>CAVYPJ010000003.1:495000-5465010 GCA_963770385.1 uncultured Alphaproteobacteria bacterium | reverse complement strand
CGTATTCTCTGCGAGAAATCGGGGGCCCCATCGGCCGCCCGCGCCGCCTCATTGATCAGGGAGCGTCGCCGAAGTTCCTCAAACGGCAAGGTGGTGTCGATACGGCCCGAGTTCATAGAGGTAGCCATCGACCAGACCGTTGAGCAGATGGCGCAGCTTGAACCCGCCGCCCCGGCCGGCGGCGTTCGCGTAACGCACGATGTTGATGGTGCAGCTGTTGGTCAGCAAATGATAGAATTCGGGGTGATCGGCGAGTTCGTTGATCCGCGCCAGATAGACCAGGAGCAGCCGACGCGCATCATCAGCCGAGGTATTGAGGCGATAGAGATACACTGGCTCGCCTCGGTGATTAGTGCGAACGCCCACGATGTCGCGCTCGTCGCCTACCACGTAGATTAGTTCAAACTGCTTGAAGAGGGAGGCGACGGGCGCGAAGCCCTCGCCGACCTCGGGCCGGGTCTCGATGGAAATACTCAGCGGCGGCGCGTTGTCGAAGATGAAGCTCAGGAAAGTATGTCCGACCGGCCCCTCGGTAAAGTAGGACACGTAGAAATCGAGCGCGACCAGGTGCGACAGCAGCACGTCGCGCTCCTGGTAGCCCACCGTGAAGTCATTCCGGGAGCGGTACTGGAAGTTGCGGACGCCGGTCAGGTGCACGTGATCGCCATCGATCGTGGCGCGCGGCATGACGGCGACTTCCGGTCGCCAGTTGCGATCGTGCGAGGGACGGATGGAGATCCACCAGACCACGACACCGAAAAACAGCACGACGGCCAACACGGACATGCTACGTTGGCGGGAGAACCAGAGCGCCCAGATTGCGAACGCCGCGAATGCGGCCGCCAACCCAATGCGCACGACGGCCCACGGCAAATTCGAATAGTAGATGACCATGGTGGCCCAGGCGAGAGGCACGGCCAGGCACAAAAAGCCGGCGACCGCGATCAGCCAGCCGAAAGGTCTGGAGAGGAATCTGCGGAACGAACTCATTGCTTCTCCGGCTATTTGAACCAAGCGAACGCAGGCTGGCGTCGCCGGTCGCAAGGGAGCCAAGACGTGTGCCATGTCACGACGGACAGAACGGCGGGAAGGGTATACCGACCAGACTTCTCTTGTTAAGAGCGCTCGGGTAGATCAGGGCTCGTTCATGTCCATCCGGGATAACTTTGAGTCCTTGGCATCGATCGGTATGGCGGATCCGCGAAGATCTCGTGCGGTCCGTTCGTTTCGAAGGCGCGATCTAAGAAGGCAAATTATTAAATGACCATCGGAAGCTTCGTCCGAGCCCGTCCCGTCCCGGTTCTGTACGGGTTGATGATTGCCTCGCTCGTGGCATTGCTGCCGCTTCCGCCGCTTTTGCAGGATCAGGCCTACCATCAGTTCGCCGACCAGCGCGAATTGTTCGGCATCCCAAACTTCTGGAATGTTGTTTCAAATCTGCCATTCGTCGCTGTAGGCGCAGTCGGTTTGCTGCGATTTCATCGCGACGTGACGACTACCGTGCTTTTTGCCGGAATATTTCTGACCGGCTTTGGCTCGTCCTACTATCATCTAGATCCGAACGACAGCACCCTGTTTTGGGATCGGTTGCCCATGACCATCTGTTTCGCCGCCATCCTTTCCGCCGTCGTCGAGGAGCGCGTCGATGCGAAAGCGGGCGCGATGCTGTTGCGGCCGCTGCTGGCCATCGGCATTTTCAGCCTTTTGCTATGGCGTTGGACCGACGATTTGCGGCTTTATGCTTGGGCGCAGTTCTTTCCTTTTCTCGTCTTGGTCCTGATCCTGCGGCTGTTTCCACCGAAATATACCGGCACAAGCTATTGGGTGATCGCTGCGGCGCTGTATGCGCTCGCCAAATTACTGGAATTCCTTGACGAGAAAATCTTTTCGCTCGGCTCAATTGTGAGCGGGCATACGCTCAAGCACCTCGCCGCGGCCGCCGCCAGCCTTGCAATCCTGAGACTTTTACAGACCCGCCGACCGATCGCACCATAATTTCTCGGCTGGAGCGGTCGATCTGAAATATTAGTTTGGGTCAGCCCCTTTGGTTTTTTCGCTTGGCGACACGCCGCAGCGCGGAACGTCGTGGAACCGTCTGGCAGAACCGCTATGCTTGACGAAAGGCAGCTGGAAGGGGTCTGCCAGCAACAAGAAGTCTGCAACGCCTGGCCGGAGAGTAGCTGAATGAAAATGATGTCCATTCGTCGCGGCGCTAGTGTGGGCTCCAGCCGTCAATCAATCGACACTAGAGGTCTCCGCTAGTTCCCTTCGGTAGGCGAAGAGCCGCAGCGCTCTCAAGAGCAATATTGCTCAGTTTCAAACTGAAAATGGGCTTAGAATAGAAACAACCCAGACTTGTGGGGGCTGTTCGCAATCGCGGTTCCATCAATCATATTTAACCGTTGGTCGGTTTCCGGCACGAGTGCTATTCTTGCGAAGAGAGGTCTAATGGCCAACGACGCTGTTAAAGCAGCCATCACTCACGATCCCATCCTTGTCGACCTTGCGTTGCAGGGCGGTGGCTCGCATGGGGCATTTACTTGGGGCGTGCTCGATCGTCTGCTCGAGGAGCCGTGGCTTGGAATCGATGGCATTTCCGGCACGTCGGCGGGGGCGATGAATGCCGCGGTGCTTGTCGATGGTCATGCCAAAGGCGGGGCCGCGGGTGCCCGGACAGCTCTGGAGAATTTCTGGCGCCGCGTCTCCGAGGCGGCTCGCTTCAGTCCTTTGCGGCGCGGCCCCCTCGATGTGATTCTCGGCCGCTGGACGCTGGACTCTTCGCCTATCTATGTCGCCATGGATCTCATGTCTCGCCTGGTTTCGCCCTATGACTTGAACCCGATGGGCAAAAATCCATTGCGTGCAATTCTGGCCGAAACAATCAATTTCGAGCGGCTGGCACGAGCACCGACGAAACTCTTCATCACGGCAACCAATGTCCGGACCGGCCGCGGTCACGTGTTCAAGAACAACGCTGTTACGCCGGACGTTCTGCTCGCCTCCGCCTGTCTGCCCACCATGTTTCAGGCTGTAGAGATTGACGGCGAGCCCTACTGGGACGGAGGCTATTCTGGCAATCCCACGATCACGCCTCTCATTCGAGAGTGCAAGTCACAGGATACCATTCTCGTTCAGATCAATCCGGTTGAACGCGAGAGTTCGCCGCGCTCCGCCTCAGAGATTCTCAACCGACTGAATGAAGTGTCCTTTAACGCGGTTCTGCTGAAGGAGCTGCGCATGATCGCCTTGCTTCGGCAAGTCGCCGATCCGGGCAACAGCGAGGGCGCGCAATGGGCCGGCATGCGCATCCACCGCATTGCGAGCGAGATACTGACCGAGCTCGGCGCTTCCTCCAAGCTCAACGCGGAATGGGAATTCTTCTCCTTGCTGCGCGATGAGGGGCGAAGGTCGGCACAAGTCTTTTTGGAAAGCCATGCATCGGATCTTGGACGCCGCTCCACTTTGGATCTTGATGTCTTGTTAGAACAGATCTGACGAATGGCTGCTCGGCGTGCTTGTTACCCGCGGTGGTTCGGTGATCGTCGTCATTCATGTAAGGCGGCCTCGAAATTGGTGGCTGCATTTGTCCAACATTGGGTCGAAACGAGCGCAAGCAGGGTGCCCGGCCGTGCCGACGCGGTTGCTTCGGTGCATGAGTCCGGACGTGGCACCTTTGAGACCTGCAGCCGCCCCTGAAAACGTCTGCTCGTAAGGGAAGACCGGAAGTCATCGGCCGTAGTCCCAACGGCCGACGGCTCGGCAACGGGGCACCATTCGTGGCGCAAAGTTTAATTGTCTCGACTTTTCAATGCGGGGGAGTTCTAGTCTCCGCATCGCCGCCCCGTAATTCGGCATTCATCGGCGACTGAGAGTCGGTAACGCTCCCGCCCAATCAGGGAGCAGCATTGTGTCTCCATTCGAACCGATCCCAAGGTTTAATTCGCGTTTTCATCTCAGGGACCTCTCTGAAGAGAGACGGCAGGCTTTGCTTTGCGCTCGCACTTATCCCGTCGGCGGTCAGCGCAATCAACTGAGGCAAATAGCTCGTTCGCTTCGCAAGCTTTGCAGAGACGATGATAATACGCTCGAGCGCGTGGGTTCGCCTCCTTGGTCCAAAAAGCTGCAGTAGCGCCCGTCTTAACTCTTGCCGGCCCACTTTCAGCGCATCCGCCAGACTTGCACAGGCGGCCCATCTCGGGAATCCCGCAACGGACTCTATCGTCAGATTTTAACCACTAGCTTATCTTCGTACACGACAATTGAGGCTGATTCGGTATTCACAGCAGCGCTGGACTCACCTGGGACAAGAGGCGGAAAGAACTGCTATCGCCATCCAGAAGGAAATAGACAGACGCGGTGTTTAAGGGACGTAAGGGCACCTCAACGGCGCGAAGGATCCATCTCTCACATTAGAGGGTAAAGCCTTTATGCTGGATATGATGTCTCCTCGAGAAAGACGCAGGTACGAGCGCTGGGTTACAGCAAAAGCCCCGCAAATGCTCAGGGCAATTTTGCTCTAACATTTACGGGGCAGCATCTCATCAGGCTGTCGGAGTCATCTTTGTAAGAAAGCCGCCGAATGGTTTGTAGGCTTGCTGGGCAAGATCGCCATACAGCGCGCCGATCTTCTGCGACTCTGTCACGAATGTCTCGAAAGCCGACTTGGCGAAGTCGGTTTGAACTTCCATTGCCTTGTCAAACGATCTCACACCTGAGAGCTTCTCGACAAACGACTTGGTGTCTTCAAACGATTTCTTCGCGTAGTCGCCGTAAGCAGTGGCGATCGCTTGAAAGCCGCCGGGGAAGGCATTGGTCGACGCATCCGCTGCATCAATCTGTTCTTCGCCAATCTGCCCGAAATTCCGATTTCCGGTCTGGTTTGCATTCGACATTCAAAATTCCTTTGTTTGTTTAATGGTGCTCCCAGTCAATGGTTGCGCCGAATTACGGGGTTCCCGCTTGTCCGTCGGGCGGTCCTTTTGTGTTCGTATGATGATATCGGAACTCTAGGTGTTTGTTGGCGAATCACGCCGCTTGATGCCCGAGGTGTCCAACGGTGACAGCGTTCTCTTGTTAGGAGAAATCTGCGCGGACGACTTCGGGTGCAGCAAGTAAGAACGGGACGGAACTACCGGTTCGGAGGCGCTCCGCTCGCCCGGAGGCTTTCCTCGTGCAAAGCGATAGTCGCGCGGGAGATGATGTCGAAGAGAGGTCGGCATGGACGCTGTGCCTTCGATCTAGGAAACAGCTTTCGGATCACCGTCATCCGAATACTCGACGAATTTTTTGTAGGCCCAACGTCGTCCGCTGCGGCGTCGCCACACCGTTCCCCAAACGAGCCGACCAGAGATCGAGCGCCTCGGGATGATAACAGTCCAAAGATGCCAGGCATCGACCCACGCCGGTCCTGAACGTGAACCGACTGATTGATCAATGTCGCCACTTTTAGCTATCACTGGGTCGCCTCAGCGAAATTAGAAATACCGTCGAACCGCACGCCGCTGCGTTGTGACCGATCGGTAAGAGGTCCGACAGCGGCCATGATAGCCGCTGTCAAACTTCGATTTGATTTAGCCGTTTCCGAGCGGCACAGCGACGTAATGGGACGCGTCGCCAGAGCGAAGTCGCATCAACACGCTGCTCTTCTTGTCGGTGCGCGCGGCTTCGAGCGCCTCGCCAACGTCACCGGGGTTCGAAACGCTTTTTCCGGCAACCTCTAAAATCACGTCGCCCTTCTTAAGCCCGCGATCCGCAGCTGCGCTCTTCGGTTCTACCTTCGTGATAACGACGCCTTCCTTACCTGCGCCATCTACCTTGCTCACCGGGGCAACCGTTAGGCCCAACCGCGGAACATCCGTGCCATGGGTTGACCCTTTGCCATCGGCTTCCATGTCAGCTTTGGCTTCCTGAGCACTTGGCAATTGACCAAGGGTCAAACTGACGACTTTGCTCCTCCCCTTATGCAGGACGTCAAGTTTGGCTGTGCTGCCAGGCGCGATGCCGCCGATGACCCGAGCCAGTTCTCGGGCGGACTTGACCGACTGGCCATTTACCGCGGTAATGACGTCGCCTGCTTCGACACCGGCCTTTGCCGCAGGTCCGTCCTTCTGAGGATCAGCTACCAACGCGCCCTCCGCCTTCTTCAAACCCATGCTGTCGGCGATATCCTGGGTTACAGGCTGAATCTGAACACCGATCCAACCGCGGCTGACGCTTCCCCTGTCCTTGAGCTGGGCGATCACGCTCCTTACCGTTGACGCCGGGATCGAAAATGCGATGCCGACGCTACCACCAGACGGCGAATAGATCGCAGTGTTCACGCCGACGACCTCGCCCTGCATATTGAACGCCGGGCCACCCGAATTACCCTTGTTAACGGGCGCGTCGATCTGAATGAAATCATCGTATGGACCACTTCCAATGTCGCGACCGTTGGCTGAAACGATGCCGGCCGTTACGGTGCCACCCAGACCAAACGGGTTGCCTACCGCAAGCACCCAATCGCCGATGCGCGCTTTGCCTTCCGACAGCTTCGCAAATGGGAAATCTGCTCCCCCCTCAACTTTTATCAAGGCAATGTCGGTCCGCGAATCCGTTCCGATCACTTTCGCGATGTAAGTCTTTCCAGCATCAGTGGTTACTTCAACTTTGTCGGCTCCTTCGACGACATGATTGTTAGTTACGGCAAACCCGTCCGATGAAATGAAGAACCCAGACCCTTGGCCCATCATTTCGCCACGCCGACCGTTACGCCAGGGATTTTGAGGTCCGCCATTCGGGCCACCGAACCGACGAAAGAAACGTTCCATGGGCGAGCCCGTCTCTTCCTCATCGTCCGTGTTCGCTTCAGTGGCCTTGCCCTTCATTGTGACTTTGACTGAGATAACGGACGGCTTCACCCGCTCTACCATGTCCGCAAAGCTGATGGGCTGTGCGGCACTGGACACAGCATTGCTCGTTTGGGCGTAAGCTGCGCTGCCGAAAATATCGAGACGATGCGACGGAGAGCTGAAGCCGCACATCGCCAACCCGGTTACCACCGACGCCATCACTGCCACTTTTCGCGCCGAGAGCAGGGAGCGCGCCCGCTCGCGATGATAGGAGGAAACAGGATTATTGCGGTCCGTCATAAAAAGCTCCGAGATGAGGATTGAGCGCGCGCGGTTCTCGCCCTTATGTCGCGTAGATGCAGGCGATCGCATTACACAATGCTGGCGGGAGAATTAATGTTTCGAAATGATTTCTAACAACGCACGGCCATCTCGGAGTCAGAAATTGCGGCTACCCGTAGCAACACGAACCGCCCTGCTAGTGAAGCGTACAAATTTACCAAGCGTTCGCTACGCGTAACTCATCGCGACGATCCTGGTGATCTCGGCACGAAGCCATCGGGCACCAAATCGGAGGGGCGTTTCGGTAAGCAGGACTTTGCGTATTTGCCAGAGGAGGACGCTGGGGGCGATTGCCGTATCGCTAACGAACGAAGAAAACGGCAAGATGTTGCGGCGTTACTGGACCACAGCCTGTCAAAATTGTGCGCTCAAATCGCAATGCACGACCGGGCCAGAGCGACGGATTAGGCGGTGGGAGCATGAGTATCTGCTCGATGCTGTGCAGCAGCGCCCTTGATGCAAACCCACTGCCATGCGCCAACGTCGCGAGACCGTCGAGCATCCGTTCGGCACGATGAAGGCTCGCCTGGGAGCGACACACTTCCTCACCAAAACGCTTCCAAAAGTAGCTGCCGACATGGCTCTCTCGGTCTCTGACACGGGTCATGAACATCGTTGGATCAAGCCGCCGATGGCTGCGATCGCGGCCTGAGACCGAACCGGACCTGGTTCACCGCCTTTCCATGGGAAGGTGTTTTTACACGGCCACGACCGCAACGGACGTTCCTTTGATTGACCCGCCGTTTCTGCATAGTCATCAACCGAATTCCTTCGTAGCAAGGGCCCAGCAGCTTGGCCGGAAGGAGTCGAACATGTCACGTAACGCCGCGTCGATGCGGGTAATACCCTTAATCATCGGCTTCGCTATCGCGAGCTTGGCTCCGTTCGGCGCCAGGGGCCAGGTGCCGGGACAAAATTGGACTCAGTCCGGCATGCTTCGCTGCAAAATGAACCCCAGCATTGGCTTCATCATCTTCGGCCATCAGTCGATGGAGTGCCGATTTATACCATCCCTTCCAGGCCTCGCGCAGATTTACGATGGCGCACTCAACACAGTTGGCATTGATGTCGGAGTGGTCGGAGCGGGCGGTCTGGCATGGGCCGTCCTGGCCCCGACCTCCGGCATTTCCGCCGGAGCGCTGGCCGGTGAATATGTCGGTGCAAGCGGGGACGTTGCCTTCGGAGCGGGCGTCGGAGCCAACATACTGATAGGCGGGTCACAGCGGAGTGTTGCTTTGCAGCCCGTTTCGATAGAAGGGTCGGTTGCGCTGGATGTCACACTTGGTTTGTCAGCCCTTCAATTGCGGTACGTCCCCTGAGCATGGGCGAATTCGGCGCTTCGCGAGACGCGGCGTTTTCTCTGTGCCGGGAAGCCCTGAAAAAACGATTAGCACGCGAACTCCGCCAGTTTCGGAATGATGTGCTAATTAACGTGACTTGGCTTGCTTCGAATGTCCGTTGATGGGCACTTTTGAGACATACAGACCGCCTCTGAAAAGGTCTGCTTGCGAGTGAAGACCGGAAGTCATCGGCGCACGGTCAGAACGACGCAGATGACCCAATGGCGACCTTTTTCAGCTAGACTCCTTGTCCGGCGAGCGAGTTGAGCTTAAAAGAGCGGAATACCCGGCAAGCTTAGCGTCCGGGGATTCGGTTTCCTGCGCGTTCACCGAGATCGTGTCGGCAAGTGGAAACGCCTCCACCGAAGACGTCACAGTCCTCCGAACTTGTAATTAATACCGCCGCGAACAACATCCACGTGATCGGTGCTGACGCCCGTTCCCATGGTCGCGACGTAAAGATATTCGACTTTTGCGGTCCAGTTGGACGCAAATCCCCACTCGACGCCGCCACCCACCGCGAGCCCCGGCCGCCAATGCGAATTTGCGCAGCTTGGGAGCACGCCCAATGTCCCACATGGGATGCCGGCGACCGTGGTCGCGCTGGCTGTCTCCTTAACGAATGCCGCGCCTCCGGTTGCGTAGATCAGCCAGTTGTTCATGGCGACACCGGCCCGTACCCGCGCCGTTCCGAGGGCTTCGATCTTGGTGTTCACGTTCAACGTGAATGGCTGAGGAACACCAAGAATGGTAGGTACCGTGACGCGGCTACCAGTGATGTCCGCCCAATCAAGGTCAGTTTCGAAACCAAGCACCACGTATCCCTGCTGGATTTGCGCGCCGAACGTGCCGCCGACCATTCCTCCGTTGATATCAAAGCTCGCGCGGTCAAAACGATCGATCAGATTAAGGGGATCTTGCCGCCCCCAGCCCCAGCCGCCGTTCGCACCGACGTAAAGCCCCGTCCAATTGTAGACCGCAGCCGGCACAGGAGCGGGCGGGGCCTTGACAGCGAGGTCAGCCGAATGCGCGACGAGCGGATTGAGCAGCATCGCGGCGGCTGCGAGGTACTTCAGACAATATTTCATGTGATATCCCCAAATGAACTACGCGCCCACGGCCTTCAGGGAAGGGAACGTTGATAATTGGGGTTGGTCTATGCGGAATCGGCGAATACGAAAAGAAAACGATATTGTTGTAACAGGGCAATCACTTTCGATCGCGTGCGGCGCAGCTTCCGCGAAGCGCGACAAGAAGTGCGCAAGTTATCTCTGGGCGTCGCGAAGTTTAGTTCGAGGCATTTGTGGACTCGGCTTTGACCGCGGCCGCGCTTTTATTTGAACCCCCTCGCAAATCTCTCTTGCTTGAGAATCACGTCAATCGCTTCGATGATTCGAATTTGTGGATTTGCTTTGCAATATACGATCACTTCATGCTCAAGCTCTTTCGATCGGGCTATATTGAAGAAATGCTTCTTTGCGAGACCGTTATACCAGCCACTGTACCAAGTGGTGAGCCTATCCGCGTCCCCTTGCCACGTTCCCGCAAGCGCGGCGCAAGTCAGTGCTTGCACATCAATGTACCCCTCGGGATCGGCGTATGCCGTGAGGTCAGTTTGCGCTCGAGCGTACGAACAAGTTACCACCACAAACGCCGATCCGAGCATGAGTAGTTTCCGCATCCTGTCGCTCCTATGCCAAGCTTCCATGAAGCCGTTGACGCCCTGTCTCGTATCGCAAGATAGGCGAAGCCACGCTATGCACTTTCGGCCGGTCGTTTCGAGCCACTAGAGCGTTCGTCTACCTGAGTGAATTGAAAGGGATTCCCAAATCAGCGCGGATCTGATTCAAACTGCCTGCCGGGGCGGAGGCAGGCGGGCATGTCGAAGGCACTTTCGCTGGATCTACGCGTTCGGACTTTGGCCGCGGTGATGGCGGGCGCGTCGCACCGGGAGGCGGCGGAACGGTTTGGTGTTAGCGCAGCAAGTGTGAGCCGCTGGCGCAATCTGGAACGGCAGCAAGGCGACGCTCGACCGAAGGCGCTGGGTGGAGACCGAAGGTCAGGCCGTATCGAGGCGCACAAGGAGACAATTCTGGCCGTGCTGAAGGCAACACCGGACCTCGCGATCGAGGAATTGCGCCGGCGCCTGGCCGAGAAGGGATTGCTGTTCGGCGAGGGCACCGTCCGTCGTTTCCTCGATCGGCACGGGATCACGCGTAAAAAAAGACGGCGCACGCCAGCGAACAGGAACGTCCGGACGTCGTGAAGCGGCGGCAGGATTGGGTCGACAACCAGCTCGCTCTTGATCCCGACCGCCTCGTCTTCATCGATGAGACCTGGGCCTCTACCAACATGGCCCGTCGTTATGGCCGCTGTCCGCGAGGTGAGCGTCTGAGGGCTGCCGTTCCTCACGGCCATTGGAAGACCACGACCTTTGTCGCCGGGCTCACCACGCGCGGCATCATCGCCCCTTGGGTGCTCGATGGCCCGATCAACCGGGACGCCTTCGAGACCTATCTCGAGAAGGTCCTCGTCCCCGAGCTCCGCCCAGGCGACATCGTGATCATGGACAATCTGTCTAGCCACAAGGGGCCACGGGTGCGTCAAATGATCGAGGCCGCCGGCGCAAGCCTGCGCTATCTGCCGCCCTACAGTCCGGACTTCAATCCCATCGAGAACGCCTTCGCCAAGCTCAAGGCTCTCCTGCGCAAAGCTGCCGAACGATCGGTCGAGGGCCTCTGGAGCGCCATCGGCCGTATCATCGACTGCTTCACCCAAACCGAATGCAAAAACTACTTCACCGCCGCGGGATACGCTGCAACATGATCGGCGATTGCTCTAGAGCGGAGTCATCCAGGTTAGGGACAACTCCCGCCTTTGGCACTTAGCGTCGTTTCGCTGCGGCCAAATTTGGTCCCGTCGGGGGCATAGCGGACCTCGATCAAGCCGGGCCAATTAACTCGAGCCATGAGTACGCTACCTCGTCGAGCCGACGACCATGGGCCCAAACGGTAGCGATAGTCCGGCGGTTTCTTCCTTCTTTGCCAGCGCGAGCATCTGCACCACGCCGTTATGAAACGGCACACCTTGCACGCTTTGCTTATCTGCGGCGGCAACATATTCGGCCAGCTTAGCCACCTCCGGCCCGGCTTCTTGGATCCATCTGTCGACGGTGACCTTCGCCGCCATGTCCGTGATGGCAAGGCGGCGCATAACAATCCCCTTCCCCTCGGTCGTCAGCCAGTAGCGTGACGCATCGCGCTCGGCGAACTGCTTATCGCGCGGCCTTCCCTGCCCGCTCGAGCTTCAGTTTCTCGAGCCGACGGCGTTGATGGTCGAGCTTCGTCAATACAACGCGTTAAAAATTCCGGCGATCCTGAAGCCAGCTGAAACTTCCGCCGAGGTCAGTTCGTCATGCAGCGCCAGGCGCCCCAGCTCGGTGCCGAGCTGAGGATCCAGCCCGATCTTCTGACCGTTGATCTTGATGCGCTGCCAGAGTACTGGCGAGATTGGTTGTTTGGACTCTTTTCGCGTGAAATTGCCACCGAAATCAACGCATTGGCCCGCCCGACAACATTCCGGAGTCGGAACGTGGATTCGGTAGCATGCAGACGGCGGTGGTTGGTACGCGCCGGGCGAATAAACGGACCATTCACCCGTCGATCCCCGCCCCGCTGTCATACCTTGCAATCGCCGTCGTGAAGCTGGCCCGTTGACGGGATCGGAATACGGTCGGCTTCCCAGGCAGGTAGTCAATCAAAGAATCCTAGCTCGATTGCCACACGCGTTGCGGATCGGGCCTAAGGCCGAGTTCCTCGCGCGCCCGCTGCTGCGGCGACTGGAGATAGGAACCATGGTAGCAAGAAGAGATTTACCATGCTTCAGGTAAGGAGACGGTGAAGCAAAAGTTGTGCGGAGAGCCCGATGAGTTGGAAAATAGAGAGGCGCTCCATCATGATCGGAAGCCGCAAGACGAGCGTCAGTCTTGAAGAGCCGTTCTGGAATAGCGTGAAGGAGATTGCAAAGGCGCGCGGGAAGACACTTTCCGAGTTGGTCGACGAAATCGCCGGCGGTCGCCAGGACGGCAACTTAACTTCAGCGATCCGGCTGTTCGTGCTGGATTACTTCAGAAGCCGGCTAACGGTGTGAAGAAAGGCACAGTATCGGGCCGCACCGCCTTCCGGTCGGGAGATGTGTACAACGTTTGCTACGGGGAGTCAGATGTTCAAAGCCGTCGTTGCAATCGCTGTTTTGGCTTTACCGATAGCCGTCCATGCGCAAGGCAGCTCTGGTACGGGTACGACCTCGACAGGCTTGGGACCACCAAGTGGTCCTGCCGCCCCTGGGATACGGCCTGGCGGCTGGACCCAGCAACCGGGCGCAGCTACTAATCCCACCGCGGGGCCCACGAATTTCACTCCCTCCCAGAAGAACTCAATTCCACCCCCGAAAGCGCGCTCGACCAACGCGCAACGTTTCTCAAAATAGGTCGGGCGTCCTGCGCGCTGCTTCATTGCTGGGATTGGTCATCAAAGGCCCGTCTTATCAGTTAGCGCGCGTACTCATAAATCGTCGGTCGTTTCCGCTTTATCCCGACACCCACCACCTTTGTGCAACCCCGGCAATTAACGCGAGGGCCAAAAGCGGCCGTCGCACACCGTCTTACAAGCTTAAAGGAGACGCCGCTTTGCAAACGGCGTCCGCTTCGCGACTAGGTATCATTTACTTCGACCGAGTCCCCTGAACCGCAGCAGCGGCCTTGCGAATGACCTCGAGGACAACGTCAGGCTGGGATAGCATGGTGACGTGGCTGCTGTTTGTCTCGACCGTGGTCGCGTTCATGCGCTTCGCCAGAAAGCGCTGAAGATCCGGATGCACGGTCTGGTCCTTCTGAGCGAGGATGTACCAGCTCGGCTTCAAGTTCCAGGCAACCTCGTCGAGCTTCTGCTGCTCGAGCAGGTCGGCAGCGGGCGGGTAGTGGGTCGCCCAGACCAGCTTCTGCTCCTGCTCGGAAAGGTCTCCCGCGAAGTACTTGACGCCTTCCGGCTTAATCCAGACACGTCCGCCTGCGATCTCGATCTGGGAGAAGATTTCGGTGGGGTATTTGTTGAGTTGGCTCTGCACGGTCTCCTGAACATCGGGGACGACAGCGGCGATGTAAACCAATCCGGCGACGCGCTCGTCGGTTCCGGCACCTGTGATGGTGGCTCCGCCGTACGAGTGACCGGCGAGTATGGCTGGGCTGTTGACCCGACCCAGCGTGCGTTTCACGGTGGCCACGTCATCTGCATAGTTGTTGAGCCCGTATTGGACGGCGATCACTTCGTGACCATCGGCCTGCAGGGTGGGAATCACCTCGCTGAAGCACGAACCGTCGGCCCAAAGACCATGGCAGAACACGATGGAAGGCTTGGTAGAAGCGAAGGTCCCTTAGTGCCCAGCCGCGAGGGTTGGCGTGCTCGTTAAAAAGGGCTGCAACGGCGAGAGTTCATTGCGGGGACGGCGGCCGCTGCAGTCCAGAGTTTTGGTTCCGTCGAGTGATGGACTCACAGACTCTTTAGAGCGCCGTCACGAGGGCCGCGCTTTCATCCAGCATGAGCAAAATCTCGTCTCGGGGCTTGGGCGGAATCATCAGGACGACCCGATCAACGCCGGCGTCACGGTAGCGTTTCAGCACCTCCAGGTCTCGGGGCGCCCCGAAGATATTGAAGGAGAGCGACGCGGGATCGCGGCCGGCATCCTTTGCCATTTGTCGGAATTGCGGCAGCACCTCGAGCGGATCCAGCGCACGCCCGCCGATGGGAATCGAGCCGTCGCCATAGGCGATCGCCCGTTTTGCTGCGTGGGGAAATGCGCCCCCAACAACGATGGGCGGGTGAGGTTTTTGAACCGGTTTGGGCCACTGCATCATGGGTTCGAACTTGACCAATTCGCCGTCGAATGCCGCCGTCGACTGCGTCCAGATTTGCTTCATCGCCTGGATCCGCTCACCCATCAGCTTGAAGCGGGTTGCAAACGCAGTGCCGTGATTGGCCATCTCCTCCTCGTTCCAACCCCCGCCAACGCCAAAAATGAACCGGCCCGAGGAAAGCTGGTCGACGGTCGATACCTCCTTGGCGGTGTGGATTGGATCGCGCTCGACGACAAGACAGATCCCCGTCGCAAGCTTGATGGTTTTCGTCACCGCGGCGGCAGCGGCCAGCGAGAGGAACGGATCGTAGGTATCGTAATAATACTTCGGCAGCTCGGCGCCGCCGGGCCACGGCGATTTGCGACTGGTGGGAATGTGACTGTGCTCCGGCAACCACAATGAATCGTAACCTCGCGCCTCCGCCGCCACGGCAAGGTCGTGCGGTGGAATCGCGTAATCCGTCGGAAACATCGTAAGCCCGACATGCATGTCCCATACTCCCCGGTTGCGGCCAGGCTCCATCCTACGCAACCGCACGTGACGGTCGCAACAGCGTCTAGGCTTGACCATCATGGTCGGCCTCGTCCGCGCCCACGGACAGGTCGCCCCAGCTCTTCACCCGCTCCAGGCGGACCGCGATGACGGGCCGATC
Organism: uncultured Alphaproteobacteria bacterium; assembly: GCA_963770385.1. Lineage (GTDB taxonomy): Bacteria > Pseudomonadota > Alphaproteobacteria > Rhizobiales > Xanthobacteraceae > Bradyrhizobium. Next base: position 5,449,935 of record CAVYPJ010000003.1, on the reverse strand, counting down.
GGCGATCTGCATCGCCGCCAACTGGCGGTACCGGGAGCGTAGCAGCTCCTGCGCGTGATCGTGCTCGGTCCCGGCGCGCAGGATCTCGGCCCGTCCACGCAACATCACCCAGCCAAGCTGGGTCCAGTCTTCGTCGTACCGATCAACCACGATGGCGACCATCGGGTTGCGCTCGATGTTGCGGACGCGCTTGAGTGCTGCTCCAGCCACACGCTTCGGCTTCTCGTCGATGGTGATGTACAGGGTGCCTTGCGAAATCGTAAAACACACTGGCACGACGTGCGGAATGGCCCTGCCATCGGCCGTGGCAAGATGCCCGACCCGTTGCGCCGACAGGAATCTGCGTTCGACCAAACGTCGGCAGGCCTGCCGGCGTGATTTGAAACCGCGGTCGCGATCAATCCGGTGATAGCGCATCCGATGCTCAGCCGCGGCAACGAGGTGGCGAATAGGACGAATTCTGTTGCGGTGCATGAGTCCGGAACTGCCGCTTAGCCGACATGGGCGCTCAGACCGATGTCCGCTCTGCGCCAGAAGCGGCCGCTCCATAATCGCTCATTCTGCAAACAGACAGATCGCGAGACCAATCGGTTGATCAAGGTACATGAACCAGAGATTTCGCGATTTCACGCGTGCAATTTACGAACGACTGGACCGCAGGGCTGAGGGTCCGGTTCCTCAAGAACACGATTTCGGCTGAAATCCGCGGGCCCATGGATGTTAGCGGCAAAACCCTCAAAGCGGCTCGATGCCCGCTTAATGCCGCGACGGACGCCGGAAGAATGCCGACAAATTCGCCGCTCGCTATCAGCGACACCGTAAGCTGTATGGCTATGGTTTTGAGAAGCGGCTTCGGTGGTGAAAAGCCACTGGCTCGAAATACCTCGGCAACCAACGCGCCCGGGGCGCTATCATAGGGTGGCAAGATCCAATTGCCCTTGATGATGTCCGCGAGGGCAAGTCGGCGCTTTCGCGCCAATTCGCTGTGTGCTCCGACAACGAAAACAAACGGCTCATCGAACAAAACTTCGGAATGGAAGTCGTCCTGCCGTCCTGTGGCCCTCGTAATCAGCAGATCGATCTTGCGCTCACGCAGTTCCTGGACCTGATGTTCACCAGGATTGGTCAATCTTATGTCCAGCTGCACGCCGGGAAATTTGGCCGAAAATTTGCGCACGATCGGCGGCACCAAGCTGTGCAAAATAATGTCGGTGCATCCCAACCTCACCTCGCCGGAGTGCGGATCGGATAGGTGCTCGAGCGAGCGAAGGCCTTGCTGCATCTCGTCGAAGACATTGATGCCGCAACGAAGCAGTACTTCGCCATGGGCGGTGAGTTCAACGCCCTGCGAGTTACGATCGAACAACCGCACGCCGAGCGTGCCTTCAATTTCGGATATCGCCTTCGAGACGGCGGGATGTGAAATCCTCAGCCTGACGGCCGCCTTCGCCATGCTGCCGGTATCGGCAACCGCCATCAGGATATGAAGGTCGCGCAACTTGATGCGCCGGCCAATTCGATCCGACCAGTCCATTGCGAGCCTTAACCTGGGGGTTACAGGGATGCCGCAATTTTCGGTCTACCAGATAATGCCCGGTGCGACCAGAGTGACGGTGGTTCGATGATTGCCGGCCCGGAAATGAAAGCGATCCCATGATCACAAAACGAAGGCTCATATCGCTGGCGTGCACCGGTGGCCTTGCCGCCATTTTCCCCGACGCGCTTCAAACCGCCGCCGCCGAGACCGCTTCACGCATGCTGGTGGGCTTCGGCGCCGGCGGCGCCATCGACGTGATCGCCCGGATGCTGGTCGAGGGAATGAAGGATTACGCCGCCTTCGTTCATCGTCGACAATCGTCCCGGCGCTGGCGGCCGTCTCGCGCTCGGGGCGCTGAAAAGCAGTCCGGCCGACGGCACCGCGATGATCCTGACGCCCGCCTCCAACGTCGCCGTATTCCCGCATGTCTACAAGTCGCTTGGCTATGACGCGTTCAGGGATTTCGTTCCCGTCACCACGGTCTGCTCGTTTCCATTTCTGATCACGGTCGGTCCGATGGTGCCGGCCGACGTCAGGACGCTGGCCGACTTCGTGACATGGTGCGCGGCCAATCCCAAGCAGGCGACCTACGGCACGGCGGCGGCGGGATCGATGCTGCATTTCACGGGCGTGAGCCTGGCCAAGGCCGGCCGGTTCGAATTCGTGCATCTGCCCTATGGCGGCCCGGGCGGCATTCAGGACCTGATCGGCGGTCGAATTGCCGCGACGATCTATCCGATCGGCACGGCGTTGCCGCACGTGCAATCCGGCGCCGTCCGCGCGCTGGCGACAACCGGAGCCGCAGCGATCTCCACGGCTTCCCGATGTGCCGACGGTTCGCGAGGCCGGATATCCGGCGCTGGAAGCCAATGAGTGGTTTGGTGTCTTCGTTCCGGCAAGTACGCCTGCCGGAACGGTGAACCGTCTCAATGAAGCGATCCGCGCGGTGGTGAACACCGACGCGTTCAAAACGACCTTGGCGAAGCTTTCCATGGATCCCGCCGGCGAAACGCCCAAGGAATTTGCGCAACTGATCAAATCCGATTTCGAACGTTGGGGACCGATCGTGCAGGCCTCTGGCTTTACGCCAGAAGATTGAGGCGGGTCATGGACAACTCAACCGCCACGCGCAGGCATCGGACGCCGGACCAGATTCTCGGCCCCTACTTCCCAACCGGGCAAACACAAACGCCGGTACCGCAGGCCGACCTGACCTCAGTCGAAGGAACTCGAAGGGTACGCGCAGGGAGAGATCATCGAAGTGACGGGGAGAATATTCAATCTCGCGGGCGACCCTGTCCGCGGCGTACCCGTCACGATCTGGCAGGCCAACACCTTCGGCCGCTACGTTCACGTCAATGACCCCAACCCCGCGCCACTCGACCCTCACTTCGTCGGTTGCGTTGGCATTCGATCCGACGATGACGGCGTCTATCGGATCAAGACCGTCAAGCCCGGTGCCTATCCCGCGGGTCCCGACTGGATGCGGCCGCCGCACATTCACTTCGAGGTTCACGGCCGGTTCGAGCGGCTGATCACCCAGATGTATTTTCCCGACGAACCGCTCAATGCCTGCGACCGGCTGCTCAACGCCGCGCTCCGTCCGGATTTGCTGATTGCAAAGCCGGTTCCATCGGAAGATGGATCCGGCCTCCGCGTGCTGAATTTCGATATTGTTCTTGCGCGGGGATAAACGTTCTTATTGCGGATGACCGCTTTGCGCCAATGGCGGTCATTTGCGACTATCCTGCGCGCGAGAGCTAAAGCTGACGAAATACTGCGCTCGGCCACGCAGTGCGCATCGAACCGGGTCGATGCGCTTGTCATTTTTGGCCGTAGACTTCTTGCAACCACCGATTCTCAGCCAAGGATCGATCGGTACAGGCCCAAATATCGATCGGCCATGAGATCTACCGTGAAGCGTGCAGATACCGCCGCACGGCACGCGGCGCGATCGATTTCGCCGATACGATTGATCGCATCTACCGCCGCATCGAGGCTGTCGACCAGGAAGCCGGTTACGCCATCCTCGATCAGCTCGGGCATCGATCCGCGGTTGCAGGCAATCACTGGCGTTCCGCAGGCGAGTGCTTCCACCACCGACAGGCCAAACGGCTCATCGAAATTGATGAGGTGGAGCAGCGCGCGCGCGGAGCCGAGAGTCCTTGCGCGCGCCGCGCCGCCGACCGGGCCAAGGTAGACGACGGACCGGCCGTCGAGTGCGGGCGCGACCTGCTCGTTGTGATAATTCTGGTCCTGGACGATGCCGGCCATGATCAATTTCCGTCCGGATCGATGGGCTGCCGTGATCGCTTCAGCAGCCCCCTTGTCCGGATGAATGCGGCCGAAGAAAAGCAGATCTTCGCTGCCATGCGGGTCGAAGGGAAAGTCCTGCAGCGGGATGCCATGGTGGATCGTTGCGGCATAGCGCAGGTCCGGATGGCGGTCGGCCTGGCTGATCGCGACATAGTGGACGCGATTTTCGTATTGCTTGAAGGCGGGCAGAATGCGCTCTGACGAGAAACCGTGGATCGTTGTCACCATCGGGGTCCCGACCAGCCGCGAGAAGGCGAGCGGTACGAAATCGGCCTGGTTGTGAATAAGATCGAACTCACCAGCCTGTTCAAAGACATGGGCGACGTGGAGCATCTCCCACACTTTGGCGTCGATCGCGGGGTCCTCGGAATAGGGCGCCGGGCAAATGCCATCGAGCCTGGCCGCGGTTCTGCTATCCTTTGTGGCGAACAGGGTGACATCAACACCGCGCGCCACCAGCGCCTCGGTCAAGAGACTCGTGACCTGCTCCCAGGGACCGTAATGGCGCGGCGGTGTTCGCCAGGAGATCGGCGCCAGCATGGCGATACGCAAGCAACCCTCCTTCCCTGCTTGGTGCTATCCGGCCCTAAGCACTACACCTTCATTCGACCGTAGCAGGATGGCCCCGCCTTCAACCAGCGTCGCATCGTCGACAGTGGACAACAGCAACCGACTCCCACGCGCCCAATCCGGCAACTGCAGTCGGTGCGGCCTCCCCCCGAAGTTGAGCGCCACAATCAGCCGCTCCGCGTCGTGTCGGCGCTCGTAAGCAAGTATCTCGCCTTCCCCACTCAACAGTACGAAATCACCGGTCGACAACGCCAAGCAATTCCGCCTGAGCGCAATTAGCCGACGATAAAGTGTCAAGATTGATTGAGAATCTTCCGTCATGCGCGCCACGTTGCGCGTGGGCCAGTCGGCATTGAGCGGCAGCCACGGCTTAACCGTGGTGAAACCGGCATTTTCGCTCTCATCCCATGGCATCGGCGTGCGCACGGGGTCGCGGCCCAACGCCAAACCGGGCTCGCGCAACTCGCGCGGGTCCCGGACCTGGGATGGTTCGATCCCGACATCACTCAAACCGAGTTCGTCGCCATAGTAGAGCGTGGGTGTGCCGCGGAGCGTCAGCAACAGCATCGCTGCGACGCGGGCCTGGGCCTGACCGCGCTTGGCGGCAACGCGCGGCCGGTCATGGTTGCCGAGCACCCAGTTTGGCCAGCCACCGGACGGTAGCGCCGCCTCATAGTTGGCGATCAATGCCGCAAGGGAGCGCGCCCCCCACGGCGTATCAATGAGCTGGAAATTGAACGGCAGGTGCACCTCTGGGCGCGTATCACCATAATATTGCATGAGCCGATCGACTGGCAGGTAGACCTCACCAATCAGGACTCGCTCGCTCTGTCCCCTGGCGCCATAGCTGTCGGCGATTTCACGCATATCGGCAGCGATCCGGTGCACCTCGGGCTGGTCTGTCGAATGAAGTTGAAGCAGGCGGTGCATTTCGCCCATTTCGGACCGATAGGCCGGGTTGGGTGGATTGTCCGGGAAGTCTGCCGCCTTGAGCATGTGCCACAGCACGTCGATACGGAAGCCATCGACGCCGCGGTCGAACCAAAAACGCATCACATCGTACATCGCCGCTTGCACGGCTGGATGACGCCAGTTGAGGTCTGGCTGCTCCTTCAGAAAGGCGTGGTAGTAATATTGTCCGGTTACCTTGTCCCATTCCCAGGCTGAGCCGCCGAAATCGCTGATCCAGTTGTTGGGTGGTCCGCCGTCAGCGGCAGGATCGCGCCAGATGTACCAGTTTCTTTTCTGATTTTCTCGCGAAGAGCGGCTCTCGACAAACCACGGGTGCTGGTCGGATGTGTGGTTGGGCACGAAGTCGAGCAAAACCTTAAGCCCCCGCCGATGGGCTTGCATGAGCAGATCGTCGAAGTCTGCCAGCGTGCCGAAGCGTGGATCGACGTCGCAATAGTCGGCGACGTCATAGCCGAAATCAACCATCGGCGACGGGTAGATGGGGGAGATCCAGATCGCGTCGACCCCAAGGCTGACAAGATATTCGAGCCGCCGCCCGATCCCCGTGAGGTCGCCGATGCCGTCGTCGTTGGTGTCCTGAAAGGAACGTGGGTAGATCTGATAGATCACACCCACCTGCCACCAGAGCGCGGTCATGCAGAAGCCAATCCGAGCGGTGAAAAATAACTCTCTACCTGTTGTGATCGGAAGTCGACGGTTTTTCTCCAGATCTCGTACTTCGGACCGGTTGGAACTGTAGCCGAGCTCCGCGCAAGGACGAATGTCCGCTTTGCGCCAGAAGCGGCCCTCCCCTCAAGGCAGCATTTAACCCGCGGCGCGTATCTCGCGCGCGCGCGGCGGATTGTAGGGCCTTGTCGATGGGAGGAGTATTGGCGCGTGGGATACCACGATGCAAGACGCACGTTGCGTCACTCCGAGGTGCTGGAGCGGCCCAAAACTCTCGAAGGCCCGTCCACTTTCGACCTCCTCCAGGACAGTCGGGAATGACTAGCGGAGCCCCGTCATGGAGTTCTGCGCGGCCGAAGTCCGGCGTTCAGTCAAGTGCTGAGATGCGGCGGCCCGCGATGGTGCGACCCTCCGACCTCGCGCGGGTTTGATGCGATTTGAGAAAATGTCATCTTTTAGTGGGTCAATCGCTTCACCATTTTCCATAACGTTCCATAGCGAAACCAACCACCGCTAACTTGCTTCGGAGAAATAACATGAAAAAGCTTTCGCTTTGCGCAACGGCAACATGCTGTTTTGTTGCCCTAGCGAGTACCGCACACGCACGATCGGCCTATGATGGTTCTTGGGACCTCGTCTTCGTGACGCAACGAGGTGCATGCGATCCTACCTACAACTTCACCGTCAATATTTCTAACGGAGTTGTGACGCATCCTAACCTCGTGAAGTTCAGAGGATACGTCGCGAAATCCGGCGCGGTTCGCGCTTCGGTGACCGTTCAGGATAAATACGCCTCCGGCTCAGGCAGACTCTCCAGTGTCTCTGGCCGCGGGACATGGAGCGGCTACGCAGGAAATGCGCGATGCTCGGGCTACTGGACCGCGCAACGAAATTGACGTCCTCACAACGCGAAGAAGGGAGGACATTCCGAATCCATTATTATACGACCGTCGTCTCAAAGATGGCTATTTGGGGCATCTCGGTGCTACACCATGATACTACACTGTAATTTCTCCGGCGGTTCGAGAAACACCTGATTCTGAAGGACTTCTGTGCTGTCGGCTAATGATGGCGGAGAGGGAGGGCTTCGCACTCTCTTACCGGATGCTAGGACGTGTGGGCCGACCATACGTGCGCTTGACGCTTGCCAGGTATCGCCAATTTTTCGAATGGCCGCGCCAGAAGCGGTCGTCCGACAACGACGCGAATGTCCCTGGCTGTGTGAAAGCGAAGACCCCTCGCCGACGTAAGCGCTCGAGCCCGCCTTGTGGTCCAAACCGATCAGGCGCCCGCGAAGGCCCAAATGTTTAGTGTGGCTATTCCTTCGCGCAGTTTCTTGATCGAAACGTAATCCGGAGATTCCAGAACGCGTGGATCGCCTCCATGTTCGGAAACTCGAACATGACGACTGGCCGCTCGTCATGTTCGCCTTCCAGCACGTCTACTTTGCGCGTCTGGCAACAAGCCTTCCGCCGAAGCTGGCGATGAACGGCACGACGGCTTGCACGTATTTCTGATACTGCGCTTCGTCTTTGATCGTGCTTTGGACAATGAAATAGGCAGACATATGAACCTCTATTCGCAATTAACGGATCTACGTTAGCATACCCCGAGCGCCGAGTGCCAGATGCAGCTACGAGCGGATCGATCCCATCCGGATGCCTAGGTCATTTCTGGCGGTCAATCGTACAAATGGACTCATAGAACCAAGATCACGGCCAGTCGGCCGTTGCCGCAAACATCGGCCATTGCCGCAAACAATCGAATGCTCTGGCGCAGCGCCGTCGTTCAGAATATTTTCTTCGTTCCAAGAAACCAAACACGAGGAACCCTCATGACTGGCGCAAGGCTGAAACATTACGGCTGGGGGCGAGAAGGCGAAGGCGTGAGTGTCGAGGAGCGGACGTTTGTGCTCGGCCGAGACCCGCAACTCGGCGACCAATTCGACACGATCGTTGTCCCGGGCCTCGACGATCTCTCCTTGCGAGAACCGCGCGTGACGCCGCCGGCCTCACTCGCCCCCTTTTGCACGACCGACCGCTACGATCGCGTCGTACGCAGCTACGGCAAGTCCTACCCGGATTACGTCGCGCAACGCTTGGCGATTCAATTGCGCACCCGACGTTGTGGCATATCCGCGCAACGAGGCCGAGATTTCTGCCGTGATGGACTGGGCGAGCACTGTCGGCGCTTCGCTGACACCTTATGGAGGCGGCTCAAGCGTCTGCGGCGGCGTCGAGCCGCGCGTTGACGGCATCAAACATAAGGCTGCCGTCACCCTCGATCTACGCAATCTGTCCAAAGTAGTCGAGGTGGACCCGGTATCGCGTGCCGCATCGATCGAGGCCGGCACCTATGGTCCGTCCCTGGAAAACCAGCTCAAGCCGCATGGCTTTACGTTGCGGCACTTCCCTCAGAGTTTTGAATTTTCGACGCTTGGCGGTTGGATTGCGACGCGATCGGGCGGCCATTTTGCCAGTCTTCATACTCATATCGACGATTTCGTCGAAAGCCTGCGTGTCGTGACGCCCGTTGGCGTGATGGAGACGCGCCGACTTCCCGGATCTGGTGCCGGGCCTAGTCCCGACCGCATGTTCATCGGCTCGGAAGGAATTCTGGGCGTGATTTCGCGTGCCTGGATGCGATTGCAGCCGCGTCCAAGCTTCCGCGCTGGCACATCGCTTCGTTTCCCCTCCTTCTTCGATGCCGCGCGCGCCGTGCGTTCGGTCGCGCAAGCTGGCCTCTATCCGTCGAATTGCCGGATCCTGGACCCGCAGGAGGCCTTCAACACCGGTGCGGCGGACGGCAGTGCTGCCATCATGGTGCTCGCGTTCGAATCGGGTGATCATCCGCTGGACGCCTGGATGGCGCGCGCGCTCGAGTGCTGCGCCGACCATCGCGGAACGCCGGAACCCGCGAAGGCCAGCGACGCGCATCTGCAAGGCGCGGCGGGCATCTGGCGCAACGCGTTCATTCGCATGCCCTATGCGCGCGAATTTCTGACGCCCGCGGGCCTCATCAACGATACGTTTGAGACTGCCATCACCTGGGATCAGTTCGAAAACTTTCACGACAAAGTCAAAGCGGCAACCGAGCGCGCTATTCTGGAAGCGACAGGCGTGAAGGGTGAAGTCACCTGCCGCTTCACCCACGTCTACCCGGACGGGCCTGCACCTTATTTTTCTTTCCACGCACTCGGTCGACACGGCGCGCTTCTCGAGCAGTGGCAGGCCATCAGAGAATGCGGCGAGCGACACGCTGATCGCAGCAGGTGGCACCATCACGCATCATCATGCCGTCGGTCGCGATCACCGATCTTGGTACGATCGACAGCGGCCGGAGCTTTTCGCCGCCGCACTAAGAGGAGCCAAGCGCGAATTAGATCCGCAAGGCATGCTCAACCCAGGCGTTCTCATTGATCCGTAAGTGTATGGTCAAAAGCTCTTTCGGCTCGATGCGCGTCGTCGCCTCGAGGCCGCTTTGCGCCAGAAGCCGACATTCACGCCAAGCTTGCTCTTGACCCAACCGGGCATGACTCAGTGGACTCGCCAGAGGCACATTATTTCGCGACGGTCGCCGCAAGCTTTCGCGCGTGACCGATGAAAAGCTCCGCGGGTGGACTGAGCGAGCGATTCTTCACGGTGACGATACCAAAGGGTCTGAGCGTGCTTGGTAGCGCGAGGGATAAACGCTTGACCGGATTAGTGACCCGAAGGTATCGCAAGCCCGAAAGCAGTGATTCACGTTCGATAGGTTCGGCGTGGGCTCGCGGGGATACGATTGCCTCAGCGATATGTTTTGGCACGATTGTTGTGTTCGCCATCTCGCGCTTCCTTCGCTAAATTGTTATGATACCCATCGCCGCGATCAGCTCGCTGAAGGTTGGGCCCACACTCAAGTATATGCCGACGGGCGGTCCTCTTGATGGTCCAGAAATCGATGGGCGTTTCGTCAATGTGGACCTCCCAGCGATAACCCCGCTCGCGTGCGAAGGGATTGAGGATAGTGTTGACGCGTTCCAGCCACCACGCTCGCCGCTCGGGAGCAGTTACGCGAGCAATCCGATCAATCCAGATCCTGACAAAATCGTTCGTTGCTTTTCCGCCGACAAAGAACGAGTTCTTCGGCAACTCGTGAAAGACAACGCTTGCATAGAACCGGGGCAAGCCGACGTCCGCGTAGAGGTCCGTGATACGCGTCGCAAGCGCGCATTTGTCCTCGGCTGAGTACGCATTTTCTGGATAATAAATGTGCCACAGACGCATTTGAGTTCTCCTTGTTAAGCTTTGGCGATATTCGCCATTGCCGAGATCGGAATCTCGGCGGCTGGACCCCAGATGTCGACAGGTGACGCGCCCACTCGTCAAGCCTAGCGCGCACTAAATGGCGCGCGCCGCGCGGCGGCGCTGACACCATCTCGGAGGTGTGATTGGGTGCTCGCGAAACCCGTGCCGCGTTTTGGTCATCGCTTTAAGCCCATTGCTACTGACTCTTGCACCGGCGAAATCGCCGCGAGCGCGGATGCACGCCATGTCGGCGATGCGTCGAGGACCTAGGATCGGCAGCCGGCGGCGGCGCGCTAAGGTGAAGCGCAAGGTCCGCCTTGGGTCACGTCCGGACCGAAATGCGCCGAAGCGCGAGGTCCGCTCTGACCCCATAAGCGGACATCGTCAGTTTGGCGCGGCACGTCCGAAATGGCCATATACGGACCTTGCGGCGAGCTAATGCTCGGATACCCGACCGAAATCTTCTCCAACATCGAGGTTGCAGGTGGACGCGTCTGGATCAAGCCGGAAGGCATCAAGTACTTCGCGGGCGATCTTTCCGAGCAGGATCAGAAGCTGGTCTGGGCAACCCACTATCCGCCCGCTGCCGACCTCCTCAAGCAGCAGAAGCTCAACGAGGTTGCCTGGAAGTCGAAGCCGAGCTGGTACATCCTCGCTCAGAAGGATCAGACGGTGCATCCCGATCTTCAGTGCCTTCTGGCGAAACGCATAAACGCGACCACGGTCGAGACCAACAGCAGTCACGTCACCATGCTATCCCAGCCTGACGTTGTCCTCGAGTTCATTCGCAAGGCCGCTGCTGCGGTTCAGGGGACTCGGTCGAAGTAAATGATACCTAGTCGCGAAGCGGACGCCGTTTGCAAAGCGGCGTCTCCTTTAAGCTTGTAAGACGGTGTGCGACAGCCGCTTTTGGCCCTCGCGTCAATTGCTGGGGTTGCACAAAGCTGGTGGGGAACGACCGACGATTTATGAGTACGCGCCCTAGCACTACTTTGGCAGATTGTTAGTTGGCGATCGTAAGAGGATTCCCGAATCGATTTTTCAATGATTCATGGGTGGTCGGCTCTTGGAGGGCTGACCATGGTGGGATGGGAAGACGAGCTCGAATGCTGGCTGAAGCCATTCCTGGATCGGTTGGGTCATAAGACCCGGCAGCGGATGTGTCCGCTTTACGTTGCGGGATTGATCGGCCGTGGTGATCGCAAAAGCGTTCAGCCGATGGCGGAACGCCTTGCAACGGGCAACTACGATCAGTTGCACCATTTCATCGCCGATGGTGTCTGGGACGCGACACCGCTGGAATCGGAACTGCTCAATCAGGCCGACCGGCTTGTCGGCGGCAAGGATGCGGTGCTGGTTATTGACGACACCGCGATGCCGAAGAAGGGCGAGCGCTCGGTTGGTGTCGCGGCTCAAGCGAGACACGTCTTTCAAAGACGGCCCCCGAACCCTCCTGCTGATCGTCGTCGGCGTTCTCGCGCTTGCGGCGGCAATCTGGTACGCTACGATCAGGGAGCGGCCGGCCACGGAACACCCGCGCCTGTCGCTGATCGTGCTTCCGTTTGCGAACCTGAACGCCGATCCGGCGCAGGGTTATCTCGGTGACATCATCACTAGCGAATTGACGACGGCGCTATCGCGGCTGCGCGGTGCGACCGTGATCGCGGCCGGCAGTGCACTCACCCTCAAGGGCAAGCCGGTCGACGTCAAGCAGTTGGGTGCCGATCTCGACGTGCGATATGCTCTGGAGGGCAGCGTGCTGCGCAGCGAGACATCGCTGCGCATCAACGCTAGGCTGATCGACACCCAAACCGTGAAAACGCTGTGGTCAGACCGATTTGATGTCGATCGCGCCGATATCCTGCACGCACAGGACGACATCGTCACGCGGCTTAAGATTTGGCGATGCAGTGCGAGGCGGCTACGTATCGCCTGGGTTACGCAGGGATGCCTAACTACGAACTGTGCGAGCGAGCGCTGAGCATCGATCCCGGCAACGTGCGTGCCCTGGTCCAGCTCGCGACGAATTACGGTTATCGCGTGTCGCGCGTTCAAAGCCCCGACGCCGCGGCCGACCTGGAGCGAACCAATGTTCTGGTAAGGCGCGCGCTTGAAATCGATCCTGGATATTATGCCGCTCATTGCGCGAAGGCCACGGTGCTGGAGGGTCAACACCGCGTCCCGGGCGGTATAGCCGCTGCCGAGCGCTACCTGGCGCTCAATCCCACTTATGCCGGCGCCTATCTGAGGTTGGCGCTTCTCCACTTTTTTCTCGCCCATCCGGAAAAGATGCTCGAATATGCCGACCGTGGAATTCGTCTCAGCCCACGCGATCCGCAGACGTCGACTTTCCTGCTGATGAAGGGATGGGCCTATATGATGCTGGAGCAGGATGAAGAAGGCTTGGTCTGGTTCCGACGTGCGGCGGCCATATCGCCCCCAAATCCGACCAGTATCGCTGGATTAACCTCCGAACTTGCTTTGACGGGCCGTGATGCGGAAGCACGCGCGACGCTGGCCCAATATCTCGCGCTGGAAAGCACCCGCACGCGGACGATCGAGCAATGGGCCTATGTGCCCGACGACAACGCCGCGTTTATGAAATTTCACTGGCGGTTTAAGAGCGGGCTGCGCAAAGCCGGGATGCCGGAACGGTAGGCGCGACCGGTCACTTCTGGTTTTGGCCCACAGCGTCATTTCGCTGCGGCGCCGAATTTGGTCCCCTATCGGGGGCATAGCGGACATCGACTAAGACGAACCAATCAACCTCGATTTACGAGTACGCCTACTTAGACGAGCCGACTACCATCACTGAGTTTCCTCATTTGCCTTGCTTGAGCATCGCGTCGAGTTCTTCTTCGAGCGATCGCGGCGAAATGCTGAGCTGGCGAAACCCCGGCAAGTTGTCCGAGGCTGTGGTGTCGATCTGCATAAGCTCGACCTGATTGCGGGTGAGCGGTGGGTGCGGCAGGATTTCAGCGACGCCAGCAAGACGCTCCCACAAGGTAAACGGCATTCTCATCAGCACCGGCCGCAGACCTGCGGTACGGGCAATGGTCCGCAGTAGCTGCTCATATGGATAGACGCGCGGGCCAGCCAGTTCGTAGATAGGATGTGGCTTTTTGCTCTGCAGCAGAACTTGTGCAATCGCCGCAGCAACGTCATCCGCATACGCCGGCTGGAGCCTCGTCCTGCCGTTGCCGAACATCGGATAAGCCGGAAGGACCCGAAGCAACCTGAGAATTGTCGTGAGAAAGCTATCGTCCGACGCAAACATCACCGCTGGGCGGATGATGACCACGCCAGGGAATGCGGCCTGCACGGCCGCCTCGCCTTCGCCGCGACTGCGAATATAGGGCGATGGCGAGGCCGCGTCGGCCCCAATTCCTGATAGGTGAACTAGCCGCTTGGCTCCGACCCGCCGCGCTACGCTCGCGACCCTAGCCGCCGTTTCGACATGCACCGAATGGAATGTATCGCTTCCGTGCTCGACGTACAGGCTAATCGCGTTGACCACGCCATCGGCGCCCGCAATGGCGGCCTCTACGGAGCGTTCGTCATGTGCGTCGGCGGCGATCTGTTTGACGTCGTCGCCCTCAGCCCGCCCAGAGTGCCGTGACGCGACGCGCACTGTGGCGCCAAACTCGCGCAAATGGCGCACGACGCGACGGCCAACAAAGCCAGTTCCCCCAAACACGGTTACACAGCTCATTCGCCGATCGATCCAATGATCCTGGGCGACGCTCTTGATTGAGCCGTTAAGTGCCGTGCGGACTGCCTCAGCGGCCTCAGCGGGCGAACTACCTTTATTGACATGATGTCCGATAACATCGATCAAAATTTGCGCCGCGGGGCCGACAGTCTGCCACTCTTTCATTGCTTCATCGATCAGCGGCTCAGCTTCTGCGTACAGCTTTTGTGCCTGTTCGATGATCGGCTGCGCCCTAATGAGAAGATCGATCAGCGCCTTGCTCGCCGGGAAAGATCTCTCAATTTGCCTAATTTGTGCATCGCTGAGACCGGAAACGTGACCAATGAGGTCAATGAGCCAGTGCTTCAACATAGTCTACCTTGCTGATGGCTTTACGCATCCGCTGAACGATGTGTTGCAGCAGCTGAACGCGAACGACTTGGTGTCCCTATCTTTAAGGCCCCCCCGCCGGGAGCTCCGCCGGGGCTTCCACGGCATCGGTGGAAGACTTTACCCATCTGCTTCCAAAGGATGCTCCCTTTCACGGGTGGGATAAGTTCTTCGCAATTCAGAATTACAATAACCGTCATCGCCTGCCGGGCTGTCGGTACCTCCCCGCATCTTGCACAAATGTTTGTTTCGGGCTGGGCGCTAATGACTTCATTGCAACGCGCGGGGAACCGGTGGCACCCGGTCACCGTCCGTGCTCGTTCCGGTGATGACCACCACCGAGGCCGTGGTGCCGGCGCGCAGTTTGATGTTGTCTGGAACGCTTCTCGATGCGCACCGCTACCGGTATGCGCTGCGCGAGTCGAATCCACTCGAAGGTCGGCTTGACGGAGGGCAACAGCTCGAAGCCTGTGCTGCCGTTTTGCTGGGCAATGCCCCAGCCGATGCTGTCGACGCTGCCCTCCAAGGGAGTGTCGGGATAGCTCATCAGCGTGACAACGGCCCGATCGCCTTTTTGGAAATTCCCCACAAAGGTTTCCCGGAAGAATGCCTGGACGTAGAAAGCTATTGGCATCAATCACGGCCAGCATCGGTTGATGGGCAACCGCCGAATCCCCGACGCCCGATCGCAAATTGGTGACGTATCCATCCGTGGGGGCCCATACCTTCGTGAAGTCCAGGTTCAATTGAGCGATTTCCAGGTCCGCCGCGGCCCGGCGCAGCCGAGGGTTATGCTCTCCGATCACGCCGAGATCGGCTAACCCGCGAGCCAGATCGGCTTTCGCTTGCGCCAGCGCCGCGGTCATCTGGCTCACTTTCGCTCTGTCTGCGCCCAGCTTTGCGACGGCCACCTGATACGCCATGGATTTGTCGTCGACGTCTCTCTGCGTGTTCACCGTCTCCGTGAACAACTCCTTGGCGCGTCCCAAGCTGACCCGCGCGTTCTCCACCTCTGCGGCGGAACCTTCGACCTCAAACTTCGCCTCGCCGATCTCTGCTTGGCGTTGCTCGACGGTGCGCTTCAGTCCTTCAACCTGTTCGACAAGGGACTTGACGATGTCACCCATGTTGTCGAACTGAGCACGTGCCAGATTCACGGTCGCCTGGAATGTGCTTGGGTCGATTTCAAATAGAAGATCGCCCTTCTTTACCAGTTGATTATTCTGGATCGGCACACGAACGAGCGGACCGGATACGCGCGGAACGATCTCAACAACCAGCGCCCGCACGAGGCCATCCCGCGTCCAGGGATATTTCACATAGTCAAGGTATTTGTAGGCAATCATGCCAAGAGCTGCCAGCACGATCACGCCTGTGGTGATGATTTTCACGATCGGTTTCATGATCTCACCCCGGAATCAGAAAGATGGAGAACAGGCCGCTGTAGATCACGGTCAACGCGATCAGCACCAGCGACGGCTGATAAAAGTAGCGCGACACTCGGAAACGGTTCGAAAGCCGCGCCGTGATCGTGGCGGCGACGAGACCCAGCGCGGCATTGAGCAGCATCGGCGGGAAGAAGATTTCTCCTACGTATAGCTCGTGCGGAATCAGATGCATCGCCATGCCTCCCTCAGAACCGGGTCTCACGCAGGCGAGCCCAATCAATCCCGCCCGACTGCCTCGCAAAATTCACCAACTCCTCTGACACGCCACGAAATGCGCCGAGCAGGCGAATTGAATTCTCGTTCTCGCGTGTCGCAAGGCTAGCCTGGTCCTCACCGGCAACGCTTTTTCGATCTGCTCTTCAAGTCGCTCCAGCATCGCATCGAGCCGCGACCGAAAATCGGCAAAATCCGCCGCCTCGGGATGCTGCGAGAGATTGCAAAAGATATCCTGCAATCCTAATCGCCACGCGCGAACCTGGAAAAGCAGTTCGCGCGCGAGCACTTGCGATTGCGGTGTGGCGCGGATCTCAATGAGGTCTTGCATGCGGTAGGCAAGGGCTTGCACGCTGTCGACGAGCGCCTGCATCTGCCCGGTCGTGGATTGACCCAAGGCCGCCGCGGGCAGCGCACTTCCCCAGATGGCGAGCTTGCCCGGGACGCTTGCCAGGTCGCCGAGATGCAACACGCGCCTGAGACGCTGCCACCGCGTCGGCGGGTTGGCGGGGTCCCACTGCAGCGTCGAGGCAAGATATGCGCAAGCGCGAAAGAAGCGGCCGAGCAGGCGGAGGAACACGTGCTCGGCGCGGAATGACACGGGGAAATGCGTCGCGACCGCCAGCACGGCAAAAACCAGCGCGACGACCACGGCGAGATTTATAACACTGAGAAAGTTGTAGTCCTGCTCGTTGGCGACGCCCATCAGAATGGCGAGCAACGCGAGCGCCGCCGCCTTGCCGGCGGCCTGTGTTGGTCGATGGTACAGGTAGCAGATCAGGAAGACAGCCGCGAAAATCACAACCCCGAGCTCGGCGAAGCTCGTGAGGTGGGGCATCACCAGGACGTAGATGACACCTCCGAGAACGACGCCGAATGGCATCTGCAAGGAAGTGCGCGCGATCGGAAGCTGCGGCATGACGCAAAGCGCCATCGAGAGCGAATTGGTGAGAACGATGAACTCGACCGTATCCGGGATGTCCGGCACGTAAAGGGCGATGAGCCACGCCAGCCACAGGCCCGTGAACCATCGTGCGACGCCCGCAAGGCGCTCGGGATCGAGCGCCCATGGCAGGAGCGGTACCGCCGCGCGGGTCGGATCGATCTTCGCGCGGGTAAAGTTCCTGAGGTCGGCGACCGTCTCAAAAAGATCGCGCGTGAGCTTGTCGATTTCCTGCAGGTGACTGCGATAGAGGAGGAGCGCGGCCCGGTGGAACGGCGAAAGCGAAGCCATCCCCTTGTCTTCGAGGTTCAGCGGCGCAGAAATCGGCCCGCGCTCCGGCGGACGCCCCTCCAGCATGCGCCCGATTTCCGCGAACCGGCGGTCGAGCTCACCAGCGAATTCTGCAAGCTCCGGAATCAGCCGCTGGCGGTCGACCTCGCTCACCTCTGCAGAACTCTGCCGCCAGCGTTCCGACGCGCTGGTCAGTTGCGAGAGCTGATGGATCAAGCTCCGCCACGCGTGGCGGGCCTCCCATACTTCGTAGCTGTCGATCTCCGCGCCGTCGAGCAGACCACCAAGACGCGCCAGCACTTGCGTGGTCTGTCGCCGAAGGGCTTCTGGGCCCGCATCATCGGTTTCACCGATGGTTGGCGTGAGATAGTGCGCGGCGAGTTGGCGATGCGCGGCCGCGAGCCGACGGACTGCATCCTCGAGGGCTTCGCGGCTACTGGTCGGCCAGATCAAGAGCCAGACCAGGCTGTAGCTCACGAAACCCAGCGCTGTTTCCTCGGTACGAGTTATAATTGTCTGGAAATCGTTCAGAGGGTCGGCGCCGCCGGCAAGTGCAATGAGCGGCACCGAGAGCCCGGCAACCTGCCAGAAATACCATCGGGAATTACCAGGCATCATGTAGGTGCAGAAACCGGTAAAGATGCTCATGCCGATCAGGAACAGCCAGCGATCCTGCGGGAACAGGGCAATGAGAGTGACGGCCGCCAGACTTCCCAAAAGGGTCCCTAATAACCGCAGCAGCCCCTTGTTCAGCGATTCTCCGGCAGTCGACAGGGTACAGAACGCCACGGCAAAGGCGGCCCAATAAGCATGTCCCCAGTCCATGGAAAGGGCGACGCCATAGGCAAGCACCGTGGCGAGCGCGGTCTTGATTGCCGTCTTGACCCGATCCGACAATACGCGCTGGTCAGGCATGTGGCACCAGCCCTCACTTCACTAGTCCAGTGCGCCCTTATTGCCCCATCCCAACCTTACGCCATGCGTCTCGATTTCTTCCCGAACAGCAGATAGGGCAGCATGGATTGTCGCAAGTTCCCGTAGTGCATCTGGAGCGGTTGGGCCCTCTTTCGCCGCTAGTGTTTCAACGGCCTTGAGGCGCGCTGCTTCAAGGTTGGCCTGAAGGACATGCACGGGATGGAGCTTTGTCATCGCGGTCTCCTCATAACGGAACACGTGGGAGCGATCGGTCGCACTGTCTGCATAATCTCTTAGCGCGGACCGGTCCTTACGGTCCGCGCACCTTGGCCCTGCCAAGCGACCTCAGGCGACCGCCCGCGCCGCCGGCACTCCGGGTTGTTGCCGTACGATCTCAGCCATAACCCTCGCGATTCTTGCCCCGAAAAATATAGTAGACGCCGATCGAGTATAAGAAGATCACTGGCAGGACGATAACGCCTCCATAGAAAAAAAACCCAAGTGAAGCATCCGGTGCAGCAGCGTCAGCTACGGTGATGGAATACGGGACCATATACGGCCAGAACATCACCCCAAGCGTGAGGTATGACGCGAGAAAGAACAGTACCGTCAGCGGAAACGGCAACTCGTCACGATTTGCTCGCGCGGACACCACAACGCCGATCAGGGCCGCGACGGCGAGAATCGGGAAAGCAATTCCCCAATGACGGTCTCGTAAATTGCTTTGGGCAATGGCGCCTGTGTCGACTGTAATGGATACGAAGAACGCAAGGCCCAGCGCGATGAACACTCCTCCGACAAGCCAGGGTATACGCTCGTATGCCCAGTCCGCAGTGTGCCCTCGCTCTTTAGGACAAGCCATCCCGCGCCAAGCAGGCCATAACCGAGCACCAGGCCGATCCCGGTCAGCACCGGAAACGGATGCAGCCAACCAAATGCGTCGCCGGTGTATTGGTTGTTCGCGACCGGAACGCCTCGCATCATCGCGCCAATGGCCGCGCCTTGCACAAACGCTACGACGACAGAGCCGAGAAAGAAGCCCCAATCCCAGAACCATCGCATGCCACCGGCGCGGCCGCGAAATTCAAACGCGATGCCGCGGAAGATCAGGCCGACCAGCAGCAATAGCACCGGCAGGTAGAAAGCGCTGAGGAAAACGGCATAGACGACCGGGAAGGCGGCATACAGGCTTGCTCCGATGATCACAAGCCAGGTCTCATTGCCGTCCCAGAACGGAGCGATCGCGTTCATCATCTGAACGCGTTTGGCTTCTTCGTCTGTCGTGCCAAACAGCACGCCAACGCCCAGATCAAAGCCATCAAGAATCACGTAGACGAAGATTGAGAGCGCAACCGCTCCGGCCCAAAATAGGGTAAGATTGTTCGGCTCCATGCCCATCACCCCTTGACCAGAGATTGGTTGCCCGTCGCGCTCGCGGCGTCGTCGGCGAACGCCATTGGGCGGCTGGCAGTTGCCCCGGGAATCGCCGTTGCCTCGACGGTGGGACCCAGCCGAAGCAATTTGAAGATGTAGTATGTCCCGAACCCCCCGAGGACCGCGTATACCAGCACATAGCAGGCAAGCGAGAACAGCACCGTTTTTGTGGTAAGCGAAGGTGTTACAGCGTCGGCTGTCCGAAGCAGGCCATAGAGGACCCAGGGCTGACGCCCAACTTCGGCAGTCCACCAGCCGGCCACCACTGCGATGAAGCCAGTCGGAAACGAAAGGAAGGTGCACCACAGAAACCAGCGCGTTGTCTCAAGCCGGTCACGGAAGCGCAGCAGGTTTCCCAACCACGAGACAGCAAGCATGATCAATCCCATCCCGACCATGATGCGGAACGTGAAGAATGGAATGACAACGGGAGGCCGATCCTTTGGTGAAAACGATTCAAGGCCGACCTCGGGCGCAGTCCAGTTTCCGGATGCGATCATGCTGCCAAGACGCGGGATTTCAATCGCAAATTGATTGCGCTCGCCGACCGGATCGGGAATCGCTATCAGGACCTCGCTGGCCGGCTGTTGGTTCTTCCATCTGGCTTCGATCGCAGCGAATTTCGCGGGCTGGTGCTTGAGAACGTATAGAGCGGTCAGGTGTCCTAAGAAGAGCTGGATCGGGATCAACACCGCTACCAACCCGAGGCCCCAGTGCAGCATCACGCGCCCCTCGTTGCGATGCACGCCACGCAGCAGATACCACGCACCCGTGGCGGCAATGCTCATCCCGCCGGTCAGAAAAGCGGCGAACAGCATATGCGGCCAGCGCACCATTTGAATCGGCCCCAGCACGATTGCTCGCCAATCCGAGGGGATAATCTTGCCATCGACGACTGTGTGGCCGATCGGAACCTGCATCCAGCTATTGTTGGCGAGAATCCAGAATGACGAGAACATGGTGCCGAGCGACACCATGCAGCAGGCGAAGAAGTAGACCCGCGGCGATACCCGATCACGCCCAAGCAACATGACGCCGAAAAATGTCGCCTCCAGCATAAAGGCCGTGAACGCCTCATAGCCGAGTAGCGGTCCCTGGATCGAGCCGGCGCGCTCCGCCAGGACGCTCCAGTTCGTCCCGAACTGAAAGGCCATGACGATACCGGTGACCACGCCGATTCCGAACGATAGCGCAAACACCTTCAGCCAGAAGTCGAACACACGCCGATAGACAGGGTTTCCCGTCACCAACCTCGCGCCCTCGATTGTCGCCAACCATCCACCAAGACCGATGGTGAACGCGGGAAATATGATGTGAAAAGTGATCACAAATCCGAACTGCAACCGCGACAGGAAAGCCGGATCGAAGGCCATGGTAACCTCCGCGAATGGTCAACCAGATTGCCGTTTCGAACACCTGCTTCTAAACCAAGCCGAATAGCCGCGCGGCCGAATAGCTTTCGCGTTATCGGTTCGTGGAAGTACGTCGGTCGAGGACCAACACTACCACCTTGGCGGTCACAATCTGCGTTGGCCAGGCAGTCATCGTAAAGGCGGCTGCGACCGCGACCTTCTGCGCGCCGTTCGCAGCATAATAAGTGATCACGCCGCAACGCAGCGTGAAAACAATCGGCTGTCGGGCTCTGAAGCGCGGCCGATATTTGAACGGCTCGACGACGGACAAGTCGCGCGCCTGCCTCCCTTGGAGATTGCAAGCGAAACTTCGACTTTCTGACTGCTTACTTACTCCGCGCGCCGTGACGTGGCAACCTTGTTCGGCCGATACCCGGAGCAGCCGCCGCCGAACGCACAGACGTAGCAGAAAAACCGAAACCGTGGTTTTTCCGATTTCAGAAGCCAGGCCGTTGACTGCGCGCTTGACTGACAGAATTGACCATACAGTTCACATCGCGGGAACACGGTGGTCTATCTCGTGAGCGGAAGCGAAGATCCGTACTACGCGACTGTGCGCCCCGTGGACTTCTGAATGAAAATTGGCCGCCGGCTATGCATATTCGGCTGCATTTTTTACGCTCTCGGCAGCACCGCTCGGACTGACGACATGGTGATCGTTGCTCTGCCATCGCATGGGACAGCCCCATGGCCGAGTACGCTTCCACCAATTCCGCTTCGGCACTTGGAAGACCATTGAATATTGTCGGCCACGAATAAATCTTGCCCGCACCGATGAGGAGAGCGCGCGATGGAGATAATCGATCACCCAGGCTGGCTGTGGGGCTTGTCGCTCATCGTGGTGACGATGGCGATCCACGCGACGGCGATTGTAGTGCTGGCCTTCGTAGCGGTGAGGATACGGGTGCGGCTGGAAACCCGCGGCCTGAAGGTGTGGTGGAATTTGATCGCGGTCCTGATTAGTGTAATCGGCGTCATTGGCCTCCTATTGGCCTTGCTGCACGGAATAGAGTGCGGGATTTGGGCAGCGGCGTATTTTTGGCTTGGCGCTCTCGACTCGCCCATGGACGCCTTGTTCTTTTCGCTCGAACTCGATGAGCACGCGAGGCGCATCAGGGCTAACTCTGCAACGAGCTTGGCGGATGATGGGCGCGCTGGAGGCAGTCGACGGGATGCTACTGTTCGGTGTGAGCACGGCGTACCTCTTCTCGGTGATGCAGGTGTACTGGTCAATGCTCACCGCGCACGCGACCCCCAGTCAAGGCTGATGCGCGGTGGCAGCCAAGGGAGTGTAACCTTCGGCTGCACTCCGGCAATTGACCCACGTCGAGCGGCGACCCCGGAGGAAACGTCGTGCAATGGGATGATCCGGCGGCGCACCGCGCGTCGTCCGCAGGGCCACCGCTGGTGAGAGACGAGTGCAAGCATGCGCCTCCCTTCGGTGAAACATCTTCGGCGACCCTCTGGCGCTATGAACGCCACTTGATGATTGACCGTTATGTATTGTTAGAAACTTTGAAGTGTGGCCAGCCGCGACAGATTGCTGGACGGCTAGTCGACTAGTCGAAACAGAATGACAGGATTTCCGACAATGTCTGCGACGTTGCCATGTGTGGTGATAGCAAAGATTGCGTTAAGGGCTTAATCTTCAGGCAAGCTACTACAGCAAGCGTTGGTCTTTCGCGGGCCGAAAAACGCCGCCGCGAAACTGCATTGAACGCCTTGAGCACTGAAAGATGGTCTCAACGACGCATCGGACGCAGCAACGCGCGCGGTCATTACAGGAGGAACCGTGATGCCCGACCGTCAACCTCTGCTGCGCAAGACCCATATCATGACTGAGCGCCCGCCGTTCGAGCGGATCGCATTGGTGTTGCAAGGCGGCGGTGCCCTTGGGGCCTATCAGGGCGGCGTTTACCAGGCCCTGGCGGAAGCCAATCTGCATCCCGACTGGGTCGCGGGCATTTCGATCGGCGCGATTAATTCGGCACTCATTGCCGGCAATCCGCCCGAAAAGCGTGTCGAGAGATTGCGCGAATTCTGGGAAACCGTCAGTAACTCTCCGGTGGGAATACCCTATTTCCCGGAGGTAAAGCTCGAAGACGAATTCGCCCACAGGATCGTCAATCAGCTGCGCTCATTCAGCACCCTCCTCTTCGGCGCACCCGGTTTCTTCAAACTCCGTCAGCCGCCGCCCTACCTTTTTCCGTCGATGAGCCCCGCAGCTATGAGCTACTACGACGTTACTCCGCTCAAGGCCACACTCGAACGCCTGGTGGATTTTGATCTGATAAACGCCGGAACAACTCGCTTTAGCGTCGGCACTGTGAACATCCGCAGTAGCAATTTCGTCTACTTCGATAACGCTACCGACCAGATTGGCCCCCAACATGTGATGGCCAGCGGGTCCCTGCCTTCCGGCTTTCCCGCTACGGAAATCGAAGGAGAATTCACTGGGACGGCGGCCTCGTCTCCAACACGCCGTTGCAATGGGTGCTAGACTACAGCCCAAGGCAAGACACTCTCGTTTTTCAGCTCGATCTGTGGAGCGCGCGCGGCGAACTACCGCGCAACTTGACCGAGATTGAACTGCGTCAAAAGGAGATCCGCTACTCCAGCCGCACGCGGGCCGCGACCGACCAATTCAAGAAACTGCAGATGGCCCGCCGGACGGCCGCGAAACTGCTAAAGAAGCTACCCAAGGACCTGCTGCAGTCGCCGGAGGCCGAGAAGCTGGCGGAGCTCGCGGACGAGAAAGTCTACAATCTTATACAGCTCATCTACCACGCCGAGAATTATGAAGGTTGCTCCAAAGATTACGAGTTTTCCCGCCGCACGATGGAGGAACACTGGAAGGCCGGCTACAACGATGCGGTTCGCACGCTTCGCCATCCGGAGGTGCTGCAACGCCCAGACGGAGTGGATGGGGTCTTTACCTTCGATCTCGCCACACAAGATCGCGGAGCGGCCGGATGATTTGATCCGACACATTTTGGAAGCAGTGGGGTTCTGAATGGCAAACGCTTTGGTACGGACATCGGCGAACGAATTCATCCGCGTGTCGGAGCCCACCGGCGGGAGTCCTGCTGCTCCTTTCCCAGAATTGGCAATTCAGGGAGTTAACCGATGAGATTTTGGCTTCGCGCTCTCGTCGGCGCAATCGTTGTCGTCGGCATTGCCATAGCCGGTCTGTCCTATGTTTATTGGGACCAAACGGTTCAGATCGGGTCGACGGCGATAAATTATGTGCGCTATTGGTCGGCTCCCGCCGGGACCCTTGAAACGGAAGTCGCCCCGACCGGAGCGGCGGCGCAGCCATCAGCCTCGACGGCTTCGGCAGCGCCGCAGGCTGCTCCTGGCGGAACTGAGGGAGACTGGCCAAGCTACAACAAGACGCTCACCTCGAACCGTTTCTCGGAGTTAAGTCAGATCAACAGAACAAACGCTGAGAAGCTCAAAGTTCTCTGCACTTATGATACCAGGCAATATACCAGCTTCAATTCCGGGCTGTTGGAGGTGAACGGCGCGCTGATCTTCGTGACCGCGTTCGACATCTTCTCCATCGATCCTTCGACATGCCGCGAGAACTGGCGCACGCATGAGGATTACGTTCCGGCTACGCCCCAGGAGGTCAATCGCGGCGCGGCGTATCTAGACGGCATGCTTTTCCGCGGCACCCAAGACGCCCGTGTCCTCGCCTACGATTTCAAGACGGGCAAACGCATCTGGGAAACCGCGATCGGGGACCCGAAGAAGGGCGAGAGCGCCCCGGCGGCTCCGATCGCCTGGAACGGTTTGGTTTTCATCGGCAACGCAGGAGGCGACATCAAGGGAGTGAAGGGGCGCATGTATGCGCTTGACGCCAAAACCGGCAAGATCGTGTGGGAGTTCTACCTCGTGCCGAAGGCTGAAGGCGATCCGACGCGCGGACCGCTCGGTGCTTCACCCCTCAATGCGTCGACTTGGGGCAACTCGCTGCAAGGCGTGCCGATAACCGGCGGCGCGACCTGGACTTCCTACACCTTGGACCCGGATACCGGCTTGTTGTATGTGCCGGGCGGGAACCCCGCACCCGATTTTGCAACCGACGTGCGTGAAGGGTCGAACCTTTATTCCGGCTCGGTCGTCGTCCTCGACGCGATGACCGGGGCTTACAAGAACCACTTCAAGATCGTGCCGAAAGACTGGCACGATTGGGACGTTTCCAGCGCTCCAGCCATTATCAAGACCGCAGGCGGCAAGAAGGTTCTGTCGGTCGCCCCGAAGGACGGCCACCTTTACGGCTTCGATCTCGACACCAATGCCTTGCTCTACAGGCTGCCGGTCACCCGGATGGAGAACGAGGACGCGCCGTTTGTGGTCGGCAAGCCCGTCCACTTCTGTCCCGGCTCGACTGGCGGCGCCGAGTGGAACGGTCCCGCTTACGATCCCCAGTTGAACCTCGTTTTCATCGGCGAGGTCGAATGGTGCACCACCGTTACGCTTATGCCGAACGAGAAAATCGCCAGCGTGCCGCCCGGCAAACCGTGGTCCGGCGAAGCATCGATCAACCCGTTCTACACGTGGGGTAAGTCGGACCCGGCTTTCGACTGGGCAGGTTGGACCTACGCCGTTGACGCCGACACTGGCGCTTGGAGATGGAGAGCAAAGACGAATTATCCCATTCAAAGCGGCATGACGCCGACGGCGGGCGGCATCGTTTTCTTTGGGGACATGGGCGGAAATTTCTACGTGCTTGACACAGCAAACGGGCGCAAATTGTGGGGCCAAAAAATCGGCGGCGCGATTGGCGGCGGCGTCGTTACCTATTCAGTCAATGGGACACAAAAGATCGCCGTTGCAAAAGGTCTCACAGAAATTCTGTGGCCAACCGAAATCACAACTGCCAAGGTATCAATACTTGGATTGGAGTAAAGCATCGCCAACCGCCTCACGGCGGGATGACCGCCGCGCTTTCCAGCCTGCCCTCGCGAAGCTCGTCGAGTGCTTGGACAAGTCCCAGCTCGGAAAGATAAGAGCTCCGCTAACGAGGAGGTGGCTGCGTAGCCGGCTTCCAGTCGCGTGCGAGCTTCTGCGCTTCGGTTATCTGAGCTGGGGTCATCCTCCGTTCGGCCATTTCTAGAGTCTTGACCGCTCTTTGCTCACCCCGTGCCGCCGATAGACTGAACCACATGTGGGCACGAACATAGTCCGGCGGCACGCCTCGGCCTTCGGCGTACATGACCCCGAGATAGAGCATGGCTCGGCGATGGCCTTGCTCGGCAGCCTTCCGAAACCAGATCATCGCCTCACTATAGTCTTGCGGTACGCCTTTTCCGAATGCGTATTGGTTTCCGAGTAGAAACTCGGCGACGGCGTCGCCTTGGTCTGCAGCCTTCCGAAACCACATCACCGCCTCGGTATCGTCCTGCGCCACGCCTCGGCCGTCGCGATACAGGGCCCCGAGATTGGATTGTGCGAGGGCGTAGCCCTGCTCTGCAGCTTTCCGAAACCATAATGCTGCGGCTGCATAGTCCTGCTGCACGCCGCGGCCAGTCAAATACATTAACCCGAGATTGAACTGGGCTGTCGCGTCGCCATCATTGGCCAGCGGACGAATAAGACGCAGGGCCTTTGCGTAATCGCCTCTGGCATGCGCTTCAACCGCATCCTCGAACGTGCCAGCGGCCACAGGTGCGGCAAAGGCAGACACTAGAACGATGGCGGCAATAGCGCGCTTGAGTTTCATGGCTTGCTTGCTCTGGTTTGCTCGATCACCAATAAGCAGTCGCGAAATGGCAGCTGATGAGCCGAAAGCCTATCCGAAAGCGCGTACTGCGTTGCAATATGCACGACGACGATGCCTGACCGGACCTGCGGAGCCGGTACGTTCTTAGACCCCCGGCCGTATCCCTGCTGTAGCTCCTGTGGCTCTTTGGCCGCAGTATCCATCTTTTTTCTGGTAAATCGAATGCTGGGTTGAATTTTGCATGGTGAGGCCCGTTTGCCCCTGGGTTACGATGTCGCCGAGTTTGTTCGGAGGCGACACACTTACGGGGAACAATATGACAGCGAGAATTGCACTGGCCGCGGCGAAAAGCGGGCGGCCGACCTCAGCACGTCGACGCAGACTTGGCGTTGCTGCAATCGTCCTGGCGCCCGCGATCATGTTTTTTTCCAGTTGTGCGTCGGCCGATGAAGGCGGCGTGAGCTTCTGGATCCCCGGCCTCTTTGGAAGCCTTGCGGCCACGCCGCAGCAGCCGGGTTGGGCGCTGGCGAATATTTACTACCACACCTCCGTCTCCGCGGGGGCCGACGTCGCGGGTGCGCGCGAATTTACGCTCAATAGGGTTCCGGCCAACGGTACGCTCAACGCCAATCTGAACTTGAATATCAACGCCATCGCCAATCTTGGCTTGTGTATCCCGTCCTATACATTCGCGACGCCGGTGCTCGGCGGCCAGGCCTCGGTGTCCCTGATGGCGAGCCTATGGCGTCGTCGGCACCAGCCTGGCAGGGACTTTGTCCGGCGTGGCCACGGTGCGCCATTCGGCAGCAGGTCCCTTCGCGCGCTGTCCGACAACATCAGCGATACGACATGGGGCTTTGGGGATCTGGCGCCGATGTTCCAATTGAAATGGAACGCCGGCGTCAACAACTTCATGACCTATGTCACCGGCGACATCCCGGTTGGCGCTTACCAATCCACGCGTCTGTCGAACATTGGTCATCGGACACGGCGCGATCGACGCCGGCGGCGGCTACACCTATTTCAATCCGCAAACCGGCCACGAGTTTTCTGGCGTGCTCGGCGTCACCTACAATTTCAAGAATACGCGACGCAATATCAAAGCGGCGTCGACCTGCACTTCGACTGGGGTGCATCGCAGTTCCTGTCGAAGGAGGTCATGGTTGGCCTCGTGGGCTATATCTACAAAGAGGTCGGCTGCGACAGCGGCTCAGGCGACCGTGTCGGTTGCTTCCAGTCCCAGGTGTTTGGCATCGGCCCCCAGATCGGATTCCTTTTTCCGGTCGGCGACATGCAGGGCTATCTTAATTTTAAGGCTTACGGCGAATTCGGCAATGCAAATCGGCCAGCGGGCTGCAATACCTGGGTGACCTTTGCCATCTCGCCGCCCGCACCCGGAGCGCCTCCGACGACAAAGCCCATCGTCAGAAAATATTAGGACCAAAATTTGCCGGATCATGGCTGCACTGTGCATCCACCTGCGTTGACCGAACGTGAAGTCGGAAGAAGACATTTGTTCTTCTCGGGTCGACGCGCCGGTTCGCTCGCTGAGCCCGCAAGCGCACTGCGGGCGCGGCTCCCGGCCGATGCGCCAAGCAGTCTAGCTTGGATCATCAAGTGACAGCGTTTCTAGCACGTGGCTGGCGGTTGCCTGCACGTCTGCGGCTGTATTACGGCGAGATTGAACGGTTCTAGCAACCAACGGTCGGCGGAGGCCGTGAAGACCGGGCACCGGACGTCAAAGCCGCGCAAGACGGTCAATAATCGACTTTTGAATGCCCGACACTTTTTGAGGCATGTATCCGAAGGGTACTAGGATAGTTTACGCGGCGGTCGAATGAAGCGATCAATCGTATTGTGGGCTTGCTTGGTTATTGTCGGAGCCGGAACGGGGAATGCCGTAGTTTACTGCCAATACGCCGACTTCCTGCCAATTGCGCGTACGGCAGAGATAGTCGAACAAGCAGTGAGCCTCGCGGCTCCCTTGATGCTCGGCGCGGCCTTATTGGCAGACATTGTCCCCCTGCGATCAGATTGCCCAGTCCACCTGCTCAACCGGGCCTTCCGCTGCAGCGCAAGGTGGCTGTGCAGTCGTAGCCGAACGTGCCAGTCTCCTTGTGGGTCGGCAGAGCCGTTCCCGAATGAACACGACGTGCCGTCGTGGCTGCCCGAAGCACGATGAACAACCGTTGGGTTCTCAAAGATGTTTGCCGAAACTCATTTTCCCGTTCTGCTGGTTCTGTTGGTGGCCGTTGCCGGACCGTTGCTCGCCGAGCTTCCGGTCGGATTTCGCGTTCCGGCGGTGGTGCTCGAAGTCGTGTTGGGGATCATCATTGGTCCGCAGGTGCTGGGGTTGGTGCATTTCGACGGCATCGTGGCTTCGATGTTCGCGTTCGGTATGGCCGCAACCCTCTTCATGGCAGGTATGGAACTCGAATTCGAAAGAATTCGCGGCCGGCCCTTGTGGCTGGCGGTGGGCGGGTGGGGAATGTCGGTCGCGCTTGGGCTTTCTGCCGCAGCCGTGCTTCATGCAAGCTCGCTCCATGATCCGATGATCGTGGCATTGGCGCTGACGACAACCGCGTTGGGCACGTTGCTGCCGATCTTGCGCGACGCCGATCAACTCGACACACCATTCGGGCGACTTTTTATCGCTGCGGGTACGATGGGCGAGCTAGGGCCGATTGTCGCGATGTCGTTACTCCTTAGCCAGCAGTACACCACCTTGCAGGAGTTTGGCTTCCTGATGGTTTTCCTCGTGGTCGTGATTTTGGCGGCCGCAATCAGCTTGGGACTACGGCCGCCGCGCGTTCTGGCGCTTCTGGGTCGCTCGATGCACGCGAGTTCGCAGCTTCCGGTACGTGTCACCTTGCTCTTGTTTGCTGCCTTTTTCGTACTTTCGGAGCGATTTGGCTTCGAGAGCATTCTGGGCGCGTTTGCCGCGGGAATGGTGGTAGGATTGGCGACCCAAGGAGCGGAAGGCAAAGCGCCGCGGATGAAGATTGATGCCATCTTCTTCGGCTGGTTCATTCCGTTCTTTTTCGTCGGCACCGGTATCAAATTCGATCTCGGGTCGATAACCGGTAGCACCTCGACCATGTTGTTAGTCCCGATCTCCCTTGCGCTCTTTTTGCTCGTGCGCGGCGCGCCTGTATTTCTGTATCGTAGCGATCTAACGGCCGCGGAGCGCACTTCTTTTGCGCTTTACAGTTCGGTCGCCTCGCTTTCGCTGGTGGTGGTAATCACCGAGATCGGCGTTCGTGCGAAAACCATGAGCCCGCAGATGGCTTCAGTGCTCGTCGGTGCCGCGGTTTTGTCCGTGCTGCTGTTCCCGACGATTGCGGGACAGCTTCTTCATCAACGGCAGAGCCGATCTGAGTGAAACAGGAGGAGGCTCTTTCGCTCCCGTTAGTCTAGATTTGTCCGCGATGTGGATGACGGACGGCTCGATTGTTTTGATCGGAGCCAGTCGCCCGCGCCGACGAGGTGATCGGATGGAGATGCTGCTTGCTGCGGTGCATGGGTCCATTGTTGGCACAAAGCAGAAGAGACGCAACTGCCTGACGATGGCTGCTACAGGGGTTAGAACGGATGTGCTGCTCAAGCGGACCAACCTCCGAGTTTGACCCAACCGAGGCATTTGGGTCACTAGTGTTGGCCGAATTGTTCGCGACGTCCGGCAATATGCGGCGTTTCGGATGGGCGTGAAATCGTATAGTCTTCTTTCAAGCTGCCTTCGAAGCGGGACGTGCCGACGTCTCCGTTCGAGCTGAATGGCAGCGGGGAATGCCTTCGGCGGGCATCGCGCTCTCAACAAAACCGACAGTCCTTCTGTGCCGGTCTCTCACCGAGCACCGGCCGTGCCGTATGGCCACGCGAACTGCTTTTCGGTTCCGACTGCCTTCACGCTGATCTGACCCATTGTTTGAGCAGTGATGCACGGGTTGCAGTCAAAAGGAAGGAGAAAGCCATGAAGACAGGCATTGATTGCAAGTACCGCAGGGAGATTTCCTTGCTAGCGGTGACAATGCTGGGATCGCTGGTGTTTGCGGCCGAGCCGACCATGGCGCGCACTAAGTCGTGGCACGACAAAAACGGCGCATACGTCGAAGCCTCCAGCGTCGTTCGCGTCGGTAGGCGCCACTGCGTCCGGGCTCCAGACGTCGGCGCATTTGCCTCAGCTCCGTATACGAAACCTCCGTGCGAACCGGCATACCGGTACTGATACATCGCTGTTCGGCGCCATCAGCTATTCGAAGCGCCGCGAGGTAGCGGAGTCGGATCCGTATTGGCATGCCCTCCGTGGCGGTGCGACGGACCTCAACGAGACGGGGCGGGAGTAACATTCCTCGCTCTGGCAAACGTGGAGGGCTTCGAATGCGGTGCCAGATCGGCCGCCAGGTCCTTTTCATACGCGATGCGACGTCCTCATCTAAAAGCGGACATTTCGGGAGCAATGATCAAGGAGCCTCATGATGTCGGTTCGCGAACCCATTCTGAAGCCCGTTGCGATCGCAGACCTGCGCCCGACCCAAATGGCGGTCGGCATTCGGGAGGTCAATGAGAAGCGCAAGCGCTGGCGTGACGAGAGCAAAAAGAAAGGAGCCGAGTTTCTCGGCAAGCATATGATCCCGGTCGTGCTCGGGCCGAAGGATCGCCACTACGTCATCGATCATCACCACCTGGCGCGGGCGCTGCATGACGAAGGCGTCGAAAGTGTACTGGTTAGCGTGGTGAAAAACCTCGGGACGCTGGAGCCCGATTCGTTCTGGTTCGTCCTGGACATTCACAGCTGGATGCATTCGTACGACGACGAGGGCAGCCGGCGTCCTTACAAGGATTTGCCGAAGACCGTGGCCGAGCTTATTGACGACCCATTCCGCTCGTTGGCGGGCGAACTACGACGCGCCGGCGGGTTTGCCAAGGACACGACGCCTTTCAGCGAATTCCTTTGGGCGGATTTTTTGCGTCGAAAGGTCAAGCGCAAAACCGTTGAGACCCACTTCGAGCACGCGGTCGAGCAAGCCCTGGAATTGGCGAAAAACGAGGAGGCGAGCTACCTGCCCGGCTGGTGTGGTCCCGTGTTGGAGGATTGAAGGCATGCCCATCCTTCGCGACAGATCCGCAAGCGCGCCGAGGACCCGACGAGCCGTGCTGGCTCGGTGCGAGAGGCTAACCGACACCGGCATCGACTAGAGGAAGGAGCAGTTCATGGCGCATGCAGAGGCCGACGGAACACTGAGCCATCTAGATCACGAGCTCGTCGCGTCGCTGAAAGACTTCCACGATCCGAGCCAAGAGTGGCGCCGCCTCTTCTCGGAGCTGCTGGGAACGTTCTTCCTCGTTCTCGTGGCCGCTGGCGGTGGCATGATGGGGCAGGCCTTTCCCGGCACGATCAGCCGTGCCGCTACGGTCGTCGCGCCCGGTCTGATGGTGATGGCGATCATCCTCTTCATGGGCAAGGTGTCCGGCGCTCACCTTAATCCCGCGGTCAGTGTCGCGTTCTCGCTGCGTGGCGACTTCCCATGGCGTCGCGTGCCGGGATACATCGTCGTGCAGTTGATCGGCGCGACGCTCGCGGCACTATTCCTGCACGCAGTGATCAACGTGTCGGCCAGCTACGGGTCGAACTATCCCGCGTCGGGATACTCCGCGTCCAATGCGTTCCTGATGGAGGCCGTGCTGACCCTCGGTCTCGTCAGTGTCATTCTCGGCACGGCGTCCGGCGCTCAGAACATCGGGACCTTCGCCGCGTTCGGCAGCGGCGCGTGCATTGCGCTCGCCGGGCTGTGGGGGAGCCCAATCTCGGGAGCGTCGATGAACCCCGCGCGCACGTTCGGCCCGAACTTCGTCGCAACCGACTTCACGAGCTACTGGGTGTATGTCGCAGGCCCACTCGCGGGTGCAGCTCTCGCAGTAGGTGCAGCCATGGGTGCTCCGCGGCGCTGGCGGCGGCCGTGCGGGCTCAGGTGCCGCACAGGGAAGCCTTTTCACCGAAGTCGAGCACCCGGGAAGGAGTGAAGCGCAAACTCAGAGCTAGTCGCTTAACCGGTCAGAGGTGAGAGAAACCCAAAATTCGAGAGGGACAGAGTTCGATGGGTCACGAACTCTCGCTGTTCGTGGGTACGTTCGCGACATTGCTCGCGATAACAAATCCGTTCGAGGTCCGGCCGGTCAAAGATGCTGGAAGGCAGGGACGCCGCCACACATCGCCAGGTGGCGAAGGGGGAATTTCAATGAGCGAACTGACATGCCTAGAGCTAAGCGTTCTCTTATGGGTGGCGCATGTTCTCACTCAATCGGTAACCGCGCGCGCGGAATTCGGACTCGCGTATTCGTTCTCGCCGCGCGACGCGCAGCCGACGCCCAACGGCCTCGTCTGGGGCCGGGCGACCCGGGCCCTCCACAACTATGTCGAGAATTTGGGCCCGTTCGTCGCCATGGCTCTGGCGCTGATCGCGACGAGGCATGCCGGCGGGCTCGGCGCAGTCGGTGCAACGATCTGGATTGTCGCCCGCATCCTCTATCTCCCGATCTATGTGATGGGCGTCAATTATGTGCGCACTGTGCTTTGGGGCATTGCGGTCATCGGCCTCCTGATGATGCTGGTCCGTCTGGCGTGGTCCTAAGTCACGCGGCCTCGCGCCCGATCGTGACGAGGCACTTTGCTGCGGTGCATGAATCTCCTCATGGCACGTCGCATCATTTCGTTGCGGCGCCGAATTTGGTCCCTATCGAGGGGAATGCAGACATCGATCAAGCCGAACCAATCAACGTCGACAAGAGTCCGCCTAGTTAGACGGGCCGACTAATCTTTCGGCCATCTGGCGTTAGCCCAAACTTGGCGAGCACATCGGCCGGAGCTTGGCTCACGTCGGACACCGGTGCATATCGAGACCAGTGACCGGTTTTAGCGAACATCTGAACGGCCTGCTCGATCGAATACTCGCCGTTTTGGGACGCGGCGATAAACGCAACCGCGGCATGATCCGCCCAGCGCTGTTCATTGAACCAGGTCATCGCTTTCGGAATGAACCGCGTTCCGATATTCCCCCGCGTTTGCTCGTCGCTCGCCAGTTTCTT
This sequence comes from uncultured Alphaproteobacteria bacterium, assembly GCA_963770385.1. Lineage (GTDB taxonomy): Bacteria > Pseudomonadota > Alphaproteobacteria > Rhizobiales > Xanthobacteraceae > Bradyrhizobium. The sequence goes on along the minus strand of CAVYPJ010000003.1, from coordinate 5,416,040 downwards.
GGCGGCGGCGATCATGAGTTCAGGATCCACGCCGGTCTTGACCAGCGCACGGAACTTCTGCTCGGCGGGCTTGCGCGGGTTCGGTCCATCCCGAGGCGGATACGCCAGCCAAAATTCCTCGAATTTTTCGCTCGCATCCGGTTCGGGTGCGTCTGCGACCGACCGAGAGAGTCCCTTTCCCTCTTCCTCCTCCCTCTTCCCTCCTTCCTCCTTCATCTGCGGAGGATTTTCGGGAGCACTGGCGGAGGGCTTGGGGTAGCGCTGGGGGTGGACTGGGCAGACGCTGGGGTACCGGTACCGGATAAGCCGACATACAGCTCATGCTCTTTCGGTAGGACGAACCGATACGAAGGGTTTTTCGGTCGCTGACAGCGCCGGAAATTCCGGACAAGACCGTAAGGTTTACCGTCAACCTCAATCTTCCTGACACAGCCGAGCTCGGACCATTCGGCCAAGATGATTGCGAAGTCCACCGCATCGGCCGGAAATATCCGAGCTTTCAAAACGATCGGCTTCCACTCGAAAATTCCGTTATCGTCGCATTCGGTCCACAAAAGCGGCCAAGCGGCCTTCGCCGCAATGGACATCGACATATAGATCTCGTCGGAGGCCATGCCGGGATGAACACTGCGGATACGAGCCATCAAGGCACCTTCGGAAGCGTCACACGCGCCCGGTACTCATGTGGGCTGTAATAGACGCCTCGATCCCGATCGAAACCGCCGACGTAATCGGTTACGTGTACTTCACCTGCCCCGACATCATGGTCGATGTCGTTGATGTCGCGAGCGGCAACACGATTTCCTCGGGCGTGCCGCTCCGCTCCTGTTTCGCGGACGACGCCGAGGGCTACTGCATCGCGCGCAAATGTCTCGCCACCGAACAGATGACCACGATCGGCGTCGGCGCTGGGCCGCTGCTCCAAATCAAGCGCGCCGCACAGCCGGCAGAGGAGGTGGCCGCGTGATGCCGCTGTACCTGGATTATTTCCTCACCCGCCTCGCCCAATATCTGCTCGCCCTCGCGATCATGGCTTTGCTGGTCGTCGGTGAGTTGGAACTCGGCGTGCTGATCACCTCTCCGCCTCCGCAAAATTGCATTGCGTATCCGTTGAACCGCGATTGACCGGAGGGACCCAAATGTACGGCTGGAATGAGAGATCCACAAAGGCCAAGCTCAAGCATTTCGCTGGCGGAGACCAACCGCGCGCAGTCTTCGAGATTGGCGAATATGAGGTCGAGATCGGCACGACGGTGTCCGGGAAGGATGAACACGGGAGCGATCGGTATGCCGAGCCCGCTGTAACCTACCGGTCCAAGTATCGGCACACGACCGACCCGTGCGCGACGCTGCCCGGGTTGGAGATCAGCGACGGCCAGATCCGGATCGAGCTTACCGATCTGGTCGGGCTTGTTCTCTCGCGTCTGGAGCCGGCCGACCTCGCGCGCGCGCTCTGGTCAGAACTCCAACGTCCGGGACGAATTCATGCGCTGCTTGTCGGAGCGGTATGCATCGGACGATTTCGACGATAGCGACCGGCGTAAGTTTCTGTCTGCCGTGAAGGAGACGGTCCATCAGGCCACGGTCGATAAATTTGCGTCGATCATGTCGACCAAAGAATTCGACGTCTGCCGCTACCTTCACGCGGTCCACGAAATCAACCGGATCAATCAAGTGCTCACGCGCCTTAATGTGCGCGTCCCGTCGGAAACCTCGCCTGAAGGCGTCCTCCTTCAGTTCGATCGCCTTGATAATTCAGTGAAGCTGGCGCCGCGCGAAACCTCGTCAGAAAGCCGCGCAGCACGCCGGCGCGCTCGGCGCCAGCGGCCGTCGACAATCAGATGGTCAATCTCTTGATGGGCGAAATTCGCCGCGTGAGGGGCGAGATCGCAGAACTTCAGGCGGAAACCGACGCGGTTGACCGGATACTGCGGAAGATCCGCGCAGACAGGGGCGCGATCGTATGAGACCCGCTGTGACGCGTCCGCTTGTCAAGGACCTCCGCAAGAATATCCCGCTGAGCATCAAGCTTGCCGTGGCGCTCCGAATGCTTGGCTTTGCCAAAGGTCAGCGGGTGGATTTCGATCATGATCCCGCGCTCGGCTTGCGGGATTGGGACGAAGAGAAACGGGATTTCATTCCTCCCCAACTCGATGCCGATTTCATCGTCATTCGGACGAAGCCGGTTCACGACAAGAAAACGAACGGCAACGGCGCGACCAGCTATGGCAGCGACAAGCACGCAATCGCGAAGATTGACCGCGTTTCGAACGCCGTCGAGGCCTTCCGCCGCCGGCTGCTCGCGAAGGCAGATCCCGATATCGACGCGTCCCCGCGCCCGCGGTCGAAAATCCCATCCCGGGGATTTTCCCGCCAACACCGCCCTCTCGTAAGCCGCGGCACCTTCAAAAAGCATGAGGACCGGACCTAATGTTGAACAGGCTGACTCTTCTCCTTCGCAAAGCCAGTCTTCCAGCTTCTAGCCGACGGGCGGTGGCACAGTTTCCTCACCCATGAGGCGCTGGCCGAAAATGTTTCAGTTCGCGATTGGTTTTGGCAAGTCATCGGCCTCGGCATCCTCCTCGGGCACGGCTGGGCCGAACAAGATGACACCTGAGCGCGGCTTACGCCGAAAGGCAAAGAAGCACTGGCCGTCTATCTTCGCGATGGGGATATCGCCCATGCTTGACCGGCAATACGGCATGATCGTCTTTGAGTGCGACAGCTGCAACGATGTCCTCAAAACGGAGACCCGTGATTTCGATGACGCGCTCGCAATTCTGAAGCGCAATCAATGGAAGGCGCAGAAGGTCGGCCAAGACTGGATACACGCGTGCCCGAACTGCGAGATCGACCGATGAGCACGTACGATTATGTCAAGCGAACCTATCAGGTAGATCCGCGGGTCGGTGCTCGCGTTACCCACCAGGTAACGAAGCGCAGCGGCACGATCGCGCGCGAGACAGGCCAGCCAAGGCCACTACGTCATGGTGAAATTTGACGGGCGGAAGTTCTCTTCATCGTGTCATCCGACCGAACTCGACTATCAGTGACCGCGATGTCTGACCCGCGCGCAGCCGAAATACGCTTCCGGGTCGACCCCGCCGACGTGCCGGCGGAAAAGGCCGCGCGCCGGCTGCATTTGACGCTTGGTCAGTTCAGGGAAGTGCTGCCGAACCTGCTCAAGCGGGGCTTCCCGGCGGCCGATCCGGACACCGGGATGTTCGATCTCGATGCGATCGACATGTGGAGAAAAAGCCGACACGGCCAGAAATCGGGCTTGACCGGCGCCCCGGCCTCCGAACAGCCTCCCGCGGTTAGCGGGATGTCGATGGGAGAACGGTTTGCGGCCAAGAAGCGGAGCGGGAATGGTTGATCTACCGCGATACGTCCACGGCGATAAAAAGCCAAATGGTCGCCGCTACTTGGCCTATCAGCGATACCGCGGGACACCGAAGGCGTGGCCTCGGGTGCAGTTGCCGGCGGACCCGTTGAGCGTCGAGTTCGTCACTCGGGCGAAGCTGTGCGAGCAGCTCGACGCAACGAAAGACTCGAAGGGATGGCATTGGCAGTTCGCCGACGACAGGGGCCGGCGGTACGATCTCCCCGATCCCAAGGATTCGGATAAGTTCTGGACGGCCGTCGAAAAGGCCGTTGAGGTCGCCAGACAGCTTGCCGCCGGCGAGCGCAAGACCTTCCGCGCGCTGATCACGGATTTCAAGGCGAGCGCAGCCTTCCAATTGCGGGACGATGCCGCGCCAGCGGCCGAGGATCAGCCACAAGAGCAACGCCCGGGCGCGAAGCGAAAGCCCGGCAAGCGCAGGCGCGCCGGTATCTCGAAATCGACCCGCGAGCAATACAGCCGGCACCTCCGCGACATTGAGGCGGACTGGGGTGACGATCCAGTCCGCAGCCTCACCACGGTGGACGCCCGGATCGCCATTGATGCCTTTGCCGAGTTGGGCCAGCCGTCCGCCGGCCGAGCCTTCCGCGCCGCGCTATCCCGCCTGATCGACTGGGGCATTCCGCGCGGCTATGCCGACGTCAACGTGGTCGAAAAGACCTAGAAGCCGGCCGAAGACGGGACATATGAGCCCTGGCCGCCGTGGGCCTTCGAGTACTTCTTTCAGCATGCGCGGCTCGGGTTGCACCTGCCGGTCTATTCCGGGCTGTTCACCGGGCAGCGCATTAGCGACGTCGTCAGGATGAAGAGACCGCAAGACGGCATTACCGAGATGCCGATCATTGCGCAAAAGACGAATGCGGTGGTGCCGGTCCAGATCCATTCCGAGTACCGCGCCATCATCAAGGCGACCGGCCAAGAGCACGAAATGTTGCACCTGCGGGAGGATGGCGAGCCTTGGACCTATGAGGGCTTCAAGACCGCCTGGCAGCGCGAAATGAATCGGGAGGTCTTCAAGCGCTTCCGTGAGGAGCGGATTGTTTTCCACGGCACAAGGAAAAAAGCCGTCAACAATTTGCTCGAGGTCGGATGCTCTGAGGCCCTGGTCGCGGCAATCGTCAAAATGAGCTAGCGCGCGTTAAGCGGTCCAAGTTTGTAGAGCGGATGCACAGAAATCACTGGGGAAAAAGGCTTGAGCATCTTTCTTTTAATCAGGGGGTCCTGGGTTCGAGCCCCAGCGCGCTCACCAAGCAAGATCAAGCACTTACACCCCTCCTCGACCAAATTGAGCAACCTAGCCAAAAATCGAGCTGTGCACATCTGATGCACACGCCCGGACATGGTTCCTTCGGATTGCAATCGTGGGCTATGTGATCCTTGCCGTCGTCGCGAACGGACTGGCTGTCTGGCTCGGATAGTGGACAGAAAATGGCCCGCCAGGATGGGCTGGCGGTCGTCATGTGATCTCCTGTTGATTGGGGAACGCACAACGCAACGCCTACAAAAGGTCCGGTCTGTCACGACAGGGTGAAACCCGTCCGTGATCCAGGTCACATCCGTCTTTGCTCTTCCGTTGCACGGTGACGACATGGCGAGGGAGATGCCCCTCACCGGATCACCTGAGGGAGATGTCCCAATGGAAGAGCGTAAGAGCTACCTAGATAGCGACATACTGGCGATCGTGGTGTCGGCAACGATCATCCTGGTCGGGACCTGGTTCATTGTCTTCGGGTCATAGGGGACCGGCGCGAACCGATCCCCCTCCGCACCTAAGATCCTCGCGCGGCGTTCAGATCTTCAAGAATGCTATTGGCGTGGTCGGTGATCCGGAGCGCGATCAATCGGATGCCATTGAGCATAGTGCTGGCGTCCGGTTCATCCAAAGTGGAGCGCTTCATTCTGGCCGCGATCCACTCATTGGGTCGTTTCGGGCCTGTCACTAAAGATTGCATCGGTGGCCAGCGCATCCTAGGGGCTAAGCAACCTGAGGCAACCTCGGGTAGCGTTCTTCTATGGGATTTGGCGCAGGCGATCTTCGTTTCATTCTCACGGCCGAGAAGCTTGGCTTTCAGGCAAGCAAATATGAACCCGGCTGTGACCAGCGGTGACGGCACAGGTCCATCGACAGCATAAGGCGGCGTGATGCCTCTGCGCAACTCTGGGAAAGCTGGCGCAGCCGTGGACCTTTTGAGTGCTGTGTGCATTGAGTTCATTCTGACACCGGGGCGACAAACCCGGAGTATTTGATATGGGCAGTATCCCCCTCGACCTTCAGAGAAGGTTCGAACAGCGGTGGGCCGCCAGATTCCTCCAGCCTGCGGCGACCATTCCTCAACGTCAGTTTGAAAGGTTGGATCAGCAGGAGCCCCCTCCTGACCAGATCGAAAACAACCCTGTCAAGCCGGTCGACTGCAGATCTGCCCCAGCGGCGTGAGCGCGCGGAACCGAAGCCCCGTGCTGTTCTCGTAGCTACATTCTTCGCTTCTCCAAGCCCTCTATGGCTTCGTGGGTTGATGGCTCGCGGTTGCCCCCGTGGGTTTGGCACGAGACGCTTGGCGATCGCGCGCGCCGATCAGTTCCTTCTGAAGCTTCAACCGCTCGTCGACCGTCATAGTAGCCTTCTCACCCTCCGGCGGCAGATCTTCTACCGCGAGATAACCACTTGGTTTCGGACGCGCCGGTACTTCAGCGCGCGCGTCCACTGGTGATGAGCCAATAGTTGAAGTCGCGCACCCGTCGAGCGAGAGGCTAAACAGCAGCAGTGCTGCCGCGGCCAGCGCTGACATTTTTACATCCTTCGACATAAACTCTCCGGATGGCGCAAGGCCACAGCGGCCACCCACTCCAAAGAAAAACCCCGCCCCTATGGTCCTTCCCGGGGCGGGGTTTGAGTCGAACGGGTGGTATGGGCGCCGACGCCAGTGAAACGCGGCGCGAGACTGTAACCGCTTCCGCTTACATGGGCCTTACAGTCCGGCGCCGGTGCTTCATGATGTGCAGCCCTCATCCGCTGCGGGCGGAAACATGGGTCGTTCGATCGTCATTGGCGCACCTCAGTCTGAAATGCGGACGTGTTTGCAGGTGGCGTGCCATGCACGCGATGAACTCGGGTCATTTGGATTTCCACGCCTGTGTGGCTCGGGTTGGAAGCCGGGGGCGGAAGTTGGTCCTTCCCCTCCTCCTGCTTCTATGGTACCACGGTTTATGGCGAAGACGAGTGTGGTGCCAAAGAAAAGACGGGGTCCGGCGCCGACGGGTAAAGGCCTCCAGGTAGGCGAACGCTGGCATCCCTCGGAACTGTTGGCGATTGACGCATGGATTGCTTCATCGGGCGACAAAACGCTTACTCGGGCGCATGCTATCCGCCGCCTCGTGGCGATAGGGCTTAGGGCAAAGGCGAGATGACCGCCACAAGTCATGGCCGCCGATCGTGGAAAGATAGTCCCAAAGCCAAAACGATTGCGGCGACGATCTCTGATAGCTGGCTTGATCGTGGTCCTCGCCTTCGCGCTTCTGTCAATGCAGTGAAGTTTCTCCCTATGCGTTCGGATGGCTAGTGCCCCCAAGCTTTAGCGGCTTCACAATCGATCAGATCGGCGAATCATGGGTATGCTGGCGCGACCGCCATGGCCGGCGAAGTCCCTATCAGTCGGGCTGCCCGCCCCATTGCGATGAATTGTGGCCGCTATAGCCGCCATAGCTGCCGTAGCCGTGGTGGTGGTGGTGGTGTCGCGGTCTGGAGTGCGCCGCAGTTGCTGAGGCGCAAACAGCAATCAGCAAGCTCAAAGCCAAAAGTGAACGCATCGCATTTGCTCCTGTTATAGGCTTTTCATGTGATGCACTGGCAGTACCGCCCCAAGCTGTAACGGATTCACAAGCGATCAAATCGGCGGGATCATGCGCGAAGCGTGGTGGGCTGAGAATCCGCCGGGCGCACGCGGGGCCGTCGGAATCAGTGTGACTTCTCGTCGAGCTGGGCTCGAGAAAATGGGCAGCCGAAGGGGTAAGCTATTGCCTTTGGTTGCCCGTTCAGGTTGAATTTCATCCGCAGCTAACGTGGGGGCGAGTCGGCCGTCTGTAATTGAACTATTGAGCCCCTTATCGGCCCGATCCGCGGAATCATGCGGAATGGATGTCTACCTCCGTAAGGTCCACCATCCCCAGGCGCGCAACAACTTCCGCGTGATCCTCAAGCTCGACGGCGAAGAGATCGAGATCGGCTCGATCGGCACCCAGATCACGACAGCCATCAACTCGGTCCGCACCATCTGGACATGGGGCATCGACGGCGCCGTTCCGATGCGAAGCCTTGAGAGCGAAGGTCAAGGCAAAGACTTCTGCGACTGCAGGCGCCAGTTCGAGGCGGCCTGGGAACGGTTCGCGGCCGATCAAGCAAAGCTGGCAGCTTTCCTGAAAGCCAAGCGGCGGCGCCGGCCTGCATGTCGTTCCTAATGTTCACTGAAGCGTGAGGCCGCGGACCAACGAAGTAACAGGAGCCTGACCGCGATGCCCTTTTATCAGCGCCCTCTCATGTTTTGCTGGAGCTGTTGTGGTTCTGGTCGGTGGCTCCATTGCTGTCGCTCTGGTGTGTCGGCGCTGGCCGCTGCTGTGGAATCCCATTGACACCAAAACACTGCCGGCCTGTCCGGCCTACGGGGAGGATGTTGACCGTCACCGCGGCATCCTGGTTAGCCGCCATCGTTGGAGAGTTCAAATGATGCCTTTCTTGATCCTTACCCGCGCCGCCATCATTGGCTGGACGACGATTGCCGTGCTCCCGCTTGAGATCGCTTTCGACGCCGTTGAGAGCGAACTGAAGCGCCGAGGTGTCGAGCTGTGAGCGAGAAGCCCGGGGCTCGGCAGTCGCAGATCTGGCGCCGACCGATCCGGCAACGACCGTTTACGACGAAGAGCACATCATCACATATCTGAGGCTGCTGAATGCTGCCGCAGAGAACGCGGTTTGGCGCGAGGTCGCGCGGATCGTCCTGCACATTGACCCTGATCCGGAGCCCGACCGCGCACGCCGCGCTTATGACAGCCATCTCGCCCGGGCCAGGTGGATGAACAGTGAGGGCCATAGGCATCTGCTGCACCGAGGTGCCTAAAATCCCTGCGTCGGTTCGGCCGCAAAGCACCTACGAATAGGCCGTGCAGCGACTCGGCTCAAACGCCGCGAGATTCGTCAGAATGATCCGGACGCTGATCTCGCCGGCAAGATATTCCGAAGAGCTGCAAGGCCTCGACTAATCTGAGACGGGCTCATCCGACGCGTTGGTTCATAGCCGAATTCGACAACCAGCTTCTGAAACGTCTCGTCACAAAGGAGACGAAAATGATGCGGCGTCATTCGACCAAGATACGCGCCAATTTTCTTGTCCCGTCCGAACCAAGTCAAACCGCGTCCGACAACATCGGCAAGTTCCGATGGTGATTTTCGAGGGACGCCAAGATAGTCGCAAACGCTGTCGATCACGGGGAACGACGCGACCAATGGGTCCTTCTCAGTAAGCTCGGAATAAAGCTCTTCAAACTTAACGGTCAGACACGCAGGTGAGTTAATCCAACTCATAAAATTCTGTATGCCGGATCGCGGGAGGTTACGGATGCACGACGTAATCTTCGAAGCGTCGTCAGGATGGCAAGCTGCCCCTGCTTCCCTTACATACGCATTCCATCTTCGCATCTTTGGGTAAGATGTCGAATTGTACACAAAGTCAACCCAACTGATAACGAGATCGCGCGGGTCGCGCACGATGAACAACATCCTGTGCTCTTTCCTTGCCAGGAAATATTGCTCCAGATGCGGACAGTACTCGGTATGCGACGCGCAGAGATAGCCGGGCTTCATCGCGGAAGCCCAAAGCGGCGCCGGAATGGCGCGCTCGTAATCGAATGAACCGTTCGCGTGCACTCTGCTGATGGAGGAGCTGTAGGTGTGATAGCCAACATCAACATGGCCGCCCAACGCCTTTACGAGTTCGACAAGCAGATAGGTGCCCGACTTTGGCACTGAGTTGCAGATGACATAAGAGGAGCTGGATCCAGCGAGTGGAGCATCGAGGAAAACAGCTTGGTTCATAATATTTCCGAGCGCGAGTTCTCGAAATAGCTCAAGCCTGTGTTCGACCATGGTCGCATTCCTAGATCACGGAAAAGCTCTCGATGTCAGGTAATCAGCGACCGCTACAGTCCGTAACTTAAAAATTGTTCATGTGCGCGGAATTCATTCCCCCTGTGATCAAACGGGCATCCGCCGAACGTAGGAGCCGGCGCCGTTGCGCTGCAGCAGTGAACTTGCTCCGCGATCGGTTTCCCGCAAACTCCAACGCTCGTGCGGCCTGCAATGCTGGCGCCGGGCGCGCATCGCTCGCCTGCCGTTTGCCTTCCCAGAACTTCGCGGCAGCGCGCCGCGCAACATTCGCGGCCACTGGTGGCACGCCTATTGAAGAGATCGCGATTTCCGCGCCGAGCTCAGGGCAAAGCGCAGCCGCGGCCAGAAACTGGACAGCGATATCCCAAGCTCGGTGATGTGATGTATCTGCAGCGCTATCTTCGATGGGCACAAGCCGGAAGAGCCTGCCCCAGCGCCGGCATATCTAAGCGGCACGGGCCATTTAATTTGAAGAGTTAAGCACCGCTTCCGGCGGCAGAATTCGTGTTTTGCGGATATGATCCGGCTAAACTATCGATAATGGCACTTGACTTGAATCAACCCTGAATAGAGCATGCCATTATTTCGACTCAATTGCTGCTCGCAAATATGCAGGGGAACAGATGCAAAGGACGTTAACTCGGGGTTTTGGGCTAGCCCTCGCCGCCGGATTTATAGCTACCGCAGCACCAGGTCTTGCGTCGGCCGACACGCTTCTCTTTAACACCTCGTTGGCGGGGCCGGGTTTTTATAACGGCACCGGCAATGTGAATGCAGGCTTCACCACGCTAACAACCACAAACGGGATCGAACTCGGCCTGGGAGTGCAAACTCGGGGGTTGGCGGTCCATTCTTTGCGGCCCCGGGAACGGCCAATTACTTCGTCCCTGCCGGAGGCACGGCGGCACCGTTAAGGTCGCTTTGGAATTACAATTTCTCGGTCAATCTTGGCACGACTGGTTTAACACTCGCAGATATCCAGAATGGAACATCGATAACGGTGTCGAATATAACGACCGGCCAGCAGATCAATTATCTGCCCCTCTTTCTTCCCGACAATGCGGGATTTGACGGCACCAATACGACGAACGGGAAAACGGGTGGTGCCCCTTTGACCGATGTCGGGTTTCAGAACAGCGAAAATCTCGGGTTTAATCTTGATCCAACCCATAATGCCGTGTTCGCTTTCAACCCCTTTGCTTTGGACAGCTATTTAATAACGCTCACAGTTGCCGAGCAGAATGGAACGACGTTCAGCCTTTCGGAGACGGTCAGCGCGGTGCCCGAGCCTTCCACGTGGGCAATGATGATCCTTGGCTTCCTTGGCGTCGGCTTCATGGCCTATCGACGGAAGCAAGCCCCCTTACAGGTCGCGTAAACCGTCATTGCCAGCGATCATCAAGACCGCCTACGGGCGGTCTTTTCGTGTGGAGATGAGCGACCCGCAGCGCTTGATCCATGTCAATAACGCTGTCCCACGAATTGGCGCTGGCTAGGGCCTCATGACGCTGGATGATCCCGTCATGGAGACGTGGCCATGAATTTCGCGTTTGTGCTCTCGCTCATTCTGGCAGGCCTTGCGGTTGTTAGCGTCTTCATCTGGATTCCACTTATCAGCGACTACGCATTTTGGTTCGCGGTCGCGGCTTACATCATCCTCGCCGGCTCGCGGAAGTATGATTTCGACGATTAGAGATTCAGTCGTCTGCCGGCAAAAGGCGTTGCCTTCGAACTCCAGTTGTGCCTCCTCCCAAAGAGGCGCCCGCGATGAGAAACATCCGAGCACCTTTCGCAGTCATCGGAATCGCTCGGGTGCGGCGGCATCCGTTTAGTGCCTGACTGCCTTTGAGGTGATCGCCCCGCCCACCCAAAGATCAGCTCATGCTCCCCGGCATAAAACACCGCGCTTTTGGATGGCCATCTATATAGTGCGGCCACACCATCGTTCGGCCGGCGCGATTGGGACCATCGACTACAGCGTCTCGCGGCACGTCAACCCACTCGCCATCGATGCGCACGCGATAGTGACCATCCTTGCTTTCCCAATCCGCATCGTCGAGGCGCTTCGCCTCGCTGCCGCTGCAGCAAAGACCCTCGCCACTTTGCAAGGACTTAAACCAATCGTTCAACTCGGGATGGTTCCGATCGTGAGCGCGAGCGCCGCCGATTGTAAGGACCGAGAGGGTAACAGCCACCAAAACAACCGCCAACAAGCACCTGTCCTTCATTTCGCACCCAATCCTCATCTTGATCGTGACCCATATCCGAGCCACGTGCCCGTATTTGAGGGCGATTGCTGCTACCTCCACCAAAAATAGGTATGAAGCTTCGCTCGACAAATGCCATGACGATCATCATATTTCACGTTGTCGAGAGGCCGTATTAGTATCAACCCGCAGGGCGGGGAAAACAAAACTCAAACCTTTCAATCCTGCGCGACGAAATTCAACATGCCGCGAAGGCTCTCTGAAAATTGCTTCCCGTGCTTCTTTTCAAAGCGAGACTGCGCAATTTTCCATAGAGGATAAGCCTGCTCCAGCACCTTGGAGCCTTTTTTAGTGAGAGTGGCAGTACGGCTGCGCCGATCTTCGTCGTAGCGCAGGACCATCAGGACGGCGTCTTTTCCGGCACCAACAATGTCGTCCAGGACCTCACCGGCAGAAAGCCTTTAACCGTCGAGCAATTCGCCGATATCAACCGCGCCAGATTCGCCAACTAAAGCGCGATGAGATCAGGTTGAATCGTCATTGCGTTTTAGACCTTTGATTGAGCATGATCTCCGCGCAAACGCCTTCCGCGTTTGTTAGCTAAGGGAAAATCGCTACACACTTTTCCGGATCATGCTTTAGCTCGTGGATGGTCTCGGCTTTTGCGGAGATCATCGCTCTATATCGTTTGGCAATCAGCTTTCAATCTGAGGTTTCCAATGCATCCGGCGCTGACACCGGACCGTGTCGACTTTGTGGCCGGTGAGATTCTCGGCGCCTTGACGTAGGCGGGGTGCTCGACATTCTATTGCCAATGATGAGCACTCAGCTTCCAAAGCCAAGCGATCAAAGGCCAAGAGATCAGAGGCCAAGAGAACCTCTGCCGCCGCATCTGCGGCGGCTGGAATCGGAGTTCGATCGAAATCATCCGCGAAGTCGCGGCCGAGTTCAAAAAGCCGGTGATGCTCTATTCGATAGGCAAGGATTCCGGCGTGATGCTGCATCTTGCGCTGAAGGCGTTCTTCCCCGGTCGTCTGCCCTTCCCTCTGCTCCATGTCGACACGACCTGGAAATTCAGGGACATGATTGCCTTCCGAGACGACCTGACGCGGCGGCTCGGAGTTCGATCTGCTCGTCTATACCAACGAACAAGGCCTGCGCTCCGGCATCAATCCGATCGCGTCTGGTTCCTCGTTGCATACGCATGTGATGAAGACTGAAGCGCTCAAGCAGGCGCTCGATCTCCACGGTTTCGACGCGGCTTTCGGCGGCGCGCGGCGGGACGAGGAAAAGAGCCGCGCGAAAGAACGCATCTTCTCGTTCCGCTCGAAGGATCACGTCTGGGATCCCCGTCATCAGCGCCCCGAGCTCTGGAATTTGTTCAATACCCGCGTCCGGCCCGGGGAATCCATTCGCGTGTTTCCGCTCTCGAATTGGACCGAACTCGACATCTGGCATTACATCATGCTGGAACAGATCGCGATGGTGCCGCTCTATTTCGCCAAAGAGCGCCCGGTGGTCCAGCGTGACGGCACCTGGATCATGGTGGATGACGAACGTTTTCCGTTACGGCCCGGAGAGATGCCGCAGACGCGGCGGGTGCGGTTTCGCACGCTCGGCTGCTATCCCCTCACCGGCGCCATCGAATCCGAGGCAGAGACGGTCGAGGCGATCCTGGAGGAGATGCGAACGACCCGTCTCTCGGAACGTCAGGGCCGGCTGATCGACGCTGATGAAGCGTCCTCGATGGAGAAGAAGAAGAAGGAAGGCTACTTCTGATGGAGGGCAATCGGATTCAAGCGGAACCGGAAAAGGACTTGCTGCGCTTCATCACGTGTGGATCGGTCGATGACGGCAAGTCGACGCTGATCGGCCGCCTACTCCACGATTCCAGGCTCGTGTTCGACGATCAGCTTCGCGCGCTCGCCAGGGACTCGCGGAAGCACGGCACCGCCGGCGACGAGATCGATTTCGCGCTGCTGGTCGACGGGCTCGAAGCCGAGCGGGAACAAGGCATCACGATCGACGTCGCCTATCGCTTCTTCACCACGCAGCGCCGATCCTTCATCGTTGCCGACACGCCGGGACATGAACAATATACGCGAAACATGGCGACCGGCGCGTCCAGGGCTGATCTCGCCATCATCCTGATCGATGCCCGTAAAGGCGTGCTGGTTCAGACCCGGCGCCACTCGCTGATCTGTTCCCTGCTCGGGATTCGTCATGTCGTTCTCGCCGTCAACAAGATTGACCTCGTCGGATTTGCGCAGGCGACCTACGAGGAGATCGTTCAAGACTATGTAGCTTTTGCGCAGGATCTCGGCTTCACGACGATCGTGCCGATCCCGCTATCGGCGCGGTTCGGCGACAACGTGACCAGCCGCTCCGAGCGCACATCCTGGCATTCCGGTCCGGTCCTGCTTGACCATCTCGAGAGCGTCGACGTCGCATCGGGGATCAGTCTCCTGCCATTTCGATTTCCGGTGCAATGGGTCAACCGGCCGAATCTCGGACTTCCGGGGCTATTCCGGAACGATCGCCTCCGGCCGGGTGCGCGGCGGCGATTCCGTGGTCGTCGCCACGAGCGGCCTGGCAACGACCGTGCGCGAAGTCCTGACCGCGGACGGGCCGCTCGAATTTGCCGAAGCCGGTGACGCGGTCACCCTCACTTTGGCGGACGAGCTGGACATTTCGCGCGGCGATCTTCTGGCTGCCCCCGACGATCGGCCCGAGGTCAACGACCAGTTTGCCGCAAACGTCATCTGGATGGGCGAACATCCGCTGGTGCGCGGACGCTCCTACGTCGCCCGCGTCGGGACGCGCACGATCCCCATCAGCGTCACCGCCATCAAGCACAAGATCGACGTCAACACCGGCAAGCATCTTGCCGCGAACACGCTGGCACTCAACGAGATCGGCGTCTGCAATCTCGCGGCCGGCGGTCAGGTTGCCTTCGATCCGTACGAGGCAAATCGCGCGACCGGCTGCTTCATCATTATCGACCGCTTCACGAACGAGACGGTCGGCGCCGGGATGATCACGTTCGGGTTGCGACGCGGCACCAATTTGCATTGGCAGCCGCTTCTCGTGGGCAAGGAGCGGCGCGCCGCACTCAAGCATCAAAGCCCGGCGATGATCTGGATGACCGGCCTCTCGGGCGCGGGCAAATCCACCATCGCCAATAGTCTCGAGCAAAAGCTGCACGCCGCCGGTCACCACACCATGCTGCTGGACGGCGATAATGTGCGCCACGGCCTCAATCGCGATCTCGGCTTCACCGAAGCCGATCGTGTCGAAAACATCCGGCGCGTCGGCGAAGTCGCGAAGCTCATGACCGAGGCGGGCCTGATCGTGATCTGCTCGTTCATTTCGCCTTACCGGGCCGAGCGCGAGATGGTGCGCGGCCTGATGCCTTCAGGTGCGTTCCTGGAAGTGTTCATCGACACGCCCATCGAGGAATGCGCCCGGCGTGATCCAAAGGGCCTCTATTCGAAGGCGAAGGCAGGCAAGATCAAGAACTTTACCGGCATCGACGCGCCCTACGAGGCTCCCGAGACTCCCGAACTCCATCTCAGGACCGTTGGCGAGCAGCCCGATCAGCTCGCCCAGCGCATCGTCGACATGCTAGCCGAGCGCAAGATCCTGAATTGATCGCTGCAGGCCGATGACGATATCCGCATCATCTCGCGCATTCCCGCTGGACGAACGACCTGACGCCCTCGATTTAACCCCTGGCCTCTTCCTCAGGCATCTGTCGCCAGCCAGCTGGATCATCGCGAAGAGGCCTTTGCCGGCGCGAGCCGTCCCTACTTGGGGTCGGCCTCCCGAGGGCCGGTTCCATTGTTTGCGGCCACGCTTGACGGACGCGCGTAGCGCTGTCGCATCCGGAGGCCGACCGGCAACGGCCGCCACCGAACGCAGCATCAATTGTCCGGGCTCAACACCAGGTCTGGGGTGGGCTATGAAGCCTGCTCGTCACCAGAAGCAGCAGGAAAAAGGCTCGCTCGGCCTTGTATCGCGCGGCGTGACGGGCCTTCTCCCAGCCGTGCATCACGACTTTGCCTGACGGGTCATACACCCGCCATTCCCATCTCGTCCGGCCACGTTTTGAGAGCGCCATTTCGAACATCAGGGGTTGGTATAAAAACCCCCCCTGATGGTTTCAAAGCACCACAGCATTTTTTTCTCCGTCACCTCTTTTACGCCTTCCGTGATGACGCTCGTTGTAACCCGCGAGTTCCTAAACCTTCGCAACTATCCGGATCATCGAGATTAACCCCTCGTTAACCGTTTAATGCCCAGACTATGTGTATGGAAATGCGGCGGAACCGGACGGCCGGGGCCGGCAGCTGCAAGGAAGGGCCGGCGGCGTAGCGCCCGCCGGCTTTTTCTCGCCGGCGATCCGCCAGTGACCAAGATGATGACCAAAATAGGTTCGATTCTTGGGGACCACCCGACAGGTGCCCTACATTTGCTCTCCCCATACTGGCCGTTCAATGGTAAGTGAGTATGCGCCTGGGGTGGCGGGAATTACGACGGTGCTCGATCCTAGAGAATTTCGACTGCGCTATCTGGTGGTGATCGGGGTAGGGACAATCCTGATTGCAGCGCTGCTTCGTCATGTGCTCCATGTCTACGGAGGACTGTCACGCGAAGACATTCGGGTCGACGCCCTGATCGCCGCCCTGATTCTCGGCGTTGCGGCTATCGTGTACAAAAGGGCCTACCGCCGGTAAGTCACTCCGGCTCCGCGATTTTTCACTTTCGGCACACGAGGCTTCTGAACCTGTTCGGCCCATTCGCGCCGGAGGGGTCGAGGGCCGCTTTGTCACGCGCATGTCCTGATTGCGCCGAACGGAAGATCACGCATCCTGGATGCGCCCTGACATCGCTGCGAACGCGAAAGGTTATCGGCATCTCACTGCGCGCCCGGCGCACAAAATTCATCCTGCCGGCGCGCTTGCTGAGGTAGGATCGCGCACCAAGCACCATCAGATTCTGCTCCGGTCAGCCGCCATGATCGCTCAACTCACCCTCCACGAAAGACAGCAGGCCATCCTGATCAGTCTCGCGGTGGCCCTCAGCGGCGTGCTGCTGGGCCTTGCGGGCCGTGACGACCCGATCGGCATCCATGGTGCGCTGATCTTCCTCGCCGGCCTGCTGACGATCTTCCTGATCGGCCGCAATTACTACGCGCCCGAGCCATCGGACGAACGGCTCACGCACTACTATGACGACCCCAGCAAGGTCGGCATCGTGCTGGCGATGCTGTGGGCCGTGTTCGGACTCGCGATCGGCGACTGGGTGGCATGGCAACTTGTCAATCCCGACCTGACCTTTGGCGGCGGCTGGTCGAGCTTCGGCAGGCTCCGTCCGGTCCACACCACCTCGGTCATCTTCGGCTTCGGCGGCAACGGGCTGATCGCCACCTCGCTCTACGTCCTGCAGCGCACGTCGCGCGCTCGCCTGCCCGATCAGGTCAGCCCGTGGTTCGTGCTGCTCGGCTACAACCTGTTCTGCCTGATCGCGATCACCGGCTACGTGATGGGCATCACCCAGTCGAAGGAATATGCGGAGCCGGAATGGTATGACGACATCTTGCTGACGGTCGTCTGGGTCACCTATTTCCTGATCTATGTGCGGACGCTGGCGCGGCGCAAGGAGCCGCACATCTACGTCGCCAACTGGTACTACATGGCGTTCATCCTGGTCGTGGCGATGCTTCACATCGTCAACAACCTCGCCGTCCCCGTCTCGTTCGGCCACGCCAAGAGCTACTCGCTGTTCTCGGGCGTGCAGGATGCGATGACGCAATGGTGGTACGGCCACAACGCGGTGGCGTTCTTCCTCACCGCCGGTTTCCTCGGCATGATGTACTATTTCCTGCCGATGCGCGCGGGACGACCGCTCTATTCCTACCGGCTCTCGATCATCAGCTTCTGGGGCATCACCTTCTTCTACATGTGGGCGGGCTCGCATCACCTGCACTACACGGCGCTGCCGCAATGGGTGCAGACCCTCGGCATGACATTCTCGCTGATGCTCCTGATCCCGTCCTGGGCCTCGGCCACCAATGCGCTGCTGACCCTGAACGGCGCCTGGGACAAGGTGCGCGACGACGCCACCTTGCGTTTCATGATGGTCGCCGCCGTCTTCTATGGCCTGACCACCTTCGAGGGATCGTTCATGGCGATCCGCACCGTCAACGCGCTGTCACACTACACCGATTGGACCATCGGCCACGTCCATGCCGGCGCGCTCGGCTGGGTCGCGATGATCACCTTCGGCTCGATCTATGCGCTGGTGCCCTGGCTATGGAAGCGCGAGGCGATGTATTCGGCGCGGCTGGTGGAGGCCCATTTCTGGCTCGCGCTTTCGGGCACGATCATCTACGTCTTCGCGATGTGGAATTCCGGCATCATCCAGGGACTGATGTGGCGGACCTATAACGAGAGCGGCACGCTGGCTTATTCCTTCGTCGACACCATGATCGCGATGCATCCCTATTACATCGCCCGCGCGGTCGGCGGCCTCTTGTTCCTGATCGGCGCGACCCTTGGCGCCTATAACGTCTGGATGACCATCCGCACGCCCGCGGTTGCCGCAGACCGTGCCAGCGATTTGCCCGAGCCGCGCCTCGCCGGCGCGGCGGCGCAGCCGGCGGAGTAGACCGATGTCGATCTTCGGTTTCCATTATCGGCTGGAGCGCAAGACGATCGGGCTCGTCCTCGGGATCATCGTGGTCGCGAGCATCGGCGGTCTGGTCGAGATCGCCCCGCTCTTCACCATCCACCAGACGGTCGAGGACGTCCCCGACATGCGGCTCTACACGCCGCTCGAGCTTGCCGGCCGCAATATCTATATCCGCGAAGGCTGCTACGCCTGCCACTCCCAGATGATCCGCACGTTGCGCGACGAGGTCGACCGCTACGGCCCCTATTCGCTCGCGGTCGAGTCCAAATACGACCACCCGATGCTGTGGGGCTCCAAGCGGACCGGGCCCGACCTCGCGCGGATCGGCGAGAAGTATTCGGATCAATGGCACGTCGCCCATCTCATCAATCCGCGCGACGTGGTGCCGGTCTCGATCATGCCGGCCTATGACTGGCTGCTTGCGACCGAACTGCGCACCGACGACCTCGGCCTTCATCTGAAGGCGCAGCGCGCGGTCGGCGTGCCCTATACCGACGACATGATCGCGAACGCATCCGCCGATGCCGCCGGCCAGGCAAACCCGGACTCGGCCCAGGCGGAAGGCGTGACCAAGCGCTACGGCAAGGCGACCACGGTGCGTCCGTTCGACGGTCGCGCCGGCCAATTGACCGAGATGGATGCGCTGGTCGCCTATCTTCAGGTGCTTGGCCGCCTTACCGAAGCGGCCGCCAAGCCGGTCGCGCAGGTGGAGTAATGCCATGAGCGTCGAGCACGATTTTCTCGTCGGCTTCTCGAAATCGTTCGGGCTGTTCTACCTGATCGCGCTGTCGATCGGGGTTCTCGTCTATGCGTACTGGCCGTCCAACAAGAAGCGCTTCGATCACGCCGCCCACTCCATCCTGAGCGATGAGGACAGGCCATATGAGGACAAGTCATATGAGGACAAGTCATGGCGGTAGATCATCAGCCCGACCGGGATGGCTTCACCGGTTATCTAACCACCGGTCATGAGTGGAACGGCATCAAGGAGCTGAACACGCCGGTGCCGCGGCTGGTGTATTTCTTCCTGGCCTTGGCGTTCCTGTTTTCCGTCGGCTACTGGTTGCTGATGCCGGCCTGGCCGCTCGGCGTCACCTACACCAAGGGGCTGCTTGGCATCGATCAGCGCAATGTCGTGGCGGCATCGCTAAAGGAGGCGGCCGCCGATCGCGACGTCTGGACCAGGAAGATCCAGTCCGAAAGCTACGCGGCGATCCAGTCGGACGCACAGCTGATGGCTGTCGTCCGCGAGACCGGCCACGCGCTGTTCGGCAATAATTGCGCCGCCTGCCACGGCATCGACGCCAAGGGCGGCCCGGGTTTCCCCAATTTGACGACCTCGTCCTGGCTGTGGGGCAGCAAGCCGGAGGACATCTTCAACACCATTCGCGTCGGCATCAACTCAGGCCATCCCGACACGCATGTATCGCAGATGCCGGCGTTCGGACGCGACGGCATGCTGCCGCGGGCCGACATCCTCAAGGTCATCGCGTATGTCTACTCGCTGTCGCATCCGAATGCGAAAGACGTCGATCCCAAGACCGCGGAAGCAGGCAAGGCGATCTACGCCGCCAACTGCGTCGCCTGTCACGGCGAAGACGCGAAGGGCAACCCCGAACTGGGCGCGCCGAATCTCACGGATCAGTTCTGGATCTATGGCGGCAACCTCGAGGCCATCGACGCGACCGTCTGGGGTGGACGTCAGGGCCGCATGCCGACCTGGGAGGGCCGCCTGTCCGAGCTCGATCGC
Organism: uncultured Alphaproteobacteria bacterium; assembly: GCA_963770385.1. Taxonomy (GTDB): domain Bacteria; phylum Pseudomonadota; class Alphaproteobacteria; order Rhizobiales; family Xanthobacteraceae; genus Bradyrhizobium. Next base: position 5,395,833 of record CAVYPJ010000003.1, on the reverse strand, counting down.
AAGATCCTGACCCTCTATCTTCTCGACAAGCGGGCATCCGCGCCATGAGCTGCCTCGCGACCACGGCACTGAACAAGCGCGGGCGGACGCCGGCCTGGGTGTTGCTGCTGCTTGCTCTCGTCGGTGCGCTCTTCCTGGCCGCCAATGCGCATCTGATCTATGTGGCGACGCTGTCGCAGCCGGCATGCGTCGATCACCTTCGCCAAGGTCAAGTGCAAGGCCAAGTACAAGGCCAACTGCAAGGACAAGGCATCGCCGAACGCGGCCGGTTCGCCGCCGCGCAGTCGTCCTGTTCACCGCTCTCGGCCGAGCACACCGGTTCTCCCTGACACGCGAGGTCTGCCATGACGATGATCCCCTCAGTGGCACCGCGGCTTCCAACGAGGAACAGATGGACCCGTCCACTCACGTCGGACGATCCCCTCAAATGGCTGGCGTTGGGCTGGCGCGATTTCACGACACAGACGGCGATGAGCCTCGCCTATGGTCTGATCGTTTTTCTGATTTCGATCGTCTTGGTCGGCGGCCTGATCGCGCTCGGCCGCGACTATATCCTGTTTCCCATGTTTGCCGGCTTCATGGTGGTCGGCCCGGTCCTGGCGGTCGGCCTGTATGAAAAGAGCCGGCGCATCGAGGCGGGCCTGCCGCTGTCCTGGAGCAACATCTTCGTCGTCAGGCCGCGCTCCGGCGGTCAGATCCTATTCACGGGCGTGCTGCTCTGCCTGCTCATGATGGTTTGGATCCGCGCGGCCGTCATCATCTACGCACTGTTCTTCGGCCTGCTCCCCTTCCCCGGTCTCGACCACATTGCGCCGATGCTGTTCACGACCGATGTCGGCTGGGCGATGCTCGTCGTCGGCACGGCCGTGGGCGGACTGTTCGCGGCGTTCTCCTTCGCAATCAGCGCCTTCTCGATCCCGATGCTGCTCAACGAGCGGACCGATGCACTGACCGCGATGGGCAGCAGCATGGCGCTGGTCTGGAACAATCTGCGTGTTCTCTTGATCTGGGCGGGAATCGTGCTCGCGCTGTTCCTCGCAAGCCTCGCAACCGGCCTGCTCGGATTGATCGTGATCTATCCGCTGCTCGGCCACGCAACCTGGCATGCCTATCGCGCCGTCGAAACGGTGGAGACATAACCTCGGCGCCGGCGCGATGTCACGTCGGCGGGTCCCTCACACGATGGACGGGACGTTGAGATGATCGATTATTTCTTTCTGGTTCCGATCGCGGTCGGGATGGGACTGGCCGGCCTCGCCTCGTTCATGTGGACGCTCAGGAGCGGCCAATATGACGATCTCGAAGGCGCCGCTAACCGAATCCTTTTCGAAGGCAATGACGGGCCGTTGCTGGAGGGACAACATCCGACAGCCGCGCGTCAGGCAGGCAATCCGCCACCGCGCGAATGAAACCGCTCGCCGGCGCAGCGCGGCCCGGCACAATTTTCTCGTGTGTCGCACACCGGCTCGCGTCGTCATGCATCGACCCGCACGCAGAGATCTCAGTTCTCTTATCAGCCCTGCACATTTTAGACTTGTGCTCCGCTAACAATCTGTAATTGTCTCGGTACTATGTTCTTGATTGGCTAGGCTAAACAAAGAGCTAAAGCGCGATGACGATTTAACCTGATTTCATCGCGCTTTGGCGGAGCCGGATGGAACGAGCCAGATGAAGATGGGAGGTCCTTGCCGTGAATATTGAAACCAGGATTTCGCGCGAGGCCGCGGTTGAGATTCTTCCAACGGGGGCCGTGCTTGGCGCCGAGCTGCGCGGTGTCGATCTGAAGTCGCTGGATGACTCCCAGTTCGCTGCCGTCCTTCGCGCGTTCCATGATCATCAGGTGATCCTGATCCGCAACCAGGCGCTGGAAGACAAGGATCTGATCGCCTTCAGCCGCCGCTTCGGCGATCTCGACTGGGCACCGGTCCAGGAGAACGGCCGCCGCTTCGTCGAGGGCATGCCCGAGATCTATATCGTTTCCAACGTGAAGGTGAACGGCGAGGCGATCGGCAGCCTCGGCGCCGGCGAGGCGGTCTGGCACACCGACATGTCCTATCTCGATGTGCCGCCGATCGCGAGCGCGCTGTATTCGCTCGAAGTGCCGCCGAGCGGCGGCAATACGTCGTTCTGCAGCATGTATGCGATCTACGACTCGCTCTCGCCGGAGATGAAGCGCCGTATTGCCGGCCTGAAGATCAAGCACGACGGCACCTACAACAGCGGCGGCTTCCTGCGCCAGGGCGTGACACCGACCGACGATCCCACGAAATCACCCGGCGCCGTGCATCCGCTGGTGTGCACGCATCCCGACACGGGGCGGCAGATGCTCTATCTCGGCCGCCGCCGCAACGCCTACCTGATGGGCCTGGAGCTTGCGGAATCCGAAGCCCTGCTCAATGAGCTCTGGGCAGTCGCCGAGCTGCCCGAGTTCAAATGGGAACACGTCTGGAAGATCGGCGATCTCGTGATGTGGGACAATCGCTGCACCATGCATCGGCGCGATCCATTCGATGATAGTGCGCGGCGTGTCATGCATCGCACCCAGATCAAGGGCAGCTTGAGTCCGGCCGCCTGATGCGAAAGTTCAGTGCGTCTGACAGGGTCCTTGCGATCCTGTGCCTGATGTACCTGATCCTCTATGTCGATCGGGTGAACATCTCCACCGCCGCGCCGCTGATCAAGACGGAGCTGGGTCTAAGCAATACCGCGTTGGGGCTGGTGTTCTCGGCGTTCGCCTACCCCTACGCGCTGTTTCAGCTCATTGGCGGCTATTTCGGTGACAAGTTCGGCCCGCGGCTGACGCTTGGGATCAGCGGCCTGATCGTCTGCATCTCGACGGCCGCCACCGGCCTGGTCAGCGGTCTCGCTAGCCTGTTCGCCATGCGGCTCGTGCTCGGCATCGGCGAAGGCGCGACCTTCCCGACCGCAACGCGCGCGATGTCGGTCTGGACGCCCGAGGAAAAATGGGGCTTTGCACAGGGCATCACCCATTCCTTCGCACGGATCGGCAATGCGCTGACGCCGCCCTTGATCGCGCTCCTCGTTACACTCGTGTCATGGCGCGGCTCGTTCGTCGTGCTGGCCTTTGCGAGCTTGGCCTGGGTCGTGGCGTGGTGGTGGCTCTTCCGCGATGTCCCGACCACACCGCCGCTCAGTCCCGAGGAGTTTGCCACCCTGCCCGCGCGGAGCCACGGCGCGAAAGAGCCGGTGCCGTGGTTCAGGCTGTTCCGGCGCATGCTGCCGGTGACCGCCGTCGATTTCTGCTACGGCTGGACGCTGTGGCTGTTCCTGAGCTGGATCCCGTCCTTCTTCTACCAGAACTATCATCAGGATCTGCAGAAGTCGGCACTCTATTCCTCCGGTGTCTTTCTCGCCGGCGTGGTCGGCGATACGCTCGGCGGCGTTGCCAGCGATCGCATCCTGCGGCGGACGGGCGATCGCGACGCGGCGCGACGCAACGTCATCGTGGCGGGCATGCTCGGCGGCTTCCTGCTGCTGATTCCCGTCATGCTGGTCGACAACGTCAACATCGCCGCGTTGTCGCTGGCGGCTGCCTTCTTCAGCGTCGAACTCGTCGTCGCACCGATCTGGGCGGTACCGATGGACATTGCGCCGAAATATTCGGGATCTGCCAGCGGCATGATGAATTTCGGCTTCGGCGTTGCCGGCATCATCTCGCCGCTGGTGTTCGGCTATCTCATCGACCGCACCGGAAGCTGGACGCTGCCCTTCGCCGGTTCGATCGGCCTGCTGCTGCTCGGCGCGTGCCTGGCATTCCTGATGAGGCCCGATCAGCCGTTCGAGGCGGCTGAAGCGACCAAGCCGAAGGCGGTGGCAGCCTGACGAGCGCGCCCGCTTCGCGACGCGGAGCGGGCAATGGACGCGGCGGCGTCTTCGCCGGCTCGGAGTGTTGGCCGGTTGGCGGCTAACAGCTCCGCAGCTGCGCTTGCGACCATCGCCGGAATGTCCTGGCCCAGGGCGTCAGCCAACGGCTTCAGGTGCTTGGCATAACGGCGCCAGCCGCCCATCGCTGATCGGTAGATGGGTTTGCGGACCTGCATTAGGCTGGCCGTCCGCACGGTTCTCTCGGTGTCATGAAAATTGCGGCACGCATCTTCCCATTCCAGCCCGCAGTGGCGCAGCGCGTCTCTGGAAACGCCTTCGAGGTTATCGACAAGGTCCTCGTACCGGACATCGATGATCGTGCCCGGCGGCAGCACCTGGTGCCAGTGCTCCATCACCCGCTCATAGCCGCGATAATAGCGGCCGAGCTCGGCGAGATCGTAGGCAAAGGGCTGGCTGCCGGTGAACAGCAGCGAATAGCAGGACATGCAGGTGTCGAGCGGGTCTCGTCGGGTATGAATGATACGCGCATTCGGAAGCGCCATGTGGATGAGCCCGACGAATGCGAAGTTCAGCGGCATCTTGTCCACGATGTGCGCGGCGTCCGGCGCCAGTGCACGCACGCGCGACGTATAGGACTGCCCGAGCTTGAGGATCACCTCCGGCGACAGCTCCCCGATCAGTTCCGGATAGGCCGGGAAGATCTCATGGCTGTTCACCGCGTCGATGACGATCTCCTTGAAAGTCTCCAGCTCTCCGGCGCCGAAGACCTTCGAGTGGCTCGCCAATACCTGCTCCATCAATGTCGTGCCCGAGCGCGGCATGCCGACGATGAAGATCGGTGACCATGATTTGTCGCCGCTTCCGGATCGGGACGAGATCAGCTCCTTGGTGAAGATCGTCTTGATCTTCTCGAGCATCGCGAGGCGCTGGCCTTCGTCGTAGACGAATTGCTTGCGCTTCAAGGCATTTGCCTTGTTCAGTTGCGCAAAGGCGTCGTCATGGCGCTTGAGGTCGGAAAGCGCCTTGCCCATCGCGAAACGCGCCGCGATCTGGCGCTCGTCGTCGAGCGCATCGACGCCATCGAGCAGCCGGAGCAAGGCCGGCAGGCGCCGGTCGTCCGGCTTGAACCGTCCCATATTCGCAAGATTGAGGTGGACGGATGCTTCCTGCGGCGCCAATTCGATCGCGCGCTCGAACGCCTCTTGCGCCTCCTCAAAGCGGCCCAGCGCCTGCAGCGCGACGCCGAGATTGTTGTATGATCCGAACCGCCGCGGCTTGAGCTCGAGAGCGCGGCGGTTCTGCGCGATCGATTCCTCCAGGCGATTGAGCTCGAGGAACGCGTTGCCGAGATTGCCGTGGGCATCGGCATAGGCTGGATTGATCTCGATCGCCGTCTTGTAGTGCGCGATGGCGCGCTCGTGCTGCCCGATCTGCAACAGCACATTGCCGAGGTTGTTGTGCGTCTCGGCGTGCCGCGGGCTGAACTGCAGCACCCTCGCATAACACTGGATCGCGTCGGCATGCCGGCCCTGTCCAAAGAGCAGATTGCCGAGCGCGAAATGCGATTCGAGGTGGTTGGGGCGCTTCGACAAAGCCAGCCCGATCTGCGCGATTGCGTCCGCGCCGCGGCCCAGGTCCGTCAGCACCATCGCGTATGCATAGCGCACGCCGGGATGATCGGGCGCGAGTGTCAGGGCCTTCTCGTAGCATGCGACGGCGGCGGCGAGTTCACCGCAGCCGGCATGAACGGCGCCCAGGCTGCCATGAGCGTTGGGCGCATTGCCGTGGGCGGCGATCAGTTGGCGGAGATATCGCTTGGCGTCGTCGTGCCGGTTCGAACCGGCACAGATCGTGCCGAGGGCCAGCAGCGCCTCGTAATGTCCGGGCAACGCGGCGGCCACGAAACCGAAGAGTTGCTCGGCGATCAGGACGTCTCCATGCTGCTGCAGGTGCTTGGCCAGGCGAAGCGCACGATCGGCTTGACGCTCCAATTCCTTCCCGTTCGTCGCGGAAGTCGTGGCGATGGCGCTCCGATGCGCGCGGGACGTATCGCCTTCAAGCGCGTCAACGAGCGGCGCAAGCCGTGCGCCGTAGAGGCGCGACCGTCCGATCGCACCTTTGTGGATCGGCTGGCGGACCTGAACCAGGCTTGCCGTCTCGACCGGACGTTTCGTTTCATGGAACGACAGGCACGCCTCGTCCCATTCAAGACCGCTATGGGCGACGAGCTGACGCGCCTGCCCTTCGAGGTCGCCGACGAGATCCTCGTAGCGCACCTCCAGCATGGTTCCGGGCGGCAGCACGGAGCGCCAATGCTGCATCAGCGCGTCATAGGCGCGATAGTAGCGCCCTAGCTCGGCGAGGTCATAGGTGAAGGGCTGCCCCTCCGAGAACAGGAGCGAGTAGCAGGACAGGCAATTGTCGACGGGATCGCGCCGCACATGGATGATGCGCGCCCGGGGCAGCGCCAGATGGATCAATCCCAGGAACAGGAAGTTCGAGGGCATCTTGTCGACGAAGCGATCCGACGACCCTGCGGCCGGGCGAACACGTTCGACATAGGTGCTGCCGAACTCGCGCAGGCTCTCATTCGCCATCCTGCCGATCATTTCGGGGTAGATGCCGCCGCCCCTCTCCGCAAACATCGAGACAGTGGCAGCGAAGTCATTGACCTCACCCGCTCCAAACACGCGCGGATGACTGGCGAGGATCTGCTCGACGAGACTCGTGCCCGAGCGCGGCATGCCGACCACGAAGATCGGGGCATCGGACGGGTCGCCGTGGTTAGACCTTGCCCGCAGCAACTCGCCCGAAAACGTCGCGCGGACGCGCTCCATATACCGCAAGGTCTCGTGTTCATCATAGCCGACGTGCCGCCGCTTCAGAGCATTGGCGATGGTCAGGTGATGAAACGAGCGCTCGCCATCCCTGAGATCCGCATGGGCTTTTCCGAGCGCGAAGTGCAGCGCGATGCGCTGCTCTTCGGAAAGTTCGTCCTCGCGCGCGGCGGCCTGCTCCAACCGGAGCAGTCGCTGGTCGCCATCGGTGAACGGCCTGACGGTGGCATAGTTGAGCTGGATGCCGACATCCCGCGGGCTGAGCGCGATCGCAGCTTCATAGGTCCTGGATGCCTCGTCGATCTCGCCCGTCACCAGAAGCGCCGCAGCGAGGCGATTGAGGATGGTGGCGTTGTCCGGATCGATCGTGAGCGCCGCGCGATAGGATGCGATTGCCTCCTCGAAGCTCTTCCGGGTCTGCAGCGCATCGCCGAGGTTGCGGAGCGCATCCGTATAACGGGGCTTGAGACGAACCGCTTCCCGGTAGTGCTTGATGGCATCGGCTTCACGCTGCTGCCGGCACAGGACATTGGCGAGGTTGTTGTGCGCCTCGGCCGAGGTCGGGTTCAGCTCGATGGCGCGCTCATAGTGAAGAACGGCCGCGTGCAGCTCGTCGAGATCGGTATAGATGGCACCCAGATTATAGTGCGCGTCGGCAATCGCCGGGTTGATCGCAAGCGCCCGCTGATAGCTGCAGATAGCGTCCTCGCGACGTCCCACGATCTGCAGGCTGCCGCCGAGGTTGAGATGCACCTCGGCCACGCCCGCATTGATGGCGAGTGCACGCTGATATTCGACGATCGCCTCATGATAGCGGCTTAGCCGGCGATACGCATCGCCAAGACCGGCATGGGCCATGGCAAGCCGCGGCTCGATGGTATGTGCCGCCTTGTGGTGTGGTATCGCGGCCTCGAACCGCCCCAGACTTTGCAAGGCCAATGCGAGACTCTGATGAGCTTCCGCGCTGTTCGGATCGATCGCGAGCGCCTCTTCGTAGCGGCTGACCGCCGCGTCGATGTGGCCGGCCCTGTGCAGGATGTCGGCAAGCTGCAGCCGGGCTTCACCATGCTGCCCATCCAGCCTGATGGCTTCTTCGAAGTGTCGCCGGGCGCCGTCCAGATCGTTGATCCGGCCGAACGCCGCACCAAGCACGACATGATCCCCGACATGTCCATTTACGGCCGCGGCGGCACGGTCGAGCAGCTCGCGCGCTTCGTCAGGTGCGCCAAGCTGGCCGCGCACCACGGCGAGCCCGCACAGCGCGCGAAAGTGCCGCGGTTGATCGGCCAGCAGGCCGCGATAGGCCCGCTCCGCCGCGTGCAGGACGTGGTCTCCCGACAGCGGGATCAGCGAAGCGGCAGGAGTGTAGCCGGCGATTGAGTGCTCGTTCATGACAGCGACTTATCTCCATGGCCGGCGGTCGATCGCCGCACGCGCCGTTTGATGTTTCAAAGCAAGGCGGCCTGACGCCGTCCGTCGCAACGCGACGGAGGCAGGCTGAGGCCCGTCCCGCGTTCGGGCGTGACGGTGGGGGCCGCCTGGCCGCTTTGCGAGTTCCTGCTCAAAGAAAACCCAGCGCAGAGGATTCCCCGGCGCTGGGCCTGTTCGTCATCACTGGGTGCCGTGCGAGGGCACGACTTTAGTGCCAGAGGTGATCAAGGCTCTGGTGCGCGAGCCCCGTGGTCGTGTGAGCCAGCTCCGCCGTGTCGACGTTGTGCACGTCGTTGCCCAGCGCCGTCATCGCCGTATCGACCGCGCTGCTATTGCCGCTCTGCAACGCGTGGAGCAGTGCCATGATGTCGTTGACGATATGGCTCGGGTCGGCAGGGGCCGCATCCTGTTGCGATCCGTTCGCTGCTCCAGCGCCCGCACCGGCTGCGCCAGCACCAGCACCAGCACCGCCAGCCGGGGCCCCGGTGTGAGCGGGATCGGTGTGCGCGGGATCGCCGGCAGCCGTGGTCGTGCTGCCCCCGGTTCCTGTTCCGGCGCCGGTCGGAGCTCCGGTTCCGGTGCCACCACCCGCAGCAGCCGTGCCGCCGGTTCCAGCGCCGGCACCCGCTGCCGCACCGGCATCGCCCGCGGCTGCACCCGTGCCAGCTCCGGCTCCGGCATCACCCGCGGCAGCGCCACCGGCGCCCGCACCGGCTGCGCCAGCACCAGCACCGCCAGCCGCGCCCGCTCCGGCGCCGGCAGCAACGCCGCCATCGGCCTGGGCCACCGCTGTCGACAGCACGTCAGCCACGGTCAAGCCGTCGGTGTTGTAGGTGCCGCCGGTGACCGGCGCATTGTTGCCGCCGACGTCGGCCGCGTTGCCGTGCATCTCGTCGGCCGCGGCCGCGACCAGCGCAGCATTGCCGGTCTGCAAGCCCTTGATCATCGCCGCGACTTCAGCGCCAAGCGTGCTCGTGTCACCAAGCAGCTCGTTGTCGAAGCGAGCCTCGAAGATGCCGCCCTGGGCCGCGTCGAAATTGGTGACGGTGCTCTGGAAGGCCTGCAGGTCGGAGATCAGCGTTGCGGATGCTGCCGCGTCGTGAGCTTCGACGGCAGCGATCGCCTGCTGCCCCAGCGAATTGGACTGGGCGATGAAGTTGGCCCAGAAATTCGTCTGCGCGTCGTTATCCTGATAGGCCGGCGTCGGGTTCAGCGCGTCGCCGAACGGCGTGAAGCCGGAGACACCGCCCTGGTTCGCCATGTTGGCAAGATTGGTGTCGCCCTGCACGATATCGATAATGTCGAGCAGGTTGTCGTTGCTGGCGCGTCCCGCATCCGGAGATACGCCGGCCTGGGCGATGTACTGCTTCTCCAGCTCGAGCTGCCGGACCACCGTATCGGCATGTACGCCGGTGAGCCCGCCGAACAAAAGTGGATTGGCCGTCATCAGCGCCTGCATGTCGGTGACGATCGCGTCCACGTCGCCCGTGGCCCGAGCCGAATTGTCCGCGTTGAAACCGCCGAGCGCGATGTGTGAGAGATCGTTGAAGATGGTGCCGATCTCCGCGAGGTTGGCGTGAGGCGCATCCGCCGCCGTCGTGCCGGCCGGAAGGTCCGTCGGTGCGGCGAGGAAGCCGGCCGCGCCATTCGCCGTGGCCAATGCCGCGAGGTTCGGATCATTGTTGACGACATTGAGAACGTCGACATGAGCCTCGTGCAGCGCGGTCTCCGCAGCGGCCACCGAGCCGAACGTGCCGCCGTTACCGACCGAGGCTGTCGCGGCCGACAGCGCGGTCGTGATATCCGCCAGGATCTGATTGACGTGGGTGAGCGTGTCGCCGGTGAATTGTCCCGCGGCGATTTCGGCCTGCAGGCCGGTCTGCACATTGGTCAGGTCGGTCGTGTACTTGACGATGCTGCCGAGACCCTGACCGCCCTCTTCGACCACGTTCTGCCACAGGCCGCCCTCCAGCGCCCGCGTCGCGTCGTTGAAGGCGAGGCCGAGATCCGAGAACACTGGCGCCGTCGTACCGCCACCAGCTCCGGTGCCCGTGCCGCCGCCGGCACCACCGCCAGCTCCTGCACCACCATCGCCCGCGCCGCCTCCGCCGGCTCCCGTGCCTGCACCACCGTCACCGGCGCCACCACCGCCGGCTCCCGTGCCAGTGCCGCCGCCTGCGCCCGTTCCGGCACCACCGTCACCGGCTCCTCCGCCGCCAGCACCCGTACCAGCGCCGCCGCCATCACCAGCACCGCCGCCACCACCGGCTCCGGTACCACCGCCGGTGCCGGTCCCTCCGCCACCCGTACCCGACATCACCGTGCCGCCGGTGCCATTCGCGATATTGGGATTCGCGGTCACCGGAATGGTGCCCTGCGCGACGCCGTTGACCGATGTCGCCGTGGCCACGGTCGTCGCCGTGCCGACATAAGTGCCGCCACCAATCGGGATGTTGTTGCCCGAAACGTCGTTGGCGTCGGCAACGAAGCCCTGTCCGGCAGCGACGAGCATCGCATTATCGGCCGCCAGCGCGTCGCCGGTGTCACCGTTCAGGATGCCCGTGAGACCTTTGACTGCCGTGGACGTATCGGCCTGCAAGGTGCCGTTGTTCAGTTCGTTGTCGAAGCGGCCCTGGAAGATCGCGCCCTGCGCCGCATCGAACGTGGCGCCGTAGTTCTGGTAGTCCTGGATCTGCGTGAGCAGCGCCTGGCTGGCCTGCTCCTGGCCACCCGCGATCGCCGTCAAATGCGCATTGATGGTATTCGCCTCGGACAGGAACGCGGCCCAGAAATTGGTCTGCGCCTGGTTGTCCTGGAACGGCGTGGCAGTCCCGCTCAAACCGCCTGGCATTTCGGCGAACCCGCCGACATGCCCGGGATTTCCCGTCCCGCCGGCGGCCGCGTTGAGGTTGGCGTCGCCCTGGACGATATCGATGATGTCGAGCAGATTGTCCGTGGTGCCGCGCAGCGCTGCCTGATTGCCTGTCGTTTCCGCGGCGTCATATTTGTTGAGCTGAAGGTTGATCTGATTGAGCACGGTCTGGAGGTGAACCGTGGTCAATGCCGCGGCATTGGCCGTTTCGCCGGTTTCGATCTGAGCAAGCATCGTCGCATTGCCCAGGATATTGGTGAGACCCTGCTGAACCGCGGTGAAGTCGTTCGTGATCTCGGTGAGATTCCCTGCATGGATACCGCCCGCCGCAGCGACGGTGCCTGCGTTGAAGACCTCGCCGACCGCTTGCAGGCTTGTGCCTGCCGTTGCCGCCGCGAGCGCTGCCGGATCATCGGCGCCCGCGGGAACGTTCTGGAACGCGACGTCGTTGGCGCCCGTATTTCCCACGAACTGAACGTTGTTGAGCGCGGCCGAGATATGCGGGTCGTTGTTGATTTCCTGGAGGATCTCGGTCTGCAAGGCGTGAAGCGTCTGATCGGCAGCCGTCAGCGTCGCTGCATTGGTGGTCTGCCCCGCTGTCGTTATGAGCGTGCCGAGCTGGGACTGGATATGCGTCAAGACCGCGGTGTCGGTGCCGTTGAGCGCGAAGGCCTGACCACCGACCGTCGCGTCGGCGGGAGCAGCGAGGATCGCGGCAATGTCGTTCTGCACCGCATGGAGATCGGTCGTGTAACTGCCCAAATAAGGATTCTGGTTGCCGCTGCCCGAGAGACCGAAGAGGCCCGTCGAAATACGAATTGCGTCGTTGAACACGACGCCGGCCTGCACCAGATCAGTCGACTGATTCAACGCGTCTGCGCGCACGATCAAATTCGACGTGCCGTTGGCCAGCGCCGTCGGATTGAAAATGTTATTTGCTGCGTCCGCCATTTATGGATCTCCCCGATATTCCTCGTCCCCTGCCCGGCGCCTTTCGCAGGAAGAAATGAGGATGCTCAGAACAGGTACTTCCGCCCTTTAGACCGACGAGTATCAGTCAGGGATTGTTGTGTTGTGCGCCACCAAGCATCTTGCGGATTAGTTTTCCAATCGGGCCAAAACAAGTGCGTGCAAGGCTGCAAATATGTTGATGTGCAGGCAAACTTGGCACTGTTTTGGTGCAAACTTCGCTTGTCCTCAATTCGCCAGACTTTGATCGCCGGTCGGCCGCAGCAGCGCCGCAAGACGAGGCGTTCTTTCAAAACTCGATCACGATTTCGATTGAAATCGAGAGTTCCTGTAAGAGTCTTTGATTGCGTAAAACGCACAGCGCACGACGCCTGTCCGATCGAGTGCGCGATGACGCCGATAATGCACGCCACCGTGCGCACGCTGCTGCGGTCTTTGAAACGTCTCGAAGTCCGATCGATCGAGATGAAGTCGCAGCGGAATTCAGATCGCCAGTCATGTTCAATGCGCGATCGGCAAGACTTCAAGCGTCATGCGGCATCTTGCGATCAACTCATTCTATCTCGCTATCTCGCGATCTCGCGCGAACTGCCCTTCCCGATTCCGCGAATCGACACGACATGGAATTTTCCGCGTCGAGCGGATCATGCGCTTCAATAAGACGGGCTTTGAGCAAATGGTGAAGACCGAAGCCCGGCGACCATCATTTGTTCATATGCTCGCTGTCGGGCATTCGTGATGGCGCCGGTCCCGCACGATCGCGCGATGAAGCCCATATTATAAAAGGGCATCAGGAAGCGAAACGTCATCGCGCCTCAAATCGAGAGACTGAGCGGCAAGGACGTCGGAGACGCGCTACCGATCCCTGTCGCGTCGGCAATGCAGACAATTTATCCGAAGCATTTCAGGAAGACTTAAAATGCTTCTGCCACATTGCACTCACGAAGTGGTCACCGCGGCGGCAGGCTTGATCATTCTCCGTGGCGGACTGGGACCCTTCCCGGCGACCGCCCGGCGCCGGCGCCCCTCCCGGGTTGCAGAAGCAACTCAATCGGCTTCGGATTTCATACCAGACGGCAAAGCGGACGGACGCTGAAAGCGTTTCGTCCCGGCTTCCGGACCAGCGCGTCGTCACGGCCCTCACAGGGCCTGCAAGTTTTTGGACGCGGGGATGAAGCAGAAGGACGCCAGGGCTTTGATGATGCAGGAATGGGACCGATGGCTTGAGATCCAGTCCATCGCTCCCCGTGAGGCCACCGGCCGGGACTCGTTGAAATTCTATTTCGAGCTCCAGGACAAGCACTCCCCGCTGCTCGACTTCCAGACGAGGGGACGGGACAAATGGGACATCGTCCACGGCTGGCTGATCGGCCAGCGCCGTGGCCTAGCCTTGAGGATCCGGACCGAGGAATAGGCCGCCCCCTGTTGATAACCCCGTGCCTCTTGCCAACCCGGCGGGGCAACATGGTATCGACGGGCGAGATTTTGCCCAACTTAAGGACGGCCATGCGGATCACCCTTGTCGGCTCCCGCCATTTCGGCGTGGCGACGCTGAAAATGTTTCGGGAGCACGGCGTCAATGTCGTGAGGGTGGTCGTGCATGATGGCGAGGATCGCCTCGCAGCGGCTGCCCGCGATGCCGGTATCGACGTGGTGGTCCAGGCCAATCCGAAGCTCGTCGTGGCGTCGGAGATCGCCCCTGACACTGACATCATCGTCACCGCGCATAGCCATGCGCGGGTGGGCAAGGATGCGCTTGCCGCGTCCAAGCTCGGCGGCATCGGTTACCATCCCTCCCTGCTGCCCCGTCATCGCGGTATCGCCGCGGTCGAATGGACCATCAAGGAGGGCGATCCGATCGCGGGCGGCACGATCTATCATCTTGCCGACCGCATGGACGCGGGCGCCATCGCGGCGCAGGAGTGGTGCTTCGTCAAGAAAGGCGAGACCGCGCGTGAATTGTGGGAGCGCGCGCTGGCGCCGCTCGGTCTGAAATTGCTCGCTTACGTCATCGATTACGCCAAGACGCACAAAAGCCTGCCGGCGAAGCCGCAAGACGAGCAGTTCGCGACCAAGGCGCCGAGCCTTACGCCGCACTGATCGCGCGAGACGATGCACGCGGCCTTCGCGCCGGCTCACCCACCGCCGGTGCCGTTTGTCCACAGCCCAGCGGTCGCCCGGTCTTTGCCCCCGGTTGACGAATCTTGCACATTAACCATCGTCGGGAACACTTTTTCGCGTCCAGAAGGGAACCGGGGTCACCCCTATGTGTTTGGAACTGCAGGAACAATCCCCCCCGCTGCATTGCGGCAAAGTTTTGACACATTTCCTTCAAATAAGCCGATCCATCACACACAGTTCAGGGAACTGATTTATGCGCCTCAATCGCATTGGTAAAGTATTGTTTGTTTTGGCTATTGCCGGCTCGGCATCCGCCCCTGCCCTCGCCCAGACGCCGTATGACGGCCTGTGGCAAGTGACGATCGTGACCAAGACCGGGAGCTGCGAACCGACAGCAAGCTCGACGCTGACCGTCGCTGACGGTAAAATTTCCGCGAACGGCGCCAGTGTCTCCGGTAGCATTGGACATGAGGGCCTTGTTCGAGTCTCAATCAATGGTGCATATGCCAATGGCCAATTGAGCGGCAATAGCGGATCGGGAAAGTGGAATGGGGCATCAGGCGGGATACCGTGCAGCGGCCGCTGGGAAGCATCGCGGCGATAAGAAGACAATCGAAATCCTGACCGCCTTCCGGCGGCTGCTGATCGCGGCCGCCGTTTTGTTGACAGCCGTCGTTTCCACCTCGCCCGGCCACGCGCAGTCCGGACCATTCGCAGGCATGGCCGGAAGCTGGCATGGCGGCGGAACCGTGAACCTCGACGATGGCTCGACCGAACGCATCCGCTGCCGCGCTACCTACGCGGTCTCCGGCCCGTCCATGGACCTGACCCTGACCTGCGCCAGTGATGCCTACAAGTTCAACCTGCAGGGCAGCGTTGTTTCCGAAGGCGGTGCGATTACCGGAACCTGGAGCGAAAGCAGCCGGGGCGTCAGCGGCACCCTGCAGGGCCGCGGCGGCGGCGGCAGCTTCCAGGTGCTGGCGAGCGCGGGGGGCTTCAACGCCAACATCTCGCTTTCGACGCGCGGTAACAGGCAGTCTGTCACGATGAGGGCCGACAGCCAGTTCCGTGGCGCCACGATCGCCCTGTCACGCTGAGATCATCTGCATCTGCGCATGACTTAACGCGGCTTGGCGAGCCGGGCCGCGGTGTCGTTCACCGTCTTGGCGATCAGCAGCGCCTGTTCCTTGGTGAGCGCGAAGTCCTGTACGCCTTTGTGGGTGGTGAGCGAGAGCACCATGATGTGCGGATCCTGCTCCGGCCAGCCCGTGGCAAAAGCCGTTACAAAATCGGCTGACGTGGCGCGATTGGTGGTCGCGGCTCGGTTGGTCATTGGTTTCTTCTCCTATGCGGCCACAGGCACGAAGGCGGTCACCTCGATCTCGACCTTTGCCCGGAGGTCGACCAGTCCGTCAATATAGAGCAGCGTCGAGGGTGGAAAGTTTCGCCCCAGCGTCTCCTTCCAGGCAGCACCGATGCCGGCGCCCGCAGCCTCATACTCGCTCCTGCTGGTCAGGTACCAGGTCAGGCGGACGATATGCTCGGGCCCCGCGCCCGCTTCCGCCAGCAACTTGATGATCCGCCGCAAGGCGGTCGCGACCTGCGTCGCCAGGTCCGGCGCATAGTCGCCCTTCTCGTCGCCGCCGGTCTGCCCGGCCAGCACCACCCATCGGCCGGGACCGGCGATCTCCACGCCATGCGAAAATCCGCGCGGTTTCGACCAGTCGGCTGGCTGCAAGATACGCATGATCGGTTCCTCCACGAAGGCGCGGTTTCTAAAGCATGATCCGGAAAAGCTTGCCCTCGGGCTGCGACCCGACGGGTGTGAAGCGGTTTTCCGAAAAGATCATGCTCAATCAAAGACCTAAAGCGCGATGATAATTCAACCTGATCTCATCGCGCTTTAGCATCGATCGCGCGGCCGGTCCCACTGCCAATTTCGACGCCAGGTGAGCAGGCAGCCCCTGCATTTGCAAGTTGCAACGTGCCGCAGACAGCGGCATACCGGCCTGCCCCACCCCCAGTCTCACCCCTTCCCGCCGGCCCATGCAAAACGTTCCCTCCAAACCGAAGGCCGCGCTGTGGATGTCGGGCTGGCTCGCGCTCATGCTGGTGATGGCGGTCGCGGGCCGCGAGGCGACGCGCGAGCTGAACGTGTTCCAGCTCATGGAGATGCGCTCGGTCCTCGGCTTCTTCCTGCTCTATCCGCTGATCCATCTGAACGGCGGCATCGGAATCGTGAGGACGACGCGGCTGATGCAGCACATCGGGCGCAACCTCGTTCACTACGGCGCGCAGCTCGGCTGGTTCTTCGCGCTGACGCTGATCCCGATCGGACAGGTGGTCGCGATCGAGTTCACGATGCCGATCTGGACCGCGATCCTCGCCGCGAGCTTCCTCGGCGAGCGGATGACGGTCTGGAAGATCGCAGCGATCGTGCTCGGCCTGATTGGCGTTCTCGTCATCGTCCGTCCCGCGACCGGCGAGATCAATCCCGGCCAGCTGATCGCGCTTGCCGCCGCCGTCGGCTTCGGGATTTCGGTCGCGATGGTGAAATCGCTGACGCGCACGGAAGGCACGCTGTCGATCCTCTTCTGGATGCTCGTGGTGCAATCGGTCGCGGGGTTGATCCCCACCCTCGTCGTCTGGACCTGGCCTTCCGCCACCACTTGGGGCTGGATCGTCGTCATCGCGATCTGCGGCACCTTCTCCCACTTCTGCATGGTGCGCGCGATGCTGTATGCGGATGCGACTATCGTAATACCCATGGACTTTCTGCGCGTGCCGCTGACCGCAACGGCCGGCTGGCTGATTTATGGCGAGCGGCTCGACATGCTGACGGCGCTCGGCGCGGCGCTGATCCTGGCCGGCAACCTGCTTAATCTGAAACCGGCCGCAACACGTCCTGCGCGTGAAAGCCTGCCCGAAAGCGGCAGCGCGGCATCAGGACCACAGGCGCGCGGAAATCTGTAGCGCGCTTCCGTCCGCCCATTTTTTGGTGACGCAGCACGACAAATTTTCGTGTACCGTCCGCGCCGTGCGTTGCCACGCCAAGATATTTTGATTCTGCCTTGAGGATTTCAGATGCGTTATCTCACCCTCATTTTTTCTCTGACCTGCATGGCATTCACCACCGTCACTGCCGCCAAGGCCGACAGGCGCGTCGCCTTCGTGGTCGGCAATGGCGCCTATAAGAATGTCGCCCAGCTTCCAAACCCGCCGGTCGACGCCAAGGCGATGGCCGGCGTGCTGCGCAATGTCGGCTTCGATGTCGTCGAGGGAACCAATCTGACCCGCGACACGATGACCCAGAAGCTGCTCGAATTCGGCAAGCGCGCGCAGGGCGCCGACGTCGCGGTGTTCTTCTACGCCGGCCACGGCATTGCGATCAGCGGCACCAACTACCTGCTGCCCGTCGACGCCGACATCAAATCCGAAATGGACGTCAAGCTCGGCGCCGCGATCAACATCGACCTCACGCTCGACCAGACCATGAGCGACGCCAAGGTCAAGCTCGTGTTCCTCGACGCCTGCCGCGACAATCCGTTTGCCGCCAAGATCAAGGCGACCGCGACCCGCAGCGTCTCGGTGCAGCAGGGCCTTGCGGAGATGAAATCGGGCGAAGGCACGCTGATCGCCTTCGCGACCGGCCCGGGTCAGACCGCGCTTGACGGCCAGGAAGGCACCAACAGCCCCTTCACGCGCGCGCTGATCGCGCACGTCACGCAGCCCGGCGTCGAGATCCAGCAGGCGATGACCGAGGTTCGCGCCCAGGTCAATGAAGAGACCAGCAAAGGGCAATTGCCCTGGGGTCACACCAACCTGATCGGCGCGGTCTACCTCAATCCGGCAGCGCCGCCCGCCACCGCCGCCGCGCCGGCATCCTCGGCCACAGCCCCGCTCACCACCGCATCGACGACCCCAGCCGGCAGCGACGTCGAGCTCGAGTTCTGGCGCTCGGTGAAGGATTCCAACAAGCCGGAAGAGCTGAATGCCTATGTGACCAACTATCCCAACGGCCAGTTCAAGCCGCTGGCGCTGGCGCGCATCGCGGCGCTTGAGAATCCGTCGACCACGACGCGCAACCTGACACCCGGCATCGATCCCGCGACCTTCACCGAAGACGCCAACCAGGTGACCGAAGACCAGATCGGGATGAAAGTCGGCCAGCGCCGCGATGTGCAGCGCCGCCTCACGGGCCTTGGCTTCGACGCCAAGCAGACCGGCAAGTTCGACGATGAGACCCGTTCCGTGATCAAGCGCTGGCAGGCCGCCCGCGGCTATCCCTCGACGGGCTATTTCAACAAGCTGCAGCACAAGGCATTGCTGGCCGAAATCGTGCCGAGCACGCAGACCGCCGGCGCCGGCGAGGAGCGGCAAGCCCGCCGCGCGGCCGCGCGCCCCAGCGGCGGAGGCGCCCCCGCTCAACGAGGTGGTGGCGATGCCGGCGCAGCCTTCATCGGCGGCATGATGGGCGGCATGGTCGGCGGCATGTTGCACCGCTGACAGATCACGCTCAATCAAAGACCTGAAGCGCGATGACGATTCAGCCTGATCTCATCGCGCTTTAAAGGCGGATCTCGACCAAAAGCCCGGCTCGCAAGGCCGGGCTTTTTTGCGCGGCCAAAGAGCGGCGACTTTGGCCGGCTACTTGCCTGCCGCCTTGCGCAACGCATCGTTGATGCGGTCCTGCCAGCCGGGCCCACCTCCCTGGAAATATTCGAGAACGTCCTGGTCGATCCGGAGCGTCACCTGCTCCTTGACGCCGGGGACCGCATTCGACTTTGGCGGCGCGACCGCGACCTTGGCGGTGACCTTCTTGAACGCCGCCTCAGCCTCCGTGCGGGCGTCGTTGAGTGTTCTTGGCCGTCTCGGCGTATCCGACATTCCTAAATTCCCTCAAACAAAGCCGTCGATAGATAACGTTCCGCGAACGACGGCACCACGGCGAGAATGGTCTTGCCGGCGTTCTCGGGCCGCTTGCCGATCTCGAGCGCCGCCGCAATCGCAGCACCCGAGGAGATGCCGCCCGGAATGCCTTCGTGGCGCGCCAGCGCGCGCGAGGTCTCGATCGCGGTCGTGCTGTTGACCTTGACGATCTCGTCGATCACGGAGCGATCGAGAATGTCGGGGACGAAGCCCGCGCCGATGCCCTGGATCTTGTGCGGCGTGTGCTGGCCGCCAGAAAGAACCGGGCTCTCCTCCGGTTCGACGGCGACCACCCGCAGCGAGGGCTTGCGCGGCTTGAGCACCTGCCCCACGCCGGTGATGGTGCCGCCGGTGCCCACGCCCGCGACGAAGAAGTCGATATTGCCGCCGGTGTCGTTCCAGATCTCCTCCGCCGTGGTGCGGCGATGGATCTCGGGATTGGCGAGATTCTTGAACTGCTGCGGCATTGCCGAATTCGGCGTCGTGCGGATCAATTCCTCGGCGGTCGCGATCGCCCCCTTCATGCCCTGCGCCGCCGGCGTCAGCACGATCTCGGCGCCCAGGAACGCCAGCATCTTGCGCCGCTCGATCGACATCGATTCCGGCATCACGAGCTTCAACCGGTAGCCGCGCGAGGCCGCGACGAACGCAAGCGCTATGCCCGTGTTGCCCGAGGTCGGCTCGATCAGCACGGTGTCGGCATTGATGATGCCGGCCTTCTCCATCGCGATGATCATCGCCGCGCCGATGCGGTCCTTCACGCTCGCGGCCGGATTGAAATATTCGAGCTTGGCGAGGATGGTGGCCTGCACCCCGTGAGCCTGCGGCAATTTGCGCAAGCGGACGATCGGCGTGTCGCCGATGGCATCGACAATGCTGTCGAACACCCGGCCGCGACCCGGACGTTGCACTGCACTCCCTGGGCCCTTGGCTGACGATGCATCCATGAACAAGCTCCTGTGTCGAAGAATGTCGGTTGATATCGCGGTTATCTTAGTTAGGGACAGCTCGCTGCATTGCGCAAGGAACAATCCGAAAAGTCAAAACTCGCTGCATTGCAAAAGTTTAATAGCATCGCTTAACGCAAATCCGACGCATTTACGTTGCTGGATCGTCAAACAAGTATGGCTATGGTATAGCCAGAATTGGAAGCAAGGAGGTGACGATGTCAGCAGTCGCTGAAGTCTTGTCGACCACCGCAATCGGCGCCGATCCGCGCGGATGTGAATTGCCGACCTGTCCCGTATGCGCTGACTCCATGGTGGCTGCGGAAGCGTCTGCTTATGTAGCGGATAACATTATCTCTTATCTCTGGACCTGCGACACCTGCGGCTATGGTTTCGTGACCAAGCACAGGCTGAAACGGATCGCGTGTAACTGATCCGTGACATGTATCAGCAGGGCGCGATGTCGCCCTGGGCCCATTGGGCTCTTGTGCGTTCGTAGAAATCCTCAAAATCTCCCTGAGAAATCGCGTTTCTGATGTCATGCATCAGGCGCTCATAGTAGGCGATGTTGATCTCCGATAACAACATCGCGCCGAGCGTCTCGCCCGATTTCACGAGGTGGTGAAGGTAGGCGCGCGACACGTTGCGGGCCGACGGCCATGGGCTCGTCTCGTCAAGCGGCCGCGGATCGTCGGCGTGCCGGGCGTTGCGCAGGTTGAGCTGGCCGAATCGGGTGAAGGCCACGCCATGGCGTCCATTGCGGGTCGGCATCACGCAATCGAACATGTCGATGCCGCGCTTGACCGCTTCGAGCAGATCATCCGGCGTGCCGACGCCCATCAGGTAACGCGGCCGGTCGGCCGGGAGCACCGGCGCGCTCTCCTCGATCATCCGCAGCATCACGGCCTGCGGCTCGCCGACCGCAAGGCCGCCGATCGCATAGCCATGAAAGCCGATCTCGACGAGCCCGCGTGCGCTCGCCTGCCGCAACTCCGGGATATCGCCGCCCTGCACGATGCCGAACAGCATGTAGCCTTCGGCCGCGCGCTCGAACGCGCGCTTCGAGCGCTCCGCCCAGCGCAGCGACAGCCGCATCGCCCGCTCGATGTCGTCGTGCTCCGCCGGCAGCCGCACGCATTCGTCGAGTTGCATCGCGATGTCCGAGCCGAGCAGCCGCTGCACCTCGATCGAGCGCTCCGGCGACAGCTCGATCTTCATGCCGTCGATGTGCGAGCGGAAGGTCACCGCATTCTCGTCGAGCTTGCGCAATTCGGACAGCGACATCACCTGGAAGCCGCCGGAATCCGTCAGCATCGGACCGTTCCAGCCAGTGAAGCGCTGCAGCCCGCCGAGGGCGGCGATGCGCTCCGCGCCCGGTCGCAGCATCAGGTGATAGGTGTTGCCGAGCACGATATCGGCGCCGGCCTCGCGCACCTCACGCCAGTGCACGCCCTTCATGGCCCCGGCGGTGCCGACCGGCATGAAGGCGGGCGTCCGTACCACGCCATGCGGCGTCGTCAGGCGGCCGGTGCGGGCGTGAGCGGACGTCGCGAGCAGCTCGAAATGATTGGGAAGGCTCATGACGCTGGCTTATCGCGTAACAAGGCCGTCCTGTTCAACCAGCCCTTACAGCTATTTTCCGAGGCAAAGCCGGTTGACGCCACCCCCGCTCTCGCGCATAAGTTCCGCCCCATGATCACGACCGTGAAACGCACGACCAAAACCAGGGCCTTCGGGGCCTCGGGAGGCGTGCGCGCGTAGTCGATCGACCGCATCGTCCTGATCCGAACGCCCCGTCCGCAAGGCCGGGGCTTTTTTATTGCCTGATGGAGAACCAAGTGAAGAACGATCCCGTAATTGCCATCGCCGGCGTGACCGGCGCTGTCGGCGCCGAATTCATCGCCACCATGGACAGGCGCGGCTTCCGCGTCGGCAAGCTGAAGGCGTTGGCGAGCGCCCGCTCCGCCGGCAAGACCGTGGATTTCCGCGGGCAGAAGGTGACGGTCGAGGAGCTCACCGAGCATTCCTTCGACGGCGTCGACATCGCGCTGTTCTCGGCGGGCAGTGCCGCCTCCCGCAAGTTCGCGCCGGCGGCCGTGAAGGCCGGCGCGGTCGTGATCGACAATTCGTCCGCTTTCCGAATGGACCCGAACGTGCCGCTGGTCATTCCGGAAATCAACGGCCGCCGCATCCGCGACCACAAGGGCATCATCGCCGTTCCGAACTGCTCCGCGATCACCGGGCTGATGCCGCTGTGGCCGATCCACCGCGAGAACCGCATCAGGCGCGTGATCCTGTCGACCTATCAGGCCGCCAGCGGCGCGGGCGCGGCGGCGATGCAGGAACTCCTGGACTCGACGCGTGCGAGCCTGAACGGCGAGGTCTTCACGCCGAAGGTTCTGCCGCATCCCTATGCGTTCAACGTCTTCAACCATGACACCAAGGTCGATCCGGAGACCGGGTACAATGAGGAGGAGACCAAGGTCATCAAGGAGACCCGCAAGATCTTCGAGGACGAGCTGATCGCGATCGGCGTGACCTGCGTACGCGTGCCGGTCTTGCGCGCGCATTGCGAAGCCATCACCTTCGAATGCGAACGGCCGATCACCGAGGACGAGGTGCGGAGGCTGCTGTCGGCTGCCCCCGGCGTCAAGGTCGTCGATGATCGGATCAAGAACTACTTCCCGATGCCGGTCGACGCCTCCGGCCAGGACGACGTTCTGGTCGGCCGTATCCGCAAGGATCTCAGCGATCCGAGCGGACACTCGATCTCGATGTTCGTCGCCGCCGACCAGCTTCTCAAGGGCGCCGCGCTGAACGCAATCCAGATCGCGGAGCTCTTGCCGGAGCCCGCGATGGCGTGAGGAGTCTCGCACCACCGTCATTGCGAGCGAAGCGAAGCAATCCAGAATCCCTCCATGAAAAGACTGGATTGCTTCGTCGCTTCGCTCCTCGCAATGACGGAGTATACGGTTGTCGTCACCCGCGAAGGTGGGTGACCCAGTATTCCAGAGGCGTTCGTTTTTATCTGAACCTCCGCCGCGTACTGGATGCCCCGCATGCGCGGGGCATGACAGCGGCGGTCGGGATGCCTATGCGCACCGCTCACCCAGCCCACGAAACAGCAGGCACGCATCGCCATACGAATAAAAACGATAGCCTCCCGCGATCGCGTGCGCGTAGGCTTGCTTCATGGTGTCAAGGCCGGAGAAGGCCGACACCAGCATGAACAGCGTCGAGCGCGGCAGATGGAAGTTGGTCATGAGGACATCGACCGCACGAAAACGATAGCCCGGCGTGATGAAGATCGCGGTCTCGTCGTCGAACGGCGCGACGACGCCGTCGTCCGAGGCGCGCTTTCCAACAGCCGCAACGACGTGGTGCCGACCGCGACGATGCGGCCGCCCTTGGCGCGCGCGTCGTTGAGCGCTGCCGCGGTCTCGGCGCTGATGCTGCCCCACTCGGAATGCATCCTGTGGCCCGTCGGTATCGTCGACCTTGACCGGCAGGAAGGTCCCTGCCCCGACATGCAGCGTCATCCGCTGCAGCCCGATGCCGCGCTCGCGCAACGCGTCCTCCAGCGCCGGCGTGAAATGCAGTCCGGCCGTTGGTGCCGCGACCGCGCCTTCGGCTGTCGCGAACATGGTCTGGTAGTCGCTCGAGATCGCGCTCGTCGGGCGCACGCTTGCCGGCGATATAGGGCGGCAAGCGGCGGACTGCCGAGGTCGGCGATTGCCTGATCGAGCGTCGGCCCATGAAAGGTGAACGACAGCGTCACCTCGCCTTCGCTGCCCTTGTGCTCGACCTCGGCATCGAGATGACCGAGCAGGCAGACCCTGCCCTCATTGCCGAAGCGGATGCGTGTCGCCGACCGCGAGCTTCTTCGCGGGCTTCACCAGCGCCTGCCAGCGCGAGCCGTCGAGCCGCTTGATCAGGGTCGCGTCGATCTTCGGCTCGGTCTCGCGGCCGATACGGCGGCCGTGTAGCTGCGCCGAGATCACCTTGGTGTCGTTGACGACGAGCTGGTCGCCGGGCGCGAGCCAGTTCGGCAGATCGGAGACGACGTCGTCGCGCAAGCCGCCATCCGCCTGCACCACCAGCATGCGCGCGGCATCGCGCGGGCTCGCGGGACGCAGCGCGATGTTGCTCGCGGGCAATTCGAAGTCGAAGAGATCGGTGCGCATGCGGCTGTCTGTCCTAACTCTCGAAATTACGTTTGACGATCGGGCGCAACCGATCGCGCAGCCAGATCAGGCCGGGATCCCGGCTTCGTCCGCTGCACCAGACCATTGCATGCGGCAGCGGCGGAAGCGGAAACGGCACGTCCCTGCTCTCCAGCCTGTAGGCGTGAACCGTCTCGCTCATCGCAACCGTCGGCAAGGTCGACAGCAGATCGGACCCGGCCAGCACGGGTGCAACCGCGGCAGAAGTTCGGCACCCATCCGGCGATCGTTCGCTCCAGCCCTGCCGCCGCTGCGGCAACATCGACCGGGCTCGTCAGGCTATCGCCGACCCGCACCATCGAGATGCGGCCAATGCGCCCACGCGGCCCGCCTCCAGTCCCGAAACGCCGCATGCCCCTTTCGCCCGAAGCAGCGCCATCCCAGGCACCGACGGCTTCGCCTGTCACGCCGGTCGGCCAGCGCAATTCCGCCGGCACGATCGCGATGTCGATCAGCCCTTCGGCGACGTCGAGCAAGGTGGGTTCGCGCGGCGCGGTCCATTCGACGGCGACCCATGGCGCCTCGGTGCGGAGTCGCGTCATCAGATCGGCGAACAAGGTCAGCATGAAATCCGGCGCGGCCAGCCGGAACACGCGCGTCGACGTCGTGGGATCGAAAACATGCTGCGGCGACAGCACGCGCTGAATTCCGCCGAGCATGGGGCGCGCCTGTTCGATCAGTGCGAGCGCAAGCGCGGTGGGTTGCATGCGCGCGCCGCCCTTGATCAGCAGGGGGTCGCCAAATTGCTCGCGCAGCCGCGACAGCGAATGACTGACGGCGGACTGCGTTCGGCCGAGCCGCTCCGCCGCGCGCGTCACGCTGCGCTCGGTCATCAGGACATCGAAGACAACCAACAGGTTGAGGTCGAAATGGCGTAAATCGATTTCATTCATGATAGGCCATGATTACTCATTAGATCGATTTGCCGATCGGGTCCATATCGCTGGCCGCCGCCAACGCAAATGATCCGAGGCCCCGATGAAACGAATTCTTGCCTGCTGCGCCCTGCTTGCCGCCGCGCTCAGCGCGTCCCACGCCCGTGCCGAGACGACCGCCGAGGCCGCGCGCGCCAGCGTCGCGCCGTTCTACAAGGCGCTGAACGCCGAGTTCGCGAAGGACAGCGCCGATCTGATCCGACAGGCGACCGCGCCTGAATGGGTCTCGTGCCGCGGCAACGACGTCTGCAACAACCGCGACGAGGTCATCGCCGGCATCGCCGCGCGCCTCAAATCCGTTCCGGACCTGAAATGGCAGATCAAGGACGTTCTGGTATCGGGCAATCAGGTCACCATTCGCGGCGAAGCAACCGGCACACCGGCCGCCGAGTTCATGGGCGCAGCCCATACAGGCAAATCGTTCAAGGTGATGTCGATCGACGTTCACACCATCGAAGGCGGCAGGATGGTCCGCTCCTACCACGTCGAGGACTGGGTCGGCGCGATCCGGCAGCTCACGGCGAAGTAGAGCGTTTTCGAGCGAAAGCCTGCCCCGCACTTGGATAGTGGGGTGGACGCCCCTTCGTGTGAAGACAACGTGTCAAAGACAAGGAGCTGGAGCTTCGGTTCTGATTCAATCGGAACCGAATATTGCCTGGTTGCGAGCATCCGCGATGATGTCGGCACGGTGATCCGGGGTTTGTCGCAGCGCTGCGCGGTTTCGCCGGAGCGTCCGTATTCGCACCGGGCAACGATGCGATGCGCGCGATCATGACGGCGAACCCCCATCGCGTCTTCATCAGCCGCGACCGCTTCGCGCGCGCCACGGTGCGCGTCGCGCTGCGCCAGTTGCAGCAACGGATCATCGATCGGCAGCGCTGAACGCGTGGCTCGCCGCCTGCGACCGGCTCGCGCCGCCGGACCCCGATGATCCCATGGAAGGGCTGCATTGAGCGCCTGCCCTGGTCTTTTGTTCTGACGCGTTTTCTTCACGCGAACCGGTACCCACTTCGCTCGAAAACGCTCTGCCCGACGGAAATGTGTTAAACTTCAACGAGGAGATCGAACATGGCCACTCGCTTCCTGCCCCAGCTACCTGATGGCGTTCGCCTGGCGCCGGTCCAGCATCGCTATGCGCCGCTGTTTTGCTTCGCGCTGCTGACCGCGTCATGCGCGCTGGCAAGCTTCGCGCTCGCCTGTGCGACGCCATTCGCTGCCTTTGCCGTGATTGCGGCGGCCATGCTGCCGCTGCAGACAGCGTTGCTCGCCGTCACCGGCGCGTGGCTGGTCAATCAGGCGATCGGCTTTGGCGTGCTGCACTACCCGATCGATACCAACACGATCCTGTGGGGCTTTGCGATCGGCGCGGCCGCGCTGGCCGCGACCGCGGCGTCCGCGGCCGTGTTGCTGGCCTTGCGGCAACATCGTACGCCGCTCGTATTGGCTGTCGCCTTGATCGGCGCTTACGGCGTCTATGAACTCGCGCTCTTCGCGACCACGCCGTTCCTGGGCGGCACGGAAGCGTTCACCGCGGCCATCGTCATCCGTCTTGGTTCGATCAGCGCCGTCTGGCTGATCGCGCTCGTCGCCGCCTGCGAGATTGTCCGGCTGCTCAATCCGGCCCGCCGCGGTCAGGCCAACAGCCCGGTTTCTTAAAAGGCTTCGTCATTCCGGGGCGCATCGAAGATGCGAGCCATGGTGCGCAATTGCGCACCAGAGAATTTCGGGATTCCGGATTGCCGCATGTCGTGCGGCCTCCGGAATGACGGTCAACAATGTCACTCCGCGTCGGCCGCCATCTGCGCCTTGACGATCTTGTCGGGGTTCTGCACCGGCTCGCCGCGCTTGATCTTGTCGACGTTGTCCATGCCGTCCGTCACCTTGCCCCAGACGGTGTACTGGCCGTTGAGGAACGACGCATCGTCGAAGCAGATGAAGAACTGGCTGTCGCCGGAATTGGGATCGGCGGCGCGGGCCATCGAGGTGGTGCCGCGCACATGCGGCTCCTTGTTGAATTCGGCCTTCAGCTTCTTGCCGGAGCCGCCCGTGCCGGTGCCTTGCGGACAGCCGGTCTGCGCCATGAAGCCGTCGATGACGCGGTGGAATACGATGCCGTCGTAAAAGCCTTCGCGGACCAGCTCCTTGATCCGCGCGACATGGTTGGGCGCAAGATCGGGACGCATTTCGATGGTGACGGGCCCCTGCGTGGTTTCCAGGATCAAAGTATTGTCGGTGACAGCCATGCTCTTTTCTCCGTTTGAGATGGAGGTTTCAGGGTGCGGAACTGAACCGCGAACGGGTGGCCCGCAACCGCGCCGGCCATGGTCTCTGTAAATGGCATCGGCGTGCAGCGTTGCAACGCCTCCATGACGCGCAACCCGATACACCAGCCGGTCGTTATCGGTCGCCTGCGCCGATTCAAAGGTAATCCTGGGACGCCCCATGATTTCCCCGGTCCGGTTAAAGCTGACGATGACGGTGATGTCCATCGGATTGGCGCGCGACGCGGGCGGCGGCTTCCAGCAGCCGCCCAGTCTGGCAAATGCTTCCTTAATCGTGTTGACCTGACGGTTGGTCTGGTCATCGATCGAGCCCGACTGTGCGTGCGCGGATGAGGCGAACGCACCAACAACGATGAGGGCGGCAAGGCAGACGTGCCGAACGCTGCCTGCCATGCCCGCCTCCGTGCATTACTTCATGTCGGAGGCGACCTGCACCTTCACCATCTTGTCGGGATCGGTAACGGCACCGCCGGAGGAGCCTGGTGGCGCCTTCTTGAGCTTGTCGACGACGTCCATGCCCTGCACCACCTCGCCGATCACGGTGTACTGGTTGTTGAGGAAGGACGCGTCGCCGAAGGCGATGAAGAACTGCGAATTGGCGGAGTCGACGCTGTCGCCGCGCCGCGCCATGCCGACGGTGCCGCGCTTGAACGGTGTGCTCGAGAATTCCTGCTTCAGGTTCGGATATTTCGATCCGCCGGTGCCGTTGAAGTTCTGGCCGTCGCCGGTCTGCGCCATGAAGCCGTCCATCACGCGGTGGAACGGCACGTTGTCATAGAAGCCTTCCCGCG
The DNA here is from genome assembly GCA_963770385.1 of uncultured Alphaproteobacteria bacterium. Lineage (GTDB taxonomy): Bacteria > Pseudomonadota > Alphaproteobacteria > Rhizobiales > Xanthobacteraceae > Bradyrhizobium. The sequence continues at coordinate 5,367,650 of CAVYPJ010000003.1, read as the reverse complement.
CGAGCTGCTTGATGCGCTCGGCATGCTTGGGCGCGAGATCGGTGCGCAGCTTGATCACGATGCGGCCCTTGGTGGTATCGATGACGATCGCATTCTGCTTGTCGAGATTGGCCGGCAGCGGCTGCTGTGCGAACGCGGGCAGCGCGATCAGGAACGCGGCAATGAAGGCGAGAGCTCGGATCATGGAAACTCCGGATCAGATGAACGAACGGGACTGTTTTGCTTACGTGAACGGCGTGTCAGCCTGGCAGCTACGCCTTGAACTTGGTCTTGAGGCTCGCGGCGACCGACGGCGGCACGAAGAATGATACGTCGCCGCCCATGGCAGCGATTTGACGGACCAGTGTGGCGGTGATCGGGCGGACCGCGACCGAGGCCGGAACGAACACGGTCTGCACGTCGGGCGCCATGGTCGCGTTCATGCCGGCGATCTGCATCTCGTAATCGAGGTCCGTGCCGTCGCGCAGGCCCCGCACCAGGATGCTGGCCCCGAGCTTTTGCGCCGCGGCCACCGTCAGGTTGTCATAGGTGGTGGCCTCGAAGCCGCAGCCGGCCTTGGCGGCCACGGGACCGAACACGTCCACAACCATCTTCAGCCGTTCGTCGGTCGAATAAAGCGGCGTCTTGCTGGCCTGGACGCCGACCGCGACGATCAGCTTGTCGCACAGCCCGACGGCCTGCCGGACCACGTCCAGATGGCCGTTGGTGACGGGATCGAAAGAGCCTGGATAGAGCGCGATACGGGGCATGGCACCTCCTCCCTAACCTGCCCCGCGGAAGCTCGCAAGCGCGCTTTGGTTCCGTCCCCATGCCGCTGAAAACGAAGCTTTATTTTCACTGGGCCAATGAACCAGAGGTGGTGCTCATGCGTCATCGAGGCAGCGGATACCGGCTCTGTTTCGTGATGGCCGGCACGGATGAAACAAATAGGCTTGGGATGAAACCATTTTTGGCTTTTGGCGAAGGCGTCTCGAAACCGGTGATGGTTACTAACCGCGCCAACGACAACGACGGGCCTCAAACGCCCGGACAGACGAAGAAGCAGGGGACCGTCATGATCAAAGCGCTTTCAGCGATCGCCGTCGCGGCGTTTTTCGCAGCATCCCTCACCATCCTTCCCGGATTCGCGCCGCAGGTCGAAGCTAGCGTGCCGCAGCCGCTGCCCAAGGCCGATCGCCTCGATATCCGCCCGGTCGGACGGGACTGTTCTGAACAGGCCTGGCCGAATTTCGAGGCCTCCTGCCTGCGCGGCGCGGGCACCAAGAGCGTGGTTCGCCAAGCCCGCCTCGTGACTGCGGACCGCACGCCGTAGCAACCAATCGAAGTTGAGAAGTTGAACGGAGGCCAGGATGAATGCCTGGCCTCCGTTTCGTTTTTGCAGCCGGTTGGCTTTCGGGCTCCATATAACGCGAATTTGACCGGAAATATTTTTTAGTCGACATCCTGTGATTATCGCCATCCAATCGCCACACCGTGAGGAGGTCATAAGCTGCTATAAGAACTCGCTTATTGATAAAATACATCGAGCGCCCATTGCTCCAATTCTCATTGTTCGGTCCCCTCTCCGTACGACAGGATGGACGTGAGATCCGGATCAAGAGCCTGAAACTGCGGGCCATCCTGGGCTATATCACCCTCAGCGAACAGCTTGTGGAGACGCGAGAGCGGCTCGTCGGCCTGCTCTGGAGCGAGTTGGGGGAAGCTCAGGCGCGCGCGGTGCTGCGCCAAGTCATTCGCGAGTTGCGGGAGATCTTCGGCGAGGCCCGCGGCGAGGGACTTCGAATTACCGCGCACGAAATCGGATTTGAGCGGGACGCGGTCGATCTCGACGTATGGGCCGTGGTCCGGGCGGCAGAGGCAGGCCAGGTGCATCCGCTACTGCTCGAGCGCCAGTACATCGCCGATGATCTCCTGGTCGGTCTGGAGGATCTCGACCCTTCGTTCCGCGGCTGGCTTCTGGCCAAGCGGCACCTGCTGTCCGATCACCTCTTGCGTGCCCTGGAGAAGGCTCTTGACCAGGCTCAGGACCCAAACACCCGGGCCCAGCTTGCGGAAGCCATCCTCAATCTCGATCCCACTCACGAGGATGCGTGCCGACGCCTCATGCTGACAAGCGCGACATCCGGCCGAACTGCGCATGCTTTGCGCACCTACAACGCGCTCTGGGATCTGCTCGATCAGGACTTCGGCATGGAACCGTCGAAAGCGACGCAGGACCTCGTCGCCGACATAAAACTGGGCGTCTACGAGCATGGCGCGCCAACAAGAGATGACGCCTCGGCGCCAGCAGCGTTCCCGACCGGCGACGCCTCGAAGGCGCTCCCATCGAAACCACCTCAAACCGCCCCACGCCCACCGACTTCGGCAAACCAGCCTCAAACACGCCTGCTGCTCTCGCTGCGGGCTGTCGACACGCGGCAGGTCCAGCCCGACATGGTTCACCTCGTGGTCGGATTTCGCCAGCTTCTGATCGCGTCCCTGGTCAAATTCCGCGAGTGGCACGTGACCGATGTTCCGTTCCAGCCGCAGGCTGAAGGGATGACACCGGACGGAGACGAACGCTACGAGATCCAGATATTCGCCAGCCAAAATCGGCAGGTTCTTCAGCTCACATTGATATTGAAAGCGTTGCGCGCCGGTTTCTACGTCTGGAGCGACGGGTTTGAGCTGAACCTCGCGACCTGGTTCGACTCTCAGCATCGCGTCATTCGACGCATCGCAACGGCGCTCAATGTCCATCTGTCGGCCGAGCGGCTTCGCCGCTTGTCGGGCCGGCCCGATATCTCGATCGGCGTCTATGACAGGTGGCTGCGCTGCCAAAAGCTGATGCGGACGTTCGATCCGCAACACTGGGCTCGGCTGGCCACGGAATACAACGAGATCATTGCGGCCGCGCCTCATTTTGTCCCCGCCTATTGCAGCCTGGCGGACATGCATTCGATCGAGCACGTTGCCCATCCCGGCGTCTTCCGGGACAGCGCGCGAGAGCAGCGGGCCATGGAGCTTGCGCGCAAGGCGGTCGAGCTTGATGCGGCTCACGCCAGCGCCCACCGCTCCCTGGCTTGGGCCCATGCGATGATCAAGCAATACGGACAGGCCGAATTGCACATCGAGGTCGCCAGCGAACTGAACCCGCACGATTCCTGGACTGTCATTTCGGCGGCGCTGCTGTTGGCATTTTGCGGCCGACACCAGCGCGCGACCGAGCTTAGTCAGGCCGCTCTGGACATGAGGCTCTCACCCAGCCCCGCGCATTGGTCCTATCAGCTCGTGATCCAGTTCTTGACCGGAAGTTACCGGACGGCGATCGAGGCTGCAGACCGCGCCCACGACGCCTTGTGGGAGGTCGGAGCCTGGCGAATGGCCGCGCTCGCACATCTTGGGCGCACAAGCGAAGCCGCGGCCGAAGGCAAGCGATTTCTGTCTCGCATCCGCGCGAACTGGTTCGGCGCCGTGCCGGCAACCGATGAAGCGATCGTGCGCTGGCTGCTGCACATATCTCCGATACGTCAGCGCGCTGACTGGGAGAGACTTCGCGACGGCCTGCAAGCCGCCGGCCTGCCGACTTGCGGCAACCAGCATGCGTCGGCGCTGGATGCCATAGCGCGATGACATCAGGATCGATCCGTGGCTGCCAACTTCGTTCCTTTTCCTTATCTGGCGGCCGCATGAGATCGAGCTGACTGGACGGCCTCAGTCGTCCCGAATGCCCCGCCGTCGATCGAATGTGAAGCTAACCAGATGAAGGCCGCGCAAACACGGAAGCGGCATGCATCACGGCGACATCGCGCTTCTTCAACTTCGCAACGCGCACGAATGCAGTCGCCAAAGTCACCGGCCTGCGTCAGCACCACTGTCACATCTGATCGCGCATGCGACCTCAGCGCTCAAGCCAAATACTTTTCAACCTTTAAAAAAACACCTAGTCTGACGTCCTTTGCAGAATTTCATACTCGATTGGAGCTGTTCAATATTATGTAGGGAGCTTCGAGATGGAAACTAACGAGGAGCAGCACACCAAAAAGCCGCAAAACGAAAAACCACAAAACGGAAAGGAGGAAAAAGAGCCGAAGAAAATAAAGAGAGCGATTACGCTAGGTGGTGGTGGGCCCGCAGCAGGGTTGCACATCGGAGTTTTGGAAGCTCTTGCTGATCGTCTCGACATAAAATTCGATGTCTGGGCGCTGTCCTGCATCGGGGCCTGGGTTGGTATCGTCTATAACCAGTTCGAACGAGAAGGCTCCAAGGACAATAAAGATAAAAAAGAGCTCACGAACAAAGAGAGAGCCGAGCTGACCTATCAATTTTTCAAGAACGGCATCTTCCGCGACGATGAAAGCTATGAACGCTTTCCCATCAATAGCGTGTTCGGACCCGATTGGGGCAACGTCCGGAAGGCAGTGAGCAAGTTCATTAGAGAGCCTAACACCTACAACGATTTGTGGGATCCATATCAAGTACTTGGATTCGATCCAAGCCTCCATGTCGATGCTGCTTGAGCGCATGCCTGACAAGGAGAACCGGACGACGAAGAAATGGGACAAGGGAGACGTGAACAAATGGATTCTGAATGACGTGATGGCGCCAAACCCCTTCGTCCGTTATCTGACGTCACTGATGTATCTTTCCGATCTCACTGGCTTGTCCAGGATCAACTATCCGGACAGTGAGTTTATGAAGAGCATCAATTTTGAGAGGCTGAAAGACCACGAAAAGCCCACATTTTTCACAACGCCTGGAATCTCGACGACCAGAGGCTCGCCTTATTCTGCAATCGTTCCATGACCGATCCGGACTATGTAGGAGGCATCAACGCGTCTACGTTATGCGCGTGTTCGGCTCTACCCTTTATCGAAGAAACTGTGGAGATTGGCAAGAAAACGTACTGCGAAGGCGCACTGGTCGACACGGTCAATTTTGAAAGTCTCCTTGAGGAACACCACGACCTCGATGAAATATGGATAAGCCGGATTGTAGATACGAAGCAAATCCGGAAACCAAACAACCTTCATGATTCATTGGCCAATCTTTGCCAACTGTTTGCGGCAACTGTCGGTGAAGATGACGTCAGGCTGTTTAAGTATCACGTCAAATGTGACGAGCCCCGGCGATGGAAAGGCACGGTCGTTGAGATCCATGTACCGTCGGACATCGATTTCAAATGGAATCATAGCAATCTTGATCGCGGGCGGGATTTAGGAAGAACCGCCGCGGAGCACGCAATTGCAGCTTACAAAAACGCAGGTGAAAAGTTTGCGGAGCAAAACGAGATTGCGCGGTTCATCAACGAGAACCCGCCGACGCACCGAAAGGTACATGCGCAGCAGTTTCACCTTTTTAACCTAGATCAAATAGACAAACATCGACTGATGGACGCAATACAGAAGGTCAAGCCTGATATCGACCGAAAGTTGCTGGAGCGAAAGATGAAATGGTGGGTTGATACTGAGGGTCAACAAGTCAGGTCGAACCACAGAGGCGCGTTTCCAAGCTGCTCGGTGCCATATCCCGTCTTTGCGCTACGCAACACCAAAGTAAAGAAGGCTTACGACGAGCTTACCCCCGGGCCTACTGCTGACAAGCTGTAACCGAGCTCACCGCAGTCGATCGAGCAAGCCCTTGGCCTGCTTGAGATCCTGCGTCTCAAAACCTTCGGTGAACCAGCCGTAGACAGGCGCGAGGATATCGAGTGCTTCCTGGCGCTCGCCCTGCTCCATCCGCAGCGCGGCAAGGTCCGTTGCAAGGCGAAGCTCGAGAGCCTTGGCATGCTGGCTTCTTGCCGTCGCCAATGCCTTCTGAAGGAGTTCAATGCTGGCGGCCGTCGCACCGCGGAGGTTCAGCGTGCGTGCCTTCAGCCGGCACAACTCGGCCTCGAATATCCGCTCGCTGTTGCGGCTGGTCGTCGTGAGACCCTGTTCGATCAGTGCCAGTGCAGCTCCGTGTTCCTGATTCGAGAGCAAGACCGGACACAGCAGGACATACAGCGCCGTGATACCGAGTTGGTAGCCCGCGCCGCGATATTCATCCATCGCGGCGCGGATCTCTTCGAATGCGCTGGATGACGTGTCAAGCAGCGTCGCGCATATCCCATCGACGGCTTTCGCCAATCCGTGCCATTGCCGGAATCCATGCTCCTCCGACAGCACGCGACAACGCTCGGCATGGCGGTGCGCGGTCGATATCTCGCCGCGAAGCGCGTGGAGAACGGACGCATAGTAGCAGGCATAAGCCTGGGAATGAGGGTGATTGATTGCGTCGGCACGCCGGATCGCGGCGTCCATGCGGGCGTTTGCCGCATCGGCGTAACCGAGCAGCCAGAGAACCCATGACATCAGCGCAAGGTCCGCGACCCCGGCATCCTGGCCTGCCGCGCGGGCGGCCAATTTGTCCTCCTCGCTGCTTGCGTCAAATTCGGCGACTGCGCGTTCGATGGCTTCGCGCGCATCGGTGAGACGCCCCATAAACAAACGGATCATGGCCTGACCACGGGTCGCATTGAGCAGCGCGGGTCGATCGCCACGCGCCTCGGCGAGCTGAAGCAGGACGGCAATCGTTTCCTGGGCAACCGGCAGTTCACCGCGAATGACACTGGCGGTGGTCAACCAGAACATGATCTGCAGTTGCTCAGGGGGATTTCCGAGGCGCTCGCAAAGCTCACGCGCACGCGCGAACGTCGCGACCGCCTTGTTGGAGGCCGGCCCCTGAGTTGCGATCAGACAGGGCCCGAGAGCGACCTGGAAATCGAGCTCCAGCCTGTCCTTTTGCGTGCCGTCGACCGAATGGCCCACGGCCTCGATACCCCGTTCCAAGTGCGCGACGGCTTCGATATTGGCGGAACGCATGGCAGCCTTCCTGCCGGCCCGCAGCCAGTATCCCGCTGCCTTTTCGAACAGTCCCGCCTCGCTGAGATGATGGGCGACAGTTTCGGGTTGAGCCTCGACGATTTCCGGGAAACGTCGCTCGAAGGCGTCCGCAATCGTGGCATGCAGCGCCGCACGTCGGCTCCTCAGCAGTCCCGAATAGGCAGCATCGCGCACGAGCACATGCTTGAAGCTGTAGATCGCTCGCGGGATTTCGCCCCGGCAGAATATCAGCTCCGATCGAACCAGTTGCGCAAGCGCCTCGTCGAGCCTCTCCGCGGGCAGCCCGGCGACGATGTTCAGCAGTTCGTAGGAGAACTCGCGACCTACGACGGCGCCGATCTGGGCCACCTCCCTCACCGACGAGAGTCGATCCAATCTCGCCATGAGAGATGCGTGCAAGGTCGTCGGAATTGCCATCAGCGGCAGCGGATGGTTGAGAACATATTGGCCGTCCCGCTCCTGCAACAGACCGGTTTCGAGCACCGTCTTGGTCAGTTCCTCGACGAAGAGGGGCACGCCATCGGTACGGGCGAGGATCTGATCCATGACCTCGTGGGGGAGCGACTTCCCAGCGGTGACACGTTCGATCAGTACCGCACCGTTGCGCCGGTTCAGGCGCGTGAGCGAGACGGTCGTCATATGCGCCTGACCCGGCCAGGGCGGCTTGAACTCCGGCCTCGCGGTCAGGACCATCAGAACCCGAAGCTGCGCTATCCTTTCCAATGTCAGTGAAAGCAGCTCCAGCGAGGTCGGATCCGCCCAATGCGCATCTTCGAAGATCACAAACACCGGCTGCCGCGCAGCGAGGGCATTGAGCTGGGTTAAAAATGCCGCCAGCGTCAACTCCTTGAGCTTTTGCGGGCTCAGTTCGGATACGCGAAAGCGATCGCTGGCCGGCAGCGACAGCAGGTTCGCGAGCGGTAGCACGACCTGCTCCGCATCAGCGCCGGACATCATGAGCAAAGCCTCGAGCCTGGCGAATTTCGTCCCCGGCGAGTCCGCGCGCTCGAACCGGGCAGCGCGTTCGAGTTGGCGAATAAATGGATAGAGCGCACTGTTGGTATGATGCGCCGAGCAGAAATGACACACCGTGATGTGGGGCTCGGCGTCCTTGAGCCTCTCCTGGAGCGCGAGGGTAATGTGCGACTTTCCGATACCCGGCTCTCCGGTCAGCAGCACGACGCTGCCCTCACCACGGGCGGCCTCGTGCCAGCGACGCAACAGCAGATCAATCTCCTCGTCGCGACCGATGGGTGGCGTCAATCGGGTCTTGTGCTGCGCCTCAAAACGGCTTTCCACGCCGCTCGTCCTCAGCGCCTCCCAAGCCGGTTGCGGTTGCGCCCATCCCTTGAGCATGGCCGGACCGACATTCCGGTATTCGAAATGGCCCTCAGTCAGCCGGCGCGTACTGTCACAGATCAGAACAGTACCGGGCATGGCGAGCGCCTGCAGGCGCGCGGCCAGGTTCGGCGTCTCGCCAATGACCGCCTGTTCCTTGGCGGCGCCTTCGCCGGTCAAATCGCCGACCACCACCATTCCGGTCGCGATGCCAACACGAACCTGAAGCCCGGTGCCGATATCAGTCTTGAGGTCGGCCACGGCGTCCACCAGCCGCAGCCCCGAGCGTATCGCCTGCTCAGCATCATCCTCGTGCGCCTGAGGAAAGCCGAAATAAGCGAGTGCACCGTCTCCCATGTAGCGGGCAATGACCCCACCGTCCGTAGTGACAATCGCTGCAATGCAGGCGTGATAGGCGCCGATGACCGCGCGCAAGTCCTCCGGATCAAGGCGGGCCGCAAGTGCCGACGACCCCACCAGATCGCAAAACATCACCGTGAGCTGACGCCGCTCGGCGCCCTCCCGTGGAGCCGGCTTGGCTGCCATTAGGGCTGCCTGACCGACGTCTCCTCTAAGCTCGGAGACCGCGCGCAGAATCTTGCGCCGATGACCCAGCAGGACCCCAAGATCCTTCAGGTCCTGCTCGGTAAGATCGCCGAGAACCGAGAGGTCAATGGCGTTCTCAGCGAAACGCTCGGCGTATTCGCTCAAGCCGATGGATGCTAGCCATTCTGCAATAGCGGTCATGGCGAACCTTTGGCTCACACCGTAACCATAGCACGTTTGAACGACGTGCGGAGGTTATCGGTCCAACCGGCCCGTTCGACCTTCGTCCGTTCGCTGGCAGTGTCCGAGTACGGTCGGCGTGCTGGTCGCCGCCCAGGCGAAGGCGCAAGAGCTCATGCATACCTTCGGGCGCATGCTGATCAGTATCGGTCATCAAGCTGCTCGTTCGGCTTCGGCTCGGGCGAACCCTCGATCGGGCCGTCAGTCGACTCCGACGATCGCGCGCGCGCCTCAACGCTCCGTGCAGACCTAGCCGCCGTTGCCGTTGCCGTTCTCGGCATCCTCGCCGATATGCTCGACCGAGACGACGTGCTCGTCGTCGGCGGTGTTGAACACGATGACCCCCTGCGTCGAGCGTCCGGCGATGCGGATGTCTTCGACCGGGCAGCGGATCAGCTGTCCCTTGTCGGTCACCAGCATGATCTGGTCGGCGTCCTCGACCGGGAAAGAAGCGACGAGCTTGCCGTTGCGCCCGTTGACGGACATAGCGACGATGCCTTTGCCGCCGCGGCCGGTAGTGCGGTACTCGAACGACGAGGTCCGCTTGCCGTAGCCGTTCTCGCTGATGGTCAGCACGAACTGCTCGGACGCCGACATCTCGACATAACGCTGCTCGCCGAGCTCCATGGTGGCGCCCGCGGCCGTCTCCTCCGTGTCGATCCCCGCCTCTTCCTCGACCCCGCCGCGGCGCACCGCATTGGCCCGGCGCAGATAAGCCGCACGCTCCTCGGAATCGACGTCCATGTGACGCAGGATGGTGAGCGAGATCAGCTTGTCATCCTTTGGCAGGGCGATACCGCGCACGCCCATCGAGGTGCGGCCGGTGAACACGCGCACGTCGGTGACGGGGAAGCGGATGCACTGGCCGCCCGCGGCGGTCAGCAGCACGTCATCGCGCTCGGTGCAGATCTGCACGTCGACGATCGCCTCAGACTCATCGAGCTTCATCGCGATGATGCCGGAGCGGCGCACGTCGACGAAATCCGACAGCTTGTTGCGGCGGACGTTGCCGCCGGTGGTCGCGAACATCACATCGAGATTGCCCCAGGAGGATTCATCCTCCGGCAGCGGCATGATGGTGGTGATGCGCTCGCCCTGCTCCAGCGGCAGGATGTTGATCAGCGCCTTGCCTCGCGCGTTGGGAGCCGCGACCGGCAGCCGCCAGACCTTTTCCTTGTAGACCTGGCCGCGCGAGGAGAAGAACAGCACGGGCGTATGCGTCGAGGCCACGAACAGGCGGCTGACGAAATCCTCTTCCCGCGTCTGCATGCCCGCGCGTCCCTTGCCGCCGCGGCGCTGCGAACGATAGGCCGACAGCGGAACACGCTTGGCGTAGCCGGCGTGCGAGACGGTCACCACCATGTCCTCGCGCTGGATCAGGTCCTCGTCCTCGACCTCGCCTTCCTGCTCGATGATGACGGTCCGGCGCGGGGTGGCGAACTCCGTCTTGATGTCGTTGAGCTCGGTCTTGATGATGCCCTGCACGCGGGCGCGCGAGCGCAGGATGTCGAGATAATCGGCGATCTCCACCGCGAGCTTGTCGAGTTCCTCGGAGATCTCCTCGCGGCCGAGCGCGGTCAGGCGCTGCAGGCGCAGGTCGAGGATGGCCTTGGCCTGCTCCATCGACAGCCGCGCGGTGCCGTCCGCATTGATCTTGTGGCGGGGATCGTCGATCAGCGTGATCATCGCCGCGACGTCCTGCGCCGGCCAGTCGCGCGACATCAGGGTATCGCGCGCGGTGGTCGGATCGGGCGAGGTACGGATCACCCGGATGATCTCGTCGATATTGGCAACCGCAATGGCAAGACCGACCAGTATATGGGCGCGGTCGCGTGCCTTGTTGAGCAGGAATTTCGTGCGGCGCGTGACGACCTGTTCGCGGAAGGCGACGAACAGCCTCAGGAAATCCTTGAGGTTCATCGTCTGCGGCCGGCGAGCGTCGAGCGCGACCATGTTGGCGCCGAAATTGGTCTGCAGCGGCGTGAACTTGTAGAGCTGGTTCAGGACCACGTCCGGCACTGCGTCGCGCTTCAATTCGACGACCACGCGGAAACCGTCGCGGTCGGATTCGTCGCGCAGGTCGGAAATGCCCTCGATCTTCTTCTCGCGCACCAGTTCGGCGATGCGCTCGACCATGGTGGCCTTGTTCACCTGGTACGGAATTTCCGTGACGATGATCGCCTCGCGATCCTTGCGGATGGTGTCGATCGAGACCTTGCCGCGCATCACGATCGAGCCGCGGCCGAGATGATAGGCCGAGCGGATACCCTGGCGGCCGAGGATGATGCCCCCGGTCGGGAAATCCGGTCCGGGAATGATGTTGATGAGGTCGTCGATGGACAGCGCGGGATTGTCGATCAGCGCGATGCAGGCGTCGATCACCTCGCCGAGATTGTGCGGCGGGATGTTCGTCGCCATGCCGACGGCGATGCCGCCGGCGCCGTTGACCAGCAAGTTCGGAAACTTCGCCGGCAGCACGGACGGCTCTTTTTCCTGGCCGTCATAGTTGGGATCGAAATCGACAGTGTCCTTGTCGAGGTCATCGAGCAGGGATTGCGCGACCTTGGTCAGCCGGGATTCGGTGTACCGCATGGCGGCCGGCATGTCGCCGTCCACCGAGCCGAAATTGCCCTGCCCGTCGACCAACGGCACGCGCATGGAAAAGTCCTGCGCCATGCGCACCAGCGCGTCATAGACCGACTGGTCGCCATGCGGATGATATTTACCGATGACGTCGCCGACCGTGCGCGCCGACTTGCGATACGGCTTGTTCCACTCGAAGCCGTTCTCGTACATGCCGTAGAGGATGCGCCGATGCACGGGCTTCAGGCCGTCGCGCGCATCCGGCAGCGCACGCGCCACGATTACGCTCATGGCGTAATCGAGGTAGGAGCGTTTCATCTCATCGAGGATGGAGACGGGACGGATATCGGAGGGCGCCGGCGGATCGCCAGGCTTGTCATCATCGGCGTCGGACAAGGAGAATTCCGGTCAGAGTTTAACTGGGAATCATATAGCGCATCGGGGCCGCAATCACCACCCTGAAGCCACTTTAGCGGAAGCTTTTTACGCCCGTTTTTCCAGAGACTTAGAGGACCTTTTAGAGGTAACCCGCGATGTGACGGAACCGGCCCTGGAAGCGCTTCTTGAAATGTGGTTTGAGGTCAGCCCGCAGGTGGTGCACGTATCGGGCGGGCGAGCACCGAAGGGGTGCTCGCCCTCTGCGGGACGACCCCTCAGGGCCGCAAAACCTCCCCCCGCAGGCTTTTGCAGTTTCCCTCTCGACGCCTGCCTCTCACTTTGCGCTCCGACGTCGAAATGTCCCGAGCAGAGCGTCGATGATCTTGCGTCCGCGCTCCCTCAGTTTCTTCGGATCGTCCGTATTGGGCAGCATCAATGCGATCTTGCAGATCATGGCGTCGACCATGCGCCCCAGGAGATCGATATCCTCGAATGCAAGCTCACCGTCCCGCTTGAGCGCGTTCATGCTCGCCATGAGAAGCGCCATCGGATAGGCCTCCTCGATTTCCTGGAAGCGCTGATTTCCGAGCACCGCAGGACCCTCTTGGATGACGATCCGTCCGTATGCGGGTTCGAGGCAGACATCGAGGTAGGCGTCGATCCCGACGAAGAGGCGATCCCATATCTTGCGCTGGCCGCGTGATTTCGCGTTGACCCTGGTGACGGCCTCCGCCTGCATCGAGACGACGACGGCGTCGAACAAAGCCTTCTTGTCCTCGAAGTGATGATAGAAGGCGCCTCGCGTGACCCTCGCCGCGCGCGAGATCGCCTCCACTCCAGCGGCCTGGTAGCCCTCGCGCGCGAATATGTCACGGCCGGCAGCAAGCAACGCATTCCGCGTCGCTTCCGTGTACTCCTCGCGTCGCGACTTCTCGGGATCGGTGCCTGCCATTTTACGGAACATAGTCCTTGACGAGATAATGCCATCATGTTTATGACATACCGAATGTATGTAAAAGACGTTAAGAATGTCTTTCATTGCACATAGGTGCTGCATGGGCGGCGATGGAATGTTCGAGCTTGCGCAACGGCTGGCCGTGGCGAAGAGCAGGCAGGATCTGCCGGCTGCCATGAGGCTGTTGGACAGGGACATGCTGCTGGAAACGCCAGCGTTCGGGACGAAAGCCAGGGGATTGGCCGAGAACGAGGCTGTCCTCACCAGGTTCTTCGAGACGTTTCCTGACTACGATGTCGTCCTGGAAGGCCATGCCAACAATGGCGAGACGCTGGTCTGCTGGGGCACGGCGCAGATGACCATGACGGGCAACCGGTTCGGCGTCCGGCCGAACGGACGGCGTGCCCGGCTCCCTGTGTTCATCGAGTTCTCGTTCAAGAACGACCTGATTGCGAGAGAGCGCTTCTTCTTCGATCTCTCCGCGTTGTGCTCGCAATCGGGCGTCTCGACCGATGCCGTCAGGCAGAAACTGTTCGGAGAGATTGCGCCTGCAGCAGCCGCAGCCAAGTGACCTGATCATAACTGACCTGATCACAACTGACCTGGTCAAAGTGACCTGACACAAGCGACCTGATCAAAAGCAACGCGACTGAAAATAGGAGGGCTCGCAAATGACGCTGGATCGTCGCGTCAAAGCCATTGCCGCCATCGGGACGGCGCCTCTCTTCGATGTCGTCGTCGACCTCCATCCGCGCCAGGGATTTGGGGATGGTCCCTTTGGTCGGCGCGTGTTCTTTGGCTCGGCCGGCGGGTCCTTTGAAGGGCCGAGAGTGCGCGGTGAAGTGCTGCCGGGCGGCGGCGATTGGGCGTTATTTCGTCCGGACGGGGCGATGACCTTGGACGTACGCCTCACTCTGCGGACGCATGACGGGGCATTGATCCACATGACCTACGGCGGCCGCTGGATCGTACCGGCCGACTTGCGGGCGGACATGAACGATCCGGTCAAGCGCTATCAAGTGGATCCTGCCCGCTACTATTTCCGAACCAACCCTCTGTTCGAAACCGGCTCGTCTCAATACGCCTGGATGAACGATATCGTCTGTGTTGGATCGGGTTATCTCGTTGACGGCGCGGTCGCCTACCAGGTCTCCCAGGTGATTTGAGGAGACGATCTGGTGGCAGCACAGACGACGCAGCCCGCGCGGTGCGCCGTTTGCTGCCGTGTTCAGCAGGCTCATGCCGGTGGGGAGTTCACATCGCCCGTGGCGACAGTCGATCTTTCCGGTAACCGACTGGCCCCCCGGCATCACCGGGGGATTCGACCGCGTCGCTGATCGTATTCGAGAACAGTGTTTTCTAGAACGGGATGTCGTCATCCATGTCGTTGCTGCGGCTGCCCGCCGCGACCGCGCGGCGCGGCGGCGCGCTCGACGGGCCGCCCACGCCGAAATCGCTGCCGCCCTCGTCACCGCCAAAGCTGCCACCGCCGCCTGCGCGGCCGTCGAGCATGGTGAGGTTCGAGTTGAAGCCCTGCAGCACCACTTCGGTCGAGTACTTCTCGACGCCGCTCTGATCGGTCCATTTGCGGGTCTGCAACTGGCCCTCGATGTAAACCTTGGCGCCCTTCTTCAGATATTGCTCGGCGACCTTGCACAGCCCTTCGTTGAAGATCACGACGCGGTGCCACTCGGTCTTTTCCTTGCGCTCGCCGGTCCCCTTGTCGCGCCAGGTCTCCGACGTCGCGATGCTCAGATTGGCGATCGGGCGGCCGTCCTGCGTCCGCCGGATCTCCGGATCCTTGCCCAGATTGCCGACCAAAATCACCTTGTTCACGCTTCCCGCCATCACCACTCTCCGCGCTTGAATCACTGCCGCTGGGGCTCTCGTGCCGGGCCTTCTGTACTTGCCTTCGGCCGGCACCCCTGCCCGTCGCCGGGGACCCTATACGCTTGCCGGCGCCTCAACCCGCCCGTCTCGCGGGTTTTCCACATATAGCATCGGCCATGCCATTGTTCCAGTTTTGTTCCAGCGCGTCTTGCTCCATTCCGGGACGTTCGGTAGCGCGCTGCGCTTTCACCCTCTGCGGACCCGGACGGAACCGAGAAATCAGCACGGGCCGTCCGGAAAATCTGAGATAAATCATGTATTTCCAGCGCCCTCCAGCTTCCCTGCACTTCTGTTGCGAGTGTTGCATTTGAGCGACTGCCTTCCCGGTCGAATACGGTATATTGGCGGCGACTTTTGGGATTGCATGGGCGGTTCGCGTTGAATTTTAAGACGCTTCTGGGGACCAACGGAAGCGGAGGAATACCGGAGACGGGGCAATGAAGCGTTTGTTTTTGGGCGTTGTCGGATTGATGGCGGTTGGCGCTGCGGCGCCAGCGGCTGCCGCTGATCTCGTCGCACGCCCCTATACAAAAGCGCCCCCGATGGTCGCAGCGATCTACGACTGGACCGGCTTCTACATCGGTATCAACGGCGGCGGCGCTTCGAGCCGCAACTGCTGGGACATCGTGGGTCTGAGCGAAGGTTGTCACGACGCGTCCGGCGGCCTGGTCGGTGGCCAGATCGGTTATCGCTGGCAGAGCGCCAACTTCGTGTTCGGTATCGAAGGTCAGGGCGACTGGGCAGATCTGAAGGCCTCGAACACCAGCGCAGTCGTCGGCGCGCCCTTTACCAACCAGACCAAGATCAACGCGGTCGGGCTGATCACCGGCCAGGTCGGCTATGCCTGGAATAACGTGCTCTGGTACGTGAAGGGCGGCGCGGCCGTGACGGACAGCAAGTATAACGGCTTCGTGGCCGGCGCCCTGTTCGACCAGGCGTCCGAGGCCCGTTGGGGCGGCGCGGTCGGCACCGGCCTCGAATTTGGCGTCTCGCCGAACTGGTCGGTTGCGGTGGAATACGATCATCTGTTCATGGGCAACCGCAACGTCAGCTTTGCCACGCCGGGCGGCGCATTCACGCGCACCGACAACGTCCGCCAGGATGTCGATATGGGCACCGTCCGCGTGAACTATCGCTGGGGCGGTCCCGTGGTCGGGAAGTACTGATCTCCGGACCGGATCAAGCCACGCTTCTTCTCGAAGGCCGGCCTCGCGCCGGCCTTTTTGCTGACCGGTTGAATTGTTCTGGCGGACAACGCCTGGCACGGCAGCATCCGGGCTATTGCTTGAGCCCCCAAAGCGCACGTCGAATTGCGCATTGAACTGCTGCTTGCGCGCGACGAGCGAACGCTTCGACACCCCTTCTCCGCTTGTCATCTCAGGGCTTTGTCAGCTCAGGGCTGTCTGAGCAGGTCGCATTTCCAACTCATGTGTGTTCTGCGGGTAACGGTAATTCGAAACCAGTTCATTTATAGCACCCCAACCTGAACGGGTGGTCCTCTTCGCGTGCGAAGGGGATCGGAATCAAGAAGTGGGACTGGAGCAAATAATGAAGAAAATTCTGCTGATGACCGTGGGCTTTGCCGCGTTGGGGATGGCACCCGCCGTCGCTGCTGATCTGGCTGCGCGTACTTACACGAAGGCGCCTGCCGCGGCGCCGCTGCCGACCTGGACCGGTTTCTACATCGGCGCGATGGGCGGCTATGCGAGCCAGGATGACGACTTCGGCATGAAGGGCGGTTTCGCCGGTGGCACGGCTGGCTACAACTGGCAGATGGGCAGCCTGGTGCTGGGCGTCGAGGCGGACGCCGCCTGGGGCGACATCAGCTCCACTGTCGGCCTGCCTGGCATTGTCAGCCTGGACAGCAAGATTCAGGATCTCGGCACCGTGCGCGGCCGTGTCGGCTATGCGGTCGACCAAGTGCTGTTCTACGGCACCGCCGGCTTCGCGTGGGCCGACAATAAGGCCAGCGTGAACGTGATGGGGACCGGCGTCTCGGACAGCCAAGTGCACACCGGCTGGACCGCCGGCGCTGGCATCGAGTACATGTTTGCGCCGCATTGGTCGCTCAAGGGCGAGTATCTCTACCGTGACCTCGATAGCAAAACCTATTTCCCTCGGGCATCCTCCCCGGCGGCGTGAACAGCGGCGACCTCAAGCTGCACTCCGGCCAGGTCGGCGTGAACTATCACTTCTAAGAATTTCCAACGGACCGGCCCCGAATCCGGTTCGTTGAAAATACCGATCCGTTCCTGACAACATCGACGAAAGGCCGGCCTCGCGCCGGCCTTTTCCTTGTGCTGCGCTCGTTTCTCGCGGAGAAGTTCCGTTTCTGCTGCCACGTGCCGCCATCGGAACGCCGCAGTCAAACAAACCGTTGATGATTCGGAGACGGCACTGGAAAATGCCGCCCGTTCTTCCTACGTTCCGATCCTGATCTCCCCTTTGGCGTCGTGTCGGGCTTTTTCCGGCGAAGCGCGCCTTTACGTGCGCGATCGACGCGCCTGGAATTGTCATATGGACGAAATCCTGAAGGCGCGACGCCAACAGCCTGCCTCGAGTCTGCGCGCGATCACCATCCGCGGCGCGCGCGAGCACAATCTGAAGAACATCGACGTCGAGATTCCCCGCGACAGACTCGCCGTGTTCACGGGCCTGTCCGGCTCCGGCAAGTCGTCGCTCGCCTTCGACACCATCTATGCCGAAGGCCAGCGCCGCTATGTCGAATCGCTGTCGGCCTATGCGCGCCAGTTCCTGGAGATGATGCAGAAGCCGGATGTCGACCAGATCGACGGCTTGTCTCCGGCCATTTCGATCGAGCAGAAGACCACCTCGAAGAACCCGCGCTCGACCGTCGGCACCGTCACCGAGATCTACGACTATATGCGCCTGCTCTGGGCGCGCGTCGGCGTGCCCTATTCGCCCGCCACGGGACTGCCGATCGAAAGCCAGACCGTCTCGCAGATGGTCGACCGCGTGCTGGCGCTGCCGGAAGGCACGCGGCTCTATCTGCTCGCGCCCGTCGTGCGCGGCCGCAAGGGCGAGTACAAGAAGGAGCTCGCCGAGTATCTCAAGAAGGGTTTTCAGCGCGTCAAGATCGACGGCACGTTCTACGAACTCTCCGAGGCCCCTGCCCTCGACAAGAAATTCCCGCACGACATCGACGTCGTGGTCGACCGTATCGTGGTGCGGCCCGATATCGGCCAGCGGCTCGCGGAAAGTTTCGAGACCGCACTGAAGCTCGCCGAGGGCCTTGCGGTGATCGAATATGCAGACGGGCCGGCTCCCCAGCCATCCCTCGAGACGCGCCCTGCGGGCGCTCCTCAGGATGAGGCCGGAGCGCGCCGGTCGAAGGCAGCCAAGCGTGGCGCTTCCCCTCAGCCTGAGGAGGCCCAAAGCGCCGTCTCGAAGGATGAGGCCCCGGCAAAGAAGACCGCCAAGATCCACGACAAGAGCGGCCCCGAGCGCATCCTGTTCTCGGAAAAATTCGCCTGCCCGGTCTCCGGCTTCACGATTCCGGAGATCGAGCCGCGGCTGTTTTCCTTCAACAATCCCTATGGCGCCTGCCCGGACTGCGGCGGCCTGGGCGTGGAGCAGCATGTCGACGAGGATCTCGTCATCCCCGACAAGGAAGCGACCATGCGCAAAAACGCGATTGCGCCCTGGGCCAAATCCTCCTCACCCTATTATCTGCAGACGCTGACGGCGCTGGCGAAATTCTACAAGTTCTCGCTCGACGCCAAATGGAAGGACCTGCCGAAGAAGACGCAGAACGCGCTGCTGCACGGCTCCGGCGACGACGAGATCAAGTTCACCTATGAGGACGGCGTCCGCTCTTACGACACCAAGAAGCCGTTCGAGGGCGTCATCACCAACATCCAGCGCCGCTACCGCGAGACCGAGAGCGAATGGGCGCGCGAGGAGATGGCGAAATATTTCTCCGACGTGCCCTGCGCCGGCTGCCACGGCTATCGCCTCAAGCCGGAAGCGCTCTGCGTCAAGGTTGCGGACAAGCATATCGGCGAGATTTCCGAGATGTCGGTCAAGCGCGCCGGCGAGTGGTTCGAAGGCGTGCTGAAACAATTGAACGCGCAGCAGACCGAGATCGCCACTCGCGTGCTCAAGGAGATCCGCGAGCGGCTCACCTTCCTGATCGACGTCGGCTTGAACTATCTGACGCTGTCGCGTTCGTCCGGCACGCTGTCCGGCGGCGAGAGCCAGCGCATCCGCCTCGCCTCGCAGATCGGCTCGGGCCTCACGGGCGTGCTCTACGTGCTGGACGAGCCTTCGATCGGCCTGCATCAGCGCGACAACGCGCGACTGTTGGAAACGCTGAAGCGGCTGCGCGACCTCGGCAATACCGTGATCGTGGTCGAGCATGACGAGGACGCGATCCGCCTGGCCGATTATGTGCTCGACATCGGCCCTGGCGCCGGCATGCATGGAGGACATATCGTCGCCCAGGGCACGCCCGCCGAGATCATGCGCAATCCCAATTCGCTGACCGGCAAATACCTGACCGGCGAATTGTCGGTCGCCATCCCCGAGCGACGGCCGCCGAACCATCGCCGCACGCTCAAGATCATCAACGCGCGCGGCAATAACCTAAAGAACGTCTCGGCGGAAATTCCGCTCGGCCTGTTCACCTGCGTGACCGGCGTGTCCGGCGGCGGCAAGTCCACGCTTTTGATCGACACGCTCTACAAGGCGATCGCGCGCAAGCTCAACGGCGCAAGCGAAGGCGCAGCGCCGCACGACCGCATCGAAGGGCTGGAGCATATCGACAAGATCATCGACATCGACCAGTCGCCGATCGGCCGCACCCCGCGCTCGAACCCGGCGACCTATACCGGCGCCTTCACGCCGATCCGCGAATGGTTCGCGGGTCTCCCGGAGTCCAAAGCGCGCGGCTACGAGCCCGGCCGCTTCTCCTTCAACGTCAAGGGCGGCCGCTGCGAGGCCTGCCAAGGCGACGGCGTCATCAAGATCGAGATGCACTTCCTTCCCGACGTCTACGTCACCTGCGACGTCTGCAAGGGCAAGCGCTACAATCGCGAGACGCTGGAGGTGTTGTTCAAGGGCAAGTCGATCGCCGACGTGCTCGACATGACAGTGGAAGAAGCCGCCGAGTTCTTCAAAGCGGTGCCGCGCGTGCGCGACACCTTCCAGACGCTGCATCGCGTCGGCCTCGACTACATCCATGTCGGCCAGCAGGCCACCACGCTGTCCGGCGGCGAAGCCCAGCGCGTCAAGCTGGCGAAAGAACTGTCCAAGCGCGCCACCGGCCGCACACTCTATATCCTCGACGAGCCGACCACCGGCCTGCACTTCCACGACGTGAAAAAGCTGCTCGAAGTGCTGCACGAGCTGGTCGCGCAGGGCAACACGGTGGTCGTGATCGAGCACAATCTCGAAGTCATCAAGACCGCCGACTGGGTGATCGACCTCGGCCCCGAAGGCGGCGACGGCGGCGGCGAAATCGTCGCCTGGGGCCCGCCGGAGGACATCGTCAAGGCGCCGCGCAGCTATACGGGACAGTTCTTGAAGCCGGTGCTGGCGAAAATGGGCAAGTCGAAGAAGAGCAGCGGTGGCGGAAGCGCGAGCGAAGCGGCGGAGTGATCAACGTCGAGCTTCAGCGGGAACGGTTCCCACGCCGGTCCTGAGTTGCTCCTTTTTGAAGAGAGCGTAAGCAAAACCCATCGCCTGTCAGCGCGATGGGTTTCGCTTCATTCACACGCCTACCACTGCTGATAGCGGCCGGTCAGCGTGCCGTTGTTGTTGCCACCGGGGCCGACATCGCCCTGGCTCGAACTGGGTGTCGGGTGATTGGCCCCATTGAGGCCACGTCCTCCCCACGGCGCGGGACCGGGGTAATACATCGGCCGCGGGGCAAAGGTTTCATATCCGGGGCCGGGCTGCCACGCCATGGCGTTGCCATAGCGATCATAGGCATAACGGTCATAGCCTTGTGCAAACGCGCCGGCCGTTCCGGCGATCAGGGACACGGCGACCAGCGCCGTCAGTTGAATCTTCCGTTGCATGAGACACGCTCCTTGTTATTGGTGCGAGACTTCAACCATCGCAATGCGAGAGCGTTCCTGCCGCGCCCGCTCACAAAACGCGTGATCTAATTTGTGATCAACCTGTGATCGTCGCTCTCATTTTCGTGGGGCCACGGCAGGCATGGAGTAAAATGGCGAAGCACATACCGCCTGTTTCGTTGAGCCTTGCGGCGCAATGGGCTAACGTCGTTGCGTCGCGTCTCAAGCTGCCGAATGCCCTACTCCCTTGTCATCTTCGATCTCGACGGCACGCTTGCCGACAGCTTTCCCTGGTTTCAACGCAATTTGAACGAGGTCGCCGACCGCTATGGCTTTCGCCGGGTGGCGGAGGACGAGGTCGAGGCGCTCCGGCACGCGTCGACCCGCGAGATCCTGTCGCGGCTCGAGATACCGATGTGGAAAGTGCCGTTCATCGCGCGGCACATGCGGCGGCTGAAGACCGAGCAGGCATCGACCATTCCGCTGTTCGCAGGCGTCGAGACCATGCTGTGGGCGCTCGCGGCACATGGCCTGCGGTTGGCGCTGGTCTCGTCCGATACGGAGGCGAATGCGCGCGAGAAGCTGGGCGTTTCGGCAGCGTTGTTTACCGATTTCAATTGTGCAGCATCGATATTCGGCAAGCCGGCCAAATTCCGCCGCGTGCTGCGCCGCGCCCGCATCGACCCCACGCAGGCAATCGCGATCGGCGACGAGACCCGCGACATCGAGGCCGCGCGCGCAGTCGGCATCGCCTGCGGCGCGGTGACCTGGGGCTATGCCGCTCGCCAAGCGCTCATCGACCGCAAGCCTGACCTGGTGTTCGAGCGGATGGACGACATCGCCCGTGCGTTGCTTGGGAGCGACGCGCGCGGCGCGGACAAGCCGGCATAACCACGCCCTCATCACGAGAAGCAACGCGACGACCCCTCTCTGGCCGTCATTCCGGGACGCGCAAGGCGCGGGCCCGGAATCCATTCACCCTCATACTCCGTAGCGAAATGGATTCCGGGCTCGACGCTTCCGCGTCGCCCCGGAATGACGAGAGGAGAGTGTGGACCGTCATTGCGAGGAGCAACGCGACGAAGCAATCCAGTCTGTCGTTGCGGCGACAGCCTGGATTGCTTCGCTGTCGCTCGCAATGACGGCTGAGAGAGTGATGCATGCACGCCATGCGCAAATTGCCCGTCGTGCACATTTCCTCTTGCGCCGTCGGGCAAATCAAAACCATGCTCCCGCGCGTCCCGCACCCACAAGAGGGGCGTTTCGCGATCGTCACGGACGTTGGGCGCGGGATGCGATGGACGCGGCGTGTTGCGAGACGAACAACACATCGCGGACGGTGAAATCGTGTGGTCCTGGCGCCCCAAGGCTGGCGCTAAGTCTTCGCGGATGATGCGAGGCGACGGTGACAAGAAAGTCCGGTCACCGGGGAGATCACGTATAAGCCGTAAAACCATTGCGCGGGGAATGCCGGGCTGCTCCGGCTGAACCTGTGGTTCTGCCGCGTGCTTTTTGTTGCACGCGGACCATGGGTGCAGCCCGCACCCGGCATTCCCTGCGCCCTCTGTTTTCGATGAGGGTGGATTGATGGAAAAACTCGGACGCAGCGCGCCGCGAGAACGAGGACGCGCGTCGTCGTTCTTTGCGTGGTCCATCCTTCGAGACGCGCGCAAAGCGCGCTCCTCAGGATGAGGTCTTCACAAGTGGCGCGCTGCCAGACCCTCATGGTGAGGAGGCGCGCAAGCGTCGTCTCGAACCATGAGGCCCAGCTCTTTCCCGTCGTCCCTGCGAACGCAGGGAACCCATAACTACAGGAGCATGTTGTTGGAGCAACCTGGAGCCGCCACCAATCGCGACAACGCAATCCCGTGGTTATGCGCCTTCGCGTGCGCGAGGACGACAACGCGTGCGCCCGACGCCGTATTTCGACAGCCGCAGCAGGGTGGCACAAAATCAAAGCTCTTCGAGCACCAGTTCCATTGTCATCAGCACGGGATTGTCGCCGCGCACGAGCCGTCCCTCGGCGACACTCCCGGTGTAGTCGACCAGCGCGATATCCAGCTCGGCCTCGAGCGCACCGCCTGCTCCGGGCGCGATGGTGCCCGACGTGACCGCAAGCTCGGTCGCGAACGGCTCGACGATGCGGCCGCCAGTGAAGCGCGCGCCGATGGTCGAGCCGACGCCGCCGCGAATTTTTGCGCGCGCTATGCCGCGGTCGCGGCAGAACGTCTCCAGGCTCCCGGCAAAATCCTGGTTCGGCCGCAGCCGCAGCGCAAACGCGCGGCTTGTCGTGTCAGCGCCCCTCGCCTCGCTCGCGACAGGCCCGAACAATTTGAAGTTGGTCTCGGGATCAGGCGCCGCCGTAAACATCGCGCCGTCGATGCCGAAGGCCTCGACTGCGAACGCTTCGGCGACGATCGTCTCCTCCGGCAGCATATGCCCGCCATTCACGCGCCCGTCCGCCTCGCGCCACAGGCCGTGGCAATGAAAGAACGGGGCGCCGTCGCGGACACCGAATGTCATGGTGGCGAGCTTGAGCTGCGTGATTCCCTGAGGCCGGAACGTCTCGCTGTAGAAGGCCGCGTGCTCACTGGTCTTCGACAGCGCCGGCATCACATAGGCGAACGGCCCGAGCGCGCCGCCCCTGACGTACAGCGTGCCGCCGGCAAAGCCCTGCGCCGCAAAGCCGTGGCGCGCGGCTTCGAGCAGCGGCCGGCCTGCTTCAACGTTGAAGGAAAAGGCGCGGCCGCGCGCTTCGATCCATTGGATGCGTTCGGCCACGACCGGCCCGGGCTGCTGAATGCGCCGCATGTTCCGCCTGTATCAGCCCGCTTGGCTCTTATTTTTGGACGCGTTTTCTTCACGCGAACCGGTGCCCACTTCGCTCGAAAACGCTCTGGCGTTCAGATCAAGCAGGCCGCGCGTTTCCAGCTCGTCCCTTACCAAGCGCTTCGGGATCTTGCCGTAACCGGATTTCGGCAGCGCCTCCCAGAAGAAGAAACGCTTCGGCATCTTGTAGCGCGGCACTTTCGGCGAGAGGAACGCGGCCATCTCCGCTTCCGTCACAGCAGCGCCCTCGCGCGGCACGCAGACGGCCACGCCGACCTCGCCCCAGACCGGATCAGGCACGCCGAGCACCGCGACTTCGCCGATCGCGGGATGGGTCAGAATCTTCTCCTCGACCTCGCGCGGATAGATGTTGGAGCCGCCGGAGATGTACATGTCCGATGCGCGGCCGGTGATGTAGACAAAGCCCTCCGCGTCCATATGGCCGAGATCGCCGGTGCGGAACCAACCCTCGCGAAACGCTTTCGCGTTAGCTTCGGGATTGTCGTAATAACCGGCGAATACCGCCGGCCCGATCACGCAGATCTCGCCGGTCTCGAACGGCTTCAGCGCGCGGCCCTGATCGTCCTGGATCGAGACCTGCATGCCCGTACGCTCGAAGCCGCAGGTGCCGATCCGCGCCAAGGGGCCGTCCTCTTCCTCATGCAGATCAGGCGGCAGCACGGTGATGTTGCCGGTGACCTCGCCGAGGCCGAAATATTGCACGATCACCTTGCCGAGCTTCTTCAGCGCGGTCTTCTGGTCCTCGCGATACATCGGCGCACCGGCATAGATGACGTGGCGCAGCGAGGAGTGATCGAACTGGTCGACGGCAGGATGCTCGACCATCATCTTCAGGATGGTCGGCACCGTGAAGAGATTGCTGATGCGATGGGTCTCGATCAGCCGGAACGCCTCGGTGATGTCGAACTTCTCGGTCGGCAGCAGCACGGTCTTCGCGCCGCGCGCGGTCTGCATCAGATGATGCACGCCGGCGCCATGCGAGAGCGGCGCGACAACGAGCGCGGCGTCCTGTTCCGTGGTGCCGGGCGTCAGATCAGCAAGATGGTTGGTGATGACGAAGGCCATCTGGCCGTGAGTCAGCACCGCTGCCTTGGAGCGGCCGGTGGTGCCGGAAGTGAAGAAGAACCAGCAGGGATCGTCGTGCTCGACCGCGACGTTTACGACCTCGGCGCCGGCATGCGCCTTGATCGCATCACCGAGCGACTGCTCGCCGAAATCACCCTCACCGATCCGCCAGGTAAAAGCGGCGTCGGAGACGGCCTTCGCGTGATCGGGAAAATCGCCATGGCACAGGAACGCCTTCGCGCCGGACGCGGTGGCGAGATAGGCGACCTCGTCCGGCATCAGCCGGAAATTGGTCGGCACCCAGACCGCGCCGAGCCGAAAGGCCGCGAACATCGAATAGAACATCTCCTCGCAATTCTTCGAATGCACGAGGATGCGGTCGCCCTTTTCAATCCCGCGCTCGGCGAGCGCTGCGGCAAGCGCGGAGACCGCAGCGTCGATCTCACGCCAGCTCAAGGATGTCTCGCCCCAGACGAAGCCCGCGCGATCGCCATGCCGGCGTGCATTCTGCGTCAGGAGATAAGCAGAGATTCATCACGCGGCGCGACATGCGCGTCATGCCGCCGCGTGGCGCCTGATCGCTTGCAGAACGCGCGTTCATCTGCGGCCCATCCAGACACCGGCAGCGAGCAGGATGATGCCGACCACGCCGGATGCGATGCCGTGCTTCATATGGACCCGCGTCACGCCATCCTCATGGCCCGGTAAAAAGCTCGGCAACTGGTCCGCCGGAACCACGAAATACATGCCCGCGATGATCAGCAGAACGACACCGAGCGCAGTCAACACGAGCTTCATGGGGATTTTCCTGATCCAGCGACACGCAATGCCCGTCTTGAAACGGGCCTTGTCCTCATGTTTATCGCCATCAGGCAATACCCTGCAAGGGCCAGCCAATGACGCCGGCGTTGCGGCAAACCACGCCCTGAAACCAGCTCGTCGGAGATCCCTGATGAACGACATCGTCAACGATCGTGCGCAGCATCAGTTCGAGCTCGGGGTCGACGGCCATCTCGCAACGGCTCATTACGAGACCGACGGCGAGGTCGTCACCTTCATGCATACTGAAGTCCCGCCGGAGCTCGGCGGCAAAGGCGTCGGCTCAAAGCTCGTTCAGGGCGCACTTGATCAAGTGCGAGCCGATGGAATGAAGGTGATCGCGGAGTGCCCGTTCGTCAAAGGCTGGATCGGCAAGCATCCCGCATATCAGGATCTTCTGAAATCATAGTTGCGGCACCGATTTGCACGGCCGCCCGTGAACTCCTACATCGATGAACATCTCAGACGCAGAAAGGTTTGGCACATGACGGCCAGCGTCGTCCGCGACAACAAAACAAGAAGCCGTTTCGAACTCGATGTCGAAGGTGGCGTGGCTTTCGCCAATTACCGGCTGACGCCGCAGGCCGTGATCATCACACATACGGAAACCCCGGCCGCGCTGCGCGGCCGCGGTATCGCATCTGAACTGGTCAAGGGAGCGCTGGACGTGATCCGCGCCGACGGACACAAGGTCATCGCCGGCTGCGGCTTCGTGGTCGACTATCTGCGCAAGCATCCAGAGGATGCGGACCTTGTTGCGTGATGCACCCGTCGTTCCGGGGCGCGCGAAGCGAACCTCAGATGCGCAATTGCGCATCGGGGAACCTCGAGATTCCGGGTTCGATGCTCCCGCGCAAAATTGAAATCAATTTTGTCGCGCCGCATCGCCCCGGAATGACGACACCGACAGCTACACAATCTTGATCGACATGTCCGGCAATCCTTCGAGCTTGCAGAGAAGCACGTCGCCCTTCACCACCGGCCCGACATTTTCCGGCGTACCCGAATAGATGATGTCGCCGGCCTTCAGCTCGAACGCCTCGGAGAGTTTTGCGATCTGCTCGGCGACGCTCCAGATCATCTTGTCGAGGTTGGAGTCCTGCCGCACCGTGCCGTTGACGGCGAGCGAGATCGCGCCCTTGCTCAGATGGCCGACCTTGCTGACGGGATGGATCGGGCCGAGCACCGCGGCATGATCAAAGCTCTTGCCGATCTCCCAGGGCTTTTTCTCGGCGGCCATGCCGTTCTGCAGGTCACGCCGGGTCATGTCGAGGCCGAGCGCGTAGCCATAGACATGGTCGAGCGCGGCTTCAGCCGGGATATTGGCACCGCCGGACTTCAGCGCGGCGACCAGTTCGACCTCGTGGTGATAATTCTTGGTCAGCGAGGGATAAGGGTGGTCGGCGACCTGCCCGACCGCGACATTCTGGATCGCATCCGTCGGCTTCTGGAAGAAGAACGGCGGCTCGCGGTTCGGATCGGAGCCGCGCTCGATCGCATGCGCCGCGTAGTTGCGGCCGATGCAATAGATGCGCCGCACCGGAAACACGTCGGTCTCGCCGACGATCGGAATCGTCGTCGCGGCGACCTGGAAAATCGGCTTCGGTCCGGCCTGTGCCTCCGCCCGCACGCTCGCCGCTCCCGTGAGCGCCAGTGCGCCGGTGGCGAGCATCGTTCTGCGGCTGACTGTCATGGTGTTCCTCCCACTCTTGACCGTATCTCGGTATTCCCCGGCCCTTCAGAAGCCTTGTCGGGCGGTACGATTACGGTGGAATGCCACCATTTGCCAGAGCGAAAACGTCCGTTAACCCGATCGATACGAGCCGCACGCATGAGTTGCCGGGTCAGATTTATTATCCCGGGAGACGGCGGCCATGTTGCTCGCGACTATGTTCGGAGCGGTTCGGCGGTACCTTCGCTATCGCACCCAGCTTTTCAGTATCGAAAGCCTCGACGATCACATGCTGTACGATATCGGCCTGAACCGGGGAGAGTTGAGCTCGGCGGCCTGGGCGCAGGTCGAGCGCGCGGCAGCGCTCATGCCGGTCTATACGCGCTGACGCAAAAAGGCCCGCGCGAGGCGGGCCTTCAGCTGTTCGCGTCCGGCAGATTAGTGCTTGATCTCCGGCGGCAGCTTGCCGCCGTTGGCCGCGAGCTTGGCCATCACCTGCTTGTGCAGCCAGACATTCATGCTCGCGGAATCATTGGTGTCGCCGCTATAGCCGAGCTCCTTGGCAAGCTCCTTGCGCGCGGCGAGGCTAGAATCGATATCGAGCGACTTCATCAGGTCGACGATCGACGTCCGCCATTCCAGCTTCTCCTTGTGCGCGGCGACCGCCTTGTCGAGGATCGGCGCGACATCGACCGTCTTCGCCGGCGCGCCCGATGGCGCCGTCGAAGACGACGTGGTGCCGCTCGCCGCTCCGCCGCCGGACGGAGCCGAGCCGGCCGGAGCCGTACCGCCGCCGGCCGGCGTAGCGCTGGCCTCATGGCCAAAAATAGCGCCCATGATCTTTCCGAAAATGCTCATCGTTTGCTCCCAATGGACTACGGTATCGTGTGAAAGGCCGGAACGGTTCTTATTTATGGCATGGGCACATTTATGGCATGGCCGCACGGGAACCCAACTGCCCGCTCTCACCCTGCCAATGCTGATCAGCGAGTCCGTACAGCTTAACAGCTTAGCCGAGACGGAGTGACGATGAAATGACGTGTCGCCGGTTGCGCTGCGGCATCGATTTTTCACCCAGGCGTGAGCGACGACGATGCGCTTTGCGAGTATGCTGAAGTTTCAGTTCGCGACAAGGCCAGCACAGGTTTTCGCGTCTGGCCTTGAATCGCGAGCATTTCGGCAGGCGACCGCCTGTGCCCTCGCCCGGCGCAGCAAGATGGCGGCCGCGGCAAGGGAGTGACGGCCATGGCCACGGCATATCAAGACAATGTTCCATCGGAGCTTCAGCCAACGCAAGACACCGCGGCCGGGCCCGTCATCCGCAGCATCGGGCTGTCCGATCTGCGCGAGGCGCTCGGAGCGGGCTGGGAGGATTTCAAGGCAATTCCCAGCCACGCCGTCATTCTCTGCCTGATCTATCCGATCCTCGGCCTCGTGCTGGCGCGCGCAGTGTTCGGCTATGCCGTCGTGCCGCTATTGTTCCCGCTTGCCGCGGGCTTCGCACTGCTCGGCCCGTTTGCCGCGCTCGGGCTCTACGAGCTGAGCAGCCGCCGCGAACGCGGCGAGGAACCCTCCGCCTGGAATGCGCTCGACGTGCTGCGATCTCCCTCATTCGGCGCGATGCTCGGTCTCGGCACGCTGCTGTTCGCGCTGTTCGTGACCTGGGTCGCGACAGCGCAGGCGATCTACATCGCGGTGTTCGGGTATCAGGGCCCGGCGAGCGCGTCCGATTTCGTGCAGCGCGTGTTCACGACGTCGCAAGGCTGGTGGCTGATCGTGGTCGGCTGCGGCATCGGCTTCCTGTTCGCATTGGTCGCACTCTGCATCAGCGTGGTGTCCTTCCCGATGATGCTCGATCGCCATGCCAGCGCCGGCGAAGCCATGGTCACCTCGCTGCGTGTGGTCGCCAAGAACCCGGTCACGATCGCAGCCTGGGGCTTGATCGTCGCGGCGCTTCTCGTCGTGGGTTCGGTGCCGTTCTTCCTGGGCCTCGCCGTGGTGATCCCGCTGCTCGGCCACGCCACATGGCATCTCTATCGAAAGGTCATCGCCATCGATCCGAATGCGCGTCCGATCCCGCCGCCTCCGCCACACCAGCGCAAGCCGGCTGCGGATTTTCCCGCCAACCTGTTCCCGTGGCGTCGTCGCGACGAGGCATAGCCGTACAGGATCACCAGAATGCCGGTCGCCGCTCGGCGGCCGGCAACACGACGATCAAAATCATGCAGAGTGAACCCGCCTATCAGCCCCGCTCCTCGGGATCGTCAGCCGGCGATGCTTCCCGGTAATATTCTCCCGATCATTAACCGCTATATTGGACGCTTGCTCGCGGCCGGACTTTCGGCCGCCCCGGGCTCAAACCTTGTCCTGACCGAAATTGATCCCAACATGTCACGGGCTCGACATCCGACCGAATTCCTTTGCAAGCGGTGTTTTTGATGACCATCCCTCGCTTTATCCTTGCCGCCGCATTGGGCGTGGCCTTTGCTCTTCCCGGGATACCAGCGCTCGCCGCCACCTGCGGCGCCGGCAACTTCGAGACCTGGCTCGGCGACTTCAAGACCGAGGCGGCCGGCAAGGGAATTTCGCAAGCCGCCATCAATGCAGGCCTCAACGGCGTGACGCCCGATCAGAATGTTCTATCCCGCGACAAGTCGCAGAAGGTGTTCAGTCAGAGCTTCGAGGAATTTTCCGGCCGCATGGTGCCGCCCCGCGTGCCCCGCGGCTCGAACATGATGAAGCGGTACGGCTCGGTGCTGTCGCGCATTGAAGAAACCTATGGCGTGCCGGGTGAGGTGTTGGTGGCGATCTGGGGGCTGGAAACGGATTTCGGTGTCAATACCGGCAAATTCCAGACCATCCGCTCGCTTGCGACGCTGGCCTATGATTGCAGGCGTGGGGACGAATTCCGTTTAGAGCTGATGGATGCGTTGCGCATCGTCGAACGCGGCGACCTCTCGCCGTCGGACATGCGCGGCGCCTGGGCCGGAGAAATCGGCCAGACGCAGTTCATGCCGTCGTCCTGGATGAAATATGCGGTCGATTTCGACGGCAATGGCCGTCGCGACCTGATACACAACGTGCCCGACGTGCTGGCTTCGACAGCGAACTATCTTGCGGGCTATGGCTGGAAGCGCGGCAAGGACTGGCAGCCCGGCAGTCCGAATTTCCCGGTGCTGCAGCAATGGAATAAGAGCGAGGTCTATGCGCGGACCGTCGCCTATTTCGCAACGCAGCTTTCGCATGCGCCGTGACGCATGCACCATGACTTGGTAGCCCGTGACTGCAAGGGCCGATCGCCCGTTGCGACCGGCCCCCTGCCCCTTGAAACTTTAGATGTTACTTGGTTCTTATTTGGTTCTTACTTGGCCCCTTCAGCATGCATGGCCTTGGCGAGGTGCGCGCCACAAGCGCCCCATTTGTTGGCCAGCATGGCTTCCTGCGCCGCTGCGATCTCTTTCTGCGCCATCAGCTTGCCATCGCCGTCGCCCATCGTCTCGACGGTCAATTCTACCTTCGTAAGGTTTGCACTGCTGCAGCCGCCCATCTTCGCGGCCTGTGCAGGAACGACAGCAAACGCAACTGCAGCCAGCGCGGCGGCCCCGAGTAACTTCTTGAGCATGTTACTTCCTTTTATTTTTTAAGGCAGATCCGGCGTCATTGCCGAATCTGTGAAGCAATTCTCTCCCCGATCAACTCGCGGTTACCGAATAAATTCCGCGCGATTTCAACGTGATCGACGCACGCTGCAGATCCCTCATGCGTACGATGATGTTTTCATTACAGCTCAGTAAGATTTTTCGGCGGTGCAGCGCCCAAGGCGCCGACATCGATCAAGGCGACAACCGTCGCTGGCTACCTTCTCTTTGCGTCGGCGCTCGAGACATGATGCACGGGCCGCGAACTCAACCGCCGGATCAGCGATCGGCACCTCGTCCGATGTCGCCGGCCAGGCGAGATCGAAGGCCTGATGGATGCGGTGCGATGACCGGCGAGCGGCGCAAGGCCCGCGTCGATGGTCACGCCTCCGAATCAATCTGAGGTCGAGCCTTGCTTCGCATCTGGAATTGTCCGCGTAGATGGAACTCAACTCTAGAATGCGGCGACTAAACCTTCGCGCGCCCTAAAGATAATGGTTTTTAATTCACTTGTTGAAACAGGCCGCATGCGAATCGCGCATGAGCTCGGGAGAGCAGAAATAGCCTGTCAACAGAGTTCCGCCTTGAATTAGCCCGCGGGAAATCCCATTTCCGAGCAATCACCAGCCGTTTACTGCATTTGTAAAGCCGTGATTTCACGAGGTTTTTACCCACTTCCTAGGCGCGATGGCAGTTTTGCCGCCAGTCATGCCGAAAGCTTAAGCGTCCCTTAGCAGAGCTATGCGCTCCAGGATTAGCTGCATCGCACCATCGCGACTTTCGCAACGCACAATTCCAATCTATATTCACTTCAACGATGAGGCTCGGGCTCAAGGGCTGAATCGAAACTACCTAGGAGACTACCAATGCTGCTCTCGCTCATCCGCATGATCCAGGCCTTCCGTGACTATCAGCGCAATGTTGCCGAGCTTTCCCAGCTCAGCGATCGCGAACTGGCGGACATCGGCCTCGACCGCTCCGACATTCCGCGCGTTGCGGCCGGCAACTACAACGGCTGATTTGCCTTCAGCCGTTTGAACTGACGGATAACGCCCGCCTCGTGCGGGCGTTCTCGTCGGTTCTCAATCTTCCCCCCCATCTTCGCTCAATCTTTTCCTGCCGCCGCAGGTGCGTTGCCGTCGAAAACGCGCTAAAGCCCGCGCCATGAGCGGCACCACATCGATTTCCGACATCGTTCATATCATTGGCGGCGGCCTCGCGGGCTCCGAAGCGGCCTGGCAGGTCGCGGAAGCCGGTATCCGCGTCGTCCTGCACGAGATGCGGCCTGACCGGATGACGGAGGCGCATCGCACCGACAGTCTCGCCGAACTCGTCTGCTCCAACTCTTTCCGCTCCGACGACGCCGCCAACAATGCGGTCGGGCTGCTGCACGCCGAGATGCGCCGGCTCGGCTCGCTGATCATGCGCGCGGCCGATGCCAACCAGGTGCCGGCCGGCGGTGCGCTCGCGGTCGACCGCGAGGGATTTTCCGCAGCCGTCACCAAGGCACTGCATGACCATCCGCGAATCGAAATCCAGCGCGGCGAAGTGGCCGGCCTACCATCGGCCGACTGGAACAACGTGATCGTCGCGACCGGGCCCCTCACCTCAGCGCCGCTGGCGGACGCGATTCGCGGCCTGACCGACGAGAACGCGCTCGCCTTCTTCGACGCGATCGCCCCGATCGTGCACAAGGACTCGATCGACATGTCGGTGGCGTGGTTTCAATCGCGCTATGACAAGGCCGGTCCTGGCGGCACCGGGGCCGACTATATCAATTGCCCGATGAGCAAGGAGCAATATGACGGCTTTGTCGCCGCACTGCTCGCAGGCGAAAAGACCGATTTCAAGGAGTGGGAAACCAGCACGCCCTACTTCGACGGCTGCCTGCCGATCGAGGTGATGGCCGAGCGCGGCCATGAGACGCTCCGGCATGGGCCGATGAAACCGGTCGGGCTGACCAACCCGCACGATCCGACGACCAAGCCCCACGCCATCGTGCAGCTCCGTCAGGACAACAAACTCGGCACGCTCTACAATATGGTCGGTTTCCAGACCAAGCTGAAGTATGGCGCGCAGCAGCACATCTTCCGCAGTATCCCCGGCCTCGAGAAAGCGGAGTTCACCCGCCTCGGCGGTCTGCATCGCAACACCTTCCTCAACTCGCCAAAGCTTCTCGACAACCAGCTGCGGCTGCACGCGGCGCCGCGGCTGCGCTTCGCCGGCCAGATGACCGGCTGCGAGGGCTATGTGGAATCCGCGAGCATCGGCCTGATCGCCGGGCTTTACGCCGCAGCCGACGCGCAAGCAAGAAACCTCGAATCTCCCCCTGCGACGACGGCACTCGGTGCGCTACTCGGTCACATCACAGGCGGCCATATCGAAATCATCGAGCCCGGCAACCGCTCATTCCAGCCGATGAACATCAATTTTGGACTGTTCCCGCCACTGGCTCAGGTGCCGACCAAGAAGGCCGACGGCACGCGGCTGCGCGGCAACGAAAAGACGGTTGCGAAGAAGCAGGCGATCAGCACGCGAGCACTGTCCGATCTCGACCGCTGGATCGCCGAGAACCTGCGGATCGCAGCAGCGGCGTGAGCATCTCATGAGTTTGCCCAAGAACGACGCCGAGATTCTGTCGGCGCGCTGGATCGAAGGTGTGCTGCTCAAGCGCGACGTGTTCTCGACCGTCGAGCGCGGGCGTTTTCGTGGCGATCGCGGCGAGGTCGATGCGGTGCTGCGCAGGCTCGATCAGGTGCCGTGGTGGTCGTTCGTGCTGGCGCGACATCTGTTTGCACGGGAGCGCAAGGCACTTATCCTCGCCAAAGGTCTCGATGTCGGTCCTGAGCTGCTCTGGGGCGGCGAACGCGCGCTAATGCGCGGCTTCATCGATGGCGTTGCGCTGCATCTGGCGAAACCGCACGGCGATGTCGGCTATTTCCGATCGGCCAAGGCGGCGCTGCACCGGCTGCATCGCGCGGGCATCTGCCACAACGATCTCGCCAAGGAGCAGAACTGGCTACGCGGCGCCGACGGCCAATGCTACCTCACTGATTTCCAGCTCGCCGCCTGCTTCAGGACGCGCAGCCGGATCTTCCGGATCGCAGCCTATGAGGATCTGCGCCATCTCCTGAAGCACAAGCGCACTTATGCGCCAGAGGCGCTGACGCCGAAGGAGCGCAAGATCCTCGCGCGCAAATCACTGGTCGCCCGCATCTGGCTGATGACCGGCAAAAAGGTCTATCGCGCCATCACCCGCGGCTTGTTCAACTTCACCGATCGCGAGGGCGGCGGACGGCGGCTGGTCAATGACGCACCAGTGCTGATCGATCTGATCCGAAGGAATCCCGACGTCCGTGACGCGGCGATCGTCGCTTTTGCCGACCGGCGCACGGGCGTCGGCCTCTATGCCTTTGTCGAGGCCGATCGCACGGCGCTGGAAGCGCAATTGCAGAATGAACTCACTGCTGCAAACGGACCGAAACCGCCGGAGCATATCCAGGTCGTCCAGGCGCTGCCGCGAGAACTCGAACGGTCGGCCGCGCACCGAGATCCTGCAGCTTGTCGCGATGAATCAGCTCGACCTGATCGAGCCGATGATGGCGAGCGAGACAGACCGCGCGTTCCTGAAAGACATCCTGGACTCCCGCAAGAACCTGCGCGATCGCTTCAACTTCGAAGCAGCTGACCTGAAACTCCCGTCTGCCCGTTGAAGGCTGCAATGCCTGAACACGGAGAAGCGGCTAAAGCGCGATGAGATCAGGTTAAATCCTCATCGCGCTTTAGGTCGTTGATTGAGCATGACCTTTTCGGAAAACCGCTACACACTTTTCCGGATCATGCTCTAGTCACGAACGAGGTGGCGGCAGCGGGATCCGGTAGATCTTGAATCCGTCGATCTCCGGAAACGCCCTCGCCGCGTCGGCCGACACAAACGTGAGCACCGCGGCTGGAACCTCTCCACGGACCAGCCGGTCGATCGCGCTCGCCTTGCCGGGGTCCACTTGAACATCGATCGCGCCCGCGGCCACAAGGGCCGTCCGAAGACCGTTCGCACTTCCGGAGCGCTCGCCATCGATCGCGACATACGCGCGCGTCAGATACGATATCGACTTGATCTCCGGACGGGAGATCACCAGCGCGACGCGCGCATCCGCCGGGCTCGCGGCGGCGTCGCGCTTGGCGCTGCCGGCTGACGCAATTGAAAGGCGATCGAAACGATCACCGTTCATGGCCTTCAGTTCGGATGCGGCGCTGACGGTAGCCGACAAATGTTCCGCGACCGCAGCAGCCGTGACGAGATGATCCTTTAAATTCATTGGGCGCGCTTCCGGATGTCCGTCGGCGGCATCTTCGTGCGAGCTCTGCGCGTCAGAGCTTCCCGATTGCAAGGCCGCAGTTCTGGTCTGCGGCATTTCGTTCCGCGCTGCGGCAACTTTTGCGAGACGGTCCCGAAGCGCGGGCGACGGCAAGATTTCACGGCCTTTCGCACGATCGTCCGCCAATTTTCGTGCCGGTAGACCACGCGACCGCGCCATATAGAACTGGCAAAACCGATTGCAGGGCGATCCATCGATATAGACGACGTCAGGCGGCTGCGGTGGCTCAGCCCTGGAAGCTGCGAGAGACCCAAGCAGCAACACGCCGATCAGCAGCCCAGGACGCTTCACAATCGCCTCTCCATGCTCTCGTTGCTGCCTGAGAACGGCTGCTCAACATTGCGTGAGCAAGATCGGCCGGCGCTACGCGTACAGGCGCCGACAAACGGGCAATTCGTATTGCGGAAATCCGACGAAAGGGCGGCAGAGCTCCGAGAAGAATTCTGTTTTTGCAACCGTTCGCGGATTGTCCACGGTAGAGTTGTGCCTTGACTGCGACACCAAGCCGCTAACCTTTAGCTTGATCTACACGCACCAAGATTCCCGGCACTCGCTTGCCGGATCACGCGTCCCAATTTCGACTCAGAGCGGCCGACTGCGCCAACAATTTGCAATTCGAGTCATCATTGATCCACGAAATGTCGCGGGCCAGAGACACCGCCGACAAAGTCTCGTGATTGATTATCCGTGTTGGTGAAACTCGGAGGGCGATGCAAGTGATCGCTGAAAGCAATGTCGCGCGCAAGACCCCAAGCAGCCTGATCGAAGTGACGCCATCTGGAAAAGCTCTTGGCGCCGAGGTCCGGAACGTCGACATCAAATCGTTCGACGATTGGCAGTTCGCCGCTTTCATGCGCGCGCTTCTAAGGCATCAGGTGGTGCTGGTGCGCGGCCAGATCCTCAACGATCGGGAATTGATCACGTTTTGCCGCCGCTTCGGAGACGTCGACTGCGCACGACAGGACGACGATCACCGCTCGACCGGAGAACTGCGTAAAATCCACATCGCGTCGAATGCTAAGCTGAATGGCGAGCCCGGCATCAGCACGACGCCTCTCGCCATCACGCGCGCCCCGACGCCGTTCGCAAGCGTGCTCTACGCACCCGCAGGCGTATCGCTCGGCGCACATACTGCGTTCTGCAGCCTGTATGGAGTCTATGATGCGCTGCCACCGGGACTGCGAAGCAGGGTCGCGCATCTGAGAATCAAGCATGACGGCGCGTCCGACGACAGCCTTGCGCGGCAGCACACACAAGCGAAGCAGCCAGTGGCATTGTCCGGTGTGGTCCACCCGCTAGTGAGCACGCATCCCGACACCGGACGGTCGGTGCTGTATCTCGGCCACAGGCCGAACGCCCGTCTGATCGGCCTGCCGAGAGAGGAATCGGACGACCTTCTCGACGAACTCTGGCAATTCGCCGAACGTTCGGAATTCACCTGGGAGCACGCACCTCGGCCGGGCGACCTCCTGATGTGGGACAATCGCTGCGCCCTGCGTCGGCGGCATCAGTTCTACCCCGTGCGCTTCTGCGCCGTGCTCGAGAACTCCGCACGACAACTCTGATGCGGTCCCGGTGATTGCCTATCGACCCCTGAAGGCGGCTGACTTCGACGCCCGCCACAGCGTCCATAAGATCGACAGGCGCGAGCGGACATGCGGCGTGAAGGGATCGACGTCAGGGCGCGACATCCGATCGAGTTCGCGGCGCACTACCGCGAGCGGCAGAAACACCGGCACAATTTCCCGCGGCGCGTCGGCAAGCAGGGCCAGAGCCGCTTCGAGGTGTTGACCCGCCTCCGCGATCAACTCATCGAGCGCGGAACGGATCCTCGGCGTCGGCTTTGCCGAGAACACCTCCTCCATATTGCCGCCGCGGCTTTCCATCAGTTGCTGCGGCAGGAACAATTGGCGGCGCGACGAATCACGCGGCAGCGAAGCGATCACCTCGGTAAAACCCTGGGCCAGGCCGGCGTGCCGCGCCACATGCTCGACCTCGTCGGACGGTGATCCCGCGATCCGCGCCGCCAGCGCGAACAGCGCCGATGCGGTGTCGGTGACATAGCCTTCGAGCGCAGCCATGGTCGGCATCGGATCGTTGTAGAGATCGAATTGATGCTCCTCGATCAGGCGCGACAGCGGTTCGACCGGCAGGATGAACTGATCGATGGCGCGCGTCAGTTCAGCGGCGACCGGGTTACCCTCGGCGCCGCCCTGCCCTTGGTCGGCCAGCATGTCCGTCCACCATTGCAGCCTGATCTCGCCCGGCAGCGGTTGGGTGACCTGCTCGCGCACACGGGCGATCTCGACATTGAAGGCATAGAGCGCGAGCAGCGCGCGCCGCCGATCGGGCGACACGAACAGAGTTCGAGCCGTAGCGGACGAAATCGTGGCTGCGAACGAGATCCGCGCAGAAGGCAGCGGAGTCCTGGTGCAAGTTTTCGCCGCTCATGGCACCGCGATCAGCGCGGCCGCGACGCGCCGGCGCTCGCCGATCATGATGTTGTAGGTTCGTATCGCCGGTCCGGTCTGCATCGTGTCCAGCACCACGCTGACCGAACGCAACGCCGCGCGCAGGCCCGGCGGCGGCAGCCAGACATCGGTTCCGGTTCCGATGATCAGCGTGTCGATCTGATTGGCCGTCGCGAACACCCGTTCCAGCGCGTGGCGGTCGATCTCGCTGGGCTTCGTCACCGGCCAGGCCCATATCGCCTCAGGCAGGCAAAGCAAGGATCCGCGATGCGACATCCCCGCAAAGGCAAATCCGCCCTTGCCGTAAGCGTCGATCGGCGCCGATCTCGGGAGATGCGGGGCGTCTGTCGTGTTCGGCATGATGTGACACCCAGGACATAGCGCCTTGCCCGGAAGGCTTAAAGCCCTCCGGGCCGCTTTTGCGCCACGCCCGATGCTATTTCTTCGGCGGCGTATCCGGTGCGTCGGCCCGGTTGATGCCGACGCCGAGATAGATCAGGATCGGCGCCGCGATGAAGATCGAGGTGTAGGTGCCGACCAGCACCACGCCAAACATCATGACCGCCGTGAAGCTGTGGATGGCCTGGCCGCCGAACAAGAGCAGCGCCAGCAGCGCCAGTGTCACCGTGACGTGGGTAATGATTGAGCGCGACAGCGTCGAGTTGATCGACTCGTTCAGCAATTGCGGCATCGGCATCTTCTTGTAACGGCGCAGCATCTCGCGGATACGGTCATAGATGACGACGGTATCGTTGAGCGAGTAGCCGAGAATGGTCAGAAGCGCCGCGATGCTGGTGAGGTCGAAATCCACCTGGCTGATCGACATGAAGCCGATGGTCAGCACGATGTCGTGGACGTTGGCAATCATGGCGCCGAGCGCGAACTGCCATTCGAACCGGAACCAGAGATAGATCAGGATCGCGAGGATCGCGAGCATCAGGCCGATCATGCCATAGGCCAGAAGCTCGCCGGACACGCGCGGTCCGACGACCTCGACGCGGCGATACTCGACGGCATCGCCCAGCGCGCCGCGCACCTTGCTCACGGCCTGCTGCTGCGCGGCGTCGCCGCCGGGCTGCTCGGCGACGCGGATCAGAACTTCGGCCGGACCGCCGAATTGCTGCAACTGCACCTCGCCCAGCCCCAGCCCGTTCAGTTGCGCGCGCATCGCGCCGATGTCGGCCGTGCCGGACTTGGCCTGCACCTCCAGCAGCGTGCCGCCCTTGAAGTCGATGCCGAAATTCAGGCCGTGGGTGAAGAACAGCGTGATCGCGACGATCGACAGCGTCGCCGAGATCGGAAAGCTGATGCGGCGGAACTGCGTGAAGTCGAAATGCGTATCGTCAGGCACGATGCGCAGCGCCGGCAACAAGCCGAGCGCGCTGACCACCGTCAGCACCGCGATCAGGATGCCAAGCCCGATGAGAACCCAGTGTGTCACAACAGCTCCTAGATTGGCACGCTTTGCGGCCGCTTCCACCGCACCCACCACGCCACGATCAGGCGGGTCAGGGTGAAGGCGGTGAAGACCGTGGTGATGATGCCGATGCCCAGCGTCACGGCGAAGCCGCGCACCGGGCCGGTGCCGATATAGAACAGCACGGCGGCGGCGATGAAGGTGGTGATGTTGGAGTCGAGAATCGTCGCCAGCGCGCGCTTGAAGCCGGCATCGATCGCGGAGATCGCGTTGCGGCCGCCCCGCAACTCCTCGCGGATACGCTCATAGATCAGCACGTTGGAGTCCACCGCGATGCCGACGGTGAGCACGATGCCGGCGATGCCGGGCAGCGTCAGCGTCGCGTTGAGCAGCGACAACAGGCCGAAGATCATCGCGACGTTGATGGCAACCGCGATGTTGGCGAACACGCCGAACAGCCGGTAGGTCACGAGCATGAAGATGATGACCATGATCGAGCCGACATAGGCGGCAAGCTCGCCCTTCTCGATCGAGTCCTGGCCGAGGCCCGGACCAACGGTGCGCTCCTCGATCACGGTCAGCGGCGCCGGCAGCGCGCCGGCGCGCAGAAGGACGGCAAGATCGTTGGCGGAT
Source organism: uncultured Alphaproteobacteria bacterium (assembly GCA_963770385.1). GTDB lineage: Bacteria > Pseudomonadota > Alphaproteobacteria > Rhizobiales > Xanthobacteraceae > Bradyrhizobium. The sequence continues at coordinate 5,327,872 of CAVYPJ010000003.1, read as the reverse complement.
TGCACGGTGAAATTACCAGAGATCTGTCCCGATCCGCCGGTGATCGGCTCCCGGATCACGGGCGCCGAGATCACCTCATTGTCGAGCACGATCGCGAAGGGCTGCCCGACATTCTCGGTCGTCGCCTGCGAGAATTTGCGTGATCCGGCCGTATTGAAACGGAAGTTGACGACCGGTTCGCTGGTGCGCTGGTCGAAACCGGGCTGCGCGTCGGTCAGATCACCGCCGGAGACCAGCACCTGTTTCTTGATGACATAGGGCACCTTCGGTGAGGACGCGCTCATCAGCAGTTCGGAGTCCGGCGGTATCCTGCCCGCCTGCGCCTGATCCGGCGGCACGGTCGTGTCGACCATGCGGAATTCCATCTTGGCGGTCTTGCCCAGCAGTTCCTTCAGATGTGTCGGGTCCTGCAGGCCCGGGACCTGCACCAGGATGCGATCGGTGCCCTGGCGCTGGATGACCGGCTCGACCGTGCCGAGCTCATTGACGCGTTTCTCGACGATCTGGATCGACTGTTCGATGGTCTGGCGGATGCGATCATTGATCGCGGCCTGCGGGACCACGAGCCGGATCACGCCGCCACCGGCATCGCTGACCTCGAGACTGCGCTGGCCGTTGGAGCCGAGCAGACCGCCCAGGGGTTGCGACAACTCGCGCAATTTGGAGAGTGCCGTCTGCTGGTCGGTGTCCTTGCTGACGCGCACCTCGACCACGTCGTTGCGGACCGCAAGGCCGGTATAGCCGATCTTGGCGTCGCGCAGCGTGCGGCGCACGTCGTCGCGCACCTGGTCGAGCTTCTCCTTCTTCACATAATTGGAATCGACGGCTAGCAGCAGATAGGAGCCGCCCTGCAGGTCGAGGCCGAGCACGAGCCTGCGCTGCGCCCAGAGCGGCCAGCCCTTCACGGTGGCTTCGGGAAAGAAGTTCGGCACGGCGCAGAGACATATCACCAGCGCCGTCAGGATAATGCCCAGCGCCTTCCACCGCGTGAAATACAACATCGGGTTGACCTGTCAGATCCAGGAAAATGCCGCGCGCATGCGCGCGGAACGATCAGCTCGCGGACGACTCGTCCTTGACGGGCTCGCTTTTTTCCTTCGCCGGCTCGCCCTTGGCGCGCACGCCGGAAATCATCTGTCGCATCTGGCGAACCCGGACGCCGTCCGAGATTTCGAATTCGACCTGGTCGTCATCGACCACCTTGGTGACCTTGCCGACGAGGCCGCCGGTGGTCACGATGGTATCGCCGCGGCGGACGTTCTTGACGAGTTCGGCATGATCCCGGACCTTCTTCTGCTGTGGCCGCAGAATCAGGAAATACATGATCACGAAGATCAGCGCGAACGGCAGCAGCGACATCAACATGCTGCTGGTGTCGCCACCGGCCGCGGCCTGGGCATACGCAGGAGTGATCAGCATCGGGACAGTCCTCGAGAAATGGAGATGAACCGGCGACGCCTTTGGGATCGGGCCGGTTCCGGGCAAATTCGCGCGGACTATAGCGGCCGCGGTCCCAATTGCAACGTGGCGAAGCCCCTCATTTGGCCCCGCTTGCAGCCGTCCGTCAGGCCCGATATGGCTGCGCGGTCAGGAACTTGAGGCATGCCGAAAAATACCCGAAAATCCCCGTCCCGCGCCGCCACGACGAAGGTTGTGAAAGTCGCGGCAAAACGCCCCACAAGTCAGCCAAAGGACGATACGCAGCTCCGGATCGCGCATGCGCTCGAGGCGATCGCCGCGCACCTGTCCGCGACCGCGCCGGCGCTCGCGACGGCGCAATCCTTTGCCAATGCGGATGCCTTCGTCTGGCACCCCAACGGACGGCTGTCCGAGGTGCCGCGCGTCAGCCGCGTCGATCTCGGGCTGCTCAAGGGCATCGACCGGATGCGCGACATCCTGATCGAGAATACCGAGCGCTTCGCCGACGGCCTGCCGGCCAATAATGCGCTGCTCTGGGGCGCGCGCGGCATGGGCAAGTCCTCTCTCGTGAAAGCCGCCCATGCCAATATCAATGTGGACCGCAAGCCGGCGGACCGGCTGAAGCTGATCGAAATCCACCGCGAGGACATCGAGAGCCTGCCCGCGCTGATGGAGCTGGTGCGGGCGTCCGACTTCCGCTTCATCGTTTTCTGCGACGACCTGTCCTTCGACGGCAATGACGCCTCCTACAAGTCGCTGAAGGCGGTGCTCGAAGGCGGCATCGAGGGCCGGCCCGACAACGTCATCCTCTACGCGACCTCCAACCGCCGGCACCTCCTGGCGCGCGAGATGATCGAGAATGAGCGCTCGACCGCGATCAATCCCGGTGAGGCCGTCGAGGAGAAGGTGTCACTGTCGGACCGCTTCGGGCTGTGGCTCGGCTTCCACCGCTGCAGCCAGGACGAATATCTCGCGATGGTGAGGGGCTATTGCGGCCATTTCGGCATCAAGATCGCCGAGGATGAGCTGGAGCGCGAGGCGTTGGAATGGTCGACGACACGCGGCTCGCGTTCAGGCCGCGTGGCTTGGCAGTTCACTCAGGAATTGGCGGGGCGGCTCGGCGTCAAGCTGAGCGGAAAGTGATCCGACTGTCACCCGACTGATGCCGGTCATTCCCCGCGCATGCGGGGAATCCAGTTCGCCGCGCTCTATCTGTTCACGCTTTGACGTCTCTGGAATACTGGGTCGCCCGGTCGAGCCTGGTCGAGCCGGGCGACGACAGCGGTTGGCTAGGCATAGCCCGACCTGCTCTCAGGCCCCGTTGAGGAATTGAAGCGGGTCGACCGGGTTCGACCCCTTGCGGATCTCGAAGTGGAGCTGCGGCGACCCCACTTCGCCGGATTGGCCCGACTTGGCAATCACCTGGCCGCGCTTGATCGTATCGCCGCGCCTCACCAGCAACTCACTCGCATGGGCATAGGCGGTGACATAGCCGTTGGAATGCCGAACCAGCACGAGATTGCCGTAACCCTTCAATTCGTTGCCGGCATAGGCGACCACGCCATCCTCGGCCGCCTTCACCGGCGTGCCCTCGGGCACCGCGAGGTTGATGCCGTCATTGGACTTGCCGTTGGTCTTGGCGCCGTAGGTCGTGATGACTTTGCCGCGCACCGGCCAGCGGAAGGTCGGCAACGCACCAGTGGCTTCGCTGGCCGCCTTGACCGGGGTGACTTCCGCCGCGGGCTCGTCGGCGGTCGTCGCCTGGGCCAGACGCACGCTTTGCGGCGGTCCGGCGGCGGCCACCCTGGTGACGGGAATCGCTGCCGTCGCGACGGCGGGCTGAGCGGCGGCCACCGGCACCGGAGCCAGCGGCGCCGCGCTTGCAGTCCTGGCGCCGGGCACGGTGAGCTTCGCGCCCAGCTTGAGCGGGGAGGACGCGCTCAGATTGTTGGCCTTGGCGAGCTCGGCAACGGATACGTGATTGCGGCGGGCAATGCTCATCAGCGTGTCGCCGGGATTGACGATATGAACGCTCGGCGCGCCAGCCGCGATCGTCGCAGGCTTGCTCGCAAGCGGAGCGGCCGGCGCCGCCGCAGTCGCAGTCGCCGTTCCGTGCGGGATGATGAGCTGCTGGCCCGGCGACAGCACGCGCGGACCCTTGTAGCCATTGGCGGCCAGGATCGCGGCGGGCGTGACGCGGTAGCGCTGCGCCAGCACCTCCAGCGTGTCGCTGGTGCCGACGATAATCGTGGTCGCGCCGCCACCATGGGCTTGGAGCGTGGTGGCGCTGCCACCATGGGCTTGGGCCGGGGCCGCGGGTACCGGCGCGGGCGGAAGCGCCACAGCCGCCACCGAACGCGGCGGCACCGTGCCGGTGGTCTCGAGCTTGGGCTGGACGGGCGGAGCATAGGAGGCAAGCCCACGGCCGCCCCCCGACACGCCGCCGCTCGCCGCAGGATAGGATTGCGGCGCGGTCACCGCGGGCGGCAATGCCGACGACTGGTAGGGCTGCTGATAGGGCTGCGGGCGGCTATATTGCGGCACATCGCGACGCTCGACCTGCGGCGTCGGCACCGATCCGGTGGCTTCTGAACGCGAGCTGAAGGGATTGGTAAACGGGTCTTTGCCGGCAAACGGGTCCTGGGACAAGCGCGACGTCGTGTCGGCGCTGCAACCGGCGAACGCGAACGAGATCAGCGCCAGCATCGCGGCCTGCGGCAGGCGGCGCGAGCACAGCAACTCGACAATTCGGGGCATGGTTACTCACTCGTACGCAACAAAGTACCGATTTGAGTAAACACGCCCCCAGTAAATAAGCGCTTAACCCTGCAAATAAGGCGCTGGACGGACAGCCGATCCCGGCGTTTACAGCTCCCGGGCGATCCCCGGCAGGGCAGGTACGAAACGCACGTCGACCAGTTCCTTGCGGGCCAAACCGGTCGCCGTTTTCGTGAATCGGACGAGCGTCTGCACGCCATGATGCGGACCGACCGGCGCGATCAGGATGCCGTCCTCGGCCAGCCGGTCGGTGAGGCTTTCCGGGATCTGCTCCATCGCCGCGGTGACGATGATGCGGTCGAACTGGCCCACATTGTCGGGGATCTTGAAGCCGTCTCCGACCATCACCTCGACGTTGTGATAGCCGAGCTTCTCAAGCCGGCCGCGCGCCGAATTCGGCCAACGTCCGGAAGCGCTCGACCGTCAGGACCTCGGTTGCAAGGCGTGATAAAATCGCGGCCTGGTAACCCGACCCGGTGCCGATCTCCAGCACGCGGTGGCGCTTCTGCAGCTTCAGCTGCTCGGTCATATAGGCCACCACGAAGGGCTGGCTGATCGTCTGTCCGCAGGCGATGGCAAGCGCGCTGTCGCGATAGGCGTCGGGGCGATCGAACTCGGCCACAAAAGCCTCGCGGGGTACCTCCTCCATGGCGCGCAGCACGCCTTGGTCGCTGATGCCCCTCCGCCGCAGCGTGAGTTGAAACATCATCTTTTCCGGGGGGCTGTTCTGATTAGCCATCTTGGTCTCGTGAGCACGACCAGCGGGACAGCCGGCCGCGCAATGTGATGCAATGATGCATCAAGGATTTAAAGGAACAATTTCCAACCGCCCTGTTCCCGGCCAGGAACCCCTGCCCGGGCCTGGCGTTAATGCGCGAAACTACACCATGGCGGTGGACAGCCGGGATGATTATGTTGACGTTGCGTGCGAGGGCGTTATTTGCAAACCTCTGCATCGGATGGGGCAAGGACTAACGTTATGACTTCGACGCGGCCGCCGCGCGGTTCAGTGTTCCTCGTTGAGGACGAGGTCATGATCAGAATGATGGTCGCCGACATGCTTGAGGAGCTCGGCTATACGGTCGCGGCCGAAGCCGGCGAGATCGACGAGGCGATGCGACTTGCCCAGAACACCTATTTTGACCTGGCGATCCTGGACGTCAACGTCAACGGCAAGGTCATCTCCCCAGTCGCGGACCTGATCAAGGCGCGCAACCGACCGTTCATTTTCGCGACCGGCTATGGCTCGGCCGGCCTTCCCGAGGAATATCGCGACAGGCCCGCGTTGCAGAAGCCATTCCAGCTCGAAACCCTGGGCAAGATGATCGATTCGACGCTGCGCGGCGCTGCGGTGTAAGCGCCGCAATGCGAATGGCGCGCCGCCTGTTTTAGCAGAGCCTATTTCAGCAGATCCGTCAGCTCTTCTGAGAACGCTTCATCGGTGCGGTCGAGGCGCAGCGGCGTGACCGAGACATAGCGCGCGGCAAGTGCCGCGAGATCGGTCCCCGCCTCCGGCGTATCGAGTGCCGCAGCCCGTTCGAAGCCGATCCAGAAATAGGGATTGCCACGGCCATCGCGGCGCTGATCGATCTTCAGGAAACCGAGATTGCGCTTGCCCTGCCGCGTCACGCGGATGCCGGCAACCTCGTCCGGCGTACAGGCCGGGAAGTTCACATTGATCACAGTGTTCCTGGGAATGCCCGCTTCGATCACCTTGCGCAGGATCGGCGGACCGAACTTCAGCGCGGTGTCCCACAACGGCGTCTCGCGCGTTGCGACCGAGAACTCCTGCGACAGCGCAAATGACGGCAGGCCGAGAATGGTGCCTTCGAGCGCGCCGGCAATCGTGCCGGAATAGACGACGTCCTCAGCGACGTTGCGGCCCTTGTTGACGCCTGAGAGCACGAGATCCGGCTTGGTGTCGCCGAGGATGTGGCGAGCGCCCATGATGACGCAGTCGGTCGGGGTCCCGCGCACCGCGAAATGGCGCGGGCCGACCTCGCGCAGCCGCAAGGGATCGTTCAGCGACAGCGAATGCGAAACGCCGGACTGGTCAAGCTCGGGCGCGACGATCCAGACGTCGTCGGACAACTCGTGCGCGATCTGCTCGACGATCTTCAGGCCCGGTGCGTGGATGCCGTCGTCATTGGTGCAGAGAATGCGCATTCCGCCCGAGGCCCTTCTGTCGATTCCGCGTGATCTTCAGGGCCGTCTTATCCGCTGATCGCCCGGGACGCAAACTTCGTAAGTTCGCGGGAAAAACCAAGATTTGCCAGACCAGGTGCGTGACTTGCGCCAGAAAGCGTCCAGCCGTCAGTGCCGGATACGCCATTGCGGAAGAAAGTGCGCCAGTGGGCCACTGGCCTTCAAGATCGGCATCGCGGCCGGCGGCCGTAGCTCTACCGGAACGGAATCTTCCGGCGGAACGCTTGTCGGCACCACCGCCGCTCTCGACGGCTCCGTGGCGGCCGAAGGCTGGATCAATTCCAGCACGCTATCAACCAGCGGCAGCGCCTTCCGCGGCGGCTCGGGAAAGCGCGTCCGCGCAACCGAGAGCGCCTTGTCGAAATCCGCGGCATTGAGCCAGGCGTGGGCCTTCATGCGGTCGGCAAGATCGTCAGCCCAGACCTGCGCCACCTCGATGTCGAAGGCGCCCTTCAGGCGCTGATCGATTGCCTGCAGACCGAATCCCGTGACGGCCCACTGCCTGCCAATCCAGAAGATGTCGCGATGCAGGGCCATAGGTCCTCATACTCGCCACCGGCTGAGCAGGAGGATACTAACGCGGACCGCATTCGCAACATGGAATGCAGGTGCATATGGACGCGCTTTTAGGCCTCGGGCTCGATCACCGTGACCCCGCCCATATAGGGCTGCAACACGTCTGGCACGGCGATCGAGCCGCCCTGTTGCTGATAGGTTTCCATGACAGCGATCAACGCGCGGCCGACCGCGGTTCCCGAGCCGTTCAGCGTGTGCACGAAGCGCGGCTTGCCGTCGCCGGCGCGGTAGCGCGCGTCCATGCGGCGGGCCTGGAAATCGCCGCACACCGAGCAGCTCGAGATTTCGCGGAACGCGCCGCCCTCACCTTGTCCCGGCATCCAGACCTCGATGTCGTAGGTCTTCTGCGACGAGAAGCCCATGTCGCCGGCGCACAGCGTCACGACGCGATAATGCAGGTCGAGCTGGCGCAGCACCTCCTCGGCGCAGGCCAGCATCCGCTCGTGCTCGTCCTTGCTGGTCTCCGGCGTCGTGATCGAGACAAGCTCGACCTTGATGAACTGGTGCTGCCGGATCATGCCGCGGGTGTCGCGGCCGGCGGCGCCGGCTTCGGCGCGGAAGCACGGCGTCAGCGCGGTGAGCCGCATCGGTAATTCCTTCTCGTCGACGATGGATTCGCGAACGAGATTGGTCAGCGACACTTCGGCTGTCGGGATCAGGCCGAGCCGCTCGCTCTTCAGGTTTTCGCCGGGATTCGCGAGAAGCTCGCCCTTGACGGCCCAGAACTGGTCGTCTTCGAATTTCGGCAACTGCCCGGTGCCGAACATCACCTCGTTGCGCACCAGGAGCGGCGGGCTAACCTCGGCATAGCCGTGCTCGCTCGTATGAAGATCGAGCATGAATTGACCGATCGCGCGCTCCAGCCGTGCCAGCCCCTTCTTCAGCACGACGAAACGCGCCCCCGACAGTTTTGCCGCGCTTTCGAAATCCATGAAGCCAAGCGCGATGCCGAGTTCGTCATGCGGCTTCGGCGCGAAACCGTAGTCGCGCGCCTTGCCGAACAGATGATGCTGCACGTTGCCATGTTCGTCGACGCCGTCGGGCACCTCGGGCGCGGGCAGCGGCAGGTTCGGGATCGCGGCGAGCTCTTTGGCCAGCTCCTCGTCGGCTGCCTTTGCCGCCTGTTCGAGCTGAGGCATGGTCGTCTTCAACTCGCCGACTTCGGCCATCAGCTTGGCAGCGCGGGCCTCGTCCTTTGTCTTCTTGGCCTCGCCGATTTCCTTCGAGGCGGCATTGCGCCGCGCCTGGGCCTGCTCGGACGCCAGGATCGCCGCGCGGCGCTTCTCATCGATCGACAGCAGCGATGCAGACAGCGGTGCGAGTCCCCGGCGCTTCAGCGCCGCGTCGAAGGCCTCGGGATTGTCGCGGATCGATTTGATGTCGTGCATGGCCAGTCCGGAAAATGGATCGAGTCGTGGTGCCTGCTCGGAAAGCGGCCATGAAGTAACCCGAATGCACCCGTTTTGGAACAGCCAAGGACGACCGGATTGCGAGAAACTGCGGATATGACCGCAAAGCCGGCGCGCTCGGCGGCGGTTTATTCCACGGGCTTGTTATTCGGCGGGCTTGGTTGCTGACGAGGAGCCGGAAGCCGCCTGCGCATTCGCGGCATTCTTCTCGACGAACCGCACCGCGATGATCGACCCCTCGTAGAGGGCGAGCAGCGGGATCGCGAGCGAGGCCTGGCTCAAGACGTCGGGCGGCGTCAGGACGGCGGCGATCACGAAGGCGATGACGATGAAATAGCGCCGCTTCTCGCGCAGCATTTTCGAGGTGACGATGCCGACCCGCCCGAGCAGCGTCAGGATCACCGGAAGCTGGAATGCAATGCCGAAGGCGAAGATCAGCGACATCATGAGCGACAGATATTCGCCGACCTTCGGCAGCAACTGGATCTGCGCCGTCTCGGCGCCGCCGACCTGCTGCATGCCGAGCGAAAACCTCACCAGCATCGGCAGCACGACGAAATAGACCAGCGCAGCGCCCATCACGAAGAAGACGGGAGTGGCGACCAGGTAAGGCAGAAACGCGCCGCGCTCGTGCTTGTAGAGGCCGGGTGCGACGAATTTATAGATCTGCGTGGCGATGATCGGAAACGAGATGAAGCCCGCGCCGAACAAAGCGAGCTTCAGCTGGGTGATGAAATATTCCAGCAGCGCCGTGTAGATGAATTTCGAGTTCTCCGCGCCTGCGACCCAGACGAACGGCCAGACCAGCACGTTGTAGATCTGCTTGGCGAAGAAGAAGCAGAAGATGAAGGCGACGCCGAAGCCAAGCAGCGCCTTGATCAGGCGAGAGCGCAGCTCGATCAGGTGATCGAGGAGCGGCGCCTTGCTGGCTTCGATGTCTTCGGCGCTCATGACGCTTTGGCGTCCTTGAGTTCAGTGCTGGAGGCTGGAGGCGTAATGTCTTGCGGCGCGTCGGCAGGCTCGATCTCGCGCGTCACTGCAAGTGGTTCAGCGGCAGCGTGTGTCTCGGCCTCGGCGAATGTCTCTGGCGTCGGCGCTTCCGGCGTCGTCGGCGTGGCTGGCGGTTCGATCGCAGGCGTTGCCGGCGGCTCGGCGGGCTTGTCGACGTCCTCGATGTTCAGCGCGCTGGAAACGTCCTTCTGCAACGAGGTCATCAGGTTATTGCCGGTGAAGCCGCTGGCGGCTTCCTTGACCTCGTCGAAGCTCTTCTTGAGGTCGGCCATTTCGGCCTCGCGCATCGCTTCCTGGAATTGGCCCTGGAATTCCGCGGCCATCCGCCGCGCCTTGCCCATCCATTGGCCAACCGTGCGGAGCACGCCGGGCAACTCTTTCGGACCGATGGCGATCAGCGCCACCACGCCGATGAGGACCAGTTCACTCCAGCCGATATCGAACATGAAACGTTCCGCTCACGCGAGGCCGGTTGACCCATCCCCCGGCGAACGGGATGTGGGGACCGCGCCCCTCGTCTTCCTTCCGTGTCCGGTTCAGACGGCCTTGCTGCCGACGTCAGACCGCGCCGCCGTAGGAGACGCCGCGTTGTGATCGATGGACTTGACCGGCTCGGGCTTGTCCGCGGGCTTGTCGTCGTCCTGCATGCCCTTCTTGAAGGCCTTGATGCCCTGCGCGACGTCGCCCATCAGATCGGAGATCTTGCCGCGTCCGAACAGCAGCAGGACCACCGCGATCACCACGATCCAGTGCCAAATGCTAAGCGAACCCATCCTGCAACCCTCCAAACTCAACAGGCCGGCAAGCCGGCCCAACCTTCACGGAAAGTAGGCTCGAAGGGTGTCAAACACAAGGACTTAAGCCCGATCTGAGCCTGCGATAACAAGTCAGATTGACGCTATCGTTACCGGACCTATCAGCCGTTTTTACCCCTTCGCGGGAATTAAAAAGCTACCGGTTCCTTGCGGGCTCTCCAGCCCCTCGCCCGTTGCGCGCTTGCGCGCGACGAAAATCCTCCGTCAAGATCATCTGCAGGGATCGTCGGAATGAAGCGATGGACGAAACGGCTCGGATTGGGAGCCGGAATGCTCCTGTTATCCGCCGCCGGATTGGTCTTTCTGATGTTATGGGCCTCGCTGCCGCAGACCACCGGCAATCTGGTGCTGCCCGGCCTTGAACGACCGGTCCGCGTGATGCGCGATGCCCATGGCATCCCCTCGATCCAGGCCGCGAATCGGCACGATCTCTACATGGCGCTCGGCTTCGTGCACGCGCAGGATCGGCTGTTCCAGATGGACATGCAGCGCAGGCTCGGCGCCGGCCGGCTCTCCGAAGCCGTGGGAAATACGGCGCTCGCAACCGACAAGTTCATGCGGACGCTTGGGCTATACCGGCATGCTGCTGCCAGCGTGAACGCGGCGTCATCCGAATTCAAGGCTGTGCTCGAGGCCTATTCGGCCGGAATCAACGCCTTCCTCCACAGCGGCAGGACGCTGCCGATCGAGTTCATGGTACTTCGTTATCCTCCTGACGATTGGAGCCCGGCCGACAGCCTCGTGCTCGGAAAAGTCCTGGAACTGCAGCACACCGGCAATTACCGGCGGGAACTTATTTATGCCCGGATGGCGCAAATTCTTCCTGTCGACGAGATCGGCAAGCTGTTCCCGGACTATCCCAATGACGCGCCGGTCACGCTGAAAGAACTGGCGTCGCTGACGGCCGCGCCATGGCTCAATAGCCTCATGGCTGCGCTTCCGCAGAATGATCGCTCGCCGCAGCGCGCGTCTAACAACTGGGTCGTCGACGGCGCACACAGCGTCACCGGCAAGCCGCTGCTCGCCAATGATCCGCATCTCGATTTCGGCGCGCCGCTGATCTGGTATCTCGCCCGGCTCGAAGCACCCGATCTCGATGTCGCGGGCGCGACCATTCCCGGTGCGCCGTTGGTCGTGCTCGGTCACAACAGTCGGATCGCATGGGGCTTCACCACGACCAATGCGGACGTCCAAGATCTGTTTGTCGAACAGATCGATGCGACGGATTCGCGCCGCTATGCGACTCCGCAGGGAACGGCCGCCTTCAATGTTCGCGATGAGCGCATCATGATCAAGGGGCGCGCGCCGGAGACATTGACCGTGCGCGAGACCCGGCACGGGCCAGTCATCTCGGACATCGCCACCAACATGCCGCCCACGCCCGCCAACACGGCGTTGGCGTTGCAGGCGAGTTTCCTGAATGACGATGACCAGACCCTCGAGGCGATCTGGCGCAGCGGACTGGCCCAGGATTGGGCGGGCTGGCTTGATGCGTTGCGCCTGCTCACCGCGCCGGCGGAGAACATGGTCTTCGCGGATCGCGATGGAAACATCGGATTTGTCGTACCGGGACACATTCCGATCCGCAAAGCCGGCGACGGACGAATGCCGGTCGAAGGCGCGTCCGGCGACCACGACTGGACGGGTTTCATTCCGTTCGAGCAACTGCCGCAGGCGTATAATCCGCCGGCGGGGCACATCGCTACGGCGAACAACAAGATCGTGCCGGACAATTATCCATTCCCCATCACGCGCGATTGGGACGCGCCATACCGAATCGAGCGGATCGAAGCTGGGCTTGCGGCAACGCCGCAGCAGTCGATCGCGAGCTCGACGCTGCTGCAGCGTGACATCGTTTCACTGGCGGCCAAGGGCCTGCTGCCGCTGATGCTGGCGGCCGAGCCAGCCGGCCCGCGCGAGAGCGCGGCCATCGAGCTGATGCGGCAATGGGACGATCGCATGGATCAGGATCGTCCCGAGCCGCTGATTTTCTCGGCGTGGGTGCGGGCCATCAACCAGCGCCTGTTTCAGTCGCGGCTTGGAGGAATCTACGGCCGCTATTGGTCGCCCTCGCTGCGCGCCACGCAAAATATCCTCCAGAACAATCCCGCGTGGTGCGGCGATGAAGGCTGCGAGCGGTTGACGGCAGCCGCGCTGAGGGATGCGCTGGACGACCTCACCACTCGCTACGGCACAGCGATGGAACGCTGGCGCTGGGGAGAGGCGCACCAGGCCAGCTTCGAGCATCCGGTATTTTCGCGCATTCCGCTACTCGGAGCCGTCTTCGATCGGCATCTTCCCGCGGACGGCGCCGCCGACACGGTCAATGCGGGCAGTTTCGATACCAACAGGGACGAGACACCGTTCGCCGATCTGCATGGGCCGGGATTGCGCGCGGTCTACGACCTCGCCGATCCCGACAACTCCGCGTTTCAGCTCGCGCTCGGCCAGTCCGCCCATGTGCTGTCACGGCATTACGACGACATGCAGAAGCTGTGGCAGCGCTTCGAAGGCATCCGCATCGTGCGTGAGCCCGCAGGCGACACGCTGACACTCATGCCGTGACAATGTGACGGGTTAGCCGCCCTCGCCTTCCGGCTCCGCGCGTGGCGCCAGCGCAAGGTCGAGATCGCCCGGCTCCAGAGGATCTTCGTCCTCGCGAAGCGTGGGATCGTCGGACGGATTCGGCACGGTGAAGCCGGTCGGCAGACGCGAATCCAGAAGCCCCGTGCCCTTGAGTTCCTCGAGCCCCGGCAGATCGCCGAGCGCCTCGAGAGTGAACTGAGACAGGAAGCTGTCGGTGGTGCCAAAGGTCAGCGGACGGCCCGGCGTCTTGCGACGACCGCGCGGCTTGATCCAACCGGTTTCCAGCAGCACGTCGAGCGTGCCCTTGGAGGTGACGACGCCGCGGATCTCTTCGATCTCCGCGCGCGTGACCGGCTGATGATAGGCGATGATCGCGAGCACCTCGATTGCGGCGCGCGACAGCCGCCGCGTCTCGGTGATCTCCCGCGTCATCAGCCACGACAGATCGCCCGCGGTGCGGAACGTCCATTTGTTGGCAACGCGCACGAGATTGACGCCGCGCGGCGCGTACTCCGCCTGCAACTGCTCGAGCGCGGCCTTGACGTCGACGCCCTCGGGCATGCGCTTGGCGAGCGCCGCCTGATCGAGCGGCTCGGAGGCAGCAAACAGCAGGGCTTCCAGCAGCCGCAATTCCTCGGGTCGCGCCTGTGGCTCGGTCTGAGTCACCTCGACGGGCTCCTCTTCCTCGGCTTCCACGCGCTTTTCCGCCAGGCTCGCCATGGCACGCTCTCCTTCTTGCACTTACAATTCCGGCGCCGTCGCTGCGCCGGAGGCCTGCGGCGGACGCTTTCGGAAATACAGCGGCGCGAACGCCTCTTTCTGGTTCAGCTCCATCCTGCCTTCGCGCACGAGTTCGAGCGCGGCCGCGAAGCTCGAGGCCAAAACGGTCGCGCGCTGAGTCGGTTCGGCGACGTAGCTCAAAAGGTACTCGTCAAGACAGCCCCAATCTTCCGACTCGGTCAGCCCGACCAGGCGCTCCAGCGAAGCCCGCGCTTCCGCAAGCGACCAGACGGTGCGCTTGGCCAGATGCACCGTCGTCAGCACGCGTTGCTGGCGCTGCACGGCATAGGCCGTCAACAGATCGAACAGTGTCGCCGTGAATCTCGGCCGGCGGATCTCGGCGATTTCCTCAGGCGTCCCCCGCGGAAAGATATCGCGCAGCAGTTGCGGCCGGTTCATCAGCCGGTTGGAAGCCTCGCGGATCGCCTCCAGGCGCCGCAGCCTGTTGGCGAGCGCCGTGGCCATTTCCTCCGCGCTCGGGCCTTCCGCCGCCGGCGGCTCGGGCAACAGCAGTCGCGACTTCAGGTAAGCCAGCCACGCCGCCATCACGAGATAGTCGGCCGCGAGTTCCAGCCGGATCTTCCGCGCTTCCTCGATGAATTCCAGATATTGGTCGGCGAGCGCCAGGATCGAGATCTTGGCGAGATCGACCTTCTGTTGCCGCGCCAGCGCCAGCAGCAGGTCGAGCGGGCCTTCATAGCCCTCGACGTCGACCACGAGCGCCGGTTCACTCTCGGCCCGCTCGGTCGGCTGGCCGGTTTCAAAAGACAGGATTTCCGCGGTCATGCGCTCGTTCCCAACCGACCGATCAATGCATCAAGCTCCGCCCGCGCCGCGGCCCGATCGAAGGCCTGAGGCGGCTTGCGCGCAGCCAGTGCGCGATTCGCGCGTTCCAGCGCCAGACCAGAGAGCTCCGGTGTCTCGCCGGCGACCTGGCGCATCTCGTCCATCTGGCCGTTGCAATGCAGGACGACGTCGCATCCGGCGGCAAAAACGGCCCGGGTCCGCTCGGCGATCGATCCCGCCAGTGCGTTCATGGACACGTCATCACTCATCAACAAACCCTGGAACCCGATAAAGGCGCGAATCATCTGCTCGACCATCTTCGCAGATGTCGTCGCCGGATGGATGGCGTCGAAGGCGCTAAACACAACATGTGCGGTCATCGCCATGGGCAGGTCGGCAAGCGGCTGAAATGCGGCAAAATCGGTTCGTTTGAGCTCGCTTTCGGTCGTATCGACCACGGGGAGCTTGAAATGGGTATCGGCGGTGGCCCGTCCATGGCCTGGAATGTGTTTCAATACAGGTAATATACCACCCTCTGCGAGGCCGTCGGTGACGGCGCGCGCGATGGCGGCGACCTTGCCGACCTCGGTCCCATAGGCCCGGTCGCCAATCACCGCATCCGCTCCGGCGACCGGGACGTCCGCAAGCGGCAGGCAATCGACGGTCACGCCGAGCTTGATCAGGTCATCCGCAATCAGGCGCGCGGTCAGCCGAGCTGCCGCAAGGCCCAGGGCCGAAATCGATGTCGTAGAGCCGCCCGAAAGCCGCACCCGGCGGGTACACGGGCCAGTTGGGGGGCCCCAGACGCTGCACGCGCCCTCCCTCCTGGTCGATCAGGACCGGCGCGTCGACGTCACCGGCGAGCTTCCGCAAGTCGTCCACCAGCGCGGAAACTTGAGCGGGATTGTCGATATTCCGTTTGAACAGGATGAATCCCCACGGCTGCTCCGCGGCGATGAATTCGCGCTCGTCCGCGCGAAGTTCCGTTCCGGTGACACCCGTGATGAATGCGCGTCGTCCCATGGCGCGCCGATTAGACCCGCCGGTACCGGCGGGTCAAGGAAATGCCTACTGATTCCTTGGGACGAAGCACTGCCCGCCGGCACTGCGCAGGCTGTTGCAGAACTGCGCGGCCTCATCGGAGGTCCCGAACGGCCCGACCATGGCGCGGTAGTAGACGCCCTTTTCGCCAAGATCCGCGCGCTTGATCACGGGCGTCTGCGACCCGAGCACCGACGGGAACTTGCCTTGCAGCGCCTTGAACGACGATTGGGCATCAGCTTCGTTCCGCTGGGACGAAATCTGCACCAGGTAGCCGCCACCGCCACTCGCAGCAGGACTCGCGGCGGGCTCGGTCTGGGCAGGGTTGGTCGCGGCGACCCGCGCACGCGGCTCAGCCGCGGGCGCCGGGACTAAATCCTGGGCCGATTGGGGCGAGATCGCCATCGGCGGGTTGGCGCTGGCGTTCGCATTTGCCGGGCTCGGCGCGTTGCGCGCCGCCTTGGCGGCAGCAGCCGGCTTCGCGGCTGGCGGCGGCGACGCAGGCGCCTGGGTGCTCGCCGTTGCATCGGGCTGATCGCCGCGAACCGACAGCGTCCTGATCTTGCGCGGCTCGTTGTTCGGCATCGCGCCGCCGTTGGCGTTAGCCGGCGGCAGACCGGTTGGTGCGACGCTCGACGGCGAAGGCGGATTGTTGTTCTGGTTCAGCTGCGGGAACACCACACGCGGACCGCCACCGCCTCCGCCGACGGAGCGCGAATTGACGTCGACCGGCGTCTCTTCGCGAGAGATGAGCTTTTCGGTTCCATCACCCATCGCCAGGCGATCCGGCACCTTGGCGCCGCCGCCGTCCTGCGGCGTCGGCACGACCTTGGTCGGACTGTTGTCGGCCTTGATGATCGGCGGCTCGCCGCTGCGGGACGAGCCCACATAGGTGCGGTAGGCAAAAGCAGCGCCCGTGCCGACCACGGCCAGCGCCAGAACTGCGGCAACCGTCATCAACCCGCCGCGGCGCTTCGGCTCCGGCTCTTCCTCCGCCTCTTCGTCATCATACCCTTCCTCCTGGTAGGCGTAGGGGTCTTCAGGGAAGGCGTCGTCGTGGTGCAAATCCTCGTGTGCGGCGCCGGCGCCGATCTGGCCGAACAGCGCATCGTCGTAGCGCGCCGGATCAGGCTGCGCCTCAGGCGCCTCGAATGACGGCGCGTCGTCGCGGGAGTTCTGATCGACCGGGGGCGGCTGCGTGCCATAACGATTGAGCGCGTTGCTCAACGCCTGGAAATGCGACTGCTCCGGCTCGTCGATCTCGAAATCCCGCTGCTGATCGCGCGGGATTTCCTTCCGATTTGCACGCTGCATCCAAGGCGGTGGCCCGCCTGCGGGCTTGTCCTCTTCCGCGGCTGCATGAAACTGGTTCTGCGGCACGGCCGCATGGGAGGGGGGCGACGGATTGCCGCGACCGGCCCCCGCCGAATCGTTGTTCTGCCCGATCAGCCGCGCGAGTTCAGCAAGCGGGTCGCCATCAGCCCGCTGATGCTGATCGCCACCACGGCCAAAGCCATCGGCGCTGAGAGGTCGGTCCTGATATCGATCAG
Source organism: uncultured Alphaproteobacteria bacterium (assembly GCA_963770385.1). Taxonomy (GTDB): domain Bacteria; phylum Pseudomonadota; class Alphaproteobacteria; order Rhizobiales; family Xanthobacteraceae; genus Bradyrhizobium. The sequence goes on along the minus strand of CAVYPJ010000003.1, from coordinate 5,310,916 downwards.
CCATCGTGACGCTATGATCCCTTCGGGAAAATCGCCCCCGTCATGTGTACAGGCGAGCCGGCCTCTGCCGGATGCCCCTACGCTCAATGTAGGCGGCAATGAGCTTCCAGACTATCGCATTTCGTCTGGAGCATGGACGCCCAAAATGGCAAGCCCCGATGCCAACACCAAGACAATCCCCTGGACCATCGCCAGCCGTGCCTTGGTAAGGCTTGCATCATTATTGATAATGAAGCGTAAATAGGGCAAATCTCGCCCCCTCGTCCAGAGCGCATGAAATTCGCTCGCGAGATCGTAGAGGTAAAAAGCGATCCGGTGCGGCTCGTGGGCGGCGGCCGCGGCCTCGATCATGCGCGGGAAAAGTGCCAACCGTTTGAGCAATTCTATTTCTGCGGGATCCGTCAGGCGTTCCACATCCGCACCGGCAAGATAGGCAACACGCGCTCCCGTGTCCCGCGGCAGGTCTGACAGGACCTCTTCCCTGGCGTTGCGGAAGATCGAGTGGCCCCGTGCGTGCCCGTATTGCACGTAAAAAACCGGGTTGTCGCGCGACTGCTCGATCACCTTGGCAAGATCGAAGTCGAGGACCGCGTCGTTTTTTCGATAGAGCATCATGAAGCGCACGGCATCGTTGCCGACCTCGTCGACCACCTCGCGCAAGGTGACGAAATCGCCGGAGCGCTTTGACATCTTCACGGGTTCGCCGTTACGCAACAGCTTCACGAGCTGCACGATCTTCACGTCGAGTGTCGCCTCACCGGCGCTGACCGCTTTCACCGCCGCCTGCATCCGCTTGATGTAGCCGCCGTGATCGGCTCCGAACACATCGATCAGATCGGTGAAGCCGCGCTCGAACTTGTTGCGGTGATTGGCGATGTCGGAGGCGAAATAGGTGTAGGAGTTGTCCGACTTGATCAGCGGCCGATCGACGTCATCGCCGTAGGCGGTGGCGCGGAACAGCGTCTGGATTCGATCCTCGTAGTCTTCCACCGGCTTGCCTTTCGGCGGCGGCAGACTGCCCTCGTAGATGTCGCCGCGATCGCGCAGGAAGTCGATGGTCTCGGCGACCTTGTTGTTGCCGGTCTGGATCAACGAACGTTCGGAGAAGAACACGTCGTGATGGATGTTGAGCGCGGCGAGATCGCCCTTGATCTCGTCCATCATCATCGCGATCGCCTTGTCACGCACGATCGGCAGCCATTGTGTCTCCGGCATCGCAAGCAGCTTGTCGCCATGTTCGGCGACGAGCGCCTGCCCGACCGGCTTCAGATAATCGCCGGGATAGAGCCCTTCGGGTATCGCCCCGATGTCCTCGCCGAGCGCCTCGCGGTAGCGCAGGAAAGCCGAGCGCGCGAGCACATCGACCTGAGCGCCGGCATCATTGATGTAGTATTCGCGCGTGACGTCGCGACCGGCGAACTGCAGCAAGCTGCACAAGGCGTCGCCGAAAACCGCGCCGCGACAATGGCCGACATGCATCGGCCCGGTCGGATTGGCGGAGACGTATTCGACATTGACCTTCGCGGCACTCGCGACCGGCGCGATCCGCCCATAGGCGTCGCCCTCGCGCAGCACCGTACGCAGCGCTTCCGCCCATGCTTCCTTCTTCAGCGTCAGGTTGATGAAGCCGGGCCCGGCCACATCGACGGAAGCAACCAGATCATCATCGCGCAGGCGCGCGGCGATTGCCTCGGCGAGATCGCGCGGCTTGCCCTTGGCTTCCTTGGCGAGCACCATCGCAGCGTTCGTCGCCATGTCACCATGCGAGGCATCGCGCGGCGGCTCGACCACGACACGCGAATAGTCGATGCCGGCGGGCCAGTTGCCTTCCCTCGCGAGGCTCGCGCAGATCGCGTGAACGCGCGCCAGCACGTCGGCAAAAAGGTGAAGCGATTGAGCTTTCGCGGGCGTTGTATCGGGCGTTGTCTCGGCCATGGGCCCGCCGCCTAACGCAATTCCGGGGTCGAGTCAAAAAGCCTTTGATGCTCGATCAGCGCGAAACGGTCGGTCATCCCGGCGATGAAATTACCGATCCGCCGGGCTCGCGCGCCCTCGGTCTCCTTCTCGGCCCCTTCGATCCATTCCGCCGGCAGGTCGGAGGGGGTCTTCTGGTAACGCGCGAACAGGTTCATCACGATCTGCTCGGCATCGCCCATCACCCGCATCACCCATTGATGCCGATACATCCTGAGTTTCAGGAACGCCTTGATCGCGGCCTCGGCTTCCGCGACCTCGGCCGAGAATGCGATCAGGTGATCACCATAGTGGCGGACGTCGTCGGCCGATTTCGGCTGAGCGATCTCCAGCCGCCTGCGGGCCTCGCGAATGACCGAACCGATCAGTCGGGAGATCAGTTCGCGCACCAGTTCGGCGCCGCGCCGGGCCTCATCGAGACGGGGATAGTGCTTGTCGATGCGGTCGATGATCTCGGCAATCAACGGCACGACCTTGAGGTCATCGACCTGAAACAGTCCGGCCCGCAGACCGTCGTCGATGTCATGGGCATCGTAGGCGATATCGTCGGCAATGGCCGCGACCTGCGCCTCCAGTGACGCGAAAGTCCAGAGTTCCAGGTCGTAGATCGCGTCGTAATCGGAAATCCCCGGCGGGATGCCGCGCTCGCGATAGCGGCCGAGCGGCGTTCCATCACGCTCGGTCCACGGGCCATTGTGCTTGACGATGCCCTCCAGCGCTTCCCAGGTCAGGTTGAGCCCGTCGAAGTCGGGGTAGCGATGCTCCAGCGAGGTCACGACGCGCAGCGTCTGAGCATTGTGGTCGAAGCCGCCATAGCCCCTCAGGCAGGCATCCAGCGCGCGCTCGCCGGCGTGGCCGAACGGCGGGTGGCCGAGGTCGTGGGCCAGCGCGAGCGTCTCGGTGAGGTCCTCTTCGAGGCCAAGCTGCCTGGCCAGCGCGCGGGCGATCTGGGCCACTTCCAGCGAATGCGTCAGGCGGGTGCGGTAATGGTCGCCTTCGTGGAACACGAACACCTGGGTCTTGTACTTCAGGCGGCGGAAGGCCGTCGAATGGATCACCCGGTCGCAATCCCGCCGGAAGGGGCTGCGGGTCCGGCTCGGCGGCTCGTCGACCAGCCTGCCCCGGCTGCCGTCGGGGTCGCAGGCATAGCGCGCGCGAGGGGCTGCCATTCCGACCGACACGAGTTTACCGAATCCTCAAGTTGATTCCGCTTGCAGGCGCACTTAACTATGTCTCAAGCGGTATACCAAATAAATTGGCTATGGCGCGATTCAGGCGATACGGACTGCCCGGAAGGACCATCATGACCACAGCCGTCACCATCAGCGAGCGCGCCGCCCGCCGGATTGGCCAAATCCTCAAATCCGAGGGCGACGGCGCCATGCTGCGCATCTCCGTGGAGGGCGGCGGCTGCTCCGGGTTTCAGTACAAGTTCGACGTCGAACGTGACAGGGCCGCTGACGACCTGGTGATCGAGCGTGACAGCGCGGTGGTGGTGGTCGATCCCGCCTCGGTGCCGTTTCTGTCGGGCTCGGAGGTCGATTTCGTCGACGACCTGATCGGCGCGTCGTTCCGCGTGAACAATCCCAATGCCACAGCCTCCTGCGGCTGCGGCACCAGCTTCTCGATCTGAACGCGTTCCAGCCTGCCTTATGCGATCGCAGTCTGCTGAGGTCAGCCAGCCGGCGCTGATGCCGCAGGCTGGCTTTGCCGTTGGATGACAGGTGGCCGCCCTTGACGGTGACCTCGGCGGCTTGGTCTAACAGCCGCAACAGTCACCCGGAAAATTCCGATGCGCATCGCGACGTGGAACGTCAATTCGATTCGACAACGGCTGGAACACCTCCTCACCTGGTTGAAGGAATGTTCGCCCGACATCGTTTGCCTGCAGGAAATCAAATGCGTCGACGAGGCCTTCCCGCGCCTCGAGATCGAGTCGCTCGGCTACAATGTGGTGACGCACGGGCAGAAGACTTTCAACGGCGTGGCGCTGCTCTCCAAGCTGCCATTCGACGAGACGAAATCCGGTCTCGCCGGCGACGACGAGGACGCGCATGCGCGCTTTCTCGAGGGCGTCGTGCCATTGAAACGCGGCGTGCTGCGCATCGCGTGCCTTTATTTGCCAAACGGCAATCCCGCGGACAGCGAAAAATATCCGTACAAGCTGAAATGGATGTCGCGTCTCCTCGAGTATTCGCGGCAGCGACTTAAAGCAGAGGAGCCGCTGGTGCTGGCCGGCGACTTCAACGTCATTCCGAAGGCCGAGGATGTCTATAATCCCGCAGCCTGGGTCAACGACGCCCTGTTTCGTCCAACCACGCGCGAGAGCTTCCAGGCGCTGCTCGGCCTCGGTCTCACCGACGCGCTCCGCGCAGTCAACGACGCCCCGGGGCAATACACGTTCTGGGACTATCAAGCCGGCGCCTGGCAGAAGAACTGGGGCCTGCGCATCGATCATCTCTTGATGTCGCCGCAGGCGAGCGACCGTCTGATCGATGTCGGCATCGACAGCTATGTGCGCGCCTGGGAGAAACCGTCCGATCACGTGCCGGTGTGGGCCGATCTCGATCTGGAGACGGCTTGACCGCCCTTCGCGCGATCAAGCCGAGGATGTGAGCGGTTTAGACATCGGATAGGACCCGCGCGTGCCGAACTTTCCGGCCGGCGCGCCCTCATCCCTGTAGCCACGGGACAGATAGAAGCGATGCGCCGTTTCGGTGCTGTGGAGGGTCACTCGCGCAGCGCCACGCTCCACGGCTCTCGCCTCGAGCGCCTTTAGAAGTGCCGCGCTGACGCCGCAAAATCTCGCGCGCGGCACGACATAGTTCAGTGTGATCTCGCCCGAGTTCCGGACGCTGCCGACGGCGAGAATCGCGTCGTGCTCGACCGCAACCAGGAGCGAACTGCTCGGATCGTCTATCCACGCAGCGATGTTCTCCGGCGTCTTATTGGCGAGCCAGCGTTTCAGGATTTGCGGATCGTTGTCGTGGTCGGCCGTGCACAGCTCCGAGATCGATGCTCGAAGCACATCGCACGCCTCCGGCGCATCGGCCGGCGTCGCATCGCGAATGATCACGGTTAGCTCTTGAAGGCAGAAGGAACGCGCTAACGGCGTTCAGGGCCATCAGAACGCTTTCGAGCGAAGTGGGTACCGGTTCATGTGACCTTCGGTTCTGATCGAATCAGAACCGAATAAGCTCTAATCCTTGCGGCCCTGCACCCAGTGTTCGAGCATCTTCAGCGCAGCCGCGCGGTCTTCTTCCGAGGCCTTGGCGATCGCCTTGTTGTAGCTTTCCTTGATCCAGGTTTCATCCGCGCCCGCGCTGTCGCGCGCCAGGGTGAGCCACATCAGGCCGCGCGCGGCCTGCCGCGGCAGCCGCTCGCCGTTGAACAGCATCTGGCCGAGCAGCGCCTGCGCCTGGTGCTGGCCCTTCTGGGCAGCAAGCCCGAGCCAGCGCGCGCCATAGGTGAAGTCGTCCCGCGACGCGTCGGGGGCCTTCAGATAGAGCCTCGCCAGGTCATATTGCGCATCGGCGTTGCCGAAATACGACGCCGCATAGGAGAACATCTCGCGCGCCCGCTCAGGATCGGCGGCGATCTTCGAGTTGGGGATACCGCTCAGGTAGTAGCGGCCGAGCGCGACGAAGGCGTTCGCCACGATCGAGGCCTGTGGCGCCGACGGGCTGTCCTCCGCATGCGCATTGGCGATGCGGCTGAAATATTCGAAGGCGCGCAGATCGTCCTGCACGACGCCGTTGCCATCCGCATACATCCGGCCCAGCTTCCACTGCGCGATCGGGTGACCACCCTCGGCAGCGTATTGCAGCGCCGTCAGAGAGGTGGAGGTGTCGGGGCTCGTGGAGCCGGTGGCGCCATTCGTCGGCTTCTTGACCGCGCCGGCAAGCGCCGGCTGGCCAGAGACGACCGGAATGGTCGTGTCCCGGTTGACCGGCGCGCCGTCAAAGGCATACGCCGAGGCAAGCGGCAAGCCCACCAATATCGCCGCCACAATGATACGCTTAGATGTCCGCATAGCACCGCTTCTCGTGCGCACCACCCGGATGAGTTACGGCCCCAGCCACCGCCGGCCCAACCTGTTGGGCATATTTCCACAAGGCGCCGGACGTGTGATTCGTCTCGCGAGGCGCCCATTTAGTCTTGCGTTCGGCAAGTTCTTTGTCAGTCAATTTTACGTTAAGGCTACCGCCGACCGCATCGATCTCGATGATGTCGCCGTCCTTCAGGAGCGCGATCGGGCCGCCAATGGCTGCCTCGGGACCCACATGGCCGATGCAGAAGCCGCGCGTCGCGCCTGAGAAGCGCCCGTCGGTGATGAGGGCGATCTTGCCGCCCATGCCCTGTCCGGTCAGCGCCGCCGTGGTCGCAAGCATTTCGCGCATACCGGGACCGCCGCGCGGCCCCTCATAGCGGATCACGATGACCTCGCCCTCTTTGTAGGTTCGCTTCTGGACCGCTTCGAAGGCGTCCTCTTCCCGGTCGAAGCAGCGGGCTGGCCCGGTAAACTTCAAGTTCGACATGCCCGCAACCTTCACGATTGCACCCTCGGGAGCGAGATTGCCCTTCAAACCAACCACACCTCCTGTGACGGTGATCGGCTTGTCGGCCTGCCGCACCACGTCCTGATGCGGATTCCATTTCACGCTTTTGAGGTTTTCGGCGATCGTTCGGCCGGTGACTGTCAGACAGTCGCCATGCAAAAATCCGTTGTCGAGCAGCGTTTTCATCAGAAGCGGTATGCCACCAACCTCGAACATGTCTTTGGCGACATAACGGCCACCTGGCTTCAAATCCGCGATATACGGTGTCTTTTTGAAGATTTCGGCGACATCGAACAGGTCAAACTTGATGCCGCATTCATGCGCGATCGCCGGCAGGTGCAGCGCAGCGTTGGTCGAGCCGCCGGAAGCTGCGACCACGGCCGCGGCGTTCTCCAGCGCGCGGCGGTCGACGATGTCGCGCGGGCGGATGTTCGCGGAGATCAGCTCCATGACCTTCTCGCCGGCCGCCGTGCAGAAGAAATCGCGGATCTCGTAGGGCGCCGGCGCGCCTGCCGAATAGGGCAGCGCGAGACCGATCGCCTCGGACACGGTGGCCATCGTGTTGGCGGTGAACTGAGCGCCGCAGGCGCCGGCGGACGGGCACGCCACCCGCTCGATCTCGTCGAGGTCGGCGTCGGACATCTCGCCCACGGAGTGCTTGCCGACAGCCTCGAACATGTCCTGCACCGTGACCTGCTGGCCACGGAAATTGCCGGGCAGAATGGAGCCGCCATAGATGAAGATCGAGGGCACGTTGAGCCGCACCATCGCCATCATCATGCCCGGCAGCGACTTGTCGCAGCCGGCCAGCCCGACCAGCGCGTCATAGGCATGGCCACGCACGGTCAGCTCGACCGAATCGGCAATGCACTCGCGCGAAGGTAGAGACGAGCGCATGCCGTCATGGCCCATCGCGATGCCGTCGGTCACGGTGATGGTGCAGAACTCGCGAGGGGTGCCGCCTGCCGAAGCCACGCCCTTCTTGACGGCCTGGGCCTGGCGCATCAGCGCGATGTTGCAGGGAGCTGCCTCGTTCCAGCACGAAGCGACGCCGACGAACGGCTGGTGGATCTGTTGGGTCGTCAACCCCATCGCATAGAGATACGACCGATGCGGCGCACGCTCCGGCCCCTCCGTCACATGACGGCTCGGCAATCTCTTCTTGAGGTTGGTCTTCGCGTCCATCGAGAACCTGCTTTCCGGCCCAATGCTCTCGAGCACCCGGAAAACAGATCCCTCAAAAAAAGGATTTTCCTATGCTCTACGCGAGTACCATTGACCGTGAACCTTACGCACAAACTATTTCCTAGAGGGGTGTGGCTAAAAAGCGGCGCACGCAAGAGTGGGGAGCCGGGAGGGGCGAAATGTTCTCAAATTGTTGCGCTCCCGCAACAATCGTGGCAAGGCCGCAACCATTTTTAACAAAAGTTGAGCGATCTGCGCTTAATCGACCTTGACGTTGGCCGCCTTGATCATCGGCCACCATTTGGCGATTTCAGCCTTCTGCCAATCGCCGAGAGCCGCCGGTGTCAATTTATCGGACGGAGGCATCTGCAACCCAAGGTTTTCAAGCTGTTTGCGGACTTGGGGATCGTTGAGCGCTTCGACCGCCGCCGCGTTGAGCTTGGCCACGATCTCTTTCGGCGTCCCCTTCGGCACCCACAGGCCCGACCACAACGTCATGTGGAATCCAGGCAGGCCGGCCTCGTCGGTGGTCGGAATATCCGCGGCCTGCTCGACGCGCTTGTCGTCGGTCACGGCATAGGCGCGAATCGTGCCGGCCCTGATCTGATTGATCGAGTTCGAGGTCTGGTCGACGATGAGATCGATCTGGCCGGCCACGAGATCGTTCATCGCAGGTCCCGTGCCGCGATACGGCACATATTGCAGCTTGATGCCGGTGACGTTCTCGAAATAGAGCCCCGCGATGTGACTGCCTGACCCCGCACCCGCCGTGCCCGCAGCGGCCGGCGCCGGACGCGCCTTGAGCCACGCCAGGAGCTCGCCGAGCGACTTGGCCGGCACCGCGTTCTTGCTGACGATCACCATCGGATTGCTCGGCAGCAGCGCCACCGGCTCGAGATCGGCGACGAGATCGTAGCCGAGCTTGTAGATCGCGCCATTGGCGACATGGGTGCCGAGATGACCGAAGCTGATCGTGTAGCCGTCCGGCGGCGAGCGCACCGCGCGGCCGACGCCGATCGAGCCGCCTGCCCCCGTCACATTCTCGATCAGGATCGTCTCGCCGAGGCTCGTCTTCATGCGTTCGCCGAGGATGCGCATCATCGCATCCGACGGTCCGCCCGCCGCGAACGGCACGATCACGGTGATCGGGTGCGAGGGATAATTGTCGGCGCGCACCGGGCCAGCCGACAGGCCGCCAAGCGCCAGAAACCCGATCAACGCGGCCACAACTCTACGTCGCATCACAGCCTTCTCCCGAAACCGCGTCGCCTGAATTTTCTTATAGTTTTGCGTAGTCTATCGGCTGATGGCGATCGAGCGTGCGCGTCACCGGCGGCAGCGGATATTTGAGGCCCGTCGCGCAGTTGAACAGCATCACGCGATCGCTCTTGCTGACTCGGCCGTCGGCGAGGCTCTGCTGATAGGCGGCGTAGGTCGCGGCGCCCTCAGGACACAGCAACAGGCCCTCCTCGCGCGCGACCTCGTTAAGTGCGGACAAAATCTTGTCGTCGTCGACCGCAATGGCGAAACCCTTGCTCTCGCGTACCGCGCGCAGGATCAGGAAGTCGCCGACGGCCTGAGGCACGCGGATGCCGGAGGCGATCGTATGGGCATCTTCCCAGCGCGGCGCATGCTCGGTGCCGTTTTCAAAAGCGCGCACCATCGGCGCGCAGCCGGACGCCTGCACTGCGACCATGCGCGGGCGCTTGGAACCGATGAAGCCGATCGCCTCGAGTTCGGCGAACGCCTTCCACATGCCGATCAGGCCTGTGCCGCCGCCGGTCGGATAGAAAATGACGTCGGGTACCTCCCAGTCGAGTTGCTCGGCGAGTTCCAGACCCATCGTCTTCTTGCCCTCGATCCGATAGGGCTCTTTCAGCGTCGAGGTGTCGAACCAGCCAGCCTTGGCCTTGCCCTCGCCGACGATCTTGCCGCAATCGTCGATCAGGCCGTTGACGCGATAGACGGTCGCGCCCTGCAGCTCGATCTCGCTGACATTCACCTCGGGCGTATCCGCCGGGCAGAAGATCGTGGTCTTGATGCCGCAGCTCGTCGCATAGGCAGCAAGCGCCGCGCCGGCGTTGCCGTTGGTCGGCATCGCCATGTGCTTGATGCCCAGCGCCTTGCCCATCGACACCGCCATGACCAGGCCGCGCGCCTTGAAAGAGCCCGTCGGCAGCCGACCCTCGTCCTTCACGATGATCTCGCCGCCGCCGAGTTTTTTGGCAAGTTTCGGCAGGCCGATCAGCGGCGTCATGATCTCGCCGAGGCTGACGATGTCGGCGCATTTGCGCACCGGCAACAACTCCCGGTAGCGCCAAATGTCGGCGGGACGCTCGGCCAGCGCGTCCTTGGTGAGCGCCTTCTTCACGCCGGGGAGATCGTAGCGCACCAGAAGCGGCTTGCCGGCCTTGGAGAGGTTGTGGATCTGATCGGCGGGATAATGATCGCCCTCCATCGAACATTCGAGATGGGTCGCGAAGGTCGGGCGCTCGATGGTCAGATTGTCATTGGATTTCACTGAAAACACTTTCGTTTGCTAGATATTCAGCACACGCCCGTAAGCGTCGAGCACGGCTTCCTTCATCATCTCCGAGAGCGTCGGATGCGGGAAGACGGTGTGCATCAGTTCTTCTTCGGTCGTCTCCAGGTTCATCGCGACGACATAGCCCTGGATCAGCTCGGTGACCTCCGCCCCGATCATGTGCGCGCCGAGCAGCTGGCCGGTCTTCTTGTCGAAGACCACCTTCACCAGGCCCTGGTCCTCGCCAAGCGCAATCGCCTTGCCGTTGCCGACGAACGGGAACCGGCCGACGCGGATCTCGCGGCCGCCCTCTTTCGCCTTGGCCTCGGTGAGGCCGACGGACGCGACCTGCGGATTGCAATAGGTGCAGCCGGGAATGAGGTTCTTGTCCATGGGATGCGGATGCAACCCCTTGATGGCCTCGACGCAGACCACGCCCTCATGCTCGGCCTTGTGCGCGAGCATCGGGGGTCCAGCGACGTCGCCGATCGCGTAGACGCCGGGCACATTGGTCTTGCCGTAGCCGTCGATCACGATGCAGCCGCGATCGGTCTTGACGCCGAGCTTCTCCAGCCCGAGGTTTTCGATATTGCCGACCACGCCGACGGCCGAGATCACGCGCTCGAACTCGACCGTTTCGGTCTTGCCCTTGCCGTCATCGATGGTCGCGACCACGCTGTCGCTCTTCTTGTCGAGCTTGGTCACCTTGGCGCCGGTGAGGATCTTGATGCCCTGCTTCTCGAACCGCTTGCGCGCCAGTCCCGCGATCTCGGCATCTTCCACCGGGAGGATCTGCGGCAGCACCTCGACGACCATTACGTCCGAACCCATGGTGTGGAAGAAGGACGCGAACTCGATGCCGATCGCGCCCGAGCCAACCACCAGGAGCGACTTCGGCATCCGCTCCGGCACCATCGCCTCGAAATAGGTCCAGACCAGCTTCTTGTCGGGCTCCAGCCCCGGCAGCACCCGTGGCCGCGCGCCGGTCGCGACGATGATGTGCTTGGCCTGATAGGCGCCTTCGCCCAGCGCACCCTTCGGCCCGTCGACCTGGGATTTCTTCACGGTGATCTTGCCGGGCGCGTCGATCGACGCCTCGCCCCAGATCACCGTGACCTTGTTCTTCCTCATCAGGAAGCCAACGCCGTCATTCAGCCGCTTTGAGACGCCGCGCGAGCGCTGCACCACAGCCTTGGCGTCGAAGCCTACCTTCTCGGCCGACAGGCCATAGTCCTTGGCGTGTTGCATGTAGTGGTAGATTTCCGCCGAGCGTAGGAGCGCCTTGGTCGGAATGCAGCCCCAGTTCAGGCAGATGCCGCCGAGATAGGATTTTTCGACGATCGCGGTCTTGAAGCCGAGCTGTGCCGCGCGGATCGCGGTGACATAGCCGCCCGGCCCGGAGCCGATGATGATGACGTCGAAGGATGTGTCGGCCATGATTGTTCCCGCTCGCTTATGCAGCCGTCGTGCCGAGCGCACGACGATTGAAAATAATGACTCTCAGCCGCCACTCCAGCAGGGTCATGAAAGCCATGCCCGCCATGGCAACCAGCACGATCGGACCCCATATGTTCTGGGAGAGGGCTTCTCTGGAAAAGAATGCAGCAGAGATCAGGTCAATCCCGAGCGGGTTGATCGCAAGGAGCGTCGCGAGCAGCATCGATATCCACGGCCACTGCGTCCGAACGATCAAACCCGCCCCCTTAACCGATACCCTGCTTACACCATCATCATCACGGGATTTTCGATCAGCACCTTGAACGCGCCGATCAACTCGGCGCCGAGCGCACCATCGATCGCGCGATGATCGCACGACAGCGTCACGCTCATCATGTGTGCGATTTCGATCTTGCCGCCGCGGACCACCGGCCGCTCCTCGCTGGTGCCGACCGCCAGGATGGTCGCCTGCGGCGGGTTGATCACCGCGGTGAAGTGGTTGATCCCGTACATGCCGAGGTTGGATACCGCCGTGGTGCCGCCCTGGTATTCTTCGGGCTTGAGCTTGCGGGCGCGGGCACGCGCCGCGAAATCCTTCATCTCGTTCGAGATCGCCGACAAGGTCTTGGTCTCGGCCTTGCGAATGATCGGCGTGATCAGGCCGCCCGGCATCGCGACCGCGACGCCGACGTCGGAATGCTTGTGCTTGAGCATCCCGCCCTCGGTCCAGCTCACATTGCAGTTCGGAATCTTCTGCAACGCGACCGCCATCGCCTTGATGACGAAATCGTTGACCGAGAGCTTGTAGAGCGGTTTCTTGTCCTTGTCGGTCGGCGCCTGCTTGTTGATCTCCTCGCGCGCCACCAGCAATCTGCCGATGTCACAGTCGATCGTGAGATAAAAGTGCGGGACATTCTGCACTGAAGCGGTCAGGCGCTGCGCGATGGTGCGCCGCATGCCGTCATGCGGCACGACCTCGTAGGAGCCCTCCTCGAACAGCGCGCGGATCTGCTGGTCCGACATCGATGGCGCAAGCGCGGGCGCCCCTGGCGCTGCGGCCGGCGCCTTCAGCCCCTTGCCGGATTTCGCCTCCTCGACGTCGCGCGCGATGACGCGGCCGTGTGGGCCGGTACCCGCGATGCGCCCGAGCTCGATGCCGGCCTCCTTGGCCAGACGCCGCGCGAGCGGGGACGAGAAGATGCGGCCATGGCCGTTGGCCTGCGGCGCGGGTCCCGCGGCGGCCTGGGGCGCAGGAGCCGGCGCGGGCTTTGCGGCGGGTGCTGCAGCCGGCACGGGCGCCGGTGCTGCAGCGGACTGCGTCGCCTCGGCGGGCTTTTCCGCGGCCTTCTCGTCGGCCTTACCATCGACCTTGGGCGCCGGTTTCGGCGCCGCGGCACCGGCAGCCTTCACGTCCTCGCCATCGCCGGCGAGCACCGCGATCACGTCATTGACCGGGACGTCCTGCGTTCCCTCAGGGACCACGATCTTCGCGATGGTCCCCTCGTCGACCGCTTCGACTTCCATGGTCGCCTTGTCGGTCTCGATTTCCGCGATGACGTCGCCGGACTTGACCTTGTCGCCTTCCTTCTTGAGCCATTTCGCGAGGTTGCCCTTCTCCATGGTGGGCGACAGCGCGGGCATCAGAATGTTGATCGGCATACTGACCTCACAAAGAAATTGGTGTCTGCTTGGGCATCATTGGGAGTTGATCGCATATGCCACATCAATTGCCGATATCGCCTTGCCACAAGCGTTCATTGGCCGGATTCGATCGCCAGGTTTTCATCATTTTGATCGATCGCCCATCCTGTAGATCGATGAAGGGAATGCCGGACTGCGTCAGGATGTCCTTGCTTCCCGGGAAAGTTTCGGACTCCCCGATCACGACCAGCGACACCTTGAACAAACCGAGCGCGCCCGCGCACATCGAGCAGGGCGACAAGGTCGTGTACATGACGGTGTCGTGAAACGACATCAGGCCGGCGTCGCGCAGGCACGACATCTCTCCGTGAAGGATGACGTTCTTTTCCTGCATTCGCCGGTTATGACCACGCGCGACGATTTTCTTGTCGCGTGTCAGCACGGCGCCGATCGGCAGACCGCCTTCGGCGATGCTGGTCTCGGCCTCGCGGATCGCCTCGGCCATGAAATCGAAATGATAGGGCTCGATCGTCACGGTCAGTGCCCCTGCTGCGACCTGGGCGTCGTCGTCCCCGTGTCAGTGGGGCGGGCGATCTCGGCTTCGAACATTTCGATGATGCGCGCCAGCGCTTCTTCCTCGGTGTAGTTGGCCTCACGGGCATAGGCGCGCGCGGCGTGGCGGGCGACGTCGACCAGCAGCATGCCCCAGACGTCCGGCTCCTCGAAGGCGCGCGAGAAGGCGATCGACAGACCGCCGTCGATGACGAAGGCGCGCAAGACTTCGTGGGCGTCCTCGCGACCCATGACGTCAGGAGGCAACGGTTGTTCCTTTGGGCCCGCCATGAATCACCGATAGCAGACGGATTTAGCGGCCTCGACCACCTCGGCCGCCGAGGGCAATGCGAGCTTTTCCAGGTTCGCCGCATAGGGCATCGGCACATCCTTGCCCGACACGCGCAGCACCGGCGCGTCCAGATAATCGAAGGCATGCTCCATCAGACGCGCGGCGATCTCGGCGCCGACGCCATTCTGCTGCCAGCCCTCCTCGATCGCGACCGCGCGGCCGGTCTTCTTCACGGAGGCGACGAGTGTCTCGGTATCGAGCGGACGCAGCGTGCGCAGATCGATCACCTCGGCCTCGATGCCTTCCTTGGCGAGTTCATCAGCAGCCTTCAGCGCATAGGTCATACCGTTCGACCAGGAGATGAGGGTGACATGGCTGCCGGTGCGCACGACGCGCGCCTTGCCGATCGGGATCACATAGTCGCTGAGCTTCGGCACCTCGCCGGAATGACCGTAGAGGACCTCGTTTTCCAGGAAGATGACCGGATTGGGATCGCGGATTGCGGCCTTCAGCAATCCCTTGGCGTCGGCGGCCGAGAACGGCGCGACCACCTTCAGGCCGGGGATCTGCGAGTACCAGGCCGAATAGTCCTGGCTGTGCTGCGCGGCGACGCGCGCAGCCGCGCCATTCGGGCCGCGGAACACGACCGAACAGCCCATCTGTCCGCCGGACATGTAGAGCGTCTTTGCGGCGGAGTTGATGATCTGGTCCATCGCCTGCATGGCGAAGTTGAAGGTCATGAACTCGACGATCGGCTTCAAGCCGGCCATCGCGGCGCCGACGCCGATGCCGGCGAAGCCGTGCTCGGTGATCGGGGTGTCGATGACGCGCCTTGCGCCGAACTCCTGCAACAGGCCCTGCGTCACCTTATAGGCGCCCTGATATTCGGCGACCTCTTCGCCCATGACGAAGACAGTCTCGTCGCGGCGCATTTCTTCGGCCATGGCGTCGCGCAACGCCTCGCGGATGGTCATGGTGACCATCTCGGTGCCCTCGGGCACGTCGGGATCAGGCTCGGCCGCGACCTGCGGCGCGGACGGCGCCTTCTTTTCTGAACCGCCGCCGGATTTCGCTGCGGGCGACGGTGCCTCGGCTTTGGCCTCAGCGGGGGCGGCGGATTCCGCAGCCTTCTCCTGCTTGGCCGGCGCCTGCGGCTTGGCGAGATCGGCGGCACTTTCGCCATCGGCGAGAATCGTCGCGATCGGCGTGTTGACCGCGACGTCGGCGGTGCCTTCCGGGATCAGGATCTGGCCGAGCGTGCCCTCATCGGTCGCCTCGACTTCCATGGTCGCTTTGTCGGTCTCGATCTCGGCGATCACATCGCCGGACTTGATCGAACTCGCCTTCCTTTTTCAGCCATTTGGCGAGGTTGCCCTTCTCCATGGTGGGCGACAGCGCAGGCATCAGAACTTGAATTGGCATAGGGGCTCCGAAAATAGGCTCGCGCTGTCAGCGGTAAATGTCGGTGTAAAGCTCGGATGCGGCCGGCTCGGGATCCTTCTGGGCAAAATCCGCCGCCGCATTGACGATCTCGCGCACCTCGGCGTCGATCGCCTTCAACTCCTTCTCGTCCATCTTGGCCGCGAGCAGACGGTTGCGAACCTGCTCGATCGGATCCTGGTCGTGGCGGATCTTCTCGACCTCCTCGCGGGTCCGGTATTTCGCGGGATCGGACATCGAGTGGCCGCGGTAGCGATAGGTCTGCATCTCCAGGATAAAGGGCCCGTTGCCTTCGCGGCACCAGGCGATCGCCCTGTCGCCGGCGGCCTTGACGGCGCGGACATCCATGCCGTCAACCTGCTCGCCGGGGATGTTGAAGGACGCGCCGCGCTTGGAGAAATCGGTCTGTGCCGAGGAGCGCGTCACCGAAGTGCCCATGGCGTAGCGGTTGTTCTCGATCACGTAGACTACCGGCAGCTTCCAGAGTTCGGCCATGTTGAAGCTCTCATAGACCTGGCCCTGGTTCGACGCGCCGTCGCCGAAATAGGTCACGCTGACGAAGTCGTTACCGCGGTAGCGATTGGCGAAGGCGAGGCCAGTCCCCAACGAGACCTGGGCGCCGACGATGCCGTGGCCGCCGAAGAAGTTCTCCTCCTTGCTGAACATGTGCATCGAGCCGCCCTTCCCCTTGGAATAGCCGCCCTGCCGTCCCGTCAGCTCGGCCATCACGCCCTTGGGGTCCATACCGCAGGCCAGCATGTGGCCATGGTCCCGGTAGCCGGTTATGACCTGGTCGCCCTTCTTCAAGGCCATCTGCATGCCGATTACGACGGCTTCCTGCCCGATATAGAGGTGGCAGAAGCCGCCGATTGCACCCATGCCGTAGAGCTGACCCGCCTTCTCCTCAAAACGCCGGATCAGGAGCATGTCGCGCAGCGCAGCAAGTTCCTGTTCCCTGCTGAATTCTGGCGGCGAGCCGTCTCCCTTTTCGTGCTCAGCTTCCTTTGCGACGCTTTTCTTGGGGGCGGCCATGGCAATTCCGATCAGAGAGTGAATGGCCCTCTCTAGCCCAATCCAATCCGGCGTAAAAGGATTGCTTGTCAGGCCGACGGCATTGTCATGCCGCACTGCAATGCGGCACGAAACTTTAGAAATCAATTCGCGGGATTTTTGAAATCGAAACGCATTCGCCGGTCGAAGACATCAGCCGCTGACGCGATCGTCAGAAGCCCGTCAGAGCATGATCCGGAAAAGTGAGTAACGGTTTTCCCTCGCGACAAACGCCGAACGCCTTTGCGCGGAGACCATGCTCGATCAAAGATCCAAAGCGCAATGATGATTCAACCTCATATCATCGCGCGTTAGTTCGGCGTGGCCACCCGAACGAGATCGCGCGGGTTGGCGTAGTCGAGCTGGTAGCGCGCTCGCTCATCGAGCATGTCCGGGTCGACACGATCCGAGCGCAGCAGCGAAACGCGATGCTCGCCATCCGCCCGTTCGCGCTTCAGCCGCGCAAGCTCGGACGTCAGTGCGATGATCTCCTGGTCGAGCTCCTGCCGTGCGTTCAACCCATACTTGCCGGTATAGGCATTGACGCCGAAATAGCCGATCAATGCAGCCGCCATCGCATAGAGGGCGAGGCCCGTCAGGAAGGACTTAAGTCGAGCGCGAGAGACCATCCGTAGAGGATGCGACCAGGCGGTTAACAGATTGCTAACGCCGCTCGCCCGCGCCCAGCGTCCGTTACCGGTGGAATCGGTCGACAAAGACGGCGAATGCGTCGAGATATTGCTGCAGCACCTTCTGCATCGATTCCTTGACCAGTTCGCCCTTGTCGTTGAAGGCGTCGCCGACGCTGGTCAGGTAGGTCTCCGGCTGCCCCATGATCGGGCCGGAAATGCCCGGCAGGATGTTCTGCAGACTCTTGGCCGCGCTGACGCCGCCGAGCGGCCCGGGGGAGTTGGAGACGATGCCGATCGGCTTGCCAAGAAACGAACTCTTGCCATAGGGGCGCGAGCCGACATCGATCGCGTTCTTGAGCACGCCAGGAATCGCGCGATTGTATTCGGGAGTGATGAACAGCACGCCGTTCGATTTCTGCAGCTTCTCGCGAAACGCGACCCAGTCCGCCGGAGGCGCGGCTTCGAGGTCCTGATTGAAGAAGGAGATGTCGTGCAGCGTCGTGACGTCGAGCTTGAGCGAGGCCGGCGCGAGCTTGGCCAGCGCATTGGCGATCTTGAGCGTGAAGCTCTCCTTGCGAAGGCTGCCGACGATGGCAACGATGGAATGCGGGCTGGCCATGAGATGTCCTTCTGAAACGAAACGTCTAATCGCAGTTAATCTGCATCAACAGAAACATGCAAGTGCATGAACAGCAAAACGGGAAACCCATCGTTTCCGGAGAAGCATTCATGCTCGGCGAGCAAAAATGGGCGTCGTCGGGTAGTCCTTTATCTAAACACGCACGGTGCTGCCGACGCAGCGGGCAAACTCAGAAACGGCCTTATGTGTCAGCCACATCGACTGCGGCTCGACCGGATGGGCCTGCGAGGACACCTTGGCGATCACCATTTGATTGGCGGCGTCGATAAACAGGTTCTGACCGTGGATGCCCATCGCGAACAGGATTTGCGGCTCATCGTTTATCACATACCAGCCGCTCCGGTAGGCCATGTTAGGGCTAATTGACACAAAGCTGTCGCGCCACTGGCCGTCGCGCCAGGCCTCCATGTCGCCGTTGGTCGCGATATCGTCGATCCAGCCCTCCGGCACGATCTGGCTGGAGCCTCGCCTCCCCTTCATCAACACGAGCTGGCCGAGCCGGGCGAAATCCCGGACCGTCGCGCAAAAACCGCCCGTGCAACGCGGCGCCCCTTTGCCATCGGTCGTCATGTAGGTCTCGCCGCTCGCGCCCATCGGTTTCCAGAGCAGCGTACCGACGAGAGCTGCAAAGCTGCGGCCGGTCGCCCGCTCGATGGCCCAGCCCAACAGATCGGTATTCGCCGAGACATAGCTGAATGGACCGCCATGCGGCTTGTGAGGCACGGCCAGCTTTTCATAGAACGCGTGCAGGTCCGGCACCTCGCCGGGCGCGACCGGATCCCAGCCAGTCGCGGCAGAATAGGCCGTCAACGCATGCACATCGAGAACGATGCCGGTGCGCATGTCGAGAAGCTGGCGCAGCGTTGCGCCCTGATAGGCCGTTGAAGCGACTTCAGGCACATAGGTCGTCACCAGTGCGTCGACATCGAGTTCACCACGCCCCTGCAGGATGCCCGCGACAAGGCCCACGATCGATTTGGTCGCCGACATCAGAATGTGCGACGTCTGCCGCTCCATGCCGCCATCGTAGAACTCGTAGGCGATCCGTCCGTCATGCAGGATGACGAGGCCGTCCGTCGCGGTGGCCCTGAGAAAGCCCGCCAGATCAAGCGTCGAGCCGTTCGGCAGGCGCAATGCGAAAGCGTCGAACGAGATCGGGTTTTCCGGCAATGCCCAGGCGCTGCCGGGCGCGCTCTCGATATCGGCGACGTGCAGAATTGATCGGATGTTCTGAAACGCAAAGCGGCTGAAGGGAGCAGTGCGCCAGTTCGAAATATTGGCGTCGGATGGGACGGCATCGGTCGCAAGCGGCATGTCGGGCCCGGGGAGACGTTGGCTACGCCAACTAGATAGACGCTGTGCCCAAACAAAAACAGGCCGCCCTTCACGGCGGCCCGTTCCGTTTTGCGAAGGAAAAGATGCTCAGATCACCGGATTCCACGCCGCCGGGATCAGCCGGTAACCGTTGCCATCCTTCTCGACATGGCCGATCGAGGGGAAGGTGAAGTGGAAGCCGACCACGGTCGCCTTCTCGGCAGCCGCCATGTCGTAGAACTTGTGACGGGTCGCCTGCGCGAGATCGGGGTCGTTGTCATAGGCGACATGCCAGTCCGGATTAATCAGGAAGAACTCCGGGATATTGGTGACGTCCGACTGGATCAAAATCTTCGCATGGCCCGAGGCGATCACAAAAGACGTGTGGCCCGGCGTATGTCCGGGCGTCGCCACCGAGGTGATGCCGGGCGCGACCTCCTTGTCCCAGTCATACTTGGTCACCTTGGACTCCAGCCCGGCGAAGGTCTTTTTCACATTGGCGAAGTAGTTCTTCATCATCTCGCTGGACTGGGCCTTGGCGGCATTCTCGTCGCTCGTCCAGAACTCCCAATCCTTGGCTGGCACCATGATCTCGGCATTCGGAAACGCAAGCGAACCATCGGCCGCGCGGATGCCGTTGGTATGGTCGGGATGCAGATGTGAGAGCAGCACGATGTCGATGCTCTTGGGATCGGTGCCGGCGGCGGTGAGATTCTGCAGCGTGCGGCCGACCGCCCCCTTGGTCGGCTCGAAATTGGCGACGCCGTTGCCGGTATCGATCAAAATCAGCTTGGAACCGGTGTTGATGAGTTGGGGATTGAACGGCACCGTCACCATGCCCTTCGGCATATAGGCCGCTTCCGATGCCTTGAGAGCTTCATCCTTCGGAACATTGGTGACCCACTTGTCCGGCATCGGAAACGAGCGCGCGCCGTCATTGATCGAGGTGCACTCGTAGTCGCCGACCTTGTAACGATAGAAGCCGGGTGCCTGCGCGCCAGCCGCCGCAACAGCGGCGCGCGCGGAGGATGTTCCCAAGGACGAGAGCGCGGTGGCTGCGCCAGCGATGGCTGCGCCGGCCAACACATGGCGACGATTGAATTTGGTCATGGATCACCTTCCCCTGGTTGTATCTTGTTGGTTTGCACCCGTGCAATCTCTGCGGGAATGTTCTCCCGCCCGAGACAGAACGCAAGGCGTAACCCCAGAGGAACGCGTTTTATCCAGCCTTGTTCGGATTGATCAGAAATTTCTCGCCGGTCGATCGCTTGCCGTAGATCGCGATATTCGCGAGGTCCAGCGCTTCCTGCAGCGACACCACCTTCGTATAATGGCTGGCGAAGGTGGTCTTGAGCTCATCGACCACTCGCTCGCGGAGCCGCTTGCCGTCGACCGGACCGATCTTCATCAGGAACGGAAACAACAGCCAGCCGCCGACGCCCCAGGCCATGCCGAACGCCCGGTTGATCTCGACCGGCCGCGTATCGAGACTCCCATAGATATAAACCTGCTTGTGAACATTCGAGCCGTAGCGGCTGTAGACCTTTGCGCTCTTGTTGATCGCCGCTTCCATGCAGGTGAGGATCTGCCCGGCGAGCTTTCCGCCGCCGATCGCGTCGAAGGCGAGAGTCGCGCCGGTGTCGGCCAGTGCTTGGGTGAGATCATCCATGAAGGACGGCGCGGCCGAATCCACGGCATATTTCGCGCCAATCTTGCGCAGGATCGCCGCCTGCTCCTCGTTGCGCACGATGTTCACAAGCGGAATGCCGTCCGTCAGACAGATCTTGTTGAGCATCTGCCCGAGATTAGAGGCTGCCGCGGTGTGCACCAGCGCCTTGTGACCTTCGCGCCGCATGGTCTCGGTCATGCCGAGCGCGGTCAGCGGATTGACGAAGCAGGAGGCGCCCTCCGCAGGCGTCGTGCCCGCCGGCAGCGGCAGGCACTCGTTCACCTTCAGGCAGCGATACTGCGCATACATCGCGCCGCCGATCATCGCGACCGTCCTGCCCATCAGTGCCTTCGCGGCGTCCGACGAGCCGGTCTTGATCACGACGCCGGCGCCTTCATTGCCGACCGGCATGGAGTCATCGAGCCGGCCCGCCATCGCACGCATGGCGGCCTCCGGAACTTTCGCAGTAATGAGCGGCTGCTCCATCGGACCCGAGGCTTTGGCCGTGGTCATGTCGGCAGCGCCGAACAGGAGCCCGAGATCGGACGGGTTGATCGGCGTCGCCTCGACCCGCACCACGACCTCATCGGGGCCGGGTTCGGGAGTGGCGACATTGAGAAGCGAAACCTCGAGTTCGCCGCTCTTCTTGATCAGCGAGCGCAATTGCAGGCCAGTCTTGCCGTCACTCATCGAACCCTCCCGTTATTGTTTTCTTTTTGGTTAGTCTTGATTAGTCGTGATGTCAGGCCAGGGCTTTCAACGCGCCCTTCCCTGCATATTTCGCCTGCTTGCCGAGTTGCTCCTCGATCCGCAGCAACTGGTTGTATTTCGCGGTGCGATCGGAGCGCGCGAGCGAGCCGGTTTTGATCTGGCCGCAATTGGTCGCGACCGCAAGATCGGAAATGGTTGAATCCTCGGTTTCGCCGGAGCGATGCGACATCACCGCGGTGTACCCGGCCTTGTAGGCCATCTCGACGGCGGAGAGCGTCTCCGTCAGCGTGCCGATCTGGTTGACCTTGATCAGGATCGAATTCGCGCGCCCGTTCTTGATGCCGTCGGCCAGCCGCGTCACATTGGTGACGAAGAGATCGTCGCCGACGAGCTGGCACTTGCTGCCGACGAGACCGGTCAATTCCTTCCAGCCATCCATGTCATCCTCGGACATGCCATCTTCAACGGACACGATCGGATAGCGCGAGACGAGATCGGCGAGATATTTCGCCTGCTCGGAGCGCGAACGGGTCTTGTTCTCGCCGCCATAGACGTAATTGCCGTCCTTGAAGAACTCGGTCGCGGCGCAGTCGAGCGCCAGCATCACGTCCCCGCCTGCCTTGTAGCCGGCCTTGCCGATCGCGCTCATCACGAAATCAAGCGCCGCCTCCGCAGAAGCCAGATTCGGCGCGAAGCCGCCCTCGTCACCGACATTGGTGTTATGACCGGCCTTCTTCAATTCACCGCGCAGCGTGTGGAAGATTTCCGATCCGCAGCGCAAGGCTTCGGCGAAGGTCTTGGCGCCGACCGGCATGATCATGAATTCCTGGAAGTCGATCGGATTGTCGGCATGCACGCCGCCATTGACGATGTTCATCATCGGCACCGGCAACGTCCGCGCCGAGGTTCCGCCGACATAACGGTACAACGGCATGTCGAAGGAAATCGCAGCCGCCTTGGCACAGGCGAGCGACACGCCGAGGATGGCATTTGCACCGAGCCGGCTCTTGTTCGGCGTGCCGTCGAGATCGATCATGGTCTGATCGATCAGGACCTGATCCTCGACCGGCATGTCGCTCAGCGCCTCATAGATTTCGCCGTTGACGGCATCGACCGCCTTGCGCACGCCCTTGCCGAGATAGCGCCCCTTGTCGCCATCACGCAGCTCGACAGCCTCATGCGCGCCGGTGGAGGCCCCCGAGGGCACGGCTGCGCGGCCGACCGAGCCATCCTCCAGCATAACGTCGACCTCAACGGTCGGATTGCCACGGCTGTCGAGAATTTCACGGCCGATGATGTCGACAATGGCTGTCATGTCTACCTCTTTGGAAAATGCGGGGTGAACGGCTTGGCGCCGCTTCTACCGCAACGCAATGGCAGGGAAAAGGTCGCGTGACGGAGCCAGAATGATTGGTTAAGAGGGCGAAATGGAGAAGGTGATGCCCGTAAAGCCCAATAAATCGGCAAGCTCACGCGAGTTGCAGCTTGGCCGCGCCGTGGAATGGCCGCGTACGCCCGAAGAAGCGCAGATCGACCGGGTGCCCAATCCGCAAAAGGACACCAATTATGTCGTCCGCTTCGCGGTGCCCGAGTTCACATCGATCTGTCCGGTCACGGGCCAGCCCGACTTCGCGCATCTCGTGATCGACTATGTGCCGGGGCCATGGCTGCTGGAGTTAAAATCGCTGAAACTCTACGTCGCGAGCTTCCGAAATCACGGCGCGTTCCATGAGGACTGCACCGTGATGATCGGCAAGCGGCTTGCAGCCGAGATCAAGCCGAAATGGATCAGGATCGGCGGCTACTGGTACCCGCGCGGCGGCATCCCGATCGACGTGTTCTGGCAGACCGGCAAATTGCCGAAGGACATCTGGGTGCCCGACCAGGGCGTCGCGCCCTATCGCGGGCGGGGTTAGGATTTCAGGCTCGGCCTTACCGCATCGGCCGGCGGCCGCTGCCGCAACAGCTTCGCGCAGACAAATCCAAGTGCGACCATCGCGCAGGCCGAGGCGAACAAGGTCGACCGCTTGCCGGCATGTTCCAGCCCGAAGCCATAGGCGATCGGACCGACGGTCTGCCCCATGAAAAAGAAGAACGAATGCAGCGACATTGCCGTGGCGCGGGCTTCGATCGACAGCTCGCTGGCAAACACCTGCAGGCAGCCATGAATCATGTAGAAGCCCCAGCCCATCATGAGCAGGCTGAAGAACTGGAGTTTCCAGCCGGGCCCGAAGGCGATGGCTGCGAGCTGCAATGCGACCAGGCTTGCGCCCGTGATCATCATGCCTTTGACACCGAGCCGTGGCAGAAACCGCGACACCGTCATCGTGTAGACCAGGCCGCCGACCGCAAAGCCCGCGATCACGACGCCGGCGATCGAAAGCGACTTCTCGCCGAGATCGAACAGGAACGCCGCGATGAACGGAAACAGGCCGAACACGCAGCAGCCCTCGACGAACACGGCCGAATAGCACACGCGCGTATTGGGATTGGTGAAGATCGAGCGATAGCCCTTTTTCAGGGCGCTGAAATCCGTCTTCGGAACGTGGGTGAGCCGCGCGCCGCGAAAGCCCGCGGCGACCGCGATAGCGGCTATGAGTCCGAGGGCGCCGAGGACCGCGAGCACGCCCCGCCAGCCCAGGAAATCGCCGATCAGGCCCGAGGCCGACGCACCCAGCAGATTGCCGGTCATCGAGCCCGCCAGTGTCCGGCCGATCGCAACCTGGCGCTTGTCCGGTGCAACGAGGTCGCTGGTCAGGCCGAGCGCCACCGGAAACACGCCGCCTGATGCGATGCCGGCGAGAATGCGGGTCGCGAACAAGGCAGAGAATGTCGTCGCGAACGCGCCGAGGATGCTGGAGACGCCGAGCAGCGCCAGGCACGCAATCATCAGGCGCGCTTTTCCGAACATGTCGGCCGCGGCGCCAATCAAGGGCTGCACGACGGCATAGGTCAGCGCATAGCCGGCGGCGAAACTTGCGGCCGTCGTGATGCTGACCGCGAAATCGTCGGCGATGTGCGGCAGCACCGGATCGAGCACGCGTGTCGATAGCGCGGCGGAAAAGCCGGCGAGCGCGATGATGTTCAGTGCCGGCGGCAAGCCCTGATCAGGGGGCGTTGATGGCTCGACTCGTTGATTTTCCTGACGCGAGACGGCCTGATGCATCAGGCCGCGTTGCTCTTGGCGATCGCGTCGAACGCCATCAGGCGGCGCAGCAATCCCTCGAATTCGCGGAGCGGCACCATGTTGGGGCCGTCGGAAGGCGCGCGATCGGGATCAGGATGGGTTTCAATGAAGACGCCGGCGACGCCGACCGCGACCGCCGCGCGCGCCAGCACCGGCACGAATTCGCGCTCGCCGCCGGACGAGGTCCCCTTCCCGCCCGGCTGCTGCACCGAATGGGTGGCATCGAAGATGACGGGCGCGCCGGTGGTGCGCGCCAGAATCGGCAGCGCGCGCATGTCGGAGACCAGCGTGTTGTAGCCGAAGGACGCGCCGCGCTCCGTCACCAGCACATTGGGATTGCCGGCGGCCGTGATCTTGGCGACGACATTCGCCATGTCCCATGGCGCGAGGAACTGTCCCTTCTTGACGTTGACCGCCTTCCCGGTCACCGCAGCCGCGAGCAGCAGATCGGTCTGCCTGCAAAGGAATGCCGGGATCTGCAGCACGTCCACCGCCTCCGCCACCTCGGCGCATTGGCTGGCCTCGTGCACATCGGTCAAGACAGGCAGGCCGAGCGATGAACGGATTTCGGCGAAGATCGGCAGCGACTGCTTAAGCCCGATGCCGCGCGCCGCGTTGGCGCTGGTGCGGTTGGCCTTGTCGAACGACGTCTTGTAGACGAGCCCGATCTTAAGCCTCTGCGCGATCTCCTTCAGCGCGGAGGCGACTTCCAGCGCATGCGCACGGCTCTCGAGCTGGCACGGGCCTGCAATCACGGCCATCGGCAGTTCATTGCCGAATTGGACCGGGCCGAGCGTGACGACCGGTGCAGCAGCGCTGTTGGTATTCAACGGAATGGTCCTCGTTCCCGGGCGACCATGCCGGGCGGCCTCCGCCCGATCAACCCTCTTTCGTACGCCCGAATATCAGGGTTGCGCGCGGATTCAACCGCAAACACCCGGCGCGCCGATACCAGACCGGCACGCCGGGCAACTTTGACTTACTTCACGGAGGAAAACCCGGTCGGTACCAGGAGCTGGCTCACGATATTGCCGACGATCTGGCCGTCTTCCTCGGTCTTCGCACGCGCGGAGATCCAGTCCGGATCGCTCTGGAACGCGGTCCACTTCTTCTCGCGGTCGGCCAACGAATCCCAGGCCAGGAAATAGGTCAGTTCCTGGTTGGATTCACCGATCAGCGTGGTGAAGAAGCCGGCCTGCTTGATGCCGTGCTTTTCCCAAAGTTTCATCGTGATCGTCTCAAAGCGCTTCAGAAGCGCCGGCAGCCGGCCCGGCAAGCAGCGATAGACACGCATCTCATAGATCATTGACGTTACTCCCTGACTTTACTCGTTCGCGCGATGGCGGGAGCGTTTTGTCGCAACAATCGGCGCGTTCGTCAAAGGCGCTTATTGCAGAGCTAAAGCGCGATGAGATCGGGTTGGCCCGCATCGCGCTTTAGGTTCTTGATTAGCATGCTCACACGAGCCGGCTCTGCACCATCGCGGCTTGAATGAAGGACGCAAACAGCGGATGCGGCTCGAACGGCCGCGACTTCAGTTCAGGATGGAATTGCACGCCGATGAACCAGGGGTGATCGTCATATTCGACGATCTCAGGCAGCACGCCGTCGGGGGACATGCCTGAGAACTTCAGGCCATGCTGCTCGAGCCGGTCCTTGTAGGCCGTGTTGACCTCATAGCGGTGGCGGTGGCGCTCGGAAATCTCGGTCGCGCCGCCATAGACCTCGGACACCCGGCTGCCGCGCTTCAGCGCGGCGGGATAGGCGCCGAGCCGCATGGTGCCGCCAAGATCGCCGTTCTGCGCGCGCTTCTCCAACTCGTTGCCGCGCAGCCATTCCGTCATCAGACCAACGAGCGGCTCCGACGTCGGGCCGAATTCGGTGGAGTTCGCGTCCTCGATACCGACCAGATTACGCGCGGCCTCGATGACGGCCATCTGCATGCCGAAGCAGATGCCGAAATACGGCACATCGCGCTCGCGCGCGAACTGCGCCGCGCGGACTTTGCCTTCCGCACCGCGCTGGCCGAAGCCGCCGGGCACCAGGATGCCGTTGACATGTTCGAGGAACGGCGCCGGATCCTCGTTCTCGAACACCTCGCTCTCGATCCAGTCGAGATTGACCTTCACCTTGTTGGCGATGCCGCCATGCGAGAGCGCCTCGATCAGCGACTTATAGGCATCCTTCATCCCGGTATATTTGCCGACGATCGCGATGGTGACATCGCCCTCGGGATTGCGGATGCGCCCATTGATGGTCTGCCAGCTCTGAAGCGCCGGCGGAATCTTCGGGTTGAATCCCGAACGCGGCCAGCACTTCATCGTCGAGGCCGGCGGCATGATAGGCTTCGGGCACCGCATAGATGTTGTCGACGTCGCGCGCCTCGATCACGGCGCTTTCGCGCACGTTGCAGAACAGGCCGAGCTTGCGCCGCTCCTCCTTCGGGATCTCCCGGTCGGTGCGGCACAACAGGATGTCCGGCTGGATGCCGATCGAGCGCAGTTCCTTGACCGAATGCTGCGTCGGCTTGGTCTTCAGTTCGCCCGCGCTAGGGATATAGGGCAGCAGCGTCAGGTGGATGTAGATCGCGTGATCGCGCGGCAGTTCGTTCTTGAGTTGGCGGATCGCCTCGAAGAACGGCAGGCCTTCGATGTCGCCAACCGTGCCGCCGATCTCGACCAGGACGAAATCGTACTCGTCATTGCCGGAGACCACGAAGTCCTTGATCGCATTGGTGACGTGCGGGACCACCTGGATGGTGGCGCCGAGATAGTCGCCACGCCGCTCCTTGGTCAGGATGTCCTGATAAATGCGGCCCGTGGTGATGTTGTCGGCCCTGGTAGCCGGCCTGCCCGTGAAGCGTTCGTAGTGGCCGAGATCGAGATCGGTCTCGGCACCGTCATCGGTCACGAACACTTCGCCGTGCTGATACGGCGACATCGTGCCGGGATCGAGATTGAGATAGGGATCGAGCTTGCGAAGGCGGACCTTGTAGCCTCGAGCTTGCAGCAGAGCGCCGAGCGCCGCTGAAGCCAAACCCTTTCCGAGCGAGGAGACCACGCCGCCGGTGATGAATATGTACCGCGCCATGGGACTTTACCTTTAAGGCCACCTGCTCGATTCGCAAAAACGAATCGTCCGTCTCCGCAAACATTCCGCGGGGCTGTGGGTGACGTGAAAACGAAAACTAATTCAGTGCCTTGGTCGAATATCCTGATGCGGAAAGCCAGGCTCGCCTTCCGCATAGCCGCCCTGCTTTATTGCGACCGCGGTGCCTGCGGCGCGGCCGGCGCCTGATTCTGCTGCTCGTCCGCCTTCTTCAGCGTATCCAGAACGCCGCCACCGGTCGGCGTCACCGGCGTCGCGCCTCCCGCCGGCTGCGACTGCGAGGCCGGCTGGGCGCCGATGATCGACGTGGGCTTGCGTTCGAGGCTCGCAAGCCAGGACATCAACAGGCTGGTGACGAAGAACCCCGCGGCAAGCACTGCGGTCGTGCGCGTCAGCAGATTGGCGGTGCCGCGGCTCGACATGAAGCCGGCGCCGCCTCCCATGCCAAGGCCGCCACCTTCGGATTTCTGCAGCAAGACTGCGCCGATCATCACGAGGACAATCATGAGATGAATGACGATGATAACAGTCTGCATTTTTACCTTCCGTCGCAAGCCGGCACCGGCCGGCCACCGGCCTATGCGCTTGCGGGGTTTTCGTGAAGTCGCGCGGTGTTACACGATCGCACCGGGCATTGTCATCCCCGACATAATAGCGGCAGCGCGTCCAGCAAGCCGGGGAAGGCCGGGTCCGGGCGGCCTTGCGCGGGCTCGCATAATTCCACTATAATAGACAAATGGACGCTATAGTAGACGATCTCAGCCAGCGCCTTGCCCAGCGTTTGCGCCTGGAACGAGACAGCAGAGGTTGGTCGCTCGCCGAGCTTGCCGAACGCTCGGGCGTCTCGAAAGCCACCATCAGCAAGATCGAGCGCGCCGAGGCCAGTCCCACCGCCGTCGTGCTGGTCAGGCTTGCCAGCGCCTTCGACCTGACGCTGGCGGGCCTTCTCCTGCGCGCCGAGGGCGACGGCAACCGGCTCTCACGCGCCGGCGACCAGCCGGTCTGGCGCGATCCCGAAACCGGCTATGTACGCAGGCAGGTGTTCAGCCGCCCCGATCATCCCGTCGAGATCGTCGAGGTCGAGTTGCCGGCGCGACAGCACGTGACGCTGCCGGCCTCATCCTACGCCCACATCCGCCAGCTCGTGTGGGTCAGGAGCGGCAGCCTCGTCATCACCGAAATGGGCGAACGTCATATGCTCGGCGCGGGCGATTGCCTCGGCTTTGGCCCGCCGGCGGATACGACCTTCGCCAATGAAACGAATGCGCCGTGCGTCTACGTGGTCGCGCTTGCCCGGAGTTGAACGATGCCCGCCATCAGGATCGCGCCGCTCACGGACCTGCCGCAGATCCGCGCAGCCTTGAGCGGATTGCTTGTGGAGACCGTGGCGAACGGAGGATCAGTCAGCTTCATGCATCCCCTGCCCTTGGAGGCGGCCGATGCATTCTGGCGGGACTCGCTTTCCTCCGCGGCCCGCGGCGAGCGGATCGTGCTCGGCGCCTTCGATGGCGACGATCTCGTCGCGACCGTGACGCTCCTCCTCGACCTTCCGCCGAACCAGCCGCATCGCGCCGAGGTCGCGAAGATGATGACGCGCGTCAGTCATCGACATCGCGGCATCGCGACCTCGTTGATGCGCGCCGTCGAGACGCTTGCGCGCGAGCTCGGACGCGTGCTGCTGGTGCTCGACACCGCCGTCGATGATGGCGCCTCGGCGCTCTACGAAGGATTGGGCTTCAACCTGACAGGCGTGATCCCGGACTACGCGTTCAAGCCGCATGGCGGCCTCACCGGCACCAAGATCTACTGGAAGCGGATCGCTAAAGCGCGATGAGATCAGGTTGAACCATCATCGCGCTTTAGGTCCTTGATTGAGCATGATCTCCGCGCAAACGCGTTCCGCGTTTGTTAGCCAAGGGAAAACCGCTACACACTTTTCCGGATCATGCTCTAACAGCCCGCCGCGATCGCCAGGAAGTCCGCCGCCTTGAGGCTCGCGCCGCCGACCAGCGCGCCGTTCACATTGGCCACCGCCATCAGCTCGGCAGCGTTCGACGGCTTGACCGAACCGCCATAGAGGATGCGGATCCTGTTCCCCTCATCCTTGAAGCGATCGCTCAAGGTATCGCGGATAAACCGGTGGACCTGCTCGACATCCGCCGTCGTCGGAGTAAGGCCGGTGCCAATCGCCCAGACCGGCTCATAGGCCACCACCAGATTGGCCGACGTCGCACCGTCCGGCAGCGATCCGTTCAATTGACCGCCACAAATATGGAGCGCTTGCCCGCCGTCCCGCTGCGCCTGCGTCTCGCCGATACAGACGATCGCGGTAAGGCCGGCGCGCCAGGCTGCTTCCGCCTTCTGCCGAACCAGCGCGTCGCTCTCGCCGTGATCGGCACGGCGCTCGGAATGACCGACGATGATGGCGCTCGCGCCGGCATCAGAAAGCATTTCCGCCGAGATATCGCCGGTGTGGGCGCCGGAGGCCTTGGGATGGC
This sequence comes from uncultured Alphaproteobacteria bacterium, assembly GCA_963770385.1. Taxonomy (GTDB): domain Bacteria; phylum Pseudomonadota; class Alphaproteobacteria; order Rhizobiales; family Xanthobacteraceae; genus Bradyrhizobium. The sequence continues at coordinate 5,280,503 of CAVYPJ010000003.1, read as the reverse complement.
AATCCTGCGCGCCGACCGCGATTTGTTTTCCCCTCGCCTTCTCGGCAAAGGCTGTGACCAGCGTCGCGGGCGGACAGACCAGCAAATCCGCTTTCCCGGCAAGCGGCTTGGCGCCCGCCAGCATGGCCTCGAATTCGGTCATCGAGGCCTTCAGCCCGTTCATTTTCCAATTACCGGCGATCAGGGGCCGGATGGCATCGGTCATGGCAGTTGTCCAGCTAGTATCGTCCCGGATGCGCTAGAGCATGATCCGGAAAAGTGTGTAGCGGCTTTCCGAAAAGATCATGCTCAATCAAAGACCTAAAGCGCGATGACAATTCAACCTGATCTCATTGCGCTTTAGCAGAGGCTGCGCACCAGTTCTAGAGACCCGGCCCTATCTGGTCCTGACATTTCGCCGCGTTCCCGAGGTTGCGACCGTGCGGCTGCCACTTTATGATGCGGCCCCATCCCGGCGGCGGTGTTGCGGAATCCACTTTTGCCCCGCGCCGGTTCCCTCCTGAGACACAAGTTGGACCCATGCTTCGAGGATTACGTAAGGCCTCATCAAACTGGCTCGGCAAGACCATCATGGCGGTGGTCATGGGCGTTTTGATCGTCAGTTTCGGCATCTGGGGCATCGCCGACATCTTCAGGGGCTTCGGGCAGTCGACCTTGGCCAAGGTGGGCGGCACCGAGATTTCCACGAACGAATTCCGCCAGCTCTATACCGACCGGCTGCAGCAGATCGGCCGCCAGTTCGGCCGTCCCTTGACGATGGATCAGGCCCGCGCCTTCGGCTTCGATCGCCAGGTGCTGCAGCAGACCATCGCCGAAGCCGCGATGGACGAGGAAGCAAGGCGGCTCCGGCTTGGACAGTCGGACGCCGACATCATGCGCGCGATCTATGCCGATCCGAATTTCCGTGGCGTCGGCGGCGGCTTCGATCCGCAGCGTTTCCAGGGCATCATCCGCCAGTTGGGCTATACTGAACCGCGCTATATCGCAGACCGGCGCAAGATCTCGTTGCGGCGCCAGATTGCCGATACGGTGACTGCCGGCCTGCAGCCCTCGAAGACGATGCTTGAGGCCTTGAGCCGCTTCCAGAACGAACAGCGCTCGATCGACTACATCAAGCTCACGACCGCACAGGCCGGCACGATCGACCCGCCCTCGCCCGAACAGCTCGCTAGCTATTTCGACGAGCACAAGGCGCAGTTTCGCGCGCCTGAATATCGCAAGGTCGCGTTTGTGATGATCACTCCGGAGGAGATCGGCAAATGGACCGACGTCTCCGACGAGGAAGCCAAGAAGCTCTTCGAGCAGAACCGCGACCGATACGGCACGCCGGAAAAGCGCGAAGTCTCGCAGATGGTGTTCCCGAACGTCGAAGAGGCCCAGGCCGCGCGCAGCCGCATCCAGTCCGGATTGTCGTTCGACGATCTGGCAAAGGAGCGCAACCTCAAGCCCGCGGACACCGATCTCGGCCTGGTCGCGAAATCCGGCATTCTCGATCCGGCGATCGCGGACGCCGCGTTCTCGCAGCCCTCCGGCGAGGTCAGCCAGCCGGTGCAGGGCCGGTTCGGCGTAGCGCTGGTGAAGGTCGGCACGATCCAGCCCGGGATCGACCCCTCTTATGAAAGCGTCGCACAGGACCTGAAGAAGGACATCGCCATCCAGCGCGCCCGCACCGAGGTCGCAAACCTCCGCGACAAGATGGAAGATGAGCGCGGCGGCGGCGCCAGCGTGGTCGAGGCCGCGCAGAAGCTGGGATTGAAGCCGATCACGGTCGAGGCCGTCGATCGCTCCGGCATGGCGCCGAACGGCCAGCCGGTGAAGGAAATCCCTCCGGGCCTCAATGTCGTGGCGCAGGCCTTTGGCAGCGACGTCGGCGTCGACAACGACCCGATCCAGTTCAAGGGCGGCTACGTCTGGTATGACGTGCTCGGCGTCACCCCGCCGCGGGACCGCAGCCTTGACGAGGTCAAGGATCAGGTCGAAGCGCGCTGGCGCGAGGACGAGATCGCAAATCGCCTGCGGACCAAGGCGACCGACATGGTGCAGAAGCTCGGTCAGGGCGGCAATCTCGCCGAGGAAGCGGCGAGCATCGGCGCGAAGGTCGAAACCGCGAGCGGATTCAAGCGCCAGGGCTCGGTGGCCGGCGTGCCGGAGGGTCTCGTCACGGCGGCCTTCCGGACCGCCAAGGATGCTGCCGGCCAGACTCCCGGCACGGGCGGCACCGAATGGTTCGTCTTCCGCGTCACCGATGTCACGGCGCCCACCGCCGATCTTGCATCTGGCGAGATGAAGAGCCTGAAAGAGACGCTGCAACGCAGTATGGTCGACGAGCAACTCGGGCAATATGTCGTCAAGCTGCAAAAGGATATCGGGACGTCGATCAACGAAGTCGCCTTCGCGCAAGTGACCGGCCGCGAGCAATGATTGAGTGATTGTTGAAAGCACGCGATGGACGATTTCAAGTCGATTATCGGTAAAGTCGCCACAGGCGCCACCCTGTCGCGCGAGGAAGCTGCCTCCGCCTTCGACAGCATGATGTCCGGCGAAGCCACTCCGTCACAGATGGGCGGATTGTTGATGGCGCTGCGAGTCCGCGGCGAAACCGTCGACGAGATCACCGGCGCGGTCTCGGCGATGCGCGCCAAGATGATGCGCGTCACGGCGCCGGCCGACGCGGTCGATATCGTCGGCACCGGCGGCGACGGCTCAGGCTCGGTCAACGTCTCGACCTGCGCCTCGTTCATCGTCGCGGGCGCGGGCGTTCCCATCGCCAAGCACGGCAATCGTGCCCTCTCCTCGCGCTCAGGCGCGGCCGATGTGCTGGCTTCGCTGGGCGTCAAGATCGATCTCACGCCGGAGCATGTCGGCCGCTGCGTCAAGGAGACGGGAATCGGCTTCATGTTCGCGCCGTCGCATCATCCGGCCATGAAGAACGTCAACCCGACCCGGCTTGAGCTTGCGACCCGCACGATTTTCAACCTGCTCGGACCGTTGTCGAACCCGGCCGGAGTCAGACGGCAGATGGTCGGCGTGTTCTCCAGGCAATGGGTGCAGCCGTTGGCGCAGGTGCTGAAGAACCTCGGTGCCGACTCCGTCTGGGTGGTGCATGGCTCGGACGGGCTTGACGAGATCACCCTGACCGGACCGAGCTTCGTCGCAGCCCTTGAGAACGGCGAGATCCGCAGCTTCGAGGTGACGCCCGAGGAAGCGGGCCTTGACCGTGTCGGCGGCGAGGCATTGAAGGGCGGCGATGCCGACGCCAATGCGGTCTCACTGCAAAGTGTTCTCGACGGCAAGCCGAGCGCGTATCGTGATGTCGCGTTGTTGAATGCCGCGGCGGCGCTGATCGTCGCTGGCCGTGCTAAGTCGTTGAAGGACGGCGTGGCGATCGGCGCCCAATCACTCGACAGCGGTGCTGCCGCATCGCGCCTCAAACATCTGATTGCCGTCTCCAATGGCTAAGACGGAAGCAATCACATGCCGGACATCCTGACCAAGATCGAGACTTACAAACGCGAAGAGATCGCCGCAGCCAAGCTCAAGCATCCGCTCGGGAGCGTCGAGGCGTTGGCGCGATCGGCGCCGCCGGCACGCGGCTTCGTGCACGCGATCCGGGAGAAACTTGCCCACGGCGACTACGCGCTGATCGCCGAGATCAAGAAGGCGTCGCCGTCCAAGGGGCTGATCCGTGCCGATTTCGACCCGCCCGTGCTCGCAAAGGCTTATGAGGCCGGCGGAGCCGCCTGCCTCTCCATCTTGACGGACACGCCATCATTCCAGGGCCATCTCGATTTCATGGTGGCAGCGCGGGCGGCGGTCAAGTTGCCGGTGCTGCGCAAGGACTTCATGTTCGACACTTATCAGGTGGTCGAAGCCCGCGCCCATGGCGCCGACTGCATCCTCATCATCATGGCCGCACTCGATGACGGCGCTGCCAAGGACATCGAGGATGCGGCGATCACCCACGGCATGGATGTGCTGATCGAGATCCACGACCGCGCCGAACTCGATCGCGCCCTCAAGCTTCGTTCACCGATGATCGGCGTGAACAACCGCAATCTTCGCACCTTCGAGACCACGCTCGCGACCAGCGAGGCGCTTGCACCGCTGATTCCGAATGACCGTCTGATGGTAGGCGAAAGCGGCATCTTCACATCCACTGATCTTGCGCGTCTTGCGCGTGTCGGCATCTCGACCTTCCTGGTCGGCGAAAGCCTGATGCGTCAGGCCGATGTTGCGGCGGCAACCCGGGCGCTGCTCGCGCGGGACGGAGCCGGCCCTGCGCCGAGCTCGCGCTGATGGCGCGCAAACCTTCAAAGACCGGCGCTGCCCTCACCCATATCGACGCCGCTGGCGAAGCGCGCATGGTCGACGTATCGGCGAAACCCGCGACGGAACGCGTCGCGGTTGCCGAAGGCCAGGTCGTCATGAGCAAGGCGACGCTTGAACTGATCCTCTCGGGCAACGCCAAGAAGGGCGACGTGCTGGGCACCGCGCGGATCGCCGGCATCATGGCGGCGAAACGCACATCGGAACTAATCCCGCTTTGCCATCCGCTCGCATTGTCGAAGGTAACGGTCGACATCACACCCGATCCGAGACTGCCGGGCTGTGTCGTGCGCGCGACCGTCAAAGTGACCGGGCCGACCGGCGTCGAAATGGAAGCCTTGACCGCAGTGTCGGTTGCCTGCCTCACCGTCTACGACATGGTGAAGGCGGTGGAACGCGGCGTGCGCATCGACGGAATTCATCTCGTCGAGAAAAAGGGCGGCAAGTCCGGGCACTACCGAGCCTGAGCATCCGCTTTGTCCGAGTCCCTCGCGATATGCGATGCAACGACATCAGACGTCGTTGCCGCTGAGGACTGCTTGATCATGTGATCCGACATTGCGCGTCTTTGCGCATGCGCGGTGCCCAATTGCCGCCATAGCGGCGTGCCTGCGATCGTTCACGCCCCTTTAACCGCGATTGCTAACGGCACTTCCATCTCGACGGCGTAAGTTGTGGTCAGGGACCCTCACCAATCCATGGACTATTTTACCTCCGCCGGACCTCGCGATGACAGATGCAAGCGCTTCCATCGACGTGAGGGCTTCCGCCGGGAGCGGGCCGATCCGCTGGCTCGTGATTGGCGGCCTGTTCCTGATCGCGGTCATCACGGCCGGAACCACGATCATGGCCGGTCAGTTCCGGGACCGCGCGCTGAACAGCAGCAAGCGCGAATTCGAAAACACCGTCATGCTGCTGGCCCGGCATTTCGATCAGCAGTTCCGCGATTTCGGCGCGATCCAGCAGGATCTCGTCACCTTCATTCAGTCGGCCGGAATTGAAAGCAGCGAAAGCTTCCGCCGCCGAATGTCCGGCGCCGACATCCATTCGATGCTCAAGGCAAAGATCGAAGCGTTACCCTATGTCGGCGCGGTGAATCTGTTCGAATTCGGACGGCATGTTGATCAATTCGTCGAGCGTCTGGCCGGTCCCGCTCGTCAACGTTGCGGACCGCACCTATTTCAGTGGCTTCAAGACCAATCCGCACGGACCCGACACGATCGTCGAAGCGGTGAACAGCCGGATCTCCGGCGTCTGGACCACCGTGATTGCCCGCAAGATCACGGGACCGCATGGCGAATTCCTCGGCGCCATCGGACGCGGTTTCGAGCCGGCCAATTTCGAGAAATTCTTCGCAACCGTCACGCTCGGAGAGGACGCGGCGATTTCGATGATCCACCGCGACGGAACGCTGCTTGCGCGCTATCCCCGCACCGAAGTCATTGCCGGCCGAAAATTCCAGAGCCCTCTGCTGGTCCAGCGCGCGCTCTCCGAGGGCGGCACCGCGAGCGGCACGTTCACCAGCGCCGTCACCGGCCAGGAGCGGCTCGGCGCCGCGTCCACACTGAATGGCTTTCCCATCATGGTGCTGGCGAGCACCTCGGTCGAAACGGTGTTGGCCGAGTGGCGCCGGCAGATGCGGTTCCTGGTGAGCGTCGGCGCGGTGTCCGTTCTTGCGGTCGCCATCCTGCTGTTTCTTGCCGTCCGACGATTGTCGCGCGAACATCGCCAGTCCCGAGAGCGGCTGACGCTGGAGAAATTGCGCCTGGACCGCGCGATCAACAACATGACGCAGGGGCTGTTGCTGTTCGATGCCTCTGAGCGTCTCGTCGTCTGCAATCAGCGCTACATTGAAATGTATGGCCTGTCGCCCCGCGTCATCAAGCCGGGCTGCACCTTCCGCGAAATCATCGCGCATCGCAAAGCGCGAGGATCCTTCCTGGGTAATGAAAGCGAATACGTCACCTCCGTGCTGCGCGTCATCGACCAGAAGAAAATCAACATCATCGAAACGCCGGACGGGCGTTCGATCCAGATCGTCAATGAACCGCTGACGGATGGCGGCTGGGTCGCCACCCACGAGGACATCACCGAGCGCAGGCGCGCCGAGCAGCGCATCACTCATCTTGCCCTTTACGACGCCCTGACCGATCTGCCGAACCGCGCCCTGTTCCATGAGCGGTTGAAGCAGCATATGGCGGAGCTGGCACCGGGCGGCCTGATCGCCGTTCACTACATCGACGTCGACGAATTCAAGAGCGTCAACGATTCGCTTGGCCATCTGATCGGCGATGAATTGCTCAAATCCGTCGCTCTCGGCCTGAACAGTTGCGTCGGCGATATGGGTTTCGTCGCCCGGCTGGGCGGCGACGAATTCGCCATCGTGCAGACCGCGGCGAAATCCCGCGACGACATCACTGATCTCGTCAGACGGGTTTTTGACGCGATCAGAACGCCGCATGAATGTCTCGGCCATCAATTGATCGCGGACGCAAGTATCGGCATTGCGCTGGTTCCCGAGCACGGCACCGATCTCGAGCAAATCCTGAAGAACGCGGATCTGGCGATGTACGCCGCCAAATCGGCGGGTCGTCACACCTATCGTTTCTTCGAGCCCGAGATGGACGCCAGGATGCGCGCGCGCCGTCAGATGGAGATCGATTTGCGTGACGCGATCGCGCGCGGCAGCCTGGAAGTCCATTACCAGCCCTGCATCAGCCTGCAGGACAACAGGATCACCGGCTGCGAAGCGCTGGTTCGCTGGCGCCATCCCGAGCGCGGGTTCGTTTCGCCCGCCGAATTCATTCCGATCGCCGAGGAAACCGGTCTGATCAACGACCTCGGCGAGTGGGTGTTGGCAACGGCTTGCGCCGAGGCCGCGACATGGCCTGCCGACATCCGGCTTGCGGTCAACGTGTCGCCGGTTCAGTTCAAGAGCGGCACGCTGGCGCTGAGGATCACCAGCGCGCTTGCGGCATCGGGCCTGCCGGCGAGAAGGCTGGAGCTTGAGATCACTGAAGCGGTGCTGATCCGCGACGACGAAACCGCGCTCGCCATCCTGCATCAGCTCCGCGACATCGGGGTGCACATCGCGCTCGACGATTTCGGGACCGGCTATTCGTCGCTGAGCTATCTGCAGCGCTTCCCGTTCGACAAGATCAAGATCGATCGCTGCTTCATCCAGGACATCAGCGAATCCGAAGGCTCTTCGAGCATCGTCCGCGCCGTCGTGAACATCGCCGCCGCGCGCCACATGATCACCACGGCCGAAGGTGTCGAAACCCACCAGCAGCTGCGATTGCTGCGCACGCTCGGCTGCTCGGAAATGCAGGGTTATCTGTTCAGCCCCGCGAAGCCGGCACATCAGCTCAGGGAGCTGTTCGCATCCCACAGTGAAAACGCGGCGGCTTTCGTCGCCGCGTAGATCTCAGTTCGGTACGGTCGCCTTGGGCGGTGCTGCCGGCCCAGGCCGCACATCCGCATTGACGGTGACGCCCCGCAGCAGGTCATAAGCCGCGTGAAGCGCCTTGTCGTCCTTCTCGTCCGGCGGCACGTAGGATTGCGAACCGGTCTGCTCGGCGCCATCGGCGGAGAGATGGCCGCGCATCGATGCCTCGCCGCGGACGTCGGCGCGGCCCTTCAACTCGTCCGGCACGGTCCTGCAGGATCTCGATATCGGGGGCGATGCCCTGCGCCTGGATCGACCGACCCGACGGCGTGTAATAGCGCGCCGTGGTCAACGCCAGTGCGCCATTGCCGGTCCCGAGCGGAATGATCGTCTGCACCGAACCCTTACCGAACGATCGGGTCCCGATCAGCGTGGCGCGCTTGTGATCGTGCAGCGCGCCGGCGACGATCTCGGACGCGGACGCCGAACCGCCATTGACCAGAACGACCAGCGGCTTGCCCTTGGTCAGGTCGCCGCCGCGCGCGGTGAAGCGCTGGGTTTCCTCGGGATTGCGTCCGCGCGTCGAGACCACCTCACCGCGCGGCATGAACGTGCTCGACACGGAAACCGCCTGATCGAGCAATCCGCCGGGATTGTTGCGGAGGTCCATGACATAGCCCAGCAGCTTGTCCTGCGGGATGTCCTTGGAGATCTCGTTGATCGCCTTGCGCAATCCGTCGGTGGTCTGCTCGTTGAACGAGGTGACGCGGATATAGCCGATATCGCCGCCTTCGGTGTGGAAGCGGACCGGCTTGACCCGGATGATCTCGCGCATCAGCGTGACGTCGATCGGCGCATCCTTGCCCTTGCGCATGATCTTGAGCTTGGTCTTCGTGTTGACCGCGCCCTTCATCTTGTTGACGGCCTGCTCCAGCGACAATCCCTGAACCGCATCGTCGTCGATCTGGGTGATCAGGTCGCCGGACATGATGCCGGCCTTGGCCGCCGGCGTATCGTCGATGGGCGCCACGACCTTGACGAGGCCGTCCTCCATCGTGACCTCGATGCCGAGCCCGCCGAACTCACCGGACGTGGTCTCCTGCATCTCGCGCCAGGCCTTGTCGTTCATGTAGCGCGAATGCGGGTCGAGCGAGGTGACCATGCCATTGATCGCGCCCTCGATCAGCGAGGTGTCGTCGGGCTTCTCGACATAGTCGGAGCGCACCCGCTCGAACACTTCGCCGAACAGATTGAGCTGCGAATAGGTATCGGCCGCGCCTGCCGCGGCCTTCGCCCTGGCGATGAGATGCTCGCCCTCGGGTCCGGTGACGAGAAAGGTCAGGCATACGCCGGTCAGCGAGCCCAAAATGAATAGAAAATTCTTCCGCATAGCGTCGGTGGCCTTCCTGCGCTCCGCTTACCCGCGATCAAGTAAGGTGGAAAGGTTAGGGTCACAATACCTTTCTGGTTTCTTCAAGGCCGACCTGCCAAGTTGACGGTTTCGTACCGAAACCGCGCTTTTCCCGGGTGCCGAGCCAGTAGCCGAACTGCGGCGGAACATTCCGGAACGGTCCGTCTGCGCCTAATTTCAAAGCAGCATCCATCGGCCAGTTCGGATTATTAAGGATTTCCCGGCCGATCGCGATCAAATCAGCGTGGCCTTCACTTAAAATTCGTTCAGCTTGGTCGCCATGGATGATCAGCCCGACCGCCATGGTCATGATATCCGCATGGCGGCGGACATAGTCCGACAGCGGCACCTGGTAGTTGTACTTGATTTCCTTGCCGAGAATCGGCGCGGCATCGGAAATACCGCCGGAGGAGCAGTCGATGACGTCGACGCCCTTGGTCTTGAGGATTTTGGCCAGCCTCGCGCTCTGCTCGGGTCCGAAGCCGGCATTGTCCTCCACGGACAGCCGGACAAACAAGGGCTTGTGGTCGGGCCAATGCGCCCTGACCGCCTCGGTGATCTCGATCAAGAAGCGCATCCGGTTCGATTCGGACCCGCCATATTCGTCGGTCCGCTGATTCGCGCGCTCGGACAGGAATTCATGCACGAGATAGCCATGGGCGCCGTGCAGCTCCAGAACGTCGAAGCCGGCCTCGTGTGCCCGCCGCGCGCCGTTGCCCCAGGCCTGCACAAGGTCCTTTACCTCCTGCCGGTCGAGAGCGCGCGGCGCCGGCCATTTCTCGCTATGCGCGATTGCGCTCGGCGCGACCGGCGTCCAGGCATCCCAGTCGTCGATCTCGGGCGTGCGCCGAAGGGGTCCATCGCCCTCCCAGGGACGATTGGCGCGCGCCTTGCGGCCGGAATGGCCGAGCTGGATGCCGGCAACCGCGCTCTGCTGCTTGATGAATTTGGCGAGTCTGCCGAGCGGCTCGACGAAAGCATCGTCCCAGATCCCGAGGTCGCCGATCGTGCCGCAGCCGCGCCGCTCGACCTTGGTCGATTCGACGATCACGAGCCCCGCGCCGCCGGCCGCGAACTTGCCTGCGTTCATCAAGTGCCAGTCGGTTGGAAACCCCTTCACCGCCGAATATTGGTGCATCGGCGGCACCACGATCCGGTTGCGCAGCTCGATGCCCCGGATCGCGAGCGGCGTGAACAGCAAGAGCTCCGACATGTCCGCTTCCTCGATGATCTTCGTTGGGGCGACGATATCGGGGGCGACCGCCCCGGCAAAGCGGGAAAACCGGCGCGCGGTCACGCGGCTCCGCCCGCAAGCCATGCAATTTTGGGATGGCGTGACGCCTCCGGAAGCGATACGCGAAATGATAACAAGACCGCAATAGTTCTCTGGGAGGAACATATGAACGAGGCGTCTCCGATCCGGCCGACACGGAACACAGAGCTCGGCGCCAGCGCCGAGCCATTCCAGAATCTTCACGAGTTCATCCGGAAGGCGCGCGCCAATCTCAACCAGAACGCCTGGGATTACATCGTCGGCGCCGCCGAGACCGAAACCACGATGCGCCGCAACCGGATGGCGCTGGATGAGATCGCATTCCGCCCGCGCGTGCTGCGCAATGTCGCCAAGGTCGACGCGTCGGTCGAACGCTTCGGCCGCAAGATGCGCCTGCCCGTCGTGCTCGCGCCGGTCGGCGCGCTGGAGATTTTCGATCCGACAGGCGCCGCCGCCGTCGTGCGTGCCGTCGGGAGGTTCGGGGCGTCCCACATGCTGAGCTCGGTCTCCGATCCGGGCCTGGAGAACACCGCCGACGCCGCGCCCGACGCGCTGCGCATGTACCAGCTCTATGTTCGCGGCGATGATGCCTTCGTCGAGGATTGCGTCAGCCGGGCCATCGCCAAGAACTATGCCGCCTTCTGCCTCACGGTCGATACGGCCCATTACAGCCGCCGCGAGCGCGACATCGCCAAGCGCTATGTTCGCGAAAGCCGGCTGCGCGCGACCGGCGGCGACTTCCAGAAGGGACTGGAGTGGCGCACCGTCAAGCTGATCAAGGACAAGTACAAGATCCCGCTGATCCTCAAGGGCATCGCCACGGCCGAAGACGCGAGAATCGCGCTCGATCACGGCGTCGAATGGATCTACGTCTCCAACCATGGCGGCCGGCAGCTCGATCACGGCCGCGGCGCCATGCATGTGCTGCCCGAGATCGTCGAGGCCGTGAAGGGCCGCGCCAAGGTCATGGTCGATGGCGGATTCTGCCGTGGCTCCGACGTGGTGAAGGCGATCGCCTGCGGCGCCGACCTGGTCGGCATCGGCCGCATGCAATGCTGGGCACTGGCCGCGGGCGGTGAAGCCGGCGTGCTGCGCATGCTCGAACTCCTGGAAGACGAGGTGATCCGGACGCTCGGCCTGCTCGGCGCCACCTCGTTTGCCGAGATCGAGAAGTCCATGCTGCACCAGGCCGCGCCAACCAACATGCCGGGCGTGTTCAGCGCGTTTCCCTTGCTGGACATCGAGCCATACAGGTATTGACGGACGAGCGGGGAGGTTTACACGGGCGGACCATGCTCCCTCCCCGTCTCTCCCCCGGCGACGCCGATGCGCTGTTGTTCGACCTCGGCCGGGTCGTGCTGGACATCGATTTCTCACGGGCGGTCGCCTGCTGGGCCGAACATGCCGGCTGTGCGCCGGCCGACATCACGGCGCGCTTCGTAAGGGATGACTCTTTTTCCGGCACGAGACCGGCAAGATCAGCGACGCCGAGTATTTCGAGAGCCTGCGCAACTCGCTCGGCATCGCAATCTCGGACGATCAGCTTCTGCAGGGATGGAACGCGATCTTCGCCGGCGCAATGCCTGATATCGCCGCGCTGCTGCCGCGCGCGGCCGAGCGGATGCCGCTCTATGTCTTCTCCAACACCAACCGGCCGCATATCGAATATTTTTCGGAAGCCTACCCGGACCTGCTCGGCCATTTTCGCGAACTCTATCTGTCGTCGGCCATCGGGCTGCGGAAACCGGACGCGGCGGCCTACGATCATGTGATAAAGTCGATCGGCGTGCCGGCCGAGCGCATCGTGTTCTTCGACGATCTCGCGCAGAACGTCGAAGGCGCCCGCGCTTGCGGGCTGAAGGCGGTACAGGTGCGCTCGTCGGGTGATGTCGCTTCTACGCTGGCGGCGCTGGGGATCTAGTTTCATCTTCATTGACTTACGACGCAGCGCATGACGAACGCGCATGCACCGGCGATCTCGCGACAGAGATGCCCGAGCTATCCAATCAAAGCCGCCGCCATCACGGAGGGCGCAGGGAAGGCCGGGCATCGGCTGATGCCCGTGGCCCGCGTGCGAAAGAAAATGCACGCGGCGGTCACCACAGGTTCAGCCGGAATGACCGGCCTTCCCTGCGCGATGGTTTTAACGGTGTCCTTCGTGCTCTCCCCGGGGACCGGCTCTCTTGCCCCCGTCACCTGCGAGACGTATCGGCGTCTTCGCAAATTTAGCGCCAGCACCGGGGCGCCAGGACCACACGACTTCTCCGTCCGCGCGGGCGCCAGTCGTCTGCCGGCGCCCTCACGTCCATCGCGGCCCGCACCCAACGTATCGTGACGACGCGTACGTCCCTCTGCATGAGGCGGGATAGATGAAGCAGGCCTCAATTTCGGAAAAAACGAAAGAGAAATCTTTTTGCACGGAGATCTGGACAGAGGTGTTCGCGTTGAAAACGCAGGCAAACTTCGATTTTTGGCGCAGCTCCTTTTCACGGCGAACGACCATGATGAAAGGATCAAGAGCGCGCAGATCGCACACTTCGCGAAGGTGATTTGCCTGACGGGCTGGAGGCTGCGCCCTTCGACGTTGCCTCGGCAACGGCTGCACCCGACTGCATCCCGCTCGATTGCGCCTGCTGGTTTCGCATCGCAGCGGCCATCTACGGGATCGCCGTATGACGCCTAGCGGCCTTCGCAATCCAAATTCCTGTTTGCCGTCCCGATGCCCCCTCGGATCGCCGAATAAATCTGGGCAGCCAACGGAGCCCTTTTGGCACGATCGAGTTGGATGGGGAGGACAGCCATCGCGCGATGGTACAGCCAAAATCGCAAATCTTGGTACTGTTTTATGATCAGCCGCAACGCATCTGTTCGCTAACGCCAGCGACCGCAGCGATCCCGATCCATCAGGCTTAGTCGGGACCCCGGTCAATGCAGACAGCGCAGCGCAGATCGCCGACACGGAGACGGGAGTTCCACACTGCCTGACATTTTGTGGATAGCCGGCGCGTCAACGCTCCCTGCAACATTTCCACCAAAGAGACAAATGACCGAGGAGATAATTCCCATGAAGGCGATCGTTGTAACGGACCAGGCTGCGGGAATGGCTGGGATGAAGCTGGTGGAGCGGCCCGAGCCGCAGGCAGCGATAAACGACGTCGTCGTTCAGGTTCATGCGTCGGGATTCGTCCCGACTGAGCTGGCCTGGCCCTCGACCTGGACCGATCGCCTCGATCGGGACCGAACGCCGTCGATCCCCGGACACGAGCTGGCCGGAGTGGTCACCGCTATCGGATATGGCACGACGGGGCTGTCGGTAGGACAGCGGGTGTTCGGCCTCGCCGACTGGTATCGCGACGGCACGCTGGCCGAGTATTTGGCGATCGAGGCACGCAACCTCGCGCCGCTGCCGGGCGACGTCGACTTCACGGTGGGCGCGAGCCTGCCGATCTCGGGCCTGACTGCGTGGCAGGGACTGTTCGAGCACGGCCGCCTTCAGGCGGGGCAGAGCGTCCTCGTGCACGGCGCGGCGGGCGCAGTCGGGTCGATGGTGACGCAACTCGCACGAGAGGCCGGCGCCTACGTCATCGGCACCGGACGCGCCGCCGACCGTCAGACGGTGCTCGACTGCGGCGCGAAGGAGTTCGTCGACCTCGACAACGACGCCCTGGAAGACCTCGGTGGAGTCGATCTGGTGTTCGATGTCATCGGCGGCGACATCGGGAAGCGGTCCGCAGGCCTGATTCGAGCCGGAGGAACGCTGGTGTCCATCGTCGGGCCGGCCGAGGCACGGCCCGCCGACGGCCTCGCGGTCGATTTCGTCGTCGAGTCCGATCGTGCGCAACTGAGTGAGATCGTCCAGCGGGTGCGAGACGGACGACTGCGGACGAACATCGGCAACGTCTCGACCCTCGACAATGCCGTCGCCGCCTTAAATCCGACCGAGCGACGCAAGGGGAAGACGATCATCCGCGTTCGTCCCTGAGCGACGCACGCCCATTGAGGCACGCAGCCGGCCGGCCGCTGGCCGGACTAAAACAGGCCACTGCAGTTGGAAGTAAAGCAGAACCAATACATGGTTTATCGAGGTCGGTGACGCGCTTGCGGGCCACAACCGGGCTCATGCGCCGCACCCGTGTTGAACAACTCAGCGTATGAACGCCATGTGTAAGGGACTGACCGCCGTGCGTTCGCCATCAGCCCATGCTCCCCGGCATAAAGCAGCGTGCCTTCGGATGACCATCCAGATAGTAAGGCCAGACCATCGTGCGGCCAGCGCGGTTCGGTCCGTCTACAACGGCCTCTTTCGGAACATCGACCCACTCGCCGTCGATGCGTACGCGATAGTGATCGTCCTTAGTGTCCCAATCGGCGTCATCAACGCGCTTCGCGTCCGTGCCGTCGCAGCAAGGCCCTTTGCCGCTATGCAGGCTCGCGTACCAACCGTTCAGCTCAGGGCGCTGATGATCGTGGGCGCGAGCGTGACCAATTGTATAAATCGGCAGAATGATAATGGATAGAACAAGCGTCGCACGCCAAAAGCGATTGTCCATCTCACACCCAATCCGGCATTTTCGACCTCGCAAGCCTATCAAGTCGCGTCAGCTATCAGGCGATTGAAGTCGCAGCTATCCTAATTCGACCGATCCGGCGTTGCTTAGGTCACCGGAACGCGGTTGTTCGCAGCGCACTTCCCGTGGAGGGCACCACACCCAGCTTTTGCGCTTCGAAACTTTCATTCTGTCTTCGATCTCTGCAACGCGTGACTGCCAAGATCGGAATCTAGGCGGGTGGACCTGAGGTGTCGTGAGGCGATCGCGCCCAATCGTCCGTACTAGCGCGCACTGCCTGGCGCGCACCGCGCCAATGTGAGGCGCAAGGTCTGCCTTGGGTCAAACGGAGAAGAACTCAGCGCGAGCATATGTTTTCCGCTTTGTCCTCGAACGCGGACATTCATCATAACGCTTGGCATGTCTCGGAAGGGCCGGTAGTTGACGTCTCAAACGAAAACGCCGCCGGCGCGGCGGTAATGGCGCGAGGAATTCGCGGCTGCTCTAAGGCGCAGCGAAGTGAATGACAACAGCGGCCAGGACGCACAGGCCGATGGCGATAGCCGCTCCGTAGCGAGGATTTGGCCAAGCTCCGGTCGAAATCAATGACAGTCCAGCCAACGCAACAAGTTTGAGAGCGTTTATGATCATCGCACTGATATCGCCTGGAATTGCCTCCGTCCAAGCCCCCAGCGGCACAATAGCAGCTGTCGCCGATGGTCCGAGTTGTGCCGGAGAGAGATTTGAGCAAAAGAGGCCGTCAACTGAGACGACCTCTCGTCGCTCTTGAGCTGCCCCGTGCTAGTGGCAAGGCTTGCCTGACATCTGGGCAAATCTGCTGTGGCAGCCATCATGTAATTGAGATTTTTTCGTTATTTTGGGACCCGCCTTCGAGGGAGTTGGCGCCTGCGCGTGCGCCGATATCGAGCAGATGAAAATCGACAACACCAGAGCAACCTTGCAAATCGACTTCATGACTTCCTCCAAAAGCAGCTCAGGCTGAGATCGCAATCACATGCGACGCTACCTATAATTGCAAACCAAGGGCACGCCTTCGCGTTCGTAACGCTGCCTGATGTAGCGCTACGAATTGTAACGCTACTTGAATGCGCTGCTAAGGTCAATACGCGGACTACCTCGATGAGGTTGAAGGTCCGCAATGAGTTAAACTGAGAAGAACTCAACACGAGCACATGTTTTCCGCTTCGCCCTTAACATCGGACATGGCACGATGCGGTTGGCACCTCGCATTTGGGCCAGCTCCGGACTCACGCGCCGCAACACGGGGAAGCTTGCGCGATCACCTCGTCGGCGCGGGCGATCAGCCTTGGCGGAATGTCGAGCCCCGACGAAATGCGCGCGAAGCGGATGCGTGTCGCCGCATAATTTGCCGACGCTTCGAACACCGTGGCCTTGGGGTGAACCGCCGGGAGCTTGTCGGAATTTCGACTTGATCGAAGTGCGACTCGCTATCCGCTGTGGAGTAAACCCGCAGGCACTTCGTTGAAGCCTCCACCATTCCCCGCGTTCGCTGGCCGCACCGTCGGACTTGGCGCGTCTGGCGATGTGGCCCTATATTGTCTATCGTCTGACCCTTACAAGATTGCATTAAGGTCTTTGGCTGGCGGTCGACCTGGTGGGTGTTGACCCGATACGCGGATGACATTGGACCGAGAGGCAAGCGCCGATGAATTCCACACCGAACACAAAGGATGTCTTGATCGCGCACGCTGATGAACAGCTCGCCCGTGTCCGAGAACGGATCGCGAATGCTGATGAAGAGATCGCGCGCGTGACTGAACAGCTTTCAAAAATGGAGCGGGATGATCCGCACACCCCTTCGGCCAGACCCGCGGATGATGCGCACAATCCCTCGGCCAGACCCGCCCCGCAGTCACCGCGAGGCAAGCCGGCAGTGCCTGGCTCAATCGGCCTGCTCCCCATCAGCCTGCTGTTGGTGGGATGCCTTGTCGTCGCAGCTCTCGTGTCGCAGTTGTCTCGGGACGGCATCACGCTGATCGGAGCCCGTTTGACGCGGCAGCCCGTTTTAACGTCGTTGTCGCCGCCGACAAACCCGCCGGTGCCCGCACAGCCCGGTCCATCCATTGAGCTGACCACGGCAGAAACCGCGCCTGCGCAAGCAACACCGCTCGCTCAGGCCGGGCCGCAAGACGCCGCGCCAGCGGCTGCCGGCGTCTCCGAGCCGATTCCGTTGCAGCAGGCGACGGCGCGCGATGTCGCGGATCTGAAGCGAGAGATCGAACAGCTAAAGTTGAAGCAGGAGCAGATAGCCACCGACAACTCAAAGGCCATTGAGCAGCTCAAGGTGAGACAGGAAGACATGGCGCGCCTGCTCGCCAAGGTGTCCGAGCAACAACACGCATTGCCCATGACATCACTGCCTTCGGCAGGACCAACTCAATCGCCGCAAGCCAGAATGCGGCCTCGGGCGCCACCGCCGCGCCGGCAGTACCGACCGCGGTGGCAGTACTACGACGACGAATGGTAATCGCAGTAAAACGTGGCGATCGTCGCAGCACGGACGAGTCGGATCACGGGTCCGCTCTTTGAGCAGAATTTGAACGGCACGCGATCAGAAACCGAGCATGCGGAGCACTTTCTTGCTGACCGGGTCGGCCGAGTTGATCGATTGCGCCTTGCGGAAATCGGCGATCGCCTCGCCGCGGCGGCCCATCGTTTCATGGGAGAGCCCCCGGTTGTTGTAGGCCTCGACATAGGACGGATTCAATTGGATCGCTTGTGTGAAATCTGCAATCGCGTTGAAATCTGCAATCGGGTTACCGCGGTCGCCCTTTGCGACATAGGCTTTGCCGCGAGAGTTGAAAGAGTTGAAGTCCTTGGGGTTTATCGCGATCGCCTGGTCATAGTCCCGGATCGCGTCATCGATCCTGCGCAGCGCCGCATAGGCATTGCCGCGATTCCAGTACGCAACGCCGTTCTTTGGGTTGAGGCTGATCGACTGATTGTAGGCGGCGATCGCGCGGCTATAGTTCTCCAAGCCTTCGTAAGCGACGCCGAGACAATTGTACCCGCTGGAATTTTTGGGTTCGCGCTTGATGACCTCGCTACAATCCGGAACGGCTAAATCGTATTGGTGATTGTTGCCGTAGGCGACGCCGCGCGAACTGTACAGCCAGACCAGATTTGGATCGAGCTTGATGGCTTCGCTGTAGTCTGCGATCGCGGGCTCCCATCCGCCTTTTTTCGTGATCAACCTCTTCCTGAAGAGCGCCTGACCCCTTTGGCCAAACCCAAAGGCGTATTTCGGATCGATTGTGACCGCCTCGGTGATATCGGCGACGGCCTGGTCGAATTCACCCTTTTCCGTCCACGCCATGCCGCGGCGGGCATAGGCCCACACGTCCCTGGAATCGACCCTGATCGCCTCGGCGTGGTCGGCCAGCGCTGCATCGTATTCATGCAGACCGTAATACGCGACGCCACGGTTGTCGTAGGCCCAGCCATATGTCGAATTGATCTTGATCGCCTCGGTGCAATCCGCAATGGCGGCGTCGTGATCGTCTTTGCTCTCGTATGCCTCGCACCGATGCGCAAAGGCCCAGGCGTCCTTCGGGCTGAGCTTGACGGCCTCGCCGTAGTCGGCAATCGCGCCGTCGTAATCCTTCCTGTTGAAGGAGCCGCGGCCGCGGTTTTTGAAGGCCTCGACGCGTTCTGCCACCTGCTCGCTTGCATCGTCGATGATGCGGCTGCAGGCCGCGCCCCCGACGTCGGGCTTGTCGGCGCTGGCGGCGCACTCATCCCGGTCGGCCGGCGCGGCGGCCAGCGCCGGCATCGCAAGCAGGAGTCCCACGCAAAGCAGCAGTCCACCTGATCCGTGCGCTGCCATGCTGTTCCCCCTCCGCCTTGGGCTCCGACGCGACACGTACGGGCGTGATGACTTTAGCCCCACGACAGGCATTCTGCCATCGCCAATCAACGTCCGCTCAGGGGTCAGACTCAGAAGAATTCGGCTCGAGCAAATGTCTTCCGGGTCACCCTCGAAACGTAGCGCCGCAAAAGAAGTTTCGCGCCCCCTTAAAATCGGAGCGATTTGGGTCAATCGCGAGAGATGAGGCCGCCGATCAGACGACCTCGTCTTGATCGCCAGTCGTACGAGTGTGACACCGCACTGCGATCGCTAAAGCATGGTCCGGAAAAGTGTGTAGCGGTTCCCCGAAAAGATCATGCTCAATCAAAGATCAAAGATCTAAAGCGCGTTGATGATTCAACCTGACCTCATCGCGCTTTAGTCCGCGAGCTCACTACTTTTCGACTTCGACGACGTACCTCCGTATTACCTTGACTGCCTTGTCACGTTCAGGCGCGAGGTCTGCCCAGGCTTTCGACTTGTAGAATGCCACTGCGTCATCCACGCTGTCCCATTCCACCATTGCGACACTCTTGGGAGCGGGCGCACCCTCGATCTGAACAACCCGTCCCGCGGTGGTGCGTAAGGGGCGACCATGGGCTGCTTCTACCGCCTTCCGCGCTGTAGGCAGGTATGCGGTTTGGGCAGACGCATCGAGGATTTCATTCTCGCCGATGGAGTACGCTTTCGGCTTGGCTCCTTGAGCATAGAGACCTTGGATCGCGGTTACTCCGATCGCAACGCCTGTGAGCAAAGCCATCATTTGACTTTTCATGACTTCCTCCTGTTTGCTTGTCAATTCGCCTGAGCTGTCACCTCATTGCTCCGAGATGCCTCCCTAACCCATCGACAAGATCGTACGGAAGCGACCAGGCAAACCGCTAGACGTTGCCTTATCCGGTACCTTCTCGGGCACATCCGAGTCCGTCACCGTTGCCTCCCTCCAGGACCAATCGCAGGGGTCCAGAAAAGCAGCGGGTTGTGGGGGCTTTAGATTGGTCGAGATGACCGACTATGAAGTTCAAGCATTTCGCAAATCGTCGCCTCGTAAACTCTGGCACTCCTGAGCCGTGTCGAGGTCCCACTTGGGGTCATTCGCGTCGTTCTGACCATGCGCCGGTGACTTCCGGTCTTCCCCCACGAGCAGACCTTTTTAGGGGCGGTCTGAATGTCTCAAAGGTGCCGATAGCGAAAGCAGGCCTCCTCGACCACCTCGTCAGCACGGGCGAGAAGCGCGGGGGACCTTCGCGATCAACTACGACGGAAACCCTTGCCAGGACGGTCTACCAGCCGGACCAGCAGTACAAGTGTTGCGGGTGCAATCCTGGTAAATGCCCCGACACTCAAAGGATGGTATTTGCTTCAAGGACAGGCAGTCGCGATATCGTGCACGACAGGTATTTATGCATTGCTGTTTAGCGGTCCGAGCTGCCGCGAAGGTGAGAGAGGCGAGATCGTGGTCGCCCGCATGGAGTTTTCCTGCACTCGATGACAGAAGCACTGCGAAGAGTACGGAGACAACGGCAAACGACCGCTTGCTACATTTCATGGCCTAGCTCCCTTTAGGTCGAAAAACACGGCGATGCTTCGACGTCTCAATTTCCGCCTGCGGCAGATCTCTTTGGAGACACCTCACCTCGCTCTTGGTCGGTTGCATTCGCGGGCGTGAATGTGACGTAGCTTCGTGACGCTGCACTCACGCGGTCGCTGCCACGTCCTGGGGACTCATCGTGAAAGCGAGCCTGTAATATCCAGCAGTGACCGTCTCCTGCGCGCCCATGTTCCGGACTGCAGGCGTGGACAGCCTGCTCGAAACCACCAGTTCTACGACCTCCGGGTCGTAGCCCGAGAGTAGAACGATCCAATCGGCCACTCCGTCCAACCCGCGTATCTGTTGCTCAGTCGTGCGCACGCTCGTCTTCGGCGTGTCGGTAATCAGGAGGTGGGCGCCCGTCAGTCCCGGCTTCGACGCCAGCTCACGGAGCGTTGCCACGACTGCGGTCTCCAGGCCGGCCTCCCTTCCGGCTTCGGGCGAAAGTCTGATCGTCGCGAGCGACGTTGCGACCCCGCCGCCAAAGCTCGCGCCGACCCGGCACTGGCTACGGACCATGTTGAGGTGATGGGGCATCATCCTGGTCGACCAGACGGTTGGAGCGTTCAGCCGGTCGAGATATCCCTTGGACGTCAGGATCTCGTACTGCTCGAGTTCGTAGAGCACGAAGAAACCTTCTCCATCGAGCGTGCTCGTCCATCGCGAACCCCGCCGAAATCCCGGAATGCTCATTCGTTCCGGAAAATGTTCGTGCGAATGCCAATCGCCAAACTCGGAACGTTGCTCCGGCCGAACGTTCCACCACATGGCGACGGCTGCTTTACCCAGAAGCGGCATATTCAGACCACCCGACGGGTTTCCGAGATGGATATTCCCAGGCACTAAATTCCCGGCTGCATCCTGAACAGCCTTCTGCCGCCGATCAATGGTCAATTCATAGGAAAAGCAGGACGAAGCGACGTCGGACAGATCCACCTGCTTCGAGGCCGATCCAAGCGCCATGGCGCGGCGACCCGCCGCGACGCCGGCGATGGACACGAGTTGGACGAGGTGCACGCTTTGGCCGCGGGCTGGATCGAATGCGGCGCTCGCAACCGGACCCGGATCGGAATAACCTTCCGGTCGCATGACCGGATCAACCGGTCGGCGCAGATCTTGGGAGGATTTCATGGCACGCGACGAGCGGGGCGATCCCCAATCGATGATTTCGCGACGAACATTCGCGCATGGCCTGGCGGTCGCCGCCGGTGCGACCGTGGTCGGGGCCGGTCGTGCGGTGGCCCAGCAAAGCAGCGAGGTGGCGCCCCCGACGACAATCACCAGCCCGCCGCGCGATTTCGGCCCCGGCGGTGCCCCGACCACCTATTTTTGGGACCCGGACATCATCGCGGTCGATCCATCGTTCAACGACCTTGCCCAACCCAACACCGCGATCAAGCGTCTCTACACCGGATTGCTGTGGGCCGAAGGTCCGGCCTGGAGCGCGCAGGGCCGCTATCTCCTGTGGAGCGACATTCCCAACAATCGGCAGATGAGATGGTCGGAGGATGATGGTCGCGTGAGCGTGTTCCGCTCTCCGTCCAACAACTCCAACGGTAACTCGTTCGACTTCCAGGGCCGACAGCTCTCCTGCGAACATCTCACCCGAAGGGTCGTGCGCTACGAGCACGACGGCACGGTGTCCGTGCTCGCCGACAACTTCAACGGCAAGAAGCTCAACTCACCGAACGATGTCGTCGCTCACCCGGATGGCAGCTATTGGTTCACCGATCCGCCCTATGGCGGCCAGCTTTACGAGGGCGAGCCGGACGCGTCGGGCGGTGCCAGCAATGCGGGCGGCAAGCTCAATCCGCGGATCGGGCAGCCGGCTGGCTTCGTGCCGGGCAAGCGCGAGCTTCCGACCAACTGCTACCGTATCGATCCCAGCGGGCGCGTCGACCTCGTGCTGACCGAGGACCAGGTGCCCGACCCCAACGGCCTCACCTTCTCGCCCGATTTCAAGAAGCTGTATGTCGTCAGCACCGGCAAAGGGCCGGGCGATACGGGGGCCGGCGGCAAGGGCGACGTGTCCGTGTTCGATGTCGGCCCCGACAACAAGCTCACCAATCAGAAGCTGTTCAGCGACTTCATCATTGACGGCGTGAAGTGCGGTCCGGACGGCGTGCGCTGCGATGTCAACGGCAATGTCTGGGCCTCAAGCAATGCCGGACGTCACGTGGGCTATAGCGGCGCGACGGTATGGACGCCGGACGGCCAGCTCATCGGCCGGATCCGCTTGCCCGAAGTGTGCGGCAACATCTGCTTCGGTGGCCCCAAGCGCAACCGCCTGTTCATGGCTGCGAGCCAGTCGCTCTACGCCGTGTACACCGCCACGCAAGGCGCAGGACCGGGCTGACCCGTTCCGCCATTGCTCGATATTGCGAAGGAGGCGTCGGTGCGACCCGCCGGCGCCTCTTTGTTCGGAGCCCGACAACGTCCCCAATGAACTTGCGCGATCTCGTGCTCCCCGCGCGCGGCAGTCGATCGGTGCGGCTCGTAAGTAGAGCTCGAAAGCGTCAAACTTACTTCAAGCTGATATCCGTTGTGTGCGGCCGGCGTCTGAGTTGGGTCAATCTCGTCGTTCCGGCCGTGTGCCGACCACTTCCGATCCACGCCGATAAACAGACATACCTCTAGTTCTTCAAATAACCGACGTAATAGACGCCGATGACCTTGCTGCTTGCATCGCGGATTGGTTCATAGCCGGTGACGTAAGGCTTGCCCAGGATATCGGCCTCTCCGAAATAGCTTTCGCCGTTGGCAATAGCCGCGATGGCTTTACCCTTTGGGTCGAGAATGGTGCCTATCGCCCGCGACCCGTCATCCTTCTTGACGTTCGTTGCCACGCGGACGAACTCGTCGCCGCTCTTGACGAAGATCGTGGCCGTGCCACCCGCTTCCTTCTGGACCTCGTCAACCAGCACGAAACTGTTATTCATCTTGGTTGCGCCAAAATGTAGCGCGGGGACAATCTTGCCGACGACTGCCTCCTCACCGTTGATGGTGGGTGCACCCAGCGTCGCGGCTTTCGACTTGAGAAGTTGCATCGCAGCCTGCACATCCTCTGCAGGTCCGGCGAACACTCGTGCGGGGGATTGAACCAAAAAATCGGCAGCAAAGGCCAGCAGAACCAGTGCGAACATGGACTTCTTCATGGTTACCTCCCATTGGCCTCACAGCATCTCGATGTGAAGACTATCGGGCGAGGAGGCCCATTGCGGCGATTGTTCAAGCGCGAGAAGTGGACGTCCCGTTTCGCGCGCTTGTCAACGGTGGCCGGTCGACGTGCCCCGCGGCACAGTGTCCGAGACGGGTCATTCGCGTCGTTTCGACCCCGCGCCGACGACTTCCGGTCTTCCCTCACGAGCAGACCTTTCAGGGGCGGTCTGCATGTCTCAAAGGTGCCAACTCAAACGCGACAATCTTTAGGCGAGTGGTCCGCGTTCCCTTGGCCACATGGTCGATGGCGGTCATCGGCTGGAATCCTTTGACACCTAGTGGCCAAGTTCGCAATTTTCGGCTAGGTAATTGGGTGTGGTCACCTGGATGCATTGCATTGGGGCGGCATGTCCGTCCTCGAAAGGAATGGTCATGAGATTTTCGTTAAGCGTTGCCGCGCCCTCAGCCGTCGCTGTCTTGTCAACTGTCTTGCTGTGCGGCCCGGCAGCGTCGCAAACCGCAACAGGCTCCGCCGCCCCGCTTCCCTCCATCACGGTCGAAGCGCCGAAGCAGGTGGCAAGGCCACATAGGCCGAAGCAGGTAGCAAACACAGCGGCATCTCGCCGGACACAGTCAACGGCGCAAACGTCAACCGCTCAAACGCCATCGCGTGCGCCAGATTCAGTATTGGGGAGGATTTCCAAGCTGGAGAAAGTCGCCAGCAATTGCAACGGTGGCTGCGAATCAAGCCTTCCACACGGCAAAGACCCTTGGGTTGGGTGTAGCGAGTTGGGGGGCGGACAAACAACTGCACCTTTCTCGGCAACGTGCAGAGACAACCTCAACTACAAATCCTACGTGGATTGCGTCGAGACCAAAATGTTCTTGGGCGAGTACCGAAATAGAGCCTGGTGGGTTTGTAGCAGCCTGCAGGCCGCCGGGAAGTTTCAAGTCGCCGAACTCAAGCGATCGAGACAGCCGCACTAGGCCATACCTCCCGCAGGCTCTCTGTTCCAGTTGAACGAAGGCCCTAATGTCGGCCACGCTTGCCGCAGGTAGCCGAACCTCGCCCGCCGGTGCTGCGTGCCTGCGGCCGGCGGCCACGTCGTCGCCGCCGCGTCACCCAGCGCGATGAACTCGTGCCGCTTCATTTCAAAATCCTGGCCTGATGCACTTAACGGCAGCGTAGGCAATTTCGGTCCGACGTCCGCTTCGAGTTAAAATGCGACCTGACGGCTCCGACATCTAACTTCCGCTCAACCCTGAAAGCCGGCTCAAAGCGGAGATCGGCCAACTTCCGATTGTTCGAGTCCATCGCCCCGCTCACTGGTGCTGCGGCTGCTGGCAACGGGCCGCGGCCTGGGCCGCCTTGCAGGCGCTGCTCGCCGATGCCACACTTGCCGTCAGGTTCGACGGCAAAGACCGGGCAAACGGTCATGCAGAACGATAGAGGGAACGATGAGGCTCGCTGCGAACCTGTTCGCCGCCCTGCTCGTGCTGCTCGCGGCGCAGACGGCTTCCGCGCAATCCGGTTATCCGAACCGGCCGGTGAAAATCCTGGTCGGCTTCACACCCGGCACGGCGCCCGACCTTGCGGCGCGCATCCTTGCCGACCGGTTCTCGGAAGTCTGGGGTTCGCCGTTCGTGGTCGAGAATATTCCCGGCGCCGGCAGCAACATCGCCACCGATCGCGTCGCCAAGGCGGCCGCCGACGGCTACACGTTGCTGATGGGCGGCAACTCGTCGCTGGTCATCAATCCGGGCTTGTATGAAACACTGCCATTCGACCCGCTCAAGGACTTCGCACCAATCTCGCAGGTCTTCATCGCAGCGAACGTGCTCGCCGTTCCGTCCGAGCTGCCGGTCAAGACCGTGGCGGACCTGGTGGCGCTCGCCAAAGCGAAGCCCGGCAAGCTTTCCTATGGCCATGCCGGCGTGGGCACCTCGCAGCATCTGGCCGCCGAATTGTTCAAATACAGGGCGCATGTCGATATTTCAGCAGTGCCTTATCGCGGCACGACGGCGCTGATGCCGGACTTGCTCGCCAACCGGATCACCATGTCGTTCGCCAATATTGTGAACGTCGTGCCGCTCGTGCGCGAAGGGAAATTGCGCGCGCTGGCCATCACCTCGATCAAGCGCTCGGCCCTGGCACCGGACCTGCCGACCATGGCGGAATCCGGATTCCCCGGCTTCGAGGCCGTGCCGTGGTTCGGCCTGCTCGCGCCGACCGGCACGCCGAAGGATGTTCTGGATAAATTGCACGGCGAAACCGTCAAGGCCCTGGCGACGCCGGAGGTGCGCAGGAAGTTCGACGAACTTGGCCTCGAGCCGGTCGGCAACACGCCGGCCGAGTTTGCCGCGATCATCAGGAAAGAGATTCCCGAGTGGGCAAAAGTGATCAAGGATGCCGACATCAAGCTCGGCAACTAGATTCTTTTTATTCTTCACCGATAGAGCAGAACCGGGAATTCATCCATGCAACATCGCTTGTACTATTCGCCGGGCGCCTGCTCGATGGCGGCGCATATCGTGCTGGAGGAGATCGGCGAGCCCTACGAGCTCGAGCTGGTTTCCTCGCGCGGCCACATGGGTGGAGAGGGTACGACGAGTCCGGCTTGGATGGCGAGGAATCCCAAAGGGCGCGTGCCGGCTCTCTCTGCTGTGCCCGGTCGGATCGGCGGTTCGGACAACCTGCTGACGGAGCTGCATGCCATTCTTTTCTATCTGGCACGCACACATCCACAAGCGCGGTTGTTGCCGGCTGATCCAGCCGGTGAAGCACGTGCCATCGAATGGATGAATTGGCTTGCGAGCAACGTGCACGCGATGTCGTACGGCCAGATATGGCGTGCCAATCGTTTCGTAGACGACGAGCACGACTTTGCGGTGGTCCAGACGAAAGGGCAGCAAAACCTGCGCGAGCAGTATGCCTACATCGAGCACTTGCTCGATGACGGACGAGAATGGGCGCTTCCCAGCGGCTATTCCGTCGTCGATCCGTACCTTCTCGTTTTCTACCAGTGGGGTGGGCGCGTCGGCCTGGACATGAAGAACAGTTATCCGGCCTGGCGTCGTTTGACCGATCAAACCTCGCGTCGACCAGCAGTGCAGCGCGTGCTCGCGCACGAGAACATCACCTTGCCGTAGGACGGCGATCATCAGCGCCGTCAGCAGGCAGCCGTGCGGCTGGAGGGGTTGGCCACGGCGTGCAGCTTCGGTTAGAAGGCAATTCCGTTCTGCTGCCGCCCGTTCGTTGAAGGAACAATCATGGCCCTGATGCCGGTTGCCGACGCCCTCGCCGTGATCCTCGCCGGCGCCGAGCCATTGCCTGACGAGATGATTGCCCTGGACCAGGCTTTCCATCGCGTTCTCGCGCGCGATGTCGCTGCGCGACGCACCCAACCGCCTCAGGCCATGTCGGCAATGGACGGCTATGCGGTGCGCGCCGCCGACGCCGAGAGCGCACAGGCGCGCCTGACAGTGATTGGCGAAGTCGCCGCCGGCCGGCCGTTCGAACGGGCTGTCGGCGCAGGCGAAGCCGTGCGGATCTTCACGGGCGGCGTCATTCCGGATGGCGCCGATGCGGTCGTGATCCAGGAGGATACTGTGGCCGACGGTAGCAGCATCACGGTCACCGAAGCCGCCGTCAAAGGCCGTCACATCCGGCCCGCCGGTGTCGACTTCCGCCAGGGCGACGTGCTGCTGTCGGCGGGAAGCCCCCTCACCGATCGCGATCTCTCGCTGGCGGCGAGCATGAACTATCCGGAGCTTGCCGTATGCCGCCGGCCCAAGGTCGCGCTGCTCGCCACCGGCGACGAGCTGGTGATGCCGGGCAATGATCCCGGTCCCGGTCAGATCGTCTACTCGAACGGCTACGCCCTGCGCGCGCTGGCACGCACCGAAGGCGCCGAGACGGTCGACCTCGGCATTGCCGCCGATACCATTGAAGCCACCACGTCAGGCATTCGCCGGGCGCGTGATCTGGGCGCCGACATCCTGGTCACGACCGGGGGCGCCTCGGTCGGCGACCACGACCTCGTCAAGCAATCACTGGAGGCCGAGGGCGTCGCGATGGCGTTCTGGCGGATCGCGATGCGGCCGGGAAAGCCGATGATGCACGGACGATTGGGGCCCATGCGGGTGATCGGCGTCCCCGGCAATCCCGTGTCGTCCTATGTCTGCACGCTGTTGTTCGTAGTGCCGCTGATTCGTGCATTGTCCGGCCGCAGGGCGGTTCACAATGTCCGCGAAGGTGCGGTGCTCGGACGCGACATCGCCGCCAATGATCAGCGCGAGGACTATTTGCGTGCGCGCCTCGAGAAACGCGCTGACGGCACGTTCGTCGCGACGCCCGTCAATCACCAGGACAGTTCGCTGCTCGCGAATCTCTCGGCGTCACATGCGCTGGTGATACGCGCTCCGTTTGCGCCGGCGGCGCGTGCGGGCGAGCCCTGCGACATTCTCCGATTACCGCTGTAAGGCATTTTTGGCCCTCGCCGGCCAAAACGAAACGCGTTCACCGGAAATTAACGGGTTGCGGAACACATACCGAACATATAGTGTCCGTTCATGATTTGTTTCGAGAGCTAGTAGCGGGAGCACTGCTCCCACGATCTTAGAGTCGAACGATACCAGCCACCGGGGGACTTGCTCGAGATGCTCACGCGCAAACAGTACGAACTTCTTCGTTTCATCAACGAGCGGCTGAAAGAGGCCGGCGTTCCTCCCTCCTTCGACGAAATGAAGGACGCGCTGGATTTGCGCTCGAAGTCGGGCATCCATCGCCTCATCACCGCTCTTGAAGAACGCGGCTTCATTCGCCGCCTGCCCAATCGCGCCCGCGCGATCGAAGTGATCAAGCTGCCCGAACTTTCGGCAGCCGCCGGCGGCCGCCGCGGCTTCACGCCGTCGGTGATCGAAGGCAATCTCGGCAAGGTCCGCACCAGCAGCAGCCCGGGCGCTGACGACGGTGAACGCCCGGTCGCCGTCCCCGTGATGGGACGCATTGCGGCCGGTACGCCGATCGAGGCTCTGCAGACCCGGAGCCACACCATCAGCGTCCCGCCGGACATGCTGGGCTCGGGCGAACATTACGCCCTCGAGGTGCGCGGCAACTCGATGGTCGATGCCGGCATCCTCGATGGCGACATGGCATTGATCCAACGCAATGATACGGCCGACACCGGCGATATCGTGGTCGCGCTGATCGATGATGAGGAAGCAACCCTGAAGCGTTTCCGCCGCCGCGGCGCGTCAATCGCGCTGGAACCGGCCAACGCGTCCTACGAAGTTCGCATCCTGCCGCCGAACCGCGTGAAGATCCAGGGCAAGCTGATCGGCCTCTATCGGAAATATTAGGTTTTTCGTTACCCTCCGCTACGGGACGGCATGCCATCACCTCCGCGGGAGCACTCCCGCGGAGCTGATGTTTTTTGTTGCGCGCACGCTAGGAACCGCGTGCGCTCAAACATACTTGTGATTATGCTTGTGGCTGCGGGCCGCACAATTGCCCATAACCGGGCCGAGGCTCGCTGCTTACTGTCCACTTTGATAGAGGCCTGCGCCTCCCAGAGCACGACAGAAGAAATTGGGAAACCGGTTTTTCTCCGCGACAGATCGTGAGCCGTTTGCGCGGAGGTCATGCTCGAACAGAACGTGGAGACGTGGGTTTGCTATCTCGAACGAGGAGCAATCCGATGTGTGACTATAGCCTGCATGCCATGGCAACGCGCCCCGCTGAAGTTGGCGAGACGGTTGTCACCACGACGTTCCGCGGGACCTCGACCCGCGGCTTTGCATCCGAAAAAGATCTTTCCGTTGCCGTTTGCATGCTTCCCGGGACAGAGCTCGCATTTGCCGATGACGTTAAATACGACAGCCGCTGGATTTGGACTCGCACCATCAATTGCCGTGTTGGAAAGTTCGGCAAGGTTGATCCGCATGTTCCGGATCGTCATCACGACGCGATCGAATTCCCGAATGGCAACTATGTGCTGGTAACGCAGTTGCGCGAAGGCCAGCGCGCCACGGTTCTGCAGTTGCCGGTTACTCAATCGGTCAGCACGCCCGCAAGAACGTCGACCGCCTCGCCGGCGCCGACGTCGCTTTCGGTCGACTGATCTCCCACGCAGAGGTGGTCCCGCCGGTCTCAGGCCGGCGGGCCATCGATCATGCTGGCGAGGTCGATCCGTGGTCGACAAGATCACCTGGCAAAAAGCTGGCGGGATTACAGAGCCCGGCCGGTACATGTACAGGTTTGGCTGGCTCACGGTGACCACCGAAGACCTCGCGGTCTGGAAGCAGTATCCGGAGGCGATGTTCACGCTGCTCAAGCTGCCGTCCGCCGACGCGCCCGGCGCCGCGGAGGAATTTCATCTGGGCGCGTTCGAACTGCCGATGCACACCTCGCGCAACGCGGACAGTTCAAGCAAAGACGAGTGATGCCGGAACGCAGGTCGCGGACCCGCATACAGTGATCGCAGTCCATTCAATCGTCTGCCTGCAAATCCGTCTCGGCCGGCGTCGCGTCCTGCGGACGACGCGCCGCCGGTTTCGCGACCAGGGTCGTTTCATTCCCCACCTCGCCGGGACTCGCGGGCGACCATGGGCGGTCCAGTCCCTTCGGCCTGACGGCGTCAATGACGAATTCGCTTCCCTTTCGCCGTAATGCCAGCCCGCCCTGACGCCGCAACCGGCTTTGATCGATCACGGCGGCGGCGCAGTCGCTCGGCGCTGCTTTTGCAGTGACGATCAGAACTGCACGCGTGCAATCGTCCGCCAAAGCGTCGGGCCGCAGCGGCTGCGTAACGATGGCGCCGTCCGACGCCGGGACGACGCAGCCCGCATCATCACACGAAACGCCGTCGGCGAGCGATGGATCATCGGCGGATCGCGAATCGGCATCGGCAGAGAGCCATTCCTTCACGAGGAACGCGTCCTTGCGGGTCCGCATCAGATGCAGTCGCCCATCCCTGCCCCGCACCGCGACGTTGCGGCCGTCGCCGGAAACCATGATGTCAGGCTGTGTCGCGGCAACCGCCCACACCACCGAGAGCGCCAGCATCACCGCGCCGGACCAGCGCAAGGGCGAGCGCAATAATCCCATCAGGACGAGGCCGAGACTGGCGACGATCAGCGGGCCGATGCCGAAGGCCGAGATGTGGCCGACCGCGCCGGGAAGATGCGCGACCCAGCTTGCCGCCACGATCATCCAGTCGATCCCCAGTCCCATCAGCCACCAGAAGAAGCCGTCGAACCCGAACGGCATCGCCAGCAGGCCGAGCATTCCGGCGGGCATCACCAACGCGGACACCACCGGCATCGCCGCGAGATTGGCGAGCACGCCAAAGGGGGCGATGCGATGGAAATGAAAGGCGGCATAGGGCGTGGTCGCAAACCCCGCGACCAGCGATGCCAGCAGCAGGGTCACGAGTTCGCGTCCGCCCCACAGCGCAACTTTGGTGGCGGCCGAACTATCTGATGCCGCGAACAGACGCGGCATGCCGATCTGCACCAGCGCCACCAGTCCGAGCGTTGCCGCGAAAGACATCTGGAAACTGGGATGCACCAGCGCTTCCGGCGCAAGCGCGAGCACGACCAGCGCCGCGATCGCCAGCGTCCGAAACGTGATGGCGCGGCGGTCGACGATGACGGCAATCAGCACGACAGCCGTCATGAAGAACGACCTTTGTGTCGCGACTTCCGCACCCGACAGCAAGAGATAGAAGGCGGCGGCAAACAGCGCCGCGGCAGCGGCCCATTTCTTGATCGGAAAGCTGACGGTCAGGCCTGGGATCAACGCAAGCAGCGCGCGCACGGCGAAGAACACGACGCCGGCAACGACGGCCATGTGGTAGCCCGAGATCGACAGCACGTGGCCGAGGCCGGAGATGAACATGGCGTCGTTCACCGGCTCCGAAATCGCGTCGCGGCGCCCGGTCAACAATGCCGTGGCAATCGCCCGCTCGTCGCCATCGAGCCGGGTGCGGATGCGTGCGTCGATCGCATCGCGCAGACCCTGCATGAAAGCCGCGTAACGGAGCGCGAGGCCGCCGCTCGCGGGCGGCTCCACGGTCTTGATCGCGCCCATGACAAAGCCGGACGCGGCAATGCCTTGGAAGAACAGATCGCGGGAGAAATCGTAGGCTCCCGGCCGCAACGGCGCGAGCGGCGGCATCAGACGCGCCTTCAATTCCACGAAACTGCCGACGTCGGGCGCGGTCCCCTTCTTCACCGACAGCCGCACGCGTTCCAGTTTGCTCTGATCGCGCGCAGCTTCCATCTGCGTCACGCGCAATACGAAGCGGTCGGTACGCTCGCGGATATCGCGCGTCTCGACGAAACCCGAGAGCGACACCGAATAGAGCGGTCGTGCCAGCACCGCATGCGTGACATGGGCGGTGCGCCACGTCGCTGTCGCGAAACCGCTGGCGACCACCGCGATCATGACAAGGATGGGAAAGAACCGGTGCCGACGCAGCACAAATGCGAGCGCGCAAAGTCCGATCGCGGTCGCGGCTGCAACCGGAAGAACCGGCTCGCGGTCGGCAGCAAAATAGAACGCGATACCGACGCCGAACGCCACCGGCACCCACGGCAAAAGCCGGCCGGCTCCAGCCTCGGCACGCACCCAGGCCCGCAAGCGCTCGATGAGAGACGTCCATAGGCCGGCGTCGGTCGGCGCGAAGCCGCCGGCCTGGGTGGCCCCATGCGGTGGCCAAAGCCGTCCCGCGATCGCCCCGGCAACTCCCACCGTCCGCCGCGGTGGTACACCCCGCGCTGCCATTCAGCGACACCCTACGCAACAACAGGCCTCCGCCAGGCGGAGAAGCCCAAGCCCCTCAATGCTTCAGCATGAGGCCCGACCCAACAGCTGAAGGGTCGTTAAGGATCATTTTACCATAATCAAGCAGGTTGAAATCAAGGATCCCGGCCACCCTGGCCGGCTTCATCGCCTTGTCGCCGGTTGAAAAACTGGCCGCAGCTGGAGGACGGTGCGAGAAACGCGGCGCAAATGTGCGACAACCCAGGATTTCAAAGTGGCGTGATTAACGCTTGGGAATTACGCCGGGGGCACCGATATCGAGATGATGGAGGGCGCAGATCGGCATTGGATTGAGTTTTCGATGATTGAGATCGTAACGGTATTGCTCGGACTGTTCAGCGCCACGATTTTTCTGGTCCATGCAGTCGATGCCTATACCGCCAAATAGAACGCGGGACTGAAGCCCCGCGCCCTACCATGCTACTGGCGTTCTTCCAGTATTCACCGCCTGTGCCGCGACCGGCGGCGACTGTCAGCCGGCCGCAGCGGAGACCGTCATCGGCGGCTTCTCGTCGGAATCCCGATGCAGGTTGTCGTTCCGTCCGTTTCGTGAGCGGCAACGCCGCACGGCCGCGCGCCGACCGTCACCGTCGACAGGCCGTCTGGTCCTGGCTGAGACAGTCCAGTCGTCGATCGTCCCATCTGCTCCTCCGCCGTGCCTTTGAGAGCTTCCGGCACGATCGGATTTGCGGCTGACGCACCTTCTTGATTAAAGGCTGCTGGCGAGACCCCACCATGCTCGCCCGGTGCGGGCGCAACGCCCGTAGCACCGCCATAACCACCGATGACGCCGCCAGTGGTCGTGGCGTTTGTTACTCCCGGTGACGCATTGATAGCATTTCCGGCGACTCCGCTAGCATTCGTACTGGGGTAGCCCGTTCCGGCTGACCCATTGCCGGCCGGGTTGCTTGATCCCGGCGATCCGCCCCCCACCCGACTGGCGCCACCCCCAACGGCTCCCGCCGGCGCTCCGCCGCCAACGGCGGCACTTCCCATGCCCCCTGCGCCCACTCCGCCGCCAAGCCCGCCGGACACCGCGCCGGCACCGCCGCGCCCGGCAGCCAACGCAAATCCCGCAGGCAGTGCGGCTATCAGCAGGGCGACAGCCAAAGTTCTCGGATTGCAAATAATCATGACGCGCTCCTTTCTGATTGACCTTCCATTGATGTGGGCCGACTGCTCGGCCGACCGGAGGACCTCAACAAGAAGTGACATCCTTGTCCCACCTCTTTTCGTTCGTTTTGGTAATAGCGCCAGCTTCCTCCACCGCGTTTCCATGTGAGTTCGCTGGCGCAAGGGACCGCCCGTTACCTTCGCGACTGGTCCGGCCCGGTGAAGCGCGACATCGGCTTTAAGTCGGCGCTGGTATTTTGCTGCGGCACGATCGATCCCTCGAGGCGGTATCGTGGCGAGTATCACCATATCGGCCGAGTAGCGCTCGCTGATCAGCCTGACCGGGATTCGTACGACATCTCGGCGCACCTCAGATGCACGAAGTGCGGCTTCGCCGGTTATGTCGACACTGGTGGCAGGCAAAGTGATGATGGCGGCCGAGCTTCGCGGCATCGTCATGCTGGCAAAGATCGCAATACGCCAAGCGCTGGATCATGGCCGACCAAACCCGGCCTCAGCGCCTCACGAGAAGGCCTTCAAGAAATACACAGTAACGCGATGACAGCGGTTGGAACCAAACTAACGCCGACGTCCTATTTAGAGGCCTAGGGAAACGTTTGACGCCATGAATTATCTCTACCTTTCACTCACCTTCATCGCGGTCGTCGCAATTGTCTTTGTGTCCCTCGTCGCTTTGGACAGGGTCTTGGGGTAATGGCCCAACGGGGCGTCGTCTCCCTGTCACAAATGAGTTGTAATTGCGAGAGGAAGTGATCACACGCAACGGCTGGTTTAACATATCGCAGGTTGTGAATAGTCTAGCCTACGTTTGTACGGAACATTTTTAAGCAGACCAACCGGGCGCCCGGCGAATTTTCATCGCCAAGGATGCCACTTCCAAGTGCCGATCTGATTGTTGTTCAGTTGCTCTAGGAGTTATTCGATGAAAGTCATTTTTCATCGCTGGGGCCGTGCGCGATACGAGACTGTCAACGCAGCTTCCACGATCCTGCAGTTTGGCATCCCAGCCGGAATTTCCATCCTCT
The DNA here is from genome assembly GCA_963770385.1 of uncultured Alphaproteobacteria bacterium. Classification (GTDB taxonomy): domain Bacteria; phylum Pseudomonadota; class Alphaproteobacteria; order Rhizobiales; family Xanthobacteraceae; genus Bradyrhizobium. The sequence continues at coordinate 5,245,933 of CAVYPJ010000003.1, read as the reverse complement.
TTGGCTTTGCGCGTCTTACGAACCTGCGAGAGACGCTCGCTGCAGCTTTCATTTGCTCAGTTATGGCTTGCTTGAGCTGGATCGCCGGCCGCGCAATGAAGGCGGAGTGAAAAGATGGCCGATCACAGCGGCGTCCGAATTCAAGGCCATCGGCGAAACATCAGCCGTTATGAGAAGCTGCTTAAGACCTATTTGATCGACGTCGAGCGAGAGTATGTCGAGAGGCGGCTCTCCGAGGAGATATCCGCACTGCAAATTCTGATGCAGCGAGGCCAACGGGTCATCGATTTCTGAACCAACGTACCGATGGATCAGCGGCGAAGCCGCAGATGAACGCTGTCTTCCGGCGGCGCTGCCATTCGGCGACAGCTTACGCAACAAACAGGACTTAACACGAGGCGCCCATCTCGGTGATCAATCCGCTCAGAAAGCTGTTCGACGAGTTTTTGCGCTGGCGATGGGCACAGCCTCGTTGATGCCCTAACCGGGCGGCACAAATCGTATCTCGCGCTTCGGCGGTGGCGCCGCAGGCTGAACCGGGGCGCGGGCCCCTTTTGCGTCGAATGGCCGGCGACCGGCCACCAACCGTTTCGCCTGAGAACGACGATCCATGGGCTCCGCCACGGGACTCGCAAGTCGCGGCGGGGCAACCGTGTCGGGGATCGTGGCGACGTGTTGCGGCTCGGCGCTCTGCGATGCGGGCTGGCCCTTTGGACCATCGTTCACCGCGGCAGCCTTTGCGGCAGCCGGTTGGCTCTGGGATGGCGGCTGGCTCAGCGCAGTCTCCTTCGGCGGCATCGATAGATCGACCGACACCGGACCACGCTCGCGTTCGATGATTTCTCGACATTCCCAGGGGAAGACGAGTTCACCCGCCGCCGTCACCCCGATTGGCATGCAGCTGACATTTGAAGTTTTGGCCTGTGCGAACTGCTGGCCTCGCAGAATCGCGTCCTCCGCACCCGCGTTGCCGAGCGCAGCGGCCGATAGCATAAGCACTAAACCCGGTACTCTCATTGTTTACTGCTTGGTCGGGGTTAGTCATGACGACGATCCGATCGGCTCGCCGTTAACCATACGCGCACCACAATTATGCCGACGACGTGTTTTTTGCGAGCACAAATGGTGACCGGACGGAACCGGGCCGCTTATTCGCACCGGACAGTCACTCCTGCGCCACAGTCACCGGCTCTAAGGTGATTCGAAGCAGCCGGTCCGGCCAACGCGGCTTCCGCCATCGCGTCAGCCGCCCTGCGAAACATCATCTCTGAACGGACATTGGGTGAAGAATGGAGCCGGATTCAGTCAGCAGGCTTTCGCTCGCCCTTCTGCTCGTCACCGGACTGGCGCTGACCGCCTATTTCGGCACGGCAGCCTGGCGGATATCCGAGGCCGGCGACGCCGACATCATGAACATGCCGCCCGCCCTCGAGAGTGGCTGGCACGCCCACCCGACCAATAGGTGATCCCTACGCTGCGTGCGCGTATGGGTTCGCTATGCCCGTGTCGGGCAGCTGCCCGTTAGCCGGGCGCCGCGTGCGCCGAATAAGATCAGGCCCTCAAGCTCTGTAGCTATCGACCGGGGCCGCCAAACGCGGCGTCGGCTCCGCCGCGCGCTGGATCGACTGCGCTTTGGAACGGGCAAGAGCGTGATTGTGCCGGGCCGTCTCGACCGCGCCGGCTGAGAATGCCGGCCCCAGCAGCCAGATCATCATCAGGATCGTGTGCTTTCTCATGGACTGGTCGGCGCAGCATCGCCGCATGACGCACCGCACGGTGCCGACAGCATGTGATCCAAGTCACGTCTGATCCAAGTCACGTCTGATCCAAGTCACGTTTGATCCAAGTCACGTTGGACGCGCGAAAATCATCCCTTCGCGACCTCCTTGGCGAAGGTGTCGCGCAGGCCGATGGTGCGGTTGAACACCAGGCGATCCGGCGTGGAATCCTTGTCGCGCACGAAATAGCCCTGCCGCTCGAACTGCATCGGCTCGGCCGAATTGGCTTCCGCGATCGCAGGCTCGACGCGCGCATCCTTCAGGATCTCGAGCGACTGCGGATTGAGATCCGGCGCGAAGTTCGACGCATCCGGATTAGGCGTTGCGAACAGCTGATTGTAGATGCGGACCTCGGCCGGCTTGGATTGCGCAGCCGGCAGCCAATGCATCGTCGCCTTGACCTTGCGGCCGTCAGGCGCGTTGCCGCCTTTGGTCGCGGGATCGTAAGTGCAGCGCAGCTCGACCACCTCGCCGGCCGCGTTCTTGATCGCCTCCCGGCATTTGATGAAATAGGCGTAACGCAGCCGCACCTCGTTGCCGGGCGAGAGACGGAAGAATTTCTTGGGCGGATTCTCCATGAAGTCGTCCTGCTCGATATAGAGCTCCCGGCCGAACGCGATTCTGCGTGTGCCGGCGGAGGGATCGTCGGGATGATTGATTGCGTCGAGCTCCTCGACCTGCCCTTCCGGATAATTCTCGATCACGACTTTCAGCGGCCGCAGCACCGCCATGCGCCTCTGCGCCGACCGGTTGAGCTCCTCGCGAATGCAGAATTCCAGCATGCCGACGTCGACGACGCTGTTGGACTTGGCGACACCGATGCGCTTGATGAATTCGCGGATCGCGGCCGGCGGCACGCCGCGCCGCTTCAGGCCCGCGATCGTCGGCATGCGCGGATCATCCCAGCCGGCGACGTGGCCATCGCGCACGAGCTGGGTCAAGACGCGCTTGGACAACACCGTGTAGGTGAGATTGAGCCGCGCGAATTCATATTGGCGCGGCTTCGACGGCACCGGCAGCTTGTCCAGGAACCAGTCATAGAGCGGCCGGTGATCCTCGAACTCCAGCGTGCAGATCGAATGCGTGATGCCCTCGATCGCATCCGACTGGCCGTGCGCGTAATCATAGCTCGGATAGATCGACCACTTGTCGCCGGTGCGCGGATGGTGCGCGTGCAGGATTCGATACAGCACGGGATCGCGCAGGTTGATGTTGCCCGCGGCCATGTCGATCTTGGCGCGCAGCACGCGCGCGCCGTTTGGAAACTCGCCGGCCTTCATCCGGCGAAACAGGTCGAGGTTCTCCTCGACCGGGCGATCGCGGAACGGGCTGTTCTTGCCGGACTCGGTCAGCGTGCCGCGGCTGTGGCGGATATCCGCCTGCGACTGGTCGTCGACATAGGCGAGCCCGGCACGGATCAGGCCTTCCGCCCATTCGTAGAGCTGCTCGAAATAGTCCGAGGCATAGAACAGGTTCTTGCCCCAGTCGTAGCCGAGCCAGTGCACGTCGGCCTGGATCGAGTCGATATATTCCTGCTCTTCCCTGGCCGGATTGGTGTCATCGAAGCGCAGATGGCAGCGGCCGGAAAACTCCTGCGCAATGCCGAAATTGAGCGCAATCGACTTGGCATGGCCGATGTGCAGATAGCCGTTCGGCTCGGGCGGGAATCGGGTGACGATCACCTTGTGCTTGCCGCTGTCGAGATCGGTCTGGACGATGTCGCGAACAAAATCGCGGCCCGCATCCGCCGTTACCGGTTCAATCGTCATTTAATGTTCCCATCCGGAAAATAGCGCTCCTTCTGCCAAATTCGCCCGGCCGCGCCAAGGCCCACCGTGGGCTCCGTTTTCGCGAGGCGAGACTTTAGTTATGCACCGTACCTGCTATACACCAGCGCCCGTCACGTCATAGGACCGTCCACTCCCGCAATGATCGATTCCATCGTCACACGCTTTGCTCCCTCGCCGACCGGCTTCCTTCATATTGGAGGAGCGCGCACAGCCCTGTTCAACTGGCTCTATGCGCGCAAGCATGGCGGCAAGATGCTGCTGCGGATCGAGGATACCGACCGCGAGCGCTCGACCAAGGCGGCGATCGACGCGATCCTGGACGGGTTGAAGTGGCTGGAGCTCGATTGGGACGGCGACGTCATCTACCAGTTCAGCCGCGCTGCGCGTCACCGCGAGGTTGCCGAGCAACTGCTCGCGACCGGCAAGGCCTATCGCTGCTATGCCACGCCGGAGGAACTCGCAGCGATGCGCGAGAAGGCCCGCGCCGACGGCCGCACCCGTCTCTATGACGGCACGTGGCGCGACCGAGATCCGGCTACGGCACCCGCTGACGTGAAGCCGACCATCCGGCTCCGGGCGCCGCTGACAGGTGAGACCGTGATCGACGACCAGGTGCAGGGCCGCGTGGTCTGGCAGAACGAGAATCTCGACGACCTCGTGCTCCTGCGCGGCGACGGCACGCCGACCTACATGCTTGCCGTCGTGGTCGACGACCACGACATGGGCGTTTCCCATATCATCCGCGGCGACGACCATCTGATCAACGCGGCCCGCCAGACGCAGATTTATGACGCGCTGGAATGGAACGTTCCAAGCATGTCGCATATCCCGCTGATCCATGGCCCCGACGGCTCCAAGCTGTCGAAAAGGCATGGCGCACTCGGCGTCGATGCATACCGCGCCATGGGATATTTGCCGGCAGCACTGCGCAACTATCTGGTCAGGCTCGGCTGGAGCCATGGCGACCAGGAAATCTTCTCGACCGACGAGATGATCGCGGCCTTCGACCTGTCGGCAATTGGCCGCTCGGCAGCCCGCTTCGATTTCGCCAAGCTGGAGAACCTGAACGGCCACTATATCCGGCACGCCGATGATCAATCCCTGGTCACGATGTTCGAGCGCGTGCTGGATTATGTTCCCAATGGGGCGGCTTTGAAGCCGAAGCTCAATGATACCACCCGCGCGCAATTGCTGAGAGCGATGCCGAGCCTGAAAGAGCGCGCCAAGACGCTGATCGAGCTGATCGACGGTGCGGCCTTCATCTTTGCCGACCGGCCGCTGCCGATTGAGCCGAAGGCGCAGGCGCTGTTGACGCCGGATACCCGCGCGCTGATCGGGCGACTTCGCGCAGCGCTGGAGAACGTTTCACCCTGGAATGGGGAAACCACCGAGGCCGCGATGCGCGCCTTTGCGGAAGCGGGTCAGCTCAAGCTCGGTGCCGTCGCCCAGCCGCTTCGCGTGGCGCTGACGGGACGTACCACCTCGCCGGGGATTTTCGACGTTCTAGCCATCCTCGGACGAGACGAATGTCTGGCCAGGCTTGCCGACCAGGCCGCATAAATATGCCGTCACCCCTATTGGGGAGGCCATCTTGCAGCGCACACGGCAATAAGCTACGGATTTAACCATGCCTATAGGCGGCCCGGCGTGACGGTCCTTTCGGGGGCCGCCCATCGCCGCCGGCTCCCACAACGATCTCATCGGGGACAACACGATGGACGCAACATCAAATTCAAAAACCGCAACGCTCACCGTCGGCAATAAAACCTACGATTTCCCGATATTAAGCGGCACGATTGGGCCTGACGTCATCGACATCGCCAAGCTCTACGCCCAGTCCGGCATGTTTACCTATGACCCCGGCTTCACTTCGACCGGCAGCTGCCAGTCAAAGATCACCTATATCGATGGCGATGCCGGCATTCTCGAATACCGGGGCTATCCGATCGAGCAGCTCGCCGAGCACGGCGATTTCCTCGAGACCTGCTATTTGCTGCTGTACGGGGAGCTGCCGACCCCCGCGCAAAAGAAGGACTTCGACTTCCGCGTGACCCATCACACGATGGTCCACGAGCAGATGGCGCGATTCTTCCAGGGTTTCCGCCGCGACGCCCATCCGATGGCGATCATGGTGGCGGCGGTCGGCGCACTGGCTGCGTTCTACCACGACTCCACCGACATCAACGATCCGCAGCAGCGCATGATCGCCTCGATGCGGATGATCGCGAAGATTCCGACGCTGGCGGCGATGGCTTACAAATACACCATCGGCCAGCCCTTCGTGTACCCGAAGAACTCGCTCTCTTTCGCCGAGAACTTCCTGCACATGTGCTTCGCGGTGCCGTGCGAGGACTACAAGATCAACCCGGTGCTCGCGGACGCACTCGACAAGATCTTCATCCTGCACGCCGATCATGAGCAGAACGCCTCGACCTCGACCGTGCGCATCGCCGGCTCCTCCGGCGCCAATCCATTCGCCTGTATCGCCGCCGGCATCGCCTGCCTGTGGGGACCCGCGCATGGCGGCGCCAACGAGGCCGCGCTCAACATGCTCTACGGCATCGGCAAGGTCGAAAACATTCCGGACTTCATCAAGAAGGTGAAGGACAAGAACAGCGAAGTCCGCCTGATGGGCTTCGGTCACCGCGTCTACAAGAACTACGACCCGCGCGCCCGCATCATGCAGAAGATGTGTCACGCGGTGCTGAAGGAAACCGGCCACGGCGACGACCAGATGCTGAAGGTCGCGCTGGAGCTGGAAAAGATCGCGCTGAACGATCAGTATTTCATCGAACGCAAGCTCTATCCGAACGTCGACTTCTATTCGGGCATCACGCTGAAGGCGATGGGGTTCCCGGTCTCGATGTTCACCGTGCTGTTCGCGGTCGCGCGCACCGTCGGCTGGATCAGCCAGTGGAGCGAGATGATCGAGGATCCGCAGCAGAAGATCGGCCGTCCGCGCCAGCTCTATACCGGCGTCACCCACCGCGACTACATCCAGATGGATCAGCGGAAGTAAGCCTTCAAACTCGCGAAGACTCGAAGCGGCGCCTTCATTTTTGGAGGCGCCGTTTTCGTTTGCCGCGGGCGACTTCGGTCGCGAGCGCATCAAGCCGTGGCAGCCAGAAGGCGCGGAACCTGTCGAGCCAGTCGTCGACCTCGCGCAACCGGCCCGGCTGTACGGCGTAAATGCGGCGTGCCCCGTCGGCGCGCACAGACGCAAAACCCGCGTCACGCAGCACGCGAAGTTGCTGCGACACCGCCGATTTAGCGCCGGCCTTTGCGCATCGTCTCGAGCACGATATCCGCGGCGCGCACGCTCGGCGTGGCGTGACCGGTCGCCATGACGGCATCGAGCCCGGCGAAGGCCTCGAGCTGACGCCGGCGCGCGGCCGAGTCCGTCAGCATCTCCGCGAGCGCCGGCGCCAGTTTCTCCGCGATACAGTCCTCCTGCAGGAACTCGGGAATGACTTCCGTGCCGAGCACGAGGTTGGCAAGGATCACCGATTGCGATTTGATCGCCCGCCGCAAAATGAAAGCCTCGACCGATCCGACCTTATACGCCGTCACCATCGGCACGCCTGACAGCGCGAGCTCCAGCGTTACCGTACCGGACTTGGCCAAGGCCGCACGCGCGATCCGAAATGCTGCGCGCTTGTCCGATTCGCCGGTTACGATTTGCGGTGAGACGGGCCAGCCTTGCACGCCGTCGCGAATGGCGTCCATCAGATGCGGCATGGTCGGCAGCACGGGTTCGAACGCCGTGCCTGTCGCGCGCAGGCGGCCGAGCGTCTCGCCAAAAACGCCAAGATGATGCGCGATCTCGCCGCGCCGGCTCCCCGGCAGCACCAGAAGAACCGGCGGCTCCGCATCGCGCCGCGCCTGCTCGTCCGCGCTGGGACGAAGCGATGTGAGCTGCTCGATCAGAGGATGGCCAACGTAGCTGCAGGGCGGCCCATGGAGCTTGCGATAGGCCTCCGGTTCGAACGGCAGCAGCCCAAGCACCTGATCGACATAGCCGAGCATGGCACGCGCCCGACCCGGACGCCAAGCCCAGACCGTTGGCGACACATAGTCGACGATCGGGATCGATGGCGCGTGTGCACGGACGCGGCGGGCCACGCGATGGGTGAAATCGGGACTGTCGATGATGACGAGCCCATCGGGCGAGACATCAAGCACCGCATCGGCGGTCTGCCGGATCAGCCGCAGGATCTTCGGCAGCTGTTTCACGACCGCCGCAAATCCCATGATTGACAGTTCTTCGATCGGAAACAGCGAGGTCAGCCCCTCGCGCGCCATGGCCCGGCCGCCGACGCCATCGAACTGAACGGCATCGCCGAGGCGTTGGCGCAATACTTTCATCAGTCCGGCGCCAAGCCGGTCACCGGATTCCTCGGTGGCGATCAGGAAGATCTTCCGCACCGGTCCGGACGTTGCACGCGCCGGGGTCACGCAGGGATGCCCGTGACGAACAGGCCGGCGGCATCGGCCGCCTGTATCATCGCCTGCGGCTCGGCGATCAGTGTGTTGCCGGCGACGACCGCCAATCCGGCGAGCCTGGCAGCGGCCGCACCTTCGATTGTTCCCGGCCCGATCGTCGGAAGATCGAAGCGCAGATCCTGTCCGCTCTTCGGCGCCTTCACCAGTACGCCGCGCTTTGCGGGGCTGCGGATACGCCCCTGCTCGCGCAGCCGCGCGACGCGCGCCAGAAGGCCGTCAGTGCCCTCGATGTCTTCGACCGCCACGACGTGACCATCAATGACGACGGCGGCCTGCCCGATATCGAACGGGCTCAGCGCATGGATGACCTCGCGGCCCCTGGCGATGTCGGCTGCGGCCGCTTCATCCGGCGTCGTCCGGGTCAGGCATCCCTCGGGCGCCAAGAGGTCGGGCGCGACATCCTTGATCCCGACCATCCGGAAGCCGTCGCGTTCCAGGATGCGGCCGATCCCTGACAGGAGATGGTCGTCGCCGCCGCGAAACGATGCCCAGACCTGGCTGAGGACGCGCAGCGTCCCCCAATCCAGCCGGATTTCCGAGAGCGCCGGGCGAACCAGGCTGCCGATGAAAACCAGGTCGCGGCAGCCTTCGGCGCGAAACAACTTGAAGGCCCGCCCGAGCTGGCCGACAGATATCCAGTGATGGCGGAAACGCGCGGCCTGCGCCGGATCGCATGCGCCACGGAGCGCAAACAGCACAACATCGATCCCCCGTGCGGCCAGCGAGTTGGCGACAGCGAACGGCATGGCGCCACCGGCTGCGATCAGGCCGACGGGCGAGGAAATGGGCGGCGCCGGCGAAGCCATGGTCAGTGCTGGCCGCCGCCGGCAGGCAAGCAGAGCGGCCGGTGCTCGCCGCCTGCGATGAAGGCGAGAACGTCCGCAATCGCTGGATCCTCGGCTGCCAGCGGCTGCACACTCTCCAGCCTTTCGGCGAAGACGCCGGGTCCGTGAAACAGCTTCTGATAGAACGATCGAACCGCGGCAAGACGCTCGCGCGTGAACTTGCGCCGCTTCATGCCGATGATGTTGAGACCCTCGAGCGCCGCGTACTGCCCGTTGACCAGGCCGAGCGGAATGACGTCACCGCGCACGCCGCAGACGCCGCCGATCATGGCCTGCGACCCGATCCGTGTGCGCTGATGCACCGCGGACAGGCCGCCGATATAAACGGCGTCGCCGATCTCGCAGTGACCGCCGAGCGTCGCGGAGGTCGCAAAGATCACGTCATTGCCGACCATGCAATCGTGACCGACATGGCTGTTGTTCATGAAGAAACCGCCCTCGCCCACCTTGGTGAGACCGCCGCCTTTCTTGGTGCCGATATTCATCGTCACGCCTTCGCGGATCGTGCATCCGGCGCCGATTTCGAGACGTGTCGGCTCATCGCGATAGCTCAGATCCTGCGGCGCGCCGCCCAGCACGGCGAAAGGCGATATCACGCAGTTCGCGCCGATCGAGCTGTGCCCCATCACCTGCACATGGCCCAACAGCTTGCAGTTTTCGCCGATCACGGCGTTGGGGCCGATCACGCAATAAGGCCCAATGACGGTGCCGGCGCCAATCACGGCGCTGTCCGCGACGCGCGCGGTGGGATCGATCGTACTCATCAAGCTCTCATCAATCGGTCAGCATCGCGCCGACATCGGCTTCCGCGACAGTCTTGCCGTCCACCTTCGCGTCGCCGTGAAACCACCACATCGTGTTGCGGCGGCCGACCGAGCGCATGTGATACTCGATGGTATCGCCGGGCAGCACGGGCTTGCGAAACTTGCACTTGTCGATGGTGAGGAAATAGACCGCGCGAGGTTTGTTGGTACCTTCCACCGACTTGATGCCGATCACGCCCGCGGTCTGGGCCATCGCCTCGATCATCATCACGCCGGGATAGATCGGTCGTTCCGGAAAGTGCCCCAGGAACGGCGGTTCGTTGAAGGTGACGTTCTTGATGCCGATGCCGCTGTAATCTGCACGGATCTTGATCACGCGGTCGATCAGCAGCATCGGATAGCGGTGCGGGAGCGTCTTGAGGATGTCGTTGATATCCACGAGTTCGAACCTGACGGGTGACTCCTCCATCACTCCTTTTCCTCTTCCTTCTCGGCTCCCTTGGGATCAACCATCTGATCGCGCGCCAGGCGCTCCACCGCAATGATCTCGCGGAACCACTGCTTGGTGGGCTTGGCGAAATGACCGCCCCACCGTCCCTTGGGTGGAATGTCATCCTTGACGGCGCTCATGGCCGTTACCTGAGCTCCGTCGCCGATGTTGAGATGGTTGTTGATACCGACCTTCGCGCCCAACGCAACATTGTCGCCGATCGTCAGGCTTCCCGCGAGCCCGATCTGAGCCGCCAGCAGGCAGTGCCGGCCGATGGTCACATTGTGGCCGATCTGGACCTGATTATCGACTTTGGTGCCCTCTCCAATCACAGTGTCGCGCAGGCTGCCTCGGTCAATCGTCGTTCCCGCCCCGATCTCGACGTCGTTCTGAATCAGCACTCGGCCGGTCTGCGGGACTTTCACGTGGCCCTCAGGACCGAAGAACAGGAAGCCGTAGCCGTCCTGCCCGATGCTGCATCCGGGATGGATCAGAACGTTATTGCCGATCAGCGAACACTGGATCGCCGAGCGCGCCCCAACATTGCAATCCCTTCCGATTCTGACGTCGGCGCCGATCACGGCGCCCGCACCGATCACGCTTCCTGCGCCGATCTCGACATTCGCGCCGATAACGGCCAGCGGCTCGACGATCACGCCGTCTTCCAGGCGGGCGCTGGGATCGACGATGGCAGATGGCGCAATGCGCTCACAACCGAACCACGACTGCGGCCTGAGCGCGTCGCGATGCAGTTCGCGTGCGATCTGGACGAATGCGCGGAATGGCTGGGCGGCGCGCAGCACGGCGACATGAGCGGGAATGCGGGCCTCGAAGCGCTCACTCACCAGACACGCGCCTGCCTTTGTCTCCGGCAACTGGTCGACATATTTCAGATTGTCGAAAAATGTCAGATGCATCGGGCCTGCTTCGTCGAGCGAGGCAAGACCCTTGACCTGCTGACCGGCCCGCGACGAATCGATCAGATGCGCCTTTGCGAGCGTTGCGATCTCGGCCAGCGTCAACAAAGGCGGCTGTTTGAAGAAGGTCGGTTGCGCCATTCCACCCGTTGCGGTCCGGCCGCTATTCGAAGTCGAAAGGATTCGTTCTGGAGCCCGAAAACCGGACTCCCATGCTGGTTTAAAGCGCAATCTTCAAGCGAAACGCAATCCATTTCGCTGCCCGTTCCGCGCAAAAACGGCCATGCTGCATTGCCCGAGCATGGCCGTTTTGAACTCCCAGTGGCCGCCCCGCTAACCAAGCGCGGGGCCGGCCGCCGCGTCAGCCTTAGAACGACGTACCGCCGCCGAACTTGAACTCCTGCACACGGTCGAACTGACCCTTGGTGAGCGGCACCGCGTAGTCGAAGCGTAGCGGTCCGAACGGCGAGGCCCAGATCAGACCGATACCCACCGAGGAGCGGACCACATTGCCGTTGTCGTAGACCAGGCCCGTACAGGTGCCGGCTGACAACGGATTTTGGGTCGGCCTGATGCAGTTCGAGTTGCCAGGCGTCGTCAATTCGCCGGTCGCCGCCCACGTCGTCGGTCCCTGATAGTCGAAGAGACCACCTGCGTCAGCGTAGACCGCGCCCTTCAAACCCACTTCCTTCGGCAGGAACCAGAACGGCATCTGCAATTCGAACGATGCACCCCAGTACTTCGTGCCGCCAAGCGCATCCATCGTACCGAACGGATTGATGTCGCGCGGACCGATGCCGTTTGGAGCGAAGCCTCGAACGAGGTTCGGACCCATCTGGAACTGATCGAGCATGCGCAGTTCGTTACTGCCGACCTTGTTCAGCATGCCGCCCTGCAGATGGACCAACCCGACAATGTCAGCGACCAGGGGCGTGTAGTACTTGGCGTCAAGCTGGCTCTTCAGGTAGGTCACGTCGCCACCGACGCCGGCGAAATCCTGCTTGAAGTCGATCAGAAGGCCGTCTGTCGGATTCTTGTTATTGTCGAGCGTATTGTAGTTCAGCGAGTAGCCGACCGCCGAGGTGATCGCGTTGCCCCCCGCCAGTTCCTTTCGGACCGGCAGCGACGCTTCGCCGTCGACGTAACAGCCGAGGCCGTTCGTAGATGCCAGACTGAGGCCCAACTGCGGGTTGGCGTTCACGAATGCCGGGCTTGGGTTGAAAGCAGGATTCGCCGTGCCATCCGGGAGGAACTGAATGTTGTTACAGTTCGCCAGGTACGGCGGCAGCGAAATCTGCTGCTGATAGATCGAATAACGCAGCTGCAGCGTCAGATCTTCGCGGAGCTGGAAGCCGAGCCGCGGGCTGAATCCGAGCGTCTTGGTGTTGTACGAGATGAAGTTGTTGGCGAGTTGTTCGCGATAGTACAGATCGAGGCCAAGCGCGACCCGGTAGTCGAGCAGATAGGGCTCGACAAAGGACAGCGAGGCGCCGCGCGCATACTGACCGTAGGTCACCGACGCCTTTGCAAACAGGCCGCGGCCAAGGAAGTTGCGCTCGGAAATGCTGACCTCGGCAAGGGCGCCGTCGGTGGTCGAATAACCGCCCGACACCGAGAAGTCGCCGGTGGACTTCTCTTCGAGATCGACGTTCAGGACCACACGGTCGCTCGAGGAGCCCGGCTCGGCCGAGATCTTCACGGACTTGAAGAAGTCGAGGTTCTTCAAACGCCGCTCGGCACGGTCGACGAGCGCGCGGTTGTAGGCATCGCCTTCCGAAAGGTCGAACTCGCGACGAATCACGTAGTCGCGGGTGCGGGTGTTACCGCGGACGTTGATGCGCTCAATATAGGTTCGCGGTCCTTCATCGATGGCGAACACCACCGAGACGGTATGAGCCTCGAAATTGCGGTCGCCGCGCGGGCGAACGATGGCGAAGGCATAGCCGCGACGCGACGCCTCGATCTGCATCTCCTCCACGGATTTCTCGAGCGCCTCGACGTTGTAGAGAGCGCCGACGCTCACGCGCGAGAAGGAACGGAGCGAGTTGCCATCGAGGGTCGTGATGCTCGATTGGAAATCGACCGATCCGACGCGATATTGCTGACCTTCCTCGATCTTGAAGGTCACGAGGAAGCCCTTGCGCTCCGGATCGTATTCGGTCAGCGCGGCGACCACCTGCACGTCGGCGAAGCCGTGCTTCAGATAGAAGCGGCGAATCAGATCGCGATCGGCCTCAACCCGGTCCGGGTCGTAGACGTCGTTGCCGCCCAGGAAGCTCAGCAGGTTCGATTCGTGGGTCTTGATGATGTCCTTCAGGCGGTAGGACGAATACGCAACGTTGCCGACGAACTCGATCGATTTGACGCCGGTCTTCGCGCCTTCGGCGATCGTGAAGACGAGGTCGACGCGGTTGTTCGGCTGCTCGATGATTTCGGGCGTGACACTCACGTCGTAACGGCCCGAATGCCGGTAGATTTCAGTGATGCGCTGGGCGTCGGACTGCACCATTGGGCGCGAGAGCGTTCCACGCGGCTTGGACTGGATTTCCGCCGAAAGCTGCTCGTCCTTGACCTTCTTGTTGCCCTCGAAGGCAACACGGCCGATCACCGGGTTCTCAATAACAGTGACAACAAGCCGCCCACCGGCGCGGTTGATCTTCACGTCCTGGAACAACCCGGTCTCGATCAGGGCCTTGAGGCCGTCGTCAATGCGACCGGGGTCGAGAGCGCCGTTCGGGCCAGGCTTGAAGTAGGAGCGGATCGTGTCGGACTCGACGCGTCGGTTCCCTTCAACCGCGATGGAATTGACCGATTGGGCCGCTGCAGGCGACGAAACAAGCCCGCCTGCCAAGGTGGTCACCACCGGCACAGCGAACATGATCAGGGCGGCGACAAAGCCCCCCCGGACTCGCATTCCAAACCTCATGCGCGGCGCGCCCTCATCATTCCCTTTGCCGGTTCGAAGACCCCCCTCGAACCGACAAATTCCCAATTTGCTGCCACGCTTGTAGCTAATTTTGGCTGGACGGCAAACGCTCGACCGCAGTGTATTTCCAATTTCATTCCAAGACGTTGCGCATCGGCAACGTCACAAATTTGCCCCTATCACGAAGCGGCGAGGTGCAAGATGTCGTTGTAGGTCGCAAAAACCATCAACATCAGCACCAAACCCAGTCCGATTCGGAACCCCATCTCCTGGGCGCGTTCCGACAAGGGACGACCGCGAACGGCTTCGACCGCGTAGAACAGAAGGTGACCGCCGTCGAGCAGCGGAACCGGGAACAGGTTCAACAGCCCGATCGAAATCGACAGCACCGCCGCCAGGTGAATCAACGCGGCCAGACCAATGGTCGCGACCTGCCCGGAGATCTGGGCGATTCGCAGCGGCCCGCCGACCTGGTCAGCCGCCTCGCGGCCCGTGAAGATCCCGCCGATATAGGCGAGCGTCCGGTCGATCACGAACCAGGTTTCCTTGATACCCAGCCAAAAGGCCGTTGCCGGATTGACGCGCTCGGTCACGACATCACCGGCAGCCGTCTGGCGCGTGATGCCCAGAACCCCCTGCCTGTGGGAATTGCCGAACGGATCCTTCACTTCCCTGAGTTCGGGCGTTCCTTCGAGCTGAACTGTGCCCTCGCCTCGCTTGACCGTGAAGCTCAGGTGTTCGCCGGCGCGGGTGCCGACGATCCGCTGCATGTCCGCAAAGCCGTCGATCTTCGTGCCGTCGATCGCGAGCACGATGTCGCCGACCTGGAATCCCGCTGCCGCGGCGGCGCTGTTGGCCTCGACCTTGTCGACACGGGCCGATGTGCTCGGTTTGCCAAAGAAGGTGAACAGGCAGGTGAAGATCAGAATCGCCAAAATGAAGTTGGCGATAGGGCCGGCGGCGACGATCGCCGCCCGCGGCCCGACCCGCTTGTGATGGAAGCTGCCCGCTTTCTCTTCCTCGCTCATGCCGGCCAACGTATCGGCCGATGGCGTCGAGGCCTCGCTGTCGTCGCCGAAGAACTTCACATAGCCGCCGAGCGGAATCGCCGAGATCTTCCAGCGAGTTCCATGACGGTCGTCAAAGCCTGCGAGTTCCGGACCGAACCCGAGCGAGAACGTCAGAACCTTCACACCCGCCCAGCGCGCGACCAGAAAGTGGCCCAGCTCGTGAAAGAAAACGACGATCGTCAGGACGAACAGGAAGGGAATCGCATAGCCGATGAGCCCATGGCTCAACGTATTGAAACCATGAAGAAAAAATTCGGACATCCGATTCCCCTTGAACCGGGGCCGGTGGGCCCCGTCGTGAACCCCTCTAGGATGCCTTTAAGGCAATTTGAGGCAAGAGGGTGGCAGCCTTATTTCGCGCGCCATGGTCAATCGCAATGGCGTCGTCGGCCGAAGTCAAGGACACCAGATTACCGGACTGAACCCAGGCTTCGAGGGTCGCCTCCACCAGACGCGCAATGGCACCGAATCGAATCTTGCCGGCGATGAAGGCGGCCACCGCAACCTCATTGGCCGCATTGTATACGGTGGTGGCGCCGCGCCCCGTGCGCAAGGCCTCGTAGGCCAATCGCAAGCCCGGGAATCGATCGAAGTCAGGCGCTTCGAAGGTGAGCTGGCCGATCTTGGCGAGGTCAAGCCTGGCGGCCGGCCCCTTGATTCGATCGGGCCAGCCCAGGCAGTGGGCGATCGGCGTGCGCATGTCGGGCGCGCCGAGCTGAGCCATCACCGAGCGGTCCGAGAACTCGACCATGCCGTGGATGATGGATTGCGGATGCACCAGCACGTCGATCTCGTCCGCGCTCAGCGCGAACAGGTACGAGGCCTCGATCACCTCTAGGCCCTTGTTCATCATTGAGGCCGAATCGATCGTGATCTTCTGGCCCATGCTCCAGTTCGGGTGCTTGAGCGCCTGCGCCAGCGTCGCCCGCTCGATATCGGCCGGAGCCCAGGTCCGGAACGGTCCGCCGGAGGCGGTGATGATGACGCGGACGAGTTCTTCCCGATTGCCCGAGCCGAGCGCCTGGAACAGCGCGTTGTGCTCGGAATCGGCGGGCAGGATGCAGGCGCCGGCCTTCGCCGCGCGCTGCATGAAGAAATCGCCCGCACAGACCAGGCATTCCTTGTTGGCGAGCGCGACGGTCGCGCCGCGATCGACGGCAGCGAGCGCCGGCTTCAAGCCGGCGGCGCCGCTGACCGCTGCCATCACCCAGTCGGCCGGACGCGCGGCGGCCTCGATGATCGCACTCTCACCCGCGCCGCATTCGGTCCGCGTGCCGGCCAGTGCTTCCCGCAGTTCGGTCAGCCGCGCCGGGTCGGCGACCGCGACATAGCGCACGTCGAATTCTCGGGCGAGCTTGGCGAGCCCCTGCACGTTCGAATTGCCCGTCAGCGCCTCGACCCGATAGCGGTCGCGCGCGCCGCGCAACAGATCCATCGTGCTGTCGCCGATCGACCCGGTCGCACCGAGGACGGTCACGCTTCGCAACTCGGCTGACGCCGCGATCTTGTTATTCCGCAATGGAACTGCGCTCATCGTGTCACCAAACCATAAGAGCGCGGCCAACACCATCCATGCCGCCGCGCAGGATTCCAAAAACCGCCGCCAGCACGATGGCCGCGACATATCCGTCCAGCCGATCCAATAGTCCGCCATGGCCGGGAATTATGTGACTTGAGTCCTTTACCCCGAAGCGGCGCTTGACCGCCGATTTAAGGAGATCGCCGAGTTGCGACGCGATGGACAGGACAGCCGCCAGCACCAGCAGCGGCAACGCCTGACCGACGCCGAAGGCGGCGAATCCGAACGCAATCGCAAGACTGACGGCAAATCCCCCGATCGCGCCCGCCCAGGTCTTTTTCGGGCTGACCCGGGGCCAGAGTTTTGGCCCGCCGATGCCGCGGCCGGCAAAGTAGCCGCCGATATCCGTGCCCCACACCACCAGAAGCACGAAGATCAGCGCGATCAGGCCGTCGGGTTCATCGCGCCGCACCAGGATCGACGCGATCTCGGCTGCCGCCGCATAGAGAAATCCCGCCGTCGTCCAGCGGCGCCGTTCGCCCGACAGCAGCGCGACGGCGACAAGGCCCAGCGCCAACACCGCGAGCGCAACCTGAAGATGGCCTGCCGCCAGATACCATCCGGCAATCGCGAGTGCGACGCTTCCGCTTGCCGTGACGCGAATTTCACGCGCGGCATTCACGACCATCAGCCATTCGAGATAAAGTCCGACACTCGTCAGCGTCACGAGCCCGGCCCAAAGCCAGCCGCCCGCATAGGCGGTCGCGATCGCCAGCGGCGCCAGCACCAAGGCTGCGACGATGCGCAGCAACAGATTATGGGAATCCTTCCCGGTGACGGCCGCCGGCGCGGCTTCGTGTTCGGTCACGATCCGGTTTTCGCCACTAGACCGCCGAACCGGCGTTCGCGTCTGGCATATTCGGCAATCGCGCTCTCCAGCGCCGCCTTGTCAAAATCCGGCCAGTGGATCGGCACGAACACCAGTTCGCTATAGGCGGCCTGCCACATCAGGAAATTCGACAGCCGCTGCTCGCCGCTGGTGCGAATGATCAGGTCGGGATCGGGAATGTCGGGCGCGTCGAGATAACGGCCAAGCGTATCGGCATCGACCGAGTTGGGATCACGCTTGCCTTCGGCGACCTCGCGGGCGAGCCGCTGCGCCGCCTGCGCGATTTCCTGGCGAGAGCCGTAATTGAAGGCGACCACGAGATTGAGGCGCGTGTTGTCTCGCGTCAGTTCCTCCGCCTCGCTCAACAGCGCGCAGATGTCCGGCTCGAGCCCGTTGCGCTCCCCGATGACCCGCACCCTCACCCCGTCGCGATGCAGGGTGGCGAGATCATTGCGGATGAAACGGCGCAACAACCCAAAGAGGTCGCCGATCTCGCTCGCCGGACGCGACCAGTTCTCCGAGCTGAAGGAAAAGATCGTCAGATAGAGAATGCCGAGTTCGTTGGCCGCGCGGACCACGCGCCGCAATGCCTCGACGCCGCGACGATGCCCCTCGGCGCGCGGCAGGCCGCGCGCCGCCGCCCAGCGTCCATTGCCATCCATGATGATGGCTACATGCAAGGGGCCGTCGGATCGGCTCGAGCCTCCCGTAACGGTCGCGGCGGCATTCGACATCGGTCGATTCCCTCAGACGGTGAGGATTTCCTTTTCCTTGGCCGCGAGCAGCTGATCGATTTCCGAGATCGTTCCGTCGGTCGCCTTCTGCACGTCGGTGGCCAGACGCTCCTGATCGTCCTCGGAGATCTCATGATTCTTTTCAAGCTTCTTGACGACGTCGAGACCGTCGCGGCGCACGTGGCGGACCGCGACACGGGCGGCCTCGGCATATTTATGCGCGACCTTCACGAGCTCCTTGCGGCGTTCTTCGTTCAGCTCGGGGATTTGCAGGCGAAGCACCTGGCCTTCGGTGGCGGGAGACAGGCCGAGATTGGAATCGACGATCGCCTTCTCGACCGCCTTCACCATCGACTTGTCCCAGACCTGCACCGAGAGCATCCGTGGTTCCGGGACGCTGACGGTCGCGAGCTGGTTCAGCGGCATGTGGCTGCCATAGGCTTCGACCTGCACCGGCTCCAGCATCGATGCCGCGGCGCGTCCCGTGCGCAGGCCGCCCAGTTCGTGCTTGAGCGCCTGGGTCGCGCCCTGCATGCGGCGCTTCAATTCGTTGATGTCGAACTTACCCGTGGACATAACGCTCTCCCTTGTCTTGCAGACGTCTCGCCAAATGACCAGCCACGTGACGAGCGCCCGGTCAGCCGGCAACCACGGTCCCGCGCCCCGCTCCGCGCAGAACTGCACCGATCGAACCCGGCTCGGCGATCGAAAACACGATGATAGGCAGCGACGTCTCGCGGGCAAGCGCGAAAGCGGTCGCATCCATGACCTTGTAGCCGCCTTCGAGCGCCTGCGCATGGGTCAGCCGGTCGAAACGCTTGGCGGCGGCGTCCTTCTTCGGATCGGCGCTGTAGACGCCATCGACATTGGTCGCCTTCAACACGGCCTGCGCATTGATTTCGGCCGCGCGCAGGACCGCGGTGGTGTCTGTCGTGAAGAAGGGATTGCCGGTTCCACCGCCGAGCAGCACGATCCGGCCCTCGGCCAGATATTTGTGCGCCGCAGCGCGGGTGAACAGCTCGCAGATCTCGGGCATGACAAACGCCGACAGCGTACGGGCCGGAGTGCCCTTCCGCTCGATCGCTGCCTCCAGCGCCAGGCAGTTCATGACGGTGGCGAGCATGCCCATGGTGTCGCCGGTCGGCCGCGACACCCCGCGCGACGAGACCTCCACGCCGCGGACCATGTTGCCGCCGCCCACCACGACCGCGATTTCGCTGCCGAGCTTCTGCGCGGCGATCAGATCGCTTGCGATCCGGTCAACGGTAGCCTGGTCGATGCCGAAGGATTGGCTGCCGGCGAGATACTCGCCGGACAGTTTGATCACTACGCGACGATAGACCGGCTCAGCCATGTTGTTTTCGTTCCTTCCGGCGGGAATCCCGGCCTATCGGCGATCGCTATGCTCCCGACGTCTACTTCTTGCCGCTCGCAGCCGCGACCTCGGCGGCAAAATCCGACTCCTGCCGCTCGATTCCCTCACCCAGAGCATAGCGCACAAATCCGGCGATCTTCACCGGCGCGCCGATCTTGCCCTCGGCTTCCTTGAGCGCCTGTGCAACCGATTTGCCGCTATCGTGGATGAAGGCCTGCTCCAGAAGACAGACTTCCTTGTAATAAGTCTTCAGGCCCGAATCGACGATCTTCTCGATCACGTTTTCCGGCTTGCCCTGCTGGCGGTACTTGTCGGCCAGCACGTCCTTCTCGCGCTTGACGGTTTCGGGGGCGAGGCCGGACGGATCGAGCGCCAGCGGATTGGCGGCCGCGACATGCATCGCAAGCTGCCGGCCAAGCACGGCGAGTTCGTCGGTCTTTCCGGCGGACTCCAGCGCAACGATGACGCCCATCTTGCCGGCGCCGTCGATGACGGCGTTGTGGATATAGCTCGACACCACGCCCTTGCCGACTTCGAGCAGGGCCGCGCGTCGCAGCGTCATGTTCTCGCCGATGGTGGCGATCGCATCCGAGATCGCGGTCTCCACGGTGACGCTGCCGACCTTCGCAGCCTTGATCTTCTCCACGTCGGCGCCGGCGCCGAGCGCAACCTGCGCAATCATCTTGACGAGGCCCTGGAACTGCTCGTTGCGCGCGACGAAATCGGTCTCGGAGTTGACTTCGATCACGACGCCCTTGGTGCCGGCAGTGAGCGCGCCGATCAAACCTTCCGCGGCAACGCGGCCGGCCTTCTTCGCGGCCTTCGACAGCCCCTTCTTGCGCAGCCAGTCCTGCGCAGCCTGCATGTCACCGTCGGACTCGGTCAGCGCCGCCTTGCAATCCATCATGCCTGCGCCGGTCGACTCGCGCAGGTCCTTAACCATCGCTGCGGTGATAGTAGCCATCGTTGGGCGTCCTTCTTGCCTGTCGGTATGGAGGGCGGCGAGGCACTCGCCGCCCGGCCGCCGTCCGTCATCAGGAGCTTGCATTCATTGAAGATCGGGGTGGCCGGACGAATCCGGCCATCGCCTTCGCGTTATTCCGCTTCGGCGGTCAGCGTCTTGGCCTGCGCAACCCAGGCGTCGGCGCGGCTCGGCAGACCGACCTCTTCGCCGATCTTGTGCGCGGTGTCGTGATCGAGCTCGGCAAGCTGCCAGTAGTGGAAAATGCCGAGATCGTTGAGCTTCTTCTCGATCGCACCCGACACGCCGGTGAGCTTCTTGAGATCGTCGGCGGCACCGCGCGGACCGGCAAGGCCTTGGAAGCCCGAGGCCTGCGCCGCGGCGGGCAGGTCTTCGCGCGCCGGCTGCACGGCGGCGCCGATGTCGACCCCCGAATCGCCCTGGGCACGCGAAATGCCATCGATCGCCGCACGCGCGATCAGGTCGCAATAGAGCGAGATGGCGCGGCCGGCATCGTCATTGCCCGGCACGACGAAGGTGATGCCCTTCGGGTCGCAATTGGTGTCGACGATCGCGGCAACCGGAATGTTGAGCCGGCGGGCCTCGGCGATCGCGATGTCTTCCTTGTTGGTGTCGATCACGAAGATCATGTCGGGCAGACCGCCCATGTCCTTGATGCCGCCGAGCGAGCGGTCCAGCCTGTCGCGCTCGCGCTGTAGTGTCAGGCGTTCCTTCTTGGTGTACTGGGAACCCTCGCCCGAGCCGAGCATCTCGTCGAGCTGACGCAGCCGCTTGATCGATGCGGACACGGTCTTCCAGTTGGTCAGCGTGCCGCCCAGCCAGCGCGAATTGACGAAATACTGCGCGCAGCGCTTGGCCGCGTCGGCGACGCCGTCCTGCGCCTGCCGCTTGGTGCCGACGAACAGGATGCGGCCGCCCTTGGCGACGGTGTCGCTGACCGCCTGCAACGCGCGATGCAGCAAAGGCACGGTCTGCGCGAGGTCGATGATGTGGATGTTGTTGCGGGCACCGAAAATGTACTCGGCCATTTTCGGATTCCAGCGGTGCGATTGGTGACCAAAGTGCACGCCAGCCTCAAGCAGCTGACGCATGGTGAATTCAGGTAGCGCCATGGATCTAATTCTCCGGTTGGTTCCTCCGGAAACGTGTGAGCAAACGGGCCTCGCGGCCCGGTTGCCACCGGACGGCTTCTGCAGCCAAGTTTCCGTGTGAGATGGCCGGCTATATAGCCGGAATTTCGCCAGAAGCAAGGAAATAAGGCTGGATTTTGGGGTATTTGCCGGCGCTGCTCTTCCCGGTCGCATCCAAACGACCGGCTTGATCATGGGAGTTCCGATCCCGGGCGGGACCGAAACTCCGGGTTTCATCAGCAATGCGGCACGTTCGGCGGGCACCGCTTCCCTCCCGGTGCCGGAGCGGCCGGGCGCGGTGGCGGGGCGGCAGCTCTTGCCGTGGGCGGTGGGGCCGCCGCTCTCGCCATCGGCGGCGGTGCGGCTGGCCGCGCCATCGGCGGCGGGGCCGCCGGCCGTGCCATGGGGGGCGGTGAAGCGGGTCGGGCAATCGGAGCCGCGGCTCTCGGCGGCGGAGGCGCCATGTGCGGGGGCGGAGCCGCCGCACGCGGTGGCGGCAGCGACGCGCGCTCCTGCCGAATTTGAGGTCTTACCTGCGGCGGCGGGGCCGAAGGCCTCGCGGATACCGCAGGTGATGAACTCCTGCCGCCTGGAGACGCCGCACCGCCAGGAGACAAAGCCGGCGGAGCCTGCCTCTCGCGCAGTCCATGGCCGATGGACCCCGTCTGCGCCGGCGTGCCCTGCGCGCCGGGCGGCCTGGGAAGTCCGGCATCCTGCCTCCCCCGGCTTTCGGGATTGACAGCCGCAGGCGCAGCCGCCGAGGGCGCCAGCCTCGCGTTCGGATTCGTGGCCGGGGTGGTGCCGGAGACCGCGGGAGGCGGGACGGACGGCGCGCCCCTGGCGCCGGGAACGGGCAGCGCGTTGGCCCGTGGCAATCCCTGTCCCTGCGGCAACGCGTTCGGCGCGACATTGGCAGGCGTTGCGGCCGGCGTCCCCTGCCGCGCCGCAGGATTGATCGCGGCGCTTTGCGGCACCGGAAGCCTGCCTTGCTGGATCAGCGAAGCCCGCTGCGCGACCGCAGGCGGCAGCGCGGGAGCCGGCGCACCGCCTCGTCCGGCAGCGCCTGGGCCGCCAGACGGCGCAGCCGGCTGATTGATCACGGTGTTGATGACGGTCGTGTTGTGGATGTTGTTGAAGACGACATTGTTCGGCGGCGGCGCGATATGAGCCGGCGGCCTGACGAAGACCGGGATCGGAACGAAGACCGGCCGCGGCAGGATGAACAGCCCGACGGTCGCAATCGGTGGCGCGAGGTCGATGAAATCGGGCGGCGGCGGTGGCAGATAGTACACCGGCGGCGGCGGAGGCGGCACGAAGCCGAAATCCGGATCGCCGAACGCAAGCACAGGCCGATCGACATAGTCGAACTCGTCGGGCGGCGGCGGCGGCACGTCATAGTCCAGCATCGCAAAGCTCGACGGTGGCTCCAGCGGCGCGGTCAGGATCGCGAGCCGCCGGCGGGCGTCGGCCGAGTGCGGGCCGCGCGGATAGCGCCGCAGATAGGACCAATAGGCATCCGGCGTATCCGCGAGATAGCTGCGACGCCAGGTGATCGCCTCGCGGCGCGCGGCCAGGATCGCCCTCACCCGTTTCGACAGCGGATCGGCTGCATAGGCGGATAGAAAATCCTCATAGCCCTGCACGGTGTCGCGCTCCAGCGCCGCATTGAACGCATCCTGCGCGCCGAGATCCTTCAGCGGCTTGTCGCGGAACGCCGCCACCTGATCGGGCGCGCCCTGGGTCTGCGGTGCGTCGGGCGCGCGCTCGAAGAAGGTGAACTGCGCCTGGATCTTCTGTGCGTCCCATGGCACCTGCGCGCCCTTGCTCATTTCGCTGACACGCAGGCGCACGCGGTCGAACATCTCGGGCAACGACAGCCCGCCGGTGCGGATCATTTCGGCCAGCGACTGGGCGTAGACGCCATAGGGACCGGGCTCGTTCGGCGCAACCGTGCCGGGCGCGGCATTGAACGCGACCAGCATGTTGGGACCCGGATCGACCAGCGCGAGACCTCCGGCGATGGGATCGCCGCCCTGGACGAAAGGCTGCTGCCTTGCCGCGTCCAGAACGATGATGCTGGCCTTGAGGGGAAGCGATGCGAGCTGGCGCGTGTAGTCGCTGATCCGCATTCCCTCGATCGGGATGTCGGTATCGCGGTTGATCGTCGAATCGACCGGAATGAAATAGTTTTCACCGGCGAGCTGAATGCCGTAACCCGCGAAATAAACCATCGCCACCGTGTCGGAGGGCGAGGCCTCGGCCTTCTGGACGAAATCGCGGAAACTCTTGCGCAGCGTGTCGCCGTCGAGATCACGGGCGCCGATGACGTCGAAGCCCGCCGCCTGCAAGGTCTGCGCGATCAGGCCGGCATCATTGGCCGCGGTCGCCAGCGGCTCCTTTGCGTAGTTGCCGTTGCCGACCACCAGCGCGATGCGCTTTTCCTGCTGCGGTGTCTGGGCAAGGACGGGGATGGCCGACGCCAGAAAGGCCAAAAGCCCGAGCGGTAAAAACGACAGTAGCAATCTTCGAGCCATCATCGGTCCCACTCTGTTACGGCCCCACAACGATACAACGCACAGAGGCAGGTGTGAGCTGAACGGAAGTTGAATAAAATGGGCGCCATGATGGCGGCCAGCACCCGACGCACCCGCAACAGAGCCACCATGCCGATTTGCCGCAATGCAGCGGTCATCGGATGTGGATCCAGCGGCTGAACCCCACCACGCCCGAGACTGCTTGAACCAAGTCGGCCTATCCGGGGCTTGGGCGACAGCCGACTAGTTTCCTGTCGCCACTTCGATCAGCCCGAGATAACGGGCCATCGGCCGAAAATCATTATCGTTATGGAGCAGCGGTAATCGATTCTCGATGCACCAGGTCCCGATCAGCATATCGATGGTCTTGCGGATCGTGACGCCGCGCCGCCGCAACGAGCGAAAATTACGGGCAGCAGCGACAGCAATTGCCTCACCCGCCATTGGTGCGATTTCGAACCGGCGCAGAAGGGCTTCAACCCTCCGAGCCGCACTCTCGCCATCGAGGCCCTGCAACACTTCGCAGAGCATCAAATCACCCAAAATTATTTCAGCTTGGCCAAGAGCAGCCTTCAGCACCGCTACGTGAGACGTCCGACGGCCATTGAGGAAGTCAATCCAAACGCTGCTATCAACGACAATCAACCGGTCCCTCTTCCCTTACGGCTTCGACCGAGATTGCCGCGCCAGCGGAATTTGCCAAAGGCGGCGCCCACTTCCTGCTGCCGTCGCAACCTGATCATCAGGCGAAGTGCCTCTTCCACGGTCTGCCTCTTGGTCGCATGCCCAGACACCTTCTGGGCATCAGCCATCAACCGATCGTCAATTTCGATGTTGGTCCGCATATGCAGCTCACTCGCGATGTGTACCGGCTCATACTATGTTACACATCGCTGTTTCTGCAATACTTACAAAGTCTGCACGTCGACCACGCCGGTGACCGCCTTGATGGCGCCGGCGATCTGGGGCGAGACCTTGAAGCGGCCGGGCAGCTTCATTTCGACCTCGGTCTCGAGATCGAGCATCATCACCAGCGAGACTTCGCCGTCGCCAGCGCCGGCGCGCGGGGCGATCGGGGGCGCAGCGCTCTTTTGCAACGCGCCATTGCCATTGGCCGGTGTCGCTTCCGGCCCCTGTAGCCGCTTGACGATCGAATCGAGCGGCCTGGTATCGCGCAGGAAGATGCGCAAGCCCTTCTGGGTTTTCGCCGCGGCGTCATCGAGCGGCTCGGCATGCAGCACGCGCGCGCGGACGTCCTCGCCCTGCAGCTCGGCACCGAGTTGCAGCAGCACGGCGGCACCGGGCTCCAGCACGTCGCGATATTGCGCGAGCCCTTCGGAGAACAGCACCGCCTCGAAATGGCCGGTCGGATCGGACAAACCCATGATACCCATCTTGTTGCCGGTCTTGGTGCGGCGTTCCATGCGCGACACCACGGTCGCGGCCACTTTGCCCGCGGTCGCGCCAGTCTTCACCGCGCGAGAGAATTCCGCCCAGGACTGCACCCGCAGCCGCTTCAGCACAGTCGCGTAATCGTCGAGCGGATGGCCCGACAGGAAGAAGCCGATCGCGTCATATTCGCGGCGCAGCCGCTCGGCCGGCAGCCATCCCTCGATCTGCGGCAGCATGATGGTCGGCGCGTCCGCCGCATTGCCGAACATGTCGTTCTGACCGACGGTCGCAGCCTCATGGCTGCGCTGGCAAGCCGCCAGGATCGCGTCCGCGCCGGCGAAGACGCGCGCGCGGTTGGAATCGAGCGTATCGAAGGCGCCGGCGGCGGCGAGGCTTTCGATGATGCGCTTGTTGACGGCGCGTGGATTGACGCGTGAGGCAAAGTCCGCAAGCGAGGTGAACAGGCCCTTCTTGCGCTCCTCGACCATCTGCTCGATCGCCTGTGGGCCGACGCCCTTGAGCGCCGCCAGCGCGTAATAGATCGTATTCTCGGAAACGTCGAAGGTCGCACCGGATCGATTGATCGAGGGCGCCTCGACCTTGATGCCGAGCCGCTGCGCCTCGGAGCGGAATTCGGAGAGCTTGTCCGTGTTGTTCAATTCCAGCGTCATCGACGCGGCGAGAAACTCCACGGGGTAATGCGCCTTCATATAGGCGGTATAGTAGGACACCAGCGCATAGGCGGCCGCGTGGCTCTTGTTGAAGCCGTAGTCGGCGAATTTCGCCAGCAGTTCGAAGATGGTCTCCGCCTGCCCTTTCGGCACGCCGGTCTTGATCGAACCCGCGACGAAGCGCTCGCGCTGCTTGTCCATTTCGGCGCGGATCTTCTTGCCCATTGCGCGGCGCAGCAGGTCGGCTTCGCCGAGCGAATAGCCGGCCATCACCTGTGCGATCTGCATCACCTGTTCCTGGTAGATGACGACGCCGAAGGTCTCCTTCAGGATCGGCTCGAGCAGGGGATGCAGATATTCCGGCTCCTCGTCGCCGTGCTTGCGCGCGCAATAGGTCGGGATGTTCGCCATCGGGCCCGGCCGGTACAGCGCGACCAGCGCGATGATGTCTTCGAAACGGTCAGGCCGCATGTCGATCAGCGCGCGCCGCATGCCCTGACTTTCCACCTGGAACACGCCGACCACATCGCCCCGCGCCAGCATCTCGTAACTCTTGGCGTCGTCGAGCGGCAGCGTTGCGAGATCGACGTGAACGTCGCGCTGCTTCAGGAGCTTGACCGCGACATCGAGCACGGTGAGCGTCTTCAGGCCGAGGAAGTCGAACTTCACGAAGTTCCGCCGGCTCGACCCATTTCATGTTGAACTGGGTCACCGGCATGTCGGATTTCGGATCGCGGTAGAGCGGCACGAGCTCGCTCAGGGGACGATCGCCGATCACGATGCCTGCGGCGTGGGTCGACGCATGCCGCGTCAGGCCTTCGAGCCGTTGCGCGATGTCGAAGGCCTGAGCCACGATCGGATCCTCGTCGCGGAACGCCTGCAGCTTCGGCTCGCCCTCGATCGCGGCGGCCAGCGTCACCGGCGCGGCCGGGTTCTGCGGCACGAGCTTGGTGAGCTTGTCGACCTGCCCATAGGGCATCTGCAGCACGCGCCCGACGTCGCGCAGCACGCCGCGCGCCTGCAGCGTACCGAAGGTGATGATCTGCGCCACCTGGTCGCGGCCATAGCGCTGCTGCACGTAGGAAATCACCTCGCCACGGCGGTCCTGGCAGAAGTCGATGTCGAAGTCCGGCATCGACACGCGTTCCGGATTGAGGAAGCGTTCGAACAGCAGGTTGAAGCGCATCGGATCGAGATCGGTGATCGTGAGCACCCAGGCGACCAGCGAGCCCGCGCCGGAGCCGCGGCCCGGCCCGACCGGAATGCCCTGCACCTTCGCCCATTTGATGAA
This sequence comes from uncultured Alphaproteobacteria bacterium, assembly GCA_963770385.1. Lineage (GTDB taxonomy): Bacteria > Pseudomonadota > Alphaproteobacteria > Rhizobiales > Xanthobacteraceae > Bradyrhizobium. The sequence continues at coordinate 5,218,333 of CAVYPJ010000003.1, read as the reverse complement.
GTCGGACACGATCAGGAAGTAGCCCGCATATTTCATGCGGGTGATCACGTCGAGCTCGAACGCGAGACGCTTCTGATACTCCTCCTCCGTCATGCCCGGCGCGAGGCCGTGAACCGCAAGTCGCCTCTCGAGGCCCTCCTCCGCCTGACGGCGCAGCTCGGCTGCTTCAGCACTTGCGGCATCCTCGGCACCTGACCCCGCGCCGACCGTAAACAACGGCAGGATCGGCTTGCGCGTCATTGGACGAAATGCGCAGCGCTCGGCGATCTCGACCGTGGATGCGAGCGCCTCCGGAATGTCGGCGAACAGCACCGCCATTTCGGAGCGCGTCTTGAAACGATGATCGGGGGTAAGATGGTCGCGATCCGTCTCCGCAATGAGGCGGCCGCCGGCGATGCAGAGCAACGCGTCATGGGATTCGTAGTCGTCGGTTGTCGCGAAATAGGGTTCGTTGGTCGCGACCAGCGGCAGCCCCTTGGCGTAGGCGAGATCGATCAGGCCGCTCTCGACGCGGCGTTCGCGGTCGACGCCATGGCGCTGCAATTCAACGTAGAGGCGATCGCCGAACATCTCGGCAAGCCGCGCGCAGCGCGACGCCGCGAGGCCTGCATGATCGGCCTGCAACGCAAGCGAGATCGGTCCCTCCGGGCCGCCGGTCAGCGCGATCAGGTCCTCGGCATTGTCGTTCAGCCAATCGAACTTGATATGCGGCGCCTGGTGAACCGGCGTCTCCAGGAACGCGCGCGAATTGAGCCGCATCAGGCTGCGATAGCCGCGCTCACGCGCAGCCAGCAGCACGATACGGGCCGGCGCCGAGATCTGTGCGTTACGCGCGTTCGGCTCGACGTCGCCGAAATCGACCGCGATTTCGCAGCCGACGATCGGCTGAATGCCGTACCCCGCCATCTTGTCGGAGAACTCGAGCGCTCCGAACATGTTGTCGGTGTCGGTCAAGGCCAGCGCGGGCTGACGATCGGCTTTGGCGAGTTCGCCAAGCTTGGCGATCTTGATCGCGCCCTTCAGCAGCGAATAGGCCGAGTGGACGTGGAGATGGACGAAGCCGGCGCTGGACATGCTCGCTTGTGTGGGCTCTGGGACCTGACTTGGGAGGCGATCGCCGGCCTTTCGGAGTACCTCCAAGGTCGACTCGCCTCCTCTCATGGTGGGGTCTCATCACCGGAGAGTCCACGCGGCAAACACCGCGTTCCACATCCCGCTCCGGCTTTTCCCCAGCGCCATGTCCGACCGAAAATCTCAAAGCTGGGAAATGAGTTGCGCCCAGATCGCGATCATTCCCAAGAACAGCGTGAGCGATGCCAGGGCCGCAGCTTCCTCGACGAAAATCTTCAACATCATTGCCTCCCTCACTCCAGAACATACAGAGAACAATGTTCCTTTTTTGTTCTTCGGTCAAGCATCCCCCAGAACGGAAAACAGGCGCTTGGTTAACCCCGGAGTGGTAGTCGCAATTGCTGCCAAACACGCATCAAACGATCGACGCGAGTTCGCACGGCAGCGGTCAGTTCCCAGTGGATGCGCAATTCTGGCAGATGATCAGTTTTCGCTTCAAGCGCGCTTCATCGGCACGATCGGCCGCTTCCTGCTGATCATAAGTGTCGCCGCGATAGCGCGACGCAGCCGAGGCCTCCGATTCGCCGATGGTATCCCGCCTGCGCTGGGCGGTTTTCCTCGGCTTGGCAGGCACGTCCGCCTGCGGCTCATCCATCAGCGCCGGCCCCAATCCATCCGGAGCGGAGGTCGTCGCCACGCCGGTCGCCGGACTGGCGGCAAGCGCCGGCGCGCCAGCTGCTGGAACTCCAGGTGCTGGACCAGCGACGGGCCCATAGCAATTGCCGGACAGGCAGCAGCCACCAAGCATGAGTCCGGCGACCAGCAACATTGAGTATCTGATCATATCAACAATCCAAAGTGCAGGACGCGGGAAACCCAAGCAGACAGAATCAGGATGGACAGCGCAATAGCTCAGATGCCGAGCGAATGCGCGATCTGCCCCAGCGTCGATTTGACGGCATCAGTGTATTTGCCGGCGGCAAATTCCTGATCAACGAAGTAAAGAATAAGGACCGCAATGATAGCGGAGAATATCGCTTTCATTTTGACCGCCCCCACAGACGTCCAACTTGAAGCCCCAATCAAGGCAATGAGAATACGACGTCAGGGAGACAATCCATAGTCTTTTGCGCTCTTCGACGCAGACCGCCCGCCATAAAAAAGCCCCGGCCGAAGCCGGGGCTTTTCGATCCGCCGCGAAACGCGAGGAATCAGTACCTGCCGATGACCGGGCCGCCGAACTTGTAGTTCAAGCGGGCGGTGAAGAGATCCACGTCGTTCTTGATGCTGGAAGAATCGACAGGCGTGACGGCGATGGTGTCGCGACCCAGGAACAAGTGGTCGTATTCGAAGCCAAGCGAAAAGCCCGGCGCGAAGCCATATTCGACGCCCGCGCCGACCGTGCCGCCCCAACGGGTGTCGGTGTTCGAAGCGAAGAAACCGGCCCCGTCATTGACCGAGTTCTTGATGTCGGCGACGGCAGCACCGCCCTTGACGTAGAGCAGGACGTTGTTGAAGGCGTAGCCGACCTGACCGGTGATCAACCCGAATGCGTCGATCTTCGAGTGGTCGTTCAATAGGCTGGCCTGACCAAAATGGCTGCCGGACAAGTCAGCCCAGTTGCCCTGGCCTTCCACGCCCCAAACGATCTGGCCCGTCTGCCAGCGGTATCCGATCTGACCACCGACCGTGCCGCCGTTCGCGTCATGCGAGCCGTCGCCGATGCCGTCGAAGCTCCAGGAGCTGTGGCTCCAGCCACCGCCGCCGTTCACACCGATGTAGAACCCAGTCCAATCATAAACAGCTGCTACCATCGGCGGAGCCTTGGTGTAAGGCCGCGCAGCGAGGTCGGCAGCACTTGCGGAGCCGGCCGCGCCAAGCGCAACGAGACTCGCAGTGACAAGCAGCAACTTCTTCTTCATTCCCGAATCCAGTTTTCCTGTTTAGGCCCCCAGGCCATGTCGCCTCTCTAACAGCGTGAGCACGAATTGCTGTAGCCACATCGCAACAGTCGCCCGCAAATGGCCCTCAGCCTTACACAAAATTAATGTTGAGTTCCAATGACTTGGTGGAACTTTTCCGTAGGCAACAAATCGGATGTCATTTACAGACAAAGAAGAGAGGGTTCCGCGATCTCCGTTCATGGATCGAGGTAAGTGGAAACCGCGAGATCGACTCAAGAGGAACCGCCGAGGAGGCCCTGATGCGTAATTTCATTGCCACCGTTCTTGCCGCGGGTGGCTTGGCACTATTTGCCGCAGCGCCGGCGCACGCCGTCGGGACCCGCCATCCGTTCTGCCTTCAAGGCGATGAATATCCCGGCCTCAGCTACTGCACGTTCGACAGCTACGGTCAGTGCATGGCCACGGCATCCGGCCGATATCTCACCTGCATCGCCAATCCCTTCTATGAAGGACCGAGCGACGATGCCTATGCCTACCGCAACCGCAATCGTCCCTCGCCGCCGCTCATTGCAGCACCGGGCAGTTACACTCCGCGCTACTGAGCCGACGCCGTCGCGCATGCCGCCGCCAATAGCGGCCCGTTCAAGATGACGGTAATCCTGCCAAGGCAGCGCTAGTTCGAACACGGCTAAAGCGCGATGAGATCGGGTTGAATAATCATCGCGCTTTAGGTCTTTGATTGAGCATGATCTTTTCGGAAAACCGCTACGCACTTTTCCGGATCACGCTTTAGTTCGAGCAGGGCCAGTTTGAAGCAGCGCTGGTTCGAGCATCATCGCTTCGGAAAGCAAACGTCTACCCTGCGACCCAATCGCGGGGCAGGCTATTGCGGATCATGCGCGTTACTCCAGCTCGACGACCTCGCCATTCATCAGGGACACCCGGCGATCCATCCGGCCGGCAAGCTCCATATTGTGGGTCGCGATCAGCATGGCGACGTTGGTCGCCTTCACGAGCTGCATCAAGGCCTGGAACACGTGATCGGCGGTGTGCGGATCGAGATTGCCGGTCGGCTCGTCCGCGAGCAGCGCGCGCGGCGCATTGGCGACCGCACGCGCGAGCGCGACACGCTGCTGCTCACCGCCCGAGAGTTCGGACGGACGGTGCTTGATGCGTTCGCTGAGACCGAGATAGCCCAGGATCTCGGTCGCGCGCCTGATGGTTTCGGACCGCTTCAGGCCGCGGATCATCTGCGGCATCATGACGTTTTCCAGCGCTGAGAATTCCGGCAGCAGCCGGTGCGACTGGTAGACGAAGCCGATCTCGGTGCGCCGGATCTGCGTCCGCTCGGCGTCCGAAAGCTGCGAGGTCGGCGCGCCCGAGACATAGACTTCACCTTCGTCGGGATTCTCCAGAAGTCCCGCGATATGCAACAGCGTCGATTTGCCGGAGCCCGAGGGCGCCACCAGCGCCACCGATTGTCCCGCCCACAGCGCGAGCTTCGCGCCGTTGAGAATGGTGAGCGGGACCTCACCCTGCATGTACTGGCGTTTTATCTCGTGGAGATAAATGACCGGTACATCTTCCTCCTCCTGCCCCATCACTCCCTCACTCGTAGCGCAGCGCTTCGACCGGGTCGAGCCGCGCCGCGCGCCACGACGGATAGAGCGTGGCGAGGAAGGACAAAGTCAGTGCCATGATCACCACTGCGGTGGTCTCGCCGAAATCGACTTCGGCTGGCAGCTTGGAGAGGAAGTAGAGCGTAGGATCGAACAACTCCGTATTGGTGACCCAGGACAGAAACTGCCGGATCGACTCGATGTTGAAGCAGATCAGGATCCCGACCAGGAAGCCGACGACGGTGCCGACTACGCCGATCGCCGCCCCCGTGATCAGGAAGATCCGCATGATCGCGCCCTGCGACGCACCCATGGTGCGCAGTATGGCGATGTCGCTGCCCTTGTCCTTGACCAGCATGATCAGGCCCGAGACGATGTTGAGCGCCGCGACCAGCACGATCAGGGTCAGGATCAGGAACATCACATTACGTTCGACCTGCAGCGCGTTGAAGAAGGTCGAGTTTCGCTGCCGCCAGTCCACGAGGAAGACCGGCCGGCCCGCGGCTTCCGTCACGGCTTTGCGAAAGGTGTCGATCCGGTCCGGATTGGTGGTGAAGACCTCGATCGCCGACACGTCGTTGGCACGATTGAAATAGGCCTGCGCCTCCGGCAGCGGCATGAAGACGAAGGTCGAGTTGTATTCGGACATCCCGATCTCGAATACGGCCGAGATCCTGTAAGGCTTGATTCGTGGCGTCGTACCCATCGGGGTCACGGCTCCCTTCGGCGCCACCAGCGTGATGCTGTCACCGGCATGCAGCGACAGTTGATCAGCGAGCCGGCGGCCGATCGCGACCCCCTGCCCTTCATCAAAGCCCTCGAGCGTGCCCTGCTTGATGTTCTTGGCGATCGAAGTGAGGTTGTTCAGGTCATCGGCGCGGATGCCGCGCACGAACACGCCGGCCGCGTTGAACGGTGACGAGGCCAGCGCCTGGCCGTCGACGACAGGTGCGGCGAGACGGATGCCCTGAACCTGGCTCACCCGCTCGGCAACGTCCTTCCAGTCGGTGAGCGGCGATTCCAGAGGCTGGATCAGAAGATGCCCGTTGAGGCCGAGGATCTTGTCCAACAGCTCCTTGCGGAACCCGTTCATGACGGCCATCACGATGATCAACGTCGCGACGCCAAGCATGATTCCGAGAAAAGAGAAGCCGGCAATAACGGAGATGAAGCCTTCCCGGCGCCGCGCCCGCAAATACCGACCGGACAGCATCCATTCGAACGGCGCAAAAGGCGCGGTCTGTAGCGGTTCGTTCATCGTCTGGTCCATGGCTCGATAATCCCATGATTCGGGTCAAATGTGGCCGGAATGGCCGCTTTTGGGATGGGGTCGGTGGATATCCTTATCCCGCAAGCCGCGCGATCGGAGTGGCTGATTGATCTTCGCTCCGGTCATTCCGTGCGTCCCCGGCGCAGGCGGAAGGTGTCAAACCGTAGCAGAATCACATCATTGGTGGTGTCGTTCCGGCTTTCACATTTGTGGGCAGCCGGCCGAAGCCGGATGCCCTCGTCAGAACTGCCCCGCGACATCGGCGAGCGGCACGCTCTCGCGTGAACCGTCGCTGCGCCGTTTGATCTCGACCTTGCCGTCGGCGAGACCCTTCGGCCCCACCATGATCTGCCAGGGGATGCCGATCAGGTCCGCAGTCGCGAATTTCGCGCCGGCGCGCTGGTCGGTGTCGTCGTAGAGCACGTCGACCCCCTTCGCTGCGAGTTCGCGGTACAGCTTCTCGCAGGCCGCATCCGTATCCTCGCTGCCCTGCTTCAAATTGAGGATGACCGCGCGGAACGGCGCCACCGCCTCCGGCCATTTGATGCCCGCCTCGTCGTGACAGGCTTCGATGATGGCGCCAACCAGCCGCGACACGCCGACACCATAGGAGCCGCCGTGGATCGGAACGTCCGCGCCATCGGGTCCCGCGACCAGCGCCTTCATGGTGTCCGAATATTTGGTGCCGAAGTAGAAGATCTGGCCGACCTCGATGCCGCGCGTGTTCACCCTCCTGTCCGCGGGCACTTCGTTGTCGAAGCGCGCGGCGTCGTGGACGTCCTCCGTCGCTGCGTAGAGCGAAGTCCATTGCTTGATGATCGGTGAAAGGTCGCCGTCATAGTCGGTGTCGTCGGACGGAATTGGCAGATCGAGCACGTTGCGATCACAATAGACACCGGATTCGCCGGTCTCCGCCAGCACGATGAACTCATGGCTCAGATCGCCGCCGATCGGCCCCGTCTCGGCGCGCATCGGGATCGCCTTCAATCCCATCCGCGCAAACGTGCGCAAATAGGCGACGAACATCTTGTTGTAGGATCTGCGCGCCGCGGCTTCGTCGATGTCGAAGGAATAGGCATCCTTCATCAGGAACTCGCGGCCGCGCATGACGCCGAAGCGCGGACGCTGCTCGTCCCGGAATTTCCATTGAATATGATAGAGATTGAGCGGCAGGCTGCGATAGGACTTCACATAGGCGCGGAAGATCTCGGTGATCATTTCCTCGTTTGTCGGTCCATATAACAGCTCGCGCTTGTGGCGGTCGTTGATGCGCAGCATCTCCGGACCGTAGGCGTCGTAGCGTCCGCTCTCGCGCCAGAGGTCGGCAAGCTGCAGCGTCGGCATCAACAGTTCGAGCGCACCGGCGCGGTCCTGCTCCTCGCGCACGATCTGCTCGATCTTCTTGAGGACGCGATAGCCGAGCGGCAGCCAGGCGTAGATCCCGGCGGCTTCCTGGCGCATCATACCGGCACGCAGCATCAGCCGGTGTGAGACAATCTCCGCTTCCTTCGGATTTTCCTTCAGAATGGGCAGAAAGAACCGTGACAGACGCATGGGAAGCCCTTGAGGGAATTGGTGGAAATCGTTGCTGCGGCAGCAGTCAAACCGGATCGGGCGAAAAAACACAAGACCGGGATTTAGGAAAAGCCGCTAAGTCACCGAATTTTCAGCTCTTTTTTGCCGAGCGTACCAATCTCGCAAGTGCCTCTTTATCTACTCCGTCGTCACGTCGAAATCATCTTCCAGCGTAATGCTCTCGAAATCGGTCACCAGCGCATCGATCCGCACGTGCCAGCGGCCTGCAACGGGCAGCGAAATCCCGTGCACATGCCAATAGCCGTCGGAGCCGAGCGTACCGGGCCGTTCGATCGCCTCGATGCCACGTGCGGGCATGCTGAGCTCGAGCGTCGTCTCTTTCGCGCTCAACAGGCTGCCATCGCCGTTCATCAACTGCAGCACGAAATCATCCGTCCCCACCCGGCCCGGTGAGATCAGAACCTGAAACATCGCCTTGTCGGAATGGATGTGGACCGCAAGTGGCGTCTCCGGAACAAGCAAACGCGGCGGCGGCGTGAAACGCCATCCGGCGACGACGGCGAGAATGGCCACCGCCAACACGCATTCCGCCGTGACCGATCGCACGAATGGCCTTGCGGCCTTGGCATCTCGCTCCAGAGCGGGAGTGAGGACAAAGCGATTGAGTGCGGCAACGCCGAGCAGTCCCGTGACGAACACGAGCTTGATCAAGAGAATGATGCCGTATCTGGTCTCGGTGAGCGCTTCCAAACTTCCGAGCTGGATGACAGCGAGCACAAGCCCCGCGAGCACCAGCAATCCAACGACGGGTATTGCTGCGTTCGAGAAACGATGCACGACCTGCAACGACGCCTTCGGCCGCTGCCACAGCGTCGCAGCCAGCGGCGCCAATGCGCCCAGCCAGAATGCGACGCCCACGCCGTGAACAAATACTGCAGGCTCGGTCACGACCCGGGGTGACGCCGTCGCCGCGTGCCCGGTCGCCGCCAACGACAGGCCGACGCCGGCCAATGCCAGCGCAGACAATGCGCGGGACAAGCCGGCGGACGGCCGCCGCAGAGCAATCAGACCTGCACTCATCGCCGCGACCGCGATGAGGAGCGCCGGCCCCAGGCTTGTTCCGAACGCGACTTTCCAGGGCGCTGCGGTGAGGACGCGGGAGAGCGAAAGTCCGAGCACATCGAGGCCCTGAAGCCCCAGAGAGACGATCGCGCCGGCGAGCCCGATGATCGAGGCTGTCATCACCGTGCCTGAGCCGATCGGTGATCGGCCAATCCAGCTCACGAAGAACGCTCCGCCGACGCCGCCGAACAATCCGACGTAAAGGCAGACCCGCGCAAGCCAGATCAACGCATCGATGCCGGCGCCTGCTTCGGCAGGCATCGCCGTCGCAGTCGGCTCGCCCACCGTGAACGTGACCGAACCCGTCACGGGATGCCCGTCCTCGGAGATCACGCGATAGCTGACGATCGACGTCCCCCGCGGCAATCCGGCAGGCGGCGTCACGGTCACGGACTCCGCACGCGCCTCGACCTTCGCGTCGCTGCGCAGCTTGCCTTGGGCGTCGATCAGATTGATCGCACCGGCGGTGACGCTTTCGTTGAAACGCAGTTCGATGCGCTTTGGCGCTTCAGTCAGAACGCTGCCGTCGCGCGGTTCGACCGACACCAGCGACGCGTGCGCCAGTGCCTCGGATGCGAAGCAGGTAATCAGCAGCAGCGTCACAAGGCCTGCGATGACGCGCATCGCCCGCCTATGACTTCGGCAGCAATTTCACGCCCGGCGCCGGCCGCTTGAGCTCATGCGAATGCAGCGCGCCATCGGGCGGGATCTCGATCCAGCGGCTGGTGCTCTGCTCGCACTCCTGCACGACCGGGAAGAACAGCGACGTGTCCGGCTTGAGGCCCCCGGTGAGGAAGGTGTCGATGACGAATTCCTCACGGGTCTTGTCCGGCACCTTGCTGCCGCTCCAGGCGACTTCCTTGACGCCCTCGGCGACCTTTGCGCCGCGATAGTCGTATTCGGCGGCGTACCTGCCTTTGGTCTCGTCGACGGCCCAGCCGGCCTTGGGCTCCGTCTGGGTCACGATCACGCCTTCGGGAATCTGCACCCTGAGCTTGATCGTGTCCGAGCCCGCGCAGCCGTGAGGCACGACGAAGACCGCCTTGTAATTTCCGCCGACGACGGCCTGGCCGCCCTGATCGAGCAGGACATGCGCGCCCGCCGGCGACGCGGCGAGCAGACAGATGGCGGCAACGAGATCGAACCGGATACGCATGTTGAACGGCCCTACTTTTTCATGCCGGAATGATCAGGCATCTTCATCATCGCCCCGCCGCCCGCGTTCGAAGGACCAGGCGCGCCGACGGCCTGCACGTCGAGCGTCACCTGCACCTTGCCGGCCTTTTCGAACTCGAGCGTGAGCGGCACCTTGTCGCCCTGCTTCAGCGGGCTCTTCAGGTCCATCATCATCAAGTGATAGCCGCCCGGCGCGAGCTTGACCGTCTTGCCGGGTTCAATGGCGAGCGGCTTGTCGAGCGGACGCATCTTCATCACGCCGTCGGTCGTGGCCATCTCATGGACCTCGATCTTGCCGGCGGCATCGCCCGAAACGCTTACCAGTTTGTCCACCGCACTTCCCTTGTTCTCGATCGTGAGATAGCCGGCGCCCATCTTGGCGCCGCCCGGCGTGGCCCGGCTCCAGGCCTGGGTGATGACGAGATCACCTGCCTTGACGTCCTCGCCACGCGCGGGTGCAGCCGCGAGGCAAGCGAGCAGGACCATGCCGATAAGTCCATGAACGGATGTCTGCATGATGTATTCCTTTCCTAATCGATATTTAATCTCGGCTCAGAACGTGTATTTCGCGGCGAGAACATAGGTTCTGCCGGGGAACGGGTGGAACAGGAAGTACTGCTCGTTGAAGAGATTATCGATCCCGAAATCGAACGAGAAATTCTTCGTCGCGTTGTAGTGCACCTTCATGTCGACGACGAAGAAATTGTCGAAAGCCCCGTAGACGTGGGGAATGATATCGGTGTTGTCGAGAGTCGAATACTGCTTTCCGCTGTAGCGCGCCGCCACCGTATAGGCCCAGCTGTCGTTCGGCCGGTACGTCACACCGAACTTGGCCCGCCAGTCCGGAACGAATGGCACGCGCTTACCGACGACGGTGGTGGGAAGGCCCGTCAGCGGATTTGTCCCTGCCCAGTTCGGATCGGAGAGGATTCGTGAATTCGACATAGGTGACGCTGCCGAACAGTTGCAGGCCGCGAATCAGGACATTGTCCTTGTCGGCCGACAACTCGACGCCCTGCATGCGAATGGCCGCAACGTTGCTGACCGACGTTTGCACCGATTGCGCGCCCGTCGCTGCATTGGTGATCGTGTTGCTCTGGGAGATCAGCGCGTCGTTCGTTCTTTCGATGAAGGCAGTGAGCCGGACACGACCATCATTCCAGTGACGCTCGATGTTCAGTTCCCCGGTAAAGTCTTGCTCGGGCTTGAGCAGCGGGTTGGCCAGGAACACGTTCCCACCCACATTGATGTTTTGATAGAGTTCGGCGACCGTCGGGTAGCGGTAGGCCTCGCCGAAATTCGCCGTGATGTTCCAATCCTTGTTGGGATCGTAGGACAGCGACGCCTTCGGTGAGAAATTCGTCGAACTGAGTTGCGGCTGGGATGTCGCAAATGTCCTGGTGATGTTTCCGGCCCCGTTCGTCAGCGTATTGACGTTGAATCCGTCAAGCGCCTGCCAGTTCTCCAACCGTCCGCCGAGCGTCAGCTTCAGATTGGGCTGGATCTTCCAGGCGTCCTGCAGCCACAGCGCGCCGGTGCGCGTCTCGCCCTCGCCGTTCGAATAGAGCTGTCCCGTACCGGTCGATGTGGTCTGGTACCAGACCTGCGACGCGTAAACCGGATTTTCCAGCCGGTAGCGGTCGCCATGGACGCCGAAGCTGATCTCGTGTGGCCCGTCAAAGCCGAAAGGCCGCCAGATGCCCTTGGCGTCGGCGTTCTGCCAGTTGGTGCCGTCCATCCGCGTGATCTTGCCGTTCTGCGAATAGCCGATGCCGCTTGGCGCCACTGTGAACGGATTGAGCTGGGTATCCTGGAGATAGTTGTAGCTCGATGCAGACAGGTCGAAATCGAACACGCCCTTCGTGTCGCTCTTGAGCGAGACGGCGTTGCTCATATGCGTCTCGTCCCAGATGTACTTGCTGCTGGCGAAGGATGTGATCCCGGCAAAGGTCGGTGCGCCCGTCGCGCTCGACCGCAGATAGGTCTGCGGGTCGGAGACCTGGTGATTGTTCCAGATCCCGAACGAATACGTCGCCTGCACCAGCGGGCTGATATCATAGGCAAGGCGCAGATTGCCTGACGTCTGCTGCGAGTGCGCGAGGATGCCGGTGCCCACCACATTGGCCGGCACGCCCTGCTTGTTCAGGGCAGGAAAGGTCCCGGCCGTACCGGCCGGAATCGTGCCATTGGTCGTATAAGTCAGCGGCTGCTGGAAACTGTCGAGATAATTGGCGGTGACCAACCAGGACAGCTTGCCGTCGCGGTTGCCGGCCGCCGCGCTGGTCTGGCTGGTCGGATAGATGTCCTTGGTGCCGTATTGATTCCACGGCATCACCGAGACCGTTTCTTTGGCCACCGCAAACGGCTTGTCCGGCATCTTGGAGGTGATCAGCAACACGCCGCCGATCGAGTTGCCGGGATAGGCGGCCGCGAACGGGCCGTTGAGGAAATCGACCCGGCCGATCGCTTCCGGCGAAATCAGGTTCCATTTCGGCGAGGCGTTCGTGTTGTTGTTGCCGATCAGCGCCGAAACCAGGAGATCGTCGTAATAGATCAGCGTGCGCGCGCTTGAATTGAGACCCCAGCTTCGGGTCGCCAGCACCGCTTGGTTGTCGCCGTCGTTGCGTTTGCGCACGAACAGGCCCGGCATGTATTTGACGGCATCCTCGGGGTCCTTGAGGTTGATCGTCTCGTCGATCTGCTTCGACGTGATGCTGTAGGACTCCTGCGGCAACTGGAAGCGTGTAACGGCCTGCGGAGGCCCGAGCGATGCCGTGCTGCCCGCTCCCTGGGTCTCGGCGACGACTGGTGCTTGCCGTTCGGGAGTGGCGACCGGGCGTTCCGGCCGCCGTCTCGCGACGCTGGCACGGCCCGACGGCTTTGGCGCCGCGCGATGCACGCGCGGTGCGTCGACCGTCACCGGCGGCAGCACGTTGTTGCCGGATTGGGCCTGGACAGGGCTTGTTTGCGTCATCAGCGCGAGTTCAAGCGCGACGGCGCTCACGCCACAAAGGGCATGAAGACGGGACATTCCTCGAATTCCTGTACTGAACTGATACTGACGCTGGCGCGACCGCCGGCCCGTTACACGGCAACCGCCGGCGCTGGCATCAGCCGCGCGACCGGCGAAGTTCGGTCAGACAGGAAAAGGCGGCGCACGCGCTTGCGCGTTGGAGCCGAACCGGGACTGCGAATGATCCGCCGCACGGTCGTGCCAGACGACGCATGCAACGTCGCGATAGAGCGTTACGATCGAGATCGCTTGCGGTGTGTCGAAGAACGCATTCGCCTGCGTCGCGCAGCAGACAGCGCACGCGCCATCATGAGCTCGGTGCGAGCCGCTTTGGTCGGCCCCTCCGGAGGCCGCGTCGCTGTGGCAGATTTCAATGCCTTGAAGCGGATCGGAGGCGGCGATGGCGGCCGCCCAGCATGCGCCGATCGGTGCCAGAATCTGCACCATCAACGCGATCAGGACGATCGGAAGAAATTTCTTTAAGCGTCGCCGCATCCGTAAGCCCACCACCGGCTAGATCTCATAGTCGCCGCAGATTCGGAAGTCGAGGCGCTTCCCGCCACGTCAGCCACACTCTTGGGCAACCGTCTTAGGAAAGACCCGTATCCACCATCTTAAGGTCAACACAATTTGTCTCAATTTGGGTCATACCGACACAAAAAAATCAAAGTGTCGCCACTCTTCGTAATGCAATGCAGGTTCATGCATACAAATGCACGTGAAACGTGCGTTTTCCCAATCATTTCGCAAACTGCTCGAATTTTGAACATTCGTTGCTGAAATTGATGACAAGATCAAAAATCTGGTCTACGAATTTGATCGCAGGCAGGCCGCAAGGCCGACGCTTGGTGGTCCAAGTCTCGGGAGGAGCCCCGACGCGCAAAAAGCAGCGTCATCCCGCCAAATCAATTTCAAATCCGAACTAGCGGGACAAACAGGGTCGACACAATTTTTCGAGCAGGGCTGACGCCCTGCTCTTTTTTTCGTGAGATGATCGCGAGCGTTTCGACGTATCTCATTTGATAGACGCGTTTGATTTTAAGCGTCTCTGAGTACGTACTGCATGGCTGGCAGCAATCCGATCGAGCAGAGTTTTGAACTAGCCGCCGAACGTTGCGGCGATTTGACGCCGCACGTGTATCGGCGGCTGTTTGCCGTACACCCCGAGGCACGAGCGCTGTTTCGCACCGAGGGCAGTGAGCTGGTGAAAGGCTCGATGCTGGCGCTGACGATCGAAGCCGATTCTCGATTTCGTCGGCGAGCGTAGCGGTCGCTATCGCATGATCGAATGCGAGGCGGTCTCGCACGACGCCTACGGCACCCCGCGCGACCTGTTCGTGACATTCTTCTCGGTAATCGCCGATACGCTGCGCGACCTTCTCGGGTCGGACTGGTCGGACGAGATCGACGAGGCGTGGCGCAGGCTGCTGGCCGAACTTGATGGCGTCGTTCAAGAGGTGTGCTGAGCCTCGCGCGGAGCCGATCCTGGCGATCGGAATCCATCAACGGCGGTGCACAACATGAGTCCGTAGCGGACACATGGCGATTGTGAGACACTCCCGTTCCCGCGGCGCGTGAAATGACGCCGACGGCGACAAAGTACGGCACAAGGGAGCAGGCGATGTCCGGGACTGACCAATCGTTGACGACGAGGCGCGATCTTCTTCAGGCGGCGGCGACCGCAGGCACGGCTGCGGCCCTGCTTGGCGGAATGAGCATCAGCCCGGCGCTGGCCGCGGAGATGGGGCGTTCGGAAAAGCCGCTGAAAGCTGCTTTTTCCAATGCGGGCCTGCAGGCCACCTGGTGCGCGCAGGGCAAGCAGGCGGCTGAATGGTGGGGCAAGCTGTTCAATGTCGAGGTCACATGGTTCGACGGCCAGCTCGACGCGGTCAAGCAGCGCGCCGCCATCGACAACATGGCCTCGCAGAAATGGGACTTCGTCGCGATCCAGGCGTTCGGCATCGGCACGCTGACGCAGCCGGTGCAGAAGATGATCGATGCCGGCACGCCCGTCATCGACATGGACACGCTGATCGCGCCCCTCGACCAGATCAATGTCCACTCCGTTCCTCGCGCCCGACAACGAGTTCATGGGCGCATCGGTGACGCAGGCGCTCGCCAATGCAATCGGCGGCAAGGGCAAGGTGATCATGACCCAGGGCGCGCTCGGCCATACCGGCGCGCAGGGTCGCGCCAAGGGCTTCAATTCGGTCATCAAGCAATTTCCGAACATCGAGGTGCTCGACACCCAGCCGGCGGATTGGGACGTCTCCAAGACGGCCCGGCTGTGGGAGACCTATCTCACCAAATACCCGCAGATCGACGCGGCCTTCTTCCACAATGACGACATGGCGCTTGCCGCCTACAACATCATGAAGGCACATAACCGCACCAACATCCTGATCGGTGGCGTCGACGCCATGCCGCCGGCGATCCAGGCCGTCAGCGAAGGCCGCATGTTCGCGACCGTCCGCAATCCGTCCTGCCGCATCCATGGCGGCGCGATTGTCGCTGGCGTCGCAGCCGTCACGGCCGGCGAGAAGAGTGGCCAGGGCATTCCCAAGAGCGTCGTGACGGATGGCCCGGTCGTGACCAAGGCCAACGCCGCCGGCATGCAATGGATGGAGGATCACTTCCTGATCTGAGCCGTCCATGCCGCAGCAAGGCCGCTCCCCGATCCTCGAACTCCAGGCGATCACCAAGGCGTTTGGCGGCGTAGAGGCCCTGCGCGGGGTCGATTTCACGCTCTATCCCGGCGAGATCCACGGTCTCGTCGGGGAGAACGGCGCGGGCAAAAGCACGCTGATGAAGATCATCGCCGGCGTGCATCCGGAGTTCTCCGGCCGTCTCCTGCTCGACGGCCATGAGACCCGCTTCCGTTCGGCGCGCGACGCCCGCGCCGCCGGCATTGCCATGGTGCATCAGGAGCTAAGCGTCGCGCCTGACCTCACAGTCGCCGAGAATGTCTTTCTCGGCGCGCAGCCGACCAACCGTTTCGGTCTCGTGCAATGGCGGCGCATGGCGCGCGAGGCCGGCGAGCAACTCGCCCGGTTCGGCATCAACGTCGATCCGATGTCCCGGCTTGGCGACCTGCCGATCGGCCTGCAGCAACTGATCGAGATCGCGCGCGTGCTGTTCTCGGGCGCGCGCATCATCATCCTGGACGAGCCGACATCGGCGCTCTCACCGCCGGAGGTGGAACGGCTGTTCACGACCCTGCGGCGTCTGCGCGACGAAGGCACCGCGATCGTCTTCATCTCGCATTTCATCGAGGACATTCTGCGCGTTTCAGACACCGTCACGGTGTTCCGAAACGGACGGAAAGTGATGGACACGCCGGCCACCGGCACCAGCAAGGCCGAGCTGATCGAAGCCATGATCGGCAAGGGTCGCGAGGCGCTGGAAGAGACCTATACGCACGACGTCGCCCTGCCGCCGCCGAACCATCAACCGGTGGTGCTCGCGGCGAAGGACCTCTCGCTCGCACGCAGCCTTCGCGACGTCTCGTTCGAGGTCAGGTCCGGCGAGGTCCTTGGCGTCTACGGCTTCATGGGCTGCGGCCAGCTCGAGCTGGCGCGCATCCTGTTCGGCAAGCTCAAGCCGGACGGCGGCGGGCTGGCTGTGGCCGGCGCCGCCAGGTCGTTCGGCAGTACGGCGGCTGCGCGGCGCGCCGGGGTTGCCTTTGTGCCCGAGAGCCGCCGCGCCATGCTGTTCCACCAGGAGCCGGTCTACAAGAACATCTCGATCAGCATCCTGGAGCGGATATCCTCTCTGTTCCTCAAGCCGCTCCGCGAGCGCACACTTGCGGAGAAACAGGTCGAGCAGTTGCAGATCCGGCCGGCTGCGGTCGAGCTCGATCTCGGCATGCTCTCCGGCGGCAACCAGCAGAAGGTCGCGCTTGCGAAATGGCTCACCTTTCCGCCGCGCGTCCTGGTGCTATGCGAGCCGACCCGCGGCATGGATGTCGGCGCCAAGAACGACGTGATCCACATCATCCGCGACCTGCGGGAAAAGGGCCTCGCGATCGTCGTGCTGTCGACCGAGCCTGAGACGGTGCTGTCGCTCGCTGACCGCATCATCGTGCTGAAACGCGGCAGCGTCGTGCGCGAATTCGCCAACGAAGCGATCAGCAAAGACCGTCTTCTCGAGGCGGCATAGGAGACTTTCATGACAACCAGCGACGGCGCGACAGTGGCACCAGCGGATCGAACACCGCACAAGCTCGCCGCGCTGCTGCGCTCGCAGATGCGCAACATCGCGCCGTTCCTGACGCTGATCTTTCTCAGCGCGTTCTTCGCGATCGCGAGCCCCTCCTTTGCAACGCTCGACAATGTCGGCAACATCCTGACCCAGGTCTCGGTGACCGGCATCATCGCAGTCGGCCTCACCTTCGTCATCCTCTGCGCCGAAATCGACCTCTCGGTCGCCAGCATCGCCAATGTCACGGGAATCGCGGTGGCTTATTTCACGATGCAGGAGTCCTACGTCAACATCGCCAATATTCCCCTGCCGGGATTTGCCGCTATCGGCCTGGCGCTCTTGCTCTGCGCCCTGCTAGGCCTTGTCAACGCGCTCGGGCTGACGCTGATCGGCATCCCCTCCTTCATCATGACGCTGGCGATGATGCAGATCGCGGCCGGTATTTCCGCGCTGCTGGTGCGCGGCCAGATCGCCTACAAGGTCCCCGACCTGATCACGACGCTTGGCTCAGGCTCGATCGGCGGCATCCCATGGATCGTGATCGTGGCGGCCGTGATGCTGCTCGCAGGCCACATCGTGCTGACCTACACCCGCTTCGGGCGCTACGTTTACATGGTCGGCGGCAACCGCGAGGCTGCGGAATATTCCGGCCTCAACGTCAATCTGATCCTCGGCAGCGTCATGGTGATCGGAGCGGTCTGCTCCGGCATCGGCGGCATGCTCGGCGTGGCGCATTTCGGTAGCGCGCAACAGAACGAATTCGATACCTATCTGCTCGATTCCATCGCCGCCGTCGTGGTCGGCGGCACCAGTCTGTTCGGCGGACGCGGCGGCATCGGCAACACCATTGTCGGCCTGTTCGTGCTCGGCGTGCTGAACAACGGGCTCGATCACGTCAACATCGACAGCTTCCTGAAGATATTGATCCGCGGACTGATACTGCTCGCGGCGCTGGTCATCAACGTCTACGCGCAGCGGCTGCGGGCGAAGGCGGTAGATTAGCCGCGC
Source organism: uncultured Alphaproteobacteria bacterium (assembly GCA_963770385.1). Lineage (GTDB taxonomy): Bacteria > Pseudomonadota > Alphaproteobacteria > Rhizobiales > Xanthobacteraceae > Bradyrhizobium. The sequence continues at coordinate 5,200,414 of CAVYPJ010000003.1, read as the reverse complement.
ACGTCCTGGTGCGCACGCTGCACGGCTATCGCGACACGGCGTTGTTCTGCGCAAAACACCGCACTACTACGGTCCGTCTACTCAGTCATGTTGCTGACGCATTCTCTGGCTTAGTCGGTGACAACTAAGAACACTGTGAGAGAGCCGTCTTGGTTCCCGCAACGGTTCCATCGCTAGGATCGGCGAGACTCCGCAAACATTCGGTGCAAGTTCGCTAACGCCTCTGCGTTCGCTTGGCCTTTTGCGGCATCGGAACCGAACGATCAAAAGAATCCGTCAAGGAGTTATGATGGTGTTTCGCTCGAGCGCCGCAATCTGCGGCGCCGTGGTTACTCTTGCCATTTCTGTTAGCGTTGCTCGAAGTGAAATCGCTGCAGTTCATTCAACCGCCGTCGTCAATGCCGCTTCTGGGGAAGCGATCGTTGGCACCGCATCCACGTACAATCCGTTCCGGCCGGGAACGCAGGAGGGCGGCCCCGACACAGCCTCCGGCGAGCGCTATGATCCCTCAGTCTGGGCGGCTGCCATCAAGACGAATTTGCGTCAGAAATTCGGTGGCGTCCAATATGGCGCGAGGCCGAAATATGCGGTCGTTGAGGCTGTAGGCAAGAAGGTCATCGTCAAAATAAATGACGTGGGGCCACTGACGCCTGGCCGCATCATCGACCTTAACGAGCGGACGATGCGGTATTTCGATCCGAGCCTGCAACGCGGAGTCATTCATAGCGTAACGGTTAGGCCACTTGGCGGGGACTACTGGATCCCCGGACCGGCTGGCTGAACATCAGCAAGCCGACACTACATCCCGTCATTGCGAGGAGCCACCGGGGCGCGCATTCGCGCGACCCGGTGGCTCGCAATGACGGAGTGTGTATCCGTTAAAACTCCGCCATCCAGTCGCGCGCGTTCCGCGCCGTGTCTGTCACGGCGTCGATCGCGCTGAACGACGCCGTGTCCACCAGCAAGGCGCGCGCCAGACGCAGGCTCCTCGCCTCGCAGGTTGCGCGCATCCTCGCATCCTCGATCCATTCGAAATCGATATTGTGGGCAAGCCCAAGGATGCGGCGGATGATCTTCGCAGCGGCAAAGCCGACCGTGTCCTGGAACAGCCGCGCCATATAAGCCTGCCGCTCGGCCTCCAGCCGCGCCGCGCCGGCCGCGCCCGCGAACAATGTCAGGGGATAGGCATCGCCCCTCGCCTCGCCCCGCCAAAGCGCCAGGAATTTTCGGGCAAATTCAGTCCAGACGTCCTCGACCGTCTGCAGAACCCACGTCTCGAACGACCGCCGTTCGCCCGGGGAACGCTCATGGCCGGCAGACGCGAAATAGCTCATCAGCAGGTTGGCGAGCACGGCGCCGATATCAAAGCCCATCGGTCCATAGAACGCGAATTCAGGATCGATCACCTTCGTCTCGCCGTCGGTCACCATGACCGATCCCGTATGGAGATCGCCATGAATCAGCGCTTCGGCAGAGGACATGAACTTCAGCTTCAGCCGAGATATCGCGACATGCGCGTCGAGGTCGTCGCGGAAGCGCGCGGCCGTCGCATCGAGCCAGGGCGACGTCCAGCGGTTCTGCTCGGCCTCGCGATAGGGATCGGTGAAGATGAGGTCCTCGGTGATCTTGCACAACGCATGATTGCCGGCGAAGGCAGCGATGCCCTCCTTCTTCTCGGCGGCCGAAAGCGCGAGATCCGACGTGAAGAACAGCGTCCGGGCCATGAAGGTCGTGATGTCCTCGACAAAGCGCGGATAAAGGGTTGCCCCGATCAACCCCTTGCGCATGATGATGTGCGGCTCCAGCAGCTCCATCGCCGTCAGCGCCAGCGTCTCGTCGTGATGCACGACCGCGGGCACCAGACCGGGCGCGAGGCGCGCCTGCTCCGTCAGCGCCAGATATTCATAATGCGCACGCGACAGCGGCAACGGCCAGCTCTCGCCGACCAGACGCACATAGGGCAGCGCCTGCTTGACCGCGAGACCGCCCGTCGCGCCCTTGACGATGAAGACGAGATTGAGGTTGCCGTCGCCAACCTCGCCGATCGACCATCCAGCCGGCTCTCCGCCCAGCCGCGCTGCGACCGCGGGGATTTGCGCGAGATGGTTACGCAGGTCGATTTCACGGAGGATCCGGTATCGATCTGGCTGCGCGTCGTTCATCACCCTCACTCCCGCTCTCGGAAGCTCGCGCCAACGAGCACGACGAGACTCGCGATGACCATCGCCCGAAGAACCATTCTTCCTCCCGCGCCGCCAACGGCAGCTTATTATTTGTTTGTTCGAAAGACCGCTATTTGTTCACCCGCTACCCAAATGCGAGCGTTCAGATCATGCTCAGAACGGCATCCCCATCATCTTGGACAGTCTCTCGACCGAGAGATAACCGGCATTGTACGCATAAAGCCCGAGCGCGAACACCACCGCCGAGATCGCCGTGGTCGCGAGCATCTTGCGGCCGAGCTGATGTGCGATGGGCGCACCGGGATCGGTGCCGGGCGCGCCGACGCCATCCTCATGCTGGCTGCGCACGCCGAACGGCAGCGTCACGAACAAGGTGACCCACCACAGCACGAAGTAGATCGCAAACCATGTCGAGATCGTGTAGGCCATCGCCTCCGCTCTTCCTGCTCAGGACTGCTCGATTTCGACCAGCGCACCGGAGAAATCCTTGGGATGCAGGAACAGCACCGGCTTGCCGTGCGCGCCGATCTTGGGCTCGCCGTCGCCCAGCACCCGCGCGCCTTCCTTGATCAGCGTGTCGCGTGAGGCGATGATGTCGGCAACCTCGTAGCAGATGTGATGGATGCCGCCGTCGGCGTTGCGCTCCAGGAACTTCGCGATCGGCGACGCCTCGCCGAGCGGCTGGATGAACTCGATCTTGGTGTTGGGCAGCGTCACGAACACCGTGACGACCCCGTGCTCCGGCAGCGGCACCGCCTTGGAGATTTCCGCGCCGAAGGCTGCGCCGTAAATCCTCGCGGCCTTCTCGGCATCCTTGACCGCGATCGCGACATGATTGAGCCGGCCCAGCATGCTCTCCTCCGTCTTACCCGCGCATGTCCGAGGCGCCAACGCCCCCTCGCGCTATACTTCCAGCACGTGAACGAGACAGATCGGCTTCTTGCCCCAGTGCTCGTTCAGCGTCCCCCGCACGGCTCTCCGCACGGATTCCGCAAGCGCATCGGGATCGCGCCGGCGCGCCCGTGGCAGGCCCTGGACGGTCGACACCACCGCGTCGAACACGATGTCGTCGAGTTCCTCGCCAGCCGCATTCTTCTCGGGGATGCCGACAAGATCAACCTCGGGATCGTCAGCCAGCTCGCCTTTTTCCGTCATGGCGATCGCGACAAAGACGCAGCCGGCAAAGCCCATCCGGCGCCGCTCTATCACCGCGCGCGACTTGGCGTCCTCGATGATCCGGCCATCCTTGTAGAGCCGCCCCGCCGGCAGCTCGTCGACGATGCCGGGCTCGCCAGGTCCCAGCCTGACCAGATCGCCGTTCCGGCACCTCAAGACCTTCGGCACGCCCGCGGCACGCGCCAGCTTCGCGTGCTCATGCAGATGCAGCGCCTCGCCATGCACGGGGATCAGCAGTTGCGGCCGGGTCCAGGCGATCATGTCGCGCAGCTCGTCGCGGCGCGGATGGCCGGACACATGAACGAGATGCGTGCGATCTGTGATGATTTCGATGCCCTGATCGATCAGGCCGTTGATGATGGCGCCGACCGCCTTCTCGTTGCCGGGAATGGTCCGCGAGGAAAAGATCACGCAATCGCCCTTGTTGAGCGTCACCATCGGATGGTCGTCATTGGCGATCCGCGCCAGCGCAGCGCGCGGCTCGCCCTGGCTGCCCGTGCAGAGCGCCAGCACCTTGTCGGGAGGAAAGTGGCCGTACAGGTCCGGCCCCCGGAAATTCTGCACGCCGTCGAGATAGCCGGTCTCGCGCGCCACCTGCACCACGCGCTCCATGGCTCGGCCGACCACGACGACCTCGCGGTCGGCGGCTCTCGCCGCTTCCGCCACGGCGCGCACGCGCGCGACGTTCGACGCAAAGGTCGTCACCGCGACCCGGCCCTTGGCGCCCTTCACGAGCTCGGTGAGGGTCTTGGCGACCTCGGCCTCCGAAGGCGAGCGCCCGTCGCGCACCGCATTGGTGGAATCGCCGATCAAGGCCAGCAGGCCAGCGTCGCCGAGTTCGCGCAGCCGCTTCTCGTCGGTCGGCAGGCCGATGACCGGCGTCGGGTCGATCTTCCAGTCACCGGTGTGCAGCACCGTGCCGACCTCGGTGTGGATCGCCAGCGCGTGCGACTCAGGAATCGAATGCGCCACCGGAATGAACTCGACATTGAACGGACCGATATCGACGCGGCCGCCGGAGGGCACCACCGTCACCGGGATCTTCGGCGCGTTCGGCTCCGCCTCGCACTTGGCCTCGAACAGCGCCGCGCTGAACCTGGTCGCGTAGATCGGGCATTTCAGCCTTGGCCAGAGATCGATGATGGCGCCGAAATGATCCTCATGGGCGTGGGTCAGCACCAGCCCGGCCAGGTTCTTCAGCTCCTTCTCCAGGAAGGCGATATCCGGCATGATCAGGTCGATGCCCGGCAGATGCTCCTCGTCGCCAAAGGAGACGCCGAGATCGACCGCGAGCCAGGTGCGCTGATGCCGATTGCCGAGGCCATAGATCGACAAATTCATGCCGATCTCGCCGACGCCCCCGAGCGGCGCGAAGGTCAGCTCATCGGGTCGCGCCATCAGGCCGCTCCCGTGGAGGCCGCCGAACCGAAATAGACATCACCTGCGGTCACCGGCACGCGACCGCCCGCCGCCGTGCGGACGATCATGCAGCCCTGCTCGTCGATGGTGTCGAAGGTCCCCTCGATCAGGGTCTCGCCTGACTTGATCGAAACCGGCTTACCGAGGCCGGCGGCGCGCTCGAGCCACAGCCGCCTGATTTCGGGAAACCCTTCCCCGTCATTCCAGATGCCGCGAAACTCCGCCCAGCCATCCGAGAGCGCCACGAACAGATCCTCCGCGCTCACTTCGATGCCGAGCGCCCGGAGCGAGGTCGCGGGCGTCGGCGTGCCCTCAGGCGCTCCCACGACATTGGTGCCGATCCCGACCACGACCGCGAGGCCGCCACCCACCACAGCCTCGGCCTCCAGCAGAATACCGGCGAGCTTCTTTCCCCCGGCCAACACATCGTTCGGCCATTTCAGTGAGAAATTCAGCCCGTCCGATCCCGCCATGCGCAGCGCCGCCTCCACGCTGAGTTTGCGCAATGCCGAGTCCAGCGCAAGCCCCGCCGCAAATCCGAGTGTCGCCGCGGCTGCGGGCGCGACGTCTATGACCTCTAAAATGCTGCTTGCGAGATTGCCACGTGGCGCGATCCAGGGCCGGAAGCGCCGTCCGCGTCCGGCGGTCTGCTCCGAGGTGACAAACCAGATCGGACCGGACTCGCCGGCGCGTGCCCGCAGCATCGCCTCCGCGTTGGTCGAGCCGATCCTGTCGAAGGCCGCCAACCGGTAGCCTCCGGATGCGGCGCGCGGGCCGAGCGTGAAAGGCATCTAAAATAGCGATTTCGCGGCGGCCGAGGCCATACTGACCAGTGGGCCCGGATAGGCGAAGAAGAAGATATTGAAGACGCCGGCAATCGCCAGCACCGTACGCAGCTCCAGGCGCATCGGATCGAGCCTGCCGAGCGGCTCTTCGAAAAACATGACCTTGACGATCGACAGGTAGTAGTAGGCGCCGACCACGCTGGTGAGCACGCCGATGACCGCGAGCGTAAACAGGTCGGCCTTGATCGCTGCGACAAAGACGTACCATTTCCCGAAGAAACCGGCGAGCGGCGGAACGCCGGCCAGCGAGAACAACAGCATCGCGAAGATGAAAGCGACCACCGGGTTGGTGCGCGAGAGACCGGCGAAATCGCTGATGTTCTCGAGCGCCTGCCCGTTACGCTTCATGGTGAGGATCACGGCGAAACTGCCCAGCGTCATCGCCACATAGATCGCGACATAGACCAGCACGCCCTGCGCGCCCTCGGCCGTGCCTGCGGCGAGGCCGACCAGCGCGAACCCCATATGGCCGATCGACGAATAGGCCATCAGCCGCTTGATATTCTTCTGCCCGATCGCGGCGAACGATCCGAGCGCCATCGAGGCAATCGCCACGAAGACGACGATCTGCTGCCACTGCGTGACGATGCCAGGAAATGCGGTCAGCGCGACACGGGTGAACACGGCGAGCGCCGCGACCTTCGGTGCGGAGGCGAAGAAGGCCGTAACCGGCGTCGGCGCCCCCTCATAGACGTCGGGCGTCCACATGTGGAACGGTACCGCGGAAACCTTGAAGCAGAGCCCCGCAAGGAGGAACACCAGGCCGAACACGATGCCGAGGCTTCCGGTCTTGGCGGTGGCCGCGATGCCGGCGAAGCTGACCGTGCCGGTGAAGCCATAGATCAGCGAAGCGCCGTACAACAGCATGCCCGACGACAGCGCGCCCAGCACGAAATATTTCAATCCGGCCTCGGTCGATTTCAAGTTGTCGCGGTTGCTGGCGGCGACCACATAGAGCGCGAGCGACATCAGCTCGAGCCCGAGATAGAGCGCGATCAAGTCGCCGGCCGAGATCAGCACCATCATGCCGAGCGTCGAGAGCAGCACCAAGATCGAGTATTCGAAGATGCGCCGCGATGGATCGGACAGGAACTCCACCGAGAGCACCAGCGTCGCGACCGAGCCGATCAACGCCACGATCTTCAGGAAGCGCGCGAAATCATCGACGATGAAGCTGCCGCCGAAGGTCACGAGCTTGCCGGCAGGCAGCGTCAATTCCAGCACACCAACGACGACCAAAAGGCAGACGGCGAGCCCCGTGACCAGCGCGGTCGCGCCCTGCCCACGATAGGCGCCCAGCATCAACAGCACCATGGCGCCCAGGGCGAGCACCATTTCGGGCATTACCGGTAGCAGTTGATAACCCGCGGTCTCAAAGCTCATGGCCTGGTCCCAATCGAGAGCCACGGTCCTGACCGGGCGCTCTCCCCTTTGTTGGCACGTTCTCGGATCGTTCGAAAACGCGGTTTGATCATTGCAGCAGCGCTGCGGCTTTCACCGCCGTCACCGCGCTTGCGTAGTTGTTGACGAGTTGCTGGACCGAGGCCGCCGACATGTCGAGCACCGGCTTCGGATAGACGCCGAACAGGATCGTCAGCACCACCAGCGGGAACAGCGTGAGGCATTCGCGCAATGTCAGGTCCTTGATGCCCATCAGCGACGGCTTGACCAGCGCGCCGAAAATCACCTTGCGATAAAGCCAGAGCGCATAGGCCGCCGACAGGATCACGCCGGTTGTCGCGAAGAAGGCGGTCGGGATCGAGACCTTGAAGGTGCCGAGCAGCGTCATGAACTCGCCGACGAAGCCGGAAGTGCCCGGCAGGCCCACATTGGCCATGGTGAAGACCATGAACACCATCGCGTAAAGCGGCATGCGGTTGACCAGCCCACCATAGGCCGCGATCTCGCGGGTGTGCATGCGATCGTAGACCACGCCGACGCAGAGGAACAGCGCGCCCGACACGATGCCGTGCGAGATCATCTGGAACACGCCGCCGGCGACGCCCTGCACGGTGCCCGCGAAGATGCCCATGGTGACGAAGCCCATATGGGCGACGGAGGAATAGGCGATCAGCTTCTTGATGTCCTCCTGCATCAGCGCCACCAGCGAGGTGTAGATGATGGCGATGACCGACAGCGAGTAGATCAGCGGCGCGAAGTCATGCGAGGCCAGCGGGAACATCGGCAGCGAGAAGCGCAGGAAACCATAGCCGCCCATCTTCAGAAGGATCGCGGCCAGGATCACCGAGCCCGCGGTCGGCGCCTCGACGTGCGCATCCGGCAGCCAGGTATGGACCGGCCACATCGGCATCTTCACCGCAAAGGATGCGAAGAACGCCAGCCATGCCCAGGTCTGCAACGAGCGCGGCACGGCGGTGTGCATCAGCGTCGGAATGTCGGTCGTGCCGGCATTCCAGTACAGCGCCATGATGGCGAGCAGCATCAGCACCGAGCCAAGAAACGTGTAGAGAAAGAACTTGAACGAGGCGTAGACCCGGCGCGGACCACCCCAGACGCCGATGATCAGGAACATCGGGATCAGGCCGCCCTCGAAGAACAGATAGAACAGCACGAGGTCGAGCGCGCAAAAAGTGCCGACCATCAGCGTTTCCAGGATCAGGAACGCCATCATGTACTCGCGCACCCGCATCGTCACCGATTTCCAGCTCGCGATGATGCAGAACGGCATCAGGGCGGTGGTCAGGATGACGAAGGGCAGCGAAATGCCGTCGACGCCCATGTGGAAGGTGATGCCGGACGCGAGCCACGACGTTTTCTCGACGAACTGGAAGTCCGTAACCGCGGGATCGAAGGCGAGGATCAGCTCCACCGACACGGCGAAGGTGATCAGCGTGGTCCACAGCGCGATCCAGCGCGCGTTGCGTCGCGCAGCCTCGTCATCGCCGCGGGCAAGATAAATCAGGACGACGCCGACCACCGGCAGGAAGGTGACGACCGAGAGAATGGGCCAGTTCGTCATTTACTGGCCTCCAAAGCCGAACATGAACCAGGTGATCAATCCCGCTACCCCGATCAGCATCGCAAAGGCGTAGTGATAGAGATAGCCGGTCTGGATTTTCACTACATTGCGCGTGACATCGAGCACGCGCGCCGACACGCCGTCGGGGCCGAAGCCATCGATCAGGTAGCCGTCGCCGATCTTCCACAGCGTCCGTCCGATCCATTTCGCCGGGCGTACGAAGATGAGGTCATAGAGCTCGTCGAAATACCATTTGTTGAGCAGGAACTCGTAGAGCATCGGCTGCTGGGCCGCGAGCTGCTCGGGCAGATACGGACGGCGGATATAGAAGAGATAGGACACGCCGAGACCGAGCAGCATCATCACGAACGGCAGCCAGCCCAGGATATGCGGCATGTGCTCCATGTCTTCGAGGATGTGCGGATTCATCTTCACGGACTCGCGGAAGAACTCCTCCACGCCATGGGGACTGGTGAACAGCTCCTTGAACGGGAAGCCCGAGAAGATCGAGCCGGCCGCAAGCACGCCAATCGGGATCAGCATCCAGAACGGGCTCTCATGCGCGGCCTCATAATGCTCCTGATCGTGCGGCTCGCCGAAGAAGGTCTTGAAGATCAGGCGCCAGGAATAGAACGAGGTCAGTCCCGCCGCCACGACGGTCAGGACATAGGCGTAGGTGCCGACCGGATTATGCGAGGCGTAGGCGGACTCGATGATCGCGTCCTTGGAGAAATAGCCGGCGAACAGCGGGAAGCCGGTCAGCGCCAGGGTGCCGACGCACATCACGACGAAAGTGTAAGGAATTTTGCGCCAGAGCCCGCCCATATTGCGGATGTCCTGCTCGTGATGCATCGCATAGATCACCGAGCCCGAGCCCAAGAACAGCAGCGCCTTGAAGAAGGCGTGCGTGAACAGATGGAACATGCCGACCGAATAGGCCCCTGCCCCCATCGCAACGAACATGTAGCCGAGCTGCGAACAGGTCGAATACGCGACGATGCGCTTGATGTCGTTCTGCACCAGACCGATGGTCGCCGCAAAGAACGCGGTGGTCGCCCCGAAGAACATCACCACCCCTTGCGCAGTCGGCGAAAGCTCGAACAGCGGCGACAGCCGCGCCACCATGAACACGCCGGCGGTCACCATGGTAGCGGCATGGATCAGCGCCGAGACCGGGGTCGGGCCTTCCATCGCGTCCGGCAGCCAGGTGTGCAGCAGGAACTGAGCGGACTTGCCCATCGCGCCCATGAACAGGAGCAGGCAGGTCAGGGTCATCGCATCGGCATGCCAGCCGAAGAAGTCGATGGTCTTGCCAGCAAGTCCCGGGGCCGCGCCGAAGATGACCTCGAAATCCGTCGAGTTGGTCAGCATGAAGATGGCGAAGATGCCGAGCGCAAAGCCGAAGTCGCCGACACGGTTGACGACGAAGGCCTTGATCGCAGCCGCGTTCGCGGAGGGCTTCTGGTACCAGAAACCGATCAGCAGATAGCTGGCGAGACCGACGCCTTCCCAGCCGAAGAAGAGCTGCACCAGATTGTCCGCCGTCACCAGCATCAGCATCGCGAAGGTGAACAGCGAGAGATAACCGAAGAAGCGCGGCCGGTACGGATCCTCGTCCATGTAGCCGATGGAATAAAGATGCACGAGCGAGGACACGGTCGTGACCACGACCAGCATCACGGCGGTCAGCGTATCGACGCGCAGCGCCCAGGAGACCTGAAGGTCGCCCGAATTGATCCAGGGAAACAGTGCGATCCGCACATCGTGATGCATGAAGCCGACATCGACCAGCATGATCCAGGACAGCGCCGCCGCGACGAACAGGAGCCCCGTCGTGATCAGCTCCGCCGCACGCGAGCCCGCGGCCGGCGGCTCGGACACGTGGTGGTCGTCATGGCCATGGTCGTCGGCCGCATGATCGTCGTGGGCGTGCGACGCATGCGCATCGGCGCCGTGGCCATGCGCGTCGTCATGGTGCTCCACGGTGTCGCCGCTCGGGTTGCGCGCATGCGCGCCGAACAGCGCGATCAGGCCGGCCAGAATGGCGCCCAGCAGCGGCAGGAAAACGATTGCCTGAACCATTAGTCTTTTCCTTGTCGCATGACCACCGCGCAAACGCATTGTGCGTTTGCCGCGAGGGAAAACCGGTCCCCACTTTTCCGGATCATGCGATCAGCCCTTCATCAGATTGACGTCTTCGACCGCGATCGAGCCGCGATTACGGAAGTACACGACGAGCACGGCGAGACCGATCGCAGCTTCCGCGGCGGCGACCGTCAGCACCAGAAGCGCGAACACCTGACCGACGATGTCGCCCAGGAAGGTCGAGAACGCTACGAGGTTGATGTTGACCGCGAGCAGGATCAGCTCCACCGACATCAGAATGACGATGATGTTCTTGCGGTTTAGGAAAATACCGAGGATCCCGAGCGTGAACAGGATCGCGCCGACGGCGAGGTAATGTCCGAGCCCGATCGTCATTTCACCCACTCCGCCGCGTCCTGGTCCAGGAGCCCCTGGCCCGAGGCGACCTTGCGTACGCTCATGGCAAGCTCGGGCGTGCGCGCGTTCTGCACATTGATATCCTGCCGCTTGACGCTCGCCTTATGGCGCAGCGTCAGCACGATCGCGCCGATCATCGCGACCAGCAGCACCATGCCCGCTAGCTGGAAGTAGTGAATATACTTCGTATAGAGCACGAGGCCGAGCGCCTCGGTGTTGCTGACATTGGTCGGAATCGCCGACGTGATCGATTTGGCCGTGTTTGGATTGATGACCCAGCCGCCGCCGACCAGCAGCAGTTCAGCGAGGAATACTCCGCCGATCACGAGCCCGATCGGCAGATAATCGATGAAGCCCTCACGCAGCTCGGCAAAATCGATATCGAGCATCATGATGACGAACAGAAACAGCACTGCGACCGCGCCGACATAGACCACGATCAGGATCATCGCCAGGAACTCGGCGCCCATCAGCACGAACAGGCCCGAGGCATTGACGAAGGCGAGGATCAGGAACAGCACCGAATGCACGGGATTGCGCGAGGTGATCACCATCACCGCGGAAGCCACGCAGACACCGGCAAACAGATAGAAGAACAGCGCGGGGAGGATCATCGTCCTGCCCTCGTCATTCCGGGGCGATGCGTTAGCATCGAACTATGGTGCGCAATTGCGCACCTGAGAATCTCGAGATTCCGGGCTCGCCTCTGCGAGGCGCCCCGGAATGACGAACAAATATCAGGAAAGATCATGCCCTCACCTCACCGGTACGGCGCATCGAGCTCGATCGCTTTGGCGATCTCACGCTCCCAGCGGTCGCCGTTGGCGAGCAGCTTGGCCTTGTCATAGTAGAGTTCCTCGCGGGTCTCGGTCGCAAACTCGAAATTCGGGCCCTCGACGATGGCGTCCACCGGGCAGGCCTCCTGGCACAGACCGCAATAGATGCATTTCACCATATCGATGTCGTAGCGCACCGTGCGGCGGGTGCCGTCATTGCGGCGCGGACCGGCCTCGATTGTGATCGCCTGCGCCGGACAGATCGCCTCGCACAGCTTGCAGGCGATGCAGCGCTCTTCACCGTTGGGATATCGGCGCAGCGCATGCTCGCCGCGGAAGCGCGGCGAGATCGGCCCCTTCTCGTACGGATAGTTCAGCGTCGGCTTCGGCTGGAAGAAATAACGCATGGCGAGGAAGAACGCCGATACGAATTCGGACAGCAGCAGCGAGCGGGCGGTGGCGTTGACATTCATGACAGCAACCTCATTGCGGCGCGATGCCGGCGAAATGCAGCACGCCGGCCACCACGACCACCATCGCCAGCGACAGCGGCAGGAACACTTTCCAGCCGAGCCGCATCAATTGATCGTAGCGGTAGCGCGGCACGATCGCTTTCGCCATCGCGAACAGGAAGAACATGAAAAACAGTTTCAGCGCGAACCAAATCACTCCGGGGATCCAGGTGAAGGGCGGCAGCGCCACCGGCGGCAGCCAGCCGCCGAGGAAGAGGATGGTCGCCATCGCGCACATCGTGGTGATCGCGACATACTCACCGAGCATGAACAGCAGATACGGCGTCGAGCCGTATTCCACCATGAAGCCCGCGACCAGTTCGGATTCGGCTTCCACCAGGTCAAACGGCGGCCGATTGGTTTCCGCCAATGCCGAGACGTAGAACACCACGAACATCGGGAACAGCGGCCAGACATACCAGTTCAGGATCGTGAGCCGCGGCAGGCCGATCAGGCTCGCGAGACCGCGCGCGTTCTGCGCCTCCACGACGGCCGAGAGATTGAGCGTGCCGGCGCAGAGCAGCACCGTGATGATCACGAAGCCGATCGAGACTTCGTAGGACACCATCTGCGCCGCCGAGCGAAGCGCGGCCAGGAACGGATATTTCGAGTTCGACGACCAGCCGGCCATGATGATGCCGTAGATCGACAAGGACGAGATCGCGAAGATGTAGAGGACGCCGACATTGATGTCGGCGATCGCCCAGCCGAGATTGGCCGGGATCACCGCCCAGGCCGCGAGCGCAAGCACGCAGGAGACCAGCGGAGCGAGCAGGAACACGCCCTTGTTGGCGCCGGCCGGAATGATCGGCTCCTTCAGCACGAATTTCAGCAGGTCGGCGAAGGACTGCAGGAGGCCCCACGGTCCGACCACGTTCGGGCCGCGCCGGATCTGCACCGCCGCCCAGATTTTGCGGTCCGCCAGCAGGATGTAGGCGATCGCGATCAGCAGCACGACGAGCAGCAGCACGCTCTCCGCGACCATGATGATCAGCGGCCAGAGGAAGCCGGTCCAGAAGGAGCTTGCGAAGAATTTCAGCCATCAGGTCACGCTCATTCCGCTGCTTGCGCGGTGGGTACGAAGCCGAGTGCGAAGTTCACCGCGGCGTCGGCATGGATCAGGGTCGTGTCGAAGATCGGAAGCGGCGCGTTACGCGCGTCGAGCAGCATGCCGACTTCCGTGCAGCCGAGGACGAGACAGTCCGCGCCCTCCTCCGCCAGCCGCCGCGCCACACCGACAAAGGCCTGGCGCGAGGTCTCGGAGACTCGGCCGACGCAGAGTTCATCATAGATGATTTGATGGACCAGCGCCCGATCGGCCTCGTTCGGGACCAGACATTCCAGTCCGAATTTGTCGCGCAGCCGGCCGGTATAGAAATCCTGCTCCATGGTGAAGCGCGTCGCCATGATCGCGGGCTTCCGCATGCCGGCCTCGCGGATCTTCAGCGCGGTCGCGTCCGCGATATGCAGGAACGGGATGGAGACCGCAGCCTCGATCGTATCAGCCACCTTGTGCATGGTATTGGTCGCAAGCACGATCGCGTCGGCGCCCGCCGCTTCCAGGCGCCTCGCGATAACGGCCAGTCGGGCACCCGCCTCCTGCCAGCGGCCGTCGGCCTGCATCTGCGCGATCGGCGCGAAATCGACCGACCACATCAGGATCTCTGCCGAATGCAATCCGCCCAGTACGGCACGCACGCGCTCGTTCAGCCGCGCATAATAATGCGCGGTCGACTCGCAGCTCATGCCGCCGATGAGGCCGATCACCTTCATCGCATCACTCCGCCGCCACGAGCATCTGCCCGGAGGCAAGCCGTGAGCATTCCGCCATCACCGCCGAGGCGCGCGCGATCGGGTTGGTCAGATAGAAATCCTCGACCGTCGATTTGAACGGCGCCTTCTCGGCCGTGCCGCCCTTGCCGGCGAGCGTCTTGATATCGGCGGCCCCGCCGCCGGTCGCGATCTGGCCGACCCGCATCAGATGCGGCACCACCTTGAAAATCGTCTGCCGCAGTGCACCGAGCGAGTCATAAGGCAGCTTCTTGCCCAGGACATCGGACAGCGCGCGGATGATGGCCCAGTCCTCGCGGGCCTCGCCGGGCGGAAACGCCGCGCGGCCGGCGATCTGCACCCGCCCCTCGGTGTTGACGTAGATGCCGGACTTCTCGGTATAGGCCGCGCCCGGCAGGATCACGTCGGCGCGGTGCGCGCCCCGATCGCCATGGGTACCGATATAGATCACGAAGGTATCGTCCGGCACCTTGACCTCGTCGGCACCGAGTAGGAACAGAACATCCAGCGTGCCGAACGTCGTCATCTGCGCGCCGGTCAAGCCGCCCGCCCCCGGCGCGAAGCCGATATCGAGCGCGCCGACACGGGAGGCCGTGTCATGCAGCACGGCAAAGCCGTTCCAGCCGTCCTTGACCGCGCCGAGCCCGGACACAAGCTTGGCCGCGAGCGACAGGATCGTCGCGCCGTCATGACGCCCCGCCGCACCGGAGCCGACCAGCACGATCGGAGCCTTGGCGTTCTTCAGCACATCCGCGAACGATCCCTTGCCGGAAACCAGCTCGCTCAGCGAGTCCGCGCCCGCACCGAGATAATCGTAATCATAGGTCAGATCGGCCTTGGCGCCGATCACGCCGACCTTGAGCTGGCCGGAGCGCCAGCGCTTGCGGATGCGCGCGTTGAGAACGGCCGCCTCTTTCCGTGGATTCGATCCGATGATCAGCAGCGCATCAGCCTGATCGATTCCCGCAATAGTCGGATTGAAGATGTAGGAGGTACGTCCGGTCTTGGCGTCGAAGGCGTCGCCGCCCTGCACCGCGAGGTTGGTCGAGCCCCATTTCGCCAGCAGGTCCTTCAGCGCGAACATCTCCTCGACCGCGGCGAGGTCGCCCGCGATCGCGCCGATCCGCTTGCCGTCGATCCGGCCGGCCCGCGCCGCGATCACCTTGAACGCCTCGGACCAGCTAGCCGCGCGGAGCTTGCCGTCCTCGCGGACATAGGGGCGGTCGAGCCGCTGCGTGCGCAGCCCATCGACGACATGCCGCGTCTTGTCCGAGATCCACTCCTCGTTGATGGCCTCGTTGAGGCGCGGCAGGATGCGCATCACCTCGCGGCCGCGCGTGTCGACGCGGATCGCCGAGCCCAGGCCGTCCATCACGTCGATCGACTGGGTCTTGCCAAGCTCCCACGGCCGCGCCGCGAAGGCGTAGGGCTTCGAGGTCAGCGCGCCCACCGGGCAGATATCGACGAGATTGCCCTGCAGCTCCGAGGTCAGCGCATGCTCGAGATAGGTCGTGATCTCCATGTCCTCGCCGCGCCCGGTCGCGCCCATCTCCGGCGCGCCGCAGATCTCGGCGGAGAAGCGGACGCAACGCGTGCACTGGATGCAACGGTTCATCGAGGTCTTGACCAGCGCGCCCAGATATTTGTCCTCGACGGCGCGCTTGTTCTCGGCGAAGCGGCTGGTGTCCACACCATAGCCCATCGCCTGGTCCTGCAGGTCGCACTCGCCGCCCTGGTCGCAGATCGGGCAGTCCAGCGGATGGTTGATCAGCAGGAACTCCATCACGCCTTCGCGCGCCTTCTTCACCATCGGCGAACGCGTGGAGATTTCCGGCGGCTCGCCCTTGGGGCCGGGACGGCAGTCGCGCACGCCCCAGGCGCAGCTTGCGACCGGCTTCGGGCCGCCCTTCACCTCGACGAGGCACATCCGGCAATTGCCGGCGATCGACAGCCGCTCATGATAGCAGAAGCGCGGAATCTCGGCGCCCGCCGCCTCGCACGCCTGCAGCAGCGTGTATTCGGCGGGGACATCGATCTCTTTGCCGTCGATGATCAGTTTGGTCATTGCTCTACTCCGCCGCGATCATGTGCGCAGGATCGAGGATGCCCTGGTCGTCGAGATCGGCCTTGTGCGAATATTGATCGATGCGGGCTTCAATCTCGTGACGGAAATGCGCAATCAGGCCCTGGATCGGCCAGGCCGCGGCGTCGCCGAGCGCGCAGATGGTGTGGCCCTCGACCTGCTTGGTGACTTCCAGCAGCATGTCGATCTCGCGCTTGTGCGCGCGGCCGTCGGCCATGCGCGACAGTACCCGCCACATCCATCCCGTACCTTCGCGGCAGGGCGTGCACTGGCCGCAGCTCTCATGCTTGTAGAAATAGGAGATGCGCGCGATCGCCCGGATCAGGTCGGTCGACTTGTCCATCACGATGACGGCGGCCGTGCCGAGACCCGAGCGCAGCTTGCCGAGGCTGTCGAAATCCATCGGCGTGTCGATGATCTGCTCGGCCGGCACCATGCGCACCGACGAGCCGCCGGGGATCACGGCCTTCAGATTGTCCCAGCCGCCGCGAACGCCGCCGCAATGCTTCTCGATCAGCTCGCGGAACGGAATGCCCATCGCCTCTTCGACGTTGCAGGGGCGTTCGACATGGCCGGACACGCAGAACAGCTTGGTGCCGACATTGTTCGGCCGGCCGATGCCGGCGAACCAGGACGCGCCGCGGCGCAGGATGTCCGGCGCAACCGCGATCGATTCGACATTGTTGACCGTGGTCGGGCAGCCGAACAGTCCGACATTGGCCGGGAACGGCGGCTTCAGCCGCGGCTGGCCCTTCTTGCCCTCGAGGCTTTCGAGCAGTGCGGTCTCCTCGCCGCAGATATAGGCGCCGGCGCCATGAGCGACATAGAGGTCGAACGGCCAGCCGTTCAAGTTGTCCTTGCCGATCAGCTTTGCATCATAGGCCTGATCGATCGCGGCCTGCAGGTGTTCGCGCTCGCGGATGAACTCGCCGCGCACGTAGATGTAACAGGCATGCGCGTTCATCGCGAAGCTTGCGAGCAGACAGCCCTCGACGAGCAGATGCGGATCGTGCCGCATGATCTCGCGGTCCTTGCAGGTGCCGGGCTCGGACTCGTCGGCATTGACCACGAGATAGCTCGGCCGGCCGTCGGTCGATTCCTTCGGCATGAACGACCATTTCAGGCCGGTCGGGAAACCCGCGCCGCCACGGCCACGCAGGCCCGAGGCTTTCATCTCGCTGATGATCCAGTCGCGGCCCTTGTCGATGATCGCCTTGGTGCCGTCCCAGGCGCCACGGCGGCGCGCGCCGTCGAGGCCCCAGTCCTGCAGGCCGTAGAGGTTCTTGAAGATGCGGTCCTTGTCGTCGAGCATGATTAAAAGGTTTCCCTCGAAGGCGGCGTGCGAGGCTGCATCAGGTGGTTTCCTTCAGCGTGGTCGGCCCGCCCACCGGCGCGGAAAACTGACGGTCGATCTGCGGGCCCGGCTTCGGCGGATTGTCGGTCGCGAAGCCGTCCAGCACCCGGCCGAAGTTTTCCTTGGTGAGATCCTCGTAGGTGTCTTTCCAGATCAGAACCATCGGCGCGTTCACGCAGGCGCCCAGGCACTCGACCTCTTCCCAGCTGAAATTGCCGTCCTTGGAGACGTGGAAGGGATCGTGATGGATCCTGCTCTGGCAGACTTCGATGATGTCGCCCGCGCCGCGCAGCCGGCACGGCGTGGTGCCGCAGACCTGGACATGCGCCTTCTTGCCGACCGGCGAGAGCTGGAACATCGTGTAGAAGGTCGCGATCTCCAGCATGCGGATATAGGGCATCTCCAGCATGTCCGCGACTGCGCGGATGGCGGCTTCGGACACCCAGCCCTCGTGCTGCTCCTGCGCGCGCCACAGGATCGCGATCGCCGCCGACGCCTGGCGTCCCGGCGGATATTTGGTGATCTCCTTCTTCGCCCAAGCGAGATTCTCGTCCGTAAACGCGAAGCTCGCGGGCTGCAATTCCTTGGGGGCTAGTCGGCGGACAGACATCGTGGCTCAGTCTCTCATTGCAGGCGGCGCGCGGCATCCGCGTTCAGTGCGTTGATCCGGTCTTCCCAGAACAGGCTCGAAGTGCCGAACACGTTGTAGCCGACGTTCGAGGAGACCTTGATGCGGTCGAGGATCGACAGTTCGGTCACGGTCTCCATGCGGTTCGAGCGCGGATCGTAGACCATCAGCTTCAGCGGCGTTTTCTCGAGGATGAAGCGCGACACGGTGTGCTGCGGATCGTTGCCGTGCTCTTCGCACAGGATCACGCTGTCGGCCTGCAACAGCCGCATGCCGCCCTTGATCGCCTCGATCTCGACGCCCTCGACGTCGAGCTTGATCAGGTATTTCCCGTTTTCCGAGACCTTGCCTTCATCGATCAGATTATCGAGCGCGAGGACCGGGACTTTCTCGCCGCCATCATTGCTGCCGCCGGCGATGCTGAAGGCCTCATGCTTGGTGCCGGTGAGATGCGCGGTGCCGCGACCGGCGCCGATCGCGCATTTCATCACCTCGAAGCGGTTGCCATTGATGCGCGCATTGTTGGCGAGCTTCTCGAAATTCTGTGACGACGGCTCGATCGCGATCGCCCGGTGCGAACCAAGCGGCGCACTCGACACCAACACCGACCAGTAGCCGTAATTCGCACCGCAATCGATCAGGGTATAATCGACATCGGCGGAATGACCGAACAGCAGCTCCAGCTCACCCTCATAGCGATAGGAGCGGTTGAGCAGCTTGCTCCAATAACCGTCGCCATAGGGAAACTCGAAGATCGCGTCTTCGTTGAGCTTGATCGCGATGTTGCGCTCCGGCAGCGTCTTGCGCAGAAGCTTGGCGCAATGGTTGTAGCCGCGATGCGAAAAGTGTGAGGAAATCTTCGAACCCGTCGCCAGCGCCAACGCAGCCGTCCGCTCCCAGAGGTTCGCTCCTTCGAGCGACCCCGAAGCACGGTCAAACTGGATCGGCGCTTGCGGCATCACCGATCGACCTCTCCGAACACGATATCGAGCGAGCCGAGGATGGCCGAGACGTCGGCCAGCAGATGGCCCCGGCAGATGAAGTCCATCGCCTGCAGATGCGCGAAGCCCGGCGCGCGGATCTTGCACTTGTAGGGCTTGTTGCTGCCGTCGGCGACGAGATAGACGCCGAACTCGCCCTTTGGCGCCTCGACTGCGGCGTAGACCTCGCCCTCAGGCACGCGAACGCCCTCGGTATAGAGCTTGAAATGATGGATCAGCGCTTCCATCGAGCGCTTCATCTCGCCACGCCGGGGCGGCGCGATCTTGTTGTCGGCAACCACCACCGGCCCCTGCGCTTCGGGCTCGCGGAGCTTGGCGATGCACTGCCTCATGATCTTGACCGACTGGCGCATCTCTTCCATGCGGATGCAGTAACGGTCGTAGCAGTCGCCGTTCTTGCCGATCGGGATGTCGAAATCCATTTCGGCATAGCATTCATAAGGCTGCGCCTTGCGCAGGTCCCAGGCGGCGCCCGAGCCGCGCACCATCACGCCGGAGAAACCCCATTCCCAGGCCTGCTGCAGCGTCACCACGCCGATATCGACATTGCGCTGCTTGAAGATGCGGTTGCCGGTCAAAAGCCGGTCGAGATCGTCGACCACTTTCAGGAACGGATCGCAGAAGGCCTCAATGTCGTCGATCAGCTTCGGCGGCAGGTCCTGATGCACGCCGCCGAGCCGGAAGAAGGCCGCATGCATGCGCGAGCCGGAGGCGCGCTCGTAGAACACCATCAGCTTTTCGCGCTCTTCGAAGCCCCACAGCGGCGGGGTGAGCGCGCCGACGTCCATCGCCTGCGTGGTGACGTTGAGGAGATGCGACAACAGCCGGCCGATCTCGCAATACAGCACGCGGATCAACTGCCCGCGCCGCGGCACCTCGATGCCGAGCAACTTTTCCGCCGCCAGGCAGAAGGCGTGCTCCTGGTTCATCGGCGCGACATAGTCGAGCCGGTCGAAGTAAGGAATCGCCTGCAGATAGGTCTTGTGCTCGATCAGTTTCTCGGTGCCGCGATGCAGCAGACCGATATGCGGATCGACGCGCGCGACGACCTCGCCGTCAAGCTCGAGCACCAGCCGCAGCACGCCATGCGCTGCCGGATGCTGCGGTCCAAAGTTGATCGTAAAGTTGCGGAGGTTTTGCGGTTGCTCGTTCATGGTGCAACTCCCGCTTGCCGGCGAGTAGCGAATGGCGAATAGCGAATAGCGAAACTCATTTCGGCGACTTGTCCTGCAACGACCGGATGAGCGCGCGAACCATTTTCCCCAAGCTCTCGCATTGCGCGAGAGTGGTTTGCAGGTCCGACACCGGCAACAGACCAACGCGCTCCGCCAAGATCAGATGTGTTTCCAGCTCTTTCAGCGAGCCCTGCGAGATTCGCAAGGACTGCACGAAGCTGCCCGTGCTTTCTCGCCCGTGTCCTTCGGCGATATTGGCGGCTATGGAGCCCGCAGATCGCCTGATCTGCGATGTCAGTCCGAACAGCTCCTCGCGGGGAAATTGGCGCGTCAACCGATAGCACGCCTCGGCCAAGGACATGGCGTCCTGCCACACCCTCAGGTCTCGATACGAGTTGATCGGCTGATCGTTCAAACATCGTCCCTATTCGCCATTCGCTATTCGCCACTCACGATTTCGCCTTCTCGTCACCGGGCAGTGGATAGTCAGCCCCCTCCCACGGCGAGAGGAAATCGAATTTGCGGAATTCCTGATTGAGCCGCACCGGCTCGTACAGTACCCGCTTCTCCTGATCGTCGTAGCGGACCTCGACGAAGCCGGTGAGCGGGAAATCCTTGCGCAGCGGATGCCCCTCGAAGCCGTAATCGGTCAGCAGGCGACGCATGTCGGGGTGGCCGATGAAGATCACGCCATAGAGATCGTAGGCCTCACGCTCGAACCAGTCGGCGCCGGGAAACACGTCGATGATCGACGGCACCTGCGTGGTCTCGTCGGCTTCGGCCCGGAGCCGGATGCGTGTGTTCAGGGCCGGCGACAGGAAATGATAGATCACATCGAACCGCTTCTCGCGGCCGGGATAGTCGACAGCGGTGATGTCAGTGAAGTTGACGAAGCGGCAGGCCGGATCGTCGCGAAGATATTTGACGACTTCGACGATCTTCGCAGCTTCGACCGTCACGGTAAGCTGGTTGAAAGCCACCGCATGGCCGGTCGCCGCGCCCGGAAGCGCGCCAACGATCGTCTGCCCAAGGGCGTCGAGCTTGCCGTCGTCCATCGCAAAAAAACCTTTTAACGTTCGATCGTGCCGGTGCGCCGGATCTTCTTCTGCAAAAGCAGCACGCCATAGAGCAGCGCTTCGGCGGTCGGCGGGCAACCCGGCACGTAGATATCGATCGGCACGATACGATCGCAGCCGCGTACCACCGAATAGGAATAGTGGTAGTAGCCGCCGCCATTGGCGCAGGAACCCATCGAGATGACGTAGCGCGGCTCCGGCATCTGGTCGTAGACCTTGCGCAGCGCCGGGGCCATCTTGTTGGTTAGCGTGCCCGCCACGATCATCACGTCGGACTGCCGCGGCGAGGCGCGCGGCGCGAAGCCGAAGCGCTCGACGTCGTAGCGCGGCATCGACACTTGCATCATCTCGACCGCGCAGCAGGCAAGACCGAAGGTCATCCACATCAACGAGCCGGTGCGCGCCCAGATGATCAGGTCATCGGCGGCGGCGACGAAGAACCCCTTGTCGGACAGCTCGTGATTGACTTCGAGGAAATACGGATCGTTCGCGCCGACCGGCTTGCCGGTCGCAGGGTCGAGGATTCCGGTCGCGGCGGGAGCGATCACCGCTCCCGTGCCGGGTCCCGTGCCAAGTCTCGTACCAGGTCTCGCGGCGGTGGGGCTCAATCCCATTCGAGCGCGCCTTTCTTCCATTCGTAAGCAAATCCGACCGTCAGCACGGCCAGGAAAACCACCATCGACCAGAAGCCGGTCGCCCCCAGCTTCCCGAACGCCACCGCCCAGGGAAACAGGAACGCGACTTCGAGGTCGAAGATGATGAAAAGGATGGAAACCAGATAGAAGCGGACGTCGAATTTCATCCGGGCGTCGTCGAATGCGTTGAATCCGCATTCATAGGCCGACAGCTTTTCCGGATCGGGCTGCTGGAACGCGACCAGGAACGGCGCGATCAACAGCACCAGACCGATCACGCCTGCGACGCCGATGAAGACCACAAGTGGAAGATAATTCTGCAGGATGCCGTTCATTCGGCGCCACCTTTTCCCACGGATGGGCGGAAGAATCCGCGGATTCGACGATTTGGAATTATTCTTTGGCTTAGCGCAGCGCAACAGGGGGCGCAAGACAACGTATTTTGACGCCTTTTCGCGGCTTGGGAAAACCCTGCGCGCTGTGTCGATCCTGCATCGGCTGCTTTGCAAAGCAGCCTTGTCGCAAAGCAACCCTTGCTTTCAGGAAAGCTCGCGCTCGGTCGCCAGCATCTGCTCGGCCTTCCGCGTCAGGCGGTCGATCTGCTTCATCAACTGGGCAACTTCGTCCTTGTCCATCTGTTCCAACAGGCGTCGATTGCGCTCCAGCGCGCCGGCCACGATGGCGTCATGGGCGGCAAGCCCGGTCCGGGTCAGCGAGACCAGCACCTCGCGGCTGTCCCTGGGGTTGGCAGCCTTGGCAACGAACCGGCGCGACACCAGCCCGGCCAGCGCCCGGCTGATCTGGCCCTTGTCCATGCCGACCGCCTCCGCGAGTCGCACCACGCTCATGGGCGGCCGGCGCCCGAGCGAGGCCACCAGGCCAAACTCGACCGAGGACAGTCCGGCCAGCCGCTTGTAACGCAAGATCGCACCCCGCCTCAGCAGGTTTGCTAGCACCATCAGCCGCGACGACATCATCGCCGTGATCGGGGCGAGTTCGTCATCGCTTGCGATCGCCTGTGGCGGGTCGCTCGTCTTCATGGTCCGGTTCATCCTCAAACCTCTGCCAACAAAGCCTGCCCCTGCCAAGAGAGCCAAGACAGCCATGAAAGTCGAGACAGCCGAGACAGCCGAGACAGCCATGAGAGCAGAGATCGTTGACATTGTCATCGATCTCCGTTCTCCTGGCGCCAACAACAGACAAATGGCCGGGAGGACACGGCGATGACGATCAGCCAGCGGGATCGCGATCTCGGAACCGGCTATGCTCTGAGGCCGCCGGCGACGCGGACGGAGCTGACCTCGGTCGGGCGCGGCACGCCGATGGGCGAGTTGCTTCGCCGCTACTGGCATCCCGTCGGCCTCAGCGCCGACGCCACCGATATCCCCAGGAAAGTTCGCGTCCTCGGCGAGGATCTCATCTTGTTTCGCGACAAGGGCGGACGCGTCGGCCTTCTCCACCCGCGCTGCTGCCACCGCGGCACCACCCTCTATTACGGCAAGGTCGAGGATGACGGCATCCGCTGCTGCTATCATGGCTGGAAGTTCGACAACGAAGGCCGCTGCCTGGAGCAGCCCTGCGAACCCGAGGGCGGACGCTTCAAAGATAAGGTGCGCCAGCCCTGGTATCCCGTGCAGGAGTGCTACGGGTTGATTTTCGCCTATCTCGGCCCTGCCGAGAAAAAGCCGTCGCTGCCACGCTACGACTGCCTCGAGCGGATGGACGACGACGAGTTCGTCGAGGCCGACGATTCCTCGATCGGCGGCGGCGGCCCCGCGGTCATTCCCTGCAACTGGCTGCAGCATTTCGAGAACGTAGTCGACCCCTACCATGTCCCGGTGCTGCACGGCTCCTTCAGCGGCCCGCAGTTCACCAACATGATGGCCTCAATGCCCGAGGTCACCTTCGAGACGTCGCCGCGCGGCGTCACCGTCCGGTCGATCCGCCGGCAAGACGACGGCAAGACGTTCTACCGCGTCACCGAAGCCGCCCTCCCCACCTTGCGCGTGGTGCCGAACCCGCGCGTCGCGCAGTTCGCCCGCGTCGAATCGATCGGCTGGACGCTGCCGATCGACGACACCTCGTTCCGCATCTATGTCGCCGGCCGCGTCAAGACGACGGGCGATATCGGGCGCATGCGCTCAAAATTCAATGGCAAGTTCTGGTGGGACATGACCGAACAGGAGCATCGGCAATTCCCGGGCGACTACGAGGCGCAGGTCGGCCAGGGCGCCCTGACAATTCACTCCGAGGAGCATTTTGGCCAGAGCGATCGCGGCATTCTGATGGTCCGGCGCATGTTGAGCGAGCAACTCGATGCGCTCGCGGCGGGACGCGATCCCGTCGGCATCTCCTTTGACGACAATGCAAGGCCAGTCGAATTCGAAGCGGGGAATTTCATACGCGAGGCGTGACGACGCCTCGCAAATACAAAAACAAATATCAGGGGAGAAACCATGGTCGATCTCGCGCCACAGGCGGGAGTGGAGGTGGACGCGCATGCCGCGCCGTCCGCACGCCGGTATTACGTGCTCGGCATCCTGACGGTCGTCTATGCGCTGAATTTTCTCGATCGCACGATTTTCAACGTCCTGATCGAGCCGATCAAGAAGGAGTTCGCGCTCAGCGACACCGCGATGGGCCTGCTCGCGGGCTTCGGCTTCGTGCTGTTCTATTCGCTGCTCGGCATTCCCATTGCGCGCATGGCCGACCGGCTCAATCGCCGCAACATCGTCGCACTCGCCTTTGCGTTCTGGAGCGCGATGACATTCCTCTGCGGCATGGCATCGAGCGTGACGTCGCTGGCGCTTGCCAGGATCGGCGTCGGCATCGGCGAATCCGCGGGCACGCCGGCCTCGCAATCGCTGGTCGCCGATCTCTTCGACAAGAACGAGCGGCCGCGCGCGCTCGGCATCTACGCCGTCGGCACCTATCTCGGCGTCTTTCTCGGCTATTTCATCGGCGGCTGGGTCAATCAGCACTATGGCTGGCGGATGGCGTTCGTCGCAGCCGGGCTTCCCGGCATTGCACTGGCGGCGATCCTCTGGCTGACGGTCGCCGAGCCCAGGCGCGGCGCGATGTCGGAGAGCTTCGTGCCCGAGCCGATCGGCCCGACGCTGCGCTTTCTTGCGACCCAGCCGAGCTTTGTCATCGTACTGATCGGCTTTTGTCTTACGACCTACACCAATTATGCGACCGCGGCCTGGATCCCGCCTTTCCTGGCGCGCGTGCACCACCTGTCGAGCGCCGAGATCGGCACCTATGCCGGCACCTTCAAGGGCCTCTGCGGCATCGCGGGCACGCTGGTCGGCGGGCTCGTGGTGGCCAGAATCAGCCGCCGCGACGATCGCTGGAAATTATGGGCGCCGGCGATCATGTCCGGCCTTGCAGGCCCCGTCTTTGCGGTCTGCATGCTGACGCCGGACTTCGCGACCATGGTCGCAGCACTCGCCTTGACCTCTTTCTTGGTCGGCTTCCATCTCGGGCCGATCTTTGCGATTGCGCAGACCGTGGCGCGGCCGAGCATGCGGGCGCTCGCCTCCGCCTTCGTGCTGTTGACCGCGACCTGTTTCGGCCAGGGCGTGGGTCCGCTTGCGGTGGGCATGCTCAACGACACCCTCAAGGCCGATTACGGCGCCGATGCGGTGCGCTATTCGCTGCTGTCGGCCGCGGTCACCACGATGCTCGGCGCGATGCTGTTCGTATGGGCGGCGCGGTTCATCCGCGCCGACATCCGGCGGGCGATGTGATCGCGCTTCAGGTCAGCTTGCCGGTGTACTTCTCGAGCTGCTCCCAGGCCTCCGCGCCGTAGGTCTTCTGCCACTGGCCATAGAAGCCGGCCGTCACCAGCGCGGCGCGGAATTTCGTGGGGTCGGGCTTCGTGAACACCATGCCCTTGGCGGTGAGTTCCGCCTGCAGCGAGCGATCCATCTCCAGCAGATCCGCGCGCTCCTTGATCGCGGCGGCGTCGAAACTCTCGTTGAGAATGGTGGCGATCTCGCCCGGCAGGCTCGACAGCGCCCGGCGGTTGCCGATCACCCAGTAGCCGCTCCAGCAATGGTTCGACAGCGCGCAGTATTTCTGCACCTCGTAGAGCTTGCCGGTCGAGACCTGCGCCAGCGGATTTTCCTGGCCCTCGACGATGTGGGTTTGCAGGGCCGAATAGAGCTCGCTGTAGCTGATGCTGGACGGCAGCGCGCCGAGGCCGGAGAACAGCGAGGTCAACAGCGCGGTGACGGGCACGCGGATCTTGAACCCCTTGAGATCATCGACGCTGTTGAGCTGGCGGCTCGACGATGAGGTGATCTGCCGGAAGCCGTTGTCCCACATCTTCTTCATCGGCATGACGCCGGTCTTGGCAATGGCATCACGCACGACGTCGCCGACGCCACCATCCATGGCCGCCCAGACCTGGTCATAAGTCTGGAAGGCGAAGCCGATGCTCGGCAGGCCCGACAAGGGCACCAGCGTCGACAGCGTCATCGAGGGTGCCGCCAGGAGGTCGATGCCGCCGGCGCGCAGTTGCGACAGCATTTCCGGATCGCCGCCGAGCTGGCTGTTGGGAAATACCGTGACATTGAGCCGCCCGGACGAGCGGGAACCGGCCTCTTTGGCCGCCTCCATCAGGCGGCGCGTCAGCGGATGATCGTCGGGCGTGTTGACGCCCATCTTGAAATCGAATTCGGCGGAAGCACTGGCCTTTGGGCCGAGAATTGCTGTCGCGCAGGCGGCCGACGCCGCCCCGAGCAGACCCCTGCGGGTCATTTTCTTCATTGTTTTTACCTCCCAGGCGGCCGTTTTGGCGCCCGGGAGCACTTTTGCGACGATCGAGCCGGCGCCGCAAGACGCGGCTTTCGGGTGGAAGAAACCATTTCGGGGAACCCACGAAACCAATCTGAAACAGATCGAGCGTAGGTCTGTTCCTAACAAGTGGTGTCGTTAGGCACCCTGGAGGCGTAGATGAACCATTCATTTCACTCGGCCGATCGCGCGACGCATTTGAAGATCGTGGTTGTGGCCTTGGTGGCGGCGATCGCGGTGGCAGCTTTCGGTGTTTCGACCCGGAGCAATGTGGACTACAGCCAGACCGCCAATGTCATCAAAGCCGGCAAGCCGGTTGTGGTAACCAGCTCGGACCGCATGGTCGTCCGGTAGCTTCTGGACATTTCTGTTTGAGGGCGGCCGCCTCCGGGTGGCCGTTTGCTTTTTGGCCAACTGGTGCCCTGACGCCACGCTCGCTTGCCGCGAGATACCGAACGCTACACGCTTATCCAAGCCAGCAAAATCTCGACCTCCCTCTGGAGTCCGTCACGGCGGACATGTTAGGGACCGCTGTCGAGGGGCTTTGGCAGTTGCGGCAGGCGCGTATCAATTTCGTCCAATCCAGCGCGATACCCCTCACTGCGGGCTTTCTCGGCGTGGCCATCCTGAGTGCGGCGACGCTCTGGTTCATCAGGGAAGAGAGCCAGAGTCGCGCCCTCAACAGCCAGGCGCTCGACGTCGCAATTGCCGTCAACCAGCTCCAGTCAAACCTGCAGGACGCTGAAACCGGACAGCGCGGCTACCTGCTGGTCAATGACGAGTCCTACCTCGCCCCCTATGACCGCGCGCTGGTGGACGTCGAGAAACAGTTCGACGCGCTGGAAGCGAGCGTGCGGAACCAGGATGTTGCGCCTCAGGCGGCGGCGCTGCGCGGCCTCGCCCGCGATAAGCTCGGGGAACTCCGGCGCACCGTGGAACTGGCGCGGAACGGCCAGCGCAGCGAGGCGCTGGCCACGGTTCAGCTAGGAACCGGCAAGGCGTTCATGGACCGGTTCCGGGAGATCGCCGCTGGGATCGTCAACAAGGAACGCGCGCTGGCGGAAGCCTCGCAAAGCCGGATCGTCTGGGCCAGCTCGTGGATCAAGATCTGCACCTTCGTCGCTTTGGCGGCGATGGCGCTTACGATCCTGATGGCGCTCGTCGGCTCCTACCGCGAGATGGTTCGTCTCGTCCAGGCGCGCGACTTGCTCGCCCACGCCAATGGCAGGCTGCTCGAAGAGGCCGAGCACCGCGCACATCTGGAAGCGCAATTGCGGCAGTCGCAGAAGATGGAAGCGATCGGCCAGCTCACCGGCGGCCTCGCGCATGACTTCAACAACATGCTGGCGGTGGTGATCGGCAGCCTCAATCTGTTGAAGCGCAGGATCGCCCGGGGCGAAGCGGGCTTTCAACAATTCATCGAGGCCGCGCTCGACGGCGCGCAGCGTGCCGCGACGCTGACGCATCGGTTGTTGGCCTTCGCGCGGCAGCAGCCATTGGCGCCGCAGCCTTTGGATGCGAACAAGTTCATCTCGGGCATGTCCGATCTGCTGCGCCGGACGCTCGGCGAGGAGATCGAGCTCGAGACGGTCCTCGGTGGCGGACTGTGGCTGACGCACACCGATCCCGGCCAGCTTGAAAATTCGATCCTCAATCTCGCGATCAATGCGCGCGACGCGATGCCTCAAGGCGGCAAGCTCACCATCGAGACCGCGAACTGCCATCTCGACGAGCGGTATTCGGCCGAGCATGTCGACGTGCCCGCCGGACAATATGTGCTGGCCGCCGTGTCGGACACCGGCAGCGGCATGTCGCAAGATACGATCGCGCGCGCCTTCGAACCGTTCTTCACGACCAAGTCGGTGAACAAAGGCACCGGTCTCGGACTGTCGCAGGTTCACGGCTTCATCCGGCAGTCCGGCGGCCACATCAATATCTATTCGGAGCTCGATCGGGGCACGACGATCAAGCTTTATCTGCCGCGCTATTTTGGCGCCGCGGCCGGCCAGCCGACGGCATCAAAGGCGCCGCAGAAGATCCAGACCGGCCACGAAGTCATCCTTGTCGTCGAAGACGAACAGCGCGCGCGCCATATCTCCTGCGAGAGCCTGCGCGAACTCGGCTATACCGTCCTGTCTGCCGACGGCGGCATGGAGGCGCTCAGGATCATCGATGCGCGCAGCGACATCGCCCTGCTCTTCACCGATATCGTGATGCCGCAGATGAACGGCAAACAGCTCGCCACCGAGGCGTTGCGGCGCCAGCCTTCGATGAAAGTGCTGTACACGACGGGCTTCACGCGCAATGCGATCGTGCACAACAATGTCATCGACCCCGGCGTCGAGATGATCGCAAAGCCATTTTCGCTCGACCAACTCGCAGCGAAGGTCCGGGAGGTCCTCGAGAAGGATCGTTAGTGTACGGTCCAAAACAAGCGATCCGGACAAAGGGCTGCATGGTTAACGCCCCTGCGCCCGACGCAGTCCTCCCGCCCGGCACAATCAGCCGGCCATTAATACTACGGTGCGACAAAATGCAGCCGCGAGCCCGCATCCCGGCCTTGGGGCTCCATGATCCAAAATTTCATGCTACTCTTGGTGGGTTGAAGAGAAAGACTCGCGTGGCCTCTCGTTGACCAACAGGCTCCGTGCGACACGGGACGCCTGTATGTTTTGTTGCGGTCATAGCCGGCAGTTCACGCGGAATGCATTTGTGGTTGTTGCACATTAGTTACGCGAATTCGAGCGCGGATATGGTCCGATCGTTCATTGCCTAAGTTGCGCGGGACGAGATGCTCGCAAGTCAACAAGGAAATTTCCCTGATGCAAACACCGCGTGTTGCGATCGTCCATGAGTGGCTCATTACCTATGCAGGCTCGGAAAAAGTCTTGGAAGCGATGCTGGAGGTATTTCCGGAAGCCGACATTTACTGCGCGCTGGATTTTCTGCCCGAGCAGTTCAGAGGCAAACTGAGCAAGAGCAAGATACGAACCAGCTTCATCCAGAAAATACCCTATGCCCGGCGTCTTCATCGATACTTTCTCGCCTTGATGCCGCTTGCTGTCGAGCAACACGATCTCTCGGCATACGACATCGTCATCTCCAACAGCCATGCGGTCGCCAAGGGCTGCATTACGAATGCCGGACAATTGCATATCTGCTATTGCTACACTCCCATCAGGTATGCGTGGGATCTGCAATTCCAGTATCTCGCCGAGTCCAATCTGGACTGGGGCCTGAGAAGCGTCATTGCCAGGTGGATGCTGCACAAGATCCGCATTTGGGACGCCCGCACACCGCTGGCGGTCGACGCGTTTATCTCCTGCTCCCGCTACATCGCGCGCCGGGTCAGGAAAACCTATCGACGCGATTCCGTCGTCATCTACCCAAACGTCGACGTCGAGAACTTCGCGGTTGGACAACAGGACGGCGACTTCTACTTCACCGCCTCCCGCATCGTTCCCTACAAGAAGATCCATCTCATCGTCGAAGCATTCAAGCAGATGCCGTCGCGAAAGCTGGTCGTCATCGGCGCCGGTCCGTTACTGCAGAAATGTATCGATATCGCAACTCCGAACGTCAAGGTCCTCGGCTATCAGCCCGACGACGTGCTGCAGGAGCATCTCAAGCGAGCGAAGGCCTTCATTTTCGCGGCTGAAGAAGACTTTGGCATCGCGCCTGTGGAGGCGCAGGCCTGCGGCACTCCCGTCATAGCGTTCGGCAAGGGCGGCGCCCTTGAAACGGTGGTCGACGGCGAGACCGGCCTGTTTTTCCACGAACAGACGACGGACGCGATCGTCAAGGCCGTCGAAGCGTTTGAACTTCAGAAGAACAAGTTCGACCGTCAGCGCATTCGGCAACACGCAGAGCGTTTCAGCACCAGTCGTTTCTGTTCGGAATTTCGCGATTTCGTTCTTCAAAAATGGCAGGCGCATTGCCAGTCGATGGAGATCAAAGGATAGTTTTCACCACGGGATAGTTTTCACCAAGGGATATAGTTTCGATGAAGAAGGCGTTGATTACGGGGGTCACAGGTCAGGGCGGCTCTCACCTGGCGAAGTATCTCCTCGAAAAGGGTTATCGCGTATTTGGCGCCTGCCGCCGGATGGGGCAGTCCGATCTGTGGCGGCTTCAGGAGCTGGGCGTTCTCACCAACGCGAATTTCAGCATGCTGGAATACGACGCCACCGATCCCGGCTCGTCGTTCCGGCTGGTCGAAGCGTGCATGCCCGACGAGATCTATCATCTGGCTGCCCAGGCCCATGTCGGCCGATCATTCGAAACGCCGGTTGCGACGGCGCTGGTGACAGGAATCGGCACGCTCAACATGCTGGAGGCGATGCGCAAATACACATCGAAAGCGCGCTTTCTTCAGGCCTCGTCCGCAGAGCTATACGGCAACACGACGATCTTTCCTCAGAGCGAGAACACGCCGTTCAAGCCGCGCAGCCCCTATGGCGCGGCAAAACTGTTCGCCTACGCCCTCACCGTCAACTATTTCGAAGCTTACGGGCTGTTTGCCTCGAACGCGATATTCTTCAACTACAAGTCGCCCTTGAGATCGACCGAGTACGTGACCCGCAAGATCACGACCGCCGTCGCCGACTACGTCGTTCACGGCCGGCATCCGTTGCGCCTCGGCAATCTCGCCGCCAAACGCGACTGGGGAGCAGCCAAGGAATATGTCGACGGCATGTGGCGCATCCTGCAGGCGCCATCGCCGGATGCGTTCGTGCTGGCCACAGGCCGCACCGAGACGGTCCGAACGTTCGTGAATACTGCCTACGCGACACAGGGCATCGACCTTGAATGGCAAGGCTCCGGCAAGGAGGAAAAAGGCGTGTGCCGAAAGACCGGCCAGACCCTGGTTGCAGTCGACGAAGCCTATTTCCGCCCTTCCGAGGTGCCGGCTCTGATCGGAGACGCCGGCAAGGCGGCCGCAGAACTCGGCTGGAAGCCGCGCATCACCCTGGAGGAGATCGTGCAGGAAATGGTCGCCTCAGACATTCATCGCGCGAAACTGGTGCCGTTATCGCTGAAGGCGTAGTTCGCGCGCCGGGGCGCAAATCAACGCCGGCGACGTGGCAACCGAAAGAAACGTGGCAAAGAAAAGCCGCCCGCACGATCCGGCGCAGGCGGCCCAAGTCTAGGGAGGAAACGCCCAAAGAGAGGGCGAGCTCAGCCTTAGCGCATCGCTCGATTCGCGAAAACACCGGTAAACACCGGAGGTTGAACGAGACGGTCCGATAATCTCCGGTTCCAGCCGCAAGCCCCCCCTGAAGGTTCCGAAAGGCCGCGCGATCCGCGACGATCCGCCCATATTCGGCAAGAGCAGGCGGTGGACCAGGCCCGTACCCGTCGACCGAAATTCTGACTTCACATTGGCGCGGTATGCCTCTGCCCCGGCGGTTCAATGCGGAGTACGTGCAGTGCCTGACGTCCAAGCCGGTCTGCGGATCTATGCCGCGCTCAGCGTGATCATGTCGGGCGCCAGCCTTCTTGGTGGTGCATCCGCGGCTTCGGCAGCACCGAATTGCAGCAACTTTTTCAGCAATGCGGACGGCTCCTGGACCCCGACACATCCGATCCTGATGGCAGGCCCGACATCGCAGACACCGCTCGAACCGGGCGACCGGCTTCGTGCCGGCGCACCAGGCCTCGGCGGGCGGATCGGCCGCTATCTCGACACGCACTGCCGGTCTTCACGGGCGGCTGTCGGGCCCGGACGAATTCCAACCGTGCCGTAGCGCGGCCGCCAATGCGGTGAAGCCGCCGCGCCGATGGGGCATCGCAGCGCCCGAATTGGCATGACCGCGCGTTCAATCCCTGTTTGAGGTCTGCAGGAGTTGAGCATGGGGATCGCTAAAGCCGGCCGGCTGCTGGTGCAGGCGGCCGAGCATTACAATGCGGGCCGCCCGCAACGAGCAAGCGCGTTGTGCACCGATATCCTTGCGGCAGATCCCCATCATCTGCCGGCGCTGCATCTTTCTGCTGTGATCGCCTTCGCCGACGGCCGCATGGAAGATGGCCGCGACCTGCTCGGCCAGGTGTTCCGCCTCGATCCGAATCATGCGCCTGCGCTCTCCACGCTCGGCGACGCGCTTGCCGTGAAGGGCGAACACGAAGGTGCATTGGCCGCATTTCAGCGGGCCGTCGCGCTGCGGCCGCTCGACGCCGGTCTTCACGGCAAGCTCGGCGTTGCGCTGTCCAAGCTGTCGCGCTTTTCCGAGGCGGAGACGGCGTACCGCCGCGCGCTGGCGCTCGATCCCAATCTGATGCAGCCGCGTTTCAACCTTGCGACGTCCTTGGCCGGACAGGGACGGCTGACGGAAGCCGAGCAGACATATCGCGACGTCATCGCGCGCGATCCGCATCATCAGGGCGCCTGGATCAATCTTGGAAATCTGCTGTCCGATCAGAACAGGCCCAAGGAGGCCGTTGCCGCCTTTCGCGAGGCTCTCAAACACGAGCGACGCGATCGGGACGGGCTGGTGTCTGCCGATGGTCCCGTCGTTGCACTGACCAATCTCGCCGGCTGTCTCCGCGAGCTCGGCGAGCTGGATGAGGCGCTGGACGCGGGTCAACGCGCACTGTCGCTTGATCCGAACTATGCACCGGCCTTGACCAATCTCGGCATCATCCTTGACGCTCAGGGCAGGTTCGAGGAGTCCGTCGCCGCCTATCGGCGTGCCGTCACCGTGGACCCCGCCTACGCCCAAGGACACGCCAATCTCGCGGTCGGGTTGCGCGTCACAGGCGCGATGGATGAGGCGCTCGCGGCGTCGCACCGCGCCGTCGCTCTCGATCCGGATGACCCGCTCATTCGCTTCAACCATGCCCATGTCCTGTTGATGAACGGACAACTTGCGAGCGGCTTCGAAGAGCTTCGCTGGGGCAAGAGATGCAAGGGCTGGTCGCAAGGCTATCCGGACCTTGCCGAACCCGAATGGCAGGGCGAGCCGTTCGCGGGACGCACGCTGCTGCTCTATGCCGAAGCGGGCCTTGGCGACACGATGCAATTCGTGCGCTATCTGCCGATGGTTGCGGCGAAGGGCGGATCGATCGTGCTGCAGGTTCAGCCTCCGCTCGTGCCGCTCCTGCGCCAGAACGCGAACGTCACCGTCGTCGCCCTCGGCGAACCGCTGCCGCGGTTCGACCTGCATTTGCCGCTGATCGGCCTGCCGCGGGTATTCGGCACCAGGCTCGACAGCATTCCTGCCGCGATCCCTTATCTGCGTGCGGATTCCGCGAAGCTTTCGCAATGGCGCGGGACGCTGGACGACAAGACCTCGCTCCGAATTGGCGTTGTCTGGTCCGGCAATCCTAGGCACAAGGGCGACCGCCTGCGGTCGCTCGCGGCGGAAAAGCTGCTGCCCCGGCTGGTGATGCCCGACGTCAAGCTTTACAGCCTTCAGAAGGATCTCCGCGCAGCCGATGC
This sequence comes from uncultured Alphaproteobacteria bacterium, assembly GCA_963770385.1. Lineage (GTDB taxonomy): Bacteria > Pseudomonadota > Alphaproteobacteria > Rhizobiales > Xanthobacteraceae > Bradyrhizobium. Next base: position 5,166,040 of record CAVYPJ010000003.1, on the reverse strand, counting down.
ACCAGCCCTCGCAGCACTCGGCCAAGGCATTGTCGATCTGGCACCGCTGCTTGCTGATTTTTCCGATACCGCGGCGGCGGTCGCGGCGCTCGATCTGGTCATCGCAGTCGATACGTCGGTCGCGCATCTGGCAGGAGCGCTCGGTCGCCCAGTCTGGTTACTGCTGCCCTACGCGCTCGACTGGCGCTGGATGCGCGACCGGGAGGACACGCCCTGGTATCCAAGCATGCGCCTGTTCCGTCAGCCTGCGCCGCAGGCGTGGGATGACGTCATTGCGCGCGTATCCGCGGAGCTCGCCCGTGTCGCCGGCAGCGAACGCGATCTGCTTTGGCCGCCCGGCAACACGGTAAAAAGCACGCCGGCGCGTTCACACCGGCTTCGTTGACTGCCCGTGCGCCCATCGATAGATGGTCTGCCATGTTGGTCCATCTGCCAGTCCGACGCTATACCGCTCCGTCGCCGTCAGTGGCGCGTAGATGACGCGGCGTGACCGCCGTCATCTTCAACCACATCGGGAGCGCGTTCCCCTCCCCCATCCTTTCCAATCGAGCCCGCAATGTCCGCCCTGGTGATGATCTATTGCGCGGTCTGCGTGTTCATCGCCGCCTTCGTGAGAGGCTATAGCGGATTCGGCTTTTCGTTGCTGGCAATCACGTCGATGTCGCTGGCGTTGCCACCGGCGATGATCCTCCCGTCCATCTTCATGATGGAGGTGGCCGCGAGCGTGAGCCTGCTCCCCAGCATCTGGCGGTCTGTCCACTGGCGCGACCTTGCGTTGCTGTGGCTCGGCTGCCTGGTGTGCACGCCGCTTGGCGTGCTGGTCCTTGCGGGCGTGCCGGCCGCACCGATGAAAGTCGCCTTAGGGTTAGCCGTGCTGGGAGCCGTCGCCCTGCTGTGGAGCGGCTATCAGCGCAAGACGATGCCGACGCCGCCCGAAACCGTCCTCACCGGCGCGGTGGCCGGTTTCCTGAACGGGGCGTTCGGGATCATCATCCCGGTCATCGTGTTCTTCTTCAATTCGCCGGCGGGAGCGGCCGTCGGACGCGCATCGCTCATCGCCTTTTTCATCGGGAGCGACACCATGGGGGTCCTGTTCCTTGGTCTCCAGGGCCTGGTGGCGATGACCGACGTCTATCGATTCCTGATGTTCGTGCCGGCCCTGATCCTCGGACAATGGCTCGGCGCCCGCAGCTTCAAGGGCGCGGACGAGACGACCTTCCGCCGGTGGGCGCTCATGGTTCTGGCATTGCTTGCCGTGGTCACCGCCCTGCAGGGCGTGTGGAGCATGTTGCCGCACGACCAGTGACGCGTGCCCCGGCGCCGAGGAAGGCATGCCGGCCGACAGACCTGCGCGCTTGCTTTGGCGAGGCAAGTCCTAGCGATAATTCGCCGGACGCCTTCGAACGGATGGTTCCATTTGCCGCGCCGGGACGCCGGCGCTTGCGTCTTCCGGAACCATTCTCTCCAGCATCCTGCGGTCAACCTTGCTCAGCGCATTGCGCGGCAATGCTTCGACGACCTGAAGACCGTCCGGGACCTTATAAGCCGCAAGTCGCTTGGACACATTCTTGAGGATTTCGGCAACGACGCCATCCTTCGCATCATTCGCAAGCTTGACGAAGCCAAAGACGCGCTGGCCGAGCACCGGATCGGGCTTGCCAACCGCAGCTGCCTCCTGCACTGCCGGATGGCAGGCCACCAAGGCTTCCTCCACCTCGGCGGGCGAGATGTTGGTCCCACCGCAGATGATGATGTCTTTCTTGCGCGACACGAACCAGAGTTCATCACCGTCCCCCCGCCGCATAAGGTCACCGGTGTAATACCAGCCATCCTTGAGGCATTTCGCTGTTGCCACCGGATCGTTCCAGTAGCCGACGAAGACGTTCCTACCGCGGATCAGGAGTTCACCGACCTCACCATGCGCAGCATCGGCACCATTCTCGTCTACAAGACGAATGTCCGCATCTTCGGTAATGCGAACGACGGATCCGGGTTGCAGACCGAAAGTCAGCTGGCCGCAAACTTCGGTGGCGCCCCAAAAGTTATAGAGGGGCGCGCTCAGGGCTGCGGTGACGTGCTTCTGCAGATCGATCGGACAGGTATCAGCTGCGGTCAAACACATCCGGAGCGACGACACGTCGCGCGGCTCTGCCTGCTGCGCTTCAAGAAGTCCGGCATATTGGGAAGGAAACCCAAGGAACCAGGTGCCACGATAGCGTTCGATGTTCTCAAGGACGGTGTTGCCGTCGCCGGTTTGGAGCACGATGAAAGGCACACCAGCACGAACATAACTCAGCGAACAGAACAGGCCGCTACCGTGTGCCATTTGCAATGGCGAGATGACAACGTCATCCGCCCGAAAGCCGAAATGCTTGCAGAAGAGCGGGATCATCGCCGCAATCGTATCTTGCGTATGCACGACGAATTTGGGCTGACCAGTGCTCCCGGACGTGTTGATCAGTACGGCTGGCTCATCCGAGGCTGGAATCGGCAGATCCGCGGTCGCAGCATGCTTTAGAACCTCCCATGACTGGATACCATGCATCCCATCGGCGTCATCGAGGATGACGCGTTTCTCCCGAGGAAGAACCGCGGCATCGACTGCAGCGACGTTCGGATAGAGCGCAGATTCACCAATATAGAGCGCAGGCCGCAACCGCTCCAGCATGGGCGCGAGTTCGGCGAGCGTGAACGCGGTGCGAAACGGTGCTGCAATGGCACCCAGCCTGAAACACGCATAATAGGCAACGAGCATTTCCGGCCGGTTCTTCATGTGCAGCACGACGCGATCGCCGGCTCTAACGCCGCTCGCCCAAAGGCCGTGCGCGACACGCTCGGACTCGTGAGCAAGCTGACGATAGGTCCACACGTTTCCTTGAAAGATGAAAGCTGTATCTTCAGGCCGTGATTGCGCCTGCTGCATCAGCGCTTCGTTCGCAGTGACTGGCATGGAATCTCCTATGGGTAAGGTGATTCCAAACTGGGCAGCTCCCGTTACTTCGTCATTTCAATGCGGAGAAAACCATTGCAGCTGTAAGGAACACGCGTCACGTTTCTGACAAGTCACTGGCGCGCGGCGGCAGCATGCTGATGGGCCCGGACGATGGTGGAATCGACGATCAGATATTCGAAGTCCGGATCATTGGACATCGCCTCGAAAATGCGCGCCCAAACACCCTTCACGCTCCACCGGCTGAAGCGCCGGAATACACTGTTCCAGTCGCCGAACGCCTCCGGAAGGTCGCGCCAGGGAGAGCCAGTGCGCACGTCCAAAGCACGCCTTCCACAAACATTCGATTGTCGCGCCCGGTCGACCCCTTTTGGTCGGGGCGGCCGATGATCAGTGGCGCCATCCGCTCCCACGCCGCATCGCTCAAAACCAAGCGATCCATCACACCCAAGACTGCCTCCAAAAAGCAGTCTTGAATCATGCTTCAAGCAAAATGGGAATCCCTAGAGTCCACACCACCTAGTGCTTGTAGGAGACCGCGCTTTGTGCGCGGCTGCGCCGCGACGGTGGATAGTGCGTGCTACGACATCATTTCAATTTGGGAAACATCGTTACGGTTGTAACTCGCCGCTCGGTAGACACCGTTGGCGCAAGTAGGCCGTTGTCGCACCCCTTTGTCTGCCTTGGGTCAGACCCGGAATAACTCGCTATGAGCACAACGAGCCCGCTTTACTCCAACCAGCAGACGTAAGGACAGAGTTTGCAAAGGTCCGCGTCGGGCCGCAACCGGACTCATGCCCCGCAGCAAATGGCACGTCGTTCGATCGCCTCGTCGGCGCGAGCGAGCAGGCACGCCAATTCCGAGCGCCTTCGCGGTCTTGAGGTGAAAAACGGCTCAACTTTAGTTGCTTGTTGGACCGGCAGCTCGGCGGGTTTTTTCGCCCTTCAGAATCGTCACTGCGGCAGCCCGGCCAACCGCAGCCCTTCCAGCACGCGCTCCATCCTGTTGTTGAATGCGGCCGTGCCAACCAACGGCTCGAAATTGCTCAACGTCGTCTTCGGCCATAGCTTCATGTGGTGGTCCAGCGCATCACGTGCCTGTTGCTCCCGGCCAACCAGGGCATAGGCCGAAGCCAGGTAGGCCACAGGGTGTCCTGCGTTGGGCGCCTCGAGAGCCGCGCGCGACAATTGCTCGATTGCCTTCTGATCCTGTCCCTGCATGAGGTAGATCAGGCCAATCCCCTGATCCCAACTCCAGCGCAATCGCGAATTCGGCGCGACGCGATCAGCTTCAAAGAATTCCGCAAGAGCCTCGTCGAGCTGGCCCAGCATGAGTTTGTCGTATCCGATCTCCTTGTGGAGGATCGGGTAGTTCGGGAAGCTCTTGGCAAGCTCGCTGCAGACCTTGATCGCGGCCTCGAACTGGCGCATCGCACGAAGGATGTGGCACTGCGAGCCGCGCACCGTCATGTTATCAGGTGCAATGCGGATGGCATCCTGCAGGGTCAGATCAGCCGCCCGAAGGTCGGCGATGGGATCGCTCGACCATTGATTTAACACGCCGGTCACTATTGCGGACGTCAGACGCGCCAGAGCGGCCGCGTTTCGAGGGTCGAGCGAAACCGCCCATTGCTGGAGGTTGCGAACAGCTTCATAGTTCTCCCGAGACGTCATGCTGATATCCTGGGAGATGTGGGTCAGTTTTGCTGCCATCTCGATATTCGCTTTGATCTGTTCGGGTTGAGCCGATCGCGCGAAATAGCTCCATGTCAGCACGCCGAAACCGACAAGGCCGATCGCCACAAAGGCTCCTGCGGCGGCCCGAGGAACAAAAAAGCGGCGCGACGCGACAGAAGCGGTCCTTGCCGGAGGCAGCGCTTCGGAATGGCCGAGTGTGGTCAGATCGGCAGGCAACACCTCGTCCGGCTGCCGTACCTCCATGGTTTCGACGGTGCCGTTTTCGGGGTACCTCGCCGAGGCTTCAGGCGCCTTTTGCTCCTCCCTTACCTCGCCAACGAAACGAATACCCTTGCGCGGCAGAGTTTTGATCAAATGCTGCTGGATTCCACTATCACCAATGGCAGTTCGGACGGCATTGATGCGCGTGCTCAGCGCCGATTCGGACACGGTGCGCCCGCCCCAAATCGTCTCGATCAACTCGTCCCGGCTGACAACGCGCTCGCGGTGACGGATGAGGTACTCCAGAAGGTCGAAGACCTGCGGCTCGACCTCGACCGCTTTGCAGCCAGCTCGCAGTTCGCGCTTGTCCGTGTCCAACACGACATTGCTGAAAATATACAACAATTCACGGCTCCCGAACGGTCAACTGTGACGCCTTCAAGAATCTCGCAGAACGAAAATGAAGAATTTCGTAAGCACAAAATAAAGAGTCCTGAAGGCGCCGCGCGCTGACTTCGGACATGTTCGGCAGTGCGGAATCAATCGTAACGGAGTGCGTCGTTTGTGCAAGCCGTGCGTTTCAGGTTCCACAGAGAGTAGCCGACTGACAAAATTGAAGGGGTGGTTGTTATGACCGCGATTGTGCAAGCACTCTTCCGTACTTTTCATTCCGTCAGTGACATCGATGTCCTGAAGGAGATCGCCCTGCTCTGCGGAGCCGGGCTGCTGGTTTCTCTGCTTGCGTTGACCTACGGCCTGGATTTGAGCCCTGGTTTCTTCTGATTGGGGGTCACGGACCTTGCGATTGGCGTGTTTCACGCAGGTAACAAATCTCGACTAGCAGTTAGCTTTTTGACCTAGATTTAGCGCAACCGGGAGGAAAAGCCGATGATGAAGATCCTCGCCATCGCGTGCGTAATCGTGCCGGCTATCGGGGTATCTGCAATCGCACAGCAGCCTGACATCAAGCGCACCGTCCTTCGCAGCATCGATTATCCCTCGGGCTATACCACCGTGACGGCGATTGTGGAGATCGCGCCGGGCACTTGCGCCGGCCGTCACACCCATCCGGGGATCGACAGCGGTTACGTCATACAGGGCGACTTCGTGCTCAAAATCGATGGGAAGCCCGAACAGACCCTTAAGGCGGGCGACTCATACGAGACGTCGCCCCAGATGCCCCACGACGCTTGCTCGGTATCGGGCAATAAGCTGATCGACACCTTTGTCATAGAGAAAGGCAAGCAGCTGGCATCGCCGGCGCCCTGATCCGGCGCAGTACGTTCGCGCGCGCCTAAAACGATGCGAGCCGACGCAAGCCGTTGCCTTTCGAATGCAAAGCGGACATCAGTCGCAGCCAAATCAAACCCGGTCGCTGCTGAACCGCAGTAGGCGCTGGTCGCCTTTTGAATTTTCTAAGAGGCGTGATCGGGTCGCCTAGGCGATGAGCAGCATGTTGATGCTCTCAGAATACCGGCCGCCGAAGTTGAAGTGGCAAACACCAATGCTGAATTAGAATCTCATTGACAGGATGTCGCACACCCATGACGATTGCTCGCGATAGTTTTAGGGGAGTGATTGCCACAGTTTTTGGGGGTATTTGATTATGCGCAGCGCAATTTATCTAGCGACTTTAATCCTGATCCCGTCGATAGCAAATGCCGACGCTATTGTGCAGAATACTTTGACGCCAGGATTTCCCGGTACATTCGACTACGTCGGCTATAATTCTTCAAACGTGGCGTTCGGCCAGCCCGTAGCCTCACAGTTCCTATCCTTCGGAGGACGCTTTCATCTCGATTCGGGCGCGAATGAACAGACTTTCGCGTCACAGACGACAGTGACCGCAACCCAGAACGGCGTCTCGTTTAATGTTCCTTATTCTAATGCCGTGCCGGATCCCAACCTGTTTCAGACGTCGATTAAATTCAATCAGAACCTGCAAGGGCCCTGGCAACTGACTGTCAGCAACCCGAATTATAACAGTCTTGTGGTCAACACCGCAGCGATCAATACAAGTCTTCCGCCGCCGCCGTTTATCACCGGAGCAACAATTAGCGGGACATCGGCGACGGTAACCACTCCGACAATTTCCTGGAATGCGCCGGCGAGTGTCGCACTGCCAGCAAACTACAGCCAGGACACGAAGGTTTTCATCTTCGACCTCAACAACAATAAGCAGGAAATTTTCAGACAGGATCTGGCATCAGGTCAGACGAGCGTCACCATTCCTGCAAATATTCCTGGTTTTGGACCGCTCGATCCTGCAGGCCATTATGGCGTTCTCATTCGAGACGACTTCCGACTCCAAGCCAATGCTACGACCGGAGCAAGCTCTCAGAGCTTTTTCGATTTCCATCCCAATGCGGTATCGCAGTTCAGCGGTCCCGTGCAGGTCCCTGTCTCATCGGTCAATACCGTCGGGCAAACGGTCTATAGCTTCAACATTGACGTTAGCCACGGTCAATCGGTGAACTTGGATCCTGCCGCTGCTCTCGGTTACATTTTTTCGATCGGCGTCGGCAATCCAAACTTCGCGACCGTACAGCTTCCAAATTTAGGCATGTCGCATCCTTACGATCTTTACCTATGGAACGGCACATCCTTCATATTCGCTCAGCAACTTGCAGCTGATACCCTGTTCAACTTTGGTCCAAGCGGTGTGGGCAAATTCGAAGTATTGGGAATTGACGCAAGCCTCGGTCTCGACCCCGCCAATTCAACCGCGTTTGTCACCCAAGTCACCTTCACCGGAGACGGCGCTTTTACGGGTACGATGACGGCGGTTACCGCCGTTCCCGAACCGTCGACGTGGGCAATGCTGCTTCTCGGCTTCGCGGGTCTCGGCTTCATTGCCTATCGCCGAAAGTCGACGGCAGTATTCATGGTCGCCTGAACGATACTCAGGCTGGAATTGAGAGCCGCCTCCGCGCGGCTTTCTTCGTTGGCGTTTGATGTGGCGTGTTGACACATCGCATTATTTCGCTGCCGCGCGTCTCTTGCAGCAAAGCGGACATCAACTTCAGCGCTACTGAGTTTATGATGCATGGCCCGGCAAATGCTCATCGAGCAGCGCGTCAAATTGCGCATCGCTCACGGCTCAATTTTGTCCTCGCCGCCCTGGACGCGATTGTGGCCTTCGATCGCGGCGACTATTTCCCAGCGCGTTTGCTCGTAGGTGACGCTTGGCGGCCATCCGAGGCCGGCACCGATGGCGATGATCCGGAGCGTCGGAGACGTCCGTCGTCGTGGTAGAGCCGGTGCGCTTGGCCTCCGCCGGCATCGCTTTTCCCACGGGATCATCACGCGCTTGTAGCGCTTGCCGCTCGGCCGGAAGCCCAGCTTGAACACCTTGCCGACCACGAACGCATTGGCCTCGACCCGGCCGTACTTGTCGCTCAGCGCCCTGCAGGCCTTTATCGTCCTTGCGAACGTAGACTGGGAACGCGTTGCAATAGGACCTTGATCTCATCCAGGTCGACCTTGTCTGGATCGAAGTCCGCCTTCAGCTCGTGCTTCACGGCCTTTGCATCGCGGGCAAACGCCTGCGCCGCCTTGGTGCCCTCATCGGTGTCGCCCCAGCCGCCGCCGAGCTTGACCCGCGCGATCAGCGCCTCGACGTCCTTCTTGAACTGGTCGGAGCCGGCCAACGCCTTCGGCGTGCGGTTCGGTCCTCGTCATCCTCATCCCGAGGTCTGACGGTCGTGCACGCCTGCCTCGTCCCGAGGGTCCGGCGGAATGGGGCGCCAGGGGTTAGGCTTATCAAGTCGTCCGGGGCACGACGATCCTCGGATTCACCATATTGCGAGATATGGCGCTATCGAATGTGTCGTCTCCCTCCATTTTCCCAATTCGTGCCTTGTTTGAGATCACAGTCATCAACGACCAATCCAGGTGCGGGGTTCGCCCCCAAATAAGAAGCCGAGGGAGACGTGTCATGTTGCAGAGGTTGCGCAGGATAACCGCCGTGCTCGCAGCGGCCCTCACATTCGCTGCTGCCTCCATTCCGACCAACGTTCAAGCACAAGGCTACTATGGTTATGGCCCTGAATACGCCGGTGCGGGCTGGGGTCGCAGCGGTTGGGGCGGCGGTGGCGGTGGCGGCTCTTATTACGGTGGTGGCGGCTGGAACAGAGCCGGTTGGGGCGGTGGCGGCGGCTGCGGCTGCTGCTGTCGGGTCTATGTTCCGCCCCCGCCTCCGCCGCCTTGTTGTTGCTGCGGCGGTGGCTATGGCGGTGGCTATGGCGGTGGCTATGGCGGCCGCTGGGGCGGAGGTTATGGCGGCTGGGACGGCGGCTGGTAATCAACGCTGGCTGCCATAGCGATGCTGCCGTAGCGATCGGTTTGTGGCAAAAGCCAATACGCGAGCGGCCGTCGTGCCGTCCCGGTGACCTGATTAATGATGTCGCCTGCCGGGCTCATTCAGAGCCTGGCCGGCTGCATGCGTTCGGCCTGCAGACAGATCTTTGGAATGCATGCCCGCTGGCGTGCCACGTCCTGCCACCAGGTTGCATCATCGGTTAAACCGGCCGGCGCGCGGATGCATAGTCGGACCCGATGTCGGCTGTTGGCACGTTTCAGACATGCAGAGGCAGTCTGATTCTGTCCGATACATGTGTAGCTCTCGGGACAGGTTGGATATCAGCTCGCAATAGCGCGAGCGGTTCAGTCCTCGTGATCCTCATCCCGAGGTTCTGACGATCGTCTCACGCCGGCCTCGTCCCGAGGGTCCGGCGGAATGGAGGAGCAACGGGTTATACTTATCAAGCCGTAGATACTGACGGGACTCCGCTTTGCTCGGAGCGAGTTTTTCAAACTCCAGCTAGATCAGCGAGCGCGCATCAGATCATCCTGCCCGGCATAAAGCAGCGGAAGAGAGGGTGGCCGTCAATGTAGTGCTTCCAAACCATCGTCCGCCCCGCGCGACGTAGCGCTAATATCAAAATCGACAAACACGCTTTCTATTGTTTTGATTTTTTCGACGCACGCTTTTTCGATCCAGTCCTGCTGGACGACTCGGCATCGTCCCCCTGGCAGGGCCAAGCATCTCTGAATGCTTCGATAGCGATGGTGATCCCCGGTTCACTCACTCGATCCGGATTGTTATCAAGATACCGCAGAAAGACCTTGGCGCTCTGCAAAATGCTGCCTTGCGCGGGCGGGCACGCACGTACGTCAGCTGGCAGATTTGGTGAAAAGAGCACCGCTGTCTCGATCATGCCCTCACATGCGCCGGCGGACCGAGCTTCGTCCTGATCGCGAAACGAGTTCTGAACAAGTAGCCTGGCAAGATTTCTGCGCGTCGGTTCCTTTATCGACAACCGTGGCGCTTCCCTTTCCGATGATCGAAAGGACTAGGCCAGCAACAATGATGTAGACCCGCATTGACGTCCCTCGAACCGGCGCAATAGCTTGCACGCACTTGATTTGCCGCAATGGTGCGGCCGCTCTCGCCGTTCCAGGCGACTCCGACGGTTTAGCTCAAAACAAGGGTCTGATCCATCGCCCCGCAAATGCGGGCGATGCCAATTAGGGCGCAGTTCATTTCGCGCAGCCGAAAGAGCGCTGTGTCGGCTTGGCAAACACGCAGCTTGCGCGCCGTGACGCGATGTCGATGCTCGGCCTCGAGGCAGCATCAAGAATTGCCTATCGGTGACCTCCGTCTCAATACGAGCGCCAGAGACTATGCATCGTGCCGTTTACGGCCATTCCCGAAGCGCACGATCCGTTTTGGCGAACCTTCCTCAACTGCGTCAAGCGGGACTCGTCCTCGGAACGGTTCCTAAGATGAGCCTAGCCATGAATGCCACCTAGGCATCCACGATGTGGAGCTGCCTCGCCGCGGCGTGCCGCGGACATTCGCGCACGATCTCCCAGCCCGTTCATTAATCAGGTGAGGCAGCACACGAATGCCGGTCGTATCGAGCCGCGCGTCCTCGAAGAACGCCGCTCGCTTGAACTTGCTGAAGACCGCGCACCTATCTAGACGGCCAGGAAAGCCGGATGAACCAATCTGAGGACTCTAGCCTCGATCGGGTTCAAGCTGCACCGTTTTTCGTCCACCGTTCAGCTCTCTGAGCTGGTTTACGTATTCCTCAGGCATTAACAGATGAAACGGAGCGTTCAGGCCCATAAAAGTCGCTATGCGGCCGAGAAAAGCAGTGCAGTTGGTGGTTGCCGCATTCCATAGCGGCGAAGTCTCCTGGAGATGCTTGATATAAGCAAAGACCCTCTTGGCGTCAGCCTCACTCAAATAGACACGATAGCTCGCCGTCAGATATTGCTCGTCAAGATCGCCATAGCTCGCCCCTGTCTCAGAGGGAACAAATATGAGATGTCCCAAGATGTACGGCAGTGTGTCGCCAGCCGGAGCCAAACCCGCGACCTCGACCTCCTTTTCGCTCGTCTTTCCGTACCAGACGAATGCATGACCGTAGGTTGCTGCCGTGCGGGCACGAAAATCAACGTAGTAGGGACCTCTGGCCGTAGCTCTTTGAACTGGCTTTACATCTGATCTGGCCGGCGAGGCACTGGGCGTCACAGCAGCCATGCTCTCAGCATGCTTCGCCGCCGATTTAGGAAAAGTCCGTTGCTGATGGTCGGAGTGCGCCGCTGAGTTGTTGTGCGCTACTGCTCCCGGCCCCCAAGCTCACGGAGGCCGCAAGCACCGTGACCCCAGCAAGACGCTGCAGACCTGGATATTTCCGAGTCACTCCTAGCATCTTCGAATCCTCGTGGATCAAAGACCGGATGCCGCAGTTGGTCTATCTACCCAAACGAACGCCGCCGGCGCACGAATAGATATTAGATCAACCTTTGGTAACTAAGGGGGCCGGGGCCGCAACCGGATATTTGCCTACCGGGCTCTTGCCGACGGGATATTTGCCCAAGGGATATTTGCCGACCGGCGCAGCCACCGGCTGAGGCTGAGGCCGTGGGAGGTCGGCAGCAACTGCTGTTCCCACGAAAGCTAGAGAAGCGACGCCGAGGATCACGAATTTCAACATCAAAATCTCCCACTGTGAATCGGAGTAGCTTGGAATTCACCAATCGACAGATAACCTGGCGCTCGCCACGGCAGCAACAAATAGACTGAGGAATTAGCGGTCCCGACAGCCGTTTTTTGTCGGATGTTGCGAAAATGGCACGGAATTTGAGGCGTTTGGATCCCGGTCGCTTTGTGGTCTCACAGATCCAAGATCTGTCAGGACCTACTTCAGAGTACCGACGGGAAGACCCGGCCAGTCCTCGCCATATACGCGCGATAGCTGTCGCCAAAGGTCTCTAACATCATTCGCTCTTCTCTTGCGACGCGGCCAAAGTACAAAACCCCGAAACCGGCCAGGCCCGCGAAGCCGGCAATCCAATTAGGCAGCAGCAACGCCTGGGCGATAGCCCACAGCCAAAATGCCGAATACATCGGGTGTCGAACTCTCCGGTAAATCCCTTCCGTCACGAGTTCATGATTCTCCCGCACATCGAGACTGATCGACCAATTCCGTCCGAGCGCACGATGCGTCAGGTGAAACATACCCAAAGCCGCAATCGCAAAGAAAAGTCCCAGCCAAGCCAACAAGGGATGAAAGCTGTAAGTTGCGAAACGAGGTATCGCTGTCGCTACGTAGACGAGCGGCACAAGTCCAAGCCCTGCAAGAGATATGAGCAGTAGCGCAGTTTCCACGGGGCCGCGAGCGCTCCATACAATCCTTTCGCGGCGAGAACGCCGCGCGTACTCATAACGTATGAGATACCAGCCGATCACCAAGGCAACGAAAATGACTTTTGAAATGGTGGGCGTCATTTGAATTAGGCTGCCGCGCCCGGACTTCCCAGCAGTTCGCTTTCTGACAGCGGCGCGCTCGCAATAAGTCCTCCGTCGTCAGCGATCATCGACACGGCGCCATCCGGAGCGAGCGTCTGGGATTTGGCTGAAATAGGTCCGCACGTGAGCATAAAGTAGTCGTACGATGTTCGCCTATCATTTCCACTGACGAACTGGCAGTGCAAGCGGAAGAAATTGAGGCGGATGCGTCGATACATGTCGTCGTCAAGCATTCGACTGAGTTTTACGACCCTGACGGTCGCTTCGTTCTCTGTCGACAAGCCCATATCGGCCATTGGCCGGCTTTTGTAAAAGTTCAACGGGTCGATGAGGGCCTGATAGTCGCCCCAGAAGATCGCGCGCGACTTGGCGACGCGTTCCATCGTCGTGCGAAAGCGTATTGCCTTCGGGTGCAGGCCGACCTTGAGTATGGATGATCCAACGCTCAAGAATGTGACGGGAATTTTGTTCCGACCGAGCGCAGGGTCCAGCTTCAAGGCGCGATCAAGTAGATCAACCGCAAGTACGGCGCCAAGACTGTGCCCTATGACCAAAATTTCGTCTGCGGCAAAGTTGCTCGCCGCAGCCACGAGCTCGGTGGCCAACCTGTCTAGCCTTTGCTCGATTTCCGAATTACCGCATCGAATATACTCGCGAGAAAAAATCCAATCGTCGAACAAGTCGCCCAGGTGCAGCCAGCGCCACGGACCCGCCAAAACGGCTGCGAACCCGAAGAGACCGCCACCAGTAGCAATGGGAATTGATCCGGTGATTTTGAATGCAAACACGCCAATCAAGAAGGCGGCCGCGATAAGCAGTCCGAACATGACGAATGGATAGAGAAAGAAACCTGCGTAGCGCCAGTTGGTCAGCAAGTAACGCCAAAGAGTGCCGGCCAAAACGAAATCCAGAAACGCAAGAATGCCGACGGAAATGCGTGAGCCAATGCTTCGACGCCCGAAGACCTCAATTACGTCGTGCCACCGGACCAGGCGGTAATCAGTTTCGACTAGCCAATCGGGGCCGGTTGTCGTCACATTCCATTGTATCTGATCGGCGGTATCATGCGAACCGTCAACGACCGCTTTCACTGACCAGGTACGTTGGAACCTGGCAATTTCGCGCACAAAGCGTCGTTGCGCGCTGACATCCGACGTGATTGGATCATAGCCGCCAATATGGAATACCAGCCGCTTCGCTACAGACTTTCCGTCATCGTCTCACCCGCGACTATCCGCGGATTCATCGTGTTTCTCGCTGCCCACGTGTCAATCGACCTGTAATTCAAGGACATAGCGAAACGTCTGACGCCAAGGGTTGTCAAGAGAGAATCGACCAGTTATTTGGGGGATGATGTGTTGACCTGTTTTGCCATCCGTACCCGAACCGCTCGAAGAATAGCGTCGATCGGCGCGGCCTTGCTTATCGGATTGTCTGGCAGTGCGCCCTCTCGAGCACAGGACGAGTTATCATCTGCGGAGAAATGCCTTTCGGCAAATTTCAACGTCTCGCTGGGTGCACAATTGCCCCGCACGGCGGCGCGTTTGAAATCTGGTGAGCCGCTAAAGATTGTAGCGATTGGATCATCGTCGACAGTGGGACTTTGGGTGCTTAGGTCCGCGGCCACATATCCGGAGGTGATGCGCCGAGAGCTCTCGAGACTTAGATCCAACGCCACGATCAAGGTCATCAACAGCGGTCGAGTCGGCGATACGATTCCGAACAACATCGCACGCTTCGAGCGTGACGTTTTCGCGCACACGCCCGATCTCGTTATCTGGCAATTAGGTACTAATGACGTCGCTTGGGGTGGCCGGCCGGACCAAGGGCTCAAAAGAAGTGTTCTTGAAGGGGTAAGGGCACTTAAGTCAGGGTCTTCGGACGTCGTGTTGATGGACATGCAATATGCGCCACAGGTGCTCGCATTCAGCTAGCTACTCAACGATGGAGGATATCATCATCGATGTCGCAAAACAGGAAAGGGTCGGGCTATTTTCTCGTTTTGCGCTGATGCGAAACTCGATCGATGCCGGGGTTGCGCAAAGCGCGCTTGTGTCGTTTGACGGATTGCACAACACCGCCGACGGTTATGATTGCATTGGACGAGCCCTTGCCCGAGCCATCTCGACGAGTGCGCGTTGACAGGCCTCGCTCGGCCGAACCGAAAGCTGCGCCTTCGCATGAGTTGGGCGCTGGCGGAGACAGCGGCGCCAAGCGTGCAGATGCCCGAGGACGCCAACAAGACCAAGTTCTCTTCGACGATCGCCGCGACAGCCGCTCACAGTGGGTGACAGCAATTCGCGCGCTGACGCCTGTCAGGAGGTGCGCTCATGCACCATTATGTCAGCGAACTTATTGACTTATTACTAGTGCTTGTCGCCGCGTGGCTGGTGCTAGCCATCATCTTTATTATCTACGCATATTTCGCACGTCTTAAGTACCCGATGAGCGAATCGGTCTTTGGACGTGTGGTCGTCATTTCCTTCTTCATCATAACCACGTCGATTTGGCTCCCGATTATTGTAGGCTCGCTAGCCCTATCGCTGATCGGTCATTTGTGGTCTCGCTTCAAGGACAAAACCACGCGCCGGCAGTGCTAACCGACACCGATCCTGCAGCGCCCCAGGTGAAGCTGATCGGCGACAGTGAACGGTCCCAGGCCTCCTCGACGCCGCCAACGTCGCGCAGGGTAACAGAAGTCGCTGGCGCCCCTACAGAACGACGCGACCCGGGGAGTGCAGACTGTCCTTCTTGTTGACAGTCTCAGTGCAGTGCAATGCAGTGTAACAATCGAACGCGCGCTAAGGAACAAGTGACCCGCCTGACAGTTGCTAGGGACGAAACCGGAGTTGACGTTTGATTTAGACGCCGCCGGAGAGTTCGAGTGCGACAGCGACGTATTTGAACCGACATAAGATCAGGGAAGATTAAGCCAGTGCGTGTCTTCATCCTTGCATTGTCAGTCTTGGGAATTCTCGTCAGTGCAAATGTTGCCGTAGCCGGTCCGAGCACGACCGAACGCGACCTGGTGGCATCCGTCGATCCGGCAATCGTTGCCGACGAGGCAACTCAGGAAACCGAAGATCAAATTGGCCTCGACAAGAGAAAGCGTCGCGATGTGCAGCGCCGGTTGACCGGTCTCGGTTTCGACACCAAGGCCAGCGGACGGTTTGACGAGTCGACCCGTGCCGTCATCGCGCGTTGGCAGGCGGCACGGGGCTATCCCCGGACTGGCTTCCTCAACCCGCTGCAGCATCAAGCGCTACTGACCGAGTCCGCCTCGGCGGCGCATGCCAGCCTGTCTGATGACGACCATCCCGTCCGTCGGCGCCGCGGTGCTCACCATCACCACAGTGGAGGCGGTCCAGGTGGACTGATTGGTGGCGTGGTCGGAGGACTGTTCGGACGCAGGTGACCGACAAGGTGACGTGCGGTATTTCATGATTACCCGCGGAGGTCCACAGCCTTTTCACGACAGAGCGCCTGAGCATAAGCCATTGCAACCGCCCTGGCTTGGCGCTTCTCGGCATCGTTGCCCACCCCCTTTTTTCAATGAACCTGCTCTGGTCCGACGCATAAGTTGACTTTTCGCGCATAGGCAGGCGTTAGCACCTCGCTAAAGTCCTCAACGCGCGAACTGACTTATGTTCAAGGCCGGGAGGCAATAGCCTAGACGCGGCAGAAGCCCCGCACGATGACGGGGCTTCTGCGGACGCTTCGCGCGTCGACCTGGAATCAGGTCCGCGCCAGAGCCTTGCTCTTCGTCGATCCGTCCCAGGGCGCTTGTGCACCATGACCGGTTCGATCTGCGTCTCCGATGCGCCTGTGCACGGAATATTCTCAGGCGTCCCGGCATCTCGCTAGGACCCGCGCGCGACCGTGCTGCGGAGGCGATGCGGATCACTCTGTTGGTGCACAGCCGCCTGCGAAGGCGATGTGAAGGAGACGAGAAAATCCTCCGGGAGGATTCGATCAGAGCTCAGAGGTGATAGTTCACGCCAAAGCGCAGCACGTTCGACTGGAAATTAGACGGGACTGAAGCCGGAAGGACAGCGCCCTGCGACAGGCCGAGGTAGAGATATTCGGCCTTGACTGACCAGTTCGGGCCAAAGCCAAATGTAGCGAGGCCAAATTCAACGCCCGCCCCGATCGCCCAGCCGAGATGTCCGCTGCTATCCGACAGCCCCGCGCGCGCGACTGTGCTCATGCCGACGGCCAGGCCTGCCGTGCCATAGAGGAAGACGTTGTTGACGGTGTACCCGGCCCGCCCCCGCAAAGTTCCGAACCATGGGTTGGAGAACTGGTAATCGGCGAACTTGTCGCTGGCACTCGAAAGGTTGAAATCCGCCTCTACGCCATACACCCATGGACCGCTTTGCCAGTTGAAGCCGCCCTGTATGCCCCCGGTGAACCCGCTCTGACTGACGCCGCCAATATTCGAGGTCCATTGGAAGCCGGCATTGGTGCCGACATAAGGACCCAACCAGAGACAGGGCAGCGGTGGTGGCGCGTAGATTGGTGGCGCGTAGGGTGGTGGGCTATATTGGGGCGGAGGCGCGCCGTAGGGGATGGGCGCATCGGCTGCATTCGCCGAAGCGGTTGCAAGCATCATAGTCAAAACTATCTCAACCGCCGGAGCCAGAAGGCCTCGGCGCCGCAAACTAAAATTCATGGCGACCCCACAAATGTCGCCCACCGAGCCCGTTCGCGAACGTAGCGGAGCCCGGTTAACGTGCCGCTAAGGCGCCCCGGCCACGTGCTGCCTCGTTAAGGGCGCGATCAATCAGAAACGAAAAAGCCAGGCGCGAGGCCTGGCTGTGCTGCCTGGATGCGGCGACGAGCGCGCCGCAATGCGCACGCTCTCCGGCCGCGGCTTCGCGCTGGGTGACATCGCGATGCCGGTCGACGCCGCCCGCGCCAGCGCGAAGGAGATCGCCGCCGTCGAGGCCAAGGTCGCAATCGCAATGCAGGACACCCGCGCCGCAACCAGGGGGGCTTGAGATGCCTGCGCCCGTCTGGCCCAAAACTCAGCTCATGCGCCGCTTGGTGCTCGATCGCAACGACATCCGCCAACTCGCCCACATGCGCAGCTCCGGCGCGGTCGAGGGCGACGCCGGTGGCGGATCGGTAACCGATCAATCAAACAAGATGGCGAATACTGTCGCGGCCAATAACCGGCTACGGAAGACCTACAACCCGATCAACGCGGCGGGTGTCCGCCGATTCGACCAGGCGCGCATGGCCGGTGCAGCCAAGCTGAAAGAACATAAACCGGACAAAAGTGTCAGGACGCCGGTCCTCCTGACACTTTTCGAGAAGGCCGCAAAATCGGGCAAGTGATATATGCTTGAGATTGTTTGCATATTTGGCGCGAGAGACGGGGCTCGAACCCGCGACCTCCGGCGTGACAGGCCGGCGCTCTAACCAACTGAGCTACTCCCGCGTGCGCGTGAAACCCGCGGAGACGTGGGACTTAAAGGGGCCACCTATGCAAGTCAAGGAGGTTTCGGCCCCCTCTTTTTACCGGGCCTTTCGCAACGCCGATGCGCGAAAGGGCCGATTTACGGACGAAAACGCCGTCGGCAGCGTCCCATCGAATCGATCAAGGCCTGCCGCGCCAGCATTCCCCGAAGGCCGTCGTCCGCACCGCCTGTTGAAGGATGTATCAGTTTTTGAGGACCAGAAGCGAGCTTGGGCAAACGCGAGAGCGGAAACGTAGCGGGCGCCCCTCGACCGGAACGCCCGCCATAAAAAGACTTTCCGCCGTCATTTGGCCATTGCTGTCCTGGCGGCCTCTATTTTGGCTTTCACGGCATCGAGATTGAAGCTCGCGCCCTTCTGCATCGGCGGGAACTCAATAGCTGTCTGGGCGAGCTTTTCCACCTGCTGCTGAACAAACACGAACCGCCAGAACTCGTATTTGAACCAATCGAAATATTGCTGTGCCCCGTATTTGGTCCCGCTATCGGGCCAGCCCGTGCGCTCGAATGGATCGAGGCGCAGATTGATCAGATAGGGCACGTCGACTTTGGACTTTTCGCCCAGCCAGCCCCCGGGCTGGTCGATGAAACGATATTTGAAGTCGTCGATGCGTACCGCACCAAGTTCGCTTTCGCCAAAATACCAGACTTCATGCCGATTTGACGGACCCTTGCCGGTGATCATGTCCATCTGGTTGTAACCGTCGAGATGGACCTTGTAAGTGCGGTCGCCGATCTGCTTTCCCTTCTTCAGCTCTTCGGTGATATCCGGGTTTCCGGCGGCGGCAACCAAAGTCGGGAACCAGTCGAGCCCGGAGATAATGCCGTTCTCGACCTTACCCGCCGGCACCTTGCCCGGCCACCGGATCATCGCAGGTACACGAAAGCCGCCTTCCATAACGGTGCCTTTGCTCTGTGCGAAAGGCGTCTGTCCACCATCGGGCCAAGTGAAGACCTCGGTTCCGTTGTCGGTCGTGAATACGACGATGGTATTGTCGTCAACGCCCATGTCTTTCAGTTTCTGCATCACCAGGCCAATGTCGTCGTCGAGCTGTGCCATGCCGGCTTCATGGATGGTCCAGCCATTCTTCGAATTGCGCGTCGCCTCGTATTTGGGTGAGAGGTGGGTGACGATGTGCATGCGCGTCGGATTGAGCCACAGGAAGAACGGCTTTCCGTCAGCCTTCGCCTTATCGATGAACTTGATGGCAAGGTCCCGAATTTCGTCGTCCACGGTCTCCATCCGCTTGGGATAGAGCGTGCCGGCATCTTCGATCCTCTGCTTGCCGACTTTGCCCCAACGCGGATCCACGGTTGGATCGTCGCGGTCCGTCGCATAGGAGTGGATCATATTCCGCGGACCGACGACGTTCAGCAAATCCTGCGGATAGCCGGGATGCGCCGGGTCTTCCATCGCATCGAGGTGATATAGATAGCCGAAGAACTCGTCGAAGCCGTGCACGGTCGGCAAAAACTCGTTCTTGTCGCCGAGGTGGTTCTTGCCAAACTGTCCGGTGGCGTAACCCATGTCCTTGAGTACGGTCGCAATCGTCACGGCTTCCGCCGGCAGGCCGGTGGGCGCGCCGGCCTGCCCGACTGTCGTCATGCCGGTTCGGATCGGCAGCTCGCCTGTGATGAAGTTGGCACGGCCCGCCGTGCAACTCGCCTCGGCGTAATAGTCGGTGAACAGCATGCCTTCGGCGGCGAGCTTGTCGAGGTTCGGTGTCCGCCCGGCCATCATGCCGCGGTGATAGGCGCCGATGTTCCAGATGCCGATATCGTCGCCCATGATGACGACGATGTTCGGCTTCTGGCCCGCCGCTTGTTGTGCGATGGCCGTTTGCACGCCCGCAACGGCGCCGAGTGCCGACGCCGTCGCAACGGCGGTGCTGCCGAGCAACACATCGCGGCGATTGAGCGCGCGTTTACCCAAATTCGAGTCGTCTCCGCCAATACCATTAGACATTTCTCTCTCCGGCTCTGGTGACACACCTGAACCCGGCATGGCCTATCGATCGGCAACGTTGCTAGCGCAGTTGCTCTACCTTTGCCGCCATGTCGGGATATCGGCTGACCCTGTAGGTCGCGTTTTCACATTTCAGAACCCAGACCTCATGGTCCGGCTTTGATCGCTTGGCGTCCCGGGTCGCACGCTGCGGCTTGTCGCAAACGATGCCTTGGCTGCGGATTTGTGCTGCAAGAATGTCCTTGGGCGTTTCCCCGGCTGCCATTGCGACCGAGCTGAAAGGCGCGCCGCCAGACAGCGCACCTCCGGCGAGCAGGAAAATCACGACCGAGAGGTAGAGGTATTGCAACTCACGCACGGGAGATCCTTTGTGTCACATTGCTAGGTGACGACGTCCCGCGTCCTGGATTGTTGATCCAGGTCAATGAGGTTTGCTTTGTAAACTCGGCAGTTCGCCCTTCGAGGAGGTCGCGGGTTCGAGCCCCGTCTCTCGCGCCATGTTTTCAATGGCTTAGCGGGCTCCCTGGCTCCCGAACCCATCCCGGCGAAACCGGCACCGAGACACCATCCCTGGTCCCCGGAACGGCACATTTTGCTGTAGTCTGCGCATTCCCTGATCCAAACCGCGGCCTTAACTCGTGAACCCTGCCTCAGCCTTCAAGCACACCGTCACCGAGCGCTTCCTGCGTTACGTCACCATCGACACCCAGTCCGACCCCTCCTCCCCGACCTGCCCGTCCAGCGAGAAGCAGAAGAATCTCGGCCGGCTGCTTGCGGCCGAGCTCAAGGCGATGGGGCTCGCCGACGCCCATCTGGACGAGCACGGCTATGTCTATGCGACCATTCCGGCGAACACGCCCAAGAAGGTGCCGGTGATCTGCTTCTGCTCGCATATGGACACGTCTCCCGACTGTACCGGGAAGAACGTCAAGCCGCAGGTCGTGAAGAACTATCGAGGCGGCGACATCGTGCTGCCGGGCGACCCGACGCAGGTGATCCGCGCTGCCGAGCATCCGGCGCTGTCGGATCAGATCGGTAGCGACATCATCACCAGCGATGGCACCACGCTGCTCGGCGCCGACAACAAGGCCGGCGTCGCCGAAATCATGGATGCGGCGCAATTCCTGATCGACAACCCGCAGGTGAAACACGGCACCATCAAGATCCTGTTCACGCCGGACGAGGAGATCGGCCGCGGCGTCGACAAGGTCGACCTCAAGAAATTGGGCGCCAATTTCGCCTACACCATCGATGGCGAAACCGCAGGCCATATCGAGGACGAGACCTTTTCGGCCGACGGGGCCACCATCACCATCGAAGGCGTCAGCACCCATCCGGGCTTTGCCAAGGGCAAGATGGAGCACGCGATCAAGATCGCCTCCGCCATCGTCGACCGCCTGCCCAAGGACACCTGCTCGCCGGAAACCACCGAAGGTAAGCAGGGCTTCCTGCATCCGATCGCGATGTCCGGAGCACTGGAGCAGGCCACGCTCGGCTTCATCGTGCGCGATTTCACGGAAAGCGGCTTGAAGGAAAAAGAGGCACTCCTGGAGGGCATCGTCAGGGACGTGATGAAAACCTATCCGCGCTCGACCTACCGCATGGAGGTCAAAGAGCAGTATCGCAACATGAAAGAGGTGATCGACCGTCACCCGCAGATCGTGGAGTACGCGGTCGAGGCGATCCGCCGCGCCGGGCTCAAGCCGGTTCGAGGCTCGATCCGCGGCGGCACCGACGGCTCGCGGCTGTCGTTCATGGGACTGCCCTGCCCCAACATCTTCGCCGGCGAGCACGCCTTCCACTCCCGACTGGAATGGGTCAGCCGCCAGGATATGGAAAAGGCGGTGCAGACCATCGTGCATCTGGCCGCAATCTGGGAAGAACACGCGGCTTAACCTTCGGCGCCCGCGAGCCCAAGCTCAGCGTGCAGACCGCCGTGGTCGGGATCGACTACAAATTCTGAGGACGATGCAGCCCGATCCATCGCGCCCTAAAGCGCGACGAGATCAGGTCGAATCGTCATCGCGCTTTAGGTCTTTGTTTGAGAAAACCGCTACGCACTTTTCCGGATCATGCCCTAGCTTCGCGCCGTCACGATCCAGATCGAGCCACCGAGCGGCAGGCTGTCGCCATGCATCAGCGGCGCCAGCAGCTCGCGCACGGATGCCTTCGCGGCCTCGAAAACCTCGGGCGGATGGCCGTCCAGCGCACGGCTCGCCGGCCCGATCTCAAGCGCGGAGCGGACCGCGGCCTCGAGCCCCTGCCCGATCGCGATATCGAGCGAGAGATCGCATCGCTCCATCGCGATGTCGTTGTAGCCGGCCTCGCGCAGAATGCGCGTCACCCGCTCTTTGGATGCGAAGGCGAAAGGACCGGGCTCGTCCGGCTCCGGGGACGGCGGCTTGGGCACGTGCTTGTAGACGGCCTGCAGCGCCGTCATCAGCCATGGATTCTCGCGGGGCTCCCGCCAGCAGGCGAAGGTCACGCGGCCATCCGGACGCAGCGCCCGTCGCATATTGGCAAAGGATACCGCGGGTTCGGCGAAGAACATCACGCCGAAGCGCGACACCAGAAGATCGAACGTCCCGGGGTCGAAGGGGTGGACCGTCGCATCCGCCAGCACGAATTCCAGCGGCAGGCCCTGCGGCGCGATCTGACGTGCATAGGTCAGCATCGGTGCCGAGATGTCGACACCCAGCACGAAACCCGACGGCGCGACCTGCTGCGCCAGCGCGACCGAGGTCCCGCCACAACCGCACCCGACATCGAGGATGCGCTCGCCGGGCTTCGCCTTGGCGCGGTCGATCAAGAGCCTTAGGACTGGCGCGAGCAGGACATCCTGTGCGGCCTGCCGGGCCGCCCATCGCTGTCCGCCCGGACCATTCCAGTAAGCGATCTGATCGGCGTTCCGTTCGTGACCGGTAGGGGCATCCATGGTTTTGATCCTTTGAAGGGGTGTCGCGCCCCTCGCGCAGAGCCCACCACCTTACCTTAAGGGAAAATTCACGCTGCTCTCGCGGGATCATCAAATTTGATTGAGGAAGTAAACTCGCCTTAAGGCGACGTGCTCCAAATTTACCGGCGGCGCGAGTGGTTCAAAAAGCCTGATCCAGGGCACGCCACCGCCGAGAGTACGGTCATGAGTGAAACGCGAGTATTCGTTCGCCTGCGTCCCGAGGGCAGGATCTCCAAGACAGCCAAGATATTCCTGGGCTCCGGGCCGAAGGCGCCTGTCATCGATTGCTTTCTCGTCGACTACTCTCCGGGCGGCGCGTGCCTGCAGCTGGAGAAGTTTGTCGATGTACCGGAGCGGTTCGAAGTGCTCTACGGCACCACGCGTAAGCGTTGCAGGGCCATCTGGAAGCGCGGCCTGCGCATCGGCGTCGTGTTTTAGAGGCCTTTCCGTTCCGATTGAATCGAAACGGGCGCTCCCATCTCTTGTTCTGAGCGTTTCTTCGCGCGAACCGATCCCCGCTTCGCTCGAAGACGCTCAAGACGCCTCGCGAGCTTCCTCTCCATCCAAATGAAAACCCCGCCTCACGGCGGGGTCTGCGAAAATTCGGGCCTAGCGACCGACACCCGAGCCGGCCCCGGTCGGGCCCAGGGTCGAGCCGCTGGGCGACGGATTGATGTAACTGTTGCCTGACGGGTTGACAGTGCTGCTCGCGCCCGCCGCCGCGCTGCCGGCGTTGTTGCCGAGACTGTTGGTTGCGCTGCCCGTCGTTCCCGTGGTTCCGCCCATCGACGACCCTGTCGTGGTTCCGGTTGCGCCGGGGCTCGCTGCCGTCCCGCCGGCCGAACCGGCACTGCTCTGCGCCAGCGCGAACGTGCTCGTAAGCGCCAATACCCCCGCCAAACCGATCGTTGCGAGTTTCATGATCATTGTCCTTTGTCTTCTTGCGACAAGAGGACAAAGAACGGCGGCGAGAGATGTTCCTGAGCTGATGCGATTGTGAGGGGCGACGGAAGCAATCAAATCAAAGGCATATGCGGGGTTGACCGAACAACCACCCGCCAACCGGCAGCGCCTGCCGAAACGGCCTTCATCCAGTCGACAGACTGGCCTGCGGGACCGGCCCGCTCCTCGTTAGCGCCCGTAAGCCTCGACCGCGTGGGCAAGGAAAATGATGGCGCTCAACAATCCAAGAAATAGTGTTACTGCCTCAACCATGGAACTCGTCCTGAATTCACGCTGATCAATGTCCGTTGATAACCGCCCATCTATTTCAGGACGATTTCGTCGTTTCTTAAAATGGTTTCTTCCTGCAGCTTTTGAGCGCCGGCTGCCTTTCGGCCGTCGCAATTCACCTCGAATTTTACGGATGTGCGGCTGACCTGCTTTTCCAGCTGGGCGCGACACAATGCGCCCCATCCACGCCACGTCCGCCGTTTGACGAAGCCTCAGGGTTGGCTAGTCTTTCGTGAAAGATTTTCGGGGGAGAGACAAAAAGATGAGGTTTGTTCTGCTGCTGACCGTCGCGATGTCACTCTCGCTGGCCGCCTGCGGCCGCGACCCCGGTCCGAAGGGCGATCCGGGCCCCCAGGGGCCGGCCGGACCTCAGGGAGCCCAGGGCATCCAGGGTGTTGCGGGGACCCAGGGCCCGCAGGGGCAGCAAGGCCCACAGGGACCGCAGGGATCACCCGGCGAGAAGGGCGAAAAAGGCGATCTCGGCGCTGCGAACCTTCGCGCGGTGCAGGCCGATGGCGCGGTCAGCTGCGAGGCCAGCGAAACCCTGGTCTCGATCGTCTGTCCGAGCGGAGGTGCGCCGGACGGCACCAAATGCGGTACAACACCGACCATCGGACTGTGTCTGAAAAAATGAGACCTGACTGAGCTCTTGAGACGGTGCTTCATCGTCTCGTGCGGCCCGCTCGCCACAGCTTCGCGAGTGTCCGAAGAAAAAGGAGGAAACGATGCCTACAAGCGTCAAGCAGATGCTGGAAGCCGCTAATGCAGCGGTGCCCAAAATCACCGCCGAACAGGCCGCCGACATGATCAAGAAGGGCGACACGCTCGTTCTGGATGTCCGCGACGCGCCCGAGGTCGCCGCCAGCGGCAAGATCGAAGGCGCGGTCAACGTGTCACGCGGGATGCTCGAGTTTCGCGCCGATCCGGAGTCGCCCTATCACGACAAGGCTTTCGACAAGTCCAAGAACGTCATCCTGTACTGCGCGTCGGGCGGCCGGTCGGCCCTCGCCGGCAAAGTGCTGAAGGACATGGGCTACGACAAGGTCTACAACGTCGGCGGCTTCAAGGACTGGACAGGCCCGGTCGAAAAGACGTGAAGCAGCCCCCGCTTAACCGTTCCGCCGGACCTTCTGCCGCCACCGCACGAGCGCAAGTGCGTGCTGCCGATCTGGCATCTCCCGGCGGTTGGCTGAGCGGGACGTCTGCTCGTCCTTCCCGCGTCCACGGCGCGACATCGCTTCGAGATTACCCTGTTGCTTTTGCCTGGTGATTGCGGGCTCCAGCAGATCGAGGGCGGTGTCGATCTTTGCCAACACCGTCTCGTGCTCGGCACGCTCATCCGGCGCCAGGCCAGGCTTCTGCAGCCGGTCGACCAATTGTCGTTTTTTCGTGAGCAGCTTCACGATGATCATCGACGCCACCTGCGCTCTTGACGCGTTTATTTGGGGATTGACGTCCGCGCTGTCCGTGCCAAATCGCGGCCTTGATTGCTAAATCCCTCAACTCCGAAGACGTTCCCATTCTTCAGGGAGATGTTGCCGGCAGGTTCGCAGTGAACCAACCCGCCGGCCTCGGTGTTGGTCCGAACGACGCTGAGGACAGCAGGCGGAGCCCAATGAGCGACGATCCGGAGATCGAATGGCACAGGGAGCAGATCGCGAAAAATCGCGCCTTGCTTGAAGAGCTCGAGGGCGGCAACACGACCGGCGGTGACGTATTTCCCGAAACCGCCTCGGAAATCGAACGCCTCAGGGCGCAGATCGCACAATCAGAGCTGATCGTTGCCAGCTACGACAAGCATCATCCCGGCTAAAGCGCGATGAGGTCAGGTTGAATCGTCATCGCGCTTTAGTTCTTTGTTTGAGCATGATCTCCGCGCAAACGCGTTCCGCGTTTGTCGCGAGGGAAAACCGCTACACGCTTTTCCGGATCATGCTCTAGCCATCCCGCAGCACAGCGTTGGCCTGCCCTTCTGGCCATCGCTCTCCTACCCGCAACACGCGCACGCGCCCGCAGTCAACGCTGACCAATGCATGCGTGCCGATGTCCGCATTGGTGCGCACAAGGTCGAGATCGGTCTCGGGCTGCCAGCCGAGCGTGATGTCGAGATCGCCTGGAAAAATCTGCCAGCGCGATCCATCGTCCAATTCCACGATATGGCTCTCGGAATGCGCCTTGATCTTCATTCGTCATACCTGACTATTTGATCCACTCCCGATCGCGACGAGCAAGAAAACGACCAAGAAAAAAGCTCCGACTCTCGCCGGAGCTTCATTCTCATTCCGCAGCTTTGCGTCAGTCGTTGTCGTGATGAATCACGGTCTTGCTGCGATTACCGAACTCATCTTCTTTCTTGATCACCGTCGTGCGGTCGCTGGGCTCCCGCTCCTTGACGACAGTCGTCCGGTCTCGATCGTAATCGCGATCGCGGTAACGGTCGTGGCTTTCGCCAACCGTCACGCCGGCACCAACCGGACCGACATGGACGCCGACCTCGTCGGCAAACGCCGGCGCAGCAACAGCGGTGACCATCGCAGCAGCAAACAGAAACTTCCTCATCATTTCTCCTCCTCCAATTCCGCTTGGACGTGGAAGGAATGCCGGAGATGCTCGTTAGTTCCGGGAACGCCGTCAAAGCTGTTGAAGGTTCCGGCCCATACACTGTGCTGGCGATGGAACAAGTTCGCTTCGTGCAACACCGCGATTGCGCGATTGCCGGTCAGGAAATTCGCGCGCGAATGCCGGTCCGGCAACGCATGGCATGTGGTGTTTGCAGTGCTCGACAACGATCGCCGATATCAGCCGTCAGCCGGCTGATATCGGCAGAGCCGAACTAAAGCATGATCCGGAAAGGTGCTTAGCGGTTTTCCGAAAAGATCATGCTTAGTCAAGAACCTAAAGCGCGATGATGATTCAACCTGATCTCATCGCGCTTCAGTGTTTGGCTTCGCTGAAGACGATGATCTTGCCTGTCGTTTCGGGAGCGTGCGGCACCAAGCTGGTCAGTGTCGCATCGCTCCAATCGGCAAGACTTACAACCTCCCCGGCCTGGCTCCTCGTTTCAGGTTCTTCAGCCGGCTCAAGCACCTTGAGGCCGCTCATATCGACAAAGAACGTGTGGTTCCCAAACACGCTGGTCAATTGCGTGGCCGCCGGATGATCATCGGGAAGAACCTGAGCATCCAGTTGGCTCAAGGTTTGCTCCACCTGCGTAGAGTTCAATTTCATGGGCCGCTCCTTCTTCTGATTTCAGCCCCCATCTGGGCACGCGTTCTCACCGAACGAACAGGAGTTCGTGCCGAGCCGAACTGGACGAACCGATCAGTTTGGAAAACGTTCCGGAATGAGCCGATGTCGCGGGATCACTTATTGAAGGCGCAATGTTCCATGCGGGCACTTGCGATCAGTGACTCGGGATCGGCGACTTGGGATCAGCGACTTGTGATCAGTAACTTGAGGCCAGTGACTTGGGATCAGTCGGCCGCAGCTTAGTCGACGGGCGACGCGTGCAACCAAAGCCTTTGGTGGGCGGTGAGAGGATCGAACTCCCGACCAATGGTGTGTAAAACCAGTGCTCTACCGCTGAGCTAACCGCCCGCCGTGGCGTCTCTTTACCCTCGGGCGATGGTACGGCGCAAGGTTGGATGGCTTTCGTCCGGCTTCAATCGCCCTTCCGCCCCGGCAGATCCGCAAGGTCGTTGATCCATGGCGCCGCCGAGCGGCACCAGATCTGGCGGGCCGGCTTGAGCCGGCTTCGCTGGCGGATGCTGCCCCAGCGGATGCCACAATCGTCCGGACCGCCCTCGCCGCTCGTGAACAGCGGCGCGCCGCAGTCGCCGCAGAAGTGCTGCAAACGCGTGCGGCCATTGTCGCCGGTCTTCCGATAGATTTTCGGCGCCTCGCCCGTCATCCGAACCTGCGCGGCGGAACAGATCGCCGTGACCCGGTAGGGCGAGCCGGTGAGCGATTGGCAATCCGTACAGTGACAGATCGAAACGCGGTCCGGATCGATCTCGGCCTCATAGGTCACGCGGCCACAATGACATTGCCCGTCGATGTGCAT
The DNA here is from genome assembly GCA_963770385.1 of uncultured Alphaproteobacteria bacterium. Taxonomy (GTDB): domain Bacteria; phylum Pseudomonadota; class Alphaproteobacteria; order Rhizobiales; family Xanthobacteraceae; genus Bradyrhizobium. The sequence continues at coordinate 5,137,671 of CAVYPJ010000003.1, read as the reverse complement.
GGCGGTTACCTCCAAAAGCGCCGCTCAAAAAGAAACGGCGCCCGAAGGCGCCGCTTTGTTCTCTCTTATCCCGTCTCGCCTCAGTGCGCGGTCAGGCCACCGGAGGCTTCGTCCGAAGCCTCGGTGCTGACCGGGACCTTGGTATCCTCTTCCCAGACGATCGGCACCGGCTTGCGCACCAAAGCGCGAGCCACGACGTCATCCAGGCGAGCGACCGGAATGATCTCCATGCCGCCCTTGATCGCATCGGAAATCTCCGTGAGATCCTTGGCGTTGTCCTCGGGGATCAGGACCGTCTTGATACCACCGCGCGCGGCGGCCAACAGCTTCTCCTTCAACCCGCCGATCGGCAGCACGCGTCCGCGCAGCGTGATCTCGCCGGTCATGGCCACGTCGTGGCGGACCGGAATGCCGGTCATGACCGAGATGATCGCGGTTGCCATCGCAACGCCCGCCGACGGCCCGTCCTTCGGGGTCGCCCCCTCCGGCACGTGGACGTGGATGTCGCGCCGGTCGAACAGCGGCGGCTCGATGCCATAAACGATCGCCCGCGAGCGGACATAGGACGCCGCCGCCGAGATCGATTCCTTCATGACGTCGCGCAGGTTGCCCGTCACCGTCATCTTGCCCTTGCCGGGCATCATGACGCCTTCGATGGTCAGAAGCTCACCGCCGACATCGGTCCAGGCCAAGCCAGTGACGATACCGATCTGGTCGTCGCTCTCGATCTCGCCGAAGCGATACTTCGGCACGCCCAAGAACTCTTCCAGCGTCTTCTCGGTAACCTTCACCGACTTCTTCTTGGAGATCATCAGCTCCTTCACCGCCTTGCGGGCGAGTGTCGACAGCTCACGCTCCAGGTTACGCACGCCCGCCTCGCGGGTGTAGCGGCGGATGGCCAGCAACAACGCGTCGTCGTCGATTGACCATTCCTTGGTATCCAGGCCGTGCTTCAACAACGCGCTCGGGATCAAGTGCTTGCGCGCGATCTCGACCTTCTCGTTCTCGGTGTAGCCCGCGATCCGGATGATCTCCATGCGGTCCATCAGCGGCCCCGGAATATTCAGCGTATTCGCGGTCGTGATGAACATCACGTTGGACAGATCGTAGTCGACCTCCAGGTAGTGGTCATTGAAGGTCGTGTTCTGCTCGGGGTCCAGAACCTCGAGCAGTGCCGAGGACGGATCGCCGCGGAAGTCGGCGCCCATCTTGTCGATCTCGTCCAGCAGGAACAGCGGATTCGAGGTCTTCGCTTTCCGCATCGACTGGATGATCTTGCCGGGCATCGAGCCGATATAGGTGCGGCGATGACCGCGGATCTCGGCCTCGTCACGCACGCCGCCGAGCGAGACGCGCACGAATTCGCGCCCCGTCGCCTTCGCGATCGACTTGCCGAGCGAGGTCTTGCCGACGCCGGGAGGTCCGACCAGGCACAGGATCGGGCCGGTCAGCTTGTTGGCGCGCGACTGCACCGCCAGATACTCGACGATGCGATCCTTGACCTTCTCCAGCCCATAGTGGTCCGCATCCAGAATCGCCTGCGCGGCTTCCAGATCCTTCTTCACTTTGGACTTCTTGTTCCACGGGATCGACAGCAGCCAATCCAGATAGTTGCGCACGACCGTCGCTTCCGCGGACATCGGCGACATCTGGCGCAGCTTCTTCAACTCGTGCTGAGCCTTCTCCCGCGCTTCCTTGGAGAGCTTGGTCTTGTTGATCTTCTCTTCCAGATCGGCGAGCTCATCGCGACCATCCTCGTCGCCGAGCTCCTTCTGGATCGCCTTCATCTGCTCGTTCAGATAATACTCGCGCTGGGTCTTCTCCATCTGGCGCTTGACGCGCGAGCGGATACGCTTCTCGACCTGCAGCACCGAGATCTCGCTCTCCATCAGGCCCAGCACCTTCTCCAGGCGCTGAGTGACCGACAGCGTTTCCAGGATGCCCTGGCGATCGGCGATCTTCACCGCAAGATGCGAAGCGACATTGTCGGCCAGCTTGCCGAAATCGGTGATCGCCTGAACGACACCGACGACCTCGGCGGAGATCTTCTTGTTCAGCTTCACATAGCTTTCGAAATCGGACACGACCGAGCGCGCCAAGGCCTCAGCCTCGACGGATTCCGCGTCGGTATCGGAGAGCGCCACCGCGGTCGCCTCGTAATATTCGGCCCGGTCCGAGTATTTCTCGACGTGCGCGCGCTCCAGACCCTCAACGAGCACCTTCACGGTGCCGTCGGGCAGTTTCAGGAGCTGCAGGACGCTCGCCAGCGTGCCGGTCTCGTAGATCGAGTCCGGCGCTGGATCATCGTCGGACGCATTCTTCTGCGTCGCCAGCAGCACGAGCGCATCATTCTTCATGACCTCTTCGAGCGCGCGGATCGATTTCTCGCGGCCGACGAAAAGCGGCACGATGTTGTGCGGAAAAACGACGATGTCGCGGAGCGGCAACACCGGATAGGAGTGGCTCTCGCCATGGACGATCGTTGGCCGGGGTTTTGGGGTAGTCATGGCCTGTTCCTTCTGTTTTGCCCCCTTGCTCGCAGCCCGCTCTCGTTGCGCAACCGCCACAAGGTGCCGAGATGATCCGGACGTCACAGGCCCCAGGGTGTGGCCGGCTGGTCCCGATCGTTTAAGGCGAATCTTGAGGAGTAAAATGTTTCGCCGATAGCATTAGGTGGCCATCGACCAGGGGGGTGTCAAGTCTGGGAAAACCCCCGCCAATTGCGCTTCAACGCAACGGCAGGCTTACGCCTACAAGGCCACGGAAACACAACTCCGTGGCCACTCTTTTGACGCTTACTGTCGCAAATGAGCCAGCGCATCAAGCGCTGGCATTCTCCACCGCGCGATCGGAACGATCGGCGTAGATGTAGAGCGGACGGGCGGTGCCCTCCACGACTTCGCGCGAGATGACGACTTCTTCGACGCCTTCAAGGCCCGGAAGATCGAACATGGTCTCGAGCAGGATGCTCTCGAGGATCGACCGCAGACCGCGTGCGCCGGTCTTGCGCTCGATCGCCCTGCGGGCAACCGCGCCAAGCGCCTCGTCGGCGAAGGTCAGCTCGATGTTCTCCATCTCGAACAGGCGCTGATACTGCTTGACCAGCGCGTTCTTCGGATCGGTCAGGATCTTCTTCAGCGAGGCCTCGTCGAGATCCTCCAGCGTCGCCACCACAGGCAGACGGCCGACGAATTCGGGGATCAGACCATACTTCAGAAGGTCTTCCGGCTCGACATGGCGGAAGATCTCGCCCGTGCGGCGGTCTTCCGGCGCCAGCACCTGCGCACCGAAGCCGATCGAGGTCGAACGGCCGCGCGCCGAGATGATCTTCTCGAGGCCGGAGAAGGCGCCGCCGCAGATGAACAGGATGTTCGTCGTGTCGACCTGCAGGAACTCCTGCTGCGGGTGCTTGCGGCCGCCCTGCGGCGGCACGGAGGCAACCGTGCCTTCCATGATCTTCAGCAGCGCCTGCTGCACGCCCTCGCCCGACACGTCACGGGTGATCGAGGGATTGTCGGACTTGCGGCTGATCTTATCGATTTCGTCGATATAGACGATGCCGCGCTGCGCGCGCTCGACATTGTAGTCGGCCGCCTGCAACAGCTTCAGGATGATGTTCTCGACGTCCTCGCCGACGTAACCGGCTTCGGTCAGCGTCGTCGCATCCGCCATCGTGAACGGCACGTCGAGGATGCGCGCCAGCGTCTGCGCCAGCAGCGTCTTGCCCGAGCCGGTCGGACCGATCAGCAGGATGTTCGACTTCGCGAGTTCGACATCGTTGTGCTTGGTCTGATGATTGAGCCGCTTGTAGTGATTGTGCACGGCCACCGAGAGCACTTTCTTGGCGTGGCCCTGGCCGATCACGTAATCGTCGAGGACTTTGCAGATCTCCTTCGGCGTCGGGATGCCGTCGCGCGACTTCACCAGCGAGGACTTGTTCTCCTCCCGGATGATATCCATGCAAAGTTCAACGCATTCGTCGCAAATGAAGACAGTCGGACCCGCAATCAGTTTACGTACTTCGTGCTGGCTCTTGCCACAGAACGAGCAATACAACGTATTCTTGGAGTCGCTCGCGCCGACCTTACTCATTCTTATCTCCGTCCGCCGTCCGACTTCGTCCGCTCAATCGCTCGCCGCGGTCTTTGCCGCGATAGAGATATAGATAGAGCAAATTCCGTACCAAAAAAGAACCTCTGCTTCACCATACCGCGCGAATCGCGGCCTACTCAAATCCCCTGCGATCTCTACCCATCACCCTAGCCAATCATGCTGACACTCGACTATCAAGAATTCGCTAACCGGGCTCAGACCGCACTCCGTGACAATACCGTGATTTGCGGCTTTGGCACGAGGAAACCTGCGGAAATCGGCGGAACGTGGCGGTATTGCCACGCCGGACCGGCACGAAAGCGGAACTTTCCGCCCAAGCCTGTGAATAGCACCGCTCGGGCGACCGCCACTGTGACCGATATCAAGTTCTCCGGCCGGGATCACCACCGGTGTTATGCGGCCTTCGCGGCCTGCGGATCCTCCGGACGCCTATCGATCACTTTGTCGATAATGCCGAATTCCTTTGCCGCATCCGCCGTGAGGAATTTGTCGCGCTCCAGCGCATCCTCGATCGCCTTGTAGGTCTGGCCGGTGTGCTTCACATAGATCTCGTTGAGCCGCTTCTTCAGGTTCAGGATTTCCTGCGCGTGCAGCATGATGTCGGTCGCCTGGCCCTGGAAACCGCCCGAGGGCTGGTGCACCATGATGCGCGAGTTCGGCAGCGAGAAGCGGTTGTCTTTTTCGCCTGCGCAGAGCAGCAGCGATCCCATCGACGCCGCCTGCCCGGTGCAGAGCGTGTGCACGGGCGGACGGATAAACTGCATCGTGTCGTAGATCGCAAGACCCGACGTCACCACCCCGCCCGGCGAGTTGATGTACATCGAGATTTCCTTCTTCGGATTTTCCGCCTCGAGGAAGAGCAGCTGCGCGACGGTCAACGTCGACATGCCGTCCTCGACCGGACCGGTCACGAAGATGATGCGCTCTTTCAGGAGGCGCGAGAAAATGTCGTAGGCGCGTTCACCGCGGTTGGTCTGTTCGACGACCATCGGCACGAGGTTCATGTAGGTTTCAACGGGATCGCGCATGAATCACCCAGGAGTTGAGGGTTGGCTGAAGGTTGACGAAACACCAATTTCATCGGCCCGCCAAGACGTGGAGACGACGGGGGAAACCGGCGACTGCGTTACCGACTTGTCAGGCGATTTCACAGATATGGACCAATTTCCCGGCGGCAAGACCAGACGTTAAGACCGAACCTGCCCAACAAGGTAGGTGGACCGGGCGGCAGCCGATTCGCAAGCGAGGGGGCCGCGCACCACCCGCTTTTGCGGTTCATCATTAATGTCCGCCTGACAAAAATTAATGTCCGCAAAATTGATGGCGCCCCGGCCGGCTGAATGACAGCCCGATACCGCATCAGGCTGCGCTCTTCTCCTCGTCGTCCTTGTAAAGCTCCTCGCGCGTGACCTTCTTCTCGGTCACGTTGGCAAGCTCGAGGATGAAGTCCACCACCTTGTCTTCGAAGATCGGTGCACGAAGCTGGGCCAGCGCATTGGCGTTGTTGCGGTAATAGTCCCAGACTTCCTTCTCGCGGCCCGGCATCGAACGCGCACGCTCGATCACCGCGCGGCCGACCTCGTCGTCGGTCACCGTGATCTTGTTCTTCTCGCCGATCTCCGACAGCACGAGCCCGAGCCGGACCCGGCGATCGGCGATGCCGCGGTATTCTTCCTTCGCCTTGTCCTCGGTGGTGTTCTCGTCGGCGAAGGTCTTGCCGCCCGAACTCCATCTCGGCCTTGATCGAGTTCCACATCAGGTTGAACTCTTCATCGACCAGCGTCTGCGGCGCCTCGAACTTGTGGGTTTCGTCGAGCCGGTCGAGCAGCGCCCGCTTGACGCGCTGGCGCGTCGCGACCGCGAATTCGGCCGTGAGCCGGCCCCGAAGCGCTTCCTTCAGCTTGTCGAGCGATTCCACGCCGAGCGTCTTGGCGAACTCCTCGTTGACCTCGACCGGCTGCGGCGCTTCGACCACCGTCGCCGTGGTCTCGAACTCGGCGTCCTTGCCCGCGAGCGCCGTGCTGGCATAGTTCTTCGGGAACGTGGCCTTGACGGTGCGCGTTTCCCCGGCCGCGATCCCGATCAGCTGGTCCTCGAAGCCCGGAATGAAGGTGTTCGAGCCGATTACGACCTCGATGTTCTCGCCGGTGCCGCCGTCAAACGGCGTGCCGTCGATGGTGCCCTTGAAATTGACGGTGACGCGGTCGCCCGATTCGGCCTTGGCGCCCTCGCCTTTCGCCACATAGCTGCGGTTCTGCTCGGCGATGCGGTTGACCGCCTCGTCCACATCGGCGTCGGTCACCTCGGCAACCAGCTTCTCGACCGCGAAACTCTTGAAATCCGCGAGCTGGATCGGCGGCACAACCTCGATCGCGACCGTGTAGGTCAGGTCGGACTTGCCGGCGAGCAGCTCCTCGACCTCCTTCTGCTCGGTCGGCATGGTGATCTTCGGTTCGGCGGCGAGACGGAAGCCGCGCTCGGTGAAGAGCTGCGTGTTGGTATCGCGGATGGTCTGGTCGATCGTCTCGGCCATGACCGAGCGGCCATAGATCTTCTTCAGATGCGTGACCGGCACCTTGCCGGGACGGAAGCCGTTGAGCCGGACCTTGTCCTTGAGGTCGACGAGCTTGGCATCGGCCTTGGCATCGAGATCAGCCGCGGGAACGCTGATCTGAAATTCGTGCTTCAATCCCTGCGACAGGGTTTCGGTGACCTGCATGGCGTCCATCTTCTTCTCGTTCGTCGGGCCGTGACGGCCCGGTCTGTCCTCTACGGTCGGCGCGCCGCGAGACGCCTTGCGCCGGTGTGCGGCGAACCTTTTTCCCAAAGCGGGAAGCGAAGGCTCTCCAGTTATCTCTCATGCAAACGCTGCAAGCGCTTGGTGCGGGCGGAGGGGACTCGAACCCCCACAACTTTCGTCACTGGAACCTAAATCCAGCGCGTCTACCAGTTCCGCCACGCCCGCCTGATAGCATCAAGTCCGGCCGCGATGCCGCGGGCGGCGGCTTATAGCATGAGCATTCCCGTTCGCAGCAAAAAAATGGCCGCCTGCGACAGTCGCCCGCGCGCTCACCTGTCACTGGACATCACGGTCCAAAAATGGTCCGCATCGGCCTCATGGCAAAGCGTATTTATCGGTTCGACAGGCGCGAGGTCCTGGCTGGCCTGGGGGCCACGGCGGCGCTCTCCGGTCTGCCTGCGCTCGGGGCGGCCGACGCACCGCAACGGCTAACGTTGCGGGCGGCCGAAACCGCCATCAAGCTGCGCCCGAACCAGCCGGATATCGCGGTGTGGTCGCTCCAGGCCATGCCGGCGGTGCTCCGTTTCAAGCCGGGCGTGCTCGATGTCGCGTTTCAGAACGACCTGCCGGTGCCCGCAACCCTCGATTGGCGCGGAATCGATGGCGCAGCCGCGGCCGAGCCGCTCACCGCGCAGCCGCCGCTCGCTCCGGGCGCCAAGGCTGCCTTCGCCGTTGCCCTGCGCCGCCCCGGTACCTTTCTCTGCGAGCTGCGGCCGATCGGCGATGCCGGGCGGCGGCCGTCGCGGCCCCTCGCGCTGGTGGTCGAGGAAAGCGCGCCGCCAACAGTCGACCAGGACGAGGTGCTGCTGATCGAGGACTGGCGGCTGGACGCCGACGGTACCGCAGTCACGGCTGGAGCTGGTCCCGGTCAGGCCAATCCTGGTCAGAGCAAGCCTGCCTATACCGTCAACGGCCAGCTCTCGGTCGACATCAGCGTCCGCAGCCAGCAACGGCTCAGGCTTCGCCTGATCAACGGCTGCCAGCGCGCGGCCGTTGCCGTCAAAATCGAAGGTGTCGAGGTCCGGGTCATGGCGCTGGACGGCGCGCCGGCTGAGCCTTTCTCTGCCCGCAACAGCGCGGTCGTGCTGGCGCCGGGAGGGCGGGCCGACGTCCTGATCGACGCAACCGTTCAACCAGGCGCAACATCGCCGATCCTGCTCCATGACGGCAAGGAGGCCCACCCAATCGGGCGATTGGTGGCCTCAGCGGAGGCGCCCGTTCGCCAATCACCGCTGCCGCCGGCTCCCGCACTGCAGGCAACGGGCCTCCCGGCGCAACTCGACCTGAAGAACGCACTGCGGATCGACGTTCCACTCTCGGGCCCCGACTGGATGCCGCCGCAGAGCTTTGCGGCCAGCACGGCAGCCGCATTCCAAGCCAAGGCCGGCCGCACCCTCGTGCTGGCACTCGCCAACCGCGCGGCCACCACCACTGTCTTCCACCTTCATGGTCATCATTTCCGGCTGCTCGACCGGCTCGACGACGGCTGGAAACCCTTCTGGCTGGATACGCTTGCGGTCGAACCCGGCCAGACCCAGCGCGTAGCCTTTTCCGCGGACTATACCGGCCGCTGGCTGCTCGAATCCGTCGGCACGGACTGGACGTCGCCGCGCCTCGTGCGATGGTATGGGGTCAACTAGCAAGAACGCGAACAAACAATACAAACAATAAGGGAGCGCCCCATGACCAAGACCATTCCCGCCATTCGCGGCGTCAAAGCGCGCGCCGTCGTCGTACCGCTGAAGCGCCCGGTGAAGAACGCCTTCGGCATCATCGAGGCCGGGCCGCTGGTGCTGATCGATGTCGAGACGGATCAAGGCATCACAGGGCACGCCTACATCTTCGCCTACACCAGGATGACGCTCAAGCCGCTGGTGCTGCTCATCGAGGAAATCGGCCGCGAGCTCACCGGCAAGCCGATGGCGCCCTACGACCTGATGGCGGCGCTGGACGCGAAATTCCGGCTGCTCGGCTCGCAGGGCTTGGTCGGCATGGCCGTCTCCGGCCTCGACATGGCGTTCTGGGACGCACTCGGCCAGATCGCGGGCAAGCCGGTGGTCGAACTGCTCGGCGGATCGGCGCGGCCGATCCGAGCCTATGACAGCTATGGCGCGGTCGATCCGGCCGCCGATGAGCGCGATCTGCGCCGCTCGCTGGAGCAGGGTTTTCGCGGCATCAAGATCAAGGGCGGCACTGGCGATGCCTCAGAGGACGAGCGCGTCGTGAAGGGCGTGCGTGCCCTGCTCGGCCCCGACGTCGCGCTGATGCTGGACTTCAACCAGTCGCTCGATCCCGCTGAAGCAACGCGCCGCATCGCGCGGCTTGCGCCCTACGATCTCACCTGGATCGAGGAGCCGGTGCCGCAGGAGAATCTCTCCGGCCACGCCAAAGTGCGCGCGACCTCGCCGATCCCCATTCAAGCCGGCGAAAACTGGTGGTTTCCGCGCGGCTTCAGTGAGGCGATCGCAGCCGAAGCGAGCGATTTCATCATGCCCGACCTGATGAAGGTCGGCGGCATCACCGGCTGGCTCGCGGTCGCAGCGCAGGCCGATGCGGCGTCCATTCCTATGTCGAGCCACCTTTTCGCCGAAGCCAGCGCACATGCGCTTGCGGTGACACCGACCGCGCATTGGCTGGAGGTGCTGGATTTCGCCGGCGCCGTGCTCGCCAACCCGATTCAAATCGTCGACGGCAGCTTGACCGCGCGCGGCCCCGGCCTCGGTCTCGACTGGAACGAGACGGCGATCGCCAAATATCAGGTGTGAGCGCCGATTTGTCTCGAGCTCAGTACTCGATCTCGAACTCGTCATAGATGCGCCGCGTCACCGCCGGCAGCGTCTCGGAGAGGTCTTCCGCGATCAGGCCGGGCCCCGCCTCGCGCGCGGCCTCGCCATGCATCCAGACACCGATGCCGGCGGCCTCGAAGGCCGGTACCCCCTGCGCCAGCAGCCCGGCGATGATACCGGAGAGCACGTCGCCGGCGCCTGCAGTGGCAAGCCAGGGCGGCGCGTTGCCGGCAATCATCGCCCGCCCGTCCGGCGCGGCGACCGTCGTGTCCGGACCCTTGAGCAGCACGACGGCGCCGGACCGCTCGGCGGCGGCGCGCACGCGCTCCAGCTTCGAGCGGCCCGGATACTTATTACTCATGTCGCTGAACAGCCGCGGAAACTCGCCTTCATGCGGGGTGAGAACCACCTGCGGCTCATGTACGGCCTTGATCGATTCAAACAACCGATCGGGCGCGCTCGCGAAGCTCGTCAGCGCATCGGCATCGAGCACCACACGCCGCTGCGCGGCGAGCGCGGTGTGCACGAAATCGACCGTGCGTTGCCCGACCCCGGCGCCCGGCCCGATCACGACCGTGTTGAAACGCTTGTCGGAGAGCTGCTCGCCGAATTCGACGACGGTGTCGACCGGCCGCACCATCACGGCCGTCAGCGCCGTGGCGTTGACGATCAGCGCGTCGCGCGGCGAGGCCAGCGTGACGAGCCCCGCTCCTGCTCTCAGCGCCGCGCGCGCCGCCATTCGCGCAGCCCCCGTCGCCGCGACATCGCCGGAGACCGCGAGCACATGCCCGCGCGCATATTTATGGCTGGTCATCCGTGGCACCGGAAAGGATTGGCGCCAGGCCTGCGGCATGTTCTCGAAGCATTGCGGCTTGATCTCGTCGAGAACCTTGGCGTCGATCCCGATATCGGCGACCCCCACGCGGCCGCATTGCAGCCGGCCCGGCAACAGGAGGTGCGCCGGCTTCTTGCGAAAGAAAGTGATGGTCTCGGTCGCGCGCACTGCGACGCCCATGATGGCGGCGCTGGTGCCGTTGACGCCGCTCGGCAAGTCGACCGCCAGCACGGGCGCGCCATTGTCGTTGATCGCCTCGATCATCGCGCGCGCCTCGCCCTCGACAGTTCGGCTGAGCCCTGCGCCGAACAGCGCATCGATGATCAGCGCGGGCTTGCCGATCGCCTGTGGGTTGAACGGCAGCACGGGATATTTCCAGCCGCGTGCGGCGGACGCGGCGTCGCCCTTCAGCGCATCGCGCTCGCACATCAGGATCACCGAGACCTCGCGTCCCTGGGCCGCAAGCTCCGCCGCGGCCACAAATCCATCGCCGCCATTGTTGCCGGGTCCGGCAATCACCAGGATCGGGCCTTCGTCGACGAGGTTGCGCGCGGCGTCCGCAACCGCCTGCCCCGCGCTCAGCATCAGCGCGAAGCCGGGCGTGCCAGCAGCGATTGTAAGCCGGTCGGCTCGCTCCATTTCGGCGGTGGTGAGAACTTCCATGCAAAAATCCTCGCGTGAACGCCTTATTCGGAGGCAACTTCGTTGGCGTCCGCCGTCAAACCAACGAAGTTTGCATACCGATTGATCTGTTTGCCTATTTCGCAGGCTCAGCTATTCTGAACTCGTGGTTCAAAAGCAAGCGCGATGCCGTTAATGGTCTGATAATGTTCCTATTATCGGACCTCGGCTTAACTTGGCATAGAGCCTGCTTTCGAGGAAGCCGCTTCGGTTCGTCGTGCTTAATGGCCCGGAAAAAGCGCGGTTTGGCGCGCTATTGACCCACCTGCAAGCTCAGGAACAACCGATCCGACCAATTCCGACACTTGGGCTTGCTGCGCAAGTCGACGACCACGTAGCGATTTGAATTTGGAAATGCCCCGGGAGGCGCTCTGTGAAAAAGATCGAAGCCATCATCAAGCCGTTCAAGCTGGACGAGGTCAAGGAAGCGCTTCAGGAAGTCGGCCTGCAAGGCATCACGGTCACCGAAGCCAAGGGCTTCGGGCGGCAGAAGGGACACGCCGAGCTCTATCGCGGCGCGGAATACATCGTCGACTTCCTGCCGAAGGTAAAGATCGAGATCGTTATCGGCGACGACCTCGTCGAGCGGGCGATCGACGCGATCCGCCGCGCTGCCCAGACCGGCCGGATCGGCGACGGCAAGATTTTCGTCTCAAACATCGAAGAAGCCATCCGCATCCGAACGGGCGAGTCCGGCCTGGACGCCATCTGAGCCGGCGCGCCGCCGGCACCTCCGATATTGTCTTGAACCCCACCCGACGCTATTGAGCTGTACCCGCGGTCGATGCCCGCGGCCGGATCACGACGACCTGTAGCCAAAAGGGGTATTCATGAAGACCGCCAAAGACGTCCTGAAATCGATCAAGGACAACGACGTCAAATACGTCGACCTGCGTTTCACCGATCCGCGCGGCAAGTGGCAGCACGTGACCTTCGACGTCGGGATGATCGAGGAGGACAGCTTCGCCGAGGGGTTGATGTTCGACGGCTCCTCGATCGCCGGCTGGAAGGCGATCAACGAGTCCGACATGTGCCTGATGCCCGATCCGGTCACCGCGACGATCGATCCGTTCTTCGCCGAGACCACCATGATCCTGGTCTGCGACGTGCTCGAGCCGACCACCGGCGAGCCCTACAACCGCGACCCTCGCGGCATCGCCAAGAAGGCGGAGGCGATGGTGAAGTCGATGGGCGTGGGTGACACCGTGTTCTTCGGCCCCGAGGCCGAGTTCTTCGTGTTCGACGACGTGCGCTACAGCGCGACCCCCTACAACACCGGCTTCCGGCTCGACTCCTCCGAACTGCCGACCAACTCCGACACCGAATATGAAGGCGGCAATCTCGGCCACCGCATCCGCACCAAGGCCGGCTACTTCCCCGTGCCGCCGCAGGACTCGGTGCAGGACATGCGCTCGGAGATGCTCGGCGCGATGGCCAAGATGGGCGTCAAGGTCGAGAAGCATCACCATGAGGTCGCTTCCGCCCAGCACGAGCTCGGCATGAAGTTCGACGCCATGACGCTGATGGCCGACCAGATGCAGATCTACAAATATTGCATCCATCAGGTCGCGCATATCTACGGCAAGACCGCCACGTTCATGCCGAAGCCGGTCTATGGCGACAACGGTTCGGGCATGCACTGCCACCAGTCGATTTGGAAGGACGGCAAGCCGGTGTTCGCCGGCAACAAATATGCCGACCTGTCGGAGACCTGCCTCTCCTACATCGCCGGCGTCATCAAGCACGCCAAGGCGATCAACGCCTTCACCAACCCTTCGACCAACTCCTACAAGCGTCTGGTCCCGGGCTATGAGGCGCCGGTGCTGCTCGCTTATTCCGCGCGCAACCGCTCGGCCTCCTGCCGCATCCCCTACACCTCCAACCCGAAGGCCAAGCGCGTCGAGGTGCGTTTCCCCGACCCGATGGCCAATCCCTATCTCGGCTTCGCCGCGATGCTGATGGCCGGCCTCGACGGCGTGAAGAACAAGCTCGATCCGGGCCCGGCGATGGACAAGGACCTCTACGACCTGCCGAAGGAAGAGCTGAAGTCGATCCCGACCGTGTGCGGCAGCTTGCGCGAGGCGCTGGAATGCCTCGACAAGGACCGCGCGTTCCTCAAGAACGGCGGCGTGTTCGACGACGACTTCATCGACGCCTATATCGAGCTGAAGATGACCGAGGTCGAACGCTTCGAGATGACCCCGCACCCGGTCGAATTCGAGATGTACTATTCGCAGTGATTGCTTCGCGCCGGTCGGCGCGAGGGATAGCCACGAGAAATGCGAAAGGCGCTCCGAAAGGAGCGCCTTTTTTGATTGGGCAAGTTCTGCAGAGCACAGCAACCATCAAGGCGCTGGTTATTCCGGGGCGACGCGAAGCGGCGAGCCCGGAATGACGGCGGAGAGAGTGCAACGTCATTGCGAGGAGCAACGCGACGAAGCAATCCAGATTCTCTCGGCGGCACGATTCTGGATTGCTTCGCTAACGCTTGCAATGACGACAGGATCAGATTGTCGGATGGTACAGCGCTCACCAAATCGCAGGTTTGGTCGGGTCTCGTCTCAAAATGCGGCGAGGACGGCTCTCGAGACAATCTTATCAACGCCGACCGGGGGATCGGAAGAGCCATCGTTATCAAACTGTAACGATCGATAAATACGCCAGCGAAGGGGCGGCATCGAGCATGAGAAGCGAGAAGCGTCCCCACCTGCGCGCAAGTGCGCCGGGTCGATTGAGCAAGCCTCTGATCGGGAGCGTTTCGGATGACATCAGCCTTATCTCTCAGGTTCTGGAAATATGCGGCCTTCGGTGCCGTTCTAGTACCTTTCTCCGCGCGCGCCGGAGCCATTCCGACCACCCCACCGGTCAATTTCACCAACAGCACCACCGCTTCGGTTGGATCCACAATCGTCAACGTGTTGGATTCCTACGCCCATCTCATGCTGATCGATCCGAGGCTGAAGGATGGCGCCGGGGTCATGGAGCAGAACTATCGGACCGTCATCAAGATGACGCAGGAGCGCACAGCCGCACAAACCCTAGCCGCCATCCACGATGATCGCACGGCGCAACCCTATAGCGTGCTCAACGGGCTTGGACCACTGACGTCGTACTTCATGACGGGGATCGGCTCGTCCACCACGGCGACGCCTCCGGCGAGTCTGACACCGACGTCGTACGTGATCACGACGCTGCAGGACTACGCACCGACCGCCCAGGGCATCAATTACCTCAGCAGCGCGACGATCGGCTTCGCGACCTTCGGCAATGGCACCGCGACGCCATTGACGAACGCCGCAAATTTCCTGAACACCACCATTCGAAATAACGCCTCGACCGAACCGCCGAAGCGCACGTTCGAGCGCTTCATGGGTTCGACCGCCCCGGTCACCAATCCGGCTTCAGTCACCGCTGCCGTGATCAGCCCGCTGGACGCGCGCTACGCCAACTACAGCGCCGCGACCAACGAGACCGGACTAACCACAGCGGACACCGCGCGCTTCGTCGTTCCCACCTATTTCAGCGATTTTGACGTTCCACGCTCCTATTTCAACACCGTCAACTGGGTGCGGGGCTTTACCGTCACGCAAGCGATGGTGGCCGCCAATGGGGGCAAGCCGATCACTATTCCCGATGTCGGAAGCTTTGACGCGTCGGGCAATTTGACGCCCATCCAGTTCAAAGTCGGAGATTACGTGCCTGGAATCGGAACGGCGCCCCGTCCGTTCCGGCTTTCAACCAAGGTCAATGTTCCGACACTGCTCTGGCAGATCACCAGCGCCACCAACCCCTACGCCGACGGTGCCTTTGTCAGCGGCCACACCAACCTCGCCTACAATCAGGCGCTCGGTCTGGCGTTCCTGGTGCCCCAGCAATACCAGAGCCTGCTGCTGCGCGCGGCCGATCTCGGCAACAATCGCATCCTTGCCGGCATGCACTCACCGCTCGATGTAATCGGCGGCCGTATCGAAGCGACCGCGATTGCCGCCACCAATATCTATGGCGCGCTCTATGATTCGAAGGGCAACCGGCTGGACTGGACCAACCCCGCCAACACTGCCGCGCATGCGGTCTACCAGGCCTATCAGCAGACCCAGAAATATCTGGCACAGTCGTGCGGCACCAATACGGTGGACGAATGCATCAAGCGGGCTGGGGGCGATCACGGCCACAACGATCACGACCACGGTGACGACAACGATCACAACCACGGTGGCCACGACAATTACACCGACCGAGACCGTGACCGCCGTGACGGCCGGGAGTCGCGCGATTTCAACCTCGATCCCGATGACACCAGAGGTTATACTTTTCGCATGACGTACGGGCTCGCGCTGGCCGCCTCCATGAAATTGCCCGAGACGGTGCCTGTGCAGGCGCAGGTGTTGCTATTGACGCGCTTCCCCTATGCCACCGAGGAGCAGCGCACCGAGATTTTGCGAAAGACCGCCCTCCCGTCCGGCTTTGCGCTGCTGGACGGCAACACCTGGGACGGCTGGGGCCGGCTTAATCTCTACGCCGCGGTCAACGGCGATGATGCATTCTTCCGTGCCCTCAAGGCAGCGACATTGCAGTGACATATCAAGCGGCGGCAGATCGCTGACCAACGATGACACCAGCGCTTCCGTGCTGGCCGGCACAGTCAGGCCCGTAGGCATCACCATCTCCGGTGAGGTCTACGGGGATTGGATCGGATGAGGCAAGCAGAACTCGTGCTTTGGGCGAGCGCGCGGCGAGGGAAATCCTGGGTGAGCCCGCGGGTCAGCAAGTTTTCAGAGTTTACGAAGATCGGGATGCCCGGGTCCGCCCCGCCAGCGCCTCGCCGAACGCCTCGAACAGCGCGCGGTTGATCGGATTCCTCTGCGGGTCATACTCCGCGTGCCATTGCACGCCGAGCGCAAATCCCGGCGCGTCGGCGATGCGGATCGCCTCGATGGTGCCGTCTTCGGCAACGCCCTCGACCAGGACGCGCTCGCCGAGTTCGAGAATGCCCTGCCCGTGCAGCGAATTGACGCGGATCGAGTCGCAGCCGAGGATCTTTGCGAAAGCGCCGCCGGGCGTCAGCGTGACCTCGTGCCGGTCGGCGAAGATGACCCTGGGGTCGGGATGGATCTCGCCACTGTCCAGTCGCGGCATGCGATGGTTCATGCGTCCCGGGATCTCCCGGATCTCCGGGTGCAGCGAGCCGCCGAAGGCGACATTCATCTCCTGCAATCCGCGGCAGATACCGAACAGCGGGATGCCGCGGGCGACGCAGGCCTCCGACAGCTTCAGCGCGACCTCGTCGCGACGGATGTCATAGGGTTCGTGCTTGATGTGCGGTTCGGTGTTGAAACGGGTCGGGTGAACATTGGCCCGCGCGCCGGTCAGCACAATGCCGTCGACCACCTCCAGGAGCGCGCCGATATCGGTGATGTCGGGGCTGCCGGCAAACATCAGTGGCAGGGCGCCGCACACGTCCGCGACCGCGCGCAAATTGCGTTCGCCGACCATCTGGGTCGTAAACCGGTTCTCGACGCGATAGGCGTTTCCGATCACGCCGACCACGGGCTTTTTCATTGCTTCTTTCCAACCTCGCCGCCGCAACCGGCGCATCATGCCCGTGGCGAGGCGCCGGATCAACATGCCGCGACCGCAGCCCACTCTGCCGAGCCCTGCGACGGTGTCAATAATCCGGACGAACGACACCTGAAGGTCCCGGCGATTGTCAATCAGGCCGGCCTTGCGCGTCGCAGAGGCCATCCAGCGTCAAACCGGCGCGCCGGGGCGGCTTGATCCCAAGCGGATTTGGTTAAAGAGTGGCTGCGGCAAACCGGTAGATGGGAATCAAGTTGGCAGTCTCAAGCGACGAACGGCTCAAAGCCCGCAACGATCTGGCGTGGGCGATTGCAGTCGGCGGTATCGGCATCGTGCTGTTCGCGGCCCTGCTATGGTTCACCTGGAATTTCGCGACGACGCTGTTCCTGATATTTGCCGGCATGCTGCTCGGCGTTGCGCTGAACGCCATGAGCAACCAGCTCGGCCAGTTCGTCCGCTGGCCGCATCCGCTGCGGCTGGTGATCGTCTGCCTCGCGCTCGCGGTCATGCTGTCGGGCGTCGTGTTCCTTGGCGGCGCCACCATCGCCCAGCAGGCGACCGCGCTCTCCAACACGATCAAGTCGCAGCTCGTCGACGTCAAAGCCTTCCTCGACAAGCACGGCATCGACACCAGCTATTTCGATCTGGGCAATGCGACCGCGTCATCGCAGGAGACCTCGAACGGAAGCACCCCTGCCCCGTCCCCGCCGCGCAATCTTCCAAGCGCCAGCGCGCTCGCCTCGAGCGGCGGAGCAATCTTTAGCCAGACGCTGAAGCTCCTGCTCGGCACGGTGAGCGCGGTTGGAAACTTCTTCATCGTGCTGTTTCTCGGGCTCGCCTTCGCGGCCCAACCCTCGATCTACTATGATGGCTTGGTGTTCATGGCGCCGGCCAAATATCGCAGCCGCGCCATCGTGATCATCGACCGCATCGGCGAGACGCTGGAGCGCTGGCTGATCGCGCAGATCATCACCATGTTCGTGGTGTTCGCCGTGACCTGGATCGGGCTTGCGATCATCGGCATCCAGAGCTCGTTCATTCTGGGCATCCAGGCCGGCCTGCTGGCTTTCATCCCGACCGTCGGCGCGATCATTGCCGGGCTGATCGTGGTGCTCGCGAGCCTCGCCTCGGGCTGGGTCGCGGCGCTCAGCGCGGCCATCCTGTTTCTCGGCGTGCATGCGCTGGAGAGCTATGTTCTGACGCCGCTCATCCAGCGCCAGGCGCTCGACATTCCACCCGCGACGCTGTTCGCGTTCCAGATCCTGCTCGGCGTCGTGTTCGGGATCTGGGGCCTGGCGCTGGCGCTGCCGCTGATGGCGATCGTCAAGGTCATGATCGACTATTTCAAGTCGGACGACGTCGCTGGGGCCAAGGCCGGCTAGATTAAAGGCCATAAACTCACAAGCACAGCCACGTTGAGGGAAGACCGGGCGTCATCGGCGCACGGTCAAGCGACCCGAGTGCCCCTAACGGACTGAATTTCGCGCCCGCGGCTGATCAACGGTTTGGCGGACACACTCCAGAAAAACTTTGACCAACGGGCTCAGCGTTCGGTCCTTCAGGGTGATGGCTCCGACCGGTCGCTGCTGGACCGGCAATTTGACCGGCAACACTTTCAGCATGCGTTCGTGCCCACCAAATCGGAGAACCGAGCCCGGCAGGAAGGCGACGAACCGTTCGTTCGCCAGCAGCCTCAGCGCAAGGTGGATTGAGATTGTTGTGACCGGCGCACGCGGCAGCTTCAAGCCGCTCGAGGTAAAAATCTCGGCAGCAAGACGTCCTGCTTCATTGCTTGGCGGCGGCAAAATCCAGCGCTGCTCCGCGAGATTTGCGAGCGTAAGCCGCCGGGAACGCGCCAGCGGATGGTGTTTGCCCACGACGGCGACGACATGGTCGTCAAACAGTTTCTCCACAACCACGCCTTCCTCGGGAGGGGGCGGCGCAAACACGCGGCCAAAAAGCAGATCGACGCTACGCTCCTGCAGGTCGCGGTATTGCGTTGTCGCGAACAGCGCTTGAGCCACGTTGATGACGACACGAGGGTGTCGTCGAGAAATTTCCCGGATGACGGCAGGTAGAACCCCGGCCGCCATTCCTTCCGAGCTGCCGATGCGGAGCTCTCCAACGGACGGATCGGCCAAAAATTCGAGTTCTTGCACCCCCTGCCTGAGCTCATCGAAAATAGCCAACCCGCGCCTCACAAGCACGCGCCCATAGCTTGTAGGCTCGACGCCGCGCGGGGTGCGATCCAACAGGCGGATGCCAAGTTCACGTTCCATGTCTGCAATTGCTTTCGACACCGCAGGCTGGGACATCGCAAGTTCGTTGGCGGCCCTGGCCATGGTGCCGCGCCGCACGACGGCGAGCAGGACATGAAAGTCCCGCAACTTCAGGCGGCGCCCAATGCGCTCGTTCCACAGCATCGGAGCACCCTTACGCAAATTGATATGTCCCGATCACGTCTTACGATTACCCGGTTATATCCGATCTGGCTACTGTTCTGCCGAAGTCCGGCTGGAGGTTGCGATGACCCTGATCCGATGGACACGTTTCCCGGCTCACTCTCTTGTCTTGGCCGCCGCGTTGGCTGGCCCTCTCGCGCTCGTCTCCAGCGGTCCCGCTTTCGCTCAGGGCTATCCAAGCCATACCGTCACGATCGTCGTACCCTTCCCTGCGGGCGGACCGCTGGACTTCACCGCGCGTCTACTGGCGGAAAAGCTTTCCGCCAGCTTGAAGCAGCCGTTCATTGTTGAGAACCGGCCGGGGGTCGCGGGCAACGTGGGCACCGAGACCGTCGCCAAGGCAACGCCGGACGGCCACACCCTGCTCATGGTTCTCGATACGCCCCTCACGGCGCATCCGGCGCTCTACCCAAAATTGCCGTTTGATCCGGAACGCGACTTCGTACCGATCTCGATTGTCGCGAGCTTCTCTCAGATGCTTGTCGTTCATCCCTCCGTTCCCGTGAATTCCCTCGTGGACTTCGTCCGCTTCGCGAAGGAGAACAGCGTGACGCTTGGCAGCGGCGGCGCAAAGGGCAACCCCGGCTATCTGACGCTGGAGTCGCTGCGCGTGCAGGCAGGCTTCGACGTCGTGCATGTTGCGTACAGGGGCAACCCTCAAGTTGTGACCGATCTCGTCGGCGGACACGTGCAAGCAGGGTTTCTGGCGACGCCGAGCGTTATCGAACTTGTCAGAGAAGGCAAACTGAAGGCGTCTCGCCGTTTCGAGTCCGCAACGCGCGCCAGGCGCGCCGAATGTGCCGACGGTCTCCGAGGCGGGCTATCCAGGGTTCGACGTTGCGTTCGCTCTCGTGATGCTAGCCCCGGCCAAAACTCCCGCATCCATTCGCGCGATTCTCGAGGATGAGGTGCTGAAGGCTCTGAAGCCGCCTGACGTGCAAGCGCGCCTTCGCGCCCAGGAGCTCGAGCTTATGGGAACGAGGGGCGCCCAGGCTGAAAGCTGGCTCAAGACCCGCGCCGCGAAATGGAAGCAGATCATCGAGACAGCCAAGATCCAACTCGACTGAGCTCAAGTCGGCGCTGACAGCAGCTGAGGGAACGTACGTGATCATCTCAAAGGCGGACCCACAGGCCGGTAGCCCAGAGCCGAACGTCGGGACCCAGATCGTAATGCTGGGTACGGGAACGCCCCGCCCCGATCCGGATCGATCCGGACCTGCCACGGTCATCATTGTCGACGGCATGCCCTATCTGATCGACTTCGGCCCTGGCGTCATTCGCCGCGCAGTAGCCGCTTACAACAAGGGCGTACTGGCGATCGGCCCCGCCGCAATCAATTTGCGAACGGTATTTGTAACCCATCTGCACGCCGATCATACAGCGGGATATCCGGACTTGCTCCTGACGCCGTGGATCCTGGGACGAAAGGAGCCGGTCGTCGTCTACGGCCCCAAGGGGCTGAGCGATATGACCCAACATGTGCTGAGCGCTTGGAAGGTGGATATCGACAGTCGCCTCAACGGCATCGACAGACTTCCGGCCTCTGGATGCGCGATCCATGCGCATGAGATTGAAGCGGGTGTCTTTTACAGCGATGGCAATGTCGAGGTCACAGCGTTTCCTGTGCGGCACGCTGGGCTCGAGAACGCTTTCGGCTTTCGCGTCCAAACGCCACATAAAACGATCGTCTTCTCCGGAGACACCGCGCCAACGCAGTCTCTGCTCGACAATTGCCATGGCTGTGACGTGCTGATCCACGAGGCCTATTCACAATCGACCTATGACACGGTTGCGCCGAAGTGGCAGGCCTACAGGCGCGAGAACCACACGTCCTCGACTGAGCTGGCCGAGCTTGCAAACCAAGTGCGGCCGGAGCTGCTGATCCTGACGCATCGCGTGAATATTGGCGCCGCAATGGCGATGCCCGATCCGGAAGATGTGCTGCTCGACGAAGTACGGCGGCTGTACGAGGGCAATGTCGTTACCGGACACGACCTGGATATTTTTAGCTTTAGCTCTCCCACCCAGGACAACAGAAGGAAGCCGACATGATAACCGGCATGACGCGACGCGACTTTGCGCGGATAACCGTCGGAGCTCTCATCATGAGCGTGATGGGCACGATGGCCACGGCCGATGACGTCAAGCGGATTTCCGCCAACGGCACCGAAATTGCCTATGTAGACGTCGGACAGGGCGAACCGGTCGTATTTGTTCACGGTGGCCTTCAAGACCACAGGATGTGGGCAGAACACCTTCCAAAATTCGCAGGTCGTTATCGCGCGATAGCTTACAGCCGCCGCAATCATTTTTCTAACGATGTAAGCCCCGACGGTATGCCGGATGGCGCCGCTGACGCGCATGGAGAGGATCTCGCTGCCTTCGTACGCGCTCTTGGCCTATCGAAAGTGCGAATCGTAGCGCATTCATCGGGAGCGCACGCCGCGCTTTTCTTCGCCGCCACGCACCCCGACATGATCATCAGCCTCGCGCTCAATGAGCCGCCCGCCACAGGCCTGTTGGCGGGCGTGCCGGATGCTGCGGACATGTTGAAAGAGTGGAGCCGTGGCCAGGCGCCGGCAAGGGAAGCATTCAAGGCTGGCGACACCAAAGCCGGCATACCTCTTTTCGTGGATGCCGTCGGCGGACCCGGCGCTTATGAGCGTCGTTCCGAAGCACACAAGAAAATGAACCTGGAGAACGTCGCTTCCGCCCAGGCTGATGCGACGACGAAGCGTCCGAGGCCCATCTTTACCTGCGAGATGGCTAAAGCGATCAGTGCCCCGACCCTTCTGTCCAATGGCGAACGCAGCCCGAAGTTCTTTTATCTGATCATGGATCAACTGGAGAGTTGCTTGCCAAGCCGCGAGAGAATTGTCGTTTCCGGAAGTTCACACACCGTGCCTTCGGAAACCCCCGAGGCTTACGATCAGGCTATCCTTGCGTTTCTGAGCAAGCATTAAGGCCAAACAAGCCTGCGCGGGCTCCTTGGACAGCCGGCTTCCGTTAATGGGGCGCGTTCGAGACATCCGCACGCCCCCTGAAAAGATCTGCTCGTGAGGGAAGACCGGAAGTCATCGCCACGCCGTCGGAGCGACGTGGATGATCCCAATGCGACACGCCCCGCTCACGGCTTGACGAACTTGAGCACGAATTCGTCCTTCGGTTGCGGCGGGTCCGGCGTATTCTTATCTCTGGGATCGTTCGGGTTGCGCAGGAAATTGCCTTCCTCAGTCAGCTTGAACCCCGCCGCTTCGACTTCCTGCCGAAGAAACGCCTCCTCGATGCGATGCAAGGTACCGGATTCGGAGATGCCGGTACCAGCCCGACCCGAATGATCGGCTATTACGTAGAGGCCTCCCGACTTGAGCGCGCCAAAGACCGCTTTGTTCATCGCCGCGCGATCCACGCCGAGGTATCCGAGGTCGTGATAGTTGAACATCAAGGTCGCGAGATCGACGCCTTCTGCCGCGAGCTCGGACGGAACGGGATCTTCGAACGGTCGGGAGAGCGCGACGATCGGGGCGGCCTGGACGCCATTGCTTCGGAGATTGTTTTCGCGTTCGGCGAGGGCGACCGGCGATGGTCGTGGCGCGCTTGCCGGCGCCGCGACTCGACGTGGTGGCTGGGTTGCTGCTGCCCTCGGGCGTTGCCGGGGGTGTGGGCGCCCGGTTGGGATCGCGCGGCCGGCTCTGACCATAAACCTTGCCCGAGGGTCCGATCGCACGGGCCAGCAATTCCGTAGTGTAGCCACCGCCCGCGCTGAGATCGACCGCGACGATACCGGGACGAATGCCGATGAAGCCCAGCATCTGCTCAGGCTTGCGGCGCTCATCATTGACGCGATCTGCCGCAGTGCGATCGGGGCTCCTCACGATCTGGGCAATCTGCTCGGATGAAAGTGGCTGACCACTCTGCTGCGCTGTCACTGCTTGGGCGTTGAGGAACAGGAACGCGCTGAGGCCGACTGCAACAAGGAGGCCTTTTGTTCCGCTTTTCATGGTTTTGCTCATTGCTCTCTGACCATTCCCATCTACCGGACCGGCGACGCGACAGACCTTAGATGGTTTCCCGTCTCCGGCCAATGACAAGGGCACAATCTGTTGGACTCTTTGCCGAGTTAGCAATCGAGCGCCTTCCAATTGGCGCCAATTCAATGGTGCACATCGACTGGAGTGCCGGCGCCAGCAAATTGGAGGCGATCACGAATAGCCGGACATATACTTTCTGTGACAGCGAAGTATTTGCATTTCAGGTAGAGCATGATCCGGAAAAGTCTGTAGCGGTTTTCCCTCGCGACAAACGCCGAACGCGTTTGCGCGGAGATCATGCTCAAACAAAGACCCAAAGCGCGATGACCATTCAACCTGATCTCATCGCGCTTTAGTGGCACAAATGCGAAGTGCCGGCCGCGTCGAGCAATGTCTGAGTTCAGTAGCGCCTAACGTGGGCGGTGTGATTTCCGCGATGCGGCCGTACCGACATATGCAGTCCCGACGCGTCGCCGCGCGGCGCCTGCGAGGCCATCGTACCCGAAAATCCGCGGTTATCGTTCGAATAGATGGAGAAGGTCGGGTCCTGGGCTGCGGCCGCCGCGGGCTCCGAGGCCGACGGCCATGCCGAGGCCGGCGTCGCAAGGAGCGCGGAGAGAACGAGCGTCGCGCCCAACAATTTGAAGCTGGTCATGCTATCCTCCTGTTACCGGCGCGCAACCCATGCGCGTGCTGTCCATTCACTGATTAGCAATTAGGCGTTGGCATTCCCTCCGCGCAGGGGCGGCGCAATCACGCTTCGGCGATCGGCGTGTGATGTCACACAGGATTAGAACAGCCGTGGCGTTTGCGCGACTGTCGGCGGGCCCAGGAAGACCGCGCCGATCGACGAGTGGACAAAACATTGAAGAGAGCCGAGCAAACTGCAAAGGCGCTCGGCATCACATACCCTCTCTCCCTACTCGCCCGCGCCAACGAAGTGATCGAATAGAGATTTTTTGCTGCGGTGCACGAGTCCGTTGTTGGCACCTTTGAGACATGCAGACCGCCCCTGAAAAGGGCTCGTGAGGGAAGACCGGACGTCGTCGGCGCACGGTCAAACGCCGCGAATGACCCAAAGCGAACCATCTGAAAGCGTAGCCACCCTAGACAGGGGGCCTCGGCTGGAGGACGATGCAACGCTGAGCGAACTGGGGCGCATCGACGAGGCTTTCTAGGAAAGGGAGGTCAAGATGTGGCAGCTTCGAGTGCGTGATCACGCACTGGCGACAATGAGCGTGCTCTTCGTGCTGCTCTTCAGTTTTGCAGTCGCGGACGCGAAGGGCCCCGGTCTGCCCAACGTCACGGTTCTGGCGACCGGTGGCACGATCGCCGGCACCGGTGCGAGCAGCACCACCGTGGTCGGTTACACCGCAGCAACTGTGGGCATAGAGTGCCTTTTGAACGCCGTTCCGGAATTGAAAAAGGTGGCGAACGTCAAGGGCGAGCAGGTTTTCCAGATCGCCAGCGAGAACATGAACAATGACTACTGGCTCAAGCTTGCAAAGCACGTCAACGCGCTCCTCGCGCAGGACGACGTGGATGGAATTGTGATCACGCACGGTACTGATACGATCGAGGAAACCAGCTATTTTTTGAACCTTGTCGTCAAGAGCAAGAAGCCTGTCGTCATCGTCGGCGCGATGCGGCCGTCGACAGCGATCAGCGCGGACGGGCCGATCAACCTCTACAACGCCGTGATCCTCGCCGGCAGCGACGAGGCGGTCGGCAAGGGCGTGCTCGTTGCTCTCAACGATCAGATCAACGCGGCTCGCGAGGTAACCAAGACCAACACCTCGACGGCAGACACCTTCCGCACACCGGAACTCGGCTTTCTCGGCTACATGCAGGGAAACAAACCGTACTTCTATCGTCAATCGACGCGCCGGCACACCGTGGACTCCGAATTTGACGTTTCGGGTCTCGATGTCCTACCGCAAGTCGACATTGTCTACGGCTACGCCAACATGAACCGGGTCGCGATCGACGCTTTTGTCGCAGCCGGGGCTAAGGGGATCGTGCATGCTGGGGTGGGTGACGGCAGTCTTGCTCGGCCCGCGGTTGAGCCGGCTCTCGTCGAGGCCCACAAGAAGGGTGTCGTGATTGTTCGCAGCAGCCGTGTCGGGAACGGCATCGTCGCGCGCAATGGGGAGGCCAAGGACGACGAACTCGACTTCGTCGTCTCAGATACGCTTAACCCTCAGAAGGCACGTATCTTGCTGATGCTGGCGCTGACCAAGACGACCGACACCAAGGAGATCCAACGGATGTTCTACACTTATTAGACCGCCCGCAGCGTTGGTTACGACCGGAAGTCGTCGGCGCACGGTCAAACCGACGCGAATGACCCGGAGCGGAAGTCAAACGAAACGACATGTACTCGTTTCCCATCGGCCGCTATGTTCTGGTTATGACTTGCTCCGTTCTTCTGGACCTCGACGGCACCCTGATTGATTCGCAGCCCGGCATTCTTGCAAGCTGCGTTGCTGCATTGCGCGCGCTTGGACATGAACCGGCTGAAACCCTCGACATACGACGCGTTATCGGGCCACCGCTCGAAGACATAATGCGGGCGTTGCTGGAGCCATATGGAGACGGCCGAGTTGGCGAAGGAGTAACGGCCTATCGTCAACACTACGGTGAAAGCGGGCTTTTCGGAAGCGAGCCTTATCCGGGAATTGGCAAAGCCCTTGAAGAGATGAAGCGGGCCGGATTGCGAATCTATCTAGCGACGTCGAAGCGGGTGACTTTCGCGAGCCGCATTCTGGAGCATCTGGAGTTCGCCACATACTTCGACGGCATCTATGGCTCAGTGCCGGGCGGCGAGCTGGATCACAAGCCTGAACTGCTCGCCCATATTTTGTCCAAGCATGATATCTCGCCTTCCCGCAGCCTGATGGTCGGAGACCGCCGGCATGACATTTCCGGGGCCCATGCTGTCGGAATGCGCGGCCTCGGCGTGCTGTGGGGTTATGGCACCCGAGACGAACTTGAAACTGCCGGCGCAGATCAGCTTGTGGACTCCGCTGCCGATCTCGCCCGGACGGTTCTCTCGATGATCGGCCGGGGGTCACCTGAAGCTGACCTGAGGTGACATCCCGGCCAGCCCGCGGATTAGCTGAGAGGCCGCGGGGAGAACCTGTACGGCTACGCCGCGGCAGGCGGTCCGAACCAAGTGGTTAGCGCGCCAGCGAGCCTCGGCTCGGTGAGGTTACCTACCCAAGCCACATATCCGTCGGGCCGAATTAATATGGCATCGGGAGCAGCGACCGCGCCAAGCACCGGAAGCTCCCACGTGCCAACACATCGCGCGTCGATCAGCCGGACCCGATCGGCCCATGGCGTGATGTCGAGGCCGCCGGGCTCACCGAGGTTGAGCAGGATTGGCACGGCATCATGCAGGAGGCCGAAGACCCGTAGCGGGCCGTTCACGGTGATCAGGTCGAGATCGGGCATGCGGCGCCCAAGCAGCGGGTGTCCATCACCGAGGTCGTATCGAATGTCGAGGCCCGAAATCGCCGCGGCGAACCGCTTCCGAGGTTCATCCATTTCGAGGAGCTCGGAAATGGTGTCGCCCAAGGCCTTGGTCCGTTCGTCCGCGCGGCGAAGAAGTGCCGTTGCGGCCATGGTGTTGCGCAACACGCGGGCGGCGACCGGGTGCCTTTCGGCATGATAGGTGTCCAGGAGGCTTTCCGGCGATGTCGCCTTGACAACCCGGGCCAGCTTCCATCCCAGAATTCACCGCATCCTGCATACCGGTGTTGAGGCCCTGTCCGCCCGCCGGGTAATGGACGTGCGCGGCGTCTCCGGCCAGCAGCACACGTCCGTTGCGGTAGGACGCCGCCTGCCTGGTCATATCGGTGAATCTGGAAATCGATGTCGGATTGTGGATCCCGTAATCGGTGCCGTACACGGCGATGAGCCCTTCGCTGAGATCGCGCAGGGTGGGTTCGTCGGTTCGGCCGAGCTGCTGTTCCGTGACCAGAATTCGGACCGTGCCCTCGTCTCCCAACCTGCTCAACGAATGGATGCCGGTGGCGTCGCGGCGAATGCCCCATTCCGGCTCCTCGGTGATCTCGGCTTCAGCGATCAGGTTGCTGGTTGTCGGATCCCAGCCGGGGAAGTCAATTCCGGCCGCTTTCCGGATCAGACTGCGTCCGCCGTCACATCCGACGAGATATTCCGCGCGCAGTGATTGGCCACCGAGCAGCTCGACATCGACCCCGGTGTTGTCTTGCGTGAAACCCGTTACCTCACGTCCGCGATAGATCGGCACCGCCAGTTCGTTGACCCAGCCGGCGAGTATGCGCTCGATGTGTTTCTGCCATAGCCCAAGCACGTAATTGTGGCGGGTAGGAAAGTCGCTGACGTCCAAAGGGATGCCGGCGAACCGCGCGGCCTGGACCACTTGTCCCTGCGAGAGGAACCGATCGGCGATTCCGCGCTGATCAAGGACCTCGATGCTGCGCGAGTGCAGCCCCCCGGCACGCGAGCCGATGAGGTCGTGGCCGGCGCGCCGCTCGACGATGGCAACGTCGACGCCCGCCAAAGCCAACTCGCCTGCCAACATCAGCCCTGTCGGACCTCCCCCGACGATCACCACCGCATGGCTGGTCATCGCCACACCCCGGTCGTTCTCACGGCGGCGACCAGCCCCGCCGCGCGCGAACCGCACGCCGACAACAACACGCACATCACTCGTGACTCCGAGGTTCTGGCTTCGGTCGGCGTTTCTACGGGATGACCGGGGTCTTGAAGCAAGCCCCTTACGCGCCACATATAAAAGTGGGAGGAGATCGGTATTCGGCTTTCCGGCTATTTCCCCGGTAGAGCGGAGAGTTGCGGAAGTATTTTGTGATGTGGCGCTCGATGAGGGCCTTGATCGACAGGACTTCGCAACTTTGCTTGAAAGCGAACGGTCAATCAGCAAGCGGCCCAACGGCTGAAATCGATCATAGAAGCCTCCGTACGGTACCCGGCGTGCTTGAGTGCGCTTCTGCTGAGCAGATTTTCTTCAGGGCTGCGATATTCCCAAGTTGTGCGTTATTGCTCGGAGGTCGATTTGATCGTCCCTGGGACTTGACTGAGCAATTGCTTGCGTGTGCGGACGCCACGCCGTGGTCAGTGTTGGGCTTCTGGCGGGAATTTTAGCGTCTGGACTGGCGCTGGATTGGGCCGTGTCGGAGCGATGCTCTGGTCGACGAGGCGCTCGCGCTTCAGTGATCGCGCGTGATGAAATAAATCCGATCGTTCATCGCACTTGGTCCTAGGAGCCGAGCCTGCTTGGCTTCTATCATCATGTGGAGAAAACCAATGACCAAATTGACCTTCGTGGCGGCTGCTCTGGTCGCCGCAGCCGCATACACAAGCGAAGCTTCGGCCGCCCGCAGCGGTGTCGCGGCGCGGCACACCCAGGCTACAACGACGACCGGCTCTGTCGTCAATTGTGTGCGGGCTCCGAACGTTGGCGCGTTCGCCTCGGCTCCCTATTCTTCACCGCCTTGCATGCCGGGCACGGCCAACTGACGGTACGAACGGTCGGGCTGGCGGACTTTTGGCCGGCCCGATCATCTTTGCCCGTACGGATCGACGGCCGGCCGTGCCGATCGGCGCGGCTCGAGAAAGAAAAGACGATGACGACTTGGCCTGACTACCGCCGTGCTCAAGAAATCTCGTAGACCGACATCTTGTCTGCGATACCGCTCAACACCACGCGTTTGAGCGCCGGCTTCAGCCCGTTGGTTTCAAGCAGGGCCCGGGCCTGCGCGTTCGCGACCACCGATTCCGTCACCACGATCGAGCGCGAAGCGGCAATGCTCTGGACGCGCGATGCGACGTTCACCGTCTGGCCAAAATAGTCCTGTTGCGCATTGAGGGTGACCGCGAGGCATGATCCTTCATGAATGCCCATTTTCAGGCTCAGGCTCTGATGCTGGCGCTCGGCGCCAAGATCGCTCATCGCCTCGCGCATGCGGATCGCCGCGGCAATGGCGCGGTCAGGCGTCTCGAAGGTCGCCATCACGGCATCGCCGATCGTCTTCACGACCGCCCCCCTTTCGGACGTGATGATCTCCTGCAGCAGCCTGAAATGCTCGTTGACGAGATCGAAGGCGGTGAGGTCACCGACGCGCTCATAGAGTTCAGTGGAGCCCTTCAGATCGCTAAACAGGAAAGTCAGGCTCAATATCTTGAGGTGCTGGCCAATGGCGAGCGTGTCGGTCCGGTAGATGTCGCGGAACGTCTGATTGGTGAGCAGACGCCTTGCCGTGAGAACGGGCTTGCGTCGCTTCAGCAGGTCGTCCAGCGCCTGGTTCGCCACCCATAGCGTCGGCAAAACCCGGCTCTCGGTGCGGTTTTCCAAAGTCAGCCGCAGTGGCCCGGGCCGCAAGGCAACGGTTTCGGCGGCAACCTGGACCTTGTTGAAGATCACGGACAGGTTCTGGCGTTCGCTCGCCTCTTCGCCCCTGACGTCAAGGAACTGAGCCGTATGCGTCACGGGATCGAACACGATCAACGTGCCCTCCGATACGTGCAAGGAAAGGATGGCCCTTTCTCCCGGCGGCAGGTCGACAATTTCGAGCGTCACCTCGTCCAGCAGCTTCTCCGGATCGGCTGGAAGATCGATGGACGAACTCCAGAAGATCTGGCGATAATATTCAGCGGCGGACAATTCATCGGGACTATGCGCCGCGATCTTCCGCACGCGCGGGCTTACCGTGAAGGTCACCTCGACCAGATTGTCCAGCGTCGTCTCATAGCCGGCGGCGCAGAAAGCGCAGCTATACTGCGCCCTGTTCAGCGTCTTCAGGCTTTTATTGGCCGAGAGAACACCGGCGCAGCTCGGGCACATGACGTTCCACGTCATCTCCAGCATGCCGAGCCCCACCGCGTTCAGGCAGGCCGCGATGACCCGCTCCTCGCCAAGGCCCTCCTTGGCCGCGAGATCAAGCGCGTTCATTTTGTTCAGGGCATGATCCGGCGCATCCCGCACCATGCGTTCGAGCATGTCCACCACGTCGTCGTCTGCCGACTGACGCAAGGCCACAAACAAATGCTCAGCTTCGCTCATGCGACAATGCTATACGAAAGACGACAAAGCGGAAACCCCGCTAACCCGTCCCTTGAGTGCGCCTGCCGGCCGCTACGGCAAGCGCCCGGGCGCGAACTGCGACGGCCTTACCTCGTCTGCTTTGTCGACATATCTCTTGCTTCTTCCTCGGCCAGCAGCTTCGCGAGAAGTTGCCGCTGGGCGTCATTTTCGGTTTCAGCAAGGCGCCTTTTGAAGATACGCAGTTTCTCGCGGTGTACAAATTCTTCCATGGCGTCCTCCTTGAGGGGTCGCGCGTTCAGCTTAGTGACTTCAGGTCGGAACTTTCGAGAGCTGCATCCGGTTTCATCGGATCGGCTCCGGCAATTGAGATGGGCGGCCGAAACTCCGCCCTGAACGAACCCGGCTAAACCCCGGTCAGGGTCCTATCGCCGTCAGGGATGCCAGAGGTACGTCCAAAGTGTACACGAAGCCGCTGACCTCATACGTCAACTGCACATTGCCCTTCAGTTGCTTGCCGAGAGTCTCGACCAGGCGTGTGCCAAAACTGCGCTTTTCCGGAACCCGAACCGCGGGGCCGTTCTTCTCTATCCATCTCAGATGCAGACGCCGCGTCGTCGGATCGATCGTCCAGGCGATGTCGACCCGCCCCTCGGGAACGGACAATGCGCCGAACTTCGTTGTATTGGTGCAGAGTTCGTTGAGGGTCATCGCAATCGCGATGACCGCTTCCGACGCCATCGGGACATCAGGTCCTGCAATCACGAATTTCGGCACATCGGAGCTGTCAAACGCTTCGGTGGCGCCGCGAATGATCTTCCCGAGATCCGCACCGCTCCATTGAGCCTGCAAAAGCAGATCGTGAGCCCGCCCCAGCGCCAGCAGCCGTCCCTCGATGGCGTGCTGCGCGTGTTCGGCACTCGGCACGTTGCGCAGGCTCTGGGAGGCAATGGCGCTCACGATCGCCAGCGTATTCTTGATGCGGTGATGCAGTTCTTCGAGGATCAACTTCTTGAGTTTGTCGGCCTCATCGCGCTCCTTGGCATCAATGCCGGCTTGAGCCAGCAGGTTCTTTGTGTAGAGTTCGGCCTGCGCCAGCAGCAGCCGGAGGCTGGCGTTCTCCGCAGCCATGAACTGCTCGGGAGGCGTCGCAGCGGTCAAGTGCCCCTCCTGGTCCTGTTGACGCTCGATTTCAAGCATCCCGACTCTATCACCATATGTCGGGCCCCGCTCGCATCGTTTGGCTGATGTGAATTCTGCTGGAATCGTACGATTGTCGTGATCATGAGCCTGAAAACGCTGATTTCAGACGTGCCCGATCATATTCTGCAGCTCGCCAATCATTTCCCTCGCTTCAAGCGGCTTTCCAAAAAAGCGGCTGTTGGCGGGAATATCGATGCTTGCCGGCTTCAACTGTCCCGATACGAGAATGATCTTGATCGGCGGCCAGCGTTCGCGCACCGCGTGCGCGAGTTTCAGACCGTCCATGCTGCCCGGCATCTGAATGTCGGTGAAAAGAAGCGCGATATCGGAACGCGATTCGAGGATCGCGAAAGCTTCGTCAGCATCGACCGCCTCGACTGGCGTAAAGCCGGCATCCTCCACCATATCGACCGCACGCATGCGTAGCACCATCTCGTCTTCGACGACGAGAACCACGATCGGAACGACGGCGCGATCCAGGACCATCATGACGGAAGCTTTCGAAGCGAGCGAACCACGACCGCCGCGCTCATGCGGCCGTGGCATTTCAGTGAGCAACGTTACAAGCCGATCGCTGTCTTGATGCGGCCAATCGAGTCGAACCCCTGGATCCGGATCTTCGATGCCGGTCAGTAGCGGTCGGTGCCGATACCGACGCTCACGCCAGGAGCTCGGAAGCCGATACCCGGGCCCCGATCTTCGTCGTAACCCCGGCGCTCGATATAACGCTCACGAGGAACGTATCCATATGAATCTCGGGGTTCACGGATGATGACACGGCGTTCTCCGCCCTCGCGCCAGCAGCGGCCGTTTTCGTTGCAGATCATCCGTACGTTTTGAACGTTGCTCCCCGGTACGACAGATACATCGGCGGAAAGCGGTGCGGCGGAAGCAGCGGACATGAAAAGCGCACTTGCCCCGACTGCAAGAGAGATCGCGAGACTGTTCATACATTTCTCCAAAAAGTGATTGTGTCGAGAAGCCAATAGGCTCACGAACCAATTGTTCCCGTAGCAACTCAAAAGAAAAGCAGCGATGTGTTGCCGGACGGACAGCGCACGGCCCAGAACAATGTCTGAGATGGGTCAGAATCAGAAGGATTCAGTTCGAGCAAATGCCTTCCAGTGTGCCCAGAAAGCGGACATTGCTCGAAGCAGCCGGCACTTCGCATTTGTGCCAGAAGCGGAAATCCCCACTCTTGCGATCTTGTTGCCTCCGGCGAGCACCTGGCTGCGACGGTCATTCGGGCAGCCCGGCTTGCCGTAATGCTTCTCCGTATCGCGCAAGATCTTTCGGCATGCTGATAAGGACCCAGCACGCCTTTAAGATTGGAAACACGTAGCGTGGGATTCAGTTGCCGCAGCCGATCCATTGCCTTGTGTGCTTGCTCCGGCCGTCCGGCCATTGCATTGCTTGCTGCGGCAAGACGTAATCCAGTTTGATAGCCCGGATTGTCCTGCAATGTCATTGCCGCCCACGATGCCGCTTTATCATAGCGTCCCAAGAGGAAATGTGCATACGCGGTCCCGCTTTGGACATTCATCACTTGCGGATCATGTGGGCTCAGGCGCATGGCATGCGCGAAGCGCTCGATCGCTGATTCCGGCTGGCCGAGCCAGTTTTTTACCCAACCGCCCCAATTCCATGCCTCGGCCAAATTGGAATTGAGCACAAGCGCTCGATCGATTAAGGCTGCGCCTAACTTAAGATCACGAACAACAAACACTAATGCACACCCGCTGGCGGCGATCGCGATCGCGTCGTCCTTGCCCAACTCGACCGCCCGCTGAGCGAGCCTCGTCACTTCGGCAATCTCGTTTGCTGTTTCTGAAAACCAGCTGTTGGTTTTGGCAAAGACGTAGCAAGAGGCGGCGCGACCGTAGGCTAATGCAAAATCCGGGTCGAGTTCGATCGCGCTATTGAACAGGCGCAATGCCTCGTCGTTCGCTTGCCTGCTTGCAAACTGATAAAGCCTGGCCAAACCGCGCAAATAGAGGGCATAGGCGTCGAGACTTTCCGGTTGGCTTGCGCTTGGCACGCTCGATCTCGGCCTTCTCCACCGCTGGCGCGATCGCCCCGACAACGCTCTCAGTTACCTGGTCCTGCAGATCGAAGACGTCACCGACCCCACCATCAAACCGATCGGCCCAAAGATGTGCGCCGGTGGCGGTATCGACGAGCTGTCCCGTGATGCGCACTCGGCTTGCCGCTTTGCGAACGCTCCCCTCCAATACGTAGCGCACCCCAAGCTCGCGCCCGACCTGCTTGATGTCGACTGCTCGGCCCTTGTAGGTAAAACTTGAATTGCGGGCGATGACGAATAGAGCCTTGAAACGGGACAGCGCCGTAATGATGTCTTCGACCATGCCGTCGGCAAAATAATCCTGCTCCGGATCGGAGCTCAGATTGGTGAAGGGGAGAACAGCGATAGAGGGCTTATCGGGCAGTGGGAGGGCGGGCTTCAGCCGCTGCGCCGGAGTATCGGTGACTGCCACGCTTGCCGGGGGCCTCTGCGCTTCCCGCACTGGTCCGACGAAACGGAAGCCCTTGCGTGGCAGTGTTTTGATGAAGCGCTGTTGCTCGCCGGAATCGCCGATCGCACTCCGGGCGACATTCAGGCGAGTCGTCAGTGCTGCATCGGACACGCTGCGCCCATTCCAGATCGCGTTGATGAGGTCGTCTTTGCTGACAACGCGCTCCCTGTTACGAATCAAATAATCTAACAGGTCGAATACCTGCGGCGCGACGGAGACGATGTCCGCCCCGCGGTGCAACTCGCGTCGGTCAGTGTCGAATGCGTACTCCTCGAAGAGATAGCGCAAGCTACCGATCCCTTGGGCGGCCTCCGATTATCGGGGCTCAAACACCGCCTGGAACGCAAAGAATAAGCTGCCGGTGAGGAAAATGTAAGCCGCACGTCAAGCGCGCTCACCGATGTCTCGGCACCTTCGTCCGGGTGAAAAACAATGTCCTCGGGAAAATGCCGAAATGACCACGGCCCATGGTACAACGTGGTTAGAATTGACGTCCGCATCCACGCCGCGCGTGTCCAGCCTATTCGCGAGATATTGGAGAGCGTTTCAGGAACGGTCCAAACGCCAGAGGTTGCGAGCCGCCTTGTCCGACGTAAATGACAGGAGTTGCAAGACATCGGCATCGCGCGCGGCGAGATTGACTATGTCGCCTCGAACCGCTCTATCGAGCCGCGAGGCATCCTTCATCTCTCCAATGAACGTGGGATATCGGGTACCGATGGATGACCGGAATTGGTAGATGACCGGAATTGGACAGGATCAGCAGCGCCATTTCCCCTGGGTCGACTTCTAGTATGGGTCGCACCCGGATGAGTTCGCTCTGAGCACAACGGGTCCGCTTTATCCCCAAACAGCAGACGTAAAAGCAACCTCCCAGGAGGTCCGCGTGGGGCCACAGGCGGAAATGTGCGACCTCGAAACTCCGGAGTTTGCATGCGCTAAATTTGCGCTTCTGCTTTCGGGTCTGGGCCACTTCGACCTAGATGTGGCTCCGTCCCAGCCAGTAACCGTTGAATGTTGGCACGATGGCGCACGATCACGTAAATGCTGCCTGCAATCACCAGCAACCGATAGGGCAACGGTTGCTCCAAACTGCAGATAAGGACGACTGCTGCCAACGCCGCTAGTATCGAGCTAAGGGAAACCATCCGAAAAATTGCCAGTACGACGGCAAAGACCATCGCAGCACCTAAACCCACTGGCCAAGACAACGCCAGCAATACACCCAGCCCGGTCGCAGCGGATCTGCCGCCTGTAAAGTTCAACCAAATCGAACGGCTATGCCCGAACAGCACAGCAAGTCCGGCCAAGGAAACACCCCATGGCCCCCAGATTTGTAAATCAAACTCTGTCGGCGGCAGGGTGGATAGCACTGTATAGAACCAGCGGGCAACGATGATGGCGCCCGCACCTTTCAGCACATCGACGATCAGGACCACCAACGCAGGCCATTTCCCGAGGATCCGCAATACGTTCGTTGCCCCAGTGGATTTGGAGCCGTGCTCTCGGATATCAATGCCCTTGAGCAGTTTCCCCGCCAGATAGCCCGTGGGCGTGGAGCCGAAGAGATAGGCGATCACCAATCCAACCGCGCTCGCTATCC
The DNA here is from genome assembly GCA_963770385.1 of uncultured Alphaproteobacteria bacterium. Lineage (GTDB taxonomy): Bacteria > Pseudomonadota > Alphaproteobacteria > Rhizobiales > Xanthobacteraceae > Bradyrhizobium. The sequence goes on along the minus strand of CAVYPJ010000003.1, from coordinate 5,101,998 downwards.
AGAAATCCATGGGCTCCACTTCGACGCTCCAATTTCACGCAATCATCATTTATCGCCAACTTCCTTTGACCGCTATGGGTCAATATGCGAAATACTCTGTGCGAGCAGATGTTTTCCGCTTCGCCTCCAAACTCAGACATTGCTCGATGCGATCGGCACTTCGCATTTGTGCCGGTTGCGGACAACTGCGTCGTAAGAGGCCCACGCCGTTCGCGTGAACGGGATTGCTGGTGGTGCGCGCCGCGGCGAAAAGCATTGCTCTCACTCCGTGGGCGCGGACACGAAGCAATGGAGGGACAGTAAGGTCGAGTTACGCTTGCGGTGTTGCTGATGGCAAGTCGAACTGAACATCAAGCAGGTTGCTCATCACTGCGGCAAGGACACCAGCAGCCAAGCGCCCGCGGCCACACATGCAATGCCGGCGGCACGCGCGATCCATCGTCCGACCGGCGTAAGCTTCTCCAAAAGGACAAGCAGTGCCAAAAGCGCAATCCAAAGCACGTTCATCACCCCGCCTACGAACAAAAGCGCCATCAAGACCCAGCAGCAGCCGACACAATAGCCTCCGTGCCGAAGCCCCAGCAGCAGGCAGCCTCGCGGGTCGTCGCGAAAGCCGCCGTGGCGCATCAGGAACTGAAACGGCGACTGGCATTGGGCGAGACAGACGTCCTTGAGCGGTGTCCATTGATAGACTCCCGCCGCGATCAGCACGATTGCGCCGAGCAGGTTGCTGGCGATCGCCATCCGGGAATCCAGCAGGGCTGCCCGCTCGATCACCCATTGCAGAAAGGTTGCCGCCAGCGAAAAGCCGCTCCAGGCGAGGAGATAACCGGCCGCAAACCAGCCGGTCGCAGCGAACGGCTTGCCCTGCGCTTTCCCCTGTCGACCGACGCGGGCGTACATGAGGATCATCGGCGCTGCCGAGGGTGCCATCATTCCGACCATCATCACCGCCCACATCAGGAACACATACGCGAACTCGATCGCTCGCCATGGCTCGTTGGCCGGCAACATGATTCCGATCCCGGCCGGGATCATGCGGAACCCGGTCATGTCCATGCCGCCCATGTCCATGTCGTTGGCGAGCCAGAGCACATAGCCCCATGCCAGCGCGACAATGATCCCGATCGCGCCGCCGACGACCCAGCGATCGCGCCGCAGCACGGTTTCCAGGGTGCTGTCGGTCATTTGCGATGAGTGTTGCCGGCCTTGTCGGCAGGGCCGTATCAGGAGCTGCATCACGCCTGGTTCGACCAGCGGATCGACGCATAGAGGCCGTTCTTGCCGGAATTATCCCAGCGCATGCCATGATCGCTGAACGTATTGCCGGTGGCTCCGACGGCCATCGCCATCTTGTCGGGGCTGACCGGATGGCCGATGTTCGCCCACATCTCCCCGCTCGGATGCATGGTCGGCAACGGATCGACGGACATGTGCAGAATGCCCGGGATTTCCGCGGACCGCGTCTTGCCGTCGATCCGGAATGTGATCGGGACCTTGCTCACCCCCAGGTTCTTGCTGATCAGCGGTGTGAACGCGGCCATAGGACCACCGGCGGCGCCGGTGAAGATCGCAGCCAGGGCCTCGGTCTGCTCATCGTCGGCGCGCTGATCGATATAGGCGGCCACCGACCAATTTCCGTCTGCCATCACCCCGGGTGCGTGGAGCATGACCGCACGTTGAGGTCCATCGAGCGCGAGGTCGCCATAGCGGCCGCTGTCGATGTGGAAGATCAGCGGCACGTTGCAAAAGCCCTCGGTCGGTCGCGCGGTCAGCGGGGCGGCCGCCGACACGAGGCACGGACACACGACGCTGCAACTGCAATTCTCGAAATAGTCACCGGAAAGGTGCCATGGCGACCTGGTCTGCCATCGCTCTCTCCCGCTAGGCCGAACCCGACAGATTGCTTTCGAATGAGCTACCTGTAGGGAAAAGCTACGCTCCGCGGGGAAGAACCGCAAGCCGATTCCACGGTGGGGTATCCTTTAGAGTACACGCCTAGAGAGCATGATCCGGAAAAGTGTGTAGCGGTTTTCCCTTAGCTAACAAACGCCGAACGCGTTTGCGCGGAGATCATGCTCAATCAAAGACCTAAAGCGCGATGACGATTCAACCTGATCTCATCGCGCTTTAGACAGTAACGCTGAGCACCGTCTCGGTGTGCTCGACCTCGGGCGGGGTGGCAAAATAGGGCCCGACCAGCGCACGCCATGCCGCGAAGTCTTCCGAGCCGCGGAAGTCGACGGTGTGGTTTTCCAGCGTCTCCCACTTCGCCAACAGCCGGTAGCGCTGCGGTTTCTCGATCGACTTGTGCAGTTCGATGCCCTTGGCTCCCTTGGCGCGCATGAACAACGGCCTTGCCTTGGCGCACGCGGCCTCGAAATCCTTCTCGGTCCCCGGCTTGACGTCGATCTGCGCGATTTCGGTGATCATGGACGAAAATCCTCTCTATTGGATGTCGCCCGCTTCCTAGACCAGCGTCGAGAAAAGAAAAAGGCGCCTTACGGCGCCCGTCGCATTTGTGATGCGCCGCCGCTCAGCCGAGCAGCAGGACCACAACCGCAACGATCAGCACGCAGCCAATGAACAGAGCAACAGGCCAGGCGCCGCGCGGCTGGTCGTAGCGCCCTTGAGCGCGACGTGCGCTGATCAGCGCAGTCTCATACTCGTCCGATGTGGAGAACGTGCAGGCAAAGCCGCCGCGGGCAGAGTTGGCGTCAGCCTCGAGCGACAGCAGAGCGGCGGCGCGCGCCCCGCGATGACGGCGTGCATTCATGCCGGAATGATACGCAGCCGACGGTAAACAGCCGGTTATCGCCGTCCTCAGGCAGTGATCGGACTCGCTGCTTCCGGAGACACCGCACTGCCGGCGCCCGCACTCTTCCGTCGCAGGCGCTCCAGCGACAGCGGCAGCTCAGCGGCCGCCTCGACGCGGTTACGGCCGCAGCGCTTGGCCTGGTAGAGCGCGGTGTCGGCAGCCGCCAGCAGCACTTCAAGCTCGGTTCCGGCGGGACCGCCGGCGACGCCGACACTGACGGTGGTATCGACCGGGCCTTCCTCGACCGTGATGCCCGCACTGGCAAAGGCCATGCGCACGCGCTCGGCGGCAAGCACGCCCTCTTCCAGCGAGCACGGCAGCAGCGCTGCGAACTCCTCGCCGCCGATCCGCCCCGAGAGATCGCTGATACGCAGGTTGCTCATCACCACCGTGGAGAACAGCTTGAGCAGCTCGTCGCCGGCCGGATGGCCGAACCGGTCGTTGATGCTCTTGAAGTGATCGATGTCGAAGATCAGCACCGAGACCGGACGCCCCGCATGCGCCTCGCGCTCGATCACGCGCGCGCAGGCCTCCGCAAAACCGCGGCGGTTGAGCATGCCGGTCAGCGGATCCATGGCGGCGGCGGCCTTGTGCGCACGCACCGCGCGTTCGGACACCAGCATGAAGATCACAAACACGGTGCCGACCGCATAAAGCACCAGTTCGACCGCGAACACCGTGACCCAGATGCTGGTGGGGAATGTCTCGCTGGTGGGATGCAGGAGATCGCCGAGCAGGATCGGCAGCATCAGTGCAAACCCGTGCAGCATCGGCACGACGATCGCCAGCCGGCGCCGCCGCACGCCCTTGCGCCGCTCCGACCACAATTCGCTCGCCGTCAGCACCGCGTAGCCCGCGACGATCGCAGCGCCGATCGTCATCCGCAGCGCCGCCGCGTGGGGATCAAGCAAGAGGACCGCGGCAATCCACGCGACGGCGCCCGCGACCAGCCCGGGCAGATTGGGCTTGCGGCCGTGGAACACCCGCGCGGCATTCCAGACCATGCCGCACGCAACGAAGCCGACCGCGTTCAAGGCCAGCGACAGCAACGCGCCGAGCGTGCCGCTCGCAACCGTCCAGAGCCCGACCGAGGCCGCACCGAGCAGATAGGCGGTGCCCCACCATTTCAGCGCCGCATTGTTCTCCTGCTGGCCGAAGAACAACAGCATCAGCCCGAGCAGGGCTGCAACCATCGTGGCGACGACATAAAGCGTAACGCTGTCCAGAGACATCGTTGACCTCGAAGTTTGCGCATCCCGGACGAACCCAAGAAAGACGAGCCCAAGAGAGATGAGCCGAAGAAAAATGCGCCTGTACCAAAATGCACTCTAAGGAGGCCACGTTCTGAATCGGTTTTCACCTTCGGGTAACTTTTCAGGAAAAACTGCGTCAACTTTTCAAAGACCCGGAAAAGCAAAAAGGGCGCAGAAACTGCGCCCTTTTCCTTGATGCGATTGCGGTTTTCGCGTTGGCCGGGCCTAGCGAAGAGATTAACGCTTCGAGAACTGGAACGACTTGCGCGCCTTCGCCCGGCCGTACTTCTTGCGCTCGACGGTACGGGAGTCACGGGTCAGGAACCCGCCCTTCTTCAGCACGCCGCGCAGATCCGGCTCGAAATTGGTCAGCGCCTTCGAGATGCCGTGGCGCACCGCGCCCGCCTGACCCGACAGGCCGCCGCCGGCGACCGTGCAGATCACGTCATACTGGCCGGCACGAGCGGCCGCGACCAGCGGCTGCTGGATCATCATCCGCAGCACGGGACGGGCGAAATACACGTCGACCTCGCGGGTGTTGACCACGATCTTGCCGGCGCCCGGCTTGATCCAGACACGGGCGACCGCGTCCTTGCGCTTGCCGGTGGCGTAGGCGCGGCCGAACTTGTCGACCTTCTTCTCATAGGTCGGCGCGTCGGGCGCGGCCGGCTTGAGCTGCGACAGCTGGTCGAGAGACTGAATGCTTTCGGCCATGTTATGCGGCCCTCATGTTCTTGCGGTTCATCTTGGCAATGTCGATCTTCTCGGGGGTCTGCGCCTCATGCGGATGGTCGGCACCGGCATAGACCCGCAGATTGCCCATCTGCACGCGGCCGAGCGGCCCGCGTGGGATCATGCGCTCGACGGCCTTCTCCAGCACGCGCTCGGGGAAGCGGCCCTCGAGGATCTCGCGCGCGGTGTGCTCCTTGACGTGACCGACATAGCCGGTGTGCTTGTAATAGACCTTCTGCTCGCGCTTGCGTCCCGTCAGCACCGCATGCGCCGCGTTGATGATGATGACGTTGTCGCCGCAATCGACGTGGGGCGTGTAGGTCGGGAGGTGCTTGCCGCGCAGGCGCATGGCAACGAGGGAGGCGAGCCGGCCGACCACCAAGCCCTTGGCGTCGATCAGCACCCACTTCTTCTGCACCTCGGCAGGCTTTGCCGAATAGGTTTTCATCGCTTGGAATCCGTGAGGGGTCATATCGGGCGCGAAATCGCGCGCCGAACTGGCCGCGATTTCTAGAGGCCGCGCGCGCACCCGTCAACGTCCAAGATGAAATTTTTATCTCGTAAAAACAATAGCTTATAATAATGGTATTATAGAACCACAAAAAAGCTCATTGATTTGGAATGGAATAGGTCGCGGTGACGTGGGCGATCGGCTCGGGAGAGGTCGCCGACATCAGGCTGACCTCGCCTACCGCCAGCCGCTTGCCGAGCTTCAGGATCTTGGCCGCCGCGACGATGTCGTGGCCCGGTGCGCCCTTGCGCAGGAAGTTGATGTTGAGATTGGTCGTCACCGCGAGCCCCACGGGGCCGATCGCCGACAGCAGCACCGCATACATGGCATAGTCCGCAAGCGCCATCAGCGTCGGCCCCGATACCGTGCCGCCGGGACGCAGCATGCTCTCGCCGTAGCGCTGGCGCAGCAGGCAGGTCTGGCCGTCGGCATGCTCAAGCCTGAATTCGTCACTGGCAAAGACCTGCGGAAATTCCTCGCGCAGGAACTTCTCGATCTCGGCCACGCCCATTTTCATCACAGCCATGCGAGTCCCCTGTTACAGCGCGTGCCTTGCCTGTTACATTAGCCGCGGCGCTTCGCCCAACTGGAAAATTCAGGGATGCCCGCTCAAGCCGCTGTCGCTACCTCACCACCGCCGATCCTGCTGCGCGAGACCATTGGCCCCATCGCCGTGCTGACGCTCAACCGGCCCGCGGCGCGTAACAGCCTGTCGGAAGCGCTGATCGCCGAGCTTCATGCCGCGCTGAACGAGATTTCGACCGACAAGACGGTACGCGCGGTGGTGATCGCCGCGAACGGCGCGGCCTTCTCGGCCGGCCACGATATGAAGGAGATGACCGCGCGCCGCAGCGACGCCGATCGCGGCCGCGCCTATTTCGCGGAACTGATGAACGCCTGCAGCGCGATGATGCAGGCGATCGTGCGGCTGCCGAAGCCCGTGGTTGCCGCCGTGCAGGGCGTCGCGACCGCCGCCGGCTGCCAGCTCGTCGCAAGCTGCGATCTCGCGGTTGCCTCGGAGGCCGCGACCTTCGCGACGCCCGGCGTCGATATCGGCCTGTTCTGCTCGACGCCGATGGTGGCGCTGTCGCGCAACGTGCCGCGCAAGCAGGCGATGGAGATGCTTTTGACGGGCGAGCCGATTTCGGCCGAGACCGCGCAAGCCATCGGCCTGATCAACCGCGTCGTTCCCGCCGGCAGCGAACGCGACGGCGCGATCGCACTGGCGAACATCGTTGCGTTGAAATCCGCCTACACGGTCAAGCTCGGCAAGGAGGCCTTCTACCGCCAGGCCGAGATGAGCCTTGCCGAGGCCTACCGTTACGCGGCAGAAGTGATGACGGAAAACATGATGGCCCGCGACGCCGAGGAAGGCATCGGCTCCTTCATCGAGAAGCGCAAGCCGACATGGCAGGATCGTTAAGCCTCGGCGGAGGTGAATAAGCCCGCGAAATGGACAACCCTCATGGTGAGGAGCGCGCAGCGCGTCTCGAACCATGAGGCCACAGACGGGCCTGCATCCTTCGAGACGCCGCTTGCGCGGCTCCTCAGGATGAGGGTCCAAGACGCCTCACCATGAGGGTCTAAGGACACAAGATGAATCACGACGCCTACGCTGACGACTACATCCGGTCCATCCTCACCGGCGTGAAGGTGATCGCCATGGTCGGCGCATCGCCGGTCAATGTGCGGCCGAGCTATTTCGCCTTCAAATATCTGGTGCAGCGCGGCTACGACATGATCCCGGTCAATCCGGGCCATGTCGACAAAAGCCTGCTCGGCCGCCCCTTCGTTGCATCGGTCTCCGAAATCGATCGCCCGATCGACATGATCGACATCTTCCGCTCCTCCGCGCACATCATGCCTGTCGTGGACGAGGCGCTCAAACTCTCGCCGCTGCCGAAGGTGATCTGGATGCAGCTTGGCGCGCGCGACGACGCCGCGGCGGAGAAAGCGGAGGCCGCGGGGCTCAACGTCGTGATGAACCGCTGCCCGAAGATCGAATGGGGCCGGCTGTCGTCGGAGATTTCCTGGATGGGCGTCAACTCGCGCACCATCAGCGCCAAGCGCGCGCCGATCCCGACGCAGGGCATGCGATTGTCATTGAACCGGATGAGCCTGGGCGGCGGCGCGACCCTCGCCTCCGACCGCGCCGCCAAGGATAAAAGCGAACCTTCCTGACGCAGTTGCGAGAGGATTGCTTCGCGCAAGGGCCGCACCGAAGCAGCCCCGTTTCAAATTGCGGCTGGGCCGTCACGTCGCCTTGACTGCGAATCCCGCGCACGCAATTGTCCTCTCTTAAGAGGAGGCGCGAAGCTGTCGCCTCGCCTATAAGACCTGCCCTCTGATCGCGTGCCCTGCTTTCGCGCGAACCGTTTTTTTCACGTGAGTAACAAGGATACAGAATGACCGATCGTTTGCCGGGATTTTCGACCCTCGCCGTGCATGCGGGCGCGCAGCCCGACCCGACCACCGGCGCGCGCGCGACGCCGATTTACCAGACCACGTCATTCGTCTTCAACGACGCCGATCACGCGGCCTCGCTGTTCGGGCTGCAGTCGTTCGGCAACATCTATACCCGGATCGGCAATCCGACCAATGCCGTGCTGGAGGAGCGCGTCGCAGCCCTCGAAGGCGGCACCGCGGCGCTCGTGGTTGCCTCCGGCCATGCGGCACAGGTGATCGCGCTTCAGCAGCTTATGATGCCCGGCGACGAGTTCATTGCCGCGCGAAAACTCTATGGCGGATCGATCAACCAGTTCACGCACGCTTTCAAGAGCTTCGGCTGGAACGTGATGTGGGCGGACACCGACGACATCGGAAGTTTTGAGGCCGCGCTCAGCCCGCGCACCAAGGCGATCTTCGTCGAGTTGATCGCCAATCCCGGCGGCACCATTACCGACATCGAGGCGGTCGCGGCGGTGGCGCGCAAGGCCGGCGTGCCCCTGATCGTCGACAACACGCTGGCGACGCCTTACCTGATCCGTCCGATCGATCACGGCGCCGATATCGTCGTGCACTCGCTGACCAAGTTCCTCGGCGGCCATGGCAATTCGATCGGCGGCGTCATCGTCGACGCCGGCACCTTCGACTGGTCGAAGGGCAACAAATATCCGATGCTGAGCGAGCCGCGCCCCGAATATCACGGCATCAAGATCCAGGAGACCTTCGGCAATTTCGCCTTCGCGATCGCCTGCCGCGTGCTCGGCCTGCGCGACCTCGGTCCCGCGCTGTCGCCGTTCAATGCCTTCATGATCCTCACCGGCATCGAGACGCTGCCGCTGCGCATGCAGAAGCACTGCGACAACGCGAAGGCGATCGCGGAATATCTGTCCGGCCACGAGGCGGTGGCGGCGGTGAACTATGCCGGGCTTGCCGGAGACAAGTACAACAGCCTCGCACGCAAATACGCGCCGAAGGGTGCGGGCGCGGTGTTCACCGTCTCGCTCAAGGGCGGCTATGATTTCGGCGTCAATCTGGTGTCGAACCTGAAGCTGTTCTCGCATCTCGCCAATGTCGGCGACACCCGTTCGCTGGTGATCCACCCGGCCTCGACCACCCACAGCCAGCTCGACGACGCCACGAAGGTGAAAGCCGGCGCCGGCCCCGACATCGTCCGCCTCTCGATCGGCATCGAGGACAAGGAGGATCTGATCGCTGACCTGGAGCAGGCGTTGGCGGCATAAGGCTGCGAACGCGCACGAGTTCCTTGCGACTCCGTCATGGCCGGGCAACGCCCGGCCATCCACGTTTCCTGCTCGAACCGTCAACCCTTATTGTGCGTTAACACTCGCTCCGCCGGAACATGGCATGCTGCGGGCATCGCCTCCCGACGATTCGGAAAGGGCCGCCCATGCTGCGCTGGATGATCCTCTGCTGTACCGCGCTCGCCGTCACCGACGCACACGCCGCCGACCAGCTCGTCGCGAAACCCGGCACCCTGCGCGCTCAGCGCCAATTGCCGCCCGGCCTGCCACGCCCCCACTACAAGGCCCGCACCACATTGGTCTACGGCGCCCCGCCGCCGGTCCTCGTGATTCAGGACCCGGACGTCCTGATCTCGATTCCGAGCACCCCGCTGCTGCCGGGCTCATCCACCCTGCCCGGCTATTACGGCCGCGCCTTCGACTATGACTACCAGGGGCCCTATTACGGCGGCGGAGGCTATTTGCCCTACTTCTTCCGTGAGCCGTATGCGTGCGGGGTAACAGGGTACTGTTGAACCACCCGCGGCGGAATGAATTGACTGATCCGCGTCTCACATGATAGATACCGATGATATCTATCACAGTGCGGAGGATATGGCCGTGAACGCGACCGCCAAGCTTTTTATGCATGGCCGCAGTCAGGCCGTGCGCCTGCCCAAAGAATTTCGCTTCGAAGGTACTGAGGTCCGCGTCAGCAAAGTCGGCGACAAGGTGATCCTGGAGCCCATGACCAAGCCGCCTGTCGATCTCAACAAATTCTGGGCTGAACTCGATGCGCTCGGCGCAAGGGATTTCCTCCCCGACGGCATCCCCGATGAATCGCCGGTTGAGCCGGATCCGCGCGCCTTTTTCGACGAATGATCTGCCTCGACACCAACATCGTCATTGGCATCGTCGGCGGCCGCAGTTCTTCTCTTCGGCATCGGTTCGGCGAGCAGATGCGCTCCGGCATGGACGTCGTACTGCCAGTCGTCGCACTGTTTGAAATGCGCTACGGGATCGCAAAGAGCGCGCGGCGCGTGGAGAACGAGCGCCTGCTCGAACGTTTTCTCGGATTGGGCATCGATGTGCTCCCGTTCGAGGTTGAAGATGCCAGCCATGCGGCCGACATCCGCGCCGAGCTTGAAAAGGCCGGTACGCCGATCGGTCCCTATGACAGCCTCATCGCAGCGCAGGCCCGCCGCCACAACGCGGCGCTGGTGACGCTCAACACGCGCGAATTCGAACGCGTGCCGGGATTGCTCGTGGTGAACTGGGCGGCCTGACGATCGCACGCGCATGTTTCGTATGCCCAATCTGCCCGTCGTGCCAATCTGCCGCATGGCGACGGGCATTGCCTTGTCGGGCAAATCAGAACGATCATCCGCGCGTCTCGCACCCACATGAGGGGCGTATCGCGATCGTCACGGACGTTGGGAGCGGGATGCGATGGACGCGGCGTGCTGTCGGACGAACAGCACAAAGCGGACGGCGAAGTCGTGTGGTCCTGGCGCCCCTAGGCTGGCGTTAAGTTGCGCTGACGACATCAGCGCGGCGACGGTGACAACAAAGCCTGGTCACCGGGGAGATCACGTATAAGCCGTAACACCATTGCGCAGGGAAGGCCGGTTGTTCCGGCCCGTACCTGTGGTTCTGCCGCGTGCTTTTTTGTTGCACGCGGACCATGGGTGCGGCGGGCACCCGGCCTTCCCTGCGCCCTCTGTTCTCGATGAGGGTGATCTGATGGAAAAACTCGGGTGTTTCATGCCGCGAGAACGAGAACTCGCGTCTTCGTTCTTCACACAGCCCATCCTTCTCCAGGCGATGCGAAGCATCGTCCGGAGACGCTTGCTACGCAAGCTCCTCAGGATGAGGTCCCGCAAGCGGCGCGACACCAGACCCTCATGGTGAGGAGGCGCGACGCGCCGTCTCGAACCATGAGGCCGGGATGCAAGCCACGCTATGCCTCGCTCTTTGAAATGTGAATCGGGACATCGCCCAACCGTCATTGCGAGGAGCAACGCGACGAAGCAATCCAGACTGCCGACGCGGAGAGATTCTGGATTGCTTCGCTAGCGCTCGCAATGACGACGCGCCGGAGCCTTGGCGAAGGCGGCGAGCCGGACGACGACAAGGGCGAGAGTGAGGCGCCTTTGACCCTACCTCACCTGCCCCAGCTGCACCGCGGCCTGCGGCAATTCCACGGCCGCACCGCGCCCGGCCAGTCGCTCGGCCTGCACCACCGCGAGCGTCAGCACCGCGATCGCGCAGGCCTGATGCATCAGAGCGAGGCCGATCGGCACCTGGTTGAGCAGCGTCAGAATACCGAGCACAGCCTGCAGCGTGATCGCGCCGAGAAGCCAGAGCGCACCGTTGATCGCGGACGCACTCGCCCGCGAGCGGATCGCATCGACCACGTGCCACAGCGCAAGCGCGAGCAGCGCATAGGCCGTCATGCGGTGCTCGAACTGCACGGTCAGCGTATTCTCGAACAGGTTGCGCCACCATGGCGTATCGAACCACAGGCTTGCTGCGGACGGGATCAGCGCGCCGTCGATCGCGGGCCAGGTGTTGTAGACGAGGCCGGCGCGCAAGCCTGCAACCAGCGCGCCGAAATAGAGCTGCACGAAGGTCAGCGCGAGCAGCGCGGTGCTCGCAAGCTTCAGTCGCGCGGGCACGACAGGCGGCCGAAGCTCGGTCAGCCGGCGCAGCGTCCAGACGATCGCGGCGAAGATCAACAGCGCCAGCACCAGATGCGTGGCGAGGCGATATTGCGAGACTTCCGTGCGTTCGGAGAGGCCCGAAGCCACCATCCACCAGCCGACCGCGCCCTGCAGCCCGCCGAGGCCGAAGATCAGCCACAGCCGGCGCTTCAGTTCGCCGCTCATGCCGCCGCGCCACAGAAAATAGAGAAACGGCAGCAGATAGACGGCCCCGATCACGCGGCCGAGCAGCCGATGGCTCCATTCCCACCAGAAGATGGTCTTGAACTCCGTCAGGGTCATGTCGGCATTCATCTTCTGGTACTGCGGAATGGCCTTGTAGCCCTCGAACGCCTGCTCCCATTGCGCCTCGGTGAGCGGCGGCAGCGCACCGGTGACCGGCTTCCACTCGACGATCGACAGCCCGGACTCGGTCAGCCGCGTGGCGCCGCCGACCACGACCATCAGCGCGATCAGGCTTGCGACCATGAACAGCCAGACGCGGAGGCCGCGCGGCGCCTGTCGTGGGGGTATGGTGGTCATCCCGGCCCAAAACTTGGAAACATTTCGCCGCGCCCTTATAGTCCGCCCTCGCCCGCGCGCAAGCCGCGCATCCTGCCCTCTCCAGCACGCTCGCTTCATGGCCATCCGCACCCGCAAGTTTCTCGGAACCATCGCCCTCCTGCTTCTGGTCGCGGTCTGGTCGCTGCTCGGCATGTCGGTTGCGCAATTTCCCGTGCTGGCGAATTCCGGCTGGCTGCAGGCGGTGTTCTATGTCGTGGCGGGGCTCGGCTGGGTGCTGCCGGCAATGCCGATCGTCAGCTGGATGTCGCGGCCGGAACGCTAAACTTCGCGCACATCCTGTGTCGGCTGCACCGGCGCGAAGGTCGCCCCCGACAGCAACACGCGCATCGCGCGGAGCGACCGGCGGCCGTCCCAGGCAATGCGCGGCAATATCCGCAGATTGGTGCGGCCCGCGCTATCGACGATACCGGCAATGGTCGAAACCGCGCTGGCAAAGCCCGCCTCCTGCGCCATCACCACATGGACGCGGCGAAAGCTGCCGCGGTCGCCGAACGGATAGGCGAAGTGCTTGACCTCGCGGCGCAGCGCAGTCTCCGTGACCGCGCGGCCCATCGTCATCTCGCGCAACGCTGCGGCGTCCTTCAGGTTCGACAGCGCGTGATAGTCCACGGTCGCAGTGCCGATCGTCACGTTCGGATCGGCGGCAAGAATTGCGAGATCGGTCCAGTCCATCGACGTCTCGCGCGACAGCTGCGCCAGATCGACGGAGTAGCGCTTGCAGAGGTCGTTGATCGCAGCCGACAGATCCGGCGGCGCCAGCTTGCGCATCCAGTTCGAGAGGAAAGCATAGAGCGCATATTTCTCGGACGCCGAGCGAATGCCGAAATGCTGCTCGCTGCGATCGATCACGAGACTGAGGCGGCTTTCCTTGGCGATGACGGCCTCCAGCGCCAGCCACCACGCCTCGCCCACGCCGTCGGGAAATGCGGTCGGCACATAGATCGTGAACGGCACGCGATGGCGCGTCAGCACGGGATAGGCGGTCGTAACGAGGTCCTTGCTGGCGCCATCGAAGGTGAGACAGACGAAGCGGCGCGGCGCGGAAAGCGTCACGGCGCGGCGACAGGCCTCGTCGATGCTCACGACGTCGTAGTTCCAGCGCTTGAGCGCGCGAATGGTTCGGTCGAGGAATTGTGGCGTGATTTCGTCGGATCGCAGCGGCTGAAAGCGCCCGCTCCGCCGTGGCCGCACGCGGTTGAAGCGCAGGATGGCGCCCGCCCCGCCGACAGCGCGGCCAGCCCACAAGGGGCGGCCTGCGAAATAGCCGAGCTCGAGCTTCAAGCTCGTCAACAGTCTGTTTTCAGAAGACAATTTCGCGTCCGCGTGAGTTGGCGCCCGGCATGTCCCCGCGCGCGAGCCGCCCCGTCATTACTCTTTGTTGACACTTCTTTGCAAAGGTCCGCTGACATTGGACTGCGTAATTTTTTTCCTTTCGAGTACAGGTTTCGCGATGACCATGGCTGCCGCGATCGAACGCCGGACGGCAGACGCGCCAGCGCGGTCGAAGGCGAGCCGCATCGCGCAGGTCGATATTGTGCGCGATCTCGGCGCGGCGGAAGCGACCTGGCGCGCGCTGGACGGCGGCGCGCAGCTCGCAACGCCCTATCAGCGGTTCGATTTCCTCTCGGCCTGGCAGCGGTACGCAGGCGACAGCACGCCTTTCGTCGTGATCGCGCGCGACGCCGAGCACAAGACGCTGCTGCTGTTGCCGCTGACGCTGATGCGCAGCCACGGCGTCCGCATTGCCAGCTTCATGGGCGGCAAGCATGCGACCTTCAACATGGGACTTCTGGGACGAGGAGTTTGCGCGCGAGGCGACGTCGGCCGATCTCGAGGCACTGCTGTCGAAACTACGCGCTCATGGCGCCGCCGATGTGCTGGCGCTGACGCAGCAGCCGCTGCGCTGGCAAGAGCTGGTCAATCCGCTGTCGCTCCTGCCGCATCAGCCGTCCGTGAACGATTGTCCTTTGCTGACCATGGTGCCGGGTGCGGAGCCCGCGAACCGGATCAGCAACTCGTTTCGCCGCCGGCTGAAGGGCAAGGAACGCAAATTCCAGACATTGCCGGGCTATCGCTATTTGGTCGCGGAGACCGATGCCGAGGTCACGCGCCTGCTCAACTGGTTTTTCGAGATCAAGCCGCGACGGATGGCGGAACAAGGCTTGCCCAATGTATTTGCCGAGCGGGGAATCGAGAATTTCGTCCGCACCGCCTGCCTGACACCGCTTTCCGGCGGCGGCCGCGCCATCGACATCCACGCGCTCGCCTGCGACGAGGAGATCATCGCGATCTATGCCGGCGTCGCCGACGGCCAGCGCTTCTCGATGATGTTCAACACCTACACGCTGTCGGAGCAGGCGCGCTTCAGCCCCGGCCTGATCCTGATGCGCAACATCGTCGATCATTATGCGGAGCGCGGCTATCGCTCGCTCGACCTCGGGATCGGCTCCGACGAGTACAAGCGGCTGTTCTGCAAGAGCGACGAGCCGATCTTCGACAGTTTCATCGCCTTGAGCCCGCGCGGCCGGCTCGCGGCGGCGGCGATGTCCGCCGTCAACCGCAGCAAGCGCTTGGTCAAACGGAACGAAACACTGCTGCGGCTTGCGCAGCATTCGCGGCGCATCTTCCGCTGACGGCGCGCGTCAATGCGAGACGAAACCTCTCGCAAGGCGAGTCTCGCAAACGATCAAGTTCACGCCATCACGAGGAATGCGCTCTGCCTCAGGCGGCTACGCGCGGATCGTGCTCGGTCGCGTCCGAGACTTCGACCGGCCCGCTCAGCATCGTAACGCCGCGGAAGCCGACCGCCCTGAGTTCGTCGCGCATCACCGCGCGCGCATCCGGCAACATCGCGGCATCCGGAACGACGATGGCTTGCGCCTTCGCCGCAAGCAGCTCCGCGGGCAGATCGCTCGCCGTACCGGCATCGAGCAGCACGTGATCATAGACCTGGAGCAGTGCATCGATCGCAAGCGTCAGCCGAGGCGATCGCAGCAAAGCGCGGTCAAAACCCGCGCGCCCGGCGCCGACGAGCTGGACGCGCGACAGACGATCCCTGGTGATGATCTGCGCGAACGACGCCTCGCCCTGCATCAATTCGGCGAGTCCCGGCGCGGCATCATCGAGCGCGACAGCGGACATGGTCGGCGACGACGACCCGAAGTCGACCAGCAGCACCCGCGCCTCCCGCGCGAGCTGGCGGGCGAGAATCAAGGCCGTCAACGCGACGCTCTCGCCGGCGGCCGTGCCGAGGATCGTCACTTTCCGCGCGGCTTCCCCGGCTTCGCGCAATGCTTCCGCAAGCTGTTCGATTTCATCGGATTTGATCGGCGGCGCCGGAGCCGGCACGCTGAGCATCGCGAGGGGTTCGACGACGTCGACAGGATCGGCGGGCGAAGATTCGGACGCCGGAACAACGGCGGCCGTCTGAAATTCCGGCAGCCCGGACGCGCGTGGCGTCGTCACCCGCAACAGCGCGCCCGTGACGATGAGGCCGCTCGAAAGCAGGAAAGTCGCGAGCGTCGCAAGAAGAACGATCGGCAGCTTCTTGGGATAGGCTGGCGTGTTCGAGACGGCGGCCCGTGAAATGATGCGGCCATCTGCCGGCGAGATATCGATATTCTCGCGGGTATTGGCCTCGCGATATTTCGCGAGATAGGATTCAAGAAGATCCCGCTGCGCCTTGGCTTCGCGTTCCAGGGCGCGAAGCTGAACGTCCTGCCCGTTGCTCGATGATGCCAGCTTCTTCAGCTGGTCGAGGCTTGCCATCAGCCCGTCGAGCCGGCCGCCGGCAATGCGCGCGTCATTGTCGAGCGAACGGGAGATCTTGCCGGCCTCATCCCTGATCTGGAGATCGAGATCGGCGAGCTGCGCCTTCAGTTCCTTGATGCGGGGATGATTGTCGAGCAAAGTCGAGGACTGCTCGGCAAGCTGCGCTCGCAACGTGACCCGCTGTTCAGACAGACGCCGCATCAGTTCGGAACTGAGCACCTCAGAGGCTTCGAGCGGCCCGCCACGTTGCAGCATCTCCCGGATCAGCCGTGCCTTGGTCTCGGCATCCGATTTCAGACCGCGGGCATTGTTGAGCTGCGTGTTCAGCTCGCCCATCTGCTGGTTGGAGAGCGTGGTGTTGTTGGTGCCGACGAACAGGCTCGATTTCGAACGGAAATCCTCCACCCGCAACTCCGCCTCGGCGACCTTGCCGCGCAGACTTGCGATTTCCCCAGACAACCACTGGCTGGCCGATTTCGCCTGCGATTGCCGCGCGTCCTGCTGCAGCGCCAGGTAGCCGTCGGCGACCGAGTTGGCGACGCGCGCGGCGAGTTCCGGATCGCGCGATTGGAATTCGATGACGATGACGCGCGACTTGTCGACCGCATAGGCCGTGAGCCGCTCGAAATAGGCGTCCAGCACCCGCTCTTCCGGCGTCATCGAGAATGGATCTCGGACGATGCCCACGAGCCCCAGCAGCGATTTCAGGGGTGACACGCCGCGCAGCACCGGATCGAATTCCGGCCGCTCGGCGAGCTTGTTCTTCCTGATGATCTCGCGCGCCAGATCGCGCGACAGCACGAGTTGAACCTGGCTTGTCACCGCCTCGGGGTCGAGCGCCGTGCGCTCCTCGTTGCGTTCGCCGTTGGGCCTGAGGAACACGTTTTCGCGGCCATCGATCAGGATGCGCGCTTCCGACTTGTAGCGCGGGGTCACGAAATTGACGGCTGTCATCGAAAGGGCGGCGGCCAGGATCGTGGGAACGACGATCCAGCCTTTCCTGCGTGCGAGCGCCGCGCCGAGCATACGCAGATCGAGGTCGCCGGCTTCCGCTGCAGCAGCCATCTTGGCGGTAGCCAGCTTGGTCGGAGAAGGCGCCACGCGCTCGGACGGCGCCTTCGCAGCGCGCGCATCGTGCTTTCCCCTACGCCAGAACGCTAGACGCATGGCCCCCTCCGATCCACGCCGCGACTTGAAATCATCTGGTGCCCCGCTTCCGAAGTTCGCGACAACCTGCAGCGAAACGCAAAACAAACGTCGTGAGACAAAGCAACACTCAAAATTCTGATGGTCCTGGGAAGCACGACACGCGCCGCTGTTCCCGGGACTGGTAGAGACCGTCCGGGAACGCCTGGGACTCGCAGCCCAAGGCAATTAGACCCGATTATGGTTGCCGCCCGGTTAATCCGCCGCGCCAGATAGACGCGCGAAGGGCGCCGACAGGTGGCGCGCCCACGCCTCGTTAACCACCAAAACCCTCGGTCCTAACCAAGAATTTCCCAAAGTCGCAGAGCGCACGCATCTATTTCCGTTGTTAGCTGAACGGACACCGCCCGGAGCTATATGCGTGCCATTCCGGCCCATCCAGTGGCCGATCAGCTTTTGGATCGCTTATGCCTGTGCCGCCCGACCAGCCGCTTCGTATCCTGCACGCCGTGCGCACGCCGGTCGGCGGAATATTCCGTCATATCCTCGACGTCGCCAACGGGCAGGTCGATCGCGGCCATCATGTTGGAATCATCGCCGATACGCTGACCGGCGGCGAACGAGGCAAGGAAGCGCTGGCGCAGATCGCGCCGCGGCTTACGCTCGGCGTTCATCGCTTTCCAATGCGCCGCGAGCCGTCGATCACGGATATCGCGGCCTGGCAGCGCTTGCGCCATCTGATCGGCAAATTGAAGCCGGATGTGCTGCATGGCCATGGCGCCAAGCCCGGCATCTTCATTCGTCTGATGGCCGGCGGCAAAGACGCCATTCGCGTCTACACGCCGCATGGCGGTTCGCTGCACTACCCGCTGAACACGCTGAAGGGCGCGTTCTACAGCCGGCTCGAACGCGGCTTGATGAACAATACCGATCTGTTCCTGTTCGAGAGCGGGTACGCCCGCGACACCTACCAGCGCATCGTCGGTACACCAAAGGGCCTGGTCCGATGCGTCTTCAACGGCGTAACGGCGGACGAATTCGATCCGATCGTCCGCGCGGACGACGCCACCGACGTCGTCTATGTCGGCGAGTTCAGGCATATCAAGGGAGCCGATCTCGTGGTCGACGCCGTGGCGCGGCTGCATGCGGACGGTAAGCCGGTCACGCTGACGCTCGCCGGTGACGGCGAGGAGATGGAGGCCATCAAGGCGCAGGTGGAAAAGCTCGGCCTCACCCACGCCGTGCGGTTCATCGGACACGTCAAACCGCGCTATGGCTTCTCCAAAGGTAAACTCCTGGTTGTGCCTTCGCGCGCAGACTCGATGCCCTACGTCGTGATCGAGGCCAATGCTGCGGGCATCCCGATGATCGCGGCCAATGTCGGCGGCATTCCCGAAATCTTCGGCGAACGCGCCGATGCATTGTTCGCGCCAAACGCGCCAGGCGCCATGGCGGATGCGATCGCGACCGCGCTGCAAAATCCGGACGTGGTCCAAGCGCGAGCGAGGTCGCTGCGTGAGCGTATTTTTCTGCATTTTTCGCAGAAGGCGATGGTTGAAGGCGTTCTCGCCGGATACCGCGACGCGTTTCTCGCGCGTCGATCTTAACGTCGTAGATACCTTGCGGCCGCGCTCTCAACACGCGGACACGCAACCAACCATTTACCGTCATTGATCGAGCTAACCGATTCTTCCGAATTGTCCGCTACACCGGGACTTGGGAGATACCGCCGTGACGTGCGCGCGTAAAAGATACGCGCGTGAAGATGTGGACGATCGTGGAACAGCTCAACGCACGCCTGATGTTGGATGCAGCGACCTCCGCCGCGGCCCTAACGACGCTTGACCGTCCGCGGACCGAACGGCGACGCCGGCTGTCGCTGGCGGCGCTTGCCGTCGCCAGTCAGAAGGTTCGCCCGGCCTATTCGCCGATC
This sequence comes from uncultured Alphaproteobacteria bacterium, assembly GCA_963770385.1. GTDB lineage: Bacteria > Pseudomonadota > Alphaproteobacteria > Rhizobiales > Xanthobacteraceae > Bradyrhizobium. Next base: position 5,082,861 of record CAVYPJ010000003.1, on the reverse strand, counting down.
GTGATCGCGGGCGTCGTACGCGTCGTCGATTTCGTCCTGCTGAGCGTCGTCGGCATCAGCATCTATCTGGCCTATGTCGTTCCGATTTCCGGCTTTCACTGGGAATATATCGCGGCGATCGTCGCGATGAATGCGACCACGGTGATCTGCTTCCAAGCCGCCGATATCTATCAGGTCCAGGTGTTTCGCGGCCAGATCCGCCAGATGACGCGGATGATCTCGTCCTGGGCCGTTGTGTTCCTGCTGTTCATCGGCGTCTCGTTCTTCGCCAAGCTCGGCGGCGAAATTTCACGCGTGTGGCTCGGAGCCTATTTCTGCATAGGACTCGCCGCCTTGATGGTCGAGAGGCTGTGCTTGCGCGCGTTGATCCGCAGTTGGGCGCGGCAGGGCCGGCTCGACCGGCGCACGGTCATCGTCGGCTCAGACGAGAGCGGCGAACAGCTTGTCGAGGCGCTCAACACCCAGAGCGACTCGGACATCAATGTTCTCGGCGTATTCGACGATCGCAATGACGACCGGTCGTTCGAGACCTGCGCCGGGAGCCTCAAGCTGGGAAAGGTTGACGACATCGTCGAATTCGCGCGGCGCACCCGCGTCGACCTCGTGCTGTTCTCGCTGCCGATCTCCGCCGAGACGCGCATTCTCGATATGCTGAAGAAGCTTTGGGTGCTGCCGGTCGACATCCACCTGTCCGCCCATACCAACAAGCTACGCTTCCGTCCCCGCTCCTATTCCTATCTCGGCGAGGTGCCGACGCTCCATGTGTTCGAAGCGCCGATCACCGATTGGGACCTGGTGATGAAATGGCTGTTCGACCATGTGGTCGGCGTCTTCGTCCTGCTCGCAGCACTGCCGGTGATGGCGCTGGTCGCGCTCGCCATCAAGCTCGACAGCCCGGGCCCGATCCTCTTCCGACAGAAGCGCTTCGGCTTCAACAACGAGCGCATCGACGTCTTCAAGTTCCGATCGCTTTATCATCATCAGGCCGATCCGACCGCGTCGAAGGTCGTGACCAAGGATGATCCCCGCGTCACGCGCGTCGGCCGCTTCATCCGCAAAACCAGCCTGGACGAGCTGCCGCAGCTCTTCAACGTGGTGTTCAAGGGCAATCTCTCGCTGGTCGGGCCGCGCCCGCATGCGGTGCAGGGCAAGTTGCAGGCCCGCCTGTTCGACGAGGCCGTCGACGGCTATTTCGCACGGCATCGGGTCAAGCCCGGCATCACCGGCTGGGCGCAGATCAACGGCTGGCGCGGCGAAATCGACAACGAAGAGAAGATCCAGAAGCGCGTCGAGTTCGACCTCTATTACATCGAGAATTGGTCGGTGCTGTTCGATCTCTACATTCTCATGAAGACGCCGGTCGCATTGATGACGAAGAGTGAGAACGCCTACTGAGCCCACGCGGCGTTCTGGATTGCCTGAGTTTGCGCAGGGCGTGACCACCCAGTATTCGACGAGTATGTGATGGCGTATGCGGCAACGGCCGGCGGACTTCCTTTTACGGCTGTGCCGGGCGTGCTGGCGCTGCAGCGGGCGCTGGTCTGGCTGGCCGGCGCGTCTGTTGCGATCGTCTTCATCGAGCCCAGCCCCTATGAGCTGGTGACGATTCTAGCCGTCGTGGCTTTCTTCGCGACCGGATTGCGGTTGCGGCTTCTGTTCATGACGCCTCTGCTGTTGCTGGCGCTGATCAATATCGGCTACTCGATCAGCGCGATCCCGATGTTCGACAACTCCATCATTGCAAGCTGGATCGCGACGTCATGGTACATGGCGCTGACCGTGATCTTCCTTGCGATGGTCGTCTCCGAAGACACCATGGCGCGGCTCGACATGCTGCGGCGCGGCCTGGTCGTCGGCGCCATGATCGCGTCGCTTGCGGCCATCGCGGGCTATTTCAACCTCGTCCCGGGCGGATATGATCTTCTGACGCTCTATGGACGCGGCCGCGGCACGTTCAAGGACCCGAACGTGCTCGGCGCGTTCCTGATCCTGCCGTCGCTGCTGGTGCTGCAGAACGTCGTCACCGCGCGCTTCGGAAAGGCGCTGCGCAGCACGATCGCGCTCGGCGTCATGACGCTCGCCATTCTGCTGGCCTTCTCGCGCGCGGCATGGGGCCAGTTGATCCTGACCGCTGCCTTCATGCTGACGCTGATGATCATGACCAGCCGCTCGAATACCGAGCGGTCGCGTATCGTCGTCACCACGATCGTCGCGGCCCTCGCGGCGGCGCTGCTGGTCGCGGTGCTGCTGTCATTCAATTCGGTTGCGGACATGTTCCAGCAGCGCGCGAGTTTCGACCAGAGTTATGACGAAGGCCGGTTCGGCCGCTTCGGCCGGCACATCCTCGGCGCCGACATGGCGCTCGACCTGCCGTTCGGCATCGGCCCGCTGCAATTCCACCGCTATTTCCCCGAGGACACCCACAATTCCTACCTCAACGCCTTCATGTCGGGCGGCTGGCTCTCCGGCGTCTGCTATCCCGCCCTGGTCTTCCTCACGGTGATCCTCGGCTTTCGCCACATCTTCATCCGCGTGCCCTGGCAGCGAACCTATCTGGCGGTGTTCGCCGCCTTCCTCGGCACCGTCGGCGAGAGCTTCATCATCGACACCGACCATTGGCGGCATTTCTTCATGATGCTGGGCGTGATGTGGGGTCTGTTCGCCGCGGCACAGCCCTACAGCGCGGCCTCGGCGCGCGCCGTCACCGCCGGGGGCGCGCTGGCTTCTTAGCGCCGCCTTCCCTTGGCGCGTCGATCAGTCCGTTCAGCTTCTCGGTCGCCTCCAGCACCGCCCTGTAGCCCTCGTTGGCGAAACGCAGCAACAGTTTCAGTTCGGCATCCGAGTAGGAACTCCAGAGCTTGTGCATCGCCTGCTGCATCGGCACGTAGAACTGCGCGATCCTGGCCGTCGTCTCCGGCACGACGACGATGAACACCTTGCGGCGATCGGCTTCATCCCGCTCGCGGCGCACGAACCCCGCGTTCTCCAGACGGTCCACGACGCCGGTGATGGCGCCTGTGGTCAGCCCCGTGACCTCGGCCAGGCGGCCTGCGGTGACCCGTCCCTCCAGATTGAGAAAGTCGAGGCATTCGAGGTCGGAATTGGAAATTCCGGCCACGTTCGCAACGGCTTGGCCGAACACGACGCCCTGCGCCGAGGAGCGTCGCATCGCCTCCTCGAGGTTCTGCAACAACGCCGCACGCGCTTTCGGGCTTGACAAAGCCGATTTCATTTCTTAGTCCGTTGATATCTTAGATACTAAGATGATTAGCTACTGACCTTTCCTAGCCTACACGGACGCATGGAGCAAGGCATGACCCAACGCCCCCGCAAAGCCCTGATCATCGGCGCCGGCATCGCCGGACCGGTCACCGCGATGTTCATGAAGCGCGCCGGCATCGATGCCGCAGTGTACGAGGCCTGGCCCTACTCCACCGGCATCGGCGGCGGGTTGCAGATCGCGCCGAACGGCATGCATGTGCTGGCCGAGCTCGGCCTGGCCGACGAGCTTATCGCGCGCGGCTCGGTCGCCGAATCCTTCGACTTCTATTCCCAGGCCGGCCGGAAGCTCGGCTCCATCAACCGCAACATGAAGGAGCGTTTTGGTCAGCCCGCGCTGAACCTGTCGCGCGCGACGCTGAACGAGAGCCTCGTCGACAAGGCCTGGTGCTCCAATGTCGAGCTGCATTTCGAAAAGCGGCTGGTCGCAATCGAGGATCGCGCCGACCGGCCGCTGGTCGCGCATTTTGCCGATGGGACCAGCGCGGAAGGCGATTTCCTCGTCGGCGCCGACGGCGTGCATTCGGCGGTGCGCCAGCATGTGATTCCGGATGGGCCAATGCCGTTCGACACCGGCCTGATCGGCTTTGGCGGTTTCGTGTCGCGCGCATTGCCTGCGAGCCATCCCATCGGCCAACGGGTCGAAACGACGTTCGGACAAAGCGGCTACTTCGGCTATGGCATGGCCAGCTCCAACCCGGATGACGGTGTCATGTGGTGGAGCACGCAGCCGTCCAACGGCATCCCTGCCGCGAGCTATCGCGCCATGAGCCAGCATGATCTGCGGCGACATTTGCGCCGCTTTCACGCCGGCTGGCACGATCCGATTCCGGCGATCATCGACGCCGCCGATAATATCGTGGTCACCGATACGCTCGACGTCGAGACCTTGCCGACCTGGTCGCGCAAGCGCACGCTCCTGATCGGCGACGCCGCTCACGCCACCAGCCCGCATGCCGGCCAGGGCGCATCGCTGGCGCTGGAGGACGCGATGCGGCTCGGACAGCTGATGATGGACGGTCAGGAACTCGGTCTGACCTTTCAGAATTTCGAGCAGGATCGTCGTCCCCGCGCGGAGAAGATCGTGGCCATCGCCCGTCGCAACGGCAACAGCAAGCGTGCGTTCAGCCCGACTGGCGCGTGGATTCGCGACCACATGCTGAAGCTGCTGCTGCCGGTCACGTCGAAGGGCATGGAATTCATGTACGCCTACGATCCACGCTCCGCCGATTCCCGCGCGGCGTGAAGCTCGGCGGGGAGCGTCAGCTCTCCACCTTGAACGTCATCACCGCGTGATCGACGAGCCGCTTGATCAGGCGGTCGCCCATCGCGGCGCCGGGAGTCCAGATGCCAGCAGGGACTTCCGGCGTGTCACTCAGCAGGCACAGCGCGCATTCGGCGATCATTTTCGCGGTCAAGTCATAACCGGGATCGCCGTCGCCGCGCACGGAGATGCGGACCTGGCGGCCGTCAGGCGCCAAGCCGACGTAGAGCAGATCGTAGCAGCCGTTCTCGCGCGCTTCCTTCGAGGGGCCCTCGCCCGGCTTCGGAGCATTCGGACCGGCCTTGTCGTTATTCACCGCCATCACGCGCTTGGCGTTGGCCTGACCTTCCTCGCCCGGTCCCGTCAGCACCATCTCGTCGTAGACGAAGTCGCGGCCATAGGGAAAACCCATCAGCATGTTGGAACGGTGCACGTTACGGGTGTTGATGGTCGCCATCACGAACGGTGCGGTCCAGGACTGCATGTCCTCCTCGAAGACCGGCCGGTTGCCCGGCGGCTGTTTCGGGCCCTCGAAACCCGGCGTCAAGGCGAATGGATTCTTGAGAAGGGCGACGAGGCTGAGATCCTTGGCGACGAGCTCGTAGGTTGCCCGCGCGCTCGCGGCCGTGCCGCCGGAAAATGTCCCTTTCATATCGCGGACGCGGCCCTTGACGCGTGCGACCGGCGCGCCGAGCACCTTCCTCGCGGTCTCCTGGCAGAAGAATGCGCCGAGTTCGAACGGCAGCGAGTCGAAGCCGCAGGAGAACACGATCCTTGCACCGCTCTTCTGCGCAGCCGCCTGATGGGCGTCGATCATCTGCCGCATCCAGAGCGGTTCGCCGCAGAGATCGATATAGTCGACGCCGGACTCGGCGCAGGCCGCGAGCAGTTCGTTGCCAAAGAGCTGATAGGGCCCGACCGTCGACAGCACGAGGCGCGCCTGTCCGATCATGGCCTTCAACGAGGCAACGTCGCTCGAATCGGCGACGATCAACGGCGTATCGGCGTTCGCCCCGATCGCATCGCGAACCGATTTCAGCTTGTCGAGGCTGCGTCCGGCCATCGCCCATGTGAGCTGCTTGTCGTTCCGGTAATGCGTCGCGAGATATTCGGCGACCAGCTGGCCGGTAAATCCAGTCGCGCCGTAAACGACGATGTCGAACTTCGACGAAGAGTTCATAGTCTACTTTCCCACTAGTACTGCCAGTCTTTCCGTCGTTGCGAGCGGAGCGAAGCAATCCAGACCTGCCTCCGCGTAAACGAACCTGGATTGCTTCGCTGCGCTCGCAATGACGACGTTATTACCTGCTATTTCTTCGCATACGACACGCCCATGCCGGCGCGCACGTCGCTCTGGATGCCATAGGGCGCGATCGGATAGCGCAGGCCATTCTTGGCAAGCTGCTTCATGCCGGCGACGGCCTTCGCAAGATCGGCTGGTTTCATCGCCATCAACATCTCCTCGTCGGGCACGCCGCCATAGCGCCGCTCGGCGAAGCACGGCAGCGACAGGCTGGGCTCGCCGGTCTTGAGCGCCCGACCCCAGGAATCCGCACACGCGGTTTCGCCCACCACGCCCCATTCGAACTTCTTGTAACCGGTATATTGTAGCCCGTTGATCAGGATGATCATCTGGCCCGGCGTCGCATAGACGAGGCAGATGTCCGGCGGATTGAGCCGGCCGCTGGCAAGCGGGCTCACGGCCATGGCCTGATAATGGCCGAACGGCACGACGTCCAGTGCCTCCTGGCGCTTGCGCGCGTCCTCGGCCGTGCCGTGCCAGACGCCGACATAGTTTTCACCGGCCAGCCATTTGTCGTCCTGGGGGCTGAGCCCGATCACGGCGCGGCACTGCGCGCCGACGAGATCGCTCGCGGTGATGCCGACGGTCCAGCCGAGCCGCGACGCCATGCTGACGATCTGGTCAGTGGTGTGGATCGCGTTCGGCCTGCGGATCTTCGGGATCGCCTCCATGTCCTCGGCACGGGCGAACATCTTGATACCGGTGACGGTCGTCTTCAGACGCAACAGGCTGTTGAGATCGGCGGCGAGCGCGGCCAAGTCCACCTGTTCCGGCGGTGTCTGCTGCTGCATGGCGTGTCCTCCGCAAACGGCGCGGCATGATCCGCGCCCTTGTCGTTTTGATCCGGCCCCTTGTTAGACCGTTGGGAGCACGGGTTCCAGCGGTTCGGCGTGGTGATTCTTTCTGTTGATCCCAGAATCACTTATGAATCGGGGTTCAAATCGCATTGAAGCGGGACAGATGGATCGCGGCGAACACGGGGCGGCCGACAGGGACTCCACGACGGACCAGGGCTCGCCGACGACGCCGACGCCTGCTGCGCTCTATCGAAGCGGCCTTCAGCATTTGCACGCCGGGCGGCACCTCGACGCTCAACTCGCCTGTCAGCAGGCGCTTGCGATCGATGCGGGACATGCAGACAGCCTGCATCTCATGGGTCTCTTGCTCTTGCAGACCCAGCAATATGATCACGCTGTCGAGTGGCTGTCGCGCGCCATCCTGCAGGATCCCCGAACGGATTATCTGTCGACGCTTGGGATCGCGCTGAAGCAAATGGGGCGGCTCGACGATGCGCTGCGCGTGTTCGACAAGGCGGTTCAGCTCAAGCCCGACGATGCCGAACTATGGAAACAGTTCGGCGGCGTGCTCGTTGCGGTCGATCGGGCCGCCGACGCACTTGTCGCCTTTCAACGCGCAATGCAGTTCAACCCGAGCCATTGGGAGGCTGCCTATCAGAGCGGCACTCTCCTCCATCAGCTTCAGCGCTTCGACGAGGCGCTTCTGCAGTTCAATGCCTGCGACCAATTGCGGCCAGCCCACGCTCCGACACTGCAAATGCGTGCACGCGCGTTCCGCGCGCTGAAGCGCTATCAGGAATGTCTCGCCGACAACACCCGCGCGCACGTGCTCGATCCGGCCGATCCCTACACCTGCAACAATATGGGCGATGCGCTGCTCTGGCTCGGCAGATATGACGACGGCCTGCAATGGTTCGACAAGGCGCTGGCGCTGCGGCCGGACTTCATCGAGGTCCTGCTCAACAAGGGCTTTGCACTGTTTCACATGCATCGCTTCGACGAGGCCGCCGAAACCTATCGCCGCGTGACGGAACTCGACCCCGGCAATGCCAGGGCGGCCTGGCAGCTTGCGCATCTTGCGCTCCTTAGCGGCAACTTCGCGGCCGGCTGGGCCGGGCGCGAAGCGCGCTGGCGCGCGCCGGACTTTTCGCCCGAATACCCCAAATTCTCCCAGCCCAAATGGCTCGGCCACGAGCCTATCGACGGCAAGACCATCCTCGTCCATGTCGATGAAGGCGTCGGCGACACGCTGCAGTTCGCGCGCTATCTGCCGCTGATGGCTGACCGCGGGGCGCGTGTCGTTCTCATCGCCCAGGATGCGCTGTGTCCCTTGCTGTCGGGCGTGCGCGGCGTGTCGGAATGCGTGCCCTTTTCCGCGCGGACATATCCGTCCTTCGACATGCACTGCCCGATCATGAGCCTGCCGCTGGCGTTCGGCACCACGCTCGAGACGATTCCGCCGGCGAACTACCTGCCGCCGCTTCCCGTTGAACGGATCGCGCAGTGGGAGAACCGCCTCGGCCCGCACGATCGCCTGCGGGTCGGCCTGGTCTGGTCCGGCAATCCGAAGCAGGGCAACGATCGCAATCGCTCGATGCCTTTTGCGCACCTCGCGCCGCTTCTCGATCTCGATGCGACCTTCGTGAGCCTGCAGAAGGACCCACGGCCGGGCGACGCAGCGCTGCTGGCAAAGAGCAATGTCGTCGACCTCACCGCGAACCTGACCGACTTCGCCGAGACCGCCGCACTGGTCTCCTGTCTCGACGTCGTGATCACCGTGTGCACCGGCGTCGCCCATCTCGCCGCGACGCTTGGACGTCCCACCTGGGTGATGCTGCCCTACCTGCCCGACTGGCGCTGGCTGCTCGATCGCGACGACAGTCCGTGGTATCCGACTGTGCGGCTATTCCGTCAGGACGGCGCGCGCGATTATACGCGTGTCGTCGAGTCCGTCCGGACGGAACTGAAAACGACGATCTCCAGCCGGCGTTAGCCGGTTCTACGTTGCGCTAAAGCGCGATGAGATCTGGTTGAACCGTCATCGCGCTTCAGGCCTTTGATTGAGCATGATCTCCGCGCAAACGCGTTCCGCGTTTGTTAGCTAAGGGAAAACTGCTGCACACTTTTCCGGATCATGCTTTAGGTCCCGGAAACAGCGCGTCACTCCGGCCGACGAGCCGATAGGCAACCAAACCCATCCATTCGCGCATGGCCGTATCCGTGCGTATCAATCCGTCGAGCGCAAAATTGTTGAAGGTGACGAGATCGGTGAGGTCACCGACCCGCCAATCGACGGGATAAGGCTCAACCGCGAAGCCCGCCTTGCGAAACAAGCCGACCGATCGCGGCATGTGATAGGCCGACGTCACGAGCAGCCACCGCTCGCCCTCCTTGGGCGTCACGAGTGCCTTGGAGAACACCGCGTTCTCGTAGGTATTGCGCGATTGCCGCTCCATGATCAGCCGTGATTTGGGAATGCCGAGGCTGACCAGAATCTCTTCGGCGTAGTCGGCTTCCTTATTCTCGTGCGAGACGAGATTGGCGCTGCCGCCGCTGAAAACGATTTTGGCGTTGGGATAACGATAAGCGAGCGCGGCCCCGGCAATGAGGCGATCCGTCCCGCTTCGCGTAACCGCAGTATGATGCGCGTCCGATACGTCCGGATCGATCGGGCCGCCAAGAATGATGATGCCGTCCGGCGCGCCGCGCGCCGGGTCCCAGGGCGGAAAGCGGCTATCGAGAGGATACAGAAGCAATTTGCCGAGCGGCGTAATTCCGCAAACGGCGAGCAGCACGACAGAAGCCACGAGCAGCCGGCGGCCAAGCCGCGCAAATCGCGTCAGCAACAACAGCGCACCGATCAGGCCGACCTCGATCAGAATATTGGTCGGCATCACCATGGCGCCGAGCGTCTTTGAAAGCACAAAAAACAAGCAGCAACCTCATGTGCGGAGAGACCGTCGATTCGCTCACACGCAAATTGCCACAGGCGGGCTTGACCCGCCTATCCATCCATCCTCACAAAGAAGGGCTGAAAAAGAAATTCCCGCCCCTTGCCGTCAACCCTCCGCCGCCGACATCACCTGGAAATCCCTGACATGACGCACCATCACCTGCATTCAAGCCCCGAAACCTGCCATTGGGGCTTCTTTGAAGCCAAGTTGAAGCCGGTCCTTACGGTCGAAAGCGGCGACGAGGTGACCGTGGAGACGATCAGCGGCGGCCCCGATATGGTCCCCGACAAGACCAAATTCCACATCCCGCCGGAGCTTTTCGACGTCCATGCCAAGTGCGAGCGGATGGTGCCCGGTCACATCCTGACCGGCCCGATCGCGGTGAAGGGCGCCGAGCCCGGCGACGTGCTGGAGGTCGACATTCTCGACGTGCAGCTCAGGCAGGATTGGGGCTACAACGTCATCCGTCCGCTGGCCGGCACCCTGCCCGACGACTTCCACGAAACGCGCCTGCTGCATATCCCTCTCGACCGGGCGCGCATGGTCGGCCGGATGCCGTGGGGACTCGATTTGCCGCTGGCGCCTTTCTTCGGCGTGATGGGCGTGGCACCACCGCCCGCCTGGGGCCGCATCACATCGCTGGTCCCCCGCGCGATGGGCGGCAATCTCGACAACAAGGAGCTGGGGCCGGGCGGAAAACTCTATCTGCCGGTGTTCGTGCCGGGCGCGCTGTTCTCCTGCGGCGACGGCCACGGCGTGCAGGGCGACGGCGAGGTCTGCATCACCGCGATCGAAACCGCACTGCAGGGCTGTTTCCGCCTGACGCTGCGCAAGGACATCAAGCTGGATTATCCCCGCGGCGAGACGCCGACCCATTACATGACCATGGCGATGGACCCGGACCTCGATCAATGCGTGGTCCGCGCGCTGCGCGACATGATCGTGCTGCTCGGCGAGAAGCGGAACCTGTCGCGCGAGGACGCCTATACGCTCTGCAGTCTCGCCGCCGATCTGCGCGTGACGCAGACGGTCAACGGCTCCAAGGGTATCCATTGCATGATCGCCAAGAGCATCGTGCACGGATAACGGCCGCGGCGCATCGTCGCCGGGCGATGCTGTCACACCAGTGTCAAACGCCTTGAGGAGTTTAGGAGTTCGGGATCAGCAAGAGGATGCGAAATTGCCCCAGTCGGACAGCCACCCGGATCAGACCATGCACGAGCGGATCGAAGCCGATCTCAGGGACAGTCTTGACGAGGAGCTTGAGCTCGAACTCGACGACCACGCGCTCGAGCAGTTCCGGACGGTGAAACCCGTCGATGACGCGCGCCCGGAGATGGATCGCTCGGTCTATTTCAAGGAGCTGTTCCGCCTGCAGGGTGAACTGGTCAAGCTGCAGGACTGGGTCCAGAACAACAAGCTCAAGGTGGTCATCATCTTCGAGGGGCGTGACTCCGCCGGCAAGGGCGGCGTCATCAAGCGCATTGCGCAGCGTCTCAATCCGCGGGTTTGCCGCATCGCCGCCCTGCCCGCGCCAAACGAGCGCGAGCGCACGCAATGGTACTTCCAGCGCTATGCCACGCACCTGCCGGCCGGCGGCGAGATCGTGCTGTTCGATCGCTCCTGGTACAACCGCGCCGGCGTCGAGCGAGTGATGGGCTTCTGCAACGAGGAGCAGGTCGAGGAGTTCTTCCGCTCGGTACCGGAATTCGAGCGCATGCTGGTTCGCTCCGGCATCATCCTGATCAAATACTGGTTCTCGATCAGGGACGACGAACAGCAATTCCGCTTCCTGATGCGCATCCATGATCCGCTCAAGCAGTGGAAGCTGAGCCCGATGGACGTGCAGTCGCGCGCCCGCTGGGAGCTGTATACCAAGGCCAAGGAAGAGATGCTGCAGCGGACCCACATTTCCGAGGCGCCGTGGTGGGTTGTCGAGGCCGACGACAAGAAGCGTGCGCGGCTCAACTGCATCTCGCATTTGTTGACTCAGATTCCTTATGGAGAGGTGCGCCACGAGCCGGTGATCCTGCCGGAGCGCGTCCGCCATCCCGATTATCGCCGCGAGGAAGTCCCCGAGGACATGTACGTGCCCGAGCGTTTCTGAAGCGCTCGGCACTCGAGATAGGGACGCGTCACGCCTTCCAAAGCTCGGCCGGTTTCGCTAGCATTCGCCCAATAACAAACGACACGAGGGGGATGCGATGCTGAAGGAGCGGCTGTCGCCGGCCGATGAAGCTGCGCGCGACAACGAGATGCGGGAGGCGCTCGCGGCCTGTCCGCGCATTCTCGATCTCATCGCGCAGGGTCCGCTCGCCGATCCCGACGCGGAAGCGGTCGTGTATCTGCGCTCGCCGCTCGATCCCCACCCCGTCAGGCTCACCAATGGAAACCTGATGGGCGCAATCAAGGCGGCGGAAACATTCTTCCGCGCGGAGGGCATTGGCAAAAGCGACACGGTCGCAATCCTGCTGCCGATCTGTCCCGCAGCGATTGCCGCGATCTTCGGTGCCGCCGCCTGCGGCATTGCCGAGCCGCTCAACCTGCTGTTCACGCGCGAGGCGATCGCAGCCCAGCTCAATGCGGTGCAGGCAAAGCTCCTGCTCGCACCGCCGCCGGGCATGCCAGGCGGTCTCTACGAGAAGATCGAGGGCTTGCAGAGGGAAGTGCCGTCCCTCAAGCGGATCGTTGTTGCTCCGCTCGACGGATCGATCGCATTCGATGGACAAACGCTCACGCCTGATGCGTCCTGGCGCGAGGACTACGGCAAAGGCCGCGATGCCTCGGAGGCGGACCGCGTCGCCGTGATGCTGCCGACCGGCGGCACCACCGGTCATCCCAAGGTCGCTCGTCTGACCAATCGCGCGATGGTCGCCTCCTGCGTGTCGTCGCGCATGGCGCTGGACTATCGGAAAGGCGACCGCTGCCTGATCGCGCTGCCGCTGTTCCATGTCGGCGGCCTGTTCGTCGGTGTCGGCGCCACGCTGTCCGCTGGCGCGACCATCGTTATCCCCGGGCCGGCCGGCGCGCGCGATCCCGCGCTGATCACGAATTTCTGGTCGGTCATCGAGACGCATCGTCTCACCCATGCCGGCAATGTCCCGACCACGCTCGGGGCGCTCGCCGACATTCCCGTCGGCCAGCACGACATCTCCTCGTTGCGTGTCACGCCGACCGGTGCGTCGATCTGCCCGCCGGAGATCGAGCGGCGTTATCTGGCGCGATGGGGTGGCGCCTGCGTTCAGCAAGTCTACGGCATGACCGAGCTTGCCGGCGCGATCACGCATGACACGGCCGGCGTCAAGCCGCGCGCGGAAGCCGTCGGAACGAAGAACCCGATGGTCGAGCTTGCGATCCTCGCGGGCGGCCAGATCCACACCGGACCGTGGCCCTCGCCGGTCGGCGAATTGCTGACCAGGGGGCCGCAAGTCTTCCCCGGTTATGTCGACAGGAAGCAGACCGAAGACGCATTCCACGAAGGCTGGCTGCGCACCGGCGACATCTGCCGCGTCGATGCCGACGGCTTTGTCACCATCATGGGCCGTGCCAAGGACGTCATCATCCGCGGCGGCCACAACATCGACCCGCGCGCAATCGAAGATGCCGCGCTTGGATTTCCCGGTGTGGCGCTGGCCGCCGCCGTCGGCCGCCCCGACGCCTATGCCGGGGAAGTCCCAATGCTGTTCGTCTCGGCGCAGCCCGGCGCCACCATCGATCCGCAGGCGCTCGCAGCCTTCGTGCAGGAGCACATCCTGGAACCGCCGGCGCGACCGCGCGCAGTGTCGATCGTCGCGGAGATGCCGGTCACGCCGGTTGGAAAGATCTTCAAACCGAAGCTCAGGGAAATCGCTGCCCGCGAAGCGGCGCGCGAGCTTCTCGCAGCGGAAGGCCTCTCGACGGGCGTCGAGGTCGAGGCGGTCACGGACCCATCGAGCGGCCTGTATCTTCGGGTGACGAGCGTGCCAGACCGGGCCGAGATGACAAAAAGGCTCCTGCAGCGTTTCCCCGTCAGAATCGAGCTGCTGTCCTGAACTTACGAATGCGCCACCGTGCCCGTCGCGACAACACTCTTGCTTGAAAAGGATTGATCGCAGGCCTCCCAGGAGTGATCGGCTCTTTGCTTACCGTCGCCGCAGGCGTTCGATACCGTCCACAACAGCGGGGGCATGGACGAGGAGACAGATATGCTGAAAGCGAAGTTGTCATCGGCCGAGGAGCGGATGCGCGAGGACGCGCTGCGTGAGGCGCTCGAAACCTGCCCTCGTATCGTCGACCTGATCGCGCGCGGCCGCATCGACGACCCGGACGCCGAGGCGCTCATTCATCTGACCTCGCCCCTCGATGAAAATCCGCTCGTCATCACCGGCGAACATCTGATGGGTTACATCAAGGCCGCCGAGAATTTCTTCCGCGCGGAGGGCATCAGCAAGGGAGACACGGTCGGGATCCTGCCGCCGCTCTGCCCCGCATCGATCGTCGCGATCCTCGGAGCCGCGACCTGCGGCATGGTCGAACCGCTCAATCTCTTATACACGCGCGAGGCGATCGCCGCCCAGCTCAATGCCGTCAAGGCCAAGCTGCTGCTTGTGCCGCCTCCGGGTACGGTGGGCGGATTATACGAGAGGGTCGAAGGCCTGCAGAACGAGGTCCCGTCCCTCGAGCGCATCATAGTCATGGCGCTTGATGGTTCCGTTGCGTTCGACAACGAAATCCTCACCCCCGATCCGGATTGGCGCGCGGACTATGGCCAGTGCGGCGACAGGTCGGAAGCGGATCGCGTCGCCGTCCTGATGCCGACGGGCGGCACGACCGGTGAGCCCAAGATCGCGCAACTCACGAATCGCGCAATCGTGGCCTCCTGCATGTCATCGATCACGGCCCTTGACCCGCGGAAGGGCGATCGCCTCATGGTGCCGTTGCCGCTCTTCCATGTCGGCGGCCTCTTCGTCTGCGTGGGCTCTTGCCTGGCCGGCGGGACCGCAATCGTCATCGCGGGACCTGCCGGCGCGCGCGATCCGGCTTTCGTCACTCAATTTTGGAAGCTCATTGAAAATCACCACGTCACCCACGCCGGCGGCGTACCGACGACGCTGGGTGCGGTTGCCGACGTTCCCGTGGGCGATTGCGACATTTCCTGCCTCCGCGTCTCGATCGTCGGCGCCTCCATTTGCCCTGCGGAGGTGGATCGGCGCTATCGCGCGAGATGGGGCGGCCCCTGTATCCAGCAGGTCTACGGCATGACCGAGCTCGCCGGCGGCATTACCCACGATGTCGTCGGCGTGCAGCCGCGCACGGAGGCCGTCGGCACCAGGAACCCGCTGGCCGAGCTTGCGGTCCTCGCCGATGGCAAGCTGCATACAGGGCCGTGGCCCTCGCCGGTCGGGGAGTTGCTTGTCCGAGGGCCGCAAGTGTTTGCCGGCTACGTCGACAAGAGACAGACCGAAGACGCCTTCTACAATGGCTGGCTCCGTTCCGGAGACATCTGCCGGATCGACGCTGACGGCTATGTCACCATCATGGGCCGCGCCAAGGATCTGATCATCCGTGGCGGACACAATATCGACCCGCGCACTATCGAAGATGCAGCACTCTCCTTTCCGGGCGTCGCACTCGCCGCAGCGGTGGCACGCCCGGACACCTATGCCGGCGAAGTGCCGGCGCTGTTCGTCTCAGCGCAGCCCGGAGCGAAGATCGATCCGCAGGCGCTGGCTGCCTTCGTACAGGAGAAAATCCAGGAGCCGCCGGCGCGCCCTCGCACCGTCTCTATCGTTGCGGAGATGCCGGTCACGCCGATCGGAAAGATCTTCAAGCCCAAGCTGCGAGAGATCGCGGCCCATGACGCGGCCCGCGAACTGCTGGCGACTGACGGGCTCGCCGAGAATGTCAGGGTCGAAGCGATCACCTGTGCTTCGCGGGGCCTCTATTTGCTCATCACGGCCGCTCCCCACCGGGCTGCTGCCGCCAAACAAATGCTGGAACGCCTTCCCCTGAGAATCGAAATCGAGGACTGAGGCGCCTCCAAGTCGCGTCAGCTCGACGGGCGTGATCCGAAGATCGCGTCTGTGCACTGCAACTTACCCATGCAGAATTTGATCTTCGCTCGCGATGGCTATTGAGCTCTCGCGACGGCTCCCTCGTGCCCTCGCCCCCTAAAGGGTGCCGAATCTCAGTCCGGTAGATTCGGCGATTTGGCGCGTCGCCCGCATGACGCGCACCTCGAAACAGTTCTCATTTCCGGATCGTTCGGCCCCGACCACCCCGCTTTCCCACAGGAGGCTGGGGATAACTGCCCCGAATTCCCGGTACTAGCGTAGCCAATTCAAGGTCTTAACCAAAGAAGGCGTGCAGCCTATACATGATTCGGGATTCCTAATAGAGTCGGAAAAGTTACTTTTAAGTATCTTTGTTGCGGACTAGCTTTTCGCATGGCCACGGAAAAAGCCGAGACCGACCGCGTTCCCGTAACCTTGTCGCTCGCAACCATCGCCTATCTTGAGCGGCTTGTGAGACAGGGTACCCACGGCACCAGCGTTCCAGGTGTCGCCAGGACATTGATCGAAGAGGGCATCCGGCTCGCCATCAAGGACGGGCTGTTGTCCATCCGCGACAATGGCAAGGCGTAACGGGAGATTCGAAAAGCGCGGGCGGGACGGCAGGACACGTGGCCAGGACGATCCAAATGGGGATCAACTCTGGAAGCGATGGACATGCCCGCCAATCAAACGATCAATCAGCCCACCTATCAGTCAACTTATCAGTCTACCTGGACCACCGAACGCCTTGCGCTTCTGAAAAGTGGCTTTGAAGCTGGAATGTCCTGCCGCGAGATTGCAGCCTCGATCGGCGTCAGCCGAAACGCGGTGATCGGCAAGATCTCCCGCCTCAATCTGACACGGGACAAGGCTGGCGTCCGGGGGCCTTCGCGGAAGGCCGCCGACACCAGACCTCGCATGAAGGCGCACGCAATGCTCCGGCAGTTTCTGCTGAAGCCGGTGTCGGCGGCCGAGCCGGAGCCGATCGAAGAGATCGACACCATCCACAACGGCCACGCCTGCTCGTTGTTCGAGCTGACCAAGGAGCGGTGTCGCTGGCCCATCAATACGCCGGGCGCGGCAGATTTCTGCTTCTGTGGCAACACGCCGCTCAACGGCATGCCCTATTGCGCCGGCCACAGCCGGATGGCCTACCGGGTCAGTTCCAGGTAGCGCCTAAAGCATGATCCGGAAAAGTGGATCATGCTCAATCAAAGAGCTAAAGCGCGATGATGATTCAACCTGATCTCATCGCGCTTTTGCGCTGCTTTCCGTCGCGCTGAATGCAATTTGTACTGCGTATGCATCAGCGCGAGGACGCAGGCTGCTGCCTCCGAGATGATCGGGTCTCGATTTCGGCCGCACTATCCGAGCCGCCAGCCAATCTCCTCGACCAGGCTTTCGTAAAAGTCCTGATCATAGGCGCGCTCGGGCGCTTGCCGCACACGCGCATCGAGCTTGTGCGCATCGTCGCCGACGAGGATGCGCCATTGTCCGGCTTTGACGCCGTCGAGGATGATCTTCGCCGCCGCCGATGCGGTGGTGGGCGCGTCGTCGTGAAACACACGGGCCCGGTCGAGCGCGATCTGCTGGATCTCCTCGTCCGACATGCTTGCGGCATCGACGCCCTTGCCCTGCAAACGCTGCCGTGTCTGCAGAATTTCGTTGGGATTGAGCCGCTCCGATTCGCTGCCGCTCTGGACCTTGCGGGTGTTCGATACGATCGAAGTACCGATGTGGCCGGGCATCACGACCGAACACTTGATATGTGGCGCGTTCAACCTGAGATCGTTGATGAGGGCTTCGGTAAATCCCTTCACGGCGAATTTCGCCGCGCTGTAGGCGGTGTGCGACACGCCCATGCCGACGGAGGCCCAGAAGCCGTTGACGCTGGACGTGTTGATGATACGGGCCTCGTCGGCCTTCATCAGAAGCGGCAGGAAGGTGCGAACGCCGAGATAGACGCCGCCCCAGCAGATGTTGAAGGTACGTTCCCATTGCTCACGGCTGTTGGTGAACAGGCTGCCTCCGCCGCCAATGCCGGCATTGTTGAACAGCAGGTGGATTCTATCGGTCGCCTGCTGCTCCAGGAGTTCGTCGCGGAAACGCTTGAGCTGGTCCTCGATCGAGACGTCGGCGACATGGGTGGTGACACGTAACCCTTGCGGGAGCTTCTCGGTCTCGCAGAGCCGCTTGGTCTCGGCCATCGCATCCACCGAGACGTCGCACATCGCGACATTGCAGCCTTCGGCCACGAGCTGGCGCGCGAGCTCGCGGCCCATCCCGGTGCCACCTCCGGTGATGACGGCAATCTTCCCTGCAAAATCCTTCATGGGATTTTGTTCCCTTCCCTGAGAATGCCTTGTTGTTTGGACCGCGAACGATCCGAATGGGTTCGACCACAGCGAGCGACGCCGCGGCCAAAAAAACATGCGGACGCGCGGATTATTCCGCGGCCTCGACGCGCCGGCCGCTCAGTGCATCCAGGCCCTCCAGCGCCTTTGCGATCGCCGTTCGCTGGGCGGACGACGCCTCGGGCATCGGCGCACGCGAAGAGGTCGCCGGCAGTCCCTGCAGCGTCTGCGCGAAGCGGGTGCAGGCCGGCAGATTGTCCGCGATGATCGCGTTCCATAGCGTCAGCAGCTTCTTGTGCAGGTCCAGCGCCTGCGGATGATCGCCGCTCTTGACGGCGTCCCACAACGCCACGGATGCGTGTGGCGCGGCAGCCAGGATCGCGGCGATCGATCCGTGCGCGCCGAGCGTATAGGACGGATACATCAGTGCATCGACCGCGCTGTAGATCAGCTTGTCAGGCGCCATCATCATCAGATCGGCGAACAGTTTCAGATCGCCCGCGCTTTGCTTGACGCCGACCACCAGCGGCACCTCGTTCATGATGCGGGTGAGCAGCGCCGGCGAGAGATAGGACCAGGGCACGACGTTGTAGATGATGATCGGCATGCCGGTCTCGTCCGCGATACGGCGGAAGTGACTGACCATCGCCTCCTCATCCGGCTTGAAAAGATAGTGCACCGGCGTCACCTGAAGGGCGGCGATATCCATGTCGCGCACGAGCTTGCCGCGCCGGATCGCATCCCGCGTGGAGTCGACGATGATGCCGGCGATTACGGGTGCCCGCCCCTTCGCGGCCTCCACGGTCGCGGCGATCAGATCGCGATATTCCTCGGGATCGAGTGTATGGCCCTCGCCGGTCGACCCGCCCGCCGCCATGCCGTGGGCGCCTGCACCGATCAACCAGTCGACCTGCGGGGCGACCAGCTTGAGATCGATCTCGCCATCCTTGCGAAACGGCGTGGTCATGGGCGGGATGACGCCCTTGGGACGTATTTTCATGGTTGAGCCCTCGTGTTTTCTTGCCCACCGGCGCGGTACCGCTCTGCTGGCGATTGTTTTCCGGCCGGCCGAAATCAAAGCCTATCGGGTGTCGTGCGCCCGATCCAGCGAGAGAATGGGCTCGCTTCCCTCGTTCGCAGGTCGCCGATGACGAGGCGCCGTTGGCGCAACGCACAATAGCCGTCACCGGCCCTTTGGCGATTGCATGGCTGCCCGCAACTTATATTTGAACCCAAACAGAGGGCTCGTGACTTATCAGCAGGGAGGCAGGCCCACAGGAGGCTTTCATGACCCATTGGCATGACTCGTTGGTCGATCAACCCGAAGACGATCGCGGGCTCTACGTCACTGGCTGGACCATCAGCGGACTGGCCGTGCTCGGGACCATTGTCGCAGTTTGGGTTCTGGGAATTTGAGCAGCCTATCGGGCATATAACGCCCCATGCGAACGAGGCTGGCGAAGCGCGCCGGCCAGTGCGGACGAACGCGCAATTCAGTGCCAGGCGGCGGCTTGCACGGTTTGTGTCGATCCACTTCCAAGACAACGGCGCGCCGCCTCGATATCGCCATCGGTAGCGCCTTTGCCCCGAGCCCATGCCTCGGCAGCCGCTTCGCTGTATTTCCCGACGTAATAACGCACCACCGTGCACGACACGCGATGCATGAGGCCAGCTGTCCGCTCGCCGGCGGATGCGTTTACCGGCTGAAAGAGAATAAGAAGCAAAGCCGCACTGCCGCGCAAAACCATCGCCAACGCCCTCCTCCTTGAACCACCTCGAAACGCGGTGCTCGTCGCCGAGTTCCATTGAAGCCCCGTACTTCGCGCAAGCGGCATCGCGTGTGCCCCGGATCGGATGGCCGCCCTGTCCGTCGAAAGCACAGACTGTGCCAAAGAGAGACGGGCTGCGCAGAGGAATCCTAAAGCGCCATGAGATCAGGTCGAATCTTCATCGCGCTTTAGGTCTTTGTTTGAGCATGATGTCCGCGCAAACGCGTTCCGCGTTTGTTAGCTAAGGGAAAACCGCTACACACTTTTCCGGATCATGCTCTAGGGATCGACGGCCGTGACGATCCAGAGGGATGCGGGCACGGTCACTGTCTGTCCCTTGGCGTAGCGTGCGAGGGATTTTCTGATCGACGCTGCGGCGAGATCGCGCAGCTCGGAAGGCTGTCCATCGAGCGCGCGACTCGCCGGTCCGATCTCGAGGGCGCGTTGAACGGCGCTGTCGAAACCGCCCTCGCCGCCTACGTCGAGCACCGTATCAAATTCCTCCAGCCTGATCCGTCTGAACCCCGCTTCGCCCAAGACATGCTCGATCCACTCGCGCGAGGCGAATGAAAATGGATCGGGCGCATTCGGTGGAAGCGCGGGCAGCTTCGGCACGTGCTCATAGGCGGCCTGGAGCGGCAGCAAGTACCAGGGGTTCTCCCGCAGCTCGCGCCAGCACGCGAACGCGAGCCGGCCTTCGGAGCGGAGCGCCGTTCGAATATTCAGGAAGGCGCGGATCGGATCGGCGAAATACATCACGCCAAGCCTTGATATCACGAGATCAGCACTGACCGCCTTGAAGTGGTGGACCATTGCGTCCGCGTGGGCGAACGCGACTGTCGCATCCGCCGGCGTCAACTCTTGTGCGCGGGCCAGCATGGGCGCCGAGACATCGAGGCCGAGAACATGCCCGGAGGGACCAACCTTCTCTGCAGCCGCGATCGTCGTCGCTCCGCAGCCGCAGCCGATATCGATGACCCGTTCACCGGCCTCGATGCGCGCGCGATCGATCAGAGCGTCCGAGATCGGCGCGAGCAGCGCATCCTGCGCCGCCTGGCGCTCGACCCAGTGCTGTCCCGCGGGTCCGTTCCAATAGGCTATCTGGTCGGCATTCTCGAAGTGACCTAGGACAGCATCCATGGCCGCCTGCTCAGGTTCGCTGCTGTTTGGGAAGCTTGCAACTTACACTCCGGTGCATCCGCGGCCACGTTTGACGACGACTTCGACGCCGCGCCTCCATAAATCTTGATTCCGCGTGTAAACCAAATTCACTCAGCGAGGAAGACGATGTACCGGGGTGTCTGACGTGACAGGCCGGCATTTCTTCGATTGCCGGTCTGGCGCACGAGGACCAAACAGAGGAAGTCGCGCAGGCCTTGCCGGTGATGGCCTGACAATTGCCATGGCGATGCGAACAACTCCCGTTTTTTCGCATCGCGCGGCCGCTGGATGCGGCTCCTGCGGCGGCGTTGGCGCATGCGAGCGGTGAAATCAGGAAGCTTCCGACAAGAGAACGTCGAGGTGGGTCTTTAGCTGATCGGGAAAATACGGCTTGGAAAGAAAGCGAGCTCCGGCTGGCAAGTCTTTCGTTGGAGGACTCACCTGGCCGGATGTGATCAAAAGCGCCACCGGAGGCCAGCGGTCCCTTATGACAGCGATAAGTCGAAGGCCATCCATTGACCCCGGCATCTGGATATCCGTGAAGACCACCGAAATCGCCGGGGTGCCTTCGAGGACCGAGATCGCGTCGTCGGCGTCGACCGCCTCAATGGCTTCAAAACCGAAGTCGCGAACCATATCGGCGGCATTCGCGCGGATAAGAAAATCATCCTCAACGACGAGAACCACGGCCTTGCCTTGCAATGATTGGGGCACATCTTCTCCGGGCTAACCAAGTCTAATCTCGCCACCACGGTTTTGTTCCAGCGAACATTCCGAGGTTCTGGACGTTGGATCTCGGAAATCCAGGGGATTTGCTCGAGCTCGCCATGACTACCGATCTTAAGGGAGACGTCGAAGCCGTCGGGCAAATTGATGCCGTCCCTAAAATTTTGGACTCGGTTGGCCGGATAACGGGCATGGGCTTCGTTGCCATCGCTCGCGTGACGTCGGAACGATGGGTGTGTTGCGCGGTCCGCGACAACATTGACTTCGGCTTGAAAGAGGGTGGCGAACTACGCGTGGAAACCACGATCTGCAACGAGATCAGAGAGCACGGCAAGGTCGTGGTTATCAGTGATGTCGAAGCCGACGGCATCTTCTGCGACCATCCCACTCCCAGGATGTATGGCTTTCGAAGCTATATCTCTGCGCCAATTGTACTGAGTACCGGCGCGATCTGGGGTACCCTGTGCGCCATTGACCCGATCCCGCGCGAATTGGATCGGCCCGAAATCGTCAACACCTTTCAGTTATTCGGCGAATTGATCGCCGTTCAGTTGGAGCTTCATCAGCGCTTTGAGCAAACCCGGGCGAACCTCAGTGCGAGCGAGGCGAGCCTGCAAGCAAGCGAGAAGAGCCGCTTGTCTATCGAAGAAAGCCTGAGAGCCAGTCAGGCCGACCTGCTCGACGAAAGAGAGACGTCTGAACTCCGAGAACAATTCATCGGCGTCCTTGGCCACGACCTTCGTAATCCGCTGGCTTCAATAGACGCCGGAATGCGTGTCCTGCTCAAGAATCAAAACAGCGAGCGAGCGCCGGAAATCATCTCCATGATTCAAAAGTCGGTCATGCGCATGGCAGGTCTCGTCGATAACATCATGGACTTCGCCCGCGGGCGGCTCGGCGGCGGGTTGACCATCAAGCCGGACACGAGACAGCCTCTGACGCCGGTTATTGAGCAGGTCATTTCTGAAATCCGGTTTGCATGGCCCGACGTCAGAATTGAAACCGAGATCGACGTTGAAGAGCCGGTCTACTGCGATCGAAGCAAGCTCGGGCAACTCTTCTCCAACCTCTTGGGCAATGCCATCACCTATGGTGACAAGTACAAGCCAATCCGTGTATCGGCCAGGACGACCGACGACCTGTTCGTCTTGACGGTCACCAATTACGGCACGCCTATTTCCGGCAAAGCCATGCGGAACCTGTTTAAGCCCTACACGCGCGGCGACCGTCCCAGTCAGCAAGGTTTGGGACTTGGCCTCTACATTGCGTCAGAGATCGCCCGGGCGCACGGCGGTACTGTCACAGCCGTTTCGACGACCGAAAAAACCACGTTCGAGTACAATATGCCCACAGGGCCGTCTAACCCGAAGACTCTCAGGATCGCTGCGGCTCGGCGCGATCCACAAGGCGTATGAGACAGCAAACTTCCTTTCACTTAGGCCTTTCATTCATTGCGGGCGCTTTAAAAGCCGAAAGAATGAGCAATTTGGCGCAGCATTTCCAATGCTGGCTCAGCGTACCGACCATCATCAAAGGCTTGGTCTAGACCTGTAAGCAGGGCCAAACAAAAGACGACAATTGCGGAGCCTCTCAGCACGGCTTTCTCTGCAGGTGGGAGAATCGGTCTTGCCTCAAGCTCTAGCAGTGCTCGCTTACATCGACCTTACATCGCAGGGCTTGACATCACAGGGCTTGACATCACAGGGCTTGCGCTTGCTCGCGGCTCGAACTTCTCGCCTGACGGCTCTTCCGGTTAATGCGAGATAGAAGCCAGTATCTCGTCGACATATTCGATCAGGTTCTTGCCGATGCCGAGGCTGGCCATTCGATTAACGATCGGTGCCGAGCGAGAGGACGGCAGACCTCTCCACTCTTCCAGTCGTCCCAAGGCGAGTTCGATTCCTTCGATCTCGCTAAGCGTTTCCTTTATCCGAGTTCTGAGATGCCAGATCTCAACGGCATCCAAATCAGCTGCAATGCTTCCGTGTGTCCGCTGTACTGCCATGCCCTGCTCCCGTAGCGAGGTAGCTCACGATGACATGGCGGGCTTACACGGACCTGACGGGGGCGCAGCTGCGCCTCCATTTTTTACTCGGACAAAAGCCTCTGACCGAACGCAGTAGAAATACGGAGCGCCGCCTTCACCAGACGTTGGCATGTATCGTGCAGAACTTAAACCGCCAGGATTTAAGGACCAGGCCATGGAAATACCAACGCCGCGCTGAGTGAGCATATTCCACTCAGGCGGCGTTGCTTTTCGTCTGACGCTACCTGCGTTTCTCGAGAAGATCAGTCGACATCGAGCGCAATCGCGAACTACCACCACGCCTTTCTCGTCAGTGACGAGAAGAACGTAACTCTCTCCCGAGTTCCGAACGCTTCTCGGATGGGCAGGTTTAGCGCCTCGATCTGAGCGCTTGTTTCGTCGTCGAGCTCCTGCGTGCCGTGATCCGATGCAACATGTCCGTCAACCAGCTCAAAACGGCGGCGCCCGTCCGCGCCTTCGACCAAGAGCGTGATCAGCGACGGCGAGCGACCAGAACACCCACGAGAAAGGCAGATGCGAGAGCCAATAGCGGCGCTTCTCTGACCATGCCGCGGACGATATCCGCGGCCTGACCCGGCGTTTGCCCTTCGTCGAGTGCTTCCCTGACAGTCCTCGCCGCGTTCCTAATGGTCTCGGACGCTTGGTGAGTTGCGGACTGGTTGCCGCCGGATTCAACGTCGCTCATTGATGTTCCCAGGGGCAAGCGTCGGTAATACCCGTCGCGATCCTTGCCAAATCTCTAGTTGATCCTCATCACCGATTAGCGAGCGGGCTCGGGCGATCGCCGTGACGTCGTTAGGGGCCTCGAATACTCTTGCTGCCGCTGCGATACCACCCGCTTTGTCCAGCCGATACGCCCGGTAGGTCGCCACGCGGGCTCGGGGATGAATGCCAACATCTCCGTCAAGGTCGGTCATCGTCGGCTCCATTCTCCAGCAGCTCCGGGGTCAGTAACCGAGAGCAAAAGTCTAACTCCTGGCGAGACCAATGGTTCCTATGGCCAACTGAGGCCGCTCCGAAGGACGCGACCGGCCGCCACTGCCGCGCACAGGCGACGAGGCTGCGGCTCGAAAGGAACCAGGGAGGGCTATCTGATTACTCTTTGGAGCTTCTTGATAACCTCCCGCAGGTCGTTGGCGTATTCTGTGACGACTTGTTCAATCTCCTCTTGGCGCGAATCTCGGCGCGAAGGCGGGAGCTTCGGCGGGTCTTTGGGGCCGGGGTCACGTTCGTCGTGAGCGTTCATGGTCCAACGCTAGATACGGACCAAAAGGGGATCATTGACTAAGATCAAAGAGACAACGGACGGCGAACGCCGCTACTTCAAACGGAACATCCTACCTACTCCGATACGGAGTCGGCGGATTTGCAACGACTTGCGCCCGAGTAAACAAGCACGATCCCGGATCCTGGGCGGCCATCAGAGCGCTTCGCAGTCCTGGATTCCCCAGATCTGTCGAGCCTGAGAAGGGATCAACCGCGCTTGAAGTTTCGGCGAAGGGACACCAGGGCCGAGTGTTTACGGGATTTTGACACCTTCGCGCGAAGTTTCGAACTGAAGATCAATTCCGGTGATATGGGGGCGATTGATTTTGTTTGACTCAGGTAAACCTTTGACGGTCGATGATCAGGAGCCGGTGGTTTGCCGGCATTGTAGTGAACACCCACAGCTCGTCCATACGGTGCTGAATAGTCGAACAGGGCGCACAGTTCGGATGTTTGAGTGCAAGTGCGGCGACCGCATCTGGAACGATTGACCTGTTGGCCGGAGCGGAAGTGGACACAGGTTTTGCCCAATCCCGTTCCTTCGCCGATCCGGCGGCTGCCGCTTAAGCGCTGCATCTGCGGGGAGAACGATCACGATTGATGATCTCGGCCAGCATGCCCGCGCTGCTCACTATCAGCTGAAACCTGGATGAAGGTTATTCGGAGCGCCACGTTTTAAAGCTGCTTACAAGCACGGCACCCGCCTTGAAAAAGCTGTCAAAGCAGCCTGCCCACTTTGGTGTGGCGAAGGCGGTTAAGCCATCGCCACAAAGGCTATGAAGCCGTCGTCAGCTTTTCGTCACGAGACGTGGAAGTCGGCGGCGTGAAGGTCGGCCACATGCAGGCCTTCGAATACGATGGTC
This sequence comes from uncultured Alphaproteobacteria bacterium, assembly GCA_963770385.1. GTDB lineage: Bacteria > Pseudomonadota > Alphaproteobacteria > Rhizobiales > Xanthobacteraceae > Bradyrhizobium. The sequence continues at coordinate 5,057,046 of CAVYPJ010000003.1, read as the reverse complement.
TGGCCATCGCCGATCGTGAGCGTCGCTCCATTAGCAGTGTCGGTGAGATGGTCCAACGCATTGAAGTCCGCGGTGACCCCGACGAGGTTGACAACATCCTCCCCCGAATGGAAATCGGTGATCGTGTCGTGCTCATCACCGTCCGCCGTCGAGAAGTTGAACGTGTCATTCCCGGCGTCGCCGGTCAGGAAGTCGTTGCCCTCGCCGCCTGTGAGTTGATCATTGCCCTGGCCGCCGAACAGATAATCGTTGCCAGTATCGCCGAACAAGTTATCATCGCCGCCCACGTTGCTGGATGGATCACTGCCCAACGCATCACCGTAGACAAAATCATCACCAGCACCACCGTGAAGTTCGTCGTTCCCGACGCCGCCGACAATCTGATCGTCGCCATCATCGCCGAACACCCGATCATTGCCGTTGCCTGCGCCGGAGTCATCCGCGAGGATAATATCATTACCGCCTCCACCGTGGAGGTCGTCGTCACCGGCGCCGCCGATGATCGTGTCGTTCCCGTTGTCGCCATCTACAAAGTCGTTGCCGTTCCCAGCGACAATGGTGTCGTCCCCGACAGTCCCGGTCAGCGTATCCGGGCCGTCCGTACCCACGATGATATCGAGTGCGTGCAGATGGATGTCAGCAACGTCTGAATGCAGTGTACTCATAGTTGTCGTCCTCTGTGTTTGCCTCACTGTGTGTTCGAACACGTTTGAGTCACCGTGTCCTAACACGACTTAAGGTTGATCGATCAAAGTGGCGCTATGGTGTCGACAAGACTACAGGCGTCGTAATGAGAGGTGTATTTCGTTGCGGTTGAAATCTCTGGGGCTCGACCAACTACACATCAGCGTGACACACACTCGAGCGCGATACGAACTTGAGCACAACATGAGCTCGGGTCGCCGACGTCTCAAAAGAAACAGGTGGGCTTTTGAGGAATGTGATCAACCATACGTTTGCCCCGCGACGAAGGAGTTGATGGACCGAAGGTTCAAATCGGAGTGAGTTGAATCGGAAAACGCCAACAAATACAGGGTCCGCCTTCGCTCAATCACACAACCACTACGGGTCGACTAACCTTGTGTTACGGCGGTAGCAACAAATTCCTAGCTCGGTCCGAGCAATCCTATAAACTCAACGTTGTGTACCCGAACTGACGGTTGGGTGCCGGAGAAATCAAGCCATCCGGAGAACTCGAGCTATGAGGTCGATGCCGAGGCTTGCAACGCTGAACCCGCGCGAGCGCGCCGAAACGGTCCTCAGCCGTATGGTCGGTTTCTGTAAAACGCGGTTACTGCTGGTGGGCTTGTTCAGCGGCATGGTGAATTTGCTGCAGCTCACCGTCTCCCTTTACATGATGCAGATCTTCGACCGCGTGCTGACGACCCGCAACGTCAACACTCTACTCTATCTCTCGTTGATCGCAGGCATCGCCATCCTGCTGCTGGCTATTCTGGAATTTTCGCGCAACCAGATCATGCAGCGGCTGGCGACTTGGGTGGAACTGAAGGTCGCGCCTGAGGGATTCGCAAGGGCGATCGAGAATGTTCTGTGCGGCCACTCCTATCGTATGGAGGCGCTGCGGGACCTCGCCACCTGCCGCGGCTACGTTGGATCGACCGCCGCGCTCGCGTTGTACGATGTGCCCTGGGTGCCGGTGTTTCTTGGCTTCATCTTCATCCTGCATCCGATTCTGGGTTTTGTCGCGACGGGTGGCGCGATTATTCTTTTCGTTCTTACGCTGCTCAATGAACTGACCACGTCGCGACTGACGAAGGAAGCGAGCACTGCCGCGATCAACGCGCAGCGTCGCGCCGACAGCATCGCGCGCAATGCCGAGGTGATCGACAGCATGGGCATGCTGCCGGCAGTGATGCGCCGCTGGCAGGAGTTTGTCGCGGAAATGTTGACACCGCAACGGCGCGCCGCGCAGCGCGTATCGGTGCTATTGGCCATGGCCAAATTCGCGCGATTGGGCGTGCAGATCGCGGTGCTCGGCGTCGGAGGCTATCTGGTGCTGCAGCATGAGCTGACGTCAGGGGCATCGATGGCAAGCTCTGTCATCATGGGTCGCGCACTCGCGCCGGTCGAAATGCTGATCGGCGGCTGGAAGCAACTCGTTCAGGTGAGGCAGGCCTTCTCCCGGCTTCAGACATTCCTGCGCCAGCCGCGGCTGCGCCCAGCCGGGCTTTCGTTACCGAAACCGGTCGGGCGCCTCTCGGTGGAGCGCGTCACCTACGCTTTCCCCAACACGACTTCAGCGATCGTCAAAGGCGTCCGGTTCACCCTCAACCCCGGCGAGAGCCTTGCGGTGATCGGGCCGTCGGCCGCCGGCAAGAGCACGCTGATCAAGATGCTGATCGGAACGCTGGCTCCCAGCGCCGGCGCCGTCCGCCTCGACGGCGCCGACGTGCATGGCTGGATGCGGGAGGATTTCGGACGATATGTCGGCTACCTGCCGCAGGCCGTCGAACTGTTTGAGGGCACGGTGTTCCGCAACATTGCGCGGATGGGAGAAGCGCGTCCTGAGCAGGTATTCGCGGCAGCGCAGCTTGCGGGATGCCATGAGATGATAATGCGGTTGCCGCTGGGCTATGAGACCGAGATCGGCGAGAGCGGCCAGTTCCTGTCCGGCGGCCAGCGGCAGTTGATCGGCCTGGCGCGCGCCTTGTTCGGCAATCCGAAGTTCGTGGTCCTGGACGAGCCCAATAGCAATCTCGACGGCGAATCCGAGAAAAATCTGATCAGCGCGCTGGAAAAGCTGAAGGCGCTTGAAACCACCGTCGTCCTTGTCTCCCATCGTCCAGGATTGGTGCAGCACGTCGATCTGGTGCTGATGATGCGCGATGGCGCCGTCGAGAGGTTCGGACCACGCCGCGATGTTTTGAACCGGGTCATCGCGCGGTCCGCCCCCGACAATCGCCCGACCACCGAAGTCAGCGTCGCCAAGGTTGCCGCACCGGCACGACGCGAACAGAGCCTCGCCGCATCATGACCCAGTCCCTCGCCCTCCCGCAGAATATCGATCTCTCTCAGCTTGAGCAGGCGGTTCCGTTGCTGCCATGGATGAATGCGCCGCATCCGCCGACGCGCGGCGTCGTGCTGCTCGGTCTCATCTCCATGGCGATCTTCATCGGTGGCTTCTCGGCCTGGTCATTCTTCGCTCCCCTCGCCGAAGCCGCGATAGCGGAGGGCGTCATCAGCGTTGAGGGCGAACATCGGGTCATCGCCAACCAGGAGGGCGGATCGGTCGCGGAATTGCTCGTGCGCGAAGGCGATCACGTTCGGGCCGGTCAGGTGCTGATGCGAATGAATGACGTGCAGGCAAGCGCCACCGCCGAGACGGCAAAAGCGCAGCGATGGACGTTGCTTGCGCAACTAGCTCGCCTCGATTCAGAATCCGCAGGCGACGGCAAGATACAGTTCCAGCCTGAGCTGTTGGCCGCCGCCGGCGGGCGGGGTCTCGATGCGGCGCGCGCGGCGAATGCGATGAGCGTGCAACGCGCGCTTTTCGAGGCGCGTATCGTCGGCCTGAACAGCCAGATCTCCGTGCTGCAGGATCGCATCGATCAGCAGCTTGCCGTCATCAGCTCGGCCGAACAACAGCAACGGGCGACCCAGCAGCAACTCGATCTGATACAGCGCGAGGTCGATGTGAAGCAGATGTTGCTGTCAAAGGGGTTGGCGAGGCTGAGTGAGGTGTTGGACCTGCAACGCAGCCAGGCCGCGTTGAACGGCACGTCAGGTGATCTTGCCGGACAAATACAACGCGCGCGCGCCACCATTGCGGAGAGCCGTTCGTCCATGAAACAAACTCGAGATCAACGGCTGCAGGACGTATCGGACGACAGGCGTGATGCCCGTTCCAAGCTGAACGAGACCGAGGACAATTTGCGGGCGGCACAGGATGTCGCCGTACGGCGGGACGTTGTAGCTTCCGAAGACGGCACCATTCTCAGCATGCGGGTCTTTAATGTCGGCGCGGTCGTCAAACCTGGCGACACGATGATGGAGCTCGTTCCATCCCACGACCGGCTGGTCGCCGAGGCGCATCTCTCGCCCAATGATATCGACGTGGTGTACCCAGGCCTCGACGCGCAGATCCGTCTTCCAGCTTTCAAGCAACGCCTGGTGCCGTTTGTCAGCGGACGTGTCATTTTCGTTGCGTCAGACGTGACCACCGACGAGAAGACCAAGACCGATTACTACAAGATGCAGATTCTGGTGGACCGCGATCAGGTGGACCATCTGCCCAACGTCCATCTCACGCCCGGAATGCCAGTGGAGGCGATGGTGCAACTCGGGGAACGCAGCTTCTTCCAGTATATCACCCAGCCGATCCGCGATAGTTTTCATCGAGCCTTTAACGAGCAATAAAGAGGGCGCGTGGGCACCGTCACCGCTTGTCCCCGATTTGCGCCGATGGTGCTCCCGTGGCGGAGACCCTCAACCAGAAAGTGATCGTGGGAACCCGCGAAAGTAAGTGCGGCGCAGCAGAGGTTGAAAATAGTCTGATGCTCTTTAGGCATGGCTGGGAGCACCAAATGAGCGGTCAGGTTGACGAATGTCCCTACTGCCGTAGAGGCTTGGTAATTATTTGCGTAAGATTCCGGCTGAAGTCAGCGGTCCCCATGTGGCACTGTCCGAATTGCGCCGTCGCAATGGCTGCTGACTGGAGTCCAACAAAATCGCGGAGCCCTGATTGCGCCAAGAAGTTTGCCTTGCTTGCGAGGCGCTGGTGGGCGGGAGCCTGCGGAATGGAACAAGCCATCAACTCGCGTGTCAAATACACGCTCGCGTTTTTCATTGCCGCAATTTTGGTCGCAGCTTTGCTCCGACATACCGTGCACGTGTACGCTGGTTTTTCTCGCGAAGAGATTCGCGCCGCGACGTTGCTTGCACTTCCTACCGCTGTTGTGCTGTTCCAGCTCGTGCGGAAGGTTCGACGCTAGTCAGATCAACCGCAGGACAGATGTACGCTCGGGGAGGCACGGCACTCACGGTGTCCAAGTAGCGACCGCCATTTGATCGCCGAGGGCTTGTTGTTGGCCAGGGGCTTCCTGCCCCAGCCCCACCCCCTAGCGGCTTGCGATCCCCGCCCCTGCTGCAGCATCCTTTGCCCCATGGGCTCCAAGTCGCGCGAGAGGATTTACGGCGGCCAGATCCGCGCCACGGCGGAACGGGCCAGGGCCGCACGTAAAGAGGCTGATCGGCTCGCCTGCGAGGCATGGAACGCGCGGATGCTCGGCTATCAAGGACCGGCACAACCTTCTCCCACGATCGGCGACGCGCTGAACGCCGGCTATTGCTATCTCGAAGTGCGCTGCCTCGGCTGTGATACCAACCAGACCGTCGCGCTGGATGTCATCCGGCGGCCGGAAGATCACACCGATCCACGAACTCGAGCGCTATATGCGACGCAGGGATTGTTCGCAACTCCGCGGCTATCCGCATCAAAGTGCCGCTTAAACGATACCGCGTCGCGCTCATTGATGAGAGTGCGAGCCCGCCGATTTCCACGCCGGGCTACGCCACTGCCCCTCTCGTGACCAAACAGCGATTTTCCTTCGCGGGGCATTGGTTCAAAGAACGCTGCGACGACCACGGGAGCAAGCGCTCGGCCAAGAGCTAAAATCGGAGCGGCCCTCCCGGGCCGACATTTTGTGCATGTGCCGCTATTTTGAGAGTCAACCGAAAGCGAGGGCACCCGTTTACGCCACGTAGCACCAAGATTTCGGCCAATGACGCCGAAGTGGCCACAGCGGCGTCCGGCAAGGCCGGCGGATTTCTGGCGCTCGACTGGTGCGCTGGCGCGCCGCGGGTAACTGGGCCTACCAGCGCATGACCCCCTATAGCGGGCTCGTCGTCCCCGATCGTGCTCCTGGTCACTCCGCGGCCAAACTCGATTGGCTTTTCGATGGCGTAGTCGTTGTCGATCGAACTCGGTACACCAAAGACAACGGCGATGGTTCACCCGCGCAAATTCACCTCCGCTATGATGAGTGCCGCACAAAGCTACGGGCGCCGAGCTGTGCGCAGGACGGTCACCGGGATGGTGCGGAGTGCGACTGGACCTGCATTCGCGGAAAATCGAACGCGAGCGCGCTTTCGCGGTAGAGCAGCCTGCAAGTCTTGGCTTGGTCGGGCCAAGGCTTTCGCAGGTTACAGGTCCCTTTCGGCGAGCTTGCGAAACTCGTCGGGCACGGAACGAGAAATACCCAGCGCTGCCGAGCCGTATCCGATCGCATCCCATCCGAAACGATCGCGGATCTTGTCGACGGCGCAGTCAGCCGCCCAACGTGCCATGCCCATCTTGGTGCCGGCGCGGCACGCTTCATCCTGAAGTCCAAGCGGAAGTTCCAGCTCGAGATCCCAATGCTCCACAAGATGCGACACGGAGATCGCCAATAGCGAGATGGTCTTCTCGTGCGGATGATCTGCAAGGATCGCGCACACCAGTTCCGCGGCGACCTCAGTAAGGATCACGGTTGCGGAGATTGGCGCATCGAGTGTTACCGAGCGCGTCACCGAGCTCAGGTCGGCGAAGCGAACGCGGACCGTCACGGTTCGACCGGGCCTAGACTTCGCCCGGAGCCGTGTGCAGATCCGGTCCGCGAGGTGAAGCAGCGTGGGTCGAATAACTCGCTCTTTGGCCGGCTTCCTGCCAATCGCTGACTGCGCCCCTGCCGATCGGGCTCGGTGGTGAGACTTGATTTCCCGCGGATCTCGATTCCATGCCAGCGCCGTGAGTTTCTCCCCTGCGGCGGGACCGAGCAACCACTCGAGCGACCATCCCGGTGTCTTTGCCAGCTGCCCGATAGTCAGCACGCCGATCTCCGCCAGCCGCGCTTTCGTGACCGGACCCACGCCCCACATCAACTCGACGGGCAGGTGGTGAAGGAATTCCAGTTCAGTGTCGGGATCGACGACCACAAGCCCGTCGGGCTTAGCCGCTTGCGAGGCAATTTTCGCCAGATGCTTGGTCCGCGCGACGCCCACCGAGATCGGAAGGCAAACCTCGGCGCGCACGCGCCGGCGGATTGCCGTTGCGATGTCGGCGGGCGTACCGAAGAGATGGGTGCAGCCCGCAACGTCGGCAAAGGCCTCATCGATGGAAATCCGTTCGACGAGGGGTGTGAAATCGCCGATCACCTTGATGGCGGCATCGCCCAGCCGTTGGTAGTCCTTGAAATGGCCATTTACAAAAGTGAGTCGCGGACATAGCTGGCGCGCCTGCCGTGCAGGCATGCCGCCTCGAACCCCGAACGCCTTGGCTTCATATGAAGCAGCGAGCACAACTCCGCCACCGACGGCGACGGGTTTGCCGCGTAACGAAGGATCGAGCAACTGCTCGACCGAGGCATAAAAGGCATCCAGGTCTGCATGAAGGATGGTGGCTGTCGTTGCCATCCAGACCATTCACCGGTGAAATCTGACCGAAGTCTACGTGGAACAAAAGTAGAACATGTACGGGAGGGTGTCAAGCCGGGTTTCACACTGGCTGAGAAGCGATTGGCTTGACCAAACCTGGGCTTGTCCGCCGAGGAAAGCCGACGTCTAAACTGGAGAGCGCTTTGACGTTGCCATCAGAAATCCCGCACCAATCGGCTTTCGCTATGCATCGAGCACGCGCGTGAGAAACCAGTAGCTGCCGAGCACGGTGATAAGCGCCGACAGCGCGTAGACCAGAGTCGCAGCCCTCGCCGGTTTGGTCCTGTCGACGGCCATGAGCCGGTCCAAGGCGATCAATACCGGAACGACAATCGAGACAATTGCCACCTGCCCGATCTCGACGCCGAAATTGAAGGCAGCAAGCGCGGCGGCGACGGCGTTCGTTGGCAAGCCGATCTCCCGGAGAGCACCGGCGAAGCCGAAGCCGTGAATAAGGCCAAATGCAAAGGTGACCCGCCAGCGGCTGTCGATATTGCGTGTGAAGAAGTTTTCCATCGCGACATACACGATCGACGCCGCGATGGCCGGCTCGACAACGGTGCTGGGAATAGCCACGACGTTCAGTGTGGCCAGCGAGAGCGTGATCGAATGGGCTATCGTGAACGCGGTGACGATCTTGACCAAGGGCACAAGCCGCCGTGCCCATAACACGACGGCGACCAGGAACGCGATGTGATCGTAGCCCAGGAAAATGTGCTCGATGCCGAGCAACAGATAGCGCTCCAGGGTCGCGATCAGCGACGGCGCGGGCGCCGAGAGCGTGACGGCGGTGTTGGCGGTATCGAGCAGCGCCTGCGGGGCGTTGTCACCCTCGCCAATCAGCACCACTTGGCGCGCCGCAGCATCGGTATCGGTTAGCACCGTCGACCGGTAAACGATATCGCCGTCGACGTCCCGGCACGAAAAGCGATTGCGAAAGATCACGCCGTCTCCGTCGGCCACGAGCACGGCCGTGCCCGGCGTGCAAGCCTTGCCGTCGGCGCCGGTCATGGCGACATGCGCGGCGATGTAGGCAATGATCGGTGCGGCCGACGCCGCAACCAGCGCCGGATCGACCTGGTCGCGCTGCGCATCGAAGATCCTGGTGCCGGCGATGCGGTCGGCGTCGCTGCCCTTGAGCCCGATTTCGACGCTCACGCTGCGATCACCGCCGAAGGTCACGCGCGCGATCGAGAGGTTGATCTGATGCGCCTGCGCCGCGACCATGGCGCCGAGCGCAATTACGGCTGCAAGCAGCACGCGGCGTAACCTCACGAGCCTGCTCCGACGGCCTTGAGGAGCTCGGTCAGGCGCTTGGGCTCGAACTCCGCAACGGTGACTAACCGCGCCATCCGGCGCCAGCCGCGCATAGCGATCAAGCCGGTCGGCAAGCGTGCCGAATTCGAGCCGTGCCAAGGGTGTTGAGCTGTCGCGCGCGTAAAACAACACGATCAGCGTCGGCAAGGCGAGGCCGTATTGGGCGAGATGCGGCGCATCGGCAGGCGCGACGCGCGCTTCCGCCACGGCTGCATCGAAGCCGCGGAAGGCGGCATCGATGATCGGTGCCTGGATGGGATCGGCGACATGGACGTCGCCGCCGGCCGCGTGCGTGTGCTGATCGATATGTCTGAACCATGTTCCTGCCGCGTCACGCTCGAAACGGGTGAGCTTGCCGCGCGCAACGATCTCGACGGCCCATACCTGCGCCATCGAGACCGGCAACAGCAGGTCCGCGCCGCGACTCGCGATGGCGGAGCTGGTCTTGCCCTGTATCCGGCGCGCCATGTCGAACACGAGCCGCCATTCTTCTGTCACATGGCGTGGCATCAGATAGACCGCTCGGCGCGCCGCCCAGCCTGACATAGTGCGACGTGCCCGCCGGATTTGTTGTCCCAAAGTTTACCGTCGCCGCGACGGCCGAAGGGGTTTCGAGCACGGCGACCGCGATTGGCGGATCGAGCCCGAATGCCGCAAAACTCTCGGCAGTGAGTTCGCCTGCGGGAAGCTCGCGCGACGGCTCGCTGACCTTGAGGAACTTCAAGGCCGTATCGACGTGCGAGACAAGCTCGGCCGGCGCGGCACCGTCCACGCCATCGATTGTCCATCCGCCAGGCTGGCGGCGCAACACGACGCTGTCGGCGCCCGAGCGAATGCCGATGCGCTCAATCTCGTTCGGCGCAATGGCGAGGAGGCCTTTGGGCGAAGAAGGCAGCTTGCTGTGCAGCCCCGGCCATTGCCCGGAAAACACCAAGGCCAGAAGAAGTGCCAGCAACACGGTGACGGCGAGCGGTATTTTCCATCGCGCCGCGCGCATCGGCGCCGCGCGTGTCAACGCCGCCTCCACCACATCGCGACACCAAAAAGCGCCGTGCTGAGCGGCAGCAATACCTCAAGTGCGATAAAGGTGTTGCGCATCTGGGCGCTCGTCAGCACGATCTCAGGCAAATTGTAGGTCCGGGGCGCGAGATTCGGCGACGCGTCGTCCTCGGCAAGCCAGCGCATGATGGCGACCGACAGCTCGCCATTGGAGACATAAGAAAAATACTCGTTGGTCGTGAATTTGCTGGTGCCTGATATCACGAGCCGAAAGTGCTTGTCGGGCGAGGCTCCGGGAAAGACGCCTTCAAGCGCCACCACGAGCGCCTGCGCGCTATGCTCGACCTCGGCGGGCGCCTGTCCGCCGGCTGCGACCGTGGTGCCACCGGCAGCCGAAGGCGGCCGCAAGTAGCTGTCCTGGCTGCTGGCGGCAAGTACACTGGCCCTCACCGCCGCCGGTGGTTGGCTGAGGCGGATCGGCCGGGCCTGTGCGAACACCGTGAGCGCGAGACGCGCCGTGATCGGATGCGGAGGATAATAGGGCACCGCAACCTTGTCCGGATCCGTGCGAAAATGATTGAGAGGATCGATGATGATGGCCGGTTCGCTCGACAGGCCCAGCGGGGTCAGCAAACTGCTTTGCAGGTCGGCCCCTAGGGGAAACTGCGGATCGATCAACATCACGAGCCGTCCGCCACCCTTGAGATAGTCGGCCAAGATGTCCGCTTCGCCGGCCGCCAGCGCCGTTCTGTGGACCGATCTCGGAAACCACGGCGCAATCGGACGGAATTGCGCTTGTCGTGGCCAAGACGAGGGAGCGCATCTCGAAACCAATCTCGTTGAGCGCCAGTTGAAGCCGATCGAGTTGCTCGGGCTCGGCGACCAGCACGTCACCGGCACCCGGCGTATCATGGCCCCTCAGCGTCTCGACGTGACTGAAATGGTAGTGGCCGGGCATTGGGCGGAATGTTTCACCATGGCCGGTCACGAAGCAGATCGTCTCGGCGCGCTGTCGAAGGACGCGCAACGCGGCGTAGCCGAGGCGCGCGGCGTCTGTGACGTTTTCCACCAGCACCTTGCGGTCACCGGCCTGCAGCACCGCCGTATTGTAGGAATGCACGCCGATGTCGCGCGCGCGCCCCGGCTCCTTGTCGAGATCGATGGCATGGAACGCCAGCAGCGGATGGTTGCGTGCTGCGATCTCAATCATATCCCGTGCGGCGAGCGCGTTGGGGTCGCTGGCGTTATAGAAATAGGTCAGCGCAAGCGGAGATCGCAGCTGATCGACAACATCGGCGAGCTGCTGCGGAGGAGTGTTCAGTCCCTCGCGGGTTGCGTCGAAATGCATGTCGTGGCGATAGAGGGCGACATTGGCCGCAATCACCACGCCCAGCGCGCCGCAGACAATCAGCGCGTTGGCGGCCCAGGCCGTCCACCGCGATCCTCGGCCGCGCAGCGGCAGTCGGACCGCGAGTGCGAACAGCGTCAGCAGGGTAAGCGACCAGGCTGCGAACAGCAGGCTGTTTGAGATCCTGTCACCAAATCCTGCAAAGCCGAGCGCGCCGAACAGGATCGCGGCTGCGATGAGCGCGGCGACGGCCAGATCAGATCGGCTAAATCGCGACATTCTTCTCCCCTAACGCCGCGCCAGCGCCCGCACAGTCAACAGCAACGTCAGCAGCGTGATGCTGAGAAAGAAGCCGACATCCGAGAGGTAGATCGAGCCCACCGCAAAGGGACGGAAGTGCACCGCGAGCGACAGGTTCACCACCAGCGTGTCCGCCGGGTTCGGCAGCAGCCAGCCGAAATTGTCGATGGTCCACAAGAGCAAAAAGACGCTGAGCGAAATCAGCGCCGCTATCACCTGGTTTGCCGTGAGCGCCGATGCCAGCAGTCCGGTACCGACCAGCGCCGAACCGAACAACAGCAGACCGAGATAGCCGCTATAGATCGGTCCGAAATCGGGATCGCCGAACCAGGCCAGCGCCGCTGCGTAGCAACCGGAGAGCAGCAGCATGACCACGATCAGGCTCATGCTGGCGAAATACTTTGCCAGCACGATCGCGACCTCGGAGACCGGCGCGGTGAGCAGCACTTCCATGGTCCGCAGCTTTCGCTCCTCCGCCAGGAGCCGCATCGTGATCAGCGGCGCGGTCAGCATGAACAGCACAAACATCTGGAAGAAGACGTGCACCATGCTGGGCTGATGGCTGATGAACAATGTGAGCGTGAAGCTGTAGCCCATGATGAGAAGGAAAACGGTCATCACCGCGTAGGCGATCGGCGAGGAAAACAGCGCCATCTCCTCCTTGCGCAAGAGGATCGCAAAGCTTCTCATGCGGCCACCCTCGACGACCGCCGCGTCAGGTCGAGAAACACACGCTCAAGATCCGGACGCCCTTCGGATAGCTCCGAGACGGCGACGCCGGCCCCGACCAGCGCTGCTACGATGTCGGCGGCAAGAGACGCACGCGGCTCGGCCCCGATCAGATAATGCATCGTTCCCGAGCCTGCGTCCGGTTCGACGGCGATGTCGCGCACGCCGGCGATGGCGGAGACGATGCCTCGGACAGTCGCCTCCGGAGCGGCTGCCGTAAGCCGCAACATTGTGCCTTCCGCTTTCTCCTTCAGCGCGTCGGCGGTCAGAAGCGTGCCATCGAGCAGGATCATGACCCGTGAGGCGATCTTTTCGATCTCGGGGAGGATGTGTGAGGCGATCAGCACGGTCTGGCTTCCCGAGAGCGACCGAATGAGATCGCGAACGACAATAACCTGATGCGGATCGAGCCCGCTGGTCGGCTCGTCCAGCACCAGCACTTGTGGATTTCCCAGCAGCGCTTGCGCGATCGAGACACGCTGGCGGAAGCCGCGGGAGAGCTTGCCGGTCAGCAGCAGCATGATGCGGGTAAGATCCAGCCGCTCGGCCGCAGCCTCGACCGCGGCCTTTGCCGCAGCCCCTCGCAATCCCTTGAGGTTGGCCATGAAGTAAAGAAACTCGCCGACCCGCATGTGATCGTAGAGCGGCGCGTCTTCCGGCACATAGCTGATCACGCGGCGGACCGCGAGCGAGTCGGCCACGACATCATGGCCGGCGACCTCGATACGGCCGGAGGTCGGCACGAGATAACCGGTCAGCATGCGGAAGATCGTGCTCTTGCCCGAGCCGTTGGGCCCAAGCAGGCCGACGATCTCGCCCTGTTTGATCGCGAATGAGACGTCGGTTACAGCCCGGCGCGGCCCGTACCATTTGCTGACACGCCGCGCAGCCACCACGAAAGGAGAAGACATCGGCTCACAACACTCGGCTCACAACACCCACATGACGCCAGCGATCGCGCCTGAACCATCCCGCGAACTCTAATCCCGGGCGCAAAGCCCGGGATTTGAACCTGCTCGCGGCGCGACCTTGTCGTTGATCACTCGTAATATTCGGGCGAATGCTTGTGCGCCTTGTACACGTCCGGATCGTGCGCGTAGATGATGTCGCCTCCCTCGACGTCGTGCACCCGCTTGACCCAGGCATAAGCGTCGAGCATGCCGACGGGATCATAAACGCTGCCGATGCTCGGCAGGATGTTCTTGTCGAGATTCTCCTGCAGATAGACGGCGTCGCTGGTGAGCACGACCGTTCCGGTCTTCGGCAGCCGAACGACCATGATCTGGCTGCCGGGGGTGTGCGACACCGATCGATGGATATAGATACTGTTGTCACCGAACAGGTCGAGGTCGCCGTCAAGCTCGATCGTCTTGAATTTACTGGGCATCGGGCCGCCCACGCCGTTGCGCAGCATGGCGAAGTCATCGGTGATGAAGAAAGTGGCGTATCCCGGTGCCGGCCAGAACGCGTTCCTCATCTCGTCGCGCTGGTACACAAACGTCGAATCCAGGAACTTGCCGATGTTGCCGGCATGGTCGACGTGGAAATGACCTAGCACCACATACTTGATGTCGGAAGGCTTGACGTTGATCTTGCCGAGCTGGGTATCGATGGCGATATCGGGTGAACGACCCGGATCAAGCGCCTTCACGAACGGGCCCCAGTAGTCGGGATTGGTGATGATCTTGTCGTTGTTGCCGCAGTCGAACAGCACATCCCCCTTGGGATGACGGATCAGGAAGAAGCCCACCGGAATCTGCACCTTGCCGCTGGCGCCGTTCTGGATGATCGACTTGTCGAGGTTCAGCGCGCCGGAGCTGAACACATAGAGCTTCATCTCTTTCGGGGCCTCGGCCGCCATCGCGCCGGCGGCCGTCAAAAGAAGTCCTAGCGTCAACGAGCCAAGGACTCTCGCACAACGGAGCAGCATATCGTCCTCCCTGTTTTAACGTAATTCTTCTGGACACCGCTTCTTACCACAAAGTTGTGGCGGTTGGGCAGGCCTCCGGCGCGCCCGCCCGAGAAAATTGCGTTCGCCATTTGCTGCGCGGCAACAAGGTCAGGATCGACCCGGCCAACGCTCACGGCTCCAGTGCAGACGTTATTTCACAGGGCGAGTTATCGCGAATTTCGTCGTTGGCCTTGCGCCTCGCTTCGGTCCGAGCACAGATTTCCTTCACGCTACGCTCCGGAAAACTCTACCAACCTTCCGGCCAGAGCCTAGCCCTACGCGATCATGAGGTCTCAGGTCAGCAGGCAACCGCCGATAGTCGCGCGATCGTTGCTTAACGATTGGCACCGGGGTAACGAACATTCGCGACAAGCACCTTGATCATTCGCTCGCAGCGTTCCGATGCGCGCGATGTGACCGAGTGGTTCGAGAAGGAGAACAATGCGCAGAGCCCTGACACCGAGAACGGCCGGCAGCTTCGTCGCATCACCCGAAAAATCAAGAAGTATGCGCGGGCTACTACACGATGAAGGCGATCCGCGATCGCCTCAACTTCAATCTGGTCGTGGCGCATCCGGTCACGCCGAGCGAAACGATCACTAAGGGAAATGATGATGCGTCGGCGCGCTTTTTGCGGGACAAGTTGACCGAAGCAATCGACAATCTTGCGCCGCTGTTTGATGCAGCCTGCACGCGCGAGAAAGCTCTTAAATGCTGGGACAAGGTTTTCAATACTACCTTCTTCAGCGATCGCCATAAGGCGGAGATGGCCGTCAAGGCTGTGGCAGCGCCCGCGGTGTTTGGATCCGGCTTGCTTTCCAGCGCCGCGGCGGCTGCGCAAACGGCCGTCCGCAAGGAAGGTGGCGGCCGGTATGCCTGATGGTTCGGTCAAGGCGTTGCCTTCCATGGCGGCGTTCTCGCTCGCGCATGCCAAGGTTTCGGCGTGGCTTGCAGGACTGGGCGGCGAGATCACGGTTCTCGCCGCCGGCAACTTAGCGCAATATCCGAACCGCGCGTTCACCGCTGGCTGGTGATTTCCGGTGCAATTGAAGCGGTATAGCCGACGCAAAATCGGGGCGTCGATGGCGGTACTCGGAGCGAGCCTTCGATCACAATTGAGTCATTACGTCGCGCCGGATCGCCCCTAACGCCGAAAAATTCGACAATCAAAATCCGCGGGCAGCTTCTTTCCTTTTTGTTCGCCGGGGCACCCAATCGTACGATCAATTTATAGCCGCCGTTCCACTTCGGCCTCGCCTGAGCATGATGTTCGGGATGATCAACATGTCCGACATTTTCTCGATTGGCGAAAACGCAAGTGCGTGTACCTCATCGGGTCGCAGGGTGACCTGAGCGCGAGCGCTGGGGACAACTCGGACCATGATCGACAAAGACGAAGGTGAACAACACGCGGCTGTTGAAGAGATTCGGGCAATGCTTAGCATAAAGCAGGTGCTCGCCTTGATCCCATTCTCGCGGGCGACGCTTTACCGCGAGATGGAAGCCGGTCGTTTTCCCGCTGCTCACGAGATCGCCCCTCGCAGAATTGCGTGGTTTAAGGATGAGGTTGCCGCGTGGCAGCTCGGCACCAAGAAGGTCGCTTGAGATTCCTTCCCCGCCTTCCCCCGAACGATATTAAACAAGAGGGTGATTTCGTTAAGATATTGATTTTATTGGTCGGAGCGAGAGGATTTGAACCTCCGACCCCTAGTCTCCCAGACTAGTGCGCTAACCGGGCTGCGCCACGCTCCGATGCCGTTCCATTAGCTGTGATCCTACCGTCGCGCAAGGCGCGGATTGGGATGCCGAAAGGGCGGAGGATTCGTCCCACCCAATGGTCATTGTGGCAGACGTCCCCTAACCGTCCTTCAAGACCCGATCAAGCATCTGCCGGCATTCCACGAGTTCCTTCAGGACACCCTGCAGACGCTCCCGATCGAGCGGATCCCGCTCGGACGTCCTGCCGGCAGCAGCGGCGGGCTGGCCACGGAACGTATCGAGGATTTCGTCCTGGGCGTCGACGAAGCGGAAATCGATTCCGTCGTCTGACGCCCCTTCGAACTCGTCATCATCCTCATCGAGGTCGACGTTCGGATCGTCCTTCTCGATTTCCATCATGGTCTGGCCGAGCGTCTCTTCGATCGCGCCGAACGCGACCGCGGCAGAACTGTCCGCCAGACCCTGGACCGATTTGATGCCGTGCTCCTTCAGGATCCGCTGCACCCCGCGGATCGTATAGCCCTCGCCGTAGAGAAGCCTGCGGATGCCCTTGAGCAGATCGACATCGTCGGGGCGGTAATAGCGGCGCCCGCCGCTCCGCTTCATCGGCTTGATCTGAGCGAAACGCGTCTCCCAAAACCTCAGCACATGCTGAGGAATGTCGAGTTCTTCAGCGACTTCGCTGATGGTTCGGAACGCATCCGGCGCCTTGTCCAAATGCCCGCTTCCCTTTGACGCGATTGCACCTACTCGTCAGTTTCGCCGGCGCCGTTGACCGGGGCATGACCGTTGATACGCTGCTTCAAGATCGCGGACGGCTTGAATACCATCACACGCCGCGGAGAAATCGGCACTTCCGTTCCCGTCTTGGGATTACGTCCAATACGCTGACCCTTACGGCGTACCATGAACGATCCAAACGAAGACAGCTTCACGGTCTCGCCCTTTTCCAGGCAATCCGTGATCTCTTTCAGCACCAACTCGACGAATGCCGATGATTCCGTCCGCGAAAGGCCCACCTTTTGATAGACGGCCTCGCACAGGTCGACACGTGTAACTGTTTTTCCGCTTCCGCTCATCGTCTGCCCCAACAACTCACGACGAACAATTTCCATCTGAAATTAAGAGGTTACACCACGGTGGTCAACAGCGCCGTGGAGACAATAAACATCAAATACGCTGCAAAAGACGATAAGGATCTTTATCAGCATTCACCAGCGCACCAGCGCCGAGCCCCAGGTGAAGCCGCCGCCCATCGCTTCCAGCAGGACGAGGTCACCCCGCTTGATCCGCCCATCCCTCACGGCCACCGAAAGCGCCAATGGTATCGAGGCAGCGGACGTGTTGCCATGAAGATCGACCGTCAGGACGACTTTTTGCGGTGCAATATGGAGTTTGTGGGCGGATGCATCGATAATTCGCTTGTTGGCCTGGTGCGGCACGAACCAATCGAGGTCGTCGGCATTCAAGCCCGTCGCGTTGAAGGCGTCGACGATGACGTCGGTGATCATGCCGACGGCGTGCTTGAAGACCTCGCGGCCCTCCATCCGGAGATAGCCCACGGTTTGGGTGGAGGACGGTCCGCCATCGACGTAAAGCTTGGACTTGTGCCGGCCGTCGGAGCGCAGATGCGTCGTCAGCACGCCTCGATCGCCTGATGTGCCGGGCTGCTCCTGTGCTTCAAGCACGACCGCGCCGCCGCCATCACCGAACAGCACGCAGGTACCACGATCATTCCAGTCGAGGATGCGCGAGAACGTCTCGGCACCGATCACGAGCGCGCGCTTGTGACTGCCCGCGCGCAGGAAATTGTCGGCGGTGGCGAGCGCAAACACGAAGCCGGAACAGACCGCCTGCAGATCGAAGGCCGCGCCGTGATGGATGCCAAGCGCCTGCTGCACCGACACCGCGGTCGCGGGAAAGGTATTGTCCGGCGTCGATGTCGCCAGCACGATCAGATCGATCGACTGCGCATCGACGCCGGCATCGGCGAGCGCGGCGCGTGCCGCATTGGTGGCAAGATGCGAGGTGAACTCGCCGTCGGCCGCGATATGACGCTGCTTGATACCGGTCCGCTGCACGATCCACTCGTCGGAGGTGTCGATCCGTCGGGCCAGTTCGGCGTTGGTCAATATCTGCTGCGGCAGATAGGAACCGCAGCCGAGCACCACCGAACGTAATGTCACGAGACAGGCTCCTGCGTGGTCGCCGCCGTGAGCGGGCGATTGAGCATCTGATTGATCTTGGTCAGGAGATCGCAATGGACCATCTCATAGCCAACATCGACTGCATAGGCAAAGCCCTCGGCGCTGATTCCACCGTGGCTCTTGACGACCACGCCATTCAATCCGAGCAGCACGCCGCCGTTCGACTTGTTCGGATCCAGCTTGTCGCGCAGTTCCCTGAATGCGTTTTTGGCAAAGAGATAGCCGATCTTCGAACGCCAGTTCCGCGACATTGCCGTGCGCAGCAAATCGCTCATCTGCCGCGCGGTCCCCTCGGCCGCCTTGAGCGCGATGTTGCCGGAAAAGCCCTCGGTGACGATGACGTCGGCCGCCCCCTTGCCGATGCCGTCACCTTCAACGAAGCCGACATAGTCGAGTTGCGGAAGGCTCATCGCTCTCAGCAATTCAGCCGCCTCGCGAATCTCCTCGTGGCCCTTGATCTCCTCGACCCCGATGTTGAGCAACCCGACGGTCGGCCGTTTGCGATCGAACAGAACGCTCGCCATGGCGCTGCCCATCACCGCAAGCGCAACCAGGTGGTGGGCATCGCCGCCGATCGTGGCGCCGAGATCGAGCACCACGGAATCACCACGCAGGGTCGGCCAGACCGCGGCAATCGCCGGACGGTCGATACCGGGCAGCGTGCGCAGGTTGAACCGTGCCATCGCCATCAGCGCACCGGTATTGCCCGCCGACACCACGACATCGGCTTCGCCCTTTTTGACGGCATCGATCGCAAGCCACATCGAAGAGGACTTGCGGCCACGCCGTAGCGCCTGGCTCGGCTTCTCCATCATGCTGACGGCAACGTCGGTATGAACGACGCGCGAAGCCGCCGACATCGCCGGATGCATCGCCAATTGCGCCTCGATCTGCGCCCGATCGCCGAACAACAGAAACTCTGTGTCGGGATGCCGGGACAATGAAATCGCCGCGCCGGGAATGACGACCGATGCGCCGACGTCGCCCCCCATGGCGTCAAGCGCGATTCGAACCTTTTGAGGCATGGTCGTCCCGGAAACCACTCAAGATCGCCACGGAAGGCGGCGAAAGGCCCTGACACAACGTCTGCGTCCAAGCCGGGGCGCGACAATAGCGCCTCCTCGCCCCGACACAACCTCTTGACCCGGCCTTCTGCCGTCGCCCGTGTGGGCGGCGTAAACTCGCACTATTCAGATAAAACCACTTATTTCAATCCCTTAAGCGGGATTTTTCGACTCTTGATCCGATGCTTTGCGAATCGGTGATCAAGGGCTGCCCTCACACCCAAAATGACTTGGAATCACTTCCCCTTGGGTTTTTGCGCGCCGCGCTTGTCCAAATCCGGCTGCAACGCCTTCAAGGCCGCAAAGGGGTGATCGGCGGGATCGGCGGCGGCAACCTGCGGTTCAAACACTGCGTCTGCCTTGCGTGGATAGGGATCGATCGCGAGGTACAGCACATCGGTCGTCAGCCTCCCGAGATCGATGATGCCGTTCTCGATGGGCTCGGGCGGATCGGCGGTCTCCTCATCACCATCCGCAGCGTCATCAGCCGCTCCGGCGAATTGAGAAATCTGGTCCGGTGGCGCAAACGTCATATCGACGTCCTCGTCGATTTCATTCTCGATCGGATCGAGCGTCACCACGCATGTCTGGCCGACACGCGCCTGGACGCGTCCGGTAACGTGCACACGGCCTCCGCTTTCCCACGCGAGATCGAACGATGCATGGACCGACGAAATCTCGCGCAGTCCGGCCGTCTCCGCCATTGCATTGCGCGCGGCCTGGTCAGCTTCGATGTCACGGTGCAATCCGTTGTCGGGAATCTGCGTCACCATCACGGGGGCACGCCAGGGATCGCGCTTCTCTGTCTCGCCAGCGGGCCTGGTCATGACTGCGCGGCCTCTTGCTGCGGTAAGGGAAACGCCCATACCCCGGCCAGCACAGCCGCATCCTCTCGCAGCGAGAGATCGGCAACGACGGCTTCGACATAAGCCGCCAGCCGCCGCGCGTTCTCCGCTTGCGCGCCATTGAGCACATTCTTGCACAGCGCCTGCGCCAGTTGTTCCCGGCCCTCCCCGAGCCCGAGATCATAGGCTGCCGCTCGACCGTAAAAAGCCTCGCCAAAGGCCTGCATCCGCTTGGGAACCGCGAGGTCGCCGACGCCCATTTCACGCAAGTTTGCGTCCATGTCTTCACAGAATTCGGTCAAACAGTGCCTGTGTCAGTTCCGCTCCGCCCTCCATCGGGCGTAGCCGACGCAGCACCATCCACAAATGCAGAATTAACAGGTCAAAACGGCCGTTAACCGTATCGGATACGCCCAAGTCCCGATAAAACAAGGGTTCTCGCGCCTGCGCCACGATCATGCCATAGATGGCCTCAATGGTGCCGCGCGGAGACAGCCGGGGTTTCCTGAAGTGATTGAACGGCCAAAGCATTTTTGGGTTCCACGGGTGCGCCCCTCATGTCCGGGCGCGCCTTTGCTGGTGTGTGCCCGCTGTCCCGTTGCCCCGACAGCCGGCCTTGCCGGTTCTAAGAGGACAGGACCCGTTTCGCAATGATCGAGCCGACCCAATCGCGCGCGAACACGTCGCGCCGTTCGCCCGCGCCTTGGCGCAGCCTGCGCATCGCCGCGGCCGCGGCTCTCGTTTGCATGGCGCTCGCAGCCTGTACCGGCGAACAATTCCAGAAAGGCTACATCCTGCCGACCGGCGCGCTGGAGCAGATTCCGATCGGCGCGAGCCAGGATCAGGTGCTGATCGTGTTGGGCACGCCGTCGACGGTCGCGACACTCGACGGTGAGGTCTTCTACTACATCTCGCAGCGGACCGAGCGTCCGGTCATGTTCATGAACCAGAAGGTGGTCGACCAGCGCGTGATCGCGGTCTATTTCGACAAGAACCGTCAGGTTCGCCGCCTCGCCAATTACGGGCTGAAGGACGGCAAGATCTTCGACTTCATCAGCCGCACCACGACGACCTCGGGCCAGGAGCTCAGCTACCTGACACCGCTGTTCAAGCTGCTCAGCTTCAACTGAGCTGGTCTAAAGCGCGATGAGATCAGCCTGAATCGTCATCGCGCTTTAGGTCGTTGTTTGAGCATGATGTCCGCGCAACGCGTTCCGCGTTTGTCGCGAGGGAAAACCGCTACACACTTTTCCGGATCATGCTCTAGCGACAAGATGCATCAGGCTGTCGGCTTGCCCGCCGACGGCCTCTTCCTTACCCTCTCTGCAAAAGTGTATTTCCAAGCAGGGAGTGACGTGTGACCCAGGGATTGCTGACCCGCCGCCGCGTGTTGTCCACGGCCGCAGGGCTGTCCGTAGCGGCAATCGTGCCGCGCGCGAGCCTCGCCGACTGGCGGCCCACGGAAAACGTCCGGATCATCGTGCCCGCGGCGGCCGGCGGCAGCACTGACGTGATGGGCCGGTTGCTGGCGGCGCACCTGCAGAGCGCCTGGGGACAGTCCGCGGTGGTCGAAAATCGCTCCGGCGGCGGCGGCACCATCGGCACCGTGGAAGTGATCCGCAGCAAGGGTGACGGCCATACCGTGCTGATCGGCAATCCCGGTCCGAACGCGATCGCCTACAGCATCTTCCGCAACCTGACCTACAAGGCGGATCAGCTTCAGGCCGTCTCCAACATGATCCGGATTCCGAACATCGTCTCGGCGCACCCCTCGACCGGCATCAAATCGATCGGCGAACTGATCGCGGCGCTGAAAGCCAATCCGGACAAGTTCAACTACGGCTCGTCCGGCGTTGGCCAGAGCCCTCACCTCACCGGCGCCTGGTTCCTGCAGCTCACGGGCCAGAAGATGGTGCACATCCCGTTCCGCGGCGCCGGTCCCGCGCTGCAGGCGGCGCTTGCCGGCGATATCCAGATCCTGTTCGACAATCTCTACCCCTCGCTGCCGCAGGTTCAGGAGCAAAAGCTCACCGGTCTTGCCGTCACCACGACCGAGCGCAGCGCCTCGGCGCCGGAGCTGCCGATCATGCGCGAATGCGCTCCGGAGCTCGCAAAATTCGATGTCTCGTCCTGGTTCGGCGTGTTCCTGCCGAAGACCTGTCCGCCAGAGGTCGTCAACGCGCTCAATCTGCAGGTCAAGGCCATGCTCGAGCGCGACGACATCAAGAAGAACATCGCCGCCATGGGCGCCCGTGCCGACTACGGCACGCCGGAGCAATTCTCAGATTTCGTGCAGGCGGAAACCGCGAAATTCGCAGGCATCATCGACAAGGAAGGGCTGCAGATGGAGGTGAAATGACTGAGGAGTCGTCGCAGACGGCCTCTCAGTCATTCCGGGGCGATGCAAAGCATCGAACCCGGAATCTCGGGATTCCGGGCTCGGTCCTGCGAACGGCCGCCCCGGAATGACGTTGCGAGATATTAAAAACCCCGCGGCTTGTGGCCGCGGGGTTCGTCATTTCAACAGAAGCGTTCGGGCTCAGTGCGCGAGAATCGCGAGCAACAGAAGCGCCACGATGTTGGTGATCTTGATCATCGGATTCACGGCGGGACCCGCCGTGTCCTTGTAGGGATCGCCGACGGTATCGCCAGTGACCGCCGACTTATGCGCGTCGGAGCCCTTGCCGCCGTAGTGACCGTCCTCGATGTACTTCTTGGCGTTGTCCCAGGCGCCGCCACCCGAGGTCATCGAGATCGCGACGAACAGGCCGGTGACGATCACGCCGAGCAGCATCGCGCCGACCGCCGAGAACGCCGCCGACTTGCCGGCCGCGCCGCCGCCGGCGATCACATAGATCAGGAAATAGACGACGATCGGCGACAGCACCGGCAGCAGCGACGGGATGATCATTTCCTTGATCGCCGCCTTGGTCAGGAGGTCGACGGCCTTGCCGTAATCAGGCTTGTCGGTGCCCTGCATGATGCCGGGCTTCTCGCGGAACTGACGGCGCACTTCCTCGACGATCGCGCTGGCCGCGCGACCGACCGCGGTCATGCCCATCGCACCGAACAGATAAGGCAGTAGGCCGCCGAACAGCAGGCCGACGACCACATAAGGATTGTTCAGCGAGAAGTCGGGATTGACGCCCTTGAAGTAGGTGTGGTTCGCGGAATCGGCGATGAAGAACTTCAGGTCCTGGTTATAGGCCGCAAACAACACCAGCGCGCCGAGACCGGCCGAGCCGATCGCGTAGCCCTTGGTGACCGCCTTGGTGGTGTTGCCGACCGCATCAAGCGCGTCGGTCGACTTGCGGACTTCTTTCGGAAGGCCCGCCATTTCGGCGATGCCGCCGGCGTTGTCGGTGACCGGACCGAAAGCGTCGAGGGCGACGATCATTCCAGCCAGCGACAGCATGGTCGTGGTGGCAATCGCGATGCCGAACAGGCCGGCAAAGCTATAGGTGATCAGGATGCCGGCGATGATGACGAGCGCGGGCAGCGCCGTCGCTTCCATCGAGATCGCCAGTCCCTGGATCACGTTGGTGCCGTGTCCGGTGACGGAGGCCGCCGCGATCGATTTCACAGGGCGGAAGTCGGTGCCGGTGTAGTATTCCGTGATCCAGATGATCAGCGCAGTCACCACCAGACCGACGACGCCGCATTCGAACAGAGCCATGCCGGTGTATTCGACGCCGTCGAGCTTGCCGAAGCCGATCAGCGCGTTGATGACACCGGCGATGCCGACGAGCGACAGGATGCCGGTCGCAATCAAGCCCTTGTAGAGCGCGCCCATGATCGACTGGCTGGCGCCGAGCTTGACGAAGAACGTGCCGATGATCGAGGTGATGATGCAGATGCCGCCGATCGCGAGCGGCAGCGTCATCATATTGGTGAGGATCGGCGTCTTGGCGAAGAAGATCGCGGCCAGAACCATGGTGGCGACCGCCGTCACGGCGTATGTCTCGAACAGGTCGGCGGCCATGCCGGCGCAGTCGCCGACATTGTCGCCGACGTTATCGGCGATGGTCGCCGGATTGCGCGGATCGTCCTCGGGAATACCCGCTTCGACCTTGCCGACAAGGTCGCCGCCGACATCGGCGCCCTTGGTGAAGATGCCGCCGCCGAGACGGGCGAAGATCGAGATCAGCGAAGCCCCGAAGCCGAGCGCGACCATCGCGTCGACCACCGTGCGGCTGTCGGGTGGCAGAGCCAGCGAATGGGTCAGGAAGCCGAAATAGAGCGTTACGCCAAGCAGCGCCAGACCCGCGACCAGAAGCCCGGTGATGGCGCCCGCCTTGAAGGCGAGTTCGAGTCCGCCCGCGAGCGACGTGGTCGCCGCCTGCGCGGTGCGAACGTTGGCGCGCACCGACACGTTCATGCCGATGAAGCCGGTCGCGCCCGACAGGATCGCGCCGATCGCGAAGCCGACCGCGACGAGGGGACCGAGGAAATAAGCGAGCAGCAGGAAGATGACGACGCCGACGATGGCGATGGTGGTATATTGGCGACGCAGATAAGCCTGCGCGCCTTCGCGCACGGCAGCAGCAATTTCCTGCATCCGCGCATTGCCGGCGTCCGCCTTCAACACCGACGAAGTCGCCCAGATGGCGTACACGATCGCAAGCGCCCCACAGAGCACGATCATCCATAAAGCTGTCATTTAGTTTCCTCAGATCTCTTTCTGTTTTTTGGCCCCGCGCGCCTTGGCCGCTTATCCCGGCTGACGCACAGAAAGGAGGCCTTCCTGCCCAAAAGGACGGTCTCAAATCGGCGAGGACCATGCCAAAATCGCCCCATTGGCGCAACGCTACCAAGGGCAGAAATCGTCGAATTTCGGCAGGTTTTTCCGGGGTGCGGACCGCGTCGGGACCCGGCTAGAAATGGCTGTAGGACATGCGCTTGAGCGGGATCTCCCCGCCCTGGTCGTCCAAGAAGCGAAGCCGTTCGGTCGCAGCAACCACCGTCCCGATCGATGTCAGCGCGACGCCGACCCGACGAGCCTCCTCCACCAGTGCTGCGCTCGCCGCCTCGGGAACCGTGCACAGGACCTCATAATCGTCGCCGCCGGCGATCAGGTCCTCGAAGTTGACGACGCCGCGTGTCAGCAAGTCTTTCGCTGCGTTCGAGATGGGAATGCTCGGCGCATCGATCACGGCCGATACGTCCGATGCGGCACAGAGCTTCGCAAGGTCGCCGGCGAGGCCATCGGACACATCCATGGCGGCGCTCGCGTGCTTGCGGATCGCCTCGGCCAGGGCATTGCGCGGCTCGGGGACCCGGTAGCGGCCGACCAGCTTCTCCCGGGCCGTGATATCGCCGGATAGCGCTTCGGCGGCCGCGCCGCCCTTCAGGATGTCGAGGCCGATCGCGGCATCGCCGATCGTGCCGGTCACCATGAGGCGGTCGCCGGGTCTTGCGCCGCTGCGGCGGACCATCTCTCCTTTGGGGACGCGGCCGAACGCCGTGATCGAGATCGTTACGGGCCCGGGCGTCGACACGGTATCGCCGCCAAGCAAGGGACACGCATAGTGCCGGGCGTCTTCGCCGAGACCGCGCGCGAACGCCGTCAGCCAGCTTTCATCCACCGCGCGCAGCGCCAGGGTCAGCACAAAGCCGGCCGGCGCCGCGCCCTTGGCGGCGAGGTCCGAGAGATTCACCCGCAGCGCCTTGCGCGCCAGCGTCTCCGGTGGATCGCCGGGCAGGAAATGCACGCCTTCGACCACGGCGTCCGTCGTCACGACGATGTCGTCACCATCCGCTCTAAAAATGGCGGCGTCGTCACGCAGACCGAACGCACCGGGATCGGTTGCGATCGGCTTGAAATAGCGCGCGATCAGCGAGTCCTCGCCGGACGCGGACCGCTCGTTAGCCACGATTGAACTCGTCGGCGCGAAACTGCCGCGCGATCTGGTCGAGCACGGCGTTCACCATGCCGGTCTCCTCGCCGTCGACGAAGGCGTGCGCGACATCGACATATTCGGACACCACGACCCGCGCGGGCACATCCTTGCGATGCTCCAGCTCGTAGGCGCCCGCTCGCAGCACCGCGCGCAGGATCGCGTCGATCCGTTTCAACGGCCAACCTCGCGACAGCGCATCGTCGATGACGGGATCGAGCTTCGCCTGATCGCGCACGACACCGGAGACGACATCGCGGAAGAATGCGGCTTCCGCCGGCAGATATTTGTCACCTTCGACCTCGCCGCCCAGCCAATGGCTTTCGAACTCGGCGAAGATGTCGTTGATGCCGGCGCCTGCGATGTCCATCTGGTAGAGCGCCTGCACGGC
The DNA here is from genome assembly GCA_963770385.1 of uncultured Alphaproteobacteria bacterium. GTDB lineage: Bacteria > Pseudomonadota > Alphaproteobacteria > Rhizobiales > Xanthobacteraceae > Bradyrhizobium. The sequence continues at coordinate 5,030,848 of CAVYPJ010000003.1, read as the reverse complement.
CGCCAGCCGCGCCGCGCCGCGCCGGTTGGCTTTCTTGTCCAGCCCTTTGACGACCTTTGGCTTGCTCTCGATCATGGTCAAGCCTTCGCCAGCCGTCGTTTGATCCGCAGCATCGCGAGCGCTGCGCGCGCAGCATCGCCACCCTTGTTGAGCTCCGAGGCGCGCGCCCGGGCCCAGGCTTGATCTTCAGTATTGACGGTGAGGATGCCATTGCCGAGCGGAAATTTCCGCGCGACCGCAAGATCCATCAACGCACGCGAGGATTCCATCGACACGATCTCGAAATGGATGGTGTCGCCCCGGATCACGCAGCCGAGCGCGATCGCGGCGTCATAGGGCTTCCCGTTTCTTTCGGCGGCGTCGAGCGCGATCGCGATCGCCGCGGGAACTTCCAGTGAGCCGGGGACGGTGATGACGTCATGGGTGACGCCGGCGGCCTTCAATTCAGCGACCGCGCCTTCGAGCAGCGCGTCTTGAAGATCATCATAGAAACGCGCCTCCACGATCAGCGCCCGTGCGCCGGAGATATCGGTCTGATCCTTCAACGGGGCACGCCGCGCGTCTGCCATCAACTCTTTCCACTTCCGGGTATTGCCAGGCAACACCCTCGTAAATTGCCAACATTTGTAGTCGTCAGAGCTATGCTAGCCAAGCGCGAATGCAAGCCGTTGATGTCGGTCATGACCGGGGCTCGTCCCGGCCATCGTCGGCTTCTTTGTCAGTTCGCGGCTATTCCGCGACCACGTGAACGCCCGGCATGCGGCTGGACTTCACGACTTTACTTCATTTCGGATAGCCGCGCCGCATAACGCGCCATCAAGTCGACCTCGATATTCACTTCGCCGCCCGCGCGCCAGTTCGAAAGCGTCGTCACACTGAGCGTATGCGGAATGATCAGCACCGAAAATGTGACATCGTGTACGGTGTTGACCGTCAGCGAGACGCCGTCGAGCGTCACCGATCCCTTTGGCGCGACGAAGCGCGCCAGTTCGCGCGTGGTGGAGAGCTCGAATCGCGCCATGTCAGGCAGATCATCGCGGCTCAGGATGGTTGCAATCCCGTCGGCATGGCCTGCCACGATATGCCCGCCGAGCTCGTCGCCAATCTTCAGCGCCCGTTCGAGATTGAGCCTGGTGCCGATCGTCCAATGCCTGGCGGTGGTCAGCGCGAGCGTTTCTGCCGCGGCATCGACATCGAACCAGGTCTTGCCGGCCTCGACGCCTGAGGCGACCACCGTCAGACAAACGCCATTGCAGGCGATCGAGGCACCGTCGGCGATCGTGGCGCGGTCATACCGGCAGGCGATGCGCAGCCGATGCAGCTGGCCCTGTGCGGTCGGCGAGAGACCGACGATTTCGCCGATATCGGTGACAATGCCGGTGAACATCAAACGCGCTCATACACGGTGAGTATATCCTGACCGAGCGACTCGCTAGCACGAACGCGAAAGGCAGGCGACTGCGTGATTGCTGTGAGCGGCAATGCGTTGAGCGCAGCGATGCCGTCGGCGCCGATCGCGTTCGGCCCGCGCAGCAGCCAGATTTCGTCGGCGAGCCCGGCCGCAACAAAGGACGACGCCACCCGGCTGCCGCCTTCGACGAACAGCCGCGTGATCCCCCGCTCGGACAGCGCGTGCAGAACGGGCGGCAGATCGAGCCCCGGCGCGTCGGTCGGGACGATCCGAATCACCTGGGCGCCTGCCGCGCCGAGTTTGGTCGCAGCGGGTGCGTCGGCAAGTTCGGACGCCACCACCCACAACGGCGTCTGGCGCGCGGAATGAACCAACTTGCTGTCGCCGGGACTCCGCAGCGCCCGGTCAAGCACCACGCGCACCGGCGAGCGGGCCGCCATGCCCGGCAGGCGGCAGGTCAACAGCGGATCGTCGGCGAGCACGGTGCCGATCCCGACCAGAATGGCGTCGCACTGCGCGCGCAGCAGATGCACGCGCGTCCTCGCGGCCTCGCCGGTGATGGCGACAGGCTTGTGGCCGCCGGCCGCGATCTTCTCATCCGAGGATACCGCAAGCTTGAGGATGACATGCGGGCGCTTGTCGCGGACGCGGCGGAAGTGCCCGGCGTGATCATGCGCCGCTTCGGCGGCGCAGAGCCCGACATCGACCGTAATCCCCGCCGCACGCAGCTTCGCATGCCCCTGCCCGGCCACCAGCGGATTGGGATCCTCGATCGCCGCCACGACACGGGAAATACCGGCGGCAATCACGGCGTCGGCGCAGGGCGGCGATCTGCCGAAATGCGAACAGGGCTCCAGCGTTACATAGAGCGTGGCGCCGCGCGCGGCCTCGCCGGCGCGCCGCAGCGCTTCCGGCTCGGCGTGGGGACGCCCGCCCGGCTGCGTCCAGCCGCGGCCGACAATGACACCATCCTTGACCACCACCGCGCCGACGGCCGGATTGGGCCAGGTACGGCCCAGCCCGCGCCGGCCGAGCGTCAGCGCAAGCTGCATGAAGCGCTGGTCGGCTTCCTTCGACGCCTGTGATTTCTGCTTCAGCTGATCTTCCAGAATGCGGAAGATCATTTGCGCAGCGTGGCGAGCCGCGCCTCCTCCTCGCCGTGGAGTTCGCCGAGCACCGCCTCGAAGTCCTTGGCCTCGCGGAAATTGCGATAGACGGAGGCAAAGCGCACATAGGCGACATCGTCGAGCGTGCGCAGATGCTCCATCACGATCTCGCCGATCGCCTCGGAGGAAATCTCGGCCTCGCCCGCGCTTTCGAGCTCGCGCACGATCGCCGAGACCATCCTCTCGACCCGCTCCGGGTCGACCGGCCGCTTGCGCAGCGAGATCTGCACCGATCGCACCAGCTTGTCGCGATCGAAAGGCACCCGGCGGCCATTGCGCTTGATCACGGTGAGCTCACGAAGCTGCACGCGCTCAAAGGTGGTGAAGCGGAAATTGCAGGCGACGCAGACGCGCCGCCGCCGGATCACCGAGGAGTCCTCGGTGGGCCGTGAGTCCTTTACCTGCGTATCGAGACTGTTGCAGCTGGGACAGCGCATCCGCGGAACGCCTTACTGATAGATCGGGAAACGATCGGTGAGTGCCTTGACCCGCTCCTTGATCGCGGCCTCGACCAGCGGCGCCTTGCCGTCGGGTGACTGCGCGAGCGCATTCAGCACTTCGGCGATCATGCCGGCGACCTGCTTGAACTCCGCGACGCCAAAGCCACGCGTGGTCGTGGCCGGCGTGCCCAGCCGCAGGCCGGAGGTCACGAACGGTGTCTCGGGGTCGAACGGAATGCCATTCTTGTTGCAGGTGATGCCGGCGCGGACCAGGGCCTTCTCGGAGACGTTGCCCTTCAGCGCCTTGGGCCGGAGATCGACCAGCATCAAATGGTTGTCGGTGCCCCCGGAGACGATGTCGAGACCGTGTGCGCGCAGCGCTTCGGCCAGCGCCTTCGCATTCTCGACGACGTTCTTGGCGTAGATCTTGAAGTCCGGACGCAGCGCTTCGCCGAAGGCCACCGCCTTCGCTGCGATCACATGCATCAAGGGACCGCCCTGCAGGCCAGGGAAAATCGCCGAGTTGAGCTTCTTGGTCAGCGACTCGTCATTCCACAGGATCAGGCCGCCGCGCGGACCGCGCAGCGATTTATGCGTGGTCGTGGTGGTGACGTGAGCATGAGGGATCGGCGAAGCATGCGCGCCACCGGCCACGAGGCCGGCGAAATGCGCCATGTCGACCATGAAATAGGCTCCGACGCTGTCGGCGATCTCGCGGAAGCGCTTGAAGTCCCACGAACGTGAATACGCGGAGCCGCCGGCGATGATCAGCTTCGGCTTGACCTGTTCGGCCTGCTTGGCGACCGCGTCCATGTCGATGATCTGGTCCTCGCGCCGCACCGTGTAATGCGCGGCCTTGAACCATTTGCCGGACATGTTGACCGGCGAGCCGTGGGTCAGGTGACCGCCGGCGGCAAGATCCAGACCCATGAAGGTGTCGCCGGGCTGCAGCAGCGCCAGGAACACCGCCTGGTTCATCTGGCTGCCGGAGTTCGGCTGCACGTTGGCGAAGTTGGCACCGAACAGCTTCTTGGCGCGCTCGATCGCGAGCGTCTCGGCGACGTCGACCCATTCGCAGCCGCCATAGTAGCGCGCGCCCGGATAGCCCTCGGCGTATTTATTGGTCATCACCGAGCCCTGCGCTTCCAGCACGGCCCGGCTGACGATGTTCTCCGAAGCGATCAGCTCGATCTCATGCCGCTGCCGGCCGAGTTCGCCCTGGATCGCGGCTGCGATCTCCGGATCGGCCTGGGCGAGCGAGGCGGTAAAAAAGGAATCGGGCGCTGAAGCGGTCTTTGCGTCAGACTTGGCGCTGGTTGAAGCGGTCATTGCGAATATCCCCACCGCCGCAACCTGTTAGGCGGCTGCGGTCGGCCTCAATGTGGCGGTTCGGAAGCAGATGCCTGCCGAATAGCACATTGCTCGGCGGCGGCCAAGCGGTTGCGGTATCCGACTGATTTTTATGCAAGATATGGTGGATATCCCGGTCGCCGCCGGTGGGAACCGGGCCGATTCCAAGACGGTGGCTGGCGCGGGATGCCTCGCCCTTGCTTCCCGGCCTCGAAGACGGGCCGCCTGAAAAGCAATGTGCCCCGCTCCGCGCGAGGCACATCATTATTTCAATTATCTGAGACGAGCGATGACGTGAGGCTTTCGCCCTACAGCCCCGTATAGCCCGCCTTCACGGGATCATTGCTGCCGTCGAGCTCGCGCAGATAAGTGAGCCCGCAAACCGTCAGCCGATGCATGTCCCTCTCGCCGCCTTCGAACAGCGTGTTCAGATAGTCCGTCACCTTGATACGCGCTTCCGCGCTGGCCGCAGCGGAGCGGTTCATCAGGAGATCGTAGGTCTGCATGATACGGTCGATGGCAGCTTCCATGGCTTCCTCTGGATTGGCGTCAGACAATTGCGACTTCTGGGTTACGCGGCCTCGAACTTGGCGATCGCCATGTTGGCGAGCCTGATCTTGTTGGATTCACCGCGGTGATAAATGCGCACGATGATCTCCAGAAGCCGGTCATTGGTGACGAAATCGTCGGGGATCACGCCGCAGCGACGAAGATAGTTGGCGGCGATGGCATAAGCATCGCCGACCACTCCAACATTCATCACCTGCACCCCGCGCTCGACCAGCATGGTCCAACATCCTCCGTTCCCCCGGGATAAGCGCGGGGACGGGAACAAGTTCCATACCGGCGACGCGATTTTCGCAGTCGCGAAAAACAAAAACGCACCGGCCGAAACCAGCCGATGCGTCAGGGGAAATCTTTGAGTGATGGCTTGCCGGTCTTCTTGGATCGCCGGCTTGACCTCACTCGGATCGAAAATCTCAGAGCCGATACAGGATCTGGTCGGTCCAGAACCGCTCGAGGCGGTGCAGCGACTTGTTGAGCGTCGCGAACTCTTCGTTCGAGATGCCACCGACCTGCTCCACCGTCTTGACGTGCTTCTGATACAGCGCGTCGACGATGCGGCGGACTTCCTGGCCCTGAGGGGTCAGACGGATGCGGACCGAACGGCGGTCGACACGCGAGCGCTGATGATCGAGGAAGCCGAGTTCGACGAGCTTCTTCAGATTGTAGGAGACGTTGGAGCCGAGGTAATAGCCGCGCGTGCGCAGCTCGCCCGCGGTCAATTCCTTGTCGCCGATGTTATAGAGCAAGAGAGCCTGCACCGAATTGATGTCGGAGCGGCCACGGCGATCGAACTCGTCCTTGATGACGTCAAGCAGGCGGCGATGCAGCCGCTCGACCAACGTCAACGCTTCCAGATAGAGCGGCTGAACCGGCTGGCCGGGAGCGCGCTCAGCGGTTTCCACCGCCGTCGCAACGGCTTTCATCATGACACTTCCCCTGTTGTCGCTTTTGTCGACTTATTCGACGAAACTTTTGTCCCGTCTGATAGCTTCAACTTAAGGGGCGCTTTTGAAGATCCGCTTAAATAAGAGAATAAAGAGAGAATGAATTTAAGACAGTGAATCCTGCATTAACCCCTTGAACAAAGGGCTTTTCTCAACTTTCCATTGACGCTGCTGAACCCCTTGTTCACGCTTCGTCTGCGGCCCTGTCGCATTTAAAAACAGGCCATCCGAAATTGGAAATATTCGCGTAACGGGTGTGTCCGGATGAAGGTTGGCGCAGCAACCTTTCGCTAAGCGTAACTACCACCCCCCACAAAATACCCGCCCCTACGGCGGGCGTTCGCGAGCCGCCATCCAAGCCAGCGCCAGATAGGCTGCGAGCATGAGCGCCTCGCCGCCCACAACGAACAGGCTACCGCCATAGATCCCCGGAAACATCAGCTCGATGACCGCCATCGAGACCACGGTTGTCAGCCACACCACCGCACCCCAGGGCGTGGCAAGCCACAGCCCGACGGCTGCGACCAGTTCGATCACTGCGAAATAGACGGTCGCGGCCTGCCAAGCGGTGGCCTGGTTCTCGAACGCCTCTTCCTCGCCGCCGACAAAGCCGGTCACCTGAGCCCAGTGATAAAGGCCCTTGAGGATCGAGACCACGGCCATGATACGCAGGAAGAGCACGAGCCGCCGCGTCCAGACATTCTCGTCGGGTTCAATTCGTTCGGACGACATCGCCGTCGATATGATGCCGTCGCGCGGCGTGGTTTCAGACATGCGGTTGGTTCATAGCCGGCAGGGGACGTCCTGAAGCACGGCTTGAGCAGCCAGCGTCGTCCTTCTTGGCCCTGCGGCCGGGCAAAATCAATCCTTAGTCCCCTGCAAAAGTCCTCTGCAGACCTTCACGGGCATTGGAGCCTTGCGGCAGGTCAAGTGACGCCGTGATGCCGAAGTGCTAGAACTAGAAAAATTCAAACCGGCGGTTCAGGAAAGGCACCCCTCATGGCGATCAAATTCGGCCGTCCGATCGAAATGCGCGATGTTCCGCGGCAACAGGCCACCGCCAGCCCTGCCCTCGATCTGACCGCCCGCCCCCGCCGCAACCGCAAGGCGGAATGGGCGCGACGCCTGGTCCGGGAGAACATGCTCACGACGGATGACCTGATCTGGCCGCTCTTCGTCGTGGAAGGACATAACAAGCGCGCGAGCGTGGCCTCGATGCCCGGTGTCGACCGGCTGACCGTCGACCAGATTGTGCGCGAGGCCGAGCGCGCGATGAAATTGAACATCCCTTGCATCGCCCTGTTCCCCTATACCGAACCATCCCTGCGCGACGAGGACGGCTCGGAAGCGATCAATCCGGAAAATCTGGTCTGCCAGTCGGTGCGGGCGATCAAGAAGGAGTTTCCCGAGCTCGGCGTGCTCTGCGACGTCGCGCTCGATCCCTATACGAGCCACGGTCACGACGGACTCCTCGAAGGTTGCACGATCCTCAACGACGAAACCGTCGCGGTCTTGGTGCGGCAGGCGCTGGTGCAGGCGGAAGCGGGCTGCGACATCATTGCGCCCTCGGACATGATGGACGGCCGCGTCGGCGCGATCCGCGAAGCGCTCGACCGCGCGGGTTTCCTTGACGTTCAGATCATGGCCTATGCGGCTAAATATGCCTCCGCCTTCTATGGCCCGTTTCGCGACGCCGTCGGATCGGCCAAGACGCTTACTGGCGACAAGCGCACCTATCAGATGGACAGCGCCAATTCGGACGAGGCCTTGCGCGAGGTCGAGCTCGACATCGCCGAAGGCGCCGACATGGTGATGGTCAAGCCCGGCATGCCCTATCTCGACGTGCTGCGCCGAGTCAAAGACACGTTCGGCATGCCGACCTTCGCCTATCAGGTGTCAGGCGAATACGCGATGATCGCCGCCGCCGCCAGCAATGGCTGGATTGATGGCGACCGGGCGATGATGGAAAGCCTGCTCGCATTCAAGCGCGCTGGCGCCGATGGCGTCCTGACCTACTTTGCACCGCAGGCCGCCGAAAGGCTGCGGACTCAGAGCTGAGCCAAGGCGGAAATCCTCCCGACACGGAATTGCCCGAATATTGCCGTTCGCTCAGGTTGCAAGGCCTTGCAAGCGGCCGGCAGGTTCCCATGTGACCGACAAGACCTGGAGGTCTTGTTGGACGGGTCTTGGAGGACGGGTCTTGGAGGACTGATCATGTCGTATACCGGTTCGGGCGGCACAGATGGTGGCTGGCGCGATGGCGGCGGCCCGGATGTACGCCCTCACGCGTTCGATCCTTATTTGCAGCCGGACCTGTTTCGCGGCGTTCTGACGCGACGCGCGATTGCTTTCCTCATCGACCTCATCGTGCTGTCGATCCCGATCGTCCTGGCGGTGCTGTTCATCGCGGTGTTCGGCCTTGTCACGCTGGGCCTTGGGTGGGCGCTGTTCTGGCTGGTCTCGCCGGCCTCCGTGATCTGGGCCCTAGTCTATTACGGCTCCTCGCTCGGCGGCCCGCATTCGGCCACGATCGGCATGCGGGTCATGGACCTTGAAATGCGCACCTGGTACGGCGCACCAAGCTATTTCCTGCTCGGCGCCATGCATGCCGTGCTGTTCTGGATCTCGGTTTCGGTGCTGTCGCCGCTCGTGCTGTTAATTGGATTTTTCAACGGACGACGTAGACTGCTGCACGACGTGGTGCTCGGAACCGTCGTCGTTAACACTTCCGTACGTTCCGCGGTGGGGCAACCGGCGCGAACATACTAGTCGATTGACCGTTTGCATCCGGGGCGCGATGCTATTGCCCCGCTCGCGTCCCCCGGAGTTCGAAGAAGTCCTTGACCCAGCACTCGCGTGACACTCCGCAGTTCTACCTGACGGCGCCCTCGCCCTGCCCCTATCTGCCGGGCCGGCACGAGCGCAAGGTGTTTACGCATCTGGTCGGCGACAAGGCCGGCGACCTCAACGACCTCCTCACCCATGGCGGCTTCCGGCGGAGCCAGTCGATCGCCTATCGTCCGGCCTGCGACCAATGCCGGGCCTGCGTGTCCGTGCGCGTGGTCGCCAATGAGTTTCGGCCGTCGCGCAATTTCCGCAAGGTTCTGGCCCGCAACGCCGACATCATCGGCGAACAGCGCAGCGCGGTGCCGACCTCGGAGCAATATTCGATCTTCCGCGGCTATCTCGACGCGCGGCATCGCCATGGCGGCATGGCCGACATGACCGTGCTCGATTACGCGATGATGGTTGAGGACAGCCATGTCGAAACCCGCATCATCGAATACCGCAGGCGCGGCATCGACAGCGGCATCAGTGGCCGCGGCGAGGAACTGCTGGCGGTCGCGTTGACGGACGTGCTCAGTGACGGGCTGTCGATGGTCTATTCGTTCTTCGACCCGTCCGAGGTCGGCCGCTCGCTCGGCACCTTCATGATCCTCGACCATATCGCGCGCGCCAGACGGCAGGGCCTGCCTTACGTCTATCTCGGCTATTGGATCGAGGGCTCCAAGAAGATGGACTACAAGGGCCGCTTCCTGCCGCAGCAGCGGCTGGCTCCCTCCGGCTGGCTCCGCATCGATGCTTTCGGCGACGTTGCCTCCGAGCCGCAGGATTGAGAGAGGTGAATGGCGAATAGCGAGTAGCGAATGGGATTCGTACTCCCCATTCGCTATTCGCCTTCTGCTATCCCGTCACAAAATCCCACACCAGCTTCGCGTTCAGCACGATGATCAGCGCGGCCGTAAGCGCGGCGAGCGCGGTGAGCCAGCGCGGCGCGACGAACGGGCCCATCTTGGCACGGCTGGCCGTGAACATCACGAGCGGCACCACCGCGAACGGCAGTTGCAGACTGAGAATCACCTGGCTCAGGATCAGAAGCTGCCCGGTCGCCCTCTCGCCGGCCCAGATGGTCACGACCACCGCCGGAACGATCGCGATCAGCCGCGTCACCAGCCGCCTGAGCCATGGCGCGATGCGAAAGTTGAGAAAACCCTCCATCACGATCTGCCCGGACAGCGTCGCGGTGATGGTCGAATTCAGCCCGCAGCAGAGCAGCGCGACTGCGAACAGCGTCGGCGCCAGCGTCGAGCCGAGCAGCGGCGACAGGAACGAATGCGCCTGGTCGAGTTCGGCGACGTCGGTCTTGCCTGCGTGGTGGAACGTCGCGGCGGCGAGGATCAGGATCGAGGCGTTGATGACAAAGGCGAAGCACAGCGCGAGCGTGGAATCGATCGTGGCGAGCGTGATCGCCTCGCGCTTTTCGGCCTGTGAAGGGCCGTAGCCGCGGGTCTGCACCAGCCCGGAATGCAGATAAAGATTGTGCGGCATCACGGTCGCGCCGAGAATACCGAGCGCCAGATACAGCATCTCGCGGTTGGCGAAGAGGTCGGTGTGCGGCACGAAGCCGCGGATCACCGCGCCCCAGTCGGGATCGGCGAGCGCGATCTGCACCGCAAAGCAGGAGGCGATCACGCCCAGCATCGCCACCACGAAGGCTTCGATGTAGCGGAAACCGAAGGCCTGCAGCGCCAGGATCAGAAACACGTCGAGCGCCGTGATGATGACGCCGATCGCAAGCGGAATCTGGAACAGCAGGTTGAGACCGATCGCGGTGCCGATCACCTCTGCAAGGTCGGTCGCGGTGATCGCGATTTCAGCAGACAGCCACAGCGGTAAGGACGTCCAGCGCGGGTAGGAATCGCGGCAGGCCTGCGCAAGGTCGCGCCCCGCGCCGACGCCCAGCCGCGTGCAGAGCGACTGCAGCACGATCGCCATCAAGTTGGAGAGCAGCGCAACCGTGAGCAGCGCGTAGCCGAATTTGGAGCCTCCGGCGAGCGAGGTCGCCCAGTTGCCGGGGTCCATGTAGCCAACCGCCACGAGATAGCCGGGCCCGAGAAATGAGAGCAGCTTGCGCCAGAATGAGCCTCGTCCCGCCGTCCGCACCGTGGCGAACATGTCGGCCAGTGAGGGCTCGCCACGCTCCCTGCGCCACCCCGGGGCAGCGAGCACCGCCGCCGAGGGTATCTTGGCGGCGGATTTCGGGCTTAGACTCGGTGATCGGGCGTCCATTCCGTGAGGATGACTGATTTCGATTTTTATTGCAACTCGTTTGCAACTGCATCTAGCAGGGAACTTACGGGAACCCTTTATCCTCACCGCCGATTAACCGAAAATTATCCATAATCCCGCCCTGATGGCGCGCGGCGTTCCCTTGCCGGACTCGCCGCCACGGTCCGCGTGGCGCGGCGAATGCGACCGGCCCTCGACGGCCTGGACGCCATTTTCGGGATGATGAAGTGTCACCAGCACAATTGGGTCTCAGGCCGGTTTCCGCGACGTCCCTGTCCTGCAAGATCTGTGACGGCCCAGCGGACCTCTATGGCGTCGTCGACATGCATCGCCCCTGTGAAATTCCGAACGGCTGCCGGCCCCCTCTGTCAGGCGTGCCGATCTACTATCGGCGCTGCGCGACCTGCGGCTTCCTGTTCACAGACGCGTTCGACGACTGGGGCGTGGATCAGTTCAAAACGCACATCTACAACGACGGTTACATCGCCTTCGACCCGGACTATCAGGTCGCGCGGCCAAGCGGGAATGCCGGCGTGGTCGCGGGCCTCTGGGACGCTCACAAGACCAACATGCGCGTGCTCGATTTCGGCGGCGGCAATGACGTATTTTGCGCGGCGCTGCGCGCCAGCGGCTTTTCGGAAGCCGTCACCTACGACCCGATGGTGCCCGAACATGCGGGTCGACCGGACGGCAAGTTCGATCTCGTGACGTGCTTCGAGACGCTGGAGCATCTGCCCGACCCACTCGACGGCATCGCCAAGATCGCGGAATGCGTCGCCGAACCTGGCGCGGTGTTCTATTCGACGCTGACGCAGCCCGACGACTTCCACAACCACGGCGTGTCCTGGTGGTATGTCGGGCCTCGTAACGGTCACATCTCGATCTTCACGAAACAGGCGCTCGCGAGGGCCTGGGGCCGTCACGGCTTCCAAACGGTGGCGCTCAATCCGGGGACTCACCTCGCCTTCCGGACACTGCCCAAGAGCTGGGGCCTGACGCACTTGCAGAGCTAAGGCGTTCACGCAGGCCGTGGGACGCTCCACTGCTTCGGGTCTGCAATGAAACTCTTCAATGTTTCCGATCGGAAAGCGGGTGGGTTTTGTCGCTGCGCGATCGGATCATGGCGCGAGATCCGCAATTCGAGGAATTTCGCCATGTCCGCTGCCGCCAGTCCTAGCCTGCCCCCGACCTTCAACCGGCTTGCCTGGTCCAATCTCGCCGCGCAATCCGCTGAACAGATCGCGCTGGCCGCAGCCCCCATCGTCGCGGTGCTGCTGCTCGGTGTCGGCGAAGGCCAGACCGGGCTGCTGCAGACCGCGCTGACCCTGCCGTTCATCCTGTTCGCAATTCCGGCCGGGCTGCTGACCGACCGCATCTCGCGCCGCATGCTCATGGCCGGTTCGGAAGCGCTCCGCGCCGCGGCGCTGTTTGCGATCCTCGCCGCGATCGCGCTCGGTTGGCTCACACTGCCCCTGCTCTCATTGCTGGGATTCATCGCCGTATGCGGCACGGTCGCTTATAGCGTCGCCGCACCTGCGCTGGTTCCTTCACTGGTCACGCCCGATCTCTTGCCCGCGGCGAATGCGCGGATCGAACTCGCCCGGACCGTCGCTTTCGCCTCCGGTCCCGCGCTCGGCGGCGTGCTGGTCGGCTGGATCGGCGCTGCGCCGGCCTTCGGATTTGCGGCAGCACTATCTGTCGTGGCCGTGGTGCTGCTCGGAGGAATCTACGAGCCCGCCCGCGAGATTACGCCGCGGCGCCATCCGCTGCACGAGATCAGGGAGGGCGCGGCCTTCGTCTTCCACCATGCGCTGCTGCGACCGGTTTTCATCACCCAATTCATCTTCAACACGGGCTCGTTCCTGATGCTTGCCGTGTTCGTGCCCTATGCCGTGCGGCGGCTCGGCCTGTCGGCGACCGGCGTTGGCACGACGCTCGCGATGTACGGTGTCGGCATGGTGGTCGGCGCGCTGCTCGCCACGCGAGTCATGAAGCGGCTTGCCTTCGGCACCGTCATCGGGCTCGGGCCGGTCACGGGCTTCGTGGCCGCCGCGGTGATGGCGGTGACGACCTTCGTCCCGGCGGCGTCGCTCGCGGGACTGAGCTTCTTCCTGCTCGGCGTCGGACCAATCCTCTGGGTGATCTCGACCACCACCTTGCGGCAATCGGTCACGCCGCCGCGTCTGCTCGGCCGGGTGTCGGCGATCAACATCCTGAGCTACGGCGCGCGTCCGCTCGGTTCGGCGCTGGGCGCCATTGTCGGCGGCTTCTACAGCGCGGAAGCCTGCCTCTATCTTGCGGTGGCGATCTTCGGGGCGCAGGCGCTGGTGATCACCATGTCGCCCGCCGTGTCACTTTCGCGTCAGCCGGAAATGATCGGCGAATGTTCCGCCGCCGGTGCATGATATCGGGATCATCATCCCATCATTGCAGGCGGTCTTATCATGAGGCGTAGCATTCTATCTTTCGTATCGTTGTTGTTTATGCTTGCGGGCACGGCGGCGGGAGCCGAGCCGCAATGGATGACCCTGCCGCCAACGCCGAGCCTGCCAAGCTCGGCACAAGGCGGATATGCGGAGGTCAATGGCGTCAAGATCTGGTATGCCGTGTTCGGAAAAGGGCAGCCCGTCATTCTGCTTCACGGCGGTCTCGCCAATTCCAACTATTGGGGCAATCTGGTCCCGGCATTGTCCGGCGAGTATCAGGTCATCGTGATGGACAGCCGTGGCCATGGCCATAGCACCCGCAATAGCGAGCAGATCGGCTACGACCTGATGGCATCAGATGTGCTGGCGCTGATGGATTTCCTGAAGGTCGAGAAAGCCGCTCTCGTTGGCTGGAGCGACGGCGCGATCATCGGCCTCGACATCGCCATCCATCATCCGGAACGGCTGACAAAACTGTTTGCCTTCGCCGCAAACTCCGATCCGGATGCCGTTGCGGACATTTCACACAGCCAAGTATTCGACGCATACATGGATCGGGCGAAGGCCGAGTATCAAGGTCTCTCAGTGACGCCAACCGACTATGAGGCGTTCATGGCGCAAGTGATCAAGATGTGGGAGACGCAGCCGCACTTCTCCGCCGATGATCTCCATGGCATCCGCACGCCCACCTGGATCGTCGACGGCGACCATGACGAAGCGATCAAGCGCACCAACACGCTCTACATGGCCGACCAGATTCCGGGCAGTGGACTCCTGATCCAGCCGAGGGTCAGCCACTTCTCGTTCCTGCAGGACGCTGCACAGTTCAATGCGGACGTGCTGCACTTCATGAAACAGACGCCTTAGGTCTTGAGGTAGCGTTCGTAGCCGCCGGCGATCGCCTCGTCGGCGGCGACGTCCGGATCGAGCGTGTAGAGGTCCTGCGCGCGCCCGACACCGCGCAGCGCATAGCGGCCGGTCGAGACCAGATAGCGCCGGCCCGTCGCATCCAGCCCGGCGCGGAACTCGGACGACGCCAGGAATTCGCGATCGATCGAGTTGCACATCGAGGCGATGCGGCTGACCTCGTTCACCGACGGCCCCACGACCGTGAAATCGAGCCGGTCCTCGCTGCCGATATTGCCGTAGAAGACCTCGCCGACATGCAGGCCGACATAGGCCGTCGTGACCGGCCGGCCCTCCTCCGAGCGGCGGGCGTTGAGCTCATTCATGTTAAGGCGAAAGCGATGCTCGGCGCGCAACGCGGCGCGCCGGACCGCGATCATGTCGTCGCCGGTGAACATCGCAAGCACGCCGTCGCCGATCAGTTTCAGCACGTCGCCGCCGGCCTCGTGGATGGCGTCGATCGAGGCCTGCGCATAATCGTTGAGAAACGGGATGATCTCGTCGGGCCCGATGCCTTCCGCAATCTTGGTCGAACCGCGCAGATCGGAAAACCATAGGGCCGCGGTGATGCGCTCGGTCACGCCGCGCGAGATGCGGCCGCGCAGCACCTGCTCCGACGCGTCGCGGCCGAGATAGACGCGACCCAGGGTGCGGGCAATGTCCACCTGCTGGGCCGACTTGATCGCAAGCCCGAGCAACGGCACCAGATCGCGCAGCGCCACGAGTTCCCCTTCGGTGAAACCGTCGTCGCGCCGGGTCGCCCAATAGGAATAGAAGCAATCCATCTGGCCGAGCGTACCCGCCTCGCCAAAGCGGTGCACGAAGGCTAGAAAATGCCGGTGTCCTTTCTCGGCCAGCTCACCGATCATGGAAAAATCGAGCGAAGCTCTGTCGGCAAGATCGATGACGAGCTCGTCATGGCCGTTCTCGAGCATGTGGTGGAACGCAGACCGGCGCCAGTTCTTGGCGGCGTCCCCCTCGTTGCTCGACATGTATTCGAACGTGTCGCTCTCGTTGGTCTCCCGATCGTTCCAGCGGAAGCCGCGCCCCTCATAGATCGGATGCAGCGTGTCGATGAAGACGAGCCCGCGCGATATCGACAAGCCGCCGTCGCGGCAGCGCTCGCAGAAGCCGCGGATCAGATCAGGTTCGGGAAGCCCGGTGAGACCCTGACTGACCAGCCAGTTCATCAGGTCCAGGCGGGACGAAAGTTCCATACCCCCATTATGACGCGCATTGACGAAAGCGTGAAGCCCTCTGCGAGCCGACGAATATTGCGCTTCCCTTCCTGTCCCGCTTCCCGCAAAACGACGCCATGGACAACCAATCCGGCCCAAGCCAGCAGTCAGGGCAGCAGCCCAGGAGTTTCTGGAGCTGGGCGACCACGCCACCGCAATCCTATGCGGTCTATCTGGTCTGCCTGATCCTGGTCTTTGTGCTGTCGTTCTATGTGGGCACGCTGAAGCCGAAGAAGGCGGACGGTCTCGGCCCACCGCTCTCCTTGGCGCCACCGCGATAGAACATCACGCGGCCATTACCGCGCCGGCTATTGCGGGCAACGCTCCACCTCGACCGTCACATGGCTCAATCCCTTCAAGTCGCGCAAACGCGCTTTGTAGGTCGCGGGCAGCGCCGGCTCATGCGACACCAGCGAGATCACGGCGGCGCAATGACCTGGGCCGACCTGCCAGAGGTGCAGGTCGGTGACGCGATCGTCGCCGGCCTCGAGCCGCGCGCGGATTGTCTTCTCCAGCTTCTTGTCGAAACTGACATCGAGCAGAACTGCACCGGCATCGCGGATCAGCCCGTAGGCCCAGCTTGCGATCACAAGGCTGCCGACAATGCCGACCGCTGGATCGGCCCACACCCATCCGGACACCATCGCGACCGCAAGTGCTGCGATCGCGAGCACCGAGGTGGCCGCATCCGCCAGCACATGGACATACGCGGCGCGCAGATTGTTGTCGTGATGGTGGTGGTGATGACCGTGATCGTGGTGATCATGGTCATGATGATGCGCGTGACCATGTCCGTGGTGATGATCATGGCTGTCGCGCAGCATCCAGGCACTCGCCAGATTGACGCAAAGGCCCAGCGCGGCGACCGCGATCGCTTCGCCATAGGAAATCGGAACCGGCTGGATCAGCCGGAGCACGCTCTCATAAGCAATCTGCACGGCAATCATCCCCAGGATGATCGCACTGGAAAACGCTGCGAGATCGCCGAACTTGCCGGTCCCGAAAGCGAAGCGCGCGTTACGGGCCTGCCTGCGCGCAAACAGATAGGCCGCGCCGGCAATGCCGAGCGCTGCGGCATGGGTTGCCATATGCCAGCCGTCCGCCAACAGCGCCATCGAGCCGAACAGAGAGCCGGCTGCGATTTCACCCACCATCATGACAAAGGTCAGCGCGACGACGAACCAGGTGCGGCGCTCGTTGCGCTCATGCGCATCGCCCAGGAAGACGTGCTCGTGTGTCCACTGATCGAGGGAATGGGTATGCATCGGTCGTTCTCCGCGAGAGCACTGTGAAATACCGCAGGACGCGTGCGTAACCCGAAAAGTCGGCGCCAGCACGTCCGCGCGATCTAGACCCTCTCAAAATTGAATACTATCACGATGGCGTGCCTCGATCCCCTCCGGTCGCACGATCCAACCACGTTGACAGCCCACCTCGCTTTGGATGTAATGGGCTTATGGGGATATTGCGATCTCCCCACGAGGCGACATGCCTAAGTATCGCGTCCCGTTGATATTGCGAGGACGCAGCTATGTCTTCTTACACCACGATCTCTCCTGAAAAATTGTCACGGCTGATCGGCACGGCCAATACCCCTGCCCTGATCGATGTGCGTACCGACGAGGATTTCGCCGCCGACCCGCGGCTTGTTCCCGGCGCGTCGAGGCGCAAGCCCGAGGATGCCGCGCATTGGGGCGCGGATTATCTGGGGCAATCGGCCGTGGTCATCTGCCTGCGCGGCCAGAAGCTCGCCCAGGGCACGGCCGCGTGGCTCAGACACGCCAATGTGGCGGCCGAAACGCTGGAAGGCGGCTTCGAAGGCTGGAAAGCCGCCAAGCTTCCCCTCGTACCGACTGCGAAATTGCCGGCACGTGACCAGCAGGGCCGCACCGTCTGGGTCACCCGCGCACGGCCGAAGATCGACCGCATCGCCTGTCCCTGGCTGATCCGGCGCTTCGTCGATCCCCACGCGGTGTTTCTGTTCGTCGCACCGTCCGAAGTGCCCGCTGTCGGCGAGCATTTCAACGCCGCGCCGTTCGACATTGAAAACACCTTCTGGAGCCACCGCGGCCAGCTCTGCACCTTCGATGTCATGATCGAGGAATTCGGCCTGGATACGCCACCCTTGCTGCGGCTTGCGACCATGGTGCGGGCGGCCGACACCTCGCGGCTTGATCTCTGTCCGGAAGCGCCGGGCCTGCTTGCGGCGTCGCTCGGCCTGTCGCGCATGTATGACGACGACCTCAAACAGCTCGAGGCCGGCATCGCGCTCTACGACGCCTTCTACCGCTGGTGCCGCGATGCGACCGGTGAAACTCATAACTGGCCGACCAACAAGGTGAAGCCGTAATGGACGCGAGTGCGCGTTCGCAAGCCGACGCCGGTCACGGCGTCGGCTTCAACGAGGCATTCCGGGTCTGGCTGCGGGTCGCCGTGCTGAGCTTCGGCGGCCCGGCCGGACAGATCGCGGTGATGCACCGCATCCTGGTCGATGAAAAGCGCTGGGTGTCCGAGAGCCAATTCCTGCATGCGCTCAACTATTGCATGCTGCTGCCCGGTCCCGAGGCGCAGCAGCTCGCGACCTATATCGGCTGGCTGATGCATCGTACCGCCGGTGGCCTCATGGCCGGTGGCCTGTTCGTGCTGCCAGGCATCATCGCCATCATGGGCCTGAGCTACATTTATGCGGCGTATGGCAGTGTCTGGTACGTCGAGGCGCTGTTCTTCGGGCTGAAGGCCGCGGTGCTTGCGATCGTGCTGCAGGCCTTGGTGCGTGTCGGCAAGCGCGCCCTGCGCAACAATATCATGCTGTCGCTTGCCGCGGTCGCTTTCATCGCGATCTTCTTTTTCGCGGTACCCTTTCCGATCATCATCATCGCGGCCGGGGTGATCGGCTATCTCGGCGCCAGAAGCGGCCGGCCGGAATTCGCGGCCGTCGGACATGGCGGCCCGGGGCAATCCGCCGGCAGCGAAAGCGCGCTTGGCGAGGAGGTGCCGGAGCACGCAAGGCCCAACAGCGCGCGCTCTCTCCGCGTCGGCCTGTGCTGGCTTTCGCTGTGGCTTGCGCCGGTTGCGGCGCTGTTGATTGCCCTCGGCCCGGCCAGCACATTCAGCCAGATCGCGCTGTTCTTCAGCAAGATGGCGATGGTGACGTTCGGCGGCGCCTATGCGGTGCTGGCCTATGTCGCGCAGCAGGCGGTCGAGCATTATCACTGGCTTCGGCCGCGCGAGATGCTGGACGGCCTCGGCATGGCCGAGACGACGCCGGGGCCCCTGATCATGGTGCTGCAGTTCGTCGGCTTCATGGCCGCCTATCGCGATCCCGCCGGCTTGCCGCCGATGCTGGCGGCGACCTTCGGCGGCCTGCTCGCGACGTGGGTGACATTCACCCCCTGCTTCCTCTGGATCTTCGTCGGCGCGCCCTACATCGAGAAGCTGCGCGGCAACAAGGGACTGGCCGGCGCATTGACCGCGATCACTGCGGCCGTCGTCGGCGTAATCCTCAATTTGTCGATCTGGTTTGCGCTGCACACGCTGTTCCGGGAAACGACGCCGATCCATTCGTTCGGGCTGTCGTTCGATAGCCCGGTTTTTTCCAGCGTGGACATTGCGGCGCTGGTGCTCTCCATCGCGGCTGCGATCGCGATCTTCCGGTTCGATCTGAACATGCTGACCGTGCTCGGCGGCACCTGTGTCGCCGGCATCGCGCTCAGGCTGGCCGGACTGGTCTGACAAACCGTTACACCATCTCCGCCGGCGCGAGCCTGCAGGCGTCGCCGTTGGATTCGACCTGCAGCGTCGCGTGATGAATGCTGAAGCGGTGCGACAGACCCTCGCATACGCGGTGCAGGAAGGCATCGTCATGACCGCTCGGACGCACGAGATGCGCGGTCAGCGCGGTCTCGTTGGTGCTCATCGCCCAGACATGGAGGTCATGCACCTCCACGACGCCGTCCAGCGCGGCGAGATAGTCCCTGACCTGCGGCAGATCGATGCCCCTCGGCACGCCGTCCATTGCGAGATTGAGACTGTCGCGCGCAAGCTCCCATCCGCTGAACAGCACGACGACCGCGATGCACAGGCTGATCGCGGGATCGAGCCAAAGCCATCCCGTCATCATGATCAGCACGGCCGCGACGACCACGCCGAGCGAGACGCCGGCATCGGCGGCCATGTGCAGATAGGCGCCGCGCACATTGAGATCACCGTGCCGGCCGCGCGCGAACATCAGCGCGGTGCCGCCATTGATGAGAATGCCGAGCGCCGCGACCCATATCACGGTCGCGCCCGCGACCGCTGCCGGCTCGCGAAAGCGATTGATGGCTTCGACCGCGATGCCGCCGACCGCGATCAGCAGCAGGCCGGCGTTGAACAGTGCCGCCAGGATCGACGCGCGCCGATATCCATAGGTATGGGTTTCCGTCGGCCGCTTGCCGGCAAGCCACGCGCCGCACCAGGCCAGCAGCAGCGCGATCACGTCGGAGAAATTGTGGACCGCGTCGGATATCAGCGCCAGCGAATTGGCGGCAAAGCCGAAGCCCAATTCAGCCACGACGAAGGCCGCGTTCAGCGACGCGCCGATCGCGAACGCCGCATCGAAACGATCGGGCGCGTGGCTGTGCCCGGCATGGCCGTGCGCGTGTCCAAGATCATGCGCGTGGTCGTGGTCGTGATGATGGTGGTGCGCCATTTCAGGTCATGACCGTCTCGTGCGCGAACAAGGATTCAACGCGACGGTTATAGCTCCCGCATAACCGAATACTATCACAGCCAAGGGCGCGATGGGCCCGCGCCATTGGCTCTGCATTACTCCAGCGGCCGATTGAACTTGTTCGACTTCGGCAGGCCATGGGCGAGCCGGCCCGCATCGGCACGGTTGCCGCGCCAGTCGGCAAGCTCCTTCAAGCTCATGCCTTGGTCGCGCCCGGCGGAATCCTTCCAGGCGAGACCATCTGCGGAATTGAACGTCGTGATGTCGGAGAGCTTGGCGCTGCTGTACTTCTGCAGCCGCACGCCGCGGCCCCGCGCCATCTCCGGCACCTGATCGAGCGGGAAGACCACCATCTTGTGGTTGGAGCCGATGACGGCGACCTGGTCGCCGTTGACCGTCGTGATCGCGCAGGCCTCGTTCGGCGCGGTGACGTTGAGCACCTGCTTGCCCTTGCGGGTGTTGCCGACGCAGTCCTCTTCCTTGACGATGAAGCCCTGCCCTTCGCTGCTGGCGACCAGGAATTTGCGTTCGCTCTTGCTGACGAACACGGAGACGACCGACGCGTCCTGGTCGAGATCGATGAACATGCGGATCGGCTCGCCATGGCCGCGGCCGCCCGGCAGCTTCGCGACATCGAGGGAGTAGAACTTCCCGTTGGTCGCAAACAGCAGCAGCTTGGAGGTGCTCTCGGCAAAAAACGCCTGGCCGAGCTGGTCGTCGGTCTTGAAGGTCAGTCCCGAGAGGTCGGCGACATGGCCCTTCATGGTGCGCACCCAGCCCTTCTCCGAGACCACCACCGTCACCGGCTCGCGCTCGACGAAGGCTTCCTCGATCGCCGCGAGATCGTGCTCCGGCGCGTCGGCGAAATTGGTGCGCCGCTTGCCGAGCGGCGTCTTGGGCCCGAACATGTCACGGACGGTCTTGACCTGCTCGCCGACCTTCGACCACTGCTCGGTTTCCGAGCCGAGCAGCGAGTTGATGCCCTTCAGTTCGCCCCGAAGATTCTTGTCCTCGGTGCGGATCTCCATTTCCTCGAGCTTGCGCAAGGAGCGCAGACGCATGTTGAGGATGGCTTCGGCCTGCACGTCGGTGAGCTTGAACGTCTTCATGAGGACGGGCTTGGGCTCGTCCTCGGTGCGGATGATCTTGATCACCTTGTCGATGTTCAGATAGGCGATCAGGTAGCCGCCGAGAATTTCGAGCCGATGCTCGATCTGGCCCTTGCGGTAGCGCGAACGGCGCAGCAGCACGTCGCGCAGATGATCGAGCCATTCGCGCAGGCATTCGCAGAGTCCCAGCACCTTGGGGACCTTGCCCTTCACCAGCACGTTGAGGTTCAGCGGAATCTTGCTTTCCAGCTCGGTCAGCCGGAACAGCGACTCCATCATCAGTTCGGGGTCCACCGCGCGCGACTTCGGCTCGATCACGAGGCGGACGTCCTCGGCGGATTCGTCGCGGACATCGCCGACCAGCGGCAGCTTTTTCTCGTTGAGCAGTTCGGCGATCTTCTCGACCAGCCGCGACTTCTGCACCAGCCAGGGAATTTCAGTAATGACGACGATCCAGGTGCCGCGGGAGCCCTCTTCCTGCTTCCACTTGGCGCGGACGCGGAACGAGCCGCGGCCGGTGGTATAGGCCTCGGCGATCGCTTCCTTGGAATCGACGACGATGCCGCCGGTCGGGAAATCCGGTCCCTTCACCCAGCGCAGCAGCGCGCGTGATTTCGCCTGCGGCTTCTCGATCAGATGCAGCGCGGCGTCGCAGAGTTCGGCGGCGTTGTGCGGCGGGATCGAGGTCGCCATGCCGACCGCGATGCCCTGCGCGCCATTGGCAAGCAGGTTCGGGAAGCCGCCCGGCAGAACCACCGGCTCTTTCGACTGGCCGTCATAGTTCGGCCTGAACTCGACGCCGTCCTCGTCGATGCCCTCCAGTAGAAGGCGCGCGACATCGGTCATCCGTGCTTCGGTGTAGCGGTAGGCGGCCGCGTTATCGCCGTCGATATTGCCGAAATTGCCCTGACCGTCGACCAGCGGGTAGCGCGAGGAGAAATCCTGCGCCAGGCGCACCATCGCGTCGTAGATTGCCTGGTCGCCATGCGGATGGAACGAACCCATCACGTCGCCGACGATCTTCGCCGATTTCTTGAAGGCCGTGCCCGGATCGAGGCGCAACAGCCGCATGCCGTAGAGGATGCGGCGATGCACCGGCTTCAGGCCGTCGCGCGCGTCCGGCAGCGCCCGGTGCATGATGGTCGACAACGCGTAGGCGAGATAGCGCTCTTCCAGCGCATCGCGCAGCGTGACTTCATGGATGTCGGCCGGTTCCGGCGGAACGAGTGTCTTACCCATTATGCGTTTGCTTTCAGTGCTTTCCCACGACGACTTAAGACCGCCGGGTGAGCCGTTTGATCTTTTGGGAACGCTTTAGGCGATCACCTGCCCCCACGCAATAACGCGGGATGCCGCTTTGCGCGGCCTCCAGACGGAGGCACGATGGCCACCACGTACCGCACGCCAACTCGGCCAGGATAGGCAATTTTTTCAACAGGATGAGGCCGATAGCAGGCAGTGTGAATGCAATTGCGGCCTCGTGCCGCGAATCAGGCGGCGGCTCAAGATAAACCACAAGCGGGGCGCGGCCGAGCAGACGCTGCCGAGTTCCGCAGCTCGACGAACGAATCAGCGCCTTGCGCCCCATCACTCGCGGCACGGCCGCATGGTTCTCCCGGCGATGCGAAGCATCGTCCGGAGACGGCGCTTTGCGCCTCCTCACCATGAGGGTCGGGTAGCGTGCCGCGCATGACGACCTCATCCTGAGGAGCGCGCATCGCGCGCGTCTCGAAGGATGGCCGCGAAACGACCTGCCGACACGTCTTCGCATTCCCGCGGCGCATTGCGTCCGAGTTTTTCCATCAATCCTACCCTCCTCGATAGCAGAGGGCGCAGGGAAGACCGGGCGCCGGCTGGCACCCATGGTCCGCGTGCAACAAAAAAGCACGCGGCAGAACCACAGGCTCAGCCGAAATCGTCCGGCCTTCCCTGCGCAATGGTTTTACGGCTTATACGTGCTCTCCCCGGTGACCAGGCTTTGTTGCCACCGTCGCCGCGCTGATGTCGTCAGCACAACTTGGCGCCAACCTTGGGGCGCCAGGACCACACGACTTCGCCGTCCGCGATATCGTCACTCGTCTCGTGAGATATCGCGTCCATCGCATCCCGCATCCAACGTTCGTGACGATCGCGAAACGCCCCTCTTATCGGAGGCGGGACGCGCGGAAGGATGGTTTTGATTTGCCCGACGGCGCAAGAGGAAAGTTTGCGTCACGTTGGCACGACGGGCAGTTTGCGCATGGCGTGTATGCGCACTGCTCTCTCCCACCGTCATTGCAGGCTAGCGCGCACGACTCTTTCCTGACCGTGATCCTGTCGGGCCTCATGGTTCGAGACGGCGCTTACGCGCCTCCTCACCATGAGGGTCTATGTCGTGCCGCGTATTCCGACCTCATCCTGAGGAGCATCGCGGGAGCGATGCGGCAAAGCACATCGCGCCGCGCCCACCATTGCGGACATGCCAAAATCGATGCGAATGACGTTATCACTTAACCGAGACCCCAGGCGGACCTCCGTGATTTTGCGTGTTTCCCCGGATGTGCGTTAATAAGCCGGAATGAACGACTTTGCTCAAGCGCTTGAAAAGGCGGCCAGCCTGATCGGCCATTTTGACGTCGAACTGCGCGAGATCGTCTTCCTGTCGCTCCGCGTCAGCCTGACGGCGAGCTTTCTCGCCTTTGCGGTTGGGGCGCCGCTCGGCACGGCGCTGGCCATTTATCGCTTCCGCGGCAAAAGCGCCTTGATCGTTGTCGCCAACGCCCTGCTTGGACTGCCGCCGGTTGCTGTCGGTCTTGCCGTTTATCTCCTGCTGTCCCGGTCGGGACCGCTGGGGTCGCTCGGAATCCTATTCACGCCGACGGCCATGATCATCGCGCAAGCCATTCTCGGTATCCCGATCGTCATTGCACTCGTTCACCGAATGATGGTGGACGTATGGTCCAGTTACGGAGACGCCCTCCTCGTCGATGGGGCCTCGCGCCTGCGCGCCGCATGGCCCCTCATGTGCATCGCACGCGAGGGCTTGCTGACCGCGTTTCTGGCTGCGTTTGGCAGGGCGATAGCGGAGGTGGGCGCGATCATCATCGTCGGCGGCAATGTACGGGGTTATACACGCACCATGACGACGGCCATCGCATTGGAGACGAGCAAAGGCGAATTGAGCTTCGCGCTTGCCCTGGGCATCATGCTTGTGATCCTGTCGATGTCCGTGAGCGCGTTGAGCTTCCTCTTGGGGCGCGTCCTGACGGGTCGCTGAAACGCAAAAAGACTGCAAGGGAGAACGCTCACATGAAGCGTTGGTTCAGCTCGCTTCGGATATTGGCAATCATCGCGCTTGCCTCGCTGAGCGCGCAGGCATGGGCACAAGACCAATCGATCGTCGTTGCGTCGACGACCTCAACGCAGGACTCAGGCCTGTTCGATTACCTGCTGCCGATCGTCAAGCAGAAGACCGGCGTCGAGATAAAGGTGCTGGCTCAAGGCACCGGCCAAGCGCTCGACACGGCGCGTCGTGGCGACGCCGATGTGGTGTTCGTTCACGCCAAATCAGCCGAGGAGAAGTTCCTCGCCGAAGGATTTGGCGTGAAACGCTATCCTGTCATGTACAACGATTTTGTAGTTGTTGGTCCGAAAGACGATCCGGCGGGAATCAAGGGCAAGGACGTTTTGACCGCGTTACAAACGATAAAGGCCAAGGCCGCGCCGTTCGTTTCCCGCGGTGACCGCTCTGGCACCCACATTGCCGAGCTTACGCTTTGGAAGGAAGCCGGCATCGACATCGCGAAAGACCACGGCCCCTGGTACAAGGACATAGGCCAAGGCATGGGCGCCGCGTTAAACATGGCGTCCGCATCGAACGCCTACGTGCTTTCCGATCGCGGCACGTGGCTCGCGTTCCAAAATCGCGGCGACCTCGCCGTCCTGGTCGAGGGCGACAAGCGCCTGTTCAACCAGTACGGAGTGATGCTGGTCAACCCGGCCAAGCATCCCGCAGTGAAGAAGGAAGCCGGCCAGCGTTTCATTGATTGGCTGATTTCCCCGGAGGGACAGAGTGCGATCGCCGCTTACAAAATCAACGGCCAGCAGCTTTTCTATCCTAATGCGAATGATCCCAACGCCTGAGGATGTTCGCGGTCTAGCGTGACATGCAAGAGTTCCTTTTCCCGGTTGCGCTCGCTGTCATCGCCGCAGCGTATGCGGCCGTCGGGCAAGCGGGCGCCACCGGATACATTGCCGCGATGGGGCTCGCCGGATACACGCCCGATATTATCCGGCCGGCAGCCCTCGGCATGAACACGCTTGTCGCCGCGATCGGGACGGTTCGTTTCGCACAGGCCGGCTTCATGACATGGCGAGGAACGTACCCTTTCATTCTTCTCGGCCTACCTTTTTCCGTCGTGGGCGGTGCAACGCACATCTCGGCGTCGGTCTATTACCCACTGGTTGGTCTGTTGCTGCTCGTCGCGGCGTGGCAGATGTTCAGGACCGCTCAAGCGGTAGCCGGCACCGACATTCGCTGTCCGGGCCATCCGCCTTTAGCGCCATCGATTCTCGCGGGGGCCATCATCGGCCTTATCGCCGGCATGACTGGCATTGGAGGCGGCATCTTCATTGCGCCTCTCGTCCTCGCGCTCGGCTGGCTGAGCATGCGGCAGACCGCGGGCTTGTCAGCACTCTTCAATCTCCTGAACTCCGCTGCCGCCCTCGCGGGGCTATGGAGCACATCTCTGACCCTGCCGAAGGAATTACCGTGGTGGCTGGCTGCCGTCGCCGTGGGTGCCATATTCGGGGCGTGGCTTGGCATAAAACATCTGGCGCCAAGTCTCCTGCGTTATCTTCTTGCAACGCTCCTGCTGACGGGCGGATTGTGGATGTTGTGGGCCTCATAGAAGCGGCCCGGTCGCGTTCCGTAAGCACGCACCCGGGCCTAACTGAACGCGGGGTCAGTGCCTCCACACGGCCAGCTAACTCAGAGTATGAACAACTTTGCGGCTGGCTGAAAGGTATTGCTTCGCCGAGCGACACTGCACCCACACTGCGCCATTCGAACGGAACTTAACACACGACGAAGCCGCCCATAGGTGCGGCTTCGGGATCGGTCAGCGCATGACAAATGGGTTGGCCGGAACGTCCTGCGCGGTCGAGATCCACACGCTCTTCGTTTCCAGATATTCGCGGACCGCATCGATTCCGCTCTCGCGCCCGACGCCCGAATGCTTCATGCCGCCGAACGGCATCATGTAGCTGATGGCTCGGTACGTGTTCACCCACACGGTCCCGGCACGCAGCAGCTTTGGCACGCGCACGGCACGCGCGAGATCGCGGGTCCAAATGCCTGCCGCAAGGCCGTAGATCGTATCGTTGGCGATGCGAACGGCGTCTTCCTCGGTGTCGAAGCTGATGATCGAGAGGACCGGGCCGAAGACCTCTTCGCGCGCGATACGCATGGTGTTATCGACATCGGTGAAAATGGTCGGCTCAACAAACTGGCCGCCAACGATGCCCGCGCCCGAAGCCGGCTTTCCTCCAAGCAGGCAACGTGCGCCCTCCGCCTTCGCAATCTCAATATAATCAAGCACCTTCTTGTACTGCGCCGGCGTCGTGATCGGGCCGATATTCGTGTCCGATTGCATCGGGTCGCCAATCTTGGCGGACCGCGCCAGTTCCAACAGGCGCGCCACAAACTTGTCCTTGATCGAGCTCTGCACGAGGAGGCGCGATCCGGCGATGCACGTCTGGCCGGTCGCGGCGAAGATGCCGGAGACGACGCCGGCCGCGGCGGCGTTCAGGTCGGCATCCTCGAAGACGATGTTGGGGGATTTCCCGCCCAGCTCAAGCGAGACCCGCTTCAGGCTACGCGCCGCGGTCTCATAGACTTTTGCGCCGGTCGCATCCGATCCGGTGAAGGTGATCTTGGCGACGCCGGGGTGCGAGATCAGTTCGCTGCCGATCTCGGGCCCGAAGCCGGTGAGCACGTTGAAGATTCCATCCGGAATGCCGGCTTCTTTTGTCAGCGCGGCGAATTCCAACGTGCTGGCAGACGTGAATTCCGACGGCTTGACGATGACGGCGCAACCGGCGGCGAGCGCCGCGGCGCATTTCCAGGCGACGAACAGAAGCGGCGAGTTCCAGGCCGTGAGCGCCGCGACGACGCCGACAGGTTCGTGCGTCGTGTAGGCGAAGGTGTCCGCCTTGTCGATCGGCACAAGGCCGCCTTCGAGCTTGTCGACGAGCCCGCCGAAATACCACCACCATTCCGGATGGTAGCGAAGCTGGCCCAGCATCTCGGTCATGAGCTTGCCGTTGTCGCGCACCTCGATCTCGGCAAGACGCTCTGCGTTCGCAGCGACGAGGTCGCCGAGCTTGCGCATCACCTTGCCGCGGGCCGACGCCGTCATCTTCGACCAGGGGCCGCGCCACATCGCCTCGTTCGCGGCCTTCACGGCGATGTCGGCATCGGCGGCAGATCCGCGTGGAATCTTCGCCCAAGGCTCGCCGCGATAGGGATCGATCGAGTCGAACCACTCGCCGTTGGCGGGGTCGACATAGTGGCCGTTGATGAAAAGCTGATAAGTCTTCACGATACCCTCCAGGCGAGGCACGACGATGGCGGTGGATGGCGAAACGATATACCGCATTCTACGACCTGGTTAAAACGAAGTCGCTCGAAAGAAGCGCTATAATTGCATTTCGGCTTGGCCTGCATTGCATAGGGTGTCCCCGCGAACGCACTAAGGCATTCACACATCTCGAAAGACAATCCGGGCTGTCGTCCCTGCGAACGCAGGCACCCATACCGCGTGATATCTGTCGTTGGAAAGAAAGTGGTCCGCCCTAGCGCCACAAACTCAAGCCTGTGGTTATGGGTCCCTGCGTTCGCAGGGACGACAGCGAATTTGTGGCCCGAACGGGAGCATCTCACGTTCGCGAGACTGAGCGAGGAAATGTCACACTGAATTTGCGCGATGTCCGGCCGGCGTGCAGCCGGCCAGACACTGCACGACGTCTACCGCTCCGCCTTCACGAGCTGATAGGCGCCGCGTTCGAAGGCGTCGTAGACGGCCAGCGCCTTGGCGTCGGCGAACGGAAGGTACTGCATCATGATCACGCCCCCGATGCCGCGCGCGGGATCGAGCCAGAAGAACGTGTTGTTGATGCCGCCCCAGCTCAGGCTGCCGGGCGAGCGCTTGCCGGGGACCTGATCGGTCGTGATGAGAAAGCCAAGTCCCCACTTGTCGCGGCCGTCCGCGATGAAAGTGAAGTCGGCGCTACGCGGCAGCGCGCTCTTGAGCGCGGGAACCGTGACCGCGCCGATCTGGTTCTGGCCCATCAGCGCCACCGTCTCAGCCTTGAGCACACGTGCGCCGTCAAGCGTGCCGCCGTTGAGCAGCATGCGAATGAAGCGCCCGTAGTCGCTCGCGGTCGAGGCGAGGCCGCCGCCGCCGATCGGCGTCGCTATGGTGAGTCCGGGCTGCGGATTTTGCAGTTCGATGGCGCCGTCCATGTGCTCGCCGGCTCGCTGCTGTTGCGCGACGAGGCGCGGCCCCTTTGCCTCCGGCACGTTGTAGGACGTGTCGTCCATCTTGAGCGGGACAAAGATGTGCTCGCGGAAATAATCCTCGAGCTTTTGGCCGGACACCACCTCGACCAGCCTGCCGACGACATCTACGCTGGTGCTGTAGTGCCAGCGTTCGCCCGGATCGAACAGCAGCGGTCCGCCAAACGGATATGTTTCACCGGCGCGAGGCTTGAAATCGCGCCAGATTGCGCTGGTGAACGGATAGGCCAATCCGGACGTGTGGGTCAGGAAATGTTTGACCGTCGGTGCTCTTGAAGCCGGACGGAGCTGGTAGGCTCCGGTCGCCGCGTCGAACGATTCAATGACCTTCAGTCCCGCAAGCTCCGGCAGGTACTTTTCGGCCGGGTCGTCGAGACCGAGCCGGCCCTGCTCGATGAGCTGCATCAATGCCACCGAGGTGACCGGCTTGGTCATCGAGGCGATACGAAATAGCGCATCGGCTGTGAGCGGACGCCCGGTCGCGACGTCCGCCACGCCAAATGCGCCCTCGTAAAGCACGTGCTCGCGATCGGTGATCAGCGCGACCACACCCGGCACGTCCTTGCGCTCGATCGCGCCGCGAAGGCTCGAGTTGATCACTCCACTCCCCTGTGAATTTTGTGCGCTCGCGGTGCCGGCCAATGCCGCAACCGCAACGCCTATGGTGAGAACCAATTCGGCGGTTTTTCTGTTCATAGAAGCCTCCCTGTTGTTTATAGCCCGGGTATCGCTTGAGCTTTCCCGAGGCTGATCTTTTGTTGGATGACGGCGAAGGGCGCGGCGCCGTATCGACTTGCCGCGTGGTGACGTTAGCACTTGCAATTTGGTGTGTCTCGAATTCCCGAGACCATAAATTGGCCGCACGACAGCAACGTCCAACGTCAGGTCGGCTAGCTCAGCCTGAAATTCGCTTCTCTTGCGCCATTCCAGGATGAAGACTGCCGACCACGAACAGGGTTAGTATGTTGGTGTCCTGCGCGGCCCTATCGCGCCGGTACATTCGAGAAGAGCGCGCCGAGGGCCTCAGCCATCGTCGGGTGCGCGATGATCGCATCGCGCAAGCCCGTGTAGGGCATGCCCGCCAACATTGCGGTCTGAACCACCGTCATGACTTCACCGGCCTCGGCGCCGATCATGGTGAAACCGAGAATGCGG
Source organism: uncultured Alphaproteobacteria bacterium (assembly GCA_963770385.1). Classification (GTDB taxonomy): domain Bacteria; phylum Pseudomonadota; class Alphaproteobacteria; order Rhizobiales; family Xanthobacteraceae; genus Bradyrhizobium. The sequence continues at coordinate 5,000,797 of CAVYPJ010000003.1, read as the reverse complement.
TCGCCGCCCGCCTCGACCAGCGCCTTCATGAAGCCGCGCGTCTCCGATATCGTCTGCGCTCGCAATATAGCGGCGCCGGGCAGCCTGGCGACGCGAACGGCAATGCCCTGCCGCTGGGCCTCGACTTCGCTCAAGCCGACGCGCGCGAGCGGCGGGTCGGTGAACATGCAGTACGGGACGAGCCGATCATGCTTGGTGCGATTCCCGCCATTCAGATTGGCCGAGACGATGCGGAAATCATCGAACGAGACATGGGTGAACTGTGGGCTGCCGGCGGCCTCGCCGATCGCCCAGACACCGGGTGCGCTGGTCTCGAGCCGATCATTGACCGCGATGTATCCGCGGCCGTCGAGCTCGACACCGGCGAGGTCGAGCCCGATCCCGTCTGTATTGGGAGTGCGTCCGGCCGCGACCAGGATATCGCTGCCTTCGATGGTCTTATCACCTGCCGGCGTGCGCATTTGGAGGCTGACAGTCTCTCCGGACCGGCCCCGGACACCGAGAATCCTGGTTTCGAGATGCACCACTGATGTCTTCGTCGCGCAGCATCTCGAGGAGTGCGGCCGAGACATCGGCATCTTCCCGGCCGGCGAGTTGCGGTCCTGTCTCCACGATGCTGACGCGGCTGCCGAAGCGGCGATAGGCTTGCGCCAGCTCGAGGCCGACATACCCGCCGCCCAGCACGATCAGGTGCTCCGGCAGTCGATCGAGCTCGAGCAACTCGACATTGGTGAGCGGCGCTGCCGCCACGAGGCCCGGAATATCCGGGATCGTCGCATGCGTCCCAAGATTGAGAGCCACGCGCTCGCCCGTCAGCACGCGGGTGCCGCCGTCGTTCAATTCAACCTCGACCGTTTTCTTCGCAACGAAGCGGCCCGTACCCATGATCAACTCGGCGCCGCTGGCTTTGTAGAGATCGAGATGTTTGGCAGATCATGTCCTCGACCATGCTCGGCCTTTCGCGCCTGCACTTGCTTCATATCAGTGCTGGTGGGACCCGTCACGATGCCGAAGTAACCGGCGTGGTGGACGAGATCGGCGACCTTTGCGCTCCAAATCTCGTTCTTGCTGGGCAGGCAGTTGGTGTTGGGACAGGAGCCGCCGATCAACTTGCGTTCCACGACGGCGGTGCGGTGTCCCGATTTGGCCATGTGCCAGGCCAGATATTTGCCACCTTCGCCACTGCCGATGATGAGCATTTCAAAGTGTTCCGGTTGGGACATCTCCAACTCCTCGTCGTTCGAGATTGGCGCCATGCTGATGAACAGCTTGATCCGTAGGAATTGGTTCGGCGGAACGCGGTCTTCAAGGCAAAATTCCCGAATATTTGAGCTTGGTCGGCCGCCTGCCTTCCCATCGTGACACTCATCGCGGCGACCTTGCCCGGCAGCCGCACAGCCGATATTGCGAAGGCCGGACAAGAGCAGGCGTCTTCCAGGAATGACCCTTGCGGAGCTCGAAACTGATGGCCGAGAACAACCCGATCGACGAGATTGCACTGATCGAAGCCCGGATCGAGGAGCTTGCCGGGGTCGCCGAGCGATGCCGAAAGATCATTCTGGTTTCGAAGGCGGCGATCGCCATCGGCATCGCATTGCTGCTCGTCATGATGCTCGGCCTGTTCGCGTCAAATCAGGTCGTCGCCATCGGGTCGATTGCTGCGGTGCTGGGCGGCATCGTATCGCTCGGATCGAACGTCGGCACGTTGCGACAGACGACGGCCGCCATGAGCGCCGCCGAGGCGCTCCGTTCGGAGCTGATCGACCGGATCGATCTTCGCGTGGTTGGTAGCTGATGAAACGGTTTTGACGTGCTTGCTTATGAAGGCGGCGTCAGCCGACGCCGTGTTGCGCGCGGCGAAGAAAACGGTTTGCGTCTCGCATGTCAGAACGGCGCAATTTGCCCATGGAGGATCATCGCACCGTTTGGTCAGAATAACTGACATGTCGCTCTCGCGTTTTGAATGTATAGTGTGGTGAGAACCACCTGGGCGCTGACACATCGTCGGCCGGCCGGGCCTTCACATGTCGGAGCGTAAGCGTGTAGCGGGGTACGCGTGGTGAAGACGGCGAAATCGTCGCATGCGGCCGAGCTGGTTCTGTTTCCACAACAGCCAGCGTTGCGGCTCATCTATGACACCGCGCCGATCGGACTTGCCTGTCTGTCTCCGGATTGCCGCTACCTGCAAATCAATCAGCGGCTCACCGAGATATGCGGCATCTCGGTCGAGGATCACCTTGGGCGCTTTGTAAGGGACTGCGTGCCGGCGCTGGCGGATTCGGTTGAGACGATCGTACGTTCGATCATGGATACAGGTGAGCCGGTGATCGGCATCGAGGTTGCAGGCCAGCGGGCCGATCAGGTCGAGGAGCGTTTCTGGATTACCTACTGGCATCCCCTCCGTGCCCCGAGCGGCGAGATCGTCGCAGTCAACGTTGCCGCCGAGGAGATCACCGAGCGTAAACGTGCCGAGCACGAAATCCGCAATGCCAGGGACGCCGCCGAGACCGCGCTACGCCATTTGCGCGAAACCCAGGATTCTCTCATCGAAGCAGAAAAGCTTGCGGCACTTGGCCGGCTTGTCGCGGGTGTCGCTCACGAGGTCAACACTCCGGTTGGCACCAGCCTGATGATTGCATCATCACTCCAGCGCAAGGCCGAGGAATTTGCCTCGAAGATCGCGCACGGCGATCTGCGGCGATCAAGCCTCAACAAATTTATCGATCTCATCAGCAATGCTTCCGGCCAATTGGTGACAAATCTCGGCCGCGCCGCCGAACTGGTGCAATCATTCAAGCAGGTCGCCGCCGACCAGCAGCAATTCAAGCGGCGGACGTTTGATCCCGGCGAACTCGCCGAGCAGGTTCTTTCACATCTGCACCGCGAGTTGCGAGAGCGCGACATAGCGCTCCACCTGGAGCGCGAGCCCGATCTTGCGATGGATAGTTACCCCGGGCCTCTCGGCCAAGCCCTCACCAATCTCGCCTTTAATGCCCTGACCCACGGCTTTCCCGGCGGTCGCAAGGGAAGGATCGTGATCAAGGTGGCCGCAGCAGAGAACGCCCATATCGAGCTTGTCCTCTCTGACAATGGATGCGGCATGGCGCCCGAGGTCAAACGTCATGCTTTTGATCCATTCTTCACTACTCGCCGTCACCATGGCGCCACCGGTCTCGGCCTGCACATCGCGCATAGCATCGTAACGGAGCGTTTGGGCGGCCACCTCAAGCTCGAAAGCGAGCCGGGCGTGGGCACGACAGTGCATTTGTCTCTTCCACGGACCGCGCCATCGGTCTGAAAGATGCTGCGATTGGCTACGTGCCACACCCGAACCGTGACCAAAGCTAGTCTATCAGCTCACACGTCCGCCGGTCTCGATCCGCAGCCGCCGCTTCGTCACTGCGTTGATGAATCCATCGCGCGCATCGGAATGCCCCTGCCCGCGCGGTTCCAGCACGTGGCGCAGAAGAAAGCGGCCTGTGATCTGAAAACCGTCCAGCAGATCCTGGTCCGACCAGTTCACGCCAGGCTCGCCGCGTTCGCGCAGGAAGGCCGGCAGGCGCAGCAGCTTGTCACGCCAGGGATCGCCGGCCGTGCGTGAGACCGCGCCGCCGGATTTCGGCGACACATAGATCAGGTCTGTGGTCTCGCCGGTCGCGGCGCAATTGTCGAGATCGAGCCCGAAGCCGAGCTCCGCGAGCATCGCAAGCTCGAACTTGACGACGTGCACGGCCGCTCCGCCCGCGTCGTCGAAATCGTCCAGCGTGCGCTCGAGCATCCCATAGATATCTTCATGCGGATCACGCTCCGGCAGGAGCCGCGCGAGCGCGGCGAGATGGGTCACGCCATAGGCCGCATGAGAGACCGTGAGCAACGTCGCCGCGCGCAGCCGCATGCCCTCGACCGCATAGGTGCCGAGATGCTCGTCGAGCCGCGCCCGCCACACCGCGCGCACGCCGTTGCCCGGCTGCAACATAGGCCGCATTCGCGTGCTCGCGCCCCCACGCACCAGCCCGAGATGCCTGCCATGCGCGCGCGTCAGAAGCTCGACGATGGCGGAGGATTCGCCATGCCGCCGCACCCCCAGCACGATGCCGTCGTCGGTCCATTCCATGGGCGAAAGCCTAGCATGCGGGGCACGCGACGCGAAGCAAGTCCGCAAGCTGCGTCAACAATCGGCACGCGCGCGCGCGCCCCGCCAAAGCTACGCGTTGAACCAGCCCTGTGCGTCGCCGGTATAGGAAAAATACAGCCCGGCCGCGGTCAGCGCGCAGGACACGATCTCGATGCCGCTGTCGAGTTCGACGCCCCTCACGCCGATCACCTGAAACAGCGAGATCACCGACAGCACCAGCGCCGCAGCCAGCACCCAGCGCGGCCAGTTCTTGTGACGGCGCGCGGCAAGCCAGACGAAATAGAGCAGCAGCAGGATGATGAAGCCGGACAGCACGGACTCCGTCATGATCATGGAATCCGTCATGTCCTCGCGCGGCGTGCGATCTCCAAATGCGACCGAGAGCGCGTCGAGCATCAGCGACGCATAGAGCAGCACTTCGAACCGCAGCACGTTTCGGGGCAAATTCATTCCAGTCTCGGCTCTGACGCTTGGCACGACCTCTTGGGACGAGCTACGGATAGACCGAAGCGAAAAGCAAATCCATCGCAGAAGCTATTCTTTCGGAAATTCGAGTCCCATTTCACGATAGCGGTCCGGGTCATCGCCCCAGTTCTCGCGCACTTTCACGAACAGGAACAAATGCACCGGCACGCCCGTGATCTCGGCGATCTCCTTGCGCGATTCCGCACCGATCGCCTTGATGGTCGCGCCGCCCTTGCCGAGCACGATCTTGCGCTGGCTTTCGCGCTCGACGAAGATCGTCTGCTCGATGCGAATCGAGTTGTCCTTCCGCTCAGTCCAGCTGTCGGTCTCGACCGTCGACTGGTAGGGCAGCTCCTGGTGGAGTTGCCGATAGATTTTCTCCCGGGTGATCTCGGCCGCCAAGTGCCGCATCGGCGCGTCCGACATCTGGTCTTCGGGATAAAGAAATGGCCCAGCCGGCACCATGTTCGCAAGCGCATGGCGCAGATCGGAGACGCCGTCGCCCGACAGCGCCGAAATCATGAACGTCTGCGCAAAGGCCAGGCGTTCATTGGCCGCTTTCGCCAGTGCGAGCAGCTTCTCGCGCGCCACGAGATCGATCTTGTTCAGGACAAGGATCTTCTCGTGATCGACGCGCTCGACCTTTTTCAGGATCGCGTCGGCCTCGTCGTCGATCCCGGATTTGGCATCGAGCAGCACGCAGACGAGATCGGCGTCGTGCGCCCCGCTCCAGGCCGTCGACACCATGGCGCGGTCGAGCCGCCGCTTCGGCGAGAAGATGCCGGGCGTGTCGACCAGAATGATCTGCGCGCCGTCCTCGATCACGATGCCGCGGATCAATGCGCGGGTCGTCTGCACCTTGCGCGAGACGATGGTGACCTTGGAGCCGACCAGCGCGTTGACGAGCGTGGACTTGCCGACATTGGGGGCGCCGATCAGCGCGACAAAGCCACAGCGCGTAGCCGCAGGCGGGCTATCGGCGTGGGGACTATCCGTCATGACTGCCGCCGGCAACGCCTTCGCGCTCGATCATCACGGAGGCCGCCACCTTCTCGGCGGCGCGCTTGCTGCCGCCAACGCCTTCCGCCGGCGCAAGTCCCGGCAGATCGACGGCGACGCGGAATTGCGGGTCGTGATGCGGCCCCGTGCGCTCGACCTCGCGATAGACCGGGGTCGGCAGACCTTTGCCCTGGGCCCATTCCTGCAGCACGGTCTTCGGATCGCGCAGCGGCCGGCGCGGCTTCTGCATCCGCTCGGTCCAGTTGCGCGAGACGAACTCCGCCGCGGCCGCATAACCGCCGTCGAGAAACACCGCGCCAATCACCGCCTCGCAGATGTCGCCGAGCACGGATTTACGCAGGCGCGCACCTGCCCCGGCGCCGACCGCACCAAGCTTGATGTCGTCGGTCAGCCCGAGCGACTTCGCAACATCGGCGCAGCTCTCCTTGCGGACGAGATCCGCGAGCCGCTTCGACAATTCCCCCTCATCCGCACTCGGGAAGGTGCGATAGAGCATGTCGGAAACGATCAGTCCCAGCACATGGTCGCCGAGGAACTCCAGCCGCTGATAGCTCTCGCCGCGCTTGCGCGTCGGCTTGAGCGCGGACACATGCGTCATGGCCGTGATCAGCAGATTGGGATCGGCAAACTTGTGGCCGATGCGCGCCTCGATCGCCGCCGTCGCCGATCTGTCGGAAGGCTTGTCAACGGCCTTCTTGACGCCGCTCCTGCTGCGTTTCTTCTTTGCCGGCTTGCCGTCGCGATCGGGTTGAGGCTCGTGGCGCGTCTCGCCTGCTATCGATGCAATCCGGATGTCAGGGGTGTCGTCGTTCATCGGACGAATTTGAACAAGCGATTCCAGCGTACCGCCGTCGGCCAGCGCCAGATCATCCAGACGTGCTCGCCTTCGGCAATCGAAAAAAAGATCATCTGGGCCCGGCCGACGACGTTCTCGAGCGGCACGTAGCCCACCGCCGACAGCACCCGGCTATCGGTCGAATTGTCGCGGTTGTCGCCCATCATGAAGAAATGACCGGGCGGCACGGTGTAGATATTGGTGTTGTCGTAGAAGCCGTTGTCGACACAGTCGAGCGTTTCGTAGGAGACCCCGTTCGGCAGCGTCTCCCGCCAGCGCTTCACGCGCGCGGTCGCTTCCGACCCGCATGGGTCTTCGCCGATGAAATCGCTCAACCGCTCGCGCTGCACCGGCTGGTCATTGATGTAGAGCAGCCCGTCCCGCATCTGGATGCGGTCACCGGGCAGGCCGATCACGCGCTTGATGTAGTCGGTCGTGTCATCCTTCGGCAGGCGAAACACGACGACATCGCCGCGATTGGGCTCCGATCCGAAAACGCGGCCGGAGAAGATCGGCGGCGACAGCGGGATCGAATAGTGGCTGTAGCCATAGGAATATTTCGAGACGAACAGGTAGTCGCCGACCAGCAGCGTCGCCTTCATCGAGCCCGACGGGATGTTGAAGGGCTGAAACAGGAACGTTCGAATCACGAGCGCGATCAGCAGCGCGTGGACGACGACGCGGATGGTCTCACCTGAGCCGCTTTCGAATTTGGTCCCGGATGTCACGCTCATCGTCTTCCCAATTCCCCCGTCGCAACTGCCGCGCGGTGGCAGACACGATCCTTACGCGAGTAGCGCTTTGCTTCGCGGCCTAAGGCATCGGTCTTGATTCTGATAGTGCGAGCCAATTCCGGCGCAAACCCGAATTCGCTCATGCTAGATTAAGTCCCGCGCGAGTTTTAGACGTTTGTTCGCAGTGGTGCAATGAAATGCCGCATCAAAACTTCCTAACCCCCTGACAAAAATCATGTTTTTTGTTTGCGCGCGCTTCGGACGCTCGAGCGTCAGGATTTGCCGGGACTGATCGCCGAAATTATGACGAAGGCCTGCGCGAGCGGCCAGTCGTCGGTAATGGAAAGGTCGATTCGCGCCTCAAAGCCTTCCGGCGTCAGCGCTTTCAACCGTTCGAGCGCCCCGCCCGTAAGTTGCATCGTGGGCCGGCCACCGGGCAAATTGACCACCCCCATGTCGCGCCACCAGACGCCGCGCCTGATTCCCGTGCCCAGCGCCTTGGAACAGGCTTCCTTGGCCGCGAATTGCTTGGCATAGGTCGCAACCACCATTTTCTCGCTCTTGGCCCGCCGGCCGGCCCGCGCCCGCTCCGCCTCGGTAAAGATTCGGTCCAGGAAGCGGTCGCCGTGCCGCTCGATCACCTTGGCGACGCGGCGGATATCGATCAGGTCGGAACCGATGCCGATGATCATGCCCTGCTCCGGCCCCGGTCCATGGCGGCCCGCATGGCGCGAATCGTCTCGCCCAGGCCAACGAAAATGGCTTCGCCGATCATGTAATAGCCGATATTGAGCTCGGCGATCCCGGGCAGCGTCGCGATCTTTTCGGCAGTCTCGTAGTCGAGGCCGTGACCGGCATGGACTTCGAGGCCGACCGACCGCGCCAGCGCGGCGCCCGTCACAATGCGCTGCCATTCGGCCTCAGCAGTCGCGGTCCGCCCCTCGACGACCGCGTCGCACCAGGCGCCGGTGTGGATTTCGATGACCGGTGCGCGGAGCTTCGCGGCCATCTCGATCTGGCGTGGGTCGGCGGCAATGAACAGCGATACCCTGATGCCGGCGTCGCCCAGCCGCGCGATGAACGGCGCCAGCGCGTTGTGCTGGCCTGCGACGTCGAGGCCGCCCTCGGTCGTCAGTTCCTCGCGCCGCTCGGGCACCAGGCACACCGCGTGCGGCTTGGTCGCAAGCGAGATCCGCAGCATGTCCTCGGTCGCCGCCATTTCGAAGTTCAACGGCTTGGAGATTTCCGCCTTCAGGCGCGTCATGTCCTCATCGCGGATGTGCCGGCGGTCCTCGCGCAGATGGGCGGTGATGCCGTCGGCGCCGGCCTCGATCGCAGCCAGCGCAGCGCGGACGGGATCGGGTCTGGGCCCTCCCCGCGCATTGCGCAAGGTGGCGACGTGGTCGACATTGACGCCGAGACGCAGCGGAGAAATGTTCTGCATTGCGGGACTCACTGGAAGCTGCTGCTGGCCGTGACCGGCCGCCTCTTCGATTCAGAACAGGCAGCACCGAACATACACAACACGCAGCGACTTGGCACGGCAGGCGCGCGTCAGGAATGGAAAATCCGGCCGCGGGTTCACCGCGAGACGCGCAATCCCTGCCTTCCGGCGGGAACGGACCATCGCCTATCCATTCACCCGTTCGACGCGGGCGACGACGGCCTTGGCACGCAGCTGGTTGATGATGGCGCTGAGATGCTTGAGGTCATAGACCTCGAGATCGATGATCAGTTCCGTGAAGTCGGGCGACCGCCGCGACATGCTGATGTTGTCGATATTGCCGTCGTGCTCGGCAATCACGGTTGCGACCTGGGCGAGACTGCCGGGCTCGTTGACGTTGTCGACCTTGATACGGGCCGGAAAGCGCTGCGGCGTGGTGTCGTCGACATCCCAGCGGACGTCGAGCCAGCGCTCGGGCTCCTCCTCGAAATCCTTCAGCGCGGGCGACTGGATCGGATAGATCGTGATCCCTTCGCCCGGGGACACGATGCCGACGATGCGGTCGCCCGGGACCGCCCCGCCGTTCGGCGCGAACTTGACCGGCAAGCCGGAATTGATGCCACGGATCGGGATCGCGGACGGACTGCGCACGGGTTCCGGCTCCGATTTCAGCTTGAGCTTGACGGCGAGGCTCTTCTTCGCGCCATAGCGCGCGACCCGCTCTTCCTTGTAGTCGGGGTACATTGCGCGGGCGACATCGGAGGCCTTGATCTCGCCGCGCCCGACGGCAGCCATCACATCGTCGATCGATGCGCGCGCAAGCCGCGGCAGCGCGCCCTTCAGCTTGTCGTCGGCATAGTCCAGCTTGGCGCGATCGAATAGACGCTCGACGATCCGCCGGCCAAGGCCCGCATATTGATCGCGCACGGCGGTGCGCGTCGCGCGCCGGATCGCAGCGCGCGCCTTGCCGGTGACGGCAAGCGACTCCCAGGCCGCAGGCGGCGCCGATTGCGCTTCCGAGGTCAGCACCTCGACTTCGTCGCCGTTCTGCAGTTCGGACGACAGCGGCGCGAACTTGCCGTTGATCTTGCAACCCACCGCGCTGTTGCCGACATCGGTGTGCACTGCGTAGGCGAAGTCGATCACATTGGCGTGGCGTGGCAGGGCAATTAACTTGCCTTTTGGCGTAAAGCAGAACACCTGATCGTGGAATAGTTCGAGCTTGGTATGTTCAAGAAATTCTTCCGGATTGGCGCTTTCCGACAGCATGCTGACGGTGCGGCGCAGCCACGCGAAGGCATTGGACTCGCGCTTCAGGAGTTCGGTCGGCGAGCCGACATCGTCCTTGTAAAACGCATGCGCGGCGATGCCGAATTCGGCGATCTGATGCATCTCCTCGGTGCGGATCTGCAGCTCGACGCGCTGGTTGCCGGGACCGATCACCGTGGTGTGAATCGAGCGATAGTCGTTCTGCTTCGGCGTCGAGATGTAATCCTTGAAACGGCCGGGCACCACGGGCCAGGTCGTATGAACGACGCCGAGCGCGCGGTAGCAGGACTCGAGATCGGGCATCACGACGCGGAAGGCGAAGATGTCGGAGAGTTGTTCGAAACCGATCGATTTGCGTTCCATCTTGGTCCAGATCGAAAACGGCTGCTTGCGCCGGCCATAAACCCGCGCGGTCAACCCGTTCTTACGAAGATTTGTCGAAAGTTGATTTTCGATCTCGCCGATCAGGTTGCGGTTGCGTTCGGCAAGCGCGTTCAGCCGATGCGTGACGACCGAATAGGCTTCCGGGTCGAGCGAGCGGAACGACAGATCCTCCAGCTCCTCCCGCATCTCCTGCATACCCATGCGGCCGGCGAGCGGCGCATAGATGTCGAGCGTCTCCTCGGCAATCCGGTGGCGCGACGCCGGCGGCACGAATTCCAGGGTGCGCATGTTGTGCAGGCGATCGGCAAGCTTGACCAGCAGCACACGGACATCGTCGGAGATCGCAAGCAGCAGCTTGCGCAGGTTCTCCGCCTGCTTGGCTTCGCGCGAAACCAGTTCCAGCCGTTTCAGCTTGGTCAGGCCTTCGACCAGCGCGCCGATCTCGTGACCGAAGACCTGGTCGATTTCCGCTCGCGTCGCCTCGGTGTCCTCGATGGTGTCGTGCAGCAACGCCGCGACGATGGTGGCGTCGTCGAGCTTGAGGTCGGTCAGGATCGCGGCAACCTCGAGCGGATGGGAGAAATAGGGGTCGCCCGACGCACGCGTCTGCGAGCCGTGGGCCTTCATCGCGTACACATAGGCGCGATTGAGCAGATCCTCGTTGGTGTTCGGGTTATACGAGCGGACCCGCTCGACGAGATCATATTGCCGCATCATGCGCGAGCGCGGCCTGGCAGGCTTGACGGGCGCGGACGGCGCCACGGCGGGCTCAGCCGCCGCCTGCATCTGGGGAGTACCTTGGCGCCGATACGCCATTTCGAATCACTGCCTTCGCCTGGGAGGGCCTACGCTGGCCCCGATCATTTAACGCATAGTTTAACGCCAATCCGGCCGCCGTCCGATCAAATCCTGGACGGCCGGGTCCGTTCGCGTCTGCACTCTGCGGAGGCGTCAAGTAACCATGAAACGACCGGCAAAAGCAAAGGCCCGGAGTTGCGTCCGGGCCTTGGAAATCGGCGGGCTTTGAAAGATGCAATAAGCCGGCGACGAGCCTACTCGTCCTCTTCCGGCTGCTCTTCGGGAGGCGCCAGACCTTCCAGACCTTTCAGCAGCTCTTCCTCGGTCATCCGTTCCACCGCGACCTCGGTGTCGTCGGCATCGACGCTTGCGCCGGCCGATCCGATCAAAGGCACGGTATCGGGTTCAGGCTCGTCGACCTCGACGAATTTCTGCAGGGAATGCACGAGCTCCTCGCGCAGATCCTCCGGAGAAACCGTCGACTCCGCAATCTCCCGGAGCGACACAACCGGGTTCTTGTCGTTATCTCTGTCAATCGTAAGTTGTGATCCGGATGAGATCATACGGGCGCGATGTGCTGCCAGCAGAACCAGATCGAACCGGTTGTCGACCTTATCAATGCAGTCTTCTACGGTAACGCGCGCCATCCAATGTCGCTCCGTTGATTAGGGTTATGAGGGCTTGGTATGCTAATATTTAGAGCTAGTTATAGGGGGGACGGGCTTTTCGCAAGACCAATTTGCGATCCGCGCCCGGCGAAAACCGGCCGGTCTGGGGGGACCGCGGCCTCAAAGCCACAAGTTGCGGCTTTTGGACAAGAAAACGCTCTATTGCGCCACCAAAGATATACCTTTGTTGCCCCGACCTCCCCAAATTTGCGGTAGCGTGTAGCAGACTGATCTACCGCGGGGTTTAGGCAGGACCTCAAGTCATGCGCGTCCTGCCGCCGCGCCAAGAAAACAGTTACCAACGACGAATGCGAGAAACTGATGTCACCTTCCTCCAACAAAATTGCGCTCTTCATCGATGGCGCGAACCTTTATGCGACGGCCAAGACGCTCGGTTTCGACATCGATTACAAACGGCTGCTCAAGGAATTTCAAAGCCGTGGAACGCTATTGCGCGCGTTCTACTACACCGCGATCATCGAGGATCAGGAATACTCCTCGATCCGTCCCTTAATCGACTGGCTCGACTATAACGGCTACACCGTCGTCACCAAGGCAACGAAAGAATTCATCGACGCCAGCGGCCGACGTAAAGTGAAAGGCAACATGGACATCGAGCTTGCCGTCGATGCCATGGAGCTCGCTGAGCACATTGACCAGATGATTCTGTTCTCCGGCGACGGCGACTTCCGTTCGCTGGTGGAGGCCGTTCAGCGGCGCGGCGTGCGGGTCACCGTGATCTCGACCATCGCAAGCCAACCGCCGATGATCGCCGACGAGTTGCGGCGGCAGGCCGACGTCTTCACCGATCTCGTGGAGCTGCAGTCCAAGCTCGGCCGCGATCCGTCCGAACGGCCGGCGCCGCGCGAACCGCGTCATCACGCACCGCAATTCCTGCAGCGCGCGACGACGACTGTGGCTCCGCGTGGTGGCGATGACGACGATTTTGACGATTAAGAGCGATCCGGCTGTCCGCGACGCCCGGCCGCAAGTCGAACCCGATCGTGATTGTCCGCTCTGCCCGCGGCTTGTCGAGTTTCGTCAAGCCGCGCGCGAGCGGCAGCCGACCTGGTTCAATGCGCCGGTGCCGCCGTTCGGCGATCCCGACGGCAGGCTGCTGATCGTCGGGCTCGCGCCGGGATTGCAAGGCGCCAATCGAACCGGCAGGCCGTTCACCGGCGACTACGCCGGCGATCTGCTCTATGCGACGCTGCTCGAATATGGCTTTGCGGAAGGCAGCTACGAGGCGCGTCCCGACGACGGGCTAAAGCTGATCGATTGCCGTATCGGCAATGCGGTGCACTGCGTGCCGCCGCAGAACAAGCCGTTGCCCGCAGAGATCAACACCTGCCGGCCGTTCCTGACCGCGACAATCGAGAGCATGCCGCGCTTGCGCGCGATTCTCGCGCTCGGCCGCGTGGCGCATGACTCGGTCGTCAGATCGTTGAAGCTTCGCGGCTCGGCGACGCCGTTCACGCACGGCGCGGTGCATCGGGTGGGCGCCGTAAAGTTCTACGACAGCTATCACTGCTCGCGCTACAACACGAACACAGGCGTGCTGACGCCGGACATGTTCCGCCGGGTGTTCGCGCGCGTCAAAGCGGATTTGTGCTAGAGCGCAATTCGGAAGAACAAACCCTCCGGCGACGACCGAAGGATATCGCATGTCGAAGAAAGGACGCTGCAGTTTTCCGTGCGGCCCATCCTTCGAGACGCTTGCTTCGCAAGCTCCTCAGGATGAGGTCTCCGCAAGTGGCGGAATGCTGGACCCTCATGGTGAGGAGCGCGGCAAGGCCGCGCGTCTCGAACCATGAGGCCGAAGCTCGATTGGTTCGAACTTGACCTACTCGCGCATCACGCGGGATTGTCTTTCAGCCAGGCCAGTACGTCGCCGGCGTTCCGGTCCGGCGGAAACACCGGATAGAACACGTGAGTGATGCGCGCATTGTCGATGATCAACGCCAGCCGCTTGATCAGCGTGAGATCCGCGACCTTCATGGTCGGCAGATCGAGCGCGCGCGTCAGCAACAGCTTCTCGTCCGACAGCACCGGAAACGGTAGATGAAGCCTTGAGGCCATCTCGGTCTGATAGGCATTGCTCTGGGTCGACAGCCCGAACACCTGCGCCGCGCCCGCGGCCTTGAGTTCGGCGAACAGGTCGCGGAAGGCGCAGGTCTGCGGCGTGCAGCCTCGCGCGCCTGGAATCATGTCCCAATCGTCCACCAGCGCGATCTTGCCGGGCTCCCCGGTCCGGGGATAGGCGAACACAACCGTCCGACCGGGCAGTGCCGACAGTGTGACCAGCGTGTCATCGGTCGCGACGAGACCGATCGGCGGGACCATCATGCCCTTCAAATGCGCCGCCGAGCCGTCATCGGCCGGCGCCGGGATCTGGCTCCAGTCAACCTCGTGAAGATTCTTCTGGTTCATCCGATGTCCTCAGCTTGCATCCGCGTGTCAAATGGGAAGGTCCTGCGCAAACGGCTACCCCCTCGCGCGCATCAGGCGGCCCTTCTCGCGGCCCCAATCGCGCTTTTTCTCGGTCTCGCGCTTGTCGTGCAGCTTCTTGCCTTTGGCAACCGCGAGCAAGAGCTTGGCGCGGCCACGCTCGTTGAAATACAGCTTGAGCGGGATCAGCGTCATGCCCTCGCGATCGACCGCGCCCATCAATTTGTTGATCTGCTTACGATGCAGCAACAACTTGCGCGGCCGCTTGGGCTCGTGATTGAAGCGGTTGCCCTGCAGATATTCGGGAATGTTGGCGTTGATCAACCAGATCTCGCCGTCTTTTGAGTCGGCATAAGATTCCGCGATCGTCGATTTGCCGCTGCGGATCGACTTGACCTCGGTGCCGGTCAGCGCAATGCCCGTTTCGATCGTGTCCTCGATCGCGTAGTTGAAACGGGCCTTGCGATTTTCCGCGACGACCTTGATCGCGCGTTCGTTTTTCTCCGCCACGTCAGGCCTTTTTCAGAAGATCGCGAATTTCGGTGAGAAGCTCCACCTCAGGCGTCGGCTTCGGCGGAGCGGTGGGCGCAGCTTCCGCGCGACGCTTCAACTGGTTCATGAGACGAATCACGATGAACAGCACGAAGGCGACGATCAAGAAGTTCAGCGTCAGCGTGAGGAAATTGCCCCAAGCCAAGACGGCGCCCTGCTTTTTCGCGTCCGCGAGATTGCCGGCATTGACCGCCTTCGACAGCGGCGTGAAGTAGTTCGAGAAGTCGAGGCCGCCGGTGATCGCTCCGATGATCGGCATGATGACGTCGCCGACCAGCGAGGTGACGATGGCGCCGAACGCGGCACCGATGATGACGCCGACCGCGAGGTCGACGACATTGCCCTTCATTGCGAATTCTTGAAATTCCTTCAGCACGATCCACCTCCATTCAGGTCACAAACGACAATCTCAATATAACGTGACCGGCGATGAGGTTTCACCGCGAAATTCAGTTGATCAGGCCGGCATGCACCATCGCGCTGCGAACTGCGGTCCGCGTCGATTCCGTGACCGGAACCATCGGCAGACGGAGCTTCTCGTCGAGTTTTCCGAGCAGCGACAACGCATATTTTACCGGTGCCGGATTGGACTCGATGAACAGGTTCATGTGCAGCGGCATCAGCTTGTCGTGGATCTTCAGCGCCGTCGTCACGTCGCCCTTCTGCCAGGCCAGCTGAAATTCAGAACACAGCCGCGGCGCGACATTCGATGTCACGGAGATGCAGCCATGGCCGCCATGCGCCATGTAGCCGAGAATGGTCGCATCCTCGCCCGACAACTGGTTGAAATCCTCGCCCATCGCCGCGCGCTGCTGCGAGACCCGCACCATGCTCGCCGTCGCATCCTTGACGCCTGCGATGTTCTTCAGCTCGAACAACCGCTTCATCGTGTCGACGGACATGTCGATCACCGAGCGCGGCGGGATGTTGTAGATGATGATCGGGATCGAGATCGCGTCGTTGATCGCCTTGAAGTGCTGGTAGAGCCCTTCCTGCGTCGGCTTGTTATAATACGGTGTCACGACCAGCACGGCGTCGGCGCCGGCCTTTTCGGCGTGCTGGGAGAGTTCGACCGCTTCCTTGGTGGAGTTGGAACCGGCACCGGCGACCACGGGGACGCGGCCCTTGGCCTCCTCGATGCACCATTCGACCACGCGCTTGTGTTCGTCATGGCTCAAGGTCGGGCTTTCGCCGGTCGTGCCGACCGGGACAAGCCCATGGGTTCCCTCGGCGAGTTGCCAGTCCACGAGGGCGCGAAAGGCCGTCTCATCCACAGAGCCGTTTTTGAACGGAGTCACCAAGGCGGTGAAGGAACCCCGGAAACGTGTCTTGGCTGCCATGAACTCCTCCCGGACGCTGGTTGCGGCGTCGTCTTTAGCGTAAAAGTTGACTCATAACGGGTCTGGCAGCCATGCGAAAGGGCGGAGGGTTGCTGTTCCACCCGGAGTTTGCCGGCCTGGTTATCCCGACTTAGCCGCGATTTTGCCGCGGTGGTGGCGCAAAACGTGGCCGGGCGAAGTGCATTTTGTTTAATATATCGGCGTATTCAGTCCGATACCGCTAACCCTCACCGGCCGAAATGATTTGCCGCGAAGGAATGCCGTGACCCGTTTTGCCCGAGCAACTGCAATGCGATCGACGGCCCTGACGGCGGCTCTGGCGATCAGCCTGGCGCTCGCGCCCGGCGTGCCGGCTCTCGCGGCGGATGGCCAATCCAAATCCGACGGCCATGACAAGTCCAAGGCCCCGCTCCCCAAGATCCCGCTTCCCAAGTCGCGACCGGCGGCGCGCGCCTCCGCGAAGACGATGACGCCGGCAGCGACAGCGGCGGCGAGAGAGCTTGCGCCGGTCGCGCTGACGCCTCCCGTTGCGGCGCCGGCCGCCCCTGCCCGCCAGCGCGTCGCCGCACCGACACCGGCGCGCAAATCGGTCCAGCCGGCCGCGGTGGCTGCGACCACGTCGACGTCGCGGGCGGATATGGATGCGCTCGAGAACGTCCTCGAGCAGATCCGCAAGCATAGTCCTGACGAGGCGACCCAGACGGAAGCCACGATCTCCGACCCGGTCGCGAGGAAGCTTGCCGAATGGCTCATCCTGCGCAGCGACAACAACAACGCGACCGTCGAGCGTTATCGCGCTTTCATCACCGCCAATCCAAGCTGGCCGTCCCAGACCTTCCTGCGCAGGCGGCTCGAAGCGGCGCTGTGGGATGACCACCGCGACGATTCGGTCGTGTCGTCGTGGTTCGAGAACGAATCGCCGATTTCAGCCAAGGGCCGTTTTGCGCTGGCCAAGGCGTTGCTGGCCCGTGGCGATCGCGCCAATGCCGAGCGGCTGGTGCGCGAGGCCTGGCGCGGCGACCCGATGTCGGAAGACACCGAGAACACCGCACTCGATATGTTCGGCGCGCTGCTCAGCGCGGGCGATCAGAAGGCGCGGATGGACAAGCTGCTCTATACCACCGAGAACGAAGCGGCAGCGATGCGCGCGGCGAAGCGGCTCGGCGCGGGCTACATGGCGCTTGCAAAGGCGCGCCTGGCTTCGGTGAAGAAAGCAGAGAATACCAAGGCGCTACTCGATGCCGTCCCGCACGAATTGCACGGCGATGCCGGCTATCTCTTCAGCAAAATCCAGCTCCTGCGTCGCGACGAAAAGTTCGCCGAAGCCGCCCAGCTCATGATCGGCGCGCCGAAGGATGCTGCCCGACTGTACAATCTCGATGAGTGGTGGATCGAGCGACGGCTGTTGTCGCGCAAGATGATCGACGCCGGGGAGTACCGCTCCGCCTATCTGATCGCCCGCGACGCCGCGCTGCCCACGCGCGACATCTACAAGACCGAGCAGGAATTCACCGCCGGCTGGATCGCGCTGCGTTTCCTGAACGATCCGCAGACCGCCGCGCAGCATTTCGCGCGAATCGGCGTCGGCAGCGTCAATCCCACCACGCTGGCGCGCGCCGGTTACTGGCAGGGCCGCGCTGCCGAGGCTGCGGGACGCACGCAGGAGGCACGAGCGGCCTACGGCACTGCGGCCGAGCAGTCGACGAGCTATTACGGCCAATTGGCGCGCGCCAAGCTCGGGCTGCCGCGGCTCGAGCTGAACGAAGTGCCTGGGCCCAGATCGCGCGGCGCCGAGAGGCTTGAGATCGTCCGCGCGGTGCAGCTCCTGTTCGAGCTCGACGAGCGCGAGGTCGCGATACCGATCTTTGCCGACGCCGGCGAGAACGGCGACCCCGATGCGCTGGTGGGCCTGGGCGAACTGACAGCGCGCTACGGCTATGCGCGCGGCATGCTGCTCGTGGGCAAGGCCGCGCTCAATCGCGGGCTGCCGTTCGACTTCTACGCCTATCCGGTGACGGGCATTCCGCCATTCAGCCCGATCGGGCCGGACATCGAGAAGAGCGTCGTGTTCGCGATCGCGCGGCAGGAGAGCGCGTTCAATCCCGGCGACGTTTCGCCCGCGCAGGCCTATGGACTGATGCAGGTGACCCCCGACGCCGGACGTTACGTCTGCAAGCGCGCCGGCGTCACCTTCGACCTCAACCGGCTGAAGACCAATTCGGCCTACAATGCAGCCGTAGGCGCGGCCGAGCTCGGCGGCCTGCTCGAGGACTATCGCGGCTCCTACATCATGACGTTCGCCGCCTATAATGCGGGTCGCGGCAGCCTCAAGAAATGGATCGACCGCTACGGCGATCCGCGCGACCCCAAGGTCGATGCGGTCGACTGGGTCGAGCTGATTCCGTTCTCCGAGACGCGCAATTATGTGCAGCGGGTGATGGAGAACCTTCAGGTCTACCGGGCCCGATTCGGCGGCGGGACACGGCTGCAGATCGAAGCCGACCTGCGTCGCGGCGGCAGCGTCGAATAGCGCCACTCGTTCTCTGCAATCATCGGCAGCCCGTCCCCACGGTGAAGGGCGAATAAACCGCCAGAGAGTGCCTGTCTCCTAACTCGTTGAAATTCAACTTTGTCGAACCCGCAGTCTTCGCTTCGCCTCTCGGCTTTCAGCAGATCAGCACTTGCCCGCGTCGTGACCATCGTGGTCGCAAAAGAAAAACCCCGGCAGTTTCCTGCCGGGGTTCTGTTAGGTCGTTAGACCAAGCTTAGAAGTTGCGCTGAGCGCGGGCCAGGAACTGGAATGTGTCCTGGTCCTTGAGCTCGTACGCAACGCCCGGCTTGCCGATCGACACGGCGGCGGGAGGCGTGATCGAGCCCGTGAACTTCTGGTCGAGGTGGGTGTAGGTGAATTCGGCCGAGAACGTCAGGTTCTTCACCGGGGTCCAGCGGGTGATTATGCCCGCCTGAGCGATGTTGAAGTCCGGGTTACAGCCACCGGGAGCAAGCGCCACGCCAGCGGTGATCGCGAGACGGGAGCAGACGAGAGCCGAACCACCGTTGCCGTAGTGCAGCTGGGCGTACGCACCGTAGATCGCGGTGTTCCAGAATGGATCCCAGTTGTGGGTGTAGGCACCGCGCCCACCCCAGGTCTGAACCGTAGAGATGCCGGTTCCGGTGTCGAACACACCGTCAGCCGCGGCAGCAATACCAACGCTCTGGTAGAATGCCGCTGCTGCTGCCGAACATGGAGAAGTTCTGCGGAGCCAGGCTCTGGAAGTTGTACCGGGTCGCGCCGTCGGTATAGACCGCCTGCAAGTTGATGGTATCACCCGGGCCCGTCGGGATGTTCTTGATCGACAAGGCTCCCTGCACAGCCCAGCCCCACTTGTCAGACGGATGACCGGCCAGCTCGGTGCCAGCGATAGCAGCCGGGGCGGCATAGTATCCGGCGTGGTTGTTATGCGCCACCGCCGAGAACTGGGCTAGACCCCACGCTTGGTCGACACGAACCATACCGATGATGTCGGGAGACGCCGTTCCAGCGAAGTCGTTGCTGCCGAAGGATCCACCAGTGAAGCCTGCGCCTGTAATGGTGGTACCGAGATTGAACAGGTTGCTCTGGGCGTAAGCCGTCGGATCCTGCGCCGAGATCGTGGCCGAGATGCCCTGACCGAAGTCCGCGGTGTAGCTCAACTGGTTCACACCAGTGACCGTGCCGCCGCCGCCGACCAGACCGTCGAAGTTGTTGCCCGGATAGTTGTTCCAGGGAGCGTCGAACTGCGACACCGCCTTACCCATCGTGAATCCGGCGAACTGGATGAAGGCGTAGTACACGCCGACCGTGCCGCCGGCGATCGCGCCCGCGTTGGCGTTGTTCGGCGCGGAAGCGCCAGTGCTGCCAAGCTGCGAGTAGACCGTGGCGCCGCCCGTACCAGTTCCCGAGTAGGTGTCGGTCGTCCAGGAGAAGGTCGCATCGAAGAAGGTGCGGACCACGCCGTACTCGGTCGCAGTGCGCGTATCGATGTTGAGGTCTTCACGAGAACGACTGGTGTAGTAGTTCGTCAGGCGGTTCTGAGCACCGCCCTGAGCGGAGTATGCGCCGTTGTACATCGAGTTCGTGTTGAACGCGGTCTCGACGCGCAGATAACCACCCAGCTTGATGCAGGTGTCAGTGCCAGGGATGTACGCAGAATCCAGCACCATACAGGGAGCAAACCCTCACATACTCGACCGCCTTGGCCTTGATGGGAAGGTCAGCCGCCTGCGCTCCGCCGGTGGCGAACAGACCCGCCACTGAGCAGAGCATAAGGCTCTTAGCCAACTTCATGTTAAACCTCCAGGTTGCTCAATCAGGGAAGGTTCCGGATCCGCTGGGTGCTGACACCCTAAGAATGGTTCCCTAGTCCCCGTGGACCCGCGCCAAAATCACATCGCGCCTTCGGACACACCCGCTGAACGCGAGGGACTTAAGCGAGGACTTCAATCACGGGACGACTTCGGGATGCCCCCCTCCGTCGCGTCATCACAATTACCGAAGGACCTTACGCACGCAACAATGGAACCACTTGGAAGGGCCGGGCCGGGACCGTTTTTGGAATGGTGTTGCACAAAGAACACGCGGCCGTGATTAGGCCGTGAGCACAAGTCATTGTTTATTTGAGAGATTCCGAAGAGCCCCGTAACAGCCCGTAAACAGCGCGCGAAGCCCCTCGCCGCC
Source organism: uncultured Alphaproteobacteria bacterium (assembly GCA_963770385.1). Lineage (GTDB taxonomy): Bacteria > Pseudomonadota > Alphaproteobacteria > Rhizobiales > Xanthobacteraceae > Bradyrhizobium. The sequence continues at coordinate 4,979,988 of CAVYPJ010000003.1, read as the reverse complement.
ATCCCTCGCATCCGCTGTGCACTTGCCGATCCCGAATCGCGCTTGCGAGTCGGAAAAAATCGGAAAGTGAGCGCGCCAACGCCCAGGAACTCCGCACTCACCAATGAGGCGCTCGTGGAACAACTCACATTTCAGATTGCATACCCTGGAAGTTCAACTATATCTTGCGCGATGCTGCCCGGCGAACGGTCCTCTGATCCCGGCAGCTCCGCCCGATAGGAAACGGCTTTTATCGTCGCAGGCGCCGCACGAGCAGCCGGCCCGGCTCCATCCTGTTCACAGCCGCTTCGTAAGCCAAAAAAGCATACAATCTGCCGCTTGCGGCTCAGCGCTGCGTCGGGCATATCGGCCGTACAGGAGACGTGGCCGAGTGGCTGAAGGCGGCGGTTTGCTAAACCGTTATAGGGTTGTAAAGCCCTATCGAGGGTTCGAATCCCTCCGTCTCCGCCAGTCTCGTTTTACCGGCCCGGATAGGCGCGCTGCTTACTCTTTAATATAAGCGCGCTCTTTGCCCCCAACATAGCTCCTCACTCCCTTATATAAATGTGTTCGGGAGCAACACCGTCCCGATAGAGCCGGTAGCGCCCACGCCACTCAAGCGAGATGGTCTCCGTGGCGAAACGCCGACCGCAGCAAACGCCAACGGACTCGCGTACGCCTCGGCGTTACGTCGCCTCGTGTGGCGGCGTCCTGGATTGATGGCATCCGACCAGCCGCACGAATGTCTGCGGGTAGAAGTCATAACCGTATGAAGCAAAAGCGGCCTGTTGCGGCATTGGACTTCTGCACCCGCGCGTCGCGGCAGCGTCCTCTCTCGCCGGACGGTCGGCGGCCACAGCTCCCATGTTCAGCATCGTCATGGACACACCCCTGGTTGGATTTATTGACGCCTGACCTCATCTTTCTTTCGAATGAGGCTTGGGGGAATTGATCGCAAATCCATCCGACCGAGACTGCTGTCCCTATCCCGCAGCCTGGTCGGACTTTTCCCCGAGGCCGACCTTCCGCGGAAACAATTTAAAAAATCTGAGCTGCGGCGCGCCCTTGTCGTTCGAACGACGACAGCATTAGCGAAACATGAATGGCGCGCTGACCGAGGGATCGCGCGCTACCGCCGGAGACGCCGCCATTACGACGGGCCGGTTGACCTCGATCAACACGCATGTCGGGTAGTGGCCTTAATTGTTGGAATAGGACGATGCACAGACCCAACGCGAAGACATCGGCCGTTGATGTGCCGGCGATGAGGAGGTCTGCCATGGCACGACCCGCGCTGAGCGCATTGTTGAGCCCGGATGAGTTGACACAACGGGCGGAAGCCCATTTCGCCGAAGCCATCCGTACAGAAAGCGATCCAGAGCGGCGGCGTATGCTGGCGTTGGCCGATGCGCTGATCGATCTGGCCGAAACCAAGAGGCTGCTGCTTCACTATCAGCGGCGACTGTTCAACTAGAGAGCCTCCGTTCCGATTGAATCGAAACGTAGTCTCTTGCTCTGACGCGTTTTCTTCACCCGAACCGGTATCCGCCCCGCATCAAGTGCGACGCTTGAGGCGCGTGGCTCAGGCGCTCCTGCGCTCCAACGGCCGCCACCAACCGCCGATCATCTTCAGCCGGGTCGCGGAATGGCCGAACGGGCGGTGCTTCTCCGGGATGGCCAGTTCGAGCCGCTCGACCGCACGGGCCACCGAGATTGCGTGGTCTTCTCCGCCGAAGCGAACCAGCTCGATGCCGCGGTCGTTCGGCATCATCTTCTTGAAGCCGAGATGGGCGAGCGCGGCGATGTCCTGCAATTCCTCAACCGAGAGTTCGAGGCGGATCTTGTCGGGACGCGGCGCCAGCTTTTGCTGGCAGGTCTCATATCCCTTGCGCCAGCAGGCGCCCCCGACGGCATCGCCGAAAGTCCAGAGCCGCGCCTGATAGCGCTGAATGCTCTTCTCAGCCGTCCTGAAGCGCGCGAAGGAATTAACGGCTTCGACCGCCTTCAAGACACTGTCAGGGAGATCCTGCCCAGCTACGTCGAAATGCGAGCGGACGCCGCGAATGATCTCACGCGTCGCCTCCTCCATGCCGGCAAGCCGGCCCTTGGCAAAGTAAGAACGTGCGGAAGACCAGGTCGCTAACAGCCAAAGGAACAGCAGAGCGACAAGAACAGCCAGGATATCCATCTCAGGCAACCCCCAACAGAGACCAACCCTGACGCCCGGCCTGAATATCAACCGCACTCGTCAGGCGTTACCGATCCCCGTCGGTCGCCCGCTATCTATCTGTTGAGTGTCGGTTCCCCACGCCACAAAGATGGCACAACAAGGTTACCCACCCGTATATTCGGTGCTTCCGTATCAGTACGGAACAGGAGGAGCAGCCCCGCCTCTGACGAGATGCGCCCCTCACGCTCGCATCGAAGACGACTTCCTGATCTCATCGCGTTTTAGTGCGTGGTCATCCAGGCACGAGCCTCGCGCTGGGCCGCAGCGATCTCACTCTCGCTCATCTGCTCGGCGACTTCGCGCCGCATCGCGATCGCGTCGACATGCCCCTTGAGGGCGGCAAGATTGAACCATTTATGCGCGGCGAGCAGATTGACGACGCCGGAACGCCCGCTCGCCCAATACATGCCTCGCTCGAACAGCGCGTCCGGGATCGCGGTGGCATGCACCGGCATCGCGGCATCCTGATCGATCATCCCCTGAAACATCTTCCGTCTCCGTTTTCTTCTTATCGCCGCCCCTGTTCGAGCGCGGCCCCCATCCACTCGTTCAAACGCCCACGCCGTTTGCCGGCTTGTTGACACGGCCACCATGACCGATGGGATTTGAACGGCGGTTAAGGTTCGCGATGAATGGGATGTAAACGCGGAAATCCCGCGATTGTGGCGAAATCGGAAAAGGCTTGTTCGATCAGCGGAATTTCGATCTGCGCTGAGATCGGTTTACCCTTCGGCTTGGCGAACCGCTAACCATCGCTTCAAGCCTGCCGCGGGTCGGCTCGGGGACGTCGGCTTGACTACGTCGGCTTGAGGACGTCGGCTTGGGGACGTCGGCTCGAGAGACATCGGCTTTGGGGGACACCGGCTTGAGGGACACCGGCTTGAAGGGCAATGAGCCGCGAACCGGCCACCACGGCGGCGCCGCGTACGATCAAAACAGCCATGCCTGGAGAAAATAGCGGGCGCCTTGCGCCTCGGGGGTAACGAGGGCGTCGGCGAACACGTCAGGACCAGATTTCACCGTGAGCAGAGAGGCCCTTGGTGAAACTGCGGACCTTCGAGAAGGATCCGCACCGAACGAAGAAAGCTTGTTTCTTCTGCCGGACCGGCTTGGAAGACGCAGGCGCCTTCCAAAATACGATCCAGCCGTTTGACCTGATGTCTCGCCGACACCCTCTTTCGTCGATCAGAGCTTTCGGGACCGAGCTCTACTTAGTGAAGCAAGTCGACCCGGGTGCTCCGATGACGCGCCGACAAACCGTCGGCTACGCAAGTCAGGCGAGACTTACTTCTTCTTCTTGGCGACCTTGCGGGTCTTCTTCGCAGTCTTCTTCACTGCGCTCTTCGCCTTCTTTGCCTTCTTCGCTTTCTTAGCCATGTTGCCCTCCGATGTAAGTGAGATGGCTTAGTCCGTTGCGTGCACTCGGGAATCGAAATGCACTCCCCTTCGATACACCAACACGAAGAAAAAAACAGCTTCCCGCTTAAAGAAGTGTTGACAGCGCAAAGCGGGTGCGCGCGCTTCGCGCGTCGCGACGACATCGCATCGCGCTCGCAAGACAACGCGCAAAATGTCGGAGTCATCGACGCGCTCGATCGTCGCGAATGCAGGAAACAGCTTTACTGCAGCGTTTTTTGCGACTCACACAATGCACGCGCGATGTGCGCGCGTGAATGTCGCAAGTCTCGTGCAGGCACCGAAGGTGCGTTGCGCGGACTCCGAGTCGCCATTTTTGGCAATGAAAAAATTTTCATGCTTAACGTCATCGGGGCTCGCCAACGCGCGTCAAAGGGGATCGTTGTTGCGAATCACGACCAATGATTCGCAACAACGCGTTGCCTGATCAGAAAACGAAATGCTGCGCGTGTGGGCAGTCGAGGCAGTACGACGATGCCGCGATCGCGAAAAAACGAACGCGTCGCTCACGCGACGCTCGCTTCTCAGATGCCGAGCTTGGACTTGAGCAGGTCGTTGACGGCCTGCGGATTGGCCTTGCCGCCCGATGACTTCATCACCTGGCCGACGAACCAGCCGACGAGCTGCGGCTTGGCCCTGGCCTGCGTCACCTTGTCCGGATTGGCGGCGATGATGTCGTCGACCACCTTCTCGATCGCGCCGAGGTCGGTGACCTGCTTCATGCCGCGCGTTTCCACCAGCTCGCGGGGATCGCCGCCCTCCTGCCAGACGATCTCGAACAGATCCTTGGCGATCTTGCCGGAGATCGTGCCCTCGCCGATCAGATCGACGATGGCGCCGAGCTGCTGCGCCGTCACCGGCGAAGACGAAATGTCCCGGCCTTCCTTGTTGAGACGCCCGAACAGCTCGTTGATCACCCAATTGGCGGCCAGCTTGCCGTCGCGGGCGCCGTTCGCGAGCCTTCCCAGCACCATTTCGTAGAAGTCCGCGCTCTCGCGCTCGGCCACGAGCACGCTCGCATCGTAAGGCGACAGGCCGAAATCGGCGATGAAGCGGGCTTTCTTCTGATCCGGCAGTTCCGGCAGCTTCGCCTTCAGCTCCTCGACGAAGGCTTGCGTGAACTCGAGCGGCAAAAGATCGGGATCGGGGAAGTAACGATAGTCATGCGCCTCCTCCTTGGAGCGCATGGACCGCGTTTCGCCCTTGTTCGGATCGAACAGCCGGGTCTCCTGGTCGATCGCGCCGCCATCTTCCAGGATATCGATCTGACGCCGCGCCTCATATTCGATTGCCTGGCCGATGAAGGCGATCGAGTTCATGTTCTTGATCTCGCAGCGGGTGCCGAGCGCCCCGCCGACCTTGCGTACCGAGACGTTCACATCGGCGCGCAGGCTGCCCTTCTCCATGTCGCCGTCACAAGTGCCGAGATAGCGCAGGATCGAGCGCACCTTGGTCACATAGGCCTTGGCCTGCTCGGCGTCGCGGATGTCCGGCTTTGATACAATTTCCATCAACGCCACGCCGGAGCGGTTGAGGTCGACATAGGACATCGTCGGCGACTGATCATGCAGCGACTTGCCGGCGTCCTGCTCCAGATGTAGCCGCTCGATGCCGATCGTCGCGGTCTTGCCACCATCGAGCTCGACCGTGACCTCGCCCTCGCCCACGATCGGCGACTTGTACTGGCTGATCTGATAGCCCTGCGGCAGATCGGGATAGAAATAGTTCTTGCGGTCGAACACCGAGCGCAGATTGATCTGCGCGTTCAGCCCGAGGCCGGTGCGGACCGCCTGCCTCACGCATTCCTCGTTGATGACGGGCAGCATGCCCGGCATCGCCGCATCCACCAGCGAGACATGGCTGTTCGGCTCGCCGCCGAACTCGGTGGATGCGCCGGAGAACAATTTGGCCTTGGACGTGACCTGGGCATGGACCTCCAGGCCGATCACGACCTCCCAGTCGCCGGTTGCGCCCTTGATCAGCTTGCCGCTTGTCGCAGTCATGCTTCCTTCCCTCCAAGCAGCGCGGACGCGATCCGTTCCCACTCGACTTCGAGCGAGTCTTTCGCCACCGGCTGGCCGGCCTGCCGGTACCAGTAGGCCGCATTGCCGAGATCGCCTTCGACGCGATGCAGATAGGCATGCACCCAGGCCGCATCGGATGTGTTCTCGTCCTGAACGATCCTGTGCGCGGAGTCCCAGTCACCCTTTGCGGCCCACCACAGCGCGGCGAGCGGTGGCGCGAGCGCCTGCGCCGGCGCGGCGCCGGAAACGCTTGCCCTGAAATCGGCCAAGCTCACCACCACCTCGCGGGCGTGAAGCGGCCGGCCGCCTGCTCGATCACCTCGCCGAGCGAGAACAGCGTCTCCTCGTCGAAAGGACGGCCGATCAGCTGCAGGCCAAGCGGCAGCCCTTGCGCATCCTTGCCGGCAGGCACCCCGATCCCAGGCAAGCCCGCCATGTTCACCGTCACCGTGAAGATGTCGTTCAGATACATCTCGATCGGATCGGCGCCCCCCTTTTCGCCCAGACCGAAGGCGGCCGACGGCGTCGCGGGCGTCAGGATCGCATGCACGCCCTTGGCGAAGCAGTCTTCGAAATCCTTCTTGATGAGGGTGCGGACCTTTTGCGCGCGCAGGTAATAGGCGTCGTAGTAGCCGGCCGACAGCACATAGGTGCCGATCATGACGCGGCGACGCACCTCGCCGCCGAAACCATCGGCGCGGGTCTTCTCATACATTTCGCCGATCGAGCGGCCCGGCACGCGAAGGCCGTAGCGCACGCCATCATAGCGCGCGAGGTTCGACGAGGCTTCCGCTGGAGCTACGATGTAATAGGCCGGCAGCGCATATTTCGTGTGCGGCAGTGACACGTCGACGAGTTCGGCGCCCGCGGCCTTGAGCCAGGCCGCGCCGTCGCTCCAGAGGTTCTCGATCTCCGCGGGCATGCCGTCGAGGCGATACTCCTTCGGAATCCCGATCTTCATTCCTTTGACGGAACGGCCGATCGACTTTTCGTAATCCGGCACGGGCCGATCGACCGAGGTCGTGTCCTTGGGATCATGTCCGGCCATCGAGCGCAGCAGGATCGCAGCATCGCGCACCGTGCGCCCGATCGGTCCCGCCTGATCGAGCGAAGACGCAAAGGCCACGATGCCCCAGCGCGAGCAGCGGCCATAGGTCGGCTTGATGCCCACGGTCGCCGTGAAGGCGGCCGGCTGGCGGATCGAGCCGCCTGTGTCGGTCGCAGTCGCGCCCATGCAGAGCAGCGCCGCCACCGCCGACGCCGATCCGCCGGATGAGCCGCCCGGCACCAATGTCGTGTTCGAGCCCTCGCGCCGCCAGGGATTGGCGACCGGACCGAAGCAGGACGTCTCGTTCGACGAACCCATCGCGAACTCGTCATTGTTGAGCTTGCCGAGCATGACAGCGCCATCGCGCCACAGCTGCGATGTGATGGTGGATTCGTAAGTCGGCACAAAATTGCCGAGTATTTTCGAGCAGGCGGTGGTGCGCACGCCCTTGGTCGCGAACAGATCCTTGATCCCAAGTGGAATGCCGGCGAGTGGACCGCCCTCACCCCTGGCGATCTTGCCGTCGCGCTCGCGCGCCATGTCGCGGGCGTGATCGGGCGTCTCCAGCACGAAGGCATTGAGCGCGCGCGCCGCCTCCATCGCCTTCAGATGCGCATCCGTCAGCTCCAGCGACGTGAAGGATTTGCCCGCGAGGCCATCGCGGGCCTCGGCGAGCGTCAGCGAGGTCAAATCGGTCATTTATTGATCGGGCTACAGAAGAAAGGAGACAGGGTTTTGTCGTTGGCAGGATCGTCCTGCTTCACGCGCGTCTTGGCTTCGGTCTTGGCTTCGGACTTGGCTTCGATCTTGGCCTGGGCTTCGAGCTGATCGAGCACGGCGTCGATCGCCTTGTCGGGATCGGCAGCCTTGCCCTGCCGCTCCATCGCGTCGAGATAGTTCATATAGGCCTGATAGGCCTTTTCGTCATTGCAGAGCAGACACATCGGACGGTCGTCCCAAATTGAAGCTCAATTCTTCGAGCGTTATTCCACCACCTTCGGCACCAGGAAGAAATGGTTCACGGCGTCGGGCGCGTTCCTGACGATGTCATCGGCGATCTCGCCGTCATTGACCACGTCCTGCCGCTTCTTCATCTCCATCGGCATCACCGAAGTCATCGGCTCGACGCCTTCGACGTCGACCTCCGACAACTGCTCGACGAAGGCCAGCATCGCGTTCAGCTCGCCCTGCAGGTGCGGAACCTCGGCCTCGGTCACCGCGATCCGCGCCAGATGGGCGATACGGCGGACGGTATCGGCATCGACCGACATTATATATAGCTCCCGGTACGGAAAAGCAGCCCGCCGTATAGCAGAGCCGCCTTTCGCGCCGCAACCGCTTCGCCGGCCATTCAGCGCGCGAGCTGACTGAACCGCTCCTGCGCACCGGCAGCCAGCGCCCGCGTCAGATCGGCCGCCGGCATGTCGCGCCCCATTTTGACAGCCTGCCCAGCCCAGAGATTGGTGAAATCGACCTTGCCGAGTTTTTCGGCAGCCGCCTTCAACGGCGCGAGGGAGGTCGCCGCATGCGGAAAGACCGGCGCATCCGGCGAGATTGGGCCAACCTCACGCATCACGCGGTTCGCGATCCCGCGCGCCGGGCGCCCGGTCATCACATTGGTGAGGACCGTGGAGTTGTCCTGCGCCCGCGCCAAGGCGGCCCGCACCAGCGCGCTGATCTTCGATTCCGGACAGCGCAGATAGGCGGTGCCGATCTGGACGCCGGCCGCACCCAGCGCGAAAGCCGCAGCGATCCCGCGTCCGTCGGCGATGCCGCCCGCCGCGATGACGGGCACCTTCACCGCGTCCACCACCTGCGGCACGAGCGCGAAGGTGCCGGGCTGCTCGGCGATGTTGTCGGTCAGGAACATGCCGCGATGGCCGCCGGCTTCCGCACCTTGCGCGATGACGACGTCGGCGCCGTTCTGCTCGAGCCAGACCGCCTCACGCACGATGGTCGCCGACGACATCACGATGCAACCCGCCGCCTTGACGCGCGCAAGCAGCGACTTATCCGGCAGGCCAAAATGGAAGCTGACGATCTCGGGCTTCAACTCCTCGACCAGTTCGCACATCGCGGCATCGAACGGCGCGCGATTGGGGGCATTGATCGGCGCTTTGGGATCGACGCCATGCTCCTGATAGTAAGCCGCCAGCCGCCGCTTCCATCGTCCCTCGCTCGCCGCATCAATCTCGACCGGCCGATGAACGAAGAAGTTCATGTTGACCGGCGCGGACACGCGTTGGCGAATGATGTTGATCTGCTCACGCGCCTTCTCCACCGACAGCAGCGCACAGGGCAGCGAGCCGAGCGCCCCGCCCTGCGCCGCCGCGATGATGAGATCGGCGTCCATGGCGCCCGCCATCGGCGCGAGCACGATCGGGAATTCGGTCTTGAAGAGGTTCAGAAGTCTGCGATCCGGCCACATCATCATGATTCCACGTTGGCTTGCTGCCCTTCGACAATCACATTCCGATTCCCCGGCCAGCAACGCAAGGTGCGCGGTCTTCCCGTCGCACGAAATTCATCCGTCATGGTTCTGTAACACGGCATCACATCCGAGGCATCGCGCATGCGGCGTTCGAGCGCAGCGCAGTGCATCATTCGAGAATTTTTTGGTGCGCAGGGCGGTACTACGTTAGGATGCGCCGCTGGCCAGCGCAAAAACATAACGTCAAAAATCTGGGAGGAAATGCGATGCGGAAGGCATTCGTGTTGTGCTGCTCGATCGCCTTGTTCGGAGCGACGGGGGCTGCGAACGCACAGGACTGGACGAAATCGAAATGGGGCCCGAACGATGAGATCGGCGCCGCCAATTACATGACGCCGGAATTGGTCGTGAAGGCGGCCTCGCTGGTCAAGACCGGCAAGACCTACGCGCTCGGCATTCCCGTCGACAGCAAGACGCCGGCCTATCCGCCGCGCAGCTTCAAGATCACCATCGTGCAGCCTGGACAGGCCGGCAGCCCTGGCCTCGGCCCGAACAAGGCGACCTATAATGACGACATCATCGATACCTGGGTCGGCATCGGCAGCCAGCTCGACGGTCTCGGCCATCTCGGCGTCGAGCATGTCTACTACAACGGCAACAAGCTCGCCGACTTCGCTGATCCCACCGGATTGAAGAAGCTCGGGATCGAGAAGGTGCCGCCGATGGTCACGCGCGGCGTGCTGCTCGACATGGCCGCCTATTACAACACCGACATCGTCAAGGAAGGCACCGCCTTCAACGTCAAGGAGATCGATGAAGTCGCCAAGAAGCAGGGCGTCGAAATCCGACAAGGCGACGTCGTGATCTTCCATACTGGCTGGCTCGGCCTGATCGGCAAGGACGACAAGCGCTACGGCGCCGGTGAACCCGGGCTCGGCGTCGAGGGCGCGAAATATCTGACCGGCAAGGGCGTCGTCGCAGTCGGCGCCGACACCTGGGCGGTGGAAGTGCTGCCGTTCGAATCCAAGAACGTGTTCGAGGTGCACCAGATCCTGCTCGCGATGAACGGCACCTACATCCTGGAGAACATGGACACGGCGGGGCTGGCCGCCGACAAGGCCTATGAGTTCCTGTTCGTGCTGGGCCAGCCACGCTGGCGTGGCGGCGTGCAGTCCATGATCAACCCGATCGCGATCCGCTGACATCACTGCGGGCATGGCACACCACCATGCCCGCAGCCGGCCACTGCAAAGATCCGCTCGATCCCGATCGCCTCGATGAACGCCGGATCGTGGCTGACGACCAGCAGCGCGCCGTCGAAGTCGCGCAATGCCTGCTCCAGAATCTCGATGGAGTCGATATCGAGGTGATTGGTCGGCTCGTCCAGCAGCAAGAGCCATGGCGGCCGCTCGCCTGCGAGCGTGCACGCAAGCCCCGCCCGCAGCCGCTCGCCGCCCGAGAGCGTCCCGACATCCTGCAAGGCGACCCGGTTGCGGAAGGCGAATCGTGCGCATGCGGCGTGAGCGGCGTGCGCGTCGAGTGCCGGATTGAGGCGGCGGAAATTGGCGAGAATGCTCCGGTCACCCTGCAGCAGGGACACATGCTGGTCCAGCATCGCAATCCGCCCATCGATGCGCCGCACCGTGCCGTTTGAGGGCGGCATCACGCCCATCGCCACTTTCAGGAACGTCGTCTTGCCGGCGCCGTTCGGCCCATCGATTGCGATCCGTTGGGGACCCCTGACATCAAAGGTCCACGGGCCGAAGGTCCGGTCGCCCGCGACCACGGTGACGGCCTTCATCGCGAGGACGTCCGTGCCGCCAGGGACACCGGTCGGCGGCAGGGCGATGGTCAGCGGCGTCAGCACCTCGACCTTTTCTCGCGCCTGCTCCGCTTTCCCGGCCGCGTCGGAAATCATCCGCTCGGCGAGCCGCTGCGAGCGTCCGCCAGTGTTCTCGGCACGCTCCGCACGCGCGCCCAGCAGGATTTTGGGCCCCGACCCTCGCGCGGCGAACGCGCGTCCGGCCTTGTCCTTGCGGTCCTTGGCTTCGCGCTGCTGCTGGACCGCGCGCTTCGCCTCACGCAACTGCGCATCCGCGCGATCGAGCTCGGCCGCGGCGCGCGCCCGCGCCTTGTCCCGCATATCTGCGAACATCGACCACCCGCCGCCGACGATCCGCACCCCGACCGGGGTCAGTTCGACGATGCGGTCCATGACGTCCAACAGCTCGCGATCATGGCTCGCGACCAGCACCCCGCCGCGCCAGTTCCGGATCAATCGGTGAATCGCCGCACGGCCAGTCGCATCGAGGTTGTTGGTGGGCTCGTCGAGCAGGATCAGATCAGGCGCTTCGATCAGCAATCGCGCGATGCCGATACGAGTCCGCTCGCCGCCGCTCAGCGTTCCGATCAGCCGCTCAAGGCCGATCGCAGGAAGACCGGTTTCGACAAGCGCAGCCTCGACGCAGCCCGGGAGGCTCCAATCGGCCGCGTCGAAATCTGCGTCGCATCCCTGTCCGGCCGAGACGCGCTCGACGATACCGAGGCCATCGGCGACGCCGAGCGCGTCGGCGACCGTCGACTGCTCCGCCCAGTCCTGCGCGAGCGTTCCGATCGTGCCGGAACGAATGATGTGCCCCGCGGCCGGCTCGGCCCTGCCTGCGATGATCCGCAGCAAGGTCGACTTGCCGGACCCGTTGCGGCCAACGAGGCCGACACGTTCGGGACCGAGGGAGAGATTGAGATTGTCGAAGAGGCGTTGCCGGTCAGGCGTGGCGGCGGCAACCGCGTCGAGCGTGAGGTAAGTGGGCATGAACGACCGTGAATTCGGAACAAACAAAGCGGCTCGCAATGTTGATCCGGATATCCACGGCACCACTCCTCTGCACGGTTCGACACAGAATATAGGACGATCCGGACGCGGGAGCAACCGGGCCTCCCGTGCAAGCTGGCCCATCGTGCCGGCGCGTGTTATGCGCGTACGCCTGATGCCTGCACCCATTCTTCCCCTGATCGACGCTTCATCGCACTGGCCCGCGCGCGGCGCGCTGATCGGCCTCGACCTCGGCACCAAGACCATCGGCGTCGCGGTGTCCGATCCCGACCGCCGGCTTGCGACAGGGGTCGAGACGCTCAAGCGCAAGGCCTTCAAGGCCGACGCGGCACGGCTCCTCGCGATCGCCGCCGAGCGCAACGTGGTCGGTTTCGTGCTCGGCTTGCCGATCAACATGGACGGCAGCGAGGGTCCGCGCGCTCAATCCACCCGTGCCTTCGCCCGCAACTTTTCCGCCCTGACCGAATGCGCCATTGCGCTGTGGGACGAGCGGCTCTCGACCGCGGCCGTCGAGCGCGAGCTGATCGGCATGGATGTCAGCCGCGCCCGCCGCGCCGAGGTGATCGACGAGCACGCGGCGATCTTCATCCTGCAGGGCGCGTTGGACCGGCTAGCGAATTTGCGGACGGAAGTAGTAATGGCGGTCGTCGTCGCGGCGCTGTTGCCGGTTTTCCTGCTGATCGTGCTCGGGTTTGTTCTCAAGCGCAGCCTGATGCGGCTGGAAACGCAATGGCACGGGCTGGAGCGGCTGACCTATTACGTCCTGTTTCCGATGCTCTTGATCCAGACGCTGGTGAAGGCCGATCTCAGCAAGGTGCCGGTCGCAGGCGTCGGCGGTGCGCTCCTGATCTCGGCGCTCGCGATGTCGCTGCTCTGCCTCGCTTTGCGCCCGCTGCTGGAGCGCATGGCGATCGACGGCCCCGCCTTCACCTCGATCTTCCAGGGCGCGACGCGCTGGCAGACCTATGTGGCGCTCGCGGTCTCCGGTAACCTCTATGGCGATGTCGGGCTGGCGCTGGCCTCGGTCGCAATGGTCGCGATCATTCCGCTGGTCAATGTGTTCAGCGTCGCGGTGCTCGCGCATTATGCTTCGCCGGAAAAACAATCGGCCCGCGCCATCGTCATGACGGTGGTGCGCAATCCCCTGATATGGGCCTGCGCGATCGGCCTCGCGATCAATCTCATCCACCTGCCCTTGCCGAAGATCTGGCACGAGGTCGCCGATGCGTTGGGGCGCTCGTCACTCGCCATCGGCCTGCTCGTCACCGGCGCCGGGCTGCATCTTGAAGGCCTGTTCCGTCCAAGTGCGGGTGCCGCCATCGGCGTGTTTCTCAAGCTGATCCTGATGCCGGCGATCGCGGTCGCTCTGGCGCTCTGGTTCGGCCTCACCGGCTCCAACCTCGTCATCGTCACGGCTGGTGCCGCGGTGCCCGCCTCCTCCTCGGCTTATGTGCTCGCGCGGCAGATGGGCGGCGACGCGCCGCTGCTCGCTCAGATCATCACGCTGCAGACCATTCTCGCTGCCATCACCATGCCCATCGCGATCGCGCTGGTGACCTGACGACCGCGCTGGAGCCTTTTTCCGTTCCGATTGAATCGGAACGGAGGCTCTAGCTTCTTGTTCTGACGCGTTTTCTTCACGCGAACCGGTGCCCACCCCGCATCGAGTGCGGGGCAGGCTTTCGCTCGAAAACGCTCTAGGAATGCGAAGCCAGCCAGATGCCTTGCGCCGCCGCGCCGAAATTGTTGAGGCCGTGCAGGACGATGGTCAGCCAGGTCGAATTGCTGCGATAGCGCAGATAGCCGAACCAGAGACCGAGGCAGAACACCTCGCCGAGGAAGTACAGGTCATATTGCAGATGCACCGAGGTCCAAACCAGCGACGACAGCACGATGGCGCCCGGCACGCGCAGGAAGGATTCCGACCAGCCGCGGTAGAGAAAGCCGCGGGCGAAGAACTCTTCCGAGACCGGCGCGGCGACGCAGAAGGCCAGGATCAGAAGCCACAACGCGCCATCTTTCTGGGCCGATTTGAGAACTTCGAGCATGAAGCCGGGCTCGACCTCACGTCCAATCGCGCGCGACATCAGATCCCAGCCTACGATGATGATCACGAGGCCGACGATTCCGAGCGCGAGATTTTTCCAGGAGAAGCCGCGAAGCCCGAGATAGTCGGCAAACGGCGTGCGCGTCGTGCGGATGACGAGCCAAAGCGCAAGCAGCACCGCGAGCAGGCCGGTGATCACCGAAAGCGAGATCGTGAGCCCCTGGCCGACGATCTCGACTGCGGCTTTCATGTCGATCGATCCGCCGTGGATCAGAACGAAATAGGCGACGACGGCGATCTGACCGACGAACATCGCCGCGAACACGACAGCGCCCCAAAGCGCTGTGCCCCAGAACCCGAAGATACGGGGCTCGCGCCTGGCGGGTAGGATCGTGACGGCAGGGCTTGCGGGATCAATGGCGTCCATCAATCAACTTTCAAGGCAGTGCCCGCGCAAGCAGGGCGTGGATGTCCGCGCGTTCGAGATCGACAGCGCCATACATGCTGGCACGCGGAGTAGCAAGCCGCGAACGGTTCTGGATCATGGAACTTCTCCATAGCCGTCGCGAGCTTAACAAATCATCTCAGATGATTGAGCTTTTCCCTCGCGGGTCTGTATCCCGCATTCAGGGCCTTTTGGTACCATTCGCGCGCCTGGTTCGGATCGCTGGCGACGCCGATCCCTTGCTCGTACATGAGGCCAAGCTGGTACATTGCCTTGCGCCCCCCGAACGCGGCTGCCTGTCCCAACAATGCGAGCGCTTTCCCGGTATCCGGGGAAACGCCAAGACCATTGGCGTACATGACGCCAAGCCCCGCGAGCCCGTTGGCATTGTGCTGGGCCGCAGCCTTTTCGTACCACGAGCGTGCGGTGTCGAAGTCTCTGGCGTTGTAGTACAGATTGCCGAGTTCGGCCATTGCGTGGGAATTGCCGCCTTCGGCTCCCGTTTCGAACAGCTTTCGTGCCCGATCGTAATCCCGCGCGACGCCCTCGCCGTTCAGGTAGAGAACGCCAAGGGCGGCATTGGCGGATACGTTGCCTTTCGCGATCGCGGCGTCGAAGAGCTCCGCAGCACGCTCCGTTTCTCTTCGCGCAACAGCGACGCGTCCGGCCTGGTAGATGTAGCGGCTGACGTCAGGGTGACGACGCATCGCATCATCGCAGGCAGGGCCGGCCGTGGGATCGATCGTCTCAATATCCAGGACGCCGGCCACCCCTTTCGGCCGGTCATTGTCGTATGGCGAGGCGGCGAACCGGTCACAGTCCGCTGCGAGGTCTGCCGTCGTGACGGTCTCCTGGTGAGGAGGCGGCTTAAGGGCTGTGTCATCGGCCGCCGTATTGGTCTTGCCTTTTACCGTGCCCGGCTGGTCTGCCGGCATCGTACTTGGTTTGGAATGGTCGGCCTTTGGCACCTCACTATTTGACGGGGACGGAGTGAAGCCCCAGTAGCCGAACGCGACACCGAGAGCCAGCAGACAGATCACAAGGCCGGCAGCGAGCGGTCGCCAGGACCAGGATCCGTACTTGCGCCTCAACACGGTCTTGAGCGCCGCGACCAGATCGTCTGCATCGCGACGGAAAGTCTCGTGTGCAATGCTCTGCTTTTGATAGAGCACCAGATCACGGATGTCGTCCGGAAGGTCCTCAGCCGCTGGCAGCGGCGGAATGCTTGCCTCGCGCCCCGTCAGTACGGGGACGACGACCATATCGCGCTGCAGCGCGGCAGCGATCTCATCGCGAACATAGTCACGCTTGCCTTGTTGTGTGTGCGCGACCAGCAATTCCATCCATCGCGAGCCGATCACCGCAATCAGCACGTCGCACTGCGCGAGTGCGCTGTCCAACTCGCGCTCGAACCGTTGTCCGGCCACCAGTTGGTCGACGTCCATGAAGACGCTCGATCCGCCAAAGCTGCGGCTGAGCCGGTCGCAAATACCGCGCGCATCGCCGGGCGCGTCTTCGCGGCGGTAACTAATGAAAATCTTTCCTTGCACGCCCAAGGCAGGTATCCCTCGCCCTCACGTTGCAAAACTATCTTCTATCGCCTCGTTGCAATATGCAACCCGCCACGTATCGACCTAGCGAGCCCGAACAATTGGAAAATCATAAACCGGACCGGTCGGCCCAATTAGTGAGAAATGCCACCATTCCTTGGAATAATTTACGAACCCCTGCCGCGCCATGACGCCGACCAGCTCGCTACGCCAGCGGCGCTGGGCCGCCGTGATCTTGCTCGCCGCAGTGTGTGCCTTAAGGTCGGAGCAATCGTAACCGGTTCCCATGTCGATGCTGCCCTCCGGCGCGCGTGCCGCTTCTGGCGCCGTACAGTCGGCATAGGCCTTGCGCGGATCGAAGACTGCGGAGTTGTCAGCCGTGAGATCGACCAGCGTGAGATCGAGGGCTGCGCCGGTCGAATGCTGGGAATGGCTGGCGATATAGCCGAGTCGAAACAGCTCTTCCTTGCCAAACGCCGGATTGTAGCGCCGCTCGGCCGCGGCTTCCTTGCCATTGCGCGACCACGCGACCATGTCGGCGACCGCACGCGCCGGGCGGTAGCAGTCGAGCATCTTCAGCGACAGTTTTCGCTTGGCGAGCTCGGCCTGGATCGCCTTCAGCCTCACGCCCACCTCACGCTTCACCACGCATTCGGCGGCGTCATAGCCGTTCAGGGGCCGGCCGATGAAATTGTTCGCGCCGGCGTAGCGGATGTCCTGGATGATGGTCGGATCGATGTCGCGCAAATACACGAAGCCGCCGGGCAGCGCCCGCGCGACGGCCGCGTCGGCAGGGATAAAGAATGCAAAAAGGAGAAAGAGCGCTCTTCTAAGCAAACGAAAACCCTTCCCCACGGTCGTCCTCGCGACGCAAGGACCATAACCACCGGGCGCCTTGTTGGGCACGCTGGGGCTCCAGCGTGCTACAACGGAGACGCCTGTGGTTATGGGTCCCTGCGCGCGCTCGCAAGGGCTCGCTTGGCAGGGACGACGGGGAGAGAGGTCACGTTGAGTCTGTTCCATGTTCCAGGTGCGGGCTCTGTCACGTCTTCGGCCTCTTGGTTCGAGACGGCGCTTTTGCGCCTCCTCACCACGAGGGTCGATCACCGCGCCACACGAAACAACCTCATCCCGAGGAGGCGCAAAGCGCCGTCTCGAGGGATGGGCCGCGAAACGAACGCGACTACATCAACGCGCTGACGGGTCGATGCGTCCGACGACCGCGCGATACGCCAAAGGACAAAACAGGAACGAAGGTCGATTTCATCGCCACCTCGTGCCGACGTTCCGTTCAGCGCGCGCCGCGCCCCAAAGCCACGATCGAGACCGCGATCGGGGGATAACTTTTCGTGCATCCTTTCGCCCTTGCCCCACCCGCCATCCGCGCCTATAGCGATGGCTTTAATGACATCCCCATCGAAATCGACCTTTGTCCTCGGTCACCGGCATCTGCTGGGCATCGAGGGCCTTTCCGCTGCCGATATTACCGGCCTGCTCGACCTCTCCGAGGAGTATGTCGAGCTCAATCGGCAGATCGACAAGAAGCGTACGTCGCTCCGCGGGCGCACGCAGGTGAATCTGTTCTTCGAGGCGTCGACCCGAACGCAATCCTCCTTCGAGATTGCGGGCAAACGGCTTGGCGCCGACGTGATGAACATGTCGGTCTCCTCCTCCTCGATGCGCAAGGGCGAGACGCTGATCGACACCGCGGTGACGCTGAACGCGATGCATCCGGACATCCTTGTGGTGCGGCATCATGCCTCCGGCGCGGTGGAACTGCTGGCCCGCAAGGTCGACGGGTCCGTGATCAATGCCGGCGACGGCGCGCATGAGCACCCGACGCAGGCACTGCTCGACGCGCTGACCATCCGCCGCAACAAGGGGCGGATCGAGGGACTGGTGATCGCGATCTGCGGCGACGTGCTGCATTCGCGCGTGGCGCGCTCCAACATCCTTTTGCTCAACACGATGGGCGCGCGGGTACGCGTGGTCGCGCCGTCGACGCTGCTGCCGCCCGGCATCGAGCGGATGGGCGTCGAGGTCGCGCGCGACATGCGCGAAGGACTGAATGGCGCTGATATCGTCATGATGCTGCGGCTGCAGCGCGAGCGCATGAACGGCTCCTTCGTGCCGTCATCGAGCGAATATTTCCAGTATTTTGGCCTCGACCAGAAGAAACTCGCCTACGCCAAGCCCGATGCGCTGGTGATGCATCCGGGCCCGATGAACCGCGGAGTTGAGATCGAACTCGATCGTTGCCGACGGCGCGCAATCTTTGATCCGCGAACAGGTCGAAATGGGAGTGGCAGTGCGGATGGCGGTTTTAGAAGCGCTCGCCCGCAACCTGCCCAATGCTTGAAGAAGATCGCCGATGCTGACTGACCGCCGCCCGATCCTGCTCGCCAACGCGCGTGTGATCGATCCGTCGCGCGATCTCGACGCGCCCGGCGATGTGCTGATCGCCGACGGCACGATCCGCGATGCGCGGCGCGGCATCGGTGCGGCCGGCGTGCCCGAGGGCACCGACATCGTCAATTGCGCCGGCATGATCGTGGCTCCCGGGCTGGTCGATATGCGCGCCTTCATCGGCGAGCCCGGCCTGACCTATCGCGAGACATTTGCCTCGGCGAGCCAGGCCGCAGCGACCGGCGGCGTCACCACCATCATCTGCCAGCCCGGCACCGAGCCCGCGATCGACAATTCCGCCACCGTCGATTTCGTGATGCGCCGCGCCCGCGACACCGCGATCGTCAACATCCATCCGATGGCAGCGTTGACCAGGGGCCTGCGCGGCGAGGAGATGACCGAGATCGGCCTGTTGAAGGCCGCAGGCGCGGTTGCGTTCTCTGACGGCTACAGAAGCGTGACCAATGCGCAGGTGATGCGGCGCGCGCTCACCTACGCCCGCGATTTCGACGCGCTGATCGTGCATCACACCGAAGATCCCGATCTGATCGGCGAAGGCGTGATGAACGAGGGCGAGTTCGCCGCAAGGCTCGGGCTCATGGGCGTTCCGGATGCCGCCGAAACCATCATGCTGGAACGCGACATACGCCTGGTCGCACTGACCGGCGGGCGCTATCACGCGGCCTCCTTGAGCTGCATCGCCTCGCTAGAGATATTGAACCGCGCGCGCGACGCCGGCCTTTCGGTCTCCGCCTCGGTGTCGATCAACCATGTGACGCTGAACGAGAACGACATCGGCCCCTACCGGACCTTCCTGAAGCTGTCGCCGCCTTTGCGCACCGAGAACGACCGCAAGGCGCTGGTCGAGGCGCTCGCCTCGGGCCTGATCGACGTGATCATGTCCGATCACAATCCGCAGGACGTCGAGGTGAAGCGGCTGCCGTTCGAGGAGGCCGCGTCCGGCGCGGTCGGCCTGCAGACCATGCTGCCTGCCGCGTTGCGCCTGATCCATAATGGCGAGATGGACTGGATAACGCTGATCCGCGCGATGTCGACGCGTCCCGCCGAGCTACTGGGATTGCCGGGCGGCACGCTGCGGCCGGGCGCGCCCGCCGACGTCATCGTGATCGATCCCGATACGCCCTGGATCCTCGATCGGGCCGACCTGAAATCGCTCTGCAAGAACACGCCGTTCGACGAAGCGCGCTTCTCCGGACGCGTGATGCGCACCATCGTCGGCGGACGAACGGTCTATGAGCATGTGTGATGCGTGGCAAATATGCCGAGGGAGCGCCGCCAATGGGACCTGAAGCCTTTCTGCCGGTCGCCTTCATCATCGGCTATTTCCTCGGCTCGATTCCGTTCGGGCTGGTGCTGACCAAGCTCGCCGGCACCGCGGACCTGCGCTCGATCGGCTCCGGCAATATCGGCGCGACCAATGTGCTGCGCACCGGGCGGAAGGGCCTCGCCGCGGCGACGCTGCTGCTCGACATGCTGAAAGGCACGGCCGCGGTGATCATCGCCGGCTATTTTGGCGGACCGAACGCGGCGATGCTGGCGGGGCTTGGCGCTTTCCTCGGCCACCTCTTTCCGGTCTGGCTGAAATTCCGGGGCGGCAAAGGCGTCGCGGTGTATATCGGCGTGCTGCTCGGGCTGTTCTGGCCGGCGGCCGTCGTGTTCTGCGCGCTCTGGCTCGCGACCGCCTTCACCTCGCGCTACTCGTCGCTCGCCGCGCTGGTCGCAAGCTTCGTGACGCCGCTGTTCCTGTGGTTCTTCGGCCAGCCGGCGCTGGCCTCGATGGCCGCGGTGCTGACGCTGCTTCTGTTCTACATGCATCGCGAGAACATCAAGCGCCTGCAGGCAGGAACCGAGGGACGGATCGGTCAGAAAGCCTGACGCGGCCGTAGCTCTACGGGATCGCGCGAGACTGCTGCAAAGTTATCACACCGCTGCCGCCAAGACGGTCAAGTCTGACCATATCTGTTCGCAATATTCCTGCGACTCTGGTGCACGATTTCACTGGCTGTCATCGTGCGAATCACCGATTCGTTCTGCGATTCGCTGAGATGACGCGGCCGAGCTGTTGTAGTTGCGCGTGGCGGCCCTAGACAGGAAGAATTCCCGTGCAGCCCAAACTGGTTTCATCCTTGACGGGCGCCAGCGCATTGCTGTCCGCTTTCAACATCTGGTCGAGCGGTCCCGCGGAGCCCGCGCAAGCGCCGGAGCAGATCGCCGAGACCACGCCTGAGGCAGGTGCGTCTGAGCAGGTTGCGCCAGCCGCGCCGGTGCAATGCGCGCCCTCGCAACCGGCGGCAGATGCAACGCCTCGCGCGGCAGACAACTCTCGCGCGGCAGACAGCAAGCGCGTCGCGGAGCTGCGCGAAAACACCGCAAACTCGGTTCACCCCCGCGCCTGGCCGCCGCGGAAATTGTCGCTCGCCCTGCAGGGCGGTGGCAGCTTCGGCGCGTTCACCTGGGGCGCGCTGGATCGTCTGCTCGAAGAACCCGGCATCGAATTCGACGCCATCAGCGGCGCCAGTGTCGGTGCGGTGAATGCGGCGCTTGTCGCCTGCGGCCTGATCGTCGACGGCCGCGAGGGCGCACGCAAGCTGCTCGCACGCTTCTGGAACCGGGTGACCAAGGAGGCCTCCTTCCGCTCGCTGATGCTGGTCGGCGGCTTCTCGCCGGCCGGAAGTTCGATGGCATTCGGACAGACGCTTCAGTCAGGCCGCTTCGATCCCTTTGATCTCGATCCGCTGCGCCGATCCCTGGAGAAGGATATCGATTTCGCTGCGCTCCGCGCCTCGGTCAGCCCCAAGCTTCTGGTCGCGGCGACGCGGATTCGCGATGGCGGACAGAAGATCTTCCGCAACGAAGACATCTCGGCCGACACGCTGCTCGCCTCGACCTGCCCGCCGCTGGTGCATTGCGCGGTCGAGATCGACGGCGAATCCTATTGGGACGGCGGCTATGGCGGCAATCCGCCGGTGGTCGGCCTGGTGCAGGAATCGGATGCGGCCGACGTGCTCGTCGTGCAGGTGACACCGGCGCGCGACAATTACGTTCCCATCACTTCGGCCGCGATCGATCGGCGGCTCGATCAGATCACCGCGAACGCGGCGCTCAATGCCGAGATCGCAGGCCTCGAATGGGCAAGCCGCGAGAGCGCAACATCCGCGCATCGCCTGCGGATCTTCCGCCTCGCCGCCGAAGACGAGATCGAGGGGCTCGCGCAGCGCAGCGCCGTCGATCTCGGACGAGGTTTTATTACCCAGCTGCATCGTAGCGGCTACGCTGCCGCCGATCGCTGGCTCCGGCAGACGCCGAACGGCACGCCACCCGCCAACGAACCGCGCAGGGAGCCGACCGCATTCTGGGTGCCGCCATCTTTCGCGGATACGACGGTGTAGCGAGACCAAGCGCTCTCCATCTTCATGGCCGGGCTTTGGCGTGCCCGGCGAAGCCTCGGCGTAGCCAGGTCCCAGCCATCCACTTCTCCGAGGCGCTAAGCGGCATCTCGTTACCCCCTTCCCCACGCGCTCCGGTTGCTCCATGGTGGCGGCACGGAGATACCTTACGTGGACGCCATCAACGAGATCATCCAACTCAGCGACGCCGAGCGGATCGACCGGCTACGGCTGATCCGGTCTGACAATATCGGGCCGCGGACGTTTCGCTCGCTGCTCGATCATTTCGGCGATGCGCGCACGGCGCTGGAGCGGCTGCCCGATCTGGCAAAGCGCGGCGGCGCGGCACGCGCGGTGCGCATCGCGAGCGAAGCGGACGCATGCGCCGAACTGGCGGCCACGCGAAACTTCGGTATCGAGCTGCTCGCGCCGGGCGAGCTCGGCTATCCCTCGCGGCTGGCGACACTCGACGATGCGCCGCCCCTGCTCGGCGTGCGCGGCGCGACTGAGACGCTGATGCGGCCGATGATCGCGATCGTCGGATCGCGCAACGCCTCCGCCGCCGGTTTGAAATTCGCAAGCCAGCTCGCGCGCGATCTCGGCGACGCCGGCTTCGTCGTCATCTCGGGGCTCGCGCGCGGCATCGACCAGGCGGCACATCGCGCTTCGATCTTAAGCGGCACGGTCGCAGTGCTGGCCGGCGGCCACGACAGGATCTATCCACCCGAGCATGAGGAGCTGCTTGCCGCGATCCTCGACGCCAAGGGCGCGGCGATCTCGGAAATGCCGCTGCGTCACGAGCCCCGTGCGCGGGATTTTCCACGGCGCAATCGGCTGATTTCCGGCGCCGCGCTCGGCGTCGTCGTGATCGAGGCCGCGCACCGCTCGGGCTCGCTGATCACCGCGCGGATGGCCGGCGAACAGGGACGCGAGGTGTTTGCCGTGCCGGGCTCACCGCTCGATCCGCGCGCGGCCGGCACCAACGACCTGATCAAGCAGGGCGCGACGCTGGTGACTGCGGCATCCGACATCATCAACGCGGTCGCGCCGATCATGGAGCGGCCGCTCGCGCTGCCTCTGCGCGAGGATGACGGCGATACGTTCGATCCAGATCCACAAGGTCATGATCGCGAGCAGCTTGTCAGCCTGCTTGGCCCGAGCCCGGTATCGATCGACGATTTGATCCGGATATCCGG
Organism: uncultured Alphaproteobacteria bacterium; assembly: GCA_963770385.1. Classification (GTDB taxonomy): domain Bacteria; phylum Pseudomonadota; class Alphaproteobacteria; order Rhizobiales; family Xanthobacteraceae; genus Bradyrhizobium. Next base: position 4,956,976 of record CAVYPJ010000003.1, on the reverse strand, counting down.
CATGGCGCCGTCGGTGGTGCGCACCTTGCTGCTCGAACTCGAACTCGCCGGCCGGCTCGAACGGCACGGCGGCGGACTGGTGTCGCTGCTCTAAAACGGGATGCGTCAGTCGTTGCGCTTCTCATCGAAGCGCTCGCGCGCGCCCGTGATCTGCGGCTGGTGCGCATGCGCCCATTGGCCGAGCGCTTTGACCGGCTCCGACAAGCCGCGTCCGAGATCGGTCAGTTCGTAGTCGACGCGCGGGGGAATGGTCGGAAACACGGTGCGCTTGACCAGGCCGTCGCGCTCGAGCCCGCGCAGCGTCAGCGTCAGCATCCGCTGCGAGATGCCGCCGATCATGCGCTTCAGCTCATTGAAGCGCCGCGGCCCGCTGCCGAGCAGCATGATCACCAGCACGCTCCATTTGTCGCCGACGCGCGCGAGCACGGAGGCGACCCCGCGACAATCGTTTCCGAGATGCGCGTTGGGCGGCGGGACAGGCACATTGATGTGCTCGGGTTTCACGTCTGTGCTCTCGTATGGAAAATGTGCGTTCTTGCGGGTGTTTTGCATAGTCACTCATATAGCGCCAGTTACAAAACCATACCATGGGTGACCAAGATGAGACTGCTCCACATCGATTCCAGCGTGCTCGGCCCACACTCCGTCAGCCGGCAGGTTTCCGCCGCCATCGTCGCGCGGCTCAGCGCAACGACGCCCGATCTCGACGTCGTCTACCGTGACCTCACCACGACACCGTTGTCGCATCTCGCGGGTCCGCACCTTGCCGCCGCGCAAGGCGCCGAGCCGCCGGCGGAACTCAGGGACGATCTTGTCCTGAGCCGTGCGGTGCTCGACGAATTCCTCGCGGCCGACATCGTCGTGCTCGGCGCGCCCATGTACAACTTCACCATCCCGAGCCAGCTCAAGGCCTGGATCGATCGTATCCTGGTCGCCGGCAAGACATTCAAGTATGGCGCGAATGGTGCGGAGGGGCTGGCCGGCAACAAGCGCATGATCGTTGCGCTGTCGCGCGGCGGATTCTACGGCGAAGGCACGCCGTCAGCCGCCGGCGAGCATCTCGAAACCTATCTGCGCTGGGTGTTCGGCTTCATCGGCATCACCAATCCCGAATTCATTTCCGCCGATGGTGTGCAAATTGGACCGGAGCACCGGGAGAAGGCGCTCGCGGTGGCACTACAGGCCGTCACGAGCCTGCGCGCTGCTTGAACGTGATAGCCTCCACCCGCCGTCTCACATGACGGCGGGTACGTAAGGCGCCGCACAGGCGAGCGCAATCAATACCAGACGCCGGGCATGCCTGAGAGAATGGCGATCAGCGAGATCAGAAGTCCGATGCCCGAAAACAACGCCACCGAAACGAATTGATCACGCTGCTCCGACCTCTCGGCTTTGGCCTTGTCGGACGAAATCGACGGAGTGGAGATCGATTGAGAAAAGCGAACAACCTTCGGCATTGCGAGCGCTCCAATCCAACAAAATCACAAGAGAATTCTTCGGCTTCACCAAGAGTCTTCGCGGATACGACGAAGGTTCAATGCCGGGTGGAAATTCGCTGAAATGCGCCCGTTGGAACACAGAGAGCCGGCCAGCGCGAACCCGCTTGCGAATTCGGCGGAAAGCCGCTGGCCGGGTTGAACAAACTTACGAACCTGCCTCGCCTTCAGCCACGATAGATCGGCGCGCCGCTCGGTGACGATGTCGCGCCGCCGTCGACGAACAATTCCTGGCCCGTGATGTGGGCGGCATCGTCGGAGGCCAGAAACAGCGCCGTCTTTGCAACGTGCTCGGGCTCCCCCAACCCTCTGAGCGGCGTCATGCGCGCGATACGCGCCTCGAAGGCTTTCTCAGCCTCGGGCGTCGCGACCGCCGCGCCCCAGATCGGAGTCCGGATCGCGCCCGGTGCGATCACATTGATGCGAATGCCGCGCGGCGACAGTTCCGAGACCATCACACGCGCCATCGCGCGCACGCCGGCCTTGCTCGCGGCATAGGCTGAATAGCCGGGGCTGCCCTGCACGGAAATCACAGAACCGTTGAGGATGATGGATGCGCCGTCATTCACATAGGGAAGCGCCGCCTGCACGGTGAAGAAGACCGCGGTCAGGTTGGTCCTGATGATCTGCTCGAAGGCGGGGAGCGTCGCACTACCGAGTGGCGTCTGGCCGGGGATGCCGGCATTGGCGAACAGGATGTCGAGCTTGCCGAACTTGGCCACGGCCTGCTGGATCGCCTGCTCCGTCGCCACGACGTCGGTGGCGTCCGCGGTCAGCGCAAGCCCATTGGGCCCAAGCGCCTCAGCCGCCGCGCCGAGCGTGGCGGCGTTGCGGCCGGTGATCGCTACCTTCGCCCCCTCTTTCACGAACAGTTTCGCGGTTGCCAGTCCGAGGCCGCTGTTGCCCCCGGTGATGAATGCGGTCTTGTTTGCCAGCCTCATGTCACTCTCCCATGGTTGCATTATGCAACCAGATTGATCACGTAGGAGGATTGGTTTAATAACGCAACCACACAAGGCCGTGATCGCGGCGGCGGGACGGTGTGGTGACGCAGAGCCCGCCCCCAGATACGGTGGGGAGCGTGCGCTTCGCGTCTTGACGATGCGCTTCAGGAATTTTTTGCGATGGTGAAACGGACGAGCCTGGAAGATACCGACTGCCCGATCGCGCGCTCGCTGGATGCGATCGGAGATTGGTGGTCGCTCCTGATCGTCCGCGATGCACTGGTCGGACGGCGCCGCTTCGGCGAATTTCAGAGAAGCCTTGGGCTTGCGAAGAACATCCTCAGCGCCCGGCTGCGCCTGCTGGTGGAGCGCGGCATCCTGGAGCTTGCCCCCGCCTCCGACGGCAGCGTCTATCAGGAATATTTGCTGACGCCCAAGGGACGCGGCCTGTTTCCCATCATAGTCGCCTTGCGGCAATGGAGCGAGCAGTTCGACGACTTCCCGGAAACGCTCGGAACCATCATGGTCGATCGCGAGAAGGGCCGGCCGGTGAAGAAGCTCGAACTGCGCTCCCAGGATGGCCGGCTGCTTGGCCTCACCGACATCTCGCTCAAGCCGCGGCCGCCCGCAAAGCATCGCCGGCGCGCCAGCGCCTGATGCTCTGCGCGGCCTAGGACAGCTTGCGGCGGCGCAAGCGCTTGACCTGTTCTTCCGCTTCCAGTCGCGTCATCGAAAGCAGATAGGACAGCAAGTCGAGGTCATGCCGCCGCGCCACCCGCGCGAGACTTCTCGACCGTCTCGGAGATGAAGTGGGCTGCGTCCTCGGCACCCCCCTCGCTCATCCCTTCGCTCACCGCCTCGCTCGTCCGAGAACGGCGCTCCTCGTGAGCTGATATGCGCACTTGCCTGCGCTTCGTTTTCCCTAAACTCATTCAAAAACCCATGTTCCGGTAATAAAATACCCTAAAATACCGCGCAACTATAAGGCGTTACCTTACAACTTATTAGATACTGAGTCCTGTCCGAGGAACCGGTTTCAACATCTGTCGATTTGACACCGAGGCCCTCACCACCCATGTTCCGAAACAGACGGCTGGCGCGAATCTCGCGGACCCGGCCGTTATTTTTTCCATAAGCCGTTGGAATGACATGAAGATCGTCATTGTTGAGTTGCCGGCGAAAGCCAAAACGATCAACAAATATCTGGGCTCCTCCTATGAGGTTCTGGCCTCATTTGGCCATGTCCGCGACCTCCCTGCCAAGAACGGATCGGTCGATCCCGACCATAACTTTAGGATGATATGGGAGGTCGACGCCAAGGCGGCCGGGCGACTCAACGACATCGCCAAGTCGCTCAAGGGCGCCGATCGTCTGATCCTGGCCACCGACCCTGATCGCGAGGGCGAGGCGATCTCCTGGCACGTGCTCGAGGTCCTCAAAGAGAAGCGCGCGCTGACGGACCAGAAGATCGAGCGGGTGGTGTTCAACGCCATCACCAAGCAGGCGGTCACCGAGGCCATGAAGAACCCGCGCCAGATCGATGGCGCGCTGGTCGACGCCTATATGGCCCGCCGCGCGCTGGACTATCTGGTCGGCTTCACGCTCTCCCCGGTGTTGTGGCGCAAATTGCCGGGCGCGCGCTCGGCCGGCCGGGTGCAGTCGGTGGCGCTGCGGCTGGTCTGCGACCGCGAGCTCGAGATCGAGAAATTCGTCGCCCGCGAATACTGGTCGCTGGTCGCGACCCTGCTGACGCCGCGCGGCGAAGCCTTCGAGGCACGTCTGGTCGGCGCCGACGGCAAGAAGATTCAGAGGCTCGACATCGGCACCGGCGCCGAGGCCGAGGATTTCAAGAAGGCGCTGGAGGCTGCCGCCTTCACGGTGACAACCGTCGACGCCAAGCCGGCCCGCCGCAATCCGCAGGCGCCCTTCACCACCTCGACGCTGCAGCAGGAAGCGAGCCGCAAGCTCGGCTTTGCGCCCGCGCATACGATGCGGATCGCGCAGCGGCTCTATGAAGGCATCGATATCGGCGGCGAGACCACCGGACTCATTACTTATATGCGAACCGACGGCGTGCAGATCGCCGGTGAGGCGATCACGCAGGCGCGCAAGGTGATCGGCGAGGATTACGGCAAGGCCTACGTGCCGGACGCGCCGCGCCAGTATCAGACCAAGGCCAAGAACGCACAGGAAGCGCACGAAGCGATCCGCCCGACCGACCTGTCGCGCCGGCCGGCCGAGATGCGCCGCAAGCTCGATGCCGACCAGGCGCGGCTCTATGAGCTGATCTGGACCCGCACCATCGCCAGCCAGATGGAATCGGCCGAGCTGGAGCGCACCACGGTCGACATCACGGCAAAGGCGGGCGGCCGCGTGCTGGAGCTGCGCGCCACCGGCCAGGTCATCAAGTTCGACGGCTTCCTCGCCCTCTATCAGGAAGGCCGCGACGACGAGGAAGACGAGGACGGCCGCCGCCTGCCCCAGATGAGCTCAGGCGAGGCCCTGAAACGTCAGCAACTTGCCGTCACCCAGCATTTCACCGAGCCGCCGCCGCGCTTCTCGGAAGCGTCCCTTGTGAAGCGCATGGAGGAGCTCGGCATCGGCCGGCCGTCGACCTATGCCTCGATCCTGCAGGTGCTGAAAGACCGCGGCTATGTGAAGCTGGAGAAGAAGCGCCTGCACGGCGAGGACAAGGGCCGCGTCGTCGTTGCGTTCCTGGAAAGCTTCTTCCGCCGCTATGTCGAGTATGATTTCACCGCCGATCTGGAGGAGCAGCTCGACCGCATCTCCAACAACGAGATCTCCTGGCAGCAGGTGCTGAAGGATTTCTGGCGCGACTTCATCGGCGCGGTGGACGAAATCAAGGACCTGCGCGTTGCCGAAGTGCTCGACGTGCTCGACGAGATGCTGGGGCCGCACATCTATCCGCCGCGTACGGATGGCGGCGATGTCAGGCAGTGCCCGACCTGCGGCACCGGCAAGCTCAATCTAAAGGCCGGCAAATTCGGCGCCTTCGTCGGCTGCTCGAACTATCCGGAATGCCGCTACACCCGTCCGCTCGCCGCCGACTCCGAGGCCGCCGCGGATCGTGTGCTCGGCAAGGACCCGGGGACGGGCTTCGACGTCACCGTGAAGGCCGGCCGGTTCGGTCCTTACATCCAGATCGGCGAGCAGAAGGATTACGCCGAAGGCGAGAAGCCGAAGCGCGCCGGCATCCCCAAGGGGACCTCGCCCGCCGACGTCGAGCTCGAGCTCGCGCTGAAACTGCTGTCGCTGCCGCGCGAGATCGGCAAGCATCCGGAAACCGGCCAGCCGATCACGGCCGGCATCGGCCGCTTCGGCCCGTTCGTGCGCCACGACAAGACCTATGCAAGCCTTGAGGGCGGCGACGAGGTGTTCGAGATCGGGCTCAATCGCGCGGTGACGCTGATCGCGGAAAAGGCCGCCAAGGGTCCGAGCCGGCGTTTTGGAGCCGACCCCGGCAAGGCGCTCGGCGATCATCCGACGCTTGGCACGGTCGCGGTCAAGAGCGGCCGTTACGGCGCCTATGTCACGGCCGGCGGCGTCAACGCGACAATCCCGAGCGACAAGGAGAAGGACACGATCACGCTGGCCGAAGCCATCGCGCTGATCGACGAGCGCGCGGCCAAAGGAGGCGGTAAGGGCGGCGGCAAGGCAAAGGCGAAGAAGGCCAAAGCCGAGAAGCCGGGCAAGGCGGCGGCCAAAACTGCCAACAAGACTGCCAAGGCCGTCAAGAAGGCCGAAGCTGAGACCGAAGCCGACGACGACGCGCCAAAGCCTGCGAAGAAGGCGGCGGCGAAGAAGGCTGTCGCCAAGCCGAAGACCGACTCCACCAGCAAGGCGCGCGCGCCGGTCGGAAAGGCCGCCAAGACCTCGGCGGCCAAGCCGGCCTCGACAGCGAAGTCGTCTGCAAAGAAGAGCGCCGCCAAGGCGCGCGGATGATCGGCACGTGAAAGATAAGCGCGACAGCGGCTTTCCGAGCAGGGACGCCATCGTCGCCTTCATCCGCGCGAATCCGGCCAAGGTCGGAGCCAAGGAAATCGCCCGCGAGTTCGGCCTGAAAAATGCCGACCGCGCCGAACTGAAGCGCATCCTGCGTGAATTGATCGAGCAAGGCGCGATCGCCAAGCGCGGCAAGAAGGTCGCGGAGACCGCCGCACTCCCGGCCACCGTAATGGCCGACATCACCGGCCGCGATGCCGACGGTGAACTGATCGCCGTTCCGTCCGAATGGGACGAAGCCGAAGGCGGCGAGCCGCCTAAAATCCGCATCCACATTCCCCGTCACGCGCGGCCCGCGGCCATGGCCGGCGTCGGCGACCGCGCGCTGCTGCGCGTCGAGACCTCCGACGACGACGGCGCCGCCTATCGCGGCCGCATCATCAAGGTCATCGACCGCGGCCGCAGCCGCGTGCTCGGCGTGTTCCGGGCGCTGCCCGGCGGCGGCGGACGGCTCGTGCCCGTCGACAAGAAGCAGGCCGGGCGCGAGCTCAACATCGCCAAGGCCGACGCGCTGGATGCGAAGGATGGCGATCTCGTCGCCGTCGACCTGATCCGCTCGCGCGGTTACGGCCTTGCCTCGGGGCGGATCAAGGAGCGGCTCGGCTCGATCGCGAGCGAAAAGGCGATCAGCCTGATCGCGATTCACGGCCATGATATTCCCATCGCCTTTTCGCAAGCCGCCTCGCGCGAGGCCGAAGACGCCAAGCCCGCCGCGCTGAAAGGCCGCGAGGACTGGCGCGACATCCCGCTCGTCACCATCGATCCGCCCGACGCCAAGGATCACGACGACGCGGTGCATGCGCAAGCCGATCCCGACCCGAACAACGAGGGCGGCTTCATCGTGCATGTCGCGATCGCCGACGTCGCCTTCTATGTACGGCCGGGCTCCGCGCTCGACCATGACGCGTTCCTGCGCGGCAATTCGGTCTACTTCCCCGACCGCGTCGTGCCGATGCTGCCCGAGCGCATCTCCAACGATCTGTGTTCGCTGGTGCCTGGCGAGCCGCGCGGCGCGCTCGCGGTGCGCATGGTGATCGCGCCCGACGGCCGCAAGCGCTCGCACAGCTTTCATCGCGTGCTGATGCGCTCGGCCGCGAAGCTCGCTTATGCGCAGGCGCAGGCTGCGATCGATGGCCGGCCCGATGACGTGACAGGCCCCCTGCTCGATCCGATCCTGAAACCGCTCTATGCGGCCTATCAATGCGTGAAGCGCGCCCGCGACGCGCGCGATCCCCTCGATCTCGACATTCCCGAACGCAAGATCCTGCTGAAGCCCGACGGTACGGTCGATCGCGTCGTCGTGCCGCAGCGGCTCGACGCGCACCGGCTGATCGAGGAGTTCATGATCCTCGCCAATGTCGCCGCCGCCGAGATGCTGGAAAAAAAGGCGCTGCCGCTTATATATCGTGTGCATGACGAGCCCACGGTGGAAAAGGTGCATGCGCTGCAGGAGTTCTTGAAGACGCTTGACGTGCCCTTCGCCAAGGCGGGTGCGCTGCGTCCATCGCTGTTCAACCGCGTGCTGACGCTGGTCGCGGGCCAGGATTACCAGGCACTGGTCAACGAGGTGGTGCTGCGCTCACAGGCGCAGGCGGAATATTCCGCAGAGAATTACGGCCACTTCGGACTCAATCTGCGCCGCTACGCGCATTTCACTTCGCCGATCAGGCGATATGCCGATCTGATCGTTCATCGCGGACTGCTCCGCGCGCTCGGACTTGGCGAAGGCGCGCTGCCGGACAGCGAGACCGCCGAGCATCTGAGCGAGGTCGCGGCGCAAATCTCCGTGACAGAACGTCGCGCGATGAAGGCCGAGCGCGAGACCGCCGACCGGCTGATCGCGCATCATCTCGCCGACCGCGTCGGCGCGAGCTTCCAGGGCCGCATTTCCGGCGTCACGCGGGCCGGATTGTTCGTCAAGCTCGATGATACCGGCGCCGACGGGCTGGTGCCGATCCGCACCCTCGGCACGGAATATTTCGATTATGATGAGACCCGCCACGCGCTGATCGGCTCGCGCAGCGGTGCCATGCACCGTTTGGGTGACGTCGTCGACGTTCGTCTGGTAGAAGCTCAGCCAGTCGCTGGCGCACTGCGGTTCGAGCTTCTATCTGAAGGACAGGCTGCTCCACGCGGCAGGCGCGATCGCTTCGAGCGGAGCGACCGGCGTGTAAAGGATCGCACGCATCCCGCCAAGTTCGCGAAGAAGCCGGAGAATAAGCGTAACAAGATGCGCAAGCCGGAGCGCAAGACAAAACCCGGCAAACGGAAGAAGGGCAAGCCATGAATACCGTGAGCACCGCCGGAAAGGTCTGGACCAGGGAAACGGGACTCGTCGAGAAGCGTGACACGTGGACCGCGCTGAAGCGCGGCCTTCGCGGGCGCTGCCCGCGCTGCGGCGAAGGCAAACTGTTTCGCGCGTTTCTGAAGGTGGATAACAACTGCTCGGTCTGCGGGCTGGATTTCACCCCGCACCGCGCCGACGACCTGCCGGCCTATCTCGTGATCGTCATCGTCGGCCACCTGGTGGTGCCGACTGCGCTTTGGATCGAGACGAACTATTCGCCGCCGGTTGGCTTGCAGCTTGCGATCTATCTGCCGTTCACGCTGATCGCCTCGCTGCTCCTGCTGCAGCCGGTCAAGGGCGCCGTCGTCGGCCTGCAATGGGCGCTGCGCATGCATGGCTTCGACGACAACCCGCCGGAGAACATTCCGCCGGTTTAAAAAACGAAAAACGACAATAACAAGCAGGGATGGATGGAGATGACGGGCGTCGCGCAGGCCGCAACGGAAGAGAAGAAAGAAGAAAAGGAAGCCGATCACCATCCCTATTACCGGCCGAAAGATGCCGCGACGCTGATCCTGGTCGATCGCAGCGACGCCACGCCGAAAGTTCTGGTCGGCAAGCGTCACGACAAGGTCGTGTTCATGCCCGGCAAGTTCGTCTTTCCCGGCGGCCGCGTCGACACGTCCGACAACCGCGTCCCCGTCGCGGCACCGATCCCGCGAGAGCTCGAAACCAACCTGTTTAAGGGCAGCCCGAAGATCACGGCATCACGCGCCAAGGCGCTTGCGGTGGCCGCGATCCGCGAGGCCTGCGAGGAGACCGGCCTCTGCCTCGGCCGCAAGACCGAAGGCAAGGCGCCGAAGCTCAACGGACCGTGGCAGCCCTTCGCCGATGCGGGCCTGCTGCCTGATCCGTCCGGCCTGTTCCTGATCGCGCGCGCCATCACCCCGCCCGGCCGCATCAAGCGTTTCGACACCCGTTTCTTCACCGCGGATGCATCCTCGATCGCGCATCATGTCGAGGGCGTGATCCATCCCGACGCCGAACTGGTCGAGCTGGTGTGGGTCGAGCTGGGCTCGCAGCCCCTGGCCGACCTGCACCCCATGACCAAGAACGTGCTCGGTGAGCTCGACAAGCGTCTCGCCCTTGGTCCTCTGAGCCATGACGCACCGGTGCCGTTCTTCCATTTCTACGACGGCAAGATGCAGAAGGACGTGTTGGGCGCTTAGTAGGCTGCTTGTCAAGCGTCCGTCATTGCGAGGAGCGTCAGCGACGAAGCAATCCAGTCCTTTGTTGCGGCGAGAACTGGATTGCTTCGCTTCGCTCGCAATGACGGAGCCCGTTCTCCGAACATCATTGAATTTGCAAAATTCTTCTGGCACCTGCGGATGACGAGAGTTCGCTGAGTTCCCATCTATTTGGCAGTACCATCCATCGCGGAATGAGCTCATGGCCCAACGTCAACTCAAGCTCGGCGCCTTCATGCGCCCGGTCAGCATTCACACCGGCGCCTGGCGCTATCCTGGGGCGTGGCCGGACGCCAATTTCAACTTCGCGCATTTGAGAGAGCTGATCCGCAAATTGGAGGCCGGCAAGTTCGACGCCTTCTTCATGGCCGATCACCTGGCCGTGTTGAACATGCCTATCAATGCGCTGAAGCGCAGCCACACCGTGACATCGTTCGAGCCGTTCACGCTGCTCTCGGCGCTCGCGGCCTCGACCGAGCATATCGGTCTGATCGCGACCGGCTCGACCACCTTCGATGCGCCCTATCATGTCGCGCGCCGCTTTGCCTCCCTCGATCACATCTCGGGCGGACGCGCGGGCTGGAACATCGTCACCACGTCGAACCCTGATGCCGCGCTGAATTTCGGGCTCGACGAGCATATGGAGCATGCCGAGCGCTACAAGCGCGCGCGCGAGTTCTACGACGTGGTCACGGGGCTCTGGGATTCCTTTGCCGACGACGCCTTCGTGCGCGATGTCGAGGATGGGCTTTATTTCGATCCCGCGAAGATGCACGTGCTCGACCACAAGGGCACATATCTGAAAGTACGCGGTCCCCTCAACATCGCCCGCCCCGTGCAGGGCTGGCCTGTGATCGTGCAGGCCGGTGCATCCGACGACGGCCGCCAACTTGCGGCCGAGACCGCGGAGGCCGTGTTCACCGGCGGCGGCAGCCTTGCCGACGCGCAGAAACTTTATACCGACATCAAGGGCCGCATGGAGAAGATCGGCCGCGATCCCGAGCACCTGAAGATCCTGCCCGGCGCCTTCGTGGTGGTCGGCGACAGTGCCGAGGAGGCCAAGGAGAAGCGCGCTTTGCTCGACAGCAAGGTGCACTACGACAGCGCCATCGCCTCGCTCTCCGTCATTCTCGGCACGGATGCCTCTGGTTTCGACCCGGACGGCCTCCTGCCGCCGATCCCCGAAACGAATGCCAGCAAGAGCGGGCGGCAGCGCCTGGTTGAGGTCGCAGCACGCGACAAGTTAACCGTGCGCCAGCTCGCCCAGCGGGTCGGTGGCTATGGCGGGCTTGCCTTCGTCGGCACGCCGGCGACCATCGCCGATCAGATGGAGGAATGGCTCACCGGGCGTGGCAGCGACGGTTTCAACATCATGTTCCCCTATCTGCCGGGCGGGCTGTTCGATTTCGTCGACAAGGTGGTCCCGGAACTGCAGCGGCGCGGGATTTTCCGCAAAGAGTATGAAGGTAGGACCTTGCGTGAGAATCTCGGCCTGCCGCGGCCGAAAAACCGGTTCTTTGAGGCTTAAAAAGCCATATTTCTCGGGTACCACAATCTTGACTTTGGGCGGTGAGCGGCTAGGTTGCGCTCCAAACGCGGACCGGTCTGGCCGGCGCTTCCCCCATTCTTTTGAGGCTTTCGAACATGGCCAAAGCGGTCACCATCAAGGTCAAGCTCGTGTCGTCGGCCGACACCGGCTTCTATTACGTCGCCAAGAAAAACTCGCGCACCATGACCGACAAGCTGGTCAAGAAGAAGTACGACCCGGTTGCGCGCAAGCATGTCGAATTCCGCGAAGCGAAGATCAAGTAAGTACAATCGCGGAAAGTTACTGACTTTCGGGGCCGCAGGGCCCCGATTTTATTTTGTGCCTTTTTGTTTTGTAGCTGCGGCGTTCGCCTGTACCCTCCCTCGGCCGGGCCCGGACAAAGGGTTCACATGGTCGCCGCCTTGGAGGAAGGAAACGTCGGGGGCTTCTCGGTCGCCTACGGGCGAGACGACACCTACTTTCCCGTCTACGTCACCGCCGCGCTGGCTGCGATCTTTCTCACCGCCGCCTGGATCATGGGCGCGCTCTACTGGCTCGTGCCCGCAGCCGCAGCCGCCGCCTTCACCTATTACAACATCCCGCTGCTCGAGACCGGCCGTCCCACGATCGGCGCCAATCAGTACGGCATCTTCATCCAAGCCTTCGGGCTGATCCGCTGGCGCGCGATCGAGCGCATCGATCTGGTCGAGATCGCCGAGCGTGCGATGACGGTTCACGAACTGCAGATATCTCTCGGCGCACCGCTCGGCAGTGCGCTGGTGGTCGATTGGCGCAGGCAGCCGAATTACCGGCGGCTGATGCGCCTGCCCTGGCGCATGAATCACACCAACATGGTGCGGGTGAATCTCGAGCCGTTCGACCAACCGCCCGATGTCATCCACCGCACCTTCCTGCGGATGTGGCGGTTCTATCGAAGCTGATTGATTGCTTGCGCGTGATTCCGCGCTTGGTGGATGAGCTTCTCGAAACCATTTACTCAGTCGCGCGGTCACAGTTTGACCAATTCATGCGGCCTCCGAGATCAAACTCGGAGGCCGCAGATCAGCCGATCAATGCGCGGTGGGCTCTTTCCGAGATCGCGAATGTGATTGCTTTGGTTGAAATGCCATCGAGTCGTTGGAATTCTTCGATGAGGAAGAGGGGCTGAGCGTACACGTGCCGCCGATACCCGCGGATGCAGCCCGGCACGTCTCCATGGTCGGATAGCCGCAGCCATGAGCGGCTTGAGCGCCCCCCGTAATACAATAGTCGTCCGCCTGAGCGGTGGACGCTGTCATTGCGAAAAGCGCAAGACCAAACAGCGCCGCAGCGCTTGCTGCGAACGTCTTCGAAGTTGTCGTCATCCTGTCTTATTCCCTGCTTCTTGAGTCCCACTAAAGATTATTCTCAGCGCGCAATTATCACTGAGACCGGGCATGTAAGCGCCGAGCAGGGCCTCGCAATTGCAGCCATCCGCATTGCAGCAATTCCCAAATTCGCTTTCAAATTCGGGTGTTTAATCCGTGATGAACAATTACGAAGTCGTGCGTGTTGATTCTGCTTTCGGACAAAACGATCAGCGCATCGCGGGCCTCTCGTCAGGTTCGCAGGACGAGATCGGCGTAAGCCTTGATCCCCAGACCATAAGTCCAGGCGACCGCCTCGCGGGCGGTGCGCATATGGGCGGGCACCTGCAGGAAGAAATGGCGGCGTGTGCCGTCGGCTTCCGGCGTCGCGTTGATCACCTCGACGGCGGCCCAGGCATCGGTTGCGAACCAAATCTTGCGCCAGAGCACGCCGGTCTCGTCCTGGGCGATGCGCGCCGCCCCGCCGAGCGCGACATAGCGCGCGGGCGTCATGATCTCGATCATGCAGCGGCGCACCTGCACGTTCGCCTCGGCATCGATCGCCCCAAGCGTGATCGCATCGGGCTGCTCGATGATCCAGCGCGGCACCTCGACGCCTTTCCAGGCCCATACCGACCAGCCGTCCGGCCAGCGCAGGGCCGGACCGCTCGCATCATGCAAGTGGTCGCGCATATCGCCGCGCAGAAGGCTGGGCCGCTCGGCGAGCCAGCAGGTTGTCCGATGTGCCTGCAGCCAGCCGGCGCTCTTCGCGACCCGCCAGAGGCCATCGAGCGGCGCAGTCTCCTCGCGGAGGCCGAGCATGTCGCGGAGGTAGTCGTATGTGCCGAGCCATGACAGCTCGTGCGGACCGATGGCGGCGTAGCGAAAGCCCTGCCGGCCGAGCAGCCAGTCGAGCACGGTGGACCATGACAGCGGATAGGATCTGCGGACGAGGTTCAAAAGCGGCTCATCCTCGCGTCCGGTGTCCTGAATCACCATCTCGGCGGCGGACTCCGCCAGAGCATCGGCGGGATCGACCATGCTATCGACCAGAGCCAGCACGCGCGCATGCATGCGGTTTCGCACCCGCGCCGCGACTTGCCGGCGCAAGCGACGGACGACGAGCCGATTTTACATTCGGCCCATCGGCTTGGGAGGCAGCCCGCGCACGCTCCCACAGCGCGCGCGGGCTCTCGCACCACACGATCCGGGCCGGAGGCGCGAGCCCGGCGGCGCGATACGCAAGTTGCACGCCCTCCTCGGCGGCAGCACGATCGGCGGGCTCCGTGGAGCGGCGGATCGCGGTCCATCGTGCGCGATAGCGGCTGAGCGCCGCCGTCTGCTGCGGCGTGAGCGAGGTCGCTTCAATCGACAAGGATGCGTGCGTCCAGCGGCCCGAGTTCGCGCTGCCGGCGCACGCGATAGGTGCCACGCGGCAAGGTCAGTGGCGCATGCTCCTCATGCGTCACCCGCGCATAGGCCGAGCCGACCCGGACATGCCCGATATAAAGGCCCGTTGGAATGTCACGCGCCAAGCCGTCATCGCGAAACATCATGACGCGCTCGCGGATCGCATGGGCATGGCCGGTGGCCTCGCCCTCCAGCAACACCATCGCCGTGCCCTGCGCGTTTTCCGCAATCGTCCCCGACGGCAAAACGTCGGGGACGCGCTCGATCAACAGATCGCCCTGTGCGAAGATCTCGGTCATCATGCCATCTCCCTTCGCGGCACCATCGAAGGTGCCGGTGCATGGACTGCTTCCGCCCTGACTTTCTTGTCACGGCCCACGCACGATGCGCGGGCCGTCCCATGTCTTCGACTACTGCACGATCTCGCCATGCAGCGCGAGATCGAGGCCCTCGCGCTCGGTGTCCCGCGAGACCCTCAAGCCCACGAACATCTTGATCACCGCCAGGATGATCAGGCTGACGACGGCGTCATAGATGAAGACCGTGGCGACGCCGACGCATTGATTGAAGAACTGCCCGACATTGCCTTCCAGCGCGCCGGCCGTTCCGCCATATTGCTCGACCGCGAAGATGCCGGTGAGCAGCGCGCCGACGATGCCGCCCAGCGCGTGAACGCCGAAGCAATCCAGCGCGTCGTCATAGCTGAACATCCGCTTCAGCCCGGTGCAGCCCCAGTAGCAGACCACGCCGGCGGCGATGCCGATCGCGAAGGCGCCGACCGGACCGACGAAACCGGAGGCCGGCGTGATCGCGACGAGACCGGCGACCGCGCCCGAGCAGATGCCGACAACGGTCGGCTTGCCCTTCAACGCCCATTCCACCAGCATCCATGTGAAGGCTGCCACCGCGGTCGCGATCTGCGTCACCAGCATCGCCATGCCGGCCTGCATCCCCGCTGTGACCGCCGAGCCGGCGTTGAAGCCGAACCAGCCGACCCACAGCAGCGCCGCGCCGATAAAGGTCAGCACCACGTTGTGCGCCGGCCCCGTATCGGCGCGCTTGCCGAGCATGATGGCGCACATCAAGCCGGCAACGCCCGGCATTGATATGCACGACCGTGCCGCCGGCGAAATCGAGCACCTTCACCCATGCGGCGTCGTTGCCGGCCGAGAAGATGCCGTCCGGTCCCCAGACCCAGTGCGCGATCGGCGCATAGACGAAAATGGCCCACAGGCCGATGAACCAGAGCATCGCCGAGAACTTCATCCGCTCGGCAAAGGCGCCCGCGATCAGCGCCGGCGTGATGATCGCAAACGTCATCTGGAAGCAGATATAGACGCTCTCCGGGATCGTCGCGGCCAGCGGATTCGGATTGCCGATGCCGCCATGGCCGATGTCGCTCAGGATATCCTTGAGGAACATGCGATCGAGGCCGCCGATAAAGGGTGAACCGGCGCGGAACGCCATGCTGTAGGTCAGAACCGCGAAAATGATCGTGACCAGGCAGGTGACGGCGAAGCTCGTCATCACGGTGTCGCCGACATTCTTCTTGCGCACCATGCCGCCGTAGAACAGCCCCAGCCCCGGGATCGTCATCATCAGGACCAGCGCGACGGATGTGAGCATCCACGCGGTGTCGCCGGAGTTCGGCGTGCATTTTTCCAGAATCTTGCCGCCGCAAGCCGGCGGCCCGTCGTCGGCAAGAGCTACTGCGTCGAACGCCAGCCACAGCAGCGCGATCCCCAGAAGTAATGTCATCAATGTCACGAGCCTATGGCGCGCGGTCATCCCAACCTGCATCGTCGTCCTCCCTGGTCCCAAGTCTTGGTCAATCGTCGTCGTCAAAGCGCCATCCTTGAACGGGCGCGATCCGGCGACGGCACGCACTCCGTGCGCCCGCTGCCGTCTTTCCCCAGCAATGTCTTGAAATGTCGGAGCGTCTCTTCGCCTCGCGGCGGCGGGCGCACTACTCGGGATACCCGACGCGGCACGCACACCGCCGAGCTTCCACGACTGCAAATGGGCGGCGACTAGCCTCATGGCTTATCGGCCTTCCCTGTCCCCAATGGCGGGAAGCAGTTCCCCGCTTCTCATTCTTTGAGAATAACCAATCAAAATCCGTGCCAACCGAAGGTTGAGACAGTGCGTTGAATCATCTCAGGTTCTGGCTTGCAGATGCGACAGCGCTGCTGACTATTGCTTTATCATTCAGCAGCAATTCGCCCAAAAGTAGAGCAGCATGAATTCCGTCTGCGCAGGCACCGCTCATTCGCGACGGCGCAGGCGTCATCGAATTCTTCCGCAGGGCACGTAAGACGCTGCGATGCGGTCAGCATTCACATTCCGCTGAACGCCATTCGACTGCAGCGCCAGGGTCGCGATGGGCGATGTGCGTTACAACATTATTCACTCTGACGGGCATATGTTGCGGCTGTGCTTCGCACGCCCCTCCAAACCGATGAGACACCGATGAACGACGAACAGTCCCTGCGCTCGCGTCTCGAGTTCATTGGGATCGACCGTCCGACGCGGGAGTCGTTGCGTGAATTGCAGCCGCTGATCGCGCGGGCTTTGCCGGCCATTCTCGACCAGTTCTATGCGCATCTGCTGAAATTCCCGCGCATTGCCGGCCTGTTCCCGGACGATGCGACGGTCCGGCGCGCCAAGCAGGCGCAGATCAAGCACTGGAGCGGGATCGCAAGCGGCTCGTTCGATGACGCCTATCTCAAATCGGTGAAACAGATCGGCGGCACGCATAATCGCCTCGGCATCGAGCCGCGCTGGTACATCGCCGGCTATTCCATGATCATGAGCGGGCTGTTGCGCGCCATCGAGACCGAGCATGCCTCGCACCTGTTCGCCTCGCGCGCGGCGCAGGAAAAGAAGATCGCGCTGCAGACCGCCCTCACCCGCGCGGCGATGCTGGACATGGACCTGTCGATCTCGGTCTATCTCGACGCCGCACGGCAAGAGCATCAGGCATCGGTCAGCAAGGTGACCGACGGCTTCGAGGCCGTGGTCGGCGAGATCGTCAGCGCGGTGTCGGCGGCGTCGGGCCGGTTGGAAACCTCGGCCGGCACCTTGAGCAAGACCGCGGAGACGGCCCAGTTGCTGTCGGCGTCGGTCGCGGCTGCCTCGCAGCAGGTCTCGTCCAATGTCCAGTCGGTCGCGTCGGCGACGGAAGAGATGACCAATTCTGTTGGCGAGATCGGCCGCCAGGTCAGCCAGTCGACCGCGATCGCCGAGGAAGCCGTGCGCCAGGCCGAGCAGACCGATGCCGGCATGAGCGAATTGTCACGCACCGCCGAGCGCATTGGCGACGTCCTGAAGCTGATCACATCGATCGCCGAGCAGACCAATCTGCTGGCGCTCAACGCCACCATCGAGGCGGCACGCGCGGGCGACGCCGGCCGAGGCTTCGCAGTGGTCGCCTCCGAGGTGAAAGCGCTGGCCTCGCAGACCGCAAAGGCGACTGAGGACATCAGCCATCAGATCGCGGGCATTCAGACCGCGACCCAGGCTTCCGTCGCCGCGATCAAGCAGATCAGCGGCACGATCCGGCAGATCTCGGACATCGCAAGCGGAATCGCGGGCTCGGTCGAAGCCCAAAGCACGGCCACGCGCGAGATCTCGCGCAATGTCCAGGAAGTGGCGGGCAGCACGGCCAAGGTCACGACCAACATCACGGAAGTCAATCAGGGCGCGGGCAAGACCGGCTCGGCCTCGTCGGAAGTGCTGGCGTCAGCCAGGTCGCTTGCCAGCGAAGGCAACCGGCTCAAGCTCGAAGTCGACAAATTCCTGAAAGCGGTGCGCGCCGCCTAAAGCGCGATGAGATCAGGTTGAATCATCATCGCGCTTCAGGTCTTTGATTGAGCATGATCTCCGCGCAAACGCGTTCCGCGTTTGTCGCGAGGGAAAACCGCTACACACTTTTCCGGATCACGCTTTAGAGCGGCGCGGCAAGGTCGCGCCGCAGAGCGCACGCGCGGAAACCATCCGACTATAGCCCTGCATCGCACGGACAAAGATCCGTCCTACGCCGCTTCGGCGACCACGCGGTTGCGGCCGTCATGCTTGGCGCGGTAGAGCGCGGTGTCGGCACGCTTGAGAACATCCGCGACCGGCTCGCCCTTGCTCTCCAGCGTCGAAAGCCCGATCGAGATCGTGACGGGGATGCGCTTCGTTCCCTTGGCTATCGCGAACGGCTCGCCCGCGATCGAGCGCCTGATCCGCTCGGCCACCATGCCGGCGACATGCAGATCGGTTTCCGGCATCACGATGACGAACTCCTCGCCACCGTAGCGGCAGGCGAGATCGATGCCGCGGATCGACTTGCGGATCCGCACGGCAAATTCGCGCAGCACATCGTCGCCGGCGTCGTGGCCGTAATTGTCGTTGATCGACTTGAAATAGTCGATGTCGAGCATCATCAGCGCGAGCGGCTTGCCACGGCTGGCGGCCTGCTCGGCGAGCATCGCGAGATGGGTTTCCATGTAGCGGCGATTGTGCAGCCCGGTGAGCGCGTCGGTGATCGCCATCTCGATCGAGTGCTGCACGTTATCGCGCAGATCGTCGGTATAGCGGCGCTTGCGGATCTGGGTGCGCGCACGGGCGAGCAATTCGTTCTTGTCGACCGGACGCAGCAGATAGTCGTTGACGCCGATCTCCAGCCCGCGCAGCAGCCGCGTGTTGTTATCGCCGTCGGCGATGGCGAGGATCGGCACCTGGCGGGTCCGCTCCAGCGAGCGCGCCTGGCTGCAGAGCCTGAGGCCGTCGAAATTATCGAGGTCGAGCGAGACGATCAGGAGATCGTAATTGCCTTCGGCGGCGTGAAACAGCGCTTCCGCCGCATTGGTCTCGACGTCGACGCTGTGCTCGGCGGCGAGCAGCGGCCCGAGTCGTTCATAGGAGGACGGCCGGTCGTCGACCAGAAGCACGCGGCCGCCCTTGCCGGCATCGGCGATGGCGCTGCGCTCCGGCGCCTGCACGCCGATCTCGAGCGAGGTGAGCGCGCGCATGCGCAGCTCGTCGGTCATCATCTTCAGCCGCGTCAGCGAGCGCACCCGTGCGATCAGCACGACATCGGTGACGGGCTTGGTCAGAAAATCGTCGGCGCCGGCCTCGAGCCCGCGCACGCGATCGGATGGGCTGTCGAGCGCGGTGATCATGACCACCGGAATGAAATGCGTCGCGGGGTTGGACTTCAGCCGCTGGCAGACCTCGAAGCCGTCCATGTCCGGCATCATCACGTCGAGCAGGATGATGTCGCATTCGGCACGCTGGCAGATCTGCAGCGCCTCCGTGCCGCTGGACGCAGTCAGCACGTCGAAATATTCGGCCGAAAGCCTTGCTTCCAGCAATTTCACATTGGCGGGGACGTCATCAACGACCAGGATACGCGCAGACATCGAAACTTCCCCCTACCCGATGAACCGGCGAACGGTCTCGATGAACTTCCCCACCGAAATGGGTTTGGACAGATAAGCCTCGCAGCCGCCCTCCCGGATGCGCTCCTCATCGCCCTTCATCGCAAAAGCCGTGACCGCAACCACCGGGATCGTGCGCAACTCGGGATCATCCTTGATCCAGCGTGTCACTTCCAAACCCGATACTTGCGGAAGCTGGATGTCCATCAGAATCAGATCGGGCCGCGTCTTGCGGACAAGATCGAGCGCCTCAACGCCATTGCTGGTCCCTGAAGTCTGATAGCCATGCGCTTCCAGGAGGTCGCGAAACAGCTTCATATTCAGTTCGTTGTCCTCGACGATCAGGACGGTTTTTGCCATCCCGTCCTCCCAATTCTGACACGACAGCTCAGCTTGCCGTACATCAGCCCCCGCGGCCAAGCGCCGACATGTAACTTCAAACTAGCGCCGAATTCGCTCCAACCGGTTAAGCACAGGATCCAAGTCGTTCGGATTGGTTTCCATTGCTTGAACAGCTTTACGGGACTCGGGCATGATCACCAGCAAACTAGAGACCATAAGTTAACGGAAAGGCAAATCCGACCTTTGAAAAAGCCTGTTCAAAACGCCCGTGAAGTCGCTGAAATCGTTGCGGTTCAGGCGCTGGGTTTCCTCGCCGGCGATCCCTCGCGTCTGGGCGCATTTCTGGCCGAGACCGGGATTGGCCCGGAAACCCTGCGAAAATCGGCCGCCGATCCACAATTTTTGATCAGCGTGCTCGATTTCATCCTGCGTGACGATGCTACCGTCAAAGCCTTTGCGAACGCCTCGCAACTGCATCCAGCCAACATCGCCGCGGCCCGCGAGGCGCTCGGCGATGTCAGATGGGAGCGCGATGTGCCGTGAACGCGCCTGAGGGGAAGCCCGTCTGCTTTTGCCGGGACTGCCTGACTGATCTGGCATTCGCGGCGAAGCGATGCGCCGACTGCGGTTCCCCTCGCCTCGTCCGCCACGCCGCACTGCCGTCGCTTGCCATGGCGCATATCGACTGTGACGCGTTCTACGCCACCGTCGAAAAGCGCGACAACCCCGACATTGCCGACAAGCCCGTGATCATCGGCGGCGGCAAGCGCGGCGTCGTCTCCGCCGCCTGCTACATCGCCCGCACCTACGGCGTGCGCTCGGCGATGCCGATGTTCAAGGCGCTGGAGCTGTGCCCGCATGCCAGCGTGGTCCGGCCCGACATGGCGAAATATGTCCGGGTCGGCCGCGAGGTCCGCCACGCCATGCAGGCACTGACCCCGCTGGTCGAGCCGCTGTCGATCGACGAGGCGTTCCTCGACCTCTCCGGCACCGAGCGCGTCCATGGCATGGTGCCGGCGAAGGTGCTGGCGCGCTTTGCCCGCGAGGTCGAGCGTGACGTCGGCATCACCGTGTCGGTCGGGCTGTCTTGCAACAAATTCCTGGCCAAGATCGCATCCGACCTGGACAAGCCGCGCGGCTTCGCCGTGCTCGATCAGGAGGACGCCCGCACGATGCTGGCCGACAAGCCGGTCGGCTTCATCTTCGGCGTGGGGCCTGCGACCCAGGAACGGCTTGCGCAGCGCGGCTTCCGCACCATCGCCGATCTGCAGCGCGCCGACGAGATCGAGCTGATGAAGCAATTCCCGAGCGACGGCCGCAGATTGTGGCGGCTGGCGCGCGGCATCGACGACCGTCGCGTCGTGGCCGACCGGGGCGCCAAGACCATTTCCAGCGAAACCACGTTCGAGACCGACATCCGCGATTTCGCGACGCTGGAACGGTTGTTGTGGCGGCTGTCCGAGAAGGTCTCCGCGCGGCTCAAGACCAGCGAGCTTGCCGGCTCGACCATTACGCTGAAGCTGAAGACCGCGGATTTCCGCCAGCGCACCCGCTCGCAATCGATCGCCGCGCCGACGCAGCTGGCGGCGAAGATCTTCGCGGTCTCGCGCGAGATGCTCGTAAAGGAAATCGACGGCACCGCATTCCGCCTGATGGGCACGGGCGTCAGCGCGCTCCACCCCGACTCGCAGGCCGACGACAGCGACATGCTCGACCGCCGCGCGGCGCATGCCGAACGGGCGATGGACAATCTGAGGAAGAAGTTCGGGCAGGCCGCGGTGATCCGCGGGATTGCCTATGAGGGGCCGGAGAAGGCGGAGTAGCTCGAAACGCGCGGCGACAGATACGCGCCTCTCTCTCCACCGTCATTCCGGGATGGTCCAAAGGACCAGACCCGGAATCTCAAGATTCCGGGCTCGATGCTTCGCATCGCCCCGGAATGACAGACAAGAACCTGAACGGCTTTGCCGGTCATTTACACGGCTTCGAATCCTTCGCATCAAACTTGCCGAGCGCGCCGGAAATCACGAAATCATTGTAATCAAGCACCAGCGCCCGCGAGACGCCGTTCTCGTAAAGCTCGAACGACATCGCATAGACCGGCGTCTGTTCGCCTTCCTTGGTCTTGGCGTCGCGATCGTAATAGCTCACGGTGACGGGCCAGCGCGTCAGCGATTTCATCTGCTCGTTGCTGGTCGACGGATCGGGCGACGCGGGGGTCTTGTCCGAGTTGATCGGTTGGCCGATCACGGTCAGCGTATTGTAGACTTTCTGGCCGTTGTCGGAGCCGTCATAGACCATCAGCTCAAGCAGGGGTTTGCCGGCCTTGGCTGCGTCGATGATGCGGTGGATCTGCTCGGTCGGAAACACTGTTGCGCCGTCGAGGTTGAATGTCTTCGCCTCGGGCTGTTTCAGCTTCACCGTGATGTGGTCGCCGTTCCGTTCCGCGATGCCGTCGACCGGGCTCGAATCCGAATCGTTCATCCGCGCATCGATCTTGAAGCGATAGCTTTTGCCCGCGCCATCTTCCCAGGAATTCGAGCGCAGGTCGCTGAGCGTGACCTTGCCCTCCCCGACCTCGAGCTCGGACACCTGCCGGAATTCAGACGTGTAGCCCTCGCAGGCGCTACCGGAGAAACTGTAGAGAATACGGCCGCGCGCGCTGTTGATCGCGTTCGATCCGCGCGATTTCAAAAGATTGAGGTCGTAGAGCGCCTGGTGCGGCAGGAAGGCTCCGCCGGCGGCTTGCGCCGGCCCGCACGCGACCGCAGCCATCGCCAGCACACCGAGCGAAGTCCGGAACGGGTAAAACATGGCCTGTCCTTAAGGGAGAGCGGAGAAGATTCGATAGCTTAATAAGCGGCCCATTACGTCGCAACTGGGGCTGTCTCACAGAAAAGTGCGAATCGCAGAGCGCCCCGGGTTCTTCCGGAGCTGCTTCATCAGACACCGCGGCACGTAACGAGGCGAACCTCGCTTGCATGTCACTGCATGATGCGCGAAACAAGGCTCCGATCGATCGAATACCGATCGAAATCGAGGCACATTAGAGCGAGGACGACACATGGCGGGCACGATTGAACAGAAACTGGAGTCACAGGGCATCACGCTGCCCGAGCCCGCCGCCCCCGTGGCGAACTATGTCGGCTTCGTCCGCACCGGTAACCTGTTGTTCGTGTCCGGCCAGGTCTGCTTCGATCCCCAGGGCAAGCTGATCGCCAAGGGCAAGCTCGGCGCGGGCGTGACCGTGGAGCAAGGCAATGCGGCCGCCCGCGGCTGCGGGATCAACCTCCTGGCCCAGATCAAGGCCGCGCTGGGCGATCTCGACAAGGTCGTGCGCGTGGTTCGGCTTGGTGGTTTCGTCAATTCCGCACCGGACTTTCTCGACGGACCAAAGGTGCTCAATGGCGCGTCCGACCTGATGGTCCAGGTCTTCGGCGACAAGGGACGGCATGCCCGCACCACCGTCGGAGTCGCTTCGCTGCCCGCCGACGCAGCGGTCGAGGTCGAGGGCGTGTTCGAAGTTTCCTAGAAATACGGGAGCAAAGAGGTGCGCGCTCCGGAGTGGTTGACCGCGCGGCCGGTGGCCCATCGCGGCCTGCATGATATCGCGCGCGGCATCGTCGAGAACATGCCGGCCGCGGCGGAAGCCGCGATCGCGAGAGGGTTCGCGATCGAATGCGATATCCAGCTGACCTCCGATGGCGAAGCCATGGTGCATCACGACCATGTGCTCGGCCGTCTCACCGAGGGAAGCGGGCCGCTGTTCGAAAAGTCCGCGGCCGAGCTGAAGGCCGTGCGCTTCAAGAACACCCCCGAACGGATGATGTCGCTTGCTGATCTCTGCGCGCTCGTGGCCGGTCGCGTGCCGCTGGTGATCGAGGTCAAGAGCCACTTCGACGGCGACCGCAAGCTCGTCAAGCGCATGGCCGAGATATTGTCAACCTATGACGGCCGCGCTGTCGGCATGTCCTTCGATCCGGACCAGGTCAGCGCGCTGCGCGAACTGATCCCGGACCGCCCGCGTGGCATCGTCGCCGAACGTCATTACACCGAAAGTGACTGGCCCGACGCGTCCGCCGCGCAGCGCCATGACATGACGAATCTGCGCCATTTCTTTCGCTCCCGACCTGACTTCGTCGCCTATCGGGTCGATGATCTGCCGGCGTTCGCGCCATGGATCACGCGCAATCTGTTCGGCTGCCGTCTGTTGAGCTGGACGGTGCGCACGCCCGCACAGCGCGCACGCGGCGCGCAATACGCCGATCAGATCATCTTCGAGGATTTTGTTCCGGAACCTTGATGCCGACGTTGCACCTTGAACTTCGTGGTGCGATGCACGATCTTGGGGAAACGCTCACGAAAACTTGGCGATGGCGTCACCTGAAATCAAACTAGAAGCCGTTCCATCTGTCGGCGATATTCCGCCAAAGGAATGGGATGCATGTGCAAATCCCGCGCTCGTTCGCGCCGATGATGCGGCCCCGCTGACGTCGGAGGCCGGTTCGGCCTGTTCCGGCGCCGATGCAAAACCCTACTATAACCCCTTCGTCTCGCACGCCTTTTTCCTCGCCGCCGAAGACTCCGGTTCAGCGATCGGACGAACCGGCTGGGTGCCGCGCCATCTCGTCGCGAAGGTCGGCGGCCAGGTCGCCGGTGTCGTGCCCTGCTATCTGAAATCGCACTCGCAAGGCGAATACGTCTTCGATCGCGGTTGGGCCGAGGCCTATGAGCGCGCGGGCGGCCGCTACTATCCGAAATTGCAGGCATCAGTTCCCTTTACTCCAGCGGCCGGACCGCGGCTCTTGATCCGCGACGGCGTCGACCGCGAAGAAATCGGCAGCGCGCTCGCGACCGGGCTCGTCGCGCTGTGCGGCCTCAGCAAGGCTTCATCGGCACATGTGACCTTCGCGCGCGAATCCGACTGGCGCTTCCTAGCAAGCCACGGTTTCCTGCAGCGAACCGATCAGCAGTTTCACTGGCAGAACCAGGGCTATTCAGGCTTCGACGATTTTCTTGCCACACTCAATTCGCGTCATCGCAAGGCGATCAAGCGCGAGCGGCGCGAGGCGGTCGCCGCCGATGTCAGCATTCACTGGCTCACCGGCAAGGACATTACCGAGGACGCCTGGGACGCCTTCTTCATGTTCTACATGGAGACCGGCTCGCGCAAATGGGGCCGGCCCTATCTCACACGCACGTTCTTCTCGCTGATCGGCGAAACCATGAGCAAGGACGTGCTGCTGGTGATGGCGAAGCGCAACAATCGCTGGATCGCGGGCGCGATCAACTTCATTGGCTCCGACACGCTGTTCGGTCGCAACTGGGGCGCGATCGAGCATCACCCCTTCCTGCACTTCGAGGTCTGCTACTATCAGGCGATCGATTTCGCGATCAAGCACGGCCTCAAGACCGTCGAGGCCGGCGCACAGGGCGAACACAAGATCGCGCGTGGATATTTACCGCAAACCACTTATTCCGCGCATTACATTGCCGATCCCGGCCTGCGCCGCGCCATCGCCGACTATCTCAAGCGGGAGCGCGCGTATGTCGCGGCGGCCGGCGAGGAGCTTGCCGCAACAGGCCCGTTTCGCAAGAGCGCCGACGAGGCGCCTTGACGTTCGCGCGCGGCCGTTGACATTGAGAGACAGATATTTGGGAGCCGGCCATGACCGCTTATGACACCAGCAACATCTTCGCAAAGGTCCTGCGTGGCGAACTGCCCTGCCACAAGATCTACGAGAACGAGCATGTGCTGTCCTTTCTCGACATCATGCCGCGCTCGCCCGGCCACGCGCTCGTGATTCCGAAAGCCGCTGCCCGCAACATCCTCGACATCACCGAAGAGGATTACCTGCATGTCGCGCGCGCGACCCGCATGATCTCGCGCGCCGCGATGACCGCATTCAACGCCGACGGCATCACCGTGCAGCAGTTCAACGAAACGGCCGGCGGCCAGGTGGTGTTTCATCTGCACGTCCACATCATGCCCCGCCGGAACGGCATCGCGCTGTTGCCGCCGGCAAGCCGCAAGGAAGACGTCAAGGTGCTCGAAGACACCGCGACGAAGCTGATCGCGGCGTTGAAGGGCTGAGGCGCTCTCCCCGTCATTGCGAGCGCAGCGAAGCAATCCAGACTGCTTCCGCGGCGGGATACTGGATTGCTTCGCTTCGCTCGCAATGACGGTGGCAATGCACTGAGATCACGATCTTAGGGGTCGGATCGTACATGAAACAACCGTGCGTTTATATCGTTGCGAACCGCCGCAATGGAACGCTTTATACTGGTGTCACCTCAAACATCCCGCGACGCGCATTTGAGCACCGAGAAGGATTGGTCAAGGGCTTTTCGTCGAAATACGGCTGCAGAATCCTAGTCTGGTATGAACTGCACGCCACCATGATCGACGCGATCACTCGGGAGAAGCAGATCAAGGCAGGCAACCGCGCAAAGAAGCTGGCGTTGATTGAGGCTTTGAATCCCGACTGGAATGATCTCTTCGAGACGCTGGTGTAACTTTCAATACTGCCACAGCTCTCTTTCCCCGCCGTCATTGCGAGGAGCGAAGCGACGAAGCAATCCAGACTGTCTCCGTGGAAAGAGTACTGGATTGCTTCGCTGCGCTCGCAATGACGGACGATGGGTCCGACACGCGCGCCAAGAAAAAACCTACTCCGTCTCGAAATCGCCCAGCTGCGGCGGGGCCAAGGGCGTGAACTCGCAGCGGTCGGGCTTGATGTCGAGCAGCGGGGTTTCGTCGAGGCAGTCGAGACCGCGCACAAGAACCGTGCTGCCCTCGATGCCGACCAGCTTCACGATCGAGGTCCCGATCGGGTTCGGCCGCACCGGCGAGCGCAGCGAGAACGTGCCGCGGGTCGACTTGTTGTTCTTCGGGCTCTGCAGCACGAGATCGCGGCGCGACTGGTGCAGCCAGTAAATCACCTCGAGATTGGAATAGAAATCGACACCCTTCAGGGCCGCCACCCAGGGCTCGAAAATCTCCAGCCGGCAGACCGGTCCGTCATGGCGGCCCTGCCGGGGCGTCGCCAGCCGCGAGGTCCAGGGCGTGCGGATGCGGCCAATGAAATAGAGCGATGCGTCGCATGGCGGCACCGCCTCCACTGCCACTTCGCCTTCGCGGACTTCGCTCTCCCTTACCATGATCCTGCCATCATCTAATCCAGTGAAATTTTCAGTTGCTTGACGACGCCCGACCATCGCGACACGGTCCGCATCGATGAATGCCTTCATCTCAGCCTGGCTCTTCGAATGCAACGGCGGAAAGCCGGCCTTGTCCAGCGATGCGCGGAATACATCGTCGTTCAGCCCCCGCGCGAGGCTCGCGCCGACCTTCTGCGCAACCTCGTCCGGGATCGCTGCGGGCGCGGCAACTCCGTACCACACGCTGACGCGATAGTCGGGATAACCGCTTTCTGCAAGGGTCGGCACGTCGGGCAGGTCCTTGATGCGTTCGGCCGAGCTTACCCCAAGTGGCCGCAGCAGTCCTGCCTTGATCGGCGGCAGCGCGGTGCCGAGCGTATCGAACATCAACTGGATATTGCCCGAGAGCAGATCGGTCAGCGCGGGGCCCGCGCCCTTGTAGGGCACGTGGGTCATCTCGACGCCCGCCATCTGCTTGAACATCTCGCCCGCCAGATGAATCGTGCCGCCGGTGCCGGCCGAGCCGAAATTCAGCTTTCCCGGATTCTGCTTGGCATAGGCAACGAACTCCGCGATCGTCCTCGCCGGGATCGAGGGATGAACCTCCATCAGCACAGGCAGATCGGTGATCAGCCCGAGCATCCTGAAATCTCGTTCGGGATCATAAGGCAGCTTCTTGTAGAGCAGCGGATTGAGCACGATGATCGAGGCTGCCGTGAAGAATAGCGTGTAGCCATCCGGCTCGGCACGGGCGACCGCCTCCGCACCGATCGCTCCTTGCGCACCCGCCTTGTTCTCCACGAACACGGCCTGCTTCAGGTCGCGGCCCAGATAATCGGCGACCAGGCGTCCGAGCACGTCGGTCGGCCCGCCCGCGGCATAGGGCACGACGAGCTTGATCGGCCTCGACGGATAGTCTGCGGCTTTCGCCCGGGGTTGCACGATCGCCAGCGACACCGAGGCGAGACAGATAAACAGCGCCGAACGAGCGCGCATTGCGATTTCCTCCCGGTCTTTCTTGTTGCCTCGAGAGTACCGAATTATCCACCTGCCGCAATCGCGCCCAGATAAAGATCAGCCCAGCCACCACCTGCCCGCCAGCATCACGACCTCGCCGCACAGCACGCCGGCGAAGATCGACCGCCGTGTCAGCATGAATGCCACGAAGCCCGCTGCGACCGCACCATAGCGCAGCACGCCGGGAACGCTCGCCAGCGCACCGGGCGGCTGCACCACAATCTGCGCGATGACGCCTGCGAGAATCGCGGTCGCCACCGCTTTCACCCACATCAGGAGGTCAGAACCTTCGTCGATCCCGGCGCCCAGCCACAGGCCGAGCATCCGCCAGATCTGGTTGGGAATCACGCCTGCGAGCAGCAGCACCACCAGCGCGTGCCAGTCGCCGATGAAATCGCGCATGACGTCGCTCACGAGATCTCTCCCGGCTGGTCCTGCCATTTGTGGACCAGGAAGGCGATCGTGCCTGCCGCCACGCCGCTGATGAGGATGTCGAGGCCGCTGTCGAGCAGCGCGGCCACCGGATAGAACGCAAGGCCGAGCCCCAGGGCGAGGATATCGGCGAGTCCCTTGGAATTGCTCGCGGTCGAGAACAGGAAGGCGAGCGGTGTCAGCAGCAGGATCGCGGAGGCAAAGGTCTGCGTGAGATTGGCCGCGAGCAGATAGCCGATCACGGTCGCGCAGAGGCCGATTGCAAGCAGGCCGCAGCCAAGCCCGTGCACGAAGGCGACCCGCCGCTCCCGCGGCACATGCGGCAGAAAACGGTAACATTCGACCCAGAGCGTCACCGCGGTGAAATGCGCGATCAGGATGAGATGCCGCCGCTTGGTCCCGGGGTTGCGCATCATCGGCAGCACGGCAACAACCATCGGGAACAGCCGGATCGCGCTCATGGTGACCGCGACCGCCGACTGCAGAATGCCAACGCCGGATGCGAGTGTCGTGATCAGGATGATCTGCGCCGGTCCCGCCCATACCAGCGCGGTGCTCAGGATGGCCCAGGCCAGCGAGAAATGCGTGTCATGCGCCAGCGCGCCGATGCCGATATAGGTGACGAACAGCACCAGCGAGAGCACGGTCGAGACGATCGAACTCATCCCCCACCCGAAGGCGCGAAGCGAGCCATGCCATCTGGGCGAGTCGAGCGGTGGGAGCAGCAAAAGGCGACCGGGACTGGTTGAAACGTGCGGGGATAAGGCTGATGAAGGCCGCGCGCGTCAAGCAAGGCTGGCTCAGGGCAGTCATGCGGTGACGTCTGCTGCAACGATTACACTGTCATTCCGGGGCGATGCGATAGCATCGAACCCGGAATCTCGAGATTCCGGGTTCGGCTCTTCGAGCCGCCCCGGAATGACGGCAACTAACTCACTCCCGTCCGCCGCGATTGCGCAGCACGAAGCAGGCGCCGTCGGCGCGGCGGATACGGTTGCAGAGATCATCAGCCTCGCCGCGCGTATCGGTACCGATCCGCACCTGATAGAAGGCATGGTTGCCGCGGGTGCGCAGCACGCTGCTCAGGATGCTCGGGTCGCGGTTGCCGATCACGGAGCTCAAATTCCTGGTGGCGCGGGCATACATCGCGAGCGCCTTGTTGCGGTCGAAGCCGGCCGCGAGCTGCACGCCCCAGAGCTTGGCGGCGGCAAGCTGCACGTGCTGCTCGAGCTGGGTGACGAACGGATTGGGCGCCCGCTTCAACAGCGCGATCAGGTCGCGGCACGAGGTCGCCGGCGCGGCCTGCGGCGGCTTGCTGGCCTTGTCTGCCTTGGCCCAGTCTTCGACGGTCGATCCGGTGATGGCGACGACGTAGTTGCGGGTTTCCTGCGGCATCGACCCGGTGCCTGCAAGCCATTCCTGCACGCGGCGCGGACCGGCATTGTAGGCGGCGGCGGCGAGGCCGAGATTGCCGAACTGGCTGCGCAACTCGGCCAGGAATTCCGCCGATTTCGGCAGGGCCTGCACGGGATCGAAGGGATCGAGTAGCCTCCGTTCGCTGGCGGTGCCGGGCATGAATTGCGCGATGCCCTCGGCGCGCTGACCGTTGCGCGTCATCGGGCCGACAGCGTTCGACTGGAAGCGGCTTTCCTGCCAGATCACGCGCGCGAAAAATTCCAGCGGCAGATCATTCGCCCTCGCCGCCGCCTCGAGCATCAGGCAGATCGATTCGCGCGTGCCCGCATCGACGGCGGTCTGCGTGTCCTTCTGTTCGCCATTGGGGATCGCCAGCTCTTCGACACTCGGCGTCGCCACGCCGGTCTTCGCAGGCGAAGGATCTTCGGCCGATGCCGTCCCCGCGAGCGACAACAACAGGATGGCGGCAACGCAGGGCGGGGCACGCATACACGTCAACGTCTGCAAGGCCAACCTCTGCAAGGCCAACGTCTGCAAGGCCATGGCTGTTCCCGAAAGGAGCTGCTTGACACACCGCATGGACGATTTAGCTACATCATAAAGCAATCACTGCTTTGTTGGGAGCGCGTGAGATGGCCGCACTGTCCGATGACCCGCTTGGATTTGCGCGCGATGACGACGCGCCGATCCCCTATATGGCGCGGACGCGCGCCTATTATCAGGCGATCGGCTACGCGACGCCATACCGCTGGGCTCACTATGTCGCGGCTCCATTCCAGCCGCTGCGCAAGCCGCTGGGGGATTCGCGCATCGCCATCGTCACGACGGCGGCCCCGTTCGATCCCGCCAAGGGCGATCAGGGCCCGGGGGCGAAATACAATGGCGGCGCAAAATTCTACTCGGTCTATGATGGCGACACGTCGAAGACGCACGATTTGCGGATTTCCCATATCGCCTATGATCGCGCGCACACCTCGGCCGAGGATTCCGGGACCTGGTTTCCACTGCCGCAACTCATTGCGTTCGCGCACGAGGGACGGATCGGCAGCGTCGCGCCGCGTTTCTTCGGCGCGCCGACCAATCGCAGCCAACGCGTCACCATCGAGACTGATGCGCCGGAGATTCTGGCGCGCTGTCGCAGCGACGATGTCGATGCCGTCGTGCTGGTGCCGAAGCTGCCCGGTGTGTCACCAAACTGTGAGCCTCGTTGCGCGCCACCTCGAGGCGAACGGCATCCCCACCGTCGTGATGGGGTGCGCCAAGGACATCGTCGAGCATGCGGCCGTGCCGCGCTTTCTATTCTCGGATTTCCCGCTCGGCAATTCCGCCGGCAAGCCGCATGATGCGGCCTCGCAGGCCTTCACGCTGGAGCTTGCGCTGCGCGTGCTGGAGAGCGCGCCGGGTCCGCAGACCACTGTGCAATCGCCGCAGCGCTGGAGCTCGGACGCATCCTGGAAGCGCGACTACAACAATGTCGAGATGCTGAGCGCGGACGAACTGGCGCGGCGCCGCCGCGAATTCGAGGCGCAAAAAGAGATCGCCAAAGGATTGCGCGAGAGCGCGGCGTAGCATCGCTGCGATCCGTTAATGACACCCCGGCCATTCAGGTTAACGTCATAACGGTATTTTGCGAGCCTTCTCCCCGCCACGCAACGCCATAGAATCGGCATCGAATTCTCGGGAGAGATCGATGCAGGACCGGCGCGGACACGTACGCGACAAGGTGCTTCTCGGCGCCGTCGCCGAAATCCAGGAAATCGGGTCGACGGTGGATTGCGTGATCCGCAATCTCAGCGACAACGGCGCCTGCGTCGAGTTCGAGACATCCGTCAACCTTCCTGACCAGATGAAGCTGAACATCACGCGGAAGGGGCGCTCGTATTTTGCCAAACTGGTCTGGCAGCAAGCCAATCGCGTTGGCCTTGCCTTCCGCATCATGGTGACCGATGCTCCGGCGGACGATCTCGGCCAGCGGCTGCGTCAGAGTGAAAAGAAGAAACGCGATCTGCAGCGCCGCGTCAACGAGCTGCTCGGTTCCGACTGACGCGATCGGCAAGCGGCGCAGTCCGAGGCAGCTTGATCTGGCTCAACGCCCTCCCCTTTGCTCATGACAGGCTGTGTCGTCGTGACTTGCCGGATTTTGCCGATGCCCCGGTTCGGCCCGAAGACGATTTTCGCCCTGTTCACGTTCGGTCGCGCCGACAAGTGGCTCGGTTGGGATTGGATCATCACGATCTTCTCCACCTGCGTAACGATCGGGCTGGTCGTGCTCTACGTCTACGGAAAGTCGACGTCGCGGTGGTAGCCGCCACTTGGCGGAGGAGCACAGATGGGAACCGGCGCTGCGCCATGACGTCCTGATCAAGGGAACCCCGACCACTTTGCATCATTGGCCGAAGCCGGGCTAATGGTGGACCTGGGCGTTCCAACACGGGTCTCCTGTCATTCTCCAGACGTCGTCTCACACCATCGAACATGCCGACGGCCTGCCCCTACCGCAGCGTCGCTGGGCGATTCTGACGATCGCGCTCGGGCTCGTGATGGCCGTGGTCGACGGCGCGATTGCCAATGTCGCGCTGCCTACGATCGCAAAGGATCTGAACGCGAGCCCGGCCTTTTCGATCTGGATCGTCAACGGCTACCAATTGGCGGTCACGATCTCCCTGCTACCGCTCGCAGCACTGGGTGAGATCATCGGCTACCGGCGTGTCTATCTCGCGGGGCTCGTGCTTTTCACTCTAGCGTCGGCGTTCTGCGCGCTGTCGCATACGCTGCTGCTGCTCACCACCGCGCGCGTCCTGCAGGGCTTTGGCGCGGCCGGCATCATGAGTGTCAACTCGGCGCTTATCCGCTTCATCTATCCACGCGACCAGCTCGGCCGCGGGATCGGCATCAATGCAATGGTGGTGGCGACCTCAGCCGCCGTCGGCCCGACCATAGCCGCCGGCATCTTGTCGATCGCCACCTGGCCTTATCTGTTCGCCGTCAACATCCCGATCGGGCTGTTGACCCTGGCGCTGGGCATGCGCTGTCTGCCGCACACGCCGCGTGCGTCACACGCGTTCGACTGGCAGAGCGCGTGCCTCAGCGCCGTTACGTTCGGCCTCGGCATCGCCGCCATCGACAGCGCCGGCCATGGCGAAGCATTGACGATTAGCCTCTTGGAGCTCGCCGTCGCGGTCGTTGCCTGCGTCCTGCTGGTCCACCGGCAGACGCATATGGCCTCGCCACTGCTGCCGGTCGACCTGTTGCGCATTCCCGTGTTCGCGCTGTCGATCGCGACCTCGATTGCCTCCTTCTGCGGCCAGATGCTGGCGCTGACCGCAATCCCCTTCTACCTCGCAAACCGTTTCGGATATTCGGCGGTCGAGATCGGCCTCCTGATCACGCCCTGGCCGATCACCGTCGCCTTCGCGGCTCCGATCGCCGGACGCCTGGTCGAGCGCTATCCGGCGGGCCTGCTGGGCGGCATCGGCCTCGTGCTGTTCGCTGCGGGTCTCGGCGCGCTCGCGATGATCCCGGACAATCCCACGCCGCTCGACCTGATCTGGCGCATGGCGCTCGCCGGCGCGGGCTTTGGACTGTTCCAGACCCCCAACAACCGCACCATGATCGCCGCGGCACCGCGCGAACGCTCGGGGGGCGCGAGCGGCATGCTGGGCACGGCGCGCCTGCTTGGCCAGACGACGGGCGCAGCCCTGGTGGCGCTATGTCTCGGACGCGATCCGGCCCACGGCACCCAGCTCGCGCTGTTCGCAGGCGCGGGCTTCGCCCTGCTCGGCGCCACGCTCAGCATGCTCAGGCTGTCGCCGGCCGGCGCGCGCGGCGCCGACCGCGTGCGGATCCACGACGATCAGCGCCTGAAGGGCGATTGAGCGCTGTCGCCTCCCGTTCGCAGGGACGATAGCGAGGTTGGGGCAACGGGCAAGGAACGAGACACAAAGAAAAGGGCCGGCATATCCGCCGGCCCTTTCGCATTCACTCGCGCGTCGTGGCGCCGATTACGCCTTCACCAGCGGCCCCTTCGAGGCGGGGCCCTTGGAACCGCCGCCACCACCGCCGCCCGACTTCGGCTTGCGCTTGCGCGCGACCGGCAGCTTTTCCGGCTTCGGCGTGACTGGGCCCTCGACGAATTCGAAGCTGATCTTCTCCTTCGCCGCATCGCCCTCTGCCTCGTCCTTGCCGAGGATGACGCGGACATGACCGCCGCCCTTCAGCTTGCCGAACAGCACCTCGTCCGCCAGCGGCTTCTTGATGTGCTCCTGGATGATGCGGGCCATCGGCCGTGCGCCCATCTGCTCGTCATAGCCGTGCTGGATCAGCCAAGCCTTGGCCGGTTCCGACAGCTCGATCGTGACGTCGCGATCAGCCAGCTGCGCCTCCAACTGCAGCACGAACTTCTCGACCACCATGCCGATAACGTCGGCATTGAGATGCGCGAACGAGACGATGGCATCGAGGCGGTTGCGGAACTCCGGCGCGAACTGCCGGTTGATCGCCTCGTGGTCGTCGCCTTCCCGCTTGCTCCGGGTGAAGCCGAAGGCCTGCCTTGCGAGATCGGCCGCGCCGGCATTCGTCGTCATGATCAGGATGACGTTACGGAAGTTGACCTGCTTGCCGTTGTGGTCGGTAAGCCGGCCATGATCCATGATCTGCAGCAGCACGTTGTAGAGATCGGGATGCGCCTTCTCGATCTCGTCGAGCAGCACCACGCAATGCGGATGCTGGTCGACGCCATCGGTCAGCAAACCGCCCTGGTCGAAGCCGACATAGCCCGGAGGCGCGCCGATCAGGCGCGACACCGTGTGGCGCTCCATGTATTCGGACATGTCGAAGCGGAGCAGCTCGACGCCGAGCGTCGCCGCCAGTTGCTTTGCGACCTCGGTCTTGCCGACGCCGGTCGGACCCGAGAACAGGTAGCAGCCGATCGGCTTCTCCGGCTCGCGCAGGCCGGCCCGCGCCAGCTTGATCGACGCCGAGAGCGACTCGATCGCCTTGTCCTGGCCGAACACCACGCGCTTCAGGGTCTGTTCGAGGTGCTTGAGCACCTCCGCATCGTCCTTCGACACGCTCTTCGGCGGAATCCGCGCCATCGAGGCAATCGTGGTCTCGATCTCCTTGATGCCGATCGTCTTCTTGCGCTTGTTCTCCGCGACCAGCATCTGCGCCGCGCCGGATTCGTCGATCACGTCGATCGCCTTGTCCGGCAGCTTGCGGTCATGGATGTAGCGCGAGGAGAGCTGCACCGCGGCCTCGATCGCCTCGTTGGTGTATTTCAGACGATGATAATCCTCGAAATAGGGCTTCAACCCCTTCAGGATCGCGATCGCGTCCTCGACCGTCGGCTCGTTGATGTCGATCTTCTGGAACCTGCGCACCAGCGCGCGGTCCTTCTCGAAGTGCTGACGGTACTCTTTGTAGGTGGTCGAGCCCATGCAGCGGATCGTGCCCGAGGCGAGCGCAGGCTTGAGCAGGTTGGAGGCATCCATCGCGCCGCCGGAGGTGGCGCCCGCACCGATCACGGTGTGGATCTCGTCGATGAACAGGATGGCGTTCGGATGCGCCTCCAGTTCCTTCAGAACCTGCTTCAATCGCTCCTCGAAATCGCCGCGGTAGCGCGTGCCCGCGAGCAGCGTGCCCATGTCGAGCGAGAACACGGTGGCGGCCGCCAGCACTTCCGGAACCTCGCTGTCGACGATGCGCTTGGCGAGCCCCTCCGCGATCGCGGTCTTGCCGACGCCTGCCTCACCGACGAACAGCGGATTGTTCTTCTGCCGGCGGCACAGGACCTGAATCGCACGGTTGATCTCGGAGTTGCGGCCGATCACGGGATCGATCTTGCCGTCCCTCGCCTTCTTGTTCAGATTGACGCAGTAAGTATCGAGCGCCTCGCCCTTTTTCTTCGAGTCCTCGTTGCCCTTGGCTTCGGTCTCCTCGTCCACGCCACGCACCGGCCGCGCCTCTGAGACGCCGGGACGCTTGGCGATCCCGTGGCTGATGTAGTTGACGGCATCGTAGCGCGTCATGTCCTGCTCCTGCAGGAAATACGCGGCATGGCTCTCGCGCTCCGCGAAGATCGCGATCAGCACGTTGGCACCGGTCACCTCTTCGCGGCCGGAGGACTGCACGTGAATCACCGCGCGCTGGATCACGCGCTGGAATCCGGCAGTCGGCTTGGCATCGTCGCTGCCGTCGGTGACGAGATTTTCAAACTCGGTTTCGAGGTAGTTGACGAGGCTGGTGCGCAGCTTGTCGAGGTCGACGCTGCATGCGCGCATCACGGCGGCTGCATCGGAATCGTCAATCAGCGAGAGCAGAAGATGTTCGAGCGTCGCATACTGATGGTGGCGCTCGTTCGCTATCGCCAGCGCACGATGCAGGGATTGTTCAAGGCTCTGAGAAAAAGTCGGCATGCGCGTCCTCTGTTGCCCCTTGCCATCATGATCGCCGTTACCCGATCAGGCAACAACAACCTTTGTCACATATAGTCATACCCGGGCGCGGCAAAAGACCTGTTCCGCGACTCAATATGTCTGCGGAAATTTCAATGCAAAAGCCGTTCCGATTTCAGGCGGGAACGGTGCCGACGGCGAATTTTACAGTTGCAGGCGCGCGGCTACTTCTTTTCCATCACGCATTGCAGGGGATGCTGGTGCTTGCGTGCGAAATCCATGACCTGCGTCACCTTTGTCTCGGCGATTTCGTAGGTGAATACCCCACACTCGCCGATCCCGTGATGATGCACGTGCAGCATGATCTTGGTCGCGGCCTCGACGTCCTTCTGGAAGAACTTTTCCAGCACATGCACGACGAACTCCATCGGCGTGTAATCGTCGTTCAGGATCAAGACGCGGTACAGATTGGGCCGTTTCGTCTTCGGCTTGACTTTGGTGATGACTGACGTCGTCGGGCCGCTTGGGCCGTTGGAACGGTTCTCATCATTACCCATTCGGGTGACAGACGCCGGAATGGCGGCCGATGCCGACGGATCAAAGCTCAAAAATCGGTGTGACATGGCGCAGGCGTTCGGCTCAGGCGTTCGACATCCCCACAGGAAACCGGACAGCGGCCAGTAGAGGCTCTCCCCGGAACCATCGTGGCTTCCCAGACAATTTTCCAGATCGCTTCCCAGCCGGCCGATCCCATCAGGATCCGCTGGCATGGAATATGGGTCAGTCTCAGGCTCCGCGCAAGCGCGCCCGACCTCACCAGACGGCTCGGGCGGCGGGCCCGATTCCCTGAACCGGCGATCCCTGCAACGTTAAACAATTTTGGCGGATTTGACAAAGCAACGCCAGTGGCTGTTTGGCCGGGATTAACCGTCCGCGCAGCTTTGCCCACTTATCCGTATTTTCCACGATTTCTCTCCGGATTTCTACGGTCAAATTTACCACTCGTTCAACGTGCCCTCACCAGATGTTCCGCGGGAAATCCACATCCGGTGAGTGTCATGCCTATCGTATCATTTACTCGTCAGATTGCCGAAGCCGCGCGCCGCTTCGCCGGCGCGAAGGACGGAAATGTCGCGATCCTCTTCACCGTCGCCTTGCTGCCGCTGCTCGCCTTCGTCGGCGCAGCGATCGACTATAGCCGGGCGAGCAAGGCGCGCACGTCCCTGCAGTCGGCACTGGACACGGCGGCGCTGATGCTGTCGCGAGACCTGTCGCAAGGCATCATCAAAGACACGGACATCACTTCGCAGGCGAAGAAGTACGTCAACGGGCTCTTCACCGACCAGCGAGACGCCACGCTCATTGGCGATGTCCAGGTCACCTACACGCCTCCGAGCAACAGCGCGCTGGCGGCCATTCAACTCGACATGTCCGGAAAGATTCAAACCGACTTCATGAGGCTGGCCGGCTTTCCGGACATGACCTTCAAGGCGACGTCGACCACCAACTGGGGCAACACCCGCATGCGCGTGGCGTTGATCCTGGATAACACCGGATCGATGGCCGACAACGGCAAGATGGCGGCGATGCAAAGCGCGGCCAAGGACATGATCGACAAGCTGTCCGTTTATAACAAGGAGGACGGCGACGTCTATATTTCGATCATTCCGTTCGCGAAGGACGTCAACGTCGGAACCGACAGCAGCGGCCATTCGAACGTCAACGCGCCATGGATCAATTGGACGGACTGGGAAGCCGAGCCCCAGATCCTCACGGCAAACAGTTATCCGACCAACGTCACCTACAACAGCATGACCTACTCATCCTGGGCGGACATCGGTCCCGGCGCGCCCTGCCCATTCGATACCACCAAAGTCAATGGAGTGACCCGCCCAACCAACAACAGCACTGTCAAGCCCTTCGGCTTCGCGTGTATGGACCGGCCGGCGACGGCGAGCGGCGCGACCGATCTCAGCAATCTGAATCCAAACAGGTATCTGATTCCATCGAGCGGCACTTACGCCGGCATGATCTGCCCGGGCATTGACAGCGGAACGCACTATCCGGGAAAAACCAGCGTCTATTACAACGGATGCTACACAAGCGTCGTCGATCACACGACCGTTGTGTCCGGCCCCAGCAGCAGCGCTTCCTGCGGCTCAAATCCCAATTGCGCGTGCAACGGCAGCGGCAGCAATAAAAAATGCGTCCGAACCTACTACAAGCATTACTGGCGCACGCATCCGACCGATGCTGTCCAGGCCGCAGCAGCGGCTCCCGCGCACACCACCTGGACCGGCTGCGTCAATGATCGCAACCAGGACTTCGACGCGTCGAATGCCTCGCCGGACGATGCGTCCTCGAAGTTCTACGCCGAACAATGGTCCGGTTGCCTTCCGGCCAAGGTCTATCCGATGAGCAATCAGTGGCAGACGCTCAAGGACCAGATCACGGCAATGGCTCCGAGCGGCAATACCAATCAGGCGGTTGGGCTGGCATGGGGATGGCAGTCCCTCAGCACCACCAACCAGCCAATCCCGGCCCCGGCGAAAGACACTCATTTTCTCTACAGGGACTACATTGTCTTGCTGTCCGACGGATTGAACACCCAGAACCGCTGGAGCACCACTCAAACCGACATCGACACCCGCCAGGAACTGCTGTGCAAGAACCTGCGAGATCCCAAGAACCCACCCGTCACCGTCTTCACGATCCAGGTCAACATAGGCAGCAAGGATGCAACATCGCAGGTGCTGACTGACTGCGCGGGCGGTGGCGGCAACTTTCAGATCATCACGAGTAGCGGTCAGACGTCGGACGCGTTCAACAACATCCTCACGCAGATCGCCAAGCTGCGCGTCGCGAAATAATCCGGCGAGCCCCGCGCGTAAAAAAGCCCGGCCTTTCGGCCGGGCTTTTGGTTTGATCCAGTCGAGCCGGTTACTGCGCGTGCTGTGGCGCGAACTTGGCGACGACGCCTTCGAGCGGCTTGAACGCCTGCTTGGCGAGATCGCTGTAAAGAGTAGCGATCTTCTGGGAATCGGCGACGAAGGTCTCGTAGGCGGACTTGGCGTATTCGGTCTGCGCTTCGAGGGCCTTGTCGATCGTCCTGACGCCGGAGAGCTTCTCGACAAAGGACTTGGTGTCTTCGTAGGACTTCTTGGTGTAGTCGCCATAGGCGCTGGCGATCGCACTGAGCCCGTTCTGTACGCCGGTGGCAGTGGCAACCGCCGTCTCGAACTGCTCTTTTCCGTAATTCTGAATGTCTTCAACCTTAAACATCGTGGAATCCTTCTCCCAGACTAGTGGCGCTCAACCGGGAGGTTCCCGGCTCCCTGACGCGATCACAATATAGTGCAACGCACAATTGAGGTCAAGAATCTTGTGCGTCGCACAATATTCGCATTTTGCGGCAAACACCGGCGCGATATGCAAGGGATCATTAAGGTTTTGGAAACCTGGGCGACCTAACCTGATTCTCGCACTCGTCCGGTTCCCGCCAGCCAGCAAAAAGCTATTGCTCGACAGTACCTTGGCTGGAATGATGGCCTGAACCTCAACCGACGCGCAGAGGCTGCGCCCGGTTGATGGTTTAACCAGGGGGAAGATCGCCGGCTTGAGCACAATTTTGCCTCACGAACCGATGATCTAGTCGAAAACTGGGACGGGGATTTCATGCTTCGCAAAGACTGGGCTTCCTCGCACCTGATGCGGGTTGGCATGTTCGGGCTGTTCACGATCGCGACGGCGGCCGTGTTCACCACCGACAGCGCCGAAGCGCGGCGTTCTCACCGCCACGGCCACTCCACGCATCATGCCCGCAGCCATCACAACGATGACGATGGCGACTACAGTCCGCAGTTCTCTTCCATTATCGTTGACGCCAACTCCGGCGCGACGCTGACATCGACCAGTCCGGACGGACTGCGCCATCCCGCATCGCTGACCAAGATCATGACGCTTTATCTGCTGTTCGAGCGTCTCGAAGCCGGCAAGATCAATCTCGACAGCGAGATGCAGGTTTCCGAGCACGCCTCCGATCAGGCGCCGACCAAGCTTGGCTTGCGTCCCGGACAAACCATCCGCGTCGAAGACGCGATCAAAGGCCTGGTGACGCGTTCGGCGAACGACGCCGCCGTCGTCATCGCGGAGACCGTCGGCGGTGATGAAGACAGCTTCGCCAAGATGATGACCCGCAAGGCGCGTGCGCTCGGCATGAGCCGCACCACCTACCGCAATGCCTCCGGTCTGCCCAATGACGAGCAGATCACGACGGCCCGCGACCAGGCGACGCTCGGCCGCGCGATTCAGGATC
This sequence comes from uncultured Alphaproteobacteria bacterium, assembly GCA_963770385.1. Classification (GTDB taxonomy): domain Bacteria; phylum Pseudomonadota; class Alphaproteobacteria; order Rhizobiales; family Xanthobacteraceae; genus Bradyrhizobium. The sequence continues at coordinate 4,916,194 of CAVYPJ010000003.1, read as the reverse complement.
GCTTTCCGCGCTACTATCGCTATTTCTCGACGCTGAGCTTCAACTATCACGGCCAGTCGATCCGCAACCACAATCATCTCCTGGGCGAGGTCGAAGGCGTGGACGGCATCAAGACCGGCTACACGCGCGCATCCGGCTTCAACCTGGTCACCTCCATGCGGCGCGGCAATCGCCGCCTGGTGGGCGTCGTAATGGGAGGCCGCAGCGGCGGTTCGCGCGACGCCACCATGCGCAATCTGCTGGCGGCGAATCTCGATAAGGCCTCGACGACGCGGACCGTGGCTGCGATCACCGAACGCAACACCTCCGACGTCGATGTCGCGGATGCCGACAGCCCGACGCGATCAATCGCTCAGGCGTCCGACGCGCAGGATCAACCCACCGCACCCGCGCGCACCAGCGCGGCATCGAAACTGGCCGCAGCGATCAGCGCGGCGACCGCCGCCGTGCCGCCCGCGCAGCCGAGGACCGAGCCTGCGCCACTGACCTCGGGCGTGATCCAGTCGCAGTCGATGGCAACAATCCCCGGTTCTTCCGAGCCGATGAAGCCCGTGAAGGTCAAGACGGTTCAGGTCAAGGCCGGGCCGATGAAACTCGCCGCCGCAGGTCCGTCTCAGCCGGTCGCGCCGATGACAAGCTCCGCCCCGTCACGCGCTGACGTTCCGGAAACGTCGAACGCGCTGATCGCCAAGGTCGACGGCGGAAAGGGCGACTTGATGAGGCCCGACCCGGCCCGGTCGGAGGCCGCAAAGTCCGATCTGCCGCCGCAGCCGCCGGGCTTCGGCACCGGCAATGGCATCCTCGGCGTTCTGCCGGCCTCGAGCCTGCCGTCCTGCCTCCGCCTCGCAAACGATGGCCTATGCCCCGCCGCAGCCTCAGTCGCAGGAAGCATCGCAGTCTGCCCAGCAGGCCGCGACTGCCAAGCCCGCAGCGGCTCGTAGCGGCTGGATCGTCCAGGTCGGCGCGCTCGAGAGCGAAAACGAGGCGCAACAGCGCATCGAAGCCGCTCGCAGTCGGGCCAAGGGCCTGCTCAGCAAGGCCGATCCGTTCACCGAGACGGTCGTCGCCAAGGACAACAAGATGCTGTATCGCGCTCGCTTCGCAGGCCTTGATCGCGATCAGGCCGAAGCCGTGTGCCGCGCGCTCAAGCGCTCCGAAATTTCCTGCATGACTGTACATAACTGATCATCGATGCGGTTCCGACTGAGGTCGGGACCGGGCTTCCATTTACAAGTTTAGGCAAGGCGCACCGCAGCCATCCGCTGCGGCGTTTCGTCGTCTGGCAGCTGTGAGAGATACCTGCGGCTAAGCCCTTGATCTGATTGATCAGAAAAATTCGGCGACGACCGCGCAACAAAGCGCCGAAATCTGCTTGCCAACAACCTCTCGTCAAGAATTTGAGCTTAAGAATCCTTCGGACCGAGCAATCGACCACGCCAAGCAATGGCGGGCGACCTCGGGCGTCGACCAGGGCACCAAGCAGAAGCGAATTTCGAAGTCGTGGCGTAATTGTCAGCGTTGCCGGAGTCAGCCGTTATGCGTTCGAAGCAAGGTATCCTTGGCCTCGTTTACACGGGCGGCGAGGTACGTCGACCCCCCCTGGTCGGGATGCAGTTTCTTCATGAGCGTACGGTGGGCACGGCTGATTTCGTCGCGCCCCGCACCCGGCTGCAGGCCAAGGATCTGGTAGGCCTCCTCGTCCGTCATTTTTCCGCTCGACGCCGCGCGTCGCTGCCCCCCTGCCGCGTTGCCCTGCGCGTCTTGACGCCAAGCGGGAAACCTGCGGTCAAGATAGCTTTCAAGTAAGGCCACGCTCTCACCGTCAAGGCTCGGAATCATCGCCGCAAGCTGCGGCAGATCGAACGCGTCGAGCGGCTGGCCGGCGTGAGGACCGGCCACGATCCGGCCCGTCAGCGCACCGCTGTCGTGATCGAGCGTCATCTCGAAAAATTGCGAACGAACCGTCGACGCCTGCCCTGCAGAGCGCCGTGCGCCCAAACCCGCGAACAGCCCGCCGATGTTACCCAATCCCTGCATGGCTCTGGGCGACCAGCCGAGCAGTCCCGCGCCAAACACCCCGAGCGGAATGGCGACTGCGAGTTCACCCCTCAGGCCGACGAAAGCAGCGACCGCCAACGAAACAACGCCACCGACGATCTTGATCGCACGGGCAAGCGCGACCGGATTGGCGGCACGAAGGCTCTGCAGCAGCAGATAAAGAACGAGAACGGCGACGGCGCCTGCAATCAGGGTTGGCATTCCACGAATATAGGCGCGCTGGCTACAAAAATCATGGAGCAAAAGGCTTGGCGCAAAAGGCTTGGTGGGGCCTCGCCCCACGCGAAGCGACCATCCGGCCGGGACACGAGAAGTTCGTTGGCGATGGCGTCGTGCGCCCGGTAGTTTTCACACCATTGAGCCCGAAACGATTGGGAGCGCGCCATGGCGATCGATGGATTGACGACAATCAAGAGCGGTTTCGGCCCCAAGGACACGATGGACCGGCTCGCGGCCGAGGTGGCATCAAGGGGCATGCAGGTGTTCGCACGGATCGACCATGCGGCCGGCGCGAAATCGGCCGGGATGCCGCTGCGCCCAACCGAGGTCCTGATCTTCGGCAACGCGAAGGGCGGCACGCCGCTGATCCAGGCGGCGCAGACGATTGGCCTGGATCTGCCAATGAAGATCCTGGTCTGGCAGGATGAGGCCGGCGATACCCATCTCACCTACAATGATCCGGTCTGGCTCAGCCGACGGCACGGGATCACCGGGGAAACCGAAGCGGTCGCGGGCAGGCTCGCTTCTGCCCTTGCCGCCGTCGCGTCCGTAGCGGCGAAAGCGGCCTGAAAACCGACAGGCGCTACTTCATCTGACCGAGCAGCTTGGCCGCACCGCTTTCGCGTGCGGCCAGTTGCTTGAGCGCCTCGCGCCCGCCGGCGGCATAGGCGGCCGCCGCGCGCAGCAATTCGCGCAACTGCGCCGCGGCGCCGGGATCGAAGCGGCACCACCCTCCACCCGTCAAACGCGCGATCTCGCGGAACGCCTGTTCGGCGGTCTCGTCATGTCCCTCCTGGAACATGAACACCGGCACCTTGAGCATGCCGAGTTCTCCGGCCTTGGCGCAGAGTTCGTCGACCTGCTCTTCCATCGCATCGCCGACAAACACCACCGCCCGCACGCCGGCGGCCACAGCCTCGCGCCGCGCTTCCGACAGCACCCTTCCGATCTGAGTGTTGCCCCCGCGGCAATCGATCTTGCCCATCAGCCGCGCAAGCTCGGCGCTATCGGAAATCCATCCCGTGGCCCGGCATTCGTCGAAGCCGCGATAATAGACGAGACGGATATCCAGGCTGCCGAGCGAAGCCGCTTCGCGGAACATGTCAGCCTGCAGGGTGCAGGCCATGTCCCAGGTCGGCTGGCGGCTCATGGTGGCGTCGAGCGCGAACACCAGCCGTCCGCGTGCGCCGGCGGCATAAGGCGACATCGCACGGGCCTTGGCGACGAAGGCGGCAATGTCATCCGATGTGGAAGGCTTGGCATCCGGAAGCGATCCGGCCTTGCCGGGCCTGAGGTCTGCAGATCCTGATCTGGTCGGCTCGCGGGACATCGGCGCTCGCATGTGATTGCCAGCTGCGGTACCCGCCAGAATATAGGTGCGGTTGGCTAGTGCGTCAGCGACTTCGCCGGCTGGGCTTCTTTTCCAGTCGGAACGTAAGGCGCAACCGGCCCGGGGTCGAGAATTTTCGGCGATGAGGTTTCGACCGGCGTCAGATCGCCGTCGCTGTCGGCCAGGAACTTGTCCAGCATGGCCTGGATCGAGGACTTGGCCACCTCCGAACCAGTGTCGCGCATGTCGTTATGCTGGAAGGCGGTGTTTACAACGGTAATACCGGCCTTGTCGCAAATGTCGGAACTGGGGACCACACCAGGATCGGCCTTGAACTGCGGGTCCTTCGAACGGAACGAAAGGATCTTGAACTTGCCGGACGTGATGAAGGGCACGCGCAGATTGTCGAGCGTCACGACCTTCTTGATTTCCTCGGGATACTGCTTGGCGAAATACATCGTAATGTCGCCACCCATGGAATGTCCGACCATTGTCAAATGATCATAGTCCGCGTTCGGCTCGACCTTCCTCATCTCCTCGACGGCGAACTTGATATTGGCGACACCGCGCTGGATCTGCGGCAGCCGGCCGACATAGATCTCGCCAACCTTCGTCACCATGGGCGCGTCGGTCGGCAAATCGTGCTGGATGCTGATAGTCAGGTAACCGCGCGCGGCAAATATGTTCGAGATGAAGGAGTACTCGGTGAACTTGACAGTGTTGCCGTGATTGAGAATCGCGACCGGCAGCTTCATCATGCCGGCATCGGCCTGCATCTCCTTGTCACGGCGCACCGCGATGTCGACCTCAACCGGACGATTGTCGCGTGAGGGATCGAGGAAGGTGATTGTCTGGTGGCGAATCGCCCACTTGCTCACGGTGAAATAGGCCACCGTTACGAGCGCACCGACAGAAAGCAGAACTGCAATTCCACGTTTCATGTTCGTCCCCGGCAATTAAGCTACCACCTGTTTCCAGCGTCCTAGCGCGGCGGTCACTTTATTCCTTAATATACGTCACGGTTCGGTGACTGGAAGGCTAAAAGTTGTGAATTGCACGCCTCTTCGTTGTGCGCTGCACCCACTTCTTACTCACTGCATCAGAAAGAGACACCGAACCGGGCGCCACCCTGGAGCGGCATAGATCAAGGCCGGGTTCGAATCTTCGGTAAAAGCTGGGTAAAATACTGGCGAACTAGCGGCTTTGTTTCAGCCGTAATCACCGGACCCCGTGAAAATACGGGGGAACCCTGTAATCAGCTACCTCAATCGGAAGTTGCAGCCGAAACGAAGCCGCTCAGGCCTCGAGAATATCGTGGAGGTCCAGCGGCCGATCGACCTGGTTGAACCATTCGGCCCGGTTCGCCGCGCGGCGCCGGCCGCGCTCGTCGAGCGGAAGCTTCAGCTGGCGAAGCAGGCTCGTCACTTCTTCCCGGGCCGTCACATGACCGAGGCTCGGGCGGGTCCCGAGCGTGGCCTCGTCAAGATCGTCGAGCGCGGTCAGCCCGCGCGGAAAGAACTCACGATAGACGACGCGTTCGGCAAAGCCGTCGATCGAACGGAAGCCGAGCCTGAACGACAACTCCTTCAGCCCGTCGGCCACGAGTTGCTTGTTCCGGGAGCCGAGCATCGACAGTCGGTTGCGCACCACGATCCAGTCCGTGCTGGCGCCATCGAGCTGACGGCGCTTGCGCCGCATGTCACGCACCATCTCGGCGTAATGACTCTCTCCGGTCACGGCGTAGGTGGCGGGATCGACGGTTCCCAGCACGTCGAAATCGAGGAAGCTGTCGTTGATCGGCGTCACCAGCGTGTCGGCCATCGAGTGGGCGAGCCGCATCAGATAGCTGTCGGTGCCCGGCGTATCGATCACGATGAAATCAAAGGTCCGCTCGACCGCGCCGATCGCGTCGACGAACTGCTGGCACTCGGAGTTCTCGTTGTCGGCGATCTGCATCGTCTGGCCGAGCTTGATGCAGCAATGAACCGGCAGTTCGAGGTTCAGGCCGGTGCGGCGCGCCCAGGCGCCACGATTGTTGATGTAGCGGGTGAAGCTTTGCTGGCGGCAGTCCAGGTCGATGGTGGCGACGCGCTGGCCGGCCTTCAATAGCGCGACTGCGATATGGAGTGCGGTGGTCGACTTCCCCGAACCACCCTTCTCGTTACCCAGCACGACGACATGCGCCGAACCGGATTGCCCTTGGCTAGTCTGCACAAGCATCGTTGAACCCCTGCAAATTCTTTAAATCACGCGCGTCGGCGGTCAAGCGAAATGCGTGACGACAACTTTAAATCGTTGGACGTGTGGCTTCGTGGTAAATCGTGAGCACGCTGATGATCTCGCGTTGCAACTCCCGCGCCGCTTGGCTGTCCATCCTCGACCTTGATAAGCTCGGTCCATTGCTGCCCCCTGAAGCGTCAACCCGGTCGCTCCGCTTCCCGAGATTGAAGAGAGATGTCACGAAAACCCCTGATCGTTCGCACGGTCCCTGCCCTGCGCCGCGCCATCGATAACCTTCGCGTCCGAAAGGCCACCGTCGCACTGGTGCCGACCATGGGTGCACTCCACGACGGTCATGTGTCGCTGGTAAGGCTGGCGAAGCGTCGAGCGGCAAAAGTAATTGTCTCGATCTTCGTAAACCCAACTCAGTTTGCGCCGACCGAGGATTTCAGTTCCTACCCGCGCACCTGGAAGGCCGATCTTGCCAAGCTCACCGCCGAGAAGGTCGACCTGATCTGGTACCCCGAGGTCAAGGCGATGTACCCGGACGGCTTCGCCACACGGCTTGCGCCGGAAGGTCCGGCCACCGTAGGCCTGGAGGATCGCTTCCGCCCTCACTTCTTCGGCGGCGTCGCTACCGTCGTGTGCAAGCTGTTCACGCAGTGCCGGCCGGATATCGCGATTTTCGGCGAGAAGGACTTTCAGCAGTTGCGGGTCGTGACGCGCATGGCCGGCGACCTCGATCTCGGCGTCAAGGTGATCGGCATGAAGACCGTGCGCGAGCGCGACGGCCTGGCGATGTCCTCGCGCAACGTCTACCTGTCGCCGGAGGAACGGCGGGTCGCGCCGGAACTCCATCGCGCCATGAAGCGGAGCGCCGCGCAGCTGAAGGCTGGCGAGACCATCGAAGCGGTGATGGCCGCGGGTGCCGAACTGATCACGGCGGCCGGCTTTGCGCTCGACTACTTCGAAGTCCGCCACGCCGAAACGCTGGCGCCGGTCAACTCCGTCGATGACGGGCCGCTGCGAATCCTGGTGGCGGCCAAGCTCGGCAGCACCCGGCTGATCGACAACGTCCCGGTCTAAAGCGCGATGAGATCAGGTTGATCGGGATCGCGCTTTAGGTCTTTGTTTGAGCATGATCTTTTCGGAAAACAGCTACACACTTTTCCGGATCATGCTGAGACAAATTCCAAACCGGGACGGCTCAGAGCAATCCGAGGTCACGCAATTCGCGACGCATCGGCTCCGGCATCGCCGCGACGGTTCCCGCGGTGGCCTTGTCGAGATCGGGAGGCGCTGCGTCCTCGGTCAAATACCGCCAGCCCTGGAAGGGACGCATCGGCCGCGGCGAAACCGCGATCACCTTCGGCTGCATCACCAGTCGGCACCGCCCGATGCCGTCGCCGTCGCGGAACGGCTCGATCGCGACGATCTTCTCGCGCGCGGCGACCTCGCCGCGGATCACCCAATAGAGCGAACCGCCGGCAAGGATGTCCTCGACCTTCTTCGGAACCATCCGCGTGACATGCACGTGCCGTTGCGGAAGGCCTTTCTTCTTGGCGGCGATCATGCGCTCAGCGACCCACCCCTTGAGTTCCTTGATGGACTCGCAGCCAACGGCAAGCTTGATCAGGTGAAGCGGCATCGTGTCGAAAAGTCGTGCATGTTGGAAAGTGGAGGATGTGCGGCGAACCTCGCGTCCGCCCTCACCCTTTGCAACACGCCGTGTCGGCGGATGTCAAACCCAAAGGCACGCTTCCAACAGCATATCCGCTGCTATCGCGGCGCGCCGTGCAACGAGCTTACACATCGGACGAACAGCGGATCGTTCCCGCACGATCATTCGCTGGAGCCGGCCGCAGGGGCAGGCGGAGCGACTTGTGTCGGCGGCGGCGTGAGGCGTTTCGGCGGCGCCGGCTTCTTCGCCGCGACCGGCGCTGCAGGTGCGGCCGATGACGTCGGCCGCGGCGACAGCAATGATGCATTGGCCCCCGACGATGCGGAGGCAGCGGGTGCCGGCGGCGGAACCGCGCGTTGCGCCGATGGTGGAGCCGAGCCGGGCTCGGGCGTCATGATACTGACGGCCGGCGTGGAGGCCGCGGTCGGGAAGTCGGCATTGGTCGGCCGGCCCGTGGGCATCGACGACAGCATCGCAACCGGTGCGGAAACCGGCGACGCATTCCACGATGCCGAGTATTTCGTCACCATCGCATCATAGGTGTGCCCTTCCATGTTCGCGACGATCTGGCGGCTGTCCGTCAGTGCGCGAAACGCGGCGCATTGGGTCGGCGTGCAGCGGTCGCGCGCCTGCAGCACCTGCGCCACCAGGCCATAACGGTCGCGCTCCACGGTCCGGCGCAGCGCCCGCAGATCCGGTGTCATGCTCTGTTCCGCGGCGTTGACATCGCCGAGCGCGGTGAGACGCGAGATCTGCGCTGCCGCATAGCTGACCGCCGCGGCAGTCGACTCGGCCGAGCCGAATAGCACCTTCTCACAGGCCGCGAGCACCGGGTCACCGGCAAAACCGTCGGCGCAGGCCAACGCCGGGAGTGCAGGCGGCGTAGCGGCGGCCGTCCGGATTTCGGTTGGGGTCGCGCGGCCGATAGGCCCGTAGCCGCGGAGGGTTGAGGCTGCCGCGACGCCGATCGCAAGCAGCGTGATGACGGTCAGCGCGCCGTTGGCGACCGACTTTTCCGCCCGCAACAGCGTGATCAGGACGATGAGCGCAAAAAAGCCCGCCGCCGCGATAGTGAGCCACATAGGAAAGGACGGCGACCGCCAGATATGCTCGAGCGATGAGGCCCATGCCCAGTTCATGCGAGACAATTCCCCCACGGCGCTAGTGAAGTCAGACCGACATTCGCGATCCCAGATGGCGAGCTTGCGGCGTGAATGCCAACGCGAAACCGCCGCTGACCGACGGCGCCGGCATACAATGTCCGACGGCTCTTATCATCTGATGAAAGCGCCTGCCGATTCCGCGGCATCTTACTTCCGAGAGTGGTTCTGTGAACCGGGCCTTTTGACGGCGCATGCGGAAAAAACGGCATACGAGCCGTCCGCGGTTCGCGTCAGGAAACGGCGAGCTGGCTTTCCTTGGCGACCCGCTCAAACGCCTCGGTCGAGCTCTTGATCCGATACTGGCAATCATCACCCTCGGTCGGAAGCTGCCGGACAACCTCATAGGTGCCGCGCGCCGCCGGCCGCGAGATATTGCTTGCGGTAAAGTAGACGGTCGCCCCGATTGGAAACTTGTGCTTCAACGCCCTCTCCATCACACAAAGGCCGGCACGCGCTAAGACGTCCCGCTGCGAGGGCCGGCCGGGAACTGGAGGGCTTATAGCACGCGCGAACGCGCCAAAGCCAGCGCGTTCCGAACATGGCAAGTCCGCAGATTTCGATGGTTTTTCAGCGGGATACCATTATCTTACCGATCCCGGGCAGAGCCGCGCACCGACAAGGAATACCGCCCGAGATCAGGCGGAATGCGGCAGTTTACCGTCCGGGCTCGCATGATCGACCGCAAGCGGAAGCTGGTGCGCGAGCACCTCGGTAATCTGGTCGACGGGAATGTTATATTTGGCGGCGAGCTGCCGCACGGCGTCGTTGCCGAGCACCTGCCGCAACTGATCGGCCGTGATGGGCAGGTTGTGACCGGCGCCGATCCAGGATTTCACCTGCTCGCCAAATCCGGCCTGCTCCAGCTTGGCGACGATCGCATTCAGTCCGCCCTGACTGCCGGTGCCCAAGACTTCGCCCAGCACCGCCGGAAGGACGGCAGCGCCAAGCTGGCTGAGGACGCCCTTGAGCGCAGGCGAATTTTCCAGTGAATCGAGAATTCCCATGGCCGGTCTCTCCGTCTCGCTGTCCGTTCTCGCGTACCCCGCCGCCGATAGAGACTGCTTTCGCCATCGCGCGTCAAGCGTCGACAGCCCGCCAAATGTCTCGGCACATTTTCAGATGGCTTCTTCAGATGGCTTCGATCCGTTCGATGCGCAGGGTCTCGGCAAGGCCCGCCTTGGTCCATTCCTCGACCGCCGGCAGCGTGAGCATCACGTCCATATAAGCCTTGGCTTCGGGCACGACGTCGATCGCATAGGCGCGGAAGCGATAGACGACCGGCGCATACATGGCGTCCGCCCCACTGAACGCTCCGAACAGGAACGGACCGCCTTTGCCGTAGCGCTTACGGCAATCGATCCAGATCTCCTGGATCCGCGCGATATTGGCTTGCGCATCGTCCGACAATGCGACGGCGCGGACCGGCCGGTGCAGGTTCATCGCGCATTCGTTGCGGAGCGCCATGAAGCCCGAATGCATCTCGGCCGAAATCGACCGCGCATGTGCTCTCATCGCGCGATCGTCCGGCCACAGCTTCGCTTGCGGAAAACGCTCGGCGACATATTCGATGATCGCAAGCAAGTCCCAGACCGTGATGTCGCCATCGATCAGTGCCGGCACCTTGCCCGAACGCGTGAAGCTGAGTATGCGCTCCTTGTCGGCCTTGTTGTCGGTATAGAGCGGAATGAAGACTTCCTCGAAGGCAATGTTGCTGGCGCGCAGCGCAAGCCACGGCCGCATCGACCAGGACGAATAATTCTTGTTTCCGATCACGAGTTTCAAGGTCATCGCGAACCGATCCTGTACGAATATGATTTGACCACACAGGTCGGCGCTTTAACACGCCTCGGCAAGGGATGCAGCATGGGACCTTACCTCGTCGACGCTCTGGCGGTCGGCTTCTTCATCATCGAATGGCTGGTCTATGCGGTCAGCCTGGAGCACGGCCTACGGGCGCAGTCGCGCTCGGCTATCTCGGCTGGTTCATCAGCTGCTGTTCGTCACGACCGGCGCCGTCGTCATCGTGACCTGGCGCCGGCAGTTCGCCTCCAATGCCTGGCGTGCGATGGGGAGTTGATCAGGATGAGAAGTCCCGCGGCGTGAAGTCGAGGTCGAGCACCTTCCATTCGCCATAACGATCCGCCGGCAGCATCGTATAGGGCTGGCAGGCCTTCAGCGCGTCGACGGCGCCGTGCAACAGATCCAGCGCTTTCGGGTTTGCACTGCCTCCGGCGACCATGGGCTCGGTCGCCAGCCTGCCATCCATGGTCATCTGCACGCGAAGCTTGATCACGAGACGATCGGACGATGCGATCGATGCCGGAAGCTTTGAGCAGGACTTCAGGTGCCGGCGAAATTCATCGATCACGCTGGAGGAGATATTCGCCTCGCTCGATGCGGTCGCGTCGAGACCATCGCCTTCCTTGCTGCCGGAACTGGCCGCCGAGGTTGGCAGGGCCTGGGGCAATCCGAGCATGACGTTGTACTTGATCGTAATGTCGGGCTCGGCTGGCTTGTAGCCGAGCGACGGTGACGGCGCTGGAGCAGCCGCCGTTGGAGACGGCTGGGGTTGCGGCTGAGGCTGAGGCAAAGGCTGCGGGCTGCTCTGCGCGGCCGCCTGCCGCTGCGGCGGCTCCGCTGCCTGTGGCGCGGGCGAAGGTGACGCCGCGGGCGCTTCGGGTTTCGACAATTGCGTGAGGTCGGGCGTCGGCTGCGGTGTCGGCTCGGGTGTAGGTGTCGGGTCAGGCGCCTTTTTAATCTCGTCCGACGTGACGAGGTCGACCGCAATCGGCTCGGACGCGACCGAGCCGAACGGATGCACTTCGCTGAACAGAATGATCGACGCCAAGATCAGAATATGCGCGAGCGCCGCTACCGTAATGTCCGGTCGTATGAACTGCCAAACCTTCATCGCAAGGTGAGATGCTTGATGCCGCCCGGCCCCTTATAGCCGGTTCGAACCCGGCGCGCACAGACCAGCTAGAAGGAAATGCCGGGATAAAGCTCAGGGGCTTCGGCTGCCGGTCGACAGGGGCAGAGGCAGAAGATGGCGCCTGTTCAATCCCATTTCGGCGCGAAGCCGAAATCGGTGAGACGGCTGTTTGCACTCCCAAGCGCGAAGATCTGCGCCATTTCATCGTCGGAAAGCACGAAGTCGAAGATGTCGAGGTTTTCCGACAGCCTTTCGATCCGTGATGTGCGCGGGATCGCGCACAGGTTCTGCTGAACCAGCCAACGCAGGCTGACCTGCGCCGCCGTCTTGCCGTGGACCCGGCCGATCTCCCTCAGGGTCTCGTCGTTCCTGACCCTGCCCTTGGCGACCGGACTGTAGGCAACGAGTGTCATGCCATTCCGCACGCAGGCCTCGCGCACCTTGGTCTGATCGAGATAGGGATGGTATTCGACCTGATCGCATACCAGCGGTTCCGCGCACGTCTTCACCGCCTGCTCGATCAGCGCGACGGTGAAGTTCGAAACGCCGATATGCTTGGCCAGGCCGATCTGCTTCACATGCGCCAGCGCGCCCAAGGTCTCCTCCAGCGGAACCTGCGGATTGGGCCAGTGCAGCAGCAACAGATCGATCTCGTGCAGGCGCAGCTTCACCAGGCTTTCCTTGGTGGAACGTTCGAGGTCATGCGGCGCGAAATGCGTGGTCCAGACCTTGGTCGTCACGAACATTTCATCGCGCCTGACGCCGGAAGAACGCAGACCCTCGCCGACCTCGCGTTCGTTCTCATAGCTCTGAGCCGTATCGATGTGGCGGTAGCCGAGCTTCAGCGCCTGCTCGACGATGCGTGCGCAGGTTCGACCGCGCAACTCCGACGTGCCGAGCCCGATCGCGGGGATTCTGGCGCCATTGGCCTCGACGACGTGCATCAGGGGGCACTCACATTGACTGCGATCATTATGTCGCAGCGGTAGCCCGCTGCCAACGAGAACAGTAAAGCAGCCCTAATTTTCGGTCAGCGCGCTCGGGACGCGTGCAGCGATCAGGATTTGGCGAGCGCGGCAAAGACCGTCTCGGGCGCATGCGCGATGACGGCCAACAGCGCCCGTGCGGGACCGCGCGGCGCGCGCTTGCCCTGCTCCCAGTTCCGGATGGTTTCGACGGGCACGCCGAGCCGGGCCGCAAATTCCTGCTGGGTCAGGCGCGCGCGGCGGCGGAGATCACGCACTTCAAGGGTTCCATGTCCGGACGCTGCGGAGGGCGACTCTGGCGCAAGCGGGAACTCCTGCCCGTCACGCAGTTCGACGATCCGTCCGTCCGCTTTCAGCCTGAGGCGCATGGCCAACTCCTTCGCCGACAATCATCGTCGAAGCGACTTAAGGCCCGATTAACGATAAAAGTCCCAGTACGGTCGGCTATTTCAACCCGAACCACAATGTGGCGATGCCGAGGAAAGAGAAGAAACCGACAACGTCGGTCACGGTCGTGACGAACGTTCCGGACGCGACCGCGGGATCGGCCCGCATCCGGTCCAGGAAGATCGGAATCAAAATGCCGCCGAGCGCGCCGGCGACGAGATTGCAGATGATCGCAAGCCCGATCACGACACCAAGCCCGGGGATCCTGAACCAGGCGACTGCGGCAATGCCGGTGATGACGGCGAACGCGATGCCGTTGACGAGCCCGACCAGGCTCTCGCGGAGCACGACACGAAGCGCGTTGTTGGAGCCGAGTTCGCGGGTCGCAAGCGCGCGCACCGCAACGGTCATCGTCTGCGTCGCGGCGTTGCCGCCCTGGCTCGCCACGATCGGCGCGAGCACGGCGAGCGCCACCATCTTCTCCAGCTCCCCCTCGAACAGGCCGAGCACCGAGGATGCCAGGAACGCAGTGGCGAGATTGACGAGAAGCCAGTTGAAGCGGCCCTTGGCGATGGTCCAGACATTGTCCGAGAGTTCTTCGTCGCTGGTGACACCGCCAAGCGCCTTGATCTCCTCGTCCGCCTCCTCCTCGATCACGTCGACGACGTCGTCGATGGTGATGACGCCGACCAGCCGGTTGTTGGTATCGAGCACGGGCGCTGCGACCAGATTGTACTTGCCGAACAACCGTGCCACCTCCTCCAAATCGTCGGAGACGGCAACGCGGCGGCGCTCCTCGTCCATCAGATCGGCGAGCGGTACCGGCCTGCGCGAACGCAGCAGCAAATCGAGCGGCACCGCGCCCTGCCAATGCTGGGCACCATCGACGACGTAGATTTCGTAGAACCGGTCCGGCAGATCCGGCGTGTCGCGCATGTAGTCGATCGCCTGGCCCACGGTCCAATCCGGCGGCACGGTGATGAATTCGGTCTGCATCCGCCGGCCGGCGGAATTCTCGGGATATTCCAGGCTCCGTTCGAGCGCATCGCGCTCCGACGGCGGCAGCTTTTCCAGGATCTCTTCCTGGTCTTCCTCATCGAGCGCCTCGAGCAATTCGACGGCGTCATCGGACTCCAGCTCGCGCACGCCTTCCGCGACCGTCTCCGGCTCAAGCTCTTCGAGAATCTCCTCGCGGACGGCGTCGTCGACTTCGTTGAGTGCCGAAAAATGGAAGTCGGTACCGGTCAGTTCCACCAGCCTGACGCGATCGTCCGCATCGAGCGCCGCGATCAAATCACCGAGATCGGCTTCATGGAGTTCAGCCACCACGGCGCGCAAAAACGGCGCGTCGTCAGCTTTGATTGCGCGCGTCATCTCATCGATGAATTCGCGGCGGATTTCGCCGTCCTCCCCGCGCATCGGGAAGCGATCGAGCACCGCGTCGCCGGCAACGTCCATTTGTTCGGCCATGGCGCGCCTCGCCGGTTTGACAGAATGATCCAACTCGTCTGAGCTAGCGTCCCAAGTCCCTTCCCCCAGGCCTCGCAGTCGCGGCGGCTTGCGGCGGAGCGGGTGTGAAATCGACCCCCACTAGCGCTTCACGCATTACCCAATAGGCAACACTGAGCGCAATGCCAAATATGTCACTGCAACGACCGATCTACCTGCTTTGCGCAGCTCTCCTGTTGCTGTTCGTCTCGCCGGTGAGGTTACGCGCCGCCGACTGCCCGCGCGCGGGCACGCTCGGCACGTCGCGCATTCTCTCCGTCGATGCCGCGAGCTTTCCGCGGGTCGGCCTGAAGAGCTTTCCCCAGACCTTGCCGCTCAGGGATCATGAGGTGGTCCTGACCTTCGATGACGGTCCCTGGCCGCCGACCACGCCAAAGGTGCTGAAGGCGCTGGCCGACGAATGCGTCCACGCGACCTTCTTCCTGATCGGCAAGCCCGCCTCTGAACATCCGAGCCTGGTGCGCCGGATCGCCGCAGAGGGCCATACCGTAGGGACTCACAGCTGGACGCATCCCAGCCTTGCACAGATCAAGCCGAGCGAGGCGACGGACCAGATCACCCACGGTATTTCGGCCGTCGAAATGGCGCTTCACGGACGTGCGACCACCACGCCGAGCACACCGTTCTTTCGCTTCCCCGGATTCCAGTCGACGACCGCGACGCTTGATTTCCTGCAATCGCGCCGCATCATCGCATTCGGCGCCGACCTCTGGGCCAGCGACTGGAACAGGATGACGCCGAAGCAGGAGCTGCGACTCCTGACCAGCCGGCTGGAAGCCGTCCGGAAGGGCATCATCCTGCTGCACGATCCGAAGGCCCATACCGCCGCCATGCTGCCGGCTTTCCTGCGCTATCTGCGCGAGAATGACTATCACGTCGTACATCTTGTCCCGGCCGGATCGGCCGTTGACTTTGACGCCGCACCCTGATCAGAAGCGTGGACAAGGCGGCGATTAATGTCGTGTTCATGACGCAGCATGTAGTCGTCGCGGTCGAGTGAAGGCGGATGGTAGTTTATGGTCGGTGGTCGTTTGGCTGACATCCGGATCAGGTCGTGGACGGCCTTTTGCCTGGGGATTCTGGCCGGCTTTGCCGCCCAAACCGCCTCCGCCGCCGATTGCCCGGGCCATCCCGACGCGCTCGGAACCTCGCGAACGCTGGTCGTCGATCCGCGCGAGCATCCACGTATCGGCTCGATGCAATATCCGGAGACGCTGCCGCTCCGGGATCACGAGGTTGTGCTGAGCTTCGATGACGGCCCACTGCCGAAGTACAGCAACCAGATCCTCCAGATCCTCGCCGATCAATGCATCAAGGCGACGTTTTTCGCGATCGGACAGCAGGCGCGGGCCAATCCCGAAGGCGTGCGCAAGCTGATCGCAGCCGGCCATACGGTCGGCACACACAGCCAGAATTATCCGCTGACCTTCCGCAAGATGTCGTACGATCAAGCCAAGCCGGAAATCGAGCAGGGCATCGCCTCGGTGACCGCGGCGCTCAGCGATCCCGCCCAGCTTGCACCATTCTTCCGGATTCCAGGGCTGGAGCGCGCCGAGCCGGTCGAGACCTACGCGGCCTCAATGGGCATCCAGGTATGGAGCGCGGATTTTCTGGCCGACGATTGGCGGCACATCTCCTCAGCGCGCGTCTACGATCTTGCGATCAAGCGGCTGGAGGCGCGCGGCAAGGGCATCCTGCTGCTGCATGACATCCAGCCGCGCACAGTCGCGGCGCTGCCGCGGATCCTGCAGGAGATGAAGGCTCGCGGATATCGCATCGTTCATGTCGTGCCGGCGACGCCAGAGCAGCAGGCGACACCCACCGAGCCTGAAGAGTGGCTGTCGCATCCATCCGCAGCAGCCGTGGCGGCCTTGCAATGGCCGAAGGTCCCCACGTTCGTCTACGCAGAGCACGCCACTCTGCCCGCACCGGCGCTCTCCGATTTCGACTCGCCCGGTGGCGCCCTGTTGCTCGCATTCGAAGCTTTCGAGCGCGCCAAGCAACACGGCGTGCCGGTGCCGCGCGAGAGCCGATGGCCGCATCTCGCAGCCCTGCCGCCGACAAACGCCACGACGACGTTGCCGGTCCCGGCTGCCGATCTCTTCACGCTCGCAGAGCCGATCAAGACCGCGCGGCCGCCTGCGGGCTCACGTCAAGCTGGCCAAATCGGCCCCGTCTCACAGGAGGCCGCGCGCGAAGCCAGGGCGTCTGCAGGCACAAGGACCGGTTCGCGTTCGAAGCAGGCCACCACTGATAAGAACTCGGTTCGCAGGCGAGCGGAGCACGGGACGCGCCACAGCAAGCATGTCTCTCAGCGGCGCTCCGTCAAGATGGCTAGTCTGAAGAAGCGGTAGAAACCGATCCCGGCCTCGACGGCGTCCTATTTGCCGCGCATCGGTTTCCGCATCGTCACGACATGACGTCGACGGCTCTGAGCCCAGCAGCATGAGCCGCGAACCGCCGATCTCATCATGCGGTGGTAAAAGTAGCGTCTTACAACCGTTCACGACAGGCTAACGAGTTCCGTAAGAACACCTGCCGGGCCTCATGACGCGAACGAAAAGCTCAGCGTCTTCAAGTTGATCGGCCGGCGACTAACAATCTGTTCACCATCGCCGCAAATCCAGGCCCTGTTCCGGCTACGCGCGTCGACTTCTCAAGTTCCCTTACACCTTTGCTGCCTAGTCATACCTGCGGGTCATGGCGTCATCAGGGTTTGATGGACGTCTTCGGTATGGGTCGATGTAACGCGTATGATGACTGCCCGCATAATTGTGTTGACGATCGCCCTCTGCGCGGGTGGCGTGGCGGCCTATCTGGCGAGCGGGTCGGACAACAAGCCGCCTGCAGCTATCGCCGAGCCGGTCGCGAACATCCAAACCGTCGATGTGCTCGTCGCCAAGTCCGAGATCGGGCTCGGTCAGTCCGTCAAGCCTGAAGATGTGCTGTGGCAGGCCTGGCCGTCGGCAACCGCGAGCGGCACCTTCATTCGCCGCAGCGATCGTCCGGACGCTGCCAATCAGCTGGCTGGCTCGATCGCGCGGGCGCCCTTCATCGCAGGCGAACCGATCCGCGAACAGAAACTGGTGCGCGCCGACGGCTCCGGCTTCATGGCCGCGATCCTGCCGAGCGGCATGCGCGCGATCTCCACGGAAATCACGCCGGAAACCGGCGCCGGCGGTTTCATCCTGCCGAACGACCGCGTCGACGTCATTCTCTCCAAGCGCGAGAAGGATCCGGATCGTCCGAACATGCCGGACGCCGTCAATTCCGAGATCATCCTTGCGAACGTCCGCGTGCTCGCGATCGATCAGGCGCCGAAGGAAAAGGACGGCCAGACCACGGTGGTCGGACGGACCGTGACGCTGGAGCTGAAGCCTGAGCAGGCCGAGACGCTCGCCCGCGCGCGTCAGAGCGGATCGCTGTCGCTCGCGCTGCGCAGCATCGCCGACGCCAATGCCGTGGACGGACGCTCGGACGGACGCTCGCCCGTACGCAGCGATAGCGTGACCGTCGTGCGCTACGGCATCCCGAGCTCGCAGACGGCGAAGAAGTGACGAAAAGGACGCCCGACATGATTTGCAAGGAAACCCGGCGAACGGTGCGGACCTTCATGGTTCACGCGCTATCGTTCACGGCGCTCGCCGGATTGACGCTTCACGCCGCGCCGGTGCCGGCTGCGACAAGCGACAATCGTGCGGACGCACCGGCCACGACCGGCGCCATCCCCGGCTCTGCGAAGACACGCTTCCTGGCGCTCGGCGTTGGCAAATCCGTGGTGATCGACCTGCCGCGTGAGGTCAAGGATGTGCTGGTCGCCGATCCCAAGATCGCCAATGCGGTGGTTCGTTCGGCGCAGCGCGCCTATATCATCGGCGCCACGGTCGGCCAGACCAATGTCGTCTTCTTCGATGCTGACGGCCAGCAGGTCGCCGCCTATGACATCGCGGTCAAGCGTGACCTCAACGGCCTGCGTGCGGCGATGCAGCAGACACTGCCAGGCATCCAGATCGAGGGCGTCGGCGACAGCGTCATGCTGACGGGCTCCGTCTCCAGCCCCGTCGAGGCGCAGCAGGCCGGCGACATCGCGGCGCGGCTGGTTGGCGGCGCCGAAAAGGTCGTCAATTCGATCGTGGTCCGAGGCCGCGATCAGGTGATGTTGAAGGTCAACGTCTCCGAAGTGCGACGGGACATCATCAAGCAACTCGGTATCGATCTCTCCGCCAGCATGAACTACGGCACGGCGGTCGTGAACTTCAACAACTCCAATCCGTTCACCGCCTTGGGGCAGCCGCTGGTCGGCAACAATTTCGGCGCCGCCACGGCGCTCAACAAGAGCGGCTTGCCGACCGTCAGCGCGACCATGCGCGCGATGGAAAGCGCGGGCGTGGTGCGCACGCTGGCGGAGCCGAACCTGACGGCGATCTCGGGCGAATCGGCGACGTTCATCGCCGGCGGCGAATTTCCGATCCCCGCCGGCTATTCCTGCGATCCGACGACGCATGTCTGTACGACGCAGATCAGCTACAAAAAGTTCGGCATTTCGCTCAACTTCACGCCGGTCGTTCTCAGCGAGGGCCGCATCAGCTTGCGCGTTATGACGGAAGTCTCCGAGCTCGCGAACGACAACGCGATCACGGTGACGCAGGCGATCAGTTCCACCGCGTCGAACTCGATCACCATCCCCTCGATCCGGACCCGCCGCGCAGAGACCACGCTGGAAATTCCTTCGGGCGGCTCGATGGCAATGGCCGGCCTGATCCAGCAGCAGACCAAGCAGGCGATCAACGGCCTGCCCGGCCTCGACCAGATTCCCGTTCTCGGCCAGCTGTTCCGCAGCCAGGACTACGTCAACAACGAGACCGAGCTGATGGTGATGGTCACGCCCTATGTGGTCCGCGCCGTCGCACAGAAGGAACTGTCGCGTCCGGACGATGGCTTTGCGCCCGCCTCCGACGCCCAATCGGCCCTGCTCGCCCGCATCAACCGGATCTACGGCGTCGCCGGCCACGTCGAGCCGGTCCCGATCGGCAGCTATCAGGGCAATTTCGGCTTCATCATCGACTGAGATCGGCGACATCGAAAGCATCTGTGGGGGACGGAACGATGACGGAGAGAGGATCGATCGAGCGCTATCGCGCACCGCGCCTGGCAGGCGCGCTCGCCGCACTGTCCGTCGCGCTCGGCGCATGCACTTTTACGAACGGCGAGGTCACGACGGCGGCGGTGCCGGACGATTATCGTCTCCGGCATCCCATTGCGGTCGAGGATGCCAATCATTCGATCGTGGTCTTCGTCGGCCAGGGCCGCGGCGGCCTCAGCGCCTCGCAATATGCCGATGTCAAGGGACTGGCGCGTAGCTGGGTCCGCGAAGGGACAGGCGCGATCGTCGCCGACGTGCCCGTGGATACGCCGAATGCCCGCGCCGCGGCCGCAACATTCCAGGAAATCCAACGGGTGCTCGCATCCGGGGGCGTGCCCGCACGCGGCGTCACGCTGCATCGCTACCGTCCGGACGACCCGCGTTTCTTCGCAACGATCCGGCTGAGTTATCCCAAGATCAAAGCCGTTGCCGGGCCATGCGGCATGTGGCCGGCCGATCTCGGCGCCTCGGCCTTGAACCCCGATTATTTCGAGAACAAGCCCTATTACAATTTCGGCTGCGCCACGCAGCGCAATCTTGCCGCGATGATCGACAACCCGGCCGATCTCGAGCAGCCGCGATCTGAAACCTACGCCTACACGGCGCGCCGGACCGCCGCGTTCGAGAGATACCGCAAGGGCGAGCCGACGACCACCAACTATCCCGAAGCTGACAAAGCCAAACTCAGCGATACAGGCAAATGAGCAACCGCCAGGAAGTCGAAGAGCAGCAGCCCGCCGCCGCCGAGCCCGCGCAGGACCACATCGCGCCGGTGCCGCGCATCTCGGTGCAGGCCTTCTGCGAGACCGAGCAGACCGCGTCAGCGATCCGCTCCGCGGGCGAAGACCGCCGCCTTGCCAAGGCGCATCTCACGATCAAGATGGGCGGCATCGCGCAAGCGATCGAGGTCTATCAGACGGTGCCCACGCCCAACCTGATCATCCTCGAGACCGACGGTCGCAACGAGGTGCTCGACGGCCTGGACCAATTGTCAGGTGTGTGCGATCCCGGCACCCGCGTCATTGTCATCGGCAGCGTCGATGATGACGTCTCCTATCGCGAACTGGTTCGCCGCGGCATCAATGACTACGTCGTCGGCCCGATCGAAGCGCTCGACGCGATCCGGTCGATCTGCAGCCTGTTCTCCGCGGCGGACGCGGTGCCGACGGGCCGCATCATCGCGGTCGTCGGCGCCAAGGGCGGCGTCGGCGCTTCCACAATCTCGCACAATATCGCCTGGACGCTCGCCCAGGACCTGGCGCTCGATTCCGTCGTCATCGATCTCGATCTCGCCTTCGGCACCGCGAGCCTCGATTACAACAAGGATCCCCTGCAAGGGATCGCCAACGCGGTGTTTCAGCCGGACCGCCCCGACACCGCGATGATGGAGCGGCTGCTCTCCAAATGCGCCGACAATCTCAATCTGCTGGCCGCACCGGCGACGCTGGAGCGGGTCTATGATTTCGGCGCGGAAGCCTTCGACGCGATCTTCGATACCTTGCGCATGTCGACCCCCTGCATCGTGCTGGACGTTCCGCATCAATGGTCGGCCTGGACCAAGCGCGTCCTGATCAGCGCGGACGAAATCCTGGTCGTCGCCGAACCGGATCTCGCCAACCTGCGCAATGCCAAGAACCTGCTCAGGGAGCTGAAGACGTCGCGCCCTAACGATCGCACGCCGCTCTATTGCATCAATCAGATCGGCCTGCCGAAGCGGCCCGAGATCGGCGTGAAGGAGTTCGCCAAGGCGATGGAGACGCAGCCGATCGCGGCCATTCCGTTCGATTCAAAGATCTTCGGCATGGCGGCCAACAACGGCCAGATGATCGCTGAACTCTCCGCGATGCATCGCACCACCAAGATCTTCCGGCACATGGGCGAGGTCCTGACCGGCCGTGGCGACAACAAAAAGCCGCAGGGCTCGCTGCTGTCCCCGATCATCCGGAAGTTTCAGGAGAAGCTTTCGCCCGGCCGTGCGGCGCGCGCCGCTGCCAAGCAATAGCACCGCGGACGATCGGCAGCCGCCGCGCGTCAAGACATCAATCGGAGCGACCGGACCCCCGCGGCGAGGGTTTGTCCGCGCTCGCCTGAGCGTTCTCACGCCGCGACAGCAGCCGCTTCAGATAGGCGACGCTCGCCCTCGTCTGTTCGTCGGACAGGCCGACCTTCACGATGCTTTCGGCCTCGGCCATCCGGCCTTGCAGACCGACGGCCAGCGCCAGGTTCGCCCGCACACGCGGATCGGTCTCCGCCCTGCTCAGCGCGCGGCGTAACGTCTCCTCGGCCTTGGCGAGGTTGTTCGAGAGAACGTAAGACAGCCCAAGATTGGACAGCACGGTTGGCTCGTCAGGCGCGATCTTCAAGGCGGTCACGTAGTATTGCCGCGCCTCGTCATGCCGATCGAGCTGATCGAGCACCGCGCCTTGCGCGGAGAGGATGCGCCAATCCGGATCGTCCGGACTATGCGCACGGCTGAGGACGTCGAAGGCCTGCTGGAAATTACCATTGTCGGCCAGCGCTCGCCCGTAGCCCGCGAGCAGCGCCCTGTTGTTCGGATCGGCGATTGCCGCCTGCTCAAGCACCGCCACCGCCTGCGAGCGGTGCCCCGAGGCCCGCAGCGCGCTGCCATATTGCAAGGCCGCGTCGGCGTCCTTCGGATTGGCACGAAAACGCTCACGGGCTGACTCGAGATCGCGCCGGCTATCGGCCGCGCTCCTTTCGATCCTGTCGCTCTTTTCGCCCAGCGATCCCGTGACATCGGACAACTCGATCGTCTGGCAACCGCTCAGCGCGAACGCCACGATGACCGAAGAAGCCAGGAACACTACGCTCCTTTGGAAGCAGGATGGTTTGAGCGACCAATGAAGCATTGCCGTTAATCGTAGTGGACCGGTCAACATTCATTACATATTGACCCTAACCACCGGTTAAGCGGCAATTTCGCGTTGCGACCGGATCGCGCTCACCTTGAACGCGACTGCATGCATAAGTTGCAGATGTGCGATTGAGCACGCAGCGCCACGGCCCTCACCGAGGCGCTAATCGATGAACTCGGCACCGAATTCATAACCGATGCGCCAAGCCAGACGACATTGGCGCGCGTGATCAGCAGAGAAGATGATGGTGAACTGAGGAGGGATCTCGAGATATTCGGCGACCACCTTCACACCACCGGACGAAATGTCCGTAATCGTACAGTCCCGAGGCAACGACCCCGCGCCGCACAGGATCTTGGCGATCCTCTTGCACAAACGACGCTCAGTCTTCCGCCGATCCGAATACATATCGATAGCTACCCGCCGCTGGAAACTTGTCCGTCGGCACAATCTAGCGGGGAGATGTTTAAATCGGCCTATCGCGAAGACTCGCAGTGTAATCGTTGTTTAGCGATTCCATTTACCAAACGCGTCGTCCGGATGGCGGAAATGGATGCGTCGTCTCTCTGCTGCGCCGCCTGCAAGCCACCGCTAATCCAGCTCGAAGGCCGAGCTGCAGTCCGGCTTAAACGCTGGGGTCTTATTCCCGGCGTTCTCCGCACGCAGTTGCCGACCACGAGCGCATCCAGTTCGTACCCACCTTCGGGCTCATCGCGCCAGAACTGGCCCGACAGTCGGCAAATGGAATGGCGGAACCGCGTTCGAGCCAAATCGGCGACGACCGTTTTGCCGTCGCAGGCAAACGGATGCAGGCTTCAGCAACGCGAAGCGCCTGTTGCTGAAAGTCCCGTTTCAGTCGGTCACGATCTTGGCGACGCACAGAAGGACGACCGCCGCCAGGAAGAACAGGTCGATGTACGATTTGACCTCGCCATCGCGCCGCATGAAGCAGACGTCCTGGACCGTCTGCTTTTTCAGCGGCGATTGCGCGCCGCCTTCCGTGATCAGCGTGATGAGACGGCGGGCTTCCAATTCCAAGCGCTCGATGCGCTGGAAAAAATAGAATGTGCGGATCGCGGATGCCGCGCGTAGCGCGCTGTAGACCAGTATCAACATCGCGAGCATGGCGCGATTGTGATACTTGTCGATGTAATTCAAGCTGAAATAGACCAACGCCAGGAACGCGAAGTTGGTGAGGAACCGGTAAGCGTAGCTCAGCACTCTCATTGTTTTGCCCGTTACGATGCTTGGCCTGACTCCCGTTCAACGTTTGTCTTGGCAATCTTCGGGCGCTGGCTCCGCAAAAATAGCGGGTGGCGCATTGCACATTGGTTTACGCCATCAGTGAAACAACGGAGCAAACGGCTATTTTTTCTAGGGTTTTTCGCAAATTCTGCAGCGGGTTCCCTTCGCGACGCGTGTTGTTCGCTCCTTTATTACTCCTTCATCAAGAGCGGCGAATGCAACCTTTGGCTGGGGCGGCGCGCTGATGAAATCAGTGCGAGGCGCGCGGCACCACGCATCGTCGAATAGTTTGACGCCGCGAGGGGACACGAAGGTAGCCGGCGACGGACCGTGCGCCGGTCACACTCAAAAACGATCCGGTCGAAATGCCGACGCGTCGACGCTCGGCTTTTCGCCGCTCATCAGTTCGGCTGTGATCTGCGCGGTCACCGGCCCAAGCGTGAACCCCTGATGCCCGTGTCCGAAGTTCATCCACAGTCCCTTGTGCCGCGCCGCAGGTCCAAGGACCGGCTTCATGTCGGGCATGCAAGGCCTGGTCCCGAACCACGGCTTCTCTTCGACTGGCGAGCCGAGATCGATCAGTTCGCGCGCGGCCCTCTCGGCACGCGCGAGTTGCACCTGCGTCGCCTCATCATCGGGAGTAGCAAGCTCCGCACCCGTCGTGATGCGCACACCTTTCGTCATCGGCGCCATGACATAGCCGAAGGCGGCGTCGCGCAACGGCAGATCCAGCGGGCTGCCGCCGGCATAGTGCCGATGGTAGCCACGCTTCTGCACCATCGGAATCCGATAACCGAATGTCTTGAGCAGAACAGACGACCATGGTCCCAGCGCGATCACGGCAGCCTCGGCTTCAACCCGGCCATCGTCGGTCATCACCGACCAGCCGCCGTCTCTCTCAACCAGTGTCGTGGCGTCGCCGCAAAGGAGTTTTCCGCCCAGCCGAGTGAAGAGATTGGCGTAGGCCGTGACCAGCGCGCCGGGCTCAGACACCGTCCAGGGTTGCTGCCAATGCAGCCCGCCGAGGCCGGTCTCGATCAGGCCCGGCTCGGCGTCCGCAAGCTCGCGCGCCGTCAACACCTTGAACGCCACGCCATGGGCCGCGCGTAACGCTTCGGCGGCCCCAACCTCCGCATCGAAGTCCGCCTGCTGCCGGTGCAGCACCCGGAAGCCGTCACGGCGTACGAGATTGCCCGCGCCCGACGCGGCGATCAGGACCTCGTGCTCGCGTGTCGCCTGTGCAATGAGCTGCGCATAGGCCGCGGAGATCTTGTCGTGCCGCTTCGGAGACGAGTGCCACCAATATCGAAGCAGGGGGCCGAGATGTTGCGGCAGCGACGCCAGCCGATAATGCACGTCGTTGGTCCGGCCGGTCGCGATGGCCAGCAGCGAGCGCCAATCCCGCGGCATCGGATAGGGTCGCAGCGCCTCGCTCTGGATGATCCCGGCATTGCCGTAGCTCGTCTCCTCGCCCGGTTGCCTGCGGTCGACAAGCGCAACCGACCAGCCTCGACGTTGCAACTGCAAGGCTGTAGCGACGCCCACCATGCCGGCGCCGAGAACGATCGCGCTTTTCATCACCGAGAATCCCGCCTATCCCGGCACTTCCGCAACGACCGAGGCGTCCAGTTTCGCATCTGCCATCAGTTTCGCCAATTGCCCGCGTTGCACGATTTCAAGCCGGCCTGCTCAAAAAATTGCGACAGATGCGTTAGGATCAACGCGTTGAGAGACAATAAGGCACGGGATATCTGCCGGCGCATGGGCGAAAGTTCAACACGCTGACGCGACGACCAAGGTGGCGTATGCATCGAAGAGATTTCATCAGGCTCGCCGGAAGTGCCGCCGCACTGTCGGGGATGCCGCAGCCGGCCGCGGCGGAAGCCGCCTATCCGAACCATCCGGTGCGGATTCTCGCGGGCTTCGCAGCGGGCGGTGGCGTCGACATCAGCGCGCGGCTGATCGGCCAATGGCTATCAGAGCGGCTCGGGCAGCCCTTCGTCACCGAAAACCGCACCGGCGCCGACGGCAATATCGCGACCGAGGCGACGGTGAACGCAGCCGCCGACGGCTACACGCTGCTGCTGGCAACGCTGCCCAATGCGGTCAATGCGTCGCTTTATCCGAAGCTGAACTTCGTGTTCCTGCGCGACACCACACCCGTCGCGGGTGTCATCCGGGTGCCGATGGTGGTTCTG
This sequence comes from uncultured Alphaproteobacteria bacterium, assembly GCA_963770385.1. Lineage (GTDB taxonomy): Bacteria > Pseudomonadota > Alphaproteobacteria > Rhizobiales > Xanthobacteraceae > Bradyrhizobium. The sequence goes on along the minus strand of CAVYPJ010000003.1, from coordinate 4,890,247 downwards.
GTGCACCCCGCGGTGCCGGCGAAGACGCTCGCCGAGCTGATCGCCTATGCAAAGGACAATCCGGGCAAGATCAACATGGCCTCTGCCGGCACCGGCAGCGCGCCGCACATGGCGGGCGAGCTGTTCAACGCCATGGCCGGCGTCAGCATGCTGCATATCCCTTATCGCGGCCAGAGCCCGGCGATGTCGGATCTCCTGAGCGGCCAGGTGCAGATCCTGTTTGCCGCGGCGCCCGGCACGGCCGACTACATCAGGACCAACCAGCTGCGTGCGCTTGCAGTCACGGCGCCTTCTCGGGCCGACGTGCTGCGGGAACTGCCCACGGTGGCGAGCGCCCTGCCCGGCTACGACGCCAGCCAATGGTATGGCATTGCCGCGCCCTCCAAGACGCCGACCGAGATCGTCGGGCGGCTGAACAAGGAAATCAACGCCGCCTTCGACGACGCCGCGATGAAGGCTAGATTTGCAGCTATCGCGGGTGAACTGATGCCGGGCTCGCCCGCGGACTTCGGCAAGCTGATGTCCGACGAGACCGAAAAGTGGTCGAAGGTCGTGAGGTTTGCCGGGCTGAAGGCCGAGTAAGGACCTTAACGGACCGCTCAACGCATCATGGCGGTGACGGGCCCGGAGGGGTAGACTGCCGTTTCTCCACCTGATGCGGGAGACCCGATGCCGAGAAAGGGAATCACAGGCCACGACGAATGGGTCGTCGTCGAAGCACTGGCCACCGCCTTCGTGGCGTTGGAGCAGCTCCCCGAAAAACATCAGCCCCGCGCCCACATGGAAGACATCCGCAAGCTTCTCGCCAATGGGCGGGAGCCCGCGGCCGTCAGCCTGCATCTCGCGCAGGCCAAGTGCCGGCTGTTTCCCAACGCCGATCCGCTGACGATCTATGAAGAATACGGCATCAGCGAAGGCTACGGCTGAAGGGCCCTGCGCATCGCCGGTGAATTGGCATGGCGCGCTCGGAGCGCGGAGAAGATGTTAGCAACTTCAATAGCTTGCCGAGATGAGCCAAAGGCAACGTGCATTTCCTGCCCTGTAGGTGATTTTCGACCCGGCCCGGCTCCGGGCCCTGGACCCAATTCATCGACCTGTCCGCTGAGCAGGCTCAAATCCGGACTCGCACCACCGATACCGGGATTCGCTAGAATTTCTCGCTATCAGAACAGTGATGGGTGCGTCCCCAGGTGGCAATTGGGCCCACATAAACCGCTCTTTTTAGTTGATGGGAATCAGTTCAGACGGACTCGATTCTCGTCAATTTTCAAGAATTGAACTTCTGTCGTCCGCCGATCACGCTCCTAGACGAAGCGTGGGCGATTCGAATGGCGAGCAATACGAATCCGTCAGAAAGTTTGGCTTGGTGGGGACGCGCCGCTCAAGCTCGTCGTATCGCGGCTATGTTGTCTCCACGGGACGCCCAGCTGGCTGAAGCCTATGCTGCGGAATGCGAAGATCGCGCGCGACGCGGTTGCTCTGACGACGTTCGACGAGGTCACGCGCCGAGCGTGCGACGCGTCCCCGATCCAATGCTCAAACCTGGTAGAAAAACCTCACCAAGACGAGCCGCGTAGGTCAGTTTTGCGAAAATGTCCTTCCGGCATAACTTGCCGGGACCAGTTTGTGGGAGCGGTAGTCACCGAAGCGGGGCGTTGTTAGACAAGAACAAGTGACGAATTCAATCCGCAGCCCTCTTGGCGGCCTTGAGGGGATTCTTGACCAAGCTAAAATGGCAAATTCCACGGGCCGTGGCCGGCCGATTGACGGTTGCCTGAATGCGGGAACTCCTGTTCTTCGTCGTATCGAGCTTCTGGGCGGGCGCCGCCCATGCGGCGACACCGGGTCACGGCAAGACGATCGCAGCCGCCTATATCGTTGGCGCACGCGGCAAGCCGATCGACGCAGTGATCCTCGGAATTTTTGTCACGCTGTCCCACACCAGCGGCATCGTGCTGGTCGGCGTGCTCGCCTCGCTCGGTTCGACCTGGCTGCGGCCGCAGCGCATCGAAGCCTACCTGGCGGTCGCAGTCGGCATCCTGGTGATGGTGCTCGGCCTATGGATGCTGTGGGCGCAGCGCGACCTTGTGGCGCTCGCCATGGGCGAAGCCGGTGAACTGGGCGATGGCACCAGTCGGGCGGATGCTCACGCGCGGGATCACGGTCACGACCATGCTCACGACCTCCCGCATGGCCATGGTCATGGGCATGGCGAGCCTGTGGTCTGGCACAGCCACGGATTCGGCAAAGTCCATGCCCACCGGCTAGACCTCGTGGCCGACAACCCTCCGAAACTGCCGGTACTGCTGGCGCTGGGTGTTGCAGGCGGCCTGCTTCCCGATCCCGCCGCGCTGGCGCTGCTGCTCGGCGCGTTGTCGAGCGGAAAAGTCCTGCTAGGCCTGGTCACCGTCGTGGTGTTCAGCCTCGGCTTCGCGGCGACGCTGGTGTTGGTCGGCATCGTTGCCGCGAAGGTCGGCGAAAAGGTGCTCGACTGGCTGGCCAGCATCTGGATGGCCCGCCTGCAGATTGCCACCAGCCTGCTGATCGTGGGCATGGGCGTGGTGCTGACGATCCGCGCGTTGTCCGAGTTGGCGGCGTTGCCAGCCTCCTAAATCGTCGATGGTCCTTGTGCGTCGTGCGCTTAACGCGCGCCCGCGTGCTTGGCCGGCAGCATGCCGACAAATCCGCTGATGTCCGCGTACCAGACATTGCCATCGCGATCGACGGCGACGCTGAACGGTCGGGCATTTTCGCGCGGAAGCGCAAAGACCGCGATGCGACCGTTGCGCAACCGCCCGAGGCTCGCGCGGCGCAGCATGCCGAACCAGACGTCGTCGTTGGGAGCCACGGCAATGCCGCTGAGACCGGCATTTTCCTGACTCACATCGACGTCCGAGAATTGTCCATCCTTGAATCGCCCGATGCGATTGGCACGAAACTGCAGGAACCAGAGCGAGCCGTCGGAGCCGACCGCGACGTCAGTCGGCACGGCGCCACTGCGCGGGAGGTCGAATGTCGTGCCGGTCCCATCGGCGGCGACACGGAGCAGCTGGTTGCCGTTCTGCAGCGTTGCCCATATGGCGCCGTCAGCCGTCACTGCGACCCCATAGGGTCCGCCGCGCGCGGACTCGATCTGATAGCGGGTAAAAAGTCCGTCCTTCAGCCTGGTCATGCCATAACCGGTCGGGTCAGCGAACCAGGCGGCGCCGTCGGGCGCGATTGCCAGCCGTCCGAGGCGAGCGATCGGAGTGTCGAGCACAAACCGTGCAATCTCGCCGACGCTGCTGATGCGCGCAATGGCGCGCGCGGCGAGGTCCGTGTACCAGGCGCTGCCGTCGGCCGCGACCGCAAGCCCGAGCGGCTCGATGTTGCGGCTCGAGGTGGGCAGCCGCTCGACGTGGCCGTTGCGTACGCGGCCGATCGCATCGGCGTGGTCGATGGTGAACCAGATGCTGCCGTCATTTCCGGCCGCAATCGCAATCGGCGCATCCTGCGGCTGATCCATGCGGTACTCGACAAATTTTTGCTCCGGGATGGCGCGCACCAGCAAAAGCGCGCCTCCGGTCAGGACCGTGACGCCGAGCACCACTGCTCGTGCTCCGATGCCGAAGTTCGCAAGCATTCGCGGCGTACTCCGTACGAACTCCGAAATCGACAAGGACACTGGCAACTCCACGATTCTGACGCTGTTCTTGAACCCGACGTTCTCGGCAATAGTTACCGGACGACATGAGCGAACTTCGGGTTCTCAGCGCGGCGAGTGGGCGGCGGCGCGCAGGCGCGACAGGTACCGCGCCGCCAGACCGCCGCCGACCAACACCAGCAGACAGAACGAGAGCCCGCCGGCAAGGCTGATCGGTTCAATGCGCGTCAGCATGTTGCGACGTTCGGTAGCCATGCGCCAGACTTCTGCATAGGGCATCAACGAAAAGACCGCGTAGATGACGCTCGCATCATTCGGATCGCGAGCGAGAAGCCCGGCCTCGATATGGATCGGAAGGTTGTCTTCTTTCGGAGCCCAAGTTTCCCCGCCGTCCTGGCTTCGATAGATTCCGCGATCGGAGGAGACCAACAGCGTCGTCGCGTCTGCGCTCGCCGCGATGCCGCGCACTCTGGCTCTCGCCTCAGGCAGCGAACGTCCGACGGAATGCCAACTGGAGCCAAGATCGTCGCTGACCACGATCCGACCCCCCGCCGCCGCCCAGATGCGTTGCGGCCGCGTCGCATCGGTCGCGATCGTATCGACCAGCGCACCTGCGCCGTCGAGACCAGCGTTTCGCCAGGTGCGTCCCCCGTCTTGGCTGATCATCGCCCTGCCGTCGGTCACGGCCGCCAGAACGTCGGCCGATCCCGGGATCGCCGCTAACGCCGTCATCTCGCTCATCTGCGGGAGTCCGGGCACGACCGCATAGGTGCGGCCGCCGTCCTCACTCGCGAACAGCTCGTTCCGGCCGAGCAGATAGAAACGATTGTTCGCCGGCCCAACCACCAGCGCCCGTGCCGGGATCGCGGACTCCGGGGCCTCGGCGCGCAGCCAACCGTCCCGATCGCGACGAAACACGCCGCTGGCTGCCGCGCACACGGCCAACTCGCCGTCCGGCGAGAAGGCCACCGCAAATACCGCACCGAAGATGACATCGCGCGCCTCCGCCACCCAGCTCCGCCCGCCATTGCGCGAACTCAGGATTCCGAGATCGGTGCCGACCAGCAGATGGGACGAATCGCGTGGATCGACCGCAATCACGAGTGCCGCATTGAGAAACAGGCCGACATCCGCATTCAACCAGGCGGCGCCGAGATCGCGGGAGCGAAACACGCCGCCATAGCTGCTCGCATCATGCGACGACGCGCTGTCCGCCATGAGGCACACCACACAGGCAAGCCAGAGGGTCAGCCAACGCGCGCCGTTCTGTTTTCTTCCAGTGCCAAGATGAAGCGGTCCGGGTGTGGGGCTTGGCCCCACCCCGAAAATACCTCTCATGGCTTGCGCGATTTTTCACCCGGCGCCAGCGCGAGTTCGGCCATGCGTCCGCCGTTCAACGCCACCCAGGAATTCTTCGTCAGCGGATATTTGTCCGTGTAGCTCAGCGGCTCGTGGGCGGCGACGCAGTTATTGTAGCCGCCGGTGATCTTGTAGCACTTCTCATAGGCGAGAAACTGCTGGACCGTATCGGTCTGCTGCACGTTCGCCGTCATCCAATCGCGGATGCCCTCGTACGAGGAGAACGCGTCCGAGCCGAACACGAGCTTGCCGATGCTGGTCGGCACCTCGAGCAGTTGCGAGCCGGCCGTATGGGCGCGAAACGCCGGATGAATCCGCACCCCCGGCAGGATCTCCATCTCGCCGTCGACGATCACCGCCTTGCCCTTCAGCACCTTGCCGTAAACCTCCTCGATGGTGAGCGGCATGTAGCCGCAGGCTGGGGTACGATTGCAGCCGCCGGGATCGGAGTTGACTGCCCGGATGTGCGGCTCCGGATAGTTGAGCGCCCATTCGATCGCCTTGAGCTCCTCGCGTTGGACGTAGAGCACGGCATTGGGCAGGTCGGACAATTGACCGGCGTGGTCCCAATGGGCATGGCCGATCACCACCTTGGTGACATCGTCCGCATTGAAGCCGAGAGCCTTCAGCTGGTCCGGCAGCGGAGCCCAGTGGTCCGATCCGGTCATCTTCAGATAATCCTGCTGCTTCCAGCCGGTATCGAAGAGGATCAACTCACTGCCGCACTTGATCACGCCGATGTTCACCGGCAGATCGACGCTCGGGATGTTGCTATCCGGCTTGGTGCTGCCGGGCACGAATGCGCGGTCCGGCATGAACGACCCGAACGGCACGTTCATGAAACGGCTGCTCTCGATCAGCCATGCCGAGCAGATCGGTTGCTGGGCCCGCGCCGGCGCGCCGAACAGGCATGCCAGCACCGCTATCGCGGCGATCCACGCGAAAGGATGCATTCGTAATACGCGTCTTCTCATAGCCTTCCTCCCTGCACTTTGATTGAGTTTTTCTGATTGAGATAGGGCTGCGCTTGTCTCTTTGTCCTTTTATCCAATTGGCCCGCTAGTGCGGCTTGTATTGTCCCGGCCACAGTACTTCGCCGACGCGCAGCATGTCTTCCGAGGCCCTCACGTCCATCCCGTGGGCGACGCCGAGTTGCTGCCCGTCGCCATCCTCGGTGAATTTCAGCATCTCGCCAGCAGCGTTGGCATAGAGCGCCATCGCGTCGACATACTGCCCTTGCGTCCCGGACAGCGAGGGCGGCACACTCATGGTGCGGACCTGCATTTCGGCATCATGAAAGAACTTCGCCAGTGGCTCGATCTTTCGTGCGAGCGCGCGCGCGTCCCGATCCTCGGTCTGATAGGCGATGCCGGCAAAACTCAACGCTACCGCTGACCGGGTCGCCTCCCGGTGGACGGCCCACAAGGCTGTCGCGAAACGTTCCTCGTCCGCCGTCAAAGCCGGCGGCTGGGGTTTCTCGGTTCGCGTGGTTTGGACCACCGGTTGCATCGCCAGCCGCGGTCGCGTCTCGTGCAGCCACGCGGCACCGGCGGTTGCTGCGAGCGCCGCAACGACGCCGGCCAGCAACAACGACCGACCACCGGGCGTGCCGATCGTGTGAATGGCGCTTCCTCCATTTATCGTTGCGGAAGTGTATCCCTCGGATTTCAGCGGCGGTCAATCGGCGCAGCGGCGAAACAGACCAGCGCGCACCGCTGGCTTGCTGTTGACCGGGGCCGTGGGCCAGAGCTTTTCCGTGCCGATTGAATTGGAACGGCGGCTCTAGCTTTTTGTTTTGACGCGTTTTTCTGTGCGCGAACCGAGACCCCCCTTCGCTGGGAAAACGTTTCTGGCGGTCAACGGGGCTCCCAGATTGGCGCATCGGTGAACAGACCGCCCTCGGCAAAGCCGATGCCGTAGATCAGGATGACCCCGAAGACGAAGCTGACCAGGCCCGACGCAACGCGGAGCCGCCAATTGAATTTCGGCAGATTGATGGCCGTAAACGCAAACGGCGCCGACAGAATCAGCGTGATCAGCATCATTCCAACGATGGTGCCGAGCCCGAACAGCAGCAGATAGCCGAGCGCGGCGATCGGTTCGCGGATGATGGACAGGACCATCAGGGCGACGGCGGCTGATCCTGCAAGGCCGTGCAGGAGACCGACCGCGAAGGGCCGCAGCCACTGATAGAACGCAATCCGGCCGAGCCTGCTGCGGTCGAGCCGCGCCAGCGGCGTGTGCTCCTCGGCGTGCCCGTGCGCACCGGGCCCGTGCGAGTGCGGGTGCCAGTGCACGTAGTCGCCATGCGCATGCAGGTGATCGTGGAGGTCGAGCACATGTCCGCCGGGGACGCTCGCATGGGTGTGGGCCGCGCCGACCGCGCGGCCCATCCCTGTCAAGGTGAGAACGCCGAGCAGGACCAGCATGACGCCGACGGCGAACTCCATTGACAGACCGAGCCGTGGTGGGATGACGATCCCGAACACGATGATCGCCACGCCGACCGCCATGACCGTGATGGTGTGCCCGACGCCCCAGGCGGCGCCGATCAGCGCCGAGCCCGCCATGCTGCGCTCGCGACTGACGATCGTCGCAATGGCGACCACGTGGTCGGCGTCGGTCGCATGTCGCATCCCGAGGAAAAAGCCGAGAAACAGGAAGGACGCGACGTTCAGTGCGGTTCCGGTCATTGCGGACGTACCAAGATGGCTATCCTCCAGCCGTTATTATGCATCGTTTCGACCCAACGCCAATTCCCATATGCGGCGGGGAACGCTCATAAGGCACTGGCAGGGGGCGTCGCGACAGCGCTCGTTTCGACACCTCAAAACGGATTGTGCCGCGACCCAGTCTGCACTGTGATCCAACGTAGCTCGGTGAACTCGTCGATCGCGGCCCTGCCGCCGAAGCGGCCGTAACCGGAGGCCTCAGTGATTTCTGCCGGCCGGACATGATCCCCATCAGCTTGGCGACATCGATCACGTTCAAGGATTAAGAAAAATTTAGAGGAGCGGTCGAGCAGGTCGTGTGGTTGTCACCTATCTAAACGAAGGAGAAAGGACACAGCCATGAAACTTACGACAATCGTATTGGCAACTGCATTTGCGGTCATGGGCACGGCCGCGCTGGCGCAACAAGCCGGACCTTCTGGATACGGATCAGTCGTCCAGCCATCAGTGGGATCGTACGTGTGGCCTTCAGCAGGCTCAACAAACGTAGTCCCCACGTGGAGGAATACCGGCCCTGCCGCACCTTTGCCTCGTGCGCCCACTGCCGGTAATGCCTTCGGGAACACCGTTGCCCCGATGAAATTCGGACGCTGACAGCGGAAACAGTCTCGACTGTGGGTCAAGTGGTGTTGATCAAGACCGGGCAAGGCCGCGGCCGGGCGATGTTAAAGCGTGTTTCCGCCGTTCACTCAGGCAGTTGAACGGATAGTTGAGCTCGTCGGATCCGCTCGAATGCCCGGCAAGCCATTGGCAGCGTCCCGTACGGTGCCGCACAGCGTTTTGCGCGCGCTTCGTCAAAGCCTTCACCGCAGCGACGAGCGTACGGTCCATGTCTGCTAGTAAGAGGGAAACCTTCCGCTTTTCCTCTTCTGTCACGTCTGTCACGCACCTCCGTGGTGCAAGACGTTGGAATTCGGATCAATGAATAACAGGCTCCGGGGGAAGTACTAACGGCTTCGTCTCCGGCATGAACAGCAAAGGGATCGCGACGGCGACGAGACCCGCTGCGGTCACGCTCAAGAAGCCTGCCATATCTCCGAATTTTTCAACAACGAGGCCTGATATTGACGTGCTGAGCGTAGCCCCAACCGCGGAAAGAGAACCGACGACGGCTTGAGCCAGATTAAACCGGCCGGTTCCCTTGGTCAGGTCCGCGATGACCAGCGTCGTCAGCACGCCGAGCGTCGCTCCGCTGAGCCCGTCCAGCACCTGGATCAAGACGATCAGCGTCGGATCTGTCGTCAAGGCAAAAAGGGCCGATCGAATCGGTACGACACCAAGTCCGATGAGAAGAAGTGGTCTGCGTCCCCAACTGGCAGCTGTCCGACCTACCCACGGCGCCAATGCGGCGACAATGATTTGTGGGACCAGTATCAACGCTGACAGCACGGGCGAGGACCAACGCCCATCGGCGTGCGCCAATCTTTCTCCTAGCAGCGGGAGAATAGAGGCATTCGCCAGTTGGAACAGAAAGAGGCAGGTGGCAAAGGTCATCAGGCGGCGATCTTTGAATAGAACGATGCGGCTGGCTCTCTCAGGGCGTGTCAGATGGGATTCGGCAGCTCCACAGGATCGAGCGAAGTGAATATCGGCAGCGTGGATCCTGATCAGGGCGAAGAGCGTCGGGAACGCCAATGCAGCACTCGCGAAAAAGATAGCCTGGGTCGACAGGCCGTAGCCTATGAGGCCCAACGTCCCGGCCGCTATGATACTCCCTATAGAGGCCAAACGCTGATTGCGACCGAGTTGCTCAGCGAGTGCGTCGTGCCCAACCAGGCCCAAACTGATAGCGGCGATCCCCGGCCCGAGGACGCTGCCCGCCGTGCCTTGCATGGCGGCTGCAACCAAGACGGCCGGCAAATCCGGCCGAAGCCCGACGATCAATAATCCTAAGCCGACAGCAACAATTCCTGTTCCAACGATTGCCCGCTTGGGTTCGGCCATGTCGATGAGTTCGCCAGCGGGGACCTGTGTCAACAAGCCGGCGAGTCCCGCGACAGTCAGCACGAAACCGACATCCGCTGGCGCCCACCTGCGATCCGCCAGGTAGACTGCAACAAATGGTCCAAAACCGGTCAGCAGAGCTGCAAGGAAAAAGTTCAGCCGATCCAGCGCATTCAGGCTTTCAAGCGGCGATTTGGCGCCTCGCCTGCCAAGTGACGCGATGGGCGTCGCGGGGCCCGCGCTACGCAAGCGCGACCCGCTCGAGTTGCGCACCGAAACGGCTGCGTTCGACCGCCTTTGGATCGCCCCGCAGCACCTCCAACCGTGTCTCGGCGCCATCACGCCAGAACCGGATGTCGAGTCGCTGTTTGCCGAGACGAAGGTCGAGCACGGTCAAGTCTGGCAGCCACTCCGGCAGTAACGGATCGACATGAAGCTTTCCTCGCGGCGCGTCGGGCACGAACCCCAGGATAGCTTGCATCAGTGCGAAGACCGAGCCTGCAGCCCACGCCTGCGGTATGTTGGCGCCGAGATATTGGACCGGGAAGCTTTCTTCATCGCGCTCGACCGTCGTATAGAGCTCAGGCAGCTGGTTGGAGAGGAAGTGACTTCCAGCTTCGCTGATATCGCGGGCGATTCTTGCCGCCTCGGCGCCGAAGCCATAACGTTTGAACCCAAGTGCAATGACGGCGTTGTCATGCGGCCAGACCGAGCCGGTCTGGTAATTGTATGGGTTGTACGCAGGATTCAGCGCCGACAATGTGCGGATGCCCCAACCGCTCCACATGTCCGGCGCCATCAGACGCTTGACAACCTTCCCTGCCCGCTCCGGTGGAACGATGCCGGACCACAGGCAATGCCCGACATTGGAGGCCACGGTGAGCACCTTCGTCTTCTCGCCGTCCAGCGCGAAGGCATAGAAGCCTAACTCCTCATCCCAGAATACCTCGTTGAACCGTTCGAACAGCGCCGCCGCTTTCTCCCGCAATTCCTTCGCCCGCTTTGCCTTGCCAAGCTCATCGAAGACTTCGGACATGCGCAGCCAGGCATCATAGACATAGCCCTGCAATTCGCAGAGGGCTTTTGGCCCCCTGACCGGCGAACCGTCAGGATAGACCACACTGTCGCCAGAGTCCTTCCAGCCCATGTTCTCGTAGCCGGCCGGCGAGCGGGTCTGATATTCCTGAAACCCGTCACCGTCGCGGTCACCGTATTCATCGATCCAGGACAGGCATCCCTCGGCAGTCGCCAGATGCCGTTCCAACAATGTCTTGTCGCCGGTTGCCCGCCAGGCGGCATGAAGGGTGATCAGATAGAGCGGCGTGGCATCGGCCGTGCCGTAGTACGGCGTGTGCGGGATCAATTTGAAGTGGGCCAGTTCGCCGTAGCGGATCTCGTGCAGAATTTTGCCGGGCTCCGCGTCACGATAGTCGTCCTGCTCCTTCGCCTGGAGCGAGCCCAGGATGTCGAGCGAGCCACGGGCGAAATCCGGATAGATCAGCATGTTCTGGAGTGAAACGATCAGGCTGTCCCGGCCGAACGGAGCCACAAACCACGGCAGGCCGGCGGCCGGCAGGAAGACCATGTGATCCGTGCCGGCGATCGGCAGCCGGAGCGCGGCCATGTCCTCAAGCGCTTGGCGATAAAGACGGTAGAACTCCTCGTTGCTGCAGCGGATCTTGAGCACGGACCGCATCCAGTCCGACAGCGCCTCTGCGTGGTGTGTTCCTTCATGTTCGTCGACGCAGTTGTCCGGTGCAGCGAAGCGCCGGTCGCCATCTTCCAAGGTGTAGAGAAGGCAGCAATGCCAGACTTCCCCGGGATCAAGGCTGATGTCGAAGGTCAGTCGGCCATTGGCATACTCTGCCTCGGCCGAGCGATGCGCGGGAGCGGCGGTGACCGCGCGCATGAAATCGCCGTTCTGGTAGCTGGTCCGAAGCTCCTGCTTAGCTTGCGTCCACGTCGTGGTGATCCGGCCGCGGCGTACGATCTCGCCCGATTTCACCTCGAAAATGTCCGCGAAGTCGCAACGCATCGCGATCTCGAGCTGGAAGCGTACCCGCTTCGTATTGTGGTTGGTGATGTCGAGATCCTCGTGCATGCCGCCATTGATGCATCGGCTGAGGATGAAGCCGAGCGTGCGCTGCGGGATGACGCCGTCCGTGGTGTGAATCCTCCGATTGGTGAGATAAGTTCGCGACGCGTAATGGGTGATCGCCCCTCCATTGAGAAGGTCCCAGGGTTCGCCATTGGCGTAGATGGCCCAGCTGCTCATGACCCTTGTGTCTAAGAAATAGAGGCCCTCATCGCTTGGCCACTTGATCTGCCCGTCCGGTTCGCTGACCAGCACTGTCTGGCCCTGGTGGATGGAGATTTGCTGCGGACCGACGTGAACCTTGAATGGCATGGCATGTTCCGTGATTGTAATCGCCGCGCTTTGTTGGATAAGAGCGCGGGCGATATCGGCTGCCTACCGACCAGTGCTGCGCAACAGCATTCCACAGCAATTGAGCCGTCGGCTTGCTCCAAGTGTCAACCCGTGTTTGCCGGAACGACGCGTCATTGGACAAATCACAAACGAGTGCGGCCTGGCGCACCTTCGTCACACTAGAGAAACGTCTCAGGCGGCACGCCGAGCAGGATCTGCCCGACCGGCTCGAAATGAGCGCTGCGTGCCTGGATCTGCTGAGAAAGCGTGTGCATGTCGCGGAAGCGGCGCTCGAACGGGCTGCCCGGGAAGATCGCGTCGACGCCCGCTCCCTTGTAGGCGAAGTCTGTGACCTCGGCTGCGCCCTGGATCGCGTTGGTGCAGGCGAGCCGCACTCGGGCCCGGTCGTTTATCTCGATCGGCGCCACGTCGTCAGCAAGCGCATAGATCGTCGTGAGCGTTTCGATGAGGTAGGCGCGAGCCGAGCCGAGCCGCGCTTCCGCGCGTGCCACGTCGGCCTGCACGACGGCGTTGTCGGCGAGCCGGGCAAGGCCCCGTGGCGCCTTGCGGGACGCCAGCGTGATGAACTCGGACAGCATGGCGCGCGCGATGCCGAGCGCCACGGCGGCGACCCCGGTCGCGTAGAGGCCCTGCATGGTAAAGGCATAGAGGCGGCCGCGCTCACGGCGCAGCGTCGGGTCTTCGCGCGTGGTGCTGAACGCCTCGGGCACGAACAAGTCATCAACGCCATAGAGTTCGACGCCGTGCCGCACAACCCGATCGTACGCCAGGTGTCGAGCAGGGCCGCCTCGCTCGCGGGAAATAGCAGCGTGCGGACCGTGGGCCGGCCGAAGCGGTTGAGCCGAAGCGCGCCGTCCGCTTCGAGCACATGGCAGTGCGCGCCCATCCAGCGGGCCTGTCGGCAGCCGCTGGCGAAATCCCACTTGCCGGTTAGGCGATAACCGGCGTCGACCGCAGTCGCGCGCGAAGCGTTTGGGGGTCCCCAAGCCACGATACTGCGCGGATCAGCGAAGATGGCGTGACTGACCGCGGGCTCCAGATAGGCCGCGATCAGCGCGGAACTGTTAGCGACGAAGGCGTTCCACGCGAGCGAGGCGTCGTGCCGGGCGAGCTCCTCGATCGCCGCAACGTAGACCGCAGGCTCCGTCTCGTCGCCACCCGCGGAGCGTGGCAGCAGCATGCGGAACAGCCGCGAGTCATGAAGCCGTCCCAGCAACGCTTCCGGGATGCGCCGCGTGTGCTCGATCTCGTCGGCTGCGGCGGCGATCTGCGCCCCGAGCTCGCGGGCGCGGGCGACCGGGTTCGAACGGGTCTGGAACTCCATGCGCCACCTCAGGCTGTCCCGCCATTGCGGCCGAACGCCCGGCCGGTGTCAACCGTCTCGTCGGCAGATCAGTTCGTCGATGGATCCGATGGGGAGGTCGAGCATTCGCGGAGGCTGCACCTCCCGTCGGGAAATGGGTTGGAGTGTGCCGAACCGGATCGGCGCTTCATCAACGAGCCAAGCCGCGGCCGATTCTCGAAACCGAGGCTCTACCCATCGGCGGATGAAAGCAGGGGCACCGTCAGCTAGCCTTGTGCCCGCTTTCCTCGAGCAAAGCACCCGAAGATCGATGCTGGAGCTGATGCTGCATCTTCCTGCACTGGTGCTAAGATCGATACCGCCATGAGCATTCGCGACCCTGAAAAGAATTTTAAGGTCCTGTGGGAGACCTTTCACAAAAGATACCCATTTTTCCAATTGAGGAACGTCAATTGGAAAAAGCAGCATGACACCTACAGATCAAAAGTCACAAGCAAGACCAGCGATGACGAACTCTTCGATATCTTTTGCCAGATGCTCGATCCGTTAAATGACGGGCATGTAGAGTTGAAGGCCAAAGCAAGTGCGCATCGGAAGAAACGATACTTCAACCCGGAAAAAAAGCCCAGATTTAGGCAGGAATTCACGACCCGCGAGATTAAGCAGCTCTTCAAAACGACCGAGAAGACTCTTGTCGACAATTGTTTCGGGAGGCCTGCGGCGACTGAGGCCTGGATGCTTCGCTACTGCAGGTCGCAGAAATTCGGCTACATTCGGATCCTCGAGTTGGAAGGCGTTAGTAAGCGGAGACTGACTGCTGCTCTTGACAAGATTGCCCGTGACTTCAGGGACCTGAAAGGGATTATCATTGATATTCGCGACAACCCCGGCGGGGAGGATAGTATTGCGATCGCGATCATCAATCGCTTTTGCGACCGCAAGCGGGTCGCTTTTCACAGGAAGACGAAGATTGGCCCAGGCAAAGATGACTTTACGACCCTCAAGACCTGGTACCTCGAACCGCAAGGTGACGTACAATTCACCAGGCCAATCGTGCTCTTGACTTGTGATTCCGTTTTTAGCGGCGGAGAGGCCTTCGCACTTGCGATAAAGGAGCTGCCTCATGTTACGATCATAGGCGATCACACGAACGGCATATTCTCGTATCAACTCGAGAAGAAACTCCCCAATGGCTGGGAGTACTGTTTGTCGTACCAAGTGTACCTTTCAGCTGACATGGTGTGCTACGAAGGTAAGGGTGTACCAGTCGACATCAAGCTGCTTAACAAGAAGACCGATATTGAAAACGGCATCGATCCGTTGATTAGCCGCGCATTGAAAGTGTTGAAGTCAAAGAACGCGGGAGCGGCGAATAAGAGACGATTGATTGCGCGGGCCTCGTGTTTTCCGTTGGATCAGCGCGCTCGAATAGCTTCATCCAGAAGGCAGAGGAGTCGTACATCAGCTTGACCCCGACAAGTGCGGACTGCCCGTGCCGGGAACGATGCCCAATTCTGGCATTGCCTATCTGACAAGCACTATGCATGATCGATAACGCATCCCCGAAAGGGCGATGAACAGGCGATGAACACCACAATCGGCAGATGTTCAAAGAGCCTGCTTCAAGGTCGCCCCGCAGGTGACGGCGGTGAAACTGATGAGCCGCGCCGCTGCGATATATGAGGTCTGCGCGTTTCCGACCAGGAACGACAGCCTGAGTTGGTTGGTCGGAAAAAAGACGAGGGCGCAACACTCAAGTTGGTGGCCCAAGGTCTTCTGCTCAAGGGATGCCGAACTATGATCATCGAGTCGCCCTTACAGCTGATTTTTCGTGATTTGTTTTATCGTCTTCCGGCTTTTGCCGGAAGACACGACGTGTTTCTAAAGTTGGAAGGGTTCAATATAACGGGCTCGATCAAGGTCAAGACTGCGATAGGGCTTGTCGAGGACTTGGAACGGCGAGGGATTGCCAGGCCAAACGAAACCGTATTGGTCGAATTGTCATCAGGAAATCTCGGGCTAGCGCTTAGTTTGATATGTGCCATCAAAGGCTACAAATTTATTTGCGTGACCGATCCAAACGCCAATCGCGCGACTTTAAGAGGTATGGAACTCTATGGGGCAAAGGTCATAGTAGTTGAAGATCGCGACTCCGCTGGGGGATATTTGGGAAGCAGGTTAGAGAAAATCGATCAAATACTGCGATCGGAGCCCAACGCAGTCTGGCTCAATCAATATGCTAACGTAGCCAACAAGAATGTTCATGCCGAGCAAACGGCAAATGAGATTGCGCGCGAATTTGACAAGGTCGATTGGGTTTTTGTTGGGAGCGGCACTACCGGTACCCTGGCCGGGGTCTCGGAACGACTTCGTGCAGAATTCCCAAGGATCAAAGTTGTGGCCGTCGAACCAGTAGGCTCTGTCACGTTCGGAGGCAGGCCCGGCAAAAGAAACATCCCTGGCATTGGCGCGAGTGTGAGACCAAAGCTTGCGGACCTCGCCAATCCGGATAGAATCGTCGCAGTGAAGGAAGAAAGAACGGTTGAAGCTTGTCTTTCTTTCGTTCGAAATTATCACTTGCTTGTTGGGGGAAGCACCGGAACAGTCCTGGCCGCTGTACAGCAGCTCGCTCCAGAGTTCAGTCGCGGCGACACCATAGTCGCCATATCCGCGGATCTCGGCGAAAAGTACCTGGACACTATTTATGACCCCGCCTGGGTAGAGAAGGTCATTGTACCTGAAGATGACAGGCCCGCGCGAACCTATGCGTCCGTCTCGTCCGAGTGAGGCACAGAAAAAGCGCTTGATCGCCGCGCTCACGGCCGGCGCCCTGGCGCAACGATATGCTAACTGACCCGCCACCGTCGGCGCGCGTTAGCGAGTTGATTGACACGATCGGCGGCAAAAACAGTCGGGCGTAAATGGGAGAATAAAACATGCCATCCGCTCCCACCTTCTATGTTGTTCCCGGCTCGACGGTTAAGCGTGTAATTGACGACAACAAGAAGCAGGTTTTCGACGCTGTTGAGGCGGCATACCGTCTTCACGGCTCGGGAAATACTCTCAATCCGGACAGCTACTTCCTCCGATATCCGGATAGGCCCAGCGCCCGCATCATCGCGTTGCCAGCCCATCTCGGCGGTGCGGTTCAAAAAAGCGGCATCAAATGGATATCGAGTTTCCCTGAAAACAGGGCCAGTAACCTGGCCCGAGCGTCGGCAGTCCTGATTCTGAACGATGCCACGACGGGTTATCCGCTGGCCTGTATCGAGGCATCGCTGATCAGTGCTACGCGCACTGCCGCCTCTGCCGCGTCGGCAGCAGAGCAGATTTCCCCCAATCCCTTTAAAGGAACTCTCGGCGTAATCGGAACTGGCGTAATCGCTCGTACAACCGTCGAGTGGCTTTTATTTCGAAATTGGAAGTTTCGTAAAATCAGTTTGTACGATGTGGACCGCAAGGAGGCGGAGCACTTCAGCAAGTGGCTTCGCGATCATTACGACCTGCAGGCCGATATTCAAGATCGGTTGGAGGGCGCCATATCCGATTCTTCTTTGATACTATTCACCACGACTACGCTGGATCCCTATCTTTCCGATGAAAAACTGTTCGAGCACTGCCCCACTGTCCTGCATTTGTCGCTGCGCGACATTTGCGTGAATGTGATTCTCGCATCACAAAACATTGTCGATGATGTGGATCATTGCCTGAAGGCAAGAACGTCGCTCCATCTAACAGAAATGGCGACGGGAAATAGGGACTTTGTCTCCGGGAGTTTGGTGGATGTTCTAGAGAAGAAGCTCAAACCAGATCATGGCAAGCCTCGCATATTTTCGCCATTTGGGCTTGGTGTTCTTGATCTTGCAGTCGGCAATTTTGTACTCGAGGCAGCAAAATCGTCCGGCGCGGCAATTGCGCTACCTGACTTCTTCAGCAATTCCGCCCGATGGTGAAGAAGATGCAAGGCTTTTCGAAATTCGAAATACGTCAACCTCAAGCGCGGAGCACTCGCGCTGTTCCGAAGGATACAGGGCAGGTCATTCTCACTCAGAACAAGCGAGCGAGCAGATTAACATGTCAGGTGTATGGAGTTGCAATGAGTGGGATCAACTCGAAGAAGTTATTGTGGGCAATCCGCTGAATGCGCGGTATCCTACGCCAGACCGAAGCACCCAGCTCGCAGAATTTCCTGACCGTTCATTGGCCGAAATTCCCCGCGGCCCTTTTCCTCAACAGATTATTGAAGAGACGGAAGAGGATTTGAATGGATTTGCCAAAATCCTGGAAGGCTTGGGCATCACCGTCAAACGTCCGGACACCTGGCCGCACGATGGCAAATTTTCCACGATCCATTGGGAAGCTCAGGGGTACTACAACTATTGTCCCCGCGATGTTTTGTTGGTCATCGGTGACCACATTATCGAAACGCCCAATGTCATCCGCAGCCGCGCCCAGGAAACGTTCGGCTATCGCACGTTGCTGATGGAGTATATGAAGTCAGGCGCAAAGTGGTACAGCGCTCCCAAGCCCATGCTCTTGGACTCACTCTTCGAGGGGGTTGATCCAAACAAGCCCACGCCACGCAACGATGAGCCGGCCTTTGATGCAGCTAACGTCCTGCGTTTTGGCGAGGATTTGATCTATCTGGTCAGCGCCACGGGCAACGAGTTGGGGGGACATTGGCTGCAGTCAATTCTAGGTGACAAATATCGGGTCCATTTCCTCAAAGATGTCTATTTTGGCAGCCATATCGACTCGACCCTTGTGGCCTTACGCCCTGGCTTGGTCCTCGCCAATCCTGCTCGTGTCAATGACGATACCCTGCCCAAAATCTTGAAGCAGTGGAAGGTCATCTACAGTCCACCGATGGAGAACACAGACAGATATGATGCCGACTATCTGTCCAGATCCATTGGCAGTGACTGGATTGACATGAATGCATTCAGCATCAATCCCAATTTGGTCGTGGTCGATCGAAATCAGCCGTCTCTGATAAAACTCCTGGAGAAGGAGGGTCTTGATGTGATCCCCCTAAAATTGCGGCACTCCAAACTGTTGGGCGGTGGACCCCATTGCGTTACCTTGGACGTCCGCCGAAATGGTACGCTACAGCGATACTTCGATTAAACGTAGTACCTTCGCCATGCTCAGGCAGCGAGCAACTATGACCTTTGAGGTCGAAGACCCAAGCGTCTCTGAGAACCTGGCAGTCTCTGAGAACTTGAGAGTCTAGACTTACGAGTATGTGAGGAAGAGCTTTGGCAGCAAGTTTTGCAACAACTGCCGTCGCGGTTTTCTTTGCACTGACGTTTGTAGCTTGGCGGCGCTACCGTTGGGCGGCTGAGAAAATGCCTCAGGCGGACACCTGCCCATACAGCTTGACGGATGTCTTTGGCGACAGCCACCTCGTGAACGTACCGCATCAGAAAGGGATCCGGTGGCTCACGGAAGTCTTCAGCCGCTCGGCCGAGAAGTTTCCGCATCTAACGGCCTTGCAGATTCCCCACACCGGAGAATCCCTGAGCTTCGCTGAACTCGACGCGCGAGCAGAGAGCGTGGCCGCGGCCCTTTCTGCCTTCCTCACAGGACCCGACCAGGTCGTGGCCGTGGCCATGTCGCAAGACAATTGGCAAATCGTGGCCTCGCACCTCGGCATTCTCAAGGCTGGCGGCACAGTGATGTTCCTCGATACCACGTTGCCCGACGCCTTGGTCACCCACATGCTCAACGACGCACAGCCGGTAGTCATTCTGACGCGGGGGCAAGACAAGTTCCGCGACCTGCCGACACTCGACGTCCTGACGTTGCCGGAGAGGATGCCCCGCAGGGAACCGCCGCCTTGGCTGGACGACCCCACGCAGCGCCTTGCGACCATCTTTTACACGAGCGGCACCACTGGGATGCCCAAGGGAGTCGAGTGCCCGCACGCAGGTTACGTGAACCTTGCCCTGAGCTACGCCGATTACTTCGATCTCCTTCCCGGCATGGACGCAACCTCGCTCACCTCGTCGCTGGGCTACGACGGCAGCATCTCTGAGATGTACAGCGCCTGGGTGTCGGGCTGCACTGTGGTCATGCTGACCAAGGAGCAGATCCGATCCGGCCCGGACCTCGTCCCCGTCCTCCGAGAAGCCGAGGTCACGGTGCTCTTCTGTCCTCCGGTGCTGCTCACCACCCTCACACCAACCCCCGAACTGGATCTGCCCTATCCGCTGTGCCGCTACATCGTTCCGGCGGGCGAAGCCTTCCCCAGCGCGCTCGTGGAGCCCTGGACCCGGGGCAGACGGCAAATCATCAACACTTACGGACCCACAGAGGCGAGCACCGACACGAGCCGCCAGAGTTTGCGGCCGGGGGAGCCCATCACAATTGGATCGCCATTCGCCAATGTCACCTACGTCATCCTCGAGGCCAACCAACTCCAACCACTGCCCCACGGGGAGGTTGGAGAGCTCTGTATCGGTGGGGTGCACGTTGCACGCGGGTACCGCAACTTGCCGGAGCAAACCGTCCAGAAGTTCATCACGCACCCTCAGTTCGGCCGCCTGTACCGCACCGGGGACAAATGCAAAATCGACGTCCGAACGCAGCGCGTGCACTTCCTCGGCCGAAATCGACACGCAGCTCAAAGTGCGCGGGCATCGCGTTGAGGCGCAGGCCGTTGAGGATGTCCTCCAGTCGCAGTTCGGTGAGATCGAGGCCGCCGTTTTGGATTACCAGAACGAGACGCTGGTCGCCTTTGTTGCCGCGCCTTCAGTCTGCGAAGGAGAGATCTCGGTGGTCACTCCCGCGCCGGCGGAGTGGGCCGCGCGGGTGACGGCGACGCTGGCCAAACAACTTCCAGCGCCGTCGATCCCGACGAAGTTCTTCCTTGTAGAAAAATTCGTCATGATGCCGGTTTCGGGGAAGATCGACCGGAAGTGCTTGCCAAACCTATCTCATCTATTGAGGAACGCCGAGCCGGAAACTGAGGACAATCGTTGGGATACACCGGCCAGTGCGCGCAACACAGGGGACGGGGAAGTCAAGGTGCCTGATGCCAAAGCGGGCATGGATCCCGAGTGTGAGGAAGTGCTATCGATCTGCAGGGCCGTGTTCGAGACTCCGTTGGGATTGGATGATGGATTCGCAGAGGCTGGTGGGCACTCGATCCTCATCGCACGCTTGGCGCAGAAACTGCAATCTGCAGGATGGGTGGTGCCGGTCCGGGCGCTGCTCAGTGACTGCAACACTGCTCGAAAAGTGGCCAACCGGCCACGGGCGCCCCGGCAGGCCTCCAAGGCCTTTGCGGCCTCTGTGAAATCCGGCGAGATCAGCGCTGAGCGCGATGAGGCCGCGGCAGAGGTGCTCTCCATCGGATACTTTACCACCCTGCAGGTCCTCTTCGCGATTTTCTTGTATTCCCCGCTCATGGTGGCGTTCCTCAGCTTCTTCGACTTCATCGAATTCGGAACGATCTTCACGACCGCCAGCCTCTGGGCGTTCATCATCGACGGCTTCTTCCTTTATTTGCTGGCCCTCGTCACGCCCTTCGCCAGCCTGCTCTGGGTCATGACGATCAAGTTCTTCATGGGAGGTGACATCCGCAAGAACAATGTGACCCCGGGTGTGTACCCCAAGTGGAGCAAAATGCATCTGCGAATCTGGTGCATCGGACGGCTGGAGACCATGGTGCTCCTCCCGCTGCGTGCGATGTATCGCAGCGCTCCGCTTATGGCATTCGTGTTGCGGCAACTCGGCGCGACCGTGGGCGACAACCTTCAGTGCGCACACGATGCCGACCTATCCGGGCCCCTGGATTTGATCTCCATCGAGGGCGATGTCGCCATCTCGACCGGGGCTTACATCCAAACGACCAAGTGGTCGGGGCAGCACCTGCACGTCGGTCCGGTTCATCTCGAGCGTGGTTGCAAGATCGGGACGCGAGCCGCCATCGCCAACAATGTGACGGTGGGCCGCGGCACCTGGATCACTCCGTTGACCCCCATCCTCGCCAACGTGGGCTCGCAGGAGATCTGGGAAGGAGCTCCCGCGCGCCTCAACGGCCGCTGCACGGAGCTGAAGCGCACGGCGATCGCCTGTCAGTACGCGTATCCGATCTGGCTACTGGAGACCCTCAACCTCCTTATGCAGATCTTCCTATCCTTTTGGCTCATTGTGGTCCCCACCGCCGCGATCTTCTGGCTCGCCCGCGCCTTGGTACCCGCCGGAGAAGCTGAACTTTCCGACGAATATTTCAGGGTGACGCCGCTGTTCGAGATCGTCTGGCACCTGGCTCTTTACTCGTTTGTCGTCAGCTGGGTCACCGTCGTCGTGACCTCTCTGCTGGGCTGCCTCTTCATACGCTGGACGGCCGTTTCGCCGGGTCTGTATCCCTCGCGCGGGCTCAGGGGCGCTCTCCTCATGTACAGAATGAAGAGGTTGAACGGCATCCAGAGACTGTGGACCTGGAGCATCACCGGGCAGTACCTGAGGGCTCTCGCTGGCATGCACTTCCCGCGGTTTGGCGCCTCCGAGTGCGACGTCATGTTCAACCTCGTCCCGGAGGTTGCTGCCGCCGACTCCCAGATTTTCTTCTCCAATGGATGTTTCACGAACATGCTCGATTATGGCGCCGAGCACTTCAAGCTGCGCCGCCTCGATATGCCCCGGAATTTCTTCGGCGGTAACAATTGCGTAGCGGAGTACGGGAATTTCCCGTCCAACTTCCTGCTAGGCGTCTCCACGCCGGGCAATGACATACAGTTCCGACGACAAATGCGGTCCCGGCTTGGCGATCCAATCACGGTGGCGGGAAATCCGCCGGTGAAATTCGCGAGCGCGTCATTTGAGGCGGAGAATGAAACCCACAGACTGCCGGACTTTCCCCTCTTCCTGACCCGGGTCTTCCTGTTCGACTTCCTGAGCATCGGCATGCTGCCCATCACCGAGATGATCGTCTTCCCGGTTCTGTACGTTTGTTTGCTGAGATTGGGCGGACACCCAATCGCCAGCGCGCTGATTGCTCTGATCCT
Source organism: uncultured Alphaproteobacteria bacterium (assembly GCA_963770385.1). GTDB lineage: Bacteria > Pseudomonadota > Alphaproteobacteria > Rhizobiales > Xanthobacteraceae > Bradyrhizobium. Next base: position 4,867,803 of record CAVYPJ010000003.1, on the reverse strand, counting down.
CGTAGAAGTCAATCTGGTCCTGTTCAGCGTCGCGATCAAGAAGTCCCTCATCGGCAGCGAATGGGGAGCCAATCACTCGACCCCCTTCTGGTCCTGGCGCCACTTCGCCTACTTCTTCGCGCAGGACTGCTTCTTCGTCTGGTGCAGAAGTCCTCTCATGTTCGGCGCCGGGACTGTTCTCGCGAATTCCATCCTACGATGGATGGGATGTCATATTGGCTACGGGACAATCGTGACCCGGCCAATGCAGTGCTCCGACTGGAACGCGGTGAGCTTCGGCAATGATTGTGTTATCGACGGCTTCCTGCAGTTTCACACCTTCGAGAACATGATGCTGAAGGTGAAGCGAACTCACATCCAGGACGGCTGCACCGTCGCCTTCGGGGCCACGGTGATGGGTGGCGCGGTCATTGAGCGGGACACGACCCTTTTGCCGTTGTCGCTCGTCCTCAAGGAGATGAACATGATCACAGCTACCTACGAAGGGAGCCCCGCGGAGCCTGTGAGCGGTTCAACCCTCCTCCCACGATCGCTCTGCGACGAGGAGGCGATGAACCTCCCGAGCTTCCCGGAGAAAGCAGCTATCGACGAGAAGGATCAAATTGCGAAGCTCACATGACTGCAGATGATAGCGAATGGGTTAACGGTCTGTTCGCCGCCAGCGCAGTCGACTGGACGCCGGCGGCAGCCAATCATGCGGCTCGCGTTCTGTATGCGCCGGTTTCGCGCGATCCCGAGGCATCACGGCGTTGCGCGTCAGTCCTGTCGGACATCGAGTTGCAGAGGGCGGACCGCTTTGTCACGGAAGACGGCAAGGCTCATTTCAAACAACGGCGTGCGTTTCGTCGCTATTGCGGAGCCTTCGTGCTCGGATCACCGCAGCCTTTATCGCGGATCGTATTCCAGGAGACAGAGAAAGGGCGTCCCTACCTTCCCGATTTGCCAAATGTCTCGTTTAGTTTTTCCTCCTGCCGGTTCGGTTTTCTCGGCGCGTGGTCGTCGACACACAGGATCGGTGTTGACCTCGAAGATCAAACGAGGAACCTGGAGGCGGCAGAACTCGCTCAACAGTTCTTTTCGCAAGCCGAGGTGAAGGCTGTTAAAGCGGTAGGCGGTTTGGCTCGCCTGCGAACTTTCTGCCAACTCTGGAGCCTCAAGGAAGCAGCTCTGAAATCCATTGGAGAGGGATTGCCCTTCGGCCTCGACGCGTTCGAATTCGAATTAGCTCCAAATCTACGTGTCGTTCATGCGCCACCTGATTATGGAGGGCCGGAGCGATTTAATGCGCAGACTATCCAGGGAACTGATATCTGCGCTGCGCTTGTCATTCGAAGCGTCGGCTGATGTAAGGCAAGAACGCCCCATGATCACCGCATCGCCTCCACCTTCGGCGCCGCCTGCACGAAAGCGCGAAAGAGGGCAAGGTGTCCAAGGGGCAGCCTTTGGAGATCGCCAGACCGTCGCCACCGTGTGAACCTGGCTCCATTTCGACAAAAACGGTTGCGGCAGCGCGAGTACGAACCTAGCATGCGGGACGGCCTCGATAATAAGCTGCCTTCGTGGACTGCGCGAGTAACGCTCAACGAGCACAAGTTGGACGCAGAAGTGCAGGACCCATGCATTGGACGAGCACATCTCATCGAAACCCGCACACGCCTCACGCCGTTGACAATGCCGACTGGCTGAAAACCGCGGCAATCATCTCGGTTTCGATCGGCCATTTTGGCTATTTCTTCATAGAAGACGACCGCTGGTGGAGCGTTGTCGGACGCCTGGCGGCTCCGACGTTCTTCTTCCTCATGGGCTACGCGCAGACCAGGACCGTCCCGCTACGCTGGATCTGGCTCGGCGCCATCTTGACCCTGCTCGAAAGCTGGAACGCAAAATGGACCTGGGTCGCACCGAACATTCTTTTGAGCTTGGCACTCATCCGCGTTGTGCGGCCCTACGTGCAAATCCTTCTACAACGGCACGGTTGGGCCGCCTTCGCCTTCTTCGTTTTCGCACTTTTTGCGGTATCGTCGATAGCGGAAAAGATTGTCGATTACGGCTCAGAAGGATGGTTGTGGGCCCTGTTCGGCTTGTGCCAACGCATGTATGTCGACAGCAGATCAGCTACCGACATGGATGGCCCAGCCCAAAGCTCGGCGCCGCCCGCGATGAGAGGGAACGCAGGCCTAATGCGACTGCTGGCCTGCCTTGCCGCCGTGGTCGCTTACGTTTGGCAGGAGCAAAGTGAATACTTATTTCCTCAAATCGAGTTCGCCATCTTCATTTTCGGCATCGGTGTTTGGTCCGCGAGCCTGTGTCTGTTCCTGCGCGGCCCGAGCCGCATCCAACCGCCAGAAGCCATAGCCGGCGCCCTGCGCTTCATCGGTCGGCACACTTTGGAAATCTACGCGATCCAGCTTGCCGGCTCCGAACTCCTTATAAAGCTGGTGCCGGATCTCGCCCCCTGACCCGAGACCGGCAAAGTCGGGGGTCGATTCGGTGTAGCGCTACATTGATTCAACCTGATCTCATCGCGCTTTCTGCTACAACGCGCTCTTCTTTTACCAGCCTCACGCCGCAGCATATATGCAGCCGGCAGCAACAAGCCCGAAGAGCCGGCCGGCGAGGTATCGAGTTTTTGGGCTGGGTAACAATGGGTTTCGTATCCAAGGGCGCGCAAATGCTGCACCGCAGCTTTGTTGATCCGGGCGGTTGGGGTGAGACACCGGCAGGCCGTCATCATGAATGAATGCGCCCGACAAACTTTCGACTTGATCGAGGTCTCCCGTTCGGGACTCTTAAAGGAGTTGGAAGTTGCGCTTTGCGTGATGCCAACGGCCGTCGCCACCAGCAATCTGCAACCGGCGATCGATCGCGCGACCCCTCGATTGCGGGTGTCGGGCTCGTCGCGTTGGGGGAGCCGGAATGGACCAACGGGAAGTTCGAGCGGCGTGGGAGAAATTCGTCGAGCACGGAGCGCTGTCGGCGGACCTGAGATCGTCGGTCGCCGCGTCATGGCAGCGATCCAGAAATCACCGGGTCACGATCGATCGCGCGCAGGCGCCGCTTGTCGCTGACACCGAATTGTTTCGGCACCGCTCAAAGCACGCTTCGCTCCGTCATGCTGCCCGTTGCGCGCTACAGAATTCGAAGACGTTCCTGAGCGATGCGGGATCCATCATGATCCTGACCGACCCTACCGGGTTGATCATCGACACCCAGGGAGACGCCAGAGTCATCGATGCCGGACGCACGGTTCATCTGGAGCATGGCGGACGCTGGAGCGAAGCCGATATCGGTACCAACGCCATCGGCGCAGCCATGGCGGAATCACGACCGGTTCAGATTCACGGCGCGGAGCATTTCTGCAGCGAGGTGCAGCGATGGACCTGTGCTGCTGTTCCGGTTCACGATCCCAGCGATGGTGAACTGCTCGGCGTGGTCGACATATCGGGTCCGGCAAGCACGTTTAATCCCCAGAGCCTGGCGCTGGCGGTTGCCGTGGGCCATCACGTCGAAAGCGTTCTTGCCCAATCCATCAAGCAGGATCACGAAAAGCTGCTCTGCCATTTCCTTGCCAAGAAATCGCTGTGGTCGACCGGCGAGTACGTCGTACTCGATCGTCGAGGCGCAATCCTGCATGCAACCGAGCGCGCGCTGAGCAGCGTGCGGGATAGCGGCCCCCGCACTGACGGTGACGCGCCGACCCGGTTCTTGAAAGCGCTCCCTTTCGAGGATTGGCCGGCCAGATTGAAGGAGCTCCTGCCGAACGCGAGTTTCGATCTCGTGAACAATGGGGGCGCCGGCATCGGCGCGATCGTCGTGCTGCACGCGAGGCGCCGGCCGTCGGCTTCGGATCGCAGCGTTCTGGGCCCGAAAGCTGTGTTTGAGCGTAGCGACGACCGGATTTCGACACCGTGCCAGAAAGTCTGGACGCCGCCAACCTCAAGTTCCTAGGAAGGCGATCGAGAACGGGGGCTCGAGCTTCGTCGCCGAGGACCCGGCCGTGCGCGCCATCGTGCGGCGTGTCGAAAGCGCGGCGGCGCGCAAGATGCCGATCCTGATCCGCGGTGAGACCGGTACCGGCAAGGAGCAACTGGCCCGACACGCCCACGCCGCCAGTGGCCGCTCCGGCGCATTTGTTCCCATCAATTGTGCCGCGCTGCCCGAAAACCTGATCGAGGCCGAGCTATTCGGCTATGCCGACGGCGCGTTCACCGGCGCGCGGCGCGGCGGAGCGGCCGGACTGGTCAGGGAGGCCGATGGTGGCACGCTGTTCCTCGACGAGATCGGCGACATGCCGATTGCGCTGCAAGCGGTACTGCTTCGCCTACTCGACGACTGGACCGTTCGGCCCGTTGGTGGCACCGGAGTCAAGGTCAATGTCTTCCTGGTATCGGCTACCAATGCGACCCTCGACCGGGCCGTTGCCGAGGGACGATTTCGCTCCGACTTGCTCTATCGGCTCAACACCTTGGAGGTAAGGCTACCGCGTCTGCGTGACCGAACCGATTTCGACGCCATAGCACATCACCTGCTCCGCACGATCGATCCGGATTGCGACCTCACAGCGGAGGCGCTGGCCCGACTGGCTCCGTGCCCTTGGCCCGGCAATATTCGCGAGCTGCGCAATATGCTGGCACGCCTCACCCTTGGCGTGGCGAACGGCTCGATTGATGAAGCCTGCGCAGCAGCCGCACTCGATCAGGTGCCCCCGACAGCGCTCGGGTCACTCCACGACACCCAGCGGGCCCGCATTCTCATGGTTCATGCCGAAACCGCCGGCAACATCAGCGAAACGGCAAGACGTCTCGGCGTCTCAAGAAACACAATCTATCGTGCCCTCGGACAGAACAGGCCGTGACACACTGCCACGGCGACTGGCCACGAAACCTCAGTTTGGCGCTTGGCGCCGGCTTGAACGGCAGAGCCGCTGCAACCGGCCGGACGCAAGGCGCGATAAAATAGAACAGCAACGCTGACCCGTTTGACGCCCTTCTTCCCGTGGCACGATCTCAAAGCATTTCGGCACCGCCGCCAATGGCTGGGCCCGCGGTCGGATCGTAGTCGTCGGGCTTCTTTGCGATCAAAGTCTGCGTCGTCAATATCAGACCCGCGACGGAGGCCGCATTACGAACCGCGCTGTAGCAGACCTTGACCGGATCGATGATGCCGGCCCTGACGAGATCGACGGACGCGCCATTGCGTGCGTCAAGGCCATGGCCGTTCGCGCCGTTCGCGACCTTGTTCACCTCCGCCTCAGCGTTCAGCCCGGCATTCGCCGCAATGTAATAGAGCGGCCGGCTCAGCGCGCGTTGCAGCAACTCCGCGCCCTGTTTGGTGCTGCCGCTCAATCCTTCGATCAGATTATCCAGTTTCGGTGCGACCTTCAGCAACGCAAGTCCACCGCCAGGCACGATACCCTCTTCGATCGCCGCACGCGTCGCATTGATCGCATCCTCGATCAATTGGGTGCGGCGCTTCTGCTCGACGGGGGTTGCTCCGCCCGCGAGAATCATTGCCGTGCCGCCGGACAGTTTGGCAATCCGCTCCTGAAACTTGTCTCGCTCGATATTTTCCGGCGCGGCATCATATTGCCGCATGACCTGCTCGCGGCGGGCGGAGATTTTCTCTGGGGCGCCCCCGCCCGCCGTGATCAAAGTCTTAGAGGCTGAAATGCGCACCTGCCTCGCAGAACCGAGGTCGTGTAGTTCCGCTTTCTCCAGCTTGCCGCCAAGATCGACCGAAATCACGCGGCCTCCGGTGACAATGGCGATATCCTCAAGCATCGCCTTGCGCCAATGACCGAACTCTGGCGGATGGATCGCGGCGACCTTAAAGTTCGTCTTCTCGCGGCGCGCCAACAATTGCATGATCACCGACGGCGCGACCTCCTCCGCGATGATCAACAGGGGCCTGCCGCTCTTTTCGATCAGCGAGATCACGCCGGCGAGCTGCTCGCCGGTCTGGATCTTGTGATCGGTCATCAGAACGAACGGATTATCGAGAACGACCTGCATCTTCTCCACATCGGTCACCATGTGATGTGAGAGATAACCCCGCTCGAAGGCCATGCCTTCGACGACTTCTAGGGTCGTCTGAACGGTGTTGCCATATTCGACCGCGACGATGCCGTGATTCCCCGCGCGCTCGAAGGCCTCCGCAACCATTTCGCCGAGCGCCGTGTTGTTGGCGGCAATGCTCGCAACCGCACGCAGGCCGGAGTGCCCCTGCAGCGCGATGGCGGACCGCTTCAGCGCCGCGATCGTTTCGGCGACGGCGAGCTCAAGCCCTTCGACGAGTTCAACCGGGTTGGCGCCGGCAGCGAGGCATTTCAGGCCATCCTGCACCAGCACGTCGGCCAGCACGGTCGCGGTGGTGGTGCCGTCACCCGCGACGTCATTGGTCTGCTTCGAAACCTCGCGCAGCACCTGGGCTCCCATATTTTCAAACGGGCATTCCAGCTCGATCTCGCTCGCGATGCTGACGCCATCGCGCGAGACGATCGGCGTCCCGATCGGCCGGTCCATGATCGCGTTCATTCCCTTCGGGCCCAAGGTGCCGCGTACGGCCTTGGCAAGCTTGGCGACGCCCCGTCCCAGCGCGGCTCGCGCCGCCTCATCATGCAGCATGATTTTCGGCATCGGATGTCCTTACCTCTTCCTAGACTGAACGGACTGAACGGTCACCGCCGAAGGGATCGGCGGTCAGCATTCGTGTTGGACCACCGCCGATGCCGGCGAGCCCTGCGCTCTGGGCACGAACGGAGTTTCGAGATCGAAACGCACCGAAAGCAGCCCCCGGCACAACGCGCCGTTGAACTCGGCATTCACCCCGACACGCCGCAATCTTGAGACATAGGCCGAAAAGCCATCGGGCTTGAGCCGCGCTCCATCCGTATCGACAAAGGCCGGCGCGTCGGCCTCGGCCGGTCCGACGAGGGCCCGCCGATCAAGATAGCGTCGCACCAGCTTTTCGCCCTCATCGTCGACCGGCAGGCAGCCAAGCTCAGCCAGCGTCAGCGTGACGATGGTTTCAGGCGAGTGACCCATGTTCGTGAGATGGTTCAGCAACGCAACCTGTCGGCGTTGGAACGCCTTGACGAGAAATGCCTGGCGCAGTTCGTCGAGGTTACCGTCCGCTTCGGCGCCAAACGTCTCCTGGAACGACAGGCCTCGGGCAAGGCCGGCATTGATCTTGTCGGCATACATGTGTTCACCAAGCACCACGCTGACCTCTTCAACCCATTCCAGCGCAGTCACGGCCCGGCGCATGTCGTCGGCCATCAGGAACGAGAAGTTGGCGGCGCACCAATATGTCGGCAAACGGAATTCGATGTGAACCCGGTTCGTTGAATCCACATCGGCCCTGGCGATGAAGTTCAGATCGACGACGAACTCATCCAGTTCCGGATCCGTCACACCCTGCAGGCAGGCCCAGACCTGGGCTTGCCTCTCCTCGATCCGCCGGTCCTGCGCCGGCCCACCCTGCTCGACTCGCTCGCTCATGACGGTCACAGCGGCGCGTGCACGGCTTCCGGCAGATGGGCGTAGCCACCGCCCGCCCTGATCTTCTTCTTCTGGGCCTCGACGTCGATACCGTAGAGCCGCGCCGCGTTGAGACCCAGAATCTTGGTTTTGGTCTCCATCGTCAAAACCGAGCCGGTCTCCTTGGTGAGGTCCGCTGGAATTTCGAAGGCCATGAATTTGTCGATCAGCCATTTCGGCGTCCAGATGCCGTAGTCGCTGCCGTAGAGAATCTTGTCCGGCCCGACCCAGAACAAGAGCTCCGAGATGACATGGGCAAAATACCCAGGGCGCGTATGGATAAACGGCAGCGCCACCGCGAGGCCGGCATAGACATTGGTTTCCTGGGTTGCGATCCAGCAAAAATCATCCAGCCGCGGCAGGCCGCAATGCTCGACGATGAAATTCAAATCCTGGAACGACGTGGCACAGTCGTCGATATCAGCCACATCGAATGCATCCCGGTTGAGCGGGATAATGGTCGGGCCCTTGTGAACGTGGATATTCTTGATCCCGAGTTTTTGCGCCGCCTCGAGATACTGGTAGGACGGCTTGTCGCTCAGCTTGTAGCCCTTGGATTCCCCGCGCCATTCCGCGGTGTAGAGCTTGACGCCCTTGATCTTGTATTTTTCCGACAGCTCATGCAGATGCTCGAGACCCTTGCTGCCGTCGCGCGGATCGAAAGCGCCGTTCAGGATGAAGCGATCCGGATGGCTCTTCTTCATCGCCGCATTGCGCTCAGTCGTATTGAAACCGTTCTTGTAGAAGTCCGTCAGATAGGTCGGCTGCAGGATCGCCATGTCGTCATAACCGGCGACGAAGAGGTCGTCGAACATCGTCTTTGCGTCGTATTTTTCGAACTTTTCCTTTTCCCACTTCTCCGACGGCGGACTGAGATTGGCGTGATAGGCATAGAAACACTCGATGAATTGCTTGCCGTGGATGTTCTTTTGGTTCGCCGGGCTTCCGTCCCAAAAATGCGTATGCCCGTCGATCACGAAAATCTCTTCGCCCTTGGCGGTCCTGTACATGGCGTTTCTCCCGCTCCAGAATTGAATGTTGTAAGGCTCGCCGTTGGCGGAGCCGGTCGGCTTGGCCGGCAGCAGGCCGGCCAGGCATCGCTCTCAGCCATCGTCAGACGATGTATTTCATCATCTCGTTCATGTCGCCGAACAGCATGACCGTGTTGTCGTCGGTCATGACCATCCGGCCGTAATGCGTCGAGGTCGAGATTTCGAACAGATGCGGCGTCATGACCCGGCCCAGCTCTTCGGAGATTTCGTCCATCTTGAATTCCATCTTGCCAATGCCGTCGATGCGGATCATCGCCGGCATGTACGTCACCGTAATATGATCGTGTCGGCTCATGACATCGGCGATGGCGCGCGCCTCGACGCTGTCATTCATCGTTACACCGCATTGATGTGACACGGTGTCTTCGAACTTGATGTCCTTCATCGATTTGAAGATGTTGTCTTCGTGCAGCATGTCGCTCTCCTTGAGGAAACTGGGGTAAGGACGTCGGGCTCGTTATGACGCGAGATTGGCCGGAACGGTCAGGCCAAGCTCCCTGGCGATGCCCTTGATCCGGTTCTTGGCGTGGCCCAAGGCGTCGGCGAAGGTCGCGACCTTGACCCGCGGCTGCGACCAGATCGGCTGCAGGTGGTTGGCCGCGTCCAGCGCGAGATCGGCGTGTTTGATGAGCCACTTGTTGAACAACGCGACGTTCTGGGTGCCGTAAGTCGGATCGGTCCCGAGCATGGCGAAAAGTTCGACCGTGTTGGCGAGATTGCGCTCGTAATCCGCCTCCGCCGCGGAGACCACGGTCGGAGTGATGAAGTCGCCCTGCGCCGAGGCCGCCTGCATCAGGAATCCGGAGCGGAACAGTTCGCCGACCAGTGGCTCGAACACGACGTTGGTCGCAAAATATTGCTCGAGATAGTCGTTTGAACCCATCACCGACTCGATCGACTTCCGCACGCCCTGCCAGATCGGATCCTCCAGCCAGTGCTGCTTGCCGGCGGCAATGTCGAAGCCCGGCAGGTCAAGACCGATTTCGCTGAGATAGAGCGTGATGTCCTGGGCGAAGCGCAGCTTGTACGACGAGTTCGTCAAGATCGCATTGTTGACCATCTGCGTGTAGCCGTAACGCTGCGCCTGCATGGTCGAAGTGCCGAGGCCGAATTCGGCGTGCTTGTAGGCGCCGAGATGGTTCTGCAGGATCTTCACCCAGGCGGGGTCGAAGCGCGCGGGCGCGCCGGATTTCCGGCCGTTTTCGATGGTGTTCTGTACCATGCCGCAAATCGTCGACTGCCGCTGGTAATGCGTCCGCTCCCATTCCTGGTCAACCGCACGGAACTTGTGCCAGTTGGAGCTCTTCGCCGCGGTCCAGTCCTTGCAATAGGTCGGCGTTCCGTCGGGAAACGAGATGATCCAGTCCTGCAGGAGATAGCGTTCAGGATCAGGCTGAACGTCGACCGTCATGTCTTCGTAGTGAGTGGCCTTGCGGCCCTTGGGCTCGAAATAGTTGTACTTGCGGCTCTCGGAGCCGGGAAATACCGCAGCTCCCGCGGCTCCGGATTTGACGGCTGCCGGCGTTGCGGCGGTTCTGCTTGCTTGTACACTCATGACGTCCTCCCTGTGGCTGTTTTCGTTGCGACGAATTCTCCAATGCCGTCATCGCACCGCCGGCGTAAATTTGTCGAAGAAGATGTGATCGGGCTCCACGCCGTTGACCTGAAGAATCGGCAGCACGGCGTCGATCATCGGTGTCGGACCGCAGGCGTAGGCGTCGATGGGCCCCGCCAGCTTCTCATCGCGCAGGTGACGCGATACGACCTCGTGAATGAACCCGGTTTCGCCGTCCCAATTGTCGTCGGCCCCGGCATGCGACAATGCCGGCACGAATTTGAAATCCTTGAGCTGCGTCCCGATCGCCGATAATTCGTGAAGGTAAAACAGGTCCGCGCGGGTCCGCGCTCCGTAGAACAACCGCACCGGCCGCTGTTCCCCGCTCTCGATATGATCCGCCAAGATCGACCAGAGCGGCGACATGCCAGACCCGCCGCCGATCAGCAGCATGGGACCCGGCCTCTCCTCGCGCCGGAAGCAGGTGCCGTAAGGCCCCTTGGCGATCACGGCGTCGCCGGCGGCGAGCCCGCCGTCGAGTTGCGACGAGAACGCGCCGTTCGGGTATTTCTTGATGATGAAGCGAAGATGCGTCCCGTCGCTGGGTGCGTTCGCCATCGAAAACGCACGGGTTATGCTGCCATCCCCGACCGTCAGGTCGACGTACTGGCCGGCCCAGAATTTCATCGGCTTTTCGATTTCGATCTCGAGCAGCCGGATGTCCGACGTCAGCGCAGCAATCGCCGCAACGCGTCCGGCAAACGCCTTGACCGCGATCGAGCGGCTGAGCAGGTCCTCGTCGTAGTTGAGCAGTTCGAAGCTGACATCACTATAGGCGTGCGTTCGGCACAACAGGACATGGCCGGTCTCGCTCTCATAATCCGGCAGGGCGAAGGTCGAGTATTTCAGTAGTTCAATGTCGCCATCGACAAGCTTGGACTTGCAGCTTCCGCACTGGCCCTCCTTGCAGCCGTGCATGAGCGAGATGCCCTGCCGAAACGCGGCGTTTAGCACAGTCTCGCCTTCCTCGACTTCCATCTCGATGCCCACCGGCTCAAAGCGAACCTTGTGAACTTGCGCGTCCGTCATCTTGTCGACCTTGATTCAGAGGCACGTGGACAGTTTTCCGGAACGGCGCGTGTCCGGTAGTGGGAGGGAGCCGCCAGGGCAGCTCCCTCCGGTTCACGTCGTCAGTGGCAAGGATTGATCTTGAAGCCCTTGCGATAGTCGGCAATTGCGACCTCACGCTCGATCGGCGAGAGCGCGCGGAACCCGCGCAGCGGACTGCCGAGCTGGTGTCCGCGCACGTGATCGAGCGTCCACATGTCCTTGGCCTCGAAGCGCAGATGCGGCTGGGCGACGAGCGTCTTGCCGTCGGACCTCACGAAGCCGAGGTCCTTGATGGCGTCCGCAATGTCCCAGCCGTGATAGCAGTCTTCCCATTCACGGCGGCCGCTGAAGCGGCCCATTGCCGGCGTGGCGCGGCCTTCATACTCGGCGGCGAACGCCACCTTGTGAGTCCAGCGGCACCCTTCCGAACAATAGGTGTACATCTTGCCGTCGACTTCATCGCAGACGAAGTCTTCCCGGATCAGGCAGGGAACCATGCAGCTCCAGCACCGGTGCGGGTAGACGTAGCCGACGTCACTGTTGAACAGGATGTTGGTTTCGCCGGGCACGCTGAGCTTCGCATGCCATTTCCAGAAGTCACCAAATTCCGCATACCAGCCCGGATACTTGTGCTCGAACCACTCGAAGTCCTTCTCGGTCTGGGCCTCGATGCGCCAGAAGTTCGCCGACCACCCGACCGTGAAGAACTGCGCGGTCTTGTGGACGTAGTTCTTCTTGACGATGCGATCCCAAGCCGCGGCGACGTCGTCGTGATGGATCTTGATGCCGTATTTCTCGAGCGGCAGCATATAGGTCCGATAATAATCCTCGTAGATCCACCGATGCCAGAGTTCGGCATAGGACTCCTTGTTCTTGTCGCGGTTCGTCGTTCCGTATTCGATGAAGGTACCAATCGCCGCGTCGACGATCGCGTGGTTCTGCCAGAACGCGTATTTCAGGTCACGTTCGAGCAGCTGATGGTTCGACGGATCGTTGATCATCGCCATCAGCATCGAGTGGCCGTTGCCGATGTGGCGAGATTCGTCCGACTGCACCGAGAGGAACACGGTGGGCAACGCGTAGTCGCCGTTGCGCGCGGCTTCCGACGGCATCGCAACGAACAAGGTATTGGTGAACGCCGTCTCGGCGACCACCGTCAGGTAGACGTTGGCTGCGGTGATGGCGTCACCCGTCAGGAAGCCCTCGGCGAACTGGCGGCCGATCGTCGTGGCATAGCACTTGCCGAACGCCGCTTCCGTAATATCGAACCCGGCCGGATCGATATAGTTTTCCATGTACCATTTCTTGAGGTTCATCTGGATCGTCGAGTGCCGGAACTCGTCGACCATCTGCATGGTGAAGCCGGTGCGAAGTTCCTCGCCAGGTGCCAGCCGGCCGACCATCGCCATCGAACGTGCCGCCGATATCTCCGGGAACGGAATGATCGCCAAAAACAGCTTCATCCACTCGACCCAGCGAGGCTCGACGTTGCGGAACATGTCGCCGCGCAGCGCCGCGTCCAATGCGCCATACACACGGTTGTCCTTCTCCTCCTGCATCGGGAAGTACGATCGCAGGACCTGCTTCATCGGGTCGCGCGGCGTCTTCGAGATCTTGTAGTCGGTGGGGAAGGTCATTGCCTCCTGAACGTAGCTTGGCGTCCAGCCAAGATCCGCAACGCGGTTGGCCGCCTCAGCGATGCTTATGCCCTTCTGAGACGTAATCTTGTTAAGCGTCAGACTTGCAGACATTTACTTCTCCTTTTGACCGTTGCGTCAGCTTTTGCATTCAGGTTCTGGTGACTTGATCAAGAGAGCGGCGAAGCTCTCGCGATCCCGTCGTTGAAACTCGCGTCTGCGTATAAACTTTAAGTCCCGAAAATTGACTTTGACTCCCGCAATTCATTCTTCAGTTCAACCAGGCTTGGCGGCGCTTGCCGCCTCGCCATGTCCAATGCCGCGATTGATCAAAGGCCGGCCCTCGGCGATGAATTTCGCCGCCAGCACCAGCGTGCCGATGGCAAACTCCTGGCCGTGCCGCGCGATCATCGCTTCCGCCATTTCGGCGACCTGAACGAAGAACGCGTCTTTCGACTTGTCTTCCTCGCTCGGTTCGGTTTGGGCCGGCGTCAGCCTGCCCGCTCCCGGGCGACATCTTCGACGTCGCCGCCTTGACTTTCTGCAGATCGATTTTGCTCGTATCGATATTGCTCATCACGCATGTCCCGAATGTTTGTGCTCATCATCCGATGGGCCGCTATCGAATTTCAGCAAGGCTACATTGAGCCACTCGCGCTCCGCGACAAGGCGCGCATGCTCGTCCTGCAGCGCGGTCAGGCGCTTCGACACCTGCTCCAGTTCATCTTGCGCCGCGCGCCCGCTGCCGTCGCGCGCGATATCGCGCTTCGCGCACTCCAGTTCGATCTCGGCGCCGCCGCGCGCGCTTTCATTCCGAAGCTGCATTTCGTTATTGCGAATGATGCGCTCGATCAGCTTGTGCCGGGCAATCATCCGATCCCGCGCGCGCTCCAGCTCGGCCGCTTCCTCGGCGGTGATTTTTGGGCCGCCTCCGCTTGGACCTGTCACTCGCACCACTCTCGTTGGATCATCCGGACTGAACCTGAACATCTGGCGGCGCATGCCTAGGGAACCAGAACAGCGCGCCCGTGGATCCGCCCGTTGTGCAGGTCGTGAAGCGCATCGTTGGCCTCGCTCAGCCTATATTCCCTAGTGTGGAGCTGAACGAGGCCACGATCCGCGAGCGCCATAAGTTCGACCAGCTCGGCGTAAGTGCCGACGAGGTTGCCAACGATGGTCTTTTCGGTCGTGATCATGTCGATGGTCGGCAGATCAATCTTGCCGCCGTAGCCGACGATGTAATAGGAGCCGCCATTCGCAGTCATGGCCAGACCTTTGGCGATGGCATCGCCTTCGCCTACGAAATCGATGACGGCCTCGGCGCCGCGGCCGCCGGTCAGCGCCAGCACGGCATCGACTTCGCCGTCATCGGCCTTCACGAGGTGATGCGCACCGCATTCCTTGGCGAGCGCGAGCGATCCTTCGGAACGATCGACGACGATGATCTCTGCCGCGCATAGCGCCGCGAGAACCTGAATCCCGATGTGGCCTAGTCCGCCCGCGCCGATCACCGCCACATACTCACCAGGCAGCAAATGACGCGAGGCCTTCTTTGCCGCGCGATAGGCGGTCAAGCCAGCGTCGGTATAGGGAGCGACATCCTTCGGCGCGAGCGATTTGGGCAACTTGATGAGAGAACGCTGGCCCGTCAGCAGATATTGCGCATAGCCGCCGTTGGCGTTGATTCCGGGAAACGAACTGTCGAGCGCGTGCATGTCGTCGCCGCGCCGGCAAGCCAGACAGTGACCGCTGGTCACGAGCGGATGACAAATGACACTGTCACCCACCTTGACGCCTTCGACGCCGGGCCCGACGGCCTCCACCCAGCCGGCATTTTCGTGCCCCATGATATAGGGAAGCTTGACGTCGACCTTGCTCCGCCAGATGCCTTCCACGATGTGCAGATCTGTACGACAGACACCGGCGCCGCCGATGCGAACGATCACGTCCATAGGGCGCGAGACTTTCGGGTCCGTCACATTCTCGTATGTCACAAACTCCTTCGCCGTCAGCTTCTCATCAAACGCATGCAGAACTGCGGCTTTCATCGGCGTCTCCCCGGAGAATATTTTTGTATCGAAGCCGCTGTGCGAATTCGCGGTTTGAGGAGAAGTCAGCAAGAGCTGTGCCACGGAGCTAACAAGCTGATGTTTTTGAGTTTCTCACCGGCTCCCGACGTATCCTTCGATCCGCCGCGGAGCAATCATGATTGCAAAACTGTTCCGAGACGGAACAGTTTCGGTAGGCACCGAGAGCCTTCTGAACCGCAGAGGCAAATTTGGATTTTCTCTCAATTGGATTATGATGAAAAAAATAGCCGGCAACCAAACAACAACATCTGAACCGGCCTTGACCATGAGGAAATCGCCGCGCCACCGCTCACGGAGGACGTACGATGCTGCCTGCCAACCGGCGCGTCGAAAATGCCTGGATGAGGCTCGAACAGCAAGGCGCCCCACCGGCCGAGCTTCTGTCCGCCGATATCTACGACAGCTGGATGCGCTGCATTTCGCACGGCCTCGATACGTTACGCCCGCCTTCGCCTGAATTCGTCAGCCCGGCTGTCCTGCGCCAGGAACAGCAGCGCTGCTCGCTGGTGCGCGGCCTCGCGCTTGCCGAGATGCACACGCTGCATCAGCAGATCGCCGGCTCCAATTTCATGATCGCTTTTGCGACGGCCGAAGGACTTCTGCTCGACATCATATCCGACTCCAGCTTCACCGATGCTTCCAACGCAGCCTGCATTCGTGCTGGAGCCATCTGGACCGAGAATGTCTGCGGCACCAACGGGCTCGGTACGGCTTCCTATCTCAAGAGACCCATTGTCGTGCACGGGAGCGAGCATTTTTTTGCGCGCTACAACAATCTGACCTGTGTGGCGGCGCCGATCTTCGCGCCCGACGGAGAATTGGCCGGAATACTGGATGCTTCGTCGGATTGCATGTCCCGGCAGGCTCACACCCAGGCGCTCGTCGCGATGGCGGCAACCCAGATCGAGAACGGGCTTTTCCGCGAACAGCATCGAGGGCATATCCTGATCGCCTTCCACAATCGCGGCGAATATCTGCATACGCTCAGTGCGGGCCTGCTGGCTGTCGACAATGAAGGCAGGATTCTCGCGGCAAACCGCGCGGCGCGCGTCTTGCTGCAAGGGTTGCCGGCCTCGGCGGGCCGCTTGTTTGGCGATGTCTTCCGCGCGAAGTTCAGTGCATTTGTGGATGAGGGGCGACGCAAGGAGCGACAGCGGCTCGAGGATGACGTTGGGAGTCAGTTCGTTGCGACAATTGAAAACTCCCGTCAGTTCCCGATGGCGCAAAGGACTTCCGCCGTCAGGCCGCCGCCGCAAAAGGAACCCCCGGCTCAATTCGTATCAGCCGATCCGGCAATCGCCGGAATCGTGCGTCGGGTTGAGATCGCGGCGGCGCGCAAGATGCCTATCCTCATTCGCGGCGAGACCGGCACCGGCAAGGAGCAGATGGCGCGTCATGCCCACGCGGCCAGCCGTCGCACGGGATCCTTCGTCGCCGTCAATTGTGCTGCGCTTCCCGACAGCCTGATCGAAGCCGAACTATTCGGCTATTCGGAGGGTGCTTTCACCGGGGCGAGGAAGGGTGGCTCGGCGGGACTGTTCCGGGAGGCCGATGGTGGCACCCTTTTCCTCGACGAGATCGGCGACATGCCGGTGACGCTGCAGGCGGTTCTACTGCGTTTCCTGGACGATTGGACTGTCCGGCCGGTCGGAGGCAGCAAACGCGAGGTCGACGTTCTCCTGGTCTCGGCGACAAACTCCGATCTTCATGAGTTCTATCGCCAGGGGCCGATTCAGGTCCGATCTCTTGTTTCGCCTTAACACGCTCGAGGTGATGTTACTGCCGTTGCGCGAGCGCTCCGACTTCGCCGAGATCGCACGCCATCTGATGGAGAAGATAGATCCGGCCGTGGAGCTGTCTCAAGGCGCGATCGACCGGTTGGCTGACCTGCATTGGGATGGCAATATTCGCGAATTGCGTAACGTTCTCGCCAGGCTTTCACTGAGCGAGCCCGGACATGTGATTGACGAAGCTGTCGTGGGATCGGTCGTTGGATCTAGCTATCGCGAGCAGTGGGAGCCCAAGAAGTCGGCGGACGACCGGGTCAAACAAGATTTGCACGAAATACAACGCGAGCACGTGCTGAGCACTTACGCCGAAACCGGCAACAACATCAGCAAGACGGCGCGTCGTCTCGGCGTCTCACGCAACACGGTCTATCGGGCTCTTCGCGGCCGGCAGACCTGACAGGAGACGATGAAGACTTCGCCGTTCACGTTCAACGGGAGGACACCGTGTTCGAACCGGAAAACAGTCTCGAAGCCCTGATGCAGGCCGCAGGTAAGGATCCCGGTGTCGGCCCCATTTTCTACCGCACACTGCTCGAAGCCGAGATCTATATTCTAACTCCTGAGGCTCCTGTGAAACCCGGCCGGCGTCGCTCACTGAAATTCCAGGAAAAGATCAACGTCGCCTCGGTCGAATTCCAGGGCATGACGTGGCTTCCCGCCTTCACTTCGAAGAAGCGCATATCCGACTACGTGAAGGAGCCGGAAACCTGTCTCGGCGCGGCGGCCCGCAATCTGTTTGAAATGCTGCCCAACTCGAATTTCTGGCTCAATCCACTGTCTGAATGCCAGAAGCCGCTACCCGCCACCGAAATCGCGCTCCTGATGAGCGGCAAGATTTTTGACGCGTTGAAAAAGATACCGGCGCGGAGCTAACGACCGAGCCTCCGCGGAGCCTTCGCTCCCGCTTGCGGAAGCGATATCGATCCTTACCAGGTGGCGTCGAGACCGAGATGTGCGAGCACTTGATGGCGAAGCTCGGCTAGATGCGGGTCGCCCCGGTGGCGGGGATACGGCCTCGCGTTCACGATTTCCGCCTTGATCTGTGCCGGGCGCTGGCTCAACACGATAACCCGGCCGGCAAGGAACAACGCCTCTTCCACATCATGTGTCACGAGCAGCGCGGTGAAGCCGGCGCGCTGCCACAGTGACACGAGTTCGCCCTGCATCGTGATCCGCGTCAGCGAGTCGAGCTGGCCCAGAGGCTCGTCGAGTATGAGCAGCTTCGGGTCGTTGACCAGCGCGCGCGCCAGAGCGGCGCGTTGCGCCATGCCGCCGGAAAGCTGGTGCGGATAGGCATTGGCGAAGTGTGTGAGCCCGACCAGGCGCAACGCGTCTTCGATCCGTCCGCGATGGGTGCGCAGCAATCCGCGTGCTTCCAGTCCGAGCGCAACGTTGCTCCACACCGTCCGCCATGGATAAAGCGTGGGGTCCTGAAAAACGACGACGCGCGACGGATCGGGGGCTTCGATCTCCTTTCCCTCCGTTAGCAGGGAGCCGGCGGTCGGAGTGTCGAGCCCCGCGACCAGCCGCAGCAACGTTGATTTTCCGCACCCACTCGGCCCCAGCAGAGCGACGAACTCGCCGCGGCCGACCTGCAGGTTGATGCGGTCCAATACCGGCAGCGGCTGTCCTTCAAGGTCGAAGCGATGGCTCACTTCACGAAGCATCAGCGTCGATCCGCGGACCGGGCAGTCGCTTGCGGTTGCCGCTACCACCGCACCAGACCCTTCTGCCAGGATAGCAAGCGGTCGCGCAAGCGGAACAGCAGCGTGATCAGTCCGGAGCACAAGAACGCCATGAGCAGCAGCGCGGCGTACATATTGGCGTAGGCCGCCCAACCCTGTGCCCATTGCAGATACCAACCGAGCCCCGCCTTCACGCCCAGCATTTCGGCTACGACGAGAACCGCAAACGAGTTGCCGAGACCCATGAACAGGCCAACAAAGACGTGCGGCATGGCCGCCGGAATGGCGACCTTGAGCACGAGGAAGCGCTGGGTTGCGCCCAATGTCCGCGCGATATCGTAATAGGCGCTGTTCACGCCGGCGACACCAGACCAGGTGAGCACTGTGACCGGAAAGCCGGTGGCGAGCGCAATCAGGAAAATGCTGGCGCTGAAGCTCGACGGGAATACGAAAAATGCGAGCGGCAGCCAGGCCGTCGCCGGCAGCGGCCCGATGAACCGCAAAACCGGGTGGATCCAGTAACCGGCGAGCCGCGACCAGCCGATCGCCACGCCGGTCACGAACCCGACCGCCGCGCCGAGAAAATAACCGGTCGCGAGCAGACGAGCTGAGGCGAAGATGCCTGCAGCGAGCCGCCCCCGATCGTCGATCACGACTTCGACAATGGCCTGCGGCGGCGGAAAAAACGGCAACGGCAACAATCCGAGCTTTGCGGTGACGATCTCCCAAACAGCCAAAAACAGGGCGAGCGCGAACAGCCACGGAGAAAGCCGCTGGAGACGCTGGAAAACAGTAAAACGAACGCTGGAAAGGGCCGCCAAGGCAAGGGCAGCGGCCAATGCTCCACACGCAGCGGCAAGGCTGCCCGTATAGGCCCAATCGCTTTCGAGCTTATCCGGCCAGAACGCTGTAAGCGCGGCGACCATAGACCACGCGGCGGCGGCAGACAGCCCGCCGATCAACGACCGAGTGGCTGACCTTGCAAAAACAAACGCAACCCAACTTCTGTGGCCTCGATACTTCATCGACGACGAAGCTCACTGCAGATCTTGCCGATCGGCTCAGCTTAGAACGTCAAGATAAATCCGCTCAGCGAACTTGGCCGGGTCGGTGCTTCGCTTGATGACGTTCACCGCCTTGAGTTCCTCGGTGTAGAGCAAAAGTTGCTTCTTGAGCGCCGCTCCGACGGGATGATTGTGGTGAGTATGGCTGCGATACATGATGGCGAGATCCTCCACGGATCCTCTCCCTCCGTAGCCCGAATAGATCGCTGCGGCGTCGGCGGGATCGCTGGCAACTCGGTCTGCCGCCTCCATTATCGATCGTGTCAGGGCGGCCGCCACCGGTAATTCGCTTCGCGTGAGGCTGCCGCGTATCGCGAGAACGCAGCAGGTGCGGTCGGCGAATTCACCCGCTAAGTTCGTCGCGATCTCGTTGAGCTTGCCTTCCTTAAGCCAAAGATAGGGTAGCGGATCGATCTCGGCCAGCGCCTGCACTTCGCCCTTATCGACGGCAAGCGCGAGCAGATTGGCCGGGTACTGGCGCCACTCGACCTCTTGGGTCGGATCGATGCCCTTCTTGGCTAGGAAGATCGAAAAGAAGTTCTTCGCTGGGCTCGCCTGATCGCTAATCCCGATCGCCTTGCCGCGCAGGGACTCCAGGCTGTCAATATTCGCAGCCTTGGAGCCGAGGAGCCGGATGCAGCCGCCGTGCACACCGGTGGTGATCCGAACGTCGAAACCTTGCTCCAGCGGCTTCAGCCAGCGCAGGGCCAACCCCAAACCGGCATCCGCCTTGCCGGTCGCAATCGCCTCTAACAACTGGTCGGTCGTACCGCCGAAATTGACAAACTCGACATCGAGGTTGTGCTTGGCGAAGATACCCCGTTCCTTAGCGACCGGCGCAGCGACCGTACAGGCCCCGTTCGCGTTCCAGGCGAGTTTGAGCTGGCGGGGCGGACCTGGCAGCTCTTCGCTGTTCGCCGCGGTGCGGCAAACAGGAAGCTCGCCAGGAATATAAGACAGCGATCCAGCCCCGGATGCCGTCAGTGCGCGAGCCCCTCCGAAGATCCCAAACGGCGCCGCGGCCCCGAGGGTGCCGACCAGGGTGAGCACCGAGCGGCGAGAGAAGGCGCGCCGCTTCGCCTCAGGTAGACCTCTCGTTAAGCTGTTGCCGATTTCGCATGTTTCCATGATGTCGCTCCCAAGATCGCGTGTGGATCGAACAAACCCATGGGCACTAAGGGCGCTTCGCGGAGGCCTTGGCTCGCCTCTCTGTTGGCTCGCCTCTCTGTTGGCATCATCCGAGCTTATCTGCCCCACAAGCGTGAAGCAGTTCATATTAGCGAAAAAAATTGGAAGGGGATAGCGACGCGGCGATCAAGCGCTCTCTTCGATTGCCTTGCCAACTACTCGCGACAGCGCGTCTGTCGCATTTGATCGCGATCGCCGGGACCCTCCTCCAATTTTAAACACCCTTCATCAGACCTTCTGATAACGCCACCTCGTCTGCGCTTTCGAATCAGTTCGCGCGTTCGGTCAACATGACTGACCATGTCGCAACTGCTTCGCCTGACGAAGTACAGCTTGGCCGAAGCCGGAAGGTAGTGACGAGGCTCTGCGTTTCACTTCTGGGTCAAAAATGGGATGTCCCACATCGCCGGTTCTGGCCTGCGGACTCAGTCCGTAGCAGGCACGGAGTGATGCTCGTGTGCGATGCGCCAGTCGCCGTCGACCTTGCGCAGACCCACAGTCAGTCGGAACAGAAAGCCGTCCTTGTCTACGGGATTGCTGGAGGAGTCCGGTCCGCACCACATGATGGCGACCGCGAAGGCGACATCCGCGCCCGCGGTAACGGCGAGTTCTCGAAAGTCGAAGGCCGTACCGGGCTTGTGGTAACGGAAAAACAGATCCCAGGTCTGCTCGTAGGCTTCGATGCCCTTGCATTGACGTGGCGGCGACAAGTCAAACATCACCATGTCGCGCTCGTGGTGCGCTAGAATGGCGCGAAGATCGTGCCGGCGGACAGCATCCGCCCAGCCCTCCAGAAGCGCTCTGATCCGGGCTTCTTCGGCGTTGGCCTGTTCAGCCATGGTTTGGACTCCCTGTTGCGACCCTAGAACGAACGAAGACGTCGTAGGACGCCACGGCCCGCCGGTGGCCGCGTTCCAGGGCCGTCCCGCGAGCGCCGGCGTTCCGCTGATGCATGAACGGTAGGTCTACTGCGAACGGTCCGAGGTCCACCCCTTGTACTCAGCGACACTGTCCCTGGTCACGAGCTTCGACGGCAAAAGCTCGACCGTCGAAGCGGGCTTCTGTCCATTGAGAATGTCGGCCCCGACCTGCACGGCGCGGCGCGCCATGAAGAAAGGATCCTGCGAGGCGGACGCTTGGATCTGCGGCGACCCGGGATCCTTGAGCGCGGCCTCGATATCGGGGGCGCCATCGACAGCCGTGATGATGATGCCGCTGCGCTGCTGCTGGCGCGCCGCGAGGTCGGTGCCGATGGCCTGCGGGTCGTTGATGGCGAAAATGGCGTCGATCTTGCCAAAGCGGGTCAAATAGCCTTGCGCCACTGTCAGGCCACCTTCGCGCGACCCTTTCCCGTCCTGGTCGCTGGACAGGACTTTAATGCCGGGATTCTTCGAGAACACATTCTTGCAGCCAACCACCCTGTCGATCACCGCAGAGACCTGCGGCCCGTTCTCGATGATCACATCACCTTTGCCGCCGAGCTTGTCGACGATGTATTGGCAGGAGATCTCGCCCGCCTGGATATTGTTCGTGGTCACGGTGGCATCGGCCCCCTCGGCTGCGGTATCGACGGCGACGACGATGATGCCTGCCGCCTGAGCTTTCTTGATCGCGGGTCCAATGGCCCTCGGATCGCCAGGGTTCAAGAGGATCAGGTCGACGCCGGCGGCGATGAAGTTGTCGATCTGGGTCACCTGCTTACCAAGGTCGTATTCAAATCCAACGGTCGTGATCTTTACATTGGGATTGGTCTTCCTGGCCTCGAACTCGGCACCCTTCGACAGGGCGACGAAAAACGGGTTACCCAACGAGCCCAGCGAGATGCCGATCGATTTAAGCTCTTTGGCGAGGGACGGTTCGGAGCTCAGGATGACCGCGATGACGGCCCCGGCAAACGAAATGGTCTTCAGCATTGACTTCCTCCCTGGTCTCTTTGAGTTTCCGGTACGACGGACCAGTTGTCGTAACGGTACTAATACAACCTTGTCGACATAGGACCTTGCGCTCTCTTGTCTTTCAAGTGCGAGCGGAGCTTTGCAGCCGATAGCGATCGAGCGCCACAGCGCCGATGATCACCAGACCCTTGATCACATATTGCCACACGTCGGAAACACCGGTCAGGATCAGGCCGTTCGACAAAACGGCAATGATCAGCGCCCCGATCAACGTTCCCCAGATCGAGCCTATGCCGCCGACAAAGGACGTACCGCCCAGGATAACGGCCGTGATCGCGTCGAGCTCGTAGGACTGGCCGAGCTGCAGCCCATTGGCAGCATAGAGGCGTGCCGCTTGCATGGCCCCGCCAAGCCCGGCGAGCAACCCGGACACTCCATAGACGAAGATCAGCACAGCCCGGACCTTAATGCCCGCCAAACGTGCCGCACCCTCGTTGCCGCCGACCGCGTAGATATGCACCCCGAGCACAGTGCGGCGCAGCACCAGCCACGAGGCGAGGATGACGAACAACGCGATCACCGAGAGCCAGGGAATGGAAATGACGCCGGGAACGAACGTCAGAGAACCGCTGCCGATAAAGGCGTAGGGAATGGAGGGATTGAAGATTGTGGTGTCGGCGCCCAGAAGGCGCGCCAGACCGCGCACCGCAGTCAGCGAGCCGAGCGTGACGATGAAGGGCGGCAGCCGCAGCAGCGCAATCAGGGCGCCATTGATGACGCCGAAGATGAGACCGGCGAGCATCGCGGCGGGCAGCCAGAGCGCCGCAAGATCAGGAAGCTTGGAGATGATCAACCCGACCATCGCGGAGGCGGCCAGGATGGAACCAACCGAGAGGTCGATGCCGCCGGTGATAATGACGAAGGTCATGCCTGCGGCAAGGACGGTGTTGACCGCGGCTTGCTGCAGCACGATGCCGAGATTCTGACCGGAGAAGAAACGGCCGTCCGACAGAAAATGAAAACCGGCGCATAGGAGAAGCAGCACCGGCAGCATTCCAGCCGCACGTATGATCAGCCGCGTGCGCTGGCGCTTCGTCTCCTGTGCGGCCGCGAAGCCAGAGGCGGCGACGGAGGCGGCCTTCGCCGGCGAAGGATTGTCATGAGACATCGAGCTGCTCCAATCCGGTAGCGAGTGCCATGATGTCCTCCTGGCTGAGCGGCGACGTCGCAGTTCGCCTCATCTCTCCGGCGATCCGTCCGGCGCGCATGACAATGACGCGGTCGCAGATGCCGATGATCTCGGGCAGGTCGGATGAGATGACGAGAATGGCGGTGCCGGACTTTGCGAGATTGTCGATGATCGAGTAAATCTCGGACTTGGCCCCGACGTCGACGCCACGGGTCGGCTCATCGAGAATCAGGACCTTAGGTGCGGTCGCAAGCAGGCGCGATAGCAACACCTTCTGCTGGTTGCCGCCGGAGAGTCCACCGGCCGCAACACCAACATCCGTCGCGCGGATGCCCAGCGCAGCGAACGCCCCGTTGGCACGGTCACGGGCCTTGTCCCTGTCGAGGATACAGCCGAGCTTCGCGTCCCTCCCCAGGACTGCGAGGTTGATGTTGTCCAGACAGGACATGTCCAGGAACAAGCCGAGCGCCTTCCTATCCTCGGTAAGATAGGCGATGCCCGAATCAAGAGCCTCGCCGGGTGTGCGTATGTTGACCGCATGGCCTTCGATCTCGACATGGCCGGAGGTTTTGGGGGAAGCCCCGATGATGAGGTGCGCAAGCTCAGTGCGCCCCGCCCCGATGAGGCCGGCGACCCCGACGACCTCGCCCGCATGCACGGTCAAGGAGCAATCCTTGACGCGCTGACCATCGCCGATGTCGACGGCCGCGAGGACAGGACTGCCCGCCCTCGCCCGCGGATCATGGTCTTTCTTGTAGAAGGACGAGACCTCGCGTCCCACCATCAGCCGAACGATCGTCTCGGCGCGGATCTGCGGCTTATCGAGCGAGCCTACCAGCGCGCCGTCGCGCAGTACCGTGACCCGATCGCCGAGAGCATACACTTCGTCCATGCGATGCGAGATATAGATGATGGCGAGGCCCTCTGCGCGCAGCTGGCGAATCAGGGAGAACAGTTTCTCGCACTCACCTGCCGAAAGCGCGGTGGTCGGTTCGTCCATGATGAGTATCTTCGATCTGGCGTGAAGCGCGCGGGCAATCTCGACCAGTTGGCGTTGGCCCATGGACAGGTTCGACACCAGGGCCGATGGCGTGAAGTCCGCACCGAGCCGATCGAGTATCGGGCGGGCGTCGGCCCGCATGGCATCGCGGGCCAACAATCCGGAATGTGAGAGCTCGCGGCCAAGATAGATATTCTCCGCAACGCTGAGATTAGGAGCGAGCGAAAGCTCCTGGTAGATGATCGAGATGCCGGCCGCGCGGCCGCCAAGGGGGCCGTCAATGCGCGCCGGTTTGCCCTCGATGCGGATCTCGCCACCCGGATCGGGCGTGTAGGCGCCCGACAAGATCTTCATCAACGTCGATTTCCCGGCGCCGTTCTCGCCCATCAAGGCGTGGATTTCGCCGGGATAGACGGTCAGGTCGACGTTACGCAACGCCTTGACGTTGAAGAAAGACTTGGAGACCCGGCGCATCTCCAGGATCGGGTCGCTCATTGTGCCTCCTCTCCGGCGCACGTCGCTACGGATTGCCCCCTCATCGATACTGCGCCAGCTGGCGCAGTATCGATTTTGTAAGGACGGGTCGGCGAGGCGCACGGGCTCGCCCGGCTGCCAACGCGCCTACTTCAGGAGCTGGGCGACATTGTCCTTGGTGACGAGGTCGAGGCCCGTGTACACGATCTCCGGCACCTTCTCGCCCTTCTTGATTGCCAGCAGCGTATCCATCGCCTTTTCGCCCATCTCGAACGGCCGCTGGCCGACCAGCGCGTTGGCATAGCCGTCGCGCAACAGCTCGAGTTGCATCTTGAGCGTGTCGGCCACAACGAGGGTAAACTTGCCGGAGTCGATGTCCGCCTTGTTCCTGCTCGCAAAAGCCTTGAAGCCTTCAGGCGCGAACATCGGCCAACCACCGACCGGCACGATCGCGGCGAGGTCCGGGGTCGCCGTGCGCAGGTCGGTCATCTGCTGGATCGCGAGCGCGGGGTCGTCATTGCAGAAGGTCGGCGAGCCCGCCACCTCAACCCACTTCGAGCCTTTGAGCGCTTCGCGGACGCCATCGACGCGGTCGGCGAGGTTCCTGGCCCCAGGACCACCGGAGACCATGGCATACTTGCCGCCGTCGGGCCGAAGCTTCAGCAATTGCCTGCCGAGCGCCAGGCCGAATTCTTTGTTGTTCGTACCAATGTAGGCGATCCTCTTGGAACCGGGCGCGTCGGCATCGAAGGTGATGACCGCGATGCCGGCCGCACTTGCGGCCTCGATCGACTTGGTCATCGCCGCGACGTCAGCGACCGAGATCGCAAGACCATCCACCTTCTGCGTGACGAAGTCCTGGATAATCTGCGCTTGCGTCGCCGGTTCGTGCTCGACGGGGCCTTTGTAGATGCACTCGACGTTGCCGAGCTCTTTGGCGCGCTTCTCGCAGCCGTCGCGAGCGAAGTCAAAGAACGGGTTGTTCATCGCCTTGGGCACGATCACGAAGCGATAAGTCTGGGCGTACACCGGGGTTGCCATCATTCCGACAGTCACGGCGGCAAAAAGAAATTTCCTCATTGGTTCCCTCCACACTTTTGATGCCTATCCTGAAAAGCCTCTGACCCGGGAAGCGGATAGACGCGACATTCTTCGTCCCCCCGGGAAGTCACCTCAAATCATGCGTGAGCGCACGCGATCGACCAGCACGGCCAGGATGATGATCACGCCTACCAACGTCTGCTGCCAGTAGGAATTGACTTGCGCGAGCACGAGACCGTTGCGGATCACCTCAAGCAGGACGCAGCCAACGATGGCGCCGAGCGGACCGCCTACTCCGCCCGCAAGGTTGGCGCCGCCGATGACCGCCGCGGCGATCACGTTGAGCTCATAGGACGTCGCCATGTTCGCAGGCGCCGAACCGAGCCAACCGGAGATGATGATGCCCTGCAGGCCTGCGGCAAGCGCGCAGATCACATAAACCTCGATCTTCACCCGCACGACCGGGATGCCGGTCAGTTCAGCCGCCTTCTCGTTGCCGCCGATCGCAAAGACGTGACGGCCGAACGTCGTGTGATGCAAGACGACGGCCATCACCACAGCGAGGATCACGAGATAGATGAAGGGCGCGGGCATTCCAAATAGGTTGCCTGACGTGAGCGCGTAGAAATAGTCGGCGTCCGGCCCGCCCGGGAAGCTGCCTCTGCCACTGGAAACGACATAGCTGAGGCCACGCACGATCGAGAGCATGCCTAGCGTGGTCACGAAGGGTGACAGTCCGAGCACCCCGATGCAGAAGCCATTGGCGAGCCCAACGATCAGCGCCGTTCCAAGGCCCGCCAGAACCGAGACGAGCAGGATCAGACCCGGCACGTTGGCGACCGCGGTCTTGCCGTCGGCAGCCAGGTGCACGAACAGCGATGCACCGGGCATGCCCGGTGTCGATAGGCCGGACATGACCATCGACGTGATCATGGCGGAGAAACACATCATCGAGCCGACGGAGAGATCGATCCCGCCCGTGATGATCACGAACGTGACGCCGAGGGTAGCGATGGCGATGAACGAAAAGTTTTTCGCCACGTTCTGCATGTTGCCTTCGGTGAAGAAGTAAGGACTCGCGAAGTGCATCACGACAAGCAGCACCAAAAGCGCGAGCGCAACATAACCGGTCTGCGAGGCGAAAATGCCGCGCTGCCACCATCTGACGTGGCCGATATTCGTAAATGAGATCGGAGATTCCATGGGCAGCGCCATCACGCCATCTCCTGCGCACCGGTGATGAGGGCCGTCACTTCCTCGGGGCTCGTGTCGCGGATCGGCTTGTCGGCCCTCTTCTCCCCCCGACGCATCACCACGACGCGATCGCAGACGGCAAAGACGTCCGGCATGCGATGGGAGATCAGCATGACGGCAACGCCCTGCTCTTTCAGGCGATGAATCAGGCTCAGCACCTGCTCCACCTGCCGGACCGAGATCGCGGCCGTCGGCTCATCCATCAGGACGAGCTTGGCGTTGGACAATCGCGTCCGGGCGATGGCGATCGCCTGACGCTGACCACCCGACATCTGCTTCACGAGATGATGCGGCCTTGTCTCGGAACGCAGCTCGCCGAAAAGCTCAAGCGCGCGTGCCGCCATCGCCTTGTGGTCGAGGAAGGAAAATGGACCGAACCTGCTCGTGAGCTCACGTCCAAGAAAGACGTTTGCCGCCGCCGTCAGATTGTCCGCGAGCGCGAGGTCCTGGTAGACGACCTCGATCCCGACCGTACGCGCATCCAAGGGCCGCTGGAAATGAACGGTTTTGCCTTCAAAGCGGATGTCTCCGTGGCTCGGCCGAAAGTTGCCGGCGATGATCTTCACGAGCGTGGATTTGCCGGCGCCGTTGTCGCCCATGAGGCCGACCACCTCTCCAGGGAAGATCTGCATGTCGACGCCGTACAGCGCTCGGATCGCGCCGAATTCCTTGCCGAGACCAGCCAATTCCAAAACCGGTTGCCCGGCTATACCCGCCGTTGCCATGACCGTCCCCACTCATTCGACGATGCGCCCGATCGAGCCGTGCATCGATCAGACCTACCATAGGCGACCGGAGCGGTCGTTCCGAAGAAATCGGCTGACGAATTCACAAGGAGAACTCCTTCAACGCAGGATAAAGCCTTCGCCACTGCTCATAGGCCTCATCGTAGGCGGCGACGGCCGAAGCACGCGGCACGAAGGTCGCGAGCCGGTGCGGACGAGTGCAAACTTCCGCAGGATTTGCGCCGGTGGCGGCAAGCCTGCCGAGCCGTGCCGCGCCAAGCGCAGCTCCGACCTCGCCTTCCTCGACGCGGTGGACAGGAATTCCGAGCGCATCGGCGACGATCTGCGCCCAGAGCGTCGAGCGCGATCCTCCGCCCACGAGATCAACCTCTACGATCGGCGAACTGGAGCTCGCCAGGGCATCGAGATTGTCGCGCGCGGCAAAGGCGACGCCTTCGAGCACGGCCTGAACGATATCCTCGCGTCCCGTCGCACCGCGAAGACCAATGAAGGCGCCGGCCGCAGCCGCATCATTATGCGGCGTGCGCTCGCCATCGAGATAAGGCAGGAATTTGACCGGGCTCGGCCGGTCGACCACCTCGCCGAGCGGAGCGAGCAACGCGTGAGCAGGCGTTGCCATGATGCCCGCGAGCCAGGCGAGCGAGGCTGCGGCCGACAACATCACGCCCATCTGGTGCCACAGACCGGCAAGCGCATGGCAGAATGCGTGGACAGCCGAGGCAG
The DNA here is from genome assembly GCA_963770385.1 of uncultured Alphaproteobacteria bacterium. Lineage (GTDB taxonomy): Bacteria > Pseudomonadota > Alphaproteobacteria > Rhizobiales > Xanthobacteraceae > Bradyrhizobium. The sequence goes on along the minus strand of CAVYPJ010000003.1, from coordinate 4,838,772 downwards.
CCGCGGGTGCAAACCGGCCCGTGACGCGGAACAGCACGCCCGAGGTCCCGAGCGACAGGAACGCGTCGCCAGGCGCAATGGCGCCGAGCCCGATCGCACTGGCCGCGCAATCGCCCGCGCCGCCGGCGACCACCACACCTGGTCCCATGCCCCAACGCCGCGCGAATTCCGGAGAGAGAACCGCGCTCACGTCGCTGCCCTCGACGAGACGAGGCATATGGTGGAGGTCGAGGCCCGTCGCTTGCAGGACCGTTGCCGACCAAGTGCGCCGACCGACGTCGAGCCAGAGCGTCCCGGCCGCATCCGACATGTCCTCGACCATCTCGCCGGTCAGGCGATAGCGGACATAGGCCTTGGGCAGCAGGACTTTGGCAACCCTCGCGAAGATTTCCGGCTCGTGCCGCGCCACCCACAAAAGCTTCGGCGCTGTGAAGCCCGGCATCGCAAGATTGCCCGAGATGGCATGGAGTGAGGGGCAGCGTCGTTCGAGCTCGGCACACTCCGCATGCGAACGGCCGTCATTCCAGAGAATGGCCGGGCGCAGCGGCCGGCCGTCCGCACCAACCAACGTAGCCCCATGCATCTGGCCGGCGAGGCCCATGCCGCGGACCCGCGCCGTCTCACGCGGACGCGCGGCGGCAAGCTGGTCAACAGCACCGATTGCCGCATCGACCCAGGCATCAGGATCCTGCTCGGACCAAAGCGGAGCCGGATGCGAGAGCGCGAGATCGCACGAGGCCGTCGCGACGATCGCGCCAGCTTCGTTCACGAGCACGGCCTTCACACCGGACGTGCCGATGTCCATTCCCAGATACACGAACCTTCCTCCCTTCCTCCTTGCGGCGTGCGAGCTGCGTCGCCCTTCCCGCAAAAGGCCGGTCCTTAATTCCGTTTGCCGTCACCGCATTGGGGCGAGGCCCGCCGTGTCGGCACACCTTAGGGTAGATTGTCCCTCATCACGATGTCGATACGGATCTTTTCTTGTTCGCTTAGGATCGGCTCGCCGCGGGCGAGTGCGAGCAGCACGCGGACGGCGGCCCGCGCCTCGTGCCCAGGGTTCTGCGAGATGACGGCATCCATCACACCCTGCAGAAGCAGCTTGCGCGTCATGACAGTCACATCGTGCCCGACGAAGACCAGCTGGTTTGCGCGCCCGGAGTCGATCAGCGCCTTGGCAACGCCGGGCGTGCCGGCGCCGACATTGTAAAGACCGACTATGTCATCATGATTGCTCAGTAACCTCATCATGAGGTGTTCCGAGCGCCCGTCCTCATCCCGCCCTTCAAGGACCGGCAGCACGTCGAGTTGCGAAAACTCGCATGCCATCACCTGGTTGAAGCCGAAGATGCGCTCGGCATGGTCGCGCAAGCCTTGCGAGCCGGCGACGACGGCGACCTTTCCCGGACGGCGGCCGACGAGCCGCCCGACCAGGGCGCCGGCGGTGCGCCCCGCAGCGATGTTATCGATTCCGACATAGTGGTGACGGCGCGAAGACGGTACGTCCGACACCAGTGTCACGACTTTCGTGCCGCCATCGACGAGATCGTTGATGGCGGCACGGACGCTCGGATGATCGAGCGCGACGACCGCCACGCCATCGAAGTCGCCGCCAAAGGACTCAAGTGTGGAGGCTAGAACGGCAGGGTCGAACACGTCAGTGCCGATCATCTCGACCGCGACGCGGCGAGCCGAGAGCCAGGCCGACATCTCGCCAAGAAAGGACTGGATCTGCTGCATGAACAGGTTCGGACCGGACGGCATCACAAAGGCGAAGCGCCGGGCCCTGCCCCGGGCGAGTTCAGCCGCAGCCACATGGGGTTGAAAGGCGTTCCGCTCGATCGCCTCCTTGACGCGACGGACAGTGTCAGGTCGCACGCCCGGCCGATTGTGGAGGGCACGGTCGACTGTCGCGAGGCTCACGCCCGCCTGGCGCGCGATGTCCCTCAGGGTCAGGGGGATGTTAGTGTCCGGCTCCTTCACGGCATGAGCGTAGCAGAGGTGATATGAGGTACGCAACTCATAAGGGCACCTCTCCGTCGGCGATCTTGCAACGCGGGCGTACCAAAGAGGCCAGCGGACCTTGCGGCTCACGACACGATCCTTGGGATTGCCAAATCGAGCCGCCGAAGCGAACGACGACCGTAAGCAGAAAAGACAGGAGCAGCGATCTCGGAGCAGCATCAGTGCGAGGGGCTGGCTCCCGACCCGCCACGATCAAACTGAAACAATCCCGCCGAGGCAAGGAGGGCTGCACGACGGCTCACCGCATCAGAAATCTGTATGCGACGATCAGAGCCACCATGCTCGCGAAAATCAGCAGGGCTTTGAGAGATTTTTGGGTCGTTGGCCTGATCAAAGGGCGTGCCGCTGATCGAATGGGCCCATCTTTGGACGCGTTGCCCTTTGCCGTTGACTTGCGAGCTTGCGGTTCGGGCGCAGCGCCAACGCCTCCCATCTCGCCGTAATAGGCGCTGTAGACCTCGCGAACGGCCAGGGCCGTGGACTCGGCTTCGCTCATCATCTCCAGTCGATTCCGATAGTTGACAAGAAAATTCTGAGCATTTGACGGAAGATCATCGAAACTGCCGAGCTTGGCCATCATGAGCCAGGTCGCAAAATCCGCTTCCGCCTTGGAGTGCGCCTTCTTGGCAATACTGCTGGACATGGTGGTCCGACTGTTCCGCCCGCTCAACCAGCGGTCATTAGACTTTGCTTATAGCCTGTCGGGCGCCACCGAGATATGGTCCTACTCATCAGGGAACGGCTGTTGATCTCACACCATTTGCCTGCACCGATACGCCTCGGAGCAGCTTCGGCGTGTTTGCTATGATAAGGCGCAAAGCTATCTACTGATCAGCCTTCGGGGTATTATTACCATCATTGTGAGATGCCAGCGGCAACCTTAGATGCCTTCGTGACCGCACCCTCGATGGGACAATTCTGCAACCAAAATATCAAAGGTACCGGTTCGGACGGACCGTTTGATTGCCGGACGCATCGAGCGCCAACGCACTAGGAGACACGCGTATGGCAAAGAAACATCGTCGTCTTCTCTGACGGGACTGACCAAGGTGGAGGCGCGCGCTCCGAACAGCGCATCAGCGAGAGTTACAAATATGTGTGGCGCATCGCGCGATGGACGCCAATCGGCAAGGCATGCTGACCAAGCATGAAACGGCTATAATCTCGGTGTAGATTATCAGGCCTACGAACATCTCACCAATGATTTGCTGAATTTTCAATTGGCGATTGTCCCCAGTTTGGGGAAATATGCCGTTACCTCGACGCCCGCTCTCTTCCGGTTGACTCCACATCCCGGAGACAGGCCGATGATCTTCCTTCACCGATTGGGTATCGTGCTCTACTGGGTAGGATACGCTTTCGCCATTCTGTTCGCGATCGGGAGCCTCCTGATCGCGCTCAACGGCTTGATTTCCGGTGAGCCGATATCCAGGGCCTGGATCCTCGGCGTTCTCAGCGTTGTCTCTTGGCTATGGGGACGGGCCATGAGATATATTCTCGCCGATACGTGGTTTGACCGCTAATCTTTTGCGCACCCCTGGAGGTTGCGGTTGAGTGCAGTCTTGGCGGCCGAAGGATGCCTTTGTTGGCGAAGGAAAAAGATAGGGAGTCGCGCACGGCGAGTTGCGAGCGATCGGGTTTTGGATGAGCGTCAAAGAGTCCCATCCGATCCAGCCCGTGCGCGTGTTCGTCGGTTTCGAGGCACTCGCTGAATTGGAGCCGCCCAATATTCAAGACCCCGCTGCTGCTTTCGATCATTTCGACAAGTTTCGAGCTCGCATTGAATCCGCCGCCAGCGAAAACTTTGATCGCAACGGTCTTGATGCGGAGAAATATGAAGGCATGCAGATTATTAGGCTCAGTATCGACGATGCGATCTGAAGCCACCTGCCGACTGGTTCAGCTCACAGGCTGAAGGCGAAGACGTGAAGCGCTGGAAGATAGCAATTTCGCTCGCCATTGTAGCTGCCCTGGTTGGCCCGCTTCTGACGGGCACATGGAAACTGAAGCCCGGCGGGTGGCAGCCATTGCCAGTCGACGAGCGCGAGCGCATCGCGAAGATGGCCAAAGAAACCAATAATTGCACGCACTTCCCTCCGCCGGAAACTGAACTCAGCAAGACAATTTGCACGATTTTGCTGAACGATCTTCGTGCAGGCGGACGCTACGAGAGCGGTGAACGGATCACATGGCGCTACGTTGCAAAGAACTTGGAGCTCATGGCAGCGGCATTCCTTTTTGTGTTCCTCACCGCAACGATCTTGCCAGCGCTGGGAGCGCGGTATTGGGCATGGCTGAAAAGATAGCCGCTGTTGAACAGCCCTCGCGGAGTTCAAGTAGCGAACAGCATTCGATCGCCGAGAGCTCGTTGTTGATCAACTGCTGCCCCCTGCCCCACGCGTAGCCCTTTGCTATCCCCACCCCTGCTGCAGCACCCTTTGCCCCATGGGCTCCAAGTCACGCGAGAGGATTTAGGCGGCCGACTTCACCTCAGTCTTGACCTATCGAGCGGTCACATTGGCACGGAGCGGAGAGAACGCTCGATTTTCGGGCAATTCACATCTTGACCGAATTCGCGAAGAGCGTGTCACCCCACTCGTACAAGGGCCGCATGAAGTCAGATTGGGAGTGGATTGCTCGACCTTTGCGATCGCGCCATTTTCGTCCATAGGTATCGAACGGAAAGTGTCGCATGTAGTATTCGCAGGTCTCTTCCCAATGTTCGACCGACAACGACTTACCATAGTGTTGGCAATACAGACCGGTCCCGACGCGTTCTATGCCGCCCGGCTCTCGCCCATGATGCTTCGCGAAGATGACCTCCAACCGGTTTCGCCACAACATCAGAATGTCTCGCCGTTCCGGGCCGAAGAACCGACGAAAGTCCAACAGTTCGCAATCGGCTTGATAGGGTGCATGATCGCCAGGAGTCATATAGGCGTCGAACAGTTGAACCCGCACACCGTCGCAATCGCTGGAATGGGTTCGTTGCATGTATCCGCGTAGATCTCCGGTAACGCGCTCATCGGCATCGAAGCAAAACATCCAGTCGAACTGCAAATGTTCGCGCGCCGTCTGCAGCAAAAGTCCGCGATGTCGACCCTCGGCAATCCGGCGCGCTTCGATGTCCGCTTCCCACGACCGATTTGCTACGATCAGAGTGACCTTTGGGTGCCCGCCAAGAATCTCCAGCGTTCGATCCGTACTCGCGTCATCATAGGCGATTATCGCATCGACGTGCTTGCCGACGTAGTCCAGTGTATCTCGGAGAATAAGTGCTTCATTGCGAAGGCGGGTGATCCCGATCAAAAAGTGCCTATGATCCAAGAGGCTTGCATTGCAAACAATGATTTGTTCGCCGTCGCGGAGCTGCCAGCTATTCGTGCCCGCCATGGTCACCACCCAGCTGCGATAAAGAATTGGTACCAATAATGGTGGGCGGGCGCGTTAACGGCAAGGGTTAAGAATCGTAGGGCTAACGTTGCCGGTAGCACGCCGCCAACGAGCGACTGCGAAAAACCAACCCCGCCGCGCGTTCGGGAGGTGTCCGAAATGGAATGCCACCTGTTGGCACTTTTCGGACCTCAGCTTTCGTCGACTGTCCGCTCCGCGCCATAGCCGGACGTTCCTATCAGCAGCGATTGACCCCAAGCCGACATGGGACCTTGCCGTGTCAACAGTCAGTCGATCGAACTTTCGCAGCTCGCTTGACATGGTTTAGGAATTGCCGACCGACCGCGGATGGGTCGCCCCGCCGCGATGCCAGGCCCAGAACCGCCTTCGGTTGGGGAGTGCCCTTCACTCGACGATAGACCACGCCGTCCATGCTTATATTTTGCACTGACTCCGGCACAAGCGCTATGCCCAGCCCGGCGGCGACCAGGCCGAGCGTCGACGTGATGCGAGGGGCTTGTTGGCCGATGCGAGGACTGAAACCGGCGGCTCGGCATGCCACCACGGTCTCATCATAGAGTCCTGTTCCCGGCGGCCCGTAGAGAATGAAAGGGTCATCAGCCAAGCGCCTCAACGGAAGCGCCGTGCCGCGCTCGCCTGCCATCGCGTGGAGGCTGGGCAAGGCGACGATCATAACCTCCTCCAGCAGCGAACTGACCACAATGTCGTCGGCATGGATAGTCGTCGTGCGGACAAACGCGACGTCCATCTGGTCATGGGCGAAACGCTCACGCACGTCGTTGCTGAGCCCCTCTTCCAGAGTGAGCGATACCAACGGAAAGGCTTCCCGAAAGGAGCGAATGACCCGCGGCACAAAGGGGTGAAACGACGCCGTAGGCGCAATGCCTACACACAGCCGGCCCTGCTCACCTCGTCCAGTGCGTCGAGTCGTTTCCAGGGCACGTTGCAGACGACTGAGAATTGCTCGAGCATCCTCCAAAAGCGCACGACCGGCTTCGGTCAGTTCGACACCACGCGGCTTGCGGCGAAATAGCTGCACGCCGAGTTCTCGTTCCATCGCTTTGATTTGCTGGCTGAGCGGCGGTTGTTGCATACCGAGCCGCTCGGCAGCTCGCGTGATGTGCGCTTCCTCAGCAACCGCGATGAAATACCGAAGATGCCGCAGGTCCATTGCCATATCCAGATCATATGGATTTTGCTCTATTCATATAATAGCTCGCTTCTGCCGAAAATGGTATCCCATGTCTGTAGGGCAGACGTTCAGGCCATCCAGCATAGTCGCCCCCTAACCCACGAGGTTCGCTATGAAACTCTTGCGGCGGCAATTTCTGCAGCTAACCGCGAGTGCGGTCGTCTCGCCTTTGCTGTCAACGATCGCGTCGTCGCAAACATATCCGACGCGGCCTGTGCGTGTGATTGTTCCATACGCGGCCGCCGGCCCGTCGGACATACTGGCCCGCCTCACCGCGCAGAAATTGTCCGAACATCTCGGCAAGCAGTTTTACGTCGAGAACATCGCGGGCGCCGGTGGCAACATCGGTATGGGTCAAGGAGCAAGAGCGGCACCCGACGGCTACACCCTGCTTGTTGTTCCGCCAAATATTGTCGTCAACCCGGCCATGTACGACGCCGTGCCGTATGACCCCTACAAGGACTTCGAGCCGGTTACGATTGCCGTAAGCTCGCCCTCGGTGCTTACCGTTCACCCCTCGCTGGAAATCCAGACCGTCAAAGATCTCGCTGCATTGATCAAATCCAGTCCCGCCAAATACAGCTTTGCGTCTCCCGGGACCGGGACACCGCCACATCTCATCGGCGAGCACTTCCGCCTGTTGCTCGGCCTCGACCTTGTGCACGTGCCCTTCAACAGCGCGGGTCTGGCGGTCGGCTCCACGCTTGCAGGGCATACTCCCATTGCGTTCACCTCGTTGCCGCCGGCCGTGCCGCAGATCAGGGAAGGCAAGCTGCGTGCGCTGGCCGTGACGAGCAAGATGCGAACGCGGGCGCTGCCTGAGGTACCCAGCATGGCAGAAGCCGGCTACCCCGAGGTAGAGGGCGAGGGATGGTTCGCGTTCATTGTTCCAGCCGGAACACCGAACGAGATTACCACGCTGCTTCATCGCGAGATCGTCAAGATCATCGCGCTGCCTGACATCGCAGACAAAATGGCGGAGCTTGGCTTCGAGGCCGTCGGCAACACGCCTGACGAGGCTGCTGCCCTGTTCAAGACCGAAAGCTCCAAATGGGCAAAGGTTATTCGAGAGGCAGGCATTAAGGCTCACTGATGCCGCGCGCGAAACCTGATCTGACGAGGCGCCCTCACTTGCCGATTTTTCGGTCTCATCGGTTTTCCAGACAATAGTGAGTTGCAACCCTGGTTGGAGTTTGCGACAAAAACGCTTACTTTTCTCACCAACTTCCGAGCACCCGGAGGCGAATGAGGACACTTAGAGATCTTCCCTCCGTGAGCGCCTTGCTTACCACTGGCGAGAGCTCCACGCTTCGAGAGCGATTTGGCCGACGGGCAGCGACGGGCGCGTTGCGCTCCGTATTGAGCGAGGCGCGCGAGGCCGTCAGGAGTGGGAGCGATGCCGTACCATCGGACAAGGATATCTTGCTGAGCGCGTTTGTGCTGCTCGAGCGTCAGGACCAGTCAACGCTGCGCCCCCTCTTCAACCTGACCGGCATCGTCCTTCATACCAATCTGGGTCGGGCTGTCCTTTCGGAATCCGCCATCGAAGCGGCCACCTCGGCCATGCGCGATGCGGTCGGTTCGATCTCGGCACCGGAAGACGTGGAGAGCGCGACGATCACGTCCGCGAATTGCTTTGCGAGCTGACCGGCGCGGAAGACGCGACTGTCGTCAACAACAACGCCGCTGCCGTTCTGCTGTGCCTCAACACCCTTGCGCTCGGTCGGGAGGCCATCGTCTCTCGCGGCGAACTGATTGAGATCGGCGGCGCCTTTCGCATGCCCGACATCATGTCGCGCGCGGGCGCGGTCCTGGTCGAGGTTGGCACAACGAACCGAACGCACGCGAAGGATTATCTGGGAGCCATCAACAACCGTACGGGCCTCGTGCTCAAGGTCCACACCTCGAACTATCGCATCCAGGGTTTTACCGCTGAAGTCACGGCTGCCGAGCTCGCCGCGCTCCTGGCCGACACGGCCGCCCCCCTGATGCACGACCTGGGCTCCGGCACGCTGACCGATCTGGCGCGCTACGGCCTCAAGAAAGAACCGACAGTTCGCGAAGCCGTCGCCGATGGCGCTGATATCATCACCTTTTCGGGCGACAAGCTGCTTGGTGGGCCACAGGCGGGTTTCATCGTCGGGAAAAAGGCACTCATCGCCCAGATCAACCGCAACCCGATGAAGCGGGCGCTACGCGTCGATAAGATCAGGTTGGCCGCCATCGAGGCAACACTGAAACTCTATCACGACCCGGACCGCCTGGCAGAACGGTTGCCAACGCTACGGTGGCTTTCGCGAACCCGCGCCGACGTCAAAGCCCAGGCGGAGCGGCTGCAGCCTGCTCTAGCGCAGATTTTGGGCGACCCTTATCTGATCGAGGTGTGCGATTGCGATAGCCAGGTTGGTTCGGGCGCGTTGCCGCTCGATGCGATCCCGAGCGCCGGTCTGATCGTCCGCTGCCGCGACAATGGAGCTTTGGATCGACAACCGCGCTACGCGGATTGCGGAGCCCCGCGATCGGCCGATGATCTGCGAGGGGCTGAATTGATTTCCGGACATGACCTTGCGAGCCAGGACTCGCCGTCGGGCAATCAATCGAGACGCTGCCGGCTCGGCGAGCCACATGCGCAGTTCGATCCCCTCATCGAGGTGAATGATCTCGAGATTTTCGATATCGGCAACACGCTCCACCAAGCCTTCGTTCAGGCTGAAGCCGATCGCAAAATCTTCCAGATCTTGCGGCGTCGCCATCATCACAGCTTGAGAGCCGCCGTTATAGGTCATGGCGATCGGAACTTCCTCGGGAACGAACCGAATGCCATCCTTGCTCACGCCGTTTCGCCATCCCGCGCGGTGCACTTCTCGAACAGCCGGATACACGATAGCTCCTTCAGCTCGACACGTCCCTCAGTAGCCCCGATCGCCTCAGACCGCCATATTTAGCACAGAATTTCGCTGCCCGCCTGCGCACCGACGATCACGATCGTCGCTGGCCGATTGGGCTTACATCTTTGCCAAGCCGAGAGAGCTACAGGCCTACCCATCATCCCGGCACCACCGGGAGCTTCTCCTTGCGCAGGGCGGCCACGGCCTGGTCGTCCAATTTGAGATGCGCCCTCACCAGTTCTGGCGGCGTCAGCGCCAGCCATTGATTGAGCGAGACGTCGGCGTAGTAGCTGCTCTTGAAAACCTCAAGAAAGCGCAGCGGAACCGTTCCGGTATTCTCAATATAGTGCCCCATTGCAAACGGCACGTAGCCGACATCGCCAGCCTGAAAATCGAAGGTCCGCGCCTGGCCGGACGCGGCGAATACGCCCATCCGCGCCTGCCCATCGATATAATATTGCCACTCGTTGGTGTTGGGATGCCAATGCATCTCACGCATGCCACCGGGCTCAACCTCGACCAGCGCCGCCGATATCGTCTTCGATGCCGGAAACACACTTGTGTCGGTAATGCGCACCGTGCCGCTCTTGGTCTTGATCGGCTGTTGCGCGAGCATCTTGTGACTGAAGGTCGGCGACACCGGAGTGGCTCCGGCGATCTTGTCGGATTCAAGCGGGCCAGGCGCTTTGGCGTTGAATATGTACAGCTCGCTGGGATCCGGAAGGTGGGCGTAAGCAGCCTCGGGCACGCCGAAATTCTTAGATAGCACCTCGCTCGGCGTATGCTTGAACCAGTCGCTCAGCAAAAACGTATTGTCTTCGTCAAAATCGCCATCATCGAACACCAGGAGGAATTCGCAGCCGTCGGGGTTGAGGCCCTGAATAGAATGCGGAACCCCTGACGGAAAATACCAGAGATCTCCGACGCCGACGTCGTCGACAAAATTACGTCCCTCGGGATCGACGGCCGTGATACGGGCGGTGCCGTAGAGCATATAGGCCCATTCGGCGGCCTTGTGCCAGTGCAGCTCGCGAACGCCGCCGGCATTCAGGCGCATGTTCACGCCGGCGATATCCTTGGACACCCCAAGTTCTCTCACGGTGATCTGGCGGGTCCAGCCGCCGGTTTCCTGCCGCACATGCGCATCCGCGAAAGAGAACCGCAGATTTGGAAGCGTGCCGTGATCAGTGGACGGGGGAACGAGGAGATCGGGATTCTGCCTGTCACGGGCCAGATTGCGCGGACCTGGATCTGTGCCGCCATGTCCAGGTCGCTGTGGTTGAGGCACCGCGTCGCCGGCTTGTGCGCCGGCGGACGCTGCAAGGGCGAGAACTCCGCCGGCTGCCGTCGCCGCCAGCATGGCACGTCGCGAAACTTCATCCATAGCGCTAACTCCCTGATCGTTGACCAATGGCTCGCGCGGCCGTATTTCGCCCCTCGCCCTTTCACTCCGCCGGTGCCGCGTCGAAAGTTGCCTCGCTTCTCCAAACCTCTTGGCGAGCAAACGACAACCGCAACATAGTGCCGCGTCATCAATTCGGCTTTGCTCGAACTTGCATCAATTGTGTGAAATTTGCGAATTCGCACGATTAAGTTTGACGAGACCGTCGTCATCGGGCGCGAGTTGGCGAGCAGCGGACTTCGATAGTCCGAGCCGCGCAATCTGAGACGGCGCTGCCGCCAAAAGACAGTTCACTGATGAAGCAGTCGATCGTCTTCGATGCTGCTCATGACGCGGCCGTTGCAGCGCTCGGAGGAGTAAGGCGTGTGCGCCGGGTCAAGCCCGCGGTGAAGCCGGATCAGCCGGAACGCGTTATCTGTATGCGGATGTGAGCCAGCGCGGCCAGTTGCGCGACTATGTGCAACTGCGCAACAAGCTCCCGAAGATCCGTATCAAAGCTTGCGCTGGTACTGGACGGCTACAAGCACAGCGACCATTGGCGGAGCGATCTCAGCGTCGGCCTTGGAGGCCTTGCGGACTCGACGGGGCTCCAGCGTACCAGGCTGATCGAGTCGCTGCCGCCCGAGAATGGCGAGAAGCCATTCAGTGCTGGCGCGTAAGGCGATCAAGGTTGAGATGAAGGCGCGGACGCCTTCACAGGCGGCCAGTCTGGTGTCGGCGTTGCGTGGAATGATCCGCTGGATGATCGATGAAGGCCCAACCGAACAGAGCCGCAACGAATGCCGAGAACAGAGTAATAATCCTGAATAGTAAGCTTCGAAAAAAGTCTAGCGTTTTCAATGCTAAACGCGAGTTTATGGTGCGCTCGGAGGGACTCGAACCCCCACGATTTTACTCACTGCCACCTCAAGGCAGCGCGTCTACCAATTCCGCCACGAGCGCGAAGGTTTGGCCGGCGCAAGGCTCGCTGCCGGATCAACGGCGCCCATGTAACAAATCGACCCAGGGGGGACAAGGCCCGCCTGCCCCTCAAATCCCAGGTTTACCGACAGTTTTTTGCCGCCTCAGCGGGTCCCCGGGGATTTCGGCAGCATCTGCTTGACTTCCACCGCGATCCGGTTCCGGTCCACCAGCACCGTGCCACTGGCAATCGGCAGATTGTTGGCGAGCACCCTGACCTCGTCGGCCTCGGTGGCGTCCAGCTCGATGATGGCGCCGCGGGAGAGCCGCATCACCTGATGAATGGGCATGGAGGTGGTCCCGAGGACGACCATGAGATCGACTGTGACTTTATCGAGGGTGGACACTTCTGGGACCGCTGCACGAGGACTAAATTCTGCTAGGTAGATCACCATGTTATGGTTAGCCAATGGTTAATGGCCGCGAAAACCTCGACCTGACAATGTTTGCCGGACCCGACGGCAGCGACGTCGAATGGCGGATCTCCGATTCGCCGGTGGACTATCTGCAAGCCGTCAGCGCGATGGAGGCGCGCGCCGCCGACATCGCCGCACAGACCGCGCCGGAGTTGGTGTGGCTGCTGGAACATCCCCCGCTTTACACCTCCGGGACCAGCGGCAAGGCCGGCGACTTGCTGGAGGCGCGCTTCCCCCTGTTCACGACCGGACGCGGCGGCCAGGTCACCTATCACGGCCCCGGCCAGCGCGTGACGTATGTGATGCTCGACCTGAAGCGGCGGCGGCCTGATGTGCGGGCCTATGTCGCGGCACTGGAAGAATGGATCATCCGGACCTTGGCCGCCTTCAACGTGCGCGGCGAGCGGCGCGAGGATCGCGTCGGCGTCTGGGTCAGGCGGCCTGACAAGGGCCCAGGCCACGAGGACAAGATCGCCGCGATCGGCGTGCGGCTGCGGCGCTGGGTCTCTTTCCACGGCATCGCCATCAATGTCGAGCCGGATCTCTCGCATTTCTCGGCGATCGTGCCTTGCGGCGTGGTCGATCCGCGCTACGGCGTAACCTCGCTGGTCGATCTCGGCCTTCCCGTGACCATGGCCGACGTCGACGTCGCGCTCAGGCAATCCTTCGAGGAGATTTTCGGCGCGACGCACGCGCGGATGCCCGAGCCGTCCTGATCCGGGCTCTCGCCCTTTGTTTTGTCTGTTTTGTCGCGTTTTCGGTCACACCAGTCTTGGATCGAAATGATCGGCTAGAAGTCATCTCATAGGATGGCTTCGAACGCGCTGCGCAGGGTCTCGTGACGGAACACGAAGCCGTTGCTGAGCGCCTTGTTCGGCAGCACGCGCTGCCCGCCCAATAGGAGCTCATTGGCGAAGTCGCCACCGAGCCGGCGCAGCAGCGCGCCGGGAATGCGGAAGAGCGCCGGCCGATGCAGCTTGCGGGCAAGCTCTTCGGTGAATGTCGAATTGGTGACCGGGATCGGCGCGGTCGCATTGATCGGGCCGGACAGATCGGGCGTCGCGATGACATGCGCGATCAGACGCACGAGGTCGTCGCGCTCGATCCAGGACATCCATTGCCTCCCCGAGCCGATCGGTCCGCCAAGACCGAATTCAAACGGCGTCAGCATGCGCGCAACCATGCCGCCCTCCGTTCCCAGCACCAGGCCGATCCGCAGGCAGACTACACGCACGCCGTGCTCGGCTGCCGGCCGCGCGGCGTTCTCCCAGGTTTCGCACAATTCGTGGCTGAAGCAGGCGTGCGATTTCGCCGACTCCGTCAGCGTCTGATCCTGCCAAAGTCCATACCAGCCGACCGCCGAGCCACTGACCAGCACGGCCGGCTTGCGCTCGAGCCGCGCGATCAGCGAGACGATGTGGCCGGTCATGTCGATGCGCGATTTGAGAATTTCCTGCCGCTTCGCGGCAGTCCACAGGCCATTGCCGATCGGCTCGCCGGCCAGATTGACGATCGCACCGATCCGCGTATCGGCAGTAAGCTGATCGAGGCTGGTGATGATCGTGACCGGCAGCGGCAACGCATCGGTCTTGGCGGGATTGCGCACCAGCGCGATCACCTGATGGCCCGCCTCGATCAGCGCCGCGACCAACCGACCGCCGACGAATCCTGTCGCGCCGGTGACCAGCACCGTCTGCCGCGGCTGCAATTTTTCGACGAGCCTCTTGGCCGGCGCACCGGTCATCCGCGCCAGTCGTCGCGATGCCGCGAAATCCCTGATACCGAACAGGCCCGCGCCGATCGCGGACGCGGTCGCAGCAAAGCTCAGCCATCCTGCATAGGCCGGTTCGATTCCCGTCGGTTGCGTCGCCCATTCAAACAGAACCGGCAGCAGCAGCACCAGGATGGCACCATAGTTGATCGCAAGCAGCGTGTGATTGATGCGCTCGCTTGGCGGCAGCTTGCGGCTCAGATCTTCCTCGACGAAATCCATCAGCGTGATGACGATCTCTGCCGCCAGCACCGCAATGACGATCATCGCGAAGATGCCGTGCACTTCGAGCCAGCCAAGGACGAGGAACAGCATCGCGTAAAGCATATTCCGCACGCTATGTAGCTGGAGTTCACGGCGTTGCGACGGACGCCAGGCCAGCCGCTCCGTCAGTTCGTGATGATAGAAGGTGTCGAACATCCCCATCGCGATCTGTATCGCGATCAGGGTCCAAAGCAACGGCGTCATGACGCGGCCTCCCTAAACTTGGCGGACTGACGCAGCAGCCTGCCGAACCGTAGGTGGGTGATTTCGAGCGTAAAGCGGAATTCACCTCCGCCGAGGTCGGCATGGCTCACGGTGAGAGCGCCGGGCGTCAGCCATTCCGGCAACGGCAGGCGCAGGCGGCCGATGCGGAGGGAATATTCGGCGCTATGAAACACCAGCGCGTCGTCGGCCACGCAGACGCGCAACGCCATGCTGACGCCGAAGCCGACATATTCCTCGAGCCCTGTCGGGCCGCAAAAGCGCTTGCAGGAATGAATGACCTGCGGAAAGCGGCCATTGCGCGCATAGATGCGCGTCCAGATCTGCCCACCCGCTTGCGCATTTTCGGTCACTGTGACGATCGCGGGACCACCGGTCTCGTAACTGATCGGCAGCGGCCCGCCGATCACGCGCGCGACCTGCGCAAGCCACCAGCCGATGCGGCTGCAACAGGCTTCGTCGACATCGCCGACATAGACGATGGTCTTGCCGTCGCCGAGCCGCGTGGAAAAGCGCCGCCAGATCGCCAGCGGCAGCCGGCCCCAATCCTCGTCCGACAGCAGCGTGCGGAAGCGATGATCGTCGAACAGTCCTGCGTTGGAAGGCGACGGCGCGAGAAACCGCGAGAGTCTTGCTGACGCCATAGCACGCTCCTGCCTACTCGCCTCGGGATTTTCCCGCGGGCAGCAGATTGACGATTTTCTCTCCGAGCTTGATGAGAGTGGCCAACCGCGATCGCGGCACTTTCAGCATCTGCGTGTACCAGCGGTCGACGAGCTCGGTGAACGCCAGCATCTCCTTCAGACGCTTGGCCGCGACCGGGCTGATGCTCGGATCATCCGCCGCATCGGAGACACAGGCACGCAGCGCATCGACCGCAGGGTCGATCTCGCGTTCCTTGCGGCCGGCGGCGATCCGCGCCGCGACTTCCCAGATGTCCGTCTCCGCCTCGTAATGGTCGCGCCGGTCGCCGAGGATCGGCACGCGCCGGATCAGGTTCCAGGACAGCAGTTCCTTCAGCGAATTGGAGACGTTCGAGCGCGCCATGCCGAGCGTGTCGGCGATGTCCTCGGCCGTCATCGGCGCCTCGGCCAGATAAAGCAGCCCGTGGATCTGGCTTACCGAGCGATTGACTCCCCACTCGTCGCCCATGTCGCCCCAATGCAGGATGAAGCGCTCGACGACGGCAGGGAGTTTCTTTTTTCCGGTTATTTCTGTCACGACAGAAATATCTGACGATACGAGAGAAATGTCAAGGACCCGAAGCCATCGCCCCGATCGAGGTCGGAAAGTCAGCTTCGTTCATCGGAGAGGTATCCCGACCCACTCCAGGGCCGTAGACTGCCGCCGCGGCATCCTGTGGCGTTGGCCACGGCTTGCCGGGGGGTTCATGATCGCGCAGGCCAACCCACCCGTATCTGGAGACGCTACATGACGGCATCCGACAAGGCGTTCACTGGATCGATCCCGCAGATCTACGACCGCCTCCTGGTCCCGATGATCTTCGCGCCTTATGCGCGCGATCTGGCGCAGCGCATCAAGGTTCATCAGCCGCGTGACCTGCTGGAAACAGCAGCGGGTACCGGCGTGGTTACTGCGACGCTTGCGTCGGAATTGCCGGAGAGTACGCAAATCACCGCGACTGACCTGAATGAGCCGATGCTCGCGCAGGCCAAGACGCATCTCGCGGACAGGCCTCAGATCAAATGGCAGCAAGCGGATGCGCTTGCGCTTCCCTTCAGCGACAGAAGTTTCGACATCGTCGTCTGCCAGTTCGGCGTGATGTTCTTTCCAGACAGGGTCAAGGGATATGCCGAGGCGCGCCGCGTGCTGAAACCCGGCGGCCATTTTGTCTTCAATGTCTGGGACAAGATCGAAGACAATGACTTCGCCAATGTCGTGCATCAAACGCTGCAGCAGATGTTTCCCGATAACCCGCCGCAGTTCATGGTCCGCACACCACACGGCTATCACGACGCCGCGCGAATTCGGGCCGACTTGATGGAAGCGGGTTTCACCGATATTGCGATCGAGACGGTCGAGCATCGAAGCCGCGCAAACTCGCCTAACGATCCCGCGACCGCCTTCTGCGAGGGCACGCCGATGCGCGGCGAGATCGAAGCCCGCGGGGCACCAGGCCTGGAAGCGGCAACGCAGAAGTCCGCAGACGCCCTTGCCCGCCGCTTCGGCAACGGTCCGATCGAAGGCCGCATCCGGGCTCTGGTGATTTCGGCCGCCGTGTAGCCTACGCCGTCGGCAACACCGAAAATGCTTCGCCCGGGCGGCGCAAATCGAGGAGCGCTTCGTTCGCCGATTCATTGGTGACCGCGATGACGCGCGCGGATGGCGGCCCGTGCCGGCACAGCGCCACCATTTCCGCCACGACCTTGGCGTTGCCGGCGAACAGCGCCTCCACGCTGCCGTCCTTGCGGTTGCGCACCCAGCCTTCGAGTCCGCTGGCGACTGCCTGATACTCGACCCAGGCGCGGTAGCCCACGGCCTGGACGCGGCCCGTGATAACCACCTGGATGATCGCGCGGCTCACTTCTTCAACCCGAGAAAATCGGCGCTGCGCGCCTTCGTCGCGGGCTCGCGGGTGACGCGTCCGGTCAGTTCGGCCGATGCGATGCCTTTCAGGTTCTTGGGCAGGGCGCCGTCACGCAGCGCCTTCAGCGTCTCATGGACGGCCTGGGTCGCAGCCGCGAACGGCGCATGGCCCTGCAGCGCGATGCGCACGCGCCGGCCCTTGAGATAATCGAGATCGGACATCTCTTCCGACGCGCCGCCGAGCACGATCGGCAGTTTCGTCGCGGCCGAGATCGCTTCGAGTTCCGCGCGCGACTTGATGCCCGTGAAGAACAACGCGTCGACGCCGGTCGCCTCGTAGGCTTTCGCGCGCTTGATCGCATCCTCGAGTCCCGTGATCGAGACGGCTCCCGTGCGGCCGATGACGACCAGTGAGGGATCGTTACGGCCGTCGAGCGCTGCCTTCATCTTGCCGACGCCCTCCTCCAGCGAGATCAACTGCGTCTTGGCTTCGCCGAAGGCCTGCGGCAGCAACGTGTCCTCGATCGTGAGACCGGCGGCGCCGGCCGCCTCCAGTTCCTGCACGGTGCGGCGAACATTGAGTGCGTTGCCATAGCCGTGATCGGCATCGACAAGCACAGGGAGCGGAGCCGCACGCGACATCCGCCGCATCTGCTCGGCAAGCTCGGTGAGCGTGATCAGCGCGATATCGGGATCGCCGAGCACGGCGAGCGAGGCCACGGAGCCGCCGAACATGCCGAGTTCGAAACCGAGATCCTCGGCGATGCGGATCGAGATCGCATCATAGACCGAGCCCGGCCGGATGCAGGCTGGGCCGGTGAGGATTGCACGCAACTGTTCTCTGCGGTGACGGAAGGTCATGACGTCTCCTGATGGCATACCAGGGCGATACGAAAGCATCGAACCCGGAATCTCGAAATTCCGGGTTCGCCTCTTCGAGGCGCCCCGGAATGACAGACAGCTTGTCTCCGCTGCCGGCCGGCGCCGACAGCCTCAGGCAAATTCCAAAATCAACGCGTCCACGGCGAGCGTCGCGCCAGGGGCGGCGTGAATCTTCTTCACCGTGCCGTCGCGTTCGGCGCGCAGCACGTTCTGCATCTTCATCGCTTCTACGACCGCGAGCGTCTCGCCAGCCTTGACTTCCTGCCCTTCCGTGACCGCGATCGAGACTATGAGCCCCGGCATCGGACAGAGCAGCTTCTTACCGGTGTCGGCCGCAGTCACGACGGGCATCAGGCGGGCCGATGCCGCTTCCGCTTCGGTGAAGACATGGACGGGCACCTCGACGCCCTGATGCGCGAGGCGGATGCCGTTCGGGATCGGCCGCGCCTGCACCGCAATCGACGCGCCGTCGATCATGCCGTGCCAGACCGCCTCGCCCGGCGCCCAGGACGAGACCAGATGATGCGCCTTGCCAGGCTTGCCATCCGCGCCGACGAAGCGCACGGCGATGCCGCCGTTCTCGCGCGTGATATCGAGGATGATCTCGGCGCGGTCGAGCCACACCGCGCGGCGGCCCTGGCGCTTGACCGGCCGGCCGATCATCTGGCCGGAGATCTGCCGCTTTCGCTCGCCGAGGACGTGATCGATCGCAGCGCCAACCGCGGCCAGCCGCCGCGCGATCTCACCTTCAGGCGCAGGCGCCGAAAAGCCCCTTGGAAATTCCTCGGCGATGAAGCCTGTGGAGAGCTTCCCCTCTCGCCAGCGCGGATGGTTCATCAGCGCCGAAAGGAAGGGAATGTTGTGGCGAATGCCGTCGACATAGAACGCATCGAGCGCAGTCGATTGCGCCTCGATCGCAGCCGCACGCGATGGGCCATGCGTCACGAGCTTGGCGATCATCGGATCGTAGAAGATCGAGATCTCGCCGCCTTCCTGCACGCCCGTGTCGTTCCGCACCGTGATGCCGTCGGCCTTGCTCTCCGCCGGCGGGCGATACTTCACCAGCCGGCCGATCGAGGGCAGGAAATTCCGGAAGGGATCCTCGGCATAGACGCGCGATTCCACCGCCCAACCGGCCAAGGTCACGTCCTTCTGCGCGATCGCAAGCTTCTCGCCCGCGGCGACGCGGATCATCTGCTCGACCAGGTCGATACCGGTGACGAGCTCAGTCACGGGATGCTCGACCTGCAGGCGGGTGTTCATCTCGAGGAAATAAAAGCTCTTGTCCTGGCCGGCGACGAACTCGACGGTGCCCGCGGAATCGTATTTCACGGCCTTCGCCAGCGCGACGGCCTGATCGCCCATCCTGCGGCGCGTGGCCTCGTCGAGCAGCGGCGACGGCGCCTCCTCGATGACCTTCTGGTTGCGGCGCTGGATCGAACATTCGCGCTCGCCGAGATAGATCACGTTGCCATGCTTGTCGCCCAGCACCTGGATCTCGATGTGGCGGGGATCGATGATGAACTTCTCGATGAAGACGCGGTCGTCACCGAACGACGACTTGGCTTCGGCCTTGGCGAGCCTGAAGCCCTCCTCGACTTCGGCCCTGGAATGCGCGATCCGCATCCCCTTGCCGCCACCGCCGGCGGAGGCCTTGATCATGACGGGATAGCCGATCTC
This sequence comes from uncultured Alphaproteobacteria bacterium, assembly GCA_963770385.1. Lineage (GTDB taxonomy): Bacteria > Pseudomonadota > Alphaproteobacteria > Rhizobiales > Xanthobacteraceae > Bradyrhizobium. The sequence goes on along the minus strand of CAVYPJ010000003.1, from coordinate 4,819,112 downwards.
GTCGGCAATCCTGATCGCATGCTTCTCGTCGTCGATAACGCCGAGATGGCCCGGCACGGTCGACACCTTCGCCTTGGCCGCCGCCTTCTTGGATTCGATCTTGTCGCCCATCGCGGCGATCGCGCCCGCGTTGGGACCGATGAAGACGACGCCGGCCTCCTTCAAGGCGCGCGGAAACGCCTCTCGCTCGGACAGGAAGCCGTAGCCGGGATGCACGGCCTCTGCGCCGGTCTTGCGGCAGGCATCGACGATGCGGTCGATCAACAGATAGCTTTCAGCGGCAGCCGGCGGCCCGATCAGTACGGCCTCATCGGCCATCTCGACATGCAGCGCGTCGCGATCGGCCTCCGAATACACAGCTACCGTCTTGATTCCCATGCGGCGGGCAGTCTTGATCACCCGGCAGGCGATCTCGCCGCGATTTGCGATCAGAATCTTTTTGAACATCTTATGATTTGTTGACCTTTGGGGCGGGTTCCTCCCCGCGCAATCTGGCACGCGGGGGCGGACGTCACAATTGCGTCTACAGCAAAATGGGCCGCAGGCAACCGCCTATTGCGTTCTCGCACCGCGGCCCGCGCAATTGTCGGAGGCTCAGCCGGAATAGGTTCGAAACCGTCCGCGCACATAGGCGCGGGACACCGCCTTCATCAGCTCGCCGACTTCGGTCTCGAGATAATCATTGGCGACGATCAGCGCGCGGATCGCCGCCCTCATGTCCCCATCGCAGGCCGCGATCGCCTGGTCGACCGCGGCCTCCAATTCGTTGTCTTCCTTCGGTGTAGGCTGCGGGTCGGAGGACATGGCGGCATCCGTGCTGACGCCCGGAATGTTCTCTATATGTTCTAAAATATCAACCCTCCGCCCTTACCGCTCACCTCGCGCGCCGCCGCTCCGGCTGGCAACATCCTGCACCAAGCCATGGATGAAGCTGAGCTTTTGAATGACCACTGGTGACAGGATGAACGGATAGAGGTCACGCGTCCCCATCGTCCTGGCGACGCTGTTGATGGCGAAGGTGAAGGGCAGCCATGCTTTGACCACCACATCGAAATCCTCCGTCCGGTAAGGATCGAACGCGATCCGCGCCGAAAGGTCGCCGGTGCGATCGGCCGGCGGGTTGACCTCCATGCCGAACTCGGACGCCATCTCCAGCGTGTCGATGATATGCAGATAATGCGCCCAGGTCTCGGCGAAGTCCTCCCAGGGATGCGTGGTCGCATAAGCCGAGACGAAATGCTGCTGCCAGTCCGCCCGCGCGCCCTCGGCGTAGTGCCGCTGCAGCGCTTCGCCGTAGTCGATGGAATCGTCGCCGAACACCGCGCGACAAGCCTCCAGCTTGCCGCCATCGCGCACCAGCACGTCCCAGAAATAATGCCCGACCTCGTGGCGGAAATGGCCGAGCAGCGTCCGATAGGGTTCGCCCATCTCCAGGCGCCGCCGCTCCCGCTCGATGTCGTCGGTCTCCGTCAGCGCGATCGTGATCAGGCCGTTGTCATGACCGGTCATGATCTTCTGGCCGGCGGTCGGATCGTCGGCGAGAAAATTGAAGATCAAACCGTGAGCACCATCCTCGGCGCGGGTCTTGACCGGCAGCTTCCAGCGAAGCAGCGAATAGAACAGCCGGTGCTTTGCCAGCTCCAGTTCTCGCCAGCCGGCGAGCCGCGACGGATCCGACAAATCCGGCACGGTGCCATTATGCCGACAAGCCCGGCAATAGCCGGAGGTCTCGCCTCGCGCGAGCAGCCAGTTGCAGGCGTCAAGCGCGGCGTTCGCGCAGAGAACGCGTCTGTCGCCGTCGCCGGCCAGCGGGGTCCAGGTCGCGCCATCGCCCTCGATCGCCGAGAGCGTCACGTTCTCTGGCATGAACGCCAGCCGATGGCCGCAACGGCCACAACTCCGATTCTCGAAATAGAGGATATTTCCGCACGCTTGGCAGACAAAGAGCTTCAAGACAGACTCCTGGATCGAAAACGATTTTCAATGCGCTGCGAAGACTCCCTGGACTACCTTTCGTTCCTATCGCGGAACAATTTGGCGTACAGCGCATTCCGGTCATGCGTTTTCCCTGACGCCGATCGGAAGCCCTGCCACCGCTCACCGAAGGTTGCGGGGCTTCTTTTTGACAATATTGGAAATGGAGTGGCAGGTAGCCAAGCGGATATCGTTGTGACGACAGGTTTTGACCAAGGCGCCTATGACCACCTCGGACGCTTCGAACGACATCGAGCCCGTAGCTGCCGACGCTGAAAAGCTGCGCCGGCATCTGGAAGAGATCGCGCGCGAGCGCGACAAGGCCCATCAGGACCTGGAAGAGCGCGAAGCGGAACTCGTCCGCATCCAGCGCATCGCGCGCGTCGGCGGCGTCGAAGTCGATCTGCGCGAGGGATTGAAGAACCGCCGATCGCCCGAATATCTCCTGATCCACGGCCTGCCGCCCGAAGCCGCCAACGAGACTCATGAAGATTGGGTCAATCGCATTCACCCCGAGGATCGCGAGCGCGCGGTTCGAAGTTTCTTCGATGTGATCGCCAGCCAGACCGAGGACTATTCGGCTGAATACCGGATCATCCGGCCGAGCGACAACGAGATTCGCTGGATCCGCGTCATTGCCAAGATCGAGCGCGACACCGACGGCCGCGCAGTGCGGCTGATCGGCGCGCATATCGACATCACCGATCGCATGCATGCCGAAACCAAGCTGCGTGAAAGCGAGGAGCGCTTCCGCCTGATCGCCGACAGCGCGCCGGTGCCGATCTGGGTGACCAAGCTCGACCGCAAGCGCTCCTTCGCCAATCAGGCCTATCTCGACTTCCTCGGCCTGCCGTTCGAGGAAGCGATTGTGTTCGACTGGCGCAAAGCGCTGCATCCGGACGATCTGCCGCGCGTCCTGCAGGAGCAGATCACCGGTGAAGCCTCGCTGAAGCCGTTCGTGCTGGAGGCGCGCTACCGGCGCGCCGATGGCGAATGGCGCTGGCTGCGGTCGGAATCGCAGCCGCGCTGGGACCCGACCGGCGAGCATATCGGTTTCATCGGCGTCGCCCACGACATCACCACTGCCAAGGAGGCCGAGATCGAGCCTGCGCAGGCTGAACGAAACGCTGGAGCGGCGCATCGAGGAGCGCACCGCACAACTTCGCTCCAGCGAAGCGCAGATGCGCGCCATTCTCGAGACCAGCCACCAATATCAGGGCCTGCTCAACCTCAACGGCGAACTGCTCTATGCCAACAAGACGGCGCTCGCCGGCATCCGCTCGGAAGGCATACGGCGTGATCGGCCAGACCGTTCTGGGACACGCCGTGGTTCGCCGAGACCGACGGCATGGCCCAGCGTGTCCGCGAGGCCTTCGCGAAGGTCTTGCGCGGCGAGGAAGTGCGCATCGACATGTTGCTGCACTCTTCCGATCGGCGATCGCGATTTCGACTTCGTGATGCGCCCGCTATTCGACCAGGCACGGCGCGGTGTCGGGCGCCGTGCCCGAGGCCGTCGACATCACCGAACGCCGCCAGAGCGAGGAAGTGCTGCGTCAGTCGCAGAAGATGGAAGCGGTCGGCCAGCTCACCGGCGGCGTCGCGCACGACTTCAACAATCTGCTGACCATCATTCGCTCCGCGACCGATTTCCTGCGCCGGCGCGATCTCGCCGAAGAGCGCCGACGCCGCTATGTCGATGCGATCTCCGAAACGGTCGAGCGTGCCTCCAAGCTCACCGCGCAGCTGTTGGCCTTCGCCCGCCGCCAGCCGCTGAAGCCGCAAGTGTTTAACGTCGGCAGCGCAGGTCGAGAACGTCGCGCAGCTGATCGGCCCGCTCGTCGGCAGCAGCATCCAGATCGACGTCGAGATCGACGACAAGGACTGCTTTACGCTGGCCGACGTCGCGCAGTTCGAGACGGCGCTGATCAACCTTGCGATCAACGGCCGCGATGCCATGAATGGCGAAGGCCGCCTGACGATCTCGGTCAGCAAGGTCACTGGAATCCCGGCGCTCCGCGCCCAGTCGGCGCGCGAGCGGTGACTTCATCGCGATCTACGGTCGACGGACACCGGCACCGGCATTCGCGGCAAAGCATCTCGAGTGCGATTTTCGAACCGTTCTTCACCACCAAGGAGGTCGGCAAGGGCACCGGCCTTGGCCTCAGCCAGGCCTTCGGCTTCGCCAAGCAGTCCGGCGGCGACATCGATGTGAAAAGCACGTTCGGACAGGGCGCGACCTTCACGATCTACCTGCCGCAGGCGGCCGCGCCGACGAAGGAGGAACCCGACGCCGCGATCGGCGGCGAGACAGCCGCAAGCGGACGCGGCTATCGCGTGCTGATCGTCGAGGACAACGACGACGTCGGCACGTTTTCGACGGAGCTGCTGGAGGATCTCGGCTACAGCGTCAGACGGGTGGCGAACGCCAATGCGGCGCTGGCGATTCTCGCCGAAAACGAATTCGCCGTCGATCTCGTGTTTTCCGACGTGATCATGCCCGGCATGAACGGCGTCGAACTCGCCGGCATCATCCGCGAACGCTATCCGGGCCTGCCGGTGGTACTGACCAGCGGCTACAGCAACGTGCTCGCGGAGAACGCCCATCGCGGCTTCGAACTGATCCAGAAGCCGTACTCGGTCGAGTAGCTGTCGCGCATCCTGCGCAAGGCGATGGTGAAGAGATCATCTGCCGTTCGATGACTCTGCCGAAACCTGGAACCGGGGCGGTTCACGGCCGTTTTCGTGGGGAGCAAGATGCGTCCCGCAACCGAGGCGACCATGCGCGCGAGCCAACACCGTGAAGGGACACGCGCCGGTCGTGCGCTGGATGCGGCCAATTTCTTCCTCGCCGACGTTCGCGACGGGCTCGGTCCCTATCTCGCGGTCTACCTCCTCACCGAGCAGAAATGGGACGAGGCGCATATCGGCCTCGTGATGTCGATCGCCGACGATCGCCGGAATCGTCGCGCAGACGCCGGCCGGCGCGCTGGTCGACGCCACGCGGGCGAAGCGGCGCGTCGATGGCCGGCGCGGCGCTGGTCGTCACCGATCGCCTCGCTTCTGCTGCCATTATTTCCGAGCTTCTGGCCCGTCGCCGTTTCGCAGGGCATTGCGCATGCGGCAGGCGTGATTTTCCCGCCGGCGATTGCGGCCGTCTCGCTCGGCATCGTCGGGCACCGGGCCTTCACCGCGCGGATCGGACGCAACGAGACCTTCAATCACGCCGGCAACGCGGTGGCTGCCGCGATCGCGGGCGGAGCGGCCTATCTGTTCGGTCCGCAGGTCGTGTTCTACCTTCTCGCTGTCATGGCGGTCGCAAGCCTCGTCAGCGTGCTGGCGATCCCGGAAAATGCGATCGACCACGACCTCGCGCGCGGGCTGAACGATGCGGGCGAAGCCGCCAAGGAAATCACACGGGAGAACGAACAGCCGTCCGGACTGAGCGTGCTCCTGACCTGCCGCCCGCTCCTGATCTTCGCCGTCTGCGTGACGCTGTTCCATCTGTCGAACGCAGCGATGCTGCCGCTGGTCGGACAGAAGCTCGCCCTGCAGGACAAGAATCTCGGCACCACGCCTGATGTCGGCCTGCATCGTCGCCGCCCAGATCGTCATGGTGCCGATGGCGATGCTGGTCGGCGCGAAGGCCGACGTATGGGGCCACAAGCGTTTCTTTCTCGCCGCCCTTCTCATTCTGCCGATCCGTGGCGCGCTCTATACGCTGTCCGACGACAAGGCGCTGGCTGGTCGGGGTCCAACTCCTCGACGGGATCGGCGCCGGCATTTTCGGCGCAATCTTCCCGGTAATCGTCGCCGATCTCATGCGCAACACCGGCCGCTTCAACGTCGCGCAGGGCGCGGTCATCACCGCGCAAAGCATCGGCGCAGCGCTATCGACGACGCTTGCGGGCCTCGTGGTCGTCAAGGCGGGTTACAGCGCGGCATTCCTCGTGCTCGGCGCATCGCTGCGCTCGGCGTCGCGGTATGCTGGCTGGCGTTGCCCGAGACGGGCGCGCGTTCCGACGCAGCGACGCAATCGGTGCAGACAGCACGGCCGGCTTCCGGTATCGCTGCCGAATGACTTTCGCAATCCGGAGACCGACCTGACGATGCCACCGCACGAAACTTTTCTGGCCTGGAGCATCATCCTTCCGGCCACCGCGGGCGTCATCATCAGGCCCTTTCGCCTCCCGGAAGCGATCTGGGCCATGGCGGGCGCCATCGCACTGGTGCTGCTCGGTGTGCTGCCGCTCGGCGATGCGCTCAATGGCATGCGCAAGGGCATCGACGTCTATCTCTTCCTGATCGGAATGATGCTGATCGCCGAACTGGCACGGCGCGAAGGCCTGTTCGACTATCTCGCGGCGCTCGCGGTCGAGCATGCACGCGGCTCGCCGCAGCGCCTGTTCCTGCTGGTCTACGCGGTCGGCACGTCCTGGTCACCGTGCTGCTTGTCCAACGACGCCACCGCAATCGTGCTGACGCCCGCGGTCTATGCCGCGACCCGCGCGGCCGGCGCCGCGCCGCTGCCCTATCTCTTCGTCTGCGCCTTCATCGCCAATGCCGCGAGCTTCGTGCTGCCGATTTCGAACCCCGCCAATCTCGTCGTGTTCGGCGCGCGCATGCCGCATCTTACCGAATGGCTGCGCGAGTTCACGCTGCCATCGATTGCTTCAATCGTCGTCACCTACATCGTCCTGCGCCTTTCGCAGCACCGCGCGCTGAAGGAGGACCGGATCGAAAGCCGTGTCCCCGAACACCCAAGGCTGAGCCATGGCGGCAGGCTCACGGCCTTCGGCATCGGCGCCATCGCCGTCATCCTGATCGGCGCATCGGCCCTCGATGTGCAACTGGGGCTTGCCGACCTTCATCTGCGGCGTGGTTACGGCGGTCGCCGTGCTCGCTCTCAGCCGCCAGTCGCCATGGCCGGTGATCGCCGGCGTTTCCTGGAGCGTGTTGCCGCTGGTGGCCGGCCTGTTCGTGATGGTGGAAGCACTGATCCGGATTGGCGTGATCGGGCAGCTCAGCGCGCTGCTGCATCAGGCCGTGGCGCAGTCCGTGCCGCGCGCAGCCTGGGCTGTCGGCATCGCAACCGCCATTGCCGATAACATCGCCAACAACCTTCCCGTCGGCCTTGTCGCCGGCTCGGTTGCAGCCAGCGACCATCTTCCGCAGCCGGTCGTCAGCGCCATGCTGATCGGTGTCGATCTCGGGCCCAATCTGTCGGTGACGGGTTCGCTCGCGACCATCCTTTGGCTGGTGGCGCTGCGGCGGGAAAAGATCGATGTCGGCGCCTGGCGCTTTCTCAAGATCGGCGCGCTGGTGATGCCGCCAGCCCTCATAGCCGCGCTCGCCGCGGCCATATGGTAGCGCACCGCGGCAAGGGTCTCGGCACGGGTCTCGGCGAAGAGTCTCGACATGGCCGGCCGCGGCAGAAACAATCCCGAGATCGCCCTTGTTCTGATGTCGAGAACCCCAATAGGATGCCGATCATAGCCTTCGTTGCACCGAATGGTATGTTCCGTACGCGCCTGAGCAGGGACGCAAACATCCATGAACGGCACCGCCGACCGATCGCTTCAATTCATGGCCGGCGGCGGCAAGGTCGGCGCCTTGATGCGCTCACACGACTGGTCGGGTTCGCCGCTCGGGCCTCCAATCACATGGCCCCAATCCCTGCGATCGGTCGTCGGGGTGTTGCTGGAATCGCGCTTTCCCATGTTCGTGGCATGGGGCAAGGATCTCGGCTTCCTCTATAACGACGCCTATGCCGAGATCCTCGGTGCGAAACACCCGCGCGCGCTCGGCAGCCGCTTCTACGATATCTGGTCCGAGATCTGGCCCGACATCAGTCCGCTGATCGCGTCCGCTATGGCGGGCGAAGCCACCTATCGGGAGGACCTGCCGCTGGTGATGAACCGGCGCGGCTTTGACGAAGAGACCTGGTTCACCTTTTCCTATTCGCCTGTGCGCGACGAGGACGGCGCAGTTGCCGGCATGTTCTGCGCCGTTGCCGAGACGACGGAGAAGGTCGTAGCCGAAAAGGCATTTCGCGACAGTGACGAGGCCCTGCGCCATCTCAACGCAACGCTGGAGCTGCGGGTTGCCGATGCGCTCGCGGAACGCAAGGTGCTCGCCGACATCGTCGAGGAAACCGACATCATCGTGATCGTGGCGGATCGCGCCTACCGCCTGCTCGGCATCAATAAGGCCGGCCAGGACGCATTCGCGAAAGTCTATGGCACACGCCCCCAGATCGGCGACGATTTGCGTTCGCTGCTGTCGGACAGGCCTCATCACCTCGCCCAGATCAGGACATATTGGGACCGCGCGCTCGCCGGCGAGCGCTTCACCGCCATCGACGAATTCGGCGACGAGGCGATCACACGTCGCTCATTCGAGGTGCGTTTCAGTCCTCTCTACGGACCCAACGGGCGGCAGATCGGCGCCTATCAATTCGCGCAGGACGTGACCGAGCGGCTGCACGAGCAAGCGCGGCTGCAGCAGGCCGAGGAAGCGCTGCGGCGCGCGCAAAAGCTGGAATCGCTTGGCCAACTCACCGGCGGCGTGGCGCACGACTTCAACAACCTTCTGGCCGTACTCTCAGGCGGCGTCCAATTGCTAGAACGTTCGCCCGAGCCGTTGCAGCGCGAACGCGTCATTGCCGGCATGCGGCAGGCCGTGAAGCGCGGCGCCGCGCTGACCCGTCACCTGCTGTCGTTCTCGCGGCAGCGGCCGGTCAATCCGGAGGTCATCGATGTCGCGAACCAGATCGACGGCATGCGCGAAATCCTCGCCCGGTCGTTGCGCGGAGACATTAATGTCGACATCCGCATTGATGACGAGCTATGGCCGATTGAAGTCGACAGCGGCGAACTCGAGCTTGCGCTGATCAATCTCTGCGTCAACGCCCGCGACGCCATCTGCGGCGAGGGCACGATCGACATTACCGCGCATAACCGGGCTGGATTTTCACTCGGCGACCTCCGGGGCGATATCGTGGAGCTGGCGATTGCGGACAGCGGGACCGGGATCTCCGCCGATCTTCTGCCCCGCGTGTTCGATCCGTTCTTCACGACCAAGGAGGTCGGCAAGGGTTCAGGGCTGGGGCTTGCCCAGGTCTACGGCTTCGTCACGCAATCCGGCGGCCACGCGGACATTGAGAGCGAGGTCGGCAAGGGCACGACGGTGCGGCTATTCCTGCCGCGCACCAACAAGGCGCCGGGCGAGGCACACGCTCAAAGTGACGGCCTTGCCGCCAGCCCCGCCAGGCCGTTCGAGGGTCAGGTCCTGCTGGTTGAAGACGATGACGAGGTCGCAGCCCTTGCAACGGAGATGCTGAAGTCGATCGGCTTTGGCGTGACCCGCGTCGCAAGTGCGGTGGCTGCGCTCGGCGCGCTGGCGAATGACCGGCCCGTGAGCCTGGTGTTCTCCGACATCATGATGCCCGGCGGAATGAGCGGCGTAGAGCTGGCGCGGGAAATCCGCGACCGGCGGCCGGGACTGCCGGTCTTGCTTGCCACCGGTTATCAGGAAGCCGCCGCGGGCGCCGCACAGGACGGCATCGGCGTGCTGCTGAAGCCCTATACGATGGAGGAGCTCGCGAGCGCGATCGGTTCACGGCTCGGGGCGCGGAAGCCTTAGCGTCCGAAGCACGGCCGCGCCGGCACTCCGTCGTTACATCCGCCGACGATTTCTTGTAGCTATTTCTTGTAGCTATTTCTTGCAGCTATTTCTTGCAGCCATTTCTTGCAGCTATTTCTTGGGAGGCTTCAGCGGGCTGTTGGCCCATCGTTCAGCCTCTTGCGATTTGAGCGGATCGGGTCCGTCGCAATCGAGACACCGCAATTCGCGTGGTCCCTTGCCGCCTGGCGGCAGGGCCAGCGTCATCGGCTTGTTGCATTTCGGACAGCGTTTTGGCGCAGGGCTCATGTCACGCCCTCCAAAAAGGCCACTGTCGTGCGGCTGACCGACCGCGGCCGGTCCGGTCTGCTAACCGGCCAATTCCGCGGGCCGCGATCCACCGCGCACGGGCCCAATGGACTCTATCATGATTGTCTCCAAGGTTTGGACAAACGACATCGTGCTGTCGGCATGAAAGCGCGGCAGACATGCCGACGGCTTGAGAGCAACCCGTCCAAGCGGCCGATGAGGCGGTCTTGGCTTCGGTCCAATGGGGGGTTTCTGGCGTGTCGATCGCGATCGTCATCGCGTACAGAGAGCGCCGCGACAATTCGATCGCCTGCAAGCCGGAGAGCAACACCGGATACCTCGTCCGCCGCCCGTCTCAATTCCGGGGCCCTGAACAGACGCTCCGGCCGCCTTCCGGCGACGGCAAGGAAATCGGAAAACCGGGAAAAGGATCCACGGGACGTGAAATTCTCAAACAGTGCCGCTAATCCCTTCCGCTGACGCTTTTTTTCTGGGTTTTCAGCTTCCGCGACAGATGTAACAAAACTGTCATAGTGCAAAACTAGACAGATGACGCCGTCCTTCCGTCAGCGAATCCACGTCCGTTTTATTGGGAGATTTTCATGCGCCGCGCAGTCATGCTGCTATCCGCAAGCCTCTTCACACTGGCCACCAGCGCGGCCTTCGCGGACAACGCCAAGCCCCACAACCTGATCCTGTTCGTGCCGGATGGCCTGCGCGCGCTGAAGGTGTCGCCCGACGCCGCGCCCGCAATGGCCGAGGTTCGCGACAAGGGCGTCAACTTCAAGAACCCGCACTCGATCTTCCCGACCTTCACCATGGCCAACGGCTCGGCGCTAGCGACAGGCCACTTCCTGGGTGACAGCGGCACCTTCAGCAACACGATCTACACCGGCTTCAGCTCGGCGCCGGCCGGCGACACCGTCGTCCCCTTCCTCGAAAATGACGCCGTGCTCGGTGACGTCGACGAGCATTTCAACGGCGACTACCTGAACGAAGAGACCATTCTGAAAATGGCTCGCCGCGAAGGCTATTCGACCGCGGCAATTGGCAAAGTCGGACCGACGCTGCTATTCGACCACAATGACCGTGCCGACAAGCCCGGCCTCCATTCGATCGTGGTCGATGATGCGACCGGCGGCAAGAACGGCGTGCCGCTTTCGGACGAGATGAAGGACGCCCTCGCCAAGGCGGGACTTCCGCTCACCACGCCCTCGCGCGGCGACAATGGCAAAGTCGGCGACGCCAAGACGCCGGGCACGACTGCAGCCAACACGGCGCAGCAAGCCTATTTCGCCGACGTTGCCAGCAAGATCGTGCTGCCGATGCTGAAGGCGCGCAACAAGCCCTTCGTGCTGGTGTTCTGGTCGCGCGATCCCGATGGCAGCCAGCACAATCAGGGCGACAGCCTCAACACCGTCACCCCCGGTATCAACGGCCCGACCTCGATGGCCGGCATCAAGAATGCCGACAATAACCTCGCGCAGTTGCGCAAAGCCCTGGACGAGCTCGGGCTTGCCACCACCACCAACGTCATCGTCTCGGCAGATCACGGCTTCTCGACGATCTCGAAGGAGAGCAAGACCAGCCCGGCGGCGAAGGCGAGCTACGAGGACACGCCGAAGGACTTCCTGCCGATGGGCTTCCTCGCGATCGATCTGGCGAAAGCGCTCGACCTGCCGCTGTTCGACCCGAACGACAAGAACGCGCCCGTTGCCGCCAATGCCCACCCCAAGGCCGGCAATGGCGTGCTCGGCAAGGATCCAGCCAAACCCGACCTCGTTGTAGCCGCCAATGGCGGGTCGGACCTGATCTATCTGCCGAACAAGGACAAGAAGCTCGCCGATCGCACCGTGAAGGCGCTGCTCGAACAGGACTATGTCAGCGGATTGTTCGTCGATGACGCGCTGGGTAAATTCCCGGGCACACTGCCGATGTCGCAGATCAACCTGAAGGGCAAGGCCGCGACGCCGACCCCGTCGATCGTCGTCAATTTCCGCTCCTACGTGTCTGGTTGCGATGAGCCGACCAACTGCTCCGTTGAGGTTGCCGACACGGTGCTGCGGCAGGGCCAGGGCATGCACGGCAGCTTCGGCCGTGGCGACACCATGAATTTCATGGCGGCGATCGGCCCCGACTTCAAGGCCGGCTATGTCGACGCGCTGCCGGTCAGCAATGCGGACGTCGGCCTGACAATCACGCAGCTGATGGGACTGCGCGCTTCTGCCGCGGGTGGATTGATGGGCCGTGTGATGTCGGAGGCGCTGCCGAACGGCATCACGCCGAAATTCGCCGACGGGCAGATCATCTCCAAGCCCTCGGCAAACGGACTGCGCACCATCCTCAAATATCAGCGCGTCTCGTCGCAGCGCTACTTCGACGCAGCCGGTTTCGAGGGTCGGACCGTCGGTCTCGATGCCGGCGCCAAACAGAAAACGGCGGGGAAATAACCCCGCCGCCTTATACGAAGCCCGATCGGGATGTGATCGATGTGGATTACATCCCGATATCGAAAACGTTCGGCAGTTGCGACAGCGGCAGTGCCGCGACACCGACGAAGGTCGCGACCATCGCCATCAGCTTGCGATTGATGCAGCGCTTGCTGCGCATCTGGCTTGCGATCCACTCCAGCACCTCGGTATCGACGCCCGAGGCCTTCATCGGCGCCCAGCTTTCGATCTCGGTGTCCGGCGACAGCGCGACCGAACGCGGCGGCACCGGCAGGCCGGATTCGGACGCGGCGTGATGGGCGACGGCCTTGGCGAGCAGATCGTCGAAACGGCCGTTATCACTCCGCTCGGTGGCGGCGTCGCTGATCTCGAACAGGGCCTGCGCCTCGGCGCGGCTCACCGGTTCGTTCGCAACGGCGGCCGCAGTCAGGATGCGCGCGCACCAGGCGGCATCATCGGCGTCGAGCTCGCGGGAAAAATGAACGCGGCCCTTGGTGGTCGGGCCTTCGCCCGTGATGACGCCGTCGCGCACGATGGTCAGAGCATGAGCGGCGGTCTGTCGGCAGGACGGTTCAAGGACGTCGATTGCTTCAACGTCATTGGTCTTGGAGGCAGGCATAGTTCCACTTCTCAGTTCTTGGTCGGTCCCCACTCCACCATGTCCAAGCGGACGTGAATGGCCAGTTAACGATCCGAAACCCGGACCGCTGGGTTTTTAACTGTTGCCGTTTGGTCGCATTTGTTCTCGAGGTGTTCGAATCCGTGTCCCCAAGGCCGGCCAGATGGGGGGCAATAAAAGGCCAAGGCTGCACAATCAAGACTTTTGGCTAGGACATTATGTCTTTTATTCTCACGGTGATTTTTTCGTCTCAGCGACCTACGTCACAAAGAGATGCTAGGAACCGGGTTTCAAACGGAACAATATGCCCTTTTACTAAGAAGCCCCGTAACTATACTGAAAAAAGCGATTTTCCCCTTAACCAGAATGATATGAGGTCGTCACATGGCACTTCCACTCGGCGCTGTGGCCCCGGATTTCGAGGCCGAAACCACCGAAGGTCGGATCAAATTTCATGACTGGATCGGAAACTCCTGGGCCATGCTGTTCTCGCATCCCAAAGATTTTACCCCGGTCTGCACCACGGAACTGGGGGCGCTGGCCAAGCTGAAGCCGGAATTCGACAAGCGCGGGGTCAAGCTGATGGGCCTGAGCGTCGATCCGGTCGACCGACACGCGAAATGGTCGGAAGACATCAAGGAGACGCAAGGTGCGGCGCCGAACTATCCGATGATCGCCGACACCGACTTCAACGTGTCGAAGCTCTACGACATGTTGCCGGCGTCTACTTCCGGCGACCCGCTGACCCGCACGCCCGCTGACAACCAGACCGTCCGCAACGTCTTCGTCATCGGCCCGGACAAGAAGATCAAGCTGGTGTTCGTCTATCCGATGACCACCGGCCGCAATTTCCAGGAGATCCTGCGCTCGATCAACTCGCTGCAGATGACGGCGAAGCATCGCGTCGCGACGCCGGCCGACTGGCAACAGGGGGGAGACGTCATCATCGCGGGCTCGGTCACCGACGACGAGGCCAAGAAGATCTACCCGGACGGATGGAAGGCGCCGAAGCCCTATATTCGGATCGTGCCGCAGCCGAAGTGACGGATCGGACGAAGTCCCGTCCTCTCGGGGCGCGTCAAAGACGCGAACCCGGGATCTCCAGGTTCCGGGTTCGCGTCTTTGCGAAATAGAGGACGGCTTAGCGGTTCACGTCAACTCCCCAAAACCATGGCCGCGGACCCAATTGCCCCGCGGCCGTGCTATCGAAGTCTACGTACCGGACGTCCCGAAGTTTCGCGGGAGAACGGGGCTTTGCGACGGGTGATCAGGCCGCTCGCATGCCCTCGAGGAACTTGCCGACCTCGGCCTTGAGCTTCATGCTTTCGGCTGACAGCGCCTGGGCCGAGCCCAGCATGCGGTTCGAGCTTTCGCCCGTCTCGTCGGCGCCGCGCGCGGCGTTACGAATGTTCGAGACGGCGTCCGCCGTGCCGCTCGCAGCCGAACGGACGCTCTGGGCGATGCTCTGCGTCGCGCCACGCTGCTGTTCGACAGCGCTCGCGATCGAGGTCGCGATATCGCTGATGCGCTCGATGGTCTGTGCGATCGCCTTGATTGCGTTGACCGACTCCTGGGTCGCAAGCTGCATGTTGGCGATCTGGCTGCCGATTTCCTCGGTCGCCTTCGCGGTCTGGCCCGCGAGCGTCTTGACCTCCTGGGCCACCACCGCGAAGCCGCGGCCCGCATCCCCGGCGCGCGCGGCCTCGATGGTCGCGTTCAGCGCCAGCAGATTGGTCTGCTCCGCGATCGAGGTGATGAGCTGCACCACGTCCCCGATTCGAGCGCCGGCTTCGGACAATTCATTGATGCGCTGATCGGTCGCCGCGGCCTGCCTGACGGCGTTCGCGGCAATTCCGTTGGACTCCTGCACGCGGCGGGCGATCTCCGCAATCGAGCTGGAGAGTTCGTCCGAAGCGGCGGCGGCGGAACGGACATGCTCGGACGCCGCCTCGGAGGCGCCCGCGGATCGTCCCGACAATTCCGCAGTGGTGCGCGCCGTATCCGTGAGTTGGCGGGCGACCCGTTCGAACTCGGCGGACGAGTTCAGCACATTGTCGACGATGCCTCCGACACTGGCCTGAAACGCATCCACGAAGCCGCGCAGTTCCGTCTTGCGACCTTCGACGGCAGCGACCGCGTTTGCCACCTGCTCGTCGCGAAGACGCCGTCGTTCCTGGGCATTGCTCCTGAAGACTGCGACGGTGCGCGCCATGTCGCCGATTTCGTCGCCGCGGTCGTCACAGGCAATCTCGATATCACCCTTGCCTTCGGCGATCGCCGTCAGCGCAGCCGTGACGGACGCCAGCGGCTTCGTGACGCGGCGCACGAGCAGCATGGTCAGAGCCAAGGCGAACAGCCCCGCAAACATCGCGGCAATCGCCATGGTCTCGATCGCCTGGGCCAGCATAGCGTCAAGCTGCGCCACGGGAATGCCGACATAGAGAATGCCGATCACCTTCCCGGCTTGATTCACGACCGGGAAATAGGAGGTCATGAAGGATTTGCCGAATAGCACAGCAGGCCCCTGATAGGCCTGGCCGCGGCGCAATACGGCCTGTCCCGGATGGTCCGCCGCCAACTGGGTGCCGACGGCGCGCTCGCCGTTCTCCTTCTTGACGTTGGTGGATCGCCGGACGAACTGGCTGGTCGCATCGTCATAGACGAAGAGGGTCGCGTTGCCGCCGACATAGGAGACGGCGCGATCGACAATGGCGTGGTCCTTCAATTCCGGTATCTCCGGAATCTCGATCCGGCTGACGACGCCGTTATTTAGCGTCACCTTGGCGTCCTTGAAGGTTTCGGCGAAAGCAAGCGCCAGGGTCCGGGAGTTCGTCTCGATATCGCGCCGGGCTCGGTCGCCGAACTCGGATGTCAGCGACCAATAGCCGGCTCCAATCACCAGAGCCGTATTCACGAAGATCACCAATGCGGCGCCCATCAGGGCCTTGGTGCCGAGCTTGAGCTTCAGTAAGGGAAGGAACTTTCGGGCCGGAGATCGCGTCATCGTATGGAACCCCTCTTGAGGTTCCAACATTTGAGAGCTTGCCTTTACAACTTCATTAACAATACGCCCGCGGAACTACTGATTTTGGGGCTAACGGACAATCTGACGCACAGATGCAGCACCATAAACCCGTCATCGTCTGGTTTCGCGAGGATCTCAGGCTCTCCGATCACCCTGCCCTGCACGCGGCCTCAAAGACCGGCGCGCCGGTGAGCTGCCTCTTCGTGCTGGACGAGACCCGCCGCGTGCCACATGCCCGCCCGATCGGCGGCGCTACGCGCTGGTGGCTGGCGCAGTCCCTCAAGACACTGCAGACGAGCCTGCAATCGATCGGCAGCACGCTGGTGCTGCGGCGCGGCGCGGCGGAGAAGATCGTCGCCGAACTGGTGCGCGAGACACAGGCGGGGTCTGTCTTCTGGAACGGGATCGCGCAGGCGCCGCACCAGGCGATCGCCGATGACATCACGAAGAAGCTGAAGGACATGGGGGTCGGCGCGCAGACTTTCCCGGGTGATCTTCTCGTGCGCCCCTCCGATATCCGAAACAAGGAGGGCCGCGGGCTGAAGATCTTCACGCCGTTCTGGCGGAGGATACAAGCCCTGGGCGATCCGCCGGCCCCCTTGCCGGCGCCGAAATCGCTGCGTCCGATCGACGCCCTCACGAGTGAGCCGCTTGAAAGCTGGCAACTCGAACCGCGCCATCCCGATTGGGCGGGTGGCCTGCGCGAGACCTGGACACCAGGCGAGACGGCCGCGCAGGAAAGGCTTAAGCGTTTTCTGACCGATGGCGTCAAAGCTTACGCGGATAACCGCGACCGGCCCGATCGCGTGGGCACGTCAGGACTTTCGCCGCATCTGCGCTTTGGTGAGATCAGTCCGCGCCAGGTCTGGCACGCCGCCCGCTTTGCCGCGGCCGAGCGCCCGGTGCTGGCGCGCGACATCGACAAATTCCTGAGCGAGCTTGGCTGGCGCGAGTTCTGTCGTCACCTGCTGTTCGATGCGCCCGACCTCCCTGAGCGCAACTGGCAGCGCGCGTTCGACGCTTTCCCCTGGAGGCGGGACGGCAAGGTGCTCACGGCCTGGCAACGTGGCCGGACCGGCTACCCCATCGTCGATGCCGGCATGCGCGAGCTCTGGCACACCGGCGTGATGCACAACCGTGTCCGGATGGTCGCGGCGTCGTTCCTGGTCAAGCATCTCCTGATCGACTGGCGCGAGGGCGAACGATGGTTCTGGGACACGCTGGTCGATGCCGATGCCGGCAGCAATCCGGCCAACTGGCAATGGATCGCGGGCTCGGGCGCCGACGCCGCGCCCTACTTCCGCGTGTTCAATCCGGTGCTGCAGGGCGAGAAGTTCGATCCCGATGGCGCCTATGTGCGGCGCTGGGTGCCGGAACTGGCGCGCCTGCCGGCGCCGCTGATTCACCGGCCATGGACGGCGACGCCCCTCGAGCTCGCGAGCTCAGGGGTGAAACTCGGACACACCTATCCGGAGCCGATCGTCGACCACAAGGCCGCGCGTGCTCGTGCGCTTGCGGCATACGCGAAGCTGCGCGTGGGCTGAATTTAAAGGGCTTTTCTTTGACAGCTCGCAGAATCCCGCTATCGTCGTCACATCGTCAAACACTGGGGGTGTGACATGGACGACGATAGACCGATCATCGAGCAGGCGACCGACGCGATCAGTGGCGTGGCTGAGGCGACCACTGAAGTGGTCAAGACCGCGGCCAAGAAAGTGCGGCGGGCCGCCAAGAAAGTCGCCAAGAAGGTGACGAAGAAGAAGGCGGTGAAGAAAGCCAAGAAGGCTGCGAAGGCCAAGAAGGCTGCCAAGAAAACCAAGAAAGCGGCGAAGAAAGCCTACAAGGCTCCCAAGAAGAAAAAGAAAGCCAAGAAATCAAAGCGCTGATTGCGCTCCATAGGCACTATAGAAAACCCCGGGCGAAGGCTCCGGGGTTTTTGCTGTTGCGTCTTTCGAGGGCGTCTTATGAACAGGGTGCGTCCTACCAGTCGTCCGGACAGGGATCGACGATCTTCCAGAGATCGGCACCGTTCTTGATCTTCTTCATCTCGGTCGTGAGCCCACCGTTCCTGCGGATCCAGTCCTTCACCGAGTTCGGGATAGTAGGACATCAGGTCGGAGGTGCCTTCCAGGCTGGTGACCTTGATACCGAAGGTGAAGGCCTTGTCATAATAGGCCTGGTGAAAGCCGAGGCTCGCGCGCGGGGTCACGCAGATCTTGTTCATCGGCACGATGCCGAGCACCAGCGTGCAGGCCGAATTGCAGATTCCGTCGATGATGACGCGCTGGCCGGTTTCGCGGATACGCTTGTACTTGGCCTTGTAGTCCTCGACATAGCCGCCATGGTCGCGCGTGATGTGCAGCTCGGCGCGGGCTGGCGCCGCGGCAAACAGGGAGAGCAGCAGCAGGGCGAGAGGCGTGATGCGCATGACCGGTTCAGGAAAGCCCATTAGCCGTTGGGTAGACGCGAGCGGCGACAAAAACACCCGGCCGCCGCAATGTCGCTTCACTGTGTTGGGAATTCCTTAAGCATGCCGAAAAGGCCAAAAATGGGGCGGCCGATCAAGCTTTTGACCAAATTTTGTGGCGATCTGAGCTTAGAATGGCGACTTGATCGGTTGGTATGGCACGGGTTTAGCGCGATTTTCGGAGAAACGAGATGAATAGCTTAAAGCTTATCGCCGCCACGGTCGCGATATCCTGGGCCGCTGTCGCCCCCGGCCTGGCCGCGGATGCAGCGATCCCTCATCGCCACCACCACTATGCCTCTCACGGCGAGCACGGCCGCTACGGCCTGCCCTACCCGATCAGCTATCTGCACAATTACGGCCCCGGCTTCCAGCCCGGCGCGTTCGCCTATTACGACGGCCCTTCGACCAACCACTGCTACCAGAGCTCGGCCACCTATCTCGGCCAGGACCGCCGCCGGCATCCCTGCTTCTGATCTCGCCCATGGAACTGTGCCGTCGTCTCTGCTATGCGAACCGGCACGCGCTCGTAGCTCAGCTGGATAGAGCATCGGATTTCGATTCCGAGGGTCGGGAGTTCGAATTCTCTCCGAGCGCGCCACTTAAGGCTCTGCAACTTAAGCACTTTTCTCGACTCTTTCGTTTTCATTCTGAACGCTGTCAGGTGCTTCATTCTGAACGGATGTCGCTGCTTCGTTCGCCAGGATATGAGCGTGCCGCTTCCGCGTGGCCGACAGCATCCGCTTTTCCGTTTTCTTGGCGTAGCCCTCGTAGGACTGCTGAGTTTTATGTGTGGATAGTGCCCGCCCCTGACCGTCGGTCAGCTCGGCCTCCTCCAGCTCCGTCATCCCGCCGTGCCTGCAGGCGTCCAGCGTGAAGTGGGCCGGCAAGTTGAGCTTGCGCCTTAGGCGCGCCACGACGTGGTTGAGCGAGCTGTACCGCCATGGTTTCGCGGCGCCGTTCCCAAAGGTCCCGCAGGATCATTGGCAGGCCGAGCTTCGGCAATTTGGCAAGTACTTCCTCTGCCTCAGCGTAGAAGCGAACCACGGCACCCGCGTCGGTGATCTCTTCGAGCGGATGTGGCGCTACGGTGCCCGTTTTGTGATGCGCGACGCGGATGATCGACGGCGCCGACGGTGCCCGGTAGTCGGACCACTTAATGTGACCGCCAACGACGTTTTCCGGGCGCTGTAGCCATTCAAAGCAGATGATCGCGGTCGCAGCTGCTGCGGGATAACCCCGCTCTATGGCACCCCAAGCGAACGCGTAAACCTGATCGCGGGTAACGGCCGGCTTCTTGGCCTTGGGGCGAACCTTGAGCGTGACACCGGTCCAGGGGTTCGAAATATCCTTCGCGAACTCGTCAGGGAAAAGTCGGTGCACCACGCGCCACGCCTTGCGGCACAAGCCAACCATCTTTTCGGCGGTTCGAAATCGCTGCTCGCCGTCCGCGAGCTTCTTGCCGCTTCCCGCTAGGAACTTGTCGTACAGCTTGTCGGCAGCGCGAGGACTGATCGTTTTAACAAGGCGATCTCCGACCCGGTCACCGGTCTTCGTCCTGATGTTGCAAATCTGGTCCATTGCCCACTCGTAGTCGCTCCGCGAGCGCTCGGCGACCTTGTCCAGATATGCCCTACTGATCTTGTATTCTCGGAAAAGCCAATCGACCGAGCTGTACTTGGGCGCCATGGTCCCGCCCGTAACAGGCTTACCCTTCCGCCCCTGATCCCACTCATCGAATTGGCCGTTGAGAGTATCCGCTCGCACCTTCATCTGTGCGTAGTCGGTGCCAAGGGGCTCGTTCTGCACGGGGCAGTTCAAGCGTCGCCACTTAGTGGGGACGTTGTAGAAGAACGCGACCTTGCCGCTCGCAAGCTTCTTTTCGATCACGTGGCGAGGACGCTCCACCATCACAAATCCTCGGCGAGGTCGTTGACCATGCCGTTCGGCGCGATCGCTGCGTCCAGATCGTTCTTCAGCCATAGCCGCCTACGCCCTTCTGCTACCCGGGGCATAGGATAGTCTTTGCCAACGCGCTTGAGGAAGTCCTCCACGTTGCTCTCCCCGACATAGCCAGCCGCCAGTTGGGCAGGCATGCGGGCCGGCCACGAGCCTTGCGGTATCATCGAGGGGCGGCGGGTCATGCTATGCTACCCAACCGTCGTTGAAGCCGGCGTCGAGCAAAGCGCGCGCTTGTTCGTCTTCGAGCTTCGCAGCGCGCTGCAGGACTTCGTCGTAGCTCATTTCCTCGGACAACGCCTCTGTCGTGCAGTCGCAAAGACGAGCGCAGATGGCCTCGATCGTTTGTTGCCACGCAGCCTGGTCCGCGAGGACGGCAGCCGCGTCCTGTAAATCCCGCAGCTCGCAGCCTTCGGCTGCAAGCCTATCGAACAAGCTCACGAGCTTGCCGGGCTTCAGAGGCCGGTCGATGAAGGCGCGCAACGCCTTAACTGCAGCAGCGACTTGCGGCGAGGTGGCGCGATGTTTCTTCGTCGGCGATCTGAGCTGCTTCGTCGGCATCAAACTGACGCCTTCTCGCGCTGGCGTTCGTGCGCGGCGCGCTCGCGCACCGCGCGCGCCATCTCCGCAGACATGTTCGTGAAGTTCAGTCGCGCCCACGCTTCGAGTTGCTCGCGGACATCGGGTGCTGTGGAGAGCGTAATCTTGATGGTGTCGGGCGATCTCTGCACCGGCCGCTCCAGGTTTGTACACGGGACAATTCCCGTACGTACGAATGGAGTGCGACGCTGTGTCTTGCAAGCTCTTGAGAATATAGTGGAAAACGAGACCGGTCATTGATTTAATTGCGAAATTTCGATTGCGCTCCCCACCAGAGATGGGCTGCCTCTGGCAGGGAGTTTTGTCGGTTACTTCACGCGCTTGTGATTCATCTCGACGCGCAAAAAGGCCCCCGCCGGTGAAGGCGGGGGCCCGAGAAATCGGTCGATCAACTGTATTAGCGCGTAGCAACTCGCTCTGCATCAGATTGCAGGTTCGAACCGGTCAGATTGTCTCGATCATCATACTCGGCTCGCCGCAGCATACGGCGCCTAACTGTGAGACCGCATTTCGTATGTGCCGGCGGCCGCAACCAAGTCGGGTCGCCCCCGTGGGCGACCCAGATCGGAGGGACCCAAGCCATGGGAACTCTTGGGAAATCTCCAAGGCAACTTATTATCAGAGGAGAAAAGTCGGGATGCTTGAGACTGAGACCAAAAATGCGTCGGCAGTATTAGAAGATAGTCCTTATAGCGCCGACACATTTTCGGTCTCAGCGCTTGAGACTGAATCTGACGCAGATTTGCACCTCACGGACACTGTCGTGGAGCGCCGACAGCCCGAAGCGGTCCGGCTCGTGCTCACGACCAAGTGCATAGTGTTGGAGGCTGAGGTCGTGGGGGTCGGCGTCGGCTGGAGGCCTCCGCCGCCTCCTGATCCTCTCCAGCGTGCCGCTCAAACCCGGCATCTCATCGAGGTCGGAGACTTCCAATGAGAGGCCTCGTCATCACCCCTAACGGTGTCCCTCCAGTAGGAAAGCGCCACCGCCGGCGGGCGAGACCCAACTTCGATGCCATTGTGGAGATGTGGACACCCTTGGCGTGGCTCGATCGGCAACGGCGGTCTCGATTGCCTTTGTTCGATCCCACGCGAGCAACCGAGTTGATCGATCTCATTCCTGCGGGGAGCCGACTGGCACATGCCGGCGCGCTGTTCTTGAGGGCCGCGGTCCCCGAGATCATCCAAGCTGGCCGCATCACAATGCGCAAATTGCGCTCCGTGAAATCGTCCAAGGTCTTAGCCAGAAGGCGATACGGCTTCCAGTCGTTTCTTCGAGACTGGCCAGTTTTCGAGGCGAACCGGGCCATCTTCGTTGACTCATTGGCTTTGATCGATTTCCGAAGCTATTCCAGAAACTTACATCCAAAGACTTCTGCCTGAAGCGGCCGCGAGCGAGTCAAAACCATTGAGAATCTCGATAAGAGCTTGAGCCGACGCAACCTCTTCGTCTAGCTTTACCGTCCATTCCAACCACAGGTTGGTAGCTCATCACGCCGTGGTGCCTCAGTTTGAATTTCGCGTACCCGATTTCCGTTTTGGGCGGACTTGACCAGCTCCGATCATTGAAAACGCAACGCCATCCACCCCAAGGCGATGCCTGTGGTACTGACGATGCCGCAAGAAGTCGAGAGACCTGGATGACGGCGCCTCCGGACGAGGCCCTGAAGCTACAGCGGCCGCTTCCTGACGGATCGCTCCATATCGTCGCCCGCGGCGTGAAGGAAGATCCGGGCCCGCCATTGCCCGGGGGGGGGGGCCGCTGGTTGTCGGGAAGACCGATAGACAACGAACGAAAAGTCTGCGACGCGGTCGCGCGCGCCCTCGAGCGTCTTTGCGGTGCTCCCCAGACGAATGCGTACTCGCCCGAGGATCGCGGTGCCCCGGCCCCCATCGAGTACGTTTTCGATCTCGGCGGCGTGCAGTACGCGATCGAGCACACGATCGTTGAAGCCTTCGCAGGACAGATCCACACGGGCGTGGATTTCGGTTCCTTCATCGAACGATGCGATCAAAACATCGTTTGGGAAACGGGATGGACATCCTCGTCGTACGATTGAGTCGCGGGTTCGATTTCACGATTAGGGACAGGGTTGAGCACGCGACCGCAAGACGTCTGTTGCGCGAGATCGACGCGGTGTTCATCAAGTAAATCACCGCGGAACAGAGGGAAGATGGCTGCCTCCACGATCGCATAACAAAGATTCGAATCCGCACCCGCCGCTCTTCGCATCATTTTTTACCGACGGCTGGCTTAGCCGCGTTATGCTCAGGAGTGGGGAGGTACCGTCATGCGCACGTGCGATGTTGCCGTAGTCGGGCTTGGTTTGATGGGTAGCGCGGCTCTCGACGCCTTACTGAACGCCGGCGTCGATGCACTGGGATTCGACCCCCTTGGTCACGGCTCTAATCGCGGCTCGTCCCACGGCTCCTGTCGGGTGTTCCGACGGTTCAACTTCGAGAACGACAACTATACCGATTTGAGCGACGCGGCTCTCGCGGGCTGGACACGGCTGGAAGCCGACAGCGACGAAACAATCCTCATACGGTCACCAGTGCTAGAGGCCGGCCGGCCCGGCTCGGCCATGGTGGCCGCCTCTCGCGCAGCGGCGATCGCTAAAGGCCATCCAGACCCCGTGTGGTCGGCCGCTGCGGCAAATAGGGAATTTCCCGCCTTCGCCCTGCCTCCCGACTGGGATGTGGTCGTGCAGGAGGGCGGGGCCATTCTGAAAGCCGATGCCGCGCTCAGGATCATGCGTCTACGCGCCGGCGACCGCGTGTTTGCGGAAGCGGCCCACATCGATTGTCGTCCGGACGGCGTCTTGGTGCGCACCAAAACACAAGAGGTTCTCGCGCAGCGCGTCATCCTGGCCCTTGGTCCATGGCTTAGCCGCGCCCTGCCGGAGATCGCTTCCGTGCTCGAGGTGACTCGGCAGGCCGTCGGCTGGTTCAGGCCCGCGCGACCCCAGGCGGTGGTGCCCGGCCGGTTCCCGCTATTCATTCTCGAGCGCGGACCCGACGATGTCATCTATGGCTTCCCGGATTTCGAACAACGTGGAGTCAAAGCGGCACCCCACAATCATGGACCGGAAGTAAGCGCAGACGATTGGGACCCGCCAGCGACGGATGCCGAACTATTACCGGTCAGCGAAGCCCTGGCTAAACTCGTCCCGGGCGCTGCAGGCCCCGTCGTCGAGCGCGACATCTGCCTCTACACGAACACTTTGCCGGCAGACCGGCGACCGGACAAAGGCGAAGAATTCATCATCGATCGTTGGCCGAATTCCCGCCTGATCGTCGCCTCGCCCTGCTCAGGTCACGGCGCCAAGTTCGCGCCGGCGATTGGCGAGAAGCTTGCCCGCCTCGCCATCGATCCAGCCTACGAAGTCGAACCCTTCTTCCAGCTATCCCGATACTCTGCTTTCGCCTGATTGGATCGCCTCAAGCTTGGAGAACTTCGGCATAAGGTTCTACTAGTATCCGCCCATGCCCTCTTTCGATCCGCAGCAGGACGTCGCGCCGACGTCTCATCGCAAGATTATCCACATCGACATAGACGCCTTCTACGCGTCGGTCGAGCAGCGGGACAACCCGGATCTCCGCGGCAAGCCGGTCGCCGTGGGCGGGTCCGCGGAACGCGGCGTCGTCGCCGCCGCGAGCTACGAAGCGCGGAAATTCGGGGTCCGCTCCGCGATGGCGTCGGTGACCGCGGAACGTCAGTGTCCGGACCTGATCTTCGTGAGGCCGCGTTTCGAGGTCTATAAGTCGATCAGCCTGCAGATCCGCGACATCTTCGCCGAGCACACCGCGATCATCGAGCCGTTATCGCTTGACGAGGCCTACCTCGACGTCACGGAGAATCTGCAGGGGATCCCCCTCGCCCGCGACGTCGCGCTGCGTATCCGCGAAAAAATCAAGGCGGAGACTGGCCTCAACGCCTCCGCCGGCATTTCCTACAACAAGTTTCTGGCGAAGCTCGCTTCCGCAAGCCGAACGGCCAGTACGTCTGCACGCCCGCCCGAGAAGCGAGACCTCTGGTTGCGCGCCCTAGGAAGAAAGGAGACGCTGCAACGCCCGCCTCCGGACGAAGCGATCAAGATCGTGAAGCGCGGCGCCGACGACGAGGGTAAGGCAGCGGCATAGTGAACGGCGCAATTGCCGTGATCGGATGTACCATCAGATAGCTCGCCCGTCCGATAAGGATTGCCTCGCAACATACACGGCAGCTTGGAAGCGGACGCGAGTTGGCTCTCTCAAACGACCTAATTGAAAGTGGCTTGCCATCCTGTACAGAATGTCTTCGTCGGAGAGACGAACGCGGATGAAGGGCAATGCCAGGCTCGCAAGCTCCGCGATGGGTGTGTCCGCATGGGACCGGACTTCCGGTTGGCTCTCGCGATAGCTGACCAAACGGCCCTCAGGCGAGTTGTCCGCCCAAATCACGGCGCGACCGTCCTCGTGGGTCTTGCGGTATCTTTTACCCAAAACCTTGGAAACGGCGCTTTGTATACGATCGCCAGATCGCTGAAATCCATGCGCACGCGCGATGCGAACGACCAGCACGTCCTCGTAGATCGGAGCTGCGAACTGGGGCGTTAAATCGACGCGATTGAACCCTACTGAGACATCGCCCGCTCTAAAGTGTAGCGGCTTGGTGGTCCCACCGGCTGGTCGACTGAGTGAGCACATGAGCGCGGGGTAGGCTGCGCACGCACGTGGCCGCCAGACGGGTCAGTCAACTCGTGGCTTATCCTCAGCCTTCGTCATTTCGCGAAAGGAACCAGCCATGAAACCGCACGCCAATGCTCAAACATGCCCGCACTGCCGCTCTCTTATCGTTTCCAGAGTCATGAGTGGCCTACCGGCCGCATCCGTGGCTCGGGATTTCCAGGTCAGCACCAAAACGGTGCACATGGATCGCGCGTTTTCGTGCCAGGGGTCGCGCTGGACTTGATGATCGAAGTTCTAGGCCGCATCACATTGCCCGGCGTCATTTGCAATCCGGCAATGAGCTAAGTGGCGCCGTTTTCGCGCTGCTGCACACACCGCCCATGGATAGTGGCTTCAGCTTCGGTACTCCGTGCACTCCGGCGCCCGGATCTTCAGCGTGTCTCCCTTCCGGAGATCGATCTCGGGAAACTGCAGGCGTTCGCGCGAAGCCTCGTCGACGAACGTCGGAGCGGCGACCTAGCTGGAGCTCACCTGGGCGCCGTCGCCGGCCGCATCGACGATGCATGCGGCGGAGGTATCGGCACGAACGACTTGGCCGCGCGAGAAGGCAGCGCGGGTTGCTGCATCGGCTGCGCCTCGGCGCGGCCGCGCAGGGTGAAGGGCTTCGCCGACTAGATCGACCCCGTCGTACGGCTAAAAGAAACAAATAACGGTTGACTGTCCCGGCCCTCCACCCTTGGTCTCACAACCGCGGCTGGACCTCTCGGCGATCCAGGGAGCCGTTTTGGCTGGATAGCGACAGCCCACACAGGGCTCTACCCGCAAGAGAGAGAACCTCCGCGCGGCCAAAAGACGCCTTCACCCGCGCGAGATGGAAATTGGCGACTTTACTTCAAAGCGATGCTTTTTCGAAACCAATTGTGCATTGCCACCGACTAACTCGACAGTGAGTCTTCCTCATTTCGGGCGGCCCCTTTTGAAAGAGCTTCGCAAAGCACGATCACGATGCCTGGATCAGCTTCCGGTTTTTGAATTGGCCTTGAAGAAGCGCGGCCGAGCATCATGGCGGTGGTGCGTTTGCACCACCGAAGGAAATGTTGTCATGCAGGGTTCAGAACGCAGCCGATCCGCTGCCAGATATAGGGCTCACGGGGCGCTCTTCCTATTGCTGTCATGCGCGCCGTATCGATCGATCCAGCTCAGCCCTGCTCAGACCGTTGAAGCGTGGCCCGCCAGCTCTTAAGAAGTAACGCACCGGTCGAGATAAATCTATTTGAAACTTAAAATATTTGGATGTAGAGCATTTCCGATCTTGAAGCCCAGCTCCCAAGATCAAATTGTATCGCCCGGAGAAATGGGCCTTAGCACTTAAGTTGCACCCTTTCGCCTTCACTCGCTCGCATTTGATTGCGAGTTTCAACGTGCGACTTGCTTGCCAAGCATCGCTTGGAAGCAGCGTCGGCGCGACTTTTTTACCTTGCAGTATCCAAGCAGAGTTTTAATTAGCGGGCCTCGCCTGCGTAACTTTTTGTAAGAGGCTAGTTACTCAAATGCCGTCTTCCTCAAGCAAGATTGCGTTGTTCATCGATGGCGCCAATCTCTACGCGACATCCAAGACGCTTGGTTTCGACATCGACTACAAGCGCCTGCTCAACGAATTTCAAAGTCGCGGAACGCTACTGCGCGCCTTCTATTACACGGCAGTCATTCAAGATCAGGAGTTTACGTCGATCCGCCCCTTGATCGACTGGCTCGATTACAACGGCTACACCGTCGTCACTAAGGCGACTAAGGAATTCATCGACGCCAGTGGCCGGCGCAAGGTGAAGGGCAACATGGACATCGAGCTAGCGGTCGATGCCATGGAGCTCGCCGAAGGCATTGACCAGATGGTGCTGTTCTCAGGCGACGGCGACTTCCGCTCGCTGGTGGAGGCGGTGCAGCGCCACGGCGTGCACGTCACCGTGGTCTCTACCATTTCCAGCCAGCCACCAATGATTGCCGACGAGCTGCGGCGCCAGGCTGATGTCTTCACCGATCTACTGGAATTACAGTCCAAGATCGGCCGCGATCCGTCCGAGCGCAAAGCTCCGCGCGAGCCGCGTAATCACGCGCCGAAATTCCTGCAGCGCGCGACTACGATGGTGCCGAGCGGCGATGACGAGGATTTCGACGATTGATAGAGGTACGGCGGGCATTCTCATCCGCACAAATTGCGGGAGCCATCGGTTGAAGAATTGAAATCAAAGAAGAAATTTCTGAGAGCGGCGCCACGCCACATCGCACGGCGCCGCCCGGATGGCGTCGCAAGGTGCAAAAACCAATGTGCAGACAACCCTTTGCGACCGGAGGGAGCCAGCGAACGCCAGTTCGCTTTATCTTGCCGTCATTCGCGGCCGTTGGTAACCGTCCGAGTCCCGCACGTTTCTTCGATGGTGTGTTCTCGCTCCATTTCAAGTTCTCTGCTGCTGTGGAGGATCTCCGGTGGCGCCTCGTTGTTCCTGGGCAAAGGCCGAGAACCCGTTCTGGCCGAACCATGTTGCGGCCTGGTATCGACGCGCGCTGGAAGCGGAGGACTATTGCCGGAAACACAATCTTTCGACGACAAGTTTGATGCGGCGGACGCGCCATTTGCTGAGTAAGGAAGAGCTGCGGAAGCGTGCAGAATATCTGCGGAACTTGCCCCGGAAAACGCCGAAAGGACAGCACGAGAAGAGGCCGTTGAAGCCGCGTACGAGGCCTCCACGCTATCGCTACGGCGTGCGCACGGGTACCGGTCCGATTGCTCCTCGGGCGTTCTGGAGCATGCATGTGGAAGCGATGCACTTCAGCGGCATGGGACACGCCGAGAATACCGCAGCGCTCGGTCTGTCGGCGCATGCGCTGCGCATCTGGCGCGATCGGCTGGAAGACTCCGGCGACGAAATGGACACTGCTTCATCCGAGTGCTCGGGCTCAATTAAGCAGCGCTGCTAATTGCGCACGGTGCAGATACCGCTTGACTGAGCAAGCGGAGGACTGCCGGTCGAACCGCCGCCACTTCAGCGACGAGCAAAAGCGGGCGATGATGCAGGAGCGGCATGGGACATTCCGAGTACGCCGCCGCGCTAGTCTTTCGACCCAAGCGTTGCGCATATAGCGCGATCGCCTCGAAGAAGCCGACGACAAATGGCCTGCTGATCCCTGCTTCATCCGATTGCCAGTGTGTCGCGCTTGTACTGGTCGAACTTGCCTGACGCGAGTAGCCCGCGCGGCTCAACAGCACTTTATGAAGATCATTGACGACCGAGGATCTGCCGACGCCAGTCCGGAGACTAGCACCGGTTCCACCGCGCTGTTAGCACGCCAGCCGCCAGTTCTCCCGGCTACACGACGACCTCGATCAAGCGCGGCCCCCGATGCTTCATCGCGCTTGCGAACTGGGTTGCAAATTCCCCAACTGACGTTGCCCGGCTTGCTTCCACGCCCATACCGGAAGCAAGCTTGACCCAATCAAGTTCAGGATTGTGCAGATCGAGCATCGAAAAGGCCCTCGGTCCGGGCTCTCCGGCTCCGACGCGCGCAAGCTCGATGTTGAGGATCGCGTAGGATCGGTTGGCGAAGATCACCGTGGTGACGTCGAGCAATTCCCGCGCCTGTGTCCACAGCGCCTGCAACGTGTACATCGCTCCGCCGTCGCCGTGGAGACAGACCACCTTCCTGTCCGGACAGGCTACTGCGGCGCCCGCAGCGACCGGGATGCCCTGCCCGATCGCGCCACCGCTCAGCGCAAGATGATCGTGCGGCTCGATGTTGGCCGCATATCGATGAACACCGCCGCCGGCGGTTGCGCCTTCGTCGGAAATGATGGCGCCGTTCGGAAGATAGTGGGCGATAACCTGGCCCGCGGTCTGCGGATTCAGCGGCCCATTCGGAATATCGGGCTTCCCGGACACACCGACATGCACCGGCTGCTTGGGTGCCTTCACAGCATCCGCGAGGGCTTCCAGCGCGGTCGTGCCATCCTCGTTGGCGTGTGCGAGATATAGAATCCTGCAATCTTCGGGGGTGCACCAGGATGGCTTGTTGGGATACGCAAAGAAGCTCACCGGCGGACTCGCGCCGGCCAGGATCAGTTGCTCGGTCCCTTTCATGAATTCGACGATCTGTTCGGCGAAATAGGGAATGCGTTCGACCTCCACGCGCCCGACACCGCGCTGGCAACGCGGGGCAAATGTGTCGCAGGCGATTCGTGCACCGGTCGCGGCCGCGATGCGGCCAGCCGCGTTGAGCCCGCGTTCCTTCAGGGCAGCCCCGCGGATCAGCATCATGGTTTGCCGGCCTGACCCAAGCGCAACGGCGGCTTGATCGATCGCCTCGGTTGATACCGCCGCGGGCGACGGCTTCGGCAAGACGGGCGCCGGACGGTCAGCCTCCAGCCACGCCGCGTCGGCGGGAAGGATCAAAGTTGCGATCTGGCCGGGATATTGCAGCGCTGCCTGCACGGCCATCGCTCCGTCCGACGCGACAGTCCGGGCACTTGCCGAGGAATGCACCCATGCGGAGACCGGCCGCGCGAAACCATGCACGTCCGACGCAAGCGGGGCGTCATATTGTGCATGATAGGTCGCGTGGTCACCGACGATATTCACGATTGGCGTCCTTGCGCGACGTGCGTTGTGGAGATTGGCGAGCCCGTTGGCCAGCCCCGGCCCCAGATGCAGCAAGGTAGCTGCCGGCTTTTCGGCCATGCGACCGTAGCCATCCGCCATTCCGGTTACCGCGCCTTCGAAAAGACCAAGCACGACCCGCATTCCTTCGACCCTGTCGAGCGCCGCCACGAAATGCATTTCCGACGTGCCGGGATTGCCGAAACAGACTTCAACGCCCGATCCGACGAGCGTCCGTAAAAGGCTTTCTGCGCCGTTCATGCCGGTTCCTCATTTGAAGTGTGTGCGTCATACGAAGGCACTCAGTCCCGTAATGGACTTGCCCACGATCAGGGTGTTCATCTCTCTTGTGCCCTCATAGGAGTAGATCGCTTCGGCATCGGCGACGAAGCGTCCGATGTGGTTCTCGAGCAGGATGCCATTGCCGCCTAGCAACTCGCGCGCGTAGCCGACGGTTTCACGGCACTTGACCGTGCAGAACGCCTTTGCGAGCGACGCATGCTCATCGCGCATCACGCCTTCGTCCTGAAGCTGCGCGAGACGCAGCATCATCGCCTGGGTCGAGGTCACGTTACCGAGCATCCGCACCAGCAGGTCCTGAACAAGCTGGAAGCCGCCGATTGGCCTTCCGAACTGTGTCCGCTCTGTCGCATAGCGTAGCGCGTGCTCGTACGCTCCCATCTGGCAGCCTACGGCGAACCATGCCACGCCGGTGCGCGTCATCCTCAGAACCTTGGCAGTGTCCTTGAACGAATTGGCGTTCTGCAAGCGATCGGCCTCGGGAACGTGGCAGTCGCTCATAGTAATCAACCCGTTCTGCACGACCCTGAGGGCCATCTTGGTCTTGATCTTCTCGACCGAAAAGCCGGAATTGTCCTTTCCGACCACGAAGCCTTTGACCTGGTTCGAGCCCTCCTCTCGCGCCCAGATCACGTTGATGTCGGCGAAGGTAGCGTTGCCGATCCATTTCTTCTGACCGTTGAGGATCCAGACATCGCCCTCGCGACGGCAGGTCGTCATCATTCCACCCGACGTCGCCGACCCTACCAGGGGCTCCGTCAGGCCGAACGAGCCGATCTGCTCGAAACGCATCATGGGCGGCAGCCAGCGCTGCCTTTGCTCCTCGTCTCCGCACAAATAGATTGAACCCGCCGACAGGCCGGTGTGCACGCCCCAGAACGTCGCGACCGATGCATCGACACGCGCCAACTCCATCGCGACAAGGCCGTTCAGCAGCCAGCTGCCGCCGGCAGCGCCATATCCCTGATAACCTACCCCACCGATACCGACTTCGGCCATCTTCGCGATGATCTCGAAGGGAAATGCATCCCGGCTCCAATAATCCTCGATCACCGGTGCGATCACGCCTTCCGTGAACTCGCGAACACGTTTGAGCAGGGCACGCTCGCCGTCGTTCAATACGGCGGCTATCCTGTAGAAGTCACCTTCGATTGGAGGCGGCGCGTAGTCCGGTTTCCCGATTGGTTTTGCCTGCTGAATTGCCATCGGTTCCTCCCTGCGATGATTGGTGAGACCTTCCCGCGTTTTGGCGGCTCAAGAGCCTCTTTCGTGCGGTTCTCGTGTAAGAGGTCGTGTCCGTCATCATTTCCTGCCTTCTTGCTGCGATTGGGCATCGCGGCGACCTCCAACTGTTGAAGCGAGATCTCCGACCCAACTGGCCACTCGTGAGAGCAGAGACGACGGCTCGACATGTTTGCTCTCGTCTGCAAGGAATGCCTCGATCACGGCGGCGGTTTCCGCCGGCCGGGTCACGATGAAGAGGTGCCCGTCCTCTATCATCTGGAGCTCTGCATTCGGGATCAGGCCCGCCAGAATGTGACCATTGATCGGAGGGACCAGTGGATCGTCGCGGCCCATCAGAACGAGCGTCGGCTGCGACAGCGACCACAGCCACGGCAGACTGGTCCAACCGCTCATCGCAAGAAGCTGATACAGGTAGCCGAGGTTGCGCGAGCCATGCATCGCGGCCGCATGCCGGTCGATCAGGGATGGGTCGTCGCGAAAGGCTCCCCCGTAAATATCCGCCGCTATCCTGTTCATGTAGTCCTTGTCGGTGTAGCGGCGGGGCGTCGCCATTTTCCACAACACAGAGGGGCTTGCCGGCACCATCGTGAAACCGGGTGCCGTCGCGGCGAGCACCAACCGCCGGCACAATTTTGGATATTGATGCGCGAACTGCTGCGCGATTCCGCCTCCCCAGGACACGCCGGCGACGTCAATCTCCGTGAAGCCGAGTTCGGCAACGAGACCGGCGGCAAGCCGTGCCAGCGTTGACGGGCGATACGGAAGGAGCGGCCTGGGCGAACCGCCGACGCCAGGCACGTCGAAGATGATTGCCGTCGTGCTCGTGAGAGCTTCAAGAAACGGCTTCGCCAACTCCCAATTGGCTCCGATTCCATTGAACAACAACAACGGCGGTCCGCTGCCGCCGCCATGCCTGACCGCGACTTGAAGCAACTGACCGTCGATTGTGACCCGCCGGGCTTCGATCGTGCCCAATTTGACCTGGTCCCCACTGGCGAGACTGTCAGTCAAAGACGTAGGTCCCCGGGGCCGCACCAAGGGTCGGATGACGCGCGCTGCCGCGCGAGGCCGGCGCAACCATTTCTTCCCCCGAGCGCGCATGCAGCCAGTCGCGCCAATCAAGCCACCAGCTTCCCTTCCTTTTCTCAGCCGAAGCCAGAAATGCATCGGGTGCATCCGCATTGACCGACCCGATCATGAAGGACGCTTTCGGATTGGTCGGCGGATTGAGCAAGCTCTGCAAGTGTCCGCTGTTAGACAGCACGAAGGTGGTGCCCTCACCCATGATCTGGGCCGTCTTGTAGACGCCCTTCCAAGGCGTGATGTGGTCGGTAACCCCGGCGACGACGTAGCTGTCAGCCTTGACCTTGCTCATGTCGATAGTCCTGCCATTGAGCGTCAGCCTGCCGGCGTGCACGAACGGGTTGGTGAAATACAGATTGAGATAGTCGCCATGCAGCGCCGCCGGGAGACGCGTCGTATCGGCATTCCAATAGAGGATGTCGAAAGCCGGCGGCTGGTTGCCGAGCAGATAATTGTTCACCCAGTAGTTCCAGATCAGATCGTTGGGTCGCATCCAGGCGAACATCCGCGCCAGATCATGGCCATCGACGATGCCGCGCAGCCGTGAGGCCTCCTTCGCCAGGCGCATTGTCTCAGGCGTCATCAGGCAGCCGAGCGTGCTTTCCGCGGCCGAGTTGGGATCGAGCAGGCAGACCGCCAGCACGAGATTCTTGATCTTCTTCTCGGCTGCGCTGCCGAGCGTTGCGAAATAGGCGGTCGCGGTGATGCCGCCGGAGCAGGAACCCATCATGGAGATGTCCTCGCTGCCGGAGATCTCGCGCGCTGCGTCGACGGCCTCATCGAGCGCCGCAACATAAGTATCCAGCCCCCAGTCGCGATGGGCTGCCGTCGGGTTGCGCCAGCTAATGGCAAAGGTCTGAATTCCGCTCTCGAGCAGGAAGCGGATCATGCTTTTGTCCGGTGACAGGTCGAGCGCGTAGTATTTGTTGATCTGCGGCGGCGTGATGAGCAGAGGGCGCTTTCTCACGGTCGCCGTCATCGGCGTGTACTGGATCAACTCGAGCAGTTCGTTGCGAAACACGACCGCGCCGGGGGTGATCGCGAGATTCTCGCCGACCTTGAAGGCGCTCGTATCCACCATCGACGGCATACCGCGATTGCGCGTGAGATCGTCGAGATAATTCTTCAACCCATGCCACATGCTTTGTCCGCCGCTGTCGATGAACTTGCGGACCGCCGCAGGGTTGGTGAGCATCGTGTTGGTCGGCGCGACGGCGTCGATCAGGATTTCCGTGAGCAGGTGTGCGCGCGCCTTGTCGATGTCGCTGAGGCTGGTCTTGTCGACCAGGTCGCTGACCGCTTCGCCCCACGCTAGGTAGGCCTTGAGCAGGCTGCTGTGGAGCGAGCTCTCCTTCCATGTCGGGTCAGAGAACCGCCTGTCACCCGCCTTCGGCGCGCGTTCGGATTTTCCGGCAGCGATCGAGCCCAGTTCACCGACGAACGAAAGCCATTGCTCGGTCGCGACTTTGGGCTCGTTCATGACCGCCTTGAACAGGATGCCGGCGCTGTCCACCAGATCCTGGCCACGGATGCCAACCAGCGGATTGAGCGCAAGGGTGTTTCGAGATGCGGCCTCGGAGAGGTCCGCCGTCGCGGTTCCGGGGGTGCGATCGTCTGTGCTCATGGCCGTCATGCGCCCTTGGCGGGAATCAGAAGCGCGAGCGTTTCGGCGATCAAGGCGGGCTTCTCGGATCCCTCCACTTCCAGCGTGTTCTGGGTCTTCATGATCACCTGCCCGCCTTCTCTCGGCTCGATCCCGGCGAGCACGACGCGCAACCTCACGCGGGCGCCAGCC
This sequence comes from uncultured Alphaproteobacteria bacterium, assembly GCA_963770385.1. Classification (GTDB taxonomy): domain Bacteria; phylum Pseudomonadota; class Alphaproteobacteria; order Rhizobiales; family Xanthobacteraceae; genus Bradyrhizobium. Next base: position 4,784,349 of record CAVYPJ010000003.1, on the reverse strand, counting down.
GGCACCGGTGCCAGAAAGCGGACCTTGTCGATCCCGTAATTCAGCCCTGCGGCGGCATCGTTCGGGATGACGCCGACCTGCATCGCGAGCGGCGCCACCATCGCCAACGTCAGATAGCCATGCGCGATCGGACCGCAGAAAGGACTTTCCCGCTTTGCCCTTTCAACGTCGACATGAATCCACTGGCGATCGCCGGTGCAGGCAGCAAACGTATCGATGCGTGGCTGGTCTATCGTGACCCAATCGGAAAGTCCGAGTTGGTGCCCAACTCTTTCGCCCAAACCGGCGAGGGTGAGATTGCCCACGTTTTCCTCCTCGATTTTTTTGTGGCTGCGTTCGAACAGCTACATTCCGCCGTAACGTTCGCGCAGCTCCTTCTTGTTGATTTTGCCGACACTCGTCTTAGGAATGCTGTCGATGAACAGGATCTTCTCCGGAATTCCGTATTTCGAGATGATGCCCTTGTCCGCGAACACCTTGAGGTGGTCCTTGATGACCGCGTCGCTGAGGCCATTCGCATCGGATGCCCGCTTGACCACGAGCGCGAGTGGCCGCTCACCCCATTTCTCGTCCTTGACGCCGATGACGGCCGCATCCGCAACGCCAGCGCATTGCAAGATTAGGTCCTCGATCTGCAGCGACGAGACCCACTCGCCGCCGGTCTTGATCACGTCCTTGATGCGGTCGGTGATGTGCACAGAGCCGTTCGCGTCGACGACTGCGATATCGCTGGTGTGCAGGTAGCCGCCGGCCCAGAGTTGTTCCGAGCCTTCGGGATCGTTGAAGTAACCCTGAGTGAGCCATGGCGCCCGCATCACGATCTCGCCCGCGGATTTGCCGTCATGCGGCACGTTATTCATGTCGGCGTCCACGATACGCAGATCCACCAGCGGCCCGGCCATGCCGGCCCTGGCACGGAACTCGACCTCTCCGTCCGGATCGCCGGTAAGGTCCTTCGATCGAACATGGGACACGGCAGCAAGCGGCCCGGTCTCCGACATGCCATAGCCCGCGAAGATATCGATGCCCGCGGCAAGCGCCCGCTTGGCGAGCGCCTTCGGCAAGGCCGAGCCGCCGATCACCATCTTGAGGCCCTTCAGATCGACATTCGCCTTGGTGGCAGCATCGAGCAGCATCTGCAGAATGGTCGGCACGCCGTGGGTGAAAGTGACCCCCTCATTCTTGATCAGTTTGACCAGCATGGCCGGATCGTAGCGACCGGGATAGACCTGCTTGACGCCGGCGAGCGTCGCGGACCACGGAAAACCCCAGGCGTGGACGTGAAACATCGGCGTAATCGGCATGTAGACGTCGTCACGCGAGAAGCGTCCCTGCTGTTCCGCCATCCCGAATAGCGCCAACCCGCAGATCGTGTGCAGCACGAGTTGCCGGTGGCTGTAATAGACCCCCTTGGGCAGTCCGGTCGTACCGGTTGTGTAGAAAGTGGTCGCTTGGGTATTCTCGTCGAAATCAGGAAAGTCGTAGTCAGGCGCAGCCGCAGCAAGCAGGCTCTCATATTCGCCGACGAAAGACAGGCTGCCAGTCTGGGGCGCAGGTCGGTCCGACATCACGATCAGCCGTTTGACCTTTGGCAATTGGGCCTTCAGCCCCTCCAACAATCCGACGAACTCATCGTTGACGAGAAGCGTCGAGGCGCCGGCGTGGTCGATTGTGTAAGCGATCTGCTCGGGTGACAGACGGACATTCACCGTCTGCAATACGGCGCCCATCATCGGGATCGCGAAGAACGCTTCGAGAAACCGGTGGCTGTCCCAGTCGAGGACGCCTACGGTGTCGCCGGGCACGACCCCCGCTTTGCTCAGCGCCGACGCGAGACGGCCTATCCGCTCCTTGATCTGGAGATAGGTGAAGCGCCTCAGATCGCGGTAGACGACCTCCTGATCCGGCGCCTGCACGCGCGGCGTGTGCCACAATTGCTTGAAAATCAAAGGATATTGATAAGCTGATTTGGTGGTCTGAATCAGCCTTCCCACCATGGCGGCCTCCCTCGAATTGTCTTCCTCCGGCCGTTTCGGCGTCCGCAATTCTTCGAGCGGATCGCTGGGTCTGCATCGTACTGCACGACACCAGCCCCGAGCCTCGCGCGCGGCCTGGTGTTTGTGAAGGTCTGAAACGGACGACGAGCGGGTCCGAGCCGGACAAGCTGACCCCTATCAGGGGCAAGGTCTTGAATAAAACTGCTGCATTTTACAGCCCTACAGAAGCCGGAGCCCCGGCTGACTGAGCCTACGGGCGATCGGGAAAAACTGTTATCCTGGCGCGACGACAAGTGACCGTTCGAACCGTGTGGTGTTCAAAGGCAGATTCAGTTGCGACACTCCAGGCAGCCCAAGAGGTCTTCCGCTTTGCGCTCCATTTCGAACAACGCAAAGGAGAGGCCGATCGTTGGATTGGGTGAGCGTGTTTACGAATCGACCAAACTTGCCGCGCTATTCGACGTACTCGTCGACCGAGGCTGCCCAGCCGGCGAAATATTGAAAAACGTCAACCTGACCGTGGACGAGGTGCACTCTCCGAAGTCAAGAATTTCGCTCGCTGAATTGATGACGGCCTGCAAGAACGCAATTCGGCTTTCAAGCGACCCGCATTTGCCGTACCGCATCGGTACATCAATCCACATCTCCGCTTACGGCATGTACGGGTTCGCCATTCTTTGCTGCCCCGACTTTCGCAAGACGATGGCTTTCGCCGAACTCTATCACGCGCTCGCGGCGCCGCTTGCAACCATCGAATTCACCGAGGAGGACGGAGTTCGCGAGCTGGGTCATTGAGCCCAATGCGCGCGCCGCAACCGATCCGCAAGTCTACCGCTTCATCACCGAGATGCAGATCGGCATTCATATATCGCTGATGCGGGATGTCATGGGGCCCTGCGTTCACTCCGGATCAGATCAGCGTGGCCTATCCGGAAGCCCATGACTTTGGCCTGCCCGCGAACCAGATCGGATGTCGTCTAAGCTTCGCAAGCAGGACCAACCAGATCATTTTTCGGTCGGCATGGCTGGACCAAGCTGCAAATCTCGGCAACAGAGACGACGTACCCAGCGGTCGTGGCCCTCTGCGACGACCTGCTCAACGATCTGAAATCGCGAATTGGAGTAGCCGGAGAGATTCGCGCACTCCTGCTCCGGGATATCACCAACCCTCCGACCCTCGCCGCCATAGCGAAGCTCCTTGAAGTGAGCGATCGCTCGTTGCGACGTCAGCTACGGGAACAAGGCATTTCTTTCCGTGGCTTGCTGGATGAACTTCGAATGCAAATCGCGCTGAAATACCTGCGCACGACAAGGCTCGCGAACGAGGATATTGCGCTGGCGCTCGGATTCAGTGATGCTGCAAATTTCCGCCGCGCATTTCGCCGCTGGACGAACAAGTCACCCAGCGAGATCAGAGGCGAGTACGGCGAACGGCGTGCCTTGCCTCATCGATGAATTGGCGAGGACCGGTCACATATCAAGCCAGCGGATCTGCGCTCAAGGCGACAATATTAGCCTAATCGAAGCAGGGATATCCAAGCAGCAGGAAGCATACTGCGGCTTTGATGGACAATCGATAGGTGGCTCTCCTTTCGCAGCACAGCGGCGGCTCCGCCGCGCAATCCATCGAGACCGGACGCGGTCATCAACGAGCATAAAGGCGGCCAACGCAGTCATGAGCCAAGTGGAGCCGGGCATGGACGTGCTGACCTCTGGTAACGAAACTCAAAATCCGCCCGACGCGCCACCTAGCGGCGGACATGAGAAAAACACGACCACGACGACGCGTACTCCCTCAATCATCGTCGGTATGGTTGCAGTTGCCGTCGCCGCGCTATCTGTCTTCTATCTCTTGCGGCCTGAACCGCTGCTCGTACAGGGCGAGGTCGACGCAACGCGGCTGGATTTAGCTGCGCGCGTCGACGGACGGGTGAAGGAGATACCCGTCGAACGCGGTCAGAACGTTGCTGCAAATGCTGTGCTCGTAAAGATCGATAATCCGGAGAATGTCGCCAAACTCGAGCAAGTGAAGGCTGCAAAGGCTGTTGTGGACGCCCAACTCGCCAACGTGCTCGTCGGAACGCGGGTAGAGACCATTGCCGCGCGGAAGGCGGAGCTGGAGCGCGCGCAGGCGGCTCTGGTATTGGCGCAGAAGACCTTTGACCGCACTCATACATTGACCGAGCAGGGCAACGCGCCCCAAGCCCGCCTCGACCAGGTGACCGATGCGCTGCACGAAAGCGAACGCGCGGTCGATCAGGCCAAATCGGCCTATGAACAGGCGGTCAATGGCTACACGAAAGAAGAGCGGGCAATCGCCAGGAGCAACGTCGAAAAGGCCAATGCGGATATCCAGAGCGTTCAATCGATCATCGATCAACTCGTGGTCTATGCCCCGGTCGCCTCGCAGGTCTATCAGCGCAATGTGGAGCCGGGCGAATATGTCTCGCCGGGCGTTCCGCTGGTTACCTTGATCGATCTGGCCGACGTCTGGATTCATTTCGATCTGCGCGAGGATCTCGTCAAGAGCCTGAAGGTCGGCGACCGGTTTGACGTCAGCATTCCGGCTCTCGATGACCGCCGTGTCACGGTCGAGGTCAAGCTTATTGCGACCAAGGGCGAATATGCGAGCTGGCGGGCCACGCGTGCGTCGGGCGATTTCGACTTGCGGACGTTTTCGATCCGCGCCTACCCGGTCCAGCCGGTCCCCGAGCTGCGACCGGGAATGAGCGCCTATCTCGACTGGCGGTCACGGCAATGAGGCCGGCGCCAAAGCCCGGATTTTGGCTGGTCGCCCGGCGCGAATGCCGCTGGCTGTTTCACGATCGCGTGGCGCTGCTTTTGATCTTCGGCGTGCCTCTCTTTGCGTTCGTGGTCCTCACGACGGTCTTCAGCCATCCGGTCATCCGGGGACTCGGGGTGACGGTCGTCGATGAGGACAAGTCCGACGCTTCGCGTGCCCTGGTGGAATACGTCGCGGCGTCTCCGAGCCTGCAAATCGTCGATCGCTCCGGGACGCTGTCCACGGCCGTGCGGGACATCCGCTCCGGCAAGGCGATCTCGGCCATCTATATCCCGCCGGATTTCGAGCGCGACCTGAAGGCCGAACGCCGCCCGCAGATCGTCGGGTTCTATAACCAGCAGTTCCTGACGGCGGCCGGCATTGCGTCCTCGGGGCTGAGCGATGCGCTTTCCGCCGCCGCAGCCGTGGCGGCGCCCGCCAAGCGCGCCGCCCCTGCTCCGGCGTCCATGGGAACGCTGGCGGGAGAGACCATCGCGCTCGTCAATCCGCAAAAGAACTATGCCCAGTTCCTGCTGCGCGCGTTGCTGCCGACGATCATCCATGTGGTGATCACGCTCGCCGCGGGCTATTCCGTCGGCTCCGAATTCCGCCGTCGCGACGCGCGGGCCTGGCTCGAAAGTGCCGGCGGCGATCCGCTCGTCGCGTTGGCCGGCAAGCTCGCGCCGCTGTTCGGCATCTTCTTCCTGATCATGCTGGCCGAGCCGCTCTTTCTGGAGGGCGTGCTGCAAATCCCCTTCAAGGGAGACCTGCCGTTGATGGTCGCCGCTGGCTCCCTCCTGATCATTGCCTACCTCTCGCTGGGCGCCTTGCTGCAGCTCCTGACCGGCGACTTGCCGACGGGGCTGGGACTTGCGGGCCTGTTCGCCTCTCCTGCATTCGGCTATGCGGGCGTCGGCTTTCCCACGATCGGCATGAATGCGTTTGCGCAAGTCTGGAGCGCCATCCTGCCGCTGCGCTGGTACATGGCCGTCTTGCTGGGACAAGCGGCGCGGGGATTGCCGGTCTCGGAATCCGCGGTTCCCTTCGCGGCACTCGCGGGCCTGGCCGTGCTCTTTGCCGGCCTTGCATTGCTGCGCATGACGAGCCTCAAGCGCAAGGGCTGGTTTGAGACGCCGCCGCCTGCCGCGCAACCCGAGATCGACGTGACGCCACGCGGCCTCGGCGGCGCCTTCAAGGCGGAGTGGCGGCGCGTGCTGGGAACGCGGAGCGCCTTCAGCGTGCTGTTCCTGGCTCCCCTGGTTTACGGCATTTATTATCCGCAACCCTATCTGAACCAGATCCTTCGCAAGCTTCCCATCGCGGTCGTCGACAACGACCTGAGCGATCTCAGCCGCCGGATCGTCGAGACACTGGACGCGAGCGGAGCATTGAGCGTCACGGTTCGCGCTCGCACACTTGCCGAGGCGCGCTCCGAAATCGATCGCAGGAAGGCTTTCGCCGCCGTCGAAATCCCGGCAGGCACCGAGCGCGACGTTCTCAAGGGCATCACGGCTCACATCCCGGTTTACGCCGATGCCACCTATCTCTTCATATTCAGGTCGACCGCAAGCGGGGTGGCCACGGCCGTTGGAGCACTGACATCCGAGCTCGTTTCGCGAGGCGGACGCGCGGACGGAAGCCTCGTCAAGGCGAAGCTGGCCAGCATGAGCCCGGCCGACGTTCTGCTGCAGCCGATCTTCAACCCGGTGGGCGGCTATGCGAGCTACATCGTTCCGGCGGCGTTTGTGCTGATCCTGCAGCAAACCCTGCTGATCGGGGCGGCGATGCTGACCGGCACCGCGCTGGCCGGCGGCGGCGGAGCATTCGCCGGCGTGCTCGGCCGCGGCGTCGCCCACCTGACCGTTTACCTTCCGGCGCTCGCGCTCTATCTGATCGTGCTGCCGCGCATCTACGGCTTTTCCACCCTCGGCCACCTGCCGCAAATCTTCGCGCTCGCGACGGTGTTTTTGCTGGCGACAAGCTTCATGGGCCAGGCCATCGGGGCCTGGTTCACGCGGCCGGAAAACGCGACCCTCCTCCTGCTCGCAACCAGCCTGCCTCAGTTCTTCACCGCCGGCTTCGCATGGCCGCGCGAAGCAATTCCCGACGCGGCTCTTGCGCTCGGTCGGCTTTTCCCCGCCGACTCCGCCATTGATGGCCTCGTGCGCATCAACCAGCTCGGCGCCAACATCTGGGAGGTCGCGCATGATTGGCTCGGACTGTGGATTCTGGCGACGGCCTATTTCGCGCTCGCCGTGATCTCGGCACTTGCCGTCAAGAGAGGACGGAGACATGCGTAAAGCCGGGCGTGCTGCCATGGTTGCGATCCCGATCGTGCTCGTCGCGGGCGCTCTGGTGTACTCCGCGCGTCGTTCCGGATCGCCGGCCCCAATCGTTGGCGTGGTGCGGGCGACGGAAGTCAGGGTGGAGCCGGAGGTGAACGGCCAACTCGTCTCGATCGCGGTCGAAAAGGGCGCGCATGTACGCGCCGGCGATGTCCTGGCGAGGCTCTCCGCGGTCGAGTTGACGGCGCAAGCAGACCAGGCGCGTGCCGCGCTCGCATCGGCAACCGCGACCCGCAACAACGTCTATGCCGGCGTCCGTCGTGAACAGGTCAATTCGCTGAAAGCTGCCATCGCCAAGGCAAGCGCCCGCCTCGACTATGTGCAGGCCCAGCTCACCAGGACCAGCACGCTGGCACGCCAGAGCTTTGAGTCCCAGCAGTCGCTTGACCAGGCCGAAAACGACGCTGCGAGCGCGCGTGCCGACGTGGCGGAAGCGCAGGCGAATTACGATGCAGCCGTGGCGGGCCCGACCCGGGAGGAACGCGCGATCGCCGACGCGCAGGTGCAGGCCGCGGCCGCCGCGGTCACCGTGCTCGAGCGCCGTCTTGACAAGATGGTCTTGCGTGCGCCCGCCGACGGTGTCGTCAGCGTCATCGCCGCAGAGGTGGGCGAGAATGTTCGCCCGGGTCAACCGATCCTGATGGTCGAAGCCGCGGGCAAGCAATGGCTTTCATTCAACGCACGCGAGGATCATCTCAGCGGTCTCACGATCGGAAAACAAGTGAGCGTGATGCGGAACCGTGCCGACGGTGCGACCAACGCGGTCATCACCGAACTGCGGCCGCTCGGCGTCTTTGCCACCTGGCAGGCGGAGCGGGTGATTGGCGATCATGACCGCAACACGCTGCGCTTGCGCCTCGACCCGCAGGGAGAAGCGGCGGGCCTTGAACCAGGCATGACGGTTCGGATCCAGCTTTAATGCCAAAGCGCTGAAGGTCCTCCCTCGGGCATCACTCATAGCCAGCGCGGTTGATCAGCGGTGGCAATGCGAACAGGCCGAAGGCGACCATTCCAACGCCACAGCGACGAAATTCCAGGTAACGTCGGCCTTCAGCCAGACCACCACATAGCCGCCAAGCACGGCGATAACGGCCCTGAGCAGAGCGGCGAGGACCAAGGCTTCCATTCGTCTGGTCGCCTGTCCGAAGCACACGATCAGATATTCTGGCGGGAAAGCTGGTTCGCCTGTCCGAACACAGCTTGCGCGTTGCCTACTGCCACTATGCGGTTTACCCGATCGCTTCGGAGTCCAACCTCGCCCTGGTGGCTTTTCGGGATTGGCTGATTGAAGAAGCGCGTCGGACTTAAGAGAGTGAAGGGCTGCTCCTGGCCGTTGGTGGATCGGCTTCCGGCGCAAGGATATCTAGGATGACGTCCCAACGAGCTTGCCGGCCTTGGAAAGAAGCAGCTTCAAGATCGGCGAGTTGTTCGCCTTGTGGTAGGCGAGGATCAGATCAAGTGTGGGCGCTTCTCCCTTCACCGGGCGCGTGGCTATCGACTCGGGCAGATAACGTTTTGTGTAAGCCGGTAACAGCATAACCCCACGAGTCGATGTGATCATTGATATTGCATGGACGACATTGTGCACTTCATGTTCCGGCTTGAGATCGATACCGGCTCGGTTGAGATACTCCAAGACGACACGGCGCACCGCGGGAGCAGATTTGGACGGAAGATAGAAAGTTTCGTTCACGATCTCTTCCGGCGCCACGGCATCTTGCGACGCTAGGCGATGGTCGCTCGGAAACACAAAAATCAGCGGATCCGTCCGCACCCGCCTGCAGGCCAAATCTCCCATTTGCTCTTCCGGCCGCATGAAAGCCGCATCAAGTTTGCGTCTCATCAAGGCTTTGGCGAGCGTTGGGGAGTAATCGCTCGACAGGCGGATTTCGATGCCGGGAAACTCGTCGCGAAGGATGCGGTTCACCTCCGGCAACAAACCGATTTCTGCCCCCGATAGAAAGCCAAGAGCGAATGTCGGTCTCGCGGGCTGAGCTGCGCGCAGCGCCGCTTCTTTTGCTGCATCCGCTTGAAGCAGCGCCATGCGTGCATGGTCGAGAAACGCTTTGCCGGCCGACGTCAGCTCAACACCCTGAGCGCTGCGACTGATCAGTTGAACGCCGACTTCCTGTTCGAGATCCCGGATTTGTCGGCTGAGAGATGGCTGGGAAGTATGCAGCTTTTGCTCGGCGGCAACGGTCAAACTGCCTGCATCAGCCACCGCGACGAAGTAGCGGAGATGCCGAAGCTCCATCACAATCTCCCATGTCTCAAAAGCATGGGCCCAGCTTATAAAGTCTTTCTCAAGCGGACCAGCGATCTCTATAGCAAGAAGCACTGTAAGCGAGGGTCTGCCTGGCAGGCAGAACGCATCGCGGGCTTGATCCGTCCAGCTCGGCACGAAGGCCCGCGTTGACCCCTACTGGAGGGCGCGCATGGGTAGAGGCATAAGAGCGTCGCTGCTGATACTTCTGGTGATGACAGGGGGCGGAGCCGCGGCGCAGACCCCCAGCAATCAACCGAGGGCAAGCGCCATGGAAGCAGACGTAGCGAAAGTCAAGCAGGCGATGCTCGGAAATTGGGAGAGCATCGCTCTGGAGATACGGCCGAGCAAGAACCCGGACGGCTCACTCAAGCCGTTCTATCTCAAGCGCGCTTTCAAATATCAGCCGTCCGATCGGTTCGAGCTCGAGGTCGTCAACTCGGCTGACCCCTACGGTGCCGTGCCGCTCGCGCGGATCAAGATCGGCGGTCACATGCTGTGGCAGGGAGCCCATCCGATCGCTGCGGGCGCCCAGAAGGTCGGCTTCGTTGCTGATGAAACCTACGAGGTCACCCCGCTCGCGCAGGGATTTGCCGACATCCTCAATAAGGTCGCGTCGGCCGGATACGCGCCATGGGCGGTTAACTCACCGCAAAGCATATTCGGAAAGGCCTTTGCTCCTTTCGGTCTTAAGGAAGGGACGAATTTTATGGAGTACGACCTTGTCTACCTCAGAGGTGACCTGCTGTTCTGGGGTGCCCGCAATATCGACGGCCGCGGCTTCGATACCGAGCAGAACCGCCCCACCAACCTGCAGATCCCGCTGATCCGGAAGTAACCGCGGGCCTTGAACCCTTGAGCAGGTTCTTCATGTCACAGGCGCGAGACGCGGCAACGGTCCCAGACTTTGGAATGTATCCGGAAGACTAGCCGGTACATCGTTCGAATGGCGGTCGGCAGATGCAACTGGCAAAAAACGTAATCGACGTCGGACTTTCGACGAACAATCTGGAGCCAATGCTGCGGTTCTGGCAGCAGGAAGTCGCTGTCCGCTTCGATCATGTGTTGCCGGTTCGCCGCGGACAGAAACAGTACAGGCACAATGAGCAAGGCTCCGTCATCAAGCTTAACCATCATGCGGCGCCGTTGCCGGAGGCAGCACCGAGCGGTTACCGCGAGCTGATCATCGCGAGAGAGGGTCTGCAGAAGCCGCGACGGATGGTCGATCCCGATGGCAATCGTGTTCAGCTGGTGCCTCCGAGGCATAATGGCATCACCCAACTGGCTGTCTCGATGGCGGTCCGAAGTCTAAGCGAACACCGGAGATTCTACGGCGATATTCTCGGCTTCGCCGAACAGTCCTGGTCGGGCGGTCCGGCCTTTCGCTTGGGCGATAGTCTGCTTCTTCTCGAGGAAGATGGCGCTGCGACCGTTGATTCGGTTCGTCAAGCCGCTGGATGGCGCTACATTACCTTGCAGATCGCCGATATCGACGCCGCGCATGGCGAGCTGCGGACCGAGGGCGTGCGCGAAGGTCTTGCACCCATAACGCTTGGAGACGTCGCCCGGATATCGATGATCCTCGATCCGGATGGCAATTGGATCGAACTTTCCCGCCGGGCCTCGATCGTCGGCGGCCTGTCTTGAGCGACGCAGGAGATGCGCGGCCGACCAAGCTCGCCCTCCGACGTGTTCTACCAGCCCGCCCTCGTCTCAAAGAGGAGAATTGACATGGCCGCGCCACAGCAGCGAACACCGCAGCGTCCAAACCGTCCTGAATGCATTTGATATCCTTTTCAACAAGCGCGACTACGCGTCCGCCGAGCGCTTCTGGTCTCCGCGTTATATCCAGCACAGCGCACATATTGCGCCTGGCCGCGACGGGCTCTTTGGCTTGGTCAAGATTTTGCCCGCGACGCTGCGCTACGAGAACCACGTTGCGGCCGCGACTGGTGATTTCGTCATTCTCCATGGGCGATTCACCGGCCACGGACTGCCGGCAGCGTGGGTCGTCGCTGACATCGTGCGCATGGAGGATGGAGTGCTCGCGGAGCACTGGGACGTCATCCAAGACGAGGCGACGCGAGAGCAGTCGCGGAGCGGTCTCCCGATGTTCGGTGATAGATTTCCGGCCTGAGCGTGACCGCCGACAGCAAAGACGGGCACGTGATACGCTGGTAACCAGCGATCAACGTTGAGCAAACTCCCCCATCGAATCTGATCTTGGCCAAAGCTGCCGCCCAGGCGCCTCTCATCCTGCCGCTGCGACGACCGGCTTGATCTTCGTCGGTGCTTTGTCAGCGTTCTTCGACCAGGACCGGTAGTACGCCAGCGCGGTCATCATCAAGATACCGACAATGCTGACCACGATCTGCATCCAGATGGCGCCGGAAATCTCGACCAACACGAAATGTGCAGCAAAGGACAGGAATATGCCGGCGCAAAAGACTTCGAGCGACTGCTGACCGCATTTGATTGCGGGCCGAAAGATCCGCCATTCCAGCCCCGGCCAATCGCGTGGCAGCAGACGAACGACAAAGAACGCGAACACGACAAAGTGCAGCAAGCGATAAGGCGCGAGGTTGGTTTTGTCGTTCGGATTGAATGCGCCGTAGATCTCCGGTGGGATCAGTGACCGTAGTTCGTCAAACCGGGCCGCCATTGTCATCACCAGAGCGAACAGAAGATAGGCGATGCCAAGCACCAGCGCGGTACGCGATCGAATGAATGGCATCGCCTGTGCCGATCCACCAAGCGCAAACCAGGCCCCGAACGTGAACAGAAATTGCCATGCGAATGGATTGAAATACCAGACGCCAATTGGATAGGCCGGAACGTTCCAGCCGAAGTGCCTGGCCATCAAATAGAGCAACGCCGAAGCGGCGAGCGTCATGTTGGGTCTGCGCAGCATCAGCCATAGTACCGGCGGGAAAACGCCCATCAGCACGATGTAAAGCGGCAGCACATCCATGTTCACCGGCTTGAAGCGAAGTATCAACCCCTCGAACAAGAACTGCGCCGGATTTTCCAGGAAGCCCCGTATGTTGAATTCATCGGTGAAACCTGGAGTTACCATACCTCTGCGCGAGATATCCGATTTCGGCGAGGTAGAGCACGAAAAGGAAGACGTGGGCGACATAGATCTGCCAGACACGCTTCAGAAGCCTCGACGCGCCGATGATAAACCCACGTTCGAGCATGATCCGCGCAAAGACAAAGGCGACAGTGTAGCCGGAAATGAAGATGAAGAGATCCGCCGCATCGCTGAAGCCGTAGTTCCGCGTTGTCACCCAGTTCACGATGTTGTTGGGGATATGGTCCAGGAAGATTCCCCAATTTGCCACGCCTCGGAACAGGTCAAGTCGGAGATCTCGGCCTTTCACCGGGAGCGTAGCGAGAATCTTCATCGTTAATGCACCGAAGCTGTAACACGCGGCATCTCTTCCGCCGACGCTTGCCTGCGCAGTACTCGCGCCGTTTACGGCGATCTAGAGCCCGCCCCCAAGCATTTCGACGTGGTCGCTCTGAGCATAGCTGCCCGACAACTGCTCGTATTGTACAATTATGCGCATGCTGCATTGGGCATCATTCAGAAGAACAGTAAGACCGCTTCCGAAACCATGAAATATTAGCTACGGGTACCCGATAGCTCTCGCCGCCTTCACTTGGGAAATCGACCCTCATTCAAATAAAATTCTCCTTCACCATTTCCCAGACATCTCCGCCACGGCCGTGCAGGATGGCACGAGCCGAATAGAGCGCCATCCCGATCGCCGGCTCCGCCTGCATGAATGGCGGCATGACGAGTTGCATCGGGTTGACGTGCACGTGCAGAAGTGCGGGCCCTGGTTGCGCGAGCCAGTTCTTGACCGCGGCCTCGAGTTGGTCCGCGTGCGAAACTGTCTCGCCCCAGAGACCTAACGCGCGTGCAACCCCTGCAAAATTCGGATTTTTCAGTTTCGTGAAAGTATCGAGCATGCCCTCGGCCTTTTGCTCGATCTCCACAAAGCCAAGCTTGCCGTTGTCATAGACGGCTATCTTGATTGGTAGCTCCTGCTCAACAACCGTCATCAGGTCTCCGAACAGCATCGAAATTCCACCGTCGCCTGCCATGCACACCACTTGCCGACCGGGTTCTGCCTTTTGGAGGCCAATGGCTGACGGCATGCCGTTTGCCATCGTTCCATGAAGCAGACTCGCGAAAAGGCGGCGCTGGCCGTTCGCCTCGATGTGGCGATAGGCCCAGGCCCCCGCGGTGCCGTCGTCGGCCGTGAACAACGCATCCTTTGCCGCGTGCCGGCTGATCACCTGTGTCAGATAGCTTCCGGGAATGTTGCCATCGTGGCCGGCAGCGACTTTGGCCCGTTCCGACTCCCGATGCTTCGCGTAGCGCTTGACGTATGCACTTCGGAACGAGTCATCGGTCCGTTCGACCAGCTTCGGCAGCAACGCCTCCATCGTCGCCTTCACATCGCCGACAACGCCCTTCGTGATCGGATGACGTCTTCCCAGATGGGTCGGGTCGATATCGACCTGCACGATCTTTGCCTTGTCGGGGTAAAATTGCCGCCAGGCAAAGTCTGCGCCCAGCATCAACAGCGCGTCGCAGTCCAGCAAGGCGTGGTAGCCGGCCTCGTTGCCGAGGATCCCGGTCATTCCGATGTTGTAAGGATTGTCGAACTCGAGGAAGTCCTTTGCCCGCGACGTATGGGCGATCGGCGCCTTCAGCCTGTTGGCGACTGCGAGAATCTCCTGATGCGCCCCCTGGCAGCCCGATCCGCCGTACAGCACGACATTTTCGCTTTTGTTGAGAATTTCTGCGATCTCGGCGAGATCGACGTCGTTCGGCCGCGTAACGGGCCTGGCGACATGCACTGCGTAAGGGATGTGATCATCCACTACGGAAGCGGAGATATCCGCCGGCACAATCAGGACGGCAACACCGCGTTTCGCCAGGGCTGTCTGGCAGGCGATCACGGTTTTCCGGCGCGCCTGCTCCGGCGTATGGATCATGTCGCAGAAGACGCTGCAGTCCCTGTAAACCTGCTTGAAGTCGACCTCCTGGATGAAATCGAAGCCCAATTCGTCGCGAATGATCTGACTCGCGATCAGGATGACAGGCGCACGATTGCGATTGGCCTCATATATCCCATTGATGAAATGCAGACTGCCGGGGCCGCAACTGCCGGCAACTGCAGTCAAACGATCCGCGACCTGCGCCTCCGCCTGCGCGGCAAATGCTCCTGCTTCTTCATGTCTCATGGACACCCACTCGATTTTGCTTTTTTCGAGTGAGCCGGCGATCCGATTAAGCGTGTCGCCCACCACGCCGTAACAATGCTTGACGCCTGCATTCTGCAAGGTTTCAACAATGATGTCCGCGACCAGCTTGCCCATCGTATTCAACCCGTGTTGTGATCATTGTCGGCCACAACATGCACCTAACTGCGGAACTGGGCTTGTATCGGAATGCGAAGACTTGAACCCGACTGCGCAGTGCTCGAAGGCGTCTGCTTTAGTCGATGGACCCGGTGCCGGATTGGAGCTGGTTGAGGATTTCCAGGCCGCGCCTGTGAACGGGAAATCCACTTCCGACCGGCATTCGACCAAGCGCCTCGCTGAGATGTTTGCAGGCTTCGGGCGAGCGATCCTGCTTTTGCAACACTTCGGCGAGCTCCGTCGCAGCCTTCAATTCAAACAGGGTGGCGGACTGGCGTTTCGCCCAGTCGATTGCGGACAGCAGGCTTCCTTCCGCTTCGAAATGATCCTCGTCCGATCGAGACGCCAGGATGAGCCCTTTCGTCGTGAACAAGGCGGGCATGTACAGGAATTTTCCGCCGCGATGCTGCACATCAATGGCGTTCATAACCATTGTCAAAGCTTCCTGGTGCTCGCCCATCGCAACGAGACCCGCAGCCAGGTCGCAGACAAAGTCCATATTGAGCGAGTTCGTGGCGTTGAGCGTGAAGCTCTTCCAAAGCCCTCTTCAGTAGTGGAACCCCCTTGCGGAGATCACTTTGAAGGAGCAGCCAGCGACCCTGCAGGCCAGCCGCCACCGCACGGTAGGGCTTCAAGTAGTAGACCGCAGCGAGCTCGGTCAACTGCGCAATGTACTGCTCCGACCGGCGAGAGTCCGCCAGGGCCAAGTAGACGGGAAGAACCAGGCTCAGAGATCGGCACAGTGTGGCAGGATGATTGGATTTTCCTCCTTCCTCTATGGCGCGCTCTGCGTAGTCAAATGACTGGTCCAGCAGCCCTCGGAACAGCAGACAACGAGCCACCCCGACGAGTAAAAGACTACTGTGTTGAAACAAGTGTTGCCCCGCGCGGAAGCGCCAGCCGGACGCCGAATGACTGAGCCCGGATTCGAAGTGCTTTAATGCGACGAGGTGATTTCCAGCCAAATGATGGGCGGCCCCCAACAGCGCCTCGGCAAGCGCCATATCGTCGTGATCCCTGGTTTTTAAGGCCACCTCTTTGCTTCGAGAGGCGACATCGAGCGCAGCGTCAATGTCGGTGTTCCAACGGTGATACCTGGAAAGTCCACTCAGGAGCTGCAGCTCGTACGCAGAGTCTCCTTGTATGGCGGCAACGTCCAGCGCCCGGGAAAACGCCTTGCGAACCAGCTCACTACTCCCTTCGGAGTGCATCAGGGCCAAGGACAGTGACGTAGAGATTTCCATCTCCCGGCGAGAGTTTTTGTGCTGATCTCCGAGGCGGGCGATCGCTCGCTCCGCCCAGACCCGGCATTCGATCAGCAGGGACAGTTCAAGAAAAAGCTGCGTTGAAGCGGCAGCGAGCCTCGTCGCGATCTCATCGTCACCATTCGGCCCAAAGCTCCATTCCAGCGCCGCGCGGATGTTACCCAATTGGCCGGAATGCGTTGAAGCGCTTCCGGCCTTTGACGGAGCCAGCAGCGCCTCTCTTTGCGATTCGAGGTGTCCGGCGACGTATTCCGCATGCCGGCGGAAGGCCACGTCGACTTCGGCATGCGCCTCAAGTTTCTCGAGTGCGTACACCCGAGTCGTGTCCAACAATCGATACTGCGCCTGCGCTTCATCGATCCGGGTTACTATCAATGACTTCTCAACCAGGCCGGCGATCGCGTCAAAAATTTCTCCAGCGTCGGAGCCGAATTCGCGTGCAACCTGCCGCGCGCCATCGAGGGTGAAATAGCCGACGAAAGGAGCGATGCGTCGAAAGACAATCCTCTCCGCCTCGGACAGCAAATCGTAGCTCCAATCCAACATCGCCCTGAGCGTCCGATGTCTGGGAACGGCCGTCCGGTGGCTTAGTCTCAACAATTCCAGCCGAGACACCAGGCGGGCCACCGTGTTCTTGATGCCGAGCGCAGCCACCTGCCCCGCCGCCAACTCGATTGCCAACGGTATGCCATCGAGCTTTCGGCACATTTCCGCGACAAACGGCGCCTCTTCATCGCTGAGAACAACACTTCCCGCCCTCGCCGCCACGCGCCGCACAAACAACCGCACTGCCGGGTATCGAAGCACGGCATTTGCCGTTTGCTCCGATCCGTCAGGCGGAAAATCAAGGGGAAGAACCCGGCAACAATGCTCGCCCTCTACTTTCAGCGATTCGCGGCTCGTGGCCAGAAGATGGACCTGCTCTGTTTCCTGGTAGAGTCGCTCGGCAACCAGAGCGACCGCCTCGATCACGTGCTCACAGCTGTCGAGAATGACAAGAAGCTTTCGCGAACGAACGTGGTCGACCAGATCCAGGGCGGGATCTTTCGACTCGAGTGCAACTCCCAGGGATGTCGCGACAGCCGCCGCAACATTCCGTGGATCAGTAAGGCTTTCCAGGTCGACAAAATGGACCTCCCCGCCGAACTCGCCGGCAACGGCGCGGCCAACGGCCAGGGCAATGGTCGTCTTGCCAATGCCGCCGGGGCCAAGCAGTGTCACGAACCGCTCATTTCGAAGCTTGTCGCCAACCTCGCTGACGACCGCTTCGCGCCCGATCATCATCGTCTGCCGCAGCGGGAGCCTGCCTTGGTGCCGGAACTTATCGTTCTCCGCATTGCCTGCGAGAGTAACCACGGTGCCGACGAACGAGTACCCCCGTCCCTTGACGTTTGCGATGTAGCGGTTGCCAAATTGGCCGTCGCCGAGCGCCTTGCGGATCGCGGCCATGTGGACCCGGATGCTTCCCTCCTCGACCGTCACGTCTGGCCAGACGTGATCGATCAGTTCTTGTTTTGCGATCACCGCACCCGGTCGCTCGGCAAGATAGATCAGGAGGTCCAGGGCCCTGCTGCCGAGGGGCAGCACCACGCCATCGCGCCGCAGTACCCTCTCCCTGCTTGAAAGTTCAAAAGGGCCAAACCGCAGATTTCCATGAATATCATCGTCAGCCATGGCTCTTGGCAGGACCTGGTGTCATTTCGGGGATGTTCAATTATCCGTGCGAAGCCCAAGCGTGCGTTCTTGAAAGACATCCGCTTGCTTCGGCTCTGCGCGCAGCCTTGAAAAGATCGGCACACGGCGACCGGCATCCTTGCAGCCGACGATGGCCAGTGCTTCCCTCTCGCTAACAGAGATCGTACACTTTCGCCATTGTTTGCATCCCCCGAATGGGGGGAGGACCAACGTGGGTAGGGGGAGCCCTTGATCCAGCCGCGCTCGGGCCACCACGTGTATGGAACAGGCAGTTCGCCCGGCGGAGGACAGTTGCCGTTCCTGGCGACCAAGATCGTGCCGCCACGATTCAGGGGGCTGGTCGCACGTCCTCGGCTCGTCGCCGTCTTATCTGAACTCCCTGCCAAGCGACTTGGCATCATCAAGGCGCCGGCGGGCTTCGGCAAAAGCTCACTGGCAGCCAACTGGGCTGAGGAGCTCGAGCAAAACGGCAATAGTGTCGCGTGGCTGACTATCGATTCAGACGACGACGAGGCCACCCGGTTTCTATTTTACGTATCTCAGGCCCTGCACCATGCCTGTCCGGAAGTTGGCGCCGACGCGATCGGGCTGATTCTCGAGAACAACCTGATCGACCCGACAGCGATCCTCTCGAACCTGATCAACGATCTCGCAGAGATGGAAGATGATGTATATCTGTTCCTCGAAGACTATCACTGGCTCAGCGCTTCGCGCATTCATCAGACGGTCGCGTATTTTCTGAAGCACGCACCGTCTCATTGTCATGTGGTGCTGACGACGCGTACCGAACCTCCCCTGCCACTCGCTACTCTACAAGCCCGCAATCAGCTGATCGAGATTGATGCCGCAGCACTGCGGTTCGATATGCAGGAGACCCAAGCGTTTCTGGACAGCACCAAGCCTGGAGTTCTGGAACTCCCCGACATCCAACTCCTGCAACGCAAGACGGAAGGGTGGCCCGCCGCCCTGCGAATCATCTCATCCATGCGCTCGCAGTCCGGATTCGGCCTGAAGGAGTATGTAAACAATCTCTCGGGTACGCAGCGTCCAATTGCCGCTTATCTGGCGGAGATGCTGGATGGGTTTCCGGCCGAATTGGTCGACTTCATGCTGCGAACGGCCATTCTTGATCGGCTCTCCGGTCCTTTGTGCGAAGCCGTAACCGGTTCGATCTCAAGCCGCACAATCCTGGCATCGCTTGCCCAGCACCAAATGCTGCTCACGCCGCTCGATCATGACGGCGTCTGGCTTCGTTATCATGCGCTGCTCGCTGAATATTTGAGGCAGAGGCTGGAGGCGGACCGCGGCCTTGAGGTTCCTGAGCTGCACGGACGTGCCGCTGTCTGGTACGCTTCCCACGAATTATGGACCGAGGCGGTCCAGCACGCGATTGCGGCGGGCGCTTCTGATCGGGCGATTGGCTGGATCAACAAATGCGCGATGGCTTTGATAAAGAGAGGCGATCTCTTCACCTTGCTCGACTGGCAGCGCCAGTTTCCCGACGAACTCATGAGAGGCCAGCCCGAGGTCAGGTTGGCGATCGCCTGGGGATTGGCACTCGCACTGCGTTTTGATGAGGCCCTGCAGCTCGCAACTGAAATAGAGAACGATATCGCTGCTACTCATCTGGCGGCGGGCGATTTACTGTGCGAATGTCAGACGATCCGCTCCGTTGCCATCGCACTGAAGGATGACAGCGAGCGGGCGCTGCCTCTGGCACAGGCCTGCGTGAATGGTTCGTCTGATCCGTGGACTGCGAACGTTGCTTCAAATGTCCTTCGCTACGGTCATCTGAAAATGGGCAACCTCAAGCAATTCCATGCGACGCCCTGGATCCCATATTCAGCCGAGGAGGATCGCAGGAACGTATTTGCATCAGTCTATCGACACTGCCTTAAAGGGCTCGCGGAAGAACGGCAGATACGTCTCGCGGCGGCAGATGGGCATTACCGCGAGGGCTTGCGGATCGCCGAGCAGGATGTCGGGCCCAATTCGATTGCGGCGGCGTTGCCCGCCAGTTTGATTGCGCGAATTAAATACGAACAAGGTCAACTCGATGAAGCGGAGGCCTGGGTCATCGACCGCACATCGCTGATCAGCTCTGCGACAATGCTCGACTGCGTGTGGAGCACGTATTTCGTGATCGCCAGGGTCGCTGCCGCCCGGATGAATTTCGAGCGTGCCCGCACGATCCTGGAGCGAGCTGAAAATCAGGGCGTTGCGCGAGACTGGGGAAGGCTCTCGGCTGGCGCGATAGCGGAACAAGCACGGCTCTATCTGAACGACGGTCGACTGGATGAAGCCGCTGCCTGCGCCGATCGCCTGGAACGCTTGGCGCGGCAGTACCCGGCGCCAAGGCCCTGCGCCTGGTCGGAAATCGAGTGGCACCACAAGTTGACGCGCGCTCATTTGCTGGAGCAGCAAGCTCGTCCCGACGAAGCCATTTCAATCCTGCACCAGCTACAACGCGAAGTCGAAGCAATGCAGCATCGTCAATTCCTGATCTGCATTGCGATCCGTCTCTCGGCGGTTCAGCTCAGTGCGGGCAAGGTCGCGGAAGCGGTGAGCCGTTTTCGCCGTGTGCTTGCCGCGTGTGCTGCTGCCGGTCTTTATCAGACCGTTTTGGACGAGGGGCCAGTCATTTTCGAACTTCTCCGAACGACCCAGGAGAGCGGGAACGTCAAAACGGATCTGATCCCGTATGTCGATCGGCTCGCCGCAGATCTGCGGCGGGCAGGACAAGATCGTTCGCCGACTTCCGATGCACCGATTCTCAGCGCATTGAGTCCTCGCGAGACTGACATTCTCACGTTGATCGCGGAAGGATTGTCCAACAAGGAAATCGCTCGAAGCCTTCATATCGGTCCCGAGACCGTGAAGTCGCACCTCAAGAGCGTTTTCAGCAAACTGGGTGTGGAGAGGCGCGCGCAAGCGGTATCACGCGCGCAGACCCTGGGCCTTGTCATCACGCAGTGAAGCGTCAGGCTGGACGCTTGTCTGTTCGAAGATTTGCCTCGCCAAAACGAGATCGGGCGTTGCACGACCCTCGGTAAATCGCCCGTAAATGGGTCGAATGAGATCGTGGGCTCTCTGGGTTTGACCCCGATCAATCCAAAGCCGCGCGAGCTCCAATCCGGCCCGCAGCTCGAACGAAAGTGCGAATTGTTGCCCGGCCAGCGTCATTGCCTCCTTGAAACACTCCAGAGCGAGATCACTCTGCCGGAATTCTCCGCACACGAACGTCATGCCTTTCGCCAAAAACAGCGCCGGAAGGTGGAGAGGCCTGTTCGATCTTAGCTGCGTAGCGATCGAACCGTCGACAAGACCCAGCGCTTCCGCGCGCTCGTTTTGTTTTGCCAGATTGACCGCCAATTCGGAGACAAAATCCGTTACAAGCATTTCGTATCGCAGAGCCCGTAGCTTCTCCAAACTGCCTTGCAAATGACGCATGCCATCCATTGTCTGGCCGACGCGGATCAAATGCCGTCCCCTGAGCCCCAAAGCGACTGCGCGAAAAGGTACCAACGAATATTTCTCCGCGGTGAGCTCGAGCGCGGAGAGGTTCCGTTCGACCGGTCCCAAATCATCAATCCAGAAATAGAGCGGCATCGTGAAAATCAAGGCTCGACACAGAGCGATCGGATGGTCCGATCCCTCGGCTTCATCGATCGCGCTTTCAGCATAACGGACCGCCCGGTCGAGATTGCCGGCGAACCAATGCGATCGGGTCAGGTTGAACAGCGATGTGGTGCGTAGATCAAACAGATACTGAGTTGCGTTGAACCGTCGGGAAGCCGCCGACCTGTGCAGGGCCCGTTCGAGGTGTTTTGTCGCGCGGACGTGGTCTGCAAGCATATAGTGCGCGGCTCCCAGCATCGAATCCGCAAGCGCCGCATCTTCCGGGTTTCCTGTCTTCTTCGCGACAGAACTCGGCGCGCAACGCAACTTCAAGACTACCGGCCGCGTCGATCGTGCGATGAAGATACATCGACAGCCCGCTGAGGAGACGCAATTGCTGGTAGGCATCCCCACGCCGCTCCGCGAACATCAACGCTGTATTGAAAGCATCACGGACCCTTTCGCTGTTTCCTGCGGTGAACATCAGTGACAATGCAAGCGAAGCCTGGATTTCCATCTGGTCCTGCGGGTCGCAGTCCGCAGCGATCCGGTCGATCGCCCGCTCCATGAAACCTCTGCACTCCACAAAAAGCGACTTGGCCAGAAACAACTGCGACGCCGCCGCCGCCATCCGTACGGCCGCGCTGTCGCTTCCGTCGGGACCAAAGCTCCATTCCAGCGCGGCACGGATATCTCCAAGATGGTGCTGTACGGCGTCTGTCAGAGACCGTCCGGGCGCCAGATCGAAAAGGTAGCCCCGGTTGTCGTCCAGCGATTGGCTCAAATGGTCGGCGTGACGCGCCGCTGTGGAGTTGTGTTCGCCGCTGGTGGCGAGTTTCTCCAGGGCATAGGCGCGCGTGGTGTCGAGCAACCGGTAAAGCATCCCCCCGCGGCCAGGCCACGCTGCTATGAGCGACTTGTTGACAAGATTTTCTACCGCGACCTCGATTTCAGACGGGAAAATCCCCTCTTGTCCTGCGACGGCAAATGCCGCCTCCAGCGAAAAGTGCCCGATGAAGATCGCGACACGCCGCAACACAACTCGTTCGACCTCGGACAGGTGATCGTGGCTCCAGTCCAGCGTCGCCCTGAGCGTCTGATGTCGCGGATTCGCCGTTCGGCGACCAAACTTCAGCAGATCGAGGTGCGAACCCAGCCTTGCCACCGTATTCCCGACACCGAAGACAGCAGCTCTCCCGGCGGCGAGCTCGATGGCGAGTGCAAGACCGTCAAGCTTGCGGCAGATCTCGGCGACCATGGAGGCTTCGTCGTCACTGAGCGAAAAGTCGCCGCGGCGAGCCCTGACACGTTCGGCGAACAACCGTGCGGCTGGATAGGCAAGCACCTCTGACACCGTCAGTCCCGGCTGCTCGGGCGGACAATCCAGTGGACCAAGGCGAAGCACGCGTTCACCGGGGACGCCCAATGCCTCCCTGCTGGTCGCAAGTATGTGGATGTCGGGGGCGGTTTGAAGAATATGGTCGGCGACCTCCGCGGTTTTCTCGACGAGATGTTCGCAACTATCAAGAATGATAAGCCCCCTGCTAGGACGCAGACAACTTAGTAACGCCTCCTTTGGATCGGCTAACTGAGAGTCGAGACCGACCGCGGAAGCGATCGCGCCGATGAGATGCTCCTTGTCGTGTACCGTTGAAAGATCGACAAAGAATGCCGCGCCGGAGAAGTCGGCCAGCACGCGGTGCCCGACTGCCAGAGCAACCGTCGTCTTGCCTATGCCGCCAGCACCCCGAATTGTTATCAGGCGTTCCGTCTGGAGCCAGGCTTGAATCTCGAGAACCATATCGTCGCGGCCAACCATGCGGCCCAGCGCGGGCGGCAGGTTGGACGATCCCGCAAATGCGCTGCCGCGGTCCGCGGGCAGGCACGTGACCGGCGCGATGAAGCTATAGCCGCGGCCCTGGATGTTGGCGATGTACTTGTCACCGAACTGACCATCGCCCAATGCCTTACGCAGCGCCGATAGATGGACGCGAAGACTGCCTTCCTCGACGGTTACATCGGGCCATGCCCTCGCGATCAGTTCGGCCTTTCCGACAACCTCACCGGCGTTTTCGAGAAGAGCGATCAGGATGTCGTAAGCCCTGCCACCAAGCGGAAGGGCCTGGTTCGCCTTCTTGAGAGAGCGCTCGGCGACATTGAGCTCGAATGGCCCAAACCGAATCCGGATTGCACCCGGTGAGCCAACTCTTTGAACAAACATGAGTTTTTCCGCCAAGACCCTCGACGAGGCGATCGTTGCGCCGTTCGTCGTCGGTCTTGTGCAAATACACTCCCAGCCCATCGATTGTTAGCCGAGACCTCCTCCAGCAACAAGCTGTCAGTATGTCGAACCGGTAACGCCATCGTGCAGATTTGAAACGGTTAAGATCTGCCTGGCCAACAGCAGATCGGGAGTCTCAAGGCCTTCTCGAAATTTCGCGTGGGTGGCTTGCAAGGTCCGCCACGCAGCC
Organism: uncultured Alphaproteobacteria bacterium; assembly: GCA_963770385.1. GTDB lineage: Bacteria > Pseudomonadota > Alphaproteobacteria > Rhizobiales > Xanthobacteraceae > Bradyrhizobium. Next base: position 4,760,474 of record CAVYPJ010000003.1, on the reverse strand, counting down.
TCCTTTCGGCTGGCCGATTTTTCGGCAATGGCAAGGCTGGTCGCGGCCCTGAGCGCCCACGACAAGCTCGCTTGCCCGTCCGACAGCTCGAGCGCTCGCAGAAAATATTGCCTGCCAACCGCCACTCCCTCGTCATTGCTCAACGCCAGTTCGCCCCTGATGCGATGCAATTCCGGGCCATACCATCGGCTTTCGTTAAGATCGATCTTCGCACGCTCGAAAGCATCAAGCCCTTCCCTCGGCCGGCTCGCGAGGGCCACGCCTCTCGCAAACTCCGCTTGCAGGATCCAGTCGAAAATTCCGTAGCGTGCCGCCGACAACTTCTCGAGTCCTGAGTAGAGCATTGCCGAGGCTGCGCCGATTTCTCCTCCTCGCCTTATTTTGTAGAGAGCCTGCATGCCAAGACAAAAGCCCTGGTAATTGTGCAGAGCGTATTTTCCCGCATGGCCGGCGAGTTCGTCCACGAGTACCTCGGCTTCACCGTCATCCGGATCTGTAAAATATGCGATGAAGCTCGCAAAAGTCAGCGCCCCGCAAAGGTTCACGGTCCGGTTCGACTGGCGCGCTTCAGCGACGGCCATCTGATTGAACCGGTGGGCCTGATCCGGAGCGCCACGCAACCACGCCAAGGTCGCAAGACCGGACAAGTTATCGACCTTGCGATCATAGCCAAACCGCTCGATCAGCAATTGCCGCGAAGCTTCGTCATCACGATGCAGCGACAATTCCAGCAGGCCCTGAGCTTCCATAATTCGTCCAGCATGGTAGTACGTTATGCCGCGCATATAGTTGGCCGTTGCGACAGCGCCGATGCGGCCAGTTGCTTCCGAAACCGCGCCGCAGCGATCCGCCAATCTGATCGCTTCCGCATAGTTTGGAACGCGCAACTCGTGAGCCCACAGCACGAGCAACGCGTCCAGCTGATGTTCGATATCGCTGAGGCCGTCGGCGAGAAGCAGCGCTTTGGCCCACGTGGTGTATGATTTTTCCGTCATGCCGCTGGTGAACATCACGCAACTCGCAAGGGCCGACTGAAGGACCATCTCCTGTCGTGTGCCTGAATTCATGTCATCGAGATGGCTTATGGCCTTTGTCATCCATTCCCGGCATTCGGTGAGCAGCGCCATAGCCATCCATGTGCTGGCCGACGCCGCGGCGAGTTCGACGCCGATCTTCGCATCGCCCGCGGCGGAAAACGCCCAGTTAAGGGCGGCTCTGAGATTATCGACCTCGATCCCGAGCGCCTTGGACCGGCCCGATACATCCGACGCAGCGCCCTGCCTGAACAGGTCGGTGAAACAAAGCGCGTGACGGCGATGAAACAGATTCTGCTCATCGCTCTCGGCCAGCCGTTGCAAGGCAAAAGCGCGAGTGGTGTCGAGCAAACGCAGCCGCCCCTGCTGTCCCTGAGCGGCAATCATCGATTTCGAACGAAGCTCCCAAACGCAATCCGAGACGTTTGCTTCATCCACCGTCTCATCGGCGACAACGGCGACGGCCGCTTCGAACGTAAATCCGCCGGCAAAAACGCTGAGCCGGCTCAATACGCGCTTCTCTGCCTCGCCGAGCAGGTCGTAGCTCCACTCCAACGCAGCGTTCAACGTCTGGTGCCTCGACGGGGCGGTTCTACGCCCCACCCACGACAGGTTAAGCCGCTCGTCGAGCAGGCTTGCGGTCCCGCCAAGGCCAAATATGTCGACCCTGCAGGCTGCGAGTTCGATCGCCAATGGAATACCATCCAGCCGCCGGCAAATTCTCGCGGCAGTCGGCGCATCCGCATCGGTGAGTTCGAAGTCACCTCGCACAGCCCGCACGCGGTCGACCAGAAGTTGAACCGCGGGATATTGCAGCGCATCCCGTGCTGACAAGCCGCCATCTTCTACGGGGCATTCAAGCCCACCGAGTTCATAAACATGTTCACCTTCGACCCGCATTGCCTCCCGGCTGGTCGCGAGCAAACGCAAGGTCGGGACACGGCGAATCAGTTCTTCGGCAACAGCCGATGCTCCGTCGACAAGGCGTTCGCAACAGTCGAGAATGATGAGTGTTGGCCTTCCCTGCAAACGATCGATCAAGGCCGGTATGACGTTGTTTGCCTGCACCGATACACCGAGTGATGTGGCTACCGCCGGCGCGACGAGCGGGGCGCCGGCGAGAGCACTCAGGTCGACGAAATGAACGTGACCGTCGAAGATTGGGCTCATTTCGTGAGCAACGGCGACTGCTACCGTGGTCTTGCCGATGCCGCCAGGTCCCACGATCGTCACGAACTTCTGCTGGGTCAGCTTCATCTGGATCGCAACCACCGCGTCTTTTCGTCCAAGCATCCGCATCAAGCGCGCGGGCGTTCGGGGTCTCGAAGACAGCTTAAGATCACCCGCCGTTTGCGGAGGTCGCGAGGTTACCGGCACGACAAAGCTGTACCCCCGCCCGGGCACGTTGGCGATGTATCGTCTGCCAGGGTCGCTCTGATCGAGAGCCTTGCGTAGCGCCGAGATATGGACGCGCAGGCTGACCTGTTCGGCCCCTCTGTTCGGCCAAACACGTTCGATCAGGGTTCTCCTGCCGACGACCTTGGTTGCCTGCTCTACGAGTACGATGAGGAGATCCATGGCGCGCCCGCCGAGAGGGACGACCTTTGCGCCATTTGTCAAAAGCCTGGTTTCGGTCGACAGTTCGAAAGGGCCGAAGCTCAGCACCGTCCCACGCGGATCGCTCATGGAATATTCTCATCCGTGCCGGTTCTTGAGCTGACCTCGCCCGGAATTCCACGCTCGCGTCGCCAGTTGGCCGGGCTTTGACCAAAGGCCTGTCTGAAGAGCCTGCATAAATGGGCTTGATCCGAAAAGCCTACGCTCAAGGCTATTTCACTCAGTGATGACGCGCTGGTCATCATCAGGTGGCAGGCTCGCTCAAGACGCCTTCTCACCACATAGGCATGCGGCGGCTCGCCGACAGCCAGTTTGAATTTTCGCGAGAAGTGCGCCGGGCTTCGACGCGCGACCGCACTGAGATCCCGGATCTGAATGGCGCGGTGCAGATTGCTGTCGATGTAAGCCCGCACGCGAAGGATCTGCCAAGCCGCCAGACCGCCCCTTGTGGCGCCGTTAGCGCCTGAACAACGCTCTATTTCTGCTTGCAGGATATTTGATGCGGTGGCCAGCGATGCTTTCGCCGCCTCACGATCACGCTCGAGCTCCCGTCTTGCTGTCGCAACAAGTTGGGCGAGGCTATTCGCCAGATAGCCGAACTGAGGGCCGACCGGAGGAGAATTCATCGCGGTGCTTTGAGACCTGTCCATGTTAATCCCTCGACGAGCAGCCCGGCATGGCAGAACATGGTGCATGCAGCCCCTTTTGGCTTGTTAAGCAGCGTTCTGAATCGTTAATAATGAACAAATGCCCCCTTGGTGGGCAAACGCTCTCCGAGAATAAAAGCTGTTAAGTTTCCTGTAGATACGGGCCGCAGGCCAAACACGGTCCGCTTCAAACGACAATCGCTGGCAGATTGAAGAGCTGTCCGGAACGCCCTCCAGGCTGGCTCAGAACCAAAGCGCCACAAGGACACGCAGACGTACAGGGCGGCGTAAGGTTCGAATGAACTTGAGTCGCCCGTGAGTTCGCTCGGCCATCACAAACGTCACTCGTCGTGCGGAGGGCTTCGACCAGGGATTCAGATGAATTTTCTTCTCTATTGTGAAAACACATCCGCCTGCCAAGGTCTCCGCGGGACCGGGGTGCCGCGGAGACCCTCTCGGCGGAGCGCGGGACTTAACGCTTCGCCGTTATGGCAGGAGTATTTTCAGTCAGCTTCGAGCCATGGTCCTCGAGGACCTTCAGATCGCTCACCGAGTAGGAGAGTGAGAAACGGAACCCCGATACGGTCCGGCTGGGGGCGAGCGCGTGGAGCTCTTCACCACTCGCTTCTGGAATATTGAGCTCACCCTTGCCGATCCACGCACCGACAACAGTGAGTTTCTCCTTGATCGACATCACCAGCTCGTTGACCGCAGGCTTGTCCTGATATCCGGCTCCCAGTCTCGGGAAATACCGCAGCGAGACCGTGGGTCGGCTGACGAGAGACAATCCGTTTTCGAGCGGCTCGTGCAAGGTCACACAGGCTTCGGCCAGACGCTGGCCGTGCGCGGACAAGCTCGCGCCAAATCGACTGCCGGACGCAACAGGCGCCGCGGCGGGACCTGGGACCGCAAACGAGCGCGTCTGAAAGACACTGCCCATTTTCTTTGGAAATCCCTGCGTCCAACCGCATCCAAGCGCGGCGTCATTGTCGACATAGATGTATGGACACCACATGACCGGCAAGTCACCGTACATCGCGTCAACCAAAATAGACGCCTCGCGATACTGATAACGAGCCGGCTCGAGATATTCGTCGTCCTGGGCGGTGAATTGCCAATCCAGGAACATCATGACGGCGTGGCCGTTCGAGTCAGGGTCCGGGAGAAGACCGTTCGGCAACGTCGCCGCCGTCGCATCGGGGTCCGTCCAGAACTCAACCCCAACAATGTCGCCGGCATAGTGCCAGGGCGGTGGCGGAGTCAGTGCGGCCTGGCCGAATGGCGACTTCGGAACTGTAAAGCCCTTCAGCATTTCCTTATCCTGATGCGTCCACACACCTCGGCGCAGAGGCTATCGAAACTGGGAACAATTGATTTGATGGAAGTGCGCCGACTTGCTTATTCCTGCCGCAATCCCGAACGCTCGATCGCCAAAGCATGATCCGGAAAGGTGTAAAGTGGTTTTCCGAAAAGATCATGCTCAATCAAAGACCGGAAGCGCGATGATGATTCAACCTGATCTCATCGCGCTTTAGGCGGTCAGGTCGGCCAGTATCTCGATATCGGTGACGGAATAAGAAAACGAGAAACGATATCCGCGTCCCACCTTCAGCGGACCGAGAATTTCCAACTCCTCGCCATAGGCTTCCGGAAAATTTAGCTCGCCCTCACCGACCCAGATGTTGGTGATCAGGAGCCGGTTCGAAACGCATCGAACCAGTTCATCCACAGCCGGCTTGTCATGCATGCCGGCCGAAAGCCGCGGAAAATATCGCCGTCCTACAATCCGGCGATCGAGCAAGCCAGCAAGACGTTCGGCTTTTTCGCGCAAGGTGACACGGGCCTGCACCAGCAAACGACCGTGGGCGGACATGCAGGCCGACAATCTGCCGTTATGCGCGAGTGGCGCCGACGCCACGCTCGCCGTGGCAAAAGTACGAGTCTGGTGTATCGTTCCGAACTTTCTCGGATACCCTTGAATCCAGCCTCTCATCAACGCAGCGTCGTTGTCGACATAGCAATATGGACACCACGCTATTCGTGTCCCCTTCCAAGTCGCGTCGAGGAGGACGCTGAACCCACGACACTGATATCTGGCAGGATCCAGATACTCATCGTTCTGCGCGGTGAACTGGTAATCCGTAAAGAGTACAACGGATCGGCCTGGACTTTTCTCATCGAGCTCGACACCGGTTGGAAGGATATCGACTGATACATCGGGATCATTCCAAAATTCCACCGCGAGCACGTCACCTGCGAAATGCCAGGGTGGTGACGGGACCAGCGCAGCAGCGCCCAGACGGGACCGAGGGGCCGTGTATCCTTTGAGCATTTCCTCGCCCCACCGCCAGTAGCGTATTTGCCCCGCACTATTTCAACATGAGAGCTTAACGTTGTTCCCGTTCCCCGCGCTTGGATGGGCGTGCGATGACTTGGTGGTTTATGCGCACCCGATGTTGAGAGCGAAGTGACTGAGCTGGCGACCTCGATTATCTGCTCGATGCACATCTCCCCTGGAAAACGGAAGCACTGCAGACGGGTCGCAATAAAGGCCGTCGTCTGGTTGCGTGGCTGTCAGTGCTGCATTTGCATGTTCATCGGCGCCGGCGACGGCATCATCATGTTCTGGTTCATGTCGACCATGATCCACATGGTGCCGACGACCACCACGAAGACGATGAGGACGCCGAACGCGAGCGCCAGAACGTTGTTGGTGCTTTCCGGCCCGGTGGTGATGTGCAGGAAGAACACGAGATGCACCCCCATCTGGGCGATGGCGAGCACAGCGAGGCCCAGAGTTACGCCGCCTGGCCAAAGTAGCGAGGTGTTGGCGGCCCAGAAAGATGTCGTCGTGAGAAGGACGGCCAATAGCAGTCCGGTCGTGTAGACGAAAAGCGGTGATGGAGCCGACGCCTGCATTTCGCGGCTCGGCCTGTCTCCGGGTGCGCGATCGTATCGAGCTTCGGTCATGGACTCACTCCCATTAGGTAGACGACGGTGAACACCCCGACCCAAACGATGTCCAGCGCGTGCCAGAACAAGGCGAAACAGAGCAGGCGGCGCTGCACCGTGGCGTCGAGACCCATCACTGCCACCTGCACCATCATCACGGCCAGCCAGATCAGTCCGAGGGTCACGTGAAGCCCGTGGCATCCGACAAGCGTGAAGAATGCAGATAGAAATGCACTGCGCTGCGGCGTTGCGCCGATGGCGATCATGTTTGCGAATTCGCGGATCTCGAGAGCGAGAAACGCGACGCCGAGCGCGAAGGTGATCAGTGCCCTCAAATAGGTCCTGAAGTAGCGGCGCGAATTGATCGCGAGCGACATCAGTCCGCAGGCGTAGCTCGAGGCGAGAAGGCAAGCGGTTTCGATCGCAACCGTCTTCTGATTGAACAACTGGGCGCCCGTCGGACCGCCCGCCGTGGCGTGCACGAGAACCGCGTAACTCGCAAAGAGCGCGGCAAACATGATGATGTCACTCAGGAGGAAGATCCAGAACCCGTAAGCGACGACGACCCTCTTTGGAGCAGGGCCTGCTTCACTTGCACTTGGCGCCGTGTCTTGAGGGACGCCTTCGATGGCAATGGAGATGTTCATGCTGCAGCTCCCGCTTGGTGGGCCAGATCGAACCGGGCAATCTGGTCTGCCGGCACCTCGATTTCACGCCGACGGCGGAATGCGAAGACAAGCAGCGTCACGAATGCGCCGAACACTCCCAGACCGGCCATCCACCAGATGTGCCAAATCATTGCAAAACCGATGACGACAGCGAAGAAGGCGGTGACAAATCCAGTGGCGCTGTTTCTGGGCATTTCGATCGGCTCGTAAACGCGCGCCGGCGCCTCGTCCTTTGTCGCAAGCGCCTGCTGTTTGCTGCTCCAGAGCGCGTCTCTGCCGGAGACGCGCGGTTGGATCGCGAAATTCCACGCAGGCGGGGGCGAGGCCGTGGCCCATTCCAGCGTCCGGCCATTCCATGGATCGGCCGTCACGCGCAGCTTGTCGCGCGCGCGGATCGAGACGACGAGCTGGATGATCTGGCAGACGATCCCGCCCAGGATAATGACAGTACCAACCATCGCCACCACCAGCCACGGCTGCCATGCCGGATCGGCGTAATGCTGCATGCGCCGGGTCATGCCCATCAAGCCGAGCAGATAGAGCGGCATGAATGCGATATAGAATCCGACGAACCAGCACCAGAACGCGGCTTTGCCCCAACGTTCATCGAGCCTGAAGCCGAAGGCCTTCGGAAACCAATAATTATAGCCAGCCATCAACCCGAAGACGACGCCGCCGATGATGACGTTATGGAAATGCGCGATCAGGAAGACGCTGTTGTGCAGCTGGAAGTCGGCCGGCGGCACCGCCTGGAGCACGCCGGTCATGCCACCGATGACGAAGGTGACCATGAACCCGATCGACCAGAGCACTGGCACCGAGAACCGAACCCGGCCACCATACATGGTGAAAAGCCAGTTGAAGATTTTCGCGCCCGTCGGCAAAGCGATGATCATGCTCATGACACCGAAGAAGCCGTTGACGTTTGCGCTGGCACCCATTGTGAAAAAGTGGTGCAGCCAAACGAGGAAGGAGAGGATGCAGATCGCCATGGTCGCGGCCACCATCGAGCGATAACCGAACAGCGGCTTGCCGGAGAAGGTCGGGACAACCTCGGAAAAGATGCCGAACGCCGGCAGGACCAGGATGTAGACTTCCGGGTGTCCCCAGACCCAGAACAGGTTGGCGTACAGCATCTGATTGCCGCCAGCGTCGTTGGTGAAGAAATGAAAGCCGAGATAGCGATCGAGCAGCAGCATTGCGAGGACCGCGGTCAAGACCGGGAAGGCCGCGACAATGAGCAGGTTGGTTGCGAGCGCGGTCCAGCAGAAGACCGGCATGCGCATATAGCTCATGCCCGGTGCGCGCAACTTCAGTATTGTCGTGACGAAATTTATTCCTGCCAGCAAGGTGCCGAGTCCGGAAATTTGCAGCGACCAGAGATAGTAGTCGACGCCTACGCCGGGCGAGAATTGCAATTCGCTCAGCGGAGGATAACCCCACCAGCCGGCTTTTGAGAACTCGCCGATCGCCAAAGAAAGGTTGATCAGCAGTGCGCCCGAGGCGGTCAGCCAGAAACTGACGGAGTTGAGCGTGGGGAAGGCAACATCGCGGACGCCGAGCTGGAGTGGCACCACAAAGTTCATGATTCCCACCACGAACGGCATCGCCATGAAGAAAATCATGATCGTGCCGTGAGCGGAGAAGATCTGGTCGAAATGCTCGGGCGGCAGATATCCTTGTGCGCCGCCGGCCGCGACCGCCTGTTGCGCGCGCATCATGATCGCGTCGGAGAAGCCGCGGAGCAGCATCACCAGTGCCAGCACGCAATACATTACGCCGATGCGCTTATGGTCGACTGAGGTGAGCCACTCGCGCCCCAGATAAAGCCAGGCTCCCTTCATCGTGATGAATCCAAGAACAGCGACTACGACGAGGGCCATGAACGCAGTCGCGCCCATGATGATCGGCTGATGCAACGGAATCGCGTTCCAGTCGAGCTTGCCAAGCAGATTCATTATTCGACCCTCTGGGACGTTGAGCAGATGAGTTGCGATGGATCGTCCGCGATCGATGCGGTGTTCACGACGCCGCTAAAGAGATCAGGAGCGACGGCGCGATAGGTGAACGGTGCGCTCGCCTGGCTCGGCTTGGCCAGGTCTTTATAAGCTTGGGTATCGAGGACCGGGCCTGCTTCACGCGCCCGGCTGACCCATTGTTCAAATTTGTCGTTCGGCACCGCGTCGACCATAAAGCGCATGTCGGAAAAGCCGTCACCGCTGAACATGGCCGACAGGCCGGGATACGTTCCCGGATGGTCAGCCTGAAGGTGAAGGCGCGTGACCATGCCGGACATGGTGTAGATCTGCCCGGCTAACTGCGGCACGAAGAAGCTGTTCATGACCGTCGAGGAGGTCAGCTCGAAACTGATCGGGGTGCCGACCGGCACGGTCAGATGATTGACGCTGGCGATGCCCTGCTCCGGATAGATGAACAGCCATTTCCAGTCGAGCGAGACAACCTGAACGGTGATCGGCTTGACCGGGGAGCTGATCGGTTTGCGCGGATCGAGATCGTGTGCGCCGACCCAGGCGACGCCGCCCACCAGGAGAACCGTCATCGCGGGGATCGACCAGACCAGCAACTCAAGACGGCCGGAGTACTCGAAATCCGGCAGGTAGGAAGCGCGTCCATTCGAGGCGCGAAACCAGAAGGCGACTGCCAGGATTGCAAGAATCACTGGGATCACGATCGCCAGCATGATGCCAAGCGCATTGAACAGAATTTGCCGTTCGGCGAAGGCAATCGGCCCTTTCGGATCGAGCACGCCTTCAGTGCAGCCACCGAGGGTCGCGGCACCAATCAGGACGATGGCAAGTGAACCGTATCGCATGTCAGACCTCGCTGAAGTTGACGTCGCAGCACACGCTGCGGACAGCGCTCGGCAGGCGCTCGGCATGCACCGACCCGACGGTGCGACCCCCGTGGTCGACCAGGAGTGCTGCAAACAGCACAAACAAATAGAAAATGGAGAACACGAACAGTCTTTGAGCAGCGCGGCGATCGGCCTTAATGCTCCTATTCAGCCGAACTGCGAGCAGAAGGAAAAGCGCCCCGCAGATCGCGACGATCGCGCCATAGATCGCACCTGCAAACCCGAGCACCCAGGGCAGCTCTGAGGCGAGAGCCAGGAGGCCGCTATAGATCAGGATCTGGTGCGTCGTTGCAGCCCGTCCCGCGACGACCGGCAACATCGGCACACCTGCACGCGCGTAGTCGTCGGTACGATTGAGCGCGAGAGCCCAGAAATGAGGCGGCGTCCAAAGGAAAATAATGAGGAACAGCGTAAGCGGCTCAAGCCCGATCTCCCCGGTTACCGCGGCCCATCCGATAACGGGCGGTAGCGCTCCGGCTGCGCCGCCGATGACGATGTTCTGTCGCGTGGCCCGCTTCAGCCACGCCGTGTACACGACGATATAAAAGAGGATGGTACAGGCCAACAATGCGGCTGCCGTGAGGTTCGCCACCAACGCGAGGCCCGCCATTGCGAATCCACCCAGAACGAGACCAAAGGCGAGCGCCTCGAATCGGGTGATCTTGCCCCGTGGGATTGGCCGCATCGCGGTGCGGATCATGACCGCATCGATATCGGCGTCGTACCACATGTTGAGTACGCCGGCGGCTCCAGCCCCTGCTGCGATGGCGAGAACCGCGGCAACGGTGGTTACCGGATCAAGTCGACCCGGGGCGCAGCTCATTCCGACGAGCGCGGTGAAGATAGCAAGCATCATCACTCGCGGCTTTGTCAGCGCGACAAAGTCAGACACGCTCCAACGACCAGCCAGCGGGTGAGCGGAACGAGACGATAATGCGAAGCGCATCCGTCTTTCCCCAAGCCGGCCGGCAATGGATTTGACGCTCATCTCGCTACTCCAAATTATTTCAAAATGAGAGCTGTCGTGTTCAGTTCGAACAGCTCGTCGATGCCCGCATCCAATATGCATTCCCACTGCCGGCCGCGATTGAATGCGGCTGCTCGGTTGGGGCCAAACATGCTCAAAACTGTCAGCTGACGAGTTCGGATCCGAAGACACGCGTTGCGATCGCGCGAATCAGGACAAATCTGAGCACGTTTCAACAAGCGCTCTACGCAGGCTTTTTCTAAGGAACATCATCGTTCGAAGATCCACAACGCGCCGCTCCCCACTTCGAATATCGACGAGGTCTGTTGCGTTTGCGTGGAAGCGGCCGCTTCGACTAACGGAGAACTGTCAATGAAGAAGCCTTCGCTCTGGATGATTGCAGCCGCCTGCTTCGTGGCCCCGGCATCTGTCGCGCACGCGCGATCCGCCTATGACGGCTCCTGGGATCTCGCCTTCGTGACGCAAAGGGGCTCATGCGATCCCAGTTACAACTTCACCGTCAATATTACCGACGGCATTGTGACCCATCCCAATCTCGTGAGATTCAAGGGATACGTCGTGAAATCCGGCTCGGTTCGTGCGTCGGTGACGGTCCAGGACAAATTCGCTTCCGGCACAGGCAGGCTTTCCGGAACCTCGGGTCGCGGAACATGGAGCGGCCACACGGGAAGTGCGCGGTGCGCCGGCTACTGGACCGCGCAGCGCAATTGACCAATTTGAAACGGGAGACGCCGTGCCCGAGCCGTTGACGCGCGAGGCGGCATTGAAGACCACCGCACTGGCGGCCACACTGCGGCGCCACGGCATTCCTGATCATTGCGGCCATGACCTTCGGGCTGGTCCTCCCGCGCGTGCTGTTCGAGCGTGTGCTTCCCGCGCCGGACACGAAAAGCGGCATGGACGTTCTATGCACCGCAGCGCCGTTCAAGATTATGCGTTGCCGCTGCCGTATCCCACACCGGAGAGTGGCATGCCCCAGGGATCGCGGAGTGTCTCCATGACTACAGTTCTGACCAAAGCGTTACCGCAGGAAGACCCGCCCGCAGCAATAGCTGTCCCGGCCAAGAAACGCGTCTTGATCATCGGCGGCGGTTTCGCCGGCATCGCTGCAGCGCGCGCACTCAAGCATGCCGATGTCGAGGTCACACTGATCGACCGGCGCAATCATCATATTTTTCAGCCCCTTCTCTATCAGGTCGCTACCGCCGTTTTGTCGCCCGCCGAAATAGCGGCGCCGATCCGACAGCTTGAGGCGAAGCAAATGAACCTCAGCGTGCTCCTGGCTGAAGTCAAGGGCATCAACACGGGGGCGCGCGCCCTTGAGGCCGTTTGCCCGGGGATCGGCAGTCGAAAGTTCGAGTACGACTTCCTGGTGATCGCGACCGGAATGCGTCCGAGCTATTTCGGCCATGACGAATTCGCGCGGTTCGCGCCGGGGCTCAAGAGCCTCAACGACGCCGAGACGATCCGAGCCAAGATCCTGAGTGCGTTTGAATTGGCTGAAGCGACCGATGACGAGAAGGAACGCGCCCGTCAGATGACCTTCGTGTTGGTGGGCGCCGGCCCGACCGGCGTCGAGCTTGCCGCTTCAATCGCTCAACTGGTCTCGGTGACCCTGCAGAACAACTTCCGCAAAATCGATCCCGCCAAGAGCCGAATATTGCTGCTGGACGGCGGCGCTCGCATTCTTCCGACCTTTGCGGAATCGCTGTCGCGAAAGGCAGCCAAGCGACTTGCGAAACTCGGTGTCGAGGTTTCGACGGGCGTAAAGGTTGAGAGGGTCGACGATCAGGGTGTGATCGCGGCCGGCGCCCGGATTCCCAGCGCCACCGTGCTTTGGACAGCAGGCGTCAGCGCCTCGCCCGTCGTCAAAATGCTGGAGACGCAGACGGACCGCGCCGGGCGCGCGGTCGTCGGCGCTTTCATGGACGTCCCCGAGGCACCCAACGTCTTTGTCGTGGGAGATGCAGCCACGATGACCCAGGACGGTCACCCCGTCCCTGGCGTGGCGCAGGCGGCCATTCAACAGGGCCGATTTGTCGGACATGTTATCGCCAATCGGGTCAGCGGACGCAAGGATGGCCGGCCGTTTCGGTATCGCAACAAAGGCAATATGGCGGTGGTCGGCAAGAACTACGCCATCCTCGAGTCCGGCCATTTGCACAGCAGCGGCTTTGTGACCTGGTGGGTGTGGGCCGCGCTGCACGTGCTCGCGCTGCCGCAACTTCAGAACCGGTTCCGCGTCCAGACGCAATGGTTCTGGTCGTACCTGTCGGGGCAGCGGAGTTCACGGCTGATTTCCGAAGGGCCGCGATCGTCCGCGTCACAATCATAATCAGTCCGGTAGTCATTGGTGTCGGATTCTGCAGCTGGTTGGGGATTTAACCTGTGAACGCCTCCATCATCTCCGCGCTCGCGGCCCTCACCGGAGCAGCCGTCGGCGGCTTGACGAGCGGAATGGCGGCCTGGCTGAACCACCGAAGCCAGGTTCGCACCGAGTGGATCCTTCACGAGAAGAGCCGCCGGCAGACGCTTTATAGGGATTTCATCGAAGAAGCCGCCAAGTGCTACATTGATGCACTCCAGCACGATGAGGCCGATATTCCCGGCCTGGTCGGCCTTTATGCGAAGCTGAGCAGCATGCGCGCGGTGTCTTCAAAGACGGTGGTCCAGCGTGCCGACGATGTCGTCCGAAAAATCCTGGACTCCTATCTGGAGCCCGACAAGAACTTCCTCCAACTGCGCCAAATGGTCATCGATGGCACGATCGATCTGCTGCGAGACTTCAGCCATGCGTGCCGAGACGAATTCGATGAAATGCGGCCGATTCGATTTTGAGCTTCGCCCGGCGGTTCGACCTCAAGATCGGAACGTCTCGACCCAATTCGCGAACGCCTGCACAAACTCCTGCAGGAATTTGCGGGTGCTGTCGCTGGTGAGCTGGCCATGTTCATCAAAGAGCTTGTCGACGCGGCCGACATAAGCTTCGGGCTGCTGCATGGTCGGCACGTTCAGAAAAACGAGCGACTGCCTCAGATGATGATTGGCGCCGAAGGCCCCGACCGCGCCCGGCGTGCTGCTGATTACGGCCCCGGGCTTGCGGTCCCAGACGCTGCTTCCATACGGCCTGGAGCCGACATCCAGTGCATTCTTGAGAACGGCCGGCACCGAGCGGTTATATTCCGGCGTGATGAACAGCACGGCGTCAGCGGCCTTGACGCGCTGGCGGAACGCGGTCCATGGCGCGGGCGGGTCGGTATCGAGATCCTGATTATACAAAGGCAATTGTCCGATCTCGACGATTTCGAGATTCATCGAAGGTGGCGCGACCGACATCAGCGCATTCGCGAGCATCCTGTTGAACGAAGCCTTCCGCAGGCTTCCGACCAACACGCACACATTCATCGGTTTTTCCATGGTCATTCCCGCGCGGTCGCTGGAGACTACTTGATGCCCTTCGTGAAATCGGGCTTGCGCTTTTCCAGGAAGGCCGTGAGCGCCTCTTTTGCGTCTCCAGAACGGACTTGCACGCTGAACTCTTCGTTCTCGGCCTTCATCGCAGCCTTGATCTGCTCACGAAATGGCTGCTTCATAAGCCTCTTGCTGGCCTGCAGCGCTTCGGCCGGCTTCGCCGCCAATTTCCGAGCCGTATCTGTCGCCCTTGCCAGGACATCCTTGTCGGATACGACTTCGGTGACCACGCCCAATTCCGCGGCGCGCCTGGCATCGAAGGGAGCCCCCAACAAAATCAGCTCCGCCGCGCGGACATGACCGATCCGCGCCGGCACGGAGCAGCTCGATCCGAACTCCGGCACGACGGCGAGATTGATGAAGGGCATCTGGAACTTCGCGCTCTCGCCCGCGTAGATGAAGTCGCAGTGGGTCAGCATGGTGGTGCCGCCGCCGATGGCGGCGCCTTGGACCGCCGCGACCAACGGCTTGTCGAAGTTGAGGAATGCAATCATGAGACCGGCCTGTGGCGATTCGCCCGGCCCTGGAGGATTCTTCAGAAAATCCTCGATGTCGTTGCCCGCGCAGAACGAATCTCCCGCGCCGTGCCAGAGAACGACACGTGTGTTCTTGTCATTCGCCGCCTCATTGAAGATGCCGGCAAGAGCTCCGTACATGGCCGATGTCATGGCGTTTCGCTTTGCCGGGCGGTTGAATTGGACGCGCAGGATGCTCCCGGCGTGTTCGGTAACGATCTCATCCATTGTCGAAGTCCTGGTCCCTTGGGTGAATTTCGCGCAAGTGGCGGTGCGGGGGCGGCTCTCGGCACCCCCGACTATGCGGTCACGCTAGGCCGCATGTTCCTTTGATTTCGGAATGGCACCGCTTGCACGTAAACCATCGATTTCGGTCGCGCTAAATCCGAGCTGCCGGAGAACTTCGTCGTTGTGTTCTCCGATCTTCGGGGCGCGCTTCGCGGGCACCTTGGCGACGCCATGCACCTGAAGCGGGCTGCTGATCGTGGATGTCAGCTTGCCGCCGGCACCGTCGAGCGGAACGATGATGTCATTCGCCCGCAGCTGCGGATCGTTGACCACCTCTTGCGGCCCACGCACCGCTCCGAACGTCACGTGGACGCCGTTGAACACCTCGTACCAATGCGCCATCGGCTCGGCACAGAAGATCTCGTCGAGGATCGCTGTGAGCTGCGGCATATTCGCCGTCAGCTTCGCCGGATCGGAGAACCGCGGATCGGTCAGAAGATCGGGGCGGCCGATGGCCTTGGCGACGGCCGCCAGCTTGTCGGGCGTGATGATGAGGACGAACCAGGTGTCATCCTTTGTACGCCAGACATTCATTGCCGCATTCGCGGGATTTTTGCGATCGTGCAGCCCGAAGAATTTCGCCTCGCACAGCGCGGCCTGGATGGAGACGCTGGCGGACCATACGCCTTCGGCGAGCAGCGAGGTCGTGACATGCGCCCCCTCGCCTGTGCGCTCGCGACGATAAAGAGCCGTGACGATCGCCGAATAAAGCCCGACGGCGGTGGCATTGTCACCGCTACCGGCCACCGGCCAGGTCGGCGGCGCGCCGGCATCGCGTGTCATCGACAGTAATCCGCTGCGTGCCCAGTACGACGTGATGTCAAAGCCAGGCAGATCCGCATCCGGTCCCTTGTCGCCGAAACCCGTGATGTCGGCGTAGATCAAACGTGGATTCCACTGCACCACGTCTTGATATTCCAGCTTCAGTCGAGCACGCGCCGGATGGGGCGTGTTGACGATGAGAACGTCGGCCCATTTAACCAGCTTTTCGAGAATCTGATGGGCGCTCGGCGACTTTAGATCAAGCGCCATACCCCGCTTATTGCGATTGGCGAGATGCCAGGGGTAGGCATCCTCGGCGACCGGCTGCGGCGGCATGTGGTTCGCGTGCCGCCACAGCTCACCGTTCGGCGGCTCCACCTTGATGACGTCAGCGCCGAAGTCCGAGAGGATCACCGCGGCACTGGGGCCGGCGATGAAGCTCGCCAGATCCACCACTTTCAGTCCAGAGAAAATATTATCGCTTGCCATGACCCTTCCTTTCCAAGTCGCCGTGTGAGTCGGCCATTTCACCGACCTCGGAACTGCGGCGCGCGTTTCTCGAGGAAGGCGGACGTGCCTTCCTTCTTGTCTTCGGTCGCGGCGCAAATGCCGAAGTAGGAAGCCTCCAGTGCAAGGCCTTCGCTTTGGCTGGTCTCCAGCCCCTTGTTCGCGGCCTCCAGCGAGAACTTCACGGCGATCGGTGCGTTGGCCGCGATCTGCTTTAGAATGGTCTCGGCACGCTCTATCAGGCTCGCGGCGGGAACGATTTCGTTGACGAGGCCGATGCGATAGGCCTCCTGCGCGGAAATCGTCTCGCCCGTGAGGATCAGCTGCAGCGCGCGACCCTTTCCTACCAGGCGCGGCAAACGCTGCGTTCCGCCACCGCCGGGCAGCAGGCCGAGCTTCACTTCGGGCTGCCCGAACTTGGCGTGCTCTGCCGCGATCCTCATCGTGCAAGCCATTGCCGTCTCGCAGCCGCCGCCAAGTGCAAAGCCATTAACGGCAGCGATCACCGGCTTGCCGAGATTTTCGATGAGGTCCAGGACGCTTTGCCCGAACCGGCTGGACTCCTCCGCACCGTAGGCGTCGACATGCGCGAGTTCGCTGATATCGGCGCCGGCGATGAAGGCCTTGTCGCCCGCGCCGGTGAGGATCACGCCGTGCACCGAAACGTCGGCCTTCGCATCCTGGAATGCGGTCTGCAAATCGGTCCAGGTCGGCGTATTGAGCGCGTTGAGCACCTTGGGCCGATTGACCGTCACATAGGCGATTGAACCCTTCTTCTCATACCGGACGTTGGCAAGCACCAGTGGCGCTCGGGACAGGGAATCGGGCACCGTTTTCGGCGAAGCGGTGAATGTGGCTTCGGAAGCCATGGTCATATCTCCTGCATGCGGGGATCGGCCGGCGCCGGAACGCCGGCGCGTTGAGACGTCAAATGAAGGCGCCGTGGCCGGTGATGGCTTTGCCGACGATCAGATTTTGCATCTGATAGGTGCCTTCGTAGGAGTACAGCGCCTCGGCGTCGGCGAAGAAGCGCGCGACGTTGTAATCGGCGACGATGCCATTGCCGCCCAGGACCTCCCGGCCCCACGAAACCGTCTCGCGCGATTTCGCCGTGCAGAACGCCTTCGCCAGCGCGGCATGATGGTCGTCAAGCTTGCCTTCGTCGTCGAGCTGCGCCAGGCGGAGCATCAGGCACTGGCACGCGGTCAGATTGGCCAGCATCTTGGCGAGCAGATCCTGAATCATCTGGAACGACGCGATCGGCTTGCCGAATTGCAGGCGCTCCTGGGCATATTTGAGGGTTGCTTCGAATGCGCCCATTTGAATACCCGTCGACGCCCAACCAACCATGTATCGCGTCATCCGCAGCACGCGTGCGGTATCGCGGAACGAATTACCGCCCTGAAGACGGTTCGCTTCAGGCAACCGTACATCCTTCATCGTAATCTGGCCGTTCTGGACCACCTTGAGCGCGATCTTGTGCTCGATCTTCTCGACACTGAATCCAGGCGTCGACTTGTTCTCGACGATGAATCCCTTCACCTGGTTGTCGGCAAGATCGCGCGCCCAGATGATGGAGACGTCGCACCATGGCGCGTTGCCGATCCACCGCTTCTGTCCATTGAGAATCCAGGTATCGCCCTCTCGCTTGGCCGTTGTGGTCATACCGCCGCTCGTTCCCGAGCCGACCAGCGGCTCGGTGAGTCCGAAGCAGCCGATCTTTTCCCAGCGCGCCATCGGCGGGAGCCATTTCTGCTTCTGCTCCTCCGATCCATCGAGATAGATCGAGCCCATCGCGAGGCCGCTGTGCACGCCGAAGAATGTGCAGAACGACGCGTCGGTGCGTGCCAGCTCCATCGCAACGAAGCCGAACAGCTTCTGGCTACCGCCGGCGCAGCCATAGCCCTCAAAGCCGAGCCCGCCCAGGCCGAGCTCCTTGAACGAAGGCAGCAGCTCGAACGGAAACGCGTCATCGGACCAGTATTTGTTGATGATCGGCTGGACCTTGGTCTCCATGTAGGTCCGCACCTTTTTGACCAGCGCTTTCTCCTCGGGGGTGAGAAGATCGACGAGCTGATAGAAGTCACCGTTGGGTACGGGGACCGGCTTCGGCGCGGCGGTCTTGCCTGCTGTGGCTGCGGTGGGCATTTGAAACTCCTGTGGCTGCGGCCCGGAGGCCGGAAAAGTTGAAGGACGTATGATCGATCTCGCCGGCGGCGCCTGGTCTCAGGCGACCGACGCCGTCGATTTCGTTTGGCCCGACTTGGCAGCCTTCTTGCGCAGCTCGATCAAGCCGAGCAGAACTTCGTCGCGCTCCGCCTCCAGCTCCTCGATGGTGCGCGATCCGGCCTCGGCGTGAACGCTGTCGATGAGCGTCTTTTGGACTTCCGGAGTAAGCACCGGCGAGCCGAGGGTCTTCCACCACGCCGTCATCGGCCCGGTGAACTGCTGGAAGAAGTGCTCAATGCCGCCCGGACCGCCGCCGAGATGGTTGAGCATCATGCTGCCCATAACCCCCCAGCGCAGCCCCGGGCCCCAGCTCAGGGCGGTGTCGACGTCGGCGGCGCTCACCACACCTTCGGCGACGAGGTAATAAACCTCGCGGCTTAGCGCCGCCTGGAGACGGTTGGCAACATGACCGGGCATTTCCTTGTTCAGGCGTACGGTGCGCTGCCCGATCGACGTATAGAATTCCGTTGCGCGCCGGATCGTCGCTTCCGACGTCTTCGCTCCGCCGACGATCTCGGTCAGCGGGATCAAGTGCGGCGGATTGAATGGATGGGCGATGACGCAACGTTCGGGATGGGACGCGGCGCCCTTCTGGATTTCGCTCATGGTCAGCCCCGACGAGCTCGATGCGATGATCACGTCGGGCGCGAGCAACTCGTCGAGCTGCCCATAGAGCTTCTGCTTGAACTCGATCCGCTCGGGTCCGTTCTCCTGGACGAGATCAACGCCGTCGACCGCTTGCGCGAGCGCGGCCGTGAACTTCAGGTTCGACTGCGAGGCTCCGGGCGAGAGGCCCAGTCGCTTGAGGGTCGGCCAGGCCGTCTCCACGAATTTCCTCAGCGCGGCTTCCGCGTTCGGCGCGACGTCGGTGGCGACGACCTGCAGTCCCTTGGCGAGATAGAGCGCGCTCCAGCTTGCGCCGATCACGCCGGTGCCGATGATGGCGATACGGCGAATAGGCTTGGTGTCGGTCATGTCAGTTCTCCGATGCTTTGGTCAGACTTCGGCGAAGGCGATGCCGGTGAGATTGCCCTGGGCGAAGAGGAAATTGCGTTCGCCGGATCCATCGAGCCGCGCGGAGTAAACCGAACCGGCGAAATCGGTCACGAACATGCGGTCGTTCGGAACGTCGAGCGCGATACCGATCCCTTCCATGAGATGGGTCACCACGATCTCCGGCTCGGCGGGCTTGTTGTCGATCGAGGCCCGGTTCACTGTGTTGCCGCGCGGAGGATCGCCGCGGTCGGTCCAGTACAGAACGCGATTTTTGACATCAAGCTCGAGATCGATCGGCTCCGGCAGGCCGTCGTAGAAGATCTCGATGTCGGACCTGGTCGCTACAGTTTGGCCGGCGGGAATATCAAGATTGGCGCGGAAGATACGGCCGAGCCCGGCATTGTCCGGACCTTTTTGGCTCCAGTAGATCTTCTGGAATTTCGGGTCGATCGTCAGCCCAACGCACCATCGGGTCGCATCCCGGCTATCGTCTTCGCCGCGTCCCGTCTCGATGAGCGTCTCCAGCTGCGTACCGTCGAGATTGCAACACATGACGCGCATGCCCTCGCGGTCGCACCAATAGAGTTTGCCGCTTTTCTTCTCGAGGATGATCTGCTTCGGAGTGTGGGTTACTCCCCGTGCGACGATGATCTTGCGGTTCTTGCCGTCGATGTCGGCGCGCTCGATGGACCCGTCATCCAGGTTTGGGATGCCCATGTTGGTCCAGTAGATATGGCCAGCCTCCACATCGACGACGATGCCGTCAGGCAAATGGCAATCCGACACGATGGTCTTCCGGTCGGAACCGTCCGCATTCATCGAATGTATCCGGCCGGCGTTCAGTTCAAGGACGAACAGACGGGGGACGGCAGCACCGGCGCCGGCGCTTCGATTGTTTTTTGTGACAGCTTC
Organism: uncultured Alphaproteobacteria bacterium; assembly: GCA_963770385.1. Lineage (GTDB taxonomy): Bacteria > Pseudomonadota > Alphaproteobacteria > Rhizobiales > Xanthobacteraceae > Bradyrhizobium. Next base: position 4,740,013 of record CAVYPJ010000003.1, on the reverse strand, counting down.
AGACATGTGGCACCTGTACGGCTATCTGACGCAAACTCGGTCAGGGCGTGATGGCCACAATGCCGCGAATACTTGCGGCCATATTGAACGGAAGTGTCGTCGGTGGAATGGTTATGCTTCTTCACCACCGCCGTGGGGACGGGTGTTCCGCCCTGTTGCTGAACACTGCTAGTTTCATGTGTAATCGGCTTGCGGTCATTCTTGCTGCGGCTCCAGTGCACCGCAGGCATCGCGCCCTCCCAGGCGGCAGGCGATGATTTACGGTGTAGGCAAGGGTCTGATCGAGAATATCGGCTTCGCCGAAGCTGGCGTTCGTAGCCCATTCTGATTAGCGATAGTCCCGAATATCCCCTTTGCCCGCCCCTACAAGCGGCCATTCCATAACCGCGCGATATCGGGATCGCGCATCCCTAAGTCCAATGCGTCGTAAAATCACCGCTCGACCCGTCGGGCGAACGAACACGCCTTCAGCGAGCCCTTGCTCTTCCGCGATCGGTCTTCGGCTCCTGTCCGAAGACCGTCTCGTCAACCAGGCGCCAATATGCCTCGACAACCTTCGTGTCCCCGGACGACAGTCCGCTCGTAACCTGCATTTCAGGACCGAATTCCGAAAGCGTCGCGGTAAGGCTGACCATCATATAGTGGAAAAGAATGGGATCGGCTCCGGGAAGCAGACCTCGTCTCTGAGCCTCAATGATCTGAGGCAGCAATCGCGCCAGAAGCGGAGCTAGAACCGTTTCCGCTACCCATTTCAGCCGTGGATTGTTCGTCAAGGCTTCCTGGCGCATGAACCGGTGAAATTCAGGAAACGCGACGGTATACCGGAAAAGAATCGTATACTCCTGGCGCAGCCGCGCCATCGGGGACAGTTCGGATCTTTCGGGTGCCAAAGTATCCCACTCGGTCCGTATCTGCGCGAAAGCATGCGCCGCAGCGGCCCGCCAGAGAATGTCCTTGTTGCGATAATGATAGGTGATCAGGGGATGTTGCAGGCCGAGCCGATCGGCGATAGCGCGAATGCTCGCTCCTTCGAATCCGCGCTCGGCAAATTCCGCAATCGCGGCATTGAGGATCGCGGCTCGCGTCTCGATCGAACGCTGTTGTTCGGCTCTCTTGCGCGGGCGCTCTCGGCGCCTGGTGGTCAGCGTCGTTTTCTTCGGCATTTGGCCTTCGATTAACATAGCTTCCGACCGAACGCCACGCGGCCGGCTCATTTTCCCTCGAAGACGAGCGTAGGCGGTTCGATGTCCTTGTTGAAGGCCTCTGCTGTATTCGCAAAGCCGCGCTGCGCATCGGCGCCGTTGTAGAGCTCCATCGCGACATCGAGCATGACAAGATCTGCGGCGGCGACCCCTCCGCTCGACCACGCCTTGAGCAGCGTGCGCGTCGCGGCGTACGACCTGGTCGGCCCCGCCGCCAGCTGTTGGACCAATGCAGACGCGGTCGCTGAAAGCTCGTTCTCGGGGACCACATGCGTCGCAATTCCGAATGCGCCTGCATCACGTCCGGAAATCGGTTCACCAAGCATCGCAAGGCGCGATGCGCGAGCGCGACCCGCGCGTTCGGCGATGCGCTGGAGGGCGCCCGCGACCGGCAGCATCGCTGTTGTGACTTCAACGCAGCGAAGGGTCGCATTTTCGGCGGCGACGAGAAAATCGCAAGCCAACGCAAGTTCGAAACCGCCGCCGAAGGCAATCCCCTGCACCACCGCCACCGTCGGTATTTTCAGCATCTCAATGGCGCGGTAGGAGACATTCACGTCGGCGACAAACGTTCTAAACCAATTGACGTCCTTTCCCGGCCATTCGCGCACCTCGCCGCCGAAACTGAAATGCGGCCCCTCAGAGCGAACCACCAGCACGCGGATATCGCTTTCGCTGGCTTGGCGCACGGCGGCTCGCAAGGTTTCCGCGAAGCGCAGGTCGACCCGGTTGAAGGGGGGATCAGCCAGGATGATATTTCCGATGGCGCCGTCTCGTTCAAATCGGATGGTCGTCATTGTAATTCCTCCTCCTAGTTGCCGACTTCAGGCCGGACGCCGATCGTTGGGCTCCGGAATGATGGGCAGCAGCAGGTGCGACGGTCGCTCGGCATCCCGATAGATCTTGTGGGTCACGGTCTTGCTGCTGCAGACGTGGTACGGGATGTACTCGACATTGGTCATCGCCCCGGTGCCTGTAGGCACATCCATGGACGTGATGTCGACGCAGATCCGATGACCCGCTTTGAACTGGTTCGCGGTGGCGAGGACCTGTATCCGGTAGTCGACCACTTCTCCCGGCTTGACCGGAGCGATTGCGTCCTGCGTCAGCTTGTGGAACGGCTCCCAGGGCTTCGAGCGCTTCTCGTCGAGTGCCCGATAGGATGCCTTCAGCCAACCTCGCGTCAGCTCGCGTTCGGGCAGTGTCGACGGAACATCACGCTCGTCCTCGCGCGCGGTCCGAACAGATACGTCAGGCCCAACGTCCTTGAGCACGATGATCCAGTTGCTGTCTTCCTGATCGATTGCCGCGTACAGCGTCAGCGTGATCGGGCCGGCGACGGTGACGTCGCGCGGGAGGGGATCGGTCATATAGCGCAGCCGCTCGACCTTTGTCGTCCGCGTCAGTGGCATCTGCGTGAAGACATCGGGCTCGCGCGCCGCGGCGCCAAGCTCAGAGGCCGGTCGCGGCGGCTCGGTCGACAACGTCTCCCAATGCGAAAGATAGTATTTGGTCCACTGCGTCTCCGGCAGCGGCCAATCCGTTCCAGTGCGCCACTCGTTGGCGCCCATGAGCCAGTAACGCACCGGCGGCTCGTCCATGATGCCGGTGTTCTTCTCTTTCAGCCAATGGTCATACCAGCGAATGATCTCGTCGTGGTATTGATGGAATGGCCGCTCCAGGTGAGCCGGCCCGGTAAACAGCAGCTTCTTTGGCGCATCGACATTCCCGAAGTAGTGTTGTGCGCCCAGCCAGTGGAGCTTGTAAGTGTAGGCGTAGGCTCCGGAGCCGGTATAGAACGGTATCTTGATTTTCCTGAAGGTCTCTTCCGCGCGCTCGACCGTGCCGTCGATCTCCCAGGGATGGGTCATCATGAGATACATGATGAACGTCCGCTGCCCCTTTTGAGTGAGAATGTTGTAGAGGTTGATGTACTGCTTGTAATCCGGATTGCGCATGGCCCGGCGCCAGAGGTCTTCCTCAGCGGCGGGAAGTGCCGCCGGCCGGCTACGCAACTCATGAACCGTGCTAAAGACGTCGAGCAAATAAGGAAAACTGTGCAGGACGCCGCCGGGATTGAAATCCCGGAAGCCGAATATGCCACCATACGCGCTGCACGCGTCGTACGGAAAGATGGCTTTCAGGGCCGGATGTCCCTGCGTCGCCGCGCGCCATTGTTCGCCGGCAAATCCGGAGATGCCGACCATTCCGACCTTTCCGTCTGACCAGGGTTGCTGCGTGATCCATTCGATCAGGTCGTAGTGGTCGGTGTCCTCGTTGCCATAGTGCCCTTCTGACTTGGCAGAGCCCCGCGGCTGCGCGATCACATGGACATAGCCGTTGGCGATGAAGCGTCGCGTATCGCCCGCCTCGATAGGGCCAAACCAGAGCGGCGCGTGCGCCGGTTGCGGCGGCAGGATATCCGCGATGTCAGGACCCTGGATGTCCTTGTTGTGCAGCGCTGACGCATACAGCACGGGGTATTTGCCCGGCGCATCCGGGCGGTAAACGTCGACGGCCAGCCGTATGCCGTCCCTCATGGCGACGCTGATGTCCCTTTCCTCGATCATCGTATCCACTCCGGCCTTTCGCGACGCTTTCACGTCGACGTTTGACGATGTCGAGAAGGTGACAAACTACGCATCCTCCGCCCGACCGTAAGGACCATATAATTATACTTTACGTATGTAAAGTATTATTGGCGATCTCGTGCGGTCGACCGCGAGGGGCCTTCGAACTGGGGATAATCAGGAAAGCGATGCTTTCACGCGTTCAGGCGTCATGGGAGGCCGTGTCCGTCGCTTCTCGCGATAGGGACATCGGCGCCCGGCTAGGCTTTCGCAGGCCGTTTCGCCATCTTCCTGGTGACCGGCGGTTTCGGCACTTTGCCCGCTTCCACGGGAATTTGCTTCAGGCGATCGATAAACCATCGACCGGCGGGTCCAGGCGGTGATTTGGTCTGCCACACAGCCGACATCGCCAGAGTCAAACCGTCTGGAGGCACGTCCTCGATAGACAGCACGGAAAGGCGCCCCTCTTCCAAATCCTTGCGCACGGCATGCAATGGCATACCGCCCCAACCCAGACCGTTGAGCAAAAAATGATGCTTGGCGAAGAGGTCGGCAAGCCGCCAGACCGTAGGCGACATGACGCCGAATTCGCGTCCCGAGGATAGCTCCGACCGGTCGGTGAGAACGATCTGAGTATGTTTTGCAAGAGCCTCCTTGGAAATTTTGCCCCGGTAGGAAGTCAGTGCATGATCACGGGCAGCAACCATGAGAAACGCGATGCCGGGCAATCGCTCATAGGTCAGCGTATCCGGAATCACCGGCAGCGATCCGACGACGCCGATGCTGCAACGGCCGTCAAGCACGGGTTTGATGGCTCCTCCGAGAGCCTCGACATAGATGCGCAGCGCCACTCCCGGGTATTTCTGCCGAAACTCCTTGGCCACCTGAGTGATCGCGTCGATCGGATAGAAGACGTCGATCACGACGGACAATTCCGGCTCCAGGCCGCCCGACATGCCCTTCGCGCGCGCTTTCATCAGGTCGACGGCTGTGATGATGCTGCGGGCATCGCGCAGAATGGCCGATCCCGCCGCGGTCAGCTTGGGATAGCGGCCGGAGCGGTCGAACAATTGCACGCCGATCTGTTCCTCGAGATTGCTGATTGCCTCGCTCACCACGGACTGCGCACGCAACAACTTGCGAGACGCGGCAGAAAAACTTCCTTCATCGACCGCGGCGATGAAGGTGCGCAATTGATCGAGAGAGACGGCGTCGAGCATGGGACCTACCTATCGATCAAACCGATGCGAAAGCGCAGGATGCTACGGCCCAATGGGCAGTCGTATCAACCATCGCGGTCGCGCCGCCGACTCCTGAGCACCGTCCAGCAATCTCCGGCTCGTCAGAGTGCCCATTGATCCTCCTGGTCATTCCAATAGCTTTTGTTCAGGCGCCGGGCGATCTCCTCGCTCATCGCAGTATCGGCGGCTGTCGCGATCACGACGCCTTCTTGTGTGACGATCTCGCGGCCTCTCGCCTCGACCGGGAAGTGCTCCGATCGAAGCGGCAGGCGTCGATCGGATCTGTCCCGGCACTCCCGGGCCCCAGCCACACGTCGCAAAAGCTGAACTCCAGTCGATCCAAACATTGCTTCCTCCATCGTGAATGTTCAACGATCCTGATCTTTCTTGTCGTCAGCGTTTGGCGGCTGACAAGACGCCCTGATTGTGCAGCCGGCGCCCGATGTCGGCGATGTTGCTCTCCCCAATGCGCAAGGCATCCGCGTTGGTATGCACGGAGTAGTGGCCGGTCACCAGGTCGTAAGGGTGCTTGACCGCAGAGCCGAGGATGAAGCCGGCATCGGCGAGCGCTTCAAACTCGATCGCCTGATCGCCCTCTTCGAATACGGCGACTTCGCCCGCCGATATCTGCTCCGGCGTTGTCACGATCCCCTGATGCAATGCGATCCAGGCGACGTCGTGGCCCTTAGCCGGGTGAAAGGTCCAGCGCTCTCCGGCCTTGAGGCGCACGTCGAGGTAAGTGATGCCGCGAGGCGACTCGACAATGCTTTTCACACCGTCGTATTCGCCTGCGATAACCCTCGCGGGGCCGGCAAAATGGAAGTCGGAAGCGCCGAGATATTGGCTGTGGGGTTCGGCAAGTTCGAACTCGGGCGACATCGCGACCCAGAGCTGGAAGCCTTTGATCCGCTCCTTGCCGACCATTCCGCCGGTGTGCCAAACGCCGCTGCTGGCGCGCATCCACTCAACACCGCCGGTCTCGACGACGCCTTCGCGGCCGGTGGTCTCCTTGTAGAAGGCCTGCCCGGTCAGAATGACGGTAAGAGTCGCAATTCCTGAATGGGGATGAAAGCCGAATGTCGGTGCCGTCGCTGGATCGGTGTCGAAGTAGTCGAGAAAGACGAACGGCTTGATCCGTTCACCAATGTCACCCGGACTGACCAGTCGGGTAACCCGCCCATGCGAGTGTCCACGCGTGCGCTGAGCAATCTGCCGGGAAGTCTTTTCAGTGCGTATTGGACGCGTGAACACTGCATCGGTCTTCATTTTCATTCTCCTGAGGTTTGACTATCTGTGGGTTTCAAGGCTCAACCCTTGACCCGGTGAAGCAAGGCAACGAGCTCATCGCGCCGCAGGTAGACAACCACCGCGTTGAGCAATCCCAGAACGATCGCCGGGACCGGGCTGGTGTGCAGGACGAACAGATGAGTTGCCACGGCACCGACCATGGTGGCTCCGAGCCACAGCGCGCCGATCGAAGCCAGGCCCGGAATGAGCAGAGCGACGGCGCCGGTCACTTCCACCACGCCGGTCACGACGCGGAACCATTGGCCGAGGCCGATCTGCGCGAACAGGTCGACCATAAAAGGAACGCCCGCCAGTTTGGCGAAGCCGGCAGCGAGGAAAGCTGCCGCGATGACACCCTGCAACGTCCAAGCGCCGATGCGACGGGTGGGACGAACTGATTGGATAGAAGCTGCACTCATGTTGATCTCCGTTGGGTATGAGGTTGAAAGTGAGGTGAAGCTAAGACGCCGGTCATCATCGCAAAAGCCGATTTATTTCGATAATATCCATCGGCATCGCCGATATATTGCTGGTGCCCACCCGGACTGATGAATGTTTTCGAGAGATCCGTCGGTGGCGCGATGTCGAAAGGCGCTCACGCCGTTCGAATGCGCCTCAGATGGTCGCGATGATTTGTCGAGCCTTGAGCGATGGAAGGAGACTGGCCGGGCCATTGGCGGAAGGCGTCGCTCCACGTCGGCGTATTTGCGTGGCGGAAGGCGGCCAGCCAATCTCACGCACCCACGCACGATCGAGCCCAGAACGGGGGTCGATGCTTTTCGGCCGTATTACGCAGACATGGGCCCGGAAAATAATAGCCGCCATGATTTGCCACCTGCGCCGGCGTTCACATGCTCAACGGCGTCGGAAGCATTGTTGGGTCGGCTGACAATCTAGATCGTCCTGCAATTAGCCGGAATTGTCAGGTGGCTGTCGAGCGGCTTCTCCGCTCATTCCCACCACTGATCAAGGCGTCTTTTCATCGGGTAATCCTGTATTTCTTCGGCTTTCTTTGGTGGCTCTCGCGGCGATTCAGGCCGTCCACAGGCGAGTGCCTGGCGCATCGCGATCTCCGCCAACATGACTCGGCTGCTGTTCAAGTGCCGATCATGCCGCAAAGGCCGGTATGCCGCGCCGGTTCACATGATTAAGTTGACCGAGACCCGCGAGACGGCGCTGACAAAATGGTTTCACCCGAGCGAGGAAGATCGTTAGCGTGAGCCACGCCGGCGAACGACGCGGCTTGCTCGGCGAACGTCACAAGCTGAGCCGATATCGGACATGCCTGAGCGAGCGGGAAAGCCGCTCTTGACCCGAATGTATGGTCCGGCCGTGCGTTGCAAGAGGTTCGTCGAGCTGGCGGTAAGCGGTCTTGCATCAATGTATCCGGCCTCTGATTGGAGCGTGTTGTGCTCCGGGCCATCATGGATATCAGCGCGCGTGCGTTCTCATTAGCGGACAGGCCTCGATTGGACCATTTGGGTCACCAGTGTTCGCACGCGCTCGGAAGACCGAACCTCCATCTCGTCTCATCCTCTCGCAGACCTCGGCTGGAAGCTGTTTGATAGGTTACGTCATCGCGTGCTCCTCATATCGCGCAGTTCCTTTGTTCGAGCCAAGGGCCGTTCCTTCGTCCCGGCCCGCAGAGCGTCGATCGCGTCGCGCGCAGGGGTGGTCAAGGCCGGCCGTCGCGCCTGGCTTGCGGCTGGCTCCGGCGTTGCCAGGCTGCGCCTTGACCGCGCCGAGCACGGCGCGAGGATCAAGCGGGTCGGGCGCCTGCATCGTCGGTCCTCGTCAGCTCGAAGGCGCGTCCTTTGGCCAGCACCGCCCAGGCGATGCGGGCAAGCTTGTTGGCGAGCGCGATCGCCAGTACGTTGTGGTGCAACCGCCTCTTGGCGGCTTCGATCCAGGATTTGAGCCCGTAACGTTCCCAGTTCTTTATCCTGACCAGCACAACCCATGCCGCCTGCACGAACAGAACGCGCAGGTAGCGATTGCCGCGCCGCGAGATTTTACCGAGGATCGTGCGATCTCCCGTCGAGATCTGCTTGGGCACCAGTCCGAGCCAGGCGCCGAAGTCGCGGCCTTTGGAAAATACGTCTCCCGTGCCGATCGCGGCCACCATGGCGCTCGAAATGATCGGCCCGATGCCAGGCACCGTCATCAGGCGCGAACATGCCTGATCTTGACGGGCCAGTGCTTCGATCTCGCCGGATAGGCCATCGATGCGCTGATCCAGCCGGCGCCAGTCGCCTGCCAACTCTTCGATGACACGCAACATGCGGGGCGACAGGGCATCGGTGCGCGTCGCAAGGATGGTGGGCAGTTCCGTGCGCAGAAAGCCGATACCCTGGCGCACGGCGATCCCGCGTTCCAGCATGAAGGCGCGAATCTGGTTGATGATGCCGGTGCGTTGCGACACCAGCCGCTCGCGCACCCGGTGCAGCGCCTGGAGATCCAGTTGCTCGGCGGTCTTGGTCGCCACGAACTTCATCGTCGGGCGCTGTACGGCTTCGGCAATCGCTTCGGCATCATTGAAGTCGTTCTTCTGTCCCTTGCTATAGGGGCGGACATATTTGGCCGGCATCAACCTGGCATCGTGACCGAGCGATGCGAGTTTGCGGCTCAGGTGATGGGCGCCGACGCAGGCTTCCATGCCGATCAGGCAAGGCGGTATATTGGCGAGCCGCGCTTCCACTTGGCCACGCGACCACTTTTGCCGCAGCACGATGGCGCCCCGCGCATCGTGGCCCACGACGTGGAACGAGTTCTTGCCGATATCGATGCCGATCACGGCGATCGCGGTATTGGGTGTCTGAGACATGGCGTGCTCCTTGTCTTTGACGCCCCTTGCCAGCTTCGCTCGCTGGCGGGGCAGGAGCACGGCCGGACCATCCCATTAGCGGACACTTTCGCACGGGGACGCTGGTCGTGCGTGGAACTGATAACGAGTGATACGACCGTCCATCACCTCGATGATCCGCAGCGGCGTGCCAGATGCAGATTGTGGGTAACGAGCAGGAAGCTCGTCCCCGAATCGACGTTGAATTGGTGCATCAAATTGGAAAACGTCGTCGGCGGATCTTGAATCGAGGTTGCCGGTCGGAACATACGAGGGTAAGCCCCATCTCAGCCCGAAGCATTCGAGCTGATGAGGCAAACTGAAAACACCGCACTGCGCTGCCTTGCCGCGGCAGCGTTCGCGATTTCCCTGGTCGTCGGCTAGGCGTTTGAGCTGCGCGCCGAATCCCGAACTCTGGCCTAGGAACTCTTTCACCCTCGGCCCTGCAGCGGCTTGGCGACACCATTCGCAATGAGATCACGACCGGCAAGATTCCCGGGGGCATCCTGCTGATCCAACAACACGGCAAGCCAGTCCATTTCGAGTGCTTCGGCGTGCGGGACCCCGACACGGGGCAGCCGATGACGCGGCGATGATGCTGGTCGACGATGGCAAGCTGCCTCTCTTCATGGTGATGTCGCCCACACAGGGTGGACGGATCCAGCTGAACTTGAAATTGATGATCTACGAGGCGATGGGGAGGGACCTGCGCAAGGATTGACGAATTTCGGATCAAGCCGCGCCGTTTCGTTCTCTCCCCAATCGATACGACTAGCCTGTGCGCGGCGGTCGAGATATAAGTAGCTCATGAATTGGGCTGCGGAAGACTTTGAACTGCTCAAGAAACTTTGGGCCTCAGGACAGAGCGCCGCGCAGATTGCAGGCCGTCTCGGGTATAGCCGCAACGCGGTCTGCGCCAAGCTAACGCGTTTGGGCCTAAAGCGAGGTCGCAAGCCACCAACAGCAAAGCCTAGGATTACGCCGGTGCCGAAACGAAGGACGACGTCGTTGGCGGCTTGTACTCATCCGACGGCAAAGGTGGTGTCTTCGCGGAAGCCAAGTACGCGGCAAACGGAGTTAACCAAGCGCCAGCTTTACGCCATGCTCGCTGAGGCGGTCAGGAATACAGGCTAACTGGCTCAGCCACATCGCTACCGTGCTGCATCTGCACCTCGTTCAGTTTGATAGCGGCTTAATACCGGTAACTCACCGCGCGAACTCCACAGATCGACCTGGATGCGTGTAGGCTACGGCCGGTTAAAGAGCCCGCTGCTAAACGTCTCCTTTGCGCCAGAAGCGTCCCCTCAAGGCAGCATTTAACCCGCGGCGCGTATCTTGCGCGCGCGGCGGATTGTAGGGCCTTGTCGATGGGAGGAGTATTGGCGCGTGGGATACCACGATGCAAGACGCACGTTGCGTCACTCCGAGGTGCTGGAGGGGCCCAAAACTCTCGAAGGCCCGTTCACTTTCGACCTCCTCCAGGACAGTCGGGAATGACTAGCGGGGCCCCGTCATGGGGTTCTGCGCGGCCGAAGTCCGGCGTTCAGTCAAGTGCTGAGATGCGGCGGCCACCGATGGTGCGACCCTCCGACCTCGCGCGGGGTTGATGCGATTTGAGAAAATGTCTTCTTTTAGCGGTTCAATCGCTTCACCATTTCCATAACGTTCCATAGCGAAACCAACCACCGCTAACTTGCTTCGGAGAAATAACATGAAAAAGTTTTCGCTTTGCGCAACGGCAACATGCATTTTTGTTGCCCTAGCGAGCACCGCGCAGGCACGATCGGCCTATGATGGTTCTTGGGACCTCGCCTTTGTGACGCAACGAGGTGCATGCGATCCCACATACAACTTCACTGTCAATGTTTCTAACGGAATTGTGACGGAGCCTAACCTCGTGAGATTCAGAGGTTACGTCGCAAAATCCGGCGCGGTTCGCGCTTCGGTGACCGTTCAGAACAAATACGCATCGGGCTCAGGCAGACTGGCCAGCAACTCTGGCCACGGGACATGGAGCGGCTACGCAGGCAATTCGCGATGCTCGGGCTACTGGACCGCGCAACGAAATTGACATCCTCACAAGGCGAAGAAGGGAGGACATTCCAAATCCATTATTATACGACCGTCGTCTCAAGATGGCTATTTGGGGCATCTCGGTGCTACACCATGATACTACACTGTAATTTCTCCGGCGGTTCGAGAAACACCTGATTCTGAAGGACTTCTGTGCTGTCGGCTAATGATGGCGGACAGGGAGGGCTTCGCACTCTCTTACCGGATGCTAGGACGTGTGGGCCGACCATACGTGCGCTTGACGCATGCCAGGTATCGCCAATTTTTCGAATGGCCGCGCCAGAAGCGGTCGTCCGACAACGACGCGAATGTCCCTGGCTGTGTGAAAGCGAAGACCCCTCGCCGACGTAAGCGCTCGAGCCCGCCTTGTGGTCCAAACCGATCAGGCACCCGCGAAGGCCCAAATGTTTAGTGTGGCTATTCCTTCGCGCAGTTTATTGATCGGAACGTAATCCGGAGAATTCCAGAACGCGTGGATCGCCTCCATGTTCGGAAACTCGAACATGACGACTGGCCGCTCGTCATGTTCGCCTTCCAGCACGTCTACTTTTGCGCGTCTGGCAACAAGCCTTCCGCCGAAGCTGGCGATGAACGGTACGACGGCTTGCACGTATTTCTGATACTGCGCTTCGTCTTTGATCGTGCTTTGGACAATGAAATAGGCAGACATATGAACTTCCATTCGCAATTAACGGACCTACGTTAGCATACGCCGAGCGCCGAGTGGCAGATGCGGCTACGAGCGGATCGATCCCATTCGGACGCCTGGGTCATTTCTGGCGGTCAATCGTACAAATGAACTCATAGAACCAAGATCACGGCCAGTCGGCCATTGCCGCAAACAATAGAATGCTCTGGCGCAGCGCCGTCGTTCAGAATATTTTCTTCGTTCCAAGAAACCAAACACGAGGAACCCTCATGACTGGCGCAAGGCTGAAACATTACGGCTGGGGGCGAGAAGGCGAAGGCATGAGTGTGGAGGAGCGGACGTTTGTGCTCGGCCGGTACCGAGTGAAATTTGCAACTGACGAATTCGACACGATCGTTGTCCCGGGCCTCGACGATCTCTCCTTGCGAGAACCGCGCGTGACGCCGCCGGCCTCACTCGCCCCCTTTTGCACGACCGACCGCTACGATCGCGTCGCACACAGCTACGGCAAGTCCTACCCGGATTACGTCAGAGCAATGCTTGGCGATTACAATTGCGCACCCGACGTTGTGGCGTATCCGCGCAACGAGGCCGAGATTTCTGCCGTGATGGACTGGGCGAGCACTGTCGGCGCTTCGCTGACACCTTATGGAGGCGGCTCAAGCGTCTGCGGCGGCGTCGAGCCGCGCGTTGACGGCATCAAACATAAGGCTGCCGTCACCCTCGATCTACGCAATCTCTCCAAAGTAGTCGAAGTGGACCCGGTATCGCGTGCTGCATCGATCGAGGCCGGCACCTATGGTCCGTCCCTGGAAAACCAGCTCAAGCCGCATGGCTTTACGCTGCGTCACTTCCCTCAGAGTTTTGAATTTTCGACGCTTGGCGGTTGGATTGCGACGCGATCGGGCGGCCATTTTGCCAGTCTTCATACTCATATCGACGATTTCGTCGAAAGCCTGCGTGTCGTGACGCCCGTTGGCGTGATGGAGACGCGCCGACTTCCCGGATCTGGTGCCGGGCCTAGTCCCGACCGCATGTTCATCGGCTCGGAAGGAATTCTGGGCGTGATTTCGCGTGCCTGGATGCGATTGCAGCCGCGTCCAAGCTTCCGCGCTGGCGCATCGCTTCGTTTCCCCTCGTTCTTCGATGCCGCGCGCGCCGTGCGTTCGGTCGCGCAAGCTGGCCTCTATCCGTCAAATTGCCGGATCCTGGACCCGCAGGAGGCCTTCAACACCGGTGCGGCGGACGGCAGTGCTGCCATCATGGTGCTCGCGTTTGAATCGGGTGATCATCCGCTGGACGCTTGGATGGCGCGCGCGCTCGAGTGCTGCGCCGACCATCGCGGAACGCCGGAACCCGCGAAGGCCAGCGACGCGCATCTGCAAGGCGCGGCGGGCATCTGGCGCAACGCGTTCATTCGCATGCCCTATGCGCGCGAATTTCTGACGCCCGCGGGCCTCATCAACGACACGTTTGAGACTGCCATCACCTGGGATCAGTTCGAAAACTTTCACGACAAAGTCAAAGCGGCAACCGAGCGCGCCATTCTGGAAGCGACAGGCGTGAAGGGTGAAGTCACCTGCCGCTTCACCCACGTCTACCCGGACGGGCCTGCACCTTATTTTTCTTTCCACGCACTCGGTCGACACGGCGCGCTTCTCGAGCAGTGGCAGGCCATCAAGAATGCGGCGAGCGACACGCTGATCGCAGCAGGTGGCACCATCACGCATCATCATGCCGTCGGTCGCGATCACAGATCTTGGTACGATCGACAGCGGCCGGAGCTTTTCGCCGCCGCACTAAGAGGAGCCAAGCGCGAATTAGATCCGCAAGGCATGCTCAACCCAGGCGTTCTCATTGATCCGTAAGTGTATGGTCAAAAACTCTTTCGGCTCGATGCGCGTCGTCGCCTCCAGGCCGCTTTGCGCCAGAAGCGGTCGCAGTGAGCGCGCTCGTGGGAAAAGCCTGAATGATCAGTCGGGACTAAAGTCATTCGCTCGCTATAGAGCGACGCGGAGGGCGGGGTTGGCGGAGGGTCTCGTATGCCCGCACGCCCCGTCGATCGATGCCAACGACCTTGGAACAAGGGATTGCTCGTCGGCCAGAAGAAACCTCTTGAGCTCAAGCACGTACAGTCTATTCGAGTCCGCCTAGAAATCGCGCTGTCAATGCGTGACCTTGCGATCTTTAACCTAGCAATCGACAGTAAGCTTCGCGCCTGTGACCTGGTAAAACTGCGACTGGACGACATTTGCTCGGGAACAAATGTGCGGCGTCGAGCGACTATTGTCCAAAAGAAGACAGGTCGACCAGTTCAGTTCGAGATCTCAGAGCAGTCGAGGAATTCAGTTGAAGCCTGGCTACCAACGCTGCGGGCCACTGGCTCCCGATATCTCTTCCCAACTCGAATTCATGCTAGTCCTCACATATCAACCCGCCAATATGCCCGGCTGGTGCAGAGCTGGGTTAAAAGCATCGGCTTAGAGTCAGGATCGTACGGCACGCACTCGTTGCGCCGCGAAGGCTGCCCAGATTTATCGCAAGACCGGTAACTTGCGTGCAGTCCAACTTCTCCTCGGCCATACCAAGTTGGAAAGCACTGTCCGATATCTCGGGATTGAGGTGGATGACGCCTTGAATATGGCTGAACAGATAGAGCTTTAATCGTCGACCATCGGCTTCTACGCCGGTGGTCCCTTTCATGCCAATAGCCTGTTCGAGCCAGGTCAGCTCTAGACCCAGGCCGTGTGAATGCCCCTTCAGATGCCTGTGCGAAGGTCCCTTAGTGCCCAGCCGCGAGGGTTGGCGTGCTCGTTAAAAAGGGCTGCAACGGCGAGAGTTCATTGCGGGGACGGCGGCCGCTGCAGTCCAGAGTTTTGGTTCCGTCGAGTGATGGACTCACAAACTCTTTAGAGCGCCGTCACGAGGGCCGCGCTTTCATCCAGCATGAGCAAAATCTCGTCTCGGGGCTTGGGCGGAATCATCAGGACGACCCGATCAACGCCGGCGTCACGGTAGCGTTTCAGCACCTCCAGGTCTCGGGGCGCCCCGAAGATATTGAAGGAGAGCGACGCGGGATCGCGGCCGGCATCCTTTGCCATTTGTCGGAATTGCGGCAGCACCTCGAGCGGATCCAGCGCACGCCCGCCGATGGGAATCCAGCCGTCGCCATAGGCGATCGCCCGTTTTGCTGCGTGGGGAAATGCGCCCCCAACAACGATGGGCGGGTGAGGTTTTTGAACCGGTTTGGGCCACTGCATCATGGGTTCGAACTTGACCAATTCGCCGTCGAATGCCGCCGTCGACTGCGTCCAGATTTGCTTCATCGCCTGGATCCGCTCACCCATCAGCTTGAAGCGGGTTGCAAACGCAGTGCCGTGATTGGCCATCTCCTCCTCGTTCCAACCCCCGCCAACGCCAAAAATGAACCGGCCCGAGGAAAGCTGGTCGACGGTCGATACCTCCTTGGCGGTGTGGATTGGATCGCGCTCGACGACAAGACAGATCCCCGTCGCAAGCTTGATGGTTTTCGTCACCGCGGCGGCAGCGGCCAGCGAGAGGAACGGATCGTAGGTATCGTAATAATACTTCGGCAGCTCGGCGCCGCCGGGCCACGGCGATTTGCGACTGGTGGGAATGTGACTGTGCTCCGGCAACCACAATAAATCGTAACCTCGCGCCTCCGCCGCCACGGCAAGGTCGTGCGGTGGAATCGCGTAATCCGTCGGAAACATCGTAAGCCCGACATGCATGTCCCATACTCCCCGGTTGCGGCCAGGCTCCATCCTACGCAACCGCACGTGACGGTCGCAACAGCGTCTAGGCTTGACCATCATGGTCGGCCTCGTCCGCGCCCACGGACAGGTCGCCCCAGCTCTTCACCCGCTCCAGGCGGACCGCGATGACGGGCCGATCGGCGATCTGCATCGCCGCCAACTGGCGGTACCGGGAGCGTAGCAGCTCCTGCGCGTGATCGTGCTCGGTCCCGGCGCGCAGGATCTCGGCCCGTCCACGCAACATCACCCAGCCAAGCCGGGTCCAGTCTTCGTCGTACCGATCAACCACGATGGCGACCATCGGGTTGCGCTCGATGTTGCGGACGCGCTTGAGTGCTGCTCCAGCCACACGCTTCGGCTTCTCGTCGATGGTGATGTACAGGGTGTCTTGCGAAATCGTAAAACACACTGGCACGACGTGCGGAATGGCCCTGCCATCGGCCGTCGCAAGATGCCCGACCCGTTGCGCCGACAGGAACCTGCGTTCGTGGTGTGACAGCATGTGACGGTCCGCCGCGCGATGACTGTCAATCGCGCCGATACTGCACGGCTTGGTTCGGCTTCGCCAGCCAGGAATCTGCGTTCGACCAAACGTCGGCAGGCCTGCCGGCGTGATTTGAAACCGCGGTCGCGATCAATCCGGTGATAGCGCATCCGATGCTCAGCCGCGGCAACGAGGTGGCGAATAGGACGAATTTTGTTGCGGTGCATGAGTCCGGAATTGCCGCTTAGCCGACATGGGCGCTCAGACCAATGTCCGCTCTGCGCCAGAAGTGGCCGTTCACCCAGGGTCCCTATCTTTACGGTCAGACAACAAAAGACAAAAGGCCACGCGGGCATTACACCGCATGGCCTTTACGAGGCTGTCCCCTAGGCCCTCCAGAGATTCCGTCTCGGGGCGCATAGTGTGCGGGTGGAGCTGCCTGTCTAGGCTGTGATGGAATTACCCACAGTTCAGGCGATCGAACAGGCGCCTCAACCAACCCGTCCGCTTCAAACAGCGTCTTTAGCAACCTTCAGGGGTGACGCCTTGACCGACTTGCTGGCCGGCTTGGCCGCGAACTCCATAGGCTCTTTCGTGAAAGGATTTACACCGCTGCGGGCTTCAGTAGCAGGCTTGTTTACGACCGACATTTTAGCGAAGCCAGGAATCACGAACTCTCCGGATTCAATCAGTTCCTTATAGCCCACAATCGCCATCTGCTCGATGACGGCCTTTACGTCTCCTTTGGAAACCTGCGTTCCTTCCGCAATTGCATCAATCAACTGATTCTTGGTCATCTTGGCCATGATGGATTCCTTTGTGAAGGTTCAGAACAATTTTTAAAGCGCATGAGATACCGGGGGGCGCGTCACTCTGTTTTAAAACGCGGCAAGCCACGCAGTTCGCTTCTCGTTCACACCTGTGGTCATGAAGTCGCCGGGCTTAGAACCTATCGAGGCCCAAAACGCAAGGAGAGCTCGGCGCGTGTTCCTTACCTGGCTGCCATATGCCAAAAGCGGTCGCTGGCGTAGAGACGCGGCCGGTGCTGATTGCAGTCGGCCCTGTTGGTCATTCGCCATACCGGGTTCAGCAGATTGACCCACACGGGGACAGTGTCCATATGGGACACAAGAATCGGATGAAGCCTGCCGTTTCGGACAAGCTTAGACGCGGCCGAGTATCTCTGGCGGCGTCATTCACGCAAAGGGTTTCGTTCGGGAGTTCCAATGACGGCACTGTCCATCCTCGATCTCGTCCGCATCACCGAAGACACCGATGCGCGCGGCGCGCTCGACAACGCCCGCGATATTGCGGTCCATGCCGAGGCTTGGGGCTATCGCCGCATTTGGGTGGCGGAGCATCATAACATGCCGGGAATCGCGAGCGCCGCGACGTCGGTTGTGATTGGTCATATCGCAGCCGGAACAAAAACCATCCGCGTCGGCGCGGGCGGCATCATGCTCCCTAACCATGCTCCCTACGTCATCGCGGAGCAGTTCGGGACGCTGGCGCGACTGTTTCCAGGCCGCATTGACCTCGGACTGGGCCGCGCACCCGGGACCGACCAGCTCACACTGCGCGCTTTGCGCCGCACGCCTGAAGCCGCTGATAACTTCCCGCAGGACGTGCTTGAGGTGCAGGCCTTCCTGGCTCCAGCCGGTCCAAATCAGCGCATCCGGGCTGTGCCGGCGGCAGGAACGGAAGTGCCGTTGTGGATTCTGGGTTCAAGTAATTTTGGCGCGATGTTGGCGGCAGAGCTCGGGCTTCCCTACGCTTTCGCCTCGCATTTCGCGCCCGAACTACTCATCCGGGCGCTGCAGATCTACCGCAGCCGCTTCAAACCGTCCGAGCAGCTTGATCATCCCTACACCATGGTAGGAGTCAACATCATCGCCGCCACCAGCGACGACGAAGCGCGTAGGCTGGCGACGACGCAGCAGATGTCCTTTACGAACATCTTCCGCGGCTCGCGCGGCCTCAGCCAACCGCCGATCGACGACATTGGAAGCTACTGGTCGCCTGCGGAGAAAGCACAGGCGATGAGCATGCTCGCTCGCTCCATCGTTGGCTCGCCCGATTCGGTTCGTTCTGGCATCGATGCGCTCGTTGCGGAAACAGGCGCCGACGAACTCATGATCGTGTCCGATGTCTACGATCACGCAACTCGGCTGCGATCCTTCGAACTCATCGCCAGCGCCGTTAGGATCACCTGCTAACTTTACCATTTGCGCGTCCGTTTTGCTGGAGTTCCGTTTTGCGCCATGAGCGGTCGTTCTATAACCGCGCATTCACCGAAAACGGTCGCACCGAGGCGCGGCCGAAATGAGCACTCTTGCGCCAATACGGATTGCTCCCTTCGTGGCTCTAACCGCTACCAGCGAACGTGAGAAATCGCTGAAAATCGTAGTTTGCGCAAGCTTGCGGAAATGTGCCGAGAAGGAACGAGAAACGGCAGCCAAAGCGCCGGCATCGAGCTGACTCAGGAGATCACCGCGTTGTCGCCACGGCGCGCGCACGGACAGCGGTGCGATTGCTCTTCGGGCGTTCAGGAGCGCGCATGTGGAGGCGATGAACTTCAACAGCGTGGGCCTGCTGGATATGCCGCAGCACTCGGTCTTTCGCCGCATGCGTTGCGCGCATATGACGCGATCGCACGTTGCCTGTTAGTACCCCACCTGCGATCGAGCGCTTCAGTATAAACAAATTCAAGCTTGGCCTTTTGCTCCATAGTGAAGTCTGAGCAATGGTCAATCAGCCCAAACACCTAAGCTGTAATGGTCGAACTGGTACTGCCCCGGCTTATCCTTGCCATCTTGGACCATTTCCGTGAGCGTTCGGAAGAGCAACAGGGGCTCGACCTTCTCTGGGCTCAGTCGAAGGCATGAAAATGCTGCACGTGGTCGTTGGGCTCCAAGTAACCGTTTGACCGCTTCGCTGTTTTCAGCATCGGACTCGAATACCGGAGCATCGCGACAATGTATCTGTACCAAGCAGGAAAGCTGAAGCTGACGTCGACCGACATCCGTCGCGGATGCGCCGGCATCGACGAAGGCGGCATCCGCAGCGGGACTTGAGACGATGGTTTCCGGGACTGTAGCGCCAGGTCATGCTAGAACCGCTACTGACGTTTTCACCGCAATCACCCTTAGGTCGACTGTTGGCCGGACCGATGCGACCAGGCCGGCTCGAATGGATCGGCGTGCGACCGGGCCGCAGGATTCCGGCCGAGGCCCTTTTATCGGCGAGGGTCATGGCGTCGATGGAGACCGCTACGACACCAGCCACGACGGGCCGCGACAGGTGACGCTGATTGCGGTCGAGGAGATGGCGCTGCGCAGTCACGGATACTCGAGTGCCGATGAGACCACTTGTGGTCAGCAGCGTTTCTGGCGCCCGCATCCAGCATCAATTAGCCATCCGCTCTGTTGCGGGTTCATCGGAAAACAGTTCGACGAGTCGGCAAGCCGACGCTTATCCCAGCTGCGTTTGAGGATCGCTTGGTACGTACTCAGTCTCGCCCCCGGGCAGCGGAGCTGGGTCCGCTACTCTCATGCAACCGACGGTGAGAGCCCTTCGCGGCTGTCGCCAACCTCTCTCACCGCTTTGTTGACGGCACCTCGCGATTTGTTGGTCTTCTTCGCCTCATTGTGGACCGAGCCTGCCCCAAGGCCTGTTGCGCCACATTCGGAAGCGATGCGCACTGTCCACTCTTTCAGCTAACAAATCCGACAGGTGCGCCATAGCTGCATTCAGGATCTTCAGCGATGCGCAACGGATCGTTGACAGTGAACCACCGCATTATCAGTGCTTTGGGGTCACCATTCAGGGGTCTGCCTGCAGGTCTGCCACTCACGTCCTTGATGAGACAGCCAAAGAACAGCGCGGCGGTTTCAAACTCCTCTGTCGGGCGCATACCGTTTGCGGCCTCGGCGAATAGGTTGGCTATCGCTTCGCAGACAACTGTCGTCTGGTAGGTGATCGCCAGTCGAGTCAGTTCTTGGAGGAGTGTCGGCTGCATCGTATCCACGGTTCGGAGCAATTGATTAACAAGATCAAGGTGATCCCGCCGGCAACGCCGCCACATGCTATCGTTGTATATCGGATGGAATTTCCAAGGTGCTAAGGCGTCCACCCGGATTTGATCCAGCTCGATCGCGGCTGCAAAGCTTTTAAGAAGATCTTGGACATCTTCATGCGTTAGCGTTGTGGTCATCTTTGTTTGAGTGTCCGTCATCGTCGACCTTGTGATGCTGTGCCTTGACGTTGAAAATGTATCATATCGCTTCCGGATCAGCCCGTTTATTCCCCTCCAATTCAACAGTCGCTCGATACCGGAGCCACCTTCCCGTCTGGCGAGCTCAGGCCCGCGTCTTGCGGCCTCAGATTGATAACCCGGGAAATCAGCGGCTGTTTGAGTTCGACGGCCCTTGCGGTAGCTCGGATTGATATTGGCGTGGGTCCATCAATCGCCATAGGCGACGCGATCGCGGGAGGTCACTTGGTACGACGCTGTCGCTTCGCAAGGCGAACGCCAAATCCCCCGCCGTTCTCATGGATAAACTCGATCCCCGCTTTCTGAAGCGCGGCTACGACAGCTTCTCGCGTTTCGGCCCGACCGCCAAATTCTCCTTCAGCTGCTTCCAGTCTCTTGATGGTAGGAATCGATATCCCCGAGCACTCGGCTAGTTCATCCTGTGACCAACCGAGCAATGCACGTGCCGCTTTGATCTGACGAATTGATACTTTTAGTATTGACACGTGCATTCCCCCAATGCGATACTTTAGCATCAAGCAGTTAATACACAGCAAGTTACGAAGTCCTCTAAACGACGGGCGGAGCTACGGCGTCAGGATAGCGGAACTGCTGCCCCAATGAGAAAGATCACAATATGGCTAAGACAATGGGAAGGCCAGTACCGCATCCGGACGATTTTATGGTGGTTACGATATCCCTTGAATTTCGATCGAAACTCAATCCTCAAGCGAGCGATCCGCCACCGTTTGATACTACGAACGCAATAGAATCCACTCTCGCAGCTGCAGAAGCGGCTGATTATCTAGAGAAAGTCGCGAGTGCGATCCGCGACCGGCGTCTTTACGGATTCATGTTGCAGGGTGCCGCCGAAGGTTATGTCGGCGCTGGCGACTGGATCGAGGAAACTGCGGAAGAGGCAATTGCCGAAGCAAGGACCAAACATGAAAACGCGAAATCAAGCGACGCCAATGATTGAAAAAAGTAAATTGCCGACTTCGTCATGCGCCTCCTCGATCAATGAAGCGAAAGCCCTTGTGAGACGATGCGCAGAACCCCGGCCAGCCGGGGACCAAGTGAAGGCAGCCGTCCTTCGCGCTTCGCGACGGCTAAAGCTACCCTTCAGTCGAACGAAAGACATTTGGTACGGCGATGCCCAGCGGATCGACGCCGAAGAAATGGACCGACTGCGGTGGATAGCAGAAAGAGCGGAACTCTCACACGCCGTTACTCAGGTTGAGGCCCTAAGGAACAGGATGCTGGCGTCACGTTCGCCAACTTCTCATCAGATCGTTACTGCACTTACCACGGCTCTGCATGCCCTGGGTTCGATGCAGATGGACGTGGGAGAGGCAAGTAGCCACCGAATTATCTCCCTTTGACAGTGCAAAAGTCGCGCATGGCCATTGTGATCGCCACAAGGCCAACCGCGACGAGGGTGACGCCGGGTCGGCAAGTTGCTCTAGACTAGCTCGGCGGCGGGCATGTTCGCCGCCGCAGGATGCCGGCGCCAACGTGGCACCGACACCGCTGGGACGACCTCGGAGCATGTCGATTGATCCCTGCCGATGGTCTCCCGCAGAGCGGCGAGGACCTCCGGTGGAGCGCGCAAAAAATAATTGCCGGGCCGTCTCCGCGTTGACTGTGTTACCGTGATCTTTTGATCATGGGGCTGGGTTTATGAAGAAGGTCGTTTGCGCACTGTTGCTATTTGTCGCTTGGTCTTCGGCCGCTGTGGCGCAAGGAAGAGGTCCATGCACTCGCTTCACGCCGATCGGAATCCCCTGTTTCTGCAACGCTGGCGTCTTTCGCGGTACGCAGCTTCCCGGCTGGGTTCCTGCCGGCGGTGATTTCAAACGTAAATATGTAAGACCGGGCTGGCACGCGACGAATACCAAAGGGATGCATTGGGGCGGCACCTATTGCTACCGCGACCTGTGAGCTGTCGTTAGAGTGTCCCTAGGCGGGCTTCCGCGCGGCCGTGGTAAGTCGAGAGTATCTAGCGCTACCCTCACCCAGCTGCCCGTGTCCGAGATCAGCCCTGCGCCACGTTTCTAACTCGTCGCCACGCTGTCGAGATCGGCAGGTCGGGTCGCGCTGTAGGCGCGCCCTGTGCGTCTCCCGCGCTCAGCGCTGGTGAGATGAGTATCGTATCTCTCGGGGAGAGATTCGTTCTTGAGAGAAGGAAGTTGGTCCTGCAGCAAAAGCAGATGAAGACGGCATTAGAGCTATCGGCCTTGGTCAGAGCACAAATCGGCGCTCCCAATACCGTGGTCCTTCAGGTCCATCCCGACAAGCTGAGAGGCTGGCACGTCGTGACACATGGCAGCGACCCAAACCTGGTTCAGCAAACGCAAAGTCGTGCTGAAGCTGCTGCTGATGTCCTCCGGTTGCAATACGATCTCGCGAATTAGGTGGGTGACTTTTTTGGGATCCTCCCCGGGAGACGGCCCAATGAGTGTGAGACAGCCCACGAGAAGCTGGGTTGAAAATGTGGGGTCGAAGACGAACAACCAGGCTTGGGAACCGTGACACGAATAACCCCGGCCTACGCAGGCTGGGTGAACGCCCAAAACCCACCTAAAGAACCCACGTTCGCCCATCGAGTAACCCAAGCGAATGAGAAGGGCGCGGCGAGCGCGCCCTCACGCTACTCATCCCAGTCGTCGGTAGGATACGAATCGTCAGTGTCGGCGATGATCCTGACGAGGCGCTGGCGAGTGCGACCAAGCATCCAAACGTCGCGCCGCAGCTCGAGGAGCCGACTGCTCTGCCGGCCCACCTCATCGAGGAAGGCGGCGGCGGCCGGCGGGCGGTCATCCTTCGGGTGATACTCTTCGATGAACACGTTGATCGCAGCCACGATCGCAGGCGCAGAAATCCACCTAGCGTGCCGAGCGATAGTCTCGGTCTTAAGCCGCGGGCAATCTGACAACTTCCAGCTCAACATGGCGACGTAGGTATCGAAGCGACCATCGTTCTGAACAGCCAGAACGTCGAGCAGTGCTCCAGCCAGCAAATCCCTTTCGAGGTCAGTAGGCTCGGTGCCAGCTGCTCGGCTTAGCGTCGTGTACGCGTCCGCAATGGCTGCCTCGGTCGGGATCTCCTCCATCGCGGCATGGGCGTCGCAATGGATGCTGAAGCGCTGTTCTCTGGTTTTCGCCGGCTGCAGCGACTTGATGCTGCCCTCGTCGTCGATCTCGACCAACGAGCGGACCTCGTGAGCGACCTCGATGGCTCTCCTCAGGTCGACGCGGATGCGGTAGGGCGCCAGGCCGGCGCTCATCAGCATCCGCGGCGCGGGAGTCCTAGTGCTTTGCAAAGGAACCATCTCAGACATAACGACGCTCCTCCTCTCCCTTGCGCACGGATCGTTCGGCAGCTGTTTCATATCGACTGCGTGATCGCAGGGGCGGCGGAGGCCAAAAGCCGACAGCCGCCCCGGGCGGGATGATCTCGCCATCCAATGTCGCTTCGATCGTGGTGTGCACGCGCCGGACCGCTTTTTGCGGCTGGCGCTCATCGACGCTGTCCGTGGGGTGAGATTCGACTGGCCGCGTCACGCTAAAATGCGTCACGGTCTCAGGACCTGGAGTCTCAGTCTCATTTTGTGAGACCGAAATTCCGTCGGCGCTATAAGAATAGGACTCTAATATAGCCGACGCATTTTTTGTCTCACTCCGAGTCTCACGCTTTTTCCGGTAATAGGTTGCCTTCGAGACGCCAGCTAGTTCCCATTGCTTTGGCCCTTGCGAACGAGGGCGCCCCCGAGGGCGCCCCGAGGGGTTCGCCGCTCGCTGTGCCGCGCGCCATATCTGATCCTTGCGCTTGCGGTCCTCGTGCAGGTCCTTGTCTGTCCTGTCGATCGGCCGGATCGTCCGGGCGTCGATGGCGACCGCCTCTTCCTGCGTGAGATTCAGCAGTCGCCCCAGCGTCACTGCCTTGTACCGACGCGGCCGGATTATGATCAGGTCGACCAGTGCGATCGCTCTGTCCTCTGACATCCATGGCGCAAAGTAGCGGATGGTGTCGAACATCCGGGCGCGAGGCTCATGTCAATTCTTGGCAACGTGGTTGAGCAGAATCACCAGGTCTTCGACGCCGGCGTCGTCATCGGGGAGAAAGCGCCCGTAGCGGTGCTTGAGATAGCGCTCGAGTTCGTTAATCCGAACTACGGCCAGCGGATGGATGCCCGGCGCCGCAGGGTTTGCTCCAAGCCGCCTCTGCTTCAGAGCGGCGTGCCGATCAGCATTCGCCGCTAAGGCCTTCGAGACCGCAACAGGATCGCTCGGATCCACCTTGACGACGCGGTCACCCCTGAGGGGCGAGACGTGCGGAACGATGGCCTCAACCCTCTCGGCGAGATCCACCAGGTCGAGAATGCCGTTCTCGGGCCAAATCAGCCCTTGCGCCGGAATCGAGACGCTATTAGAATTGTAGCACACACAGACACTCTGCGCCGCCTGCAAACGGCGTCCTCTTTTTGAAGGGCCGGCCATTTCGTAGATGGTCCGGCCTTCTTCATTTTGGCCTTGATGGGTAGGACCTCTCGCGGTTGCTGCCCGTCCCCGGGTGCGAATGAGGTCGCCGTCGGCGCCGCGGTGAGGCGGCACGCATATCGTATCGCCGAGTGGTAACTCGATTTCACGCGACCCGCGCCGAGGCGCGCTATGGCGCGCTGATCGGCCTCGCGTTGGTTGCTTTCTCCGCTTCGCCGGCTGCCGTATTCTGAACCGGCGAAATTCCCCAATGCCTTCAATGGGCGAACAGACCGCGAAAGTTCAGAATGAGCGTTGAATTTGCTCAGCACCTGATCGGATTTCGATTCCGAGGGTCGGAGGTTCGAATCTCTCCGAGCGCGCCAAACAAAATCAATCACTTAGCTTAAATAGTCTCCCGTGTTTCTTCCCAGAAAAATGGACCTGGGAAGCGACTGGCTCTGGCCGGTGCTGATCGCCCTCGCCTGCCTCGCCGCCGCGATTCTCACGCGGTCACACGACCGGCCTACCGCCTGGGACTGCGAGCAGATCCGGCGGGAGACCCGCACCTTCGACCACACCGAATGCGACATGATCGAGACGCGGAAGCCGTGATGCTTTAGCCCGACGGGGCGGATCGGTGAGGCAATGGTGGTTGCCGGCTGTGATCGAAAATAAAGCTCGCGTTTTAGGAATATCCCGGCGGCTTCAGAGATCATTGATCATGCCGATTACCGGCCGCTGTTTAGTGGGCAGGGCAATTGCAAGTGATTGGCACGGGCCGCCAGTTTTGCCGTTCCTGGCGGCCCACTACTCCCAACGCTTACACAGCAATGGATCATCGACGAAACGCGAACGCTGCCGATTCCAACGGCTGATCATCGATCGGCGCCGAAGGTTCAATGTCGCCGGCCTCGTGGAGCGCCTGCTGCTCAGCTGCAGCGCGCTCTTGGTCGTCCCGAAGCTGGACCAGCCTGGCTTTTATCTGCCCCCCGTCATCTGCGTGCATTGCAACACTTGGCGGCGGGTCATTCAAATCCGGGTACAGCGCTGCGGCGATAGGTACTGGATCGGATTGAAGACGACTGGCGCAAGCAGAAAGCATACAGGCAACTAGAGCAATCGCCGATCATGTTGCAGCGTATCCCGCGGCGGTGAAGTAGTTTTTGCATTCGGTTTGGGTGAAGCAGTCGATGATACGGCCGATGGCGCTCCAGAGGCCCTCGACCGATCGTTCGGCAGCTTTGCGCAGGAGAGCCTTGAGCTTGGCGAAGGCGTTCTCGATGGGATTGAAGTCCGGACTGTAGGGCGGCAGATAGCGCAGGCTTGCGCCGGCGGCCTCGATCATTTGACGCACCCGTGGCCCCTTGTGGCTAGACAGATTGTCCATGATCACGATGTCGCCTGGGCGGAGCTCGGGGACGAGGACCTTCTCGAGATAGGTCTCGAAGGCGTCCCGGTTGATCGGGCCATCGAGCACCCAAGGGGCGATGATGCCGCGCGTGGTGAGCCCGGCGACAAAGGTCGTGGTCTTCCAATGGCCGTGAGGAACGGCAGCCCTCAGACGCTCACCTCGCGGACAGCGGCCATAACGACGGGCCATGTTGGTAGAGGCCCAGGTCTCATCGATGAAGACGAGGCGGTCGGGATCAAGAGCGAGCTGGTTGTCGACCCAATCCTGCCGCCGCTTCACGACGTCCGGACGTTCCTGTTCGCTGGCGTGCGCCGTCTTTTTTTACGCGTGATCCCGTGCCGATCGAGGAAACGACGGACGGTGCCCTCGCCGAACAGCAATCCCTTCTCGGCCAGGCGCCGGCGCAATTCCTCGATCGCGAGGTCCGGTGTTGCCTTCAGCACGGCCAGAATTGTCTCCTTGTGCGCCTCGATACGGCCTGACCTTCGGTCTCCACCCAGCGCCTTCGGTCGAGCGTCGCCTTGCTGCCGTTCCAGATTGCGCCAGCGGCTCACACTTGCTGCGCTAACACCAAACCGTTCCGCCGCCTCCCGGTGCGACGCGCCCGCCATCACCGCGGCCAAAGTCCGAACGCGTAGATCCAGCGAAAGTGCCTTCGACATGCCCGCCTGCCTCCGCCCCGGCAGGCAGTTTGAATCAGATCCGCGCTGATTTGGGAATCCCTTTCGATTCACTCAGGTAGACGAACGCTCTAGCGCTACGGACGCCGCGGCCCGCACAAATCCGACCTTGCCTTCCAGCCGCCGAGCGGGTTGGCAACTTGGCTCTTGTCTGAAACAGGATCATTGCGGACCTCCGAACGGGATCCGCGCTGGCCATCGAAGCCTTGCAGAAATGTTTGAAGGAAAGCTTGCCGCTCCAGCGATTATCTCGCGGTAAGAGCGGCCCGCGGGGCTAACCGACGGGCCTTCTCCTTGGCTATCGCCTCAGCCTCCTGGCATGTGCCGCCAGCCGCTGCCGGTTTCTCTTCCTTTGCGATCGGCGCCGGCGGTTCACGACGGCACCTTCATCGGCACAATGGTTGCCATCTTCGGCTTGGCCTCTGGATCGGCCAGAAAGCCCGTTACGATCTCCTGTGCGAGCCTGAGGATGATCAGACTGTCATCGACGCCATCAGGAAGTGCCGCCGCCATTTGAATGGCGTGGCGCCGGTGCCATTGCTCGATCTTTGTCATGGTCGCGTCTCCCCTTCATCGAGCCCATCCCTAACGTTCTCATCAACCATTGCCCTGATCATCTGCTGATCCGCCATCGGCAGCGTCGAAACTAGCCGGTCATGTTCGGGCTTCTCGGCGGCACCGGAGAATTGGACGATCTCGCACGATCCTGACTCCATTTGCTCGACAAGACGCGCTAATTCGTCGGCCAGGAGGCGAGCGGCCTCAGCCCCTCTGCGGAGCCACACCCTCTCGTCGAAACAGGAGTCGATCCGGAGCACTTCTCCCCTGTGGAGCTTTCCCGCTATCGTTACGGCGGTGGCAGCCTGGCTGTAGAGGCGCCGCAAGGGATTGCGCTTGCTGCTGGCGCGCTGGCGGGCGGTTTCGGGGAATATCTCAGGAGACACGACAGGCGACGATACACGGCGCTCTGATGCAGTCTGAAAGCTGATGATGTTGCTCATTGCGTCACCTTTGCGAGGTCGACGGCACAGTGGTGGGCGATCTTGCTTTCCAGGTTCGACGCGATCAGGCACGACGCGATGCCGGCCGGGATCAGGATGAAGACGACGGCGGCGCCTTCGAAAAGATGGTCGCGCAGCGGCGTCCGATGGGTCTCGATCGCGGCGTGGATCGGGTCATCAGCTATGGGCGTGCTTAAGGGTGGCCTGCTATACAGGCGATCAGCTCGGGTCATTTGGATTTGCGTCCTTCGTGGCTCGGGTTAGAGTCGGGGCGGAAGTTACGAGCTTCCCCTCGGCTTGCTTTTGTGCTAGCGCTAAATCATGGGAAAGTCAATTAGCGCTAGCGCGAAAAGAAGAGGCCGACCGGTCACGACTGGCACCGGCATGACCATTGGCGTGCGGATGCTCGATGACCGGATCGCGATTCTTGACGCCTGGATCAAAAAACAAAACGAACCGGATCTGTCCCGCCCCGAAGCCATCCGCCGCCTGGTCGAGATCGGACTGAAGGCGAAAGGGAAGTGAAGAGGTTGGCGAAAATATGCGAAACCTGTTTCTTCAAACCGCAGCAGTTCTCATCGGCCTCCTGACAATTACGGCTTGCGGCATTAAGTTCGCGCCGCTTTGGCAACCGGTAGAAAAGCATCCCGATTTTGCCGGTGCTCTTATCGGTGCTTCAGGGACTATTTTTGCCGGTTGGCTGGCATGGATTGCCGTTCAATATCAGCGACGCGCCGCGCTAGTTGACCAAGAGAAATTGCAGAAGCAAAGGACGTGGCCATAACGGAGCTAAAGCCGATCCTGCGGTCCATCGCGGACATCGAGAGGAATCTTAAACTTGCTAAGGTTGCCTCGCCCGATCACCATCAAATCGCAGATCAGAACGTCACGGCGGCGCTTACTATTCTTCAATTTACCGAGTCTGGATTTCCTCAATATGAGTTGGCAAGGGAACTTAAAAACAACGAGAGACGTCGTTTTCTGATGATCTACTCGACTATCAAAAGCCTCATCACGATGGGACTTGCTCCACCCCCAGGTGGGCCAAGAGAAATCGTTATCGACAAGCAGCTCGACGCAATCAACGCTCTTCGAAACCATCTTTCCGCATTCAACGCAGGCTTACTAAATGAGATGCCATGAGAGGGCCCCGAGCAGAGCGGCCCACGACAAGGCATGAGTTCGGCGATCGCGGAATCATGGGACACAAGATCCGTCAGGGTATCTAAGGAGAAGGCGAATGCGTACCTTCATTTTTGCTTTGGCAGCTATTGTCCCTGCTTTTGCGATTGATCGGGCCGGGGCGGCCGACGAGATACCTGCGTTCGATATCGCTCGAAATTGCAAGGCAGAAACGGCGGGTTCATCCGTCAGTGGGCCCGCGGCTTGCGCGAGAGACGAAACACAAGCCAAAAACCAGCTGTCCGAGCGTTGGTCCTCCTATGGCGCGTCACAGAAAAAGGAGTGTGTCGGCGAGAGCACCACCGGAGGCGAGAGCAGCTACGTCGAACTTTTGACCTGCCTCGAAATGTCTACAGGCAATTTTTCCACCGGGACAGATCCGAAACGATGAGCCACTCCGGGGCTTCCCTCCGGGCCCGATCGGCGAAATCATGCGGGATGACAAAGGTACCCGGGCTCGAAGCCCCAGACATCAGAGCGCAGGCTAGATAATGCCGATTTCAAATTATCTCAGATCGATCCGGGAAAAGGTCGGTCACGATCTGGTCGCCCTCACCGCGGTCTCCATTTTGATCTTCGACAATGAAGCTCGCCTGCTGTTCGGCAGGGACGCCGAAGCGGGGTTCTGGACACTTCCCGGCGGTGCGCTCGACCCTCACGAACATCCCGCCGACGCTGCGATGCGTGAATGTTTTGAAGAAACCGGTCTCGTCGTTCGACCGAAAGCAATCATCGGCGTCTTTGGCGGTTCCGAATTCCTGGCCACCTATCCCAATGGGGACGTCGCCTACTACACGACGATTGCGTTTCTGGCCGAGGTCGTCGGTGGATCGCACCATCCGGCGGACGGCGAGCTGACCGAGCTGCGTTATTTCACAGCTCCGCAGTGTGAGGCACTCAATGTGTCACCCGCCAGCCGGATCATCGCCAATCAGGCCTTTGGCGCAAGCCGGTCGTATTTTCGACCGGCCTCCTGGTTGCCGCCAAGTTAGCTGGATTGACACGCTACCGCGACGAGTGACGCACTACGTGAACTATCTGCAAGTATTCGCCGGCGAAGAAGCCGCGCAACGCTGGTTCGATGAGCACGATCCGGAAGGCGTAGCGTTCGAATATCCAGTGCAAGACTGACGTCCGGTCGCGCTTCAATTGCTAGTGAGAGCAACTCGGCGCGATAGGTTGCCGACCGCGGCCGAGGAGCCGAAAGCCCGCAGCGGCTTATCGATATAGTGATACGCGATCATTGCGGTGGCCAACGAAATCGCCACTTGGGTAATGCCGTAGTTGAGCTCTGGAAGCGCCTTAAATAGCGAGCTGGTGAAGACGAACAGAACTGGATAGTGCAGCAAATAGAGTGGGAAGCTGAGCTCGCCGAGATAGTCCAACAACCTGGCAGCCCTCCCCTCGAATTGGCCCAAGCGGAAGAACACGACAAACAGGATTCCAATCCATGCAACGCAAGTCACGGCAGCGGATGCGTAATCTACGATCGCAAAGAATTTCGCCTGTGACCAAACGCTCATCAGGCCACCCGCAACCAGCAGTGCGAGAAAGGCGATATCTTTGGGACGCTGATATGCAACCCATCCAGCGAGCCATGCCCACAGCATTCCCAGCGCCGCGAACTCGTACGAATAGCGAGCTGCGATATACTCGTTACGAATGAACGGCCACGCGATAAAGAAAAGACAGGAGGCTGTCATAAGAATGGGAATGAATCGCGTGCCGTGGCTTCGTTTGAATAGAGGTGCGCAAAGATAATAGAGCGCTTCAATCGAGAGCGACCAAGCCGGAAACAAGAATTCGATCATCACCGGCAGGAATACTTCCAACAGGAATAGACATCCGATGAACTGCCATGCAGTCGGCGGGACCTGCGGAGTGCCGTAACCGCCCGACAGACCGAGAACTGACCACGCGAACCATCCAATGAGAACTGCAAGCGCGTTCAGTGGAAGGATTCTCCAAAAACGTCGACGAAGGTAACCAGTTGGCTTGGCTAGGATCGAGTGGTGAATGCTGAATCCAGAAATGACAAAGAAGCACATGACGGCCATCAAGCCGCTCTTTGTAAGTACGGGGATGGCTCGATCGGCGGGACCAAAATTATAGGTGTGATCGAAGAGAACCCACATCGCGAACAGGAAACGCAAGCCGGCAAGGAACGACCAGAATCCAGGCTTCGGAGTATCCATCTTTCTTTCCGGTTTTGGGCACGAGCCACGCTGCTCATGATTAGCTCTTTCTTCGGCAGCCGCGGAACTCATTCACACGGAACTTCATCGCTTGGAAGGAGATTGTTTCATTTTCGCAACAGAGCGCGATGAGCGCCGCGATGCGCTCATTTGGCGGAATGAGATCAATTGAGGCAGCCATATGTACTGCTGCAGCAGCGCCTGCGTGGCTTAGAACACTTGCCCGCCGTGAGAGACGCCGGACGGACAGTTAGATGTGCAAAAATTGGCGTTGAGAACAACAGCAGACGGACCGGCCACGAGGCAGGTATTTGTGATCGACACTGCTCCGCTGTAGTTGACGTTTGCAGCCAAGCTGACGGTAGCGCCCGCGCCTGACAGATTGTAGAGCGTCGTGATCGTCGGGGTACCGGAATAGGTGATCGTCAAATTGCCGGACTGGATCAGCGTCGAACTCGGGCCCAGCGTTATGTGGTTCGCAACGTTGCCGCTGATCGTATAGCCCTGGTTCAAATTCACCGATGAGTTGTGATCGGCAAAAATATGCGTGCCGCCGGTGAATTGCCCAAAGGACGTGCTGCCGTTAATATCGATGATCGATTGGTGGACCTCAATGGCAAAGGCGCCGTTTGCTCCGCCGGAGTTGTCGAATCTGCAGCCGCCGCCTACCGGCCGCCTGGAGCGGTCGCTCAGCGCCTCAAGGCCGTGCTCCCTGTAGCGGTCGAAAATCTTGTAGCCGGTCTTGCGGGAGATCCCGAACTCCCGGCAGATCTCGGTCATGGCCTCTCCCTCGAGAAGACGGGCCACAAAGCGCAGGCGTTCTTCCATCACCGAACTCGCTTTCCACGGCATCCACACCTGCCGCCCAAAAAAAGCGAAAAGTGTAACCCATGTGTCCGGTATGAAATGTCACCTATGTCTCGGGTCGCTCAGCCGGTCCGTTCCGGCCGCATGGGTTAGCTTATTCGGGTTAGCTCATTCTCATCGTCAGGCTTACGGCTCCAGGGGCAAATACGGACAACTCTGGTCACGCTGCTCGGCCCTCAGGGCCGGAGTCGTTCCTGGGCCGCCCTCTTGAGGGTCTCTATTTATTCTCCTTTTGCCTCGGTGACATTGCTCGTGAACGCGGTTCTCCTGATGCATCTGAACCCGACATGGCTTGCCGAGGTGTCGATTGGCTCGGCATGACGCGCGGCCGGGCGATAACGGCGACAGTAGTTGGGCGCGCACAAATGCGAGCCGCCCTTGAGCACTTTGCGTGGAATCCGGCTCGTCAAATCCCGGTCATCGTAACTCTCGTTCTGCGGTCCGCCGCGAGGATTTTGCGGAATGCAGCACGCCTTCGGCGCGTCAGCGTCGTGCTTTTGCGAGTACCAGTCGGCGGTCCATTCCCAGACATTGCCGATCATGTCATGCAGGCCGTAGCCATTGGCGGGGAATGCGGCGACAGGTGACGTCCGTTCGAAGCCATCGGATAGAAGGTTCTGGCGAGGGAAATCGCCCTGCCAGATGTTCGCCATGTGCTTGCCGCCGGGCGTCAGTTCGTCGCCCCATGCGAATTCGGCGCCGTCGAGCCCGCCGCGTGCGGCGAATTCCCATTCGGCTTCGGTCGGCAATTCCTTGCCGGCCCATTTGGCGTAGGCTTCGACATCACGGTAGGCGACGTGGACAACAGGGTGATCATCGAGCCCGCTGATCTTGCTGCGCGGACCGTAAGGCCGGCGCCAGTTGGCGCCGAATTTGAATGTCCACCACTCGCCCCAATAGCGGAGGTCCACCGCCTGCTTGGGCGGCGTGAAGACCAGCGAACCGGCCTTGAGCATATGCGGCCGGGCATTCGGGTAGTCTTCCGCATTGGGCGTAAGTTCGGCGAAAGTGACATAGCCGGTTGCGTTCACGAATTTGCGGAATTGGCGGTTTGTGACGGGCGTCCGGTCGATCCAGAATCCGTCCACGGTGACGCGATGGACCGGGGCCTCCTCCGGATAATGGCGGTCCGACCCCATGCGATAGCTGCCACCTGGCACATACAGCATTCCGTCGTCTGGAGGCGCCTCCAGTGACTGCTCACGCTGAGACAGCGATTTCTCTTCAACAAGACCCATCGCGAACTCCGACCCTGCGCTTCCGAACGGCCAAGCCCCTTCATTTGCAACACTGCTGAAGAACCGCTTCGCCTGCTATGCAATTTCGGCAGAAACGTCGTAGGGCGAGCGACAGTCTATCAGAAGGAGGGTTGCCCAACGTCCGCTAATTGCTGGAGGGCGGCAGCCGCAGCTTTTCCATCGCCTGCTCAACCGAGAAGGAACCCGGTCTTTGGCGCGGCGGAAATTGCACGAAGCTCGCGAGATGGTCGCCTACGATTCCCTGCGCCGGGACGACCACGAACGCGTGCTCGACAAACCAGCGCACGTAGTCACCGGATTCGTGCTGCGCCCGTTCGAACGGGTCAGAGCGCAGATTGAACAGCATTGGAAGCCGCAGCTGCACCATCGGCTGCTGCCATACGCTGAAGCCTTCAGCCTTTTGCTCCAGGAAAACCGCCTTCCACTGATCATAGCGAAGACCGGCAAGGTTGCCGTCGTCCGTCCAGTAGAAGAACTCGCGACGCTTGTCCGGGCCCTTGCCGCCAAGAAGGTCACGCTGATCATATCCGTCCAGGTGAACCTTGAAGGTTTGGCCCGCCGCGCTGTAGCCCTGCAGCAGCTTGTCTTTGACATCGGGCTCGCCGGCCGCAGCCACCAGCGTCGGCGCCCAATCCTCTGCAGAGAATATGTCGTTGATCTCGGTGCGTGACGGCACCAGTCCGGGCCAGCGCACCATGGCCGGGACGCGATAACCGCCCTCCCAGTTCGTATTTTTTTCGCCACGGAAAGGCGTCGTGCCGCCGTCGGGCCAGGAGAAGGTTTCAGCGCCGTTGTCGGTGGTATAGATCACAATCGTATTGTTGGCGATCCCGAGGTCGTCGAGCTTTTTCAATAGCTGCCCGACCTGGCCGTCATGTTCCACCATGCCATCCGGATAGATACCGAAACCGGTTTTGCCCTGGGATTCGGGCTTCAAGCGAGTCCAGATGTGCATGCGGCTCGGATTGAACCAGACAAAGAACGGTTTCCTGTCGCGATTGGCGCGATCGATGAAATCCGTCGAGGCTGCGAGGGAATTCCTCGTCGATCGTTTCCATGCGCTTCTTTGTGAGCGGCCCGGTGTCCTCGCATTTCTGCTTTCCCCATGGGCCGAAGCGCGGATCATCGCCCGGCGTCTCGGTCGCGGTCGCGACGCATTTCATGACACCGCGTGGGCCGAACTCCGCCCTGAACGCGGGATTTTTCGGATAGTCCGGATGCTCCGGCTCATCCTCGGCATTCAGATGATAAAGGTTGCCGAAGAACTCATCGAAGCCGTGCACCGTCGGCAGGAATTCGTTGCGGTCGCCGAGGTGATTTTTGCCGAACTGTCCGGTCACGTATCCCTGAGGCTTCAAGAGGTCGGCGATAGTCGGGTCTTTTCCAGACAGCCCTTCCTTTGCTCCAGGCAGACCCACCTTCAGAAGTCCGGTCCGCAATGGACTTTGTCCGGTGATGAATGCCGCTCGGCCCGCGGTGCAGGACTGCTGCCCATAATAGTCGGTGAATATCGCACCCTCATTGGCGATGCGGTCGATGTTAGGCGTGCGGTAGCCCATCATGCCGCGATTGTACGCGCTGATGTTCCAATAGCCGATGTCATCGGCCATGATAACGAGGATGTTGGGCTTCTGCTGTTGCGCCGACGCAGGCGTGCCTGCGACCATTGCGGACGCCAGCGATGCCAACAAACCAAACCAGGCGTTCCTGCCAATGTTCATCGTCACTTTCCCTGTGTTGGTGCCGAAGCTCACTCGACGATGCTCGACGGCCTGAAAACGCGGCGGTTGACGGACGCCGGCAAGACGGTGGGTGCCGATCAGCTTCCTGCTGCCGGTGGCGGACGCCCGCTGGGGCGTCCGCCTGGTCACATCATGCTCGTCTCAGGCGACTTAGTCGCTCGCGTGACTGGCGTTGGCTTTCTTGACCTGGTCCAGGACCTGACTGAGGTTGTAGGACTCCGGAGCCTGCAGCGGGGGGAACTTCTCGTAGGACACCAGGTGTTCCAGCCATAGCCTCTGGCCGATTGGCAGCATGTTCCAGTCGTACTGGAAGGCCGTCACTGGACCGCCGAGCGCACCTCCCAGACTCATGGCCGACTTCTGGTCGATACCAACCGACTGCTCGAACGGATCGCGCTTGATGTTCTGGACGAGAGTGAAGTGGAACGGGACAAGCGGCATGATCCAGCCCGCCGGTCCAGGCTGCGACATGGTGTAGTACATCTTCCAGTTCTTGTAGCGCACCGCGGAGGGTGTGGCGCCCGAGAAATAGAAGAAGTGGTCCCGTGCCGACTTCTCCGACTTGCCTTCGAGGTACTCGCGCTGGTCGAAGCCATCCAGCGTCGTTTTGACGATGCCGGGGTATGAACCGGCCTCGATCTGCTTCTTCAACCCGTCACCCTTGGGGCCGCCGGCGATGTCCACAAAGGTGGGGACCCAGTCGAGGGCGGCGAACAGCTGGTTCTTCACCGTTCCTGGCTTGATGACGCCTGGCCATTTGACCACCATCGGCGCGCGGTAGCCGCCTTCCCAGGCTTCGCCCTTCTGGCCCTTGAACGGGGTCACGCCGCCGTCGGGGAATGAGATCGCCTCGGCGCCGTTGTCGGTGGTGAAGACGACGATGGTATTGTCGGCCTGGCCCATGTCGTCGAGCTTCTTGAGCACGAGACCGATGTTGTCGTCCATCTGCTTCATGCCGGCTTCGTTGACGCCCCAGTCCTTGCCGCCGCGCTCGCCCACCATGGCTTCATACTTCGGCGACAGCGCCGTGACCACGTGCATGCGCGCCGGGTTGTACCAAACGAAGAACGGCTTGTTGGTCTTCTTCGGATCGTTGCGGTCCATGAAGTCGATGACCTTCTCGGAGATCTCCTCGTCCACCGTCCTCGAGCGATCCAGCGTCAGCGGGCCCTCGTCACTGCACATCTGGTTCTTGCTCGAGCCATCCTGAGACTTGCATGACAGGATGTTGCGCGGGGGCGTGAGACACAGCGTGGTCTTGGGATCCACGGCACCGGGCACTTCCGGGACGCCGGGGATTGGCGTGTTCTTGCAGGGCGGCGCAACGGTCTGCTGCAGCGGCGTCTTGTTGATGTCGGGGAAGCTCACCTGCTGCATGGCATCAAGGTGGTAGAGATAGCCCCAGTATTCCTGGAAGCCATGTGCCGTCGGCAGGGCATCCGTGTGATCGCCCAGGTGGTTCTTGCCGAACTCGCCCGTGGTGTAGCCGAGATCGAGCAGGAACTGCGCGAGCGCCGGGGTGCCGGGCCGCAAGTAGGACGGGCTGCCTGGAAGCTGCGGCGGGATCATGCCGGTGCGCAGCGGATACATGCCGGTGAAGAACGCATTGCGGCCGGAAGTGCAGCTCTGCATGGCGACATAGTCCATGAAGATCGCGCCTTCATTGCCGATGCGATCGATGCTCGGCGTTTCGCCGACCATCAGCCCGCGATGATAGATGCCGGGTTGCATCCAGCCGATGTCGTCGCCCATGATGAACACGATATTGGGCTTGCCCGCCGGCGCCTGGGCGAATGCGGGCATACTTATTGCGGGAAGGCCCAGTGCCGCCAGGGCGACGCTTGAAACCAATAACTTTCCTATTCGTCCACTAATTCTCATGATTCAGATCCTCCCTTGTAAATCGGCGATTGGGCCGTTGGATTGTCTGAGCAAACTGCAGGAAACCGATCCTCTTCACCGCCGGCTCCCACCTCGGTGTTAGGCCTCCTCGTCAATCCCTCGATTTTCCGCAGGTTGCTCTTCGCGAGCTATGCGACTTCGGCAGGAATCTCCTGGTTAGGCCATTTTGGCCTGCGACCGCCGCAACGTGGACGACGGCATTTCTCCGAAGACCGTGCGATAGGCCACCGCGAAGCGTCCCAGCTCTAGGAATTGATGGCTTCGAGCAATCTCCGCGACGCTTGACGTTGTGGGATCGGCATTCCGTAACGCCGAACGCGCCATATTCAATCGTCTCAACAAATGGTACCGCGTCGGACTCATACCCAGGAATTCCGTGCAGCACACACGCAACGTTCGCTCCGGCACGCCGATCATCGAGCAAAGTGCAGGCAAGTTCAGGTGCAGATCACCAAGTGCAGCCAACGCCTCCTCGAACCGGACCATGATATCCGCATGATGCTGCCTCGTCTTCGGATTGCCGCCGGCGTCGGCGGCTGTCAGGCAATTGATCAGCGCATGAAGCAATTCCTGCTCGAGCGCTCGCGCGATTTCTGGATTCGCTATCAGTTGGCATTTCGTTTCGGCGAGCCGACAGGCTCTTGAGAAAAGTGTCAAAAACTCTGTCGCCGCCGACCGTGGCGGCCGCAGCAGCCGCCCAACAGGCGGCGACGTTATCTCCAGGCCAGTCAGAGCCCTGCTACAGGCAGCTAACTGCTGAGCTGGGAACGAAATGCGCCCCCATTGGCTTTTTCCGTTGGTTCTCTGATGCATTCGTTCTGCGCGGCTGTGAAATACGACATCGCCGAGTTGCAGGCCAATTCCGCCATACGTCAGAGACGACCTCTCGCTGGTCGGAAACGAAATAGACAATTCCGTCGGAGATAAGGAGATAAGCGCAATGCGCGGCAGCGTTTCAACGCCTCGGAACGCATGGAGACAACGTAAGTTCAACCGCGTAAGGCGGGCATTGAAGTCTCCGCCCGCGGTGACGATGACGTTGGCAGCTCCAATAGCGGAACGGTAATCGTCCGGATCGCTAAAACTTGCCGTGCCGTTCTCAGCCATCCACTCGATCTCGCGTGACGTGCGATACCAATGCGAACCGCAATCAATTGGCACAGAATGAAGAGCAGATTGCAGCTCCGCTATGCGACTTCGGAAGCGCAGTCACTTTTCTGGGATTCAATGCGCGGGTCGGGTCGACCATTTCACATCGTCTTGGGCGGCGCCGGATAGCCCCATATCCGCCGAATCCGCATAGGCAGACCGCGATAGCTCTCGTAGCATTCCCGGTGGGGCGCCTGTCGTGAATGACGATCCGCGGAGGTGCCACTTCGGCGCGCCGGCCGCGGGCTCAGCCGCGTCGCCTCACCGATACACGAACAGACCAGAGGAGGACATCATGAAGCGAACCCACTTTGCCCTCATGAGCCTGGCTATCGCTCTTCCTCCGACACAGGCACAGGAGCCACCTGCTGCAACGAACGCTGCCACTTCGACAGAGTTTGATTCTCCGACGGCTTTCGATGCATTGCCCGGCCGATGGGTTCGCGTCGAGGGAGGCTACGTGATCGTGATCAGGGCAGTTGATGCCGACGGCAAATTGGACGCCAGCTATGCAAACCCGAGGCCGCTACCGTTCTACAACGCGGTCGCCACCAAGGACGGCAACGCTGTGAAATTATTGCTCGAGCTGAGGGCTGGTGGATACAACGGGTCAACCTACACGCTAACCTACGATGCGGCGAGCGATAGGCTGAGGGGCGTTTTCGACCAAGTCGTTGCAAAGCAAAAGTTCGAGGTAACCTTCGTTCGTTCAACGGCTCGCTAAGGGATGCTCTGTATTTCTGTGGCGGAGGCGTGCCGGCCTCGATCGGGAGGCCAGAGGAATAGATTTCCGGCGTTCACAATTTCAATACGGTGAAGGCCATGGGACAACTTGGCAGTATTCATGGTGACCAGCCTTCATTCCTTCATTTTTCTCGCAAGCTGTTGGCCCTGAAGGCAGGTCAGCAATTCGACATAGCTCGGCGGGACGCCGTCACCTTGGGTCGTTTCGCTGGTGCACATGCCCCGGTCTGACGGCGCGAATTGCGACCACTGTGTTTGGAGCTGGTCCCGCGCCTGTCGCTCATCGCGCACGCAATTCTTGAGGGTTTCGTCCAGGCCCGTATCGAGACTGGACGCGGTATTGTCGACCTTGCATCCTCGTTCAATGTTAAATTGCGGAACGCCATCTGCCGCCAGAATGAATTGGGCGTTATCGGGCGTGGGATGACCTGACGGCTCACCACTATCGCCATTTATGCCGAAATCGTTCGAGACGGTGCCGGTCTTCGAAATGAAATTGTTGGGCGCGGCGAAAGCCACGCAGGATACTGACGCGGACAGCGATAGCACAGCCGCACTAGCCGCAAACTTAACGGTTCTGGAAGTGAAACACATACAGGTTTCCCTTCTTGTTGGGCCCAATGACTGATCGGGCGTTATGCTGCGACTCCACTTTGCAGTCCCTTCGGGCCCGGTCTTGCTGTTTTCTCATCTCTACTTGAGAGGTTTGGTCGCTCGGCCGCGGCGGCCGCCATTTTGTTTCGGGTCCAAACCGACGTTGAACAGCGTCGAGCCCGTGATGATGCTGACAAGACCGGGCTGCATGACGGGACCGGCCTGTTCACGCGCCCGGACGACGCTGCTGGGAATAGTCGCAACAACGCCGGCGCCGCCCGACGTACCCGTCGCCACGGCGAACTGAGTCAATGCCAGCAGCGTCGAGCCGGCAATCGCCAAACAAATTGTCGCGGATCTCATGTCGCTTTTCCTGCTCCAGGCCCAAAGCCCGGAGACACCATTTGAACCCAGTTGAGCCTCGTCGACTATGCAAAACCGGCAGGTCAGCGCGGCATCGATCTACGCCTGACGGTTTACCGACACACGGAGGACGCCAGCGACGACGGACGATTGAAAAATGCCGGCCGGTCATCCGCGCGCCGACGCAACGATTCCGAAGGCGACTCGCCAAACAAGGTGCGATAGGCGACCGAGAAGCGACCAAGCTCCCAGAAGCCGTGATCGGTGGCGAGCCGCGTGACGGTGACGGTCGCGGGATCAGCGCGCAAAAGTGCACGGCGTACGAGATGCATCCTCCGCAACGAGAGATAGCGGATCGGCCCCATTCCCAGATGCTCCTCGCAAGCGGCGCGGAGCGTGCGTTCTGCGACGCCGATCGCCGCGCAAATCTCCGTCAGATACAGCGGCTGGTCAGGGTTAGCCTCCATAAATTCTTCGAACCGCGCGATGATCAGGTCGTGGCGACGGCCCCCAGCCGTCATCCCGAAAGAATTTCCCTCAACCAAACATCTGATCATCAGGTGTATCAGCTCTTGCTCCAAGGACCGCGCCACCTCGGGCAACATGAGAATTTCCGGAGCGGTCTTGGCGAGTTGTCCAGCTATCCCGTGCAAGTTTACCAGCCGCGCCATCAGAGCATCACTCGGCCGAACAAGATGTTTCAAGGGTGATCCAGAAAATTCGCGGCCAGTGATCGCGGAGTGCGCAGCGTCGAAATCGTCCGTCGTCAGGGACATCGCACCATAGTGGCAGTCACCTGCCGTTCGATGGTGCATGACATCGTTGCTGCTGACAACAATGTCATGGGGGGAAATGCTCATTCCGGAATGTTGAAACGGCGGTTGATTTGCCGAGGTAAGAAATCCAATCACCTTGCGGCCCGGTCGTATTTTACTGGCGTAGACCTGCGGCAGCTTTTCGTCGAAGCGCTGCATCCAGAGTTGGTTCAGATTGATCTGCGTCAACTCGGCACGGAACTCGCCCCTCGACGTGGGATAAAGTTCAACATCCGCAGCTCGAATGGCTGCCTGGTAAGGCAATGGGTCGGTAAAGCTGAGTATCCTGCTCCAAGGCATTCAACTTCCCTCACTTCCGCGGAAGTTAGCTGCTAGTGATCCAGAATGATTATCAGTGATGCAGGATCGGGATCTCAAGTGACGACGGACGTTTCGGACATACGACATGATCCTCTGAAGGTCGTCGCAACGACGCAGACGGCGACTCACCAAACAAGGTTCGATAGGCGACCGAGAAGCGGCCCAGCTCCCAGAATCCGTGATCGGTGGCAATTCGGGTGACGGTTGTCGTCAAGGGATCCGCCTGTCGAAGCGCGCGGTGGACAAGATGCATCCTCCGCAAGGACAGAAAGCGAATTGGGGCCATCCCGAGATGCTCCTCGCATGCGACACGGAGCGTTCGCTCCGCCACACCGATCGCCGCGCAGATTTCCGTCAGATACAGCGGCTGGTCGGGGTGCGTCTCCAGGAATTCTTCGAACCGGGCGATGATCATGTCGTGGCGTCGGCCGCCGGCTGTCATTTCGGAAGGTTCGCCCTCGGTCAGGCAGCGAATCATTGCAAGGATCAGCTCCTGCTCCAACGCCCGGGCCACCTCCGGGAGAGAGAGAATATTGGGAGTCGCTTTGGCAAGTTGACTGACCAGCTCATGAAGGCCGAGCAGCCGTGACGTCAGGCCAGGAGATGGCCTTACAAGATGCTTGAAGGACAACCGCGCACATTCGTGGCCCGCCACGGCCCTGCACGCGGCGCTGAGATCGTCGCGCGGTAGAGACATAGATCCCCAATGGCAATTGGCCTCCGTTCGCCGATACATCAGGTCGGTATCGTTGATGACGATATCGCCGGGCAACACCTCCATACCGCAATGTTGCATTGCGGGCTGCTTTGCCTTGGTGAGAAAGCCGATCGCTGCTCGATGAGGTTTGACCGCGCCAATGTAGATACGCGGTAGATCTTCGTGAGCGCCGTGGACCCATAGCTTGT
This sequence comes from uncultured Alphaproteobacteria bacterium, assembly GCA_963770385.1. Taxonomy (GTDB): domain Bacteria; phylum Pseudomonadota; class Alphaproteobacteria; order Rhizobiales; family Xanthobacteraceae; genus Bradyrhizobium. The sequence continues at coordinate 4,698,025 of CAVYPJ010000003.1, read as the reverse complement.
TCATGCTGACTTGAGTCAACTCGGCGCGGAATTCCCCCTTTGCCGTCGGAAAAAGCTCAACCTCAACAGAACGAAAGGCGGATTGATAAGAAAACGGATCGGTAAAACTGACTACCCTGCTCCAAGGCATTTCCGTACTCCTGGATTTGCCCAAACCAAAACAGATGTTAGTGCGCGTATGGGATACGAAGCGATAAGCAGCTTCCTTCTTTGCCGATGATCGCCAGGAATTATGTGCGGCTCGACTTGGGTCCACCACCGAGGTGGGGCCACCTCCACTTCGTCATCGCGTTCTGCGATGGCGACAATCAACATAAAACGCGATGCAGCTTCTATCTACGGATAATGATGGCATAGAACCAGAGGATGCACGAAGTAAAAAGCCGTTTCCATCAGTCTCCGCCTTCCGATACCTCCAATCAATAGAACGCATAAAAACCTCACTGCCTTTCGAATGGAAAGACGACTTTCCAGTCCTTCTTCATATCGATCACCGTCCACCTATTTACCGCCGCGGCATCCAACGCTACATCGAGACGGCCGAAGTGCGACTTTCTGTCGTAGGCATATTCGCGCTCGGCATCGGTGTGATGAACGATCGCGCCGAAGCGCACGCCGTCGTTGATGGTCGTCCACTGCAGCATCTCGAGATCGCCGTCGGAATTTCCGAACGCGGCAATCGGCCGACGGCCAATGCTTTCATTGATTCCAACCGGTTTGCCTGCCTTGTCGTCGATAAAATTGACCTCGGGTAAGCGGAATAGCGTGGGGATTCCATCGCGCATCTGAAATTTGGTCTTGATGGACGACCCGATCACTTGCTCGGGCGGAACGCCGTATACCTTGTCGGTCCACGGGCGCATGAACTCGACGCCGCCACCCGACACGATGAATGTCTTGAAGCCGTTAGCCCGCAGATAAGAGAGAAGTTCGAGCATCGGTTGGTAAACCAGTTCGGTATAGGGCCGCTTGAAACGCGGATGGCGCGCGGTGGCGAGCCAGTCCGTCACGATTTTCGAGAATTCGTCGGTGGTCATGCCGGCATGGGTTACCATGATTATCTCGACAAGGCCCCGCTCGCCGGATTCGATCAGAGCTTTCATGTCTCCATCAAGTACCGACTGGAAAGGCTCCTTGTTCTTCCATTCCGGATGCATGGGAGCGAGCGTCTTCACGCGATCGAGAGCGAAGGCCATTTGGACGTACATCGGCTGCTCGACCCACAGTGTGCCATCGTTATCGAAGGTCGCGATGCGCTCTGCGGGCGCGACAAAATCAGGGCCGGCCTTGGTGACGCGACCGACGAATTCGACGATCGCCTGCTTCGTCGGTGTATCATTCCATGATGGCAACGGATCGCCTTGGGCAAGTGTGGGCAATGACCAGCCCAAGCTCAATGCTGCTCCGAGGACTGTGCCGGCCAACACCTCGAAAAATTTGCGCTTCATTTGGCTCAACCCCACGCGCCCACAGGACGGTCTGCGGACCCGCTAAAGTAGAACCTTGGAGCAGAGCAACGTTCACCGTCTATGCAATTTCGGCAGATTGTTCTTGGCCCTTGGGCGACAGCATTCTCTCCGGCGGCAAACACGTCGGTCTAACCAATATTTTCGATATCTTGGCCGTTTCTGCATAGGCGACGCATCCAGGCACCTCTTACAAGCGTGGCTAGCGCGATCTTCAGCATTAAGGCAGCATTACTTACCTACGTTGCCGCGGCATCATCCCTCGGTCAAAGGCCCCTCCTTTTGAGCAGACACCAGGGAGCGGTTAAATGAAGCTGCCCGCAAGAAGCCGGCGATGGCTTGTCATTTTCGGGGCCGCGCTAGTCGTTTATCTCGTGCTGGCTTACGTCGTGCTGCCTGCGTTGTGGATGCACCACGAGCATGAGCCAGGTTTGGCCAATTTACCCATGGTGACACGCACCGCCGACGGCATTCCGGGCGATGCGCTGAACGTCGGACTGGTCGGCAGCAAGGAAGATATCATCCGCGCGATGAATGCGGCTGAGTGGTTTCCCGCGGACCCGATCACGCTGCGTTCAAGCGTCGACATCATCGGCAGCGTCCTGCTTGACCGCCCCTATCACGACGCGCCCGTCAGTCCACTTTACTATGATGGGAAAAAACAGCAGCTTGCTTTCGAAAAGCCGGACGGCAGGAGCGCAGATAAGAGACATCACGTCCGTCTGTGGCAGGTCCTTGAAAAAGGTACGGACGGTCGTCCGGTTTGGCTTGGCTCGATAACATTCGATCGTGGGGTCGGCTTGAGCCATGACACAGGGCAAGTCACTCATCATATCGGACCGGACATTGACGCCGAGCGCGATCTGCTGATGCGAGACTTGCGCGCGGCGGGAATGGTCGAAACGTTCTTCCAGATTTCCGGAATAGGACCGACCCTGCTCGCCCGGAATGGCGAGGGCGATCCCTACTACACGGACGGAGAAATCGACGTCGCGCGTCTTGTCCTCGACGGCGCCAAGAGAACGGAGCCGCCGACGACGTTGCCGCCGCCGGCGCTGATCGCTCTCAAGGATCAGGTCTGGCACAGCGTCAGCCGACATATCGCTCAATAAGGTCAGCCAACCGCGATGTCGAAAGAAAGTCTGGCGAGATCACTGCGGCAATGAGGCTCATGTTGACGGACGGCACCGCAAATGTCCCTCCAAAAAGGCGCGGAGGCAACCAACCCGAACGATCGCCGTCATTCGAATGCCGTTACCATTCCTTGAATGTCGGCTCGACGCACCCCCCGCAGACCCAAGGAAACGTCCAATCGGCTGTACGCTTGGAACTGTCGGGGATGTATCTGCTCCACGCATCCGCTCGGACCGGATTGATTGACTGCCAAACCACATCGAAGGTCCCGGACGAATTTATTTTGCCTATCATGACCGGCTTGGAGAGATGATGATTGGTGTTCATCACAACCTCGAAGCCGCTCGGCGCCTTGATTCTCTGACCGTACATTGCCTGCCGGACCGCATCCACGTCGATGGTGCCCGCTTGCACAACGGCTTGCGCCCACATTCTAAAGCCGATGAAGGTGGCTTCCATCGGATCATTTGTGGTTTTGTCTCGCTGCTCGTTGAAGTCCGCCCACTCCTTGATGAACGCTTCGTTTTCTTTTGACTTGATAGATTCGAAATAGTTCCAGGCTGCCATGTGTCCGACGAGATGGGTGGTGTCTACGTTGGACAACTCGCGCTCGCCGATAGAGAAAGCCATCACCGGAATGACGCCGGCGTCTACCTTTTGAGCTGCGAGCTCCCTATACAAATACGTGTTTGCATCTCCGTTGACGGTTGATATCACCGCGGTCTTTTTCCCCTCCGAACCGAAGGCCTTGATCCTCTCGATGATCTCTTTCCAGTCGGAATAGCCGAACGGTGTGTAGATCGTCATGACATCTTCAGAAGATACTCCCTGTGCAGTAAGATACGCGCTCAAGATCCGGTTGATCACGCGCGGATAGACGTAGTCCGTGCCGAGCAGAACCCATCTGCGAACAGCGCCTCCTTCCTTGCTCATCAAATATCGAACGGCCGGAATTGCCTGCTGATTGGGTGCGGCTCCCGTGTAGAAAATATTGCGCGAGCTTTCTTCACCCTCATATTGCACTGGGTAGAAGAGCAGGCCGTTCAGTTGCTCGAAGACCGGCAGGACGGATTTGCGGGAGGCCGAGGTCCAGCAGCCGAACACGACTGCGACTTTTTCTTTCGTGAGCAATTCCCGGGCTTTTTCGGCAAAGACGTCCCAATTGGACGCGGGATCAACGACAATCGGTTCTAGTTTGCGTCCGAGCAACCCGCCTTTCTTGTTTTGGTCTGCTATCAGCATGAGAACCGTGTCCTTGAGTACGGATTCGCTGATTGCCATGGTGCCGGACAGAGAATGCAGAATACCGACCTTGATGGTATCTTCGCCTGCGTGAACCGCTGGAACGACGAACGCCAGCCGCAAAGCGAGCAATCCCAGCAGAACACCTCGCAGGGCCGGAGCTGACTTCATGCCGCTGCCCCAACGAGTTCGAAAACGCGGGTTTCCTTTGTCATGCCCTTGGCAACGACCGACTCGAAGGCTCTGAACTGGAAGCAGTGCCGAACCCGTAGATGAACACTTTCGCTCACAAGAATAGCCGTCCCAAACTGCTTGTTCAGCCCTTCGAGGCGCGCCGCCAGATTCACCGTATTGCCAAGGGCCGTGTAGTTCATCCGTTCCGTCGACCCAAGATTGCCGACGACGGCCTCCCCGACATGAATGCCGAACCGCGTGAAAAACGGCTGCAGACCCTCGGCCTCAAACTGCGAGTTGAGCTTTTCGCACGCTACTCTGCCCGCAAGGGCTGCGCGGCAGGCTCGCTCGACATGGTCAGGCTGTGGATTGGGTGCGTTCCAGAACACCATCACTGCGTCGCCAATGAACTTGTCCACTGTTCCGCCTTCGGCGAGGAAAGCGTCCGTAAGCACGGAAAAATAGCGCGACATCTGGTGCATTAGAACGTCGGGGTCGGCGGACTCGGCGATGGTCGTAAAATTCCGGACGTCGGTGAACACGACGGTAATCTCCTCTCTGACTCCGCCAAGCTCGGTGGAGATCGAATTGTCGACAATACGCTGGACGATCTCCTTGGGAACGAAGTGTGCGAACGACCATATGGCGCGCTGCGCGAGCTCCATCGCGGTGCCAAGTTCGTGAACTTCCTTAATGCGCGATTTGACGGGCGATCGGTCAGGCGCAGCCAGCTTCTGCAGTTTGACTGCCTGCGCCGTTATGGTCTTCAAGGATCGAGACATCCCGCTACCAAATACCCAGATGAGCGGAATAAAACCCGCGCCGGCGACACTTGCGAGGAGTAGTCCGGTGAACTGGAGCCTCCGAATACCTTTGGCGAAGTCTTCTTGGGCCGCCAGCAACAATATGGTGGCTTTGTACTGCTCGCCCACGGTGAATTTAGCCACCCTGAACAGATAGTCCCGCCCGTGGTCGTCACTGATACTTCCGTCGTAGCGGTCGCGACCATCCGACATTCGCAAGGCTGCCGCCACGACGTCCGAGTTGATGTCCTTGATGTTCGGCAATTGCGATCCGGATGGATGTGTCATCGCATCGACGATGAATTGCGCAAAATCTGGGTGAGCTATGAGCGAGCCGGCCGAGTCGAAGATCAAGACGATGCCGTGCTCTCCGGGCCGTTGCGCTTGGACGAAATCGCTGAAGGTGTCGAGCTTGAGATCGGCGGCAAGGACACCGGCCACTTTGCCCCGCAAGGGCGCGCTGACCGTGATCACCGGTGCGCTGATGCTAAATGCAAGATAGGGCGATGAGATCAGCGGTCGGTCGGCTTTCACCGTCTCGCGATACCAGCTTCGCTCGCGCGCATCGTAGCCGTATTTCCATAGATCGAGCTGTCCGACTTCGTTGCCCTGCCGATCTTCGAAAATTCGTCGCATGGGCAGCTCGCCACCACGAGTTCGGGCGGACCAAATTGATCGCAACGCTGGCTACAGGCGTCGCACGTAACCTGCCGCGCTGCTCATCGTTGAGATCGCCGATACGTCGCACCTGTAACCAGGCGCCATTTTCGAAACCGGCATAGACACTGTCCACTTGAGGCAATTCCTGCAGTGCGGCTTTGAATAACGGGATCGCATGGCCAGTCTCGGTTCTTTCATTTGAATCGGCCACAGTGGAACTGGTCGCCAGCACATGCACCAACGAAGAGACAGCGGTTATCTCGGCCTGGAGGCGCCCGAAAGCCTTCGCGCTGGTCGCGTCCATATAGGCAGCCGCGGCTTCCTGCGTTGCCCAACGAAGAGCCCGGACCTGAATGGCGATCAGCAGCGCGGCTAAAGCGACGATAAAAGTCATCACCGCGAAGGTGATTGAGGTTCGAAATGTCAACATCCCGTGCGCGCTCCTCAATCGTAAAGGATGCAGCCGGTAAGCCTCGTCGCCGCGCAGATTGTATCATAGTTTGTGCGGCGTCTGCTTTGGGGTCATTCGCGATATATGCTGCGCCGGGAAGGCTGCCACGTAGCACCGTTCGCCGGCTATGCACCTTCGGAAAAAAGCAATTGCGCCAATTTGACCTCGCCGTATTGTCGTCGACGGCATTTCGCCAAAGACAATGCGATGGGCCTCGGCCAGGTGGCCCTGCTCCGGGAATGATTGTCTCGAGCAATCTCCGGAACGCTTACATTGCCGCATCCGCGCGGCTTCGCGGAAGTACCGGGTCGAGTTCATGCCCATCATGAAACGGCTGCACGAGGTTCAGAATGCGCGCCCCGGCTTGGATCATCTTGGCGACCGGAACAATGCTGGTCTCGGCGCCGGTACAAGCGCAAACCTACGATCCGAATTTTCCGGTTTGCCTGCAGGCCTACGGCGGTCAAGGCGACTACATCGACTGTTCCTACACTTCTCTGGCGCAATGCAACGCAACAGCATCAGGCCGCGGAGCCCAATGCGAGATCAATCCCTTTTTTTCGTCGCGTCCATCTGAGGGGCGTCCTCGCAGGCGCACTGTCCGGTGACAACCGTCTGGACGTACGGTCAACACGAATGAACGGCACTGACCGGGCTTGATCCATACCAACCGTCCAGTCGAGATCGCGCTTTGGCCGAGTCAAAGCCGGAATTGACCTTGGCTGCTAATCCCACGACTGTGGTTATGTGCCGTGATCTGTGGCACTATCTTCATGCTTCTTGCGCTCCGAAATCAGTTGGCGTCGTGTGCGGGTGGTGCGATTTGACCGATGACCGAGAAGAGTTCATCCGTCGCCTGATTGCGCGATACAACGCAGGTGAACTGGGAAAAGACCATTTGCTGCAAGGCATAGCCGAGTTCGATGCTCTGGCCGCGACAAAACGCATGCAGCTATATGCTCTCTTGTGCACAATGGCAGCGGCGATTTCAGCGCTGGCTTCCGCGGCCGCCGCTTACTTCGCCTACCTAGGCATTCACCGCTAGCACATATGCCGCATCGATATCATGCGCTGACGCCGCGGAAGGCCGAGGCTGATTTGATTTTCGTGCTCATCTCCTCGATCTCGTATCGAGCTTCTCTACGGCCGGCGTGCAAGATGGTGTCGGGTACACTTTTGAGTGTTGCCATTTTGGCACGGGGGTCAAGGGCACGTGTGCGTAGAGTGCGACCGCAATTCCGAACATGCGTTATTTCAGGCGGATCGAACGCGACGGATGAGCACTGGTGAACTCAAAGCCCCGGCACTGTCCGGGCTTTTTTGTCAATCAATCAAACCCTGAGCGCGATGCGAGGCACGGACCGTTCGCACGACTATCGCACGTGAGATCCGGCCAGGAATTGAACGTGTCGATGAATTAGCGAGGGAACGCTATGGCCCGCTCCTCATTGAAGGAGATGGACCGCATATTCCTTGCTATCATCGCCGGTAGTGTGATCGCGCTCGTGGCAGCGTTTGCACTTATCCGCGCCCCCGCGGACCCAAACGTCTCCGCGGAGACCGCCCTATCTCATGATGATTTAAGAAGGCGGTCCAAGTGAATATCCAACGAGTGAATACGTAACGAGTGAATACGCAACCGGTGAACAACGAGATCGCGGTCGCCTTGCCCGCTCGAGCGTATGCCGTGACCACCACTTGGTCCCAGACGTTGCAGATGTGCTTCGGCCGATCCGGACCTGAGTCAGACGGCGCACGCCGGGCATACGAACCCGCCTTGCGCAAGTGGTTATCGACACATCGCTATCAGGCCCTTGCGGAAGGGCCAGGAACGGCCCCGGCGCAAGCAAAGCGAAGAGCGCCAGGGCCGCCGCGCCGCCGCGGGAGGGTTTTCATCGGCGGCTTCATGGACAACGAGTTCGCGGGACACGCATCGTTCCTAAATTGTCAGGAAAGCGCCCGACTGGCGGCCAGCCGGTGGTATTTTTGATTTTCGTCAGTCTTTTGAATAAGATAGACCTGTGGACAAATGTGGATAAGTGAGTCAATATGTGGCGCTGCCTGTGATGCAAGACTACCCAAACAGCAGCAACCCCATTTGGCCTCGGCCCCCCACGCCGGGGCCATCTTTTTTGATCGGCGGATGGCGCTTGTCGACGGCGACCTGTTGGCTTTCTTCGTCGCACGCCGCAAAGTCTTAGCAATGCTGCAAGCATCCTGGCCAGGACGACAGAATGCCGCGCGTCAGGAGGTTGGCGATCGAAGACACGATGCTCCCGTAGTGACGATGTCCCGTAGTGACCATGTCGCAATGACAATGAAGGGCAGAAAATGCGTTCGGGTTAGTTGATTTTGCCCTTACGCAATTCGCCGGAGGAGCGGACGGCGACGTTGATCATGTCGCGACGCTGAAGATTGAGCGTGGTAGCCTTTGCACCCGTTAGCTGGTTTTGACGATGGCAGGCTGGGCGTAATATCCAAACTGTCCGGATTGCATTTCTATCGGACGAATTGAATTGACCGGCGATCATGGATCGCCACGGCGCACTTTTTTCGGCGCCAGTTTCATGATTTCAGGAGTGATTGATGTCGGCAGTTTTTCAGCAATTGGGCCACGCCTCCCATCGCGCAGCTTGGCTCATGATCAGAACGTTCCTGCTCGGCTGCCCGGCGGCGATCTTCACCTATCTCGGCTTTGCACGGATGACGAATATGGCTGAGGTCCTCGTCGTGAGCTTCCTCTGCATCGTCATGACGTGCTTGAGCTGGGTCGCCGGCCGCGCCATGCTGCTGATGATCACAGAGAGTTAGAGTGGCGGCCACCGGCGCGACATCAAGGCGGCCCCGAAATCCAGACGCGGACGGCGGGGAACTGCCGTTGACAATGAAACCAGGGATCGCCGGCCGGCAGACCTGCGCTTCCGCCTAAAGCATGATCCGGAAAAGTGTGTCGCGGTTTTCCCTCGCGACAAACGCGGAACGCGTTTCTCATCGCGCTTTAGTCGCGCCGGCGGCTCCTCCGTAGATCACGCTCCTGCCGATCGGGAATCCCCACACAGGTCGTAAACCCATCCGTCTCGCGCGCCGAGGCGCTGCACGGAACTGCCTTGACCGTCCGCGTGGAGACTCCATCCGAATCGGTGACGTTCAAACCCGGCCCCGCACTGGATTGCAGCAGCGGCCCCGAGGAGTATGGGGTCGCCGTATTCGTCGGCGCATACGCCCCCGTATAACCCTTCGGAGCCGGCTGGCTCGCCGCCGGCTTTGCATTCGACGGCGCGGTCTGCGCTGCCGAAGGCTCGGCAAGCGGCGGAGGACCGGACAGCGGCGGAGGATGGCCTATCGTGTCACCTGTCGTCGGCGGAGATTGCTGAGCCAAGGCAGCCACCGGCACGATCGCCAACGAGATCGCGGCAGCGAAAGAGATCAATCGCATTGAAATCCTCCTTCCGAAAGCCGCAGTCTTACGCACTTTGCGGCGTCAATCTACTGGCGTCCTCATGTGCAGCCACGACGTTTGCGAATTTGTGGCGGCGGGGCTCCTGGCATGGAGATGGCGCGGCATTCCCTTAGGCCCTCCAGCCCTGCCCCGGCGCCCCGCGCGCAAGCAACCTCAGAAGCAAGCGGGCCGACAACGACCTTGTATGAGCCCTTGACTCTGACGGTCAGTCCCCGAATGCCCGGCGCATAGCCGAAGGCCACCGCAGGCTCGGCCGCCGTCTCGACCCAGACGCTTTTTGCTCGCGTATATTCGTAGAGCGCCTCGACTCCGCTGGAGCGGCCATGGCCGCTCATGTTGTAGCCGCCGAACGGCGAAGCCGCATTGATGGTCGAGTTGATCCAGAAGGTGCCCGCGTGGACCGCGGCTGCGACACGATGCACGCGGCCGACATCCCTGGTCACACGCCCGATCACGCCGATCGCCGTCACAATCTTTCCTCTCGCTGCTGCTCAAAAAACGTGGCTGGCGAAATTCACGGCAGACATCAGCATCAATGTCGATTAATGTTGACCTGAAGTCAACGACGCCTGAGACAATGAACGCTTTGCTTGATAATCACCGCCTGCACTATCTCCACGAGACGGTCCGGTTCGGCTCCGTGCGAGCCGCAGCCGAAAGACTTGATATCAACCCCTCCGTCATCAGCCGTCAGATCGCCCAGCTCGAAAAGGACGTCGGCATGACCCTGATCGAGCGCCTGAGCCGCGGCATCCGGCCGACGGAAGCCGGAGAATTGCTCGTGCAGCGTTTCCGCCAATGGTCGGCCGATCAGGAAGACACCATCGCCAAGCTGCGCGAGCTGCAGGGCCTGCAGCGCGGCCATGTCGACATCGTGTTGGGCGAGGGATTCGTCAGCGACATGATGTCTGGCCCGCTCGGCAAGTTCTGGGAGAAGCATCCGCAACTGACGATGTCGTTCGATCTCGCCGGCACCAACGACGTTGTTCGTGGCGTGGCGGAAGACCGCTATCACGTCGGGCTGGTGTTCAACGCCGGGGCCGATCCCCGGATCCGCGTGACAACGGCGATACGCCAGCCAATTTGCGTCATCGTGCCGCCGGGCCATGCGCTTGAACGGCACAACCGTCCTGTGCGCCTCTCCGAAATTTCCGACTACGCGCTCGGCCTGATGCATCCCGGTTACGGGACAAGGCAGATCGTCGCGATGGCGGAAACGTCGGAGCAAATCGAACTATCGCCGAAACTCGTCACCAGCTCGATCAACGTGCTGCGCCACTTCGTCAAGAGCGGCCTCGGCCTGACCATGCTGCCGGCCTTCTCGGTCGCTGCGGATCTCGCCGATGGCTCGCTGCTGGCGCTGCCGGTCGACAATCCGCTGCTGGCGTCGACGGAAGCTCGCCTGATCACGCGGCTCGGACGGGAGTTGCCCAACGCCGCCGGCCATCTGCTCAGGTTTCTAAGCTCACATATGCGCGCATTCCGAACGACCGGCGCTGGGTAACGCCGCGTCCGACGGCGGTCAGACGTCGTCTTCGAAATCCTCGGCCGACAGGCCGAACGCCGACATCGCTTCTTCCAGATAATCGGCGAACATCGGCGTGCCGAGCAAATAGGCTGCGGTGCGGTTGTTGTGGGCGTCGGCGGCCTGGCTCCTCAAATCGGAAAAACTGTCGAGATCGCCATCGCCGCGGCCAAGCCACATCAAAGCAACGAGATCGATCTGCTCATCGACATTCAGATCCGAGATGAAACTGGACAGCTCGGTCAGGTCGGTGTCCTTGCCAACCCGCCCTTCGCCGGCGTCGTCGTCCTCGAAATCCGCGATCAATTCCGGCTCGGATGCTTCCATCTCCGACTGATGCGTCTTGGAAACAATGAAGAACACCTTCTCCGGTGAGATCGATAGGTTTGGAACTTTCGACATGCTGATTGACCTTGGCACCAAGTTCCTCCCAACCGTGAGCCACGCTAGGTGTTCCTAGCCAACCGCGCTTTGCGCGAAATCAACAATAAACGCTGCGTGACCGCGCGTGCGGCTGCCCGGAATCCGCCCACAGTTGCGCATATCGTGACAGTATGGACTGGCTAGGGACATCCAACGGCAACGCTGCCGTCATACGATATGTGGCGACCGCGGTCGGCCTTGCCGCGCTGATCACGTCGAACCCGCTGCCCGCCGCTGCTCGCGGGAGTCATGGTTTTGTCAGTCATGGTTTTGTCCATGATAGATTTTCTCATGGCGGACATCGACATGACGAACGCGGGATGCGCGGGGCGCGCGTCGGGGACGAGCCGGGGCATGACGGGGGCGATCAGGGGCAACGGGGTCGTCGTCCGCAGGATCGTGGCAACGATCCCTACGTCCAAGCGACATCGCGTGATCTGGACCGGGTCCTGAACCATCGGATCAAGAGCATCTGCCGCGGCTGCTGACGCCGCACGAGCCGGCCGTGTCGAGAATGCAAAGAGATCGCCGAGCGGTTCGGCCTACCAGGTGCTGTCGAACAGTCCGAAATGCGGCTGCTGTGCGACCATCATCATCGGTCGACCAGCGGGTCGCGCTCTCACGACCTTACGCTTGGGCTGAGGTTTGACTTGAGTCTTGCCGGGCTCGGTCGGTGCCACCGCCGCAACCTTCGACGCGGCCGGCTGCTTCTGTTCTACCTGGCCGGGCGGCACTTGAGCAAAAGCCTCGCGCACGCTCGCCTTCGCTGACGCACCGGCGATTGGCGGTTGCGGCGCAGCTCCCTCGGCCCTTGCGACCTTCACGGCGGCCGCAGGCAGAGGTACCGTGGTATCGATGACCACGCGCTCAGGCCATTTCTGTTGAGAACGGATGCGCACCGCGGGAAGATCGGATGCCGACGTCAGATTACCGGGAAGCGGCACCTGCGGCAGTACGACGTCAGAGATCAGCAGCAGCGCAAGCAATGCCCCACCAACATACACAAAATACCGAAGTAAAGGCATATCCCACCGCCCTGCCGGCGCCCACGCGCGGATCATCTCTAACAAGAGATATAGGCATTGGTTCCGCGCCGCGCCTGCTGGTTCAACAAGTAACGTAAATTTGCAGCACTATCGCGACAGGAAGCCTCAACTCCGGTTGGCGGCTACCGCAGTGCACTTTGCGTGGCTCGCATTGATATTGACGAAGCCAATGAGCATTTGCGCGAAGGTCTTCCGGCTCTTCATGTTCACGGTGTCGGGGATGACCCGCCTGCGATCGGTCAGATGACTTCCGTCGCTGCGCACGAACGCGCAAAGCAGCTCAATGTCCTTGACCGCATAATCGTTGTTGTTCCGCAGCGTCAACGTCACGAGCGCCTTCGATCCCAGTCCGCCCCAGCGCCAGAATTGCGAGGAAATGCTCAGGCCGTTGACTGGCGGCGGCTCAACCGCCTGGGGCGGCGCGTCGGCGGTCGAAATCTGCTCAGGCGATGCCGGGATGGACGGGACGTCGGACGCGGCCGGATTTGGCGAAGCGGCTGTCAAGGGCAACGGTGCCGGGGTTTCGATGGAGGCTGTCGCGGGTTGAGCCGGCGCGCTGTCGGTTCTGCTGCCGTCGTAGTTGAACCAAACCGCGCCACCCGCCAACGCTGCAACGAGCAGGATCGCCAACCACAACAGATGCCGCTTGTGATGCCAGGTCGTGGTCCGGTCGGACCGATGGAAAAAACCGCCGAACCTCGCAAATCGTCCCAGTTCAATACGGTCGAGTTCAGTGCTCATGGCAGCACCATCAGCCTGCGCGACGGCCGCGCGTCCATCAATGAACGAGGAACCCAATTGTTCCGTCCAAACGCGACAATTAGAGGACAATGGCGTTGATGCCGCAAGCAATAGCAATGGAAGGCTCAATTAGATCAGGTGACCGGAATACAACTGAAGGGGCGTGTCCAGCTTATCCAGTCAACCGGAGATCTCGATACTGGAATTGGGCAACTGGGACGGATATGACCGCATCGCCCCGCCCTCGTCCGAGGCTGGCGCTGACAGTTGCCTGGCGACACCGGCGGTATAACCTCCGCGTCACACTGTCCGGCCGACCGGACTTTCGCAAGACCGTGCACTGCAGGCACCAAGGAACCAAAAAAGGGAAGTAACCATGCCGATCGTCACTTGGGATCATGTCCACCTGCGCAGCCCCGACCCGGAGGCAACCGCGACCTGGCTTCAAGACATTCTCGGCGGAGTGATTATCCGCGGCCCCGGCCGCATCGACGTCAAGCTCGGCGGAGCCAATGTGTTCATCGCTCCGGTGGCCGCAGGCGACGGCATCAACGCGCCGCCCGTGACACCGTATCAGGGCCTCGACCATTTCGGGCTGACGGTCAAGGACATCGATACCGTCGCCGCCGAGATCAAGGCCAAGGGCGTCGAATTCACCAAGGAGCCGACGACGATCCGCCCAGGCGTGCGCATCTGCTTCATCCGCGGCCCACAGGGCATTTCAATCGAGCTTCTGGAGCGCGACAAGAAATACGCGTGACCGCGGCGCGAAGCGGCTACGTCATGCTTCCCGGCATGAAGCAGCGGATGGTCAGGCCAAGATAACCCCGGACCGGCCAGACCATGGTCCGGCCGATTCTGTTTGGCTCCGTTATCACGGCATTGTCGGGCACGTCGACCCATTGACCGTCGACACGCACGCGGTAATGGCCTTCGTGGGTTTCCCAATCCACATCACTGACGGCGCTGCCGTCCGCATCCGAACAGCACGGTCCCCTGCCGCTGCGCAGGCCCTCGAACCAGCTGCGCATCTCCGGCGTGGAGTTGGCGAACTGACCACGATCGCGCGCGTGTCCGGTCGGTGCCGCCAGCGCCATCAAAATCGCGGCACCGCTGACGCGAAGCGGTGCTCGCCAACGTTCGGCGAAACCTAGATCAACATTCTTCTGAGGGTACGCATCACTGCATTCATGCGGCGCACGGCCGCCGGACTGGATCCAGTTGCTCATGTCTTGCTCCTGCACCTACCCCCGGTGCAGCAACAGCTATGCATTAAGCGGGCCAAACAACCTGAGCGTTTCGAATCGCGGCTGGCTCGAACCGCGCAAGACGATTCGCGCAGGGAACTTTGTCTGGTCGCGATGACTGGCCTCATCGGTCAAGCTGTCGCGTTGCGCAGAATGCCGGCCTTTGGCATGATACGTGGGACCGGCTTCGATGGGCAACGCGGCCGGCATCGGGACGCTATGAAAAACGGGCTGTATTCGATCCACGTCAGCCTGCAGGATGGGCGCATCGGCAAAGGCAGCGGCGTGGTCGTATTCCGCGACGGCAAGATCGTCGGCGGCGACGCTTATTTGTATTACATCGGCACCTACACTGTGAAGGACGACAACACCTTCAAGGGCGAAGTGCTGGTGCAGCGCCATACCTCCAGTCCTGACACCAATCCATTGTTCGGCGCGCCAAACGCTGTCGGCATCGGCGTCTCCGGCAGCTTCACGGATACGAGCGCGGTCATGAGCGGAACGGCGCTGGTCGGCAAGGCCAGCCAGATCTTCGGCGCCACGTTGCGCAAGCTCGCCGACATCGACTGACCGCGACGCGCTATTCCGCTGCCTGCTCCAGCGGCGCGATGCGCGGCAGGATGATCTGGATCCGCGTCCCTCCGCCCGGCTCGGAGTCGAGATCGAGCCGGCCGCCAAGGCGCGTGGTGACAATGCTGTAGACGATGTGCAGACCGAGCCCGGTACCGCCCTGATCCCTGCGGGTGGTGAAGAACGGATCGAAAGCGCGGCGGCGAACGTCGAGGCTCATACCGCAGCCATTGTCGGCGAAGATGATCTCGACATTGTCCTTGCCCGACGAGCGCGCCTGGATGTCGATCACGCCGGGCCCCCCGGCCGGAAAAGCATGCGCGACCGAGTTGAGAAACAGGTTGGTGAGCACCTGGCCATAGGGGCCGGGATAAGAGTTCATGATCAGGTTGGGCTGGCACTCGACGTTGAGCGTCAGATTGTGCTTCCGCAATCCAGGCCGGAGACTCATCACCACCTGCTCGGTCAGGTCGGCGAGATCGAAACTGCGCTGGTCGGAATAATTGCGGTCGGCGGCGACCTGCTTGAAGGACTGGATCAGCTCGGCCGCGCGGTTGAGGTTGGCCACAAGCTGCGAAGAGGCATCGCGGCTGGTTGCGAGAAATTCGTTGAGGCTCGAGCGGCGAAGATCGCCACGCGCAACCTCGTCGGCGAAATTCGCGGTCTTGCGCTCGAGAGCCGAGGCGACCGTCAGGCTGATGCCGACGGGATTGTTGACCTCATGGGCGACGCCTGCCACGAGCCGCCCCAGAGCCGCGAGCTTCTCGGCCTCGATCAGCGAGGCCTGGGTCTCGCGCAGATTGCGCAGCGCGGTCTCGGCTGCATCGCGCGCCTTGCGCATCTCCTGCTCGCCGCGCTTGCGCTCGCCGATGTCCAGCGCCACCGTGACGATGCGCTCGATCTCGCCGTCGCCGTCGAGCAACGGCATCTTGTTGACGAGCCAGTGCCGGATGTGACCGGCGGCATCCATGTACTCCTCTTCGTAGAAGCCTAATCCCCTCTTGGTCCTCAGAACGCGCAGATCGTTTTCGTCGGTCTTCCTCGCGCCGTAGCGCGACATCAGGTCACTTGTCGTGCGCCCCAGCGCTTCCGCGGGCTCGATGTCGAAGATGCCGGCCATGTAGCGGTTCATCAGCACATAGCGAAGATTTCTGTCCTTCACATTGATCACGGCGGGCACCGTGTCGATGACCTGTTGCAACAGCCTGCGTCCTTCGGCGATCGCGCCCTCAGCGCGCTTCTGGTCCGTGATATCACGCACCGTGCCTTCGTAGCGGACGACCTCGCCCCCATCGTCGCGCACGGAGGTCGCGCTGTCGGAAAGCCAGAGGATGTTGCCGTCGCGCCGCCGCACCTGGTATTCGAACTCGCGCACCATGCCGTCGCGCTGCATCAGGGCCTTGTATTCGTCGCGCGCCTTGGGATGGACATAGACATTACCGGAGACATCGCTGACCGCGCTGATCAGTTGCTCAGGCGTGTCATGTCCCATCATGCGCGCCAGCGCCGGATTGGCGTTGAGCAGCGCACCGGCCGGCGTCGTGACATAGATGCCGTCGATGGAAGTCTCGAACAGCTTGCGATAGCTCTCTTCTGCGAGCCGCTGCTCGGCGAGTGCGCGCACTGCCGCTTCGCGTGCGGCATCAGCCTCCGCCAGCGTCCGGCGGAACACCTCGGCTGCCCGGGCGATGTCGCCGATCTCGTTCTCGACGTCGGTATCGGGGATCGAGGCGTCGTGCCGCCCGGCGGCCAGCGCGCGGATCGAGCTCGCGATCGCAGCGAGCGGACGCACGGTGTGGCGGACCACCAATGACGCCGCGACGATGCCGATCAACACCCCGATCGTGCCGAGGATGATGCTCTGCCACTTGGCCTCGCTCAGCGTCCGCGCGAAGTCGTGCGACAGCACCCGGCCGCGCCGTGCGCTGAGCTCGCGCAAGAGTTCGGTGACCTTGCCGATCAGCCGGCCTTCCGTGCCCAGTACGTCCTTGTCGAGCGCGGCGATCTCGCCTTCCGTTCCGGCAATGGCGATGACCGCGTCGGCATAGGCATCGGTGGCGGAACGCAGGCTGGAATCCTCGATCGTGAGCGCTCGCATCCGTCTTGCCGCCTGCTCGGCGCCCGCGGGATCATAGGCCAGCAAGGCCGCCGAGACCTCGTTCTGCGTGCGGAACACGACCCTGGCGCTGGCCCGGTCGGGAACGTCGGCCATCGCCGCCTCGAATTTCATCCGAACCGGCGACAGCCCGGCCAGCAGGTCGGCGCGGCGCGCGATCAGTTCGCTGACGCGTTCGATGCCCTCGCGATAATTGACGAGCCGCTGGGTCACGCCGTCGATCATGTTCTGCTGCTCGGGCGCAAGCTCGAGCCGGGTCTTCTTCAACAGCGTGTTCAGCTCGGATGCCGCTTCGCTGACCCGGCCGGAGCGCGCGCCGGGATCGGTGACGAAATCTCGCGCCGCAAGCCGCAGCTCGTTCATGCGGCGGTCGATCTCCGCGGCGAGATCACCGACATCCTGCAGCCGCTGGAGCTCGGCAAAGGTCGTATCGATGTGGCGGATCGCGATGACACTCGCCATGCTGGTCGCAGTGATGACCGCAAGCAGCGTCAAAAAGCTGCCAAAGGTCATTTGCCCGATCGAGAACGACAAGGATCGAATACGTTGCAAGACCGCTGCGAACCCAAACATGGTTAAAATTACCGGCTTCAAAGTCCTATTATATACGACGTAATCAAGCGCCGGGGGAACCTGCCGGAGACGGTCCCATGGCGCGATTCTGCCAGTTTTCAGGCGGACATGGCGGATTTCCGGCAAGCCCGAAAATGCTTGCCATAAGTGTTCAGTCAGCCGTGATGCCGGCCTCCTTGACCACCTTGGCCCATAGCGCGACGTCGGCTTTGATGATGTCCGCGAATTGGGCAAGCGGCGCGCCCTTGGGCTCGCAGCCTGCCGTGTCGAGCTTGTCGCGCACCTCGGCTGTTCCCAGCGCGCCGTCGAGCACCTTGCTGATCCGCTCCACGACCGGGTGCGGCGTCGCCGCCGGCACCACGATGCCGAACCAGGGCGTCACCTGCGCCTCGGCATAACCCTGCTCGGCCATGGTCGGCACGTCGGGGAAATATTTGGTGCGGCTCTCGTTGATGGTGCCGATGATGCGGATCGCGCCGGTCTGCACCTGCGACAGCGCCTGGTTCGCCGACACGAAGGTCGACGTGATCAAGCCCGAGGCGATGTCCGGCACCATCTGCGGGTAGCCGCGGTACCCGATGCCGGTCACGTCGATACCGGCGAGCCGCTTGAACAGTTCGAAGCCAAGATGGCCGGTCGAGCCTTTGCCGGGATGGCTGTAATTCAGCGTGCCAGGTTTCGCCTTCGCCAGCGCCACGAACTCGGCGACGTTCTTGACCGGCAGGCTCGTCGGCACGATGAAGAAATTCGGCGCCCGGCAGATCTGCCCAACGGCGGCGAAATCGCGCAAGGGGTCCCAGCGCAGATTGTTGGTCAGCGACGGGCTCGCGGTGAAGAAGGTCGTGACCAGCAGCCACGTGTACCCATCCGGCGCTGAGCGCGCGACCTCCTCCGCCGCGATCGATCCGTTGGCGCCCGACTTGGCTTCGACGACGATCGATGCGCCATTCCATTGCGCGGCCATGCTCTGCGCGACGATGCGGGCGAAAACGTCGGCGACACTGCCGGGTGCATAGGGAATGACGACACGGATCGGCTTGCCGGGAAAATTGTCCTGCGCCGATGCGCGCCGGGACATCGAGACGACTGCGAGGCACACGCCGATCAACACGCAAACACGCCGCCAGACCATCGCCCGCTCCCGCCCTGATTTTATCTCGCGGGATTTCGGCACCCACGATTTGGCGCGAGGATGCCGGTAACCTCCGGATGTCGTCAAGCAGCCCTTGAAGCGCCGCTTGGCATGGCAGCCTTCCGCGGTGGGATCGTCATCGCGGCGACGCCGATCACGACACAGGCGAGCCCGAGATAGGCGGTCGGCGACAGGCGCTCGCCGAGGAAGATCACGCCGATCGCGACACCGATCGGCACGCGAAGATAGGCCTGCGCCGTCGTGCCGACCGAGCCCAGCGTCTGCACCAGCCGGAAATAGATCACGAAAGCCGCGGCAGTCGAGAACAGGGCAAGCCCGAGCAGCGCCAGGACCGAGCTTGCGGACGGCGACGACGTCCACGGCCGTTCGATCGCAACGCTCAAGGGAATGAGCACGGCCGCACCCGCCAACAGCGAGCCGGCAGCCGGCGCGATCGGATCGAGGCCCTTGAAACCGCGGCCGAAGATCGCGGCGCCGGCGTAACAGAGGGTCGCGGCGACGATCGCGATCTCCGCGAGCAGCCCCTGCCCGATCCCGTGGAACGCATCGACCCCGACGATCAGGCAGATGCCCGCCATCCCCGCGACCACGCCCAGCAGTTTCCGCGGGGTCACCGGTTCGTGCCGCGTCACCAGCGCGGTGAACAGGAAGGTGAAGATCGGCGCGGCGGAATTGAGGATCGTCGCAGGCCCCGCATCGACGAAACGCTCGCCCCAGGCGATCAGCGTCCACGGGATCACGCTGTTGAGGCAGGCCTGAAACATGAAGCGGCGCCAGGTCGCGAGATCGGACGGCATCGCCAGTCCGCGCCAGCGCATGATGGAGAGCAACAGGAGTCCCGCGAGCGAGGTGCGCGCCGCGATCAGCGTGATCGGCGGAATGGTGGCGACGCCGATCTTGATGAAGGTGTAGGACGCGCCCCACAGCGTCGCGAGCAGCACGAGGAGCGCGAGCTCGGTTGCGATGGGCGGGCGTGGCGCGGGGGCTTCGGTCATATCGGGCTTTCCGGTCTCGATTGCGGTCGAGAGCGGAACTTACATTGAACAGCATCTCCATATTTCGTTATGTATCGAAGTATCTTCCCGTCATCGCGAGCGAAGCGAAGCAATCCAGAATGCATCCGAGGAGACGGTCCTGGATTGCTTCGTCGCTTTGTTCCTCGCAATGACGGCGGGGAGACTTATCGCGCCGCGCCCCGAATATCACCCCACCGCGCCGACTTCGAACAGTTCCCCGTCATAGCCGGCTTCGCGCGGGATGCGGAGCTGGCGGCCGCCGTTGAGCTTCGTCATGATCGGCATCACCGTGACGATCGGCTTGCCGGTCGCATCATCGAGCGCGGCGCTGACGTTCGGCTGCTTGCCGAGCTTGATCAGGTTGCGCGTGGTCGGAAACGGCAGCTTGAAGCGGCCGTTCTCGCCGCCCTCCAGCGCCTCGCGCGGCGACACCCAGATCGAGTCGGTCGAACTCCTTGCCGTCATGCGCGCCGAGTTGATCGGGCGGCGCCGCGGCGAGGAAGAACCAGGTGTCGAAACGTTTCGGCATGCCCTCGGGCGTGATCCAGTGCGCATAGGGCACGAGTTCGTCGAGTGCGAGCCAGAGACCGTTATGAGCGAGAACATCGAGAAACGTGGTCTTGCCCCCGCACAACGCGGCGCGGTGCGACGCCTCGATTTCGCTCGCGCGCGCCGCATCGATCAACGCGGCCGAGCCCCTCGGACGCGCCAGCAGGATACCGCTTTCCTCGAAGGTCTCGCGGATCGCGGCAATACGGAAGCCGAGCGCAGCTTCGTCGAGGCCCTCCCCGCCGCCATAGAGCTCAGTGCGTGCCGCGATCTCCCTGTCATTGTTGTCAACACTGCCGCCCGGAAACACCAACGCGCCGGAATTGAACTCGATCTGATGGTGACGCACCATCATGAAGACTTCGATCTCGCGTGCCGCCGCGCTATCGCGCAGCAGCAAGATGGTGGATGCGGGCCGCGAGGCGACGACGTCAGGCATCGGTCAACCCGCCGCGCTCGATTGCGGCGCGAGTTGCGCGCGCCGGTCGACCCGCGCGACGCGCGACAGCAGATAATCCACCTCGGCCTTCGCCGCTGCGGTAATCGTGGCGCCGGGCTTGCGCTGCGTACTTGAGGCAATGATGCCGCGCTTCTGCAGCACATATTTGCGCACGGCGAGACCGGCGCCGGGCTGCTGCTCGTAGCGGATCAGCGGCAGATGCGCGTCGAACAGGTCATGCGCGGCGTCGCGCTTGCCTTCCTTCGACAGCCGCACGACATCGATGAGAAGCTCGGGGAAGGCGTAGCCGGTCATCGCGCCGTCAGCGCCGCGCTCCATCTCGAAATCCAGGAACAAGCCGCCGTTGCCGCACAGGATCGACATCGGCTTGAGCGAACCGTCCTTCTGGAACGCGCGCAGCGCGGAGATCTTTTCCAGCCCCGGCCAGTCCTCGTGCTTGAGCATCACGCAGGATGTGCTGTCCATCACGATCTTCTTGATCACCGCCGGCGTGAACACCACGCTCAGGGTCAGGGGGTAATCCTGCAGCACCCAGGGAATGTCGGGGCCGATCGCTTCCTGCGCCTGCTTGAAATAGCCGGTGATCTGGTCGTCCGTGCGCAGGCTCGGCGGCGGCGCGATCATCACGCCGGCCGCGCCGGCATCCATCGAGGCTTTCGCCAGCGACCGCATCGCGGCGAAGCCCGGCGCCGAGACGCCGACGATCACCTGCATGGTCTTTGCACGCTTGACGAAGCGGACTGCGACCTGCTCGGCCTCCGCCGCATCGAGCTTCGGCGCTTCGCCGAGAATGCCGAGCACGGTGACGCCGTCGCAGCCGACCTCGGCGTAGAAATCAGTCAGCCGGTCGATCGATCGCTCGTCGATGCGGCCGTCGTCATGGAACGGCGTCGGGGCGATTGCGAACGTGCCTTTGGCGTCGGCGGTGAGTTTTGTCATATGTCCGTCTCCTACTCTCTCTTCGTCATTCCGGGGCGCCTGCGAAGAGTCGAACCCGGAATCTCAAGGTTCTCGATGCGCAATTACGCATTGGCGTTCGATGCTGCGCGTCGCCCCGGAACGACTGTATCTCAAAACCGCCGTGCCGCCTATCTTGATCTGCCTTCCGAGAAAAAGATATCCTTGCCGTGCGTCACGATATCCTCGGCTTTCCATCCCGTGAAGGGCGGCTTCCAGCCGTCCATTTCCATCATCCGCATCTCGCGGACGCCGCGGGGGCCGGAGACGCCGAGCACCTTGCCGGTCTGGTCGCCGGAGAGGTCGCTGACCATGTATAGCACGGCCGGCGCGATGCCGTCCGGTCCGAGCGCGGCACCCGGATTCTCCTTGTAGCGCGGCAGATCCGAGGTCATGCGAGTCAGCGCGCCCGGTGCCAGCGTCCACACGCGAATGTTGTATTTGCGGCCCTCGATCGCCAGCACGTTGGACAGCCCCCAGATACCACCCTTGGCCGCGCCGTAGTTGGTCTGGCCGAAATTGCCGATCAGCCCCGATGTCGAGGACGTATTGACGATGACGCCGCCGCCATTGTCGCGCATCCACCTGAAGACGGGTTGCGTGCAGCAGAAGGTGCCTTTGAGATGTACCTTGATCACACGGTCCCAGTTCGCCTCTTTGGCCTTGGCGAAGGTCTCGTCCAGGAGGATGCCGGCATTGTTGACGAGGATGTCGGCGCGGCCGAAATGCTTGATCGCGTCGTCGAACACGGACTGCCCGCCGGCGAGCGTCGAGATGTCGGCGCCATTGGCGACCGCGCGGCCGCCCTCGGCCTTGATTGCATCGACCACCTTATCGGCCATCGACTTGTCGGAGCCGGAGCCATCGCGCGGGCCGCCGAGATCGTTGACCACGACCGCCGCGCCCTCGCGCGCGAACAGCCTTGCATAGGCTTCGCCCAGTCCGCCACCCGCCCCGGTGATCAGCGCCACCTTGCCGTCAAGTAGTCCCATGGTTCTCTCTCCCGTCGTTAAATTCCGTCATTCCGGGGCGCGCGTGAGCGCGAACCCGGAATCTCGATCAACAACCTCTGGATTCCGGGTTCAGCCGTGCGGGCTGCCCCGGAATGACGGGGGTTGTGGCGATGCTAACCCAGCACCGTCTTGCCGCTCTTGATCACGGTGACGCCGCGCGCCTTCACCTTGGCTTCGAATGAGATGACGTTGCCGTCCTTCCACAGCTCCATGGTCACGGTCTCGCCGGGGAACACCGGCGAGGAAAACCGTGCGGCGTGCTGCCTGAAGGCGGATGGATCGTAATCGGCATAGGTTTGCAAGATCCCGCGGCAGGTGATGCCATAGGTGCACATGCCGTGCAGGATGGGCCTCGGGAAGCCGGCCTTCCTGGCGAACTCGGGATCGGAGTGCAGCGGATTGCGGTCGCCGCAGAGCCGATAGACCAGCGCCTGGTCCGGCCGCGTCGTGATGTCGACGGTCTTATCGGGCGCGCGCGACGGCACCTGATGCGGCTCGGGGATGCCGCCGGACGGTCCGCCGAAGCCGCCATCGCCGCGGGCGAAGCGCGAAGCGACGAGCGTCGCAAGCTTCTCGCCCTTCTCGTCTTTCAGGATCGTCTGGTGACGGATCACCGCGCCCTTGTCCTTGCCCTTGTCGGAAACCGCAAGCACGGACGAGTCCGCGGTGATGTGCGCGGCCGTCGCAAGCGGCCTGTGAAAGGTGATGTCGCGTTCGCCGTCGACGACCATGACGCGGTTGAGATTCATCTCGCCCGGCCCGGAGCCCCACGCCGCGACGGAGGCAAAGGTCGGCACCACCTTCAGCGGACGCGGCGTGGCGCAGGCCTCGTTGACGAAAGCGAGCTCCCGCTCGTCCATGGGATCGGCGCCCAGGCCGATGCCATAGGCGTACAGCATCACCTCGCGATCGCCGTAGCTGTATTTCTGGCCGAGGTTCTTCAGCGCCATCAGCTCTTCGTATTTGATCGGCATTTTTTCTTGCGTCCTCCCGTCTTTGCTCGTCATCCCCGCGAAAGCGGGGATCCAGTAGTCACCGGCGTTTACTGGATCCCCGCTTTCGCGGGGATGACCAGCCTTTGCTGGGCGCGTTTGTGCGCAATCGGTTACACCGCCGTGAAGAACGGCAGCGGCGCGCCTTCGGTCGGCTTGAACACGAGCTTCACCTTCTGGCCGATCTTCAGCGTGGCGATGTCGCAATCGACGATGTTGGTCTGGATCGACGGCCCTTCCTTCAGCGTCACATAGGCGATCGCATAAGGCCCGGTCGGCGATTTCCGCATCAGGCTGAACGTATAGATCGTGGCCTCGCCGCTCGCCTCCTCCCACACCGTCTTGTCGGAGAAGCAGAACGGGCAGATCGAGCGCGGGAAGTAATGCGGCTCGCCGCAGGCAGTGCAGCGCTTGATCATGAACTTGCCCTGCTTGGCCGCATCCCAGAACGGCGCGGTCTCGGGATTGGTCACCGGCGCCGGATATTTCTTCGCTTCAGCCATCACACGCGCTCCAGAATGCAGGTTGAGGCAGCGTGACGCACGCCGAGAAGTCCGCCGGTGCCATGCGCCACGGCAAGGTCGCAGTTCTTGACCTGCACCTTCGGATGCGCCTCGCCGCGCAATTGCCTGACAGCCTCGAGGATCTTGGTCATGCCGCCGCGGTTGACCGGATGATTGCTGCAGAGCCCGCCGCCATCGGTATTGAACGGTAGCTTGCCGACGCCGGAGATGAGATTGCCATCGGCGACGAACTTGCCGCCCTCGCCCTTCTTGCAGAAGCCGAGGTCCTCGATCTGCATCAGCACCGTGATCGTGAAGCTGTCGTAGATCGAAGCATATTTGATGTCCTTCGGCGTGATGCCCGCTTCCTCGAAGGCGCGCGGGCCGGACCAGACACCGGCGGAGTAAGTGAGATCGAGATCCTTGCCGCCGCGCGGACCCTTCATGGCCTCGCCATGGCCGATCAGGCGCACCAGCGGCTTCTTCAGGCTTTTCGCGATCTCAGGCGTGGTCACGATCATCGCGCCGCCGCCGTCGGTGACGACGCAGCAATCCATGCGATGCAAGGGATCGGAGATCATCGGCGAGTTGAGCACGTCCTCGACGGTGACGACGTCCTTCAGCATCGCGTGCGGGTTGTACTGCGCGTGATGGGAGGCCGCGACCTTGATCCAGGCGAGCTGCTCGCTGGTGGTGCCGTAGTCGTGCATGTGGCGCATGGCACACATGCCGTAGGCATTGTGGGTGGTGGCGCCATAGGCCGCCTCGAAATCGGCCTCGGCGCCCGCGGCGCGCGGCGGCATCGGGCCGGTGCGCGGCTTGCCGGCCAGCGTGACCAGCGCGATCGAACATTTGCCGGCGGCGATGGCTTCGGCGGCATGGCCGAGATGGATCAGATAGGAACAGCCGCCGGTCTCGGTGGAATCGATGTGGCGCACCTTCAAACCGAGATAGTCGACCATCGGCCAGGCCCCGCCCGGCGCGTCACCCGCGCAGAAATAGCCGTCTATATCGGCCTTGGTGAGCCCTGCGTCCTCGATCGCGCCCTTGGCGACCTCGGCATGGAGTTGTGCGGTGGATTTATCGGGTGCGTGCCGGGTCGGGTGTTCGTAAATCCCGGCAATGTAGGCCTTGCCCTTGATGGTCAACTCATTCTCCGCTGGCGTTTCTTGTCTCCGATTTTTCTGACCTGTTGCCGCCAGCTTGGCAAGCGGCGAAATATTCCGCGCGGTGAGATGGTATGATTTCTCCGATGTCGTCCCTGCGGAAGCAGGGACCCAGTAACCACAGGGTTGCGTTGCTGCGGTTTGTCGTGGCCCGACTTCGCTTAACCACGCCTTCCTGTGGTTATGGGTCCTCGCATGCGCGAGGACGACCGAGGAAAGAGATTGTCAGGACAAGCGGCCGCGTTCTCGCGGCACGACACGCCCGAGTTATCCAATCAAACCACCCTCATCAGAAACAAGAGGGCGCAGGGAATGCCGGGTGCTGGCCGCACCCATGGTCCGCGTGCATCAAAAAGCACGCGGCAGAACCACAGGTTCAGCCGAAACATCCGGCATTCCCCGCGCGATGGTTTTACGGCTTATACGTACTCTCCCCGGTGACCAGACTTTGTTGTCACCGTCATCGGCATGACGCGAAGCATCATCGCCAATTTAGCGCCAGCCTTGGGGCGCCAGGACCATACGATTTCGCCGTCCGCATCGCGTCACTCGTCTCGTGACG
Organism: uncultured Alphaproteobacteria bacterium; assembly: GCA_963770385.1. Taxonomy (GTDB): domain Bacteria; phylum Pseudomonadota; class Alphaproteobacteria; order Rhizobiales; family Xanthobacteraceae; genus Bradyrhizobium. The sequence goes on along the minus strand of CAVYPJ010000003.1, from coordinate 4,672,023 downwards.
CGTCGCGTCCATCGCATCCCGCTCCCAACGTCCGTGACGATCGCGAGGCGCCCCTCTTGTGGGTGCGAGACGCGCGGATCATCGTTCTGATTTGCCCGACATGGCAACGCCCGTCGGGATGCGACAGATTGGCACGACGGGCAGTTTGCGCATCGCGTCCATGCGTCACTCTCACCGCCGTCATTGCGAGCGCAAGCGAAGCAATCCAGACCGCCTCGCCGCAAAAGTCTGGATTGCTTCGTCGCGTTGCTCCTCGCAATGACAATCCACTCACTGGGGGTCGCGGATAGCGACACGCTCCACGCTGCACCGACCTCAGCGAAGATCAACCGCCGCCGAAGTTGGATGGATCGAGATTTCTATTCGCCGAGGGAGGTATCGGCGGATAGCCGGGAAACTTGTACCAACCTGGCGGGATGCCTACGCCTTCGCTGGGACGAACGATGAAACGAGGATCGACGACATGATGGCGTGAGTGCGAATGATGCACCGTTGCGGCGCCGGCCGGCGCAACCAGGCTGATCAAAAGGCCCAAGGCAAACAGAGAACGCATCCAACTGCTCCAGGCGGACGCCCCGGCTTTTATATGGTGCGAGGGCTGCGCCGCCCAATCTGCAGATGCATCGGGATCGGTCACATCGGCGGCATCAGGGACAGACTAGGCCGCCGCTCCCGACGTGAAACGCAACAAACTCCGCAGATCAGGTCCATCGTCATTGCGAGCGAATGCGAAGCAATCCAGATGGCCTCCGCAGTGGCAGTCTGGATTGCTTCGTCGCGCTGCTCCTCGCAATGACGGAAACGCGTCCCGCGCAACGAAGCCGCGGCGCGCGCCAAGTGCGCAACCTCTCATTCCGCCGCGATCTGCCTTGGCGCGGGCGGCGGGTTGGCGAGGTCGGCTATGAGTTGCTCGTGGCGGGCTTTTGCGTCCTTGACCGCTTTCTCCTTCACCGGGCCATAGCCGCGGATGCGGTCGGGGAGTGACAGCAGTTCGACGGCGATCTCGGCGTTTGCGGACGAGAGCTGGCCGAGCACGTTCGCAACGTCCTTCTCGTAATCCGCGATCAGCGTGCGCTCGAGCTTGCGGTCTTCGCTATAGCCGAAGATGTCGAGCGGCGTGCCGCGCAGGCCCTTGAGCTTCGCGAGCAGGCGGAACCCTTTCATCATGCCGGGGCCGTAGGCGCGCTTCTTCGGCCGTCCCTCCGCGTCCTTCTCGTTGGTCGTCAGCGGCGGGGCGAGATTGAAGTTGATCTTGTAGTCGCCCTCGAACTGGTCGCGGAGCTGCTGCTCGAACCGGCCGTCGGCGAACAGCCGCGCGACTTCATACTCGTCCTTGTAGGCGAGCAGCTTGGCGTAGTTGATCGCGACCGCGCGCGGCAACGCCTCGTCATAGCCCGCCTCGCGCGCAGCGTCGCGGACCTTGTCGACCAGCGCCTTGTAGCGCTTTGCGAGCCGCCTGTTCTGATAGGCCTTCAGATGCGCGCCGCGATGCTCGATGATCTCGTCGAGCGACATCTCATCCAGCATCTTGTTGTTTAACGTCTTGTTGTTTAGCGTCTTGGGCGCGGTCGCCTCGTCATGGCCCTTCATCATTTCCTGCAGCCGCGGCAGGTCGACGACGGCGAGCCGTCCGAGCCGGAAGGCTTCCTTGTTCATCTTGATCGCGACGCCGTTGACCTCGATCGCCTGCTCGATCGCCTCGGCCGAGAGCGGCAGCAGGCCCTTCTGATAGGCGTAGCCCATCATCATGATGTTGGTGGCAATGGAATCGCCAAGCAGCGCCTCGGCCGGCTTGGTGAAATCGAAGAACGAAGAGTCCTTGCGCAGCGCGGTCTCCAGCACGCTGTTCACCTTGCGGCTCTGGAAGCTGAAGTCGCGGTTGAGGATGAAATCCGCGGTCGGGATCAGATGGCTGTTGATGATACCAGCGGTGCGGCCGGAGTCGCAGAGCATGATGGTCTCCTTCGACGCCGCGACCACCTCGTCCGCCGCCAGCACGAGATCGGCGGTGCCGGTCACGATGCGCGAACAGGTGACGTCGGCCGTATGCTCGGAGAGCCGCACATGGCTCAGCACCGCGCCGCCCTTTTGCGCGAGGCCGGACATGTCGAGGATCATCGAGGCCTTGCCCTCGATATGCGCGGCCATGCCGAGCAGCGCGCCGATCGTCAGCACACCGGTGCCCCCGACACCGCCGACCGCGATGTTGTAGGGATGTTCCAGCGGCGGCTTCGACGCGGGCTCGGGCAGTTCGCCGATCTCACCGAGTTCGGCAGGCGCGCGGCTGCGCAACTTGCCGCCGTCGACGGTGACGAAGGACGGGCAGAAGCCCTTCACGCAGGAGTAATCCTTGTTGCAGGTCGACTGGTTGATGGTGCGCTTGCGGCCCATCGCGGTTTCCAGCGGCTCGACCGAGATGCAGTTCGACTGCACCGAGCAGTCGCCGCAGCCCTCGCACACTTCCGGATTGATCAGCACGCGGCGGCTGGGGTCCTCCATCAGGCCGCGCTTGCGGCGGCGGCGCTTCTCGGCGGCGCAGGTCTGCACGAACACGATCGCGGATGTGCCCTTGATCGTTCGGCAGGTCTTCATGACCTGATCAAGGTCGTCGCGATGCGCGACCTTGACGCCGGGAGCGATGTCGGACGGCGGATACTGGCCCGGGATTCTCGGAGACGAGATAGATCTCGCGGATGCCTTCGCTGTGAAGCTGGAAGGTGATCTGCTGTGGCGACAGATCGCCGTCGTGACGCTGGCCGCCGGTCATCGCGACCGCGTCGTTATAGAGGATCTTGTAGGTGATGTTGGCCTTGGAGGCGATCGCCTGGCGGATCGCGAGCAGACCGGAGTGGAAATAGGTGCCGTCGCCAAGATTGGCGAAGATGTGGTTCTCGTCGGTGAAGGGCGAGATGCCGACCCACGGCACGCCCTCGCCGCCCATATGGGTGAAGGTCTCGGTGCTGCGGTCCATCCACAGCGCCATGAAGTGGCAGCCGATGCCGGCCATGGCGCGGCTGCCTTCCGGCACCTTGGTCGAGGTGTTGTGCGGGCAGCCCGAACAGAAATACGGCGTGCGGGCGATCGGCGAGACCGCCTGCATCTGCGTCGCCTCGCGGCCGTTGAACCAGTCGGCCTTCGCGCGCAGCATCTCGGCAATTTCGGGATTGAGATTGAGGCGAAGCAGGCGCTCGGTGAGCGAGCTTGCAAGCGACGAAACGCTAAGCTCGGCTGCGAAGGTCAGGAAGCGCTTGTCGTGCTCGTCCATCTTGCCGACGATGCGCGGACGCACGTCGTCGCGCCAATTGAACAGCTCCTGCTTGACCTGGTTCTCGACGATCTCGCGCCGCTCCTCGACGATGAAGATCTCTTCGAGACCCGACCGCGAACTGCCGCACGCCTTCCGGCTCCAGCGGCCAGGGCATGCCGATCTTGTAGAGCCGCAGCCCGATCTTGGCGGCGATCTCCTCGGTGATCCCGAGTTCGCGCAGCGCCTGGCGGATGTCCTCATAGCTCTTGCCGGACGCCATGATGCCGTAGCGCGCGTTCGGCGAATCCATCGTGACGCGGTTGACCTTGTTGGCGCGCGCAAAGGCGATCGCGGCAAAGCCCTTGTAGTCCTGCAGCCGTCGGTCCTGGTCGAAGCGATCGTCAGGCCAGCGCAGATTGAGCCCGCCCGGCGGCAGCTCGAAATCGGCCGGAATGACGAACGGCTTCATCTCGTCGGTGAGGTCGATCTCGGCCGTGGTCTCGACCGTCTCGGTGATCACCTTCATGCCGACCCAGCAGCCGGAATAGCGCGACATCGCGATCCCGAGCAGGCCCATCTCGATCATCTCATGGATGCTGGAGGGATAGAGATACGGCATCAGCGCGGAGATGAAGGCGTGGTCCGACTGATGCGGCACGGTCGAGGATTTGGCGCCGTGGTCGTCGCCGGCAAGACACAGCACGCCGCCATTCTTGGCCGAGCCCGCGGCATTGCCGTGGCGGAACACGTCGCCGCAGCGATCGACGCCGGGGCCCTTGCCGTACCAGATGCCGACCACGCCATCATATTTGGCGCCGGGCGAGAGATTGAGCTGCTGCGAGCCCCAGATCGCGGTCGCCGCGAGATCCTCGTTCACGCCGGGCTGGAACTTGATGTTGTACTGCTCGAGATGCTTGCGCGCGGCGAACAGCTGCTGGTCGTAACCGCCGAGCGGCGAGCCGCGGTAACCGGAGATGAAGCCCGCGGTATTCAGGCCCGCGGCGCGGTCGCGGCGGATCTGGGCCATCGGCAGGCGGACCAGCGCCTGGATGCCCGGTCAGGAACACGTGGCCGGTGTCTTGGGTGTATTTCTGGTCGAGACTGATCGGACCCTGGTTGATTCCCATTACGCCCTCTTAGGCCTGCGCCGCCCCTGCGCGCTCTCCACACTTGGTCATACATTCAATTAGTTACGCGCGGGCCCGTTGCCACTCTATGTCGGTTTTTTTGCAGCCACGCACCACAAATCCGCTGATCGCAACCCCGTTTGCGCAAATCGCAATTTCGTGCCGAATATGGCAGCATCGCTTGACGATTTGTGTCGTGCGAGAGGGCTGCGGCGAAATGGCGTGAGGTTTCCTCACGATACCTTTTCGAGTTATCATTTTTGCGAGCTACCATTTTGACGGTCAAACGAGCTTAACGAAGACATCATCTGATGCGGCAGATTCTCCCGATCCTCGTTTTGTGCAGTGCGTTCGCCGCCGGCCCCGCGCGGGCCGAGCCGTCCGCCGAGGACATCGCGCATGGCAGGATGCTGGTGGAGGCCGGCAATTGCGCGGGTTGCCACACCGCAGATCCCGCAAAGCCGTTTGCGGGCGGAAAGCGGATCGAAACACCGTTCGGCGCGATCTACGCGCCCAACCTGACACCGGATCGCGATACCGGGATCGGGGGCTGGAGCAATGAGGATTTCCGCCGCGCGCTGCGCGATGGCGTGGCTCCCAACGGCTCCCGCTACTACCCGGCCTTCCCCTACCCCTATTTCACCAAGCTGACACGCGATGATATTTTCGCGATCCGCGCCTATCTCGCGACGTTGACGCCGTTCCCCAACAAGGCTCCGCCGCCGGACTTGCGCTTTCCCTTCAACTTCCGCGTCGTGATGCGGGTCTGGGATTCGCTGTTCTTCAAGCCCGGCATTTTCGAGCCCGACCAGAACAAGAGCCCGGCCTGGAATCGCGGCGGTTATCTGGTCACGGGACTGGCGCATTGCGGGGCCTGCCACACCCCGAAGAACATGTTCGGCGCCGACCGACATGGCCGCGCGCTGTCCGGTGGACAGGTCGCCGGCTGGTTCGCGCCCCGGCTCGACGGCGCCGCGCGCAGCGGGCTGAAATCCTGGAGTGTCGACGACATCGTCGAATATCTGCAGAGCGGCCGCAACGCCAGGAGCCATGCCGACGGGCTGATGGCCGAGGTCGTGCTCAATTCCACCTCGAAGATGAGCGACGGCGATGTCCGCGCCATCGCGACCTACCTGAAGGAGCTGCCGGCCGGACAGCCGGAGCCCGAGGTGATCGCGCCGACGGAGGCCGAGATGACGGCGGGCCGCGCGATCTACGATCGCGCCTGCATCTCCTGTCATGAGTCCGATGGCTCCGGCGCGCCGCGCATCTATCCGCCGCTGCCCGGCAATGCGTTGCTGCAATCGGCCGATCCGTCGTCCACGCTGCGGATCATCCTCGACGGCGCCCAGACCATCACCACGCCCCGCGCGCCCAATGCCGGCTCGATGCCGGATTACGCCAAGCAGTTCTCCGACCAGCAGATCGCCGAGGTCACGAACTACATCCGCAACGCCTGGGGCAATTCCGCCTCGCTGGTGACGCCGGAACAGGTGGCGAAGGCGCGCAAGCCGCAATAACAGGACAGCGACAGCTCAGCGTTACTCGCCGTTGAAGACGAATTTCGGCATTTCCCATTTGTAGCGGACCGCGAGCAGCCGGAACGTCAGCCCGAGGACGAAGGTCAGCGCGGTCCAGATATCGCTGTTCAGCGTCAGCCCGAAGGCGGTGGCATAGAACAGGCCCGTGACGACGGATACGCTGGCATAGAGCTCCGAGCGGAACAGCAGCGGCACGTCGGCACAGAGGATGTCGCGCAGCACGCCGCCGGCGCATCCCGTGATCAAGCCCGACACGATCACGATCGGCAGCGATGCGTTGGCCTGCCAGGCGATGTCGCATCCGGTCATGGTGAAGACCACGAGGCCGATGGCGTCCAGCACGATGAAGGCGGCGCTGAGCCGATGCACCACGCGCGCGATCGGAATGGTGATGAGCGAGGCGATCGCGGTCAGCCCGAGATAAGACGGCTTCTCGACCCAGGCGAGCGGATAGTGGCCGAGAATAACGTCGCGCAGCGTGCCGCCGCCGAGCGCGGTGATGCAGCCGAGAAAGCAGACGCCGGCCCAATCCATGCTGCGCCGGCCGGCGGCGAGCGCGGCCGTCATCGCCTGCGCCGCAAGCGCGACCAGCGACAGAAGGTGCAACACGGTGTCGCTGGGCGGGAGGTTCCACATTGCGCGTTGAGGAGTGCCGGACTCCGGAGAATTTAGGCTGCGGGTTCCCGCATGAACAGGCCTATTTCCATGCAGGACAACCGGCAAGGTTCCCGGAACATCGGCGCCGGGCTCCGGTTGTCTCGGGACGAAAGGAGGACAACATTCATGGCAAATGAACGCATTCCGACCGATCCCTACGAGCCCGGTCTTGACCCGGATTATCGCGCCCGGCCGCAGCGGCTGGAAGAGGATCTGCAGGTCGATCCGGAACTCAGCGAGGACCGCGCGAGCGGCAGCAAGGTCGCGCTGTTCGCGCTCTGTATCGCGCTGGTGCTGGGCGCCGTGTTCTACGGCTTGAACAACACGAGCGTGAAGGAGGCGCAGACTAATCCGCCGGCGCAGACCGCGCAGACCCAGCCGGCCACGCCGCCAGCACCTTCGGGCATGCGCGACGTGACGCCGAAGCCGAACAACGAGCCGGGCATGACGACGGGCGCCGCAACCAATCGTCCGACGCCCCCGGCCTCGGCGCCGACCGGCACCGATGTGGACCGCTCGAAGCAGTAACGCGAGCTAGCGGGTCGAGCTAACGGGCAATGGCACTTTCCGGCAGCGGGCAGCAATGCCCGCTGCTTCTTGCGTCGATACCGCAGCCTATTTGAACATCTTGTTCAGCTCGCCGCCGGAATATCCGCTCGCAAGTTCGGTGAACGTGCCCTGCTCGGCCATTTCCTTCGCCGCCTTCATGAAGCCGGCCCAGGCCGAGCGCGCGAGCGACCCGCCGACGCTGATGCGGCGCACGCCGAGATTGGTGGCCTCCTTCAACGACAGGCCGGATGCGCCGATCAGGAGATTGACCGGCTTCGGATGCACGGCCTTCACGACGGCCGCGATGTCCTCCTTGGTCTTGATGCCCGGCGCATAAAGGCAATCCGCACCTGCCTCTGCATAGGCCGTCAGGCGGTCGATCACGAGCTTCAGATCCGCCTGCCCCCACAGGAACGCTTCGCAGCGGCCCGTCAGCAGCACGCCGCTCTTGTCGGCATCGATCGCCTTGCGCGCGGCAGCTATGCGCGCGATGGCAAGGCTGCGCTCATAGAGCGGCTTGTCCTTGTCGCCGGTGGAATCCTCGATCGACAACCCCGCCAAACCCGTCTTCACCGCGCGCGCGACATTCGCCGCGACGCCTTCCGGCGCGTCGGCGAAACCAGCCTCGAAATCCGCGTTGACGGGGATGTCCACGGCCGCGCTGATCGCGGCGAGATGCGTGCAGACCTCATCCACCGTGACGCGGTTGTCGGCCTTGCCGATGGTCCAGGCAAAGCCCGCGCTGGTGGAGGCGATCGCCTTGAAGCCGAGATGCTGCAGCGCCATCGCAGTGCCGACATCAAACGGGTTCGGCAGCACGAAGCAGCCGGTCTCATGCAATTGACGAAATGTGGCGCACTTGTCCGCTGTTGTCACCGGCATGACAGTCTCCTCTTTTTGTTATTGCTGACGGAAGATAACGGCACCGGCGAACCTATGCCACCACATTGCGCAGAAATGTGCGCTCCTCGGCAAGGATGAATTTCTGCTCCTCGGCGACGTGGAAATTCGCCATGCCCTCGTCATTTTCGCGCAACCGCGCTCGATAGGCTTCGTAGGCGGCCAGGCTTTCGAAGGAAATCAGGCCATAGGCGATGTTGTTGGTGCCCTCATGCGGCATGAAATAGCCGATCAGATCGCCGCCGCATTTCGGAATGATCGAAAGCCAGCGCTTTGCATATTGCTCGAACTGCGCGCGCTTGAACGGATCGATCTGGTAGCGGATGAAGACGGTGATGGTCATAGACGAGCTCCATGCAGATTTTGCCGTCATCGCGATGCGCAAGCGAAGCGATCCAGGAATCTCTCCGCGGAAACAGAGGCTGGATTGCTTCGTCGCGTTGCTCCTCGCAATGACGAGATTGGCGACTGATATGGAACTCGGCATAGCGCCTTGCCCGGCGACAATGCTTCGGCTATCATCGAAGCATGAAAGCAGGCCCCGATATCGCGCGCGTCGCCTCTCTCGTCGGCGATCCAGCCCGCGCCAACATGCTGACCGCGCTGCTCAGCGGCCGGGCGCTGACCGCGAGCGAACTCGCGCAGGAGGCGGGCATCACGCCGCAGACCGCGAGCTCGCATCTCTCCAAGCTCGAGGCCGGCGGCATGATCGAGCCGGAAAAGCAGGGCCGCCACCGCTATTATCGCCTGACCGATCCCGATGTCGCCGGCGTGCTCGAGGGCCTCGCGGGCCTTGCCGCGCGCGCGGGCCATATGCGCGTGCGGACGGGGCCGAAGGATCCCGCGCTGCGCCGCGCACGCGTGTGCTACGATCATCTCGCCGGCGATCTCGGCGTGCAGATGCTCGACAGCATGAAGGCGCAGCGACTGGTGCGCCAAAAGAAACAGGACATCGAGCTGACGCCTGAAGGCGCGCAATTCCTGGAAAAGAACCTGCAGATCTCACAGGAGATGCTGGCGCATCCGCGCCGTCCGGTGTGCAAGGCGTGTCTGGACTGGAGCGAGCGCCGGCATCATCTCGCCGGCACGCTTGGCGCCGCATTGATGACGCGATTTACCGAGCTGAAATGGGCCGCGCGCGACACGGCGCCGGGCAGCCGCGTCGTCAATTTCAGCCGTAACGGTGAAAAACGCTTTGCCTATCTTTTTGGCAATTGCGAAGGCTGACTCCTCACGACCTGTTGTTCACCTTGTCGTCCTCGCGCTTGACGCGAGTACACGCTGCTTCGCTATAAGCGATGAGCGTCAACGGCCGCTCCAGCCCCGGCCTTGATCATGACAACTCGTCCATCTTCCGGAAAACAAAAAATGCGACCTTTGTTCCTCGGCGCGATCTGCGCCGCCTTCGCCTGTTCACTCGTGACGGTCCACGCCGCCACGCCTGCCGAGCACGAGCCCTATGGCATCGACCTCGAAGGCTTCCCTTATCCCTACCCCGTCAACCTGATGCCGGTCGCCAATGACGGCGAACAGCTCAGAATGGCCTATATGGACGTGGCGCCCGCGAAGCCGAACGGCCACACGGCGCTGCTGCTGCATGGCCGCAACTTCCCGTCCAGCTATTGGGCGCCCGTGATCAAGACGCTCGCCGACGCCGGCTATCGCGTGGTGGTGCCGGACCAGATCGGCTTCGGCAAATCATCGAAGCCTGCGGGTGAACTGCATTTCGACACGCTGGCGCGCGACACGGTGGCGTTGCTCGATCATCTGCACATCGACAAGACCGACATCGTCGGGCACTCGATGGGCAGCATGCTCGCGGTGCGCATCGCGCGCGCCTATCCCGACCGCGTCGCACAGCTCGTGCTGGCCTCGCCGATCGGGCTCGAGGATTATCGCCGCTACGTGCCGCCGACGCCGACGGACACGATCATGGATAACGAAGACAAGCTGACGCCGGAGGCCTATCGCAAGCAGCTTCAGACCAACTACGCGCTCAAGCTGCCGCCCGAGCAGGTGACGCCCTTCATCGACACGCGCTTCAACCTCAAGGACAGCGCGGAATATCCGCGCTGGCTGCGCGCCTATGCCAGCTCCGCGCAAATGATCTATCGCGAGCCCGTGGTGTACGAGATCCCGCTGGTCTCGCAGCCGACCCTATTCATCATAGGCGCCGACGATCACAACGCGCCGGGCAAGGCCAATGCGCCGGAGGCGCTGCGGCCGAAGATGGGGCAGAACGCTGCGCTTGCGCAATCGCTGGCGGCGTCGATGCCGAACGCGCACGCTGAAGTCATCCCCAACGCCGGACACCTGGTGTTTCTGGATGCACGCGAGACATTTGATCAGTTAATGCTCGGCTTCCTCGGCATATAGCGCGCGGTGGAGTTCTTCAAGAAACAGGGCAACGCCGCGTAACTGAGGTCGCTGTCATTCCGGGGCGCGCCTTTTGGCCCGGGCCCGGAGTTCATAACCACAATCCGGGGGTATGGATTCCGGGCTCGACGCTTACGCGTCGTCCCGGAATGACGATGGAGAGAGAAGTCACCAATCGAGAGACGTCGTCATTGCGAGGAGCGCGAGCGACGAAGCAATCCAGACTGTCCCCGCGGCGACATTCCTGGATTGCTTCGCTCGCGCTCGCAATGACGGAAAGGCCTGTCCGAGAACGCGAAGCAACCGCGTGATCCGCCTGTTGCGAGCTCCTAAACCCACCCTCCCCGCGCCATGATGGCGGCGCACAGGAGAATGATGACGATCGCTGCAAGCTCGCTGTGAATGATCATGGCGACGCGGCGGCGCTGTTTCGCATCCATTACCGGCACCTCGCCGGCCTTGATCTCCTCGCGCCAGGACAGGAATTCCATGGTCGGAATGATCGACAGCAGCCCGACGATGATGAACAGCACGAACTTCGTCAGGAATGCGTAGCTGTGGAAGTAATAGTCGGCGCCTTTCTCGAAGAAGAACACGCGCAACAGCCCGATCACCAACAGCGCGCCCGCAGCGGCGCCGAGCACGACGTCCGTCGCCTGCAGCCTGCGCGCCGATTCAAGCGTGAGTTGCTGACGAATCAGCGTGAACTCGATCGCGACAGCCGCGACCAGGATAAATGCGCAGAGATGATGGAGGAAGGCGAACAGCGTGGACATATCTGCATGCTACGGCCTCGCAAGACGAATGTCGACCTGATCGCCTGTGGGATGCTAGATAAAGCAGATCGAGGATAACGCGCGAAGAGGAATGCGGTCCTCGGCGCAATATACCGGGAGGAAATTGGCCATGCGCAGGATGGGTGCTTTCGTGATCGCGGCGGCCTGCCTTGTCCCGATCGCGGCGCGCGCCGAGGTCGTCAAGTTCGACATCGTCGACCGCGCGCCGGCTTTCGCGGGACGCAGCTTCGGCGAGGTCGGCTCCTACGAGCGCATCACGGCGCACGCGACCATCGCGCTCAACCCCCTTGATGACCGCAACGCAGTCATCACCGACCTCGCGCTGGCGCCTCGCACAGCCGACGGGCGCGTGGAAGCCACCGCGGATGTCGTCATTCTGCGCCCGGCCGATCCGACCCACGGCAATGGCACGCTGCTCGTCGAGGTCCCCAACCGCGGCCGCAAGCTCGCGCCGCAGCTGTTCGACGATTTACCGCAGCCCGGCGCCAACCGCGCGGAAGCCTCGGAGGACGCCGGCATCGGCTTCCTGCACCGCCAGGGCTACACCATGGTCTGGGTCGGCTGGCAGGGTGAAATTGCGTCCAAGCCCGGTCAGATGGCGCTGAGTGCGCCGGTGCTGACGGGTGTGACCGGACCCGCGCGGGAGGAAATCGTGTTCGACAACACGACCAGCCCTGCCCGCGCGACACTGACCTGGCCGGCCACCGACGGCGGGGATCTCAAGGTCACCGTGCGCGCAGCCTGGGCCGATGCTCGTCAGACACCGCCGGGACTCTCGGCCAAGCTGCTCGACCCGACGACGGTGGAGATCACGCGGCCGGACGGTTTTGATGCCGGCGCGCTCTATGAGATCACCTACACGGCGCGTGATCCCGTTCCGCTTGGCATGGGCTATGCGGCGATGCGGGACGTCGCGAGCTTCCTGCGGCGCGACACCACGTCCGCCAATCCGCTGCTTAGCGGTCTGCACCCGTCGGTGAGCCGCGCGATCGGCTTCGGGGTCTCGCAATCCGGCCGTTTCCTGCGTGACTTCCTCTATCTCGGCTTCAACGAGGACGAGCACGGCCGAACGGTGTTCGACGGGCTGATGCCGCACGTTGCGGGCACGCGGCGAATGGCAACCAATGTGCGGTTCGGCCAGCCCGGCCGCAATCCGCGCCACCCGCAGGATCCGGCCTGGCAGGCCGACCTGTTTCCGTTCACCTACGGGACGCTGACCGATCCATTCTCCGGGCGCAGCAACGGATTGCTGCGGCGCTGCGCGCTGTCATCGACCTGCCCCAAGGTGATGCAGACCGACAGCGAGCATGAATGGTGGGCCTCGCACGCCTCGCTGCTGGTGACCGATCTATCCGGCAATCACATCGACCTGCCGGACAATGTGCGCGCCTACATGATCGCCGGCACGCCGCATTTCGCCGAGCCGACCGATCGCATGCGCAAGACCAACCCGGCCATGGCATTGCCGCAGAACCCGATGCACGCGGGCGCGCCGATGCGGGCGCTGCTCACCGACCTCAATCACTGGATCTCCGACGGCACATTGCCGCCTGCAAGCCGGGTCCCGATGCGCGCACAGGGCACGCTCGTCCCTGCCGAAGGCGCGGTGCCATCAGACATTCCCGGCCTGCCCTATGAGGGCATCCACACGCTTGCCGTGTTCTCCGACCAGCGCGTGCTGCCGCCGAAGGAGCTCGGGCGCTATCCCGTCTTCGTGCCGAAGGCAGACGCCGACGGCATGGCGATCGCCGGCGTGCACATGCTCGCACTGGCCGTTCCGCGCGCGACCTACACCGGCTGGAATCCCCGCGCGCAGGGCTTTGGCCCGACCGCGTTCTATCCGTTGCAGGGCGCGGTGATCCCCTTCGCGCCGACCGAGGCCGCACGCAAGGAGGTGCAAGACCCGCGCCTCTCGATCGCGGAACGCTACGCGAGTGACGATGCCTATGTCGATGCGGTCCGGAAGGAAGCCGCGCGCGCAGTCGCCGAACGGCTACTGCTGCCTGAGGATGCCGATCGCGCGATCGAAGCCGCGAAGGAAGGCAAGCTGGCAAAGCTTGGAGAGTGACATAGCAGCTATCAAGAACGTCGCCCTTCCTGCCGCTGGATGACGTGGTGCTGCAGCCTCTCTCGCCGTCATCCTCGCGCACAACGCGGTCCTGTGGTCATGGGTCCCTGCGTTGGCATAAATGGTATGCACACATCTCGAAAAGCAATCTCGTCTGTCGTCCCTGCGAACGCAGGGACCCATACCGCGTGATATCTGTTGTTGGAAAGAAAGCCGTCCCGCCCTAGTGCCACAAACTCAAGCCTGTGGTTATGGTCCCTGCGTTCGCAGGGACGACGGAGGAGAAAGTTTGCGTTCAACTCGACCCGGTGCGATTCGTAGTGACGTACAAGGGCAGTTGCGAAGCTCGGCGAATGATCGCCCTATGCTCTACCGCGCCTCACGGAAGCCAGGCTTGAACAGGCATCGACCGCGGCGAAGCCTGCTCCACGGATTTTCTGAGCCTCAACGAAAGCCCGCCGCCAGCGACACGACTTGCCCATCGATCCCGTTGAAGCCGTGGTGGCCGCCCGCCTCGCAGGGATCACCCTGCTCCGCACCACCCGAGAGCCAGCTCACCCGCGCCCGTCCGCCGGCCCATTTGACGAAGGGTTCGACGCCGGCCGGCTGCGTGAACCTGCAGGTGTCGTTTCTGTGATGGATCACCAACGTGCGCGGCAGCGCCGAGGGCGAGCCGAGGATCGACATCACATTGCTGCCGCTGCCGGAGTCCGGGCTGAGAAAGCCAGAGGTCAGGACCAGCGCATCCGGCCGCGCGCCGCGTGCGATGCCCTCGGCGGCCCGCTGCGTGCCGCGGCTGGTAGCGATGACCGTCACCGGCCGTTTGATCGCGGCCATGGTATCGACCGCCGCTTTCAGATCGGTGTTGTAGTCGGCCACCAGCACCGCAAGTCCCCGCGCCGCATAGGCGTTGCGGGTGCGCACGAGCTGGTTGCCCTGGAGACCGTGGATGTCGCCATGCTCACCGGCACGGATCGCGCCATCGCCGCCCGGCAGCAGGATCACGCTCGCCCGCGGCGCGGCAGGCTTGATGAGGACAGCACGCGAGCCGCCGATGGTGACGGTTTCGTCGGCGAAGGCGGGGGTAGTCAGCACGGCAAGAGAGGCAGCAAGCACGAGGAGACGAAGCGGCGTCATCATATGCATCCGTGATTCAAAAATGGTGCAGATATCAGCTTTGTTGTTTGAGTCTCAAATTTACAGTCGATAGCTCAAACAGTCGTCATACTTTGGTTTGACGGACGTAGAATGATTTGAGCGTGCTCTCCCCCGTCGTCATTCCGGGCTCGATGCTTGCGCATCGCCCCGGAATGACGGCCTCCTAATGATTGCTATGCTTCTCTCACAACGGCAAATTGTCGTGCTTCTTCGCCGGCATTTCCATCTTCTTGTCGCGCAGCATCGCGAGCGCGCGCGCGATGCGCCGCCGCGTTGAATGCGGCATGATGACGTCGTCGATATAGCCGCGCTCGGCGGCGATGAAGGGCGACAGGAAGCGGTCTTCGTATTCCTTGGTGCGGGCGGCGATCTTGTCGGGATCGTTCATGTCGGCGCGGAAGATGATCTCGACGGCACCCTTGGCGCCCATCACCGCGATCTGCGCGGTCGGCCAGGCGTAGTTCATGTCGGCACCGATCTCCTTCGACGCCATGACGTCGAAGGCGCCGCCATAGGCCTTGCGGGTGATGACAGTGACGAGCGGCACGGTGCATTGCGAATACGCAAACAGGAGCTTCGCGCCGTGCTTGATCAGCCCGCCATATTCCTGCGCCGTGCCCGGCAGGAAGCCCGGCACGTCGACGAAGGTGACGATCGGAATGTTGAAGGCATCGCAGAAACGGACGAAGCGCGCGGCCTTGCGCGACGCATCGCTGTCGAGCACGCCCGCCAGCACCATCGGCTGGTTGGCGACGAAGCCGACCGTGCGGCCGGCGATGCGGCCGAAGCCGGTGACGATGTTTTTCGCGAACGCTTCCGAGATCTCGAAGAAGTCGCCTTCGTCCACGACCTTCAGGATCAGTTCCTTCATGTCGTAGGGCTTGTTCGGATTGTCAGGGATCAGCGTATCGAGCGACATATCGACACGTTCGATGTCGTCGAAGCTCGGCCATTCCGGCACGCCGTCGGTGTTGTTCGACGGCAGGAAGTCGATCAGCCGGCGCATCTGCAACAGCGTCTCGACATCGTTCTCGAATGCGCCGTCGGCGATCGAAGAGCGCGTCGCGTGCACGGAGGCGCCGCCGAGCTCCTCGGCCGTGACGACCTCGTTGGTGACCGTCTTCACGACAT
Source organism: uncultured Alphaproteobacteria bacterium (assembly GCA_963770385.1). Lineage (GTDB taxonomy): Bacteria > Pseudomonadota > Alphaproteobacteria > Rhizobiales > Xanthobacteraceae > Bradyrhizobium. The sequence continues at coordinate 4,656,472 of CAVYPJ010000003.1, read as the reverse complement.
CGGGGCCGGTGACGAACATGTAGCTCGTGTTCTTCACCATGAAGATGAAGTCGGTCATGGCCGGCGAATAGACATCACCGCCCGCGCAGGGGCCCATGATGACGGAGATCTGCGGGATCACGCCGGAGGCAATGACGTTGCGGCGGAACACATAGGAATAGCCCGCGAGCGCGGCGACGCCCTCCTGGATGCGCGCGCCGCCGGCGTCGTAGAGCCCGATGATCGGCGCCCTTGCCTTCATCGCCATGTCCTGGATCTTGACGATCTTCTGGGCGTGGGTCTCCGACAGCGAGCCGCCGAACACGGTGAAATCCTTGGCGAAGACGAAGGTCTTGCGGCCGTTGACGGTGCCCCACCCGGTCACGACGCCGTCGCCGGGAACCTTGCTCTTCTCCATGCCGAACTCGGTCGAGCGGTGCTCGACGAACATGTCGAACTCCTCGAACGATCCCTTGTCGAGCAGAAGCTCGACGCGCTCGCGCGCGGTCAGCTTGCCCCGGGCGTGCTGCGCCTCGATGCGCTTTTCGCCGCCGCCGAACCTCGCGCCCGCGCGGCGCTTCTCGAGGGTGTCCACGATGTCCTTCATCGGCTGTTCGTCCGTCCTTGTTCGGTCCTATTTTGCAGGACTTTTAAGTCGGGGCCTTCTAACACGGCGATTCCGGAACCGGAAACCGGCTTTTGCCTGCCCTTGACGCATCAAGGGGCCTATAAAAACGCAAGACGAGGACATGCCCATGAATGAAACCGAACGCCGGACCGAGCAGGAAATCGCGCGCGAGCCCGCCGCAACCGTCGCCACGGATACCGCCGGCAGCGTGACCGGCGGCGTCAGGATCCTGCTGCGGCTCGAGGGGCTGACACTGTTTCTCGGGATGATCCTGCTCTATGCGGCCTGGGATGGCTCATGGCTGGTCTTCGCGCTGCTGTTCTTCGTGCCCGACCTCAGCTTCCTGGGCTATCTCGCAGGTCCCAGGACCGGCGCCGTGGTCTACAACGCCGCCCACAGCTACATGGCGCCGGTGACGCTGATGACGCTCGGCTTCGGCCTTGCCGCGCCGCTGACGCTGTCGATCGCGATGATCTGGCTTGCCCATATCGGCTTCGATCGCGCGCTGGCCTATGGCCTGAAATACACCGCCGGATTTACCTTCACCCATCTCGGGCGGATCGGCCGAAACGCCGCACCGGGCTGACGGCGGCCGCAATTCCGCCTATCAACTTGGCTTGAAAGGCGAATCTGGACCGGACCTTTGCTGATAGACTGGTGTCACGCGTCACTGCAGCCGGTAAGGAAACCGTCCCCGGAATTGCCCCGTTCCTCATTCCCGGATAGCCAAGCCGATGTCCGAGATGGCCTCGCCCCCTCCCTCGAACCCGCACGCAAACATCATCGACTTCCTGCGTCGCCTCGCCGGCATCATGGGCGGCGGAGGCAATGCGACCCTGCTGGAGCAGGCGGCCGCGATCATCGAGACGCTGACCGAGCGCGCGATGGTGGCCGAGCATGCCTGGCGCGAGCAGGCGGAGGCGCACGCCCGAGCCGCGGCGCTGCGCGGGACGGCCGAGCGTGCCTACGAAGCGTTGCGCGTCAGGGTCGTCGAAATGCAAGCGGAACTCGCCGAGAGCAACCGGCTGGCGGACAGCGAGCGGAATTTCTTCGCCGAGGAAGCGCGCCGCATGCAGGGCGTGGCGGATGACGCCGAAGAACGCCTGAAGGCCGCCAATGCCGAACTCGGCGAACTGCGCGAGACGGGGCGCGGATCCGAGGATCAGCACGCAGAGGTCGCCGAATTGCAAGCCGGGCTTGCCGCGCTGAAAACCCAGCTCGCCGAGAGCAGCGGGCTGGCCGACAGCGAGCGAGCCACTCACGCCGAGGAAACGCAGCGCCTACGCGGCACCGCGGATGACGCAGAAGCCCGTCTGAAGGCCGCCAACGCCGAGCTTGTCGAGCTGCGTGGGACGGCGGAGCGTGCCACCGAGGATCAGCGCGCAGAGGTCACCGCCTTGCAAGCCAAGCTCGACGAGCTGAACAGGTTCGCCGAGAGCGAGCGTAATGTGTTCGCGGAGGAAGCGCGCCGTCTGCGTGGCCTCGCCGATGGTGCCGAGGCACGTTTGAAGACAGCCAATACCGAGCTCGGGGAGCTGCGCGGGACGGCGGAGCGTGCCGCCGAGGATCTGCGCACCGAGGTCGCCGCGTTGCAGACGCAGCTTGCCGACAGCAAACAGCTGGTCGACAGCGAGCGGGCGACTCGTACCGAGGAAATGCAGGGTCTGCGCGGCATCGCCGACGATGCCGAAGCGCGCCTGAAGGCGATCATCACCGAACTCGGCGAGCTCCGCGAGGCGGCGCGTGCATCGGAGGATCCCCACGCCGGGATCGCCGCGTTGCAGGCTCAGCTCGCCGAGCGCGACCGGCTGGCCGAAACCGAACAGGCGGCCCACGCCGAGGAAACGCAACGCCTGCGCCGCCTCGCGGAGGCCGCCGAGGCGCGTTTGAAGGCAGCCAACGCAGAGATCGATGAACTGCGGACCTCGATGACCACGATCGATCAGTCGATCGCCGTGGTGCCGGTCAACTCGCTTGAACTGGCGCGCACCCAGTTCACGTTCCTCGCCGAGGACTTTGCCAAGAACGGCGACGTGATCTCGCAGACCATCTGCGAGATCGGCGCCTGCGCCATCGACAAGGCGCTCACCGGCAGCCTGCCGCCGGAGACCACGCTGTCGCCTCTGATGACAGATCTGTTCTCATAAGACTTGCAGCCCCGATTCACGTGGCTGCCTGTCGAGCGCGGCAGAACGGCTCACTTCTCCCCGACCTTGAACGGCTCTTCCTTGTCGGGCGGCACGGTCTGTTCCGCCATTGCCAGCATCATCGCGACCATGACGTAGTTGCCGGCGACTGCGGTCAGATCGACGATCTGCTGATCGTTGAAGACCTTCTTGGCCCGCGCAAAGGTCTCGTCGGAGACTTTCTTCGTCGTCGTGAGCTCGGTGACGAAATCGTAGACCAGCGCCTCGTCATCGGCCATGTGCGACGGCCGCTTGTTCTCTTTCAGCTCCGCGATGATGTCGGCCGACAGGCCGGCTTTTGCGGCGATCGGCGCATGCGCGAACCATTCGACCTGCGAGCGCCATTGCCGGCCGATGATCAGGATCGCAAACTCGTTGAGCCTGGTCGGCACCGAGGTCTGCCAGCGCAGATAATAGAACAGGTCATAAAGGCGCTGGCCGAGCACGGGGCTGCGGATCATCGGATTATACGGCCCGCCGAGGCCGACGCTCGACACCTTCATGATCTGCTCGCCGAGCGGCTTCTGCTTCTCGTCGAGCTGATCCATGGTGAGTTGCGGGAAGCGCGGCTCCTTGCTGGTCGCGGGCGCGGTGAACATCGAGGCGGCGAACCAGCCGCCGGCCGCGGCCAGCGCGAGCGACGAGAGCCAGATTGAGGTCGATTGCATGTTTCCTCCGGACAATTTCGTTTTTGCACGACGAATCTAGTCCAGCGCGGCGATGTGAACCAGAGCCTTTGGATTGTGATCGAACCCGGACGCCACAACCGCGTTGGGCCGAGATCAGGCATATTCAGGAGGTTCAAATGACAAAAGTTGCAATTGTTCGGACAGGCGCGAAGGCAGGCCTGCTTTTGCTCGTGCTGGGACTAGCCGGAACCGCAAGCGCTGCGGTGTCGCCGTTCCGCACGCTGGCCGGGTCCTGGACGGGCGGCGGCGTGATCAGCCTCTCCAATGGCGAAGAGGAACGGCTGCGCTGCCGCGCGTCCTATGATGTCGACGGCGGCGGCGAGCAGCTCCGTCTCAACATCCGCTGCGCCAGCGACAGCTACAACATCGACCTGTCGAGCGATGTTGCCTATCGCGGCGGCGAGATTTCCGGCCAATGGAGCGAAGCCAGTCGCAACGCCTCCGGCACGCTCGAAGGGCGCGCGGCCGGCGACCGGATCGAGGCAGAAGCACGCGGCCAGAGCTTTTCGGCGAACCTGTCGATGACCACGCGCGGCAGGCGGCAGACCGTGTCGATCCGCCCGCAGGGGACCGACATCAGGGCCGTCTCGCTCGCGCTTGAACGGCGCTAAAGCGCGATGAGGTCAGGTTGAATCGTCATCGCGCTTTAGGTCTTTGTTTGAGCATGATCTATTCGGAAAACCGCTACACACTTTTCCGGATCATGCGCTAGTCGCGCCTGATCAGATCGCGCCGATATCCTTCAGGCACGCCTGGGTCAGCGTCATGCGGTCCGCGATATGGCGCGGTTCCTTGCAATCCATGTTGAGGGCGAAGACGGTGTGCGTCTCGCCCTTCTCGGCCCAGCCGACCATCCAGCCGAGCGACGGTTCGCCGCGTTCGGCTCCCAACAGACCGGACTTGGCGCGGATCACGGCCTCGCCGACCTTGGTCACCGGCAGGATGTCGCGCACCAGCTCCTGGCTGCGCTTTCCGACCGGCAGCACGCCGCGCCGCAACCGATCGACGAAATCGACCTGCTGCACCGGATCGATGCGCAGATTTCCCGTCAACCAGAACTGGTCGATGCCGCCGCCGATGTCGCGATTGCCGTATTCGAACAGGTCGACATATTTCTGCATCCGCTCCTGCCCGATGCGGCGCGCAATCTCCTGATAGACCGGTACCGCGGAAACAGCGATCGCCGAGCGCAGCGTGTGATCCTTGTTCCAGGCCTCGATCGGGCGCGTGACGCCGTCCCATTTGAAGACGTCCTTGTCGGGATCCTCGACGACGCCGGTCTCCAGCGCGATCAGCGAATTCGGGATCTTGAAGGTCGAGGCCGGCAGCTTCGCCTCGCCCGATCGATCCTTGTCGCTGGCGACGACGCGATAGTCCTCGACCTGATAGGCGACGAAGGTCCCGGCCGTTCCCTCATCGGCAAAATGCTTGGCGAGGCCTTCGAGGATTTCGCTGCGCGGATAGGCCACGTTTGCGAAGCCGCGCGACGGCAGAACGCTGGCGGCAGCAAGAAGGCCGAGCGTGTGACGGCGGTTGATCAAGGACGGCATCGAGAATAGGCCCTTCGAAGAAACGCCGCGACCGTATCGAATGCATCGCGGCGGAAAAATGGCCGAAATCACAGATCAGCGAAACCGGCAAGGTCGCGCAGTCTATAGCTCTGGTTTCCCGATCTTCATAGCCGTCGATCACCGCGCCGGTGATGGCGCCGCGGCCGGAACGATCGGATCAACGGCAAGCTGACTGACGTGCCTCATGGAGCTTCCATCATTTCAGACCGACTTCGCTTCGCCGCCGTCCATGCGCAGCACGGTGCCGGTCATCCAGTGCGCTGCCGGAGAGACCGCGAACGCGATGAGATCTGCAATCTCCTCAGGCTCGCCGAAACGGCCAATGCCGGCCTGCATGAGAAACTGTCGCCTGGTTTCATCGAGCGGGATCCCTTTCGAAGCGGCCGCCTTTTCGAGCAGCGCAAGGCGGCGTCCCGTCATGATCGCGCCTGGCGAGACGCTGTTCACCTGGACGCCGTCTTCGATGCCGCGCTCCGCAAACGCTTTTGCCAAGGCTTCGATCGCCGCATTGATGGCTCCCACCGCGGCCGCACCCGCCCTGGGAATGACGGCGGCATTGCCTGATGTGAAGACCACTGCGCCCTTGGATGCTTTCAGGCCGTCCCACGCAGCGATCGTCAGCCGGCGCGCGCCGTGGAACTTGAGCTGCATGCCCGTGTCCCATTGCGCGTCGGTCATCTCGAACAAATCGAGCCCCGGCACCGCACCGGCGATGTTGATCAAGGCGTCGATGCGGCCGAAGCGATCCATCGCTGCCTTGACGACCTCCTCTGCTGCGGAAGGCGTCGCCAGGTCGCGTTCGAGCGCCAGCGGCTCGCAATCGGCGGCGCTGATCTCCCGACCGACCTCGCTCAGCTTCTCGCGGCTGCGTGCGACGAGAACGACTGCGTCAAAGTCGCGGGCCAGCCGGAGCGCCGTGGCTTTTCCAATGCCGGAACTCGCGCCCGTGACGATGGCGACGGACCTCTTCATTCTGCTCGCTTTCGGATTGGGATGAACGACGGGTATGCGTCGGGGACGCCGCGAGAGGGCATCCCCGCGTGAGGCTCAATTGGTCAGGAATTCGCGGATGCTGTCGGCGATCTCGCGGGCGTGGGTTTCGAGCGCGAAATGGCCGGTGTCGAAGAAACGAACGACGGCGCGCGGATTGTCGCGCTTGAACGCTTCCGCGCCCGGCGGCACGAAGAAGGGATCGTTCTTGCCCCACACCGCCAGGAACGGCGGCTGCTTGGTCCGGAAGTAGTTCTGGAATGATGGGTAGAGCGCGACATTGCTCTTGTAGTCGCCGAACAGATCGAGTTGCACGTCATCGGCGCCCGGACGCGACAGATAGTAGTTGTCGAGGTTCTGGCCGTCTGGCGACACCAGCGCTTCGTCGGCGACGCCATGCGTATATTGCCACCGAGTTGTCTCGGGCTTCAGGAATGCACGCAGCGCCGCGCGGTTGGCCGGCGACGGGTCCTGCCAATAGGCCCGGATCGGAGTCCAGCCGTCGCTCAATCCCTCCTCGTAGGCATTCCCGTTTTGCGAAATGATCGCGGTGATCCGCTCGGGGTGCCGGACGGCGATCCGAAAACCCGTCGGCGCGCCATAGTCGAAGACATAGATCGCGAAGCGGTCAAATCCGATGACCTCGGTGAAACCGTCGATCACGCCGGCGATGTTGTCGAACGTATACTTGAACTTGTCCCGCGCCGGCATGTCCGACTGGCCGAAGCCCGGAAGGTCCGGAGCCACGATGTGGAATTTGTCGGCCAGCAAGGGAATGAGGTCCCGAAACATGTGGCCTGCGCTCGGGAAGCCGTGGAGCAGAAGCAGCTTGGGCGCACCTGAGGGTCCTGCTTCGCGATAGAAGATCTTGAAACCATCCACGTCTGCAGAACGATATTTTGTGGCGGACATATGCATCACTCCTTCGAGTACAGAAGCCTTCGAGCAGTCTTCTGAGGATTTGGTCGGCGCAAACATGACCCGCACAGCTCCGTTCACGAGGTCATGATCCGTTCGAGAGTGTTTTCGGGCGAAATGAAAACGTCGTCGCATGTCGCGATCGATCTCACGATGCAACCTCCTTGGCAGCCTGCTCGGCAGCCTGCTCGGAGTGTCCCCTGATCGCTTCGGGGCTGAGATAAAGCAGCAGCGCGCAACAGACGATTCCGAAGCCCATCAGCGGCATGAACGGCGCGACAATCGCTCCGGCTGCGAAGACCGTCACCGCCAGGAGCGTTCGACGCTGCGCAAGCTTCCTCGCCCGGTCGGGCATCAGAGTCGGATCCGCCTGCGCCAGGACCGCACGTTCGAAGACCAGATATGCGAGGTCCACCAACAGGAAGAGCACCGCATAGATGGCCACCGGCACGGGTGCCAGGTGCGACCGTGCGACCCATGCCGTTGCGAAAGGAACCAGCGAGACGGCGAACAGATGGACGAAGTTCAGCCAGATCAGGCCCGGCGTCGGGTGTCGTACGAAACGCAGCAGGTGATGATGGTTGACCCAGATGATCGCGATGAACAGATAGCTCACCGCATAGCTGATCGCGGTCGGCCATAGCGGCAGCAGGTCTGAGAGACTTGACCCATCCGGGGCCTTGAGCTCCAGCACCATCACCGTGATGATCACCGCGATCACGGCATCGGAAAACGCGCCGAGCCGATCTGCCGACATTCTGTCCTCGCGCATCGTGCCCTCCCCGACGATTGTCCCGATGTTGTTCAGCTGCGCGAAACAGCCTGAATAGCGTCCTTGATGATGTCCACCACGACCGCCGGAGCCGTGACGCTCGGCGTATGATCGACGGCATGCGGGCGGATCGTCGCCTTCATCCGCTCCGCCATGTAGCGCTGCGTCTCCGGCACGATCATCCGATCGTCTTCGGCGACAAGGAACCAGGACGGAACGTCCTTCCAGAGTGGACGCCCCACCGGAACCGTGATGCAGGCCGGCGAGATCGGCCGCTGCACGGCCGCCAGCACGGCGCGATCGTCGACCGACGCGTGCTGCGCAAAGGCCGTCGCGAACGCGGCTTCGGGAAGCCAGATCAGGCCGTTGCTGTCGGGTGCAAGTTTCGGCGCCTGCGGGTGCGGCGGAAGACGATAGAACAAGTCAGCGACGGTCTCGCCCTCGTCCGGTGCGAGGGCTGTAACATAAACCAGCGCTTTCACGCGCTCGGAACGGGTGGCGCCGATCACCGCGCCCGCATAGGCGTGTCCTGCCAGAACCACCGTTCCTCCGGCGCGATCGAGGCTGCGGTCGAGCGCTGCGACGTCATCCGACAGCGACGTCAATGGCAACGGTGCAGCTTGAACTTTCACGCCCTCCGCCTGAAGCGCTGCGATCACTCCCGCCCAGCTCGAACCATCGGCCCACGCGCCATGCGCAAGCACCACGCTCACATCCTTGACCGCCATTGTCCGCTCCCATCCCGACGCAACCTGCCATAACCTTTAAACCGCCAACATGCAGGTTATGTCGGGCTTGTCGTCCAACATGAGTAACTTGTCAACCGGCCTCAGACCGGTTATCACTCGAACGGCTTCACAACCTCGTCAGGGATGAACCCTTCCGATGCAGTCGCACCCGCCCGCGATATTCGTTGCCGACTCGCTCGGCCTCGATTTCCTCAATTCGATCGCGACCCCCGTGGACACACCGGTCGACTGGATCGCTGATGGCGACGGATTGTTGCGCTGGCTCGCACAGGCCAAGCTCGTCCCTGCGGAAGCCCTCGATGAGCTCAAGGCCCGCGCGATGCCCGGCGAATTGGACAAGGTGGCCGGCCAGGCCCGGGCTCTGCGCGAGTGGTTCAGGGCTTTCGTTCGCAAGCACATGGGACGGCCGCTGGCGGTCAAGGCTGCACGTGACAAGGCGTTACGTGAATTGGAACCATTGAACCGGCTCCTCGAACGTGATGAGGCCTTCAGCCAGATCGTGCAGCATCGCCACGACGACGGCAATCGCCTGGAACTTCACAAGATGCGGCGCTGGCGATCGCCCGAATCGTTGCTGTTGCCGATCGGGGAAGCGCTAGCCAAGTTCGTTTGCGAAGAAGACTTCTCCGGCGTGAAGGCGTGCGAGGGTCATAGCTGCACGCTGATGTTTGCCGACCATACGCGCGGACGCGCGCGGAGGTGGTGCAGCATGGCGATCTGCGGCAACCGCGCGAAACAGGCGGCGCACCGCAACAGGATCAAAAGCAGACGCTGAAATCGGCTGGGGCGAAACCAAAGAAGGAGTCTGGTTAGATGGCAAAGCTTCCCCTGATCGTTTTCGATGTCAACGAGACGCTGCTCGATCTTGAAACGATGGATCCGATCTTCGCCCGGATCTTTGCCGACAAGAGCGCAATGCGGTTCTGGTTCGCGAATCTCATCATGTACTCCGCGGCGCTGACGGTGGCCGGCTGCTATGTGCCGTTCACCGACATCGGCACGGCGGTGATGAAAATGCTGGCGGATACGCGCGGCATTAAAATCAACGACGCTGACAAGCGAGAGCTCACGGACAAGTTTTCGACGATGCCGCCGCATCCCGAGGTGCCGGGCGCCTTGCGCAAGCTGCGCGATGCCGGCTTCCGCCTGTTCACCCTCACCGACAATCTCCTTGAAGTTCAGACGCGCCAGCTCACGCACGGCGGAATCGTCGATCTGTTCGAGCGCCGCTTCAGCGCCGACGGCGTCAAGCACCACAAGCCCTCGCGCCAGGCCTACGCCTATGTCGAGAAGGAGCTTGGCGTTGAGCCCTCTCAGCTATTCCTCATCGCCTGTCACACATGGGACACGCTGGGCGCCGTTGCCGCGGGCTGGGGCGCTGCGCTGATCAAGCGCACCGGCAACGATCTCTTGGCCGTCGGCCCTCAACCGCAATTCGTCGGCAACGATCTCAATGACGTCGCGGACCAGATGATCCGGCGATATGCCGGCTGATCGGCACGTCAGGACGATAGCTCGTCGAACTTTTTCGAGACACGCGCGACGAGCTCGTCCAGCCTCGACAGGAACAGCTTGAGGATCGGTGAGGCGTTCGCCTTGTTGTATCCGACGACGAGATCGATCGTCGGCGCCTCACCCTTGACCGGACGGCTGATCACCGACCAGGGCAGGAAGTTTCGCGCATAGGCCGGCAGGAAGGCGACGCCGCGCGTCGACGCCACCAGCGAAATCGCCATGGCAAGATTGTCGGCCTCGTGCGCGGGCTTGGTTCCCCTGCCCGACCGCCCGAGATAATCATTGATGACATGCTGCAGCGTGGGCGCGGTCTTTGATACGCCAATGAAAGTCTCGCCGACGAGATCGTTCAGCCCGATCGCCTTGCGGGATGCGAAGCGGTGATCGCTGGGCAGCACGGCGACAAGGGGCTCCTTGATCACCACTGCAAATTCAAGGTCGGATGAGGACGTCTCCCTGCGCATGAAGGCCAGATCCAGCCTGCCTCGCATCAGGCCGTCGGCGAGATCGGGTGAATACTGGCTGGACACGGTGATTTCGATATTCGGCAGTTCATCGCGCAGGATGCGCATCGCCTCCGGCAGCCAGTCCATTTCCTGCCCGGTGAGGAAGCCAAGCGCAAAGGACGTCTTGGCCGGCTGAGCCGCGCGGCGGGCGGCAGCACGCGCCGCCTCGACCTGCGCCAGAGCGAGCCGGGCGTGATCGAGAAAGGCGCGGCCTGCCGGCGTCAATTCGATGCCCCGCGCGCTGCGGATCATCAGCTCCGCGCCGACCTCGTATTCGAGGTCCCGCATCTGCCGGCTGAGCGACGGCTGGGCCGTATGCAGGCGCCGCTCGGCGGCCACCGTCAAGCTGCCCTCCTCGGCGACTGCGACGAAGTAACGTAGATGCCTCAGCTCCATGCTGCCTCCCATACTTCATAGGCATGGCCTCAAACTTACAAAGTCTTTTTCGGAAAGGCCAGCGCTCCCTAGTTTGCTGCTCACGCAGCGAATACCAGGCCCATCAAGCACCGCCTCTTCACTCGCTCCGTCGCCCATCCTGGCCGGGCGAGACCGCGCCATATTCCGGAGGACTGGCTATGAACACTCCCGTCGTATTGATCACAGGCGCCCTGACCGGCATCGGACGCGCCACCGCAACCGCTTTCGCCGGGGAAGGCGCCCGCCTGGTCGTCGCAGGGCGCCACGAGGATGTCGGCAAGGCGCTCGTATCCGAACTGCAGGGGCTGGGTGCGGAAGCGGAATTCATCCGCGTCGACGTCCGTCACGACGACGAGGTCCGCGACCTCATCGATGCGACCGTCACCCGGTTCGGCCGCCTGGATATCGCGGTGAACAATGCCGGTACCGAGGGTAAGCCCGGCCCGGTCACGGACCAGACGGCCGACAGCTACGCGGCGACCTTCGACACCAACGTGCTGGGGACGCTGCTGAGCATGAAGCACGAATTGCGGGTCATGCAGTCACAAGGGCGCGGCAGCATCGTCAACATCTCGTCGACCTACGGTCACGAAGGCGCGCGCGGCGCTTCGGTTTACGCAGGCAGCAAGCATGCGGTCGAAGGCATGACCAAGTCAGCCGCGCTCGAGGCCGCTTCATTCGGTGTACGCGTCAATGCCGTGGCACCGGGCCCGACCGAGACCGGCATGCTGAATCGCTTCACCGGCACGCCTGAGCGAAAGGCCGGGCTCGCCGCCGGCGTGCCGCTCGGTCGCGTCGGCGACCCCGGATGAAGTCGCACGCGCCATCGTTTTCATCTCATCGGAGAAGGCCTCGTTCATCACCGGGCAGGTCCTCACCGCAGACGGCGGCAAGACTGCCGGCTGAAGAATCATCCGCCGCAGCCGGAGGGGACACGCATGTGGCCTCTCCGCCGCGCATCGACATGCATCGCTCGATATGGAGCAGAACAATGATAGATCTTACAGGCAAGACCGCACTCGTGACCGGAGGCTCCCGCGGCATCGGCCGGGCCAGCGCGCTTGCCCTCGCGGCGGCCGGGGCGCAGGTGCTCGTTCACTACAACCGGGGCATATCCGAAGCGGAAGCCGTGGTCGCGGAGATTTGCGCGGCCGGCGGGCGTGCCGACAAGCTGATGGCCGATCTCTCGGCGCCGGATGGCGCACATCGGCTGGCCAGACAGGTGCGGGAGATCGTCGGTGCCCGTCTCGACATCCTTTTCGCCAATGCGGGCGCGAGCAAGTCGGTTTCGATCGAAGACACCAGCGTCCAGGACTTCGATGCCTTGTTCGCGACCAATGTCCGCGCGCCGTTTTTTCTCGTGCAGCAACTGCTGCCGATCATGCACCGCGGCAGCAGCGTGATCCTTGTCTCATCGCTGGCCGCGCATGCCGCGCTCGGAACGATCGCAGCGTATTCGGCAACCAAGGGCGCGATCGATACGCTCGTGAAGCACTTTGCGGCGGCTTTCGGTCCGCGCGGCATTCGCGTCAATGCGATCGCGCCCGGCGTCATCGACACCGACATGTCCAGTTTTGCCAAGACGGAGGACGGCCGCAAATCCATCCTGGGCATGCAGGCGATCCAGCGCATCGGCGAACCCGGCGACGTCGGGCCGGTGGTCGCGTTCCTTGCGTCCGATCAGGCGCGCTGGATCACCGGCGACACGATCCGGGTCGACGGCGGATCGAAGCTCTGACGCGTTTCCTTTGACGCACGGGGCAACGTACGCGTCACCGGCGCGCCGGCTTCGACAGCCGCAGCACGAACACCAGCACCTCGGCAACGGCCTTGTAGAGTTCGGCCGGGATCTCATCGCCCAGTTCGACATTGGAAAGCGCGCCGGCGAGGATTTCGTTCTCCTCGATCGGAACGTCGTGTTCCCTGGCGACCTCGATGATCTTCGCGCCGATCGCGCCCTTGCCCTTGGCGACCACGCGCGGCGCACCGGTGCGGTCGTAATGCAGCGCGACAGCGAGCTGGTTTTTCAGCTCCGTGCTCATGACGCGCGATCCAGGAAATGCCCGGCCTTGGCCGGCGGGGCCATCGGCGGCGCGCCGTCGCGGATCACGATATCGCCGGGCTGAAGCTCGGCTGCGCTCAGCGCCTGGCTGAGTTCGCCGGCACCGGCGCGCAATTGCGCCGCGGTTGCCGGCCGTTCCGCCCACATCCGCACCGAGGTGCGCTCGCCGCTCAGGGTGATCAGCGCATGCACGGGGCCGGCCGGCTCGACATCGAGCGAGAAGCGCGCCCGCCAGACCCGTTGTGCGGCTTCATTGTCCCGGCCGCCGCCGTCACGCGCGATCTCGAACTGCGCCATCGCGGTGCCCTGCGCCGTCGCGAACGGAATCTCGAAATTCCAGCGCGGCATCGATGGATCGATGCGGTTGGCTGAAGCATCAGTGCGATCGGGCAAGGACGCGACCTGCAGAAGCGTCTGGCGCGCGATCGCGGCATCAGTGTCGTCGAGCAGGCGATGGGCGATGCTGCCAAGCGGCGCATCCGGCGCGATCGACGGCGCAGCGATGGGCTGCGCGGACGGCAGCGCGCCACGAAATGGCGGCGGCGTGTTGAGGCGCGTCCCGATCCCCTCGCCTTGGGCGTCCTGCATATTGGCCCTTATTGAGGCATCGCCGGCCGCGCGGCGGATCTCCGGCAACGCTTCCTGCAGGACGCTCAGCGCGATGGCGGACGCGATGCTCTGCGGCCCGTTGGACAGCGCGTTGGCAAGAAGCACGCTGGCCGGCGTGACGGCCGCAGCCTGCTGTGCCATGCCCGGCTGGACCAACGGCAGTCGGACGTCGAGAACTTCGCCATCCGTCGGCAGCGGCGGCACGAGCAACGGCGAAGCCGGCGTCTCGACTGGCTTCGCGGCGCCTGCGGGCTGCGCCGAACTCTCGACACTCTGAATCACCGTCGCCAGGGTCTGACGCAGCACGATCAGCGCAGCCTTGAGATCGGGCGAACCGCTCGCAGGAGCCGCACCCGCGGCGAGCGAGGCCTCCAAAAGCAAACCGGACTTCTGCAGCGCTTGCTGGATGTCGCTGCCGGTGAGGTTCTCATCGAAGCTGGTCTGCTGCGCCAGCACCTGCGCTACCGCCGCACGCAAGGCGGGCGGCAGGCTATCGGACGAAGCAATGGCGTTGAGATCGGCAAACAGCGGCGCGAGCGACTGCTGCTGCGCGGCGGCGTGCTCCGAAGCGACGGAGACGGCGATACGCTGCAGCGGCGTCAGGGGATCGTTCGACGGCGCGGCGATCTGCGCCGCGCCTGCGGGCGCATCGGGCGCGAGGCCTGCCGCATCCGCCGACGCCGATCCGGCACCCTGCCCGACCACCGCAAGCCGCACGACACCGCTGTCGGTCTGCGATACCGCCAATTGCAAATTCTGCCCGGCTTGCAGCGGCACTTCCGTGACGACATCGATGGAGAGATTGGCGATCGCGATGCGAACGAGGTCGGCGGCAAGCACGTTCTGCACCTGCGCGCTCACCACCGTGCCCGGCTGCAGCACGAGCGTCGGCGTTCCGCCGCCAGCCCCTTGGGCTGCGACGGTCACGGGTGAAATCGGGTTGATGGTCAGCGCCATGCGCCGGCCACGTTAGCCCAGCGCCGTAAACCTCGCCTTAACCGGCGTTTTAGCGGACAGCTTTCAGGATACGGGTCGCCGCGTCGAACTCGACCCGCCGCGCGGCGCGGCGGGCCGCGACTTCCTCGTCGACGCCCCATTTCTCCCCATTCCAGTCCTCATCGACATGGGCGGCCGCCCAGACCTGCTCGGGGCTCAACACGTCATGCTGCAGCGCCAGCGCCAGAAGTGCCGAGCCGGTCAGCGTCGTCACCACATGCATCGCCGCGACCGACCAGGGGTCCGACGGCAGCGCCGCGCGGGCGGCCTCCACCGCGCTATCCGGCTGGGCGACATGCGTGATGCCCTCGGCGAGGATGAAATGGGCGCCGAACGTATCCGCCGCCCAGAACAGCACTGGATCCCAATGCTGCGCCTCCCGCGCCACCAGCGCCTCGGGATGGCCGGCGCGGTAGAACAGCAGGTCGGAATGCAGATATTTGGCGACGTCAGCGGCGACGACATCAACCCGATCCACCACGGCCTCGACCACGCTGTTGGCGAACCGGGTCAGCGGCATGGTCAGGGGATTGAGCATTTCCTGCTGCGCCTGCCACTCCGCCGCGATGGCCTCGGCGATGTCCCGGACCGGCACCGTGACGACGCGGCCCGACGGCGTGCGGATCGGTTTGCCGTCGAGCGTGATTGCGAAGCCGCCGTCTGCCTCCTCCTTGATCCCGGCCTCGCTGTAGAACCGCTTGCGTTGGGGCGTGCGCGTGCCGCGCCGCACCGCTTCCTGCGGATCAAGCGGGGATTTCCCGGCCACTTCGTCGAACAATTCGCGCATCTTGCTGCCGGCTTCCTTTGGTCGCGGCCCGTCGCGGGGCAAGCTATGATAGCTGAAGCATGATCCGGAAAAAGCCTGCCCCGCACTTGATGCGGGGTGTGCAGCGGTTTTCCGGAAAGATCATGCTCGATCAATAACCTGGAGCGCGACGGTCATTCAACCCAGAGCCTCAGTTGGCAAATAAAGCGTGCCGGCCATGCCACGGATATTCAAGGCAGTTCTGGTCCTGCTGGCCGGTCTCGGCGTTGGTTCCGCCGAGGCCGGGTTCCGCTCGCCGGTCTCCCTGGTCCGAAATGTCTACGCCTTTTACGGCCAGGGCACGCCCGATCTGTCCCGGGGACTGCCGCGGGACGAGGAAACCACAAAGCGGTTTTTCGACCCCGGGCTGCGGGTGCTGTGGCGGACGGTGAAGAACGAGCCCTATGACTTCCTGGTGCAGAGCCCGAACTGGAAGCTCGGCGGCATCTCGATCTCCATCCTGCGCAAGCAGTTCGACAAGACCTATGTCGCGGTCGCCTTCGACAACAATGGCCGCGCCGTGACGCTGAACTTCATCCTCGTCAATGGTCCCGAGGGCTGGCTGATCTCGGATGTCGAGAGCCCGCATGATTCCCTGCGGATGTTTCTCGAACAGTTTCACAATTGAACCGGAACGTTTTCAAGCGAAGGTTCTGATGCAATCAGAACCAAAGCTTCAATCCCGATTGGCGCAGGCGCGGGAATAGGCCGCGCGGCGGCTCGGCCGCACGCCTGCGGCGGCGGCCTCGTCGAGACATCGCGAGATGCGGTCGCCGAACGAGGGCCGTGGCGTCGTCGGCACGTAGTCGTAACGTTGCGGCGCATCCAACTGCGGCACCTTGGGTGCCTCGATCCGCGGCGGCGGCAGCGGTGCCGGCAATGGCGGATTGAATTGTGAGCCGCCGACCAGATTGTTCGGCGACTGGGCCGATGCGGCGCTCACCGCGAGCAGCACGCACGCGGCAGCGAGAAGCGGATGACGCAGGCGTTTCATGGGGGTTATGTCGTGATCCCCTCGCACGACCGCAAGACAGTCTCCGGGAACGACGGCGACCCTCAGGGCCCCTGATAGATGATCTCGCCGGCGCGGATGGTGTAGGCGACCTTGGCGAGGTTGCGCACGTCGGCGACCGGGTCGCCGTCGAGAACGACGAGATCCGCGTCAAAACCCTGTTCGATCCTGCCCTTCTTTTCGGCCTTGAAATATCGGGCGGGGTTGGTCGTCAGCGCGGCCAGCACCTGCCGCTCCGAGAGCGCCCGATGCATCAGCTCGTATTCAAGAGTGGTGTCGTAGAGTTTGATGAAACCGACATCGGTTCCGAACAGCACGGGGCCGCCATTCTCCGAGAATTCCCGCAATTGCCTGACGCCGGAATCGACAAGTCGCGCGGTGACGTCTGGATTACGAGCGACGGTGGTGAAGAGCGATAGCGTTGGAGTGAGCGCCATGCCCTGCTGCTTGAATCGCGCCAGTTGCTCGGGCGTGTAGCCCGGCTCGCCGGGAACGATGTGAGCGAGCACGTCGACGCCGGCGGCAATCGCCGTCTCAAGCCCCGTGCGGTTCTGCGGATGGGCAAACGCTGGCTTGCCTTGCCCATGCGCCACCTCCACCGCAGCCCTGGCAACCGCGACGTCCATGTTCACGACAGGCTTGTCGCTGCCCATGAAGGCGCCGGTGAAAAGCTTCATGCCGTCGAGGCCCATCCCCATATAGGCGCGCGCCATTTTTGCGGCTTCATCCGGCGTGGCGGCTTCGGGGAGTTTCACCTCCTCGGGCAGATAGGCGGGATGCCCCCCTTTGGGGAAGATATCACCGGCGAAGAAGATGTTCGGGCCCGGGATTTCCCCCGAATTGACGCGACGGCGCAGAGCGAGCGAGTCGCGCGGGTCCGAACCGAGATCCCATACGCTGGTAAATCCCCAGCGCGTCAGCATCGCCTTCATGTGGTCTTGCAGCGGCGCGGCCGGCGCGCTGCCCGCGTTCTTCCACACCGCCTCGTCAAAATGGACGTGACTGTTCCAGAAGCCCGCGACGATGGTCTTGCCGGTGCAATCGATCACGCGCGCATCCTGTGGAAGGCTGACTTCGCCTGAACGGCCGACCGCGCTGATGACGCCGCCGGACATGACAACGACCGCGTCGGACAGCGGATCAGCCTCGGGGGACGCGTAGACGGTGCCTCCTCTGAGCACGAGAGTCTGGGCGTTGGCAGAACCGGCCGGCGACACAGCCGAGCCGAGGAGAGACACGAGGAGCGCAGTACGAAGCCAAGTCCCGACCATGGACGAACCCTTCCTGACGTTGTGATGCAAACGATTGCATCCAAAACGATAGCCGAAGAGTACGACCGTGCCTTGATCGTTATTGCGCGGGAAAGGCGCGACGATCGCCCTGTCACTCCTCCGGCGCGTTCTCGATCGGGTCGAACCGGTCGGCCTCGAGCCCGAGCAGGTTCCACGATTGCTGCATATGCGGCGGCAACGGCGCGGTCGCGTCGATCACGCCGCCGCGCGGATGCGGAATGACGATGCGCCGCGCCAGAAGATGCAGCCGGTTCTGCAGGCCGCCCGGCAGCTCCCAGTTCTCGCGATTGAAATATTTGGGATCGCCGACGATGGCGTGATCGATATGGGCCATATGCGCGCGCAATTGATGCGTCCGGCCGGTGACCGGCTTCAACGACACCCAGGCGAGCTTCTGCGCCGACGTCTCCACGACTGCGTAATAGGTCACCGCGTGGCTCGCGCCCTCGTCGCCATGGGCCGCGATGCGCATGATGGTGTCTTCCTCGCTCTCTTCCTTGGCGAGATAGGTCGAGATGCGGCCTTGCTTGGGCTTCGGCACGCCCGCAACCAGCGCCCAATAGACTTTTCGCGCGGAGCGGTGGCGGAAGGAGCCGGTGAGCTCGGTCGCGGCGAAGCGCGTCTTCGCGATCAGCAGGCAGCCCGACGTCTCCTTGTCCAGCCGGTGCACCAGCCGCGGCTTCTGGCCCTTGGCGTCACGCATCACCTCGATCATCTGATCGACATGCCGCGTCGTGCCGGAGCCGCCCTGCACCGCAAGCCCCGCCGGCTTGTTCAGCACGAGCACGTCGTCATCCTCGTAGATTGTCATCGCCTTCAGCGCGGCGAGCGTCTTCTCCTCCGCCTCCGACCGCACGCCGACGACCTTCGGCGCATCGAGCCGGAGCGGCGGAATGCGCACGCTCTGCCCGACCTCCAGGCGGTCCTTGCTGTCGGCCCGCTTGCCGTTGACGCGCAGCTCGCCTTTGCGGACGATGCGCTGGATGTGGGAGAACGACAGGCCCGGAAAACGCGCTTCGAGGAAGCGGTCGACCCGCATGTTGTTCTCGTCCGGCGTGACGACAACGGTCTGAACCTTGGTCGGCAGCGGCTCGGTCTTCACCGTGTCAGCGGGTCTGGCAGGCTCCGCGGCGGCCGGCGGCCGCTTCTTTGGCTGCTCGTCGCGGCGCTTCTCGAAGACGCGCGGCGGCTTCTTGCCGCCCGGCCGGTGGTCCGGGGCGCGCTTGGTCTGCACGCGATCATCATCACGAAATTTCGGCGGGGCGCGGCGTGTGTCCTCGCGCCGGTCATCCCGGGACAAGGGTCTCTTGATGCGTCGGCTCATGGGGCTTGGCTAGCGCAAAACCGGGGAATTGTCACGGCGAAATCGCTACAAATGGGCCGGCGGATGGGCCATGCTTGGTAAAACGGTCAAAGGGAGCGTCACAAGGGAGCGTCCAGATGGGTTGCATGACATCCGCCTGCGCGGTGGTCGCCGCCTCGATTCTTGTCGTAACCGCCGCACGGGCTCAGGAAAGCCCGATGCCTGACGCGATCGCAAAGGGGCTGATCGAGATCGGCCGCAACGTCGACCCGCCCAAAACGGCCGAGCTTTACGCGCCGTTGCAGGAGAAAGAGCCCTATCAAGGCGTCAGGATCGAGCGCGACATCAAATACGGGCCGGCCGAACGCAATCTGCTTGATGTCTTCGTCCCGGCCATCGCGTCGTCAACGGCGCGGCCGGTGCTGATCTTCGTGCATGGCGGCGCCTTCATCGCCGGCGACAAGCGCAGGACGCCCGACAGCCCCTTCTATGACAACATCATGCTCTGGGCCGTGAAAGACGGCTTTGTCGGCGTCAACATGACCTATCGTCTCGCGCCGGCCGCGCCATGGCCCGCGGGCGCGGAAGACGTCGCCTCCGCAGTGAAATGGGTTGCCGACAAGATCGGCGAGCGCGGCGGCGATCCCGCGCGGATCTACCTGATGGGCCATTCTGCCGGCGCGATTCATGTCGCGACCTATGTAGCGCATCCCGAGTTTCAAAAATTGAATGACGGCGGGCTGGCAGGCGCGATCATGATCTCGGGCGCCTACGACCTCACGACTTGGCCCGCAGGCAATGGCGAAATTGCCTATTTCGGTTCCGACCGCTCGCCCTATGCGGAACGCTCCTCCTTGAAAGGCCTGCTGGCGACAAAGACGCCGCTGATGATCGTATCAAGCGAGCTCGATCCGCCCGGCTTTGTCGAACAGTTCAACCTGTTGAAGGAGGCGACCTGCAAGACGCCAAACGGCTGTGCGCATGCGGTGATGCTGCCGCAGCACAGCCACATGTCGGAGGTCTATTCCATCAACACGGCCGACACGCGCTTGACCGACGAGATCCTGGATTTCGTAACGACCGGCAAATAGCGGCCAGAGCCTTTTCCGTTCCGATTGAATAGCGTTTTCTTCACGCGAACCGGCGCCCAATTCGCTCGAAAATGCGCTATTCTCCCGCGCGTTCGCGCCGCCGCTTCGCCCAATAGTCCAGCCGCTTCCTGATCTCCCGCTCGAAGCCGCGCTCGGGCGGATCGTAGAAGGTCTGCCGCCCCAGCGCCTCCGGGAAATAGTCCTGGCCGGAAAAGCCTTCCGGCGTGTCGTGGTCGTATTCGTAGCCCGAGCCGTAGCCCTCCTCGCGCATCAATTTGGTCGGCGAATTGAGGATGTGCTTGGGCGGCAGAAGCGAGCCGTTCTCCTTGGCGCTGCGCATGGCGGCGCCGAAGGCCGCATAGGCCGCGTTCGATTTCGGCGCGGTCGCGACATAGATCACGGCCTGCGCGATCGCGAGTTCGCCTTCCGGAGAGCCGAGGAAATCATAGGCGTCCTTTGCCGCATTGGCGACGACGAGAGCCTGCGGATCGGCCAGGCCGATGTCTTCCACCGCCATCCGCACGATGCGCCGCGCCAGGAATAGCGGGTCCTCGCCGGCATCGAGCATGCGCGCGAGATAATACAGCGCCGCGTCCGGATCGGAGCCGCGCACCGATTTGTGCAGCGCCGAGATCAGGTTGTAGTGGCCGTCGGCCGATTTGTCGTAGATCGGCGCGCGGCGCTGCAGGATGTCCTGCAACTGCACGGGATTGAAGATCTCGTCCTTGCGCGCCGAGCGCCAGACCTCCTCGGCGAGCGTCAGCGCCGCACGGCCGTCGCCATCGGCCATGCGCACCAGCACGGCGCGCGCGTCCGCGTCGAGCGGCAGCTTGCGACCCTCGGCCTCCTCGGCATGCACGAACAGCTTTTCGATCGCCTCCGGATCGAGCGAGTGAAACACCAGCACCCGCGCACGCGACAAAAGCGCCGCGTTGAGCTCAAAGGACGGATTTTCGGTGGTGGCGCCGACCAGCACCACGGTTCCGTCTTCCATCACCGGCAGAAAGGAATCCTGCTGCGCGCGATTGAAACGATGCACCTCGTCGACGAACAGCAGCGTGCCCTTGCCCGTCTCGCGACGGGCGCGCGCCGCATCGAACACCTTCTTCAGATCGGCGACGCCGGAGAACACAGCCGAGATCTGCTCGAAATGCAGTTCGGTCGCGTCGGCCAGCAGCCGCGCCACGGTGGTCTTGCCGGTGCCCGGCGGCCCCCAGAAGATCAGGGAGCCGAGCGTGCGCGTCTCCAGCATGCGCGTCAGCGCGCCGTCGGGGCCGAGGATGTGATCCTGGCCGACGACGTCGGACAGTTTATGCGGTCGCAGCCGGTCCGGAAGCGGACGCGGCGCGTCCTGCTCCAGGCCTGCAGCGGCGAAGAGATTGGCACCTTCCTGCGGCCGTTTCGCGCTCATCCGCCGAGCGTGACGTTGATCTGCTGCCCGCCCCGCAACAGCGTGATGCGCCAGAGCCGCGCGCTGTCGCGCGTCGCCTTTTCGAGATCAGCGGTCTTGCCGATCTTCTGGTTGTTCACGGCCTGGATGATGTCGCCCTTCTGG
This sequence comes from uncultured Alphaproteobacteria bacterium, assembly GCA_963770385.1. GTDB lineage: Bacteria > Pseudomonadota > Alphaproteobacteria > Rhizobiales > Xanthobacteraceae > Bradyrhizobium. The sequence goes on along the minus strand of CAVYPJ010000003.1, from coordinate 4,634,827 downwards.
AAACCGACGTTCGCAGCCGTCGAGTCATCTCCGATCTCGATCAGGACGACGCCCTCGGTATCGGCATCGAGGTGAAGTTCATCCGCGACTGCAGGCGAGATGTTGGAGACCTTGGCGCCCTGGAACGGCGAGCGCGTGGTCAGCGTGATCTCGTTGCGGCCGGCATCAGGTGCGGTCTCCAGCGGCATCGTCAGCTTGACCGGCTTGCCGCCGCGCTGCACGTCGACCTGCGCGGTGCCGCCGATCGGACGGGTCGCGAAGCGGTAGTCGAAGCCATTGGGGTCGTCGATCGTCTGACCGTCGATCGCAACGATCAGGTCGGAGGATTTCAATCCGGCGCGAGCCGCCGGGCTGTTGGCGACGACGTTTGCCACCAGCGCGCCGCTCGGCGACCGAAGCCCGAGGCTTTCCGCGATCTCCGGCGTCACGGTCTGCAGCTTGGCGCCGAGCCATGGCCGCTTCACCGCCTTGCCGCCGCTCTTGGCCGAGGCCACCACGACGCGCACCATGTTGGCGGGAATCGCAAAACCTATGCCCTGCGAGCCGCCGGAACGCGAATAGATCGCGGTGTTGATGCCGGCGAGCCGGCCGCTCATGTCGACCAGCGCACCGCCGGAATTGCCCGGATTGATCGGCGCGTCGGTCTGGACGAAGAACTGGTAATCGGTGATGCCGACCTGGGTACGTGCGAGCGCCGAGATGATGCCGTGCGTCACGGTCTGGCCGACACCGAACGGGTTGCCGATCGCGAGCACGACATCGCCGACCATCAGCTCGTCGGAATTGGCGAAGTCGAGCGTCGGGAATTTCTCGCGCGCATCCTTCAGCCGCAGCACCGCGAGATCGGACCGGCTGTCCTTCAGCACGATCTCGGCCTCGAACTCGCGCTTGTCGGATAACGACACCTTGACCTGGTCGGCCCCCTCGATGACGTGGACGTTGGTGACGACGAGGCCGGAGGGATCGACCATCACGCCCGAGCCGAGCGAGCGCTGCAGCTGCTCCTGCTGGCCGCCGGGCACGCCGAAGAAGCGCCGGAAGATCGGATCGTCCATGAACGGGTTGCGGTTTTGCACCATCTTGGCGGCATAGACATTGACCACCGCGGGCTGAACCCGCTGCACGATCGGCGCATAGGACAGCCTGAGCTCGGCGGGTGAGGACGGCACGCGCCGGTCCTGCGCAAAGGCCGGCATTGCAACAAGGATCAATAGTGCAGCGGTCGCGGCGGCGCGGACGAATCGAAACATCTCTACCTCACAGGGAAAACTCCAGGAATATAAAGGCCTTCGGCCGGCATTCAAAGGGCGCTTTGCCCGGGATTTGGACAACAGAGGAGGCGTTTTCCCGGCTGCCCGCGGGGCGCTACCGCCGTCTCGCGGCGGAGACGGAAGTGATATGACGACCGTCATGTTCCAGGTGTGGCGTGCGCACCACAAACGGAAATCTTCCAGCCTCCTCCTTGCTACCTGTCGATGTCGTGGCAAAGTCACATGCCGGCCTTACGACTCACGCTGTCGGCGAAGGCCGAACTCAGGAGCACATTCATGACAACGATAAAATTTGCGGCCGCGGCGACGGTCGGCTTGGTCTTGACGTTGATTGGATCGAAGGCCAGCGCGCAGGCCGGGGGCAACGATACGGAGATCCAGCTGCTGAGACAGCAGCTTCGTCTTCTGGAGCAGAAGCTCGACAAACTGCAGAAGCAGACCACGGCAAACACCGCGGCCACCGCAAAGGCCAACGCGAAGGCCGACACCAGCGTCGCCGTTGCGAACGCCAATGCGGCAGCCTATCCGGTCAAGGGACCGGTGCCGCCGCCCGAGGCGATCGTAACGATGCCGGGCAACAGGCCGACCATTTGCACCGCCGACAACCTCAACTGCGTTTCGCTCGTGAGCCGGCTGCATTTCGACGCAGGCGGTTACAATTATCATCCGAACACCGCGGCGACGTCGCCGCAGCGCCTCGACGACGGCGTCAACGTGCGGCGCGCGCGCATCGGTGTTGCCGGCAAATTCCTCGGCGACTGGAACTACTCGCTGGTTTACGATTTCGGCGGCTCATCGGACGGATTTGCAAGCACGGCGTCGGTCGGCGGCAATGCGGTCGGCTTCCTGCCGGGAGGCGCGGTGTCCGGCGTCGAAAACGCCTTTCTCAGCTACACCGGCTTCAAGCCGTTCGGCGGCACATTGGCCATCGAGGGCGGCATCATGGACCTGGCCTATACGCTGGATGAGGCGACGAGCTCGAACGACATCCTGTTCCTCGAACGCGCTTCGGCCGGCGTCGTCGCGACCAACATCGCGGCTGGCGATTTCCGCTCGGCCTTTGGCAGCCGCTGGTACAACGACACGTTCTGGGCCGGAGCCTATGTCACCGGCCCCGCTACGGGGGCGATCCATTCCGCCTCGAGCATCAATCCCAACGGCACCACGGAGCAATATGGTGTCGTGGCGCGCGCAGCCGGCCAGGTCTTGAGCGACAAAGACTATTCGCTGCATCTGGGCGGTGACGCCCAGTTTCTGATCCAGCCGCCGCACAATCTGGTCACCGGCGCGCAAACGCTCACCCTGAGCGATCGTCCAGAGCTGCGCATCGACCCCACCACGCTGATCTCGACCGCAGCGATTGCGAATGCATCGGCCGCACAAGTCTATAGCGCCGAGGTGGCTGGAACATACGGGTCGCTGTACTTCCAGGGCGAGTATTTCTGGTTCAACGTCGAACGCAACGCCACCACCGGCTTGCCGCCGATCGGCGCGCCGAACTTGAACTTTCAAGGCGGCTATGCCGAAGCCAGCTACGTGCTGACCGGCGAGAGCCACAAGTACAATCCCTCAAGCGCCTCCTACGGCGGCATCAATCCGGCCAATCCGTTCTCACCGAGCAGCGGCGGCTGGGGCGCGTGGGAAATCGCCGGGCGCTACAGCACGATCGATCTGAACGACAGGCTGGCCTCGACCGTCGGTGTCGCCGGCGGACGGCAGACGGTCTACACGCTCGCGCTGAACTGGTATCTCAACCGTAATGTCCGCCTGATGTTCGACTATCTGCACGGCGACATCGTCAAGCAGATAAGCCCGACCAATTTTGGCGAACTCGGGATCCAAGTTCGATGCCTTTGCGATGCGCACGCAGGTGGCTTTCTAGCGAGCGATGCTCTTCGACCGGAGCATGCTCCGGTCGAGCTGGGCGGCGTCCCTCCGGGGAGCCGCCTCGGCTGTCTGCAAGTTGGTTCAGGCGGCCTGGCTGGGCGTCTCGCCCGCGTCGGGCGCTGCCGCGCAGGACAATCTCTGCCGATGGCGCTCGCCCCATTCCTTCAGCGTGTCGATCACCGGCCGCAGGCTCTCGCCGATCTCCGACAGGCAGATACTCCACCCGCGGCGGCACCTCGGCATAAACCTTCCGAATCGACGAGCCCGTCGTCCTCCAGCGCGCGCAGCTGTTTGGTCAGCATGCGCTGGGTGATGCCCGGCATCCGCTTGCGCAGCTCGCCGAAGCGCTGGGTGCCGCTCTGCAGATGGAAGAGAATGACGCCCTTCCACTTGCCGTCGATCAGGTCGAGAGTTGCTTCGACCGCGCAGCCCGGCCGGTGCGCGAAATTTCGTCGTTTCACGGGGGTTTTTCCCAATAGTATCCAAACAGGGACTATGTCCCTGTTTTTACAGTACTTGCCAAGTTGGTGCCATGGCGACAGGTAGGAGCAGGGAAAGCACGGGCAAGGCAAGCAGTCATTGCGCCGTCGGATGGAGACAAAGCCATGAAGGCCGTTGGTTACCGCAAATCGCTTCCAATCGAAGACAAGGACTCACTGATCGATTTCGAGACCGCCAAACCCGAGCCCAAGGGGCGCGATCTCCGGGTCGCGGTGAAAGCGATTTCGGCCAACCCGGTCGACTACAAGGTCCGCAAGCGCGCCGCCCCACCCGAGGGCGAAACCAAGATCTTGGGCTTCGACGCGGCCGGCGTGATCGATGCGGTCGGCCCGGACGTCACGCTCTTCAAGCCGGGCGACGAGGTGTTTTACGCCGGCTCGATTGTGCGCCAAGGCACCAATTCGGAACTCCACCTGGTCGATGAGCGGATTGTCGGCAAGAAGCCCAAGAGCCTGTCGTTCGCGCAGGCGGCAGCGCTGCCGCTGACCTCGATCACCGCCTGGGAATTGCTGTTCGACCGGCTCGGCGCCATCCCCGGCAAGAGCGTCGATCCGCGCACGCTGCTGATTACGGGGGGCGCCGGCGGCGTCGGCTCGATCCTCGTTCAGCTTGCGCGCCGCCTGACCGGCTTGACGGTGGTTGCCACCGCCACGCGGCCGGAATCGCAGAAATGGTGCCTTGATCTCGGCGCGCACGCGGTGATCGATCACGGCAAGCCGATGAAGGAGCAGATCGAGAAGCTGAAGCTGCCGCCGGTCGCGCTGGTGGCGAGCCTCACCTACTCCGATCAGCACTACAAGGCGATCGCCGATTTCATGGCGCCGCAGGGCCGGTTCGGCCTGATCGACGATCCGCCGGAGTTCTCCATCGCGGCCTTCAAGGGCAAGGCGATCTCGATCCACTGGGAATCGATGTTCACGCGCTCCTCGTTCCAGACGGCGGACATGATCGCGCAACATCATCTGCTCGATGACGTCGCCGATCTCATCGACAAGGGCGTGCTGCGCACGACGCTGGCTGAGAATTTCGGCACGATCAACGCCGCCAATCTGAAGCGAGCGCATGAGCTGCTGGAAAGCGGCAAGTCCCGCGGCAAGATCGTGCTGGAAGGGTGGTCGTAAGAGGAAGAATCGTAAGGCGGGCAACCTCCATCGCGACGGGATCGAGCACCTCGGGCTCGAAGATCACATAGGCCGGCATCATCCGCCTCAGGTGACGAAATTGACGACGCCGCCATCGACGCGCAACGCCGCGCCGTTGGTGGCGGATGCCTCTTTCGAGGCAACGTAGACGACCATGTTGGCGACTTCCTCGACGCTTGCGAAACGCTGCAGCAGCGAGGTCGGGCGATTTTCCCTGATGAAGGACGTCGCGGCGTCCTCTTCGGACTGGCCCTTCTGTTTTGCGAGATCCTTGACGAAGGCATCAGCGCCCGCCGACATCGTGGGACCGGGCAGCACCGAATTGACGGTCACCGCCGTGCCGCGCGTCAGCAGCGCCAGCCCCCGGGAGATCGCAAGCTGCGCCGTCTTGGTCATGCCGTAGTCGATCATCTCGATCGGGATGTTCAGCGCGGACTCCGAGGAGATGAAGACGATGCGGCCCCAATTGCGCTTCAGCATGCCCTTCATGTAGGCGCGCGACAGCCTGACACCCGACATGACATTGGTCTCGTAGATCCGCAGCCAATCCTCGTCGGGAATGTCGAAGAAATCCTTGGCGCCGTAGATGCCCGTGTTGTTGACGAGGACGTCGACGTCCGGCTGCGCTGCGATCAGCGACTTGCATCCCGCTGCCGTCGCGACGTCGGCGGCAATCCCGTGCAGCTTGCTGCCGGACACCTCGGCCGCGAGTTTCCTGACCGCCGCGTCGACCTTGTCCTGGCTCCGTCCATTGATGGTCACGATGGCGCCGGCGGTAGCTAAGCCCTTGGCGATGCCATACCCGATGCCGGCCGTGGATCCGGTGACGAGCGCGGTCTTTCCTGACAGGTCGATTTTCATGGGCGATCTCCGTTGATCATGTCGGCGGACATATGCGCGGAGAGTTCTGCTCGCAATCAGCGTGGCAAGCACGGCAGACCCGCATAAAAAAAGTGGCGCCCGTAGGCGCCGCTTTTGAAACCAGACAGGCCGGTCGGCTTATGCCGCTTCGGCTTCCTTTTCCTGCACCGGGCCGGAGTCCTGGCCCTTGGCGTCGACGTCGCGGTCGACGAACTCGATCACCGCCATCGCGGCATTGTCGCCATAGCGGAAGCCGGCCTTGATGATGCGGGTGTAGCCACCCTGGCGGTCCTTGTAACGGGGCGCCAGCACGTCGAACAGCTTCTTGGTCATGTCGACGTCACGCATCTCCGAGATCGCCTGGCGGCGCAAGGCGAGGCCGCCCTTCTTGCCGAGCGTGACCAGCTTCTCCACGATCGGGCGAAGCTCCTTGGCCTTCGGCAGCGTGGTGACGATCTGCTCGTGCTTGATCAGCGACGCGCACATGTTGGCGAACATCGCACGCCGGTGCTCAGCGGTGCGATTGAGCTTCCGATGAACCTTGCCGTGACGCATAGTCTATTCCTTACTTGTCTAAATGTGCCGCGACGGTTCGTCGGACATGTTGCTCAGGTGGGCTGCCTGCGTTCGCCCGGTGTAGCGAGTGGTGAGTAGCGAATGGCGAATGGTTTCTACGCCCTATTCGCCACTCCCTATTCGCTATTCGCCTAGTAATGATCCTCGAAGCGCTTGGCGAGCTCGTCGATGTTCTCCGGCGGCCAGCCCGGCACTTCCATGCCGAGATGCAGACCCATCTGGGCCAGCACTTCCTTGATCTCGTTCAGCGACTTGCGGCCGAAGTTCGGGGTGCGCAGCATCTCCGCTTCCGACTTCTGCACGAGGTCGCCGATATAGACGATGTTGTCGTTCTTCAAACAGTTGGCCGAACGAACCGACAGTTCGAGCTCGTCGACCTTCTTGAGGAAGGCCGGGTTGAAGGCGAGATCGGGAATGATCTCCTGGGCGACTTCCTTGCGCGGCTCTTCGAAGTTGACGAAGACGTTGAGCTGGTCCTGCAGGATGCGCGCGGCATAGGCCACCGCGTCCTCCGGCGAGATCGCGCCGTTGGTCTCGATCGTCATGGTCAGCTTGTCATAGTCGAGGATCTGGCCCTCGCGGGTGTTCTCGACCTTGTAGGACACTTTGCGGACCGGCGAGAACAGGCTGTCGACCGGGATCAGGCCGATCGGCGCGTCCTCGGGCCGGTTGCGCTCGGCGGCGACATAGCCCTTGCCGGTCGCGACCGTGAACTCCATGCGGATTTCCGCGCCGTCGTCCAGCGTGCAGAGCTGCAGATCCGGATTGAGCACGACGACGTCGCCGACGGTCTGGATGTCGCCGGCGGTGACCGCGCCCGGTCCCTGCTTCTTCACGACCATGCGCTTGGGGCCTTCGCCCTGCATCTTGATCGAGATGTCCTTGATGTTCAGCACGATGTCGGTGACGTCCTCGCGAACGCCGGCGATCGAGGAGAACTCATGCAGCACACCATCGATGTGTACGGACTGCACGGCGGCGCCCTGCAGCGAGGACAAAAGGATGCGGCGCAGCGCGTTGCCCAGCGTCTGGCCGAAGCCACGCTCGAGCGGTTCGGCAACCAGCGTCGCAAAGCGGATGGCGTCCGGTCCCGGCGTGACCTGAAGCTTGTTCGGCCGGATCAACTCTTGCCAATTTTTCTGGATCGTCACTGTTTCACCCTCAGGCCAGCCCATCCGTCAACTTCGGATTGCCGGCGTTGGAGATCGCGGATCGTTCCGCAGCACAAATTCCAACGACCAATGCGAGGCGGCAATAAAGGCCGCCTCGCGAGGTCGAACGTCAGACCCGCCGCCGCTTGCGCGGACGGCAGCCATTGTGCGGGATCGTCGTCACGTCGCGGATTGACGTGACGGTGAAGCCCGCCGCCTGCAGCGCGCGCAGCGCCGATTCGCGGCCCGAACCAGGACCGGCGACTTCGACCTCGAGCGTGCGCATGCCATGTTCCTGCGCCTTCTTGGAAACGTCCTCCGCCGCAACCTGCGCGGCATAGGGAGTGGATTTGCGCGACCCCTTGAACCCCATCGTTCCCGCCGACGACCAGGCGATCGTGTTGCCCTGTGCGTCGGTGATGGTGATGGTGGTGTTGTTGAACGACGAATTCACATGCGCGACGCCGGAGGCGATGTTCTTGCGCTCGCGGCGGCGAATGCGGGTGGCTTCCTTGCCCATTTACAAACCTTCCTGTGATCTCAACGCCGCCGTAACGCCAGCGGCTACACCGTGATGGGCGAATGGTGAGCAGCGAATAGCGAGTAGGGTCCGCCCCTGCTCGCCATTCGCCATTCGCAACTCGCCAATTACTTCTTCTTGCCCGCGATTGCCTTGGCCGGGCCCTTGCGCGTGCGCGCATTGGTGTGGGTTCGCTGACCGCGCACCGGAAGGCCGCGGCGATGACGCAGGCCGCGATAGCAGCCGAGGTCCATCAGCCGCTTGATGTTGATGCCGGTCTCACGACGAAGATCGCCCTCGACGACGTAGTCGCGGTCGATTACTTCGCGGATCTGCAACACTTCCTGGTCGCTCAGTTGGGCGACCCGGCGATCCTCGGGGATCTTGACCTTCTCGACGATATCGGCGGCGATCTTCGGGCCGATGCCATGGATGTATTGAAGCGCGATCAGCACGCGCTTGTTGGTGGGGATGTTCACGCCGGCAATACGGGCCACGAATTTCTCTCCTGTCGCTGATCCCTTGCGGGAGCGGCTTTTTCGTCCTGTTTTCTCGGGCAGCAGGCGTCCGCAAACGCGAACACGACGCCCTCCCCCTCGTCTTGCGGGGCGCGGCGTCGTCATAAAACTATCCGACCTGGATCGGCGCTTATTAATGGATTCAATCGACGTTCGTCAACCACTGCCTGTCGTTAAGACCCGAATTTCGCCTGATTTTTCAAAGCTGGCCGCAGGACGGGTTGAGGTTCCATATCACCGCGCAAGCCCCTGATCCAAATACCGTTTTACCTCCAGACCCGCCCGGTCCGTGACCGTCGGGAGGCCGGCCTGCAACCCAGGCCTGAAAACCAAGCCTGAAAACCAAGCCTGAAAACCAAGCCTGAAAACTAACCTCTCGCCCGCTTCTTCGCGGCCTTTTTGGCCGTCTTCCGGACGGCCGTCTTGGCAACCTTCTTCACCCCGCGCGCAGGGTGTTTGGCGGCCTTCCGGGCGGCCCCCTTTGGAGCGGACCCCTTTCGAGCGGTCTTGGCCGGCTTCTTGGCGGCTGGGAGACCCTTGGTCGCTAGGCGCGCACCGGCCCCGGCGGCTTTCTTGGCGCCCCGCGCGACCGGTTTGGTGGCAGCCGGCTTGGCGCTCTTCTTGGCGACCGTCTTCTTGGACGGCTTGCTCTCCAGCGCGCCGATCGCGTGCAGGATGCGGTTGATTTCTCGCGTGACCTCCTCGATGGTCATCATGCCATCGACGGTCAGGAGCTTGCGCCGCTCGGAATAATAATGGATCAGCGGCTCGGTCTGCGAGCGGTAGGCCGCCAAGCGCTTGGACAGCACCTCGGGCGTATCATCGACCCGCACCTCCTCGCCGCGCGCCCGCGTCTCCGCGGCGCGGGTTTCGACGCGCTGCAACAGCGCGCTTTCGTTGACGCGCAGCTCGATCACGGCGTCGAGCTTGAGATGCTTCCGCTTCAGGAGTTCGTCGAGCGCCGCGGCCTGCGGCACCGTGCGCGGGAACCCGTCAAGGATAAAGCCCTTGGCTGCGTCAGGCTGATCGACGCGGTCGGAAATGATTCCCACGACCACTTCATCCGGCACCAGCGAACCGCTCGCCATCAGGTCCTTGGCTTGCAGCCCGACCGGCGTCTCCGCGGCCACAGCCGCGCGCAGCATCTCACCGGTCGAGAGCTGAACGATGCCATGGCGGTGCACCAGCCGTTGCGCCTGGGTCCCTTTGCCTGACCCTGGCGGTCCCAAAAGAATCAATCTCATCGGCATTCGCCCCCCGGCGCTCGGCGAGCGGAAACCCGCACACCACCGTTTTCTTCAAATCGCGGCGCCGCAACTCAGCGGCGACGCCCTCTCAATTTCGACTTCCTGATCAGCCCCTCATACTGATGGGCCAAAAGATAACCTTGAACCTGCGCCACCGTATCCATGGTCACGCTGACCACGATCAACAGCGACGTGCCGCCAAAGTAGAACGGGACCGCGGCGTAGGAAATCAGAATCTCGGGGATCAGACAGACGATCGCGAGGTAAATCGCGCCAACCACGGTAATCCGCGACAGCACATAGTCGATATATTCGGCAGTGCGCTCGCCGGGACGAATGCCCGGAATAAAGCCGCCATGCTTCTTCAGATTATCGGCGGTCTCGGTCGGATTGAACACGATCGCGGTATAGAAGAACGCAAAGAACACGATCATCGCGAGATAGAGGATCAGGAACAGCGGGCGACCGTGGCCGAGCTGGGTGGTGATCCACTGGAACCACTCCGGTCCCCGGCCCGCATTGAAGTTGGCGACCGTGGTCGGCAGCAGCAGCAGCGAGGATGCAAAGATCGGCGGAATGACGCCCGACGTGTTGAGCTTGAGCGGCAGATGCGAGGATTGGCCCTCGAACATCTTGTTGCCGACCTGACGCTTCGGATACTGGATCAGGAGCCGGCGCTGCGCGCGCTCCATGAACACGATGAAGGCGATCACGGCGACCGCCATCACGATGACGACCAGGATCAGCCCGGTCGACAGTGCGCCCTGGCGGCCGAGTTCCAGCATGTTGGCGAGCGCGGTGGGCAATTCCGCGACGATGCCGGACAGGATGATCAGCGAGATGCCGTTGCCGATGCCGCGCGAGGTGATCTGCTCGCCGAGCCACATCAGGAACATGGTGCCGCCGGTCAGCGTGATCGCGGTCGAAAGGCGGAAGAACATGCCGGGGTCGCTGACGACGTTGCCGGCACCCTCGAGCCCCACCGCGATACCATAGGACTGGAACGCGGCGAGAATCACCGTGAGATAGCGCGTGTACTGGTTCAGCGTCTTGCGGCCCGACTCGCCCTCCTTCTTCAGCGCTTCGAGCTGCGGCGAGACCGTGGTCAGGAGCTGGATGATGATCGATGCCGAGATGTACGGCATGATGTTCAGCGCGAAGATCGCCATGCGGTGGATGCCGCCGCCGGCGAACATGTTGAACATGCCGAGAATGCCGCCGGCCTGGGTGCGGAACACCTGCTCCCAGATATTCGGGTCGATGCCCGGCAGCGGGATGTAGGTGCCGAGCCGGTAGACCAGCAGCGCGCCCAGCGTGAACCAGATGCGCTTCTTCAGTTCGTCGGCTTTCGCGAACGCTCCGAAGTTGAGATTTGCCGCTAGTTGTTCCGCTGCTGAGACCATGTTTGGCTTTCTCCCGCCGTCCCCGGAGCGCGGCGACTTCGGGACGAACCCGCCAACGCGCGCTCCAGTCTATTGTTTGAACAAGATCGTCCCGGAGGACGGTGACCCGTCGTCCTGATCATGCTCTGGCGCCGTCATCCGGCCGTTGGGCCGGAAATCGGGCAGACGCCGGTGATTATTTGGCGCTTGGCTCGGATAAGTCCATCGCAAAGCGCCGCCCATCATCCGCGGACGCGGACGATGACGCAGTTGTTACGCCGCCTCGCCCTCTTCCTTCGCAGGCGCAAGGATCTTGACGGTACCGCCGGCCTTCTCGACCGCAGCGACCGCGGATTTCGACGCGCCGTGAACCTCGATGGTGACCTTCGACTTGATCTCGCCGCGGCCAAGCAGCCGCACGCCATCCTTGGCGCGGCGCAGCGCGCCGGACTTCACCAGCGACTCCGCGTTGATCACGCCGCCGGCATCGAGCTTCTTGGCGTCGATCGCCTGCTGAATCCGGTCGAGATTGATCTCGACGAAATTGAGCCGGAAGATGTTGTTGAAACCGCGCTTGGGCAGCCGCCGATGCAGCGGCATCTGGCCGCCTTCGAAGCCCTTGATCCGCACGCCGGACCGCGCGGTCTGGCCCTTGCCGCCGCGGCCCGAGGTCTTGCCCTTGCCTGAGCCGATGCCGCGGCCAACACGCATACGCTTCTTGCGCGAGCCGGCATTGTCGGCGATATCGCTGAGCTTCATCGCCCTTCTCCTTATTGCTTACTTCCCGTCGACGATGCGGACGAGGTGGTGAACCTTTTCGATCATGCCGCGAACAGCCGGCGTATCCGGCAGTTCGGCGACACGGCCGATCTTGTTGAGCTTCAGCCCGATCAGCGTCGAACGCTGCGAGTGGTGCCGGCGGATCGGGCTGCCGGTCTGCTCGAGCTTGATCGTCTTTGCGGCCTTGGCCATCGTCTTGAACTCCAAAAGCGCCAGCGCGCTAATTTAGCTGTTTGAGCATGATCCTATCGGAAAACCGGTACCCACTTTTCCGGATCATGATCGAGTTAGTCGGCGGCGGCTTCCGCATCGCCACCGACGCGGCGGGCCTGCAGGGTCGACACCTTCATGTTGCGGCGCGCCGCGACCGAGCGCGGCGAATCCACGTGCTTCAGCGCGTTGAAGGTCGCCCGCACCATGTTGTACGGGTTGGACGAGCCAACCGACTTGGCAACCACGTCCTGGATGCCGAGCGTTTCGAACACCGCGCGCATCGGACCGCCGGCGATGATGCCGGTACCGGCCGGCGCCGCGCGCAGGTAAACCCGGCCCGCGCCGTGACGACCGAAGATGTCGTGATGCAGCGTGCGGCCTTCGCGCAGCGCCACGCGCGTCAGGTTGCGCTTCGCCGACTCTGTCGCCTTGCGGATCGCCTCCGGCACCTCGCGCGCCTTGCCGTGGCCGAAGCCGACCCGGCCCTTCTGATCTCCGATCACGACCAGCGCGGCGAAGCCGAAGCGCTTACCGCCCTTGACGACCTTCGCCACGCGGTTGATGTGCACGAGCTTGTCGACGAACTCGCTGTCGCGCTCCTCGCGATCCCTGCTCCGTTCGCGTCCGCCGCGTTCGCGTTCACCTGCCATGGTGTTTTCCAATCTCTGTGAGGCCGAGGCCTCTTAAACGTTCCAGATCCAGTTAGAAGCTCAGTCCGCTCTCGCGCGCTGCATCCGCGAGCGCCTTGACACGCCCGTGATAGAGATAGCTGCCACGGTCGAACACGACTTCCTTGACGCCCTTCTTTACAGCGCGTTCCGCCAGCAGCTTGCCGACGGCCTTCGCCGCATCGATGTTGGCGCCGGTTTTCTCGCGCATTTCCTTTTCCAGCGACGAGGCAGAGGCGAGCGTCTCGCCCTTCTGATCGTCGATGACCTGCGCATAGATGTGCTTCGACGAGCGGAACACCGACAGACGCGGCCGGCCCCCGCCGGAACGGCGCAGCGCAAGCCTTACGCGCTGCTTGCGCCGGGCATTCGTAAGATTGATTCTCGACATGACCGGCTCCGTTACTTCTTCTTGCCTTCCTTGCGGAAGATGAATTCGCCGACATACTTCACGCCCTTGCCCTTATAGGGCTCCGGCGGACGGTAGGCGCGGATTTCCGCGGCGACCTGGCCGACACGCTGGGCGTCGGTGCCGGTGACCGTGATTTCGGTCGGCTTCGGAACCGCGATCGTGATGCCTTCCGGGATCCGGTAGACCACGTCATGGCTGTAGCCCAGCGCGAGCTGCAGGTTCTTGCCCTGCATCGCGGCGCGGTAACCGACGCCGGTGATTTCGAGCTTCTTCTCGAAGCCCTTGGTGACGCCTTCGACAAGGTTGGCGATCTGCGCCCGTGCCGTGCCGTACAACGCGCGTGCACGGTTGGTCTCGGTCTTTGGGGCGACCGTGACGACGCCCTTGTCGAACTTCACCTCGACGTCGTCATGCACGACGAACTGAAGCTGGCCCTTCGGCCCCTTCATCTTGACGGTCTGGCCCTCGACGTTCGCAGTAACGCCCGAGGGAATCGTCACCGGCCTTTTGCCGATACGTGACATGGTTCGCTTCCTTATCCGTAGCATTTTCCGGCGAAGTGAACCCCGGTTCGCCGTCGAAAATGCCTCATATTAAAACCTTGTGCGCATTCCTGTCGCAAAACCGGTTCCCACTTTTGCGGAATGCGCACTAGAACACCGTGAAGAGAACTTCGCCGCCCACGTTGGCGTCGCGCGCCTCGTGGTCGGCCATGATTCCCTTCGGCGTCGACAGCACCAAAATGCCGAGGCCGTTGTTGACCCGCGGCAGGTTCTTCACCGAGGCGTAGACCCGCCGGCCCGGCTTGGAGACCCGCTCGATCTCGCGGATGACCGGCTCGCCGTCGAAATACTTCAACTCGATCTCGAGCTCGCTGCGGCCCGAGGGATGCTCGACGCTGGCGTAGCCGCGGATGTAGCCCTCGGCCTTCAGCACTTCGAGCACGCTGGCGCGCATCTTGGAGCCCGGTGTGCTCACCTTGGACTTGGAGCGCATCTGCGCGTTGCGGATGCGGGTGATCAGATCGCTGATCGGATCGTGCGTTGACATGACTGACGACCCTCCCTTACCAGCTCGACTTCACGAGGCCCGGCACCATGCCCTTCGAGCCAAGTTCACGAAGCGCGATGCGGCTGAGCTTGTTCTTGCGATAGTTCGAACGCGGACGTCCGGTCAGTTCGCAGCGGTTGCGAATCCGCGTCGCCGACGAATTGCGCGGCATCTCGGAAAGCTTCAGCGTCGCCGCGAAGCGCTCCTCCATCGGCTTGGTCTTGTCGGCGATGATCGCCTTCAGCCTCGCCCGCTTCGGCGCGGCATTCTTGGTCATCCGCTTGCGCCGGTTGTTCTTCTCGATTGAACTTTTCTTTGCCATGCTTGGCTCCTGGGTTTCCGCGTTTGAGAGGCTTAAAGTTCAGCGTCTCACTGCCGGAACGGGAAATTGAATGCGGTCAACAGTGCGCGCGCCTCATCGTCGTTCGGCGCGGTCGTGCAGACCGTGATGTCCATGCCCCAGAGACTCGCCCGCCTTGTCGAAGTCGATCTCGGGGAAAATGATGTGCTCCTTGATGCCGAGCGAATAATTGCCACGGCCGTCGAAGCTCTTCGGGTTCAGCCCGCGGAAGTCGCGCACGCGCGGCAATGCGACGTTCACCAGGCGGTCGATGAACTCGTACATGCGCGCCTTGCGCAGCGTGACCTTGCAGCCGATCGGCTGGTTCTCGCGCAGTTTGAAGGTCGCGATCGCAACCCGCGAATAGGTCACGATGGCCTTCTGGCCGGCGATCAGCGAGAGGTCGGCAGCCGCCGTCTCCGCCTTCTTGCGGTCGTTGACGGCCTCGCCGATGCCCATGTTCAGCACGACCTTGTCGAGCCGCGGCACCTGCATGACGTTCTCATAGCCGAACTTCTCCGTGAGCTGGCCACGGATACTCTTGTCGTACTCCGCGCGCAGGCGCGGCACATAAGCGGTCTCAGCCATCGATCTCAGCTCCCGAGCTCTTGGCAACGCGGACTTTGGTGCCGTCCGCCTGAATCTTGAATCCGACGCGCGTCGCCTTGCCGTCCTTGCCGACATAAGCAAGGTTGGACAGGTGGATCGGCGCCTCCTTGGAGATGATGCCGCCCTCCTGCTGCGCCGTCTGCTTCTGGTGACGCCGCACCAAGTTGACGCCACGGACCAGCGCCTTGTTTTCGTCGGGGCGCACTTCGAACACCTCGCCGGTGCGGCCCTTGTCGCGGCCGTTCAGCACGATGACCTTGTCGCCCTTGCGGATCTTCGCAGCCATCACAACACCTCCGGCGCGAGCGAGATGATCTTCATGTGGTTCTTGGCGCGCAGTTCGCGCGGGACGGGTCCGAAGATGCGGGTGCCGACCGGCTCCGACTGATTGTTGATCAGGACGGCGGCGTTGCGGTCGAAACGGATGACCGAGCCGTCGGGCCGGCGGATGTCCTTGCGGACCCGCACCACGACGGCCTTCATCACGTCGCCCTTCTTCACCTTGCCGCGCGGAATCGCTTCCTTGATCGATACGACAATGACGTCGCCGATGGTCGCATAGCGGCGCTTGGAGCCCCCGAGCACCTTGATACACATGACACGGCGTGCGCCTGAATTGTCGGCCACGTCGAGGTTGGTCTGCATCTGAATCATTGATGCACCTCGTCCTCTTTATCTGCTGCGCAAAACTGCGCTTGAATTGTCTAAAAGCTCGTCCGGCGATGCCGGCGGGCCTCAGGCGGATTTCTTCTGCTCGCCCCGGACCACGGTCCAGCGCTTCAATTTCGAGATCGGCTTGCTCTCCTCGATCCAGACCGTGTCACCCGGCTTGAACTGATCGTTCTCGTCGTGCGCATGGTAGTTCTTGGAACGGCGGATCGTCTTCTTGTAGATCGGATGGGTGAAGCGACGATCGACGCGCACCACAACCGTCTTGGCTTGCTTGTCGCTGACGACCACACCCTGCAAAGTTCGTTTCGGCATGGGAGGTCCTTACTTCTTCTTGGCGCGCGTTTGCGCGGCAATGGTCTTGATACGGGCGATGTCGCGGCGTGCCTCGCGCAGCCGCGAGGTGTTCTCGAGCTGGCCGGTGGCGCGCTGGAAGCGCAGGTTGAAGCGCTCCTTCTTCAGGTTGACGACGGCATCGTCCATCTGATCGGGGCTCATCGCGCGGATGTCTGCGGTTTTCATCGGGGCCATGACGTTACTCCGCAATGCGCTCGACGAAGCGCGTCTTGATCGGCAGCTTGGCGGCGGCGAGCAAAAGCGCCTCACGGGCGATCTGGATGCTCACGCCATCGATCTCGAACATGACGCGGCCGGGCTTCACCCGCGCCACCCACAATTCCGGCGAACCCTTGCCCGAGCCCATGCGCACTTCGGCAGGCTTCTTCGACACCGGCAGGTCGGGAAACACGCGGATCCAGACGCGACCGGCGCGCTTCATGTGACGGGTCAGCGCACGGCGAGCGGCTTCGATCTGGCGTGCGGTGACGCGGTCCGGCTCCATGGCCTTCAGGCCGAACTGGCCGAAGGACAAGGTCGCGCCCGACGACGCGACGCCGTGGATGCGGCCCTTGTGCGCCTTTCGGAACTTGGTCTTCTTTGGTTGCATCATGGCTTTGAGCCCTCAAACCTTTTAATTGGCCGCCGATCAGGCGGCCGCATCGCGGCGGGGCCGCGCGCCATCACCCTCGGCCATACGCTTGTCCTGCGCCATCGGATCGTGCTCGAGGATCTCGCCCTTGAAGATCCAGACCTTGACACCGCAGGTGCCGAAGGTCGTGAACGCGGTCGCGACGCCATAGTCGATGTCGGCACGCAGCGTGTGCAGCGGCACGCGCCCCTCGCGATACCACTCCATGCGCGCGATTTCAGCGCCGCCGAGCCGGCCCGAGCAGTTGATGCGGATGCCTTCCGCGCCGAGCCGCATCGCCGACTGCACCGCGCGCTTCATCGCGCGGCGGAACGCCACGCGGCGCTCGAGCTGCTGGGCGATCGATTCGGCAACCAGCGTCGCATCGAGCTCCGGCTTGCGGATCTCGACGATGTTGATGACGACGTCGGAGGACGTGATGTCGGCAACCTTCTTGCGCAGCTTGTCGATGTCGGCGCCCTTCTTGCCGATCACGACGCCGGGACGCGCGGAGTGGATCGTCACGCGGCACTTCTTGTGCGGACGCTCGATCACGATGCGCGCCACCGCGGCCTGCTTCAGCTCCTTGTGCAGGATCTCGCGGATCTTGACGTCCTCATGCAGCAGCTTGCCGTACTCGGCCTTGCCGGCGAACCAGCGGGAATCCCAGGTCCGGTTGATGCCGAGACGCAGACCGATCGGATTGATCTTTTGACCCATCGTATTCTCCCAGCGCCCTTAAGCGCTCGCCTCGACCTGACGAACAATGATCGTCAGCTGCGAAAACGGTTTGAAAATGCGGCCCGAACGGCCACGGCCGCGCGGAGCGAAACGCTTCATGACGATGCCGTTGCCGACGAAGGCTTGCGACACGACGAGCTCATCCACGTCCAGATCGTGATTGTTCTCGGCATTGGCGATCGCCGATTCCAGGCACTTCTTCACGTCGACCGCGATCCGCTTGCGCGAGAACTGCAGGTCGGCGAGCGCGGCCGAGGCCTTCCGGCCGCGGATCAGCTGTGCGACCAGGTTCAGCTTCTGCGGGCTGACGCGCAGCATCCGGGCCACCGCCTTGGCTTCATTGTCCGCGAGGCTACGTTCGCGCTTTGGTTTGCTCATCGCTTAATCCTCGAGCCTGATCTCTTAGGCTTTCTTGGCTTTCTTGTCGCCCGAATGGCCATGGAAGGTCCGCGTCGGCGAGAACTCGCCGAACTTGTGACCGACCATTTCCTCGTTCACCGACACCGGCACATGCTTCTGGCCGTTGTAGACGCCGAACGTCAGTCCGACGAATTGCGGCAAGATGGTCGAGCGGCGGCTCCAGATCTTGATCACGTCATGACGGCCCGACGAACGCGCCGCATCCGCCTTCTTGAGCAGTGAGGCTTCGACAAACGGGCCTTTCCAGACTGAACGAACCATGTCCGGCGTTCCTTACTTCTTCCGCTTGTGGCGGCTTAGGAGAATGAATTTGTTGGTCGACTTGTTGGTGCGGGTCTTCTTGCCCTTGGTCGGCTTGCCCCACGGCGTGACCGGGTGACGTCCGCCCGAGGTGCGGCCTTCGCCGCCGCCATGCGGGTGATCGATCGGGTTCATGGAGACGCCGCGATTGTGCGGCCTGCGTCCCATCCAGCGCTTGCGGCCGGCCTTGCCGATCGAGGTGTTCATGTGATCGGGGTTCGACACCGCGCCGATGGTGCCGCGGCAACGGCCGTGCACGAGGCGCTGCTCGCCCGAATTCAACCGCAGGATCACGTAATCCTGGTCGCGGCCGACGAGCTGGGCATAAGTGCCGGCGGAGCGCGCGAGCTGACCGCCCTTGCCGATCTTGGTCTCGATGTTGTGGACGATCGTGCCGATCGGCATGTTGCCGAGCGGCATGACGTTGCCCGGCTTCACGTCCACATAGTTCCCCGCGACGATGGTGTCGCCCACCGCAAGCCGCTGCGGCGCGAGAATGTAGGACTGCTCGCCGTCCTGATACTTGATCAGGGCGATGAAGCCGGTGCGGTTCGGATCGTATTCCAGCCGCTCGACAGTGGCCGGAACGTCCACCTTCTCACGCTTGAAGTCGACGTTGCGATAGGCCTGCTTATGGCCGCCGCCACGGAAGCGCACGGTGGTGCGCCCGGTGTTGTTGCGACCGCCGCTCGAGTGCTTGCCTTCGGTCAACGCCTTGACCGGCTTGCCCTTGTAGAGCGCCGAACGATCGACCATGACCAGCTGGCGCTGGCCGGGCGTCGTAGGATTGTAATTCTTCAATGCCATCGCGGTGGGCCCTTAGAGTCCGGTGGTCACGTCGATGCGGTGGCCCTCTTCGAGGGTCACGATCGCGCGCTTGATGTCCGACTGCGCGCCGAAACTGCCGCGGAACACCTTGGTCTTGCCCTTGCGCACGAGCGTATTCACGCTCTTGACCTTGACGTCGAACAGCTTCTCGACCGCCTCTTTGATCTGCGGCTTGGTCGCCTTTTTGGAGACCTTGAACAAGACCTTGTTGTGCTCGGAGGCCAGCGTCGCCTTTTCGGTCACGATGGGAGACACGATGATGTCGTAATGGCGGGGATCGATCGTCTTCATTTGAAGCGCGCCTCCAGCGCATCGACCGCCGCCTTGGTCAGGACCAGCTTCTGGCGACGCAGGATGTCATAGACATTGATGCCCTGGATCGGCAGCACGTCCATGTTGGGGATGTTGCGGGCCGCAGCGGCAAAGCCGTTATGCAGCTCGGCGCCATCGATGATCAGCGCATTGGTCAGCCCGAGACCCGAGAAGTGCCCGATCAATGCCTTGGTCTTGGCGGCTTCGAGCTGCGCGGCCTCGATGACGACGAGGTCGCCGTCCTTGGCCTTGGCGGACAGCGCATGCTTGAGCGCGAGCGCACGGACCTTCTTCGGCAGGTCGGTGGCGTGCGAACGCACCACCGGGCCAAAGGCACGGCCGCCGCCGCGGAACTGCGGCACGCGGGCCGAGCCATGGCGAGCGCCACCCGTACCCTTCTGCTTGTACATCTTCTTGCCGGTGCGCCAGATCTCGGCGCGCCCCTTGGCCTTGTGCGTGCCGGCCTGGCGCTTGTTGAGCTGCCACTGCACGCAACGGGCGATGATGTCCTGACGCGGCTCGAGACCGAAAATCTCGTCCGAGAGCTGGACGGAGCCTGCGGCTTTACCCTCGATGGTTGTGACCTTCAGTTCCATCTCACGCGCCCTCCTGCGCAGGCACCGCTTCCGCAGCCTGCTCGCCGCCCGCGACCTTGAACTTGCCGGGCTTCGGCGCGTCCTTCGGCAGCGGCTTCTTCACGGCGTCACGCACCGAGATCCAGCCGCCCTTGGAGCCGGGAACGGCGCCTTCAACCAGGATCAGGCCGCGCTCGACATCGGTCTGCACCACACGCAGGTTGAGCGTGGTGACGCGATCGACACCCATGTGGCCGGGCATCTTCTTGTTCTTCCAGGTCTTGCCGGGGTCCTGACGGCCGCCGGTCGAACCGATCGAACGGTGCGAGACCGACACGCCGTGGGTGGCGCGCAGACCGCCGAAATTCCAGCGCTTCATGCCGCCGGCAAAACCCTTGCCGATGGAGGTGCCGGTGACATCGACGAACTGGCCAACCACGAAATGGTCCGCCTGGATCTCGGCGCCCACGGGAATCAGCGCATCCTCGGACACGCGAAATTCCGCGACCTTGCGCTTCGGCTCGACCTTGCTGACCGCGAACTGGCCGCGTTCAGCCTTTGGCATATAGACGGTCTTGCGGGCGCCCGAGCCGAGCTGCAACGCGACATAGCCGTTCTTGTCCTTGGTAAGATGACCAAGCACCTGGCAATTGCCGAGCTTCAGCACGGTCACAGGGATATGTTCGCCGGCCTCGGTAAAGACCCGCGTCATCCCGACCTTCTGTGCGATCACTCCGGAGCGCATCGGTGTGCTTCCTGTTCTCTCTGTCCCGAAGGACTAACCAATCTTCTCGCGAGCACGACCGGTTCAGAAAACCGGCGCCCGCATTGCGGAGGTCAAGCTCAGAGCTTGATCTCGACGTCGACGCCGGCCGCCAAATCGAGCTTCATCAGCGCGTCGACGGTCTGCGGAGTCGGATCGACAATGTCGAGCAGACGCTTGTGGGTCCGCATCTCGAACTGCTCGCGGCTCTTCTTGTCGACGTGCGGCGAACGGTTGACGGTAAACTTCTCGATGCGGGTCGGCAGCGGAATGGGTCCGCGAACCTGCGCACCGGTGCGCTTGGCCGTGTTCACGATCTCACGCGTCGACGTATCGAGGATGCGATGGTCGAACGCCTTGAGGCGTATGCGGATATTCTGGCCATTCATTGCCGTGGTCTTTCTCTAGTGAGTGGCGAGTAGCGAATAGCGAATAGAAATCCTCTATTCGCCACTCGCCATTCCCTATTCGCTTCTTACTCGATGATCGAGGCGACGACGCCGGCGCCGACGGTGCGGCCACCTTCGCGGATCGCGAAACGCAGCTTCTCTTCCATCGCGATCGGCACGATCAGGTGCACTTCCATCGCGATGTTGTCGCCCGGCATCACCATCTCGGTGCCTTCCGGCAGATGCACGACACCGGTCACGTCGGTGGTGCGGAAGTAGAACTGCGGACGGTAGTTGGTGAAGAACGGCGTGTGACGGCCGCCCTCTTCCTTGGTGAGGATGTAAGCCTCAGCCTTGAACTTGGTGTGCGGCTTGACCGAACCGGGCTTGCACAGCACCTGGCCGCGCTCGACTTCCTCGCGCTTGGTACCGCGGAGCAGCGCACCGATGTTGTCGCCGGCCTGGCCCTGGTCGAGCAGCTTGCGGAACATTTCGACGCCGGTGACCGTGGTCTTCTGAGTTGCACGCAGACCGACGATCTCGATTTCCTCGCCGACCTTGACGATGCCGCGCTCGACACGGCCGGTCACCACGGTGCCGCGGCCGGAGATCGAGAACACGTCTTCCACCGGCATCAGGAACGGCTGGTCGATCGGACGCTCCGGCTGCGGAATGTACTCGTCGACGTTCTTCATCAGCTCGAGGATCGCTTCGTGACCGAGCTTCTTGTCGGAGTCTTCGAGAGCGGCAAGCGCCGACCCCTTGATGATCGGGATCTTGTCGCCCGGGAATTCGTACTTCGAGAGCAGTTCGCGGACTTCGAGCTCAACGAGCTCGAGCAGCTCCGGATCGTCGACCATGTCGCACTTGTTGAGGAACACGACAAGCGCGGGCACGCCGACCTGGCGGGCGAGCAGGATGTGCTCGCGGGTCTGCGGCATCGGGCCGTCGGCAGCCGACACGACCAGGATCGCGCCGTCCATCTGGGCGGCGCCCGTGATCATGTTCTTCACATAGTCGGCGTGGCCGGGGCAGTCGACATGCGCGTAGTGGCGGTTCTTTGTCTCGTACTCGACGTGCGCGGTCGAGATCGTGATGCCGCGTGCCTTCTCTTCCGGCGCCTTGTCGATCTGGTCGTACGCCGTGAACGTTGCACCGCCGGTTTCGGCCAGGACCTTGGTGATCGCCGCTGTCAACGACGTCTTGCCATGGTCGACGTGACCGATCGTTCCGATATTGCAGTGCGGTTTGTTACGTTCAAACTTTGCTTTGGCCATTTGACTCTCCGTTCAGTCGCTAACTCGAGCTAACGACAATCAGGCAAACTTCTTCTGGACTTCTGCCGACACGTTCGCCGGCGCTTCCGCGTAGTGGTCGAACTGCATCGTGAAGGTTGCGCGACCCTGGCTCATCGAGCGCAGGTTATTCACGTAACCAAACATGTTCATGAGCGGCACCATCGCGTTGATGACGTTGGCGTTGCCGCGCATGTCTTGACCCTGGATCTGCCCGCGCCGCGAGTTGAGATCGCCGATGACGGAGCCGGTGTAGTCTTCCGGCGTCACCACCTCGACCTTCATGATCGGCTCGAGCAGGACCGACTTGCCCTTCTGCAGCGCTTCGCGGAAGGCCGCGCGCGATGCGATTTCGAAGGCCAGTGCCGAGGAGTTGACGTCATGATACTTGCCGTCGACCAGTTGCACCTTGACGTCGACCACGGGGAAGCCCGCGACCACGCCGGAGGTCATCACGCTGTTGAGGCCCTTTTCGACGCCGGGGATGTATTCCTTCGGCACCGAGCCGCCAACGATCTTCGATTCGAACTCATAGCCCTTGCCGGGTTCGTTCGGCTCGACCACGATCGACACTTCGGCGAACTGGCCGGTACCGCCGGTCTGCTTCTTGTGCGTGTACTTCACTTCCGCGCGCTTGGTGACGCGCTCGCGGAACGCCACCTGCGGCGCGCCGATGTTGGCATCGACTTTATAGGTGCGCCTCAGGATGTCGACCTTGATGTCGAGATGGAGTTCGCCCATGCCCTTCAGAATGGTCTGGCCGGACTCCTGATCGGTCGACACCCGGAACGACGGATCTTCAGCAGCGAGCTTCGCCAGCGCGACGCCGAGCTTCTCCTGGTCGGCCTTCGACTTCGGCTCGATCGCGATCTCGATGACCGGATCCGGAAATTCCATCTTTTCGAGGATCACCGGCTTGTTGGGATCGCACAGCGTGTCACCGGTGCGCGCTTCCTTCAGGCCCGCCAGCGCGACGATGTCGCCGGCATAGGCTTCCTTGATGTCTTCGCGGTTGTTCGCGTGCATCAACAGCATGCGGCCGATGCGCTCTTTCTTGTCGCGGGTCGAGTTCACGACACCGGTGCCGCTCTGCAGGACGCCCGAATAGATGCGGCAGAACGTGATGGTGCCGACAAACGGGTCGTCCATGATCTTGAATGCGAGCAGAGCCAGCGGCTCCTTGTCGTCGGCCCTACGCACGACTTCATTACCATCGTCATCGACGCCCTTGATCGCGGGCACGTCGATCGGCGACGGCAGATAGTCGACGACGGCGTCGAGCAGCGGCTGCACGCCCTTGTTCTTGAACGCGGAGCCGCACAGCACGGGATAGAACGCGCCGGTCAGAACGGCCTTGCGGATCAGCCTCTTCAGCGTGGCCTCGTCCGGCTCCTTGCCGTCGAGATACGCGGCCATGGCGTCGTCATCGAGTTCGACGGCCGCTTCCACCAGCTTCTCGCGATATTCCTTGGCCTGGTCGACGAGATCGGCCGGGATGTCGACATAGTCGAACTTCGCGCCGAGCGACTCATCGTTCCAGATGATGCCCTTCATGACCACGAGGTCGATGAGACCCTTGAAGTTGTTCTCGGCACCGATCGGCAGCTGGATCGCAACCGGCTTCGCACCGAGACGATCGACGATATCGGCCAGACATTTGAAGAAGTCGGCGCCGGTCTTGTCCATCTTGTTGGCGAAGACGATGCGCGGAACCTTGTACTTGTCGCCCTGGCGCCAGACGGTCTCGGTCTGGGGCTCGACGCCCTGGTTGGAGTCGAGCACGCACACGGCGCCGTCGAGCACGCGAAGCGAACGCTCGACCTCGATGGTGAAGTCGACGTGGCCGGGCGTGTCGATGATGTTCAGACGCTTGCCGTTCCAGAACGCCGTGGTCGCAGCCGACGTGATCGTGATGCCGCGCTCCTGCTCCTGCTCCATCCAGTCCATCGTCGCAGCACCTTCGTGCACTTCGCCGATCTTGTGGCTCTTGCCGGTGTAATAGAGGATGCGCTCGGTGGTCGTGGTCTTGCCGGCGTCGATATGCGCCATGATACCGAAGTTACGGTAATTCTCGATGGCATGTTGGCGGGGCATGGGCCTATTCCTTCGATTCCGTTCGTTTCGCCGTTACCAGCGATAGTGCGAGAAGGCACGGTTGGCTTCCGCCATCCGGTGCACGTCTTCACGCTTCTTGACGGCGTTCCCCCTGTTGTTCGACGCGTCGAGCAACTCCGCCGAGAGCCGCTCCGTCATGGTCTTTTCGTTGCGCTCGCGCGCGGCCGAGATCAGCCAGCGGATGCCGAGCGCCTGCCGGCGCACCGAACGAACCTCGACCGGCACCTGATACGTAGCGCCGCCGACGCGGCGGGAACGCACTTCGATGGTCGGCATGACGTTCTCGAGCGCCTGCTCGAAGATCGACAGCGGGTTCTGCTTCGTCTTGGTCTCGATCATGCCGAGCGCGCCGTAGACGATACCTTCGGCAACCGACTTCTTTCCGGCATACATCACCGAGTTCATGAACTTGGTGATGGTGATGTTTCCGAACTTCGGGTCCGGAAGGACCTCACGCTTTTCGGCGGAATGGCGACGCGACATCTGTTCTGTTCCTTCGTGCGGAGCAGGTTATTTGGGACGCTTGGCGCCGTACTTCGAACGGCGCTGCTTGCGGTTCTTGACGCCCTGGGTATCCAGCACGCCGCGGAGAATGTGGTAGCGCACGCCCGGCAAATCCTTGACGCGGCCGCCGCGGATCATGACCACCGAGTGCTCCTGCAGGTTATGGCCTTCACCCGGGATATAGCCGATTACCTCGAAGCCGTTGGTCAGGCGCACCTTGGCGACCTTGCGAAGCGCCGAGTTCGGCTTCTTCGGCGTGGTCGTGTAGACGCGGGTGCAGACGCCCCGCTTCTGCGGCGACTGCTGCAGCGCCGGCACCTTCTTACGGGACTTCTGGACCGCCCGCGGACTTGCGATCAGCTGGTTGATCGTCGGCATCTTGGCCTTCACCCTTCAACGTTCGCGCGGACCCCGAAACGATGGCTCCGCAAATTCTGTTCGGGGATCCCCTCCCCGCCGGGCCCGCCTGACGCGAAAAACCCGCGCAAAGCGAAAAACGCGCCGACCGCACATTGCTGAGCGGAAAGCGCTTCGACGCCACAGAGGACCGCGGAAACGGCCGATCAGCTTGCGCTGTCCGGCCAATGACCGAGGTCATGCATCCGAATTCACTCTCAAGAGGACGTGCTCAAGAGAACTAAAATCGTCCTGGCATTGCCTAGCTATAATCGACAGCGTTTGAGCGGCATTCGTCGAGGTTGGTGCCCATCGTGGCTAAAAAAACCTTGAAGGGTATTCCGTACCGACGCTGGCGATGCTCACCGCCTGTCGTTAAGTGCGCGGGTTTTATAAGTGGTGGATAACCAAGTCAAGGCGAAAGCACGCTTTGAGGACAATCGAAGAAAGGCTTCTCGCGCCTGGCGAATGCTCTCAGCCGGTACTTGGCCAGTGCTTGCCCAGTACCTGGCGAACACGCTTTTTCAGGTCACGCGAGACACCAACCAGAGATAGTGCGCGAAAGCTTATTTCGCTACCCTTCCAATTTTACCCGGATGTTATGAGCTCCCGGCCGGCTAAGGATTTATTTGCCTTTCCAAGCGCAATGATTGGGACCTCCGCCCCGGAGCCCTCTCGTGAAAAATACCGATATTGCCATCATCGGCGGCGGCCTTGCCGGCTCGACCGCGGCTGCGATGCTCGGTCGCGCTGGCGTCGCGGCCATCCTGGTCGATCCGCACCGCGACTATCCGCCTGATTTCCGGGTCGAAAAGCTCAGCGGCGACGAGCAGATCGCGCGTTTCCGCAAGACCGGCATCGCAGATGCCGTGCTGCGCAAGGCCGCGCATGCGAACGAGAACTGGATCGCGCGATTCGGCGTCTTGCTCGACAAGGCGCCGCGCGATCAGATCGGCCTCCTCTACGAGGCGCTGGTCAACGCGGTCAGGGACCGAGATTCCCGACCAGGTCGAAAAGATCATCGCCAAGGCGGTGTCGATTTCGGCCAGCGCAGACCGGCAGACGGTCGTCCTGTCCAATAACGAGACGATCTCGGCCCGCCTCGTCGTGCTCGCAAACGGGCTGAATATCGGCCTGCGGCAAAAACTCGGCATCGCGCGCCAGATCGTCAGCGCCTGCCATTCCATCTCGATCGGGTTCGATATCTTCCCGGTCAACCGTCCAGCCTTCGATTTTCCGGCGCTGACGTATTTCTCGGAAAAGCCGAGCGATCGAATCCCCTATTTGACGCTGTTTCCGCTCGGTAACAGGATGCGGGCCAATCTGTTCGTCTATCGCAACGCCGACGATCCCTGGCTGCGCGAGTTTCGGCTCGCGCCGGCCAAGACCCTCAACGCCGCGCTGCCGCGCCTTGCGCGCATAACCGGCGCGTTCACGATCCCCGGCGAAATCAAGATTCGCCCCGCCGACCTGACCATCAACACCGGCCATCTGCGGCCGGGCGTGGTGCTGGTCGGCGATGCCTTTGCGACCACCTGCCCGGTTACCGGCACGGGCACCGACAAGGTCTTCACCGACGTCGAGCGGCTGTGCAACGTCCACATCCCCGCCTGGCTCGCCACCGAAGGCATGGACGAGGCCAAGATCGCGGCCTTCTACGAGGACCCGGTCAAGAAGGCCTGCGACCAATGGTCGATCGCCAAGGCCCATGATTTCCGCGCGATATCGATCGACACTGATCTGTATTGGGAAGGGCAGCGTCAGGCGCGCTTCCTTGCCTGGCTCGGCAGGGGTCTGCTGCGCCGCCTGCTCAGCGGGCTCTCCAGAGGCCCACGCGTTCAATCCTCGTCATCGTCGTCGCTGTCATCGTCCGCCTGATCGGCAGCGCTTGGCCGGTGACCCTGGTCGTCCCAGAGCCTGCGATAGACGCCGTTCTTCGCAAGCAGTTCGGCATGCGAGCCGCGCTCGATCGCCCTGCCGCCGGAGATCACGATGATCTCGTCCATCTCGACCACCGAGGTCAGCCGGTGGGTCGACCAGATCATGGTCCGCCCCTTGGCGACCTTGAGGAGCGTGCGATTGATCGCGGCCTCCGTGGTCTGGTCGAGCGCCGACGTCGCCTCGTCGAGCAGCAGCACCGACGGATTGCGGATGATCGCGCGCGCGATCGCAATGCGCTGCCGCTGGCCGCCTGACAGCGTATCGCCGCGCTCGCCGACGATGGTGTCGTATTTCTGCGGCAGGCTCTTGATGAAGCGATGGATCTCGGCCTTGCGGGCCGCGTCCTCAACCTCCTCGTCGGTCGCGCCCTCCTTGCCGAGCCGGATGTTCTCGCGGATCGACATGTTGAACAGCATGTTCTCCTGGAACACCACCGCCATGCTCCGGCGCAGCGAGCCGCGCGTCACCTTGCGGATATCGACGCCGTCGATGCTGACGCGGCCTTCATCCGGAACGTAAAGGCGCAGGATCAGATTGAGCAGCGTGCTCTTGCCGGAGCCGCTCGGGCCGACGATGGCTATGCTCTTGCCGACGTCGAGCTTGAGGCTGAGATTGTCGAGCACCGGCGTCGCGCTGCCCTCATAGGCGAAGCTGACGTGGTCGAAGGTGATGTCGTGGGTGATGCGCGGCAGATCGGGCGCGCCCGCGCGATCGGCGCCGCGGGTCGGCTCGTCCAGCAGTTCCTGGATATGGCGCAGCGCCGCGGCCGACGAGATCGAAACCGGGATGAAGTGCATGACATGGGCGATGTTGTAGGACACCTCCCAGAACGCGCTTTCGAAGGTCACGAAGGTCCCGATCGTGATCTGGCCCTTGGTGGCGAGGTAGGCGCCGAGCGCCAGCACCACGAGGTGCAACAGCAGCACGGCGATCGTCACGGTACGCTCGACCATGGTCGACAGGAACATCGCAGCGGCGATCTTGCGGCGCGCCTCGTCATTGCGCAGGTGGAACCAGCCGAACGCCTTCCGCTGCAGGGTGAACGCCTTGATCACGGCTTGCGCGGCGATGTTTTCCTGCACCATGCCCAGCAGCGTCGCTTCGTTCAGCTTCTGCTCGTAATTGGCCTGCACCGCTTTCGGCGTCAGCATCCGCGGTCCGATCAGCGTGATCGGAAACACCAGGAGCGCTATCACCGCGAGATGCCAGTTCAGGAACAGCATCAGGATGATGCCGGCGATCAGCTCGAGAAAAGGCAGCGCCGCGCTGTTGACGAAGCTCCTGACCGCGCCCTCGAAGGCCGAGAGGTCGACCGAAAACCGCGACAGGATCTCGCCGCGCTTGGTGCGCGCGAAATAGGCCGACGGCAGGTTCTGAACGTGGTCGAACAGGTTCTTGCGCACGTCGGAGATCAGCGCCGCGACGAGCTTCGCGTCCCATCGTTCGTACCAGATCGCGACGATCGAGGTTAAGATCCCCGCTGCGCCCAGCACGCCCAGGATCTTGTAGAGCGCCTCGAAGTCCTCTTCACCCAGCGCATCGTCGATCAGGAACTTCAGGCTGAGCGGCATGATGACATTGAACAGCGTCTCGACGACGACGCCGAGGCTGACGAATGCGATTATCTTCTTGTAGTTGGCGAGGTAGGGTTTGACGAAGGCCCAGATCGTGGCCAAGGCGCCCGCGGCTTCCTTGGCGGTAAAGACGACGAGGTCCTCATCGTCATCGTCGTCCTCGATCGCGATACCGTCCTCTTCGTCATCCTCCTCTTCGTGATGCGGCGGTGACGACAGGGAAAGCTTATCGCCGGCGGCGCGGGCAGCGGCAGCGGTCTTCAACCCTGGTTGCTTGTCCGGTTCCGGCGCAACCGTGCCCTCCGCGGAGCGGGTCTTGTCGTCGTCCGACGAGCGGGACTTGGGGGCCATGAAAACAACCGATGCTGCACGGGCCGGACGCCCGCAAAGCCGCGGCATTCCGGATGACATTCGCGGCCCCTTATAGCGGGCTCAGCAGGGAATGTTAGGGCCTAGCCGACATGGCAGCGAATTGCCGGCAGGCCTCGCAAGTTAGGTCTAAAGCTCGATGAGATCAGGTTGAATCATCATCACGCTTTAGTCTTTGATAGAGCATGATCTTTTCGGAAAACCGCTACACACTTTTCCGGATCTTGCTTTAGTCGTCGTCGGCAACCTTGTCGAAGAACGAATAACGCAGACTGTCGGAATCTGCGTACCACTGGCCCGGGCCCTTGTTGGCCTTGAGCGTCGCGGCCCACACCGCATCGGTGCAGTCGCGGCGGTGCATCGACAGGTCGAAACCATTCCCGAAGAACAGCTCCGACCACTCCCACCAGGTGCCGAGCTTTTTCACGCCGCGCAGCAGGTCGTAGCGGTCGATCAGGGCCGGCGCCATGTCCGAGGTGACCGAGCCGAACACCACGCCCGTGCCGACAACCCGGTTCAGTTCGCGAACCGCCCGCGCGACCTTTTTCTCGGCGACATGGCACAGGCTGGTCTCGAACACGAAATCGAACTCGCCGTCCTTGAACGGCATGTCGGAGATCGAGCCCAGTCTGTTGAACTTCTTCAACGCCTTCGGCGTCTTGGCATGGATGCCGCGGTTGTTCTCGATGCCCCAGGCGTCAATCCCGCGCTCGCGAAGCGCGCCGACCAGCTCGCCGCTGGCCGAGCCCGCCACCAGGAGCTTGTAACCCTTGGACCGGTTCCAGACGATCCTGATCAGCTCCATCAGGTAGTCCGGATTGGTGAACTGGCGCCAAGCCTCGCGATAAGGGCCGAGGCCGCGATAATTCTCGAAATAATCGCGGTCGATTTTGTCGGACAGCGGCATGTCGCTTTGCGCGCGGGCGCGGCGCAGCCGAACCATCTCGGTCAGGATGATGTCGGTGGCCGCGTCGGAAGAGTCGAGCAGCCCGTTCAGGGTCGAGTCGAACAGATAATCGCCGACCACCACGATCCCGGGATGTTCCTTTGGCTCGGGTCGGTGATTGGTCATGACGTCGCGCACGGGCAGACCACCCGGCAGCGCATTCACCGACGACAGCCAGCGATGGATCTTGCCTTCCACGAAATGGGCGCGCGCGTCGCCGAACGAGGCCGGGAGCGACTTCAGCGCCGCCGCGATCAATTCCTGGTCGCTGAGATTGGCGAAAGCCAGCGCGTCGGAGCCCGCGATCAGCCAGTTCAGGACGCCGTGATTGCCGACGTCGTGGCGGGTCCCTTCATTGTAGACGCAGCAGCCGCCGAAGGCCTCCGACATGAACCACGAACCTGAAATCCTGTCGCCCCAGAACGGCTCGTCGAACAGGATGGACACACGCAGATAGTGCGCGGGCCGGTCGAAATAGGCGACGTGCTTGACCATCGACTTGCGCAGCCCCTCGCCGTCCCAGCCCATGGTCGCGAGCCAGGAGTGCGGCAGGCACATCAGCACGAGGTCGAAATCCCGCGTCTCCGGCCCCTTGCCGTTCATCATGTTCAGCTGGTAGCGGCCGGACGGGGTCTTGCCGACCTTGAGGACGCGGTGGTTGAGCTGGATGTCGGCGTCGACTTCGGACAGCAGGCACTCGATCAGCTGCTCATTGCCATTCTGGATCGAATACAGGCCGATATAGCCGTCGATATCCATCACGAAGTTCTTCAGCGCGTTGAGCCCGTTGGTGTTGTGGGCCTCGGTGGCGATGTCGGACCGCGCCATCACCTTGAGGAAGCGTTTGGCGGCGGGATCGTCGACCTCATGGTCGAGCACTTCCTCGCAGGTCATGTAGGCCCAGGGATGCTCGTTGTCGTGCGCGCCGACGCCTTCATAATATTCGACCGGCGACACCATCTCGGAGCAGCGCTTGCGGAACGCCTCGATCGCCGCGGCCGTCTTCGGTCCGTATTTACGCCGCATGCCGGGCACGTCGTTCAGCAGTTCACCGTCGAGCAGCACCTGCTCGGCATCCATCGGAATCGTCTGCAGGCCGAAATGCTGGATCAGCTCCCGCAGAGGATCCGGCCCTGTCATCGAGTAGTCATAGATCTCGGCGACGCCCGCCTCGTACATGGCAGGCGCCGAATCGAATTTGCGCGTGAGAATCTTGCCGCCGAGCCGGTCGGACGCTTCGAAAATGGTGACACGGCAGAGTTCGCCCAGCTTCCTTTTCAGGTACCAAGCACTCATCAGCCCGCCAGGGCCGCCACCAACGATTGCAAGATCAGCCATGATTGTTCCGTCGTTTCCAGCAGGGTTCTTGGGAACCGCCGGTCTAACTCATCACACGAAAAGCACTTTTCACTCTGAAAGAAAGATGAACAAAATGCGGTCCCGCAGTGCAGCAAGCGCATAATCCGCCGAAACACCGGCAAAAGCTGATCTTTTTCACGCGTAGTGTGGTGGTGCGGTGACGCGTTCCCGCCGGAATGCGAGGGCTTCAGGTCCGGGCGCCGGGCAGCTCGCAGACGGATGAGGGGTGTTTCGGCAACAGGCGTCCAAGCGGATACCGAGGCGTTTCTTCCATTCGAGCCGCGGCTCGCTGGTGTCAGAAACGCCTCAAATCAAAGGCAATGAAGGCCCAGCGCTGACCGCGAAGACATAGACTCCCCCGAAGCTAAAAAACGACTCCCCAAACGCTAAAAACCACCGGCAGGGCATTGCCGGTGGTTTTGGAGGTTTAGCATTAAGTTAGAAGTCGTCTCCTTTGAGACTAAGTTGCCAGCGGTCCATCCGCTGATCACCTGACTCGAACAGTACCTAACCAATTTATCTGAGTAAATAATATAATTTGCTAAAGGCTCGGTTTCCCGTGAAACCCTGGCGTCCGTGTCGTGTCTGCAACACCGGCGTTCCGGCAAATGAAAAGCCCCGGACGTTGTGTCCGGGGCTCTCCTGCAAGTCTGTGTCTGACGATCGCGATCAGAAGTTACGCTGAGCGCGCAAGTTGAGCGAGACCGTGTCTTGATCCTTGAACTGGTAAACCGCGGCCGGCTTCGGAGCGGACGGCGCGAGAGTCGCCGTTCCCGAGAAGTTCTGATCGAGGCGGGTGTACATGACTTCGGCCGAGAACGTCAGGTTCTTGACCGGGGTCCAGCGGGTGATGGTACCAACCTGGAAGACTGCGAAGTCGGGGTTGCAGCTATAGTCAGCCGACTGCTTGGTGGCGATCACGCCATAGGTGGCGCAATAGGCCGTCTTGGCCGTGCCGTCATACTTCACCCAGGACGCACTGCCGAACAAGCTCGACGACCAGTACGGATCCCAGTTGTGGTTGTAGGCGCCACGAACGCCCCAGGCGTCGGTCAGATGGATATTGCCGTCGCCGCCATTGGCAACCGGCAGATAGAGGCCGTCAGTGGTAGCGCCGAAGCCGACGCTCTGATAGGCGCGGCCCGAGCTGCCGAACATCGCGAAGCTCGGCGAGGCACCAGAGGTGGAGATCACGTTCTTCGTGTCACCCTTGGCGTAGGTCGCGTCGATCTTGATGTCGTCGCCAGGTCCGGTCGGGATGTTCTTGATTTGCAACCCAAGCATCACCGAGCCGCCCCACTTGGTCTCGGGGTGACCGGAAAGCTCCGAAGCCGCCGTCGGCGCAGCCGACGCGCCAAGCGTGTTGTACGAAGCGTCGACTTCGTGCGCCGCAGCCGAAATCTGGAACAGACCCCAGGCCTGATCGATGCGGATGTTGCCGACGACGTCGGGCGAATGCACGCCGCCATAGGCGTTGCCCAAGGTGCCGACCGCGGAAATGCCAGGCGTACCTGCAGTCGCGCCCGGTTGCGCGAGGTTGTAGACAGCGGTACGGTTGAACACGGTCGGATCGTCGAGACCGATGGTGCCCGACACGCCATTGCCGAACTGCGCGGTGTACTGGATGTTGTTCACGCCGGTGACGGTGTCGTGACCACCGAGCAGGTTGGACCCGTTGTTGCCCGGATAACCGTGCCAAGGCGTCGCGTAGGCCGATGCCGATTTACCCATGGTCAAGCCCGCGAACTGGATGAACGCGAACTCAACCGCAACGTAGCCGCCGCCAGCCGAGTTCAGCAGGTTGGCGTTGTTGCCGAGGTTGGTGTTGAGCGAGTTCGGGTTGAACGTCGAACCGCCGAGCGTGTCGAACTGGATGTCGGCCTGGCTGTAGGTGCGGACAACGCCGTATTCGGTGGCCGTGCGGGTATCGACGGTGAACGCCATACGCGAACGGGCCGAGAAGTAGTCGCGATAGCGATTGCCCTGGCCGGCATCGCCATTCCAGGCCGGCTGGTCTTGCACGCCAGCGCCGTTGAACGTGGTGTCCACGCGCAGATAGCCGCCGAGCTTGAGGCAGGTGTCGGTGCCCGGGATGTAGAAGAATCCCGCACCGTACAAGGAGCAGACCCTCACGTACTCGACCGCTTTGGCCTTGACGGGAAGATCAGCCGCCTGTGCCCCAGTCATGGCGACGAGTCCCGCCGCAGAGCCGAGGACTAGGCTCTTAACCATCTTCATTGATAAACCTCCAAGTTGCTGTCTCTAGGCAAAGGCTCCCGATCCCTTGGAGTGACCCAAAGGTTGGTTCCCTTGAAAACCGCTCAGTCGTTTCGCGCTTTCGGATACCCCCCGCATCAGCGCGGGACTTGAGCGAACTACCTAGCGGGACGATCCAGGACCCCCAGCCGTCGTTCACGAATATGCCTGCGTAGATTTGATAATCAAAATACTTTATTTTCTCAGTTATTGGATTGACAGATGTTGTCACTTTTTTGCAACGGAACTTGACACGGTGATTTGGTACCCTCGTTGACGAGCCCGGAAGCTCAATTGACTGAGTTCCTTAGCGATCTTTTTCCCTTGTTTTGCAGAGGAAACGGATCAAGATGCTCCGGGAGCAAATGACAAGGGGGCGCGGGATCTTCGGTCCTGCGGAGTGTGGCTGCTTGGGCAAAGCTGGCGCCAAGAATCAAGACACCATCAGGCGGCTCACCTGGGTGATCGCCTCCATTAACGTGCATCTTGAGGAGCTACGCTACTTCTGGGCGAAAACGCTTGGAATCAGCGGCCCTCAATGGATGATCCTGATGGCCTTGGCAGATATGGACCAGGACGAAGGGGTTCCGGTCAACGTCGTCTCCAAGAAGCTGCACGTCGATTCGTCATTCATCACCACACAGTCGAAGCTTCTGGAGAAGAAGGGCTTCCTGCGCCGCAAGACGTCGACCGAGGACGCGCGGATCGTCCAGATGTCGCTGACCGACAAGACCTACAAGCATCTGGCCAGCCTCGCCTCGCAGCAGGAAGCCTTGAACGACTTCATTTTCGCGGAAATTGACGACGCGCAACTGAATGGGCTGACCGACAAGCTGACAGCGCTGGAGATCAGGCTCGAGAAGGCGCGCCTGAAGGTGGTCGTGGATATCTGAGGTGCCGTCAAAGACGCGCAGGACATCTCATCTGCATGAGTGAGGCCGCATTGGCGATTTCGGCCAAATCTCTCGCCCTGCCGCCGTGAAAATCCGACAAGAGGCGCGGGCGCAAATCGCCGGCCGTGCTATGCGCTGATACCGAGATGACCGGCGACCCAGTCGAAAATGAATTCATTGGCGAGTGTCGGATTGTCCGCATGCCCCTGCGCGGCCGCGGTTTCCTCGCTGGTAAAGATCTTCAGCGTCACGTCGCGCCCGTCGGCTTGAATCTCTTCGGTGAGGTCGCGGACACGCTCAGCCTTGAGCCAACCGCGCTCGCCAGTAGAGATCAGCACCGGGCATTTGATTCCGCGCGCCGCCCTGCTCGGCCGCGCCCTCTGGGGAATAATCGCGTCGCGATCCGCCCGGCGGCTCCTGAGAAACGCGTGCTCATGTAGATCCCAGATACCGCCATCGCAAACCGCCGCAGCGAATTGGTCGTCGAAGGCGATCCCGCGCGCCACGAAGGACGAGCCCCATCCATCCGCCAGAATGGCTACCCGGCGCGCGTCGACATCGTGCCGCTCGACGAGATAGTCCATGATGTGTCCGATCGTCGTTTCCAGATCGGAACGGCCCACGACATCGTCGAAGCGCGAATCGGCACCTGCTCCCAAGAGGTCCACCGCGAGCAGCGCGATCCCGCGCTCGTTCGCATGGCGTGCGACCTTGAAGAGATATTCTTCCTTTCGCTGTCCGGGTTCGCCGAGACAGATGATCGCCGGCGCGGGATTTGAACTTGCGTGCGCAGGCAGGAAATAACCTTCCAGCGAATAGCTGCCCGGCCAGGGAATCGAAACGACTTCGCCACGCGGATTACGGTGCTGAAGATAAAGGGCAGCATTTGAACGCATACGTTCAATCGCAGTCGCGCGATCGGCGTCTGCCAGATCGAGCGGAAATGCCGCCGCCTGATAATAATTGACCGCACGAAGCCAGTTACTTCTTGCCGTCACCACATTGCCTCTGCGCAGCGCGTCATCGCCCCGCGCACTGGTCGCATCCGCAGTCTTCATCCATTCGCAGTACCAGGAACGATCTTCCGCAAACTCGATGCGGCCCGCGGTCGAGAAACACTCGGCGACGGTGGCGCCGCCTTCCTGCGCAGCCGCAAGGAGACGCGTGAACTCGATCGACATGTCTTCACGCGCGGTCCAATACGACCAGCCTTGACGGTCGACTTCCAATCCCATGCAGTGGATGTTCAAAACGTTCCCCTATCAGGTCACTTGTCGATCAAACGCTACGCTCAAGACAACTGAGGTAGACGCATAGCCGCTCGGCTCCCTCTCCAACTCGATGCATGCTTTCGAACACAAAGCCGGTCCGATGGCCGGTCCGAAAGCAGCACGCTTGCTAACGCCCGTAGCAAAACCTCTCAGGGGAAAACGCGACAACATCACTGATCTTCGGCTGCGACGACTGACACAAACAACAGAACGCGTTTGCTTTTCGAGCTTCGCTCGCGAGGCACATTGGAAATCGTCGAGTCATCGGTCAAGCAAAACTTTTGCGACGCAAACGTGCGCGACGAACACGACGTTGGTATTTTTACCGAGGATTCCCGCACTATCACACGGCAATCACAAGCCTCACACGAACTCTTGACGCCAAGCGCTCGCGCGACGAGACGTATTTGCGCGAGCACGCAACTGACAATTCAGAAGCACATCGGATGAGAGTCGGAGCCCGCGATCCGTCGTAAATCCTTGGCGCTTGGAGTTGAAGCGGCGAGCGATCACAGCCGGAGCAAGAAAAAAGGCCGGCGCATGCGCCGGCCTTTCGAAGATGGATGCAGAGAGATCGTTGCCGGTCATTCCGCCGGCGGCAGCGCCAGCGGCTCGACTTCCGGAGCAGCCGGCACGATCGCCGCCTGCTTCTCGCGCTCGTCGAGTATCAGCTTGTCGCGCTTCATCGCGACTTCGCGGATCTTCGCCATTGAAGCGCCGGTGCCGGCCGGGATCAAGCGACCGACAATGACGTTCTCCTTGAGGCCTTCGAGCGGATCGACCTTGCCGTTGACGGCGGCTTCGGTGAGCACGCGTGTGGTCTCCTGGAACGACGCCGCGGAGAAGAAGGAGCGCGTCTGCAGGCTCGCCTTGGTGATGCCGAGCAGAACCGGCATGCCCGTTGCGGGCTTCTTGCCCTCTTCCTTCGCCTTGACGTTGATCTGGTCGAACTCGATCTTGTCGACCTGTTCACCCGAGATCATGTCGGTCTCGCCCTGGTCGGTGATCTCCACCTTCTGCAGCATCTGACGGACAATCACCTCGATGTGCTTGTCGTTGATGAGCACGCCCTGCAGCCGGTAGACCTCCTGGATCTCGTTGACCAGATAGGCCGCGAGTTCCTCGATGCCCTTGATCGCCAGGATGTCGTGCGGCGCCGGATTGCCCTCGACGATGAAGTCGCCCTTTTCGACGATATCGCCGTCCTGCAAGTGGATGTGCTTGCCCTTCGGGATCAGGTACTCGCGCGGCTCCTCGGTCTTGTCCATCGGCTCGATCGAGATGCGACGCTTGTTCTTGTAGTCGCGGCCGAAGCGGATCGTGCCGGCGATCTCTGCGATGATCGCCGCATCCTTCGGCTTGCGAGCCTCGAACAGTTCCGCCACCCGCGGCAGACCGCCGGTGATGTCACGCGTCTTGGCGCTCTCGGTCGAGATACGCGCGAGGATATCGCCCGTCTTGACCTTGGCGTTGACGTCGACCGACAGGATCGCGTCGACCGACAGCATGTAACGGGCGTCGCCGCCGCGCGCGAGCTTCAGGATCTTGCCATCCTTGCCCTTGACCACGATCGCCGGACGCAGGTCCGCTCCGCCGCGCGACGAACGCCAGTCGATGACGACGCGCTTGGCGATACCGGTCGATTCGTCGAGCGTCTCCGAGATCGACTGACCTTCGACCAGATCCTCGAAGCCGATGCTGCCTTCCACTTCCGACAGCACCGGACGTGTATAGGGATCCCACTCGGCGATGCGCTGACCGCGCTTGACCGTGTCGCCCTCGTCGACATGCATCCGCGAGCCGTACTGGATACGATGGGTCGCTCGCTCCGTGCCGTCGGCATCGACGATCGCAACCACCATGTTGCGGACCATCGCGACCAAGTGCCCTTCGCTGTTTCTGGCGATGGCCTTGTTCTTGATGGCGATCTTGCCTTCGAAGTTGGCTTCGACGAACGACTGCTCGTTGATCTGCGCCGCGCCGCCGATGTGGAACGTGCGCATGGTCAACTGCGTGCCGGGCTCGCCGATCGACTGTGCCGCGATGACACCGACCGCCTCGCCATGATTGACCGGCGTGCCGCGGGCCAGGTCGCGGCCATAGCACTTGCCGCAGATGCCGTTGACGAGTTCGCAGGTCAGCGCGGAGCGGATCTTCACCTCCTGGATGCCGGCCTGATGGATGGCATCCACGTGGCTTTCCTCCATCAAGGTGTCACGCTTGACCACGACCTTGTTGGTCGCTGGATCGCGCACGTCATCGCAGGCCGTGCGGCCCAGGATGCGCGAGCCGAGCGAGGCAACCACCGTGCCGGCATCGACGATGGCGCGCATCTTGATGCCGAGCTTGGTGCCGCAGTCGTCCTGCGTGATGATGCAGTCCTGCGCCACGTCGACCAGACGGCGCGTCAGGTAGCCGGAGTTCGCGGTCTTCAACGCGGTGTCCGCGAGGCCCTTGCGGGCGCCGTGGGTCGAGTTGAAGTACTCGAGAACCGAGAGGCCTTCCTTGAAGTTCGAGATGATCGGCGTCTCGATGATTTCGCCAGACGGCTTCGCCATCAGGCCGCGCATGCCGGCGAGCTGACGCATCTGCGCCGGCGAGCCGCGCGCACCCGAATGCGCCATCATGTAGATCGAGTTGATCTCGGCATCCGCGCCCTTGGCCGTCTTCTTGACGACGGAGATTTCCTTCATCATCTCCTTGGCGATCTCTTCGCTCGCCTTCGACCAGGCGTCGACGACCTTGTTGTACTTCTCGCCGTGGGTGATCAGGCCGTCATTGTACTGCTGCTCGAAATCCTTCGCGAGCGTACGGGTGGCGTCGACGATCTTCCACTTGCCGTGCGGCACCACCATGTCGTCCTTGCCGAACGAAATGCCGGCCTTGAACGCGTTGTAGAAGCCGAGCGCCATGATGCGGTCGCAGAAGATCACCGTCTCCTTCTGACCGCAGTGGCGATAGACCTGGTCGATCACGCCGGAGATCTCGCGCTTGGTCATCAGCTTGTTGATGATGTCGTACGAAATCTTCGAATGCCTCGGCAGCACGTTGCCGAGCATCACGCGGCCCGCGGTCGTCTCGATCCAGCGACGCACCTTCTTGCCGGTCTCGTCCGCTCCATCCCAGCGATACTTGATCTTGGTATGGAGGTGGATGACCTTGGAGTGCAGCGCGTGCTCGAGCTCGGCCATGTCGCCGAACGACTTGCCCTCGCCGGGCAGGCCTTCGCGCAGGATCGAGAGATAATACAGGCCCAGCACGATGTCCTGCGACGGCACGATGATCGGCTGGCCGTTCGCCGGGTGCAGGATGTTGTTGGTCGACATCATCAGGACGCGCGCTTCCAGCTGCGCTTCCAGCGACAGCGGAACGTGCACGGCCATCTGGTCGCCGTCGAAGTCAGCGTTGAAGGCCGCGCAAACCAGCGGATGAAGCTGGATCGCCTTGCCTTCGATCAGGACCGGCTCGAACGCCTGAATGCCCAGACGATGCAGCGTCGGGGCGCGGTTGAGCAGCACCGGATGCTCGCGGATCACCTCGTCCAGGATATCCCAGACCTCCGGACGCTCCTTCTCGACCAGCTTCTTCGCCTGTTTCACGGTGGTGGACAGGCCCTTGGCGTCGAGCCGCGAATAGATGAACGGCTTGAACAGTTCGAGCGCCATCTTCTTCGGCAGACCGCACTGATGCAGGCGCAGCTCCGGACCGACCACGATCACCGAGCGGCCCGAATAGTCGACGCGCTTGCCGAGCAGGTTCTGACGGAACCGGCCCTGCTTGCCCTTCAGCATGTCGGCGAGCGATTTCAGCGGACGCTTGTTGGCGCCCGTGATGACGCGGCCACGGCGGCCGTTGTCGAACAATGCGTCGACCGCTTCCTGAAGCATACGCTTTTCGTTGCGGATAATGATGTCCGGCGCACGCAGCTCCATCAGCCGCTTCAAGCGGTTGTTGCGGTTGATGACACGGCGGTAGAGGTCGTTCAGATCGGAGGTCGCGAAGCGGCCGCCGTCGAGCGGCACCAGCGGCCGCAGATCCGGCGGGATCACCGGCACGACGGTCAGGATCATCCATTCCGGCTTGTTGCCGGAGTGGCGGAACGCCTCCACGATCTTCAGCCGCTTGGCGAGCTTCTTGTGCTTGATGTCGGAGTCCGTCTCGGCCATCTCCGCGCGCAGGGAGACCTCGAGCTTCTCGAGCTCGAGACCCTTCAGCAGCTCGCGGATCGCCTCCGCGCCGATCATGGCGGTGAAGGAATCCTGGCCGTATTCGTCCTGCGCTTTCAGATATTCGTCTTCCGACAGCAGCTGGCGGTCCTTCAGCGCGGTCAGGCCCGGCTCAAGCACGACGTAATATTCGAAGTACAGAATCCGCTCGAGATCCTTCAGCGTCATGTCGAGCAGAAGGCCGATGCGGGACGGCAGCGACTTCAAAAACCAGATGTGAGCGACCGGTGCGGCCAGCTCGATATGGCCCATGCGCTCGCGCCGGACGCGTGACAGCGTCACTTCGACCGAGCACTTCTCGCAGATGATGCCCTTGTACTTCATCCGCTTGTACTTGCCGCACAGGCACTCATAATCCTTGATCGGCCCGAAGATGCGCGCGCAGAACAGACCGTCGCGCTCGGGCTTGAAGGTGCGGTAGTTGATGGTCTCCGGCTTCTTGATCTCGCCATAAGACCAGGACAGAATCTTCTCAGGGCTCGCGATCGAGATCCGGATCTGGTCGAAGACCTGAGCCGGCGTCGTCGGATTGAAGAGATTCATAATTTCTTGGTTCATCGTCTTCTCCTCGCATGCCGATCGGGGGGCGGCAGCAAATTCGAAAATCTCTTGAAGTTGGCGCCCTGCCCTGACCCGCGGGCAAGACGCCTACCCGGCCACGCTAAACGCGGCCGGGCCTGACATATCGATTACTCAGCCGCTTCCGAGGTCGACGCCGGTCCTACCTTGGAATTGTGCAGGTCGACGTTGAGGCCGAGCGAACGCATTTCCTTGACCAGCACGTTGAAGGACTCCGGAATACCTGCCTCGAACGTGTCGTCGCCGCGCACGATCGCCTCGTACACCTTGGTACGGCCGGCGACGTCGTCCGACTTCACGGTCAGCATTTCCTGCAGCGTGTAGGCCGCGCCATAGGCCTCCAGCGCCCACACCTCCATTTCGCCGAAGCGCTGGCCGCCGAACTGCGCCTTGCCGCCCAGCGGCTGCTGGGTAACGAGCGAGTACGGACCGATCGAACGCGCGTGGATCTTGTCGTCGACCAGATGGTGCAGCTTCAGCATGTAGATATAGCCCACGGTCACCTTGCGATCGAAGGGATCGCCGGTGCGGCCGTCATAGACGGTCGACTGGCCGGAGGCGTCCATGCCCGCGAGCTTCAACATCTCCTCGATGTCGGTCTCCTTGGCGCCGTCGAACACCGGCGTCGCGATCGGCACGCCGTGGCTCAGATTGCGGCCGAGCTCGATCAGTTCGCTGTCGTTGAGCGACTTGATCGTCTCGTCCTCGCCATAGATCCGCTTCAAGGTCTCCTTCAGCGGCTTGACATCCTGCTTGCCGAGATAGGCGTCGACCGCCTGCCCGATCCGCTTGCCGAGGCCGGCGCAGGC
This sequence comes from uncultured Alphaproteobacteria bacterium, assembly GCA_963770385.1. Taxonomy (GTDB): domain Bacteria; phylum Pseudomonadota; class Alphaproteobacteria; order Rhizobiales; family Xanthobacteraceae; genus Bradyrhizobium. The sequence continues at coordinate 4,593,202 of CAVYPJ010000003.1, read as the reverse complement.
CCAGCCGAGATGCGTCTCGAGAATCTGGCCGACATTCATGCGCGAAGGCACGCCGAGCGGGTTGAGCACGATGTCCGCATGCGTGCCGTCCTCGAGGAACGGCATGTCCTCGATCGGCACGATCTTGGACACCACGCCCTTGTTGCCGTGACGTCCGGCCATCTTGTCGCCGGGCTGAATCTTGCGCTTCACCGCGACGAAGACCTTGACCATCTTCATCACGCCGGGCGGAAGTTCGTCGCCGCGCTGCAGCTTCTCGACCTTGTCGAGGAAGCGCTGTTCAAGCCCCTTCTTCGACTCGTCGTACTGCTTCCGCATGGCCTCGATCTCGGCCATCAGCTTGTCGTTCGGCGACGCGAACATCCACCACTGCGACTTCGGATACTCTTCGAGCACCGCGCGGGTGATCTTGGTGTCCTTCTTGAAGCCCTTCGGACCCGCGATGCCCTGGCGGTTCTCCAGGAGCTCGGCAAGACGGTTGTAGACGTTGCGGTCGAGGATCGCCTGCTCGTCGTCGCGGTCCTTGGCCAGACGCTCGATCTCCTCCCGCTCGATCGCCAGCGCACGCTCGTCCTTGTCGACGCCGTGACGGTTGAACACGCGCACTTCCACGATCGTGCCCTGCACGCCCGGCGGGACGCGCAGCGAGGTATCGCGGACGTCGGAGGCCTTTTCACCGAAGATGGCGCGCAGAAGCTTTTCTTCCGGCGTCATCGGGCTTTCGCCCTTCGGCGTGATCTTGCCGACCAGGATGTCGCCGGCGCGCACTTCCGCGCCGATATAGACAATACCGGCTTCGTCGAGGTTCTTCAGCGCTTCTTCCGAGACGTTCGGAATGTCGCGCGTGATTTCCTCCGGGCCCAACTTGGTGTCGCGGGCCATCACCTCGAACTCCTCGATATGGATCGAGGTGAAGACGTCGTCCTTCACGATCCGCTCGGAGAGCAGGATCGAGTCTTCGAAGTTGTAGCCGTTCCACGGCATGAACGCGACCAGCACGTTGCGGCCGAGCGCGAGCTCGCCGAGATCGGTCGAGGGACCGTCTGCGATGATATCGCCCTTCTTGACGGTGTCGCCGACCTTCACCAGCGGACGCTGGTTGATGCAGGTCGACTGGTTGGAGCGCTGGTACTTCATCAGCCGATAGATATCGACGCCCGACTTGGTCGGATCGAGATCCTCGGTGGCGCGGATGACGACGCGGGTGGCGTCAATCTGGTCGATCACGCCCGAGCGGCGGGCTGCGATCGCGGCACCGGAGTCACGGGCGACCACGCCCTCCATGCCGGTGCCGACGAACGGCGCTTCGGCGCGAACCAGCGGCACCGCCTGGCGCTGCATGTTCGAGCCCATCAGCGCGCGGTTGGCGTCGTCGTTCTCGAGGAACGGAATCAACGCCGCGGCCACCGAGACGAGCTGCTTCGGCGACACGTCCATGTAGTCGACCTTGTCGGGCGTCATCGGCACGACGTCGCGCGTGCCGCCCGAGCGGCAGACCACGAGGTCATCCGTGAAGCGACCACGATTGTCGATCGGCACGTTGGCCTGCGCGACCGAATAACGGCCCTCTTCCATCGCCGACAGATACACCACCTCGTCGGTGACGCGGCCGTCCTTGACCTTGCGATACGGTGTCTCGACGAAGCCGTATTTGTTGACGCGCGCAAAGGTGGCGAGCGAGTTGATCAGGCCGATGTTCGGACCTTCCGGTGTCTCGATCGGGCAGATGCGGCCGTAATGCGTCGGATGCACGTCGCGCACCTCGAAGCCGGCGCGCTCGCGGGTCAGACCACCCGGGCCAAGCGCCGACAGGCGCCGCTTGTGGGTGATCTCCGACAGCGGGTTGGTCTGGTCCATGAACTGCGAGAGCTGCGAGGAGCCGAAGAACTCGCGCACCGCGGCAGCCGCAGGCTTGGCGTTGATCAGGTCCTGCGGCATCACGGTGTCGATATCGACGCTCGACATGCGCTCCTTGATGGCGCGCTCCATGCGCAGCAGACCGATGCGATACTGATTTTCCATCAGCTCGCCGACCGAGCGCACACGGCGGTTGCCGAGATGGTCGATGTCGTCGATCTCGCCCTTGCCGTCGCGCAGGTCCACCAGCGTCTTGATGACTGCGAGGATGTCCTCCTTGCGCAGCGTGCGATGGGTGTCGGGCGCGTCGAGGTCGAGGCGCATGTTCATCTTGACGCGGCCCACTGCGGACAGATCGTAGCGCTCGGCGTCGAAGAACAGCGACTGGAACATGGCCTGCGCCGAGTTCAGCGTCGGCGGCTCGCCGGGACGCATCACGCGGTAGATGTCGAACAGCGCGTCTTCGCGCGACATGTTCTTGTCGGCGTGCAGCGTGTTGCGGATATAGGCGCCGACATTGACATGGTCGATGTCGAGCAGCGGCAGATCCTTGTAGCCCTGCTCGTTCAGCACCTTCATGAGCTTGTCGGTGATTTCCTCGCCGGCTTCGGAATAGATCTCGCCGGTCTTCGGATTGACGAGGTCCTCGGCGACGTAGTTGCCGACCAGTTCCTCATCCGACAGCCGGAGCGCCTTCAGCCCCTTCTCCTGGAGCTGGCGGGCGGCGCGCACGGTGAGCTTCTTGCCCGCTTCCAGCACGACCTTGCCGGTGTCGGCATCGATCAGGTCGTTGATCGTGGAGTAGCCGCGGAATCGCGTGGCGTCGAACGGCACGCGCCAGCCTTCCTTGGCACGCTTGTAGATGATCTTCTTGTAGAACGTGGACAGGATCTGCTCGCCGTCGAGTCCGAGCGCGAACATCAGCGAGGTCACGGGGATCTTTCGGCGGCGGTCGATGCGCGCGAACACGATGTCCTTGGCGTCGAACTCGATGTCGAGCCACGAACCGCGATAGGGAATGACGCGTGCGGCGAACAGGAGCTTGCCCGAGGAGTGGGTCTTGCCCTTGTCGTGGTCGAAGAACACGCCGGGCGAACGGTGCATCTGCGAGACGATGACGCGCTCGGTGCCATTGACCACGAAGGTGCCATTCATCGTCATGAGCGGGATATCGCCCATGTAGACGTCCTGCTCCTTGATGTCCTTGACCGACTTCGCGCCGGTTTCCTCGTCGATATCGAACACGATGAGACGCAGCGTCACCTTGAGCGGCGCGGCAAAGGTCATGCCGCGCTGGCGGCACTCGTCGACGTCGTATTTCGGTGAACTCGAATTCGTAGCGGACGAATTCGAGCATCGAGGTGCCCGAGAAATCCGAGATCGGGAACACCGAGCGGAACACCGCCTGCAGACCCTCGTCCAGCCGGCCACCGGCCGGCTCGTCGACCATCAGGAACTGGTCATAGGATGCCTTCTGAACCTCGATGAGGTTCGGCATGTCCGCGACTTCCTTGATGTGTCCGAAAAACTTGCGAACACGTTTGCGACCGGTGAATGTCTGCTGCGCCATCGTGGCCTCTCATGTCGGCGTCCTTCAAGGGGACGCGTCGTCCAAGTGCGATTGCCGTCGCACCCGGGTTGAATTTCGATCCATTTCGAAGGCCGGAAGCTGCTTTCAGGGCCGCCAGAGTCCTGAATTTGTTCTTCAGACCTTCAAAACGCAAAACGCCGTGCGGGGCGCACCTGCGCACCCGCCCGTCAAATCCATCTTTCACGGACTGCAAAAGCCCGAAATTGCCTAATCTCCCAACGGCTTATCGAGGGAGACGCCGCCGCCCCCATCGCTCGCCGCGCTTTCGTGCTGCCGACCCGATATGGGACGGAAACCGTGGAAAATCGAGGGGTAAACCCTCGAATCCCCACACTTTTTTGTGTTCCGCCTGCTTCGGGGCGACCCGTTGCACGCGTTTTGCAGGGCCAGTGTCCCGACCATCTGCCCTTGGCGTTCCCCGGGGTCGACGCGCCCCGGGTTCCGCTAGCTCGTCATGGCCGGGCAAAAGCGCGAAGCGCGTCTTTCACACAATGACCCGGACCTCGATGCCTCGACGAGATCCCGGGTCTCGCCCGGGATCTTGGCTCAGACAACCTGCGGTTACTTGAGCTCGACCTTGGCACCAGCCTTCTCGAGCTGGGCCTTGATCTTGTCGGCTTCGTCCTTGTTCACGCCTTCCTTCACCGCCTTCGGAGCACCCTCGACGAGGTCCTTGGCTTCCTTCAGGCCGAGGCCCGTGATGGCGCGCACTTCCTTGATGACCTCGATCTTCTTGTCGCCGGCAGCGGCCAGCACGACGTTGAATTCGGTCTTCTCTTCCACCGGAGCGGCAGCGGCGCCACCAGCGCCCGGAGCGGCAACAGCCACCGCGGCAGCGGCGGACACGCCCCACTTCTCTTCCAGGAGCTTGGCAAGCTCAGCCGCCTCGAGCACCGTGAGGCTCGAAAGGTCGTCGACGATTTTCTGCAAGTCAGCCATTGATCAGTTTCCTTGAAATGTTTGGTTCGAACCAGGGTTTGAGTTTTGCGAAGGGCGTCAGGCCGCTTCGCTCTTTGAGGCATAGGCCTGAATGACGCGCGCGAGCTTGGCTGCGGGCGCGTTCGAGAGCTGAGCGAGCTTGGTCGCCGGCGCCACGATGAGGCCGACAAGCTTGCCGCGCAGTTCGTCGAGCGACGGCAGCGAGGCGAGCGCCTTGACACCGTCGGGATTCAGGACCGTCGTTCCCATCGCGCCGCCGAGAATGACGAACTTCTCATTCGCCTTGGCGAAGTCGATGGCAACTTTTGGCGCCGCGACCGGATCTTTCGAAGTTGCGATCACGGTCGGCCCCTTCAACAGGGAGCCGATGGAAGCGACGTCAGTGCCTTCAAGAGCAATTTTGGCGAGACGGTTCTTCGAGACCTTCACCGACGCGCCCGCCTGCTTCATCTGCTTGCGCAGAATCTGCATCTGGGCGACGGTGAGGCCGGAATAGTGAGCAACGACCGCAACTCCCGTGGCCTTGAAGGCCTCGTTGAGCTGTCCGACCGCCTCTTTCTTTGCCGCTCGTTCCACAGCAAGCTCTCTCCGGTTGGCGGTCTTGGACCTTGAGGGCAGGACCGCCGGGTTACACCCATCGTCCCGCCTAAACCTTGCTTCGAAGGCAAGCCTTCAAGACACGCCGGGCGCGACGACAATTCAGTCACCTGCCCTCCCAAGGCCAAAAGCCCTTGGGATGTTCGAGTTCGAACCAAACAATTCCCGCATCGCAAATGCGATTTGGGACCAAATCCGGTCTTCACCCGTCTATGCAGGCTGGATGATTAAGCCTTTGATAAAATTAAATATTTTATCGATGGCGCCTGCAGTCTCGGACAGGATCGAGGCCATCCGGCAAGCCGGGGGACCCCTGCCGCACTCCACCAAAACGACGCGTTTTTCCCTCTCTTTTGAAGCAACCTAAGCGGATGTCTTCAAAAGCAAGGGTCTCCCGTTCGTATTGGCTTTCGGAATGCGAGCACGGACCTGCCAGCGAGAGCCAGCCTGTCCGGAGCACGGCTGTTTAGCGGGTCCCGCCCCCCTTGCCAAGAGCAAAATTCGGGCCGGTTCCAGGGGCAGACCGAAAAATTCTAGCGATATGTCACGCCCCGCTCCGCCTGCTCGTCTGGCCTGCAGGAGGACTTTACGATGCAGCGATGGTTAGCAGGACTTCTGGCGGTATTTAATGTCGCCAACGGGCTGGTGATGCTGTTCGCCGGCTCCATCTGGTGGGCCCATGTGGCCGGCGCGCGCGACACCGGCCCCTTCAATCCGCATTTCGTCCAGGACGTCGGCGCGGCGTTCCTGGTATCGGGCCTCGCACTCGGCGCCCGCGCCTGGCGCGAAGAGTATTGGCCCGCGGCGGTCGCAGGCGTCGGCTTCCTGGCCGTGCACGCCCTGATCCATCTCGCAATGATCGCGAGCGGACATCACGAGCATTTCACGGAGGATTTGCTGGCGGTCATCGTACCGGCGGCCCTCGCCGTCTATGCCGCCTTACCCAGCAAAGGAGAACGACGCTATGCGTAGCTTCTTCGCCCGCCGCATACTTCGCGCCACGAGCAAACGATATCATTACGACGTCAGCTATCTCGACTACATGCTGAAGGAATCGCCGGGCGCATTCTTCAAATTCGCCCGCCTCGCAAAGGCCTCTTCCCATCGCGAGGCCGTTCCGGTCGAGGCGAGCTTTGCCGCAAAGATCAGCGGCGCGATGGCCGAGGATTGCGGACCGTGTGCCCAGTTGGCCGTCGACATGGCTCTGGACGCCGGCATGGCCAAGGACCAGATAGAGGCCGTGGTCCGGCACGATACCAACGCGATGAACGTCGACACGGCGCTTGGATTTGGCTTTGCGCAGGCCGTGTTGCACCGCTCAGACGATCAGGACAGGCAGCGCGAGGCGGTTCGCGCACGCTGGGGCGAGACAGGCGTGATCGATCTCGCGATGGCGCTGCAGATGGGCCGTCTCTTCCCGATGATGAAGCTTGCGCTCGGCTATGCCAGGGAATGCCGGCGCGTGAGCGTGGACGGACATGAGGTCGATGTCATCAAGCAGGCCGCATAGCGACGATCCCCTCGCGCCGCATCGCGGGCGGCTGCTCGGCCTTGCCTACCGCATGCTCGGCAGCCGCAGCGATGCCGAGGACGTCGTGCAGGACGCCTATCTTCGCTACGCCGGTGCGAAGGATGTCCGGAACACCGAGGCCTTCCTCGTCACCGTCGTGACGCGGCTCTGCCTCGACCGGCTGAAGAGCGCGAGGGCGCGGCGGGAGGTCTATGTCGGGCCCTGGCTGCCGGAGCCGGTGTTCGACGCCGAGGGTCTTTCGGCGGATGCCGCCACCGAGCTTGCCGATGATCTGTCGTTTGCCCTCATGCTGGCGCTTGACCGGCTCTCGCCGCTCGAACGCGCCGCGTTCCTGCTGCACGACGTCTTCGACCGGCCATTTTCCGAAATCGCCGGCATGCTCGATCGTTCAGAGGCGGCGTGCCGGCAACTGGCCGCGCGTGGCCGGCGCGGCGTGCGCGATGCGCGGCCCGCGCCGCCTGCCCCGCCCGAAAATCACGCACGGCTGCTTGACGCCTTCGGCGAAGCCGTCGCGAGCGGCGACATCTCCCGTCTCGCCGCGCTGCTGCGCGAGGATGCCATCGCGATCTCCGACGGCGGCGGCCGCAAGGCCGCGGCGCTCAACCCGATCATCGGCGCCGACAGGATCGCGCGCCTCTTCATCGGCCTCGCCGGCAAGAACGCCGGTCACGATCTTCGCATCGTGCCGGCCATGATCAACGGCAGCACCGGCGCGCTGCTCTATATGGACGGCGAGCTCGACCACACCTTCAGCATGGCGATCGACGGCGACAAGATCGCCGCGATCTACCTCGTACGCAACCCGGACAAGCTTCGCCACGCACCATCGACCGGACCGGCGAGCGGCCGGCCGATCATTTGACCGCATAGGCCAGCGGCTTGCCAGCGAAGAACGTCTCCAGGTTTGCGATCACGCGGTCCTGCATCGCGGTGTGCGATTCCAGCGTATGGCCGCCGATATGCGGCGTCAGCACCACATTGGGAAACTGCGTCAGCGCATCGGGCGCGTGCGGCTCCTTGGCGTAGACGTCGAGCCCGGCGCCGGCGATGGTCTTGTTGGTCAGCGCTTGCACCAGCGCATCCTGGTCGATCACCGAGCCGCGCGAGATGTTGACGACATGGCCGTCATCGCCGAGCCGCTTCAGGATATCGGCGTTGACGACGTGGTGGGTGTCGGCGCCGGCGCGGACCGCGATCATCAGCACGGTGCACCAGTCCGCCAGCGCCTCGAGAGTTGGAAAATACTGATAAGGCACGTCGTGGCGGCTGCGGCTGAAATAGCCGACTTCGGACTCGAACGCCGCGGCGCGAGCGGCGATCTTGCGGCCGATCTCGCCCATGCCATAGACGCCGATCTTGCGGGCGGGCATGCCCGCCTGCGGACGCATCATCGGCGACGGCTTGGCCGCGCCCCAATCCCCGCTCCGCACGTAATTGTCCGCGACAAGCAACCGCCGTGTCGTAGCCAGCATCAAGGTGACCGCGATGTCGGCGACCGAGGCGGCATTGGCGCCGGGACTGTGCCCGACGGTAATCCTGCGGTTGGCGGCGGCTGCGAGATCGACACCGTCATAGCCGGTGCCGTAGCACACGATCGCACCAAGCGAGGGCAATTTGTCCATCATCTCGCCACCGAGCGGCGTCCCCCCCGCCGTAATCATGGCGCGAACGCCTTTGAGTTGGTCGGCGGGAAAGACATCCTGCGGCGGCTTGCCGGCGGCATCCAACAACTCGAAGCGCTCGCCAATGCGCTGCATCAGCGCCTTCGGAAAGCGTGAGTAAACCAAAACCTTTTCTCGCATCGAAATTTCCTGACCGCCTGCCTTTGTGACCGCGCATTTGTGACTTTACTTCAACGCGCTTGAACGGTGTACCATCTATCCGCATGTGGACATGCGCGTTTGGAGGGACAGTCACATGTCAATCGCCCGATCGCTTCTCAGCCGGCGCGCCACGCTCACCACGCTTGTCTCCGCGCCGGCCATCATCGTATCCGCGCCGCGTGTGCTTGCAGAGACGACACCGCCGCCGGTCGCGCTGACACCGGGCTGCACGCTGACGCCCGCGTCGATCCTCGGTCCCTATTATTTCGATCCCAAGCTCGTGCGCCGCGACATTACCGAAGGGCACCCCGGCGCGCCGCTACGGCTGCGTTTCGTCGTGTTGGATGCCGCCAACTGCACACCGGTCAAAGGCGCGCGGGTCGATGTCTGGCAGACGCGGGCCGACGGCTATTATTCCGGCTATCCCGGCCAGGGCGAGAAGCACAATGTCGATACCTCCGGCGGCACCTTCATGCGCGGCACCCAGATGGCGGACGAGCGCGGCGAAGTGTTGTTCGACGCCCTCTATCCCGGCTGGTATGTCGGCCGCACCGTACATACGCATTTCAAGATCTTCATCGACGACAAGGACATGCTGACCGGCCAGATGTATTTCCCGGATGCGCTGAGCCAGTACATTTTCGCAAATGTCGGCGCCTATCACCGCAAGACCGTACGCACGATCTTCAACAGCGACGATCAGTTCGCGCGCTCGGATACGACGCGCGGCGGCTTCTGCGACATCAAAGAGGAAGTCGATCGCTATCTGGCGACGCTGATCGTCGGCGTCAGCCGCTCCACGGCCGCGACGCTCGACCGCTCCCCGCCTCCGCCCGCGCAGGCACGTGCGATCGTACCCGGCGTCGCGCCGGCGAAGCAGAAGAACGGCTGATTCACGCTTCTCAAAGCGAAAGGGCGAAGCCTTGTCAAAGCGAAGGGGCGAAGCCCTGTCAACGCGAAAGGGCGAAGCCTTGCAGCTTCGCCCCTTGTAACCTTCTTCACTCTCAGCGAGAGCCTTAGCCGAGCAAGGTGCCCGGCTCGACCTTTACGCCCGGGCCCATTGTCGAGGAGACCGCGACGCGCTGGATGTAGGTGCCCTTGGCACCAGTGGGCTTGGCCTTGGAGACGGCGTCGGCGAGCGCGCGGATGTTGGCGACCAGCTTGTCCTCGGAGAACGAGGCCTTGCCGACACCAGCCTGCACGATGCCGGCCTTCTCCACGCGGAATTCGACCGAGCCGCCCTTTGCGCCCTTCACTGCGCCGGTGACGTCCATGGTCACGGTGCCGATCTTCGGGTTCGGCATCATGCCGCGCGGGCCGAGCACCTTACCGAGACGGCCGACCAGCGGCATCATGTCGGGGGTGGCGATGCAGCGGTCGAAATCGATATTGCCCGCCTGCACCTTCTCGACCAGATCTTCCGCACCGACCACGTCAGCGCCGGCAGCCTTGGCCTCATCCGCCTTCGCGCCGCGCGCGAACACGCCAACGCGAAGCGTGCGGCCGGTGCCGTTCGGCAGCACGACCACGCCACGGACCATCTGGTCGGCGTGACGCGGATCAACGCCGAGATTGATCGCAACCTCGATCGTCTCGTCGAACTTCGACTTGGCGCGCTCCTTGACCATCTTGATGGCCTCGGTGAGCGGATAGAGCTTCTCGCGGTCGACCCCTTCGCGGGCCTTCGTCAAACGCTTTCCAATGGTCATGGCCGCTTACCCCGCAACTTCCAGACCCATCGAACGGGCGGAGCCCTCGACCATCTTCATGGCCGCTTCGACGGTATCGCAATTCAGATCCTTCATCTTCTTCTCGGCGATCTCGCGCACTTGCGCCGTGGTCACCTTGCCGGCCTTGTCGCGGCCCGGAGCCTTCGAGCCCGACTGGATCTTCGCCGCCTGCTTCAGGAAGTAGGACATCGGCGGCGTCCTCATTTCGAAGGTGAAGGAGCGGTCCGCGTAGATCGTGATGATCACGGGGATCGGGGTGTTCTTCTCTTCCTTCTGCGTCTGGGCGTTGAACGCCTTGCAGAATTCCATGATGTTGAGACCGCGCTGACCAAGCGCGGGACCGATCGGGGGCGAAGGATTCGCCGCACCGGCCGGCACCTGCAATTTCAGGTATCCGGTCACTTTCTTTGCCATTTCTCACTCCTGTTGTGCCGGCTCATCGCCGGCGGTTTCAGGTTTCGTGGTTCGGATCAGATGCGGCTGGCGACCGCAACCATCCTCCCACGCCCCTTCGTCACGCGAAGAAGCCCTTCGCGCTTACGGTCAGACCACCTTTTCGACCTGACCGAATTCCAGTTCGACCGGCGTCGCGCGGCCGAAGATCGACACCGCGACCTTCACGCGCGAGCGAGCCTCGTCGATTTCCTCGACCACACCGGAGAACGACGCGAACGGTCCGTCCGCCACGCGCACATTCTCGCCGATCTCGAACGACACCGAAGCTTTCGGCCGCTCCACGCCCTCCTGCACCTGGTGCAGGATGCGCATCGCTTCGGCCTCCGAAATCGGCATCGGCTTGTTTTCCGCGCCGAGGAAGCCGGTCACCTTCGGCGTATTCTTGATGAGGTGGAAGGCCTCGTCCGTCAGCTTCATCTTCACCAGCACATAGCCCGGGAAGAACTTGCGCTCGGCGTCGATCTTGCGGCCGCGGCGCACCTCGGTGACCTTCTCGGTCGGCACCAGCACCTGTTCGAACAGGTCCTCGAGCCCGCGCTGCTTGGCCTGCTCGCGGATCGATTCCGCGACCTTCTTTTCAAAGTTGGAATAGGCGTGGACGATGTACCAGCGCCTGTCCATGGTCTGAGCTGTAGCCGTTACCATCAGTGGATGCCCAATATCACGGTAATAAGGTAGCGGATGACCTGATCCGAGAGAAAAAAGAAGATCGACGCCAGCGCCACCATCACGAACACCATGATCGTGGTGATCGTGGTTTCGCGCCGGGTCGGCCAGGTGACCTTCGCGGTCTCCGAGCGCACTTCCTGTAAGAACTTGAACGGGCTGATAGCCATTCTCGGGTCCGCGTCCGTCGTAGGGACGAATTTACGTATTTAAGGAAACCGAACAGCCTTGTTTCGCCCAACCCTCTCGCGAAGGATGAGCCGCTAAGCGAGCTCGATTGTTCGGGGATTTGTAACGCCGCGCCGGAAATCCGCTGAAAGCGGGCCGACTGCAGGTGGGGGCTATGTACTGCGAGCCCGGCGAAAGGTCAAGGTATGGACCGGCCGCCAGACCCCCCGGATGGCTCGCCACCGGACGCCAACGGCGACGGCGCGTAACCGCTCGCCTCCCTTGCCGGCCGGGCACTTTTGCCGCACTTGCCTGGGCAACACCACCCGGCCATGCTGCCCCGATAAACAGAAAATACCGGGGAGGAACCGATGATTGCCGACAGACTGGCCAGAAAACTTGCCGCGCAATTTGCCGCGCAATTTGCCGCCCTTGCCGCCTGCGGCCTGATCTCGGCACTGAGTCCGCCGGCCTCGGCGGAAACTCCCGCCACACCCTTGAAAATCGGCCTGATCGGCGATTTCCAGTCGGTCTATTCGGACATCGGCGGCCCGGGGAATGTCGAAGCCACCCGGATGGCGATCGAGGATTTCGGCGGCACCATGTTCGGCAAGCCGATCGAACTGATCACGGCGGACCCGCAGAACAAGGCTGACCTTGCGGGCGCTCTGGCGCGCAAATGGTACGAGAACGAGGGCGTCGACATGATCATCGACATGCCGACCTCGGCGACCGCGCTGGCCGGGATGGAGATGTCGAAGCAGTTCGAGAAGATCATGATCGTCACGGATGCTGCGAGCTCGGACATCACCGGCAAGTCCTGCTCGCCCTATACCGTGCATTGGACCTACGACACCTACGCCAACGCGCATACGGTCGGCAGCGCCATCGTCAAGAACGGCGGCACGACCTGGTTCTTCATCACCGCCGATTACCTGTTCGGCCATTCGATCGAGCGCGACACCGGCGACGTGGTGCGCGCCGCGGGCGGCACCGTGGTCGGCAGCGCCCGGCATCCGCTGAACACCGCCGACTTCTCGTCGTTCCTGCTGCAGGCGCAATCGTCGAAGGCCAAGATCGTCGGCCTCGCCAATGGCGGCTCGGACACCATCAATGCCATCAAGCAGGCCGCGGAATTCGGCATCGTGGCCGGCGGCCAGAACCTCGCCGGCATCGTGATGTTCATCTCCGACATCCACAGTCTCGGTCTGAAACTCGCTCAGGGCCTGATCATCACCGAGGCGTATTACTGGGACCTCAACGACAAGACCCGCGCATTCGGCAAGCGTTTCTTCGAACGCATGAAGCGGATGCCGACCATGAATCAGGCGGCAACCTATAGCGCGACCCTGCACTATCTGAACGCGGTCAAGGCTGCCGGTACCAAGGAGACGAAGCCGGTGCTGGCGAAGATGCGGGAAACGCCGGTCCGCGACGCCTTCACCGACAACGGCGTGCTGCGTGAGGACGGACGCATGGTGCACAGCATGTTCCTGTTCGAGGTGAAGACGCCCGAGGAATCGAAGGCGCCGTGGGACTATTATAAGGTGCTGGCCGAAGTGCCGGGCGACCAGGCCTTCCGGCCAATGAAAGATGGCGGCTGCCCCCTAATCAAATGAGACGATTGGAGGCGATTGAGCCCCCAGCCAACGCTTTCAAATTGTTATGCGGACGACTGGCTAAAGCGCGATGAGATCAGGTTGAATCATCATCGCGCTTTAGCCGCGGCTGTGAAGACATAAGCTTCAATGATCGTGACGGAAAACCTCAAAGACTTTCCAGCGGCAATCGTTGGGGATCTTAACATCGATGCAAAATCGGCCGATGCCTTCATAGCTGATACGATCGCGCTCGATGAAGGACGAGCCGTCGCAGCGATTCGCAAAATGCGACTGCGATTTAAAAAACCGGCGATAACCGCAGAAGTGCTGCTGTTGAGGCATGCCAACGACCCTAAAAACGGTGCTCGTGAGGAAGGACCGGAAGTCATCGGCGTACGGTCAAATCGACGCAAATGACCGGCAACGGACATTCCTTTGATTGACCCGCCGTTTCTGCATAGTCACCAACCGAATTCCTTCGTAGCAAGGGCCGCAGCAGCTTGGCCGGAAGGAGGTCGAACATGTCACATAACGTCGCGTCGATGCGGGTAATACCGTTGATCATCGCCTTCGCTGTCGCGAGTTTGGCTCCGTTCGGCGCCACGGCCCAGGTGCCCGGACAAAATTGGACTCAGTCCGGCATGCTTCGCTGCAAAATGAACCCCAGCATTGGCTTCATCATCTTCGGCCATCAGTCGATGGAGTGCCGATTTATACCATCCCTTCCGGGCCTCGCGCAGATTTACGATGGCGCACTCAACACAGTTGGCATTGATGTCGGAGTGGTCGGCGCGGGCGGTCTGGCATGGGCCGTCCTGGCCCCGACCTCCGGCATTTCCGCCGGAGCGCTGGCCGGTGAATATGTCGGTGCAAGCGGGGACGTTGCCTTCGGAGCGGGCGTCGGAGCCAACGTACTGATTGGCGGGTCACAGCGGAGTGTTGCTTTGCAGCCCGTTTCGATTGAAGGGTCGGTTGCGCTGGATGTCACGCTTGGCTTGTCAGCCCTTCAATTGCGGTACGTCCCCTGAACATGGGCGAGTTCGGCGCCTCGCGAGACGCGGCGTTTTCCCTGTCCCGGGAAGCCCAGGGGCATCGGATGGCCACCCGCTTTTCGGAGCCGAAGTGGCTCTAGCTTGGAAAGCAGCTTCGTGGGTCGGTGGGATTTCGATCCACCCTTCGCATCCCGTCACCGCTGAAGCCGATGAAGTGATCGAACACCCATCTGTCAGAACCTCGCCCTCGCCGACAGACGGATCGTGCGTCCTTGACCCGGTGAGATGTTGTTATCGCCGTCGGCCGATGCCCAGTATCCCTTGTTGAAGATGTTTTCGATGTTGAGTTGCGCGCTCCACGTCGCATCAATGTTCGCATAGATGGCCGCATCGAAACGAACGAAACTCGGGAGCCTGACGGTATCGTCACTGGTCGCAAATGAATCGCCGAAGTAGATGATTCCGAGACCAGCGCTCCACATCGGTGTGAACTGGTATTTGTTCCACCAAGCGAATTGATTGTACGGCACGAGTTGAACCCGATTGCCGGCGAGAACCGGCAATGCCACCGTCGTCGCTGTCAGGTCGTTCGCAATTCTGGCGTCGGTGTAGGCGTATGCAAGCGATGATTGCCAGGCATCCGTGACATAGCCGACGAGGCTCGCCTCGAAACCGCGCACCGTGGTTGCGCCGTTTGGAAAGGATATGCCCGAACCGGCCGGCGCTGCCGGATTCGGAATCGGCTGGTTGGTACGGTCAAGATTGTAAACCGCTGTCGAGAACAGCAGTTTCGGATTGATGTTCCACTTCCCACCGATCTCGATGTTTTCGAATTTCTGCGGTTGCAGAATCAGCGTTCCGGGCGATAGCGCGCTGAACTGATCGCCGGAGGCCGGCAGATAGGAAATGCTGTACGCGGCATAGACCGACACGTTCTCGATCGGTTTAATGATCATGGCAGCTTGCGGCGACACCAGGTTATCGACACGGCTTCTCTGTATGTTGGTATTCATATCCAGCGCCGACATGTCGAAACGATCGAAGCGCGCTCCCGCGATGAGCTGCAGCCCACGCGAAACCTCGATCGTATCACGAACATAGGCGGACTGGATGTTGAGGCCGTATTTGCTGTTGGAATCCGCCGTAGTCACACCGTCGCCATTGTTCACGTTGGTGAAGTGATGGACGAAGGTAACCGGTCCGAAATAGGTCGGCGCAAACGGGTTTTGAACGATGGTGTTGGTACCGTTCGGGAAGACACCGGTATTGCGGATATCGACGCCGGTCTGACGGCCGAACTCCGTTCCGAAGCCGACCGTGTGGAAAACCGGACCCGTTGCGGTCTTGTAAGTAAAATCGGTCTGGTTGAAGAGGTTGTCGCGGTTAGTCGTATGCTGGTAAGCACCGAGGTTCACGGTGGTATCGGCGGGATTGACCGCGCCCGCGAGAGGACCGTTGGCCGGATAGACGTTCTGATAGAATTTTTTGTAGTCGGCGGCGTAGGTGCCGTTCCGCACCGTCAAGCCGTTTTCGAAATCATGGTCGATGATGGCCATGCCGGTTTGAACGGTAGCCTGCGCCGTATTGAGCGTCGGGCTGCCAAAGAACGTCTGGAAGTTTCCGTTCGGCGCAAACGGTGTCGTGGGATTGAAGCGCGTTGCCCCGCCCGGAATACCCTGTGAGGGATTGCCGCGGTCGGCCGTGCGGCCATCGTGGAAATATTCGTAGCTCAGCCTGACTTTGGTGTTGTCGTCGGGCTTCAGCGTGACCGTTGGATTGAATCCATAACGCTCCAGATGGTTGAAATCGCGAAATGCGTCGCTACCCTCATAAAAGACATTCAGACGCGCAGCGACGTTGTCGTTGATGGCCTGCCCGGCATCCAGCGTAACGCGCCGGTCGCCCCAGGAACCAGTTTGAGCGGTTGCCTCATATCTGCGTACGCCGTCGGCCTCCTTGAGCGTACGGTTGAGAATGCCACCACCGGCGCCGCGGCCGAACGTCAGTGCAGAAGGTCCTTTCAGGATCTCGATGCTCTGGGCGTTATAGAGATCGCGGAAATATTGAACGTCGTCGCGGAAGCCGTTGACGAAGAAATTCGCACTTAAGTCAACGCCGCGGATCACCAGTTCGTCGCGATTGCCCTCGCCCTGATGGACGGCCACGCCCGGAACGTAGCGGGTAACGTCGGTCAGACCACCGAAGCCCTGATCTCGGATGAAGTCCTTTGTAACCACACTGAGCGACTGCGGAATGTTAATGATCGGCGTATTGCTCTTCGTCGCCACCGAGGTGCTGTTGGCGAAATAACCAACCGTACCGGTGCGAGCATCCTGCGATTCGGTGAAGGGCTTAGGTTCGGCGACCGTCTCCGGCTGCCGCGCCGTCCGGGTGCGGTTTCTTCGCGTGCCGCTATTGCTGCGAGAGGCGGAAGGCGATCTGGAGCGGCGATTTGCTTCGGGTGCGGCGATCGTGACCGGAGGAAGCGGGGAAGCTCCACTCGGAGCCGGCGCGGACTGCGCGTGCGCCTTTAGTCCCCCTACAGAAAAGCTCAGAGCGAGAAAACTGGCCGAGAGCGCAAGCTTCGAGATCGAACTCACGCGGTTCGTACGAGATGTTACGTCCATGACACCCCCAAACAATGTCCGCGACACCGTCCCCAACGATGTCTGACCGGCCTGCATCGTCCTCTAGAGAAAGCGAATGCACCGAGTCCAGAGGAAGTGGTGTCAAAAAATCGGCGCGAGGGCTCGGAATAAATCGCGGCCAGCTTGTCTGGAATGAATCTAATGAGAGGACACTCGAGATAAAGCCAATGAAATACGAGGTTTCTGGATTCTCCGTTTCGCGAACGAAAAGAAAGAACATCCAGTTGGTCCATTCTTTCTTTGTACAGATTCTAATTTTATCGGGCCGGCCAGCTATCTCCGACGGTTGCTCGTCATCGGTTGTGGCCGGAAACATGACTTGCACCCGACCGCAAGCTGCACGTCAGATTATTCTTGCAACGCGGGCGTCGTCGACGCCGGTTGCGTGTTCGTACCCTCAGGCTCAAATGGTCCCATATGTGCTTTAATTTCCTGCCGCGAGTGCCCACCGGTTCCGAAGTCTCAGAAGATTGTCAATTTGCCGCTCTCTCCAGCCATGGTCCTTAGTCGCGAGCGTATCGACACAGGCACGCACTTGTCGTTTCAGCGCAATGAGAAAATAACCATCGAGAATCCAACTCACGTCTCCGGACCTTATGAACGAGGGCAACGGATGACCTTCAGTGTATGAGCCGTTCTTCACAGCACTCCTGAAGGTTCAAAGGCGAACGTAGTTCAAATCAGCGTATGGACGTCGCAGTGAGTTTGGTGGTTTACTTTCGCGCAGACATCGAAAAGGTAAGCGTTTCGTATGACAATCCAACGTGTGCCCGTCTCGACCCGAATGGCTATGCGGGCGATCTTCGTGGTCGCGCTAGCAACTCTCTTCATCGATTTAACCTCGGCCGGCGCCTTCGCGGTAAGCGGCTCGGGTGTAGTCATCAGTGCCGACGGAGATATCCTCACGAATGCTCACGTAGTGAACGGCTGCGCACAAATCACCGTTCGATATATATCCGGGACCTCAGAGAATGCGCTCTTGGTCGCACGCGATGATAGAAACGACCTCGCTGTCATCCATAGTAAGGCCACCTCTTCCCCGGTCGCCGTTTTTCGGGAGGGAACTTCGATTCGCGCTGGAGATGCAGTCGTGGCGCTGGGTTATCCTCTCTCCGGGTTACTATCGACAGCAGCCGGTCTCTCAGTCGGAAATGTCAGCGCTCTGGCAGGACTTCGAGACGACTCGCGCTATCTTCAGATCAGCGCTCCTGTGCAGCCGGGCAACAGCGGCGGACCACTGCTCGATTCTAGCGGTCACCTGGTCGGAATTGTCACGTCAAAACTCAATGCTGCGCTTGTCGGCCGTATCACTGGAGACATTCCGCAGAACGTGAATTTCGCGCTCAAGGCCGAAGTCGCAAGAACGTTTTTGGACAGCAAAGGCATTGTCTACCAAACAGCACCTTCAAACGGGCGACTGCCGCCCGCCGACGTCGGAGACATTGGTCGGCCGTTCACGGTGAATATCGAATGCCGCACTAATAAGCCATCAGATCTAAGCGTCGACAACAACTCAACCGCACCCGGCAGCGCACAACGCGCCGTACTCTATGAAGAGAATTTGAGCCAATCACCGGGCAACAGCTACGTCGGCTCGGTAGCTTGGCGCACCGATAGCGTCTCGCCTGGTCCTGGACTCGCACCCGAATTTGTCGTGCTGGCAGACATAAAGATTCCCGCCCAACAGATGACCGTCTCCTGGGTGATGCGCCGCAATACCGACCATTCGCTACCCGTCAGCTACACAATCGAAATCAAATTCAAACTTCCCCCTAACTCCCGGGGTGGCGTCGGAAATATACCCGGTCTCTTGGTGAAGCAGTCTGAGCAGTCGCACGCCACTCCGCTCGCTGGACTCTCCGTTACGACAAGGAAGGACACTTTCCTTATCGGCGTGTCTGCCGACGAGATCGACTTACAAAAGGATATCCAGCTTCTCAGAGATGAGAAATGGCTCGATATTCCGATCATCTACGGCAACGGTACCCGCGCAATCCTGGCGGTACAAAAAGGCTCGTCCGGCGAACTTGCCTTCGCTGATGCGCTCAAAGCTTGGGGACAGTGAACTCGGCCGACCAGACATCCGAGTGCTTCAAGCGGCGCGTCATGGGCGGACGCTGGCTGATCGCTTGGGCGCGAGTTGTCTTCGAGACGAGGACTATTTCACCCACAGCTTAAGCGGAACGCCCTGTCGACCGGGGCAGTTCATCGTGCCGGCATATGAGTTGGATAATTGTCCGGTGTAAGTACATTCGACGCCGGCAACCGATAGTGTTGCATTCAATTGGGACGATGAGCGCGATAACTGAAGGCGCAGTGCGCCCGTTTTCTCCTCCGGTCCGTCCTGGGTGCAGATGCCCACATGCTTCATCGTTAGCGGCCCCGAGTATTCTGTTGTCGAGCCGGGAGCTGTCTCCGTAACCGTTGCGGTCAACTCCCACTCCCCGAGATAACCGGAATATCCGATGACCTGAAGCGGCTGCGCGGCTCCGACCGGGGTCGCGAGGGCACCCAGCATGAAGGGCAGAAACAGTGCTTTCATACGTGTTGCCCCGCGCTTCATCTTGCGCACCTCAGCGCCTTTGCAGGAACGCTTGCGCGTCGGCAACTTCAGTGCGGGTCTTGTCGGCATTATCGGCGATCGCCACGACTTTGCCGTAGTACTCCCGCGCCTTGGAGAGATCGCCGGACTTTTCGGCGGCCATGGCCGCACCTGCATAGGCGCCCAGCCGATTGGGCTCCTTCTTTAGCGTCGCTTCGAATGCTGCGAGTGCTTCCTTGGCCATGCCACGCTCGAGCAGCATGGAGCCGTAGAGTTCGCGCGCGGGTTTCGGCACGCCCGGGGTCACCGGATGTTTTTCAGTTCTGTCCTCGGCATCGGCAGCCGCGCTCATCGCGGCCAGCGCGTCATCCTGCTTGCCTTCGGCATAGAGAACCCAGGCGGTCGCGACCTGCCGCTCGATGTCGACTTGTTCAGACCAATAGGCATCCTTCGCGTCACGCAGCTTATCGCGAAACTCGGTAAGCTTGGCGATGTCGGCCTTGGCGGCTTCCGGATTGCCCGAGCGGGCCGCTCCGAGCGCGCGCGCCGTATAAGTAATCGCCTGCACCTGAGGCAGCGGGTTTGGGCGGATCTGAAGGTCCCCAGCGGCCTTCCAGTCGCCGCGCTCTATTACGTAGCGCGCCGGCGAGATGGCCATCGCATAGGGTCCGGGCATGTAAGTCTCAGTCAAACCGGTGACACCGGCCATTTCATCGATGAGAGACTTGGCTTTGGCGTCCTGGCCGAGCTGCAAATAGGCATAAACCTCGTAGTCCATGGCATGCAGCTGTTCGGCGATATCGCCAGCGTCTTTGGCGACACGCGCGGACTCGGTATTCGATGCTATCGACTCGGTCCAGTAGCCGACGCGGGTGAAAATGTGTGATGGCATGTGCTGGGCGTGTGCCGCGGCCGGCGCGATCTTGGCATAGCGCCGCGCGGCCTTGAGGCCTTTCTCAGCGATCGGCGGGTAATCGTAGAGATGGATCAGGTAATGCGACACGCCGGGATGCTGCGGTTGGCGTTCTGCAATCGGCTCCAGGATCGCCGCGCCTTTGAGTTGGTTCGCGTAGGTTTTGTCGGCCGGCGACGCCGATGTGTTGAGCGCGAGAGCATAGTGGATCTGCGCCTCGTCATCGTTAGGATAGCGCTGCGCCAGTTGCTCCATCGCTTTGGCATAGGCCAGAAGGCGGGTGCGATGATCGACCTTCTCGTAGTCGGCATACATCGTGCCGAGCGCCTCGATATAATCGCGCTCCCGCTGGGTCTTGGCACCGACGGTCTTGCCCTTCGCGATCACAGATGCGCCTTCCGCAAGATTTTTCGCGGGCGGTGTAGCGTGTGGATTCCAAAGCAGGCTTAGCGCGATGCCCCAATAGGCAATGCCGCATTCTGGATCGGCCTTCAGTGCATCTTCGAAAACTTTTTGAGAAGCGCGATACCAAAACGAGTGCTGATACAGCATCCCCTGATTAAAAAGCTTCTGCGCCTCCGGTTTGCACGATGTTTCGAAATCCACAATGCCGAGCTTGTCGTCCGACTGCCCCAATGCCGGTTGCGCAAGCGAAAGTCCTGCCGCCGTTACAGCAGCAACCGCGAACGAAGTATTCTTCATGATTAAGCTCCAAGTCGGCGGCAGCTTCGAAATTCCTACAAAGAATGCGTGAAGACTATGCTGATTTCATTGGCCTCGCTAATGGTTTTCAATTGAGCGATCGAAGGCATGTCAGTGATGCTTACGCTTATGGACGTGCAGGTTGGTTTGTTTGTGTTCGGCAACTGGCAGACCGCTTTTGAAACGGTCTGCTTGTGAGGGAAGACCGGAAGTCATCGGCACACGGTCAGAACGACGCGAATGACCCAAAACAGCCTTAGGCATTATTCCGAGAAACGTGTAGCTTCCTCGCACCGCCAAGCTTTTCGCTTGCCGGAAGCTGCCCACAAAACGGAGACGCGCCGAACTCTCCGCTCTTTAATAATTTGCAGCCTTGGTGCCATCGGCAAGCGCGCTTTCACGAACTAGCCATTTGCTGCTGATCAGTCGCGCGCCGCATAGGCCGCAGGCTGGCGGACACGGTCAGATCAAAGAGGGCAAAGTCATGCGCAAAATCTTGTCTGTGGTGCTGGTGCTTTTGTTGGTCACTGTCGGCCACGCGCGGGCGGACTCGATCACTGAGGACATGACGAAACTCAATGCGAAATGGGACGCCGCGATCAACGATCCGAATTTCGACGCCTTGCTGCCAATGTATGCCGCCGATGCCAGTCTAATGCCGCCCGGCTCGGCGCCCATTTCTGGTCCTACTGCGATACGCGACTTCTTTGCCAAAAGAGGCACGAGCGTCAGAAATCACAAGCTTGAGCTTGTGGAGATTTTGCCGATGGGCGACTACGCTTACGTGACTTCCCGCTTCAA
Source organism: uncultured Alphaproteobacteria bacterium (assembly GCA_963770385.1). Classification (GTDB taxonomy): domain Bacteria; phylum Pseudomonadota; class Alphaproteobacteria; order Rhizobiales; family Xanthobacteraceae; genus Bradyrhizobium. The sequence continues at coordinate 4,571,645 of CAVYPJ010000003.1, read as the reverse complement.
AGCCTCATTGGTGAAAGGCGAGGAAACGACCATGCTGTCCGGCAGCACCGTTAAGCTTTACGAACGCCAATCCAACGGCGAATGGAAAGTTAAGTCCCATATTTTCGTTCGGGAATAGCCAGGGCGCATTTCATCGAACAGGATCCGGCGGCGTGGAGTCCGCATGGACTGTTCACAAGAACCGCACGCTTAAGTGATTTTGCTAAGGCTAATCTAAAGGAAAGCTCATTCTTATCTCACGTCGTGGAGGCGTGCCGCTTGCTATGGTGCAGGTGGAGAAGGGGACCAACTCTTCGAGTGATGGTTCACCATGAGCATTCTGAGCAATATTACTGATACGACCCCGAATGCGGTTCGGCGGTCCACAAGGCTTTTTGGGCGCAGCATTGTTCGGGTCATCAATAACTTCGTCGCCGCCATTATCGCGCAGCGCGAACATCAAGCCAATCTGACCATTCTGCGGACTCTTTCCGACCGCGAGCTAAGGGACATGGGGCTTGCTCGTGGCCAACTCGCCGGTGGTCTGGCCGAGGCAGCAAAGGAGCGAGCAAGGCTTCAGAGGCGGCTGAGCGGCCGAACCTAGCGGCTGGACTTTGCCAGCCGTTGCGGCGCCCTGACCTTTCCGCAGACTGAATATGGAAAGCGCTCCACGCCGGCCAGTTTCGGCAACTGGCTCCGCGATCGCTGCGACGACGCCGAACTCCCGCTCTGCACCGCGCACCGGCAAAAATTGCGAAGTAAATCAAATGCTTGGAAAAAGGCTGGCAGGAGTGGCAGGGCTCGAACCTGCGACCCCCGGTTTTGGAGACCGGTGCTCTACCAATTGAGCTACACTCCTACGGGACCGAAACGCTGCCGTCCGATCTGCGCCGTTTGAAGCATAAGCCGCGCCCCCAATGCAAGGGCGAAGCAGTAAATCGTCCTGTTCAAGCCGCATGTTATCCGCCAGACTTCACTCGATATCCGACCGCCAAATCCAATCGCAAAGAACCCAACCCGCCAAGAACCCGGTCGCAAAGAACAATGGGAGGAACCATGAACGCGCAGACTGCCGCCAAACACGCCGCCGCGCCGCAAACGCCGCCTTTGCCGCAAGCCAGGCCGGAATCGCTGGGGCTGTCGCCCGCCCGGATGCAGGTGATGTCGGACGTCTTCAAGCGCGAGGTCGACAAGGGCACCATCCCGGGCGTCACCGTGATGGTCGCGCGCAAGGGCCAGATCGGCTGGTTCGACGCGATCGGCCGGCAAAGCCCGGCCGCCAGCGCGCCGATGACGAAGGAATCGATCTTCCGCATCTTCTCCATGACCAAGCCGATCGTCTCGATCGGGATCATGATGCTCCTGGAGGAAGGCCAGTTCCTGCTGGCCGATCCCGTCACCAAGTTCATCCCGGAATTCTCCGAGCAGAAGGTCGGCGTCGAGCATAACGGCAAGCTCGAGCTCGTCCCGGTGCAGCGGCCGATGACCGTCCAGGACCTGCTCCGCCACACCTCGGGCATCACCTACGACCACACCGGCAATGGCCTGGTGCAGCAGCTCTATCAGCAGTCGCGGCTGCGCAGCCGCAAGATCACGAATGCCGAGCATGCCGCGATGGTCGCAGGCCTGCCCCTGATCTGCCAGCCAGGCGCGGAGTGGAACTACAGCCGCTCCACCGACATCCTCGGCCGCATCATCGAGGTCGTCAGCGGCAAGTCGCTCGGCGCGTTCCTCACCGAGCGCATCCTCGCGCCGCTGCAGATGGCGGAAACCGCCTTCCACACCGGCGAGGAGAATGCCGGCCGGCTCGCCGAGCCCTTCCCGGCCGATCCCTGGAACGGCGACAAGGTCCAGCTCTTCAACATGCTGGAGAAGCCGGCGATGGAATCCGGCGGCGGCGGCCTGGTCTCGACCACGATGGACTACGCCCGCTTCTGCCAGATGCTGCTCAACCGCGGCACGCTCGACGGCAACAGGATCATCGGCCGCAAGACGCTGGAGCTGATGGCCTCCGATCATCTCGCGCCCAGCGTGAAGGTCCAGGGCGCGATGCTGCCGCCCGGCCACAGCTTCGGCCTCGGCTTCGCCGTGCGCCTGCAGCAAGGCATGGCGCCATATGCGGGCTCGCCCGGCCAGTTCTACTGGAGCGGCGTGGCCGGCACCTTCTTCTGGATCGATCCGAGCGAGGATCTGTTCGCCGTGTTCATGTGCCAGGGACCCGGCCAGCGTGAATATTTCCGTTCGCTGATGCGCACGATGGTCTACGCGGCGCTCGACTGAGAGCGGTCCACCAACTGACGTCATTCCGGGGCGCGCATCAGCGCGAACCCGGAATCTCGCGCCACAACCTCTGGATTCCGGGTTCGCTCGCGAATGCGAGCGCCCCGGAATGACGGGGCATGGTCTCAACTGATCGTCGCTCCGCCGTCGATGACCAGCGTCTGCCCCGTCGTGAAACTGCCCGCCTTCGAGGACAGGAACACGGCGGCGCCGGCGATCTCGTCGGGCTCGCCGATGCGCAACAGCGGCGAGCGCGCGGTGGAGGCCTTCAGCGTCTCCGGATTGTCCCACAGCGCCTTGGCGAAATCGGTCTTGATCAGGCCCGGCGCGATGCAGTTAACACGGACATTGTGCTTGCCGTATTCGCAGGCCAGATTGCGCGCGAGCTGCATATCGGCCGCCTTCGAGATCGCATAGGCGCCGAGCACGGTCGACCCTTTCAATCCGCCGATCGAGGAGATGATGGTGATCGTGCCGTCCTTGCGCTCGATCATCTGCGGCACCACGAGGCCGATCAGCCAGGTGTTGGCGACGATGTTGTTGTCCAGGATCTTGCGGAACTGGTCGTCGGAGATGCCGGCCTGCGGCCCGTAATAGGGATTGGACGCGGCGTTGCAGACCAGCGTATCGATCCTGCCGAAGGCGCGGTTGGTTTCCTCGACCAGATTCTTCAGATCGTCCTTGGTCGAGATGTTCGCCGCCACCGCCAGCGCGACGTGTTTGCCCGCCTTGTCATTGATCGCGTTGGCGACCTCGTCGCAGACCTGCTTCTTGCGCGAGGAGATCACGACCTTCGCGCCATGCTCCGCCATCCGCTCGGCGATGGCCCGGCCGATGCCGCGTGAGGAGCCAGTAATGACGGCGACTTTTCCGGATAGGTCGAACAGTGTCATGACATTTCTCCCATTTGAGATTTTCTTGACGTCATTCCGGGGCGGTCCGAAGCACCGAGCCCGGAATCTCGAGATAAGGGAAAGAACGGTACCCGCTCGCTCGAGATTCCGGGTTCGATGCTATCGCATCGCCCCGGAATGACGCCGTGTGGATTCACGCAAGCTTGCTCCTCACCTCGGGCCCGGCCGGCTGATGCATAGCATTATGCCTGGGATCGGCGATCCAGGGTTGCTGATTGACCATCGGCAGCCGCCAATTACCTTGGCCCGCGGTTGCGAAATGGTCGAGCCGCGTCACCGAGCAATTGTCGATGTCGAAGGTGAGGCCCCTGTCGGGCTGGCCGCCGAGCGCAAGGCCGACCGCGGCCTTGATCGTTCCGCCATGGCCGACCGCGATCACGTCCCTGCCCGCTTCCGCCATGGTGACCCGCGTGATCGCCGCGCAGACGCGATTGTAGAGATCCATGAAGCTCTCGCCGCCCGGCGCCGGCTCGTCGATCTTGGCGAACCAGTCGCTGCCGACCGGGCGGCTCGCGAGAAACGCGGCGCGGTTCATGCCCTGCCACTGACCGAGATGCTGTTCGGCGAAGGCCGCTTCCTGGATCATGGCCGACGGCTTTGGAAAGCCGGCGTCCCAGATCGCGTCCGCGGTCTGGTGCGTGCGCTTCAGGTTGCTCGAATACCAGACCGCGTCGCGTGGCAAAATCTTGGCGACCGCCTCGAACACCTCGCGGTCGCTGGTGTCGCATTCGATATCCGACTGACCGTAGATGTTGCCGCCGTCGCTGCGCACCGGCGCGTGACGCACCCACCACCACCGCGTGATGACGACTTTCGGTTTTTCCGGGTTGGACATCGCAGGCACCCTTCAATATCGTTTGACGTCGCTGTACGTCAGCGCGCGCGCCGCCTCAAGAGCGCAGGCGTTTGAAACTCTGTTTGAAATTCCGCGAAACGGCAAACACTTTGCCGCCGCAAAAAACAGCAGCGACAAGATCAGCTGCAAAACGGGAGAACGCGCATGGGCCGCCTCGAAGGCAAATCCGTCATCATCACCGGGGCCGGCAGCGGCATCGGACGCGCGGCGTCGCTGCTGTTCACGAAAGAAGGCGCCAAGCTGATCGCGGTCGACCGCAGCGAGGGCGTGAAGGAGACCGCAGAGGCGGTGAAGAAGGCCGGCGGCACGGCGGAGGCCGTGATGGCGGATGCCGGTTCGGAGAAGGACGTGATCGCCTTCATCGACAAGGCACTCTCGGCTTACGGCAGGCTCGATGCGATCTGGGCCAATGCCGGCGTTTCCGGCGGGCTGGTGCCGCTCGCCGAGCAGACCGTCGAACACTGGCAGGAGATCCTGCGCATCAATCTGATCGGGCCGTTTCTCGCGATCAAATATTCCATGCCGCACATGATCAAGCAGCAGTCCGGCGCGATCGTCTGCACCGCCTCGGTCGCGGGCCTGAAATCCGGCGCCAGCGGCCATCCCTACGCGGCGAGCAAGGCCGGCGTCATCAGCCTGGTGCAGACCACCGCCTACTCGCTCACCGGCACCGGCGTGCGCATCAACGCGGTGTGCCCCGGCCTGATCGAAACCGGCATGACCAAGCCGGTGTTCGACCGCGCCAAGGAGCGCGGCACCTCCGACAAGATCGGCCAGCTCAATCCCCTGAAGCGCGCCGGCCAGCCGCACGAGATCGCCGCGATGGGCCTGTTTCTTGCGAGCGATGAGGCGTCGTATGTGAATGGTCAGGCATTCCCGGTGGATGGCGGCCTGACGGCGTCGATGCCGTATACGGGCAAGCCGGTGTAGGCGGTTTGTGCTGCTGTCGTTGTCGCGAATGCGAGGTTCATAGCCGTCGTTGCTACGGGCGGTCTTAGCCCCAGCCGTCGTCCTCGCGCACGCAGGGACGACGGGGAGAGCGACGGGCCTGCATGGTTCGAGACGGCGCTTCGCGCCTCCTCACCATGAGGGTTTGGCATTGTGCTAGGACCTCGTCCTGAGGAGCGCGCTTGCGCGCGTCTCGAAGGACAGGCCACGAAAAGATTGCATGCATAGCTTCGCATTCTCGCGGCGCTTGGCGTCCGAGTTTTTCGATCAAACCACCCTCGAATTTCTAAGAGGGCGCAGGGAATGCCGGGTGCGGGCTGCACCCATGGTCCGCGTGCAACAAAAAAGCACGCGGCAGAACCACAGGTTCAGCCGGAGCAGCCCGGCATTCCCCGCGCAATGGTTTTACGGCTTATACGTGATCTCCCCGGTGACCGGACTTTCTTGTCACCGTCGTCAGTCAATCGTTTGACTGACTTAGCGCCAGCCTTGGGGCGCCAGGACCACACGATTTCGCCGTCCGCACCATGTTGTTCGTCCGACAACATGCCGCGTCCATCGCATCCCGCTCCCAACGTCCGTGACGATCGCGAAACGCCCCTCTTGTGGGTGCGGGACGCGCGGGAGCATGGTTTTGATTTGCCCGACGGCGCAATAGGAAAGTTTGCGTCACCTTGGCACGACGGGCAATTTGCGCATGAGGTGTATGCGCACGGAGCTCAGCATGTCGGCGGCGTTCCGCAACTCAAGCCGTCAGGAATTCGCGCTAGGATTCACGTCAACTGAAAATTACGCGAACACGGGAGAAAGCACAGTGAGAGCACTGACTCGTCGCAACTTCCTCGCAGATATCCTGCCTGGCTCGGCCGTTGCTGTCGCCGGCTTTACGACGATCGGCTGGAGTATCACGCCTGATGTAGCGGAGGCGACGCAGACGGCCCAAGCGGTGATGGTCCGCCCGCATCGCCACATGCGAAGCCGTCACCGTCGTTGGGGTTGCTGGTGGCAGAGAGGACGTCGCTGGTGGCACTGGGGACATCGTGTCTGCGGCTGGCGCTAACTCGCTGGCATGTGTTTGCCGTTTTGGACTGTCGGCCCGCGCAGCCGCACTCTTGTTTTCAATGTGTTTTGGTGATCGAATTTAGCATTCTAACAGGATGCAGGGGGATCGCCATGCTCGCAAAGCTCAGCCGCGCCGTCGCCGCTGTTATAACGATCGGTGTGATCACATGGAGCGAAAATGCGCGTGCAGAAATTCTTATCACGACTGCCGCCATAACGCGTGGCGAGTTGGTGATCGTCGGAAGGGTTAGACGGCTGCGGGAGCCCAGCGTCCACCTCAAAATCAATCCAAGCAAAACAGTACAGGTCGAGAGCAGTTCGACTGGAGGGTTTCGTTGGATTGGACCTGAGTTTCCCTCCACTTGCATCGTCGAAATCACCTCCGGCGAGGATAAGAGAGAAGTGGTGATAGGAAACTGCGGCCTTCCGGGACCGGCGGGACCGCCGGGACCGGCAGGTCCTCCGGGGTCGGCAGGTCCTTCGGGGCCCGCAGGACCTCCGGGACCCGCAGGACCCGTGGGCGCGTCGGGTCCGGCCGGCCCCAAGGGGGACCCCGGCGAAGCCGCTAAACAATAGATCCGACCGGAACCGCGGAGGCCGCGCCCAGGTAGCGGCCTCGACCGCAGCTACGCGCGCGTCAAATGTCGTTTCATTGTGCCAGGTGCTGCGTCGGCTCGGCCACGGAGGTCACTGCAGTTTTTCTCGCAATCAACGTGCGCCGCTCGTGAATCAAGCTCTCCAGGCGGTGGGCCGCCACGTTCAATGTGGCGTCATCCACCGCGCTCTCGTCTCCACCGGCGGATTTGGCGCGCTCGGCCTTCAGAAGACGATCGATCTCTTCTTCGATGTCCGAAAGCTCGGCTTCTCTATCGACCTTTCGAATCCGGCGCGCCAGGGCATAGAAGGAATTGAGCGGGCCGTCGGTTACGCGGTTGCCGAGCCCCAAGAATTTCCACGCCGCCGCGAGCATGGTGGCGGCACCGCCAAGTATCATCGGCGTCAAATAGATCCAGTTGCCGTATTCATCCATGAAGCTCTGCGTGGTGCTGTTGTAGACGGCTGCCGCGCCAGGGTGCAGTGGAAGGTAGGCATCCTGATCGGTGCTGGGCGCGGTGATCTGCGCGAAGATCGGTTGCTCGCGCAGAAGATTCCTGCGCGCGCTCATGATCGCCTCCGTGAGGCTGGTTACCAGATCTTTGCCGAGCTTCTTTTGCGCAACCAGGTATAGCGAGGTCCTCAGGGTCGTCAGGTCATCTTCCGGGACCGGCGGCGATGCCCGCAGCGTGCCCTTTGGGACGTCGAAGCTTTCAAAGGCGCGTTCAGCTTCTGCGATTGCCGCGGCGGAGTCGATGGGGATCAGCACCGGGACCTTCTTATGGTCGAGCTGAAAAAATCCGCGAACGAGCGAGAGGTATCTTTCGGCGAGCGGGATCACGACAAGCAGGGCACTGACCTGCTTTGACTGAACGGCTTGCCGGACATCCGTTAGAGCAAGGTTCTTGAATACGACTTTTGCCTTCGCAAGATCATATTCGTTGGTCAACACGTCGACAATTTTGGCGTTTGCGCCAACGACGCCGACCGTTCGGCCCTTCAGGTTTTCAATGCTGTCGATGGACGATCCCGGCGGCGCAATGATCAGCACGACCATGTGGCTGACAACGACGACGGCTTGCGCCTGCGACAAGTCGCCGACATCGCCGCGAACCACGGCGAGATCGACCTTGCCTGCGGAGAAGGCCGCAGCGGCCTCGAGCGCCGTGCCGCTGTCGATGACCTTGAGCCGGACCGGCGCGTTCGTCGAAACGAACTCGCTTGCCATGGCTGACATTGCCTTGGCTGCCTCGCCGTCGATCGAGCCGACCGCCACGGTCAGCGTTGCCGGGTGAGTGTAGTACCGATAGGCAAGAAGACCAGCGCCCGCCGCAAAGACGGCGATGCCGATAATCAGGAAGAAGCGAAGCCACAGCGGCAATTTTATCGACATCGTGCTCGCTACTCCGGACGCGTCGGCCGACGGGCCGACAGGCGACGTTGTTCGATTGCTTGATCGGCGAGCCAGGTTTCGGGAAATCCGATGCCGACCATCGGGCGCAGGAAGCTGATGGCTCTCGCGGTCCGCAATTCGAGGGATGCGAGCAGAGCGCCACGCTGTTTCCGTTGATCCAAATCAACGGATGACAGCAATGAGGCTGGAAGCGGCCCGGGAGGCCCTCTACTCGGTCCCAGAATTCGTCTCCACATCGCGACGATCTTGAAGCCGTATTTCGATTGCATCATTCGCGCCGCGCAGTCGCGGAAGCGCGCGCGAAATGCGGCCTTGTTGTTTTCGAAGATTTCCCAGGTGCGCTGTTTTCGGATCATGGCCGCTCCCCTTGCATCGATGAATATCGCGACGCATTCGCGATTGAAATCCTGCATCAGAAATTGCTGCCGGCCCCGCGCAACCCATCTAGCCTCGGCTGCGCTAATTTGTCATCGTCATTACGGAAATCCCGGCGGCAGATCCTATATAAGGGGACTGCGCGGCCATCGGCCGCGGTAACCGGTGGAGACATGTTGTCACTCGAACTCGCGATCGTTGCCGTCCTGATCGTCATCAACGGTCTATTGTCCATGTCCGAACTGGCGATCGTCTCCTCGCGTCCGGCCCGGCTCGAAGTCCTTGCGCAAAAACACGTTCGCGGCGCGCGCCGCGCGCTGGTTCTCGCCTCCGATCCCGGAAAGTTCCTCTCCACCGTGCAGATCGGAATTACGCTGGTCGGCGTGCTGTCGGGGGCATTTTCCGGCGCCACGCTCGGTCAACGTCTCACTGAACTGTTCGTCGAGCTTGGCATGTCCCGCTCGCTCGCGGACATCCTGGGCGTCGGCCTGGTCGTGACGGTCATCACTTATGCGACGTTGATCGTCGGTGAGCTGGTGCCGAAGCAGGTTGCGCTGCGCAATCCCGAGGCGATCGCAACCAGGGTCGCTCCCGCGATGGACCTGCTGTCGAAGGTTTCGCTGCCGCTGGTCGTCCTGCTCAATGTGTCGGGAAAGCTCATCCTGTCGCTGCTGGGCAAGGGCGCCGAAGCCGAGGGGAAGATTTCCGAGGACGAGATCCATCATGTCGTTCGGGAGGCCGAGAGCGCCGGTGTGCTCGAGCCCGGTGAGAAGGAAATGATCGCGGGCGTGATGCGGCTTGGCGACCGTCCCGTCGGCGCGGTCATGACACCGCGCACCGACGTCGATGAGGTCGACCTCAACGACGATCCCGAGACGATCCGTGACAAGTTCGCGAAAAGCCCGCGTTCGCGGCTGCCGGTGACCGATGGCGACCGCAATCGTCCGATCGGCATCCTGCAGGCCAAGGATCTCCTGATCGCCTTTATGCACGAGAAGTCGCCCGACCTCAGGAGCCTGGTCCGCGACGCGCCGATCATTCCCTCGTCCGCCGACGCCCGCGACGTGCTCGCGATCCTGAAGGCGGCACCCGTCCATGTCGGCCTGGTGCATGACGAGTACGGCGCGTTCGAGGGGATCGTCACCGCGGCGGATATTCTGGAGGCGATTGTCGGCGCCTTCCATTCGGAAGAAGGCCCGCCCGAGCCGGCCTATGTGGTGCGCGCCGACGGATCGTTGTTGATCGCCGGCTGGATGCCGGTCGACGAATTCGGCGATCTGCTGTCGGTCACGATCCCCCCGCATCGCGGCTATCACACGGTGGCAGGACTGGTGCTGCAGCATTTCGGCACGCTGCCGGAGGTCGGGAACGCTTTCGATCACGAAGGCTGGCGCATCGAGGTCGTCGATCTCGACGGCCGCCGCATCGACAAGATTCTGGCGACGAGAATAAGCCGTGAAAGCGTACCAAGCACGTGAGTGCAGCCTGGCCCGGCCCTTCCAAGACGCGATCTCGCGTTCACCACTCGCCATGCCCCGCGCATGCGAGACATCCAGTAAACCGCGGCGTCTCGGTTCAAGCACTGACGTCTCTGGAATACTGGGTCGCGCGGTCGAGTCCTAATTTATGCACACATCTCGAAAGACAATCCCGGCTGTCGTCCCTGCGAACGCAGGGACCCATACCGCGTGATATCTGTTGTTGGAAAGAAAGCCGTTCCGCCGTAGTGCCACAAACTCAAGCCTGTGGTTATGGGTCCCTGCGTTCGCAGGGACGACAGTGAGTTTGCGGCCCGAACGGGAGCATCTCAAGCCTGATGTCGGCCGCACCTGGGTTCCGTTGCGCACCGCCCTTGCGCGAGAATTGAGCCGCCCCGAGATGCGTGAATGCCTTAGGGTCGAGCCGGGCGACGACGCCGGAGGGAGTTGTTCGCAGCACCGCTCAGACGCCGTATCAGTCTCTTGGCACGTCCGCGCGCTTCAGCGTTTGGGATGGCAACTCGCCGAAGGCCAGCTTGAAGTCGCGGGCGAAGTGGCCGGCGTTCTGAAAGCCGCAGCTGAAGGCAATATCGACGACGGTCGCATCCGCGCTCGCCCGCTCGAGCATCTCCTTGGCGCGGCTGAGCCTGACCTGCTTGGCAAACTCCGCCGGCGAGCAGCCACAATCCTTCTTGAACTGCCGGAACAGGCTGCGCGCGCTGACATTCGCGACGGCCGCCATGGCCTCGATGTCGATCGGCTTGTCCCAGTTGGCTTCGATGAACTCCTTGACCTTCCTGATCGCCGAGTTCGACACCTGCGGCGGCTTGCGCAGCAACTCGAGCGTAAAGTTGTGCCAATTGCTCATCAGGAACTTCATGATCAGCATGCGTTCCGTTTCCACGACCACCAGATCCGACAGGTTCTGCCCGCGCGCGTTGTAATCGGACGCAAAGTGGAAGGCTCCGCGCCTGAGACTGCCGACCGCGGGATTCACGCCGGTGTCGTCGTGGAAGACGATGTCACGGTCGATCTCCCGGCCGATCAGCACCGCGAGATAGCGCTTGAGCGCGCTGTATTCGACCCGCAGCACGAGCAGATCAGATTGCTCGAAATCGAGATCGACCGGCGTGTTGGCGGGGATGATAGGACTAGGGTTTGCGCTGGACAACTGGCCCTGACGCGAGCCCGTCGAGAACCGCCCTGCCCCGCCAAGCGTGAAATACTGGCGGACAAAGGAGGCTTCGCCGAAGCCGATTGAATGCCGCTGCTGATAGCGCGCGTGGATCAAGGTGACGTCGTTCAATCTCAGATAATGCGCCGCGCACTCATAGCCGCTTGGCGCAATGTCGAAACGCGTTGCGCCGAACAGCCTGGACATGCGGCCGCGCACATAATCCGGATTCCGGGAGCTGAATCCTGGAAAGTTGCTGAGCAGGTTCGATCGTTGGGACATTGGCTCCAGTCGACGAACATACGAGGCGCGATGAGCAGGCACGAAGAAACCACGCGCATGCCCGGACCTGATGCGATCCAGATCTTTGCCTGGGTCTCACAGGGAGAGTCAGGATAGCGAAAAATTCCGGCGGACGCGCCGATTATTTTTGGACCGAAGGGCGATCTGTCGTCTGATGCGAGGCGGCGCAGCATCCACTGCTGCGTCCATGCCCGGGCGTCGGCGTTATTCACGCCGCCATGCAAAGTCCGCGACCATTCCGTGCCTCGCAACAAGCGCGGCGTAAGCCGGGCGCAGCTTGATACGCATTCAGCCAAACCGAGACTCAAACCTTCTCCCGCGTGCAGCGGGGCCCGCATGGCAAGGCTTGGCTATCGCGAGGCTTGCCTGCCGCTTCGGTGTATGCAAGCATTTGCCTAATTCGAGAAAACCTATGCAAAATCTGAATAGAAAAAGACGCACACCGGAGCGCGACGGGGCGATCATCCGCCCTTCCCTACGCGAGATCGAGGCGTTGCGCGCGATGGTCGCGACGGGAAAGACGACGCAGGCTGCGCGGCACCTCGGCACGTCACAGCCTTCGGTGTCGCGCGCGATCGCGAGCCTCGAGGCGCGGCTCGGACAGCCGCTGTTCACGCGACGGAAAGGCCGCCTCGCGCCGACCGCCGAAGCACTTGCGCTGGAGGCGCGCGCCGCGGTCGTGTTCGACCTGCTCGACCAACTGGCGGTTCCGCGGGACGGCGCGGAGAATGCGACCGCGATCCGCGTCGCCTCGCCGCCGACGCTCGCCAATCTGTTTCTGGCGCCGATCCTCGCGCGCTTCGTCACAAGCGAGCCGGGCGCAAAGGTTCATGTCGAGATCGGCCAGTCCACCGACTGTCTCGGCGCCGTCGCCGACGGCAGCGCCGATATCGGGCTTGTCGACCAGACACCGTTCCATGACGGCGTGCGGCTGGAAATTTTTCGGCGCGCCCGGCCGCATGCGCTGCTGCCCAAGCGCCATCCGCTCGCAAGCAAGGCGGAGCTTGCAATCAGCGATCTCATAGGCGAACGCATCCTCGCGCTGAGCCGACGCTTTCCGCTGCGCACCAAGGTCGATGCGGCCTTTGCCGCGCTGCGCGCCGAACCGCACATCGTCGCCGAAGCCACCACGTCGGCATTCCTGGCCGAAATGGTGCGAGCCGGTCTCGGCATCGCGATCCTCAATCCCTTTCCGCTCGACTTGCAGCCGGACAAGGCGCTGGTGTTCCGTCCGCTCGATCTGAAGACGTCGATCGAAACCGCCGTCGTCGTGCCGGCCAAGGGCTCGCTGAGCCCCGCCGCCCGCGCGCTCGCCAATTTCATCCGCGCCGAGCAGCCAATGAGCGAATTTTCCACTCCCGTCGAATGAACGAACCGATGCCAGGCCAAAGAACCGATCACATTCGCAAGCTGGTGACGGACCTCGTCGCTTTCGATACCGTCAGCGATCGCACGAACCTGCCGCTGATCGATTACATCGAGCGCTATCTCGCCTCGCTCGGCATCGCGGGACGCCGGATCACTGACGACACCGGGCAGAAGGCCTCGCTGTGGGTCACGATCGGGCCGGAAGACAAGCCCGGCTTCGTGCTGTCCGGACATACCGACGTCGTGCCGGTCGCGGGACAGAACTGGAGCAACGATCCCTTCTCAGTTGTCGAACGCGATGGCCGGCTGTTCGGGCGCGGCACCGCCGACATGAAGGGTTTCGTCGCGGTGTGCCTGGCGATGGTGCCCGAGATGCGGCGCGCGAGGCTCGCCACGCCGATCCATCTCGCCATCTCCTATGACGAGGAGGTCGGCTGCGTCGGCGTCCGGCCGATGCTGCGCGAGATCAACCGCCTGCCGGTAAAGCCGCTCGGCTGCTTCGTCGGCGAGCCGACGCAGATGCAGGTCGCGATCGGCCACAAGGGCAAGCACGCGCTGCGCGCGACGTTCCGCGGCCTGGCCGCTCACTCCTCGCTGGCGCCGACCGGCGTGAACGCCGTGGAATATGCCGCCGAGCTGATCTGCGAAATCCGCCGCCGCGCTGAGCGGCTCGCGACGGACGGCCAGCGCGACGCTCTCTATGATGTTCCGTATGCGACGCTGTTGACCAGCATCGTGCAGGGCGGCACGGCGCTCAACATCGTGCCGGACCGATCTGCGCTGGAGTTCGAGGCGCGCGGGCTCGGCATCAGCGAATCCAGGGAGGTGACGGATGCGATCGTTGCCTGGACCAAGGCCGAGCTGGAGCCTCGCATGCAGGCATCGCATCCGGATTGCGGCATCGATTTCGAGGAGATCGTCGACTACCCGGCGCTCGACATGCGGCCCGATCATGCGCTGGTGACACTCGCCAAGCAGATCGCGGGCCGCAACAGTCACATCAAGGTCGCCTATGGCACCGAGGCCGGATTGTTCGTCGGCATGGCCGACATCCCGACCGTCGTCGTCGGGCCCGGCGCGATCGCGCAGGCGCATAAGCCGGACGAGTTCGTGGCGCTCTCGGAGCTGGAAAGCTGCGCAGGCTTCATCGACCGGCTGATCGCACATTGCGTCGGTGGCGGCGGGTTGGGGAAGTTGCGCCGCGCGCGGGATTGACCGCGCTCCACTCTATCCTCGCCATTCCGGGCCGACACCACCGGGTCCGCGCAAGAGGGCGCGCTCGAGGCGGCGGCGCAGGTGTCTTTCGCGATCGTCGCAATGACGGCGAGACTTTCTCCACTTGTCATTCCGGGGCGCGACAAAGTCGCGAGCCCGGAATGACGGCGCAGAATGGGCGATGGTACATCCCGGAAATGACGGAGGGCGCAACATCTGCGTGATGCCGCGCCCCCGTTGTCCCAAATGCCAATCGCGCCTGACGGCCTAAACCGCTCCCGCCTTCTGCGCGTATTCCCATGACGCCTTCGACAGCGGCACGGTGCGCTTGGCGGATTCGATCGCCTTCGCGTTGGCCGCGGTGCCGTCGCGGATGCGGCCCGCGATGCCCTGCGTGATGCCGGCGAGGCGGAACAGGTTGTAGGAGAAATACCAGTTCAGGTCGGGAATTTTGACGCCGGTGAAGTTGCAATAGATCTGCGCGGCTTCTTCCATGGTCGGCAAGTCGAGCGCCTTGAGGTCGGCGCCGGCGAGACCCGGCATGGTCCATTGCATCAAGAGGTAGGTGAAATCGGCCATGGGATCGCCGAGCGTCGACAGTTCCCAATCCAGCACCGCGAGGACGCGCGGCTCGGTCGGATGGAAAATCATGTTGTCGAGGCGATAGTCGCCATGGACGATGGAAACGCGCTGCTGAACCGGCAGCGTGCGCGGCAGCCATTCGATCAGCCGCTCCATCTCCGGGATGTGCTGCGTTTCGGAGGCGCGATACTGCTTGGTCCAGCGATCGACCTGGCGCGCGAAATAATTGCCGGGCTTGCCGAACTCGGCGAGGCCGATCGCGGCGGGATCGTACATGTGCAGCTTTGCCAGCGTCTCGATCTTGCTGGCGAAGATCTTGCGGCGGTCTCCGGCCGTTACATGCGGCAGCGTGGGATCCCAGAACACGCGGCCCTCCTCCATCGACATGATGTAGAAGGCAGAGCCGATCACGCCGTCGTCAGTGCACAGCGCATAGGCCTTCGCCACCGGAAAGTTCTGCTTGCCGAGCGCGGAGATCACGCGGAACTCGCGATCGACCGCATGTGCCGACGGCAGCAATTTGCCGAACGGCTTGCGCCGCATCACGTAGGAGCGGCCGGGCGTATCGAGCCGGTAGGTCGGATTGGACTGACCGCCCTTGAACTGCAGGACGGTCAGCGGTCCCTGATAGCCTTCGACGTTTCCCTGCATCCAGCGGTCGAGGCTGATCTCATCGATCCGATGCCGTTCCTCGACCGGCTTGGTGCCTGAAAACTCTTCGTCTCTCCTGACGCCGTCGGCCACGTCTGACGCTCCCTGATTTTATTATCCGTCATTCCGGGATGGTCCGAAGGACCAGGCCCGGAATCTCGAGATTCCGGGTTCGATGCTGCGCATCGCCCCGGAATGACGACATAAGGAGCGCCAGCCGAGCACTCCCTCGATCAGTTTGCATACTTCCGAAGTTCAAGTCTGGCAATGGCGCGGTTATGCACCTCGTCAGGACCATCGGCGAGCCGCATGGTGCGCATCGAGGCATAGTCGCGCGCAAGCCCCGCTTCATCGGAGACGCCGGCGCCGCCATAGGCCTGGATCGCCTGATCGATGATCTTGAGCGCCATGTTGGGAGCTGCGACCTTGATCATGGCGATTTCGAGCTGCGCGGACTTGTTGCCGACCCTGTCCATCATGTCGGCGGCCTTCAGGCACAACAGGCGGTTCATCTCGATATCGGTGCGGGCCTCCGCGATGCGCTGCTCCCAGATCGAAAATTCGACGATCTTGCGGCCGAATGCCGTGCGCGACGAAAGCCGCCTCACCATCTTCTCCAGCGCCTCCTCGGCCTTGCCGATGGTTCGCATGCAGTGATGGATGCGGCCCGGACCGAGCCGGCCCTGCGCGATTTCGAAGCCCCTGCCCTCGCCGAGCAGGATGTTCTCCTTGGGCACGCGGACATTCTCGAGCAGCACCTGCGCGTGGCCGTGCGGCGCGTCATCGAAGCCGAACACCGGCAGCATCTTCTCGACCTTGATGCCTGGCGTGTCGAGCGGCACCAGGATCTGCGACTGCTGCTGATGCTTGGCCGCGGAAGTATCGGTCTTGCCCATCAGGATCGCGATCTTGCAGCGCGGATCGCCCACGCCGGACGACCACCATTTGCGGCCGTTGATCACGTAATGATCGCCGTCGCGCTCGATGCGGGTCTCGATATTGGTGGCATCGGACGAGGCGACCGCCGGCTCCGTCATCAGGAAGGCGGAGCGGATTTCGCCGTCCATCAAGGGGCGCAGCCATTTGCGCTTCTGCTCCTTGGTGGCATAGCGGATGAAGACTTCCATGTTGCCGGTATCGGGCGCCGAGCAGTTGAACACTTCCGAGGCCCAGCCGATGTGGCCCATCTCCTCGGCGAGCGGCGCGTATTCGAGATTGGTCAATCCCGCACCGCGGAATTCGTCGTCCTCATGCGAGGACGGCGGCATGAACATGTTCCAGAGGCCCTCGGCGCGCGCCTTCTTCTTCAATTCTTCGAGGACCGGAATCACCTTCCAGCGCTCGCCCTCGGCGTCCTGCTGCTTGTAGATCGGCACCGCCGGGCGGACGTGCTTGGCCATGAAATCCCGCACCCGGTCGAGCCATTCCTTCTGCTTATGCGACATCGTGAAATCCATGGGACGCTCCTCGCCTGCTTCTTGAAGAAGAACCGATCGTTGGGCCGCAACTCTCTGCCCGCGGCGACGTCACCGCAAGATGATTTCTCGCGTCGGCATGTCGCGGGTGATGGCTCCGGCAGAGCCGTCAAATGCCGTCACGCGAAAATCCGCGGATTGACATTATCCGGTCATCAAACGATAGTTTCATACAGGCGTTTGAAATGCAACTCTCCCCTTGCCCCGTCATTCCGGGACGGCCCGCAGGGCCGAACTATGGTGCGCAATTGCGCACCTGAGAAATCTCGAGATCGTGGTGCGAGATTCCGGTTCGCCTTTTCGAGGCGCCCCGGAATGACAAAGGAAACAGCGGGGTCGTCAACATGCCGAGCGATCAGACCCGGACCGCCATCCTCGCCGCCGCCGAGCGGCTCTATGCCGAGCGCGGCTTTTCCGACGTGACGCTGCGCGACATCGTTGCCGAAGCAAACGTCAATCTCGCGGCGGTGAATTATCATTTCGGCTCCAAGGACGAGCTGATCGCGGAGCTGTTCGTCACCCGCAGCCTCGCGCTCAACCGCGAGCGCCTGCGCGAATTGCGCGCGGCGGAGGAGATAGGCGAAGGTCGCGCCGACATCGCCGGCATCCTGCGCGCGCTGGTCGGCCCGTCGCTGCGCGGCTGCCTCGGCCCGGAGAACCAGCGCGCGACGGCAGCGCAGTTCATGATCCGCGTCTCGATCGAATCCGTGCCGCCGATCCGCCGCATCCGGAACCGCGAGATCGATCATTTGCGCAAATTCGTCGCCGCGATGCGCCGCTCGCTGCCCGGCCATCGGCGACGCCGAGCTCTATTGGGGCCTGCATTTCGCGCTCGCGATGGCGCAACAGACCGTCCGCGACAGCGAGCGGCTGACCAAATTGTCCGAAGGCAAATGCGACGTCGACGACGTCGATGATGTCATCGACCGCGTGGTGTCGGTCGCGGTGATGGGGCTTGTGGGACGCGCGGCGCAGGACAAGCCGGCACCGCGCGCCACGGCGCTGTCGGCTAAATGATCCCCTGCTTCTTCAGCGCCTCGATCTTCGCCTCGTCATAGCCGAGGTTCGAGGAGAGAATGTCGCGCGTGTGCTCGCCGAGGCGCGGCGGCGCGCGGTACTCCGTGACGGGGGTGCCGGAGAAGGTCAGCGGATTGCGGACCAGCGAGAGCGCGTGCTCGAAGGGATGATCGACCTTGATCTCCATGCCGCGCGAGCGGACATGCGGATCGGCGAAGACATGGGCGAAATCGTTGACGGGGCCGGAGGGCACGCCGGCCTTCTCCAATTCCTCCAGCCAATAGGCCACCGGTTTCTTGAGGAAGTGGCCGGCGAAGATCGCCATGATCTCCTTGCCGTTGACGACCCGGTCGTTGTTCCTGAGGAATTTCGGATCTTTCGCGAGCTCCGGCGCGCCGAGAACCTCGCAGGTGCGCGCGTACTGGCCGTCATTACCGACCACCAGCATGATCTCGCCGTCGGCGCAGCGGAACACGCCGGCCGGCATGCCGCCATTGCCCCAGGTGCCGCGGCGCGGCGGCGACTTGCCGTTGACGAGAAAGATCTGCACGTAATGCGACAGCGAGGCGATCACGGTGTCGAGCAGGCAGACGTCGAGATGCTGGCCCTCGCCGCCATTGGCCTTGCGGTGATAGAGCGCGGACAAGATCGCGATCGAGGTGTTCATGCCGGTCATGTAGTCGACGATGGAGGGGCCGACCTTCATCGGTCCGGCGCCCGGCTCGCCGTCCATATGGCCGGTCACGCTCATCAGGCCGCCCATCGCCTGGAAGATCGCGTCGTAACCTGCGCGCGGCGCGTAAGGCCCGGTCTGGCCGAAGCCGGTCACCGAGCAATAGATGATGTTCGGATTGACGGCGCGGATCGCGTCATAGTCGAGACCGTAACGCTTGAGATCGCCGACCTTGTAATTCTCCATGAAGACATCGCAGTCCTTGGCGAGCTCGCGGATGATCTCCTGCCCTTCGGGCTTGGCGATGTTGACGGTGACCGAGCGCTTGTTGCGGTTGGCGCAAAGATAGAACGAGTTGTTGTTGTTCTCCTTGCCCTCGGGATCGACGAGATAAGGCGGGCCGAAGGCGCGCGCGTCATCGCCGGTGCCGGGCCGCTCGATCTTGATCACGTCGGCGCCGAGATCGCCCAGCATCTGCGCGGACAACGGCCCTGCGAGCACGCGCGTGAGATCGAGAAATCTTGATGCCTGAGAGCGGCAGCGCCGACATGAAACCTTCCTCCGGAACCCTTAAGCTTGTCTTTTGGCCCGCGGACGATCCCGCGGGCAGCGGTGAATCCAGCCGATACACCATTTTCGGACGCCGTGCACTGCGCGCCTCGCATGCCGCCATCCGCCTGACGCGTCATCGGGCTGGAGCCGCGTCGGCCGATACCGCTTGAACGATCCGCCCTACGTCCGTCAGGCGCCTTTCGCCTTGGCGCGGGCTTTCGCGGTCATCACGCCGTCGAAGGCGTCACCCATGACGTCGATCGACGGTACGTGACCCGTGAACAGCTTGAACCCGTCCGCGGCCTGGTGGATCGCAAGCTCGCGCCCGGTCATCACCCGCGCCCCTTTTTTCTTCGCTGCGGTCAAAAGCGGCGTCCATAGCGGCGAATAGACGGCGTCCGCTACCCATAGCCGCGCGTGCAAGAGCTCAATCGGTACCGGCGTGTCGCGGTTCGGCAGCATGCCGACCGGCGTTCCGTTGACGACGCCGGCCACGCCATCGAGCGCCTCCGCGACGCTATCCGCGACCGAGACATTCTCGTGCGCGCGCAACAGCGTTGCGAGGTGTTCCGCCCGCGCCCGGTCGGCATCGAAGATGCGAATGCCGGCGACGCCGAGGCGTACAAGCGCAAAGGCAATCGCCTTGCCGACGCCACCGGCGCCGATCACCGCGACCTCGCCATGGCCGGAGTCGGCAACGAGACGCTCGGCGGCGCGCGCAAAGCCAGTCGTGTCGGTGTTGTGGCCGATCAGGCGGCCGTCGCGCACCACCACGGCATTGACCGCACCCATAGCGGCGACTTCCGGCGCCAGTTCGTCGAGCAGGCCGACGACGGCCTCCTTGTAGGGATAGGTGACGTTGACGCCGGCAAAGCCGAGACGGCGCACGCCATCCAGCAGGTCCTGCAACTGCGCGCGTCCGGCACCGGCGATCTCGATGAGCTGATAGTGGCAGGCAAGGCCGAGCGCCATGGCCGCCTCCTCGTGCATCGCGGGCGACGCCGAATGCGCGATCGGGTAGCCGATCAGGCCGGTGAGGAATTTCCTGCGGCCTGACGTCTTGCGGGGCGGCGCGACGGCCGGCTTCGGCTTGGCTTCACCTGCGAGATAGGCCAGCACGATGTCGCCGATCTGCTGCTTGTTGCGGTTGCGCACCCGGGCATTGCTGAGGTCACGATCGAACAGCGTGCCGAAGGTGTGGCGATTGGCGACCCGGAAAAAGCAGAAGGAGCTGATCGCCAGATGCAGGTCGATCGGATCGACCTCGCGCCTGAACACGCCCTCCGCGCGGCCGCGCTCCAGGATGCGCTTGAGCGTCGCGATGATCGAGGCGTTCAGCTCGCGCAGTTGCGAACTGCGTTTCAAGTGCCGGCCGCGATGGATATTCTCGATGCTGACGAGGCGGATGAAATTCGGATTGCGCTCGTCGTGGTCGAAAGTCGCTTCCACAAGACGGCGCAGCGCCTCCTCCGCGCCGTAGCTCTCGCTGTCGAGCGAGCTTTCCAGCGTGCGGATCGAGCGATAGGCCTCCTCCAGCACCGCAAGATAAAGCTGCTCCTTGCCGCCGAAATAATAATAGATCATGCGCTTCGAGGTGCGGGTTTTCGCGGCGATGGTGTCGACACGGGCGCCGGAATAGCCCTCGGCGGCAAACTCCACCGTCGCGACATCGATGATGTCGCGCTTCGTGCGCTCCGGATCGTTCTTCCGCGTCTTGAGCCCTGACTTGGGCTTCGGCGTTTTGCCAGTACGCTGCAGCATGGTGTTTCCCGGAAGATCGCCTTTAGCGCCGAGGTCGCAGGCTCGGCGAGTGGCAACTTCCTGCTTGCTAGGAACGAACCAGTTCGTACATTATTGGGACACGGCCGGCAAGCCGCGATCGGCCGATCCTTTCGGTCATGCGGCCCGCCGGACCGGCGAAACAATCAAGAAATCAAATCGGGGGGATCATGAGTTTCTGGGCACCGGACAAGAACCGCCTGCAGCATCGCGCCGCGCTCGTCAGCTTCGTCGGCAGCATGCTCGAATACTACGACTTCTTCATCTACGGCACCGCAGCCGCCCTCATCTTCCCGAAAGTCTTCTTCGTCAATGTCGATCCCGCAACCGGAACGCTGCTCGCGCTCCTGAGCTTCGGCATCGGCTATATTGCGCGCCCGGTCGGCGCGGTCATCCTGGGCCATTTCGGCGACCGCATCGGCCGCAAGACGGTCTTGATCTTCACCCTCCTCCTGATGGGCGGCTCGACGCTCGCGATCGGACTGTTGCCCGACGCGAAAACGATCGGCAGCGCCGCGCCGGTCCTGCTCACGCTGCTGCGTCTGCTGCAGGGCCTGTCGGCGGCCGGCGAACAGAGCGGCTCCAACTCGCTGACATTGGAACATTCGGCGAGTGGACGGCGCGCCTTCTTCACGAGCTGGACGCTGACGGGGACACAGGCCGGCGCGATCCTGGCGACGCTCGTTTTCATTCCCGTGGCTTCGCTGCCCGAGGAGCAACTCCTGAGCTGGGGCTGGCGGATTCCGTTCCTGCTGAGCTTCGTCGTGCTCGTCGTCGCCTATCTCATCCGCCGCACCATGCCGGAGACACCGGCCTTCTCCGACATCAAGCAACGGCACGAGCTGGCACGTTTCCCCGTGCTGACCCTGTTGCGCGATTATTGGCCCGACGTGCTGCGGGTGATCGTCTGTGCGCTGATCGCGACCGTCAGCACGGTCACTGCCGTGTTCGCGCTCGGCTATGCCACCAGCAGGTTCGGCGTCCCCCGCACGACCATGCTGTGGGCCGGCGTGCTCGCCAACACGACTGCGCTCGTCACTCAGCCGCTCTGGGCCATGCTCGCCGACCGTGTCGGTCGCAAGCCCGTGTTCATCGGCGGCGTGCTCGGCTGCGCCGTGATGCTGTTTCCCTATTTCGTCGCCATCACCACCGGCAACGCAGCCGTCATCATCGCCGCATCGATCGTGCTGTCGGGATTGATCTACACCGCGCCGAACGCGATCTGGCCGTCATTCTATGCCGAAATGTTCGAGACCCGTGTGCGCTATTCCGGCACCGCGATCGGCACGCAGCTCGGCTTCCTCGGCGCGGGCTTCACGCCGGTCATCAGCCAGAGCCTGCTCGGCGACGGCCCCAATGGCTGGATTCCCGTTGCGGCGTTCGTCGCCGGCTGCTGTGTCGTCTCCGCCGCGGCCGCCGCGACCGCGCGCGAGACGCACGCGGTCGGCATCGACGATCTCGGCAGGCGGACGCAGGAGGCTTGAAGCTCGTCCGCGCCCGTTAAGCCGGCGTGGCGAAAGAGATCGTCGATCGATCGTAATCCCCGGCCCCCATCTTCCCTTCGGGGAAGATGTCGTGCCGCTCGATCCATTCGAACGACTGCTCGTAGACCTCGCGCGTGTAAGGCTCGAACACGATGCGCTCGCCGGGCCCCCAACGCCGCGTATCCATCATTGCGTGGAAGCGTTCCGGGAATTCGTTCTTGTAGTAATGCGTGTAGAGCTCCGGGCGCAGGTCGATATCGCGCTGCGCCTTCTTGAGCGCGCGGAAATAACGCCGGACATCTTCCGGCTCCGGCGTGCCCTTGATCATCGTCGCGATCATGAATGTGGTATCGATGATCTTGCGGAAACCGAGCTGCTCGGCGAGATAGTAAGGACCGTTGAACAGCGAGGTCGCCTGGCTCTTGCCGTCGAGCAGCATCTCGATGCGGTGGAACAGCATGCCGTCCTCGAAGGTCAGCTTGATCTTCTCGGCCGGAAGATACTGCTCCAGTGCCTGGATCGCCGAATAGTGGCTGCCCGACTGGAAGCCGACCGCGATCGGCACGTCGGCAAGATCTTCGGGGCTTCGGATCGGCGAATCCGCCGGCACGAAAATCCCTGACGGCGCGACGGAATAGGCATCCGAATAAAGTTTGGTGTGGCCGTTGGAGGCGGCGACATTGACGGTCCAGTGGCAAGCGCAGCTCAGATTGGCTTCGCGCCCTTTTTCGATGCTCTGGAAGGCGCCTTCATTGACCTTGTTGTGATGCTGGCCGCCGGTCGATTTGATCAGCTCGCGAAAATCGTAATCCAGACCTTCGGCACGGAAATAGCCCTTTTCCTCCGCGACCCATTCCTGCAGCCGGAAATGTGCTTCGATGATGAATTTTTCCATGACAGACCCCGTTTGGCATCCAATTGTTGATTGACATGAAGGTAGCATAAGACGGAAATAACGCCATTCCCGAACTGGAATACAACTTATGGCCGATCTGGCATTTGAAGAATTGAGCCTGAAGGATCTGCGCGTTCTACAGGTGCTGCTGCGCGAATGCAGCATCACGCGCGCGGCGCAGGTGCTGGAGACGACGCAGCCCGACGTCAGCAAGAGGCTGGCCTATCTCCGGAGCCGGTTCGGCGACCAGTTGCTGGTTCGCAACGGGCACACGATGCAGCCGACGGCCAAGGCAACGGACATCGCGCCGCAGGTGAAAAGGCTGCTCGACACCGCCGATGCCTTGCAGGCCGATACACAGGTTTTCGACCCCGCCACGTCCGATCGCCTGTTCGGTCTGCTGGTGAGCGATGTCGGCATGGTGCGTTTCGTGCCGCCCCTGCTTGAGCGCATGGCCGATGCGGCGCCCGGGGTCCGCCTGCGCGCCGTGCCGCTCGGGTCATGGCAGATCGAATCCAAGCTCGAAAGCGGCGAAGCCGATCTGGCGCTCGGCACGTTCCCGCGCGCGGCGTCACATCTGCGGCGACAGAAGCTCTACTCCGACGGCTATGTCAGCGTGGTTCGCAAGGATCATCCGCGATTGCGCGAAATGCGCTCGCCGGCCGGCTTCGGCGCACAACGGCACATCCTGATCACGGCGTCCGAGACCGGCCATGCCGCGCACAGCCAAGCCGAGCGCGCGATATCCACGAAGATCGCGCCGTCGAACATCCTGCTGCGCGTGCCGAGTTTCCTCGCCGGCGCCATCGTCGCCTCGCAGACCGACGGCATCGCCACCCTGCCCGCCAACCTCGCGGCGAGCGTTGCCGTGCCGCTTGGCCTGGCCGCATTCAAGACGCCGCTTGCACTGCCGCGCATCGAGATCGCGCAATACTGGCATGAGCGCTTCCACCGCGACGCCGCGCATCGCTGGCTGCGCGCAATGACGTTTGAACTTTTCGGCGAAGGGCGGCGTCAGCGTCAGACGCCGAGATAGCCGCGCGATCAGCCCGGTGGATGACAATTTCCTCGCGCCGGGACCGCCGTCGTCATTGCGAGGAGCGTCAGCGACGAAACAATCCAGCGCTTCGCCGCGGAGACATTTCTGGGTTGGTTCGCTGGCGCTCGCAATGACGGAAAGGTCCGTCAACACCTCACATCAGCAAGCTGCGTCGGAAGGCACCAACCGTGTGCGCCCTATTCCGCCGCCAGCTTCTTCAGCTCATCATCCGACATCAGATCCGGATCCATCGCGCGGAGTTCGGCGCGGGCGCGGTCCTTCAACTGGACGGCCGTGGCGCGGCGCGCTCTCCCGATCCGGTCCACCTCGACGACGGTATCGATGTGCTCGCTGCACGGCGACGCGCTTTTCGTTCGGCGCGGCGATGATGATCTGCAGGCCGAGCTTCTTGTAGAAGCTCATCATCTGGCGCTGGTTCTTGCCGTCCATCTTTGAGAATGCCTCGTCGAAGATCGCAAGTCGCCATCCCTGTGGCCTGCCCGTTCTGCGCATTGCCGCTGCCGTAGACGGACGCGAGCGAAGCGCCGATCGCGACGTAGATCGGCACCTGCTGCTCGGCGCCGGAACCCGTGCCGCGCCGCGTCTCCCACCGCGTGGTGCGGCCGGTGACGATATCCTGCATGTGGATCTCGAAGGTGAAGAAGTTGCGGTAATCCTCGAACTCCGTGAAATCCTTCTCCGGATCTTCGAGCAAGGCCTCGATGTCGCGCAGCGTATCCCGATGCGGAAAATCAGCGGGGATCTCGTCGCCCTTGAACAGCATGTCGAGCGCCTCCGGCGTCGTCTTGCCGATCTCGATGATCTTCAGGATCGGCTGGAACTCCACCAGCCGCGTGTGATGGAACGAGTATCTCTCGTTGTGGAACGGATGATCCGCCAGACCGCGATTCATCGCCGTCAGCTCGCGCTCCATCTTGCTGATCCGCGAGGTCAGCGCGTTGATGAACTCGCCGCGCAGCAATGTTGCAGCCTTTTCGGCCGCCTCGCGCGCCTGCCGCTCATACCGGCGCAGTTCGCTGGTCTCGATCTCGTGGATCAGCGCGTCCATCCACGGCTTCACCTCGCGCAGCGGCTCGCTCTCGGTGCCGACCTGCGCGACCACGCCGAACCTGTCGAAGTAATCGCCGAGAGCCTGGCGGAGCTGTCGTTCGATCCCGATGCGATCGGCTTCCGCGCGCGCAGCGGCGTCCGACGCGGCATCGGCGACGGCACGATGCCGATCGGCGTCGGATTTCTTCGACACGGCGTCAAACCGGCTTCGATAGACCGCGCGGCCCGATATTCTGTCGTAGAGCGGCAGCACCTTCAGATACAACGACCATGCCTGCCGCACGCTGAGCTTCGAGCCGGGCACGCCGTCGCCCGCCTCGATCGTGCGCTTGGCCTTGTCGGCTTCGGCGAAGTGCTGGTTGTATTCACGCTGCTGCAGCTTGCGCTGCTCGGCGCGGTCGCTCCGCAGCTTGCGCTGCGCCGTCTGCTTGTTACGCAGACCGCCGTCGCTCTCCCCTTCCAGCGCGGCGATGCGCTGCTCGACCTCGCTCTTGTGCCGCGTGGCCGTTGCGAATTCCTCGACCATCGACTTGAACGTCGGCGAACGGTCGTCGAGGAAACGATGAAGTTCGACATAGGCCGAGTCCGCAAGTTTCATCGTGCGCTCGATCTTCGCATAATCATCCGCGAGCTGGTCCGCCTCCTCCGCCATGTCCCGGAGCATTTGCGACTGGACGGTCTTGCCGAGCTTGAACGTTGAAGGATCGGCCGCGCGCTGCGTGCGCACGAGGCCGTCGTCATAAAGGCCGTCCCGCATGATGGCCCGGCCCGGCTCGTTGAACTGGTCGAGCGTGTCGGCGAGCCGGACCGATCCATGTCGCCGGACGATGAAGGCCAGCGCGTCGGCATCGTCGGACCTGAACAGCGACGGAAACATGCCGGGCTGCAGCGGCCCCTTGAGGGAATCCAGCTTGTTCAGGCTGACGAGCGAGGCGCCGCGGAATTCGCGGCGGCCCTCCCTGAACAGCGCGGTCGCGCGTGCGATGTCGGCACGATCCACGAACACCGCCTCGCGGTCGCGGCCGAGAAGTCCCTCGGCCGCCGCCGTCCAGGCGGGGTCGGCGACCTCGACAAGATCGCAGAGCACGCGTGGCGACATGCCGGCCTGCCGGAGCTTCCGGCACAGATGCAGCGTCACCTCGGCGAGATGCGCGGCCCCTCCGCCGCTGGCATGCTGGTGCAGCCGGTCCCTTAGTCGTTGCGCCCTCGCCCGCTCGTCGCCCGCCTCGCGGATGAGACGTCGGCGCGCCTCGTCCACCTTGTCCAGCAGGCTGCGGTCGGACGACAGGACCTTCGCTTCGGCATCCAGCAGCGCTGCCGAGCGATCGATCATCGCGTCGCGTCCGGTCTTGGTCAGCCGCACGATTTCGGGGATGAAGTCGTCGAAGCCGAAGCCGGTCATGGCGCAGAGCGGCTCGAGCGCGCGGACCGCGGCGAGCCTGCGCTCGAAGGCGCCGACCGCGCGCTGCGCCTCCTTGGCCGCCGTGTCGAGCGCCTGGGTCAGCGCATTCCGGCCGCTCTTGGCGTCCTGCTCGGCGATGGCCCGTTCAAGCCTCAGGATCTCGGCATCGATGGCGGCAAGATCCTCGTCGAGAAATTCCAGCTCGGCCTGGGCCGCCTTGAGCTTTGCGGTCTCATCGCCAAATTTTGCGGCGAGCAGGTCATACATCGCACGCGCCGCGAGAAAGCCTCCGCGCCTCGATACCCATTGCTCGCAGGCTTTGCGCTCATGCGCGGCGGCGAGTTCGGCGATCACCGCCCGCAACGCCAGCAGCGCTTCGAGCTTCTCGCGCATGGTCTTGATGGTGTCGTTGATGTTGCGATAGGTGCGGATCGACTCGCGCAGTTCGCCCGACCCTCATATTGTTCTTTTCGAGGATGTAGTTGCGGACGAATTCGGTCGCGGTCTGGTCGTGGTCGAGCGTCATCGCATTGACGACCGCCTTCTGCAGCGAATTGGCGTTCTGCTCGCCGACCGCGGAGGCATGCGGGACCAGCTTGCGCATATATTCGCGGACGTAGTCGATCGCCTTGTCGCGGTGATTGACGAAATTGCCCTGGCCGACCGCCGGCGACGATCCGGTTGCGGACCTCGTCCCACTCGGCCGGAAATTTCTTGCCGTCGCGGGTCGTCGATGAAATCGTCCGTGGTCAGGATTTTTCCCGTCACGACGAAACGGCCGAGCACGGTCTCGTTGCTCTCCGAACGCCGCGCTTCGAGCGCCATGCCGATCGTCACAGGCGGGCGCTTGCCTTCCTTGTCCGCAAATCCAAGGCAGATGTAGGTGCGCGCCTGCTCGCGCTTGCGCTGGTCCTCGCCGAGCGTGCCCAGGCAATAATCGGCGACGCTGCGCTTCGAGGCGCCGCGGCTCTTGCCCTTGTCGCCGGCCACCGCGTTCAGACGCTGGACGTTGCGATTGCCGCCGGTCAGCACGACCTGCGCCATGTCGAGGATGGTCGACTTGCCGGAGCGGTTCTCGCCGAACACGCCGGTATGCCCCGTGATCTCGACGTCCTCGACATCGAACAGGTGCCAGTTGACCATCGCGATATGACGAAGCTCCATCATTCGTCTGCTCCACTTGGCACGGCGAGACCGACCTCCTGCGAACGCACATAGCGCTCGATCCGCTGCAGCGCATCGGCGCCGCTGATCAGCTTGATCATCGGACGGATCGCGACCTCGACGTCCTGCGCGTCAGGATCGAATTCGCCGACATCGACGAGACCGCGCTGCTCGGCTTCCGTCAGAATGTCGCGAAACCTCCGCAGCGATATCGCACTGGTCTCGCTGCCCTGCAGCATCTCCTTGTAACGGTCGAACAGCGTGTTCAGCGTCGTGACCACGACGGCCCGGTCCTCGACCGCGCCGACATTGACCTCGTCCTGCCAATGCGCGGCGAGAACGAGCATCACGATGGTCTCATCGAGCTTCATCCGCGGCAGCGGCACATCCTCTCCCAGCGCCGTGATGCCCGCCCACTGCGCCTCCGCGTCGCGGTGAACGCGGTAGCCGCAACTGTCGAAGAAGCCGTCGATGACCGACCTGAAGCGGCCGTCCATGATGGTGTTGTAGATCGTCCCGGTGCGGGCATCGCCGGCGAACACGAATTGCCGCCGCAGCAGGAAATGCAGCGCCTTGCGGACGTCGCCCGCCTTCTCCGCGCCGTAACTCCGCTCGATGTCTTCGAATTCACTGAGCATGCGACGCGCCTCTGCGCGCTCGTCGTCTGCCTTCGCACGATGAAGTTGGCGCATCGCAACCATTCGCTGTCGTGCGGCGGCAGATCGGGTGCGAATTCGAGCTCGAAGTGCCGCGCGATCTCGGGCGGCACCTCCGGCGTCAGCGCGAAACGGCGCGCCGCGTCGAAGGCGAGAAAATCGTCGACCGTCTCGATCATGATGAACCGCGCCTCCCGCGTGCCGCCGAGCGGCACGTGTCTTTCGAGGAAGCTGCGCACCTGCGACAGGGCCCGGCGCGATCCGGGAGATATAGTCCAGTCGCAACTGCTTCCTGATCTCGTAGAACGGATCGCTCGGACGCTCGCCGAGCGGCTGGGTCGCGACGGGCTTACGCGGCTCGCGGCTCGGCGCGTGCTGATATTCGGACCAGGGCGAGCGCAGCGGCTCGAGGCTCCATTCGATCGTCGCATTCGGATGGCGCCCGCGAACGATCAGCCCGTCGAGCCGGCGCACCAGATCGCCGGCGCGGCCGACCAGGCCCTGCGTGCCGCGCTCGGCATATTTGATCGTATTGCGGACGCGCGCTTCCAGCTGGCGGCGGAACGACTCGATCCGCTCGAACATCTCGCCGATCTGGCCGAAGGTGCTTTCGATCGCCAGCAGATCGCCTTCGACGTCCAGCCGCCGCTTCCACCATCGAATGCGAGATGCTGGCGGCGACATATTCCTCCGACAGGACCTGCATCGTCGCCGGGCGTATGCGCGATCCGCCGCGCCAGATCGACGATCGCGTCCCTGAAGCGGTAGGGATGGTTGAAGGTCAGGATCGACTCGAAATCCTTCAGCAGAAGCTGTTCGACGAACTCCTCGAAGAACGCCTCCAGGCGGTCGCCGACCGTCTTGGAGTCCATGACGGTGCGGCGGATGCGCTTGAGATCGGACAGGATGGCGCGCAGGCTCCTGCGTGAACTGGTCGACCTGGTTGCGCGCCTCCCGCAACGCCAGTGCCACCTCGCGCTGCCTTGCGGTCGGTCGATGTCGGGACTGAGCTTTTCGACGGCTTCGAGATTGAGACGGACGGTGACGATCAGGCCGCCGAACCGCTGCGAGACATCCTTGTTCAGGCTCGCCAGCCGCTGAATCACCAGCAGCGGCCCCATCGGCATGTCGACGGTGACCCGAAGCCCGTACTCCTCCTCTTCAAGCCAGCCCCAGCCGAGCAGCCGGCCGTAGAGCTGACGCGCGATCAGGAGGGCCTTGTCGGCCTTCTCCGTGGTCTTGCGCGGTCGGTCCGACTTGATCCGCCGGCGGCCGGCGGAAATCACCTCCGGCAGCGGCTCGCCGAAATCGTCGCTCTCGTTCCAGAGCGAGGGATTGGCGCGCATGACGTCGTAGATCGCATGCGTCACCTCCTGCGGCGTCGGGAAGGCCGGAACGCCGGTGAAAAAGCGCTCATGCAGATCGAGCAGGCACGCCGCATAGAGATGCTTGTGCTCGCGCGAAAACGCCAGAAACGCGTCGTCATGAAGGTATCGAAAGAGCAATGCCGGCTCTCCGAGCGGATGCGGCTCACCCGAGCCGGCAGCAGGCCAAGTCTGGCCGAATCATCGTTCCCTTTCCGTTCAGGCTAGAATGGGCGAGACGGGATGTCCACCGACCGGCAGCTCGACCGACACATGGGAACCCGTGCGTTCCGCGCACGATGTGAGATTCCGAAGCTACAAGAATAGCTTCATTGGAAGTATAATATTACTTCCATAGTGGGCACTGCAAAATAATCCCAAGATGAGGCGCGTTCGACACGCCCCAGCCCCCCGTGTCTGGTCACGAAGTTTGCGGAACGGCAGAGCGCCCAGACATCGGAGCTCAGGGCCCCGTTAAGATGGGAATTGGATATCGCCCTTCCCTCGCTCACACATTCGAGCCGTGAATCGCGTCGATCACGGCGTCGGTGACTTCCTTGGTCGTGGCCTTGCCGCCGACATCGGGCGTCAGCACACCGGCCGCGCAGACCTTTTCGACGGCAGCCATCAGCCGATCGGCGGCGTCCTTCTCGCCCAGATGCTCGAGCATCTGCGCACCGGTCCAGAATGTCGCCACGGGATTGGCGATGCCCTTGCCGGTGATGTCGAAAGCCGAACCGTGGATCGGCTCGAACATCGAGGGGAAGCGGCGCTCCGGATCGATATTGGCGGTCGGCGCGACGCCGAGGCTGCCGGCGAGCGCGCCGGCAAGGTCCGACAGGATGTCGGCATGCAGATTGGTCGCCACGATCGTGTCGAGGCTCTTCGGCTTCAGCGTCATGCGCACGGTCATGGCGTCGACCAGCATCTTGTCCCAGGTCACATCGGGGAATTCCTTCGCGACTTCGGCGGCGATCTCGTCCCACATCACCATGCCATGTCGCTGTGCGTTCGACTTGGTCACGACGGTGAGGAATTTGCGCGGCCGCGACTGCGCCAGCCGGAAGGCGTAGCGCATGATCCGCGTGACGCCGACGCGGGTGAAGATCGACACTTCGGTCGCCGACCTCCTCCGGCAGGCCCCTGTGCGCGCGGCCGCCTGCGCCGGCATATTCGCCTTCCGAATTCTCGCGCACGATCACCCAGTCGAGATCGCCGACGCCGACATTGCGCAGCGGCGAGGTGACGCCCGGCAGGATCTTGGTCGGGCGCACATTGGCGTATTGGTCGAAGCCCTGGCAGATCGGCAGGCGCAGGCCCCACAGCGTGATGTGATCGGGCACGTCGGGCGCGCCGACCGCGCCGAAATAGATGGCGTCGAACTTCTTGAGCTCGTTCGAGCCCATCGGCCGGCATCATCACGCCGTGCTTCTTGTAGTAGTCCGAGCCCCAGTCGAAGGTCTCGATATTGAAGCTGAGATCGCCGGCCCGCTTGGCCAGCGCCTCCAGCACGCGAATGCCGGCCGAGATGACTTCGGGGCCGATGCCGTCGGCGGGAATGGCTGCGATCGAATGGGTGCGCATGGAGGTCCTCCGGTTGAGAAAACAGCTGTGATTGCGATTGGACCGGAACCGGCGCAGGCTTCGCATGTCTGCGAACGCGACAGCAAGCAAGGTCAGAACCGCCGACATCAGCAACAGTCCGCAGACGAAATAAAGGCCGCCGGCAAAGCTGCCGGTCTGGTCCTTGATCCAGCCGATCATGGCCGGACCGGCAAAGCCGCCGAGATTGCCGATCGAATTGATGGTGGCGATGCCCGCCGCGGCGGCCGGTCCGGACAGGAACAGCGTCGGCATGCTCCACAGCGGCGGCTTGCACGAGCTGATGCCGATATTGACCAGCGTCAGCGCGACGAGCACCGCGGCAAGCGCCGTCGCCGGCGCGGCAAGCGCGAGGCCGACTGCCGCCAGCAGGCACGGCGATCACCACATGCCAGGTGCGCTCGCCGGTGCGGTCGGAATGCCGCGCCCACAGCATCATGGCGATGACGGCCGCCGTCGGCGGGATGGCGTTGAGGCAGCCGACCTCGAACGGCGACAGACCGAACTGCTTGATGATCTGCGGCGCCCAGATGCCGAGCGTGTAGAGGCCGGCCGAGGTGCCGAAATAGACCAGCGAGAGCGCCAGCACGCGCGGATCGGCAAGCCCGCGCCAGACGCTGTGGCTCGCGGTCGCCGCCTTGTCCGCGGCTTCGCGCGTTCATGCGTCTTGACCAGCCAGTCGCCGCTCATCGTCGGCGAGCCATTTGGCCTGCTCCGGGCCGGTCGGTCATGAAGCCGAGCACGACGAATCCGAGCACGACCGCCGGCAGCGCCTCGAGCAGAAACAGCCATTGCCAGCCTCTCAGGCCGAGCAGGCCGTTCATCTCCAGCAGCGCGCCGGACACTGGCGAGCCGAGAACGGTCGATAGCGGCGCGGCCGCCATGAACAGCGCTGTAACCGCGGCGCGCTCGCGCGCCGGAAACCAGTAGGTCAGATAGAGGATGATGCCGGGAAAGAAGCCCGCCTCCGCCACGCCGAGCAGGAAACGCAGCACATAGAAGCTCGTCGCGCCGCTGACGAATGCCGTGGCGGCCGATACCAGGCCCCAGGTGATCATGACCCGCGCGATCCAGATGCGCGCGCCGACCCGGTCCAGGATGATGTTGGAGGGCACCTCGAACAGGAAATAGCCCCAGAAGAAGATGCCGGCGCCGAAACCGAACACCGCGGGCGACAGGCCGATATCCTTGTTCATGGTCAGCGCGGCGAAGCCGATATTCACGCGGTCGATGAAGGCAACGAAGTACAGCAGCATCACGAAAGGGATGATGCGCCACGTCACCTTGCGCAAGACGCGCGCCTCAAGCTCGTTCGCCATCCCTCAGACGCCTCCCGGCCATGTCGTTATTCGATCGTGGCGCAGCCTTGACCCGCGCCGGGCAAGGCTAGAGGGCGGAGGCTCGCCTGCGCAATGCGCTCCGGTTTATACAAAAAAATGATATAATTCGGTTTCATGCCCGATTAATCGGGGGCTGCCGTTTCGACCGGGCGGGAACTTCAACGCCGGGCGGCCCTATGAACGAAGCTCGCCGAGCAAGGCCTTGGCATTTCGCAGGTCGCTCGTGTCAAAACCTTCGGTGAACCAATCGTAGATGGGGGTGAGAAGGTCACGAGCCGTTTGCCGTTGGCCCTGATCGTTCAACAGCCGCGCCAGGCTCATGGCCGCGCGCAATTCCCATGACTTTGCCTGCTGTGCTCGCGCAAGGGTCACGGCCTGCTCGAAACAGGCCTGCGCTTTCGCCACGTCCCGCTGCGGCGACTTGAGCGCGATTTCACCGGCAACGCGATGAGCCTCCGGCTCGCACCACCTTTCCTTGGTCGCCTGCATCGCCGCCGTTGCCTTGTCGATGCAGCGCCAGGCCTTGTCGAACTGGCCTGCGTCCGCATGAGCGATGGCCAACATGAACTGATGCTCCGGCGTGAATATCGTCGATCCGGCCGACCGCCATAAGTCAATGCCGGACGTGACCATCTCGACTGCCTTGGCGGCTTGGCCCGTCAGCGTCAGGATATAGCCCCGCCGCAATACCCCTTCCGCCTTTCGGAACGG
The DNA here is from genome assembly GCA_963770385.1 of uncultured Alphaproteobacteria bacterium. Classification (GTDB taxonomy): domain Bacteria; phylum Pseudomonadota; class Alphaproteobacteria; order Rhizobiales; family Xanthobacteraceae; genus Bradyrhizobium. Next base: position 4,538,228 of record CAVYPJ010000003.1, on the reverse strand, counting down.
AGCGCCTTTCTCCTCCGCCAGAAGGACAAGTTCTTTGATGTGCTCGTTCGCCGCGTCGTAATGCCCGCAATAGGTATTGATGAGAATCGGGAAATTCAGCGTGAACATCAAAGTGGCGGCATGTTCGATCTGTCGCGCTTCCATCAGCGCGCGGTCTGCATCCTTGAGCGCCGTCTCCGGATAACCGAGCAGCCACGAAGCCATCGAACGAAAGGCCAGGCACGTGACCCGGAGGTCCTGGCCAAATCGCGTCATCAATCGCCGATGCTCCGCGGGCCGGTAAAGGGCGAGCGCTTCATTGTAGTGTGCCCTCGCCTCAACGAGGTCCCCCGTGAACGCGAGCGTGCTCCCCATGGTGCGGTGTCCGATCATGAGCGAGACCGCCGCCCCCTCCTTCTCGCCAAGCGCCAGAAAACGCGCGGCGAGCTCCCGCGCAACGTCACCATTGAAGCTTATGAAATTGACGATCCACTGGCCGAAGAGAGCCGAGAGCAGCAACGAAGGGTCATCGGGAGTTTCTCCGAGCCGCTCCGCCCGTTCGATCAACGTCCTCACCTGAGCCACCGCAGCCTTTGTTTCGGCCGCGCCATATCCTTTGACATGCATGAGGGTGTTCAAGAGCGCGACTTGCAAAATGATCTGCTCGCGCCGCAGGTCGGGCGTGCTGGGCAAGGTTGCGATTTGCGCCAGAGCGTGACCGAGTTGTTCCGCAGCTTCGACCAGCGCCGAGCGTTCCTGCGATCGCAGTCCCGCCTTGCCCCACAGGCGCGCTGACTTCTCCTTCAGGTCGGCCTTTTGGTAGTGACGTGCCACAAGCTCGGGCTGGCTCTCGGCGATTTCCGCGAACTGACTTTCGAGGATTTCGGCGATGCGCGCGTGCAGCGCGCGCCTCGGCTCCCGCAGCAGCGTACTGTAGGCTGCGTCCTGCACCAGCGCATGCTTGAACAGGTAGCTCGCATGGGGCGGCGTGCCCTGTCGAAACAACAATCCGGCCGCAATGAGCCGGTCGAGATCGGCGTTCAATTCTGCCTGCGGCTTTCGCACGAGCGCCGCCAGCAACATGTGGGGAAATTCCCGGTCGATCGCCGCGCCGACCTGCGCAACGTCTTTCGCCGGACCGAGCCGGTCCAGCCGCGACATCAGCGATGCCTGCAGGCTTGCCGGAACCTTCACGACAGGCGTCGGCGCCCCCGCGACGGTCCGCCGCGCTTCACTCTCACCCTCCGCATCCAGCACCGCCTTGGTCATCTCCTCGACGAACAGGGGAATGCCGTCAGTGCGCTCGATGATGTCATGGCGGATGCCCGCCGGCAGCGATCGGTTGCCGACAAGTCCTTCAATGAGGGAATTGGCGTCGCGCCGCCTCAGCCGATTGAGCGTCAGTGCCGTCACGTGCGGCCGTCCGATCCAGGGTGGGCTGAATTCCGGCCTGAAAGTAACAAGTATCAAGAGCCGGCGGCTCACGGCGAGGTCCACCGCCCTGGCGAACAATTCCAGGCTGGTCGGGTCGGACCAATGCGCGTCCTCGAAAATCATCAGCACGGGACTGATCCGTGCCAGCTCCTCGATGTACGAACCAAGAGCTTTCAGCGTCTTCTGACGACGAAGCTGCGGCTCGACTTCAACCGGCGGATAGCGTCCATCGTTGGGCAGCGACAGCATTTCGGCAAACAGCGCCGCATCCTGGGACGACGTCGAGCTTTGCGCCAGCAGCGCGTCAAGCTTGTCCGCTTTCGCCTGCAGGCTGTCATCATGGGCAAAGCCGGCGGCGCGCATCATCTGGCCGATGACCGGATAGAGCGCGCTGTCGGTATGCTGCGGCGAGCAGAAATAACGCAAGCGCACGTGCGGCTCGCCGGCAAGCTCTTCCAACAATGCAACCGTGAGCCGTGATTTGCCGATACCGGCTTCACCGGAAAGCAGCACGACCTGGCCTTCGCCGCTCTTGGCCAGGGACCAGCGCCGAAGCAGCAATGCGAATTCTTCTTCCCGGCCGACAAGGGCCGAAAGCGCATCCATGTGCAGCGCGTCGAACCGGCTTTCCACCCCGCTGGGCCGCACCGCCGCCCACGCCCGCACCGGCTCTGTGAGGCCCTTGAGAGCATGAGTCCCAAGGTCCTGCAGGTCGAACAGGTTTCCGATAAGCCTGCGCGTGTCGTCGGCCAAGACCACCATGTCAGGCGCTGCAATACTCTGCAGCCGGGAAGCCAGGTTCGGAGTCTCACCGATAATGCTGCGCTCCTGTGCCTCGCCAGACCCGACCAGATCGCCCACCACCACGAGCCCGGTGGCGATGCCGACACGAACGTGCAGAAGATCCGGCGATTTGAGGGCAGCCACTCTTTTGATTAGATCCAGTCCGACTCTGACCGCGCGCTCTGCGTCATCTTCGTGCGCCTGCGGATAGCCGAAATAGGTGAGCACGCCGTCACCCATGTATCTTGCCACGAACCCGTCGGAGCGACGCACCGTTTCGGCGACGCACTTCTGATAAGCGGAAACAATCTCGCGCAAATCCTCCGGATCCATGCGTGTGGAAAGCGCCGTCGAGCCGACAAGATCGATGAACATTACGGTTACCTGCCGACGCTCGGCGACGTCTGCAGTTTGCGGCTCGGTCGCGGCAACTATTGCGGGCCCCCCAGACGCCTCTGCCGTAAGCCCCGCAATAGCGGCGAGAATTTTCCGCCGATGTCCAAGCGGAATGCCGATATCCTTCAGGTCCTGATCGGTGAGATGCCGAAGGACGGAGACGTCGATTTCATTATCGGCAAAACGCTGTGCGTATTGTCCGAGACCAATTCGCGCAAGCCAGTTCGCAATATCCGGCACGTGGTCTCCCGATCCATAGGTCCCCGTCAGTTCGCCTCGGCAGGATAGATATGTATCCTTTTCAGAAGACAATGGTAGCCGGTTCAGCGCGCTCGCCGCACGGGCACTTTCCGCTGCTCAAAAGAACGGCGGCAACCCGAGCCGGCGGACCCGGCCTGTTCCGCTTCAGACGACATGAAGCGGCCTTCGCAGGCTGCCAATCCCGGCGATCGCTTCAAGCTCAATCCATGTCACGGAAGGCGTGGCCGTTGGCTTCGATCTTCTGCACAAGGTCAGACGGCAGTCCGCCTTGTGCCGCAGTGCCGTCAAATAGCCATTCCTTGGGATCCGCCAGATCGGGGAGCCCCGCCCCCTTGCGCACATAGAGGCCTACTCTCGGCTTTTGCGGATTCACGTAAAGATCGTATTCCTGCATTGAGATGTCTCCTCTTCCGATTAAACTGATCTCGACCGAAACCATGCAGCAATCAGGTCACTCCTCACGCGCCGGCTGATCAAGCCTGCAGCGGTCCACTGGGTGATTTCAAGCGGAGCAGGTCGTGACAAATCCGTACGAGATTCTCGGCGTCGCCCCGACGGCTACTTCCGAGGATATCCAGAAGGCATACCGAACACTGGCGAAGAAACTGCACCCGGATCTCAATCCCGGTGACAAGGCCGCCGAAGAGAAATTCAAGGAAGTCGCCGGCGCCTACGATCTGCTGAGCGACGCCGAGAAGCGCAAGCGCTTCGACAATGGTGAAATCGACGCGACCGGCGCCGAACGGCCGCAGCATCATTTCTATCGGGATTATGCTGCGTCGGATCACGCTCATCCCTACACCAACAATTCCGGCTTTGCCGATTACATGGACGCGGACGATGCTCTCGCCGAGCTTTTGAGGCGCGGCGAAAGGGCACGCGCGAACCGACGCGGCCAGGACCTGCACTATCGCCTTCCGATCGATTTTGTAGAATCAATCCAGGGTGCGAACAAGCGCCTGACGCTGCCGGATGGCGGCACCCTCGACGTGGCAATTCCGCCCGGCCTGGTCGACGGGCAAATCCTGCGCCTGCGCGGCAAGGGGGCGCCCGGCGCGGGGACGGGAGGTCACGGCGATGCCCTGATCGAGGTGGAGGTCCTGCCCGACCCACGTTTCGCGCGCGACGGCGACGACATCTCGCTGGAGTTGCCGATCTCTCTGTCCGAGGCCGTGCTTGGCGGGCGGATCCGTGTTCCGACGCCGACCGGGGACGTGACCATGACTGTGCCGAAGGGATCGAACACCGGCACGACAATGCGCCTCAAAGGCAAGGGCGCGCCCCGTCACGGCGGGGGCCATGGCGATCAGTTCGTCAAGTTGAAAGTGGTTTTGCCTAGATCTCCCGACCCCGAACTCGAGGCGTTCGTTTCCAACTGGGAAAAAGGCAAGACCTTTAATCCGCGCGAGGGCAGCACATCATGACCATGAAGAAGCAGGATTTCCTCACTCATGCGGGTGTCCGGGTCGAGACGCTCGATCTGTGGCTAGAGCAGCGTTGGCTCATTCCGGAGCAGACGTCCGACGAAACGAACTTCTCGGATGTGGACCTTGGACGGGCGCGTCTCATCCAGGATCTGAAAACCGATTTCGGAGTCAACGACGAGGGCGTCGACGTCATTCTTCATCTTTTGGATCAACTCCACGGATTGCGCCGCGCGCTCAACCAGTTGCACAAGGATCTTTAGGACCTGAATTGGGAGATCGTGATGATCGAAAAGGCTGCATCGGCAGGACACGGCGAACTCGATGCCCTCATCCTGCGGGCTTTGGTACGCAAGCTCGTCGCCAAGGGCCTGCTCTCACCGGAAGACGTGCAAGCATTGCTGCTCGATGCTGCCATGGGTCTTGATCTGGTCGGCGGCCAACAGACGCTGCAGGCAGCCCGCATCATCGTCCAAGAGGACCTGGCGCCTGTGTTCCTGGGGAGCTCAAAAGATCAGCGATCGGATTAGCCCGCGATCCGCCCGATGAACGGCTGAAGAACGTCACGCGAAGGACAGAAAAGGAAGACAAAAGTCGCGGCGTGACTGTGAACAGGAATGGGGGCGGATGATGGGGTGGGGACTTCTCGCGACGACGACGGCTGCCAGCGCGGTCGGCGCCTTGATCGGCACACTTGCGGCGCCGTTCGTGAGCTGGGTGGCAACCGAGCGTCAGGTCGACGCGAAGATGCTTGAAATGGGCGTGGCGATTCTTCGCGAAGCCCCCAAGGCGGACGAGGACCCGATGCGCTCATGGGCCATCAAGGTCGTCGAAAGAAAATCAGGCGTCGCCTTCAGCGATGCACAGCGGGCGACGCTGTTGAAGAAGGCGTCCTCGAGCAGGTAGTCAAACGCACTGAAAAGCATGGTGCGCGGAGCCGATACGAGATAACCGTGGATCTGAAAGGGGAGACCGAAGGAACGAAGACCCCATGGAATTGCATCAGCTCCGCAGCTTCGTCGCGGCGGCCGAGGAACTGCATTTTGGCAAGGCCGCCCAGCGATTGCAGATGCTACCCTCCGGGCTCGGCCGCCACATCAAGCTGCTGGAAGAGAATCTCGGGCTTCAGCTCTTCGTCCGGACGACGCGGGCCGTTTCACTGACCGAGGATGGGGCAATGCTGCTGCGGGACAGCCGCACGCTGCTCGCGCAGGTGGAGGCGATCGAGGAGCGCTATCGCAAGCGGCTTCGCACCCGCACCGCGCGAAAATTCAAGGTCGGCGCGATCGACAGTGCGGCGGCGGGCCTCCTGCCGACACTGCTGCATGATTTTCACAAGACGCGGCCCGACGTCACCGTCCAGCTTCTGGAGGACAAGACGACGAGGCTGCTGCCAAAGCTTCTTTCCGGCACACTCGACCTGACCTTCGTGCGGCCACCGGACCGCGCCGACAAGCGCATCGAATTCCGCCCTCTCCTGCGCGAGACGCCCGTCGTCGCGTTCCCGCTGAAGCATCCGCTGGCCAGCCGCAAATCGGTGTCGCTCGCCGATATCGCCGACCAGCCGCTGATCGTGCCGAACCGCCGCTTGAGGCCGCACAGTCACGATCTCACGGTCAAGCTGTTCGAGCAGGCGAAGCTTTCGCCGCAGATCGTTCAGATCGCCGACGAGAAGCAGACGATTGTCAGCATGGTCGCGGCGCGGCTTGGCATCGCCATCGTTCCGCGATGGACGTCCCGCATGGCGATATCGGGCGTCCGCTTCGTGTCTCTCAGACTTGGGCGCGACGCGCCGGCCGGCATTCTGCCGCTCGCGGCGGCATGGCTGCGCGGGTCGCGCGATCCGATCCGCGACGCCATGCTCACGGTGCTCGATACAAGACTGCGAGGCTACGCAAAGGACGCGTAACTCGCTCGCCCGCTCGACCAGTGCCGGGGCGGATCAGAACAGCCGCGCGCCGTTCGGGACGTCCTTGTCCGGCGAGACCAGCACGACATGGCCCTGCGCGTCCGGAAAGCCCAGCGTCAGGACTTCCGACTTGAATTTTCCGATCTGCCGCGGCGGAAAGTTGACGACGGCCGCGACCTTCCGGCCGACCAGCTTTGCGACCTCGTAGTTCTCGGTGATCTGCGCGCTCGACCGCTTCTCGCCGATCACGGGTCCGAAATCGATGACGAGCTTGATCGCGGGCTTGCGCGCCTCCGGATACGGTTCGGCCGACACGATGGTGCCTGCGCGAATATCGACGGCGAGGAATTGATCGAAGGCGATTTGCGACGCCGGCGGCGAGGTATCGTTGGTCATGTGAGCAAGGCCAAAATTCCGAGAGCAAAGTCAGGCGTGACATATACAGGTCCGACGGCCGGCAATGCTCTGCCTTTTCGACGCAAGCCGCATGCGCGCACGCCGCGCAAGTGGGCGGCACGGAAGCCCTCTTCCCGCTGCCTGCTCCTATTCCGGCTTCGGCCTGTTCTGCACCTGGACCAGCGCACGCCGCGCAACATAGGTGAGCTCGGTCAACGTCGTCTTGCCGGCCCGCGCGGCATGGATGAGCTGCTCGGCAATGAATTTGCGGCTCTCATGGTCGCCGCCATGCGGAAGCTCACCGCATATCTTGTTCAGGGCAACGTCCATGTTGGCCTGTGTCCGTTCGTCAAACTCTTCCGTCACAACGTATTCCCCTACCCCGCCAACCACACATCGAAGCCGACTGGCGCCCCCCGGCCCCTTCTGACGCCTTACCACTTTTTCCCGAAATCAGGAACCGTGCGCAAGGTGCAGCGTTCTTGCCCAAGCATGGATTAAAGCATGATCGAAGGGATCGGTGGAATGGGTGCGATTGATCAGTTGGCGTGCGCCTCGCTGGCAGCCTTGTTCTCGGTCGGAATGCTGATCGCCTCTCACGTCTTCGTCGAATACCGATCGAGCAGAAGCCCGACTGTCGGCGTGTTTCAGCCGATCAGCCTGCTTACCGACAACGCGCGGAGATCGATCGGACAGGGGCTTGCCGGCGGATTCGATGGCGTGCTCTGAGTCGGCAGTTCTGCTGCATTGCGCAAGAGATTGCCTCAACGGGTTCCCATGAACCGGCGCGATTGGTAATCGACTTGCCCGGCCGCGCGGTCGTTCTGGAACCTCACGCATCAGAAGATACCGACGGTTCCTGATTCCGCGTGCGGACGATATCGTCAAACTGCAGGAAACCTTGCCTCGCGGGATCGGGAATCCGGCTACAGGCCGTTGCGATTGATTTGCCTTGAAATTCCAGGTCGCTGAGCCACTTCGCCGGAAAAAAATGGCCCCGGCGCGAGGGGGGATCGCACCGGAGCCGTCGGGGAAGTGATCGTGTCTCAAAGCATCATGAAAACGCCGCCCCTGGCGCATCGTTCCGGTTTATCCCGAGATAATTCCCTGTTTTTCCCGACGTGCTCCTGCAGCCACAATACCTATCGAATTCTCCGGATTTTTCGCCGCCCTGGGAACGCTTCCAGTTTTTCCCGGTTAGCGGTGGCGTCGGGCGCTGGGTCCGGCCTCGACCCTGCGGTGACCAGTGATGCCTCTCGTCCGATATTTCGTCTTCATGGGCGGCGTTCTGCTGTCTCTGCTGTGTTTGGCCGACTGGTATCTGCCGAAGCCCGATGTTGCCGCCGCATCCGCCGACATCGACCGGTCGACCATCCGCCTTCGTTCAAGTCAGAGATGGCCGGAGGCCGTCCGCATCGATACCAGTGCGGTTGTTCCGCCGCTTCCCGTGGTGGCTGCGAGCGATTTTCCGGACAATGTTCCCGCGTCCACGCGGGAGGCCTATGCGGCAGCGTTGCCGCGCCAGGCAGCCGAAGTCGGCGCTTCGAAAAAGCTCGAAGCCGTGGAAAAGCCGGTGCGGCGTTCAAAGCCTGCCGGACGATCCATGGCGCGCAATACCGGCAGGCGGCTGGCCAACTACCAGCCGCGGAGTGACCAGGGGTGGCCGCAGGCCGGTTGGTAGGCGCCGGCTAAAGCACGATCCGGAAAAGTGTGAAGCGGTTTTCCGAAAAGATCATGCTCAATCAAAGACCTAAAGCGCGATGACGATTCAACCTGATTTCATCGCGCTTTAGCCCAGGCCCATCTCGACCGCGATCCGGACCAGGTCGGAGTGGTTCTTGGCACCGAGCTTCTGCTTCAGGAGCGAGGTCGTGTTGGCGACGGTCTTGTAGGAAATGCCGAGCGCATCCGCGACTTCCACGATCTTGTCGCCCCGCCCGAGCAATCGCAAAATCTCGAGTTCGCGCGCATTCATCTGCGCCGCCGGATTGGCCTTGATCGCGGCGCCCTGAAACGTCACCGCTTCCGCCAGATGCGGCGAAATGAACTTGTCGCCTGCCGCCACCTTGCGGACGGCCTTCACGAATAGCCGCGGGTCGTCCCCTTTGGAGACATAGCCTTGCGCGCCCATCTCGACCGCCCTGACCACGAAGGCGGGGTCGTCATTCATGCTGAACATGATGATCCTGGCGTCCGGATCTTCTTTCCGGATTCGCCGCATCAGCTCGAAACCGGAGACATCGGGAAGCTTGATGTCGATGACTGTGACGTCGGGGCGCTTCTGAACGAAGGCACGATGGCCGGATTTTGCATCCGCGGCCTCGTCGATCTTCACCGATTCGTCGGACACGAACAGCGACCGGCAGCCGGAGATGACGACCGGATGGTCGTCGACGATCAACACCTTCGTGGCTGATTTGGGCGTATCGTTCACGGCTTCCCTCAGGATAAATAGGATCGGGATGCGACTCTGAAAGGGAAGATCGTCGCCCAGGGAGCTGCCATTGTACAGGATGTGGAAGAGACTGTCTCTGAGGACACGGCTGTTTCTGCCAATGATCGCGATGATCCTGGTGGCGCTGGGACTCGGCGGCGTCGCGCTGCAGATCGTCTCCCCCGACCAGTTCGAATACGAGAACGCGCAGCAGTCGCAGTCGACAAGAGCGGTCGCGGAGGCCCTCAACGCCGCGCTGACTGCCTCCAATAACCCGCAGCAGACGCTGGACGCCTTTGTGCGCAGCCTTGGCGCGTCGGGCGCCGTGGCGTTTCGAGCCGTCGGGAGCAGCGCAAGCCCGCCGCGCCTGCGCAACGCGACCCATTCGGTGCCGGACTGGTTCGTCAGGCTGCTGCCCATTCCGGAGCTTGATGCCGCCTACCCCGTCACGATCGGCACGGAGCACGTCGGAGACATCGTCTTCACGCCGGACCTCTCTGCGGACATCTTCGAGAAGTGGATGGGGTTCCTGGCGATCGTCTCGTCGGGATCGGCCTTGATGCTGCTCGCCGCGCTGAGCGCCTATTTTACCGCCGGCGCGGCGCTCCGTCCGCTGGAGCAACTCGGCGCGGGTCTCACGAGGATGCGCGGCGGCAACTACGACTCGATGATCCCGGTCGCCGGTCCTCCCGAAATCCGCCGGAGCTGCCAGGAAGCCAATGCGCTTGCCAGCACACTGAAGCGGCTGAGCCAGGACAATCGGAGCTTGCTGCGCAAGATCGTCTCGCTTCAGGACGACGAGCGGCACGAGCTCGCGCAGGAACTGCACGACGAGCTTGGGCCGCTGTTGTTTGCGATCCGCGCCAATGCCACGGCGCTGGTGGAGGCCGCGACCGAGAACAACAGGGAGCCCGGGGCGTCCGTCCAGGGTATACTGCAGGCGGCCGAGGCGTTGCAGCAGGTCAACCGCCGCATCCTCGAGGGGCTCAGTCCGCTCTATGTGCAGGATCTCGGATTGGAGCAGAGCCTCCGGACCTTGCTGCGGAACGCTCAGGCGCAGGCGCCCGCGCTCAAGCTGACATCCAGGATCGACCGCCGCCTGAACGATATCGACGGGCTGCTGTCGCAGACCACGTTCCGTGTCATCCAGGAAGGGATCACGAACGTGCTTCGGCACGCACAGGCGAGCGCGATGGACGTCGACGCGGCCATTGCCGGCGAGGACGTCGCGATCGAGATCTCAGATGACGGCGTCGGCTTCACGGCCGACAGCGCATTCGGCCGCGGGTTGACCGGCATGCGCGAACGGGTCCGCGCGCTCAATGGAACCTTCGAGCTGCTGCGCGAGAAAGGCCGCACGCTGGTGCGCTGCCGCCTGCCCCTGGAACAAACCGCCGCCGGCTGACGGCCGCCTCCTCATGGCGACACCGGCTCGCTTCGCGAGCGCGATATCCTGCCGGCCGCATCGAAGCTGAACACCGTGCGGACCGGTCTGCCCTCGGCATCCGAATGGTCGAGCATCACGCCATGGTCGACCGGCATGATCTGGTCCAGCGTGAAGGCGCCCGGTGAGAGAGTCGAAAGTTTTGCCGCCCAATAGACTTCGAGCTGAGCGCGCCCGCTGATCGCGACGCCTTCATGAGCGGCTTCCAGGCTGGCATCGCCGGCATAGAGATCGAGGAGCGTATCGAGGCTCCCGCTCCTGCAGGCATCGAGCCAATCAACTACAATGGCCACGTTGTCGAAATCGTTCGGCAAGTCCACCCTCGTTCCCGTCGCACCATCGCCAAGCCCCACCAAGACGATCCGCGGATAGGCCCGTTGCGCTGAATGCGCCGTGAACGAGAGGTTGTGGTCTGCTTCACCGACGTTTCGAGTTTGTAAGGATTAGGGCAGCCCGGACGGAACTGCCCCAGTTCCACTGCAAAGAAAACGCGGCGGCGGACATTCCGTGTCGCCGCGCTCCCTCAAGAGGTCTGCTGCTTCGCCTGCGGCCGCGCCTGCACCTTGTTGCCCTCGGCCAGATTGACCGCCGGATTGATGACCACCTGATCGCCTGCCTTGACGCCGCGGTCGACATCGACATGCTGTCCGAAATCGCGCACCACGTTCACCTTGCGCAGATGCACCACCCCATTCTCCACCACCGCGACCTGCACGCCGTGCTCGTTGAAGATGATCGCATCGGCCGGCACCATGACGCTCGGCGTCTTGCGCGGAATGTGCAGATCGATGGTGCAGTAGATGCCGGACGTAAGCGTGCCGTCCGGATTCGGGATGTCGATCTCGGTCAGAAGCGTCCGCGAGCCGGGCTGCAACGCGTCCGCGATCCGTGTCACCTTGCCGGGAAAGGTACGGTCCGGCATTTCCGGGACATGGACCACCGCGTCGATGCCGGGCTTGAGGCCGAAGGCTTCATCCTGCGGAACGAACACCTGCGTACGAATGACGTTGTTCTGCATGATCGTGAACATGAAGGTGCCGCTGGTCGCATCCGCCTGGACCAGGCTGCCGATATCGATATTGCGCTGGGTGATGACGCCATCGAACGGCGCGACCACGCGCTGATAGTCCTTCTGCTGCTGCAGCACCTGAAGCTGCGCCTGCTCCGCATTGACGTTCGCTTCTGCAACCGAGACCGCGGCCTCCTGTGCCTTCAAGGTCTGCACGTCGGTCGTGCCCTGCTGCTTGGTCAGCCAACCCTCCTTCACCAGCGGACCGTCGCGATCCCAGGTCACCTTGGCAAGCTCGTGATTGGCCTGCGCCTGCTGCAGCGCCGCCCGGAGCTGGCCCAGCGTCGCCTGCGCCTGCGTGATCTGATGATCGAGCTCGGGCGCGACGATCTCGGCCAGCAGCTGGCCGGCCTTCACGTGGTCGCCGATATCGACCTCGCGCTTGGCGATGTAGCCGCTGGCGCGCGCGAAGATATTCGCGGCTGAGAACGCCGACGTCGTGGCCGGCAGGCTGACCACGTTGATCTTGTCGCTCGGCTGCAGGGTCTCGATGTGTACCTGAGGAACCATGTCCCTGCTCTCCTGCGCGATCGCATCCACCTCCTTGCTCTGCGCATAGTGATTGCGGGCGCCGTTGGCCAGCACGCCGCCGACGATCAGCACGAAGATCAAGCCCCATAGGAAGCTCTTGCCGCGCGAGCGCTTTCGATGCGCCGGCGGCACTTCGACCTCGCGGTCGATCTCCCCAGGCTCGATCTTTTCGGGCTCGATCTTTTCGGGCTCGATTTGTCCAGGTCGGTTGAAGTTCATTCCAGTCCCTCGTCAAATACGCCGTGATGGATCTTGCCGTCGTTCCCTTTGCGCAGGACTGCAAACAGATAAGGTACGACCAAGAGCGTGGTCGGTGTCGCAAACAGAAGGCCTCCGATCACGGCGCGCGCCAGCGCTGCGTTCTGCTCCTCGCCGGCCGCACCAATCGCCATCGGGATCATGCCGACGATCATCGCCGCCGCCGTCATCAGCACCGGCCGGATGCGGGTGTGTCCCGCCTCGATCGCAGCCTCGAACGCGGTCTTGCCAGCAAGCTGCTGCTCGCGCGCGAATGTCACGAGCAGGATCGAGTTGGCCGAGGCGACGCCGACCGCCATGATCGCGCCCATCAGCGACGGCACGTTGAGTGTCGTGCCCGTCACGAACAGCATGAACAGGATGCCGCAGAGCGTCGCCGGCAACGCCAGAATGACGACGAAGGGATCGCCGAAGGTCTGGTAGTTCACGACCATCAGCAGATAGACGAACACCGCGGCGAACAGCAGCCCGATGCCGAGATTGATGAAGGCGCCGTTCATGCTCTGGATCTGGCCGATCACCTGGATCGTATTGCCGGGCTTGAGTTGCTTCTGCAGGTCCGACACGATTGCGCTGATCCGGCTCGCAATGCTGCCGAGGTCACGGTCCTGCACGCTGGCATAGACCTCGTAAACCGGCTGGATATTGGCCTGGTTGGCATTGGTCGGGATGCTGCCGCGCCGGAAGGTCGCGACATTGCTGAGCAGCCCGGGCACCGGTGCATCCGCCGTGGACGACGACAGCGAGGTCGAAACCGGCGTGTTGCCGAGATCGTTCAGCGAGCTGATCCGGTTCTCCGGGGTCTGCACCGCGAAGTAATAGGGAATCCCCGATTTCGGATCGGTCCAGAAATTCGGCGTCACCTGCTCCGACGAGCTCAGGCTGACATTGACATTGGTCGCGATCGTGCTGGCGTTGAGCCCGAGCTGCGCGGCCCGGGTGCGGTCGATATCGGCGTAGAAGGCCGGCGCGTCGACCTCCTGCTGCAGATGCGCATCAGCGATCCCCGGAATGGCGGCGATCCGCTGCCGCAATTCCTGCGCGACATGCAGATTGTTGGCCTTGTCGTAGCCGACGGTGCGCACATCGATCTGCGCCGGCAGACCGAAATTGAGGATCTGCGTCACGATGTCGGCCGCCTGGAAATAGAACGTATCGGCCGGAAATGCCTCCGGCAGCACCTGCCGCAGCTTGCGCACGTAGTCGGCCGTCGGCGCGTGGCCCTCCTTCAGCGAAACCAGGATGATGCCGTCATTGACGCCGATGGTCGACCCGTCGCTGAAGGCGAGATTATAGGCGCGCGCCGGCAGCCCGATATTGTCGACGATGAGCTGCCGATCCTTGTCGGGGATCACCTCGCGGATCTTGTCTTCCACGTCCTGGAAGATGCGCTCGGTATCCTCGATCCGCGTGCCCGCGGGCGCACGGACGTGAAGCTGGATCTGCCCGCCGTCGATCAGCGGGAAGAAGTCGCGCCCGACCAGCGGGAACATGATCGCGCCGAGCCCGAGCACGACCAGCATCACGATCGGCAGGATGAAGCGATGGCTGACCAGCGCCCTGAGCAGGTCCGAATAGGCATGGCGCATCTTTTCGAAGCCGCGATCGAAGCCGGCATGGAAGCGGGCGAAGAGGCCGGCGGTTTCGAGGTTTACCGGGCCATGGTGCTCGCCCTTGAGCAGCAGCCCGATCACGATCGGCGTCAGCGTACGCGACAGGCCGTAGGACGCCAGCATCGCGAAGACCACCGCAAGTCCGAGCGGCGTAAACAGATATTTCGCCGGTCCGTCGAGAAACACCACCGAGGTGAACACGCAACTGATGGCGAGCGTCGAGACAAGCGTCGGCACCGCAATCCCGGCCGCGCCGTGCAGCGTCGCGTGTGGCAGCGGTTGCCCCTCCTCCGTCAGAAGCCGATGCGTGTTCTCGATCGTCACGGTCGAATCGTCGACGAGGATGCCGACCGCGAGCGCGAGACCTCCGAGCGTCATCGTGTTGAGCGTCTCGCCCAGGAAATTCAGCACGATCAACGAAGCGAGGATCGACAGCGGGATCGAGATCATGACGACGACGGTCGATCGCCACGAGCCGAGGAACAAAAGGATCATCAGTGCGGTCAGCGCCGCCGCGATGGCGCCTTCGCGCAGCACGCCTGCGACCGAATGCTTTACGAACACCGACTGATCGAACAGCTCGTTGATCTGCATGCCGGGCGGCGCCGCGGCGCGCGCGGTCACGAGCGCCTTGTGCACGGCGTTGACCACCGTGAGCGTCGAGGCGTTACCGTTCTTGATGATGCTGAGCAGCACCGAGCGGCGGCCGTTCTGCCGCACCACGTTCTGCTGCACCAGCCAGCCGTCATGCACCTGCCCGACATCCTTGACGAAGACGGTAGCGCCATTGACGACCTTGATCGGAATATTGTTGAGATCCTCGATCGAGGCGCGGCGTCGCATTGGTGCGCACCGCATATTGCTTCTTGCCGAATTTCGCGGTGCCCGCCGGCAGGGTCAAATTCTGCGCATTGACGGCGTTTACGACGTCGAGCGGCGTCAGGCCCTTGGCGAGCAGCTTCGGCGGATCGAGATCGACCATGATCTGGCGATATTTTCCGCCGGCCGGCGTCGGCAGCGTGATGCCGGGGATCGGCGCAAGCTGCTGGCGGATCCGATAGATGCCGTAATCATAGAGCTGTTGTTCGCTCAGCGTGTCCGAACTCAGGCTGATCTGCAGCACCGGTACGCTGGAGGCGTTGAACTGCACCACCAGCGGCGCCTGGATACCCGGCGGCATCAGCGCGCGAATGGCATTGGTGGCCGACACGATCTGGGCGATGGCGAGATCAAGATTGACATCCGGCTGGAAGTAGATCTTCTGCACCGACAATCCCGCCATCGTCTGCGCTTCGATGTTTCTGATGCCGGTGACGTTCGACGAGATCGAATACTGGCTGTAGGTGGTGACGCGCTGCTCCATCTCGGGCGTGCTGAGGCCCGTATAGCTCCAGATCACCGTCACGACGGGGATATTGATCTCCGGGAAGATGTCCGTCGGCATCGTGAAGCAGGCGGTCACCCCGAGAAACAGGATCAATGCTGCGACCACGTA
Source organism: uncultured Alphaproteobacteria bacterium (assembly GCA_963770385.1). GTDB lineage: Bacteria > Pseudomonadota > Alphaproteobacteria > Rhizobiales > Xanthobacteraceae > Bradyrhizobium. The sequence continues at coordinate 4,522,802 of CAVYPJ010000003.1, read as the reverse complement.
AAACGTGTGCGGAAATCGCAGGGCAAAACGAACTAGTCCCATATCCAGACCTCACTGCGAGTCGCTTGGCGAACGTCGCAACGTGGAGCGTTCGCCCATTGACCGGCGCACGTGAACGACACCTGGCGGTGCCGGGATCATCCCAAAGGCGGCAGAGGCGCCGACTTCACCGTGGCCTTCACCAAATGCAGGCGCCAATTGCAAAGCTGCGCCCACGTCTGCGGTCCCGGCGTTTCCGCCGAAGCCCGCCGCCAGTCGGGATTCTTCTGCACCAACGCGACCAGAGGAGTGCGAGATACGGTGGCCGGCTGTGGTCCCAGCGCCAGTGATGCCATGGACACCAGGCATGCGGTCGTCGCTGCGATCGCCCGCTTGCGAATGAAGGATCGTGACAACAAAGCCATTGGACCTCGAACAGCATCCAGCGTTGCGCGCGGATCACGCCACCCGCCTCGCACGTTTCCCGATAATTTTTTGTTGGAAGAACTGTCAGAGCAGACCACCGACAACGCGGAGCACGCGCCGACGGCTCCATCAACATGGCGTGCGAACGCCTCGGCCTCAATTGCCTATCGGTTAAAACGAGGTAAGGTTCGTTGAGATATTGTTGAACGGCGGCAATGGCCACCATCACATCAACTCATCGTTGGGAGTTTTCAGCAGGCCGTGAACGAACGGGCCCCCGACATCACGCCGCGGCGATCCGTGATCGCAACGGAGTGTCGATAGCCACGAAATGAGGCAGCATCGCCTTGTGCAGTTGACGGCTCGCGCTCGTCAACAGCCCCTGCAGATGCTGTTGGCCGTTCGGTCGAGCCTGCGGTTCTCGGCATCGATCGCGGCGTCGCTGTCCCGTTCAATCGGGCTGGCCTCGCGCGAAGCGCCGTTCGCATGAAGCGCACTATCGGCAGCCGGCGAACCGGAGGTACCGGGCACTGGAGTCATCGTCGGATTGACGCCGCCGTCCGTCGCTCGCGAGCCCATTCCGGATAACCCTGATGGATGGGCCAATCCGACGGTGGATGACATTCCCGATGAAGAATGGCCTGCGCCACCACCGCCTCGAGCAAAGGATGACGGCACCGACGCAAAGGTCAGCACCAGCGGAATTGCAACGGATAGCACCGCAATGCTTAACGTCTGACGCATTTACACTTCTCCGATTTCAGTAGAAACCTCTGCTGGTTCAGTCGCGGCTCCTGTTCATCGCCTGCGCCATTTCGACATGATGCTGCAACGTCGGCAGTGTTTTGCCGGCCCAGTCCTTCAACTTCGGATTGTCGCCGGACTTCGCATAGCTCGAACAGGGATGTCTCTCCCTGGGTTTCGGCACCTCAAAGCGGAAGACTTGGGCTTGGTTCCTATTTGCTGGTCACGTCTGCGCCAGTCTTCGTGAACTTATGAGGAGATGATGTGAGGAGCCGCATGGAAAAGGCCCGGACAGCGCTTCGCTGATCCCAGCTACGGACGCATCAGCCGGTGTTACTGCCTTGTCCAGGCAGTGGCCGCGACGCGCCATTTCTGGTCGACTTTGTGCAACGCAGCCGTGATGATGCCCTTCTCCTGCATCTTCTCCGCGCCCTTCTTCCAGTGATAGATCGCAGGAACGACGACGTAGGCGGTATCACCGGCGCCGAGATCGACGTGGGTAGGCTGAAGCAGTTCCAGGGACGGCTCTGTGACCGAGTTCGCCTTCGCATCGGCTGCAAACGAATCGCTCCAAGCCTGCAGAGCATGCGTCCCGGACCAGTGATACGGCGCGGTGGAGTCGATGATCTCAATCGACTCCGTCAGAACGCTGGCAACGGTCGCGGAGTCGTTCTTGTTCCAGGCGTCGAACAGTTGCTGAACACGTGCGAACGCGTCGGCCTCCTCCGACGCCGACGCCGGGGCGATCAGCAGCAGCGCGAATACGACAAGTGAAATGGCAGCTCGCATATGCGACCTCCGTCAAAGCCGCTCGTTGCGACGGAGATTCTGTGCACCAGATCTTACCCGACCGGAAATCAGCAGGCGGTGACGCTATCGTCGCCGAACATCACGCGAGGGCGAAATGGACCGTCCAGCGCACGCTTTATGAAACGGCGCGGCCGAATCAGCTTTCGGCCTTTTCCTTCTTTGCGGGCTCTTTCTTTGCGGGCTCTTTCTTGGCAGTCTCTTTCTTGGCAGGCTTCGTCACCGGCGCGTCGTCCGCGGCCTTCTTGATCAACCGCGCATAGCTGTCGGCCGTGTTCTCCGCCGTGATCTGCAGCCGCCTTGCCGCGGCACGCGCCAGCAGCAGCGTATTCTTGGCGATATGCTTGTAGCGGTTCTTGGCGTCCTTATCCTTCGCCTTGGCGGCCATGCCCATCAGCCGGCCATGCCGCTTCTTGGCAGCGTCCGTCAGGGTCTTGATCTGCTTCTTTGCAAGCGAGCGAATAACGACGTCCAAATCCGCTTCGGCCATGTCCAATGTTCCGCAATCCAGGAGAATGCGGCCCTGATACACTGACTCCACGTCACAAAGCAATTTGCGAACGCACGAGCCGATTGACGAGGCTAACGCAAAACGAATTGGCCGAACCTCATGTGCCGTTCCGGCACATTGCTGGCGGGCGCCTCGTTGAGATTGCTATGGAAATTATTGCCTTACCGCTCGATCAGGCTCGAGGTCGTGCGGCCCAGGATTTCACCGGCGCCCTTGTCGCCGACGATCGTGCCGTTGTCGGCGACGACGCGGCCCCGCGCGATCGTCATGACCGGCCAGCCCGTGACCTCGAAACCCTCCCACGGCGTGTAGTCCGATCCGTGGTGCAGGTCGGCTTGACGGATGGTGCGCTTGAGATTGCGGTCCCACAGCACGAGATCGGCATCGAAGCCGACGCCGATCGAGCCCTTGCGGGGATAGAGGCCGTAGATGCGCGCATGATTTGTCGCGGTCAGCTCGACGAATTTCTGCAGGGAGATACGCCCCTTGGAAACCCCCTCGGAGAACAGGATCGGCAGCCGCGTCTCCACGCCGGGGATGCCGTTCGGCACCCAGCGGAAGGACGTTCGCCCCTTCGGGATGAGCTTTCCCTGTGGGTCGTCATAGCGGAAAGGACAGTGATCCGATGAAAAGGTCTGGAAGACGCCGCCCGTCAGACCTTCCCAGATCGCCTGCTGGCTCTCCACATCGCGCGGTGGCGGCGAGCAGACATATTTGCTGCCGCTCATGTCCATGTTCAGGCCCTTCATGTCGTCGGCCGTCAGCGTGATGTATTGTGGACAGGTTTCGGCATGAACCGGCAGTCCGCGCCGTTGCGCCCAGCGCACCTGCTCCATCGCCTCCCTCCCCGACACGTGCACGATCATGATCGGGACACCCACGATCTCTGCATGGCTGATCGCGCGGTGGGTGGCCTCGCGCTCGACCGCTTCGGGCCGGGACACGCCGTGATAGTAAGGCGCGATCTTGCCCTCCTGCTCCAGGCGCGAGGTCAGATAGCGGATCGCGTCGTAGCCTTCGCAATGAACCATGACCAGCGCCTTCTCGCGCCGCGCGACCTCGAACACCTCCAGCAACTGCTTGTCGTTGAGGACGAGGTCGTCATAGGTCATGAACACCTTGAACGAGGTGTAGCCGTCCTGGACCAGCGCCGGCAACTCCTGCCCGAGTACGACGGCGGTCGGGTCGGAGATGATCAGGTGAAAGGCCGTGTCGATATAGCATTCGCCCTCGGCGAGCTTCTTGTAGTCCTCGACGCAGGCGCGCAGCGACGATCCCTTCATCTGCATGGCAAAAGGCAAAACCATCGTGTTGCCGCCCGCCGCCGCCGCGCGCGTGGCGGACGCAAAATCGTCGGCCATCACGATATCCGGGCCCGAGGACTGCGAGATATGCACATGGCTGTCGATGCCGCCCGGCAGGACCAGCAAGCCGCTCGCGTCGATCTCGCGCGCCGCGCCCTCGATGCGGTCGGCCACCGCGACAATCCGGCCATCACGAATACCGATATCGCCGCGAAATTCGTCGCTCGCGGTGACGATGGTGCCGCCGCGCACCGCCATATCAAATTGCGTCGTCATGTCCGAAATCTCGCTTCCCTGAAGATTTTGCCCCACGCCGCCAGATCGCCGCCGTCAGCGGCTGCGATCCGCAGCGACTGCCAAAGCGTGACCGCGACCGAGTCGAGGATCAGCACATCGAGTTCCCGTTCGAGCGTAGCCGCGATACCCGCGCCGTTCAGATTGGTGCAGAGAATGACGACGGCATCGCAGCCTTCGGCCGCGACCGCCCGTATCATTTCAGCGATCGGCTGCGCGTCAACGGTGCCGAAGGCGAAATTGTCGCGGATGCCGAGATGTCTTTCGGCATGGCACGCGACGCCGGCCCGGCCCCAGACCTCGCCGATACGCTTCTGGACATCGTCGGTATAGGGCGTCACCAACCCGATCCGCTTGGCGCCACCGCACTTGATCGCCTCCAGGCAAGCCAGCGTCGATGTGGTCGCCGGAATCCCCGTCCGCTCGATGATTGCCGCGCAGAGGCTGGTGTCACGCTCGATCCCGAGCCAGCTCGCGGACGTGCCGTTCCAGGCGATCGCATCGACCTTCGCATCCGCAAGCAGCTCGGCCGCCGGCAGCATGTGGCCGGGATCGAACTGTTCAAGCGCGGGCGCGTCCAGCGCGATCTCGGTCACCCGAAGGCGCGCGAAATGCGCGGTCACGTCAGGGCTTGCCGCCAGCATGGCCGCGGTGACCGGCTCCAGCACCGAGTTCGACGACGGCGTGATCATGCCGAGGCGTCCAGGCATTGATTATCCCTTGTCCAGCAGCCCTGCCTGCTGGTTCGCGCGGATCATCTTCCGGCCAATTCGTTCGTGCAATAACGAATCCTACACTGCATAGATTTCGGTCGATATGCTGCTTGAATCACCGGAATGGGCTTGCATTTTGAGCAGCGCGACGCCGCGTCTCGCGAGACGACCGATGAATACCGGCGCCATCGATCGTATAGTCGATGGCGCCTGCCTTCTAACCAAATCATTCGGACGTCCCGATGAAACTGCTGCTGCTCAATCCCAACACCAGCGCCGACGTTACCGAGCTGATGATGCAGGTCGCCCGGGCCGCCGCTGCGCCCGACACGACGCTGATATCGGCCACCGCACCACGCGGCGTGCCCTATATCGCGACGCGCGCCGAGGCGCAGATCGGCGGCGCTGTGGCGCTCGAAATGCTCGCCGAACGGCATCGCGACATCGACGCGGCGATCATTGCGGCGTTCGGCGATCCCGGGCTGTTTGCGGCAAGGGAATTGTTCGACGTGCCGGTGATAGGCCTTGCGGAAGCCGCGATGCTGACCGCTTGCATGGCCGGCCGCCGTTTTGCGATCGTCACCTTCGCGCAGGCGCTTGGTCCCTGGTACGAGGAATGCGTCCGCATGCACGGGCTGCGGGAGCGCTGCGCGGGCATCCGCATGCTCGACGGCAATTTCCGGCAGATCTCCGACGTCCAGAACGAGAAGGAAGATCTGCTGGTCGAACTCGCGTTGCGCAGCGTAAAGGAAGACGAGGCCGACGTGCTGATCTTCGCAGGCGCGCCGCTCTCGGGGTTGGCAAGCCGCGTCGCCGACCGCATCCCCGTGCCGGTGGTCGATCAGGTCATCGCCGCGGTGAAGCAGGCCGAAGCGCTGCATGCGCTGCGGCTGCGCAAGGCAACGGCAGGCACTTTCCGGCGTCCGGCCGCGAAGCCGACGTCGGGATTGGCCGAGCCGCTTGCGGCGCGGCTGGAGCATCGAGACTGATCGACCGAAACATGCGCGTGATCTCCGCGCGAACGCGATCCGCGTTTGTCGCAAGCGAAAGCCGGCGCCCGCCCCGCTATCGAAGTGCGGGGCAGGCTGTTTCCGGGATCATGCGTCAGGCGATAGCGGCATAGAGACCGCTCTCGAACTTGGCGAACAGCTTCAGGACCTGATCGTCGGCAAACGGCAGGAGCTGCGTCATGATGGTGCCGGTGACGCGCTTGTTCGGGTCAACCCAGAAGTAGGTGTTGAACAGCCCGGCCCAGGCGAGGCTCCCCGCGCTGCGTCCGGCCGGGCCTGGTTCGGTGTTGATGTCGAACGACAGTCCCCATTTCTGGGGCATGCCGGGGAACAGGTTCGCATCTTTCGAGGTCTCCGGGTGCACCGTCTTCAACGTGACCACGTTGATATCCCCGATGTGGTTCTGCCGCATCAACGCCACGGTCTCGGGCTTCAGCACCTGCGCGCCGTTGAACGTGCCTTCGTGCAGCAGCATCTGCAGAAACGCCATGTAGTTCCGTGGCGTGCTGAAGAGCGCACCGCCGCCCATGAAGAATTCGGGCCGCTGCGGCATTTCGAAGTCCATCGGCTTGAGCGAGCCGTCGCCTTCCCGGCTGAACATCGGCGCGACACGGGCCTTTTGCGCGGAGCTGATCAGGAAGCCGGTATCGGTCATGCCGAGCGGCGCAAAGATCTTCTCCTTGAAATAGACCTCCAATGACTGGCCGCTCACGGCCTCAACCGCCTTGCCGACCCAGTCCATGTTGATGCCGTATTCCCAGCGATCGCCGGGATCGAACATCAGCGGCGCGTTGAAGCTGGCATTCTTGCAGTCGCCGACGAAAGGAGTTCCCGTGACCTTCTCGAACTGCGTCATCGGCTCACTCCAGATACTGTAGGTGAAACCCGCAGTGTGAGTGAGAAGGTGGCGCAGCGTGATCGCTCGCTTGGCGGGGCGAAGCTTCGGTGCGCCGCTGGCATCGAACCCCTCAAGCACCTTGGGCTGCTCCAGTTGCGGAAGCAGCTTGCCCATCGGCTGATCGAGCTGCAGCTTGCCCTGCTCGACCAGTTGCATGGCGGCGGCGCCCGTGATCGCCTTGGTCATCGACGCGATCCAGAACACGCTGTCCGCGGTGATCGAGGGCCCGAACGCGCCCTCGTAGACGATGCCCTTGTCGTTTGCCGCAATGGCGACGAGGCCCGGCACGGTCCGCGCGTTGACGGCCTGCCGCAGCGCTTGATCGACATCCCCAAGCGCGGGGCTCAGGGCCGGATCGGAAGCGGTGGCGGCCTCCGCACGTCCAGCGGTAATTTTTGCCATCGATGATGCCGCCGCCAATGACGTCATGGTTTTCAGAATGGTTCGACGGTCTGGATTGCTGTATCGCATTGTTTCCTCCTTGGCCGCTCTTTGCTTTGATTGCCTATGAGAGGTGGTGTGGTTGGCGACCAACACCGCGAGACTAGGATTTAGCACAATGGTCCGCAACCACGAAACGCCTGCCGCCAGCGATGCAGAAATGAACCAGCCTGGCGCGGCGGCGCCCGAGGAAGTGGGCGTCCTCCCATATCGAATCTTGCCGACAATGTGACGGCGCGCGTCCGCGCGCGGGCAATGTCAGGTGCGGCGCAGCGCGAAATCGACAGATACACCCGCGCCTTGTGCACACCAAACCCATCTACCCCGGCTCACAGCAGCTTCGCGCCGAAATTCTGTTCCGGGTCCATGTCCGCGACGAGACGCCCGAGCGGCTTCGCGGCCTCGCCGCCGCTGCGCGCAAAGAACTTGCCGGAGCCTGGCTGGGCAGACAGCTTGCCGCCATCGACGATAATACGGCCGCGCGACAGCACCGTCGCCGGCCAGCCCTGCACGCTACGCCCCGCAAACGGCGTGTAGCCGGCGAGATCATGCATCATCTCGTCGCTGATGGTGACGCGACGATCGGGATCCCAGATCGCGATGTCGGCGTCGGCGCCGATCGCGATCGATCCCTTGCGCGGATGAAGGTTGTAGATCTTCGCGGGCGCCGTCGCGGTCAGTTCGACGAACTTGTTCAACCCGAGCCGGCCCTTTGACACCATCGCGTCGAACAACAGCGGCAGCCGCAGCTCCAACCCCGGCATGCCGTTGGCAATCTGCTTGAAGTTCGGATTTGGCCCGGCGCGCAGCTTGCCGGTCTCGTCGAAGCGATACGGCGCGTGATCGGACGAAACGGTCTGCAGATCGCCTAGCGACAGCGCCTGCCACAGCGCTTCCTGATCCGCGGCGCGGCGCGGCGGCGGACTGCACATCCATTTCGCGCCGTCGATGCCGGGCTTGTCGAGATCGGCGGCGGTGAGGAACAGATATTGCGGACAGGTCTCGGCAAAGACCTTCAGCCCCTGCCCGCGGGCATCGCGGATCACCTTCGCGCCTTCGGCAGTCGAGACATGGAAGATCATGATCGGCTGGTCGACCAGCGCCGCCATGCCGATCAGCCGGTTGAATGCTTCGGCCTCGGAAAAGCGCGCGTGGCTGATGGCGTGATATTTCGGAGCGGTATAGCCGCGCGCCAGCAGCCGCTTCACCATCCAGGAGATGATGCCGTGGTTCTCGGCATGCGCGCAGAGCATCGCGCCGCCCTCGCGCGCCGTCACCAGAATGTCGAGCAACGGCTCGTCGTCGATCTTCAGGAGATCGTAGGTCATGAAGATCTTGATCGAGCCGTGACCCTGCTTCATCAGCGCGGGGAGATGATGCTCCAGTGTCTCCTTCGTGGGATCGGCGATGATGATGTGGAATGCGTAGTCGATCACCGCGCCCTTGCGGGCCAGCGCGTGATATTCTTCCATCACCTGCGGCAGATGCATGCCGACATGTTGCGCGGCAAAGCAGATCACCGAGGTGGTGCCGCCGAACGCCGCCGACGTCGTCGCGCTCTCGAACGTGTCGGCGTTGACGATGCCGGCGGCGGATAGCTGCTCGATGTGGCAATGGCTGTCGACGCCGCCCGGCAGCACCAGCTTGCCGCGCGCATCGATCTCGCGCTTGGCCGGACCGAGCCCACGGCCGATCGCGGCGATGCTCTCGCCGGCAATCGCCACGTCCGCCTCGAACGTATCCGTGGTGGTGGCAACGCGCCCTCCCCGGATGATCAGGTCGTAGGCGGGCTCGCTCATTGCCATCTCCTTCAGGATAGTTCCGGCAAATGGGACCACGCCGGACGCATGACCGTGTCACGCAATCCGTGGCATAGTGATTGCCTGTTCCCGTCGCCGTCAACAGAGGTCAAGCAGGTAACTCCCATGTCCCGGCCACGCATCACGGTCATCAATCCCAATTCCAACGGCTTGGTTACAGCGGGGCTTGCCGAGGCTTTGAAACCTCTGACGTTTGCCGACGGGCCTGAGATCGTCTGCGAGACGCTGGCCGAGGGACCGTTCGGAATCGAGAGTCAGGCCGATGCCGACAGCGTCACCATGCCGCTGCGCCGCTTCGTCGAGAGCGACAATGTGTCGGCCGCTTTCGTGATTGCCTGCTACAGCGATCCCGGGCTGCATGTCTGCCGGGAGGCGACCACGCGGCCGGTGCTGGGCATCGCCGAATGCGGCGTGCTGACCGCGCTGACGCGCGCCGAGACGTTCGGCGTCATCGCGATCGCGCAACGCTCGATCGCGCCGTCACCTGCGCTATCTGCGCCAGATGGGCCTGATGGATCGGCTCGCCGCCGAGCGGCCGCTCGACATGAGCGTGGCGGAGACGGCGTCGGGCGAAGGCACGCTCAGCAAGATGATCGTGATCGGCCGGGCGCTGAAAGAAGAGGATGGCGCGGGCGCGATCGTGATGGGCTGCGCCGGCATGGCGCGTCATCGCAAGGCGCTCGAAGATGCGCTCGGCATTCCCGTGATCGATCCGACCCAGGCGGCTGTCACCATGGCGCTCGGCGCGGTGCAATTCGCCGCGCGCTGACGCGTGTTCAGCGGATCACGGCGGCGGGATCGCGCCGGTGCGGCTGGTGATCAGGCCGTAATGCTCGATGCGGCGATGACGGGCGAAGTCGAAAATCGTCTGCTTGCCGAACACGGTGTCGTCGAGATCGCAGGCGTGCACGAGCAGCTCGTCGCCTTCGGTCTTCGCTTCCGCGACGATCTCGCCGTCAGGATTGACGATCACGCTGCCGCCGATCAGCGGATGGCCGTCCTCGACGCCGGCCTTCGCGACCGACACCACCCAGCACGAGTTCTGATAAGCGCCGGCCTGCACCGAGAGGCGGTTGTGAAACAGCCGCTTCTCCGGGCCCTCCGCGTTCTTCTGCGAATTCACCGACGGCGTGTTGTAGCCGATGAGAACCATCTCGACACCCTGCAGCCCCATCACGCGATAGGTCTCCGGCCAACGGCGGTCGTTGCAGACCGCCATGCCGATGATGCCGCCGAGTTCGCGCCAGACCGGGAAGCCGAGGTCGCCCGGCTCGAAATAGCGCTTTTCCAGATGCTGATGGGTGCGCTCCGGATCGAACTCGTCATGCCCGGGCAAATGGACCTTGCGGTATTTTCCGGCGATCCGGCCACCGCGATCGGTGAGAATCGCGGTGTTGAAATGATGGCCGTCGGGCGTCAGCTCGGCATAGCCGAGGCACATCGCCATCTCGTGCTTTGCCGCCCGGTCGAACAGCGGCCGCACCGCATCGTTCGGCATGTCGCGCTCGAACCAGCTGTCGACCTCGGCCTGATCCTCAATATACCAGCGCGGGAAAAACGTCGTCAGCGCCAGCTCCGGGTAGACGATCAGGTCGGCGCCCCTGCCCTTGGCGTCGTCCATCAACGCCAGCATCCGCCGGACCACAACATCGCGCCCCTCGGCGCGCTGGATCGGGCCCATCTGGGCGGCGGCGACATTGATCACGCGCATGGTGCTGGCTCTCCTCGTTGAGACCCGCACAGATAAAATTGCGGCAGTGCGGGAGTCAAATGCGGGGCCCAGAAGCGCCTTGCCCGCAAAAGCATCACCAAACGAACGCACCGCCTTAATCAGTCCTAAAGCACGGCGCGGCCAGCCCGCCCTCACCGGCCAACGAGATCATTGTGCGCAGCGAAGAATTCCCTATATAATGTGTGTGAAAATGTTCGCTCCTTATGGCCAGGCCCGTCGTTCAGGCGGGCCGTCGCCGTTTTGGGGGGTTACCGTTCGATGACACGTTCCAACCGTACCGATCATATCCGCCTGACGTCGCACCCGGTCCCAGGCGCCAAGCATGATTTCCCGATCGCCTGGGGTGCCGCGACCGCGCACGAGCGAGGGCCGATCATCGGCACGGTCTCGCGCCCGCAGGATCGCAACGTGATCGGAAGCCATGGCGGGTCTTATTCGGTCTATCGCGCGCTCGCGGTGTCCTCCGGCGCGCTCGACCCGATCCGCCGGCCAGACCTGACCAACACCCACCCGGCCGTGCCGATCGGTCCGTTCCCGCAATGGACCGATCCGGCGCGCATCGTCGCGCTCGATCCCTGGGGCCATCTCGTCGCGGAAACATTCCGCAGCGAGATCGCTGAAGGCATCGATATCCGGCCGACGATCGCGGTGACGCGCGCGCGGCTCGATCTGCCGGAAATCCGTGCGGCCATCGCTGCCAAGCGTCTCTTTGCGGACGGCAGCGTGGTCCATGACAATGGCAGCGTCTCCGTCGTCAAGATCGCGATCGATCCGGTTTGGTATCTGCCCGGCGTCGCACAACGCTTCGGCACCAGCGAAAACAATCTGCGGCGCGGACTGTTCGAGCAGACCGGCGGCATGTATCCGGAGTTGGTCACCCGCCCCGATCTGCAGGTGTTCCTGCCGCCGATCGGCGGCACCACCGTCTATCTGTTCGGCGATGTCGACAAGCTCTCCGATCATCGCACCAAGATCACCTGCCGCGTCCACGACGAGTGCAACGGATCCGACGTGTTCGGCTCGGACATCTGCACCTGCCGTCCCTATCTGATCCATGGCATCGAGGAATGCGTGCATTCCGGCCAAACCGGCGGCCTCGGCATCATCGTCTACAACCGCAAGGAAGGCCGCGCGCTCGGCGAGGTCACCAAATTCCTGGTCTACAATGCGCGCAAGCGCCAGGAGGACGGCGACGCAGCGGCAGCGTATTTCGAACGCACCGAATGCGTGGCGGGCGTGCAGGATGCGCGCTTTCAGCAGCTGATGCCCGATGTCATCAATTGGCTCGGCCTCACCCGCATCGATCGCTTCGTCTCGATGAGCGACATGAAATATGACGCGCTGGTCGGCCAGGGCGTCGAGATCGTCGAGCGGATTCCGCTTCCGGAGGAGCTGATCCCCGCCGACGCCCATGTCGAGATGGCGGCCAAGAAGGCCGCCGGCTACTTCTCGCTGGAACCGACCAGGTCGCAGGACCTGACGGATTCGGTCGGACGGCCGCTCGAGAAATACTGACCCATCGAAGCACAGTCGACATGGTCGATGCCCTTTCCCTGTTATCGGCTGAAGCCGTACGCGACCGGGCCCATCGCCTGCTCGCCCTCGGACTGCGCGACGAACTCCCGTATTTCCGGATAGATCTCGGCCGCCTCGACGCGACCGCGGACATTGTGCTCGCGGTCATGCACAAGAATTATCCGGCCGGCGCAGTGCCATTTCATTCGCGCTGGCGTCACTTCGTGATCGGCGGCGCGGATCGCTGGGCCGCGATTGCCGACAAGGCGCGCTGGCCTGATGCGGCAGCGCGCGCGCGGGCCGAATTCGATCTCGCCATTGTGAGCGTGCTGCTCGATGCCGGCGCCGGGCCTGCTTGGCGCTACCGGGACGCCGTCGGCGGCATAAGCATCGGTCGCTCGGAAGGCCTGGCACTCGCGAGCCTCGACATGTTCGCGAAGGGAATATTTTCTGCCAATCGCGGTGATCCGCTGCGCGCCGATGCCGAAGCACTGGCGCGGCTCTCGATTGCGGACCTCGAAGGAGGATTTCAAGTCAGCCCCGAAAACCCGTTGGTGGGTATGGACGGGCGAGCTGAATTGCTGCGCCGGCTTGGTGCGCTGTTACTTGCAAAGCGCGACATTTTCGCCGCGGCGGATACTGCCCGGCCCGGCGGTCTGTTCGATCATCTGATGTCGCGCGCGGACGGTAGCACGATCGCCGCCGCGATGATTTTGTCCGAACTGCTGCGTCAGTTCGGACCGATCTGGCCGTCGCGCATCACGCTGGACGGCGTGCCGCTCGGCGATTGCTGGCGCCATCCCGCGCTCAAGAGCGATGACGCCACCAGCGAGCTCGTGCCATTGCACAAGCTTTCGCAGTGGATGACCTATTCGCTGATCGAGCCGCTGCAACGCGCGGGACTTGACGTCGACGACATCGACGGCCTCACCGGGCTTGCCGAATATCGCAATGGCGGTCTCTTCATCGATTGCGGCGTGCTGTCGCTGCGCGATGCCGCGAACGAGGCCCACGCGCATCCCGTCGATTCACCGCTGATCGTCGAATGGCGCGCTCTGACGGTGGCGCTGCTCGACCGGCTTGCCGCGCTATTGCGGCGGCGGCTGAACCAGGATGCCGTGAGCCTTCCGCTGGCAAAAATTCTCGAGGGCGGCACCTGGGCTGCCGGCCGCAAGCTCGCGTTCGGGCGCCGGCCTGATGGATCGCCGCCGCTCAAGGTGATCAGCGACGGAACGGTGTTCTGAGCAGCAGGAAACAGGAGACGGAACCATGGAAGGCGTTACGGTTGTCGATCATCCGCTGGTTCAGCACAAGCTGACGCTGATCCGCGACAGGACGATCTCGACCAAGTCGTTCCGCGAGCTGCTCAAGGAAATCGGCATGCTCTTGTGCTACGAGGTCACGCGCGACCTGCCGCTGACCGAGGTCGCAGTCGAGACGCCGCTTGCGCGGATGCACTCCGCCAAGATCGCCGGCAAGAAGCTCGTATTCGTCCCAGTACTGCGCGCCGGTATTACCTTTGTCGACGGCATGCTCGACCTCGTGCCGACCGCGCGTGTCGCCCATATCGGCCTCTATCGCGAGCCGCAGACCTTCGTCGCCGTGGAATATTTCTTCAAGTCGCCCTCGGATCTCGGCGAGCGGCTCGCAATCGTCGTGTCTCCCGTGCTCGCGACCGGCAACACGGCGACCGCGGCGATCGACCGGCTCAAGGAACGCGGCGCAAAGGACATCCGGATGGTGTGCATGATCGCGGCGCCCGAGGGCGTCGAACGCGTCCGCGGCCTGCACCCCGATGTTCCGCTATGGACCGCAGCGATCGACGAAGGACTGGACGACGACGCCTTCATCCTGCCCGGTCTCGGCGACGCCGGCGATCGCGCCTACGGGACGCGGTGATCGTTTCGGTCTGCCGCCACGAAATCCCATTAGTTGGCCACAGAGACGTGAATTGGGCGTTTGGACTGCATCAATCGCGCTTTAGGGCCGCACGTAGCTCCAGCCGCTCTCCTGCAGTTCCATCAAATGAACCACACCTGACGGAACGAGAACGGCATCCGAAACGATGCTGATCGGCTTCCCCTCCTTCTTCTCCATATTCTCCTTGGTGTTGGTGCACGCGGAGAACTGAACGGTGCTTGGGAACGCATAGTCCTTTAGTTGCTTGATCCGATCCTTCACCGGAGAGGTATCATCGCGCAGCATGTTCAGCCCCGGGCCGTAAGTGACCAGATCAACCTGCACGTCTTGTTGCTTTGCGCGATAATAGTCGATCACATTGGTTGCGTTGTTGAGCGCCAGGTTCATGACCGCGGGATCGTTCTGATCGACCTGAATCACAAGGCGATGAGGCCTTACGGGCATGGCTGCGTTGGCATTGGCGACTGAAGGATTCGCGGCGGGATTTGCCGTTGTTTTGCCGGAAGGAACGCCCGAAGCCGGATGAGCCTTTGCCGTGCTCGCAATCAGCTTCAGATTTGCCTTCGGCTGGCCAGCAATCGCTTTCGAGGATGGATTTGCTTTTGGCTTGTTGGCCGTCACTTTGGACGACGCATTTCCCTTTGGCTTGGCGGCAATCACTTTGGGCGATGCACTTGCGCCCCGCTGGCCGGCAATCGTTTGCGAGGATGGCTTGGCTTTTGATTTGCTCGCCGTCACTTTGGACGATGCATTTGCCTTCGGCTTATTGGTAATCGCTTCAGACGGCGAACTTGCGCTCGGCTGGCCGGTAATCACTTGCGAAGATAGATCTGTACTGGCTTGTTCAGGTTCAGCTAAAGCGGCAGATGTAAGGGAAAGCGCGGCAAAAGCGCCGAGAATGGCGCACCATCTGATCATCATCTTCTTCTCCAAAAAACTGAAAAATTTCGTCTTGCCGACCAACGCCGAAAAAGCGGGCCACTTCCGGCTCGATCATCAAAATGTGCCGTCAGCTTATTGCGATCGCGGTCAACTTGCCAATCGAAAATTTGTGGCGCTTTCGCTGCCACTTTGGCTCGGCGCCAAATGTATGAGGTATTCGGGCGCCACCCGGGCGCGGACTCGTCCGCAAGTGAACGGGCCCCCGGACGCGGCCGTAACGCGCTGCTCAACCACGCCATTGCTGGCGGGTCCGTTGTTTCCCGCCAGATCCCTGAACTAGAGCATGATCCGGAAAAGTGTGTAGCGGTTTTCCCTTAGCTAACAAACGCGGAACGCGTTTGCGCGGAGATCATGCTCAAACAGAGACCTAAAGCGCGATGACGATTCGGCCTGATCTCATCGCGCTTTAGAGGACGATGAACGCGCCTTGCATCAGTAATGCTTGCGAGAGAGAAGCGTTGACTTACTTGCCAATGCTGGCCTCAAACGCGGCGCGCTGAGCCGGCGTCAGGAACAGACCGTGTTTCGTTCGCCGGTCCAGAACATCCGCGGCGGTTGTTGCCCATTCGGCTTCGCGGAGATAGGAAGCTTCCCGCTCATAGAAATTGCCGCCGAAATGACGGCCGAGATCGGCGCAGGTGCGGACCGGTCCCAGCAGATCCCGCGCACGAGTTCCATAGAGGCGGGCGTAGTGAAGTAGCAGGTTTTTCGGCAGATCCGGATAGTCACGCTGCAAGCGTGCCACGAAATCGAAAAATGTGCCGCCAATGTCCCCGCCGGGCAGCGGCGTGCCGGCGGTCCAGGCCGGTGTCATCTTCGAGAACCAGGGCGCAAGTCGTCCGAGTGCATGTTCGGCGAGCTTGCGATAGGTGGTGATCTTGCCGCCGAAGATGGAGAGCACCGGCGGCGTGCCCGGACCACCGTCGATCTCGAAGAGATAGTCCCGCGTCACAGCCGACGGATTTTCCGCATTGTCATCGTAGAGCGGCCGCACGCCGGAAAACGCATGGACAATGTCGCGCGCCTGCGGCGGTGTCCGCATATAACGGTGCAGCACGCCGAGTAGATAGCCGGTCTCGGCTTCGTCGATCGCAACATCTTCCGCCCGCCCCGCATAGGGAATGTCGGTGGTGCCGACCAGCGCCAGATTGCCCTCGTAGGGATTGACGAAGATCACGCGCCGGTCGTCGTTCTGCAGGAGATAGGCATGCGGCCCCTCCCAGAATTTCGGCACCACAATGTGGCTGCCCTTGACGAGCCGCACATTGTGCGCGGACTTCAGCCCCGCCACACCCTGAATGACGTCCTGGACCCAGGGTCCGGCCGCGTTGACGAGCACACGCGCCTGCACGACCTGCGTGCCGCCGTCCTCACCGCGCATCTCGAGCCGCCAGATGTTCCCTGCCCGACGCGCACGCACGGCGCGGGTGCGTGGCAGGATCAGCGCGCCACGACCGGAAGCGTCGATCAGGTTCAGGATCACCAGCCGGGCGTCGTCGACCCAGCAATCCGAGTATTCGAAGCCGCGCCGGAACTCCGGCCGCAGCGCGGCGCCCTCGGGCGCCTGCGCGAGGTCCAGGCCCCGGCTGGGTGGTAATTGCTTGCGTCCGCCGAGATGGTCGTAAAGGAACAGTCCCGCACGAATGAGCCAGGCTGGACGCTGCTCCGGCGAGTGCGGCAGCACGAACCGCATCGGCCAGATGATATGAGGCGCCGACGCCAGCAGCACTTCCCGCTCGATCAGGGCTTCGCGGACGAGGCGGAATTCATAATATTCGAGATAGCGCAGCCCGCCATGTACGAGCTTGCCAGAACGCGACGACGTGCCTTCGGCAAGATCGTCCTTCTCGCAGAGCAGCACCTTCAGGCCACGACCGGCGGCGTCACGCGCGATGCCGGCTCCGTTGATGCCGCCGCCGATGATGGCGATGTCGACCAGCCCGCGATCCCTGCCCGCGACGGGCGCACCGCCCGTCATCGCGTCTTGCTGCGCTTCTTCTCTGTCCGGCGCGGCGATGCCTTTACCGATGAGCGTGCTTTCTTCTTTGGCTGCGCCGTCTGCAGGCCGTAGGTGGAGAACCCCTTCGCGGTGTCGGCGATCTCGTCGTCGCTGAGGATGATGCAGGACTTCGAGCGCCAGCGACAGATAATACTGACGCGAGATCGTCTCGAGCTCGACGGCCAGCCACATCGCCTTGTCGAGATTGGCGCCGAGCGCGATCATGCCGTGATTGGCCAACAGACAGGCGTTGCGTCCTTCGAGCGCGGCGAGCGCGAGCTCCGACAGTTCCTTGGTGCCGAAGCGCGCATAGCCGGCGCAGCGGACGTCGGTGCCGCCGAACGCGGCCATCATGTAATGGCAGGCGGGAATCGACTTGCGCGCGATCGCAAGCACGGTGGCGTAGGTGGAGTGGGTGTGGACGATGCCGCCGACGTCCGCTCGCGCGCGCATGATGTCGAGATGGAAGCGCCATTCGGTGGACGGCTGCAGCGGTCCTGTCCAGCTGCCGTACTCGCCTTCGAGCGGCATCGATGCAATCATCTCCGGCTTCATCGCGTCATAAGGCGTCGCCGACGGCGTGATCAGCATCCGGTCCTCGTAGCGGGCGGAGATATTGCCGGACGTGCCCTGATTGAGACCTGACGCGTTCATCCATCGGCACTTGGCGATGATCGCTTCGCGCAATTGTCGTTCCTCGCGGGTCATGTGCCTCTACCTTTCGTCTTCAGCACGGATTGAGCGGCGGCTCGCCGGCGAGATACCGCCGAACCTCCTCGGCCGCCTGCTCGGCGGCGATCGTGACGGTGCGCACCGATGCACCTGCGATGTGCGGCGTCAAGGTGACGTTGGGCAGCCGCAGCAGCGGCCAGTCCGGTGGCGCCGGCTCGACCGCGAAGGTGTCGAGCATCGCGCCGCCAAGCTGGCCGGAGGCGAGCGCGTCGTGCAGCGCGTCATAGTCGACCAGCGGGCCGCGGGCCGTATTGATGAAGTATGCACCTGTCTTCATCCGGGCCAGCGCGTCGCGGCCGATGAAGCCTGTCGTCTCCGACGTCACCCGCGCATGCATGGTGACGACGTCGGCACGCGCCAGCAACTCGTTGAGCGCGACATGCTCGACGCCGTCATTGCGATCCTGTGCGCTGAGCTGAACATAGGGATCGGCGACCAGCAGCTTGCAGCCGAATGCCTTGAGCAGCTTGACCACACGGCTGCCGATCGCGCCATATCCGACGATCCCGACCGTCATCTCGCCGAGCTCGCGTCCGGTGCGATCGGCCCGATAGAGATCGCCGCGCCAATCGCCGGTCCGCATCGACTCATGACCGCTACGGATCAGGCGCGTTTCAGCAAGAATGGCGCCGATCGTGAATTCGGCGACTGCGCTGGCATTGCGGCCGGGCGTGTTGACGACCAGCACATCGTGATCGCGCGCTGCCTCCATGTCGACATTGACAGGGCCGCCGCGCGACACCGCGATGAATTTGAGATCGGGCAACCGCTCCAGCATCGGCCGCGAGATCGGCGCGAGATGGGTCACGAACACCGGCGCATCACCGATGAAGGCTGCGACCTCGTCCGGATCGCCCATATATTCCTTGAGCCGGTCGAGCGACGAGCCGGCATAGCCGTGCTCCATCGGCTCATCCGGCCAGGGCTGTTCGAGCGTCCGGATATTGACGCCGTCGCCGCAGGCCGCTGCGATTCGATCGGCGAAGATCGACGGCAGCATGAAGCGGTCGCCGATGATGGCGATGGACTTAGACATGATCGGCTCCCGCACGCAGCGCGGCGAGCTGCTTCCAGAGCGGTCGCGATGCGAGCCGCGCGTCGTAATAGGCCGGAAACATCCGTGCATAGCGCGCTGCGAGCGCGGCATCCGGCGGCTGCGCCTCGTTGAGATATGGCCTCACCCAGTCGTCGGCGCAGGCCGCCATGTCCGGATAGAAGCCGATCGCGACGGCGGCGATCATTGCCGCGCCCGCCGCACCGGCCTCGCCGCGGCTGCAGGTCCGGATATTGCATTCGAGCGCCGCGCCCAGGATGGCGCCGAGCGCGCGGCTGCGCGCCGCGCCGCCAGTGAGCCGCAAATCGCGCGGCAAGGCGCCCATCGCCGCGTAACAATCACGCGCAGCGAAGGCCAGTCCCTCCATCACGGCGCGCATCAGGTCCCAATAACGGTGATGCGATCGCAGCCCGAAGAATTGCGCGCAGGCCTCGTGGGCGACGAACGGTCCACGTTCGCCGGCATCCGAGATGAACGGATGAAACAACAGCTCGCCCGGCTTGGTCTCCAGGACCTGTTCATCGAGCTGCCGGATCAGGTCGGCGCGCGAGCGCGTCAGGCCTTCGGCGGCAAGCAGCCCGACTGCGAGATCGAGCAGCCAATCGATATTCAGCGTCGCCGCCATGTTCGACTGCATCTGGGCGTAGTGCCCGGGCACCGGGAACGGCATCGTGTAGCCGGTGGCCTCGGTGTTCAGCCTCACAGCATCCGCGTTTGGCACAAGCCGCATGTGCATGCCGGTCGAACCGATGATGGTGCAGCCGACGTCCGGGTCCGGATCGTAGAGGCCCGCACCGAGCGCCGTGCAGATCACGTCGACATAGCCGAGAGAGACAGGCACGCCTTCGGGCAGACCGGTCTCGATCGCCGCTGCCGCGGTGAGCGGATGGGTCACCGCGACGCCATCGACCACTGCCGGAAACAGCCGCATCTGGTCGGCAATGCCGATCAGCCCGGCGGTTTCGGCATCGAAGCCGCGCTTGCGGAAGTCGCCGCATGAGAATGTCGCCTCGGATGGATCGGTCGCGCGCAGGCCGGTGAGCAGGAAATAGAGCCAGTCCTTGCAATGGAGCGCAGTCGTCGCGCGCGCCAGCGTGTCCGGCGCATTCGCTTGCAGCCACGCCAGCTGCGGCCCTTGCTGACAGGCGTTCAGTCCCGAGCCGGTCCGTCGATAGAGGGCGGCATTGCTCTCACCGGCGCGGATGTTCTCCACCAACATTGCCGCCCGCGAGTCGAGCCACAGCAAGGCCGGTCCGACCGGACGGCCGTCGTCGTCGACCAGCCATGTGCCGTCGCCCTGACCGGTGATCGCGATGGCCGCGATCCGCGACGTGAGATCAGGTATGGCCGACACCAGCCCGCGAAGGGCTGCGACCGTGTCGCTCCAGGTTTGCGCCATGTCCTGTTCGACGCGCCCGCCGGCTGCCGTGCAGTAACGGTTCGGCAGCGAGCAGCCGCCGAGCTGCCGCCCATCCCGCGTGAACGCCACGGCCTTGATCAGGGATGTGCCGGCATCGATACCGACGATGATGTCACGGCTGGGCGCTGCGGACGTCGTCATGAGGCCTCCGCATGACGAATGCAGGCTCCATCGGCGCCAAAGATGTGCATGTGGCGCGGATCCAGGGCGAACGCGATGATGTCGCCGGGCCGGGCCGCGATCCGGCTCGGCGTCACTGCGATCAGCAGGCTGCCGCCGCATTCACCCGCGACATGCGACTGGTCACCCAGCCACTGATTGGAGACGACGCGAACGCGCACATTTCCTGTTCCCGTCCCTACCTTCTGCGGCCTTATGCCGATCCGTACCCGTGGTGTCGTCTCGAGTGCCTTTTGCGCGGCCGGATCGAGCGTCGCGCCGGGCATGTCGAAGGCCACGTCGGAGCCGACCGACAGGCGGAAACCGCCGTCGGACCGTGTGACGTCGGCTTCGAGCAGATTCATCGGCGGCTCGCCGATGAAACTCGCGACGAACAGGTTTGCCGGCCGATTCTTCAACTCCCTTTCGCTGGCGAATTGCTGCAGCACGCCGTCTTCCATGACGGCGATGCGGTCAGCCAGCGCGCTCGCCTCGGTCTGGTCGTGGGTCACGAAGATCGCCGTCATCTCGCGTTCGGCGAGCAGGCTCTTGATCCGGCCGCGCAGAACGGCGCGGAGTTGCGGCTCGAGCTGCCCCATCGGCTCGTCGAGCAGGTAGAGATCCGCATCGCGCACCAGCGCTCTCGCCAGCGACACACGCTGCTGCTGCCCGCCGGAGATCGCGCGCGGAAAGCTGTCCAGGATATCGCCAATCTCCACCAGCTTTGCCACCGCCTCCACGCGCCGCGCCGCTTCCGCGCGCGACGATTGCTGCGACTTCAGCGCGAAGGCGATGTTCTCGCGCACGGTCAGCGGCGGATAGAGCGAATAGCCTTCAAAGGCCATCGCAACCTTGCGGCGCGCCGGCGCGAGTTCATCGATCCGCCGGCCGCGCAGCGCGATCGATCCGGTGCTGACGCTCTCGAAACCTGCGATCATCCGCAGCGTCGAGGTCTTGCCGCATCCCGACGAGCCCAGCAGCGCGACGATCTCGCCCTTTCCGACCTCCATGTCGAGCGACCGCACCGCATGCACCGGCGCTTTGCCGCGGCTACGGTAGAATTTGTCGACCTTTCGAATCTCCAGTATGCCCATCGCCGTTGTGCTCCTTCACGCCGCCTGCCGCTGGTGGGCCTGACCGACGCGCACGCCGGTCGCTCGATCGAACAACAGGGCCGCTTCCGGCGCGAAATGGACAAAGACGTTGTCGTCGGCGGCGCCTTGCGGCGCATCAGGCGGCAGCGCCGCGAGCCATTCGGTCCCGTCCGCCAGGCGCAGCAGCAGGACCGCCTTCTCGTGCATCGGGGTGACCGCGAGAACCCGTGCCGGAATTGCCCCATCGCCGCCGGCGGACGAGATCGCCAGATCCTCCGGCCGCACGCCGAGCCAGCACAACCGATCGGGCGGCTGTCCGTCCGCAGGACCAAGCCGCACATTCGCACCGGCGACCGTGCCCGACAGCGCGCCATGCTCGGCGAACGCGCCAATCTCGGCCAGGTTGATGCTGGGATCGCCGAACAGCCGGGCGACGGAGACGGAGGCAGGCGCGGCGTAGATCTCCTCCGGCGACGCAATCTGCTCCAGACGGCCATCGACCAGCACCGCGATACGATCGGCGATCGCCATCGCTTCCCGGTAATCCTGCGTCACATAGAGCACCGCGGCAGAGGAGCGCCGCAACAGGTTCGGTAACTCCAGCCGCATCTCGTAACGCAGCTTGGCGTCCACATTGCGCAGGGGATCATCGAGCAGGAGGACCTCGGGATTGCCGATCAGCGCGCGGGCGAGCGCGGTGCGCTGCTTTTGACCGTTCGACAACTCGCGTGGCGCGTGGCCCAGCACATGCTCGATCTTCAGAAGACGGCTGATCGCCTGGACGCGCGAGGCGGCGTCGGCGGCGCGCGCCTTCGCGCCCAAGCCGCTCGCGATGTTGTCGCGCGCGCTCATGTGCGGAAACAGCGCGAAGTTCTGGAAAGCCATGCCGATCCCGCGTCGTTCCGGCGCGGCGCCGACGATCGAGTGGCCGCCGACGAGGATATCGCCCTCGTCCGGCTCGAACATGCCGGCGATCATCCGCAACAGCACCGTCTTGCCGCTGCCGGATGGACCGAACACGGCGACGATCTCGCCGGGCTCGACGGTCAGCGACAAGCCATCGGCAGGCTTCGCCGCGCCGAAGGTCTTGCTGACTGCCTCGATTTCAAGCCGCGCCATGCCGTCAGCCCTTCACCGCGCCGAGCGACAATCCCTCGACCAGATAGCGTTGCGCATAGAGCGCGAGCAGCAAGGTCGGCGTCACCGAGAGCACGATGGCGGCGGCGATCTGGCCGTACTGAATGCCGGACGCGGTGACGAAGGCGAGCGCGCCCACCGTCACCGGCTGCTTGTCGGCGGACGCGAGGATCAGCGCGAAGATGAAATTGTTCCAGCAGAAGATGAACGACAGCAGCCCGGCAGCGGCAATGCCGGGGCCGGCGAGCGGCACCGCGATGCGGGTGAACGCTTCGCGCCAGGAATGCCCAGCAAGCCGATAGGCGTGCTCGATATCGGGGCTGATGTCCTCGAAATAGCCGCGCACGATCCACAGGATCAAGCGGCAACGCGATCAGCTGATAGACCCAGACGATACCGACATAGGTGTCGTTGAGGCCGAGTTGCTGATAATAGAGCGACAGCGGCAGCAGCACGAGCAAAGGCGGCGCGAAGCGGAAGGACAGCAACGTGAATGCGATGGTCTCGCCGAGCCGGAACTTGAAGCGCGCAAAGGCATAGGCCGCCGGCACGCCCAGCACGCAGTGCCAGCATCACCGCCGCACCGGACAGCACGAAACTGTTCCAGAGATTGCGCATGAAGGAGATTTCGAGATTGCCGGCGGCGGTGCGCAGCTGGCCCGAAATCAGCGCCTCGTAATTGGCAAGGGTCGGCTCGAACAGGATGCGCGGCGGGATCCGCAGGATCTGTTCATTGGTCTGGAACGACATCAGGAAAATCCAGACGATCGGAAACATGAAGAACAAAAGGATGAGCGTCAGCGCAATGCCGCGAAAAATGCGGCCTGCCAGGCTGCCATGTTCCATGGTCGCTCTCCCGTCCGTCAGGCGTGGCCGTGCACGCGTGCGCGCAGCCGCAGCCAGTGTTTGATGAAGATGTTCGACAGGATGTTCGTGATCAGCCAGAGGACCATCAACAGCGCCGCCGACCGGCCCACATTGGTGTACTGGAAAAACTCCAGATAGGCCTGCACCTGGAACACCATCAGTCGATCGCCGGGTCCGCCCTGCGTCATCGCATAGATGATGTCGAACTGCTGGATCGAATCGAGCAGGCGGAACAGCGATGCCGTGATGATGTAGGGCGCAAGCATAGGCAGCGTGATCCTGAAGAATACGAAGCTTGCGGGAACGCCGTCGAGCGCGGCCGCCTCGAACGGCTGACGCGGCAGCGAGCGCAGACCCGCAAGCAGCAGGATCATGATGAAAGGCGTGTAGACCCACATATCGACCAGCACCACCGTGAACAGCGCGGTCGAAGGATCGGACGCCCATTTGAAATTCTCGATGCCGAGCAGACTGACGAAATAAGACAGGATGCCGAAGCTCGGATTGGTCATCAGCTTCCACATCAACGCGGCGATCGCGGGCGCGGTCATCAGTGGCAGCAACAGCATGATCGAGACTGCATTGTGGAAACGGGTCGGCTTGCGCAGCAGCAGCGCGATCGCAAGGCCGAGCAGCAGCTCGAGCACGACGGTCAGGACCGTATAGACGATCGAGATCCGCAACGTGTTCCAGAACGCGGGGTCGGAGAGGAAGTCGATGTAATTGTCGAGGCCGATGAAGCCGCGCAGATATGGCAGGTTCAGCCGATAGCGCTGCAGCGAATAGATCGCCGCCGTCACGAAGGGAACGAGAATGGCCACGCAGACGAGCAACGCCGGCAGGCTCAGCACATAGGGCAGCATGCGCCCGCGCCGCCTCGCTGAGCGTCCGCCGCGCGCGCTGATGTGGAGTACCTGGAGCATGCTCATAATGACGGCCGGTCAAGCGTTCGAAGACATCGCCGCCGGCCCGGACGGCGCGAGTGCCCGGACCGGCGGCCTGTCGTGGTGCGGGGGAGTAGACACCACGTGATGGTGCATCAACCGAGGCCAGCCTGCTTGAGCTGGCGATTGATGCTTTCGGCGAGCTTGTCGAGACCTTCGTCGACGGTCACCTCCTTGGCGACCATCTTCTGCAGCGACGCCGCCCATTCCGTCGTGAGATCGAAGAACAGCGGCTGCGCGGTGAAGTAGATCTTGGCACCCGGCGAAGAGACGTCGTGCTGTTCGAGATAGCCGGGATAGGATTTCGCGATCCTGTCGCGGAACTCGCTGTCCTTCCACACCGAGGCACGTACGGGATTCACGAAGTCCATCTTGCGCGCACCGAACAGATCGTGCTCGACCGAGGCCGCCCACTGCATGAACAGCCAGCCCGCATCCTTCTGCTTCGAGAAGCTCGAGAGCGCGAGCGACCAGATCCACACATTCGGCGTTGGCGCCTTGGCTTCCGGATTGGCCGCGAAGGCCGCGTAACCCAGATGGCCCTTCTCCTTGTTGTCGCCGCCATTCATGAAGTAGCCGAGGATGTCGGCGTCGAAGATCATGCCGGAGGCGCCGGCGCCGAGATCAGTGCCGACCTGGTACCAGGTATAGGTCGACCAGTTCTTGGGCCCCGAGTTCTGGATCATCCTGACCCATTTCTCGTGGAACTGCTTGGACGCCTTGGTGTTCATCGCGGCTTTGAGCTTGCCGCCTTCCATCACGAAGTCCTTCTGGCCGAAATTCGAATAGCCCGACAGGAAGCCCGGATGGATGGTCGCCCAGGACCGTGAGCCGCGCACGCCGACCCCGTATGGGCCGCCGGCATCCTTGGTGATCTTCGCTGCGACCTCGATCATCTCGTCGAGATTCTTCGGCGGCTTGACGCCGACCTTGTCGAAGATGTTGCGATTGTAGGTGATGTTGTTCAGCTCATAGCCCCACGGGATGCACCATTGCTTGGCGTTGCCCGAGCCGAGCTCGGAGCCGGCGACGCCGTCCCAGGCGGTCGACGCGCGCAATTCCGGGAGCACGTCGTCCCAGTTGAAGGCCGGATTCGTCTTCGCGGGATCCTTGATGTAGGCGTTGAGATCTTCGATCCATCCGGCCGGGCCGTAAGTCCAGGTCATGTACGCGCCCGTCATGAAGGCATCGTACTGGTCCGACTTGGACGACAGCGCCGCCGTCACCTTGTCGAAATAGACATCCTCCGGAAAGATGTCGTAGGTGACGTTCATGCCGGTCAGCGCCTTGAATGTATCGAGATCACCGATCATCGCGTCGACATAAGGATGCTTGTTAAAGAGCAGCTTGACGGACTTGCCGCTCTGACTTTTCCAGTTGAAATCCGCCGCCATCGCTCGTGAAACCGAGGAGACATAGGCTTGTTGGCGGCAATGCCGGCGACGCCGAGCTTGGCGGCGCCGTCGAGCAGATCACGTCGGCTGATGCGTTTGGCGGCGTAGGCTTCGAACAAATTCTTCTCTCGATCGAACATTCATTCCTCCCTTTTGCACGCTTTTTACTTTCCCTTGCGGCTTCTGCTTGTTGCCTTGCCGGATGTCGTCTCCGGCTTGTCGCTCGCGAGCGCCTGGGCGGTCGCTTCGTCGGTGATGAACCCATGGAGAATGCCGCTGCGCAGCACGGCGCGAAGCGCGGTCACCTTGGCCGGTCCGCCGGCGATCGCGACGATCCGGTGTTTTTTCAGCTCGGCTGCGCTCATTGACGTGGCGCGGGCCGACAGATCGATGTCGAGCGTACGACCGTCGGCGCCAAAGAAATGCCCGAGCAGGTCGGCGCAGGCGCCCACCCGTTTTAACTCCACGACTTCGTCCGGCCTGATCATGCCGCTCGACACCAGGAAGCCGTCGCGGCTCACCTGCCCGACGCCGACGAACAGCAGCGATGCCTTGCGCGCCAGCGCGAAGACATCTGCAATGCCATATTGCTGCATCAGCACGGCGCGGTCGGAGACCGAGTTCGCGAACACCGGCACCGGCAACAGATAGGCCTCCGCGCCGGTGCGCTCGGCCAGCCGATGAATCACGTCGAACGGATTGGCGGCGAATTTCCGCGTCAATCCGCCGAGCAATGAGACGAACTGCACGTTGCGTGCAAGCGTCTGCGGCAACTGCTCGACGACGGCCGCCAGCGTGCGGCCGTGCCCGACGCCGATCACCTTGTCCTCGCCGCGCTCGAGCACCTGGCGCAGGAAGCTCGCGCCTTCGAGCGCCAACGCCTTCAGTGGCAGGTCAGCCTCGCCGAGATCCGGCGCCACGCGGCAGAAGGCGAGGCCGAAGCGTTCCGTCAGTTGGTTCTCCAAAGCGACGCATTCGGCGACCGGCCCTTCGACGAACACGCGGATCATGCCCTCGCGGCTGGCGCGCGCAATCAGCCGATGCGCCTTGGTGCTCTGGATGTTGAGACGGCTCGCGACCTCCGACTGCGTCAGGCCCGCGGCGAAATACAGCCACGCTGCGCGCGTCGCCAGCGAGGCATCACCATCGGCCAGGGACAGTCTGTCGGAAAGCGCGGTCACGTTCGAAAGGTCCGCCTTGCAATTTTATTCACTTGCTGCAAAAAATTGCAGAGGCGCGGCGTACCGTCAAGCCCTTCGATGTGCTGCGGCGCACCAACGGATACGCGGCGGAGGAAGCCGGCGCCCGATCGGGATGAGCTCGCATGACAGGTCTGTTCCTCGGCATCGATATCGGCACCGGCGGTGTTCGCGTCTGCGCCGTCGATGCGGACGGCGCAATCCAGGGTTCCGCGGCGACCGCCCTGCCCGCGCCGCGGCAGGACGGCGATGCCATCGATCAGGATCCGGACCTGTGGTGGCAGGCCGCGACGGTCGCGATCCGCAGGCTCGGCGAGACGCTCGATCTCGGCGGCGTCGCGCGCATCGCGGTCGACGGCACGTCTGGCACGCTGCTGCTGATCGGCGCGGCCGGGCAGCCCTGTTCGCCGGGGCTGATGTACAACGATGCGCGTGCGGCCGATGAAGCCGCGCGGATTGCGCATATTGCGCCGGCCGAGAGCGGCGCACACGGTCGCAGCAGCGCGCTCGCAAAATTGCTCCATCTGTGGGGCCGCGACGGCGTTGAAGGAGCGCGTTACGCCGTCCATCAGGCGGACTGGATTGCGGGCCGCCTCGCCGGCCATCATGGCATCAGTGATGAAAACAATGCGCTGAAGCTCGGCTATGATCCGGTTGGCCGCACCTGGCCTGCCTGGTTCGACCAGCTCGGCGTGCCGCGCGAGTTGCTGCCGAAGGTGCTCGTGCCGGGCGCGGCCTTCGCCGATATCGATCCGGACGTTGCGCGGAGGCTCGGCCTGCCGCTATCGGCGCGCATCGCGGCCGGAACGACCGACGGCGTTGCCTCCTTCATCGCGACCCGCGCCAAGGAGCCGGGCGACGCGGTCACATCGCTCGGTACGACGCTGGTCGTCAAGCAACTCGCGGCGCAGCCGATCTTCGCGGCGGACCAGGGTGTCTATTCGCATCGCCTCGGCGACCGCTGGCTCGCCGGCGGCGCGTCCAATACGGGAGGCGCGGCTCTCTTGATGCATTTCACCGCCGATGAGATGGAGCGCCTGACACCCGCACTGAAGCCAGAGCAGCCGACCGGGCTCGATTATTATCCGCTGCCCAAGCCCGGCGAGCGCTTTCCGATCGCCGATCCAAACCTCGCGGCGCGGATCAGTCCGCGTCCGGCCGACAACGGCGTTTTCCTGCAAGGCCTGTTCGAGGGCATCGCGTCGGTCGAGGCCCTCGCCTACCGACACCTTGCGCGTCTCGGCGCGCCGCCGCTGCGCCGTGTCATCAGCATCGGCGGCGGCGCCAGGAATACGGCATGGACCGCGATCCGTCATCGCATCATGGGCGTGCCCGTCAGCGTCGCCGAGCAGACCGAGGCCAGCTACGGCGCGGCTCTGCTCGCCCTGCATGGTGGACCGCCATGACTGCCACTGCGCTCGCTATCCCCGGCCTTCATATCATTGCCGATAATTTCGACCATGTGCTGCTCGATCAATGGGGCACGCTGCACGAGGGCAAATCGATCTTTCCTGCCGCGCGGGATTGCGTGATGCGACTGCGCTCGGCCGGCAAGCGCGTGCTGGTGCTGTCGAACTCCGGCAAGCGCGCGGCCAGCAACCGGCAGCGTCTGGCTGCACTGGGCCTGCCGCCCGACGCCTATGATGGCGTATTGTCGTCAGGCGAAGTGGCCTGGACCGGCCTGCGCACACAAATCCGCGCGCCATTCGTGGGTTTGGGACGCATTTGCTTCCTGATCACGCGCAACGGTGATCGTTCGATCGTCGAGGGCCTCGATCTCGGCGTCACAACAGAGATCGGCGATGCCGATTTCGTCCTTCTCGCCGGACTCGATGACGCGGCCTCCGAACCTGAACTTTGGCGCGAGCGCCTGACCAAGGCAGCCCAGCGCCGGCTGCCGATGCTGTGTGCCAATCCCGATCTCATGATGTTCGGCGCGACCGGATTGCTTCCTGCGCCCGGCGCGCTGGCGCGCTTCTATGAGAGGCTCGGCGGCGAGGTGGCCTATGTCGGCAAGCCTCATGCGCCGATCTTCGCGGCCGCGCTCGACAGGCTGGACAATCCCTATCCTCGGCGTGTCCTCATGATCGGCGATTCCATGGACCACGACATCGCGGGCGCGCGTGCCGCGGGGATGCTGACACTGCTGCTGAGCGCGGGCGTGCACGGCGGCGCGCTCGTGAACATGCCCGATCAAGCCGCAGCGATCCGAAGCCTCGCCGGCGCGGACGCCCGGATGCCGCATTGGACCATGACACATCTGGCCTGGTGAGACGCACGATGCAAGACGCTGCAATGCTGAACGACCTCCGCCGCATGTCGGCACGTGTCGGCAAGAACATCCTGCTGGTACAGGGCGCCGGCGGCAATTCCTCCGTCAAGTTCGGCGACCTGCTTTGGGTCAAGGCCTCGGGCACTTGGCTCGCCGACGCCGAGGACAAGGACATCTTCGTACCGATCTCGCTTTCGGGCGCACGCGCGGCGCTGACACACGGCGACGAGCGGATGCCCTTGGCGCCGGGCGTTGAAACAGGGCTGCGCGCCTCGATCGAAACGTCGCTGCACGCGCTGCTGCCGCAGCCGGTCGTGCTGCATGTCCACTCGGTCAATACGATCGCGTGGTCGGTGCGCCCCGATGCAGGCGAAGAGCTTGCCGCGCGCCTGCACAACCTCGCATGGCGCGCGCTCGACTATCATCATCCGGGCCTGCCGCTTGCCCATGCGGTCCGCGAGAGCGCGCGCGAGCCGATCGACGTCTTGATTCTCGGCAATCATGGCCTCGTGGTCGGCGCCGCAAGCTGCGAGGCCGCGGAGGCATTGGTCATGGAGGTGGAGCAGCGGCTCGCGCTGCCGCCGCGCGACGCCGCACCGGCGGATGACAGCGCACTCCGACGCATCTGGGACGGCACGGATTATCGCCTGCCGAACGATCCGTTCTGTCACGTGACGGCCACCGACCCGCATAGCCTCGCCGTCGCCACCACAGGTTCGCTCTATCCGGACCATGTGGTCTTTCTCGGCCCGGCGATGCCGATCCTTACACAAGGTGAAGACTTGGCAGCGAAGGCCGCGCTCACCGTGCCGCCGCCGGTCGCCCTGCTCGTCCCCGGCAAAGGCGCTCTCATTCGCGGCGATACCAGCCCGGGCGCGGAAGCCATGCTGAGCTGTCTCGCACTGGTGACGAGCCGCCTGCCACGGGACGCGAAAATCAAATATCTGTCGCGCGACAACGAGCAGGCATTGCTCAATTGGGATGCCGAGCACTACCGGCAGCAAATGACGGCGAGCCGTTGATCGAGCCGGTCGACGAATTCTTCGTCCGCCGGAACTGGGGAAAACGCTCCTTTGGGTCAGCACCGCTGTATTTTTCGAATTTGCGGATTGGTATCTGTTTTCGATCGCGCCCGTATGGCCGAATGAATGCGACCTGGTCGAGACCGAAGGCGATGGAGAAATTAATAAGCAAGCCCCCAAGGGCTCACATTAATTTTGAGGTGCCGGCCGCTCTTCGCAAATGGCCTTCACTTCGCAACGCGCGTCGCGAAGACACCACTCCCTATCTGCTCATCGATGGCACGCTGGATCAGTGCATCCGGGAGTTCATGGCCAAGCCTGCCGCCCTCCGTCACCTGTATGAAATTCATACTTCGCCGCAGCCTCCATTAGTCGGTCCGGTTCTGCCTGGAGAGCAGCTCGTCGAGCTCGCGCGGCTGCGGGATTTTCTCTGATCTGGAGACCGTCACGTCATTCAGCCGTGATACGCAAACAACTCGATTGGGTCGCTGAAGCCGCGCACTGGATATTCGCCGACACGTTCGAGATCGAACTCGCCTTCGACGAAGTCGGCAAAAGCACGGGATAGCAGCACCGTTTTTCCCAATTGTTTGGTGAGGCTTTCGAGACGCGACGCCATGTTGACCGCAGGGCCGATGACCGTGAAGTCGAGCCGGGTGCGCGACCCGATATTGCCGTACATGACGTCTCCGACGTGGACGCCGATGCCGTAATTCAGCGGAGCGCGACCGGTTTCGCTGTTCTTTTCGTTCAGGGCAATGATGGCCTGCCGGGCTTCGGCCACGGCATGCAGCAGATTTGCGCAGGCAGACGGCTCGCTGAGCGGAAAAATGGCGAGCAGACCGTCGCCAATGAATTTCAGTATTTCTCCGCCATGTCGCGCAATCGGCTCCGACATCGCGTCGAAATAGCCGTTCAGAAGATCAATGACGTCATCGCGCGGCCAATTGTCGGAAATCCGGGTGAAATCACGCAGATCGCAGATCATGATAGCGGCGCGTACCGTCGTCCCGCTTCCGCGCCTGGTGGCGCCAGCCAGAATGAGCTCGCTCGCATGCGACCCGACATAGGTTTCGAGCAGCGTCCGGGCCAAGCGGTTCTTGACACGGATTTCGCTGACCAGCGCTAGAACCGGCAACAGCTTTAATAGGACGGCGATATTCGCGTCGTCGAAACCTCCGGGCCGGTCGGTTGCAAAAGTCACGATATGCCGCTTACCGAGCGTATGGTACAGCGGCCACGCCACATAGTCGGTCAGGCCTTTCGCCCGCATTTCATCATAGACGGCGTGCTTGCGGCCCAGCGAGGGATCGCGTTCGAGATTCTCGCGGACCTCGGTGGCACCGTCATGGATTTCGTTGGCGGGACTGTCGATGTATTCGGATCGCTCCCTGACATCGTAGTCGACTCTCGCAATCTCGGCCTCGCACATCCCGTCGGCCCACTTGATGCGGGCGCCAAGCCATTGCGGATGGTAGATCAGGACATGAAGCGACGCCCGCTTGACGGGAATGCCCGATCGCTGGAGCCGGACACACAGCTCAGCGAAAATATTGTCAATGAAGCGCTCATCGCGCGTCTCGTTTGTCAGCCAGTGCATAACGTCGCTGTCGGAATGCGCGGTGACGGGATCGATGTTTGGCGGCGCGTTCATATCTTGTTCCTGAGCAGTGACCTCGGTCGACGGCACAGGATATGTCGTGTCCCCGCTCGACGGCGTCAACGGCGTCAGCCGCTGGCCGCCGGCGACCTGACCGAAGATTAAGGCTGATGTGAACGCGGGGGTTGCTTGGTCAGGCGTCGATGACGCACTCCCTGCGCCATGACGACGAGGCCAAGCAGGACGCGCAGATAAAGCGCATGAAGCGGCGCAAGCAGGCGGCCAAAAAGTGAACGTACGTCCGAATGATTCAGCCGGGCTTGTCGGAACGGAAACTAGCGAGTCCAACAAGCGCCTGAAAACACTGGAGCGGGTGAAGGGAATCGAACCCTCGTATTCAGCTTGGAAGGCTGCTGCTCTACCATTGAGCTACACCCGCGCCGGACGATCCCCTAACACGTCGTGCCCATGGCCTCAACCCGCCCCAAGAGTGCATGTTTTCGCAGCAAAAATCACCGTTTTGCGCAGAAATTGGCCGGGAACGGGGCCTTAACATCGGCCGATTCGCAGCCTATCTTGGCTGTTCCATCAACAAGGAAAGGAGGTGATCCAGTGTCTTGTCTCAAGCGCTGTCACCTCGCTGGGATCGCCCGCTAAGCGCGTTTAGTAGGCTTGGCAAAGGGCGCTCTCAGCGCCTGGACCAGCGAGTTCAAGGGTTGGACGCGGCGGGAAGCTTCCCGCCGCGTTTTTTTGCTTTGGGCGTGCTCGGGTAGCCACCGGCTGTTTCGGGATGGAGACTTGTCGGAAAACGACGGCGCGATACGTCCTTTGATCAGTGCGTCCACCCATCAAAGAGGCCCCGATGCTCTACGCCATACTCGCCTATCATGTCGAAGCCGACGTCTTGTCCTGGACCCCGGCCGAAGATGCGGCCGTGATGACCGATCTGAGCCGCGTCCATGAACACCTGAAAAAGGACCGGCAGCTTGGGCCCGCGGCACGGCTTGACGCTACCGGAAAGGCCCGCACCTTGCGCGGTCCAGGCGATGGCATCGTGATCGACGGCCCGTTCGCAGAGACGAAAGAGCAGTTGCTCGGTTTCTACATCGTCGATTGCGCCGGCGACGACGCCGCGATCGATGCCGCACGCAAGCTGCGCCGCGCCAATCCCGGCGCGGTGTACGAGATTCGTCCGATCATGCTGTATCTGCCGGGTTTGCCGCTTCAGGCGTCGGATCAGGACAGGCGGGAATGACGCGCCGATCGCGCACTGTCACGTTTTGCTTGGGGCCACCATCTCGCGGACGAGCCGGCGCATGAAAAGCCCGCCAAAGCCCTAACGGCAGGAATGGATCTCCTTGTCGTAGCCGCGATATGTTCCCTGCGACGCGTTGTAGGTCCGGAAACGCGTGCAACTCATGACCATGGTGCGTTCGCGCATCCTGCGAGCCTCCCGCTTGCGCTCTGAGGTGGCTTTCGCCGTTTTGGCGGGCTTGCTGTGTTCGGCGTGTTTCTGCTTTGCCGCGGACTTCTCCTCGGCAACGTCCGGCTTTGCTTGCGCCGGCTTGTCTTGAGCCGCCTTGTCTCGAGCAACCTCAGGCTTGTCCGCAGCGGACGCCGGCTTTTGCTCGACGACTGCAGGCTTCGCTTCGGCAGCAGGCTTCTCAGGCACAGCGGCGGGCTTGTCCTGCGCGACGGCGGGTTTTTCCTCGGTCTGAACCGGCTTCTGTTCGACTACCGCGGGCTTTTCCTCGGCGTTCGCCGGCTTCTCATCGGTAGCAGCCGGCTTCTGCTCCACGACCGCAGGCTTCTCGTCGGCGGCAGCGGGCTTTTCCGGGGAAGCGGCAGGCTTGTCCTCCACGACGGCCGGCTTGTCATCCGCCTGCGCCGGCTTCTGCTCGACTACGGCAGGCTTCTCTTCCGGCGTTGCGGACTTCTCGTCCGTAGCGGCAGGCTTGTCCTGCGCAACCGCTGGTTTATCGTCGGAGGGTGCCGGCTTCTGCTCGGCGGTCGCGGGCCGCTCCTCAGGGACGGCCGGCTTGTCTTCGGCCCCCGGCTTTTCCGCTATAGGATCAGAAGGCTTCTCCGCGGCCGGGCTTGGATTGTCGGTCGCGGACGTCTGGGCGAGCGCGTGAGCGCCCATCAGCATGAAAAGAACACAGCACAGCACGCCGACGCGCTGGGCGAAAGCGGTCGATAGAGCCAACAAACACATGGGGGGATACTCGACTGACGGACTGAAGATGCTCCATCATGCATTTACGGCAAGTCTGTGAACAATGCGGCATCTTGGCAGCGATGGCGCGCTTAAACGCGGCGCTGTGTGCCGGCTGCCTCACAACGACTGCAACCAATCATCTCCGGCAGCGCCAGTACTGGTGGTGCTCGCGATAGAAATAGGTTCTGCCCTTCTTGCAGATATCGTCGCGATTCCTCTCGGCATTTTTCTCGGCTTTGGCGCGATGCTCATCCTGATATTGCTTGAGGTCGTCTTCCGTGGCCTGCGCCATCGGATATTGCGGCGCCGGTGAGGATGGCGACGGTGTTGCTGCTGCCGGCGCCGCAGCCGGTGCTGCCGCCGCCACTGCAGGAGCTGCCACTGCAGGAACTGCCACTGCGCGTCTGTCTGCAGGACGCGACTGCTGTTCTCCGACAGGGCGGGACCGTTCAGCGACCGCCGCGCGATAGGCTTCGGACGCGACTGCAGTCCAGCGTTCGGTGAAACGATCCGCAAGGTCGATGCCATTGGCCGTCTCGACCGGTCCGGCGGCCAGCGCAACGGAAGATGGCTGCTTGCTTGCCGTTTCCGGAGGCCGTCTCTTGTTTGCTGTCGCGTAGGACAACAAGGTCGCCAAAATCACGATGCCGCCAAGAAGACCGCCGGCTCTCTGTACTGAACTATCAAGGTAAAATCTCATGTGACCATCGTGTTCCTCGCGTGTTGTCGGCGGGCCAATCGGTCCAAATGCTTTTGGTTCTCTTATGAGCTTGGTGGCACCACTCCGACAAAGGGCACGTTGAGAAGCGCCCCCTTCGCCCAAAGCGTCCTGCCGCCTGGTGCGGCCGGCAGCGTTTAAGGGGGCGTCCAGCTCAGGGTCAAAAATCCCGCTAAAATCGGGCGGTTTGGTGGTCGCCAAGGGCAAAAAAGCGTAATTGTATCAAAAGGAAACAGCAAATCCGCGCGGTACAAATGTCATCTCGGTGACATCGAGCAGATCAAGACCCGCCACACGCGGGGCTCGTGGGGGCAGCACCCGCCTTCGGCGACGATCTCTGGTGGTCGAAATCGATCCACTCGCCAGCGAAGCGACGATGAATTGAGACAAGCCCAGATGCAGCGGCCTTCCGCCCTCCCCCCGACACGCCGCATGCTCATCCAGGCCGGATCATATCGAAATCCGTCGACGCCACCCCGCTAGTGTTGCTGGCCGGCTCACCAGCAACGAAAGCCTCCATGGCCAGCTTGCCGATCGTCTCCTTCTTGAACGGACCTAAAGAGCGCGTGCTGCTGCGCTCTCCCGGCATTGCCGCGCTGTCGTCCTGCCCAGTGGGAGCGGAGATCGCCTTGACGATCGGCTCGGGCGATATCGTCGCCTTTCCGCCGGAAGACGACGTGCGAATTCTCAGGGCGGTGAAAGGCCGCAGACGAGAAGACGAGACGATAGCTGCCGGCTTTGCGTTTGGGCGGTGAGCGCAGGCCATCACGATCAGAGCTGTCACTACTTGAACACCGCGACAACCCTGGCGGTCCGCAGTTCGCTCCAGTGGCGCTCGCCAGTTCGCTGAGCTACTCTCGCTCGGATTTGAAGGCACTTATGCTATTGGCGCCAATCTTTCCTGTCGAAGCGACCATGATTGAATGAAAGGTGCCGGGGCTCATCGCAAGGTGACCACGATGCGATATTTTTTAAGTTGTTCGGCGTTTCTTTTGCTCCTCGTCTCCTTGTCGACATTCCTCGGCAGCTCGTCGGCATCTGCGCTCGAGTTCGGTCAGGCGATAGAAAACTGCCGCGGTTCGACGGGCAAGCCAGCCTATGCTGCCTGCATGCAATCCGGCGGAACGCACGAAGCGTGTTTCGGCAAGGCCAGATCGCTCGTTCAATCTTGCGTCAGAAGCGCGATGATGGCGGCGCGGCCCAAAGCTGCGCTGTTCTCGGCGGACAAGCTCGCCGCTCCCCTTCCCGCCGGAACTCCTGCCGCGGCGGACGTCGCAAAGGACGCCTCGGCTCGCCTCGTCGCACCGCCCCGAACCATTTCGGATATCAGCGCCATTCTTGACCGGCAAACGCCCGATCCGGCCGCGATCGCCAAGCTGACGTCGACGGCCGACGCTGCCGTCCCGGCCGGCCTGAAGGGTGCCGAACTCGCCGATTTCTACTACAAGCGTGCGCAGGCACGGGTACTTCTCGGTCGCGCTGACGCTCTGGAAGACGCGCAGCTGGCGGTCAGCAATGCTTCAACCAACGACTACAAGAATTTGGGGAGCCGCTACGAACAACTGTTGATGCGGCTGCTGCGTGACGCCGGGCAGCAGAAGCAAGCCAAAGCGCTGATGGCCAAGCAGATGGCTGCGTTTGCCAATCAGGTGAAGGGGCGATTATTCGGACTGAATTACGCGACCGCGGTGAGTTATTTGAGGACCGGCGACGTCAACGCTGCGGAGTCATACGCTGCGCGCAATCGCGCGCTGCTGATCGAAGCGCAGCGCTGGCCCGTGTTCCCGACTTACGGGATGGTCTGGCAGGCTATGGTCGAAGACGGTAACGCGCGCATCGATGAATTGCGTGGACGTTCATCCCAGGCGGAGGCCGGCTATCACAGGGCTGCGATATTGTATGCTGCTGCGCTCAAGACGGTTTCCCAGTGGGAAAGCAAGCCGGCCGAGGGAGAACTGGAACGGTTTGCGGATTGGGCCTTGGCGCTGGAAGGGCGCACCAAGGTGAAGCAAGGCCGGGTCGGCGAAGGCGAAGCCGATGTCAGGCGCGCGCTCCTCAGCCGCCTCAGCAAATCCGGCAAGTTTCACGCGGACACGGCAGGCGTGCTTGCCGTCCTGGTCTACGTGATGCAGGAGCAGGCGCGATATGCGGAAGCCGAGCAGCTTCAACGCCAGGTCATCGGAATCTATCAAGGGCTCGGCTACGGCGCCGACTCCGCACAGTTGGTCAATGCGCAGCTGTTCCTTGCGCAGATCCTGAATCTAGAAAGGCCAGTATCAAGCAGCGTCGAAACTCTACGACCAGATCGATGTCTGGACGGCCAAATGGGAGCCCTCGCGTCGCGAAGCTGATCAGCGGTGGTCTTGCGCGCGTCGTCGTCATGCTGTCGCTGGGCAACGACGACAACGCGCTCGAAATCGCCCGTCGGACCTACGAGCGGGAACGGGAACGATCCGGTGACAAGAGTTTCAACACCGCGCTGTCGCGCGGCTTTCACGCAATCGCTCTCGCGCGCAAGGGCAAGGCATCCGAATCGCTGCAGGCCTTCGAAGAGTCGCTGCCGATCCTGCTGTCGACCTCGGCCCGCGGCGACGAAGACAGCGGCAGCACGGCCGCCGCACGCGAAGGGCGAATTCGGTTCGTGATCGAAGGCTATCTGCGGCTGCTCAGCCGCAATCCGTCGATTGTGACCGACTAGCGTTCTGGAGGAGACATTCGGCTACGCCGATATGCTGCGCGGGCAATCCGTTCAGCGCGCGCTGCAGGCATCATCGGCGCGTTCGGCAGCCAACAATCCCGTGCTGGCGCAACTGGTGCGGGCCTCGCAGGACACCGAGAAGCAGATCGGCGCGGCCGTTGCCGCGCTCAACAACCTTCTGAGTGTGCCGTCGTCCGAACGCGACGGCACGGCGTTGACGGACACGCAGGCCGAGATCGCCCGCCTGCAGGCGGCCACACCCAGGCAATGAAGGACATCGCCAAGAAATTTCCCGATTACGGGAATTTGGTGAACCCGCCGCCGCCCCAGTGTCGACAGACCTGCAGAAGCGTGCTTACCGAACGACGAGGCGCTTCTGTCGTTCTATTTCGGTCGGTTCGACAGTTTCGTCTGGGTCCTGAGGAAGGATGGACCGGTCCAGTTCGGCGCATCGACACTACGCTTGGCGATTTGAACGCCAAGGTG
Organism: uncultured Alphaproteobacteria bacterium; assembly: GCA_963770385.1. Lineage (GTDB taxonomy): Bacteria > Pseudomonadota > Alphaproteobacteria > Rhizobiales > Xanthobacteraceae > Bradyrhizobium. Next base: position 4,484,733 of record CAVYPJ010000003.1, on the reverse strand, counting down.
ACCAAGCTTCGCGAAGCTCTCGAACCGAAGCCGCGATGATCTCCGATATTCCGGCCGTATCGATCTCAAGCTTGCATACGATCTGTACTGCTACTCTGCTGAAGCCCGCGGAGGCGAACTGGAAGCCGGCCAAAAATCTGATCGTCGTCACCAACGGAGCGCTTGGCCTTTTACCGCTGTCGTTGCTGCCCACGGCGCCCGTCGGAGATCAACCTCGATGACGACCCGTTGTTTTCCAGCTATCGGAAAGTACCGTGGCTGGCCCGCACCCACGCCGTGACGATGGTGCCTTCAATCATCCGCGCTGCGACCCTGCGCAAATTGCCGGCCGGCACCGCGTCGCGTCAGGAGCTGATCGGTTTTGGCGATCCCGTGTTCAGCAAGGAACAGGCAGAGCCAACGCGTCGCAGAGCGAAATCCGGTGAAAACAGCCGATGCGTCCAACGTCACGCGCGGCAGTGCCACTGAAGAGACGCAACGCGCCGAAGCTCGACGGTGTCGACAGCGTGCAACTCGCGCAGCTTGCCGCGACTTCCGGACACCGCGCTCGAATTGAAATCGATCGCACTGGCGCTGCAGGCCGATCCGGCCAAGGTGCTCAATCTCGGCAAGGCCGCCAACGAGAACAACGTCAAGACGACCGACCTGTCGAAGTTCAAGGTGATCGCCTTTGCGACACACGGCCTGGTGCCCGGCGAACTTGACGGCCTAACTCAGCCCGCGCTCGCATTGTCGGCGCCCGCGGTCGCCGATAGCGATGGCGACGGGCTGCTGACGATGGAGGAAATTCTCTCGTTGAAGCTCGACGCCGATTGGGTCGTTCTGTCAGCCTGCAACACCGGCAGCGGGAGCTGCGGCCGGCGCGGAGGCGGCATCGGGCCTCGGCCGTGCCTTCTTCTATGCCGGGACGCGGGCGCTGCTCGTCACGAATTGGTCGGTGCATTCGGAGTCTGCCAGGGAACTGATGACCGATCTGTTCAAGCGCCAGGCCGACGATCCGAAGCTGACGCGCGGCGAAGCGTTGCGCCAGGCCATGATGGCGCTGGTCGACGGACCCGGTTATCTCAACAGCGACGGCAAGACGGAATTCGCTTACGCGCATCCATTATTCTGGGCACCTTATACGATCATCGGTGACGGTGGCGTTCGTTAAGCGGGCCGTTTCCAAGCCTGGAGGATACTTTTGCGAAGACATTTGGCGAGAACGCTGTTGCTGGGATCTATCGCGGCCGGTCTTGTAAGTCCGGGCTGCGCAAATGCGGCACAACTGATCACCGAAGACGAAGCCAAACTTCCGCCACCGAAGGGGGCTGTCGCCGCGGACCGGCGCGGGATCATGCGAGCGCCGAAGGTCAAATTCCTTTCGCCTGGAGACTTGGTGCATTCGCCTTTGCATCTCCAACTCGAGTTCGAAGCGTTTGGCGGCGCGAAGATCGATCCGGACTCCGTCAAGGTAACATTTCTCCGCACCCCCAATGTCGATCTCACGCCCCGCATCAAGCCCTTCGTTCAAGCCAGCGGCATCGACATGCCGGATACCGAAGTGCCGCCCGGCGAGTACATACTCCGTGTCGACGTCAAGGACAGTGACGGCCGTTCCGGCACCACCAGCTTCATCTTGAAGGTCTCACCCTGATATCGCCATGTCATGCCCGTTTTGCCTGTCTGAAAATCCGGGAGAGGTTTTGGTGTGCAGCATCTGCGCGCGGGACATCGCGATCCCGGCCACGCTGATCACCGAGCGCGACGATCTGCTGCGCAAGCGTGATCGTGTTCGAGACGAACTGCGCCGCGCGAGACAAGAGATCGAGACGATCATAACCCGCGGAAGGTCGCGATAGTCGCCGATGGAGTGTCCTTTTTGCGCCGAGACGATCAAGGACGAGGCCATCGCGTGCAAGCACTGCTCGCGGGACTTGCGCGTGGTCCGTCCGATGCTTCTCGAGATTCAAGAGATTGCGTTGGAATTGGAGAAGCTCAACCGCGACCTCGAACGCGTCAATGTCAGATTAGAGCGTTATAAGAACCCACTGCGGTACTTCCTGTCTCGAATCATTGTCTACGCCCTTATTCCAACTGTGCTGCTCGTGATAACACACGTGCTGGTCACGATCGTATTCAACATCTCGCCGCTCCCGCTACGGCTCGCGTCAGTAATCATTCCGCTGCTGTTTGGGCTATTGGCTTATCCGCTGAACAAAGTCTGGTTCGAGGGGGCGCTGGCACTCGGCTTTGCGACCGCCGCTCTGAGCGTGGCAACAATGCTCATTGTGACCGGGCTTCACGATCAAGTACCGATTGTGCCGGACTCCTGGTTCGAATGGCGTGAAGTCGTGGAATATGGTGCAAGCATCCTGCTCGCCTTCCTGTCCGGCAATCTCCTGGGAGTTTTGATCTTTCATGTGTCGCCGGGGCTGCTGGCGCAGAACGGCAAGCCCAATGCGGTTGCTTTCAAGATCGCCCGATTGCTGGGTCCGCACGTTGGCGACGAGCAGCTCCGCCGCAGGGCGCGCCTCATTCAAGATCTCACTCGCACCGCAGGCCCGTTGATCGGCGTGGCAGCCACGGCCTTGGGTTCTCTTTATGCCGGGCTAAAAGGTGTGCTGGGTTGAGCGCACGACGACGGCAGGCGCGTCTGCGGGGCCGCGAGCCCCGCTGCCCAATGCCGATCTGGCTTTGAGAAAATTTCAATAAGAGGTGAGCGCGCGACCCCGTAATCTGCCCCGTGATGCCAGCACCGCGTAAGCTTGGCGATTGATCCGGCAAAGCAGGACCAACGTCAAACTGCTTACCAGACTGGCGCTGCAGAGCTCCTGGCTGCAGGTGAGCCAGCTCGGGCACTGATCGAATGAGGGCGAGGCACCACTGCACCGTCTGCACCGCACGATCAAGCGAGGCCGAGACAACCATGATTTTCTTTTGGGCGTCGCAGTAGAGTGTCCAGAGGATGAAAGCTCTGGTGATCCAGCTCTTGGCCATCCTTCGGAATCCAAGGATGACTGCGCGGCTCGGACCGTGCTGCAGCCACCATGCGAGAGAGAGCTGCACGGGGCTTGGGACGGGGAGCTGGAGTTGTCGCCAGATGAGGGCGAGGAAGTTTCGGAAGTCGGCCTTGAGCGGGTCATCACTGTCTGCTGCCTTCTTGCGTGCCGCGCGGCACGTGGCCTTGGGCCGTGGACCCTTCGGCTTCAATCCCTCTACCTCAGAGGGCTCGATGTTCTTGAGCCTGGCAGCCTGAGCCTTAAGACAATCAGACTCTGTAAGGCGAGATGTTTGGAGCAGAAATGTACCTTAGAGTTGAGACTTTATTTTCAGCTGATCGAGCGGGTCTTCCAGAGTGAAGCCTTTCATCAAACATCCGTCGTTAGTAGTTACCCGCCGTCAGTCTCATCCATCGCGCCGGGCTTGAAGCGATACTCCTGCCCGTCGATTTTAACCTTGCCGTCATCATCCTCTTCGTCAGGCTCCTCTGCGGTGATCTTGTTGTCCCGCAGAATACCCCTGGCGGTCGACATACCGCATTTACCTACAAGGGCAAGGCGATCGATCTTAAGGAGATCGGCCGCGAATTAGGCGTTCGCTATGTGCTCGAAGGATCGGTTCAACGCAGCCACAATCGGTTCCGTATGAATGTCCAGCTCATTGACACGGAAGCCGCAAGCCACCTTTGGGCCGACCGTTTCGACAAGAATGTTGCTGACCTATTTGAAATGCAGGACGAGATCGTTGGAAGACTCGCTCGCGCGTTGGACACAGAACTCGTGACGGCTGAGGCAAGGCGTGCGGCCCGCTCGACCAACCCCGATGCTACCGACCTGATCTTTCAAGGAAACGCTTTCCTATACAAAGGGTGGATACCCGAGTTCCTTACGCAAGCGCGCGGCTTCTTTGAACGTGCTTTAGCCATCGATGATCGAAATATCCAAGCCTTGGTCAGCTTGGCAACCGTCGATGAAATTATGGTCGCTGGCATGCTAACCGACAACGCGGCAGCTCACCTGCGGGCAGCCGAAAAACATCTAACAAGGGCACTTTCGCTAGACTCAAATGTCGCCGGGGCCCACATGATGCTCGGTGGGCTCTTAATGCTGACGAACCGCGCTGGCGAGGCCGTCGCTGAATGCGAGCGGGCATTGGCCCTCAACCGCAATATGGCCTACGCTCATAGCCTAATCGGCTTCTCCAAATATTTTTTGGGCCGCGCGTCCGAAACGGAACCACACGTACTCAAGGCGCTCCGACTCTCCCCTCGTGATATCTTCGCTTACCAATGGGCACACATGATAGCAGCCTCAAAATTCACCTCGGGGCGGATGCCGAAGCCGTGGATTGGGCGCGGAGAAGCATTGAGGCCAATCGCAATTATCCCCTCGCCTATTTTGCTTTGGCTGCTGCTTTGAGCTTGCTCGGCAAGCTGGATGACGCTCGCTCTGCCGCAGAAGCGGGACTCGCGCTCAATCCGACTTACACAATCCGTCGCATTCGAGCCGCTGGCATGAGCGACAATCCCACCTATCTCGCCGGACGAGAGCGCTTCTTTACTGCCATACGTAGAGCCGGGTGCCTGAGGAGTAACCCGAGCCACGCCATCCAGCAGCGGCTCAAGGAGGTCTCCTTGAACCGAGGTCGTTGGATGGGGCTCGCTTCAGAGAACTCGTAATCTTAAGGCGCCTGGCTCTGCCGGGCTCCGATCCTCGACACCGACCTCAATGCAGCCTTTCCGTCAAAAGTGCCCGACAGATCGCGAACCAGGCAACGTCCAACGAGACCTCTCCTCTCGCGGCACTTACCACCGCTTGCGCGGCCTCCTGCCAGACCGGCTTGCCGAACCTATGGCGCGGTAGTGCGAGCATGTAATTTGCCGCGTCCAGCAGCGTGCGAAGCTCACCGCGCTCCGGGGGTGGCAAATAGATCGGCATTTCGAAGTCGTGCGACCAATCCATGGCGAGCGAAGGTACGATGGAGAAATAGGCCGAGATGCGGCCCGGCCATCCTTTCACTGAAGCGACGACTAATTCCCCACAGAAATCGACTTGCGACGTGTCGTTCCCGAACTAGCTGGTATCTCCAGCAAAGTATCGGCGATGCCGGCGAGGCGCTCACCGACAAGGAGATGACGTAACGAAATGGAAGTCCCCCAAAGCTATTTTGCCGTGCTGCCGGTTCTGTTGCTCCCGGACGGAACGATCCGTGAGGATCAAGATACGGCCTGCGACTGCCCCGATGAGGCAACCGCGCTGTCGATCGCGCGCTGGCTGGTTGGCGGCGGCGGCTGGATCGGCGCAGTCGTCTTCCGGAAAGTGTTCCGGCCAGAACTAGGGCTCTATGAGGATGCCGAAGTTATCACGCGGCTCGGATCGTTCAGCTATCGCGTGACACCCGAGAATAAGTTCGTCGTCTGCTGACTGCCGGATCTAAGCAGCCCGGATGACGTGAGAAGGCCCCTGAAGACTGCAGCGTCGGGGGCTTTCTTTTGAAAGACTGATTATTGCGCTAACGCAGCGTTCATGTTGTCGCGCCAAGATCGTCAAGCGCACCAAGCAGGCGGCCTGAGGGCCGCCAGCCCTGCGCTCATTAGAAGATATACCAGAGTCCGACTGCGAGTATCGCTGCGGATACGACAATCGCCAGTGTATAGCTGTCGAGGAAGCTCTCCTTCTCTTCCATGGGCCATCTCCTTCACCGACCGGTCACAGTGCGACCGGTAGGCGCCGAGCGATGTGACTTAGATCACGGACGAGCCGAGATCAGCCTAGGAGACGGTAAGACTCGTTTTGACCACCCTCGGTCCCGAGACAACATTGGTTAGTTCCCGGCTCCTTCCGGAGCGCAGAACGAAACGACGCTGACGGCTGCTGAAATACGACGAGGACGAAATGCACGCTGCGGACTCTTTTATGAAGCCGCCGGCTCACCCCTATCCCGGTGGTGTTGCGGCCCCGGCGTTTCTTGCGCCCCAACCCCGCGCCGGGGTCGCTCTACTCAATCATTGGTGGGGGAGGCAGGACTCGAACCTGCGAAGCCATGAGGCGGCTGATTTACAGTCAGCTCCCTTTGCCACTCGGGACACTCCCCCGCTCGCTGGCATTGCGATCCGTTTCGCGCCTCGCGGCGCCGACCGGATCGGCCATGGAGAGGTATAGACCGTGACAACCCCTGGGGTTCGCGGTCCGGCGCGTTTATGATCGAAGCAGCATGGCAAAGTCAACCAAGGCGGCCCAAAAATGGGGACCAATCGGGACCAAATTGCCATTGTCCGGAGCCCATGACACAAGCCCGCCCATGAACGATCGAAAACCGCCGTTCCGCCGCACCGGCGGCAAGACATTTGACAAGCCATTCGACAAGGGACGCCCTGCCGACAAGGGACGCCCTGCGGGACGCCGCCCGGCCTGGCGCGAACGAGAGTCCGGTCCCGACGGCCCGGTCATTCTCTACGGCTGGCACACGGTGACCATGGCGCTGCAGAACCCGAAGCGCCGCATTCGCAAGCTGCTGCTGACCGAGAACGCCGTGCGGCGGCTGGCCGAGGACAGTATCGACAGCCGCGTCACGCCGGAGATGGTGCGGCCGAGCGAGATCGACCATCTGCTCGGCCCCGACGCCGTGCATCAGGGCCTGTTCGCGGAGGCCGATCCCCTACCCTCGCCGGACATCGAGACGCTCGCGGCGGAGGGCATGGTTCTGGTGCTCGACCAGATCACCGATCCGCACAATGTCGGCGCGATCATGCGCTCGGCTGCGGCCTTCGCTGTCAAGGCGATCGTCACCACCGCGCGCCACAGCCCGGAAGCGACCGGCGTGCTCGCCAAATCCGCCTCCGGTGCGCTCGAACTGGTGCCGCTGGTGACGGTGCAGAACCTCGCCCGTGCGCTGACCGCGCTCAATGAGCGCGGCTTCATGACCGTCGGCCTCGACAGCGAGGGCAGCGAAAATCTGTCGTCGACCACGTTGCGCGAACCGCTCGCGCTGGTGTTGGGAGCCGAGGGCAAGGGTCTGCGGCAATTGACACGCGAGACCTGCAGTGTGGTGGCGCGGCTCGACATGCCCGGCGAGATCAAGAGCCTCAACGTGTCGAATGCCGCGGTGCTCGCGCTCTATATCGGCGCGACCAGACTTGGGCTGATGGCCTGATGCACGCTTTCAACCGCGAAGCGCCCGCTCGAGTTCACGAACGGGCGCCGGGAAGATCGGACTTCGCCGCTCTCAGTTGTAACGGCGCAGGATCGGGCGGCCGTGATAATAGCTGTAGCGATGCGGCCGGAAGTTGTAGTGGCGATGCCAGCGATAGCTGGCGCGCGACCCCACATAGCCATAGCGGGGATAGTGCGTATAGACGTTCCAGCCGCCAACCGGATAGGTCGGCAGCGGCGCGAATGCACCCGGACCCGTGAAGGTCGGACCCTGGTTGACATAGTAATATTGCGGCGTGCGTTCGACCGAGTGATACTGCAGCTCCGGGTCAGGCAGCCGCTCAAAGCCCCAGCCGACATAGTCATAGGCGTAGGGCAGCCCACATGGGCCGGCATGGACACCGCATGGCGCGCATCCGACGTAACCGCAGGCCGTCGCGGGCGCGGCTCCCGCGACCGTCAGCGCCGCTGCCGTAAGCAGTCCCGAAATCATCTGACGCATTACTCTCTCCTGTGGATTGCTTATCGTTTTTGGTTTCGCCGTTTGTCGCGCCAGCTCATCGAAATTCGGGCGCCACGCCGCCTCTTGGTGCAACGATCACCGGCGGCGGATAGAGCGGAACATCAGGCGAGGATTGCGCCGGCAGCGGCGCGGATTGCGACGACCAGGATTGATGGAAGGACTTAGCAGGCTTGGGCAGCTTACGATTGGCCGGCGGCTCGATCTCCATGCGCCCATAACCGGGCCGCAGACCCAAGCTCGGATAATAATGACCGACCTCGGGGTCGGGATCGATGATGCGACCACCATAGATCGTCGGCTGATTCTGGTAGCCCTTGCCAAGGCCGAAGGTGCCCGTCACGACGGCGTAGGAAATATCGACCCCATACACCATGATCGGCACGCCTGGGCGGGCGGGCCACACAAACTCGAATCCTTCGCTCGCCAGCGCCGCCGGCGTCATCCCGATCAAGATTGTCAGTGCCAGTCGCAGCCGCATGGGTTCATGTTCCACTTTGCTCGATTGCAACTTAACGGAATGCAGGCCACCAAGGGTTAAAGCGCCGCGGGAAAACTGCCGGTAAGCCTAATGCGCAGGCTTTTACCGACGCCGATCCCGAAAACAGCGCTAGCGAAACGTTAATGCCGGGACCGTGACACCAGCGGCTCTTCACGCAAGTGCAAAATCGCGCGCGCCGGGCATCACCGGGCATCACCCCTCTTTGAAGCGGGAGAGGGTCAAATTCCGAAACGGCGCCCTACATGCGGCATTGGGCTACGGGCTGGACGATGGAGATACTCATGACGAAATTTTCTGTTCTTGGCAGCGTCCTCGGCGGCGCCACCGTTCTTGCCGCGATGCTGACGAGTCCAGCAATGGCCCAGCAGGTGATTTACAATCCGGGCTATTGCGCACAGTTCTATCCGAACGCGAATTGCCAGAACAAGGGACAGGGAAATCCCTACACCGGCGACTATCAGCGTCGCCTCGCCTATCAACACGATGGTTGGAACACCGGCTGGCACGATAGCTGGAACGATAGCTGGAACGATAACCGTTTCGCCCGGCCGAGAAACACATATGCGTTTGACCCGAACGCCTATGGCAATGAGACGGGTTACGCGCACAGCGATTACTATGCGAACGCACATGCCGGTCATGGCGGGAACGGGATCTACGACAACCGCGCCAACAACAGCTACGACGCGCTGAACGGCTTCGTCTGCTCGCCCGGCGCCTATTTCCGCGGCGACGACGGCCGCCGGCATCGCTGTCAGTAGAGTCCGCGGGACTACTGGCGCGGGGAAAGCGGCTGAACCAACAGCCGCCTTCCTCGTGGTGCGTGCCGCGAGCCCGCGATGAGGCCGGCGATCGTGCTTTCCGGCACGCGCGACGATGCGCGGTTACCCACGGTGTGACTTGAGCATTGCCGGTACCGCATTCCTGATGTGCAAAACCGAGTCCTGTCTCGCTTCGTAACTGGGATGCGGCGGCCACGAGCCCCACTCCAATGCTGTCCGCCGGCGGCCCCGTCTGAAATCAACCCCAGGCGGGGTCGTTCGTGGCCCTGCCACTGCCGTACGGGCGCCATTCGACGTGGACGAAACCGATCGGATGTCCGCGGAAATCTGTTTCTTACGCATGAAACCCGTTTTGGCCCGCCACGAAATGCGCCCGAAACACTTCGGAATGCAGGGTGTTGTCACGATCGGCAAAAGGAGTTTGACCATGTCCGCCATCATCAGCCTGATCTACCGAGAGTATTGCCGGGCCCGTCTCGCCGAAATCCAGAAGATTGGCGGCTGAGACGTATGACGGAGCCAAAACCGAAGCTTGTCCTTCCGACCCTTCTGAGCGCGTTGCTGGTGGGAGTGGCGATATGGGCCGTGGCGGGACCTCCGGCCGTCCGAAAGACCGTGACAGCGCATGCTGTCGTGGCGCGCCGATAGCGCACTTGCGTCGCGCAGCGCCGCTACAAGAAACAATTTGCTGAAGAAAAAGCACACGGAAGGCCTGCGGCTTCTGATTTTCAATGCGGTCGAAGACAATTTTTTAAATCAGTGATGCTTCAATAAGTGGCCGCTCCGCCGCGCGGCCGAATAGTCGGGCGCCGCACCTTCCAAACAACCTCCAAGGCTTGCGGGCCCGACTATTTGCCAAGGCTCGCTTGCGGCAACTCTTCGTCGCAATGCGGTTGTTTCGCGCCGTAGTTCTACGGTCTTTTCGAGTCATGGAAAGTTCGCCTTTCTGCTCCACTTCAGCGAGCGCGAGGCTCACGCCATCGCCGGAGTGGAGTGCAAGATGAGGACGAGATTGACGCGCGAGACAAAGTGCGAGGCGTGCAACGGAACGGGGTTTCCGAAAGTGAAGCAGCCGACCAAGCCCGGGCGCAAGATCTACCCCGCACCTTGCAGGAAATGCGGCGGCAAGGGACGCATCAAAGAGAGCGACTGGCGCGCGGCCCATAGCTAGCGATGATCGGCGCGCGATACGTCGAACGTTCACTTCTGAACAGAAGCAGGCAGAGCAAAGCGGTAGGTTGCGACGGTTGTGACGGCAGGCAAGCGTCATGACATTCGGGTCCCCGCCATCGCGTTCCCCGCATGGCGGGGATTTTTTGTGCAGCAGGACCCCCGCATTCGAATTGGCGATCGCCGGCACGATGCTTACAATCGCAAGACCGAACGCGCGATCGCCGCGAACACATTTACTTCCATGCGACCGGAGGTCTTCCGTGAAACATCGTGGTATCTGTTATTGGGTTGTCGAAATGAGCTTCCCGCACCGTTGGAGGTGGACTGTCGGCAAGGACAGAACGGTCACCGTCGGTGTCTGCGCCTCGAAGTCCGACGCAATCCGCCAGGCCCGCACCTTCATTGACGCTGTCATCGATTGGGCTGTCTGAGCATGTCGCGAAGGATCTGCATGACCAGCCGTTCGCGTCATTCGGAACGCGCATGCCGCGCGCCGAACGGTCCGCAGCGCGCAAGTCATTCTCACCGGACCCAAGCAATCGTCCGTTGATTGTGCAGCCCTTCATCGCTAGACAGGCAAGCCTTAGCCGGCTTAGCTCAGCGGTAGAGCAGCGGTTTTGTAAACCGAAGGTCGGGAGTTCAATCCTCTCAGCCGGCACCAATAAAATCAAAGACTTAGGCCTTAAATTCGGTTCGGGACTGGCAGGCAAAAAGCGGTTCACGTAAACACCACGTAAACAAATCTCCTCACGGAGACCCCATGACCTTGCGACGCATGGAAGCCGAGATCTTCACCGACAACCCGGAGCCGCTCATCGAGAAGCTCATCGGGCTCGGCTATGAACTCGAGGTCATCGACTGGCCCGACGACGGCGGCACCACCATTGTGGCCACCACGCTCACCGATCTCGAGGAGATCGCGTTCTGCACCCATGTGGCAGCCCATCGTCGCGCCGCTCGAGGGCACCGTGATGGAGGGCGGGCTGGTCTGGAAGCCGGGCTCGATTCCAAAGCCCGGCCTGGCAAAGCGCCGCCGCGTGCACCGGTACTGAGGCTTCGAGGCCCAAGCTCGTTACGACTTCGGCGGCTTCTTCACCGCAGCCCGGCGCTGCCGCTCCGGTAAGCCCGCCCGCCAGCGCTCCACGCGCGGCAGCAAGCAGCCGGGCTTCATCAAATGGCCTCTCGAAGGTGACGACCCACAACGAAGGGCTAAGAGCACGCACCAACCTTGTGCGGAATGCCCTGATCAAGCGCGGTGTTCCTCCGAGCAAATCAACGCAAGGGAGGACACCATATGCAGTACGCAGACTTCTGTGGTGACGATCTGATGTGGGTATTTGCGGCCGCATCTTTCCTGCAGGCCGTTGCCGTAAAGAACCAGCTGCAGGCGCTCGACACCGGCGGCACTGTTGTGATGAGGTCTTTCACGTGCGCAAGGCAACGCGGGCTGAACGTCGGCGCATGAAAGAGCAAACTGCCAAGCGGCTTCCTTGGCGGAGCCGAGGTGAACGGTCCCAGCTCGCGCACGCAGGGGGACAGAGAGCGAGCCGGGACCGTTTCAGCGGGCGGCCGGGGGAGACTTGCCCGCTTGCCATCATGTGCGTTCGGATGGCGGTAGCCCAAGCCTTGCAGGCTTCACGATCGATCAAATGGGCGGGATCATGCGAGATGACAAAGGTGCTCCCTCACGTGAGGCGATACACGGCATACTCGATACTGCCCGTTCCAAGTAAACGACCCTTGGCGACGAATATCGACCTGTTGAGCCACCGGTAACGCTCCGCGCCCGTATCGAAACGCATCATCAGTCCCATGTATTGATCGTTCCATTGTGTCGGTTGATTGGCTTCGGCCGCACGTTTGAATGTATCCGTCTGCTGCACGAGACCCGTGTAGTGCAAGAGGATGGTCTCGCCGTCGCTGGTGAGCGTACATCCGGCCGCCAGAAGCCGTCGTCCGACACGCGCATCCAGTCACTGCCCGGCCCTGCGAGATGGGCTTCGATCCTCGGGCCGTGGACCTGGTCGGCGATCTGCTCAAGCGTCTTGATGCTGGCAACCCTGGCCATGTCGTTCTTGCTGTCGTCAGCGATTTTGTCGAGACGGTGCACGTTCTTGGCCCTCAGATTGTCGCGAAGGGCTTTAAGTTCGGCGTGGTAATAGGCCATCACGTGCGGCTTGCGGAAGGCAAAGCGGAGCGAGGAATCGGCAAGGCCAGCCTTTTCGGCGGCTACCTTGCGCGGCAGGTTCTCCCAGACCATGAGATGGAGGGCGACCCTGAGCTTCCCAGTGACGGCGCCGCGGCGGGACCGGCCTTCGATCGCGGCGGCCTGGCAGGTGAGGAATGGGGCGGGAGGCGTCGTTTCATTCATGGGAAATGGTCCGCATGGGCGGCTTCGGGTCGTCTGACAGGTCGATTACGTAGCCGGCCTTCACCTCGATATTGACGTTGAGCGATGGGCTATTGACGGGCTGGATGCCGGCGAGGCCCAGGATGAAGCTCGAGGAACGGTCGCGGACCATTTCGTTATCGGAATCGAGCAGTTCCACCTTGGTTGCGCCGGCGCGCGCGGACGCCAGGGCGAGCGATCGCACGACCTTGGTGCGCATTTGCTCGGCGATGTGCGGCTTGTTCAGCGCTTTGCTGAGGCTTTCCCGGGCAAGCCCGACCTTCTTGGCGGCCTCCGTTATTTTCTTGCACTCCCCCGAGACCATGAGGTCGATGGCGGCGGTGACCTTCTTCGAGATGCGTCTGGGGGACTCGACCGGCGCCGCCGTCGGCGGGGTGTCAACGGCAGCAAAGGGGGCGCTTTGCTGGTGCTCGCGTGATGTTTTCCATGATCGCCACCGTCGGCCTTCCCCGGATGGCGGCAAAGCACCGAAACTTCACGCTTTTGGATGCCCCTCCACGACTCCAGGACGGCCGCTAGTGCGGGTTCGGTCCGTGGGCTCCGATCACCGCCATCGCACTCCTCGCGTCCGCTGCGGCGGGATTTGATCGGCCGTCCGAAAGAAACCATTTTTCGGACCCGAAGAGGCCGACGTGAAACCGGGATCGCCCACTACACGTAAGAGTCGTGTAGTAGCAGGGTGTTCAAATGACCGAGGCGGTCGCGGTGATCCTGACTCTGTTTTGTGCCGTCATCTTTATAGCTCATGCAGTCGACGCTTATCTCGCGCCCTAAGGGCCGGAGACGGACTGCCCCTGCACGACTCTACGAAGGCCCGTGGTGCGGGTTTGGTTGACTGGCTGCAAGTGCAGGCGGCACACCGCCATCGCATGGTGGCACGCTGATTCCGGCGCGATAGCTGTTGTGTGATCAGATTCCAACACCGGCGGAAAATCAGCTCGGTTCTTATTCGGGACACACTTGTGCCTATCGGCATCCCCACGGCTCCGGGAAGTTGTTGGCGAGAAACAACCCGGAGTTGGTCATGAGGGGCATTCCCTTGGAACTTCAAAGAAGGTGCGAACGGCGGTGGGCCGTCAGATCGAGGCCGAGCCCGAGCACGCCTCAATGTCAGCTTGATAAGAAAGATCGGGAGCTGCCCTCTCCTAGTCAGGACAAAACGATAACTCACCTTGTCGGCCCGCCGATATTCAGATCCGCCCCGACGGGGTGAGCACGGGACGAAAGGCCTCACACTGCTTTCTACAGCAACGGATCGTCGACGAAGCGTGAACGGGCCGGCCCGCTTCAAGCCGGGCGGCCGGGCTGATCGGCGAGGCGCTATTCACGGCCGGGTGCGCACAGCGCTGACGTCGCTGCCATAAGTGGGAAAGACTGTGGATAACGCAATCACGCGGGCCAACGAAGTGCGCGGGCTCGCGACACACTCCAAGAGGGATAACCACCTTAGGAGGTGAAATTGGCGAAGTACAATTTGAAGCGGATTGATCTGCACGTGCCGCAGTACGAGACGAACGCGACTATCTCGATCGAACACGGGACCGAAAGCCCCACCGCGGTCGCAAAATGAAAGGCTGCTGCCCCAAGGACGGCCCCTCCGCTTCATTGATCCTTAGCAGGTGACGCCATGCATGCTCGTAACGGAAGAGACCGCAGAGCCTGGAAAGGGCGTTACTTTCTGCGCGACCTGGCCGGCTTTGCCGCCATTGAACGTTTGCTCGATGTCGGCGTCGAGCGGCTCTATCCTAGTGTTATCGACCGAGACCCGCCCCCGACGTCATCGCGCCCGGCGAAGACGAAGGTCAGTGAGCGCGACCGTATCCAAGAATAAACCGTCTGCTGGCTGGCCATCGAAGCCTTGCAGAAATGTTTGAAGGAAAGCTTGCCGCTCCAGCGATTATCCGCGGTAAGAGCGGGCCCACCGGGCTAACGCTCCACGACTTTAGGAAGCCCGCCTTGGGAGGTTTGGTCGGCGGCCTGTGCGGTGCCTATCCTGTCCGTGATCTAGCTCACACCCGTCTTTGCTCTTCCGTCGCACGGTGACGACATGGCGAGGGAGATGTCCCTCACCGGATCACCTGAGGGAGATGTCCCAATGGGAGAGCGTAAGAGCTACCTAGATAGCGTCATGCTGGCGATCGTGGTGTCGGCAACGATTATCCTGGTCGGGATCTGGTTTATTCTCTTCTGGACATAGGGACGCCAACGCAACAGACCTCACGACTATTCACAGATTGGCGAATTTCGCCTATTGAGGCAGCCACCCTGCCTTGCTCAACGCCACGCGAACTCTAAATAGCCGCGCTATGACTTAGCGCAGGCACTGGATTGAATTAGTCCCGTGGGACGTACCGGACACGCCTCCAAAATGGAGCGCTCACCAGGGCTGTGAGGCCGTACGCCAGGACAACTCCGATCAGACGAGCCAGGTAGCCGTTCGGGGTCCAGTGCCATCTGATGTTAGAGGCAACGAACGCGAAGATGATTAGGCTCTGGAGCAGGTAGAACATGGATCAGCCCCTCGGAGTTATCCCCCACAATCCTCTTACGTGCGGGCTAAGCAAAAGGGGACCGGCGCGAACCGATCCCCTCAGAAGGTGTCGCGGCGTGAGCTCGCTCATGGCGCCATCTTGATCGGCACGATGGTTGCCGCTTTCGGCTTGGCCTCCGGACCAGCCAGGAAGCCCGCAACCAGTTCGCGGGCCAGTTCCAAGACTTGCAGCGCGTCAGTAACGTCGTCAGGCAAAGCGGCCGCAATCTGAATCGCATGGCGCCTTTGCCATTGCTCGATCTTTGTCACGGCTGCCGCTCCTCAAGCATGCGCTGCACTTCGGCGTCGACCAGCTGCTGCTCATCGGGCGAGAGACGGTGGTACTTTTCGACAATCCGATCGGCCCGCGCTTCATGTTCGACAAGCCGCGCTAATTCGTCGGCCAGGAGGCGAGCGGCCTCCGCGCCCCTGCGGAGCCACGTCCTCTCGTCTATGTGGTCGCCCCGGAGCGCCTCTCCCCTATGGAGCTTTCCCGCTATCGTTACGGCGATGGCGGCCTGGCCGTAGAGGCGCCGCAACGGATTGCGCTTGCCGCTGGCGCGCTGGCGGCCGGTTTCGGGGAAGATCTCCGGAGGCGCGACAGATGATGATGACACAGGCCGCTCTGATGCGGTCTTGAATTCGATGATGTTGCTCACTGCGTCACCTTTGCGAGGTCGACGGCGAAATGGTGGGCGATCTTGCCTTCCAGGTTCGACGCGATCAGGCACGACGCGATGCCTGCCGAGATCAGGATGAAGACGACGGCAGCGCCTTCGAAAAGGTATTCGCGCAACGGTGTCCGATAGGTAGTATTGTTGGTAACCTGAGCCATGACTTACCTCGTGGTTTGGGCCAGGCCTGTCAGGGTGTTCGCTGCACCTTGGCGGGCCGCTTGTTTTTCAAGCTTGAATGTTGTATTACCTAATAATGAAAAACGCAATACCCAAAACTCACGGAGGAAAACGTGCCGGCGCAGGTCGTAAAGCGACCGGCACAGATCCCGTGCGCACCATGCGCCTCTCGGACGATTTGATTGCGAAGGTCGACGCATGGGCAGACGCTAATGACATCGGACGTTCCGAGGCCATCCGCCAGCTCGTGGAGATCGGGCTTGCCTCTGGTCAGAAAAAGTAGGTCTGATGCCAGCACCGCAGAGTACATTTGCAGCTCTTGTGGGTCGGTTCGCACACGGTTCTTCGCTGAGCCGCTGACTGCTGAATATGAACTGGTGAGGCTTGTCTGCCCGAACTGCAAAACCGTTCTGAACTTTGTCGGCGAGCGACCCAAGAAATCAAACGGCGCTAGTTGAGATCGGGCTGAAGGAGAAGGCGAATGCGTACCTTCATTTTTGCTTTGACAGCTATTGTTCCTGCTTTTGCGATTGATCGGGCCGGGGCGGCCGACGAGATACCTGCGTTCGATATTGCTCGAAATTGCAAGGCAGAAACGGCGGGTTCATCCGTCAGTGGGCCCGCGGCTTGCGCGAGAGACGAAACACAAGCCAAAAACCAGCTGTCCGAGCGTTGGTCCTCCTATGGCGCGTCACAGAAAAAGGAGTGTGTCGGCGAGAGCACCACCGGAGGCGAGAGCAGCTACGTCGAACTTTTGACCTGCCTCGAAATGTCTACAGGCAATTTTTCCACCGGGACAGATCCGAAACGATGAGCCACTCCGGGGCTTCCCTCCGGTCCCGATCGGCGGAATCATGCGGGGTGACAAAGGTACCCGGGCTCGAAGCCCCAGGCATCAGAGCGCAGGCTAGATAATGCCGATTTCAAATTATCTCAGATCGATCCGGGAAAAGGTCGGTCACGATCTGGTCGCCCTCACCGCGGTCTCCATTTCGTCTTCGACAATGAAGCTCGCCTGCTGTTCGGCAGGGACGCCGAAGCGGGGTTCTGGACACTTCCCGGCGGTGCGCTCGACCCTCACGAACATCCCGCCGACGCTGCGATGCGTGAATGTTTTGAAGAAACCGGTCTCGTCGTTCGACCGAAAGCAATCATCGGGGTCTTTGGCGGTTCCGAAATTCCTGGCCACCTATCCCAATGGGGACGTCGCCTACTACACGACGATTGCGTTTCTGGCCGAGGTCGTCGGTGGATCGCACCATCCGGGGGACGGCGAGATGTCCGAGCTGCGTTATTTCACAGCTCCGCAGTGTGAGGCACTCAATGTGTCACCCGCCAGCCGGATCATCGCCAATCGGGCCTTTGGCGCAAGCCGCTCGTATTTTCGACCGGCCTCCTGGTTGCCGCCAAGTTAGCTGGATGGACGCGCTACGGCGACGAGTGACGCACTACCGGGCGTCGTCGATCATCTGCAGGTCTTCGCCACCGGCGAAGCGGCCGACCGATGGATCGAGGAGAACGATCCGGAAGGCGTTGCCTTCGAATATCCGGTGCAAGAGTGAACCGCTACATATTGCCTTTTGCTACGCCTTGAGGTTGGTTCCGGCCGAGGAACCCCTCGGAGGCCAGCCATTCAGAGCATCGTTATATCGTTTTTGTCTGGCGCGTTGGGCGGCGCACTGAGCGCCATAGTTGCATGGATGGCGCAGGATTTTTTCCAGAAGCCGTTCCGTAGCTTTTTCGATTTGAAGCGGCAGGCCTATGAGACATATCTGCGCTACGTCAATGTCACAGCCAGAGCCGAGCAAATCAAAGCGGGCGAAGATAACCGCCGAATCGTTGTCATCACAACCGAAGAAGAAGAACGACTGCGAGATGCAGAGGCCGCCCTGCGCGATTATGGCACCAGATTCACAGCCTTTGCCCAGACCGAAAAGGCGACACTCCCGCTGTTGCGCTGGTATGGCTATGATCCAGCGCAGATCGGCAGCAATTTCTTCGGCCTGTCCAATTCAATCGGCGAGTATGGCTCGCATCGGAATCACTACAGCGAGCTGGTCAAAAAGTCCCTGAAGGTAACGATCTAAGCGCCGCATGGCGGATGGCCGCACACTGGCCTTGCCGAAATAGGTCTTGAACTCGTCTTCATCCATCTGCTGAAGCAGGCTTCGTTGTTCAGCCTCAGGCAATCGGCTCGACATGGCCGCAGACATCTCCGCGACCTTCCGTTGTCCAGATTCAGCGTCGCGCCTAATCGCCGTCACCAGCCGGGATAACCGTATCCATATGCGGGAACGACAACCACGCGGCGGTACCGGGGACCGTAATAGCCGCCGTAGTACCCGGGATAGCCGTAGCCATACGCCGCTGGGGCGTACCCGCCGTAATAAGCAGGGCCATATCCACCATAGTACCCGTAGCCGGGACCGTAGGCGTAGGCGCTGGACGCTATGCCACCGATCACCGCGCCAGCAAGTAGTCCGCCAGCGAGACCGGGACCCCAGCCTCCGCGCCACGCATGGGCTGGTGACGGTGACAATGCAGCGACGCCGACAGTTGCAGCGGTCGCTAACGCCATTACTGCTCTTTTCATTTCCGGAGCCTCCTCTTGCTGGACTCAAAACCCGCAGGGACGGCAAGGGTTGCTCGCAAACCCGTCTGCGAAATGGCTTTCCGCGCAATTTAATCTTGATGAACGGCCCTCGGAAGCATCAAAGCCTCACTGATCAATCAGGCTGCTGAAGCCGCATCGCTCTTACGGAATGCTATGCGACTTGGCGTGGAAATATGTTTGATCACCAGTCATTCGCGAACCCACCTCGTCAATTGCGCTGCGCAGTCGCTGCAACGCCTGAAGCCATGGCGTGTCCCCCGCGTCTGATCCATGGGTGAAGGCTCGCGCCTTCGCCAGCACATCCAGAAACTCTTGCTCGCGCAGCGTCAGTTGCGGGCCAGCCATCTCCCGCTTCCATTTCTGGTATTCCAGTCGCTCTTTCCTCGTTATGGAAGCATGAGAACAAAATAAGAACATAGAAGTCAAACGGATTCGCGTCGCGGTAGGATGCTATGCCGTTGTTGGCCGGATCGGCTCGTAGAACTCATTGGCGGGCAAAGCTCGTGGATACTGAATGTTCAAACCGTGGCCACGCGAGAAATTAACCAAGAAATGCAAAGTAACCTAGTATTAACCACGTCCGATTTAGCGGCATCCCGTATCGAGTGATATTTTGTGCTGGTGATGGCCGCCGCGCTCGCGATCCTCTGGAAGATCCTGACGTGTCATCCGACTGCATCCTGGAGGGTATAGCTATGAGCTTTCCGTCAGCTGTCTCCCTGATTATGACGCTGCTTGCGATCGTCAGCGTGTTCATCTTCATTCCCCTTATCAGCGAATATGCCTTCTGGATCGCGGTGGGAGCGTACGTCATCCTCGCTAGCACTTGGCACCGTCATAAATGGAGCTGATCAGGGCCGCCTAGCGCTTAGGCGACGCCATGCCGACGGTTGCGTGTTCCTGCGCGGCTAGTTGAGTAGCTGGAGGGGTTGGTTGCTCGGCGGGCGCCAACAAGCCCATCATCACCGCTTCTTTCTTCGTGACTGCGTGGCCCATAGCGGTGTCAAATGCCTGGCATGGGGCGAACAGGGCAGCAACCGACGTAGCGGAAGGTCGTGGGCAATAGTCATTGGTCTTGACAGAGTGGACCGCTAGCCCGGCGCTGGCCGACAGAGCAGCGATCGCGATAGCTGCGAGATATTCGGTTCTCATGGCGATGGTTCCTCCATCGCCCCCCGAAAACACTGCCGCCCTTTCCCCGGGCCGGCAGATGCCAGAGCATAGGCCCCTCTTCTCTGAACGTCGAGAAGGAACTAAGTCGCCACACATTTCGGAGTGAGTGTGCAGCCTACCTACGTCGTTGTGCCGGGCACGCTGGAAAGATTGCCGTTGGTATCGCCGGCACCGGCCGGGTTTGCACTGGACCTCGTTCGTCGCGGCCAACGCCGGAGGCACTGCCGCGCAAGAAGGCGGCCAAGAAATACAAGGTGATCCGATGAAGACAGTCTGGATCTACGTCAATCCCGCCGCACATGTCGGCGACAACGATCACTTGCAAGTGTTCGCCACTGGTGAAGCGGCTGACCGATGGATCGAGGAGCACGATCCGGAAGGCGTAGCCTTTGAGTATCCAGTGCAGGAGTAAACTGCATCGGCCGGCAGGTGTACTCTTTTTGGTATCTGGTCCTCGCGAAGGCGTTCAAGTAGATATCATCTCCGCCGCCAGGACGTTTCGTACCCCAGCGATGCCCTCTTCGGCGGTGGCCTCGGCGTCTCGCGCGCGTCCGGGGCCTCTTTAGTTGCATGATTGTGACTTGGAGACACGGCGATGGGCTTCGGATTCATGATCTCCTTGGTAATGACGCTGCTTGCAATCGTCAGCGTCTTCATCTTCATTCCTCTCATCAGTGAGTGGGCTTTTTGGATACTGGTCGCAGCCTGCATCATCCACGGCGGCTCACGGCGTTGGTGACGAACGATCTGTCGCCTTCGAATATCCGGTTAGGGAGTGAACGGCCTCAAGACATCGGTTAAAGCCGCGGGTCTGGGTCTGGTGTAAAAATCTCATCGGGCGACTGATCGACCTGCATGCTTAAGCTGCTGTGGTCGGCAACCGCGGCAAACTGAATAAGGCTGCTGCCATCTTCGTGTTGCCTGATGTATGCGACCTGATCGAGATTGATCCAATACTTGGTGGTGCCCCGCGTTACCCGTTTAAAAGCCATTCGCTCCCTCCATCGCTTATGAACGTTACCGAAGTTAAGGTGCGCACACCCTTACCACATCGCGCCACGCCGCTGCGTCGAAAGGAACGATTGGACGTCCGCCGAGTAGACTCTCTGCGCGGCCCCAGCATTGGAGTCGTCGCCAAGCAGAGGCTTCAGCCCATGAATGACTTCACGAACCACGTAGCCTGGTGGCTATCGATCGACGCGCTGACGATTGCTATGATGTTAACGATCACGTTCACCGTGGTCTGGCTTGCTCGCTAACTCTCCTCGTAGAATGCCCCGCCATGACTCCGTGGAGGTCGCGCCGGTCACGACAGGGTGAAACCTGTCCGTGATCTAGCTCACATCCGTCTTTGCTCTTCCATCGCACGGTGACGAGCTGGCGAGGGAGATGTCCCGCCCATGGAAGAGCACAAGAGCTTCCTCGACAGCACCACACTGGCGATCGTCGTGTCGGCAACGATTATCCTGGTCGGGATCTGGATAGGCTACCTAGCAGGGTAGTGATGCTGTCTTGAACCGGCTCGCCGCAGGCGCATATCAGCACGATGCACAAGAGCGAACATATTGCTTTGAACGAACTTGCCTTGGTCGGTGGCTATCTAGCCGTTGCGGCTGCGCTGGTTTGGACGCTGCACATTATCGCGACCCACTACGTCTGACAGCGCCACGCTCGCCGACGCCGTCCAATACCAGCGAAAGCTAACCAATCGAAATCTCTTGACGAGATTAATCGCCTCAGCGGTCGCCTGAGCGTGAATGGACTCACGTTCAGCAAGGATCTCGTTGATACGCGCAGAAATGTTTGGATTTCGTTTAAGCTGCCGCCAGCTCGATGCTCTCGGTCCGCCCAGTTTCAGCATCGTAGATCTTGATCTGCAGCATTTTGAACCGCTGCTTCAGGTCTATCCCAGCTTTGAGAGCTTGATCCTGTGTTTTGAACTCAGCCTTTGGTTGGTCGTCCACTATCAATGCAAAGCCACTGGTTGGAAGGCTGCTAGTCGCTCTTCGCACCGGTGCAGGCGTTCGTTGTGTGCGCTCGTCTCGGCGCATGGGATGACCTCG
Source organism: uncultured Alphaproteobacteria bacterium (assembly GCA_963770385.1). Lineage (GTDB taxonomy): Bacteria > Pseudomonadota > Alphaproteobacteria > Rhizobiales > Xanthobacteraceae > Bradyrhizobium. Next base: position 4,462,979 of record CAVYPJ010000003.1, on the reverse strand, counting down.
CTTTGGGGGATTAGCTGAGTAACGAATGAAACTGGGAAGCGTTCCCTACTTGCAGTTTCACACCTCCCGGCCACTGTGCTCGGGGAGCCAGGCTCAGGCCGATCACCGCTCCTCCGTGAACCTCACGGTGGAAACTGGCCAGCTACCCTCGTGGCCGCGGATTGCGATGCGGAGTCCATGCAGATCGTCAAGGATGACTTTGTCCACCGTTCCAGCTTCGCCGCCCGAAAGGACGACGCCCTTGCCAACGAGATCGGCTTGTGCCCGTTCAAGTTCACGTAGGATCGTCATTGAGCCGGCGCTCCCAACGAATGCCTCCTCTCCCCACGGCGATATGGACGACAGTCAATTGCAGCTAGAAGCGCAGGCAGACATAGCCCGTGGATGATGACTGACGAACACAACGGATCCTACGACCAGGAAGCCGATCACGATAAGAGCTGCCAAAAACTTCGCCGTGATCATGCTGCCCCGGTGATGCGCCTCGACATCACTGCGGTAGTCCGCTTCGTCCCCTTGATTGCTTGGAAGGCTAAGGCGCCGCTCGTCTATAACCCACTGGAAGAGCTTCTCTCGTATCGCCGGCCTTGAGCGTCTTTTCATCAATGCAATAACAAGAACCAAATTCAACAATAGCCAGCCTCCAATTGCCCATTCTAAGGCCGACATGATCTCTCTCCTTCTAAAGGTCCTCCTGAAGTCGCGAACTGAGCCAGTGTTGCCCGCGGCGGTGGCTAAAGTGTGCTATGAATGAGGCGTGCGTAGAAGGAAACGGCGCTATAGGATGGCAGCTAAGTACCTCAATTAGGTCGTTGCCATCTCTTTGCCGCTAACGAAACAAAATTCCTCAGCTCGTCATCAACGAGCTTTGTGCTATCCCGTGCGTCCCTCCAGGAGCACAAAGTGGCCAAAGCTAAAATCTAATCCGCAAGCCGTACACCGCAGCCGACATCAAGCCGCCGAAGCAGCATTCAAAGGCGCGGACGCCTGTTGTGAAAATTGCGAAGCAAATGAAGCGCAGCGGAGCGTCGTTGAGGCAAAAGGCGATGACCCTCAGAATTGGCTTAGGGCATCAAACTGTTCTTGCGATTGAAGTGCATCAAGGGCCCACCTTCCAAATGGCCTAGCCTGCGGAAGCCTCCAAGCGCGGGGTTCTTGTTGTCAGCGATCGGCCCGCCAGGTTGAGCCGGCGGCTGGTGCTTTGCCGACCAAGCGTTTTGCGTGCAGGCTTTCCGGACGAATCGCAATCAAGCCGAGAGGATCCACAGATGCTTTCCCCAACGCAATACGCCGTCGCCAAAGCGCGCCTTGACCATCTCATCCGAGAGAGCAATGGCAACCTGACGAAAATTCAAACTCTCCTAAAAGAGCAAATGCACCTGCGCGACGCCTACTACGGCAAAGGCCCGCCAGCGTGAGCCAGCGGGCTTTGATTTCGTGGCAAACAATCGGGCTGCTAGGCGCAGTCAGCTTCGTCGTCGACCTCATACAGCAGCCCGCAATAAGGTCGCTTCGGCAGGCTCTCTCTGCCTGCCGCATAGGCGACGACTAGCTCGGTCATTTCGCCGAACATGATCCAAGAAAGGCAGCCGCAGTGGCGATCGATGAAGTCGATAAAATGTTCCTGACGTTCAGGAATGAACCGCCCGCCTGTGGCTCGGTGCCGGCAGTACTGAATAGCGCTATCGGCGGCTGCCGGATTGACCTTGACGCGCTCGCCAATGGACTTGTCCGCGAGTTGGTAGAGAAAGAAGCCCAGTCGTTGCTCAATCGCCTGCCAATCGCAATCGTATCCTTCTTTTTCTGGTTCGCTCATTTCGCCTCCTGCGCGGCGTTCAACTGCCTTTGAATGCTGTTGGCGCGTTCGCCGATCTGCAGCAGGACCATCTGAATGCCGTTGAGCCCAGATCCGGCGGCGGGGTCGCTGATCAGAACAACCAGCATTTCGGTGTACTCGACAATGGCGGTTACGTCGTAGTTCATCGAGTTGAGGGTGCGCGTCAGATTATCGGTCTTCATGCCACCCCCCTGACAAACTCAATCCGGTCATCGATGCGGCTCTCGACGTTGAGGACGCAGAAAGCAAGTCTATCGCCCCGGTCGGGGGCAATGTGGAAGCGGACGTCGTGATCATCCTCGCCGCCGGCCAACTCCATGCTGAGCTCCCCGGCGAAGGCGGCCATGTGCCGCAATTCATTCAGCCGCTGCTCGACCTCGGTAAGCATTTCTCTGGTAAGGCGCCGGCGGGACGGTGGCGGGCACATTGGGTGTTCCATGGTCATGTGTGTGCCCCTCAATGCCAAAATTGGGCGCTCTCCTCGGACTGGGCGCGTGTATGGTCGGATGAAGTAACCATTCGTTAACCATCTTTGGGCATGGTCTTAGATGGTTTGGAATTGGACGGCTCGAACCAATGAGGCAGCCATGCTCCTTTTCGCCCTCACTCCCTGGATTCTTTTCAATATTTGGCGGTCGACGCTAGTGCGATTGTGATTCTGCTTTAAAGCCACTGCACGCGAGTTGGCCGGGGCACATCGTAACGATTGGGCGGCATCTTCGATTGATCGAAGCGCCGCACGAAGTTGAGCCGTCCGCAGCCAGATCGTTTCAATTATTCGCCGGACTTGACCGGCACGGCGCTGCGCATTCGCTCGACATATGTGATGGCAGCCGCTGCATCTTGCGTCGGTGTCATGCCGTTTCGCTTCTTGGCAATGTCCAGCGAGCCAGCGAAAACTCCCATCACGTCGTCCGCGTTCAAGATCTCGGCTTTGCGCAACCTCGCAATCAGCTCGGTCAACACCAGGCAGCAACCAGTGAGCATTCCTGCTTGATCCATCACGCCACCTGCGATTCGACTTGTGGCGCATTTTTTGAGCCCGTAGGACGGCCTCGCTTTCGCGGAAGAGTTTGAGGCAGCGCCGCAACATTTCCCGCGCCATCGGGATTAATTCCTACGGGAACCGAAAGCTTTCCGGCTGCAACGAGCCCTTTTACAAAATCATCGACGGCATAGTGCAGCCCCACCCGGCCGCAGACAATTTCGCCCGCAAAATAGCGACGGACTATTTCCAGGATTTCCGATTTGTGCGATTGCAGCGCGAGGAACCATAACTGTATCCCTTCGTTGCAACGCTTAAAGGGCGGGTAAGGCTATGCGGGACACCCGGTGCTATGAGAGCCCGTGAAATCATCGAATTTTGGGAAGACGTCACCACGCACATGACTGAGCCTAGCGACACACCGTCCGCCGAAGCTCTCGCAACTGAACTCGTGCGACGCTGTGAGGACATGGCGCTAGCCGAGCAACTTTCAACAACTGACATGGAAAAGGAAATCGGAGGCGATCTGTTCGGTTATTTTCGACGCAAGCTTTTACCGACAGAAATCGAATGCGACCGGCGTTCAAGAGGTGAACCCTGACGTGGCCGATCACGTGCTCCTGGCCATCGATCTTTTTGGCTTGCTTTTGATCATCGTTGTATTTGCATTAGACAACTATTTTGATCGCCGCAGAAAGCTTCACCGCCGGGAATTACCCCAACTCTTTCGGACACGGACAACCGGCGCCGCTAGTCGTAAAACTGAGCCTGCACCCGCTGATATGCCGAACGGTTCGGGTTCTTCTTCTTGATCAGTCGCGGCGACCAGCACCAGGCTCATTTTGGAACCCGCCATATACGGATTGCGTTGCATTCTTTTACGGATCGAAAGAGCGACAGTGATGCCAGTAATGCTCGGACCGACCGAAGAAGAAATCCGTATCCGCGCTTACCTCCTTTGGAAGGAGGCAGGCGAGCCCGGCTGCAGGATGGACATCTTTTGGTATCAAGCTGAAAGCAAGCTTCTGCAAGAACGTGCCGATTCTGGCGAGGTACCGCCCGGCATGACTGATAATTTGCCAGTCTGATTTCTTCACTCGGCAATCGTGGCTGGCTAGCTGCACCGATAGCATCAGGCGCACCGCGCTTGCCTCGGCGCGTCGTGCAGGCGCTTTCAGATCAGCAATGCTCATGAATCCCCTCGCTCAATTTCGTGAGCGTGACGGAGCGGCGATTTGTCTTAAGAGAACAATTCAGGATCGATTATTTTTGCCACAGGTCCACAAGCCGTACACAGCGACGATAGCCCGTTGCGCCTGCGTCGCCAAAATATGACTGCCTCAAACCTCGCTCGCGTAATCCGCGCAGTTACCATTTGTGAACGGAGTTCCAAAAAACTACTCCGCTCCTAATGCGTTGATGTTCATTATCGATAACGACGACTTGCCATGGGCGTCGGTGGCCGAGAGACCAATTGCGCTCCCGCCTGAGGCAGAACGGGAGCGCCTCTATGAGCAAGGCGAAGACCCCGATTGTTGCTGTGACTGGGGCTGGCGTAAAGCGACACTACACGGTCATGACGCTAGACCTCGCTGGCCAAGAGGAAGCGCTGAAAATTGGAAAACGGATGGCGGCCCAGACCGGATCCGCCGTTACCGTGACTGATGCTAACGGGCTTGTTCTGGCAACGTTTGCCGGCGCCCCGAAGCATTAGGAACCGGTCGTTGTCTTATGCCTTGTCTTAAATGCCGAGGTTCTATTTCGACTTTCACGAGGAGTTTGGGATCGCCAGGGATGATACTGGCGAGGAACTGGCAAGCGTGGGAGCTGCCCGGAACGAAGCCGTGGCGACGGTCGTTGGAATGATCAAAGATTCCGGTGCTCGCCATTCTGACACTCATTTCGCCATTGAGGTTCGCGACGACTTCAGCGCTGTTTTGAAAGTAACGGCCTCCATTCAAACACAGCTGTGCAAAGGGTAAGGCTGCCTGTCCTGACCTCGCCTGGAGGTCGCATGATGAATACCGAGCAAGACAACCTGACTGCCAACCAGTGCCGCGAACTCGCCGAAGCTCTGCTCGAAGAAGCCGCCGCTTTACCGGAGGCGTCTTGCAGCTGGCGCAAAGCTATCACGACCTTGCAGAATTGAAGAGCTTGGTCGCGCGCAAGACGATTAATCGAGCTGTTCGTACGATGTCTTCTAGAATACGGCCCAGCTACCTCGAATCACATCCTTTGCAAACCGGTTGAGATTCAAGCTTTCGACCGTCTGGCGCTAAGTGAGCAATATTGCTCAGAAGCCGCCAAAGGGATCATGTAGGGTGAGGGGGGAGTGTCGACGTCACCACTAATCATCGCCACAAGCGCCGTTGATAGGCAAGGAGGCAGACAAGCCGTCATTCTGGACGAGTTAGAACCTTTGTTTGGGAGGCAGAGATGGACGTCGACACCGATCATTGTCCTTATTGCAGGACGAGCTTTGAGATCATCTGCATCAAATTTCGAATGACTTGCGCCGTGCCCGTGAGGTGCTGTCCGAATTGCGCAATTGCATCGCCGGACGACGGTCGTGTCCCGCGAAACGTCCTTTTCAATCGTTCGCGCTCGCGGAACAAAGGCGGCGACAATCCGCCATTAGCTGAAATGCATAAGCCTCCGGTTTGGCCCTTCGCTGACCTTAGGCAGTATCTGACTCTCGTCCGGAATGCGCGCCAAAGTTCAGGCCGGCTGAGATTCGAGTTTTCGACCGTCCGGAATAACCCATACAACGCCAGCAATTCAGGCGACGCGCGGCAGCCGACCATTCCGGGCTCCGGCTCGGCACGCCGCGACCAATGGCCCATCTTGGCGAACATCTGGACCGCCTGCTCTATCGGAGGTCCGCTCGGCAAACGCAGCGATGGCAGCATGCCAAACGCTGCTGATTGCTCCTCTGTTCAATAATTTGCCACCCGATGAGTGCGGCAATCAAAGGGACCGTCTGCCCCGGTCCCCTTGATGTTCTGATTGTAAAATTGCCCCATGGAGGGAGCGGCCATGAAGGCATCAAAGGTTGCCGCCGGCAGCTCGCAGTAGTGGTAGTAAGTGCCCCGCAAGCTGATCAGCATATAGCTCTGACCTTTGTCGTAGCAGACACGTTGAATGAAGCTGCTGCGCGGCGTGTCCGTGCAGGCGAACGGCTTCAAGTCGACGACGCCTCGATATTTGACGTCTACGGTCTCGGAGCTGACCGGCGTGGAGACCAGAACAACGAGCGCTATAGCGAGTGATCGGACCATCAATTGCACTCTGAGCTGTAATTCGAGACGGCAGTCTCGAAGCTATCCTGAGCATTCTTGAGACGACGAAATTCAGACGAGCAATCGTCGTGTCCGTTACTGCTGGAAACGCAAGTTGCGTAGCGACGCAACGTAGTAGAAACGTCGGAGATGGCTGAGTTATATTCTGATATCGCGTCTTGGCATTCAGAAGAGCCGGCCAGGGACACACGGGATAAACAAGTTCCGCCGACTGCACAGATCAACACCAGGCAAAAGAGATTGAGCGGCTTCATGCTCCAGCAGGCCCCTGTGACACGTCGATCACGTGCCGGTCTGGTCCCACGGTAATGACGATCGTGTAGATCTTCGGACCTCCGCTGCCCTGGTCGGTAGGCGGCGCAAGATGGAGCTGTCCACCATACCATTCGCCTGGCATTAACGTGTTGTCCTTGATGACCGATTGCTCGAGCACAGCCATGTTGCGTTGCCCGGTCTCAACCGTCGTCGCAATCATTGCCTCATTCTGAATAGCAGCCGTGTTCTGGGCGATAGCAGCGGCCGTGGGGCTATAGAATGTGCCGGTTCGACCGCTCGGCGTAGTGTAGTGACCATAACCGGCCTGGGAGGCACTGTAGGCGTTCCCAGCCGCGGCCACGCCGGTTAGAATAGCCGCCGCAACCTGGCGGTTCTTCTCTTCCTGGAGAAGCATTTCGTAGGTCACGACCTTCATCTCGAAGTCTGAGCCGCTGACGTGCTGAACCACTTCGACTTGACTAACGACGAAGTCGACCGGTTGCTTTCCTAGATTATTGATACCCACCACGAAGACAGGACGCCCGTTAGTCCTGAGCTGTCGTGATGCAGGCCGGACCAAAACCAGTGAGTTTTTCTGACGGGATACGAGAGCCGGTTGGCCATCACGCATCATTGCCTGCTGTTGAGGATTTGACGTTTTAAATGAAATGGTTTCGCCAGCCGTTACACAACCGCCAACGGTGGCGCAAAGCGCCACGATCGCAATAGCCCGCATGAAAGCCCCCAGGTCCCAGGACGTGAAAAAGACCCGCCATTCGCGGCGGGTCCAAGTCTAGGGAGAACTCCCAAAGATAGGACAGCTCGCGGAGTAATTGTGTGCTGTAATTCACACATCCTTTGGGCAAACTGCATCCGTCCACAACGAGGAACCAAATGCGTTCGCAGCACGACATCGCTGAATACTGGTATGGCAGGGCTTACGGACGGGCTTGTAGAGAGCGGTTGAGGGACGATCGAGAGCGACAAGTTCGCTGCCGTGATCCTGCGTCGTCCCTTCCAAACCAGCGAGCTCCGCGCGCTGGAACCATCTCCGCATCGTGCCATTAGTCTCCAGACACTGGAGATTCACATGGCTAGGCATATTACCCGTGCCCGGCTGGCGCGCTGCGTCACCGGCGCATTTTCGGCGCTGGTAGTCTGTACCACCGCCGCGTTTCTCGTTGCGCACCATCTGGCGCGGTTCTGATCGGACCCTCGTCGCAGTATCGCAGCACATGAGGTCCCCCATGGAGTATGTGTTCTTTGTTCTCGTAATCGTCTTTTTCATGGTCGTACCGCAAGCCGTGCGAGGTCGTTTGTGGCAGCGCCGGCATAAGTATATGGAAGAATTTTGGCGCAGCAACGGTTGGTAGCGTTGCCGTCATGGAGATCCTCATCCGAGCCCAAACCGGTCGATTTCTTCACCAGCTCCCTCGTTCGATCACCTGCCAGATAAGCGCGCAAAGGCCTTTTGCTACAAACGCACTATTAGCGATGCGTCCGTAAGCCGACACCGCCTCGAACAAACTCGACGCCCGCAGCTTCGAAGGCGTTCACCACAGCGACGATGGTTTCATTGCCACTGGTCAGGGTGAGATGACGCCGCCGCTCCATGGCGCAGACCGTGTTGATGTTTATTCCAGCTGCCTGGGCCAGCATCCTCTGATCAATACCGATAAGCGCCCTCGCCGCCTTCAATTGATTTCCTGTCGTAAGCATTTTTGGGTCCCATTTGCGTGGTAAAAAATATGGTTTGGTTGGTGATGGTTTGGGCTAGCTCGCCGGCCGTTTATCGAAGCCAAAACCGTTCGAAATATCTCATCACCAATTCACTCGCCCTATCGCCCGCGAGATAAGCCCTCAACGCCCTGTGGTCGCCATCCAGGAACATTGCCAGGGCCACCTGGCTGACCATCCATGTCCCGCCTCCGACCCGTCGTCCAATGTGATGCTCCGCGCACCAGTTGCGGACCGTCGTTTGCTTCTTGCCAGCACGGGCGGCAGCCTCCTTCAGGCAGATCGCTTCCGCGGGATCGAAGGGGATGAGCACCTGCGGGCCAGGGAGCCTTCTGAACGAGCGATTACATCGTGCATGTAAATGCTCCCGAGGCGCAGGAGCCCTTCCCTACCGGCCTCGTAGGCCCTCCAAGCGCTGTCTTCTTTTCAGGGCTCCAGAAATCACGCGGTACTCTCTGGAAAGAGAATTGTCGACAATGTCCCTTGTGCGCGCGAAACAAAAACGCGCGCCGGATGTCCCTAAAGGTAAATGAGGCCCCAATTTCTGTTTGTCCGACACGCGCACAAGGGACTTTGTCGACAATCTCATGCGGCGTGCCTCCCGCGGAGCACGGAGGCCACTACCGACCGCTCCCGGGCGCGCCGCTCGGCCTCAGCCGATGCCCGCTCGGCGAACTTGGCGTGGACGGCAGGATTGACTGTCCCATGGGGCGGCGCGCCCTTGTACGGGCCAAGGGTGCGATTAATCCACCCGAGGGCATCTAGCTGGTCGAAAATGGCCTCCGTGTCCTGAGGGCTCAGACCGCGCATGGATCTATCACCGCGCTGGATGTCTCGATTGGTGACGCGTTCCAATCCGTGGGCCAGGATATATATCCAGCGACCGCCGTAAGCCTGTCATGGTCATTTGAGAGGCCAAGCACACCAGCGTAGAAGGTGATGGCATGGGGCAACAGAAACCCATGAAGAAATGCCCCGACGCGCCTTGCAGTCTGTTCCGAAATAGTGGAGCGCAAATTGCCGGGCTCGCTCTCCACACAATGCCAGATGACGCAGAGCCTCGCGAAGATGCCGTCGTATTTACCAATGTGGGCGGCAAGCTTGCGGTTGATGGACTCGAGCAACTGAAGATCCAGGTGCGGTATCGTACTCCGCGGTAGCGACGCTAGCGATATTATCCATTTTATGGACGCCCAATTAATCCGGCATTTTTTCCAGTTCAACTCTCGCCATCTGTAGAAGGCACGGTTCTCCGAGATGGTGACGCCGCTCCGGCTTTCCTTGGGCTGCTAACGGCAAATAGGTGACGACCGATGGCGACCATTATCGAACAAATTCAAAGAGACGCTCTCGACGAGAATGTTTCGGTTTCGTCTCTCCTCAGACGCATGAAATTCGCTGCCGCAAAACTGAATTTGGGCGCCGTAGAAGATTGGGTTGAGCAAGAGCTTTCAGGGTACCAATCTGCTGAATCGGTGCCGGCCTATCGAATTATCTACGGTCGGCCAATGTCGCAGAATCCGGTTCGCGGCTGGGAGCAAATAGGCGGCTCGGTCGAAGGGATTTCGAAACGCCATATTGCCCAGTCGATTGCCTCTCTTGAGGAGCTTATCGGTTGTAATTCTCCGAACCTTATGACTGACGGCTTGGGGCAAGCATCAGTCCGAGCGGTCACAGCGGCCATAAGCCCTAAATCCAAAAAATGGCGGCCCCGAATGAATCGGAGCCGCCTGTTGGTCGTCGGTTACCGTCTTATCTGAGCAAAAAGAGAGCGACTTCGGGCGGACTTTTTTTTTGGAGTCTGTGAGATCGTTCATATAAGGGGCGCGCGGGCGTTGCTAGAAATGCATCAACGGACATTTCCCCTCCCGGACCGCCTAGGCAAAGCCGTCTGGATTGGTTTGGCGCTGCTCGGGTATTAGGCCAGCTCGACTTCGAGCTTTCACGGCCGTGCGCCTCTACTGGCCAGAAAAAGAAGCGTTGAAGGGAAAGTGGACTGCGTCGCCGTTGAAGCGAGCGCAATGAAGCACTGCCAGCATTGATGTCTGAGGCTGACATGTTTGAGACATGCCCACGGCCCCTGCGCATGCGAAAAGGTAACGGATAGGCAAGTATCAAATGATCATCAAACGCAGCGTCCCATGGCATGCCCGCTCGACCCTCAGCAGGTCGGCCCACGTCATGGCACGGATCGGACTCGCTTTGACCGGGACCGCCTGTGGGCTGTTCGTTGCCCAGGTAGGTGCCCGCGTCGACCTGGTTGGTTCGGTTGAAGCCATGCTCGTGATGATGTTTTACGGGGCCGCCGGCTTCTATCTCGGGATCGACCTGCCCCAGGCTCCCCCCGATCACCACATGCACCTGCCGCCACGGCGCGGGCTGGGCACCAGTGCGGATATGTTGGAGCTGCTAACTGCGGCCGGCATTTTCCTCACCGCGGTGGCGGCGGTGGTGTCCCTCTCCAGTATCGTTCTGGGTGAAACCGTGGAAACCAGCACGGCTGGCATCATATGTTTGAGTTGGGCAATCGGTGCTACTATGCAGATCGCTGCCGGCGTCATCGCGCGAATAAAGTTAGCCCGTGCCGTGAAAACGGCGAAGCTCGCGCTCTTCTTCCGGTGAAAGGTCAGGATAATCTCTGCTATCGGAATAATCTCTGCTAAGGGAGTTCGAACATGCCGCTCTATATGTATCAGGCAGCCTACACAGCAGAATCCTGGGCAGCGCAAATGAAGAATCCGCAAAACCGCGTTGAATCCGTTGGACAGCAGGTGACTGAGGCCGTCGGAGGCAAAATGATCGGTGGTTGGTACTGCTTAGGCGATTATGACGTTGTTTTAATCGCGGACGTGCCGAACATCGAGAGCATGGCTGCCATCGCTGTAGCGATCGCAGCGGGTGGCGCAACCAAGTCCAGCCACACCACTGCATTGATGACGGGGGCGGAACTTGTGGCGGCCCTGAAGAAGTCGGAGTCCGTCGTCAAAGGTTATAAGCCCGCCCGATAGAAATCGTAGGGCTTCGGTCGCCCGCATCCGGGTCGGTCCGGTCGGCCTTTCGGCGCTACTTGGTCGGTTTTGGATGCGGGGCATCCGGGTATCCCGGTCGTTATTGGCCGCATCAAACGGCGCTTTCATTTATAAGGTGCGATGTCTCTTCATGGCACAAACGCGAAGTGCCGGTTGCGTCGAGCAATGTCCGAATTGAAGCATATGCTCGTGCTGAGTTCTTCTCAGTTTGACCCGAACCTCGCCGATCGGCGACAATTCCGAAGGCCACTTTGCGGTTGGGCAAACGATTTCGGATCCAGGACGCCCTGTATTTGTAACGCGCATGAGAGATCAGTCACGTTGACCTCTCTTGGAGGCTACCATGCCTCGTTGAGGCCGAGATGCGCGAAGACCTCGCGACGAAGTTCAACGAACTGCGGATCGCCCCGATGACGCGGATAGGGCTGACCGTTGACGACTTCGGCCTTGATCCGTGCAGGCCGGTCGCTCAACACGATAACCCGGCCGGCAAGGAACAACGCCTCTTCCACATCATGGGTCACGAGCAGCGTGGTAAAGCCGGCGCGCTGCCACAGTGACACGAGTTCGCCCTGCATCGTGATCCGCGTCAGCGAGTTCGAGCTGGCCCAGAGGCTCGTCGAGAATGAGCAGCTTCGGGTCGTTGACCAACGCGCGCGCCAGAGCCGCGCGTTGCGCCATGCCGCCGGAAAGCTGGTGCGGATAGGCATTGGCGAAACCTGTGAGCCCGACCAGGCGTAAAGCGTCTTCGATACGCCCGCGATGAGTGCGCAGCAATCCGCGTGCTTCGAGTCCGAGCGCAACGTTGCTCCACACCGTCCGCCATGGATAAAGCGTGGGGTCTTGAAAAACGACGACGCGCGACGGATCGGGGGCTTCGATCTCCTTTCCCTCAGTTAGCAGGGAGCCGGCGGTCGGAGTGTCGAGCCCCGCGACCAGCCGCAGCAAGGTTGATTTTCCGCACCCACTCGGCCCCAGCAGAGCGACGAACTCGCCGCGGCCGACCTGCAGGCTGATGCGGTCCAATACCGGCAGCGGCTGTCCTTCAAGGTCGAAGCGATGGCTCATGTCACGAAGCGTCAGCGTCGATCCGCGGACCGGGCAGTCGCTTGCGGTCGCCGCTACCACCGCACCAGACCCTTCTGCCAGGATAGCAAGCGGTCGCGCAAGCGGAACAGCAGCGTGATCAGTCCGGAGCACAAGAACGCCATGAGCAGCAGCGCGGCGTACATATTGGCGTAGGCCGCCCAACCCTGTGCCCATTGCAGATACCAACCGAGCCCCGCCTTCACGCCCAGCATTTCGGCTACGACGAGAACCGCAAACGAGTTGCCGAGACCCATGAACAGGCCAACAAAGACGTGCGGCATGGCCGCCGGAATGGCGACCTTGAGCACGAGGAAGCGCTGGGTTGCGCCCAATGTCCGCGCGATATCGTAATAGGCGCTGTTCACGCCGGCGACACCAGACCAGGTGAGCACTGTGACCGGAAAGCCGGTGGCGAGCGCAATCAGGAAAATGCTGGCGCTGAAGCTCGACGGGAATACGAAAAATGCGAGCGGCAGCCAGGCCGTCGCCGGCAGCGGCCCGATGAACCGCAAAACCGGGTGGATCCAGTAACCGGCGAGCCGCGACCAGCCGATCGCCACGCCAGTCACGAACCCGACCACCGCGCCGAGAAAATAACCGGTCGCGAGCAGACGAGCTGAGGCGAAGATGCCTGCAAGCAGCCGCGCCCAGTCGTCGATTACGACTTCGACAATGGCCTGCGGCGGCGGAAAAAACGGCAACGGCAGCAATCCGAGCTTTGCGGTGACGACCTCCCAAACAGCCAAAAACAGGGCGAGCGCGAACAGCCACGGAGAGAGCCGCTGGAGACGCTGGAAAACAGTAAGACGAATGCCGGCAAGGGCCGCGAACGCAAGGGCAGCGGCCAACGCTCCGCACGCAGCGGCGAGGCTGCCCGTATAGGCCCAATCGCTTTCGAGCTTATCCGGCCAGAACGCTGTAAGCGCGGCGACCATAGACCACGCGGCGGCGGCAGACAGCCCGCCGATCAACGACCGAGTGGCTGACCTTGCAAAAACAAACGCAACCCAACTTCTGTGGCCTCGATACTTCATCGACGACGAAGCTCACTGCAGATCTTGCCGATCGGCTCAGCTTAGAACGTCAAGATAAATCCGCTCAGCGAACTTGGCCGGGTCGGTGCTTCGCTTGATGACGTTCACCGCCTTGAGTTCCTCGGTGTAGAGCAAAAGTTGCTTCTTGAGCGCCGCTCCGACGGGATGATTGTGGTGAGTATGGCTGCGATACATGATGGCGAGATCCTCCACGGATCCTCTCCCTCCGTAGCCCGAATAGATCGCTGCGGCGTCGGCGGGATCGCTGGCAACTCGGTCTGCCGCCTCCATTATCGATCGTGTCAGGGCGGCCGCCACCGGTAATTCGCTTCGCGTGAGGCTGCCGCGTATCGCGAGAACGCAGCAGGTGCGGTCGGCGAATTCACCCGCTAAGTTCGTCGCGATCTCGTTGAGCTTGCCTTCCTTAAGCCAAAGATAGGGTAGCGGATCGATCTCGGCCAGCGCCTGCACTTCGCCCTTATCGACAGCAAGCGCGAGCAGATTGGCCGGGTATTGGCGCCACTCGACCTCTTGGGTCGGATCGATGCCCTTCTTGGCTAGGAAGATCGAAAAGAAGTTCTTCGCTGGGCTGGCCTGATCGCTAATTCCGATAGCCTTGCCGCGCAGGGACTCCAGGCTGTCAATATTCGCAGCTTTGGAGCCGAGGAGCCGGATGCAGCCGCCATGCACACCCGCGGTGATCCGAACGTCGAAACCTTGCTCCAGCGGCTTGAGCCAGCGCAGGGCCAACCCCAAACCGGCATCCGCCTTGCCAGTTGCAATCGCCTCTAACAACTGGTCGCTCGTACCGCCGAAATTGAAGAATTCGACATCGAGGTTGTGCTTGGCGAAGATACCCCGTTCCTTTGCGACCGGAGCAGCGACCGTGCAGGCCGCGTTTGCGTTCCAGGCGAGTTTGAGCTGGCGCGGCGGACCCTGAAGCTCCTCGCCGTTGGCCGCGGCGCGGCAAATAGGAAGGCCGCCAGGAATATAAGTCAGCGATCCAGTCCCGGATGCCGTCAGCGCGCGAGCCCCTCCGAAGATCCCAAACGGCGCCGCGGCGCCGAGGGCGCCAACCAAGGTAAGCACCGAGCGGCGTGAGAAGACAGGCCGCTGCGCTTCGGGTAAACCTGTCGTTAAATTGTTGCCGATTTCGCGTGTTTCCATGATGTCGCTCCAAAATCGAGTGGATCGAATAAAACATGGGCACTGGGCCACTCCGCGGGGCCTGGCTCGCATTATCCGAGCCCACCTGCTTCACAAGCGTGAAGCGCTTCACACTAACGAAAAACAATCGAAAGGATAGCGGCGCTACGAAAGGCTTGTGGCAATCGTGTTGACCTACTCGCGGGTCATCCGTCGCATTTGAGGGCCATCGCTTGGGTAGATAATCGATATCTGCGTTGAGCGCGTGCACCAGCACGGAGCCTGCGTTACGCGAAAAGAGCGACACCGATGCGGCGAACCGCACGCAAACTATAGATCATGCGGGACAAGGCTGAAATTCTAACGCCAAGTTCAGCATGGGCTCTGGTTGTCGGCTTTTCGCAATAGAGCGGAAGCTACTGGTTGGCTTTGCGCTTTCCAGGTCGGCTTCCCGCTTCACTTGCTTGATCGCGGGAATGCCCTCAATGTTGCTCCGGGGCCAGCTTACAGGGAGGTCGCATGATTACCGCCATTGTACGATACAAGCTGCCGCCGCAGATCGACTACGCCGCGTGCCGCGAGCACTTTCACAAGATCGCACCCGACTTCCGCAAGGTGACGGGGCTGATCAGCAAGCACTTCATTTGGACCGAAAGCGGTTGGGCAGGCGGCGTGTACCAGTGGAAACATATGGAAGACGCCAAGGCGTTCTACACCGGACCGTGGCTCGAGGGTATCATCCAGCGCTACGGCATGAAGCCACAGATCGATTTCTACGAGGTCTTTGCGGTGACCGACAACACGTGCGGAAAGGTTGAGCTGTTCGAGGAGGCCGTTGCCTCCTGATGACTCTGAGAACATCTCGTTCATCTGCCGTGCTAGGGCGCAGAGTTGGGCGGTTGCGCTAGAGGATGGCACGCAGAGCCCCCTCGCGCCGTGTGCCGTGGCCGAATGCGCCGATCACTTCTGGTGTTGACCGACGCTGTCGAAAAAGTCCCAAACTGCTTTTCAGCTGATTTCCCGCCGAAAGACGAAACGCGCGACGATTGCTCGTCGATATGCCCTCAGGCCAATTGCCGAAGTCACCGGCGAGTCCATCGCTTTATGATGTTTCCCCCACACATTTGTAGAAACGCCGCACCTACGGCTCGGAAAAATTGTGTTCAGCGATGCGAAGGTTTTATTCGACAGCATCGACCCGAAACGGACATACGCGGCGGCGCGTGCACTCAAAGACCGTCGGTGCCACACGACGAAATCTCATCTAACGGTCGGGCGAGAAAGGCGCGATCATCGTGTTGTGGAAGGCTGCGATCTGCCATACGCCGGCGTCCTTGACGAAGACGCGCAGGCTTAGCTCTTGATGTGACGGCAATGCATGGCCGTCTGGAGCAACCAGGCCGCTCAACTCATTGGTTACATTCGCGAGGGCAACATCGGGCCGTATGAATCTAACCGTGACATCCATTGTTCGCTGCGTGGCGTTCTTCGCCCTGGTCGCCAATATTGCCGACAATCCTTTCTCAATTCCGGCTTGACCGTTCATCAAGTCACCCCGAACGCTGACAAATCGGGCGTCCGGCGTGTACATGCGCGCAGCTGCCTTGCCGTCGTGATTGTTGAAACCATCGGTCATTTCTACAATGACTTTGCGCACGGCCGCTTCATCCTCGGCGGTACCGGCTTGCTGTGCACCTGACATCGATGCTGTCCCCAACGTCGCCAGGCTGACCGCGACAATGGCGGCGAGAGCACTCATTTGATTCATTTCTGCTCCTTCGTCGACCAAAAATCTGTACAGTTCTGCCTTCGGCCGGTGCAGGCGCGTGTAGCACGAGGTGTCGGCTGACAGGAGACGCAAGTTTGCGCGTCGGTTTGGCAAAAATGCGGGTAGGCAAATGTTCGATTGGAACGACCTCCGTTATTTTCTGGCGATCGCGCGCGGTGGCAGCACCGGTACCGCTGCGAGAGCCTTGGGCGTAAATCAGTCGACCGTTCAACGTCGTTTGCGGGCGCTCGAAGTCGGCTCTTCACTGCTCGCTTGCTGAACGACAGGCCGGTGGCTATCGACTGACGACGCATGGCCTGCAGCTGTTGGCCTATGCAGAACAGGTCGAAACGACCGTCAGTACCTTGCAACGCCAATCGGCAACGCTCGACAACCGCACGACTGGCCTAGTCAAGCTGACTAGCCACGTGACGGTCGGTCAGCGCATCATTAAATCTGGCTTCCTTGATAGCTTTCATTCGCGACATCCAGGCATCATCGTCGAGTTGATCATGGAGCAGCGGGCACTCGATCTTTCTAAGGGTGAGGCCCACATTGCGATCCGAGGCGGAACCCTTGGTAACGATCCCGCGCTGGTTGGGCGAAAAATTGCAGACGTCCCCTGGGGAATTTACGCCAGCCGTTCATTTGTCGAACGCCACGGCCGACCGTTCACGCCTGTCGACGTCGACGGCTTCAGCATTGTCGAGCTCGTTGATGAGATTGAGGCTTTGCCGGCCGCGCGGTGGATGAAGAGTCATGCGCCAACGGCGAGGGTTACGGCGCGATGCAGCAATGTTCCGAGCGTCCACCTGGCAATCAAGTCTGGCGCCGGCATAGCACCTTTGCCGGCGGTGTATGCGGCCGCAGACGAGGAGCTTGTCTGCGTGCTTGGTCCATTGCCGGAATTAAACTATCCAATGTTCCTTCTTGCACACCAGGATCTTCGCAAACTCTCGCGCGTAAATGCTGTTTTTGAGTTTTGTCTCAGCGAACTGAAGACCGTCCTGGTGCGAGGCGAAATGCAAAAATGACCCTTGCGACTTCTGTTGATGGCACAGTTTTCGGACCTCGCGCGATATCAATTTCGAGGTCCGTCAAAGCAGACCTCACCGATGCGCATGTGTTTGAAGGCCTGTAGCAGATGCCGTTCGCGGACGCTCTCGCCATCAAGGCCGCGCAAGGCGATGCGTGCGCAAGGGATTGGACCAAGCAGAGCAATGGCACATTCAGCAAGGCTGTTAGGCTCTTTAACAATCGTTCTCTGCTGAACAGAGAATAGATAATTAGCGTTGAGCGGCGTTATGCGACGTTGATGCAGCTCGGCGTGCGGCCAGTGATTTGTAATCAAGACGAGGCGGTGCTCAATCACCGACGGGCGCGCGCCTTCAAGTCGTCTGCTCAGGAACGATCAACGGTCGAGGAGGTTACGTCCACGTGCCAGGTTCGTCGGCACCTCTTGTGCGAATGGGCCGGCGCTTTAGCGCCGGGGGGCTTCCTGCGTTGCGTCAATGAGGGAAGCATGAGCGCCATGAAGCGGACGACATATAGCGGGTCGCTGGGTTCGAATGCCGTGGCGTTCGACGAATCCGAAAAGGAGCCCGCAGCACCCCTACACGCCCGGGCCGTCAACGGATTTCTCTGAAGACGATTCTATTCCAATGTTTCTGGCTCGGCCTGTCCCACGGGAATTTGAGACTTTTGCGAGAAGCCGGCGGACAAGCGTCCTAAAACGGCGCGTGGCCGGTGGACTGGTGGTTTCGGTCTTCGCGATCCTGTCGTGCGTATTTAATTCCGATGTCACGCGTATCCGTATCAACAAGACAAAGGTCTCCTTGGCGACGCGACCAGAGATCAATCAGCGACGCAGGCCGGCTCGAGCGAACCAGCTGCGCGCCAAATACTGATGAACGATAATCCAGCTCGTGCATCGGAGCCGGTGACACGGCGAGCGTCAGTGCGAGCGCGCCGCGATTGGGCACAGCGACCCACGAGGACTAAGCGACTATCACGCCGCGCAACCAAGTCCGGTCCCGGCTGCACGTTCAGGTAATGAAGGCCCTGCGCCGTCGAAACCGCTCGACGCCGAAACGTTGGCAGCGCTGATGAAACGCGCCAAGAGTTCACTGGCGCTCGGCGACATCGCCGCGGCGCGATTGTTGCTTGAACGCGCTGCCAACGCGCAGGACGCCACTGCGGCTTTCGTGCTGGCACAGACCTATGATCCGGCGGTGCTCGGAGTGCGCGACAAGCGAAGCATTACACCTGACCCTGTGATGGCGCGCGACTGGTACCAGCAAGGCCGCCAGCCTTGGCTCGTCAGGTGCGCAACAGCGCCTTGCTCAAATTGAGAAGTAATTCTCCGCATTGGGAGTGTGCCGTGTGTCAGTATTTCAGAACATTTATCGCGATAATTATGATGGCGTCAGGCTTTGCGGCCCAGGCTGAACAGATCGACTATGACCCGGCCAAGGTCAGCGATAGTCTGCGGGCAGTCTTCCACTTTGGCTCGGTCTCGACCACGAAGGCGCTGAACGCCAACACGGTCACGCTGCTTACCGGCACGATTGGCGGCACCTATGTGCAGTTCGGTGCCGATCTCGCCTCCGTACTCGACGACGATGGTCATCTGCGCGTCTTGCCGATCATCGGTCGAGGTTCGGTGCAGAGCGTTGCAGACGTTCTTTTCCTAAAGGGCGTCGATCTCGGCATCGTCCGTGCCGACACGCTCGACTACCTGGAGAAGAAGGGGTTCGCCAACGACATCAAGAAGCAATTCACCTATGTGACCAAGCTCTATAATGAGGAGATGCAGGTCATCACACCGAAGGCCGTCAAGACGCTGAATGATCTCGAAGGTAAGAAGGTGAGCGTCGACCTGCCCAACGGCGGCACGTTTGTGACTGCACTAACAGTTTTCGAGCGGCTCGGGATCAAAGCAGATTTCGTTTACGTCGAGCAGCGGGTCGCGATGGAAAGGTTGAAAAAGGGCGAGCTGGACGCCGTTGTCGTGGTTGGAGGTGCCCCCTACGTATCTGTTACCACCTTCAAGAATGACGGCCGCTTCCATCTCGCTGAGGTGGACTATTCGAAGCCCCTCCAGAGCGATTATCTGCCGGCGACGCTGACTTCCAATGACTATCCGAACTTGATTTCCGAGGGGGAGACGGTGGACACGATCGCTGTGCCAGCCGTGCTTGCAGCATATAATTGGCCACCCAACTCTGAACGAAGCCGCAAGCTTGCTCTGTTTGTGGACGCCTTTTTCACGAAATTTGCCGCTTTACAGAACCCGCCCTTTCATCCGAAGTGGAAGGAGATCTCCCTAATGGCACCGCTCGCCGGCTGGAATCGCTTGCCGCTCGCGCAACAATGGCTCGACAAACACGGCATCGAACCGTTGCGACAACGCTTTGAGGCATTTCTGCAAGAGAACCCAGCAGCCGCTAACATTCAGTCGGAGGCCGACAGGGAAGCATTATTCCGGCAATTTGAGGCCTGGGACGCCGGCAGGAACGCGCGGGCACAGGTAGGCTCGCAGGTGAGATTGGAGAAGGATCGAAACCGGGACCATGTCTCCCAATCTGCAACGCAAGCTGCCGCTTCACGTCACCCACCCCGCCGATCGCACCATACTAGGCGGACACCCGATACTTTGACGGAGCAAGGCGCGATGACCCAATGCGAGCACCATGGCGATCGCCCCGACCCGGACGCCTGCAACCGAGCGAGCGAGGAAGCCTGGCGGGACCCGTTCTCCGGCGCCACTCCGGCACCCGGCGCCACGCAAGGCGTCTCAACTTCCGATCATCCTCTTAGCGGCTTCCCTAATAGGTAGCGCGGCAGGACCCATGTTCGGACTATTACAGACACCACCGCCTATATGGAGACTTCCTCCTACTTAAACCTTATCTTAGCGCCTTCCGGATAAAATTCGGTTAATTCTTTCTTAACCAGCATGTACCGGATGATATTGCGACGGCCGAACCTCGCGCTGTGGTCGCTCATGCTTACGAGCACGCTTGTCTTTGGATTGGTGGGGCACTTTGGCGCGTCCACGCTGATCCACCATCAGCAAGCGCGGCAGATCGACGAACTAACTGAAGTCGTGCTGCGACGCTCGGAATTCGCCGTCGATTTTGCCGCTGCCAGCCTAGATCAGCTTGCAAGCCGAGGTCTCACCGTTTGCGATGGCGCTTCGCTGCAGGCGATCCGGCTCCATGTCTACCAGCGCTCTGCCATGAAGGACGTTCGTCTCGTCAATGCGGACGGCTCAGTGATCTGCTCGGCTTATTCCGAGACTTTGGAATTTGACAATGGCTGGGTTGCTCGGTCCGATATGTTGGCCGCGCGCGATGGAAGGCTCCTGGTGTTCCGCGTCGAGCAGTTCGGCGGCGATGCACTCGGCGTTCTTAGGGATATCGACGACAAGAAGGCGCTAGTCGCCATCCTCAGCCTAAACGTGAGCCTGTTCGACATTATGCCGACCGAGCTGCGCGCGCACGGCGAGGTGTTCCTCGCTCTGAACAATGGCGAGAAGCTCGGCGACTTCATGCTCAATGCCGACCAGCCGCCGTCGCTACCGGTTGATTTCGAGAAACACTCCGCACGTTATCCTCTACGCACCATAATCCGCGTCGAGCGCGCGGCGCTGTTGACATGGAACAGTGAAGCCTACTGGCCTGCGATCGCGATTTCGCTCGGGCTCGGCGTCCTCTTTGGAATCCTGCTCGCACGAACCCGGCGCGTGGAAGGCCCGGTCGCCGACCTCGATCGCGCGCTCGTGCGTGGTGAGTTTAGGCCGTATTTCCAGCCGATCTTCGACTTGAGGACCGGCCAAATCAAAGGCTGCGAGATTCTGGCCCGCTGGCAGCGCGAGGACGGTTCGATCGTCTCGCCGATGAATTTCATCCCGCTCGCGGAATCCAGCGGCCGCATCCAGGGCATGACCTGGCAGATCCTAGAGCGCGCCTTGTCCGACCTGCAGGCGCTCTTGAAGCACGACAAGGAGTTCAAGCTGTCGCTGAACGTCGTGCCCAAGCATCTCCTGAGTGCGAACTTCGTTGAAACGCTTCGCCGCACCGTGTTTACCGCCAAAGTCTCCGCACGCCAGATCGTGATCGAAGTGACGGAGCGCGACGAGCTCGATGACCTCAGCCGTGCCGCAGCGATCGTAAGCGAGCTACGCGACTACGGCTTCCGCATCGCCATCGACGACGTCGGCGTCGGTCACAGCGGGCTGTCGCGCATGAAGGGCCTGGGCGCCAACACAATTAAGATAGACAAGTTCTTCGTCGACACCGTCACGGTGGATGCCTCGACTACGGCGATCGTGGAGATGCTAGTAGCGCTTGCCAAGGACTTGCGAATGACGGTGGTCGCCGAAGGGGTCGAGACCGAGGAGCAGGTCCGTGCGCTCATCGCCTGCGGAGTCGAGGAAGGCCAAGGTCATCTCGTTGCGGCACCGCTGCCCGCGACAAAGTTCATCGAGTGGCTCGAGACGCGGCGTTCGGCAAGTGAGTCCGTCACCGGCGCGGCCCTTGTCGCCTAAGTTTACTTGACCATCTGTCCCCGCAGCTCGCCGCCCGGATTGGCGGCCGTGTGGATGTTTGCGTACCATCTGCCAGCAAGGAGATCCGCGGCCTGCGCGTCGGAGAGCAGCGCGCTGCCTTGGATCGGACTTTGCACCGACTTGAATGGGAGCACTATGCCGGCATTCTTGCCGGCTTCACCCGGCCCATGGAAATGCGCGCCCATTGCTGGTCCGGTCAGACCGGAATAGGTGACGGTGTAGGTCAACACCTTGCTATCGGTATCGAAGGTTGCTTCCGCCTTGCCGGAGCCATTGCTAGTGTTCTGCGGCACCTCGTTGCTGCCCTTGAGTTCTGCTTGCAGTTTGATCACGTCGGCCAGGACGCCTGCCGTCCCGCCCAGCAGTGCCGTGCCTAAGAGCATTGCGCCGGCCAAGCACATCGCTTTCTTCATCACGTCCTCCCCATGCATCTGATCTACGGTTGAAACACCGATGGACAAGTCAAATTCCAACCCTAGATTGATCTTTACCTGCTCGCCAGGACAACTTGCCAATGTCGGCGAAGTGTCCAACAGTTGGAGTTCCAGTCATATCCGTTTCAGGGCTGTGAGCTGAAGCGGCTCGAGATCGCCCACGCCTCAGCTGTGGTCGCCGGACCTCCGCTTTTCCCAATTCGACCACGCGCTGCGAGAGCAGTCCAACGCGTGAACTGCATCGCGTTGTGAATAAGCCAGCCGCTCGCGCCATCCCGTCCGGTCAGTAGCAATAGATCGAGGGTGATGATCTCGCGATCCTTCGTAGGTCGCGCGTTCATCGGGCCAGCTCCGTGAAGCCGACGCCAGCGACCGCGAACACGCCGCCCTGCTGATCGACGATCACATCCCCGACCGCCATCGAGGTGTGCATCAGGCCCTTGCTCGCGATCAGCTCTCGCGCCTCGCCATTGGGTGACCAGACCTCGGCCTGCATGTGGTTGTAGACGCGCTCCAGCTGCGCGCCGTCTTCGAGGTCAAGGTCTTTGAGGTGGATGTGCGTCGTGGGTAGGTCGTCGGGATCGGGCAGCATGCCCACGATCCCGTCTTGGAAAAACTCAGGGCGCACGTACCAAATCTGGAATTTGATCATCTTGCATCGCTCCATGCGGAAGGGCGAGCGCTGTGGTCCTTATTCGATTCACAACCGCCGGTTAGTGCCATGAATAGGAGCCAGTTATACGCGCAAAGAGATAAACTTTCTTTGCTGCCTGCGGCTGGGATGCCAGGAACATGAGGATCGTTTGGCCCTCTTCTGATATTCAGGAGGCTCCGATGTCGCTCCATAGATACTTACGTATATCCGCCATAAGTAATTGATTTGATGTACAGATATCCTTCCCTAAGGCGGCTGGGAAAGAGTTAAAAAAGAAGGTTCCGCTTTGTTACCGAGCGCGGACTCTCTGGTGCGTTAGAGCGTGTCCGCGCCGTTGGAGTGCCCGCCAGCTCTTTTGAGCGGTTCGATCAGGTCCTGAACTGAGAATGGCTTGAGTAGAAAAGCGATGCACCCAGAGGCCAGCGCATCCTCGCGAACCGCTGGGTCCTCATTCCCCGTCATGTAAATAACCGGCACAGGATTCCCAGCCGCTTGGAGATCATGCCTCAGCTCGATGCCCGAACCGTCGTTCAGGTTGATATCGAGGATGACGCAAACCGCCTTTTCGAAATCGGTATGGTTCTTGAAAGCCTCGGCAGACGAAAACAGGATGGGTTCGTATGCGTGCAGCGAGAGTAGCCGCCTTAGTCCCTCCAGCATTCTTGGGTCATCATCGACAACTAAAACAATGTTCCGATCTTGCAAAGTATCACATCCACCTGGCCCGCAGGCCGATGTGTTCTGGGGCCTGCTTAGTTGTTCTGGGGCTTCTTGAGCAAACGCATTGCTCCAAGGAGTTGGCCTATAGGTCGCTTCCGAGATATTTTATACTTAAAATAGTTGTCGGATGTCGCCAAATAGTTGTCGGATGCCGCCAGAACGCGCTGACGCAATGGCATAAGGTTGCGCTTGATCTGTTCGCGATGAAGCTGTTGAGCCATCGATACCGAGGCGCCGGCGATGTATTGCCAATGGTTCGGGCGCTGGAAAACCGCCGAGCGTGCGAGCCCGAACTCAACGATAAGGTCGGCATGGTCAAGCACGCGGTATTCCCACC
The DNA here is from genome assembly GCA_963770385.1 of uncultured Alphaproteobacteria bacterium. Classification (GTDB taxonomy): domain Bacteria; phylum Pseudomonadota; class Alphaproteobacteria; order Rhizobiales; family Xanthobacteraceae; genus Bradyrhizobium. The sequence goes on along the minus strand of CAVYPJ010000003.1, from coordinate 4,439,082 downwards.
GACGGCCTTTGCGATTGATTATGAAGTGATACACCGGAGGCATTCTGCCCTAATCCCCAACGAAATCTGCAATGCATTCACGTGTCGCGTCGTGTCCTCGATGTGTGTCAGAACGACGATCATTCGATAAATGTGGGCACAACCAATGAACGTGGAATTAAAACGGCGGACCGAGGAGCAGCCCGGCAATCGCGTCGATGTCGAGCTTGAGGCAGCCTCAGAGCCGAGTGATAGTCGTCATTTGGGCAATCTATTTGAACGCCTCCATCACCCGCTCCATCGCCGGATGCGTGCGGTTCTTCACCTTGACCCAGTCCTTAGACCGGCCGGCGCGATAAGGCCGATCGCTGCGTTTGGAGACCAACCCCTCCAACCCCATCATGCAGGCGTGGCGAAACAACTCGGGACCGATCTCACCCTGCTCAAAGCTGCCGAGGAATATCCCGTCCGACTGGCGCGCCAACAGCTTGGCGAGACTGGTTTTGCGCATCGAGAGCGGCAGATCGCGGAGATCATCGCCGTCCATGGCGAGAACATCAAAGGCGTATAGAGCTGGACCTCGTGATTGTGCTTGCCGGAATGCAGGGCGTTGAAATCCGAGATGCCATTGATGCCGAGGACGACGGCCTCGCCATCAAGGACGAACTGCTTGTGCCGGTTCTTCAACGCGGCCTCGACAATCCAACCGCGACGGCGGTCGCGTTCGTCTAATCACGCGCGGAGGCAATGACTGGACCAAGCGGTATCCATAGCTCACGGGCATGTCTAAGCCCTTTGCACCTTGCCTTCCAACGCGAGGCACGTTTGTACTGTCAGCACCGGAGTGGCTTCACGAGGTAAAATACGACGGCTTCCGGTTGCTCGTCAGGATGGCGTGATGCGAATGCGAGTCGGCGTCTTCGTCTTCGCTCAACCTGTGATGATCGAACCGAGCAGAATTATGTGTTCTCAACTGCCCGCCCGTCGATCCGGATACCGCCTCACCACAACAACCAGCGACGCTTTTTTGGCTGGACTATTTCTTTCAGCTTTGCTGAGCCGATCTCCTGCAGTTTCGGCAATGAGCGTGCGCCAGCGTTTGCGCTGGCCAACATCGCATCCGCTATGGCCTTGCGGGTCTCGTGGCTGTCGCTCTCTGCCGGGATTTGCTTACAGACATACTCAAGTGCCGCCGTCATGTTAGCGACCGTGCTCTGATCTAGACTGAGAAACATATGCTAACGCTGCGGCTCGTGGGCAGGCAACGATCTGTCCGCGTGAAATCTCATCCTATTTTTGGACTCATCCGGACGAGCAGCGATAGCTCTTGTATCTTTGGCATGACTGAGAACCTGCCAAAGCAACGCAACTTGAACCCACACATGACGTTCATCGGCGGGCGCGGCAAGCGCCATCTGCATGGCGGTCTCCGCTCTCCGCTGATACTCGCGATTTTTGTCCCGGCTCATCATGCGAAGGTACGGCGGAATGCAACAAGACTGAGGACGTTCAGCCCGTATGAATACGGTCACACGCAACACGTGATCTACACCGCCTCACAGGCATAGTCTCACACGGTTAAGGAAGTCTCTCGTAGGGCGGGGTTCAAGTGACCACAAGCCGCCCGGCAATTCCAACCAATTGCCGACACGTCTGCGCCCGTGAGGCTTGATCCTCGCGGCGATGCCTGCAGTGCATCACGCGATGCAGGCGAAGGGCTTGACGGCCGAAGCCGCCTCAATGACGATCATGGTGCTGAGGGGCTGGCTCGGGGCTTAAATTGGTAAGGCGTATAGATGCCGATTGGAAAAATTCCGCTCAATCCAGATGTCGCGGACATCGCACCCACTGACCCGGCGCTCACGCCTTACGATATCGAACACGCAGTTACTTATTTCCGGGTTCTGGACGCTGACGACGAGGGCGCGGACTGGCGCGAAGTATCCCGGATCGTGCTGCACATTGACCCTGAGATCGAGCCGGCGCGAGCGAAGCGGGCTCATGAAAGTCACTTGGCCCGAGCCAGATGGATGACGCACACAGGCTATCGGCAACTGCTGCGCGGAGATATTCCGAGCCTCAATTGAGATTTGATTGCGAGAGCTGACGCATGCTCGGTCAATGGCTTGGCAAGCTGGTGACTGCTTTTGCTTTCTGTGAAAGCGGCTCGTGGGCTGGCGCGCGAGACCTGTAGTGGTCGAGAACGAAAAGCCGGATTGCCGAGGACAGGTTGTTGTGCTCGCGATTCCCGTCGATCTGGCTGACAAGCTGTATCAACGTCGTCCCCTTGAGGGCGGCGATCTCCTTCACCGCATCCCAGAACGGGTCTTCCAGGCTCACGCTGGACTTATGACCTCCAATGATGATCGAGCGTTTGACGATCGATGTTTTCATTGCGCTTCCTCACACGAAGGGCTTCTTGGGCCGTGCCGGCTGTCAGTCTACGGTATCTGTCGATGGCAGGTCCATTCCCGCCCACAATCTTGTCCGGAAAAGACCCCGAGCCCGTCAGAATTGATTAAGGAGCTGTTAACCGGGCCGCTGCAGGCTCGTGCCCGTGATGCACATGACCTAAAGGCCGGCGGCGAATATGCCCCGCCGCCGGTCTCTCTTTCGTCTGCACCGAGCGTGACGATAACGCCGACGTTCCACGGGCTCACGCTTAGCCTTGAACTACGGTATTCGAGATGCTCATGAACGCAGCACAGACTGAGCCGAGATCGAGACCAGTTGAGCCACACTGCCGGCGCTGCGGCGCAGTCGTCTGTATCGTTGAGACGATCCTCGATCCTCGCACCGGGCGCGGCGTGCGCATGTACAAATGCGAATGCGGTGAGCGCATCTGGGACTAACGCCGCGCCGCTGCCAAATCCGTTGACCGATCTTGCTGCACGAACTTAATCGTTGAGACCGGCCAGTCGCCCTCATGACTTCGGATCGACATGCGCAGACCGTGGAGTTCAGCAAGCCAGAGTTCTTCCACTGTGCCGGCCACGCCATTCGTTAGAATGACCGCCTTGCCGACAAGCTCGGCCTGCGCCTGCTGAAACTCTGCGATGATCCTCGACGCTCGTACTTGCGTTGGCATGCACGCAACGAATGGTTGGACAACAGGACGACAATCGTCAAAGACCGATCAGCAGGATGAAATCCGGAGCCAGCGACGCCATTCAGCTTAACATAGAAAAAGTGGCAGCATATCGCCCAATGAAAATGTAAGGCACAGACATAGTTTGGCGGAGCGCCCCAGTTCCGTCGCCGGCCGATCTTTTGCGGCGCGGCAACGGCCGTCAGGGGCGGCCACATGCGTTTTCATAGAAGAAGACGGCAGGTTTGGCTGCCTCCCCGCAACAAGCGCATCAGCGCCGTCGCCTCCCCGCGCCGATAAGTTGCCTCGGCCCCTCGTGTGCTGCTGCCGTCACTTTTTAAAAAAAACGGGCGGCGGACATTCCGTGTCCGCCGCGCTCCACATTGACGAGCGCTCAATCAGGCTGCCCTAATAGCGGCAAGCCGGGGGCAGTTGGCGGAGTATCACATGAGCAAACCGATCGAGCGGATCATCAAGACTAGTGGGATCAGTCTGAATGTGGTCGAGCAGGGCCAAGGTCCCCTTGTCCTGCTATGCCACGGCTTTCCGGAAAGCTGGTACTCTTGGCGTCACCAGATCGATGCGCTCGTCGCTGCAGGCTTCCATGCGGTCGCCCCTGATATGCGCGGTTATGGCAAGAGCGACCGGCCGGAGGCGATTGATCAGTACACGATGTTGCATTTGGTCGGTGATCTCGTCGGCCTATTGGACGCGTTTGAGACGCCCACCGCAGTCGTGGTCGGCCACGACTGGGGTGCCACCATCGCTTGGCAAGCAGCTCGGCTGCGCCCCGATCGTTTCCGCGCCGTCGTCAGCCTCAGCGTACCGTACCGGCCGCGCGGTCCAGCACGCCCGACAACTCTGATGCCGCAGACGGCTGACGCCCAGTTTTATCAGCTCTATTTCCAAGAGCCCGGCGTTGCGGAGGCCGAGCTGCAGAATGATCCTCGCCTCAGCCTGCAGACCATGCTGTATAGAACGTCCGGTGAAGGCGCAGCCGCTATCCGCGCCCTGGTCGCCAGCGGCGGAAGCAGTCCAACTGTCGGCATGGTGTCGCGCGGCGGGGGCATGTTGCGAGGGATCAAAGAGCCGCCCCCACTGCCGTCCTGGCTGAGCGAAGCTGACATCGAGTTTTACGTTGGCGAGCTGGCGCGCAGCGGCTTGCGCGGTCCGCTGAACTATTATCGCAATGTCGATCGCAATTGGGAGCTGCTGGCACCCTTCGCTGATGTGAATGTGACGGTGCCGGCGCTCTACATTGCCGGCGATCAGGATATGGTCCTGGCTGCTCCGGGAACAGCCGAGCACCTTGCCAATCTGCGCCAGTTCGTACCGGCGCTACGTGATATCAAGATGCTCCCCGGTTGTGGTCATTGGACCCAGCAAGAGCGCCCCGCAGAGGTCAGCAACGCGATCATCGAATTTCTGCGCAACCTGCCCAATTGAATGAGCTGCTCGTCATTAGTGAGACACCACTGAGACAGCGTCAGCGTTTACGAGGTGCGGCAACGGGCTCCGGAGGGCTGCCATTTTCTGAGAAGAGGGCAGATTTGCCCGCCTCACCGTGATAAACGCATCAACGGGGCTGCTTGCGCGTCTCTTACACATTCAGTTGCGGATGCTCTGAACCGACAAGATCATCGGGACGGACGCAGCAATCCATCGTCATTGCTACGCTCGCACGGTCCATGGGTCGCCGCGTCGGGCGCGCTGTTAGGCTCGTCCGTCTGTTTCGCTCTCTTCAAGCGCGATCTTCATGAACTCGTCGCGGTCAAATGAAACCTGCCCGACGGTCTTAGCCTCAAAGAGTGGTGCGCGCGCCGCGGCCTTGAAAAGTGCCTCATTGACCATGTGGCCACCGTCTTCGGCGATCGCATACGCCCACGGCTTTCCTTCGCCCTCCTTGATGAGCTTCGCAAGGGCTCTGAGACGATAGTCGATGGCAAGGATCACCTCGGGCTTTTGCTCCTTGTGCAGCGTCCGAACGAGAGAGACCGTGGGGTCTCCCGGGCCTAGCCTGCCGCGGTCCTCGATGACGCCTTGGTGCCCCTTAATGAGTACGTCGAATGGGACGGCCGGGATCGGTTTGAGCTTTTTTGGCAAGGGTCAGCTCGCTGTTGTCCTAGGCTATGCAGCCTCGTTTTCATCGGGCGTATATTTGCCGGCGGCATCGATCGCGGCCTTTCGCTGCTCGCCTGTCAGAATGACGCGATCGGGATTTGCAGCGATCCGCGTGCGAACGAAATCAGCTTGGCTGTCGTCGAGCCCCCAGACGAACTCCCTGCCGCTGGACACCACGTCCTTGTTCATCCGATAGGCCACGTTGCTCGATCGGCGCGAAAAACTCGGTTTCGAATTCTGTGAAATCTCCTCCGGAACGCCGTCGGTGCGATAGAGGTCCCGCAGGCAGCCGGTGTTCCAAGGAAACTCCCGCCTTGGGACCACTTTGCCGCGCACGTGACGCATCTCGCAGACGCGCCGATCATTGCCGGCCCAGCGAGCAAGATAAAATCGGGATTGAGGTGGTGCTTCATAGCCACGTCCGCCCCGCTCGTTCGCAAAAGAATCGGGTGACAATACGAGGGCGATGGGAAATACCTTGCGTATCTGCGAACTACAAGGATTGCGAACCTAGCGCCGACAACATGGTCGTGGTGCGGTGCGCACCCTAAAGGTGGCCTCTACTCTCCCCTGTGGATTCACATTAGGCTCACGCTAATGTGACATGGAGGAAAAGCGGGGTATCAAATCGTGGTATCGGTGGAACCCGATCAGAAAGCTTTGATATTTCAATATCTCCGGGCTCCAGCCCGGGGTCAGCAATATCAATCACTTAGCTCAATCTGGCTGATCTCCGGGAAAGCCCCGTATGGGCACTGTGTTGGCAAATCGATTGCCGCGGCGCCGACGAAACCAGTTTCCCCTACCGCGAAGTCGTCCCGAAACTGATGGAAGGTTAGCGTCTGCCCCGATCAAATAACGGGGTGCGATCATGCTGACCATCATCATCAACGCGATCTATCGGGATTTCATTCGGGCCTCACTCTCCGGCGCGAAGCTGGCTGGCGGCTGATCTGGCGGTAGGCTTTTGCGGGGTCCAGGAAAGCCCGCCGGTGCGGGCTCGGTCCGGGCCCCGATCACGGCCATCGTACTCCTCGCGTCCGCTGCGGGGGGATTTGATCGGCCCCCGAAAGAAACCATTTTCCAGACCCGAAGAAGCCGGCGAGAAACCAGGATCGGCTACTAGACGTGCTATTCGTAAGGGTGCGTCAAAATGATTGACATGGTCGCGATAGTCCTAAGTCTGTTTTGCATCGCCATCTTTGTAGCTCATGCGGTCGACGCTTATCTCGCGCCCTAAGGGCTGGCCACGGGCGCTGAGGCACTTTGCTCGGCGCCGTGGCCGGCAGCTATCGGCTCTCGGCAGCGCCTCAATCGTTGCGCATTTTCCTAACCCGCATCAGGGTCGCAATTTCTTGGACGCACTCATCTGTTCCTTTTCTACGCCGGATGATGGAAACGACCTGATCGAGCAAATCTGCTTTGATCGAATGTTCCGCCTCCGGATTCGATGTGACGGAGAACTGGTGTGTCTCAGCGTGGTTGGCGCAGGCGAGTTGGCACGGACCAGCGTTTCATCCGGATCAGACTTTGCGAATTCATACATTCCCCACGGCTTGTCTTCAGGCGATTTCTGAAATTCGCGAGCCACCACGTCAACGTCTTCAAAATATAGATATAACCCAAATGGGTTTTTGCCTGGCACTAGCCATCCCTCTACTGCATCTGTCAGATGCAGATATCCACCCTCGCCGTTCGACAGCATGCGGTAGGTGTCGGGTTCTCGCGGAGCCGGCCTTTGGCTGTCCGCGCGCGCAAAGCCAAGCCGATTGTCGAAGCGCTCAGACGCGTCCAGGTCATTGCACGGCAGGATGGCGGTCAAAAGTCCGGAGGAGTTCGGGCTGTTCATTCGTGCACTCCAACTTGGAGGGTCAATGCGACAACTCTTGTCCCATTCGTTGCAACGCTCAACATTTTACATTGAGGCACATTCTCCTTAATGGCGCGAAGAGTCTCCGCCGGGACAGCCTGACATCCGAAATGGGTATCGTCGCTCAGTTTGTTGTTTGGGTGCCGACCGGAAGTCGTTTCGGTGGCAAAAAAGGCGGCGTGCCTTGAACCAGCACCACGTTCGGGGAAAGTTCAACCCGGAAAGACCGCCACTTGGGCCGGCGGAAGTTGAAGCGGGATCATATCGCGGCAGCTGTGTGCTCAAGTCACTGTTCCAGTGTCCGCGATCAGATATTGAGGTGGCCGTTCTTGGCGGGGGGCTGTTGTTAGGCGACTCCGGCTGCTAATCTACGCCGTCGCGCATAAAGCTTCTGACAAACAAGCCGCGAGATGGGATCAGCGAAAAACAATTCGACGGCCCGACTTTCTCCGCTCTTGCGCCGTGCTGTAATTTTAGCGGCGTTGTTGATCGGATGCGCCGTTGTCTACGGTACCATTCTGGCGCGATCTGATTTGTCGAGGGGCCCGGACGAAGCTGAGCTGGGCGCCCCCGCGGGCACGGCTCGTGTCGCCCTTTATGCGCAACCCATTCAAATTGATGCTGTTAACGAATCGATGCAGGTGCGCATCAGCGTCGTGCCTTTGCCGGATGCGAAGGTAACGATTGCCGACCGTGATCTTCTTCTCACGATTCAACGCGGCGGACAGGTAGACCATGTGCGAATACAGCCGGGGCAGTTGCTTCCCGAAGTCACCGTTGGCTTGGATCTGCACGAAGGAGACGTTCGCGACTATCCCTTGGATCGATATGTATCATTGATGGCATTGGCGGCGAGCGAAAGAGCACAGGACGGCAATGAGAAATCGCTGCCGATCCATGTTACCGCGTGGGAGGGCGTCCTCGGCTTTGATGTCAAGGCCAAGGCGGTCTCCTCGCAACGACCTGAAGAACTTCGGCTTCAATTCGCCGTCAGCCGGACAGGAGGCGTCGCTTTCTTTGGTGTCGCAATCTACGGCGCAATGCTCGTAATGATGTTATGCGCTTTGATTATCGGCAGCCTGGTCTTTGTCGGGATCAGACGAATCGAAGTTACGTTGATTGGCGCCCTCGGTGCCATGATTTTTGCCTTGCCCGCGCTGCGAACTGCCTTACCGGGCGCTCCGCCTCTTGGGGTCCGAGCCGACATATTCATTTTTTTCTGGGCTGAGCTCGGAGCCGTCATCGCGCTTTGTCTATTTATCGCGGCATGGGCGCGCCTGGGCGCACCACCGTGAAACCGGCATCAACCGGATGGCTATGACCACTGCCAACATTGCCCGGGCTGTGCCGCCAATGGTAACGCCATTGAGCGCGAGTTTCCAAAATCGGTCAGCTCTCTGGAACGATGTCGTCATTTGTTCATTTTGGCCTTCTATACACGTGTGATTTTAGACGCATCAACCGGGTTTTTAAATATGAGCGGTGAACATCCAGAGCTCGATGATCTGCAGGCCGCCTACAACAGTGCGGTGGACACTTGGATCGCTTCAATCCGAAGAAAAGAGGAGCTCGCTTCTGCTGCCGATCATTCTGTGACAGAGGTTGACCAGTGGGAGAACGCGCACTTCAACGAGGAAGATATGCGCAACGCCGCCAAGGCGGCAAAGAAGAAATACGAAGGTGCGTTGCGCGCCAAGTTCTTCGGATTTTAGCATCGCCCCGCCCTAGCCACCCGTGCCTACCGTAAATCACATCCGGCCGTATTGACGGTGCAGTCCGCCCACGATCGGACGACAGATAATGCGTCCCGCGCTTTCAGCGGCACGCGATTTCGGCGCGTCCTTGTTCAATGACAGGTGAGTCCGTATGCCATTGTAATAGCCCTTGTACGACAGCAGCACGTGGCGCAGATGGCGTTCGCCAAATATCACGACATGATCAGTGCATTCCCTGCGGATCGAGCCGATCAGCCGTTCCACGTGGGCGTTCTGCCAGGGTGAGCGGAAGGACGTCGGACGATCGCGAATGCCGATCGATCGAACCCGGTGGACAAAGATCTCGCCATAGGCTCGATCTCGGTCCCTGATTAGGTAACGGGGGATTTGCTCCCAGCCACAGGCTTCAGTAAGCTGATTGGCGATCCATCCGGGCCGTCGGGTGCGCGGTCACCCCAAGCCACAGGATCTGCCGCCGGCCATGGCCCATGATCAGCAAACCATAGAGCAGTCGGAACGAGATCGTCGGCACGACGAACAGATCCATCGCCGCGATGCCGTCGGCATGATTGCGGAGGAATGTCTTCCAGCCTTGGGACGGCCGACCTCTTCGCCTGGCCATATACTTGGCGACGCTGGTCTGGCCGATCTCGATGCCGAGTTTGAGCAACTCACCATGGATCCGCGGCGCTCCCCACAGCGGATTGGCAATGCTCATCTCGCGGATAAGCCGTCGTATTTCCGCCGCAACCGTCGGCCGACCGGAACGAGGTCGTGACTTCCACCGCCAATACGACTTGAATCCCGCACGATGCCAGCCGATGACAGTCTCCGGCGTCACAATCGTCAGCACCTTAAGGGTATTTGGCACCAAACGATAAAGCCCAACAAAGATCAGGCGATCCATGGCATTGAAGGTCAGCCTTTTCGTCAGATGCCGTTGCTGGATGTTAAGTTAATGGCGAACGATCAGGATCTCAGCTTCTAACGAGACCCGCGAGCGGAACAATAAGGTCAGCACCGACTAGACTAGGCTGCAAGCTTCTCTCATAAGACAGAAGCATCGCGCGATTCGGCTTCACTTGCCAGCCGCATTAGATTTCCGACAGGGACACCAGCGCTTCGTCCGGCCGCCATTTGCAATGCGATCGGGCGAGCGCGCCATGGCGATGACCCGAAATCCCTCCGCTGCGAAGCGCCGCACAATCGCGGAACCGGTGCCGGGCCCGACACCTGTAACGATAGCAATCGGCTTGTCAGACATCGACACCTCGTCTTATTTGGCGTGATTTGTTCAATGCGGCCTAATGTCCAGCAAATGCCGGCTTGCGTTTGTCGATGAACGCGCGCACCGCCTCCCTGTGATCGTTGGTCCGCGACGACCGGACCATATTCTCGGCTTCCTGATCCATTGAATCCAGAAAATCCACCTTCAAGGCGTGGTCAAGATTGTCCTTGATGTGGGCCAGCGCGATCGACGGCCCTTCCGCCAGCGACCTTGCGAGCGCAAAGGCGGTCTCGCGCAATTCCGCGTCGGGCACCACGCGGTTGATGAGGCCGAGCGTCTCGCAGCGGCGCGCGTCGATCCGCTCCGACAGGAACATCAATTCCCGCGCCCGCGATGTTCCGACAAGCCGGGTCAGCAACCATGCGATGCCGTAATCCCCGGTCAGCCCGATGCGGGCGTATCCCGTCGACATGATCGCGGACTCGCCGGCAATGCGGATGTCGCAGGCAAGCGCGAGCGCCATCCCGGCGCCGGCCGCAGGTCCCGGAAGTGCTGCGATCGTTGGCTTCCTCACCGCCACCAGCGCACCGGTCAAGGTGCGTTGCCTGGTTCGCAGATCGGCAACGCGATCCTCGAATGCCACCTCGACCTTGCTTGAATTGCTCCCCATGCCCTTGACGTCGCCGCCCGCGCAAAAAGCCGTACCCGCGCCCGTGATCAGCAGCGCGCCGACCCCAGGCTCGTCCCTGCATTGCTTGATCATCCGCCGCAGGGCCGGCGTGAGATGATCAGAAAGCGCGTTGCGCGCCTCGGGACGGTTGAGTGTGATGACCGCAACGCGGTCCCGGATTTCGCACAACAGTTCGCTGGTTCCGGTGTCGATTTCAATCCGACCTTCTACCATTGCAACTCCTCCTGTTTGGATCCTGCCGAAGTCGCGGTCTCTCGCAAGCTCCTAAATCACGATCACCTGGCCGCACGGCTCGGACGAATAGATCAGTTCCGTCTGCGCCGCCCGGTTGATCAGGACGGCGCGTTGGTTGATGTAGGCCTTGTCCGTGATCTCACCTGCCGCAAGCGAAGGCGGCTCCTCTAGAAGCGTGAAGGCGCAGATGCGTGCGCTGCTTCCGACACCGGCATTGTAAAGCCGGAGGCACTGCTGGAGAAACGCGATCACACCCGGGTCACAGTTAAGATCGCCATCTGCATTGGTGGCGTGCTTCCTGGCCATGACGGGATTCAACCAGCCAAGCACGGCGCAAGATTGACGATTTTCGCCAGCAATGACGGCGTCCTGCAAGACACCGTGGGTGGCCGCCAGTGCCGCGGCTCGCAGATTGCCGACCGCCACCCATGTCCCGTTGGCAAGCTTGAAATTTTCGGAAACCCGGCCGGTGAAACGCAGTCCACGGCTCGGGTTGGCAGGATCGATGAATGAGATGGTGTCGCCGACCCGGTAGAACCCTTCTTCATCGAAGGCCGCCGACGTCAAATCCGGCCGGCCAAGATAGCCGGGTGTCACATTGGGGCCGCGCACGCGAGCCTCATAGGTGTCGCCAGCAGGGATCAGCTTCAATTCCACCCCCGGCGCCGGGAGTCCAAGCTCGCCCGGCGTGTCGGTTGCCCAGTGCGTGGTGGCAATGGTGGGTGCCGTTTCGGTGGTGCCGTAGCCTGCCATCACCGGAATGGGCCTGCCGGTCGATGCCTTCGCCAGCTGATAGAGCTTGTCCAGCGTGGTCCTTGATATCGCTGCACCTGCGTAACTCACCCGGTCGAGCTGCCGGAAGAAATTGGCCCGCAGATCCTGGTCGGCTTCCAGCGCCTCGCACAACAGCGTGTATCCCGCCGGTACGTTGAACATGGCCGTCGGCGATACTTCCTTCAAATTGGCGATTGTCTTGTGAAACAATTGCGGGACCGGGCGTCCATCGTCGATGTAGAGCGTGCCGCCATGCTTCAGAACGCCGTGCAGGATGACGTTGCTTCCCATGGTGTGATGCCACGGTAGCCATTCGACTTGCACCGGCGCCTCGCGAGGCGATACCAGCAATGCCCCCATCTGCAGCGAACTTGCCATCATCTTGTGGGTGTTGATGACGCCCTTCGGAAGTCCGGTCGAACCAGAAGTGAACAGGATTTTTGCGGTTGCTTCGCTGTCGATCGAACGAAAGGCCCGCTCGAACTCCGCGCCGGGGCGCTTCAAATAAAGCGATTGAACCGACACAGATCCGGCCTTCTGATCTGCCGCAATCCATGTCGCGGACGCAAGCTCCGGAATCTTGCGCGCGGCCGAGAAGATCTCGCTGTCCTGTACGAAAACAAACAAAGGCTGAAGCAGCGTTGCGATATCCTGCAAGCGAGCCAGGCCGCCCAGCATCAGCGAATAGTTCGGAGATATCGGGGCTACGATGACGCCAACCGACATTGCCGCGAAGGTGACGATCGCCTGCTCGATGGAGTTGCCGGAGAGAATGGCCAGCCGGTCGCCGCGTTTGGCGCCCAGATCGATCATGGCCTGTCCAACCGACTGCACGCGTTGCCATAGTTCGGCGTAGGAGATCTTTTGCCACTCTCCCTCCCGGCCGCGCTGAGCAAGAAATGCGCGCTGCGGCGCCTTCTCTGCCCATTCCGGAATGAAATCCAAGATCGACCATTTGGGGATCGCAAACTCGATCGGAGACCGCAGGACAAGCGTCCCGTCAGGGCGCTTCTCGATCCGGATTTCCCGTGGCGCGAATCGAGGACCCTCTGCAAGGGCAGATGGAGTTTCGTGACGAGTCATGCGACGCTTGCTCCTATGCGAAGATCTATGCCGTGTGTTGATTTCAAAACGGTCCTGGCTGTTCGCCCTCCCAGACCGCAACGCCTCTAGGCAGCGAGTTGAAGAATCTGGACGATATCTTCCGGACCCTTGATGACCCGTGGATTGGCCCGGGTGAAGATCGACAGCATCGCGTTGCGGCCGATCAGTTCGAATTTCTCCCTGGTCACACCGACTTCCGAGAGATGACCGGGCAATCCCAATCGACCGATGAACCGGGCGAAGATGTCGCTTGCCCTGTCGTCCGGCGCACGCCACGCCTCGGCGATTTTCCTTTGGGCCTCGTCCGTCGCGGGCTGATTGTATTTCAGAACACTCGGCATCATTACCGCCGTGCACAGGTAGTGCGGGACGTCGCAGGTGCCGCCCAGCACGTGTCCGATCGCGTGGCTGGCCCCCATCGGAACGCGGCACTGCAATCCGAAGGCCGACATCCAGGAGCCGAGCTGGCAAAACTGCCGGCCCTCCAGATCATCTGGGTTTTCCTTGGTGGCCTGCAGGCCATCGTACAGGTAGCGCAGGCCGCGCAGGCACACGCTTTCCACCAGCGGGTTACCTCTCGGTGAGCAGACCGCTTCGATCCCGTGGTCCATCGCGCGGGTGCCTGATCCGAGCCACAGGGTCTGCGGAGTGTGCCGCGTGATTTCCGGATCTAGGATGATCGACAACGGCATCATCAACGGATGGCTGAATATCTGTTTCAACTTCCGGCGTGAGTCGGTGACGAGCGTTCCGGAGTTGTACTCTCCACCCGAGAGCGTACTCGGGATCGCGATCATCCTCACCTTCGGCGCGCGAAATGGACCGGGCCGCGGCCCCTCCGGCGTCGAAACCAGTTCGAATCCGTCGAGGCCGGATTCGTCGGTAATATTGTTTTCAAGACACATCAAGACGATCTTGGCCGCATCGACGACGGACCCGCCTCCGATGGCGACGATCAAATCCGCCTTCACCGCTGCGGCCGCGGCCGTCGCCGTCACGGCCGACGCCCGCGTCGTGTGCTGCGGAACGCCGTCAAAGGTACCGGCATATCTGCTACCGAGCGCGTTGCGGATTTTCTCGATCTCGTCGGTCTGCGTGTTCAGCGTCCTGCTGACGATGAGGAACACGCGCTTGGCGTCGCGTTTCTCCGCTTCCTCGCGCAAGGCCTGGCCGGCGGGCTTTCCGAAGATCACCTGGTCCATCGGCGGATATTGATGAAACCCGACTTTAGTCATGCTGGTTCTCCATTCATGCCGGTAATCGCGCGATGGGGGTTCGACCGTACTTCACGGCTCCCCGTCCTCTGATGCATCACTCGGAGCTTGCGTCCAAAATCCCGCCGAACGGCTCCCAGCCGCTGCCGCTCCATCGCTGCAACTGCATCTGGCTCCAGATCATGTTGCTGGATGCGCTGGTATTCACCTCGATGCCGGGAAACGCCGTGGGAAGCACGACACGGCTCAGCGACTTCGCCTGCTTGACGATGTTTTTCCGTGATAGATCATCGCCGCACTGCTTGAGTATCGCTTCAAGAATCATGCCCTGCATGTAGCCGGTGAGATAGCTGGTGTTCTCGAAGTCCGCTCCCTGCAGATACTTGGCAAAGAACGCCTTGTAACCCCGCACGCCTTCATCCTCGTTCCACTTCGCATCGGTCGGATCCTTGTTGATGGTGCCGACGATGACGCCAACGGAATTCTCCAATCCGGCGGGCTTTAGCGTGCCGCCAATCGAACCGGACGGGAAGTTGATGATGATCTTGGCTTTCCAGCCGATCTCGGCCGCCTTGCGGATGGCCTGCGCGGCGAATTTCGGCGTGCCGGCAATGAACAGCGCCTCGGCGCCCGAGCTCTTGAGATTGACGACCTGGGAATCCACCGTCGGTTCGGTGACCTCATAGGCTGCGGTGACGACGCGTTTGTCGAACCCCGCCTTCAGAAACGATTTGAAGGCGCTGGCGTAATCCTTGCCGAGGTCGTCGTTCTGGAAAAGGATCGCATATTTTGCCCCGGGCAACGTCTTGTCGAGAAACTTGGCGTAGATTCTTCCCTCGGTCTGATAGCTGACCAGACCGGTCGTCGTCAGCGGATACTCGGCGATGTCGGTGAATTTGCTGGAACCACTGACGATCGCGATCGAGGGCACGCCCTTGCCCTTGAGATATTTCGCCGTCGCCGAATTGCCGGGGGTGCCCAGCTGGCCGAAGATGAACGACACCTCGTCGCTTTCGACCAGCCTGCGCGCGTGTTCGACCGCTTTCGGCGGACTATAGGCATCGTCCATCGCGATGTAGTTTATCTTGCGGCCGTTGATGCCGCCCCGATCGTTGATCGACTGCACATAGGCCATCACACCCTTGCCAACCAGCCCGATCGAGGACGCCGGGCCGCTGAACGGGAATATCCCGCCGATCTTGACTTCCGTCGCGGTCACGCCGGGCTCGTCGGCGGCCAGAGCTGAAGACGCGAGCAGCGAAGCGGCGACGCATGCGGCCGCGAAACCTAGTCCGATACTCATGTCTCTCTCCCTTTTGCGCCGGCTCGAGCGGTGCGCGTTGTTACTCAAGGCCGTCAGGTTCGGTCCCGGCTCACGTTATGCGACCTTCATCGCCTTTGGCGACTCAACGCCGTCGAGGAAACCGACCAGACGTTGGCGGATGATCTGCTCGGCATCCGCCATGATGCGATCGATCAATTCCTTCACCGTCGGGATGTCGTGGATCAGCCCGACCACCATGCCGCAGCTCCAGGCACCGGCATCCATCTCGCCGTCGAGCATCACCTTCGGATAAACGCCCGCGACCTGTTCGTGGATATCGACGATCTTCATGCCCGCGCCCTTCTCGCGCTCGATCTCGAGCAGATGATCGACGCCCTTGTTCTTTAGCACCCGCTCGGTGTTGCGCAGCGCGCGCATGACAAGCACGGTGTCGAGTTCGGATGCCTCGACCAAAGCCTTCTTCACATTCGGGTGGACCGGCGCCTCTTTGGTGGCGATGAAGCGCGTGCCCATGTTCATGCCGGCGGCGCCCATCGACAGTGCTGCGACCAGGCTGCGCGCATCGGCCATGCCGCCCGAGGCGACGAACGGGATCTTCAGTTCGTCGGCGGCACGCGGCAGCAGGATCATATTCGGGATGTCGTCCTCGCCGGGATGACCGCCGCATTCGAAGCCGTCGACACTGACCGCATCGCAGCCGATCTTCTCGGCTTTCAGCGAATGCCGCACCGAGGTGCATTTATGGATCACCTTGATGTCGGCGGCCTTTAGCGCCGGCATGTATTGCTCGGGGCTGCGGCCTGCGGTCTCCACCGCCTTCACGCCGCCCTCGCGAATCGCCGCGATGTATTCCGGATAAGGCGGCGCCGTAAAACTCGGCAGGAAGGTGAGGTTCACGCCGAACGGCTTGTCGGTCATGTCGCGGCAGCGCGCGATTTCCTTGGCCAAAAGTTCTGGCGTCTTCTGGGTCAGGCCGGTGATAATGCCAAGGCCGCCGGCATTCGACACTGCGGCCGCGAGTTCGGCAAAGCCGACATAATGCATGCCGCCCTGGATGATCGGATGCTGAATGCCGAACAATTCGGTAATTGCTGTCTTCACGTGAAAACTCCGTTTTCCGATCAGTGGACGATTTCGAACAGACCCGCTGCACCCATGCCGCCACCGATGCACATGGTCACCACGCCGTATTTTGCCTTCCGCCGCCGCCCTTCGATCAGGAGGTGGCCAGTCAGCCGCGCGCCGGTCATGCCATAGGGGTGGCCGATCGCGATCGAGCCGCCATTGACGTTGAGTTTGTCAGGATCAATGCCGAGCTTGTCGCGGCAATAAATCACCTGCACCGCATAGGCCTCGTTGAGCTCCCAGAGGTCGATATCGTCGATCTTGAGGCCGTGCCGCTTCAGCAGCCGCGGGATCGCGACGACCGGGCCGACACCCATCTCATCCGGCTCGACGCCAGCGGCGACGAAACCGCGGAAGATGCCAAGCGGCTTCAGGCCCTTCTGCGCCGCGATCTTGTCGCTCGTGATCACGCAGGCCGAGGCGCCGTCGGAGAGCTGGCTGGCATTGCCGGCACTGATGGTCTTGCCCTCGAACACAGGCTTGATCTTCGCAAGACCTTCGGCCGTCGTGTCGGGGCGCGGGCCTTCATCCTTGGTCAGCGTCACCTGCTGATAGCCGACCTCCTTGGTGTCCTTGTCGACCACCGCCATTTTGGTCGTGATCGGCACGATCTCGTCATTGAAGCGGCCGCCCTGCAGTGCGGCGCCGACGCGGCGCTGGCATTCCAGCGAATACTCATCCTGCCGATCGCGGCCGATGTTGTAACGCAATGCGACGACCTCGGCAGTCTCCAGCATCGACATGTATATTTCCGGCTTCATCGCCATCAGTTCGTCGTCGACGGCATGGAAGCGGTTCATGTGCTCGTTCTGCACCAGACTAATCGAACTCGATACCGCCGCCGATCGCGATCTCGACGCCGTCATGCATCACCGAGCGTGCCGCGACCGCGATCGCCTGCAGGCCGGAGGCGCATTGGCGGTCGATGGTTGTGCCGGCGACCGTCACCGGCAAGCCGGCACGGATCGCGCCCTTGCGGGCGACGTTCATCACCATGGTGCCCTGCTGCATGGCGCAACCCATCACCACGTCCTCAACCTCGCCGGGCGCGATGCCGGCGCGCTTGACTGCTTCGGCCATCACGTGGCCGGCCAGGGTCGGGCCCTCGGTGTTGTTGAGCGCGCCGCGATAGGCCTTGCCGACGCCGGTGCGGGCGGTGGAAACGATAACTGCTTCAGTGGTCATGCTTGCCTCTCTTCAGGCGGCGGTGTCGAGCTGCGCAAATCGCAGCACATGAAACGCCGGATCGCCGAACTGGATGTTGATGGAAGAAATGCGCTTGAAGTAATGGCCTACGTTCAATTCGTCGGACATGCCCATGCCGCCGTGGAGCTGCACCGCCTGGTCGGCAATGAACCGGCCGGCGTAACCAATCTTGGACTTGGCGCCTGACGCCAGCCGCGAAAGACCGGCTTCATTCGCAACGAGGCTGAGGCTCAGATGCTGCATCAGCGAAAGCGCTTCCTGATGCGCGATGAACATGTCGACCATCCGGTGCTGCAGCACTTGAAAGGACCCAATCGTGGTGCCGAACTGCTTTCGGGTCTTGGCGTATTCCAGCGTCGCGGCGTTCAGTTCGGCCATCGCGCCGACTGTTTCCGCACAGAGCGCGCCGACTGCGCGGTCGCGGCAGGCTTCCAGCGCGACAACGCCCCCGCCTTCATGGCCGAGCAACTGGGCACGTACGTCGCGCAGGCTGATTTCGGCCGCGCGTCGGCCGTCGATGGTCTTGAAGCTCTGGAGGTCGAGAGTGGCGGCGCGGCGATCGACCACGAACAGGCTGACGCCGCCACGATCGTGACGATGGCCGGAGGTACGGGCGGAGACGATCAGATGGTCTGCCCAGGGCGCTCCGATCACCGCAGTCTTTTCACCGTTCAGCACGTATTCCCTGCCTTCGCGTCGCGCCGTGGTTACGACGTTGGCGAGATCGAACCGCGAGCCCTTCTCGGTCCAGGCCAGCGCCCAGGTCTTCGTGCCGGCGATGATGTCGGGGATAAAACCCTGCTTCTGCTCCTCGGATCCCGTGTGCTCGAGCAGGCCGCCGGCGATCACCACCGTTTCGACAAACGGCTCGACTACGAGTTGACGGCCGAACTCTTGCATGATGATCATGGTCGACAGCGGCCCACCACCAAGACCGCCGACGTGTTCGGAGAACGGCGCACCGAGCAGGCCGAGCTCGGCGAACGCTTCCCATTGTTTACGGCCAAAACCCTCCTCGCCCGTGACGATCTTGCGTCGCGCGTCGAAATCATACCGGTCGCGCAACAGGCGCTGGACGCTGGATCGCAGTAGTTCCTGTTCTTCCGTGAACTCGATATCCATCCGATTCCCCTGTTTGCCGATCCTTAGAGGCCGAGCACCGCTTTTGCGATGATGTTGCGCTGAATTTCGTTTGACCCGCCGTAGATGCTGAGCTTGCGCGCGTTCAGGTATTTTTCTGACGCGGTGTGGCCGTAGTCGGGCCCCGGCATGAGATGATTGGCGCTGACCGGATGTTCGCGAATCGCCAGGCCGTAATTAGCCGATCGCGCGGTGCGTCAGTTCCGTGATGTTCTGGAATATCTCGGTGCCACGGATCTTGAACAGCGATGCCGCCGGCCCCGGATCGATGCCGCGCGCCATCTGCGCCACGACGCGCAGCTCGGTCGCCTCCAGCGCCAGCACGTCGAGCTCGACACGGGCGATGTCCTTGACAAAATCGAGATGCGCTGGGTCGTCGGCCGGAATCTCGGCCTTAACGATCTTCTTCAGCTTCTCGACGTAACGGGTCGAACGGCCGATGCCGGCCATGCTGGTACGCTCATTGCCGAGCAGGAATTTGGCGTAAGTCCAGCCCTTGTTCTCCTCACCAATCAAATTCGCGACCGGGACGCGCACCTCCTCGAGAAATACGTCGTTGACCTCGTGCGATCCGTCGATGGTGATGATCGGACGCACGGTGACGCCGGGCGACTTCATGTCGATCAGGATGAACGAGATGCCGGCCTGCGGCTTGGCCGCCGGATCGGTGCGGACCAGACAGAAAATCCAATCGGCGTGCTGCGCCAGCGTCGTCCAGGTCTTGTGGCCGTTGACGATGTAGTGGTCGCCGTCCCGCACCGCCTTAGTGCGGACCGAGGCGAGGTCGGAGCCGGAGCCTGGCTCCGAATAGCCCTGGCACCACCAGTCTTCGCCCGAGAGAATCCGCGGCAGAAACTTCTGCTTCTGCGCGTCGTTACCAAACGTGTAAATCACCGGGCCGACCATGGTGACGCTGAACGCCAGCGGCGGCAGCGTTCCGGCCCGCGAGGTCTCCTGTTCGAAGAGAAAGCGTTGGGTGATCGACCAGCCGGGCCCGCCATATTCCTTCGGCCAAAGCGGCGCGATCCATCCCTTGTTGTGGAGGATCCGATGCCACAGCAGCATCTGCTCCTTGGTCAGGTCGGTCTCCGGATTGGCAACGCGCATTTCCCGCGGATAGTTGTCCGCGATGAAGGTGCGCACCTCGTCGCGAAACGCCGCGTCCTCGCTGGAAAGGTTCAACTCCATGACTGACTCCCGTCACCACTTCTCGCCGAACGGGCGTATTTCCAGCTCGAAGGTCCAGGCGCTGCGCGGCTGCTGGTAGAGCAGCCAATAGGATTCCGCGACCGACGACGGCGGCATCAGGAGATCCGGGTTATCGAGGGCACCCGGTCCCAGCGCCTCGATCCGTCGCTGGCGCACCCATTCGGTGTCGACGCCGGAGTCGATGACGAGATGGGCGACATGGATGTTCTTCGGCCCCAGTTCGCGTGCCATCGCTTGCGCCACGGCGCGCAGGCCGAATTTGGCGCTGGCAAAGGCCGCATAGCCGGAACCGCCCCGCAGCGACGCGGTAGCGCCGGTGAAGAAGATGTTGCCCTCGCCGCGCGGCAACATCAGCCGCGTCGCCTCGCGTCCGGCGAGGAAGCCGGAGTAGCACGCCATCTCCCAGACCTTCCGGAACACCCGTTCGGTGGTATCCAGAATCGGGTAGTTGACGTTGGCGCCGATGTTGAAGATGCAGACCTCCAGCGGCGCATGCTTGTCGGCGTCGTTGAGGAAGGAGACGATCTCCTCTTCCTTGCGCGCGTCGAGCGAACGGGCATGGATCTCGCCGCCCGCAGCCTGGATCTCCTTGACCAGCGGCGCGAGCTTGTCGCCGTTACGGCGGCCGGCGAAGATGGTGAAGCCTTCGGCGGCAAACTTTTTGGCAATCTCGCCGCCGATGAAATCGCCGGCGCCGATCACCGCAACCGTTCTGTTTCTCTTTTGCAAGGGTCTTCTCCGGCTTTGCTAGGGGTGAAGCGATCTCGCCCGCTTCATTTGCGCAGCGACTCCGCCAATTTGTGTTTCAGCAGCTTGCCCGTCGAGGTAGCGGTCAGCGCGTCCATCAGGATGATCTCGGACGGCCGCTTGTAGGAGGCGAGCTGCGGCGCGACATGCGCCATGAGGTCTTGCGCGGTTGCCGTGGCGCCCTTCAGCGCCTGGACGAAGGCCACGATCTCTTCGTTACCCTCGACCGGCCGCCCGACCACGGCGCATTGAACCACGTCGGAATGGGTACTCAGCACCGCCTCGATCTCAGCCGGATAGACACGGATGATCATCTCCTTGGTGCGCCCGACGATAAACAGCGCATCGCCCTCTAAGCGCGCGAGGTCGCCGGTGTTGAACCAGCCGTTCGGATCGATCGCTTTCGCCGTGAGATCGGGCGCGCGGTAATAGCCGCGCATTACGTTGGGACCGCGGACATGCAATTCGCCGATCTCGCCGTTCGCCATCGCGGCGCCGCCGCGCCCGACGATTCTGGCCTCGATGCCCCAAATCAGGGTACCGACCGAATTGTCGCTGCGCGGCGCCTCGCGATGGGTCAGCCTGGCCTTGTCGTCGATCAGCGCCGTCCGGTCGGGTGAAGCAGCGACATACCGGTCCATCACCTCGTGGATGCGATGCGGTAAGGCATTCACGATCTCGGCTGCGGCCTGCTGCCAACACACCAACGACATCTCCCGTTGCTCAGCCTTTTCTGGGCTCTATTGGCTCTAATCCCGAGGTTCACGCAGTCTTGCGCTGCGTCGTGCCCAACTGGGCGAGGATTTCCTCCTCGACCTCGCGTAGACTGTCCTTGCCGAAATAGATCTCGTTGCCGACGAAGAATGTCGGCGAGCCGAACGTGCCGCGCGCCACAGCGCCATTGGTGTTCTCGATCAGCTTCTTCTTGACGTCGTCCTGCTGGGCACGGGCGATGATGCGATCAATGTCCAGCCCGGAAGCGAGGAATGCTTCGCGAAAGACCTGCGGGTCGTCCATCTTCTTGGGCTCCACCCACATGTGATGGTAGGCGGCGCGGAAATAGGGCTCGAACAGTCCTTCGAACTCGGCTGCGACGACACCCCGCATCAGTGTCAGGGTGTTTACCGGAAAGAACGGGTTCAGCTTGAATTTCGTGATGTTGTGGCGACGCAGGAAGCGCTGGGTCTCGAGTGCGTTGTATTCAGGCTTGTTCTTGATCCCGCGCAGCGACTCGGCGGGCGACGTGTTGCCGGTCGCCTTGTAGACGCCGCCGAGCAATACCGGGACGTAGTCGAACTTGACGCCCGCACGCTGCTCGATCGCCGGCAGCGCCAGTTCGGCAAGATAGGCGTTGGGACTGCCGAAATCGAAGTGGAACTCGACTGTGAACGGAGCGGCCATGGAACGCCCTTTCCTTCGATGAGCGGCGGCTATCTTGCCGCCCGATTGATCGTGCCGTATATAGTTCTATTTTAGAACTGTCAATATGATGCGTATCATTCCATAACGTTGGCCACAACATCCTATTGAAATATCATGAGTTCTGATTTAGAATTTATTTGTATTGTCGTCGGAGATCGCTGGGGACGTTGATGAAATGGGATGCTCTCGAAGAGGAGTCATGCTCGTTGGCCCGCACGGTGGCGGTTATCGGTGACCGCTGGAGCCTGCTCATCCTGCGCGAATGCTTTCTTCGTATCCGCAGGTTCGACGAATTCCAGTCATCGCTTGGGATTACCCGGCACCTGCTGGCCGACCGGCTAAAGAAACTCGTACGCTTCGGCGTGCTGCGCAAGATTCCCTATCAGGAAGCGCCCAAGCGCTACGAGTATATCCTGACGCAGAAGGGTCTCGACCTCTATCCGATCATCATGTCGATCGTGCACTGGGGCAACATCCACATGGTTGACTCGCGCGGTCGGCCGCTGCTGCACGAACACAAGTGCTGCAAGAAGATGTTCGATCCCGTAATGGTCTGCTCGGAATGCGGTGAACCGCTGACCGCCAAAGCCGTTCATGTGCATCCGGGTCCCGGTATACGACAATCCTCGCCGGAGCATGCCAAGGCCCAGAGCCGCAACAAGACCACGGCTTGAGCGTGGGTCCCGACCGCCGCGAGCAGCTGCTTTGCGCCAGAAGTGGACATTCGCCGCAGGTCAGCTTTTGACCCAAGGCAGACCTTGCGCCCCACATTGGCGCGGTGCGCCCCACATTGGCGCGGTGCGCCCTGGTACGCACGATTGGGCGCGATCGTCTCACGACGCTTGAGGTCTAGCCCCCTAGATTCCGGTCTTGGCAGTCACGCGTTTCAGCAGTCGCAAGTGTTCCCGAAGGGAAAGCATGACGACATTCACGACTCTTGCCAGCGTAACCAGTTGTTGAAGTCCGCAATACCAACGGGTTTTGGAAGCGCATTGATCGCCAACACAACAATTTAGCGAAGGATCGCGAGATGGCGAACACAACAATCGTCCCAAAACATATCGCTGAGGCAATCGTGTCCGCGCGAGCCCACGCCGAACCTATCGAACGTGCTGCACTGCTTTCGGGCTTGCGATATCTTCGGGCCAATAATCCGGTCGGGCTAGTTGAAGCTCACGGGTTTGATCCATTCTGGCTCATATCCCTGCATCGGGACGTGTTCGAAGTGAGTCGGAAAAACAACCACTTCGCCTATGCAGATCGCCCAAGCATTGTGTGCAACCGAGAAGCTGAGTTGGCGATGCGGGCCAAAACGGGCAAGCCGTACGCTGTCCGCATGCTGGTTCAGATGGACGAGCCCGATCACCTGAAGTACCGCCGCGTAATCCAGAGCTGGTTCACCAAGGTCAGGCTTAAGGCGCTGGAAGCCGATATCCGGACCATCGCCAGAGCGTCTGTCGATCACATGGCTTCGCTCGGCGGAAGGTGCGATTTTGTCCGCGATGTCGCCTTAGCCTATCCTCTGCGCGTGCTGATGAAGCTTATTGGTATTCCGCCGCAGGACGAAGCACTGATGCTGAAATTGACGCAGGAAATGTTCGGCAGTCAGGACGAGGACCTCGGCCGGAACGGTGCCGTGGCCGCTGGTGCCGCCCAAGTAAGGCGCTTGGATGAGGTATTCGCCGACATCGAGGGGTATTTTAGGCAGCTAACCGATGAGCGCCGCCTTCGGCCCATCGATGATCTGGCGAGCACCATCGCCAACGCTCAGATTGATGGCGCTCCGATCCCGCATTTCGAGGCGTTCTGCCTCTATCTAATCGTCGTAACGGCGGGACACGAGACGACATCCTCGTCCATCTCGGGGGCGATCTGGGGGCTGGGTGAGAGCCCGAGTGAGATGCATAAACTCAAGGCGAGGCCAGAACTAACCGATAACCTTGTCGACGAGGCGATCCGCTGGACCAATCCGGTGAGCCATTTCATGCGAACCGCGACTGAGGATACCAACCTCGGCGGTCGACCAATTCGTAAGGGAGATTGGCTGATGCTGTCGTATCTTTCTGCTAACAACGATGAGACCTTGTTTGATCAACCGGAGCGCTTTCGGGTCGATCGCGATGCGTCCCAGCATATCGCGTTCGGTACAGGCATTCACGCTTGCCTCGGCCAACACCTCGCTAACTTGGAGATGCGCATTCTGTTCGAGGAGTTGATTCCTCGCCTCAAGACTCTTGGAGCTGGCCGGTGAACCGAAACGCTCAGCCTCTACGTTCATCGGGGGGCCGAAATCAGTTCCGGTGAATTTTGTCTTGCGATAGCTGAAGCTTGAGTGAGTCAATGGAGCCAATCGCCATCTCGTGTTTGGTCGTTGGTCGTCTCCTCCGCGATTTTGATCGCCTTTCAAAATGCTCAACGTAGGCCAGCGCGCTGGCGGCGTCGATCGCGCGGTCCCTATGCCGGTGAGATCAAACGAGTATCTGTTTGTCCGTGAATGTTCGTTTTAATAGCTTGCGTGCTTCTTGCAGGAAGCGAAGGCGGTGAATTAGTCACGTCCGTTGTTGGCACGAACCGGACATAGTGCGATGGCCGATTTGAGTCCGCTTTCGGGGAGAGCGGAAGTTAGATTTTGGAGGCAGTCAGGTCCGTTGATGACCCATCTCAGACATAGTATTTCCAGGGCTGCGCACGCCATACTAGACTAGAACGACGCGATGGAGGTCGGGGATGAAGTGCTTGCGAATATATGCAACGCCTGATGGAGAATCGCATTTTGGGGAGGTGGACGTAGCAACGACGTTAACGCCACTATTCCCCAATGAAGCGCCTTTAGAACTCTCGGCTTACTACCCAGCGTCCAGCGTCCGCTTTGTCCACATCCCAGCAGGGATGCGCGAAGCAGGCTTTCATACACCACCGGGTAGACTCCTCGCCATATGGTTGGACGGCTACGCGGAATTTGAGACGAGCGACGGGCAAGTGAGACGAGTTACTGCGGGCAAGGCAGTTCTCGTTGAGGATACTTACGGGAAAGGACATATCTCACGCCATCCACCCGAAGGGCAGAACCTTATTTTGGTTATGCTACCGAGTGGTCTTGACTTGGATTCTGGCTAGTCGGCTTCTGGCCTTTTTCGGACATGCGGTGATGTCCGAGTTGAGTCCGCTTTCAGAGGCAAACCGGAAGTCGCATCTCGGGACCGGGAAGACCGCTTTTGACCCCCAAAGCGGACATGCACCGACTGCCCCTTTTGACATCGGCCCCCGCTTACTCCGAGAGCTAGATGGATAATAATCAGAATGCGTGGGACCTCTTGTAGCGATGCTTATCGCACGTTTAGTTTACAGCGATCTGGTCATTGGAGGAGAGCAAATGGATTTCGGTGGGGGTGCAAGGAGAGATATTGCCGTCCATGAGTCCGGTCATGCCGTTGCCCGCGTTCTGTCGATAGGCCGCGTAGGCATCACCAATGAAAACGCTATCCGTTGGATAGAAATGGACTGGGGCACTCCACACTGCTCCGTGTTCGAGCTACCGCTGAACATGCCCGGGCTTAAGGAATTTGGCGAGCGCGAAGGCATCAGGGAAGGCATCTGGCCGACGGTGGAACAATGGCGCAAGCTATTTTCTTTTATGGGCATCGATCCATTGGAATGGGCGAGCGTGCGGCTTTTTGAGATTACTGCCGGAGCAGCGGCACAAGCAAAATTTACAGGCGTCTCCTTCGACTTGGTCTGGCATGACGGCGGGTGCAGCGATGACCGTCAGAAAGCCATTGAGACTTGTCAAAGGATCGGCTTGAACGAACCAGAGGCAACAGGACTTTTCGTGGAGCGATCCAAAGAAGCGTGCACCGCAATGGATAAGACCGACGTGTGGCGGGCGGTGCTAACTTTAGCCGAACGATTGCCAACCACCGGCCGAATGCCGGGCGACACCGTTATTTCTATCGTTCAAAATGCATTGCGTGCCTTGTGAGGAAGACGCATCCCGAGACAATCCCGCTGACAACTGATGTCTGCTCTTGGCCCTTAGCGGAATCGAATTCCGACCGAATGTCCGCTTTGCGCCAGAAGCGGCCGCTCACCCACGGTCCCTATTTTTGTGGTCAGACAACAAAAGACAAAGGGCCACGCGGGTATTACACCGCGTGGCGACTGTTCCCTAGGCCCTCCAGAAATTCCATCTCGGGGCACATAGTGTGCGGGTGACGACGTCTGTCTAGGTGTGATGGAATTACAGTTGCGGCGAACGAACCCGCCCTACTTCATCATGCAGCCTTGGCGACCTTCTCTGGTCCGGCCTGCTCCATGGCGCGCATATAGAGATCGAGCAGACCCTCGCGCTCGTCGCGCTCTTCCTGGTCCTGCTTTCGAAGTTTGATGATCTCTTTGAGGATATTCACGTCAAACCCTTCCCCTTTGGCCTCCGCAAACACTTCCTTCTTTTGTTCGTTCAACTCCAACAATTCGGTGTCCAGATTTTCGATCCGTTCAACGAACGCGCGAATTTTGCCGCCGGGAATGGTGACGTCAGACATAGTGCCTCCCTGATAAATGGAAGCGGAAAATGCCCGCAAAAAAATGACTAATGTGTTAACCCAAAAACCAAAGCAAAAGCTGATTAGCGGCGGGCCCGGCTTCTACCTGATGTCCGCTTTGCTCGGCCAGAAGTAGTCGTTCAGCAACTGTGCTTTGACTTCCGCTTGCTGGTGCTCCACCAGATCGCCAACGCCTGCAATCCACTGCGCAGGCTTTCGACTTCCATCATGCCAGCTGGCGCCTGGTCCTGAACACAAACAACATCGACAGCGTGCTCCGCTGCCGCGCCTGCAAGACGAAGCGCGTGCTTGCCGTCGAGGTAGTCTTTCGTGGCGCGCTCGTGACGGCGCACTTCCTTGATGCCCGCGGCGCTGTCGGGATCGGCCGGCGTGCCATTGGTGCGGTCGAGGTTGAGCGTCGCAGGCGGTCGCGGTGACTGGCAAGCTGATGAGTAGTCGGCGACCAGCGCCGCCCAGCGCTTGCCGGCGGCCAGTTCGGACGCGGAAATCTTCTCAGTGATATACAGCCGCCCAAGCTGCGTCGCCCATGAGGCATCGCGCAAGCCCGTCAGCGAGGCATCCAGCAGACGGCGCATCTCCACCGGCGACGTGAGCCCGAGATGCCGGCTACTCGCAACCCGGCCGCACGGCCTTCTCAGAGCGAGATGCTCGCGGTGGCTCATGGGCAGCTCCCAGCGAAACACAGCAGCGATTTTCTGAACCATCCTGCCGCGTTGGGACAGCGTCAAGGGCTGCGGTTGCGGGCGAGGAGTGGCGCGCGTGGTGTGCCAGCGCGGAGTCGAGGTCGCTATGGAAGGTCTTCCCCCGGCTGGCGGTGCGGTTGGCTGGCCGCGACAGGCCCTCCCCCCTACCCTTCGATTGATTTTAAAAGCCGTCTGGCAGGTTGGTTGGGCTGTCACAGCGATTATTCCGACAGCCCGAGACGAACCCGCGCCCGCGAGATTGTCTTGTAGGAAAACCTCCCAAGCCCGCGGTTCTCAATCTCTTCAGCGGCTGCGCGTAACGACAGGTGCGACAACTCCCGCAGCACAGGCTCTAAGGCTGCGTCCCGTGACGCTGCAGCGGCTCTGTTCATGCGAGGCGCCTTGTCGTGCCCGAGCTTCACGCCGCGCTCCTTTGCCGCCTGGAGAGCTGCTTTGGTGCGGGTCGAGATCATCTCGCGCTCTTGCTGCGCCAGAGCTGCATAGATGTGCAGCATGAAGGAATTGACATTTTTTCCCAATGCCGCAACGATAAACGGAACTCTTTGAGACATCAGGCCCGAGACGAAATGCACGTCGCGCGACAAGCGATCCAGCTTGGCCACAACCACACTGCACCTTGCCTTCTTAGCAGCCTTCAGCGCGGCCTTCAGTTCAGGTCGGCGGTCGAGCGCATCGGAACCTTTGCCGGTCTCGACTTCGGTAAACTCGGCTGTGATCTCGAAGCCCTCGGCTAAAGCGAAAGCTTGCACGGCCTTGCGCTGCGCTTCCAGGCCCAGGCCTGACTTGCCCTGCTTTTGGGTGCTGACGCGATAATAGGCGACTAAGGGCAGCATGCCCGGCTCCATGTGACACGTCTATGGACGTACATGTGTCACAAGAGCCACGGAAGGCAAGAGGAAACCTTTTAGTCCTGCTCGATAAACTCCGGCGCGTGTTCGATCTCATGGACCAGATTGAGTCTGCGCATGTCTTCGGCGCTGAGGTAGTGGTCCGCGGGCACGCTGATGACGTTGACGGTGCCGATTGTCTGGACCATCGCGCCGGCATTGATTTGCAAGGGAAGCACCTTGCCGAGCAACGAAGCAAAGGCTTTCTTGTGATTGGTCGCAAGGTCTTCGAGGAATCCAACCAGGCCGCCTTCGCCGCTCCCATCGCGACCCACATTGGTGGCGGCATCGACGATGCCCTGCTTGATATCGCGCGTAAGTTTGTTGACCTGCCCAGGCCTGCGACCCAAACCCGGCGACGGCTTACCTGGCCCATAGGTTGGGCGCAGCGTTTTCTTGCGCGGATTGATCATCGGAAGGATGAAATCGGCCGGCGGTTTTGGCATCCCAATTTTCTTTTAATAAAGTTGTTTAGAGAATCCAAAACCTACACCCACTTCGCCTCAACCCGAAAGCCCGCTTCTTGTCCTTCCGCCACCATTCTTACTTCACCTGCCCCAGCAGCAACCTCGCTGCATCCGAGCCCTGCCGCTGCAAAGCCGCAATTCCACCCACCGCGAACGCGGCCACGGCGCGCAGCAGTTCCCCCAATTGCCGTGCGCTGGCCTCGTCAAATCTCTGATAGGCGCCGCCGGTCATTGTTGCGATCTCCCGGAAGGCGTGCTCGGCTTCTAGGTCGTGGCCTTCCTGGAACATGAAGACCGGCACGCCGAGCCGGCCGAGTTCCTTGGCGGGGGCGAGAATCTCGGTCTCTCATTTCCTCGGCGTGATCGCCGACATAGACCATGGCGTTGATCTTCTTCTGACTTGCTTCACGCAACCCGTGTTCGAGCACACGCCGGATCTGCGTGAGACCGGCAATGCATCTGACGCCGGTCATGAACCTCGCCAGCTGCATCGGATCACCGACCCAGGGCGAAGCCTTGCACTCGGCATTGGCGCCGGTGGTACCCCTGAAATAAACCAGTTGCAGGTCGAGTGCGCCGATCGAAGCGACTTCCTGGAACATCTTGACCTGCAAATGCGACGCCATATCCCAGGTTCTTTCCCGGCTTGCAGTGGCATCGAGACCGAAAATCAGGTTGCCGCGCACCGTTTTTCGGGTCGCGCCGGCGAGAAATTTGTCGACGAACGAAAGCGCCTGGATAGTCATGATCGTCACCTCCAATTTTCCAGTCGTTGATTTTGCTACTCAATTTCAGTTGATGGTGACGCCAGTGACGCAAGGAGGCGTCACCTCCTATAGAGGGCTGCACGGTGTTGCGCTGTCGTGATGCGCAGGGCGCTGTTACCGTTAGGGCTCTCTCTCTATCTCCCTCTATAGTAATAGTGAGTCACCATCAGTCACCAATCATAGAAGACCATACCGTCATTGAAGTTTTGTTCGGTGACGCTCTTGCTCGCGCGTCCCCTTGGGCGACACCCAGTCACCCTGGTTTCCAATAACGG
Organism: uncultured Alphaproteobacteria bacterium; assembly: GCA_963770385.1. GTDB lineage: Bacteria > Pseudomonadota > Alphaproteobacteria > Rhizobiales > Xanthobacteraceae > Bradyrhizobium. The sequence goes on along the minus strand of CAVYPJ010000003.1, from coordinate 4,409,268 downwards.
ATTCCGCCGTGACCGCGTTTCACACGGCTCCACTCCAGTTGCGTCATGACGTTTGTAATTCGGCGCACGTCGGCGGTGCCCAGCCGGCTGAACTTGTCGAAATCGAGTGCGCTCATCGCAACCTGCAGGACCGTGGTCCTCGCTGTTGTTTGTGCGATCTGTGCTTTCGCAACCAGCCCATCAAGAAACACCGCGATGGGTTCTTCCCAGGCGTCGCCTTCGTAACGTTCGGCCTGCTCGACGCTGGCGTGTTCCTTTCGGAATTTGGCGCTCGGCCACCAGTGCTCGCCCTTCCTGAAGGCAACCACCGCCTCGGCAAATAACTGGTCACGGTCCCGCTTCAGGTCAGCGATCTTGAGCTCGCCGACTGTCTCGGGCCAGAACCTCCGCCCGCCGGTTTCGTCTCTCAAATAAGTTTCCTTGTTGGTGGAGCCGACGAACACGCACTGCCGGGGCTCGACGACTTCCAGCCGTCCAAATGGGGGACGATAGCGTTCGTCCTGGCGACTAATAAAGCTCTTGAGCTGCGTAACCTCGGCCCTGTTCATGGCATGCATCTCGGCGATCTCGATCAGCCATTTGCCGCGCAGGTGCTGCGAAGCGTCCTTGGCGTGGCTGATATCGGGCAGGTTGTCCGAAAACCAGATGCCGGCGAGAATTGCGCAGGCGGTCGACTTCAACTTTCCCTGCGGCCCCTCCAGCACCAGCACATGATCTGCCTTGCACCCCGGCAACAGAATCCGCGCCACCATCGAGATCAGAAACATTCTGCCGATGCCGTGAGAATATCTGGTGTCGACGGCACCCAGATACGTCGACAGCCATTTAGTCAAGCGCCTCTTGCCATCCCATTGCAGACCGTTGAGATAGTCGCGCACCGGATGGAAGCTGCATTCGTGCACGCGCGTCTCGATCGCATGCAAAACGGTATCCCGGCCAACCTTGCCCATGCCCTTGCGCTGCAGATATTCCAGCACGCGAATCACATCCGCGTCGATCAGCGGCCGCGGCACGAAATTGGGAGTCGGTGACAAACAGCGGCTTGCGCAGCACCGGCATCCGCAACATTTCGTCAAAGCCCAGCACGTCGCACAGCTGAGGATCTTCGCGCAACGCCAGCAGCACGTTGGTGACGTTGCCGGCGATCAGCGCTCTGCCGTCGATGACGCGCGTGGTCCAGTCGGCCGCGCGAGCGGTGTGTGCGCCCTGAATCTGCCGCTGCACATAGTCTTGCGGATTGGCCTGATCGTAGACGTGCTCGGAAATCTTGTTGTTGCGGTCGAGCAGGATTTTTTCGATATCGCTGTCGGCGCCGCCTCGCCGCAGCATTTCGTTGATCACCCACCATACCGCCTTGGAACGATCGCCAAACCAGAAGCCGCCTTCACCGTTCTTGACGATGTCGTCGAGGTCGAGCGCGCCGGCTTTGGTGCCGGTTGATTTGGTGCCAGTCTTCTTTTTGCCCTTGGCCTGCTTGGTTGCGCCGGCGCCCCTGGTTTGTTTCGCCTGCTGCCTCTTCAACGCATCCAGCCGGGTAACCATTTGGTCGAGCAGCGCGTCGCCGTCGGCAATCTGGTTTGGCGTTCCCGGCAACGCATTGCCGGTTACAGTGATGTATCTCTCGGCCTTCCGGTAGGTCTCGATCGTCATCCCGTTGGCGTTGGGGAGTGCCTGCTTTCGATGAACCCTTGGACCGGTTGCTCGCGTAATGATACGCAATCCTTCATCACTGGGCGTGATCTCGCAATAGCTCCTGGCCTTGTCGACCAAATCACGCGCATCGGGCAATAGATCGTTAGTCTTCGCATCGATACAGTGATCAAGGTCGAACACGCCGAGATCGGTATCGCGCAGCACCAGGCCGATACCATCGCAGCAGCCAGTCTGAAACGCTTTCAGCGCTACGTCGAAGGGTGCCCATGTCGAAGGCTTGTTTGATGCTGCTTTACTGTTGGGATTTGTCGCGCAGTACGGCACCTTGGTGGACTTCATCGTACCATTCTTGTTTCGCCGCGTTTTCATTCTCCAGACCACCCAAAGGGGCTTGCCGGCATAGGGCTGCAGCGCGGTGGGCAAGGCTACGAACTTCCCCATGATGCACTCCTCCCTAAATCTGTCCGCCAAACCAATGCATGAAGATTCGCCGCACGATTAACGCCTGTTTTTCTGTCGGCTTGCTGTAGTGGGAATTGCCCAGCTGCTCGGCGACGCTCTCGATGAAGTTGGATTCCCAGGCGTTGTGAACCCGCTGCCGGTTGGCTGCGCAGTGCCCGACAATCTCGCGCCAGGAATAGCCGTTGATGCCTGCGCCGACGTCGCCAATGCCAATCGGCCCGCTCACCGCAACCATGGCGCGGTGTCGCTGCTCGATCTCCTCGGCGCGTCCCTGTTCGCGGCCGTGATCGAGAATTCGCTGCATGTCCTCTTGCGAGAGAATTCGTTCGACCAGTTCATGCCCGTCGGAGTCGACGTTTGCCAGACATCGCCGCGCCGCGTTGATCGCGTTCAACCGCTCGCCATCGCTGGCGCCCTGGTCGAATACCACCAGCAGCATTTGCTTGATCTTTAACAGCGCAATGTCGAGCTTGTCGGTCATGGCGTGCTAATCCAGCTTGCTCCAACTGACTTCAAACGCGATCCGGCTCACTTCGAGCGATCGATCGGATCGAACCGCCGCGATCAAGCTGTTCTCGAAGATCATCACCAGTTCATTGCGAAGACGGATTGCGCCGAGCAGTTCGTGCGTGCCGCCGCCACCGTGCAGCGCCGAGCCTCCCAGTCTCCATTGCGCTTTAATCGGTTGCCAATGGGTGCCGAATTGCTCGGCGGCGGGACGCGGCTCGGTCTCGTCGAGAAGCTTCGGTAGCTCACCGAAACCTCGAACGCCGGGACGCAACAGCCAGATGCTCATGGAGGCCTGGATCATTCGGCCGCCTCCTGCTGGAATTTTCCAACTTCGTCGCCGATACAGATCCAGCCCGGCCATTGTTGCCGCGCAAACAGCTCGACATAAGGCCCACCGCTGAGCGCCTCGACCCGCGCATAGATTTCGTCTGGCTTACGGGAGTGCTGCCGCACGGGCGCAACGATCAGTTCGCGCACACCCTTTGATTTCCGTTGTGGCTTGCCGCGGCGTCCCAGCCAGCACACTTCGGCGTTGTGCCGGGTGCCATAGCCGCCGCCCATGAAGAAGCCGACGCCACTGCGATTCAGCTTGACCCAGACAAAGCCGGCGCCGCTGAAGCGAAATCCCCAGGCGTCCATCAGCGGCTCGACCAGGACCACCGAGCGCAGCGGAATCCACAGCAACAGGAAGCAATCCTCGGCCGCAATGTTGGCGACCGGAATCGCCGCCAGCTCGTCGAAGGCTGCGCACTTATAGTGCTGCTGCGGCGAACGTCCCTCGCCCTTGCGCAACCAGGCTTCGAATGGAATCGGCGGATCGGTGGTGATGGCGCCGGCCTTGATGTCGTCGGGAAGGATCAGCATTTGCGTGCCTATTGTCGGCATCCGGACGGAGCGGTCAGTTCAGCAGGCAGCGCCTCGCGGCGCGGGGATTGAGACCCGCTTCGACGACAAACCCATTGAAGGGATCGACAATGCCGTTCACAAAATCGAGGAAGCCGGACTGATCGAGCTCGGTCAGCGAGCTCGCCAGGACCCACAGCGCGCCGCCGTCGTCGTCCATCCAGTCGAGAACCTCGATATCGAAATCGAACTCGGCGAGTTTCGGCATCGCGGCGTGCAGGTCGTTCTGATGGGGGAAGCAGATCTCGGCGATCATCGTTGTCGGCATGGTTGCCATTGGATTGCCCTTTCGTTTTCAATCGCCGGGACGAAAACGGCGCGCGCCCTGTTGAGAGCGCACGCCGGCTAAGATTATTCGGAGTGATTCCGCGGGGCCTTCTCGTCGACCAGGCTGACCGTGAGGCCGGGATACTGATCGGCAAAGAAGGCAAGGTTGCCGGCACCGCAACAGGCGTTGAAGATCGCGCGCGCATCCTGCAAGTTTGACCAGGACCGCAAGCTGGACGGCTTCTGCTGTTCCGTCGCGATGAAGCGGATCAGGCTCTCGGCGATGATGTAGCCGTCGCGCCCTGTGATGTCGTATCCTATGGGCACCTTCCTGGTTTCAGGCGACGACGACCTTGACGTGATGTTAAAGGCATATAACTTCGACATTGAGGTCTTTCCTTCGTTTTGCCGGGTGGCAAATGATGTGAGCCTTCAGACAGCAGGCGGCTTTGCGGGCTCACGTTCGCAAGCCGCCTGTTTCCGTTTATGGGGATGCCGCCGGGGGAGTGGCCGGCTGGTTCTTGGCGCCGGCCTTGCGGGTCCGGTCGCGATCGGCCTGATCGAGCGTGGTGTCGTACCAATAGCGCCGATCGTTGATGATCTCGTCCGGCGGCGGAATCACCTTCCTGGCGACCCAGCGCGCCAGCGACCGGATGTGAATGCTGTAACGGTCGGCGACGCGCCGCGCCGACAGCAGCCTCCGGGCGTAGGTCGAGACCTGATCTTTGGGGACTGGGGGCATCTGGCGCTCCGTGTCGCGGTCAATGCGATGCACGGAAGCTGACGCGGAAAACTGCCGAAGTCTTTGGCGTAGACCTGGAGTACTTTGGAGTAGCGCCTGGAGTACTTTGGAGTAAGTGGCTAAATTCTCTTATGAATTAAGCGCTATCCATTGCGGTCGCCACCGCAAAATTCCGTCGTAGACCGCGTCGGAGGTTATCTTGCCGGCCGCCCATTTGCTGATGATTGCAGCCGCAGCGTGCGCATTGGGCCATCTGCCGTTCTTTTCGACTTCGTGGTCGAAGTGCTCGAATATCTTGGGCCATAGCTTGTGGCGCGGAGCGGAACGCTTGCGCGGGGGGACAGCTTTTTCCGGTTTCGGTCGGCTGGCCGCCTCAGCCTCGGCTTTGGCCCTCGCCTCGGCCTCTGCCTTTTCCTCGGCCTCGTACCTCGCGTGTGCCGCCTCCAGGCGCTTGAAGCGAGGCGAATCCGGGTCATCCTCCATGATCGGCGGCGGCTCTTCGACCGGCGCCAGTCCATCGAGAGACTGGAACAGAAAGAGCGGGTCCATCAGCCGGGGATCGCTCAGGTGACAGCGGAACGATTCGGCAGGATCGCTGCCGTCGGTGGTTGCGACCCGATAATCGCGCCCGTCGCGCTCCAGCCACCAGCTCGCGCGAAAGGCCGGCGTGATCTCGATCTGGCCGGCCGCGATCAATCGGGCCAGACATTCCTGAACCTGGGGAAGCGAAAGCCGGCTGAGCCACACCCGAAGGATATCGGCAAGCGCGTGGCCGCCGTGATAAGAACTGGCAGGCATTAGCGACGTCCTAGACCACCTCGTGATGTTCAGGCCCCGCCCCGATCGCCATCGGGCGGGGCCAACTCTTTCAGCGGCGCAGCGCTACCACGTTATCGGCGCCCTCGCCCGAGACGAGGCCGGCGATGGTCGCTGCCCAGCGCTCATAGGCGGCGACCCGCTCGACCAGATACATTTCCTGATTGTAGACGCCGGCAACACCGCCCTTGGCTGCTCCGGAAATGTGATTGAGGCAGGCCTCGACGACGTGCGGAAAGATCCCAATGCCGTTCATGCCGGTCGACATCGTCCGTCGCAGATCGTGCAGCTTCCAGTTCGGAATCATCGCCTCGGCGCCGCACTCTTTCTGTGCTTCGGCGCGCATCAGGGCATCGAGCCGCTTCTTGTATTTGGAGAATCCGGAGATCGGCGTGCCGCCGGTGGTCGAGAAGATGTAGACATTCGAGACCCGCGGGATGCTCTCGATGATGTCCCGCGCCAGCGGCGGCAACGGCACCAGATGCGGCAAATGATTCTTGGTGCGCTCCCGCGGCAGGCTCAACACGGCATTGCCGGTGCTCAGCTCCTCGACGGTCATGCGGGCAAGCTCATTGACCCGGCAGCCGGTCAGCAGCAGCAGTTTGCAGAGCGGGCCGTAGGGCGCGCCGATCTTGTCGCACGCCGCCCAAAACCAGCGCAACTCATCTGCGTAACGAATGTCGGGCTTGGTGTTGAGCACGCGCTGGCCCTTCGGCGGCGGCCCGGGCCGGTAAACGCCGAGGGTCGGATTGGTCTTGATGCGGCGGTGCTCCTGCAGCCAGCCGAACAGGGTGCCGAGCGTGTCGGCCATCTTGCGGCCGCGCGGGTCGGACGGTCCCTTGCCCTTGCGTCCGAGCCCGGGAATGCCGCGGTGGATCGCTTCGTCCACCACCCCATAGAGTTCGTCGCCGTCGATCTCGGAAGGCAAACGGTCGCGCCAGCGTTCGCAGAGACTGCCCTTGATGATCTCCGGCTCGGCGTTGTCATCGCCGAGCGAGAACTTGTAGCCGAGCATGCGCGCTGTCTCCCGCCAGCGCCGGGTCTTCGGCCGAACATGGCGATCAACGAAGTCGCGGGCATGAACCGGAAACGGACTTTGCTTCTGCGAAGTGACTACGTCCTGGCGCTGCTTGCTCGCCTTGTGCTGGGCGATGACGTCAACGCCCCGGGCGCGCTGCAGATTGATGCTTGCCGCGAGCGCATGGACTTCGTCGACGGTCAACGGCTGACCGATGACGGGTGTTTCGACAGCCTCCCGGTCCGACGAATTGAACGGGCCGAGCGGCAGGTTGCCGGACTTCCCGCTGGGCCGGCGAAAGCGCATCGACCAGGACCTCGTCCCTGTTGGCTTGGGCTGGATCACAAGACGCAGTCCCGCCGCGCCGCCGTCCGGTATCTCCTGGCATTTGTCTGTCGCCACTCGCTTCAGGACGGCGTCTCGGCTCAGTTTCTTAGGCATGGAATCTCCGTTCCCACGTAAACATCACGTAAACAAATGGGGTGTCGCGCTCTGTCGCGCGGTGTCCTAGCCATACCACGACAAATGCGGAATAACACTGGAAACAAAGCGACTTAAGCGATGATCGATGTCCGGCTTTGTCCGGCCTCGTCAGGCGTCTTCTTCGTTTTTGTAAACCGAAGGTCGGGAGTTCAATCCTCTCAGCCGGCACCACGATCGCGACAATCCGCTGAATGTCGAATACTTGGCCCTTTCCGCAGACATCACCGATCCGAAGCAATGCGGCCCTGTCATTCTGGCGCGTGATCCGGCGCACAGAAATTAACCTGCGATTAGCCAAGTGTTGGGCGTCGATGGAACGAAGCAATTCGTTTCAAATTGTCCCCTCAGAAGGAGATGGGGAAGATGAGCAGGATCGATTATTTCAGGGAGCAGGCGGAGCGGGCCGAGCGGTTGGCGAAAACGATCATGGATACGCTGACAGTAGAGAAGCTTCGCGTATTTGCCGCCGAATGCCGCAGCCAGGTCGAGGCACTCTCGAAGGACGAACATAGCGCGGCCGCTTGAGAGCGGTTCGCCCCCGGATATCCGGAACCAATCGTCGTCCTTCCAGTTTTTTCAGCCATGAGGGTCCGGGAAGAGAACTGCAACATGGTGCTGCTGACGGCGGTCACGCTGTTCACCGCCATCGTTGCCGTCATCGCGAGTTGGTGGGAAGGACCGCAGACCGCCTCAGCCAAGCCGCCCGTCTACCTCGCCGAACGGACGCCGGTTCGTGTGGTCGGGGCGCCCTTCGTGCCGAACGTCAATCCTCGCGAACGGCAATAGCGGCGTCGCCTGCCCTATTCTCCGGCCATCCCAGACTACCGTCCATCTGCACGCCACGGTGCTTAAAACGGGAACTTGGATAATTTTCAACCGAAACTGGCAATTGTCCCCAGAAGCTGGTGGCATAGCGGCTTGATTTGGCTCTGGCTCCGCCAAATCCTGTGTTGCGGTTGAGGGTGGTCCATGGACTGGAAGAAAGAGCGCGACGAATTGATCGCGCAAACATTGGCCTTTGTTCAATCGGTCAGCGCCCAGATGCCCGAGGCGGCGCAGTGGCGGCTGTCGAAGCCGGAGCTGAGGCTCCCCCCGGTCTCGCCGCCGGCCCAGCTTCAGCCTGAAATCGGCGCCGCGCCGTCCGTCCAGGCCGCGCCGGAGCCTTCCGTCAAGCCGAGTGCGCCAGCGCCAAGTCCTGTATCGAGCGCGCTGCTTGCCCGGCCGAGCGTCCATAGCGAGGTCGAGCAGGAGTGCCGGGCGCGGATCGCGAGCTTCCGCGCCAATCAGGAACGGTTCAACCGGGAACGGGCGGAATATTTCAGCGCCACCATCGCCCGGCTCCGCGCCACGCTGCAGGACGTCCCCCCACCCCGCCCCGGCCAGATCACGCAGCCGCGCGACTAAGGCGTTAGGGACATGGATACGGAAAAGGCCAAAGCATGATCCGGAAAAGTGTGTAGCGGTTTTCCCTTAGCTAACAAACGCGAAACGCGTTTGCGCGGAGATCATGCTCAATCAAAGGCCTAAAGCGCGATGACGATTCAACCTGGTCTCATCGCGCTTTAGCCCGAAATCTTCTCCAGGACCGGCAGCAGATGGCCCAGAAAAATGTCCGGGTTCTCGCTCATCGGAAAATGCCCAAGGCCGTTCAAGATGGTGACCTCGCAGCCCGGAATGCTGCGCGCGACCGCCCCTGTTTCCTCCGGCGTGCAGGAATAATCATACTCGCCTGATAGCAGGAACAGGGGACAACGGCTTGTGTCGATCTCGGCGACGCGCGCGCGGATGTCGCCGTCGATCTTGTAGAAATACAGGTCGCCCTTGAACACGCCCGGACCGCCCTGCATGTAGTGCCACAGCGTCTCCCACCGCTCGGCCTCGGGCGCTTCGGGCCCGACCAGGCCGGACACGATTGCCGCGGCAACTTCGCCGCCATGCACGTCGGGCCGATGCAGGAAATTCAGGTCGTAATAGGGATCGACATGCGCCCCCGCCTGCAGCCCGATGATGGCGCGGAAGCGCTCGGGATGCTCGAGCGCGAGATGCAGCGCGATCCGCCCGCCGATCGAGCACCCGATCAGGATCGGCTTGTCGAGCCCGAGCGCGGACATCACGGTCAGGATCATCTCGGTATAGTGCGCCGAGGTGAGTTGGTATTCCTCATCGTGCCAGCCTGCAGGCGGCGAGGACTTGCCGTGCCAGGGCATGTCGAAGGCGATGACGCGATGCCGCGCGGTGACGCGCGGATCGTTCATCAGCGCCCGGTATTGGCGCCCATCGGCGCCTGCGGTGTGCAGGCACAACAGCGGGGTGCCCTCGCCCGCCTCCTCGACATAGAGGCGATGCGGCCGGCCGAGCAAATCGAGATGCATATAACGGCCGATGATCGGCTCGAACCGCGCCGTCATGCCGAAACTCCCGCCGGCCTTAGCTTCGCCAGCGCCTCCTTGAAGTAGCGCAGATGCGCCATGAAGATCTTGAGGTCACCCTCGGCCCGCAGCACCCGCCGCTTGATCAGGGCCATCAGGTCATTCGAGCCCGGCGGCGGTCTCTTGCTCCAGAACTTCTCCCACTCCGCTTCCGGCGCGCGCAGCGCAAAGGACGAGGACGGCATGACGAACGGACCCCGCGTCACGGACAGAATGCGGCCTTCGTAGATCGCAATCAGCCAGGACGTGGCACCGACTTCCAGCAGGAAGGTAGTCGTGAGGAAACGACCCCGCCGGACCAATGCCGGGTCGTCATTGACGCGCTCTTTCAGCGTCTCGATCATGGCCATCTCCATCCCGTGGGGCGGCCTTTTCAAGGCTGCCGGCTTGATTGCCGCCATGATGGAGGGAACGGCAGCGCCGTCAATCGGCTACAGAAACGCCAGGACCAGCGCGACATTGGCGGCACAGGCGACGAAAAGTCCGATGGCGAGCGTCAATTGGGTGCGCTCACAGAAGGTATGAAGGCCGGTTCCCATGGTCAAAACCATCCGGCGATTCTAGCGGACGAGTCCCGGGATTTCTTTTTTGGGGGATTTACGCCTCGTTAAGGACTCAGATTGGGCCAAAATCGCCCAATCCGGACCCGATTCCAGCCCTTCGCCCGCCGCAACTCAATTCTTTCTTATGCGTTAAGAGTTCTTTAGCGGAGCGATTCCGATGCCGTACGCGCTGTTCTGCAACGACGCAAAACTGAGCAAAACCTACCCGACGGAGGCGGATGTCTGGAAACTCGCCCGGCTGAGCGGTCTCGTGATCGACGCGGAATCGAGGCGCGGCAGACCCGTGCCGCGGCCGTTGCTCGACAACGACTATGAGATCAAGCCGTGCCGGCCGGACCCGCAGGAAGACCCCGCCAAGAACCAGGCCGAAGCCGAAAGCCTGGCGCAGCGCGAACTCCAGTTCATGTCCTGAAAATGGCTCTTGTCCCGAAAATGGCGCCCGAAAATGGCGCTTAAGGCGGCGCCGGGAGACCCCCGTCACAACGCGCGCGTCAGCACGCGCGGCTTCCGTGATTGACGGGAGCGTGACGACTGACTCTACGGCGTCGCGGTCGCGAGCGACGCCTGCTCCGCAGCGAGCGCAACGCAAGCCCGTTTGCGATGCAGGCCCCTGATCGCCCCGGTCACCTTCAGAACCTTGCCCACAGGACAGGACGCACCCTGCACGAAGGCAACCTCGTAAGGCGCGAGCATCAAAGGCTCAGATCTCAGGATTGTTTGGGCAGAGCACGGAAGCGCCACCACAGTCAGAAGCAGCACTGACGCAAAGATACGCATGTTTGTTTGTCCACCAGCCGGCAAGTTCATAATAACCGATCTCGGTGACAAGTTTCACATTTAGTAAAATTTTTTTTGTCGTACCCAACACGAGAGGTCCCAAGCGGGAGTGTCCCAAATGAAAGGGCCGGCAAAGCGCCGGCCCTTTCGATAAACATTGAACGTGGGTCTCAGTATCTGAGGCCGGCCGGCCCGCCCCAGCCAAAGCGATAGTTCACGCCGACCTTGACCGTGTGGTCGTCGTCGCGGAAGCGCTGTCCGACAACCGCGGCGGGCCCTGTCGTGAAACTCGTGCTGCCAAAATTGTAGTACTGGTATTCCGCTTTGGCGGACCAGTTCGGGGCGAACATGTATTCGAGGCCGGCACCGACCGTCCACCCATCCTTGTTGTTGCCCGTCGCCGTGAAGGCCGTCGGCACGCCGGCAAGGGCCACGTTGACATTGTTGCCTTCGCGGAATGCATAGCCGCCCTTAGCGTAGAGCAGACCTGGGCCCCAAGTGTATCCGGCCCGTCCGGTGACCGATCCGAGTTGGTCGTTCCTGTTTGTTACGACGACGCCGCCAGGGAACGTGGCACCGTTGTTGTTGTTGCCGGTCATCCAGCTGTACTCGGCCTCGATGCCGCCCACGAAATACGACGAAAATTGGTAGTCGAAACCGCCCTGGACACCACCCAGGAAGCGGCTGTTGCTGCCGCCGAGGCTGTTGTTACCGGCAAAGTCGCCACCGATATGGCCGCCGATATAGAAACCGGTCCAATTATAGACGATCGCCGGCACCACCGGCGCAGGGGGAGCCTTGGTGTAAGGCCGGGCAGCCATATCCGCCGCGGCGGCAGGACCCGCCAACGCGACAAGAGCGGCTGCGCTGAATATAAATCGCTTCATTCAGTATTCCCCATTGTCGACAGGTACGACATCAACAAACAACGTGGCCTCAATTTGGTTGCCTGGCGGCGATGCCGGAGCCGTGATGGGCTTTGTCCGTGGCCCGCGCGCCACAATGACGTTTTGTTCCTCCGGCAACCAAATTCCTACAGGGTAGCAAATGGTTCCTGCTCTCGGATTAGTCGAGTCCAGCCGCGGCCTCCGTTCACCCCTCGCTCAAAAGTGATCGTATTTTCTTATGGGACAAAACAGCGCAGCAAGCTGTTAGCGGGTCATCTTTTCGAGATCCGGGAACGCGGCATAGGCGGCTCCGCCGCAGAGTTCGCCGGTATTCTGGGCGACGCGATCGAGGCGGCCGCCGACGAACACAACCGCCCGCTCCCGCGGCTCACGATAGCTGCCGTCGGATTGGCGTTCCGCAAACCGCACGCAGGCGACATAGCGCGACCTCCCGCCCACGGTCCGCTGCACAGGTTCGGCGATTGATGCCTCATGCACGCCGACCGGATTGTTCAGATAGGTGTGCATGAACGCGACGAGCTCGGCACGATAGTTGGCCGGAAAAGGCTGGTTGGCGTCGCCGCCGTCCTCGATGAAGGAAGTCGGGCCGGAGCTGTCATCGCTCGCCAGACAACCTGTCAGCACGAGCGGCAACAAGAAAACCGCCAGACACCTTGTTGACACCGCCAAGGCCCGCATCGCCAAGTTTCAACTCTGTCCAAAAAAATCCGCCGAGCAGTCTTTCTAAACCTTCCACTTGTGAAATGGAAATCCACATTTCGCGTCGGCGTTGCGTAACGCCTGGATTGCGTAAGCCTCACGTCAGCTTGCGGTTCACCGCCAACACGGCACCGGCCCGCTGCGATTGGGGACGCAATCGCAGGCGAGCCGGACCTTCCATCGGCGCGGCGGGGGATACGTGGAACGAACCGCGCCGATAAACCGATCAACCGCGCTTGGTCGCGGGAGCCGTGTGCTTGAAGCTCACTTTCGAGTGAGACTTGCTCGCGTGAATCTTGCTTACGTGGGTGTTGACCTTGCCGAGGCTGGCCTTGCTCGACTTCGTCTTGGCGGCGCCGTTGAAGCCGACCGTAGCGAAGTGCTTCTTCGACTTCATCGCGCCCATCTTGTGATACTTGTGGTGATGATGACGCATCTTGGCATTGGCGTTGAGTGCGCCATCCTTGGCGCTCGTCTTCGTGCTCGTCTTGGCACTCGTCTTGACGCTCGTCTTGGCACCGGTTTTGACGTCAGTCTTGGCCTGCGCGCCGTTGATCGCCGGAGCCTGCTCTGTCTTGACCGCAGAGGTCTGGGCGGTCTTGCCAGTGCCGGCGGCGAACGCCGGAGCGGCGATCATGGAAGCTGCGAGCAGTGCGGCGGAAATCGTCTTGAGCATGGTCGTGTCCTCTTCGAAGGATCTGGAGGTGGCCGGCCGTTGGACCGGGCTCGTCGATCATGAGGAGCACGTTACGAGGGCTGCGCTGAACCTGTCCTGAAGTGCCGTGTCGGACTTCGTTCATCTGCATGACAGCTTCGTCATGTTCACTTCCGTGACAGTGGTCACGATGGTCATGATGAACGCAATGTTGCGCCCATCGATGGTCAAATTCGAAGTGAATAAAAACGTCAACCGGGAATGTTTCAATACGACCGGTGTTCAGGTCCCAGTAAGTGTCGGGTGAAGGATCACCCGGGCGTATGACAGCCAAGGCGTACCATCCGGACCTGATGGTTCAACGGTTTGGTCCGAGCTCACACGCCACTTAGTCAACCAGGAGAACTGCATGAAAAAATCTGCGATCAGGGCTTTGATGCTGGCGATGGTCTCGACGGCCCTCCTCTCCGCGCCCGTCATCTCTGCCTACGCCGCGGGCAGCGACACCCCGTCGGCGCCGCCGGCAACGGATTCTTCGAAGCACAAGAAGAAAGGTGACAAGAGCTCGAGCATCGACGATCCCAAGTTCCTGGAAGGCTATCGCACTGCCTACACCACGATCTACGATCGCCACGACTACAACACTGCCATCGAGCAGTTGAAGACGCTGGATCGGGAAGACGTCGCCGACGTCGCCAACCTGATCGGCTACTCCTATCGCAAGCTCGGCAACTACAAGCTCTCGCAGACCTACTACGAGCAGGCGCTGAAGGACGATCCGAACCATGTGCGGACCTGGCAGTATTACGGGCTGTGGCAGCTCGAGCAGGGCAATCGTGAGCAGGCCGAATATCACCTGAACAAGATCGCCCAGCTTGCAGGCACCGACAGCGCGGAATATCGTTCCCTCGCTACGGCGCTGGAGAAGCCGCCCGGCACCGGCCTCGTCTACTGATCCCAGAGCATGATCCCGAAAAGCGGATACCGGTTTTCCAGAGGATCATGCTCCAAAAATAAGCTAGAGTGCGGTGACGATTCATCCCGGACTCATCGGCTCTAAAGCGCGATGAGATTAGGTTGAATTGTCATCGCGCTTTAGGTCTTTGATTGAGCATGATCTTTTCGGAAAACCGCTACACACTTTTCTTTCCGGATCATGCTCCAGCAACTACAAACCAGGAGGCATGAATGCGTAGAACTGCGGTCAGGCTTCTCACGTTGGCCACCCTTTCCCTTGCGCTGGTCGGCGCACCCGTCATCACGGCGGTCCATGCCGCGCCCGACAGCGATGCGCCGGCGCCGGCGGCTCCGACCAAGGGCAAGAAGAAGAAATCCAGCGAGATCAGCCCGAGCCGCGACTACGCAGCATTCGCGGACGGCTATCGCACGGCATATGCATCGATCTACGATCGTCACGACTACGCCGCCGCGATCGGTCAGCTCAAGTCGCTCGGTCACGACGACACCGCCGCCGTCGCCAATCTGATCGGCTACTCCTACCGCAAGCTCGGCGACTACAAGCTGTCACAAGTCTGGTACGAGCGGGCGCTGAAAGCCGACCCGAACCATGTCAAGACCTGGCAGTATTACGGGCTATGGCAGCTCGAACAGGGCAATCGCGATCAGGCGCAGTTTCACCTGAACAGGATCGCCCAGCTCGCCGGCACCGAGAGCGAGGAGTATCGCTCCCTCGCCGCGGCGATGGCGCGGCCACCGGGCACCGGCCTCGTCTACTGAGATATCCGCAAGACACTCTGCAAGCCTCACTCTTGCAACGCTCACAATGACCGGCGCAGCCTTGCGCCGGTTTTGCTTTGTTGGATAGAATTATAATCTTCGTTTTTTCATTCATTCCGATTGCTGTGGCGATCTGATTTGGGGGACTGATCACGTGGACCCATGGCTGCGATCGGCGGTCGACTATGTCGGCGACTGGCTCGAATTTCAGGTCGAAGCATCGCAACAGCCCGGTTGCATCATCGCGATCACACATCGCGGCACCATTGTCGCCGAGCATGCCTTCGGCCTCGCCGATCTCGACAGCGGCGAGAAGCTGACGCCGCGCCACCGCTTTCGCATCGCCTCGCACTCGAAGGCCTTCACCGCGGCCGCGATCCTGAAACTGCGGGAGCGGCGCAAGTTGAAGCTCGATGACACGGTTGGCCAATATGTCGGGGATCTCCACCCCGAGGTCGCGGAGACGACGATCGCACAGGTGCTCTCGCACACCGCCGGCCTCACCCGCGACGGCGTCGATTCCGGGCAGTTCATCGACACCCGGCCCTATCTCAACGAGACCGAGCTGCTGGGCGAGCTTCGGTTCCCCGCTGCGATTCCGCCCAACACGCGATTCAAATATTCCAATCACGGTTATGGCCTGCTCGGACTCGTCATCGAGGCGATCGCGCAAGAAACCTATCCCGCCTTCGTCAAGCGCGAGATCATCGATCCGGCGGAGCTTCGCGAGACCGTGCCGAACACTGCCGATTGCCAAAGGCACGCCTTTCGCGCGCGGCCATTCGCGGAGACTGCCGCTTGGCCGGCGCGCCGTCATTCCCGGCGACAATCCGGCGCATGCGATGACGTCCGCCGCGGGCTTCGTCGCGACCGCCGCCGACACCGCGCGCTTCTTCGGCCAGCTTGCACCGAGCGCGAAAAAGAGCGTGCTCTCCGTCGCCAGCCGCCGCGAGATGACGCGCAAGCAATGGCGAATTCCGCAGGCAAGCGCTGAAGCCTATTATGGCTTTGGCCTCATGAGCGGCCAGACCGCGGGCTGGGACTGGTTCGGCCATGGCGGCGGCTTCCAGGGTTACATTTCGCGGACCTGCGTCATTCCCGGCTGCGATCTGTCCGTCTCCATCCTGACCAACAGCATCGACGGCCTCGCTGCATTCTGGGTCGATGGCGTCATGCACATCCTGCGCGCGTTCAGGACGCGGGGTGCCCCCGAGCGTCGCGTGCGCGACTGGACCGGCCGCTGGTGGACGCTCTGGAACGCGATCGATCTCGTCCCGATGGGCCGTCAGGTGATCGCCGCGAATCCGCATCTATTCAATCCGTTCCTGGATGCGGCGGAAATCGAGGTCACGGGACGCGACACCGGCCGGATTGCGTTCGCAATCGGCTATGCCAGCCACGGCGAACCCGTACGCCGCTCGCGCAACAAGGCCGGCAAGGTCACCGACATCTGGTTTGCCGGCGCGCACGCAAAGCCGGCCAAAGCCCTCGCCGCCGAGATGGAGCGCAGATATGCGCCTGGCAAACCCCGCAAGACCAAAGCCTGAGCGACGATCCGTGCCGCGCTATTTTTCCTTCATCATCTCCTGCACGTCGGCGCGGAAGGCCTGGCGCGAGGCGTCGCGCGAATAGAACATGTGGCCGCCCGGATAGACCACGAGCTTGACGCGATCCGGCGACGCAAAGGCGGGAAACTGATCGAGCTGGATTCTCGAGGCGAAATACGGCGTCGCCAGATCGAACAGTCCGTGCGCCACCAGCACTTTCAGCTTCGGATCGAGCGCGAGGCTCTGCCGCAATTGTGAAATCGACTCGGGCGGATTGATTCCCCGGCCAAAATCCCAGGCTTTCTCGACTGCGCCGCTGGAGAGCTGATACGAGCCGTCCGGCCGCCAGTTCAGCTTGCGCGTGATGAGGTCGACGGCTGCGCTCGAAAGCGGCGCGGCGATCCCCTCGCCGGAGGGATCGCCGAAATGAAAGAAGCTCGAACTCCGGATAAGGATCGAAACCCATCACCGATGCATCATAGCGGCCGGTGATCCGGCCATTCTTGCGGTCGAACTCTCGGCGAAACTCGATCGCATCGAAACGCCCGGCGAGACGGCGGCTGACCGCCTGATCGATGCCGGTCAGCGCTGCCACCTTGTCCGCGATCCGGTTGGTGGCCTGCGTGTCGGCCTCGCCCTTGACGAGATCGGCCAGAAAGTCGCCGCGCGCATAGGCCTCGACATCTGCGAGATCGGCGCGGGTCACCGGCCCCTTCATCTGACGCGCGACCGCCGCATAGGATGGCAGACTTCCGACATACTGCAGAATGGTGGACCCCCAGAACTCGCGGAAATCCATCACCGGCGAGATCAGGATCAATCCTTTCACGCCGATGCCCTGATCGACTTGCAGGTTGCGCACGACCTTCGGTCCGCGGATGCCGCCATAGCTTTCGCCCGCGACATATTTCGGCGACAGCAGGCGATCGTGCTTTTCGAGCCAGCGGCGGATCGTCACCGCGATCGAACTAACGTCGCCGTCGATGGAGAAGAACCGCTTGCGAACATCGTCGCCGGTCGCGACGAACCGGCTGTAGCCGGTGCCGACGGGATCAATATAGACAAGGTCGGTGAAATCGAGCCAGGTCTCGGCGTTCGGCTGCAGATCGGGCGACGTCGATGGCGTCACCTGGTCGGCATTGATCGGAAGCCGCCAGGGTCCATTGTTGCCGAGTTGCAGATACGCCGATGCCGCACCCGGGCCGCCGTTGAACAGAAACGTCACGGGCCGCTTGGCGCGATCGGTGTCATCAAGCTCGTAAGCCGTGTAGGCGATGTCGGCCTGCGCCTCGCCCTTGTCATCGAACAGGCGGATCGAGCCTGCCGTCGCCGTGAAAGACAGCGTGCGGCCGGCGACGTTAAGCGTCTGCTTGGTGGTCGAGTCCGGTGGCAGCTTGTGCTGCTCGGCGGTGGACTGGGATGCCGGCGGGGTAGCGCTGCGCGCGCCCACGTTTTCCCGTTCGCCCGGTGGCGCCACCGTGGTCGGTGCCTGTTGCGCCGGCCGCGGCAATTCCTCGGCGCGGGCGCCGACGGCGGTTGTCATCATCATCAGAAGCGCGAACAAAACGCGCGCGTCGCGAAGCGCCGCGATCGGCATGGTGATATCTCCGTTGTCGTCCCCCGAGAGCGCAGTCTTTTATCGCGTCAGCCTCGCAAGGGGTGCTTAATTCTAGGTCAGGGTGAGAATCACGTTCACCGAGCCGTTCTCCAGCGGCGAACGGCGATTTCTGTGATATTGGTCATACAAGGAGTGGCCTCCCGCAACCTAGACCGCCACCGGATTGCGTCGCAAAAAAGAACGCACGGACGCTGGTGAACCCCGCCGGGAATCACCGTGACGAAGTCCTTGTGCACCAGCCTCGCCGGCATCGCGCCGGTTCCGCAAAACATGATACACGACGCCGTCGCTACCTCACAGGATCGAACCCATGACCCGCGCCCTTGCTGCCGTGCTCCTCGCACTCACCGGCATGACCACGGCCGCCATCGCCGAGTCGCCCGTCGCCATCGTCGAGGATGTCCAGGGGAAAGTCACCGGCGCCGAGCTGATGGACTATCTCTCGCCTCGCGCCGTCATCAAGCTGGGAGACAAGGGTTCGGTCATCCTGAGCTATCTCAATTCATGCCGCCGCGAGACCATCAGCGGCATCGGCACCGTCATCGTCGGCACCGAGGAAAGCAGCGTGCATCTCGCCGACGTCAAGGCGGAGACGCCCCCATGCGACGCCGCACATGCGCATGCCAATGAGCGGGAGACCAGCGAGGCGGCTGCGACGATCGTTCGCAGCCTCGGAAACGATATCGCTGCGAACAGCCCTCAAGCCACGCTTTATGGCGCTTCGCCGCTGGTCGAGGTGAAGGGCCGCGGCGAACTGGTGATGGAGCGCCTTGATGTTACGGGCGAGCGACAGACGTTCAGGCTCGACGGCAAGCAGCTCAAAGGCCGGTTTTTCGACTTCGCGAGCACCAACCGGGCGCTGACCCCGGGCGGCACCTATGCCGCGACCTTCGGCAAGAGCAGGATTGTCTTCAGGATCGATCCCCTCGCCAGATCCGGCGCGACGCCGGTCGCCGGACGGCTGTTGCGAATGGAATAGGTCTGGTCAGGCCCCGCGTGTTGAAGATCCGCCGCACCACGCGCGACCTGATCGCCATCGGTCTGATCGCCCTGACTTGCGGCGCCCTGTCCGTCTCTCCCTTGATCGGCGCCGCGCATGGCCTGTCCCTCGATGTCCTGACCGCGCTACGCTGGCAGATGTTCGGCCGCCGCGCCGATCCGATTGCATCTTCCGCGGCCGTCGTCGTCGCATTCGACGAGGAGAGTTTCCATTCGCCGCCGCTGGAAGGCTCACCCTTTCTGACCTGGACCGGCGAGGTCGGCCGTGTGCTGACTGCCATCCTCGACGGCGGCGCCAAAGTCGCAGGCTTTGACATCGTCTTCCCCAACTCGATCGAGCAATCCAAGATACCCTTTGGCGACGGCGTATTCGGCGACAAGGTCCGCGGTTTCGACCGCGATTTCCTGCGCGCGCTCGCAGCCGGTGCGAGCGCCGGCAAGGTGGTGCTTGGGGAACAATTGCGCGGCGATCAGCCGCTGCTGCCCTCGCAAGGCCAGCGCATCGCGGTCCGCCAGCAGCAGAATATCCGGCCGCTGAACGTCTACACCGATCGCGACGACGTCATCCGGCGCCTGCCGCTGACATTCGTCGTGGACGGCAGCCGCACGACCTCGATGGCGCTCGAACTGGCCGCGCGAGCGCAGAACGCCCAGCCGGAATTTGCGCCGGACGGCGTGGTCACGCTTGCCGGCTATCGGATCCCAAGCGCCGTGCCGAATACGATGACGCTCAATTTCGAAGGCGGGGCGGATGACATTCCGACATTTTCGTTCGCCGATCTGCGCCAGTGCGCGGTGAACAACGACAAGGACTATTTCCGGCGCTGGTTCGACGGCAAGGTAGTGCTGTTCGGAACCGTTCAGGACGCCGAAGATCGCCGGCTGACGTCGAAGAGGTTCGCCACGAGGCTGGAGCGCGCGCGGGTGCCGCGCTGCGCGCTGGAGCGAAAACCGCTGCCGCAGAATTTCCGCCGCAGCATGATCGCCGGCGTCTATATCCACGCCACCGCGGTCAACAACCTGGTCGCGCATGATGCGGTGACCGAGCTTGGCCGGCTGCCGATCGCGCTGATCGCGATCCTGGCCGCGGCCTTCGGTGCGGTCACCGCCCGCCTGCTGCAGCCAGCCTACGCCATCCTCGCCTATCTCGCTGCCGTCGCGCTCTATGCGGCCGGCGCGACGGTCACCTTCAATCATGCGCTGGCGCTGCCTTTGAGCGAGCCGTTCATTGCGGGCGCCGCGGCGCTTGCGGTCATGGGCGGCTATCGCTTCATCGTCGCCGACAAGGACAGGCGGCTGCTGCAGAAGAGTTTTGCGCTCTACCTCGCACCGCATGTCATCAATCGGATGCTGACGTCGAGCAAGCTCCCGGAACTCGGCGGCGAGACGCGCCATGTGACGATCTTCTTCTCCGACCTCGAGAGCTTCTCGGAGATATCGGAAGCGATGTCGCCGGAAATGCTGATGGCGTTGATGAACGAATATCTCACCGAGATGACCGACATCATCGAGCGCCACGGCGGCTATGTCGACAAATATATCGGCGATTCCATCGTTGCGATCTTCGGCGCGCCCGCGGCGGATCGCGACCATGCCGCCAATGCCGCGCGCGCAGCGCTCGATTGCTGCCGCCGCCTTGCAGAGTTGAATGGTGACTCCACCGCCTTCCAGGGCCGCAAGCTGATGCAACGCATCGGGATCAATTCGGGCGATGCGCTCGTCGGCAATTTCGGATCGCGGCGGCGGTTAAATTATTCGGCCATGAGCGACGCGGTGAACCTTGCTTCGCGCCTGGAAGGCGCCAACAAGTTCTACGGCACCACCATCATCGCTTCTGAAACCACGGCGGCGCTTGCGGGCGACCGTTTCATCTGGCGCGAATTGGACACGGTGCGGGTGAAAGGGCGCACGCGAGCGTTGAAAATCTTCGAGCTCCTGGCACTTGCCGAGCAAAAATCTCCGCTGCCCGACACCGTCACGACCGATTACGCGGAAGGACTCGCGCATTGGCGCGCGGGCGTCTTCGAATCGGCAGCCCGATGCTTCGCGCGTTCCGCCGGAG
This sequence comes from uncultured Alphaproteobacteria bacterium, assembly GCA_963770385.1. Classification (GTDB taxonomy): domain Bacteria; phylum Pseudomonadota; class Alphaproteobacteria; order Rhizobiales; family Xanthobacteraceae; genus Bradyrhizobium. The sequence goes on along the minus strand of CAVYPJ010000003.1, from coordinate 4,388,420 downwards.
CCGACCGGCCGTCGGCGAATTTCCTCGTGCGCGCGAGGGAGATGGAGAACCAGACGCCCGGCACGGACTGGGATCCGGTCCGCGCGCTACAAGAGAAGTAAGTCGGGAAAGACAGCAGGAAACGCGGCCTCAATAGCCCATGCCGAGGATCAGCACGAAATGCCGTCGGGCGCCGCTCGATCGTGAAAGCCGCTTTCACCGAGGGGGCGGTTGCAGTGACCGTCTCCTCCGTCGCCGCTGCGGGCAACGTCCAAACCAAGGCTACTGCAGTCCCGGCGGCTGCCAATAGCGAGTTGGCGCCTGCCATGAGATGAGGCAATTTCCGAACTTGATCGACTCCTCTTTCGAGTAGCCGCATCGGGTCTATCTTGCATGCTAAAGCATGATCCGGAAAAGTGTGTCGCGGTTTTCGCTCGCGACAAACGCGAAACGCGTTTGCGCGGAGATCATGCTCAATCAAAGACCTAAAGCGCGATGATGATTCAACCTGATCTCATCGCGCTTTAGCGAGGCTGGGCGTTCCTCAAAACTACTGAATTTTGCCGCCGAAGAATTTGACGCTGTCCATCATCGCCGGCCCGTAAGTGTCGGCGAAAAGTTGAAGCGAAACTCTAATTCGCTCCACCGACCATCCGTTCCGCCATTTTGACGGGTCTTCGACGATCTCATTTTTCCAGAACTGGAACGCGTGATCGATTTCTGCTTGCGTGTTCTCCGAAGACATATCGATGACAAGCACTAGAGAGCTGGGAACACCTCTCGCATTTGATGGCGACCATCCGACAAGGAAAGGGCCTTCGCCGCGGAAATTGCCATGTTGGATCGTTGCATCGTTGATCGCGGATTCCGATGCGACCAGATCGTAGTGATCTATTGCATAGTCACAGTCGTCCCTTTGGATTTCCGGCGCATCAGCGTGCACGGTCGGCCAAATTGTCACCATTTGGTCGCTAAGCGGCGAAGACGTCTCTTCGCTGCGCGGAAAATACGCGACGAATGATTTGCAGACCCTCAGCAGTTTCTCCCGGTTGGCGGGCGTCGGTCGGGAATGGAAGACGACGAGACCGTAAGCGCCGACTCCGGGCGGAGGAATGTCTTTCGCGGGCAGATACGCTCGGACCGGCAGAAGCGGCCCGCCATCGGAAGCGGTCGCCGTCGGGCCGGCGCGTCTGCCAATACTGCGCCAGACCCCCTTACCCGTCCTCCGGATGATTTTTCCGGAGTTTGGGGTCAGCGTGTCGATCGAGTTTCCAGCACCACCGACTCCGAACTCGATAGCTTGTCGCTCTCGGTGGTCCACTCCCGTCTCAGGGTTCGATCGTGGAGGCGCATTGGCAGGTGTGGGTGCGCCCCCGGCCGTGTCCGCCGCCGGGGGCGACGCATCGTTGCACTTTGGATCAAGCGGAGACGTGCATTTCGCTTCAGCGGCCGCGCTGTACAAAATCGCCAAAACCAACAATGAAAACGCGACGCGAGGCGGCCTCATGACACAAGCTCTCCGATAGATTTAGCTTTTACGGAACAACCCGACGACAAAGTTCACGACGACGCTCACAAGGGAGCAGAGAATGGTTGATGCCGAAACGATGAAAACTGCCCCGGAGTTGGTGGTCGGGCGGATCCACCACACCAACACAAAGCCGAGTACAAGGCCCAACGCGATGGAGAATGTATAAAGCTTCAATCGAATATTCTCTGGAAGGAGCCAGTCCCGATCTCTACAATCTCTGCGAGCTTGAACTCTCGCGCGGATTTGACTGTATTTTTATACCACCGTCGCGCTGCCTTTGAAAAACAAGGTTCATCACATTGTATTGAATCTCATTTCATCTGCGGCGCTCTGCGAGAAAAATCGAGTGGTCGCTCCATTCAACTCAAGCGAGTAGGTCATTTGCTAAGCGCCGCTGCCGGCTTGTTGTCCGGTTACAGCGTTTTCAAGCGAAAGCCCGCCTCGCACTTGGTGCCGCGCCGAATTCTTTTCCGGCCAACAAACCAGTTCGCGCCTTAGCCGAGCTTGTTGAAGAAGCGCTCGATGACGTTGCGCTCCTTGTAGAACGCGACGTCGCAGGGGCGCTGGACTTTGCGGTTTCGCCTTAGAAGCCAACGCCGATCAGGGCGTGGCCGCCGCCACCGCTGACGATGCTCGGCCGGGCCAGCGCTTGCGCGCGGGCACGCGGGGCCTCGGGCGCGGACTTCGATCGCCGCGGCTGCGCCTGCTCGCGGGCTGCCTGCTGGCGCCCCCGCGCGGTGTCCTCGCCATCATTGCTCTTGCGCGACGCGGTTGCCGGAGCCGCCGCCGGCTTCCAGTCGGCGATGCAGGTCTCCCCCTTCAACGTCTCGCCTTGTTCACACTGAATCGGGCAGACCCGGGTCGCATGCTTGTTCAGCTCCGCGACCAGCGCTTCCGTCACGCTCGGGTTGTCGGCAGGTTCGCCCTCGATCTTCAGATAGCGGTTCAGCGCGCTCATGGTCTGGTCGTTGAGCTTGCCGTCGGCCTTCGCACTCAGGCAACCGAGCCTGACGAGTTCGGTCTGCGCAGAGCGGACCAATTCGGGCGAATTGGGCCGGGTCGCCGCACGCTTGGCAGCTTCGGTGTTGATGCGCTCGATGGCCGCGACCACCATTGGGGCGACACGTTCGCACGTGACCGTACGCGAAAACTGCTTCAGATCGTCGACGCCAATGCTTTCGCTGCCCTTCGCCACGATCGCGTCGAGCTTGCTCTGTTCGTCCTTGCAGGTTGCGTCCTTTGCTGCGGCAAGCTCCGCCTTCTTGTGGGCGGCCTCGGCCTCCTTCGCCTGCTTTTCCGCTGCGGCGCGCGCGGCAGCTTCCGCGGCCCCCTTCTTCTCCCGCTCGGCCTGCTCGGCCTTCTGCTTGGCTTCCTTGGCCTGGCGCTCAGCCTCCGCGGCCTTGGCCTGCCGCGCGGCTTCAGCCGCGGCAGCCCGCGCTTTCTCGGCGGCCTCGACTTCCTTTGCCTTCTGTTCAGCCGCGGCACGCGCAACGGCTTCCGCTGCCGCCTTCTCCCGTTCGGCCTGCTCGGCCTTCTGCTTGATCTCCTGCGCCTTGCGCTCAGCCTCCGCGGCCTTGGCCTGCCGCGCGGCTTCAGCCGCGGCAGCCTGCCGTTCTTCTTCCTCGCGCTTCTTCTTCGCCGCCAATTCGGCCGCAGCGACTCGCGCCTTCTCGACGGCCTCCGCCTCGCGGGCGTGCCTCTCCTCCCCTTCGCGCTTCTTTTGCGCGGCAAGTTCGGCCTTCTGCTGCTCGGCCTTGCGCCTTGATTCTTCCGCGGCCTGACGCGCCGCTTCACGCTCGGCGCGCGCCTTCTCCTCACGCTCCCGGGCCGCTCTATTCAGGACATCGATGCGTTGCCGGGCATTCAGCGCAAGCGGCGCATTGGGGAAGCGCCTGATGAATCTCTGCAGCACGGGAATCTCGGTCGAGTCCTTGATCTTGTCCCACGCGATCGCCTCCTTCGACACAGACCCGCTGATTGCCGGAGGCTGCTGCGGCGCCAGCGAGGCGACCGTGGCATTCGGCTGAGACGCTGGCTGCGCATTCAACTGCTCGATCTGCGCCTTGGCCAAGTCGGCATAGAAACCGGTCGGATGGGTGACCAGAAACACCTCCCAGGCGCGCTTGGTCCTGATCTGCTGGACCAACTCGTAGTCGGCCTTGACATCGCTGACAGGGGCTTCCTGCGGGACGGCTGGCGCTGGCACCAGCGAAACATTGCCCCCGCCAAGCGATCCATAAACGAACGGCTCCTGCTGATTCGAAGTTTCCTTCAGGACTTCGTCCCTGACCCGTCCGAAGGCCAGCCGCACGTCGAGGCCCGGTACGGTCAGATTCTTCAAGATCGCCGCGGTGAACGGACTGTGCAGGCCGTCGCCATCGTTCGCCGTCGATCCGGCCTTCGCCGCATAGGCGATCAGGGTGTCGGTCGAGGTCGGCTCGACCCGGCCAAGACCGCCCGCGACACCCCGACTTGCGGTCTTGCGCTCCCGGCGCATCTTGGTGACGAAGGGATTGTCGCGGCAGGCATCGACGATGATCAGCCGCAGGCGCTTGGCGCCGTCGGCCGAGGATACCAGCCGCTCCAGCGAAATCGCCTCGTCGTCCGCGTCGCGGTCGCTGGCGAACCTCGCGTCAACCGGGATCAGATAATTGGTGCCGGCGATTTCCAGTCCGTGACCCGCATAATAGACCACCGCGATATCGGCCTGATCCGCCTCCGTTTCGAACTTGCGGATTGCCCTCTTGAATTCGAGATTTTCAACGTTGAGCTGGATATCGACAGTATCGAACCCGGCGTCGCGCAACATCTTCGCAACGGCGCTCGCATCGTGCGACGGATTCGGGAGCTGCGGCACGGTCTGGTAGCTGGAATTACCGACGACCAGCGCGACCCGCTTATCGGCAAAAGCGGTCCCAGGGACGAATGTCATCGAAACGATGATCGCCCCCATCATTGCCGCCATCCGGGTGAGGCGTTTGATCATCTGCGGTTTCGCGAACCGGCTCTCCGAGCAGCGCCGATCTTTTGCGGTATCTTATCACCTGCTGAAGATGGCAACGCAATGAAATTCTAGGGATAAGAATTAGTTGTTATCGCCAACCCTTGCGGGAAAAAAAGCAGTTGACGGCCAGCCCGACCAGATCACGCAAAGTCACAATATCTCACGGTAGAATAACAAACACGCTACACGTTGCAGTAATAGCACAGAGGTATTGAATTACAGCAATGACGGCTTGTTCGGCTTTCCGCACGGCAATGCGCTGATCTAAGTTGTCGCGCGCCGAGACAACTTGGCATAGATATTCATTGCTTGAGGACCGGGATGAGCACGACTTTTCTGAAATTGCCGGCGCGTTGCCGCAAGAACAGTATTCCGCATGCTACCCTTATGGCCCTCCTGCTGAGCTCGTCGGCCGCCTTGGCTGACAACTGCAACACCACGCGGAGCGGCGGCCTCAGCGATATCGGAAAAATCGCCGGCCCGGCTGGCGCCGCCTCGGCGGCCCTGGCCGGCACGATCGGCAATGTCAACACCGTATTTCTGAACCAGCAGGGCAGCGCCTTCGTGTCGGCACCGGCCAATGCCCAGCCCGATCAGCCGGGTGGCGGCGTCTGGGGCCGCGCGGTGGGTGGGGAGGTCGACCTCAAGTCCACATCGACGTCCACGGGCGCGGTCAGCGTCCAATCCGGCGTTGTCACTACCACGGCGACGACGTGCGCCAATTCGCAACACCAGAGCTTCGCGGGCATCCAACTCGGCGCCGACGTTGCCCGCCTCAACTGGAACGGCTGGAACGTTCATGTAGGCACGACCGCCGGCTATCTCGGCTCGAAGGAGACCGACAACAACGGGTTCAACAACACCTTCCAGGTACCGTTCTTCGGAGGCTATCTCGCCGCGACCCATGGCCGTTTCTTTGCTGACCTGATGGTTCGCGAGGAGTTCTATAATATCAGCGCGAATAATCCTGCTTCGAACTTCTTCAATCAGCCGATCGGCGCGCATGGATATTCGATCTCGGCCTCGGCGGGCTACAATTTCGATCTTGGCCAGAGCCTGTTCGTCGAACCGTCAGCGGGTGTCGTCTATTCGCACACTTCGGTTGACAGTTTCGTCAATCCTGGCGCCGGCCTAACGTTCCCGGGCACTATCACCGCCAACGACATCGAGAGCGAGATCGGACGCTTGAGTTTGCGCGCCGGCAAGACGATCGAAACGCCGAACATCACCTGGCAGCCGTTCGCCACGGCGAGCGTATTCCACGAATTCGCCGGCAACGTTGTCACAAACTACTCGTCGCTGCCGAACACCCTATTTGCTGGCGGCGGCGGACTCGTATTTCCGGCCCAATTCTCCCAGCAGACGTCGACCTCTCGCGTCGGGACCTACGGCCAATACTCGCTTGGTGTCGCGGCGCAACTCGTCAATTCGGGCTGGCTCGGCTTCGTCCGCGTCGACTATCGCAATGGTGAAAACGTCGAGGGCTGGGCTGGCAACGCCGGCCTTCGCTATCAGTTTACACCCGAGGCGATCGCATCCGTGATGCCGACCAAGGCGGTCAAGGCACCGCGCGCCTCTGTCGGCCCGACCAACTGGAACGGCTTCTATGCCGGCGGCTTCGCAGGCGCTGCCGCCGGGCGCACCGACGTCCAGTTCGTCGGCACGCCCTTCCCGGCTGCCGGCAACAAGCCCTGGGTGCTTGGCGGACTTGGCGGCATCGAGCTCGGCTACAATCGTCAGTTCAGCAACAATTGGGTGTTGGGTGTCGAAGGCGACATTGGCGCCGGCAACGTGCATGGCGGACGGACCGCGGGAACGGCCGACGGCATCAAGGCTAACGGCGCCAGTGTTGGCTTCGCCCCAGCCTTATTCACCGTCGAAGACAAGACGAACTGGATGGCCACCGTTGCAGGTCGCGTCGGCTATTCCTGGGGCCGCACGCTGTTCTACGGCAAGGGCGGTGTCGCGATCGAGGATTCCAGCACCACCGCCAACTGTATCTATGGTGCGCCCGGTCAGAGCAGTGACGTCCACCACCCGTGCCTGAATCAAGCAGGTATCGAGACGGGTGGTTTCAGCACGCCCTCGTACACGCGAGTCGGCTGGACGGTCGGTTTCGGCACTGAATTTGACCTTGGCAAGAACTGGTCCGCCAAGGCCGAATACGACTACCTCTCCTTCGGCCGGCACACGGCGCTTGCAAGCGACGGCACCACTTTCCTGACCGACCGGTCGGACCTCAGCCAAGTCAAGCTCGGCGTGAATTACCGTTTCGCTCCGGGCGCGGTCGAGCTGAAATACTGAGCAGCCGCAAGGCGACCCGGTTTGTCTTAATATTAACGGGCGGTCGTCAAACGGCCGCCTATCTGCTTTGGTGTCACTGCCCATACTTCGCGCTACGGTGATCTCGACAACCACCGGCAAGGTCGTATAGACGACCGCGGCGTCCCTCACCCCGGCGGCGCCCATACGGGCCGAGAGTTCGATGAACAGCTCAAAGCGTTATGACCGGATCGCCCTCGTCGCAAGCGCGAGCGAGGAGTCGCAGGCCGCCCTGGCGCAGCTTGTGGCGCTCTACGGAAACTGCGATCCCGCGGACGCCGACGTCGTGGTCGCGCTGGGGGGCGACGGGCTGATGCTGCAGACCCTGCACAAGCACATGCGCTCGGGAAAGCCGATCTACGGCATGCATCGCGGCACCGTCGGTTTCCTGATGAACGAGTTCAGCACGCACGATCTGCGGACGCGCCTTCAGGCCGCGCGCGAGTCACTCATTCACCCCCTGCTGATGCGCGCGACCGATATCCATGACGTCGTGCATATTCGCCACGCCATCAACGAAGTTGCGCTATTTCGCCAGAGCGCCCAAGCGGCTCGTCTGAGAATCCTGATCGACGAGCAGGAGCGGATGCCGGAACTGATCGCCGACGGCATTCTGGTGGCGACGCCGGCCGGATCGACCGCCTATAATCTTTCAGTGCAGGGGCCAATCCTGCCGATCAACGCCGCATTGCTGGCGCTCACCCCGATCAGCGCGTTTCGCCCGCGCCGCTGGCGCGGCGCGCTACTCCCCAACACGGCCTATGTCGTCATCGAGGTGCTGGAGGACGAAAAGCGGCCCGTCGCGGCGGTCGCCGACCACGACGAGGTGCGCGATGTCCGCCGGGTCGAAGTGCTGTCGGACAAGACCATCTCGATGCGGATGCTATTCGATCCCGGGCACAGCCTCGAGGAACGCATCCTGCGCGAGCAATTCAGCTATTGAGTTTCCGCGCAGCCCCGCCAAAAACGGTCGAGATACCGCGTCTGCCCGGACCTCTCGCAACCGTTCGTTAACCATGATCGCGATAGCTTGACGTCATCACACCGGTGTCATCGGTTGTGCCCAGGGCCGGGCCATGTTTCGTATCGATTTCAACAAGCTGCGCTTCCTCGTTTGCGACGACAACCCGCATATGCGGCGCATCCTGCGCACGCTTCTGCATTCGTTCGGCGCGCGCGAGGTCTATGAAGCCGAGGACGGCGCGACAGCGCTCGAGATGTACACGCACTACGTCCCCGACATCGTCATCACCGACTGGTCGATGCCGATCTTCGACGGGCTCGAGCTCGCGCAGATGATCCGGCAGCCGGAATCCAAGGGCAATCCCTACGCGCCGATCATCATGCTGACCGGCCATTCCGAAAAGCGCCGCGTCACTTATGCGCGCGACGCCGGTGTCACCGAATTTCTCGCGAAGCCGATCTCGGCCAAGGGCCTCTATCAACGTATCTTGAACGTCGTCGCCAATCCGCGTCCGTTCATCAAGACCAAGACCTATTTCGGACCGGATCGCCGCCGCAACACCGCCAACGCCTATATCGGGCCTGAGCGCCGCATCGGCGGCGAGGTCGAGGTGCTGCAACAGCCTTCATTGCTCGACAAAGCCCGTTCCTCCGTCTAGCGCGCCAAGGAAGCCGCCAAGGGAAACCGTCCAGGAGACCACAATGGCGAAAGACAAATCCGCAGGCATCAAGGTCAAGACCTTCGCGACCCATCACGTCATCACGCAGCCCAATCCACTGCGCAAGGTGCTGCGCCGCATGTCCGACACGGAGATTGACGACCCCGTCGCGCGCGCCGAACAGGCCCTGGCCGGGCTGTCCGGCGAGTTCAAGAACTGGATGCTGACCGAAGCCGCACGACTGTCGGCGGCCTATGTGGTCATTCTCAGGGACGGCTTCTCCGAAAGGGCCAACGACGAACTGTTCCGCGCCGCCCATGACATCAAGGGTGACGCCGCGACATTCGGCTATCCATCGGCTGCTGCTGCCGCCGATAGCCTGTGCCGGATCATCGAGCACGCGCCCGAACTCGACAAGGTGCCGGCCGAACTGATCACGCACCACATCAACGCAATCCAGGCGATCGTCAACGATCACACCAAGTTCGATAGCGTCACGGTCGCGAGCGAACTGAGCCGCAAGCTGCGCGGCGTCGCGGATGAATATCTGGTACACGTCAATCGCGACCGTCCCGAGCACCTCGAAGCGATCCTTGCGCCCAGTATCGTGCCCGGGGATTGATCCAAACAAATCTCGTGATTGCGCCGCCCGGGGCCTCCCCGGGCGCCCATGCATTGTCACGCTCTTCGTCATTGCGAGGAGCGAAGCGACGAAGCAATCCAGACTTTCTTGATGCGGCACATTTCTGGATTGCTTCGCTTGCGCTCGCAATGACGGCGGGTCTGACGCGCGCGCAGCTTCCGAACCTACAACCTACGCCGCGATCAGATCCTGTTCGCTGACTGCAGTCGTCTCCTCCGCGAGCAGCTCCTCGCGGAACTGGCGTGCTTCGTCGCGCGCGGATTCGGTGGCAAAGCGGCGCAGCAAGATCAAGAGCGGCTCGGCGGCGGCGCGATCGGTCGCGCAATGCGTCAGCACGCGCTCGACCATCTTGCGCCGCAGCCGCGCGGCGTTGCCGATCGTATCGGCAAAGCCGTTCTCGCGGCAGACTTCCAGCGCCACGCCGAAGGCGGCGAACGTAGATTCCGGCAGACCGGCGCGGCGCAATAGAGCGTGCAGGCTGGCGGCGCCGCGATCGTGCAGCAGCGCCGAGACGCGTGCCTGCGGCAGGTCTGCAAGCTCGGCCAGAGCCGTATCGAACAGCTCCAGATTTCCCGACAACAGCGCGCGCAAGATCAAGCCGGCCGTGAGCTGGCCGGTCGCGCGCAGATGGCGGACCAGCCCGCGCATGTCGTCGCCGCGCGAGCGCGCCGCAATGTTGATGGTGGAACGGTCGAGCGCTTCGCCGGCCACCCGCTCCGCCCGGTCGGCGCTCAGCCAATTCCGTGCGACCACGAACTGTGCGAGCGTCTCCGACAGCTTGGCAACCAGCGCCGCCCGCGTCGCCGACGGCAGATCCTCCAGCACCAGCATCGCTTCGCGGATCGCGGCCAGATGACCGTGACGCTCGACGATGCGGTCCCACGAGAACGGCGCAAGCTCGGCATAAGGATTTTCAATCAGCTCCAGCGCAGCGGCTGCGCTGCCGACCTCGGCAATCGCCGCGCAGACGGACGCCGGCAACCTGTTTCGGCGCGCGATGGCGCACTGTGTCTCGCAATTGCCGGTCGCGACGATGTCGACCAGGTCGGCATCGATCAGAAGCGGCGAATGTTCGAGGATCGGGCTCGCAACCGAGGGCTGGTCGAGCGAGAGCGCCTGGACGATCGCCGCCGGCGCGTGCGTGCTTCGGGCGAACACCTCGGCCATGGCCTGGCGGACTAACGGCGAAGGATCGTCGAGCTGCATCAAAAGCGCGCCTTCCGCGGCGGCGCGGTCTTCATCCGAGAGGTCCGAGACGAGCCAGGCTCGTGCCAATGCCCTCGTGGCATCTGCCCGCACACAGGCCGAAGCGGTCCTGACCCAACTGATAAACTGCCGAACGATCATCGCCCCCGGCCTACGCAACTTGAAAACATGTAGGCCCCATGCCCACGACAACTGAAAATAAACCACGACGCTTAACAAAGCGTTCACTATAACTGTCTGGTTCTATTGACGTTTTGTTAAGTGGAACCGGAGGCGAATACCGCTCGGCTCCGGTCTGGCGACGTGCGCGCCTGGCCTATGTCAGCCGCTGAATGTGCCGTTCCGATCGCTGAACAGATCGAGCGGCCGCGGCGCGCCGGTGCTGGACGGCTGTCCGTCCGAATTCGCAACCGACGTCAGCGACGACGATTTGCCCCACAATTCGCCGAGTTGGGGCGAGACCGGCTGCGAACGCTCATCCACCTGGAACAGCGAGCGGAACATAGGATCGGCAGATCCGGTCTGGTTGCCCGCATCCGACGCCGATGCGAGCGTCGTCGGCGCGGACGCACGAACATCCGGGAATGTCGAGAGATAGGTCGCACTGTCGACCGCGGGCGCCGATGCTTCCGTGGCGCTCGCGACCGCGGCGTTCGGCACGCTGCTGCCATACATCGCGATCGCGCTCTGTGCGGCCTTCGAGTTGGCCGCACCGGCATAACGCGAGTTCAGCTCGGCATAAACTTCGGAGACGCTGCGCGCCCGGCCCGCGTGGTCGTAGAAGATCGCGTGGTTGGCCGTCGCGGCATTCGGGAAGATCCGCGCCGCAGTCGCCTGCGGACTGTCCCCGGCGCTCGAGATCAGCCTGGCTGCGCCGCCGACGCCCATGAAATGGGCCATGTAGAGTTCGCTGTCGGTCGGGCGGCGGCCGATCTGACCGGTGAGCTGGAAGCTGTTGTTTTGCGTGAGCGCAGCCGCCATCGCCGAGCTTGCCGCGGGATCGTCGCGCAGATTCATGATCGCGCGGCGCATCGAGGGATCGTCGACCGTGTAGTCGCCGCTCCTCGTCTTAGTGATGGCATCGGCATACTGGCCATAGCCGAGCTGGGTGCCCGCGTCCTTGACCGTCGCAAGCCATGTCTGGTCGATGAATTGATAGAGCCCGCGCGCCGACGAGGTCGTAGCGCCCGCAGTCGGATTGAAATCCGACTCCATCTTCGCGGTGGCGAGCAGATATTGGAAACTGGTGCCGGTGGAGTTGGAGGCCTGCTTGATCGCGCCGGCGACGCGCGCGCGCGTCGGGTCGACTGCTGCTGCAGCCGTGGCTTTTGAAGCGTCGACCGACATTTCTCTCCTGCCCGCTCCCCGCGAACGAACGCATGGCCCGATTTGTCGCCAGCGATCGCACCACACTGGGGCGATCATGGTTAACGGCGGGTTAAGAAGGGTCAATTGATACCGCGCGACAAGGGGGGCGATGCCTTTCAGCGCGGCCAATTTTGACCGGGATGCCGCTCAATCCTTCCGATAAACGGCGTCCGGATCGACCAGGCGTTCAGCATCGACAAAGGACAGCGTCGCGCCGCCTTTGCTCGCCTCGACCTTGCGGTAGAAGCAGGACTTCCGCCCGGTATGGCAGGCAGCCCCGGTCTGCTCGACGCGAATCCAGATGGCGTCCTGGTCGCAATCGGTGCGCATCTCGACCACGCGCTGGGTGTGACCCGAGGTCTCGCCCTTCCGCCATAACGCCTTGCGTGACCGGCTGAAGTACCAGGCCTCACCACTTTCAACAGTGCGGCGCAGCGCCTCTTCGTTCATATGGGCGACCATCAGCACTTCGCCCGTCGCGGCGTCGGTCGCGACACAGGTGAGAAGGCCGGACGCGTCGAATTTGGGCTGAAGGCCCAGCCCCTCTTCGCGGTCATCAGAACTTGCGGATGTGGACACGGGCAATCCTCGCCAAACGTCCGCGAGGTTACCGTTGCGGCCCTCGCACCATGGACAGGAAACGCGCCTGCTCGGCCGGGTTGTCGCGGAACATGCCGGTGAAGCGGCTGGTGAATGTCGATGCTCCATGCTTGGCGACACCACGCACGGACATGCAGGTATGCTCCGCCTCGATCATCACGCCGACCCCGCGCGGCTTCAGGATCTCGTCGATCGCCGCTGCGATCTGTGCGGTCAGATGCTCCTGGGTTTGCAGGCGGCGCGCGAAGATGTCGGTCAGCCGCGCCAGCTTCGACAGTCCCACCACCCGCTCGACCGGCGTATAGGCAATGTGCGCCCTGCCATAGAACGGCATCATGTGGTGCTCGCATTGCGACGTGAATTCGATGTCGCGCACCAGCACGAAATCATCGTAGCCGGCCGTCTCACCAAAGGTGCGGTCGAGCACCTCGGCGGGGCACTGATGATAGCCCTGATAGAGCTCGTCATAGGCTTCCACCACCCGCCGCGGCGTATCCAACAACCCCTCGCGCCCCGGGTCTTCGCCGATATAGCTGAGCAGCGTGTGCACCGCCGCCTCGGCCTCGGCGCGCGACGGCCGGGGCTGGTCGGCGCGCACGGCCGCAGCCAGGAATTCGGACGGATCAAGTTCGGCAGGACGCACGTCCTGCGACTTTGCCTCAGATCCCTTGCTGGGACGAATCGTTTTGATCAGAGCGTCCATGTCTCCTCCGTTCGACCGATCGATTGAGGACCGGGAGTGTCACCGGCAGACGGGGTGGGTTCACCACCGGACGCCTGAGTGAACGGCCACTATCATTCCGGCCGTTTCCACCCATATATAGGGGCATGAGCCGCGGTCGCCAAGGCCGACGGTTCCCTTTGGCCGAAGACCCGATCATATGCTGAACGACATCTACAACAAGCGCATCATCGAGCTGGCAGGCAATATTCCGCGGCTGGGCAGACTTGCCGACCCCGACGCCAGCGCGACCGCTCACTCCAAACTGTGCGGCTCGACGGTAAAAATCGATCTGAAGATGGATGGCGACGTCGTCACCGACTTCGCCCATGACGTGAAGGCCTGCGCGCTGGGCCAGGCGTCCTCCTCGATCATGGCGAGCCACGTCGTCGGCTCGACGGCGGCCGAATTGCGCGAGTTGCGCGAAACCGTTCGCAGGATGCTGAAGGAAAATGGTGCCCCGCCCGCGCCGGACGGCAAATGGGGGGACATCGCGCTCCTGGAACCGGTGCGCGACTACAAGGCGCGCCACGCATCGACCATGCTGACCTTCGACGCGGTGGTCGATGCGATCGGGCAGATCGAAGCCAAGGTCAAGCAGCCGGCGGCGGCACAGAGTTAGAGCATGATCCGGAAAAGTGTGTAGCGGTTTTCCGAAAAGATCATGCTCAAACAAAGACCCAAAGCGCGATCGCGCTTTAGATCAACGAGCTGACAACGTCATTCCGGGGCAATGTCACCCGGTCGGCGCGAAGCGCGGCCCATGAATAGGCTCCGCATCGAACCCGGAATCTCAAGCTTCGGCAGCCACGCTACGCGTGTCCCGGAATGACTCTTGGAAAATGACAGTGTTACTTCGCGGGAGTGGCGGTCGCTGCGCTGCCGGTCGGCACCGCTGCTTCCGCCGTCTTCGTGGATTTCGCCGTCGGCATGGCTTCATCATCCGACTTGCCGACGAATCGATCCTGAACCGGCTTGGCGCTCGCGTCCGCCATCGGAACCGCAATATCGGTCTGCGGCAGCACATCGCCCGGCGCGTCGGTGGTCACGAGGCGAGTCAGCCGCAGCTCGCTCCGCGACAGCTCATGCAGGTCTTCCCATGGCGGCACGTTCAGCGCCAGCGACAGCAGGTCCCCCGCTCCGCCCATGTCGAAGGTGAATTTGGCAAGGCGGCCGATGTCGCGCTCGACGATCATCAGATCCTGCGCCGTGTAGCTCGCCGCCTTGGCGTCGTCGGCCCGATCGCCCATCCAGATCTGGTGCACCCGGACATGCGCGGCATCCGGCACGTAACGCGATTTGCCCGCCAAGAGCAGGAACACGCACATCGACTCGCAATAGGCTTCGGGCGCGACGCTCGCACGATCGCCCTTGCTGCCATGGGTCGCTGTCGAAATACCGACGGTCGTCGACATGCCCAGCGCGCGGAAGCGCCGTCCAAGCGTGATCGAGTCGTTGACCGATCCGCCGCTCGAATCCAGCACAACCGCAGCCCCGGTCAGATCGCGCCCGCGCGCGAAATTCTCGAAGTCCTGCGGACTGTCGGAGGTAACGATGCCGACCGCGCTGACCCAACCGCGGCAATTCTGCCCGCAAGCCACCCAATTGAACCGCATCGGCAGCTTGCGCTCTTCGAGAGAACCGCCAGCGAGTGCCGAATTGCCCGACGTCGCCACGATTGCGGGCAACGCGGCGCACAGGGCGGCCGCGCCAAACAGCATCCAGCCGCGAAGATCAAACCACCTCAGAAGCTTCAAACTGGTTCCTTCCCCAAGCCCTCGAATCGAGCAGCGGCAAGCCCCACTTTCAACGCCAGTCAATTCTATCACACGGGCGTCACATAAATGGTAGCCCGGGGGATTACGCATCGTCTAGAGCCACTTGCTGCATCGCGACCTGAGTCACAAGCAAATTTTGCAAAGTGTTGCGTGATTGTCGGGCGTGTTCAGTTCCCTGCTTTGGAACTGCGCAGATCCGCGCTTATATCGGGGCATGCCGCCCATGAAACATTCATGCAGCCATTGCGACGAAGCCGCGCTGATGCAAGCCGCCCGGCGGCTTCCGCGCAACGCAGGTCGCGCGCTGATCTGGATTTACCGCCACACCCTGTCGCCACTCGTCGGATTCAACTGCCGCCACTTGCCGACCTGCTCGGTCTATGGCGACGAGGCGATCGAACGATTCGGGCTGTGGGCTGGCGGCTGGATGACACTGGCGCGGCTGCTGCGCTGCCAGCCATTTGGCACGTCGGGTCTCGATCTCGTACCGAATGCGGCTCCGCCCCGAGCGCGCTGGTATCTGCCTTGGCGTTACGGCCGGTGGCGCGGTGTCAACGCTGCGCCATAAAGCTACGGTTTTGATTGGATCCGAACCGAAGCTCCAAACTCTTGTCTTGACGCGTTTTCTTCACGCGAATTCTTCACGCGAATAGATGTCCACTTCGCTTGAGAACGCTCTGGAAAAACGCAGCCGCAGCAATTTCTGCCGCGGCGCTTTCAATCGAAATGCGTATCCCTGATCCGCGGAACCGCAAGCGCGACGCAGGCATTGTTCCTTCAACTCGCTGGGAGGAAACAACAATGCGCTTGAAAATCAGCCCCCATGGTCACGACCCTCGGCAGATCGATCTGCTCGCCGTCGTTGCGCTCCTGATCATTATCGTCTCTGCCTATGTCTATTACGTCCACAAGCCCGAGCCGCCGAGCACGACAGCTTTCATCGTCCCGAGCCAGAGCACGCATTGGTGAACTCCGCCTGATTCCTCAGCGGCCCCACGGAAACCAGAAAAAGCCGCCGCCCCGTTGCGGCCCGATCAACCCCGGCGGACGCGGGGCCCTGGGACGCTGAGGTTTTTCTGTCGGCGGCTCCACCGACGACGTTGTATCGGCGGCGGTCAGGGGTTCATCGGGGTTCAGCCGCACCGAGAGTAGCAAGTTGGTCTCATAGGTCCGCCATCGATACCCGATGCCGAAATCGACCGGCTGCGCCCGCTGGAACAACTCCGCGTATCGCTCCTGATACTTGCCAGGAAATTTCGCGATCGGCCCCGCGTAATGGCCGAACGGGAAGAAGCGCCATTTCTTTTGGCTGTAATATCCGAGCGGAATGCCGGAATCGTCCTGGATGATCGTCGCGCTGTTGGCGAGGATGAAGGTCCGCACCGTCGAGAAACCGCCGGAATGCAGCAGGTACGACGCACTCTTGAGCAGGCTGTTGCCAGGTGCAAGCGTGGCGCAGAATTTCAGGAAACCGCTGGCATTCACACCGGAATTGGAAAGATCGGTACTAAAATAGTACAGCGTCTTCTCGACCGCATCATCGCCCGTAAAGGCGATGCGGACACCGTGCGTGGCGTTCTTGCCGGCGTCTTCGCCGGGCAAATGCACGCCGCCATCATTGTCCAGCGCGACCGGCGTGACGCTGCGGATGGTCTTTCCCGAGCGCGCCAGAAAGACATAAAGGATCGGCAGCGTGCCGCTGACTTCGTCGCCCTTCAGGTCCGTCTTCATCTGCTTGGTGATGAAGAAGCTGAAATTCAGGATTGAACTGAGCGATTGCTCGACATCGTTGAGCGCAGCTGCGGCGCCGCCGCGCGGCATCCGGCTCAGATCCGGAACCGAACCCGGCGGTTCCAGCGCGCTCAGCACATAGGTCGTCGCCTTGGAATAGAACGCGTTGGCGTAGAGGAAATCCGGGCCGCTGAACATGTAGAACATGGTCGGGCGCGGCGCAGCGAGATTGACCTCGGACCACGCGCGTATCCTGGAAAGCTGGTGCTGATCGAGTTGCGAGAACGCGCTGTCGAAGAAACGCGCGTGGCGCTGCCATGCCGGATCCTTGGTGAGCGGCATCAGGGGCGAATCGGCCGATGGCTCGAGACCAGCCAGGAAGCGGGCCGCATCGTCGGCCGTGACGGCGTCGGCGGCGCACGCCGGCCACGCCACCGCGAGGATCAGGCTCGCTGCGACGAGAGCGATTTTCGTCAGACGCAACATCTCATTCGCGGCCCGGCGACGACACGATGGCGGCGCCTGGATCGGGCCGCCTGTGAAACACAGCGTAGATGGCAAGCCCTGACACCATGATCAACATGCCGAGAAACGCCTGCAGCGGCCGCTCCACCAGGAGATAGTACATCATGAAGGCGGTCACGAGCAGGAAAACCACCGGCGTCAGCGGGTAACCCCAGGCCCGACAGGGACGCGGTAATTCAGGATGGGTGATGCGCAGCTTGATGACACCGAGCACGGTGAAGAACGAGCAGAACAAGAGAGCAAACTGGATGAAGTCGAGCACCGCCTCGAAACTGCGCGTAAAGAGCATCAGCGTTGCGACCGCGAGCTGGAAAAGGATGGCATAGGCCGGCGCGCCATTGCCGGACTTGCGCGCGAACAGCCGGATCGCCGGGATGTCCTCCCCCATCGTCATCATCACGCGCGGCCCGATCCACATCATCGCCGAAATCGACGATACGAGGCCAATGCAGATCATGGCCGCGACGATACGGCCGCCGAGATCGCCGAAGATGTAGCGGCCCGCGATGCTGGCGACGTCGATCTGTCCGGCAAGTCTGTCGATCGGCGCCGTGCGCAGGAACACCGCGTTCAACGCCACATACAGTACAAGCACGATCAGCGTTCCCGACAACAGCGCCCGCGGCAGGTTCCGCTGCGGCATCCTTAGTTCGCCGATGATGTAGGTCGCCGCGTTCCAGCCTGAAAACGAATACATCACGAATACGAGGCCGATCGCGAATGGTGCACTCGTGATGTGAGCGAAGTCCGATGCTGACGGCGCAAAGGATACCGGCTGCGGCGTTCCCATCAGGCATCCGGCAATCAGGAAGGCCGCGATCAGCACCAGCTTCAATGCGGTCGAGACCAATTGAAAGGTGGAGGAGTGCTGAATGCCGCAAAGCTGAATGAGCGATACCAACCAGACGACGCCGATGGCGAGCACGATCGGCGGCAAGGCCGGATCGATCGCCTTGCCGTATTCACCGAACGCCATCGCGGCCAATGCCACCGGCGCCGAGAAGCCGACGGTCGCCGACACCCAGCCCGCGAGAAAGCCGAAGGCTGGATGATAGGCCCGACTGAGAAAGTTATATTCGCCGCTCGAACGCGGAAACATCGCGCCGAGCTCGCTATAGGCAAACACACCGCAAAGGGCCACGAGGCCACCGATGGTCCACAACGCCAGGATCGAAAAGCCGGAGGGGATGTCCTTGACCTGAAAGCCGAGGCTGGTGAAGACGCCGACACCCACCATGTCGGCCACCACGATCGCCGCGGCGACGAGCACGGAGATCGTAGGCCCGCCGCCGACCTGGCCCGCCCACTCCGCGCGGACCGTGTCCGAAGCAACCATTTCGGTGCTCATTCCAGTGCCCGGTTTCGACATCGGCAGGTGCAGGCTGACGCCTTCCCTCAACTCAAGCGCGGTTCACAAAGGTCTGTGTCGGATGACGATTCTACGGTATTTTGTTACCTGATCCTCGCTGTTCACCGGTATCACCCGGTCTCCTGCATTGCCGAATGCAGGGTACGGTCTCACAATCAGGACACGATTTCGTGGTCTTCTTGAGGCTTCCGGATGTGGGGAGTTGGCCGGACCTTAACCTGACTTTGACGCGAACGCGCTGAAATCGATGCGCGTCACGCGTGTCGACTTGGGGAACAAGGGGTGGATGATCGGAGCTGATCCGAAATTCCCTGCGTGTGAGTTTGCGAGCCTGTTGCCGTCCGGGGAAGCGATCCCCGGCCGCGCTATGGGCCGCCATTTTGTTATGTCCCGATCGCGCCTCGCTGCAATCATATCTCTTCTGATCCCCCTGTCATTGACTCTGGCCCAATGCGACAAGGCGCCGAATGCCGGTGCATTGGCGGCCAACGCTGCGACCGCGCAGGTTTCGCCGCCCGCAGATACGTTCGAGGATCGCTTTCC
Organism: uncultured Alphaproteobacteria bacterium; assembly: GCA_963770385.1. Classification (GTDB taxonomy): domain Bacteria; phylum Pseudomonadota; class Alphaproteobacteria; order Rhizobiales; family Xanthobacteraceae; genus Bradyrhizobium. Next base: position 4,369,478 of record CAVYPJ010000003.1, on the reverse strand, counting down.
GCCGCCGTCATTCGGGGACCGCTTTCCGACGGCCACGGAAAGCTTCGAGCAGCGGCTGGCGCAAGGCTTCGCCAATGGGCGCACGCCGCAGGGCGAATCCGCATCCTACAAGGTCGCATCGCTTGAACCACAGGCGCCATACAAACGTCAGCCCAGCCGCGAGGAACTGACCACGCTGGTCAGCATGAAGTCCTCGGCCTTCCCCTATTTCGGCAACAATCCGGCCTCCGACTCGCCCTTCCTCAACATCACCAAGGGCGACCGCCGCGGGCATCGCAGTTATTCGGGAAGAGTGTACTGGCAGGACGAGACCTATAACGACAGCCGCGTGCTGATGCACATCCCCGAGAATTTCGACCTGCATCGGCCGGGCATGATCGTCGTGTTCTTCCACGGCAACGGCGCGACGCTGGAGCGCGACGTGCGCGACCGGCAGCTGGTGCCGCAGCAGATCTCCGAATTCCGGCGTCAATGCCGTGCTGCTGGCCCCGCAGATGGCGGTCGACGCCGCCGATTCCAGCGCCGGCAAATTCTGGCAGCCGGGTGGCTTCAAGCGTTTCATCGCGGAGTCGGCCGACAACCTTGCCCGCCTCTATGGCGATCCCGCCGCGGCCAAGGCCTTCGCGAACATGCCGATCGTCATCGTCGGCTATAGCGGCGGCTTCCTGCCGACCGCGTGGAGCCTCGACGTCGGCGGCATCAGCGATCGCGTGCGCGGCGTCATCCTGCTCGACGCAGTCTATGGCGAGCTCGACAAGTTCGCATCATGGATCGAGAATCACCGCTCCGGCTTCTTCGTCAGCTCCTACACGCACTACACCGCGCGGCATGACCGCGACCTGATGCGCATGCTGCGCGACAAGGGCGTTGCGGTGTCCGAGGATATGGACGGACCGTTGCGGCCGGGCAGCGCGGTGTTCGTCGAGACGCCCGAGGGCATCACGCATCGCGACTACGTCACCCGCGCCTGGACCAAGAACCCGATCGAGGAAGTGCTGGTCAAGATGGCCGCGCCTTCGATGAGGGTTGCCGCCGGCGCATCGTCGTCGACGAGTTGATAGTTCCATTTTTATTCAATCGTCACGCTGACGATATGTCGGCCGTGCTGTGCTCGGACGTGACGTCAAGCATTGCAGCATCGCGGCCGCGCAGGGTTGTTCATGCGCCATGCGGGCCCTAAGGTGCATTGTCAGCACGATGCAACTACTGGGGATGAGATTGCAGGAAGGTCTTTACAAGGTTGAATTTCACACGGTCCATGGGACCGGTTCCGGCGTGATTTATGCGACGAGCAGCGGCAAGCTCCGAGGCGGCAACTCAGCCTTCGCATTCATCGGGACCTATAGCGGCGACGCCGATGGACTCTACGTCAAGGTTTCCACCGAGCGCCACAATGCCGATCCCGCATTCAAGCCGCTGTTCGGCACCGACATGATCACCCTCACGCTGACGGGCAAGGACAATGGCGGCATGCTCGATTTCGAAGGCTCAGCGCTGCAACTGCCCGGCGTCACCTTCAAGGCGACGCTGACGCGTATCTGCGACTGACGCGAAACCGACGCGCAGGGTTCAGCTTTTCGGCAGTTTCGGCATGCTCTCGACGAAGCCGTTGTAACAGGCGAGCCGCTCGTCTTCTTCCTTGGCGAACTTGCAATCGGTGACAGCCTTCGCCTTGGCAGCCTTCGGCTTTGGTGCCGGCGGCAGCACCTCGTCGTAGCAGTTGAGACGCTCCTTCGTGCCGTCATCAATGTCGAGGCAGGCCTGCAATCTCACCGCCGTCGATTGAGGCTTCGCCGCAACGGGCTTGGCCCGAGACTTGACCTGCACCAGCGGCTTGTCTCCGACCATCGGCGGCGGAGCGCCTTGCGCCAAAGCAGCGGCTGAATACAGAACTGCGATAAACGCCAACAATGTTCTCATAGCAATTCGCTTCCCCTTCGTCGGGCGGAGCATGGCTCGCCGGGCACCCTTCCCGGTGGTGCCCGGATCGGCTTTATCGCCGTCTCAACGGATTTTCCAGCCCCCCGTTTGGCCTCGGACCTACGCTGCTGGGGATGTCGGCGGAGGCCGGGTCAGCAGCACGGCGGTCAGCGCCAGGGCCACGAAGACCATGGAGGCATAGCCCAAGCCATGCAGGAAATCGCCGGCATAGAGCAGCCCGCCGATCGCCGAGCCGACCGCCTGCCCGACATACAGCACCGATGTGTTGAGCGAGACCGAGGCCGGCGCCAAGGGCGGTGCAACCGCCACCAGCCGGACCTGCTGCATCGAATTGGTCGAGGCAAAGCCAAGCCCCCAGACTGCGACCGAGCCGGCCATCAGGGCGTAGACGCCCGCGCTCAGCGCCCAGCCGCTGACGCCGGCCAGCACCAGCCCGGTAAACAGAACCGATGACCTGTAGGCGCCCCAGCTGTCGACGATGCGGGTTGCGATCACGACGCCGGCGAAGCCGCACAGGCCGAACAGCGCGAACACAAGTCCGATCGCATCCGGGCCGGCGTCCGTCAGCTTCTTCAGAAGCGGACCCATGAAGGTGAACACGACGAACTGGCCCGACATCTGCAATGTCGTGATCAACAGCAGCAGGAGGATCATCGGATTGCGGCCCAACGCAACCCAGGTCTTCAGATCGACCGGCGCACCTTTCAATCCGCCGGGCAGCCGCCAGGCGAGAAGCAGCACGCTCAGGCAGCCGATCCCGCCAACGGCGAGATAGGCCGCATGCCAGCCATAGCGGCTGGCGACGAAGGTGATCATCGGCAGCCCGACTGCTGCAGCCAGCGACCAGCCGAGGAAGACATAGGCGATCGTGCTGCCGCGCGTCTCCGCCGGGACGATCATGGCGGCGGTGCCGGCCGCCTGCGGCGTATAGATCACGCCGACGGCCAGCATCATCAGGCGGATGATCATCAGGCTCGGATAATTGGGCACGAAGGCGGAGGCGAGATTGCACACCGCCATCACGGCCAGCGTCGCAACGAGCAGTCCGCGGCGCTCGATCCGGCTGGTGAGCCATGCGGTGACCGGCGAGCAGATGCACAGCACGACCGCGCCGAAGGTGATCAGCAGGCTGGCCGTGCGGATCGAGACATCCAGCCCGGCCGCCAATTCGCTCAGCATTCCGGCCGGCGCCATGACCGAGCAGCCGGTGACGAAATTGCCAAGCATGAGGGTGGTGGGAGCAAAGCGGCGAGTTACGCCGCCCTCTTAGCAGACAATTCAATGCATTTGCATGAAACATTATCATGCGAGGCATGACATGGCGGCACGGCATTCACGGGGTGCGCGAGCGATGGTTATTTCGCAACGTTGTCGCGCGCAGCCACCGGCGTCACCGCAGATGCCGGCGCCGGCGATGACCTTGGCGGCGGCGGGCATGTCGCAAGCAGGCTGTCGAGCGCGGCCGACAGCCCCTCGTTCGAGAATTTCGCGGCATGCGCAAGCTGTCGCCCATCCGGCGCTTGCGAGGTCTCCGCGAATTCGAATTGCGCGACACCAGCCATCGACTGCACCGAAGCGCGGTTCAGCCGCAACCCCCAGAGGTCGTAGCCCGGCAGCTTCGACTTGCCCGCCGTGAAAAACAGCGGCTTCGCCTCGCCGCTCGCCATCGACACCGTGCCGACGATCGCATCCGAGGTCGCCTTGCGCTGGAAGTCCAGTTCGAACTGCTCGGCGTTGAAGCAGAACAGACGCCATTGCGACGCGCGGTAGATCGTGTCGCCGCCGTCGATCTGCAGCACGACCTTGCCCACGATGCTGCGAGCGCCGTTCTCGAATTTCCAAGGCGTTTCCGTAAGCTCCCGCCGGTCGATGCCGAAGCGCGCAATCTCCTCGCGGGTCAGGATGTGCATGTCCTCGAACTTGACGGTGCGCGCGAGGGTGAGCAATCCGGGATCAGCGCCCATTTTCTTGAGATAGGCCGATATCAGGCGATCGGCGCGTTCGAGACCGCGCGCCACCGCCGCCGCACGCATTTCCTGTGTCGGCACCCCGCCCCTGAATCTCACCAACACGCGTGGCGAGTGAACCGCAAGCGCCACATCGGGTGCGATTTCGCGGGTGGTCGCGCCGATGATGAGATAGGGACATGCGGAGTTGCACATCGCCCCGCGCGTCCAGAGATCGCCATGGAGTTCCCGCCCGGACTGCTTGAGGCTGAGGCAAACCTCGCTATCCTGGGACTCGAAGCCGCATTCCGTCACCACCGAGCGTCCGACCCGCGCCACAGCGGATTTCTCGCGCAGCAACGCACCCATCGCCAGCGCCTGTTCGAGATTTCCGCCGGGCGAATAGAAGTAGATCGGCAGATGGCGGTCGCCGATCTTGCGCAGGAATCTGCGAAAACGATCCGCAGCGTCGGCATCGATCTGCCCTTCGGCCGCGATCCAGGTGTCGCAGTCGCGCCCGCAAGCCTCCGTCGTGCCCTTGACGACGTAGAACACCATCGGCGCCGCAGTCACGGCAATCCGCGGCGATGTCGTCGCCGGGGGCGCCGCAAGTGCGGGACCGCAGAACAGCAGGAAAAGAACCGCCAGAATACGCACGCGCCGTGCCATCGCCCCCAGAAACAGCCACGACACGACCGGATCACGCCGAGGCAGCCGTTAAGCCTCAAGTTGTATCAGGCGATATGATGGCCGCCAACGGTATCGGCGCAAATTCCCTTGCCCCGCCCCGTTTTCCGCCCACTGCCCGGTTGCAGCGCCCGAATCCCCTGCTATATCGGTTGCTCCCGCTTACCTGCGCTCGTTCGCAGGAGTGAGCTCAAGGAGACTTGCATGTCCGACCAGCCCAAATCCGAGTCCGGATTCCAATACAGCCTCAGCAATTTGAAGCCCGCCGAACCGGTGCACAGGATCATCCTCACCTTCCCCGACGGCGCCAAGCGCGAATTTCCCCGATACACCACCGGCCTCGAGATCGCCAAGGGGATCTCGCCGTCGCTCGCCAAGCGGACGGTTGCGATGGCGCTGGACGGGGACCTCGCCGACCTCAACGACCCGATCGCGGATGATGCCAAGATCGAGCTGATCTCCCGCGACGATCCGCAGGCGCTGGAACTGATCCGGCACGACTGCGCGCATGTGCTGGCCGAGGCCGTCCAATCGCTGTGGCCGGGCACGCAGGTCACGATCGGCCCGGTGATCGAAAACGGCTTCTACTACGACTTCTTCCGCAACGAGCCGTTCACGCCGGAGGATTTCGCCGCGATCGAAAAGAAGATGCGCGAGATCATCGCGCGCGACAAACCCTTCACCAAGGAAGTCTGGGATCGCGAGAAGACCAAGCAGGTGTTCCGCGACAAGGGCGAGAGCTTCAAGGTCGAGCTGGTCGATACCATTCCCGGCGACGAGCCGATCAAGATCTACTTCCAGGGTGACTGGTTCGACCTCTGCCGCGGTCCGCACATGACCTCGACGGGGAAGATCGGCAGCGCCTTCAAGCTGATGAAAGTGGCCGGTGCCTATTGGCGCGGTGACAGCAACAACCCGATGCTGACCCGCATCTACGGCACGGCCTTCGCCAAGCAGGAGCAGCTCGACGCCTACCTCAAGCAGATCGAGGAATCGGAGAAGCGCGACCACCGCAAGCTCGGGCGCGAGCTGGACCTGTTCCACTTCCAGGAGGAAGGCCCGGGCGTGGTGTTCTGGCACCCGAAGGGCTGGAGCATCTTCCAGTCGCTGATCGCCTATATGCGCAGGCGTCTGGCCGACGACTACAGCGAGGTCAATGCGCCGCAGATCCTCGACAAGGCGCTGTGGGAGACCTCCGGCCACTGGGGCTGGTATCGCGAGAACATGTTCGCGGCGCAGTCGGCCGGTGACGAAGCCGAGGACAAGCGCTGGTTCGCGCTGAAGCCGATGAACTGCCCGGGCCATGTGCAGATCTTCAAGCATGGGCTGAAGAGCTATCGCGACCTGCCCTTGCGCCTCGCCGAGTTCGGCGTCGTGCATCGCTACGAGCCATCCGGCGCCATGCACGGCCTGATGCGCGTGCGCGGCTTCACGCAGGACGATGCGCACATCTTCTGCACCGAGGAGCAGCTCGCCGACGAGTGCCTGAAGATCAACGATCTGATCCTGTCGACCTATGCCGATTTCGGCTTCACCGGCGAACTGACCGTGAAGCTCTCGACCCGGCCGGACAAGCGCGTCGGCACGGACGCGATGTGGGATCATGCCGAGCGCGTGATGGCGACCGTGCTGTCGGAAATCCAGGCCAAGGGCAACAACATCAAGACCGAGATCAATCCCGGCGAAGGCGCGTTCTACGGGCCGAAGTTCGAATATGTGCTGCGCGATGCAATCGGCCGCGACTGGCAGTGCGGCACCACGCAGGTCGACTTCAACCTGCCGGAACGGTTCGGCGCGTTCTATATCGACGCGGACGGCTCGAAGAAGCCGCCGGTCATGGTGCATCGCGCGATCTGCGGCTCGATGGAGCGCTTCATCGGCATCCTGATCGAGCACTATGCCGGCAACTTCCCGCTCTGGCTCGCGCCGGTCCAGGCCGTCGTCACCACCATCACCTCGGAGGCCGACGAATACGCCAAGCAGGTCGTCGCCGCCGCGCGGCGCGCAGGCCTGCGCGTCGAGATCGACCTGCGCAACGAGAAGATCAACTACAAGGTCCGCGAACATTCGCTGACCAAGATCCCTGCCCTGCTGGTTGTCGGCAAGAAGGAGGCCGAGACGCATTCGGTTTCGGTGCGCCGGCTCGGCAGCGAGGGACAGAAGGTGATGCCGACCAACGAGGCGATCGCCGCACTGGTGGACGAAGCGACGCCGCCGGATGTGAAGCGGGCAAGGCTGCTGCCTGAAGAGGGCAACGCCGCCGCCTGAGGGCTCATAATCGATCTAAACTGACCTTCCGCGCGGGAGGCCATCGTCCTATCTGATGGCGTAGACATTACCGAGAGAGCACCGTGCCTGACGCCCTTGAACTCCTCAAAATCCGCCGCTCGGTGAAGCCGCGCGAGATGGCAGCGCCCGGCCCCTCGCCGGCCGAACTCGACACCATCCTGACCATCGGCGCGCGAGTGCCCGATCACGGCAAGCTTGCGCCGTGGCGTTTCATCGTGTTCGAAGGCGACGCGCGGCTGCGCGCCGGCGAGATCATCGCCAAGGTCTTCGCAAAGAAAAATCCGCAAGCGAGTGCCGCCGAGATCGAGGTAGAGACCAAACGCCTGACCGACGCACCGCTCGTCATCGCCGTCGTCAGCTTCACCAAGCCGCATCCCAAGGTGCCGCCGTTCGAACAGGAATTGTCGGCCGGCGCGAGCGCAATGAACATCGTCACCGCGGCGAGTGCGCTCGGCTATGGCGCCTGCTGGCTGACCGGCTGGTTCGCCTTCGACCGCGACGTGCTCGACGGCCTTGGATTGAAGGCGGACGAAAAGATCGCGGGCTTCATCCATATCGGCAAGGTCGCCAAGCCGAACGAAGAACGCCCGCGCCCCGCACTGTCCGAGATCGTGACGCGGTTTTGAGATCGAGCTGACGTAGGAGGGGCTGCTCTTGCCCCAACGAAGCTTACTCTTCCCGCCGTCATTGCGAGCGCAAGCGAAGCAATCCAAACTCTTACCTTTGAGATAGACTGGATTGCCTTTGAGATAGACTGGATTGCTTCGTCGCTCACGCTCCTCGCAATGACGATCGTGGCGGCGTCTTGATTCAAATTTCAAAGAGCGGGCCATAGACTGGCTGCATGCTGGCCTCATGGTTCTCCCGGCGATGCGAAGCATCGTCCGGTGACGGTGCGTTGCGCCTCCTCACCATGAGGGTCTAAAGCCACGCCACGCATTCCGACCTCATCCCGAGGAGCCCGCCGCAGGCGGGCGTCTCGAAGGATGGGCCGCATAAAGAATGATGACATGAGTCCTCGTTCTCGCGGCATGAAACACCCGAGTTTTTCAATCGAATGTCCCTCTTCCGAACAGAGGGCGCAGGGAAGACCGGGCGCCGGCTGGCACCCATGGTCCGCGTGCAACAAAAAAGCACGCGGCAGAACCACAGGCTCAGCCGAAATCGTCCGGCCTTCCCTGCGCAATGGTTTTACGGCTTATACGTGATCTCCCCGGTGACCAGGCTTTGTTGCCACCGTCGCCGCACTGATGTCGTCAGCGCAACTTAGCGCCAACCTTGGGGCGCCAGGACCACACGACTTCGCCGTCCGCGATATCGTCACTCGTCTCGTGAGATATCGCGTCCATCACATCCCGCATCCAACGTTCGTGACGATCGCGAAACGCCCCTCTTATCGGAGGCGGGACGCGCGGAAGGATGGTTTTGATTTGCCCGACGGCGCAAGAGGAAAGTTTGCGTCACGTTGGCACGACGGGCAATTTGCGCATGGCGTGCATGCGCACCACTCTCTCCACGTCATTGCGAGCGATAGCGAAGCAATCCAGAAATCGCGCACGGGTAACAGGCTGGATTGCTTCGTCGCGTTGCTCCTCGCAATGACGACGCTAAAGCATGGTCCGGAAAAGTGTGAAGCGGTTTTCCCTTAGCTAACAAACGCGGAACGCGTTTGCGCGGAGATCATGCTCAATCAAAGACCCAAAGCGCGATGATGATTCAACCTGATCTCATCGTGCTTTAGCGCGCGACCACCTCGATCTCGCCGTCGACGCCGTTGACGACATTGAACGGGCGCTCGTAGACCTTGCCTTCGTTCTTGGCGATCGCGCGATACTCGCCCTCCGACAGCACGACCTTCGGGAACGCGCCGATCGATTCCTTGATGACGTCGCCACCCGGTGTGATCACCGACCATGCCGTGTTCGCCAGGGCCTCGCCGCCCTTGTCGGACACAAGCTTCAGCGTGATGACAGCGGCGCGATGCGTCACCGTCACGTCCGTCAGCTTGCCGGCCTGGACGCGGATGTCGGAGCGCACCACGGAGTTGGCATCGCCATAGTTCGAGATGATGTAGTAAGTGCCTTCCGGGAGCATCATGACGTCGCCGGCGGCTACGTTTGGCAGCATAGGCGCGCGGTCGCCGCCTTCGAACTGGCTGCCCTTGTAGATCGCGAACGAAATCTGGTTGGGCGGAATCTTGCTCGCACCGACGCGGCCCTCGATGCGCAGTCCCCCGGCGGGCAGCACGAAGGCTTCGCGATCGGTTTCCGCCTTCAGCGTCACCGCCCGCACCGCGCTGACGAGACCCAGCGAAACGTGCACCACATAGTTTCCCGGTTGCAGCACGATGTTGGGCGACGGGCCGCGCTCCTCGCGGACAAGTTTGAAGGTGCCGGTGTCATCGGGCTTGTCGGAAAACACGCGCCACACCAGGCCGCCATTGATGAGCGGCTGATCCTTGCCAAAGCGGGCCGACAACGCGAGCACCGCCTGCGGCGGAGCCGGTGCGGCCGGCAATGCAGTCACAGGCGGCACGGCCGCCATGGATGGCGAGGTAATGGTTGGCTGCCCGAGCGGCGGGGGCACACCGGCCGCGGGAGGCGGAACCGAGGCTGGGCCCGAGGGCGGCGCAAGACCGACCGCCCCGCCACCGGGATCGGGGACCGCCGCGGGCGGTACCGGCGGCGGACGATCGCTGAACATCTGCGCACTGGCGGGCGCGATCATCGCGATTCCAAGCGCGCATGCGCACGCCAGCGCGGGCCATAGCCGGTGACCGCGCCGGAATCCAATGATGCCGTCTTCCCCCGCTCTCATTGCGATGCTTTTGAACAAAAACGCGGCAAATTCAAGCCTGCGGACCTTTCGAAGCCTCATGGGGCCCTGCAATCAAGGGCTTTCAGGAACTACCTGCGGCGAGAATCACTCAATGGGCCGCGTTCCAGTCATGAATCCCGCCTACTCCTTTTTGCTTGCGGCATAAACCATGCTTCTGCTCGATTCTGGCTGCGTTCACTTATCGGGCGTAGTCTGTTCACGAGATTATGCGTAACTTGGCGGCTGGGAGCCCTTATTCTCGGACAGGCGAGTAGACGGCTTCGGGGAGAGTTTGCGTGCTTGAGATGTTGATCCGACGCAACCAAGGCGAACCGGACGACGGTGACAAGATAGGCCTGGGAAGCATCCGGAGGCCTGTGATCGGCCTCGCACTCGGCGGCGGAGCCGCGAGGGGGTTCGCCCATATCGGTGTCCTGCGGACGCTGGTCGCCCATGGCATCGTGCCGAACGTCGTGGTCGGCACCTCGATCGGCGCGGTGGTCGGCGGCGCGTTCGCGGCCGGGCATCTCGACACGCTCGAGGAATGGGCGCGCGGCCTGCAGCTTCGCAACATCCTGGGCTATCTCGACGTCCGCCTCAACGGCTCCGGCCTGATCGGCGGCGACAGGCTGGCCGCCGCCCTGCTAGGCGCGCTCGGCAACACCCTGATCGAGGACATGCCGATCAAATACGCCACCGTCGCCACCGAAGTGCGCACCGGTCACGAGATCTGGCTGACACATGGCCGCGTGGTCGACGCGATGCGCGCATCCTACGCCCTGCCCGGCATCTTCCAGCCGGTTCTGATCGGCGACCGCTGGCTCGTCGACGGCGCCCTGGTCAATCCAGTGCCGGTGTCGGTGGCGCGCGCCCTGGGCGCGGAGATCGTGATCGCTGCCAACCTCTCCAGCGACATCTTCACCCAATCGACCACAATCTACGCACATGGTGCGCCGGCCGGGCTCGAGCAAACGCCGATCGAGGACCCGGCGCCGAAGCGCCGCTTCGGCAGATTCTTCTCGCCCGAACGCACGGTCAAGCGCGAGTTCTTCGGCGGCGGCGGACGGCCCGGTATCTCGTCGGTGATGGTCGATGCATTCAACATCATGCAGGACCGCATCACACGGGCACGTCTGGCGGGCGATCCCCCGGACATGCTGATCAGCCCGCGCGTCGGCCAGATCGGCTGGTTCGATTTCCATCGCGCCAGCGACTTGATCGAGTCCGGCGTCCGCGCCACGGAACGGGCGATCGCCTCCATCGAGGAAGCGATCCAGATCCTGGTGCCCACCAAGTCGGATTGACGATCCCTGTCGTTCAGGCCGTCTTGATGTAGGTCCGCAGCGCTTCCTGCTCGGTCTCGTATTCCTGCACGCGCCACTTGACGATGTCGCCGATCGAGATCAGGCCGACCACGCGTTCGTCCTCCACGACCGGAAGGTGGCGGAACTTGCCTGTCGTCATCATTTCCATGATCGCGGCGACGGTGTCGCTCTCATGGCAGCTGACGACCTTGCGCGTCATCGCCTCGCTGACCGGCGCATCCAGGACCGCGGCACCGCGCTCACCAAGCACGCGAACGATATCGCGCTCGGACAGGATTCCTTCGATGCGTCCCTTGGTCATGACCAGCACCGCTCCGATCCTGCGCTCACCGAGAAGCTTGATCGCCGCGGCGAGTTTCGCCTCCGGCTCGACGCTCACGATGCTATGGCCCTTGGAATCGAGAATTGTTCGTACCGTCATGGTCGTCTCCCTGAAGACGGCCGCGCCGTCGGACGGCAAGCGCGACCTTTATGTCGTTGAATCTTCACTCAACAGTGTGGCGCCGATTTCGTTCAGGCGCACTTCGTTCGGCGCAAAGGCATGCGGATCGTCTGACGCAAGCCCGCGGGATCACGCCGCTCGACAACGATGATGGATGAAATCAGTTGTGATGGCAAGTCAGTGCAACGCACCTGCAGCATCGTCGCGCAGACGCTGCACGGGATCGAATAGCGAAAACAACAGAAGGCCGGCGAAGAAGCCGCCGATATGCGCCTGCCAGGCGACGCTCGCGCCCTCGGCGCCGATCGCAAGCGAGGTCACGCCAAACAAGATGTTGACGCCGAACCAGACCGCAAGGAAGCCCAGCACGCGTCCATTGCGCAACGCGTGCAGTAGCGAGAGGGCCGGCACGCGCGCGGCGGCATCGGCATCGCCGCGATTGAACGACAGAAAGCTGCCCTGCACGAAGGCAAAGCGGATCGCGGCGGCCATCGTGCCCGACACGGAAGCAGAGGCGCCGATCATCGGCGCCACCGCGTGCTCATGGGTCACGAGGTGTGCGAGCGCCCCCGCCGCCGCCGTCACCGCCATGAACAGATAGAAGCGGAACGCGCCGAAGCGGCGCGCCAGCGCACTGCCGAACGGTAACAGCCACAATATATTGAAGCCGATATGGGTCAGGTTGGCGTGCAGCAGCGAATAGGTAACGAAGGTCCAGACCTTGGCGCCCTCGCCACCGGGAAAGTCGAGGTTCAGAAGCGTCGAATTGTAGCGCTTCGGGATGAAGCCGAACACCTCGATGGTCCAGTTCTCCAGGTCCGGCGGCAGAAGCACCCGCAGATGGATCAAGGCGATCAGAAGTACATAGGCGGTCAGCGCGGGCGGCAGCGTCAGAACCGGCTCGTGCGGCGCCTCCGGCGGCAGTGCCGGCGAGGATTTGTGCTGGGGGTCTATTGGAGAATCCAAGGGGTCGAAGGCCTTAAACGCGCGTCCGGGACGGGGTGATGTTCAGATAGGCGGCTTTCGCCCGCCGGTGCAAGGGGCGCAGACACCAGTTATTTGTTACCGCCCGGTCGGCGCCGGCGTGCGTCCCGTGGGGGTCGCGGATCGAATTGGCGACAATACACGGCGCGGCAAACCGCCCCGGGGTCAGTTCCGCCACATTTTGGGACGCGCGATCGATCCCCGCCTCAATCCCGCTGGGGTCCCGACACGGCACAAGCGTCCCGGCATGCTACGGCCGCCCCATCGCCGGACCCATGACCGGACCCTCGGCCAGACCCATGACCGGACCCTCGGCGAAAAGAAAAAGGAGGGCTCTGAGAAAGCCCTCCCTTGTCCTGCACTTTGATCTTCGGTGGCTTGGCGCAGGTCGGGTGAGGCACTTCACCTTCCCGCGCAATGACCACTCTGTTCGACGCCATCGGTGTGACGGCCTCGCCGGAAAACTGAGGAAAGCTGCGAGGCCTGACGACTGTTGTTCTACCGGCTTTGGCGGCCACGCCAACCTCATCGTTAATTTAACCTTAACGGCGCAAAGCCGTGGGTGGACGGACGAAGATACCGGCGTGGCATGGACGCTGCACAGTGGTTCCTGCACAACAGTTCAGGGAATGAGTGTGCGCAAAAGCGGGACAGAATTGTCTCTCTGAGGCGCATGCGGGGTGAGTACAGTCATGAAACATGCGTCGAGTCGTGCGTTTTACACCTATTGGGACGACAAGCGCGGCGACGCGCGTGCGCCCGATCGCAGCGAAATCGAGCCTCACGCGTTGCGCGAGCATCTGGCGGATATCTTCGTCCTCGCTTGCGATGCAGCATCCGGCTATCCGTTCCGGGTGGCGGGAACGCGGGTCTGCGCCCTGTTCGGGCGGGACATGAAGAACGCGAGTTTCCCCGCGCTGTTCGGGCCCGAGAGCCGCGGCGAGATCGAAGAGGTCATCACGGCTGTCGCCGAGGACATGGTGCCGGCGATCGCCGGCCTCACTGCAATGACGCCTGATGGCGGCCGCGCGCATCTGGAACTGCTGCTGCTGCCGTTCCAGGCCCGCGCCCACATGCCGATCAGCCTGACCGGCCTGCTCGCGCCGTTCGACGACTGCCAGGACACGTGCAAGGGCGCGCTCGGCGAACTCAGCATCACCTCGTGGCGCTATCTGCACCAGCCGGAAAGGATCGTGCCCCGTGCGCTGCGCAAGCTCGCGATCGCGCGCGGCCTGATGGTCTATGAGGGATTGCGGTAGCAGACGAGAGACGTTTGCTCTGACGCTACTGAGTCAGTAATCCCTCTTGGTGAGGAGGCGCGTCGGCGCCGTCTCCGGACGATGCTGCGCATCGCCGGGAGAACCATGAGGCCCCGTGCCTGTTCCGGGCCTCGTCCTTCGAGACGCTTGCTGGCGCAAGCTCCTCAGGATGAGGGGATGAAGCTGGTTATGACGCAATAGGATTAGCCCCGCAGCCGCCGCGCCAGCGCTTCGACAAAGCGATCGGAATCGGCCTGGTCGTTATAGACGTGGGGTGAAACGCGCATGCGGCCGAGGCGCGCGGCAACGTGGACGCCTTCGCCTGCAAGTCCTTCGACGAGTCCCTTCGGTATGCCGTCCTTGAAGCCGAGGCTCAGGATGTGCGGCGCTCGTAGCCGCCGCTCCACAAAGCTGACGCCGAGACCGCGCAACCCGGCTTCGATGCGTTCGGTCAGCATCGCAAGACGCGGCGCGATCGCGGCCGCGCCCCATTCGGCCATCATCTCCATGCCGATCGCGGCCATCTCCATCGAGATGAAATGGTCGCGCTCGCCCATGTCGAAGCGCCGCGCGTCCGCAACGTAACGAAGGTCCGTGAAATAGACGTCGTTCTCGGCGCGCACGTCGCGGCGGCCCGACGAGGTCTGCTCCAGCGGGACGCCATGTTGATGCCGCTTCGCGATATAGGCGAAAGCCCTGCCATAAGGACCGAGCAGCCATTTGTAGGTCGGGAAGATCACGACATCCGGATCGAGACGGGTCACATCCATCGCCAGCACGCCGGCGCCTTGCGTCGCGTCGATGAGAAAAGCGGCGCCCTGCCGGCGCAGCGCGGCGCCGACCGCTTCGATGTCGATCAATCCGCCATCCGACCAATGCACCGAGGAGATCGAAGCCAGGCCGACAGGCGGCACGCCGCGCCGCTCGATGGCCGCAAGAACGGCCGATGTCCAGTCACCGTCGGCCGGCTGGCCGATCGTCTCGACGGAAAAGCCTTGCGCGTCGGCGCGCAAGTGCCATTCCAGCACCGGCGACGAATGGTCATTCTCGAGCACGATGACACGCGCGTCGCGGGGGATCGTCAGCAACTTCGCGGCCGTCGCGACACCGTAGCTGACGGAGGGAATGAGCGCGACGTCGGCCGGATCGGCATTGATCACGCGCGCGGCGGCTTTCCGCGCGCGCTCGTGCTGCGCGTTCGCAAAGGACGCATCGATCGTCCAAGGCCGGCCTTTGCGCCCGACCGCGGCGCGGCCGGCTTCGAGCGTTCGCAGCGGCAAGGGGCTGTAGGAAGCGGCATTCAGGTAGCAGATGTCGCGCGGCATCTCGAAGAGGTCGCGCTGTGACGAAAGCATCGGAGTTCTCTCTGTTGAGCACCCGACCTTGTAGACGATCGAGACCGCACGAGCTACGCCGATGGTCGCGACCGCGCCATGCCGTTATTCGACGAGTTCCGGAAACGGCACGATGGTCGACTTCACCGTCTTCATCGCCATCGCGTCGGCGACCGCCCGGCCCACGCCCTCTTCCGAGAACGGATAGATCGTTTGCATCTCCAGCCAGGGATATTTGTCACGCGTGCGATAGAGCATGTCGACGCCGAGCGGCAGATCGTTGCCGGTGAAGCCCCAGGAGCCGAGCACGTTGAGGTCCTTGGTGCAGATGCGGTGCCATGACGTGTCGATCGAGCCGGCATCGGTGAACTGCCCCATCTCGACATAGGTGCCGCCGTCGCGCAGCATCTCGATGCCCTCCGGTCCCGCGGTCGGATGGCCGGAGCAATCCATCACGAGGTCGGCGCCGAAACCGCCGACGATGTCGCGCACCGCCTTGATGCGGCCGTCCTTCGACTTGATCTCCTCAATGTTCACGGTGGTCTCCGCGCCGAACTTGCGCGCGAGCCTGAGGCGAGGCTCTTCCGGCGCGCCGACGCAGATCACCCTGCCCGCCCCCATCTCCTGCGCGGCCGCGACCGCGAGAATGCCGATCGGCCCCGAGCCCTGGATCACCACCGTGTCGCCCCAGTTGAATCCACCCGCACGCGTGGCGCGGTTGAAGGCGCGGATGCAGGAGGTCAGCGGCTCCGACAACGCGCCAAGGCGCAGCGACATGTCGTCGGGCAGCTTGTAGATCTTGGTGCCCGGCAGCATGTCGAGATCGACATAGACATATTCGGCCCAGCCGCCCCACAGATGCGGCGCCTTGTCGAAGCCGAGATAGCGGCCGTAATAAACCGGCGTCAGGCATTTGTTGGCGGTCTGCGGATAATGGATGCAATAGTAGCAGCGGCCGCACGGCATCAGCGGCGGGATCATCACCTTCGAGCCCGATGTCAGCGGCTTGCTCATGAAGTCTTCGTTGAACTCGGGACCGACCTCGACCAGCACGCCGCCGATCTCGTGGCCGAGCGTGAACGGCCACGGTAGAGGTTTCGGCCAATGCCCTTTCAGAATGTGCAGATCCGTGCCGCACACGCCGCACGCGCCGACCTTGATCAGCGCCGCCTTCTTTCCGATCTTCGGCCACGGCACGCTGCGTATGACAGGCGAGGCGCCCGGGCCATCATAAGTGCATACGCGGATATCTGGCATGAAGAGTCCTCCCGGGCGTTTTTGTTTTGTTGCGCCTGAAGCATGTGGCGCGCGGCCCAACCCTACGTGAACCGCTCACGGAATCCAATCTCGTGCCCGTCATTTGACGCGCGGCCATTATCGCACCAGCATCCCCTGCATATTCCTGCACCGCATTTGATGGAGCCGATAGTTGCGTAGCCGCTGGAGCATTCTCGCCGTTCTATTTGCCGTTCGCCTTGCCATGGCGTTCCAATTCGAAAGCGTCGCCGCGATAGCGCCATTGCTTGGCGACAAGTTCGACGCAAGCCTTGCCGACATCGGCGTCCTGATCGGGCTCTACTTCACGCCGGGTGTCGCGCTGTCGCTTCCGGGCGGCGCGATCGGACAAAGATTCGGCGACAAGCGGACCGTGCTCGCCGCGCTGCTGCTGATGCTCGCCGGCAGCCTGGTGATGGCCTTCACCACGTCATGGGGCGGACAGATCGCGGGCCGCCTGGCGGCCGGCGGCGGCGGCGTGTTGCTCAACGTCCAGCTGACCAAGATGACGACCGACTGGTTCGCAGGCCACGAGATCGCGACCGCGATGGCAATCCTGGTCAATTCATGGCCGGCGGGAATCGCGCTCGCGCTGCTGTCGCTGCCGCTGATCGGCACAGCCTACGGGATCGGTGCTGTCAGTCTCGCGGTTGGTATCGCAATGGCGATCGCCGTCATTCTCGCAACGACATATCAGCCGCCCGGAAAGACGGTCGTTGCAACGGCCGCTCCCCTCTCCTCGTGGCCCGACGCCAGGACGTTGTTCGCGACCGGTGTCGCAGGTTCGATGTGGGGCCTCTACAATGTCGGCTTTGCGACGATCTTCAGCTTCGGCCCGTCCATGCTGGTCGAGCGCGGATGGTCGATCACGGCCGCAGGCTCGACCATCAGTATCGTGTTGTGGCTTGCGATGATCGGTGTCCCGTTCGGCGGCTTCCTGGCCGACCGCATCCACCGTCCGCAGGCCATACTGGTCGGCGGCTGCATCCTGTCGGCGCTGTTGATGGCGACGCTGCCGCGAAGCGATGCCGTGATCGCGATCGTCATCGCGATCGGGCTGATCAGCGGCCAGCCGGCCGGACCGATGCTGAGCCTGCCTGCGCAGATGCTGCAACCGGCAACGCGGGCGATCGGCATGGGCGTATTCTACACCTTCTATTACGCGGGGATGATGTTGGGGCCGGTCATTGCCGGCGGCGCCGCCAAATGGACCGGCAGCGCGGCGGCTGCGATCGACATCGGCGCAGCCACGATCATCGCCTGCCCCGTGCTGCTGTGGTTCTTCAACCGGTTGGCAACCAACACGACCGGCCGTGCAAATGCGGTAGCCCGATGAGGCTGCTGCTAACCGCTCGTTAACCCTATCGGCGCTAGGGTTTGCCGACACCGAAGGGCCGCTGGCCGAGTGGCGAAAAATGGCGTTGCCGAACAGAAAATTGATTCCCCCGGCCGCCGAAGAGCGCCGGCGCTTTCAACGGGTGAGAGTGCATCTGCTCGGCCGCTACATGCTGCCGGACCGGCGTGAGTTTCCCTGCCAGATCATCAACATGTCCCCCGGCGGGCTGGCCCTGCTGGCGCCCGGCATCGGCAATGTCGGCGATCGCGTGATCGCCTATCTCGACCATATCGGCCGGGTCGAAGGTAAAATCACCCGCATCATCGACAACGGCTTTGCGATGACGGTGGGCGCGACCGCCCGCAAGCGCGACAAGCTCGCAGCCCAGCTGACCTGGCTCGCCAACCGCGACATTCTGAACCTGCCGGAAGATCGCCGCCACGACCGTATCATACCGCGCAACCCGATCGCGGTGCTGACCCTGGACGACGGTACCAAGATGACCTGCCGGATCATCGACCTGTCGCTGTCCGGCGCGGCAATCGCAGCCGAGAACTGCCCGCCGCTGAAATCCCACGTCATGCTGGGCAAGATCCAGGCCCGGGTGGTGCGAAACCTCGAGGAAGGCTTCGCCATCGAGTTCGTCCACGAGCAGCTCGCCGAGACGCTCGAAGACAACGTTACCGCAAGGTAAAGCGCCACAGGCGCCATTCCCCGGCCTCAGCCGCCTCCCACGGTCCGCATAGCGTTGACAAATTGCAAATGCGGTCAATTCAGCGACGGCGAGCGGCAGTTAACGCCGCACGGTTTTCGCGCGCAAAACCGCGCAACGACAGCGATGCATGCGTTAACCGATAAAATTTTACTCAATTGCCGTTTTCTCAAATTTTAGTCGAAGACGATTCAAACAGGATTCAAGTTCGCGGCAGTTTTGATTTTTATTCGTCTCAAATCGCCCTGGCCGGCTTAGCGGCGGCGCAAAATCTTTGTGAGACACATGGCCCCAACAAAAAACGGGGGCTACAGTGTTCAAGTTCACGGGACAGGGAAAAGGATTGGCGGCGACTGCCGCGATCCTGTTTGCAATCACCGCGCCGGCAAAAGCAAACGACATCGTCTATGCAAGCCTTGGCGACACGACACGCGCGCCGATCGGCTGGATCGAGTTCTGCGCGGAAAATCCGGGCGAATGCAGAGGCGGCGCAACGCAGGCGCGCGACATCGTGATGTCGCAAGCCGCGTGGCGGGATCTCGTCAAGGTCAATCGCTGGGTCAATGAGAACGTCAAGCCCATGACCGACATGGATCATTGGGGCGTGGTCGAGAGATGGTCGCTGCCGACCGACGGCTACGGCGATTGCGAAGACTATGTGCTGATGAAGCGCAAGATGCTGATCGATGCCGGCTGGCCCCGCGAGGCGCTGCTCATCACCGTGGTGCGCGACAAGAAGGGCGAAGGCCACGCGGTGCTGACGGTGAAGACCGACAAGGGCGAGTTCATCCTCGACAACCAGAACGAAAGCGTCGTCGCCTGGACCGAGACTGGATATCGCTTCGTCAAGCGTCAGTCGCAGGCCGATCCGAATGTCTGGGTTTCACTCGGCGACGGCCGCCCGGCCGTCGCGACGGCAAGTGCGAGAGATCGCTGACGCCGGCTGACAACACACAACGATTAGCGAGTCACGCGACCCGGTCACATCCCCACCCCTCCCCGTCCCAGACCGGTTCGCGCGCGGCCAGCTCTCCCCCAAGAGCTGGCCGCAACTTTTTCCAGCCCTGCTAGTACTGGATTTATTGAGCTTTTCCGAAGCTATGAGTGCAGTAACGTGCAGAACGGTGCAGGAACCTTCCCGTTCATTCGGGGGAAATACGGGGGGATTTGTTCACGAGTCGTTCACCGTCTATATTGAGGTGATGAGAACCGAAATCCGCCTGATCAAAACCGAGCCCGTCCCGAAGTGCGGCACCTATGAAGTCCGCGTTTCGTATTATTTCGATTGGGACGACGAGCAAAGCCGCCGCCTGCGACCGGGACAAATTGACAGCGCAGAGGCCCTAGAGCGCGCAAAGGCTGTTGCTCGCGCCGAGAGGGCCAAGCTCGAACAATAGTTGTGCTCCTGCCCTACGCGAGGGCCGGGTCGGAGCTGAACTAGATTTACTTCGCGGCGGCTTCCTTGGGCGGCGGCTTAACCGCAGCCGTCAGCAGCTTGATTTTCCAAGTCCCGCCTTCCCTGACGTAGACGGCAGACCAGAAAACAACGCACGCTTGAGCGGTTCGACGTTGAAATTGACATTGACATCGCCGTTCGCAATTGCCACGTCGGGATTGATCAGCGCAGCGCGCTTGATCGTGGTGTTGATGCTCTGCTCGCCATCCTTGAAATATTGCTCATAGGTGGCTTTGAGGTCGGTCTTCACCTCGCCGACGGGATTCACTTGAATGCCGTCCTTGGAATACAGCGCTTGAACCGCTGCAGCATCGTGCTTGTCGCCTATTGTTGCGTCGGTTCGCGCTGGCTAAACAGCGCGCTTGTCGCGTCGCTCCGTAGAGGGCCTTCCGAATTGCCCAAGGTCGGCGCGGGCCGCGTTATCGCTACCGGTGGCGCCTGCTCCGACGGCGCCCGGTGCGGCGCCGAAACGCTTGCGGAAGCCGCGCGCAAAATGCGTATAGTCGCGAAAGCCGCACGTGTAGGCAATATCGCTGAGAGGCTGACCTGTCTTCATCACCGCGCGGCGTTCGATCAGACGCGCCGCATGATCCAGACGGGCCGAACATATGTGGTGACTGCATGTCGTCCCACGGACCGTGAACAGCTTCTGCAGATAGCGCAGTGAAATTCCCGCGTCGGCAGCCACCTCGCGCGGAGAGATGTCCGGATCGGCAAAGCGGTCCTTTATGATGCCGCAGACGCGCATGAACAGCTTGTCGTTGTGGCGCGAGCCAAGCGGGTCGGGCGGTGCAAACAGTGCGCCGAGGAGATCATAGACCACCAGAGGCATAAATCTATCAGCCGATGCGAACGCCGGCTCTGCATCGCTGACGGGGTCAAGAGCAAGTTGACAGAGCAGACGTGACGCTTGCGCCTGCCGGCGACCGCACGCGCCACATTGGGGTTCGAAGCCGAGATGCGACACCAAGGTCTGGCGCGGCAACTTCAGAGCAAACCATTGGTCATATCGATGTCGAGTCGTTGGGATGAATGTCACGGGTCTTGTGGAATCGAGCAAGATAACATCGCCAGCAGCGACATTTACAACTCGGTCGTCGTGAATGATTGTCGATCCGCCCGTAACCTGACCTGTGACGTAGTAGTGCACCATGTCGTCACGGCGAATGTCCAGTTCCGTCCGCTCCATGCGGGATGCGTTGCAGGTGAGATCCACTGCAGCGAATCCGAAGACGCGCCGCGTGCGCACCTTGCCTGCGAAGGCGTTGGTTCCGCGAGCAGGACTAAAACATCCAAAATTCTCGCGCAGTGCAGCTCGGAAACCGTCATAATCCAATTTTGGAGCGCTGAGAAACTCATCGTTTGGCTGCACCATCGACTCCATGGGTCAATAATCTTGCAAGTCTATTCGCATGGCTTGTAAACGGCCTGCGCCGAAGCCACGGGCAGATGTTGATCAACGTAGCGTGCCTCGAGATAGGCCCGGCTCAACTTTGCGTCACGCCAAATCACGCCTCCGGGATGGTGTCAGCGCCGCCGCGGGGCGTCGGGCGGTGCGCGCTAGTACGCACGATTGGGCGCGATTCTCTCACGACACCTGAGGTCCAGCCGCCTAGATTCCGATCTTGGTAGTCACGCGTTGACGAGAATCGGAGAAAACGATGATTACAGAAGTTGAGAATACAATGACGCTGACGGGAAACCGGGCTCTTGTGAACGAGCAGGCGACGCAAAACGAGTCCGATCCTGCCTTGGGAGTTAGGCGGACTGAAATGACTGTTCCGCTTCATTGTTTGCCAGTGACAGATGCCACGGTTCTTGAGTTGTACGAATATGTTTTCGCGCCTTGGGTGAAAATGCTCGGCCTTCGTGAGTTCAAGGTCCGTCCGGGCATCGTGTCCGCGATGTTTCCGCAAAATGATGCGCTCAAATTGTCATGCGGTGCGGTATGTGGTCAGGCAATCATGGCAGCCATTGACTCGGTTGCTTCATTGTCTGTGGGCACGGCGGGGCGCATCACTAAAGGCACCGTGTATCAGCACACTCACTTCCTGCGTCCAGCCGTCGACGATGACTATCATGTAAGAGCAGAAGTATTGCGCTTTGGCAAAGCGTCGGCCTTCACGGAAACCCGCGTTTCGTTTGCGTCTACGGGAAAGTTGGTTGCACACGCCAGCCTGGAATTCGCCTTCTGACTCGCGTCCAAGGCTTCATCACCCCAACCCGCCGCTCCCGACGTCTGTTCAAGCTCGCTCTTGGACATCCCGAACGGCATCAACGGCAGAGCGGTCGATCGCATTTTCGCCGAGCATGCTCCATCCGATTTATTTGAATTAGGAGTAGCCGAACATGAAAGAAACCATTCTCCGCTCCGGCATCGACCGTCGCACCCTGCTCACGACGTTGGCGTTGCTTCCAGCCGCGACCAACATGACGCATCGCGACTTACCATCGACCGAGCGGATAGTTGGAATTCCAAATCTCGTTCGGAGCGTGGAGTCCATGGTCAAAGCGTGACGTTGTCGTAGCCGAACTGATTTCCCGAATTCAACGACGGACTTTGTCCTTACCCAAAGGATCCGCATCAGATCGAACTCAACAGAGTCGAGCGGCAGTGTGGAATGGAAGATGGTCGAACAAGCAACACAATTACCGCTACTCGAGCAGGTCGACGTCGGATACTCCGGCGTACGCTGGGGCGTCAATAGCGGCGGAGAGGCAGAAGCGTTTCGGACTGCGATGCGACGGATAGTCGGCGGCGTCACCGTAATCACGACGCTGCATGATCGTGAACCGTGGGGAATGACGGTTAGCGCATTCACGCCTGTATGCATGGATCCCCCGACGCTCCTTATTTGCGTAAATAATCGTACGACCACGGCTTCGGACATATCACGTGGCGGCCGCTTTGCCGTGAATTTGCTGAGCCAGGCGCAGCTTTATCTGTCGCAGCTATGTTCGCGCGCAGGCGAGGATAAATTCATCGGCGACTATGTCGTTCCGCCCTCCGGTTTACCAGAGCGGGTCATGATGCCGGTTTTGCGAGACTCCGTTGTGACGTTCGATTGCCGGGCGACGGACATTCTTTCCGTAGGAAGCCATCTCGTCGTCATTAGCGCCATTGAGGCGATCCTGGCACCGCAATCTCTGCCGCCGTTGCTGTATGGAGAGGGCCGCTATCTGCACGGTGTCGCGATCGGGGAGCCAGCTACGAGACGAGAGATCAGGACATGAAATTATACGGAATCGCCGACGTGCTCTATGGCGCCTACAATCGTCATGACGCGGCCGCTGTCGCGGGGCTTTACGATGCTAACGGCACTCATGAAGACATAGTGATGGGCCATTCCAAGGTTGGTCGGACCGCGATTGCGGATGGCTTGCAGAAGTTCTTCGGTTGGTTTCCGGATGCCCACTGGGCCCCGCACGTGCAGATTGCAGATCCATTCGGATCGGTGACGATCACGTATCTCCTTACGGCAACTCTGCAGGCGCAAATGGGCCGCACGATTGCGCGTGGTCAAAGAATTTCATTGCGAGGAGTTCTCGTTTTGCATGTGCGCGGGAGGCTCATTCACAGCAGTGAAGACTACTGGGACGCTGCAACGTTTCAGAAACAACTCAACGCCTAACGGAGCATTCACCATGAGAACAGGTAAAGAGTATCTAGAGTCGCTTCGCGACGGGCGGAAAGTGTACGTCGGTGGCGAACTGATCGAAGACATCACGACGGATCCCAAGACGAAAGGCTATGCTCACGCGATCGCAGAGTATTACGACCTGCATCTGGAACCCAAGAACCAGGATGTCGCAACTTTTGTCGACACGAACGGCAATCGCCAATCGATGCACTGGTTCTTGCCGCGATCCAAAGAAGATGTAGTTCGGCGCCGCAAGTACTGTGATTTCATTTGTCGCCATTTCAAGGGTGGCATCTTTACACGGCCGCCGGCGGCAATGAACGCTGTGATGTTCACGCAGGTCGATGACCAAAAGCCGTGGGCTGAAAACTCCCGATTCAAAAACGGAACGCGCGACCTATCCAAGAATATTCAGCATCAATGGGAGGAGATTACCTCCAAGGACCTTGCGATTTCTCCAATGTTCCTCGATGTGCAATTCGACCGGGGTCGCGACAACGCAATGGCCGAGACCCCGATGCTGAAGATTGTTGATGAGAGGGACGACGGAATCCTAGTCAGGGGCTGGAAAGCTATTGGCACATCGGTGCCATTTGTAAACCACCTGCTGATTGGCAATCTGTGGCGCCCGGGCCAGACACCGGAGCAAACGGTATATGCCTTGGTTCCGATCGCCACGACGGGTATCGCGGTGGTTGCCCGTAAATCGAATGCCGAACCGGACGCAGATCCGTACGATCGACCGCTGGCTACTATCGGTGACGAGCTTGATGCAATGGTTTACTTCGACGACGTCCTGATTCCCTGGGCGCAGGTGCAACACATTGGCAATCCGGACCATGCGAAATGGTACCCGCAGCGTCAGTTTGACTGGATTCATCTGGAAACACAAATTCGCCACTGCGTACACGCCGAGCTTATGGTCGGTCTGGCGCTGTTGCTTACTCAGTCGCTCGGGACCGGTTCAGGACCGGTCGTGCAGGCGCAACTCGCTGAGCTTATCAGATTCCGTGAGACGTGTCGGGCCTTCATGCTCGCGGCCGAAGAGACAGGATTCCTGACTCCGGGGGACTCTACAAGCCGAACAACATCTACGTCGACTTTGGTCGCGCTTACTACCTGGAAAATCAGCACAAGATGGTCAATATGCTGATCGATTTCTGTGGGCGCGGCGTCGTTATCCAGCCGACCAGGAAAGAGCTGGACGACCCGTACATCGGTCCCAAATTGGCTGAAGCGCTTCGGGGTCCGGAGATCAGTGCCCGGGATCGCATCAAGATATTCAGGCAGATCAGCGAGCGGTTCCTTACCGAGTGGGGCAATCGTCATGAGATGTTCGAGAAGTTCAATGGAACTCCATTGTACCTGATAAATCTCCTGACGATGCAACGCACCGAGTATCAGGTTGATGGCCCGCTCACAGAGCTTGCCAGGCAGGTTCTTGGCTTCGGAGACACGGCGGAGCTCGGCAAGAGGAATCAGGAAACGGAAAAAGCCTCGAACTACGCTAGCGTTCGATTCCAGCCCGAGTACGCAAAGGCCCAAGATGTCCATGAGGGTTACATCCGTGGCGAAGCTGACAAGAAGTCCGCAAGGGCTGGCGTCGATTGATAAAGAGAGCCCCAGGGCGATTGGGCGCCCTGGGGCTCCTATTTCGATGACTTAGCGATACTGTCGACATTGTAAGCTTCCAGTGCGCGGGAACGTTCCAATCCGGAAAGAACAGTAGAGTTACCTGCCGCGTCCAATTGAATCGTGAGAATGAAAATGACGACGTTGGGAGGCGACAACAGAACGAACGAGACATGTGATTTAAATCACAAGTGATATTTTATCAGTATGCTACCTGGGGGCGATATAGGCCGTCTGGAGGGGGTACGACGATGGGCGACGTCGCTGGTATGATTCAGGCAAGGGTTGAGCAGGAGTTCGAAAAGCTCGAGAAACAAGCAAAGGAATTCTTCGACACTCGACAAAAGGAAATTTCTTCGCGTGATCGAACATTGCGCGAGGAGAGCGAAGCGCGGCTAAAAGAAGTCGAAGACAACGCGGTTCGCGATGTACGAACTCGGGTATTTCCTGTGGTTCTGCTCGTAGTGGTCTCGGCTGCCGGAGCAATGCTAATCGGTAGTTTTGCTGCTCTGCGAGAGGTCAACAATCAGGTAATTTCTCTTCAAAACTCTATCATTAGTACTCAGATCACCATCAAGGATGCGGACAAGGCCTTAGCTGAGCAAACAAAAAAGCTAAGCGAAGCGGACGCCGCGTTGACCGCCAAAACAGCCACGCTCGATGCTTCCAACCGTGGGCTCCAAGAAGCAAAGTCTCAGCTCGATGGCGTTAGAGGCGAACTTGATCGCGTTCGCGAGAACTACAATACGTTGATCGCCAACACGCGCGACGCGACCGCACTGCTCGAAAAAACCAAAGCTGATCTTGACACAGCGCGCGAAGAATACATGCGTATCTCAAACGTCGGTCCAAAGTAAGCTTTGACTCGAAGACTCAGCTACTGAGCGAATCGCGCGGCGAGCTACTGCCTCGCCTCCGCTCCCTCGTGGAATTGCTCTGGTTGATGATCAGCACGGGATCAAGCAGACGTGTATCCGTAACACCAGCTCGCCGCACTGGCGCAGTTTGCTCTTAACGGTTGCTACGCACGCTACGCAACAACCCTCACGCCGCCAGCGTGTTCTCCACCAGCTTGATCCAGTACGATGTGCCGTAGACGATCGCCTCGTCGTTGAAGTCATAGGCGGGGTGATGCAGGCCGGCGCTGTCGCCGTTGCCGCAGAAGATGAACGCGCCCGGACGTGCCTCCAGCATGTAGGCGAAGTCTTCCGCGCCCATCATCGGCGGCATCTCGTGCACATTGGCGTCGCCCGCGACCTCCTTGGCGATCCGCGTCGCAAAGTCGGTCTGCGCGCCGTGATTGACCGTGACGGGATAGCCGGGCTCGAGGACCAGATCGATCTTTGCGCCTGTGACTTGCGCTATTCCGTCCACGACCTCGCGCACGCGCTTGCGCACCAGCTCGCGCGTTTCCTGCGTCAGCGTCCGCACCGTGCCGCGCAGCTCCGCGGTGTCCGGGATCACGTTGCGCGCATTGCCGGCGTGGAATTCGCAGATCGAGATCACGGCCGATTCCAGCGGATCGACGTTACGCGACACGATCTGCTGCAGCGCCGTGACGAGCTGCGAGCCGACGATGACGGAATCGATGCACTTGTGCGGACGCGCCGCGTGCCCGCCATGACCCTGGATCCTGATGTCGATGGAGTCGGTCGCAGCCATCACCGGTCCCTGCCGGATCGCGAACGCGCCGACGGGAATGCCGGGGCCGTTGTGCATGCCATAGACCTGCTCGATGCCGAAGCGGTCCATCAGCCCGTCCTTGATCATCGCCGCCGCGCCTGCGCCGCCCTCTTCCGCGGGCTGGAAGATCACCACCGCATCGCCGGCGAAATTCCGCGTCTCCGCGAGATAGCGCGCCGCGCCGAGCAGCATTGCGGTGTGGCCATCATGGCCGCAGGCGTGCATCTTGCCCGGCGTCTTGGAGGCGTGGGCAAGGCCGGTCTCTTCCTCGATCGGCAGCGCGTCCATGTCGGCGCGCAAGCCGATCACCTTGATGTCGCCGTTGGATGCCTGCTTCTTGCCCTTGATGACGCCGACCACGCCGGTCTTGCCGAGACCGGTCGCGACCTCGTCGCAGCCGAACTCCCGCAGCCGTGCGGCCACAAAGGCGGAGGTGCGGTGCACATCGTAGAGCAACTCCGGGTGAGCATGGATATCGCGGCGCCAGGCCTGGATGTCCGGTTGCAGATCGGCGACACGGTTGACGATGGGCATGGAAGCTTGGTTCTCCGCTATCTGAACTTGTTACGTTTGTAACATGCAAAATACACTCCTCCCAGCGGGTGAGAGACTGGGCGGCTATGGCAAAACAGCAAGGCGTCTTCGCAACAGCGAAGAGCCAGGAAAAAGCCAGCCAAAAACAAGGACTCGCCTGCCCTTGTGCCGCCCACCACCGTCTGGCTAAAGCGCGATGAGATCAGGTTGAATTATCATCGCGCTTTAGGTCTTTGATTGAGCATGATCTTTTCGGAAAACCGCTACACACTTTTCCGGATCATGCTTTAGTACAGGCGGAATGGAAGCGCCGGGACCAAGCAACATGCCAAGAAGGCTCGAGGGAGATTTCGACTACATCATCGTCGGCGCGGGCACGGCCGGCTGCATCCTCGCCAACCGGCTCTCCGCCAAACCCAGAACCGCATCCTGATCCTGGAAGCCGGCGGCAACGATAACTGGATCTGGTTCCACATTCCGGTCGGCTATCTCTTCGCAATCGGCAATCCGCGGTCGGACTGGATGTTTCGCACCGAGGCCGAGCCCGGCCTCAACGGCCGCTCGCTGGCCTATCCGCGCGGCAAGGTGATCGGCGGCTCCTCCGCCATCAATGCCATGATCTCGATGCGCGGCCAGGCCGCCGATTACGATCACTGGCGGCAGCTTGGTCTTTCCGGCTGGGGCTATGACGACGTGCTGCCGGTCTTCCGGCGGCTGGAGGATCACTTCCTCGGCGAGAGTGAGCATCACGGCGTGGGCGGCGGCTGGCGCATCGAGGCGCCGCGGCTCTCCTGGACCATTCTGGATGCGGTGGGCGAAGCCGCTGCGGAAATGGGGATCAGGAAGATCCCCGACTTCAACACCGGCGACAACGAAGGCGTCAGCTATTTTCATGTCAACCAGAAGCGCGGGCGCCGCTGGTCATCGGCGCGCGGCTTCCTGAAGCCCGCGCTGACGCGGTCCAATCTGCGGCTGGAAACGCGCGTGCTGGTCGATCGGCTGCTGGTCGAGAACGGCCGCGTCACCGGCGTGCGCTTCATCCAGAATGGCGAGACCATCGACGCCATGACCAAAGGCGAAGTGATCCTGAGCGCCGGCGCGATCGGATCGATCCAGGTGCTGCAGCGCTCCGGAATCGGCCCTGCCGATTGGCTTACGCCGCTCGGCATCGATGTTGTGCTGGATCGTCCGGGCGTCGGCCGCAATCTGCAGGACCATCTGCAGCAGCGCGCGATCTACCAGGTGTCCGGCGTGCGCACGCTGAACGAGACCTATTATTCGCTTCTGCGGCGCGGGATGATGGGGCTCGATTATGCCTTCCGCAGGCGCGGGCCGCTCACCATGGCGCCGTCGCAGCTCGGCATCTTCACCCGCTCCGATTCCCATCGCGAACGCGCCAACATCCAGTTTCACGTGCAGCCGCTGTCGCTCGACAAGTTCGGCGATCCGCTGCACCGGTTTCCCGCCATCACGGTCAGCGCCTGCAACCTGCAGCCGACTTCGCGCGGCACGGTGCGCATTCGCTCGGCAAAGCCCGATGAAGCGCCGTCGATCGCGCCGAATTATCTGGCGACCGAAGAAGACCGCGAGGTCGCGGCCGACGCGATCCGCACCACGCGGCGATTGATGAAGCAGAAGGCGCTCGAACGCTATCACCCGGTCGAATTTCTCCCCGGCCCCTCCGTCGGCGACGATGATGCGTCGCTTGCAAAAGCAGCCGGCGATATCGGCACGACGATCTTCCATCCGGTCGGCACCGCGAAGATGGGCACAGCCAACGACGCAACGGCCGTCGTCGACGAACGCCTGCGCTTCCACGGCATCGGCGGACTTCGCGTCGCGGATGCGTCGGTCATGCCGACCATCACATCGGGCAATACCAACACGCCGACCGCGATGATCGCCGAGAAAGCCGCGGCGATGATCCTCGAAGACGCGCGTTAGTTAGTGCGTACCCATCAAAAGCAACGAGATCCTGAAGCTTACGTCTGCTTGGCCCTCAATTGCGGCGCAAGAGCAGACGTCCCAGGGTACTGATGCCCTCCGCGAAGACGAGATTGTGGCGATGATGGCGCCCCCATGCTGCCCGGCTTGCGCGGCGCAGGACTTTGGGCGCGGCGGCTTCGATGGCTGCGGATCGCGACGCTTACTGCACGCCGTAGCGCACGAATTCCTTGGCGATATCGATCCGGAGGGCGTTCGCGGCCGCGATGTCCTCCTCGCCCGAGGACGTCTTGCCGCGCCGGAGCTTCGCAAGTCCTCTGCCGTAAAGCGCGTTCGCAAGCTTCGGATCGATGCGCAGCGCGGCATCGTAATCGGCGATCGCGGCGTCGGGGCGTCCAGCCTTCAGGTGGGCGAGCGCGCGGGAATCGTAGGTCGAGGCCGTGTGCGCGCCTGCCCCGATCGCCTTGTCGCAGGCCTCCATGGCGGCCCGCGGATCGCCGGCCACCGCCCGGATCCAGCAGAGGCCGCTCCAGGCCCCTTCCATGTCCGCATTCAGACGGGTCGCCGCGGCATAGTCGCTCTCTGCGCGCGCGTAGTCGCCCTTCTTCAGCCAGGCCTCGGCGCGGTTTGCGAAGGCGCCGGCGTAGGCCGGCTGCAGGCCGATAGCCCGGTCGAAGTCTTCGATCGCGGTGTCGTATTCGCCCTTCTTCAGTCTCGTCGCGCCGCGGTTGTTGAGGGACTTGACGAAGGCGGGGTCGATCGCGATCGCGCTCTCGAAGTCGGCAGCGGCGTGGTCGTAGTCGGCCTTCGCGGCGTAGGCGATGCCGCGGTTGTTGTAGGCGATGGCCAAGGACGAAGGGCCGCCCCGGCCGGCCTCGATGAAGGCCGAACAGGCCTCGATCCTCGTCTCCGGCGAGGCGGCGCCGTTGCAAAGTTCGACGTTCCTGAACTGCCCTTCCCTCGGCTTCTGCGCCGCCGCCGGCGCGAGCAGCAGGAGCAGGACGGACGCCGCGGCGAGGCGCGTCCTCATCAGCATCCCCGGCAGATGCCGAGTTCGCGGTCGGCCCTCCGCTCCCGTACCGGGGCCGCGGCCCTGCGCTTCATGACGCGGTCCTTGCCCTCCTCGATCAGCGTGGAGAACCTAACGGTGCCGTCGTCGGAGATCTCGATGTGAGGCGTGGTGCCCCGTATTCCCATTGTCGCCGCCGGGGTGTCGACCTTCATGCTGCCGGTCTTGGCGACTTTGCCGGCAACGAAGGTGAACGTGCCCTTGGCCAGGCTGAACAAGGTCGAGTTGGACTTCCCTGCCGGGTCATAGACGAATTCGTTCATCTCCATGCTGGCGTTGCTCGACAGGTTGAACGAGCTGTCGTCGGCGAAGTTGATGCCGACCCGACCGTCGGCGCCGGTCTTGATCACGTCGCCGCGGTAGACGGGATCGCCGACCTTCGCGCCGGCCTGGTCGTCGGACAGTCTGGCCTGAACGACCGCGGCGTCGGCATGCTGTATCGTTACCTTGCCGACGGCGGTCACGACCTTGCCGATCGGCTTGACGTCCTGTGCCCGGGCGGGATCCGATGGAGAGCCTGCCAGCGCAAGCAGGAGGCCCAAAAGACCCGCGATCGTCGTGCGTCCGTCCATCCATCTTCCCCCGTTCGAGAAGAGCCCGATTCCGCCCCGGCGGAATGTCGGCAGAGCCGCGCGGCGAATCAGATCGCGCCGGCTACCAGTTTTTAGTCACGGCCGCCGTCCTTCCGGACGGCTCACCGTCAACAAAATGATGCATTTCGGACTGCCGAGTCTGATCAACATTTCGTGAATATGACCTCGGGATGACAGGCGCGAGCGCGTCGCGTCGAACCTGAGACCTCGCGGATAGACTTATACTCGTTCGGTTTGTTCAGCCGTTTCGGCGGAAGCGGCAGCATGCGAGGCGTTAGGATGTCTCTCGCACGGGTCTTCAGTAGCTTCCGGCTGACGCCGGGCCGAAGCCTTCCGCCACTCGTCCGCAGCCGCCAAGGCGCCGACGGATCGGCCGCCGTCGCGGGCGCCGGGTGGGCCGGCGGAGTGTCCTTCGTCGCGCTGATCCTTTCCGCGATCAAGGAGGCCTGGGCCGCCGATCCGGACGTCACCGTGTTCGACCAGGGCACCATCACCTACAAGGATTTCGAGCACGGCTCCTTCGAGCTCGTCACCAAGGAGGCCGTGCCGCGCCATATCGTCGTCGATGACCCCGGGCAGACGGTCGTCCTCACGAAAAACGGGTCCTCGGTCAGCTTCGCCCAGGTCCCGAACAGCGCCACGCGGATGGAGGACCTGCAGGTCCAGCAGCAGGACGTGCTTGCCAACTACGCGAGGGAGCACGGGCCGCCCGGCTCCAGCACCCCTCCGGGCGATGCGCCAGAGCTGGCGCCGCAGCCGATCAACTTCATCGAGCCGGACGGGCCTTTGCCGCAGCACGCCCTTCCCGGGCTCGTGGTCCCCGGCAGTTCCGTTCCGGATACGCTTCTCGTCCATTTGCCGCCGACGCTGACGCTGGGGGCGGGCCCAATCGAGGTCGACACGGTCAAATTCGACGATTTCTCGGCGACCAGCGGCAGCTTCTCCGCGACCAGCTTCGGTTCAGGCGCCGCGCCGATCCTCGGCATCGCAGGCGGCGAAATCGGTCCGGTCGTGATCGCCGGCGCCACATACAACGTCGAGAAGCCCGGTTCATACGGAATCCTGTACCTCAACAGCACGACCGGCGCGTACACCTACGTGCCGAACAACGACGCAATCAATGCGCTGAAGGCGCCGACGACGGATAGCTTCACGATCACGGCCTCCGACGGCCTGGCGTCGGCGAGCCAGATCTTCAAGGTGAATATCGACGGCACTGACGACGCGTCCGTGATATCCGGCACCACCGCCGGAACGGTCGCCGCACTCGCCATGACCTCCGTCGCGGCCGCAGCGGCTACCCACGATGTCCCGACCGCGAGCGGCACGCTGACCGACACGGACGTCGACGACCCGGCCAACACGTTCACGGCGGTGAGTTCGCCGCACGCCAGCAACGACGGCTACGGCAGCTTCACAATAACGACCGACGGGCACTGGACCTACGCGCTCAACGACGCCAACGCCGCGGTTCTGGCGCTCAAGGCCTGCGACACGCTGACCGACACAATCACCGTGACGACGATCGGCGGCACACCCCAGACGATCACAATCACCATCCAGGGCGTGGACGACCCTGCCGTCGTCTCCGGCGACACGCATGGCTGCGTGCTCGAGGCGGGCGGGGTCTACAATTCCGAGCACGGCGTTCCGACCGCGACCGGTCTGTTGACCGATACCGACGTCGACGATCCGGCCAACACGTTCACCGCGGTGAGTTCACCGCACGCGAGCGATCACGGCTACGGCAGCTTCACCATGACCGTTGACGGGCATTGGACCTACACGCTCGACGACGGCAATTGCGCGGTCCAGGCGCTCAACGTGGGCCAGACGCTCACCGACAGCTTCGTCGTCAAGACCATCGACGGAACCGCACAAACGGTGAGCATCACGATCGAAGGGAGCAACGACGCAGCCGTCATCTGCGGCGACACGCACGGCTGCGTGGTCGAGCCGAGCAATCCTTGCGCCCCTCCGCCCAGCGCGTGCGGTACCTTGACCGACAAGGACGTCGACAACCCGGACAACACGTTCGCGGCGGTGACCTGTCCGCAAGCGAGCGATCACGGCTACGGCAGCTTCACGATGACGGCCAGCGGCACGTGGACGTATTCCCTCAATGATGGCAATCCCACGGTCAAGGCGCTGAACGCCTGCGACACGCTGACCGACACGTTCACGGTGACCACCATCGACGGTACGGCCCAGACGGTGACCGTGACCATCCAGGGCGCCGACAACGTCCACGATTTCCACCGCGAGGCGAGTTCCTCCTCGTTCCAGTTCAAGGACGATGCCAACCTCCAGCATGCGAGCGTGAGCGCTCCGTCGGCCGATCCTTCCGCATCGGCCGGTCCGCATGATTCCGGTCCGCATGATTCATGGCAGGGGTCACCCTCGGCAGGCGGTGAACCTCACCCGGCCCACGAGGCGCCGGATGCCTTCCATTTCCCCGGCCACGGGGATATCGCCGACGGCCGCGCCGCGATCAGCGTCGCCTTGCTCGCGTCGCATCACGACCTGATCGCGTGAGCCTCCGGTCAGGTCCCGGCTCCCCTTGCCGGCTTTTCCAGAGACACTTCTATGGTGCGCCAATCGACGTCAGGACGCTGAGACTGCGCTCGCGGCCTTGCGGATGACATCGAGCACCACATCCGGCTTCGACAACATGGGGACGTGGGACGCCGTGACTTCGGTCGCGGCAGCTTTCATGCGTTTCGAGACAAAGCGTTGCAGATCCGGGTGAACGGTATGGTCCTGGTTGGCGAGGACATACCAGCTCGGCTTGGACTTCCACGCCGTGCCCTCGACCTTTTGGTTGAAGAGGTCCGCCACCGGCGCCCCCTGCGTTGCATACACCAGCTTCTGCTCCGCCTCGGGCAGATCTCCCGCGAAGTGCTCGACGCCGCTCTGTTTGAGCCAGACGCGCCCTTCCGCCACCTCGATGTGGCCGAACACGGGGGTCGTTGGAAACTTGTCGAGCAGGCCCTGCGAGGTCTCGTCGGCATCCGGCGCGAGGGCCGCGATATAGACGAGCCCGGCCACCCGCGCATCGGTCCCGGCGTGCGTGATCAGTGTGCCGCCATAAGAGTGGCCGACGAGGATCGCGGGGCTACGGACGCGAGCAAGACACGCCTTCACGGCGGTGACGTCGGTCGCGAGTGAATCGAGGCCGTGCTGACTCGCCATCACTTCATAGCCCTCGGCTTGGAGCGCTGGGATCAGCTTGCTGAAGCATGATCCATCAGCCCAGAGGCCATGCGCGAAAACGATGCTTGGTTTGGTCACGATAGTCTCCGTCGGTTGCATGAAAGCGAGTGGATTTGATCGCGATGCGTGGCCTGAAGCAGGTGAGCTTGATGTCCTATCGCATCATCAAGACAGGCAACACAGGGCGGCAACGATAATCGGGCGAAAGTGAAAAATGACGGGTTCGTGTCATGAGCTCCCGGTGACCCGCGTTCTCGCGGCGTCGAAAAATAACATGCCGCCCCTGTTTCCAGGGACGGCAAGACGCAACACAACATTCACGGACAGAACGCTACGCGAATCACTTGACGTACAGCGGACAGAGCCACGACAGCTTTGCGACCGATAGATGACGGTAGGGTTACCGCCTGGCGCACTGAGCCGGCGCCTCACGGCTTCGTCATCAGCCCTTCCCTAATACAATGCGCGACTGATCCGTCTCCGGCTCAAGCCCGGGAATAAACCCCTCCTCCCGCGATCAAGCACACAGAACCCAATCGGGGGTTCTTAGGAGGTAGCGCGATGAGCCATCACGATCACCATGATGACGAGCCCGGCGTCAGCCGCCGAAGGGTGCTGGAATGCATGACTTGGGCCGGTACCGGCGTGCTCTGGACGATCACCGGCGGCGTGCCGAGGTCGCTCGGCCTGGTCGACGCGGCCAATGCCGCCGAGCCTGCCGGCATGACGTTCCTGCAGATCAGCGACAGCCATGTCGGTTTTGACAAGCCGGCCAATCCGAACGCGCTCGGCACGCTCGAAGAGGCCATCAACAAGGTCAAGGCGATGCCGAAGAAGCCGTCGTTCATGATCCACACCGGCGACATTTCGCATCTCTCCAAGGCCTCCGAATTCGACGACGCCGATCGCATCATCTCACAGGCTAAGCTCGACGTGCATTATGTGCCGGGCGAGCACGACTTCCTCGACGAGGAGATCAAGTTCTACAAGGAGCGCTACGGCAAAGGCACGCAGGGCGCCGGCTGGTATTCATTCGATGCAGGCGGCGTGCACTTCGTCGGTCTCGTCAATGTGGTCGACCTCAAGGCCGGCGGGCTCGGCAATCTCGGCGCCGCGCAGCTCGAATGGCTCGAGAACGATTTGAAGGGCCGCTCGAAATCCATGCCCGTCGTGGTGTTCGCCCACATCCCGCTGTGGACCGTGTACCCGCAATGGGGCTGGGGCACCGAGGATGGCGCGCGCGCACTCGACTATCTCAAGGGCTTCGGCTCGGTGACCGTGCTCAACGGGCACATCCATCAGGTGATGCAGAAGGTCGAGGGCAACGTCACCTTCCATACCGCGCGCTCCACCGCCTTCCCGCAGCCCGCTCCGGGCACCGCCCCCTCGCCCGGACCGATGAAGGTCGAAGACGCCAAGCTGCGCAGCGTGCTCGGAATCGCCAGCATCAACTTCAAGACCGGCAATCAGCCGCTCGCGATCATCGACACGCCACTGCAGGGTTAAGGGAATTTCGAAAATGACGCTCACTGCCTTCCGCGGACGCGGCGCAATCCTCGCCGCCGCCGCGACCCTCGTCCTGTTGTCCGGCGCGCCGCGCGCCCATGCGGCAACCATCAGCGTGTCGATCGACAATTTCACCTTCGGGCCAACCGAGGTGAAGGTGAAGGTCGGCGATACCGTCACCTGGACCAATCATGACGACATCCCGCACACCGTGGTGTCGGCGGGCAAATTCAGGTCGAAGACGCTGGATACCGACAACAGCTTCTCGTTCACCTTCGCGACGGCGGGCGACTACAAATATTTTTGCTCGCTGCATCCGCACATGACCGGGATGATCAAGGTTGAGTAACGGACCGATCCAAGGCATCACGACAATGCCCGGCCGGTTTGCACCGGCCGGCCGGGCACGCGTAACTTCCGCAAAGGCGGGGAAGCAAGCGATGCCGCTGACAAGCTCGACTGACGACCCGGACAAGGCACGCCGTTTCAGGGAGGCGGCGCTGCCGTACCTGGATGACGTCTACACGCTCGCGCGCTATCTGCTGCGCGACGCGTCCGACGCCGAGGACGCGGTGCAGGACTGCTTCCTGCGCGCGCTGAAGCACTTCGACACCTATCGTGGCCCGGCGATGAAGCCGTGGCTGTTTGCGATCCTGCGCAATGTCTGCCGCGCGGAATTCAGCCGCCGCGCGGCGGCGCCGACCGCCCCGATCGACGACACGGCCGAGAGCGCCGACCAGGCCCCGCTCTGGCACGAGCCACAGGAGACGCCGGAGACGCAGATCCTGAAGGAGCGCGACGCCACCACGATCCGGCGGCTGGTCGAGGCGCTCGCCGAACCTTTCAAGGAGACATTCGTCCTGCGTGAGAT
Source organism: uncultured Alphaproteobacteria bacterium (assembly GCA_963770385.1). Classification (GTDB taxonomy): domain Bacteria; phylum Pseudomonadota; class Alphaproteobacteria; order Rhizobiales; family Xanthobacteraceae; genus Bradyrhizobium. Next base: position 4,332,989 of record CAVYPJ010000003.1, on the reverse strand, counting down.
CAATAATCTGTCGTATCGCGAGATCGCCGAGGCGGTGGGAGCCCCGGTCGGTACGGTGATGTCCCGTCTCGCGCGCGCCCGCGCCATGCTGCGCTCGGCATGGCTTGCGGAACAGGAGTAGGCACATGGACTGCGACGAATCCGAAATCCTCCTCCACGCGCTGATCGACGGCGAGCTCGATGCCGGGCACGCGCGCGACGTCGAGACACATATCGCCGGCTGCCCGCGCTGCGCCGCATCGCTTGCCGCCTATCGGCAGATGAGCCAGGCGATCGCACAAGCCGATCTGCGCTACACCGCCCCGGCGTCGCTGCGCCGTCGCATCGAGGCGTCGTTGCCGCAATCGAAGCCTGCGCCGAGCCGGCGCAACGTGCTCAAGGGCTTTGCGATGGGGTCCGCCGTATCAGCGTTGGCCGCGACAGGTCTTGTCGCGATCGTGCTGCGCAATGACGACCAACAGCTCATCATGTCGGAAGTGGTTTCCGCCCATCTGCGCTCGCTGCAGGCCGGACACCTGACCGACGTGATCTCGACCGACCAGCACACGGTGAAGCCGTGGTTCAACGGCAAGCTCGACGTCTCGCCGCCGGTGATCGATCTCACCGCGCTGGGATTCACGCTGGTCGGCGGCCGGCTCGACTATGTCGATGCCCGCGCGATCGGCGCCGTGGTCTATCGCCGCCGACAGCACGTCATCAACCTGTTCGTGGCGCAGACGCCGAACATCGAACACCGCGCGGCGAAAACCGAGACTGTCCAGGGCTTCAATATCCGCCGCTGGAGCGACCGCGGGCTGAATTTTTGGGCCGTCAGCGACATCGGCGCCGACGAACTCGCCGAATTCGGCGAGAAGTTCGAGACCGCGATGCAGGTGAACAAGGAGGGATAATAAGGGCTATCGTCCTGTACGGAGAAAAAGCCTGCTCAGGCAGCGTCTGTGCGGCCCATTCTTCGAGACGACCGCTTGCAGCGGGCTCCTCAGGATGAGGGCTTTGTTCGCGGCAAATCGTAGACCCTCATGGTGAGGGCGCGGCGAAGCCGCGCGTCTCCGGACGATGCTTCACATCGCCGGGAGAACCATGAGGCCCGACACGATGCGGCGACAGCCTGCCTTTCCTCCAGAGCGCATCTCATCTAGCATGCTCACCTCATCGCGTTGAGGGGCGTCCACATGAAGACGAGGTTGATCTTGGCGATCGCGTTGTCGATCGTCGGAAGCTCGTTAGCGTCGCATGGCACGCAGGCGCAGCAGGCGGGAATCAAGCGAACCGACCTGCAGCGGCACGATCTCAGCGTCCCCGGGCGTGAGGCCATCCAGGTGCGCGTGGACTTCGATCCGGGCGCGGCCTTCGGCAAGCACACCCATCCCGGCGAAGAGATCATCTATGTTCTCGACGGATCGCTGGAATATGAGGTCGAGGGCAAGCCGCCGGTGACGCTCAAGGCCGGCGACGTGCTCTTCATTCCGGCCGGAACTGTTCACGCGGCGAAGAATGTCGGCAGCCGCACGGCGAGCGAGCTCGCCACCTATGTCGTCGAAAAAGGCAAGCCGCTTCTGACCTTGATCAAGTGACGGCTACCGGCAAGCTGGGATCAATATCACGCCGACTTGCGCACCGCGTTGTCGACCAGCGTCTTGCCGAGCGACCAGATCGCGCCGGGGACCTTGTGGCTCGCGGCGATAACGGAATCGAACGCGGTCTCGATCCAGGTGCAGTCTTGCTCGGTGATGGTGAGCGGCGGCAGCAGCTTCACCGTGTGCAGGCCGTGGCCGGCGACTTGGGTCAGGATCTTGTGGTCCTTGAACAGCGGCACGGTGATGAGCTGAACGAACAGACCCTTGTTGGCGCTCTCCAGCACGTTCCATGACGCCTTCAGGCTCAGCGACTTCGGCGGACCGAACTCGACGCCGATCATCAGCCCCTTGCCGCGCACCTCTTTCAGGAGTTCGTAGCCCGGAACCATGCGCGTCAAGGCCAACCGCAACTCGGCGCCGCGCTTGGCGGCGGTCTCGACCAGCTTCTCGTCTTTCATCACTTCGAGGGTTGCGATGCCGGCCGCCATCGCAAGATCGTTCTTCGCAAAGGTCGATCCGTGCACGACCGCACGGTCCATGCGATTGAAGACCTTGTCGAAGATGGATTTGCGTGTGAGCAGCGCGCCGACCGGCACGTGACCGCCCGACAGCGCCTTGGACAGCAGCACCATGTCGGGCTCGACATTCCAGTGCTCCACCGCGAGAAACCGGCCCGTGCGTCCCATCCCGGTCTGGATCTCGTCGGCAATGAAGATCGTTCCGTATTTGCGGCACAGCGCGGCGGCACCCGGCAGGAATTCGTCGGTGGGCATGTTGACGCCCTTGCCCTGGATCGGCTCGACGATGAAGGCGGCGATCTCGCGCGAGGACAGCGCATGTTCGAGCGCCGCGAGATCGTTGAAGGGCACGGCCGTGCAGCCCGGCAGCAGCGGCTCGAAGCCGGCGCGGAAATTTGAATCGTCGGTGAGCGAGAGCGCGCCGTAGGTCAGCCCGTGATAGGAGTGGGCGCAATGCACGATGCCGGGACGTCCGGTCGCGCTGCGTGCGAACTTGATTGCGGCTTCCACTGTCTCCGCGCCGGAATTGGCGAAGAACACCTTGTCCAGGTATGGAACATGTTCCAAGAGACGTTCCGCGAGCACGCCTGCGAGCGTCGATACGTCGAGTTGCACCAGATTGGGAAGATCGCTGTCGAGCACGCTCTTCAGCGCCTCGCGCAGCGCCGGATGGTTCCGGCCGATCGCAAAAACGCCAAATCCGCTCAATAGATCGAGATAGCGAACGCCATCGCGATCATAGAGGTATTGGCCTTGTCCCTTCTGGAAGCCGACATCATAGCCGATTGTCTTGAGGACGCGGACCAATTGCTCGTTCAAGTGCCGCGAATGCATGGAACTGCGTTGCGCTTCGCGCTCCACAAACATCTCGGAAACGTCTAGATTCGGGTTTAGCATCAGCTACATAGTTCGGTTGATGGTTGCTTCGTCAACTGGAAACGCTCAATGCGGCGTTTTGCCCTCATTCCTACCTTCAACGCAAGCACAGGTTTATGCCATGTTGCACTGCCCAAGAAACATCATGCGCCAAACGGTTTTCTCCGCGATTGTACTGGCCGCGGGTTCCGCGCCAGCGATGGCGGCAGATCCGACCGGCGATTGGAAAGTCGCGGACGGTGTCGCCAACATCCGTGTCGCACAATGTAATGGCAGTATGTGGGGCGTCGTCGCCTGGGAGAAAGAGCCGGGTGGGCGCGACACCCATAATCCTGATCCTGCGAAGCAATCGCGACCGACAATCGGCATGCCGATTCTGATCGACATGAAGAAGAAGGCCGGCACTGACGGCTGGGAAGGCCAAGTCTACAACGCAAAGGACGGCAAGCTCTACGACTCAACGATCACGCCGCAGGGATCCGATCAGCTCGAGATTCGCGGTTGTGTGCTCGGCTTCCTCTGCGGCGGCGAGACCTGGACGCGCGTCGGTCCGCCGATCCCGTCGAGCCCGGTCAACAGCATGGCCAAGGGTCCGACCAAGCCGGGTGCGGCACCCGCGCCCAAGACGACTGGTATGGCACCTGTCGCCAAGACCGCCGGCGTGGCGGCCGGCGCCCCGCCGAAGGCCGGTCAGAAAACCGCTGCGGGCCAGACCGATCAGGTCGGCGATATCTGCCTGCTGCCGGATATCGCGCGAGCCCATTGAGCGCTTTCGAGCGAGGTGGATACCGGTTCGCGTGAAGAAAACGCGTCAAAATAATAATCCGGAGCTTCGGTTCTGATGCAATCAGAACCGAAGCTCCGGTGCAGTCGAAAACAGAAGCCTGAACGTAAGAAGGCGTCGGCCGACACAGTCAGCCGACGCCTTTTTCTCGTCTACTCCTTGATCTCGCGCGGCTTGCCCATGAGCGCAGGCTGGAACAGCAGCACGGCGGCCAGCGTCGTCACCAGCGAGAGCGCCAGCAGCTTACCCATGCTGGACGTTCCGGGGTGACTGGAGAGCCACAAGCTTCCAAAGGCCGTGGCCGTCGTGAGCGCGCTGAAGAAGATCGCGCGCGTCAGGCTGGTCTGCAGCAGGTTGGTCCGGCCTGAGCGCCATGCGGTAACATAGTAGATTTTGAAAGCGACGCCGATGCCGAGCAACAGCGGCAGTGCGACGATGTTGGCGAAGTTCAGCGGCAACTTGATCAGCACGCAGATCTCGAGCGTCACCACGCCCGCAACCAGCAGCGGCACCAGCGTCATCAGCACGTCGGTGATCCGCCGCAGCGTGATCCACAACAACAGGCTGATCACGGCCAACGCATAGATGCCGGCGTGGATGAACGCCCGCACCACCGTGTCGCCGGACTTCAGGATCGAGACCGGGCCGCCGATCGCCATCGGCTCGGAGGCGAGCACGGCGTTGGCGAAGGCGCGCAGGTTGTCGTTGTCGTTGGGATCGCCGCGCGGCAGCGCCTCGACGCGCGTCAATCCGTCCTTGGTCTTCCATTCGGCCACCAGCTCGGGCGGCAGGTTCTGCAGGCTGACCGGCTGCGCCTGCAGCGCGCTCTTCAACTGGTCGAGCACCACCTTCAGCGGCGTGACGAAGATCGCCTGCGCCTTGTTGCGCGTCGCCTCGTCGGCGCCGGCAAGCTTGGTCAGCGCGTCGGCGAGCCGCCGTGACGCGACGGCGCCCTGCCCCTTGCCCTCGCCTGCAGTCCTGCGAAGATTTTCGGCCGCGCTCTTCAAGCTGTCGATATTCTCCTGATCCGACGGCGGCGCATCGATCGAATCCGGACTGAGCGCGGGCCCCAGCACCTTGGCGGCCTGCGCGATCAGCTTGAGCTTGGCGGGCTGATCCGGAGGAACGAACGTGTCGAGCGACCTCACGGTCAGGACTTCAGGCAGCTTCTGAAGCCGCTCCTCGATCTTCCTGGCGTCAGCCTCGGAATTCGTCAGAACGTTGATTGCGTTGGCGCCAGTATTCGGGTCCTTGCGCAGGTCGAGGAAGGTCGCGATCGACTCCGCCTTCGGATTGCGCAAGTTCATCGGGTTGAAATCGAACTTCATGAAATAGAGCAGCGGCATGCCGGCAACGGCGACCAGCAGCGTGCCGACCACGATCGGAATGCGGTGCCTTTCCAGGAAGTGGTCGACCGGCGCGAGGAAGGCATAGCCGACCGGCTCCTTCTCGCCGGGTGGGTTGAGCAGCTTCAACAGCGCCGGCAGCACCGTGATGGAGGACGTGAACGCGATCAGCATGCCGGCGCCGGCAATCTCGCCGAGTTCGGAGATGCCCTTGTAGTCGGTCGGTATGAAGCAGAGGAATCCGGCCGCGGTGGCCATCGCGGCCAGCGACAGCGGCACCGCCGCGCGGCGGGCCGCCTCCTCCAGCGCCTCGCTCAGGTTGTCGTTCTTGAAACGCTCGGAACGATAGCGGACGCTGAACTGGATGCCGAAATCGACGCCGAGGCCGACGAACAGCACGGCGAACGCAATCGACAGCAGGTTCAGCGATCCCACCATCAAGAGCCCGATCGCCGTCGTGAGCGACAGGCCGATGAACAGGTTGACGAAGACCGCGAAGATGATCTTGGTCGAATGCAGGGCGAGCCAGAGGATCACCAGGACCACCAGGACCGTGCCGATGCCATTGACGATCGCGCCGTCCTGGACGGTGGCGTATTCCTCATTGGCGATCGGGACCGGCCCGGTCAGGCGGACCCGCGCCTGATATTTGCCCGGGAGATCCAGCTCCGCAGCGGCGGCGCGGATCGCGTCGGTTGCATCCTTGCCAGGCTCGAGCGCGTTGAAATCGAGCACCGGCTTGAATTCGATGAAGGCACGCTTGTCGGAATCCGTCAGCGGTTCGTCGCTGGTCAGTGCGCGCCAGGAGAAATTCGCGTTGCCCTTGTTGAGGACGTCCTCCACCGTCTGCGCGATCATGTTGAAGGGCCGCGCCGTGCTGTCGAGCTTGACCTCGCCGCGCTTGACGCCTGCAAGCCCCGTCTCGAGCGCACCGGTCAGCCCGCGGATGGACGGATCACCCGCCATGATCTCGATCAGGGGTGCGGCAGCCTGGAATTGGCCGGTGATCTTGCCGAGCTCCTCGGTCGGCAGGAACAGTAGACCGTTCTTGTCGAAGAACTCACCCGAGCCGAGCGGGGTCATTGACTGGAAGTTCGTCTTGTCGTCCCTCAGTTTCTGCTCGAGCGCGGCTGCCGCTGAGCTCGTCTGCTCCGGCGTCGGCGCCTCGATCACGGCCAGGATCGTGCTGTCGCGATCGAAAGCTTTGTCGAACTGCTGATCGCGCTGGCGCCAGTCGAGTTTCGACGAAATCAAGGTGTTGATGTCGGTGTTGATGGCGAAATGCCGGGCCGTGTAATAGCTGGCGGCAGCCGCGAGGACGAGCCCGACGATCAGCGTCAGAGTGGCAAACCGGGTACACGCTCTGACGATGTGGACGACTATGCTTGTCAGCACACTTGTTCTTTCTAATCTCGATTAGCTTGCGGAAACGCCCGCTGTCTAGCGGAGTTCCCTGAGCCGGGCTAACCCTTGTTCTCAAAACGACAAGGGCACGGGCTGAGGCGCGGAACGGCAACGGAACCGCTTGGAGTGGGCTGATATGCCGGGATTGTCCGGCCGTAAAGTGACGAACGAGTGAGGGTTTAAAGGCTTCATTTTGCTTGGCTTATTCGATTGTATTATTTTACCATCGATGGGTGCCATGGCAAATCGTGCCAATCAGCCTTTGCTATCTGTTGGCTATCTGTTGATTTTTTGACACAACGCCCCGCTCTTCCGTCCAAAGCTGGAGGCAGGGCCTGATGGTGGTGCGGATATTGCTGTATATCCGACCGCACGGAGGTACGGAATGCTTGTCAGAAACGTGGGTGATCATCCCCCCATGGAGGTTTATCTGGCGCAGCCACGCGGCTTTTGCGCCGGCGTCGTGCGCGCGATCCAGATCGTCGAGCGGGCGCTGGAGAAGTATGGCCCACCGGTCTATGTCCGCCACGAGATCGTTCACAACAAATACGTGGTCGAAAGCCTGAAGGATAAGGGCGCGATCTTCGTCGAGGACCTGTCCGAGGTTCCTCCACGCGCGGTGACCGTATTCAGCGCCCATGGCGTCGCCCGCACGGTGGAGGAGGAAGCCGAGGCGCGGAACCTGCCGGTCATCAATGCGACCTGCCCGTTGGTGACCAAGGTTCACAATCAGGGCAAGCGCTACATGTCCAAGGGCCGGGCCTTGATCCTGGTCGGCCACGCCGGCCACCCCGAGGTCGAAGGTACCATGGGACAGGTTCCCGGTCCCGTCCTGCTGGTCCAGAGTGTCGAGGATGTGAGCGGCCTCACACTACCCGCGGACACGCCTGTCGCGTATATCACGCAGACTACACTCAGCGTGGACGACACCAAAGACATCATCGCCGCCCTCCAGCAGCGATTTACAGACATTCAAGGCCCGGACATCCGGGATATCTGCTATGCGACACAGAACCGGCAATCTGCGGTAAGGGACCTAAGTAAGCTCGTGGACGTAATTTTGGTGGTGGGCGCCGCCAATAGTTCCAATTCTAACCGACTCCGCGAAATCGGCACCGAGGCCGGCGTCGCGAGTTATCTCATCGCTGACGGCAGCGAACTGAACCCGGACTGGCTGAAAAGTGCCAGAACTGTTGGTATAACAGCCGGTGCTTCGGCACCGGAGGTTCTCGTCGATGACGTCATCGAAGCGCTTCGGCGCATCGGACCGGTCAGGGTTTCGGTGCTTCCGGGCCGGGAGGAAAACATCGAGTTCCGGCTCCCCGCCGAGCTCGCCGCAACAGGCTGATCAACCACCTCTAGCAATAAGCCCAGAAAGATAGAGTTTAATGGCAATACCCTTCTTTAAGGAAATGCGTATTGGCGCGTACCTGATGAAGCAGAAGCTTCTCGGCCGAAAACGCTATCCGCTGGTGCTGATGCTGGAGCCGCTGTTCCGCTGCAACCTGGCTTGCGCGGGCTGCGGCAAGATCGATTATCCCGATGCGATCCTCAACCGTCGCATGTCGGCGCAGGAGTGCTGGGACGCGGCCGACGAATGCGGCGCGCCGATGGTGGCGATCCCCGGCGGCGAGCCGCTGATCCACAAGGAGATCGGCGAAATCGTGCGCGGCCTCGTTGCGCGCAAGAAATTCGTCTCGCTGTGCACCAACGCGCTGCTGCTCGAGAAGAAGCTCGATCTGTTCGAGCCCTCGCCCTATCTGTTCTTCTCGGTCCATCTCGACGGCATGCGCGACCACCACGACAAGGCGGTGTCGCAGAAGGGCGTGTTCGATCGCGCGGTCTCCGCAATCAAGGCCGCGAAGGCGCGCGGCTTCACCGTCAACGTCAACGCGACCATCTTCGACGGCCACCCGGCCGAGGAGATCGCGAAATTCCTCGATTTCACCACCGAGCTCGGCGTCGGCGTCACGATGTCGCCCGGCTATGCCTATGAGCGTGCGCCTGACCAGGCGCACTTCCTCAACCGCACCAAGACCAAGCAGCTGTTCCGCGACGTCTTTGCCCTGGGCAAGGGCAAGAAGTGGAACTTCATGCATTCCGGCGTCTTCCTCGACTTTCTGGCCGGCAACCAGGAATTCGAGTGCACGCCCTGGGGCATGCCGGCGCGCAACATCTTCGGATGGCAGAAGCCCTGCTATCTGCTCGGCGAAGGCTACACCAAGACCTTCAAGGAGCTGATGGAGACCACCGATTGGGACACCTACGGCACCGGCAAGTATGAAAAGTGCGCCGACTGCATGGCGCATTGCGGCTACGAGGCGACCGCAGCGGATGCGGCCTTCGCCAATCCGCTGAAGGCGATGTGGGTCGGACTGCGCGGCGTCAAGACCACGGGCCCGATGGCGCCGGAGATCGATCTCTCCAAGCAGCGGCCGGCCCAATATGTGTTCTCGTCGGAGGTGCAGAAGCGCCTGTCCGAGATTCGCCGCGACGAGGCCCTCACCGCCCAGCAGAAGGCCAATGCGCAGCAGAAGACCTCGACAGCCGCATAACCGCACGGCTGCTTAAAGACGTCCCCGCGCGCCTGAGATTTGATCTCTGGCGCGCGTTGCTTTTTGGGCGCAGCGGCTTGCGCGCTGGTCGCGATCACGCGCGCAAAGAAAAAGCGGCGCGCGATCATCCGATCCCGCGCCGCCTGAAATAGCCGGTTATTCCTCTAATGCGCGATGAAATCGGGTTGAATCATCATCGCGCCTTTAGGCCTTATTGAGCATGATCTCCGCGCAAACGCGTTCCGCGTTTGTCGCGAGGGAAAACACTTTTCCGGATCGTGTTCTAGATCTCCGCCGGGACGAGATCAGGCGATATCATCATGCCGCCATGGTGGTGATGATGGCCGACGAGGCCGTGGCCCCCAACCAGGAAGTCGCGACAGCCGCGCAGGCTGCGCAGTGCGCGATTGAAATCGATTCCCGTCGAGACCAGCGCGCGCAGGGTGCGCGGATTGCGCACCACGCCGCGCAGGATCATGCGCAGGTCGATGTCGCCGTTCGGCTTGATCGCGTTCCGCGCCAGCGCCGGCAGCGCACGGTCTGCAGGATCGCTGATCACCCTGAGCGCGGCGAACGGAAGGCCGGACTCGGCGGCATAGGCGGCGGCGATATGGCTTTCCATGTCGACAGCGGCGGCGCCCGTCTCATTGCGTAGCGCAGTCTTGCTGGCCTGCGCGACGACGACGTCTTCCACGCCTGCAAGCCCGCCCCTGACGACGCGGCGTCCCAGGCCCACGGTCAAACTGCCGATCAGATCGTCGTTGAGCGCGAAACCGGCCAGCCAGCGGTTATCGCCCGCCATGACCTCGTCGGCCACCACGACATCGCCCGATTTCAGGCTAGGATCGAGACCACCGGCGACACCGAAGCTGATCACGCCCCGAATTGTCGTCGGATCGAATACGGTCAACAGCGCGCGCAATTGCTGCGGATCGCTGCTGCTGCAAATGACGGCCATACCGGGCCCCGCGGCGATGCGGGCCTCCTGTACCAAGCCGGTCACAATCAGAATTGGCCGCGGATCAATCAAGATCGTCCGCGGTCACGATGGCCCCCGCCCCCAAAATCACATTCCAACCCCTACCACCTTGCTATTGGTGCTCTGAAGATTCCGATACCGTGCAAGTGCCCAGAGCGGAAAGAACTTCGGATAACCATGATAGCGCAGATAAAAGACCCTAGGAAAGCCTGTAGCGGTGTAGCGCTGCTCGTCCCATGTGCCTTTTTCGCCTTGTGTTGCAATTAGGTAATCAATGCCACGGGCGACTACGGGATTTGCAACTTCACCAGCCGCCATCAAACCAAGCAAAGCCCATGCCGTTTGCGACGCTGTGGAGGGTGCACGCTCGAGTCCCTTGTAATCCAACCGATAGCTGACCGCGTCCTCGCCCCAGCCGCCGTCCTCGTTCTGGACCGACGCGAGCCACTCCGCCGCCCTGCGAATCATCGGATCCTGATGCCTGACGCCAACGGCGTTCAGTGCGCACAGCACCGACCATGTTCCGTAGATGAAGTTCATGCCCCAGCGGCCGTACCAGGAGCCCTCGGGGTGCTGGGTCCTGCGCAGATATTCGACGGCAGCGGCAACCTGCTTGTTGCTCGCCGCGGTCTCGCCGAGCTGCGCCAGCATCGACAGGCAGCGGGCGGTAACGTCCTCGGTCGGCGGATCGAGCAGCGCGCCGTGATCCGAGAACGGGATGTTGTTGAGATAATATTCGAGGTTGTTGACGTCGAAGGCAGCCCAGCCGCCGTCGACGCTCTGCATGCCTTCGATCCATTCGCGGCCGCGGGCCATCGCGGTGTCGTATTTGGTAGTGCCGGTCTCGCGCTTCACGCGATCCATCGTCATGACGACGACGGCGGTGTCATCGAGATCGGGATAGTGCGCGTTGTTGTACTGGAAGGCCCAGCCACCGGGCCGGACGTCGGGGCTCTTCACCGCCCAGTCGCCCTTCACGTCGAGCACCTGCTTCGGCAACAGCCAGTCAAGGCCCCTCTGCACCGACGACAGCGCCGCCTCGCCGCCCGCCTCGTGCATCGCGTGACAGGTCAGCGCGGTGTCCCACACCGGGGACACGCACGGCTGGCAATAGGCTTCCTCCTCGCCGATGACGAGGAGATTGTCGATAGCCTTGCGCGTGATCGCGCGCGGCGGAAAATTCTCGTCCTTGCCGAGCGCGTCGTACATCAGGACGATGTTGGCCATCGGCGGATAGATCGCCCCCATGCCGTCCTCGCCGTTCAGCCGCTCCTCGATGAAGGCGAGCGCGATGTCGATCGCGCGCTGGCGCAGCTTGCCGGTGAGAAACATCGGCTCGACGACGCGCAGCACTCGGTCCAGCGTGCGAAACAGCGCGAACCATGCCGCGCTCTGGTGCGGCGCCTTCGCCGTCATGCCGATCGCGTGCGGATTCTGCAGGAACAACTCGTCGATGCCGACGCCCTTTGGATTGCGCGCGCGGGGCTTGAGCGCCGCCAACACCATCAGCGGCACCATCGTGGTCCGCGCCCAATAGGAGATCTTGTTGATGTGGAACGGAAACCACAACGGCAGCAGCATGATCTCGATCGGCAGCACCGGCACGCTCTTCCAGGTCAGCACGCCGAACATCGCCAGCGTAAAGCGTGTGAAGACGTTGCTGTGGATCGCGCCGCCGCGGGAACGGATTGCCTCGCGCGCGCGCGCCATGTGCGGGGCATCGACGGAATCGCCGATCATCTTCAGTGCGAAATAGGCCTTCACGCTGGCGCTCATGTCGAAGGCGCCCTCATGCACCAGCGGCCAGCCGCCGTGCGTCCCCTGCACCCGGCGCAGATATCGACCGATCTTGGCTTCGAGCTCGGCATCGACGGGTTCGGCGAGATGATGGCGCAGCAGGATGTATTCGGCGGGGATCGTGCAATCGGCCTCCAGCTCGAACACCCAATGGCCATCCGGCTTCTGATAGTCGAGCAGCGCGCGCCTTGCCTGGTCGATGCTCGATTCCAATGCACGGCCGGTGTCGATTCCCGCGGTCTTTTGACTGGAAAGCATGTTCAAGACATCCTCTCTCAAGGGGCAAAGCCCCGTTCTCCAAGCTCATAAAACGCCGCGATGCTTGCCGCGAACGCGTCAATACCATTCCAAGTGCCGCCTTCGATCTGACGATCCCGGCGAACGCGGCAGATCCGCTCGACTTTCCCGACTGCCTGCTAAAGCGCGATGAGATCAGGTTGAATCGTCATCGCGCTTTAGGTCTTTGATTGAGCATGATCTTTTCGGAAAACCGCTGCACACTTTTCCGGATCATGCTCTAGCGCGCCGCCAGCACCAGATCGGCGGCACGGTCGCCCGACCGCACCGATCCTTCGATGGTTGCGGGCAATCCCGTATCGGTCCAGTCGCCTGCGAGAAACAGATTCTTGAGCCCGGTGATCGCGCCGGGCCGCATCGCGGCCTGCTCGGGCGTGGCCTCGAACGTCGCCCGGCGCTCGCGCACGATCTGCCAGGGCGGCAGCTCGCCGCTCACCCCGCCGGCCTTGCAGACATCGCGCCACAGTGCCTGCGCGAGCTCCTCGCGCGGCATGTCGATCAGGCGGTCGCCGGCGCTGATGGTGATCGACAGGCGCTGCGGAAACGCGAACAGCCATTCCACCAGTCCTCCGATCACGCCGACAATCGGCGGCATGTCGCTCGGCGGATCGAAGCGGAAATGCGCGTTGACGATCGCGCGGAATTTGGTCGGCGTCGTCAGGCCCGGCAACAGCGACGCAGCGGGACGCGCCGGCACCGCCATCACGACCGCATCGTCGGGCCCAATCGCGATCGTGTCGTCGCCGCCGAATTTCAGTGCGCCGACGCGGTCGCCCGCCATCTCGAAGCCGTGCAATTCGTGGCCGAGATTGACGCTTCCGCCCTTCTTGCGCAGCAGTTCGATCGCGGGCTCGACAAGAACCGCGCTCAAGCCGTCACGCGCGATGAGCGGCCGGCAGGCCTGCCCGCCCGCAAGCAGCGTCTCCCGCACGATCGCGCCGGCAAGCCCGGCAGATCCGATCGGCGGATCGACATTCAATGCGGCCAGCAATAGCGGCTGTACCAGGCGCTCATAAAGCGTGCCCTCGCAGCGGATCGCGTCGCCGACCTTGGTGCCCTGCTTGGCCCACACCAGCGGCATCAATCCCAGATAATCGCGCACGCCGGTATCCGGAACGCGCCGGCTCTCGTCGAACAGCCAGAGCGGCAGCCGGCTGTCGCCGAGATCGAGCAGCCAGCGCTGCCCGGTCCTGATGTCGACGAACGGAAACTGCGCGCTCTTCGGCCCCACCAGCCCGGCTTCAGTGCCGATCGACTTGGCATAAGCCAGGGCGTGCCGGTTGCCCGACAGCAGCAGATGATTGCCGTTATCGATCGTGAGGTTGGTCGCCGCGTCGAAATAAGAGCGGCAGCGTCCGCCCGCCTGCTGCGTGGCCTCGTGCACATGCACCTTGTGGCCGGCATTGATCAGACGCACAGCGGCCGCAAGGCCTGAAATTCCAGCGCCGATAATGTGAACTGTCTTTTGCATCAGATGAAAGCGTAGCGAAGAATGATGGCGAAGCGTGTGACTTTGCTCACGCGAACCGGCGCGCGCGGCGCCGCAAATCCTCTCGCGATCAACAATCGCAAGATCGACCCATAATATTTCGACATGATCCGCGGCGCTCGCACCAGGCGGCGCGGATGACGAGCCATGATCTGGTCGGACTTCTCGAAATGCCGTTTGGCGAGCGCAACCAGCGGCGCGCAGACTTTCGGCACCGCCGGATCAGCGGCGACCTTGAACGGATCGGTGTCGGTGATGCCGGCTTCCAGCAGTCCCTCGCGCGGCAGGTAAAGCCGGCCGAGACCTGCATCTTCGTCGATGTCGCGCAGGATGTTGGTCAGTTGCAGCGCGCGGCCGAGATGGTGGGCGAGCAGGATGCCGTCATCCTGCGGCAATCCGAACACCCGCACCGACAGCCGCCCCACCGCGCTCGCAACGCGGTCGCAGTAGAGGTCGAGGGTTGCCATGTCCGGCGCACGGATATCCTGCGGCACGTCCATTTCCATGCCGTCGACGATGGCGAGAAAGTCCTCGCGCTTGAGCTCGAATTTCCTGACGGATGTGACGTAGTCCTTCAGACGCGCGGGCGGACGGCCCTGATAGAGCGCATCGATGTCGTCGCGCCATTGCTGAAGGGCAGCCAGCCGTTCCGGCCGCGGACCGTCCGAATCGGCGATGTCGTCGACCTGGCGGCAGAAGCTGTAGATCTGGAACATCGCCTCGCGCTGCTCGAGCGGAAGGATGCGCATCGCCGCGTAGAACGAGCTGCCCGAGGCGCTCGTCCCGTAATTCATCGGGGCTGCGGCCGTCTCCAGCGTCATGCGCCCGCCGCCGTCTTGGACACCGAACGCCGCCCGGAGGCGCGCCGCACGGTCTCGCTCGCGATGCCGCCGGCGCTGTGCATCAGCAGCTCGACCGGGCTCAGATGCACGCGCTCGCTCAGGGGATCGCGCGCCTTCAGCATGCGCACGATCTTTTCGGCGAATGTCTGGATCACCGAGACCTCGAGCCCGAGGCGGAAATCCCTTATCTCCGCGCTGAACGGCTTGCTCTCGACGAGGAGTGTCTCCGTGCGCGCGGCGAGCCCGTGCAGGCATTGCAGCAGCGCGGCCGGCGCCTTGTCGAGCGCAAGCGCCTCGACGGATGCGCCGGCAGCTTCCAGCGCATCGAGCGGAAGGTAGAACTCGATTGAGATCTTTGTAGTCCTTGCCGCAATCCTGCAGGTGGTTGTTGATCTGCAGCGCGGCGCAGAGTGCATCGTTGGCAGGCCAGGTCGAGGTGCTCTCGCCATGGACGTCGAGCACGAAGCGTCCGACCGGCATCGCCGAATAACGGCAGTAATGGATGAGCTCGTCCCAGTTCGCGTAGCGAAGCTTGGTGACGTCCATCTTGAACGCGGCCAGGAGATCGAGCGCGTGACGCGGCGGCATTGCACGGTCCGCGAGCGCCTGCCGGAGCGCCACGGCTTCAGGCTGGCTGTCTCCCTTGCCGAGCAGTTCGGCCTCGAGCAGATCGAGATGGGCAAGCTTCTCGTCCGCACCGAGTGTCGCGTGGTCGGCGATGTCGTCGGCGGTGCGGACAAAATTGTAGAACGCCATAATCACCGCCCGGTGGCGCGGGTGGAGGATCCATGACGCAACCGGAAAGTTCTCGTCGCGATGGGTCTTGCCGGATCGCAGTTCGCTCGCGCGTGTCATCGGAACTGGTTTTACTCACTTGCCTCAGAGCCCACGCCCTGAGAACGTCATGTTGCCTGAGAGCGTAACGTCTTAGAATGACATTGGTTTTTTGCGCAAGCCAAGCGGGCGCATACCCCATATAGGGGAATACGCTCGCAAAACCAATGCAGTATGTGATGTCTGTCGCAGCCGCGTCGCCAACCGACCATGGCCTCGCCGCGATGGTCTCAAGACAGACGTGGCGCCTTACTGGCCGTGGTTCTTCAGCACCAGGGCGCAAGCCTCGGACAGCTTGGCGCGATTCTGCTGCAGGCAGGCCAGAATTGTGAAGTCTCCTTGATCGATCACGGCGCGGCAGTGCTTCTGCACGTCACGCGTACAGGCTTTCTGTTCTTCGGCGGTGCCGCCGCGCGACTGCGGCTGCTGAGCAAGAGCCGCGCCCGAAAGAGAAAGCGACATCAAGGTGAAAGCAAAAAAGAATTTACGCATCGTGTTCCTTCATTCTGACAGGCACGTTTCCGGGACTGCTTGAGGGCACCGCCGGTGAGGATGGATTCAGGCGGGCCAGCGCCGCGAACCGCGCGACGCGAGTGGCAGCAGAAGCGCTGCGAAATGCGGCCAAATTTACGGCGAATCGTCTCCGTAATGACACACCTTCCAGCAGAGCTTCATTGGCATAGATAAACGTTTGATACTAGGCCATTATTCCGGCGTGTCGTTTTTCGCATTTGGCTGTTGCAACTGAACACTGCTCGCCATTACATGCTTGGCCTGCAAGCCCCGTGGGTTTGGTTTCGCGAACGGAACAATCGGCTCTTCCCGCACCGATTCGGTGCGAATTGTGGCGACGTTCGCCCGGCAAGCGCCCGGTTTGTCATTTGAACCTAACACACTACGGCGACACTAAATCTTCGATGCGGCGCGACGTTTCTCCGGCGAGAACGTCATTATTGAAAACGGGAAAACTCGATATGAAACTGTTTGGCTTCAGTCCGTTTGGACAGGCAATCAAGGCCGCCGGTATCGGCGCCGCGCTGATGGTGTCTGTGTCCGCTGGCCACGCCCAATCTACCGGGCCTTTCGCCGGCTTCGACGGCGCGTGGGCCGGAACTGGAACGGTCGCGCTCTCCGACGGAACGACCGAGCGCATCCGCTGCAAGGCTGATTACAAGGTCAACGGCACCGGGCTCGGCCTGAAGCAGAGCCTGCACTGCGCAAGCGACAGCTACAAGTTCGACCTCTCCAGCGACGTCACGAGCCAGGGTGATCGCATCTCCGGCAACTGGAGCGAAGCCAGCCGCAACATCTTCGGCAATCTGCAGGGCACGGCCGGCGGCGGCCAGATCGAAGTGTTCGTCCAGGCCAACGGATTTGCCGCCAACCTGTCTCTGCGCACCACCGGCAACAAGCAGACCGTTCAGATCAGCTCCAAGGGCGAGATCAGGGGCGTCAACATCACGATGACGAGGAGCTGACGCCGGACCTCATTCGCCGCTTTCTAGTCAGAGCATCAAGTCTTTGAACCACCAGGCTTTGCCTCGGTCCTGATCGAAAACGGGACCGAGGTTTTTTATCGCCCGGCTTTTTTATCGCTTGCCCTGAAGCCGGTGCTGCAGATTGATCAGGAACATCGCCGTCGGCCGCAGGATGAAGAGATCGGCGACCAGCGCCGAGACCATCGAGAAGGCGCTGAGCCAGCCGAACAGGCGCAGCGACGGCAGGTCGGAGAACACCGTGACCACGAGCCCGCAGGCCAGCACCACCGTGGTCAGGATCAGCGCCGGACCGACGAGCACGGTCGCGCGTTCAACCGCCTGCTCCGAACTGACGCCGGGCTTGCTCTCCAGCCGCAAGCGGTTGAGGAAGTGGATCGTGGCGGAGAGCCCGAGGCCGAATGAGACGGTCAACGCGACCACGCTGGCGAATTGCAGCCCCTCGCCCATCAGGTAAAGCACGGTGCCGGACATGACGACCGGGAAGATGCCGGGCAGGATGCAGGCGAACATCACAACCCACGAGCGGAACGCGAGACCGATGAAGATCGCAACCAGCGCGAACTCGATTGTCAGCCCGCGATTGAGCTTCTCGATCATGCTGGCCGAATTGCGCGCGGCGATCGCGGCGAGGCCGGTGACCGCGATCTCGTAGCCCGGATGCTTCTGGCGCACGTTGTCCAACTCGTGATCGAGTTTCTCGACGACAGGAAGCAGCTGGCTGGAATCGAGGTCGGGCACCCTGCCCGCCACCACCACCGCATCCTGATTGGCGTCGATGAAGCGCCGCACCAGATGCTCCGGGATCAGGTTGACATATTCCTTGAGCGTCGCGACGTCGCCGCTGCCGGCCTTCTCGGCGAGCCAGCGTCGCAGGGTCTCGATCGACCAGACATTGCCGACGCCGGCCTCGTGCTCGACGGTGGCGTGAACGTCCGCGATGGTCTGCAACGTCTCCGGCGAATAGAGCGATTCATCCTTGGGAAACTGGATCAGGACGTTGACCGGGTTGGCGCCGGTGAGCTTGGCATCGAGCCTGTTGCTCGCCGCGACCGCCTGCCGCTTGTCCGGCACCTGATCGGCGAGCCGGTAGCGCGGCTGCAGATTGGCATAGACGCCTGCGAGGCCGCCGACGAACAGCAACGCGATCAGGCTGAACAGGCCGGGCCGGCTCACCATGCGCACCGCGATCCAGTAGCAGAAATTGCGCAGCGCCTGCACGCCGGCATCCGCGCTCTGGAATTTCACCGCAAAGATCTTCTCGTTGCGCACGAACAGCACGCCGAACACCGGCACCAGCGACAGCACCGCGATCAGCGCGATGATGGTCGCGGCGAGCCCCGCCTCGCCGAACTTGCGGATCAGGTCGGAATCCGAGAATTGCAGCGCGATGAAGGAAATACCGGCGGTGCCGTGCGTCAACACGCAGGCCGGCCCGACCACCAGCACCGCGTTCCTGAAGGCGGTATATTTGTCCTGGCCCGCGATCAGCCGGTCTCTTGCTGCGAAAGTGAGCTGCATCGAGTCGGAGAAGCTGATCACCATGATGAGCGGCGTCATCACGTTCAGGAACATGTTGAGATTGAAATTGGCCCAGCCGAGGCCGCCGAGCGCGAGCAGGATCGCGATCATGGGCGGGAATGCCGCCACCACCATGAAGGAGATCTTGCGGAAGAAGATGATGGCGATGACGCAGCCGGCGAGAATGCCGAGGAGGTTATAGGTCAGCCCGTCGCGCTCGACCGCGTTGCGGATCTCGAGCTGCATCACGGGCACGCCGGATAATTCGGCGTTGAGACCGGTGTCGCCAAGATCCTCCTTCATCAGCTTGCGGATGTCGCCGACCACCTTGGTGAGGTCGTTGCTGGCGACCACCTTGGGCTCGAGCGACAACACGATCAGCGCGAGCGTGCCATCCTCCGACAATAGCTTGCCGCGGATGATCTCGTTACTTTTGACGGTCTCGATGAACTTGTCGTAGTCGGCACCCTGCGGCAGCTCGGAGGGGAACAGCGCCGCAGGCAATTTACCAGGCGCCGGCGCCTGCCGTGCCGAGAACAGCGACACCAGCCCGCGGGTGCCCTCCACGAGCTGCAGGTCTGTGACAAAATCGCGCAGCTTCTCGAGATTTTCGCGCGCCAGCAGCGTCTTGCCCTCGACGACGACGAGGACATCGAATTCCTCCGCCGGGAATTTCTTGGTGACCTCCTCGTATTGCCGGAAGTCCTTGGTGTCGGAGCGGAATAGCTGGCTGAGCGAGTCGTCGATCTTGATCCGATGGATGCCGAAGATCGCACCGATGATCAGCGCGACCAGAACGATGCAGGACAGGATCGGCGCCTGGACCGCGACGAGGCCGATTCGCTCCAGCCCGAATGCGATGCTCGCGGTCGGCCGCTCCTCGACCTTCTCGACATGGACTTCCCGGTCGCTGTTTCTTTCGAGCATGCCCTATCCAGTTCTCACATCAACGCAAAGCAGTTTGGCGTTAAGTTCTAAGGGGCCGGTGCGGCCAACATCAGGCCATGATCGAGCGGCTCTAGCCCTTGAAAACATACGAAAAATTACGGTGGTGGGTTTAGCAAATCCAGCACCGCTCTCGCAAGCGCGCTCCACCCCGCGAAATCCGCAGGTAGCCGGCTTTTTACAGCCGCAAGTCGCGGATTTGTCACACCGTCCTGGCGTTCTCCGCGATGAGGTGCGGCGTTCCGTCGCCGCTTTCGTCTTTCAAGGCCACGCCGGTCACTTTTCGCGCCAGGCCCTCACGTATCAGCCACGCGATCTTGACCGCGGCCTCCTCATGGCTAAGGCCCTGGCGGTGGATATTGGAGACGCAGTTACGGTCGGCATCGGTCAGGCCGGCCCTGGGGCCGAAGGTCAGATAGGCTCCGAGACTGTCGGGCGCCGACAATCCCGGGCGCTCGCCGATCAGGACCAGGACCATCCGCGCGCCGAGTTGCGCGCCGATCTCATCGCCAAGCGCGACCCGCGCACCGGATGCAACCACGACGCGATCGATATTGATCTGAGCCGCAGCAAGCCGCGGCACGAGATGGCGCAGCAGCGCAGCCCCGTGCATGTGGACCGCGGTCGGCGACAGGCCGTCGCCGATCACGACCGCAACGTCGCAGCCGCCGGCATCACTGAGATCGGCCAGGCGCTGCACCGAGGCCTGGTCCAGCTGCCGTCCGAGATCCGGACGCCTCAGATAATCGCCGCGGCTGCCCGCGCGGCTCGAGACGGTCACAGCCCCGGATCCGAGATCGTCGAGCGCGGCCAACAGCGCCGTCGCATCGAAGCTCGCGTGAACGGCGTCGCGGGCGCGGGCATGATCGAGCGCGAATTTGAGCCACGCGTCGGTCGGCAGGCTCGCGCCCGCGCGGCCCAGCGCGACGCGCGCAGGCGTCAGCTCGCGAAGATCAGACATCAGCAGCGTTGGCGTCGCCGGAGGCTTCATGCGACAGCTACTCGGCCGGAACGGAGGCTTCGCGCAGCCTGATCGAATAATTCGACGCGTTCTGCCGGCCGCTCGACGCCGCGCGCGCGAACGTGATCAGGTGATGCGCAATGATCGACGCGCCGATGAAGCCCTCGATGTCGCCCTTGGTGAGCCGCGCCCAGGCGAATTTCCAGAACACGCGGCGGTAATCGCCGAGCACGCCGACCTGCCAGAACAGGTTGCGCAGCATGATCAGGCCGCGCCTGATGTTCGCCCAGCTCTTCTTCTCCGGACTGACCGGCACCTTCACGCGGTTGGCGTAGGTGTAGTTGCACTGGTGCTCATAGCGCGCGAACAGCTTCTCCGGCTGGTAGGCCAATTCCATGCATTTCTTCCAGGCGCTGACGACGTCGTCGTAAGGAAGCAGGAAATCGACATTGGAGTCCCTGCCCTCGTCATGGACCAGCCGGTTCTCGCGTTCAAGCCGGTCCCACAGCGGCGTCTTCGGCAGGGCCTGCAACAGGTTGATCGTCAACAAGGGAATCCGCGACTCCTCGACAAAGGACAACAGCGCCTTGCCGGTCTCCGGCTTGTCGGTGTCGAGACCCATGATGATGCCGGAGACGACCTCCATGCCGTAGGAGTTGATGATGTTCACGCCCTCAAGGATCGGGACCATCATGTTGTGGTCCTTGTGCATCGCCTTCAGCGCGTCGGGATCGGGCGTCTCGATGCCGCAGAACACGGTGACGAAATAGGCCTCGCGCATCTTCTCCAGGATCTCGGGGCGCTTGGCGATGTTGAGTGTCGCCTCGCAAGCCAGCCGCGTCACGTAGCCGGTTCGCTTCTGCCATTCGACCAGATGCGGCAACAGGTCGAGCGCCGCCTTTCGATTGCCGATGAAATTGTCATCGACGAAATAGACCGTGTCGGTCATGCCGCATTCGCGCAGCTTGTCGAGCTCGGCGATGATCTGCTGCGGCGTCTTGATGCGCGGATTGCGGCCATAGAGGCCGGGGATGTCGCAGAACTCGCACTGATAGGGACAGCCGCTCGAATACTGGATGCTGCCGAGAAAATATTTCCTGGTCTCGGCGAGCTCGTAGGCCGGGATCGGAAACTCGCTCATCGCGATGCGATCGCCGGTCTTCAGCACCACCTGCTCGGCGGGACGCGACGGATCGCGTGCCAGCCGCGCGAGCAGCTCATCTGTCGCATCGCCAAGTTCGCCGACATGGAGATAGTCGAATGACGGATAGTAATCCGGACAGGCGCTGACCGAGGGACCGCCGAGCGCGACCGCCAGATCAAACGCATGCGCGCGGTGGCAGATGTCGTTCATCTGCTGGCGCTGGATGTGCATGCCGCTGACGAACACCGCCTCCGCCCATTCGAAATCCTCTTTCGTGGCGGGACGGATGTTCTCGTCGACGAAGCGGACCTGCCAGTGCTCCGGCAGATAGGCCGCGATCAGGAGCAGCCCTTGCGGCGGCATGAAGGCGCTCACCCCATCGGTCAAGGGGTAGGCATATTCGAACGTACCGAATGCAGACGTGTAGCGTGGAAAAACGCACAGGATGCGACGTGCCGCCTCGATGCCTGTCGCCCTCATGACACCTCCTCTGCGATACCAAACCAAACCGTCTCAAGATAATCACGCGCCACAAGCGGGGGCTATCCACATCCTTCGCAAGGCAGCATGATTCTAACTTTAAGCCGGCCGAATGGTTGCTTCAGTTCACATTTTCGATGGGCTCTCCGCAATGAGGCGTGAGGCGAAATCGGGCAACAATCCGGCATGGCTGTTCACGCGGAAATTCGCGTCGGCAATACCGCTCCGGACCAGCCATTTGTCGAACTCGGGCGCCCGCTTCAGGCCGAAGACGTCGCGGACATAGAGCGCATCATGGAACGATGTGGATTGATAATTCAACATCACGTCGTCGGCGCCGGGAACCCCCATGATGAAGGTGACACCGGCCGCAGCCAGCAGTGTCAGCAGATTGTCCATGTCGTCCTGATCGGCCTCGGCGTGATTGGTGTAGCAGACGTCGACGCCGAGCGGCAGGCCTAGCAGCTTGCCGCAGAAATGGTCTTCCAGGCCCGCACGAATAATCTCCTTGCCGTCATAGAGATATTCCGGACCGATGAAGCCGACGACGCTGTTGACCAGAAGCGGATCGAAGGTGCGCGCAACCGCATAGGCGCGCGCCTCGCAGGTCTGCTGATCGACGCCGTGATGGGCATTGGCCGACAGCGCGGAGCCCTGCCCGGTCTCGAAATACATGACATTCTCGCCGACGGTGCCGCGCCGGAGCGATCGGCCGGCGTCGCGCGCCTCGCGCAGCAGCGACAGATTGACGCCGAAGCTGCGGTTGGCGGCCTCGGTGCCCGCGATCGACTGGAATACCAGATCGACCGGAAACCCCTGCTCGATCAGCTTCAGCGTGGTCGTGACATGCGTGAGCACGCAGCCCTGGGTCGGGATCTGCAGCCGCGTAATGAGTTCGTCGAGCAGCCGCAGCAGGCCTCCGATCACGGCCGGATCGTCGCTCGCCGGATTGATGCCGATGCAGGCGTCGCCCGATCCGAGCAGCAGGCCGTCGAGGATCGAGGCGGTGATCCCCCTGGCGTCGTCGAACGGGTGATTTGGCTGCAGCCGCACGCTCATTCGCCCGAGCATGCCGATCGTGTTGCGGAAAGCGGTGATGACCTCGCATTTCCTCGCCGCCAGGATCAGATCCTGGTTGCGCATCAGCTTGGAAACCGCGGCGGCCATTTCGGGGGTGATCCCCTGCGATATCTCGAGCAGATTGTCGCCGGTGGCACTTTCCGACAGCAGGAAGTCGCGGAAGGATCCGACCGTGAGCGACGCGATCGGGGCGAAGGCCTGCGCGTCGTGGCCGTCGATGATCAGCCTCGTGACCTCATCCTCCTCGAAGGGGATCACGGGCTCTTCGAGAAACCGGGCCAGCGGAACGTCGGCGAGCGCCATCCGCGCCGCGATCATCTGCTCGGCGCTCTCGGCGGCGATGCCCGCCAGCCGATCCCCGGACCGCGGCGGCGAGGCTTTGGCCAGGAGGTCGCGCAGGTCGGGAAATACATAACTCGTGGCGTCGATGGTGTGGCGATAGACCATGCAGGCTCCCGCTACCGCTTGCGGCGCGTCTGCGGGGGCGCGTGCGGTCTAAATGCTTCGTCAGGATGGGATGATGGGCGCCCCGGTTCGTCTCGCCAAGCCGCCAATTCGTCCCGAAATGTTATGTGCCGCCATCTAAAGGGGCGTCGCCCTCGCAACCATCTGATTCTGATAAGCAATTCCTTTATGAGTTGCAATGCACGACGGTTCGCGCGTTAATAATTTTTCCACCAACCTGCTGCATGATTTTTAGTCAGCTCATTGCGCTTACCGGCCTCTCGAGGGGCCGCCTGGCTGGAAATCATGACATTAGACAGCCGCTCGTCGCTCACTTCCAACAGGTCCGGATTCTCGCTTGCCGCGAGACTGTACTCGATTTTCGGCCTGTTCGCGGTCCTGACCGCGGCGATCGCCCTGCTGTCCGACTATAACTCCCGCAAGAGCCACGAGCTCACCGACGCCATCGAGACCGCCAACACCGCCGCGCTGAATGTCGAGCGCGTCAACGGGCTGGTCTATGCGGTCGTGATGGATTCGCGCGGCGTCTATATGTCCGACAAGCCGGACGTGGTGCGGAAATACGGCGACGGAATCCTCAAGTTCAATGACCAGATTCTCGCGGTCGTCGAGAAATGGCAGGCGATCGTCCGCTCCGACGACGCCGAGCAGTTCGCCACGTTCAAGAAACGGATCGATCAATTCGTCGACTTCCGCAAGGAGCTGGTGCGCCGCGGCAACGAGATCGGCCCCGCTGCGGGGCGCGAATGGGGCGACAATGACGCGAACCGTTCGGTTCGGCAGGCGCTCAACAAGGATCTCGATACGCTGGCCAAGGTCTATGTCGAGCGCGGCAAGACAATCGCGGAGCAGACCAAGCGCACTCGGGAGTTGTCATTCCTGCTGACATGCCTCGGCGGCGTTGCGCTGGTGCTGGTCGTGATCGGCGTCATCATCATCGCACGCTCGATCGCCCGCCCGCTCTCGCAAATCACGTCCACCATCAAGCAGGTGGCCGACGGCACGGATCAGGTCGAGGTGCCGCACGTGAATCGCGCCGATGAGATCGGTGGGCTCGCCCGTGCGATCCGCATCTTCCAGGAGTCGATGAACCGCAACCGCAATCTCAATGCGCAGGTTTCCGCGGACGCCCTTGCGCGCGAGGAGCGCACCCGGCACATCGAGGCATCGGTCGAGGAATTCCAGCAGGCGATCAGCGCCGTATTGCGGGCAGTCACACAGAACGCCTCGGCGATGCGCGAGACCGCAGAGAATATCACCCGCGCGACGTCGGAGGCCAACGGCCGGGCCGAGGCGGCGGCCGGCGCGACCTCGCAGGCGTCCACGAATGTCTCCGCCGTGGCCGGCGCGACCGAAGAGCTGTCGGCCTCGGTGCAGGAGATCGGCCGGCAGGTCCGTCAATCCGCCGGCGCCGTCGCACAGACCGAGCAGCGCACCGAGAAATCGATCGCCGAGATCGAGAGCCTTGCGGCCGCAACTCAGCGGATCGACGGCGTGCTCAACCTGATCCAGGCGATCGCCGAGCAGACCAACCTGCTGGCGCTCAACGCGACGATCGAAGCGGCACGCGCGGGCGATGCCGGCCGCGGCTTCGCCGTGGTCGCGCACGAGGTGAAGGCGCTCGCCGGGCAGACCGCCAAGGCCACCGAGGAGATCGGTCAGAACGTCGGCTCGATCCAGTCGTCGACCAGGAATGCGGTCGATGCCGTGCGCGAGATCGGCACCGCCGTGCATGGCATCAACAACATCACCTCGGCCATCGCCAGCGCCGTCGGCCAGCAGGACGCGGCCACGCGCGAGATTTCCGTCAACGCGCAGTCGGCGGCGGACGGCAACCACACGCTCGTCGCCAACATCGCCTCGCTGCGCGACGCCATCGGCGAGACCAACACCGCCGCAGCCTCCGTTCTCTCGGCGTCGGGTGAACTCACCTCGACCGCGGACACGCTGTCGCGCGAGGTGGAGAAGTTCTTCCGCAATCTGCGAGCCGGCTCGGTGAAGCAGGGCAAGGCGGCCTGAGCCCTCAGTCGTACGCGAGTTGCTCGAGCGAGCGTGTTGTCATCACGTTGACAAGTGTCGAACCGCCGCAATAAGTTCTCTTTTTGTTCACGAGAGAGCGAGAACCAGCAGCCCGATGTTGACGCTATGCTGTAATGTGTATAAATACACACTATGAAGAGCCAAGAAATTATTCGGCTCCTTCAAAGAGATGAATGGGTACAGGTCTCTCAAAAAGGCAGCCACGTACAGTTCAAGCACCTTACGAAGAAGGGGCGCGTGACCGTCCCCCATCCCGAACGAGACATCCCAATCGGGACCTTAAAGAGCATTGAAAAGCAGTCGGGGCTGAAGCTGAGATAGAGACATGCGGAATTATATCGGTCTTATCCATAAGGACGCCGGCAGCGATTTCGGCGTCTCCTTTCCCGACTTTCCAGGCGTGATCACCGCAGGTTCGACCTTGGATGACGCGCGCGCGATGGCTGAGGAAGCGTTGGCACTTCATGTCGAGGGCATGACTGAGGATGGAGAGGCGATCCCTGAGCCCTCCTCCCTCGAAGACGTCATGTCCGATCCCGAGAACCGAGCCGGCGTGGCCATTCTTGTTTCGCTCAAGGCAGAGCAGCCCAAATCCGTTCGCGTCAATGTCACCCTGCCCGAGGATGTGCTCGCACAGATCGACACATACGCCGAAGCACATGGCTTCACACGGTCCGGCCTTCTCGCACAGGCCGCCAAGAAGCTGATTTCGGAAGCCGCGTAGGCGCGCTCACTCCGCCGCGGCAGGCGCGCTCGCTGCCTTGGCATGCGGCAGCATCATGAGCGCAACCAGCGCGGCGAGGCACATGAATGCCGACACCGCCACGATGCCGCGTCCCATCGGCGCGATCAGCAGTCCGAATGCGAGGGGCGCGAGCGCCTGGCAGATGCGCGACGGGGCGCCGATCAAACCCAGCCGATAGGCGTAATTCTCCGGCCCGAAGATCGCGAGCGGGAGCGTGCCGCGTGCGATGGTGAGGATGCCATTGCCCGCGCCGTGCAGTAGCGCGAACGCCGCCGCGGCACCGCCGCCGAAAATGCCGATCGCGCAGGCGCCGATCGGATGCGTGATGCAGGCAAGACGCGTCGCCACCACCGGATGGAAACGGCTGAGGACGCTTGCCTGGAAGACGCGGGCGCCGACCTGGGCGGGACCGATCATCATGCCGGCGAACACTGCCTGCGCCGGCGTCGCGCCGAACACCTCCACGATCCGCGGCAGATGCGCCGCCATCGCGGAGGTCACCGTCCACGCGGCGGCGAAGGCGAACGACAGCAGGATCATGGTCCGGTCGATCGGGATGTGCGGCTTGACCGACGAACCTTCGGCCGTGACCGTTCGTTCGACGCGCGGCAGCAGGAGATTAAGCGGCAGGCCGATCACGAGATGCGCCACCGCCCAGGCGTAACAGGTCTCGCGCCAGCCGATCGTCTGCAGGCCGAGCGAAGACAGCGGCCAGCCGACCGTGCTGGCGAAACCGGCGATCAAGGTGATGCCGGTGATCGCGCCGCCTGCATCCTTGCCGTAGATGCGGCCAAGCGCGCCGAACGCCGCATCATAGAGGCCGAGCCCCATGCCGACGCCGAGCAACAGCCAGGCCGCCGCCATCATCCCAATCGACGATGAGGCGCCCAGCAGCGCAAGGCCTGCCGCGAGCACGATGTTCGATGCGCACAACACCGGCCGGCCGCCGACATGATCGATGTGCCGGCCGATCCAGGGGCCGAGAACTCCGGAGATCACCAGCGAGGCAGAGAAAGCCGCGAAGAACCAGTTGCTGGAAATGCCGAGGTCGCGGGCAATCGGATCGGCCAGGATGGCCGGCAGATAGTAGCTCGACGCCCAGGCCAGCGTCTGCGCCGTGCCCAATGCTGCAATGACGGCATATCGTCTGTCCTGCGCCATCGACACTTTCAGAAGCCACCCATTTCGCGCACCTCACTCCACCAGCACGACATCGACGGCCACGTCGAGCTTCTGCCTCCGCGATCCCACGATGATGCCATCGACCGGCGAGACGTCGGCGAAGTCGCGCCCGACGCCGAGGACGATGTGATCGTTCTCGACCAAGAGATCGTTGGTCGGATCGAAGCCGATCCAGCCGAGTTCGTCGCCGCACCAGAGCGAAACCCAGGCATGCGTCGCGTCTGCGCCCTGCAGCCGCGCCTTGCCGGGCGGCGGGATGGTGCGGAGATAGCCGGTGACATAGGCCGCCGGCAGCCCGAGGCCGCGCAGGCCCGCGATCATCACATGCGCAAAATCCTGGCAGACGCCGTGGCGCTTGTCGAACACTTCATGCAGCGGCGTCGAGATCACGGTCGCCTTCGGATCGTATTTGAACTCGCAACGGATGCGATGCATCAAGTCGACCGCGCCGACCAGAACGCCCATGCCGGCGGAAAGCTTGCAGCGGCGTAGGCCGTGACCGGCGCCTGCACCGGCACCAGCGCGCTTGCGAAGACGTAGCTCATCGGCGACGCGGGTCCGAGGCTGGTCGCCGCGAACGCAAGATCGCGGACATTTTCCCACGCAGGACTCGGCGCGGTGCGGCCCGGCGCGCGGCGCGACACCGTGACGCGAGAGCGGGAATCGATGCGCAAGTGGCGATGCGTGGTCTCGATCACCACGCTCTCGGTGAAGGTGCCGAAGAAGTCGCGCCGCGACGTGCGAGCGGCCGGCCGCGGCCGGATCTCGACGGAATGCGAGAGCAGTTCCTGGCCGTCGCCGCTCCTCGGCTCCAGCCGCAGCGAGCAGCGGGCGAAACTGACCGGGCTCTCATAGGCATAGGTGGTGACATGGCGGATGTCGTAGATCACGCCAGTCCCGTCAGCTTCTCCGGCCGGCTCGCATTGGGCCCGTGCGGGAAATAATGCAAGCCGATCGCGTCGGCGAGAATGAGCAGTTCCTGCTCCAGCGAGAACAGCGACTGCGTGTCGAGCGTCTCGGCTGCGGCGGTCGTCAGCATCGACTGCACGGCGACCGCGAGCCGTTGCGGCCGCTCGATCAGCCCGCTCTCCCTGATCGCCGGCAGGCTTGCGATATGCTCGTTCAGCGCCTGCACCTGGAATGCGACCGAGCGCGGATTATAGGGATCGAGCACCGCGAGGTCGCGCACCGGCGCCAGCGACGGCGCCACCAGATAGCGCGAGCGATAGGTGATCTGGCAGTCAACCAGTGTCAGCAGCACGTCGAGGTCCTCGTCGGTCGCCTCGTCATAGGCGAACTGGCGGGCGAAGCGCGTGGTGTTGATGGCGCGCTCGGCGCGGCGGCCCATTTCGAGGAAACGCCAGCCGGCGGCGCGGTTCATGTTCTCCTGCGCGAGCCCTGCGAAGCTCGCAAGCTCCTGCAGGGTCAGTTCCGCGGCGCTGACGATGCCGTCATCATCCTCGACCTCATCGGCGAGCCGCGCAGTCATCTCTGTGATGACCTGCCAGGCGTCCGGCGACAGCCGCTCGCGCAACGAGGTTGCGGTGCGCTGCGCGGAGCGGACCAACGAGAGGCAGGAGCCGAAACGCTCTTCCGATTGCAGCGCTTCGGCCGCGACTTTTGCGGGCTGCGTGCGCGAGACCTGGGTGACCGCGCCCCAGGTCACCAGCATGCGCTGGATGCGGTCGGCGGCGTGCTGCAGGCCTGGTCGAGCCCTTGCCGGGATCGCGCTGCTGGGTGCCGAGCGCGCGCACCAGCCGCAAGGTGGCTTCCGCCCGTTCCAGATAGCGGCCGAGCCAGAACAGATTGTCGGCGGCGCGGCTCGGCAGCACGCCGGCGATGCGGCGGATGCGCACGGTGTCGGAGCCCGGCAGCAGCGTTCGGGTCGACACCGCCTTGTCGGAGACCACCCAGACGTCGGCGGCGCGGGCGCCGTCGCCCATCGAGACCGCGCGGGCGTCGAGCTGCTCGGCGATCCGGCAGAAGCCGCCGGGCATGATGGTCCAGCCATGCTCGCGTCGCGGCGGCAAAGACGCGCAGCACGAAGGGCCGCGGCACGATGCGGCCCTGGTCCCAGACCGGCGTGGTCGAGAGCCGCACCAGCTCCTGGCCGACGAAATCGATGCCGCGCTCGTTGATGGCGGCGATGAGCCGCTCGCGCTCGGGATTCGACAGCTCGCTCGCGAGCACCGGGCCGTTGCGCTCGAAGCCGGGCACGCCGCGGCCATAGGCGCCTTCGATCGCGACCTCGTCGAGCCGCGACAGCACCTCCTCGCGCGCCGCCTTCTGGCCGCACCACCAGGTCGCGATATGCGGCATCATCAGGTCTTCGCCGAGCAGACGCCGGCAAAGGCCGGCAGGAAACCCAGCAAGCGCACGCGCCTCGAGCACGCCCGAGCCCGGCATGTTGGCGACGACGACGCCGTCCTTGCGCAGCACGTCGATCAGGCCGGGCACGCCGAGATGCGAGGAGGCATCGAGCTCGAGCGGATCGAGCGAGTTGGAATCGACCCGGCGCAGCAGCACGTCGAGCCGCTTCAGGCCGGCAACGGTGCGGATGTGGATGCGGTCGCCGGAGACGGCGAGGTCGTCGCCTTCGACCAGCAGGAAGCCGAGATAGCGCGCCAGCGTCGCGTGCTCGAAATAGGTCTCGCTGAAATTGCCGGGCGTCAGCAGACCGATGCGCGGCTCGTCGCGGTCGGCCGAGCCGCGCAGGCCGTCGCGAAACGCCTCGAAGAACGGCGCGACGCGCTCGACATTCATCGACTTGTAGAGCGAGGCGAAGGCGCGCGACAGCACGAGGCGATTTTCCAGCGCATAGCCCGCGCCCGACGGCGCCTGCGTGCGGTCGCCGAGCACCCACCAGCGTCCATCCGGCCCGCGGCCGACATCGGCGGCATAGAGGCTGAGATAGCGGCCGCCCGGCGGCTTGATGCCGCAGACGGCGCGCAGATATTCGGTGCTGCCGGCGATCGCCGCCGCCGGGATCGCGCCGTCGGCGACCAGCTTGCCCTCGCCATAGAGGTCGCGCAGCACGAGTTCCAGCAGCTGCGCGCGCTGGGCGATGCCGGCGGAAAGCTGCTGCCAGTCGGCCTCGTCGATCAGCAGCGGCAGATGGCGACAGCGGCCAGTGCCGGTCGGCGCTGTCGCCGGGCGCGCGGTAGGTGACGCCGGCTTCCTTCAGATGCCGGTCGGCGGCGCCGAAGCGGCGCTCGATATCGGCGGGCGAGAGCGAGCGCGAAGGCCTCGAAGAAGCGGGTCCAGACCGGGCGCGGCCGCCGTCCTCGCCGATATATTCGTCGGGAATGCCCGGCAGGCGGGCGTAGTCGCGCACCCACTGCGCCACCCGGCGCTGCCCCGGACGGGCCTGGGCCGCCGAACCGCTCCCCGGGCCTGTAGCCTGACGCCGGCTTCCTGGCCGGGTATCCGCCATTCCGACTCTCCCCCAAAACTCCATTGTTTCAATGCGGGAGCGGCGTCCTCAAGTCGAGAGTGAGAGGAAATTCGAGACTGCGTTCCTCGCGCGGCGGCTCGATTTTGCCGGGCGTGTGGCCGTGATCCTGGAACCGGGCCAGCCGGCGCGCCTCCGCCTCGTAAGAATTGACCGGCTTTGTCTCATAATTGCGGCCGCCGGGATGGGCGACGTGATAGACGCAGCCGCCCAGCGACCGCCCGTTCCAGGTGTCGATCAGGTCAAAGGTCAGCGGCGCGTGGACGGGGATGGTCGGGTGCAGGCCGGAGGCCGGCTGCCAGGCCTTGAAGCGGACGCCGGCGACCGCCTCGCCGGAGCGGCCGGTTCGCGGTCATCGGCAGTCGCCTGCCGTTGCAGGTGACGACGTGGCGGCCCTCGACAAAGCCCTCGGCCTTGATCTGCAGCCGTTCGACCGAGGAATCGACATAGCGCACCGTGCCGCCGGCGGTGCCCTCCTCGCCCAGCACATGCCAGGGCTCGAGCGCCTGCCGCAGCTCCAGCGTGACGCCGCCATGATGGACGCGGCCGAAGGCCGGAAAGCGGAATTCGAGCTGCGCCAGATACCATTCCGGCGAGAAGTCGTAGCCGGAGCGTCGCAGTTCATCCAGCACATCAAGAAAGTCTTCCCAGATGAAGTGCGGCAGCATGAAACGGTCGTGCAGCGTCGTGCCCCAGCGCACGAACTTGCCGTCCTGCGGCTCGCGCCAGAGTTTTGCGATCAGGGCGCGGACCAGGAGCTGCTGCGCCAGCGACATGCGCGGGTCGGGCGGCATTTCGAGCGCGCGGAATTCGACCAGGCCGAGCCGGCCGGTCGGGCTGTCAGGCGAGAACAGCTTGTCGATGCAGATTTCGGCGCGATGGGTGTTGCCGGTGATGTCGACGAGGATGTGCCGGAACAGCCGGTCGACCAGCCACAGCGGAACCTTGCCGCCCGGCGGCGGCACCTGCGACAGCGCGATCTCCAGCTCATAGAGGCCGTCGTGCCGCGCCTCGTCGATGCGCGGCGCCTGGCTGGTCGGGCCGATGAACATGCCGGAGAAGAAATAGGACAGCGACGGATGCCGCTGCCAATACAGCACGAGACTCTTCAGGAGATCAGGCCGGCGCAGGAACGGCGAGTCCTGCGGCGTGCTCGCCGCCGACCACGACATGGTTGCCGCCGCCGGTGCCGGTGTGGCGGCCGTCGATCAGGAACTTGTTGGCGCCGAGCCGGATCTTGGCGGCATCGTCGTAAAGTCCGGTGGTGATGTCGACCGCCTCGCGCCAGCTCCTCGCCGGCTGCACGTTGATCTCGATCACGCCGGGATCGGGCGTCACCTTGATCACCTCGATGCGAGGGTCGTAGGGCGGCGCATAACCCTCGACATGAACCTGCATCTGCATCTCTTCGGCGGTCGCTTCAACGGCGGTGACCAACTCGAGATAATCCTCGAGTTTTTCGACCGGCGGCATGAAGGCGCAGAGCACGCCGTCGCGGATTTCGATCGACATCGCGGTGCGCACGCCGCCGGAGCCGCACGGTCTGTTCCTGCACCGCCTGCTGTGCGGCCGATGACGGCGCGACCGACTGCTCGAACACCGGCAGATCCTCGCGCGGCGCAAGCGGGTCCTGCTCGACGATGTAGGGATAATCCTCGGGCGGGATGTAGGGCAGCGAGGAGATCGGCAACCGCAGGCCGAGCGGCGAGTCTGCCCGGCATCAGAAACAGATTGCCGCGCCGAAGACTCCAGCGCTCGCTGCGCCAGCGCGAGGCTTGCGGGCTTCCGCATTCCAGCGCTGGATCGGCAGCACGAAGCCCTTTGGAACGTTGAGCCCCTGGTCGAACACCCGCGCCATGCGGGCGCGCTCTTCCGGATCGGACAGCTTGGAATCGCCGGGATCGACATTCGGCGGCAACGCCGCCTCCTTCTGCAGCCAATGGCCGGGGTCCTCGAAGGCCGGCAGCACGAAATCCGCGCCGAGGCCGAGCTTGGTCGCGGTGCCTTCCGCGAAACGCTCGGCATCGGCGATGTCGGCCTTGCGTGGTTTCTCGATCTTCGCGATCAGGTCGGCGTTCTTCCAGATCGGCACGCCGTCCTTGCGCCAGTAGAGACCAAAGGCCCAGCGCGGCAGGCTCTCGCCGGGATACCATTTGCCCTGCCCGTAATGCAGCAGGCCGCCGGGCGCGAAGCGCGTGCGCAGCCGCCGGATCAGTTCGTCGGCGAGCCCGCGCTTGGTCGGGCCGACGGCGGCGACATTCCACTCGGCGATTCCATGTCGTCGACGGAGACGAAGGTCGGCTCGCCGCCCATGGTGAGCCGGACGTCCTGTGCCTTGAGATCGGCATCGACCTGCTCGCCGAGCCTGTCGAGCCGGCCCCAGGACTCGTCGGAGAACGGATAGGTGATGCGCGGCGCCTCGCGGATGCGCTTGACGTTCATCTCGAAGGCGAAATCGACATTGGCAAAACCTGCCGTGCCCGAGATCGGCGCGGCCGAGCGATAATGCGGCGTGGCGGCGACGGGGATGTGCCCCTCGCCCGTCAGCATGCCCGAGGTGACGTCGAAGCCGATCCAGCCCGCGCCGGGCAGATAGACCTCGGCCCAGGCGTGCAGATCGGTGAAATCGTTCTCGACCTCGCGCGGACCTTCGACCGGATCGATGTCGGGGCGCAACTGGATGAGGTAGCCGGAGACGAAGCGCGCGGCGAGCCCGAGATGACGCAGCATCTGGATCAACAGCCACGCGGAGTCGCGGCACGATCCGGCGCTTGCGGCGAGCGTCTCTTCCGGCGTCTGCACACCGGGCTCCATGCGGATGATGTAGCGAATTTTTTTCTGAAGCTTGGCATTCAGATCGACCAGGAAGTTGATGGTCGAGTCCGCCTCGCGCGGAATGGAGGCGAGATAGTCGGCGAACAGCGGTCCGGGCGCGGAGGTCTCCAGATACGGCGCAAGTTCCGTCTTCAGACCCGTCGGGATACTGGAACGGAAAGGAACTGGCATAAGGCTCGACGAAGAAATCGAACGGATTGACCACGGTCATCTGCGCCGTGAAGTCGACCTCGATTTTGAGCTCGGTCGCCTTCTCCGGAAAGACGTAGCGCGCGAGCCAGTTGCCCTGCGGGTCCTGCTGCCAGTTCACGAAATGGTTGGTCGGCGTGACCTTGAGCGAATAGCTCAGGATCGGCGTGCGCGTATGCGGCGCCGGGCGCAGGCGAATGGTCTGCGGGCCGAGATCGATCGGTCGGTCGTATTTGTAATGCGTGACGTGATGCAGTGCGACGAAGATCGACACGGACGGGCTACTCCAGCAGCTTTTTTGAGCAGAACACCGGTCCGGGTAGGGATCAAGCACTAACAACGGGCAACGGATGCCTAGGAAATATTACCGCAAAGGCCACACATACGCGTTCTCGCGGCCCCTTGCGCCCGAGCTTTGCTTCCTTTCGTGCCCTCCTTGGATCAGAGGGCGCAGGGAAGACCGGGTGGCCACATGCACCCGGGGCCCCCGCGCAAAAAATTGCGCGAAGAGCGCGTTGACCACAGGTACAGGCGGATACACTCCGGCCTTCCCTGCGCAATGGTTTTACGGCTTACTCCGTGCTCTCCCCGGTGAACCAGCTTGATTGCCACCGTCGCTCGCGCATTCATCTCGCGCAAAACTTGGCGCCTGCCTTGGCGCGCCAGGACCACACGGCTTCGCCGTCCGCAAAAAGGTGCCGCTCGTCAGTCGGCACCATCGCGTCCACCGCATTCCCGCTCCACGTTCGTGACGACGCGTACGCCCCTCTTGTCGGTGCGGGATACACAAGCGTAAGCACAATTTCGGAAAATACGAAATGGAAAAATTTTTACAGGAAGGACTGGACTGCCCAAATCAGTTTGAAAATCCTTGCGAAAATCGATTTTACGCGCACGACTTTTTCAGGTGTTTTCCGCCGAGCAAGCTGTCAGTCCCACCGAAAATTGAACTGATTTGCCTGACGGGCACCGGCAAGTCGCGGATATCAAGCAAAAGGTGCGACGCATGAAGCAGGCAAAGAATGCTTGCCTCTGGTCAGCAGTGAGCCAGGGGTCGTTTCAGTTGGCAAACACCGGCTGGCTTGTGCTTCAGTAACTCGCGCCACCTGGTAGGTAGACCGGATCGCGTCGCGACCCGGTCTAGGAGAAGGGTAGTGCCCGCGCCTCAGCGCTGCACCACCCACTTCTTGTGATCCTGATGCTTGTGGCCGATCGAGCCGGTCGCGTCCCTGACAGCCTCGATGCGCTCGATCTGCTGGCCGATCTTGCCTGTGGTCGCGCGGAGCGCGTCGACGCCGATTTCACTGTTCGCCACGCCGGCGCGCAGCGAGCCTATCTCGATCGCGGTGTCGTCCTGCGCCATGCGGAGGCGCAGCGTCTCGCCCTTCAGTTGGGCAAGATTCAATTCGATCTGGGCAGCCGTATCGCGCCGCAGGGCCTCGTTCTCGTCGGTGGTGGTGCGCAGCGCCCCAAGGCCGATCTCGGCATTGGCGAGGCTCCCGCGGATATGGGAAAGCTCCTCGGAGGTGTTGCCCTGGCTCTCGCGCAGCTTGGCGGTCTCCGCCTTGACCTGGGCGAGTTCTGCCATCATGACGGCGACGCGGTCCTCGAGCGTCAAGGGAATTGCGTCCGGGAAGGAGAGGCGGTGGGTTCCGACGCCCCAGACCATGAGGCCGGCGCCCGCTGCGAGCGCGAGACCGATGGCCACACGGAAAGGGGCGGTTGCGCCGCGATGCGGGAGGGCATCCGGCGTCATTGCTGGTTTACGCATGTACAGGTCTCCAGTATTTGAAAAAAGAAACTATGATCGTCTTCAGGTTGCGAATCCCCTAAGCCGCACCGCGTCCGTTTGAATATTCGTGCCTACGTAGATTTGAGGATTAGCCGCCGGGGCGCGCGAATGCGCGCCCGATGACGGGCTCCGCGTGCCCGCCAACAAGTGGCATCGCGGGCGGTGTCAGCGGGGATTGAGCACTAACAGCGGGCAGCTTGTGCCTAGCGAGCGTGCGAACGTTCAACACCGTCATTCCGGGGCGGCTCGAAGAGCCCAACCCGGAATCTCGAGATTCCGGGTTCGATGCTTCGCATCGCCCCGGAATGACGGTGACCCTTCCTCACATCGTCGCGCCGAGCACTCCAGGGCGCGAACTCGGCGCCGCCGAAGTCGAAGCTTTCGCTCTTGGTCGGCTGGCCCGACGCGGTCTTCAGCATCAGATCGAAGATGCGCTGGCCGCACTGCTGCACCGTTTCCTCGCCGTCGAGGATGGTGCCGCAATTGACGTCCATGTCGTCTTCCATCCGCTTGTACATCGGCGTGTTGGTGGCGAGCTTGATCGACGGCGCCGGCTTGCAGCCGAACACGCTGCCGCGGCCGGTGGTGAAGCACACCATGTTGGCGCCGCCCGCCACCTGCCCGGTCGCCGCGACCGGGTCGTAGCCGGGCGTGTCCATGAACACGAAACCCTTCTTGGTGACGGCCTCGGCGTAATGCAGCACGTCGACGAGATTGGTGCTGCCGGCCTTGGCCATCGCGCCGAGCGACTTTTCGAGAATAGTGGTGAGGCCGCCGGCCTTGTTGCCGGGGCTTGGATTGGCGTTCATCTCGGCGCCCTCGCGCGCGGTGTATTCCTCCCACCAGCGCATCAGGGCGACGAGCTTCTCGCCGACCTCGCGGCTGACCGCGCGGCGCGTCAGCAGATGTTCGGCGCCGTAGGTCTCGGGGGTCTCGGAGAGGATCACGGTGCCGCCATGGCGCACGAGCAGATCACTCGCAGCGCCCAGCGCCGGATTGGCCGAGACGCCGGAATAGCCGTCCGAGCCGCCACATTGCAGCGCCACCGTCAGTTCGCTCGCGGCAACCGGCTCGCGCTTGACCTTGTTGGCATCGGTGAGCGCCTCCTTCACGAAGGCGATGCCGGCTTCGACGGTCTTGCGCGTGCCGCCGACCTCCTGGATGTCCATCGCGCGCAGGCGGCCGGCGAGCTTCTGCTCCTGCATCAGCCCGCCGATCTGGTTGACCTCGCAGCCGAGGCCGAGCACGACGACCGCCGAGAAATTCACGTGCCGCGCATAGCCGCCGAGCGTCCGGCGCAACAGCGCCAGCGGCTCGTCCTGGGTCATGCCGCAGCCGGTCTTGTGGGTCAGCGCGACCACGCCGTCGACATTGGGGAAATCGGCCAGCGGATTGTCGCCGGTGAATGGATTCTTCTTGAAGACATCGGCGACGAGGCCCGCGACATGCGCGCTGCAATTCACCGAGGTGAGGATGCCGATGTAGTTGCGCGTCGCGACGCGGCCGTCGGGACGGCGGATGCCGTCGAAGGTCGCGGGCAGATCGAAATTCGGCACCGGCTTGACGTCGACGCCGAACGCATAATCCTTGGCGAAATCGCCCATGCCGCAGTTCTGCGTATGGACATGCTGGCCGGGCGCAATCGGCGCGGTGGCAAATCCAATGATCTGGCCGTAGCGGCGGATCGGCTCGCCCATCGCAATCGGCTTGATCGCAACCTTGTGGCCTGCGGGAATGCGCTCGACCGTGGTGACGCCATCGGCGACGACCAGCCCCGCCGGCAGGCTCGCGCGCGCGATCAGCACGCCGTCGTCAGGATGCAGGCGGATGACGGGTGCTGGGGCCATGGCGATCTCTCAGTTGAGTTTGTGGATCGAGCGAAGCGGGCGAATGATGAGTAGCGAATAGCGAATGGATAAAGATCCCTATTCGCTACTCCCTATTCGCCATTCGCTTCCTTAGGCCTTGCCGGCTGAATCCTTGCGCGTCTGGTTGACCTGCATCCTGGCGTAGACCGACATCAGGCCGACTTCATTCGACAGCGTCACGAGCTTGAAACCCATGTTGATGGCGCGCACGGCGCCGTCGGCGCCGCTGCAATGGATACCGGGATTGAGACCGCGCTTGCCGCATTCCTTCACGATCTTCTCGTAGATCTTCAGGATCTCCGGCTCGTCGCGGTCGAGTTTCGGCACGAGGCCATAGGAGAAGCCGAGATCGGACGGGCCGATATAGACGCCGTCGATGCCCTCGACGTCGAGGATGGCTTCCATGTTCTCGACAGCGGTCTTGGTCTCCATCATCGGCAGCAGCACGATCTCGTCATTGGCGGTCTGCTGATAGGTGCCGGCCGAGCCATACATGCCGGCGCGGATCGGGCCGTTGGAGCGCACGCCCTTCGGCGGATATTTGGAGTACGAGACCAGGTTTTTGGCTTCCTGCGGCGTGTTGATCATCGGGCAGATCACGCCATAGGCGCCGCCGTCCAGCACCTTGCCGATGATACCCGGCTCGTTCCAGGGCACGCGGACCATCGGCGTCACCGGGTGCGCATGCATCGACTGGAAGCACTGCACCATGGAGAGATAGTCCTGCACGCCATGCTGCATATCGACGGTGACGCTGTCGAAACCGCATTGCGCGATCACCTCGGCGGAAAAGCCGGACGGGATCGCAAGCCATGCGTTCACCACTGCCTTGCCCGACGCCCAGACTTGCTTGACCTTGTTTGCCATGGATCGCGTTTCCTTTTGTTATCTTTACGTAACGTTGTTTTTGATGGCGTCGGACTAGCTGGCCGCCCGCTGGATGCTCGCTTCGCTGACGCCGACCTCGCGCGCCGTGTTCACTATCGCCGCCCAGGTGTCGTCAGGCAAGGGGATGCCGTTTCTGGTGCGCTCGGCGCGCGTCTTGCGCTCGGGATCGCCGGGAATCAGCACCTGATCAACACCTGAGATCGGCTTGGTCCCCCGGATGAAATCGGTATAGCGCGTGATTTCGCCGTCGAAGAAATTGGCGGGATCGACGACCTTGGGATCGATGTAGAACGCCAGCATGCCGTTGGCGAAGCGCCGGTCCCCCGCGGTCGCGCCGGTGCCGGTCAAGGCGCCGCCGAGCAGCTCGCAGATGAACGCGAGCCCCGAGCCCTTGTGCTCGCCGAAGGCGCGGATCGCGCCGGTCCCCTTGGTGTGGTCGCGCGGGCCGTCGGCCTCGTGCGGACCATAGAGCACCGCAGGATCTTCGCTGAGCGTGCCGTCGGCATCGATCAGCGCGCCCTTCGGCAGCTTCTTGCCGCCGCGGCTTGCGACCAGCACCTTGCCTTCGGCGACGATCGAGGTCGCGAAATCGAGCACGATCGGGTCCTGGCCCTGGCGCGGAATACCGACGCAATAGGGCGCGGTCGACAGCCGCTTCTCGACGCCGCCATAGGGCGCGACCAGCAGCGAGCCCGCGGCGTTCACGAAGTACACGGACACCAGGCCCTCGGCGGCGGCCATTTCGGCCCAGTCGCCGACCCGGCCGAGATGGCCGGAATTGCGCAGCGCCAGCGCGGCGAGGCCCGACTTCTTGCACTTCTCGATGCCGAGCTTGACCGCCAGCGGCGTCACGGTCTGGCCGTAGCCGAACTTGCCGTCGACCACCACGAGCGACGGCGTATCGACCACGACCTCGGGCGTCTGGTTCGGCACGATCGAGCCCATCTTCTTCCAGCGGATATAGACGGGCACGCGGATCACGCCGTGGCTGTCATGGCCGGTGAGGTTCGCGGTCGTGAGATAGGTCGCGATGCGCCGCGCCTCCTCGGGCGAGGACTTCGCATGCGTGAAGACGTCGGCGACGAAATCGATCAGGTTGTCGAGCTTGATGGTAACCATGGATGGAGCCTGTCAGTCTTGGGCGTTCAGTCCTGGGCGCGCTCAGTCTTGCGCGCAGGCCTTGTTCATGCGCTGGCTTTGGCGTGACCGCCGAGATAGGCGGCGCGCGATGGCTTCGTTGCCCCACAACTCGTCGGGCTTGCCGCCGAGCACAATACGCCCGGTTTCCAGCACATAGCCATAGTCGGCAACCGATAGGCCCATGCGCGCATTCTGCTCGACAAGCAGGACCGTCGTGTTGCGCCGGATCTCCGAGATGATCTTGAACACCGCCTGCACGATGACGGGCGCAAGGCCGAGCGAGGGCTCATCCAGCAGCAGAAGGCGCGGTTTGGCCATCAGCCCGCGGGCCACCGCGACCATCTGCAACTGTCCGCCGGAGAGCGTCCAGCCGAGCGCGTTGGTGAATTTCCGGATGTCCGGAAACAGGTCGAACATCGCATCCGCCTCGCGCGAGATCTCCGATGTCGCGGCCCGGCGGTTGGACGCGCCGAGCATGATGTTCTCTTTCACCGTCAGGCCCGGGAACACCCGCCTGCCCTCCGGCACATGCGAGATGCCCATCCGCACGATCGCCTCGGGCCCGAGCCCCGCGATCGATTTGCCGTCGAACAGGATGTCGCCGGCCGCAGGCTGGGCAAGCCCGGAGATGGCGCGCAGCGTGGTCGACTTGCCGGCGCCGTTGGCGCCGAGCAGCGTCACCACCTTGCCCTCATCGACAGAGAGCGAGACGCCGCGCAGCGCCTCGATCTCGCCGTAGCGGACGATGAGATCGCGGATTTCGAGTAGCGCCATTATTCGCTTCCGAGATAGGCGGAGACGACGTCGGGATGGCGCAGCACCGCCAGCGACTTGCCGTCCGCGATGCGGCGGCCGAAATTGAGCACGGTGATGTGCTGGGCCGCTTCCGACACCAGCGTCATGTCGTGATCGATGATCAGGATGGTCAGGCCCTGCGCCGCGATGCGCTTCAGCAGCTCATGCAGTTCGAGCTTCTCGGTCGAGTTCAGGCCGGCCGCGGGCTCGTCGAGCAGCAGCAGCGTCGGATTGGCCGCGAGCGCACGCGCGATCTCGATCAGCCGCTGATG
Source organism: uncultured Alphaproteobacteria bacterium (assembly GCA_963770385.1). GTDB lineage: Bacteria > Pseudomonadota > Alphaproteobacteria > Rhizobiales > Xanthobacteraceae > Bradyrhizobium. Next base: position 4,292,402 of record CAVYPJ010000003.1, on the reverse strand, counting down.
GCCATAGGAGAAGCTCGTGATCAGTTCGTTGGCGCGACTGCCGAGACCGACGAAGGTGAGCGCCTCCATCGCGCGCTCGGTCAACGCGGCCGCGCCGCCCTTCCCGATCATGGAGTTGCCCGGCCGTTCGGCGCCGATCTCGACGTTCTCCAGCGCCGTCATCGAGCGGAACAGGCGGATGTTCTGGAACGTGCGGCCGAGACCTGCAGCCGTGCGCTGATGCGGCGGCATGTTGGTGATGTCGGTGCCGTCGAGCACGATCTTGCCGGCGGTCGCCTTGTAGAGACCGGAGAGCACGTTCAGCGTCGTGGTCTTGCCCGAGCCGTTCGGACCGATCAGCGCATGCACGCCGCCACGCCGGACCGCGATATCGACGCCATCGACCGCCTTCAGGCCGCCGAAATACTTCGACAGCCCGGTGACCTCGAGCACCATGTCGCCGCCGACGGTTGCGGGCTTGAGCTGCAGCACCTTGGCCGCGGGCGGCGCCTTGGTGTGCGCACGCCAGCGCTCGAAGGCTGCGGAAACGAAGCCCCAGATGCCGTCGGGCATGAAGCGGATGATCAGGATCACGAACAGGCCGTAGATGGCGAGATAAAGCCCGGGCACGCTCTTCAGGAAGCGCAGCCATTCCGGGATCAGGATCAGAAGGCCCGTACCGATCGCCGAGCCGATCGGCGACGCCACGCCGCCGAGCAGCGACATCGTCAGGAACACGATGGATTCGGCGAAGGAGAATTGATCCGGGCTGACATAGGCGAAGCCGCCGGCGAACAATCCGCCCGCGAGACCGCCAAGGAGAGCACAGATCGCAAAGGCGTAGACCTTGGTGCGGAATACGTCGATGCCGTTGACGCCGGCCGCAAGCTCGTTGTCGCGCACCGCACGCATGGCGCGGCCAAGCTTCGTATCCGGCAGGTGCCAGACGAGATAGCCGACGATCGCGAGCATCGCGACGCAGAAGGCGAGATAGCTCTGCGAGGTCCGGAACAGCTCGGGGCGGCCGATATTGGAGACGCCGTCAGGCCCGTGCGTGAGCCCGATCGCGTTGATCATGACCAGCGTCACGATCTGCTGGAACGAGATCGTCACCATCGCAAGGTAGTGACCGCCGAGCCGCAAGGTCGACATGCCCAGGAAGGCGCCCGCGACGAGCGCGATCAGGCAGCCGGCGATCAGGCAGAGCCAGATAGCTCATATGCAGATCGGTGGTGCCGATGCCGACCGCATAGGCGCCGAAGCCGAAGAACGCGGCCTGCGCCAGGTTGATCTGGCCGCACAGGCCGAGCACGACCGAGAGCCCGAACACCGCGATCGAGAACGTCGTCGCCTGCAGCAGGATGTTCAGGATGTAGCCGTCGAACTGCAGTCCGGCGGCAAGCACCACCACGATCGCAGCCCCGATGAAATAAGGCGAATGCCGCAGCAGCATGCGGTTTCGGACGCGCAACGGACATCGGCAGGTTCTCGCTGGGCGCGCTCATGCTTTTTCCGCCACGCGTTCGCCGAAGATGCCCTGCGGCCTGAAGATCAGGAAGGCGACCAGCACCAGGAAGGCGAAGCCGTCCTTGTAGGGCACCGATATATAGGCCGCGCCAAAGGTCTCGATGACGCCGAGCGCGAGCCCGCCGATGATCGCGCCGGCGACGTCGCCGAAGCCGCCGATGATGGTGGCGGCAAACGCCTTCAGCGCGATCGTCGAGCCCATCTGGATCGACACGAACAGCACCGGCGCCACCAGAATGCCGGCGAGACCGCCGAGCACCGCCGAATAGATGAAGGTGATCATGATCATGGTGGAGACGGAAATGCCGAGCAGCGAGGCCATCTCCTTGTCCTGCGAGGTCGCCTGCAGCTTCTTGCCGAGCAGCGTGTGCTCGAAGAACCAGTAGTTGAAGATCACCAGCGCGACCGTCACGGCGATGATCAGCAGATACTGGCTGTCGAGATAGACCGGGCCGAGCTGGATGCCGGGCGTATCGAACCAGCCCTGCAGCACCTGCGGCTGCGGGCCGTAGATCGCGAGCACGGAATTGGCGAGCAGGATCGAAGCGCCGATGGTCGCGATGATCACCGGCAGGAAGGTGCGGTGGCGCAGCGGATAATAGACGCCGAGATTGAAGATCACGCCGAGCAGCGCCATGCCGGCAAGCGAGAGCAGGAAGGAAAGCCAATAGGGCCAGCCGAGATCGACCGCGAACACCACCATGAGATAGGCGGCGACCATGGAGAACTCGCCTTGCGCGAAGTTCACCACATTGGTGGCGCGGAAGATCAGCACGAAGCCGAGCGCGACCAGCGCATAGACGGCGCCGATGCCGATGCCGGTAAAGAGCAGTTGAAGGACGAGATCCATGGTGCGTTCGGCCCGAGAGACAGCTATTCGGCTCAGCGAAAGGGTTTCGGCCTCCCCCGGGAACGGAGGAGGCCGAACGCCCGATCAGTCGTTGAACTCGATGTGCTTGTCGAAGACGATGTTGCCCTTCTCGTTCTTCACGATGTTGTAGCCGTGAAGCCCGTCGCCGTTCTGGTCGAAATTGTATTCGCCCTCGGCACCAGGGAACTTCTTGATCGCAAGGATCGCCTCGCGGATCTTCGTCGGGTCGGTCGAGCCCGCCTTGTTGATCGCCGCCGAGAGCACGGTGACGGCGTCGATAGGTCCAGGAGCTCTGGTTGTCGGGCGCGACCTTGACGACATCGCGGTAGACCTTGCCGAAGGCCTTCGCCGCGTCGCTCGAACTCCTCGGCGTAATCGGCGACGCCGTAGGTGTTGTAGAGCGCGGGGCCCGCGAGCTTCAGCGCGGTGATGTTGACGATCGAGGGCGAGCCGACCCAGGGAATGTTGACGCCGAGCTGGCGCAACTGGCGGGCAAAGATGCCGAGATCGTTCTCGAAGGTGAAGTAGGAGCCGAGGATGTCGGCACCCGACTGCTTGATCGCGAGCACGACCGGCGTGAAGTCCTGGCTCTGGTTGGCATAGCCCTGATCGAGCACCGACGGACTGCCGAGCTTTTCCAGCGCGGCGCTCAGCGCCTTGCCGCCGGCGGTGCCGAACGCGTCGGTCGAATGCAGCACCGCCCACTTCTTCTTGCCGAGCGTGTTGACGCCGTATTCGGCGATCACGCGGCCGGAATAGCTGTCATTGGGCCGGAAGCGGAACAGCCACTGATTGCCCATATGGGTGAGGTTCGGATCGGTGCCGCCGATCATCACCGGCTTGCCGAGCTTGAGCACGTCAGGCGCCATCGCATGCACCTGGGTCGAACGGATCGAGCCGAGGAAGGCGACGATGTCGGACTGCGCGGCGAGCTTCGAGAAGGCCAGCACGATGCCGGGATTGGTGGTCTGATCGTCCTCGACGATCAGTTCGCCCTGCTTGCCCAGGATGCCGCCGGCCTTGTTGACGGCTTCGAGCGCGAGCTTCGCGCCCTTGATGGCGTAGCCGCCGGACTCTGCGGCGGGGCCGGTCACCGGCGCGCACATGCCGATCTTGAGGGTCGCGCCTTGCGCCCGGGCACTCGTGATAATGTAGGGTGCGGCCATACCGGCGACGATACCGGCCGTGAAATCGCGTCTCGTAAGCATTCAAAAACCTCCCTGGGGCCGGGCTTCCTTGTCGGCCCTTCTCGGTGTTGGCGGCCGGAAACATGCCGCGAAAACCGGGTGCTGTTTAAGGTCTCTCGCGCCCGGAGTAAATTGATATTGCAGCGATTTCGACTAATCGCTTACGCCAATTCCGACCCAAAGCGTTAACGCCGCAGGGCCTCCGTATATTCCCGTGGATGAAACGTGTTTCCATGCTCAAAGTCCGGGCAAGATCGCGAGCTATGCGCCCTTCCCATCGTGTCATGCAAAATTTGCGTCATTCGGCCGCAGCAGCATCGCCGTCGGCGAACTCGAGCCCGGCGAGGCTCGCCTCCAGCGCGCCGAGCATATCCTGCAACTCGGCGAGCTTGCGTGCGCCATAGCGCCGCGTGATCGCCGCATAGATAGCCTCCGACGAGGGAGCGACCATTTCCATCAGCTTGAACCCTTTCTCCGAGATCGACACCAGACCGCGGCGCAGATCCGTCTCCGCCGTCCGCCGCTCGATCAGACGCCGGGCTTCGAGATCGCGCAGGATGCGCGACAGGCTGGGACCGAGCAGGAAGGCGACCTTCGCCAACTCCGTGACCTCTATCGCGTCGATCGCAGCAAGCGCGCGCAGGATGCGCCATTGCTGTTCGGTGAGATCGTGCCGGCGCAGCGAGGGCCGGAACTGCCGCATCACGGCCTCGCGCGCGCGCAGCAGCGACATCGGCAGCGAGCGCGAGAACTCGCGCATCGGCACGCGGCGTGCCGGCGAGCTTGTCCCTGCTCCATTCGGTGATTTCTTGCGCGCCATCGCTCCTCAACCCTGACTCGCCTTCGAAAACGCTCTTAAAATTTGCACCGCAACATACATTGATTGGGTTTGCCCCGATACACTTAACATGTTAATCATCTCGCCGCACTTTGTTTTTGCCGGCTCGCCATGGCTCTTTCGACCGACCAAATCCGCAGCTCCGCCGAACGCCTCGACTGCGCCGAAAAGACGCGCACGCAGATCCGCCAATTGTCGGTCGAGTTTCCCGACATCACGATCGCTGACGCCTACGCGATCCAGACGGCCTGGATCGAGATCAAGGTCGCGGCGGGACGCATTGTCAGAGGCCACAAGATCGGCCTGACGTCGAAGGCGATGCAAAGCGCACTCAATATCAATGAGCCGGATTCGGGCGTGCTGCTCGACGACATGTTCTTTGCCGATGGCGGCCTCGTGCCATCCGATCGTTTCATCGCAACCCGCGTCGAGGCGGAACTCGCTTTCGTGATGGGCAAGCGGCTCGCAGGGCCGGACTGCACGATGTTCGACGTGTTGAATGCGACGGATTTCGTCGTGCCGGCATTGGAAATCCTGGACACGCGGATCGAACGCGTCGACCGCGAGACCAAGGCGACCCGAAAGATCTTCGACACCATCGCCGACAACGCGGCGAATGCCGGCATCGTGCTCGGCGGCCGGCCGTTGCGTCCGCTGGACGCCGATCTGCGCTGGATCGGCGCGTTGTGTTTTCGCAACGGACAGTTGGAAGAAACCGGCCTTGCCGCGGGCGTGCTCAATCATCCCGCAACCGCCGTCGCCTGGCTCGCCAACAAGATCGCGCCGCTGGGCCTCGCGCTCGAACCGGGTCAGGTCGTGCTGGCGGGATCGTTCATCCGCCCGATCGAGACCCGCAAGGGCGACACCATCCAGGCCGATTACGGGCCCTATGGTTCGGTCAGCTGCCATTTCGCCTGATAAAAAACGTGGAGCGAGAACGCCATGCCGCATTTTACGATCGAATATTCAGCCAATCTCGATCAGCGCCTCGACATGACTGAGGTCGTCGAAGTCGTGCGCAGGGCCGCGATCGAAACCGGCATCTTCCCGCTCGGCGGCATCCGCGTGCGCGCGGTCCGCTGCGAGGATTATGCAATCGCCGACGGCAATCCCGACCTCGGCTTTCTCGACATGGTGCTGCGGCTCGGCGAAGGCCGCGATCTCGCGACCCGCAAAAAGGCCGGCGAACATGTCTTCAAGGCGCTGTCCGCCCATCTCGATCCCGTCTTCGCGCAAAGCAAGTTCGCGTTGTCGTTCGATATGCAGATCAACGACAAGGAGACGAGCTGGAAACGCAACAACATCCACGAAGCTTTGAAAGTGGAGGCGGCCCATGGATAAGCCCGCGCTCAAGCCTGATATTTTCAAGTCCAATCTCGACCGCGCCGCCCCCCTCCTCGCCAAACTGAAGGAGGAAGGCATCGGCCACATGATCGACGGCAAGCGCGTCCCGTCGATCTCGGGCGCAACGTTCGAGACCCGGTCGCCGATCGACGGCGCGGTGCTGGCGAATGTCGCGCGCGGCAATGCCGAGGATATCGACCGCGCGGCAACTGCCGCCTCCCTTGCCTTCAAGTCCTGGCGCGACATGTCGGCGGCCATGCGGCGGAAACTGCTGCATCGCGTCGCCGACGCGATCGAGGACCGCGCCGACGACATCGCCGTGCTCGAATGCATCGACACCGGTCAGGCGCATCGCTTCATGGCCAAGGCCGCGGTCCGCGCGGCGGAGAATTTCCGCTTCTTCGCCGACAAATGCGCCGACGCTCGCGACGGCCTGAACACGCCGAGCGAGGAGCACTGGAACATCTCCACCCGCGTGCCGATCGGCCCGGTCGGCGTGATCACGCCGTGGAACACGCCGTTCATGCTCTCGACCTGGAAGATAGCCCCTGCCCTCGCCGCGGGCTGCACGGTCGTGCACAAGCCCGCGGAATGGTCGCCGGTGACGGCCGATCTGCTGGCGAAACTCGTCAAGGAAGCCGGCGTGCCCGACGGCGTGCTCAACACCGTGCACGGCATCGGCGAGGAAGCCGGCAAGGCGCTGACCGAGCATCCCGCGATCAAGGCGATCGGCTTTGTCGGCGAGAGCGCGACGGGCTCGGCCATCATGGCGCAGGGCGCGCCGACACTGAAGCGCGTGCATTTCGAGCTCGGCGGCAAGAACCCGGTGATCGTGTTCGACGACGCCGACCTCGACCGTGCGCTCGATGCGGTCGTGTTCATGATCTACTCGCTGAACGGCGAGCGCTGCACCTCCTCCAGCCGCCTCCTGATCCAGGAAAGCATCGCGGACAAATTCGTCGAGAAGCTTACCGCGCGCGTGAAAGCGCTCAAGGTCGGCCATCCCCTCGATCCCGCGACCGAGATCGGGCCGCTGATCCACGAGCGGCATCTTGCAAAAGTCTGCGCCTATTTCGACGTCGCAAAAAAGGATGGCGCTACGATCGCGGTCGGCGGCAAGCCGCATGACGGCCCAGGCGGCGGCCACTACGTGCAGCCGACGCTCGTCACCGGCGCTGACCGCAAGATGCGCGTGGCGCGGGAGGAAGTGTTCGGGCCGTTCCTCACAGTGATCCCGTTCCGCGACGAGAACGACGCGATCGAGATTGCGAACGATGTGAATTACGGCCTCACCGGCTATGTCTGGACCAACGAGATGGGCCGTGCGCTGCGTGTCGCGGACGCGCTGGAAGCCGGCATGATCTGGCTCAACTCGGAGAATGTCCGCCATCTGCCGACGCCGTTCGGCGGCATGAAGGCGTCCGGCATCGGCCGCGACGGCGGCGACTATTCGTTCGACTTCTACATGGAAACCAAGCACGTCTCGCTCGCGCGAGGCACGCACAAGATCCAGAAACTGGGAATTTAAGCCACCGTCATTCCGGGGCGCGACGAAGTCGCGAGCCCGGAATCTCGAGATTCCGGGTTCGGTGCTTTCGCACCGCCCCGGAATGACGACCTCAATAGGGAAACCCCATGCCCGTCCCGCAGCACGTTTTCGATCCGCCGTTCAACATCATCCGCTCCAGCCATGCGGTGCTCGACGTCACCGACCTGAACGCAAGCCGCGCATTCTATGAGAACGCTGTCGGCCTGCATGTCGAGGACAGCGACAGCGACGTGGTATACCTGCGCGGCAGCGAGGAGCATCAGCATCACTCGCTGGTGCTGCGGAAGGCGAAGGCCGCCGCCTGCAACCGGCTCGGCTTCAGGGTCGGCAACGACAACGACCTCGATAAGGCTGCCGCGTTCTTCTCGGAGAGCGGCATCGTCTACGCCTTCGCCGAGCAGCCGTTCCAGGGCCGCACGCTGCAGTTCACCGATCCCTTCGGTTTCCAGATCGAACTCTGCGCCGCGATGGACAAGCGACCGCATCTGCTGCGGCGCTACGACCTATACAAGGGCTGCCATCCGCAGCGGCTCGACCATTTCAACGTGTTCGCCGCCGAAGTTCAGGACACCATGGAGTTCTACGCGCGGCTTGGCTTCCGTCTGACCGAATATGCCGAGGAGGATGGTCCGAACGGGCGCATTGCTGCGGCCTGGCTGCATCGCAAAGGCAACGTGCACGACTTCGCGATCACCAATGGCGGCGGCCCTCGCCTGCACCATTTCGCCTATTGGGTGCCGACCGCGATGAACATCCTGCATCTCTGCGACGTGATGGCATCGAGCGGATACTTGAAGAACATGGAGCGCGGCCCCGGCCGCCACGGCATCTCGAACGCGTTCTTCCTCTATGTCCGCGATCCCGACGGGCACCGGCTCGAGCTCTATACCAGTGACTATTTCACCGGCGACCACGATCACGAACCGTTGCGCTGGTCGTTGAAGGACCCGCGACGCCAGACGCTGTGGGGCGCGCCCGCGCCACGCTCGTGGTTCGAGCAGGGTTCGCCGTTCGCGGGACAGACAGTGCGCGAACCAAAATTCGTCGCGGATGTGACAGTGGCAGACTAGTAGCGATCATGGATGGATACTCCGATTTAGCCACAAATTCGCTGTCGTCCCTGCGCACGCAGGGACCCATAACCACAGGCTGGAGTTTGTGGCACCAATGGTGCGGCTTTCCTTCCGACAATGAATATCACGCGGTATGGGTCCCTGCGTGCGCAGGGACGACGGATGAGATTGCCTTGCGAGATGTGCATACCCCAGCGCATTCGCAGGGATGACGGAGAGAATAGCGAATGACCCACCCTCGCCTCGCCACCTACTCAATCAACGGATCGACACGCTACGGCGCCGTTACCGATCGCGGCATCGTTGATCTCTCCGCGCGCTTCGGCAAAGACTATCCGACGCTCCGAGAGGTCATCGCCGCCGGCGCCTTGATGCGGCTTGGCGAGGACGCGGCGCGGCACTCACCGGACCATGCGATGGACGCGATCGCCTGGCTGCCGCCGATCCCTTCGCCGGAGAAGATCATCTGCATCGGCGTCAACTATCCGGACCGCAACGCCGAATACAAAGACAATTCGGACGCGCCGAAATATCCGAGCATGTTCATGCGCACGCCGCGTTCCTTCGTCGGTCACGAGACGCCGCTGGTCCGGCCGCGCGCCTCGGCGCAGCTCGACTATGAAGGCGAGCTTGTCATCGTGATCGGCAAGGCCGGCCGGCATATCGCCGAAAGCGCGGCGCTCGACCACATCGCGGCGCTGACGCTCTGCAACGAAGGCACCATCCGCGACTGGGTACGGCACGCGAAGTTCAACGTGACCCAGGGCAAGAACTTCGATTCCACCGGCAGCCTCGGTCCCTGGCTCGTTCCCTATGCGAACGAAAAGCAGATCGCCGACATCAGGCTGACCACGCGCGTCAACGGAGAGACGCGGCAGGACGACCGTACAGGCCGGCTGATCTTCGGCTTCCGATACCTCATCAACTACATCTCGACCTTCACCACGCTGGTCCCCGGTGACGTCATCGTGACGGGAACGCCGACCGGCGCCGGTGCGCGGTTCGATCCGCCGCGCTATCTGAAGCCCGGTGACGTCGTCGAGGTCGAAGCCGATGGCGTCGGCGTGCTGCGCAACGCCGTCATCGATGAAACGCTCTGACCATAACGATTGGACCTGACATGACTTCCATGACCGGCGGCGAAGCGATCGTCAGCGGCCTTGTCGCGCACGGCATCGACACCGTGTTCGGGCTGCCCGGTGCGCAGATCTACGGCCTGTTCGACGCCTTTCACCAGGCGCAGCTGAGGGTGATCGGTGCACGCCATGAGCAGGCCTGCGGCTACATGGCTTATGGCTATGCGCGGTCGAGCGGCAAGCCGGGCGTGTTCAGCGTCGTTCCCGGTCCCGGCGTGCTCAACGCGGGCGCGGCGCTGCTCACCGCGTTCGGATCGAACGAGCCGGTGCTGTGCCTGACCGGCCAGGTGCCGATGGCGTTTCTCGGCAAGGGCCGCGGCCATCTGCACGAGATGCCGGACCAGCTCGCGACGCTCAAGACTTTCGTGAAATGGGCCGACCGCGTCGAATATCCGGCCGGTGCGCCGACCGCCGTGTCGCGCGCCTTCCAGGAGATGCTGTCCGGCCGCCGCGGCCCGGCCGCGCTCGAAATGCCCTGGGATGTCTTCACGCAGCGTGCGGAAACCGGCGCGGCGAAGATGTTCGATCCCTTCCCCGCGCCTGCGCCGGATGCCGACCTGATCAAGAATGCCGCCGAACTCATCGCTGCGAGCAAGACGCCGATGATCTTCGTCGGCAGCGGCGCGATTGGCGCGTGCGAGGAGATCCTCGAACTCGCCGAGACGATCGACGCGCCGGTCGTGGCGTTCCGCAGCGGGCGCGGCATTGTCTCCAATGCGCATGAGCTCGGTCTCACCATGGCGTCGGCCTACAAGCTGTGGCCGCAGACCGATCTCATGATTGGCATCGGCACGCGCATGGAGCTGCCGACCATGTTCCGCTGGCCGTCCCGCACGGTGAAGTCGGTCCGCATCGACATCGACCCTGCCGAGATGCGCCGGATGACGCCGGACGTTGCCGTGGTGTCGGACGCGAAGAGTGCTACCCGCGACCTGCTCGCCGCCGTCGCCAAGGCCGGCTACCGCAAGACCGCCGGACGCCGCGCCGCGATCCGCGACGTCTCGGCGGGTACGCTGCAGGAGATCCAGAAGGTGCAGCCGCAAATGGCGTACCTCAACATCCTGCGCGAGGTGCTGCCGCACAACGCGATCGTCACCGACGAGCTGTCGCAGGTCGGCTTCGCCTCCTGGTACGGCTTTCCGGTCTACGAGCCCCGCACCTTTCTCACCTCGGGCTATCAGGGCACGCTCGGCTCCGGCTTTCCAACCGCGCTCGGCGCCAAGGTCGCCAACCCCGACAGGCCGGTGGTCGCGATCACCGGCGACGGCGGCTTCATGTTCGGCGTGCAGGAGCTTTCAACCGCCGTGCAGTTCAACATCGGCGTGGTGACGCTGGTGTTCAATAACAATTCCTACGGCAATGTGCGGCGCGACCAGCGCACGCGCTTCGACGGCCGCGTGGTGGCGTCCGATCTCGTCAATCCGGATTTCGTCAAGCTCGCGGAATCCTTTGGCGTGGCGGCGAGCCGCGTGACCTCGCCGGATCACTTCCGGCCCGCGCTGGAGAAGGCGCTGGCGCATGGCGGACCGTATCTGATTGCGATCGAGGTGCCGAAGGATTCCGAGACGACGCCGTGGCCGTTTATTCATCCGTCGAGGCAGTAGTTTCCGTCGTTCCGGGGCGTCGCGTCAGCGACGAACCCGGAACCTCGAGATTCCGGGCTCGGCTCTGCGAGCCGCCCCGGAATGACGTCAAACAACAAACAATTTCACCGCGCCCGGCGAAAGGTCAGATTGATGCGCGCTCGCCCGAGAGCTGCGTGCTCGCCGTCCGCAAGCGGCGCGACGCCGTGAAAGAACAGCCGCGACGGGCCGCCCCACACGACGATATCGCCATGTTCGAGCCGATAGCGAACGGGCTTGTCGCTCCGTCTCGCACCGCCGAACAGGAAGATCGCGGGCAATCCCAGCGACACCGACACGATGGGATTATCGAAATCCCGCTCATCCCGGTCCTGATGCAGGGACATGCGTGCGCCGGGCTCGTAGCGATTGACCAGGCAGGCGTCGGGCGAGAAACCCGCGAAGCCCGCGGCATCGGCCGCCTGCGTCGCCAATTCAAGAAAGACCGGAGGCATTGCGGGCCAACTTTGTCCCGATCGCGGATCGATCGCATCATAACGATAACCGCTGCGATCCGTGACCCAGCCGAGTGCGCCGCAATTGGTCATCGCCACCGACATCTCTTGACCGCCGGGCGTATGCATGTGGCGGAACGGCGCCTGCTCCGTGATGGCACGCAGCGCTGCGATCAGTTCGGTATCGCGCGGCCGTGCGAAGCCGCGCAGCAGCACCGCCCCCTCGGCCATGGCTTCCTGCAAGGGAGCGCTATCGCCGATGCTGTCGAACAGGTCCGCGGTCAAGTCACATCAATCCGCTTCTTGCACTCACTTGGCATCATGGAAGATCACGCCGACGGTATGCCGGCGCCCAGAACGCAGGCGGCTGACGCCATGGCGCAGATTGACGCGGTAGGTGCCGCGCGTCCCCTGCACGGGGCGGTGATGCACGGCAAAGGCCACCGCATCGCCCTGCCGCAGCGGAACCACCTCGGCGCGCGACTGCATCCGCGGCCGCTGCTCGGTCAGCACGAACTCGCCGCCCTCGAAATCCCGGCCCGGTTCCGACAGCAGGATCGCGACCTGTAGCGGGAACACGTGCTCGCCATAGAGGTCCTGGTGCAGGCAGTTGTAGTCGCCCGCCGCATACTGCAGCAACAGCGGCGTCGGCCTCGCCTGCCCCGCGTCACGGCAGCGCTCGAGGAATGCGGTGTGGCTGTCAGGGTAACGGATATCGATGCCCATTGCCTCGTTCCAGCGATTGGCGAGGCCGGCGAGATGCGCATACAGCGCGGGCCGCAATGCCGCGATCAGGTCGGGCAGCGGATAGGAGAAGTATTTGTATTCGCCGCGCCCGAAGCCGTGGCGTCCCATCACGATCGTGCTGCGGAAATGCGTGTCATCGGGATAGAGCGCAGCGATCGCGCGGCATTCGTCAGGCGTGAGCAGACCTTGCAGCACGCCGCAGCCTTGCGCGTCGAGATCGTTCGCGACACGCGCCCAATCGATCGCATCGACGCGGGCGGCGATGCCCGAGCATGGAACTTCGCGAGTGGCGATTTTTGCGTTGCTCTTCATCGCAACAGTCTCGCAGACCGCGCTGCCTCCGGCCACCCGATTTCCGGCGATTGTCGCGTCATTGCGAGGAGCACCTGCGACGAAGCAATCCAGTTCCTGCCTGGGGCACGGCTGGATTGCTTCGCTTCGCCCGCAATGACAACGGGTGGAGGTAGCCTACCCCCGCACGGGCAGCACGATCACATCATAGGCGTGGCGGATGGTGCGTTTCAGCACGGGGTCTTCCAGCTCGTATTCGAAGCGGTCGGCGGGACGGATGCCGCCCTTGGCCGCAAAGGTACCGCCGAACATCGCGCAACCGTCGGGCAATTTGCCGTCTTCGAAACCGCGCTTGAGCAGTTCGTCGACCGGCAGCATCGCATCCAGCGTACCCTCCTGGTACAGCTCGCGCTTGCCGTCGATCCAGGCATAGGAGCGCAGGATCATCCGGTCCCAATGGCCGATCACGTCCTCGATCTCCCACAGCACCGATGCGATCGGCTTGTCGCACATCTGCTTGGAGACGGTGACGCTGTAGCTCTCGACCTTGCGGTCGGTATGATCAGAGCCGAGGCCGACGAAGGTGCGGCCCTGCCAGCCGATCAGCACGAATTCGACCTCGCCGCTGGAATTGCCGCCGCAGACCTCGATCGCGTCTTCCGTCGTCAGCCGCCGGGCGGAGCAGCGGTAATAGATCGGCGTGGTCGCGGGTCGCGCAATGCCGATCGCTTCCAGCTCCGCGATATGCTTGTCGCGCGCGACCGGATCGCGGCCGGTCCAGCCCGCGATCACGGCCTGATCGATCGCGAGCGTCAGCGGCGTCGTGGTGTCCTGCGCGTCGATGGTGAAGGTGAGATCAAACACGGATGGTGCCCTCCATGCCGGCGGCGAGCTCGAAGATGCGGCGGTCCGCGCCGCCGGATGAGGCCAGCATCAGGCCGACCGGCACCTCGCCCTCGCGATGCGCAGGCAGCGAGATCGCGCAGCCGTCGATCGTGTTGATCAGCGTGCAGTTGCGCAGCGAACGCAGGTTCTCCACCGTGAACGCCTTGTCGTCGGCGAGATCGGCGATGCGCGGCGGCGTGTTGGCGGTGGTCGGCATGACCAGCGCGTCATAGGGCGCGACGCGCGCCGCAGCGCGCGCGATCAGCGAGCGGCGCGCGTTGATGAGATCGATATAGTCAGCCGCGCTGATGGCCTCGCCGCGCAGGATGCGCGCCGAGACGCGGGGATCGTAGACATCGCCCTTGCTGGTCAGGAGATAGCGATGCCAGGCATAGCTCTCGGCTGCGGAGAACCCGCCCTTGGCGTTGATGACGCCGACATCGAGAAATTCCGGCATCTCGATATGTTCGATCAAGGCGCCCGCGCGCGACAGCGCCGCCAACGCACGCTCGAAGGTCTTGGCTACCGCCTCATCCAGCCCGTCGAGTGCAACGGTGGTCGGCACCCCCAGACGCATGCCCTTGATCGGACGCGGCTGCAGCACCGGCATCGGCTCATCCGCCAGCACAGCGTCGAGCGTCGCGCAGCATTGAGTGGAATTCGCGAGCGGCCCGAAACTGTCGAGCGTGAAGGAGAGCGGCACGCCGCCGTCGAGCGGCACCCGCTGCTGCGTCGGCTTGTAGCCGACGATGCCGTTATAGGCGGCGGGAATCCGGCAAGAACCGCCGGTGTCGGTGCCGAGCGCGCCATAGGCCATGCCGTCCGCGATCGACACCGCGGCGCCCGACGAGGAGCCACCCGGAACATGACCGACATTTCGCTGCCAGGGGCTCTTCGGCGTGCCGTAATGCGGATTGATGCCGATGCCGGAATAGGCGAACTCGGTCATGTTGGTGCGGCCGATCACGATGAAGCCGGCGCGGCGCAGCCGTGCCACCACGGTCGCATCGGCTTCCGCGGGCGCGGAGTCCTCCAGCGCGCGTGAGCCCGCGCGGGTCACCTGCCCCTTGATATCGAAGAGATCCTTGATCGAGACGGGAATGCCGGCAAAGCGCGACGGCGCGGCATTCGCCTTGCGCAGGCCGTCCATCGCATCCGCGGCCGCGAGGCTGGCGTCCTTGTCGACATGAAGGAACGCGCGCTGGCCTTCGCCGTTGGGATCGGCGATCCTGGCAATACATTCCTCGACCAGTTTGCGGGAAGACGTGCGGCCGGCTTCAAGGTCGTCGGCAAGTTTGGCTAGTGTCGCATTCGGCATGATTTGATCCGCCTGGTTAATTGACGTCCGAAGAGACTTCGATCTCCAGATCGAGCAGCGCCGAGCTCAGCGATTTGCCATGCGCGTCCAGCGCCAGCGACCGCGTTACCCCGCCCCCCAGCGTCTGGCCCATCACGAAATTCAGCGCCGCGATGTTCGGCAACTCATAGCGGACCACCTCGCCTTCGACAACGCCGGCAAAATGAGCCTTCACCCGCGCGGCCGTCACCTGCTCCAAGAGCAGCGGATAATGCGTCTCGTCATAGGCGATCACGGAAATGTTGGACGTATTGCCCTTATCGCCGGTGCGGGAATGGGCGATCTCGCGCAGCTTCACGGCCTACGTCTCCACGAAATGGACGACCGGCCTTGCGAGCTCGCGCGGCAGCAGCACGGAGGCGACCGCCACGACGTCCCGCGCCGATTTCCAGGCGCCGCCGCCGCCGGCCGGGCCGTTGGTGTAGAGCGTCTCGACCTCGTTGCCGATTCGACCGCCTCGCGCAGGGTTTCAGTGCGCCCGGTGACGCGGACGCGTACCTCATAGGGTTCGTTGGCATGGGAGGAGACTTGCGCTCCATGCAGGGAATCGACGCCGATCAGATCGAAGCGCAATTCAGTGGTCGCGACGCCCGTCAGCTTCAGCCGCTCGCGGACGATGTCTAGCGCGAGCCTGCCGCGCGCCAGCGCGCCCGGCCCGGCGTAGGAGATCTGCCCCTCGCCGATGAAGCTGTCGACATAGCCGAGCGAGACCTTCAGCGTGTCGGTCCGCTTCGCGCCCCGACCACCGCTGACACGGACGCGATCATCGGCGATCTCTTCCACCCGCACCTGCGAGAAATCCGCCACGACATCAGGCTGGAAATATTGCCGGGGATCATGAACCTCATAGAGCAGCTGCTCCTTGCAGGTCCGCGCGCTCACCGCGCCGCCACTGCCCGCGACCTTGGTGACGACCAGCGAGCCATCCTCGCCGACCTCGCCGATGGGAAAACCCAGCCGCGCGAGATCGGCAACATCCTTGTAGCCGGGATCGGCGAAGTACCCGCCGGTGATCTGCCCTGCGCACTCCAGGAGATGACCGGCGACGGTGCCCTGCCCGAGCAGGTTCCAGTCGTCCATCGCCCAGCCGAAGGCATGGATCATCGGCGCCAGGAACAGCGCGGGATCCGAAGCGCGTCCGGTGATGACGACGTCGGCGCCGTCATTGAGCGCTTGCGCCATCGGCTCGGCGCCGAGATAGGCGTTGGCGGAAAGCAGCCGGTTGCCGAGCTGCCGGACCGTGCCGTCGAACTCCATGATCGGGAAGTCGGCCGCCTTGCAGGCGTCCAGCACGTCGTCGCCGACGATCGCCGCGATCTTCAGCGCGGACAGCCCGAGCGCGCGTGCGATCTCGGCCGTCTTGCGCGCCGCGGCTTCCGGATGGGCTGCGCCCATATTGGTGACGATCTTGATGCCCTTGGCGGCACAGAGCGGCAGCACCGCGCGCATCCGCTCTTCAAGCAGCGGATCGTAGCCGGCCTCGGGGTTCTTCATCCGCGCCTGCTGCGCCAGCGCCACCGTGCGCTCGCCTAGGCACTCGAACACGAGATACTGGATCTCACCCTTTTCAGCGAGTTCGACCGCGGGTTCGATGCGATCGCCAGAATAACCCGCGCCGGAACCGATCCTGATGGTTCGCATCACTTCAGCCCGAAATAGGCGCGGTGCAGAGCTTCGTTGTTGCTCATCTCGGCGACCGTGCCGGAGAAACGGATACGCCCGCCCTCCAATACGAATACGCGGGTTGCGACCTCAAGGAAACTGATATTCTGCTCGGCGATCAGAAGCGCCAGTCCCCGTCCCTGCAAGCCCGTGAGGACGCGGATCACTTCCTTGACGAAGAGCGGCGACAGCCCGGCCGATGGCTCGTCCATCACCAAGAGCTTCGGCTCGGCGGCGAGCGCCTTCGCGATGCCGAGCATCTTGCGCTGGCCGCCGGAGAGGCTCGACGCTGGATTTTTGCGCTTTTCGCGCAGGACCGGGAACAGGCCGTAGAGCTCCTCGAGCCGCGCGCCGGGATCGGCATGGCCGAGCGCCTGCGCGCCGACGCGGATATTCTCCTCGATCGACAGATCGGGGAATACGGCGAGCTCCGACATGTAGGTCATGCCACGCCGCATCCGGTCGCTGGAGCGCATCTTCGTGATGTCGTCGCCGCCGAGCCTGATTGCGCCGTGACGCGCATCGATCAGGCCGACCAGCGATTTCAGGAACGTGGTCTTGCCCGCGCCATTGGCGCCGAGCAGCAGCACGGTTTCGCCCGCACGGACGTCGAGATCGACGCCCCATAACACCTGCATCGTGCCATAGCCGGCATCGATGCCGGTCGCGTCCAATAGATTTGCGGCGTCAGGCGGCATGCTCGCCTCCCAAAAACACCTCGATCACCTGCGGCTCCTTGACCGCGGCCGCAAGCTTGCCCTCGAAGATTTCCTTGCCGGCATTGAGCACGATGACGCGATCGGTGATGTGCTCGATGAAGCCCATCAGATGCTCGACCACGATGATCGCCATGCCGCCTGCCGCAAGCGCCTTGATCTTGGCCGCGATCCAGTCGAGCTCGGCCGGATTGAGGCCGGCGGCGAGTTCGTCGAGCAGCAACAGCCGCGGACCCGTCGCGAGCGCGCGCACGAGATCGAGCATCTTCTGCTGCGCGCTGTTGAGATCGGCCGCCGGCCGGTCGGCGACCTCTTTCAACCGGTACTCGTCGAGCAGCGCATCCGTCGCCGGCGGCGTCGCGGCGCCGCCATAAGCCAGCGCCACCCGGACGTTCTCACGCACGGTCAGGGACAGGAACGGCTTCGGGACCTGGAACGTGCGGTTGATGCCCTGATGGACGAGACGATGCGAGGCGACGCCGCCGATCGGCGCGCCGTCCAGCGTCACCTCGCCGCCATCGGGTGCGTAGAGGCCCGAGACAACGTTGATCGCGGTGGTCTTGCCGGAGCCGTTCGGACCGACCAGTCCCAGGATTTCGCCGGAGGCGACGTGGAAGCTCAGACCATCGAGCGCGTGGAAGCCGCCGAAGCGCTTCACGAGCCTGGTGACGTTGAGAATGGGTTTTGGTTCAGGGGACATTCCACCCCCTGCGCGTTGCGAGCGAGACCAGACCTGCGGGCAGGAACAGCACCAGCCCCATGATCAGAAGGCCGTAGATCAGCTGGAAATATTGCGGCGTGGTGAAGCCGATCAGGTTGTAGACGCCGTAGAGAATGATGACGCCGACGATCGGACCGACGATGGTTGCGACGCCGCCGAACAGTGCGAACACGATGGCGAAGATCGAGAACTCGCCCGAGAAAACGTTGTCGGGATAGAACACCGAGACGTACCAAGCATAGATGCCGCCTGCGAGTCCCGCGATCAGCGCCGAGACAAGCCACGCAATCACGCGCATCTTGACGACGTTGACGCCCGCCATCGCGGCGGAGACCGAGTCTTCGCGCACCGCCTGCAGCGCAAGGCCGAAGCCTGAATTGCGTAAGTATACAACGCCGCCGAGCGTGAAGGCGAGCACGGCGAGCGCCGTGAAATAGGCAAAGGTCGGATTGAAGACGCCGGTGAGCGAGACGCCGTAGGGGCCCTTCGTGATGCCCTCGAGAGCCGGATTGGCGACGAGATGCAGCACCGCGAGCGAGGCCGCGAGATTGGCAATCGCGAAATAGGCGCCGGAGAGCCGCAGCAGCGGCGTCAGCAGCAGTCCCAGCGCGACGCCGACAACACCCGCCACCAGCACCGCAAGCAGCGCAGGTGTCTGGAAATGCATCACCATGACCGCGAAGCCGTAGGCGCCGGCGCCGAAGAAGCCGACATAGCCGAACGGCAGATAGCCGGTGAAGCCGTAGATGATGTTCACGCCCTGCGCCAGGGTCAGGAAGATCACGAAATTGAACAGCAGCAGATGGTTCTGGTAGACGCCCGGCAGCACGGCGAATACGGCCACCAGCGGCACCAGAATGAAAAGGATGTGTCGGAGCGAATTAGGCAACGCGCACCTGCCTTCCGAGCAGGCCGCTCGGACGCAGCAAGAGGATCAGGATCAAAAGAACGTAAGGCAGAAGGTCCGCCCACGAGGAGAGATAGGTCTGCACCAGCATGTAGCAGATGCCATAGACGATGCCACCGAGCGCGGTGCCGAGAGGGTTGCCGAGCGAGCCCAGCACGACGATCGCAAACGACGTCACCGTCGCATCGGCGCCGAAGGCCGGCGTCACCGAGCCGAACATGAAGGGCGCGAACACGCCGGCAATCGCGGCCAAGCCCAGCCCAATGCCGAAGGCAGCGGCCGAGACGCGGTCAACATCGATGCCGGTCGCGAGCGCCTCATCGCGCCGCGACATCACTGC
Organism: uncultured Alphaproteobacteria bacterium; assembly: GCA_963770385.1. Taxonomy (GTDB): domain Bacteria; phylum Pseudomonadota; class Alphaproteobacteria; order Rhizobiales; family Xanthobacteraceae; genus Bradyrhizobium. Next base: position 4,273,195 of record CAVYPJ010000003.1, on the reverse strand, counting down.
GCGCGTCAGCGTGCCGAGCCGGGTGCGATAGAGATAGACATAGACGAAGGCGATCACGATCAGGCTGGTGCATCCCGCGATCACCCAGGGCGCAGGGAAACCCTGCCCCAAAATCTGGATCGGCCCTGCCCCGCCGGCCTTGCCGCCGAACCACTTCACCTTGATCGTCGTGAACACGGTGCCGAGCAGACGGCTCTGGATCGAGCGCTCGCTGGTGCCGGCGAAGATCGTGGTGACGGCCTCGATCACCTGCGAGAGGCCGAAGAACAGGATGATCGAGAGCATTTCCGGGTTTGCCGATCCCTGCAGCCGCGGCACCAGCACCCAATAGAGCAGAAGGCCGACGAGCAGGAACACCACGAAGGCGAGCGGCACCGCGAACAACGGATCGATGCCGGCCAGCGTCACCACGCCGAGCGCGATGAAGGCGCCGAGCATCAGGATGTCGCCATGCGCAAGATTGACGATGCGCATGACGCCGAACACGAGATTGAGGCCGATTCCAACCAGGCTGAAATACAGCCCGAACAGCACGCCGGCCACCAGCGCATAAATCAACATGACAGCGCAGTGCCCCCGGCGTGTCCTTTGTTCCCCTCAACCGACCTCATGGAGCCGGATAGACCGGCTTTCCAGTGGCGGTTTCGTGCGGATAGATCGAGACGAACTTGATGTGCTCGTGCTCGTCGACCGTGAGCTGCCCGAGCGGCGTCAGCTCGCCGATCTGGCCGCCCGTCTCGTCCAAGGCGAAAGTGCCATCGAGCGTCTTGAGCTGGCCGGACAGCGAGAACACCGCACGCCGCAGCTCCATCTGGTCGAGCGAGGTCGCAACCGACAGCGTCTTCTCGATCACCAGCGCGGTGGTGTAGCCCGCGACCGCGTTGAAACCAAACTCGATCTTGCCGTCGGAATATTTCTTGTCCCAGGCGGCTTTGTATTCCTTCATCGGCATCCCGAAATTGACGGGATAATCGAGCTCGGACGGCGGCACATAGGTCCAGACGTGCTCGAGCCCCTTTGCGCCGACGTTCTTTTCGAGAAGCTCGGTCTCAAGACCCGCATAGATGGAAAACAGCATCTTGAACTTGATGCCGACGTCCTGGACGTTGCGCAGGAAAGCGATGTCGTTGGGCGCATAGCCGAAATGGATCACCGCGTCCGGATTGGTGTTGTTGATGTTGTTGATGATGACGGTGTAGTTCGTGGTCTCGGTCGGGATGCCCTGATCGTAGACGATCTCGATCGGCGCGCCGGAGTCCTTCACGAATTTGCGGAAGGCGTTGGCCTGGGTGCCCGTGAACTCGTTCGTCGAATAGAGGATCGCGACCTTCTTGATGCCGAGCGCGGGCCCGTCATGGGTGACGAAATCGGCGACCGGTTTCGGCCAGATCGTCGAGACCGGGTCGGCCATCAGCGCGATATAGGGATTGTCCTTGGAGAAGAAGCTCGCGCCGGTGCCAGTCTGGTCGAACAGGAACATCTTGTGGTCGCGCGCGATCGCGACCGCGGGGGCGGTGAGCACGGAGCCGGAATCGGCGACCAGCAGGTCGACCTTGTCCTGCGTGATAAGCTGATTGTAGAGCGTCGAAGCGGTCGCCGTGTTGCTCTGGTCGTCATAGGACAAGAGCTTGACCGGAAGCTTCTTGTCGAACGCCTTCACATAGACGCCGCCGTCGGCATTCTTCTGGTCGACCCAGAGCTTCAGCGCGCTGTAGACCGGCATCGAGATCGAGGCGTAGCGTCCGGACGAGGCATAGAGCGTGCCGATCTTGATTTCCGAAGGCGCATCGGCGGCGATGGCCGGTCCGGCAAATGTCGCAGCCATGGCCAGCGCGACAAAGGTATTTCTGAGCATCGCGTTTCCTCTCGTTTGTGGGGCTCCTTTTGGCCCTTCTCCCGGTACAAATCAACCCGGCCGGCGTTAACCGTTTGGATCAGACAAATCGCTGCGCGCGCGAGCGTTTTGCCGGTCAGCCCGCAACTCTCGATTGGTTGTTCTCGCGCTGATCTGGAGCGCGCGCGGCGCCTCGCAGAGCGCGTCGCTGCCGTTTACGACAGGCCGACTGCCCGACACCATTTCTCCCGGACGTAGCGCCGGCACTCTCATTCGCGCCTTGCTCGATCTGCGTCTATTTGCGCCCGCCGGAATACCTGTGTCCGCCGGAATACGCGACATGCGCGCATGGCTGGGCGCTGGACCGTTGACGCCGGCCGCTTCAGGTCGCATCAAGATCGGAACAGGCGGGCAACGCGGCCCGAACCCGAGAGAGGGAGGATTTGTCGAAATGGCCGAAGCAGCGCGTGCGAAACCCAAACCGACGCCCGAGACCCAGCATTTCTGGGACGGCACCAAGGCCGGCGAATTGCGGCTGCAGCGTTGCGATGGCTGCGCCAATGTGTACTTCCCGCCGCGTCCGTTCTGTCCGTCCTGCGGCTCGCGCAAGGTCTCGGTGTTCAAGGCGAGCGGCAAGGGCATGCTCTACAGCTACGTGATCAATCACCGCCCCGCGGCGCCGGGCTTCACGCCGCCCTACGCCATCGCGGTCGTCGAGCTCGACGAAGGTCCGCGCATGATGAGCAACATCATCGATTGCCCGCAGACGCCGGAAGCGCTCGAGCTCGACATGAAGCTCGAAGTCGCGTTCGAGAAGCTCGACGACAAGATCACTCTTCCGATGTTCCGGCCAGTGAAGGGCTAAGCGTCATGCGCAGGAATCAAGTCGCCGTCGTCGGCGCTGCGGAAACCACCGAGCTCGGCGTCATCCCCAATATGTCGCAGATCCAGCTGCATGCGGATGCAGCGCTGAATGCGATCGCCGATGCCGGGCTGAAACTCTCCGACATTGACGGCTTCGCCACCGCGGTCGAGAGCCCGCAGCAGGTCTGTCATTATCTCGGCATCAAGCCGACCTGGGTCGACGGCACCTCCGTCGGCGGCTGCTCCTTCATGCTGCATGTCCGTCATGCCGCAGCCGCGATCGAGGCCGGCCTGTGCAAGACCGTGCTGATCACCCACGCCGAGAGCGGCAAGTCGATGATCGGCAAGGCGCCCCGATCGATTCCCGCCGACAGCCTGCAAGGCCAGTTCGAGGCGCCGTTCGGCGTGTACGGACCGCCGAGCATGTTCCCTATTCCCGTGCTGCGCTTCATGAAGACCTACGGCATCACCCATGAACAGCTCGCGATGGTCGCCGTCGTGCAGCGCGAATGGGCCGCGAAGAATCCGCGCGCGACGATGAAGGACCCGATCACGGTTGCCGACGTGCTGAACTCGCGGATGATCGCCTATCCGCTCCGCCTGCTGCAATGCTGCCTCGTCACCGACGGCGGCGGCGCGCTGATTCTCGCCTCCGCCGACCGCGCCAAGGATTTTCCGACGAAGCCGGTCTATATCCTCGGCACCGGCGAGAGCGTGGAAACACCGATGGTGAGCCAGATGGAGACGTTCAACTCCTCGCGCGCCTTCAAGGTCGCAGGCCCCCTCGCCTTCAAGGAAGCCGGCATCGCGCACAAGGATGTCGATCATCTCATGATCTATGACGCGTTCGCGCATCTGCCGCTTTACGGGCTCGGCGATCTCGGCTTCATGCCGCATGAGGAAACCGGCAAGTTCATCGCCGACGGCAACACGCGGCCCGGCGGCAAGCTGCCGCTCAACACCAATGGCGGCGGGCTCTCCTATATGCATTCGGGCATGTACGGCATGTATGCGCTGCAGGAAAGCGTGCGGCAGATGCGCGGCATCGCGCCGGCACAGGTGCCGAATGCGAAGGTCTCGGTCTGCCACGGCGTCGGCGGCATGTTCGCCGCGTCGGGCACGATTATTTTCACGAACGAGAAGTAACTACACACTCGTCATTCCGGGATGGTGCGACAGCACCAGACCCGGAACCTCGAGATTCCGGGTTCGATGCTTCGCATCGCCCCGGAATGACGGCGAACCATTCAAACGGACGACGGAGACACCCATGGCCAAATCACTCGACGGCAAATCCATCATCGTCACCGGCGCGGGCCGGGGCATCGGGCGCGAGATCGCGCTGCTCTGCGCGGCCGAGGGCGCCAAGGTCGTGGTCAACGATCCCGGCGTCGCGGCCGACGGTTCGGGCACAAGTGCTGCTCCGGCCGAGGAAGTGGTCGAGGAGATCAAGAAGAACGGCGGCACCGCGGTTGCGAATTTCGAGAGCGTGGCGGAAGCGATCCCGGCAAGCCGGATCGTGAAGGCCGCGACCGACCATTTCGGCAAGCTCGACGGCGTCGTCAACAATGCCGGCATCCTGCGTGACATGATCTTCCATCGCATGAGCGTGGAAGCCTTCGAGTCCGTCATCAAGGTCCACCTGATGGGCTCGTTCTATGTCGCGCATGCGGCCGCGCGGCTGTTCCGCGAGCAGGAAAGCGGCTCCTTCGTGCACTTCACCTCGACCTCGGGCCTGGTCGGCAATTTCGGCCAGGCGAACTATGCCGCCGCCAAGCTCGGCATCGTGGGCCTCTCGAAATCGATCGCGCTCGACATGAACCGCTTCAACGTCCGCTCCAACTGCATCTCGCCGTTCGCCTGGAGCCGGCTGATCGGCACCATTCCGACCGAGACCGACGCGGAGAAGGCGCGCGTCGCCAAGATCCAGCAGATGGGCCCGGAGAAGATCGCGCCGGTCGCGGCCTATCTGCTGAGCGATGCCTCCAAGGACGTCACGGGGCAGATTTTTGCAGTGCGCATGAACGAGATTTTCCTGATGAGTCAATCGCGTCCACTGCGCTCAGTGCACCGCGGCGAAGGCTGGACGCCGCAGACGATCGCCGAGCACGCGATGCCCGCGCTGAAGCCCTCATTCTACAAGCTCGACCGTTCGGCCGACGTCTTCAGCTGGGACGCGATCTGACGCGCCAAAATTCGAACTATCTGAAGTTGTTGTGCTGCAACCGCCAGCATTATGCCGGATTGCAGGCACATGATTTTCTCCCAACAAGAAAACAGGGAGGAAATCATGACAACGCCACTGACCTTTCCTAAACAGGCCTTCGACCGCCGCAAGCTGATCAAGGGCGCGGCGGCGTTGGCCGCGACGGCCGTGACGACGCAAGCGGCCTCTGCGGCAACCGTTCCGCCGTTTGGGCAAACCGGCACTCCAAGCAGGGCCAGCGACCCACTGCCCTTGGGCCCACTTCCCGGAAGCCGCTATCCGGATTCCCACCTCGAGTCTGCCCATCCCAAGACTTCATTCGGGCCTTCCGGTTTCCCTGCGTTCGCCGGCACGATGGCAGTCGAGCGCGTCGCAACAGGTTTCCGCTGGGCCGAAGGCCCGGTTTATTTTCCGGCCGGGCGCTATGTGCTGTTCAGCGACATTCCCAACAACCGCATCATGCGCTTCTCGGAGGATGACGGTCACCTGAGTGTCTATCGCCAGCCTTCGATGAATTCGAACGGCAACACTATTGATCGGGAAGGACGCCTGCTCACCTGCGAACATAGCGGCCGACGAGTCACCCGGACCGAACTCGACGGCTCGATCAGCATCATCGCCGACAAATATAACGGCAAGAAGCTGAACTCGCCGAACGACGTTGTCGTCGCATCCGATGGGTCGATCTGGTTCACCGATCCAGCCTATGGCATCGGCGGATTCTACGAGGGCGTCAAGGCCGAGCCGGAGCAGGAAAAGCACAATGTCTACCGGGTCGATCCGAAGTCCGGCGACGTCAAGGTCGTCGTCGATGACTTCGTTGAGCCCAACGGCATCGCCTTCTCGCCCGACGAAAAGAAAGTCTATATCCTCGACACCGGCTTTACGGACGGGCCGGACAACCCATCGCATATCCGTGTGTTCGACGTGGATCTTGCGGCGGGAAAACTGTCGAACAGCAAGGTGTTCGCGGAGATGCCCAAGCCCAGCATTACCGACGGCGTGCGCACCGACCGCGACGGGCGCGTCTGGTGCTCCGTGGGTTGGGGCGATCCGAAAGAAGACGGCGTGCGCTGCTATACGGCAGACGGCGATCTGCTCGGCAAGATCCACATCCCGGAAACTGTCGCCAACCTGTGTTTCGGCGGTCAGCAACGAAACAGACTTTATATCTGCGGCTCGTCGTCGCTCTATGCGGTCTATACCAGCGTACAGGGCGCCATGAAGCCGTGATCAGTTAGCGAGTGGCGAGTAGCGAGTAGGGAAAGCAAAGCCCTATTCGCCATTCGCCACTCCCTATTCGCTTCTACCCCGTATTCCTCAACCCCGCCGAGATGCCGTTGATTGTAAGCTGGATGCCGCGCAGCACCTGCTCGTCCGGGTTCAGCGCGCGATGTTCTTTCAGAAGCTCGACCTGCACGTGATTGAGCGGATCGAGATAGGGAAAACGGTTGCGCACCGAGCGCTCCAGGAGCGGATTGCCCTGCAGCAGCCGGTCCTGCCCCATGATGTCCAACAGCGTCTCGATGGCGAGATGCCATTCGCGCCGGATGCGGCCAAAGATTTTCTCGCGCAAAGCGGGGTCCGGCACGAGTTCGGCATAGCGCGAGGCGATCGCGATCGAGCTCTTGGCGAGCACCATGTCCATGTTCGAGAGCAGCATGCGGAAGAACGGCCATTCCCGGTACAGTTCCTTCAGGAACGGCATGCCCTGCTCCGGATGCTCCGCGATCCAGGTTTCCACCGCGCTGCCAAAGCCGTACCAACCCGGCAGCATCAGGCGGCATTGCGCCCATGAGAACACCCAGGGTATCGCGCGCAGATCCTCGATCTCGCGCGTCTTCTTGCGCGAGGCCGGACGACTGCCGATGTTCAAGGTCGCGATCTCGGTGATGACGGTGGAGGCCCAGAAGTATTCGGCAAAGCCTTCGGTCTCGTAGACCAGCCCGCGATAAGCCCTGAAGGCAAGCGCCGATAACTCTTCCATCGCGGTCAGATAGTCGCGCTTGGGCGCCGGCTGTCGCGGATGCAACAGGCTCGCCTCCAGCGTTGCCGCGGCGAGGATCTCCAGATTGTTGCGGCCGACCTCGGCGTTGGAATATTTGCTGGAGATGATCTCGCCCTGTTCGGTGATGCGGATCTGGCCGTTCACCGCACCGCCCGGCTGCGCGACGATCGCGTCATAGCTTGGTCCGCCGCCCCGGCCGACCGAGCCGCCGCGGCCGTGAAACAGCCGCAGGCGAACGCCGTGGCGTTCGAAGATCTCCACCAGCCCAATCTCGGCCTTGTAGAGCTCCCAGCCCGAGGTGACGAAGCCGCCATCCTTGTTGCTGTCGGAATAGCCCAGCATGACCTCCTGCACGGCGCCGCGGCTGTCGACCAGCTTGCGGTAGTCGTGCAGCGCCAGCATGCGGTCCATGATGCCGCTGGAGGCCTGCAGGTCCTCGATCGTCTCGAACAGCGGCACGATGTTGATCGCGCTTTTTCCCGATGGATTGACGAGGCCGACTTCCTTCAACAACAGCGCGACTTCCAGCATGTCCGACATGCCCTTGCACATCGAGATGATGCATTGGGGGATCGCGTCGTGACCGAATTTCGCATGCGCCTCGGCGGCGGCGTGGAACACCGCCAGCTCGCCGCGCGTCTCCTCGCTGTACCTGACGAAGTTCGACGCCAGCGGCCGTGTATTGCGCAATTCGCTCGCGAGCAGCGCCACGCGCGCGTCCTCGCTCAGCGCAAGATAGGACATGCCGGGCATTGCCGCGTCCAGCAATTCAGCCACCGTGCGCTCGTGCACGGCGGAGTTCTGCCTGATGTCGAGCCGCGCAAGATGGAAGCCGAAGCAGTCCACCGCGCGGCGCAACAGGCGCAGGCGCCCGCGCGCAATCACCTGCGCGTTGTTGGCGATCAGCGAGCGATTCAGCACGTCGAGATCGGCCTGCAATTCCTCGACGCTGAGATAAGGCTTGCCTTCGGCGACCGGGCGCCGCGTGATCTCGACATCGAGCCGCTCGGCGGTCGCGGTCAGCCGCGCGTAGATACCGGACACCGCCAGCCGATAGGGCTCGCCTTTCCGATGAGGCGAAGTGTCCGGCGAGCGTTCGGCCAGCGCGCGCAGCTCCTCGGAGACGTCGGCGAGATGCGCGGCGATCGACAGTTCCCCGCCGAGCACGTGCAATTCCTCCAGATAGAATTGCAGCACGCGGCTCGATTGCAGCTTGAGCGTTCCCCGCATCACGTCGGCCGTGACGAAGGGATTGCCGTCGCGGTCGCCGCCGATCCAGCTTCCCATCCGCAGAAAGGACGCGACTTCGGACGCCGCCTCGTCGCCGACATTCAGCCGGTCCTCCAGCACGCAGATCAGCAGCGGCACCTCGCGCAGGAATGTGTAGTCATAGAATGCGAGGCCGTTGGCGACCTCGTCCAGCACCGTCAGCTTGGTCCGGCGCAACAGATTGGTCTGCCATAGGGTCAGGATCTCGCGGCGCAACTGTTCGTCGCTCGCCTCGGCTTCTTCCGCCGTGAGCTGAACGCGCTCCCGCCGGTCGAGCAAGGCCGCGATCTCCATCTCGCGGTCCATCGTGCTCTTGCGCCGGACCTCGGTCGGATGCGCAGTCAGCACGGGACTGACGAGCGCGCCCTCGAAGAAGCGGCGCAACTCGGCCGGCGCGATGCCGGCGGCTTGCGCATGCGCCAGCGTCTCGGCCAGCGCGCCCGCGCGCGGCGCGCCCTTGGCCGCATTGCGCGACCGCATCTGGCGGATGTTGTTATGGTCCTCCGCAATATTTGCGAGATGGGAGAAATAGCTGAACGCACGCACGATGCGCACGGTCTCTGCGATCGACATGCTGTCGAGGATGGATTCGAGTTCCCGCCGCGCGCCGCGGTCCTCGTCGCGGTGGAAGCGGATCGAGGTCTGGCGGATGCGCTCGACAAGGTCGAAGACGTCCTCGCCCTCCTGGTCGCGCACGGTATCGCCGAGGATACGCCCCAGCAGCCTGATGTCCTCGCGCAGCCTGGCATCTGCTTCCAGCGCCTGCGCCTCATCGGCGCGATTGGACTTGATCTCGGCGTTGGAAGGCATGGTCTGGGGGGACGACATGGCTCTTCTCCACAGGCTGCCCGGCAATGACAAGTCTGCAAGTTTTTTGCCACAGCACAAGATGAAGAAAGAGGCGGACTCTCGTTCATAAGATGGCACAGAGGCAGCGACCCCTTCGGGGTCCGCAGGGTGGGCAAAGCGACTTGTCGGGCGTAGCTCGAAGAACGTAGACGGAAGCGTGCCCACCATCCGTCCACGTGCTGTGCAAGCCGGTGGGCACGCTCCGCTTTGCCCACCCTACGCTGCCCCGCTGCTTTCGACTAAATCCTCCGCCCGGCCTTATCCCAATAGGGATCGCGCAGGCGGCGCTTGAAGATCTTGCCGGAATCCTCGCGCGGCAGATTGGCCTGGATCTCGATATGCTTCGGCACTTTATAGTCGGCGAGAGAGTTCTTCAGCCGCGCGCGAATGTCGGCGATGTCGAGCGTGACGCCACCTTGCGGTTCCACCACCGCCATCAAGGCCTCGCCGAACTCCGCGTCGGGAATGCCGAACACCGCGCAGTCATGCACTCCGGGAACCGCGTGCAGCACGGCCTCGATCTCGGCCGGATAGATGTTGACGCCGCCGGAGATCACCATGTCGCGCTTGCGGTCGCAGAGGAAGACGTAGCCATCCGCATCGACATAGCCGACGTCGCCCGAGGTGATGAAGCCGTCGAGATCGATCTCGGACCGCTTCTCAGGCCTGTTGTGATAGGTGAAATCCGGATTGGCCGCGATGCGCGAATAGATTTCGCCGATCTCGCCCTGCGGCAACATCCGTCCATCCTCGCCGACAAACCGCAACTCGGCGCCGGGCGAGATCTTTCCGACCGTGCCCGGCTTCTTCAGCGCATCCTCGGAATTGGCGAAGGTAACCGCGCCGAACTCGGTCGAGCCATAGAACTCGTAGATCACCGGCCCCCACCATTCGATCATGGCGCGCTTGACGTCGGCCGGGCACGGGGCCGCGGCGTGTATGATGTGGCGCAGCGAGGAAATGTCATATTTCCTGCGAATATCATCCGGCAGCTTCATCAGCCGGATGAACATGGTCGGGACCATGAAGATGGTGTCGATGCGCTCGGACTCGACCAGCCGCAAGAATTCCTCGGGGTCGAAGCGCGGCATCAGCACCAGCGCACCGCCGAGCCGGCCGGAGCGGATGCCGAACGAGTTTGGCGCGGAATGATAGAGCGGTCCCGGCAGCAGCGCCCGGGCGCCTGGACGCAAGCCATAGATCATCGCACGCATCCCCTCGGCGACGGCCGACTGCTCCGGCGTCGGCGCGTCGCGGCGGACGCCTTTGGGATGACCGGTCGTGCCCGAGGTGTAGATCATGTTCTGCGGCTGCGGCACCACCGGACCATCATAGGGCTCGTGCTGCGCGAGCCAGGATTCGACATCGATCGCAAAGTCCGGCCTGGCGAGATGCGCGGGATCGATCCTGTAGGTGTTAAGGATCTCCGGCGGCGTCGGAACGCCGAGCACGGTGACGCCGGACGGAATGGCGTCTTGAAGCTGATGCAGCAGGTCGGCATGGCCGATAAGCACCGAGGTTCCCGAATCCTTCAAGATGTAGCCGATCTCTTCCGGCTTGAAGTGCCAGTTGACCGGGACGCCATAAGCGCCAAGCCGCATCGCCGCATAGGCCGCTTCGATGAAGGCGATGTCGTTGCGCATCAGGACGCAGACGCTGTCGCCCGGCCTGACGCCAAGCTTGTGTAATCCACTTGCGATGCGCGCGGCGCGGTCGGCGACCTCTGCATGGGTTCGCCTGCGCTCGCCGCTGATGACGCCGAGGAAAAGGGAGGAGGTTTCGCTCATTTTGTCGGGTTCCGATCTTCGTCGGGTTGTTCGGCTTTCCGGACTTCGCGGCCGTCATTCCGGGGATGGTCCGAAGGACGCAAGGCCCGGAATCTCGAGATTCCGGGCTCGATGCTTCGCATCGCCCCGGAATGACGGCGCCGATTGCTAGCCCTCCGCAAAACGCGGCGCGCGCTTCTCGATATTGGCGCGGACCGCCTCGGTCTGGTTCGGGCTCCCGATCAGCTTCTGCTGTTCGACGGATTCGGCAAGCAGCGCGGGGCCGGGATCGACGGACAATTTGTTCAGCATGCGCTTGGCGGCGCGGATCGCATCAGGGCTCTTGTTCGCGATGTCGCGGGCGACCTCGAGCGCCGCGGCGCGCGGATCGTCGCACACCCGGGTCGCGAGACCATAAGCTTGCGCTTCCTGTGCGGAGAAGATGCGCCCCGTATAGGTCAGATCGCGCAGGATATCGTCGCGCACCAGCGTCGCAAGGATCGGTGTGCCGGCCATATCAGGCACCAGCCCCCATTTGATTTCCATGATCGACATCCGCGCATCGGTCGCGAGAAAGCGCATGTCGGCGCCGAGCGCGAGCTGGAAGCCGCCGCCGAACGCGACGCCATGCACGGCGGCAATGACCGGCACCGGCAATTGCCGCCAGCCCCACACCGCCTGCTGCGCGAAGTTGGCGAGTCCGTGGGTCCGCACGGTCAGATCGCGTTTTTCGCCACCCGGAATTCCGTTACCTCCGTTGTCGTTCATTGCGGCGAAACGTCCCATGTCGAGGCCGGCGCAGAACGCGCGCCCCTCGCCCGACAAGACCACCGCCCGCAGGCCTTTTTCGCGAGAAAGCCGCTCCGTCGCGGCGACCAGCGCCTCGAACATCGCCGTATCCAGCGCATTCATCTTGTCCGCCCGGACCAGCCGGACATCGGCCACGCCGTCCGAGATGTCGATCGCGACGCGCGGTTCCATGAAGGTTCTCCTCGGTTTCTCTGCTTCTTGCTCTTCTTCCGGCTTTACAGAAAGCCTCTGTGCGGATTTAGTCAATCGACCAATTAATAGGCAATTCCTTCGAGCGGAAACTCCCATGTTCACTCAAAATCTCCTGGCCGGCAGGCGTATCCTGGTCACGGGCGGCGGCACCGGGCTCGGCAAATCCATGGCCGCCCGCTTTCTGCAGCTCGGCGCCGATATCCATATCTGCGGCCGCCGCAAGATTGTCTGCGACGAGACGGCGACGGAGCTGATGGACCTGCATGGCGGCCGCGTGACCAGCCACGGCGTCGACATCCGAAATTCGCTCGCGGTCGACGAGATGGTCGAAAACATCTTCCGCGAGGGCCCTCTCACCGATCTCATCAACAATGCCGCCGGCAATTTCATCTCGCGCACGGAAGAGCTGAGCCCGCGCGGCTTCGACGCGGTCGCCAACATCGTCATGCACGGCACGTTCTATGTGACGCATGCCGTCGGGCGGCGCTGGATCGCCGCCAAGCAGCGCGGCAATGTCGTATCGATCACCGTGACCTGGGTGCGCAACGGCTCGCCCTATGTCGTGCCGTCCGCGATGAGCAAATCGGCGGTGCACGCGATGACCATGTCGCTTGCGACCGAATGGGGCAGATACGGCATCCGGCTGAACACGATCGCGCCCGGCGAAATTCCGACCGAAGGCATGAGCAAGCGCATCAAGCCCGGCGACGAGGCCGGTGCGCGCACCAAGGCGATGAATCCAATGGGCCGGGTCGGCACCATGGAAGAGTTGCAAAACCTCGCGGTGTTCCTGATCTCCGGCGGTTGCGATTGGATCAACGGCGAGACCATCGCGATGGACGGCGCTCAGGCGCTGGCGATGGGCGGCAATTTCTATCAGTTGCGCGACTGGAGCGACGACGACTGGACCAACGCCCGCGAGTCCATCAAGGCGCAGAACGAAAAGGATCGCGCGTCGCGCGGCTGACTGGACGACGCCATCGCTCATTGGCCCGCATCCGCCGGTCACCTCAGTGAGAACGGGCGGATCGAGCGAGCCGTATTGATACTCCATCCTTGGTTGCTTCCACGCAGACTGATGCCCGGCTGGCATGGCTGATGCATCTGCACGGCGCTAGGCGGCGTCTGTCGGAGCTGATATCGATGACGCCACTCTCACACCGGTGTGAGAGATCGGGGATCAGTGATGGACAATCGCAGTGACATTTGGCGTAGCGTCGACACCATCAAGACGCGGTTCATCGAGCTGAGCGACAGGGTCTGGGCGATGCCGGAGGTGTGCTACACCGAGGCACGCTCCTCTGCCGAACATCTTGCCGAGCTGCGCCATCAGGGTTTCCGCATCACCGAAAATGTCGCCGGCATTCCGACCGCCCTGATGGGCGAATGGGGCGAAGGCGGCCCCGTCATTGCGTTCCTCGGCGAATACGACGCCCTGCCCGGCCTCAGCCAGGAAGCAGGCGTGGCGGAGCATCGCCCGGTCGAGACCGGCGGCCATGGCCATGGCTGCGGCCACAATCTGCTCGGCTCGGCCGCTCTGCTCGCTGCCACCGCAGTGAAGGACTGGCTCGTCACGAACAAGGCACCTGGACGCGTGCGCTATTACGGCTGTCCCGCGGAGGAAGGCGGCGCAGCGAAAGCCTTCATGGTGCGCTCCGGCGCCTTCGCTGATGCCGATATCGCCATCACATGGCATCCCTCCAGTTTCTGGGAAGTGGTGGTGACGCCGTCGCTTGCCAACACCCGCGCCGATTTCATTTTCACCGGACGCACCGCGCACGCCGCGGCCTCGCCGCATCTCGGACGCAGCGCGCTCGACGCGGTCGAGCTTATGAATGTCGGCGTCAACTACATGCGCGAGCACATGCCGAGCGACGCGCGCGTCCATTACGCACTGCTCGACGGCGGCGGCATCGCCCCCAACGTCGTGCAGGCGCATGCCCGCGTGCGCTATTCGATCCGCGCTCGCGACCTGCCCGGCATGAACGAGCTGGTGGAGCGCGTCCACAAGATCGCGCAAGGCGCCGCATTGATGACCGAAACCAAGGTGGAGATGCGGATCGTATCCGCCGTCTCCAACATCTTGCGCAACACCCCGCTCGAAGAAGCGCTCCAGCGGATCATGGAAGAGCTCGGGCCGCCGCATTTCGACGACGCGGACAAGGATTTCGCGGCGAATATCCGCTCCACGCTGACCGAGAAGGATATCGCGTCCGTGTATCATTCGATCGGCATGGACCCGACCGATCGGCCGCTTGCCGATTTCATCGTGCCGCTGAATGCCACGCGCAATCCTCAAGTCGGCTCGACCGATGTCGGCGATGTGAGCTGGGTCGTGCCGACCGTGCAGGTCCATGCGCCGACCGTAGCGATCGGCACACCGTTCCATACCTGGCAGGTGGTGGCGCAGGGCAAGACCGCGGCCGCCCACAAGGCCATGGTGCAGGCGGCCAAGGCCATGGCCGGGCTCGGCGTCAAGGCATTGGCGGAGCGTGGTCTGATCGAGGCTGCCAAGGCCGATCTGACGAAGCGCACGGCCCGCACGCCCTATGTCAGCCCGCTGCCGGACGATGTATCGCCGCCGCTCGACATGTCCCTGGCCTGACGATCTCCCCTGTATTGTCTTTCGGCCGGGATGACGACACACTTGGCCAAAAACAGACAGTACGGGGGAAAATGACATGTCAGCCTCAACGGGTTCGGCCACGCTTGTCGAGATAGTCGGCGACCGCGCGGCAAGCCGAGGCGATGCGATCGCCTTTGAATTCGAAGGACGCGCGACGACCTTCGCCGAATTCAACCTCAACACCAATCGCGTCGCAAACGGCCTGCGGGCACTGGGCGTCAAGCCGCGCGAGCGCATCGCCTATCTCGGCAAGAACAGCGACATCTATTTCGAGCTGCTGCTCGGCGCCATGAAGGCCAACGTGGTGATGGCGCCGGTGAACTGGCGGCTCGCCGGTCCCGAGGTCGCCTTCATCGTCGACGACTGCAAGGCGCCCGTGCTGTTTGTTGGCCCCGAATTCATCACGCTTGTCCGTAATGTCAACGACAAGCTGCCGAGCGTGCGCACCATCGTCACGACCGAGGGCGGCGCGCCGGAATGGCAGGATTTCACGGCTTGGCGCGACGCGCAAAGCGCCGATGATCCGAATGTCGGGATCTCGCCAGAGGAGATCGCGATCCAGCTCTATACGTCGGGCACCACCGGCAAGCCGAAAGGCGCGATGCTGTCGCATGCCAACTTTCTCAACCTGGTGCAGACCGGCACCGAGGCCGAGAAGCCCGACTGGAACAAATGGACCACCGACGACGTCTCGCTGGTCGCCATGCCCATCTTCCATATCGGCGGTTCCGGCTGGGGCGTGATGAGCTTCTATCACGGCGCCAGGGGCGTGATCGCGCGCGAGTTCGATCCGACCAAGGTCCTCGACTTCTTCGAGCAGGACGGCATCACCAAGCTGTTCATGGTGCCGGCCGCGATGCAATTCGTGGTGCGCCAGCCGCGTGCGCGGCAGGTCGATTTCTCGCGGCTGAAATACATGCTCTATGGCGCCTCGCCGATTCCGGCCGCGCTGTTGAAGGAATGCATCGAGGTCTTCAAATGCGGCTTCGTGCAGATGTACGGCATGACCGAGACGACCGGCACCATCGTAGCGCTGCCGCCGGAAGACCATGTCGAGGGGCTCGATCGCATGCGCTCGGCCGGCAAGGCCCTGCCCGGTGTCGAGCTTGCGATCCTCGATCCCGACGGCAATCCGTTGCCACCGGGCGAAGTCGGCGAGATCGCCACCCGCTCCGGCTCCAACATGGCCGGATACTGGAATTTGCCGGAGGCGACCGCAAGGACCCTCGGCAAGGACGGCTGGCTGCGCACGGGCGATGCCGGCTACATGGACAAGGACGGCTATCTCTATATCCACGACCGCATCAAGGACATGATCATCTCGGGCGGCGAGAACATCTATCCGGCCGAGGTCGAGAGCGCATTGTGCGACCACCCCGACATTGCCGAAGCCGCCGTCATCGGCGTTCCCGACGACAGATGGGGCGAAGCGGTGAAGGCGGTCGTGGTGATGAAGCCCGGCAAGACGGCGAGCGCGACCGACATCATCAACTTCCTCCGCGAGCGCATCGCCGGCTTCAAGACGCCGAAGACCGTCGATTTCATCGACGCGCTGCCGCGCAATCCGTCGGGTAAAATCCTGCGCCGTCACCTGCGCGACCCCTATTGGGCCGGCCGGGAGCGGCAAGTGAATTGAGTTCCAGAATCTTCGGAGTTCCACGACGGCGGAGACCATCGCTTAACTATCCACGCATGCGGCGCAGTCTCGCGAGGTATCATCATGGGCTGCGCGACGCGTCGCAGCATGACGGTAACGTCTTATTCGCACACAGCCCGTATCCGCATAGCCGGAATTATTGGGACTGTCGGAAATGCGTGTCATATCTTGCATCGTCACGGAGCATGACCTGTGGCTGGTGCTTCTCGCCGCCATCGTTTGCATCGCCGGCAGTTTCGTCACCATGCGGCTGTTCGAGCGCGCATTGCGCACCGAAGGCGCACAGCGGTCGGGCTGGATATTCCAGACCGCATCCGCCGCCGGCTCCTCGGTGTGGTGTACCCATTTCGTGGCGATCCTCGCCTATGATCCCGGCACCCCCGTCACCTTCGACCCGCTGTTGACGATTGCCTCTCTTGCGATCGCCATCTGCGGCTTCGGCGTCGGCTTCGTCATTGCCGCGAACAGTACGCGCCGCAAGGCCGTGATCGGCGGCGGCGGCGTGATCGGATTGACGATTTCGGCCATGCATTATGTCGGCATGGCCGCCTATCATGTCAGCGGCATTGTCGAATGGAACGTCCTCTATATCGCGGCATCGGTCGCCTGCGCGGTCGCGCTCTCGATCGCGGCACTCGCCATGGCCCGGATGGAGCGTTCTTATGCGCTTCGTGCCGGGACCGTCGGGCTGGTGCTGGCAATCATATCGCTGCATTTCACCGGCATGGCAGCGGTCAGCGTGTTGCCGCTTGAATCCGACGTCGTGAACGGCCTGGTCTTTCAGGCGATGGGCGTCGCCATCGCAGGCGTCTCGCTGTTCATCGTCGGCACCGGCATCGCAAGCCACATGATCAACTCGCAGACCCGAACCGAGAATACGCGCCGGCTTCGTTACATGGCACTCAACGATCCCCTCACCGGCCTGCCCAACCGGGCGAATTTTGGCGACCACCTCGACGGCGAATTGACGAAGGCCGCGAAGGACGCCCACAAGCTCGCGGTCATCGGCATCGATCTCAATCGTTTCAAGGAGATCAACGACCTCCGCGGACACATTGCCGGCGATCACGCACTGAAGGCGATCGCCCAGCGGCTGAGCAAGTGCAGCCGAAGCAACGAGTTCGTCGCACGGATCGGCGGCGACGAATTCGCCGCGGTGAAGACTTTCCGCGATCGCCTCGAGCTCGAGGATTTCGTCGGCAGGCTCGAGCAGGCTTTGTTTGAACCGATTCATATCGAGGATTTCACGACCCGCGCCGGTGCCAGCATCGGTGTCGCCATCTATCCGGAGGACGGCGCCACGGCACGCGAGCTGCTCGGCAACGCGGATTTCGCGATGTACCGCGCGAAAGCCGATCCGACCACAGCGGTGTGCTTTTACGAGAGCGAACTCGACGAGGCGGCGCGCCAGCGGCAGGTTCTCGCGCGCGAGTTGCGCCGCGCCATCGAGCTGAAGCAGTTCGAACTGCATTTCCAGGTCCAGGTCTCCGTCACCGACCAGACCATCTGCGGCTACGAGGTGCTGCTGCGCTGGAATCATCCAGAGCGCGGCCTCGTGCCGCCAATGGACTTCATCCCGATCGCCGAGGAGAGCGGCGCCATCATCGAGATCGGCGAATGGGTGCTGCACGAGGCCTGCCGGCGCGCGGCATCGTGGAAAGAGCCGCACAAGATCGCGGTCAACCTGTCCCCGGTCCAGTTGCGCCAGCCCGAACTGCCCCAGGTCGTCCATCGGATCCTGATCGAGACCGGTCTGCCGCCCGGGCGTCTCGAACTCGAGATTACGGAATCCACGATCATCGCCGACAAGACGCGTGCGCTGCATAGCCTGCGGCAGATCAAGGCACTCGGCGTCACCATCGCGCTCGATGATTTCGGCACCGGCTATTCCTCGCTCGACACGCTGCGTTCTTTCCCGTTCGACAAGATCAAGCTCGACCGGCTGTTCATGAACGAGGTCGAAAGCAACCCGCAATCGAAGGCCATCATCCGCGCCGTGCTCGCGCTCGGCAAGAGCCTGGACGTGCCCATTCTCGCCGAAGGCGTCGAGACCAAGGATCAGCTCGAGATCCTTCGCCGCGAGGGCTGCGATGAGGCGCAGGGCTATCTGCTCGGCCGGCCGCAACCCTATGAGAAGATCTTCTCCAGCGACGGCGCTCAGGTGCAGCCGCAGCAGCCGGCTGCATCCAGGAAAGTGGCCTGACACGAGGCGCGGCATTCCGTCCGCTCAATGCTTTCCGGCTCCCATGTAGCCGAACAGGAAGCCGGCAACCTTCCGCTTCTGGATCTCCTCGCTGCCTTCGGTGATGCGATAGCGGCGATGATGGCGATAGATGTGCTCGAACGGCTTGTGGCGTGAATAGCCCATGCCGCCATGCACCTGCATGGCGCGATCGGCGGCCTCGCAGCACAGGCGGTTGGCCCAGTAGTTACACATCGACACCTTGTCGGACAGCGTGTGCTCGACCTGCGCCTGGGTGAGCTGATCCATCTCCCACGCGGTCTTGCGGATCAGCAGCCGCAGCATCTCGGCCTGCGTGGCGAGTTCGACAAGCGGCCACTGGATCGCCTGGTTCTCCGCGAGCGCCTTGCCGAACGGCTTTCGCTCACGTGCATATCTGACGCTCTCATTGATACAAAAGACCGCGGCGCCGAGCGAGCTGGCGGCCTGGCGGATGCGGTTCTCGTGCACGAAGCATTGCGCGAGCGACAGGCCCCGGCCGACCTCGCCGAACAGCGCGTCCTCCGGCACGAACACGTCGGTGAAGCTGACGCGCGGATGATCGGTCGGCATGTTGAAGGTCCACATATATTGCTCGACCTTCACGCCCTCGCTTTTCGCCGGCACCAGGAAGCAGGTGATGCCGCGCGCATCGCCGTCATTGCCGGACGTGCGGGCGAACAGCGCGCAGTGGGTCGCGACGTGCATGCCGGTGGTCCACATCTTCTCGCCATTGATCAGCCAGCCCTTGACGTTGTCGCGGGTGGCCGGCGCCGCCTTGGTCTCCATGTGGGTCGCATCCGAGCCGTGTTCGGGCTCGGTCAGGCCGAAGGTAATGCGGTATTTCCCTGTGATCGAGCCATCGACCATCACCTTCTGCTCGTCGGTCCCGTAGCGGTCGAGCATGGTAACGATCGGCAGATTGCCGACGATCGAATGCTCGTTCTGAAGATCGTTGTGCAGGCCGAGGCCCTTGGAAGCGAAATGCTCGCGGATGACAGCCATCCAGAGGTTGGAGCCGTCCTTGCCGCCATAGCGTTTGGGAATCGCAAAGCGCAGATGGCCGGCCTTGTCGGCAAGGTCCTTCACCTTGCGCAACAACGCCTCCCATTCGCGCCGCGGCAATCCGCCATTGTCGAAATCCGTGCGCGCCCATTCGCGGCGATGGTCGAAGAAGCGGATGTTGTCGTCGGCTTCTTCCAGCGGCTTGATCTCGCGCGCGATGAAGCGGTCGAGTTCGTCGAGATAGGCGACGAGGTCGGCGGGCAATGAGAAATCCAAGGCGTATCTCCCCGAAGCTGTTCGTTATCGTTATCGGAATTAGGGCGATGGCACGCTTCTCAAGTCAAGCGGCCATGCGCTTGTAGCGCGTCCCTCGTCCGCGTAATTGGGTGGCCGCGGACGCGGTGCTCGCGCTAATCTCGCCGGCGAACATTCCGCATCACAGAAATCAGGAAGGGAGCCACCATGGAGCTGAAGTTTTCCAAAGTCACGCGCAAGGGCCCGATCACGATCGTGACGCTGTCGCGGCCCGAGGTCTACAACGCGCTGCACATCGACGCGCATTTCGAGCTCAACAAGGTGTTCGACGAGTTTGCCGCCGACCCCGAGCAATGGGTCGCGATCGTCACCGGCGCGGGCGACAAGGCGTTCTGCGCCGGCAACGATTTGAAGTGGCAGGCTGCGGGCGGCAAGCGCGGCTGGGACAAGGGCGGGTTCGGCGGCCTCACCACGCGCTTCGACTGCAACAAGCCGATCATCGCGGCCGTCAACGGCGTCGCAATGGGCGGCGGCTTCGAGGTCGCGCTGGCCTGCGATCTTATCATCGCCTCGGAGAACGCGACCTTCGCACTGCCTGAGCCGCGCGTGGGCCTTGCCGCACTCGCGGGCGGCCTGCAGCGGCTGCCGCGTCAGATCGGGTTGAAGCGCGCCATGGGCATGATCCTCACCGCGCGTCATGTCTCGGCCAAGGAGGGTCTTGAGCTCGGCTTCGTCAACGAGGTGGTTGCGCAGGGCGAAGCGCTCGCCGCGGCGGAGCGCTGGGCCGAGACGATCTGCAAGAACTCGCCGATGTCGATCCGCGCGTCCAAGCAGGCGATCCAGAAAGGCATGGAAGTCTCGCTCGAACAGGCGATGACCGAGCAGCGCGACTATCCGGCCGTGAAGGCGATGGCGGCTTCGCAGGACTATATCGAGGGCCCGAAGGCGTTTTCGGAGAAGCGGCCGCCGAAATGGCTGGGGCGGTAAATCTCCGCCGTTGTCATTGCGAGCGAAGCGAAGCAATCCAGAATCCCTCCGCGGGACCAGTCTGGATTGCTTCGTCGCCGACGCTCCTCGCAATGACGAGGGAGAACTAGGTGTCAACGGAGTCCCTCCCCAGCTCTCGCTTATACGACGCGTAGTTCGGCTGATCGACGGCGAGCTTGTCCATCGTGGTTTGCCAGAGATGCGGCGCGAGGTCCGGTGTTTTCAGATCGATCTCGCCGCCGGCGATCTTTGCCGCGAGTTCGCGGTTCAGGTCGACCAGCGCGCCGTCAATGCCGAGCAGTTGCTTGAGCCGCTCAGCCTCCGCAGCGTCGCTTCCTTCGGACAGCGTCAATTGCCGCACGACGAGATCGAGCGCGTTGATGGCGACGCGGAGCTTGAACGCCTGATGGCCCGCTATCAGCGGCGCGATGTCAGTGCGCAGGAAGTCCGCGACCGCTTTCGTCAATTCAACGGGTGTCGGTTCGTCCTGCATGGCTAACGTCCCCTTGGAGCCAACAATCGCAACAGATCGATTTCCGTCTCGGAGGCGCGGCGGCCGATCATGGCGCGTTCCATCGAATGGTCGGGGCCGATGCGGAAGCGCTGCATCATGCCGCAGCACATCACGCCCCAGCGCAGCGTGCCCATCACCTCCCAGAATTTGACGCGTGCCGGATCAACCTTGCGGCCGGCGGCCTCATAGCCCGCGAACAGGTCTTCGCGCGAACCGAAGCCGCCGACAGGCTTGTCGATCTCGCCGAAACGCCAGGAGTTGACGCAGATCCAGCCGAGATCCTCCATGGGATCGCCGAGATGCGCGAGCTCCCAGTCGAGCACGGCGCGCACGCCATCAGGCCCGATGATCAGATTGCCGTGGCGGAAATCGCCGTGCACCAGCGTCACCTCGTCCGACGGACCGGGATCGTGATCCGAAAGCCAGCGGAGCGCCAGCTCGAACACCGGCCGCGGCCAGTTGGAGCTACGATATTCGCGCCCGATCTCGGCGATCTCCTTAGCTGCCGACATCTCGCGAAGCTTCGGAAGCTCTGCCCGCGGCAGACCATGGATGCCGGCGGCAACCTTCCCAAGCTGGTGCGCCAGCAGCGGCCGCGCGTTGGCGAAAGCGTCATCGCGCAGGATCTTGCGCGCGATCGTCTCGCCCTCGATCCGTGCCATGATGAAACCGGCACCGAGACCATCCTCGGGCTCCAGCAGATGCATCACGCGCGGCGACGGCACGCCGGCGTCATGCGCAAGCTGCATCAATCGCGCCTCGGCGTCGAGCCCCGCAGCCCGCGTCGGCGCCGCGCCATAGCCCTGCGGCGCGCGGCGTAGGATCGCGCCGACCTTGCCGTCCGGGATGCACGATGTCGAACGACCACGTCTCCTGGCTGGCGCCGCCGGACAGTTTCGCGGCACCCGTGACTCCGGTCGCGCCGGGATAGAAGGACGCGATACAGCGCGAGAGTTCGGCGTCGATCATTTGCCCTTGAACGCCGCCGGCCGCTTCTCCAGGAACGCGGTGACGCCCTCCTTGAAATCTTCCGTCGCACCGGCGACGCGCTGCAGCTGGTATTCCAGGTCGAGCTGATCCTCGAACGAGTTCTCCGGACTGTCCCAATAGAGCTTGCGAATCCCGGCCAGCGCGACCGTCGGGCCGTTGGCAAGCTCGCGCGCGAGCTTCATCGCCTCCTCCATCAGCGCCGCGTCGTCATAGACCCGGTTGACGAGCCCCCATTCCAGCGCCTTCTCGGCCGGCAACCGTTCGCCCATCAGCGACAATTCGATCGCGCGCGCCTTGCCGACCAGCCGCGGCAGCAGCCAGGTCGAGCCGCAATCCGGCACCAGGCCGATGCGGCGGAACGCCTGCAGGAAATAGGACGAACGCGCGCACAGGATCATGTCGCCCATCATCGCGAAGCTCATGCCGGCGCCCGCGGCAGGCCCGTTCACCGCGGTGACGATCGGGCAATGCAGATTACGCAGGCGGCGCAGGAACGGATGAAACGCGGTCTCCAGCGCCGCGCCCGCGCTGCTGCGGCCCGGCTTGGTTTGCGCGCCGCGGCCCTGCAGATTGGCGCCGGTGCAGAACGCCCTGCCCGCACCGGTGATCACGAGGCAGCGGACCTCGGCCTTCCGGTCCCCGATCTCATCGAGCGCCTCGGCGAGACCGCCCAGCATGTCCATCGAGACCGCGTTCATGACCTCCTGATGGTCGAGCTTGAGAACCGCGACCGGCCCGTCGAAATCGAGCGTGACGTGCTTGAACTGCATTGTTTCCTCTTCCGCTGTGGACCGCGCAGCACGGCTGCGGCTCGATCCGATTTTTGGCTGTCGAGACCATATTTGATTTTCGCGCCCGGCTTGTCCATGGTTGGCTCATATAATGAGCGCGTAACTGATGCGCGTCGTGCCAACAATGGAAACGCCCCATGAACATTTTCGACCTCACCGGCCGCGCGGCGGTCATCACCGGCGGTAATGGCGGCATAGGGCTTGGCATCGCCCAGGCACTTGCGTTGAGTGGCTGCAACGTCTCGATCTGGGGCCGCAATGCGGAGAAGAACAAGACCGCCGCCGCAACCATGGCCGCAGGTCCCGGCAAGGTCGACACCCGCATCTGCGACGTCGCCGATCCCGCCTCCGTCAGGGAGGCGATGAAGGCGACACTCGACATTTTCGGCCGGGTCGACGGCTGCTTCGCCAATGCAGGCATCGGCGGCGGCGGCCGGAAACCCTTTGTCGAGCGAACCGAGGACGAGTGGCGCAAAATGTTCGCGACCAATCTCGACGGCGTGTTCCACGTGTTCCAGGCCGCCGCAAAGCACATGACCGAACGCTCGATCGCGGGCGACCGTTTCGGCCGCCTGGTCGCGACATCGAGTCTCGCCTCGCTGTTCGGCACCGCGCGCAACGAGCATTATGCCGCGACCAAGGCCGCCATCAACGCACTGTGCCGTGCACTTGCCGTCGAACTGGCCCGCCACGGCGTCACCGCCAACGCCATCCTGCCCGGCTGGATCAAGAGCGACATGACGGCGCGCGTGCTCGCGGACGACAAGTTCGTAGGCGCCGTGCTGCCGCGCATTCCCGTCCGCCGCTTCGGGGAGCCCTCGGATTTCGGAGGCATCGCCGTGTATCTGATGAGCCAAGCATCGTCCTATCATACGGCAGACTGCTTCGTGATCGACGGCGGCTATACGGCGTTTTGATCGACGATCGTCATTGCGAGCGATAGCGAAGCAATCCAGACTGCGTCCGCGGAACCATTCTGGATTGCTTCGCTGCGCTCGCAATGACGCGGACAGCAAGGGTCCGCACACTCCCGATTGCAATTGTCAAACAGCCGCTTTCTCCATCGTCATCGCCCGACTTGATCGGGCGATCCAGTATTCCAGAGGCGGCAACGTTTCACGGAGAAGCCGCGGCGTACTGGATGCCCTGCAGGAGCCTGTCATCCGGCCGGCCAAAGGCCGGACCGGGTGGCGGGGCATGACGAGTGCTTAAGACGTGACAGCGCATTCTCGCGGCACGAAATGCCCGAGCTTTGCAGTCGATCCACCCTCAAAAGATACAGAGGGCGCAGGGAAGGCCGGGTGCCCGTCGCACCCATGGTCCGCGTGCAGAAAAAAGCACGCGGCAGAACCACAGGTACGAGCCGGAACAACCGGCCTTCCCTGCGCAATGGTTTTACGGCTTATACGTGATCTCCCCGGTGACCAGGCTTTGTTGCCACCGTCGCCAGTCAATCGTTTGACTGACTTAGCGCCAGCCTTGGGGCGCCAGGACCACACGACTTCGCCGTCCGCGATATCTCATTCGTCTCGTGAGATATCGCGTCCATCGCATCCCGCTTCCTACGTCCGTGACGATCGCGAAACGCCCCTCATGTGGGTACGGAACGCGCGGGAGCATGGTTTTGATTTGCCCGACGGCGCAACAGAAAAGTTTGCGTCACACTGGCACGACGGGCAATTTGCGCATGGCGCGTATGCGGCGCGCGCTCCCCAAAAATGTGTTCCGCACATTCGCGGGGATTGAGTGCAAAGTGCACGGCGTTTCAATTCCTGTCTTAATCCTTGGGCTGGCGGTAGCGGCTCGGCGCATGGCCAAAATGCCTGCGAAACGCCGTGGCGAAATTGGCGGGGTTGCCGTAGCCCGCGAGATGAGCCGCCTCGTTGATGGACAGGCGCTGCTGGATGATCGCGTCGCGCGCCACTTCGAGGCGGCGTGTCCGCAAATAATCCGACGCGCTCATGCCGAAGGCGCGACGGAAATGCACGTTGAAGGAGCGGCGGCTGATGCCCGCCTCGCGGGCCAATTGCGAGATGGTCCAGGGGCGGCGCAGATCGGCATCGATCGCGTCGCGGACGGCGTGCAATCTCCGCTGCCGCTGGTCGCCCGCCATCTCCATGCCGGCGCGTTCGCCCGCGATCGATATCACGCGCGCCAGGATCTCCATCGCATGCGCGCTCAGCAGCAGTTCCTCTGCCGGCCCCTTCAGCGTCGGAGACAGCATTTCGGTCGCCATCGCGAGCATGCGCGGCGGCGCCTTCAGCGTGACGACGAACTCGTCGCACTCGCCTTCCGAAAACAGATCGAGAAACTCGTGCTGCAGGCCGAGCCGCTGCAGCGACGCTTCGGGAAAGGCGAGGCCTGCGGCAAACATGTGCGCGCCGCGCGGCGCGTGGCCGTCACAGGGCACGGCCCTGCGCAGCGCCATCACCACCATCGTGTTCTCGGCATAACGAAACCGCTTGGCGCCCCGGCTCGGGCCGCCATCTCCGGAGCCGCGCAGCACGATGGCCACGAACAGTCCCGCCTTGACGATGCCCTCGGTGCGGATCTCACTGTCGAGAATGAAGTTGTTGCGCTGGAACACACAGCCCGGCGCCTCCAGCCACTGCGCGGCGGCGGCGAAAGCTTCCGATCGGGAAATGTCCTGGGCGTCGACGATCCGAAACTGATCGAAGATACGATGATAAATGTGCGTCACGTCCTTCGCCCGGAGGCCGATCAGCGCAAGCCGGCAGGCCTATCTGCCCTTCCGTGACCCGCGACGCAATTAGAACCCCTTGAAGAAATAGCGCACACGGCGACGTGGCACGGCACATGCAACGATGGATAGATGCCGCATACCCTGCAGCCACCGGTTCGCCGGCACGGAATAAGGGTCAGGCGGATTCGCGGGGTGACGCGGTTCCACGGGTTCGCTAGCCTTGCGACAAGACACCGCACCCCATCGAACAAGGACTGCACAATGGAATACGTCCCCAGCGATCTCTCCCCCCGCGAGCGCTACAAGGTGCTCACCTCGTTCGTGCTGCCGCGGCCGATCGCATGGGTCACGAGCTTAGGGCCGGGCGACGTCGTCAACGCCGCGCCGTTCAGCTTCTTCAACGTGTTCTGCGAGGATCCGCCGCTCTGCATGTTCGCGGTGAATCTTCGGCCCGACGGCCGGACCAAGGACACGCTCGTCAACATCGAGCGAACGGGAGAGTTCGTGGTCAACATCGCCGACGAGCCGCTGGCGCTGGCCATGCACGAGACCAGCGGCGATTTCCCGCCCGAGGTCGGCGAGCCCAACTATCTCGGCCTGAAGCTTGCGCCGTCCAGCAAGATCGCGACGCCGCGGCTCGCCGACACGCCCTGGGCGATGGAGTGCAAGACCTGGAAGACGATCGACGTCAATGGCGACCGGCGGCTCATCATGGGCGAAGGCATCAACTTCTACATCCGCGACGAATTGTGGGACCGCGATGCCATGCGCGTGCACATGGACCGCTATCACCCGATCGGCCGCATGTTCGCCGACCGCTACTGCCGAACCGACGACCGCGTGACGTTCCCCACGGCCGAAGGCGCGAGGGGGTAGCTTATTCGACGCTCGCAACTTCCACGTTCACAACCGGCTTGTGCGAGCTGAACAGCCGGCCCTTCTCGACCACGAGCACGACGGCGAGCGCCGCCAGCGTGCAGAGGAAGAAGCCGGTCGTGAACGGCAACAGCGTGCCGTCATAGGACTGGCCGATCGCAATCCCGATGCCGATGCCGAGCAGCGTCGTGATCGACCCGTAGAGCGACGAGGCGGTTCCGGCGATGTGGCCCTGTGGCTCCATCGCGAGCGCGGTGAAGTTCGCAAAGATCAGCCCGAAGGCGAACATCATCAGCGCCGACAGCGCCATGAACAATGACAGCGGCAGCATCTGCAGCTTCGCAGCGGCAAGCATGACGGCAGCGATGGCGACGAAGCCGAGCAGCGCGCCATGCGACATCACGCGCATGCCGAGCCGGCCGACCAGCCGCGCATTGAGGAAGCCAGCGACCGCGACACCGAACGCCACGGCCGCGAACGCCAGCGGGAAATAATGGCCGAGCCCATAGATGCCGGTGAACACCTGCTGCGAGCAGAAGACGAAGCCGAACAGCGAGCCCTGCACGCCGGCGGCCGCAAGCGCATAACCGAACGTCTGGCGATTGGTGACGGTCTGCCGATAGGCGCCGAGCACCTGGCGGATCGCCAGCGACTTGCGCGCCGAGACCGGCAGCGTCTCCGGCATCCGCAGCGCGCTCCACGCCAGCGCGAGCACGCCATACAGCATCAGCACGATGAAGATGCCGCGCCATTGCGTCAGCATCATCACCGCCTGGCCGAACGAGGGCGCGATCACAGGCACGGCAATGAACACCATCATCGCCAGCGACATCACGCTCGCCATGCGGCGGCCGGCATAGCAGTCGCGCACGATCGAGGTGGCGATCACGCGTGTCGCCGATGTGCCGAGCCCCTGTAGCGCTCGCGCCAGCAGCAAGGTCTCGAAGGTCGGCGCCGCGATCGCGAGCAGGCTCGCAATGGCGTAGACTGTCATGCCGCCTAGCAGCACCGGCCGGCGGCCGAAGCGATCGGACAAGGGTCCCATCGCGAACTGTCCGACGCCGAAGCCGATCAGGAAGGTCGACAGCACCATCTGCGGACGGTTGACGTCTGCGATGTGGAACGCTGCGCGGATGTCGGGCAGTGCCGGCAGCATCATGTCCATGGCGAACGGGTTGAGCGCCATGATCGAGGCAATGATGATAACGAACTCGGGAAAACCCATCGGGCGGTGGCCCGAGGACACTAAGGCGGAGGCATTGATGTCGGACACGTCGGCTCCAAAGTTCGAGTCGACTGTCTTGTCATGGATTATGTTGCGTCGCACAAGCGCCGTCCGGGAATAGCAGCCTGGCCGAAAATGACCGAGGTATCCGTGGCTTGCGGGATACCTCGGCGAGTTGGCTAACGGAGCGGCAACCCGCCCGATTCGTCGCCAGGCTTCGCGGAGTCGCCGATCTTGTCCTGGGTCTTGGTGTCGAAATCGCTCGCCTCGTGCCGCTCGTGCAGCTGGCTCGCGGGATCGCCCGAGATGCGGTTGACCATCCGCCCCCGCTTGACGGCCGGGCGCCGGGCGATCGCATCGGTCCAGCGAATGACATTCTTGTATTCGTGCACGGACAAGAATTCGCCGGCACCATAGACCAGGCCTTTGACCAGCGCGCCGTACCACGGCCACACCGCGATATCCGCGATCGTATAGTCGCGGCCGGACAGATATTCATTGTCGGCGAGCCGCCGGTCGAGCACGTCGAGCTGGCGCTTCACCTCCATCGCGAAGCGGTCGATCGCGTATTCGATCTTGGTCGGCGCATAGGCATAGAAATGGCCGAAGCCGCCGCCGAGATAGGGCGTGGCGCCCATCTGCCAGAACAGCCATGACATGCATTCGGCCCGCGTCTTGCGATCCGTCGGCAGGAACGCGCCGAACTTCTCGGCGAGATAGACCAGGATCGAACCGGACTCGAACACGCGGATCGGCTCCGGCCCGCTGCGGTCCATCAATGCCGGGATCTTCGAGTTGGGATTGATCGCGACGAAGCCGCTGCCGAACTGGTTGCCGTCGATCCTGATCAGCCACGCGTCGTATTCCGCGCCGGAATGGCCGAGCGCCAGCAGCTCCTCCAACATCACCGTGGCCTTCACGCCGTTCGGCGTCGCCAGAGAATAAAGCTGCAGCGGATGACGACCGATTGGCAATTCCTTCTCATGCGTGGGTCCCGAGATCGGCCGGTTGATGCTGGCGAAGCGGCCACCGCTTTCCATGTTCCAGGTCCAGACTTTCGGCGGCTCATAGGGCGTATCGGTCATGCGTCGGCTCCAGGCGATGTGCCGTCATTCCGGGCCGATGCGAAGCGTCGAACCCGGAATGACGGTGGCTATGACAATGCGGCAATTCGTAGGGTGGGCAAAGGCGCGCTTGCGCCGTGCCCACCATCCAGAATTTCATGTCGAAGATGGTGGGCACGCTTCCGTCTACGCTCTTCGAGCTACGCCGGACAAGTCGCTTTGCCCACCCCTGCAGATCGCCATAAATCAGGACGCCACGGCCTTTCTTGGCCGCTCCTTGCCCACCACCGCGAATCCCTCATAGCCCTTGGCGGCGACGTCGTTGCAGATCTGCCGGTAGACGCCGACGCCGCCGATATAGGGCATGAAGATGCGCGGCTTGCCGGGGATGTTCGCGCCCATGTACCAGGAATTCGCTTGCGGATAGAGCGTGGTGTGGGCGACCTCGTTGACATGGGCGACCCATTTCTCCTCGGCGTCCTGCGTCGCCTCCATCGTGTCGAGGCCGTGGCCGCGCATGTGGGCGAGACAATCGGCGATCCAGTCGACATGCTGCTCGATCGAAACGATCATGTTCGACAGCACCGAGGGGCTGCCGGGACCGGTGATGATGAAGAGGTTCGGGAAGCCGGCGGTCATCAGGCCGAGTAAAGTTTTCGGTCCCTCCGCCCATTTCTGGTTCAAGGTCAGGCCGTCGCGGCCGCGAATGTCGATCTTCGCGACAGAGCCCGTCATCGCGTCGAAACCAGTCGCGAGCACCAGCGCATCGATCTCGTAGTCCTTGCCGCCGCTGCGCACGCCATGCGGCGCGATCTCCTCGATCGGGTTCGCGCGGATATCGACCAGCGTCACATTCGGCCGGTTGAAGGTCGCGAAATAATCCGTGTCGATGCAGATGCGCTTGGTGCCGATCGGATGCGTGTTCGGCTGCAGCAGCTGTGCGGTCTCGGGGTCCTTGACGATCTCCGCGATCTTGGCGCGGACGAAATCGGCGGCGGTGTCGTTGGCGGTCTTGTCGAGCCCGAGATTGTTGTAGGCCGACATGAAAGTCAGCCCGCCGCGCTGCCAGCGCGCTTCATATCTGGCGCTGCGCACATTGTCTGCGTCATCGAGCGCGCCGCGATCGGGCAGGTCCGTATAGATGCCGTTGCGCGCTACCTCGCGGGCAACGCGTCTCACTTCCGGATAGTTCTTGCGAAACGCCTGCCGCTCTTCCGCCGTCATCGGCGCATTGCGCGCAGGAATCGAGAAATTCGCGGTGCGCTGAAACACCGTGACATGCTTCGCCTGCGCGGCAATCACGGGGATCGACTGGATCGCCGACGAGCCGGTGCCGACCACGCCGACGCGCAGGCCGGTAAAGTCCACCGGCTCATGCGGCCAGTTGCCGGTGTGGTAGACTTGACCCTTGAAGCTCGAAAGCCCCTGGATGTCGGGCATGCGTGCATTCGACAGGCAACCGGTGGCGAGCACGACGAATTGCGCCGTCACGGTCATGCCGTCCGATGTCGTCACCGACCAGCGGTCGATCGCTTCGTCGAAGGCGGCGTGCTCGACGCGCGTGCTGAACTGGATGTCGCGCCGCAGGTCGAAACGGTCGGCGACGTGGTTGGCGTATTTCAGAATCTCCGGCTGCGGCGCATAGCGCTCGCTCCAGTCCCATTCCTGCTGCAGTTCGTCGGAGAACGAATAGGAATATTGCATGCTCTCGACGTCGCAGCGCGCGCCGGGGTAGCGGTTCCAGTACCAGGTACCGCCGACACCGTCGCCCTGCTCATAGACGCGCGCGGTCAGTCCGAGACCGCGCAGCCGATGCAGCATGTACATCCCGCCGAATCCCGCACCGACGACGACGACATCATAGGATTGCTCGGGCGCGGATTTGCGCTCGCCTGAAACCGATTGCACGGCAGACATTCCCTGGGTTCCCCTGGATTCTCTTTGTTGCCGTCAGCATTCAATCCGCGCACCGAAAGCGCAAGAGGCATTTCCGCAGCGCTATTTTGCGTAACGGAATGAGCGCACGCGACGTCGTAGCGCCTGCACGCAAGTTGACGCGCGACGAACGCGCTTGGCTCCGAACGCCCTCATGCGCTAGCGTCGGCGCAACAATCGAGGCTGTCGAGCACATGAATGCGCTGGTGGCCGACTGAGCCCACCGTCATTGCGAGGAGCAACGCGACGAAGCAATCCAGCTCTGTGGCTCCCCTGGATTGCTTCGCTTCGCTCGCAATGACAGAAATACCCGAAGCGACAAAACCAAGCACGAAGTTTTCCGTCCCATGACAAGCCCACTCCCCGAAGATCGCATTCCCGTCATCGTCGGCGTCGGCGAAATCGTCGACCGGCCGAAGGAGATCGCAGCCGGGCTCGAGCCGCTCACGCTGCTGGAGGAGGCGCTGAAGCGCGCGGAGGCCGACAGCGGGGCGAAGCTGCTCGGCGAGGTGCAGTCGCTCGACGTCGTCAATTTCCTGAGCTGGCGCTACCGCGATCCGGAGCAGCAGCTTGCCAGGCGCCTCGGCATCGCGCCCGCACACCTCTATTACGGTCCCGTCGGCGGCGAGAGCCCGATCCGCTATCTGCACGAGGCCGCGCAGCGCATCGCGCGCGGCGAATGCAGCGTCGCCGCGGTCTGTGGCGCCGAAGCGCAATCGACCGCCACCAAGGCCGAACGCGCCGGCGTGGCGCTGCCCTGGACGCCGTTCGCGCACGACGTGGAGGAGCCGAAACGCGGCGCGGCGTTTCAGAAGCCGCTTGCGGTGAAGCTCGGCGTGTTCCGGCCCGTGACCGTCTATCCCTTCTATGAAGCGGCGAGCGCGGCGCGTTGGGGCCAGACGCCGCGCGAGGCGATGGCGGAATCCGGCGAACTCTGGTCGCGCTATTCGGAGGCCGCTGCCTATAATCCGAATGCCTGGCTGAAGCAGCATTTCGAGCCGGACGAGATCACGACGCCCACGCCGGACAATCGGCTGATCGCCTGGCCCTATACCAAGCTGATGGTCGCCAACCCGACCGTGAACATGGGCGCGGCGCTGCTGATGACGAGCCTTGCGAAGGCGCGCGCCGCCGGCATCAGCGAAGATCGCCTGATCTATCCGCTCGGCGGCGCGTCGGCGGAAGAGCCGCGTGACTATCTCTTGCGCGACCAGTTTTACGAGAGCCATCCGCAGAACGCGGTGCTGCGCGCGGTGATGGATCTCGCGGGCGGCGACGGCAAGGCGTTCGACGCGATCGAGCTTTACAGCTGCTTTCCCTGTGTGCC
The DNA here is from genome assembly GCA_963770385.1 of uncultured Alphaproteobacteria bacterium. GTDB lineage: Bacteria > Pseudomonadota > Alphaproteobacteria > Rhizobiales > Xanthobacteraceae > Bradyrhizobium. The sequence goes on along the minus strand of CAVYPJ010000003.1, from coordinate 4,241,220 downwards.
GAAGATGGCCCGCCGCACGTTGGGCTTGGGCGCCGACGTGCAGCCGACGGTGACCGGTGGGCTCACATTCTTCGGCGCACCGCTCAACACCTACATGACGCATGCGGCCTGCGCGATGGTGCGGCGGATGCGCGGCGGCGCGAAGCTCGGCCTGCTCTACGGCCAGGGCGGCTTCGTGACCAAGCATCATGGCCTCGTGCTGTCACGCGAGCAGCCGCGCCAGGCACTGGCGCGGGACACGAGCGTGCAGGCGGTCGCCGACCGCAACAAGCGCGCGGTGCCCGACTTCGTGACGGAGGCGACCGGCAAGGGTACGGTCGAGAGCTTCACCGCGCTCTACGGCCGTAACGGCGATGTCGAGAATGGCGTCGTGATGCTGCGCACAGCCGATGGCAAGCGGACGCTGGCGCGGGTGCCGGCGCCGGACACGGCGACGCTCGCGCATCTGCACAACATGGAGCACACGCCGGTCGGATCGGTCGGCGAAATCGCGATGGCGGAAGACGGCGTGCCGGAGTGGCGAATTGGATGACACCTCCTCAAGACGGCCTGTCGAACCCTCGCGATGTAAAAGCTCAGATGTCATCCGGCACCTTTCAAGCCGACGGCGAGACCCTCGCCTACTCCCACTACGTGCCCGTGCACGAACCTCGCGAAGTCGCGTTGTCACTGCACGGCGCCGGCCCTGCGGGGCGCGAACGGATCAGATATCTGGCCGAGCATCTCGCATCCAAGGGATCGAGCCTGTTCTGTTTCGACTTCTCCGGCCATGGCGAGAGCACGGGCCATCTGATGGAGTCGAGCCTTTCGAGACGCACTTACCAGGCCGCGGCCGCGCTCCGCGTGATGAAGCAGCGGCCGACCGTTCTGATCGGAACGAGCATGGGCGGCCATGTCGCGGCCAGCATCTTGACGGCCACTGCGCCGGACTATCTCGTGCTGTTCTGTCCCGCATTGTACGGCGACGACAGCATCGATCTGCCGTTCGACGAGCATTTCACGGCAGCGATTACCAAGCCGTCCAGCTTCGAGCACTCTTCTCTCCGGCGTGATCTGGCGGCCTATGGCGGAAAGTCGCTTCTCATCATCGGAGAGGACGACCGCATCATTCCGCCGAGGGTGGTCGAGATCTATGGCGAGGAGCTTCAGGAAGAAGGACAGTTCAAGCTGCTCACGCTGCCCGGCGCGCCGCATAATCTTCACGGCTGGGCCAATCAGAGCCCTGAAAATAAACTGGCGATTCTCAGGGCCGTGGACGATCTGCTGGACGGCTAGGTCGAGCACTCATAAACGCGCGGATGCCGGCTTGTGGCGCAAGCAGGGCGAGGTGGAGAGCATGGCATCGTGACGCTGCGCACGGCCGTTGCCCTCTCGGATCATCACGATGTAACGATCCGACGTTGACCTGCACTTTTCACGTTGACGGCGCGACCCCGGCACCTGAAATGCCCCGTGTGACCGCAACGAGGGAGATGAACATGGAGAAATTCACCACCAAGGTGCTTGGCTCGACGCACGACGCCATTGCACCAGATGGATCCGAGGTTCGGTTGCTGCCACAGATGACGCGCGGCGGCATGGCACACTTCGCATTAGGCCCTCGTCTGGTGTCGAAAGCGGTTGCCCACAGGACCATCGAGGAGATTTGGTACTTCATGTGCGGAAGAGGTCGGATGTGGCGCCGTCTTGGTGACAGCGAAGAGGAAGGGCAAGTCGTCGACGTATACCCCGGCGTGTCGATCACGATCCCGACGGGCACACAATTTCAGTTCAGAAACGACGGCGATGAGGCGCTCGAAGCGATCGGCGTGACCATGCCACCTTGGCCCGGCCCTGACGAAGCGTTTCAGGTCAAGGGAATCTGGGAGCCGACCGCATGAGCCCGGTCTGCGCGATCGACGGATAAGGACGCAAACACGCTTGCCGGGACGGCTGCATCTCGCCGGCCCTTATCCCTTCACGTCCTGCTTCTCCGAAACCTTCTCGGGCTTGCTGGGCTTGCTGCCCTTGGCGCCCGCGACGCGCACCTGGTCGCCGTCGGCGATGCCGTCCGGCGGGGCCGTGATGACGCGATCCTCAGGCGCGAGGCCGGAGCCGAGCTCTATGGTGCGGCCGAGGTCGCGTGAGATCGTCACGGTCTTGAACAGCACCTTGTCGTCGGGACCGACGGTCGCAACCCGCAGGCCGCTCTGGTTGAAGATCAGCGCGCTGGAAGGAATCTGCAGCGGCGTGGTGTCGCGCTGCAGGCTCAGCTTCACACCGGCATAGCCGCCCGGCATCAACTCGCCCTTGGAATTGTCGAGCCCGAGCTGCATCCGCGTGGTGCCGGACGAAACATCGACCGCCTGCGCGGAGGCCTCCACCGTCGCCAGGAAGGTGCGGTTCGGATATTCCGGCACGACGATCACGGCCTTGGCGCCGATCTTGATGGCCGGCACATAGTTCTGCGGCACGTTGACATAGACGCGCAGCTTGCTGATGTCCGAGACGGTGAACATCGCGGGCCCCGAGCCGCCACCGGCATTGATCAGTGCGCCGACGTCGGTATCGCGCGAGGTGACCACGCCGTCGAACGGCGCGCTGATCTGCTTGTAGCCGGCGAGCGCTTCGAGCCGCTCGACATTGGCCTGACCCGCCTTGACGGCCGCCTCCTTGTTGGAGAGATCGGCGGTGCGCTCGTCGATTTCCTGCATCGAAACGAAGTTCGAGGCGATCAGCGTCTTGCGGCGGTTGAGCGTCGCCTCGGACAGCTTCGCGCTGGCCTTCTGGCTGGCGAGATCGGCGCGGGCCTGCAGCAATTGCTGGTCGAGGTCGGGCGCCTCGATCTCGGCGATGGTCTGCCCCGCCTTGACGCGGGCGCCGATGTCGGCGCTCCAGCTCTTCAGATAGCCGCTAACGCGGGCAAAGATCGGCGCGCGGTAATAGGCCTCCATCCGGCCCGGCAGATCGATCGTGGGATTGCCCAGCTTGGCGTCGGGCAAGGCGACGGCGACCGTCGGAATGGCCTGGTCGTCGGTCCACTGGCGCAGCTTGGCGCTCGCCTCCTCACGCGACCGGATACCGGTGATGACGACGACAATCAGGACGATGACCGCCAGCATCCCGAAAATGCCCAGTCCGCGGCGCGATTGCGGGCGTTTCTCAGTGGGCATGCTGCATCTCCGGTGAGGCGGCGGCTTTGGCGCCTTGCTTCTTGTGTACCATACTGAAAACCACGGGGACAAACATCAGTGTCGCAGTCGTTGCAAAGATCAGGCCGCCGATCACGGCGCGGCCGAGCGGCGCATTCTGCTCACCGCCCTCGCCCAGGCCCAGCGCCATCGGCGCCATGCCGATGATCATGGCAAGCGCCGTCATCAGCACGGGGCGGAACCGGACGAAGCCGGCTTCGAGCGCCGCCTGGATCGGATCGCCCAGTTCCTCATAACGCTCGCGGGCAAAGCTGATCACCAGCACGCTGTTGGCGGTGGCGACACCCATGCACATGATCGCGCCGGTCAGCGCCGGCACCGACAGCGTCGTGTGGGTCGTGAACAGCATCCAGACGATGCCGGCGAGCGCCGCCGGCAACGCGGTGATGATCACGAACGGATCGGACCAGGATTGGAAGTTCACGACAATCAGGAGATAGATCAGCACGACCGCCGCGAGCAACCCGAACAGCAGGCCCGAGAACGCGCTGTTCATGGTCTGCACCTGGCCGAGCAGCACGACCGACGTGCCCTTCGGCACCTCTTTCGCGGTGTCGGCGATCACCGCCCTGATGTCGTTGGCGACAGAGCCGAGGTCGCGGTCCTGGGGAGTTGCGAAGATCTGCACCATCGACTGGATGTCATATTGCGAGACGACGGCGCTGGAGGTGCTGCGCTTGATGTCGGCGACGCCGCCGAGGATCGGCGCCTGCGGCGCGCCGGGAGCCGTGATCGGCAGCGTCTGCAGGGCGCTCAGCGAATTGATCTGGTATTGCGGTGTCTGCATCACGATGGAATAGGACACGCCGTTGTCGGGGTTGAGATAGTAGGTCGGCGCCACCTGCGAAGAGCCGGCGAGATTGACCACCAGCGCGTTGGTGACGTCACGCTCGGTCAGGCCGACATATTGCGCGCGCGTGCGATCGACATCGATGTTGAAGGTCGGATTGTTCGGCGACTGCTGGATGCGCGCATCCGCGATGCCGGGAATCCGGCGGATGCGGCTGAGCAGCTTGTTGGCATAGGCGAAGTTCGCGTTCAGATCGGCGCCGCGGATCTGCAGGTCGATCGGCGCGGGCGCGCCGAAATTGAGAATCTGGCTGACGATGTCGGCGGGCAGGAACGCAAAGCTCATGCCCGGGAACATGCGCGGCAACTGCTCGCGCAACACCTGGACATGCTCGGATGTCGGCCGGTGGTCTTCCTTCAGCTTGATCTGGATGTCGCCATCCTGCGGGCCGATCACGCCGGTGTTGTTATAGGTCATGTTGATGCCGGAGATCGGCATGCCGATATTGTCGGCGACCGTATCGATCTCCTCCGGCGGGATGATCTTTCGGATCGCTTTCTGCACGTCGGCAAGCTGGCCGGCGGTCTCCTCGACGCGGGTGCCGACCTGGGTGCGGACATGCATCAGGATGTTGCCGGCATCGACCGCCGGGAAGAAGTTGCGCCCGAGAAAAGGCACCAGCAGGAATGAGACGGCGACGAAGCTCAGAAAGCCGATCACGAAGGTCGGCCGGTGGGCCAGCGCCATCTCGAGCAGCCCGCGATAGCCGCCGCGAATGCGTTCGAACCGCGCCTCGAAACCCTGCTGGAAGCGCTTGAGCGGATTGCGGGATCGCGGCGCCTCCCCGTCATGATGGACATGCGGCTGCAACAGATAGTTCGCCATGGTCGGCACCAGCGTGCGCGACAGGATGAACGACCAGATCATCGCGAACATCACGGCTTCGGCCATCGGCACGAACAGGAAGCGCGCAACGCCGGTCAGGAAAAACATCGGCACGAACACGATGCAGATGCAGAGCAGCGAGACAAAGGCTGGCGTGACGATCTGGTTGGCACCGTCCAGGATCGACTGCTCGACCGGCTTGCCCTGCTCCAGATGGTAATTGATGTTCTCGATGGTGACGGTGGCGTCGTCGACGAGGATGCCGACCGCGAGCGCCAGCCCGCCCAGGGTCATGATGTTGAGCGTCTCGCCGATCGCCGACAGCATGATGATGGCGCCGAGCACCGACAGCGGGATCGAGACCGCGATGATGACGGTCGAGCGCCAGCTTCCGAGAAACAACAGAATCATGACGCTGGTCAAAAGCGCGGCGATCACGCCCTCATTGGCGACGCCGCCGATGGCGCCGCGCACGAACAGCGACTGGTCGCCGATGAAGTTGATCCGCAGCGCGTCGGGCAGCGTATCCTTGACGTCGATCACCTTCTGCTTGATGCCCGCGATGATATCGAGCGTGGAGATCGCGCCCGCCTTCAGCACCATCATCAGCACGGAGCGGTTGCCGTTGACGTGGACGATGTTGGTCTGCGGCGGGTTGCCGTCGCGCACGCTCGCCACGTCACGGACATAGACCATCGCGCCGTTGACGAGCTTGATCGGCAGATCGCCCAGATCCTCCATCTTCAATGGCGAGTTATTGAGCTGGACGGTGTATTCGAACTCGCCGATCTTCTGCGTGCCGACCGGCGTGATCAGGTTCTGGGCCGCGAGCGCGTTGGCGACGTCCTGGCCCGACAGGCCGCGCGCCTGCAATGCGGTCGAATTGAGGTCGATCTGCACCTGGCGCTGCTTGCCGCCGAACGGATACGGGATGGCCGCTCCGGGCACGGTCACCAGCGGCGTGCGCAACTGGTTGATGCCGATGTCGGCGAGGTTCTGCTCGGTGAGCCCCTCGCCCGACAGCGCGACCTGGATGATGGGCACCGTCGAGGCACTGTAGTTCAGGATCAAGGGCGGCGTGGCGCCCGGCGGCATCTGCTTCAGCAGCGTCTGCGAGATCGCGGTGACCTGGGCGTTGGCGGTGCGGATGTCGACATTCGGCTGGAAGAAGATCTTGATGATGCCGAAGCCGTTGTAGGAATTGGCGGCGATATGCTCGATGTCGTTGACCGTCGTGGTCAACGCGCGCTCGAACGGCGTGGTGATGCGGCCGGACATCTGGTCCGGCGGCAGCCCGGTATACTGCCAGACCACGCCGATCACGGGGATGCGGATGTCGGGGAAGATGTCGGTCGGCGTGCGCAGCGCCGCGAGCGGTCCGATGATCAGGAGCAGCAGCGCGAGCACGACGAACGTGTACGGCCGGCTGAGGGCAATACGGACCAGTGCGACCATAAAAGAGGCATTCCCAAGTCAGGCAAGGCGTTGGTCAGGCAACGCGTCGGTCATACAACGTGTCAGGAGAAACGGCGCGCCCTGCGCGCGAAAACCGTTCCCTTCGCACGTTTACCCGAACACCGGTTGTTTAGCCAATATTCCACTGCAGGGGCCGCATTCACTTACGTGATATCTGCCCCGCTTGCGTGAGGCAGCTCCGCATCAGCAGGAACCACCGCCTGGCCCGGCGGCGGCGATCATGCCCGAATCATACCGGCGGCAACAGCAGCGTCGGTATTCAGCTCGGGTTGTGCGGCCTGTTGTCAGGCGGCGCGCACCGAGGTCAGGAATTTGGAGACTTCGGCCTTGAGGCGGCCGCTGTCGCCGGACAGCGACTTCGCCGCCGAGAGCACCTGCGAGGAGGCCGAGCCGGTCTCGGTCGCGCCGCGCTGTACGTCCGTGATGTTGGACGACACCTGCTGCGTGCCCTGTGCCGCCTGCTGGACGTTGCGCGAAATTTCCTGCGTCGCCGCGCCCTGCTCCTCGACCGCCGCTGCGATCGTGGAGGAGATTTCGGAAAGCTTCTCGATCGTGCCCGAGATGTCCTTGATCGCGTTCACCGAGTTGTTCGTCGCGGCCTGGATGCCGTTGATCTGCTGGCCGATCTCGCCGGTTGCCTTCGCGGTCTGCTCGGCAAGCGCTTTCACCTCGGACGCGACGACTGCGAAACCGCGGCCGGCTTCGCCCGCGCGCGCTGCCTCGATGGTGGCGTTCAAGGCGAGCAGATTGGTCTGGCCCGCGATGGTATTGATCAGTTCAACCACGTCGCCGATCCTTGTTGCGGCTTTCGACAGCTCGCTGACGCGCTCCGTGGTAGTGCGGGCCTGGCCGACGGCGTCGCCGGCGATCCGCGCCGACTCCTGGACCTGGCGGCTGATCTCGGTGATGGAGGACGCCATCTCTTCGGTCGCGGACGCGACCGATTGCACGTTGGCCGTGGCCTCTTCCGAAGCCGCCGAGACCGTGGTCGCCAATTCCTGCGACCGTTCCGCAGTGTTCGACAGCGTGCCGGCGGACGCCTCGAGCTGAGCCGAGGCCGAAGAGACAGTGTTGACGATCTCGCCGATCATCGTCTCGAACTCGCGGGTGATGTTGTCGACACGCCGCCCGCGCTCGATCTTGGCTTGGGCATCCGCCGCCGCCGCTTCGTCAGCCGCCTTCTTGGCGATCAGCGCCTCCTTGAAGACTTGAAGCGCGTCGGCCATGGCGCCCATTTCGGTCTTCTCGCCGCGATGCGGCACCTCCGCCGAAAGATCGCCCTGCCCGAGCGCCTGCATCGGCTTGACGATGGAGGCAATGCCGTTCGAGATGTCGCGCACCATATACAGGCTGACGGCGATGCCGGCGATGACGGCGATGCCGAGGATGAACGCGACGACCCAGATGGCTGAATTGTAGTTATCCGCTGCGGCAGCGGTCGCTGTCTCGGCGCCATGGTTGTTGAGATCGATGGCCTTCTTCAGGACTTCATCGGCCTGCAGGGCGACCTTGTTGACGCTCTTTGTGTTGAGCTCATGCGCTTCGTGAGGAAACTGGCCGGCAGCCTTGCGCGACAGCGCCATGACCTCTTCGGAGCCTTTCCTGTACTCATCCCAGAGTCTTGACCATTCATTCTGAAGTGCACGCTCCTCAGGGGCGGAAATCAGCTTTTCGTAGGCCGCGCGAAGCTTCGCGTTGCTTTCCAAGACCCCCGCCAGGGTTTTCTCGTTGGCGAGCTTTTCGTCCAGCGTCTCGGCCAGCATGTGCTCCCGGATCACGTTGCGATAGGTGATCACACCGGCGCGCAGATCGCCAAGAATGCGCACGCTCGGCAACCAGGTGGTCGAAATATCCACCGTGCTGGCGTTGATCGACCGCATGTTTTTCACGGCGAGCAGGCCCATGCCGGTCAGGGCAACGAGGAGGAACGCGACGACCGTGATGATCTTGGCACGGATCGAAATATTGGCGAGCATGAGGACTTCTCTCGGGTCTGGGACGTCGACACTTGACGGCGAGAATCGGGACGGGATGACGCAGGTCTGCCTAGCTGCATCAAACCCGGCGCGTCCTCAGGTAACGTTAACGGAGCGAACCGTACAACTACGGATGAGCGAGGAAATGAATAACCAAAACGAGTGAGCCAAATTCGGCGCTTGTGCGCCGATACATAAACTATGCGCCGGGCGTTTCCGTCCGGCGCAGGATCCGTTTCAGCGGCCCGCCGATCAGGGCAGCGATGGATGGCCGTCAGGCGGCGCGGACCGAGGTGAGGAACTTCTTGACCTCGGCCCTGAGGCGGGCGCTGTCACCTGACAACGATTTGGCCGCCGACAGCACCTGCGAAGATGCCGTGCCGGTGTCCGCGGCGCCGCGCTCGACATGGGCGATGTTGGACGAGACTTCGTGCGTGCCCTGCGCCGCCTTCTGCACGTTGCGGGAAATCTCCTGCGTCGCCGCGCCCTGCTCTTCCACGGCGGCCGCGATCGTCGAGGAGATCTCGGACAGCTTCTCGATCGTGCCCGAGATTTCCTTGATTGCGTTGACCGACTCCTGGGTCGCAGCCTGGATGCCGGTGATCTGCTGCCCGATCTCACCGGTCGCCTTCGCGGTCTGCTCGGCCAGCGCCTTGACTTCGGAAGCGACCACCGCAAAGCCGCGCCCCGCTTCGCCTGCGCGCGCGGCCTCGATCGTGGCGTTCAGCGCCAGCAGGTTGGTCTGGCCGGCGATGGTGTTGATCAGTTCGACCACATCGCCGATCCGGGTCGCGGCCTTCGACAGCTCGCTGACGCGGTCGGTGGTGGAGCGCGCCTGGCCGACGGCGTCGCCCGCCATCCGCGCCGATTCCTGCACCTGGCGGCTGATCTCGGTGATGGAGGACGCCATCTCCTCGGTCGACGATGCCACCGACTGCACGTTGGCGGAGGCCTCCTCGGATGCCATCGAGACGGCGGTCGTCAGCTCCTTCGACCGCTGCGCGGTGTTCGACAGCGAGTTGGCCGACGATTCCAACTGGGACGAGGCGGAGGAGACGGTGTCGACGATCTCGCCGATCATCGCCTCGAATTCGCGGGTGACGCTGTCGACCCGGCGACCACGCTCGATCTTGGCTTCGGCGTCGCGCGCAGTGGCCTCATCGGCGGCCTTCTTGGCGATCAGCGCCTGTTTGAACACCTGCAGCGCATCGGCCATCGCGCCGATCTCGGTCGTCTCGCCCTGATGCGGCACCTCGGCGGAGAGATCGCCCTCGCCCAGCGCCTGCATCGGCGTGACGATGGACGCGATGCCGTTGCTGACGTCGCGGACCATCAGAACGCTGACGCCGATGCCGACGATCAGGGCAGTGCCGAGGATGCCCGCGAGCACGATGATCGCAAAGGAGTAGTTGTCGGCGGCTTCGGCCGCCACCTTGTCCGCGCCCTTGTTGTTCAGATCGACGTCCTTCTGCAGGACCGCATCGCCGTCGACCGAGATCCGGTTGACCTTCTTGCTGTTCAGCTCGTGGGCCTCGTGCGCGATCTGGCCTGCTTCCTTGCGGGACAGCGCCATGACCTCCAGATTGCCCTTCTGGAATTCGTCCCAGCCCCTCGACCACTCGTCATAGAGCGCGCGCTCCTCCGTAGAGGTGATGAGCTGCTCATAGCTCTTGCGGACCTTGGCGATGACCTCGAGGTTCGCGGCGAAGGCTTTCTCGACCTTCAGCTTGTCTTCCAGCGTTTCCGCGAGGATGTGTTCGCGGACGATGGTACGGTTGAGCACGACCGAGTAGCGCAGATCGCCCAGCACGCGCACGCTCGGCAGCCAGCTCGTCGAGATGTCGACCATGTTGGCATTGATCGACTGCATGTTGCGGGCCGCAAGCAGCCCCATGCCGGTCATCGCAACCAGCAGAAATGCGATGACCATGATCATCTTCGAGCGGATCGAGTATTTGGCAAGCATTATGATGTCTCTCGTTCGAGCGCATTGCGGCGCGCCGTCGCGACTGACATCAACCGCATCAACGGTGACCGGTCACGCCAAGCCGCCCCGCGCGCCCGCGGCTTGCGGTCCGTACAATTACGGAAAAAAATTGATAAGAGATGAAGTTAACGCCGGCTTTCGCGAGCTGGGCAGCTCGAGCCGATCGGTTGTGTTCAGCGCATCAGGCGAAGCGCATCGGAGAAGAATTCCGGACCGCCGAAATTGCCTGATTTCAAGGCAAGCAGCATCGCGCCGGCCTTAACGTCGTCCTTGGCTCCGACCGCGCGCAACACGGGCACGCCGGCCGCGATTTCCTCGCCGACCAGGAATCCGGGAATCTTCAAGCGATCGACCACGGCGCCCGAGGTCTCGCCACCCGCCACAACCAGCCGGCGAACGCCTGACTGCACCAGTCCTTCCGCGATGTCGGCCATCGCCTGCTCGATCGCGTGCCCGGCAGCGTCACGCCCGTGACGGCCCTGCAGCGCTGCGACCTTGTCCGGCGTCGCGCTGGAGACGATCAGCAGCGGACCTTTCTCCAGATGCTCCTTGGCCCAGGCGAGCGCGCGCTGCGTCTCCTCCTCCCCCGCGACGATGCGGTCGGGATCGAGATGCAGCACCGGCATGACTTTCTCGGCGTTTGCGATCTGGCCGAGCGTCGCCTGCGAGCAACTGCCGGCGAGGCACGCCGCCGCTCCGCCGACGGGTGCGTCGGCGCCTGTGCCCGCCGCAGCCGGCTTGCCGCCTGCGACCAGCGCCCGCGCCAGCCCAAGCCCGATGCCGGACGCGCCGACCGAGACGCGATGATCCAGCGCAACCGTGCCGATGGTCTCGAGGTCGCGGTCGAACACCGCGTCGATGATCGCCGCTCCCGCGCCCTGGCCGGCCAGATCGGCCAGCCGCGCGCGAACCGCGGCAGGTCCGCGCACGACGACCGCAAGATCGACCAGGCCGATCCTGGTGCGGCTCTGCCGCGCCAGCACCCGCACCAGATTGGAATCATGCATCGGGTTGAGCGGATGGTCCTTCAGCGGGCTTTCGTTCAGCGGCACGGAGCCCACGAACAGGTTGCCTTGATAGACGGTGCGGCCGGTCTCCGGGAAAGCCGGCGTCACCAGCACGATCGCATCGCCGGAATCGGCGCGCAGCGCGTCCATGACCGGGCCGATATTGCCGGCATCGGTGGAATCGAAGGTCGAACAGATCTTGAACAGGACATGACCCGCGCCACGGCCGCGCAGCCATGTCTCCGCGGCCCGCGAGCGGCTGACCGCCTGCGATGCCTCGATCGAGCGGCTCTTCAGGGATACCACCACCGCATCGACCTCGGGCAGCGCCAGATCGTCAGCCGGCACGCCGATGGTCTGCACGGTGCGCAGGCCCGCGCGGGTCAGCGTGTTGGCGAGGTCGGAGGCGCCGGTGTAATCGTCGGCGATGCAGCCCAGTTTCAGCGTCACGGTTTCACTCCCGCATAGGGCTTGAACCAGGCAAGGCCATCGGTGGTCTTGCCGCGCGGATTGTACTCGCAGCCGACGAAGCCGCCATAGCCGAGCCGATCGAGCTCGGCGAACAGGAACGGATAATTCAGCTCCTCGCCATCCGGCTCGTTGCGCGAGGGAATGCTCGCGATCTGGACATGGCCGGTGATCGGCATCATCTCGCGCAGCCGCATCGTGACGTCGCCATGGATGATCTGGCAGTGATAGATGTCGAACTGCAGCTTCAGGTTCGCAATCTTCAGTTCCTTGATCAGGTCGGCTGCGAAGCCGAAATCGTTGAGGAAGTAGCCGGGCACGTTGCGTGGGTTGATCGGCTCGATCACGACGTCGAGGCCGTGCGGCGCGAAGAACTCCGCGGCCCAGGCGACCGACTTGTAGAACGCTTCCACCGCCTTCGGATTGCTCCGGTCGGCGATACCAGCCATCAGATGCAGCCGCTTGACGCCGGTTGCCTGCGCGTAGGGCAACGCCGTCTGCAGGCTCTTCTGCAGATCGCCGAAGCGCTCCGGCAGTGCTGCGAACCCCTTCTCGCCGGCCTCCCAATTGCCGGGCGGCAGGTTGAACAGCGCCTGCGTCAGGCCGTTGCCTTTCAAGCGCTTGCCGACCTCTTCGGCCGGATGATCATACGGAAACAGGAATTCGACCGCGGTGAAGCCCGCTTTCGCCGCCGCCTCGAAGCGATCGAGGAACGGGACGTCGGTGAACATCATGGAGAGATTGGCGGCGAAACGGGGCATTGACGGTCCTCTTTAGGGCGAATAGCGAGTGGCGAATGGCGAATAGAAAGTAGCTGCTCGTTGTCCTATTCGCTATTCGCTACTCGCCATTCGCTAAGTTACTTCGGTTCTCCCGGCAGCTTCGTGCCGGTCACCTGCGCATACATCCGCGCCACCGAGGCATCGTCGTCGCGGCCCATGCCGGCGCCTGCCGTCATCAGGAACATCTGCAGCGCGGCGGCGGCGACCGGCACCGGAAATTTCGCCGTGCGCGCCATGTCCTGGATGATGCCGAGGTCTTTCACGAAAATCTCGACCGCGCTGCGCGGCGTATAATCGCCGTCGAGCACATGCGGCATGCGGTTCTCGAACATCCAGGAATTGCCGGCGGACGCCGTGATCACCTCATAGACCTTGCGGATGTCGAGCCCCTGCTTGGCGGCAAACGCGATCGCCTCGGAGGCGGCGGCGATGTGCACGCCGGCAAGGAGCTGGTTGATCATCTTGAAGGCCGCGCCCTGCCCCGCCGCATCGCCGAGTTCATAAAGCTTGGCCGCCATCGCATCGAGCGCGGGCCTTGCCTTGGCGAATGCGGCCTTGCTGCCGGAGGCGAGGATCGTCAGTTCGCCCTGCGCCGCGCGCTGCGCACCGCCGGAGATCGGCGCATCCAGGTAATGCCGTCCGGTCGCTTCCAGCTGCTTGGCGAGCCTGCGCGCGACATCGGGGTCCATGGTCGCGGAAGATATGAATACCGCATCCTTGGCCAGCGTCTCGGCGACGCCGTCCTTGCCGAACAGGATGGCCTCGGTCTGCGCGGCATTGACGACCACGCTGACCACGACATCCGCCGCCTTCGCGGCCTCCGCCGGCGTCTTCGCGCCCCTGCCGCCGTCCTTTTCGAACCGCGCCACGCTATCGGCCGCGACGTCGCAGCCGGTGACCTCGAAACCCGCGCGCCGCAGCGATGTGGCCATGCCATAGCCCATCGAGCCGAGGCCGATGACAGCCATTCCAGGTTTTGCGGAAGCAGACATCGGACGGTTCCTCGAAACTTTCTTGACGGGCCGCACATTCCGTCGCGGCTTCGCTCCCTGCCTATCACGCCTTGGCCGCGCTGCCAAAGCGTGAGACAAGGCGAAAAAGGCAACGCGAAAAGAAAAAAGGTCGTCTCATGAGCGAAACCAGGATCCGCGAGGACATCTGCCGCCTCGGCCGTTCGCTGTTCGAGCGCGGGCTGACGCCGGGCTCATCAGGCAATATCAGCGTGAAGCTCGACGATGGCGGCTGGCTGGTGACACCGACCAATGCCTCGCTCGGCTTCCTCGATCCGGCGAGGCTATCGCGGCTCGCGCCCGACGGGCGGCTCATCTCCGGCGACGCGCCGACCAAGGAAGTGCCGCTGCACAGCGCGCTCTACCAGACTCGCGGCGCGGCGCGCGCGGTGGTGCACCTGCATTCGACCCATTCGGTCGCGCTCTCGATGCTGCCGGAGATCGATCCGCGCGCAGCGCTGCCGCCGATGACGGCCTATTATGTGATGAAATGCGGCGCGACCGCGCTCGTGCCCTATTACCGGCCGGGCGATCCCGCGGTCGCCGACGCCATCAAGGGCCTCGCCGGGAAATACTCATCCGTGCTGCTCGCCAATCACGGCCCGGTGGTGTCAGGCGACACGCTGGAGGCGGCCGTGTTCGCGACCGAAGAACTGGAAGAGACGGCGAAGCTCTATCTGCTGCTGCGCGGGCTCAACCCGCGCTATCTCTCGCCCGCGCAGGTCGCCGATCTCGTCAAGACATTCGGATTGACGCTGCCCGAGCACGATCACAAATAATCAGGGCCGCGCCAGGATGATCGCGTAGCTCCGCTTGCGGGTCGATCCATCGGGCAACGGCGCCGTCTCACTGTAGTCGTCGACCACGACGTCGGCAAAACCTGCGTCGCGATGCAGCGCCAGCAACGCCTCGCGACTGCGCCGGTGGAAACCGTATTCCGACTTCGCAAAGGGCGGCGGATCCTCGCCCGGTGCCATCACGATGCTGGCGACGATGCTCAAGCCGCCCGGGCGCAGGACGCGGCGCATCTCGGCGAGCGCGCGCACGGGTTCTGGCCAGAAATAGATGACATTGACCGCGAACACCCGGTCGAAGCTTTCGTCCTTGCAAGGGATCGATTCCGCCGAACCCAGGCGGAACGAGGCGCGAGCCGCCGCGACGAGTTCGGCATTATGCGCGGTCGCTTCGGTGACCATGGTCTCGGCCCGGTCCAGACCGACATAGGTCATGTCGTCCGCCAGCGCCATCAACGCAGGCAGCAGGCGGCCATTGCCGAAACCGATCTCGAGAATGCGGTCGTTATCCCGCAGCATCAGCCGCTGATAGACTGCGGAGGTGATGTTGGCGTTGACGCGGTTGAGCATCTCGCCGACGGCACGGCCGACCTCGCCTTCCGGCTTGCCGAGCATGCTGGCCATTTGCGCTGGCGCCAGGCTGCTGAGATCGACCACGCAACATCTCCCTCTTGGACAAGACGGCTGCTCACTAAGCCGCGAGAGCTACCCGATTTGGCGCCCGCCTTGCCAATCGCGATATGTTGAGGCAGGCGTGAGAGCACTTCGCCGGGACGCCGGAAGTGCGCCGTAGGATGGGTTTCGCTGTGCGCTACCCATCCTTCGGACTGCGCCGGATTGAGCTGAGCGGAAACTCTCTCCTCCGTCGTCCCTGCGAACGCACCAAGGCATTCACACATCTCGAAAGACAATCTCGTCTGTCGTCCCTGCGAACGCAGGGACCCATACCGCGTGATATCTGTTGTTGGAAAGAAAGCCGTCCCGCCGTTGTGCCACAAGCTCAAGCCTGTGGTTATGGGTCCCTGCGTTCGCAGGGACGACAGCGAGTTTGTGGCCCGAACGGAGCCGCAAGTATGAAGTCATCCTGCGGTCGGCTACAGCCCGAGATAGGCTTTGCGCACGTCCGGATTGACCGCGATCTCGCTGGCCTTGCCGTTCATCAGCACGCGGCCCGTCTGCAGGATGTAGGCGCGGTCCGCGATCTCCAGGCACTCCGCCATGCGCTGCTCGACGATCAGCACGGTCATGCCGGCGTCGCGGATGCGCTTGACCGCCTGGAAGATCTCGTCGACCAGCTTCGGCATGATGCCCTGCGACGGCTCGTCGAGCATCAAGAGCCTGGGCCGTGTCATCAGCGCGCGGCCGATCGCGAGCATCTGCTGCTCGCCGCCGGAGAGCGTTTCGGCGCGCTGCTCCAGGCGCTCCGCAAGCCGGGGAAACAGCTTGAAGACGAGTTCGAGCGGCTGCTCGCGATCCGCCTTTCCGCGATAGAGATAGCTGCCGAGCCTCAAATTGTCGCGCACGGAGAGCCGCGGAAACAGCCGGCGGTTCTCCGGCACGTAGGCGATGCCGCGCGCCGTGATGAGGTGCTGCGCCATGCCGTCGATGCGCGCGCCGTCGAGGGTGACGGAGCCGCTACGCGGGCGCTCGGCGCCGGCGATCGATTTCAATAGCGTCGACTTGCCCGCGCCATTGGCGCCGGCGACGCAGACGATCTCGCTCTTCTCGACCTCGATCGAGACGGCAGAGATTGCGACCAGCCCCTGATAGGCCGTGGTGACCTCACGCACTGACAGCATGGCGGTCCCCGAGATAGGCAGTGATGACTTTCGGATTACGGACGACGTCGGCGGGCTTCCCTTCGACCAGGACCTTGCCGAGATCGAGCACGATGGCGCGATCGACCAGCGGCATCACGATCTCCATGACATGCTCGACCATCAGCACGGTGACGCCGGTGTCGCGGACGCGCCGCACCAGTTCGACGCCGGTCTGCGCCTCGACCGGCGTGAGACCGGTCAGCACCTCGTCGAGCAGCAACAGCTTCGGCTCGGTCGCGAGCGCGCGCGCGACCTCCAGTCGCCGCTTCTCCGACGGCACAAGCTCGCTCGCCGGCACCTCGGCGCGGGCGGCAAGGCCGCAGAACTCCAGCACCTCATGCGCCTTGCGGCGCGCCTCGCGCATCACGGTGTTGCGCACCAGCGCGCCGACGATGACATTGTCGATGACCGTCATGGTCTCGAAGCTCTTGACCACCTGGAACGTGCGGCCGATGCCGCGGTGGCAGCGTTCGGCCGCCGGCAGGCGCGTGACGTCCTCGCCGTCGAACCAGATCGAGCCTTCGGTCGGCCGCATCACGCCCGCGATCAGGTTGAACATGGTCGACTTGCCGGCACCATTGGGGCCGATCAGGCCGACGATCTCGCCGCGGCCGACCGAGATCGAGACGTCGCTGTTGGCGACCAGGCCCGAGAAACGCTGCGTGACGCCGCGGGTTTCCAGCAGCGCGGTCATGGCGACACCGCCTTGCGCTGGCGCGAGAACAGCCCGACCAGCCCCTGCGGCCGTGCCAGCGAAATCAGCACGATCAGGCTGCCATAGACGATGAGGTCGACGCCGCGGCCGGAGCCGCCGATGAAGGAGCGCGTCAGCTCGGTGAGCGGGATCAGGATCACGGCGCCGAGCATCGGTCCCCATAGCGTGCCGATGCCGCCGAGCACGGCGGGCAGCGCCATCAGAAGCGAGAACTGGAAGCCCATCACGCTTTCCGGGTCGATATAGGAGACGAACTGCGCATAGAAGCTGCCGCCGACCGCGACCAGGAAGGCCGACACGGCGGCTGCGCCCATCTTGGAATTGAACACGACGACGCCGAGGCTCTCGGCGGCGTCGGGATTGTCCTTCACCGCGCGCCACCAATAGCCCCATTTGGAATCCTCCAGCCACCAGGTGACGAACCAGGCGACGCAGGCGAGAGCCAGAGCGAAATAGAAGTAAGGCAGCTTGGAGCGGGTGAACTGGAATTTGAGCCAGCTATCGCCGCGCACGGGAATGTCGATGCCAAGGGCGGCACCGGCCCAATTCCAGTTCTGAAACAGCAGCAGCGCGATCTCGGCGATCACGATGGTCGCGATCACGAAATAATGCCCGCGCAGGCGGAAGCAGGGATAGCCCAGCGCCATCGCGATCAGCGCCGAGATGACACCGCCGCCGAGCATGCCGAACCACGGCAGCACGCCGAACTTGGTGAACAGCAGCGCGGTGGTGTAGGCGCCGAGGCCGAAATAGAGCGCATGCCCTAGCGAGATCTGTCCGCAATAGCCGGACAGGATGTTCCAGCTCTGCGACAGCGCGGCATACATCAGGGTCAGCACCATGATGTTCTGCGCATAGACGTCCTTGACGAACAGCGGCACGATCGCCGCGACCGCCGCCAGGAATGCCGCGAGCATGAGTTCGCGCCGGCGGCGCGCGGTGAAATTATTGTCCATCACATCGACCCGAACAGGCCGCGCGGGCGGATGAAGACCACGAGCAGATAGACCGCGTAGATGCCGACCGATTTCAGCGAAGGCGGCAATACCAACGCGGTCACCGCCTCGACGAGACCAACGACGATGCCGCCCGCAAAGGCGCCGAACACGCTGCCGAAACCGCCGAGCGCGACCGTGACATAGGCGATCAGCGCAAAGGACGCGCCGACGTCGGGATAGACATAGAAGAACATCGCCATGATCGCGCCGGCAAGCCCCACCAGCGCCGCGCCAAGGCCCCAGCCGAGCGCGAACACCCGGTTCTTGTCGATGCCGACCAGGGCGACTGCGCCATTGTCCTCGCGCGTCGCTTCAAGGGCGCGGCCGAAATCCGTGCGATGAATGAAGAAATACAGCGCCGCGAACGCCACGATCGAGACCAGCGCGCCCATCAGCTGCGGTTGCGGCAGGAAAATGCCGGCGACGGAGATTGTTTTACCGCCGAGCCAGGAATGCGTGATGCTGCGATAGTCGGGCGTGAAGAAGAACTGCGCGAGCCCGCGCATGACAATCGCCAGGCCAAACGTCGAGAAGATCTGCACCATGCCGGCATTGGCCTTGGCCCGCATCGCAAAGCGCACGATCAGGAGATAGACCAGCGCCCCGAACACGAACAAAGCCGCCGCGACCAGCGGCGCGGCCAGCAGCGGATCGATCGCGAAGAATGCGAACAGAAAGAAGGTCACATACATCGCGATCATCAGGAACTCGCCATGGGCGAAGTTCACGACGTCCATCAGGCCGAAGATGAGTGCGAGTCCGACGGCGATCAGGCCGTAGAGCAGCCCCATCAGCAGGCCGGAGGCGAGACTTTGGATGATGGTCTCGGCGGTCACTGGTAGGACTCCATCCCCGTCATTGCGAGGAGCGGAGCGACGAAGCAATCCAGATACTCTCCACGCGGAGACATCCTGGATTGCTTCGCTTCGCTCGCAATGACGGAAATGTGCGGCAAGCCCTGAATCATCATCACTTTGGTCACGCCCCCTCCCGCACGCGCTTACTTCATCGGCCACATGGCCTCGGCGACGGCCGCCTGCGGCGGGTAGATCGTGACGAACTTGCCGCCGACATATTGCAGCAGCACCGGGTCGGCGTCGTTGTTCTGGCCCATCTCGTCGAACTTGACGCGCTTCCAGGGCATGATGGTCACGTCGCCGGGCATGTCGGTCGCGACCAGCGCTTCTCGGATCTTGTCGCCGTCGGTCGACTTGGCGCGGTTGATGGCGTCCGCCATCACGATCAGCCCCATGAACTGGCGCGAGGAGAAGTCGTTCAAGTCCTTGCCCGACTTCGCCTTGAACATCTCGTTGACCTTGCCGACCATCGGCCGCTTGGCGGCGAGGTCGAGCGAGAACGAGCCGCGCGAGATCACGCCTTCGAGCTTGTCGCCGACCGCGTCGTACAGCGCCTTTTCAGAGAAGCCGGCGTCCTGCGCGACGATCGCGCTGGGCTTGTAGCCGAGCTCGGCCATGGTCTTGACCAGCAGGATGCCGTCGGTGGTGTAGCTCGAGGGCATCAGCACGTCGGCATTGGCGGCCTTGAGCTGCTGCACTTCCGCCGACAACGACGGCGAGTTGGCGCGGTATTTGATGTCGGACACAACCTTGTAGCCGCGCTCGCCCGCTAGCTTGAGCTGCGCGTTGCCGGAATCGGTGCCGAAGATCGTGTCCTCGTGGAACAGCGACAGCGTGTCGATCTTGGTGCCCTTTTTCTTCATCGCATCGAAGAAGTCGAACATCGCACCCGAGAACATCTCGTCATGGGGCGCTGCGCGGAAATAGAATTTCAGGCCGCGGCGATGCAGGCTCGGCGAGGAGTTATCGGCCGAGATGAAGGGAATCTGATAGCGCTCGCAGATCTGGCTGACCGTCACCGCAACCGCGCTCTGATAGGTGCCGATGACGGCGCAGACCTTCTCCTGCGTGATCAGGCGTTCGGCTTCGGCGCGGCCCTTCTGCGGATCGGCCTGGTGGTCGGCGAAAACCAGACGCACCTTGGCGCCGCCGAGCCCCGGCAGTCCCTCGCCGCGCGCGAGCGGCAGATCGAAATCATAGCTCTTGTTGATGATCTCGGCCGCGGTCTCATACGACTTCTGCGCGTCGACGCCGATCTGCGCGCTGGCGCCCGACAAGGGATAGATCACGCCGATCACCACTTCCGACGTCTGCGCGCGGCCCGCAATCGGCGCGAGCGCTGCGGCGGCGGTGGCTCCAAGCAAAACATTGCGGCGGCTGATCGTCATTACCCAAGATCCTCTGTTGATTAAAGGCTATCGATTAAGCGGTTAAACTGCGTGGGTCAAAGCCTCAAAGAGCGGCAGACACTGCATCAAAGCACGGCAAGATGCTTGTTCTGCAGATCCGTCACCAGCATCAATCCCGGCGCGTGCGTGATCGCGAACGGCAACTTCGCCGCTGCGATCACCGCCTGCGGAGTGACGCCGCACGCCCAGAACACCGGAAGCTCGTCGGCCGCGACCGGAACGGGATCGCCGTAATCGGGTTTCGCGATGTCGGCGATGCCGATCGACTGCGGCAGGCCGATATGCACCGGCGCGCCATGCACGGAGGGAAAACGCGAGGTGATCTGCACGGCGCGGATCGCGTCCGCCGGCTTGAGCGGCCGCATCGACACGACCATCGGTCCCGCGAACGGGCCCACCGATTGGCAGGCAATGCTGGTGCGGTACATCGGCACGCGCACCTTGTGCTCGATATGGCGGATCGGCAAACCTTCCGCGAGCAGCGCCTCCTCGAACGAGAACGAGCAGCCGAGCACGAAGGCGACGAGATCGTCACGCCAATGCGCCATGATGTCGGTCGGCTCCTCCACCACCTCGCCGTCACGCCAGACGCGATAGCGCGGCACATCGGTGCGGATGTCGAGGTCGAGGCCGAGCGCGGGAATGCGGGGGTCGCCGACATCGGACATGCCGATGATCGGGCATGGCTTGGGGTTCAACTGGCAGAAGCGATGAAAGGCGGAAGCCTGTTTCTCCGGCAGGATCGCGAGGTTGCCCTGAACGAAGCCGTTGGCGACACCCGCGGTGCTCGTGGCCATGCCATTGCGGCATGCGAGGCGGGCCTGAAGGCTCGGGAGATTCTTGTTATCTCCGATAAACGGCTGCGCTGCCGCCAAAACAGTCATTTGATTGACCTGCCTATTATCTTGACAAATCCACTCAAGCGCAGCCGTACTATAAAGTCTAATCGTTGTTATTGATCAACATCGATAAATCAGATTTATCGGTACGGAATAACCTCACATGCCGGATTTCAGGTCGATCGAGACATTTCTCTGGGTTGTGAAGCTTGGCAGCTTTCGTGGTGCTGCCCAGCGGCTCAATACCACCCAGCCCGCCATCTCCCAGCGGATTGCCCAGCTCGAACGCGAAATGGGCGTGAAACTTCTGAACCGAGATCACCGCGTCGCCTCGCCGACACCGAGCGGCCGGCAAATGATGGTCTATGCGGAAAAGCTGATCGGGCTGCGCGCGCAGATGATGGCGGAAGTCGGCGACCGCTCGGCGATGCGTGGCGTGCTGCGGCTCGGCGTCGCCGAGACGATCGTGCACACCTGGCTGCCGAAGCTGATCAAGAGCGTGAATGCGACCTATCCGAACCTGTCACTCGAGATCGAGGTCGACATCACGCCGAACCTGAGCGCACGGCTGCTGGCGCAGGAAATCGAGCTGGCCTTCGTGCTCGGTCCGCTGTCGGCCACCAGCGTCCGCAATCGCTTGCTGTGCGATTATCCGATCAGCTTCGTGGCCAGCCCCGCGCTCGGGCTCGGCAATGAGCCCGTCTCGGCGCAGGAGATCGCCAGGTTTCCGATCATCACCTTCCCGCGCAAGACCCAGCCTTATGAAAGCGTGCGCTCGCTCTTGAACCGGGCGGACCTGCCTCCGATCCGCCTGCACGCCAGTGCCTCGCTCGCCACCGTGATCCACATGGCGATCGAAGGGCTCGGCATTGCCGTGATACCCGCCGCGATTGTCGAGAACGAGCTCGCCAACGGCCGCTTGCAGGAACTTCGGACCGATCTGAATATCCCGCCCCTCACCTTCACCGCGAGCTGGCTCGCCTCTCCGGAAATGGTCGCGGTGGAACGCGTCGCCGAGCTCGCAGCGAAGATTGCCAACAAGGCCGCGCCATCGGCCGCGTCGGTTGACGCAGAGCTCGCGCCGAGCCATTGAACGAAAGCCGGACAATTTGGAAAGACGCGTATGAGCCGAGCAACATCCAATCTGCAGATCGATTCCGCCCGCCTCTGGGGCACGATTCATGAAACCGCGCAGTTCGGCGCGACGCCGAAGGGCGGCGTGCGGCGGCTGACGCTGGGGCCGGAAGACAAGCAGGTGCGCGACTGGTTCCGAAAGGCATGCGAGGACGCAGGGCTGGAGGTGCATGTCGATGCGCTGGGCTCGATGTTCGCGTTGCGCAAGGGCCGCGACATGTCGAAGGCGCCGATCGGCCTCGGCTCGCATCTCGACACCCAGCCGACCGGCGGCAAGTATGACGGCGTGCTCGGCACGCTGGCCGCGCTCGAAGTGGTACGCACGCTGAACGATGCCGGCATCGAGACCGAGACGCCGCTCTGCATCGTCAACTGGACCAATGAGGAAGGCTCGCGCTTTGCGCCTGCGATGATGGCCTCGGCCGCCTATGTCGGCGACTTCACCACCGACGACATTCTGTCGCGCAAGGACGCCGAAGGCGTGACCGTGGCCGAGGCGCTCGACGGCATCGGCTATCGCGGCGACCGTCCGGTCGGCACGCAGAAGCTGTCGAGCTTCGTCGAGCTACATATCGAACAGGGGCCGATCCTCGAGGCCGAAGGCAAGACCATCGGCGTCGTCGATTCCGGCCAGGGCGTGCTCTGGTATGACGGCAAGATTGTCGGCTTCGAGAGCCATGCCGGCTCGACGCCGATGCCGCTGCGCCGCGATGCGCTCGCGACCTTGTCGGAGATCGTGCTGGCGATGGAGAGCATCGCGAAGAAGCACGGCCCGAAGGCGGTCGGCACTGTCGGCGAAGCCGTGATCGCCAATCCCTCGCGCAACGTGATCCCCGGCGAGATCGCCTTCACGATGGATTGCCGCAGTGCCGATGCCGCGATCATGGATGCGCTGGACAAGGATTTGCGTGCGGCGATTGCCGAGATCGCGGCACGGCGCAAGGTCGAGGTCGCGCTCGATCTGGTCTGGCGCAAGCCGCCGACGCACTTCAATGCCAAGCTGGTCGAGGCCGTCGCGACTGCCGCCGAGGCGCTCGGCTACAGCCATCGCCGCATCACCTCCGGCGCCGGTCATGACGCCTGTAATCTCAACACAAGAATTCCGGCTGCGATGGTGTTCGTGCCCTGCAAGGACGGCATCAGCCACAACGAGCTGGAAGACGCCACGCAGGCCGACTGCACCGCAGGCGCCAACGTGCTGATGCATACCGTGCTCGCGCTGGCGGGCGTCGCGTCCTGATCATCGATCCCAAGGAGAATCCCCGTGCGCGGAGTATTTATCGACGCCAATGATGCGCTCGCCGAGATCTTCGAGCGGCAGCGCAAGTCCGACGATCCCGAGGTCAGCGTTCACGAAAACCCTGATATCGCGGCCAAGCAATGGCCTGATATCCTCGGCGGCGCCGAAATCGGCATCGTCGATCACACCGCGCTGCCGACCGATGTCGCGAAGCAATGCAAGGGCCTCAAGCACGTCGTGTTTCTCGGCACCGGCGCGCGCAGCTACATGAACCCCGATGAACTCGCCACGCTCGGCATCGAGGTGCACCTGATCAAGGGCTACGGCGATACGGCAGTGGCGGAATCCGCGATCGCGCTGATGTGGGCGTCAGCCCGCGTGCTGGCGCAGATGGACCGCGAGATGCGCGCCGGCAACTGGCTGCGCGAGGACGGCATGCAGCTCACCGGCAAGACGCTCGGCCTGATCGGCTTCGGCGGCATCGCTGCGGAAGTGGCGCGGATCGCCTCCGGCAGCGGCATGCGCGTGATCGCCTGGAACCGCTCGCCGAAGTCGCACGCGAGCGTGGAGTTCGTCGATCTCGATACGCTCTTGAAGCAGAGCCATGTCGTCTCGCTGCATCTGCTGCTCAACGACGAGACGCGCGGCTTCATCACGCGCGAGCGCATCGCGCAGATGCGGCCCGGCGTCATCCTGGTCAACACCGCGCGCGGCGCGGTCGTCGACGAAACCGCGATGATCGACGCGCTGAAGTCGGGCCATATCCGCCATGCCGGGCTCGACGTCTTCAACATCGAGCCGCTGCCGAAGGATCATCCGCTGACCACGCTCCCCAACGTGACGCTGTCGGCGCATTCCGCCTTCCGCACGCCGGAAGCAAGCGAAAACCTGATCGCTGCGGCCTGGGAACACTGCCGTCGGATTGCAAAACAATAAGCCTTCGACCGTTGCCCGGATGCATGCGCTAGACGGCAACAGGGCCAGATGGCGCGGTGAACGAAACCCAGGTGCGGCCACCATCGGGCGTGAGATGCTCCGTTCGGGCCACAAACTCACTGTCGTCCCTGCGAACGCACTAGTGCATGCACACATCTTCTGGAGTCTTTATCAACGACTTGCCTAAGAACGCAGAGATATGATGCATTCTTGCGAAGCTGCACTCGCGAACTTTCGTCATCGAGTAGCGACCAAGTCCTTGATCAAGAGTTGGTTTTTCGGTTCGAAAAGATGTGTGCATAGCCTAGTGCGAACGCAGGGACCCATAACCACAGGCTTGAGTTTGTGGCACTACGGCGGGACGGCTTTCTTTCCAACAACAGATATCACGCGGTATGGGTCCCTGCGTTCGCAGGGACGACGGATGGTCTCTCCAGACGGATGGACTCTCTAGTCCACCATCTCCGCGACCGCCTTGCCGCAGGCGGTGGTGTCGGCGTTGCCGCCGAGATCGCGGGTGCGGAGCGTGCGTTCGGCGAGCGTGCGCTCGATCGCGCCGACGATGGATTCCGCCGTGGCCTTCTCGCCGAGATGCTCGAACATCATCGCGCCCGACCAGATCATGCCGATCGGGTTGGCGATGCCCTGGCCTGCAATATCCGGCGCCGACCCGTGCACCGGCTCGAACACCGACGGGAAGTTGCGCTCCGGATTGATATTGCCCGACGGCGCGATGCCGATCGTGCCGGTGCAGGCCGGTCCGAGATCCGAGAGAATATCGCCGAACAGGTTGGAGCCGACGACGACGTCGAACCAGTCCGGATGCAGCACGAAATTCGCGGTGAGAATGTCGATGTGGTACTTGTCCCATTTCACGCCGGGAAATTTCTTCGCCATCGCCTCCACGCGCTCGTCCCAATAGGGCATCGTGATCGAGATGCCGTTGGACTTGGTCGCCGAGGTCAGGTGCTTCTTCGGCCGCGACTGCGCGAGCTCGAAGGCGAACTTCAAGATGCGATCGACGCCGATGCGGGTCATCACCGTCTGCTGCGTCACAAACTCACGGTCGGTATCCGGGAACATCCGCCCACCGACCGAGGAATATTCGCCTTCGGTGTTCTCGCGCACCACCCAGAAATCGATATCGCCCGGCTTGCGGTTCGCGAGCGGCGACGGCACGCCGGGCATCAGCCGCACCGGGCGCAAATTGACATACTGGTCGAACTCGCGGCGGAACTTGATCAGCGAGCCCCACAAGGAAACGTGATCGGGAATTTTCGCGGGCCAGCCGACCGCGCCGAAATAGATCGCGTCGTGCTTGCCGATCTTCTCCTTCCAGTCGTCCGGCATCATCTGGCCGTGCTTCTCGTAATAGTCGTAGGAAGCAAAGTCGAAATGATCGAACTGCACGGCGACGCCATGCTTTTTCGCCGCCGCCTCGATGACGCGCAGGCCCTCCGGCATCACTTCCTTGCCGATCCCGTCGCCGGGAATGACTGCGATCCGATATGGTTTCTTGCTCATCGAGAGTGTCCTTGGAGATTTCCTCAGGGATTTGCCTTGCGGGGCGGTCGATGCCACCCGCAGGCTCGGATTGCAATGGCCCAAACCGTGCGCCAGCGCAACGCTGCAGTGCAATGTTGACCGGCGGGTGGCCCTCCCCCTAACAACTTTACCGACCAGCCTGAGCCTTCCATCCCCCAAGCGAAACGAGCAATCCCATGGACCTGCATCTGCGCGGCAAACGTGTCTTGATCACCGGCGCATCGAAGGGCATCGGCGCAGCCGCTGCCGAAGCCTTCGCCGAGGAAGGCTGCCATCTTCGGCTTGCGGCCCGCAGCGGCGATCAGCTGAAGGCGCTGGCCGAGCGGCTGCGCTCCCAGCACCAGATCGACGCCTCCGCCCATGTCACCGACCTGCGCAAGGCCGAGGACATCGCGCGGCTGGTCAAGGATTCCTCGGACATCGACATCCTCGTCAACAATGCCGGCGACATTCCCGGCGGCCCAATCGACAAGATCGACGAGGCGACCTGGCGGCATGCCTGGGAGCTGAAGGTGTTCGGCTACATCAATCTGACGCGGGCGATCTACGCGCAGATGAAAGCGCGCGGCGGCGGCGTGATCGTCAACGACATCGGCGCGGCCGGCGAGAAGTTCGACGCCAACTACATCTGCGGCAGCGCCGGCAATGCGGCGCTGATGGCGTTCACCCGCGCACTCGGCGGCAAGAGCCTCGCCGACAACATCCGCGTGGTCGGCATCAATCCGGGCCCGGTCGGCACCGACCGCCACGTCACGCTGTTGAAGACGCGCGCGAAAAACCAGTTCGGCGACGAGAACCGCTACAAGGAATTTCAGAAGGGCCTGCCGCTCGGCCGCCCCGCGCATGCGCGCGAGATCGGCGACCTGATGGCCTTCCTCGCCTCCGACCGCTCCGGCTACACGTCCGGCGTGATCTTCACGGTCGATGGCGGCATCGCGGCGGGATTTGGCTAGTCGCGATGGCGGATGATGCGGCCCTGCATGACGCGCCGCGCCGCGCGCGTCGCGATTTCCTGAAGACGGCCGCCGTGGCGGGCCTCGCCGCGGCGACGCCCACGTTTCCGGCTCTCGCCCAGGACAAGACCGAGGCAAGCCCGCCGAAGACCGGCGGGCAGACGGCCCTGGCCCAGACGATTGCAAACTATGCGGCCGGATTGAAATACGAGGACATCCCCGACGACGTCGTGCGGCTGACCAGGCGCACCATACTCGATACCGTCGGCTGCATGTACGGCAGCTACACGGCCGGCCCGACCAGGATCGCGATCAAGCTCGCAGGCGATGTCAGCGCAAGGAAGCCTGCGACGGTGCTGCTCAGCGGCACCAAGACAAGCCCCGATCTCGCGGTGTTCGCCAATGGCGTGATGATCCGCTATCTGGACTTCAACGACGCCTTCGTCAGTCTCACTCACGGCGCAGGCCACCCGAGTGACACGATCGCAGCCCTGCTCAGCACGGCAGAGTTGAACGTACGCAGCGGCCGTGATCTCATCACCGCGACGGTTCTTTCCTATGAGGTGTTTTGCAAGATCGCCGACGTCTTCGACTATCTCGGCAACGGCATCGACCACACCACCCTCACCGGCATCGCCGCGACCGTCGGCGCCGGCCGCCTGATGGGGCTGACGCCGGAGCAGATGGTTCAGGCGATCGGCATCACCGTCGGCGGCAACACCGCGACCCGCCAGGGCCGCTCCGACGCGCTGTCGAACTGGAAGGCGTTTGCCGCGGCCGACGCCTGCCGCAAGGCGATCTTTGCAGGTGAGCTCGCTCAGGAGGGGATGACCGGCCCGGTCAATGTCTTCGAAGGCAGCTACGGCTTCTTCAAGGTCATGGGCCACAAACCGGTCGCGCCGCCGCAGTTCGGCGAGCCGTTCGGAATCCGGCGCGCCTTCACCAAGCGCTTTCCGCTCGGACAGTTCTCCCAGACCGTCGCACAAGCCGCGGTCGAGGCTCGATCTTTCGCCAAGAGCCCTGACGACATCCAGGAGGTCAACATCCACGTCTCGCACTCCGCGATCAAGATCATGGCGGACGGACCGGAGAAGTGGCAGCCGAAGACGCATGAAACCGCCGATCACAGCATCCCTTACGCAGCGGGCCTCGCACTGATGTACGGCAAGATCGATCCGGTCTTCTACGAGGACCCCTATCTGCACGACCCGCAATTGATCGATCTGGTGCGCCGGGTCAAATGCCTTCCGTCCGACGAAGCGGACCGGATGGAGCAGGAATTCAATCTGTGCGAACTCCAAGTCGTCCTCAAATCAGGCGCGCGCAAAACCTTCCGCGTCGAATATCACCGCGGGCATTTCAAGAATCCGATGAGCGACGTCGAAATGGAGGAGAAGTTCCGCCTGATGGCGCAGAAGCATCTCACCGCCGAACGCGTCGACAATCTCTTGCGGCTGCTCGGGGGAATAGAGAACGAGCCGCAGGTGAGCAGGCTGATTGCGGCGACCGTGATCGCCTCGTAACCGCGATGCGAACCCTAGCAGCACGATCGCGCAAGCAAGCAAGCTCGAGATTCCGGGCTCGATGCTGTCGCATCGCCCCGGAATGACGGTGTGCAATTGCTCTCTCCATTCGTCATTGCGAGCAAAGCGAAGCAATCCAGCCTTTCCGCGTGGCGAGATTTTTGGATTGCTTCGTCGCTTCACTCCTCGCAATGACGGTTGGCTCAGCCAGCCGTCCTCTCGAACAACTGCCGGATCAGCGTCGTGATCCGTCCTCCGGGGGATGCCATCTCCGTCATGATCGAGAAATGGTCGGCGCCCGGGATTTCCTCATAAATCACCGGCAGGCCATACTGCGCGCGATGGGCCGCGAAGTCCGCTGTCTGCTTGCGCAGCAGCGGCAATTCCGCGCCGCCGACGACGAGTGACAACGGCTTCATCGGTCCGCCCTGTTGCATCATCGGCGAGTTGCGGCGCGAGGCCGCCTCGTCGAGTCCGAGCTTGACGTTGAGATAGCTATGCCGGATCGGTTCCAGATCGTATATGCCACTGATCGCCATGCCTGCCGCGACGGCCGGATGCGACAGCGCCATCGATGTGAGGTGGCCACCGGCTGACCAACCCGATACGACAATGTCGTTGTCGTCGCCGCCGAGCCCGGGCAGCTCCGCGGCGAGGAAATCGATGCCGGCATGGATTTCCGCGACGATGTCGTCGAGCGTTGCATCCGGCGCCAGCGTGTAGCCGATCAGCGCGACATTGATGCCATGGGCCATCGGCCCTTCCGCGAACAACGTGAAGGCCTCCTTCGCACGCATCTGCCAATAGCCGCCGTGAATGAACAGCAGCGTGGGCGCTTTGTCCGCGGCCTTCAGGAAATCGATCCGATTGCGCTCGTGGGGGCCATAGCGGAGATCGAGATGTGTCGCGTGACGCTGGCGCATCTCCGCCGATGCGCGGTCCCAGCCCGCGACGATCTCGCCGCTGCCGGCGACCGCCTCGCCATTGTTCAACCCGCGGTCGAGCTCCTGCTGGCTCAGTTTGCGCCAGTCGGGCGCGTCGAACGGCGTGGTCATGCAAAAACTCCGAAATGACTTGCGTTGCCACCCTGCCGGAAAATGGTCTACAGCACCAGTGCGGTGATCGCAGGAGATAGCAAGGAGATATACGATTGGCTGATCTGGGCTTGGTGCGGGAGACCGCTTGCGCAATCGTCGACAAACTAAGAGCCGGCGATGTGACGCCGCTTGACCTGCTCGACGCGCTGGAAAAGCGCATCACCGAGGTCGACGGCAAGGTCAACGCGCTGCCGATCCTCTGCTTCGACCGGGCGCGGGACGCAGCCAAGGCGCTCATGAAAAACCCGGCGGCCCAACGCGGCCTGCTCGCCGGCATGCCGGTGCCGATCAAGGATCTGACCGATGTTGCCGGGGTACGGAGCACGCAGGGCTCGCCGATCTACAGGGACCGCGTCCCCGAGCGCTCCGACATTCTGGTCGAGCATCTCGAACAGAATGGCGCGGTGATCTACGCCAAGTCGAACACGCCGGAGTTCGGCGCCGGCGCCAACACCTTCAACGAAGTGTTCGGCGCGACGGTCAACCCGTGGGATACGTCGAAGTCGGCCGCCGGCTCATCCGGCGGTGCGGCGGTCGCGCTTGCGACGGGCATGGCCTGGCTCGCGCACGGCACCGATCTCGGCGGCTCCCTGCGCAATCCCGCAAGCTTCTGCGGCATCGTGGGCCTGCGGCCAAGCATCGGTCGCGTCGCGCGCACGCCAAAATTCGTGATCGACAACACGACCAGCGTACAGGGCCCGATGGCGCGTAATGTCGAGGACCTCGCGCTGCTGCTCGACGCCATGAGCGGCGAGCATCCGGCCGACCCGCTGTCGCTGCCGGCACTGCCGACCTCGTTTCTCTCGGCTGCACGCTCCGGTGCGAAGCCGAAACGCGTCGCCTATTCGCCCGACTTCGGCATCACACCGGTCGATCCCGAGGTCGCCGCCATCACGCGCAAGGCGGCGGAACGTTTCGCGGAGGCCGGCGCCATCGTCGAGGAAGCCCATCCAGACCTCAGCGAGGCGCATGACTGCTTCCACGTGCTGCGCGCTTTCTCCTTTGCCAACAGCAAGGCCGAACTGCTGCGGACCAAGCGCGACCAGCTCAAGCCCGAGGTGATCTGGAACATCGAGGAAGGACTCAAGCTGACCGTGGAGCGCATCACGCGCGCGCAGGCGCAACGGGTCGCCATCACCGAGCGGACGCTGAAATTCTTCGAAACCTACGACCTCCTGCTATCGCCCGCGACGATCGTGCCGCCGTTCCCGATTGAGAACCGCTATGTCGCCGAATGCGGCGGCAAAAAATTCGACAACTATGTCGAATGGCTCGGCATCGCCTACGCGATCACGCTGGCCTGCTGCCCGGCGCTGTCGCTGCCCTGCGGCTTCACCGCGTCGGGCCTGCCGGTCGGCCTGCAGATCGTCGCAGCCCCGCGCGGCGAGGCGCAACTCCTCGCGCGCGCCAGAGTGCTCGAGGATATTCTGGGCCTGCACGGCAGCACGCCGATCGATCCGAAGCCGCCGCGGTAAACGCGGCTAGATGTCGATCAGCGCGATGCCGAGATCGTCGCGCTTCTTGCGGCGCAGATGTGCGACCGTCTCCCTGATCGTGACCTCCAGGGTCGGGCGCACCGTGCCCGACAGGAAATGGCCGCCGCGCACCGAGCCGTCCTTGAGACCCAGCACCGCGTGCAGGTGAAGGCTGGCCGTGCCGTCATCACCACGCGCGACGTCTCCCATCAGGCTCAACACTTCGCACTGCTCGCCGACATCGATCGGCCTGTAGGTCTTGGCCGCAAGGTCGAACCAGCCAACCCTGGCTTTCTCAAAGGCGCCGATCGCCGACACCGATGCGCCGTCGATATGCTCCTCATTGGCGAAGTCGGCGATGGTTCGGAACGCGTCCTCTCCCGTTTCGAGAACCAGAACGAAGATACGCTGCGAGCCGATGACAACCGATTTTGACTTCATGAGATTTTTCCCGGCGTTTGTGATTTCTGTGGTTTGCACCGACTAAAGCGCGATGAGATCAGGTTGAATCATCATCGCGCTTTAGCTCTTTGATTGAGCATGATCTTTTCGGAAAACCGCTACACACTTTTCCGGATCATGCTTTAGCCGGTCGGCGCGCCGCCGTGATCATCAGGCGTCATGACTGATCCAAGTGTTTTCTCGTCCAGGTGTTTTCTCGTCCAGGTGCTTTCTCGCGCAGGTGTTTTCTCGGCATCGTTCAGCCTCGGATCACGCGTTGCTTCGTGCGAGCCGGATTTACCCGGATGTGATTGATGCGCCGCCTGCGCCCGCTTCCGGTCCGCGGGTTGTTCCTGCGCCTTGTCGTCTTTCACGATGCCATGGTCAGAGTGCGCCATCGGCTTGCTCCTTCAAAGACGGATCCCACCCTCGGCCCGTCTGACTTAACGCCCGCAAGCTCGTTCCGTTCTTGGAACTGTCACAAAAACCCGGCGTTGTCAGCGAGAGCTTGGTGTTCCGAGATGGCGCTGATCACTGTTCGTCCCACCGCGACCGATATTGCGATCGCAAATATGATAGCGGCTCATACCAATCCGCCGACAGAGAAGACCGCCGAGGTCTTGACCTGGGGCGCGGACGAACATCTGCTTCTCGTGCTGACGGCCGGCTGGTGGTTCTACACGCGCGGCCAGCCACGCCGCCGGCGCCGCGCCGCAGACCATGTACTTCTGACCACTCTGGTCGCGTCGGCAATGCCGCATCTGTTGAAGAACATCTTCGACCAGGAGCGCCCGGATCGGCTGACCGTGCGCGGTCACCGGCGCGGCGTGCCGCTATCGGGAAACCGCATGGATGCGTTTCCATCCGGACATGCCCTGCATGTCGGGGCGCTCGCCTCGGCGGCCACGCGACTGCCGCCCCGGCAGCGGAACGCGGTCTGGTTGATCGGCGCCGGCCTGGTCGCAACCCGCATCCTGCTGTTGGCTCACTGGACCAGCGATGTCGTCGCAGGACTTGCGATCGGCGCTGTCACCGAGCGGTGGCTGCGGCAGTTCACCGGCTATGGCCGGCCTTCGAACGACCGACAACGGACGATAGCAGCGACGGAGGCCATGGCGCGGCTCAGGAGGACGAAACCGCGTTGATCGCCCGCTCCAGCGCCGCTTTGGTCTGCGACACGATGTCCTCGACCAGGTCCTCACGGCTGATATTGGCGACTTTTCCCGTCAGGAGTCCCTGCTCGGCGAGCATGATGACGCCGTGCAGCGCAGCCCAGATCTGCAGGGCGTAGCGCTCGCGCAGCAATCCGACGGCGGGCGCCTCGAAGGCTTCCAGGAGCAGCGCGAAGCTTTCCAGCGCGGCGGCATGCAGCTCGCTGTCCTTGGACGCGCAGGCCATGGTGCGTGAAGCGAACATCAGCCGGTAGATGCCGTTGCGGCGCAAACCGAACGCCAATGTCGCCTGGGCGAAGCGCGACAGCTTGGAGCGCCGTGAGGGCTTTCCTGTCGCTTCGCGCAGCGTGGCGCTGAACTGCCGGAACGCTTCGGCTGTCACAGCCGCCACCAGCGCCTCGCGATCGGCGAAATGGCGGTAAGGCGCGGGCTGCGACACCCCGAGTTCCTTCGCCAGCGCCTTGAGGCTGATCGCCTCCGGCCCACCCTGCTCCGCCTCTCGCAATGCAGCGTGCACCAGGGCGTCACGAAGGTCGCCGTGATGGTAGGTATTCGACGGTTTACGCGCGGGGCGGGCCATGTAACGCGGCGTTCTCCGATTTTTCACTTGACAGCGAATGGCAGGCTGCGAATGTAATATACTATAACTTCCACGCGGCAAAGACGTATTGCGTCCCTCGACAGCATGAGGCCAAAGGCCCGGCGCGTGGTGATCTGCAGAAGAGGATCGCGTTTCATGTCTGGAAAGCTGAAAGTTCACGTCGATCAGGACAAGTGCCAGGGTCACGCCCGCTGCAAATCGCTGGCACCGGAGCTGTTCGATCTCGACGAATACGGCAATGCGCATGAGGTCGGCGACGGCACGGTGCCCGCAGGCCTCGAAGACAAGGCGTGGCTTGCCAAGAACAACTGCCCGGAAATCGCGATCGAAGTCACCGAGGACTAGGTGTCCCCGGCTCCGCAGCACGTTCGAACTCGCTGAAACGAACCAACACAGGAATTTCCCGATGTCCGATTCCGCGCCCGAACATCCGCCGGTTCAAGACTGGGTTCACGATTTCGACCATACCGATCCGCGCTGGACCGAGAATCGATTTCCGATCTGGGACGAATTGCGGGCGGCCTCGCCCGTGGTCCACACCAAGCGCTTCCTCGGCTGCTACATGCCGACCACCTATGAAGCGGTGAAAGAAATTGCCTATGACACCGAGCACTTTTCCTCGCGACGGGTGATCGTGCGCGACATGCGCCCGGAGATCTCCAATCGCGCCCCGCCGATCACCTCGGACCCGCCGGAGCACAAGCCCGCAAAGCAGCTGCTGCTGCCGCCGTTCACCCCGGACGCGATGAAGAAGCTCGAGCCGCGCCTCCGCGCGATCTGCAACGAGCTGATCGACGAGTTCATCGCCGACGGCAGATGCGATGCGGCGGCGCGCTACACCAAGCATGTGCCGGTCCGCACCATCGCCCACATGCTCGGCATTCCCGAGAGCGACGGCGACCAGTTCATCAAATGGATTCACGAGATCCTCGAGCTCGGCATCAAGGACGACGACACCCTGATGCGGGCGGTCCATGAGATGACGGCGTATTTCGCCGGCCATCTCGAGCAGCGCAAGAAGCAGCCGACCGACGACCTGATCACCACCCTGATGAAAGCCAAATATCCGAACGGCCAGCCCTTGTCCGACGAGCATGTGCTCGGCTCGATCCGGCTGCTTCTGATCGCCGGCATCGACACGACCTGGAGCGCGATCGGATCGTCCCTGTGGCATCTGGCGCGGACGCCCGCCGACCGCGAGCGGCTGGTCAAGGAACCGGAATTGATCCCGACCGCGATCGAGGAATTGCTGCGCGCCTATTCGCCGGTGACGATGGCCCGCGAGGTGATGAAGGAGACCGTGATCTCCGGCTGCCCGGTCAAGCCCGGCAACATGGTGCTGCTGTCGTTCCCCGCCGCCAACCGCGACCCCACGATGTTCTCCGACGCGGACAAGGTCGTGATCGACCGCAAGGAGAACCGCCATGCCGCCTTCGGCCTCGGCATCCACCGCTGCGTCGGCTCCAACCTCGCCCGGATGGAAATGATCGTCGCGATCGAGGAATGGTTGAAGCGCATTCCGGACTTCAGTCTCGATCCCGCCGGCAAGGTGACCTGGTCGGAGGGGACCGTCCGCGGACCGCGGCAGTTACCAGTCCTTTTCAACAAGGCGGCTTGATCCGATACGCGGTGGCTCCAACCCATCGATCCTCCGCAGTTCATTCCTTATCCTGAGGAGCGCGCAGCGCGTCTCGAAGGATGAGGCCCGGCTCGCGGCCTCATGGTTCGAGACGGCGCTGTGCGCCTCCTCACCATGAGGGGATGCACCTATTCTTCGTTAAAATGATTCAAAAAGAAGGATTTACCCCTCTTCGCATTCCGTGACGGGTCATGGTAGACGGAATCATGACAGCGATCACAGATCAAATAGACCTCGCCGATGTGGAACGCCGGATCAAGGCGATCTTCATCGGCTCGATCGGCAACCTCGTCGAGTGGTACGACTTTTACGCGTACACCGCTTTCGCCCTCTATTTCGCGCCGGCGTTCTTCCCGCACGACGACCCGGTCGTGCAGCAGCTCAACGCGGCGGTGCTGTTTGCCGCCACGTTCCTGATGCGGCCGCTCGGCGGCTGGCTGTTCGGCTATCTCGCCGACCATTACGGCCGGCGGCTGTCGCTGACGCTATCCGTGGTCTGCATGTGTTTCGGCTCGCTGATCATCGCGGTGACGCCGACCTATGCCACGATTGGCTTCGCGGCACCGGCGATCCTCGCCCTCGCCCGCGTCATCGAGGGCTTGAGCCTCGGCGGCGAATACGGCGCCAGCGCCACCTATCTCAGCGAAGTCGCCGACCCGAAGCACCGTGGCTTCTATTCCAGCTTCCAATATGTGACGCTGATCGGCGGCCAGCTTACTGCGATCATCGTGCTTCTGCTGTTGCAGAAGGTCTTCCTGACGCCTGAGGAGTTGAAGGCCTGGGGCTGGCGGATTCCCTTCGTGATCGGCGCGCTGCTTGCCATCTTCGCCGCCGTGATGCGGCGCGGACTGCACGAGACCGAGGCCTTCGAGGAAGCCAAGAAAGCCGTCAAGACGACCGGCTCGATCCGCGAACTCCTGAGATATCCGCGCGAATTGCTGCTCGTGGTCGGCCTCACCGCCGGCGGCACCGCGGCGTTCTACACCTTCACCACCTACATGCAGACCTTCGTCAAGCTCTCGGTCGGCCTGACGGAAGACCAGACCACCTTCGTGATCTTCGGCTCGCTGATCTTCGCGACGATCCTGCAACCAATCTATGGCGCCTTGTCCGACCGCATCGGGCGCAAGGCGCTCTTGATCTTCTTCGGCGTCGTCGGCACGCTCGCGACCGTGCCGATCCTGACTGCCCTGAAGGACACCAAGGAGCCGTTCATAGCCTTCCTGCTGATCTGCGCCGCCTGGATTTTCGTTGCCGGCTATACCTCGATCAATGCGATCGTGAAGGCCGAGCTGTTCCCGACCAAGGTACGCGCGCTCGGCGTCGGCCTGCCCTACGCGATCACTGTCTCCCTGTTCGGCGGCACCGCGCCCGCGATCGCGCTCTCTTTCAAGAGCATGGGCCATGAGCAGTGGTTCTACTATTATCTGAGCGGCATGATCTTCCTGTCGCTGCTGATCTACTCGACCATGCGCGACACCAAGCATGACTTGGCGATGCACCGGCACGAATAACGGAATGCTGACATGGCCGAGGAGCATGACCCGCCGCCCGAAAGCAAGCTGACGCGCAGCAAGGCGCGCTGGGCCAGGGAGGGTCGCTTCCTCACCGGCAAGACCTCGCGACCGGAGGAGCAGCGGCTGCCGCCGGGCCAGCATCTCACCCGCGACTGGCCGACGCTCGATCTCGGCCTGACGCCGGAAATCTCTCACGCGCGCTGGCGGCTCGATGTCTATGGCGCGGTCGAGAATCCCTGTGTTCTGGGATTTTTCCCAGTTCAAGGCCGAGAGACAGACGCAATTCGTCTCCGACATCCATTGCGTCACGACCTGGTCGCGTTACGACAATCAGTGGGAGGGGCTCGCGACCCGCGATCTCCTGGAGGCGTGCCGGCCGCGCGACGATGCGCGTTTCGTCGTGCTGCATTCCTATGACGGCTACACCACCAATCTCGCGCTGGAGGATTTCGCCGCCGAAGACGCCCTGCTCGCCCATAGCTGGTCGGGCGCCCCGCTCACGGCCGAGCATGGCGGCCCGGTGCGGCTGGTCGTGCCGCATCTCTATTTCTGGAAAAGCGCGAAATGGCTGCAGGCCATCGAATTTGTCGAAAAGGACGCGCCGGGTTATTGGGAAGTGCGTGGCTATCATAACCGCGGCGATCCCTGGGCAGAGCAGCGCTATTCCGGCGATTGACGCGGATCGCCTCTTCCTCTCTGATTGAGAGGCCACGCCGCGATTGTGGGAGGGCACCATGCCGATTGAGCGGTTCCAATTCGAGGGCGAAGGCGGTCTCCAGCTTGCGGCAGCGCTCGATCTGCCTGACGGCGAGCCGTCGGCCTATGCGCTGTTCGCGCATTGCTTCACTTGCGGTAAGGACGTTCTCGCGGCGAGACGGATCTCGGCTGCGCTGGCCGCGAAGGGCATCGCGGTGCTCCGGTTCGACTTCACGGGCATCGGGGCCAGCGAAGGCGAATTCGCCAACGCGACGTTCTCCTCGAACGTCGCCGATCTCGTCCGCGCCGCCAATCACCTGCGCGCCACGCGGCAGGCGCCGGCGCTCCTGATCGGCCACAGCCTCGGCGGCGCCGCCATCCTCGCGGCCGCAGGCCAGATCGCCGAGGCGAAGGCCGTCGTTACGATCGCAGCCCCCTCCGATCCCGCGCATGTCACCGGCCTCTTCAAGGAGCACCTCGACGACATCCGCAAGGAAGGCAAGGTCGAGGTGTCGCTGGCCGGCCGTCCCTTCACGATCACGCGCGAGTTCCTCGACGACGTCAACGAGCACGGCCTGATGGCGCGCGTCACCACGCTGCGCAAGGCACTGCTGGTGATGCAATCCCCCACCGACGACACGGTCAGCATCGACAATGCCACGCGCATTTTCCTCTCCGCCAAACATCCCAAGAGCTTCGTCTCGCTCGCCGGCGCCGATCACCTTCTGAGCGACCGGCGCGACGCCGCCTATGTCGCCGATGTCATCGCCGCCTGGGCGGAGCGCTACGTCGACTTCGCGACATCCACCCACACCTCGGCCCCCGAGGAAACGCCGCGCCAGGTCGTGGTGCGCGAAACCCGCAACAGCAAGTTCCAGCAGACGGTCGCGATCGGCCCGCATCATCTGATCGCCGACGAACCGGTCGCCGCCGGCGGCGAGGACACCGGACCCGGACCGTATGACTATCTGCTCGCGGGTCTCGGCGCCTGCACGTCGATGACCATGCGGCTCTATGCCGACCGCAAGTCGCTGCCGCTGGACCGCGTCACTGTCACGCTCAGGCACAGCAAGATCTATGCGAAGGATTGCGAGGAGTGCGAGACCCACGAGGGCATGCTCGACCAGATCGACCGCGTCATCCATATGGATGGCACCCTCGATCCGGAGCAGCGCAAGAAGTTGATGGAGATCGCCGACAAATGCCCGGTGCATCGGACGCTCGAATCCGAAATCCGCATCCTGACACGGCCGGCCGACTGACGTCTTTCGGGTTTATCGCCCCGGCCGGGTGGCGTATGTTCCTCCAAGCAGCTTTTGAAGGAACCGCCCATGCCGGCTGTGGCACGCATCGATCCCAAGACGATTTTCACGCCTGATGAATGGCGGCATTTGACCTCGCGCAGTTCGCTGCGCGGCCTGTGGCTGGTCCTGCACGCATGGGGCCTGATCGCGGCAAGCGTCGCGCTGGTCACGTTGTGGCCCAATCCGCTGACATGGCTGATCGCGGTGATGATCGTCGGCACGCGCCAGCTTGGCCTTGCGATCCTGATGCATGAGGCGGCCCATGGCGGGCTGCACAGCAACAGGGCGATCAACGAATGGATCGGCCAATGGCTGTGCGCGGTGCCTGTCGGGGCGGACCTCGCGAGCTACCGCGCCTATCATCTGCAGCATCATAAATTCACGCAGCAGCCGGAGGACCCCGATCTGTCGCTGTCGGCGCCGTTCCCCATCAGCACAGACAGCTATCGCCGCAAGGCGATCCGCGATCTCACCGGTCAGACATTCCTCAAGCAGCGGCTGCCCCTGCTGCTCGCGCTGTTCAGGCGGGCTGACGAGAATGCCGATGCGGCGCACGAGAGCTTCGTCTCCACCGGACGCGAGAAGACGCTACGCTTCCTTGCCGTCAACGCGCTGCTGTTCGTGCTGTTCTGGCTGGCGGGCGCCGGCATCTGGTATTTCGGCGTCTGGCTGGTCGCGATGGCGACCTGGCTGTCATTCGTGACACGCATCCGCAACATCGCCGAGCATGCCTGCACCTCGACCGGTGAAGACCCGTTCAGTCACGCCCGCACCACGCTCGCCAACCCGGTCGAGCGGCTTCTGATCGCGCCCTATTGGGTGAACTATCACGCCGAGCATCATCTGTTTATGTATCTCCCCTGCTACCGACTGCCGGACGCGCACCGGCTGCTGCTGGACAAGGGCCTGATCAAGCGGATGGAGGTGCGTCCCGGCTATCTCGATGTGATGAAGCTGGCCACATCCCGTCAGCGCGCCGCGGCCTCGGCCACGACGGGCTGAACCCGCAGCGCACCGCGCAGGCCCGCGGCGGTTCCGAGCATGATTCCCGCGACCGCGACGAACGACGCGAGCGCAAGTGTCGACAGGCCGGTCAGACCCTGCCCCACCGAACAGCCGAAGGCCATCGCACCACCCGAACCCATCAGCGCGGCGCCGCCGGCCGAGCGCAGCATGTGGCGCGGCGAGCTGTAGCCTTCGAGATGGAATCGTCCGGTCAGAAGTGAGGTCACGAGGCTGCCGGCGAACACGCCGGCAACGGTGGCGATGCCGAAGTTGAGTGTCAGCCCGGTCGACAGCATCGCATATTGCAGCGTGTCGGCGATCGGGGCGATGAAGGTCAATGACGTCACCGGCACCGGGTTGAAATCGTCATTGCCGAGATAGCCGGTGACGAACCAGCCGGCCGCGACCAGCAGCCCGACCACCAGCCCCGTGGCGATCTGACCGGGCGAGCGGCGGAATGGTTCATGCCTGAAGGCGAAGATGACGAGCGCGGCGCCTGACGCCAGCGCAGGTACGAGGCGCGCGGCGGCGCCATGGAGGCCGATGCTCGATAACAGTGCGGGCAACGAGGTGAACGTCGCCGTGGTCTGCGACGCCTGCAGCAGCGCGACGCGCGCCGGCGCGATCAGGCCCTTCAATGTCATCTGGGCAACGATGCCAAGCACGATCACCACGACAAAGGAGCGCAGATTGCCGCGGCCGAGCAGCACCAGCGCCCGCGAACCGCAGCCATTCGACATCACCATGCCGTAGCCGAACAACAGCCCGCCGAAGAACATCAGCGGCGCCGAGAAGGTCGGCTGCAGGTAGATCGACTTGCCGAGATCGACCAGGCTGTTCGCTGCCAGAATCTGTGAGGCGACGATGCCCGTGCCCATCGCAAGTGCATAGGTGCGGACCAGGCGCCCGTCGCCGTCGGCCCACCAGCCGCGAAGGCTCGACATCATGCAGAAGCCGCTCAACAGGCCGACCGCGCCGTAGACGAGGCCGATGGCAAGACCGGCGATGAGGACGATGGTAGAAGAGTCCATGGACGCTCTCTCACTATCTTTCCGTCATTGCGAGCGCAGCGAAGCAATCCAGAAATCCGACCGCGGAAACAGTCTGGATTGCTTCGCGGAGCCTGTCATCGGGCCGCGCTTCGCGCGGACCCGGTGGCTCGCAATGACGACCTCAACTATCACGGCCGCAAGATCACGCGGTCGCGCGACGAGCCCGCCACTGCGACGAAGGCGCGCTTGGCGTCTTCGAGCGAATAGATCGCGGCCGGATTGATCGGATAGGGTTTCAAATGTCCGCTCGCGAAACCGGGGCCGAGCTCGCGCAGCACCGCGCCCGTCGCGATCGACGACAGCGCCAGCGTGTCGATGCCGACATAGGTGTGCTGACCACGATAGAACTCCAGGATGTTGAACTGCACGATGCGCTCGACAGCAGCGATCAGGATCTGCCGCCCCCTCAATGCAAGCGATTTGTGCGCGGCCTGAAAATAGGGATCACCGACCGTGTTGAACACGATATCGGCACCGTGGCCGCCAGTAAGCTCGCGCACGCGCGCGGCGACATCCGTCGACGACGCGTCGATGACTTCGATCGGCGCATTGGAGTGACCCTCATAGGGCTCGGCTTTGCGCACCACGCCGATGACGCGCGCGCCGTGCCAGGTCGCGATCTGCACTGCGGCCTGCCCGACCTTGCCGTTGACGCCCATCACCAGGGCGATCTCGTCGCGCTTCGGAATTCCGGCGCGGCGAAAGCCTTCCATCGCGGTGACAAAGGGAACACCGATGCCGGCGGCCTCCTCCCATGAAAGGCTGTTCGGCTTGTCGACCACCGCACCGGTCTCGACCGCGAGATGCGTGGCATGCGTGCCGTCACGGCGAATGCCGAGATCTCCCGAGGAGCCGAATACCTCGCGCCCGATCATCTCCGCCGGCCCGTCGATCACGACTCCCGCATAGTCGCGGCCCGAGGTGCGCGGAAACACCGCGTAAGGCATCAGCCCGGTCGCGGCCTTCACATCGGAAGGATTGACCGCCGCCGCCCTGATCTCGATCAGCACCTCGTTGGCCCCGCGCGACAGCGTGCACGTCTCCACCACCGGCGCCAGCGCTGCGACATCGCCGGCCTTGGCATTCAGCCGCACGCAACGCGCTTCGGCGGAGGACGAAGAATTGGCGGGGCTTGAGGCCGGCATCACGGGCGTCTTTCCAGGCGTTGATTTCGATTTGAAGTCCGCGCTCGTTGACACCATCGGCGCTTCGCCTCATGACTATCGAAACGAACGCGCAGTTCAAGAGGCTTGTTTCGACGAGCCCGGACAACATGGGAGAACGCCGACCTCATGGGAAATGCCGACCTCATGGGAAACTTGGATCCCTCTCGACGCGCGGGGAGGTCCCGTTGACCATCAATGCCACGCTATCGGCCGACGAGGTCGCCCGCGCCTGCGCTGAGGCGATGTGGGAGGAGGACGATGCGAGCAAGGGCCTCGGCATGGAGATCGTCGAGATCAGGCCGGGCCAGGCGACGCTGACGATGACCGTGCAGCCGCACATGGTCAACGGCCAGCGCATTGCGCATGGCGGCTTCATCTTCACGCTTGCCGATTCCGCCTTCGCATTTGCTTGCAACAGCCACAATGAGCGCGTCGTCGCGGCGCAAGGCAGCATCACCTTCATACGTCCGGGCAAGCTCGGCGACCAGCTGGTCGCGACCGCGCGGGAAATTTCGCGCAACGGCCGCTCCGGAATCTACGACGTGCGCGTCACCGCCAATGACGTCGTGATCGCCGAGTTTCGTGGTCATTCCCGCACGATCGGCGGCACATGGCTGCCCGAGAAGGACCGCCCGACGACCTGAGCAACACCACGAGGGGAAACGCAGATGGCTTCGAACGCTCAGCCCAAAGGACGCAGCTACAGCCCCGAGATGGACGAGATCGAACGCGCCTCGCGCGACGAGATCACGGCGTTGCAGACCAAGCGCCTCGCCTGGTCGCTCGCCCACGCCTACGACAACGTCGCGCATTACAAAAAGGCGTTCGACGCGGCGGGCGTGCATCCGTCCGATTTCAAGTCGCTGTCGGACCTCGCCAGGTTTCCCTTCACCAAGAAGACCGACCTGCGCGACAACTACCCCTTCAACATGTTTGCAGTACCGCGCGAGAAGCTGGTGCGCGTGCACGCGTCATCCGGCACCACGGGCAAGCCGATCGTCGTCGGCTACACCAGGGCGGACATCGCGACATGGTCGAGCGTGATGGCGCGCTCGATCCGCGCGGCCGGCGGGCGCACCGGCATGATCATCCACAACGCCTATGGCTACGGCCTGTTCACCGGCGGGCTCGGCGTGCATTACGGCGCCGAGGAGCTCGGCTGCACGGTGGTGCCGATCTCGGGCGGCATGACCGAGCGGCAGGTGCAACTGATCAACGATTTCAGACCCGACATCATCACGGTGACACCGAGCTACATGCTTGCGATCCTCGACGAGTTCAAGCGCCAGCGCATCGATCCGCGCCAATCCTCGCTGAGGATCGGCATCTTCGGCGCCGAGCCCTGGACCAACGCGATGCGCGCCGAGATCGAACAGGCCTTCGACATGGACGCGACCGACATCTATGGCCTGTCGGAAGTGATCGGCCCCGGTGTCGCCCAGGAATGCATCGAGACCAAGGACGGGCTGCACATCTGGGAGGATCATTTCTATCCCGAGGTGATCGATCCCGACACCGGCGAGGTGCTGCCGGACGGCGAGATCGGCGAACTGGTCTTCACCTCGCTGACCAAGGAAGCCTTCCCCGTGATCCGCTATCGCACCCGCGACCTGACGCGGCTGTTGCCGGGCACCGCGCGGCCCGGCATGCGGCGGATGGAGAAGGTCACCGGCCGCTCGGACGACATGATCATCTTGCGCGGGGTCAATCTGTTCCCGACCCAGATCGAGGAAATCCTGCTCGCCACCGACTGGTGCGGCGGCCATTTCATCCTCGAACTGACCCGCGAGGGCCGCATGGATCACCTGACGATCCACGCCGAGGCGCGGCCGGAAAGCTGGGACGGCAAAGGCCTCACCGACCACGCCGATCGCATCAGCACGCACATCAAGAACACGATCGGACTGACGGTCCCGGTGAAGGTCGTGGCGCCCGACACGCTGGAGCGCTCGCTCGGCAAGGCCAAGCGTGTGCACGACAAGAGGCCGAGGGATTGATTTGGGCACGTCATTCCGGGGCATCGCGCAGCGATGAGCCCGGAATCTTGTGCCGCATAACCTCTAGATTCCGGGTTCGCTTGCTTTGCAAGCGCCCCGGAATGACGTCGGCTGGGTGACTACACATGATCGTAATCGACGACCACCTTGCTCCGTCGTCGGCTTCGCCTGGCAGGTGAGGACGAAGCCCGCCTCGAGTTCCCACGGCTCCAGCGAATAGTTCAGCTCCATCTCGGCTTTGCCTTCGACCAGCTTGGCGCGACAGGTCGAGCACATGCCGCCCTTGCAGGCGAAGGGCAGGTCGACGCCGGCGCGTAACGCGGCGTCTAGAATGGCCTCCCCGTCAGCAACCGGGACCTCGCGGCGCTTGCCGTCGATGATCAGCGCGGCGAAGGCCTTCGGCGGCGCTGTCGGCTGAACGACGGTCTTGGGACGCGGCTTGCCACCGAACTCCGAAACGAAGCGCTCGACATGGATGCGGTCAGCGGCGATACCGACCTCGCGGCAGGTTGCCTCGATCTGCTCGCTCATGCCGATCGGGCCGCAGATGAAGACGTGATCGACGCTAGTCGGCCGGCACCAGCGAGCGGAGCAGCACCCTCACCTTCTCGCCGTCGAGCCGGCCGTGCAGGATCGGGATGTCCTGCTCCTCGCCCGAGATGACATGGAAGACGGACAGCCGCTCGATGAAGCGATCCTTCAACTCCTCCAGCGCCTCGCGAAACAGCATGCTTTCGGTGGTGCGGTTGCCGTAGAACAAGAAGAAGCGGCTGTTCGGCTCGCACGCCAGCACGCCCTTCACGATCGACACGATCGGCGTGATGCCCGAGCCCGCGGCAAAGCCGACATAGGTACGCGCCTCATCGGAGGCGGACGCGACACCGAAACGGCCGGTCGGCGTCATCACGTCGAGCTCGTCGCCGGCCTTCAGCTCGTCGGCGGCCCAGTTCGAAAACGCGCCGCCGTCGATCTTCTTCACCGCGATGCGCAATTCGCCGTCATCAGGGCCGGAGCAGATCGAATAGGAGCGGCG
Organism: uncultured Alphaproteobacteria bacterium; assembly: GCA_963770385.1. Lineage (GTDB taxonomy): Bacteria > Pseudomonadota > Alphaproteobacteria > Rhizobiales > Xanthobacteraceae > Bradyrhizobium. The sequence continues at coordinate 4,196,690 of CAVYPJ010000003.1, read as the reverse complement.
CACCTCTTCGCCGTCCAGCATGGTGCGCAGGGTGAGATATTGGCCGGGCGCGAAGTGGTAGTCTTCGGCGAGTTCCTCAGGAATCGTGAATGTCAGCGAGACTGCATCGGCGGTCTCACGACGGAAATCATTCACAGTGAGGCGATGGAAACGGGGTGCGTGGGACATTGGATAAATCGGTTCCCTCACCGTCATTGCGAGCGAAGCGAAGCAATCCAGCGCCACACGCGGCAGCCCCTGGATTGCTTCGTCGCTTTGCTCCTCGCAATGACGCTCTTGGTCAGCTTCACGGTTTTAGTCAATGGCACTTGAAATAGTCGAACGGCTCGCGGCAGCTCCTGCAGCGCCATAGCGCCTTGCAGGACGTCGAACCGAATTCCGACAGCAGCTCGGTTTCAGCCGAGCCGCATTGCGGGCATTGAACCTGCTGGATGCCGAACAGCGCGCGGCGGGAGCTTGCCGGCAAAGGCGGCGCGATGCCGTATTCCCTGAGCTTGCGGCGTCCCTCCTCGCTCATCCAGTCGGTGGTCCAGGCCGGCGACAGCACGGTACGGACGGCCGCATCGGGAAAGCCGGCGCGTTCCAGTGCAACCGCGATGTCGAAGGCGATCGTGCTCATGGCCGGGCAGCCCGAATAGGTCGGCGTGATCGCGACCTCGACCGAGCCGTCGTCGCGCAGCGTCACCTCGCGCAGCACACCGAGATCGGCGACGGTGAGCACGGGTATCTCGGGATCGACCACACTGGCCGCGGCGTCCCAGGCGCGCTGGCGCAGATCGACTTCTCGTTCCGCCAGCATCACCATGTCGCACCGGGAAATGTGCGCTGCATCGATTGCAGCTCGCTCAGGAGATGGCCGAGATGCTCGCTGTGATTCCCGATGCGGCCACCCTGCTGCATCCAGTCGTTCTGCGGCAGAACCAGCGTCGCCTCGCTGACTACTTCCGTAATCGTCTTGAGCCAGCGCGCGCGCAGCGACGTCGGATCGACGGCGATGCCCGCATCGATCAGTCCGCGCTCGCTGTCGTCAACGGAAAACATCTCGCCGGTAAACGCCCAGAGATCGTCGATCGCGGTCTGCGCGCGGCGGTGGCTCTCCGCGGTGCCGTCGCCAAGCCGGACGACCCATTCCGAGCAATGCCGCAAATGATAGGCGCTTTCCTTCTCGGATTTCGCGGCGATTGCGGACAGCGTCTCGTCAGTGGACGCCATCATCGCGCGCCAATAGAGATCGGCGAAGGCCGAATAGAAGAACTGCCGCACGATGGTGCGGGCGAAATCTCCATTCGGCTGTTCGGCGAGCAGCAGATTGCGGTACTGCCTGACGTCGCGCAGGTAGGCGAACTTGTCTTCGTCGTTGCCCTTACCTTCGACCTTGGCCGCGTAGCCGTAGAGCTCACGCGCCTGACCCAGCAGATCGAGCGCGATATTGGCGAGCGCCATGTCCTCTTCCAGCATCGGCGCGTGACCGCACCATTCGGACAGCCGATGTCCAAGGATCAGCGCGTCGTCGGCGCGGCGCAGCGTATAGAGCACGAGCGGCGTTTCGGAGACCTGGATCGATGGTGCAGCCATGCTTCATACCTGCGCAAAAGAACCGTTGCTCGTCATTGCGAGGAGCGAAGCGATGAAGCAATCCAGAAATCCCTCTGCGGAAACAATTCTGGATTGCTTCGCTTCGCTCGCAATGACGAAAAGACTTACATATGCCCGACTTCGTCGGGCACGTCGTAAAACGTCGGATGCCGGTAGATCTTGGATTCCGCCGGCTCGAACATCATGCCCTTCTCGGACGGATCGGAGGCCGTGATCGCGCTCGACGGCACGACCCAGATCGACAGGCCCTCGCCCCGCCGGGTGTAGATATCGCGCGCGGCCTGCAGCGCCATGGTGGCGTCGCTCGCATGCAGCGAGCCGCAATGCTTGTGCGCGAGCCCGTTGCGGCTGCGAATGAAAACTTCCCACAGCGGCGTATTCGGCGTCGCCATCATTGCCTCCCTGTCACGCGGCCTGCGCCGCTGCTCGCGCCTTGCGCTTCTCGGCATAGGCCGCGGCAGCCTCGCGCACCCAAGCGCCGTCCTCATGCGCCTTGCGCCGTGCCGCCAGCCGCTCGCGATTGCAGGGGCCGTTGCCGGCGAGCACCTGCTTGAACTCGGTCCAGTCGATCGCGCTGTAGCGCCAGTGCCCATCCGCGTCCTGCGTCATGCCGGGATCGGGAATCGTCAGTCCGAGATATTGCGCCTGTGGCACGCTGGCATCGACGAACTTCTGGCGCAGTTCGTCATTGGAGAAGCGCTTGATCTTCCATTTCGTGGACGTGTCGCTGTGCTGGCTGGCGCCATCGGGCGGCCCGAACATCATCAGCACCGGCCACCACCAGCGGTTCAGCGCATCCTGCGCCATCGCCTTTTGCTCGGCCGTGCCGCGCGACAGCGTCACCATGATCTCGTAGCCCTGCCGCTGATGAAAGGACTCCTCCTTGCAGACGCGGATCATCGCGCGCGCATAGGGACCATAGGAGCAGCGGCACAGCGGGATCTGGTTCATGATCGCGGCGCCATCGACCAGCCATCCGATCGTGCCGATGTCGGCCCAGGTCAGCGTCGGATAGTTGAAGATCGAGGAATATTTCGCCTTGCCGGCCAGCATCAGGTCGACCAGTTCCTCGCGCGAGGTGCCGAGCGTTTCGGCCGCCGCATAGAGATAGAGCCCGTGGCCGCATTCGTCCTGCACCTTGGCGAGCAGCGCCACCTTGCGGCGCAATGACGGCGCGCGGGTGATCCAGTTGCCCTCGGGCAGCATGCCGACGATCTCAGAGTGAGCGTGCTGGGAAATCTGCCGTGTCAGCGTCTTGCGATAAGCTGCGGGCATCCAGTCGTTCGGCTCGATGCGCTCCTCGGCGTCGATCCGCGCCTGGAAGGCTGCCGCTTGCACGGCGTCCTCAACCCTGCGGTCCTCCGTATCGGAGCTATTGAGCGCCTGGGTGTACATGGCCGCTCCTCCCGTATCCCGATTCTTTATCCGCCGTTCGGATGATAGAATATATAACAGAAATCCAAATATGAAAACACGTTTTGTAACATATTGATCAGCTGCCCGCGAAACGGCGTGCGAGGTCGCTGCCCGCCTTGGGCAGCGGGCCGTCCTCGCCGGTTCCGTGGCGGTCAAGCCATTGCTCAGACTTGGGAAGCAGCGCGCGATAAATGTCGCCGCAAAGCGCGCGGGCCGGCCTGCCCGGCCAGTCCTTCGGCAGCAGCGCATCGGGCAGTAGCGGATCGCGCAGCACAACCCGGCGGTAATGGTGGATCAGCAGGATGCGAGCGGTGAAGGCGTCGGCCTCGGTGAGCGCGGCGGGGCGTTCGCTCCAGGCGCGCAACGGCGCAAACGTTTTCATGAACTTCTGGTAGGCGCCGGCGGTGCGGTCGAGCGGCCAGCTTTCACGCAATAGCCGCCGGCCGCTGTCGTCCTCGGCCGAGACCTCCAGCCGGATCGCCTTCGCCGCTTCCTCCGGGACCGGCACGCCCGACGGCGCGACCCAGACACCCGGTAGCGGGCTGCCGAAGCCGGCATTCTTCAACGCTTCGCGCGCCGCGTCGCGATCCTCGCCGTTGCCGATCAGGAGCAGCTCGAAACGTCCGGTCCAGTCGGAGGGCGGCCGATCGTAAATGTGTCTGGTCGCCGTCTCAAAGGTTTGGCGACCCGTCTTCACCAGCCGGTAGAAGCTGTTGCGGCCGAGTTTGCTGCGCTCGAACCAGCCGTCGGCGGTAAGCCGCGACATCGCCGTGCGCACGACGCTGGCGTCGATGTCGAGCGTCTCGAAGAACTCAAGCAGCGTGCCGAGCCAGACCGCCCCGCCGCGCGGCACGATCGCGTCACCGAACACGGTGATGACGATGGAGCCGGTACGCGACGGCTCGCGCTTGAGCTCCCTGATGATGCGGTCGAGCGGATGCGGCATGAGGCACGCATAGCGCGTTTTCCGCGGGCGCGACAACGGCGGCGGCTCTTCCCCTTCTCCCCGCAGGCGGAAAGAGTGAACCGAGCCGAGCCGCTGCGCTTCTCCCTCGCCCCGCTCTTGCGGGGAGAGGGTCGGGGTGAGGGGCTGCTTCCACAAAGCCGGTGAGAGACGGACTCGCGGAGAGCCCCCTCACCCGGCGCTACGCGCCGACCTCACTCCGCAAGCTCAGCGAGGTGAGGACCACCGAACCTGATTATCTATGCGGATCGGGATAGACCAAACTGCGCCATCCGCTGCGGTCGAACGGCTTCCAGGCGCCCTCGGGCTGAGCGAGGCGATCGGCGACGGCGTAGACCACGGCGGGGTTATGGCCCATGCCGCAATGGCTGCTCTCGACCTCGATGCTCTCCGACTGCACCGAGGTCTTCTCCATGCAGCCCTGCCAGGCGCAGATGCCGTCGGTGCGGCTGAAGATCGCGGTAGTCGGCACCGGCGGCGGTTCGGACAGCGAGCCGCCAAAGCGCGGATCCTCTTCATCGGCGCGGCGGCCGCTGGCGAGCTCGTAGACGCGCCAGGCATTGGTCGCTTTTGCATGGCTCGCAAACGGGCTGCCGAGCGTGATCACGCCGCGCACGCGATCCGGCATCATCTTGGCGAGCTGGCGCGCATAGAGGCCGCCGAGGCTCCATCCGACCAGGCTGATCTTGCGCCCGTGATCGTCGCTGAGCTCGTGCACCAGATCGACCATCGCGTGCTGCACGCCGTCGCGCAGGCCGTAATTGCGGCCAAGCCGCCAGCCGCTGGCGACGTAGCCGCGGTGCTTGAGAAAGCTGCGCAAGGGCCGCGTCGACAGGTCGGACGCGACGAGACCAGGGAGCACCAATACCGGATGACCGTCGCCGCGCGGCGCGAGGCTGAGCAGCGGCATGGCGCCCAGGAACGCGCCGAACTCGTGCAGCGCCCGCCCCTCCATCAGCATCAGGAGCTTGGACGGCGGGGACAGTCTCTGGGCGGTGGCGGACATCCCGTTTTCCTCTCGGCGGCTGCTCAATGGATGACGCCGGCCTGGCGCAATCGTTCCGCAGCGCAATATGCTCGTGAATCAGCTAGGTCGCCTTCTCCGGCCATTCAAGCGGCATGGCGTGGTTAAGACAAGACGTCCGATGACGGAAAGCGCCATGCCGTGCCGGTCAGCGTCACAGCAGCCGCAGCAGATATTCGCAGGTATAGAGCGCCAGCCCCGCAAGCCCGCCGATCAGCGAGCCGTTGAAGCGGATATATTGCAGGTCCTTGCCGATGTTGATTTCGATCAGCGAAATCAGCTGCGCCATGTTCCAGGCCTTGACCTGATCGGAGATGAAGGTCGAGACGCCGCCCTTCTGGTCCGCGACGAAGCTGCGCAAAACCGCTACGAGGCCTTGATTGATCTCGCCGCGCAGCTCGGCATCGCCCGCAAGCGCCTCGCCTGCCGCGACGAACATGCCCGTGAGATGATGACGCAGCACCTGCGTCTCGCCGGCCGCGCTGCGCTCGATGAAAGTGCGCGCGTTCGACCAGATCGTGCGGCCAAGCTCGCTCAATTCGGGACGCGCCAGGAGATCGCGCTTGAGGCCGTCGATGCGGCCGGCGTAGCTCTTGTCGGAGCCGAGCCGCTCGACGAAGGACAGCACCATGCGGTCGAACTCGCCGCGGAACGGATGCTTGGGATCGTTGCGGACCTCCTCGAAGAAGGTGCCGGCGGAGGCGACGATCTTGTTCACCAGGAATTTGTCGGCGCGATAGAGCCTGAGCAGCGTCGGCAACTCCGCGCGGACCTTCTCGCGGATCATCGCCATGGTCTGCTTCTGCGTCAGCGTGTCGTGGACGATGCGCAGGAGATCGTCGAGCAGGCTCTGGTGACGGCCATCGGCGACGAAGGCGCGCAGCGTGCCGGCGGCGAGCGGCGCGAGGTCGATCGATTGCAGTTGCGTTGTCATGCGGCGGGTGATGAAGGTCATCAGGCCGGACGTCTCGGTCGCTGAGAATGCTTCGGGCAACAGCCGCAGCGCGAAGCGCGCGAGATCGTCGCTGCGCTTGCGGTCGCGCAGCCAGTCGGCGATGAACGAGCCGAAATCGACCTGCCGCAGCTTGGCCTCGACCGGGCCGGCCTCGAGGAAATGCACCTCGATGAATTGGCCGAGCTTGTCGGCGATGCGCTGCTGATTGCTCTGGATGATCGCGGTATGCGGGATCGGCAGGCCGAACGGCCGCCTGAACAGCGCAACCACCGCATACCAGTCGGCGAGCCCGCCGATGGTCGCGGCCTCCGCGAAGGCCGCGACGAAGCCGAAGGCGGGATGCACGTGCGAGAGCGACCTCGCGACCACGAACAGCGCGAGGGTCCCGACCAGCACCAGCGTCGCCTGCGCCTTGACGCGCTTCAGCTCAGCCGCGCGCTTTGCATCGCCGGGCGCGTCGAAGGAGAAGGTGGTGCTGGTGGCGGTCATGGCGGGCCTGCGCGGTGGATTTGTGTCGACTGCAGGATAACAGCCGCGTCATTGCGAGCGAAGCGAAGCAATCCAGAATGTCTCCGCGGCAAGCAGGCTTGATTGCTTCGTCGCTGACGCTCCTCGCAATGACGCGGTGGAGACGTCGCGAGAAACACCGTCATTCCGGGATGGTGCGCTAGCACCAGACCCGGAATCTCGAGATTCCGGATCGCCGCTTCGCGTCGTCCGGAATGACCGAGTCAATCGGCGCACCAAAAAAGAAGGCCCGCGGAAGCGGGCCTTGAAACGATCGACAAAATGAAATCGATCAGGCGGTCTTGTTATAGGCCTTGGCGAAGTTCTCCTGGGCGGTCTTCGCACCTTCGGCAGCGAGCTTGCCGAGATATTCGGTGGTCGACTTGGCCCGCGAGACGAGCACTTCACCGCGCGCACGGGCGAAATCCGACTGGATCTGCACCGCTTCATTCAGCGACTTGGCGGAGGCCAGCCTGTCGATGCCGGCGAAGAACGCCTCGGTGTCCTGGAAGAACGCCTGCTGGATGTTGCGGGTGATCTTGGCCGCTTCGCTGACGGAATCGGCAACGGCGGTCTCGATCGCGGCGGTCACCTTCTCGGAGCCGGCGTAGACGTCGGCGGCGCGCTCCTTGGCGGTATTGGCGGTGCGCTTGACGAAGTCGCGGGCAGCCTCGGGAACTTCCAGGTTCTGGAAATTCTTGAGCGCGTCGGTCATCGGCGCGAAGGCGTCCTTGACGGTGTCAAACACATTGCTGTTTTCGGTGGTCATTGGGGGTCTCTCCATCCTCAGTTTTTGAGCTATGGGCTCACCCCGTCCGGATTGGCCCGGGGCACGAGCGTTATGCCATAGTTAATGGTGCATCGCAACATAGATATTGCACTGCGATATCACAGAATTGTGAAAATGCTTTATTATCCGGCACCCCTGCCGTCCGGGCAGGCAATCAGTGCTGGACGGCTCCCGGCACCCCATAGGCCTCGAGTTGGGCCCGAACCTGCGCGACATTGTGCCCGAGGACCACGATATCGTGGGTTTTACCGTCGGCGTCGCGGACGTGGTCACGGAGCAGCGCCTCCGCCTTGAAGCCGAGGCTCTCGAACACGGCGATCGCCGCACGCTGGTCGACCGTCATCTGCGCTGAGAGTTTTTCAAGCCCGGCGCCCAAAGCGAGCGCAAACGTCTCCTGTGACAGCGCACGGCCGACGCCCTGCCCGCGCGCATCGAGCGAGACCACCATCCGGATTTCGCCGACATGCGGCGACCAGGAATGCAGGTCGCGCACCAAGGTGCCGCAGCCGACCACCTTGCCATCCTTGATCGCCAACAGGCTGGTGATGGCGCCCTGCTCGATCTCGTTGATCCAGGCTGACAGCACTTTCGGCTCGCTGATGTTGCGCGGCAGGAACAGGAGATCGTGGGTCGGCAGCTTTCGCGCGAAGTCGAGCACGGCCGCTTCGTCCGCACGCGCCATCAGGCGGAATTCGATGTCGCCGGCATCGGTCTTCACATGGCGCGGATAGGAACGCGTCTCGGTCATGTCGATCGTCCACAAAGCCAGGAATCCAGTTTCGGCCAAAGCCGCTTGATCGCATTGGCGCCGGCGACGAGACTGACGTGACCGCCCTTCAGCATCACCTCCTCCTTGTCGTTCGAGCCGACTTTGGCGATCAGGTGCTTGGCGGCCTCATAAGGCACGATGTGATCGTGCTCGGCGACCGCGTGCAGGATCGGTACCTTGATCCTGGAAAGGTCGGCCGCGCGGCCGCCGACAGTCATCGTGTCGTTGTAGAGCTTGTTGTCCCACAGCAGATCCTTGGTGATGGCGCGGAAATATTCACCGGCCAGCGGCAGCGTGTCGGTCGCCCAGCGGTCGAACATGCGATAGGACTTCACGTATTCGTCGTTCCAGATGTTGTCCCAGAGCTGCACCTGGCTCGCCACGCGCGAGCCCGGCCGCAGCATCTCGAACGACGACAGGATCATCTCCGGCGGCACGTTGCCGATGCTGTCGACGAGATGATCGACGTCGAAATAGCGGCGGTCGGCGAAACTCGAAAACAGCTCCAGCTCGCGAAAATCGATCGGCGTGGTGAAGCAGATCAGGTTCTTCATCGGCCCGTCGGGAAAGATCGCGCCGTAGAGCAGCGACAGCACGCCGCCGAAGCAATAGCCGATCACGCTGACATCCTGCTCGCCGGAATCCTGCTGAACGCGGCGGATGCAATCCGGGAGGAAGTCGAGGACATAATCCTCCATGCCCAGGCTTTTCTCTTCCGGTTTTGGCGGCGACCAGTCCAGCATGTAGACGTCATAGCCGCGCTTCAAGAGAAACTCGATGAAGCTCTGGCCCGGCACCATGTCGAGGATGTAGCCGCGATTTGTGGTCGCCATCACGATCAGGATCGGGACGCGATAGACTTCGTCCGCCAGCGGCCGATAATGGTAGAGGTGCATCGTGCCGCGGACATGTACAACGTCCTTTGGCGTCGAGCCGAGCGACGGGCCCGAGGTCGAGAAATATTCGACGCCCTTGATGCTGCGCTGGATCGCGCGCTGGACTTCGGACTGGATCCGCTCCGGAAGCGAGGCCAGATCATCGAGGCTCGCAAGCGCGCTCATTTCTTCTCTCCGGGCGGCCGTTTCGTATCGCCGGCCGGCTGCGGCGGGCGTTTGGTGCGCGGCGGCTTCGATGCTGCGGCAGCGCTGTCTCGCGTCATGCCGTTCACGGCGCTCATCTGTTGCAGCAACGACTTGATATCATTCAAATGGCCTTCGATCGACTGCAGCCGCTCGGCCATATCGACCATCTGCGCGCGGCTCGGCATGTTCATCGCAAGAAGATATCTCTCCATGAGATTGCCGAGCTGCTTCTGCGCGCCCACCGTCGCGCCGCCCGCCTGGTTCATGGTCTTGGAGAATTGCGGCGACGACATCGCCTGATTGGCGAAGGTGTTGAACCCCTTCTCCATCTCGCCCATCATCTTCCGCCACAGCGCGAATGGATCTTGGCTGTCGTCGGCCATGGTCGTCCTCCAGCGGTGCGGGAGCTTGCCGCCTATCTTTTGCCGCCATACCACACCCTGACGACACGCCGGTCAACGCTCACGCGTTGTCGCAGGCACCGTGTTGGCGCAGAGCCTTCTGCGTCGCGGCAAACCATGCGATACAGAATACCGTTCGCCCAATCTGCGGAGGATCCAGCACGTGAGTCCGATTGCCCACCAGCCGCCGCGGCTCGCCCGCGCCAACGGGATCGATATCTGCTACGACATTTTCGGCGACGCCAATGCCGAGCCGATGTTCCTGATCATGGGGCTTGGCGCGCAGATGGTGATCTGGGACGACGCGTTCTGCCAGCAGCTTGCCGCGCGTGGCTTCCGCGTGATCCGGTTCGACAATCGCGACATCGGCCAGTCCTCGAGGCTTACCGGCGGCAAACGCCTGAGCCCGATGGAACTGCTCAAGCTGCGGTTTCTCCGGATTCCGGTCGCTGCCCCCTACAAGCTGCGCGATATGGCGGACGACACCATCGGGCTGATGGACGCGCTCGGCATCCACTCGGCGCATCTGGTCGGCGCGTCGATGGGCGGCATGATCGCCCAGGAAATCGCCATCAACTATCCGCAGCGGTTGCGCTCGCTGACCTCGATCATGTCGACCACCGGCAATCCGCGCATACCGCCGCCGACCCGGGCGGCCGCCGCGATCCTGATGCTGCCGCCGCCGGCTACCAAGGAGGAATATATCGCGCGCTTTCAGCAGACCTGGAAGATGCTCCGCGTCGGCAGCTTTCCGGAAGACGAGGCGCTCGATCCTTCCCGGGCTGAACGGTGTTTCGAGCGCGGCCTCAATCCAGCCGGCGTCGGCCGCCAGCTCCGCGCCATCCTGGCCTCGGGCAGCCGCAAGGAGCGGCTGGGCTCGGTGACGGCACCGACGCTCGTCATTCACGGCACCGTCGATCCGCTGGTGCATCCCGCCGGCGGCAAGGACACCGCGGCGTCGATCCCCGACGCCAAGCTGTTGATGATCGAAGGCATGGGCCACGCAACCCCAATCCCGATGTGGCCGCAAATCATCAACGCCATCGCCACGCATGCGAAAGGAGCGAGCGCGAAGGCAGCGTAGACGTTGTCCACCACACGACGTCATTCCGGGGCGCGTCGACAGACGCGAACCCGGAATGACGGAGCCGGTCGCGCAGGTTATCCGCCCGCCCAGACGTCGAGCACGTAGCGGCTGTTCGCACCCATCTCGTCGATCCAGCGCGCGCCGGCTTCGGCATCGGCACCGGCGTGTTCGCGATAAATCGCAACCAGCGCGGCTTTCACATCCGGCTCCATCTTGCCGCCGTCGCCGCAGACAAAGATGATCGCGCCCCGCGCGATCAAGCCCCAGACCTTCTCCTTCTCGGCGGCGATGAGATGCTGCACATAGATCTTGCGATCGCCGCTTCGTGAGAAGGCGGTGTGCAGTTCGCAAATACCGTCGGCGGCGAACGCCTTCAGCTCGTCGGCATAGAGAAAATCCTGTTCGGGATGGCGGCAGCCGAAGAACAGCATCGCCGGCCCCAGCGCTGCGCCGCCGGCTTTCCGGACCGCACGCTCCTGCAGGAAGCCGCGGAATGGTGCGAGCCCCGTGCCCGGCCCGATCATGATGATCGGCAGCGCAGGATCGTCCGGCAGGCGGAAGCCCGCCTTGGTCTCGCGCACCGTGGCATGAATGGTGTCGCCGGCCCTGCGGCCTGCGAGATAGTTCGAGCAGACGCCCTTGTAGACGCCGCGTCCGGAGCGCGCGCGGCCTTCGACCAAAGCGGCGGTGATGCTGCAGCGTTCGGCCTCGCCCGACGGCGAGGACGAGATCGAGTAATAGCGCGGCGCGAGCAGCGACAGCATTTCGAGAAACGCGTGGAACGGCAGCTCGCAGGCCGGATGCTCCTCCAGAAGATCGAACACTGATTTGCGCTTCTCGAAAATCTCCGCGCGATAGCGCTCAGCGGACGCCGCATCATCGCCGACAAACCCGAGCAGCCTGGGCTTCGTCACCGGGCAGCGCGTGTGCTCCGACATGATCTGGATCTGCTTGCGCGTCGCGACCTGCTGCAGCTCGACGAACTCGGTCAACAGCCGCCCGACCGAGATCGCCTCGCCGGCCGGCAGTTGCGCCCGCCGGCCTTCCGTGACCTGAAGCCTGACCTGATCCGCCGGCAGGAAACCGAAGCGGCGCGCCACGGAATCCACCAGCGCGGGGTCGTTGCGCGGCACGACGCTCAAGTGATCGCCGACGCGATAGCGCGTGCCGGGCGGAAGCTGCACCTCGATATGCCGCGTCGAACGATCGGACGCGTTCGGCCCGGCCTTGTTCTGCAACTCGCTGTTGACCAGCACCTTCATCGGCAGTGCGCCGCCGATCAGCGAGATCATGCTCACGGTCGTCGGCGCGACCGGCTCGACCCGGTACAGCGGCTCGTCGTCGGCGCTGCGGCTGAATTTCGCATCGAGCCCGAACGCTTTCACGGCCGCCGGCGCCAGCGCGGCGAACCAGCCTTCGAACTGGCTATCGAGATCGCCGCGCGCATCGCCCTCGCCGCGCACATAGACGCTGCGCGCGCCGCGGGCCGCGAGCCTCTGGTCGATCAGGCGCGGGATCGACTGATAGGTCGCGGTCCAGTCGCTGTTGCCGCAGCCGAATACCGCGTAGCGAACCTTCGTGAACGTATCCTTCGGCAAGTCGCCGCGCAGCCACTGCACGAACGCCGTGGCATTGTCAGGCGGCGCGCCATTATAGGACGCGCAGAAGATCAAGACACCGCCCGACTCGGGCAGCTTGCCGGCGAACTCATCGAGCGTCGCGAGCCGCGTGGCGAAGCCGTTGACTTCGGCAAGGTCGGCGATGCGCGTCGCCAGTTCCTCGGCGGTGCCGAGGTTCGATCCGTAGAGCACCAGAAGCGGCGTGTTGTGGGACGGCCGGGTCCGCGCGCGCGGCGCGGCTGCGCCCGGCGCGGGGGCCGCTGTGGCGCCGGCAAACGCGCCGCGCTCCCTGGCCTCGCGCGGACGGACCTTGATCTTGAAACCGTCCGGCTTGATCGTCAGCGTTTCCTTGAGTGCGAGCTGATAGCGATTCACGTCGACCAGCCTGAAGCGCTGCAGGATCATGCCGATCGCGAGCGCGGCCTCGTGCATCGCAAAGCCGCGCCCGATGCAGGCACGCTGGCCGTTGCCGAACGGCTTCCAGGCGTTGACGGGACGCGCCGCCTCTGCCTCACGGCTGAAATTCTCAGGGTTGAACGCATCCGGGTTGGGTCCCCACACACTCGGGTCGCGATGCAGCGCGTTGACCAGGATGGTGATGAAGGTGCCCTTCTTCAGCCGGTATTTGCCGCCGCCGATGGTCTCATCCGTCAGCGGCGAGATGCCATAGGCCGGCGCCGGTGGCCACAGCCGCAAGGCTTCTTTCAAGACCTGCGTGATGTAGCTGAGCTGGGTGACCTGCTGATAGGTCGGTTTGACGTCGACATCCGGGCCGAAAACGCGATCGACCTCGTCATAGGCCTTCTTCAGCACATCGGGATGTTTCAGCAGCGCATAGAGCGTGTAGGACAGCAGCCCGCTGGTCGTTTCATGACCGGCGATCAGGAAGGTGTTGATCTGGTAGCGTATGTTGACGTCGTCGAGTTGCGTGCCGCTGGCGCGATCGACGCCGGTCATCATCGCGGCCAGCATGTCCTTCTGATCCGCGGCTTCCGCGGCCCGGCGACGCTCGGCCACGATCTCGTCCACCATCGTGTTCATGAAGGCGACGTCGGCCGCAAGATCGCGCCGGCGTTTCTGCATCCAGACATTCTCGAACGGCAGCCCGCGCGTCATCATGATGGTTTCGAGCGAGCGGACCAGCGACTCCACGAACGGGTGATAGTCGCGCCGGTAGAACGAATTGAAACGGTAGTCGAAGCCGCAGAGGCCGATGGTGTCGAGCGTCAGCGCAGTCATGTCGTGGACGACGTCGATCTCGTCGTCGGCGTTCAGACGTTCCCACTTCTTCACGAGCTGTTCGGCGATGTCGACCATGCTTGCGTGATAGGACTGCATGGCGCGGTTGCCGAACGGCTGCAGCAGGATGTTGTGCGCCTTGCTCCAGTTCGGCTCGCTGGTGTCGGCCGTGAACAGGCCGTCGCCGCCGATCGCTCGCACGCGGCGCAGCGACCCGCGCACGACCTTGTCGAAGCGCTTTTCGTCGGACAATTCGTTGACGAGATCGCAGCCGGACACGACCACGATCGGCGCGCCCATCATGTCGAGCCAGAAGATCGGCCCCAATTCCTTGGCGAGCCGGGTCAGATGCTGCACCGGCGCACTGGAATCGAGCGAGAGCATGTTGCCGACCACGGGCTTGGTCGGCGGCTGCGGGATCGGACTCAATCGGTTCTTGGACGCCATTGTCGGATGTGTTTCCCCCTGCTCTTATCAGCGTTTTGCAGGTAGCGACGAGCCACTCGCTGCATGTCATTCCGGGATGGTCCGAAGGACCAGACCCGGAATCTCGAGATTCCGGGTTCGATGCTTCGCATCGCCCCGGAATGACGGATCAAATCCGCATCGCCTGTAGAACGGCAGACCGCCCTACCCGAACCGCCTTCTACGCCAGTCAATCAGCTTGGCGCTGACTTCTTCCGGCTTTTCCTGCTGCGTCCAATGGCCGCTGTCGCGGACCAGATATTTCTCCAGGTCAGGCACGATCCTCTCCATGCCGTCCGCCGCCGAGGGCGGCAGCACTGCGTCGTTCTCGGCCATGATCATCAGGGAGGGCACGCGCACGGTATGATCGAGGCCCGCCGAGCGCTGCCAGTTGCGCGACATGTTGCGGTACCAGTTGATGCCGCCGGTGAAGCCCGTCCTGGTGAAGGTGTCGACAAACACCTTTTTCTCTTCCGCGGACAGGATCGGCACACGAGCGTCGAGCTTGGCGTCATAGGCCGCGACGAGTTGCGGAAACGCCAGATTGCGTTTCGGCGAGGCGCCAATGCCTGCCGCAGCCGGCTGTTGCGGCGCGTCATCGGTTCGCGGCAGCGGCTTGCGCATGAAGGCATCGAAAGTCTGTTCGACGCGGCTGCCGAAGATCCTGTCGGGCTCGCGCGCGGGATCCTGAAACTGCACGATGTACATCATGTCGCCGAACCGCTTGCGGAAGATCTCGATCGGATCGGCCGGCGCACGGTCCATATGCGGCGTATTGATGCCGACCACGCCTGCGACACGATCGAGGTGACGCAGCGCCATCTGCCAGACGACGAAGCCGCCCCAGTCGTGTCCGACGAAGATCGCCTTGTCGATATCGAGATGATCGAGCAGACCCGTGAGATCGGCAGTCAAATGTTCGAGGTCATAGGCTTCCACCGGCTCGGGCCGATCGGTCGCGCCAAACCCGCGCTGGTCCGGCGCGATCACCCTGATGCCGGCCTCGCTCAGCGCCTTGATCTGGCGACGCCAGGAGAATGCCAGTTCCGGCCAGCCATGACAGAGCACCAGCGGCGGCTTGTCGGTCTTCGGACCTGCGTCGTAATAGCCCATGCGAATCCCGTTCGTCCGGGCGAACTGTAGCGGCGGCATTTCGATCATGTCGGCTCCCTGGATAGCTAACCTGCCGCGCGTTCGAGATCCAGCGGAGGCGGCGCGAAGGCCGCCTCCAGCGCGGCAAATTCATCCGGCAGCATGTCACAGAGCACCTGCACGTGCGGAATCACGTTGGCGCCAGCGATGAAGCCGAAATCGAGTTGATCGCGATAGCTCTGCACGGTGATGTTGAGCGCGAGCCCGTGGCTCGCAATCGACACCGGGAAGATGTGCAGGAGTTCCGCGCCTGCCGCATAAAGTGTCTGGCGCGGTCCGGGCACGTTGGACACCGTGATATTGGCGGCGGGCGGCAGCACGTCGGACAGGTTCGAGCGGCTGTAGAGCAGCGCCATGATCTGCACCAGGATCGGTGCGCCCAGCATCGAGACATTGGAGACCTGCGGCATCAGCGCCCGCAAGGGATGCGACATCTCCTTGGCCCTGGTCGACTGCGCGATGATCGTCTCGAGCCGCGTCTTGGGATCGTCGACATCGGTCGCGATCGGGCAGATCATGCCGAACACCTGGTTGTTGCTGTCGGCGTTGCCCTCCTCGCGCAGCGAGATCGGCACGGCGGCCGTCATCGATTTCGCCGGCAGCGCTCCCTCGCGCAGCAGATGGCGCCGCACCACGCCGGAAGCGATCGCCAGCACGACATCGTTGAGCTTGCCGCCGGATTGCTTGGCAAGCGCCTTGGCGCGCGACAGCGAAATCGAGGCGCCGGCAAAGCTGCGCTCCGACGAGATCGACTTGTTCAGGGGTGTCGGCGGCGACAGCATGCCGGAGATGCTCTCGCGCGATTTCGGATCGGAGATCCGGCCCAGCACGTCGGAGACGCTTTTCAGCATGGTCGGAATATTGGCCGCAAACTTCACCGCGCTTTCAATCTGGAACATCGCGTTGTCGAACAGGACCGAGCCGAGATCGCTCTTGCCGGAGCGCGGCAGCGCGATGTTCCTGGCGGCATCCGCGCTGCCGAGCGGCTGGGTCCAAAGCTGCTGGTAGGAATTGAGCAGATTGGCCGCAATGTCGCGTGGCTCCCTGCTCGCTTTCGCTTTTGCCGCCGGCGGCTCGACCTGACGCGGAACCGGCGTCAAATCGTAGATCATGCTGGTCAGCGCCGCGCCCGCGCCACCGTCGATGCAGGCATGATGCATCTTGGAATAGAGCCCGATCTCGTTATTCTGCATGCCTTCGAAGACATAGAACTCCCATAGCGGACGGGCACGGTTCAACAGCTTGGCGTGCATCCAGCCGACGATGCGTTCCAGCGTCGCGCGGTCGTGCGGCGCCGGCAGGCTGGCGCGGAAGATGTGGCGGTCGATGTCGAACTGGTCGTCCTCGACCCAGCTTGGATGGTCGATGTCGAGCGGCGCCTTCTCGAGGCGAGCTTTCAGGATCGGCGCGATATGCAGCCTCGTGGCGATCATCGCCTTGAAGGCTTCGAAGAAGTCGCCCTTGTAATCGTCCGGCAGGCGAAAGATCGCCATGCTGCCGACATGCATCGGCATTTCCGGCGTTTCGAGATAGAGGAACGACGCGTCCAGCGAGGACAGCTTCCGACCGTCAGCCATGTGACTCCTCCCAGCAACCAGCACGCGGCGCTTTTCGCGCTTCTGCGTATTGCCGATTGTGCATGGTCCGGGGGCGCAAATGCAATGGCAAACGGGCGCGGGGCCAAGCCATTCGCAGCCAGTCGCATCGCCGAACGACGGGAGGCCCCGGCCGGCCGTGAACGCGGCGAGACGCGCGTTTAGTCCTTCCTGTCCGTGCTGCGCGTGCCGCCGCCCATCATGGTCACGAACATGTCCTGAAAGCGCTCGGCAAGTTTGGGATCAAACGTAAGCCAGCTCTGCATCAGCCCTTCAGGCGAGATCTTGTCGATGTTGGCCGCCATCTGCTGCTGCAGCTTGTCCATCATCGCGGTCTGAATGGGCCCCACATCCGGTAAGCCGAAAAATTGCCGGGCTTCCAGCGGCGTGCAATCGATTTCGACATTGACCTTCATGTCAGCTCCTGTTCGCCTTCTGACACCGCAGTATCGCCGCGACAAGGTTAATCAAACCAGCGACCTGTGCAAGCCGACAGGCACGAGGCATGTCAATCGACAAATATGGTCAATGCCTCGCCGGGCCGCGGGCGAACCGGTCGATGACCGGACGCCATCCGACAGCGGTCGGTCAGGCACCCGCGGGCACTCCTCAAGCACCGAAAACAACCCCTCGGGGAGCGCACGGCTCCCAAGGAAAGGACACCTATTCACATTCGAATATTCCTGCCTTGCATAACGCGCCACCACGGCTCGAAGTTCATGCCGATCCACGCGGCTGACCGGCTTCGCCGACCATCCGGATATGGCCGCGCAAACCGGCATGGCTCGACCGGAAATCGCGCTTGTGCGGCGGCGTCAAACTCTGGCAACATGGATCGGTCCCTTGCCGGGCGGCCTTGCAGACAAGCAGCAATTTGAGCGGAGAGTGTAAACATATGTCGGTACGTCAAATCCTGTTGGCTGCGACCGTCGCATCGATCGCCGCCTTGGCGATATCGCCGGCACCGGCCCAGACCTTGCGCTACGCAAACCAGGGCGATCTCAAATCGCTCGATCCCTATACGTTGCGGGAAACCACCACCACCGCGCATCACTCGCATATCTATGAGGGCCTCATCGCCCGAGACAAGGATCTGAAGATCATTCCGGGGCTTGCGGAAAGCTGGGAGACGCCGGAGCCGACGCGTTGGCGTTTTCACCTGCGCCACAACGTGAAATTCCACAATGGCGACCCGTTCAGCGCCGATGACGTGATCTTTTCGGCCGACCGGGTGCGCGCCACGGGCTCCAATTTCACCAGCGTGATTCCGCCCGATGCCAAGTTCGTCAAGATCGACGACTACACCGTCGATGTCGTTCTGTCCTCGCCCAATCCCATCCTGATCACGCAATGGGATGGCTGGTTGATCATGGACAAGAAGTGGTGCGAAGAGCACAATGCCGTGGCGCCGACACCGGCCTCCGCAACCACACCGAGCTACGCCTCGCTTAATGAAAACGGCACGGGGCCATTCACGATCGAGAGCCACCAGCCGGGCGTGAAGACCGTCTTCAAGCCGTATCCGAATTGGTGGCGCAAGCCGGAACATAACCTGAAGGAGATCATCTTCACGCCGATCGGCTCCGACGCCACCCGTGTCGCGGCGCTGCTGTCAGGCGAAGTCGACGTCATCGAACCGGTGCCGATCCAGGATATCCAGCGGGTCAATGCGAGCGGCATCGCCAAGGTGATGACCGGTCCGGAATTGCGCACGCTCTTCATCGGCATGGACCAGGTGCGCGACGAATTGCTGTACTCGAATGTGAAGGGCAAAAATCCGTTCAAGGATATCCGGGTCCGCGAGGCCTTCTTCAAGGCGATCGACGTCGACCTGATCAAGACCCGCGTGATGCGCGGCCTCTCGACGCCGTCCGCGCTGATGATCGCACCGGAACTGTTCCCGCTCTCAAAGGATTTCACGCGGGAAAAACCCGATCCTGAAGCGGCCAAGAAGCTGTTGACCGCGGCCGGATATCCCGACGGTTTCGAGGTCACGATGGATTGCCCCAACGACCGCTATGTCAACGACGCGGCAATCTGCCAGGCGGTGGTCGGCATGCTGGCGCGGATCGGCGTGAAGGTGAACCTCCTGGCGCAGCCCAAGGCGCAGTATTTCGCCAAGGTGCTGAAGCCCGGCGGCTACAAGACCTCGTTCTACATGCTCGGCTGGCAGCCGGGTTCGCAGGATTTGCACAACGTGCTGCACGACATCATGGGCTGCCGCGACGACGCCAAGGACCCCACGCGCGGCGAAGCCAATCTCGGCGGTTATTGCAACAAGGACTTTGATGCTTTGACCGACAAGGTGCTGGTCGAGGCCGATCCGGCCAAGCGCGATCAGATGATCAAGCAGGCCTTCGAGATCGGCATCAAGGACTACGCCTACATTCCGTTGCATCAACAGGCGCTGGCATGGGGCGTCTCGAACAAGGTGAAGCTGACGCAGCGTCCCGACAATCAGGTCCTGCTCTACTGGGCGACCAAACAGGAAGAGTAGTCAGTCTCAGCATCAAAGGTCTCGGCGGCTTCGCGCATCCGGGACCTTTCGTTTAGAAGCATGTTCAGGCACAAGGCCTTGGCGAGGGGCGTCCGGCAACGCCATGTGCAACAGGTTCAATGTGGCGCGACGGCAATTGATCCCGGCGCTGCCGCGCTTTAGACGGCGCAACGATGCGTCACGAGTTCCATAGAGGAAAGTGAAAGGACCAGATGCTCGCTTTCACTCTTCGCCGCGCGATCCAGGCGGTGGGCGTCATGATCGCCGTCGGCATCATCGCATTCTCGATGTTCCGGTTCGCCGGCGATCCGGTCAACCAGATGGTGGCCCTCGACACCTCTGCCGCCGAACGCGCCGCGCTCCGCCATTCGCTCGGCCTTGACGACCCGATTCCGGTGCAGTTCGTGCACTATTTCGCCGACGCGGCGCAGTTCAAGTTCGGCGTCTCCTATCAGTTCCGCCAACCGGTCGCGAGCCTGTTGAAGGAGCGTATGCCGGCGACGCTCGAACTCGCCATCTGCGCGACCATCTTTGCGATGGTGTTCGGCATCCTGCTGGGAGTTTATTCTGCGCTGCAGCACGACACGGTTCTGGCCAAGGTATTTCAGGCCATCTCGCTGATCGGGATTTCGCTGCCGACATTCCTGATCGGCATTCTCCTGATCTATCTGTTCTCGGTGACGCTCGGCTGGCTGCCGTCATTCGGCCGCGGCGAAGTGGTGCGGCTCGGCTGGTGGACCACTGGGCTGTTGACGCTGTCGGGGCTGAAGGCCCTGATCATGCCCTCGATCACGCTCGGCCTGTTCCAGATGACGCTGATCATGCGGCTGGTCCGCTCCGAGATGCTCGAGGTGCTCCGAACGGACTATATCCGCTTTGCCCGGGCGCGCGGTCTGACGACGCGGGCCATTCATTTTGGACATGCGCTGCGGAATACGCTGGTTCCGGTCATCACCGTCGCCGGCCTGCAATTTGGCTCGGTAATTGCATTCGCGATTATCACCGAAACTGTGTTCCAGTGGCCCGGAATGGGACTGCTGTTCGTGCAAGCCGTGCAAAACGTCGATATTCCCATCATGGCCGCGTATCTGCTGATGGTCTCCCTCATTTTCGTCACAATCAACCTTGTGGTTGATATCCTCTACACCATCGTCGATCCGCGCCTGCGCTCGACCATCAGCCGGCCGGCCTGACCATGAGCGACGCCGTCGTCCCGCACAAAGCCGAGACCAGCCCGCGGGGCAGCGATCTCTCGTCGGCAGGCTGGCTCCGGCGCACGCTCGATAGCGACCTGTTCTATTCGTTCCGGCAGTCCAAGCTGACGATGATCGCAGCCGCCGTGACCGTGCTGTTCTTCCTGCTTGCGATCTTCGCCTCCGTCCTTTCGGTCCAGGATCCGTTCGATCCGGCGCAACTGCAGCTGATCAATTCGCGCATTCCGCCGCTGTGGGAGGCCGACGGCCAAAGCCCGTACCTGCTCGGCACCGACGAACAGGGACGCGACGTGCTGTCGGCGATCCTCTATGGCATGCGCGTCTCGCTCGTCGTCGGCGTGCTCGGTGTGTTGTTCTCCGGCGCGCTCGGCATTCTGCTCGGCCTGATCGCGGGCTATGTCGGCGGCGCGGTGGACAGCCTGATCATGCGCATCGCCGACGTGCAGCTCACCTTCCCGGCGATCCTGATCGCCCTGCTCGTCAATGGCGTGGCCAAGTCGGTGTTCGGCAACCGGCTCGACGCGATGAGCATGCTTGTGGTTCTGGTGTTCGCGATCGGCCTGAGTTTCTGGGTGCAGTACGCGCGCACGGTGCGCGGCTCGGTGCTGGTCGAAAAGAACAAGGACTATGTCGCCGCCGCGCAGCTGATCGGCCTGCCGGCGCCGGTCATCATGCTGCGCCATGTGCTGCCCAACACGACGGGGCCGATCATGGTGATCGCGACCATCAACCTGGCGCTCGCCATCATCACCGAAGCGACGCTGTCGTTCCTCGGCGTCGGCCTGCCCGACACCATGCCGTCGCTCGGCACGCTGATCCGGATCGGCAACAACTACCTGTTTTCCGGCGAATGGTGGATCGTCGCATTCCCGGGCATCGCGCTCGCAGCCTTGATCCTGTCGATCAACCTGCTCGGCGACTGGCTGCGCGACGCGCTCAATCCGAAGCTCAGATAGGCACGTTCTCGTTTTCAACCGATTGGACTGCATGACCGAACCCGTTCTTTCCGTGCGCAATCTGCAGGTGGAGTTCGCCACCCGCCGCGAGACCTTGCGCGCGATCAACGGGGTGTCCTTCGACATCGCCAAAGGCGAAGTGCTGGGCGTGGTCGGCGAATCCGGCGCGGGCAAGTCCGTCACCGGCCTTGCCGTGATCGGGCTGATCGACCGGCCCGGCCGCATCTCGGGCGGCGAGATCCGGCTGTCGGGCCTGCGCATCGACAATCTGCCGCCCGACGAGATACGCAGAGTCCGCGGCAAGCGCATCGGGATGATCTTCCAGGACCCGCTCACGAGCCTCAATCCGCTGTACCGGATCGGCGACCAGATCGTCGAGACCATCCGCACCCATACCAGCCTGTCCGAACAAGCCGCGCGCAAGCGCGCCATCGACCTGCTGGCCGAAGTCGGCATTCCCGCCCCCGAGAAACGCATCGACGGCTATCCGCACGAATTCTCCGGCGGCATGCGCCAGCGTGTGGTGATTGCGCTCGCGATCTGCGCGGAGCCGGAACTGATCATCGCTGACGAGCCGACGACGGCGCTCGACGTCTCGGTGCAGGCGCAGATCATCTCGCTGATCAAGCGCCTCGGCCGCGACCACGGCACCGCCGTGATGCTGGTGACCCATGACATGGGCGTCATCGCCGAAACCTGCGACCGCGTCGCGGTGATGTATTCGGGACGGATCGCCGAGATCGGTCCCGTGCAAGATATCGTGCGGAACCCGTTGCATCCCTACGCGAAAGGCTTGATGGGCGCGATCCCGACGCTGGCCGGCGACAACCACCGGCTGGTCCAGATTCCCGGCTCGATGCCGCGGCTCTCCGCGATCCCGCCCGGCTGCCCGTTCAACCCGCGCTGCGCTTCCGTTTTCGATCGCTGCCGCGTCGAACGACCCGAGCCGCTGCAACACGGCACACAAGCCGTCGCCTGCCATCTCTACGATACGTCGGTAAAGGACAGCGCGGCATGACATCGGCCTCCTATGTCGAGGTGAAGAATCTGCGCCGGGTGTTCGACGTTTCGAAACCCTGGCTCAACCGCGTGCTCGAAGGCGGCGAGCTGGAGTTCCTGAAAGCGGTCGACGGCGTCACCTTCGACATCAAGAAGGGCGAGACGTTCGCGCTCGTCGGCGAATCCGGCTCCGGCAAGACCACGGTCGCACGCATGGTCGTCGGCCTGTTGCCGCCCACTTCCGGCAACGTCGTCATCGATGGCGTGTCGATGACGAACCCGACCCACGCGCAGGCGCGAAGACGATTGCGGCGCCGCATCCAGATGGTATTCCAGGACCCCTATGCCAGCCTCAATCCGCGCTTCCGGGTCGATGCCATCGTCGCCGAACCGATCCGCGCCTTCGACCTGATCCAGGGCGAGCGGCAGATCCAGGAGCGCGTCGGGGAGCTTTTGAGCCTCGTCGGTCTGCATCCCGATGACGGCAAGAAATATCCGCACGAGTTTTCGGGCGGACAACGGCAGCGCATCGCGATCGCACGGGCGCTTGCCTCCAATGCCGAGTTCATCGTCTGCGACGAGCCGACCTCGGCGCTCGACGTTTCCGTGCAGGCGCAGATCCTCAATCTGATGCGCGACCTGCAGGACAAGTTCGGCCTCACCTATCTCTTCATCAGCCACAACCTCGCCGTGGTGCGGCACATGGCGAGCCGCATCGGCGTGATGTATCTCGGCCGCGTCGTCGAGATCGCCGAAGCTCGCGAGCTGTTCGAGCGGCCCCGCATGCCCTACACCAAGATGCTGCTCGGCGCGGTGCCGGACCTCGCGATGTCCGGCCGCCAGCGCATCCCGGTCAAGGGCGAGATCCCGAATCCGATCAATCCGCCGCCAGGCTGCGCCTTCAACCCGCGCTGCCCGCAGGCCTTCGACCTTTGCCGCAGGGAGGCGCCCGAACTGATCGACGGCGTCGCCTGCCATGCCGTCAACAATCAGGCCGCTTCCGTGCCTGCATGACCACGAGGATGCCTGGAGTGATCACGGCAAGGCGTGTTGGCATCCGCGTTCCGCTGTGATCAATTCCGCCCGCAACATTCCCGCGAAAGACATCAGTCCCATGAGCAACGTCAATCCCGATCCATTCACGACACGGCCGGAAATCGAAGGTACTTTCGGCGTCGTCGCCTCCACGCATTGGATCGCAACCGCGGTCGGCATGTCGATGCTCGAGAAAGGCGGCAACGCCTTCGACGCGGGCGCCGCCGCAGCCTTGACGCTGCAGGTCGTCGAGCCGCATCTGAACGGCGCAGGCGGCGAAGTCCCGATCATCCTCCACGACGTCAAGCGCGGCCGCACCGAGGTGATCTGCGGCCAGGGTACGGCGCCCGCGGGCGCGACGATCGCGCATTACCGCAGTGAGGGCTTGGACATGGTGCCCGGCACCGGCCTTCTGGCCGCCTGCGTGCCCGGCGCGTTCGAATCCTGGCTGCTGCTGCTGCGCGACTACGGCACGATGCGGCTGCGCGACGTGCTGGAGCCGGCGATCACCTATGCCGACCAAGGCTATCCGCTGGTCGAGCGCGCCTCCGCCACCATCAAGACCGTCGAGCAGCTGTTCCGCAAGCACTGGCCGACCTCAGCCGCGATCTATCTGCCTAACGGCGAGGTGCCGAAACCCGGCACGCTGTTCACCAACAAGAAGCTTGCTGAGACCTACGCTCGCATCCTCAAAGAAGCCGAGAGCGCGGGCGGCGATCGCGTCGCGCAGATCGAGCGCGCACGGAAAGCCTGGTCGCACGGCTTCGTCGCCGAAGCGATCGACAAGTTCTGCCGCACACAGGAAGTCATGGACGTTTCGGGCTCGCCGCACCGCGGCGTTCTCACCGCCGACGACATGGCCCGCTGGCAGCCTACGGTGGAGGCGCCGCTCACCTATGACTATGGCCGCTACACCGTCTGCAAGGCCGGCGTCTGGAGCCAGGGCCCGGTGACGCTGCAGCAGCTTGCCCTGCTCAAGGGCTTCCAGCTCGACGGGCTCGATCCGACCGGCCCCGACTTCATCCATTTGCAGATCGAATGCGCGAAGCTCGCTTTTGCCGATCGCGACACGTTCTATGGCGATCCCAATTTCACCGAGATCCCGATCCAGACGCTGCTGTCGGACGCCTATAACGACACGCGGCGCAAACTGATCTCGAAGGACAAAGCCTCGCTCGATTTCGTTCCCGGCTCGGTCGAAGGCTACGGCGCGGTCGTCAAGCTGCGCCGCGCCGAGGGACAGCGCGAGGCGGTCGGCGCGCTGGGCGCGGGCGAACCAACGGTCGGCCGGTTCGGCGAGGTGCGCGGCGACACCGTGCATTTCGACATCATCGACAAGGCCGGCAACATGATCTCGGCGACGCCGTCGGGCGGCTGGTTGCAGTCCTCGCCGGTGATTCCCGAGCTCGGCTTCTGCCTCGGCACTCGCGCACAGATGTTCTGGCTGGAGGAAGGCCACCCTGCCGCGCTGGCGCCGGGCAAGCGTCCGCGCACCACGCTCTCGCCCACCATGGCACTGCGCGATGGCGAGCCGTATCTCGCCTGGGGCTCGCCCGGTGGCGATCAGCAGGACCAGTGGATCACGCAGTTCTTCCTGCGGCACGTCCATGCCAAGATGAACCTGCAGGAAGCGATCGATGCGCCGGCCTGGCACTCCGAGCATTTCCCGATTTCGTTCTGGCCGCGCACGTCGCGGCCCGGCGTGATGGTGGTCGAGAACCGCGTGCCGAAGGCGACCGTCGATGAGCTGAAACGCCGCGGCCATGTGGTCGAGGTCGGCCCGGACTGGTCGGAAGGCCGCCTGACTGCCGCATCGAAAATCGGTCCTCGTCGCCGTGCTGCCGCCAATCCGCGCGGCATGCAGGGCTACGCGGCCGGACGATAGACGTCATCCATGACCTGGTCGATCATCGCCAAGGACAGCGCTACCGGCCAGATCGGGATTGCGGTTGCGACAAAGTTCTTCGCCGCCGGCGCACGCGTGCCGCATGTCGCGGCCGGCGTCGGCGCGATCGCAACACAGGCGCTGGTCAATCCCTATTACAGCATCGATGGCGTGAGGCTGCTGCGTGAAGGCAAGAACCCCCACGACATCATCGCGGCGCTGATCGCCGTGGACGACGGCCGCGTCAGCCGCGAGCGCTGGGTGCACTTCCGCAAATTCCTGCCGACGCGCGAGAGGCCGGCCGGGATCACCGACCGCGCGACGATCGATGCCGGCATCGAACAAGCGCTTGCGAGCGAGCAATGACCGTCAATCCGCTGATCGAAATCGAAGGGCTGCGCGTGCTGTTTCGCGGCGACGACGGCCGCATCACGCACGCCGTCGACAGCGTCGATCTCTCCGTCAGGAACGGCGCGACGCTCGGCCTCGTCGGAGAATCCGGCTGCGGCAAGAGCGTAACGTCGCTCGCCATCATGGGGCTGTTGTCCAAGCAATCCTCCGAGGTCTCCGGCTCGATCCGCTTCGACGGATTCGATCTCCTCAAGACATCCGACCAGACCTTGCGCGACCTGCGCGGCAACCGCCTCGCCATGATCTTCCAGGAGCCGATGACCTCGCTCAATCCGAGCTTCACGATCGGCGACCAGATCACCGAAACCATCGTGCGCCATCGCGGCGGATCGCAGCGTTCGGCGCGCCAGCGCGCCATCGATCTGTTGCGCCGCGTTCACATCCCCTCGCCCGAAAAGCGCATCGACGACTATCCGCACAAGCTCTCGGGCGGCATGCGCCAGCGCGTGATGATCGCGATGGCGCTGGCCTGCGATCCCCGCCTGCTGATTGCCGACGAGCCGACCACGGCGCTCGACGTCACCCTGCAGGCGCAGATCCTCGAACTGATGCGCGAGCTGAAGGCCGAGAGCGGCGCTGCGATCATCCTGATCACGCACGATCTCGGCGTCGTCGCCGAAGTCTGTGACGAGGTCGCGGTGATGTATGCCGGCGAGATCGTCGAGCGCGCCGATGTCGATGACCTGTTCACCGCCCCGCAGCATCCCTACACGGTCGGCCTGATTGGTTCGATCCCGCGGCTCGACCGCCGCGCGATACATCTTGCGACCATCGAGGGCATGGTGCCGAACATGACGAATCCGCCCACCGGCTGCCGCTTCGCCGCGCGCTGTCCCTTCGTCAGCGACGCCTGCCGCAAGGCGCCGCCGCCGCTCGTCGAGGTCAGCCCCGGTCACTGGTCGCGCTGCATCAAGGCGCCGCTGGAAAGGCTGGTGTCGTGATGGCGACGCTTCTCGAAGTCGAACATCTCGTCAAGCATTTCGTCGCCGAGCGCTCGGTGTTCGGACGGCCGACCGCCTTCGTCAAGGCAGTCGACGGCGTCAGCTTTCAGGTCGAGGCCGGCGAGACGCTGGCGCTCGTCGGCGAATCCGGTTGCGGCAAGTCCACGGTGAGCCGGCTGGTGTTGCGCCTGATCGAGCCGGACGCGGGCCGCATCCGCTTCGACGGACGCGATCTGCTTTCGCTCGATGCCGAGCAATTGCGCGCCTTCCGCCGCAAGGCGCAGATCATCTTCCAGGACCCCTACGCTTCGCTCAATCCACGGATGACCGTGAGCCAGATTCTGAGCGAGCCGCTCGCGCTGCATGACCTGGTGCCGCCGGCCGATCGCCGCGCGCGGGTCGAGGAGCTGTTGCGCCTGGTCGGGCTCGAGCCGCGCTTCGCTCGCCGCTACCCGCACGAGTTCTCCGGCGGCCAGCGCCAGCGCATCGCGATCGCGCGTGCGCTCGCGGTCGAGCCGAAACTCATCATCTGCGACGAGCCGGTGTCGGCGCTCGACGTCTCGATCCGCTCGCAGATCCTGAACCTGCTGCGCGACCTGCAAGAGCGGCTCGGCCTCTCCTACATCTTCGTGTCGCACGATCTCGCAGTCGTGAAGCACATTGCCGATCGTGTCGCCGTGATGAATCTCGGCGGGATCGTCGAGACGGCCAGCACGGACGCGCTGTTCGCCTCACCCCGTCACCCCTATAGCCGCGCCCTGCTGTCAGCGATTCCCGTGCCCAAGCCGCAGGCAAAGCGGGGCCGCATGCTGCTGCAGGGTGAGATGCCGAGCGCACTCAATCCGCCGTCGGGCTGCCGCTTTCATACCCGCTGCCCGCACGCGATCGAAGTTTGCCGCACGGATGTGCCGCATCTGCACGCCGATCCGGCAGGGCATGCGACCGCCTGCCATCGCGCAAGCGAGCTGCCGCCCGGCGACACCATCGTGCCCTCCGACGGCGGCTTCTCGCCGACACTGGAGAAGCTCGTGGCCGCATTCAGCGGGGGTATGGAAGGACCGGCGCTGTCCGGGGTTGGTACGGTTGGTGCATCACCGCCGGCTGGCATTTAACTGGAGAGTATTCTGATGAAGATCGTGCGTTTGTTGGTGGCCACGGCGGCGCTCTGCGTTGCGCTCGGCACCTCGGTTCAGGCCCAGACGACGCTTCGCATCGGGATCGCAGAGGACCCCGACGTTCTCGATCCGTCGCTTGGACGCACCTATGTCGGCCGTATCGTGTTCTCGGCATTCTGCGACAAATTGTTCGACATCGACGAGAAGCTCAACATCGTGCCGCAGCTCGCGCTGTCGCACGAGACATCCGCCGACGGCAAGGAGATGACCATCAGGCTCAGGCCGGGCGTGAAATTCCACGACGGCGAGCCGCTAGACGCCGAGGCGGCAAAATTCTCGATCGAACGGCACATGACGTTCCCGGGATCATTCCGGAAATCAGAGCTCGCCAGCGTCGATCATGTCGAGGTCGTCGATCCCCTGACGATCAAGCTCGTGCTGAAGACGCCATTCTCGCCGCTGCTCTCGCAGCTCACCGACCGCTCCGGCATGATGGTGTCGCCCAAGGCCGCAAAGGAAGCCGGCGACAAATTCGGCCTGCATCCGGTCTGCGCCGGACCCTACAAGTTCGTCGAGCGCGTGCAGCAGGACCGCATGGTGTTCGAGAAGTTCGCCGACTACTGGAACAAGGACAATGTCTTCATCGACCGCATCGTGTACCAGCCGATTGTCGATGCCACGGTCCGGCTTGCCAACTTGAAGTCTGGAGGCCTCGATCTCGCCGAGCGCATTCTCGCGACCGACCTCAAGGACGTCCGCGCCGATTCCAACCTCGTGCTCTCGACCGCGCCTGAGCTAGGCTATCTCGGCTTGACCATCAACGTCGCCAACGACAAGACCAAAGGCGCGCTCAGCCAGTCGGAAAAGGTGCGCCAGGCGCTCGATCTGTCGATCGACCGCGAAGCCCTCAATCAGGTCGTGTTCAACGGCGAGTTCACGCCGGGCAATCAATGGGTCAGTCCGGAACATCCCTATTATCAGAAGGCGTTTCCGATCCGCCCGCGCGACGTCGAAAAGGCCAAGGCGCTGTTGAAGGAGGCCGGCGTCAAGTTGCCGGTCAGCGTCGACATGATGCTGCCAAAAGGCGCCGAGAACGAAGCCGTCGCCCAGGTCGTCCAGTCGATGGCGGCGGAAGCGGGCTTCGACCTGAAGATCCGACTGATCGAGTTCGCGACCTCGTTCAAGCAGGCGCAGGCCGGAGAGTTCCAGATCTTCCAGATCAACTGGAGCGGCCGGATCGATCCCGACGGCAATTCCTACGTCTTCCTGCACACCAAGGCGCCGCAGAACGACGGCGGCTATTCCAATCCGGAAGCCGACAAGCTGATGGAAGACGCACGCGCGATCTCCGATCCCGAGCAGCGCAAGGCGATCTACGAGAAGCTGACCAAGATCCTGCTCAACGACGAGCCGATCATCTACCTCTATCATCGCAAGCTTCTGTTCGCTCACACCAAGAAGCTCGAAGGTTACCGCCAGATGCCGGACGGCCTGGTGCGTGTGATCGGACTGAAGCTGAAGTGAGGAGGGCCGTGGAGCCGCAGGCGGTGCGTATTTCTCAGGTCCTGTCGCGTGGGAGCTTTGCTCTCCCATGCTGAGCTTCCTCGCGCGCCGCCTCGCCCAGCTGGTTCCGACGCTGTTCTTCGTGTCGATCCTGATCTTCTCGCTGCAGCATCTGCTGCCGGGCGATCCTGCGCTGGTGATGGCCGGCGAGGAACGCGACCCCGCGGTGATCGAGCAATTGCGTAAGCAATACCGGCTCGATCAGCCGATCCCGGTGCAATATTTCTTCTGGGTCAAGGGCGTGCTGTCCGGCGACTTCGGCGAGTCGCTGCGCGTCAAGGCGCCGGTGCTGCAACTGATTGCGCAGAAGCTGCCGGTGACGTTGCAGCTCGGATCGATGGCGATCATGATCGCGTTCCTGATCGGCATTCCCGCCGGCATCGTATCCGCCGTCAAGAAAGGAACGGCCTGGGACTATGGCGCGAACCTGTTCGCGCTGTGGGGCATCTCGACGCCGAATTTCTGGCTCGGCATCATGCTCATCTTTCTGTTCTCGATCAAACTCGGCTGGCTGCCGGCCTCGGGTTACGTGCCGCTGTCGGAGAATTGGCGGGCGAGCCTCGCCTCCACCATCATGCCGGCCTTCGTGCTCGGCAACGCGATCGCGGCGGTCCTGATGCGTCATACCCGCAGCGCCATGCTGCAGGTGCTGGAGAGCGATTATGTGCGCACCGCACGCGCCAAGGGCCTGTCCGAGCGCTCGGTGATCCTCAAGCACGCGATGCGCAACGCGCTGACGCCCGTGATCACGCTCGGCGCGCTCGAACTCGGCACGCTCCTGTCGGGCGCGGTGCTGACCGAGCAGATCTTCTCGATCCCCGGCTTCGGCAAGCTGATCGTCGATGCAGTGTTCAATCGCGACTATGCCGTGGTGCAGGGCGTCGTGCTGGTGACGGCGACGATCTACATCACGCTCAATCTGATCGCCGACATCGCCTATATCCTGGTCAATCCGCGGTTGAGGGCGTGACGACATGACCGACGCCGCCCTCCCCGCGATCCGGATATCCGAAGCCGCCGACGAGCTGGAAAGCCCGACGCGGCGCGCGCTGCGCCGGCTGTTCAAGCGCAAGGGCGCGGTCGCAGGTCTCGTCGTGATCTCGATCTTCATCCTGCTCGCGCTGTTCGCTCCTCTGGTCGCGCCCTATGACCCGATCGCGACAAGCTGGAGCCTCGTGCGCAAACCGCCCTCAACGCTGCACTGGTTCGGCACCGACGACCTCGGCCGCGATGTGCTCGCGCGCGTCATGTACGGCGCCCGTGCCTCGCTTCTGGCCGGCGCGATCTCGGTCACCATTGCGCTCTCCATCGGCGTGCCGCTCGGGCTGTTGTCCGGCTACCGCGGTGGATTTATCGACGCGCTGATCAGCCGGATCACCGATGCGATGCTGGCCTGCCCGTTCCTGATCCTGGCGATCGCGCTCTCGGCGTTTCTCGGGCCGAGCCTCGGCAACGCAATGATCGCGATCGGCGTGTCCGCAACGCCGATCTTCATCCGCCTGACGCGCGGCCAGGTGATGGCCGTCAAGGTCGAGGACTACGTCGAGGCCGCGCGCGCCATGGGCAATCCGCGCTGGCGCATCGCGCTGTTTCACATCCTGCCCAACATCATGCCGGCGCTCCTGGTGCAGGCGACGCTCTCCATCGCCGCGGCGATCATCGCGGAAGCCGCGTTGTCGTTCCTGGGGCTCGGCCAGCAGCCGCCCGCCCCGTCCTGGGGCAGCATGCTGAACGCGGCGCAACGCTTTCTCACCAATGCGCCGTGGATGGCGATCTGGCCGGGACTTGCGATCTTCCTGGTCGTGCTGTCGCTCAATCTCGTCGGCGACGGTTTGCGCGACGCGCTCGACCCGCGCGCACGTTGATTTGGGCCTAAAGCGCGATGAGATCAGGTTGAATTGTCATCGCGCTTTAGGTCTTTGTTTGAGCATGATCTCCGCGCAAACGCGTTCCGCGTTTGTTAGCTAAGGGAAAACCGCTACACATTTTTCCGGATCATGCTTTAGATCAAGACTTCTCGCGCAACGCGGCGGCAATCCATCTCGTATTCGAGATCGACCACGGGCGGACGCGCGAAGTGCCAGGTCAGCCCAGAGCGCGTGGCGCCGCGCCGGACCAGTTCGTCGGCGATCACGGGATGAAAATCACGGATCGTATAGGCCTGCACGTCGCTGGTATCGTTCCAGCCGAAGCCGAACAATTCCATGCGCCTTTCCATCTCGCCAACCGTGAAGCGAACCTTCTCCTTCAAACCCTCCGGACTCACATCGCGGTAACGCACGATGCGCTCGGGATAGGTACCGGGGCCGCCGCGCGCCTCCGCGCCGCCCGCGATTACGAAAGTCGGGGTCGCCTGCGCGTTCGGCCGCGTGAACGAGAATGAATAAAACGACGGCTCGACGGGCGGGTCGATCTCGGGGCAGACATTGCTGCGCGCCACCGGATTGGTCTTGCCGTCGTAGGTGCCCCATTCCGCGAGCGTCTTGACATAGTGCTCGTTGAACCTGCGAAAGCCGTCCTCGGTGAAAGCCGCGGGCGAACGCAGCTCGCAGGCGCAGAAGGCCGTCAGCGGGCGGCCGGCGGCCTTGATGTGGTCTGCTGCTCGCGCAAAGCCCTCGGCAAGCGGCAGCAGACGATCGAAGCGCACGCGCTCGATCTCATAACCGGCATCGGCCGCAGCGCCGCTCGAATACTGGAACACGGCCGGAATGAAACGATAATTGCCGGCGGCAAATTCGAGCGTCGTCATTTCAAACTCCAGATGGTGCAGGTGATTAATGTTGCGAGCGGGCATCCGCCGCGCCGTCGAGCAGTGCTCTCAGCGGCTGGACGCTCTCGATCATCATCGCGGCGAGGTTGGCGAGCGTTGTCACCACCTCGATCTGCTCCTCGCTGAACAGCTTCGGCTGGGCCCGCGTCATCAACAGGACGCCGGTCGGCTCGCCGTCGCGCATCAGGGGCACGGCCAACACCGTACGGAAGCCCCCGCGCCTCTGCGCCTCGAGTTGGGTGAATTCGAGATCAGTGATGACATCGAGGATTTGCACGGGATTGCGCGCGATAAAGGCCCGGCCGACGATCGCGCCCTGATCCAGCGCGATGGGCTTGTTCTTGCGCCATTCCTTGAACTCCGAAGGGAAGCCGAAGCTTGCAACCTGCCGCAGTTCCTCGCCGGTCTTGCGGTCGAGCGCCGCGCTATCGGCCGAACACAGTCGCGCAGCGGACTCGATCAGCGTGTCGAGCGCCTGCTGCAAGCCATCCGCGGAGCGGTCGACGACCTCGAGCACCTCCGGTGGCGTCATCGTCGGCTGGACGGGCTCGCTCGCCCTTGTCACACCCTGTTCAACCTTGCCGCCGGGATCCGCGGAGAACCTCTGCGCGACGGCACCACTGCCGGCTGGCCCGCCCCATGTCCACGGCGTTGCAGGCGCGAGGGCGGCCCGGCGCGTCATGAGGATGGTGAGGAGCGCCGCGAGAATCGACGCGGCAAGTATCGCGAGGGTGAGCCGTTGCAGGGCGGCATAGAGCGGCGCATAGGCCTCGTCGGCGGGACGCTCGACGAACATGGTCCAGCGCAGCGGCCGGATTGGCGCGAAGGCGGTCAGCACCTCCTGCCCCGCGATATTCTCCCCGCCGTCCAGCGCGTCCGACATCATGTCGCTGTCGGTTTCCGCCGCCTTCACCTGCGCCAACCTCGACATGTCCGTGTCGCGCAGCACGAGACCCATGTCGGGATGCGCGATCAGGCGACCACGACCGCTGACGATATAGGCGCGCCCGTGCTGGCCGACCTTCACCTCGGACACCAAGTCCCAGATCAGCTTGAGATTGATCTCGGCGATGCTGACGCCCGAGTCCTTGCGCCCGCCGGCGAGCGCGATCGTCATGTAGGGTTCGGATTCCTTACGGAAATAGACCGGCCCGAAGTAGACCTTGTGGGCGATGGCTTCCGTGAATTTCGGATCCTGAGAGAGATCGGTCCCGCTGTCGACGACATCCATCGTAACACGCGACACCCGCAGTCGCTCCTTGCCTGCCGCATCGACCATGACCAGTTCGCTGATCGCCGGCACCTGCCGCAGCAGACGCAGTGCGTCGAAGCGACGATTGTCCGGCGCGCCCGCCGACCACGGCGTCTGGGTGGTCCAGCCAAGCTGACCTTCGATGTCTTCGATGAACTGGCTGATCTTGGCGGCCGCCGCCGTCGCCTGCTCATGCTGCAGACGGATCAGCGATGTCCGGTGTTCACGGTAGTGGGTGAAGATCTCGTAGATTCCGCCGGCCAGCAGCGTGATCCCGACGATAGCCACGAGCAGCGCATCGTATTTGGTGAACAGCCGGCTCCGCGTGGTCAGAGACGACGGCGCCGCCCTCGCGGAGCCATCTGCGAGAGCGTCTGAAATTTCACAACCGGTACGCGTATCTGACTGGAGTGATGCCGTCATCCCGGCCAATCTAGCAAGAAAACAATGCGTTGTCTCTCGCCGCGGTTGAGTCCGGACAAATCGATGGTCGGCCGCACTTTACCGGCAACGCCTCAGGCCGGCCTCTCAGGTCGGCTTCAAGGCATTGTTGGATCCGACGTCGAATTCAGAAATTTCCTTGGTCCGCTGCGAGTTAGCCTTCGCCCGGTGATCGGTGGCGAGCACGACATAGACCGCAGGCAGCACGAACAGCGTGAACAGCGTACCGATCGACATGCCGGCGACGACGACGAGACCGATCGAGAAGCGGCTGGCGGCGCCCGCGCCGGTCGCCGTAAGGAGCGGAATGAGGCCGGTGACCATCGCTGCCGTCGTCATCAGGATAGGGCGGAGCCGGATCCGCGCCGCCATCTCGATCGCCGAACGCCGGTCGAGCCCCTCGTTGAGCTGCAGCTCGTTGGCGAATTCCACCATCAGGATACCGTGCTTGGTGATCAGACCGACCAGCGTCAGCAACCCGACCTGGGTGTAGATATTCATCGTCGCGGCGCCGAAGAACAGCGGAATCAGCGCGCCGACGATCGCCATTGGCACGCTGATCATGATCACCAGCGGATCGCGCAGGCTCTCGAACTGCGCCGCCAGCACCAGGAAGATGATGATCAACGCAAAGCCGAAGGTAATCGCAAGCTGATTGCCTTCCTGCACATATTGGCGGGAGTCGGCGAGATAATCGTGGCTGAAGCCGGCGGGAAGCTTCTTGGCCTCGCCTTCGAGGAAGTCCACCGCCTGCCCGATCGTGACGCCCGGCATCGGCACCGCCGAGAAGGTCGCCGAGTTGAGCTGATTGTAATGCGTCAGCGAATTCGGGTCGGTCCCGGTCTCGATCGATACCACGGTCGACAGCGGCACCTGCTGGCCGGTCGAGGTCGGCACGTAATAGCCGCCGAGCGATTCCGGCGACAGCCGGATGCCGCGCGGCACCTGCGGGATCACCTGATAGGAACGTCCCTCGAGGTTGAAGCGGTTGACGTAATTGCCGCCGAGCAACGTCGCGAGCGTGGCGCCGATATTCTGCATTGTGAGGCCGAGATCGCTCGCCTTGGTACGGTCGATCTTGACCCGCACCACCGGCTGGTTGAAATCGAGATCGCTGTCGGAAACGATGAACAGCCCGCTCTTGCGTGCCGCATCCTTCAGCTTGGTCATCTGCTCATAGACGGTCTGGAATCCGGCGGTCGAATTGATCACCATCTGCACGGGCAAACCGCCCGGCCCGCCCGGCAGCGGCGGCAGGTTGAAAGCGAACGCGTTGACGCCTTCGATCTTGCTGAGCTCGGCCTGCACCAGCGGCTTCAGGGCGATCGAGGAGCGCTTGCGCTCATCCCAGGGCTTCAGCAGCATGCCGGCGATGCCGTTCTGCGGGCCGTTGATGCCGTTCAGCACGAAGCGCAGATCCGTCTCGGGGAATTTCTGGAACTCCTTGTCGAGCTTCTCGCCGTAATGGTCGATATAGTCGATGTTGGCGTATTTCGGCGCTTTCGTCACCGCGAAGACGATGCCTTGATCCTCTTCCGGCGCGAGCTCCTTGGAGGTGTGCATATAGAGAAAGCCGACCAGTCCCAGGATCGTCAGCGCGAACAGGCCGGTGATCGGGCGATAATCGAGCGTGCGGTCGAGCCTGCGGCCATACCAGCGCGTCATCGCGCCGAACACCCGGTTGACCAGTCGCGCGAACCGTCCTTCGTCGGCGCTCTTCAGAAAGACCGAGCACATCATCGGCGACAGCGTCAGCGCGATCACGCCCGACACGATCACCGAGCCCGCGAGCGTAAACGCGAACTCGCGGAACAGCGAACCCGTCAGCCCGCCGAGGAAGCCGATCGGCGCATAGACGGCCGCGAGCGTGATCGTCATCGAGATCACCGGACCGACGATCTCGCGCGCACCCTGCAGCGCGGCCTGGACCGGCGCCTTGCCCTCTTCCAGATGGCGGTGGATGTTCTCGACGACCACGATCGCGTCGTCGACCACGAGCCCGATCGCCAGCACCATCGCGAGCAGCGTCAAGAGATTGAAGCTGAAGCCCATCGCGAGCATCAGGCTGCAGACGCCGATCAGCGACAGCGGAATGGTGACGACGGGGATGAGGACCGAACGGAAAGACGCCAGGAACAGGAAGATCACGACCACGACGATGATCACGGCCTCGCCCAGCGTCTTCTCGACCTCGTCAATCGACGACTGAATGAACTTGGTGGAGTCATAGGCCACCTTCATCTTCATCGACGGCGGCAGGTTGCGCTCCAATTCGGGGAACAGCGCGCGCACGCCCTTCACGAGCGTCAGCGGATTGCCCTGTGGCGTGGCCTGCACGCCGATGAAGATCGCGTGCTCGCCATTGAAGGCGACGCTCGCATCCGTGCTTTGCGCGGCCAGCTCGACGGTCGCGATGTCCTCCATGCGCACGAAGCCGCCGTCCCTGGATTTGACGATCATGCGCTTGAACTGCTGGATGTTCTGCAGATCGGTATTGGTCGAGACGTTGGAGACGATGAAATAGCCCTTCGCCTGGCCGGCGGCGGCCTGGAAGTTGTTGGCGGCGATCGCGGCGGCCACATCGGTCGGCGACACGCTACGCCCGGCCATGCGGACCGGATCGAGCCACAGCCGCATCGCGAACGTCTGGCCGCCGAGGATGTCGGCCGATGCCACGCCGTCCACCGTGGACAACACCGGCTGCACGACGCGCGTGAGATAGTCGGAAATCGCGCTGCCCGAGAGCTCCTCGCTCGAAAAGCCGAGATACATCACCGCCGTGGTCTGGCCGGTGGTCTTGGTGACGATCGGGTCGTTGGACTCCTTCGGGATCAGATATTTGACCGAATTGACCTTGGCGAGCACCTCGGTCAGGGCCTGGTTCGGATCGAAGTTCAGCTTGATGTAGACCTGGATCGTGCTGGTGCCGAGCACCGATGACGACGTGATGTAGTCGACGCCTTCGGCGGAGGCGACCGCCTGCTCGATCGGCGTCGTGATAAAGCCCTGGATCAAATCCGCCGACGCGCCGGGATAGGAGGTCGTGACGTTGACGACGGTGTTCGACAGTTTCGGATATTGCCGGATCGGCATCACGGTCGCCGCGCGCAGGCCGATCAGAAGGATCAGCAGGCTGACGACGACCGACAAAACCGGACGCTTGATGAAGATATCGGTCAGGGCCATCGTGCAAAGGACCTTCTAAAGTTTCCTGCTGATGATCTCGTCAGGACCGGCGCCGCGCTGAGGCAGCTGCCGGTCCTTTGGATCATGCTCTAGTAGCGCGGCGCCTGCGCGGGAATCGATGGCGGAGCATCGGTCGAGATCGCAACAGCAGCGCCCGATTGCAGCTTGAGCTGCCCGACCGCGACGACGCGGTCGCCAGGCTTCACGCCTTTCAGAACCTCGGCACGGCCCTCGATCCGGTTGCCGGTCTGCACGAAGCTGCGCACCACGGTCAGACTGGTCTTTCCGTCGTCGCTCTTCTTCTCCTGGATCAGGTACACGGAGTCGCCGTAGAGCGTATAGTCGACCGCCGTCTCCGGCACGGTGACCACCGGCGGCTTGTCCGGCAGCACCACGGTGGTGGTCGCGAACATGCCGGGCTTCAGGATCTGTTCCGGATTGGCGATCGTCGCCTGCACGCGAATGTTGCGCGTGTCGGACGCGATCTGCGGTTCGATGGTGGAGATCTTGCCTTCGAAGGTCCGGCCCGGATAGGCATCGACCTTGACGCGAACGACCTGCCCTACCTTGAGCTGGGCGCTGTCCTTTTCCGTCACCGTGAAGTTCGCATAAAGCTCCGACAGGTCGGTCAACGACACGATCTGCGTGCCGGCGGTCAGGAACTGCCCGACCTCGATATGGCGCACGCCAAGTTCTCCCTCGAACGGCGCCCGCACCAGCTTCTGCGATATGATCGCCTCGGTCTTGGCGATGCCGGCCTGGGCCTGGTCGAAGGCGGCCTGCGCCGAATCAACCGTCGCCTGCGGACCGAACTGACGCGCGGCGAGCTGCTTGGCGCGGTCGAGCGACAATTGCGCGACCGTCGCCTGCGCCTTGAAGTTGGAAAGATCGCCCTGCTCCGGCGCATCATAGAGCTGCACCAGCGGCGTGCCTGACTTCACATGCGAGCCCGCGGTGAACAAGATGTCCGTGATGCGCCCGCTGACGTCGGAAGTGACGTTCACCTGGTGCACGGCGACGAGCTCGCCGACCGCAGTCAACAGGTTCGGAATGACCTCGCTCTTCGCCTCCGCCACACTGACACTGACCGGCGGCGGCTTGTTGTTGGCGAAGAACTGCGCGATCATCTGGTTGCGGAAGTGGTTGAACCAGACGAGACCGCCGACGAGCAGCGCCAGCAGCGAGCCGACGATGAAGAACCAGAGCACCGGCCTGATCGGGCGGCTGCGCTTCTTGTCGATCGGTTCGCCCGAGATGTTGCGTTCGGTCGCAATGTTCATTGTCATGCACTTTCTGCAGTTGCCGGCAAAGCCGAAGGCCGCGTCAGTTCGCGGGTCAGATGCGCAGCGATTGCGGCCTCGCTTAGTCCAATTCCACGCAAGAGAAACTCGCAGAGCTGACGTTCCAGATCGTCAGCCTTGCCGTATGCGAGACACGGCGTCGTCGGAAAGCGTGTCAGCGTCGCCATCAGCGCGGTGTGATGGGCGAACCAGAAAAGGTTGAGCGGATCGCCCGTGATCCGCGTGGCATCACCCGCCGCGACCGCGAACTCGAGCGACGCCGTAAACATCGGCCCGATCAGGTTACCGACCTTGTCATAGAGCAGCCGCGCGAATTCGCCGTCCTCGAGATGGCTCGTGACCATGAGTCGCAATCGCTGCGCCTCCTGCTCGTCAGAACCGTTCGCGATGTCCACGAAGTAGCGCACCATGCTCCGCGCGAGTTCGACCAGCGACGCCGTCGATGGCTCCTGGCCCAGCAGATGCACCAGATCCGGATCGGCCTCGCACTCCTCCGCGAGGATTTCCGCATAAAGCGCGGCCTTGGAGGGAAAGTGCTTGAACAGCAGCGCCTCCGAGATGGACGCCGCCGCCGCCACGCTCTTTGTGGTG
Organism: uncultured Alphaproteobacteria bacterium; assembly: GCA_963770385.1. Lineage (GTDB taxonomy): Bacteria > Pseudomonadota > Alphaproteobacteria > Rhizobiales > Xanthobacteraceae > Bradyrhizobium. The sequence goes on along the minus strand of CAVYPJ010000003.1, from coordinate 4,157,872 downwards.
GTGCCGGCAAATCCATTGCGGGCGAAGCAGCGCTTGGCCGCCCCAAGGATCAGCTGCCGCCTGAGGTCACTTGTCATTCGAAGGTTGGTCATGTTGTGAGTAAGCACTCACAAACGGCGAAAAGTCAAGGTATCCGGTGCAGTGCAACCCGCCGGCCGCCCTTAACGAGCGCGGCGTGATGCATTGAGGTTGGATCGCGATCGCGCTCTAGGTGTTTGATTGAGCACGACCTTTTCAGAAAATCGCAACACACTTCTCAGGACGGCGCTCCGCATCCCCAAATCGCAATCAGACGCCAGAAATCACCCATCATACGTCAGGGGATCAGTAGACAGTTATCAAGTACCGTCAAGCGTCAGATTGGACCGAAGCCGAGGTCTCCGCGCAGGCGGTTCAGCATGAAGATCCCATCGCGGCCCGCCAGCATGCGCTCCAGATTCGCGGCGTCGATCTTGACGGTGGCAAAGCGCGGGCCGGTCGCGACGTCCTGCAGGGACGGCGCGAACGCCTCGATCTCCGACATGGTTTCGAGTGACTGCGCAGTCGCAATACCGCAGGATTTCGCGACGCCGACCAAATCGACCACTGAGGCCGTGTGGCTCACCTGCCCTCCGGTCTCGCCATAGGCCTCGTTGTCGAGGACTATGATCGAAAGATTGGCGGGCTTCTGCAGGCCGACGGTGGCGAGGCTTCCGATCCCCATCAGCATCTCGCCGTCGCCGGTGATCACCACGACAGGCAGTTTCGGCTGCGCGAGGGCAAGCCCAAGGCCGATCATCACGGCACCGCCCATCGCGCCCCAGAGGTAGAAGTTGCGCGGGTGATCGCCCGCGGCGGCGATATCATAGGTGGATGCGCCCAATCCGCCGACGGCGATTGTCCCCTTGCGATCCTTCAACAGGCTGGAGACGACGGCGCGGCGATCGAGAAGGTTTGCTTTGCTCATTTCGTGAAAACCTTGGCGCCGATCAGGCGCTGCGACAGCAGGACGGCGGTCGGCGTGCAGGCGTTGTAGGCCTGACCGGCCGCAGCCTCCATGACCTCGCGGACTTCATCGGGATGCGACGCGCGCAGCACCTTCACGCCCGACAATTCGAAGACGGCTTGCGTGGTCGAGCCCATCGGCACCTGCCACGGGTTGAACTCGCCCCATTCGCCGCGCATCGTCACCAGCGTCAGGAAGGGGAAACGGAAGATCTGCGTCAGCGACAGCATGTTGATGCAGTTGCCGACGCCGCTCGACTGCATCAGCAGCACGCCGCGCTGGCCGCCTGCCCAGGCGCCGGCGAGCAGCGCCACGCCTTCTTCTTCCGTCGTCAGCGAAATGCCGCGCATCGTCTTTGATGCCAGCACGCGCTGGATCAGCTCCGAATGACCGGCATCCGGCACATAGGGCACCTGCCGCACGTCGAAGCGCTGCAAAATCGAGAAAATGTCCTCCGGCCAAGAGTTCGAGGATTCGGCGGGAGCTTCGGCACGCGCGTGCATTTTGAGGTCCAGTCGGCTAGCAAGTGGTTTTCGCGGCCGGACTGTAGAGGGCCGCGCGGTTTTCGAAAGCGCAAAAACGGCATGTCGCCCCGCACAAAGAGTATGACAGCATGATTTCGGAGGCGCGAGAGCTGGCGGCCCGCTTCGATCTGGAGCGGCTGACGCCGGAATTCTACATCAACCCCTACCCGACCTATCGTGCACTGCGGGAGCATGAGCCGGTCAAACGTCTGCCGAGCGGCGCCTACTTCCTGACCCGCTATGACGACCTGGTTACCGCATACAAGAACACCAAGACGTTTTCCTCCGACAAGAAGAAGGAGTTCCTGCCGAAATATGGCAACTCCCTGCTCTACGAGCATCACACCACGAGCCTCGTCTTCAACGATCCGCCCGCGCACACCCGCGTGCGCCGGCTGATCATGGGCGCGCTGTCGCCGCGCGCAATCGCCGAGATGGAGGGTGATCTCACCCAGTTGGTGGATGGCCTGCTCGACGCGATCGAAGCCAAAGGCCGGTTCGAACTGATCGGCGATTTCGCCGCGGCAATCCCGGTCGAGGTGATCGGCAACCTTCTCGACGTGCCACATGACGAGCGCGAGCCGTTGCGCGACTGGTCGTTGGCGATCCTCGGAGCGCTGGAGCCCGTGCTCACCCCCGAACAATTCGCGCGCGGCAATCAGGCCGTGCAGGACTTCCTCGTCTATCTCGAAACGCTGGTCGAACGCCGTCGCGCCAAGCCCGGCAATCCCGAGCGCGACGTTCTGACGCGGCTGATCCAGGGCGAAGCGAGTGGCGAGCGGCTGACGGCGAAGGAGCTGCTGCACAACTGCATCTTCCTGCTCAATGCCGGCCACGAGACCACGACCAATCTGATCGGCAACGGGCTGGTCGCGCTCAGCAATCATCCCGCGCAGAAGCGGCGCCTGATCGACGAGCCCGGACTGATCAAGACAGCGGTCGAGGAAATGCTGCGGTTCGAGAGCTCGAACCAGCTCGGGAACCGCATGATCGTCGAGGAGATCCAGCTCGGCGGCATCACGATGCGACAGGGCACGCCGGTAACGCTGTGCATCGGCGCCGCCAACCGTGACCCCGCGCAATTTCCCGATCCCGAAAACCTCGATGTCGGCCGCACGCCGAACCGCCACCTGGCCTTCGCCACCGGCGCGCACCAATGCGCGGGGATGGCGCTGGCGCGGCTCGAAGGGGCCATCGCGATCGCGCGGTTCCTGGCACGTTTTCCGAACTATGCGCTGAACGGCCAGCCGGTCCGCGGCGGCAGGGTCCGGTTTCGCGGATTTCTCAGCGTGCCGTGCATTGCCGGTTAGGGTATATTCTTGGAAGAGAGCAATCGGTCGCTTCTGCCGGGCGATCTTCCGCCTAACGTGAGCGCGACGATCGTCAATCCCGGCAAGCGGCGAACAATGGTGCGGTGACGAACGTTGTTTCCACCGATCAATGATTTCATTGCGAGGGAAGCGCGCTTCGGCGCGCAGAACTACGAGCCGCTCGGCGTCGTCCTCGCGCGCGGCGAAGGCGTCTTCGTGTGGGACACCAACGGCAACCGTTATCTCGATTGCCTCTCGGCCTATTCGGCCGTCAACCAGGGCCATTGCCATCCGAAGATCATGGCCGCGATGGTCGAACAGGCCGGCCGGCTGACGCTGACCTCGCGCGCGTTCCACAATGACCAGCTCGCGCCTTTCTACGAAGAAATCGCCGCGCTGACCGGTTCGCACAAGGTGCTGCCGATGAACAGCGGCGCCGAGGCGGTGGAGAGCGCGATCAAGTCGGTGCGCAAATGGGGATACGAGGTCAAGGGCGTGCCGGATGGGCAGGCCGAGATCATCGTGTGCGCCGAAAATTTCCACGGACGCACCCTCGGCATTGTCGGCTTCAGCACCGACCCGGCGTCGCGCGATCATTTCGGGCCGTTCGCGCCGGGCTTCAAGATCATTCCGTTCGGCGATGCCGGCGCGCTCGAAGCGGCGATCACGCCGAACACCGTCGCCTTCCTGGTCGAGCCGATCCAGGGCGAGGCCGGCGTCATCATTCCGCCTGCGGGCTATTTCGCGGAGGTACGAAAGCTCTGCACCGCGCACAACGTGATGCTGATCCTCGACGAGATCCAGACCGGGCTCGGCCGCACCGGCAAGCTGCTCGCGGAACAGCATGACGGCATCGAGGCGGATGTCACCTTGCTCGGCAAGGCGCTGTCGGGCGGCTTCTATCCGGTGTCGGCCGTACTGTCCAACAACGCGGTGCTCGGCACGTTGAAGCCCGGCCAGCACGGCTCGACCTTCGGCGGCAACCCGCTCGCCTGCGCGGTGGCGCGGGCGGCACTGCGGGTGCTCGTCGAGGAAGGCATGATCGAGAACGCGGCCTCCGAGGGGGTACATTTCCTCGACGGCCTGCGAAGCATCCGCGCCAACACCGTCCGCGAGGTGCGCGGGCGCGGATTGATGCTGGCGGTCGAGCTTCATCCGGAGGCCGGCGCCCGCGCGCCGCTATTGCGAAGCCCTGCAGATCAAAGGCATCCTCGCCAAGGACACCCACGACCACACCATCCGCATCGCCCCGCCGCTCGTCATCACGAGCGATCAGGTCGACTGGGCGCTGGAGCAGATCGCGGCGACCTTGATGCAGGATTTCTCGTGATCGCCCCACCCTAAACCACCGACCGGTGTCGCTGGATACAGGTGCTCAAGACGTCATCCATCGGCCTGCTCCACCAGTCGTTCGAGAAAATCTCGATCTCGGAATAGCCGGCAAAGCCCTGCGCCTCGACCGCTGCGCGCACCGAGCGAATGTCGATCACGCCGTCGCCCATCATGCCGCGGTCGTTGAGAATATCCTTGGTCGGCACCAGCCAGTCGCAGACATGGAATGCGAGCAGCCGATCCTTTCCGGCGCGCGCGATCTGCGGCATCAGCTCGGGGTCCCACCAGACGTGATAGACATCGAGCGCGACACCGAGTGCGCCGGTGCATCCGGGATCGAGCGCATCGCAAAGGTCCAGCGCCTGCTTCGTCGTGTTCACGCAGGCGCGGTCAGCGGCATAGGCCGGATGCAGCGGCTCGATCGCCAGCGGCATGTTCGCCGTTCTCGCATAGTCGAGCATCTCCGCGAGGGCTTCGTGCACCTGCGCTCGCGCGCCCGCGATGTCCTTCGACGCCACGCTGCCCGGCCGAGAAAATTGCGGCAATCCGCCGGCAACCAGCACGACGCAGGAGGCACCGAGCGCCTTGGCTTCATCCACCGCGCGGCGATTATCGTCGCGCACCTCAGTGCGGCGCGCGGCGTCGGAGGTGAACAAGCCGCCGCGGCAGTAGCCTGTCAGGTCGAGCCCGGCATCGCGTACCGCGCGCACTGCACGATCGAGGCCGACGGCGGCGACCTGGTCGCGCCAGGGATCGATGGCGCGGATGCCATGCCGCGCACAGGCGTCAATGATTTGCAGGAGATCGCCCTGCTTGCGGACCGTCGCCGTGTTCAGCGACAGCCAGCGGTGATCGGCTGAAAAATCGCGCATCAGGCTTCGATGCCGCGCAGAGCGAGCAGCGCTGTCATCCGCCGCGTCGCGAGTTCCGGATTGGCGAGCAGGCCGGCCTTGTCCGCCAGCCGGAACAACTCGGCGAGATGCAACGTCGATCGCGCGCTCTCCTGCCCGCCGACCATGGTGAAGTGATCCTGGTGACCGTTGAGATAGGCCATGAACACCACGCCGGTCTTGTAGAAGCGCGTCGGCGCCTTGAAGATATGACGCGACAGCGGCACCGTCGGCCCCAGCACGTCGTGGAAGCCGGCGTCATCACCGGCGGCCAGCCGCGACAGCGCATAGGACGCCGCGGGCGCGATGGCATCGAAGATGCCGAGCAGCGCATGCGAAAAACCCTGCGCGTCGCCGGCGATCAGTTCGGCGTAATTGAAATCGTCGCCGGTATACATTTTGACGTTCTTGTCCAGCCTGCGGCGCATGTCGATCTCGCGCTGCTTGTCGAGCAGCGAGACCTTGACGCCATCGATCTTCGCCGCATGGGCGTTGATGATGGCAACCGCAGTGTCCATCGCCTTGTCGAGGTCTGCCGTCCCCCAATAGCCGCCGAGCGCCGGATCGAACATGTCTCCGAGCCAGTGGATGATGACGGGCTCGCGGACCTGCGACAGCACGCGATCGTAGACTTTCGCGTAGTCGTCCGCGTTGCGTCCGAGCTTCGCCAGCGCACGCGAGGCCATCAGGATGATCCGGCCGCCCGCCTTCTCCACCGCGGCGATCTGCTCCTCATAGGCGCGGATCACGTCATCGAGGCTTTTCGCATCTCCCACCGCGAGGTGATCGGTACCCGCGCCGGAAAACACCAGCGCATTGCCGCGCGCCTTCGCGGCGCGAACCGAACGCTGGATCAGTTCCAGCGAGGTCGGCCAGTCCAGCCCCATGCCGCGCTGCGCGGTGTCCATCGCTTCGGCAACGCCGAGGCCGAGATCCCAGACATGCTCACGAAACGCGATTGTCCTGTCCCAATCGACGGCTGCGGAGAGCCAGGGATCGGCGTCGGCCAGCGGATCGGCGACCACATGCACCGCCGAAAATGCCACGCGGTTCAGCGTGCCCTCGAGTTTTGCGGGAAACGTCCGGGACGCGGCGAGCCGATAGGTCTCGATCGAGCGGTCCGCATTCGGCAGCTTCAAGGACAGTGACGACATCGGCTGCACAGGTTTGTTCATGCTGACCTCCTCAGACCTTGATCGGCGCGACGTCGATCCAGCGCCGCTCGCGCCAGCTCTGCAGCGCGCATTCGGCAAGCTGCACGCCCTTGGCGCCCTCGAGCAGCGTGTGCCTGTAGGGCGCGTTCTCGCAGACATGGCGGATGAACATCTCCCACTGCTCCTTGAAGCCGTTGTCGTAGACGGCGTTGTCGGGCAGCTTCTGCCAGTCGGCGTAGAAATCGTGCAGCCGCTTCTCGTCCGGATTCCACACCGGCCGCGGCGTTGCCTGCCGTGCCTGGATGACGCAATCGGTCAGTCCCGCGACTGCCGAGCCATGGGTGCCGTCGACCTGGAAAGTGACGAGATCGTCGCGATAGACCCGCGTCACCCAGGACATGTTGATATGCGCGATCACGCCGCCCTTGAGGCGGAAGGTCGCATAGGCGGAGTCGTCGGCGGTTGCCTGATATTTCTTGTCCTGCTCGTCCCAGCGCTCAGGAATATCCGTCGTGCCCAGGCAACTGACGCTCTCGACTTCGCCGAAGAGATTGTCGAGCACGTAGCGCCAGTGGCAGACCATATCGAGGATGATGCCGCCGCCGTCCTCGCTGCGATAGTTCCAGGACGGCCGCTGCGCCTGCTGCCAGTCGCCCTCGAACACCCAATAGCCGAACTCGCCGCGCACCGAGAGCATGCGGCCGAAGAATCCGGAATCGCGCAGAAAGGCGAGCTTCTTCAGGCCCGGCAGGAACAGCTTGTCCTGCACCGTGCCGTGCTTGACTCCTCTTGCCGCCGCGAGCCGGAGCACGGCGACCGCCTCGTCCAGCGAGGTTGCGATCGGCTTCTCGCAATAGACGTGCTTGCCGGCCTCGATCGCCTTGGTCAGCAGCGAGGGGCGCGCCTGCGTGGTGGCGGCATCGAAGAAAACCGTATCGTTCTTGTCGCCGAGCGCCTTGTCGAGATCGGTGGTCCAGCGTTCGATCTTGAACTGCTTCGCGAGTTTCTCAACTTTTCCGGCGTCGCGGCCGACCAGGATCGGGTCGGGCATCACGCGATCGCCGTTCGACAGCAGCGTACCGCCCTGGTCGCGGATCGCGACGATCGAGCGGATCAGATGCTGGTTCAGCCCCATACGGCCTGTGACGCCGTTCATGATCAGGCCGAGGCGTTGGGTCGTCATATCGATTGCTCCTGCGGAATTTTTGTTGTTGGCCGCGCGAGCGGCAATAGCGTGGACCAGTCCGGATGCACCGACGTCGCGAACCCCGGCGCGGTCAGCGTGTCCGTAGAGAGATTGCCGTCGCGGATCGACAGGCGGATCTTGCCGCCGTCGCTGACATAGAGATCCGGATGCGCGGCCAAAAAGGCCTGCGCCTCGACCGGCGGCGTGCCGGCGAAGCCGTCGACATAGTGGTGACCGTTGCGCTCGGCGTGAGTGACGCCGATCAGAGCGCCGAGCGCGAGGTCCTGCTGCACGGCAATCCCGGCCTGACAGGTCAGGTCCTCGCCGGTGACGAAGCTGTAGTCGCCCGCGGCAGCCCACGTCGCTGCACGTGTGGCGTTGACGATCGCCTTGTAGATGCCTTTGCAGGATTTCAAGGAGATGCCGCGATAGCCAAGCGCGCGGGCATCAAGGAATGCCTGATAGGAATTGTCGGCCTCGTCGATGATAAAATCACGCTTTGCCAGTGAACCGAGCGGCGACTGCCGCGTGATGTCGCGCGGCATCGGCTGCTCGATATACAGAAGCTTGGTCACGATCGGCGACAGCGCGTCGTCGCTATCGAGCCGGTCGACTAGCGCGCCGAGCGCGTTGAGGTCGGCATATTGCTCATTGGCATCGAGGCTGACGTTGTAGTCATGCGGCAGCGTTGCGAGCTCCTTGCCGATCCGGATCAAGCGCGCCGCGTCCGCCTCGGGATCGCCGTTCAGCTTCAGCTTGAAGTAGCGCGCTCCGGCATTCTCCTGTGTATCGGCGACCCCACCCTTGCCTTCGACCTGGTCGTCGAGGCCGACGGTGTGGCGGATCGCGACACGCTCCAGCCGCTTGCGCATAGCGAGAAACCGCGCCACGTCGTCACTTTCGAGATCGGGTGATAACCGCGCATCGATAGCGGCGATGTTCTGCGCCATGCCATGGAAGAAACTGACATCGGCGCCTCGCAGCAGCGCATCGAGGATCGCCTTGTCGATCTCGGCCGGCCCATAGGCTGCAGCGAGCGGTGGAATGTCCTCCCTCCCGCATGCCTCGATTTGCGCCTCGACACAGGACGCGTGCAATCCAAACGCCGTCCCGAAACCTGAATGCGACAGATAGAGCTCGCGCGCGATCGACAGTGACCGCCGCAGCTCATCGACCGTCTGCTCCGCCGACAGCTCCGCGCGCTTGTCGAACCATTTCGGCACCAGCATTTCGGCGCTGGCGCCGACGAAGGTTCCCTTGCCTTCAACCTCGATCTCGGCCCGCACGAACAGTTGCGGCGTCGCGTTGATCACGACAGCGCCGAACCGGAACGGTCGGGCGAACCGGACCGGCCGTTCGAAGAAAGCGATATCGCGTAACGCGAGGCGAAGCGGCATGATCGGCGATCCTAGTCCAGCGCGCCTTGCGTGAAGAAATGCTTGCGGATGCGCTGCACGAGTTCGGTGAACTGCGGATCGGCCATTGCATCGAGCGAGCGCGGACGCGGCAGCGGCACGTCATAGATCGCGGCGATCGCGCCCGGCCGCTCGGTCATGACCAGCACGCGGTCAGCCAGGAACACGGCTTCCGGAATCGAATGGGTGATCAGCAGCACGGTCTTGCCGGTCTCGCGCTGGATGCGCATCAGTTCGACATTCATGCGCTCGCGCGTCATGGCGTCGAGCGCGCCGAATGGCTCGTCCATCAGCATGATCTTGGGATCATGCACCAGCGCCCGGCAGATCGAGGCGCGCTGCTGCATGCCGCCGGAGAGCTGCCAGGGCAATTTCTTCTCGAAGCCTTCGAGTCCGACCAGCTTGAGGAGCTCCCTGGCCCGCGCGCGATATTTGTCGCGCGGCAGCCGCTTCATGTCGATCGGCAGCATGACGTTGCCGAGCACCGTGCGCCAGGGCAGCAGCAACGAATTCTGAAACACGATGCCGACATTGCCATGAGGCTTGGTGACCTGCTCGCCCTCGACCAGGATCTCGCCGGTCGAGGGCGGCAGCAGGCCGGAGATCATCTTGAGCAGCGTGGACTTGCCGCAGCCGGACGGACCGACCACGACGAAGAACTCGCCTTCATTGATGTGGAAGTCGAGCGGACGCAGCGACGGCACGTCGCCGTCGCGCGAGCGATAGATCTTCGACACGCCGGACAGCCTGATGCCCGACGTGCCGCTCTCGGTGCGGTCGCTCACCAGACGAAGATGCGCGCTTGCCTGGCTCGCCGTTGCTTTGGACGCAGCGCTCATCACTTACTTCGGCAGGTAGTCGTTGCTGTAGAACGACTTGGGATTTTCCTTGGCCTTGGCGTCCAGCCCGCCATATTCGACCATCAGGTTGACGGTGTCGTTCATGTTCTGGTCGGTGACCTGGAACGGCCGCTTGTCCTTGGTCTCGGCGGTGCGATAGAGCGGGATGGTCAGCTCGAAGCCCTGCGTCAGCGTATCGATCTTGCCGCCCTTCGGATTGGCGTCGAGGATCGACTGCGCCGCAGCCTTCGGGTCCTTCTCGGCGCCCTCGACGGCCTTGGTGGTCGCGGACATGAAGCGCTTGACCAGATCGGCGTTCGCCTTGACGTAGTCGGTATTGGCGATGATGCCGGACGAGACCATGTTGATGCCGTAGTCGGCAAACTTGATCGGATAGACGTCCTTGCCGGTCGCGTCCTTGATCTTCATCGACTGGTCCATGACGTAGCCAAGCAGCAGATCGGCCTGTCCGTTGATCACGGCATTCAACTTGGTCTGGCCGTCACCGGCGACGGTCTTGAAATCGGCTTCCTTCAGGCCGGTCTTCTTCAGAAACAGCGGCCAGATCTGCGTCATCGAGTCGGCCGGCGTGATCGCGACCGTCTTCCCTTTGATATCCTCCGGCTTCCTGATGTTCTTCTCGACAAAGCCCATGGCCGACATCGGGCTCGTTTGCAGCAGCACGCCGGTCGCGATCACAGGCGCGCCTTTCACCGCCGCGCGCATCATCGTGGGCACGTCGACATAACCGAAATCAGCGGTCTTGGCGGCAACGGCCTGCGTGGTCGCGGCCGAGCCGCGGCCTTCCTGGATTTCGAGATCGATGTTCTCGGCCGCATAGAGGCCTTTGGCCTTGCCGTAATAAAACGGCGCGTGCTCGCCATAGACATACCAGTTCAGCATCAGCACGACCTTGTCTGCGGCCGATGCCGGAACAATCGACAGCGCCGTCCAGAGCAGCACGGCGGAGACCGCCGCGATCCATCGCATCATTGTTTTCTCCCGTTCGTGTTGCCGCATTCGCGCGGGCTATTTTTCTTGTTCACCGCCTACGAGGCGAAGATGATGTCCTCGCGCTGGCTGACATGCCAGGGGATGACGAGGCGTTCGATCCGGTCGACGATCCAGAACAGGACGACGCCGAGCAGCGCCAGGATCACGAGCGCGGCGAACATCGTCGGCAGGTCGAAGGTACCGATCGAGCGCTGCAGCACGTAGCCGATGCCGGAATTGGAGCCGACGAATTCCCCGACCACGGCACCGACAACGGCGAGCGTGACCGAAACTTTCAGCCCTGAGAAGATCGCGGGCATCGCATGCGGCAAATTGACCGCGCAGAACACCTGGAACCGCCCGCCCTGCATCGCGCGCGCGAGATCGACCATATCGGGATCGACCGATTTGAACCCCTGCACGGCCGAGACGACCACCGGAAAAAATCCGAGCAGGAACGCCGAGATCACTTTGGGCAGGATGCCAAAGCCGAACCAGACCACGAACAACGGCGCGATCGCGATCTTCGGCACGGACTGGGAAAACACGAGCAGCGGATAGATGTAGCTTTCGACCGTCTTGGAGCCCGCGATCAGCATCGCCACGGGAATGCCGAACACTGCCGACAGCAGGAAGCCGCAGATCGTCGCATAGGTCGTCGGCCATGATTGCCGCAAGAGTTCCGGCCAGTCGGTCAGCAGCACCGCGACGACGTCGCCCGGCGCCGGAATCTGGTAGGCCGGGATCTTGAACAGCCGGATCGATAGGTCCCAGGCGACCACGATGACGATCAGAAACAGGAAAGGCCGCAGCCACGCTGCGTTCAGTACCCTGGATACGCCACTGTCGCCCTTCGGCTCGACCACGCCTCACTCCCGGCCATTTGCTTGTTGTTCCGAGTTAAAATTAACCCGTTGGATAAATACTGTCCAGCGACTTGTGGGATCAAAATGGCTGTCAACTGACGACCTCATCCTGAGGAGCGCGCTCAGCGCGCGTCTCCGGACGATGCGTTGCATCGCCTGGAGAAGGATGGCCACGACGAGAACGTCGACAGCAGTCCTCGTTCTCGCGGCGCACTGCGTCCGAGTTTTGTCATCAGATCACCCTCATCGAGAACAGAGGGCGCAGGGAAGGCCGGGTGCCCGTCGCACCCATGGTCCGCGTGCAACAAAAAAGCACGCGGCAGAACCACAGGTACGAGCCGGAACAACCGGCCTTCCCTGCGCAATGGTTTTACGGCTTATACGTGCTCTCCTCGGTGACCAGGCTTTGTTGCCACCGTCGCCAGTCAATCGTTTGACTGACTTAGCGCCAGCCTAGGGGCGCCAGGACCACACGACTTCGCCGTCCGCGATATCTCATTCGTCTCGTGAGATATCGCGTCCATCGCATCCCGCTTCCTACGTCCGTGACGATCGCGAAACGCCCCTCATGTGGGTGCGGGACACGCGGGAGCATGGTTTTGATTTGCCCGACGGCGCAACAGAAAAGTTTGCGTCACCTTGGCACGACGGGCAATTTGCGCATGGCATGCATGCGCGGCTCTCTCCGCGTCATCGCGCGAATTCGTAGGGTGGGCAAAGGAGCGCAAGCGACGTGCCCACCATCACTCCACGCGTTGGACAAATGGTGGGCACGCTTCCGTCTACGCTCTTCGAGCTACGCCGGACAAGTCGCTTTGCCCACCCTACGGCCCCTCATCGCGTCATAGCGAGACATCGTTTGCTGACGTCCCTGCGAACGTACTAAGAATTCACACATCTCGAAAGGCAATCTCGTCTGTCGTCCCTGCGAACGCAGGGACCCATACCGCGTGATATCTGGTGTTGGAAAGAAAGCCGTCCCGCCCTAGTGCCACAAACTCATATCTGTGGTTATGGGTCCCTGCGTTCGCAGGGACGACAGTGAGTTCGTGGCCGAACGGGAGCATCTCACGCCGAATGTTGGCCGCACCTGGGTTCCGTTCCGCACCGCCCCCCGCGAGTATTGAGCTATCCCTGGAGATGTGTGCGTACATTAGTGCGAACGCAGCGACGACTAGACCGTTTGATGCGCGGGGATACGGGGCTTGGGTGAGCTCGTCTTGTCGAACAGCGCGAAGGATTTTCCGGTCAGCGCCGCCAGCACCAGCGCGACCATGTGTTCGAGGCGCTCATCCCTGGCCTCCTGCTTCAGGAGGTCGCGGCCGAAAATGACGCTGAGCGTCGCGCTGTTGGAGAGGTAGAAGAAGCCGAGCGCCGCGATCGAGATGTAGAGTTGCACGGGATCGACCGCGACCAGGAAATCGCCGCTGTCGACGCCGCGCCGCACCACGGTGCGGATCATCTCGACAAAGGGCGAGTGCATCGATTTGACCTTGGTCGAGCGCTTCAGATGCCGCGCCCGCGCGAGGTTCTCGGTGTTGAGCAGCGCGAGGAATTCCGGGTTGCGGATGAAATAGTTCCAGGTGAAACCGATCAGCCGGCGGATCGCCTCCGGCGGCTCGAGATGTTCGAGATCGAGTCCCCGCTCCTCGGCCCGGATCTTCTCATAGGCGGCTTCGAGAACGGCAAGATAAAGGTCGTCCTTCTTGCCGACATGGTAGTAGAGCATCCGCTTGTTGGCGCCGGCCTTGGCCGCGATGCGGTCGACACGCGCCCCGGCCAGCCCGTGGGTCGCGAATTCCTGCTTGGCGGCCTCGAGGATGCGACGCCGCATGCCCTCGGGGTCGCGCTGCCATTTCAAAACTCGCTTCGCCTCTAAAACTGGTTTCGCCTTGGCCAAACTGGTTGCCCGGTGATGATCATCCTTTCGGATGTAGCATGCGCACGGCCATTTGAGAAACGGACGGTAGCATCAGGCTTCCGCAGTAGCGCCCGGCTTCGGCGCCCGTTCCAGGAGCAGCGTCTGGACGCCGCAGGCGCCGTTGCGCAGGCTCAGCACGCGTGTGCCGGCCTTGCGGCCGATGCGGACGTCGGATGCCCCGATCCCCGCTCCGATCAGCCGCTGCCGCGTCGCGTCGATATCGGCGACGCGCCAGCTCAGCCCCCATAATTTGTCGCGGTTCTGGTCGGCACCCGCGACGGGCCGGCGCACCACCTCCACAATGAGGTCGCCGCAGCGGAAGAACATCAACTGTCCCCATTCCTGATGGGTGCGGTCGAGCGCCATGTCGAGCCCGAGCCGCGCACCGTAAAGCGCCGCGGCACGCTCGGGGTCCTCGGTCGAAATCACGACATGGTCGAGCCCGAGGATCGGCGTCTCGGTGGTCACAGGCGAGACCGGACGCTGGCCTTCGAGCTCGAGAAAGAACATCCGCACGCCCCGCGTCAGTTCGGTCTTCGCGCGCGTGCGCTTCCAGCGCAGGACCGCGCCGGAAATCGTATCCTGCGCCTCGACATCGGCGATCGGATCCGGCTGCAGCGCAACCCGCTCGAGCCTTCGATGCATCCTGGCGATGTCGTTGGTCGCGAAGCAGATGCTGGCGAGCCCCTCGCCCCAGATCTTGATCACGGTGCGGATGCGGTCTGCCGCGACGCTCTCGCCGCTTGGCGCCATCAGCTCCAGCGTCATGTTGTCGAGCGTGAACAGCACACGGTCGGAGCCTTCGCCGGAAGCTCGCCATGACGGCGCACGACCGAGCAAAGCTTCATAGGCGGCAGTGCCGGCCGCGATGTCCGAGAGCAGGAGAACGACGTGGTCGAGCCCGGCAATCACGGGAAGAGCCCGCGCGTGTTCTTGGCGGCGCGAACCTTTTCCACACCGATCGCCATGGCAGCCGTGCGATGAGCGATCTTGTCAGCCTTGGCGCGCTGCAGCATCTGGTCGAAGGCGCGATCGAGAATCTGGTATTCGCGTCGCGTCACCTCCTCTTCCTCCCAGAACAATTGCTGCAGGTCCTGCACCCATTCGAAATAGCTGACGACGACACCACCGGAATTGCAGAGGATGTCCGGGATCAGGAAGATCTCGTCCTGGCGTTTCTCCAGCACCAGATCGGCCTCCGGCGTGGTGGGGCCGTTGGCGCCTTCGGCGAGGATGCTGCATTTGAGGTTTTCGGCGACCTTGGCGTCGATCACCCGCTCCATCGCCGCCGGCACCAGCACGTCGCAGGGCAACGTGAGCACCTCGGCCGGATCGAAGTGCAGCTCGTTCGAGAAGCCGGCGATGCTGCCATGCAGGCTCGCATGGCGCATCAACGCGGGAACATCGAGGCCGTTGGCGTCGTGGAGCGCGCCGGTGTGGTCGCTGACCGCGATCACCTTCAATCCGAATTGATGCAGGCCGAACGCGGCATAGGAGCCGACATTGCCGAAGCCCTGTATCACCGCAGTCGCGCCGGACGGCTTGATCGCGAGCACATCCATCACGCGCATGGCGAGATGCGCCACGCCGCGGCCGGTCGCCTCGCGCCGGCCGAGCGTGCCGCCGCAATAGACCGGCTTGCCGGTCACGATCTCCATCACGGTCTGGCCCTGGTACATCGAATAGGTGTCCATGAACCAGGCCATCACCTGCTCGTTGGTGCCCATGTCAGGCGCCATCACGTCGGTGTGCGGACCGACGAAGGGAATCATCTCCTGCATGTAGCGCCGCGACAGCGCTTCCAGTTCGCGCTCGGAAATGGTGGAGACGATCGACATTGACCCCGCCCTTGGCGCCGCCATAGGGCAGCCCTGACCAGTGCGCATTTCCAGCTCATCCAGATCGCCAGCGCAGCGACTTCGCCGATATCGACCGACGGCGCAAATCGCGTGCCGCCCTTGGTCGGCCCCATCGTCAGCAGATGCTGGACGCGATAGCCCTCGAACACCGCGACCGTGCCGTCGTCACGGTGGATCGGACAGGAGACCGTGATCGCCCGCTTCGGCATCAGGAGGCGTTCGCGTTCGTCCATCGGGATTTCGAGATGATTGGCGATCACGTTGAACTGGTTCGCGGCCATGTCGAACACCGGACCGGAATAAACGGTCATCGTTTCCTCTCCGTCTGAGCGTGCCGCCGAAACTTGACCGCGCCGAGCGTCGTTATGTAGCGCGGTGCGCCGATGCACCCGATTTAGTGGTAGTCCCGCCTCTCGCTATCTCAAGCGATTAACGCGGCAGGGTTGCGAATAATTTCGGCGATATCCGACGCCAACCGGTGCTAATCTACGGACGCCGGGGCCGGGACCACCCCATCAGCGCATGACGGAAAATCTATGCCCATGAAGGCCCTCTTTATCGGACAGACCTATATCGACGTCACCTTCATCACCGATCATCTGCCGACGGGCGATGAGAAGCACGTCGCCACCGACTATGCGGTGTCGTTCGGCGGTAACGCGGTGACGGCGGCGTTCTGCTGCGCCAAGCTCGGCATCGTGCCGGACCTGATCGCGACCGTCGCCAATGACTGGCTCGGCCGCATGTTTCAGGACATGAGTGCGAAGTATGGAATTTCGGTCCATCCGCGCAAGGTCAATGCGTCGTCGCTCTCCTTCATCATGCCGAAGGACGGCAAGCGGGCGATCGTGCGCTGCCGCGACGACGCGCATATCCATCCCTTCCCGCTGCTCAATCTCGGCAATTGTCGCGCGCTGCATATCGACGGCCATCAGCCGGATGCCGCGATCCATTACGCCAAGCTATGCCGCGAGGCCGGTATCCTGACCTCGCTCGACGGCGGCGGATTGCGCACCAACACCCATGAGCTCCTGGAGTTCATCGACGTCGCGATCGTCGCCGAGCGTCTCTGCGAGCAGATGGATCTGACACCGGAGAAGATGCTCGATTATCTCAAGAGCCGCGGCTGCCGGGTCGGCGGCATCACCATGGGCGAGAAGGGGCTGCTCTGGTACGACGAGACCGGCGCTGTCCACGCGCTGCCGGCGCTGCCGATCCCGCGCGACCGTGTGATCGACACCAATGGCGCGGGCGATGTCTTCCACGGGGCCTACGTCTACTCCTATCTCGCCCATCCCGAGAACAGCTGGCACGACCATTTCGAGTTTGCGCGCGCCGCCTCGACCTTCAAGATCCAGCGCCTCGGCAACGAGGCCGGCCTGCCGACGCTTGCCGATATCGAGGCCGTGAGGCAGGAATTCGCGGTCGGCGCCTGAGACGAGGCTGGCTGGGCTCCGGCCCGCCGTCTATCCGAGCGCGCGCTTCAGATCGAAGCCCGGATCGGCCGCCTGCTCCGGCGTGATCGAGCGGTCGCGCCGCGAGCAGCCTGCGGCCGAACATGTGGTCGCCGGCGCGGTTGACCGAACTCGATGCCGACGAGTTGGCGTTCCCTGTAGCAGAAGGCCGAGAACGCCTTTTGCGCGGGATCGCCGCGCATCACCACCTGGTCATAGCCGGTGGTGAGGCCGACCATCTGCAGCTTGTCGTCGCCCTGATCGCTCCAGAACCAGGGCTGGCCGTCATAGAGCTTGTCGTCGCCGGTCAGCCGCGCCGCCACGCAGCGCGCGTGATCGGTGGCGTTCTGCACGGACTCGAGCCGCAGCGAGCCGCCGAACCGCGGACTATCGAACAGCGCGCAATCGCCGATCGCCGAGATGTCGGGATCGGAGGTCAGAAGCCGATCGTTGACGATGATGCCCGAGGCGACCGGCAGGCCGGCCTCCCCCGCAAGCTCGACATTCGGCAGCACGCCGACACCGACCACGACGAGATCCGCCGCGATGTGACGGCCATCGCTGAGGCTGACGCCGGTCACCTTGTCGCCATGCGCCTCGATCGCGGTGGCCTGCACACCGAGATGAATACGGATACCGGCCGCGCGTGTGCTGCTTCTGGAAATAGTCCGACACCTCGACAGTCACCGCGCGCGCCATCACGCGGCTCGCAAGCTCGAGCACGTCGACCTCGAGACCCTTGATGCGCGCGGTCGCGGCGAATTCCAGCCCGATGAAGCCGGCGCCGATCACGATGACACGCTTGCTCGATGCGAGACGTTTGCGCAGATCCTCGCTGTCGTCGAGGATGCGTAAATAGCGCACCTCGGGCAGGTTGGCGTTGGGAATGTCGAGCAGGCGATTGCGCGCGCCGGTCGCCAGCACGAGATGGCCGTAATCGAGCGCGACGCCGGATGCGAGCATCAGCTTGTGCGCCGCGCGATCGATCGCGATGGCATGTCCCGCCATCAGCTCGATGGTCTGGTCGGTATAGAATTTCTGCGGCCGGAACATCAGGCTGTCCGGAGCCGCCGGTGCCCTTCAGATACGCCTTGGACAGCGGCGGCCGCTGATAGGGCAGATGCCCCTCGTCATTGAGCACGCAGACGCGCTCCTTGAAGCCGCTTTGGCGCAGCGAGGCCGCGACCTGGAAGCCCGCATGGCCGGCACCGACGATGACAACCGCTCCTGCCGCCATGCGTCAGACCGTGACCACGCGCAGCGGCAGCGTATCGAGGCCGCGCAGCGTGTTGTTCAGTCGCCGCGTCGGCTCACCCGTCATCTCGAACTTAGCGACACGTTTCGCCAGCGCGCCGAACACGCGCCTCGCTTTCGAGCCGCGCCACCGCCTGCCCGACGCAGCCGTGAATGCCGGTGCCGAAAGTCATGTGTCCGGTCGCGCGGCGCCGGACGTCGAAGCTGTCCGCCCGCTCCCAGCGGCGCGGATCGCGATTGGCGGCAGCCAGGAACAGCAGCACCTTCTCGCCCTCGCCCGAGCTTCACGCCCCCCACATCGACGTCCTTGGTCGTGGTCCGGAAGAACGTCTGCACGGGAGCCTCGAAACGCAACACTTCCTCGAATGCCAGACGTATTAGCGAAGGATTTTCACGCAGGATAGTCCATTGTTCGGGATATCGCGCAAAGCAATAGAGCGCGTTGCCGATGCCATAGACGGTGGTGTCGATGCCGGCCGAGAGGAACGAGCGCACCAGCATGCCGGCTTCCGGCTTCGTCAGTTCGCCGGCATCGACCGCTCCGAAAATCTGCCGGCCGAGACCGTCGGGCGCGAGCGCCGCGCGGCTGCATTTCGACATGATCCAGTCGCGCACCGGCCCGGCATTGGCCATCGCCTTGTCGAACAGGTCGTTGCGCGGCCCAAACGAATTGAACACCATGCTGCCGTAGGGCAGCAGGTTCTCGCGCCCCTGCTCGGAAATCCCGACCGCGTCCGGAAACACCTTCAACGGAAACGCTTCGGCGAGATCGGCAATACCATCGAACTCACGCCGCGCGACCAGCCGGTCGACCAGCGTTTCCGCCTCGCGCTCGAACGTCGCGCGCAGTGCATTGATCGCGGCCGGCGACATGATGCGCGTGAGCACGGCGCGGGTGCGCGTATGCAGCGGCGGGTCAGCCTCCAGAATGATGCTCGGCGGACGCCATGGCGGCTCTTTGCGGAAATCGCTCAGGCCCACGCCCGCGCCCGAGCAATAGGTCTGCCAGTCCGTCAGCGCGTCGCGGACCTCCTGATGCCGCGCCATCGCCCAGATGCCGTAATGCTCCAGCCACACCACCGGCCCGGCCTCGCGCAGGCTTTCGTGATGCGGATAGGGATCCTCCAGGAACGCATGCGAAAAGGGATCGATGGCGGAAACGGGATGCGCGACGCTCGTGTCCATGTTCACCTCCCCAATCTCACAACACGTTCGTGCGGACCCGGCTGCGCCAGCGCCGCCGCCCGAAGGATGAGGAACTTCCGAGGCATTTTGCAGGCTTCGCCGGGGATTGTCACCTCCAGCCTTCTGCGATTTAGTTGCCGGGCCAAGCCTTCAAGACCGGGGATCTCAGATGTCGACATCCGCTGCCTCACTGCCCGACGATCCTGCGCTGCTCCGGGTCGAAGGCCCGGTTGCGACGATCACGCTCAATCGTCCCACCGCGTTCAATTCGATCAATCTTGCGATCGCGCAAAAGCTGGAGCAATTGGCGGCCCAGGTCGAGGCCGACAACGACATCCGCGTGCTCGTGATCGAGGGTGAAGGCCGCGCCTTCTGCGCCGGAGGCGACCTGCAGACCATCGGTGCCGCCGCGGCCGCCGATACCATCACGCCCGTGGTCGGCGAACTCCTCAGGCATTATCATGCCTTCATCACAGCCTTGCGGCGGATGCCGAAGATCGTGCTGGCGAGCGTCCATGGTTCGGCCGCCGGCGCCGGTCTCTCGCTGGCCTTCGTGGCGGATCTCTGCATCGCGACCGACGATGCCCGCTTCACGCCGGCCTATGCCAAGCTCGGCGTCTCGCCGGATGGCGGCGGCACGGTCGGCGTGGTCGCCGCCGTCGGCGTGCGACGCGCGATGCAGATCTACCTCGCCGAGGACAGTTTTAGCGCGCAGCAGGCTCACGATTGGGGGCTAGTTGCGAAGGTCGTCCCCGCCACTGAGCTGAAGGCCGCGACACGCGAACTCGCGCTGCGGCTGGCGCAAAACGATCCGGCCGGGTTGGCGAAGACGAAAGCGTTGATCCATCGTTCACCCGTGACGCCGATCGAACAGCAACTCGACGCCGAGCGCGACGCGATCATCGCCTGCATGCATACGGACGAATTCCGGATCGCTGTGAAGAAGTTCACCAGCAAGGGAAAATAGCTTCTTCTGTCGTCCCTGCGAAAGCACTAAGGCATTCACATATCTCGAAAGACAATCCCGGCTGTCGTCCCTGCGAAAGCAGGGACCCATACCGCGTGATATCCGCTGTTGGAAAGAAAGCCGTCCCGCCCTAGTGCCACAAACTCAAGCCTGTGGTTATGGGTCCCTGCGTTCGCACTAGGCTATGCACACATCTTTTCGAACCGAAAACCGACTCTTGATCAAGGACTTGGTCGCTACTCGATGACGAAAGTTCGCGAGTGCAGCTTCGCAAGAATGCATCATATCTCTGCGTTCTTAGGCAAGTCGTTGATAAGACTCCAGAAGATGTGTGCATGCACTAGTGCGTTCGCAGGGACGACAGCGAGTTTATGGCCCGAACGGGAGCATCTCACGGCCAATGTCGGCCGCACCTGGGTTCCCCACCGCCCTGCGCGAGAATTGATCTACCCTTGGAGATGTGTGCATACATTAGTGCCTTCGCAGGGACGACGGATCAATTCGGGCAAATATAGCCCGTCCCCGCCGGCGACTTGAAGCAGCCGACCGATTCCGGGATGACGTGCTTGGGCAGCCACAGCACGACGCTCGGAAAATAGATCGTGAAGGCGATGGTGACCAGGAACACCACGTAGATCGGCAGCGCCGCGCGCAACGCCTTGCCAAAGCTGACGCCGACGAATTTCGAGGCCATCAATAGCACCAGCCCGTAAGGCGGCGTGATCAGGCCGAAGGCGAGCGTTGCGATCAGCACCACGCCCATATGCACGCCGTTGATGTCGCCGGCCTGCGTCAGCGCATTCACCAGCGGCATGAAGATGATGATGGTCGGCACCGGCTCGATGAAATCGCCGATCACGGTGAACAGCAGCACCATGAGCAGCATGATGTAATGCGGGTCGTTGCCGGCGACCGATGTGATCCAATCGGCGATGAAGATCGCGCCGCGCAGATAGGCGAGCATCCAGCCGAACGCGTTCGCCGCGCCGATCGTGATCAAGGGCAGTGAGAAGATCAGCCCGGCGAGACAGAAATCATAGGGGATATTCTTCAGGTGGCCGCGATTGAGCGCGGGGATCACGACCACGATGATCCAGATCACCGCCACGACGCCGGCCTCGGTTGGCGTGAACCAGCCGGTCAGAATGCCGCCGAGCAGGATCACCGGGATCATCAGCGGCAGCGCAGCATCGAACGTTGCGAATGCGACCTGCTTCAGCGGCGCGCGCGGCTTGCGCAGGCCCGACGGGCCGAAGAAATAGCAATAAATCATCAGGCCGATGCCGATCATCAGGCCGGGCACGACGCCGGCCATGAACAGACCCGCGATCGAGACGTTGCCAACCGCACCGTAGACGACCGCGGTGATACTTGGTGGCACAAGTGCTGCGATGGTCGAGGCGGCGGCGATGATCGCCGCGATGAAGGCTGAACTCATAACCCTCTCGCCGCATCGGGCCGCCGAGCGCGCGGCTCATGACCGCCACATCGGCCGTGGTCGACCCGGACATTTCCGAGAAGAACATGCTGAAAACGACGACGACCTGCGACAGCCCGCCCCTGACATGCCCGACCAGCGACACCGAGAGATTGGCGATCCTCACCACGACATTCGCCGAGCTCATGAGCTCGCCGACCAGCAGGAAGAACGGGATCGCCAGCAGCGCTTCGGAATCGACGCCGTCGAAGATCTTCTGCACGATCGCAGCCAGCGACACGTCGGCAAGAAACGCACCGACGAACACGCCCGCAAGCAGCGAGAACGGCACGGGCACGCCGAGATAGCCGAAGAACAGGAAGCAGATCGACATGATCGCGAGGATGACCGGTGCGCTCACGGCTGCACCTTCCCCGTGACGCTGCCGATATCGGCCACCGGGATCGCTAGATCATCCTCCGGCGGCTCGGGGTGATCGAACCCGTTGACGATGCCGTTGACGAGCTGCTCGATCGCGAACAGCGCGATCAGAATGCCCGACAGCGGAATGATTGCGTAAAGCGAGGCGATCGGCGTGCCTGACGGCAGGCGAAAGCTGCCGAAGCCGCGGACATAGTTGAGATAGCCGTACCAGATCAGGCAGATCGCGACAGCGAGCACGACGATGCGCAGCACGATCTCGACGATCAGCCGCGGCGTCCCATGCATCGATTCGGAGATTGCGGTCAGATAGAGATGATCGTTGCGGCGCGTGGCGACCGCAGCACCGATGAAAATCGCGTAGACGAACAGCGTGGACGTCACCTCCTGCAGCCACAGCCAGGGATGGCCGATGGTCCGCGTCACGATGTCGGCGGTCACCGACATCGAGAAGCCGAAGCACAAGAGGCCGCACAGCATCATCAGGACCAGTTCGAGCCGATCGAGCGCGCGCCATTTCAGATGACGCTGGCGCTGCAGCACAAGCTTGTCGGCGATGGACATCAGGGGCGCCCGGAGCTGATGGGATGGACTGGCAGCCCCTCATCCTGAGGAGCGGCCCTTTGGCCGCGTCTCGAAGGATGAGGCCCAGATCACGGTCATCGGGGCCTCATGGTTCGAGACGCCGCGTCGCGGCTCCTCACCATGAGGATGATCTAATTGATCCCGCGGATCAGGTTCTTGATCTTCTCCGCATGCGGGCCGAGCTCCTTGGCGAGCTTGTCGAGATAGGGATCGGCGACTGCCGTAAAGCTCTTCTTGTCGACGTCGTCGACGATCTTCACGCCCATCGACTTCAGCTTGGTCGCCGCGTTCTTTTCCAATTCGAACGCCTTCGCCGGCTCCTTGTTGCTGACCTCCGCCGCGGCGGCAAGCACCCACTGCCGCTGCTCGGCAGACAGACTTTGCCAGAGCTTGTCGCTGATGAACACGAGTGCATTGTTGCCCTCATGTTCAGTGAGCGACAGCACCGGCGCGACCTCGTAATGCTTGTTGACGAGATAGACATTGATGCTGTTTTCGGCGGCCTCGACCACGCCGGTCTGCAGCGAGGTGTAGACGCTGCCGAACGGCATGTGCACGGTCTGCGCGCCATAGGCGGGGAACATGGTGTCTTCGGTCGCGGTCGCCTGCACGCGGACCTTCATGCCCTTGAGGTCGTTGACCCCGTGGATTTCCTTCTTGCTGTAGATGTGGCGCACGCCCTGCGAGCCGGTGCCGATGACATGCAGGCCCTGCGTGGTGTCGTCGATCATGGCCTTGATGGCCTCGATCACCTGCGGATCGGCCAGCGCCTTGATCACATGGGCTTCGTTGCGAAACAGGAAATGCAACGACATCACGCCGGCCTGTGGCGAGATCGTCGCGGTATTGGCCGAGGACACGATTGCGAAATCGATATCGCCGGCCTTGACCAGTTGCAGAATTTGCGGCTCCTGCCCGAGCTGCGCACCCGGATACTGGTCGACGATCATGGTGCCCTTGCTCAGCTCCTTGAGCTTGTCGGCAAACAGGTCACCCGCCACCGAATAGCCGGTGTTGCGCGGCTGGTCATAGGCGAAACGGTAGTGCTTGACGTCCTGCGCGTTCGCAGTTGCAGCAAAAGCCATCGCCGCGGCGAAAGCCAATGCGCCAATGATCTTGGCTCGACCCCTCACGGTCCCCTCCCCAGTTATGATTTTTGGGGATCATCCCATTGGCTGCGTCAGATTGTCAATTGAACAGAGTTCCGCCGTCATTCCGGGGCGGCGCGACGCGACAAGCCCGGAATGACAGGTGAGCTACTTATCCTTCCCCTCACCGCGCATGAAATCGAAGTCGCAGCCTTCGTCGGCCTGCAGGATGGTCTCGTTGAAGAGGTGCGCATAGCCGCGGCGGGCCCAATCAGGCGTCGCGGCGGGCTTCAACGCAGCGCGGCGCGTCTCGAGTTCGGCATCGTCGACCAGGAGATCGATGCTGCGCTTTGCGACGTCGAGCCTGATCTTGTCGCCGGTCTTTACCAGCGCGAGCGGACCGCCGACTGCGGATTCCGGCGTGATGTGCAGCACGATCGTGCCGAAGGCGGTGCCGCTCATGCGCGCATCGGAAATGCGCACCATGTCCTTGACGCCTGTGCGCGCCAATTTCTTCGGAATGGGCAAATAGCCGGCCTCCGGCATGCCCGGCGCGCCCTTCGGTCCGGCGTTGCGCAGAACCAGCACGTCGTCCGCATTCACGTCGAGATCGGGATCGTCGACCCGCAGCGTCATGTCCTCGACGGATTCGAACACCACGGCGCGGCCGGTGTGCTGCAACAGTTTCGAGCTCGCAGCGGAATGCTTGATGACGGCGCCGCGCGGGGCGAGATTGCCGTGCAGCACGGCGAGGCCGCCTTCCGGCTTGATCGGATTCTGCCGCGGCCGGATCGCGTCCTGACCCGGCACATCCTCGGCCCTGGCGACGACGTCGCGCAGCGTGTCGCCGGTGATCGTCTTCGCGTCGAGATCGATGAGGTCGCCGAGTTGCGCCATCAGCTTCGGCACGCCGCCGGCATGATGGAAATGCTCCATGTAGTGCTCGCCGGAAGGCTTGAGATCGATCAGGACCGGCACCTCGCGGCCGATTTTGTCAAACGCATCGAGATCGATCCGATGCGGCGAACGGTTCGCGATCGCGGTCAGATGGATCAGCCCGTTGGTCGAGCCGCCGATCGCCTGCAGTACCACCTGCGCATTCCTGAACGAGGACGCGGTCAGAAGCTCGCTCGGTTTCGGCCCCTTCGCCTTCGCCATTGCGGCTGCAACCCGCCCGCTCGCCTCGGCTGAGCGGAAGCGCTCGGCATGCGGCGCCGGAATGGTCGCGCTCATCGGCAGGCTGAGGCCGAGCGTCTCGGTGATGCAGGCCATCGTTGACGCCGTGCCCATCACCATGCAGGTGCCGACCGATGGCGCGAGGCGGCCGTTTACCGCCTCGATCTCCTTGTCGTCGATTTCGCCGGCGCGATATTTCCCCCACAACCTGCGGCAATCGGTGCAAGCTCCTAACACTTCGCCCTTGTGGTGACCGACGACCATCGGACCGACCGGGATCACCACGGTCGGAAGGTCGGCGGAAATCGCCGCCATGATCTGCGCCGGCAGGGTCTTGTCGCAGCCTCCGATCACGATCACGGCATCCATCGGCTGGGCGCGGATCATCTCCTCGGTGTCCATCGCCATCAGATTGCGCAGATACATCGATGTCGGAAACGCGAAGCTCTCCGCGATCGAGATCGTCGGAAACACGAACGGCATCGCACCCGACAGCATCACGCCGCGCTTTACGGCCTCGATGATCTGCGGAACATTGCCGTGACAGGGATTGTAGTCGCTATAGGTGTTCGTGATGCCGACGATCGGGCGCTCGAGCGCGTCGTCGGAATAGCCCATCGCCTTGATGAAGGCCTTGCGCAGGAACAGCGAGAAACCCGCATCACCGTAGCTCGTCAGTCCCTTGCGCAATCCGTCGGTCATCTCAACACCCTCTCTTGAACGTCATTCCGGGGCGCCAAAGGCGAGCGCGGAATGACGGCTGTTTCACGACTTGGCGCCGATGATCCGGCTCTTGTCGCCGTCGAACTCCATGCTGCAGAACCCGCCGCCCTGATAGAAATCGCCGATCGGGTCCGGCTTCAGCTTCGCCTGCTCGGCCATCGCGTGCTCGCGGAAATCTTCGGACTTGCCGGTCGGCCGGTAGCCGAGGTCATAGGCGCGATGATTGTCCCACCAGCCGCGCTCATTGTCCGACGCGCCATAGAAGACCTCGAAATGAATATCGGGATGGTCGAGCCCGATGCGGCAGAGCTGCACGAGGTCTTCCGGCTTCAGCCAGATCGACAGCCGCCGGTGATCGAGCGGCATTTCGCCGAAATTGCCGATCCTGAGGCAGGTCACCTGCATGCCGTGCTTGTCGGCGTAGAGCGCACCGACCGCCTCACCGAACACCTTGCTGACGCCGTAACGGCTGTCGGGCCGTGGCGTCACATCGGTGCCGATCCGGTGATACCGCGGATAGAAGCCGATTGCATGGTTCGACGAGGCGAACACCACGCGCTTGACGCCCTTCCTGTGAGCGGCCTCGAACAGGTTGTAGCAGCCGATGATGTTGGACTGCAGGATCGCGTCCCAGGGTCCCTCGACGGAATAGCCGCCGAAATGCAGGATGCCGTCGATGCCCTCGCAGATCGCCTCGACCTGGGCCATGTCAGAGAGATCGGCCGCCTTGAATTTCTCGTCCTTGTCGAGATCGGCGGGCGCCTTGATGTCGCTGAGCACCAAATCCGGATAGATGGGCGGAAGCAGTTTGCGCAAGGATGTGCCGATCCCGCCGGCGGCGCCGGTCATCAATATGCGTGGCATTTCTTCCCTCTTGTCTTGCAGAGCAACGAGTATGGCGCGACGGGTGCGATGCGGCAAGCGCGTGCCTCAGCGTCATTGCGAGCGCAAGCGAAGCAATCCAGATTGTATCCACGGCACCAATCTGGATTGCTTCGTCGCATTCGTTCCTCGCAATGACGAGAGAGCAAGGCCTGCTTGCTGCTCGAACGCCGGAGTGATAGCAAACCACCCCGCGAGGAAACAACAACGAGAACAGCAGATGTCCGATGCAAACTCCCAGTCGCAGGGCTGGCGGCCGGCGACCTTTTATCCCGATCCGGCGATCCATGCGCTCGACCCGCGCTTCGAGAAATACTGGCTGAAACTGTCGGCTGTCGAGCGGCTCGCCACCGGCCTGCGCTGGGCCGAGGGGCCGGTGTGGATCGGCGACGGGCGCTATCTGTTGTGCAGTGACATCCCCAACCAGCGCATCATCAAGTGGGAGGAGGAAACCGGCGCGGTCTCGATCTACCGCAAGCCCTCCAATTTCGCCAACGGCAACACCCGCGACCGGCAGGGCCGGCTGATCACCTGCGAGCACGGCGGACGGCGCGTCGTCCGCACCGAATATGACGGTTCGATCACGGTGCTGATCAACTCCTTCGACGGCAAGCCGCTGAACTCGCCCAATGACGTCGTCGTGAAGTCCGACGGCTCGATCTGGTTCACCGATCCCATCTTCGGCCTGCTCGGCAATTACGAAGGCTACAAGGCCGAGCCCGAGATCGACGCCAATGTCTACCGGATCGACGGCGAGACCGGCAAAGCCTCGGTCGTCGCCGAAGGCGTCCTGGGGCCGAACGGGCTGTGCTTCTCGCCGGACGAGAAGATCCTCTACATCGTGGAATCTCGGGGCGTGCCGAACCGCAAGATCCTGGCCTATGACGTCTCGCCCGGCGGCGACAAGATCGGCAACAAGCGCGTGTTCATCGATGCCGGCCCGGGCACGCCGGACGGCATGCGCTGCGACATCGACGGCAATCTCTGGTGCGGCTGGGGCATGGGCGATCCCGAGCTCGACGGCGTCGTGGTGTTCGCGCCCGACGGCGTCATGATCGGCCGCATCGCGCTGCCCGAGCGCTGCGCCAATGTCTGCTTCGGCGGCCTCAAGCGCAACCGGCTGTTCATGGCCGCGAGCCAGTCGATCTACGCGCTCTATGTCAACACGCAAGGCGCACTCGGGGGTTAGAGCGTCCGGTACTGCTCGATCGCGGCGACGTCGGGGGCGATGCCGAGCCCCGGCGTCTCCGCGAGTTCGATCTCGCCGTCCTTGATGACGGCGACCGGGCCGCAGAAATCGTCGCGCAGCGGATTGTCGTTGCTGTCGACCTCGAGCCATCCACCGTTGCAGGCGGCAAGCAGATGCGCCGAGGCGACGAGCCCGATGCCGCCGCCGAGATAATGCGGGCAATAGGTGCGCTTCGCCGCAACGGCCTCGCGCGCGACCGCGATGCAGCCGGTGATGCCACCCCATTTGGCGACGTCGGGCTGGATCACGTTCAACACGCCTTCGGCAACCGTCGTCGCGAACGCATCGCGGCCGGCGATGTTCTCGCCACCCGCCAGCGGCAGCGCGTAGCGCATGCACAGGCGACGCCACTCGTCCCATGGACGGTCGGCGCGCAGCGGTTCCTCCAGCCACGCCAGGTCGAACTCCTCGAGCGGCGGCGCCTGCTCCAGCGCCTGATCGATCGACCAGCCCTGGTTGACGTCGGCCGCAAGCATGTTGTCGCCGATCAACTCACGCAGCGCGCGCAAATTGCCGCAGTCGCGCTCCGCGCCGAAGCCGATCTTCAGCTTGAACGCGCGATGGCCGCGCCGCATCGCGGCCTCCGCCATCGCCACGCTGCCATCGGGATTGATGCCGCTGGCATAGACTTGCATGCGGCCCGTCGTGCCGCCGAGCATCCGCCACAACGGCGTCTTGGCGCGCTTGGTGAACAGATCCCACAACGCGATGTCTATACCGGCGATCGCTTGCGCGAACGGCCCGGCCTCGCCTGACTGCAACGCGAGCACCGCCGTCGCCGCCGTCACGCTTTCGAACACGTCGGAAGGATGCGTCACGACGCGTCCGACCAACATCGGCGCCAGCTCGTCGTTCACGAGGCGCGTGCGGTACTCGGCGCCCATGGCCGGAAAGTTGCACCAGACCTCGCCCCAGCCGTGCTGGCCGTCGCCATCCTCGACACGCACGAACACTGCGGGCCGATCGTTCATCCGTCCGAACGAGGTCACGACCGGCGTTGCCAGCGGATAGCGGTAGCAGAAGGCCTGCAGCTTGCGGATGGTGAAGGAGGTCATGGCAGGCGGACGCTTTCGAAAACAATCGACGTCGGTGGTTATGGGTCGCTGCGTTCGCAGGGACGACAGCGAATTTGTTCGACGCTTTGAGTAACAAGGCGCCGGAGCGAAATTCGCTCCGGCGCCTTGCAACATCTCTCGTCCCGCGGTTACGCCGCGTTGTAGCCGGCGACGGCCTTCGCCTCGAGATATTCCTCCAGGCCGAACTTGCCCCACTCGCGGCCATTGCCGGACTGCTTGTAGCCGCCGAACGGCGCGGAGCGGTCATTCGGCACGCCCTGCAGATTGACATTGCCGGCGCGGATCTGGCGGCCGACCTTGCGCGCACGCTCGACCGAACCGGCCGAGACGTAGCCCGCGAGACCATAAGGCGTATCGTTGGCGATGCGCACAGCATCAGAACTCGTCCTTGGCGCCGATGATGGTCAGCACAGGTCCGAAGATCTCCTCGCGCGCGATCGTCATCTCGTTGGTGACGTCGGCAAAGATGGTCGGGCGGACATAGAAGCCCTTGTTGACGCCCTCGGGCAGGCCCGGGCCGCCGGCAACCAGGGTCGCACCTTCGTCGATGCCCTTCTTGATCAAGGCCTGGATCTTGTCCCACTGAATGCGATTGACGACGGGACCGATGGTGGTGCCCTCGGCGCGCGGATCGCCCGCCTTGGTCTTGTCGGCGACGCCCTTGGCGATGGCGGCCACTTCCTTCATCTTCGACAGCGGCACGATCATCCGCGACGGCGCGTTGCATGACTGGCCGGAGTTATTGAACATGTGCATCACGCCGCCGGTCACCGCCTTGGTAAGGTC
This sequence comes from uncultured Alphaproteobacteria bacterium, assembly GCA_963770385.1. GTDB lineage: Bacteria > Pseudomonadota > Alphaproteobacteria > Rhizobiales > Xanthobacteraceae > Bradyrhizobium. The sequence goes on along the minus strand of CAVYPJ010000003.1, from coordinate 4,128,315 downwards.
GGCGTCGTCGAGGATGACGTTCGGTGACTTGCCGCCCAATTCCTGGCTGACGCGCTTCACGGTGTTCGCGGCGCGCTTGGCGACATCGACGCCGGCGCGGGTCGAGCCGGTGAACGAGATCATGTCGATGTCGGGATGCTCGCTCATGGCAGCGCCGACCTCCGGGCCGAGGCCGTTGAGCAGGTTGAACACGCCCTTCGGCACGCCCGCTTCATGCATGATCTCGGCCCAGATCAGCGCCGAGGTCGGGGTGTATTCCGACGGCTTCAGGATCATGGTGCAGCCGGCGGCGAGCGCGGGCGCGACCTTGCAGGCGATCTGGTTCAAGGGCCAGTTCCAGGGCGTGATCATGCCGACCACGCCGACCGGCTCGCGTACCACCACGGCCGACGGGAGCGTCTCTTCGAACTCGTACTTCTTCAGCACGTCGAGCGTCGACATCAAATGGCCGAGGCCGGCGCCGGCCTGCAGCTTCTCCGCCATCGGCAGCGGCGCGCCCATCTCGTCGGAGACGGCGGCGCCGATCTCCTTCATGCGGCCCTTGTAGACCTCGATGATCTTGGACAGCAGCGCCACGCGCTCCTCGCGCGAGGTCTGCGAATAGGTCTCGAAGGCGCGCTTGGCGGCGGCGACGGCCTTGTCGACATCGGCCTTGGAGCCGAGCGCAACCTCATACATCGCCTCTTCGGTCGCGGGATTGACGACGGGGGTAGACTTTTTGACGGCCGGATCGACCCAGGCGCCGTCGATGTAGAATTGCATGCGATTGACCATCGTGAACCTCTTGAATTCGGGGCGGGGGAAAAGGGGAACGAAAGCGTTCGACAACCATCCTTGCACGAAAGCTTTTCGAGTTGAACCCGCCATATGCGGGGCCTGCGATGCAGCCGCGCCGGATATAGGAACGATGGTGTGACAGTGGCAAGGCGAGGTCACATCTGCGTAGCCACAAACTCACTGTCGTCCCTGCGCACGCAGGGACCCATACCGCGGAATGCCTACGTTTCGATCACTGCTCGTAACGCGGCTTAACGACTAATCCCTTAAGAATTTCTCCCTGTGGTTATGGGTCCCTGCGTGCGCAGGGACGACGAAAACTAGCACCTGCGCGGCTCGGTCACACCGCCATTTTGCGATGCAGCACCGGCGCCCCTGCCGTGAGGCTTTCGGCGGCATCGATGATGGCGTTGGCGTCGATGCCGTAATGGCGATAAAGCTCGGCGATCGAGCCGGTCTGGCCGAAGCGCTCGACGCCGAGCGCCTCGACGCGATGGCCGCGCACGCTGCCGAGCCAGCCGAGCGCCGCCGGATGGCCGTCGATCACGGTCACGATGCCGCAGTCGCGCGGCAATGGCGCGAGCAGCTTCTCGACATGGCTCAGATGCTGCACGCCGCGCCGGTCACGCCGCAAATTCCGCGCGGCGGTCCATCCCGCATGCAGCCGGTCGACCGAGGTGATCGCGAGCAGCCCGACATCGCGCCGGCTCTCGCCGATGAAGCCCACCGCCTCGATCGCTTCCGGCGCGACTGCGCCGGTATAGGCCACGACGACCTCGGCATTCGGTCCGGGCTTGCGCAGCCAATAGGCGCCCTCGGCGATATCTTTCTGCAGTTCCGGCCCGACCAGCCGCTGCGGCTGCTCGATCGTGCGGGTCGAGAGCCGCAAATAGACCGAGCCGCCCTCGCCGCTGTCGCGCTGCATGTGCTGGAAGCCCCAGCCCATGATGACGGAAAGCTCGTCGACGAAGGCCGGCTCGAACGAGGCGAGCCCGTCCTGCGCCATGCCGATCAAAGGCGTCGCGATCGACTGGTGCGCGCCGCCTTCCGGTGCGAGCGTGATGCCCGACGGCGTCGCCGCCACCATGAAGCGCGCATCCTGGTAGCAGGCATAGTTCAGCGCATCGAGGCCGCGCTCGATGAAGGGATCGTAGAGCGTGCCGACGGGCAGCAGCCGTGCGCCGTTGATCTCGTGCGACAGCCCGAGCGCCGACAGCAGGATGAACAGGTTCATCTCGGCGATGCCGAGCTCCATGTGCTGGCCCTTCGGCGAGAAATCCCAATTGTAGGTCGAGGGAATCTTTTCGCTGCGGAACAGATCCGCTGTTTCGGCGTGTGCGAACAGCCCGCGGCGGTTGACCCAGGCGCCGAGATTGGTCGACACCGTGACGTCGGGCGACGTCGTGACGATGCGTGCGGCGAGCTCGGTATCGCCGCGCGCGATCTCGTTCAGCACGAGGCCAAAACCCTGCTGCGTCGACATCTGCGCGGCCGGCTTGAAGGATAGCTGCGCCGGCACATCGATGGCCGGCGCGCTCAAGCGACGCGGACTGCCCTGGTTGAACGGCGCGTGGTCGAGGAACGCCTGAAGCGTGGCCTCGTCCTGCGACAGGCCTTCGAACTTGTCCCATTCGTGACCGGCGCGGATGTTCTGCGACGTGCGCCACTTCTCCATCTGCGCGACGGTCATCAGACCGGCATGGTTGTCCTTGTGGCCCTGGAACGGCAGGCCGACACCCTTGATGGTGTAGGCGATGAAGCAGACCGGGCGGTCATGATCGATCGCCTCGAACGCCTCCAGCATGCTCGCCATGTCATGGCCGCCGAGATTGGACATCAGCGCGAGCAGCTCATCGTCGCTGCGGCGGTCGATCAGTTGCGACACCGGACCCTGGTCGCCGATGTCATCTTCGAGATGCTTGCGGAACGCAGCACCGCCCTGGAAGCACAGCGCGGCATACATCTGGTTCGGGCAGGTATCGATCCATCGCCGGAGCGCCTCGCCGCCGGGCTCGGCAAAGGCTTCCCGCATCAGGCTGCCATATTTCACGATCACCACGTCCCAGCCGAAATTGCGGAACATGGTCTCGAATTTCTCCCACAGCCCCTCGCGCACGACGGCATCGAGGCTCTGGCGATTGTAATCAACGACCCACCAGGTGTTGCGCAGGCCGTGCTTCCACCCCTCGGCAAGAGCCTCGAAGATATTGCCCTCGTCCATCTCGGCATCACCGACCAGTGCGATCATCCGTCCCTCGCGGCGATCCTTCATCCAGCCATGCGCGGTGACGTAGTCCTGCACCAGCGAGGCGAACAGCGTCTGCGCGACGCCGAGGCCGACGGAGCCGGTCGAGAAATCGACATCGTCGGTATCCTTGGTGCGCGACGGATAGGACTGCGCGCCCTTGAAGCCGCGGAAGTTCTCCAGCTTCTCTCTCGTCTGCCGGCCGAACAGATATTGAATGGCATGAAACACCGGGCTCGCATGCGGCTTCACCGCGACGCGATCCTCCGGCCGCAGCACGGAAAAATACAGCGCCGACATGATGGTCGCGAGCGAGGCCGAGGACGCCTGGTGACCGCCGACCTTCAGGCCGTCGCTGCTGGGGCGAATGTGATTGGCGTGATGGATGGTCCACGACGACAGCCACAGCGCCTTGCGCGCGAGTGCGGACATCAGCTCGAGACGTTTGGATTCGATCGCCATGGCGGCGCTCCCGGACAAGCGGTGGATTTTCGGGAATGTTAATCCTGTTGCCAGAGCGGATTATCTCAAATCTTTGCACTAAGCCTGTTGATATTGGTATATTTTATCAACATCACCCTATCCGGATACAGTTTATTCCAATGCCAACACTCGATGCCATCGACCGAAAAATCCTCAGCTACCTGCAATCCGACGGCCGCATCACGATGCAGGAGCTGGCCGACAAGGTCGGGCTTTCGGTCTCGCCCTGCCACCGCCGCGTCAAGCTGCTCGAAGAACGCGGCGTCATCACGCGTTACATCGCAACTGTCGATCAGAAGTCGCTGGGGCTGCATGTCAGCGTCTTCATCTCCATCAAGCTCGCGCGCCAGAAGGAGGAGGACCTCGATCGCTTCGCGCGCGCGATCTCGAAATGGGACGAGGTGCTGGAGTGCTATCTGATGACAGGCAATCGCGACTATCTCCTGCGTGTCGTCGCTGCCGATCTGTCGTCATATGAGGCGTTCCTGAAGAACAAGCTGACGCGACTCGACGGGATTGCGTCGATCGAGTCGAGCTTCGCATTGAGCCAGGTGAAGTATTCGGCGGCATTGCCGGTGTAGTGCGGCATCCCCACTCGTCGTCCCCGCGAAGGCGGGGGCCAGTATTCCAGAGAAGCTCGTGCTTGAGCGGATAAGCCGCGGCGTACTGGATCGCCCGCCGGAGCCTGTCATCCGGCCGGCCAAAGGCCGGACCGGGTGGCGGGCGATGACGACGGAGAATGCGGCGAGCGGAGCGGAATATGTCGACGCCGTCATTGCGAGCGATAGCGAAGCAATCCAGACTTTCACCGCGGAGAAAACCTGGATTGCTTCGTCGCGTTGCTCCTCGCAATGACGACCGATTTCTCCTCTCGTCATTCCGGGGCACGCGAAGCGTGAACCCGGAATCTCGAGATTCCCCGATGCGCAATTGCGCATCTGAGGTTCGATGCTGCGCATCGCCCCGGAATGACGGAGAGAATAACGCAAGCCTAAATCACCTTCCGCTTCGCCAAATTCTTCATCAGCGCGCCGACGCCGAACGTCCAGGGCTCGCATTCGTCGCTGGTGCGCATGCGGTTGGTGAGCTTGCCGAGCGCTGGCGCGGCGATGGTGACGATGTCGTCGCGCTTGTGGGTGAAACCCTCGCCCGGCGCGTCGCGATCCTTCACCGGCGCGAACATCGTGCCGAGGAACAGCGCAAAGCCATCAGGATATTGATGCACCGTCCCGATGGTCTGCGCGACGAGGTCGGTCGGGATCGCGGCTGATCTTGCTGATCGAGGAATGGCCGTCGAGCACGAAACCGTCCTGCGCCTGTCACCGTCAGGCCGACATCCATCCTGCGCACGTCGTCGAGCGAGAAGCTGGCGTCGAACAGGCGCAGGAACGGACCGATCGCGCAGGAGGCGTTGTTGTCCTTGGCCTTCGACAGCAGCAGCGCCGAGCGGCCCTCGAAGTCGCGCAGGTTGACGTCGTTGCCGAGCGTAGCACCGACGATCCGGCCCTTGCTCGACACCGCGAGCACGACCTCCGGCTCCGGATTGTTCCAGGTCGATTTCGGATGCAGGCCGGCATCCATGCCGGTGCCGACCGAGGACAACACGGGCGCCTTGGTGAAGACCTCGGCATCAGGACCGATGCCGACCTCGAGATACTGGCTCCAGGCGTTCTGATCGATCAGCACCTGCTTCAGCCGCATCGCTTCCGCAGAGCCCGGCTTCAGCTTGGAGAGATCGTCGCCGACCAGCCGCACGACTTCTTTCCGGATCGCCTCGGCGGACGCCGGATTGCCGCGCGCCCGCTCCTCGATCACGCGCTCCAGCATCGAGATCGCGAAGGTCACGCCGGCCGCCTTCAACACCTGCAGATCGACCGGCGCGAGCAGCCAGGGCTTTTGCGGATCGCGGCGGTCGGGCGGCGTGTTGGCGAGAAGGGGATCGAGATCGCCGATGCGCTCGCCCTTGACGGCGCGTAGCGAGGTCGCCGGATCATCCTCCTCGCAGAGCGCGCTGACGGTCGCAAATTGCGCGGTGACGTCGAACACGCCGTCCGCGCGAACGGCGACCACGGCGGGACCGCCGGCCTGCGGCAGCCAGACCCGCCCGATCAAGGTGCCGCTGGTGCCGTCGTCAGGCAGAACGTCTTTGGCTGTCAGTGTGATCATGGCTGCTTTCATCTCCCGTCGCGCGCCGGTGCGCAGGGCGGGCAAGGCGCATCGCGCCGTGCCCACCAATTCAATCCGTGTCTTGAATGGTGGGCACGCTGTCGCTTTGCCCACCCTACGGACTCCGGTCGAGGCTTCTTGTCATGGCAGGCCTAGCACTGTGACGGCTCGCTTCCAAGCTCCGAAAGCCGCCACACGCCGAGGCTCTTATCGCGCCAGCCGCCGCCGGCCTCTAGGCAGTTCTCGTTGAGAAGCGCGACCGGCACGCCCCAGGAGAACGGCGCGCGTTCGAAATTCAGCGCGCGCCAGTCGCCATCCTCGCAATCGACATTGGTCTGCCAGTCCGGAAACGTCGTCGTGATCAGCCAGGCCGCGCCTGAGCGGCGAAAATTCTCGATCGCGCGGTCGATGTGAGTGAAGCTCAGATGCACCAGGCAATCGCGGCACAGGATCGCGTCGCAACGCGGCAATGCGTCGCGCGTGATGTCGGCCAGGCGATAGTCGCCCTTGATCTCGCCCTGACCAGCGCGGGTGGACAATCGCGCGATCAGCTCGGGCACGATGTCGATGCCGATCATGGTCACGCCGAGGTCGAGCGCATTGATCCAGCCGGCATCGCCACAGGGCGCGTCGAGCAGCGATGCGACGCCGAGCCTGCGCAGCAGGCCCGGCAGTTCGGCGCGCAGTATCGCCGTGGCGTCCGCCTCCGATCCGAGGCCGGATACGGAGGCTACCGCGCCCCACAGATTGGTATCGTGAATGAGCTCGAACCGCTGCTGCAGGGTCAGGCCGGTGAAGGCGTCCCGCTGCTCCGCAAAGCGCTGGTGCGCCAGCACGGGCGGACGGCTGCGATCATCGAGTCCCATCGGCTTTAGCGCCAAGGCTCGACGATGATCTTCGTATGCCGCTCCGGATTGGCGAGATCGTCGAAGGCCTGCGCGACGCCATCGATGCCCACTTGCGCAGTGACCATCGAGGCGGCGTCCACCTGCCCCTCCGCGATCAGGCGCAGCGATGCGGCAAATTCCTCCGGCGTGTAGGCATAGACATATTGGATGTTCAGCTCCTTGATGATGCCGAGCAACGGCTCGGCGTGATCACTCTCCATGCAGACACCGACCACGATGACGCGCGCATCGCGCGGCGCGCCTTCGAAGATCTGCTGGATGAGGCCGGGGACGCCGACGCATTCGAAAATCAGCGCGGGCTTCAGCGCCGGCTGGAATGCCTGCCAGGGCGGCCGCGCGGCTTTCTCCTCCGCCGACATCGCGGCATGCTCGGCCCAGCTCGCATAGGGCTGCGTATGTGCGGGATCGATCACCACATCCGCGCCGAGCCTTTCGGCCAGCGCACGGCGCGCGGGCGAATAATCGGCGGCAATGATGGGATGCAAACCCTTGATCTTCAACGCAGCGATCACCGCGAGCCCGACCGGGCCGCAGCCGATCACGAGCGGCACCTCGCCGCCCTGCACCCGCGCCTTCTCGACCGCATGCACGCCGACCGCCAGCGGTTCGGTCAGCGCGGCGTGCTCCGGCAGCAGGCCGTTCGGCACTTCCAGCAGCAGCGGTTCGCTGAGCAGCATCCGCTCGGCATAGCCGCCGACATTCTCGTTGGAATAGCCGATGCCTTGCGGCCCCGCCGGCGTCAGCAGCGCCGGCAGCGCACAGACGCGCGTGCCGGCCTTGAACCTCTTTTGCGTGCCCGGCCCGTGATCGATGATCTCGCAGCAGAACTCATGGCCGAATACGACATCGCGCGACGGGTCCATCGGCTTGCGGCCGGGGATGCGTGCAGCGATTGCGGCGAGACGATGCGCGTGCTTGCGCGCATGCAGATCGGAGCCGCAGATGCCGCAGGCGAGCGTTTTGACCAGCACCTGCTCCGCACCGGGCACAGGCTCGGGCATGGTATCGACGACAATCTCGCCTTGCCTGAAGATCGCAGCGCGCACGGCGTCCCTCCTTCAAAGGCGGCACGCCTCTCTTGGATGGAGGCCGGCGCCAGGGCCATTCTAGACCATATTCTAAATTATGGCAGGCGCCGCCGACAGCGGCTTCTTGTCAGGGATTTGGCGAGGTCTCGCCGACCGCCAACAGCAATTGCGAGCGCCTCACGCGCTCGCGATGCGCGGTGTAGAGGCCGCTTGCGACGATGAAGGCCGCGCCGACCACCGTCCAGACGTCGGGCACCTCACCGAAGATGATGAAGCCTAGAAGGCTGACCCAAACGAGCTGGCTGTAGGAGAACGGCGCCAGCACCGAGGCATCGGCATAGCGGAACGCGAGCACCACGATCCATTGCCCGGCAGTCGAAGCGACGCCGATCAAAATGCCGAACAGGATGTCGTGCCAGCTCGGCGTCACCCACGCGAACGGGATCATCGCGGAGAGCACGGCGACACCCGCGATCGACGAGTAAGTCATTGTCGTGGCCGACGTCTCCTTGCCGCTCATCACGCGCGTCATCACGAGCGTCGCGGCCCAGCACAGCGCAGACACGAGCGGAAAGAACGCAGCCGGATGAAAGGCGCTGGTGCCCGGGCGCAGGATGATCAGCACGCCGATCAGGCCGGCGGCGGTCGCAAGCCAGCGGCGGATGCCGACGCTTTCGGAGAGAAAAATAATCGACAGCGCGGTGACGAACACCGGCGAGACGAAGCCGGTGGCTGAGGCTTCGGCGATCGGCAGATAGCGCAGGCTGGTGATGAAGAGCAGTGACGAGCCGAGCAGCGCGAGGCCGCGCACGAGCTGAAATCCGGGACGTTTGCTGCGCAGCGCAAACAGCGGCGTGCCCGGCACCATCGCCGGCGACATGATCAGCGCGAACACCAGAAAGCGGATCCAGGCGATCTCGATCGAGGGCAGCGTGCCCGACAGATATTTCGCGGTCACGTCGGACGTGCCGAGAAATACCGTCGACGCAAGGATCAGCGCGATCCCTTTGAATGGCCTGTCGGTGCGCGCAGGCGCACGACGTCGCGCGGTGGATTTCTTCTCAGGCAACGATAATGACGCGCTGTCCAGCCTTGCGGCCGCGGCGGGTGGCGGAGTCACGGCAATACTCGGGCGAATTTCGAATCAGGATGGCCATAAAAACGACAATTGCGCCGCTACAGCAACACACGAAAACAGGATGCCGATATGCACGTATGGGCTGCGGCAGCGCGCCACAGCACGAATACTGAATTATGAATGGTTCGTTAAGACCTCAGGCGATTGCAGATGAAAGAGAGCTTGCCCCCGCAGTCCCTCCGCGGCGCATCCTTCGAGACGCGCGCAAGGGCGCGCTCCTCAGGATGAGGTCCTCACAAGCGGCACCATGCCCAACCCTCGTGGTGAGGAGCGCGTAGCGCGTCTCGAACCATGAGGCCCGGCGCTATCACGCTCGACGAAGTGCCGTCGTCTTAGTGCCGAACTCGCTCAAAGCATCGGCAGGCTGCGCGGCTTTGGCCCTTGCGGAAACGCCTTGTCGAGCGCATCGATCTCGCTGTCGCTGAGCGTGAGGGTGCCGGCCGCCGCATTGTCGGCGGCGTGTTCCGCGCTCGCGGCTTTCGGAATTGCAAACACGGATGCGTTGCGCGTCAGGAACGCGAGCGCGACCTGTCGCGCGGTGGCGCCGTGGCTGAGCGCGATTTTCTCGAGCACCTCACCAGGCTTGCTGCGCGGCGCGGGAAAATCGTTGTGGCCGAACGGCGAATAAGCAACGACCGCAACGCCATGCTGTTCACACCACGGAATCACCGCGTGCTCGATCGCGCGCTCCTTCAGGTGATAGAGCACCTGATTGCAGGCGATCTTGCCCTCCCCCGCGACACCGAGCAGCTCATCGAGGTCGTCGGCATCGAAATTGCTGACGCCCCATGAGCGGATCTTGCCGGCGCGCACGAGATCGTCGAACGCCGCGACAGTTTCGGACAAGGCATAAGACCCGCGCCAGTGCAGCAGATAGCAATCGAGCCGGTCGGTGTTCAACCGCTTCAACGAACGCTCGCAGGCGGTGACGGTGCCGCGCCGCGAGGCGTTGCTCGGCAACACTTTCGAGACCAGGAAAACCTCGTCGCGCTGGCCTTCGATGGCGTCGGCAATGACCAACTCGGCGTCGCCATACATCTCGGCGGTGTCGATATGGGTCATGCCGAGCTCGATGCCGCGGCGCAGCGTTGCGGCTGCCGCCTTGCGATCGCCGCGGTCGAGATACCAGGTGCCCTGCCCGATGACGGACACGGAGGAGCCGGTGCCGAATTTATTCTGCTTCAAGATGTTGCCTTCTTGGTCTCAGGTTCAGGTTTTGGTCGTCATTGCGAGCGCAAGCGCAGCAATCCAGAATTCTTTCCCCGGAAAGACTGGATTGCTTCGTCGCTTACGCTCCTCGCGATGACGAGTCGAGACTATCGAGATCAGCGACCAAGACCGTGCCCGTCGCGGACTCCGTAATGTAGAGCCGGTTGTCGCTGGAGATCGCGACATTGGTACAGCTCGCACCGGCGCAGGACTTGATGCGCGCGATCAATTCGCCGTTAGGCGCGAACACGAAGACATGACCGAGCGAGGCATGCGCGACGAACAGCCGCCCCGTTTTGTCCATGGTCATGCCATCGGGCCCGCTCGGGCCGAACATCGAGCAGAAGCGGCCGACCTTCGACACGCTGCCGTCCTTCATGAACGGCAGACGCCAGACCGCGTTATCGCGCGTCATCGCGACGAACAGCACGGACTCGGTCGGATCGAGCACGAGGCCGTTCGGACTGATGCCGGTGTCGATCAGGCAATCAAGCCGGCCGTCCTTCGTGTATCGATAAACGCGACCGCTCGGATCATGCAGGCCGGTCTGTCCCTGGTCGGTGAAATAGATGTCGCCGGTGGATGAGATGTGCAGATCGTTGCAGCCGCGGAAGGATTCCGAATTGCGCGACCGCAGCACCGGCTGCATGCGGCCGGCCTTGGCGTCGAGCTCCATGATGCCGTGCCGGTAATCGGCGACGAGGATGCGGCCATCGCGGCTGATCTTCAGCCCGTTCGGCCAGCCGTCATATTCGGCCGCGAGCGTCCACTCGCCGGCCGGCGAGATCCTGAAGATACGGCCGAACGGAATGTCGACGATATAGAGATTGCCTTGCGCGTCGAACGACGGACCTTCGATGAAGCAGTCGGTCGGATGGCCCGGCCGGTTGGCATCGGCCCATTCGGTTGCGGCGCCCTTGCGGCGGAAATTCTCGGGCATTGCCGAGAAGATCTTGGTTGCGATCAGCTTCGGCGGCGTTTCCAGATAGAGCATTTTATTGATGAACCTGCATTTTCTTGTTTTTGGCAGGCGCAGCATAGAGGAGATTGCTGGCGGCGTCGATTGCTGCGGCCCTTATCCCTCCCGCTGTCATTCCGGGGCGATGCGAAGCATCGAACCCGGAATCTCGAGGTTCCGGGTTCGCGCTTTCAGCGCGCCCCGGAACGACGGTGTCAAATCAACGACGGAGTCAAGTCAACTCACCGCCGCGAGCTTCGGCGCTTCCGTCGCATTCTCCGCGATCAACCGTTTCATTTCCGGAATGCACGAACCGCAATTGGTGCCGGCCTTCAGTTTCGCGCCGATCTCGCCGGCAGTCTTCGCGCCGGCCTTGATCGTGTCGCAGATCGTGTTGCGGCCAACGCCGAAACAGGCGCAGACGATCGGACCGGCGGCAGCGAGCCCTTCGCTGGAGCGGCCGGACAGCAGCATGCGGCGCTGATCGTCGCTGAGATATTCGGCGGCGAACAGGCCCTTGACCACATTCCAGTCGCCCGCGTCATGGGCCGGGCCGACGAACAGGCAGGTATCGATGCGCTCGCCGACAAAGGAGGCTGCGCGGTAAACGCCGCCGCCGAAATCATGATATTCGGCGAGATCATCGCCCGCGCTCGATTTGATCCAGGACGGCCAGCGCGCGAGATCGGCATTGTCGGCGAACAGATAGCCGTAGCCGCCGGCAACCGCAGCGCGCGCCCACCACAGGTTCGACGGCAGGCTCAATTGCCTGCGCGACAGGATGAAACCGCGGAACACATATTCATAAGGCGCGATCGAGACCGGCGTCGCCTTGCTCTCGGGCTGGCCGGAGAACGGATCGATCATGGGCGCGACCAGCGCGCCGACGCGCGCGCCGGAGGCGTTGGCCTCGCTCCAATGGATCGGCGCGAACAGCGTGCCGCGCTGCTGCCGCGTGCTGACGACCACCTTGAGGATGCATTGTCCGTAATCGGTCGTGACGCGCGCAAAACTGTCGTCGTCGACGCCGGCCCTCGCCGCGTCATCGGGATGAATCTCGACGAACGGCTCCGGCAGATGGGCGCCGAGCCGCTGGCTCAGCCCCGTGCGTGTCATGGTGTGCCACTGGTCGCGGATGCGGCCGGTGTTGAGCCGCAGCGGCCGGCCGGCATGGGTCTCGGTGCGCAGCGCCGGCACTTCGGGCGCGACGAAGCGCGCTTTGCGATCCGGCGCGTAGAACCGTCCGTCCGCAAAGAAACGCTGCCGCGGCTCGCCGCCTTCGCGCAGCGGCCACAGCACCGGCGCCAGCCCGTCGAACTCGTCGTCCGAGAGCGACGTCAGGCCGCCGATATCGAAATCGCGGCTGCCATTGTTCTCGAACGCCGACAGTGCCGCGTGCTCGCGGAACACGTCGGCCGCCGAATTGAAATTGAACGCAGGCCCGAAACCCAGACGTTTGGCGACCTCGCTCACAATCCACCAGTCGGGCTTGGCCTCGCCGGGTGGCTTCAGGAAGGCGCGCTGGCGCGAGATGCGGCGCTCCGAATTGGTCACCGTACCGGACTTCTCGCCCCAGGCGTGCGCCGGCAGCAGCACATGCACGCCGGCATCGACGGTGTCGTTGGACCGCACATTCTCCGAGACCACGAACAGTTCGAGCTTCTTCAGCGCCTCGCGCGCGACATTGGCGTCCGGCAACGACACCGCCGGATTGGTGCCGATCACCCACAGCGCCTTGATCTGGCCGCGCGCGATCGCCTCGAACATCTGCACCGCCTTCAGCCCCTCATGGGTGGCGATGCGCGGCGCTTTCCAGAACCGCCGCACGCGGTCGATATCGGGCGGCGTGAAGGCCATGTGCGCGGCAAGCTGGTTGGCGAGCCCGCCGACCTCGCGCCCGCCCATCGCATTGGGCTGCCCGGTCAGCGAGAATGGCGAGGCGCCGACCTTGCCGATGCGGCCGGTCGCAAGATGGCAGTTGAGGATCGCGTTGACCTTGTCGGTGCCCTGCGCCGACTGGTTGACACCTTGCGAATAGAGCGTGACGACGCGCTCGGTGTCAGCGAAACATCTCGAAGAAGGCCGCGACATCGGCTTCCGTGAGACCCGTCGCAAGCGCAGTCGCAGCGGCACTGCCGGCCATGGCTCGCGCCCGCGCCAGCGTGTCGTCGAAGCCCGAGGTGTAGTTGCTGATGTAATCGCGGTCGAGCGCGCCGCTGTCGGCGAGATGCACGAGCAGGCCTGCGAACAGCGCGCTGTCGGTGCCGGGCTTCAACCCAAGGAATAATTCGGCGTCCTCGGCGGTGTCGGTCCGGCGCGGATCGATCACCACCATCCGCGCGCCGCGCTTCTGCTTGTTCGCGAGCATGCGCTGGAACAGCACCGGATGACACCAGGCCGCGTTCGAGCCGACCAGCACCAGAAGATCCGCCTCGTCGAGATCCTCGTAGCAGCCCGGCACGGTGTCGGCGCCGAAGCCGCGGCGATGGCCCGCGACGGTCGAGGCCATGCAGAGCCGCGAATTCGTATCGACATTGGCCGAGCCGATGAAGCCTTTCATCAGCTTGTTGGCGACGTAGTAATCCTCGGTCAGTATCTGGCCCGAGAGATAGAACGCGACCGAGTCGGCGCCGTCGCGCGCGATGATGTGCTGCAGCCGGTGGGCGACATGGTCGAGCGCATCGCTCCAGGCCACCCGCTCCAGCGTGCCCTTGCAGCGGATCATCGGATAAAGCAGCCTGCTGTCGAGGCTCAGCGTTTCGCCGAGCGCCGAGCCCTTGGAGCAGAGCCGGCCGAGATTGGCGGGATGATCGGGATCGCCGGCGATCGCCGCACCACCGTTGCCGTCGGGCGTCGCCAGCACGCCGCAACCGACGCCGCAATAGGGACAGGCGGTGCGCGTGGCACGGAGGTTCGGATCGATCGCCGTCATGGGAGGTACCCCCTCATGCTGCCTTGGACGGAAGAGCGAGCGCGCGGCCGAACATCATGTCGGCGCGGATGCCGGCGATCGGCTTGCGGGTGCGGATCAGCTCGAGATACCAGAGCGCGTCGCCGGTATCGCCGATCAGCAGCGCGCCGGTGAGACGACCGTCCGCGATCACGAGCTTCTTGTAGGTGCCGCGCCGCACGTCGCTCAGCAAGATCGTTTCGCTGCCGTCGGCGCCGGTGAAGTCGCCGGCCGAGAACACGCTGACGCCGGAAACCTTCAGATTGGTCGCAACCACGCTGCCGGGATAGCTGGCTGCCTTCCCGGCAAGATGCTGCGCCAGCACGCGGGCCTGTTCATAGGCGGGCTCGACCAGGCCATAACAGATGCCGCGATGCTCGGCGCATTCGCCGAGGGCGAAGATGTCCTCCGCGCTGGTCTGCATGACGTCATCGACGACAATACCACGATTGACGGCGATGCCGGCTTCCTTCGCAAGCCCGACATTCGGCCGGATGCCGGCGGAGAAAATCACCGCCTCGGCCTCGATCAACCGGCCGTCAGTGAGTTCGACACCCTCGACCCTGCGTCGTGCCGCGGATACGCGCGGTGTTGGCATTGAGCAGCACCTCGATGCCCTTGCGCTCGACCAGCGATTTCAGAAGCGCTGCTGCGGGCGCATCGAGCTGGCGCTCCATCAGGCGGTCCATCAGATGCAAGAGCGTCACCGGCGTGCCGGCTTTCGCGAGGCCGTAGGCGGCCTCAAGTCCCAACAACCCGCCGCCGATCACGACGACGGGACGCTTGCGCGCAGCGAGCGCGAGCAGCAGATCGACATCGCGCGTGTCGCGGAACGTGTGCACGCCCAAAAGGTCGGCGCCCGGCACGTTGAGCCGCAGCGGCGCCGAGCCGGTGGCGAGCACGAGCCTGGAAAATTCGATGCTCTCGTCGCCCGCGATCTTCAGCTCGCGGCGGCCGACATCGATCTCGGTCGCCACGCAGCCATATTTCAGGGTGACACCGCGGTCGCGCCACCAGCTTGCGGGCCTGAGCTCGATGTCATGGGACGCCGTCTCGCCGGCCAGCACCGAGGACAACAGCACGCGGTTGTAGGCAAGCCGGGGCTCGTCACCGATCACGGCGATGGCGTAGCGGCCGAGCGCGGTCTTCGCAAGCTCATCAACCAGGCGCGCGGCGGCCATGCCATTGCCGACAATGACGAGCGGCTCACTCATTGCGGTCTCCTACTCCGCGGCCTGTGCGTAGGCCTCGGAAATCATGTAACCGGACAGCGTGCCATAGGCCGCGGTCCAGGCCTCGGCGAGCTCGGGCGTCCAGGCCTCGCCAAGTCCCTTCTCCAGCGTCCACAGCAATGCGCCACCGACGACCGGATAATGTTCAGCCACGGCTCCATAGCCGACATGACGTTTCGCGAGCGCGCTCGCCGCCGGCAGGATCGTTTCAAGATTGCTCAGCCCGCCAACGACCACGGCCAGCGTCGCCATCAGCTTCTTGCGCTGCTCGGAGATGTCGTCGGGAAACAGCGCCCTTACCTGCGGCGCGACCTCGAACAGGCGATCGTAGAAGATGGTCGCCGCCTGATCGGAGATCGGCGCGACTTTGGAAAAACTCTGCTGCACGAGTTGAACTTGATCGGGTGTCATCTGTCTCTCCTTGAAAATTCCCCCGTCCTGCTCGGAACGGGGGATTTCGACATCGGCCTTAGATACGGGCCGCAGAGAAGCGATCATCCCGGGCGGCCGGCGCGACTAGATCGTCATGGAGGCGATCTTGGCTTTGCGTTGGCTGCCCAGGTTTTATCATTTCGTGCTCACGTCTCAGATCCGCGCTTCCGCGAGGTTCGGCGCGCCCGCGGTCTCGCCGCTGCGGCGCAGATAGAACCACCAGGTCATCGCCAGGCAGATCCCGTAGAAGCCGAGATAGATGATCAGCGCGAGCTGCGGGCCGCCGGTCAGCGCGATCGACTTTCCGAAGCCGCTTGGGATGAAATAGCCGCCGCACGCACCGACCGCACCGATGAAGCCAAGCGCGGCACCGCTTTCGATGCCCGCGGTCTTCAGGGCCGCCGCACGCGCCGCCTCGCCCGCACCGCGCGCCTTGCGGAGGTTCTCCTCGCGGAAGATCGAGGGGATCATGCGGTAGGTCGAGCCGTTGCCGATGCCGGTCGTGACGAACAGGATCAGGAACATCACGAGGAAGCCGGTGAAGTCCTTGGCGCCGACGAAATAGAGCACGCCGATCGTGGCGGCCACCATCGCAATGAAATTCCAGAACGTCAGGATCGCGCCGCCGACCTTGTCGGCGAGCAAGCCGCCGAACGGACGGGCGAGCGAACCGACCAGCGGCCCGAGGAACGCAATCGAGATCGTAACGGCCGGGAACTGCGTCTTGATCAGCAGCGGAAACGCGGCCGAGTAGCCGATGAACGAGCCGAACGTGCCGATATAGATGAAGGACATGATCCAGGTATGCTTGCGCTTGACGATCGCGAGCTGGTTCTTGATCGACGCCTTCGCCGTGGTCAGGTTGTTCATGAAGAAGATCGCGCCGAACACCGCGATCGCGATCGGCAGCACCCACATCAGACCGGCGTTCTGCAGATAGACGCCGCTGACCGGCGTGGCCTGATAGAGATTGATGATGCCGAGACCCATCAGGATCGGCGTCAGGAGCTGCACGCTGGAGACACCAATATTGCCGCCCGCCGCGTTCAACCCAAGCGCCCAGCCCTTCATGCGGTCCGGATAGAAGAAGGAGATGTTGGTCATCGAGGAGGCGAAATTGCCGCCGCCGAGGCCCGCGGTGGAGGCAACCAGCAGCATCAGCCAGAACGGCGTGTCGGGCCTGCTGACGAAATAGGCCAGCGCCAGAGTCGGGATGAACAGGATCGTGGCGGAGAAGATGGTCCAGTTGCGGCCGCCGAAGGTCGTGACCGCGAAGGTGTAGGGAAAGCGCATCAGAGCGCCGATCAGCCCCGGCACCGCCACGAGTTGAAACAGCTCATCTGTCGAATAATGAAAGCCGGCCGCCGGCAGCTTGGTCGCCACGATCGACCAGATCAGCCAGACCGAGAAGCCGATGTGCTCGGCAACGATCGACCAGATCAGGTTTCGGCGGGCGATCGGCTTGCCCTTCGAATTCCAGAACGTCTCATCTTCCGGATTCCAGTCCGAAATCCAAGTCGGGCTCTGCTGGCTCATTCGAAATTCCTTTCAGTCGCGCGCGCAAAGGGGCGCGCTCTGGGGAGGCCCCAGTTAAGGCTGCTTAAAGTTCGGGAGATTGTTTCGAGGGACGGCGTCGGTGGCGTCAGTAAGGGTTATTCAAACTCTATGCCAAATCCGACGGGGGCAGAATTTCACATTATTTCAATATATTAGGCACGATGCTGAAAGCTTCGGCGGAAAATAATTCGCTCTAAAAAATTGCAATTCGCTCATTCCTTGTGCGACGCACAAGAAATGAGCAAACGCTAGCAAACGCAGTGGCGGGCTTCAGCTTCAGACCGGCTCGGCCTGCTTGGCGGCCATCGGCTTGGGCGCCGCGCCCTCTCCCGGCTTCATGTGAAATTCGTAGGTCATCAGATGCCAGGGCGATGGCGCGGCCGAGCCATCGGGCATCTTGGCATCTGTGCGCCGCTCCACCTTGGCGACCAGTTCGTCCTTCACGCCGAACACGACGTCGGAATCGAGATACTTGTCGCCGTCGAGGAAGACATGCGTGATCAGGGGCTCATAGCCGGGGGCGCTGACCAGGAAATGGACATGCGCCGGCCGCATCGGATGGCGGTGCGTCTGCGTGATCATCTCGCCGACCGGGCCGTCGGTCGGGATCGGATAGCTGCACGGCAGAATGGTCTTGAAGAAGAACCGGCCGTCACCGTCGGTGACGAAGCGCGCCCGCGAGGTTGGTCCATGCGTCGCATAAGACGGTTTCTGCAAGTCGTAGAGGCCGTCATCGTCGGCATGCCAGACGTCCACCGGAACGCCGGCAAGCGGCTTGCCGTGAAGATCGGTGACCCGGCTCTGCACGAACATCTTCTCGCCGGTCTTATTATGAGGTGAGATATCGGCGCCATGCGGCATCTTCTTGTGCTCGCCGACATAGAACGGTCCGAGCACGGTGGTCTCGGTGGCGCCTTCGCGCTCGCGATGGTTGACCGCATCCACCAGCATCGACACGCCCATCACGTCCGACAGCAGAATGAACTCCTGCCGGATCGGCGTGCATTTCTGGCCGACCCTGGTCAGGAAATCGATCGCATATTCCCATTCGGCGAAGGTGAGATCGGTCTTGCGAACATAATCGTGAAGCGACTTCACTAATTCCTGCAAAAGGAATTTGGCCCGCGGATCCGGGGTCTCGTCGAAGCTCTTGATCACGGCGGCGGTGAGTTCGGACTCGCTGAATTGGGGCATCGGAGTTGTTCCTACGGAGTGCGCCTGGGCGGATCTTCAACCTACACCAACCCCGTTGCTGAGGTAAACGCGACGCGATTGGAAGAGAGCCAGGTTTTGGGCTATTGAACGCAGGACTTTAGCCCCAATTCTTCACCCTGCACACGATCGTGAACGCGGAGATCACCCGATGCTCGCCCCCGCCTCGCCTGAATCTGCCGGCATGTCCAAGGCAGCTCTCGAACGCCTCGAAGCCCATGTGAAGCACCGCTATATCGAGGCAGGCCGCTTTCCCGGCAGCCAGCTTGTGATCTATCGCCGCGGCAAGGTGGTCCACAGCACCGTCCAAGGGTATGCCGACCTCGAGCGCAAGGTGCCGGTCAAGGACGACACCATCTTCCGCATCTATTCGATGACCAAGCCGATCACCTCGGTCGCCTTCATGATGCTGGTCGAGGAAGGCCGCGTTGCACTCGACGAGCCCGTCGCCAAATACATTCCGGAATGGAAGGATCTCGGCGTATTCGTCGCCGGCTCCGCGCCCGCCTTCCTCACGAGGCCGCCGTCCCGGCCGATGCTGATCGTCGACCTGATGCGGCACACCTCGGGCCTCACTTACGGCTTCCAGCAGCGCTCCAACGTCGACGCCGCCTATCGCGAGGCGAAGATCGGCGACGTGGAGAAAGCCGGCACGCTGGACTCGATGATCGAACAGCTGGCGAAGATCCCGCTGGAGTTCTCGCCCGGCGAGGCCTGGAACTACTCCGTCGCCACCGACGTGATCGGCTATCTCGTCGGCAAGATCAGCGGCAAGCCGTTCGAGCAGTTTCTCAAGGAGCGCATCTTCGATCCGCTCGGCATGAACGACACCGATTTCTACGTGCCGGCCGGCAAGGCGCATCGCTTCGCGGCCTGCTACTCGGCCGATCCGAAGGGCGGCATCACCTTCCACGCCGCCCAGCGCAAGGGCACGCTCACCTTGCAGGACGATCCCACGACGAGTTCATTCCTCTCCCCGCCATCCCTCATTTCCGGCGGCGGCGGATTGTGCTCGACTTCGGCCGACTATCTCACCTTCTGCCGGGCGCTGATCAATGGCGGCGAGGTCGGCGGCGTCAGGCTGCTCGGGCCGAAAACGCTCAAGCTCATGACGTCAAATCATCTGCCTAATGGGTTGGACCTGCCGGGGCTGTCGCGATCGCTGTTCTCGGAAGCCACTTACAACGGGATCGGTTTCGGTCTCGGTTTCTCCGTCACGATGGATCCGGTGAAGACGTTGATCCCGGGAAGCCCGGGCGAATTTTCCTGGGGTGGTGCCGCGACGACCTCGTTCTGGATCGATCCGGCCGAGGAGTTGATCACGATCTTCATGACCCAGGTGCTGCCGTCCAGCGCCTATCCGTTCCGGCGTGAGCTTCGCACCATGGTCTACGCGGCGATCACCGACAGCAATCTTTAAGTCAGGGCGTGTCGCCAATGGAACCGGTGGGCTGCCCAAAATCCCTGGCGAATTTCGGGGGGTCGCCTATCCTCTGACATTCCGGCATGGGCCATCGGGGACCGGATGGAACCAGCGCGGCTCGCTGGAAGTTCCTTGATCGGGATGGCGTGACGGACACGCCGCACCGGGCGACGGGGCGAGAGTTGAAGTGATGTTTTCGAAGTTCATCTCAGGGACACCTCGATGATCACTGAACTTCGAAAACGGGGACGTTAGCGTGCCGAAATTTTCGCTTCCCGTGCGGCTCGTCCTCCTCGTGGCGGGGACGGCATTGCCGCTGATCATTTTCGCGGTCGGCATCGTCTTTCACTACTATGAGCAGGATCGCAGCCAGGCGACCCAGCGCGTGCTGGAGACCGTGCGCAGCATCCGCCTCGTGCTTGACGCCGAGATGCAGCGCATGACCGGCAGCCTGCAGGTCCTCGCGCTCACCAATTCGCTGCGCAGCGGCGACTTCCAGAACTTTCGCCGCATCGCCAACGGATTTCTCGACCAGTACGGCAAGGACGGCGTCATCCTGGTGGCGGACCGCTACGGCAACCAGCTGTTCTCCTCGGTGACCGATGAGGTCGAGAGCCTGCCGCCGCGCAACAATCGCGACATTGTCGACAGGGTATTCACGACGAAGCGTCCGCAATATTCAAATCTGTTCGTCGGCGCAGTGAAGAAGCAGATGATCGTCACGGTCGAGGTCCCGGTCATACGCGACGGCGACGTGCTCTATGACATTTCCTTCAGCCCGCCGATCGAGATGTTTCAGAGCATCGTCGAGAAGCAGCGCCCGAGCAACGACTGGACGATCTCGATCTTCGACGGCGACGGCGTGAATTTCGCGCGCGTGCCCAACCCGCAGGAGACGACCGGGAAACGTGCTTCCCCACTGCTCTATGCAGAATTGTTCAGCAAGAGCGAAACGACGCTGCCGACGGTGTCGCTCGAAGGCGTGCCGCTGATCACGAGCTTCACCCGCTCCTCGCTGACAGGCTGGACGGTGGCTGCGGGCATTGATCAGGCCTCGCTGGTCGCCCCGCTCTGGCGCAATCTCGCGATCATCAGCGTGATCGGGGGCCTGCTGCTTCTGGTCGGGCTCGGCTTCGCGGTGCGGATGGCCACGACGATCGCGCGCGGCGAGACGCTGCACGATCTCCTGATCGAGGAGCTCAATCACCGCGTCAAGAACACGCTTGCGATCCTGCAGGCCATCGCGGCGCAGACCTTCCGGAGCGCCACGCGGGCCGAGCGCGAGAAATTCGAGGGCCGGCTCGGCGCGCTCGCCGAGGCGCACAACCTGCTCAGCAGGGTGAAGTGGCAGGGATCGGAACTGCATGACGTGATCGATCGCGTGCTGCAGCCCTACCTGCTCAACAATCCCGAGCGTATCAGGATCTTCGGACCCAAGGTCCCGCTGTCGCCGCGGCTTGCGGTGGTGCTGTCGATGATCGTGCACGAGATCGCGACCAATGCCGCGAAATACGGCGCGCTGTCCAACGACAACGGCAATGTGGCGCTGGACTGGGAGGTGATCGAGGACAACGCCAAGCGCAAGCTGCGCATGATCTGGACCGAGACCGGCGGTCCGCCGGTCACAGCCCCCGTGCAGCGCGGCTTCGGCTCACGGCTGATCGAACGCAGCGCGCGCGACCAGCTCGGCGGCGAGGCCACGGTCGATTTCCTGCCGCGCGGCGTGGTCTGCACGATCATCTGCTCGCTGGAAGAGTAGCGCGCGACAACGAAAAGCCTGCCTCCGCAATCCGTCGCAGCGGTCGTTTTCGGACGTCGTCTCGGGAAACCGGGTCGCCATCGGACGCGACGGCTTCTATAGCGGAGACGATGCTCGCTTTCGCCGCACAATACGAAGCCTTTTGCCGACGCGATCCTGCGTGGGACGGGACCGTGTTCGTGGCGGTCAAGACCACCGGGGTGTACTGCCGCCCGGTGTGTCCAGCCCGCACGCCGCTGGCACGCAACGTGGCGTTCTACCGTAGCGCGGCCGCCGCGGAGCACGCCGGTTTCCGGCCCTGCCTGCGCTGCCGGCCGGAAACAGCGCCGTTCTGTCCGGCATGGCGCGGCAGCAGGACCACCGCCGATCGCGCGCTGGCGCTGATCGAAAACGGCGCGCTCGACCGCGGAGATGTCGATGCATTGGCCGATCGGCTCGGCGTAGGGCCGCGCCATCTGTCACGGCTGTTTGCCGCACATCTGGGTGCGTCGCCGCTGCAAGTGGCGCTCTCGCTCCGCATTCAGCGCGCCAAGCGTCTGATCGACGGCACAGATCTTCCGATTCCCATCATTGCCGAACGCGCCGGTTTTCCGAGTACCCGACGCATGAGCGCCGCGTTCAGCCGGCTCTACGGCCGGCCGCCCTCAGCGTTCCGGAAGAAACCAACGCCTTCTCGCCGCAGCCAAACGGAGATCATCGATGACCGGCAAGACCTACGGCACCGTCAGCGCCGACCAGCAGCAGCAGATGAGCGGGCTTGAGTTCGTGCAAGGTCTCGCCAGCGGCGCGCTGCCCCTGAATACGATCGCGCAGACGCTGGGATATGACGTGACCGAAGCGGAGAACGGCCGCGTCGTGGTCACGCTGGCGCCGACCGGCGCTCACCTCAATCCGGCGGGCACCGTGCATGGCGGCCTGACCGCGACGCTGCTCGACAGCTGCATGGGGCTCGCCGTCCTATCGACGCTCGACAAAGGCGTCAGCCAGACCACCCTGGAGTTCAAGATCTCGCTGATCCGCCCGATCACGCCGGAAACCGGCCCGATCAGGGCCGAAGGCAAAGTACTGAATTGCGGCCGCCGCATCGGCACCGCCGAAGGGCGCGTGACCGACGCCAAGGGCAGACTGCTCGCCCACGGCACGACGACGTGCCTGATCTTTCAGGGCTGAAATGTCACCCTAAAGCGCGATGAGATCAGGTTGAATCATCATCGCGCTTTAGGTCTTTGATTGAGCATGATCTCCGCGCAAACGCGTTCCGCGTTTGTTAGCTAAGGGAAAACCGCTTCACACTTTTCCGGATCATGCTTTAGCCAAAACTCTGCAGCGATGGGAACGTCTCCAAAAGCCAGATGCTGACGCCGGAGACCGCGCCGGTGAGGAAGCCGATGCCGGTGAGGATCATCAGGATCCCCATCGCACGCTCGACATTGGCGAGATGGCGCTTCATGCGCGCGAACAGCGAGGAGAACTGCTCGACCATGAAGGCCGCGATCAGGAACGGAATTCCGAGACCCGCCGAATAGACCGCGAGCAGCCCTGCCCCCTTGGCCACCGTCGCCTCGGCCGCCGCGATCGACAGGATCGCGGCGAGGATCGGGCCGATGCACGGCGTCCAGCCGAACGCAAACGCCAGTCCCATGACATAGGCGCCCCAGAGACCGACGGGCTTGGGAATCGACAGCCGGCCTTCGCGCATCAGGAGGCCGATTCGGGTTAGCCCGAGGAAATGCAGGCCCATCACGATGATGACGATGCCGGCAATGATGGACAGCTGCGCCGACCATGCACGAATCAGGCCGCCGATCAGCGAGGCGCTGGCGCCGAGCAGCACGAAGACGGTCGAGAAGCCGAGCACGAACAGCACCGCCGAGGTCATCACCGCGCGTTGAGAGGCTGCATCCGTCTCTTTGTTGGCGACGTGTTCGATCGTGGCGCCGGTGAGATAGACCAGATAAGGCGGGACCAGAGGCAGGACGCAAGGCGAAAGAAAGCTGACCAGGCCGGCGACCAGTGCCGCCGGAATCGAGACGTTTTCAATCATCGGGTCATCGCCATCTCTCGGCCGAAACTCATCAGGCTGCAGCGAACTCCGTCCCGAGCAGCAAGCCCGGCAACAGCTTCATGTATCGGATATGCTGGATTGCGCAACAGAGGGGATGTTCGGCGACAACCGAACAAGCGGCTGTTTTCAATGCTGAATCTCGCGAGGCCGACTCTCGCCGATCACAAATACGACATCGAAGCGGCTCTGGGCGAGCCGGTTGGAGATCCTCCGAAAAGAGGACGCTGCTACTTGACGACGCGCAGCAAGGGCCGCCGGCGCTGGGCCGACGACGGTTTCGAATCGCGCGTTCGCTCAGTGCGTGCCTCTTCGTCCGACACCATCTCGTCGCACAGCGCCTTGAGATCCTCGTCATCGATCGCGTTGAGCTTCATCCGGAGCTCGAGCACGGCAACCGACACCAACTGCGCCGTCTCGCGGTCGCCGCTGGCGACGAGCGTGGCACGGCATGCTTCAAGGGTGGCAAGAACCGATAGCAATTGTTCGTTTGAGTTAATCACCGGCGTTCTTTCCGTTATCTAACCTTGCGAAATGTGTTCGAGGCGCCTTGCTCGGCCGTTTCGCACACCCCTGTGTAAGTCCCGGTATTGTCGAAGCCGTGCGCTGGTTCCTGGTCCGCCGACTTCTCACCGAGTGCTCTGTTGACCGATGCATCGCGCAGATCAATCACCTTTGTGGCTATCGTATTTAGCTATTGTAGCTATCGCGAAACCGATCGACGCCGCCAGGAAGCAGAGAAACTCGCCTGCAACCTTAGGCCATCACGATGCCGCCACGCTCTTGGTCCACCAAACACGGTGAGCCGGTCTCACGATAGCACGTCGGGCTCACACGTTCGAATATCATTTCGTTGCAATCAAAATCAAAATGCGTGTGTCCGCCAGGGAACGGTGGATTCGCAGACGGTGCGAACGAGTGCCAGACAAACGGGCGAAGGAGCTCGATCAGGTCGACAGACATAGAACCTCAGGGCGACATCACGCGCGCCGACAATCTTAGGCGGCGTGATCATCAGTCGCGTAGAATCATTTCTTGCCAGCAAGCGTCATGACGAAAGGATTTGTCAAATTTGCGGGTAGGCAACAGAAATACAACCGAGCGGGGGACCGCGACGAAAAGAAGCGTCCAGTCCCTAAATACCGCTAACATGATAAGTATAAACGACAAAAACCACGACGGCAGACGCGTCATGGTTGTGAATAAGTCAATACTCTGCCAAGCTTAGCAGTAAGAGAGGGCTTGTATGCATCTGGCGGTGAAAAGGGGTGTTCCTCAGGAGGAACGCCAAAAGGTCGCGCTAAACGGCCTGACCGACTGGGACGCGGCCAGGATTTTCCTGGAGGTGACGCGCTGTGGCAGTTTCAGGTCCGCAGCCGAACGGCTTGGCCTATCCATCAACGCCGTCCGCCGGCGCATCGACGATTTTGAACGGCAGACCGGCGCGACGCTGTTCACGCGCGACGTACATGGCGCGCGCCTGACGGATGAAGGCGCGCTGGTCGTGTCCGCGGTCGAGCGCATGGAAGCCGCATCGTTCGATCTTCTGCGGGCGAGCAACTTCGTCGCCAACACGCTGTCCGGTGAAGTCAGGGTCGCGATCACCGAAGGGCTCGGCACGTTCTGGCTCGCTCCCCGCCTCGTCGAATTCCAGCGGTCGTTTCCGAACATCATCGTCGATCTGCACTGCGCGATGCGTTCGGCCGACGTGTCGCGTCACGAAGCCGACGTTGCGGTCCACCTGTCGCGGCCGACCGTGCTCGACGTCAAGCTCACGCGGCTCGGCCGCATGCATCTGATGTTTTTCGCGAGCGAGAAATATATCAGCGAGCACGGCTCGCCGAAAACCGTCGAGGAGCTGGGCAAGCATCGCATCGTGATGCAGCTCGCCGACGAAGTCGCCGCACGAGAGGCTTTCGAGAAGCTGTTTCCGGGTCGCACACAGAACGACCTTGTCGTGATGAAGACCAATGTCAGCAGCGCCTATTACTGGGCCGTCGCGAACGGTGCCGGCATCGGCGCGTTTCCGACCTATGCCTGCGCGCTCGGGGGCAAGATGATCCCGCTCGACGTGCCCTTGTTCTGGTCTTTCGACATCTGGTTGTCCTACCACCCGGGCAGCGGCCGAATCCCACGCGTGCGCCGCATGATCGACTGGCTGGTGGAAGCTTTCAATTCCGCAAAATACCCGTGGTTCAAGGATGAATTCATCCACCCTCGGGAATTGAATGCGGTGTATATGGGTGAACCCCTGACCCATCTGTTCGGGGGATTTTCGACTGAAGGACGGTAATACGAGAATGAACAAATCAGCAGCTAAAAAGATGAAGCAACGCAGTGCCGGCAAGCCCGACATCGAGCTCGGCAAGCGGATCCGGCTGCGACGCGTCGAGCAGAAGATCTCCCAGGCAGAGCTTGGTGACAAACTCGGCGTCAGCTTTCAGCAGGTCCAGAAATACGAGAAGGGCGTCAATCGCGTCGGCGCCGCCCGTCTTCAGCAGATCGCCACCGCGCTCGATGTGCCCGTCACCTTCTTCTATGACGGCGACAGCAAGGCGCGCGAGGTCGAGAGCCTGCTGTTCCTCGACAGCGCGTTCAGCCTCCGACTGCTACGGGCCTACAGCAAGATCAAGGATCAGACCGTGCAACGTCAGCTGGTGTCCTTGATGGAATTGATTGCGGCCAACGAGGAATAGTCGCCACGGGCGTCGGTTTTTGCTTGCGCGGGGCTTCAAGCGCAATGACGGCCGACCGACGTAAGCCGGAGGATGGGCCGGCGCGACACTAACCTGCCGTCATAGGAAGTGACGGTTTGGTTGCCCGATCTAGAGAATGTGAGCGATCAGCCTGCGGGGACACAGGCCTCGCCCGTCCTCTCCAGCCAGTCAGGCGCTGATGATCCGGCGCACCCCGGACTGGTCACTCCGGTTTGATTCCGGACTTCCTCACAATCGCTGACCAGCGATCGATTTCCGTCTTGATGTAGCTCGCGAAACCATCCGGCGTCGATCCCGTGACGGGCTCGAGCGCAGCGGCGGCAAGACGATCGCGCGTCGCGGGGTCGGCCAGCAGCTTTTCGATCTGCTTCGCCAGTTCATCGACCACCGCGCGCGGTGTGCCGGCCGGCACGACGACGCCCTGCCATGCCGCGAACTCGAAGCCGGCCAGCCCGCTTTCGGCGAACGTCGGAGTGTCAGGCGCGGCGGCGACGCGTCGTGACGTTGTGACGCCGAGCACCCTCACCTTGCCCTCTCGAATGTGCGGCAGCGCAGGCTGCAGATCGACCAGCATGAATGGAATGTGCCCCGCGATCACATCCAGCATCGCGGGCCTGCTGCCGCGATAAGGCACATGACGCAGATCGAGGCCGGCCGCGGATTTCAGCATCTCGGCAGCCAGATGTTGCGGGCTGCCAATGCCTGCCGAGGCGTAGGCCAGTCCCGGCTTCGACCTGGCGTAGGCGATGAATTCCGAGAACGTGGTTGCGGGAATGGACGGGCTGACGATCAATGCAAACGGCACCGCCGCAACGAGCGCGATCGGAGCGAAGTCGTTCACCGGATCGTAGGGCAGCTTCTTATGCAGTGTCTTGTTGATGGCGAGCGTGGTCGATGTCGCAATCAGAAGCGTATAGCCGTCCGCCGTTGACTTCGCGACCTGTTCGGCGGCGAGCGAGGTCCCTGCCCCCGGCTGGTTCTCGACCGTTGTGGCGGCGCCGAGCCCGTCTCTCAGCCGCTCGGCGATCATGCGGCCGAGAAAATCGGTGGTGCCGCCGGCCGGATAGGGCACGATGACCCTGATCGTCCGGTTCGGATAGCTCGCCTGCGCCCAAGCTTGCGGCGCGGCCAGGCCGGCCGTTAGCGCACCGCCGCATCCAGCCAGCGCCTGCCGGCGCGTCAACAACATGACATCTTTCAAAGGGGGCGCCTCTTTGCAAATCACCTTACGACGAAGATTAGCAATCGTCACCGCTGAGCAAATCCGCAGGAAGTCGTATCCCCGTCAACTTTCGCACGCGACCGCCGGCAGTGCTCGCGCACGTCAACCACACGGATGATTGCGAATCAGGGAATCGACCAAACATGTATCCATCGAAGTCACATGTCAGATCGTCAGGGGTAACACTGCAGCGAGGCAGGAAGCCTGCGCGGGTGGCGCCAAGTCAGGATCGCCGCCGCACCGACATTTCCAGGCCGCCCTTGAACGGCAGCGTCATGGTCTGAAAGCCGTTGGCGGGATCGTTCAGAAACGCGAAATAGTCCGCATAGTCGCTGCGATGCAGATCCGTGTTGTCGCAGATGACGACGGCCCCGGCGCGAAGATGCGGCGCGACCAGCTCCAGCGCCGGCCGCGCCATGCTGATCCAGATATCGACCAGCAGGAAATCGACCGGCCCCGCGATGTCCAGCAGCGTCTCGCGCAAATCACCCTGCCGTAGCTCGATGTAGCGGCTGAGCCCGGCCTGCTCGAAATGCGCGGATGCGGCTGCGGCCTTTTGCGGTTCGTATTCGGTGCCGATAACGAGGCCGTCGCCACCGCGCTCGGCGATGTTGTCGCGAAGCGCGGCTGCAAGATAGAGCGTCGAGACGCCGTAGGACGTGCCGATCTCGACGATGCGGCGGGCGTCAGTCGCGCGGCAGAGCTGATAGCAGAACTCGGCCTTGTCGCGATCGAGCGCGACCAGCTTGTCGCTGACGAACTGCTTGACCTCCTCCGCCGTCGGCGTCCAGCCTTCGCTCTCGCGCCGCTGCGTGAACGCGCTGAGGTCAGCAAGCTGCGCATCGCTCCGCGCGTGCAGGTCCGCAAGCAGATGCGTCAGCGACGGATCATCGATGATGCTCAATCTCTCCTCCCTTCGCTGGCATGACCCAGACAGGTTCGACGGGTATGATCTCAGCCTGCGCGACGCAGACACCCCGGAGCGGTGGCAAGGTGCTAGGAAATGCGGTCGCGCACAAGCACGCAGACCGCGAGTGATCGGCAAAGCTCGCGTGGCTGGAGCGCGGTGGGATTTAAATCGGCAACGCCGTCGTACGCTTCACCGTGCGCAGCGTTAGCGCTGATTGCACGCGCGACACGCCGGGCAGCTGCGTCAGTACCTTGGTGTGGATGCGCTCGAAATCGGCGGCATCCCGATAGGCGACCCGCAACAGATAATCGGCGGGCCCGGCGAGGAGATAGCATTCGACGATTTCGGGAAAGCGTTGCGAGGCGCTTTCGAACTTGTCGAGCGTCGCACGGCCCTGATCCTTCAGCGTGACCGACACGAAGGCGACGCCCGGCATGTTGGCGCGCTTGGTGTCCAGCAGCATCACATAGCCCGCGATCAGCCCGCCCTCCTCCATGGCGCGTACCCTGCGCAGGCAGGCCGAGGGCGACAGGTTCACGCGCTCGGCCAGTTCGGCGTTGGTCAGCCGGCCATCGTGCATGAGCTCGCGAAGAATGGCCCGGTCGCGCTGATCCAGCGTGTCTTCCTGCATGAATCTGCCGGCTTTCCGTTCAACCGCACAACAAAATTGTGCGATCAGGTGATTTCCGGTTAAATTCGGCCGATAATCTCCATCCTGTCAAGCTATCCTCGCCGCATTCAGCTTGAGGAGTTCGGCCATGCTCGTGGGTGTACCCAAAGAGATCAAAGACAACGAGTTTCGTGTCGGCATGACGCCGGCGACCGTCGCCGAACTGGTCCATCACGGTCATTCCGTCATGGTGGAGACCGGGGCGGGACTGGGCTCGGGCCTGACCGACGAGGAATATCGCGCCGCAGGTGCTGCGATCGTCAACGCCGCGGGCGAGATTTTCGAGCGTGCCGAGATGATCGTGAAGGTGAAGGAGCCGCAGGCCGCCGAGCGCAAGATGCTGCGCAAGGGGCAGACGCTGTTCACCTATCTGCATCTCGCGCCGGACCTGCCGCAGACCGAGGACCTGATCGCAAGCGGCGCGGTCTGCATCGCCTACGAGACCGTCACCTCCTCCAACGGCGGCCTGCCGCTGCTGGCGCCGATGTCGGAGGTCGCGGGCCGGCTCGCGCCGCAGGTCGGCGCGCATTCGCTGGAAAAGGCCGCGGGCGGCCGCGGCATCCTGCTCGGCGGCGTGCCCGGCGCCCCGGCGGCCGACGTCGTGATCATCGGCGGCGGCGTCTCCGGCGCGCATGCGGCGACGATCGCGCTCGGCATGGGCGCACATGTCACGGTGCTCGACCGCTCACTGGAGGTGCTGCGCCGCCTCGCCGTGCAGTTCGACGGCCGGGTGCAGACGATTTTCTCGACCCGTGCGGTGATCGCCGAAATGGTCAAGAAGGCCGATCTCGTGATCGGCGCCGTGCTGGTTCCCGGCGCCTCCGCACCGAAACTGATCACCCGCGAGATGCTGGGCACGATGAAGCCGGGCAGCGTGATCGTCGACATCGCGATCGACCAGGGCGGCTGCGCGGAGACCTCGAAGCCGACCACCCATTCCGATCCGACCTATGTGGTCGATGGCGTCGTGCATTATTGCGTCGCCAACATGCCGGGCGCGGTCGCGCGGACCTCGACCTTCGCGCTGAACAACGCGACGCTGCCGTTCACGCTCGCGCTCGCCGACAAGGGCTGGCGCAAGGCGCTCGCCGAGGACATTCATCTGCGCGCCGGCCTCAATGTCTGCGCCGGCCAGGTGACCTGCGAGCCGGTCGCGACCGCCCATGGGCTGCCGTACCGGCCGGCGGAGACGATGCTGTCCTGACACGCGACGCAGATCTTCCTAAAGCGCCGCGAGCACTGCCTTGGCGACGTCGGCGGTACCGTTGCGGCCGCCGAACTCGAACGGCTTGATGCCGTCGGCATAGACCTTGTCGACCGCGCGCGTGATCGCCTCGCCGGCCTCAGTGGCACTTTCGAGGCCGTGCTTGTCGGCAAGCCAGTCCAGCATCATCGCGGCCGAGAGGATCATCCCGGTCGGGTTGGCCTTGCCCTGTCCCATGATATCGGGCGCGGTGCCGTGGCATGGTTGGAACACGGCATGTTTGTCGCCGATGTCGGCGGACGGCGCCATGCCCATGCCGCCGATCAGCCCGGCGGTGAGGTCGGAGAGGATATCGCCGAACATGTTCTCCGTAACCATGACATCGCAATCCCAGGGCCGTTGAACCAGCCGCGCCGCGCAGGCATCGATATAAAGATGATCGGCCTTCACGTTCGGATGACGCTGAGCGGTCTCGTCGAAGATCTCGCGAAAGAATGCGAAAGCCTTGAAGACATTGGCCTTATCGACGCAGGTTAAACCTCCATCGGCACGGCCGCGGGCCTTTCTCCGCGCCGCGAGGCGGAAGGAGAATTCGAACAGCCGCTCTGACGTCCTGCGCGTGATGACCAGCGTCTCCCGCGCCTCCTCTCGCGTGACGGCGCCCTTCCCCATCGAGGCGAACAGGCCCTCGGTCGATTCGCGGATCACGACCAGGTCGATGCCGCGCTGCTCGGCGCCGACGAGCGGGCTCGGCACACCGGGAATGAGCCGCGCCGGCCGCACCCCGGCATAGAGGTCGAAGTGGAAACGCAGCTCGATCTGCGGCGCGATCTCGGTGTTATCGGGATAGCGCACCGACGGCAGGCCGCAGGCGCCGAGCAGGATCGCGTCCGCCTCCTCGCACAGCCGGATGGTCGAGTCCGGCATCGACTTGCCGGTCTCGCGGTAATGGTTGGCGCCGGCGGGCGCTTCGGTGAAGCGGAAAGCGAGGCCCGCCTTCGCCTCGATCTTGCGCAGGATCTCCAGCGCGGGCGCCATCACCTCCGGGCCGATCCCGTCGCCGGCAAGGACTGCGATATGGAGCGCGTTGTTGGCTGACATGGGGAGTCCTCGAGAGATTCTCTAACCGTCATTGCGAGCGAAGCGAAGCAATCCAGAAATCGCGCAAACGGAAACAGTCTGGATTGCTTCGTCGCTTCGCTCCTCGCAATGACAGGCGCGGCGGGTTACGGCGTCAACACCGCGCGACCGACCAGCCGGCCCTTCTGCAGATCGATCAGCGCGTCATTGGCTTTCTCGAGCGGCACGGGCGTTACCGGGATCGGCGGGATCTTCTTGGCGCGGACGAGGTCGAGCAGTTCCTGCGTCTCCCTGAGATTGCCGACATAGCTGCCCTGGATGGTGATGGCCTTCATCGGGATCAGTGGCAGCGCCCAAGGCGCACCGCCGCCGAACAGCCCGACGATGACGAGTTTGCCGCCCTTGGACAGGCAGTCGAAGCCAAGTTGGGTGGTCGCGGCATTGCCGACCAGATCGATCACCGCACGGATCGGCTCGCCCGCCCTCTTCGTCAGTTGCTCCAGCGCGTCCGGCGCCTTGCCGTCGACGGTGGCCAGCGCCCCGGCCTGCTCGGCCGCCTCGCGCTTCTTGGCATCGATATCGACCACGATCGCGCCCTTGCCGCCCATCGCCTTCAAGAGCGACAGCGCCATCAGGCCGAGACCGCCGGCGCCGAAAATCACGATCGGGGTGCCGAGATCCTTCTCGACCTTCTTCAGCGCGCTGTAGGTGGTGACGCCGGAACAGGCGTAAGGCGCAGCCGCGACGGGATCGAGCCCTTTCAGGTTCAAGAGATATTTCGGGTGCCGCACCGTCATGTGATCGGCATAGCCGCCATCGCAATAGACGCCGAGCGACGCCGGCTTCACGCACATGTTCTCATCGCCCGCAAGACAGGTCGGGCATGTGCCGCAGCCTTGCCAGGGATAGGCCAGCACGACGTCGCCGACCTTGAGGCCGCCCTTGTCGCTTTCCGTCGCATCGGGCCCGAAAGCCACGATCTCGCCGACTGTCTCGTGTCCCATCGTGCGCGGCAGCGACACGCCGCGGTCTTTCAGCGACAGCCGCTTGCGGCCGTGACCGAGGTCGTAGCCGCCTTCCCAGATGTGCAGATCGCTGTGGCAGACACCGGCGGCCTTCACCCTGATCAGCACCTGTGTACCGGCAGGCGGCGGTGTCGGCTGCTCCACCTCCGTCAGGGGCGCGTTGAATTCGGCAACCTGGAAGCTCCTCATGGTTTCTCTCCCGGCATTATTGTTTCTTGCCGACCTTGTCCGATCGGTTACGTGACTTCGAGTCTTTATTGACGTCAGCCGGTGATGGCAAGCCGCGTCCAGGCGCCGCACGCTTAAGCTTGTCCGTCAGCTTACTTTGGCGGCAACCTACTTGGCGGCGGCAGCCGGCGGCTTCGCAGCCTCGTCCGCAAGACCCGCTTCGTTCAGCAACGCGCGCGTGTCCTCGCCGAGCGTCGCCATCCGCGATCCAGCCGCAACTCTTGCGCCTGACATCCGGAACGGCATGTTGAGCACCTTGAACGTGCCGCCGCCATCTTCGACTTCGGCCAGCGCGCCGCGATGCGCAAGCTGCGGGTCGCGCAAGGCTTCGTCGACCGTGCGATAGGCCGAGGACGGCACACCCTCTTTATTTAATGTGGCGAGGCATTGCTCGGTCGTCACCGTGCGCGACCAGGCCTCGACGCCATCCATCATCTGCCCCCAATTGCTGCGGCGATCGGCATAGCCGGCGAAACGCGGGTCACTGATCCATTCCGGACGCCCGATCACCTTCATGAGGCCCTGGAAGGTCTTCTCGCTGGCGATCGCAACCATGACGTGACCGTTCTTCGTCTCGATCGGCCCGAACAGCGGGCGCGGCGGCTGCGTCACCTCGAATTGCGACCATTGCACTTCGTTCAAGGTGAGGGTGAGCATCGATTCCAGCATCGACACGTCGATATGCTGGCCGCGTCCGGTGCTGGCACGCTGATAGAGCGCGGATGAGATCGCGCCGTACGCATAGACGCCGGTCAAGACGTCGGCGAGATAGATGCCGCAATAGTCCGGCCGGTCGCGGCCGGGTTGATAAGCCATATGTGCCATGTCGTAGCCGGAGGCGGCATGGATCACCGGCGCATAGGCCGGCAGTTCGGCGGATGGACCGGTCTGGCCGTAGCCGGAGATCGAGCAATAGATCAGCTTTGGGTTGAGCGCGCCCAAGGAGTCGTAATCGAGCTTCAACCGCCGCATCACACCGGGACGAAAATTCTCGAGCACGATGTCGGCGCTTGCGACCAGCCGTCGAATCACTTCAGCTCCGTCGGCCGATTTCAGATCGAGCACGAGACTCTTCTTGCCGACATTGAGCTGACCGAAGGCGGTGCTGCAGCCGTTGCGCACCGGCGGACGCGTTCGCATCGTCTCGCCCTCGGCGGTTTCGATCTTGATCACCTCGGCACCCATGTCGGCAAGCATGCGCGCGCAATGCGGACCGGCAATCGTTGTCGAAAAATCGAGCACGCGAAGCTTCGCGAGGCATCCTGTCAAACGGCTCTCATCGTTCTCGTTTATCGTCATCGCTGGAATTCCCTCACCTGCACGCGGCACGTGAACCTAAAATGCACTGCTCTGCGAGAAAAGCGCTTCCCGAAATCGAACCAGAAGACCTCGTCCTTGAGTTGTGGAAACTGGACCTATTCTTGCATGAGCCGATCCAGGTCGCGCCACGGATGTGAAATTCCCGTGGCAGCTATGTGAAGCGTGGCGGGAACTTTGAGCCAAAAAGCCGCATTAGACCGTGAGCCGCAAGGCCCCTTGTCCAGGTTCGTGTCAGGGACGGCACGGTCGCGCGCGAACAACTATCGAAACACTGCACGAGCCGAGGTCACTTGTTGAGGGTTCTCTTCGTCACCACCGAAATGGACGATTTCGTCCGCGTGGGCGGTCTGGCCGCCGTTTCAGCCGCCTTGCCGAGGGCGCTCCGCCCTTGGTCCGACATCAGAATTCTCCTTCCCGGCTATCGTGACGTCGTCGAGCAGTTCACCCATATCCAGATCGTCGGCCACTGCGCCGCCCGCGCGGAGATGCCGGCCTGCACACTCGGCCGGGCCGCGACGCGAGACGGGCTGCCGGTCTATGTGCTGCTCAGTCCGGCACTCTATGACCGGCCCGGCAATCCCTATGGCGACGAGGCCGGGCGCGACTGGCCGGATAACGATATCCGCTTTGCGCGGCTCGCCTCCGCGGCGGCCGAACTCGCCACAGGCAATTTGGACAGGAATTGGGCAGCCGACCTCGTCCACGCCAATGATTGGCAGGCCGCGCTTGTGCCGGCCTATCTCGCCTGGAGCGGCGCCAAGGTCCCCTCGATCCTGACCATTCACAACCTCGCCTATCAGGGACTTTTCCCCCGGGAGTCGCTGCGCCGGATCGGCGCGCCGGAAAGCTCCTTTCACATCGACGAGCTGGAGTTCTACAACAAGCTGTCCTTCCTCAAGGGCGGTCTCGTCTACGCCTCGCATCTGACGACCGTCAGCTCGACCTATGCGCAGGAGATCACCAAGCCCGAACTCGGCTGCGGGCTGGAAGGCCTGCTCCGTGCGCGCTCCGACAAGGCGCAGCTGACGGGCATCCTGAACGGCATCGATGAAAGCTGGGACCCGCGCTTCTGCGCACAACTGGCGCAGCCTTTCGGCGCCGGCGACTGGGAAGGCAAGCGCGCCAATGCCGCCTATGTCCGCAAGCAGTTCGGCCTTGCCGTCTCGCGCGGCCCGATCTTCGGGCTCGTCGCCCGGCTGGTGCACCAGAAGGGCATCGACCTCGTGCTCTCCGCCGCCGACCAGATCATCGATGCCGGCGGGCAGATCGTGGTCACCGGCACGGGCGAGCCGGAAATCGAGCAGGCGCTGGTCAACGCGCATCGCCGCAGGCCGGATGCATTTGCCGTCACGATCGGCTTCAACGACGCACAGGCCCGGCGCATCTTTGCCGGCAGTGACTTCACGCTGATGCCGTCGCGCTTCGAGCCGTGCGGGTTGAGCCAGATGTATGCACAGCGCTTCGGCTCGCTGCCGATAGGCCACCAGACCGGCGGACTGGCGGAGACCATCACCGACGGCGAGACAGGATTCCTGTTTGCGCAGCCCTCGATCGAGTCCTTCCTCGGGGGCGTTCGCCGCGCCTTCACCGCCTTCATGTCGAGCGAGCGGCTCGACTCCATGCGCCGCAGCGCGATGGCGCGGTCCTTCAGCTGGGACCTGTCGGCCGCCTGCTACAACGCGCTCTATCGAAAGGCAGCGTCGCCTTAGGGCGGCATCGGAGAGTTACCTTGGATGACTTTGAGGGCCTCATGGTTCGAGACGGCGCTTCGCGCCTCCTCACCATGAGGGTTCGGCATTCCACCACTTGTGAAGACCTCATCCTGAGGAGCCGCCGCAGGCGCGCGTCTCGAAGGATGGCCGCACAGAAACTGTCTGGACGACCTTTTCTTTCATATTCGATAGCCGTAGGAGGCACTGGAAGACCACACATTACTACTGCGCCGCCTGCGGCATCATCTCCAATTGCTCGTGCAGGATGACGCCCGACAGCGGGTCGAACTCACCGACCCACGGCTTGCGTTCGAGCACGGCCTTGGTGTGCGCATAGCCAAGCTCCCAGCGCTTTTTGATGCCGCCGGGGCTGAAATCGATATCCTTGGTGTGGGTCTCGCGATCGAGTTGCGGCGCCAGGAGTTGCACGACATGCATCCGCGTCTGGCAACCATAGCCGGCCAGCTCACGCACCTCCGGATTGTTGCGTTCTGCCTCAGGCAGTTTCGCCGCGAGCTGGTTGATGACGTGGCGTAATCGATGCGCCTGCTGCTGCCGCGCAATGTGGCTGATGATCCGGCTGGAATACTGCACGTCCTTGTGGCGGCTGAACACCTCCGCCATCGTCTTCGGCTCGGCACCGTGCGTATTCCAGAGATGAACCGCGAAGATCAGCGAGTCCTTGCGCGGATTGTCATCGAACACGACCTCGGTCGGCGTATTCGAGAGAATGCCGCCGTCCCAATAAAGCTCGCCATCGATGCGCACGGCTGGAAAGGCCGGCGGCAGCGCCCCTGACGCCATGATGTGCCTGACATCGAGCTTGTCGTCCCGGCTGTCGAAATAGCGCATCTGGCTGGTGCGCACATGCGCGGCGCCGACCGTCAGGCGCGGCCGGCCGCTATTGACGAGATCAAAGTTGACTAGGTCCGACAGCGTCGCTTCCAGCGGCGCGGTGGAGTAGTAGCCGGCCCGCTCGGCTCCAAGCGGATAGGACTCGCCGAAATGGGCCAGGGGATTGGGCCGGAAGAAGCCGGGAATGCCATGCGCGATCGTCGACCAATAGGCCAGCCCGTCGCCAAAGCCGGACAGCATCTCACGCAGCTGCCAAGCCGGATTCTGCTCCATGCGCTTCCAGAATTCCGTCAACCGCGCAAGCCGCTGCTCCGGCGCATTGCCCGCGATCAGGCTCGCATTGATCGCGCCGATCGAGGTGCCGATGATCCAGTCCGGCTCGATGCCGGCTTCATGGAGCGCCTGGTAGACGCCAACCTGATAGGACCCGAGTGCGCCGCCGCCTTGCAGCACCAGCACGATCTCGCCCGGCAGGCTCTTGCCGAGCGATTTGATGCTCTGTGGCGACTGATTGTCCTGCGCAACGTTCATGTCGTGCTCCCGTTGAGCCTG
Source organism: uncultured Alphaproteobacteria bacterium (assembly GCA_963770385.1). Lineage (GTDB taxonomy): Bacteria > Pseudomonadota > Alphaproteobacteria > Rhizobiales > Xanthobacteraceae > Bradyrhizobium. The sequence continues at coordinate 4,091,281 of CAVYPJ010000003.1, read as the reverse complement.
TCATGTCTGGGATATTCGCTGAAAGAAAGGCGATGTTACACCACCTCCTGGACCCATTGTTCGGCCTTTTCGGCCGGAGGGCCGCGTCGGCGCGTCATCCGGTCGCAACCGGCGTTGCGCCCGATGATGCGGTGCCTCTGCGAAAATCAGGATCGCGCTTCTCGCGGCGGGTCGTCGTCGGCGATGGCGCGCCAGGCTGCGCCATCAAGGTCATCATACTGGCCGCTCTTCAGCGACCAGAGGAAAGCCGCGAGGCCAGCCAAGCCGAGCGACAGCGCCAGCGGGACAAGGATGACGAGGATTTCCATCAGGCATTCCCCCCGCTCAAGGCAGCATCGGCCGCAAGGCTTGCCTCGTCTTTCAAGGCCGTTGCGCCGGTGCCGGCACTGCGCGCGCGCAGCGCGTTGAGCATCACCAGGATGGACGAACCGGACATCGCCGCCGCCGCGATCAACGGCGTCACGACGCCACTGATCGCGATCGGCACCGCGAGACAATTATAGCCGACCGCGAGCCAGAGGTTCTGGCGCATCAGATGCAGCGCCCTGCGCGAGAAATCGATCGCCGCCACCACGGGCGCGAGCGGCTTGCCCGAGAAAACCAGATCGGCGGTTGACTGGCTGAGATGCGCGGCGCTGATCGGCGACATCGAGACATGAGCGGCGGCGAGCGACGGCGCGTCGTTCATGCCGTCGCCGACCATCAGCACCTTGACGCCGCGGCGCTTCAGATCCTCGATCCGCGCAATCTTGTCGGCCGGCGTGACGCCTGCGCGCCATTCATCGATGCCGAGCGCCGCGGCCGCGGCACGCACCGCGGGCTCGCGGTCGCCGGACAGGATTTCGATGCCGATCTTGCGCTGCTTGAGCGCGTCGACCACGATGCGTGCATCCGGCCGCAGGCCCTGTCGCACCGAGAAAAGATATTGGTCCGCCCCGCGAGCTGAATGTCACGATGGAGGCTTCAGGATCGAACAGGGCGACTTTCTCGACCAATCGCTCCGCGCCGCAGAAGGACGGGCCGGCCGAGCCTGATCTCGACGCCGTCGATCGTACCGCGCACGCCCTGCCCCGGCTCCTCGACGCACCGACCAGCGGCGACTTCGCGCGCGCGGCCTGCGCGACTGCCGCCGCGACCGGATGATGGCTCGACAGCGCAAGCCGACCCGCAAGTGCGAAGACGTCGGCCGGGATGTCGGCCGCGTTCACCACTTCGAGGTCGGGCAGCGTCAGCGTGCCGGTCTTGTCGAAGATGACATGATCGGCTTCGGCAAGCCGCTCGATGGCATCGCCGGCGTTGAGCAGCACGCCGGATTTGAACATCGCGCCCGACGCCACCGTCTGCACGGTCGGGATCGCAAGGCCGAGCGCGCAGGGACAGGTGATGATCAGCACCGCGACGCCGGTGACGATCGCATCGTGCCAGCTCGCGCCCGCCAGCACCCAGCCGAGCACGGTCAGGAGCGCGGTCGCATGCACGACCGGCGCATAAAGCCGCGAGGCGCGATCGGCGAGCCGCATGTAGCGCGAGCGCGCCTGCAGCGCATTGTCCAGCAGCCGCGTGATCTCGGACAGCAGCGTCGCCTCGGACGCAGCCGACACCCGCACCCGCAGCGTGCCGGACATGTTGAGCGAGCCGGCATAGACCGCGCGTGCCCTGCTCGGCCGCGACATGAAGCGTCTCGCCGGTGATCAGGCTCTGGTCGATCTCGGATCGGCCCTCGATCACGGTGCCGTCGACCGCGCAGCGCTCGCCGGGACGCAGCAGCACGATGTCGCCGGGGTGGATGGCCGCGACCGGCACCTCCGCGATCTCGTCGGCGCTCGACGAATTTCGTCGCGGTCTCCGCCTTCAGCGCGGCGAGATTGCCGGCGACCGCGCGCGTCTTGCGCCGCATGTTCTGGTCGAGGATAGCGGCCGACCAGCAGGAAGGTCAGCAGCATGATCGCCGCGTCGAAATAGGCATGCTCGGCGTGATTGATGGTCTCGACCACCGACATGCCGAGCGCCAGGATGACGCCGATCGTGATCGGCACGTCCATGTTGACGCCGCTGGCGCGGATGGCGCGGAAGGCCGAGCGGAAGAACGGCTGGCCGGCATAGGCCGCCGCCGGCAGCGCGATCAGCGCCGACAGCCAGTGGAAGAAATCGCGCTGCTCAGGCAGCATGTCGCTGACATTGCCGGACCACACCGGGATCGACAGCATCATCACGTTCATGGTCGCGAACGCCGCGACCCCGAGGCAACGCAGCAGGAAGCGCGACTGCTCGGCCTCCGTCGCTTCAGCGCTCGCCTTCTCGAACGGATAGGCCTTGTAGCCGAGCTCGGCGAGGCGATCGATGAAGCGGGCCGGATCGAGCGTGCCCTCTTTCCATTCCAGCGCGACGCGGCGGTCGGTCAGGTTGACGCGGGCGAGCGTGACGTCGGGGATCGCCGACAGGCCGCGCTCGATCTTCGCCATGCAGCCGGCGCAACTGACGCCTTCGACCGCGAGATCGATGTGCTTCAAGCCCGAGCCGGCGTCTTTAACATAGTGGGAGAAATCCCGCGTCGCCTTCATGATGCGACCCGCCCTTTTCAGTTCAACAGCACGCGGTTCTTCGACAGGAACATCCGCTGCCCCGCCGAGTCGCCCTCGATCACCAGGTCCCATTGCCCCGGCGCGATCGATGGCGTGCCGCCGCGATAGACCCCGATGCCGACCTCCGCAAGCTCGACCGGCAGATCGGCACGCTTGTCGGTCGGCCGCTCGAAACGGCCCTGGAATTTCAGCCCCGTCATCGGCCCGCCCGCTGTCATCGCGCGCCTCGACCTGGACCGTCGCGCCGCCATCGGCGCCGCGCTTGATACGGGCATCGACCTGCCAATGGCGCGCGTTCTGGTCGCGCGCCGCCACGATCTCCTTCTCATAACCGAGGCTCGCGGTGTAGGCGCTGTCGACCTCGGTGCCCGGCAGGGTCGCGATCGCAAGCTTCATCATGGTGACGTTGACGCCGATCACGACGCCGAAAAACGCGATCAGCATCGCCAACACCTTGCCCCCGGTCAGCGGCTTCGGGGAAACGGACGATTGGCGCATGCGAAATACTCCAGCCGATCTCAGGGTGCCACGAAATTGTCGGCTGCGGAAGCGGCCTCGCCGAGCCCGATATCGGTGACATGGAATGTCACAGGGATCGATTTCGCGGGATTGCTCGTCCGCCGGCGCGGTGACGAGCACGCGCAGCTCGGAGGTCGGTGTCGCGTCCAATCACGATCATCGGCCGGTCAGGCGTCACCGAATCGACGCCGACGACATGGATCATCGCGTTCTTCGGTCCCTCGACATCGATGGCGATGACGCGGTCGAAGCCGCGCTTGTTGAGCAGACGCACCGTGTAGGCGTTGCGGATCGCGCCGTCGCTGAGCCTGACCGCGATCGGATTGCGGTCGTGCAGCACGTTGATGTCGAGCAGCGAGCGCGTCGCCAGCGTATGGAGCATGATCGCGCCGGCCACGGCGATGATGGCGCTATAGACGATCGTGCGCGGCCGCACCATGCGGTAGACCGGCGGTTTGCCGGCCTCGCGCCGATGAATGTTGATGTCGTTGTCATAGCCGATCAGCCGCGTCTCGCGGCCGATCTTCTTCATCACGTTGTCGCAGGCGTCGATGCACAGCCCACACTGGATGCATTCGAGCTGCGGTCCGTTGCGGATGTCGATGCCGGTCGGACAGACCGCGACGCATTGATAGCAGTCGATGCAATCGCCGGCATGCTGGCCGAGCGCGCGCAGCTCGGCGGCCTTCTTCACCGAGGTGCGCGTCTCGCCGCGATCGTAACGATAGGTGACGTTGAGCGCCCATTCGTCGGTCAGCGAGGCCTGGATGCGCGGCCATGGGCACATATAGGTGCAGACCTGCTCGCGCATGTAGCCGGCGAGCAGATAGGTCGTGGCCGTCAGAATGCCGATCCAGAGATAGGCGACCATCGGCGCCTGGAAGGTGGCGAGATCCTTCACCAACGTCGGCGCATCGGCGAAATAGAGCACCCAGGCGCCGCCGGTCCACCACGCGATCACGAGCCAGATCGAATGCTTGAGCGCGATCTCGCCGACGCGCCTTGCCGTCAACCCGCCGGCCGCATCCTTCCTCATATGTTCGCGGCGGTCACCCTCGACAAAGCGCTCGACAGCGTAGAACAGGTCCGTCCACACGGTTTGCGGACAGAGATAGCCGCACCAGATCCGGCCGCCGACCGCGTTCATCAAAAACAGCGCCACCGCGGCGAGGATCAAGAGGCCGGTGAAATAGTAGACCTCCTGCGGCCACAGCTCGATGAAGAAGAAATAGAAGCGGCTGTTGGGCAGATCGATCAGCACCGCCTGGTCCGGCGCGCCGAGGCCGCGGTTCCAGCGCACGAAGGGCAGCAGATAATAGACGCCGAGGCAGACCAGCATCAGCGTCCATTTGATCCGCCGGAACGTGCCGGACACGCTTTGCGGATAGACCTTCTTGCGGGCCACATAAAGCGGCCCGTCATCGTCGAACTGCAGCTCTTCGGCCTTCATCGTCTGATTCATGGCTCGCGATCATCTCGCATGTTCAGTCGAACCTAGGCTCAACCATCGACGCGTACGGTTGATCCAGCTCAAATGAACGTGCGCATAGCTTATGTCGGGCCTCATGGTTCGAGACGGCGCTTTCGCGCCTCCTCACCATGAGGGTTGGGTAGCGTGCCGCGTATTCCGACCTCGTCCTGAGGAGCCCGCCGCAGGCGGGCGTCTCGAAGGACGGGCCGCGAAGAAGCTGTACGAACTGGCGCTCACTCCGCGGTCACCATGGCTGACGCTACTTGCCGCCGCCGAGCGAGTGGACATAGACCGCCATCGCCTTGATGGTGGCAGGATCGAGCCTGCCCTCCCAGGCGGGCATCACGCCGGCGCGGCCATTGGTGATGGTCTCGATCAGGCTCGCTTCGTCGGAGCCATAGAGCCAGATCTTGTCGGTGAGGTCAGGCGCGCCGACCTCCGGATTGCCCTTGCCGTTGCCGCCATGACATGCCGCGCAGTTCTCCGCGAAGATCTTCGCCCCAGCCGCCGTGTCAAAGCCGGGACTTGTCGACAGGCCCGCCAACGACCGGACGAAATTGGCGACCGTCACGATCTGATCCGGCTTCAGGACGCCATCCTTGCCGAAGGCAAGCATCTGGCCTTCATGCGTCTTCGCATGGCCCGAGCGCGCGCCGAACTGGATGGTCTGCGCGATCTGGTCGAGCGTACCGCCCCACAGCCAGTCGTCGTCATTCAGGTTGGGATAGCCTTTCGAGCCGGCCGCACCGCTGCCGTGACAGGGCGCGCAATTGTCGCCGAACACGGTCTTGCCCTTGGCACGGGCGAGCGCGAGCAAGGCGGGATCCTTCTCGATGTCGGCGAGCGAGGCCGCCCCGAGCGCGGCCATCTTCTCGCCGCGGATCTTCTCGAGGTTGGCGAGTTCGTCGCCCACGGCCGCACGCGACGAATAATGCAGAATGCCCGTCGTATTGCCGGAGATCAGCGGCCATGCCGGATAGACGATCCAGTACCCGACCGCCCAGACGATGGTGAGGTAGAACGTGATGACCCACCACCGCGGCAGCGGCGTGTTCAATTCCTTGATGCCGTCCCACTGATGACCTGTCGTGGTCTTGCCGGTGGCGCTGTCGAAATCGCTATGATCGGCCATGGCCTGTCACTCCTCCCGCAACGGAATTTTCGCCGCTTCGTCGAACGCGGCCTTGTTGCGAGGCCAGAGGGCGTAAGTCACGATCGCGAGGAAGATGCCGACGAAGAGCGGCGTCCACAGCGTCGTGACGAGATCCGTCGCGAGATTCTGAACTGTTATAATGGCGCGCATGGTTTGAGGCCTTCTCAGCGCAGATTGGCTTTTTCGTTGTAGAGCTTGAAGTCGACCAGCGTGCCGAGCATCTGCAGGTATGCGATCAGCGCATCCATCTCGGTCGGCGCGCCGCCCTTGCCGTCGAAATTGCGCACCACGGCCTTCGGGTAGCGTTTGGCAAAGGCATCGGTGCCCGGATTGTCCGGATCGGCCTGCGCCTTCAGGTCGGCGACCGCATTTGCGATCTGGTCGTCGGTATAGGGCACGCCGACTGCGCGCAACGTGCGCAGATTGTCCGCCGTGACCGCGGTGTCGATCTCCGTCTCCTTCAGGAACGGATAGCCCGGCATCACCGATTGCGGAACGATGGCGCGCGGATTGATCAGATGCGTCACATGCCAGTCGTCGGAATATTTCGCGCCGACGCGCGCGAGATCGGGCCCGGTCCGCTTCGATCCCCACTGGAAGGGATGATCGTACATGCTCTCGGCGGCGAGCGAGAAATGGCCGTAGCGTTCGACCTCGTCGCGCAGCGGTCGGATCATCTGCGAGTGGCAGAGATAGCAGCCTTCGCGGACATAGATATTGCGGCCGGCGAGTTCGAGCGGCGTGTACGGCCTGACGCCGTCCACCACCTCGATGGTGCTCTTCAGATAGAACAGCGGCGTGATCTCGACCAGGCCGCCAATGGCGATCACGGCGAGGATGCCGACGATCAGGATGATCGAGTTCTTCTCGAAGATTTGGTGCCGTGCCCAGAACGACATCTGCGTGCTCCTCACTCGGCCGGCTGAAGAGCGACGCCGGCCTGCACTTCGGCCTCTCCGACGCGGACGGTCATCCAGAGATTATAGGCCATGATCAGCGAGCCGATCACGAACAGCGCGCCGCCCGCGGCACGGATGATGTAGAACGGATGCATCGCCTCCACGGTCTCGATGAAGGAATATTCGAGGAAGCCGAGCGAGGTGTAGGACCGCCACATCAGGCCCTGAAGGATGCCGGACACCCACATCGCGGAGATGTAGAGCACGATGCCGAGCGTCGCGGTCCAGAAGTGCCAGTTCACCAGCTTCAAGGAGTACAGCCCCTTGCGATTCCACAGCCAGGGCACGAGGCAATACAGCGCGCCGAAGGAGACGAAGCCGACCCAGCCAAGCGCGCCGGAGTGGACGTGACCGATAGTCCAGTCGGTATAGTGGCTGAGCGAGTTGACCACCTTGATCGACATCATCGGGCCTTCGAAGGTCGACATGCCGTAGAAGGCGACCGACACCACCAGCATGCGCAGCACCGGATCGGTGCGCAGCTTGTCCCAGGCGCCCGACAGCGTCATCAACCCGTTGATCATGCCGCCCCAGGACGGCATCCAGAGCATGATTGAGAAGGTCATGCCGAGCGTCTGCGCCCAGTCCGGCAGCGCCGTGTAGTGCAGATGATGCGGGCCCGCCCAGATGTAGAGGAAGATCAGCGCCCAGAAATGGATGATCGACAGACGGTAGGAATAGATCGGCCGCTCCACGCGCTTGGGAATGAAATAGTACATGATGGCGAGGAAGCCCGCGGTCAGGAAAAAACCGACCGCGTTATGGCCGTACCACCACTGGAACATCGCATCCTGAACGCCGCCCCAGGCGACGTAGGACTTGGAGCCAACGACCGATACCGGCAGCGCGGGGTTGTTGCCGAGGTGAAGCACCGCGATGGTGACGATGAAAGCGAGATAGAACCAGTTGGCGACGAAGATGTGCGGTTCCTTGCGCTTGATCACCGTCATCAGGAACACGAGAAGATAGGTGACCCAGACGATGGTCAGCCAGAGGTCCGCATACCACTCCGGCTCGGCATATTCCTTGGACTGCGTCACGCCGAGCAGATAGCCGGTGCCGGCGACCAGGATGAAGAAGTTGTAGCCGATGACGACGAACCACGGCGCGAGATCGCCGGCGAGCCGTGCGCGGCAGGTCTTCTGCACCACATAGAACGAGCTCGCGACCAGCACATTGCCGCCGAAGGCGAAGATCACGGCCGAGGTGTGCAGCGGCCGCAGGCGCCCGAAGCTGATCCAGGGCAGATCGAAATTGAGCGCCGGCCAGGCGAGCTGCGAGGCAATGATGAGCCCGACCGTGAAGCCCGCGATACCCCAGATCACCGCCATGACCACGGAGAACTTGACCGGGCCCATATTGTAGTTCGGCCGGCCGTTGATCTCCTGCGGCGGCAGCTCGGCCGGGCGATCGAAATAGCGATTGAGGATCACGAAGACCGATGCGGCGCTCGCGGCGGCGAACAGCGAGGCATGAAATGCAAAGGGCGCATCCACCGCCTTCGCCGCAGCGACGGTGCAGAGAAAGGCTGCCAACGCGAACACCATCGACAAGCCGCTCTCGCCGATGGTCATTATTTTTGTGTTCGGGGCGGGGCTCATGCGGATTCTCTCGGGCGGGAAGGACGAGCCTTACAATCACATTCGCGCGCGAGAGGGTTTGATCGAAATCAACAGGAGTGGCTTTGCGCAGCGGTTTTCTCAGACGCACGCGGCGACCGCGAGCGCCCTGAGGATGTCTTCCCGCGCGATGATGCCGGTCAGCCGGCTGTCGACGTCGAGCACCGGAATACTACGGATGCGATGCTCAACCATGAGCTGGAGCACCCGCGTCAATTTCGTGTCGGGGCGGACATAGATGAATTCCTGCGTCATCGCGTCCGCGACCGTCCGCTCCATCAGATCAGCGTAGTGCGGCACCATCTGATTGGGCGTGAACGCAAAGCACTTCAGCATGTCGAACTTGGTGGCGATGCCTATCACCTGGCCGTCTTCCTCGACCGGATAGCTGTTGAAGTCGTCGCGGTCGAACATCTCGCCAAGCTCGCGCACCGTCAGGTCGCGCGTCACGGTCTTGACGGCGCGCGTCATGTAGCGCTCGGCGGTTTCCTCGAGAAATCTGTACAAGGCATGCCTCCATTGTCGCGGCGAGGGGTTCTAGTGGGACAGCAGAACGCAACGCTTGGTCTGGGCGAGCAGATGCTCCGTCATTCCGCCGAGCACCAGCTCGCGGAATCGCGAATGGCCATAGGCGCCGGCGACGATCAGTCCGGCGCCGGCCGCGCCTGCAATGTCGTCCAGCTGAGCGACGGTATCCCCACCCCCGTTCTCCGACACGCGCGCGGCGGCCGACACGCCGTGGCGCGACAACCAGGCGGCAACATCCCTCACGCGCGCCGTCGCGGCAGGCCGATCGCCGCCCTCCTCCAGGATCTCCGCAACGGTGACTTCCTTGGCTTTCCGCAGCAACGGAAGCGAATCGGCGACGGCGCGCCGCGCCTCGGCCGTGTCCTTCCAGGCCACCAGGATGCTGCGCAGGTCGAGCCAACTCGCGCCGTCGGGGGCGACCAGCAAGGGCCGGCCCGCCTGCATGACCAGGTCCTTGGGGCTTGCGAGCGCGAACGCATCGGAAAATGCCGGACGTTGTCCGCCGCTTACGATGATGTCGGCGCAGCGCGCTTCCTCCAGAATGAAGCGCGCCGGAAAATCCATGGCAGCGCGCCATTCGACATGCTTGGAGCGGTGCCTGACCGCGCCGCGAAACTGGTCTTCCAACTCGGCGAGACGTTTCCTGATCGACGCCTCGCCTTGGTCGATCAGACCTTGCGCGAAGTCGCCATCGGTAAAGTACATGGGCGGGACGAACTGAGCCGCGGCTATTCCCACGATTGCAGCTTCGAACCGCTCGGCAAGCTCGCCCGCGACCTTGAGCCGGGCATCGTTCGACTTATCAGGCCCCAGGCAGACCATGACGGTCGCATATGTCATCGAAGCTCTCCACGGCGATCATTGTGGCTTCGACTCCTAGGACGCTGCATCGCGCGGCGGGATGAGATAGATCAAACGGCAGCGGGTCTAGCGGGGACTTCGGCATCGAAAGCGCCGCGCGGCCGAACTCAGGAGCTTGCGTCCGGGCGCGGCTTGGGCAAGATTCCGAAGCCAGAACCAAAGTTTACCCGCGGTGTCCGGAGCCCGATGCTCCCTGGCATCGGACTGGAATCCGCGGCTCAAGCCGGGTAGACAGCGGCCAATCGAGGTGAAAGCTCAGGCGTGACCAGCATCGTTCAACCCTCTGCCGATCCATCCGGCGGGCATGAGCATTTCCGGCTGCGGATCGAGGGACTCGGCGTCGGGACCTGGGATCTGGATCTTGCGACGCGCGAACTGGAATGGTCCGAGGCCGCGCGCAATCTGTTCGGCGTCGCCGACGGCCCGTCGATTACCTTCGATGCGTTTCTTGCGCTGCTGCAACCCAACGACCGGGACCGCACCGAACGCGAAATCATGCGTGTGATCGGCGGCGGCGACGGCCTGGACATTTCCTTCAAGGTGGGCGGACCGGGCGGACGCGGCCGATGGGTCCGCGCGCGGGCCGGCCTGATCAAGGACGAGACCGGCGCGCCGCGCCATCTCAGCGGCATCTTTCTCGACATCGATCAGGAAAAGCAGGTCGAGGAGACGCTGAGAACGCGCGAAAGCCATCTGCGCTCCATCCTCGACACGGTGCCGGACGCGATGATCGTGATCGACGGCCATGGCATCATCCAACTGTTCAGCACTGCCGCGGAACGGCTGTTCGGCTATGACGAGCAGGAGGCCATCGGCAGGAATGTCAGCGAACTGATGCCGGAGCCCGACCGCTCCCGCCATGACGGCTACATCGCGCGCTACCGCTCGACCGGCGAGCGGCACATCATCGGGATCGGGCGGATCGTCACCGGCAGGCGGCGCGACGGGACGACCTTCCCGATGCACCTGTCGATCGGCGAGATGCAATCGGAAGGCAAGGTCTATTTCACCGGCTTCGTGCGCGACCTGACCGAACATCAGCAGACCCAGGCGCGGCTGCAGGAGTTGCAGTCGGAGCTGGTCCACGTCTCGCGCCTCAGCGCGATGGGCGAGATGGCGTCCGCGCTTGCGCACGAGCTCAACCAGCCGCTCGCCGCCATCAGCAACTACATGAAAGGCTCGCGCAGGCTGCTGGCCGGAAGCGCCGACCCGAATGCGACGAAGATCGAGAATGCGATGGACCGCGCCGCCGAACAGGCGTTGCGCGCCGGGCAGATCATCCGCCGCCTCCGCGACTTCGTCTCACGCGGCGAATCCGAGAAGCGTGTCGAAAGCCTGTCGAAGCTGATCGAGGAAGCCGGCGCGCTCGGCCTCGCCGGCGCGCGGGAGCAGAATGTGCAGCTCCGCTTCAACCTGAATCCCGAGGCGGACCTGGTGCTGGCCGATCGCGTGCAGATTCAGCAGGTGCTGGTGAACCTGTTCCGCAACGCCCTCGAAGCGATGGCGCAATCGCCGCAGCGCGAGCTGATCGCGACAAACATCAGGGTCGCCGACGACATGATCGAAATCGCGGTGTCCGATACCGGGACCGGATTTCACGACGACGTCAAGCCGAATTTGTTCCAGACCTTCTTCACGACCAAGGAAACCGGCATGGGCGTCGGCCTTTCGATCAGCCGCTCCATCATCGAGGCCCATGGCGGACGGATGTGGGCGGAAAACAACGACATGGGGGGCGCCACCTTCCGTTTCACATTGCCCGCCGCCAGCGACGAGAGTTGACCGATGCCGAGCAACGGAAAAGTCTACGTCATCGACGACGACGAAGCGATGCGGGACTCGCTCGACTTCCTGCTGGACTCCTCGGGCTTCGATGTCGTCCTGTTCGAGAACGCGCAGAGTTTCCTCGACGCGCTGCCGCAGCTCGCATTGGGCTGCGTCGTGTCCGACGTGCGCATGCCGGGCATTGACGGCATCGAGCTCCTGAAGCGCATGCAAGCGCTGCATAGTCCCTTCCCGGTCATCATCATGACCGGACATGGCGACGTTCCGCTCGCAGTCGAGGCTATGAAGCTCGGCGCGGCCGATTTCCTGGAGAAGCCGTTCGAGGACGACCGGCTGATCACGATGATCGAAACGGCGATCCGCCACGCCGAGCCGGCCGCCAAGAGCGAGGCCATCACCCAGGATATCGTGGCGCGGATCGCGACCTTGAGCCCGCGCGAGCGCCAGGTCATGGACGGCCTGATCGCAGGCCTCTCCAACAAGCTGATCGCGCGCGACTATGAGATCAGCCCCCGCACCATCGAGGTCTACCGCGCCAATGTGATGACCAAGATGCAGGCCGGCAGCCTGTCCGAACTGGTGCGGCTCGCCATGCGCGCGGGCCTGCTCAACGATTGAGCCAGATCAAGATTCAGACTCGCCTTGCGTGTTAAAGCGCAATGAGATCAGGTTGAATCGTCATTGCGCTTTAGGTCTTTGATTGAGCATGATCTTTCGGAAAACCGCTACACACTTTTCCGGATCATGCTCTGGCCGTGAAGATCATGGTTCAAATCGGCTCACGAGAGGCAGCACCGCCCATGACGTCGTCCGCCCAACCGACAATCTGTGTGGTGGACGATGACGCGGGCGTGCTCGGCTCGCTGCGCTTTCTGCTGGAGACGGACGGGTTCGCCGTCCGGACCTTCAGAAGCGGCACGGCCGCGCTGAACGCGGCGCGCGGCAGCGGCGTCGATTGCTTCGTGGTCGACTACAAGATGCCCGACATGAACGGCATCGAGCTCGTGGGCCAGCTTCGCAAGCGCGACGTCGTGGCCCCCGTGATCCTGATCACCGGCTATCCCGACGCCAACATCGCGGCTCGCGCGGCGGCGGCAGGCGTCAAGGACGTGCTGCGAAAACCGTTGCTGGATGAAAGCCTTGTCAGGCAGATCAGGAGCGCGATCCAGGACTCCCGGCTCGCCGCCGAGGCCGCCTCCGGGATTCTACGTAAGTAACCTCCCTTAAGATATTGCTCTGAATTTCCGGACTCGCGGTTTGCACGTAGCACTTGGCTATCGCCGCAAAGGAGATGGCCCATGCTCACCCAGTCGCCCACCACCTCAGTCATCGGCAAGATCAGCCCTGTCGTCCGCACCGTGACCGATCATTTCGGGGCCATTGCCGACTATTCCGGCATCGTGGCGTCCGAATTCAGCTACCGGAAGGATGAGGAGATCTACGGCGAGGACGAGCCTGCCGAATATGTCTATCAGGTGATCTCGGGCGCGGTACGCAGCTACAAGCTGATGTCCGACGGACGACGCCAGATCGGCGCATTCCACCTGCCCGGCGACGTATTCGGGCTTGAGTCCGGAAACACTCATCGGCTGGCGACCGAGGCCATTGTCGACACTACGGTGCGTCTCGTGAAGCGCAGCAGTCTCGAAAAGGCGGCCGACGCCGACGTCAAGCTCGCTCACAAGTTCTGGGCCATCACCGCGGGCGAGTTGCGCCACGCCGAAGATCACATGCTGCTGCTCGGACGCAAGACCGCGATGGAGCGGGTTGCGACCTTCCTTCTGGAAATGGACCGCAGGCTTGCGGTCACCGGCATGATGGCGCTGCCGATGTGCCGCCGCGACATCGGCGACTATCTCGGCCTGACGCTCGAGACGGTTTCGCGGACCCTGTCGCAGCTACACGCGCAGGGAGTTCTGGGATTTTCCGGCGCACGTCAGATCCAGCTCCGCAGCCGCGACCGGCTGCGCGGTATGGAAGCGTGCGAATAGAGCGCTTTCGAGCGAAGTGGGTACCGGTTCGCGTCAAGAACGCGCGTCGGAACAAGAGACCAGAGCCTTCGTTCCGATTCAATCGGAACGGAAAGGGCTTGGATCTATCCGCTGCGCCGGGTTTCCGGCATCAGCAGGATGATCGCGACGAAGCCAAGCACGGCGACGCCTGAAAGTCCCATGAAGGCCACGCTGCTTCCGAATTTGTCACTGACATAGCCGGCAAGCAGCGTCGACAGGGACGCACCGATGCCGGTCGCGGTGCCGACGATGCCCTGCGCCAGATTGAAGTGGCCGCTGCCGAAGGCGACGTCGGCGACGATCAGCGGCACCATGACGGCAAATACCGACGCGGTGATGCCGTCCAGTATCTGCACGGCAACCAACGCATAGGGATCGCGCACCGTCGCGAACAGCAATCCCCGAAACACCAGCGCGCCGAAGCCGATCAAGAGCAGCGGCCGTCTCCCCCATATCTGCGCCTTGGCGCCGACCGACGGCGACAGCAATGCAACAATGGCCTGGGGCACGACGATGCAGAATGCGATCAGAACGGGCGCCCACTGGCTCGACTTGGTCGTGACGACACCCGCCATCAACGGGAGCATCGCGGCATTGGCGAGTTGCAGGAGCATGATGCTGCCGGCGAAGATCAGCAACGCACGCTGCCGCACCAGGCTCAGCACGCTGGTCGATTCCCGGTCCGGCACCTCGCGCGGCACGGCGCCATGGGCTCGGGCGATGTCGATCTCGGACTCGCGGATGCGAGAGAGTGCAATCAGCGTCGGAATTGCCAGCGCGAAAGTTACCAGAAACACGCTCCGGCTCGAAACCAGATAACCGGCGGTGCCCATGACCGCGGCGGCCACGCCGTTACCGAGCGATGCGAAGCGGGCGTTACGGCCGAACCGCTCGCCGATCGCCTGGGGCCCGACCAGGCCGAGACTGATCGCGGCAATCGCCGGCCCCAGCACGCAGCTCGCCGCCGCATGCAGTGCCGCGGCCGACATCACGACGGGAAAGATCGGCCACGCCGCATAGCCGAGTGCGGCGCAGCCGATGGTCGCGATCGCAAGCCCCGCGACCAGCCTTTCCGAACGCGCGGCATCGACGATCGCGCCGCCCGGCATCTGCCCGATCAGCCCGATCACGCCGCCGATCGACAGCACGAGACCGATCTCCGTCTGCGTCCATTTCTCTGTCGTCAGATAAACGGCGATGAAGGGACCGAAGCCGGTCTGAACGTCGGCGAGAAAGAAGATGAACCAGTCGAGCCCGCGCTGGCTTTGCCGCGATGGCGCGGGCTTCGGGGCCGGGGCAACCGGCGGTGCCAGGCGCGGTTCCGGAGTCACGGGCGCAGCATCATCGTGACCGATCGGCCCCTGGGGAGGGCCGTCGTCAAGCTGATCCATCGATCGGAACGGACGCGCAACCAGTGTGCCTCTCCGCTTTTCTAAGTTATCGTCTGCGCATGAGCCTTCCGAAACTCGGCACACATGTCTTCGGTTCATGCGCCAAGGCGCGACATCGCGCCCCAGCTTGGTTTTCGAGCATCGTCTTGCGCCGGAGAACCTCCGGGTCATGCTCCAAAGCGCAATCGCGCTTCAGCTCCTCGATGGAGCATGATCTTTTCGGAAAACTGCGACACTCTTTTCCGGATCATGCTCTAAAGCGCGATGAGATCAGGTTGAATCGTCATCACGCTTTAGGTCTTTTGTTTGAGCATGATCTTTCGGAAAACCGCGACACACTTTTCCGGATCATGCTCTAGTGGTCGAATTCCCACGGCTGAAGTTTGCCGGCTGCGCCCAGCACGACGATGGGCGTGTCTTCCTTGTACTCAGGCGCGGCAGTTACCTGCTCCTTGGTGAGTTCGAGCGTGATCCTGTCGCCCTTGTTGGCGATCTGGCCAAAATGCAACGCATTCCAATCGACTACGATCTTGCGACTGCCAACGCCGAGAAAACCTCCGAAATCGATGACGGCAGCGCGCACGACGCCGGCACGATCGACGATCACATCGACAATGCGGCCCATGTCCTCGTCCGTCGGGCTGCGCACGTCGCGGCCGAGAACCCCATGCGCCTCGCGCGGTGCGATGATGGTGACGGAGGGCGGCGGCGCGGGCTCCTTGACCGGTTCTTTCGGCACCTCCTTGGCGGGTTCCTTCGGCGTTCCCTTGGCAGCCGACGGCGCAGGCTGCGGCGTGTCCTCCGCGCGCGAGGGAGCGGCCGCAACAGCAACAAGACAAAATGCCGAAATAACTAACCAACGTCTTCTGCGCATATGTCCTCCCCGCGGATCCGAATGCCGCTCATCAATGCGCCAGTACGATCGAGACCTGAATCTTGCCGCGTCTCCGCAGCACTTCGAGCGACACGTCGTCACCGTGCCGGGTGACGCGAAGGTCGACCGTCGAATGACCGAGCTTCAGCTGACGCAGCGTCACCTCGTGGAGGAAGCCAGGCAGGTGTGGATTGCGCAACCGGATTTCGTTGCGCTCTGCATCGAATTCGAGCCCGAGCGCGGCTTCCAGCAGCGTGAAAGGCGTCGCGCTGGCCCAGGCCTGCGGCGCGCAGGCGACCGGGTAAAGCGTCGGTCCGCGATGCTTCTCGCGCCGGAAGCCGCAGAACAGTTCAGGCAGGCGCCGCAGATCCATGTAGGTTGCGGCGTCGAACAACCCCCTGAAGACCTGTTCGACCGAATGCTTCAGGCCGTAACGCGACAGACCGAGCGCAATCAGCGCGTTGTCATGCGGCCAGATCGATCCGTCGTGATAGGACATCGGATTATAACGCGCCTCGCCGAGCGCGATGGTCCGGATGCCCCAGCCCGTGAAGAAATGCGGCCGCATCAGGTCGGCGGCGACCCTGCGGGCGCGATCCTCGCGGATCATGCCGCTGAACAGAAGATGCCCGGCATTCGATGAACGCACCTTGCACGGCCTCTTGTCGCCGTCGAGCGCCAGCGCATAGGTGCCGAGCTCCTCGCACCAAAAGGCCTCCTCGAACCGTTCGGCCAGCCGTTGCGCCTCTGCCTCGAGCTTTTCGGCCAGCTCGCGCCTGCCGAGCCGCAACGCACAGCGCGCGGCGAGCCGCTTGCCGGCAAAGACATAACCCTGCACTTCGGCGAGCGCGATGTAGCCCTCCGCCAATTGGCCGTCGGCGTGGAAGATCGCGTCGTAGGAATCCTTCCATCCCTGATTGGCGAGCCCCTGCTCCGAGGCACGCTGATATTCGACGAAGCCGTCCTTGTCCGGATCGCCGAAGCCGTCGATCCAGCGCAGTGCCGCCTCGACGGCCGGCCACAACTCGGCGAGCGTCTCCTCGTCGCCGGTGCGCTCGACATAGAGGCCGGCCAGCAGCACGAACAGGGGCGTAGCGTCGACGCTGCCGTAGTATTGCGCGAACGGCACCTCGCGCAGCGCTGCCATTTCGCCGCCGCGCATTTCGTGCAGGATCTTTCCCGGCTGCGCGTCCGCAAGCGGATCGACTTCCTTGGCCTGATAGAAGGCAAGCCGCTTGAGCACGCCGGCGGCGATGCGCGGATCGATCCATAGCATCTGCAGCGCGGTGATCAGGCCGTCACGTCCGAATGTCGTCGAGTACCAGGGAATGCCCGCATAGGGATAACGCCCCTGCGCCGTCTCCGTCATCAGGATGTTGAGATCGGCCATCGAGCGGCACAGCACCTCGTTGAAGATGTCGTTGGAGGTCTCGATAGTGGTCGTGCCGGCGCACGAACGCCGCATCTCGCGGCGATGCGCCAGCAGTCCCTTGAAGAAACGTGCCGGTCTCTCTCCGGCCGGCCGATTGCAGGAAACCGCGATGAACAGCGAGCTGATCTGATGCGGATCCAGATCGAAATGATAAGTGGCGGCGTTGACGGCGAGTCGCGTCGGCTTCGGATCGAAATGCAGCGACGTGGTGCGTGACGCGCCGTCGAGCCCCCTGTATTCCAGCGTCACATCGCTCGGCCCGAGCAGCTTGCATGACCCGATGCCTCTGCGCGGACGCTTTTCGCCGCGCACTTCGAAGAGATCTGCGAAATCGCTGTCGAATAATAATGTCAGATCGAAACTTGCACGGCGATCGCCATGGTTCTGCAGACCGATGCGCTGATACGCCGTGCCGCGCCACAGGAAGATCGTGCGCACGATATGCAGCATATCCTTCGGCAGGACGATGCGGCCATGATGGTAGATATCGGGATTGGTGAGATCGACCGTCAGCGAAGAATTATCATCACGGAGATTGGACCCGAGCAGCAACGGCTGCACCTGGTCGAGGACCAGTTCCAACCTTGCGAGGTAACGGGTATCGGCATTGAACAGCCCGTCAGGCCCGCCTGCGGACGCGCCGATATCGCCGTGACTGTCGAGCACGATGAAGGTGTCATCGTGCTTGAGCGAGCGCCGCGGACGCGCCGCGGGGCCCGTCATCGGGATATAGAAAGGCTGCTCCTCGACAAGCTCGGCAGCTTGCGTCGTTGAGATGATTTGGGTGACGACTTCAGCTGACATGCTTCACCTCGATCGGTTGGCGCAGGGGCGCTCCCGCGAACGCAGCCGAATCTAGCAACGCACCTTTTACCTATGCTGCGAATTTCGCAAGCCGACTCATCTCCTGAGTCACAAGCTCACGATAAGGACCCTGCCCTTGCATCAAGCGATCCGGCGGTCCGTCTTCGATGATCTTGCCGGACTTCAGCACCACCACCCGATCGAAATTGCGCAACGTCGCAAGACGATGAGCGATGGCGATCACCGTACGGCCGCGCATCAACCTACCTAGTGCTTCACGAATCGCTTCTTCAGAACTCGCTATCCAACGCGGCGGTCGCTTCGTCAAGCAGCAGGATCGGCGCGTCCTTCAGGAAAGCGCGCGCAATCGCTATCCGCTGCCGCTGGCCGCCGGACAGCTTGACGCCGCGGTCGCCGACCATGGTATCGAGCCCTTCTGGCAGCAACTCCACGAAATCGCAGCGCGCCGAGATCGCCGCGCGCAGCACCTCGTCGTCGGTGGCGTTCGGCCGACCGTAGCGGATGTTCTCCATGATCGAGCGATGGAACAGCGAGATGTCCTGCGGCACCACCGAGATCGCTTGCCGCAGACTTTGCTGCGTCACGCGCGCGATATCCTGACCGTCGATAGTGATGTTGCCCTGATCCACGTCGTAGAAACGCTGCAGCAGCGTGAACAGGCTGGACTTGCCGCCGCCCGACTGGCCCACCAGACCGACCCGTTGGCCCGGCTGCAAGCGCAACGCGAAGCGATCGAAGACTTTCAGCCCGCCCGGATACTGGAACGAGATGTTGTTGAAGGCGATGGCTGCGCCAGTCCTGACCAACTGCTCGGCCTCGGGATGATCGCGCAGCTCGTGTGGCTGCAACAGCGTCGCGATCGCCTCCGTCATGCGGGCCGCATGCTGGGTCACGTCAACCAAGGCCACCGCGAGATCGCGGGTCGCACTGAGAATGGAGATGCCGAGCGTGCAGACCAGCACGACGTCGCCGGTGGTTGCGCCACCTTGCTGCCACAGATTGATCACCCAGGCGAGCAGCGCGATAATCATCGTCACCGTCACCGCCGCATGCGTCAGCCGCAACTTTTCGAGATAGCGCAGACTGCGGCCGCGCGCAGCGACCTCGCGGCCGACCGTGGCGTCAAATCTGTCATGTTCGTGGCTGAGGCCACAAAATGCCCGCACCAATGGCATATTGTTGATCACGTCGATCATCTCGCCGTCGACGGCCGCCGCCTTGTCGGCGAAGTCGTCGTGCAACGGCTTGCCGGCGGCCGCCAGACGGAACATGGCGATCACCATGCCGCCCGCAATAACGATCAGCGTTCCTGCCATGGGCAGGCTTACTGTCCCAATGAAGGCGATCGCCACAACCGTGGCAATGCAAGGCGGCAATACGTTCCAGACGAACATATTCTCGACGGTGAATATGGCATTGGAGGTCGCGGTGATGCGGCTGGTCAGCATTCCCGGCAGTCGCTCCGAGAAATAGCTCGGCGCATGGCCCGTGAGATGACGAAACATGTCGCGCCGGAGATCGCCGGTCACGCCGACAAAGGTAAAGCTCGCAATCCAGCTTGCGATCCGCCACAGAAAATTGTCCGCGGCGATGAGTGACATGAGAATAGCGAATGCCAGCCATACGTTGTTGGCGTGTCCCGGTCCCGCCGACAACGTGTCGACGACGTTCTTCACGCCATATTGAGTGCTCACTGAGCAGGCAACCGCCCCTATAACTGCAGTCAGAATGGCCAAATGGGACACCCGCCGCTGACGCAGATAGCGCAGGACGAAGTGGAAAGGCCGGTGCGCATATCCTGATAGTTGGTCCATTTGACGAAAAACCCCTGAGAGAAGCACAATACCCCGACGCGTCAGATACTCGTGCAGTTGAACAATCGACACTTCGACCCGGTTCCAGTCACAATTCATTGCTTCGCAACAATTTCTGCAACATCGCAGGCCAAAAGACTTTGAGAGGAGGAATTGGCATCAGCATGGCCGTTATCAAAGAAGTAACACTTGCGGCGGGGAACTTCGCAAATACGGGAACGTTGCCGCTTGGGCATGCCGGTGCCAGCTCAATTGGGGGCTAATTTCATGATAGCAAACAGGAGAATATGAGATGCGCATCGCGCAGGTGGCTCCGTTGACGGAGGCCGTACCACCCAAGCTTTATGGCGGCACCGAACGCGTGGTGCATTGGTTGACTGAAGAACTCGTAGCACTGGGACATGATGTCACGCTATTCGCCAGCGGCGACTCCCAGACATCGGCAAAGCTCGACGCAACATGGCCGCGGGCGCTTCGCCTCGACGGCGCGGTGCGCGATCCCTATGCGCTTCACATGGTGATGTTGGAGCGGGTGCGTCAAAAATGTGACGATGAAGAGTTCGACTTCATCCACTTCCATCTCGACTACTTCCCGTGGTCATTATTTTACCGTCAGCCGACGCCTTTCGTGACCACACTGCACGGCCGGCTGGATCTGCCCGAGCACCAGCCGGTGTTCTCGACCTTCTCCAAGGTGCCGGTGATCTCGATTTCCAACGCGCAACGCCGCCCCGTGCCCCAGGCCAATTGGGAGCGCACGGTCTATCACGGCCTGCCGGAGAACCTCCTGACGCCGAAGCCGGCCAAGCACGACTATCTCGCCGTGCTCGGCCGCATCGCGCCGGAAAAGGGTGTCGACCGCGCCATCAAGATCGCGATGCGCTGTGGTATCCCGCTGAAGATAGCGGCCAAGGTCGACCGCGCCGACCAGGACTATTACGACCAGCTCATTTCGCCACTAATCACCGGCAATCCGCTGGTCGAATATATCGGCGAAATCAGCGACAAGGAGAAACCGGAGTTTCTCAGCGGCGCGATGGGCTTTCTGCTGCCGATCGACTGGCCGGAGCCGTTCGGCCTTGTCATGATCGAATCCATGGCCTGTGGCACCCCGGTGATCGCGTATAATAGAGGGTCGGTGCCGGAAATCATCGAAGACGGCCTGACCGGCTTCATCGTCGAAGACGAGATCAGCGCTGTCGGTGCGGTCAACCGCCTCACGCAGTTGAGCCGGACCGCGATCCGCAAGCGGTTCGAAGAACGCTTTACCGCGCGTCGCATGGCACTCGATTATGTCGCGGCCTATCGTAAACTGATGGATGCGAAGGAGCCGCGGATCAAGCTGGTTTCCAGCGCCGAATAGCGCCTGCTATTCGGCCTTGCCGAAGCGTCGCTCGTAGGCCTTAATATAGGCCTCCGGCGACGGCTTGAGATGGCGCCGGGTGAGCGTAATCAACTCCTCCCGGCGCGAGCCACGGAGCGCCTTGATCATCTCGACATGCTCTCGGCGCGCGCGGTCGAGCGAATCCGGAAAGGCGTTGGCGTAGGAGCGGATGCCGTGGACCTTCTGCGCCAGGAGATCAATGGTCTCGATCAGGCAAGCATTGCCGCAGAGACCGAACAGCACCTGGTGAAAGCGCAAATTGCTGTAGAACATCGTCAGCAGATCGCCGCTGCCGATCGCTGCGGCGTGCTCGCGTTGTAGCGCTTCCAATCGATTGATGTCGCGGGATGCGACCGGAAACGGGATGACGCGGACCGCCATCACCTCCAGTTCCTCGCGAACGGCGTAGATCTCCCTCACTTCGTGCGGCGTCAGCCCGCGCACCGTCGCGCCGCGATTGGGGACGCGTTCGACAAGCCCTTTCTTCTCAAGCTCGAACAGCGCAAGCCGCACGTCACCGCGATGCGTATCGAAGAGATTGCAGAGGTCCTGCTCGATCAACCGCTCCCGCGGATGCCGCCGTCCGAGCACGATGTCTTCCTCGATGCGCCGTGCGATGACGACGGCCGCGGCCGGCTCGCGCTCCGCGGCCGGAGCCGGGCGCGATCTTGTTGCCGGCGCCTTCGCTTGCTTGAGCGGTCTTCCTGCCATTGTGCTCCCGATCGTCGGACACGCCTCGCTCGGCACAACCATGAGATCGAAGTGAAATCTCGGATTGTGATGATAATATTGCAGACTATATTGTAAACAATTTTTGGCCGGGCTACGATCCTCCCAACAAACCAGCGGCGAAGCAGCAGCGACACCATCTGCGCGCGACCGGCACTCAGGAGGAAACGGCATGACCAAACCTCGCCAGCAATCCGTCTCCAATCGCCAGGACCACGGCGCGCATCGCATTCTGTCGATGCGGCCGAGCCGTCGCAAATTCCTCAAGACTGCCGGCACTGCCGTGGCAGCCGGCGCCTTCGGCGCGGTGCCGCTGCGCGGCTGGGCCGCCGATCCCGTCAATATCGGCGCACTCTATCCGACAACCGGCAGCATGGCGCAGATCGGCGTCGGCTGCGTCGCCGCCGCCAAGCTCGCGGTCGACATGGTCAACGAGGCCGGCGGCATCAAGTCGCTCGGCGGCGCGAAGCTCAACCTGATCATCTCCGACGTGCAGAGCGACACCACGGTCACGCGTACCGAGACCGACCGCCTCATCACCGGCAACAAGCTCTCCGCGATCCATGGCTGCTACGCCAGCGCGCTGACGCTGATCGCGAGCGAAGTCTGCGAGCGCGCCAAGATGCCGATCATCACCGGCTCGAGCTCGGATCAGCTGAACAAGGGACGTCGCTTCACCTTCACGCCGTTTGCGCGCGCCTCGCAATTCGCCAAGGCGCAGTTGCAGATGGCGAAGCTCGTCAGCGAGCAGCCCAAGGTCGCCGTGATCTTCGAGAACACCGCTTTCGGCACCTCGACCTCGAACGGATTGAAGGAACTGGCGCCGGCCGAAGGCGTCGAGATCGTGATGTTCGAACCCTATTCGGCGGGCTTCACCGATGCGAGCCCGCTGATCAACAAGGTCAAGGCCTCCGGCGCCAACTCGCTGTTCTCGCTCTCCTACTTGAACGACCTCATCCTGATCGTGCGGACCGTCAAGCAGGTCGGCCTCAACGTCGCAATCAATGGCGGCTCCGGCGGCTTCGTGATGCCGGATTTCTACAAGAACGTCGGCAACGCCGCCGAAGGCCTGCAGGGCGTCGCGCACTGGAACCATGATGTCAGCGACGATGCCCAGAAGGTGAACGTGGAATTCAAGAAACGCACCGGCGAGTTCGCGTTCGAATATGCCGGCGGTCTGGTGGCGCAGACGTTCATGCTGGCGGACGCGCTGGAGCGCGCGGCCTCCGCCGATCCTCAGAAGGTGCGCGAAGCGCTGTCGACCCTCGATGTCTCCTCCGGCTATGCCGCGATGGCGCCCGGCGGCAAGGTGAAGTTCGGCCCCGACGGCAAGAACGTCTACGGCAAGCCGGTTGGCGTTCAGTGGCAGAATGCCGACCTCGTCAGTGTCTTCCCGAAGGAAGATGCCCGCGCGCCGCTCCTGAAGACCTGATCGCCGGTCCAATGCTGGAAACAATCGTCCAGGCCGTCATCAACGGCCTGCTCATCGGCGGCATCTATGCGCTCGTCAGCATCGGCGTCACGCTGATCTTCGGCGTCGTCAAGATCGTGAACTTCGCCCAGGGCGAGTTCGTGATGATCGGGATGTACATCTCGTTCTATCTCGCGACCCAGTTCGGCATGGACCCGATCCTCTCGCTGATCGTCACGATGCCGGCCCTGTTCGTGATCGGCGTGCTGATTCAGCATTTCCTGATCCGCCGCGTGCTCGGACCGAACGACATGCCGCAGATCTTCCTGACATTCGCGCTGTCGCTTCTGCTGCTCAATCTGTCGCTGATGCTGTTCAGCGCAAACTACCGCACGGTCCACACGTCCTATTCGGACGAGGCCTGGCATCTCGGCGGACTGTATATTCCAGTCGCGAAGCTGATCGCCTTCGTCGTCGCGATGATCCTCAGCGCCGCGCTCTGGATTTTCCTGCACGCGACCGATCTCGGCAGGGCGATGCGCGCGGCTTCCCAGAACCGCGATGTGGCGACCCTGATGGGGATAAATCCCAATCGCGTGTTCGCCGTCGCGTTCGGCGCGGCGCTGGCGCTGGCAGGCGCCGCGGGCTCACTCCTGATGCCGTTCTATTCGGCCTATCCATTCGTCGGACAGGTGTTCGTGCTGATGGCTTTCGTCGCGGTCGTGCTCGGCACGCTCGGCAATGTGATCGGCGCGCTGATCGCGAGCCTGATGATGGGCGTCGCGGAATCGCTCGGCATCCAGTTCGTCGGCGCCGACTCCGGCCTGATCGTGGTGTTCGCGATGCTGCTGCTCACGCTCGCATTCAAGCCGAACGGCCTCGGCAGCAGGAGGCTCCGCTCGTGATCGGCGCAAGCAAGTGGAAGCTGGCAGCGCTTGTCGTCGCAATTGCGGTCCTGCTCGTGCTTCCGCAAGTGGTGGCAAGCTCGTTCGCGATCGACATCTTTATCCGCATTCTCCTGTTCTCCTTCATCGGCGTCGCCTGGAACCTGATGGGCGGCTATGCCAAGCAGCTTTCGCTGGGACACGCCGCCTATTTCGGGCTCGGCGCCTACACCTCCACGATCATGCAGATCAACTACGACATCTCGCCCTGGATCGGCATGGTGGCCGGCGGCATTGTCGCGATGCTGGCGAGCCTGCCGATCGGCTGGCTCTGCTTCCGCCTGCGCGGCCCCTACTTCACCATCGCAACGATCGCGACTGCGCAAGCCTTGATGCTGATCTTTCTCAAATTCCGCGATTTCGCCTGGGGCGCCGAAGGCACCACGATCCCGAACCTCGGCAGCGCGCCGCTGATGCTGCAGTTCGAGGACAAGGCGTCCTATTATTATGTCGTGCTCGGCCTGCTCGCGCTCGGGCTCCTGATCACCTACAAGATCGAGCAATCCTGGATGGGCTATTACCTCGTCGCAATCGGCGAGGATGAGGATGCAGCCGAAGCGATCGGCGTCAACGCGCCACGCATCAAGCGCGACATCTACATGATCAGCGCGTTCCTCACCGCGCTCGCCGGCACCTTCTACGTCCAGTACATCTATTTCATCGATCCCGCGACCGCCTTCTCCTTCAATATCTCGATCGAGGCCGCGCTGGTATCGATCGTCGGCGGCATCGGCACGCTGTGGGGTCCCGTGATCGGCACGGTTCTGCTGGAAACCACGTCCGCCCTGCTGCAGAGCTGGCTCGGCAGCAGCACCGGCGGCATTCAGCTCACCGTTTATGCGCTGATCCTGATGGCGGTCATCCTGTGGCGGCCGACCGGGCTGATGGGCATCGTGACCGACGCCTATCAACGCTACCGGCGGCGCCAGCCGGCTCGTGCGTGACGGCCATGGCAGACGCACTCGTCATCAAGGGACTATCCAAGCGTTTCGGCGGCCTGCGTGCCGTGCAGGACGTCAGCTTCACGGTCAAGGAAAACGAGACGCTCGCGCTGATCGGGCCGAACGGCGCGGGCAAGACCACGAGCTTTCATCTGATCACCGGCTTTCATCGCGCCGATTCCGGCTCGGTCCTCGCGTTCGGCCAGGAGGTCGTCGGGCTGAAGCCGCATGATGTCTGCGCACTCGGGCTTGCGCGCACCTTCCAGGTCGCGAAGCCATTTGGCGCCATGACGGTGCTCGCCAACGTCATGACCGGCGCGTTCCTGCGCGACCGGCATGTCGCTGCGGCAAGAGAGAAAGCGCGCGAGGTGATCGACTTCGTCGGCCTCTCCGCGCGCGAGCAGACGCCCGCGAAGGACCTCACCACGATCGATCAGCGCCGGCTGGAGATGGCGCGGGCGCTCGCGACCGATCCGCGCATCCTGCTGCTCGACGAGGTGATGGCGGGCCTCAATCCCGCCGAGATCGACCAGGCCGTGGCGCTGGTCGGAAAACTGTCACAGCGTGGCCTGACCATCGTCATCGTCGAGCATGTGATGCGCGCGATCATGGCGGTCGCCCGCCACATCGTCGTGCTCGATCACGGCCAGAAGATCGCCGAGGGCACGCCGAAGGATGTCGTGGAAAATCCCGAAGTGATCCGCGCCTATCTCGGTTCCGGCTATGCGCATGCGCCGGCCCCGGGAGGCGCGCATGCTTAAGCTCGACGGAGTCAGCGCGCGTTACGGCTCGGTGCCGGCAATTGCCGGCGTGTCCATCGAGGTCGGCGAAGGCGAAGCCGTCGGCCTGCTCGGCGCGAACGGCGCGGGCAAGAGCACGACACTGCGCGCGATCTCGGGTCTCGTGAAACTATCGTCCGGCAGCGTTACTTTCGCCGGCGTCAATCTCGCCTCCCTGCCGTCCTATCGCATTCCGGAACTGGGCATCGCCCATGTGCCGGAGGGACGCCAGGTGTTTCCCGAGATGACCGTGCAGGAGAATCTCGAGATCGGCGCCTATGTGCCGAAAGCCAAAGCCGAACGCGCGCAGACGATGGAGTTGGTCTACGGCATCTTTCCGCGGCTCGCCGATCGCAGGAAGCAGCTTGCGGGCACCATGAGCGGCGGCGAGCAGCAGATGCTCGCGGTCGGCCGCGGCCTGATGCTGAAGCCGCGGCTTCTGATGCTCGACGAGCCATCGCTCGGCCTTGCGCCTGTCATGACCGACGTCACCTTCGAGAAGATCGGCGAGATCCACAAGATGGGCACCGCCATTCTGCTGGTCGAGCAGAACGTCAGCCGCGCGCTGTCACTGGTCCAGCGCGCCTATGTGCTGGAAAGCGGCAATGTGATCATGAGTGGCACGAGCGCGGAACTTGCAAACAACAAGCAGGTCCAGACGGCGTACCTGGGGATTTAGCGCTTCCGTCATTCCGGGCGCGTCGAAGCCGCGAGCGACGGGATGAGGACTCGTAGGGTGGGCAAAGCGCAGCGTGCCCACCATGCGGCTGGTGACGCGGAGAGACGGTGGGCACGTCGCTTGCGCTCCTTTGCCCACCCTACGCTTTCCGACTCACGCCACCACCGCCCGCTTCGGCTCGACGATCTCGAACATGCGCGGAAATTCGTCCATCAGCCCCATCAACTCCGCGAGCCGCGCGGGATTTCCAGAGACCGTGATCTTCCCGGACGCAACCGCGTCTGGGAAACTCGTCTGCTTGGCGATCACTTCGTCCAACGTGCCGCGCGCCAGTGTGAAGCCGGCATCGGCATTCTCCGCCTGCGCGCCTTCGCTGCAGGTCAGCGCGCAATTTTCCAGCGTCAGCACGAAACGCTCATTTGTATCGGTGAAAATCCAGTTCAGCACGATGTGCTTCCCCTCCGCCTTCGTCCCATTGAGCCGGACGCCGAGCACATCCCATAACTGCTCGGTCCGCAACGCGGCGAGCGTCTCCCGCGGCATCGAGGGGCGCGCCGGCGCCTTCGGCATGCCTTGCCGCAACTCCTGGGCGCCGAACAGATAGGCGTTGCGCCAGGTCGAGCTTTCGGCGGCATAGCCGAGTTGCTCAAAACTATCGGCAAGCAGTGCGCGCGCCGCCCGATTGTCGGGATCGGCAAACACCAAATGACTGACAGCCTCCGCGACGAAACGAAATTCGCCCTTGGCAAAATCCTCGCGCGCCCGCGCCAGCAACGCATCGGCGCCGCCCATATAGGCGACATATTTCTTGCCGGCCTCGACCGGCGGCAGTGGATCGAGATGCACGGGATTGGCATCGTACCAGCCGAGATATTTCTGGTAGATCGCCTTCGCATTATGGCGGACATGGCCGTAATAGCCGCGCGTGTGCCAGGCGCCTTCCAGGCTGTTCGGCAGCCGGATCGTCTCGGCGATCTCGCTGGCCGTCAGCCCGTGATTCATCAGGCGGATGGTCTGATCATGCGTGAACTTGTAGAGATCGCGCTGCTGGCGGATCATGGTGTCAATGCGCTCGCAGCCCCAGACCGGCCAGTGATGCTGGCCACACATCGCCTCCGCCTTGCCGCCCCACATCTGCAGCGCCTCGTTCAGATATTTCGACCAGGCCAGCGCGTCGCGCACATCGGCGCCGCGGAACGGCAGCAGATTATGGAAATTATGGGTGCAGTTCTCGGCGAGGTTCAAAAGTTTGTAGCGCGGGTTGAAGAAATGCATTTCCGCCGGCGCCTCGCTGTTCGGCGCCATCTGGAATTCGAATTCGACGCCGTCGATCGTGCGCTTGTCGCCGGTCGCGATGATGAGGTCGGTCGGGCGCACCAGCGCCACCGAACCCGCCGCCATCGATTTGCCGAGGCCGCAATCGACCTGACCGCGCGGTCCCTTCGCCAGGAACGGCCCGAACTGATATTGCGCGCGGCGCAACATCGCCGGCCCCGCGATGATGTTCTCGGAGACCGCGTGCTCCATGAACAAATTCGGCGCGATGATCGGGACGCGGCCGCCTGCGAGCATCTCGTCATCGAGCACGCCCCGCGCGCCGCCCCAATGGTCGGTATGGGTATGGGTGAAGATGACGGCTGCGACCGGCTTCCTGCCGCGATGCGTGAAATAAAGCTCCAGCGCCGCCCGGGCGCCTTCGATGGAGGTCAGCGTATCCACCACGATCACGCCGCTATCGCCCTCGATCAGCGTCATGTTGGCGATATCGAGCCCGCGCACCTGGTACACGCCCGGCACGACCTCGAACAATCCGTGGTGCATGTTGAGCTGCGACTGTCGCCACAGGCTCGGATTGACGGTCGCGGGCGCTTCGGCCTCGGACAGGAAGCCGTAAGCTTCGAGGCTCCAGACCGTCCTGCCCTGCGCCGATGTGATCTTGGCGTGGTCGATCGAGCCGAGGAAGCCGCGCGCGGCGTCGTCGAAATCAGCGGTATCCGAAAACGGCAGCGCATGCAGCATGGCCGTGTTCTGCGCGATGACGGAAGCCGAGGCGTCCTTTGGCTTGTCGCTGATGCTCGGCTCCGTCATGCAATCCTCCCCGGCGTCGAACTTTTTGCGTGTTATGCTATTTTATCGCACGGGGAGCAGCGGCTGTCTTCTGGTTCGTCATTCCGGGATGGTCCGAAGGACCAGACCCGGAATCTCGAGATTCCGGGCTCGATGCTTACGCATCGCCCCGGAATGACGATCCCATCAACAAAGCTACTTCTTCACCTTGCTCGCATCCATCTTGATCGCGGGATCGAGCATCTTCGTCGTGAAGGCCGTCTGCACGTCGAACGGCTTCTCCATGCCGAGATAGGTCTGCACAAGTTCGTAGTCTTTCTTCATACGTTCGCCGTCGATCCAGCCGAGCGCCTTGGTCGTGGTGAACTCGTCGGTCATCAGAACTTTAATGCGTTCCCACTGCCGTTCCTGGTTCTCCTTGTCCAGACCCGAGACCTGGTCGAGCAGCGCCTTCAGGCATGGCGCGACGTCGGCGACGCAGGCGGCATAGGCCTTCTGCGTGACCCGAACGAAATCCTCGACCAGCTTCGGGTTCTTCTCCAGGAATGCGCCGTTGACGATCAGCGAATTACCGTATGGATTGAGGCCGATGTCCTTCCAGTTGATAAAGCCGAGGTCGGGCCCAAACTCGATCACCTTCAGATCGTGCTCATTATAGAAATCGCTGATGATATCGACCGTGTGGCTCTTCAATGCCGCGATCTTCGCCGTCGGGCCGACATTCACAAAGCTGACACCGTCAGCCGCGATCCCTGCTGCCTTGGCGAAGGCCGGCCACATCACGCGCGAGGCATCGCCCGGCGGATTGCCGATCTTGTGGCCCGGAAACTCCTTCGGACCGTTCACCCCATAGCTCTTCAGCCAATAGAAGGTCTGCCCGGTGTTGGCGTAGATGCTCATCAGCGCGACCACGTCGGCGCCCTTGCTGCGGGCGACCAGTGCGGTTGCGAGATCGGCGATGCCGAATGGCGAGCCGCCCGAACCCACCTTTAGCGACGACACGCCGGAGCCCTTGCCGGTTTCGATCGTGAGGTCGATGCCGGCCTTGTCGTACCAGCCCTGTGCCTTGGCGTAGTAGAATGGCGAATGGTCCGCGGTCGGAGTCCAATTCAGCGTCAGATTGACGGACTCTGCCGCGACGGATGGCGCAACGAGACCAAACGCGAGCGCCAGTGCCGCGATCCCCACAAATTTCATATCTACGCTCCTGGTTGAGACGCCTTCCCTTGTCGATCCACGCCGGTAACGCTACCAATGCAACAAGGGACGGCCGCAATTGTCAACTAGCTGGTTGAAAATGCCTGAAAGACGAGCACCACGAACCAAGCCACAGCGCCGTGATCCGGCCGCCACGCGGCAGAAGTTGCTGACGGCGGCGCGGCGCGAATTCGCCCGGAGCGGGCTGGCCGGCGCGCGCGTAGACGAGATCGCGGCCCGGGCAGGCGTCAACAAGCAACTCGTCTACCATTATTTCGGCGACAAGGACGCGCTCTATCTCGCCGTGCTGGAATGGGTCTATGAGGAAATCCGCGCCAAGGAGCGCGAGCTCAATCTGGACGGACTGCCGCCGGAACAGGCAATCCGCAAGCTGATCGAGAGTTCTTTCGACCATCTTGCCGAGCATCCTGATTTCATCGTCCTTTTGAATGACGAAAACCGCGGCGGCGCCCGGCATGTGCGCGGCTCGAAGAAGATCGAAGCCCTACACTCGCCCCTGGTTAGCCTGGTCTCCAAGATCCTTGGCGAAGGCGTGCGCAGCGGCGCGTTCAGAAAGGGCATCAACCCTGTCCATCTCTATATTTCGATTGCAGGCTTGAGCTATTTCTTCTTTTCCAACAACCCGACGCTGTCGGCGATCTTCGGCAAGGACCTGGGCACTGCGGCCGCCCGTCGCGACCGCCGCAAGCATGTGGTCGACCTTGTCATGCAATCGCTGCGGCCGTGACCCATAATCAACCGGATGGTTGAAAGACGGCTGCAACCGGCATAGACTGCCGTTTGGCGCCTTGTGGCAGGTGCGCGGCAAAAGGAGCAGACGGTGTCCAGCGACACAGGCCGATCGGCGCGATCCCTAGCGATCATCCTGATCGTGCATCTTGCCGTGATCGTGCTCTGGCAGGTGCTGGTCGACGCCTTCCACGTGCCGAAATTCGTTCTGCCGTCCCCGCTCGCGACCCTGGCGACGCTCGCATCCGCCAAGTATGCCTGGATCTCCAATCTGGCGGTGACGGCGATCGAGATCCTCGGCGGATTTGCGCTCGGCGCCCTGGTCGGCGTCGCGCTGGCGGTCATCTTCACCTGGTCGCCTCTGGTGAGCCTGTTGCTGCTGCCGTTGTTCGTGACGCTGAACATGATTCCGAAGGTCGCCCTTGGCCCGTTGTTCATTGTCTGGTTCAGCTACGGGATCCTTCCGAACATTCTGATCGCATTCAGCATCTGCTTCTTCCCGATCCTGCTGACGACCGCACGCGGCCTGAGCGAGGTCGAGCCGGACCTGCTCGATCTCGTGAAATCGCTGCGCGGATCTCGCTGGACGCTGTTTCGCAAGATCCAGCTTCCGGGCGCATTGCCCTACGTGTTTTCCGGGATGAAGGTCGGCGCCATCCTCGCGGTGGCCGGCGCGATCGTCGGCGAGTTCATCGCCTCGGAGCGAGGGCTCGGCTATCTGATGATCCAGGTGCAGTCCGCGCTCGATACCCCCGCGATGGTGATGGCGGTAGTGCTGCTGACATTGCTCGGCGTCGCTCTCTACGGCCTGGTGCTCGGCCTCGAACGGCTGTTCGTGGTGCGGGACATCCGGCTGCAATAAACAAAGGACCGATGATGCTGCTGACGCGCGACAGCCTGCCTGAGACGATCCCGGATATTACGGCGCTCGATGACCTGCTGTGCCGCCCGAGCCAGGCGCTGATCGACGATCTCAGCAGGATCGATGGCGACATCATGATTCTTGGCGTCGCCGGCAAGATGGGGCCGACGCTGGCGGGACTCGCCAAAGCCGCCCTCCCCGACCGCCGGATCATCGGCGTCGCGCGCTTCAGCGACGCGAGCGTGAAGGACTGGCTGCAGGCCCGCGGCATCGAAACCATCAATTGCGACCTGCTGGACGCCACCGCGATCGATGCGCTGCCCAAAATCCCGAACATCGTCTTCATGGCCGGACGCAAGTTCGGCGCCGAGGGCGATCTGTCGCTGACCTGGGCCATGAATGCGCACGTCCCGGCGCTGGTCGCGCAAGCGTTTCGAACCTCGCGGATCGTCGCCTTCTCGACCGGCTGCGTCTATCCTTTCGTGCCGGTCGATGGCAAAGGCGCCGACGAGACGATGCCGCCGAACCCGCCCGGCGAATATGCGCAGTCCTGCGTCGGACGCGAGCGCATGTTCGAATATTTCTCGCGGCAGTTCTCGACATCCGGCCGTCTGTTCCGGCTCAACTACGCGATCGACATGCGCTATGGCGTGCTGCACGACATCGCCACGGAGGTGCTCAAAGGTCAGCCGATCGATGTCAGTCTTGGCCATGTCAATTTCATCTGGCAGGGTGACGCGGCGGCGCAGGCACTGCGCTGCCTGGCGCATTGCGACACGCCGACCTCCCCGATCAATGTCAGCGGCCACGAAATCCTCGCGGTGCGCGACCTTGCAGCGAAGCTCGGCCGGCGGCTCGGCCGCGAGCCGGTCCTAATCGGCGAGGAGCAACCGACCGCATGGCTGACCGATACGTCGCAGGCGGTCAGACTGTTCGGATTGCCGATCGTCGACACCGACCAGTTGATCGCATGGACCGCCGACTGGGTCGCGCGATCGATGCCGAGCCTCGGCAAGCCGACGAAATACGAGGTACGCGATGGCAAATACTGAGCCGCTTGCCATCTCGAAGCTCACGGTCGACGACGCATCCGCCGGGCTCGTCCTGTCGACCGAAGCGCATTGGAACCAGAACGAGGCCGATTGGCGATTTTTCCTGAGCAAGGGTGTCGTATTCGGCATGCGCGACGACAGCCGCCTCGTCGCAACCGCAGCGCTGCTGCCCTATTCGGCAGGCAATGCCTGGATCAGCATGGTGCTGGTGACCGAAAGCTGGCGCCGCCGCGGCCTCGCGACTCGGCTGATGGATGCGTGCCTGGACGCAGCGAAGGAACGTGGCCTCACGATGTGGCTGGATGCGACACCAGCGGGCGCTGCGGTTTACGGCCCTCTTGGTTTTCAGCCGACGCTACAACTGCGCCGGCTGCGGCTGGTGACGACGGCACCAGCGGAGGTCAGCGCGCCGCTTTCTTCCTGCGACCTCGATACGTTCCAAATGCGCGATGCCAACGCGATCGGCTTTGGTCGCGGCGGTCTGCTGCGCGAACTCGGCGGACGTCCGGGATCCCTGCTGATTGAGAGCGGCAACGCGAGCGCGCTGGTCCGCGACGGTCGCACCACGCGGCATATCGGCCCGCTATTCGCGGAGAGCGCAGATCGTGCGCTGGCCCTGGTCCACGACATCGCGGCGAGCGAAACCGGCCCATTACTGGTCGACGCGATTGCCGAGCGGGACGATTTCCTGACGGGCCTGACGGATGCCGGATGGAGCATCGAGCGGCCTTTTCAGCGCATGCGGCTCGGCCAATCGACTGCCCCAGCAACCGAACCTCCGTTTGCCGCCGCCGGCCCGGAATATGGATAAGGAGAGCCGCGATGCACCACAGCAAGATCCAATCCGAGGTACGTCGGCTGATTGCCGAAGGCACTGTGCTCCCCGCCCATCCGCTGGCGCTCGATGCGAACCGCAAGCTCGACGTGGTCCATCAGCGCGCGCTGACACGTTACTATATCGATGCCGGCGCCGGCGGGCTCGCCGTCGGCGTTCACACCACCCAGTTCGCGATCCGCGAGGTCGGCCTGTACCGGCCGGTGCTGGAACTCGCCGCTGACACAGCATCGAACTGGACCGAGCGCCCGCTGGCGATGGTCGCAGGTCTCGCCGGACCGACCCGTCAGGCAATCGCGGAAGCCGACATCGCGCGCGGCATCGGCTATCACGCCGGCCTGCTCAGCCTGGCCGCGATGAAATCCGCCTCCGAAGACGAGATCATCGCGCATTGCGAGGCTGTGGCGCGCGAGATACCGCTGGTCGGGTTCTATCTGCAGCCGGCGGTCGGCGGCGTGATCCTGAGCGCGAATTTCTGGCGGCGTTTTGCCGCGATCGACAATGTCGTCGCCATCAAGATCGCGCCGTTCAACCGCTACCGCACGCTCGACGTGCTGCGCGGCGTTTCCGCGGCGGGCGCGCTCGATCGCGTCACGCTCTATACCGGCAACGACGATCACATCCTGCTCGATCTGACGCTGCCTTTCGACCTGCGCGACAATGGCGTCACCGTCCGAACCCATATCCGCGGCGGACTGCTCGGCCATTGGTCGGTATGGACGCAGAGCGCGATCAGGCAGTTCGAGCGCTGCAGGGCCGCGCGCAACCAGCCTTCCGTGCCCGCCGATCTGCTCGCGCTCGATGCCCGTGTCACCGACTGCAACAGCGCGTTCTTCGACGTCGCCAACAATTTTCACGGCTGCATCGCCGGCTGCCACGAAGTGCTGCGCCGGCAGGGACTGATGGAAGGCATCTGGTGCCTCGATCCCGAGGAAGGTCTGAGCCCCGGACAGATCAAGGAGATCGACCGCGTCTATAACGAGCACGCCGATCTCTCCGACGATGACTTCGTCGCGGCCAATCTGGCGAAATGGCTGGCATGACGCTGGCGCCGCCTTTCATCAGCCTTCGCAACGTCCGCAAGGTCTATCGCACCGGCGGCAGCGAATTTCTTGCGGTGTCCGACGTCACCATGGATGTGCAGGAAGGAGAACTGGTGTCCCTGGTCGGCCCCTCCGGCTGCGGCAAGACCACGGTCCTCAAGATCCTGGCCGGGCTGCACAGCGCCGACGGCGGCACGGTCAAGATCGGCAGTGCAACGACGCCGTTCGATCCCGGCCGCGACATCGGCATGGTGTTCCAGCAGGCCCTGCTTTTGAAATGGCGCACCATTCTCGACAACGTGCTGCTGCCGGCGGAGATCGTCGGTCTGCCGATGAAGGCAGCACGCGAGCGCGCACGCGACCTGCTCAATCTGGTCGGACTTTCCGGCTATGAGGACAGATATCCGCAGCAGCTTTCAGGCGGCATGCAGCAGCGCACGGCCATCGCGCGCGCCTTCGTCCACGATCCAAAGCTGATCCTGATGGACGAGCCGTTCGGGGCGCTCGATGCACTGACGCGCGAGCAGATGAACCTTGAAATGCTGAGGATCTGGCGCGAGAGCGGCAAGACCATCATCTTCGTCACGCACTCGATCCAGGAAGCCGTCTTCCTCGCCTCGCATTGCGCCGTGCTCACGGCCGGCCCTGCGCGGATGGCGGAATATTTCCCGATCGAGCTGCCGTTCCCGCGCGACCTGCCCGTCAAGACGACCGACGAGTTCGGCGCCTATGCACGACGCATCTATGCGAAGCTTGGGCTCGGCACTTCCTCCTAATCATCGCTCACGGGCGACGTGATTACGAGGAACACCAGATCGACCAGTCCCGTGTTCGAGATCGCGTGCTCGACGCCCGGCGGCAGGAAGATGACGTCGTGCTTGCGCACCACATGGTTCTTGCCCGCGATCTCCATCAATCCTTCGCCTTCAAGCACGTGGTAGATTTGCTCCTGAACCCTGTGCTTGTGGCGCGCCACATGGGCCATCGGCTGATACATCGAGATGCGATAGTCGAGATGGCGCGAGCCCGCCGTCTCCGGCATGATCAGAGGCTTCGACAGCGCGCCGCCGAAATGATTGGGAAATTCGCGCCATGGCACTTCCGCGATGTTGCGGATGAAAGCGCCGCCTTGTTCTGAAGCCATCTGATGTCCCTTTCTACTTATGATTTCTGCTGCTGCAGGAAGCCGACGGCTTCGCGTCCGGCGATGCGTCCGAACACCAGCGCGCGCAGCACGGCGACCGCATTCGGCGCCGTGCCGTGGAAATGGCCGGTGGTCTCGCCCGCCGCGTAGAGGCCCGGTATCGGCCCGTCGCCGCCAAGAACCTCCGCCTTCTCATTGGTCGCAAGCCCGCCAAACGTGTAAGCCAGACCGCCGACCAGGGGATAAGCGAGATAAGGCGGCTTCGCGATCGGCCGCGCCCAGTTCGATTTGGGCGGTGTCAATCCTGCGGTCGCCAGCCCGTCGCAACGCGTGGCGTCGAAGCGTGAGGCATCGCCGGCCGCCGCGGCGTTGAAGGCGTTGATCGTTTGGCGCAAATTGCCGGCGGGAACACCGATCTGTGTAGCCAGGCCTTCGATCGTCTCGGACCGGTAAGGCGCGACGTCGGATCGGATCGCGCGCGAGTGCCCTTCGATCTCAAACAGGCCGCTGTCGAGGATCGTGTAGGCGATCCGCATCAGCCGTGAGAAGTGGATATCGCGAGCGAAGGTTTCCCAGGTCTCATGCACAAGGCCGCCGCCTTCGTCGAAGAAGCGTTGTCCGTTCTGGTCGACGACAATCCCGTAGGGATAGACCAGCACCACAGGCGCAGACGCTCCGCTGCGCGGATCGATCGGTTCGATATGCATGCCGTTCCAATCGCCAGACACTTTCGCGCCGACTTCCGTCGCGATCCGGATGCCGTCACCTGAATTGAAGCGCGTTCCCGGCGAGATGAGCCTGATCGCTTCGGCGCCCGCGCCGAACTGCTCGCGCATCATCGCCGCATTGCCCTGAAAGCCACCGGTTGCACAGACGACGGCATCGGCCTCGATCGTCCCGCTCGCGCCGTCAGCTTCGAATAGGACACCACCAATGCAGCCTTGCGGCATGAGAAGACGCATCACCGGCGTCTGATAGCAAATTCTCACGCCGGCTGCTTTGGCGGAGGCCGAGAGTTTTTCGACGATCGCCGCGCCGCCTCCGATGGGCTGGATGCGTCTCGGTCCCGAGCTAAGGTAATAGGCCGGCGCTGCGAATGCGACGCCGTGGGCCTGGAGCCAAGCAATGGTGTCCACGGCATTCGTCGCAAGCGCGTGGAAATAATTCCGATCGGCCCGGCCGCCCGATGCAAGTTGCATGTCGTCTTCAAAGTCAGGCCCGATGCGATCGGGCGCATCCATGCGGATGTTCGACGGGCTCCAGCGGGTGTTGCCGCCCGCCTCCTGCGCCGACGCTTTTTCCAGCAACGTGACGTCGAGGCGCAAGCCGCGGCTGTGCGCCTCTTCGGCTGCCGAGAGCGCGGCCGCGAGTCCCGCAGCACCGTGCCCGATGATGACCAGTCTCTGCATTCTGGGCGCCATGTCAGAGAAGCCGTGTGAGGAGCGAGATCAGGTGACCAGCGCGCCGCCGTCGAGATAAACGATCGATCCCGTCGCGAATCCGATCGTCATGAAAGCAAGGATCTGCCGCGCGATATCCTCGCCGACGCCGACGCGGCCGACCGGCAGCGCGGCGGCGGTCTTGGCGAGCATGTCACGCCGCGCCTCTTCCGGCATCGCCGCGCGGATCGGCGTGTCGATGATGCCCGGCGACACGCAGTTGACGCGCACCGGCGCGAGTTCCAGCGCAAGGCTCCGCGCCAGGGATTCCAGTGCGCCGTTGGCGGCGCCGATGATCGCCGAGTTCGGCCGCGGCCGCACGCTCAGATAACCCGAGACCAGCGTCAAGGATCCTCCCGGACGAAACTCCGCGGCGCGCGCGACGCGCCAGGAGCCCCAGAATTTGCCCTCCATGGTGGCGCGCACATCCTCCATCGCGACCGTCTTGAATGGCCCGGTCCGCAGTTGCGCCGCGGTGACCACGACATGATCGACCGGACCACAGCGGCGGAACAGCTCGGCCACGCTCTCATCACTGGTGACGTCGGCGGGGATTGCGATGGCGTTCAGCGTCTTGGCGACGGCATCCAGCTTTTCCGCATTGCGCGACGCGATGATCACATCGGCGCCTTCGCGTTTCGCAAGTTCGGCTGTGGAAAGACCGATGCCGGACGAACCGCCGACGACGACAACCTTCTTGTCCTTGAGCAGCATGCCCGTTCTCCCGTTCGATCAAGCCGGTTGATAGCGCGTGCCGATGCCGGCCTTGCTTTGGCCCAGGCCCGGAAGCTCCCAGACGCCGGCGCCGGAAGGATTGATGTCGGCGGCGATATCGACATCGATCAGATAAGGCTTGTTGGCGGCGATGCCTTTGCGAATGGCTTCGACAATATCCCCGGCGCGATCGACGCGGACCCCTTCGACACCGCAGGAGCGCGCCATCGCGGCGAAATCCGGATTGTAGCGCGCACCGGTGTTCGGGTCATGAAAGTCGGTCGCAAGTTCACGGCCGCCGAGATAGCCACGCTGCAGGCCGCGGATCGAGGCATAGGCGTAATTGTTCCAGACTACCCAGACCACAGGCAGATTGTATTCCACCGCGGTGCCCAGCACGTTAGCGTGCATGAAGAAGGCGCCGTCGCCGCACACCGACACGCAGGGGCGATCGGGCGCCGCGAACTTCGCGCCCATCACGCCGGCGACGCCGAACCCCATCGGACCGAACCCCATCGAACCGATCAGCGAGTCCGGCCGCTTCGGCTTGCAGAAACCGAGCAGCCAGTTGTGATGCACGCCGATATCGCTGACGAGGATAGCGTCCTCCGGCAACGCCTTGTCGATCTCGAGCGCAGCGCGCTGCGGATTGATCGGCGTCGTGTCATCGGAGAAGCCCGGCGCGACGAACTTGTCCCACTCCTCGCGGTAAACATCGATCTGGGCGAGCCACTTCTTGCGCGCATCCGCCTGGGCGTTGAGATCGGCGCGACGGTCGAGTTCGGCATGAACCTGCCGCAGGAAGGTGCGGACATCGGCCATCAGGCCGAGCGCAACTGGATAGTTGCGGCCGATCTCCTCGGGGTCGATATCGACGTGAATCAGCTTGGTCGGCGGGATGGTGAAGGAATAGCCGGGAATCCACGAGCTCGACGTGCGATCGTCGAAGCGGACGCCGAGCGCCAGCAGCACATCGGCCTGCCGCGCGGCGTGATTGGCCTGATAGTGGCCGGCACGCGCGACGAGGCCAAGCGCAAGCGGATGATTGCAATCGAGCGCGCCGAGGCCGCTCGCTGATGCCGTGACCGGAATCTGCAGCCGTTCGGCGAGCTTCAGCAGTTCTTCCGCCGCGCCGCCATAGCGCACGCCTTGGCCAACCAGCATCACCGGTCGTTCGGCCGCGAGCAGCATGTCGACAGCCTTGACGACGCCATCAGGATCGGCGCCGCACCGGCTCGAAATGTTGGCGTTCCAGGCGATGGCGTCCGGCGCCTCCTCGGCCGATGCTTCCATGAAGACGTCAAAGGGCACGTCCAGCACCACCGGGCCCGGGCGGCCCGTGACCATGGTCTTCCAGGCCTGGCGGACCGCGAGCGGCACCATCTCGCCACGCGTCGGCTGGAACACCTTCTTGCAATAGGAGCGCACCGTCGACGGAAAATCCGCCTGATAATGGCGATACAATTCCTGGAAGGCGCCGCGATTGAACTGCGATGTCGGCACATTGCCGGTCACCGCCAGAAACGGCACGGAATCGAGAAAAGCGTTGCCGAGCGAAATCGGCAGGTTCGCCGAGCCCGGACCGCAGGAGGTGAAGGTCGCCGTCGGCCGCCCCGAAACGCGGTAATACACGTCGGCCATGAATCCGGCGACGCTTTCGTGATGCACCGAGATAGTCTTGATGTCGGAGGAGCGCTCATAGAGCGCATCGATGAACTGGATATTGCCGTGGCCGCAGAGACCGAACACCTGCGGAACTTTTTCCTGGATCAGATAGTCGACAATAACCTGGGCACCGTTGAGCGTATTGCGCGACATCCTGATCCTCTCCTTCCGCACGCCAATTCAGGGCACGGCGTTCTGCG
Organism: uncultured Alphaproteobacteria bacterium; assembly: GCA_963770385.1. Taxonomy (GTDB): domain Bacteria; phylum Pseudomonadota; class Alphaproteobacteria; order Rhizobiales; family Xanthobacteraceae; genus Bradyrhizobium. Next base: position 4,051,621 of record CAVYPJ010000003.1, on the reverse strand, counting down.
CGCCGCCAGCGGGAAGCCGCGACCCTATTTCTCATAATTCTGCACGTCAATTGCGATTGTGGTATATTGCCAACCCGGGGCCGACGGTCTTTCATGAGAGCGGTCTGGTCAATTCCGAGAACTGCTCGCCTGGAGATCGTCGTGAAAGCGCGCCCCAAACCCAAAACGAACGAACCAAAAACCAACGAACCCAAAACGAACGACAAGCCTTCCAGGCCGCGCCGCGCGGCGATCGCACGGCTGGTGCCGTCGACCGAACCCAACATCGACGATGAAGCGGAGGATCGCCAGCGCGGCGGCGTGCAGTCGCTCGGACGCGCTTTCGCGATCCTCGAGGCGGTCGCCCGGCACCGCGAAGGCATCGGGCTTGCGGAACTTGCGAAGCTGGTCGGCCTGCATAATTCCACCACCTTTCATCTCGCCAAGACCATGGTGTCGCTGGGCTATATCCGGCAAGAACGCGAACTCCAAGCGCTATCGAATTGGCCGGCCGCTGTTTGCCCTCGCCGCAAGCGCACTCGACGAAATCGAGATGGTCAATGTCGCTACCCCGATCATGGAGGAACTGTCGCGGCAGACCGGCGAAAGCAGTCATTTTGCGGTGCGCATGGGTGATGCAGTCGTGGTGATCGCGCGCACCAGCGGCGCCGGCGCGTTTCAACTGACCGATCGTGTCGGCGTCGTGCGGCCGGCTCATTGCACCGCGCTCGGCAAAATCATCCTGGCCGCGCTCCGGCCGGATCAACTCAAGCGCTTCCTCGAACGCGTGGAGCTTAAGCCCTCGACCAAGAAGTCGATCACCGAGCCGGCGGCGCTGTTGCGCGAGATTGCCGAGATCAGGCGCAGCGCGATGGCTTTCGACGATGGCGAATTCAATGCCGAGGTCCGCTGCATCGCTGTCCCCGTCTACAATTTCACGGGCGACGTTGTGGGCGCACTCGGTATTTCCGGGCCGATCTGGCGCATGTCCGAGCAGGTGATGCAAAGCCGCGCAAAATCCGTGAAGGCGGCCGCAAACAGATTGTCGGCCGAATTCGGCGCCCAAAGCTTCGCCAAGCCGACTTAAAGCCGCAGACATTCGCCGCATTTGGCGTTGACAGCCGCGGCGGCGTCCGGGAATATCATCCCATAATAAAAAATGCTCTCTCACATTCCGGTATAAGCACCGGAAAGAGGGAAATCGCTGTCCTACGGGAGGAGACCAAGGATGATCCGCACCAACCGGCGAACCTTGCTAAAGGCCGGAGCCGCCCTGGCCGGCACCTCTGCGCTCGGATGCCCGTCGATCCTTCGCGCCCAGAGCGACGCGATCAAGATCGGTCACCTGACGCCGCTGACCGGCTTTCTCGGCGCGCTCGGCGCCTACGCGCAGCTCGGCATTCGCATGGCCGAGGAAGAGATCAACGCCGCCGGCGGCGTGATGGGCCGTAAGCTCGCCATCACCTCGGAAGACTCCGTCAATCCCGCCACTGCCGCGACCAAGGCGCAGCGCATGCTGGATCAGGACGGCGTCGCGTTCCTGATGGGCGAGATCAATTCGGCCTCCGCACTGACCATCATGCAGGTCGCCGAGCGCAACAAGCGGCTGTTCATGCAGATCGGCGCCCGCTCCGACGCACTGCGCGGCAAGAACTGCAACAAGTTCACTTTCCATGTCGACATCCCCAGCACCGCGATGGTCAACGCGGTCGGCAAGGCGCTGGTGCGCGACAACATGATGAAGGACAAGAAATTCTACACGCTGACCGCCGACTATATTTTCGGCCACGACCTCGCGCGCGCGGCGAAATCGTTCTTCGACGCCAATGGCGGCAAGCTGATCGGCGACGAACTGGTGGCGACCGACGTCACCGATTTCAGCCCTTATCTGCTGAAGATCCGCCAGGCCAAGCCCGACGTGGTCTGCTCCAACCTTGCCGGCAACCAGGTGACTACGCTCATCAAGCAATATGCCGAATTCGGCCTGCCCTACCCGATCGTGGGCTTCAACCTCAACACTGCGGACGCCTGGGCGGCGGGCGACGGCAATCTGAGCGGCACCTGGCCTACGGTCTGGTACCACACGCTGGACGTCCCGACCTCGAAGGTCTTCGTCGAGACCTTCACCAAGAAGCACGGCAAGCCGCCTGAGAACCATGCCTGGATCGAATACATCTCGCTGAAGATCATGGCGCAGGCGATGAACGAGACCAAGTCGACCGACACCGACAAGCTGATCGCCTATCTCGAGAAGGGCCCGCAATTCGACATCCTCAAAGGCCGCAAGGGCTATTTCCGCGATTGGGATCACCAGTTGATGCAGGAGGCCTATCCCTTCACCGTCAGGGCCGCCGGTAAAGCCAAGGACAAATGGGACTTCCTGGAACTGGGCGGGGCAATTCCCGACGCAAACGAGCCGCTGGAATCGATCGAGCTGACCAAAGAGCAAAATCCCTGCTCGATGTAACGGCCGCGCACCTCCTGGATCACGCATGCAGTTCGGATTCCTGCTGGAACAGGTGGTGAATGGCCTCGTGCTCGGGGGCTATTATCTTCTGATCGCGCTCGGCCTGTCGTTGATTTTCAGTGTCGGCGGCATCGTCAACCTCGCCCACGGCGCGTTCTACGCACTCGGCGCCTATGCGTCCGTCGAGATCACCAGATATCTCGGCTTCGGTCCGGCGGTGGTGCTCTCGCCGATCGCGGTCGCCCTGTTCGGCATTCTGTTCGAGCGCTTCATCCTGCGCCGGTTCTATACCGCCGATCCGATCCTGAGCCTGCTCGTGACTTTCGGGATTGCGATGGTGACCGAGCAGGCGATCCGCATCATCTGGGGCGCTGCGCCGCTGTCGGCCTCGATCCCGCCTTCATTCCGCGGCTCGGTCTTCGTCGGCGACTTCCTTTTCTCCCGCTACCGCCTGCTCATTCTTGCCGTGGTCGCCGCCGTGCTGCTCGGCGTATGGCTGCTGCTGCACAAGACGTCGTTCGGCCGCGTGGTGCGCGCCGGCATTCAGCGGCCGGACATGGTGGCAGCGCTCGGCATCCGCCTGCAGCCCTACATGACCGCAATCGTGATGCTCGGTGTCGGCATGGCCGCGCTCGGCGGCGCGTTCTTCGCCCCGATCACGATCGTGCATCCCGCAATGGGCGCCGAGATCATAACGGTCGCCTTTGTTGTCGTCGTGATCGGCGGGCTCGGCAGTTTCTGGGGCGTCGTCATCGCTGCACTGCTGGTCGGCGTGGTCCGCGGCATCACCATTCACTTCGTGCCCGCCGCTGGCGAGGCCTCGATCTACATCCTGATGTTCCTCGTGCTCCTGGTGCGGCCGCGCGGACTGCTCGGCGAGCGGATCGAGAAATTCGAATGAGACCGTCGACCGCAGCGAAGTACCGGCCGCTGCTGTTCGCGGCGCTGACCGTCATCGTGTTGCCGTTCGCGCTACGGGCCTGTGGGCTGTCGCTCAACACCGGGATCATGGTCGTGGCGCTCGCGGTCGCCGCGATGGGACTCAATCTCTGCATCGGTTACACCGGGCTCGTCTCCTTCGGCCACAGCACGTGGTTCGGCCTTGGCGCCTATGCCGCCGGCTTGATGCAGCTTCACTGGTTTCCCGGCGAGATCTGGCTGCCGTTGCTGGTCTCGATGGTCGTGGTCGCCGTCTCGTCTGCGGTTATCGGCCTCATCATCCTGCGGCGGCGTGGCGTCTATTTCTCGCTGCTGACGCTCGCGCTCGCCGCGCTCACCTATACGACCGCGTTCCGCTGGAGCGAGGTCACCGGCGGCGAGGATGGTCTGGGCGGCCTGAAGCGCGGCAGCATCGGCGCGTTCAGCCTCGACGATGCCCTGACCTATTACGTGGTCGTTGCGCTGATTGGGCTCTGCGTCCTCTACGCGCTGCTGCGGCTGGCGCGCTCCCCGTTCGGCCATGTGCTGGTGGCTATCCGCGAGAACCAGCAGCGCGCGACTTTCCAGGGCTATCCGGTCGAACGCTACAAGCTCGCCGTGTTCGTGATCTCCGCCGTCGTCACGGGCCTCGCGGGCGGATTGATCGCATTCCAGAATTATCTGGTTTCGGCGGAGGCGGTCTCGGTGCCGTTCGCCGGCGAGCTTCTGGCGATGGTCGTGATCGGCGGCATGCGCAGCATCCTGGGACCGGCGCTCGGCGCGATGTTCTTTATCGTGTTCCGCGAACTGTTCTCGATCTGGACACCAAACTGGCTGCTGTGGTTCGGGCTGACTTTCGTCGGCTTCGTGATGTTCTCGCCGGACGGGTTAGTCGGCATCTGGACCAAGCTCGTGCGGCGCTTCCGCCCCGCGCCGGAGGAAGCCGCCGCGATGAGCAAGCGGAAAATCTACGAAGGCTTGCCGCTGCCGGCCTATCTAATGCCGAAGAGCCTGGAAGGCACTGTGCTCGCCGTGAAGGACGTCTCGAAGCATTTCGGCGGCATCCGCGCGGTCACGGATGCGAACTTGCAAATTCGCGCCGGCGAGATCCACGCGCTGATCGGCCCGAACGGCGCCGGCAAGACCACTTTGTTCAATCTGGTCTCGGGCCTCTACCCGACTGACAGCGGCACGATCAGCCTCAACGGCCGCGCCATCCAGGGCGTGACATCCGACATGATCTGTCACCAGGGGCTGGCGCGCTCCTTTCAGATCACCAATCTGTTTCGCGGGCTTTCGATCTACGAAAATCTGCGGCTGTCGCTGCAGGCCCGCAGTCCGATCCGTTTCAACATCTGGCGCGACATCGATCATTATGGCGACATCCACGCCGAGACCGCCGAGCTCGTGAAATTCTTAGGGCTGGAAGGGATCGAGGCGATCAATGGCGGCGAGCTATCCTATGGCGGCCAACGGCTGGTCGATCTCGGCATTGCGCTCGGCTCCAAGCCGCAGGTGCTGTTGCTCGACGAGCCGCTTGCGGGGCTTGCGGCCGCCGAGCGCGAGCGTGTCTCGAATCTCGTCAAGAACATCGCCGCCAACATTCCGGTCCTGATCGTCGAGCACGACATCGACCGCATCCTCGGCTTCTCGCAAACGGTCACCGTGATGAATCAGGGTGAAGTTCTGATGACGGATACGCCCGAGGCCGTCCGCGCCGATCGCCGCGTGCAGGAGATCTATACCGGCAAGGGCATTCCCGAGGTCGAGCATCAGCGCAGCGACGACGCGCGACGGGAGGCAGCGCCGCTGCTCCGCTTCGAACGCGTCAATACCTTCTACGACAAGAGCCATATCCTCAATGACGCCACGCTCGACGTGCGCGAAGGCGAGATCGTCGCCCTGCTCGGCCGCAACGGCGCCGGCAAGTCGACGCTCTTGAAAACACTCGCTGGCCTCGTGCCCGCGGCGTCCGGCAAGATCGAATATGAAGGTCGCGATATCACCCGTCTCCCGGCGCCCGACATCGCGCGCGCCGGCATCGGCTACGTGCCGCAGGGCCGCGGCCTGTTCGCCGGCATGAGCGTGCGGGAGAATCTCGCGCTCGGCCGTCTCGCCCGCAAGACCGACGGCAGCCACGGCGTGGTCTGGGACGAAGAGAAGATCCTGACCTATTTCCCGCGCCTCAAGGAACGCATGAACGTCGCCGCCGATTATCTCTCCGGCGGCGAGCAGCAGATGGTGGCGGTCGCGCGTGCGATGTCCGGCAATGTGAAGCTCCTGCTGCTCGACGAGCCGTTCGAGGGCCTCGCGCCGGCTGTCACGCTCGAACTGTTCAAGGTGTTCGATCAGCTCCGGCAGCATATCTCGATCGTCATCGTCGAGCACAATCTCGATCTCGTGCTGGCGCTCGCCGATCGCGTGTTCGCACTGGAACGCGGCGCCGTATTCCATCAAGGGCCGGCGGCGCCGCTTCTGACCGATCTCGACTACCGCAAGAAGATACTCTGGCTGTGAACCGGCTCTGACTGTAATGGAGGCGACGATGCGATGGATGATAGTTGCGTGGCTGGCCGGCGTAATGATCTCAACCGCATCCGGCACCGAGGCAGCCGATCGCACCATCGCGGTGTTCACCAAGAACACGACCAATCCGGCTTATGAAGCATTCCGGATTGCCGCCGACCAGGTCGGCCGCGCCGCCGGCGTGCGCGTCGTCCACTATGTCCCGAAGCAGCCGGACAATGTCGACGAGCAGACGGCGATGGTCGAGCAAGTCCTGAATGATCGGCCGGATGCGGTCGTCTTCATCCCGGTCGACGACGTCGCGATGATTGCGCCGGTGAACAAGCTGAACGATGCCGGCATTCCGATCGTGCTGGCATCCAATCCGCTGCCTGGCCGCTTCGTCACCTATGTCGGCGCCAATGACGAGGAGATCGGCTATCGCGAAGCCCGCTATCTGTTCGACAAGCTCGGCGGTAAGGGCAGGATCGTGATCGTCGAGGGGACCAAGGCCGCGCCCACCAACCGCGAACGGTTGCGCGGCTATCAGCGCGCGCTGGCCGATTACCCCGGCATTACAGTGCTGGCATCCGGCAGCGGCAACTATCAGCAGAGCGACGCCAAGGCGTTGATGGCGACATTCCTCGCCGCGCATGCAGAGATCGACGCCGTGCTATCGGCCAACGACAGCATGGCGCTCGGGGTGCTGGAGGCACTGAAAGCCGGCAACCGCACTGCAATCGTAATCGGCATCAACGGTATTCTGCCGGCGGTGAAGCAGATCGAAGGCGGCAACCTGCTCGCCAGCGTCGATTTCAACATGTTCAAGATCGGCTGCGCCGCGACACGCGCGGCCGTTCGCCATCTTGATCGCGAGCCGCTGCCGGACAAGGTCATCCTGCCGGCCGAGATCATCGACAGAACCAATTACAGGGCCTGGCTCGTGCCTGTCGCGGAACGGAGCTGCCCGGACTGGAGCGAGTTCGTTCCGAAGTGAGGGACGGCCCGCCGAGGTATGAGAACCATAAAATTGCGCGCGATCCACGCCTTTTCAAATCACGCTCTAATCGCGTGACGATGGCCCGCTGTCGCGGAAGGCCCAGCAGATTTCCTTCGGCAGGCAGACCGGCGTCTCCACCCCGACCGCATGCCGCGCCGCAGTGCCGAGTTCAAGCGCCTCGAGCCGGTGGCCGAACAATTCGATGTCATAGATGGTCTGCGTGCCCTGGTAGCGGCGGTCGACGACGTTCGCGGTGAACGCATTCGCAGCGTCCTGGCGGCCGATCGCGATGTTTTCCGGCCTGAGCGCGATCCGCACCTTGTCGCCGGGCGCAAGCTGCTGCTGCAACAGCGCGGCTTCGGCGCGACGGCCGTCACCGAAATCGACCACGCCGAACTTGCCGTTGCGTGTCACCAGCGTGCCCGCGAGCTCGTTGGTGGCGCCGGTGAAATTGGCGACGAAGAGATCGGCGGGGCGGTTGTAGATCTCGTCCGGCGTGCCGATCTGCAGCAACTTGCCGTCACGCATCACGCCGATGCGATCGCCGAGCACGACCGCCTCCGCCTGGTCATGCGTGACGTAAAGCGCGGTGATCCCGGTCTGATTGAGGATGACGCGAAGGTCGTCGCGCAGCCGCAACCGCAGCTTGGCATCGAGATTGGAGAGCGGTTCGTCGAGCAAAAGAAGCTGCGGCCGGTACACGATGCTGCGCGCCAGCGCCACGCGCTGCATCTGGCCGCCCGAAAGCGACACCACCGGACGGTCGGCATATTCGGACAGGCCGACCAGTTGCAGCGCCTCGTCGACCTTGCGATCGGCCTCACCCCGCGCGTTCTTCCGGTGCTTGAGCGGATAGGCCACGTTCTGCCGCACCGTCATATGCGGCCACACGGCATAGGACTGGAACACCATGCCGAGATCGCGCGAGCGCGGCGGCACGAGGATGCCGCGCGCGGGCGACGACACCACCTTGCCGCCGATCGCGATCTCGCCATCGGTCGGATGTTCGAGACCGGCGACGCAGCGCAGCGTCGTGGTCTTGCCGCAGCCGGACGGCCCAAGCAACACCACGATCTCGCCCGCCGGCACGGAAAAGCTGACGCCATCGATCGCCGGCCGGCCGATCGCAAACTGCTTGCGCAGGTCGGTGACTTCAAGCGGCGCCGTCATGATCCGATCCTCACCCCGTCAGTCACTGCCGATAACCGAAGGTCTTGTCCCAATCCGCTACCCAAGCGCCATGCAGCTTCACATACTGCTCGAAATTCGGGTACCAGGGCTTGACCACCTTGGGATCGAAACCCTCGGGATAGACCGGCGCCTCCTTGAGCGAGGTCAGGTTGCCCTGCTCCTTGATCATGTAAGTCTGGCCTTCCTTTGACAGGCACCAGTTCAAATAAAGTTTCGCTGCGTTCGGATGCGCTGCGGTCTTCGGAATGCCGGTCGCGTAAGGATTGACCGGCACGCCCTCCGGCGGAAAGACCATCTTGACCGGCGCGCCCTCCCTTTGCTTGGGATAGATGGCGTTGTAGAGCAGCGGCCCCATGCCGACTTCGCCACGCACCAGCGCATCCGACATCGGCGCGCCCGATGGATAAAGAATTGGATGCGTCGCGGCCTGCTTCGCCCAATAGTCCTCGCCCAACACCTCACGCTCGAACATGATCCGGGTCCAGGTCGTGCCACCGGACTGCGCGAACACCTGGCCCGTCAGCTTGTCGTAGGCGGGCTTGGTGAGGTCCATCCAGGTCTTCGGCGGATCCTTCACCAGCTCGGTGTTGTAGGCGATCGACCAGACCACGGTGGCGCGCGGCCAGAACTTGGGCGACACCAATGATGCGGGGTCATAGTCGGCGGCATTCGGCGGCGCGTAATCCTGGAACAGGTCGTCGAGCGGCAGCATCAGGGCGCGATCCGAATGGTCGACGACATCGGCGATCAGCTTGCCTGCCGCCGCTTCGGTTCTCACACGCGTGATGAGCTGGCCGCCTGGCGCGCGCACCATCTCGACCTTGATCTCCGGAAAGCGCTTGTTGAACTGCTTGATGACCTCCTGCTCGACTTCGGCGAAATTCGCCGTGTAGAGAACCATCTTGCCTTCCGCTTTCGCGGCGGCGATCAGTTCCGGCGAGCCGAAATTCTCTTCCGCTGACGCAGCCGCACCGCCGAACGCGAGGCCGAGACTGATACCGGCAATCGCCGCAGCCAATTTTCCTCTCATGAAACTCACTCCCACTCTACTCTCTTATTTGGTTTGAATTATTTGATGCGCTGTACGACGTCGCCCTGCGAGGCGCTGCGCGCGAGCCAGTTCGCGCCGCCAATGAGAACACCGAGCAGGACCGTCTGCACCAGGCTGAACGCCGCAGTCTTCCCGATATTGCCGCCTTCGTAATAATCGAGCAGCAGGACCGACATCACCATTGTGTTGCTGGTGTAGAGGAACAGCGAGGAGCCGAGTTCGCGGATCGACAGCACGAACAACAGCGTCATCGACGCGAGCACGCCCGGCCGCGCCAAAGGCAGCACGATCGTCCGGATCGTCGCCAGCGTGCCCTTGCCGCAAACCCAGGCAGCCTCCTCGAGCTCGCGATGAATCTGCAGGAACGAGGTGGAGAGCGCTTTCACCGTATCCGGCATGAAGCGCGCGACGAAGGCCAGCGCGAGAATCCAGATGGTGCCGTAGAGCCCGCCGGGAATGCCAATCCAGGCCCAGAGATAGGCGACGCCGACGACGAGGCCGGGGATGGCGACCGGCACGGTCGATATCATGTCGATCGCGCGCCGGCCCGGCAGGCGCGTGCGGTGAATGGTGTAGCCGATCGCGAACGCCAGCGTGCCGCCGACCACTGCGGTGATGATGCCGACTTCGATGGCGTTGTAGATCGACCTCATCGTCAGCGGGTTGTCGAAAATGGCGTTGAAATGCATCAACGAGTAGGCCCGCATGTCGAACAGCGCCTGGACGTCACGAATGAACATGAATTTACGAAATGCCGCGACGATCAGCGCGAGCATCGGAAGTATCACCACGACGACCAGATAGATCAGGCCGAGCGCGAAGGTCAGCCAGCGCCACGGCCCGAGATTGAGCGTGCGCGGCCGGAACGCCTTGCCGGCAACGGTAGTATAGCTGCGTCCGCTCAGCACCTTCTGCTGCAGAAACACCAACAGACCGGTGACCATCATCAGGATGATCGCGACCGAAGCCGCCGTGTTGTAGAGCGGCGGCGACCAGTTGGTGAGCTTGAAGATGTAAGTCGTCAGCACGTTGAGATTGGCGGGCGCTCCCAGCACGGCCGGGATGCCGTAGATGCCGAGCATGACGATGAAGGACAACAGCATGCCGGAAACGATCGCCGGCATGATCAGCGGAAACGTCACCGAGAACATCGTCGAGAATGCGCTGGCGCCGGAAATCTCCGCGGCCTCCTCCAGGCTCGGATCCATGTTGCGCAACGCCGAGGAGGTGAACATGTAGACATAGGGCGCGTAATAGATGCCGAACACAAAGATAAGGCCCGAGAGCGTGTAGAAATCGACGCGCCAGTCGAGACCGACCCATTTGAAGACGGTGTTGATCAGCCCGGTTTTCGGCGAGCCCAAGATCGACCATGCGACGCCCGCGACCAGCGGCGGCGCAAACAGCGGCAGAACGCTTGCCGCGGCGATCAGCCCTCTGAACGGTGTGTTGGTCCGTACCACCACCCAGGAAAACAACAGGCCGATCGCGACCGCGATCAGCGTCCCGCCCCCGCAGACGGCCAGTGTGTTGAACAGCGCCTCCCCGACATTGGGGTTGGTCACCACGGTGAGGAAGTTCGCAATCGACAGGTGCTTCAGGCTGAGGCCGTCGACCACCGGATTGGTGTCGGTGAGTGCTCCGAGCAACAGGGTAAGTACGGGGTAGATGACCAGGAAACCGAGGATGGCCAGCAGCAACGCAATCCAGGCGCCCGCTGCGACGCCCCGGCGCTTCACCTCAACGCCGCTTCGGGCGGCCTCGATGCGCCGGCCTATGACTTGTCCGTCCAACGCGCTTTCCTCTCGCCAGCGGAACTTGTCTTTGTCATTTGTGACCGCCTTGGGAAACGAGCCTAGTCGATCATTCGCCGCGCGGGAAGTAGCCGAAAGTCGGCTCGAAAAGGCGCATTGACGCATACGCATCATGCAACCGCATGTCTGTGGACACGACCGTCTCCGTAGTACATGCCCCCTATGCAGCAGCCACACCGCCGACCCGAAGGCGCCTTGGAATTGCCGATCGATCACGACGCCAAGGCGCCCCCTGCGGGTGCGAGCGATATTTTGCCCGACGGCCTGCCCCCCGAGCGCAGGCGGTGGGCGGTCGCCGCGATCTTCACCGCGCTGGCGATGGCCTCGCTGGATACCGCCATCGCCAACATCGCGCTGCCCGCGATTTCATCAGATCTTCATGTCAGCCCGGCCGAAGTGATCTGGGTCGTCAACGTCTATCAGATCGCGCTGGTCGCAACTCTGCTGCCGCTCGGCGCGCTCGGCGAGATTGTCGGTCATCAGAAGATCTATCTCGGCGGGCTGATACTGTTCACCATCGCCTCCCTCGGTTGCGCCTGCGCATGGTCGCTACCGAGCCTGCTGGTGGCGCGCACGCTGCAAGGTCTCGGCGCCAGCGGCATGATGAGCGTCAACACCGCGCTGGTGCGCTTCGTCTATCCGCGCCGCATGCACGGACGCGGCTTCGGACACAATGCATTGGTGGTCGCGACCGCGTTCACCCTGGGCCCGACCATCGCCTCCTCCATCCTGTCGATCGGGACCTGGCCATGGCTGTTCGCGGTCAATCTCCCGTTCGGCCTGCTCGCGATCCTGATCGGCCTGAAGACGCTGCCGTCGCTGCCGCGCGCCGCCCACACCTTCGATTTCTTCGGTGCGCTTCTTGCTGCCTGCTGCCTCGGCCTCTTCATCACCGGCATCGGCAGCGCTGCCCACGGGGTGCAGCCCGGTATGGTCGCGATTGCGCTGATCGGAGCTGTGCTGATCGGGCTGGTCCTGATGCGGCGGCAAGCGGATCATCCGGCGCCGATGCTGCCGATCGACCTGTTCCGCCGCGCGCTGTTCGCGCTGTCGGCGTTCACCGCCGTCTGCTCATTCGCCGTACAGGGATTGGCCTTCGTCTCGCTGCCGTTCTACTTCGAAGACGTGCTGCATCGTTCACAGGTCGAGACCGGATTTTTCATGACGCCGTGGCCTCTCGTGGTCGCGATCATGGCGCCGATCGGCGGCCGGCTGTCGGACCGCTTTCCCGCAGGCCTGCTTGGCGGCCTCGGCCTTGTCATCCTCGGCATTGGGATGGCGTTGCTCGCCACCCTTCCCGACACGCCGAGCGTCGCCGACATCGTCTGGCGAATGATGGTGTGCGGCGTCGGCTTTGGTTTCTTCCAGACCCCAAATATGAAGGCCATCATGTCAAGCGCGCCGGCGCACCGCAGCGGCAGCGCCAGCGGCATCGTCGCCACCGCCCGCCTGATCGGCCAGACCATTGGCGCGGCACTTGCGGCACTGTGCTTCGGTCTCGCCGGCCACGAAGGCGCGACGCTGGCGCTCGCGCTTGGGGCCGGATTTGCAGCGCTTGGAAGCGTGATGAGCTTCATGCGCCTTGCGGTACCATCGCCGCACAGCAGCTGACTGCCGCAACGCGACATAACACCGATCGAACGATTATCTTCCCTGTGGCAAAGAATTTCTTACCGTTCGTCAACGCAGAATCTTGATTTGAACGGTTCCAATTTCCAGTCCAAGATTTCGCGTGATGCTCAATCGGAGGATTGGGCCAATCAGGGGATAGCGATGGCAAACCTCACAATCAACGGCAAAGCTTTCAATCTCGATGTCGAACCCGATACGCCCTTGCTCTGGGCGATCAGGGAAAACGCCGGCCTGACCGGCACCAAATATGGCTGCGGTATCGCGCAATGCGGCGCCTGCACCGTGCATATGGACGGCGTCGCGACACGCTCCTGCGGCGTTACCGTCGGCGAAGCCGAAGGCAAGCAGATCACCACCATCGAGGGCCTCGCCGGCAACGGCGCGCTGCACAGAGTGCAGCAGGCCTGGATCGCCAACGATGTTCCGCAATGCGGCTATTGCCAGAGCGGCATGATCATGGCGGTGGCGGCGCTGCTGAAGGACAATCCGAAGCCGACCGACCAGGACATCGACGACGCCATCACCAATATCTGCCGTTGCGGCACCTTCCAGCAGGTGCGCGAGGCGATTCACGCCGTCGCGAACGCTTGAGGAGGCAGCCATGAACAAGCATGTAGCGCCTCAGCTCAATCGCCGCGCCTTCGTCATCGGCACAGCCTCGGTCGGCGCCGGTCTCGCGCTCGGCCTCGACCTTCCCTTCGGCGGCCCGGCTGTGGTCCGCGCAGCTGACGGTTCGCCGGAGGTCAACGCCTGGGTCGTGATCCGGCCCGACGACACCGTCGTGATTCGCATCGCGCGCTCGGAAATGGGCCAGGGCACGCTGACCGGCCTCGCCCAGCTCGTCGCCGAGGAATTGGAATGCGACTGGTCGAAAGTCACGACCGAATATCCCTCGCCCGGCCAGAGCGTCGCGCGCAAGCGTGTCTGGGGCGAATTCTCGACCGGCGGCAGCCGCGGCATCCGTACCTCGCAGGACTATGTCCGCAAGGGCGGCGCGACCGCGCGCATGATGCTGATCCAGGCCGCGGCCAACGAGTGGAAGGTGCCTTCTTCCGAATGCACCGCCGCCAACAGCGTCATCACCCATACGCCGTCGGGCAAGACCATGACTTACGGCAAGATCGCGGAAGCGGCCGCGAAACTGCCGCCGCCGACCGACGTGAAGCTGAAGGACCCAAAGGACTGGAAGATCGCGGGCAAGGGCCTGAAGCGGCTCGACACGCCTGACAAGGTCACCGGCGCGATGACCTATGGCATCGACCTCAAGCTGCCGGGCATGCTGAACGCGGCGATCAAGGATTGCCCGGTCACCGGCGGCAAGCTGAAGAGCTATGACGAGGCCAAGATCTCCGGCATGAAGGGCGTGAAGAAGGTGGTGAAGGTCGGCGACAGCGCCGTCGCCGTTATCGCCGATACCTGGTGGCACGCCAAGACCGCGCTCGATGCCTTGCCGATCGTCTGGGACGAGGGCGAGAACGCCAAGGTCACCAGCGCCTCGATCGCGCAATGGCTCGCCGAAGGCCTGGAGTCCGGCCCGGCCTATGTCGGCAACCAGAACGGCGACGTGAAGGCTGCGCTGGCAGGCGCTGTGAAAAAGGTCGAGGCGGTTTACGACTATCCCTACCAGAACCACGCCACGATGGAGCCGATGAACGCGACCGCGCTCTATGCCGACGACAAATGCGAGGTCTGGTGCGGCACGCAGAACGGCGAAGCGGCCTTTGCCGCGGTGCTGGAAGGCTCGGGCCTTCCTGCCGACAAATGCGACGTCCACAAGATGATTCTCGGCGGCGGGTTCGGCCGCCGCGGCCAGACCGACTATGTGCGGCAGGCCGTCGAGGTCGCCAAGCAGATGCCGGGCACGCCGATCAAGCTGCTATGGTCGCGCGAAGAGGACATGACGCATGGCCGCTATCATCCGATCACGCAATGCAAGATGACTGCCGGCTTTGACGCCGACAACAATCTGACTGCATGGCATATGCGGATCTCCGGCCAGTCGATCCTGTTCAGCCTCCGGCCGGAGGCGCTCGTCAACGGCAAGGACCCCGCCACTTTCGCGGGCCTCAATGCCGAGGGCGACGCGGCGCTCGGATATTCAGTGCCCAATCTGCTGATCGAACATTCGATGCGCAATCCGCACATCATCCCGGGCTTCTGGCGCGGAGTGAACGTCAACCAGAACGCGCTCTATGTCGAATGCTTCATGGATGAGCTCGCGCACGCAACCGGCCAGGACCCGCTCGCGTTCCGCCGCAAGCTGATGGCCAAGCATCCGAAGCATCTCGCGGTGCTCGATGCGGTCGCCGAGAAGATCGGCTGGGACAAGCCTGCCCCGCAGGGCGTCTATCGCGGCCTCGCCCAGCATATGGGGTATGGCAGCTATGTCGCTGCGGCTGCGGAAATCACGGTGACGGACGGCGCCAAGATCAAGGTGCAGCGGATCGTCGCCGCCACCGATCCCGGCTACGCCGTCAATCCGGCGCAGATCGACCGGCAGATCGCGGGCTCCTTCGTCTACGGCTTGACCGGGCTGTTCTATGGCGGCTGCACGGTGAAGGACGGCCGCATCGAGCAGACCAATTTCGACACCTACAATTCGATGCGGATCAACGAGATGCCGAAGGTGGAGTCGATCATCATGCCGAGCGGCGGCTTCTGGGGCGGCGTCGGCGAGCCGACCATCTGCGTTGCGGGACCGGCGGTGCTGAACGCCTATTTCGCGGCGACCGGCAAGCGCATCCGTTCGGCGCCGTTGCGTAACCAGAATATCAGCTTTGCCTGACAAGACGCGCGGCGGCACCAGCCGCCGCGCCATTCCTTTGGATTTGTGCTGATGGACGCACCGCGACCAGTGACGCGGAGAAAGATCGTTGCTGGCCTCGCGGTATCCGTGCTGGCCACACCATCGCTTGCGCGGGCGCAGTCGGCCGCGCGCATCATCGTGATCGGTGGCGGCTTTGGCGGAACGGCCTGCGCGCGCGCCGCGAAACGCCTCGATCCCAAGCTTGCGGCGACGCTGGTCGAGCCCAGCCGTACCTTCACCGCCTGCCCCTTCAGCAACGAGGTGATCGCCGGCTTGCGGGACATCGAGGTTCAGCAGTTCGGATATGACAAGATCGCATCCGCCGGCGTGAGCGTGATCGCGCAGGCGGCGACCAAGATCGATCCGGCGAAGCGGACCGTCACACTCGCGGATGGAACGTCGCTTGGCTACGACCGTCTGGTGCTGGCGCCCGGAATCGATTTCAGGTTCGACGCGCTGGAAGGTTACGACGAGGCGGCGTCGTTGAAAATGCCGCATGCCTGGAAGGCGGGAGAGCAGACGCTTCTGCTGCGCAAGCAGCTCGAAGCAATGGAGGATGGCGGCACGATCGCGCTGGCCGTGCCCGCAAATCCCGCCCGCTGTCCGCCCGCGGCCTATGAGCGCGCCAGCTTGATCGCGCACTATCTGAAAAACAAAAAGCCGCGCTCCAAGGTGCTGATCCTCGACGCCAAGGACACGATCCCGCAGCAACGCCTGTTCGAGAACGCCTGGAAGGAATTCTATGGCGACATGATCGAACGGGTGTCGCTGTCGCAGGGCGGCCGCGTCACCTCGGTCGATCCGAAGACCAACACGATCGTCACCGAGTTCGGCAACTACACGCCTCAGGTGGCAAACATCATCCCACCGCAGAAGGCCGGCCGCATCGCCGACATCGCGGGCGCGACCGACAAGACCGGCTGGTGCCCGATCGACCCCATGACGTTCGCTTCAAAACTGCTGCCGAATGTCCACGTCATCGGCGACGCCTGTCTCGGCGGCGGCATTCCGAAATCAGCCTCCGCCGGCAGCGCGCAAGGCAAGGCCTGTGCTGCCGCGATGGTGAGTATGCTAGCGGGCAAAGCTCCGGAAACGCCCCGACTGACCGGCGTCTGCTACAACATCGTCGCGCCGGATTACGCCTTCTCGCTCGCCGGTGTCTACCAGCCGAAGGACGACATCTTCATCGAGGCGGAAGGCAGCGGCTCGAGCGCGGTCGACGCGCCGCGCGAGGTGCGCAAGCGCGAAGCCGATGATGCACAAAAATGGTACCGGACACTCACGGTGGATGCCTTTGGCTAGATCGGCGCCGCATATTGCGTGGCTCGCTGCCGCGGCCGTTGCGCTGCCCGGCGCGGCGGGCGCGCAAGCACTCGCGTCCTATGCGGTCGTCGGCGACGGCATTCCAGAATCCTTGACCGGCTCGCCCGGCGACGCCGCACGCGGCCGGGCACTGGTGTTGGATCGCACCAGCACCTGCATTCTCTGCCATTCCGGGCCGTTTCCCGAAACCAAGTTCCAGGGCGATCTTGCACCAAACCTTTCGGCCAGCGGCAGCCGCTGGACCACAAGTCAGCTTCGGCTGAGGATCGTCGACGCCTCGCGCCTCGATCCCGCGACTATCATGCCGTCCTATTATCGCGTCGATGGACTGGAACGCGTGAGTTCAAGCTTCAAGGGCAAGCCGATCCTGTCGGCGGAACAGATCGAGGATATCGTGGCGTATCTTGCAACGCTGAAGGACTAGGAGCGTTTATCTGCATGCAGGATTTAACCTCATCCACGCGTCGCGGCTTTCTCGGCTTGGCCGGGAGTGCCGCCCTCTGCGGCGCGGTTCCGATCGTGACCGTGCGGCCGGCGGAAGCGACACCGGCGATGCTCGCCTCCGCAATCCGTAACGTCGTCGGCGAGGCCGAGGTACACACCGGCAAGGTCAAGCTCGACATTCCGCCCCTGGTCGAGAACGGCAACACGGTGCCGATGACCGTGAGCGTCACGAGCCCGATGACCGAAAATGACTACGTGAAGAGCATTCACGTCTTCAACGAGAAGAACCCGCAGCCAAACATCGGCAATTTCTATCTCGGCCCGCAGGCCGGCCGCGCCCAGGTCTCGACCCGTATCCGTCTCGCCGACAGCCAGAAGGTGACCGCGGTCGCACAATTGTCCGACGGCTCGTTCTGGTCGACCAGCGTCGACGTTGTCGTGACGTTCGCCGCATGCACCGAGGAGGTGTTGTGATGCCGTCAGCGCTGATCAACGTTCCGAAGAAGGCCAAGCGCGGCGATGTCATCGAGATCAAGGCGCTGATGTCGCACATCATGGAGACCGGCTATCGCCGCACCGCGGCCGGCGATCTCGTGCCGCGCGACATCATCACGAGCTTCACCTGCCGCTACAACGGCGCCGAGATTTTCCGCGCGGATTTCTTTCCCGCGATCGCCGCCAACCCCTTCATCTCTTTCTTCACCATCGCCAAGGACAGCGGCAAGTTCGAGTTCGAATGGATCGGCGACAAGGGTTTTTCCGAAACCGCGTCGGCTTCGATATCGATCGAATGAACGCGCTTCGCGTCATCGCGGTGACAGTGCTCGTGATCGCCGCCCTTCCCGTCAGCGCCGGTGAGATCCAGCCCACCGAGCGCCGCTCGGGCTACAGCTTCATGGCGGCGGACACCAAGGCGATCCAGGACGACGACACGGCCAATCCCGGCATGCTCTGGGTGCTCGACGGCGAAACGCTCTGGAACAGGAAGCTCGGCGCGGCTGATAAATCCTGCGCGGACTGCCACAACGACGCCCGAGAGACCATGAAGGGCGTGGCCGCGCGCTATCCGGCCTTCGACAAGGAACTGGGCCGCCCGGTCGATCTCGAACAGCGCATCAATCTGGAGCGAGGCCGGCATCAGGGCGCCGAGCCGCTCGCCTTCGAGAGCCGCGACCTGATGGCACTCGCTGCCTACATCGCCGAGCAGTCGCGCGGCATTGCTATCTCGGCCGGTGATGATCCGGAGCTTGCGCCCTTCGTCGCCAAGGGACGCGAGCTGTTCATGCAGCGCGAAGGCCAGCTCAATCTTGCCTGCACCAATTGCCACGACGACAATTGGGACAAGCGCCTCGCCGGCTCAGCGATCACGCAAGGACACCCGACCGGCTATCCGATGTACCGGCTGGAATGGCAATCGCTGGGCTCGCTGCAGCGGCGCCTGCGCGGCTGCATCTTCGGCGTCCGGGCGCAGCCTTACGCTTTCGGCGCGCCGGAACTGGTCGAACTCGAGCTCTATCTCATGACACGAGCGAAGGGCATGCCGATCGAGTCCCCCGCCGTGCGGCCGTAACTCTCTCTATTCGGCCGGCGCTGCGGACATTTCGGCATGCGGGACGAAATGCTCGCTCATGCCGAGTCGGCCCAGCGCAAACAGTCCTGCCGCCATGACGGCATAAGCGAACGCGACGGCAGGTGTCACGCCCAGCCCACCACCGATGCCGACCGCTTCGCCATGCATGAAGCCGAAATAGGTCAGCACGGCACCTGCGAGCGCGAAGGCCGACGCTTTGGTGAAATCGCGCTCGATCACGAACACGCCGATCGCACCCAGGATGAGCCCGCCAAGGATCGAGCCGCCGCCCATCACCTCCAGACCGTGATAGATCACGCCCTGCTGAGGCAGCGCGGCGATTGCCGCCGCCTTGACCGCATCGACCTTGTCGGCGGCAAGCCCACCGACGCTCTGCGCTGCGTTCATCGTCGAGGCCAGCATCGTGTCGATCTGCAGCTTGGCCCAGGCTGCCAGATGCGGCGTCAGCGCCAGCACGATGGCGGGCGCGTGCCTGACCGGCGTGGTCTGGAACGCCTGCGCCCCGATCAGCATGCCGATATAGAGCAGGATCGGCGAGATCGCGACCACGGGCACCAGCGCCAGCAGCACCGAGACGATGCCGAACCAGGACAGCACCACAACCATGATGCCGGTCGCGGCCGAATAGCCGATCCGGCCGCCCATCGCCTTCCAGCCGGGATGGCCGATATAGACCGCGTTGATGAAGGGATTGCCCATCAGGCAGCCGATCAGGCTGACGATGCCGTCGGCAGTCAGCACGCGCGTGGTCGGATATTCGTCGCCGGCCGCCTCCGCGCTTTCGACATTGTCCATGGCTTCGACGAGGTCGTAAATGCCGAACGGAATCGCGGTGACGAGGATGACGCCGAGGAATTCGAAGCCGGAGAACACATAACCCACCGCCGGGACCGGCAGCGAGAAGCCGAAATTGGCGAAGGCATCGCCGACACCCTTGATGCTCAGGCCGCCGAGCCCGAGCCCGAAGATGTTGGAGCCCCAGGCGATGATCATGCCGACCGCGATTGCGATCAGTCCGGCCGGCAGACCCTTCGGATATTTCACGCCACCGAACCAGCTCACGAGGATGATGGCGAAGCAGACCAGCCCGATCTGCGGCGTCATGTACATTTCGAGAGCCGGACGCATCGCGATGAAGGTGACGGAGACGCCGGCGAGCGTGCCGAGCAGCGCGGCGCGCGGCGTGATTTTCCGGATCAAGGGGGCGATGAAGCCGCCGATCATCAGGATGAAGCTCTGAAAGAACACCCAGACGAGGCCCGCAGACCAGCCCTTCATGGGATCGCCGGTCTTGAGCGTGACCGGCAGCATGATCACGAAGGTGACGATGAACATATGCGGCACGCTAACGCCCGACGGCAGCGCACAGACATCGGTGCGGCCGGTCCGTTGCGCCAGGCGATAGGCCAGGAAGGCGTAGTAGAAAGTGGAGAGACACATCATCAGGCCGAGCGCCGGCAGGATGCGGCCGAACACGAGGCTATCAGGCATCTTCAGCACGAAGCGCAACAGGCCGGTCAGCACCAGCATGTTGACCAGGATGTTGGTGCCGAATCCGAAGAAGGCGTTCCAGTCACCCGGTGTCCACAACACCGGCTTGAAATCCGATCTGCCCGCCGTCGTCCCGCTCGTGCTCATCGTGATGCTCCCGCTGCCAGATTGTTCGACGTCTCCGCTTGCATGGCCTTCAGGACGGCGCCTGAGTCCGCGACCCAGCCGAAGATGCCGCCCTGGGCCTTGATCATCTTCAGACCCATCTCGTGGAATTCGGGAAAGTAGGACGCGCAGCCGTCCGAGATCACGACGCAGCGATAGCCGCGGTCATTGGCCTCGCGCACCGTCGTGTTGACGCAGACCTCGGTGGTGACGCCGCACACGAGCAGGTTCTCGATGCCGTATTTCAGGAGAATGTCGCCGAGTTCGGTCGCGTAGAACGCGCCCTTGCCGGGCTTGTCGATCACGATCTCGCTGTCGAGCGGGTAGAGCTCGGGAATGATGTCGTGACCGGCCTCGCCGCGGATCAGGATGCGGCCCATCGGTCCGGGATCGCCGATGCGCAGCGACGGCGCACCGCGCTCTATCTTGGCAGGCGGGGCGTCCGAGAGATCCGGCAGATGCCCTTCGCGAGTGTGGATGACCAGCATCCCCATGTCGCGCGCGGCGGTCAGCACGGTCGCGATCGGCAACACCGCGGGCGCAAGCTGCGAGACGTCATTGCCGAGCGTTTCGCCGAAGCCGCCGGGCTCCATGAAGTCGCGCTGCATGTCGATGATGACGAGCGCGGTGGAGGACCAGTCGAGCGCGACAGGCTCCGGCTCCGCGACGATCGTGCCGCCAAATGTTGAGCTTGAGTCCATGACCATGCGCCTCCCCAGGCGAGAGAACTCTTGCTCTCGTTCAAGCAAGCGCTGTGCCATTGTGTACAATTACCGCTCGCCACGCGGCGGCAAGAAATCCTCCGTGTTTTCAGCGTGTTCCGATTCAGACTGACATCTGCTCATTCGCTGTGCTGGCGATCTCTCGCAAGCATCTGCTTATTCGCTGAGCGTGGATTGCATGCAGGCAGTGGACGATCGCTTTGCAAATGAGCGGCGAGATGGGCCGGAAGATATCGGCCGCAGGAGGTTCGAGAGGCGCGATCAATGTTAGCCCGCGAGACGATGGAAGCGCGTTTCAACAACGAGCCCCGTGTACATCGACTCAGTCGAACGGAGCTCGCCTGGCGCCGGAGGCTGTATTCGACAGTTCATCGCCGCAAGACGGAACGCGTCCAAACCCATGAAATTCCAGGGCAACGGCCATGCTCGGCCGATCAGCCGTGTCAGCGATATTGACATTGCTGGCGCATGCTTTTCACTCACGCCTCGCACCGGCTCGCCAGGGCTTCTCCCTGCGCAGCGCCCAAGAAGACTTCACGGAGTGGAAGATGACGCTGATGCAAGTCGGGCTGGACGACAAATACCGCGTTGATGCGAAGCGGATCTACCTTTCTGGCGTCCAGGCGTTGGCGCGGCTGCCGATGTTGCAGCGCGAACGCGACCGTGCCGCCGGCCTGAATACCGCTGGCTTCATCTCCGGCTACCGCGGCTCGCCACTGGGCATGTACGACCACACGCTGTGGCGTGCCAAATCCTTCCTGCAAGCGCATGATATCGCTTTCGTTCCCGGCCTGAACGAAGATCTCGCCGCGACCGCGGTCTGGGGTAGCCAGCAGGTCGGCCTGTTTCCCGGCGCCAGGGTCGATGGCGTATTCGGCATCTGGTACGGCAAGGGGCCGGGCGTGGACCGCTCGGTCGACGCGCTGAAGCACGCCAATACGGCCGGCACGTCGCAGCATGGCGGGGTGCTGGCGCTGGCCGGCGATGATCACGGCTGCCAGTCATCCACGCTCGCCCACCAGAGCGAACAGGTGTTCGCCGCGGCGCTGATCCCGATCATCAACCCGGCGACCCTGCAGGACTATCTTGACCTCGGCATCTACGGCTTCGCGCTGTCGCGCTATTCCGGCTGCTGGGTCGGCTTCAAGGCGATCGGCGAGACCGTCGAGAGTTCAGCCTCGATCTACAGCGATCACGCGCGCGTCGAGATCGTGTTGCCGACCGATTTCGAGATGCCGCCGGGCGGCCTGAACATCCGCTGGCCCGACCCGCCGCTCGAGGCGGAGAAGCGGCTGTTCGGGCCAAAAATGGCGGCGATCGGCGCCTTCGCGCGCGCCAACAAGCTCGACCGTATCGTGCTGGACGGCAAGCCGGCGCGGCTCGGCATCATCGCGACCGGCAAGGCCTATCTCGATCTGCGCCAGGCGCTGGCCGATCTCGGCATCTCTGATCGGGACGCGGAGGCGCTGGGCCTGCGCATCTATAAGGTCGCGCTGACCTGGCCGCTGGAGGAGCACGGCGCCAAGCGCTTCGCCGAAGGTTTGCAGGATGTGCTGGTCGTCGAAGAGAAGCGCGGCTTCATCGAGGACCAGTTGAAGCGCATTCTTTACAATGTGGACGCCTGGAAACGGCCCTCCGTGGTCGGTAAGCTCGACGAGGACGGCGCACCTCTGTTGCCGAGCGAAGGCGAACTGACGCCAACCATCGTCGCCTCTGCACTGGTCGCGCGGCTGCGCCGCCTCGGGCACCAGAGCCCCGCGCTGGAACAGCGGCTGGCGCGGCTAGAGGCCTTCGAGCGCCCGGCGGAAGGGCACGCGCCGATCTCGTTGCAGCGCACCCCTTATTTCTGTTCGGGCTGCCCGCACAACACCTCGACCAAATTGCCCGAGGGCAGCCGCGCGATGGCCGGCATCGGCTGTCACGGCATGGCGCTTTATGTCCCGGCCCGGCGCACGGCGACCATCACGCATATGGGCGCCGAAGGCGCGAACTGGATCGGACAGGCGCCGTTCACCAGCGAGCAGCACATCTTCCAGAATCTCGGCGACGGCACCTACACCCATTCCGGCCTGCTGGCTCTGCGCGCCGCGGCGGCCTCCGGCGTCAACATCACCTACAAGATCCTCTACAACGATGCGGTCGCGATGACCGGCGGCCAGCCGGCCGAAGGCAGCTTCACCGTAGCGCAGATCGCGCACCAGGTCTGGGCCGAAGGCACCAAGCGGCTTGCGGTCGTCTCCGACGATCCCGGCAAATATCCGAAGAACTATTTCCCGGCCGGCGTCACCGTGCATCATCGCCGTGAGATGGATCAGGTTCAGCGCGAGCTGCGCGACATCAAGGGCCTGACCGCGCTGATCTATGACCAGACCTGTGCGGCGGAGAAGCGCCGGCGCCGCAAGCGCGGGCTCTATCCCGATCCGCCCAAGCGGGTGTTCATCAACGATCTGGTCTGCGAGGGCTGCGGCGACTGCTCGCAAACGTCGAACTGCGTTTCAGTACAGCCGCTCGACACCGAGTTCGGCCGCAAGCGCCAGATCGACCAGTCGAACTGCAACAAGGACTATTCCTGCGTCGACGGATTCTGTCCGAGCTTCGTGACCGTTCATGGCGGCAAGCCAAAGCGGCTCGAAAACACCGCGGTCGATTCCGGCCAGCTGTTCGCCGACCTGCCGTTACCCACACTTCCCCAGCTCGACGTACCCTACAACATCCTCGTCACCGGCATCGGCGGCACCGGTGTCATCACCATCGGCGCACTGCTCGGCATGGCCGCGCATCTCGACGGCCGCGGCTGCTCCGCGCTCGACTTCACGGGACTGGCGCAGAAGAACGGCGCGGTCATGAGCCATGTCCGCATCGCCGCCAAGCCGGAGGATATCGCCAGCGTGCGCATCACCTCCGGCGGCGCCGACCTCATTCTCGGCTGCGACATTGTCGTAGCTGCCAGCGAGACCGCACTGAACCGCGTGGACCGAGGCGCGACGCGCGCCTTCGTCAATGCCGACCTGCAGCCGACCGCGAGCTTCGTGCAGAATCCCGATCTCGATTTCGAGATGGGCGCAATGAAGACGACGCTGCGCGACGCGATCGGCGAGCGCAATCTCGAGATCATCGACGCCACGGCCATCGCCGGGACGCTGATGGGCGACAGCATCGCGACCAACTCCTTCATGCTCGGTTTCGCGTTTCAGAAAGGCGCCGTTCCGCTCTCGCTGGAGGCGTTGCTCCGGGCCATCGAAATCAACGGCGCGGCGATCGAGATGAACAAGCAGGCCTTCACCTGGGGCCGATTGGCCGCGCATGACATCTCGCGCGTCCGCAGCGTCACGCAGTTCAAGGCCCGCGCCGCGAGCCCGACCCGAGCGCTCGACGAGATCATCAGCCTGCGCGCCAAATTCCTGAGCGACTATCAGGACCAGGCCTATGCCGATCGCTATCTCGCCGCAGTCGACAAGGTCCGCAAGGCGGAAACGGCGGCATCGCCCTCCTCCAGCGAACTCAGCGAGGCGGTGGCCAAAAACCTGTTCAAGCTGATGGCCTACAAGGATGAATACGAGGTCGCCCGGCTCTATACCGACGGCAGCTTTGCCAAGAAGCTGTCGGAGAAGTTCGACGGCGAGTTCAGCCTGAAATTCTATCTCGCGGCGCCGATCTTCGCCCGCCGCGACAAGGCAACGGGCCGACTGCAGAAGAAGGAGTTCGGCGGCTGGATGATCCACGCCTTCCGCCTGCTGGCGCGACTGAAGGGCCTGCGCGGCACGCCCTACGATCCATTCGGACGAACCACGGAGCGCAAGGCCGAGCGCAAGCTGATCGAGGATTATCTGACGATGATCGAGCAGCGCATGGCTGTGATGAAAGCCGAGCAGATCCCCTTGCTCTCAAGGCTGGCGCGCATCCCGGAAACGATCCGGGGCTATGGCCATATCAAGGAAGAGAACATCGCCAAAGCGAAGGCCGAGAAGACGCGGCTGGAAGCCGAGCTCGACAACTGCCGCTTCGCGGCAGCGGCGGAGTAGCCGCGTTTTGCGAAAGGCAGCTATGACGCGGCGATCTGCCGCGTCATAGGTTTGCGTTCTAACGGGTGAATGTCGATCGCCCGCAGCCGGCCGAGCCTTAGCACGTCCATCGCAAGCGTCCGCCCGATGCGGTCGCGGTCGAGCACCCGGATCAGGTCGTCGACGCCGTTGATGTCGACGCCATCGAGCTTGATCACGACATCGCCCGGCAACAGTCCGGCCTGCGCCGCCGGCCCGTCCGGCTCGATCTGGGCAAGCAGCGCGCCCATCGTGTTGTCGACGCCCGCGACCACCGCATGACGCCGCGGGACCGGCGCAGTCTGCCCGGCGACGCCGATATAGGCCCGCCGCACATAACCGTGGCGGATGATCTCCGACAGCACGAACTGCGCGGTATTGCTCGCGACGGCAAAACAGATGCCCTGCGCGCCGTTGATGATCGCCGTATTGATGCCGATCACCTCGGCCGAGGACGACACCAGCGGCCCGCCGGAATTGCCGGGATTGAGGGCGGCATCGGTCTGGATCACGTCCTCGATCGTCCGCCCGCTGACCGAGCGGATCGACCGGCCGAGCGCGGACACCACGCCTGCGGTCACAGTCGATTCGAAGCCGAGCGGATTGCCGATCGCGACCACGAGCTGGCCGCGGCGCAGCGTCTTGGAATTGCCAAGTGACGCATAGTGCAGATCGCGCACGCCATCGGCGCGCAACAGCGCGAGATCGGTATCGGGGTCGACGCCGAGCACGCGCGCATCCGTCACGACACCCTCGGTGTCGCGCAGCCTGATCTCTTTCGACGTGCCGACCACATGGCTGTTGGTCAGCACGAGCCCGTCCGGCGAGATGACGATGCCGGAGCCAAGGCCGCCGCGCTCGCGCGGATTACGCACTTTCGGCCCGGTTTCCACGCGTACGACGGCGGGACCGACCTTCTCGGTCACCGCGATCACGGCGTTGGAATAGGCGTCGAGCAGCGCCTGGTCGTTGACTTGGGCGTGTTTGACTTGGGCGTGTTCGACTGGAGCGGGTTCGATTTGGGTAGCTTCGGTCGTTCGCGATGACAGGCCGTCATCGGCGATATCTGAGGTAAAATCCAACATGGCGAGATTCCTTCGTCATGTCAGATGGTAAGCAGACATCCCCGGCGCAAGGGCCGGCGCCTACGAACCCACGAGCGGCGCATCGGGATAAGGTAGATTGGGCAGCACCGCCGTCATTTGGCCCGCATAGTTGGCACGCAGGCTCCGGTCGCAAACCGCATACCCCCAATTGACGATCTGCTTCGAAATTGCCTCGCCGAGATCGCTCAGCCGCGTACCGACCAGCGCAAGCTTGCGGGTCACGTCGATGTCGCACGACAGCGCAATGCCGATGCCTGGTTGGGCCTTGCCCTCCTCCCACTGGAATGTCGCGGCGTCCTGGGCGACCTTGACGGCAGAGTTCGAACTGGCCTCGTCAAGCATATGGGCTCCTCCGGAATTATATTTTCAGAGTAGCATCGCCATACAACAAAAAGTTGAAATGTTCTCGGCTGAAAATTCAGCCGAGAACAGAATCGGAATCAAGAATTCAGGATGAGCGGCGGATTAATCCGCCGCTCCTGTGACCTTATCGCGCAGTGTCTTGACGGTTTCGGCCGACACCGGCGACGCGGCATTGCCCCAGCTGTTGCGGACATAGGTCACGACCGCCGCGATCTGATCATCATTCAGCCGATAGCCGAGCGATGGCATCGCCGGCGCGGTCGGCCTTGCGTCGGTCGCGGCGGCACGACTGCCCGCGACGACGATGCGGATGAGCGAGGCCGGATCATTCTGCGTCGTGATCACATTGCCCGCGAGCTTGGGAAATATGTGCTCGATGCCGGCGCCTGCGCGCGTGTGGCAGGCGGAGCAAGTGTCGACGAAGATCGCCTCGCCTGTTTTCATCCGTGCATCGCCGGCCGCAAGCGGCGCAGGTGCCGGCGAACCGGCCGCGCCGCGCTCCTTCAGATAGACCGCGATCGCCTTGAGATCCGCATCCGGCATCTTCGAGGTCGAATTCTCGATCACATCCTTCATCGGGCCGTTGGCGAGTGTCGTGCCGGCCTGACCGGTCTTCAGATATTGCACGATGTCCTCGACCAACCACTTGCCCAGCCCCGACTGCATGTCGTTGGTGATGTTGGGCGCGGCCCAATAATCGATCTGGTTGCCCTGCAGATATTTGTCGGCCTTGTTCGCGCCGAACGAATTGAACGGCGTGTGGCACGCGCCGCAATGGCCGAGGCCTTCGACAAGATAGGCGCCGCGGTTGAATTCCTCGGACCGGCTTGGATCCGGCGTGAAGGTGCCGGACGTAAAGTAGAGCGCATTCCATCCCGACATCATCGGACGCATGTTGAACGGGAATGGCAGCGTGTTGCGGTTGACCGCGTTGGTCACCGGCGGCAGCGAACGCAGATAGGCGTAGATTGCGTCCAGATCGTCGCGCGTCACCTTGGTATAATAGGGATAGGGAAAGGCCGGATAAAGATAGGTGCCGCCCGGCCGCCTGCCCTCGTGCATGGCGCGGGCGAAATCATCCGCCGACCAGCTTCCGATGCCGGTCGCATTGTCGGGCGTGAGGTTCGCCGTCATGATCGCGCCGAACGGTGTCTGCAGCGCCAGTCCGCCGGCGAACGGAGCTCCGCCCTTCGCGGTGTGACAAGCGACGCAATCGCCCGCGGTCGCCAGCGACTTACCACGCGCGATCTCGACATAATTGTCGGATTCGGCGAGCGCGGCGCTGCCTGCGATCAACGACAGCAGCGTGACGGCGCAAGCAAGGCGCGCCGTCCACGACGTGCGCTGGTGTGACATGATGAAGGACCTCATGACTGCACCAGCGGCGCGGGCGATTTCATATATTTGAAGATGGCATCGAGCCCCCAATAGGTCAGCGCGCCGACGGTGCCGGTCGGATTGTAGCCGGCGTTCTGCGGAAAGGCGGATGCGCCCATCACGAACACGTTCGAGACGTCCCACGACTGCAGATAGCGGTTGAGCACGCTGGTCTTGGGATCGCTTCCCATGATCGCGCCGCCGGTGTTGTGCGTGGTCTGGTAAGGCACCACCGACCACGGCCCGGTCAGCCGGTTGATCTGTGTGGTCTTGGCACCCATGGCCTTGGCGATTTCGTCGCAACGGTCGGCCATCCAGTTGGCCATCTTGCGCTCATTGTCCTGGTAATCGAAGGTCATGCGCATCAGGGGCCGGCCGAGCGGATCCTTATATGTCGGATCGAGATCGAGATAGTTGTTGCGGTAGCTCATCACGCTGCCTTGCGCGGACACGTTGTGAACGCGCTGATAGGTGTCACGCACCGCCTTTTTCCAGGTGCTGCCCCAATTGGGCGTGCCGCGCGGCGTCGGATGATAGAGAATTGGCCGGCCGTTGGTGTGGGCGCTGGTGATCGACGCGCCGCCGACGAAGCCGTGCGGACCATGGTCGAAATTGTCGCTGTTGTAGTCGTCGAGCGCGACACCGAGTGAGCCTGCCGCGGCGAACGGGTTGAACTTGGCCTCCTCGAAATACCCGGTCGAGCCCGAGCCGGTCTGGTAGGCGTAGTTGCGCCCGACCACGCCTTGGTCGCTTGCCGGATCATAGGGCTTGCCGATGCCGGACAAGAGCAGAAGCCGGACATTGAACAGGCCGTAGGCGCAGACCAGGACGAGATCGGCCGGCTGCTCCCACTCTTCGCCGGACGCGTCGACATAGGTGACGCCGGTTGCCATCTTGCCGTCGCGCGACAGATTGACCTTGGTGACCTCGCATTCGGTGCGCGCCTCGAAAGTCGGCTCGCGAACCAGCGCCGGCAGCACGCAGGTCTGCGGCGATGCCTTCGAGTAGTTGGCGCAACCGAACCGCTCGCAGAAACCACAATAGGTGCACGGCGCCATGGTGCAGCCGTAAGGGTTGGTATAGCCGACCGACAAATTCGCCGATGGCCGCGGGAACGGATGCAGACCCAATCCGGCCGCCGCCTTGGTGAACAGGGCTTGCGGATAACCTTGATTCATCGGCGGTGTCGGATATTCGCGCCCGCGCGCGCCCTCGAAGGGATTTCCGCCTTGCTGGATCTGGCCCTTGATGTTGCCGGCCTTACCGGAGATACCCAGGACACGCTCGAACTTGTCGTAATGAGGCTCCAATTCCTCGTAGCTGACGGGCCAGTCCTGGATGTGATTGCCTTCCGGCATGATGCCGGCGCCGTAGCGCTCGATCATGTGGCTGCGGATGCGGAAATCATTCGGGAGGAAGCGCCAGGTCTGGCCGTTCCAGTGCACGCCGGCGCCGCCGACGCCGTTGCCGGGAAGGAAGCTGCCCCATTTGCGGATCGGAAGCGCGGACTGGGACGGATTGTTGCGCATGGTCAGCGTTTCCTGCCGCGGACGGAGGAACACGTCGTGACGCACGGCATAACGCAGTTCGTCCGGCGCGGTGCCGATGTTGAAATCGGCTGCGGTGTCGCGCCACGGGCCGCGTTCGATCGCAACCACTTCGAGGCCGGTACGCGCCAACTCATAGGCTAGGATCGATCCGGTCCAGCCCAGACCGATGATGGCGACATCCTTGCGTGGGAGACGGCGAACCATCAGCGTTCTCCCCAGGCAGGACGGCCCTGCATGCCGACCGGCGGCAGCATGTAGGCCTGATTTGGCTTTTCGATCACATCACGGAAGTCATAGCGGGTGCCGGGAAAACCGACGAGCTTCCAGCCCACCATGTCGCGATTGCCGCCATAGATCGGGTCGGCGAAGTAACCTTCCATCGTATTTCCATGAATTGCATTGAACAACATCCGGCTCGAGAAGCCTTCGAACTTCGCGTCGCCCTTCTCCATCTCGGCGATCAGCTTGTCCTGTTCCTCGGCCTTGAGCTGGACGAAGCCGCGGCCACTGAACGTCTTCGTGCAATACTCTTCGAGCGCCTTCAGGCCCTGCCGATATTGCTGGCGCGGCGTCAGCGGCGATTGCAGTCCCTGGCTCGGCAGCGGATTGGAGGAGAATGGCCCTTGCATATAGAGCCAGTCATGCCCGCCATAGGGGCCGGTCAGTTGACGATCGATGAAGGTGGTGACGCCCGCATCCTTGGCGCCCGCGCCGAGATCATCCGTCGGGATGAGACGATCGACGAAGGCATCGACGATCGCTGCTTCCTGCGCGGTGAAGTACAGATAGCCGCCCGGCAGGACCGGCGTCACCGGATAGGCCTCGTTCGGCCGCCAGGGCAGCACCTTCGTGACGACACGCGCACCCGCGCCGGTTGCCGTCAACAGGAGCGCTGCGCTCGCCAACAGGCTTCGGCGCGTCACGCCGGAATGTCCGGACTTCGCAGCAGAAGAGGCTTCGCCTCCTCGCCGCGGCAAACGACCATTCGTGTCTATCATCATACCCCCAACCAGACCCCAATGTCCGACGAGAGCTTTCTTTAGACAAATGCGTAAAGAAATCAGTACTCATTCGAATGCAAATCGCTCATGGCGCTCTGCGCCACATCGGGGGACGCGTTTTGACCCGATCGAGCAACGACCAATCGCCCTGCTCCAGCAGGTAGCCTTTCGGAAATGGCGGCCGCAGCTCCAATCCAAGCGAGCGCAGCACGCGATCGTCGCGGTAGTAACACTGCAATACAACGCGGACGAGTGTTGCCACCGCCGCGCCACCGGTCGCGCGAAATTCCTTTACGAGGGCCTCGCGCCGCGTTGCGTCGAGTTCCGCGAACGGCTCGTCCGCAAGTTGTGCGAGATGGTCGAGGGCTCGCCCGACTGGCCCGGTATCCCGGCCGAGCGTTGCGAGAATCTCGGCCTGGATGGCGGCGTCATCCGCGCCCGGTACGTCGTATTCGGCGCTTGCCGGAATCATCATCGCGGCGATGGCGCGCAGATCGTCGCGTTGCCGGCGTGAAAGCGAATTTTCCGCGGACATGGCTGGCCTCAATCGAAAAGATCGGCAAGACGCTGCTTCATCTGATCGGCGATGTAGAGCGCGATGGCCTGGATGGTGGAGGTCGGGTTGACCCCGCCCGAGGTGACGAAGACGCTGCCGTCGACGATGAACAGGTTTTTCACATCGTGCGAGCGGCCCCAGGCATTCACCACCGAGCGTTCGGGATCATTGCCCATCCGCGCCGTGCCGAGCAGATGCCAACCGCCATAGGGGATCGGGGAGTTGATGCAGATGTCGGTCGCGCCGGCGGCGGCGAGGATCTCCTTCCCGCGCGCGAGGCCATGCGCCATCATCTTCGCGCTGTTCTCGCCGATCGTGTAGTCGACGCGCGCCGCGGGAATGCCGTGACTATCCTTCAGCACGGGATCGAGCGTGACGCGGTTATGCTCCTCCGGTAGATCCTCGCAGATCGCGGATGCGGTCAGCCGATGGCCGTTGAGCTTGCGGAAGACGCGGTGATGATCCGCGCCCCAGGGCAGGATGCCCTTGCCCTCGCTCATGACGGCTTCCATCACCGGACCGGCGCCGCGGCCGAACTGAATCGCATAGCCGCGCACGAAGCCGCGTGACGTGTCGGTCTCGTAGAACTCCTTGCTCCACAGGCAGGTCGGCGGCGCGCGATTGCTGTCGGTCGGCTCTTCGGCATAGCCGTAGACCTGTGCGTAAGGATGGAACATCAGGTTCTTGCCGACCAGCCCGCTCGAATTGGCAAGGCCGTTCGGGAATTTGCCGGAGACGGAATTGAGCAACAGCCGCGGCGTGCCGATGCCGTTGCAGGCGATGATCACCACTTCGGCCGACTGGAATTGCTCGATACCGTCCTTGTCGTAATAGACGACGCCGGATGCCATGCCGTGTTCATTGGTCGTGATCTCGCGCACCCGGCAATGCGTCCGCAGTTCGATGCCGGCGCGGAGCGCAGCCGGCCAATAGGTGATGTCGGTGCTGGCCTTCGCGCCTTGCGCACAGCCCGGCGTGCAGTGACCGAGATTGATGCAACGCGCCCGCCCTTCATAATCCGTGGTCGCGACCGTCGTGTCCGACGGCCACCAGTGCCAGCCGAGCTTGTTCATCGCCGTCCCGAGCAACGCGCCCGAGCGGCCGAGCGGCAGCGGCGGCATTGGTGGCTCGGTCGGCGGAAACGCGGGATCGCCGGCGAGCCCGGACACGCCCATCATCCGATCGTTCTCGGCAAAGAACGGCGCCAGCGTGTCGTAATCGATCGGCCAGTCATCGGCGACGCCGTCCAGCGTCCTGACGCGAAAGTCGGACGGATGCAGGCGCGGGAAATGCGCCGTATACATGATGGTCGAGCCGCCGACGCCGTTGAAATTGACCACCTTGATCGGCGAGTTGTCGTCGTTGATCGGATAGTCTTCGGGCCGTGCGCGGATGTTGGGACTTGGCGAATAGTCGCCGTAGAAGCGCGCCTCCCAGTCCCGCCCGGTGCTCGGGTATTCGGCCGGGTTCATCCAGCCGCCCTGCTCCATGCAAAGGATGTGCATCTTGGTTTCGGCGAGCGACCATGCCACCGCCGCCCCCGAGGCGCCGGCGCCGATGATCAACACGTCAACGGGATTGTTCATTCAATCGCTTCCTTCCGTCATTCCGGGATGGTGCGCAAGCACCGACCCGGAATCTCGAGATTCCGGGTTCGATGCTTCGCATCGCCCCGGAATGACGGGCATTGATTCACGAATTGGATCAGTTGCGGACGAAACGCCGCGTATGAATTCGAGCTGTTTGGCGCGGTCCACACCGATCGCATCCGCACACGCGATCTCATGGGTCTTACGGAATCGAAATCGCCGGCGTCGGTCGACGTCGGCGCACAGCGCCTCGGGCATCGTTTCGCTCCTTGCCTCGCCTCTTCCGGGCGATCGGCGCGCCTACGATAGGATCAGACCGGGGCACAAGTCAAAAGCGCCATGAACTCGCAACACGCCGCGGAAAGCGTGCGGACTCGATCCGCAATGAGCTGCAATGCCCTGCCGGGAGCAGGCCCGGCTTGTCTGGCGACGCCTCGCAGATATGCTAGTAAGCGATATCCGCAGTTCAGGCATATTGTGAGACGGCATGCGTTTGGGCGTTTTTGTATTACCAGTCTGGTCGTTGATGATGCTCGCGATCATCCTTGCCGGAAGTCCCGCGTCGGCCGCGGGGCTGGTCGTTCGGGACGGCGATACCATTCAGATCGGCGATGTTACCTACAAGCTTGACGGCATTGACGCACCTGAAGTCGATCAGATGTGCATCGACAACCACGCCGATGCCTGGACCTGCGGCATAGAGGCGCGCAACCAACTGACCGCGCTGATCAAGGGGCGCAACGTCCGCTGCGAGGATGTCAACGAGAAGCCCAACACCGCGAACAACAGGAAGAAGCGCGTCGGCATCTGCACCGCAGAAGGCGACACGATGAACCTGAACCAGCAGCTCGTCGGCACCGGATTTGCCGTGAGCGGCAACTCCATCAAGGGCTACTATCGGGATGACGAGGCGGTCGCGAAGGAGGACAGCAAAGGCCTCTGGAAGGGATGCTTTGTCGCACCCCAGGAATTCCGGCTTGGCAAGAAGGACGGCAAGCTGCTCGGTGCATCATGCAGAGACGACCGGGATCGCGAAATCCGCGCAGTCCTGTTTCCCGACGAACCGACCATGCCGCCCAGTTGCAGCATCAAGGGCAAGTTCGCGGTGCGCGCGCGCGTAACCGGCAATATCGGCATCTATCATCTGCAGGGCTGCCCGAGCTACGCCGCAACGACCAAGCCCGACCGCTGGTTCTGCACCGAAGATGACGCCCAGGCTGCAGGCTTCCGCAAGGCTTTCAATTGCCGGCCGCCCAGCAAGCCCAAGCCGTAGAATGCTTAGAGCATGATCCGGAAAGTGTGTCGCGGTTTTCAGAGATCATGCTCAAACAAAGACCTAAAGCGCGATGACGATTCAACCTGATCTCATCGCGCTTTAGCCGTCAGCGTTGCATCTGCATCAGCTGATCCGTCGGCATCATGTTATGATTGAGGTTCGCCATGATCCACAGCGAGCCTCCGATCACGAGAAACACGATCAGGAGCCCGAAGGCAAGCGCCAGCACGTTGTTGGTGTTATCCGCACCCGTCGTGATGTGGAGGAAGAACACGAGGTGCACGCCCATCTGCGCGATCGCCAAGACGATGATCGCGACGGGAATGCTGGGCTGCCAAACCAGGTCCGTGCCCGCGACGAAGAATGAGGTCGCCGTGAGCAGCAGCGCCAGCCCCAAGCCGACAACATATCCAAGCAGCCTTACGCCGAGCGAGCCTTCGCTCTCGTCGCCCGGCGCAAGATCTGGCGTCATATCGGCTTGTCCGTGCAACTCATAATGCTGGTCGCTCATGCCGCACTCCCAAGAAGATAGACTACAGAAAACACCGCGACCCAGATGATGTCGAGCGCATGCCAGAACAACGCGAAGCAGAGAAAGCGGCGCTGGATGTCGGCGCGAAAGCCCTTGGCGTAGACCTGCGCCATCATGGTGAGGAGCCAGAGGACGCCGGCGGAAACGTGCAACCCGTGGCATCCGACCAGCGTGAAGAAGGCAGACAGGAATGCGCTTCGCGTCGGGCCATAGCCGCGCGCGACAAGGTCAGCGAACTCCCTGGCCTCGATCGACAGGAAGCCGAGCCCAAGCAGGCAGGTCAGCAGCATCGCAAGCTGAAACCACAGCCGGTTGCGTGCGTCGGCGGCGATGCTCGCGAGTCCGCAGGCGAAGCTCGAAAGCAAAAGGCAGACGGTCTCGACCGCGACGTTCTTCAGATCGAACAGCTGGGCGCCGCTTGGTCCGCCCGCAGTCTGCCCACTCAGCACCGCGTAGCTTGCAAAGAAGCACGAGAACATCACCATGTCGCTGAGCAGGAAGATCCAGAAACCGAAGCCGGTCACGATCCTCTTCGACGCGGGACCGGCATGGCCTGCTTCCAGACCGCGCAGATGATGCGGATCGACATGCCCGTGTGCTACCGCCGTCATGCTCATCATGCGCCTCCCGCGGCACTGACGAGGCTGCGCCGTTCTTCCAGATTGGCGCGGTCGATACGCGCGACGTCGGCCGCCGGGATGACGTATTCATCGTGGTCGCGCCAGGCGAAGACGACGAATGTCGCGAACGCTCCGACGCCGCCGGCAATGGCGATCCACCAGATGTGCCAGATCAGCGCGAAACCCATGATGCTGGCAAAGAATGCGCAAACGAATCCGGTGGGCGAATTCCTGGGCATGTCGACGTCGTGATAATCCGGCCCGCTCTTCTCCAGGTCCTGCTGCTTGGCGCGGGCTTTCATCGACCAATAGGCGTCTTCGCCGCTGACATCGGGCAGGATCGCAAAATTGAACACTGGCGGCGGCGAGGCTGTGGCCCATTCCAGCGAGCGGCCATCCCAGGGATCGCCGGTGCGGTCGCGCAATTCCTTGCGTTCGCGAATGCTGACGACGAGCTGCAGGATCTGGAAGACGATCCCGATCAGGATCAGGACAGCACCGCCAGCGGCGATTATCAGCCACGGCCGCCACGCCGCGATATCGTAGTGCTGCATCCGCCGCGTCATGCCGAGGAAGCCGAGCACGTAGAGCGGCATGAAGGCGACATAGAAGCCGACCAGCCAGAACCAGAAGGCCGCCTTCCCCAGTCCCTCGTGAAGGCGAAAGCCGAACGCCTTCGGAAACCAGTAGGTGTAGCCTGCGAACGCACCGAACAGCACGCCGCCGATGATGACGTTGTGGAAATGCGCGACCAGGAACAGGCTGTTGTGCAGCAGGAAGTCTGCGGGCGGCACCGCGACGAGGACACCGGTGAGACCGCCGATGATGAAGGTCACCATGAATCCCATCGCCCACAGCATCGGCGTCGCGAACCGGATGCGTCCGCCATACATCGTGAACAGCCAGTTGTAGATCTTCACCCCCGTCGGCACAGCGATGATCATGCTCGCGATTCCGAAGATCGCGTTGACGTTGGGGCCTGCGCCCATGGTGAAGAAGTGGTGCAGCCAGACCATGAAGGAGATGATGCAGATCGCCATGGTGGCGAGCACCATCGAGCGGTAGCCGAACAGCGGCTTGCCTGAAAATGTCGAGACCACTTCCGAGAAGACGCCGAAGGCCGGCAGGATCAGGATATAGACCTCGGGATGGCCCCAGGCCCAGATCAGATTCATGAACATCATGACATTGCCGCCGGCTTCGTTGGTGAAGAAATGGAAGCCGAAATAGCGGTCGAGGATCAGCATCGCGAGCGTCGCGGTGAGGATCGGAAACGCCGCCACGATCAGGAGATTCGAGGCGAGCGTGGTCCAGCAGAACATCGGCATGCGCAGGTAGGTCATGCCCTTGGTGCGCAGCTTCAGCACCGTGGTGACGAGGTTGATGCCGGCGACCAGCGTGCCGACGCCCGAGATCTGCAACGACCACAAATAATAGTCGACGCCGACAGTGGGCGAATAGGTCAGCTCCGACAGCGGCGGATAAGGCAGCCAGCCGGTGCGCGCGAATTCGCCGACCACGAGCGAGATGTTGACCAGCAGCGCGCCGGTCGCGGTCAGCCAGAACCCGACGGAATTGAGAGTGGGAAACGCCACGTCGCGGACGCCGAGCTGCAACGGCACCACGAGATTCATCAGTCCGATGACGAACGGCATCGCGACGAAGAAGATCATGATGGTGCCGTGCGCCGAAAAGATCTGGTTGAAATGCTCCGGCGGAAGAAAGCCCTGCGAATGATAGGCCAGCGCCTGCTGAGATCGCATCAGAAGCGCGTCGGAAAAGCCGCGTAGCAGCATGACCATTGCCAGCAACATGTACATCACGCCGATCCGCTTGTGATCGACGCTGGTGATCCACTCGCGCCAGAGATATGGCAGGTGTCCCCTCAGGATGACCCAGGCCAGCACGGCGATGATGGCGACCAGCACGGCCGCGCCGGCGATCAAGGGGATCGGCTGATCGAACGGGATGGCCGCCCAGCTCAGTTTACCGAGCATCGTTTGCTCCGCTGCCTGGTTTTGACTCCGCCGCGCCGCTGTTGGGCTTCGCCGAGTCGGCCGTCAATTGCGGTCCCGGACCGGGCGGGATCCGCTGGCTCGTGACCTTGTCGAACAATTCGGGATCATCGAGCCGGTAATCCGTCGCGTTCTTCTCGATCGATTGCTGGGTGAGCTTCCTGTAGCTCGCCTCGTCCAGGACCTGATTGCTGCGGGCCGTATTGACGGCCCATTCGGAGAACTGCGGCTGCGACACCACATGCACGTCGAACAGCATGTCAGGAAAGCCATCGCCGCTGAAATGGGACGACAGGCCCTGATAGGTCCCGACTTCGTCGGCGCGGAATTCGAGGCGCGTCACCATGCCGTTCATGGTGTAGATCATGCTCGCAAGCTGCGGCACGAAGAACGCGTTCATCACGCTTGCGGAAGTGAGCCGAAGATGGATGGGTGCGCCGACAGGAACAGTCAAGCTGTTGACGGACGCAATGCGCTGATCCGGATAGATGAAGAGCCACTTCCAATCGAGTGAGACGACCTGGACGGTGACACCCTGCCCCGTTCCCTCGACCGGCCGCGCCGGATCGAGCTGGTGGGCACCGATCCACGCCACCCCGCCGAGCAGGATGACGGTGAGCGCCGGGATCGACCAGACCACGAGTTCGATACGTCCGGAATGGGCCCAGTCAGGGCGATAAAGCGCGCGCGGATTGGACTGGCGAAACCAGAACGCGAACGCAAAAATCGCTGCGATCGTCGGAAGCACGATCGCCAGCATGATGGCGATGGAATCGATCAGGATGGTCTTATCGGCGGCAGCGATCGGACCTTGCGGATCGAGGATGTTCATCAGGAAACCAACTGCACCACCCAACTCGGCAAAACCAGAACGCGGAACACGGTCGCTGGTTCCTCACTGGGAACGCGGATGTGAAGACGCGTGCGATGTCGTGCTAGAATTTATAGTCCCAGCCGATCCAGGCGCAGAGCCCCCGGCCCATCACGTCTTCCAGATCGCGGCCCGTCAGCCAGGGCAATTCCTCGGTGAAGAACGTCACGCTTTGACGATAGCTGCAGGGCATGCGGGTGATGTCGGTGCCCCAGAAAAAGCGTTTCGGTCCAAAGGCATCGAAGATGCGGTGCAGGCCGTCCTGGATGTTGCGGAACGGATAGCCTTGCGTCGAATAATGCGGCGCGCCGGTCGCTTTGACGGCCACATTGGGCAGCTTCGCCAGCGCCACCAGCTCGTCGAGATGGATGAACGCTTCGGCATCCCGGCCGTGGCGGTTCAGCCCGCAATGGTCGAGCATCATCTTCAGGTTCGGATGGCTTTCCGCGATTTCACCGAATTTATCGAGGAATAGCCCGCCCATCATGGCGATGGGCAGCCCCTCCTTTTCCAGCGCAGTCCAGAAGCCGTCGAGCGAGCCGTCATAAAGCCGCTTCTGATGCTCCGGGAGCAGGAACGACCAGCGCAATCCCATCATGCCCGGCTGGTCGCGCCAGCCATGGATCAGCCTGTGGTTCTCGGGATTGTCGAGCGCGAACTGGCCCATGACGGCGAAGCGATCCGGATATTTTCGTGCGGTTTTGATAGACAATTCATTCGAGCCGGGATCCCAGCCGAGCGGCGGATGAATGAGCGCAGCGTCCACGCCGGCCTCGTTCATCTCGGACAGCAGCTCCTCCGCCGAGAAGACCGAGACCTTGCGGTGCAGGCCGGAGGTCGGCACGACCGTCTGCGACCAGATGTGCACCTGCGCGTCGATGATCTTCATGGGCATTCCCGTCGGCGCATACCAGTCATGAGCTGGCGCCGGCCGCAGCATAGAATGGCTTCGCTTTCCGCGCGAGGCCGGTTCACGCAGAGCGTATCTGTCGTTCGATACTTGCTCCGAAAGATGTTCCGCCGCGCGGAACGACGACCACGCCCGCAATGCCCCGCAAGGCAGGGCTGCGATTGACCCCGCCTTGAACCTTGCCCACACTCGGCGCGAAATGATGTGGGCAGGACCGGCATCTAGATCGGACCGAGCACTTTCGGGGAAACAAATCATGATAGTCCTTCACCATGGCTGGCGCTCCAGCGCATCGCGGCGCGTGCGGTTATGCCTGGAAGAAAAAGGCCTTCACTATGAAGGCCATGTCGTCGACATGGGAAAGATGGAGCATCATTCGCCGGACTATCTGAAGATCAATCCGCTCGGCGTGATCCCGACGCTGATCCACGACGGCCGTCCGCTGCATGAGAGCGGCACGATCTGCGAATATCTCGACGAAACCTATCCCGACCCGCCGCTGCGGCCGGATACACCCTACGGACGCGCCGAGATGCGCAACTGGATCCGGCATATCGACGGGCTGATACACAATCTCATCATCTTCAACTGGCGTCATCATCTGCAGAAGGTCGCGGAAAAATGGTCGGATGAGGAACTGGCTGAGAAAATGAAAAGCATCCCGAGCAAGGAGCGCCAGGAATCCTGGCTGCGGGTGGCTCGCAAACCCTACACGGAAGAAGAGCGCGCCGCCGCGCGCGCCAAGCTCACCCATCAATTGCTCGACAAGATGGAAGACGCGCTGAAATCGTCGGACTGGCTGGCCGGCAAGGCCTATTCGATCGCCGACATTGCCGCCGCCCCTTTCGTCAAGCGGATCGACGAGGAGATCGCGCCCGACGAGGTGACCCCGGCAAAACATCCCCGCGTCGCCGAATGGTGGGCTAAGATGCAGGCAAGACCCGCCTTCATGCGGGCGAATTTCGGTCCCTTCCTCGAATCCTGACCCTCGAACCGGATACCCGCTGAAATGCTCGACGTTTCCAAAGCCGAAAAATCCCATGCCGACGGCAAAATCCTGCAAGGCGTCACCGACGGCATCGGCGTCATCACCTTCAACAATCCCGAGAAGCGCAATGCGATGTCGCTGGAGATGTGGGAAGGGTTCGGCAACGCGCTGGTCGAGTTGCGCGATGATCCGGATGTGCGCGTCGTGATCCTGACGGGCGCGGGCGACAAGGCCTTCGTCTCGGGTGCCGATATCAGCCAGTTCGAGAAGGCACGTCATAACGCGCAGGCCTCGGAGGAATATTCAAGACGCAGCGCCGCCCAGCGTGCGCTGTTCGCCGAATATCCGAAGCCGACGATCGCCTGCATTCGCGGCTTCTGCCTCGGCGGCGGCATGCAGGTCGCGATGGCCGCCGATATCCGCCTCGTCTCCGAGAACAGCCAGTTCGGCATTCCCGCCGCCAAGCTCGGCATCGCCTATGGCTATGACGGACTGAGCCATCTGGTCTCCCTGGTGGGACCATCCTGGGCGCGGCTGATCATGTACACGGGCATGCGGATCGAGTCCGCCGAGGCGCTGCGCATCGGTCTCGTCGATCGCGTTCTTCCTGGCGCCGAATTGTGGAATGCGACGATGGAGATCGCACGTACCATCTCAGGCAACGCGCCGCTTGCGATCAAGGCCGCCAAGATCACCATCGCCCAGGTGCTGAAGGATCCCGGCCAGCGCAACATGGATGCGATCAAGGACATCGGCACCGCCTGCATGGACAGCGAGGATTTCCGCGAAGGCCGCCGCGCCTTCATGGAAAAGCGCAAGCCGAAATTCACCGGACGATGACGGAATGCCGGCGATCCAGGCGCCCGGGACGGCGCTGAAGGTTCGCTCAGACGTTAATTCCGTAGCGCGCAATCCTCCAAACCGATCGTTCCGTCGCCTCGGTCCTGGCGCTCGAAGCGGCATGCGTGCCCATCCGTCCCCGCTCTTCTCTCTGCGGCGAGGCGTTGCTATCGTGGACGTCAAAAGGGAAGAAAAACA
Source organism: uncultured Alphaproteobacteria bacterium (assembly GCA_963770385.1). Classification (GTDB taxonomy): domain Bacteria; phylum Pseudomonadota; class Alphaproteobacteria; order Rhizobiales; family Xanthobacteraceae; genus Bradyrhizobium. Next base: position 4,010,690 of record CAVYPJ010000003.1, on the reverse strand, counting down.
TGCGAGGGCCCGAGGATGATGCCGGCCTTGCCGGCAAGGTCGCGCTGATCAGCGGCGGCGGCGCTGCGGGCGACGGCATCGGCAATGGCCGGGCGGCGGCCATCCTGCTCGCGCGCGCCGGCGCCAAGGTGCTGGTAGCGGATCGCGAACTCAAGCTGGCCGAACGCACCGCCGAGATGATCACCGAAGAAGGCGGCACTGCAGCCGCGCTTGCCGCCGACGTCACCAGCGAAGCCGACTGCCGGCGCCTGGTCGAGATGACCGTCGCACGCTTCGGCCGGCTCGACCTGCTCGACAACAATGTCGGCATCGGCAGCCGCGGCAGCGTCGTCGAAGAGACGCCGGAGCAATATCGGCGGGTCATGCAGATCAATGTCGAAAGCATGTTCCTGCTCTCCAAATATGCGATCCCCGCCATGATCGAGACCGCGCAAGGCGGCGCGATCGTCAACATCTCCTCGATCTCCGCGCTGCGGCCACGCGGGCTGACGACTTACACGACGTCGAAGGCGGCGGTGATCGGCCTGACCCGCGCCATGGCCGTCGATCACGGTGGCGACAATATCCGCGTCAACTGCATCTGCCCAGGACCGATGTACACGCCGATGGTCTATGCCCGCGGCATGAGCGATGCTGCGCGCACCCAGCGCGCCAAAGCATCCGTGCTGAAGCGCGAAGGCACCGGCTGGGACGTCGGCCATGCCGTCAAATTCCTGCTCAGCGATCATGCCCGCTACATCACCGGCCAAGTGCTGGTCGTCGACGGCGGCGTCACGTTGCAGGCGCCGGAACGTGAATCCCAGGATCGATAGTCAAAAAACAAGGAAAACAATATGGCCCGCCTGCCCTATCTGGAGCCTGACCAGGTCGCGCCCGAATATCGTGATATGCTCAAGCGCAATACCAACCTGCACAAGCTCCTGGTCAATTCGCCCGATATGGCGAGGGCCTTCAGCGGCCTCGGCAGCTATATCCGCTTCAAGAGCAAGCTCGATCCGCGCCTGCGGGAGCTGGCGATCCTTCAGGTCGGGTGGCTGGAGAAATCCGAATACGAGTTCACCCATCATGTGAAGATCGGCAAGGAGTTCGGTGTCACCGACGAGGACATCGCCGGCTTGATGGCGGAGACGGAAGGCAAGCCGTCCAAGCTCGAACCGCTGGCGAAGACTATCCTGAAGGGCGCGCGCGAGATGGTACGCGAGCTTGCGATGTCGGAGGCAACGTTCGCCGAGATCAAGAAGCAGCTGTCCGATGAGCAGATGGTCGACCTCGTGCTCACGATCGCCTTCTATTGCGCGGTGGTGCGGGTGCTCGCGACGATGAAGATCGACAATGAGCCATATTACAAAGAGGTACTTCAGCAGTACCCGATCTCGGGAGTGAACTGACATGCGCTTGAAAGATCGCGTCGCCATCGTCGTCGGCGCCGGCCAGAGCCCCGGCGAAGGCATCGGCAACGGCCGGGCCACCGCGCTGACCTTCGCGCGCGAGGGCGCCAAGGTGCTGTGCGTCGATCACAATCTCGCTTCCGCGCAGGAGACCGTCGAGATGATCGCGGCCAAAGGCGGCACGGCGGCGGCGTGCAAGGCAGATGTCACCAAGGACGCCGAGATCAAGGCCATGGTGGACGATGCTATGCGCCGCTGGGGCCGCATCGACATCCTGCACAACAATGTCGGCGTGAGCCTGTCCGGCGGTGATGCCGAGTTGCTTGCGATCACCGAGGAAGCCTTCGACCGCTGCGTCGCGATCAACCTGAAAAGCTGCGTCCTCGCGGCCAAGCATGTGATCCCGATCATGCGGAAACAGGGCAGCGGCGCCATCATCAATATTTCGTCGATGGCCGCGATCACGACCTACCCTTACGTCGCCTACAAGGCGACCAAATCGGCGATGATCTCCTTCACCGAACAGCTCGCTTACCAGAACGCCGAATACGGCATACGCGCCAATGTGATTTTGCCGGGACTGATGAACACGCCGATGGCGGTCGACACGCGCGCCCGCGAGTTCAAGAAGAGCCGCGCCGAGGTCGAAGCCGAGCGCGACAGCAAGGTCCCCCTGCGCAGGAAAATGGGCACCGGCTGGGACGTTGCGAACGCCGCACTGTTCCTGGCGTCCGACGAGGCGAACTTCATCACCGGTATCACGCTGCCGGTCGACGGCGGCGCCAGCGTACGACGGGGCTAGCGAACGCACCTCTCGCACATCTGGAACCCGTGCCTCAACCCGACCGTGCGAGCCCTCGGGATGACGCCCATCCTAACATTTTTGTGTTCTGGCGATGGAATAGACGCCGCGCTCTTACGTCTTCCCCGGTGCAGTCATTTGCATCACGGGAGATACCAATGAACGAGTTAGCGATTGGCAGCATCCTCGTCGCCGCAATGTCGCTCGTGGCGATTTCCAGCGCAAACGCAGCAGCCCCGACCAAGACCAGCACGACATCCAAGGGCGCTATAGGCCGGCGATATCGCCGGTGATGGCTTCCTGAACGGCGTCTGGCATCTCGCACAGCCTTAGGCGTCGTCATCCCTGCGTATCGACCCAGCCCCCGATGCGCCCGGAGCGACGTCCGCATCTCAACGCAAAATGTCCATCTGAAGTATCACTCGGAGGCAAGTGATGTTGCGCTTTCTGAAACCCAATCTCGGCATGACATTGTTCGGCGCACGCGTTCTGTTCGCTTTCTTCGCCTCCTCGCTCGTGCTGGCGCATGAAGCTCACCATGAGCCGACCCCGCCCGCGGCAGCAGCAACGGCCGAGGAGAAATCGTTCCTCAACGAGAACGACGCCGCGATGACCAAGATGATGAATGACATGGCCGTCAAGCCGAGCGGCGACATCGATCGCGATTTCGTCGCGATGATGACGCCGCATCATCAAGGCGCGATCGACATGGCCGTGCTCGAACTGCGCTATGGCAAGAACGAACAACTGCGCCGCATCGCGCAGGAGATCATCGTCGACCAGATGCAGGAGATCGCGGCCATGAAGCTCGCGATCGGCGAGCAGGTTTCGACGACGCCGCCGGCGCCCACGCAATCCTCGCCCTCGCCTTCGCCCGCCCCAGAGGGCCACACCACCGGCATGCACATGGACATGCCCGCAGGCATGAAGAAATAGACCCAAGGAGACCTAAGATGAAGAACCTGTTCTCGAAGAGTGCGCTTCTGGCCTGTACGATCCTCGCGACGAGCTGTTCGGTCGCATTTGCCGGCCAGGCACCCGGCGCAGCGTCCGCGCCCGATATCGCCATCAGCCATCATGACCGCGTCTACGCGGCGGAGCAATTCTCCAACACGGTCTCCGTCACTGATCCCGTCGACAATAAGCTGCTCGGCGTGATCCGGCTCGGTGATCCCCAGCCGGGCAATTTCAGCCCGCTCTACAAGGGTCAGGTGCTGGTGCACGGCATGGGCTATTCGCCGGATCACCGGACGCTCGCGGTGGTCTCGATCGGCTCGAATTCGGTGACCTTCATCGACACCGCGACCAATTCGGTGAAGCATGTGACCTATGTCGGCCGTTCGCCGCATGAGGCGTTCTACACACCCGACGGCAAGGAAGTCTGGGTCACCGTGCGCGGCGAGAACTACATCTCCGTGATGGATGCGAAGGATTTCAACGAAAAAACCCGCATCACCACGCCGAACGGCCCGGGCATGCAAATTTTCTCGCCCGACGGCAAATACGGTTACATCTGCTCCTCGTTCAATCCGGAGACTGATGTCGTCACCGTCGCCGATCACAAGATCGTCGCGCGCGTGAAACAGGAAAGCCCGTTCTGCCCGAACATATCGGCGTCACCCGACGGCCAGCAGGTGTGGTTCACGCTCAAGGACGTCGGCAAGACGCAGGTGTTCGAGGCAAAGCCGCCGTTCAACCTGATCAAGACGATCGATACCGGGCCGATTACCAACCACGTTAATTTCGCGCGCACCGCGAAGGGCACGTTTGCCTATGTCACGATCGGCGGCACCAACGAGGTCAAGGTGTTCCGCACAGATGACTTCTCGCAGGTCGCAACGATCCCGGTCGGCAATCTTCCGCACGGCGTCTGGCCGTCGGGCGACGGCACCCGCATCTATGTCGGGCTGGAGAACAATGACGCGCTGACCGCGATCGATACCGCGACCAACAAGGTCATTGCCACCATCCCGATCGGCCAGGCGCCGCAGGCGATCGCCTATGTGCCGAACGCGGCACCGAACCCCGATGACCGGCAGAATCTGCAAAGTCTCGGCGTCGCCGGCCAGGTCGCCCAGCTCGCGCTCGCGCCCAAGACCGGCGCGACCGAGGGAAAAGCGCCGACCAGCGTTTCGCTGTTCGACCAGGGCCTGATCCAGGTGCTGCAGGCCTCTGTGACCGGGCTCGAACCGAAGCAGAAATATGTGCTTGCGCTCGCCGGTCAATCCGACGGCAGTGGACCGCTGCAGCCGCTTGCAGCGTTCATGACCAACCCGGCCGGATCGGCTATCGTCAATGCGGCGGGGCCAATCCGTCAGATCGTCCAGAACGCGGCAAAGCCAGAACGGCAATATCTCGTCATCGCACCCGGCGATGCGGTGAAATTCGGCGACGCGATCCAGGTTCAGGTTCAATGACGCTAACCCGAACGAGCCCGGACAACGCGCGGAGCCGGATATGAACGACATGCTGCTTCAGGTCGAGCCGCTGATCCCTGCATTACGCCGCTACGCGCGGGCGTTGATGCGCAATCCTACGGCGGCGGACGACCTGGTGCAGGATTGCCTGGAACGGGCCGTCAGCCGCTGGCATCAGCGGCGCGAGGGCAATACCCGCTCCTGGCTTTTTACGATTCTCCATAACCTGGCCGTCAACCAATTCCGCCAATCAGCGGCACGCGGCCGACATGTGACTATTGATGACACGAACGAGAACGATTTCGGACAGGACGCCGTGCAAGAACAGAAGCTGATTTATCAGGACGTTCTCAACAAATTGGCAAAGCTCCCGGAGGACCAGCGCGCCGTGCTGCTGCTGATTGCCGTCGAAGATCTTTCCTACGCTGATGCCGCGAAGGTTCTCAATATTCCGATCGGTACCGTAATGTCGCGCCTGTCGCGGGCGCGTGAAAGGCTGCAGCAGGAGATCGAAGGAACGGCCGGTGGCGCATCTCGGAACGTGTTGAAGCTGAGGAGCCTGAAATGAGCAGTCGGCCCATCACCGAAGACGATCTCCACGCCTATGTGGACAAGCTTCTGGAGCCGGAGCGGCGGACGCAGGTCGCGGCGTATCTCGAGGCGCATCCGGACGTCGCAAGACGCGTCGCGATGTTTTCCGATCAGCGCGATCATCTGCGAAAAGCGCTGGCGCCGATCGCGGACGAACCTCTACCGGCCAGGCTCAATCTGTCGCGGATCACCGAGAACCGCAGACAGCGTACGTCACCGCTGTGGTGGGCGGTTGCCGCGATGTTGTTGATCAGCATCGGCGGCGTCAGCGGCTGGGTCGCGCGCAGCTCGATACCGTCCTCATCAAGCGGACTTTCCGCGCTTGCGCAGGAGGCCGCGGATTCCTTCAAGGTGTATGCGCCCGACCGCGTCCGCCCGGTCGAGGTCCGCGCATCCGAGGGTACACAGCTCGTGCAATGGCTCTCCAACCGGCTCAACCAACCGATCAGGGTGCCGGATCTCACCACTGCAGGCTACCGGCTGATGGGAGGCCGCCTGATCGCGACATCACACGGCCCCGCGGCGATGTTCATGTATGACGACGATCGCGGCGACCGGCTGGTGGTGCTGACGCGCCCGATGGCGGCGGACAAGAACGCACCAATGACGCCGCAATCGCGGGAGGATGTCGCAGGCTTCACCTGGGCCGATGGCGGAATGGGCTACAGCCTGGTCGGCCGGTCCGCGGTTGAATCCTTGCGGCCGATCGCCAATGAAGTCCGGAGGCAGGCGCAGACCATTTAGATTGAAGCTCGGGGCGCAGTAGCACTCGGCGCGATCTCGCCCTGTGCCACCCTGCTGTGTTTCGCGCCGTAGGTGAAATAGATCGCAAGCCCGATGGCGAGCCACACGGCGAGCCGCAGCCAGGTGTCGAGCGGCAGCCCGAACATCAGGAAGATCGAGGTGAGCGCGCCTAAGGGCGCGACCACCCAGATCGCGGGCGCCCTGAACGGGCGCTCCAGCCCGGGGTTGGTGATGCGCAGCACGAGCGTGCCGATCGAGACGACCGCGAACGCAAACAGCGTCCCGATGCTGACGAGCTCGCCGACGAGCCCGATCGGCAGCAGCCCCGCGAGCACCGCGACGACGCTGCCCGAGATGATGGTCGCAACGTGCGGCGTGCGGAAACGCGAATGGATGCGGGCGGCCGCCTGCGGCAGTAATCCGTCGTGCGCCATCGCGCGGAAGATGCGCGGTTGGCCCAGCAGCATCACCAGGATAACCGAGGTCAGGCCTAACACGATGCCGAGCTTGATCAACGGCGACAGCCAGCCAATGCCGGCGGCATCGATGCCGACCGCGATCGGGTCCGGCACGTTCAATTTATCGAACGGCACGATGCCGGTCAGCACGAAACCGACCGCGATATAGAGAAAAGTGCAGATGGCGAGCGAGCCGAGAATGCCGATCGGCATATCGCGGTTCGGCGCCTTTGCCTCCTGCGCCGCGGTCGAGATCGCGTCGAAGCCGATATAGGCAAAGAACACCACCGCCGCGCCGCGAACGATGCCCGACCAGCCAAACACGCCGGGACCCGCATTCGGCGGAATGAAGTGGCCCTCCGGATTGGCCGACGTCACCCAGTTCGAAGTACTGAACGCGGGAAAAGCAAGCACGATGAAAAGAAAGATCACGGTCAGTTTGACCGCGACGATGATGTTGTTAAACCGCGCCGATGCCCGGATGCCGACGACCAGGAGGCACGTGATCGCGACGATGATGAAGACAGCCGGCACATTGAGAAGCGCGCCGGTCGAGGACCAGGCATGGCTCGCCGCATCATATCTGAGCGGCGCGCTCGCGAACCGCTCCGGCAGGTCAATCCCGAAATCGCGCGCGAAGCTGACGACATAGCCGGACCAGCCGATCGCCACCGTGACCGCGCCGACCGCGTATTCCAGGATCAGGTCCCAGCCGATGATCCACGCAACGAGTTCGCCGAGCGTCGCATAAGCGTAAGTATAGGCGCTGCCGCTGATCGGCACGGTCGAGGCCATCTCGGCATAGCAGAGGCCGGCGAAGGCGCACGCGAACGCACCGAGAAGGAATGACAGCGTCACCGCGGGACCGGCGTTGGTGGCGGCCGCGTGCCCGGTCAGCACGAAGATACCGGCGCCGATGATGCCGCCGATGCCGAGCGCGGTCAGGTTGAGTGCGGACAGACTTCGGCGCAACGGGCCGACGTCGCCGGTGACGTCGGCATGCGCCGCCTCCTCCGCCAATTTCGCTGTCGATTTGCGCACCCAGATGCTGGCCAAAACTCTGACCTCCGGAACAGCCTGTTCCGCAAATCGCGAGACTGCCGACCCGGTTCCGGCCCCGCAACCCCGTGCGGTGATTATTTGGCAGTCACTCGCCAGATCGTGCCGTTGCCGTCCTCGGAGATCAACAACGCGCCATCATGCGCGACCGCCACGCCGACCGGCCGTCCCCAGACCTCGCTGTCGTTGACGACAAAACCCGTGACGAAATCCTCGTACTCGCCGGTCGGCTTGCCGTCCTTGAGACGGATGCGGATGACCTTGTAACCGGTGCGCTTCGACCTGTTCCACGAGCCATGCTCGGCCGCAAAGGCGTCGCCGTGATACTCCGCGGGGAAATTGCCGCTCTGATAGAAGGTCATGCCGAGCGAGGCTGAGTGCGCCTGAAGCAGCACGTCGGGCACGGTGATCTTGTCCTTCAGATCGCGGCGCGCGCCGCGCAGCCTGAGGTCTTCGTGATTTCCGATGTAGAACCACGGCCAGCCATAGAAGGCGTTTTCGCGCACGCTCGTCACATAGTCGGGCACGAGGTCGTCGCCGAGGCCGTCGCGCTCATTGGTCGAGCACCAGGGTGCGCCGCTTTGCGGTTGGATCGCAAGGCCGACACAGTTGCGGATGCCGGTGGCAAATATTTTCCGGTTCTTTCCGTCGGGATCGAAGGCAAGCACCGCCGCGCGGTCAGCCTCAGAGCCCCAAGCCGCTCCAAGCGGCTGCTCGCTGGCCCATGCCTCCAACCCGCCCGGTGGATTGCCCATGTCCTCGCCGGCATTGCTGGCCGAGCCGACCGAGACCAGCATCCGCTTATCATCCGGCGTGAACACGATGTCGCGCGTCGAATGTCCGTATCCATGCGGCAAGCTGGCGACGACCTTCTCAGGCTTTCCCGGCGCCTTCAAGTCTCCTGAATGATAGGGAAAGCGCACGATGCTGTCGGTGTTGGCGATATAGATCCATCGCGGATTGTCGCCGTTCGGAAAGAACGCAATGCCAAACGGCTGATTCAGGCCGGACGCATAGACCTCGTTCGCCGACGGGCTCGCCCCGCCATCGGTGGCGCGAAGTACGCGGATACGCCCGGCACTTGTTTCCGCGACGAAGATGTCGCCGTTCGGCGCGACACGGATGATACGCGGTCCGCTCAATCCCTCCGCGAACAATTTGGCCTTGAACCCCGTGGGAACCTGCAGCGCGGCGCCGGACGGCCTCGGCACAACGCGCGAAACGTTTGCCGCCGAACGCGTTGCTCCCGGCCCCGGCAAGTCCTGTGGCTTGATCAGGCGGACCGTGCCGGGCCTGTCCGCCTGCCAACCACCGAACGCATCCTTGCCTTTGCGCAAGCCCTGCTGCGCGAGTGCTGCGCCGTCCAGGCTTCCAATACTCAGGGCTCCAATACTCAAGCCTCCAAGAATCACGAATGCGGAAATGGCCGCCGGAATTCCGCGCATTGGCATATTGCATGTCCTGTTCATTAGTCAGAGCCCGGCAACCATAATCACTGGCCATTGCAAATGTTCGGCACCACCGATCACTTTTGGCTGTCGCCGGCGCATCATTTGCCTCAAGGATGTGCAGACGGCGCCTGCCGGAAGCGCTGGAAAATCAATACGATCGATGTAACAGATGAGATGGGCAGCAAGCATCGGCCTCCGGCCGATTTGAGACATCGTGGAGCTCTCTCACACGATGGTTGAGGGATGAGCCGATGTGGGGATCGATCCTGACGGAATGGCTGAGCCTGATTTTTCGCTGGCTGCATGTGGTGGCCGCGATCGGGTGGATCGGCAGTTCTTTCTATTTCATCCATCTCGACCTCAGCCTCAGGCCCAATAACGACCTGCCCAATGGCGTCCAGGGCGAGGCGTGGCAGGTGCATGGCGGCGGCTTCTACCGGATCGTCAAATATCTGATCGCGCCGGCGCAACTGCCTGACGAACTGACCTGGTTCAAATGGGAGGCCTACACGACCTGGCTCTCGGGCTTCGTACTGATGGTCGTCGTCTATTATCTCGATGCCGAACTGTTCCTGGTCGACAAATCGGTGCTTGATCTGACGCCGTTGCAGGCGGGCCTGTTCAGTTTCTGCAGCCTGCTGATCGCTTGGCTGCTCTATGAGGCCGCCTGCCGGTCCGGCCTCGCGAGCCACGAACTCGCCTTCGCGATCGGCGGCTATCTGTTTCTGGTCGGCCTCACCTACGCCTTCACGCATGTGCTGAGCGGACGCGGCGCGTTCAACCAGATCGGCGCGATCATCGGCACCATCATGGTCGCCAACGTGTTCCTGACGATCATCCCGAACCAGAAGAAGATCGTGACGGCGTTGCTCGCCGGGCAATCGCCCGACCCGAAGCTCGGCAAGGCGGGCAAGGAACGATCGGTTCACAACAACTACCTGACCCTGCCGGTCGTGGTGCTGATGATCAGCAATCACTATCCGCTGTTGTTCGCCACCCGCTACAACTGGGTGATCGTCGCGATCGTGCTCGCGCTGGGCCCGATCATCCGTCATTTCTTCAACGAGCGGCACGCCGGCCGCGTATCGCCCTGGTGGGTCTGGGGCGCAGCCGCGCTCGGCATGATCGCAATCGGCTTTCTGTCCGCAGCCGGACCACGCGACGCCAGGACCGGCTCGCTGTCCGCCTCTCCGACATTCGCCGCTGCCGAGGAAATCGTCCTGTCCCGCTGCAGCATGTGCCATGCGGCCGAGCCGGTCTGGGCCGGCATCGTCACCGCGCCGAAGGGCATCCTGCTCGACAGCTCCGATCACATCCGCAGGAATGCCCGGCTGATTGGCCGCAACGCGGCGTGGGCGAATGCGATGCCGCCCGGCAACGTCACCGAGATGACCGCAGAGGAACGCGCGACACTCGCTTCCTGGCTTGAGACGGAAGCGCGGTAAGGCAAGCTATAGCAGCTACGACAACGCGCCGAGCACGCCCCGCGTCGCCTGGTCGATCTCTTCGACGTAGCGGCGGCGCGCGAAGGATTCGGTGAGGAAGCCGATCACCTTGCGGCTGTCCTCGGATTCGAGCACGGCCAGCACCTCGGCCTCCGCATCGTCGAAGATCTTCATCGCGGTCTTGACGTTCATCTCGGGCAGCAGCGCAACGTCGGTAAATCTTGCGAGCTCGACCACCTGGATATCGTCGGCGATGCCGTCGAGCTCTCCGGAGAACAGCTCCGGCAGCAGCACCAGCCCGCAATAATCGTCGGAATTGTTGACCACCATGACGGCGGGACGCGAGCCGAGCACGAATTCGCGCCGGCAGGCGGCGATCGTCGTCGTGGTCGGGACCTTTCCGACGTCGGAGCGCATCATGCGCTCGACCGTGAGATTGCGCAGCCAGCCGACGTCATTGGCGCTGCGGATCGTCTCGCCGCGCAGATGAAGCCGCCAGGTCGAGAATGAGTGGCCGAACATGAAGCGGACGAAGATGCTGGTGACGATGCAGCCGGCCAGCACGACGGCCGTCACGTCGACGCTCCGCGTCATCTCCAGCACCAGAAACGACATCGTCAGCGGCCCGCCGACGATGGCGACCCCAAGCGTGGCCATGCCGGTCAGCATGCTGACCATGGGATCGACGGTGATGCCCAAGCTCGACATCGCGAGAAGCGCTGCGAACAGTTTTCCGAGCAGGCTGCCGACGAAGAGCGACGCGAAGAAAAGACCGCCACGGAAACCGGAGGCGAGTGAGATCAGGCAGGCGCAAAGCTTCAAGGTAATGACCAGCGCGATGACGGTCGTCGCCATGTCGCGATGCAGATCGAGCACCATCGCACCGTGACCCGCCGCGAGCACCTGCGGGGTCGCGATCGCCATCGCGCCGACACAGAGGCCGCCGACCACCGGCCTGATCCACACCGGCATCCAGGAGAACAGCCGCTCGACCATCGACGAGGAGCGCATCACCACGATACCGACTGCGCTGACGATCAGAGCCAAGCCGATCAGCGCGAGATATTGCTCCAGTCCGACAGCACCGACCTTGGAGACTTCCAGCGAATAGGGCGCGCCGCCGAGATATTGTGCGGTCAAAGCCGCCGACAGCGAGGCGGCCAGGATCGGCGCCGCACTGGCGACGGAGTAGACCCCAACGATCAGTTCATAGGCATAGAACGCGCCGGTGATTGGCGCGCCGAAGGCCGCCGCAATCGCGCCGGCGGCGCCGCAGCCGACGATCAGCCGCAGATCGTTGCGCCTCAGATTGAGGAATTGCCCAAGTAGCGAGGCCGCACCCGCCCCGATCTGCGTGTAGCCGGCTTCGAGACCGACCGACGCGCCGCAGCCGTTCGAGACCAGTGTCTGTCCGCTGACCACGACGCTGTCGCGCGCCGACAGCCGCCCGCCGCGCAACGCATTCGCTTCGACCGGGTCCACCGCGTTGGCGATCTTCCAGCGGCGGCGCAGCCATTCCATCAGGCCGAGCGCGAGGCCACCAAGGGCCGGCGCGGCGAGCGCGGTGACCGGATTGACGAAGGCATTCGCGCTCAGGCGGACGTCGATCGGAATGCCGTAGATCAGGACATGCGCGATCTGGGCGATCTCAGCCATCAGCGTCACGATCGCGCCCGCGACCGTACCGACGACCAGCGCCAGCGGAATCAGGTAGAACTCGTTGCTTCGGAGCAGCGCGCGCAGCCGAGTCAGGGCCTTGTTCGACCCTCGTCGCTCGATGATCCGCGTGAGCTGAGAAAGCACGAGTTAGTCCTATCCGTCCGATTCAAACATCCGGGTGCCTGCGGCCCGCGACCGCAGAGTGATCAGTATGCCGACGTTGTGACCCGCGCCGGAATTGCCCCACTCGCATCGATTGAAGCCGGGTGCATCCGCACGGTGACACACATTGAGAATGTCCTGCCGCGTCTCGTTCCCAGCCCGGTTCACGTCGTCCGATTCTTTCCCGGCGCGGGGCTCTTGACGCATGAGAAATCGAGGGCTCATTCGGGCACATAATGGCGCAATGCCCAGCGGGTCAAGCAACTCCTCGCGCGATGGTGACCCAGAGCTTATTGTCAGGATATCGGACGAAATACGCTATCCGGCGCGGCCGGGAACGGCAGCCTCGGCGAATGTCGCCATCCCGTTGTGAAGCGCGCAGGCCAGCCGCAGGATCGGCAGCGCCAGCGCCGCTCCTGAGCCCTCGCCGAGCCTCAGGTCGAGATCAAGCAATGGCCGAGCTTCGAGCGCATCGAGCACCAAGCGGTGCCCCTGCTCCGCGGACCGATGTGAGAAGATGAGGTAGGGCGCACACGATGGGTTGATCCGGGATGCGGCGAGCGCGGCGACCGACACGATGAAACCGTCGATCAACACCGGTATCATTCGCTGCGCGGCTGCGATGATCGCACCGCAGACCGCGGCGATCTCAAGCCCACCGACCGCGCACAGGATCTGCTCGGGCGACGCATCCGAAGCGACAAGGCCGTGACGGTCCAGCGCCGCGGCGATGATCCGCGCCTTGCGCTCGCGGCCGGCCACGCCGAGGCCGGTACCACTGCCGGTCATCGCATCGGGATCGGCGCCCAGCAGCGCCGCCGCGATTGCCGCCGCGCTCGTGGTATTGCCGATGCCCATTTCGCCGAAGATCAGAATGTCGGGTTCGGTCGTCCCTGCGCGCGCAACCGCGCGCCGGCCGCAGTCGAATGCAAAGGCGGCGTCGCCGGCATCCAGCGCGGCTTCACGGCTGAAATCGCGACTGCCGCCGCGTGGCTTGTCGGTGACGATGCCCGGTATCGCGGCTTCGGCGAGTGTGCCGGCGTCAACGACTTCAAGGCTGGAGCCAAGCTCACGCGCAAGCACTGAAATGGCCGCGCCTCCGGCAGCGAAATTCGCCAGCATCGCAATCGTCACGTCCTGCGGATAGGCCGAGACGCCCTGAGCGACGATGCCATGATCGCCGGCAAAGACGATGATCGGCGCGCGCGCGGCACGCGGCCTGTCGGTATGCTGCAGACCGGCAAGCTCAATCATAAGCACCTCAAGACGGCCGAGCGCACCGGCCGGCTTGGTCAGTTCGCATTGCCGCACGAAGGCCGCGTCGCGATGGGCGGTCGAGACATCGGGGCATCTGTCGTAGACCCAGTCGGGCAGCATGTTGTGAGCCTTATGTTGTCAGGCAGCCTTGGGCATCAAGGCAATTTACGTTTCAGAATGTAACTGTCCATGATCCAGCCATATCGAGCCCGCGCCTCCGCGCGCGCGGCGGCGATTGTCGAGCCAATTTCAGCAAGCGCGCCTGACAAGACGATCTGGTTCGGCATGCCGAGATAGGCGCCCCACCAGATATGGATTCCTTTTGGCTCAATCGCCTGAAAGGCATTGCCGCCGTCAAGCATGACGACGACCGTCTCAACCCCAGACGGCCAGCCGTCCTCGCGCAGCCGTCGCCCTGTCGTGACGAGGAAGGGTTCGCCGATCTCGTTGAGCGGAATGGCATGCGCCGCGCACAGCGCCTGGATCGAGGTGACGCCGGGGATCACATCGATCTTCGGCGCGGGATCGAGCCGGCGCGCGATACGCAGGCTTGAAGTCGTAAAGCGAAGGATCGCCCCAGATCAGTAGCGCGACGCGACCTTCGGGACCGAGATGCGCAGCGATCTCTCGCCCCCACGCCGCTGCGACGGCATCATGCCAATCGTCGACACCGCCGCGATAATCCTCGCGCTCGGAATCGCGCTGCGGCAGGTCGAATTCAACGATGCGGGTTTCGTTGTTCGTCAGAACCTGCGCACAGATCGTCTGCCGTAGACCCGCGAGATCGGATTTCTCGACGCCTTTCCGCGGGATCAGGATGAGCTCGGCGGCATTGATGGCGCGAACCGCCTGGAGTGTCAGTTGATCGGGATCGCCGCAGCCGATCCCGATCAGCGAGAGTGTGAGCATGGCATCGTGGGCCGGGGACAACCCCGCCAAAGCCCTAGGCCGCGTGATGCAGCCGACGCGTGACGAACGCGCCGTCGAACGTGCCGCGCAGCGACTTCGCCATCACCAGAACACCGAGATCGGCCAGCGGCTCGACGACGATGGTTTCCGCCGCAAGCTTCACGGCATAGCCGCAAGACGCGACCGCGGCAGCATAGCTCAGGACGATCTTGGTACCGTCAACGATCCCGGGTTCGATATGCATGCTTCATGTCCTTCTGGGGTGGCAATTCATACCGCTATGCACCCGCTTCCGCCAGCGCCCCGAAAAGAATAACGGCGGTTGCCGTCACATTTTCTTGCGCCAGTCGTGCGGCGAGTTCGGCGATGGTGGTGCGAACGAAACGCTGATCGGCGTTCCCGACGGATTCGGCCAGCAGCGCTGGCGTCTCCCGCGACAGTCCGTGCGCGATCAGTTGTGCAGCCAATGAAGGAAAGGTGCGCTTTCCCATATAGACCGCGGTCACCGCATTGGGATCCGCGAGCGCGGACCAGTTGAGGTCGGCGGGCAATTCACCCTTCACATCGGCCCCGGTGATGAACTGCACGCGGCGCGCTGTATGGCGGCGGGTGAGTGGAATCCCTGACGATGCCGCGGCCACCGAGGCGGCGGTAACCCCAGGGATGATCTCGTAGCCGATGCCGGCCGCTCTCAACGCCTCCAGCTCTTCCTCGAGCCGGCCGAAGATTCCTGCGTCCCCCGATTTCAGCCGGACGACGGATGCACCCGTCGCGGCGTAGTCGACCAACAGCCGGCTGACATGCTCCTGCCGGGCAGACAGGCGCCCTGCCCGTTTGCCGACCGAGACGAGGCTCGCATCCTCGCGGACATGGCCGAGAATCGCGCCCGAGGCGAGGTCGTCGTAGAGCACGACATCGGCGGCGCCAAGCCGCGCGGCGCCCTTCAGCGTCAGAAGCTCGGGATCGCCTGGACCCGCCGAAACGAAGGAGACGAAACCGTTCATCTGTCCTCCGCGATCAGGTGAAAGAACGTGCCGCTGACATGACCGCGATGCGATCCGGTCTCGGTCACGTCGGCGCCGTTCGCATCCTGCACATGAGCGAGCGGCGCATCAGGTTGCGAAACAATCGTTGCATAATGAAATTCGTGGCCGCGCAGCCGGGTGCCAGCCACCTGCCCGGGCATTCCGGCGGTAAGCTCCGCGAGCCGGTAGCCGAGATGCATACGGCGGGTCGCAAAACTGGTCTCAAGCCCCAGCTGCCCGAGCATCTCATGCCGCGTGCCGTCCTTGTCGATCAGCCCCGCACCAAGCACCATGTAGCCGCCGCACTCGCCATGCACCGGCCGCGTCTGCGCGAACGCCCTCAGCGCATGACGAAAGCGCTGGTTGGCAGCGATGCGCCCCGCATGCAGTTCCGGATAACCGCCGGGCAGCCAGCAGACATCGGCGCTCTCATGTGGCCCTTCATCTGCAAGCGGCGAGAACGGCATGATCTCGGCACCCGCCGCGCGCCAGCCTTCGACGATATGCGGATAGATGAAGGAGAATGCGGCATCGCGCGCCAGCGCGATACGCTGGCCCGGAGGTTTCACGCATGCGGCGGATTTCGCGGCAGGCTTCCAAGCGCATTCGGATAGACTTAGCAACGCGTCCAGATCAACCCGCTCGGCGACGAGCCGCGCTGCCTCGCCGATCAGCTCATTCAAACGACCCAATTCCTCCGCCTGCACCAGACCGAGATGCCGCTCCGGCAGCTTGATCGGCGCATGGCGCGGCAGCGCACCGAGAACCGAAATTCCGGCAGCGCCCATCGCACGGCGGATCAGGTCCTCATGCCGTGGACTGGCGACGCGATTGAGGACGACGCCGGCGATGCGCACACCGCTACGGAAATCGCGCAAGCCGGCCGCGACAGCCGCAGCCGTCTGCGCCTGGCCAACCGGATCAAGCACGAGCAGCACCGGCCACCCCATCATCTCGGCGAGATCGGCGCTTGCGCCCGTGCCCGACCGCCCGGGCGTTGCGACGCCATCGAACAGGCCCATCGAGCCTTCAGCGAGCACGAGATCGGCATCGCCGCCGCGCGCCGTGAGCGCCTCGATGGTCTCGCGCGGCATCGCCCAGCTATCAAGATTGACTGACACGCGCCCGGTGGCTGCGGCATGAAAAGCAGGATCGATGTAATCGGGACCGCTCTTGAAGCACTGCACGCCAAGTCCGCGGTCGCGATAGGCGCGCGCCAACGCAAGCATCAGCGTGGTCTTGCCGGCGCCCGACGCGGGCGCGGAAATGACGAGGCAGCGCGCCATCACGACGTCTCCGGAAAGCGCGGCGCGTCGCCAACCGGCCGGTAGCGGCGATCATAATCGGCGGCGTAAAGCCGGCTCTCGCCGAAATCGCTCGCATCGAGCGTCCTGCCGACCAGGATGATCGCCGTGCGCTCGAGTTCGCCTCCGAGCGAGGACTCCAGCGTGCCGAGAGTCGCGCGCATGACTTTCTGATCGGGCCAGCTCGCGCGCCAGACGATCGCAACCGGGCAATCCGTACCGTAATGCGGGGTAAGCTCCGCGATCACCTTGTCGAGCACATGCACCGAGAGATGGATCGCGAGCACGGCGCCGGTCTGTGCGAACGCCGCCAGCGTTTCACCTTCCGGCATCGCGCTTGCCCGTCCGGAGGTGCGCGTCAGCACCACCGATTGCGCGAGACCCGGCAGCGTGAGCTCGGTTTCCAGCGCCGCCGCAGCCGCGGCAAAAGACGGCACGCCCGGCGTCACCGTGAAGGGAATGCCAAGCGCACGCAGCCGCCGAAGTTGCTCGCCCATCGCCGACCAGACCGAGAGATCGCCGGAATGCAGCCGTGCCACGTCCTTGCCTTCGGCATGAGCGGCGGCAATATGCGCGATGATCTCGTTCAGCGACATCGGCGCGGTGTTGACGATGCGCGCGCCCACCGGGCAGTGCGCGAGGACCTCCTTTGGAACCAGCGAGCCGGCATAGAGGCAGACCGGACAGGCGGCGATGAGATCGCGCCCTCGCAATGTCAACAGGTCGGGCGCGCCAGGACCGGCGCCGATGAAATGCACGGTCATGCGCCCGCTCCCTTCACGACGCTCCATTGCACGACGGGCCGCACGGCCTGCCACGACCGATAGCGGCCGAGCGGCGCGACATGCGAAACTTCGATCCGCATCAGTTCGCCGCCGTGCTTCTGCGCAAGCTCCGACAGCAGCGCCTCGGTCTCCAGTGTCACAGCGTGCGCGACGATGCGTGCGCCGTCATCGAGCAATGGCCAGAGCGCCCCAAACATTGCGACGTCGAGGCCTCCGCCGATGAAAACAGCGTCAGGCTTATCGAGGCCGGAAAGCGCAGCGGGCGCGCATCCCGCGACGACCATGATGCGATGCGACAGGCCGAACGCGGCCGCATTGGCGCCGATATTGGCCGCGCGATCCCCGCGCGCCTCGACCGCGATCGCCCTGCCGCCGGCCAACGCCCATTCAACCGAGATCGATCCGGAGCCGGCGCCGATGTCCCACAGCGTCTCTCTGCCCCGCGGCCCCAGCGCCGATAGCGCCAGCGCGCGCATCGGCCGCTTGGTGATCTGGCCGTCATGGACGAAGAGGCTGTCGTCAAGTCCGGATGCGCGCGGCAAACCAGAGCCACCCGCGGCTTCCAGCGCGATCGCAACCGGGCCTGCGGCTTCGTCTGCGGCAAAGCGATCTGCGCTGCTTTCTTCGATATGCTCGCGCGGCCCGCCAAGCGCGGACAACGTCCAGAGCCGCGACGCGCCCCAACCGCGCGCGGCGAGCCAGCGCGCGAACTCGGCTGCCGCCTTGCCGTCGCGCAGAAGACAGATGATGCGCGTGCCTCGCGCAAGATGCGGCACAAGCCGCTCGAACGGCGCGGCGTGAAGTCCATGGCACACGACATCTTCAAGCCGCCAGCCCAGCCGCGACGCCGCGAGCGAGAAGGTCGAAGGTGCTGGATGCGCGATCCATTCACCCGCTTCCAAATGCGATGCAAGGCTGCCACCGGCGCCGTGCCAGAACGGATCGCCCGAGGCCAGCACTGCGGTTGGCCTACCGCGGCAAGTCAGCACGGGCGCGACGTCGAACGGCACCGGCCAGGGCCGGCCGCGACCACCGATATCGGCAAGGCCGAGGTGACGTTCGCCGCCGAACACGATCTCAGCTTTCGCCAGCGCTTTTCGGCTTGCCTCCGGCAGGCCGGCGAGGCCATCTTCGCCGATGCCGATGATGGTCAGCCAGGGATCAGCCACGATGCGCGCCCTCATTTTGGGCGGAACAGGCGACGCGAACCGGCTCGCGGCGCAAATCGCGCGCGCGAAGATCGACGCGATCTACTCTTATGCCGGCCGCACGCAGATCCCGCTCGGCCACGACGTTCCGACGCGGATCGGCGGCTTCGGCGGCGCCAGCGGACTTGCCGATTTCATCCGGCGGCAGCGGATCACGCATGTGATCGATGCGACACATCCCTTCGCGGCCGAGATGAGCCGCCATGCGGTCGACGCCTGCGCGGACACGAAAACTCGGCTGATCGCGCTGGAGCGCGCCGCGTGGACGCAAATGCCCGGCGACCGATGGATCGAGGTGCACGACCTCGACGCCGCGGTGGCCGCCCTGCCGGAGGCGCGTACGCGTGTCTTCCTCGCGATCGGGCGGCAGCATATCGCGCCGTTCGCGGCAAAGCCGCAACACGCCTACACGCTCAGATTTGTCGATGCACCCTCCGAGACGCTGCCATTTCCGGACGCCGAAGTCATCGTCTCGCGCGGCCCCTTCACGCGCGAAGGCGATCTTGAACTCATGCGCGCGCGAAACATCGAATGGCTGGTCGCGCGAAATTCCGGCGGCATCGGCGCGCGCGCCAAGATCGACGCCGCGCGCGAGCTGAATCTTCCCGTCATCATGATCGCACGGCCCGAACTGCCCGATCGGTTGCGAGCCGAGAGCATTGACGAGGTGATGGCGTGGCTCGGTCATGACGCCCGCCTCGGAGCGTAGACAAAGCGGCCGACCCGGCGCGTCGCCGAATTGCCGACGATGACAAGCGTCGCCATGTCGGCCATCTCGGGCTGCGCCTCCTGCAGCGCGATCATCTCGATCCGTTCCTTCGGCGTCGTGACCGCATGGGCAAAGATGATGGTGCGCGCGCCGCAGCCCATTTCCTTCAAAACCTCCAGCGCGCGGGCAAAGCCTTCGGGCCGGCTGGCCGATCGCGGGTTGTACATCGCGATCGAGAAATCAGCCTCGGCCGCGAGCCGCAGACGCTTCTCGATCACCGGCCACGGCTTCAGATTGTCCGAGAGATTGATCGCGCAGAAATCATGGCCGAGCGGCGCACCGGCGCGCGCGGCGGCGGCAAGCATCGCGGTCACGCCGGGCAGCACACGGATATCGAGGCTCTGCCATTGCGGCGCAGTCTCGAGCACCTCGAACACGGCGGCGGCCATCGCGAACACGCCGGGATCGCCCGAGGAGACGATGACGACGTTGCGGCCTTCGGCGGTGAGCCGCAACGCCTCGGTGGCGCGTTGCAGTTCCATGCGATTGTCGGAGGGATGCAGCATCAAGCCTTCGCGCGCCGGTACGCGCGCGACATAAGGTGTGTAGCCGAAAACGTCGGTGGCGTGTGCGAGCGCAGCAGTCACCTCAGGCGTCACCAGCGCCGCGTCACCCGGCCCAAGCCCCGCGATGGACAGCCGGCCCGTCATTCGTCCGTCTCCGGCCGTCGGCCTCGTCCATGCACCAGCACGATCGCGAAATAAGGACATTCGGTCGTGTCGACGTCTTTCAGGCGTACGATCTTTTGGTCCGGCATCGTGCCGCGTTCAATCAACCAGGCTTCGTCGAGCCGACCAGCCGCCAGCAGCGCGCGGCGAACCCTGCCAAGGTTGCGGCCCGTTTTCATGATCACGAGCGCATCGGAATTGCGGGCGCGCGCGACAAGCTCGGCTTCCGGCAGCGTGCCCATCAGCACGGTCATGACATCGTCGCCGAGCGCGATCGGCCGGCCAACCGCGTTCCAGCAGCCCGCCATGCCGGGAATGCCGGCGACGACATCGATTTCGACGCGGCCTTGCAACCGCGCATGGAGATGCATGAACGAGCCGTAGAAGAACGGATCGCCTTCGCAGAGCACGACGACATCGGTCTCACGCGCGACACGTTCGAGACGGTCAGCCCATGCGTCATAGAAATCCGCGAGCAATCGGACATATTCCTCGCTGTCGAAGGCAATCTCGGTCGTAACCGGATACTCCATCGGATATTCCTGAACGCCCGCCGCCAGCATCCCCTCGACGATCTGCCGCGCCTGCCCCGGCCTTCCACTCTTGCGGAAATAGGCGACATGCGTCGCGGCGCGGATGATCCGGTCTGCGCGCACGCTCATCAGGTCGGGATCGCCCGGTCCAAGGCCGCAGCAGATGATCCGCCCCATCGTCATTCGCTCCTGCTTGCGAGCGCATTCACGGCCGCGACCGTGATCGCCGACCCGCCGAGACGTCCGAGCACGGTCAGCGCGGGCGCGGGCGCCGCAGCCATCAAGGCCGCCTTCGACTCAGCCGCGCCGACGAAGCCGACCGGGCAGCCGATGATTGCGGCCGGCCGCGGACAGTTTTGATCCTCCAGCATATTGAGCAGGTGGAACAAGGCCGTAGGCGCGTTACCGATCGCGACGATTGCGCCTTCGAGACGCGGCCGCCACAGTTCGAGCGCCGCGGCCGAACGGGTGTTGCGCATGGACTGCGCAAGCTCAGGCACGGCCGGATCATCGAGCGTGCAGATCACGTTATTATTTGCAGGAAGCCGCGACCGTGTGATGCCTTCCGATACCATGCGCGCGTCGCAGAGAATAGGCGCACCTCGTTGCAACGCCGCGCGCGCGGTCGTCGCCATGCCTGGTGTGAAGCGGATGCTTGCCTCCAGGCCGACCATGCCGGACGCATGGATCATTCGGACGACGACCGGCTCCTCATCCGCCGCAAATTGCGCGAGATCCGCCTCAGCGCGGATGGTCGCAAAGGATTGCCGGTAGATTGTCGCCCCGTTGGTCTCGTAGAGATGCGGCATCAGCCCGCTCCCAACAGAGCGGCGGGGTCGGCGAGCATCTCGGCAGGATCGAGCCCACTTGCCACAGGAACATCGCGCGCGCAGCCGTCGCGAACCAGATCGAAGCCGTCTTCTGTGCCAACCAGCGTGATCGATGACACGCCCGGATGCGCACAGCCCTTGGCGCAGCCGGAAACGTGGAGGCGCGCGTGATGCGCGAGGGATGGGGCGAGAGCCTTCGCAAGCACACGCGTTTCGGCATGCGCCTGCGGACACGCCGGCGCACCGGTGCAGGCCGTGACGCGCAGGATCGGATCGCTCGCCTCGGTCACGAGGCCATCATGCTCCGGCAGCTCATCTAGTCCTTCGATCAGGATCATGCGCCAGGGCGTCAGGCGCAGACCACCCGCGAGACCGGCGACGAATTTGAGGGTTGCGCTTTGCATCTGCCCGAAGGCAAGTCCGACCAATGCGCCGACGGGGCAAAGGCCGGGACCAGGCATTGCCGTCGCTGACGCCGGTGTTGCGTTCCCCGCGAGCGCATCCGGAAGCACGGCGCCACTCGCAAGATGTGGCGCCATGCGCCCTCTTCCATCCGCCGCGCCGCCGGACTCCACGAACCATTCTGCCAGCGATAGTGCAACCGGGACGACCTCGCCGCGTCCGACCGCACGGCCCGGCTCCGCGCCGTCCGCGCGCACGATCAGTCCACCCGCATTGCCGCGCTCGATGCGGATATCGGCGGGCGTCTTCGCCAGAACGCGCTCAGCTCCGCAGTCGACGGCAAAGCCGAATTTGACCGGCAAATCGAGATGTCTTGCCGCCAACGCACGCTCAAGTTCGGTTGCAAGCGAATATGTATCTTCGCCTTCGGCCCAGAACGGCGCGACCACGACGTTGCGTTGCGCCTCGCATTCTTCATCCGCGTCGATCAGCGCGAGCCGCACAAGCTCGGCAAGCAATGGCTCGTGGCTCGCAGCGCTGACACCGCGAATTTGCAGGTTCGCCCTCCCAGTCAGGTCGGTCATTCCGTTGCCGTAACGATCAGCGAGATCGGCGATGCCATTCGCCTGCGCGGCGGACAACCGTCCGGCACGCGGACGGACGCGCACGACGAGCCCATCGCCCGATAGCATCGGCCGATAGGCACTAGGACACCAGCCCTTGATCGCGAAGCGGTTCATGACGCTTCCCGCAACGACGCGGCGATGGAATTGCGCCGAGTTACCCAAAGCGAGGCCTTGTGCAGGCGTGCGAAGCAATCCTCGATCGCCGCCAACGCCGCCGGATTTTCATCCACCAGAAAGCGGCGGACCTCGTCGTCGCCGAGCGTCGCGTCATAATAGAGGTCGAACAGATGCGCCGGCACGACAGCGGCAAGATGTGCGAATGCCGCCATATGCTCCAGCGTCGCCGCGATCTCGGCGGCGCCGCGAAAGCCGTGGCGCATCATGCCCGCAATCCAGTTCGGATTGGCGGCGCGCGAGCGCACCACGCGGGCGATTTCCTCGGATAACGAGCGTGCGCGCGGCGTGTCCGGCCGCGTCGCGTCGAGATGGTAGAGCGAAGCGATCGGCGAACCGAGGCTTGCCGCGGCAGCCGCAACGCCGGCTTCGTGCGCCGCATAGTCCGACGCGAGCAACAGGTCGGTCTCGGGCAAATCCTGGACATGCACGAAGGCGTCAGCGGCTTTGAGGCGCGCTTCGATGCCCACGCGGTCGGACGTCATCGCACCATCGGCGGCGACCGCCCATGACGATGCCGACAACCACGCCTCGCCTGCCGCCTGCCGCGCTTCAGGAGTGAAGTCGTCGAGCATCGACGCCATGCCGGCACCGTATTGGCCCGGCTGCGGACCGAACACGCGAGCGGTGCGCGCGAGATACGGATTTTCATCGCCTTCGAAGTCGCGCTGCGACAGCGCTTCCGAGGCCGCTTCGAACAATTGGGCGAGACCAGTGAACACATCGCGGAACAGGCCGGAAATACGCAGCGTCACGTCGATACGCGGTCTTCCGAGCTGTGCCAGGGGAAAGATCTCGTATCCACTCAGCCGGCCGGACGCATGGTCCCAGCGCGGCTCAATGCCGGCGAGATGCAGCGCCATCGCAAACTCTTCGCCTGCGGTCCGCATCGTCGCCGAACCCCAGAGATCGACGACCAGTCCCTTCGGCCAGTCGCCATGATCCTGCAAATGCCGGCGCAGCAGTTCCTCGGCGAGCTTGATGCCTTGCGCATGGGCGGCGCGCGTCGGCACCGCGCGCGGGTCGACCGCGAACAGATTGCGCCCCGTGGGCAGGACGTCACTACGGCCGCGAAAAGGCGAACCCGCCGGCCCCGGCGCGACGCGCCTGCCGGACAGCGCATCGATCAGCGCGCCGCGTTCTTCGGCGCCATAGTCGCCGCGGCCAAAGACGTGCAGGCCATCGCCGAACTGGCTTTCCTTCAGATCGCAGACGAAGCGGTCGATCCGTGGGATCGCTTCGGCGGGTGCTGCGGATTCGGCCAGGCCAAGATCGTGCTCGACGCCCGCCGCGCGCGCCTCGTCGCGGATCGCGGCGACCAGTCGCCCGCGCCGCGCGGGATCGAGACCGTCTGCGGTCGAGTATTCATCAAGCAGTTGCTCGAGCCGGATCAGATTCTGTGGCAGCATGCTATCCGCCAGCGGCGGCGGCAGATGGCCGATAGTAACCGCACCGATGCGTCGCTTGGCCTGCGCTGCCTCGCCGGGATCGTTGACGATGAAAGGATAGATCACCGGCAGATCACCAGTCAGCGCCTCAGGCCAGCAATGCTGCGACAAAGCCACCGACTTGCCCGGCAGCCATTCCAGCGTGCCATGCGCGCCCATGTGGATCAGCGCATCGACGCGCTGGCGCCTGAGCCAGAGATAGAACGCGACATAGGCATGCCGAGGCGTGCGTGCGAGATCATGATACTCGACGTCGCGATGCTTCACGTCGCCACGTTCGGGCTGGACGGTGATGATCGCGTTGCTGCACCGAATTGCGGTGAAATGAAACTGGCCATCACGCGCTTGCGGATCATCTTCCGGTGGGCCCCACGCCTTCTGCAGGTCTTCCTGCAGTTGCGGCGACAGGCGCGCCAGCGCCCCACGATAGTCGGCGACGCTCCAGCTCAATTTCCGTTCGTTGAGTTCTTTCGCAAGATCATGACCGGATTCAAAAGCGAAGCCCTCCTGCGCAAGATCAGCAAGCAATACTTCCGCCGAGGCCAATGCATCCAGCCCGACCGCATGCGCGATCTGGTGCGGACGGCCGGGATAGCTCGACAGGACAACGGCGAGGCGCTTACCGCCATTCGGCAGCGTCGCGAGCCGATGCCAGGACGAAATGCGATCGACCGCCGCGTCGACGCGCTCGCGATCTGGCTGATGCGCCAGATGCGCGAACTGCAGATCGGGATCACGCCCGCCTGCCGATTTGAAGCTGATGACACCGGCAAGGATTCGTCCATCAACTTCCGGCAGGACCACATGCATTGC
This sequence comes from uncultured Alphaproteobacteria bacterium, assembly GCA_963770385.1. GTDB lineage: Bacteria > Pseudomonadota > Alphaproteobacteria > Rhizobiales > Xanthobacteraceae > Bradyrhizobium. Next base: position 3,985,763 of record CAVYPJ010000003.1, on the reverse strand, counting down.
GAGATCGGCCGGCGACAGACCGCGGAGCGAGGCGGCCCAGTCCTCACGCCGTGCCGTCGACAGCGCGACCTGAAACACCGGGCAGGATGCGGCATCGAAGGGCGTCGTCCCGTCATCACCGATCGCCGAGAAGGCCGTCGTGTTGACGATCGCGGCCGGTGGCTGCTGCGTGAGATGAGCGTTCAGCCAGTCCGCGACGCCGGGCGCTTTCAACGAGACGGCGAACGCGCCATGGGCGTCAAAGCCCTTTTGCCGGAGCGCCGATATCAGCGCATCCACCGGCCCTGTGTCGGCTGCGGTGAGATAGGAACGATAGAAAGTCACGAGCGCGCGCGGCCTGTCCAACTGCGGCGACGACGTCAGCACGCCCTTCGCCGGATCGTAGAAGCCCATGTCGGGAACGCGCGTGTCACCGATCACCGGCCCGGCATAGAGACCGGAGGCCAATGCGAGCTGGGCAATCGCGGTCTGTGCGGCCATGGCACCGCCGGCATCGCAGAGCGTCTTCAATCGCCGCAGCGTGGAGCGCGGCAGCGTCGAGAGTTCGTCCAGCCGCGCATCCTCGCGGCCGTCAGCGGGCAAGACCGCGAGCGCGATGCCGCGCTCTTTCGCGAGTTGATGCAGTGCTGCGATCCCGTACGGCCAATAGGATTCACCGCCGATCAACCGCACCAGCATGCCGCGCGCCTGCGACAGCGTGCGTTCGATATAGGTGTCGACCGAGAGCGGATGACGTAGCGCGACAAGGTTGGCAAGCCGCAGCGACGGCAGGCTGGCGCGCCCGCGCCGCCATCCCGCCGCGAACGCCGCGAGATCGCTGTCGGAAAACGAGAGCACGACCAGATCGGCCGGATCCTGGCCGAGATCAACGGCCGTCGCGGTCTCCTCCAGTCCGTGGCTCTCGCGGAAGACAACGTGCATCAGTCGTCGAGTCCCGACACTCCCTCAGATCGCAAGGCCCGCTCTTATTGCGGCCTCGTCGATATCGCCCTGTTCGCCGATCACGACCAGCCTGGATTGCCGTGGGCTTGCACCCCAGGGCCGGTCGAACTGGTGCCGCACGCGTTCGCCGACCGACTGCACGAGCAGCCGCATCGGCTTGCCCGCGACCGCCAGATAGCCCTTGGCGCGCAGCACGTTCTGCTCGCGCGCAAGCCGGCCGATCGCGGCGACCAGCGCGTCGATATCGGTCACTTCCGGAAGCTCGACGACGACGGAGGCGAAGTCATCATGCTCGTGATCGTCCTCGCCGTCATGATGCGAGGGGCGCGCGGCGATATCGTCCTCCGCCGCGGCGTTCAGCCCGAGGATCAAGCGCGGGTCGATCGCGCCGTCGATCACGGCGAGCATCGGCACCGGACGCGGCGTCTCGGCCGCGATCGCGCGCTTCGCTGCGTCAAGCCCTGCTTCACCGGCCAGATCAGCCTTCGTCAGAAGCACGATGTCCGCACAAGCGACCTGATCCTCGAACACTTCCGACAGCGGCGTTTCGTGATCGAGGCTTTCGTCAGCGGCGCGCTGCGCCTCGACCGCCACGGGATTCGGCGCGAAGCGGCCGGCGGCCACGGCCTCTGCATCAGCGAGCGCGATGACGCCGTCGACCGTGATGCGAGAGCGGATCTCCGGCCAGTCGAAAGCCTTCAACAGCGGCTTCGGCAGCGCGAGGCCGGAGGTTTCGATCAGGATGTGATCGGGGCGCACCTTCCGCGCCAACAGCTTCTCGATCGTCGGAATGAAATCGTCCGCCACCGTGCAGCAAATGCAGCCATTGGCGAGCTCGACGATATTCTCCTCCGGGCAATTGGCATCGGCGCAGGATTTCAGGATGTCGCCATCGACGCCCTCGCTTCCGAACTCGTTCACCAGCACCGCGAGCTTCTTGCCGTTGGCATTGGTCATCAAATGCCGGATCAGCGTGGTCTTGCCCGAGCCGAGAAAGCCGGTGATGACCGTGACGGGGATTTTGGCAAGCGACGTCATTCGGCGGCCTCTGGAAGCGCGATGATGGGTGGAATGCGCGCAAGCGACTGCTTGCGAAAGATTTCGGGCCGCGTGCGCCATGGCACGATTCCGTCGGGCGCGGCGGCATAGGCGGCGGCGCCGGCGACGACGTCCTTCGCATTGGCCTCCGACAGGCGGCCATAGACATAGGACCATCGACCGGGCGCGCTGAGCGCGACCGAGCAACCCTGGTTACAGGCGGAGAGGCACTCGACGGGTACGAGGTTGATGCCGGAGGGCACACCGGCATCGAGGATGGCATCGCGCAAGCGCGCGCCCGGCGTCGATTCCCCTTCCGGAATCGTCTGACCCGCGCGGCAGGTGATACAGACGTGAAGCGTGACGGTCATCGCCCTTCCTGATGTTGGCGGCAGGTGGCGATGAGGCGTGCGAGATCGCGTAAGCGATTCGCTCCCCGTCGCGGAACACCCCGTCCGCCGGACCAAACTCGATGCGCTGGCAGGTCTCCCGGCTTGCGGAGCAGGATCTCTCCTCCGATCCCCGCCTTCCCGGCCCTCTCAGGTCAGTGGCGATTGGGATCTCTCCGGTCACGGTCGCGGGGGCGGCTGCTATTCAGGCGAGGCCTTCAGTGGCCGAACGCCCTATCGCATTCCCTCTTCGCCTGTCGTAGGACAGGCACCAACGCTTGAAATTCACCATTTGCCCAAGTCCTAGCCTTGTCAAGGTCCAGGCCTTGTCAAGGTCCGGGCCCTGTCAAGCCGGAGGAGTGCCCCGCATGGTTCCTGAACAAGATACGGCCGACGAGGGCCGCCATGCCGCCAAGATGGCCAAGAAGAAAGCCGCCCGCGACCGGATGATGGCCGAGAAAAGCGGAGAGAAGGGTCTCATCATCGTCCATACCGGCGCGGGCAAAGGAAAATCGTCCTCGGCTTTCGGCATGATCATGCGCTGTGTCGCACATGGCTTCCCCTGTGCCGTCGTACAGTTCATCAAGGGCGCCTGGGATACCGGTGAGCGGCGGCTGCTGACCACACATTTCGGAGAGCTGTGCCAGTTCTACGCCATGGGCGAAGGCTTCACCTGGGAGACACAGGACCGCGCCCGCGACATCGCCGCGGCGCAAGCCGGCTGGGAGAAAGCGAAAGCGCTGATCAGCGACGAGAACTTGCGCATGGTCGTGCTCGATGAGATCAACATCGCGCTGCGCTACGACTATCTCGACATCAACGAGGTCGTATCGTTCCTGCAGAACTCGAAGCCACCGTTGACACATGTCGTGCTGACCGGCCGCAACGCCAAGCAGGAATTGATCGACGCGGCCGATCTCGTGACCGAAATGACGCTGGTGAAGCATCCGTTCCGCTCCGGCATCAAGGCCCAGCCGGGCGTCGAGTTCTAGCTGATCGCATTGGATCGCATGGCCCGCGCATTGATGATCCAGGGAGCAGGCTCGGACGTGGGCAAGTCGCTCATCGTCGCGGGGCTTGCGCGCGCAGCCAAGCGCCGCGGCATTCGTGTGCTGCCCTTCAAACCGCAGAACATGTCTAACAACGCCGCCGTCACGATAGACGGCGGCGAGATTGGCCGCGCGCAGGCATTGCAGGCGCTCGCCGCGGGCGTCGAACCGCACACCGACATGAACCCGGTGCTGCTGAAGCCCGAGACCGATGTCGGCGCGCAGATCGTCGTGCACGGGCAGCGCGTCGCCACCTTGCGCGCGCGCGACTATACGGCGATGAAGCCGTCGCTGATGCCCGCGGTGATCGAGAGCTTCGAGCGGCTGAAGGCGAAATCCGATCTGGTGCTGGTCGAAGGCGCCGGCAGCCCGGCCGAAGTCAATCTGCGCAAGAACGACATCGCAAATATGGGCTTTGCGCGCCGCACGGACGTACCGGTCGTGCTGGTCGGCGATATCGACCGAGGCGGCGTGATTGCGCAACTCGTCGGCATCCAGGCGGTGATCGATCCCGACGATGCCGCGATGATCGGCGGCTTCATCATCAACAAGTTCCGCGGCGATCCCACGCTGTTCGACGACGGTTATGCGTTGATCGCCGAGCGCACCGGCTGGCGCGGCTTCGGCGTGCTGCCCCATTTTTCGCGCGCCGGCGAACTTCCGGCCGAAGACGCGCTCGGGCTGACGGACGCGCGCAAGCCGGGCAAGCACAAGATCGCCTGCCTCGCGCTATCACGGATCGCGAATTTCGACGATCTCGATCCGCTCAAGCTCGAACCCGACGTCGATCTCGTGATGGTGCGGCCGGGCGAAGCCATTCCGGGCGATGCGACGCTCGTCATTATTCCCGGCTCCAAATCGACGCGCGGTGATCTTTCTTTCCTGCGTGCGCAGGGCTGGGACATCGACATCCTCGCGCATCATCGCCGCGGCGGACATGTGCTCGGGCTCTGCGGCGGATACCAGATGCTGGGACGAAACGTATCTGACCCTGACGGCATCGAAGGCCCAGCCGGCGAGACGCCAGGGCTCGGGCTACTCGACGTCACGACCGTGATGACGCCGCAAAAGAGTCTTACACAGGTGGAGGCCATTCACACCGGGACGCACAAGCCGATCGAAGCCTACGAAATCCACATCGGCCGCAGTGAGGGGACAGATTGCGCGCGTCCGTTTGCGCGCATCGACGGCAAGCCGGAAGGTGCGATCTCGGCCGATGGCCGCGTCCAGGGAAGTTATCTGCACGGATTGTTTAGCTCGGATGCATTTCGCGGCGCTTTCCTGGCGCGGCTTGGGATTTCCGCGTCAGGCGAGCCTTATGGCGCCAAGGTCGATAGTGCCCTCGATGCGCTCGCCGACCACATCGAAACGCATCTGGATGTCGAGGGATTGCTCGCACTTGCGCGCTGATCGCCGTCAACGGGAGAGCGCGGCGACGAGACGGACCCATTCCGTTTCGCTGCCCGGCAGGCCCAGACGCAACCAGCCAGCCTGATCTCTGAAGACACGCGACCAGATTTTCGCCTCGGCAAGCCGGGCCTGCGCGGCCTGGGCTTCGCGCGTCTCATAAAGCCGGAACAGCGGCGTGCCTCCGACGAGTTGCCAATCCGCCTGCTCCACCAGAGCATCGAGCCGCGGTGCCTCGCGCACGAGCCGTGTCCTCGTCTCGTCGGCCCAATCGTCGTCGAGCAATGCGCGCCGTCCGATCTCGATCGCGACGCCGGAAACCGGCCACGGCCCAGACATGCCGGCGAGAGCTTTCACATCTGCCTCAGTTCCGAGAACGAAGCCAAGGCGCAGTCCCGCGAGACCGTAGAACTTGCCAAACGAACGCAGGACGAGCAGCCCTGCCCGCCCCGCCTCCGGCGCGAGCGACAGGCCGGGCGTCGTATCAGCGAAGCTTTCGTCGACGACCAGACGGCCGACATGGGGCAGTAGGGCAAGTAGTTTCGCAGGCTCGTGCTGCCGCCCGTCAGGATTATTCGGATTGACCACGATCGCCAGATCGGCGCCGGCTAGGTCCGTGAGATCGGTAACATGTTCGACCAACCAGCCCGCCGAATTCAGGATTGCGGCATATTCATTATAGGTCGGCGCGAAAATCCGCGCCCGGCCGACCGGCACGAGCCGCGGCAGCAGCTGAATCGCGGCTTGCGCGCCGGCCGTCGCGAGAATGGGCGCCGCCGTGCCATAGGCTTGGCGCGCGGCATTATGAAGAGACTTTATATCGGACCGCGACGGCAGCGCCGTCCAGCGCCGTAACTGCAGTTCGCCGACCGGATAAGGGCGCCGGTTAATGCCGGTGGAGAGATCAATCCAATCCTCCAGGCGACCGCCGAAGCGTTCGCGCGCGACATCGAGATTTCCGCCATGGTCCAGCATGCCGTCTCTTTAGACGAAAGCCAGGATCACAAGAAGCCCTGCCAGGCACATCATCGCGCGAGAATAGAGTTTCAGTCCGCGCGCGATGTCATCGGCGGCCGGATCACGCCTGCCTTCATTGAGCCAGGGTTCGTCGGCGCGCTCGCCATGATAGACGCGCGGCCCGCACAGCCGCACGCCCAAGCCGCCGGCCATCGCCGCTTCCGGCCACCCGGCATTGATCGATCGGTGCCGCCGGGCATCCCTTGCCATGCAGGTCATCGCGTCTCCCGGACGTGCGGACAGTAATGCGAACAGCAGCCCCGTCAGCCGCGCCGGGACGACATTCGCGACATCGTCGATCCGCGCCGCAGCCCAGCCGAACAATTCGTGGCGCTCGGTGCGATGGCCAATCATGGAGTCGAGCGTGTTGATCGCTTTGTAACCCACGATGCCCGGCACCCCGAACAGCACACCCCAGAACAGCGGCGCGACGACGCCGTCGGAGGTGTTCTCCGCAAGGCTCTCGATCGCGGCGCGCACAATCCCCGCTTCATCGAGCTGGTTCGGATCGCGTCCCACGATCATCGACACCGCCTTGCGAGCCTCCGCGATATCGCCCGCCTGCAACGGCCGCGCCACCGCTGCCACGTGGTCATACAGCGAGCGCAGCGCGACGAAGGGCCATGCGAGAACCCCGAGCACGACCATGCGGCCCCACCCTTGTGGCAGCACAGCCTGCACGGCCAGGGCCAGACCACTTGCAAGCGCGATCACGATCAGCGCGGCGGCGAGGCCTGCCGCGCGCCGCCTCCAGGGCGCATCGGCGGCGCGGTTCCAGCTTGCATCCAAACCCGCAATCAGCCGGCCCAGCCATGTGACGGGATGACCGATCCGCGCGAACAGGCCGTCGGGCCAGCCCATGAGGGCATCCACGACCATCGCCACCACCATCGCTCCCGCAAACTCCACACCCACTCCCCGGCTCTCACACGCTCCTGATGCGCAAGAATGCCGGTGCCGCGCAAGCCCTGTTTCGCGATTTAGCCTTTGTCATCAGCGGCGATTGATGATTATTGCGTGGCAGAAATCGGAAGAAGCGCGATGACCGTCATCCTTATCACCGGAGGCGCACGATCGGGAAAAAGCACCCGCGCGGAAACTCGCGCGCGCGCCTTTCCCGGCCGGCCGGTCTATATCGCGACGGCCGAGGCGCTCGACGCAGAAATGCGCGAGCGGATCGCAGGGCATCGCGCCCGGCGCGGTCACCAATGGCTGGAGCGGGAAACGCCGATCGAGCTCGTCGCGGCACTGGCCGAGACCGACGGCGGCGGCGCGCGACTGGTCGACTGCCTGACGCTGTGGCTGTCCAACCTGATGCACGCCGAGCGCGACTGGTCGGAGGAAGCGTCCCGGCTTTCCGATGCGCTTGCCCGCCAGCGAAGTCCGGTCGTGCTGGTCAGCAACGAAGTCGGCCTTGGCATCGTGCCCGACAATGCGCTTGCGCGCCGATTCCGTGACGCTGCCGGCCTTCTCAACCAGACCATCGCGCGCGTCGCCGACGAAGTGGAGTTCGTCGTCGCCGGCCTGCCGATGCGCGTGAAGTAGCAACCGCCCCGCAAATGTCCGAGCGTTCGGAGCGCCCTTGAACAGTTACACCGAAAGCCTGCGTCAGCTCCTGACCGATCTCAGGATCGCGATCTCGCTCTGCACGCGCCTGCCGGTCGGCCCATCGACGGCCGTCGGCGAAGGCGACGTGGCGCGTGCAAGCTGGGCGTTTCCCGTGGCGGGCCTGGTGGTAGGCCTCGCCGGTGCGGCCGTCTACTGGCTGGCGTCGCGCGTCAACCTGACGGTGCTGCCGGCGTCCGCGCTTGCGATCGCGACGACGACGCTGCTCACCGGCGCGATGCATGAGGACGGGCTAGCCGATACTGCCGACGGATTCGGCGGCGGCAAGACGCGCGAACAGAAGCTGGAGATTATGCGCGACAGCCGCATCGGAACCTACGGCGCTTGCGCGTTGATGATCTCGCTCATGCTGCGATGGAGCGCGCTTGCGGACATTGCCGATCCACGTTTTGTGGCAATCGCGCTGATCACGGCGCATGTCGCGGCGCGTGCGAGCCTGCCCGCCTTCATGGCCTTCGTTCCGCCCGCGCGCACAGACGGCCTTTCCAGCGGAGTGGGACAGCCACCACTGCAGAGCGCAGCCATTGCGCTGGTGCTCGGCGCCATCGGCCTGTTCCTCGGTTTCGGACTGGGCAGCGCGATGTTTGCATTGTCAATGCTGGTAGTGATTGGACTGTTGCTGGCGGCGTTCACGCAAAGGCAGGTCGGCGGGCAGACCGGCGATGTGCTGGGCGCGCTGGAGCAGGCCAGCGAAGTGACGATCTTGCTGATCGCGACCTCGCTCTTCTAGCTGAGCGTCGGCGGTATGCGGGCACGCTATGGACATCGGGCCGAAACGCGCGTAGCCAGAACCTGCTCATAAGACCGGAGTTGAAATCCGTGGCTGACCATCGGCCCCAGGCCTCGATCGAAGCCGTCGAAAGCGGCCTTGCCTCTCAAGGCTATATCGCCAGCCGCCAGATCGCGACCGCGGTCTATCTGTCTCAGCAGATCGAGAAGCCCATCCTCGTCGAAGGGCCGGCCGGCGTCGGCAAGACCGAGCTTGCGAAAGCGATCGCCGCGTGGCGCGGGCTAAAGATGATCCGCCTGCAGTGCTATGAGGGGCTCGACGAGGCGAAGGCGCTCTATGAGTGGAAATACGCCAAGCAGCTGCTCTATACGCAGATCCTGAAGGACAAGCTCGGCGAGGTGCTCGGCGGCGCCGAGACGCTGCATGCGGCCCTCGACCAGCTGCACGACTTCGGCGACGTGTTCTTCTCCAAGGAATTCGTCGAGCCCCGGCCGCTGTTGCAGGCGCTGGAGCAGCCCGCCGGCTGCGTTCTGCTGATCGACGAGATCGACAAGTCGGACGCCGAATTCGAATTGCTGCTGCTCGAGATCCTCTCCGACTTCCAGGTCTCGATCCCTGAGCTTGGCACCGTGTCTGCCGTAGTCCCGCCGACGGTGATCCTGACATCCAACAGCGAACGCAATCTCGGCGATGCGTTGAAGCGCCGCTGCCTGCATTTGCATATCGGTTTTCCAGAGCAGAAGCTGGAGGAGCGCATCGTCGAGAGCCGCGTCCCCGGCATCTCCGACAAACTGCGCAAGCAGCTCGTCGGCTTCATCCACGAGGTGCGCAACCTCGATCTGAAGAAGCAGCCGTCGGTGAGCGAGACCATCGACTGGGCGCGCGTTCTGGTGCTGCTGCAGGCGTCCGAGCTCGGCCATGAGATGGTGAAGGACACCCTCAACGTGCTCCTGAAATACGAGTCCGACGTCGAGGCGACGCTGCCGCATGTCACGACCTTCGTCGCCAACGCCGCGCGTCAGAACGTGTTTGGCTAAGCCGTATGAAAGAGAACCTGCATCGCTTCTTTCGCGCGGCGCGCGGAGCGGGCGTGCGGGTCTCGCCGGCCGAAAGCATCGATGCGATGCGTGCGGTCGAAAAGGTCGGCCTATCGGACAGAGCCATTCTGCGCGACACGTTCCTGCTGACGCTTGCCAAGAGCGAGGACGAGAAGAAAGCGCTCGGCGATTGTTTCGATCTTTTCTTCGCGCGGCCTGAGCTGGCGCCGCTCTCCCCTGCGAACGACCAGTCCGACGCTGCAGCATCGCAGCAGGAGCCTAGGCCGCAAGGCAGCAGCGGGGGCGGCCAGTCGACCGAAAACCTCGGCGCGCTCGCGCGGATGCTGCTGGCGCAGGACCGAGCGGAAATCGCGGCCGCCGTCGCCAGCGCCTCCAGCGCAGCGTCACTGACCGATATCCGCTATTTCACCCAGCGCGGCCTGTTCTCCAGCCGCATCCTCGATGCAATGGGCATTCAGCGGCTGCGTGACGATCTCGACGATCTGATCGCGACCAACCCGGCACTCGCCGAACGACTGCAGGCCGCGACCGAGGCCTTGCGAGAGAACGTCCGCGAGGCGGTCTCTCAAGCGCTTTTGCTGTACGGGCGTGAGGAAGCGGAAAACCTCCGCAACGACATCCTGCGCAACGCGCCCTTGTCGCGGATCGAGCCGCGCCAGGTCGACCAGATGCGCGCGCTGATCCGCCAGATCGCGCGCCGGCTGCGTGAACGCTACAGCAAGCCGCGCAAACGGCAACGGCGCGGCCATCTCGATGTGCGCAGAACGCTGCGGCGCAATGCGGCCTGGGGCGGCATTCCCTTCCTGACCGCCTGGAAGCGGCGCAAGCGCGACCGCCCGAAAATCGTCGCGCTCTGCGATGTCTCAGGCTCCGTGGCGCGGGTTTCCGATTTCTTCCTGCTGTTGATCCACAGCCTGCATGAGGTCGTCTCCGACGTCCGCTCCTTCGCCTTCTCAGGTCATCTGATCGAGGTCAGCGATGTCCTGGAATCGAATGCGCCGGAAGAAGCGATGCGCCAGATCATGTCTAAGGTCGGCTTCGGCTCCTCGGACTATGGTTCATCATTTGCCGACTTCGAGCGGCAATGGATGCAATGCGTGACGCCGCAGACGACGGTGATCGTGCTCGGCGATGCCCGCAGCAACAATCTCGATCCCGGCGCCGACATTCTGCGGCGCATCGCCGAGCGTTCGAAACGCATGGTGTGGCTCAATCCCGAGAGCCGCATGACTTGGGGCTGGGGCGATTCCGAGATGCCGCGCTACCAGACCTTCTGCAACGTGGTCCGGCAATGCGCTACCGCGCAGCAGCTCGAGCGCGCGGTCTCCGACATCGTCGCAACGTATCAGTGACTGCGGGCAAGCTCATGCCCGCACATGTCGCCCGTATCACAGACACGCCAAGAGATTTGCTATAATTTTGGATAGTTTCCTTCGCGCAGATCATTTGATCGTGTCGTGCAGGTTGGCCCACCCTGTCGTAAGCAAATCAGGCCCCCAGCGGGGACTATCACTGAAAGCACAAATCAGTTCGTCGAGGATCTCTGCCTTTGCCCCCGAAAATCCTGGTCACGCTCGGTTGCCTTGCGGCGGTCACGCCGGCCTTCGCGCAAGACGGCCTCAAACAAGACGGCCTCAAACACGACAGCCTCAGACCGGCGCCGCGGCAGATCACCTTGCTGTCGACGCATGATCCGGTCAGCGACGTGTGCCGCCGCGTCGACGGCCTTGATCTCACTCAGTTTGCGCCCGTGTCCCTGCACCGGACGTTCCATGACGATTTCGATGAGCACCCGCTGGCGCACAGCCGATGGACGCCGCACTATTCCGGAGGCGCCGCATGGCCGGAGGCCCGCTACTGGGGTGGCAACGGCTCCGAGCTCAAGCGCCAGACGAAATACAATGGCGAGCAGCAGATCTATGTCGATCCCCGCTACGCCGGACGCGCCCTCACACCGCTCGGGCTCGACCCGTTCGAGGTTCATGACGGCGTCCTCTCGATCGTCGCGAGGCGGACGCCACCCGATCTCAAATCCGTCCTGTTCGACAATGAATACGTATCGGGACTCCTCACGACCCAGGGCTGGTTTGCCCAGAAGTACGGATATTTCGAAATCCGCGCCAAGCTGCCGATCGGCACCGGCGTCTGGCCGGCGTTCTGGATGCTTGCCGATGACGGCGGTTGGCCGCCTGAGATGGACGTCCTTGAAGGACGCGGCCAACGGCCCGGCGACCTCGTGATGACGACCCATTGGCGGATTCCGGCGACTGGCCGCATCCAGTCCTGCGGGTTTGATTTTCTGCTGCCGGATGCAGCCAACAGCTTCCACGACTATGGCGTGCTGTGGCAGCGGGATCGCATCATCTATTTCATCGACCGCAAGCCGGTTTCCGACATCAAGGTCCCGGTCGGCTTCGACGATCCCATGTATATGATTGTCAATCTCGCCATGGGATCCAAATATTTCGGGGGTGTCGGGGTCGTCGACGGTGAATCGCCGATCATGGTGACATTTGAGATCGACAGGATTTCTGCGTATCAGATCGATCCGTTCCAATCCGACCGGATGCTGCAAGGCGCGAGGCCGGACAAAGTTGAGACCATAGGGGAAATCGATGCGCGGTAAGCTCTCGCGCCGGCATTTTGGCAAGCTTGCCGGACTTTTTGGACTTGATATCGCAGCGGGCCCCGCCTTGGCGCAGGAGAGCCGAACCAACTTAGCCTCGAGCCCGCTCGCGCCCGGAAGTTTTCCGGGCGGATTCACCTGGGGCACCGCGACCTCCTCCTATCAGATCGAAGGCGCGCCCCAAGAAGACGGCCGCGGGCTTTCGATCTGGGACACGTTCAGCCATACGCCGGGCAAGATCTACGACCGCAGCAACGGCGACCGCGCCAACGATCATTATCACCGCTACAAGGAAGACGTCGGCCTGATCAAGGAGCTGGGCGCGAAGGCCTACCGGTTCTCGATCGCGTGGCCGCGCGTGTTTCCCGAGGGCACAGGCACGCCCAATCCGAAGGGCCTCGATTTCTACGACCGGCTGCTCGACGAGCTGCTCGCGAACGGCATCGAGCCGTATGCGACGCTCTATCACTGGGATCTGCCGCAGGCGCTGCAGGACCGCTTCGGCGGATGGGAATCCGTCGACACCTGCAAGGCATTCGCCGACTATGCGGGCTACGTCGCCAAGCGGCTGACCGACCGTGTCAAATACATCTTCACGGTCAACGAATGCGGCCGCTTCGTCAATTTCGGCTATGGCTGGGGGCTTGACGCGCCGGGCCTCACCTTGCCGCCGGCGCAGTTGAACCAGGTCCGTCACAATGTCGCTCTGGCGCACGGCCTCGCCGTGCAGGCGGTCCGGGCGCTGGGGCGAGCGGGCACCAAGATTGGTCCTGCCGAAAACATCGCGGCCTGCGTGCCGGCGATCGATACGCCCGACAATGTCCGCGCCGCGGAGATTGCCACGCGCGAGATGAACGCCGGCTTCCTGAACGTGATGCTGGAAGGAAAATACACCGACGCGTTTCTCAAATATGCCGGCAAGGATGCGCCGAAATATACCGAGGAAGAGCTGAAGATCATCTCGTCCCCGATCGACTTTCTCGGCCTCAACATCTATGCGCCGCAATATTACGTCGTTGCCTCCGACCGCGCGCCGGGGTTTGACGTGCTGCCCTTCCCGACATCGTTCCCGCACATGAGCTCGGACTGGCTCCGGATCGCGCCGGAGACGGCCTATTGGGTACCGCGACTCGCGGCCAAGATCTGGAAGGTCGACACCATCTACATCACCGAGAACGGCACCTCGTCCGACGACAAGATTTCCAACGACGGCAATATCTACGATCTCGACCGCATCATGTATCTGCGCAACTACCTCACGCAGCTGCAGCGCGCGATTTCAGAAGGCGTCCCGGTGCGCGGCTATTTCCTCTGGAGCCTGATGGACAATTTCGAGTGGATCTACGGCTACGAAAAACGCTTCGGGCTGTATCATGTCGACTTCGAGACGCAGCGCCGCACGCCTAAACTCAGCGCATCGTTCTATCGGAACGTGATCGCAAAGAACGCGGTCGGCGCCTGAGCGCGCGGCGCAATTTTCCTGCTTGGCATGACGATAGAAAACTCTGCCGTCACGGCGCGCGTGGCGGCAGAGCTTGCGAGGCTGATTGACGGCTAAGAGCCGCTATCCGCCGCGCACCATCAAACGTGATGCCACATCAGTTCGAAGTGGTTCGGCATCTGGCCCATGCTGTGGTCTACCATGGCCATATCCGGCGCGCGCGCTGTGATCACCCGCGGCGTCGTGGCTGCCATGGTCGGCCGGATTGGCTGTGCCGGCACCCGCCGCCCCCGTACCCGAGCCGACGGCAGTCTGCCCGCCTTGCGCACCTTGTCCCGCGGCTGCCGCAGGCTGAGCGCCGTGCCCATCCTGCGCGTGGCCTGTGCCCTGTGTGCCTTGCCCGCCCGCGGCCTGAGCGCCACCAGCCCCCTGAGCCGCCGCGCCTTGACCGCCTGCACCTTGAGCACCGGCACCCGCGCCCTGCGCGCCCCCTGCCGCATTCGGATCGGAGGAAAGCCCCGTCGTCGCTGACGCCACGGGCCCGACCGGAAGTGTACCCTGCGCATTGCCTGCGACCGTGGTCGCGCTCGCGACAGTCGTCGCCGTGCCGACATAAGCACCTCCGCCGACAGGAATGTTGTTGCCGGAGACGTCCATGGCGTCGGCGGCGAAACCCATGCCGGCCGCCGTAATCTGGGCCTGATCAGCCGCCAGCGCAGCACCGGTGTCGCCGTTCATGATCCCGGTCAGTCCGTGCACGGCAGCCGCGGTGTCGGCGTTCAACGTGCCGCCCAGCAGTTCGTTGTCGAACCGCGCGCTGAACGTGCCGCCCTGCGCCTGGTCGAACGAGGCACCGAACTGCTGATAGTTTTGGATCTCGGTGATCAGCGACTGGATCTCCATCGCCGTCGCATTGTTGCCGGCCGCGACGTTGGTCAGCTGATTGTTGATGACATTTGCCTCGGCCAGGAACTGGGCCCAGAAATTGGTCTGCCCCTGATCGTCCTGAAATTGCGTGATCGTTCCAGGCATGCCGTTGCCGTTGTCGAGATAGGCCGGCATCTCTGCAAAGCCGCCGACGGTGCCCGGCGTGCCGTTGCCTCCCGCGGCCGTATTCAGCGCCGCGTCGTTCTGGACGATGTCGATCATGTCGAGCAGATTGTCATTGGTCGATCGCGCCGCTGCATTGGGGTCGGTCGCGTATTTCGCATCGAAATTGTTCATCTGCGAATTGATCTGCTCGAGCACCGTCTGCAGATGAATAGTGGTCAGCGCGGCGTCGTTGGCGTTCTCGCCGGTCTCGATTGTGGCAAGTGCGTCCGGGTTGTTGAGAATGTTGGTCAGGCCGGTCGAAATCGCCTGCATGTCCGCGTTGAACTGCGTGAGATTGTTCTGATTCAACCCGCCGATGGCGAGATCGGCCGCGGCATTGAACACCGTCCCGACCTGCGCCAGCGTCGGGTTGGCCCCGGTCGCAGCCGCGATCGCATCCGCCGCGTCGGATCCCGTCGGCAAGGCCTGGAAACCGACATTGTTCGCGCCGGTTCCGGTCGGAAAGGGGTTGGCGCCGAGCGCCTGCGCAAGGGCCTGATCGCCGTTGATCTCGTTGAGAATGTCCATCTGTGTCGTGTGCAGCATCTGCTGCGCCGCGGCCGCATCGGCTCCGGTGCCGATCGAAAGCGGTGCCTGCGTCAAGAGCGTCTGCAATTGGCCCTGAACCTGCTGCAGCACCGCCGTATCCGCGGCCGCCAGATTGAACGCATCGCCGTTCACCGTGACGCCATTCGGATTGCCGAGCATCGCATTGAGATCGTCCAGCACGGCATTGACGTCGGTCGTGTACATGCCGAGGAACGCGGGCTGATTGTTGTTATCGGCCGGCGTGCTCCATAATCCGCCGTCGAGCAATCGGGTCGCATCGTTATAAACCGTGCCGGCCTGCGCAAGATCAGTCGAGAGATTGATCGCATCCGTTCGTGCGGTCGTTGGCAAAGTGGCCATGTGCTCGCCTCCACGTGAGAAGATGTCGCTCCCACGTCGACCAATCGACGATTGAGATGTCGTCAGCTTGTCCGGAGTCTGGTTCGCCAGTTATCTCAATGCGGCGACTGTCGGATACCGATCAAATTATCTCACGCATAAACAGAATCGTGTGTCGAAAGACAAACTTCGTTGATCGCCAGTCGCAGCGCGATCCTTTCAAGAGCGATATCGACGCGAGACGCGCGGACGTCGCCGCGGCGCGGGTTCGTTCCCACACTCACGACGTTGAGCGCTTGATATGATGCAAGTTCCGGTGAGGGGCTTGCCGCCCCTCACCGCTCGACGAAGGAGCGGCGCATCTGGTCGAGGATCGGCCTGAACAGATAGCTCATCATGCTGCGGCTGCCCGTCTGCATGAAGACTTCGGCGGGCATGCCCGGGACGAGCTGGCCGCCGGCCAATTTGCGACGTTCCTCCTCGGGCAGCACCACCCTGACCGTGAAGAACGGCGAGTTCGACGACGATTGCTGCTCGCGAGAGGTGTCGGCCGACACGTAGGACACCTTGCCGGCAAGCTGCGGCGTGGTTTGCCGGTCAAATGCGGTCAGGCGGACGAAGGCAGTCTGGCCGTTGTGCACCTGATCGATGTCGTTCGGTTGCACATGAGCTTCGATCTGCAGATCGTCGCTGTCGGGGACGATTTCCATGACCGTGTCGCCGGCGCGAATCACGCCGCCGATCGTGTGTGCGTTCAGCTGATGGATCAAGCCAGACGTCGGCGAATGCAACTCAATCCGGTCGAGCTGATCCCGCGCGGTGACGCCGCGTTCGACGAGCTCGGCTTCCTTGGCCTGCGCTTCGGTCAGCTCCTTCATGACATCGGTGCGGAAATCCTGTTCGGTGCGAAGGATCTGGAGCTGTGCCTCGCCGATCTTCGCCTTGGTCTCGGCAATGGTGGAGTCCAGCTGGCCGCGCTCACCATCGAGTCGCGCCGCTTCGCGTTGCAGCGACGTGAGCCGGGTCAACGGAACCAGCCGCTTGTCGTAGAGATCCTGAACTCCGGTCAGTTCACCCTGGATCAGCTCCAATTGCTTCGCCTTCGAGCTCACCTGGGCTTCGAGGCCCGAAATCTCCTCGGTGAGCTGCGAGACCTTGCTTTGTAGCAGGTCTTTCTGGCCTTGACGCCCGGTGTATCGCGCCTTGAAGAGCGACTGTTCTGCGGCCAGGACACTTGCGACATTCTCTTCGGATGCCCGTGACGCCAGCGAGCTCGGCACGTCTAAATGATCGAGCCCATCCCGCTCCGCGCCGAGACGCCCGAGTTTCGCCCGCACTTCAGCGAGTTGCTTGCTCACCACTTGAAGGGCGGCTTGCGCCTGCGTCGCGTCCAATCTGATCAGCAGGTCGCCGGCCTGCACATGCGAGCCGTTCTGCACACTGATTTCGGCGACGACGCCGCCGGTCGGATGCTGGATGGCCTTGACGTTGGATTTAACGACGAGATTACCGGGCACGACGACCGCGCCGGCGAGCGGCACGAACACCATCCAGCCGCCGCCCAGCACGAGCGCCACCAGGAGCACCCGAAGTCCGCGGCGCAACTCGCGTTCGAACGACCACCGCGCACGCACCGGGAGGCTCTCATCCTCCGGCGGAGGCGGCGCACCGTGATCGAGGATGAACGACACGCCAGCCATCAAGCCATCACGCGACCTGCTGATCACCGTGCCTCTGGCCGCTACCGGTTGCGCGGGAATTGGAAGCGCCGCACCGGGCTTCACCGGCAATACGCCCTGCTGAGGATTGCCGGACGCCGTAATAGCCGGTGCCGCCTTCATCAGGTCCATGGCGATCCGATCGCCATGCGTGATGTTCGGCCCCTCGCTGCGCGGTGGAATCGGGATCGCCGGCTCGGCCTGTCGCTTCACGGCGATCGGATCGGACAATGCGGGAGGCGGCCCTTGAGGGCGCGGCGCGCGTGGCGCGGGCGCATCGACGGGTCTTACATCGATCGGTCTTGCATCAACCTGTCTTGCATCAGTGGGTCTCGGTCTCACAACGACCGGCTCGACCGGAATGACCGGCGGAGCCGGGCGTCGTTGGGGCCGACGCGGAGCATATTCATTGACGGGATCGACGGACCGTTTCGCGCCGACGGGCTCGCCGGAAATGACGGTCGGCCCACGGCGGCGCTGTCGCGGGTTGGCGTCGGGCTGCCTCTTTGTTTCAGAGGACCTCTTCATGACGACGGGCTCGCTGGGAGCCGCCTTCGCGCGACGGCGTGGCGGATCTACCCGGGTCGCGTCAAACAAACGTTCGTCGCGGCCTTCAGCAGGCGACTTCAGCCCGAATTGCGTGAGCCAGCCATCGATCGCCCGTCCCATCCTGCCCTTGCGGCGACGCTTCGGCTTGTCGCCGCGCCGATGCCGATCCGGTTCGGCGCCATCGCCTTCGCGCAATGAGCGCTTTCGTCGCCGGCCCGCGCCGTCATCTTCGTTGAAGGCCTGTCGAAGACGCTGCAATTCGAGAATCAGGGCCTCGCCCTGCGGTCCCACGCCTTCTATTTGCGGCTCGCTGCCCCAATTCGGCCGGGACGCATCGAAACGCTCGGCGTTCTCGATCGTTCTCATGCTAAACGCGCTCCGGAACGGCGGCCCGACGAACTGCTCTGGGGTTTGCGGCGGGCGCCTGGTCCGGCGGCTGCCGCAGGGCTTGCGTCCGCTGTACCGCGGTCGCATTGACGCGCGAGAATATCTCCTGGGACGAACCGAACGCGATCGACTTGCCCTCATAGAGCACCATCGCCATGTTCAGCGCGCCGAGCGCGCTTGGGCGATGCGAGATCACGACGACAATACTCTTATTGTGGCGCAGGATCTGGATCGCGC
Source organism: uncultured Alphaproteobacteria bacterium (assembly GCA_963770385.1). Taxonomy (GTDB): domain Bacteria; phylum Pseudomonadota; class Alphaproteobacteria; order Rhizobiales; family Xanthobacteraceae; genus Bradyrhizobium. The sequence goes on along the minus strand of CAVYPJ010000003.1, from coordinate 3,967,569 downwards.
GGCTCAGCGCGTTCTCGCCATCGGCGTCCAGGTTGGCGTTCGGCTCATCGAGCACGACCAGGAAGGGATCGCCGAACACGGCGCGCGCAAGCCCTATACGCTGGCGTTGCCCGGCCGACAGCGACATGCCGCCCTGGCCGATCCGCGTGGAATAACCTTCCGGCAGACGCAGAATGATCTCGTGTACGCCCGCGATCTGCGCCGCCCGCAGAATAGCGTCGGACGTCGTGTTGTGGTCGAACCGGCAGATGTTTTCCGCCACCGTTCCGTCGAACAGCGCCACGTCCTGCGGCAGATAGCCGATATAGCGCCCGAGGTCCTCGTTGCCCCATTGATCGATCGCCGCCCCGTCGAGGCGCACGACGCCCTGTTGCGCGGGCCAGATTCCGACCAGCGCCTTGGAAAGCGACGTCTTGCCCGACGCGCTTGCGCCAAGCAGCGCCAATCCCATGCCGGCCTTGAGCGAAAACGACACGTTCGAGACGATCGGCTTGTCCGCGCCAGGCGCGGCGACGCACAGTCCCTGCACCGACAACTCGCGGCACGGACGCGGGAGCGTCACGGGCGGCGCCGGAGGCTTTGCCGTGACCTTGCAGATCTCGCGCAGGCGCGTGATGCCCTGGCGTGCGGCAATGAGTTGCTTCCAGGTGCTGAGCGCCACTTCGACCGGCGCAAGCGCGCGTCCCATCATGATCGATGATGCAATCATGACGCCACCCGATGCCCTGTCCGACACCACGAGAAATGCGCCGATGCCGAGCATGCCGGACTGCAGCACATAGCGGACCACCTTGGCGCCGGAACCGAGATTGGCCGACACGTCGGTCGCGCGGATGTTTTCACGCAGATAGCGCTCGTTCGCGCGGGCCCAGCGCGCGCTGAACCGATCGATCATGCCGAGCGCACGGATCACCTCGGCATTGCGCTGCGTCGCATCTGCCAGCACCTGTCGCTGCGCACTGGAGTCCATCGCCGCCTTGGCCGCGTCCTTCGACAGGCGGTTAGACATGAAAGTCATGGCGATGATCGCCAGGGTTCCGATCATGGCCGTCAGACCGATCGCCGGATGGAACAGAAACAATCCGATCAGGAAGATCGGTATCCAGGGCATGTCGAGGAACGCCGTCGGCCCCATGCTCGACATAAAGGCTCTGATCTGGTCGAGATCGCGCAACGGCTGCTGCATCAGCATCGGCTTCACGCCGCGCAGCGGCAGCGTCGCAAGCGCCGTGTGGATCGCCTCTTGCAAGCCGACGTCGAACAGGGTCGCGACCCGGCACAGCATCCGTGAACGCAGCGCGTCGAAATATCCCTGGATCAGATAGGCCAACAGCACCATCAGCGACAGGCCGGCCAGCGTCGCGAGGTTGCGGCTCGGAAGCACCCGGTCGTAGACCTGCAGCATATAGAGTGAACCGGACAGCATCAGCAGATTGATCACGCCGCTGAAAACGGCGATGCCGATCATACGGCGCCCGCTTTCGCGCAGGCCGCGCGACACCGGATCGTCGGCCTCCTGCGGCGCCTGCGCCGCTGACGGATTCGACGACGCTCCTCCGAGCGACGACGTTATCTGCATTTGCGACCGGTCCGGAACTGCATTCATCCGGTACGCCTCCTCGATTAATTGTTTTCGCTGAACATTGCCGCAAGCTGACAGGCGATACCGACCATTTTCCGGCAACAATTGGACCGAGCACAATTCCTCGCATGCACCGCACAAGAAATCAGCCACAGAGGCGAAATGATCGATGCAAGCGCAAATTCGCATCGAGAAATGCACGCCTGCGGGCACTGGTGCGTGATGACATCATCAACGTACCGACACGTTCGAGATGGAACAGCGATGAAATTTGCAGTGCTGTTTCCGCGTCACAGAAACGTCCGGCTATGACCTTGCTTCTGCGCCCATTGGCCCCTCTGTCGGCCGAAAGACGCCACGAAGCTAAACAACTCTTTGCTCTGCACAGTCGACGACGCGAACAGTCACTGGCTCTACGGGGAGAACGAATAACAAAGGAATTAGTTCGCTTCAGAGCGCGAAGCGAACTACCGGAGCGATCTCGGTGGTCGAGCCGGAGAAACCGGCAACCACGCATGCGGTCGACAGATCGTTCAACTTAAGCTCGGGCGTGAGACAAGTTGGACTCTTGGCGTGTTACGGTGAACTTAGAGAAGGAAGAGAAGGAGAAGACTTCCGTTCGCCGGTCGCGGCGGACCGATTTCGTGGGGGACTGAAGGTTTGGGTAAGAATAACTACGGCTCCTTGCCGAGCATCGCGTGGTCCGAGACGGGCGTCTGCCGCGCGTGGTCGCATACCGTATATGCGCATCACGTACGATCTGTGCGTCAGGCCACTGCAAGCAGCAGCCTCCCAGCGCTGTGGGGGCGCGGATGAGGCGGCGCAAGACAGACTACGGCACGATCATTCTGCATTGGCTGGTTGTCGCCGCCACGATCGTAGCCTTTGTCACCGGACTCCGTATCGCAAGCGAATCGCCCGATCGAACCTGGCTCAACTGGCTCGACGCCGTTCTGCCGAGCGCCAATGTCTGGGTACCGCACATGGAAGCGGCGGTCGTGCTTGTCGCGGTCGCGGTCGGCTACGCGATCTACATGATCCGCTCCGGATTGACCCGGCGCATCGTGCTGGACAAGATTCGGCTGAAGGGGCTGATCGGTCGAAAGCAGGCGAGATTCGGTTCGCTCAGCGTGCTGCTGGTCTGGATATTTTTTGCCACGATGCTGACACTGATCGTCAGCGGCAGCCTGCTCTATTTCGGTGTGGCGGCAGGCTACGACGTCATCACGGTGCACTGGTATGCGACCTGGGTGATCCCGGCCTTCGCGATCTTCCATGTGTTCGTCCACTACGCGATCGGAAAGTCGTCGCAATTGCTCCGGGTCTTCCGGCCCGATCGTGTGCCGCCGCCTCCGCCACGCCTCGATGCCGTCGAACTGCTGACTATGCTGGTGGAGAAATCGCCGGAGCTTCAGAACAGCTCCAAAGCGCCACTGCAACCGGATCAGCCACAGCCACAAGACCCGGCACGCGCCCCCCGAGAAACAACGAGACCACCGAATCCACGTCCGACCATGCAGCAGAGTTCGAAAAAGCCCACGCCTCGACGCACCAAGCCCCGCAACATGACGCTGCAGGCCAATCCTTTCGTCGTGGCCGCTGCCGTTGCGATCAGCGGAGCATGGGCCGTCGTCGCGGCGGACTGGCTGGTCGAGGACAACATGGTGATCCATCGCGTCGCCGCGGCCGACGCGCCGGTGCTCGACGGCGACACCTCCGATCCGGTGTGGCGCAATATTCAGCCCTTCTCGGTGATGACCAATCAGGGCGACAATTTCGATGGCCGCGGTGAATCGAAGATCGATATTCGCGCGGTACACGATGGCACCTGGGCGTACTTCCTGTTCACCTGGGAAGATCCGACGCGTTCGCTGAAGCAGCTCCCGCTGATCAAGCAGGCCGACGGATGGCACATGCTGCATGACGGCTATGAGAAAGGCGACGAGCACGCGTTCAACGAGGACAAGTTCTCGGTCCTGTTCACGACGCTGGACGTCCATCTCGCGGGCGATCGCACCTTCCACGCCAGCCCTCAACCGATTGCGAACGCGCCGGCGACCATGACCGGACGCGGCCTGCACTATACGCCGGGCGAAGGCGTCTATGCCGACGTCTGGCAATGGAAGGCGACCAGCGGCGGACCGACGGGCTGGATGGATGACGACCATTTCGGCCCGCCGCTCGAGCCGACGCCGCAACAGGTCAATCGCACCGTCCCTTACAAAGGCGGCTTCGCACCCGATCCCGGCTCGGCCAACTACAGTGATAATTTCGTCTTCTCCGATGACGCCGCGAGCGGCAGCCGGATCGTCACGCCGCGCCGCCTGCCCAAGAACGTTGCCGCAACCACGGCGGCGATGGGGCAGATCACGCTCGATCCAAATGTCGGTGAGAGCGATGGCGCCCGCTGGTTCATGATGGAGTCCGAATCCGATCCCTACACGCCGGAGCGGGACCGACGTATCCCTGTCGGGACCGTGCTTCCGGGAGTCATCATTGCCGGCGACTTTACCGGCGACCGCGCCGACGTCCGATGCGCAGCCCGCTGGGCTTCCGGACATTGGGCGCTCGAGGTGGCGCGCCGCCTCGATGTCCAAAGTGAATATGACGTGCCGTTGAAGACGGGCGTCTTCATGCGAGTGTCTGCCTTCGATCATACCCAGATCAGGCACACCCGCCACGTCCGACCGATACGTCTCGAGGTGGAATGAATGCCTAAGATCTGCAAAGTAACTCTGAACAAAGAGTCGTTCTACGCAAACGTTGGTGATCTGCTGCTTGATGGCGCGATCATGAACGGCGTGGAACTGCAACACGATTGCCGAAGCGGAATCTGCGGCAGTTGCCGTGTGCGTCTGGTCGAAGGCAAGGTGTTCGGCGGCACCGAAGAAGGCAGCGACATGATCTATGCCTGCCAGGCGCGCGTCGTCTCCGACATGAAAATCGTCACCGAACCTGTTCCCGAGACCGTGTCCATGTCGGCGCGCGTGGCGGAATTGGTGCGTCTTGCGCCCGACGTGGTCGGCGTGTGTCTCGAACTGCCGAAGCCGATGCGCTATTTTCCCGGCCAGTATTGCAAGCTGCAATTCCGCGGTTTCCCAGAGCGCAGCTTCAGCCCGAGCTATCCGCTCGAGGGCGCGCCCGACAGCCACCTGATGTATTTCCACATCCGCAAGGTCGACGGCGGGCTGGTATCGTCCGCATTCGGCAAGAAGATCCGCACCGGCCACCGGGTCAAGCTCACGGGCCCGCTCGGAAGCGCGTTCTTCCGGCAGAAGCAGAGGACGGGCCGCACGGTGCTCGTCGCCAGCGGCACCGGCTTCGCGCCGATATGGGCGATCGCAGTCGCCGCGATCACCGAGCGGCCGCAGCGCGAACTCGTCTTCATCGTCGCCGCGCGCAAGCTGCAATCGTTCTACATGCACAACGCGCTGTGCCGACTGGCCCGTTTTCCAAACGTCACCATCATTCCGGTCGTGTCGGAGGCGCAGAACGTCTCCGCCGTCGTCCGCTCGGGTCGGCCGACCGAGTATATGCCCCCGTTGTCGCCGGACGACGTTGTCTACACCTGCGGCGCGCCGGCGATGACGGAAGCCGTCGCACAGATTTCGCGCGCCGCCGGAGCGAAGTGCTACACTGATCCGTTCACGCCGAGCTCCAAGACGGAGGAAGGCACGGGCCTGATGACGCGCTTTACCGGCCTGTTCGACGGCTCGCGGAAAAACACGGAAGTGTTGCGGGTCGCATAGCGCAGGGATCCGGGCGGCCCCGCAAACACTCTCTCCCTGCAAAACGGCGGATCCGACGCTGACGGCTCCGCGCGTGCTGCGGCATGTTGCTGGAAAACAGCCTGCACCGGACCGGTGCGAGCTGCTTCTCGTTTGAGAAAAATTCGACCGCCCCGGAAGTCCTTGGTTGACCCGTCGGCGGTCCCGGGCACACTGATCCCAACTCGAAACAAGGCAATTTGCAAGGGAGGCTTCGCTTGAAGCTGTTGTGGTCGTCCCGGTCGCCCTTCGTGCGCAAGGTCGTCGTCGTCGCGCACGAACTCGGCATCGCCGGGAAGATCGCGCTCGAACGCGTCAGGGTCACGAGCGGGGAAACCAATGCCGGGGTGATGCACGTCAATCCACTCAACAAGATCCCCACTCTCCTGCTCGACGACGGCACGGTCCTGTTCGACTCGGCTGTCATCGCGGCCTATCTCGACGAGACCTACGGCCGAGGCGAGTTGTTCCCCCGCGATACCGTGCGCCGCTGGCGGGTCGCGCGGCTGCACGCGCTCGGCGACGGCGTCATGAACCTGAACATCGCCCGCCTCGGCGAGAAGAGCCGCGGCGCGCAGGCGTCCGAGGCTTTCGCGTCTGCCTTCCGCGCCAAGACGAACGCCACCCTGGACGCGCTCGAAGCGGAGACCGACAGCCTCGCGCCGCTGACGGTCGGCAGCATCGCGGTGGCCGTGGCGCTCGGGCATCTCGACTTCCGTTTTGCCGAGGACGGCTGGCGCAACCCGCGGCCAAAACTCGCCGAATGGCATGCGCGCTTTGTCGAGCGTCCCTCGATGCGCGCGACGGAACACCAGGACGTCTATTGAGGCGCAAGCACACGCCCGAGCCGATCAACGTCCCCAACGCAGAACCACCGGATCGAGCTGCCGCGCAAGCTCGAGCAGCCCGGCGCGAGCGGCGGGATGCACGGGCCGGAGCGGATGGCGCACGGTGTCCGAACCGATGACGCCCCCCTCGCGCATCAGGATCTTGGCCGTCTGCAGGCCGCATTGGCGGTTTTCGTAATTGATCAGCGGCAGCCAGCGTGCGTAGGCCGCCATCGCCTCGTCGCGGCGTCCCGCAAGATATGGATCGATGATCTGCCGGATGCCATCCGGATATCCGCCGCCGGTCATCGCGCCGGTGGCCCCGGCATCGAGGTCGGCCATCAGGGTGATCGCCTCCTCGCCATCCCAGGGCCCTTCGATGGCGGCGCCGCCGGCCTCGATGAGACCGCGCAGTTTTGCGGCGGCCATCGGTACCTCGATCTTGAAATATCTGACATTGGCGCATTCCTTTGCCAGCCGCGCCAGGAAGTCGACCGAGAGCGGCGTTCCCGCGACCGGCGCATCCTGGATCATGATCGGAATACGGATCGCATCGGAGACGACCTTGAAGAATTCGAGGATGCCCGGCTCCGGCACGCGAAACGTCGCGCCATGATAGGGCGGCATGACCATCACCATGGCCGCGCCCGCCTCCTCGGCGGCACGGCTCCGCGCCGCGCAGATCGCCGAGCTGAAATGGGTGGTCGTCACGATGACCGGCACGTGGCCGGCGACATGGTCGAGCACGGCATGCATCACCGTCTCGCGCTCTGCATCGGTCAGCACGAACTGCTCGGAAAAATTCGCCAGGATACAGAGACCGTGCGAGCCCGCGTCGATCATGAAATCGATGCAACGGCGCTGCCCCTCCAGGTCGAGCTCGCCCCGCGCGTCGAAGATGGTCGGCGCAACCGGAAACACGCCTTGATAGGGCCTTACGGCAGGCGAAGGTGACATGACGTTCTCCCCTGATCCTTGTTGTCATGCAGGATTGTTATGCAGGTCGATTGTAGCCGAAACCGGCGCGCAGAGCGCGCGCTGGCTGGGGCGGGAGGGATCGAACCTCCGAATGGCGGAATCAAAATCCGCTGCCTTACCGCTTGGCTACGCCCCAACTGGCCGTCCGGGCGGCATGCGGCGCGGGCCGCGCAGCCGATTCCCGATAACGCCGGTCTATCGACAGAGCCGGGCGATTTCAACCGGCTGGGCATGCGAATTTCACCTCGAAATGGACGATAGCGACCGCATTCCCGGTACAACATCCACCCGTCGCGGCCCTGGATCGCATCCCTGCCGGACCCATTAAGAGTTGAGAGAACGCTTTTTTCATGGGAAGACGAGCACGGCTTGCCCGTCCTTTTCTTGCCCGTCCTTTCTTGCGCGTCCTTTTCTTGCCCGTCTTTTTTGCAGCGAGGCACCCCCGATGACCTACCGTGCGCCCATCAACGACATCCTGCTCTCGCTCAACCACGGCGCGGGGCTGAAAGCGGCCGTCGCGGCCGGCCATTACGGCGATTTCGACGGCGACATCACACAGGCGGTGCTGGAGGAAGCCGGCAAGTTCGCCGCCGACGTGCTGGCGCCGCTCAACCGCGTCGGCGACGAGCACGGCATCAAGCTCGACGGCGGCAACGTCACGACCGCTCCGGGCTGGCCCGATGCCTACAAGCGCTGGACCGACGCCGGCTGGAACGCCGTGTCCGGTTCCGAGGCGTTCGGCGGCCAGGGCCTGCCGCTTGCGATCAACGCGGCCTGCACCGAAATCTGGAGCGCGTCGAACGCCGCCTTCGGCCTTTGCCCGCTGCTGACGCTGTCCGCGATGGAGGCGCTCGACGCCCATGGCAGCGAGGAGCTGAAGCAGATCTATCTCGCCAAGCTCGTGTCCGGCGAATGGACCGGCACGATGCAGCTCACCGAGCCGCAGGCCGGCTCCGATGTCGGCGCTTTGCGCACCCGCGCCGAACGGCAGGCGGACGGCACATACCGCATCAGGGGCACCAAGATCTTCATCACCTATGGCGATCACGACATGACCGACAACATCGTTCATTTCGTGCTCGCGCGCCTGCCGGACGCGCCCGCCGGCACCAGGGGCATCTCGCTGTTCCTGATTCCGAAATTCATGGTCAAGGAAGACGGCTCGCTCGGCGAGCGCAACGACATCTATCCGAGCGGCGTCGAGCACAAGCTCGGCATGCATGCCTCGCCGACCTGCACCATGACGATGGGCGACCATGGCGGCGCGATCGGTTATCTGATCGGCGAGGAGAACCGAGGCATGCAGTGCATGTTCACGATGATGAACCAGGCGCGGCTCGCTGTCGGCCTCGAAGGCGTCGGCATCGCCGACCGCGCCTATCAGCACGCGCTGGCCTACGCACAGGAACGCAAACAGGGCCGCGCGGTCGGCAAGACCGGCGACGGCCTCGACCCGATCATCGTGCATCCCGATGTGAAGCGAATGCTGATGCAGATGCGCGCGATGACTGCGGCTGCGCGCACCATCAGCTATGCCACGGCGGTTGCGCTCGACGTCGCCTCGCGCGCCAAGGACGCGAAGGTGAAAGCCGATGCGGCTGCGCGCGGCGCGCTGCTGACGCCGATCGCCAAGGCCTTCTCCACGGATATCGGCAACGAAGTCTCCTATCTCGGCGTGCAGGTGCATGGCGGCATGGGCTTCATCGAGGAGACCGGCGCCGCGCAGCATTATCGCGACGCGCGCATCACCTCGATCTATGAGGGCACCAACGGCATCCAGGCGATCGATCTCGTCACCCGCAAGCTCGCCGCGAATGGCGGCGCGGCGGTATGGGCGCTGCTCGACGAGCTCAAGGACATCGTCAAACAGGTCGAGACCTCGAACGATCCGGCCTTCGGTACCACGGCCGCGAAGCTCCGCGACGCCTTGGGATCGCTGGACCGCGCCAGCCGCTGGCTTCTCGAACGCGTCGGCTCCGCGCCGAACGACGCGCTCGCGGGCGCCACGCCCTATCTGCGCCTGTTCGGCTCGGCGCTCGGCGGCTGTTATCTCGCAAGCGAAGCACTCGCCGCACGCGGCGAAGCGGCCGGCGACCACGGCCGCTATGTGACGCTGGCGCGGTTCTTCGCCGAGAACATCAGCGTGCAGGCGGCGTCGCTGGAGAAGACGGTCACGGAAAGCGCGGAGGCCGTGACCGGCGCGGACGCGGTGCTGATAGGATAAGTGGTCGCGACCTCGTCGTCCCTGCGAACGCGCTAGAGCGTACATGGATCGCGCCGCTTGCGGCGAGAGCTCCATTCGGGCCACAAACTCGCTGTCGTCCCTGCGAACGCAGGGACCCATAACCACAGAGCGTAGTTTGTGGCGCGAACGCGGGACGGCTTTCTTTTCCAACAACATGGATCACGCGGTATGGGTCGCTGCATTCGCAGGGACGACAGACGAAATTGCCGATCGAGATACATGCATGCTGGATTGTTTCACTCGATCGGCTTCAGTCCGGCTTCGATCGCGGCGCGGCGCGGCTCCAGAAATGGCGGCAGTGCGAGCTTTTCGCCCATGCTCTCCAGCGGCTCGTCGCTGGCGAAGCCGGGACCGTCGGTTGCGATCTCGAACAGGATGCCGTTCGGCTCGCGGAAATACAGACTGCGGAAATAGAAGCGATCGATCTCGCCGCTGTTCGCAATCCGCAATTCGTTCAGCCGCGCGGTCCAGGCGTGATATTGCGTCTCGTCCGGCGTGCGAAAGGCGACGTGATGCACGCCGCCGGCGCCTTGCGCGGCCTGCGGCAAATCCTTGCCCTCGATCACATGCAGTTCGGCCGCCGGGCCGCCCTCGCCCATCGCAAACACATGAACCTCGCCGTCCACGGAAGCGTAGTCGCGCACGCGGCGCATGTTCATCACTTCCGTCAACACCATCGCGGAGCGTCCAAGCTCGCGCACATTGAGCGTGATCGGACCGAGCCCGCGGATCTGATGCTCCGCCGGCACCAAGCTCCGCTCCCATGGCGATGACGATCCGGCACCGCCGTCGTCGATCAGCGCCAGCCGCTGCCCCTCACCATCCTCGAATGGGAGGGTCAGCCGGCCGTCGATCTCCCTGATATCGCCGACCACGCCGCCCGCCTGCTCGAGCCGCTCGCGCCAGAACGCGAGGCTCGCCTCACCCGCGACGCGCAAGGCGGTCCGCGCGATACTGTTGGCGCCGCGCCGCTCGGGCGCGGCCGGAAAATCGAAGAAGGTGATGTCGGTGCCCGGACTGCCTTTGCCGTCGGCATAGAACAGGTGATAGGCGCTGACATCGTCCTGGTTGACTGTCTTCTTCACCAGCCGCAGGCCGAGCAGACCCTTGTAGAACGCCAGATTGTCGCGCGGCTTCGCCGAGATCGCGGTGAGGTGATGGATACCGGTCAGTTGCATGCGCTGTTCTCCCCGCGGGGTGTGAGATGTGGCGTGGCCGTGGTTGCGGCCGCGCGCTTTTCGGCGATGATGTAGGAGGCCGTCGTGCTGTCGGCCAGTGGGCCCACAGCGAGCGCCCTTTCAGTTTCGTCGTCCTCGCGTGCACGCGAGGACCCATAACAGGATTGTGTTATCGGGCACGGCGGCGGCCCCAGCCCGTTCTAATAAACTGCTCCTGTGGTTATGGGTCCGGTCCCTGCGTGCGCAGGGACGACGGGGAGAGAGTGGGGCCTGCATGGTTCGAGACGGCGCTTCGCGCCTCCTCACCATGAGGGTCTAGCAGCGCGCCACGTATGATGACCTCATCCTGAGGAGCGCGCATCGCGCGCGTCTCGAAGGATGGCCGCGACAAGAATGCTGACACGCCTTCGCATTCTCGCGGCGCTTGGCGTCCGAGTTTTTCCATCAATCCACCCTCATCGAAAACAGAGGGCGCAGGGAAGACCGGGCGCCGGCTGGCACCCATGGTCCGCGTGCAACAAAAAAGCACGCGGCAGAACCACAGGCTCAGCCGAAATCGTCCGGCCTTCCCTGCGCAATGGTTTTACGGCTTATACGTGATCTCCCCGGTGACCAGGCTTTGTTGTCACCGTCGCCTCGCATCATCCGCGAAGCTTAACGCCAGCCTAGGGGCGTCAGGACCACACGATTTCGCCGTCCGCGTCATGCTGTTCGTCTCACAACACACCGCGTCCATCGCGTCCCGCGCCCAACGTCCGTGACGATCGCGATACGCCCCTCTTGTGGGTGCGGGACGCGCGGGAGCATGGTTTTGATTTGCCCGACGGCGCAAGAGGAAAGTTTGCGTCACCTTGGCACGACGGGCAATTTGCGCATGGGGTGCATGCAGTACTCTCTCAGCCGTCATTGCGAGCGACAGCGAAGCAATCCAGTCTGTCTCTGCAGCGGCAGACTGGATTGCTTCGTCGCGTTGCTCCTCGCAATGACGACCTCTCTCTTCTTTCGTCATTCCGGGGCGGCGCGTCAGCGTCGAGCCCGGAATCCATTCCGCCACGGAGCATGAGGAGAGATGGATTCCGGGCTCGCGACTACGTCGCGCCCCGGAATGACGGAGCCGATAGACTCAACCTACGCTGCTGATGGATTGTCGCGACGCGCGATCTTATGCTGCTGCCACGGTCAGGTTCATCATGGCTGCGAGCTCGAGCTCGATCGGGTCGCGCTCGCCGGCGGCGGCACAGACCAGGATGTTTCTTGCGATCTCCGACCGATAGGCGCGCGTCCGCATCCTGGCCGGCAGTGATGCCAAAGCCTGATCGAAGACATTCCCCAACAGCGAGAGATCCTCCGGTTCCAGGACAAAACTTCTTTCACGCAACATTTGCGCCGCTCCCCTGCTTCGCATTGCTGGATTCATACTTTGTTGACGCGTTTGTCGGCGTTAGGGCAAAAAGACGACAGCCCGGCGTCCTCCGGCGGACGATGTAAGATTTCACCCCGATGTGTCCGGGTTACTCCACCGAGACGCGCACGACGCCCGACCGCATCATGCCGAGTGCACGCGCGGCACTGAGCGAGACGTCGATGATCCGACCGCGCACAAAGGGGCCGCGGTCGTTGACGCGGCACTGGATCGAACGGCCGCCATGAGTGACCGTGACGAAGCTTCCGAACGGGCGGGTGCGATGAGCGCAGGTCATTTCGCCGTGATGACCACGTCCGCCATAATACGAGGCTAGTCCGCTCTCGGCGCACGCGGCCGACATGGCGGCGAGCAACGCCGCGGAAACGAGAAAAATTCGATACAATTCAACTACTCACAAAATTTACCTGCGTCATCGACGCCCGAAAATGGGGCGCCATGGCGACGATTTCGCGGCGAATTGAAGTCGCTTTGCGGCGCGAGCCCGCCTTGATAACTCGGCAGCCGCCGGCGCCGCCTTCGCGAAAATTTGCCGCAGGGGTAACCGGCTCTCCTGCTTTTGTTTTGGCAAATGACGGATCGCGCATCAGGTCCGCGGGCACGCGCGGCGAGCTTAACGCGCTTTCACCGAATTCGGCGACAGCGGGACGCGGAAGATCCGAAAGCCCGCGATCTCGGGAAACATCTCCGCTGCATCCGGCGAGACCAGCGCGACCACCGCCGCGGGCACCTCGCCATTGGTAAGGCGTTTGATCGCCGCCGTCTGCTCCTCGCTCAGCTGCACCTCGGGCGCGCCGGCAGCAACGATCGCGGTCCGGACACTGCTGCTCGTCGCAGAATAACGGTCATCGATCGCAATCGTCATGCGCGAGAGCTCCGAGACCGAGCTGATGTCCGGACGCGCCATGAGAACAGCGACCAGGAGGTCCGTGCTGTGCGGCGGCACGGGCACGGTCTTGGGGCTGTCGGAGGACTGCGTCGTAGCGGCCATCATGCGATCGGCAGCGGCGGTCGCGGCCGCGACCAATTGCTCGACCGACCGTGTCTCCGGTTGCTCGACCGACCGTGTCTCCGGCTTCGTAACCGCGGCATCCGCATGCGCATCTGCAATGTTGCTGCGTGGCGGATTTGCGACGGTCGCAGCAACGCTTGCGCTGACCGGCGGCGGTTTCGGCGCAGGCGACGGCAGTGGGACACGTGGCGGTGGCGGAGTTGCGCTCCTGCTCACGGTGGGCTTTACCCTCTTCGCGGCGAGATGGACCGGGGCATGGGCATGGACGTGGGCATGGGCATGATCGCGCGACGCCCGTGCGGTTTTTGTCCCATGCGACGACTTTCCGGGCGGCGCTTTTTCGGAGGAACGATGCGCCGTCTTCGATTTGACCCGTTCCGGCTCGGAATGCGACCTTACAGATGCAAGCCGCATCGGTGGGCCGGCCTCACTGCGCTCGGCGCAGGCGGGCCCGCTCACGTTGTCGCATGATGTCTCGGTCGCAAGTGGTGACGGTTGACGGCTGCAGCCGATTAAGGTCAAGCCCAGCGCGCCGACGAGAAGCGCTCTCACGCAATCGCTCCCTGAAAGCTTCGGATGCGCTCGCAATTCTTGCTCGCGTAGAAAACTCGCGCTGGTTGTCTATCCTTTCGCTGAAAGTGTTAAATGAGCGCTAAGCTTTCGGCGCCGCTCGCGCGAAGCTCGCCCATGGTTAACGGCAAGGATATGAGTTTACGGGCTCGCCGCGCGCACGGAACCGCCATTCGATTGTTGCCGTGAGCGGCGTCTTGAATGTTCTCTGAGGCGCCCTCTCTCTTCGGCGCGACACAATTCCTGGAGGCGCGGGCGACAGCCGATCACCTTGCGGTCAAACGCGACGATGTTTCGTGAAATCGTTGCGCATGCGCTTTATGGTCGAGGCATGACACACCTCACCCGCTTCCTGCTGAGCGCTGCGACGCTCGCGATCGCGTTTGACGCAGCGCCCCAGGCCCGCGCCCAGACCGGCACACCCATCGACCTGCGCATCCTCGCGATCAACGATTTCCACGGCAATCTCATGCCGCCGCCCGGCGGCATCAGGATCGTCGATCCCGACGACAAGACGAAGAAGCTCGCAGTCCCCGCCGGCGGTTCGGAGACCATGGCGAGCGTGGTGAAGAGCCTGCGCGAAGGTCACAAGAACACGGTGTTCGTCGCGGCCGGCGACCTGATCGGCGCGAGCCCGTTTTTGTCGGCGATGTTCCACGACGAGCCGACCATCGAGTCGTTGTCGATGATGGGGCTCGAGCTTGCCTCCGTCGGCAATCACGAATTCGACGAGGGCAAGGAAGAACTGTTGCGCATGCAGAACGGCGGCTGTCATCCCATCGACAAATGCCAGGGGCCGCATCCCTTCCAGGGCGCCAAATTCCATTATCTCTCCGCGTCCACGATCGTAAAGGACACCGGCAAGACGCTGTTTCCGCCCTACGAGATCAAGACCTTCGACGGCATCCCGGTCGCCTTCATCGGGCTGACGCTGAAGGGCACGCCGGACATCATCTCGCCCGCGAGTGCGGCGGGCCTCGAATTCCGCGACGAGGCGGAGACGGTGAATGCGCTGGTGCCGCAATTGAAGGCGCAGGGCGTCAACGCCATCGTGCTGTTGATCCATGAAGGCGGCGTCCCGACCGGCGACTATAATGAATGCCCGGGCATCTCAGGACCGATCGTGGACATCGTGAAGAAGCTGGATCGCGCCGTCGACCTCGTGATCAGCGGCCACACCCATCAGGCCTATGTCTGCGAGATCGATCACCGGCTCGTCACCAGCGGTGACAAATACGGCACGCTCGTCACCGCGATCGACGTCAAGCTCGATCCGGCGACGCGCGACATTGTCAGCGCCAACGCCGACAACACCATCAAGGCCGAAAACACCATCGTGCGCATCGGCGCCTATCCGAAGGACCCGGAGCAGACCGCGCTTTTGGGCGCCTATGACAAGGTGGCGGCGCCGATCGCCAACCGCCGCGCAGGCGAAGTCAAGGACACGCTGTCGCGCGTGCCGAACCTGACCGGCGAGAGTGTGCTCGGCGACATCGTCGCCGACGCGCAGCTTGCGGCAACGCGCGATGCCGCCAACGGCGGCGCGGTGGTCGCCTTCACCAATCCGGGCGGCATCCGCACCGACATCGCCAGGAAGGGCGACGACGGCACGGTGAGCTATGCCGACGTGTTCGCGAGCCAGCCGTTCCGCAATCAGCTCGTGACGCTGACGCTGACCGGCGCGCAGATCAAGTCGATGCTGGAACAGCAATGGGCCGATCCGAACCGGCCGCGCGTGCTGCAGGTCTCGAAAGGCTTTCAATATGCCTGGGACGCCAAAAAGCCCTTCGGCGATCACGTGATCGCCGCCTCGATGAAACTCAACGGCGAGCCGGTCGATGCGGCAAAGAGCTACCGCGTCACCGTGAACAATTATCTCGCGCTTGGCGGCGACGGGTTCACCGCGCTGAAAGACGGAACCGCGGCCCAGTTCGGCGTCTACGACGTCGACGCCCTGTTTGCCTATTTCACGGCCAACAGCCCGTTGGCGCCCGCACCGCCCGACCGCATCGCGCGCACGGATTGATCACAGATCATCGCGGGCGCAGCCCTTTCCGTGTGGCCGACAACGGCCTAGATTACCCGTTCGTCGCTCTTGCGCCCGGGTATCTCATGACCACGCTGCTTCTGACCCATCCGGCAAGTCTCGATCACGTCACGCCGCCCGGACATCCCGAGCGGCCCGACCGGATGCGCGCGGTCGCCGAGGTGCTGTCGGATGCGCGCTTCAACAGCCTCGTGCGCGACGAGGCGCCGGAAGGCGATCTCGATCTCGTCACGCTCTGCCACAACGAACATTACGTCACCGAGCTGCGCCATATCGCGCCGACCAGCGGCATGATCTATCTCGACGGCGACACCTCGATGTCGCCGGGCACCTGGGAAGCCGTGATGCGCGGCGTCGGCGGCGCCGTATCGGCAATGGATGCGGTCATGTCGGGCCAGCACGACAACGCATTCGTCGCGATGCGCCCGCCCGGCCATCACGCCGAAATCAACAAGCCGATGGGCTTCTGCTTCTTCGACAATGCCGCGATCGCCGCGCGTCACGCGCAGCGCAAATACGGCATCGGCCGCGCCGCGGTGGTCGATTTCGACGTGCATCACGGCAACGGCACGCAGGACATCTTCTGGGCGGACCCGACCGTGATGTATTGCTCGACCCACCAGATGCCGCTGTTTCCCGGCACCGGCGCTGCGAGCGAGCGCGGCGAGCATGACACCATCGTCAACGCGCCGCTTGCGTCGGAGGACGGCAGCGCGAAATTCCGCGCGGCGTTCGAGAACGTCATCCTGCCGCAACTGAAGAAATTCGCGCCCGAGCTGATCATCATCTCGGCGGGCTTCGACGCGCATTATCGCGACCCGCTCGCCTCCCTCAATCTCAAGGCCGAGGATTTCGGCTGGGTCACGCGCAAGCTGATGGATGTGGCCGATTCGTCCGCGGAGGGGCGAATTGTTTCGGTGCTCGAAGGCGGCTATGATCTGCAGGGTTTGAAGGAATTGGTCGCGGCCCATGTCACCGCGCTGATCGGCGCCTGACTTTTAGCGCGTCGGCAACCCGCTACAATCCATCGACGGCAAGGTTGTCAGGCTGGCAGCAGCGGTCGAGCGCACTTTGGGAAGAGAGAATGGTCGAAAACACCGCAGTTGACGTCGCCAAGCTGAGTTTCGAGCGCGCGATCGAAGAGCTGGAGATGATCGTCAAGCGGCTCGAGGACGGCAAGGTCCCGCTGGAGGAATTGGTCGCGATCTATGAGCGCGGCGAGGCCTTGAAGCGGCGCTGCGAGGAATTGCTGCGGCAGGCCGAAGCCCGCGTCGAGAAAATCACGACATCAGCCAACGGCCAGCCGAACGGCACCGAGCCGCTCGACGTCCAGTAGGCCTTTTGTCGCGCGGCTGAGCCCTCAAGCCCTGCAAACATGTGAAGAGTTTCACGCGCCCGCGTTGGTCCGGCGCACGAATTAACTCTTGGCGTGCCGGGCGGCCTGCGATAGTCCCCAAGGGTGCAGGACAAGGGTGCAGGAAACGTCGAAATCGGCGGCACAGGTCCGGGGGATCACCGCTCAGTGCGCGTTCGCAACCGCCACATCATCTATGTGCAGGGCTACGATCCGCGCGGTCTGGCGCAATATTACCGCATGTTCCGGACCGAGCTGCGCAAGTTCAGCCGGCTCTACGGGGTAAGCGCCACCATCAGCCGGCCCGAAAGCGTCTCCGACGGCGAGATCGCGTCCTGGACCATCGAAACCAAGACCGACGACTGGCAGACCCGCACGACCTACGACTTCCTCCGTTTCGAGGATTTCATCCAGCGCGACCTCGCGGCGCCGATCTGGAAAACCGTCTTTCACGCGGTATGGATTTATTGGCGGTTGGTCTTCCGCGGCACGATTGCGCGGTTTTGGAAGGCCAATTGGCGATTTGCCACATTCATCACATGGCCGCATCTCATCCTGTTGTGCGAGGCGCTCGGCACCGGCGCAATCGCGCTATTGTTCGGCAAGGGACTTAGTGCACTCGGCATCCCCTCTCTCATCAGCAGTCTCGCGTCCTTTGCGCTGTTCGTGGCGCTGCTTGGCAGCCTGCTGAAATACAGCGAGAAGCGGACCTACGTCCTCTATCTGCTCTGCGATACGATCTGGACCTGGCAGTTCTCGCACCGCCAGCGCCCTGAATGGAACCAGCGGATCGAGCGCTTTGCAGATTATCTCTGCAAGGTCGTGAGCAATAGCGATGCCGACGAGATCGTCCTGGTCGGCCACAGCTCGGGCTCGTTCCTGGGAACCGAGATCCTGGCGCGCGCGCTGAAGCGCGATCCCGGGATCGGCCGGTACGGCCCCCGCGTGATGCTGCTGACGCTCGGCGGCAATTACCCGATCGTCGGTTTCCACAGCGCGGCGCAGGACTTCCGCGATCATCTGCGGCAGCTCGCCGTCGAGCCCTCGGTGGAGTGGATCGACTGCCAGGCTCGCAAGGATGTGATGAATTTCTTCCAGTTTGATCCCATCTCCGCACATGGAATTGAGGTCGGTGACGCCAGACGAAACCCTACTATAATACCTGTTCGGTTCCGTGAGATCGTCGATCCCAAGCGCTACCATCGGTTCCGCTGGCAATTCTTCCGGGTGCATTTCCAGTTCGTGATGGCCAACGACCGGCCACACCCCTACGATTTCTTCATGATCGTCTGCGGCCCAATGCCGCTACGGGAGCGCATGTCCCTGCCCGAATCCGCGCTCGCGATCGCCACCGGCGACGTCGCCGCTCGGGAACGGGCATGGGTGCGGATCGAAGCCGCGCCCGCCAACCGCGCAGATGCCACCGAATTAGGCGCGATGGAACCTTCTGCCCGCCGTAGCGGTTAAGAGTCCCCGCCAATTTCCCGCCGCTCCCACGACGCAGCAAAGGCGCATCGGATTGGCTTTGGCCGCGGGTTTAGTGTAAAGGGTTAAAAACTAATGGCTTTTGCAAGAGTTCCGCCCAGGCTCGCCGACGGCGGCAACCTCTTGAAAAAGCTAGAGAAAGCAACTTGGACGGGACTGGCTTCCCAAGGTGACATGTATCACATTGAGCCATTCGGGGCGCGTCTAGACTTGGAAATGGGATAAACACCCGCGCAGGTGACGCTCAATCGTCCGGGGTCTCGTTGCGCTTTGACTGTGCAGCCCATCTCACGTCGGGTCTAGGCGCCGACATAAAAATTGGAACATCGCTGTGACCGCATATAGTAAAACTCCCCTTCTCGACACCATCCGCACGCCGGACGATCTGCGCCGGCTCAAAGTGG
Source organism: uncultured Alphaproteobacteria bacterium (assembly GCA_963770385.1). Classification (GTDB taxonomy): domain Bacteria; phylum Pseudomonadota; class Alphaproteobacteria; order Rhizobiales; family Xanthobacteraceae; genus Bradyrhizobium. The sequence goes on along the minus strand of CAVYPJ010000003.1, from coordinate 3,948,697 downwards.
AGCAAGTGCGGCAGGTCGCCGACGAGCTCCGCCAGGAAACCATCGATGCCGTCTCGGTTACCGGCGGCCATTTCGGCGCCGGCCTTGGCGTCGTCGAACTGACGACGGCCATCCACTATGTCTTCGACACGCCGCGCGACCGGCTGATCTGGGATGTCGGCCACCAGGCCTATCCGCACAAGATCCTGACCGGACGGCGCGACCGCATCCGCACGCTGCGCACCGGCGGCGGCCTCTCCGGTTTCACCAAGCGCTCGGAAAGCGACTACGATCCGTTCGGCGCGGCGCACTCCTCGACCTCGATCTCGGCCGGTCTCGGCATGGCCGTTGCGCGCGACCTCTCCGGCGGCAAGAACAATGTGATCGCCGTCATCGGCGACGGCGCGATGTCCGCCGGCATGGCCTATGAGGCCATGAACAATGCGGGCGCGATGAACTCCCGCCTGATCGTGATCCTGAACGATAACGACATGTCGATCGCACCGCCCGTCGGCGCGATGTCGGCCTATCTGTCCCGCCTCTACTCCGGCAAGACCTACCGCACGCTGCGCGAGGCGGCGAAGCAAATCAATCAGCGCCTGCCGAAAGTCATCGCCAACCGCGCCAACCGCGTCGAAGAATATTCCCGCGGCTTCATGATGGACGGCGGCACGCTGTTCGAGGAACTCGGCTTCTATTATGTCGGTCCGATCGACGGCCACAATCTCGACCACCTGCTACCGGTGCTCAAGAACGTGCGCGACATGGAGACCGGCCCGATCCTGGTCCACGTCGTCACCCAGAAGGGCAAGGGCTATGGACCGGCAGAAGCCTCCGCCGACAAGTACCACGCGGTCGTCAAGTTCGACGTCGCGACCGGCACCCAGGCCAAGTCCAAGCCGAATGCGCCGAACTATCAGAACGTGTTCGGCCAGAGCCTGGTCAAGGAAGCCGAGAAGGACGACAAGATCGTCGGCATCACCGCCGCGATGCCGTCCGGCACCGGCATCGACATCTTCAACAAGGCGTTCCCGGCTCGTACCTTCGACGTCGGCATCGCCGAGCAGCACGCAGTGACCTTCGCCGCGGGACTTGCGAGCGAGGGTTACAAGCCGTTCTGCGCGATCTATTCCACGTTCCTGCAGCGCGGCTATGACCAGGTGGTCCACGACGTGGCGATCCAGAGCCTGCCCGTCCGCTTCGCGATCGACCGCGCCGGCCTGGTCGGCTCCGACGGCGCGACGCATGCGGGCTCGTTCGATAACGCCTATCTCGGCTGCCTGCCGAACTTCGTCATCATGGCAGCTTCGGACGAAGCCGAAATGGTGCACATGGTCGCAACCCAGGTCGCCATCAACGACCGGCCGAGTGCGCTGCGCTATCCGCGCGGCGAAGGCCGCGGCGTCGAGATGCCCGAAGTCGGCATCCCGCTCGAAATCGGCAAGGGCCGCATCGTCCGCCAGGGCAAGCAGATCGCGCTGCTGTCGTTCGGCACCCGCCTCGGCGAGTGCGAGAAGGCGGCCGACGAACTTGCCGCTCACGGTCTATCGGCGACGATCGCCGACGCGCGCTTCATGAAGCCGCTCGACGAGGAGCTGATCCTCAAGCTCGCCCACGACCATGATGTGCTGATCACGATCGAGGAAGGCTCGGTCGGCGGCTTCGGCTCGCATGTCATTCAGTTCCTCTCCGATCAAGGCGCGCTCGACGGGGGCCTGAAGATGCGCACGATGGTGCTGCCCGACGTGTTCCTGGATCACGACACGCCGGCCGCGATGTACGCCCGCGCCGGCCTCGATGCCAAGGGCATCGTCGCCAAGGTGTTCGAGGCGCTCGGCAAGGACGTCAAGACGGAAACCGCCAAGCTCGCCTGAACTCGATGCGCCGGACCAGGGCCGCTTGAGCGATGAAAATCTATCTGGCAGGTCCCGACGTTTTCCTGCCGGATGCCATCGAAATCGGACGGCGCAAGGTTCAGCTTTGCGCCGTTCATGGTCTCAGCGGACTCTATCCGCTGGATAACGTCGTCGACCGCATGGCCGCCGACGTCTCGCTGCGGATATTCAAAGGCAATGAAGCGATGATGGATGCGGCCGACGCGATCATCGCCAACCTCACGCCGTTCCGTGGACCGGGCGCCGACCCCGGCACCGTCTACGAACTCGGCTACATGGCCGGGCGCGGCAAGCTCTGCCTCGGCTATTCCAACGATCCCTCCATCTATGCCGACCGCGCGCGCCGCTTTACCGAAGTGCAATCGCAGGACGGCCGGCTGGTCGATTCGGAGGGGCTGACGGTTGAAGATTTCGGACTCGGCGACAATCTGATGATGATCCACGCGCTCGAGCTGTATGGCTGCCCGCTGGTGACGCCGCGCACAGCACCTGCCGACATCTGGCACGATCTGGCGGCGTTCGAGACCTGCGTGCGGCTTGCGGCCGAGCGGTCCTCGCGTCGTTGACTGCGACATTGACCATGGCCTCCGCCCGCAAACGCGCCGATATCCTTCTGGTCGAACGCGGCCTGTTCGAGAGCCGGGCGCGCGCGCAGGCCGCGATCGAGGCGGGCCTCGTCACCGCCAACGACAAGCTGGTCGCAAAACCTTCGGAGACCATTCCCGCCGATGCGGTGCTGCAGGCACAGCCTGCGCATCCCTATGTCTCGCGCGGCGGCGTCAAGCTCGCGGGCGCGCTGGAGCGCTATCCGATCGACATCGAAGGCCATGTCTGCCTCGATGTCGGCGCATCCACCGGTGGCTTTACCGAAGTGCTGCTTGCGAACGGCGCCGAGATCGTGTTCGCGGTCGATGTCGGGCGCGGCCAATTGCACCCTGCCCTGCATGGTCATCCCAAGATCGTGTCGATGGAGGAGACCGACATCCGCAATTTCGCGGGCAAACGGCTGCCGGCGCGGCCCGATATCGTCGTGATCGATGTCAGCTTCATCTCGCTGAAGCTCGTGCTGCCGGTCGCCCTGTCGCTGGCGGCAGCGCCGATGCATCTGCTGGCGCTGATCAAGCCGCAATTCGAGGCGCAGGGCAAACACTCCAAGGGCGGCATCATCCGCGACGCCGCCGTGCACACCCAGGTCTGCGACGACATCGCGGCGTTTGCCGCATCGCTCGGCTGCACGGAGATCGAGGTGTTCCCCTCGCCGATCACGGGCGGCGACGGCAACGCCGAATTCTTCCTCGGCGCGCGACGTGGTTGAACGGCTCCTCATCGATCATGTCGGCCACCGCGGCGACGGCGTGGTTTTCGACGCCGGGGGCGACGTCTACGTGCCTTATGCCCTCGGCGGCGAGACGGTCGAGGTCGCGCAGGTCTCCGGCCATCCCGACCGCCGGCGTCTTCTGGCTGTCGAGACCGCGAGCCCGGAGCGCGTCGCGGCGTTCTGCCCGCATTTCACCGTCTGCGGCGGCTGCGCGATCCAGCACTGGCTGCCGGACCGCTACCGCGCCTGGAAACGCAATCTCGTCATCGAGACCTTGAGGCAGGCGAAGCTCGATTGCGAGGTCGCGGAACTGATCGACGCCCATGGCGCAGGTCGCCGCCGCATGACGCTGCATGCGCGGCTCGCCACGCATGACGTGCTCAAGGTCGGCTTTGCGGCCGCCAATTCGCACGACATCGTGCCGGTCGATCGCTGTCCGATCCTCGACCCCGGCCTCAATGGCGCGCTCGATGCGGCCTGGGCGCTCGCAGAACCCTTGATCCGGATCGGCAAACCGCTCGACATCCAGATCACGGCGACGCCGAACGGCCTCGATGTCGACGTGCGCGGCTCCGGCCCGCTGCCGTCAAAGATGATCGCAGCGCTGTCGCGCCTTGCCGAGCAGCATCGGCTGGCGCGCCTGACGCGGCATGGCGAGCTGGTGCTGATGCGCGCGCCGCCGGTCGTTGCCATCGGCACCGCGCAAGTGAGCTTGCCGCCGGGCTCGTTCCTGCAGGCGACAAGCCTCGGCGAAGAAACGCTGGCAAAGCTCGTCGCCGAACGTTGCGGGCGCGCCAAGCATATCGCCGATCTGTTCTGCGGCGTCGGCCCCTTCGCGCTGCGGCTCGCCACGCGCGCGCGAATCTCGGCCTACGACAGCGACGCGGGCGCCGTCGCAGCTTTGCAAAAAGCCGCGACCGCGACCTCGGGCCTGAAGCCGGTCAAGGCCGAAGCGCGCGACCTGTTCCGCCGTCCGCTGATGCCGCAGGAGCTGCGCGACTTCGACACCGTCGTGTTCGATCCACCAAGACAGGGCGCGCAGGCGCAGGCGCAGCAGCTCGCCGCGAGCAAGGTCGGCATCGTCATCGCCGTGTCCTGCAATGCCGCGACCTTCGCCCGCGACGCGCGGATACTCGTCGATGGCGGCTACAAGCTCGAAGCCGTCACCCCGGTCGATCAATTCCGGCATACGCCGCATGTCGAGCTGGTCGCGCGGTTCGTTCGCTGAAGGCCCGCCTCAGTTGACCGGGTCCGCGATTCTTCCCTTGCCTGCACAGGCCTCGCACTTCACCGGATAGATTTTGTGAGTTGCCTGCGCCGGCTGCTTCACCGGGGGGAAGCCCGATCCGTTGCAGTCCAAGCAGGTATGCTCTTTGATCTTCGTCATGATGAATCTTTCTGACCGTTTCAGTTGGCGGCCTCTTTCATTTCCAATGTCACCTGTAACACGTTTTTAGACATGCATTAAGCGATGTCTGCTTTCAGGAATAGCCGGGACAACATCTGGTCATGCTGAGCTCTTCTCAGTTTGACCCTCGCTGCGACCATGGCGGACATGCACAGACATTCGCGAAAGTGTGAAGGATCGAACTTTTCGCCCATTTCAACAGCCGCGACAGATGTTCTTTAGCTTGGCGGCTGTTCGGGCATCTTCCGCGATGAATGGGTCCTTGTAAGGAGGGCGCGATGTGTCGTTCTCAACAACCGCGGGCTTCTTGATTTTCGGAGGAGGAGACATCGCATCGTAACAAGCGAGCCGTTCGCTCGTGCTTTCGATCGCGCCGCAATCTGGCCCGGTGGCGTTAGCGCTTTGCGCGAACGCGCAGAGCACCAATACTGCGAGAGTCATTCTCATCTAATTTTCCTTTGCGGGTGAGATCACATCCTCGCCTCTTATGGCGCGATCTAATGCGTCGATCAGAGCTTGAATCTCGGTGAACTTGCTGCGTGCTCGCTCGGCCTTGTCCCGGTCAAAAGGAGCGGCCAGCACCTTCGCATGCGTGTCCCTATCCTCGATCATGCGCTCACGGGCTCTTTTAAGCGTTTCGAGTCGTTCACTCATTTAGGCGCCTTTGCTTGTTGTCCATCACCACGACCAGGCATATCAATCAAAGGCGGATGGAAATTGGCCGTTGCGGAAGATGACCGTAGGCTCATCATCATAGTCGCCCATTTCCGGATCGCCGGTGGATGAGAAAGCGACAACGCCGAGTTTGCTTAACGCCAGTCGTTCCGCGGTTCGGACGGCCGCTGTTGCCGATTTACAAGCTATTGGAGCATCGGCCTTGAGATTTCTGCCTTTGCCGGTGTTGAATGACTGGACGAAATAGATTGTTTCGCGGGCCATCGGACTCTCCCTTGAGCAAGCTGGTCGCACCCGGCGACTTCGGTTTCAAGACATTGCCTGCATCAACGCAGAAATCTTGATGGTCGCAAAATTGGAGAAAGTATCCGACACCGCGTATGGCAAAATGATCTGGTCGTTGTGCCTCATGGCGCCGCACGTATAGACGACGTTGGGGACGTATCCTTCGCGCTCGGACGGTTCGGGCCGCAACAACGGTTCGCTCGAACGCGCCAGCACCTTGGAGGGGTCGCGCTTGTCGAGCAGCGCCGCGCCGATCGAATACTTCCGGACCGGACCGACACCGTGCGTGAGCAGCAGCCAGCCCTCATCCAGTTCGATCGGCGATCCGCAATTGCCGATCTGCACGAACTCCCAGGGAAATTGCGGCTTCAGGATCGCCTGACCGCCTTCCCACCTGTACAGGTCGTCCGAATAGACCAGATAGAGGTTCTCGTTGTCCTGTCGCGCGATCATGGCGTACTTGCCGTCGATCCTGCGCGGGAACAGCGCCATGCCCTTGTTGCGCGCGGCGGCGCCGTGCAGGGGCGACATTCGAAACGACAGGAAGTCGCTGGTCTCGATCAATTCCGATCGGATCGCCGTGCCCTGGTAGGCGGTATAGGTCGCGTAGTAGGTCTTCCGGCCGCCATCGCTGAATTCGACGAAGCGAGCATCTTCGATGCCGTGCGACTGGGAGTGCGTTACCGGAAAGATGACGCGCTCGCTGATGTCCTGCTCCGGCTTGAAGATGACCTCGACCTCGTCGCCGATCGGTCCGGGCATCAAAGTGCCAATCCGGGGACTTGAAGCGAGCCGGACCGTCGGATCGACGGTGAGGCTGCCGTCGGCCGCGACGGTGCCGGCGCGAAACGTCAGCGACGACACGTGTCCTTCGCCGACGGCGCGGAGGCTGAGAATGAAGCGCAAGCCGCCGTTCGGAGCTCCCGACTGGTCGGGGTGCGCCACGATGCTGGGATTGAACAGTGCCGACGCTTCGAACGAATACTCGTTCAGAAAATAGGCGCCGATCAGCTGGCGCTGGACTTTGGAAAAGGTAAGGTGCGCCGCGAGCGCCTCCTCCATCTCGTCGGCACGAAGCTCGAACGTCTCCAGCAGGTTGCGATGACGGCCCTGGAAGTTATCCAGCACGTCCGCCAGTTGGCTGGCCGCCGCCTTCGGATCGAGCGCGAGAACGCGCTCGACGATATGGTTGGCGCGTGTCTTGTCGGTCGGGTTGAGATCGCGTGGTTCGGTCGCCGGCTTGAACGGGCGCACGATCACGCGCGCGGGATCGGGACGCAGATAGAGCGCCTGGCGGTTCAGAAAAGTGGCTTGCAACAACGTGCCCTCGGTTGGCCGGAGCGGGAAAAAAATCAGGCGCCGATGGCGCGAAGCGCCACGGGATTTGTCGGGTTGACATTGACGCGCGCGAGCTGACGAATCTCGGCAAGCCCCAGAAGATAGCACACCACCGACTCGCCCCCACGATTTTCGTTGGCACGGTCGGGATGCAGTCCATCGCGGCAACTGCCGGTCTCGGGATCGACGAGCGCGACCGACAGGTCGTTGCTGCCGAGAAACCAGGCGAAAACCCTCGTTGCGACGGTCTTCCATTCGGCATCGTCGTCCGCGCGCCACGCCGTCAGGCAGGCGGCAATCGTCGCGGTCGCTTCCACCGGCTGCTGATCGAACGCGCGAGGAGGTGTTCCGAAGTTCGCCGAAACTGGCCGTGCCGACCGGCCGGAAATGACCCGTGGATGTCGTTTGCTGTGTCATCAGCCAACGCAGGGATCTCAACCCGGCATCGACATAGCCGGGCGTTTGCGTTGCCATGCCTGTCACGATCAAGGCCTGCGGCAGCCGCGCATTGTCATAGGCGAGGCTTTCCTCGAACCACACCCAGTCCGGCGTCTCCACCGACTTCAGGCCGAACATCAGTCTGTCGGCAAGGATATGGCGGATTTCCCGGGCGTGGCGATCATCGGGAACCACCGCGCAATAGGCGTCCAGACCCAGCAGCGTGAAGGCCGACGCGCGGGGCGAACGAAAGGTTTTCGCGGTTGGCAGTGCCTGGGCGAACAAGGCGGCCGCCCATCGACGCCGGGACGGACTGGCATCTCTGCGCGCGCATTCACCCAAGGCCCACAAGGTCCGCCCATGACTGTCCTCGGAGCCCTGGTCTTCGAGCCAGGTCCGGTTGAAGCCCATGAAGTTGCGAAATCGTCCGGTGTCGGGATTCCACGCATGCTGCACAAAAGCGGCAAATCGGGCCGTCAGCACTTCCGAAAGGGGCTGCTCGCCCGGTTCATTGAGCGCACAGGCCAACAGCAGCGCGCGGGCGTTGTCATCCACGCAATAGCCATGCGAGCGATCCGGCACCGAATGCACGGCGTGCTGGAACAGGCCGGTATCATCGCACATCGACAGAAAATGGCCTGTTTGCATGGCCGGCGCCGCGGGGCCGTGCGGCGCGACCGTGTCCGGCTCGGTGCGCGCGATGACCTTCAGCCAATGGCCCTGCCGCGCATTCTCGAAGGCAGCCATGTAACGCTCGGCGGTACGCTCCCATGTCATCGATCGGCTGGCCGCGTAGGCCCGCTCGCGCATCGCCTGCCGGCGAGGGTCGTCGGTCAGCAACTGCGCAATTGCGTCGCCGATTCCCGCCGCGTCGCCAAAGGAAACGAGAACGCCGAGTCCATCGGCCAGCAATTCGCGCGCGTGCCAATAGGGCGTCGAGACGACCGGTTTTCCGAGGCCGAAGCTGTAGGCCAGCGTGCCCGACGTCATCTGCGCTTCGTTGAGATAGGGCGTGACGTAAACGTCGCACATCGAAATGAATTCGAGCAGCGTGGCCTGGTCGACGAACTGGTCGAGGAACACGACGCTGTTCTCGACGCCGAGTTCCTGCACGCGCGTCATCAGGCTCTCGCGATAGGCTTCACCCTGGTCCCGGACCAGATTGGGATGGGTCGCACCGAGCACGACGTAGACCGCGTCCGGGCGACGTCTCAGGATCGAGGGCATGGCGTCGATCATGACCTCGATGCCCTTGCTGGGGGACAGCAGGCCGAATGTCAGAATGACGGAGCGGTCGCTGAATCCGAGTTTGGCCTTTGCCGCGTCAGGCTCGACAAACGGAAAGTCGGGAATGCCATGGGCGATGACTTCGATTTTTTCGTCCGGCACACGATAGACGCTGCGCAGCAGCTCGCGTCCCTTGTTGGCCATCACGATGATCTTTGAGGACCCTTCGACGATGCGTTCCATCACCGCGCGTTGAGCCGCGGTCGGCTTGGCCAGCACCGTGTGCAGCGTCGTCACGATCGGCATCGTGAGGCGCGACAGCAGCTCGAGGATGTGGACGCCGGCTTCGCCGCCAAAAATTCCGAACTCGTGCTGCAGGCAGGCGATGTCGAAACGGCCGGCGTTCAGAAAGTCTGCTGCACGAACATAGTCCTCGATCGCGTCATCCTTGACCTGGAAGGCGACGGAAGCGGGATAGTCATAGGTCTGACCGTGGTCGGTCATCGCCACGATGCAGGCCTGAAGGTTTGGCCGTGAATTTGAAATTGCGCGTTGCAGGTCGGTCGTGAATGTTGCGATTCCGCAGCGGCGCGGCAACGAATTGCCGATCACCGCGATCCTGCGGAGCGGCGTCATGTCCGCGCCTCGGCGAGGCCTGTCAATTGCGCGACCGCGGGAGCGCGCTGGCGGAGGAGGATTGGTCGATGGCTCACCAAGCCGCTGCAACAGTGAACCGACTGGAGCGGTTGCCGGATAGGCGACCAGGGCGGTCAACCCATTGACGCCGACTTCGATGCTGGTGCGGCCGCCGCCAACGAAGATCGCCTGCCCTATCGATGCCACGGCCAATCCGATCGCGGCATGGCCATCGAGAACGAGAATCCAGGTCTCCGCTTCAGCCAGCAGCGCCCAGCTTGAGCCCTGCGGCCAGCTCAAGCCGCTCGAGCACGAAATACCGGCTCGCGACAAGAAGCGTCCGTTCACCCGTAAGGCGGGTCGGATTGTGGAGGGATCGAAGCGGCCAGGCGTTGGCAACTGCCACGCCGTCGTCTTCGTGCAATTCGCGTTGTCTGCCATAGTCGAACAGGCGGAATGTCGTGTCGCTACGCTGTTGAATTTCGGCAAGCACGATGCCGGCGCCCAAGGCGTGGATCGTGCCAGCCGGGATGAAGATGACATCGCCTTTCTCGACTGGACGCCATTGAACCAGTTCGACGATCGAGCCGTCCCTGATCGACGCCCGTAATTCCTGTGGCGTTACCCGGCGCTCCAAGCCAACGCCGATCCGCGCGTCCGGTTTTGCCGAGATGATGTACCATGCCTCGCTCTTGCCGTTCGGCATTCCCATCGCGCGCGCGAAGGTATCGTCCGGATGGACCTGGATGGACAACGGCTCGCTGGTGAACAGCAGCTTGAGCAGCAAGGCAGGGATCGGAGCGTTCTTGTCGGCCCGCTCGAACCACAGCTCTCCCACGGCATCACCTGTGCCGTCGATGCTGCTCCAGGGCTGGAGATCGCTGACCCCCCAGGGCTTGTGAACGACCCGCACGGAGGCGTGCTCGATAGGCATATGTTCTCCTGACCCAGGACGCGCACGCGAAGCGACGTGCCGTTGGTCGATATCGTTCGCAGGATTTATGAGGCTAAGGCGTCGCGTTCCGGGACACGCCTATTGCAGAGAAAGCTTGCGCTAACTCACGATATGGATACTGCGGCACCCAATATCAACCTCTTCCGGGTGCGCGCTGTCGATATATCGAAGAGGGCTGCGGATGAGGCAGATTAAAAAATGCCCATCCCTCGCGCCGGTCCTATTGCAGGAGAAGCGGCAGATTGAGCGGGCCGCGGAAACCGAATCCGTGCCAGCGCACGCTCGCGGGATCAGGCAAGCTCATGTTGGGGAAGCGCTCGAACAGCATCGGCAGCAGGATGGCGCCAACGGTTCGCCGCGACAGCTGCGCGCCAGCGCAATGATGCGGGCCGTTGCCAAAGGCCTGGTGAGGATTGGGCTCGCGCAGCCCGTTGTAGTTCTCGCCATCTTCGAAGACGTCCTCGTCCCGGTTGGCCGATGCCTGAATCGTCATCACGGTGTCGCCCTTCGGGATCAAGCAGCCGCGAATCTCCGTATCCTCCATGACGAGCCGTGAGCTCGCCTGGATCGGCGCCACCCAACGCACCCCTTCCTCGAAGGCGGAGCGCCATTTGTCGCCTGCGCGCACGGCGTCAAGCTGATCCGGATTGGTCAACAGGCCGTAGAGGATCGTCAGCAGGGCGTCGCGCGGCTCATTGATGCCGCCGCCGATCGCGATCTTCACATTGGCGATCATCTGGCTTTCTGGAATCGGATGCTTCGCATTCACCATGAAGGAGAGCGCCGAGGAATCCGGTTCGGCCCGCACGCGTTCGGCGTTGGCGCGGATACATTTGTCCATCTCCGCATTGGCGATGTCGGTCGCATCGAACGGCCCCGGCGTCCAGCCAAAATTGCCGGCGCCGTCGATCAGCGTCTGCGACCATCGCTGCATGTCCGCATCGCTCGCGTCCGGAACGCCCATCGCATGCGCCAGAATCCGCGCGGCAAGCGGTCCTGCGAGCGCAGGAAAGAGATCGATCACCTCGCCGCGCGGCAGCCGGTCAAGATACGCCGCCGCCAGTTTCGCATACAGCGGCGCCCAAACGGATTCGATCGTCTTCGGCATCAGGGCCGGCATCATCGCCATGCGTTCGGTCCGATGCTCGTCGTGGTCCTTGCGCATCAGCGTATGAGCGAGAAAGGCGCGTTTCATCGGCGTGTTCGGGTCGTCGGAGCTGAACAACGCCGCATTGTCCTTGACGTATTTGGTGTCGGCCGCCTTGGTGAGGAAGGTCCGGCCCACGGATTTGACCCGTAATACGGGCGCTTCGCGTCTGAGACGCCTGTAGATCGGATAGGGATCGCGCGTGAGCTCGGCGATCGTGATGGTCTCGTCCAGGGGGGCCAAGCTCGCGGTCGGCATGGGGTGATCCTGTTGGATGCGGGCAAGCATATGCCGGGCCGGAGGATAACGGCAGGCGCGAAACAGCGCAATCCTGGCGTCCGCTGCACTGGCAGGGGCGAAGCCGGCACGCTCTTTCTCGGCGCTGGAACTGAATGCGAGAACGAGAGGGACAATCGCGCCGGCGCCGGTTTAACGATCTAAAACTCGCTCACGCTTTCCCCACTACTCCTCGAGTGTGAATCCAACTCGCAAAGTGACCTGGTAATGTCGGACAGACCCTTTTTCGATATGGCCTCTGGTTTGTACGACTTCGAACCATTTCATTTCGCGAATGGTCTTTGATGCGCGGGTGATGGCATTTTGAACGGCATCCTCGATACTTTTTTCGGAAGATCCTACGAGTTCTAGAATCTTATAGACGTGATCCTTCATGTCGGTGACTGGCATGGCGAACCTCCGCTGGTGAGCCAAGTCGATTTTGAACAAGTCTGTTCTGAACGCGTTCTGTTCTGAACGAGTTCTGACCTCCCCAGTTCCGCTGCTTCTGCGAGGGAAGCCGGGGCGGACAGCAGGGATCGAACTTAACATCTTCGGGATGTCCGCAAGGGGTCAAGAGCGCCGTCAGGGCGCCCGGGCGGCTAGACCAAAACGGATCGCCAACATTTCAATATCCGCTGAAGTATCGCTTGACGGCCATCGATCATTTCCATATCCATTGAAATATGAAAAAGGTGGACGTCCTCGCGGCTTTGGCTGCCCTCGCTCAAGAAAACCGTCTCGATGTGTTCCGGCTGTTGGTTCAGGCCGGACCAGAGGGCATGTCCGCAGGTGCGGTGTCGACCGCGCTCGACCTCGCACCAAACACCCTGACTTTCCATTTTGATCGTCTGCGGGCGGCCGGCCTCGTCAACGTGCGCCGCGACGGCCGCTCGATGATCTACGCGGCGCAGTTCGAGACGATGAACGCCCTACTCGGCTTCCTTACCGAAAATTGTTGCGGCGGTGCGCCCTGCGCTCCCGCCGCCGAATGCAAGCCCGCGCGCAAGCGCGCCAAAGCCCCAGCATGAAAGGGATAGCCCATGAAGCGCCTTCACGTTCACGTTTCCGTCGAAAACATCCCGCATTCCGTCGGATTTTACTCCGCGCTGTTTGCCGCCCCGCCGTCGGTTGTGAAGCCGGATTATGCGAAATGGATGCTCGACGACCCCAGGGTCAACTTCGCGATATCAACGCGCGGCCGCGCGCCTGGCCTCGACCATCTCGGCATCCAGGTCGAGACCACCGACGAACTTCAGGAAGTCTATGCGCGGTTGCGGGAGGCCGGTGGAGACATTGTCGAACAGGGCCAGACGGCCTGTTGCTATGCCCAATCCGAGAAATCCTGGATCGACGATCCCGCCGGCATCGCATGGGAAACGTTTCACACCACCGGCGAAAGCACGACCTATGGCGATGGCACTGGAGAGAACCGCGTGCGCGTCGCGCATGAGAAGGACGCGGCGTGCTGCGCGCCACAAGCAGCATCGAAAGCCGCCTCTGCCTGCTGCTGACGAGATACCCAGATGGATGTGATCATCTACCACAACCCCGATTGCGGAACCTCGCGTAACACGCTTGGCATGATCCGCAACAGCGGCGTCGAACCGCACGTCGTGGAGTACCTGAAAACGCCGCCAGCCAGGCCGCTGCTCCAGCAACTCGTTGCGCGCATGGGCATCACCGTGCGCGCGCTTCTTCGCGAAAAAGGTACGCCATTTCACGAATTGGGACTCGGCGACCAAACCCTGACCGACGATAGGTTATTGGATGCGATGATGGCGCACCCGATCCTCATCAATCGGCCGATTGTCGTGACGCCCATCGGCGTGCGGCTGTGCCGGCCGTCGGAGCTGGTCATGGACCTGCTTCCGCCGCAATGCCGAGAGTTCGTCAAGGAAGACGGCGAGCGCGTGGTCGTCGGCCAGTCGCTTCACCCGCAATGATGCCGTCTCTCGGCCGGCGCATTGCGGCGGAATGGCTCGGCACGGCGTTCCTGCTGGCGGCAGTCGTCGGATCGGGTATCATGGCGCAGAAGCTCGCGGGCGGAAATGTTGCGCTCGCCTTGCTCTGCAACACGATCCCGACCGGCGCAATCCTGGTCGTGCTCATTCTGGTATTCGGTCCCGTCTCGGGCGCGCATCTCAATCCGGCTGTCAGTCTTGCATTCGCGTTGCGGCGAGAACTGCCCTGGCCCATTGCGGCCGGTTACAGCGCCGCCCAACTCGTCGGAGCCATCGCGGGCGTGTGGTTGGCGCATTTGATGTTCGAATTGCCGATCTCGCAATCCTCGATGACCGCACGCGCCGGTGCCGGCCAGTGGCTGTCCGAGGCGGTCGCAACGTTCGGATTGCTGCTTACGATCTTCGGCTGTGCGGCGCGGACGCCGGCCGCTGTTCCCTACGCGGTCGGACTGTACATCACATCGGCCTACTGGTTTACAGCTTCAACATCGTTCGCAAATCCGGCCGTGACAATCGCGCGCTCGCTCTCGGATACGTTTGCGGGCATTGCCCCATCGGGCGTGGTCGCATTCATCGCGGCGCAACTCGCAGGCATGCTATTGGCTGTGATTGTCGCCAGATGGCTTTTGGCCGGAGGGGACGCTTCGGGCGAACCTCCGCGAGCGGTCGGATCATGAGTGTAGTCCACCTCAGACACCGCGGTCGCCTCTTTGGCCCGCCATTTGAATTCGCATCCGCCTCGCCGTAATCGCAGATCAGAAGCAGACGCGCACCCGGCGGAGCCGCCAGACATGGCCGTCCCAGAAACGCTGAGTCACCCATTCGCAACTGCCAAAATCGTAAGGCTCGGGACCTGGATAGTAGGGTGGAGCCGAGACGCCTGCAGCAACGCCACGCTGCGCGCTTGCCGGCGTCGCGGCGAGCGAAGCAGCGATCGTTGCGACCGCGACGAAGGCAGCAAATGTCTTCTTCATTCTAGGCCCTCCTGGAGATGACACCTTCGGTCAGCGCCCGGTTGATGCACGGGACGTTGCTCGTTGCGCAGACTATAGCCGCAGCAACTTTGGCCTCAAGACCAGACGTGGTCCGTTAGGACCGCCGGGTCTGGGAAGTGCCGCGAGCGTCATTCGGGCAGACCTGCCAGTCGGTAGGCCTGACCCAGTTTCTCGACATACTCGGTTAGACGATACGGAGTCATTTTTGGAATCTGGGAGATTCGGTAAGTGGGATCTGCCTTCAGATACTCAGCGCAAACTTGGCGCGCCTCAGCTACGCGTCCGTTCATAGCCAAGGATGCGATCAAAGCACGGTGCGCGCCGGGAAAATTGCCCTGACTCTCTATCGCACGCGTCGCCCACGAAATTGCATCCTCATATCGATCGGCAAAGAAGTGCGCGTATGACATTGCGGTTAAAGGCAAGAACGAGCGTGGATCTCGAGGGCTAAGGCGAAGCGACGCCGAAATATGCTCTATCGCCGTGTCAATGTTCCCAAGATAGATATTTCCCCAACCGCACCAGTTGCGCGCCATCGCCAAATTAGGATCGAGCGAGACCGCCCTTGCAAGAATTGCAACGCCTTTCTCTACCTCTTCAAGCACATAGGAGTATTGTTGTCCGACATAGGCGAGAACTAAAGGATGGTCCTTGTCGAGTTGCAATGCTCTTTCGGCGAACTGCCGGGCTTCGATTCGATCCTGCGCCGCGTCCTCTGCCCAGCCAAATGCCTTCCTCTGTCCAAAGAGATTGGCCGCCATGGCATGCGCGAGCGCATACGAAGGATCCAACGAGATTGCGATCTTCGTCAATCTCAGGGCCTCAACATTTCCAGCTCGATTGAACTGATAGAGGGAGAATTGCGCGCGAAGATAATAGTCGTATGCCCGCAAGCTTTCGGTGGGCTTGCGTTGAGCACGTTCAATTTCAGCATGCTCCAGATGTGGAGAAATAGCGCCGATGATGCTGCCGGTCAGGCGGTCCTGCAGATCGAAAATGTCTTCGAGGTCACTATCGAACTTGTCTGCCCAGATGAGGGCGTCAGTCAACGCATCAATTAGCTGGGCAGTCATACGAATCCGTTTTCCAGCCTTACGTACGCTACCCTCCAAGACGTAATGGACACCGAGTTCGCGGCCAACCTGTCTGATGTCGACGGCTTTGCCTTTGTAGGTGAAGGTTGAGTTTCGAGCGATTACAAAGAGTAGCTTGGACCGTGACAGTCCAGCGATGATATCCTCAACCATTCCGTCGGCGAAATAGTCCTGCTCCGGATCCACGCTCATGTTCTGGAACGGCAGAACGGCGATTGAGGGTTTGTCCGGAAGAGCGAGAGGCTGCGCAACCTTGACCGGCGGTCTTGTGGACGCTTCTACAGAAGCGCCAGCTTCGACTTGCAAACGCCAAGTACGCATTGGCTCCGCGATATTTTTCAACGACTGCGGCCCCAGATCGTCGAATGGTATGTCGATCTTGCCACGGACCTGTCGCTGAGCGTCGTCAGATATGTAGATGCCGCCGGGACCCGCGATGCCTTCAAGGCGCGCCGCGATGTTGACGCCGTCACCGAAGATGTCGTTGTCATCGATAATGATGTCGCCAACGTGAATGCCTATGCGAAATTCGATCCTTAGCTCCTGCGGTACATCACTGTTCCGTTCGGCCATACCGCGCTGGACGGCGAGCGCGCAGCGCGTCGCATCCACGGCGCTTGCGAATTCCGCCAGCATGCCGTCGCCAGTCGTCTTGACGATCCGCCCGCTATGGGAAGCTATAGCGGGGTCTACAAGGGCTTTCCTGACGGCCTTCAACCGGGCCAGCGTGCCTTCCTCATTGGTGCCCATGAGGCGGCTATAACCAGCGACATCCGCCGCCAGCACGGCCGCCAGCCGCCGTTGGACCCGTTCGCCCGTCAAGGGATCTCCCTGGATTGATGATTTCGGACTCGGAGATCAAAGCATACCGGGCGGCTGCAGCGTTAGAGTCGATTTCCGGGATGGGTCAAAAGCGCTGTTTAGCCGCCTGCCGCTTACGTCCGAACGCGCGGACGTTGGCAGGCGTCTGCGTTGGAAGGTCAGCCGACCTGACCCTTTGGTTTTTCGCATCCAGCATCGCTCCGGTGCCTAGGGGCACGCTGGGCTGGGGTGCTATGAAAGCGGGGAACGACGTCAACGTGGCCGGCATATGACAAAATCTTCCGAAATGTGATGTTGCTGTCCCATGCGGATCGGAAGCCAAACAGGAATTGCATTGGGTGCGGCGGCTTGCGGCCCGATCGTGGCTGACCATACCTGCAACGCGCCTCAAGCCCGGGCTCCGAGCCGGCTGTCACTTTGCGCGACGCTCGGAATAACTGCGTCCATGTTCGCAGTCGCAAACGCGAGGGCCCAGGAAGCAGAACCACGAGCATATTCGAACACGCCGGTCGGACTGAACTTTCTGATCTCGGGCTACGTTTATTCCGAAGGCAAGATCGCGTTCGACCCGAACACGGCGCTCGCCGATACCAAATTCCACTCCAATACCGGCGTGCTGGCCTACGTCCGGTCCTTCGACGTCGGGGGCCAGTCGGCCAAGTTTGACGTGATCGTGCCGGCGTCGTCGTTCGCCGCACAGGGTCTCCTGAACGGCCAGCCGCGCGAGCGCGAGATATCGGGCCTGGGTGATCCGCGGTTCCGGGTCTCGCTCAATTTGTTTGGCGCGCCCGCCCTCTCGGCGAAGGACTTCGCGAGTTACCATCAGGATCTCATTGTGGGAGTGAGCCTGCAGGTCTCCGCGCCGCTCGGGCAGTACGACGACACCAAACTGCTCAACCTCGGCGGCAATCGCTGGTTTTTCCGACCCGAGCTCGGGATTTCAAAGGCCTGGGGTCCATGGACGGTCGAGGTCGCGCCCAGTGTGACATTCTTCACCGACAACACCGACTTCTTCGGCGGCAACACTTTCTCGCAGTCGCCGATCTATACCGTACAGGGACACGTCATCTACACCTTCCAATCCGGCGTATGGATGGCCCTGGACGGGGTCTATTTCGAGGGCGGCCACACCAGCCTGAACGGCGTGAGGAGCGACAACGAGCAGCGCAACACGCGGGCCGGCTTCACCCTTGCCCTCCCGGTCGACCGCAACAACTCGCTGAAGCTCTCCGCCAGCACCGGCATCTCGACCCGCACCGGCAGCGAATTCAGCGCCCTGGGCATCGCCTGGCAGTATCGTTGGGGCGACGGATATTGAGCATGTTCAGAGCCGGCCGGCGCTTCGGTTTTGAGCCAGACGGCGGCATCGCCCGGTTGGCACGGCGAGCATTCGGCTTCACGCAGAAAGACCGCCGCGCGGCGGACGCGCTTGGCGTCGCGGGTGATCCCCGAGCATGATCCCGGAAAAGTGTGTCGCGGTTTTCCCTCGCGACAAACGCGGAACGCGTTTGCGCGGAGATCATGCTCAAACAAAGACCTAAAGCGCGACGACGATCCAACCTGATCTCATCGCGCTTTAGTGGGCCAACAGGGCCACAAGGGCGCAGGCGAAGCCCAGCACGAGAATGCCGGACGCCGTTATGGCGACCAGGTCAACCGACCAGGGGTGGCCGCCTCCGCCGATTAAATCGAAGTGTCTGGAGTAGGTTTCGTCGCGATACGTTCGAAGGCGCATGGCAGCAGCGCTCCTTGCGCGTGGTAGGATGATTCAATCGGCTCTTGCCAAAACAGTTCCTCGCAATTCAGGCCCAGCCTCATTGCCGCGGTGCCCGGCCCGTTCTGACCGGGCGCCGATGACTTGCGGCCTTCCCTCACGAACCGACCTTTCAGGGGCCGTTGGCGTGTCGCAAAGGTGCCATAAGCGAAATCGTACACCCTTTCTTTGGCCTCGGAAACTGGCATAGCCTTTAAACGCTATGAGGCAAGCACTCGGGAGGCATCCATGAAGCGACTAGCTCTCGCAGTATTCGCTTTGATTTGCCTGACGGCATCGGCTCAGTCGCAATCGTCGTCCGGTAACGCGATCCCGGTCACCGTCGACAACTTCAGGCGCGCCGAAACCGACATGTATTTTGCGCTATTCGCCAGCCAAGGCGGCTTTGGCAGATTCGAGATGCTGCGCGATCTGCCGCTCGAAAACACACCGGCGTGCGGCCGAACCGCGATACGCTCTATTCGCTAGCCGTGTTCGATCTCGATGCGGGTCCGGTGCGGCTGCGACGGCAAGATACCGAATTGTCTGCCGACCATGCAGGGGTGGAACTACATGGTGCGGCTCTATCGTCCGCGCGCCGCGGCTTTGAACGGCACGCGGAAATTTCCAGAGGCGCAGCCGGCAGGTTAGGCCCACTAAAGCGCGATGGGATTCGGTGAATCGTCATCGCGCTTTAGCTCTTTGATTGAGCATGATCTCCGCGCAACCGCGTTCCGCGTTTGCCGCGAGGGGAAAACCGCCACACACTTTTCCGGATCATGCTCTGGTTCTTGACTAAGCATGATCTTTTCGGAAAACCGCTACACACTTTTCCGGATCATGCTTTAGCCGACATTCGCGCCATCCGCTTTCGCTTCAGTGCAGATCCAATTCTTGAACGCCGCGATTCCAGGATCGCCGTCGGCTCTGGGCGGGTGGATAAGATAGTAGGCAAACTCGCAGTCCACTGCGTCGCCGAACGGACGAACGAGGCGGCCCGCCCCCAAATCCAAGGTGACCAATGTCGTCCTGCCCAGGGCAACGCCACTGCCGTTGATCGCCGCCTGGTAGGCTGCCGCGGAGTCGTTGATCTGCAGCCCACGCTCGCAGTTGATGTCCGGAAAGCCTGCTGCTTGCAGCCAAGTGCGCCACGTCGGGAATGCGCTTTCAAGCGCCATCGAGCGATCGTGGATGAGAGTGTGGTGCTTCAGGTCCTCCGGACCTCGCAGCGGGTGTGTCCCTTCGAGCAGAGCCGGACTGCAGACCGGAAAAAACGCGTCGCGCAATAGGAAAGTGGATTTGAGACCCGGCCAGCGACCACCACCGTAACGGATGCCGACATCCATTCTCTCCGCAGCGAAATCAACCAGTCGGCCGCTGGTATCGATGCGCAGGTCATATAGGGGATGATTGGCCGCAAAGCGCTCGACGCGCGGCAACAGCCACTTGTCGGCGAAAGCCGGCGGCACGGTGATGCTGATCGTGATTTGCCCGCGCGACGCTTTCAGGCGCTCGAAGGCCACGGCCAGATGATCGAAGCCAGCCTGAAGTTCCGGCAGCACGGCTTGCGCGGCCTCGGTCAACACCAGGCGTGATGGGCCGGCCTGCGAGCGGTGAAAAAGCTCGACTCCGATGACCGCTTCCAAGGCGCGAACGAGGCTTCCCACCGCCGCGGGCGTCACGTTGAGTTCGTCCGCCGCCGCAACATAGCTGAGATGGCGAGCCGCCGCCTCGAAGGCGCGAAGCGCATTCAAGTGACTGGGTGCTCTCATAAAATTCCGCACAAGTTTTTCTTTGTCACCGGCCCAGATCATCTCTGTTGCGGCAGCGAAGGTCAATGATCAAGGTGGCGCCTACGGAATCGCGCGCTCCGGTTACGAACCCAAGACCTTCGGACCAGGAGAAGATCATGAAACTGTCGAACAAAATCGTCCTCGTTACCGGTGGAACCTCCGGTATCGGACTCGAAGCTGCGAAGTTGTTTCGGGAGGAAGGTGCTGCCGTCATCATCATCGGGCAAAATCCGGCCCGGCTGCAATCGGCGGCAAGTCAGCTCGGTGACGGCGTGACCTTGCTGCGCGGCGACGTGAGCAAGGCCGCCGATATCGAACGCATCGTCGAACAGATTCGCGGAAAGTTCGGCCATATTGATGTGCTGTTCGCGAACGCCGGTATGGGCCTTGCGGCACCATTGGAAGCCGTCACCGAAGATCAGATCGACACGCAATTCGATGTGAACTTCAAGGGCGTCTTCTTCAGCATTCAGAAAACCGCTCCCCTGTTGGCCAAAGGCGGAAGCATTGTCGTGACAACTTCGTTCCTGAACGAAGTCGGCGCACCCGGCCTTTCCATTCTGTCGGCCACCAAAGCAGCAGTGCGTTCGCTGGTGCGGTCATTAGGCGCGGAGCTTGCACCGCGCGGCATTCGCGTGAATGCCGTAAGTCCCGGCCCGATCAGCACGCCGTTTCACGGCAAGCTCGGACTTTCCGAGAAGCAACTCAACGAAGCGGCCTCGGCAATCGAGGATCAGGTCCCGCTTCATCGTTTCGGTGAGGCCGGGGAAATCGCCAAGGCAGCCCTGTTCCTGGCGAGCGACGATTCTTCCTTCATGACCGGATCGGAACTGGTCGTCGACGGCGGCATATCGCAGCTTTGACTGTCTCGGTGCGGCACCGCGGCGGCTGAGACATCGGCCGCCGCGACCATGCGCCGATGACTTGCGGTCTTCCTGGGATATTTAGGATGACGTGCGTTCCCCTACCCGCTCGACAAGATGCGCACGCGAGGGCGCAGGGTCAAACCGATCCGCAAAATATTGCGTTTCGTTGGCCACCAGTCCGTCGCGGAATTCCATGATGCTCACGGTGTAAGACGGTATCCCGTCATAGGTGAGCACGAATTCGGTGACCCAGAGATTGCCGCTGCCGATAATTCGCCGAACCGTAAAACGTTTCTTGTTCGGCTGGACGGTGCGGCTTTCTTGAATGTTGCGCCGGCCGCGGATCCGTTCGCCTGATTGCGGGTAATCGAGCACGGCATCTTCGTGATAGATTTCATGCTCGGCCTCGAAATCGCTCGCGTCCGAAGCATCCCAATGACGCTGCAGCGCGATCCGCACGGTTCGATCATCCATCTCCGCCTGCCCTTCCGGCTGTCATTTCGCCGACCGCTGAATTCATTGTGCTGTACGCAATTCTGGACGTGGGGCGCTATTGCCGATCGTGCCAGTCGTGAACGAAAAGCGACCCCTCATAAGAATGTGAAAACTTACTGTCGCCAGCAACCGGATTTTTTCAAAAGAGCTTGTGAGACGCCGAACGATGCCGACCTGGCCGTGCTCACGTCCCCTGCGACCTTCGTCCACGACCTCGTCGGCCGCCTCGGTGCGGGAAGTGTGCCGCGGTCGGCGTCCATTCGGGCTGATCGCGTTCGTACAGCTGTGTGGAACACGGAGCGGTCGGCCATGGGCGCTCGACGGGCTGCGATCAGGTTGATAAGCCCCTCTCCCCAGGGAGAGTTTGAGTCGAGCAATGACCGTTGCGATCGAGATGGGATACACGACGGCAGGCGCTCCGGCGGCTCTCGACCTTGAGGAACTGCTGGCGACCCGCCTGCTGGTGCAGGGCAATTCGGGCTCCGGCAAATCCCATCTTCTGCGCCGGTTGCTGGAACAGAGTGCCCCCTGGGTGCAGCAGGCCATCATCGACCCGGAAGGCGACTTCGTTGCGCTGGCCGACCGTTTCGGCCACCTCGTGATCGACGCCGAGGACCATACCGAGCGGGGCCTGCAGGTCGCCGGCGAGCGCGCGCGCATCCATCGCGTCTCCACGGTGCTCAATCTCGAGGGGCTCGACGCCGAGAACCAGATGCGGCGCGCCGCCGCTTTCCTCGGCGGGCTTTTCGAGGCCGCCCGCGACCACTGGTACCCGATGCTGGTGGTGGTGGATGAGGCGCAACTGTTCGCGCCGGCGGTCGCCGGCGAAGTTTCGGACGAGGCGCGCAAGCTCTCTCTCGGCGCCATGACGAACCTGATGTGCCGTGGCCGCAAACGCGGGCTTGCGGGGGTCATCGCAACCCAGCGGCTGGCGAAGCTTGCCAAGAACGTCGCGGCCGAGGCTTCCAATTTCCTCATGGGCCGAACCTTCCTGGATATCGACATGGCGCGCGCCGCGGACCTTCTGGGCATGGAGCGGCGACAGGCCGACGCCTTCCGGGACCTGGAGCGCGGGCAATTCATGGCGCTGGGCCCGGCCCTCTCCCGCCGTCCCCTTGGCTTGCGCATCGGTCCAACGGATACAACGCCGCGCAATGCGACCCCGCGGCTGACGCCGCTGCCGGAAGCAACGCTGCAGGACGCCCGCGCCATTATCCTGGCAGCCCCGCCGCCCGAAAATACCCGCACCCCGCGCCGGTCGTCGCCAGACCTCCTCGACCAGCTCATGGCGGCAAAGTCCGCTGCGCCGGAGATCCGCCCCGAGGCGGTCGAGCAGCCACTCAGCGTTGAGGAGCTGGCGGAGCGGCGTGAGCGCGTGGATCGTATTCTGCGCGCCATCCTGGCGGAACCCGATGCGGGATTCCGCGCCATCGGCGTCCTCTATCAGGAGTTCGTGGTCCGCTGCCGCATAGAAGGGCTCGGTTTGGCCGTGCCGGACCTGGGTGACTTCCGTCGCATGCTGACGCGCGCCCGCGCCGGGCTCGGCTCCGAGCTGGCAGAGGACGACGCGTGGCAGGATGTCTCGGTCCGCGCCTCCCTTCTGCCCGAGGATATGCAGGGCGTCTTCATGATGATTGCCCGCGCAGCGAAACAGGGGTGGCCCTGCCCGAGCGATGCAGCGATTGCGCGCGCCTATGGCTCACACTCGTTGCGCCGTGCACAGCGTCTTTTGAGCTACATCGAGGAACAGGGCCTCATCGTTTGCCAGCTCGACGGCGCCGGTCGAAGGATCGTGACGCTCGTCGAATTGGCCTGGGCGACGGCACCTGGCGACCCCAATGCCGAGGGACGGCCGGCGGAGCAAGGCTGCAGCGGTTCGTCTTGATGACGCGACGGTCGAGCGCGCGCCAGAGCACGATGTGATGAGATTGAAACGTCATCGCGCTTTAGGCGTTTGATTGAGCATGATCTCCGCGCAAACGCGTTCCGCGAGGGAAAACCGGTCTCCACTTTTCCGGATCATGCTCTAGCTTTCGTTTGAGCAGACTTTTCGGAAAACCGGTCTCCACTTTTCCGGATCATGCTCTAAGCGCCGAGCATCACCAATTTCAGATATTGCGCCAGCTCGGCACGGCGGAACGGCTTGCCGATGATTGGAAACTCGCCCTCTGCCTTGTGCCGCGCCAGCATATCTGCCGCGTTGCCCGACATGAGCACAACCTTGATCCCGTTGCACAGCCGCTTCGCTTCGCGGGCAAGTTCAATGCCGCTGATTCCCTGTGGCATCACGACATCGCTGAACAGGAGATCGAATGGCTCGCCGGCCTTCAGCATCCGGATAGCCTCTGTGCCATTTCGGGCACATTGCAATTGATAGCCAAGCTGGCGCAGCAACTCCGATGTGACGTCGAGGACATCGTCATCATCGTCGACCACGAGAATCCGCCCCGAGCCTGCCGGAGGATTCCGCATTTGCACGAGTTGCACCTGCGCATCGGGCGTTTCAATGGATTTGGGCAGGTACAAACTGACCGTGCTCCCTGTTCCGACCGCGCTCTCGATCGCAACATGGCCACCGGATTGCCGGACGAATCCGTAAACCATGCTAAGACCGAGCCCGGTCCCCTTGCCGACCTCTTTTGTCGTGAAGAACGGCTCGAACACCCGATTCAGGATTTCAGGCGGCATCCCGCATCCCGTGTCCTTAATGGACAGCCTGACATATGATCCGGCGGCGGCTCCGGCGATGGCACCGTCATCCAAAGTCACGTTCCGCGCCTCAATCTCCAGCGTACCGCCGTCCGGCATGGCGTCCCGCCCGTTCAGGGCCAGATTGAGCAGCGCAGTCTCCAGTTGCGCCGGGTCGACATGGCACGGGTACAAGTGATCATCGAAGACAAATTTGATCTCGCATCCTTCGCCGATCGCGCGACGGATGAGCCCCCCGAAGTCTCGAATAAGAGCCCCCACATGAACCGGTTTTGGATTTAGTTTCTGCCTGCGGGAAAAAGCGAGAAGCTGCGCGATCAGGCTGGCGCCCCGGTCCGCGGCCTTCCGCGCAGATGCCGCAAGCTGCCGGACGCTGTCGTTGTCCCCTGCTCGGTCGTCGATAAGTTCGAGATTTCCGGAAATGACCATGAGCAAATTGTTGAAGTCGTGGGCGACGCCTCCCGTGAGCTGGCCGACGGCCTCCATCTTTTGGCTCTGATGAAGTTGTTCCTCGATGAGGCGGCGCGCTTCGACGGCGTGCTTGTGTTCGGTGATGTCTCTGAACAGGATGGCGATGCCTTCGCCCGATGGAAATGCACTGACCTCGTACCAGACATTGCGATAGCACGTCTCGAACGAAGCCAGGCGCTGTTCCGAAATCGCCTCATGCACTCGGGCCGATATTTCCGGGTCCATCGCGTCCGGAAAGGCGTCACAGATGTCCATTCCTACGGGATCGAGTCCTTCAGACAGCTGCTTTTTCGCCCGCTCGTTAAGATAAGTGATGCGCCAGTCTGGATCGACGATGAGGACGCAGTCGGCCGTGCTCTCAAATATCGTGGTGATCCGGGCCGCCGCCTGCTCGGCATTCTCCTTGGCGTCGTACAGTTCGTGTTCGCGATCGGCGAGCGCATTGGCCATGATGTTGAACGCGTCGGCGACCCGAGAAATCTCCGATCCTTTGTCCCGGATATGCACTCGTCGCGCGTAGTCACCGAGCCGCCATTGGTTGGCAGCGTAGACCAATTGCCTCAGCGGATGTTGGATGAACCGACGGGCACCAAACCATGTCAACGCCAACACCACCGACGTGCTCAGGACAATCAGGAAGACACCAAGCCGCGTACGACGCTGGATCGCGCTGAATGCTTGAGCCTTGTCGACACCGATCGTGACAAGGAGCTCTCCCGCATCGGTTTGCAGAGCGGAGTAGCCTACGATCCGTTCCGCGCCATCAAGGTCGCGCGTCGTTATCGTGCCCGGCTGATCCAGGTGCGCGTACTGGTCACCAGGCATCTTCCGGCCGACGAACCTTTTGTTATCGGGGTATCGTGCGAGGTATGTACCGTTGCGGTCCGTGATGGCGAGCACGGCTCCCGGCTGAACACCCTTTTGCGCGATGTGGTCAGCCAGCCAGTCCAGGCTGAGGGCGGCTATCACGACGCCGGCCATGCGGGCATCATCGCCGTAGAATGGCACCGCAAAGTGAAGGACGTTGCGGCCGGTCACCCGGCCCATCGCAAACTCTCCGACTGTGAACTTGCCGGTTTTTATGACGCTGTTGAAGTAAGTTCGCCCGGCGGCGGTCGATGGCTTGTATTCGCTGTTTGAATCGCAGAAAGAGCTGCCATTCGTGTCGACGACGATAAAGCTGATGAATTCCGGGTATTGTTCCTTGACTCTCGAAAGGTACGCCTCGCATCCATGGGCGTCCTTCGACTTGATCGCCGGAAGCTCTGAAAGTGCAACCAGGGCCTGACGAATTCCTTGGACGATCTGCTGCTGCTCGGCGGCAGCGAGCTTAGCGAGACCTAGCACCTGCTCCTGCACGTCCATTTGACGTGAGCGGCGGAGGTCAAATTCATTGTAGGATTGCACAGCGATTGCCGGCAGGAGCGCGACCGCCACCAACAAGAATAGGCGCAACAGCAGGGTCACGATCCGTCTTCCAGGATTAGAAATCTGGAGGTGACCGGCTCTTGGGCCTGTCGCCTCAGCGTGGCCAACGACACGACATGCGCGGCGCACCTCATCGCCGCCGCATACACAGATTAAGCAACTGGCTTACGTTGTTCGAAGTAGCTTTGTATCATGCTCCACCCTATCTCTTTCGATTCGAAGAGACGGTGCACCAGCTTTGCTAAGTATTCAGCGCAACTGAGCTCTCCATGAATTGACATGAACTCTGTTTTTATTGAACTACGAAATCGTTACAGATGTGAAAAATCAAGCTACAGGCGTAACGCAGTGTAACTTGCGCGCGAAATTCCTGATATCTGCCAGTCGATGTTGATTGCAATCAGGTGCGGCTCGCGGCCGATCTATCGAGGTCCCGGGCCAGAGGGCTGGCGTCCGAGATGAGTCAAAATCGATAAGTCTCAAGGCGCCGCCGCGATCGAACCGATGCCCTGACGCCTTCGACTAAGTCACCGCTGCTGTCTCACGCAGAGTTGGCCCGATGCGTTGAACTTCCCCTCGCCGTCCCTGACTTATGCTCAGGTGGATAACGACAGACGGTACTCTGAGGAGGAGGCTATTATGGACGTCAATCCCGACAAGCTGAATGATTTCATGGGAAAGATGGTGACCGACCTGGGTGCGGCGATGAATGCGTCGCTGATGCTGGTTGGTGACAAGCTCGGTCTCTACAAGACGCTTGCAGCCAAGGGGCCGATGAATTCATCGGAGCTTGCAAAGGCCACCAGCACCGCGGAGCGCTATGTCCGCGAGTGGCTCGCGGCGCAGGCCGCGTCTGGCTATGTCGAATATGACGCGGCAAGCGGCAAATTCTCGATGCAGCCCGAGCAGGCGATGGCGCTGGCCGACGAGGACAGCCCGGTTTTCATGGGCGCTGCTGCCAACGTGGTCGCGGCATCGTTTCTCGACGAACCGAAGATCGCGGACGCCTTCAGGACCGGCAAGGGCGTCGGCTGGAACAGGCGCAGCGAGTGCCTGTTCTGCGGCACGGCGCGCTTCTTCCGCACCGGCTACATGCATCACCTGGTGCAGGAGTGGCTGCCGGCGCTGGACGGCGTGGTCGACAAGCTGAAGAACGGTGCGAAGGTCGCGGACGTCGGCTGCGGGCACGGCGTCTCGACGCAGTTGATGGCGAAGGCGTTTCCAAAATCACGCTTCTACGGCTTCGACTATCATGAGGGTTCGGTGGAAGCTGCGCGAAAGTCGGCTAAGGAAGCTGGCCTCGGCGATCGCGTCAGCTTCAACGTTCACTCCGCCAAGACCTACCCGGCCGAGGGCTATGACCTCGTCTGCTTCTTCGATTGCCTGCACGACATGGGCGATCCCGTCGGCGCCATCAAACATGTTCGCGAAACATTGGCGCCCGACGGCACATGCATGCTGGTCGAGCCCTTCGCCAACGATCGGCTCGAGGACAATTTCAATCCGGTCGGGCGCGTCTACTTTGCCGCATCCACCATGATCTGCACGCCGGCGTCGCTGGACCAGGAGGTCGGGCTTGCGCTCGGCGCCCAGGCCGGCGAAGCGCGACTTCGCGGCGTCGCACGCGAGGGCGGGCTGACCCGGTTCCGTCGCGCGGCCGAGACGCCGTTCAACCTGATCCTGGAAGCCAGGATCTAGCTAAAGCATGATCGGGAAATGTGTGAAGCGGTTTTCCCTTGCGACAAACGCGGAACGCGTTTGCGCGGAGATCATGCTCAATCAAAGATCCAAAGCGCGATGATGATTCAACCTGATCTCATCGCGCTTTAGAAGATTTGACGCTGGGGCGGGCTCATCACCTGCCCCAGCGGGCTCATCTGCCCCAGCGATCTTGCCAGATCTTCTCGCCGATCATACAGGAAACACGCGGCTCCTTGTCGGCGACCGGTATGACCGGCCGGTCCGGCTTTTTCCCCGCGACTTCGAGCAACAGCTTGGTGCGGATCGCTTCCTTGAACTTTTCGCGATCCTTGATCGTCACCACGAACGAGCCCGGGCCGCCGATCACGCAGTCCTCGTAGTAATAATCGAGATTGTCGATATCCATGGTGGAATAGGACGGCTCCTTGACCATGATCGGCAGGCCGTTGATGACGATGCCCTTCGACAGCGCCTCGTCGCGTGCGCCCGTCACTGGTGCTCCGTTGTTGTTCGGCCCATCGCCCGAAATATCGATGACGCGGCGCAGGCCTTTGTATGGGCTCTCGTCGAACAGCGGCATCGCGAAATAGATCGCGCCCGAGATCGAGGTGCGCGAGGCGCGCCGGATCGGCGTCTTCATGATCTCGGCGGCGACCGCGTCCGCGCTCTCCGGGCCATCGATCACGCGCCAGGGGATGATGATCTTCTGGTCGCTGGAGGCTGCCCATTCGAAATAGGTGACCGCCACCTTGCCGTTCGGGCCGGTCTTGAGCGCCTGCAGAAACTCTTTCGAGACGATCGCCTGCGCATAACCTTCACGCTGGATCGCGAGCTCGTCCATGTCCATGGAATAGGAAACGTCGACCGCAAGGATCAGCTCGACATCGACGGGAGCCGCGCCGTCCTTCTCGGTCAGGCGCTGCTCCGGGTGCGGCTTCGGCCCCGGCGCCGCGACGCTCGGAACGTCGCCTGCGGCCATCGCGCTTGCGATGAGCGCGGCCCCGATCGAGACAAACCAGCGCATAAGCTGCCCTCCAATCGTATGAAGGTATGGTGACATGCAAATTGCGTGGCGCAAAGCAGGAACATGCTCCATCCTTCACATCTCGGTTAGCCGGAGACCTCGCCCTCAATTGATCGGCTGCTTCATCGTCCGGCCATATTCGCCCAGACGTTTGCTCGAACGGCCACGCGTTACCGCGCCGGCAGCACGAGCTCTCGATGCCTCGCGACGCATCAGGCGCCGGCGGTTTTGTTGTCGTGCCCGGCCTAGACTCGCAGTGGATGTGCGCGCCGGATGGTCGCAATCGATGCAATGAAGCCATCGCAAAGCCGCGGTTCCCCATCCGGGCGGGAGATTGTATTCTTCGCGCCCTGAGAATTGGCATGGGGTGCCGCCGGATGAATGACGCCGTCACCAAACCGAAAACCAAGGTCCGCACCAAGGTCGAACGGCCGCGCCTGCACAAGGTGATCCTGCTCAACGACGACTTCACGCCGCGCGAGTTCGTGACCATGGTGCTGAAGGCGGAATTCCGGATGACCGAGGACCAGGCGCACAAGGTGATGATCACCGCGCACCGGCTCGGCGCCTGCGTGGTCGCGGTCTTCACCAAGGATGTCGCCGAGACCAAGGCGACGCGCGCAACCGACGCCGGCCGCGCCAAGGGCTATCCGCTGCTGTTCACCACCGAGCCGGAGGAATAGCGCAGACGCGGAGGACGATGCGGACCAGCCACGGCATCAAGGCGAAGAGAACAAGAAGCGCGCCATAGATCAGCCCTTCCGGCGTCGCGAAATGCTTCAGCACGGCGGTCGTGTTCATGCCGCGCAACAGCACGCCGACCAACAGATCCGCCAGTTGCTGAAAGATCAGCGCGATGAGACCGGCGAGCAGCAGCGGAACCGGATCGCGCGGCAGGTCCGTCGCGCGTGGCGCCCACCAGGCGGCGAACAGGGTTGCCGCGATCAGGACCGGCGCCTCGCAAAGCGTCGCCGTGACCGGCCCGAGATACGGCTCGATCAGGAAGACGCGGATGGGGCCGAGCAGAAATCCGGCGCCGAAGACCAGGACAAAATAGAGCGACGCGGTCACGACGATTCGCTGCACGCGTCACCCATGCAGCGGCGTCTCGTCCGCCAGGCCGTAAACCCGCTGTGCCTTGGAGAAACCTGCGATCGGAAATTCGCCGAGGTCGCTCCAGCCGTCCCGGCAGATGCCGGCAAAGCCCTCCGACGCCACCACGGTGTGGCCGAGGCGGCCGGCGATCTTCTCCAGCCGCGCGGCGAGATTGACGGCCGGACCGATGCAGGTGAAATCAAGCCGGTCGCCGCCGCCGATATTGCCGTAAAGCACTCGTCCGACATGGAGCGCGACGCCGAAACGGAAATGCTCGACGGCATCTCCAATGGCATATTCCAGCGCACCGACACCGGCGCGCGATTCGCGCGCGGCATCCAGCACCTGCCCACAGACCTGCCTGGCGTCGTCGACATATTCGTCAATCGGGAACACCGCGAGCAGGCCGTCACCCATATATTTCAGCACCTCGCCGCCACGCTCGCGGATCGCGGCGACCTGGCAATCGAAATACTGGTTCAGGATATCGACCATGGTCTCCGGCGGCAGCCGGTCCGACAGCGCGGTGAAGCCGCGCAGGTCGGACAGCCAGATCGCGGCGTTCATCGTATCGGCGTGGCCGCGCCTGATCTGCCCACCCAGGATCCGCTCGCCGGCGCGGTTGCCGACATAGGTGTCGAGCAGCATCGTCGCTGTGCGGCGGAGCGTGACGATCTCGCTGATGCGCGCGAGCGGCGTGACGATGGCGCGCATCATGGCGATCTCGTCGTCGCTGAAACCGCCGGGACGTTTCGTGGTCCAGCTCGAGGCATGGACCGACCCGTCGAGGAAGACCAGCGGAATCGCGATGTAATCAGTGACGCCCTCGGCGCGCATGTCGTCGAGGAAGGGAAAGCGCTTGCTGTCGGGATCGCTCATCCGGCCCCGGACTTCGATCCCTTGCTGAAAGACGATCCACAGCGGGCTTTGTGTGAATTGCGGCGAGTTCAGAAAGTGAAAATCGACCGCGCCGACTTCGACCTCGGCTCCCGGCTTCCAGATGAAACTGCGGCCGAAGATTTCGGGGTGCAGCGTCCGGATGAAGACGCCGACGCGCCACAGCGGCAGGCCTGCCTGCACGAGCCGCTCACAGGCTTGCGCCATCAACTGGGACGGGCTCGCCGCCGAGCCTGTACCGTTGATCAGCCAGTTCTGGATTTTCTGAAGCTCGGTCGCGTCCATGGCCATATCGTGCCGGAAACGGGCGGAGGCCGCCAGCGGTATATAGGTCAGACTTTTAATTCAGCATGACCTCCGCGCAAAACGCGGTGGGCATTGCAAGCCAAAAACCTGAGCCACTTTTTATCGGGCGCTAGGAACCCATCTGCCCGCGATGTCTGAGGAAATGATCCGCCAGCACGCAGGCCATCATCGCCTCGCCGACCGGGACTGCGCGAATGCCGACGCAGGGGTCGTGGCGGCCCTTGGTGAGAATGTCGGTCTCGCCCCCGCTCCGGTCCACGGTCTGGCGGGGGGTGAGGATCGACGAGGTCGGCTTGACCGCGAACCGCGCCACCACCGGCTGGCCGGTGGAGATGCCGCCGAGAATGCCGCCGGCATGGTTGGAGAGAAAGCGCGGGCCTTCATTGCCCATCCGCATCTCGTCGGCGTTCTCCTCGCCCGAGAGTTCGGCGGCGGCGAAGCCAGCGCCGATCTCGACGCCCTTCACCGCGTTGATGCTCATCAGCGCGCCCGCAAGATCGGCATCGAGCTTGGCATAGATCGGCGCGCCCCACCCCGCCGGCACGCCCTCGGCGACGATCTCGAGAACCGCGCCGATCGAGGAGCCGTTCTTGCGGATGCCGTCGAGATAGGTCTCGAAGAACGCAGCCTTGTCCTTGTCGGGACAGAAGAACGGATTGCGGGCGATCTCGTCCCAGTCCCATTTGGCGCGGTCGATCTTGTGCGGGCCCATCTTCACCAGCGCGCCACGGACGGTCACGCCGGACAGGATTTTTCGCGCGATGGCGCCGGCTGCGACGCGGCTCGCGGTCTCGCGCGCGGAGGAGCGTCCGCCGCCGCGATAATCGCGCAGGCCGTATTTGGCCTCGTAGGTGAAGTCGGCGTGGCCGGGACGAAACTTGTCCTTGATGTCGGAATAGTCCTTGGAGCGCTGATCGGTGTTCTCGATCAAGAGCGCGATCGGCGTGCCCGTGGTCACCTGCGCGCCGGTCTCAGGATGCGCCATCACGCCGGACAGGATTTTTACCGCATCCGGCTCCTGACGCTGGGTGGTGAAGCGCGACTGCCCGGGCCGGCGGCGGTCGAGATCACGCTGGATGTCCTCATTCGTCAGCGGGATCAGCGGCGGACAGCCATCGACCACGCAGCCGATCGCGACCCCATGGCTTTCGCCAAAGGTCGTGACGCGGAACATATGGCCGAAGGTGTTGAAGGACATGCTGCCCTAGCTTCGCTCGCGGCTGTTAACAATTTGGACGATGTTGGATGTCAACGTGGTAACGCGCCGAGGGGCAGGCCGTCAAACCGCTTGCACCGTCATTCCGGGATGGTCCGAAGGACCAGACCCGGAATCTCGAAATTCCGGGTTCGGTGCTACGCACCGCCCCGGAATGACGGGGGAGCAAATTAACTATACTTCGTCAGCCCGCCGCCGCTGAACACGTAGACCGCGCCTTGCGCGATCGGCAGGTCGGCGGCGCTCTGCGGGGTCTCGATGCCGAGCGATACCATCAGCGCCCGCGCCGTACCGCCATGGGCGACCGCGACGGTATCGACCAGGAGCGAGTCGTACCAGTCGCGCATCCGCAATTGCACCGCGGCATAGGTCTCGCCGCCCTCCGGCGCCAGCGACCATTTGTCGGTCTGGCGCTGTGCGTAGAAGGCGGGATCGGCGATCTGCATCTCGGCGAGCGTCGAGCCTTCCCACTCGCCATAGCCGATCTCGCGCAGGCGGTCGTCGATCGCGTATTCGTCCGGCGGCAGTTGCAGCGCCTTGCGCACCAGTTCCATGGTCGCACGCGCCCTGCCCAGCGGGCTTGCGACGAACGGCATCGACGCCTTGTCGCGCCCGTCGCGGGCCAACAGCTCCGCCAGAATGCCGCCGGCCTGCGTCGCCTGGCTGCGCCCGAGATCGTTGAGCGGAATGTCGCGGATGCCCTGCAGCCTGCCTTCGGCGTTCCACGACGTCTCGCCGTGGCGGATGTAGTAGATCGTCGGCATCGTCTCTCTCGTCAGTGCCGGGCTTGACCCGGCAATCCATCCTGCAGAAACTTCGTGAAAAGATGGATGCGCGGGCCTTCGCCGCGCCGAAGGGGCTTCGGCCCCGCAGGCGGGTCAAGCCCGCGCATGACGATCAACATCGGTCAGTCTTTCGCTAGCGAGATGTCCGGCGCGTCGGGCCGCTTCATGCCGACAACGTGATAACCGGAATCGACGTGATGCACCTCGCCGGTGACGCCGCGCGAAAGGTCCGACAACAGATACAGCGCGCTGTCGCCGACCTCCTCGATCGTCACCGTCCGGCGCATCGGCGCGTTATATTCGTTCCACTTCAGGATATAGCGGAAGTCGCCGATGCCGGAGGCAGCCAGCGTCTTGATCGGACCGGCCGAGATCGCGTTGACGCGGATGTTGTTCTCGCCGAGATCGGCGGCGAGATAGCGCACGCTTGCTTCAAGCGCTGCCTTCGCGACGCCCATGACGTTGTAGTGAGGCATCCATTTCTCCGCGCCGTAATAGGTCAGCGTCAGGATCGAGCCGCCGTCGGTCAGAAGCTTTTCCGCGCGCTGCGCGACGGCCGTCAGCGAGTAGCAGCTGATCAGCATCGTCTTGGTGAAATTATCCGCGGTAGTCTCCAGGTAGCGGCCGTCGAGCTGATCCTTGTCGGAGAACGCGATCGCGTGCACCACGAAATCGATCTTGCCCCATTTCTCCTTCAATACGTCGAACACCGCGTCGATCGTCGCCGGATCGGTGACGTCGCAATGGCCGAGCAGAAGGCCGCCGAGCTCGCCTGCGAGCGGCTCGACGCGCTTCTTCAGCGCGTCGCCTTGCCAGGTGAGTGCGATCTCCGCGCCCGCCGCGCGGCAGGCCTTCGCGATACCCCAGGCAATCGAGCGGTTGTTGGCGACGCCGAGGACGACACCGCGCTTGCCCTGCATCAGAGTTGAATTTTGCGCCATACGTCTTATCCACCAGGCTCGAATAAACTTTTGTGGGGGTACACCAGCCCCCCATTCCGGTACAGCCCAAATTGGGTCACCGTTTGGGCTGTTTACCGTAAAGTGCAGCAGGCGGAATAGCCACGTCACTCAGGTGTTATATTGAGCGAGGCGTTCGCGCCACACCTGCAACCAGTAGCAACACGATCGATCGAGCTTGCATGAGCGCGTTTCGCCAAAGTGTCGAGGCCATGATTTCCGCGTTGCGCCGCTACGCGCGCGCGCTGGCGCGTGACGCCGACATAGCGGACGATCTGGTGCAGGACACGCTGGTGCGGGCGCTGCGCTCGGAACGGCTGTTTCTTGGCGGCGACGTGAGGAGCTGGCTCTACACGATACTCACCAACCTCAACAAGAACCGGCGGCGGTCGCTGGCGCGTCGACCGCAATTCATGCCGCTGCTCGAGAACAATCCCGATGCCAGCGGCACGGAAGCCGAAGGCCGCGACATCGCCCGCGCACTGTCGACGCTGGTGGAGGAGCAGCGCGCGGTGCTGCTGCTCGTGATGCTGGAAGGACTGAGCTATCGCGAGGTCGCCGACATCCAGGGCGTACCGATCGGCACCGTAATGTCACGACTTGCCCGAGCGCGGGCGCATGTGAAGGCTGTGCTGGAAGGCGAACGCCCGGCGTTGCGTCGCGTCAAATGACTTCAGGCGGTGGCTCGTCTGATGTCGAAACGATCTTCGCGGACAACCTTCGACCGACTTCGAACTCGACTTTTGGACCCGGCTTTTGGAACGACTTTGGACCCTACTTGGACAAAGACCTGAGATAAAGATTTGAGACTTGGACAGAGATTGAAACCATGACCGATCCGAGGATTCCCGTCACCGAAGACGAACTGCACGCTTATGTCGATGGCGAACTGCCGGCAGAGCGTCTCGGCGATGTCAAGGCCTGGCTCGCAACGCATGCGGACAACTCCGCCCGCGTGCAATCCTGGCTTGCGATGGCCAACGCGCTGCATGCGCGCTACGACACGGTCGCCAATGAGCCGGTGCCGCGGCGGCTGGAGATCGAGCGTCTGGAACGGACGCCGCGCAAATGGATCTATGGCGCGGTCGCTGCGAGCCTTTTCGCCTTCGTCGTCGGCGGCGGAGCCGGCTGGCTGGCCCATGGCGCCGCCGCCACCCCTTCGCAGTTCAAGAAGTTCACCGTGGACGCGCTGGACGCGCACCGCCTCTATGTCGTCGAAGTCCGCCATCCCGTGGAAGTGCCCGGCGACGAGCGCGCACATCTTCAGCAATGGCTGACCAAGCGTTGCGGCTGGGACGTACGCGCGCCGGAATTGAGTTCGGCGGGATTGAAGCTCGTCGGCGGGCGGCTGCTGCCCGGCCCGAGCGGCCCGGCCTCGTTCCTGATGTATGAGAGCGCTTCGGGCGAGCGCTTCACGGTCTATACCGCCAAAGCATCCACCGAGACGACGCAGATGCGTTACACCACCCAGAACAATGAGGGCGCCCTGTTCTGGGCCGACCGCGGCGTCGGCTATGTGGTCAGCGGCGGCACGGACCGCGATCGCCTGACCCAGGTGGCGCGCCTGGTTTATGACCAAGCCGAAAAGGGCGAGCCGGCCAAGAGCGGCGGCTAAGCGGCGGGTAAACGCCAAGACGACGCCGGGGGACCATAGGTCACACCGCATGTCCCAATTCGGACATCGAAAGTCTTCAATCAAGTCATAGGCACGTCTCAGTTTCGCTCCGGATACTCACGAGAAAATGAGGAGCGTTCGATCCGCCGATCGACGCAAGCGGCCTCGATTGGGGTTTGGTACCGCGCTGGTCCCCCTTTCGAGGCCGCACCTTCTCATTTCAGATGAAATTT
The DNA here is from genome assembly GCA_963770385.1 of uncultured Alphaproteobacteria bacterium. Classification (GTDB taxonomy): domain Bacteria; phylum Pseudomonadota; class Alphaproteobacteria; order Rhizobiales; family Xanthobacteraceae; genus Bradyrhizobium. The sequence continues at coordinate 3,912,899 of CAVYPJ010000003.1, read as the reverse complement.
TGCTCTGATTTGCGGAGACGCGTCAATCAAGCGCGTTTGCAACGGCGCCACGCCAAATCAAAAAGACAAGCAAAATCAGTGGATTGCCTGCTCACTTGAACCTGACAGTCACGACAGGGGTTCGGCGAACGTCGCAATCAGCCGATATCGCTGCGCGGATTGTAGGGATGGGTCTCGCGCCACTTTTCCATCAAGGCCTCGAGTTCGGCATTGTTGCCGTCGGGCAGAATGATTCGCGTGGTGACGAAGAGATCGCCGGTGCCGTCGGCGCCCTTCGGCAGACCCTTGCCTTTCAGCCGGAAGATCCGGCCGCTCGACGTATTTTTCGGGATCGAGAGTTCGACTGCGCTGCCGAGCGTCGGCACGCGGACCTTGCCGCCGAGCACGGCCTCGTAAAGCGTGATCGGAAGATCGACCCGCACGTCGCTGCCATCGACCTTGAAAAACGGATGCGGCGCGATGGTGACGGTAATGAGCAGATCGCCCGGACGGTGGCCCGGCGCGGTCTCGCCCTGGCCCTTCAGCCGGATTTGCTGGCCGCTCGTCACGCCCGCAGGCACCTTGACGTTAAGCTCTTTGCCGGTCGAGAGGCGCACGCGCTTCTCGGCGCCCTTGACCGCTTCCTCCAGCGACACCGTCATTGCCACGTTCAGATCAAGGTCGAGCCCGATGCCGCCGGTATCGAACTCGAACGGACTGCCGCCGCCTTGCCGCGCGGAACGCTGCGCGCCGCCGAACATGCTGTTGAGAATGTCCTCGAACCCGCCCGCGCCACCGCCGAAGCCGCCCGGCCCTGCGCTGCCTGAGCGAAAGCTATAGCTCTCGAAGCCGCCGGGACCGGCGCGGCCACCCGCACCGGCGCCGCCACCGGGAAAACCCTGAAAGCGCGGCTTGCCGTCGGCGTCGATCTCGCCGCGGTCGAACTGCTTGCGCTTGTCCTCGTCGCCCAGGATCTCGTTGGCGGTGTTGATCTCGGAAAACCGCGCGGCCGCCTTCGGATCGTTGGTGTTGCTGTCGGGGTGATGCTTCTTGGCAAGCTTGCGATAGGCGCTCTTGATGGCCGCAGCGCTCGCGCCCCGCGGCACCCCCAAGACCTCATAGGGGTCGCGCATCCGTCACGTCTCCTTCAGGAAAACCGAATAATAGCCCAAGGGCTCCCCGCCCGCTTTGGATTTCATTTGGGGTCTCCGTTGTATTTTTGCAACGGGAACTTGAAGCGAGCGCGATGACCTTTGTGGATCACCGTCATCGCGCCCTTAATTTATGGTGGGAGCATGATCTCCGCGCGAACGCTTTCCGTGCAGCCAAGGGAAAACCGGTGCCCATCCACCCGGCCGTCTTCCGGATCACGCCGCTAGCTTCTTCGCCATGGCTTCCATGAGCGGACTTCCCAGCGGCCGTGCTTGCTCCGGCAGGCCGCGCCCTGCAGCCAGCTTTCGCTCTTGCCGTTGACATAGCTTGCGAGGAAATCGCGGCAGGTTCGCCCCTCTTCCGTATAGGCCTCGGCAAGCGGCGTCACCGAGCCGCGCGCGCCGGTTTCCGGGTTGGTCCAGGGCTGGCTGGCATCCTTGTCGCCCTTGGTCAGCACGTCGGAAGCGGCGTTGCGCGCAAAGGCGAGATCGCTGTCGGTCGGGTGCCTCTCGCTTGCACCTGCAATCGAGCCGGTGATACCGCCTGTCATTTTGGCAAACGGGCCATCGTTTCGCGCCATGCCGCAGCCGCCGAGCCCGACCGCACCGATCAGAATAGCTGTAAGCGCCGCGCCGCGGAACTCGATCGCCGATAGGCCAATGCGTCTCAATGCCCTATATAGGGCGAGACCATCTTGGCGGCGCTGCGGTGCGCTCTGGGCCGCGGGTGGACGCAATAGTCGGACCTCCTGACATGACCGATCAGACCACCATCAAACACCCGACACCCTTAACAACCGGTACATCTTCCGATTTTACCGAAGCCGGGGAGCCGTTTGCGCTGTTCGGCGAGTGGTTTTCAGAGGCCTGCAAGGCGGAGCCGAACGATCCGAACGCCATGGCGCTGGCGACCGTGGACGAAACCGGGCTGCCCGACGTGCGTATGGTGCTGATGAAGGGCTATGACACCGAGGGTTTCGTGTTCTACAGCCACGTTGCGAGCCAGAAAGGCCACGAGCTCGCCGCAAATCCTAAGGCGGCTTTACTCTTTCACTGGAAATCGCTGCGCCGGCAGGTGCGCATCCGCGGACTGGTGTCGCCCGTGACCGACGCCGAGGCCGACGCCTATTTCGCGACCCGGCCGAAGCAGGCGCAGATCGGCGCCTGGGCGTCGAAGCAGTCGCAGCCGCTCGAAAGCCGCTTTGCATTCGAGCAGGCGATCGCGCTGGTCGCGGCCAGGCACATGATCGGCGAGGTGCCGCGCCCCTCCGGCTGGAGCGGCTGGCGGATCGCGCCGACGCGAATCGAATTCTGGCACGACCGTCCTTTCCGCCTGCACGACCGTATCGAGTTCCGCCGCGACGCGCCGGACGGCGCGTGGAGCAAAGTGAGGATGTACCCTTAAGTCCCAGATTTGAGCCGTCAGCCGGACGGCGTCTTCCGCTACTCGGCCATCCACGTTTATAGTCTCGTCATTCCGGGGCAGCCCGAGGCTCGAACCCGGAATCTCGAGATTCCGGGTTCAGCCCTGCGGGCTGCCCCGGAATGACGAACTTGAAAAATGCTGACGGCCGGGATTTCACCCGACCACGCAGAACGAGAGACCCATACATGCCGACCTCTTCCAACCAGCCGCGGCGCACGATGCTTCTGACCGGCGCCAGCCGCGGCATCGGCCACGCCACGGTGATTTGCTTTTCGTCTGCCGGCTGGCGCGTCCTCACCTGCTCGCGGCATCCGTTTCCGGAGCAATGCCCGTGGGGCGCGGGGCCTGAGGATCACGTCCAGGTCGACCTCGCCGATCCCACCGATACGCTGCGCGCGATCGACGAAATCCGCTCACGCCTCGACGGCGGCCAGCTGCATGCGCTGGTCAACAACGCCGCGATCTCGCCGAAGGCGGCGAACGGCAGCAGGCTCGGCAGCGTCGACACCGATCTCGACACCTGGAACCACGTCTTTCGCGTCAACTTCTTCGCGCCGATCATGATGGCGCGCGGGCTGATCGAGGAGTTGAAGGCGGTGAAAGGCTCGGTGGTCAACGTCACCTCGATCGCGGGCTCACGGGTGCATCCCTTCGCCGGCGCGGCCTACGCGACCTCGAAGGCGGCGCTGGCGGCGCTGACGCGCGAGATGGCCTCGGATTTCGGCCGCATCGGCGTCCGCGTCAACTCGATCGCCCCCGGCGAGATCGACACCTCGATCCTGTCGCCCGGCACCGAGAAGATCGTCGCCGAGCAGATTCCGATGCACCGCCTCGGCACGCCCGACGAGGTCGCGAAGATCATCTACGTGCTGTGCACGGAAACGGGTTCGTATGTGAACGGCGCCGAGATCCACATCAATGGCGGCCAGCATGTCTGAGGGCTGTTTCGCCGCGTGATGATCGCGCTCGTGCGCGCACCGCATCCGTCATTACGAGCAAAGCGAAGCAATCCAGTGGTTCCACAGAGATAGACTGGATTGCTTCGCTTCGCTCGCAATGACGCGCGGGGATTTGGCACGCCGAAACGTGATCCGCGCGGGGTAGCCACCTCATCCGCACGGCACTAAGCTCGATTCCATCGCGACGACGGATCAACGAGATCGCCGATCATGGGACGTTTTGCCTCCACGGCTTCGCTCTATGAGCAGCTGCGCCCGCCCTACCCGCCGGAGTTCTTCCGCAGCGTCGCCGAGACGCTGGCGCTGTCGAAGCGCGATGCGCTGATCGATCTCGGCACGGGACCCGGCCTGCTCGCGCTCGGCTTCGCGCCCTATGTCGGCCGCATCGTGGGCGTCGATCCCGAACCCTCGATGCTCGCGGCCGCGCAAGAGGCGGCGGCGCGCGCGGGTCAGGACTTCACGCTGATCGAGGGCAAGGCGGAGAATCTACCCGAGGACATCGGCCGATTCGAAATTGTCACGATCGGGCGCGCGTTACACTGGATGGAACGCGGCGCGACGCTGAAGCTGCTCGAACGAATGGTCGCCGCGGACGGCGCGATCCTCATCTGCGCGTCGTTCGCTGCCGTGGACGGGCGTAATCCTTGGCTCGAAACGTATGATACGACGCGGAAGAAATGGGCGGACGCGGGCCTCGAGCCGGCGAGCGGCAGAGGCTCGCGCATCCGTCGTGACCTTGCGGCGTTTCTCGACGGCTCGCCGTTTCATGTCGCAAGTCAGATCAAGGTCGAGACGCGCCATGCGATCGGCATCGGCGACCTGGCGCGACGCGTGCTCACCTACTCGTCATCCTCGCCGGCCGTGCTCGGCAACAAAGTGGACGCGATGCTCGCCGATGTCGAGGCGCAGCTCGCGCCGTTTTCGCGCGACCGCCGCGTCACGGAAGTGGTGCTGTCGACGGCGCAAGTGGTGCGGCGATAGCCAGCGATGGACCTATTGACCCAGGATTATGGGCCCGGCACGATCGGCCATGCACTTTGAGATTCTCGGCGAGATTTCCGACATCGAGACTTTCGCCACAGGGTCGGGCATTCGCGAAATCGCGCGATTGCGACGGGTGTATGGACGAGGCCGTTGGCGCAAGCGAAAGGGCGTTGCACGCGTGCGATTATCAAGATTCACACTGCTGAGATACATTGGTACGAGGCTGCGGGTATCGGCCGCAAGGAATTCAAGATCAAGCATCTGCTTTGAAATCATGACGAAGACACAAGCGAAGCATCTGGTGGTTTGCGTAGACAATGAGGGATATGCGGTCTCCCTCGAGAAGCGCAAAATCTACGTCTCGCTGCGTGACGCCACTGCAGAGAAGCAGGGCATGCTGCGTATCGTCGATGAATCCGGCGAAGACTATCTCTATCCGAAGGGGTTCTTCCGCGCGATCGCCCTGCCGCTAGCCGTCAGACGGGCCGTACTGGCAGCGTAGCTCTCGGTAGCGGCGGTCTTGGGGTTATGGTCCCCGATCGCATTCGCAAGTTGGATCAGCGAACTGACATGCTGGTGGCCGCCTGCTGGCCGGACAACGACGCGAACGCACATCGCAAGCCTCGTCAGACCAGCCCGCGCAGAATCTGCGCGGCCTGCCAGCGCAGGCGGGTATGGGCGGCGTCGACGTTGAACGAGCTGGAGCACTCTTCCTCGCGCTCCCCCTCCTGGAGAGTGGCGCCGCAATGCCGACAGGTGCGCACCGCCATCTCGGCCGCGCCGACGCTGCGCTCGCGATAGCGCGCCAGATCGACGACGTTCCGCGATGACGTTATAAATTTCTCAACCATTGCTGCCCCTCTCGGCTTGAGCCGGGGTTATGGCAGCAAAGTTTCGCCCAAACGTTCAGCGCACCACTCAAATTTTACCGGAGGAAATGTGGCGCGCATTGCCACGAAGCGATCGCAATAGTTCTCAAACTTGCGGTGGAGAGAGATTGAAGGCGGCATGTGGATTTTCGAGGCCGCAGCAAACGATGCATTCATCCTCTACAGCCGCTTACAGCCACTTCTTCCACTTGAAGATCCAGTACGGCACGATCGCCGCGCACAGCATCAAAACCAGTGCGAACGGGTAGCCGTGGGGCCAGTCCAGCTCCGGCATCACCTTGAAATTCATGCCGTAGATCGAGGCGATCAAGGTCGGCGGCATCAGGACCACGGCCATCACCGAGAACAGCTTGATGATGTTGTTCTGCTCGAGATTGACGACGCCGAGCATCGCGTCGAGCACGAAGGTGATCTTGCCGGCGAGATAGGAGGCGTGATCGGTCAGCGAGGCGACGTCGCGCTGCATGGTCTTGAGCTGCTCGCGCATGTCCTTGGTCCATTTCACGCCCTCCATCACCGCCGAGAGGAATGCCACGAGCCGGCCGATCGAGACCAGACTCTCGCGCACCTTGGATGTGAGATCGCCCTTGCGGCCGATCGCGATCAGGATCTTGGAGTATTGCTTGGCGTGGCCGTGACGCTCGCTGTCGGGCTCGAAGATCTCGTGGGAGACCTGGTCGACGTCGGCGCCGATGCGCTCCAGAATGTCGGCGCAGCGGTCGATGACCGCATCCAGCAATTCCATCAGCACCATCTCGCCGGTGATGCCGGCGGAACAGGACCTCGCCAGCTTGTTCTCGACCAGCGCGAACGGCTTCGGCTGCTCATAGCGCACCGTCACCAGCCGATGGCCGGCCAGGATGAAAGTTACCGCCGTGGTCCTGGGCATGTCGGTATCGGACTGGCACATCAGGATCGCTGTCATGTAGCGGGCGCCGTTCTCGATATAGAGGCGGCTGGAAATCTCGATCTCCTGCATGTCTTCCCGGGTCGGCACCGCGATCTTGGCGAGCGCCTCCACCGCCCTGTCCTCGGCTGCCGTCGGGTTGAACAGGTCGACCCAGACCGCCCCCTCCGGCAGGGCCGCCAGATCGTCGGCCGCGACTTTCTTGAGCGAAGATTTAGCGGGGAGAAATACCGACAGCATAGGGAACTCCGTGGCGACCGGACCGACTCTCAAGCGTGGATGATTTGTTCGATTCTTGGAGGGCGGCTGATGACACTCCTCAGTCCAGAGCCATTGGGGCGGCCGGGCGGCGACACCGTGGCACGGATTCGGCAATTAAGGGCGGATTTGCCCAAAAATCAGCCGAAAACTGAAGCTCTTGCGGCAAAAAAGCCACATCCAGCCACCGCAACGCGGCATCTACGTCTAAGCGCTGGAATTGCGGTCGATTCCAACGATAATACGATTAACTGAATCATGGCGTTTAGGGCGCATCTTCGCCCCAGACGTGTAAAAGTTTTGATTGGAACTGAACATGGCGTCTCTGAAGGCAAAACTGGGGATTTTGGCCGCTGGCCTGATGCTGTCGGGCTGCATGCAGGCCACGACCTTTGAGGCGACCAACACGACGAACTTCAAGCCGAAAGACAAGGAACTGCTCGCCAAGATTCGCTACACCAACACGCCGGTGCCGGAGCCGTTCCGCCGTGCGATCGTGGACTACCACCGCAAGGAAGCGCCCGGTTCCATCGTGGTCGATTCCGACAATCACTACCTCTATTACGTGATGGATAGCGGCAAGGCGATTCGCTACGGAATTACCGTCGGCGAGGAAGCCATGGCTTGGTCCGGTATCGCCAAGGTCGGCAGCATGACCGAGTGGCCGGCCTGGCATCCGACCAAGGGCGAGATCGAGCGCCTTGGCGTGCCAACCTTCGTGGCACCCGGCCCCGACAATCCGATGGGCTCGCGCGCGATGTATCTCTACTCGGGTGGCAAGGACACGCTGTTCCGTATTCACGGCACCAACCAGCCGGAATATATCGGCGCGTCGATCTCCTCAGGCTGCATCCGCATGACCAATGAGGACGTGATCGACCTCTACAATCGCGTGAAGCTCGGCACCATCGTGGTCGTGCTGGAGCCGCATCACGGCGACTCGCCGTTCAATTCGCAGATGGCCCTGCAAGGCGGGGCCAGCTCGCTTCCGATCTTCCAGTAAGCGGAAGCGCCTCGACTACGAGGTTTGCTCAGATTTAAGAGCGCCGGCCGTGCCGGCGCTTTTTCGTTATGGGCTCGTCCGGATCGGATTTATCCACCTTTCCGGACTTCGACTTGCTCGCTTCGGACTTGCTCGCTCCGTCCGCCTTGTCGCCCCGCGACTGAGCCTCCGCAGGCGTGCGGGCCGTCTTGCCGTCACCGCTCTTGCCGTCACCGCTTTTGCCGTCATTGCTCTTGGCGTCACTGCTTTTGGCACTTTGGGGCTTGTCGCCATCATCCTTGGCGGCGACCTGGCGCGGCGGCGCGTCGTCCGGGCGGACCTCCGGCATCAGCGGCGCGATCTGCGGCATGGGATCCCAGACATTCCACTGGCATATCCTGTAATTGTTGTGCCGCTGCAGCAGGTCGAGATGGATGTGGTCCTCATGATAGCCGTCCGAGCCTGGACCGAGCACGGTCGTGAAGCGTGTGCACACCGAATAGAGCACGCTTTCGCGCGTCGCGCGCGGCACGCTGCGGTCGGTCAGCGCGAGCGACTGTCCATTGGCAAGCTTGAACGCGTGCACGTCGATCGCGTTGGCGCGGCCGTGCTCTGACAGAGGCGCGGTGGAAATGCCGTTGCGGCCGCGGCATTCATAGGCGTCGTAGTTCTCGAGCTCGGTGATCTCGGTGCCCATGCCCTGCGCCAGCGGCTCCACATCGGCGCGGACCCAGTCGGCGACCACGGCCGCCATGCCGCAGCGCATCGTCGCCGCCGGCTTCATCGATACGCGATGCTTGTTCGGCAGCACGATCGCCTCCAGCCGCACCAGATCCTCCCCGCCGCAGCCGCCGGGGCCATGGATGTCGGGCACGCTCGGTGCAATCGCGATCTCGTCGGTCAGCGCCAGCCGGCAGGCTGACGGCGGCGGCGGACCCTCGGGTGTCGGCGCGGGTGTCGGCGCGGCGGTCGCGGCCTGGCTTGCCGGCTTGTCCGCTCCACCCGGCGCGGCCTTTGCCGTGGCGGGCTTTTCCGGTTCGGCCTTGGGCGCCTCGGCCGGCCGCGGCTGCGGCAGCGGCACCTCGCGTGCCTCCTTGCTCGCCTGCGGCTCTATTGGTTCAGGCGCAACCTTGGGCTCGGAGGCTGCTTTGGGCTCGCGCGCGGGCTTCTCGTTCACGTGCTGCTCATGAGCGGGCTTCGGCTGATGCGTCCTGCCGCGCGACCGGACCGGGGGACCGAACAGCTCACGAAACAGGTCTGGAGGATGTGACCGCCGCGCCACCGCCGGTGATGAATCCAGCGCCAGCGATACCACCAAAACGGCCAGAATGGCGGTAACCATGGACGAGGTCATGCGGCGCTGCGCGACACTAGGCCATTTGCCACGCGCTGTCTCCGCGCTAAAGTTCATGGCAAATCCGTGATCATGTCGCGGGCCGCTCGCGCTTGGCGGCAGATCAGGCGCACGGGGACAACGATTTCAGGAGGAATGTCGGCATGCTTGGTTTGATGCAAGATTGGCCTTTGCTGTGCCACCGGATCATCGAGCACGCGGCGGCGATCCATGGCGGCCAGGAGGTCGTCACGCGCTCGGTCGAGGGGCCGATCCATCGCACCAACTATAGGCAGATCCGCGACCGCGCGGTCAGGGTTTCGCAGCGGCTGGATCGCGACGGCATCAAGCTCGGCGACCGCGTCGCCACCATCGCCTGGAACACCTGGCGTCACCTCGAAATCTGGTACGGCATCATGGGGATCGGCGCGATCAGCCATACCGTCAATCCGCGCCTGTTCCCCGAGCAGATCGCCTGGATCATCAACCATGCGCAGGACCGCGTCGTGATGACCGACATCACCTTCGTGCCGATCCTGGAAAAGATCGCCGGCAAGATGCACAGCGTGGAGCGCTACGTCGTTCTTACCGACAAGGCTCACATGCCGGAGACATCGCTGAAGAACGCGATCGCCTATGAGGAGTGGATCGCAGAGGCCGACGGCGATTTCGAATGGAAGACTTTCGACGAGAACACTGCGGCTGCGATGTGCTACACGTCCGGCACGACGGGCGATCCCAAGGGTGTTCTGTATTCGCATCGCTCAAACGTGCTCCACGCGCTGATGGCCAATGCAAAGGATGCGCTGGGCACGTCGGCGAAGGACACAATGCTGCCGGTGGTGCCTTTGTTCCATGCCAACAGCTGGGGCATCGCGTTCTCCGCGCCCTCGATGGGCACCAAGCTCGTGATGCCCGGCCCGAAGCTCGACGGCGCCTCGGTCTACGAGCTGCTCGACACCGAGAAGGTGACCTTCACGGCCGGCGTGCCGACGGTGTGGCTGATGCTGCTGAGCCATATGGCCGCGAACAATCTGAAACTGCCGCATCTCAAGATGGTCGTGTGCGGCGGCTCGGCGATGCCGCGTTCGATGATCAAGGCGTTCATCGACATGGGCGTCGAAGTCCGCCACGCCTGGGGCATGACCGAGATGAGTCCGCTCGGCACGCTCGCCGCGCTGAAACCGCCGTTCACGACGCGTACCGGCGAGGAGCAGCTCGACATCCTGCAGATGCAGGGCTACCCGCCGTTCGGTGTGCAGATGAAGATCACCGACGATAGTAGCAAGGAACTGCCGTGGGACGGCAAGACCTTCGGCCGCCTGAAGGTCAGCGGACCCGCCGTCTCCAAGGCCTATTACCGCGTCGACGCCGACATTCTCGACGAGACCGGCTATTTCGACACCGGCGACGTCGCAACCGTCGACGAGCACGGCTACATGCGGATCACCGACCGCTCCAAGGACGTGATCAAGTCCGGCGGCGAGTGGATTTCCTCGATCGACCTGGAGAATCTCGCGGTCGCGCATCCGGCGGTCGCGGAGGCCGCCGTGATCGGCATCCATCATCCGAAATGGGACGAGCGCCCGCTTCTGATCGTGCAACTCAAGCAGGGGCAGAACGCGACGCGCGAGGACATCCTGACATTCATGGAAGGCAAGATTGCCAAATGGTGGATGCCCGACGACGTCGCCTTCGTCGAGGGCATTCCTCACACCGCGACCGGCAAGATCCTGAAGACCGCGTTGCGCGACCAGTTCAAGGCCTATCGTTTCCCGAACGCCGCGGCGTGAACTAAACGCCATGAGATCAGGTTAAATCGTCATCGCGCTTTAGGTCTTTGATTGAGCGTGATCTTTTCGGAAAACCGCGACACACTTGTCCGGATCATGCCTGGTGCGCGTTCAGCCCGTCTTGAAGGCGGGGTGAGCGGCCAAATTCCCTTGAATTTGCCGTACCGCCGTGGTCTCAAGCGCTTCTGTCACAGGCCCGGCGCCCACTGCCCCGGGCCGGCCTTCACCCGGCGGATTTTTTTGATCAATGGCCCGCAGGTACACCGCGCCCTACCTCTCCGAGCCCGTCTCCGGCCTTGCCACATGGGCGCGCAATCTCGCCGTGTTCTCCGCGGTCGCGGTCGTGGTCTCGATCCTGATCCTGCGCTTCGGCTTTCTGGAGATGAAACCGGCGCTCGCGACCTTCTTCGGCGCACTGGCGCTCGCGGTGCTCTCCATCCTCATTGGCTTCGCGGCCTTTGCCGCGATCTGGCGGAATGGCACGCGCGGCATGGGCCGCATCCTGATCGCCTTCCTGATCAACGCGGTGGTGCTCGCCTACCCGGCCTACCTTGCTCTGCAATACCGCAAGCTGCCGAGGATCTACGACATCACCACCGACCCGATCGACCCGCCGCGCTTCGAGGCGCTCGCGGCGCTACGCACCGGCGACGGCGCCAACACCGCGGTCTATGCGGGGCTCTATTCCGCCGAACAACAGCGCAAGGCGTATCCGGACATCGAGCCGGTCGATCTGCAAATTCCGGTCGACCGCGCCTATGCGGTCGCGCTGAGGCTGGTCAACCGGCGCAAATGGCTGGTGATCGACGAGCGTGCGCCGCAGCCGCCGCTGCGCGTCGGCCGCATCGAAGCCGTTGCGCGCACGCCGATCATGGGTTTTCGCGAGGACGTATCGATCCGTGTCGCGCCCGATGGCGAAGACTCGCGGGTCGACATCCGCTCATCCTCGCGCTATTTCGACAGCGACATCGGCAGCAACGCCGCCCGGATCACCAAGCTGATCGACGACATCAACACCGCCGCCGAGGCCGACGCGGCCAAGCCCGTCAAGAAGGCCGCCCCGCCGCCGCCGAAACTGCCCGCGAAGACGGTGAAGAAATGAAGGGTGAGTAGCGAATGGGGAGTGGCGAATAGGGGACGAAGGGACGTCTAACTCTCTTCCCTATTCGCCACTCCCTACTCGCCATTCGCCAAGCGATAGCTCCCGCCAATCACCGGATCGCCGTCAGTCGCGACCACGCCGCGCGCAACGAGGTCTTCCAGATGCGCCAGCACGGAATAGCCGGCGGCGGTGACGAGGCGCGGGTCGATGCCGATATAGATCGCGCGCACCAGCGTCGGGATATCGGCGTCGCCCTTGGCCAGCCGATGCAGGATCGAGGCTTCGCGCGCCTGACGGTGCCGGATCAGAAAGCGCACGTAGCGCGGTCCGTCCGGGATCTCGGGGCCGTGGCCTGAGAAATACAGATCCTCCTCGCGGGCCGCGAGCCGGTCGAGCGAGGCCATGTAGTCGACCATCGAGCCGTCCGGCGGCGCCACGATCGAGGTTGACCAGCCCATCACGTGATCGCCGACGAAATTGATCTTCCGCTCGGGCCACGCAAAGGCAAGATGATTGGCGGTGTGGCCGGGGGTCGCGACCGCCTCGAGCCGGAAGCCGTCGCCTTCGATCACGTCGCCATGCTTCACCCTGACGTCGGGCGCGAAGTCGCGATCGGCGCCGGATTCCGGATTGTGCTTCTCGCTCTCATAGCGCGGCCGCGAGGCGCGGTGCGGGCCCTCCGCATAGACGGTCGCGCCCGTCGCTTGCTTGATGCGCGCGGTATTCGGCGAATGGTCGCGATGGGTGTGGGTCACCAGGATATGCGTCACGGTCTCGCCGCGCACGGCATCGAGCAGCGCCTTCGCATGCGCCTCGTCATCGGGGCCGGGATCGATGATCGCGACCTTACCCTTGCCCACGATGTAGCTGAGCGTGCCGGTGAAGGTGAACGGGCTCGGATTGCCGCAGAGGATGCGCCGCACACCTGGGCGGACCTCGTCGACGGCGCCCGGCTGAAGCGGAAAATTGCGGTTGAACGGGATGTCGTCGTTGTCGGCCATGGAAACACCTAACGTGCGGAACGGGCACCGCGCGAAAAACAATCATACCCGTCATACCCCGCGAAGGCGGGGTATCCAGTAAACACAAATGCCTGAGAAGAAACGCGCGTCTCTGGGATACTGGATCCTCCGCTTTCGCGGAGGATGACAGTTGAGCAAAAAAGCGCGCGCCGAATTGCCGTCACGCTCAAAAGAATGCCTGAATGCCGGTGATCGCGCGGCCGAGGATCAGGGCGTGGACGTCGTGAGTCCCCTCATAGGTGTTCACGGTCTCCAGATTCGCGGCGTGGCGCATCACGTGATACTCGATCTGGATGCCGTTGCCGCCATGCATGTCGCGGCACACACGGGCAATGTCCAAGGCCTTGCCGCAATTGTTGCGCTTGACGATGGAGATCATCTCAGGGGCCATCTTGCCCTCGTCCATCAGCCGGCCGACCCGCAAGCTACCCTGCAGCCCCAGCGCGATCTCGGTCTGCATGTCCGCAAGCTTCTTCTGCACGAGTTGTGTCGCCGCCAGCGGCCGGTTGAACTGCTTTCGGTCGAGCGTGTATTGCCGCGCGCGGTGCATGCAGTCCTCCGCCGCGCCCATCGCGCCCCAGGAAATGCCATAGCGGGCGCGGTTGAGACAGCCGAACGGACCTTTCAGGCCCGATACATTCGGCAGCAGCGCACTCTCCGGCACCACGACGTCGTCCATCACCACCTCGCCGGTGACGGAGGCGCGCAAGGACAGCTTGCCGCCGATCTTCGGCGCCGACAGCCCCTTCATGCCCTTTTCCAGGACGAAGCCGCGGATCTGGTTGTCATGCTCGGCAGACTTCGCCCAGATCACGAATACGTCGGCGATCGGCGCATTCGAAATCCACATCTTGCTGCCGGTGATCTTGTAACCGTCCGAGACCTTCTCGGCGCGAGTCTTCATTCCCGCAGGATCGGAACCGGCATCCGGCTCGGTCAGCCCAAAACAGCCGACCCATTCTCCGGTGGCGAGCTTCGGGAGATATTTCTTGCGCTGGTTCTCGTCGCCATAGGCATAGATCGGATGCATGACCAGCGAGGACTGCACCGAGTTCATCGAGCGATAGCCGGAATCGACCCGTTCGATCTCGCGCGCCACCAGGCCATAGGCGACATAGCTCGCATTGGCGCAGCCATATTCCTCCGGCAGCGTGATCCCGATCAGGCCGAGTTCGCCCATCTCATGGAAGATGTCGCGATCGACCTTCTCTTCCAGATAGGCCTTGGTCACCCGCGGCAGAAGCTTGTCCTGTGCATAGGCGCGCGCGGTGTCGCGCACCATGCGCTCGTCTTCGGTGAGCTGCTCGTCGAGCAGGAACGGATCGTCCCATTGAAAGCTCGCCTGGGACGATGGCTTGTCCTTGGCCTGAGGGCGCACGCTCATGAGGATTCCTTTCGCGTCATCCTTGAATTGTTGCCTGATAAATTAAGACGCAACACACTGAAGCGCAATTGCGGGATTGCGGGTCTGGTGCCGACGCACCATCCCGCTACGATCATGCTTCAGACATCGAGCCGTTCATTGCAGACGATCTCGATGCCGAAACCGGACAATCCCTTGTAGTCGTGCACCGACGAGGTGAGATTGACGATCGAGGTGACGCCGAGATCGCGCAGGATCTGTGCGCCGACGCCGACCTCGCGCCACTGCTTGTTACGGTCGGCCTCCGCGGTCTTCGGCTCGCCCACCGGCTGGACCGGAACGCCGGCTGCGCCATCGCGCAGGTAGACCAGCACGCCGCGGCCGGCCTTCTTGAAATGCCGCAGCACGGCTTCCATCCGCGCCTGGCCCGTGAACAGGTCCTTGACGATGTTGGGCTTGTGCAGCCGCGTCAGCACCTTCTTGCCGTCGCCGATGCCGTTATAGACAAAGGCGGCATGGGCGATCTCGTCGAAGGGCGAGCGGTAGGCATAGCCCTGCAGCGGCCCGATCGGGCTTTCCATCACGAAGGTCGACACCCGCTCGATCAGCTTCTCGCGCGCCTGCCGATAGGCGATCATGTCGGCGATCGTGACATGTTTGAGCTTGTGGGTGGCGGCGAAGCGGACGACCTGCTCGCCCTTCATGACCGTGCCGTCGTCGTTCATCAGCTCGCTGATCACGCCGACCGGCGGCAGGCCGGCAAGCTTGCAGAGATCCACCGCGGCCTCGGTATGGCCGGAGCGAAGCAGCACGCCGCCATCGCGTGCGATCAGCGGAAAGATATGGCCCGGCCGGGCGAAGTCGTTGGCGCCGGCGTTGGGATTGGCGAGCGCCCGGCAGCAGGAGGCGCGTTCCTCGGCCGAGATGCCGGTACCGCCATCGGGCTTGTAGTCGATCGAGACCGTGAATGCGGTGGTGTGGCTGGAGTCGTTGTGCGCCACCATGGGATCGAGCCGCAGCCGGCGTGCGTCATCGGTCGTGATCGGTGCGCAGACAATGCCGGACGTGTGTCGGATAATGAACGCCATCTTTTCGGCGGTGCAGAGCGAGGCCGCGACGATCAGATCGCCCTCGCCTTCGCGATCATCGTCATCGGTCACGACGACGAGTTCGCCTTTGGCAAAGGCCTGCAGAACTTCCTGGATCGTATCCGCCATGCTTCCAAAGTCTCTGTTTTCCGACGCCGGAGCATTAGCCTTACTTCAATTCCCGCGCCAGCACCAATATGCAGAGCAGCAAGGCTCGGACGTCGCAGCGCAGCCAGCGACAAGCGCTCTGCATTTGTTTAGGATTGAACTCAATAAATACAAGGGAGACGCCGCTCATGACTTCAGCCAGTTTCGACTTTGCCCCGCTGTTGCCCGCCGGGCTGCCTCAGCCTGCCGCGCGATGGACCGGGCTTGCGAAATACAGCTTCGTCGGCGGCAACAACGACCCCGAGCAGGTGCCGCTCGACGGCCTGATCGACGCGATGAATACAGTCTTGAAACGCGAGGGCAGGACACTCGCAACCTACGGCCTCGCCAGCGGGCCACAGGGCTACGGCCCCTTGCGCGAGTTTCTCACAGCGAAACTGAAGCGCGACGCCGGCATCGCCTGCGCCGCCGACGACATTCTCATCGTGTCCGGCTCGCTGCAGGCGCTCGATCTCGTCAACCAGACGCTGCTGGCGCGCGGGGATACCGTCATCGTCGAGCAGGAAACCTATCAGGGATCGCTGAACCGCCTGACGCGGCTCGGCGTCAACACCGTCGGCGTCCCGCTCGACCATGAGGGCATGCGGATGGACGCGCTGGCCTCGGCATTGGCCGACCTCAAGGCGCGCGGTATCCGGCCGAAATACATCTACACCATCCCGACCGTGCAGAACCCGACCGGCACCATCATGCCGGAAGCGCGCCGCAGCGAGTTGCTGCGGCTGTCGGCGGAGTATGGCGTGCCGATCTTCGAGGACGACTGCTACGCCGACCTCATCTGGGACGGCAAACGGCCGCCAGCGATCCATGCCATGGCGAAGCATGGCGGCGTCATCCATATCGGCTCGTTCTCCAAGTCGATCGCGCCTGCGCTGCGGGTGGGCTTCATCGTCGCGCCCTGGGAGATGCTGTCACGCATGCTGGCGCTGAAGACCGACGCCGGCTCCGGCGCGCTGGAACAGATGGTGCTCGCAGAGTATTGCGCGCCGCATTTCACGTCCCATGTGCCGGCGCTGACCAAGGCGCTGCGCCGCAAGCTCGATGTTCTGATGGAAGCGCTCAACGAGCATTTCGGCACGTCGGCGGAGTTCGAGGACAACAAGGGCGGCATCTTCCTCTGGGTCAAGCTGCCCGACAATGTCGATACGCTGAAGCTCTACCAGGCCGCGCTCGCGGCCGGCGTCTCGATCAATCCGGGGCCGGAATGGTCGACCGACAAGGCCTATTCGAAGAGCCGCCTGCGGCTCTGCTTCGCGAGCCCGTCGGTCGAACAGATCCGCGAAGGCGTGGCTGTGCTGGCCGATGTCTGCCGGCGCGAGTTCGGCGTGCCGCTGCGCAGCGCGAATGTGGAGAAGCGGGCCTAGGCCCTCCCTCCGCCAGCCATGATGGCGTTCCCGGCTCCTCACCTGACCGCGAACGGCGCTTGATAGGGCCGACCGAACGGCACGCCGTTGATCACGGTCTGGACCGGCTTCAACTGAAGCTTGCCGTCGCGCTTGTTGTTGCGGGTATCTACGAAGGTCACCGGTCCCTCGACCAGTTCCATGATCGCGACGTCGCCGGGCGCGCCGGCTTGCAGCGTGCCGATCTTCGGTGCGCGGTTGATGATCTTGGCCGGCACCGTGGTCGTCATCGTCACGACCTGTTCCAGCGAAAAGCCCATCGCCATGAACTTGCCCATCACGTTGGGCAGGAACGGCACGCCCGGCGTGTTGCCGGAGAACACGTGGATGTCGGAGGAGATCGTGTCCGGCGCGCAGCCGCCGGGAATTGCGACCTCCGCCACCGTGAAATCGAAGCTGCCGCCGCCATGGCCGACATCGAAGATCACGCCGCGCTGCTTGGCGGCGAGCGCGGCCGGCAACAGCTTGCCCTCCTGCACGATATTGGTGAAGACGCCGGTCATGTTCGGCGCGCCGGAATAGGCATGGGTGAGGATGTCGCCCGGACGCAGCAGATTGAGAATATCGCTCATCAGCTCCTTGGTCTCGACGCCGCCGATATGAACCATCATCCGCGCCGGCCAGCCGCACATCTCGCAAGCCTTGATGCCGCGCTTTAATGGCTCGAGGCCATGCTTGAAGATCACGTTCTCCGACATCCTGACCTTGACGCCGACCAGGAAATCCGGGTTCTCCGCGAGCGCCATGGCGCAGGCGTCCACCTGCGCGTTGTCCAGATTGTAGAGTTCGGCGACGGGAAACGACGACAGACCGTTATTGGCGATGTGAACGAAGGCGTAGATTCGCGACCGTGACTGCGCGACGATGAAGCGACGCAGCGCCGCAAGATTATTGACACCGGCATCGCCCGCCGACACCACGGTGGTGGTGCCCTGGAATTGCACCAGCTCGTCGGGCGGGATGCCGATCGCCGAGCCATAGGCATAGATGTGGCAATGCAGGTCGATCAGGCCGGGCATCACCAGCTTGCCCGCGGCATCGATTGTCTTAAGCGCGCGCTCGGCGGGAATGTTGTCCTCGATCGCCTCCACCACGCCCCAGCGGATGCCGATGTCGCGCTTGCCGCGCAACGACTGGCTGGGATCGATCACGTCGCCCCCCTTGATCACGAGGTCGTACTTGTCGGCCGGCCCCATCGCGGCATTGGCGCCGCCCGCCATCGCCGCGGCGGCGGCCGATCCCGTCAGGCTGAGAAAATTCCGTCGCGAGAAAGCGGACATGGCCGGCGCTCCCCTCCTGTATCTTTGTTATCGAGGGATGATGCGCTGGCCGCGGATTTGGCGCAAGCCGCAGAAAACGGCGGATCGCTATTGCAAAATCTTGTTGTCGATCAACGAGGCGACCGCACGCGGCCAGGCATAATTCGCACCCATTCTGAGACCGCTGAAGGCATTGGACAGGATCGCGCCGGTTCGCGTGTCGCGGACGACGATCTGAAGCGTGTATTCGGTGCGGCTGACCCGCGCGAACAGGCCGATCATCGACCGCTCCGCGCCGAGCCTCTCGCCGATACCGGCCTCGCAGCCGTTGCAGCGCTGGACGCCACCCGTGGACGCGAGTTCGCTTGCGACCGGGGCCGTGTCCACCACGGCAAAGCGCCCAGACGCGGTGAGCGCCTTGCGCGCTTCCTCGGTCGCCTTCCCAAGGTTCTCGTCGTCGATAGCGTCTTTTGCGATCAGGCCGCCTGCGGCACTGCGGTCGTCGAGCTCGAACGTGAACAGCGCGATCCTCACGGGCACGGGTTCGGCCGCGCGCAACGGCTGGCAAGCCATGGCGAGCAGAACGGCAATGCGCCCCATGGCCAAGGTGGACTGGCTCCGCATGGATGATCCCCCGAACGACGTGATGTCCGGAACGATGTTCGGCTCTCCGGGGCTGAACCGGAACGGCAAGCTGCCCGCGAACAGCCGGGCAAAATGCCTGTCCCGTCGTCAGCGCAGACGGCCTACTCTCCCTCGCTGGCCGGCGAGACCGGACCGACCAGCCCCTGCCGCAGGCCGAGATAGAGCAGCTCGATGTCGGAGGACGCGCCGAGCTTGGACTTGATGCTGTAGTGATAGTTGGCCGCGGTCTTGCGGCTGACATTGAGCGCCGCCGCGATCTCGTCGGTCGATTTGGCGTCGAGGATCATGCGGAAGATCTCGAACTCGCGCGGCGACAGCGCCTCGATCCCCTCTTTTTCCGCCTGAAGGCGATCGAACGCGAGCACCTCGCTGATCTCCGGACAGATCGCGACCTGGCCGTCCGCGACGCTCCGCACCGCGCTGACGAGAAATTCCGGAGGACTGCTCTTGGTGACATAGCCCTTGGCACCGGCGCGAAACGCCTGCAGGGCGTAGGGAGCACCGCTATGCATCGAAAAGACGAGGATGCGCGCCTCGCTGTCGAATTTCCGGATGTGCTCGATCGCGTCGATGCCGCCGCGGCCCGGCATCGAGATGTCCATCACGACGACGTCCGGCCGCAGATCCTTGTAGAACTGATAGGCGGCCACGGCATTGCCGGCTTCGCCGATGACCTTCAGGCCGTCATGCTTCTCCAGCAGCGTACGATAGCCCTCGCGCACGACGGCGTGATCATCGACAAGCAGCACCCGGATGGGTCGAACCGTCATTCCGCAGCCTCCGCTTCCGCCTCGACCGGAATCATCGCCTGAAGCCGAAAGCCCTGATCGAGCCGGACGATGTCAAGCTGCCCGCCGAGTGCCGCAGCGCGTTCGCGCATGCCGATCAGCCCGAGGCCGAGGCCGGCGCCGCTGTCGCCGGACGCAGCCGCGTGTGTGCCGGCGCCGCGGCCATTGTCCTCGATCGTCAGCACCAGCATGCGCCGACGGGAAGCAGCGTTCTCCGGCGGCTCGGGGCGAATGTCGAGCGAGACCTGCGCCCGGCTCGCTTGCGCATGCTTTCCGATATTGGTCAGCCCTTCCTGCACCATGCGATAGATGTGGGAGGCAGCGTTCGACGCCAGCGCCTCGGCGTCGCGGTCGACATTGAGCACGATTTTCAGGTTTCCGCCGGTGAGCCGCTCCTGCTCCCGGGCAAGCGACAGCAGGCTCGCGGCGAGCCCGAAATCATTGATCTCCGGCGGACGCAGCGTCTGCAGCGTGGCGCGCAGCGATTTCATCGTGGCCATCGATGTCTGCAGCAGATGATCCGCCTCCGCGGTCAGCGCGGGGCAGTCGGATGCCGCGGTGGTCTTGATCGACGCCGCCTGCGCGCTGATCGCGCTCAGGGCTTGCGCCAATTCATCATGCAGCTCGCGCGCCAGATGGCTTCGCTCCTGCTCATGGCTTTCGACCAGCCTCGCAGCCAGTGCGGTGCGCTCGCGAATCGTGCGATCCAGATTCGCTGCGAGCGCGTTGAAGACCTCGCTGATCCGTTGCAGCTCGATCAGGCGGAAGCTCGGCAGCCGGCAGGACAGGTCGCCGCGCGACAGCCGGTCGAGCCCGGCCAGAATGTCCCGTGTCGGCCGCAGCGCCCGGCCGATCGCCACATATTGCAGCGCGCAGATCGCCGCGATCAGCAGCGCGGTCAGGCCGAGCATCCCCGACACATCCTTCCATAGCGCAGCCAGCACCGCGTCCCTCTCGGTAGTCACGGCCAGCGTTCCATACGCCTTGCCGCGATAGACGACCTGGCGCTCGACGTCGGCGCGCGAACCCAGCACCTTTGCGCCGAGCCACAGAAACCAGTCCGGCAGCTGTTGGTTGTAGCGATTAAAGCCGACGCAGTTCGAGCGCACGAAGCTGCCATCGGGCTTGAAAAACCGGACGCACTGGCCCGCGCCAAGCACGCCATCCATGGCGGGCTCCAGATTGGGAAACTTCGCCGGTGGTTCGAGATTGGCGTCGATGCGGAAGAACTGGACCTGAAGCTGACGGCCGATGATATCGGCGAGCGTCTCGTTGGCCTGCCGGGCGTCGCGGTAGGTCCCGAACAAGGCCAGCGCCGCGGCAACGAAAAAACAGAGCAGCGCAACGGCGACAACCCGGAGCGTCAACGACCGCTTGAGGTCGAGGTTCTCTGGTGTGGCGATCCTCCGCGCCAGCGTGGCTGTGGTCATGGCGAGCCCCGGCGTTTCCCGGAAGACTACACCCGCGCCGCGGGCGGTGAAAGACGGCCGGCCGCCGGGTGGCAAAATGCCCAAGCCCGCGATCGCGTCATGCTCCGCGTCTCGCGCGCGGCGCCCGAACCAAAACGTGGCTGGCCTCGTCATGAGCCCTCCCCTAAGGTTCGCGCCGCCAACAACAAGGGCCGAACGGCCCGAAACCGGAGACGTCCATGCTGTCCATGCGAACACTTGCGGGCGGACTTTGCCTGCTTGCCTCCACCGCCGCCTTTGCCCAAGGCCCCACCCAAGACCCGCTGCCGCGTGCGAAACCCGAAGAAGCCGGCTTCTCCAGCGAGCGGCTGGCGCGGATCGGCACCACGCTCAATGCCGACATCGAGGCTGGACGGATTCCCGGCGCAGTGATCGCGATCGCCCGCCACGGCAAGCTCGTGATGTATGAGGCGTATGGCTGGCGCGACAAGGACGCCAAGGTCGCGATGACGACCGACAGCATCTTCAACATCGCCTCGATGACCAAGCCGATGACGACGGTCGGCGCGCTGATGCTATATGAGCAGGGCAAGCTCCTGATCGACGATCCGTTGTCGAAATATTTTCCGAAGTTCGCCAACATGCGCGTCGCGGTGCGCGACAATGGCGAGCCCACCGCCGAGACCGTTCCGGCAAACCGGCAGATCACGATCCAGGACCTGATGCGTCATACCTCCGGCCTGAT
Source organism: uncultured Alphaproteobacteria bacterium (assembly GCA_963770385.1). Lineage (GTDB taxonomy): Bacteria > Pseudomonadota > Alphaproteobacteria > Rhizobiales > Xanthobacteraceae > Bradyrhizobium. Next base: position 3,891,245 of record CAVYPJ010000003.1, on the reverse strand, counting down.
CTATGGCGGCCGCGGCACGACGCTGGTGCACAAGATGTATCCGGCCGGCAGCGGCGACGCGGCACGGGAGTATGACGGCGCGGCGTTCCTCGACAGGCTGTCGTCCCTGCCCCTGCTCTACCAGCCCGCGACCGTCTGGGATTACGGTTTCGGCATTGACGTGCTTGGACTGACGATCGAGAAAATCTCCGGTCAGTCGCTCGGGCAATATCTGCAGGCCAGCCTGTTCGCACCGCTCGGCATGACCGACACCGGCTTTTCCGTTTCACCCGACAAAGCCGCGCGCTACGCCAAGCCGCTTGCAACCGATCCCGACACCGGCAAGCCGCAGGCGCGCACTCCAGAACTGACGCAGCCGGTCAAGTTCGAATGCGGCGGTGGCTGCGCGGCGTCAACCGCATCCGACTATCTGCGCTTCGCGCTGATGCTGCTCCACAAGGGGCGTTCGGGCGAAGCACGGCTGCTCGGGCCGAAGACGGTCGACTATATGCTGTCGGATCAGTTGGGACCGAACATCAGGAATCTCGTCGGCAATGCCGATCCGACGCGCGCCGACTATGGCTTCGGCCTCGGGCTCGCCGTGCGTACGACGCCGGGCGTCGTGCGCATGATGGGATCGGTGGGACAGTTTTCCTGGCCGGGCGCGAGCGGCACCGACTGGTGGGTCGATCCGAAGGAAGACCTCGCGGTGGTCTATCTTTCGGCAGCGCCGGGGCCGCTTCGCTGGCACTACCGCCAGAAGATCAACGCGCTGGTGTATCAGGCGATCATCGAATAACGCGGTTAACGCGTGCATAAAATCGTCATGCCGGCCTTTCTGAATAGCTATTCAGAAAACTCTCCCTGTTCCGGCGGAACGTTCCTCGGCGTGCGCGGTTGAGACTTCGCAAATTGTTGAGGAGGAGAGAGAAATGAAGAAGCTTGGATACGCCCTCGCTGCGCTCGGTGTAATCGCGGTTGCAGCACCTTCAATCGCGAGCGCAGAGACCGTCGTGATCAAGCACGGCGGTGGCTATCACCACAACTGGGATCGCTCACGCGCCGAGTATCGCGGCCATCACGGCTGGCATGAGGGTTGGCATCGGCATCACGACAAGGTCGTGATCGTCAAGAAGCACCGCTACTGAGCCGGCCGACACAGGAATGGCCCCGAGAGGGGCCATTTTTTTTGGCTCGAAAGGATGCCCGATAGCTAAACGTCCCACGCCGGCGCGAAGCCAGGATTGACGCAGCGATTGCCCTTCGGCAATGCCGCGATCGCCTTGCGATCCTCGTCGTCGAGGTTCACCTTGAGCGCATCCAGATTGGCCTGCTGGCTTTCCTTGCGCGAGGCCTTCGGGATCGCGGCGACGCCGTCCTGATCGAGCAGCCATTTCAGCGCCACCTGCGCGGCGCTCGCATCGTGCTTCTTGCCGATCGCGGCAAGCGTGTCGTTCGAGGCTGCGCGGCCCTGCGCCAGTGGGCAATAGGCCACCAGCGGAATCGATTTCGACCGCAGATAGGTCAGCACCTTCGATTGATCGAGCATCACATGATATTCGATCTGGTTGCAGGCGATCGGCGCCTTGATCTCCTCGACCGCCGACTTCAAGAGCGCCAGCGTGAAGTTGGCGACGCCGATCGCGCGCGTACGCCCCTCCTGTTTGAGCTTCATCAGCGTCTCCAGCACGACGGGAAGCTTCATGCTCGGGGACGGCCAGTGCACGAGATAGAGATCGACATGATCGAGCTTCAGCTTCTCCAGGCTGACATCGAAGGCGCTGCGGATCGCATCCGGCGAAGCGAGCTTGTCGTGCCAGACTTTCGTCGTGACATGCAGATCCTTGCGCGCGATGCCGGAAGCCGCGATCCCGGCCCCGACCGCGTCCTCATTGCCGTACATTTCGGCGGTGTCGATATGGCGATAGCCGAGCCCGAGCGCGCCTTCGACCGCGGCACGGCAGACGTCGCCCTGCATGCGGAAGGTGCCGAGCCCGAGCCGCGGCAAGCTGATGCCCTGGGTTTTCAGATGATCCATGAATGGCTCCTTGGAAAAAAGGCAACAGCCGCCGCGGGCGCGGCGGCGTCACCTCGAAATGCGCTTCGGTCGTTGAGAGGAATGAGCCGTGGAGTGCAGCGATGAGTTTGCCCGCAACGCGCGGGCCAGATCAAGAGCGGCGGGAACCGCTCGCCGTCAAGGCAGCGATGCGAATAAGCGTGGTCTTGCGAGGGGACTTATTGCTTCCAGTCGCAGATACCGCCGGAATTGCAGGGCCAGGTCTGGACACGATGAGTTTGGATGCGGGGTGTATGGATGCGGGTGTCACGTGCCTGCGCATCGAGCGGATTGCCTTGTCGATGTGCAAGTTTCATGCGTGCCGCGCCGCGCGGCTTCTCGGCCCTAGCATGCGCGAGCGCAGGGCCACGATGGGGAGCGGCCCTGTGTGCAAGCAGCGAATGCGCCGGCTGGGTCGGGCGGTCGATGGTCGCGACGTCGCCCTTCGGAACGTCGGTCTTTGCGGAGTCGGTCTTTGCGGTCAGTCGGTCTTGGCGTTATCGCTCTTTACGCCGTCGCTCTTGGCCGCGTCGTTCTTGGCGATATCCCCTTTGAGCTCGAGCGGAACCGGCGCGAATTCAGTGGGCGGTCCAAGCCGCTTCGGCGACAGCACGGCCTTGGCGAGATCGAGGCTCAGGAACTCGTCCGCGCGATAATCGGCAGCCATGGACACCCCGCCTGCTATCAGCAGCGCGGCGCCAATGAGCGCGGCAATAGTCTTTCTCTGAACCATTTCTCTTTGGACCTCTGAAATGCCGGAAGAACTACAATCATTTAGGAGCCCGGAGGTTCGATTCCAGCGGTGCGGTAAAAGAAACCGAGCGCGCGCCCGCTAAAAAGATTGCGAGCGAGCGATGCACTATTACCAACCAAAACTTGAAAATGTGCCGGCGAATCCCGTCGCCGGCAGGGCCCTCAACCCAAGGCTGAGTGTCTCACGACCGAGGCGATCGCGCTATTGGTCGAAAGCTCCATACACCAGATTTTTCAGCGTCACACGGATCCGCCCGCGCTGGGTGATAGTCTGTGCCATGAAGACGACGAACATGTTCTCCTGACGATCGACCCAGAACGTGGTGCCGCCCGCGCCGGACCAGTTCATCTCGCCGACCGAGCCCTCGTTCGCGCTGACGCCGGCATCAGTACGCACGGCAAAGCCGAGGCCGAATCCGAAGCCCGGACCGGGCAGATAATACGGACCGGGCACCACGCCCGATCCGGGCCCGATGTGGTTCGACCCCATATAGGCGATGGTCTTCGGGCTGAGATAGCGCTTGCCGTCGAGCGTGCCGCCATTGAGGATCATCTGCGCAAAGCGCGAATAGTCGCCGATGGTCGACACCATGCCGCCGCCGCCCGACTCCCACTTCTGCACCACACGCGGATCGCCCATCTCGGCGTCATTGCCGATCTTGCGGTCGTTCGGGAACGGCTCGGCCACCAGCGACTTCTTGGCGGGATCGGTGACGTAGAACGCCGTCTCCTTCATGCCGAGCGGATCGAGCAGCCGCTCCTTCTCGAACTGATAAAGCGACTTTCCGGAGATCACCTCGATCACCCGGCCGAGCACGTCCACCGAATGGCTGTAGTCCCAGGTGGTGCCGGGCTGATAGACCAGCGGCAGCTTCGCCAGCCGCTGCACGAACTCCGCATTGTCGACATCGCCCGCGAACAGATGCGCGTCCACATAGGCCTTCTTGACCAGCCCCTCGCCGAAGAAGCCGTAAGTGAGGCCCGAGGTGTGGCGCATCAGGTCCTGAATCGTGATCGGCTTTTTGGCCGGGACCAGATCGAGTCCCATGGTACCGTCCTCGCCCTTGCGCTCGACGCCGACTTTGACATCCGCGAAGGCCGGAATGTATTTCGACAGGGGATCGTCGAGTTGAAGCTTGCCCTCCTCCACCAGCATCATCGCGGCAACGGTCGTGATCGGCTTCGACATCGAATAGATGCGGAAGATCGTCTCCGGCGACATCGGCTCCTTGGTTCCGGGGTCGCGGACGCCGAAACTCTTGAAATAGGCGGTCTTGCCCTTGCGCTGGATCATCATGATCGCGCCGGGGATCTTGTTCTGGTCGATCTCGTTCTTGATATAGGCGTCGATGCGCGCAAGGCCGGCGGCCGAGAAGCCCGCCTGCTCCGGACCATCGATGATCGGACCTTCGGCGAAGACCTTGGGTGTGACAAAGAAAAGCGCGACGAGCGCGATCGTGACGCGGCGAAACCGCAACGCAGACGGCATGCGAATGTCCTCCCTGAAGCCGGATCTTGACGTCCGGACCCGACCGGCATCACCTGCTGGCGGCCGATCGCACGAGATACTTGCTTGGACCGCGCGCCGTGGCAAGGTCCAAACGCTGGACTTGAGAAGGGTGACGCTGCAGTCGTAGATCCTCATCCTGAGGAGCGCGCTTTGGCGCGCGTCTCGAAGGATGAGGCCGAGATGCGGAGAGTTCGGGCATCCCCATGGTTCGAGACGGCGCGATGCGCCTCCTCACCATCAGGATGAGATCGCTTACGCGCCGCCTGATAGCATCTTCACCAGGCGATAGAGATATTCGTTACCCTGATAGAAGGACTTGACGGGAATCCGCTCGTCCTTGCCATGCGCGCGGATGTCGCCGATTTCGTTGGCAAGGCCCGAATGGCCGTAGGTCGGTATCCCCGCGTTGCGCAGATAGCTGCCATCGGTCGCGCCCGTACTCATGACCGGCAGCACCACGGCATCCGGCCAATATTCATGCGACAGCTTTTCGATGGCGCCGACGATCTCCTCGTTGAGCTTCGACGGCTCGCTGAGCACGGCGCTGCTGATCTGCGTGACCTTGATCTGGTCGTCGGCAAGCACGCGCTCCAGCGCCGCCTTGATGCCGTCGATCGGCTCGCCGGGCATGACGCGGCAATTGACCTGCGCCTGCGCAAGCTGCGGCAAGGCGTTCACCGCGTGGCCGCCCTGCAGCATGGTCGCCACGCAGGTCGTGCGGAGCTGCGCATTGTAGAACGGGCTGACCGACAGCCGGGCCAACGCAGTTGCGTCCGGCGGGTCCGCCAGCACTGCGCGCATATCGCTTGCGGTCTGCCCGCTCTCGGACTGCGCCGTCCGCTCGAAATAGGCCCGCGTCGTCTCGTTGAGATGCAAGGGAAAGTCGAATTTGGACAGCCGATTCAGGCCCTCGGCAAGCGCATAGATCGCGTTGTCCTTGCGCGGCACCGAGCTATGGCCGCCATTGTTCCTGACCTCGAGCTGGAAGCTGACCGAGACCTTCTCGCTGGTCTGGATGCTGTTGCGGAGCGGCTTGCCGTCCTTCAATCCGACGCCGCCGCCCTCGTTGAGGGCGAACTCGGCATCGATCAGGTCGCGGTGATTCTTGAGCAGCCATTGAATGCCGAGGGCGTCGGCGTCGAGTATTTCCTCGTCCGTCTCCAGCGCGATGATGATGTCGCGGTCCGGCTTGTAGCCTTCCTGCTTGTAGCGGATCAGATTGGCGACGAAGGAGGCAGCCATGAATTTATCGTCGCTTGAGCCCCTGGCATAGAAATAGCCGTCCTGCTCGATCAGCTTGAACGGATCAACCGACCAGTCCTCGCGCTTGGCAGGCACCACGTCGAGATGCGCGACCAGCAGAATCGGCTTGCGCGCGCCGCTGCCATGCAGCCGCGCCACCAGATTGCCCTTGCGCGGCGTGGGCGAGAAGGCGTGCACGTCCGTGTCAGGGAAACCGGCGGCCTTCAGCCGCGCAGCCATGGCTTCCGCCGCGCGGCCGGTGTCGCCGGTCGCGGTTGTGGTGTCGATCTCGATCAGCTCCTTGTAGATGTCGTGGGCGAACTGCTGCTGCGGCGTGAGGCCCTCGGCGCCGGCAGGCGCAGCCGCAAGCAGCGCGCCGATGAGCGCGGTCGAGGCGAGAGCCGAACAATGTTGCCAGGATAGCGCACCGGCGCCCAGGAAATTTCGGTACATCTCGTCCTCCGATAGATCTTTTTCTATCGGAGCAATTCACAGCAGGCCGTGCGCTTTCGCAAGGCCATAATCTGCTCATATCCGCTGGACGGACCGGCTATTTTATATCCTTGACTGCGACGACCTCGATCTCGACCAAAAAGCCGGGATTGGCGAGCGCGGCGACGCCGACCACCGAACGCGCCGGCAGATTGGGCTGGCTGCCGCCGAAGAACTGCGTATAGCCCTCCATGAAGGCCTTGAAGTCCATCGGCGTTGCCGCGCTATGGACCAGGAACACCTGCATCTTGACTACATCGCCCATGGTCAGGCCGAGCCCCTCCAGAATCCCCTTGATGCGGTTGAGCACGCCGACCGTCTGGGTCCTGGTGTCGCCATAGGCCTGCGGGCTGCTTGGATCGGCGTCCTTGTTGGCGACTGGCGGCACCTGCCCGCTGACATAGACGGTGCGCGCATTGCCCGTTACCTCGACCGCCTGCGCGATCGGGAAGGTCGAGTTGGGGATGGGATGCCTGATGATTTCGGCTCGCGCCGCGGCCGTGAACATTGTGGCTGACGTCACAGCGACCAGCAGTGCTGCTTTCAATTGCATCTCCCCCTCCCCTTTTTGGCTATCACGTCATCGGCGAGCGGCCCTGACATCGCTGGCCGAAACCTTGTCCTCATACCTGTTGCCGAAATGCGTCCGTACATAATTCACGACGGCGGCGATCTGGTCATCGGTCATCGTCTTGCCGAAGGGCGGCATGCCGCGCCGTCCGTTGACGACGAGCTCGATCGGATAGCCGCTCGCCTCGAGGCTCTTGTTGGACGCCAGTGCCGGATAGGATCCGGCGCCCGATGCGCCCATTCCGCCCGGCATGTGACAGCCCTGGCAGACATTGTCGAACAGCTCCTCGCCGCTCAACTCGACGAAGCTCAGACCCGAACTGAAGGTCCGTTCGCCGGGTGGACGCGTTCCATCCTGCGGCGACGCCGCGGTCGGCCATGACAGGAGAATGGCCAGCACAATCGGAAGGCTGGCCGGCCGGCGCCCGAATGCCTCGCAGTTTCGCTTGCCCATCCGCATCAGGTCCTCACCACGCGATCGTGCAGCCGCGAGATGGCGTCGAGCGCGGACAGGATCGCGCCCTCCTGCCATGCCGGCAGTTCGGAGGCATGCTCGCCGGCAAGCACGATCCGCCCGTCGATCTGGCACATATTCTTGTAGTGCTCCGCACGCGCTTCTTCCGACCATTCGCCGGCGCAGCCAAGCACGAACGGCACACGATGCCAGGCCACCGCGACGCCGTTCTCATACTCGTCCTTGTACTGCGGATGGATGGCGGCGCCGAATTCGACGGCGCGCGCAACGCGTTCTTCCGGCGACATCGCGGTGAACTCATAGGCATTCGCGCCCTCGAACAGATACGCACCAAGCAGCACACCGCGCCCGGCACGATTGAAGCCCATGTTGGGATAGGCGATCTGCCGGATCGGCAGGTCGGTATAGCTGATACCGCCATAGATCGCCTCGTCTTCTTCCCAGAAGCGGCGCTTGAACTGCAGGCCGACCTTGACCGCGGCAGCATACGGAACCGCCTCGATTGCCGCCTTCATCGGCGCGCTGACATCGACAGGCAACTGGCTGAGGATCGGGAGTGGGATCGTGCAGACGCACCAGTCGGCCACCGCCTGCCTTGGCGGCGCCGACGGATGCGCGGCATCGACATAGCTCACGGTGACTCCGCCCTTGTTCTGTTGGATCTGCGTGACCTTGGCGCGATAGTGGATGGCGTCGCCAAGCTCCTTTGCGAACGCCTTGCCGATCATGTCCATGCCGCCGACCGGCTGGAACATCGTGGTCTGGAAATTGTAGTTGGCGAAAGCCTGAAAATAACGCCAGAGGCGGGATTTCAAGATATCCGGCAGCGCAACCGGCTGGCTTGGCACCGGCGTCGATGACAATCCACCGCCGGGCGGTTGGTCGTAACCGCGATATTCCGCCGATATCAGGTTCGACTTGTAGCGATAGTCCCGGTCGAGCGCGCCCCATGATTTCAGCGCCTGCAGCAGGACCTCCTGGTCCTCCCGCGACACGGCCTCGTCGAGCGCGCCCTGCTTGGCCACCTTGGCAAGCAGCTCCGAAACCTGCCCCTGGAAATCGGCGCGCACGCTGCGGATACGCTGCGGCACGCCATCGAACGCGCGCGACGTGTGCAGGAACGCGTTGTGATTGAGCTGAATGAAGGGCTCGAGTGCAACGCCGAGCCGCCTGCAATAGTCGAGCAGCGCGCGATGATGATAGGGAATGCGCCACGGGCCGGGATTGATGTAGAGCCCCTGCTCGAACTGGCAGGTCTGAGCGAAGCCGCCAAGCTCGGTGTAGCTGTCACCGCCGCGCAGCGTCCAATTGCGCCCGCCCGGGCGGCTGTTGAACTCCAGCACCTGGACCTTGTATCCGGCATTGCGCAATTCCAGCGCCGCCGTCATACCGGCAAGTCCGGCGCCCAGAATGAGAACGGAGGCGCCTTTCGGATCTCCCTCAAGCTTGACCGGTCCGCGATAGCGCGACTCCGACGCAAGCCCGAGGCTCGTCATCGCATGATACATCGCCGCGCTGCCGGCCATCGCTCCGATGAGCGAAAGCAGATCACGTCGTCTGACCGTCTTGTTGTTGTCGTTATTGTCCATGTCGACCGGTCTTCAAGAACAGGAGCGAAATTAAAGTGGAGAGAAGGAAACGGTCGGGCTTCGATCTGTCAAGAAACAACGCGATGGAGCGGAGCGGTCACACGCGTTCTTGATCTGTTGGACGTCATTCCTCCCACGTCAGCTTCTCGCGCTTCAACCGCGATGACGTCGTGGTGTGTGAGAGCTTTCACACATCAACGTTCAGGCGAGCGCGCGTTTCAATTTCATCACGGCGCTATCCGGCGTCGTCAGCACCGGCCGTCCTGTCGCGTCGGCAACCAGCGACGCCGCAGGCGCCATGCTGTACTGCGCCAGTGCGATCAGGTCACAGTCGCGCAGGTCCTTCGCAGCTTCGACGACCAGGCGATCGTGCTCCCGGCGATCGCCGCGGTCGAGCGCGGCAAGCGCGCCTTCGGCAAATTTCGGTACAAGCTCGACCGCACGCGGAAATTCCGCCGGCATCGAGGCGAGCGTCGGCCGAAAGGTGGAGAGCAGCCCGATGCGGCGGCCCTGCGTCGCCGCCTGCTCGATCATCGCCTCGTTCGGCTTGAGCACCGGCATCGGCGCGTGCGCCCGCGCAACCGCCTCGATGCAGGGCCCGAACGCCGAGCAGGTGAAGAGGATCGCATCCGCACCCGTCGCGGCCGCATAGCGCCCGAGCGATAGGAAGCGCTCGGTCATCGCATCCGTAAGCCGGCCGTCACGGGCAAGATCCGCCGACAGGCTGTCGTCGAGCAGGTTCATCCGCGTGGTGTCGGGCCAGAGCCGCGCGAAGGCATCTTCGATCGGCACAAGGGAATGTTTGAGGGCGTGGATCAGGGCAATACGCATGGCGCTACGATAACGCAACGCATGACCCAATCAAGCAGCGCTGCCAAGCAAATCATTTGCATACAAACGTATATTCCGGCTTGATTGCAGCCCCACGCCGCGTTCAAAATCGAACATCGGTCGATCAATGAGGATCAACGAAAGGACGTTCACCCATGGCCCATGACGCGCCCCAGGCTACCGGCCCAAGCAAGCTGGTGATCCGGAATATCGGCCTTCTCTTGTCGGGCGCGCTGGAGAAACCGATCCTCGACGCCGATACCATCGTCGCGGAGAACGGCAAGATCACGGCAATCGGCCGCGCCAAGGATGTCGACACCGAAGGCGCCACGACCATCGTCGATGCCAACGGTACGACCGTCGCGCCGGGCCTGATCGACAGCCATGTGCATCCCGTGGCCGGCGACTGGACGCCGCGGCAGAACCAGATCGGCTGGATCGATTCCTTCCTGCATGGCGGCGTCACCACCATGATCTCGGCCGGCGAGGTGCACATGCCCGGCCGGCCGCGCGATGTGGTGGGCCTCAAGGCGATGGCGATCTTCGCACAGCGCGCGTTCTGGACGCTGCGGCCGGGCGGCGTGAAGGTGCACGCCGGCGCGCCCGTGATCGAATGCGAGATGGTCGAGGATGATTTCAAGGAATTGGCCGCGGCGGGCGTCAAGCTGCTCGGCGAGGTCGGTCTCGGCGGCGTCAAGGACGGTCCGACCGCGCGCAAGATGGTCGGCTGGGCGCGCAAATACGGCATCCAGAGCACGATCCATACCGGCGGCCCGTCGATCCCGGGCTCCGGCTTGATCGACAAGGATGTCGTGCTGGAGGCCGACACCGACGTGATCGGGCACATCAATGGCGGCCATACCGCCCTGCCCGACGATCAAATCCGCTGCATCTGCGAGGGCTGCAAGCGCGGGCTCGAGCTCGTGCACAACGGCAACGAACGCTCGGCGCTGTTCACGCTGCGCACCGCGCGCGAGATGGGCGATCTCTCGCGCATCATCCTCGGCACCGATTTGCCGGCCGGCTCAGGCGTGCAGCCGCTCGGTATTTTGCGGATGGTCTCGATGCTGTCCTCGCTCGGCGAGGTGCCGGCCGAGATCGCGTTCTGCTTCGCGACCGGCAACACCGCGCGGATGCGCGCGCTCGATTGCGGCTTGATCGAAATCGGCCGCGCGGCTGATTTCGTCATTATGGACAAGGCGCAGCATTCGCCGGGAAAGAACATCCTCGACAGCGTGCGGCTCGGCGACCTGCCCGGCGTGGGGATGACCATCATCGACGGAATCGTCCGCACCCAGCGCAGCCGTAACACGCCGCCGGCGACGAGGGTGCCGGAGATCGTGGGAAAATAATGGGGCACCGTCATTCCTGGATGGTCCGAAGGACCAGACCCGGAATCTCGAGATTCCGGGCTCGCGCTTCGCGCGCCCCGGAATGACGTCCCCTGTTGTCAGCGCAACTTGTTCAACAACCCGAGCAGCGTCTCGCGCTCCCTCGCATCCAGCGGCGCCAGCGTTTCCTTGGTGATCGCCAGCGCGTTCGCTGCGGCCTTTTCCGCCACCTGCTGACCGGCGCGTGTCAGGCTGACCAAAATCCTCCGGCCATCTTCAGGATCGGGGCTCGTCTCCGTCAGCCCGCGCGCGGTGAGACGGTCGATGACGCCCTTGATCGTCGCGACATCCATCGCGGTGAGCCGGCCGAGCTGGTTCTGCGAACACGGCCCGGTCTCGGCGAGCTTCGCAAGCGCGGCCCATTGCGTCGGCGTCAGGTTGATGCCGATCTCGCGGGCGAAGATCGTGGCGTGGCGCTGCCAGACCTGTCGCAGGATGAAGCCGATCTGCTCGTCCAGGATATAGGACGGCCGCAACGGTTTGACGCTCTTCTTCAGCGACGCACTCCTCGCCATCGGCGTTCCCTGCCCTTCCTCGTCACAGCGACAGATGCGCGTCGCGGATGTCCGGACGCGCATCAAGCTCGTTCATCGTGCCGCTGAAACAGATCCTGCCGCGCTCGATGATATAGGCGCGATCCGAGATCAGCCGCGCGAAATGCAAATTCTGCTCGGAGACCACGATGCTGACGCCTTCCTTCTTCATGGTCAGGATCGCCTCGATCATCTGCTCGACGATCTTGGGTGACAGACCTTCGGACGGCTCATCCAGCAGAACCAGTGACGGATTGCCCATCAGCGTGCGCGCGATCGTCAGCATCTGCTGCTCGCCGCCGCTCATGCGGCCACCGGGGCGGCCACGCATCTCGCCGAGATTGGGAAACAGCGTGAACAGTTTTTCACGACTCCAATGCGGTGCATTCGGCCGCTTGGGCTGACGCCCAACTTCAAGATTTTCCTCGACAGTCAATTCGGTGAAGATACGCCGCTCCTCCGGCACATAGCCCAGCCCCGCGCGGACGATCTCATGTGTCGGCCGGGTGGAGACATCCCTGCCCTCGAACACGATCGCGCCGGTGCGCCGTTCGACCAGGCCGACGATAGAGCGGAACGTCGTCGACTTGCCGGCGCCATTGCGGCCAAGCAGAGCAACGACCTCACCCTCGCCGACGTCGAGCGCGACGTCGAACAGGATGTGCGCCGGTCCATAGTGGCTGTTGAGGTTCTGCACCGAGAGCTTCATGCGGAGGCCCCGTCGCGATGACGCGCATCATAGACCAGACCCTCGCCGAGATAGACCGCGCGGACCTGCGGATTGCCGCGCACCTCGGCCGGCGAGCCCTGCGCGATCAACGTGCCGCGGTTGAGCACCAGAATGCGGTCGGCATGCTCGAACACCACGTCCATGTCGTGCTCGGTGAACAGCACACCGATCGACCGCTCACGCGCGATCTGCGCCGTGAGGCGCATCAGCTCGATGCGCTCGCGCGGGGCCATGCCGGCGGTCGGCTCATCCATCAAGAGAAGTTTCGGCTGATTGGCGAGTGCGACCGCAAGCTCCAGCCGCTTCAGATCGCCGTAAGCGAGCTCGCCGCAGGGACGCTCGGCATCAGCGCCCATGCCGACGAGATCGAGCAGCCGGCCGGCGTCGTCCCGCGCCAGCCGCGGCATCGAGGATGCGAGATTGAACAGGCGCCCGGCATGCGAGACCAGCGCGACCTGGACATTCTCGCGCACTGTCATGGTCGGGAAAGTCGCAGTGATCTGGAACGTGCGGCCGACGCCGAGCCGCCACACCGCGCGCGGCTTCAACCCCGTGGTCTCCCGACCCAGCAGATGGATCGTGCCCTTGTCCGGCGTGATCTGGCCGTTGAGCATATCGAAACAGGTGCTCTTGCCCGCACCGTTCGGGCCGATCAGCGCCAGGATCTCACCCGCATTCAGGCTGAACGACACCGAACGCACGGCGTGAATGCCGCCATAGGATTTGCTCAAGCCTTCGACCGACAGCAGCGCACTCATTCGGCGGCCTCGACGCTCGAGGTGAGCAGTGCCGACTTGGTCGACGCGGCATGGCGGCGATGGCGAATCGTCTCGATCGTTCCGACGATGCCTTTCGGAAACGCCACCACGATCAGCACGATGAAGGCGCCGAGCACCAGCTTCGACCAGTCGGTCTGGCTGATCAGCCAGATACTGAGCGCCTTGTAGACGATCGCGCCGACGACGGCGCCCGAGACGGTCTCGACGCCGCCGAGCAGCACCATGACCAGCGCATCGACCGAGAGCGGAATGCCGAGACTGTCGGGGAAGACGCTGCCTTTCAAGTAAGCGAACAGCGCGCCGGCAAGGCCCGCGACCGTCCCGGCGATCACGAACGCCGTCCATTGCACGCGTTTGCCGTCGATACCGATCGCCTCGCTCCGCAACGGCGAATCTCGCGTGGCCCTCAACGCGAAGCCGAAGGGCGAGAACACGAGCGCGCGCAAGGCGGCCACCGCCAGCGCCGCGATCACCAGCGACAGCCAATAGAAGCGCGACGGGCTCGCCGCCCAACTTTCCGGCCAGACGCCGAGAATGCCGTTGTCGCCTCCCGTCACCGTCACCCACTGGAACGCGATCGACCAGACGATCTGCGCGAAGGCGAGCGTCAGCATCGCGAAATAGACGCCGGACAATTGCACGGTGAAGAACCCGAACACGGCGGCCCCGAGGCAACCGAGCAGCGGCCCAAGCGCAAGGCAGACCAGCATCGGCAAGCCGGCCATCTTGGCAAGGAATGCCACACCATAGGCGCCCAGGCCGAAATACGCGGCGTGGCCGAACGACGCGAGACCGCCGACCGACATCAGGAAATGCAGGCTGACGGCGAAGATGACGAAGATTGCGATTTCCGATCCGACCGTGAGCGCATAGTTGCCGCCGGCCAGCGGCAGCATCGCGGCCAGCGCGAGCAGCGCGACAGCCGCGAGCCGCTCGAGCGACGTTAGGGGTCGCCAGGGATTGACTGTCAGCCCCGGCGTGCGGCGCGGCGCAGCCTCGCGCTTGCCGAACAGTCCCCATGGCCGCACGATCAGGACGATCGCCATCACCGCGAATACCAGGATGATGGAAATCTTCGGGAAGATCAGAATGCCGAAGGCATTGAGTTCTGACACCAGCACCGCGGCGACGAACGCGCCGATGATGCTGCCGAGACCGCCGATCACCACCACCACGAACACATCGACGATGACGCGCAGATCCATCGCATGGTGCACGGCGTCACGCGGGATTTGTAACGCACCGCCGAGGCCGGCGAGGAAGACACCGACCGCGAACACGCTCGTGAACAACCATTTCTGATTGACGCCGAGCGCCGCAACCATGTCGCGGTCCTGCGTCGCTGCGCGCACCAGGACGCCCCAGCGCGTGCGCTGGAACAGAAGCCACAAAATGCCCAGCACGGCCGGGCTGAGCACGATCAGGAACAGATCATAGCTCGGGATGTTCTGGCCGAAGAAGTCGACCGCGCCCTTGAAGCCGGGCGCGCGGCGGCCAAGCTGATCGCTCGGCCCCCAGATCAGCACGACGAGGTCCTCGACCATCAGCGTCAGGCCGAAGGTCGCGAGCAGCTGGAACAGCTCCGGCGCATGATAAATGCGTCGGAGCAACAGCATCTCGACGATGGCGCCGATCCCAGCGACGACCAACGCCGCAGCTACGATGCCGCCCCAAAAGCCAAGCGCACCGGACCATTGTTCGGTCAGCGTGAAGGCGATGTAGGCGCCGAGCATGTAGAACGCACCGTGGGCGAAATTCACGATCCGCGTCACGCCGAAAATGATCGACAGCCCCGACGCCACCAGAAACAGCGACGCCGCGCTGGCGAGCCCGGTCAGGAACTGGACGAAGTAGAAGGCCATGGGCGGGTTCGCGCTAACTCAGAGCGTTGGCTTCATCCTTCGAGACGGCGCTTTCGCGCCTCCTCAGGATGAGGTCTCCATCCTCATGGTGAGGAGCGCGGCATCGCCGCGCGTCTCGAACCATGAGGCCACGGGGTCGCCGCCCTCAATCCTTCGGGCGCATCTTTTCGACTTCAGCATCGCTCGGGAGATAGTCCGAGCCTTTGCGATAGGACGTATCCACCATGATGCCCTTGCCGTCCTTCAGCGCGGTCTTGCCGACGAAGGCGCCGAGCGTCGACTGGTGATCGATCTTGCGGAAGGTGATCTCGCCGAACGGCGACGGCACCGAGAGACCCTCAGCGGCCGTGATCATTTTTTCCGGGTCGGTCGAGCCGGCCTTGGTGAGGATGGCAGCGGCTGCCTTGATCGTCTCGTAGCCGACGATCGAGCCGAGCCGCGGATAGTCGTTATATTTGGCCTGATAGGCCTTCAGGAACGCGTCATGTTCCGGCGTCTTGATCGAATACCAGGGATAGCCGGTGACGATCCAGCCCTCCGGCGTCTCGTCCTTCAGCGGATCGAGATATTCCGGTTCGCCGGTCAGGAACGAGACCACCGCGCGGTTCTTGAACAGCCCGCGCGTATTGCCCTCGCGCACGAACTTGACGAGATCGGCCCCGAAAGTAACGTTGAGGATCGCCTCGGGATTGGCGGCCGCAACCGCCTGCACCACCGGACCCGCGTCGATCTTGCCCTGCGGCGGCCATTGCTCGTCGACCCACTGGATGTCGGGCCGCTTCTCTGACAACAGCTTCTTGAACACCGACACCGCCGACTGGCCGTACTCATAGTTCGGCGCAATCGTTGCCCAGCGCTTCGCCGGCAGCTTCGCCGCCTCCTCCACCAGCATCGCCGCCTGCATGTAGTTCGACGGCCGCAAGCGGAAGGTGTAGCGATTGCCCTTGGACCAGGTGATGGCGTCGGTCAGAGGCTCGGCCGCGAGGAAGAAGACCTTCTTCTGGTTGGCGAAGTCGCTGACGGCAAGTCCGATGTTCGACAGGAACGTGCCGACCAGCATCGCGACGTTCTCGCTCGAGACAAGCTCATTGGCGGCGGTCTGCGCGTCGGCGGGCTTGCCACCATCATCCTTGGAGACGACGACCAGCTTCTTGCCGTTGATGCCGCCGGCGGCGTTGACCTCCTCGACCGCAAGCTGCCAGCCCTTGCGATAAGGATCAGTGAAGGCCGGAAGCAGCGAGTAGCTGTTGATCTCGCCGATCTTGATCTCGCCTTGCGCCATGGCCGCATTCGCCATGCCGGCAACGATGATCGCGAGCCCCGCGCCCAGGAAATGTCGTCGTCGCATTCCTCAACCTCCACTGTTCAACGAAATTAACGCAAACCGTCTTCGCCTTTAACTTCCACGACCGTCAGCCCGCCGACGCGCGGCAGCGGCCGGCCGCTGTCGGTGACGGCCACCGCGACCATGATCTCGTTGGCGCGCGGCGCGTCATTGATTTGCACCTCCATGCCGTCGAAATGACTGCGCACGAAGGCCGCATCCTTGTGGCCGAGCGGAATGTCGAGCGAGCATCCCGGCCCGCCGCGCTTCTTCGATGAGGGAATCAGCGCGGCGCCCTTGCTCAGCACCTTGCGCACCGGCGCACCCATCTTCGGATGCAAGATCGCGGCCGCATGCTCCAA
Source organism: uncultured Alphaproteobacteria bacterium (assembly GCA_963770385.1). Taxonomy (GTDB): domain Bacteria; phylum Pseudomonadota; class Alphaproteobacteria; order Rhizobiales; family Xanthobacteraceae; genus Bradyrhizobium. Next base: position 3,874,767 of record CAVYPJ010000003.1, on the reverse strand, counting down.
TTCGCCGTTCTCGCCGACGGCTGCGGCCTTGCCATAACTTTGCGCCTTGGCGCCGTCGATGCCGAGCGCCGCGACCGCCTTTTTCGACAGCAGCTCGCCGAGCTCCTCGCCGATCGCGATCAGCGGCGCGAGGTCCTCGACATAGCGGCCGGCAAAGGGATTTTCGATCACCGCGATCGCGGCCGCGCGGCGGGTCGGCGGGGCGATGGACTTGCCCATCTCGATGTGGGTTTCTTCCACCACGGTGACGATCTTGCGAATGACAGCGCTCATCGGTGTCCGCCCTGTTTTCTATCGCGCGCTTTGTAGCGCATGTTGATGAAGCCCTTGCCGTGCTTCCGCATGGAGGCCGCGCGTTCCGACCGCCATGGTCTCGCCAGAGAGGCACAACACTGCACCATCGATCAATCCGGCCGCAAGCAGTTGACGCGCGCAGTCCGCGCCGTGGCCAAGGGCATCCTCGATTTCGCTGTGCGAGAGCGGGCCAACATCGCGGGTGACGAGCCGGCCACCAAGATCGCTGTCCACCTGCAGCAGATTGGCCGCACATCGCGTGATCGCCGGATGGCCCGGCAGGTCTACCGCATTGGCAACGATGGTCGCCGCCGCGTCGGCCTGCGATGCAGTTCTCGCCAGCACGGTCACGCTGTCCGCGATGCCAAGCGAAAAACTACGGCCATGTCGGCCGCTGGTCGCAACGCCGCGCGAGGCGTCGTCGGCCTCGATGATCATGGTCCGCATCACGCCGAGACGATCCGGCCGGTCCATCAGGCCAACGGTGAACTGCTCGCCGTGACCGAGATGCAGCGCAATGTCGCCGCCATTGTTGACGTAGGCGCGGTCGAGCGAGGCCTCTGTCAGCATCGCGCCGAGGATTTCCTCGGCCACCGCGCCCGCCACCGCCGCCATCGGCGTGATGAAGCAATCGGCGGCGAATGGCGCGACGGCCGCATGCATGCGGCGCGCAACAACGCCTTTCAGTGAACAACGTGCGGGCTCGGCCGCCTTGCGCAATTCGACCAACTCCGCGCAAAGCTCATCAAGAAGGCCGGTGAAGCGCCGCGCGGCAGCGTCATAGGCCGCGCGGACCTCCGCAGCCCGTCCCTTCGCACCTACGATCAAGTCGATCGGACCATCCTGCAGATGCAGACGTCCGCCATCAGGAAGCAACGCGATCTGCGGGAGCCGCGTCATGCACGCCGTCCCGGACTAAACGCCAGCGGGCGGATGTCGGCACTGTCACGAAGCGACGCCAGCGGCCGCACATAATCCATGTGGCCGCCGAGCGCGGCGTAGTCCGACAGAAGCAGCGTGAATTCGATCGGCGCGACCAACGCCGGCGTCGGCACATAACCGAAGGCGCCGGCCGGCATCTGCGTCACGTCGACCATGAAGGTGATGCCGCCGCCGGGCCAGACATAGACCGGCGCACCGCCGCTCGTCACCCGCGTCAGCGCGTCTTTCACCGATCGCGTCAGCCGCACCGGATTGTCGGTGACGCCCGCGCGCAGCGAGCCGCCGGCGCCGCCCATGAACAGCACGGTGCACAGCGCCGGCTCGCAATTCTCCTGGATGCGCTCGACCGAAAACTTCAGCTCCGGCGGCATCTCCTTTTCGATCGGCCGCAATGCGTCGTCCAACTCGTAATAGCCGGCGTGCTCGCCGGTGGTGGACACCATCAGCATGGTCAGGCCCGGCCGCGCATCCCTGGCGTTGAACGGGCCGAGGATCGAGAGCGGATCGGAAATATTGGTGCCGCCCCAGCCCGTGCCGGGCTCGGCGACCTGGAAATAACGGCCCGGCGTCGAGCGCCGTCCTTTCATCTTGATTCCGGTGTCGGCGATGTCAAGCAGCTTGCCGGCCTGATGCTCCGAGAGCACGCCGGTGATGTGGTCATCGACCACCACGACCTCATCGACCTTGCCATGCCATTGCTTGGCAAACATGCCGATCGTCGCCGAGCCGCAGCCGACGCGCATGCGCTCTTCGGTCACGCCGTTGACAATGGGTGGACGGCCGGCCTGTACAACCACGTTCGCGCCGCCGTCGATGGTCAGTTCGACCGGCTTGCAGTTGCTGAGGTCCATCAGCGTGTCGCAGGTGACGCGGCCTTCCTTCTTCGAGCCGCCGGTCAGATGATGCACACCGCCGAGCGAGAGCATCTGCGAGCCATATTCGCTGGTCGTGACATGACCGACCGCCTCGCCGTCGGCGCGCACGGTCGCCGTCTCCGGACCTAGGTAACGATCAGTGTCGATCTTCACCTTGACGCCGCAATAGCTGAAGATGCCCTCGGTCACGACCGTGACCATGTCGACCCCGTCGATCTCGGAGGACACGATGAACGGCGCGGGCTTGTAATCGGGATAGGTCGTGCCCGCGCCGATCGCGGTGACGAAAATCTCCGGCTGATGAACGATCTTGCCGTCCCAATCGCCGCCGGCCTGAAATGGCACGAGTTTGCCGCCATGCGACACCGTGCGCTCCAGCACGATATGCGGATCGACGCGCACAAGCTTGCCGTCGTGATTTGCGTAGCGGTCGCAGGCGCCCGCCGCGCCCGGCTTGATGTAGCACATCACCGGACAGGCATCGCAGCGGATCTTGTCGTCGCTCGCGGCGCGCGCAGCTTCAATCGACATCGATAAGCCTGATCGTAGGCGACAGCGCTGTCGCCGGCCATTCGTTCGTATACGAACGATGTTGCGCGCGGCGCCGGAAGCTGTCAAGCGCCCCGGAGCTTGAATCGAAGCTCATTCGCAGGGCAGCATTTGTCCAGAAACGAGGCAAGCGCCGATGAGGTGAACGCGCCGCTTGCACGTTTGTACACAAACATTATCCTCGCGCCCTGTCGCACGCGATGTTTGCAGCGCAAACGCTCAAGGGGGTGAGAGGCAATGACGCAGAGCACGGTCCGCCTGACCGTCAACGGCCGGATCCATAACGTCGATGCCGCTCCCGATACCGCGCTGCTCTATGTGCTGCGCAACGATCTCGCGCTGAACGGGCCGAAATATGGTTGCGGTCTCGGCGAGTGCGGCACCTGCACGGTGCTGATCGACGGCACCGCTGCGCGCTCCTGCGTGATCCCGATCGAAGGCTGCGAGGGACGCGAGATCACCACGCTCGAAGGTCTCGGCTCGCGCGAGCACCCTGATCCGGTGCAACAAGCCTTCATCCATGAGCAGGCGGCGCAATGCGGCTACTGCCTCAACGGCATGATCATGACGACGAAGGCGCTGCTCGCAATCAATCCGCATCCGTCGGAGACCGAAATCAGCGAAGCGCTGCGTTACAATCTTTGCCGCTGCGGCGCGCATGTCGAAATCCTGCGCGCGGCAATGCGGGCAGCCGGACATCTCGTCGAGGCCCGGGATTGATGGCGGAGTCTGTGTCGGATCGTCCAGCGTCGCGCGGATCGCTCGCGATCATCCGTCCGCTCTCGGACGGCGCAGCGGAGACTTTCGTCAGGATCACCGCCGACGGTTCGGTCACGGCTTACAATGGTCATGTCGATCTCGGCACCGGCATCCGCACCGCACTTGGACAGATCGTCGCCGAAGAGCTCGACGTCTCCTTGGCCCGCGTGGTCGTGGTGCTGGGCGACACGGCGCGCGTGCCGAACCAGGGCGCGACGATCGCGAGCGAAACCATCCAGATCACCGCCGTCCCCCTGCGCAAGGCGGCAGCGCAGGCGCGGCAATTCCTGATCAGGCGCGCTGCCGAGATACTCGCGCTGCCGATTGACGAACTGTCGATCGAGGACGGCCTGATCCGCGGCAAGGATAATCGGAGCGTCAGCTATGGCGAGGTGATCGCGGGCGCCACCATCCGACTTGAGCTTGCCGAAGATGCCCCCGTGAAGGCGGTTGGCAACTATTCGATCGTCGGGCAATCGATGCCGCGCGTCGATCTGCCTGCGAAGGCTACCGGCGAACTGATCTATGTCCATGATGTGCGCGTGCCCGGCATGCTGCACGGCCGCGTCGTGCGTCCGCCCTATGCCGGGGTCGATGCCGGGCCATTCGTCGGCACCAGCCTGCTCGCGATTGATGAAGCGTCGGTGCAAGATGTTCCCGGGCTCATTGCTGTCGTGCGCATCGGTGACTTCGTCGGCGTAGTCACCGAGCGCGAGGAGAACGCGATCAGGGCCGCGCGTCAGCTCGAGCTGACGTGGAAGCCGACACCGACGCTGACCGATCTCGGGGATATCGAGGCCGCGTTGCGTACCAATCCCTCGACGCCTCGCACGCTGATCGACAGGGGCGACGTCGAGACGGCCATTGGCAGAGCGGCGCGGAAAATTCAACGGACCTATACCTGGCCCTACCAGATGCACGGCTCGATCGGCCCGTCCTGTGCTGTGGCGGACTATCAAAATGAAGGCGTAAAGGTCTGGTCCGGGACCCAGAATCCCCACTGGCTTCGCGCAGACCTTTCAAAGCTGATCGATCGGCCAGAGGCCGACATCGCGGTGGTCCGGCTCGAGGCTGCCGGCTGCTATGGCCGCAACTGTGCCGATGACGTCACTGCCGACGCGCTCTTGCTGTCGCGCGCGGTCGGCCGCCCCGTCCGCGTGCAGCTGACGCGCGAGCAGGAGCACGTCTGGGAGCCGAAGGGCACGGCACAACTGATCGACGTCAATGGCGGATTGAACGACGACGGCAGTGTTGCCGGCTACGACTTCGCCACGCGCTATCCCTCGAACGGTGCACCGACGCTGGCGCTGCTCTTGACCGGCAAGATCGCGCCCGAAGCCGCCGTGTTCGAGATGGGCGACCGCACCGCGATCCCTCCTTACGACTACGACGCCATGCGCGTCGTCGCGCACGATATGCCGCCGATCGTGCGCGCCTCCTGGCTTCGCGGCGTCTCGGCGCTGCCGAACACGTTTGCGCATGAGTCCTATATCGACGAGCTGGCCGATGAAGCCGGCGTCGATCCGATCGAATACCGGCTCCGTTATTTGAAGGACCAACGCGCGATCGATCTCGTCAACGCGGTCGCCGAACGCGCGGGCTGGCAGAAGCGGCCGGTGTGGCGGGAAAAGGTCGCCGACGATGATGTCGTGCATGGACGGGGCTTTGCCTATGCGCTCTATGTGCACAGCAAATTCCCCGGCTACGGCGCGGCGTGGTCGGCCTGGATCGCCGACGTCGCCGTCAACACCGCGACCGGCGATGTCAGCGTCACGCGTGTTGTGGCGGGACAGGACTCCGGATTGATGATCAATCCGGACGGCGTGCGGCACCAGATCGAAGGGAACGTCATCCAGTCCACGAGCCGTGCACTGATGGAGGAAGTATCGTTCGAGCGCGGCGCGGTCGCGACCCGCGAATGGGGCGCCTACCCCATTCTCAGGTTTCCCGATGTTCCCAAGATTGACGTGTTGATGCTGCCGCGCCAGGACCAGCCGCCGCTCGGCGTCGGCGAGTCCGCCTCCGTTCCCAGTGCAGCGGCAATTGCGAACGCGATCTATGACGCGACCGGTGTGCGCTTTCGCGAGCCGCCGTTCACGCCGGAACGGATATTGAAGGGATTGCGTGGTGACGTGCCCCCCGCGCCAAGCGTACTGCCTGGTCCAGCAGTCGCGACGCCTCGCACGCTGGACATATGGAAACCGTTCGCGAAGCGACGCGGAATGCTCGCGACAGCCGGCGCGCTCTGTGCCGCCGTCATCGGCGTGGGCGCTGCGTTGACGCCGTGGCGCGCCATCGCACCCATCACACAGCCGAATGCTTCAGTCTTCTCAGAAGCGACCATTGCCCGCGGGAAGCAGCTCGCTGCGCTCGGCGACTGCATGGTCTGTCACACCGCCGAGAACGGCATCGTCAATGCGGGCGGCCGTCCGTTGGAGACGCCATTCGGCACCATCCACAGCACCAACATCACCCCCGATGTCACGACCGGCATCGGCGCATGGTCCTATCCCGCTTTCGAGCGCGCGATGCGCGAGGGCATTCATCGCGACGGCCGGCAGCTTTATCCGGCGTTTCCGTACACGCATTTCGCGAAGGCGACCGACGCCGACCTGCAGGCCCTCTACGCTTTCCTGATGGCGCAGGCGCCGGTGAAAACGGAGACGCCGAAGAACGAGCTCGCCTTTCCCTTCAATCTCCGGCCGTTTCTGGCCGGATGGAATGCCCTGTTCCACCAGAGTGAGACGTTCAGACCGGACCCGTCGAAAACGATCCTCTGGAATCGCGGCGCCTATCTCGTCGAAGGCCTCGGACATTGCAGCGCCTGCCATTCACCGCGCAACGCGCTCGGCGCGGAGAAGGCGAACGCCTATCTGGCAGGCGGGTTCGCCGAAGGCTGGGAGGCGCCGCCGCTGACCTCGCTGTCGCATGCGCCGATCCCCTGGAGCGAGGACGAGCTGTTCGCGTATCTGAGCACCGGCGAATCCCGCTTCCACGGCGTCGCCGCCGGCCCGATGGCGCCGGTGGTGAAGGAGATCGCCGCGCAGCCAGAGCAGGACATCCGCGCGATGGCGCATTATCTCGCCTCGTTCAACGACAAGACACTCGATCAAAACGCACAAGCCGCACGCGCGCAAAAGCTGGAAGCAGCGACCGGCACCGCAAGCGCCCAACCATCCTCACTGGGAGCGCGGCTCTACCAGGGCGCTTGCGCGGTCTGCCATGAGGTCGGCGGCCTGCCGTTGTTCGGCAGCCGGCCGTCGCTGGCGCTGAACAGCAATCTGCACAGCCGCACGCCGGACAATCTCGTTCAGGTGATCATGCACGGCATCATGCGGCCGGCATCGAGCGATCTCGGCTATATGCCCGCCTTCAAGGACGCCATGAGCGATGATCAGCTCGCCGAACTCGTCCGCTATCTGCGAAATCAGTTCGCCTCCGACAAACCGGCCTGGACGGATGCCAAGGCGACCATCGCGCGCATCAGGGCGTCTACGCCATGACGCACTATGTCTGCGGCGGATAAAGCTGCGGCCGCGTGCGGGTGAACGAGGTTCGTCCGCGCTTGATGCCCCAAAGCGGCTGGGCAATCGTGGAGATCGCTTCCGAAGGACTGTGCGCGTCGATGCAGACGAGATCGGCCGGCCCTCCAACCTTGATGCCATAATCATCGAGGCGCATCAGCCGGGCAGCGGCACCCGTGATCATGTCGAGGCATCCGGCAAGATCGGCGGACCGCGAGACATGGCAGACATTGGCGTAGAGGTTCGCCATCCGGATCAGGGACGCATCGCCGTAGGGCGTGAACGGGTTGAGCACATTGTTGGTCGAGATCGAGCAGGTCACGCCCGCATCCCGCAGCGGCTTGGCCCGCGTGACGCCGCGCGGCACCGCGTGATCGTGGCTGCGCCCCATCAGATGCAGGTCGGTCGAGGGCAACACCGTGACGGCGACGCCGGCATTGGCGAGGCGTGCAGCGATGGCTTTGAAGCGCTCCGGCGGAAGCAACGACATCTGCGTGACATGGCCGACCGCGACGCGCCCGCCCCAGCCATATTCCTCGGTCTTGCAGCAGACATAGTCAATCTGCATCCCGTCGGTCGTTTCGGCGAGATCGAGATGCATGTCGATCTCGGCGTCGAACTCACGCGCAATCGCGAAGATGCGGTCGATTTGCGCCCGCGGATCGGTGTCGAAATAAGGCGCAGCGCCGATCGTTCGCGCGCCGCGGCGCAGGCCTTCGGTGAGCAGTTCCTCGGTGCCGGGATTGTTGGTGAGCCCCTCCTGCGGAAACACGCAGAGCTCGACATCGATCGCCCAGGCGTAGTCGCGCGCGATCTGGCTGATGGCCTCGAAGCCGGTCATGCCGATGCCGGGATCAAGCTCGACATGAGTGCGCATGCGCATCGTGCCATGTGCGATGCCGCGCTCCAGCGTCCGCTTCGCCCGCGCATAGATATCTTTGGCGGTGAAATCACGCTTGGCGGCGGCGGTCACGCGAACGGCTTCCGCGACGGTGCCTTCCTCGATGCGGCAGCGATCGAGAATGCAGGTCTTGTCGAGATGGATATGGGTCTCGATCAGGCCGGGCACGACGAGGCAGCCTTCAGCATCGATGGCGCGCGCCTCGGCGCCGAGCTGCGGCGCGATCGCCGCAATCGCACCGTCTTTGATGCCGATATCGATGTTGCGAAGCTCGCCGTCCTGCAGGATGCGGGCGTTTTGAATGATCAGGTCCATCAATCCATCAACTCACCGCGGCCGGCCGCGTACCGAGATAGGCGTCGTCCAGCATCTTGTCACGCAGTTCCGTGGCCAGGCCTTGCGCCACCACGCGCCCGCCACCAAGCACGTAGCCGCGATCGGCGACCGCGAGCACGTGATCCGCCATCTGGTCAACAATCAATAGAGTCACGCCCTCCTCGCGCAATTGCGCGAACTGCGCAAACATCTCGGCCGCGATGGCGGGCGCGAGGCCGAGCGATGGCTCGTCGAGCAGCAGGATCTCGGGTCGCGCGAGCAGACCGCGGGCGACCGCGAGCATCTGCTGCTCGCCGCCCGACAATAGCCCTGCCGCCATATGCAGGCGTGGCCGCAGCCGCGGGAAGCGGTTGAGCATGTCCTCTATCTCGCTCTCGTCGAAGTTGCCGCGCCTTGTCGCACCGAGCCGCAGGTTCTCGGCCACCGTCAGGCGCGGAAACACCTGCCGGCCTTCGGGAACGAGGACCAGGCCGGTTCGGGCCACCTGATGCGCGGGCAGCCGCGCCAGCGCCTTGCCGGCAAAGCCGATGTCGCCGGCCACGGGCCGGATCAGGCCGCTGAGCGATTTCATCAGCGTCGATTTGCCGGCGCCGTTCGGGCCAAGCACCGCGACGGTCTCGCCGCTTGCCACCTTGAGGCCGATCCGCTCCAGCACAGGAATGGCACCATAGCCGGCGCTGAGGTCACGCACGTCGAGCAGCACCGAACCCGCCTTGCGCGGGGCGACCGGCCGCGCCGCGCTGGTGCCGCCGAGATAGGCTGCTTTCACGGCCGGGTCGGCATGAATGACGGCCGGCGTCCCCACCGCGATGCGCCGCCCCGCGTCGAGCACCACGATCTCGTCCGAGATCGACATCACGAGTTCCATGTCGTGCTCGATCAGCACGATGGCGAGCCCGGCCCGCGCCAGCCGTCGCAACAAGTCGCCGAGCTTCGCCGTATCCCTCTCATCGAGGCCGGCGGCCGGCTCGTCCAGCAGGAGGACATCGGGCGCAGCGCCGAGCGCGCGCGCGATTTCCATCAGCCGCCGGTCGACATGCGGCAACGTTCCGGCCGGCCTGTCATCCGCGCCGGCATAGCCGACCAGCGCGAGCAGCGCGCGCGCCAGCACGGCCGGCGCCTCGCCCCGCCATGCGCCCTTCAACAGGCCAAGCCGCACATTGTCGAGCACGCTGAGAGCCCCGAAGGGCTGTGTGGTCTGGAAGGTGCGCGCAATGCCGCTGCGCGCGGCTTCATAAGCAGGCTTGCCCGAGATGTCGCGGCTGCCGACGCTGACCTTGCCGGCATCCGGCGCCTGAAAGCCGCTGATCAGGTTGAGCAGCGTGGTCTTGCCCGCGCCGTTCGGCCCGATGACCGAGGTGACGCGGCCGGACCGCGCCTCGAGATCGACGCCCGCGACCGCGACGACGCCGCCGAACGCGACGCGCACGCCCTCGACCGTCAGGTGACTGCCGGATTTTGCGATATGCTTCAATGCAAGGTCGCTCGCTGCCGGGCTCACGGACGCCTCCTGCGGCCGCGTCACGAGCCGCGCCAGCGCGCCGGCAATGCCGCCGGGTGCGAGCCACAGCACGATCAGAAGCCCCGCGCCAAAGAACAGCAGGCGGTATTCCGCAAGCCCTGCGAGCGCCTCAGGCAACAGCACGACGATCGCCGCTCCGATCAGCGGGCCGAGCGTCTGGCCGGCGCCACCGACGACGACGACGAGAAGAAACAGAATTGACTGCGAGAACGGAAACGAACTCGGCGCGATGAAGCCGGTCAGCGCCGCCTGCAATCCGCCAGCGAGCCCGGCGATCGACGCCGCCAGCACGAAGGCGACGGTACGAACCGGCAGCGGGCTGATGCCGATGCCGCGCGCGGCCGCCGGCGCCGACGCAGTCGCCTGCATCGCAAGCCCCAGTGGACTGCGGGCGAAGAGATGGAACGCTATCAGCGCCAGCGCGCAGAATGAGCAGGCAAGCAGCGCAGTGCCGCCGGTGCCGAATGGAGCTGGGATGTTGCTGAGACCGCTGGAGCCGCCGGTCAGGCCGCGCCATTCGATCGAGACGGACTCGACGATGAATCCGAACGCAATGGTGACCATCGCGAGATAGGGGCCCGTCACGCGCAGCGCGGGGATCGAGAGCGCGGCGGAGATCGCCGCGACCAGCAGAACCGCGAGCGGCAGCCCTTCCCAGAAATTCAGCCCCGCTTTCGTGGTCAGCACGCCGACGCCATAGGCGCCGAGCGCGAGGAATCCGCCCTGCCCGAGCGAGACTTCCCCCGATAGCCCGAGCAGGATGTTCAACCCGATGCCGGCAAGCGCCGTTGTCGCCAGAGTTCCGAGCAGGAAGCCGTAATAACCGGGCGCAGCCAAGCACACGGCCGCGACGGCAGCCGCGAGCGCCAGCGCAACAACGACAAGAACGGCCCTCATACACGCACCTTGCTGCGTCCGCCGAACAATCCGGACGGCGCGAGCGCAAGTGCCGCTATGACGGCCGAGAACGTCACGATCTGCGTGCTGCTCGAGCCGAGCCAGGTCGTCGCGCAAGCCTCCACAAGGCCGTAAGCAAGACCCGCCGTGACGACGCCCCACGGATTGGTGAGACCGCCAAGGATCGCGACCGCGAAGGCCTTGATGCCGAACAGCGTCCCCATGTCATAGGCGACATTGAACAGCGGGGCGATCAGGATGCCGCCGATGCCTGCAAGCAGTGCCGCAGCGGCATAGGTCGCGGCGATCAGCGACGTGACATCGATGCTCATCAGCAGCGCGGCGTCGCGATTGTCGACCGCCGCGCGCAACTTCAATCCAAGACCGGTGCGTCGCAGGCCGAGATGGACGAGCCCGGCGAGACCGAGCCCAACGATGGGGATCAGGACCTGCAGGGGAAAGATGCCGACCCTGCCGATGACCCAGGGATCGTCGGCAAGCGGGGACGGCAGCGCTCGCGGCTCCTTGCCGTAGAGCACCATCACGACGTTATCCAGCACGATGCCGAGCGCAACCGTCGCCATCAGCCACGAATTGGTGCCGCGTGCGACAAAGGGCCGAACCGCGATGCGTTCGACGATCAGGCCCCAGGCTGCGCAGGCCAACAGCGCCGCCGGGACCGCGACGAGCATCGGCCAGTGCAGGCTGACGCCGAGCACATGGCAGATGACCGCCCCCAGCATCACGGACGAGCCTTGCGCGAAGTTCACCGTGCCCGAGACGGCAAAGGTGAGCGTGAAGCCAAGCGCGATCAGCCCGTAGATGCTGCCGAGCCCGAGCCCCGAGACAAGTGCCGTCGCCAGCATCGCGTTAGCCCGTGATGGGTTCGATCTGGTCTCCATTGTATCGCACCATGATGTAGTCGTTCTCGTTCAGCGCATCATGATTGTCGTCGGTAAAGGGCTTGGTGTAGTTCTTGATCAGGCCCTGATAGCCCTCAAGGTCCAGGAAGCCCTGGCGCAGCTTTTCGCCATCGGTCGCTCCGGCCTTGTCGAGCGCCAGCGCGGTCAACTGCATGGCGTCATAGGCATTGGCGACGCCGACCGGCGGCGTGACGTCGCCCGGCCCCTTGATATCCGGATATTTCTTCATCAGCGCCGCGAGCACGCGCTTGCCGGCCTCGTTCTGGTTGCCAAAGAAGCTATAGGTCTGCACGAAATGCACCTTGCTGGCCCAGGAGCCGGCGAGTTCGGGGAAGCGCCCGCCCGAGATGCCCCAATGCGACACGACGGGCACGGGCCAGGCCGATCGCTGCAGCGATTTCATCACCTGCGCGCCGGGTGCCGCGTTGCCGACCAGAATCACCGCATCGGCGCCGGCATCCCGCAGCCGCTGCAGTTGCGGCGTCATGTCGACGTCCTTGTCGTCAAATTTCTCCGCGCCCGCGAGCTTGATGCCCGCCGCCTGCGCCGCCGCCGTCAGGCCGCCGAGATTGGATTCGCCCCAACCATTATTGACCAGCATGAGCCCCGGCGTCTTGGAATTGAAGTTCGTCATTGCATGCTTGATCAAGGCGCGATCGACCAGCACGTCGACGGCCGAGACGCGGAAGACATAGTTCGGGTTGGCACCGTTGCGAGTGATGTTGGTGGCGGCCGCCCACACGCCCATGAACGGAACACGGGCCGTGTTCATCAGCGGCGCGATCGCCTGCGAGACCGGGCTGTCGATGCCGCCGAACAGGATGACGCAGCCTTCCTTGTCCATCAATTCACGTGCCGCGGTCTGGCCCTTGCCGGGGTTCGACTCGTCGTCGCGACGGACCAGCTCGATCATGCGCCCGCCGAGCACACCGCCGCGCGCATTGATCTCGTCGATCGCGATGGTGAGGCCGCGGGTGATGCCTTCACCCGATTTCGCGGACTGGCCGGACAGCGCCGCGACCAGCCCGACCTTGACGGGATCGGCGGCGCGCGCGATGCGGCTCGTGAGGCCCGACAGCGCAAGTCCGGCAGGAATGGCGAGCGCCTGACGGCGCGTCAGATGGTTCGGCATGTCAGCATCTCCCTGATTTGCTGTTCGATGTCGCAAGGCCCGGCAACCGAAGCGGGCTCATTATCTGGAAAATCGATGTCGCGGACAGAACTGCCCAGGCAAATTCAAGCAAACTCCGTGCCACACTAGGCAAAGAGTGCTGCATTTCCAAAGATTTGCGCGCGCCAGAGGGCCTCGTTCAATGCCGGCTGACGCGAATCGTCAGTCGCGCTAAACCGCCTTGGTCAGCGCGCCATCAATAATGAGATTGGTGCCTGCGATCCGGCTCGCGAGCGGGCTCGCCAGCATCACAACGCCATAGGCGACCTCCTCCGCCGTGCCCATGCGGCCTGTCGGATTAAGCCCCATCGCCATCTTGAACAGATCGGGATTGCCCTTCTCGATGTTGTTCCAGATGCCGCCTTCGAAATAGGTGTTGCCCGGCGAGACGACGTTGACGCGGATGCCCTTGTTGATGAGCTGAGTGCTCAGCCCCTTGGCGTAATGAATCAGCGCGCCCTTCATCGTGCCGTAGGAGCCGGCGGCAAAATCGATCTCGAAGCCGGAGACGCTGGAGATGATGGTGATCGATGCCGACTTCGATTTTTCCAGATAAGGCATCGCGGCCGCGATCGAATGCACGGTATGCATCATGTCGGTGCGGAACGATTTCTCCCAGGTCTCGGCGGTGTCGCCCACCGCCAGCGCGCTGACATTGCAGACGATGCAATCGATGCCGCCAAGCTCGGCAGCGGCGCCCTCGACCCAGCCTTTCAGCGCCACCGAATCGGCGACGTCAATCCCCTGGCCCCAGGCCTTGACACCTTTCGCGGAAAGGGCCTTCACGACCTTGGCGACCTCGTCGCCATTGCGGGCGCAGATCGCGACGTTCGCACCCTCGGTCGCGAAGAGTTCAGCCGTCGCAAGGCCGATGCCCTTGCTGCCGCCGGTCACGAGCACGTTCTTTTCTTCCAGTGCCAGATCCATCGTCGCCTCCTCCCCGTTTTGAATTGACGCGGCCCGCCGTTTCTCAGCGGACCGCGTCGTGAGCTACATCTTGGTCCAGTCGCCCGCGCCTTCGAATGCCGCGGCGGCGCGGTAGATCGTGGTTTCGTCGTAATATTTTCCGATCAGCATCAGCCCGATCGGCAAGCCGTCGCTCATGCCGCAGGGAATGCTCATCGCGGGATGGCCCGAAGCGTTGAACGGCGCGGTGTTCGGCACCATCTCGAAGGCGCGCTGGATATAGAGCTCGCGCGGCGCGTCCGGCGGCGGCAGCGGTGTCGCCTTCATCGGCAAGGTCGGCATCAACAGCAGATCATAATTGGCGAGCGCCGCGTCATAGGCGCCGCGCAGCTTGCGGTTCAGGTTCTGCGCCTTGGCGTAGAAGTGACCGCGATAATGCTTGTTGAAATACTGGCCGAGCAGCATCGTGATCTTGAGGCTGTCGGACAATTCGTCGGCGCGGTTCTTCCAGCCGGAATGTGCATCGAGCAGCGTCGTGTTGTAGAGACCGCGCCAGTTGGTCCCCATGCCGTTGCCCTTCATCATGAACTCGGTGGCGCCTTCGGCCGCTATCGGCAGCCAGATCGCGGGCGCGACCAGATGCATCGGCACCGAGATTTCGTCTACGGTCGCGCCAAGCTTCTTGAAGAGCTCGGCGCCGGCCTTCACCTTGGCGTCGACATCGGCCTCCGAGCTTGGATGACCGAAGCCTTCGCGCACCACGCCGATGCGCAAGCCCCGCGCGCCGGAGTCCAGCGCCTCGGTATATTTCGAGATTTTCAGCGCGCCCTGGCGCGGATCGAGCCCGTCGGGGCCGGCGAGCACTTCGAGCAGCAGCGCGTTGTCGCGCACAGTCCGCGTCATCGGGCCGGTGTGGTCGATCGTCAGCTCGATCGGCATCACGCCGGTATAAGGCACGACGCCGTACGTCGCTTTCATGCCGTAGGTGCCGCTGAACGCCGACGGGATACGGATCGAGCCGCCCTGGTCGCCGCCGATCGCCATGTCGGCCTCGCCGGTCACAACCACGACCGCGCTGCCCGAGGACGAGCCGCCGGCCGAATAGCCCATCTTGTGCGGATTATGCACGGCACCGGCCGCGCAGGTGTGGCTGCCGCCGGAGAAGCAGAAATATTCGCAATGCGTCTTGCCGATGATGGTGCCCCCCGCGTCAAGGATGCGCGTGACGATGGTGGCATCCGTATCGGGGATGTAGCCTTCGAGCGTCGACGCACCATTCATCATGGGAACGCCGGCGAGACTGACATTGTCCTTCAGCGCGATCTTCTTGCCTGCGAGCTTGCCGCTCGACGCGCCCTTCACCTCGGTCTTGACGTACCAGGCGTTGAACTTGTTCTCCTCGCCTTCGGGCCGATAGCCCGGCGTGCGCGGATATTTTACGGCGGGCACATAGTCCGGCATCGCGTCGACGGCGTCGTAGGCGGCATAGTTCGCCTGCATCAGCCCGTCATAGGACTTCAGTTCCTCATCGCTCATGTGCATGCCGAGATCCTCGGCGACGCCGCGCAACTGGGCGAGAGTGGGTCGTCTGACTGCCATGGCCTGGTCTCCCTTAGGTCACGCCCGCTTGGCGCGGGCTTAGGTGGTGATGCCGATGAATTCTCCGATAAGGCTCGAATCGTGCAGGTCGCCCGGCTGCACCTCGCGCGTGATCGCGCCTTTCTGAATGATGAGAATGCGCTGCGACAGTGCGGCGATGAAGTCGAGGTTCTGCTCGACCAGGATCATGGTCAGTCCGAGATTGTCGCGCAGCCGCAGCAGGGTCTCGACGATCTCGTCGATGATCGAGGGCTGGATGCCCTCGGTCGGCTCGTCGAGCAGCACCAGACGCGGCTTGCCGCACAGGCAGCGCGCGATCGCGAGCAGCTGCTGCTCACCGCCCGACAGCGCGCCGCCCGCGCGATCGAGCAGACGCTTCAGGCGCGGAAACTCTTCCAGCACCTCGCCGATCGTCTCCTGCTCGCCGCCGGCCTGCTTGCTGCAGCCCATGCGCAAATTGTCGAGAACCGTAAGCGCGGGAAAAATCTCGCGGCCCTGCGGCACATAGCCGAGCCCAAGCCGTGCGCGCAGATACGGCTCGGCCGCCGTGATGTCGCCGCCCGTGAAATGCACGCGGCCGCCGGTCGCCGGCAGAAATCCCATCAAGGCTTTCAGGAGCGTCGTCTTGCCCATGCCGTTATGGCCGAGAATGCCGACGAACTCGCCCTCCTTCACGGCAAAGCTGACGCCGTGAAGGATCGGGATGCGGCCGTAAGCCGTTTTGCAGTTCCTGAACGTCGAGCATCATGCGGCCGCCTGCTTGCCAAGATAGATGTCGCGCACCAGAGGATTGCGCATGATGTTCTCGACCTCGTCCTCCACCATCACGGCGCCCTGGTTGAATACGGTCACTTTCTTCGCGATCATGCGAATGAATTGCATGTCGTGCTCGACGACGATGAGCGCCTTGCTGCGGTTGATCTCACGCACAAGCTCGGCAGTCTTCAGCACCTCCTCATGCGTCATGCCGGCCGCGGGCTCATCGAGCAGGATCAGCTCGGGATCGGTCGCGAGCACGAGGCCAAGCTCGACCCACTGCCGCTGGCCATGCGCGAGCTGGCCGACCAGGCGATCCGCCGCGGCGGTCAGGCCGATCCGCTGCAGCATCTCGTCCACCAGCGCCTTGGCCTTTTCCCCGCGATGCAGACGGCTCGCCGACAGCCAGATGTTCTCGCGCACGGACAGGCCGTCGAACACGTTGGGCACCTGGGTCTTGATCCCGATGCCGAGCCGGGCGATCTCGTGCGCATGGGCGCTGGAGATATCCTGGCCGCGGAACAGCACCTGGCCGTGGGTCGGCTCGAGCTGGCCGGTCAGCATCTTGAAGAAGGTGCTTTTGCCCGCGCCATTCGGCCCGATCAGGCAGCGCAGCTCGCCCTCGTCGAGCGTGAAGTTGACGTCACGCACGGCGCGGACGCCGCCGAAATGCATGCTGAGATCGCGGGTTTGCAGCAGCGGCGCCATCATCTCTACTCCGCCGCTTCCGGTTCGAAATGATTGGCCGCCCGTCGCCGGCCGCGCAACCTGAGCAGGGTTTGCGCCCAGTCGCCGAGCGTCGGCACCAGTCCCTTCGGCACCAGCAGCACGAAGGCGATCAGGATCGTTCCGAGGATCAGCGGCGCATTGGCGAAAATCTTGGCCCACCAGTCCGAGCCGCCGCTCGGCTGGTTGGCGCCGAGTGCAGTGTTGAGCCACTGGATACCGATGCAGCCGACGACCGGCCCGATCAGCGTGCCGCGGCCGCCGACCAATACCCAGATGATGATCTGCGCCGATTGCGCGAGCCCGAAGATGGTCGGGCTGACGAAATTGCCCCAATTGGCGAACAGGCAGCCGGCGAAACCGGCAAGCGCGCCGCCGATCGCAAACGTGGCGAGCTTGTAGGCGCGCGGATCATAACCCAGGAGTTCGGCGCGGCGCTCGTTCTCGCGGATGCCGACGATGATGCGGCCGAAGCGGCTCGCGAGCAGAAGCCGCAGGCCGAAATAAGTGACAAGCAGCGATCCCGTCGCCAGATAGAACATGCCTTCGAGATCGATCGCGGCAGTCTTGTTGCCGGGCCAGTTCAGCGGCGGAATGCCGGGAATGCCGTTGAAGCCGCCGAGCCGCGCGGTGCCGATATGGAATTCCGGACCGGCGGTGGAGTTGATGGAATTGAACAGGATCAGCGTCACCGTCAGCGTGATGACGCCGAGATAGACGTCGCTGATCCGGCCATAGAACATGAAATAGCCGAGCAGCGCGGCGAATGCCGCCGGCAGGATGATGGCGAGCAAGAGCGGGATGGTGCTCTCGCCGATATTGAACATCGCGATCGCATAGGCGTAGGCGCCGAGCCCGAAGAACGCCGACTGCCCAAAGCAGAGAATGCCGCCATAGCCCCAGATCAGCGCGAGACTGAGCGCCAGGATCGCCATCACCATGTAGACGGTGAGCTCCAGCACGACATCGAGTTCGGCCAAGCGCGGCGTCAGGATCATGAAGGCGAGGCCGACGACGGCGACCAGCGCGAGACCGAGAATGTTGAGCAGGCGTTCGTTCACAGGCCTCTCCGGAAAAAGCGGCCGGTGATACCCTGTGGCAGCAGGCGGATCAGAACGATCGCAGCGGCAAGCAGCGCCACCTCGCCGAATACCGGCGTGGTGACGAAGGTGGCTATCTGGTTGATGGCGCCGAACAGCGCGGACGCGGAGATCGTACCGCTGAGGATCGCAGCACCTCCGCCGATCACCGTGATGAAGGATTTCGCGACATAGGCGACGCCGATGGTCGGGAACACGCCGGACACCGGCGCGAGCACCGCGCCGGCAAGCCCGGACAAGTGCTGCACCGATGCCGAACGTCACCGCATAAACCCGCGGCGGATTGACGCCCAGTGCCGCCGCCATGTCGGCGTTCTGCATCGTGCCGCGCGCGATCAAGCCGAGCCGTGTCCAGCGCATCACGGCGAAGATCGCCGCCAGCACGACGATCGCGACCGCGATCACAAACAGCGTATAGGCGCTGGTGCGATAGGCGCCGATCTCGAAGCTGCCGAGCGGCGCCGAGATGCCGACCGTCGTGTTGCCGAAAATTGCGGTGGTCAGGCCGACCAGGAACAGGCTCAGTCCCCAGGTCGCGAGCATGGTGTCGATCATCCGGCCGTAGAGGAAGCGGATGATGGTCCGTTCGACGATGACGCCGATCAGGCCGACGACGACCGGCGCGATCACCAGCATCGCAATCCAGATGTTGACGCCATGGCTGGTCGCGACGATCGCCGCATAGCCGCCGAGCATCAGGAACTCGCCATGCGCGAGATTGATCACCCGCATCATGCCGAAGATGATGGCCAGCCCGACGCTGATCAGCGCCAGGCTGGCGATTGCGTAAAGGACCTGGATTGCCAGGAGTGCAACGAGATCCACGTTGACCTTTCCTAACAGGAGCTGATGGCCAGACCGACCGTCAGATCTTGATCACAT
The DNA here is from genome assembly GCA_963770385.1 of uncultured Alphaproteobacteria bacterium. Lineage (GTDB taxonomy): Bacteria > Pseudomonadota > Alphaproteobacteria > Rhizobiales > Xanthobacteraceae > Bradyrhizobium. Next base: position 3,856,105 of record CAVYPJ010000003.1, on the reverse strand, counting down.
ATTGCTGGTTGTCGTTCGGATTCTTGATCAGGTCGCAGACGGCCGCCGTGTCGGCAGGCTTCTGCTGCGCGAAGTCTTCCAGCACCTTGAGCTTCTTGTTGCTCACCTCGGCGATATGGACATCGAGCACGCAATGATGCGTCGGCGGATCGATCGTCACCTTGCCGGACGGCGCATCGATGCTGATGCCGGTCTCGAGCGCCTCGATCACCTTCAGCCGGTCGACGCTGCCCGCCTTCTTCACCGCCTCGGCCCAGAGCCGGAAGCCCTGATAGGTTCCCATCGCAAGTTCGGTGATGTTGGGATAGTCGGCGCCGAAGCGCTTGTGGAAGTTGGCCACGAAGGTTTCGTTGGCCGGGTTCTTGAGGTCCTGGAAATAATTGTAGCAGACCAGCATGCCGTCGCATTCCTCCGGCGACAGCACGATGTGCTCGTTGCCGACCGCGAAAGTGGTCGAGGCCATCGGAATGCTCTTGCGCATGCCGGCCGCGGCCCATTGACGATAGAACGAGATGTGCGCACCGCCGACCAGCGCGGACCAGACGAAATCGGGCTTCGCTGCCTGGATCTTGGAAATGGTCGAGCCGAAATTGGTGACGTCGAGCGGGAAGAAATCGATCGAGGCGACCTCACCGCCATTCTCGGTGACGTATTTCTTCACCCATTGCGAGGTGATCTGGCCGTAATTGTAGTCGGCCGCGACGACATAGACCTTCTTGCCCCATTTCTTCATTGCATGGGGCACCAGCTTCTCGACCGTTTGCGCCGGCGTGACGCCGGTGTCGAACTGGTTGCGGTCGCAGACGCCGCCTTCATACTGGGTGTTGTAGAAATAGAGTGTCTTGAAGCGGTCGAGCACCGGGCGAATGACTTCGCGCGAGGCCGAGGTGATGCCGCCATGCACGACGGCGACCTTGTCCTTCAAGGCAGCCTGCTGCGCGAACTGCGTGTAGAGTTGCATGTTCGACTGCGTGTCGTAATTGATCAGCTTGAGCTGACGCCCGAGCAAGCCACCGGCGGCATTGGCCTCCTCGATGGCCAGCGTCATCGCGTCGACCATCGGCTTGCCGTAGATGTCGAGCCCGCCGGAAAGATCATGGATGCTTGCGACGCCGATCGCGTCTTCCGCGAAGGCGTTGGAAGATACCATGCCGGCCGCCGCAGCCGCGGCCGTTCCCTGCAAAAATCGTCTTCGATTAAGTGTCATCACTCTACTCCCCTCTGTGCCCAAGCAATTATGAGACCAAGTATTTCTTCAGGATCGATGCGCCCATCGTGTATTTCGGATCGACCATGTTGCCGAGCCGCATGCGTCCCGCCTGGCTGAGCAGCATGTAGGCGTCGATTTCGTCGAAGCCGTATTCGCCGCTCATCCAGCGCGTCAGTTCGCGATAGGCGATGCGCGCGGCGTCTTCGAGCGGACGCGCGCTGCCAATCGTCATGATGAAGTCTTTCGTCTCGAGCCGCGGCCAGGCGAAGCTCCAGCCCTTGATGACGTCGACCTGCAACGTCACCGTCGCGCGCTGCTCGATCGCGACGCCCGACAACTCGCCATCTCCCTGCGCGGCGTGGCAATCGCCGACATAGAGCAGACCACCTTTCGCATGCACCGGGAAATAAACGATCGAGCCCGGCGCAACGTCAGGCAGGTCCATGTTGCCGCCGTGATAGTCCGGCTGCAGCGAGGAGATCGCCTCGATCTCCGGCGAGATGCCGATCGTGCCGATGAAGGGCTGGTATGGCAACGTGATCTTGTCGCTCCAACGCACGCCGTTGGTATCGACATGCACCTTTCGCACCCGCTCCGGCAACGGCGGATTGAGCAGCGCGGTCGACGCGGTCCCGACCAGTCCGCCGAATTCCGGAATGATGCAGGTGGTGCCGGCCGGCTGCGCACCGCGCGTCTCGACCGCATGGATCATCACTGCGAGGCAATCCCCCTTCTCCACGCCGTTGACCGCGATCGGGCCGCATTGCGGATTGAGAAACGGAAAATTCAATTTCGCGGTCGGGCTGTCCTGCTCGCTGGTAATGACGCCGCCGAAGGCATCTTCCGTCTCCACCACGACGACGTCGCCGGGATCGATGGTCAGCACCGGCTTCGCGTAAGGGCCGTAAACATAATGAAACGCCCCCTGCGCTTCGATCGACAATTCGTGCCGCTTGCGCGCCTCGCCCTTGGCAACGGCACGCTTGGCCATGATCGAACTTGTCAGCCAGGGATCGTTGATCATCGCGATGTCCTCTTATGTTGGAACTGCGGCGAGTGATGACCGTCCTGGAGCGCGATGATGCCAGAATGGGCACCGTCGCGCTCCAATCATTTTTGTCGAAGCATGATCTTTTCAGAAAACCGGTATCCACCTTTCCGGATCACGCTCTAATTAAGCTTCCAGTCTCCGCCGGCCTCGATCGCGAGAGCAAGCCGGATCAGGGTCGGTTCGTCAAAATGGCGGCCCACCAGCATCAGCCCGACCGGCAGCCCATTGACCTTGCCGCAGGGCACGGTGAAGGCCGGATGGCCGGAGACGTCGAACGAGCAGGTATTTGCCTGCATGTTGAGCGCGACATCGATGATGGTGCCGAGCGGCGCATCGGCCGAGGGGATCGGCGTCGCAGTGAATGGAATGGTCGGCATCACCAGCGCGTCGAACTTCTTGAGCGTATCATCATAGGCCTGGCGCAGCAGCACGCGCAGGTTCTGCGCCTTGGAATGATAGCGCCCATGATAGTGGCGGTGCATGTATTCGCCGAGCAGCAGCACCAGCTTAACCGTCGGCGAGACGTCGTTGATCCGCGTCCCCATGCCGCGCGCCAGCGCCTCCTGCATGGAGACCGGATAATAGCCCTGCACATTGTTGCCGACGCCATAGCCCTTCAGCATCATCTCAGCCGCGCCTTCCAGGATGACGCCGCTCCAGACATGCGGCCCATCGAGATGCCAGGGCACGGAGATCTCCGAGCTTTCGACACCGGCCTTGTTCAATGCGGCGACCGTCTGCCGCACCTTCTCGTTCACCGCGGGATCGCTCTCCGCGTGGCCAAATCCCTCGCGCAGCACGCCGATGCGCAATCCTCTCGCCGGCTGCTTCAGCGCGCCCATGTAATCGCCGGTGCGCGCGGCGATCGTCCGCGTGTCCCAGCCGTCGTGCCCGGCAATGACGGTCAAGAGCCGCGCGACGTCTTCGACCGAAGCGCACATCGGCCCGCAATGATCGACGGAATAGCTGATCGGCATCGAGCCTGTCGTCGGCACAAGCCCCCAGGTCGGCTTCAGGCCGTAGACGCCGCACCAGCTCGAGGGCGTGCGGATCGAGCCGCCCTGGTCGCCGCCGAGCGCCATCGGCACCTCGCCTGCGGCCACCAGCGCAGCGCTGCCGCCGGACGAGCCGCCGGCGCTATGGGCCGGATTGTGCGGATTGCGGATCACGCCGGTCGCGCAGGTGTGGCTCGCGCCCGAGAAACAGAGATCCTCGCAGGCCGCCTTGCCCGCGATCGTGCCGCCTGCATCCAGAATGCGCGTCACCACAGTGGCGTCGATCTCCGGCACATAGCCTTCGAGCAGCGCCGAGCCATTCATCAGAGGAACGCCTGCGACACAGATATTGTCCTTGATCGCGACCTTCTTGCCGCTGAGCAGACCCTCGCTACCGGCCTTTTTGATGTCCGTTTTCCAGTACCAGGCGCCATAGGGATTTTCCGACGGCGGTGGCCGATAACCGGGTGAACGCGGCGGGATCGGCCCCAAAGCTGGCGGCACCAACTCGTCGAGCTTGCTGTAGGAGGCCAATGGTCCCTTGAAGGCCTGCTGGAAGGCTTCGATTTCGTCCGGGGTGAGAACAAGACCGAAATCGGCCGCGAGATTGTCGATCTGCTCCAGCGTCGGAAGGCGAACCGCCATGCTGACCCCCTTACCTTGCACCCAAACAAAAAAAGCCACCCGTGGCCTCAGAAGGCCCCGAATGGCAACGCCGCCGCCGCTATCGATGTCGCGTAGTCTTACGTTGCAGAACGAACCGGAGAAGATCGTCGCCCAGACGCCGTCGGCTGCGCGAGAACTCATTCGTCATGCACGTGTTCACGTACCGACAGGCAGTGTCTTAGCGCGGTCTGGCTTTGTCAATCAGATGCAGGCTCCTTTTTTGAGCGGGCGGCGCACAAAACGCACGCAGCTTGTATCGACAATTGGCAGGTGACAGGCCGATGGAGTTGCGATCAGATGATCCCTCGCGCAACCGAGCCTCATTGATGACAAAGCCGTCCATCCCTCTCGGCCTGGTGTTTTCCCGATCCGGCCCCTACGCCATGATGGCGCGGGAGATGGAGAAGAGCGCGCTGATGGCGGTCGACGAAGTCAATGCCAGCGGCGAATTCGATTTCACCTTCGCGCCGCATCTGCGCGATCCCGGCGGGGTCGTCGCCGCCTATCACGGCGCCTGCGACGAGCTGATCCGTGAAGAAAATGTCGAGCACATCGTCGGCTGCTACACCTCGGCCTCGCGCAAGCAGGTGATCCCGATCGTCGAGCGCACCGAGCGCCTGCTCTGGCATCCGGCGCGCTATGAGGGCTTCGAGAGCAGCGACAACGTGATCTATGTCGGCGCCGCGCCGAACCACACCGTCGTGCCGCTGGTGCGGCACATGCTCGACCAGATCGCAAGCGACGTGTTCTGCGCAGGCTCCAACTATGTCTGGACCTGGGAGAGCAATCGCGTGCTGCGCGAGATCGTCACCAGCGCGGGCGGGCGCATCCTCGCCGAGCGGCTGCTCGAACTCGGCGAAACCGCCCTGGACCATATCGTCAGCGAGATCATCGAGCGACGGCCGCCGGCGGTCTTCAACACGCTGGTCGGCGAGTTCAGCTACGCCTTCATGCGCGCGCTGCATGCCGCTTCGCAGGACGCGAGGCTGTCGATCCCGGTTTTGAGCTGCAGCCTCTGCGAACCGGAACTGAAGATGATCGGGCCGGCGGCGTCCGTCGGCTGCATCTCGTCGTCCGCCTATTTCGAAAGCATCGAGACCGACGAGAACCGCGCTTTCGTGACAAGATGGAAGGCGCGGCACGGAACAGAGAGCAATCCTTCCGTCGATGGCCAGTCGACCTATGTCTGCGTCATGTTGCTCGCGCGCGCGATCCGCCGCGCCGGCACGACCGAAATTGCCGCGGTCCGCCGTGCCGCAGCCAATCACCGCTACGATTCGCCGCAGGGGCCGGTGTGGGTCGATCCGGCCAACAATCACTGCTTCCTGACGCCGCGGCTGGCGCGATCCGTGCAGGGCAGTCAATTCGAGATCTTCTGGGAGGCCGACGCACCGGAACGCCCCGACCCCTATCTGTCCAATCTCGATCTCGCGTCATTCGCGAAGCCGGACACGGCCAGCGACCCGGCGTTGAGACGAGCGAGCCATCTGCGTGTTGTGAAATGACCAAGCCATCTCCCTTCACCGTCCGCGGCCGCCGCGCGCTCATGATCATGAAGGATGAGCGCGACATCGCGATCCTGCGCCGCCAGCTCGACCGGCTGGGCATGTCGATCGACGAGATCGACCCTGGCGAGATTCGCATGCCGCAGGAGAGTGCCGATGTCATCGTGCTGGACGCGGATTCCATTCCGATCAAGTCCGACTGTGCCTTTCCGTGGAAGGCGAATACGCCGATCATCGCGCTGATCGGCACCGAGACGCCGAGCCGGCTGAAATGGCTGCTCGACCTGCATCCCGCGTCGTTCCTGGTCAAGCCGCTCCGCTCCGCCGGTCTCTACACCGCGCTCGTGGTCGCGTTCGATTGCGCGCAGCGGCGAAGCGAGGAAGCCGCTCACCTCGAAAGGCTCGAGGACCGCGTCCGGTCGCGCCGTATCGTCGTCGCCGCCGTGCTGCAACTGATCCGCGCCCATGCGCTGTCCGAGGAGGACGCATTCACGCTGATCCGCCAGACCGCGATGCGGCATCGCATGACGATCGAGCAATTGAGCGCGGAGATCATCGCGATCGGCGGCATGCCGAACCGCACCAGCCGCACGGCATGAGCTAGAGATTGCCGACGCGCGCAACGCCTGCATCGCCCATTGTCGCCCAGGCAGCCGCGAGCGAGCCTGCCAGATCGATGGCCCGGCAGCCGGCCTCGATGACGACAGCTTCAAAGCCTTCGCGCCGCGCATCGACCGCGGAATAATGAACGCAGAAATCGGTCGCGAGACCCGCGAGAAAGATTCGCTTGAAACCCCGCTCGCGCAAATATCCCGCAAGGCCCGTCGGCGTGCGGCGATCGTTTTCGTAGAAGGCGGAATAGGAATCGATCGCGCCACGAAAGCCCTTGCGGATGATGATCTCCGCACGATCCGCGAGCAGCTCGGGATGAAAGGCCGCGCCCGCCGTGCCCTGCACGCAATGATCCGGCCACAACACCTGCGGCCCGTAGGGCATGGCGATGGTTTCGAACGGCGTCGAGCCGGGATGGCTCGTCGCGAACGAACTGTGACCGGCCGGATGCCAATCCTGCGTCAACGCCACATGGTCGAACTGCTCCGCCAGCCGGTTGATGACCGGCACGACCGCGTCGCCCTCGCCGACCGCGAGCGCGCCGCCCGGGCAGAAATCATTCTGCACGTCGATCACGAGCAGCAGGTCTTCATGTCGTCGTATCTGCATCCTCGCCCACGCAAAGTCTCGAACCGCGACATGCCAGCTTAGAGATTATTCCGCACCTGCGCGAAAATTTTCTGTCGTTGCTCCCTGCTCTCCGGCCCACGGTCTGGCATTTCAATTGCATGCAAATTGGGCAGATTGACTGACCAAGGATCTGCAGATGGACCGGAAGAAGATCGTCATTGCCGCTACTTTTGCCATGAGCTTTGCCTCCATCATGCCGGAGGCGAAGGCCGATGCGGCAAGCTGCCCGGCGTCCATCCCCTTCGGCCTGACCACCGCGCTCACCGGCAACCTCGCTCTGCTCGGCACGCAGGCGCGCAACGGCGTCGAGTTCGCGGTCGACGAGATCAATGCCGCAGGCGGTATTTCCGGCAAGAAGATCGCGCTGACGACGGAAGATACCGGCGCCTCCTCGACTGACGCCCTGAACGTGATGAACCGTATCATCGAAGGAAAGCCGCTCGTCATCTTCGGCTCGATGATCAGTCCGCACGTCTTCGCGCAGACCGAGACGGTCAATAAATCCGAGACGCCATTCCTCGTCGGCGCCACCAACGCCAAGATCACCGCGCAAGGCAGCAAGTGGCTGTTCCGTACCCATGTGCATGATGGACAGCTCGCCGAGCTCATCCCCGAATATCTCGTCAAGACGCTCGGCAAATCGAAGCCCGGCATCATGGCGGTCGCCGACGACTATGGCCTCGGCGCGTCGCGCGGCATCCAGGCGGCGCTCGCCAAGCTGAACGTCTCGCCCGCGGCGGTGACGTCCTACGCGCCCTCGGACAAGGACATGAGCGCGCAACTGCTGGAGATCAAGGACCACGGCGCCGACAGCCTGATCCTGTTCGGCCGGCCGGCGGACGTCGCATTGGTCATGAAGCAGATGGGCGAGCTCGGCATCAAGCTTCCGACCATCGGCAATTCGAGCATGGTCGCGCAGACCACGCTCAACAACCTCTCCGCGGCGGATGCCGATGGCGGCACTGCGATCGGCGGCATGATCCCGCAGACGTCGAGCGATCCGAAGATCTCGGACTGGGCCAAGCGCGTGCAGGACAAATACAAGGTGCCGGCGGACAATTTCACGGTCTCCTATTACGACACCGTCTACATGGTGAAGTCGATCATCGAGAAGGTCGGCTGCGACAAGGCCGCGATCCGCGACGCGCTCGCGGCCACCAAGGACTGGAAGGGGCTTCTGATCAGCTATCAGGTCGACGCAGTGGGCGATCTCGCGCACACGCTCGGCATCTACCGCAACAAGGGCAAGACGCCCGAGCTGATCGGGCCGATCAAGGAAGCCGGCTACTAGCTCCCGATGGGCCAACTCGTCGTCAACGGCCTTGCACTCGGCAGCATCTATGCGCTCGTCGCGCTTGGCTTGCTGCTGATCTTCAACACCGTGCAGATCGTCAACTTTGCGCAAGGCCAGCTTCTGATGCTGGGCGCCTTCATCGGCATCAGCGGCGCGGTGACCCACGAGCTGCCGATCGAGCTTGCCTGGGTCGCGACGATCGTGGCGATGGCGCTGATCGGCGTCGTGTTCATGCTGCTGGTCTATTTCCCCTTGCGCGGCCGGCCCGCCTTTCTGGTCATCCTGACCACGATCGCGATGGGCATCGTGCTGGAGAATCTTGCGCTGATCATCTGGGGACCGCTGCCGGTCTCGCTGCCCTCGCCGGTGCGCGGTCCTCCGCTGCGTTTTGCCGGCGTCGTGATCTCGATGCATCAGCTTGCGATCTTCTGCACGCTGGCTGTGATCCTGCTGTTGCAATATCTGCTGCTGACCAGGACGCGCTTCGGTATCCTGATGCAGGCGACCGCGCAGGACCTGCACACCGCGCGCCTCGTCGGCATTCCCATCAACCGCACGATCGCCGTGGCATTCGCGCTCGGCGCGGTGCTGTCGGGCATCGCCGGGCTGCTGGTGGCGCCATTGTTTCTGGCCGAGCCGACGATGGGCGGCAGCCTCGGGCTGAAAGGTTTCATCGTCAGCGTCATCGGCGGCTTCGGCAACCTGCCCGGCGCGGTCATCGGCGGCATGCTGCTCGGGCTGATCGAGACCTTCGGCGCGCGCTACATCTCCTCCGATTTCCGCGATGCCTATGCGTTCATCGTGATGATCGCCTTCCTCACGGCATGGCCGCGCGGCCTGTTCGGCGAGAAGGTGAGCGAGAAAGTCTAGATGTCCCGCAGCATCGCGATCGCGCTTGCCGCCGCAGTGGCGCTTGCCATTCCGGCGGTTGGCGATGGTTATGTCGTTCAGTTGCTCAACATCGCAATCCTCAATGCGATCGTCGTGCTCGGCCTCAACTTCGCAACCGGCTGGACCGGTCAGATCAATTTCGGGCAGGCCGCATTCTATGGCCTCGGGGCCTATGCAACCGCAATCGCGACCAAGGCCGGCCTGCCCTGGCTCGTGACGCCCCCACTCTCGGTCGCGCTCGTGGTCGCCGCGAGCCTCGTGCTCGGCCTGCCGACGCTGCGGCTGCGTACCTATTATCTCGCGATGACCACGATAGGCTTCGGCGAGATCGTGCGGCTCATCATCGTCTATTGGGAGCCGGTGACCGGCGGCACATCCGGCCTGCGCGCCATTCCCGGCATCAGCGTGTTCGGCCTCACGCCACAGGGACAGGTCCAGCATTATTATCTCCTGCTCGCGGCGCTGGCGCTCGCATCGCTGGTCGCGATCCGCATCCGCCGCTCCTCGCTCGGCCGCGCCATGATCGCGACCAAGGATTCCGAAATCGCCGCCGAGCAGAGCGGCGTCGACACCACCCGCACCAAGCTGCTCGCCTTCATGATCGGCGCGGTCTATGCGGGCCTCGCCGGCTGCCTCTACGCGTCGTCGATCCGCTTCGTCAGCCCGGACAGTTTCTCCGGCGTGCAGGCCATACTGTTGATGACCATGCTGATCGTCGGCGGCATGGGATCGATCACTGGCTGCATCGTCGGCGCGGTGGCGTTGACGATTTTGCCGGAAGCACTGCGGTTTCTCGGGCAATGGTACCTCGTGCTCTATGGGCTCGGCGTCATCGTCGTGATCGTGCTGTTGCCAGGCGGGCTCGCCTCGATGATTTCAATGGCATCGCTTCGCCGATTGGGTACGCGATGACCGGCGAACCGATCATCAGCGCGCGCGGCGTGACGCGACGCTTCGGCGGGCTGGTCGCGCTCGACGGCGTCGATCTCGATGTGCCGCGCGGCATCGTGCAGGCGATCATCGGCCCCAACGGCTCCGGCAAGACCACGCTTCTGAACGCGCTGAGCGGCGCGTCGCATGCCGATGCCGGCTCGATCCGCATCGATGGTGCCGAGATCTTCCGTCTCAAGCCGCACCGCATCGCGCGGCTCGGCCTGTCCCGCACGTTCCAGAACATCCGGATCTTCCGCGACCTGTCCGTGCTGGAAAACGTTGAGGTCGCCGCCGCCTGCCATGCGCGGTCCCCGCTATTCGGCATCGTGATCGCCAATGCGCGGCAGAAGGCGAACGAAGCCGATATCGACCGCCGCGCACGCGAGGCGCTGGATCTCGTCGGGCTCGCGCATCGCGTCGGCGATCGCGCGAACGCGCTGCCATATGCGCAGCAGCGCCTGCTCGAGATCGCCCGCGCGCTGGCGTCGCAGCCGAAGGTGATGCTGCTCGACGAGCCGGCCGCCGGCATGAACAACACCGAAAGCATGGCGCTGCTCGACACCATCGGGCGGCTGAAGCACAGCGGGCTCACCATTCTTCTGGTCGAACATAATGTGCGGCTCGTCATGGGGATCAGCGACCGCGTCGCCGTGCTCGATTTCGGCAAGAAGATCGCGGACGGCACGCCTGCCGAGGTGCAACGCAATCCGCTGGTGATCGAGGCCTATCTCGGCAGGCGGCACCGCCATGCTTAAGGTCGAAAACCTGCACGTCGCCTACGGGCATATCGAGGTGCTGAAGGGTATTTCCTTTGCCGTCGAGCCGGGCGAAATCGTCGCGCTGATCGGCAGCAACGGCGCCGGCAAGACGACGACGCTCAGCACCATCTCCGGCCTGCTGCGGCCGACTTCGGGCAAAATCTCCTGGAAGGGAGAAAACATCCAGACGACGCCGGTCGAGACCATCGTCGCGGCCGGCCTCGCGCACTGCCCCGAGGGCCGCCGCATCTTCCCGGGCCTCACCGTGAGGGAAAACCTTTTGACCGGCACGGCGTCGCGGCGCTTCCGCCGAAGGGAGATCGAGGACGATCTCGCGCAGGTCTTCGACCTCTTTCCGCGCCTGAAGGAGCGGATCAAGCAGGGCGGCTGGTCGCTGTCGGGCGGCGAGCAGCAGATGCTCGCGATCGGCCGCGCGCTGATGAGCCGGCCGAGCCTTCTGATGCTGGACGAGCCCTCGCTCGGGCTGGCACCGATCGTGATCGAACAGGTGTTCGACAAGATCGTCGAGCTCAACAAGCGCACCGGCCTCGCCGTGCTGCTGGTCGAGCAGAACTCGGCGATGGCGCTGGAGATCGCAAGCCGCGCCTTCGTGCTCGAGACCGGCGCGATCACGCTCTCGGGACCGGCCGATCAGCTTGCGAGTGACCCACGCATTCGTGAAGCCTATCTTGGCGGCTGAGCCGCTAGAAATCGCGGCGTTCGACACTGTGCAAGACCGAACAGCAGAGATGTTCACGACTGCTTGACAGGACCTCCTTAAGTCCCAATCCGCACTTACGCTGTCGACTTTCCGCAACAAGCAATCGAAGTGAGAGACGTCATGACGAAAGACGGCGCCCGACCCATGGAATGGCTGCAAACGAGACCCGGCGAACATTGCATGATCCGCGTGGATGCAACCGAGACCAATGGCTCCTACTCTTTTGTCGAGATCGTCTCCGACCCCGGCGACGGCACGCCGCTGCATCTGCATACCAAGGAGGACGAGCATATTTTCGTTCTCGAGGGGACAGCGCGCATGGCCTATGGCGACAAGATCTTCGACGCAGAGGCCGGAAGCCTCGTCACGCTCAAGAGAAATATTCCGCATGCCTGGGGCAATCGATCTGACCGGCGGCTGCGGATCGCGGTCATCGCCTATCCCGGCGGCTGCGAAGAGGCGTTGCGCGCGATCGCCAAGGGCAGCAAGGCCGATCTGCTTGCGATCGCCGAACGCGTCGGTGTGCAGCACCTCGGGCCCGCGCCTTTCTAGCGCATGATCCAGAAAACGCCCGCTCCGCATGTGTTGCGGGGTGGGCGCCGGTTTTCGCTCGGCTACAAACACGGAACGAACGCGTCGCGCTCCTGACACCAGGACGGTACCGCCGGCGAAGTTCTCACGTCTTGCGCAGCGTCCTGAAGAATTTCCGCACCTCTGGAACGAACAACTCCGGCTGCTCGAACGCGGCGAAGTGGCCGCCTTTTGGCATCTCGCTCCAGTGCCGGATGTTCGTATAGCTCGGCTCCATCCAGCGCCGCACCGGCGTGACGATTTCCTTGGGAAAGACCGCAACGCCCGTCGGGACCGTCACCGTATGCGCCTTGCGCCGCGCGGCGCCGAAACTTTCCCAATAAAGCCGCGCGGACGAGGCGGCCGTCGCGTTGACCCAATAGAGCATGACGTTGTCCAGCAACTCGTCGCGGCTGAGGATGTTTTCGGGATCACCCTCGCAATCCGTCCAGGCCCAGAACTTTTCCAGGATCCACGCCGCCTGCCCGCTCGGCGAGTCGGTCAGGGCGTAGCCGATGGTCTGCGGCCGGGTCGATTGCTGCTTCGAGTAGCCGGAGTCCCAGTCGGCATAATATTTGGCGCCCTGCAGCGCGTGAGCCTCTTCGGGCGTCGGCTGCCCCTCCAGCGCCTTGGGCCGCGCGCCCATCGCGAGCGTGATGTGAATGCCGGCGCAGTGGGCTGCATCCTGTGCGCCGAGCGAGGTCGTCACCGCCGAGCCCCAGTCGCCGCCCTGTGCACCATAACGTGCATAGCCGAGACGCTCCATCAGCTTGGCCCAGGCCAGCGCGATGCGATCGACGCCCCACCCGGTCGTCGCCGGTTTCGCGGAAAAGCCGAAGCCGGGCAATGACGGACAGACCACATGAAATGCGTCGGCCGCATCGCCGCCGAATGCGGTCGGATTGGTCAGCGGTTCGATAACCTTGTGGAACTCAACGATCGATCCGGGCCAGCCATGGGTGATGATCAGCGGCATCGCGTCCGGATGCGGCGAGCGGACGTGCAGGAAGTGGATCGCAAGACCGTCGATCTCGGTCACGAATTGCGCGAAGCGGTTGAGCAGCGCTTCGCGCTTCCGCCAGTCATAGTCCTCCGCCCAATAGCGGCAGATCTCCCTGACCCAGGTCAGCGGCGCGCCCTGGCTCCAGTCGTCGACCGGCTCGGCCTCGGGCCAGCGCGTGTGACGCAGCCGCGCCCTGAGATCGTCGAGCACATCATTGGCAACCGAGATTTGAAAAGGCGTGATCGCAGAACTCATTGGAAAACCTCACTGCCAATCAGGCGATCGCCCGCTGGTTGTTCGTTCGCACACGGTAAGACGTTATTGTAGCGGCCGCCGTTCGCCGGAACGGGTCTTAACCATCGCTGGGAAAAAGTCTGGCAGATGTTTCTCATTTCGGCCACCGAAGTGATGCAATGTTGGGCTGCCGAAACAGCGGGATGCGTGGTATTGCATCGATGTTTTGGGCATCCACTTGGGTTTCCTCAAAGACTATAACAATCGTCGAGATCGTTTTGCGAGCAAGCAGGTGAAGGAACGATGTTCGCTTGGGTCCTGATCCTCGTCGCCTGGGTCGCATTTCTTTCGCTGATCCTGCACGACGTCACCAAGGATGATGAAGACGCCGGTAGCGCGGTTTTGATCGCCGCCGGGAAGGTTCGCGCGCTGATCGCTTTGGCGGTCATCAGGTTGCGTAAGTTCCGAAGAGCTCGCGCGAAGGCAATTGCGCGTGCCCGCGCGGAAAAACAGGCTGCGATCGAGGCCGCCGCCGTGTCAGCAGAGCGCCCATCGCCAGAGCTGACAACTGCAGCGGCGGTGTCGGCGGAACCGGTGTCGTCAGTAGCGACGTCTGCGGAGCCGGTGTCTGTGCAGCCGGTGTCGGTCGAACCAGCGCCTGCAGACCTGATGTCTGCGGAAACCGTTTCTCCGGGCATAGCGCCGTCGTCGCCAACACCAGCAGAGACATCACAACCCGAGGCACTACAACAAGTCGCGCCGGGAGCGATCAGGCTCGCGCCGGAGGCGGTCAAACAGGTTCCGGCGTCGGAAGCGTCCGTGCCGAAGAAGAAGTGGTGGCGTCCACAGGACGACCGTGCTGCGAAAACGATCCCCGAGCTCGAAACGGCGATCACGGAAGCCGTCAAGTCGACGGCGCCCGATTGCGGGGACTTTGTCGGCGTGATCGTACGGCAAAAGACACCGAAATCCCGCCAGGACGTCAATTGGGAGCTGCAGGGCGTCAGGTTCGGCAAGGCCGATAAAAAACTCGTCAATGACGCCTTGCACGGCATCGTCAAACAAATGCAGCGGGAATATCGGGTCGCGGACCAGTGACGAGGGGACGGACCACGTCGTACCGATGAACCGCAGGCGCGGGGCATGACGATCGGGGAAGGCGTAAGGCTGCATTCTCGCGGCGCATGACGTCCGAGTTTTTCCAGGCAAGTCACCCTCTCGAGAACAGAGGGCGCAGGGAAGACCGGGCACCGGCTGGCACCCATGGTCCGCGTGCAACAAAAAGCACGCGGCAGAACCACAGGTTCAGCCGAGGATACCCGGCCTTCCCTGCGCAATGGTTTTAACGGCTTACTCCGCGCTCTCCCCGGTGAGCCGGGCTTTGTTGCCACCGTCACCCGCAAGGCTGGTTGGACCTCGCGAACTTAGCGCCAGCATCGGGGCGCCAGGACCACACGACTATATTTTGGCATTCGGTGAAACACGCCGAAACTAAGAAAACCCTCTAAAACAAGCGCTTTTCGATTAGCCTGATGCAGGCTGTTTCTGCGGGTTTCGCCAAATCTAGGGCCAGGCCCTAAGCGTTCAGTGCCCTCGCAAAACAGACTGAAAGCTCAAAGCCCGGCCCTGTTGGTCTCAATCCCTTTAGGAGCCGAAACCGCTATGGATACTACCATCACCACCCCCCGCGCCCGCAATGGCAGCGTGATCCTGACCGACCGCCTGTGCACAAAGCGGGTGAGCCGAGCGGACCAAGTACTACGACCGCAAATGCCCCGGCCTCTACGTCAGCATCACCACGGCGGGCGTGGCAACGTTCTCCTTCAAATTCACCCATCCGGAGACCGGCAAGCAGTGCACCGGCTGGCTAGGCAGCTTCAACCCGGAAACCTTCACCGTCGAGGACGCCCGCAGCAAGGTCTACGGGCTGAAAGGCATGGGCCGTGCAGCGGCTGGCCGAGACCTTCCGTGACCGAAGGTCGCGGCAAGCCAAGCGCGGCAAGACCGTCGATGAGATCATCGAGGAGCGGATCGCCTGGATGAAGACGCCGGTTCGCAAGCCGGACGGCGAAATGCGACCCCGGATCGAGACGTGGCAGAATGTCGCCAGCCATCTGCGGCGGTTCCTCAGTCCCCGGCTCGGCAAGAAGATCGCCAGCGACGTCACCAAGCACGACATCGCCACGCTCTCGAACGACATCGTGGCAGGCAAGCACGGCGGCAAGCCATCGGTCGCTAACGCCCGTCACATGCGGCGCGCGGCCTCGGGCCTGTTCAATTGGGCTGCCGAGGCAGGCCGCGATTACGTGACTGCCAGTCCATGCGTCAACCTGCCGAAACTCGACCCTGAGCACCCGCGCACCCGGGTCCTGACCGAGGACGAGATCAGGATTTTCTGGCATGGCCTCGACCGGGACGACCTACCATGGGACCGGAGGACCCGCCTCGCGCTGAAGTTCGAATTGGTCACCATGCTGCGTTCGGGAGAACTGCTGGCCGCGCACCGCAGCGAACTGTTCGATCTCGACGGCGAGAATCCGCGCTTTGACGTCCCGCTCAAGCGGGTCAAGAAGCGGCGCGTGATCCAGCAGCCGCTGTCCGATCTGGCGGTGGAGATCATCAAGGAAGCGCTGACCAGCGACGAGCAGCAATACGTCTTCGTCAGCCCCCTCGGTGACCAGCCGATGAACCGTAAGGTAATGGCGACCGCGCTGCGCGGCACAAAGTCAAGGAAAGCAAGGCGAAAACGCCACGGCATCTGCGCGCTGCTCGGCCTAAAGCCATTCACGCCGCACGATCTGCGTCGGACGGCGGCGACCTTGGCCGGCGACCTCGGCTTCGACGATGCGTGGATCGCGAAGTGTCTCGATCACGCCGCAAGCAAGAAGCAGGAGCAAGTCGTGCCTACCGTCACCGGCAAGGTCTACAATCACTCCAAGCGGATGAAGGAAAAGCGCGCGGTGCTGGACGGCGTGGCAGCCGAGCTGCGGCGGATTATACGGCCAGCTTTCCAGGAGAAGTCCGTTGAACAGGTTCGGCGCAACGAATCGCCCCTGATCCAACGTTCCCACCCAACTTTCACGATATGAGACAGGTTCGAGCCCAGTCAGCACGGTCACTGGCACCAAGCTTTGCATTCTCCCCTTGTGGTAAAGTCAACAGCGCAAATTGCCTGCAATTTCAAGCGGTGTGTATCCGAGTGTATGGCCGGTGTAAAGCGTCGCAATTGCGCTGATGCTACGTTGGGGTGCACGGCGAGGCCGCCGAGCTGGCGCGCGGCTGTGCGGTGTGTCGCCGCTGTGAGACACTGGCCGCCACGCGGCGGACACAAGTACGTCTGGCAACTAAACCGGATTAAAGTCAGCAAAGAGCTTCCGGTAATAATTTTCAAAAAGCGGTTTGCGTCGCGGTCTGAATTTTTCGGATAAGTAGGGCCGCCATTCCCCCTCCTGCTTTTCCTTGTCTAGCAACTTCCCGTCCATCACCGTCGCCATAGGCGACTCGCTCATAATTTGAAAACCAATCTCGAAGTCGTGCAACGGGCCAAACCGAATACGGCATTTCAGTTAGGTAATCTTCCGGTATTCCCTCCTCGACCATCTTCTTCCTGACCAATCCCGAAAAAGCCGTACATCACGGGGCCGTGCATATGCCAATTCTCCAAGGTCACAACACAGGGATAGATTTTGGTGTCCGACGTCACTTCGAAATGCGGATAGTGTCCAGCGATGCAGTCCCGAATTGTTCGGTAGGTTTGTACGACCGCTGACGCCATATAGCCGATATCTTCTTGAAGCGACGATGTGTCGGTAAGGGTTCGTTTGGTATCCATTCTCATGCGCTTGACTTTGCACTCGATGAACAATGCAGAATTGGCCTCGTCCGACACGATCCAATCAACCGAGCGTTTTTCGTGGCTCCCGATCTTGTAGAGCCGCTCTTCATGGACGGTTAACGATGGGGCAGCCGCTCGTACAGCCTCGCCGACATATGTTTGATAAGAATCCCCAAATATATTCGCGAACTCCGGTACACCTATGAAATCGTAGTAAAGCCCAGAAGTGAAGCGCCAGAACAAGAGCGTCGGAATCGGGCACACCGCGATGTCAGACGCTTCTGAACACATGAGGATGATAGGCCGGGCGCGCAGGGAGTTATAAGCGTACGCAAAGCTCTCGTTGTACTGCTGTTCACGATTGAGTGCTGACCTCAGCTTGGAAAGGTCTTCTGCAACGAGGGAAAAGACCGCCTTAAATCTATCCATTGGCAATTCAGCGATCTCGCTCGTTAACGGCAAACGCAATGAGTGCGATCCCAAAAAATGACCTAACATCGAAGTGCAACATGCCATTAGTTCGTAAATCGTCACGCCATGTCGCTGCGCGCAGATTTGACTGATCTCTGGCGTATTGAAGAATCTTATGGTAGCGAATGATGGCGTCCGCGCGCGGGCCGTTTCCTTGCCATTCAAATGTGCGGTGAGCAATTCGAATCAGTTCCACTAGCACATTGTCCGGCGAACCATACTCGCCATAGATTTCGTTCTCTAACCGATTGACGCTATCTATTGTACCTGCGAGCGTCTTCCACTGCCGCAATGATGCGCCCTTTTTTGCGATTACCCCGCTGTGCAAGAGAACTTCCTTTGCCAGCAGCATCAACAGCCATTCGTTTATCCATGCGCGCTGCACGTCTCGTTCGTAGAATTCGGCGGTCCACTTCGATGTCGGGCGGAATTTTGAAGTCAGGAACCTGCAAATACTGCGTGTAAGCCCAAATGACACGGAGCGACTCTTCTCGCGCCAGCCGCCCACCTTCTTTCGGAGCTGTTTGTATAAGTCGAAAATTCGAGTTGGAAACATCGCTATTCGCGGCATCCGCCCTAAAACGCGATTCCTAACATGATTCTACCCATCCGCGCGTGTCTCGAACTGGACACGCTTTCGCGGATCAACAATCTTACGCTGGACCAGTGACCGCGAAACCAGCCGGAGACCTACTCCAATGACCGAGGTTCTAAACAATCTGGCCGCCGTGTTCGGTTACGCCGTGTTGGCATTAGGTGCAGTAAGTGGTGTCAGCGGCATCGCATGGTGGATATTCCGAACCTTCAGCGAGCGGTGGCTAAACTCAAAGTTCGCGGAACGGCTTGAAAACCTAAAACACGAACAACAGAAAGAATTAGCGGAGTTAAAATTCGCCATCGACGCTCAAATGGATAGGACAACCAAGCTCCATCAATTGGAATTTGAGACCCTTCCTAAAGCGTGGCGGCTGCTGATGAATAGCTTCGGCATCACGCGGGATTTGACGTCCCGAGGGCAATCTACGCCTGACCTTAACGCAATGTCGAACGATCAACGCGAGGACTTCATAGTCAACGGAATGGCCGGCAACGAGCTAGCCGAATGGCAGCGGCAAAAAATTAGGAATGCTGCCGACAAAACGGCCGAATTTCGAAATCAATGGGAGCCCTTCAGGATCGGGCGGGCGAGACAGGCCAGTGCGAAATTTTACAAATACTTTCGGGCGAACAGCATCTTCATCCGCGAGTCGATCAAAGCACAATTCGATGAGCTCGATCAACTTTTATTGGCGGCTAGGTCTGAGCACGAAATGAATTTTCAACACGGGACACGAGAGTTTAAGTCTATCGACAAGCTCGCGAAAAATGGTGAAGCGTTGATCAAGGCGCTTGAGGCGGAGGTGCAAACGCGACTTTGGGACAGCACCAAAGCATAAGCAGAAGGCGACGGTGGGACTGACTAAGTGGGGCCAATTTTGACAAATGATTGGCGCGAAATAGCAAGCGTCGAACACGTTATCGGCGTGTTAAAAGACGCCGGGCCAACGGGGGGAGACCGAGAAACGTGAAACTGAAACTCATCATCTACGTAGTGCTTTTGGGCTTTACACCCAGCTTTTCTGCAATTGCTTATGATCCTCTGGACTGTCTTAATGACGCATCCAAAGTTGATAAGGACATTATTGCTGGATTGGCGACGAAGCTCTGCTCGGGCGCTTGGACTGCTGAGCCGGTCAAATGCTACGCACAAGTTTCTCGTGTTTATACCGCCATACCCCGTGGAATTGCTATCGATCTTTGTGCCGGTTCCGCCAATGCAGAAAACACCGTCAAGTGTTATGGAAAAGCGAGCGAAAGAGGTCTTGCGCGTTTTCTAGCTGCGACACTTTGCGGGGTCAGAGGGCCGAACGAAAGTCGTTAGTTCTCGGTGCTCTGATCAATGCGATGCGTTGTCTAGTGCCTATAACGCGCGCCTTGAACCATTCGGACTTTTCCGGTTTGTCTAACTCTTCGACGCGAAGCGCGAGCTTCGCTGCGGAGATCATTGTGAACCTGATGTGAAAACCGTCGAACCGGACGAGCTGCGGCTCGCGAACAGCCCCAGTACATCGCTGGGATGCCCAGCCGCCAGCGCCATGTGTCCGCATGTGCGCCGGCGCGGCCTGCCGGATGTCGTCAGCCCTGCCGTCGCCGGGGCGCGAGCGAATCGGATGTCGCTGGCTTCGAGCCGGTTGAGCTTGCCGAGCTTGCAGCGACTGCGCGGCTCCTGCCACAAACACTTTCCCCCGGAAAACTCCAAGACGCCTAAACGAGTTCTTGAGTTCGCCCATTGGTTGCGATTTGATGCAACGTCTACAAAGGGAAGCTACATGAAAAGATGGGCAATTCTATCGTTGACCGGCGCGTTGACGGGTTGTGGAACATATTTACCGCAGCTTACTAGTCACGAAATTTTACCTTTAGAGGTTCTAATCGCGAATATTGATTGCGAATTTCAGATGGCCGTTTGGACGCAAAAGCATTTGAAGGGGCGCGTTTTCTTGGCGGGCTGGCAAGGTGTGTACGGTGTCACGCTGAAAAGCAACGAAGCAGGCAGTACGAGGGCACTATCTAATACATTTCCGTTCTTGCCCGCCAAAAATCTAGCTATCAACGGAACCATTGGTGCCGGTGAAACTACGACGGCTAACAGAACTGCTCTGATGAAGTTCAACTTAGCATTTGATGATGTTAAACACGAACCTTTATGCGCAAAGGTGCAGACCAATTCCCTTCATCCGTTCATCACCGGACACATCGGTTTCGAGGAATGGATGGATAAAGCTTTCGAGGCGGCCGAGGTTGGAGGTGAGCTTCAATTGCAGAGGCCGCAACGCATTTCAAGTCTTGGACATACTTTCGAGTTCAGCATCGATGTAAACGCCAATGCAGGAGCCGGCTTTGTTATCGGACCCGCTCCAACCGTCGGCATCAATCCCGCCGCTACTATCGACCGAACTCGATGATGGCATTGTCGATGTTGTGATTGCAAAGCCGGCAGTTGATCCACTGCCTGCACTTCTCATAGGGTTGACGAAGGCAGAGAAGGAACTCATCGCAAAGTTGGAGGAGCTGATCAATCAGAAGAAGACGGATATTGCAAAGCGAACTCAAGAAATAAATTCGCAGAACGCTGCCCTTGTAAATCGTCTCTCAACTATGGATTCGAAGACGATACAAGGCCTCTCTCCCAACGATGACAGTCAGTTGCAAACGTTCAACCTAAACCGACCACAAGCAGAGCAGTTGAAAGCTTTGAACGCCCTTCGCGATGCAAACAAGGCTGATGAACAAGAGCTTCTTGGGTTTAAGAAGCAACTGGCCAATGTGCGACCGGGGGTGACTGGTATCACCACAAGGCTACATGTGCTGCCGCCGGATCGAAATCCCGAAATCATATATACGACCCAGCAACTAACGCTTGAAAGGTTGAACAACAGTCTACGTGTTGTTCCTTGAACAAACCCTTGCATGCATGTCGGGTTTTGAGGCCATGCTCAGCTTCCAGGGTCCGGCTCAGCCGGCGCTGGGCGATGCGATTAACGCCGGGTACCGCTATCTCGAAGTGAAATGTCTTGGCTGCAACACGTACCAGACGGTCGCTCTCGACATCGTGCGGCGACCGAAGGCAATGCCCGTTCATGAGCTGGAGCGCTACATGCGCCGCAAGGATTGCTCGGAGGAGCGTGGCTACCCGTACAAGCGGAGCCATCTGGTCGCGTTGCGGGCGACCAAGATTTCGGCAAGCGATCCAGCAACAACGTGGTGGCCAAGAGAGCACTAAAAACCGGTCAGAAACCGAAAACGTGGTGGGGGATAATTTAATGACGAAGGTCGTGCCATCGCAGATCGTGTCGTTTATTGACCGAATTTATCCGACGGCTAAATCAACTCCCAATATGTCCGTATATTCAGCAGACAGCGCTGTTTTTGGTGCGATTATCGATCTTGCCGACGACCTTCCAGTTGAACTGCTAACAATAAGCGGTGACGATTACGCGAGCTACGTTTTTGGCCTGGAAGCGATGCAGGCAGCTATTGATCGCTGGAACTATCGCGGCGGAGATGACCCGCCCCGAACCCACGATGGCAAAAGTCCGGTATACCTTGTTCGCGAGGCCCTATCGAAATGCCCGGATCAAAGTCCTTCTCCGCAAACAGCCGAACTCACCTTCATTTTGGACAGGCAATTGGCAGAGAGCATTCGTCTAGACATGGATAGTGCTACTAACGCCTTGCATCGCAACGATTTTAAAGCCGCGACAGTTCTTAGCGGGTCCGCAATGGAGGCGCTATTGTTATGGAAAATTCTGGATGTAGGTATCACTTCTCCAATTCCAAATATGCGCAAGAATATGAAAGCCACGTCTTCACCAGAAGAATGGTTCTTGGAGGATTACATAACGGTAGCTGAAATTAGACAATTGATTAAGCCTAAGACCATCACTCAGGCGCGGCTTGCTCAGAACTTTCGAAATCTCATTCATCCGGGACGCGCCAAACGCCTGACCGAGGTCTGCAATAGAGGTACCGCTCTTGGCGCATTGGCGGCGGTGCACCTAATCGTCGCCGATTTGTAACCGGGGAGCTTGACTGATGCCGATCTACGACCGCCCTACAAAGTCTCTCATGGCTGATTGGGCAAAGGCCAACCTCAAACCTAATCAGGTCTTCTCAAAATCTGATGTGATACCTTGGTTCGCGCAGCACTATCCTAAGATCAACCGCAACACCGTCGGCATGCACGTGGAAGGCATGTCAATCAACAATCCTATTCGAAAACATCATCCATCCATCAAGCAAGGTAGCGGATATGATCTCTTCTTCAAGCTCGGCCCGGATCGATTCCGTCTGTGGAACGTCGAGAGTGACGGGCAACCGCTCTACAAGGCCGACTTTGAAAAAGAAGGTATAGCCGCGCCTTCGTCAGTTGAGGAAATCGAGGCGGATGCCGGTGACGGTGGATCGGAGTTTGCGTATGAGCGCGACCTCCAAAATTATCTGGCGAAGAACCTTCAGCGGATCGAGCCCGGTCTCCGGCTTTATGAAGAGGACGAAATCGTAGGGTTGGAGTTTCCGGCCGGAGGGCGATACATCGACATCCTCGCCGTCGATGCCCAAGGTAGCTATGTCATCGTCGAGTTAAAAGTTTCGCGTGGTTACGACCGCGTAATCGGGCAGCTGCTGCGCTACATGAGTTGGGTTGAGAAAAATATGGAGACGTCGAAGCCAGTTCGCGGCATCATCGTCGCCAAGGAAATTACGGACGACCTAAAACTGGCAGCATCCCGCATCGCTGGCGTTCGCCTGATTGAATACGAAATCGACTTCAAGTTGCGACCCGTTTAACGCGGTGGCCGCTGAATGACGGGAACTTGCAGCCTTTCTGCTGAAGTTCGGCTCCCCCTATCAGCAGTCCCATCAGAGAACCGACCATGCCCAGGCTCCGAAAGACCCAAACAAGGCGGCGCACCCTACCTATCGAGTTGCTGTTTCCGGCGATGAAGCCGGCATTCTCAAGGTCTTCGCTGAGGTGGCTCCGGAGGTTCCAACCGCCGTTCTCCCTCAGACTGAGGCAATTCTCGAACGACTGGTGGCATCTGGTCAGTCGTGGGTTGCGGTCGATGCCGATGGCAACATCGTCGGATACGCGCTCGCCGAGCCGCACGACAGTAAAACGCTCTCGCTATTTTACTTAGGCGTCTCCAAAGTGGCTCGTAATCAACACGTCTCCGCCTCCCTCATATCGAAGTTAAAAGAAACCGGCGCTGCCGATAATCACGGACGTCCGTTCAAATAACAAAAGTTCGATGGTTGAGCGCTTCGAACACCTTGGGTTCGTCAGGGGCGATGTCAACGCCGACCGCACGAAGTTGCGCTGGGAGAAGAATAATGAAAACCCGGCGACATGATCATGAATAAGTGCCCCGCTAGCCTCCATCCTACCCCTCCTGCAGGGACCTAGACTCTACCGTCTTGGCCCCTTGACCCTCCAGTCGCTGGACATCCCCGGATTCGATGCGGTCCTTAAGAACCTTGCGCATCGGCCCATTCGATGCTCCTGGGTGCCCAATAATAAGAGAGACCCGCTTGATGTCGTTCCACCTCACCGGCTGATTCCATTTCCACGTTGGCTTCCTCATGGCTCTACCTCTTCTTTGTCACCTATGGTGACTTGGTTCTGCCATCGGAATGACGATGACACACAGATTGCAAACGTGATTTGCGCCAGCGCAATGATCTCCCATCTTGGAGGTGAGACGACCGCTGTGGGTCAGAATGCGGAGAACTCAGAGTGAGCATAATGAGTCCGCTTTGGCTCCGAGAGCAGCGCATAGCTTGCCCAGCGATTCACCGGCGTGGACGGGCTCGATTGCGGGATCGCGCACAGCCGCGGCGGAGAAAGGTGCTGTCGGCGGACAACACGCGCGACGCCTGCATGGCGATCCTGATGTGCGTCAAAAGCCGGGAGGCTTGGAAAAGTGAATCGCAAGCCAGAAGAGACCGGCGACCATCACAAGCACGATGCAAAAGGAAACCCACTGCACAGGGCCTGCGCGGCGCACACCCCACCACAGCCGATTTCTGTGCTCAGCGTCGGTCTCGTTGGGGTCATCGTCTGCCATTCAGTCTACCCTACAGTCGATGCCTTGCTGGGTCGGCAGAGTGACTTCATCGCCGTCAATGGACGACCCGCGTCTTAGGCCGATGCTCGTCCGCTGCCTCTAGCAGCTCATTGGCAAGGCGTTTGCTCAGCTCACTATGCTCTTCCGGAGGTAACGCGGCCTGTTCCTCGTCCGGCAGGGCACCGCGCGCAGATTGCTTGATAACGGTTAGATATAATAGCAGTGCTTCGTTCCGCGCCTTGATCGAAGGGGCATCGGGCTGACAACGATATTCGCGGTCTTTCTCAATGGCTTTTGCTGCCAACCGGCAGACCTGACGCAGCGTGCTGACCATTTCGTTCATGAGTGCGGCTCCCGGTACTGATCGCTTCGTGCTATATTGACACCACTAACGAGGCGTGAACAGGAGTCCGCGATGACGATCACTCCGCACGACGTTGTTCCTGATGAGACCAGTCGAGAGTATCTGCTTGAACTTTGGAAGCAGTGCCTGTTTGAAATGATAGCAGACGTTGAGGAAACAAAACGTCGCTGGCAAGACGCGTCCCAAACAGTCAGAGCTAGTCGTTGGCGGCCGTGGCGGACGCGCGCGCCGCTTTCAGCGAGGTGCTGATCAAGCTGGAGCATTCCATCGACGAGCGTCTCGATAGGTTACGGCAGCTGATCGACGATAAGAACGGCCCGCGCGTTCAGCCTTACACCGAGGACAAAGTGCACTACGAGGGGCAGTTGGTTGTACTCGAAGGCTCGACCTTTCAGGCTCGGCGCGACACCGGCCGCGCGCCGCCGGATGAGGAGCATTGGATTTGCGTCGCTGCCGGGGGCCTTGATGGCCGCTCGTTTCGCGTGAAGGGTACCTATCAACCGGGCGAACCGTATTCCCGACTTGACGTTGTTGCATTCGGTGGCGGTTCGTATGCCGCCCGCCGCAACAATCCCGGCGGATGCCCCGGAGACGACTGGCAGGCGCTCTGCTTTCAAGGGAAGAAGGGACCAGCGGGACCGAAAGGTGATCGTGGCGAACGCGGCCCTGCCGGACCGTCGACCAAGGGATGCGAGCTTGAAGCCGAGCGGTACACGCTGATACTAAACCAAAGCGATGGCACATCGGTCAGCATCAACCTACGCCCATTCTTCGAGGCCTATCACGCCGAGTGCAACGGTTGAGCACGAAGATAACAAGCCTGTGACAGCTGCTGACAGGCGCACAACGGAAGTACGCATTCGATCAGCTTCCGAGTAGCCCGTCGAACTTCGATGGTCTGGATGGCGGCTTGATGCCGCTGAGCCTTAATCGACCGTTCGGCGTGAGACCGAAGGCCGCGCCATAGCGCAGCATGTCGTTCGACGCTTGCCTCGCAATGCGCAACAATGGGTTGATAACCTGATTGTCCGCGCTGCCCTTGATGGTCAGCGCATGTCCGCGGCCGTCCTGCCTGGCCATGCGCGCGATGGCTTCCTGGGCCTCCCGCAGTTGAGCCGCGGCGCTGCAGTAGACCGCGAGCGCGCTGACGTCGAGGATGGTCAATAACTTCAGCCGATGAAGTTCGGGCGCTACGTGTTGCCACTCCTCTTTCGCATAGTCGCTCAGATGGCGCGGTGGAGGCGGACATTCCTCAACGCACGCAGGTTCGGGCAGTGAGCGCGCCGGGCGTTTGCCGGGGCTGCCCTTGAGCAGGTGGAGGTTTGGATGTTGAGGCGGTGGACCGGGCATGAGGGCCTCCTTTTTCCGGGCCTCAGGTGCACAAATCTACCACGGTTTTATTGGTTTGGGTCGAGGTCCCACGTCGGCTATCACGGGCGTCAGCAGCTCGCTCCGGCCAATTCGGGTGCCGGGCTTCCAATGAGCTTGATCGAGACGCTCGGTTTTGCTGAAGTTAGAACGTCTGGGGGACATGTCATGCCACTTTCCGCGCTTAGCGAAAGGTCTGCCGTGCTTAGCGCCATAGCTGAGTACGATGAACTTGGCCGCGAGGAGTTTCTCGCCCGTTATGGCTACGGCCCCAGCCGAGCCTACTTTTTGGAGCACGATGGAAGGGAGTATGACAGCAAAGCCATTGTCGGTGTCGCTGTTGGCAAGCAGTTCCCAGCGGAGGGGCCACTCGGATCTGATCAATTCAGTGGAGGCGACGCAACGGTGCGAACCAAGCTCGAGAGCTTGGGGTTCCGAGTAACAGGTCCGTCTGAGCCGCTCCGCGTCCAGATCCATTCCCGCGATGTCGAACTCCTGCGGCTGAGCCGTGATCGCGACAGGTACGCTGACCTCTCTTCCGAAGAACGTGCTGCTTACGAGAGGGTGCATGCAGCGTTGGGGCGACTAGGGCGTCTGGTGCAGGAGGAGCTAGGGGACGGTGAGTATGAAGTCCGCCTTACTTCAGGGTTTCATCTGAAGAGCGGTGTCCGAGGCGCAATTCCCAAGGACCTCTGGTTTGGTGTTTATCGCCGACAAAATGCTAAGGAATTTCTAGGCAATCCTCAGCTGTTCGCAATTGCGTCCGGTAGAGGGGTCGAACTAGGCTTCTACGTTTCGACACACCCGTCCGATTTCTCTAATTCGGAACTCAAGGCGAGGCTTCGGGCAGCAGCCCCCGCCATTTATCGGCAGTTGCCCGACCCTGACAGCGCGGCCGCAGTTGAACTCGAACGCGCGCTCGGCGGTCAGTGGGATTTTCGGCGCAAGACTAGGCTTGAGCCGGGCCGCCGCGAGTTCGACGACCTCTCGGCGTGGCTTCGCTATTTCAAATCCCCTGAGGGCGCTCAAGAAGGCGGAGGGGGGATCACGCGATGGTTTACTGGAGAAGAGCTTGATGCGGCGGACCTCTCATCGGTCGTCCGCGATATGGCGCATACATTTCAGCCACTCATGACGTCCATCCGCGCAGAAGCTGCCAGCCCGCCTCTTTTGGCACCTGATGAGCCAGCCCGCGTGGGACGGTCCTTCGCAACGCTATTCGGCGAGATGGTCCGGAAACTCGCTGTCGCCCGGCAGCAGCCCTACGGAGAGGTTCCTGATCTCTGGGACCTGATGGAGGAGATTCAAACTCGGCTGGACAATCTGGCAAGTGTTGCGAAACGTCCGCACATAACTACCCAGTGGAGCCTCGGGAAGGGCATATGGGCTGGCGTACCGTGGTTCGCCCTTCTCAATCGAGATGTGACCACCAGTACTCAATCTGGAATTTACGTCGCGCTTCTCGTGTCCGAAGACCTTGCGACCATTTACGCAACACTCAATCAGGGCATGACCCACCTCGTTAACGAACTCGGCCGGAGTGCCGCCGTTCGGACGTTGAGTGAGCGATCTGAAGGCTACCGGGGACAGATCGGTTGGCTGACAGAAAGTGGTATTAAGCTTGACAACGGTATCGATCTAAAGACCAACAAGTGGAGGAGCCGCCAATACGAGGCCGGCACCATAGCATACGCGCGTCTTGATCTTGACGACCTGCCGTCCGACGAGCGGTTCGAAGAAGTTCTTGAAGCGCTCCTGAGTGCATATGACCAGATTGTGGATGCTCGGCCAGAGCTAGCAGCACAAGATCTCACTTCACCAGCCCGATCCAGCCCCACTTCCAGTTGAGGAAGAGGCGTATTCGCTCAATGACGCGATGTCAGGCGTCTTTATGACGCAAGAAGAAGTCGAGAGGATCCTTGCGGTCTGGCGATCAAAGAAGAACATCATTCTCCAAGGAGCACCCGGCGTCGGCAAGTCGTTTATCGCCAAGCGGCTTGCATTCGCTCTAATGGGTCACAACGCGCCCAGTCGCATCGAGGCCGTGCAGTTCCACCAATCCTATGCGTACGAGGACTTCGTCCAAGGCTATCGGCCCACCTCTGCTGGCGGCTTTGAACTCAGAGACGGCGTCTTCCTGCGATTTTGTCAAGCAGCACTAACCGATCCGAGCCGCGACTACGTTCTCATCATTGACGAGATCAATCGCGGCAACCTGTCCAAAATTTTTGGAGAGTTGATGCTCCTGATCGAACAGGACAAGAGGGATGCCGGGTGGGCAACCCGCCTGACTTATGCCCGCCCCAATGACCGGAAGTTTTATGTGCCTGAGAACCTGTTCATCATCGGCATGATGAACACCGCGGATAGGTCTCTCTCGATGGTTGACTATGCGCTCCGTCGCCGGTTTGCGTTTGTAACATTGCGTCCGCAGTTCTCATCTCCTCGCTTTAGCGAGTACTTGCTCGCTGCGGAGATCCCGTAGGCCACTATAGAGCGTATCACGTCGCGGATGATTGAACTGAACGACGCGATTGCCAACGACACAGTCAATCTTGGGCCGGGATTTCAAATTGGACACAGTTTCTTTGTCCTGACGACGATAGCTCCTACTCTGACGGATGGTACGAAAGGATCATTGAAACGGAGATCCATCCCCTTCTTGAGGAATACTGGTTTGACGAGCCGAAGAAAGCGACGGATTGGCGAGAACGACTGCTAGCAGGTTAAACCGTGACAATCCCTATTCGTAATCTCTACTACCTCTTTTGCTACGCGTGGGAACGTTTTCCCGAGGGGGGATCTACGGAAGTTGGGATCGATGATTGTCCGGATCTTCCGAATTTATTTGCTCGGGTGATGATAAACGGGGTTCGACGCCTTCTCCGCAGAGGTCTGGACAGAGGATATGTGGGTTTCGACGAGGAACTGAGATCGCCTCGCGGGCGCATCCTTATTGATCGGACAATTAAGGAGCAGACGCTTCAAAGAGGCGTTGTCTGCTGCCAGATTGATGAACTTTGTCATGATGTTCTACACAACCAGATCATCAAGTCGACGGCTATCCTGCTGGCGAATCATCCTCAGATTGAACCTTCCCTCGCACACGAGCTGCGTCTGATCTGCGGGAAGATGGGAGGGGTGTCAATGCTCCGGCTGAGGCCTAGCATCTTTCGCAGCGTTCAACTGTCGCGAAACAGCGCACAGTATTCTGCTCTCATGAGGCTGTGCGAGTTTGTCTGCCGCGAGATGCTCCCGAACGAGGACGGTTCCGGCAGCCGGTTTTCCGACATCTTGCGCGATGAGGAGCGGATGTCGCGCGTCTTCGAGGATTTCCTGCGAAATTTCTACTTCTATGAACAGAGCGCCTTCAAGGTACGCCGCGAGGACATGCGATGGCGGATCGATGCTCGAGCCAGGCGGAGACCCTAGTCTCGTACCGATTATGCGAACTGACATAGTATTGCGATCTCCGCGCAGTACGGTCGTCATGGATGCGAAGTTCTACGCTGATCCGTTTCCACGGTCGTCCGGAACACCGAAGATCAGATCCAGCCATCTATATCAACTCTTCGCCTACATGAAGCACGCATCAGACAAAGCTCCAGGCTTGCCTGTTCGCGGCGCTCTAGTCTACGCCGCACCAGGCGACGGATGTCTACACAGGTATCGAATGGACGGACACGACGTAGCTATTGCAGCAATTGATTTATCAAGGCCTTGGAAGCAGGTGCACTCTGCGCTGATTGATTTGCTTGACGGATTTGCGCACCGAGACGCTTCCTCATCACTTAAGGCGGCTTAGTCACGATGGGCCTTCACGGGAGCCAAGCGGTCACGTGGCTCGCGCAAAATTTCCCGCCAACCTGCGGCCGCTAACGTTGGACCGCCGCCGCGCTCGAAAATCCCAGGGAAGGCCTTTTTTGAACCTGCCCCCCGCCACGGGGAATTTCATCCCAGCGCGGCGGGCGACGCTCGATTTGACGACACCCGGCATCGTTCCAGAAACCGCTGCAGGGTTGAGCCTGCGGCTCGTTCTGTAACGTCATAGGGAGGGCTGAGGACGGCTTGGGCTGCCAGGGCGAGTACGTTGGCCGCCATCAGAGGCAGAGTGAGGATATGCATCATACCGGCCGCCCTCGAACCATTCGCCATAGCTGAAGCATTCCTTTGCCTTGGCCGATTTGCGCTCCCACCATTCCCACGGGAAGGCGTTTTTTCCAGCTTTGGCTCGGCGCGAGCCGATCTTCGGGAGGGGGCCAGCGCAGCCCACTGATTCGTTTTCTGCGGCGGGTGGCCCGTTGCCCGCTCGACGCCGGCAAACGCCTCAGCGGGTTGCCCTGCCGATGCCGGCCTTGATGCCGGCAGCCACCCTTCCTGACGCCCCTGACACTGCTGACGACGTCTACCATTAATCGCTCTACGCGCGCGCGTAAGGAGATAAGCGGGAAAACGCGTCAGCGCCGTCATGACCGCCAGCCCTCGACGCCCTCATGCAGAGTTCCAGTCGTACGCCGGCTTGGGCCGCAGGCTGACGCCGAAGAACTCCCGAGCCTTCTCGCCGGCGTAATACTCAAGCCGGCCTTCATCATGCGCTCCTTGAACGTCGCTGTGGTCCCCGGCTTGACGCCGGCGTTCTTGGCGTAGTCCGACCACGATCTGAACAGCACGCTGCTGGCCTCGGATCGAGCCATGTTGCCGCGGTCGCACACGCAATCGTCGCCGAGCCAGTGGGCGAAGCAATCCTGGTCGCTGAAATACTCGGCGGTGGCGTCGATAACACATTGCGGACGAACCAGTCCGTGCTCCTGCCAGTCGCGGCATCCCTCGATCATCCACTGCAGGATGCCAGGTGCTTCGGCCATCAGCTTCTGCTCAAGCTGATGATCCGGCTGGGCAGGCTTGTGGATGAACGGGACGATATTGAACCTGCGCTTGGCCGCGTCATCGACGTTGTGCAGGATCGGCTTGTGGTTTCCGATGATCGTGAGCTTGAATTGCGGCCTGTAGGTGAAAAAGTCCTGTCGCATGAATCGAGCCGTGATGGGATCGCCGCCGGTCAGTTGCTTGATCCGCGTCTCGGCCCAGGCGCGGCCTTCTTCGGTCTCTGACGCCGTTACAAGCCTCGCGCCACGCAACATCGCCAGTCCGTCGGGTGTCTGTCGCTGCTGGATGCGGTGAAGGTCTCCATCGCGCTGGCCACGGCGTAGTCCTTGAGGATCGCCGTCGTGACATTTAGAGAGACGCCCTTGCCGTTGCCGCCGTCACCGAAGACGAAGACCAACGCCTGCTCGATTGTAACGCCCGTGAGGCTGTAACCGAGCCACTGCTTCAGGAAGCGGACAAGCGTTTCATCTTCGCCGGTCGCTTGCTTTAGAAACTGGAGCCAGAGCGGGCAACCGCTGCCGTCCGGCGTGACTTCCGTGACCTTGCTGATGCCGTCCTGCCGCGTGCCGGCACGCAATTGGCCGGTGCGCAGATCGATGGTGCCGGCCGGCGTGCCGAGCAGCCATGGATCTCGGTCCCAATAATCGATAGTCACCGCCGCGACCGGATCATGCTTTGCAAACCGCTCGACGCCGGACGCGAAGCTGGTCTTGTTGGTGATGAACCGCGTTTTCTTATCCTGATCCTCAGAGAGTTGCCGCGCGAGTTCTCGCGCCCAGTGAAATGCAATGCCGGTCTCGTCGATGTGCCAATAGAAGCCGTTCCAGCGAAACCACTTGCCGTGCGAGTGACAGAAACGAAGATCATCGCGGTGCAGCTCGATGAACTGCTGCGCAACGC
Source organism: uncultured Alphaproteobacteria bacterium (assembly GCA_963770385.1). Lineage (GTDB taxonomy): Bacteria > Pseudomonadota > Alphaproteobacteria > Rhizobiales > Xanthobacteraceae > Bradyrhizobium. The sequence continues at coordinate 3,824,542 of CAVYPJ010000003.1, read as the reverse complement.
TATCTTCGGTGACGATGTCATTGGTCACTTTTCCAGACGGCTTGCCGGCGGTCGGGCTATCATCGCGACCGCCGCGATAGTCCAGCAGATCCGCGATCTTGCGGGCGATCTGATCGCCAAAGGTTTCCTTCAGCGTAGGATAGCCACGTGACTTCCTGCCCTGCTGATGCACAATGGCCTGATCCTCTGCGGCCTGCATCCGGTCGCGGCGCTCATTATCGCCTGCCGCTTTGGCAACAGCTTCCATAAAGTATTTTGCATCGGGCGGCTTGTAGCCGCACCGCGCCAGAACGCCGCCGAACGTCAGCGCTGCTTCGTGTCTTGCGCCTTCACCGGGCCAATGGCGCGCAAACAAGACAAGCGCGCCGAGCAACTTGGCGCGACGCAACAGGTCATCGTCAGCGACGATTGCCGGTTCGCCATTCTCAGACCACGTGATCTCTTCACCGCTCCCATGGACCGAGCCGGGAAATATCGTTTGTGCGCCGCTGTCGCCGCCGACACGCACTTCAAGCAGGGTGTTCTTGTCTTTTGGGCGAGTTGGATCAGTAAGCTTGAGTGTCGCCTTGCCGAGCGTCGCCGCTAGCGTAGTCCGGTATTCCCAATGTGAGTCGGGGTTTGCTTGCGCGGCCAAAGATCGCTCTAGTCCTCGGCAAGACATACGGCGCGATTGCGATGGCTTCGATGCAGTCGAGATCGACATCGGTCAAGCCGTTCGAACTCGGCCCCAGCACGATGCCGACATTCTGTGCCGTGCCATTGAAATACTTCGGCGCGTCGGCTTCTTTGATGATGCGACGCTGCCAACCTTTATCGACTGGCTCTTTTGTCTTGAACGGGACGGGCAGACGGATTCCAACCACGATGAATGTAGCTGATCGCGAGTTCCAGCGGATCATTGCTTGCGCTCCTGCTGCTCGCAATCTCTCGTCAACATCGCGTTGCGCTGAGCGCGCATCTCTGCACCTTGCTCGCGAAACTCACGTTCACGATCAAAGGTCTGGGCTGCACTGCGCAACGCCGTAGCGATATCAATCAGCGCGCGGATGGTGGCGGGCTCTTCGCGGAGGACCCCGCCTTTGGCGTGTTGAGCCAAAAATTCGAGTTGGCTGACAATGAGGTCGACGTGTTTTGCTAAGTCAATCACGGCGACCACCAGAGACGTTCCATCCTTCAAGAACGGTCTGGAGTGACGCACTGCTCCGCTTTGTTGACGACCTCGCACCGTTGCCACGCCTCGGGTTCGATCAATCCAATGATCGCTCTGTTCGACGCAATCGCGCAGAACGTTTGGGTCCAGCGCGTCAAGCTCCCAACAGCGATCTCCGTAATTGGAGCAAAACCATTTGTAGCGCGGGTCCTTACGCTTATCCGTCGCCGGGAACGACGGCAGCCCGCGTGTCTGTGCCGCGTGTCAGGGCAATTCGCCTTAGCTCGACGTGGTCGCCGTCGTACTTGGCGAGCCGCGCCGGCAAGTCCACCTCCGACATGAACATTCCGCTCGGATCGAAATCGCCGACATAGAGGACGATCAGTTCGCGGCCGTCGTCATCCTGCGCAACATCGTAGATCGTGGTCGCGCCGCTAAATCCGTGCATCACACGGAAGCCGACGGCGTAATGGTCGAGCACCGGCGCAAGCACGCCGCGCACGGTGCCCTTTTCGGACCAGACCTCGACGCGGACCGGTTGCTGGTTCCAGAAATCGCGGCGATAGGATCGGGCAACACATTCGGCGTAGGCGGCAGGATCATCCCAGGTCGAACACCGCTCGAAGGCGCGGTTTTCATCGACGATCCATTCCCACGGAATGATGCCCGCGCTCGCGTGCTTCTCGCAGCAAGCGATAGACGCGCTGCATTTCCGTTTGTCGCCATCGATCGAATGAGGCCGTGCGTGAACAGCTTGTAGCCGATCGCCGCGACCGGTGATCGGGTGTGCGGCTTTGGTCGCAACGTGCATCGCCTCGATCAGATCGAGGGACCGCTGCGCCATGCCGCGACCCTTTTTGGAACCGGTTTCAAAATACTCGGTCATGATTGGCACCCTTTGCGAGGTGCCGAACCGGAGCTATAGTGGAGCCGCTTGCGATGGTCGGCCGTCCCGGCCTGTCCCCGGTCGGCGAAACGAAAAGACGGCCGGCCCCTGCCCGGGCAGCCGTCTATCCATTTATCGCAAGGTCGAGTCCGACCGTTTTACTTATCGGCCCCAGCAGCGAGCACGGAACTCAGCGGGAAAGGCTACATTGCCGAGTTGCTGCCAGATCGCCGTGACTGCGTCTTCGCCGATAGCCGTGTGCTCTTCGCCTAAGGCCTGCGCCACGATGGAACAGCCGCTCAGTTTGCGGTAGCTCGACCTTGACCGCGTCGGCTTCAGTTTGAAGCGTTCGCAGACCGAGCCGACGATGCTGGTGATCGCGATCTTGCGCAGGAAATTGTTCTCGCGCTTTTTCGACGGTACCTGCGGATAGGTGCGGCCAGCTGCGCACTCCATGATGTAGGTCGCGAGCGGCGGCGGGCGCGGCTTGCCCGCATGTTCGTATTGGACGTGCAGGCTCAACAAAGCCTCGTGGGCGAGGCCCCATCCGGCGCGCGCCAGATGCGGTAAATCCATCATGCAGCTCGGCGACGAGACTGCGATTTGCTCGATGAGCCCGCGGACAAGCGCACGGTTGTCTTCCCGGTCGAAAGCGTTCAACTGCACGCCGAACAGTTCCAGCTTTTCGTTGCGCACCTGGCGCACCAGCTCGCGCGCATAGGCGACCGCATCGGCCTCGGCGATCTCGGCCACGGCTTGATCATATGTTCGGGGAAGCGGAACCATGTCGGGCATTGTTGCCAGAATCCGGTCGGGCGAAAGGCGGCTTGGCCTTCGATTCCGGCAGCCTGATCAATAAATAAAACGCCTGAGGCGGTCGCGGGCGTAGCCTTCGCAAACTATCCGCTGCCATGACCATAAGGCCAAGCCTTAGACCCGACCGCGACACGGCGTCTCGCGGCGAGGCGCTGCACAAGCAGGGGCACCGAGAGCCGGAGAACAGGAAACCCTTGCGATGACTACAGCGGAACGACCGCAGATAGAAACGGAAGACGGCGGTGGCGGCCCGGAGACCAGACCTCGTCGCATGCTCAACGAAAGGCAGCTCCTGGCGATCGTCCCGGTTGGGCGCACCACTCTTTACCGAATGGAGAAGGCGGGCCGATTTCCGAAATCGACCTATATCTCGCCAAACCGGCGGGTCTGGTTTGAGGACGAGATCATTGCGTGGCAGGACGCGGTCGACGAGTTCGATCCGCGCCGCGGCCGTGGCAAAGGGCGTCACCGGCGCGCTCCAGTGATGCCACCCTAGGGTACAATTCACATCCATCGAATTTCTTTGGAGTCAATCGGAGGAGTGCGTATTCCGTGTACTCTCCACAATTTTCCTTCCAACTCGTTTGGACCATTGTGGAAGCCCGTTTCCCTGAATAATAATCGTGCAACTTTAGCGAGCCACCAACCGATTGACTTCTTGGAGGCAAGTTGGCCGAGACCATACACATTCGTCGTCGCGAAATTGCTGATCATCTGCGCCATGCAAGCAATGGGAATTCGGTGGTCGTCGTCGCTCCGGATCATCCATTGGTGATGAAATCAGTGGACGTTTTGGTCGGGGGCCCTTCAGGGGTGACGGCAATAGTGATGTCCACGGCTGAGGAAGTCCGGCGTCCCAATCTTCTTCAATCGCGGCTCACACTCAACAAGGTGGCCTTGCCGCCAGAAACAAGGTTTGTTTACGTTGCGGGACGCGATGAAACGCATCTCAAGTTAGGTGAGGCATTTTCCGCCGTAGTCAATCTGTCGGATAGAGGCGCGAAGGAAGAGTTATCGTCTATAAGTACCAATCCTCGTCGTCTGTCGCGGCGACCGGACGTAGAGAAGCTTCAAAGACTAGCGGAAGGGCGTTTCGCGGACACTTATCGGCTATCCCGAATACTGCAGCGACATAGGATGAGAGAGGGTGCAAGGCCCAAGCGAAGTCGATCTCATTCTGCTTCTCGTGATCGCTTTTCAAACGGTGTTGAGGCGGCATTTTTTTCATCTGAGCCAACGCCACGCGCCCTCTCACAACTGACCCCGATAGGCACAGAGCGCTGGTATCGATCTATTGAGGGTGAACCGGAACCGACCGGAGAACCTGCAGGCATAGTGTTTGCACTAGATTATCCTCGAACCGTGGGTGACCCCGATAAGGTTCTACGAGCAGGCGCTTTCGCTGGCTGGGTATTTGCGCCGTCCAACGCAGCGCGTACTCCCGAGCAGGTTGCCGAGTTGGTGGCTCGCTTTGCGGTCCTGAAATGAGCGCTCGAAAAAGCCGCCACCTCTTGATGCAAGCCCTTGTCCGTGGCTCTTCGCTCTTCGGAGTACGACCGGATATAGGTCTCGTCGATGCAGAATTAGAGGAACTGGGGCGCTGTACAAAGCTGCAGCCGCTGTATCGGCAGCGACTGTTACAAGTCATTCATGCGAGCCGCGCCATTGATACTTTTCTTTCGGCTGTACTCATCGCAAATGGCCAGTCGCCGAAGTCCGGCATCGGTGGAAAGCTGCATCAGCTGAAAGCACTACCGCCATCGACCCGCGGATATCTCAATCACGCAGCGGCCAGTGCGTTCGAGACTTCTATAGCTCATAAGCGCAATCGATACGCGCATACAGCGGGAAGCTTTCCAAGCTCCCAACTGGAGGCCGATAGATTTGTTGCCGAAGTTCAAGCTTGCCTGGCAATGATTGTCTAGGCGGCCCACCCGACAAAGCGCGTCGGCTTGAAGCTGGAAAACGACGGGTCGAACATAGCTCCAATGACTGAATTAGACGCATTCTCACTTACGACTGTCCCAGTTGAACAACTCGCCAATGGGACACCCATGAAAAGCGCGACCGCATTTGTATGGAAGCACGGCTCTCAGCACTACCTCATCACCAACTGGCACGTGGTGACCGGCCGAAATGCCTACACGGGCAAACAAGAAACTCCAGCGGCACCCGATATGCTGCGCTGCCTTTTTAACGTTCGAGTTGGCGACTTCGGGAAGCAGCAGTGGGACATACGCATCAGAGATGACGACCACAAACCGCTCTGGCTGATCCGGTCAGGCATGGGACGGAGCGTGGACGTGGTTGCGATCCCGATCCCCGTGACGGGAAACGAGCCCGTTATGAACCTGTATCCAATAAATGCGCTTCTTTCGAAGCCGCTGAAGATTACCGTTGGAATGGATGTTTTTATCTTAGGCTACCCGTTCGGGAATGCGCCTCCGGCGTTCCCGGTCTGGAAGCGGGGCAGCATAGCCTCCGAGCCCGACCTCGTTCGTATGACCACGGGATACTATTTGGTAGACACTGCCACTCGTCCCGGGATGTCCGGAGCCCCTGTGATACTTCGGGACTGGACCAACAACTATGTCGAAGGCTCCGTGCGTGCTTTTAATGACAGACCCGCAACGAACTTCTTGGGCGTTTATTCAGGACGCATGCGCGCAGCGTCGGACGAGGCGCAGATTGGCCTCGTTTGGCACGCTTCCTTCATCGACGAAATCATTATTGGAAATAAGCGGGACGAATGACCGCTGCTCACCATGGTCTCTTCGCTTAACTAGGGCCTATTGGGGCCTGCCTCATTCGGGTGGGCGTTTTCGTTGTCATCGCCTACCATCTAAGTATTTGGTTCCGATGGATTTTATTCGTCCTTTGGAAAACGAAAAAGAACTGGACTCCAGGACCACACGGCTTCGCCGTCCGCGAGCGGCGCCGTTCGTCTTGCAGCACCATCGCGTCCACCGCATCCCGCCTCCACGCTCGTGACGATCGCGATACGCCCCTCTCATTGAGGCGGGATACCAACGAGAAGCCATCGACTGGGGCGGATGGGAAGCGGAATATTTTTCGCGCGCGGACTGGACGAGTGGAATCGGATTGAAAGGCTTACGAATTTTTCGTTTTCCGCGCAGCCGGTTTTGACGGCCATAAAGCGCACCGAGCGATGCGTCGATCGCGCACTCCGCCTGACGGGCAAATCACCGCCTCACACTTGCGGAGCTGTCACGGCAGACCAGGCAGCGTCCTCATGAACCCGCGGTGCCTGCGATCAAAACAGTTTTTTCCAACCTTTTAGGAACTGCGTGACGGCGACGGAAGCCATTGAAGCGATCCGGCGCCGACCCGCGATAGCGGCCGAGCTGCCGCGGGGCCAAAGTCCGATCGAAGCAGGCCGAAACTCATCGGCGAGGTGTCCCGACGAAAGCCTCGACTTCTGAAAAACCTCAGCTAAACAAGCGCCTGGGCGCTTTTTTTCGTCGTAATTCTCTGTTCCCAAGGGCGGCGCTCCCGGACAGGCAATTAGCGACCCCATGCAACTCGACAGGCTCACGACGCACCATTCCGCGCCACAAGATCCAGTCTTGAAGCCTGGACAGTTCCGCCTCGAGATCGCAGGACTGCGGGCGATCGCCGTGATCAGCGTCGTGCTGTTCCATTTGAAGATCCCCGGGTTTCAGGGCGGCTTCGTCGGTGTCGACATCTTCTTTGTGATCTCCGGCTATTTGATCACGCGCAACATCCTTGCCGACGCGCGCGGCGGCCGCTTCTCGTTCGCTGACTTCTATATTCGGCGAACGCGCCGCATCTACCCCGCGCTGGTCTTCACGGTCGCGGTGACCTACATCGTCGGCGCCCTCTGGTGTTCACCGCCGATGTTTCGTGAACTCGCCAAGGAGAGCACTCACGCGCTGCTGTCGATCGCGAACATCCAGTACTGGCGTCAATCCTTCAGCTATTTCGCACCGAACTCCGACGAGCTGGCGCTGCTGCATTTCTGGTCGCTGTCGGCGGAAGAGCAATTCTATCTCGCCTGGCCGATCCTGATCGTGCTGGCACACAGGATGAACCGCACCTTCGAGATCATCGCGGCGGCCGGTCTCGCTTCGCTGGTCGCGGCCACGCTGGTCGCACGCTCCGATCCATCGGCAGTCTTCTTCCTGATGCCTTTCAGGATCTACGAGTTTGCAATCGGCGCATTGGTTCTGCTTGTCGAGAAGAGGTTGCCGCTTTCGACGTTCGCCGCCGAAGGCGTACAGGCCGCCGGCCTTGCAGGCACCGTCGCCAGCGTGCTGCTTTTCGACTCCTCCATGGCTCATATGGAAATCGCAGCACTCCTCCCCTGTCTGGGTTCGGCGGCAATGATCTGGGCTGGCAGCGCGCCGCGGATATCGGCCGTTCTCACCAATCGCTTCATGGTCGGAATTGGCGCGGTCTCCTACTCGCTGTATCTCTGCCACTGGCCGATCATCTTCTTCGCAAGATTCATCTTCGGGGACGATGCGAATACGCCGCCAGCGATAGGCGGCATGATGCTGCTGATGATCGCATGCGCGGCCGCGATGTATCGTCTTGTCGAGCGCCGTTTCATCCAGCCTCACGGCAAACGGTCCACAAGCTTTCCGAGATTTGCCGCGGGCTTCGGCGCCATCATACTGCCGATGGCCGCGGTGACGCATGCGACATTCCTGTCGCAAGGCTTTCCGTGGCGGATGCCGGCGGCGCAGACCGAACTGGCGCACCTGCAGGATTTCCCCGACGAGCGCGACGTTCCCCCAATCGCCGGACCGCTTCGGTTCGCGCTGGTCGGCGATTCCTTTGCCACGCAATATCTGCCGGGCTTGTCGTCATTGGCGGAACGACAGGCGATGAAGTTCGACGCCTTCGGCGGCTCGGGCTGTCCGATTCTGGACGGAGTAGAGATGACGTCCTACCGGCGGCAGGCATGCAAGGCGATCCGGGACGACGCGATGCAGCGCTTGGGCCAGACGAACGTGCCAATCATCATCGCGCAGAAATGGAAGGCCTATTCCGACAGCGCGATCGACGGTCCGCCTGATCAGGCGCCGGACGTCGGGCGCGCGACAAACTCGTTTGTCAAATTGCGCGCGGCGTTGGAAAGAACGTTCGGACGATGGATCGCGGACGGACGGCGCATCCTGATCATCGGCGACCAGGTCGAGGCGGACTGCGCGATCGATCGCCGGCGCCTGCTGCAGGGACCGCTTCCTCACACGCCGCCTTCTTCCTGTCCGCCGACGTCCCGCGAAGCGATCGCGCAGGCCAACGCGCCAATCGACGAGATGCTCGGGGAAATTCAGGCCAAGTGGCCCGACAGGATCACGCTCTTCAAGCCGCGCGACTTTCTTTGCGACAGCGCGTGCCCGGTCGTCAAAGATGGCGTGTGGCTCTATTTCAATGCCAGCCATTTCTCCGTGGCAGGCTCGCAATACGTGGTCTCACGCGGCGAGAAAGTGTTTCTTCCGTTTCTGAAGGCGCGCGAATAGGCCCTGGCGTAATAGCGTTTGGCGGCGCGCACGCCATGGCCGCCGATGCGCGGTACGAAGCCACCGTACCGGGGGTCAAAAGGCCCTCGGAAAGCCTCTGCTACCACCGCGGATGTATCAGGATGGTGCAACTTCTCGTGAAATAGGGAAGCGGCACTGCCTCAACGCGCCAGACTCTAATTTTAGTGAGTTTTCTGAAAGAGATAGCCTGTGGACAAGCGTGGATAAGCCGGTCAAAATGCGGTCGTTGCGTTTTGTGAGTTTCCCAGAAATGGGAGGAGTACATGTGATGGTGATTTCAACCAACATCCACGACGATGCGCCGTTGGACGAAGATCAGTACAAGCGAGTCCACGGACGATATCGACAAAGCCAGGACCATCAACAAGGCCAAGACTATCATCTACAACACCAGGACGACGAGGCGCTCCCAATCGTGAGCACGAATGACTGGTGGAGACTGCTACTGCCCAATCCCTGGCTGGAAGTGCGCAGGCTCTGACGAGACTGTCAGAGGCGCATGGAAGACGACCCGCGGTCTCCATGAGCTGATCGCGGCTGGCGACAAGCCGATTGCGCTGCCAGCGGGCGGTGAGATTCATCCTTTACCTGAGAGCCGACCGAGATGGACCGCCCCTTTTCCGAGGCGGACGAACGCCGGCTTTCGCGTCCACGGCGCATCACGCGATCGCAAGCCATCTAAGATTGAACATATATTGTGATCGCAATGTGTTAGCCACTTCATAGTCGTTGTCGATCCGACCGTCCTAAATCACGCAATGAGCAACCGCTCGGGAGGCAACGATGAACACACCCGAATGGTACAGCGTCCCTGCAGCTATCGCGTGCGTCTCGACCTTGACCATCGTCATCATGATGGCCGTTGGGGCTTGGTAGGCAGGAGATTTCTACAGCGTCGTGAGCCTTAACGCGCTTCTCGCCATAGCGCCGGCTTTCTGATCACGATCGGCTCGCGGCCTTTCGGCATGACCGCTATCACCGCTCCCGATGGCTGGGAGCGGTGATGTGCTCGATCGGATGCTGCGCCGACGATCGTGATGCGCGGCGCTGACGAAGACGACAAGCCTGTGCCGATAAAATTCGTCGAGCCCCGCCGTATCGCGGCTCGCGAAGCCTATAGTTGTGCCGATGCTCCTAACGGTGCAGCTGGTCCTTAGCCCAGCACAGCATCCACTCCGGCTTTACGTCGAGCGCATGGCATAGCTTGATCAGCTCGGTTGGATAGAGCACCGCACGCCCGCTCTCCCAGCGCACGATCTGTGCCTCACTGTAGCCCGTCAGTTCGGCGAGCTCCCTGCGGCCGATGTGGGCTTGCGCCATCGCGCGTGTGAGGCGCTCGCCGATCCGCTGCTGCTTTGCGACGTCGTTTTCCCTGGGCATCGCTGCCCTCCCATGTCCGCCCCCAGCTTGCTCACGTATCAAGACTCGCCACGCTCTCTCACTGCCGCCTGAAGATCAGGTTCGACCTGCTCGGGACTTTCTTCAATCGATTTGTCGGACGGAGGCTGCGCGCGCCAATCGAGCACGAGGAAGACCAGCCCGCAGCAAAGGAGTGCGAGGCCGAGAACGATCAGCGCGATGCCCAGGCTGTCCATCTTCGCGACCGCAAAAAATGTATTCTAGCGCCATTTCGTCTCTCTGGACACGGGAAAAGCTGGCAAGGACGAAGGAGCGTCTACAGCGGCATCCGAAAGGTGAAGCAGGTGCGTCCCGCCGTCGAGCTGACGTCAATGGTCCCGCCATGTGCCCGGGCAATTTCCGATACGATGTAGAGCCCGAGGCCGAGGCCCTTCTGATCGGTTTGCGTTTCACCGCGCGTGAACGGCGCAAACAGACGCTTCAGGGTTCCGGGCGGAATGGCAGAACCGGCGTTGATCACGGACAGCTCGAAAGTACCGTTCGTCGAGGCATGGACCTGTACTGGAGAACCGGGAGCGCCGTAGTTGATCGCGTTGCCCAGAAGGTTGGACAGGAGTTCTGGCGATGCGTTCGCGATCGACAGACACCGGACGTGAAAGTGCGAACGCGGTCTCGATCTTGCGTCCGGGATGCGCTGCCTGAAGTTCCTCCACCACGTGACGGAGGACGGGTTCCAGGACCTCATCAGATCGCGTCACGGCAATACCATCGCCGAGACGTCCCCGCGCCAGATCGGTGACATCGTCGATCAGCGCCGACATCCGGCCGGCACTCTTCTGCATCAGCTCGACGATCGATCTCGCCTTGTCGTCCAGCGCCGTTTTCTGCAGCAGCAGCGTACCTGCGGCGACCGCCGCGACCGGATTACGCAGGTCGTGGCCCAGAACTGCGATGAACTGCTCGCGCAATTCTGCCGTGGTCCGCGCGTCGAGGAGATTGGCTTCCGCATCCGCCAGCCGCTGGGCTGCGTCGAGATGGGCGCTGATCAGGTCCGCGAAGAGACGAAACATGCCGATGATGCCGGGATCTTTCAGCTTCGCCGGCTTGGGGTCGATCGCACAAAGCGTACCGTAGAAGCTTCCATCCCTGAGGAAGATCGGCATCGAGATGTAGCTTTGAAAGCCGTACATCGCGGGCGTGCGGTGATCGCGGTACTGCGCGTCTTCCGCCACGTGATCTATCACGACCTCGTTGCGCGCCTGCCGAACCTCATGACAGATCGTGGTGTCAACCTTCAGCTCGCCCCCAGGCCCAAGACCAAATCCGATTTCGTCGTTGGCGGCCAGACAAACCCAGCGCTCCGGCGTAACACGCGCAATGGCCGCGTAACCCATGCCCGTCAGCCTGCAGACAACCGACAGGATCGCCGGCACCACCGGGATGGCTTCGATTGCCTCGATGTCGGATTGAAAACTGGCGTGAATGCTCAACAGGATGCCATCAGGAATTTGAGCGCGCGTGCTACGAAATTGTCGCAGATCAAAGCGCCCTTCGCGGCGCTCGGAGCACGGAGGAGCGAACGGCAACCCGGAAGTGATCTCTGATTGGCGGAAATCGAGACGGTCGGCAAGTCTTGATCGGGATAAACCTGCAACCGGAACCGCGCAGGGCTCCATGGCCACAAGGACAGGATCACTTCCTAACATTTGTTAGTTTGCAAATCCAAAACAGAGACCGATGCGCTTGGCGGTTGACAATCCGTCCTATTGTCCCTGCGTACAATTGTGGCTTCTTCGAAGCGGGTAGACTCTTGCGTGATTCGGAGGACCGGGGCATGGGACGCAAGTTTGACCTTTGGCTCTTCACCCTTTCGATCGCCTGGCTGCTTCTCGTCAGCAGCGCGCTCGTGAGCATGCTTTTACGGTGAGGTGACCCTGGGCAAGCTGCCGCCTTAATCAAATCGCTAAAGGCGGCGACCAAAGTGCGCGGATCAAGGCTGTCGCGGCGCGTGGCGTCGCGATCGAGCGTACTGCGCCGCGCCGGCAACTTCCTCCTCGCCGAACAGTCAGTCGGCAACTCCGGGAATCGCTTCGCCGATCGACGAGCCAACGAGCTTGCAGGCACCGCCGCGTTCCGTATGGCGTTGGTGCGTTTGCGAGTCCAGTTGCGGCCCATCATAACGGCGTATCGCCTGATCGATCGAACGCCTCAGATGGACAAACGCTTCCTCGCGATGACTCTTGTGGCCGCTTCGCTGCCTGCCCGCATATTCGAAGCTCCAACGCCAGCCTTTTGGCGCGATGGACTGAACCAAACGATATTCCACCCCTCGATAGATCATTTGCAGGATCCAGAATGAGTGCCACCGCAAATGAAACGACGGGCGGCATGCCAAAGCCTCGATGCCGCACACAATACCTATCGGCATGACGCCGAAGAGGCTACGCGGGAATTTTGACAGTTGGATATCAAGTGCGCCGCCGTGCGATGCCGCGGTGGAAAACCGCGAGATCCCCGGATTTCGAATCCCTGCCTTGTGCTAGCCCCTGGAACGATAGCCGGGGTGCGAGGATTCGTCTCGGAACAGGAGACGATTTCGATGTTGATGACAAGGGAGCGGCGGCCCGCGTTCCGCACGATCGACGGATGGGCGAGATCCGTTCTGCTCGAGGCCGGCGCGATCCGCGAATGCGAGACGCATGGGTGGATGCGGGACCGTGCCGATCCACATGCCCGCGAGCGCGCGTTGATCATCGCTCGCGAGAATCCGCCGCCCGGCGTCTTGCCGGCGGACGCAATCGCCGCCATCGAGGACGTGCTCGGCTCGGTCGGCGACGCTTGTCCGGAATGCCCGGAGGCCAATTAGGCCGACTTGCGTTGCGGTTTGGCGGTGGGCTTCTTCGCAGCCGTCTCCTTCGCCGGTTTCTTGCCGGCGATCGGCATCAGCATTTCCTTCTGTCCGCTCGCGGCCTTGCGGGGCTTCTTGCCGGACTTCTTCGGAGCCTTGTTCGGAACCTCGTTCGAAGCTTTGGCCGGCCCCGCGCTGCCGCCGACGCTTCGCCGCAGCGCTTCCATCAGATCGACGACGTTGTCGCCACGCGGCCGCTCCTTTGGCGCGATCGGCTTGCCCGCGCGCTTGCTGTTGATGAGGTCGACGAGCGCGGTCTCGTAGTGATCCTCGAATTTGCCGGGCTCGAACCGTCCCGACTTCTGATTGACGATGTGCTTGGCGAGATCCAGCATGTCCTTCGTAACCTTGACGTCCTGGATCTCGTCGAAAAATTCATCCTCCGAGCGGACTTCGTAGGGGTAACGCAGCAGCGTGCCGACCAGCCCCTTCTCCAACGGCTCCAGCGCGATGATGTGCTCGCGATTGGTCAGCACGATGCGGCCGATCGCAACCATGTTCATGTCGCGGATGGTCTCGCGGATCACCGCGAAAGCGTCGTGGCCGACCTTGCCGTCGGGGCGCAGATAATAGGGCCGGATCAGGTAGCGGGGATCGATCTCGCGCCGATCGACAAACTCGTCGATCTCGATCGTGCGCGTCGATTCCAGCGCGACATTCTCGAGCTCTTCCTTCGTCACTTCGATGAAGGTATCCGTATCGACCTTGTAGCCCTTGACGATGTCCTCGTTCGCGACTTCCTCGCCGGTCTCGCTGTCCACCTTGACGTATTTGATGCGGTGACCGGTGTTCTTATTGATCTGATTGAAGCTGATCTTGTCTGATTCCGATGTCGCGGGATAAAGCGCGACAGGACAAGTGACGAGCGACAGGCGCAGAAAGCCTTTCCAGTTCGCACGGGGAGCCATGAATGCAATACTCCGAATACGCAATTGCTTACTTCAAGACGTCGATGCTGGCATCGTTCCGACATCGCGTCCTTCCCTGGCGCGAATTATTCTTAATGCCTGGCACGCGCCAATTGGCCCGCGCCGAACGAAAAGAGAACATCGTGCCGTCACGACCAAGCGCGCAGAAGCTACCTTAGCAGAGCTACCTTAGCAGATTGCGATGCTTCACCCGGCTCTAACTGAACAGGGCGAACAAAATTCATCAGCGCCGCCGCACCGCGGCCACCGAAAAAAGCCGATAACAAAAATCAGCGCCGCCCGGGATATGCGCGTCAGCGCAGCCCCGGCCTGCGCTGCGGGATGCTTCCATCGGTTAACCAGCAACTTGGTTAAGCAGCAAGCTTGGGTTAATCAGCAAACGAAGGTAACAGAAGACCGCCGGTCATTTGCGACCGCGCTGGGGGCTGGTTTGTGCTGCTTCCGCCGCCCGTTCTCTGGCCAGCCTGGCGGCCTTCAACCGTTCGCGGTTGGCGTGAAATGCTTTTTCGGCAGCGGCGTGCTCGCGCAGAGCCGCCGCGGCTTCCACTTTCCGGACTTCATCTCTCGCCTTGCGTTGCTCGGGGGTGAGTACGCGGGGTGATTGGTAAGCGGTGTCATTTTGCATGGAAAATCAACGCGGCGAGCGTCAAAAAGTTCCGCCCGGTTCCCTGTTGCCACTTCCTCAAGGTCCCGGGATTAGGGATTTCTGTGAAAAGAAAGCCCCGCCCACGCGGGGGACAGGGGATGGGCGAGGCTCAGGACTGAGTGGCCCAAGTCGGGCGCGCAACTTCTATCGGGCTGCCATGACACTTGGTTGTCGGTCCGGCCGGTATCGAATGATGACGGCTGCATAGTCGCAGATTTGCAACGGTGTTGAGCGCGATCATCAACCGACCTGCTGCGCTGCGACGTTCACCTGCTGACGTCGTTTCCAAAGCCGTTGCCGGTCAACACGCCATCAGCATGCCCTCAGCGCGATCGCGAACCCTCGTGCTGCGCCAGCGACAGGACGATCCCATCGACCAGCAGCGCCATACCTGCCCGTGCTTCGACCAATGGGCGCAAGTCACCCGAGACGGCGCAGACTTGTTCGCGCTGCGAAAAAGACCGCCGCGAAGTCTGTGCAACGCGAAAGGCTCCACGGGTTGATGAAGTTTAGTGAAACTCTTTGACTCGCGATCTGCGTGTCGAGGGTTTATAAACGAACGATCATCGCATGGTCTCGTAGCCACTGTGATGATGAGGACGCCGGTCGCGCTTCCGCCACTTCTTCAACCGGGAAGGAGCAGCGCAATGCAGAAGGGTAGCCGTTTTCGGAAATCCAAAATGTTTGAAGACCGCGCTGAAGAGCGCCTTGCCGACGAAGCTCGAAAGCTTCGAGACGAGGCCAAGCTTCTGCCGCCAGGCCACCAGCGCGAAGGACTGTTGCGCCAAGCTCGCGAAAACGAGTGGACGTCGCAACTGTCGGGATGGCTGAACTCGCCGGGCCTTCAGCCGCCAAAATGACTGACGCAGCAAAATGACTTACGCAGAATGACACCGCGACCGCAGAGCCCGCCCTGACGATCAGGCACCGGCCCGGTCAGCGAGATAGGATTCGCGGAGCTTGAACTTCTGGGTCTTTCCTGATGCCGTTTGCGGGAATTGATCGACGAAGCGCCAGATCCGCGGCACCTTGTAGGAGGCAAGCCGTTCACGACAGAATTGCGTGAGATCCTCTCCAGTTGCTTCACAACCGGGCTTGAGCTGAACGAACGCGACCGGCACCTCCCCCCAATCGCGATCGGGGACGCCAACGACCGACGCATCGAGGATTGCCGGGTGAGTGTGCAGGATATCCTCGACCTCGCGCGGATAGATGTTCTCGCCGCCCCGGATGATGATGTCCTTGCGGCGGCCCTGCACGCGGCAATAGCCGTGCTCGTCCAGACTTCCGAGATCGCCGGTATGGAGCCATCCCTCGGCATCGATGGCCGACGACGTCGCGTCCCGGTTGTCGAAATAGTCCTTCATGATCCCATAGCCGCGCGCGCAGATCTCGCCGATTTCTCCGCGCGGGATGGTCGCGCCGGTGTCCGGATCGATGATCTTGATTTCCGTCTGCGGCAAAGGCCGGCCCACGGTGGACACCCAATCGGGATGGGGATCGTCCGGCAGCGTGTGCGTGAGATAGGGCGAAGCTTCGGTCTGGCCGAAGCCGATCGCAACCTTCAGGCCGCGCAGTTCAGCGTGTCGCACCAGTTCGGGAGGAACCGGCGCGCCGCCAAGCGTGACCAGACGCCATGACGACAGGTCGCGATCGACGCCTGATGGAGCATCCAGCATGCGAATGAGCATGGTCGGCACGCTGAGAAATATCGTTCCACGCTCCTCCTCGAACAGGCGGAGCATCAGCTCCGGATCGTAGGCCGGCGGCAGCACATGCCGGCCGCCCGTCTGCAGCGCGCCGAGTGTGCAGAGCGAGCATCCTGCCGTGTGAAACATCGGCATCGGATTGATCCAGACGTCGCTCTCGCCGGCTCCGATCGTTCGCGCGTAGAACCGCGCGTTGTTGGCCAAACCCCGATGCGTGAGACGCGCGCCCTTGGGGTACTCCGGTCGTTCCCGAGGTGTACTGGATCTGAGCGACGTCATCAGGCCTCACCGACGGCAGCGGATCGCCTGCCCTCGCGCTTCTGACGAACTCCGTCCAGGACGACAGCGGAATGATCTCGCGGATCGCGGGAAGCGTGTCGCGCACGTCCTTCACCGCGGCGACGAGGTCGCGGTTCCTGTAGCTATCCTGCACGATGATGCCGCAGGCCTGCGATTGCCTCAGCACGAAGGCAAGCTCGGCGCCGAGATAGGCAGGATTGATGGTGACCAGCGTCAGTCCCGCAAGCGCGGCCCCGAACTCGATCAGCACCCATTCCGGCACGTTTGACGCCCAGATCGCGACGTGCTCGCCCGGCCTGAAGCGCAGGAGCAGTGCGCGCGCCACCATTTCAGCTTCGGAAAGCAGCTCTTCAAAGGTCCAGCGGCGGCGCGCCTCCTTCTGCGAACCGCCCTCGACCAGCGCCACACGCCGCGGCCAAGCGGCGGCCGCACTGCGGAGCGCGTCGCCGATCGAAACCTCGAGAACGGCCTCGCCGTGATCGGCAGGTTGGTATGACAGCTGCGCTGAAACGTGGCTTGTCTCGCTCATCAGAGTTCTCATACTCCCAACATCATTCGAAACGTATGGTCTGAATCGGACTATGTCAAATCACGCCACCTCACCCGCGGCTCAATCCTCCGTGCGTCTCAATCCCGTGTCCTGCCTGGTGCTGGGCTTGATCGGATTGCGAGGCCCGTCGACGCCCTACGATCTCAAGCGGGCGATCAGCCGCTCCGTCAGCTATTTCTGGCCGTTCCCGCATTCGCAGCTCTACGACGAACCGGAACGGCTGGTGCAAGCCGGCTTGCTGTCGCGCAAGGTGGAGACGAGCGGCCGGCGCCGTAAGCTCTACAAGCTCACGCGCAAGGGAAAGCAGGCGCTTGGAAACTGGCTCACGACGCCGCCGGACGACGTCTTTGAGATGCGCGACATGGCGGTGCTGCAGCTCTTCTTCAGCGAATTCATGAGCAAGGAGGATCTGGTCCATCTCGCCAAGAGCCAGGCCAAGCTGTACCGCGAACGGCTTGCGATCTATGCGCAGATCGAGGAGACCAATGTGGGCCGGATGGGCCGCAACCGGCGCATGGCGCCGCTTTTTCTCGGGATCAAGATGGCGAATGCCTGCTTGGATTTCTGGGACGACATCGCGAAAAATCCGCCGCCGCCATGATGCGGCGTTGGGTCGCCACGGCAAGGGGCTGATCAGCGCCGGCGTCGCGCGACTGTCAATTGATAATATCCATCAGGGCCACACCGTTCCAACCCTCGCGGGCCGGCTTCACTTTTCAATAAGCGGTTTACCGCGAAATGAGACCGCGCCGTCCTGTTTCATTCGTAACCCGTTCTAACGCGACACATTGCGCAATCGGCGCGATGATTTCTGGCCGCTGGTGGTGCTGTCTCGTCTCCGCTAGCGGTTTCACGTGGCCTGGCGGCCCTGACGCTTAAGCCTTCGCGTCAGGGCCGCCAACTGAGGCATCAATCCACCCTGGAAACGTGGCCCTTTCCTCAACAGCGCGTTCTCGGACGGTCATCCGCGGCGATTGAAATGCGATCCGACAACGCGCCCTCGGCGCTGCGTTGTCCACGCAGTTCCGGGATTTCACCACCTTGGAAGAGCCGGTACGTTTGGGTGGTTGAATTGCCGGTTGACTCGGGAACGGCCAGCGAACAAAAAAGCTCAATGAATTCTGGTCGGAGTGGCAGGATTCGAACCTGCGACCCCTGCTTCCCGAAAGCAGTGCTCTACCGGGCTGAGCCACACTCCGACGTTAGAGGGCGGCTTATAGCCTTGGGTTTCGCGCACCGCAAGGAGCCCAATTTAGGGAATTTGATCCAGTGGACACGCCGGTGGACATCCGCCTGACAACACGGACCCTGGCTTTCGGAGAGGCCGGCGCGGCGGAAACGGCCGCGCGCAGCCTCGCCGAGGGCGGTCTGGTCGCATTCCCGACCGAAACCGTCTATGGGCTGGGCGCGGACGCGGCCAATCCAGCGGCGATCGCCCGCCTCTACCAGGCCAAGGGCCGCCCCGCCTTCAACCCGCTGATCGCCCATGTCGGCGATCTCGAGGCCGCCAAACGGCTCGCCCGCTTCGACACCCGGGCGACCGCGCTCGCGCAAGCGTTCTGGCCGGGGCCGTTAACCCTGGTGCTGCCCAAAACCGACGGCTGCACAGTCGCCGAGCTTGCGACCGCCGGCCTCGACACCGTCGCGATCCGTATTCCCGCCCACCCCGTGGCGCGGGCGATCCTCGCCGCCTTCGGCGGCCCCGTGGTGGCGCCCTCGGCGAACCTGTCGGGCCACGTCTCGCCGACGACGGCGGCCCATGTCGCAAGCGACCTCGACGGGCGGATCGACCTGATCGTCGATGGCGGTCCGGTCGAGGTCGGCGTCGAATCCACCATCATCGGTTGCTTCGACAAGGCCATGCTGCTGAGGCCTGGCGGCGTGCCGCGCGCGGCGATCGAGCGCGTGCTCGGCGAGAGGCTGGAACAGGCGCCCGCGGAGGCCGGGAGCGAGACCGCGCAGCCGTTGGCGCCGGGCATGCTGGCCTCGCATTACGCACCGCGCACGCAGGTGCGGCTCAACGCCGATCATGTCGAGGATGGCGAGGCCCTGCTCGGCTTTGGCGACGTGCTGCCGCGCGGCGCCGAGCGCGCAGCGGCGGTGATGAATTTGTCCGAACGCCGTGATCTCAATGAAGCTGCGGCGCGCCTTTTCGGTTATCTTCGTGCGCTCGATGCCAGGCAGGCCACGGCGATCGCGGTGATGCCGATTCCGCAGCAGGGACTGGGCGAAGCCATCAACGACCGGCTGCGCCGCGCGGCCGTCGGGCGGGAATGACCGGGAACGAAGACAAAATGAACATCGTACAGCCTGCCGCATCACCGCTGCCGCCCGAACTGCTCGACCAATTCCGCAAGATCGTCGGCGACAAATATGCCATGACCGATGCCGCCGATATCGCCCCCTACGTGACCGAGGAGCGCGATCTGTTCCACGGCCACTCGCCGCTGGTGCTGCGGCCGGGCTCGACGGACGAAGTCGCGGCGATCTGCAGGCTCGCCAGCGAGCACAAGATCGCGCTGGTGCCGCAGGGCGGCAATACCGGCCTCGTCGGCGGCCAGACGCCGCACAATGGCGAGGTCGTGGTATCGCTGCGGCGCCTGGACAAGATCCGCGAGGTCGACACCGCCTCCAACACGATGACCTGCGAGGCCGGCGTGATCCTGCAGGTCGCGCAGCAGCGCGCCGCCGAGGTCGACCGGCTGTTCCCGCTGTCGCTCGGCGCGGAAGGAAGCTGCACGATCGGTGGCAATCTCTCCACCAATGCCGGCGGCACCACCGCGCTCGCCTATGGTGTGGCGCGCGAGATGGCGCTCGGGCTCGAGGTCGTGCTCGCCGACGGCCGGGTGCTGAACCTGCTGTCGAAGCTGAAGAAGGACAACACGGGCTACGATTTGCGCAACCTCTTCATCGGCGCGGAAGGCACGCTCGGCATCATCACCGCGGCGACGCTGAAGATGTTTCCGAAGCCGCGCGCGATCGAGACCGCCTTTGTCGGCTTGAAATCGCCGGCGGACGCGCTGAAGCTGCTCTCGATCTCGCAGAATGAAGCGGCCGGCACGCTCACCAGCTTTGAATTGCTCTCGGAGATCGCGGTCGATTTCTCGATCCGCCACGGCATCGACGTCCGCGATCCCCTCGCCGAAAAGCACCGCTGGTATGTGCTGATGGAATTGTCCTCGCCGCGCGACGACGTCCGCGCCACGCTGGAGGCGATCCTCACCAAGGGCATGGAAGAGGAGATCGTCGATGACGCGGTGATCGCGGCTAATCTCGGCCAGCGCCAGGGCTTCTGGAAGCTGCGCGACGAGATGTCGGCGGCGCAGAAGCCGGAAGGCGGCTCGATCAAGCACGACATTTCGGTGCCGGTCGCAGCCGTGCCCGCGTTCATCGCCGAAGCGGATGCAGCAGTGGTGAAACTGATCCCGGGGTCGCGGCCGGTGCCGTTCGGCCATCTCGGCGACGGCAACATCCACTACAACGTCAGCCAGCCGATCGGCGGCAATACCGCGGATTTCCTCGGCCGCTGGCACGAGGTCAACGCGGTGGTGTTCGACATCGTGCTGCGGATGGGCGGCTCGATCTCGGCCGAGCACGGCATCGGCGTGCTCAAGCGCGACGAATTGCCCGACGTGAAGGACAAGACCGCGATCGCGCTGATGCGGCAGATCAAGGCGATGCTCGACCCGCAAGGCATCATGAACCCCGGCAAGGTGCTCTGAGAGCGTGCACGCGCCCTGCCCGAACACGGGGATTTGCAAGATTGCTGTCAGAATAAGGCGATAGGAATTGGAGTTCTGATTCGACGAGACCAATGAAGGTTCCGCGACATGAACGACGATATGCTCTCGATCGCACCGCTTGAGGACAATGACATCGCGGCCGTAACCGCGCTGTGGGAACGCTGCGAGTTGATACGGCCGTGGAATGATCCCGCAGCCGACATCGCGGTGGCGCGCCGCGGACCGAACAGCACACTTCTGATCGGCCGCGAGGCCGGCAAGGTGGTGGCCTCCGCAATGGTCGGCCATGACGGCCATCGCGGCTGGGTCTATTATGTCAGCGTCGATCCGGATTGCCGCGGCAAGGGCTTTGGCCGCGTTATCATGCAGGCGGCGGAGGATTGGGTGCGCCAACAGGGCATCCCGAAGTTGCAGCTTCTGGTGCGGGGCGACAACACGAAGGTCCAGGCGTTCTACGAAACGCTCGGCTATGACGAGCAGGAGCGCGTCGTCTATGCCAAATGGCTCGACGGCCGCGACCCGACGCCGTGAGAGCGCGGTCTTCTGGTTTCAATGACAGGGAATTTTCATGTCGATTGCCGATCGTATCCGCGTCAAGGACGTCCGCCTGCTCTCCGACAATCACTACACACTGAAGACGACGACCGTCGAATGGCGCCGGGACGACGGCACGTGGCAGACGCAGCATCGCGAAACCTACGACCGCGGCAACGGCGCGACGCTGCTGCCCTACAATCTCGCGAAGCGCACCGTGCTGCTGGTGCGTCAGTTCCGTTACCCGGCCTATGTCAACGGTTACGACGATCTGCTGATCGAGGCGGCCGCCGGGCTGCTCGACGACGCCTCGCCGGAAGAACGCATCCGCGCCGAGGCCGAAGAGGAAATCGGCTATCGCCTGCACGATGTCAGGCACGTGTTCGAGGCCTTCATGAGTCCCGGCGCGGTGACGGAGAAGCTGCACTTCTTCGTCGCCGCGTATGAGCCGTCGATGAAGATCGGCAGCGGCGGCGGCATCGCCGACGAAGGCGAGGAAATCGAGGTTCTGGAAGTGTCGATCGACGAAGCGCTCGCCATGATCGCGGACGGCCGCATCGTCGATGCGAAGACGATCATGTTGCTGCAATATGCGGCGCTGCAGATTTTTAGGTGAGGTTGTGGAGCGTATATTCTCTCCGTCGTCATTCCGGGATGCGCCGTTAGGCGCAGGCCCGGAATCCATAACCACAGCCTGGGGTTATGGATTCCGGGCTCGCCGCTTCGCGTCGCCCCGGAATGACGGCAGAAAACATAGGTCGGTGGTTACGGGGTCGCTCTAACAGAGAGTCTTCAAAACAACGAGCCCTGGCCGTCGTCGGATGATGTTGCGCGCGCGGGCTTTCGCACGGGCTTCTTCGCGGACGCAGCTTCCGCCGCGATCTCCTCCTCCGTGATCGGCAGCAGCAATTGCGCGTCGTCATTGTTGGCGCTGTTGACGCGGCTCGACACTTCGTGCCACGCGAACTCGCCCTCCTCGGGGCCG
The DNA here is from genome assembly GCA_963770385.1 of uncultured Alphaproteobacteria bacterium. GTDB lineage: Bacteria > Pseudomonadota > Alphaproteobacteria > Rhizobiales > Xanthobacteraceae > Bradyrhizobium. Next base: position 3,802,496 of record CAVYPJ010000003.1, on the reverse strand, counting down.
GCGAGCAGCGGCATCACTTCGTCCACCTCATGTGCGCGGCAGTCGAGCCAGCGCTCGAAATCGTCTGGCCTCATCGTGACGGGCACGCGGTGATGCAGCACTGCGAGATCCGCGCTCGCGGGCGCGGTGACGATCGCGACCGTGTCGAGCTCCTCGCCGTTGGGACCGATCCAGGTTTCCGCGAGCGCGGCGAAGGCAAGCGGGCTGCCGTCGCGACGGTGGATGAACAGCGGCCGTTTGCGTCCACCCACCACCTGCCATTCGTAATAACCGTCGGCGGGAATCAGGCAGCGGCGGCGCTTCATCGCGTTCTTGAACGCCGGCTTGTCCTGAACCGTTTCCGAACGCGCGTTGATCAGCAAGGTAATTTTACGGGGATCCTTGACCCAGGACGGTATAAGTCCCCAACGCATCAGCCGGAAATGCCGCGCCTCATTGTCGATGATGACCACGGGAACCGGCTGCGTCGGTGCGATATTATGCCGGGGCGGAAAGTTCGGCTGCTCAAGATAGCCAAAAATTCGCCGCAACGCTTCGGGAGGAGAGGTAATGACAAATCGTCCGCACATTCTTTGGCCCAGATAGGCTTTCGTTCAGCCCCTTTTAACCCCCCGTGCTAACACTGCGACCGATGAGTACAACCCCTTCGCCATCCGAAAAAGCACCGCCGCGACCGGGCCTCAATGCATCCCGGGCCGCGGAGCTGAAGGCTGCGAACATCAATCCCCGGACCGGTCTCGCTACGGACTATCTGAATCATTTCAACGAAGCCGTGATGCTGCTCGAAATGATCCCCGATATCCCGGAATGCGCTGAGGATTTCCTGCAGTGGCATCCGCTATCCTATGCCGAGCATTTCACGGCGTCGAATTTCGCCGCGCGCGATCTCGCGATTTCGGCGTATGACAACGCCGATGTCGGTATGCGCGCCGAGTTCGATAACATCACCGGCACCATGACCGCGATCCTGGTCGCCGTCAGCGACGCGATGCGCGAAGCCCAGCAGGACTCGACCCGTGCCAAGCTCGCGCTGCAGGCGACGAGCTGGGTGAAACCGCTGGTCTCGGCGGCCGGCGGCATCATCAACGGTGGGTCCGAGGGTGACGTCGAGTACATCATGACGCACTGATGGGCGCTTCATCTCCCATCCAGCCGCAACGTCCGCAGCTCGCGGTCAGCGCAGCGATCTTTCGCAACGACAAGGTTCTGCTGGTCCGGCGCGCGCGATCGCCGGGCAACGGTTTCTATTCGCTTCCGGGCGGCCGGGTCGAATTCGGCGAGTCCCTGCACACCGCGCTTCACCGCGAGGTCGACGAGGAAACCGGGCTGAAAATCGAGATCGTCGGCTTATCCGGCTGGCGCGAGGTGCTGCCTGGCCCGACCGGCGGCGGGCACTATCTGATCATGTCGTTCGCTGCGCGCTGGCTCGCCAACGAACCCGTGCTGAACGATGAGCACGACGACTTCAAATGGCTGGCGCCCGACGCGCTCGGCGATCTCAAGCTGACCGGCGGCCTGCCCGAAGTGATCGAGGCCGCGCAACGGCTGATTCGGGCGTAGATTGCCGCGATTTCCGCGAGCCTTGCTTCCAGCGCATTGAGGGCCTATCACGCGGGCTTTCCGGAACCCTTCATGGCAAAGCGCACCCTCGCTATCCTGATCCTTGTCTTGGCCTGCATCGCGGTCCCTGCCCGGGCGCAGGATGCGGCGGCGCCGTTCGACGGCGACCTGCAGCGGCTCGCCGAGATCCTGGGGACGCTGCACTATCTGCGCGGCGTCTGCGGCAGCAACGAAGGCAACAAATGGCGCACCCAGATGCAGGCGTTGATCGATGCGGAAACGCCCAGCGGCGAGCGGCGCGCGCGCATGATCGCGGGGTTCAATCGCGGCTATAACGGCTTCCAGCAGACCTACCGCACCTGCACGCCGGCGGCGCTGGTCGCGATCCGCCGCTATATCGACGAAGGCTCGAAAATCTCCCGCGACCTCACCGCACGCTATGCAAACTAAAGCATGATCCGGATGTGTAGCGGTTTTCCCTCGCGACAAACGCGGAACGCGTTTGCGCGGAGATCATGCTCAATCAAAGGCCTAAAGCGCGATGACGATTTAACCTGATCTCATCGCGCTTTTAGCGTGGACAATTTCGAGCGGTCCGCCGAAAGGCTGAGCTTTCCGTCCCGCCGTTAACCTTTCCTAAAGAACTGCACTAGGCGTCTGAAACCTGCGTGCTACATCTCTGCGCACTCGATGCGTTCCGTCCTGGAACGCCCAATGCCGCCGGTTGTATCATTATGCAGCATCCTGTTTCATTCCGCCTCGCCGGCGACCCCATGCCTGATCACGAGCAGAAGCAGGCTGCGCTCGGCTATCTCAACGAGGCCTGGGCCGAAGCGCGCCATGACGGCGTCGATGGCGACTGCCTGGCACAGGCGAGCCTGTTCACGGCGATGGCCGAACTGGTCAGGACCTATGGCGAAGATGCCGTCGCGACATTCGTCGAAGGCCTCTCCGTCCGCGTCCGCAACGGCGAGTTCTCCGTCGCGGCCGTGCGGCAGTAGTTGTCGCCGTCTTAAGCCGTATTCAGACCCTCGTCCTGAGGAGCTTGCGAAGCAAGCGTCTCGAAGGATGTGGCCCCAGTCGGGGCCACATGGTTCGAGACGGCGTTACACGCCTCCTCACCATGAGGAACGAAGATCATCGGCTGGGCGGCAATCGTCGTGGCTGATAGCGCTACCGCTAATTCGCCTTCTGCAGCGCGGCCATCTGCTTGGCGAGCTGCTTGTCGAAATCCTGTTCCAGCCCTGCCACATAGGTTGCAAGCTCGCCGGGCTTGACGAACGGATTCGGGCGCCGTCCTTCATTTGCCCGCGCTTCTCCTGCATGCCGTAGACCTCCGGATGCGGCCCAAGCAGCACGTCGGGCTTCATCGCCTTGGCCTTGGCAAAGGTCGATCGGTAGTCCTCGACGATCCCCGGATAGGTCGGCTGGCCGACCAGCTTGTTCAGCGCAACCGTTCCCGAGCAGAAGAACAGCACGTCGCGGTCCTTGTCGCCGTCCTTGACGGTCATCTCCCAGCTCGTGCAGCCGGGCGAATGGCCGGGCATCGAATGCGCCGTCAGCGTCGTGTCGCCGAGCGTGACCTTGTCGCCTTCCTTGACCGCACGATCCACCTTCACGGGCGGGAAGCCGAGATCGGTGTCCTTCTCATCGCCCGGATAATACCCGCCCTCGAGCAACGGCTTGTCACGTTCGCCTGCGACGAGCTGTGCGCCGGTGTCCTTCTTGATCTCGGCAAAGCCGCCGGTGTGATCGAAATGCGCGTGCGAGTTCAGGATGTATTTGATGTCAGCGAGCTTGAACCCGAGCTTGCCGATGTTGTCCTTGATCATGCCGGTCGACTGCGGAAGCGCCGTGTCCATGAGGATCAGGCCTTCCGACGTTTTGATGATGTAGACGGCGATACCGTCGGTGCCGACATAGTAGATGTTGCCGATCAGGTGGAACGGCTCGAACGGCGTGGTCCACTTCTTGGTGACCGCCGCCAGGAAATCCTTGACGGTCTGCGCCTGCACGCCGGTTGCGATCAGCGCCAAGGCGCACAGCACGGCCGCGAGCTTTCTCATAGTAGCCTCCCTATAGATTCTTCTTGTCGTGTTTAAGCAAACGCAAGCTACGTTGCGAGTCGTGTGCCGGGCAATGGTTTCGCGACCGGAATATTTCGTATGGCTTGGGGGAATATGCGCATGTCGCCGGTTTGACCCCGCATCTCGTAGGATGGGTAGAGCGCGGAACCCGATCCTACGAACTACTGTTAAACCCTCGTCCTGAGGAGCTTGCGAAGCAAGCGTCTCGAAGGACGCGGCCCGAGCCGGGGCCTCATGGTTCGAGACGACGCTTGCGCGCCTCCTCACCATGAGGATCGGAACCGCAGCAGAGATCAAGGCTTCAACGTCTCCAGGAACCGGATCGGCTCGCCCGAGCGACGGCGTCGCCAGCTCGCCCTGCCACATCACGCGGCGGCCGCGGACGAAGGTACCGACCGGCCAGCCGGTGACGCGCACGCCGTCATAGGGCGTCCAGCCGGCGCGCGAGGCGACCCATTCGTTGGTGATGGTCTCGCTGCGCTTGAGATCGACCACCGTGAAGTCGGCGTCATAGCCGGCGGCGATGCGGCCCTTGCAGGCGATGTTGTAGAGCCGGGCCGGTCCCGCGCTGGTCAGGTCCACGAAGCGCGCCAGCGACAGCCGCCCGGCATTGACGTGATCGAGCATGATCGGCACCAGCGTCTGCACCCCCGTCATGCCCGAGGGCGAGGATGGATAGGTCTTCGCCTTCTCCTCGCGCGTATGCGGTGCGTGGTCGGAGCCGAGCACGTCGATGACGCCCTGCTCGATACCCCGCCAGATGCCGTCGCGGTGATCGGCCGAGCGCACTGGCGGATTCATCTGCGCATGCGTGCCGAGCCGCTCATAGCATTCGGGCGCGACCAGCGTCAGGTGATGCGGCGTCGCCTCGCAGGAGGCGACGTCCTTGTGGTCGCGCAGATACTCGATCTCCTCTTTCGTCGAGATGTGCAGCACATGGATCCGCTTGCCGGTCTCGCGCGCGAGCTTGATCAGCCGCTCGGTCGCCATCAGCGCCGCTGTCTCGTCGCGCCACACCGGATGCGACCGCGGATCGCCCTCGACGCGCAAGGGCTTGCGTTCGTTGAGCCGGTACTCGTCCTCGGCATGGAAGGCTGCGCGGCGGCGGATCACCTGGAAGATGCGCCGCAGGCTCTCGTCGTCCTCGACCAGCAGTGCGCCAGTGGACGAGCCGATGAAGACCTTCACCCCGGCGCAGCCCTCGGCGCGCTCAAGTTCCGGCAGATCGGCAACGTTGTCGCGGGTGCCGCCGATGAAGAAGGCGAAATCGCAATGCATGCGGCGGCGGGCGCGCTTCACCTTGTCCGTGAAGGTCGCCTCCGTGACGGTCAACGGATCGGTGTTCGGCATCTCGAACACGCCCGTGACACCACCCATCACGGCGCTGCGCGAGCCGGTTTCCAGGTCTTCCTTCTGGGTCAGGCCGGGTTCACGGAAATGCACCTGGGTATCGATCACGCCCGGCAGGATGTGCAGGCCCTTGCAGTCGATCACCTCGGCCGCTGACGCCTGCGAAAGGGCGCCGATCTCGGCGATACGGCCGCCCACGATGCCGATGTCACGGACGCCCTCGCCGTCCTGATTGACCACGGTGCCGGATTTCAGAATCGTATCGAATGCTTTAGCCATCGTTCCTCAGCGGCCGCTTCAGGGAACCAAGCCTCCCGCGGGCCTTGTTCCACCCACCTTAGCGTCTTACGTTCAAAGCCGATATCGGCTACTTGCCTTTCAACAACAAGTTCAAGAGCAACCTCTTATGAAAGCAGCGTTTCTGCCCGACCGGGGCGTGGTCAAGGTCAGCGGCGAGGACGCGCGCAACTTTCTCAATGGCCTGATCACGACCGACCTGGCGCGGCTCGAGCCCGGCGCGGGCCGGTTCGGCGCGCTGCTGACGCCGCAGGGCAAGATCATCGCGGATTTCCTGATCGCGGAGGCCCCCGCCGGCCAGGGCGGCGTCCTGATCGACTGCCCGCGGGCGCTGGCGGGCGAGCTTGCGAGGAAGCTCGGGTTCTACAAATTGCGGGCCAAGGTCACGGTGGAAAACCTCTCCGACAGCCTCGGCGTGATCGCGGCCTGGGACGGCGATCTCGCGACGAAGACCGGCCTCGCCTTCCCCGACCCGCGGGAGCCGCGGCTCGGCTGGCGGATTTTCGCCGCTGAGACCGAGGCGCAGGCCATCGCCGGGCGGATTGGCGCCGATCTCGTCGATAGCGCGGAATATGAGGCGCACCGCATCGGCTGCGGCGTGCCGCGCGGCGGGCTCGACTTCATGTATGGCGACGCCTTCCCGCACGAGACCAACATGGATCGCCTGCACGGCGTCGATTTCGACAAGGGCTGCTATGTCGGACAGGAGGTGGTGTCGCGGATGCAGCATCGCGGCACCGCGCGCACCCGCACCGTGCGCGTAACGCTCGACGGCCCCCGGCCGGAGCCGGGCACGACGATTCTCGCCGGTGACAAGCCTGTCGGCACCATGGGCTCCGCCGCCGAGCAAAAAGGGCTCGCGCTGATCCGCACCGACCGCGTGGCCGACGCGATCGGCGCCGGCCTGCCGCTCACCGCCGGCGGCCTTACCATCCGCCTCGCAGACGCGAGCGATCTTCAACCGGCCGCGAAGCAGACCGTCGCATGAGCCGTTCCGCCCGCCTGCACCCCGACGGCAAGACGCGATGCCCCTGGCCCGGGGAGGATTCGATCTACGTCGCTTATCACGACACCGAATGGGGCGTGCCCGAATATGACGACCGCGCGCTCTACGAGAAGCTGATTCTCGACGGCTTCCAGGCCGGGCTCTCCTGGATCACGATCCTGCGCAAGCGCGACAATTTCCGCAAAGCCTTCGACGATTTCGAGCCCGGCAAGATCGCGCGGTACAACGCGAAGAAGGTCCACGCGCTGATGAACGATGCCGGCATCGTCCGCAACCGCGCCAAGATCGAGGGCACGATCGAAAGCGCAAAATCCTATCTGAAGATCATGGATGAAGGCCCCGGTTTCTCGACATTCCTGTGGGACTTCCTGGACGGCAAGCCGAAGGTCAACCAGTTCAAGACCACCGCCAGCGTGCCGGCTTCCACTCCGCTCTCGATCAAGATCTCCAAGGAATTGTCGACGCGCGGATTCAAGTTCGTCGGCCCGACCATCGTCTACGCCTTCATGCAGGCGACCGGCATGGTCAACGACCATCTCGTCACCTGCTTCTGCCATGAGGGTTGCGCGGGCAAGCGCCGGACGCCGCGCCTCAAGGCCTCGCTGGCAAAATGACGGCGGGCAAGATGACCGCAACGAAATCATCAGTGGCCGATACCCGCGCCTGGCAGCGCATGCTGTCGGGACGCCGGCTCGATCTGCTCGACCCCTCGCCGCTCGACATCGAGATCGCCGACATCGCGCACGGGCTCGCCCGGGTCGCGCGCTGGAACGGCCAGACCCACGGCGCACATATCTTCTCGGTAGCGCAGCATACGCTGCTGGTCGAAGCGGTGATGCAAGTGCAAAATCCGCGGGTCGACGGCCGTCACCGGCTCGCCGCGCTGCTGCACGACGCGCCGGAATATGTCATCGGCGACATGATCTCACCGTTCAAGGCGGTGCTCGGCGGCGACTACAAGGTGGTGGAGAAGCGCCTCCTGTCCGCGATCCATATCCGCTTCGGCCTGCCGCCGGAGCTTGCTGCCGAAGTGACCCGGCAGATCAAGTATGCCGACCGCGGCGCGGCCTATCTGGAGGCGACCGTGCTCGCGGGCTTCTCGGAAGCCGAGGCCAGGCGGCTGTTCGGCCGCGATCCGGGTCTGCCGGAGGCCACCAGGGAGGACTTTCTGACCCCCTGGGGCGCCGCCAAGGCCGAGAAGCGGTTCCTGGCGCGTTTCAAGGCATTCGAGGCTTGAACGCAGGCCCTGAACCTGCTTTCACGGCCCCATTCACCGGCCGTTACTGCCGGTAAGATAAGAAAGATCGCCATGATTCATGTCTGCTCGCTCGCCGCCCTGCCCGAAATCGTCCGACTGACGGGTGCGAGCCACGTGCTGACCGTGATGGCCAAGGTCGACCAGGTGGAGCGGCCGGCTTCGGTTCGTCCCGAAAACCACATGAAGATTTCCTTCGACGACATCACCGAGCCGATGGACGGATTCGTCGCGCCGAACGCAGAGCATGTCGAGCAGGTGCTGAGCTTCGTGCGGAGCTGGGATCGCGGCGCGCCGCTCGTCATCCACTGCTATGCCGGCGTCAGCCGCTCGACCGCCAGCGCCTTCGCCGCCGCCTGTGCGCTCAATCCACATCGCGACGAGATGACGATCGCCCGCCAGATCCGCGCCGCCTCGCCGATCGCCAACCCGAACCGCCTGATCGTCGGCCTTGCCGACAAGGCGCTGGGCCGCGACGGCCGCATGCTGCGCGCACTCGATGACATCGGGCCGGCGAGCATGATGGTCGAAGGCAAGCCGTTCCGGCTCGAACTCGACTGACCACGATGAGTACCGCCGCAACATGAGCGAGAAGCTGCTGACGCCGATCGAGATCGGCCTGACCGCGGCGATTGTCGCGCTCGAAGGCAGCGAACCCCTGATTCTCACGGCATCCAGCAGCGACGACGGCAAGCTGACCGGGCTTCCATTCGGTCCGTTCGATGCGGTCGCTCACCGAACATTTGACATGGGTCTGCGTGCCTGGGTGGAAGAGCAGGCCGGCGTGCGGCTCGGCTATGTCGAGCAGCTCTACACCTTCGGCGACCGCGGCCGGCACACCGAGCCGGGCGACACCGAGGCGCATGTCGTTTCGATCGGCTATCTCGCGCTGACGCGCGTCACCGAGGGCGTGGCGCCCGCGCCGGGCGCGACCTTCGAGCCCTGGTATCGTTTCTTTCCCTGGGAAGACTGGCGCGAGGGACGGCCCGCGATCATCGAACGCGACATCCTCGGCGAACTCACCGCATGGGCCGCGCAGAGCGACGCGCCGGAAATGGCGCGCGCGCTCGTGCGAAAGGATCGCGTGCGGCTCAATTTCGGCACCGACGGCGCGCATTGGGACGAGGAACGCGTGCTCGACCGCTACGAACTGCTCTATGAGGCAGGCCTGGTGGAAGAGGCGCGGCGCGATGGGCGCCCGGCAGCACTGGCACGCGCGTCCTTGCCTTCACTTGGCGTCTCGATGCGGTTCGACCATCGGCGGATTCTGGCCACCGCAATCGCCCGGCTGCGCGCCAAGCTGAAATACCGGCCGGTGATCTTTGAACTTTTGCCACCCGACTTCACACTCACCGAATTGCAGCACACCGTGGAAGCGATTTCGGGGCGGCATTTGCACAAGCAGAATTTCCGAAGACTCGTGGAAGCAGGCGCCCTGGTCGAACCGACCGGCGTGATGTCGACACAGACGGGTGGACGGCCCGCCGCGCTGTTCCGCTTCCGCCGCGAGGTGCTGCAGGAACGGCCCGCGCCGGGCCTGCGCGTCCGTGGACGCCGCTGAGCAGCGGCAGCACGCAGGCCCGCGACTCTCTCCCCACCCCGCACTCGGGATTTCCGGAAAGCAAAGTGATGTTCGATTGGCCGTTCGACTGGTTCTCGATCGCGGTGGCGATCGCTGCGTTCGTGCTGGCGCTGAAGGCCTTCAATCGCGCCGACCATCTGCGGGCGCGGCTCGATGCGCTCGAAGGCGCACAGGCAAGAGCAGCCGCGGCGCCGGTACCGCCGCCGCTCTCGCCGCTTCAGGAGGTGGAAGCAACGCTTGCCGCGTCGCCACCGCCTATCCCAACCGTCGACCAGCCCGCATCGTCAGTTGAATCGCGAGGCCCTGCCACATCGGGCGAAGCGCTCACAGCGGAAGCGACCGGCAGCACAACGACGACACCACCGCCATCGCCGCCGCCCGTGCCGGCAGCGGCGCCCGGCTTCGAGGAGCGCATCGGCACGCGCTGGGTCGTGTGGATCGGCGGCCTGACGCTCGCGCTCGGCGGATTCTTCATGGTGCGCTACTCGATCGAAGCCGGATTGCTGGGGCCGGGCGTGCGCACGATGCTCGGCGGCCTGTTCGCGCTGGCATTGCTCCTCGCCGGCGAATGGACGCGGCGCACGCAGAGCATCGCGGACATCGAAGCGCTGCCGATCGCCAACATTCCGGCGATCCTGACCGCGGCCGGCACGGCCGTGGCGTTCGCCACCGTCTATGCCGCCTACGCGCTCTACGATTTCCTCGCGCCCGCACCCGCCTTCGTCCTGCTTGGGCTGGTCGCGCTCGGCACGCTCGCCGCGGCCCTGCTGCATGGCCCCGCGCTCGCGGGCCTCGGCGTCGCCGCCGCCTTCGTGACGCCGGTCCTGGTGTCCTCGGGCGAGCCTGACTACTGGGCGCTCTACATCTATCTCGGGATCGTCACCGCCGCGGCCTTCGGACTGGCGCGGGTACGGCTATGGCGCTGGCTTGCCATCACCACCATCGTGTTCGCGCTGCTCTGGACCCTGCCTTGCCTTGACTGCGGGCCGTCGATGATTGCGCCGCACCTTTTCCATGTGATCGCGGGATTTGTTCTCGCCGCGCTGCTGGTCGTGTGCGGCTTCGCGTTCGGACCGTCGGCAGAAGCCGAACAGGTCGAATTGATCTCGTCCGGCTCGCTCGCGGCCTATCTGTTCGCCGCGATGATGATCGTGCTGTACGGCCACCACGCCGACAGCGCCGTGATCGCGTTTGGGCTCCTGGTCGCGGGCACGCTGTTCGTGGCCTGGCGCGCTCCGGCGGCGGCCGGTGCGCTCGCCGCAGCTGCTACGTTCGTCTTCGCCGTGTTCGTGGAATGGGCGGTGCGCGCCAACCCGGACATGCTCGTCCTGCCCGGCGGAGCCATGCCGGGCATCGGACCTTCCGCGACCGATGGATCGATCTCGCTGCATCTTGTCACCGCAGCGATCTTTGCGGTCGGATTTGGCGTGGCCGGCTTCTTGGCGCAAGGTCGTTTCAACGCCGCCAAGGTCACCGTGTTCTGGGCCGCCTGCGCGGTCTTCACGCCGCTCGCGCTGCTGGTCGCGCTCTATGCGCGCATCGCGCATCTCGACCGCTCGATCCCGTTCGCGATCATGGCGGTGCTGCTCGCAGCCGCCTTTGGCGCCGCAACCGAAATGCTGACCCGTCGTGAGGAACGGCCTGGACTGCAGATCGCGATCGCGCTGTTTGCGACCGGCACGCTCGGCGCGCTGGCGCTCGCCTTCACGTTCTCCCTCGAAAAGGGCTGGCTGAGCATCGCACTGGCGCTGATGTCGATGGGCGCGGCCTGGATCTCGGTGCAGCGGCCGATCCCCTTCATGCGGACGCTGGCTGCGATCCTCGCCGGCATCGTGACCGCGCGAATCGCCTATGAGCCGCGGATCGCGGGCGAGGCGATCGGCACCACGCCGATCTTCAACTGGCTGCTCTGGGGCTATGGCGTGCCCGCACTGTCGTTCTGGACCGGCAGCTATCTCCTGCGCCGGCGCGGCGACGATGCGCCACTGCGCGCGGTGGAGTCGGCCGCGATCCTGTTCACGGTGCTGCTGGCGTTCATGGAGATCCGCCACGCCGTCAACGGCGGCGACGTCTATCGCAACAATGCCGGCCTCACCGAGGTCGCGCTGCAGGTGTCGGTGGCGCTGGCGATGGCCATCGGCCTGGAGCGGCTGCGTCTGCGCTCGGGCAGTCTCGTCCACAATATCAGCGCCGTGCTGCTCACGGCATTCGCTGGGCTCGCGGCCGTGTTCGGCCTTCTGCTGCTGGAGACGCCATTGCTCTGGCCGATCAATGTCGGCGGCACGTTCCTCAACGTGCTGCTGCTCGGCTATGCCCTGCCTGCGATCCTGGCGCTGCTTCTCTCCTACGCAGTCGCCGGCCAGCGGCATCGCTATTACGGCAATACGATCGCAGCCGGCGCGCTGATGCTGGCGCTGGCCTATGTGTCGTTCGAGATCCGCAGGCTCTATCACGGCCCGGTCATGAGCAGCGGCGGGACAGGCGATGCAGAGCAATACACTTATTCGATAGCCTGGCTGCTCTTCGGCGTGGCGCTGCTCGGCATCGGCGTCGTGGTGAACTCCGAACGCGCGCGGCTCGCCTCGGCGGCGGTCATCGCGCTGACCATCCTGAAAGCGTTTTTGATCGACATGTCGACGCTGGAGGGGATCTACCGCGCGCTGTCGTTCATGTGCCTCGGCCTGGTGCTGGTCGCGATCGGCTGGTTGTACCAGCGCATTTTGTTCAGGCGGCAGGCTGCGCCGCCGGCTCCGGTGCAGTAAGTGAGCAGTTTGATTAAGTCCATGCGCTATGGAATGGGCACGCTTACCTCGCCCCGCTTGCGGGGAGAGGTCAGATGGCATCGTCAGATGCAATCCGAGTGAGGGGGTACAGGTCTATCGGCGAACTAATTGGCAACGAATTTGCGGAGAGAGCCCCTCACCCCGGCCCTCTCCCCGCAAGAGCGGGGCGAGGGAGAGTGGAGGCAAGAGCGCGCGAAAATCAAGCCGCCCGAACCGTGTTGAGGAACTTGCTGACTTCGACCCTGAGGCGGTCGCTGTCGCCGGACAGTGACTGCGCGGCTGACAGCACTTGCGAGGAGGCAGATCCGGTCTCGCTGGCGCCGCGCTGCACGTCGGTGATGTTGGATGACACCTGCTGGGTGCCGAGCGCCGCCTGCTGCACGTTGCGGGAAATTTCCTGGGTCGCCGCACCCTGCTCTTCGACCGCAGCCGCGATGGTGGAGGAAATCTCCGACAGCTTCTCGATGGTGACGCTGATTTCCCGGATCGCGCTGACGGAATCCTGTGTCGCGGCCTGGATGCCGGAAATCTGTTGACCGATCTCGCCGGTCGCTTTCGAGGTCTGCTCGGCGAGCGCCTTCACCTCGGAGGCAACGACCGCAAAGCCGCGGCCCGCCTCGCCGGCCCGTGCCGCTTCGATGGTCGCATTCAGCGCCAACAGGTTGGTCTGGCCCGCGATGCTGTTGATCAGCTCGACGACGTCGCCGATACGTGTCGCGGCCTTCGACAATTCGCTGACCCGATCGGTGGTGTCGCGGGCCTGGCCCACCGCATCGCTCGCCATCCGCGCAGATTCCTGCACCTGCCGGCTGATCTCGTTGACCGACGACGTCAGCTCCTCGGTGGCGGAAGCAACCGACTGCACATTCGCGGTCGCTTCTTCGGAAGCGGCTGCGACGATGGTGGAGAGCTCCTGCGAGCGCTTGGCTGTGGAGGTCAATGTGCCCGCCGATCCCTCGAGCTGCGTCGAGGCGGTCGACACGGTGTCCACGATCTCGCCGATGGTCAATTCGAAATCGCGGGTGATCTGATCGACGCGGCGTCCGCGCGCGATCTTGGCGTCGGCGTCGCCGGCCGCGGCTTCGTCAGCCGCCTGCTTTGCGATCAGCGCGTCCTTGAAGACCTGCAGCGCACCGGCCATCGCGCCGATTTCGGTCTTTTCGCCCTGATGCGGCACCTCCGCGGTCAGGTCACCGCCACCAAGCGCCTGCATCGGCTTGACGATGGAGGCGATGCCGCGCGAAACGTCGCGCACCACCAGCACGCCGACCGCGATACCGGCTATCATCGCAGCCGCGACGATGCAAAATGCAATCCATATCGTGGTGTTGTAACCGTCCGCGGCGGCTTTCGTCGCCGTCGCGGCGCCGGCGTCGTTCAGATCGATGCCTCTCTTCAGGATCTTATCGAACTCGGCGGCCGTCACCGCGACCGACTTGGTCAGCAGTTCGGTCGCCTCGTGAGGGACCCGGCCTATGCTGTTGCGCGACTCCTTGATGACCTCGGCAACGCCCGTCTGGTATTTGTCCCAGGCGCGCGACCACTCGTCGTAGATAGCGCGCTCCTCGGCAGATGAAATCTTGCCCTCGTAGACGCTCCGGTCCTTCTTGATGGCTTCGAGGATCCCTGCCAGACGCTTCTCGCCCGCATCCTTTGCCTCCGGCGTTTCCGCCATGCAATGCGCGCGAAGCGCGACGCGGAACAGGTTGATGTCGGTGCGCAGATCACCGAGCACCTTGACGCTCGGAAGCCAATTGGTCGCAATCTCGACCGTATAGGCGTTGATGGACTGGACGCTTCGCACCGCCACAAATCCCAACAGCGACATCGAGGCGACGAAGAAAAGGATTGCCGCGACGATCTTGAATCGAATGGAAAGCTTGGACATGGAAACCCGCTCTCAGGCGCGAAATAATCAGTTTGGGCGTCTCGCGGCTTTCCGCGGAGCAGCAAACAATCGGATCGGTTCAATTAAATGTTGCTGAACCATAAGATCGCGAACCCAAGCGCGGGTTAATCCGGCTTCCGTAGTTCTACTCACGGTAGACGGCGCTACGCCATCCTGCTACCGCGGAAAGGGTCGCGCGCCTGCGGCAAAGTGTACTGTGCAAAAAAACTGCAGCCCGGCTCGCGGATGGCATCGGCCAACGCCCTGCCGGACAGCGCCTACGCCGCGCGGACGGTACCGAGAAACTTGCCGACCTCGAGCTTCAACCGATTGCTATCGCCGGACAGCGACTTGGCGGCCGACAGCACCTGCGAGGAGGCCGAGCCGGTCTCGTTCGCACCGCGCTCCACATCGGTGATGTTGGATGAGACCTGCTGAGTGCCGGCCGCCGCCTGCTGCACGTTGCGGGAGATTTCCTGCGTCGCCGCGCCCTGCTCTTCCACGGCAGCAGCGATCGTCGAGGATATCTCGGAGAGCCTTTCGATCGTGACGCTGATTTCCTTGATCGCGTTCACGGAGTCGTTGGTCGCGGCCTGGATGCCGTTGATCTGCTGGCCGATCTCGCCGGTCGCCTTCGCCGTCTGCTCGGCCAGTGCCTTCACTTCGGAAGCGACAACCGCGAAGCCGCGGCCGGCTTCGCCGGCGCGGGCCGCTTCGATGGTCGCGTTCAGCGCCAGAAGGTTGGTCTGGCCGGCGATCGTGTTGATAAGTTCGACGACGTCGCCGATGCGGGTCGCAGCCTTGGACAATTCGCCGACGCGATCGGTGGTGTTGCGGGCCTGGCCGACGGCTTCGCCCGCCATGCGCGCCAATTCCTGCACCTGGCGGCTGATTTCGGTGATCGATGACGCCATCTCCTCGGTGGCGGACGCCACCGACTGCACATTGGTCGAGGCCTCTTCGGACGCGGCCGCCACGGCGGTGGATAGCCGCTGCGAGCGCTCGGCGGTCGAGGTCAGCGTGTTGGCCGAGGCCTCAAGCTCGTTGGACGCCGAGCTAACGACCTCAATGATCTCGCCGACGGCGCTTTCGAAATCGTCTGCCATCCTGTGCATGTCGGCCTGGCGCTGACGTGCGACGCGGGTCTCGGCTTCCTTCTGCTCGGTTTCCATCCGGATCTTGGCGAGGCCGTTCTCCTTGAAGACGAGCGCGGCCCTGGCCACGTCACCGACCTCATCCTTGCGATCGGTGCTGTGCACGTCGATCTCGTATTTTCCGCCGGCAAGCGCCTGCAGGAGATCGACCATCGCGCGCAATGGCCTGGCGATGCCGTACTGACCGATCGCAAAGCCCAGGATCATTCCGACGATGATGCAGCCGAGCGAAATGCCGATCAGCAAGGTCGACCCTGAGCTGTATTGCCTGGCGGTCGCTTCCTCATATTCCTCGACGCGCTTGCTCAGCCGGTCGGCAACCGCCCTGACCTTGAGCTGCAGGACTTCCGACGCGGTACGGCTCTTGACGAGATCATCGCGCAGCTTCTCGGCGGTTTCGGAAACCGTGGAGGACGATGCCGCATCGACCGCCGTAAGCGTCTCCATCAGCGCCTGCTCATAAGTCGAAAACGCCTGCCGCACGGCAGGCAACAGGGCCTGCGCCTGGGCGTCCGCCGTCTTTGCCATCGTCTCGAGTCGTTCCTTGAACTCCTTGAGCTGCTCGTCGATCACCTTGCGCGCGGCGAGCCGGTTCTCGTCGCGGGGGTCGAGCGCGCTGCGATATTCGGCTCTGCTGATCGAGATGATGTTGTTGTTGGCCCGCGTCGCCAGCAGCGCACGCTTGCCGGCCGACGTCATGACTTCCGCGTTCTCGTTCTGCACCCGTAGCGCGGAGATCGCGATCGATGCGGTGAGCGCCAATGCGCCCGCGAGCAGGAGAATGATGGCCAGGATCTTGGGGAGGATTCGAAAGCGGCCCATGAACGACATTGGAGGCTCCGTGAAAGGTCGGCACAGACTTTGCCGCACGTCAGGCGGCCTTCCCGAACCGCCTCGAAAACTTGTCGGAGAAACCTACCCAAAACTTTGTTAAATTTTTCACCCGTGCGGTTACGGTGACGCAAGATTACAACCAGCGCGACGCTGAAATGACTCGTCGTGAGGCCAGCGCATTTCAGCGCGCCATGATCAGGCGGCGCGCACCGTGCCTAGAAACTTCTCGACTTCCCGCCTCAGCCGGTCGCTGTCGGACGACAGCGTCTGCGCGGCCGACAGCACCTGCGAGGACGCCGATCCGGTTTCGCTCGCCTCGCGCTGCACGTCGGCGATGTTGGACGACACCTGCTGGGCGCCATGCGCCGCCTGCTCCACGCTGCGGGAGATTTCCTGCGTCGCTGCGCCCTGCTCTTCCACGGCAGCAGCGATCGCCGAGGCGATCTCGGACAGCTTCTCGATCGTGCCGCTGATCTCCCCGATCGCGCCGACCGACTGCTGGGTCGCGGCCTGGATGCCGGAGATCTGCTCGCCGATCTCGCCCGTTGCTTTCGCCGTCTGCTCGGCCAGCGCCTTCACTTCCGAGGCGACCACCGCGAAGCCGCGGCCGGCCTCGCCGGCGCGGGCAGCCTCGATGGTGGCGTTCAGGGCGAGAAGATTGGTCTGGCCGGCGATGGTGTTGATGAGCTCGACCACGTCGCCGATCCGGGCGGCGGCTTTCGACAGCTCGCTGACGCGCTCGGTGGTGCCGCGGGCCTGGCTGACGGCCTCGCCTGCCATGCGCGCCGATTCATGCACCTGGCGGCCGATCTCGTTGATGGAGGATGTCATCTCTTCGGCCGCGGACGCCACCGAGTGCACATTGGTGGACGCCTCCTCGGACGCGGTAGCAACCATCGTGGTTCGCTCCTGCGCGCGTTCGGCCGACGCGGTCAGCGTCTTGGCGGACGCTTCGAGCTCACCGGACGCGGACGACACGGTGTCGACGATCTCGCCGACGGCCGCCTCGAAACTGTCGGCAAGCCGGTGCATGTCCGCCTGGCGCTGCCGCAACTGGCGCTGTTCGGCGCCCGCCTGCTCGGCCCGTAACCGTTCGGCGTCGATCATCTTCTCCTTGAGCAATTCGATCGCCTCTGCCACGCGGCCGATTTCGTCGCCGCGCTCCGATCCCTGGACGAGGGCCGCGGTGTTGCCAGCGGCGAGTTCCGTCAGCGCGTCGACGACGCGCGTCAGCGGGTTCGAAATGCTCCGTTGCACCGCGATCATAAAGACGGCGCCGCCTGTGGCCGTCGCGAGCGCCAACAGCAGGATCGTCAGCCAGGCGGTGCGATGCGCCTCCGCGCGCGCATCGGTAGCGTGGCCCTGCGCGAGCGCCAGTAACCGCTCTTTTGCCTTGCCCAGAAGCTCGGTCGGAGCCCGATCGATCCCGGCGACCGCCTTGTCGCCCACGGAGCTGTCGAACTCGTGGTCCTTGAATTCCTGGAGGCCGCGCCTGTAAGCCTCGCCCATCGTCTTGTGGGCGGCCGCGAACTGCGCGACCAGCTGGGCTGCGTCGGCATCGGCGATGCCGCGGCTCAGCCGCTCCGCCACGGTACGCACTTCGCCCTCGCGCTGCTGAAACGCCGTCCAGTGCTTGTCCAGCGCCTCCGGTTTCTTCCCGCGAAGCAGCGTGTCCTTCCATTCCTGGACCTGCTTCTTGAAATTGATCTCGATCGCCTCGACGTCGAGCGCGTCGCTCTCGCGGGCCATCACGTCTTCGTCGAACACCCGAAGACTCGCAGAATATCGCCAGAAGCCGAACGATGCCGCGGCGATCACCAGGACGGTGCAAATTGCGAAAAGCAGAAGGATGCGCCCTCGCACCATGAACAGGGAGCGGGGTTTGCGCTGATCGTGCATGGAATTTCTCTTAAGGAAAGGTTGCGAGCCAGACAGTATCGATCACGCCGGCACGGCCAGCGCTGCGCATCGAACAAGCGGGGCGACTTGCAACCGAAATGCGCGAGTAGCCTTCAGATTAAGCAATATCCGCGCAGCATCGGTGATTCCGGTTAATGCTTCTTCGTAGGACTACGGAGCATCACCGAAAAATCCGCCGCTGGAAGTAAAATACCGCCGGCTCGTCGCCGGGCGGGGCTCAGCCGAGCGCTTCGCCGACCAGCTTGATCCGGAACACAGGCTGCTTGGCCTCGTCGAGAAGCTCCATCTGCCAGTTGGCATTTGGCTGGAGGCCGCGAGAAATTCCGCCGATCAGATTGGCGCAGACGGCCGTGAACTCGGTCCAGGCAGCGTCGCGATTGGCGAACTCCTGGGGCTGATCAGAGCCGCCGGAGTACTGGCCGTGGCTGACCCGGAAAAAATAGAGCGACATTGTTTGAACCCATGTGTTGGGCCCGCCTCATCCCTTGTCCGGAAACTGGACCCGGGAGAGCTACCAACACATGAAGCAATACGCCCGTACAACTACGGCGCCACGACGGCACGTTCGCCGACGTTAATCTCTTATTGATGCGCTGTTAATCAGTCCGTCGAGCGGCGCAGCTCGGGAGGCGCGCTCTCCGGCTTGCTCTCCGTCTTGGCCGGCGCGGCGGGCGCAGGCGTTGCAGGCTCGATCTTGCCCGTCTCGACACGCGGCGTCTCGACCCTCGCGGTGACCTCGGTCGCATGCGAGGCGTCGGCCGAGCGTGCGCGGCCGCGCGGGCGGGCCACTGCGCGGGCCATCAGCATCTGCGATCCGCCCTGGTGCTGGAAGTCACAATAGGCGAAGCCCATGCCGGACACCGAGCCGCGGAAGCTGCGATCGTCTTTCTTGTCCAGATTGAAGCAGGGTTCGAACGGCACGCCGCGCAGCGAGGCGCAGACCGACTGCCCGCGAATCTGCAGCGTGTTGCCGGGCAAGCGAACATGCCGGATCGGTCCGGAACCGGAAAACTGCACCGCACCCGTCACGCCCATGTCATCGAGGATGCGGCCGGCACCGCGGGTGCCATCGAAACAGGTGAATGCGAACACCTTGCCTGCGACGAATTTGCGCGCCTCGTCGGCGTTCATCATTCCAGCAAGTGCCGGCACGATCATCGCTCCGGCCGTCACGGTACCCAATACAAAACGCGCAAGCATGCTGTAACTCCGACTTGAACCTGGCAGCGGGCGGCGCCGATCCTTTACCCTCTGCTTACCATACCAACCGTGGCAACATTGGAGCATGTTCGTTGGCAAAGTCTGAACACTCTCAGGGAATTTTTACCACAATTCGACCGCGGACCTGGCCGGCGAGGATCTGAGGCCCCATGGCAATGACCTGATCGAGAGTAATTTCATGAGTAATTTCAGCTAGTTTTCCGTGGTCCAGATCGCGAGCGAGCCGCTCCCAGGCGGATTTGCGTGGCAAAATGGGACACATCACGGAATCAATGCCGAGAAGGCACACTCCGCGCAAAATGAACGGAGCAACCGAGGATGGCAGGTCCATGCCGGCGGCGAGTCCGCAGGCCGCGATCGCGCCGCCATACCTGGTCATCGACAACAGATTGGCGAGCGTGGTCGACCCGACGCTGTCGACGCCGCCAGCCCAACGTTCCTTGGCGAGCGGCTTGGCAGGGCCGGAAAGCTCGTTGCGATCGATCACCTCGGCGGCGCCCAGGCTTTTCAGATAGGCGGTTTCCGACATGCGGCCGGTTGACGCGATCACGTGATAACCGAGCTTCGACAGCACTGCGGTTGCAACCGAGCCGACGCCACCGGCAGCTCCGGTGACCACCATCGGTCCGCTCGCAGGCGTCAGACCCTGCTTCTCCAGCGCCAGCACGGCCAGCATCGCGGTGAAACCGGCGGTTCCGATCGCCATCGCGTCGCGCGCCGACAGGCCCTGCGGCAACGGCACCAGCCAGTCGCCCTTGACGCGCGCCTTCTCCGCATAGGCGCCGAGATGCGTCTCGCCCATGCCCCAGCCGGTGCAGATCACCTTGTCGCCGGCCTTCCATTGCGGATGCGATGATTGCTCGACAGTACCGGCGAAATCGATGCCCGCGATCATCGGGAAGCGCCGCACCACCGGCATCTTGCCGGTGACGGCGAGGCCATCCTTGTAGTTCAGGGTCGACCATTCGACCCGAACGGTGACGTCGCCGTCCATCAAATCGGCGTCGTCGAACTGCGTGAGGGCTGCGGTCGTGCCCTTGTCCGCCTTGTCGATCCTGATCGCCTTGAACGTCGCCATGATCAACCTCCCTGAACTCTCGAGCGTTCAGGAGTTTTATCGCATCAGGCAGGCTGCGCAACGGCCCGTTCGACCGGCTTCTCGACGATCGGCAGATTGATCAGCGCCGATAACACACCAAACAGGATCGAGAGCCACCAGATCGGCGTATAGGAACCGAACTTCTCGAACACGATGCCGCCGAGCAGGACGCCAAGGAAGCCGCCAACCTGGTGGCTGACAAAGGCGAAGCCGTAAAGCGTGGCCAGCCAGCGCGTGCCGAACATCAGCGCGACCAGCGCCGAGGTCGGTGGCACCGTCGAGAGCCAAGTCAGGCCGCTGATTGCGCCGAAGGCGATCGCGGAGATTGGCGTGATGGGAAACGAGATGAAGAGAACGGTCGCGACCGCGCGCGTGAAATAGATGGTCGACAGGATATAGCGCTTCGGCAGGCGGTTCTGCATCCAGCCGACGCTGAGCGAACCGATGATGTTGAACAGGCCGATCGCGGCGATCACCCAGCCGCCGGTTTGCGCCGGAATGCCGCGGTCGACCAGGAAGGGCGGCAGATGCACGGTGATGAACGCGAGCTGGAAGCCGCAGGTGAAAAAGCCGAGCACGAGCAGCACGTAGGAGCGATGGCCGAACGCCTCCGCCAGCGCAGTCTTGAACGATTGCTGCTCCGCCGCCGGTACATCGGTCGTGGCCACGGGTGGCGTGGCAAGCGCGAGCGACAGCGGAATGATCAAGAGCATCAGCACGGCGAACACGGTCAGCGCGGTCTGCCAGCCGAAATTGTCGATCATCGCGACGCCGAACGGCGCAAACAGGAATTGCCCGAACGAGCCGGCCGCGGTGCCCGCGCCAAGCGCGAGCCCGCGCTTCTCGGCCGGCAGCAGCTTGCTGAAGGCCGACAGCACCAGATTGAACGAGCAGCCCGACAGGCCGAAACCGATCAGAACGCCGGCGCCGAGATTGAGCGAGAGCGGCGTCGAGGAATAGCGCATCAGGAGCAGGCCGCCGGCATAGAGCAGCGCGCCGACAAACATCACGCGCACCAGGCCGAACCGGTCGGCGATCGCACCGGCAAAGGGCTGGCCGAGGCCCCACAGCAAATTCTGCACGGCGAGCGCGAGAGCGAACACGTCGCGGCCCCAGGCGAATTCGCGGCTCATCGGCTGCATGAAAAAGCCGAGCGCCGACCGCGGACCGAAGCCGAGCAGGCCGATCGCACATCCGCAGGCGATGATGACGAGCGGCGTGCGCCAGGTGGAGATGCGCGATGCCGCGTTCAGCTCGCCCGTGGTTGCCGACATCGCTTCCCCCTGCTCTGCACTTCGATTGGCGACTGCGCGCCGCTGCGAAGGATTAATGCATTCGCATGGAAATCCCAACCCGCCGCGTTGAAAAAATCCGGTCGCATTGCAGCGTTGCAAATCGATGGAGGCAGACCTGACGAATTGACCGCTGGCGGTACTAGCGGCGCGCCACCTCTCGTGTTATGTTTGTTTTGCTCGTTTTGAGGATAATAACATCCTCGTGATGCATCTGCTCCTCGGCGACGCTGCCGAATTGAGTGGGACAGCAGTTCAGGACAATGCCGGCCCCGCGAGGCCGGATTTATCAGACCCTCTATATACTCTAATTGAGCATATTTAGGTAACCCGAAGGACAAAGAAGGAGGCTCGCATGCCGATCGCTGGACTTTATGGGCCCGAAGATCTTGGACGTTCCGCCCCCGGCCATTCCGCGCCGGTGATTGATCGCACGCCCCACTCCAAAAATCATGCAGACGCGCTGTCGCGGCCACCGCTCGAATGGACGCCCGACGTGGAGCGCGCGACCGCGCATCTCTATCAGCGGGTCAAGGACGTGATCCCGCCGGTCGAGTGGCCGTTCATGGCGCCCTATGTAAAGGCGATCAACGAATTGAAGGCCGCGCGCAACGCGGTGATCCTCGCGCATAATTATCAGACGCCCGAGATCTTCCACTGTGTCGCCGACATCGTCGGCGACTCGCTGCAGCTCGCGGTCGAGGCCACCAAGGTGAAGGCCGACATCATCGTTCAATGCGGCGTGCACTTCATGGCGGAGACCTCGAAGATCCTCAATCCGCACAAGACGGTGCTGATCCCGGATTCTCGCGCCGGCTGCTCGCTGGCCGCGAGCATCACGGGCGCCGATGTGCGGCTGTTGCGCGAGCGTTTCCCCGGCGTGCCCGTCGTCGCCTATGTCAACACGTCGGCCGACGTGAAAGCCGAGGTCGACATCTGCTGCACCTCGTCGAACGCGGTGCAGGTGGTCGAAAGCCTCAACGCGCCGACCGTAATCTTCCTGCCCGACCGCTATCTCGCGCAATATGTCGCGTCCAAGACCAATGTGAAGATCATCGCCTGGAAGGGCGCCTGCGAGGTGCACGAGCGCTTCACCGGCGACGAGTTGCGCGCCTATCGCGAGGCCGATCCCTCCGTGCAGATCATCGCGCATCCGGAATGCCCGCCGGACGTGCTGGCGGAAGCCGATTTCACCGGCTCGACCGCGCACATGATCAAATGGGTGAAGGACAAGCGCCCAAAACGCCTCGTGATGATCACGGAATGCTCGATGGCCGACAATGTGCGCGCGGAATTGCCGGAGGTGAAGATGGTGCAGCCATGCAATCTCTGTCCGCACATGAAGCGTATCACGCTGCCGAACATTCTGGAGAGCCTGCTTCTTCTTCGCGAGGAGGTCGTCATCGATCCCGCGATCGCCGACAAGGCGCGGCGGTCGGTCGAACGGATGATCAATCTGAAGAATTAGCCCCGTTACGAGAGCCATCCACTGTCGTCCCTGCGAACGCAGGGACCCATAACCACAGGGCGTGGTTTTGGAAAAGAAAGATGTACAGGCAATTCGCAGGACAATGAAAACCTGTGGTTATGGGCCCCTGCTTTCGCAGGGGCGACGGATACGGCGAAAAAATTGCGGCTGCGGCAACGGCATCGTGGGGCGATGAAGAGTGAGAAACGGCATGTCCCATCACATCGACAATTTCATCCGCAGCGATGACGTCGTCATCGTCGGCGGCGGCCTGACCGGCCTGTTCTGTGCGTTGAAACTGGCACCGCGTCCGGTAACGCTGATCGCGGCTGCGCCGCTCGGCCAGGGCGCATCCACGGCGTGGGCACAGGGCGGCATCGCGGCGGCGGTCGGCGACGGCGACAGTGCGGAGGCGCATGCGGCGGACACCATCGCCGCCGGCGCAGGTCTCGTCGACGAAGCGGTCGCACTGGAGCTTGCGCGCGAGGCACCGGCGCGGATCGCACGATCTCTTGCGTTACGGCGTGCCGTTCGACCGCGATCTCGAAGGCCGGCTCGCGGTCGGCCGCGAGGCCGCGCATTCCGCACGGCGTATCGTGCATGTGCGCGGCGACATGGCCGGACAGGCGATCATCGCCGCGCTGACGGACGCAGTCCGCCGCACGCCGTCGATCCGGGTGCTCGAAGGTTTTGTCGCGGAAGCGCTGCTGACCGACAACAATGCGGTCACCGGATTACAGCTGCGGAAAGCGCGTGAGTCTGCAGCAAGGCCGCTCTCAATCGCCGCGCGCGCGGTCGTGCTCGCGACCGGCGGCATCGGCCATCTCTATGCGGTGACGACGAACCCGGCCGAGGCAAGCGGCCTCGGGCTTGCGATCGCCGCCCGCGCGGGCGCCGTGATCGCGGACCCGGAATTCGTGCAATTCCACCCGACCGCGATCATGGCCGGCCGCGATCCCGCGCCGCTTGCGACCGAAGCGCTGCGCGGCGAAGGCGCGGTTCTCGTCAACGGCGATGGCGAACGCTTCATGCCGGCGCGGCATCCACTGGCCGAGCTTGCACCGCGCGACATTGTCGCACGCGGCGTGTTCGCCGAGATCGCGGCAGGCCACGGCGCGTTTCTCGACGCGCGGGCGGCGCTCGGCGCACGCTTCGCCGAAAAATTCCCGACCGTCTATGCCGCCTGCCGCGTGGCCGGCATCGATCCGGCGATACAGCCGATCCCGGTAGCGCCCGCCGCGCACTACCACATGGGCGGCGTCGCGGTTGACACGCGCGGCAGAAGTTCAATCAAGGGTTTGTGGGCCGGCGGCGAAGTGTCCTCGACCGGCGCGCATGGCGCCAACCGGCTCGCATCGAACTCGCTGCTGGAGGCCGTGGTTTATGCCGCGCGGATCGCGGACGACATCGCGGGCAGCGCCCTGCCCGCGCCCTCACGCGTGCGGGTCGAACCGCCGCTACCCAACGCCGCCCTCTCCGCCTTGTCCGAAGCAGATCTTCGCAAGATGATGACCTCGCATGTCGGCGTCATCAGGGACGGCGACCGGCTCGCGGAGGCGGTACGCAGCTTTGCCAGGCTCGAACGCGGCGCCGGCAGCATCGCGCTGCGCAACATGGCGACATCGGCGCTTTTGATCGCGACGGCCGCCTGGGCACGGCGCGAAAGCCGCGGCGCGCATGATCGCTCCGACTATCCGGCCGAGACGCCGGCGCACGCCCGCCGCACCATGACGACGCTCGCGAAGGCGCACGAGATCGCGGAACAACTGACCGACACGGCAACGGCGCGCGACGCGCAGCCGATGATCGCCTGACTAACGGAGCCATCATGACGACACCAGCCTCGCTGCTTCACCCCGACGCCTTCCTGTCGCCGCTCGCGATCGATGCGGCTGTGCGGCGCGCGCTTGACGAAGACCTCGGCCGCGCCGGCGACATCACCTCGATGGCGACCATCCCCGAGCCGACCCAGGCGCATGCGATCATGGTCGCGCGGCAGGCGGGCGTGATCGCGGGCCTGCCGCTCGCGGTCGCGACGTTCCAGACGCTCACCCCTGACATCCGCATCGAGGCGCATGTCCGTGACGGCGCATCGGTCGCGGCCGGACTGCAGCTGCTGACGATCTCCGGTCCTGCACGCGCGGTGCTGACGGCCGAGCGCACAGCGCTCAATTTCGTCGGGCGTCTGTCCGGCATCGCCACGCTGACAGCCGAGTATGTGCGCCATACGGCCGGCACGAAACTGCGCATCTGCTGCACGCGCAAGACCACGCCGGGACTGCGGGCGCTGGAGAAATATGCCGTGCGCTGCGGCGGCGGCTTCAACCATCGCTTCGGTCTCGACGATGCGGTCCTGATCAAGGACAACCACATCGCGGTCGCGGGCGGCATCCGTCCCGTGCTGGAGCGCGCCCGCAAGCACATCGGCCATCTCGTCAAGATCGAGATCGAGGTCGATACGTTGAAACAGCTGCGCGAGGTGCTCGACACCGGCCTCGCCGATGTCGTGCTGCTCGACAACATGGACGTTGCGACACTGACCGAGGCGGTGAAGATCGCGCAAGGCCGCGTCGTACTCGAAGCGTCCGGCGGCGTCACGCTGGACTCGATCGCGAAGATCGCCGCAACCGGCGTCGACTATGTCTCGTCGGGCGCACTGACGCATTCGGCCCAGAATTTCGACGTCGCGATCGATATTGATGCGTGATGTTTGTGACGGTGCCTGCCCTCCTTTCCCCGTTCTTACGGGGAGAAGGTCGGGATGAGGGGCTCTCTCGGCGAGCGCGGCTTCGTGGTGAGTCCCCCTCACCCGGATTGCATCTGAGGATGCAATCCGACCTCTCCCCGCAAGCGGCGCGAGGTGAACGACCATTTTCGCGTCGATTTAGACTACAACCACCGAGCGCTCAGCGCCTAACCGAGTTCGGACTGAGCTCGGCTTCGCTCTTGGCTTCCTCGGCGAGCTCGGCGGATATCGCGGCGGTCTGGGCCGGCGTGCCCCAGCTTGGCGCGTCACTGCCGTCGCCCCAGGCCTTCGGGCGATAGAAGGTGTGCACGCCGTATCTGTACATCTTCTTCATCTCGCCGACCCAGGACGGGCGCACCCAATAGGCGTGATAGTGCGTCGACTTGTTGACCTCCGGCAGCCAGATCAGCCCGTCGAGCATGGCCTTGGCGATCTTCTTGGCGCGCTCCCACATGTCGGGCTCGCGGATCACGTCGCGCGTGCCGTCGCAGGCGAAGGTGAACTGGCAGGCATAATGCCGATACTTGTTCTGATAGACCACGCCGCAGACGGTGGTCGGATAATAGCCGGAGAAGGCGCGGTTCAGCACGACCTGCGCCACCGCGATCTGGCCGCGCACCGCTTCGCCGCGGGCCTCGAAATAGACCGCTTCGGCAAGACATTTCTCGGACTTGGCGCGCGACTTCTCGTCAAACAATCCGAGCCGTTCGGCCGGCGTCTTGGCACGTTGATTGTCGGCATTGACCTCGCCCTTCGGCGCGATGCTCTCGCCGCTCTCGTTCGCCTTGGCGTCGTCTGATGCCGGCGGCAGCGGCGCGGTGGCCTTCATATCGGGATCCGGCATCACGATGGTCGGCTCCTCGCCGGGCTGCCAACGCTCCATGCCGCCAAGCGGACCGCCGAGCGACGACGCTCCGAAAAACAGGCTCGCCGTCTTCACGTTGAGGCCATCATCATGCAACGGCGACGACAGCCCGATCGCATCAGAGGCGGACTTCGCATCTGCGGGCGACGCCTCATATTGAGTAAGCGGCGGCGCGCTCAAGGCCTCCTGTAGTTCAGGGTCGAGCGGCGCCTTGCCGGCCGACGGCGCGGCCGCAGTCTTCGCTCCGAAGACGGAGCCGTTGGAGGTTGCGGGATCCGCGGGCGGTGACGGCTTGCCGGGAGGCGCCGCGCTCTCCGGGGCCGGCTCGACGGACCGAGGAAGCAGGCGATCGCCCTTCAGCGTGCGATCGACCTTTGGAAATTCGGACGCCTGGTAGTGCTGCGGTACGCGCAGCACCGCGTTGCCCGACACGGAGCCGGTGACGTCGGCGCCCTGACCGTCGAGACTCGCGAGAATATAGCTCTCGCTTAGCGGCGCGGACGTTCCGATCGGGCGGCCGAGGCTGTAGGTCGCGAGCTGGATCGAGGCGGCGGGAGAATAAACCCGCTTCTGCCAGCGTTCGGCGACCCCCGGCTGACGCGCCAATAGTGAGGCGATGTCCTGATAGCCGATCTGGTTCGGCATCAGAGCGAAAACGCAAAGACCGAGTCCGAAGGACGCAAACCGTGCGCCCTTCGGATGGTTACGCATGACCAACATCGATACGCTCACGCAACGCTTACATACGCAAAACCGAACGCAGTGCATCCGTGCAATTCGATCTTTATCGTTGGTATCTAATTTAGGTTGCCGGGGCGTTAATCGGCGTTGCCGGCGTGAGACACGCAAGAACTCGCGTACGGCCGCCCGATCACATCGAAAGCGCTGGTAAATGGGCGCTCGACGAAACTGGTAAATATCCAGTCAACGAAGGTGATGAAAAATTCTCGCGGGTTCCCGTGCCAGTATGGGACTGTGGAACTTCGCGACGTGAAAGCACGCCGTTCGCTCAAGACACGTCATTCCGGGGCGATGCGAAGCATCGAACCCGGAATCTCGAGATTCCGGGTCTGGTCCTTTCGGACCATCCCGGAATGACGGATGAGCTTACTGATCGCAGTGTCGTTGCGCGACGTCTCACGCCTGGCTTGCGATCGCCTTGCCGAGCGCGGCCTGCGCTGCGGCGAGGCGTGCGATCGGCACGCGATAGGGCGAGCACGAGACGTAGTCGAGACCGATCTGGTGACAGAACGCGATGGAAGCGGGATCGCCGCCGTGCTCGCCGCAGATGCCGACCTTCAGGCCCGAACGCGTCTTGCGTCCGCGCTCCACGCCGATCTTCACGAGCTCGCCGACGCCCTCGCGATCGAGCGAGACGAACGGATCGATCTCGAGAATGCCCTTGGCGACATAGGCGCCGAGGAAGCTTGCGGCGTCGTCGCGGCTGATGCCGTAGGTCGTCTGCGTCAGGTCGTTGGTGCCGAAGGAGAAGAACTCGGCCGTCTTGGCGACTTCGCCGGCCATCAGGCAGGCCCGCGGCAATTCGATCATCGTGCCGACCTGATAGGCGATCTTCGCACCGGTCTCGCGCATCACCGATTGCGCGGTGGCATCGATGCGTGCCTTGACCAGATCGAACTCGGCCTTGGTCGCGATCAGCGGCACCATCACTTCGAGCCCGACCGCCTTGCCGGTGCGCTTCTCCGCCTCCACCGCGGCCTCGAAGATCGCGCGGGCCTGCATCTCGGCGATCTCCGGATAGGCGATGGCGAGACGGCAGCCGCGGAAGCCGAGCATCGGATTGAACTCGGCAAGCTCGCGGGCGCGATCGGCGAGCCTGCGCGGATCGGTGTTCATCGCGCGCGCGACTTCCTCGATCTCCGCATGGGTGTGCGGCAGGAATTCGTGCAGTGGCGGATCGAGCAGCCGGACCGTAATCGGCAGGCCCTTCATGATCTCGAACAGCTCGACGAAATCCGCCCGCTGCATCGGCAGCAGCTTCGACAGCGCGGCGCGACGCGCCTGCTCGTCTTCCGCGAGGATCATCTCGCGCACGGTGCGGATGCGCGTTTCCTCGAAGAACATGTGCTCGGTGCGGCAGAGCCCGATGCCCTCAGCGCCGAACTTGATCGCGGTCCGCGCGTCGTCAGGCGTATCCGCGTTGACGCGCACGCCGGTCTTGCGCACCTCGTCAGCCCAGCTCATCAGCGTGCCGAACTCGCCCGACAGTTCAGGCTCGATCATTGGCATTCGTCCGGCCAGCACCTGCCCGAGCGAACCATCGATGGTGATGACGTCGCCCGTCTTGAAGGTGCGCGCACCGATGCTCATGGTGCCGCGGCCGTAATCGACGCGGATCTGACCGCAGCCGGAAACGCAGGGCGTGCCCATCCCGCGCGCGACCACCGCGGCATGCGAGGTCATGCCCCCGCGCGTGGTCAAGATGCCCTCGGCGGCATGCATGCCGTGGATGTCTTCCGGCGAGGTCTCGATGCGCACCAGGATGACCTTGCGGCCGTCGGCCTGGAGCTTCGCGGCCTCGTCCGAAGAGAACACGATTTCACCCGACGCAGCGCCGGGTGAGGCCGGCAGGCCTGTCGCGATGACGTCGCGCTGCGCGGAAGGGTCGATGGTCGGATGCAGCAGCTGGTCGAGCGACGCGGGATCGATCCGCGACACGGCATCTTTCTTGGAGATCAGGCCTTCATTGGCGAGCTCGACCGCGATGCGCAGCGCCGCGCGCGCGGTGCGCTTGCCGGAGCGTGTCTGCAGCATCCACAATTTGCCGCGCTCGACCGTGAACTCCATATCCTGCATGTCGCGGTAATGCTCTTCGAGCATCGTGTAGATCCGCGTCAGCTCGTTGAATGCGTCGGGCATCGCGGTTTCCATCGACGCCTTGTCGGAGCCGGAATCGATCCGCGCATCCTCGCTGATGTCCTGCGGCGTGCGGATGCCCGCGACCACGTCCTCGCCCTGCGCGTTGATCAGGAACTCGCCGTAGAGCTTGGACTCGCCAGTCGAGGGATTGCGCGTGAAGGCAACGCCGGTCGCCGACGTGTCGCCCATGTTGCCGAACACCATGGCCTGCACGTTGACCGCGGTGCCCCACAACTCCGGAATGTCGTGCAGCTTGCGATAGGTCACCGCGCGCGCGTTCATCCAGGATGAGAACACCGCGCCGATCGCGCCCCAGAGCTGGTCGTGCGGATCCTGCGGGAATTCCTTGCCCGTTTCGCGCGCGACCGCTTCCTTGTATTTGCCGACCAGTTCGACCCAGTCGTCGGCGGAGAGGTCGGTGTCGAGCGAATAGCCCTGGCCGTCCTTGAAGGTGTCGAGGATGTCTTCGAAATGATGATGCTCGAAGCCGAGCACGACATCCGAATACATCGTGATGAAGCGGCGATAGCTGTCAAAGGCGAAGCGGCGATCGCCGGACAGTTCGGACAGCGCCTCGACCGTCTGGTCGTTGAGGCCGAGATTGAGCACGGTGTCCATCATGCCCGGCATCGAGGCGCGCCCGCCCGAGCGGACCGAGACGAGCAGCGGATTGCCGGCGTCGCCGAACACCTTGCCGGTCAGCTTGCCGACATGGTCCAGCGCCTTCTCGACCTGCGCCTTCAATTCCTTCGGATAGGTTTTGTCGTTGGCATAGAAATAGGTGCAGACGGACGTGGGAATGGTGAAGCCGGGCGGGACCGGCAGGCCCAGGTTGGCCATCTCGGCGAGGTTGGCGCCCTTGCCGCCCAACAGATCGCGCAGCTCCGCCTTGCCCTCGGCCTTGCCGTCGCCGAAGGTATAGACCCACTTGCCGGCCTTGATCGCCGTCGGCGCGGTGCTCTTCGCGGCCGGCTTGGTTGAGACTGGCTTGGTTGAGGCCAGCTTGGCGGCGGATTTTGGCGCAGCGGTTTTTGCCGGAGCTTTCGGTGCCACTTTCGCGGCCGGCTTGTTCGCGGACGGCTTGGCCGGCGCCTTCTTCAGCGCCTTGCGGGCCGGCGCGACGGGCGCGGCCTTGCCCCGGACGGGGACGGATGGCTTTGATTTCGCTGCGCTTTTTTTCGACTTCGCTACGGCTTTGGCCATGACTTTGTGTCAATCCGCGAGAGGAGAGGAAATTGCGCGCCTTACACCACTTTGAAGAGGTCCGTGCAAGCCGGACAGCGGTCGATTTGACGCTTTAGAGATGGAGCCACTTCAACAATCCGAGGCCGATCAGGCCGTTCAGGACGAGAAAGATCGCAACGATCAAATTCAAGAGCCTAGGCATGATCAGAATCAACAAACCGGCAATAAGCGACATGATCGGTGAGATGTGGGCAACAGTCAGGGTCATCTTGCAACGCTCCACGAGTGCGATTGAAGGGGGAAATCTCGATTCGAGGAACATATCCTAACGTTGCCGGCGAGTTCGGCATAGGAGACGCTTTCACGCGCGACGAGTTCCGCACCGCGCAAAAAAAGCCCAAAATTGCCCCGGATGCGATTCCCCGTTTTTGGGAACGATCCCTGCCGCGATGCATTTTCAAGCCTTGAGACACGCCGGCGCGGCCGGCTTGCATCATGTCGAGAGGAGCAGTTCATGCGAAACAGGATCCTTGCAATCGCTGCGGTCGCGGCCGCGATCGGCACGCCTTTGGCGGCGCAAGCGCAGGGCGAGATCACCACGGGCGTGGTGCGCGGTGGCGCCGTGATCGTCAATGATGATGACGCGGGCATTGCGGTCGATCAACGACCGGCCTTTCGCGAATATGTGATCCGCGAGCGCGTGCCGAATTATACGGTCCCCGAGCGCGTGATCGTCGGCGGCATCCTGCCGGACACCGGCGTCACCTATTACGACGTACCGCAGACCTACGGCATCACGCCCTATCGCTATACGGTGGTGAACGGGCAGACGGTGCTGGTCGAGCCGCGCACGCGCCGCATCGTCCAGGTCGTGGAATAACAGGTCCGTGGAATAACAAGTCGTTGTAATGCGACTTCGCTAAGTGTCCGGGTGCAAGCCGCAGCGGCGCACGGACATGAAGGCCCCGCCCGGTCCCCCCGCCGGGCGGGGCTCTTTTATGTGTGCGTGTCTCAGGATTTGTGCGCGACAAGACGATGGATGGTCTTGCCCGAGGAGGCGCTGATCACCTCCTCGTCGAGCAGCAGCTTTGCTGCAGACAATTCTGCGCGCACCAGTGACGCGTCGAACGCGGCATAAAGCCGTCCGTGAGCGTCGCGCAGATCGGCACCTTCGGTGACGCGCCAGCTCAGATAGAGAATGCCGCCCGGCTTGACGATGTCGAGCATGCGGCGAACCGATGGCGCGATCAGCACGCGGTCGAGATGCATGATCACGGTTTCGCACAAAACGTTGTCGTAAGTGCTCGCGGCGAGTCCCTGCAGGTCCGGCAGTTCAGCGCGCGCGAATGTGAGTTGCGGATAGCGTGAGCGTGCCTCGCTCAGCAGGCCCTCGGAGGCATCAAAACCCTCCGCGGGAAAACCGTTGGCGTTGAGCCAGGCGACCTCGCGGCCGCTGCCGCAGCCGATATCGGCGGTCTTGCCGCCATTCTTGCCGCGCCCGACGAAGAAGCGCGTAACGATGTCCTGCAGATCGACCGGCGCGGGCTGATCGTGCCAGTCCATTGCAAACGCTGCCGCATCCTTGTCGTAGGCGGCGAGCGTTTCGGAATCCATCTCAGCCTTCGATCTTGGAGAAATCCGCGACCGCCCGCGTCGCGCTGCGGATTTCGTTCAAGAGCTTCAGCCGGTTCTCGCGCACCTTCGGGTCATCGTCATTGACCTTGACCTTGTCGAAGAAGGCGTCGACCGCGGGCCGCAGTTGCGCCATCGCGCTCATCGCGGCGGCGAAATCCTCCTTTGCGACGGCAGCGCTTGCGTCCGCCTTTGCCTGATCGATCGCCTTGGCGAGGGCCTTCTCCTCATTGAGAGAATAGAGCGCGGCATTCGGCGCGCCGTCGAAGGTGCGCTTGTCCTTTTTCTCCTCGATGCTGAGGATGTTGTTCGCGCGCTTGGTGCCCGCGAGCAGATTCTTTCCGTCGTCGGTGTCGAGGAATTTGCCGAGCGCCTCGACGCGGCGGACGACCATCAGCAGGTCGTCCTGCCCGCCGAGTGCGAAGACCGCGTCGACGAGGTCGTGTCGCGCGCCCTGCTCGCGCAGCTGGACCTTCAGACGATCGGCGAAGAAAGAGAGAAGATCGGCCGCAAGCTTCTCGGGATCGCTTGTCCCCTTCTGCAAGCCGCCCATTGCGGATATTGCAGTTTTCAAGAGTGACAGACGAAGCGTATTGTCGGTGATCAGCCTAATGACACCCAGCGCCGCACGTCTTAATGCATAAGGATCCTTGCTGCCCGTCGGCTTCTCGTCGATAGCCCAGAAGCCGACCAGCGTGTCGATCTTGTCGGCGAGCGCGACCGCGACACTCACGGCGTCGGTCGGCACACGATCATTCGGCCCTTGCGGCTTGTAGTGCTCCTCACTTGCCGCAGCGACGGACGCGTCCTCGCCCTGCGCCAGCGCGTAGTATTTTCCCATCAGGCCCTGGAGCTCGGGAAATTCACCGACGACTTCGGTGAGCAAATCCGCCTTCGCGAGCTTCGCCGCGCGCGTGGCTTTCTCGACGTCGGCACCGACCACCGGCGCGATCTCGGCCGCCAGCCGCTCAATGCGTTTGATGCGTTCGGCCTGCGTGCCAAGCTTCTCGTGAAACACGATCTGCTCGAATTTCGGCAGCCGGTCTTCGAGCTTCGTCTTCAGGTCGGTCTCATAGAAGAACTTCGCATCGCTCAGTCGCGCGCGGATCACGCGCTCATTGCCGGCGACGATGGTCTTGCCGCCATCGGCCGTCTCGATATTGGCGGCGAGGATGAACTTGTTGGCGAGCTTGCCGGTCTTGGGATCGCTGACGACGAAGCATTTCTGGTTGTTGCGGATGGTGGCGCGGATCACCTCGCCCGGGATCGACAGGTAATCCGCCTCGAACGAGCCCATCAGCACGACCGGCCATTCGACGAGGCCGGCAACCTCGTCGAGCAGCACCTGATCTTCGACCAGTTCAAACCCTTGCGCGAAGGCAAGCTGCTTGGCGTCGGTGAGGATCGTGTCCTTGCGGCGCTGCGGGTCGAGCACGACCTTCGCGTCCAGAAGCTTGGCCTCGTAATCCTCGAAGCGGCGCACCGAGATCGCAGCCGGCGCCATGAAGCGGTGGCCATAGGTGATCTGGCCGGTCTCGATGCCGCCGACCGCGAATTTCACCACATCCGGCTCTTCGGTCTCGAGGCCAAAGGTCGCGGTGATCGCGTGCAGCGGCCGCACCCAGGTGAGCGAGCCGGATTTGGCCGAACGCGCGCCCCAGCGCATCGATTTCGGCCAGGGGAAGGTGCGGATGATGACCGGCAGTATCTCGGCCAGCACGTCGAGCGTGGCGCGGCCGGGCTTTTCGATCAGCGCGATGTAGAAATCGCCCTTCTTGTCGGGCTGGATCTTCGCCTCGCTGAGCGAGGCCAGGCCGGTCGCCTTGAGAAATCCCTGGATCGCCGCTTCTGCTCCGCCGACGCGCGGGCCGCGACGCTCCTCTTTCAGATCAGGTTGACGCGCAGGCACGCCGTGCACGGTCAGCGCAAGCCGCCGTGGCGTCGCGAATGCCTTCGCGCCCTCATAGACCAGCCCCTCGGCGACCAGTCTGTCGGTCACCATGCGGCGCAGATCATCCGCCGCCTTCGCCTGCATGCGCGCGGGAATTTCTTCGGAGAATAGTTCAAGGAGAAGATCGGGCATTTGTCTTACTCCCCTCCCCCCGCTTGCGGCGGGGAGGGGTCGGGGGTGGGGGGCTATCCGCTTGCAGCGCTGCATCAATCGTCGCGAGGACGCCGGGCATGATTTGCGAACACGTCGTTATTCCAGAAGCGCAGCACCCGATAGCCGTTGTCTTCGAGATACCGCGTACGCGCGTCATCCGAGAGCGCTGCCGGAATGCTGACCGCCGTCGAGCTCGACGACGAGTTGTCGCCTTGTGGCTGGCGAAGTCGGCGAAATACGGACCGATGGTTGCCTGACGGCGGAAGTGATGGGCCTTGAACGGTGGCTGTCGCGAATTCTGCCAAAGCTTCTTTTCAGCTTCGGTCGCGTCGCGACGCAAGGCGCGCGCACGCGGCACGCGGGGTCAACAGCACGCTGCGTCATCTGCGGCACCACCACCCACCCCGACCCTAGAGCGAGCTTCGCTCGTCTCGACCCCGCCGCGCGCTTCGCCGCGGAGGGAGGGGAGTAAAGCGCGCCTTCGCCGGCTGGCCATTCGGAATCATGTTCACCGGGAAGATTCCACGCGCGCCCTGCCCGCTTCCGTGTGTACCCAGGCTTCGCCGCAGGCCTTGGCGAGCTCGCGCACGCGCAGGATATAGCTCTGGCGCTCCGTCACCGAGATCACGCCGCGTGCGTCGAGCAGATTGAAGACGTGGCTTGCCTTGATGCACTGGTCATAGGCCGGCAGCGCCATCAGATGTTCTTTCTGGTTGCCGCCCAAGTTTTTGTTGTCTTGTTTTTTGTTGTCTTGGTTTTTGTTGTCTTGGTTTTTGTTTTCTTGCCAGCCGGCGGCGAGATATTTCCTGCAGGCCTCTTCCGCCATCCGAAACTGCTCGAACAGCATCGCGGTGTCGGCATATTCGAAATTATGCCGCGAATATTCCTGCTCGGCCTGCAGGAACACGTCGCCATAGGTCACCTTCTCGGCGCCGTCGCGGCCGTTGAAGTTGAGATCGTAGACGCGGTCGACGCCCTGCACATACATCGCCAGCCGTTCGAGCCCATAGGTGAGCTCGCCCGCGACCGGCGCGCATTCGACGCCCGCGACCTGCTGGAAGTAGGTGAACTGCGAGACCTCCATGCCGTCGCACCAGCATTCCCAGCCCAGCCCCCAGGCGCCCAGCGTCGGGCTTTCCCAGTCATCCTCGACAAAGCGGATGTCATGCAGGCTCTCGTCGATGCCGATCGCGGCGAGCGACTTCAGGTACAAGTCCTGAAGGTTCGGCGGCGACGGCTTCATGATCACCTGGAACTGATAATAATGCTGCATCCGGTTCGGGTTCTCGCCATAGCGGCCGTCCTTCGGCCGCCGCGACGGCTGCACATAGGCCGCGTTCCATGGCTTTGGGCCCAACGCGCGCAGCGTCGTCGCCGGATGGAAGGTGCCGGCGCCCATTTCCATGTCGTAGGGCTGCAGGATCACGCAGCCCTGCTCGGCCCAGAAGCGTTGCAGCGCAAGGATGAAGCCCTGAAACGAACGTTCCGGGCGCATATGGGAAGGCAGCGAATCCATCGTCGAAACAGGTCTCGCGAGGGGTTTGGAAAACGCGCGGGACCGTATCGGCGGCGGGGACGGGAATCAAGGCAAGGGCGGAGCTTATTCCCTCATGGCGGCGAGCACGACACCGTGCCTCTCAAGCCATGAGGCCCTCACAGGCCATCTTTCGAGGCGCGGGCTTACCCGCCCGCTCCTCAGGATGAAGGCTGTCAGCCCGGCCGGTAGGCGCCGGTGACGGGATCGCGCCGGAGCGTCGGGATCTCGTTGGACCGCGCAGTTTCCGCGACGCGTGTGAGCCGAGCCTCTTCCAGTTCCTGGTTGATCCGAAGAGCGGTCTTGTAGGCCCAGCGCACCACCGCCAACCCACCCAGGACGCCCGCAAATGCAATGAACGGCGGCATCGGTCGATCCTTGTTCTCCAAACGCCCCTGGCAGGTATTGTCGCCGATGTCGGCGCGATCCGCAATCGGCCTTTGCTGTGCAAATTGGCGCAGTTCGCGGCTCAAAACCCGAATTTGGCCCAGATCGCCCGGCTCTCCAGCGCCGATATGAGTTCATCCGGCAGGCCCGAGATGCCGTCCGCCAGGGACATCGCCCCCGCCCCGGGCGATTTCCGGCCGAACAGGCCGGACAGCAGGCCCGTCGCCGGCGCGATCAAGGGTGTCAGCACTTTCTCGCCGTAGCGGGCGCGCAATGTCGAGCGCACGTCGCCGATGCCGTCGGCGAGCCCGAGCGACACCGAGGTCTCGCCTGCCCAATATTCGCCGGTGAACAGCACGTCGTCCGCCCCCTTCAGGCGCGCGCCCCGGCTCTGCTTCACCAACGCGATGAAGATCGTATGGATCTCGCGCTGGATCGTCTTCAGCCGAGCGACGTCCTCGCGATTTTCGGGCAGGAACGGATCGAGCATCGCCTTGTGCTCGCCCGCCGTATACAGCCGCCGCTCGACGCCGATCCGCTTGATCAAATCCTGGAAGCCGAAGGAGCCGCCGACCACGCCGATCGAGCCGAGGATCGAGGACGGATCGCAAAAAATCTCGTCGCCCGCACAGGCGATCATGTAGCCGCCGGAGGCCGCGACATCCTCGACGAACACCAGGACCGGCAGCTTCTTGTCCGCAGCCAGCTGGCGAATACGCAGGTAGATCTGGCGCGATTGCACCGGCGAGCCTCCCGGCGAATTGATCAGCAACGCGACCGCCTTTGCGTTCCTCATCGAGAAGGCGCGTTCGAGCATCTTGGCAACACCGGCCAGCGACATCCCGGGCCGAAGCGGTGTCACCGCACCAATCAAGCCGGACAGCCGGACCACCGGCACCACGGCGGCGCCCCTCCGCCACCGCGCCGGGAGCCACGCCATGCACCTGTCGATCAGGCTTGCATCGGCCAGGCTCGGCCCCTCTGCGCGATCATTTAATTTTTCAGTCATCCAGCTACCTCGAATTAACCATTTTTTACCGGCCGAGTGTCATGTCTTCAAACGGAACGTCTTTTGCTTTCCGTTCGTTGGCAAGTCGCGAAAGCGGCGGAGAAAGTCATGAAAATCTATCTGCTGATGCTGCTGATCGGTACAATTTTGACGGCCGTTCGCTTCACTTCTGCGCCGAAGCAGCAATCGAAGACGCTTCCGCAGTAGATCGCCGCAACTCACGGGGCCGCCAAGGGCAAGGTCCGGTTGCCGGCAAGAATGTCTGCTACCTCCTGATTGGGCACGCCTGGCGCTTTATTGAGCAGCAGGCCCGCGTGGAGTCGTGCCGGCGCCTTGCCGCCCTTCACCGCGCGGACGAGCACGCGGATGGCGGGTTTTCCTGCTTCGCCATGAACGGGCAGGATCGCGAGGCTGCCGAAGCCACGCGACAACGCCGCCAGCGCCTCCGCGATCCCATCAGCGCGCCAGATCAAGGTGAGAACGCCGCCGGATTTCAGGATTCGCCGCGCGGCGTGAATCCAGTTCTCCAGCATGCCGGGCTGAGCAACATGCGCGGTCTCCCGGCCTTTGTCCGGTGAGGCGCGATGCCGCAGGGCATTGTTGAAAGGGGGATTCATCAGGACGACATCGGCGCTGTCGGGCGTCAGGCCATGCGCGGCGAACGTCTCGGTCGGCGCGGTCACGTCCAACGTGATCACGTGAGCGGAAATTGCATTGGCGGCGGCATTGTCGCGGGCCAGGGCCACGAGCCTCTCGTCGATCTCGATCAGCACGAGGTCGATGGCGCCCGCACGTTTTGCAAGCGCCAAGCCCGCCGCACCGACGCCCGCGCCGAATTCCACGACACGATCGCCCGCATGCGCCGACGTTGCGGCAGCAAGCAGTACCGCGTCATGGCCCGCACGGTGTCCGGATTTGGGTTGGCGCAGCCGCAAATGCCCACCGAGAAAGGCGTCCTCGGTGGTGTCGCTCGACCAATCACTCATCCTGCCGCAATTCATGCGAGAGCCCGGCATCGGCCAAAATCTGACGCGCCGCGCGGTTGTCATCCTCATGAACGAGAATCCGCCGCGGCAAGATCCCGAGCGAGCCTTCGATGATGCTCATATTCTGGTCCAGCACCAGATGATGGATATTGGCGGCGTCGAGCAACGCGCCGATCGCCGAAACCAGCACCACGTCGTTGGTCCGAACCAATTCCCGCAAATTACCACTCCCGTCACCGTGACCGCCACGTGCCGCATGCGAGGCATCCCTGCTCTTGCCGCATCACGTGGCAGTTTCTATTGTCTAGCTCCAGGATAGCAAATGCGGAGACCGGCGTGGCGGTTATTGTACCCTTTGAGAGCCCTGCGGGCGCGTCCATCGACGCGCTGGTTGCGCTGGTCGCATCCGACATGGAGCGTGTCAACGCCACCATCCTGTCGCGGACCGGCTCCGAGGTGACCATGATCCCCGAAGTCGCCAACCACCTGATTTCCTCGGGTGGAAAGCGGCTGCGCCCGATGCTGACGCTGGCAATGGCCGGCCTCGCCGGCTATTCCGGCGACGGTCACATCAAGCTCGCCGCGGCGGTGGAGTTCATGCACACCGCGACACTTCTTCACGACGACGTGGTCGACGA
Organism: uncultured Alphaproteobacteria bacterium; assembly: GCA_963770385.1. Classification (GTDB taxonomy): domain Bacteria; phylum Pseudomonadota; class Alphaproteobacteria; order Rhizobiales; family Xanthobacteraceae; genus Bradyrhizobium. Next base: position 3,763,734 of record CAVYPJ010000003.1, on the reverse strand, counting down.
AAGCGAGCTACGGCGCGGCAAGCTGTCGGCGCGGATGCTATGGGGCAACGAGGCGAGCGTCCTGGTCGGTGACTTCCTGCTCGGCCAGGCGTTCCGGATGATGGTCGAAGTCGGCTCGCTGCGCGCGCTCGACATCCTGTCCTCTGCCGCTGCGACCATCGCTGAGGGCGAGGTCATGCAACTTGCCGCCGCAAAGAACACCGCGACCACCGAGGACGAGTATCTCGCCGTCATCCGCGGCAAGACCGCGGAATTATTCGCCGCCGCCTGCGAGGTGGGCCCTGTGCTCGCTAACCGGCCGAAGGCGGAGCAGACCGCGTGCCGTTCGGTCGGCATGAATCTCGGCATCGCCTTCCAGCTCGTCGATGACGTGCTGGATTATGGCGGCAAGTCCGCCAAGCTCGGCAAGAACATCGGCGACGATTTCCGCGAAGGCAAGATCACGCTGCCGGTCGTGCTGGCCTTCCGCCGCGGCAATGACAGCGAGCGCGCCTTCTGGGTGCGCGCGCTGGAGCGCGGCGAGATCAAGAACGGCGACCTCGATCACGCCATCGGGCTGATGACCAAGCACCGTGCGCTCGAAGACACGATCAGCCGCGCCCATCACTATGGCGCGATGGCGGTCGATGCGCTGGCGCTGTTTCCGGCCTCGCCGATGAAGTCGGCGCTCGAACAGGTCGTCGCGTTCTGCCTGGCGCGCTCGCATTGAGCGGTGGCGGCTTCGCGCTGTTTCTCGCCGCAGCGTTGATCATCGCCGCTGTCCCCGGCCCCGGCATTTTCTATGTGGCTGCACGGACTCTGTCCGACGGGCGCAGCGCCGGCCTGACATCGACCGCGGGCACGGCGATCGGCGGGCTGGTGCATGTGATCGCGGGCGGCATCGGCGTCTCCGCGATCATCCTGGCGAGCGCGCAACTTTTCGCCGCCCTGAAATTCGCCGGTGCAATCTATCTGGTCTGGCTCGGGCTGCGGACCTTTCGCGAAGCGCGCCGGTTGCCGGCGGAGACGCTGCGTTCCGAGGGTCGCAAGCGAGCATTTCTCGAAGGCATCGCGGTCGAGGCGCTCAATCCCAAGACCGCGGCATTCTTCCTCGCGTTCATTCCGCAATTTCTGGATTCGGCCGCATCCTACCCGGCATTGCAATTCATGGCGCTCGGCCTGATCTCGGTCTCGCTCAACACGCTGGCCGATGTCATCGTCGTGCTGGCTGCCTCAGCGACACGCAACACGCTTGCGACGAAGCCCCGTCTCTTTCAACGCCTGCGACAAGGCTCCGGGCTGTTCATCGCCGGTCTCGGATTATCGCTCGCGCTCGTGCGACGGCCGGTCGCGAGTTAGCTGTAATAAGATGGGTGGAGCGGAGAACGCGCTGCTCATCGTCTGCGCCGTCATTCCGGAATGGTGCGCAAGCGCCAGACCCGGAAGGACGACAGAGCAGCGCGTCAGCTCAACGTCCCTGCATGCACCCACCATCGCGGGTGATCCGCGCCGACTTCCTGCGCGGCTTGCTTGGCCTCGCCTGCCGTCGCGTACAGCGCAAAGCAGGTGGCGCCTGACCCGGACATGCGCGCGAGCAGTACGCCCTCGCTCGCGCGCAGCGCAGATAGGACCTCGCCGATTGCGGGCTGAATGCGCAGCGCCGGTGCTTCGAGATCGTTGGACACGTGCTTGAGCACCTTGATCCAGTCGGCAATCGAGGCGCCCTTGGCAGGCCAGGCCGCAGCGCGGATCACGTCGGTCGCACCGACCAAAAGCTCACCATTGCGCAAGCCGAGCGCCTGGAACACATCCTTGGTCGCCACGGGAACGCGCGGGTTGACCATCACGCAGGGCAATTCGGGCAGGTTCAGCGGCAGCAAGGTCTCGCCGACCCCCGTCATGTCGCAGGCATAGGAGGCCAGGCACACCGGCACGTCGGCGCCCGTCGCCAGCGCGACATCGCGCACGCGCGGATCGTCCAGCTCGAGCCCATTGAGCCGCACGAGCAGCCGAAGCGCGGCGGCCGCATCAGCCGAGCCGCCGCCGATGCCGGCGGCCACGGGCAAGACTTTTTCGAGCGTGAACTCGCCGACCTTGAGATCGTTGACGCGCTCGGCGAGCAGCCTCGCCGCCTTCAGCACCAGGTTGTCCGCGATCTCTCCGCAGGACTCCGCGAGCGGTCCGATCGTCCTCAGGCTGAGTTCAGGGCCGGATGTCAGCGTCAGGCGGTCGGCGCAATCCGCGAACGCCACCACGCTTTCGAGATCGTGATAGCCATCGGCGCGGCGCCCGATTACGCGCAGGGTCAGGTTGACCTTGGCGCGCCCAGATTCGACCAGCGCATCCGCCTTCGTCGTGGAGATGACATCCGCATCGATATTCCCAGTGGCCGCCATCGCAAACGTCAAATCCCAGCCGCACCAGAATGGAAAACGCCTGCCCCTTTCGGTGCGAATCGGCCAGAGCAAAAGCTGTAACGAAAAACAAATACACGACCTGCGGCACTAAGGTGCCGCAGGAAAATCCTCGATCAACCGCCTTTGCCGTCCTCTTTACCGTCGTCCTTCTTCTTGTCGTCGGTCGCGGTCGCGGCGGCGGCCGGAGGCGGCGCATCAGGCAGGCCGTTTTCGATCTTGGCCTCGATCTTGGGCAGATCGTCCGGCTCGGGCTTCAGGTCGCGCGCATGCGCCCACTGGAATTTGGCCTCCAGCGTGCGGCCCACGCGCCAATAGGCATCGCCGAGATGGTCGTTGATGGTCGGATCCTCGGGCTTCAGATCGATCGCGCGCTCGAGGTTCTTCACGGCCTCCTCGTAATTTCCGATACGGAAATAGGCCCAGCCGAGCGAGTCGACGATGTAGCCGTCATCGGGGCGCTGCTCGACGGCATGTCTGATCATCTTCATGCCTTCGTCGAGATTGATGCCCTGGTCGACCCAGGAATAGCCGAGATAGTTCAGCACATGCGGCTGATCGGGCTGCAGCTCCAGCGCCTTGCGCATGTCGGCCTCGGCCTTTGGCCACTGCTTGGAGCGCTCCTCGCAGATGCCGCGATAATAGTAGTAGACGCTGTTGGCCTTGTCGTTGCCCTGCGGCAGCGCGTCGATGCCGAGCGAATAGGTCGTGACGCAATCGGCAAACTTCTTGCGGCCGCGCTCGATATTGCCGAGCGCCATGATGGCTTCGAGATCCTTCGGGTCCTGGCCGATCACGTCCTTCAGTATCTTGATCGCCTCGTCGCCGCGGTCGGCGCTGTCCAGGTCGGTCGCGAGCTGGATCTGCGCGTTGCGCTTCAACGGCGAGTTGGCCGGCACGCGCTCATAGACCTTGATCGCCATCGCCGGGCGCTTCACCGATTCATAGAGATCGGCAAGCGACAGCAGCGCCAACGGATGGCTCGGCTGCAGATAGAGCGCAAGCTGCAGATAGACCAGCGCGAGGTCCTCGCCGCCACGGCGAATCAGCGTCGCGCCGATGCCGTAGAGCGCCTCGGCCGCACCGGCCTGGGCCGAATCGACCAGCGGCGGCAGCTTCTTGTTGGCCTTGGTGTCGCGCAGGCCTTCGAGCACCAGCGGGTGACGCGCCAGCTTCTTGTCGAACGCCTCGTAGATGCCCTTGGCGGCATCGTCGTCCTTGTTGCGGGTCATCCAGCGCGCGTAGCTGTCGGCGATCCGCAGCATGGAATCGTCGAGCTTGTAGGCCCGCTCGAACCGAATGCCGGCTTCCTTTTCCTTGCCGGCCAGGTCGAGCATCATGCCCGTGTGCATGTCCTTGAAGAGCGGATACCATTCCGGCCCGGTCAGCTTGTCGACGCTGGCCACCGCGCCCTTGACGTCGCCGGAGCCATAGGTCGCCCAGCCGGACAAGAGGGTCGCAACGAGGTCGGTGATCGGACCGCGAATCGACTGGTTGATATTGAGCTGCGCAGCCGAATATTTCTTCAGCTTCAGATCCTGCACGCCGACCACGAGGCGGGCGACGCGGTTGGACTTGTCGACGGTGAGGATCTTCTCGGCGAGCTTGACCGCTTCATCGATGTCGCCATCGGCGACGGAGGAGATGAAGGCGCGGTCCAGAAGCTCGTTGTTCTTGGGATCGGTCCTGAGCGCCGAGCGGTAGAAGGCCGCCGCGGAGGTGGCATCCCTTTCCACGCCGGCATGGCGCGCGGCCAGATAGCTGCCCGACATCGTCAACGACTTGAGATCGTTCCGGCTCGGAAACTGGGCCGAGCTCTCGGAGGGATGGTCGGGGGTTTGGGCCAGGATCGACCGGGGCGCCATCAGCGCGGCAAAGGCACAAACGGCAAAAGTCCAGCGATTGCAACGAATGGATAACATCACGGTTCGCCTTGGCTTATCTAGGAGTTGCGGATCGTCTCGGATGCGAACCCAAGCGGCGGCATCAGGAATGGATGACAATGCCGCGTTTGGCGCCTCATCGCAAGGATAGGGGGGTGACAATTCAGTCAGCAGAGGGACCCTTCCGATCGACCAACAGCCTCAAACTCCTCCACTGTGGCCGTATCGTGACCGCCGCTCCGTGACCGGACTCACGCAATCGTGCATTTGATTACATTATGTTACGGAGCCTACATGGCTTCGTAATTGGGGCCACCGCCCCCCTCCGGGGGAACCCAGGTGATATTCCCGTTCGGGTCCTTCACGTCGCAGGTTTTGCAGTGGACGCAATTCTGCGCGTTGATCTGGAAACGCGGGCTTGAGCCCTCCTCCACCCACTCATAGACGCCCGCCGGACAATAGCGATTCGACGGCCCGGCGAAGACGTCGTGCTCCGAGGTCTTCTGCAAATTGAGGTCGGCGACCTTGAGATGGACCGGCTGGTCCTCCTCGTGATTGGTGTTGGACAGGAACACCGAGGACAGCCGGTCGAAGGTCAGCTTGCCGTCGGCCTTGGGCACGGCGATCGGGGTGTGCGTCTTGGCGGGATCCAGCGTCGCGCGGTCCGGCTTGGCGTGCGATTGCGTGCCGAACAGCGAGAAGCCGAGCGTGTTGCACCACATGTCGAAGCCGCCGAGCGCAACGCCGAGGATGGTGCCGAATTTCGACCAGAGCGGCTTGACGTTGCGGACCCTGCGCAGATCGGTGCCGACCTGCGAGCTGCGCCAAGCGTTTTCATAATCGACCAGTTCGTCATTGGCGCGGCCGGTCTGAAGCGCGCTCGCGACGTGTTCTGCGGCGAGCGTGCCGCTGCCGATCGCGTTATGTACGCCCTTGATGCGCGGCACGTTGACGAAGCCTGCCGCGCAGCCGATCAGCGCACCGCCCGCAAAACTCAGGCGCGGCACCGACTGATAGCCGCCCTCGGTGATGGCGCGCGCGCCATAGGCCAGCCGCTTGCCGCCTTCGAACACCGGCCTGATCGAGGGATGGGTCTTGAAACGCTGAAATTCGTCGAACGGCGACAGATAGGGGTCCTGATAGTTCAGGTGCACGACGAAGCCGACCGCGACCAAATTGTCGTCGTAGTGGTAGAGGAAAGAGCCGCCGCCGGTCCTGGTGTCGAGCGGCCAGCCGAAGGAGTGCTGGATCAGGCCCTTCTGGTGCTTGGCGGGATCGATCTGCCAGACTTCCTTCAGGCCGATGCCGAATTTCGGCGGCTCGCTGTTGGCGTCGAGCGAGAATTTCGCGATCAGCTGCTTGGTCAGGCTGCCGCGCGCGCCCTCCGCGAACAGCGTATATTTGCCGCACAATTCCATGCCGCGGGTGAAAGACGCCTTGTGCGAGCCGTCCTTGGCGACCCCCATGTCCCCGGTCGCGATGCCGCGCACCGCGCCCTTGTCGTCATAGAGGACTTCGACGGCGGCGAAGCCCGGATAGATCTCGACGCCGAGCGCCTCGGCCTTGCCTGCCAGCCAGCGGCAGACCTGGCCGAGCGAGCCGATATAGCAATGATGATTGTTCATCAGCGGCGGCATGATGAAGTTCGGCAGCTGGATCGCGCCGCCTTGCGTCATCCAAAAAAACTTGTCGGTCTTGACCTGGGTCTTCAGCGGGCAGTCGGCATCCTCGCGCCAGTCCGGAACCAGCTTGTCGAGCGCCACCGGATCGATCACCGCGCCCGACAGAATATGCGCGCCGACCTCCGAGCCCTTCTCCACCACGACGATGTTCAGATCGGCGTCGAGCTGCTTCAGCCTGATCGCGGCCGACAGGCCCGACGGACCGGCGCCGACGATCACGACGTCGAAATCCATGGATTCGCGCGGGGGTAACTCTTCACTGCTCATGGTCTGTCCCAAGCCCGGTTTAGAGCATGATGCAATTAGATTGAAACGTCATCGCGCTCTAGCTCTTTGTTTGAGCATGATCTTTTCGGAAAACCGGTTTCCACTTTTCCGGATCATGCTCCAAGGTTCTCGTTCCTCTTGTTTCCGATTTTTGGAGGGAGGACAACCATGGAAATACGTTTCGCCGCGATGCAATGCGGCGTAAGTTCGCGGCATGTCGCAGATGTTGCCTGACCCTGCCCCGAGCGTTCGGGAATTGCTGTCCTTCTACCTGGAGGCCGGCGTCGACTGCGCTTTGACCGAGGAGCCGGTCAACCGGCTGGCCGACCCCGACATCGCGCCGCCGGCGCGCGAAGCCGCGCCGGAGAAACCAGCGGCTCGCGCGATGCCGGCTCCGCTACCCCTCCTCCGCGCCGACGCGCCGCCCGCACCGGATGCCGCGATCGCTTCGGCGCGTGAGGCAGCGCGCACCGCGCCCACACTGGACGCGTTGCGCGCGCTGCTCGAAACATTCGACGGCTGTTCGTTGCGGAATACCGCGACGCGGCTGGTGTTCGCGGACGGCAATCCGCAGGCGCGCGTCATGTTCGTCGGCGAAGCGCCCGGCCGCGACGAGGACATCGAGGGCCTGCCCTTCGTCGGGCGATCCGGCAAGCTGCTCGACCGCATGATCTCAGCGATCGGGCTCGATCGCAGCAGCGCCTATATCGCCAACGTCATTCCGTGGCGCCCGCCGGGCAACCGCACGCCGACGCCGCAGGAAACCCAGATCTGCCTGCCCTTCGTCCGGCGCCAGATCGAACTGGTCAATCCCGACGTGCTGGTCACGCTCGGCAATCCTTCGACGCAAGCGCTGCTCGGCACGCGCGAGGGCATCATGCGCACGCGCGGCAAATGGTTGGAGTACGACACCGGCAGCCGCACGATCCGCGCGATTGCGACCTTCCATCCGGCGTATCTGTTGCGCTCGCCGTCCTACAAGCGGATGTCGTGGCAGGATCTGCGCGCGATCGCGAAGGTGCTGGCAGAGCAGTTGGCGTAGAGTCTGTGGGGTGGGCAAAGGCGCGCAAGCGACGTGCCCACCATCCATCCACATCGCGGCTTGACGGTGGGCACGCTTCGCTTTGCCCACCCCAACGATTGATTGTCGAGCCTACGGCCCCTTCGGCCGCACGATGGCCCAGCCGATCCGTAACAGCGGCTGCCGGCCGTTCACCAGCCACTCGAAGGAACGCGGCACTTCGGGCACGATGCCGGGAAAGCGCTCGGTGATATCCGGCGGCGGCGTCCCGACGGTGTCGGAGGCGCGCCACACCACGACGCCGCCGGTTTCGTTGAATTTCGCCACCGAGAGCCAGGGCGTGCGCTCCGGCGCCGTATCGAACAACAGATGCGGACGCCCGGCGCCGAGCGAAACCAGGCTCGCGACCTGCGCGTCGCCGGTCACTGCCCGCAGCGGCTGGTTGGTGCGCCGTTCAAAACTGTCGACGAAGAACTGCGCGATTGATCGCGCCGGCATCGAGGTCGTGACCTCGCCGCCGCCGGTCCAGGGCGTCAACAGCGTGGTTGCGATCACAGCCAATACCGGCGCGACGATGACCGCGAGCCAGGCCGCGCGCAGCACGCGCTGACGTCTCAGGTGAATGAGATCGCCGCTGACCACCACTGCGGCAAGGCCGGACATCAGCAGCGCAATAGCGGCTCCGCCGACGATGCGATCGAGACCGAACAGGCCTGATATCAGGCTGCCGGCAAGCGCCGGCGCGATGGCGAAGAAATAGACGAAATCGCGCGCCAGTGGTTCGACCGGCGGACGAAAGATGATCGGCGCGTCCTCCCGCGTGCGGCTGAACCAGCCTGAATTGAGCACGACCAGGATCCAGACGCCGGCCATTGCGACCAGAAGCCCGCCGAACAGCATCGTCCACTGCAGCGCTCGTGCGCTGAGATCAGCGATTCCCGGGAAAGACGGCAGGCTCAGCGCATCGGCGCGGATCACCCAGATCAGATAGGGCAAGATCAGGACAACGGTGACCAGCAGCGCGTAGAGCGGATCGAATGACCTCAACGTGCGCCGGCCGCGCTCGGTGGCGAGCGCGAAGCCCGCGACGAGCAGCAGCAATCCGATCGCCGCCGATGTCGTCAGCATCAGCAGGCCGGCTTCGATCGACCAGGCAAACCAGGCCTTGCGCCGCTTCTGGCCGATCAGTTGCCATGAATGCAAGAGGAGCAGCGCCCACAGCGGCCTCGCCGCGACGAGCGGGCCGAATTCGAGACCGGGCGCGCTGAAGGCCGTGACGGTCATGGTCAACAGCACCGCAAGCACCGCCTGCTGTGCGCCGACCAGCGAGCGCGAAAGCAGATAGAACGCCCAGAAGGTCAGTGCGCCGCAGAGCTGAGCCAGCACATAGACGCCGAACACGTGATTGCCGGCGGCGCGATAAGCGATGTCGGCGAGCCAGAAGGCGAGCGGCGGCCCGAGATCGGTGCCGACCTGATATTCCCTGCCATAGGCCAGCACGGTCGCGAGATTGCCCGGCGGACTCGCATAGAACAGGAGCGACACGGTCAGCCACAGCGCGGCCTGGAACAGCACCACGATACAGACCACCAGCCGCGGCCGGGCCCTGATCAGTTCGATAACCAGCGAGGTGAAGCGCATGACACGTCCGGAAGGAGAGCCGAGCGCCTCGCTGGCCCCTATCGATCCCAAGGTGTGATAAAACGCGTCAGCCGCCGAGGCAACGGCATAGCGTTTTCAACCGAAAGCCTGTCCCAACCTGATGCGCGGAGGACACTGGTTCACGTCAGAAATGCGTCAAACAAAAGAACTCGAGCATGATCCGGAAAAGTGTGAAGCGGTTTTCCGAAAAGATCATGCTCAAACAAAAACCTAAAGCGCGATGACGGTTCAACCTGATCTCATCGCGCTTTAACCCAGATTTGCAACTGACACCTCGATCGAGGAGTCAATCGTGAACAGATCGGCTTCGCGCTTGATCGTCCAGGGCTGGTGCTTTTCCCGCGCGGCGACGACGGGCGCAAAGAAGCTGCGATGATGCGGTGACGGGCCGAGCCGGTCGAGCGCCGCGAGATGCTCCGGCACGGCATAGCCCTTGTGCGATTCGAAACCGTAACCCGGACATTGCTGCGCCAGCGCGCACATCAGCCGGTCGCGCGTCACCTTGGCGATGATCGAGGCTGCGGCAATCGACATCACGAGGCCATCGCCGCCGATCACGGCGTCGCAGGCGGCAGGCGTTGCGATTTTATCGCGGCCGTCGACGAAGACATGCTGCGGCACCTCGGGCAGCGCCTGCACCGCGCGCGCCAAAGCCCAGAGCGAGGCACGCAGGATGTTGTCGCGATCGATCCGCGTCGGCGATGCAAAGGCGACAGCGACAGCCGAGGTCGCGCAGATCTTGTCGAACAGCTCCTCGCGCTCTTCCGCGGTCAGGCGCTTGGAGTCGTCGATGCCCTTGGGGATTCGTTCGGGATCGAGCACGACGGCCGCCGCCACCACCGGCCCCGCCAGCGGGCCGCGGCCGGCCTCGTCGCAGCCGGCGATCGGCCAGACGCCCTGCTTGATCAGCGCGCGCTCGCGCCGAAAGCTCGGCGGCGCAACCGCGATGACGCCTTTCGGCAGCTTGGCTTGCTTCGGCGCCGGCTTGGCCTTCGCTTCCGTCTTGGTTTGCGCTTTGGCGGACTTGTCCCGAATCATGGCCGGGATCGTGCGCAAGCGCGATCAGCCGCGCAACCGGGAACTTCCCGCTATGCCCGTTATTCAATCACTTCATCAGTCAGGTAAATGAACGCGCCGGTCGTCGCCAACCTCGATTCCGGGCGCAACCACGACTTCCCAGGGATGGCCGTCCGGATCTGCGAAATAACCGGAATAGCCGCCATAATCGGTGGTCCGTGCTCGCTTCAGTGGCGACGCCCCCTTTGAAATCGCAAAACGCAGCACCGCATTCACCTCCTCTTTCGAACGGCAGTTCCAGGCGAGCGTAATGCCGCGAAAGGTGCTGGGCCGCGGCATCGCCGGCAAAGTGGCGTCATGCGCGAGTTGGTCCACGGGAACAGCCCGATTACCGTGCCGCCGGTATCGAAGAAAGCCACCGCCTCGCCGGTCGCGCGAAATTTTCGCACAAAACCCAGCGCCTCGTAAAAGGCGATGCTCCGGCCGCATGTCGCTGACGCCAAGCGTGACGACGGTGAAGCGCGGTACGGGGGGAACCTCACTCATCTTCTCACCTCGCATCTTCTCACCTTGCATCTCACTTCTCCTTCAAGATGAGGGTGAAGATCTTTTAGAACAGGCTCAGCTGCTCCCCGCTCGCCTTCGGCCTCGCGAAATGATCCGTGGTCAGCTTCGAGCGGCGCTTGTTGAGCCCAAGCTTCTCGCAGGCGATCTCGAAGCGGCGTCCGATCATCCAGGCCATTGGCCCAGTGCCCTTCATCCGCGTTCCCCATTGCGAGTCATAGTCGCGGCCGCCCCGCATGTCGCGGATCAGCGTGAAGACGTGGCGATAGCGGTCGGGATAGTTGGCGATAAGCCATTCGCGGAACAGGTCGCGCACTTCCAGCGGCAATCGCAACAGCACGTAAGAGGCTTCCTTGGCCCCGGCATGCGCGATCGCATCGAGGATGCGCTCGATCTCGGAATCGTTCAGCGCGGGTATGACGGGCGCGACCATCCCCGTGGTCGGGATGCCGGCCTCCGACAGCTTGCGCAGCGCTTCCAGCCGCCGCGCCGGCGTCGAGGCGCGCGGCTCCATGGTGCGCGCGAGCTTCGGATCGAGCGTCGTCACCGAAATCGCCACCTTGGCGAGATTGCGCTTGGCCATTCGCGCCAAGATATCGATGTCACGGACGACCAGCGCCGACTTGGTGACGATGCCGACGGGATGACCGGCGCGCTCCAGCACTTCGAGAATGCCGCGCATGATCTTCCGCTCGCGCTCGATCGGCTGATAGGGATCGGTGTTGGTTCCGATCGCGATCATGCGCGGCTCGTAACCGCTCGCCGCCAGTTCCTTTTCCAAAAGCCCGGGGCGCATCGGGCTTGGCGAACAGCTTGGATTCGAAATCGAGCCCAGGCGATAGGCCGAGAAAGGCGTGGGTCGGCCGCGCAAAGCAGTAGACGCAGCCATGCTCGCAGCCGCGATACGGATTGATCGAGCGGTCAAAGCCGATATCGGGAGATTCGTTGCGCGTGATCACTTTGCGTGCGGTGTCGAGCGCGACGGTGGTCTTGAACGGCGGCAGATCCTCAAGGCTCTGCCAGCCGTCGTCGAAGGCGACCTTGGCCTCGGCCTCGAACCGGCCGCTGGCATTGGATTGCGCTCCGCGTCCGCGCCGCCGGCCGCGCTCGATCGCGACCGCAAGCTCGGGAAAATCCTAGACTTGTCCAGGAACAGCTTGTCCAGGAACAGCTTGGGGCGCACCCGCCGGCTCGGAGGGCGCCTTGACCGGCGGGTGCTTGAGGGCATGTGTGGATGCTCTGCTCATGCGAATGAGGTAGCACATTTATAGAACAAAGCAAGAACAATCGAACACGATGCCGTCACAGCACTGCCCCCTTTGGCCTTGATCAAGAGCCGCATCACAATCCCGTTCTATGGCTGGCGCAGACTGGAACGGGCGGATGGTCCTCGATCGTTCTGTCTTGGTGGAGAGTCAGCATGCAACAAGCGGCAGCAGGCGAACAAACAGCAACCGACGATCTCGACCGTCTCGACCGCTATTGGCGCGCCGCCAATTATCTCTCGGTCGGGCAGATCTATCTGCTCGACAATCCGCTGCTGCAGCGAGCCGCTGCAGCCCGGAGCACATCAAGCCGCGGCTGCTCGGCCATTGGGGAACCACGCCCGGGCTGAACTTCATCTATGCCCATCTCAATCGCGCGATCCGCGCCTCGGACCTCGACGTCATCTATGTCTGCGGTCCCGGCCACGGCGGCCCGGGCATGGTCGCCAACACCTATCTCGAAGGCACCTACAGCGAGATCTATCCCGACATCACGCGCGACGCCGACGGACTGCGCAAACTGTTCCGGCAGTTCTCCTTTCCCGGCGGCATTCCGAGCCACGCGGCGCCGGAGACGCCGGGATCGATCCACGAGGGCGGCGAGCTCGGCTACGCGCTGGTGCATGCCTATGGCGCCGCGTTCGACAATCCCGATCTGATCGTCGCCTGCGTCGTCGGCGACGGCGAGGCGGAGACCGGCCCGCTCGCCGCCTCCTGGCACTCCAACAAGTTCCTGAATCCCGCGCATGACGGCGCGGTGCTGCCGATCCTGCATCTCAACGGCTACAAGATCGCCAATCCGACCGTCCTCGGCCGCATGAGCGACGACGAAATCAGACATCTCTTCCGCGGCTACGGCCATGAGCCGATGTTCGTCGAGGGCGACGAGCCGCAGCGCGATGCACCGGCTGATGGCCGATGCGCTCGATGTCGCGCTCGCGAGCATCCGCTCCATCCAGCAGACGGCGCGCGACAGGGCGCGACAAGCGCGAGCGTCCGAGCTGGCCGATGATCGTGCTGCGCAGCCCCAAGGGCTGGACCGGCCCGAAGGAGGTCGACGGCCTGAAGGTCGAAGGCTTCTGGCGCGCGCATCAGGTGCCGATCGCAAATCCGCGCGGCAATCCCGCGCATCTGAAGCTGCTCGAAGACTGGATGCGCAGCTACGAGCCCGAAAAGCTGTTCGACGCGACACGGCCGCCTCATTGCCGAGTTGCAGGCGCTCGCGCCCGACGGGCAGCGGCGCATGGGCGCCAATCCGCACGCCAATGGCGGCCTGCTTGAAGCGCGAACTCGAAGCTGCCGGATTTTCGCGACTACGCCGTCGATGTGCCGCTGCCCGGCGGCGCGGTCGGCGAGGCGACGCGCGAGCTCGGCAAATTCCTGCGCGATGTCGTGAAGCTGAACGCCGAGGCGCGCAATTTCCGTCTCATGGGACCGGACGAGACCGCCTCGAACCGGCTCGACGCCGTGTTCGAGGCGACCGAGCGGGTCTGGATGGAGGGGATCGAGCCCTATGACGTTCATCTCGCCCAGGACGGCCGCGTGATGGAGGTGCTGAGCGAGCATCTCTGCCAGGGCTGGCTCGAGGGCTATCTGCTCACCGGGCGGCACGGCCTCTTCTCCTGCTACGAGGCCTTCATCCACATCGTCGATTCCATGTTCAACCAGCACGCCAAATGGCTGAAGGTGTCGCGCGCGCTGCCCTGGCGCCGCCCGATCGCCTCGCTGAACTATCTCCTGACCTCGCATGTCTGGCGGCAGGATCACAACGGCTTCAGCCATCAGGACCCCGGCTTCGTCGATCTCGTCACCAACAAGAAGGCCGACATCGTCCGCGTCTACTTCCCGCCGGACGCCAACACGCTGCTCTGGATCGCCGATCATTGCCTGCGCACCTACGACCGCATCAACGTGATCGTCGCCGGCAAGCAGCCGTCGCCGCAATGGCTGACCATGGAGGAGGCCGCAACCCATTGCGATGCCGGCATCGGCATCTGGAAATGGGCCGGCACGGAAACCGCCGGCGGCGAGCCGGATGTCGTGATGGCCTGCGCCGGCGACGTTCCGACGCTGGAGACGCTCGCCGCCGTCGATCTCCTGCGTCAGGCGCTGCCCGAGCTGAAGATCCGCGTCGTCAATGTCGTCGACCTGATGACGCTGCAGCCGAAGGAGCAGCATCCGCACGGCCTCAGCGACCGCGATTTCGACGGCCTGTTCACCTGCGACAAGCCGGTGATCTTCGCCTATCACGGCTATCCCTATCTGATCCATCGCCTGACCTATAACCGCGCCAATCACGCCGGCATGCATGTGCGCGGTTTTGCCGAGGAAGGCACGACGACGACGCCGTTCGACATGGTGGTGCTGAACGAGCTCGACCGCTTCCACCTTGCGATCGAAGCGATCGAGCGCGTGCCCGGGCTCGGCGTCACCGCGGCGCATGTGAAGCAGCAGTTCCGCGACGCACTGATCGAGCATTCGCGCTACGTGCGCGAACATGGCGAGGACATGCCGCAGATCCGCGACTGGGTCTGGCCAGGCCACGCGGCGTCCGGCTGACGCCGCGCGCCGCTCGGAGACCCCCATGTCAGACGCCGTTCTGGTTCTCAACTCTGGCTCATCGAGCATCAAGTTCGCGGTGTTCGACATCTCCGCGGACGAGCCGGCCCTGCTCTGCAGGGGATTGCTCGACGAACACGAATCCTCCCCGCGCCTGACCGTCAATGACCCGTCAGGACACAAGCTGCACGAAACGCGGCGCGCGACGGCCGACAAGGACGGCAACGGTCTGTTCGTCGATGTTCTTGACTGGCTCGACAGCTATCTCGGCGATAAGACGCTTGCCGCCGCGGGCCATCGCGTGGTCCATGGCGGGCACGATTTTGTCGAGCCGGTCGAGATCACCGATGCGCGCATCGCGGCGCTCGACGCGTTGACGCCGCTCGCACCACTGCATCAGCGGCGCTGCCTGTCGCCGATCCGCGCGATCCAATCGTTGCGCCCCGATCTGACGCAGATCGCCTGTTTCGATACCGCGTTCCATTGGAGCCTTGCGGCGACGGTCCGCCGCTTCGCCCTCCCGCGACGTTTCGAAGACCAAGGCATCCGCCGTTACGGTTTTCACGGCCTGTCCTTTGAATACATCGCAAGCCGCCTCGCCGCGATCTCACCCGCGCTTTACGCCAAGCGAACAGTCGTGGCGCATCTCGGCAACGGCGCGAGCCTCTGCGCGATGCGCGACGGCGTAAGCCTCGACACGACGATGGGCCTGACGCCGCTGGACGGACTCGTGATGGGCACGCGGTGCGGCCAGATCGATCCCGGCGTGTTGCTCTACCTTCTGCAGGAAAAGCGCATGCCGCCCGACGAACTGCAGCACCTGCTCTACAACGAGTCCGGGCTGCTCGGCGTTTCCGGTCTTTCCGCAGACATGCGCACGCTGCTCAAGAGCGACGATCCGGCGGCTGCGGACGCGATCGATCTCTTTACCTTCCGCGTGGCGCAGCAGGTCGCCGCGATGGCGAGCACGCTGGGCGGGTTGGAATGCCTGGTTTTCACCGGCGGTATCGGCGAGCACAGCGCCCCGATCCGCCAGAAGATCTGCGACCGGCTGGGCTGGCTCGGCGTGCGAACAGATGCGTCGGCCAACGACCGGACGGGCACGCGCATCAGCGCCGAGCAAGGCGCAGTCGATGTCCTCGTCATTCCGACCAGCGAGGAAATGACGATCGCACGCCATTGCGCGGCGAAACTCGCCGAGCTAAGCGGCGAGCGCTAGCCGGCCCCTGCTCCGTTACCCGCTGCCGCAAAAAACCGCAGCCCGGCGGGCTGCTTTGATTGTGACAAGGTGATAACAGTGCGGGGTTTTGTTGCCTCATTTGACCAAGAAGCTTCGCTGATGCTGAGCGTGATCATCCCCACCGATGGGGTCGAGCAGCCCGCTGTCGCGACCCTCGCGGCGCTCGTGCCGGGCGCCGCGGCCGGCGTAGTACGCGAGGTGTTTCTGGTCGACCGCACCGGCAATGGCGTGATCGAACGGGTCGCCGATGTCGCGGGCTGCCACTTCCTGCATTTCGAGGGGACGCGCGCGGCGGCGCTTGCCGCAGGCGCGCGCGAGGCACGTTCTCCCTGGCTGATGTTCCTGCGCGCTGGAGCGGTGCTCGATGCCGGCTGGATCGACGAGACCGCACAATTCATCCAGGGCGTCGCGGCCAGCGGCCGGCAGCGCGCCGGCGTCTTCCGCTATGCCCGCTCCCCCTATGCGGAGACGCGGATCCGCGATCGCTTCAAATTTCTCGCGCGCATGATCGCAGGTCCGCTGACAGATCAGGGACTGCTGATTGCGCGCGACCATTATGAGCGGCTTGGCGGCTATGCCCCCGACGCCCGCCGCTCGGAAGCGCGGCTTTTGCGCCAGCTCGGCCGCTCCTCCCGCACCCTGCTGCGCAGTCGGATCGTCATGGTTTGAGCCCTGACAAAATACTTGCCATCGTCAAGTAATTATTTGACAATGGCAACTATCGAGGTGTGCCCATGTCACTCCAGCAATCCGCCCAACCGACCGACGGCGAGATCGCGGCCGTCCGCGCTTTCAGCCGCTTCTACACCCGCAAGCTCGGCGTGCTCGACCAGCATCTCCTGAAAAGCCCCTTCTCCCTCAGCGAGGCGCGGGTCCTCTACGAGCTTGCCCATCGCGATGACCTGTCGGCGAAAGAGATCGGCGCCGAACTGGGGCTCGATCCCGGCTATCTGAGCCGGATCATGCAGAATTTCGAGGAGAGCGGACTGATCACCCGCAAGCCGCTCGCCTCCGATCGCCGGCAGCACCGGCTCAGCCTGACCGCAAAGGGACGGCAGGCTTTCGCCAGGCTCGACCGCAGTTCGCATGACGAAGTGGCAACGCTGCTCGGTCGGCTCGGTAATGCCGAGCGTGCGACGCTCGTCAATGCGATGACGGCCATCGAACGCACGTTGGAGCCGGAGACCGGCGCACGGCCGGCGTTTCTCCTGCGCAGCCATCGGCCCGGCGATATCGGCTGGGTCGTCTCGCGCCACGGCGCGATCTATGCGCAGGAATATGGCTGGGACATCAGCTTTGAGGCGCTGGTGGCGGAGATCGCCGCTCAGTTCATCAAATCCTACGATCCCTCTTGCGAGCATTGCTGGATCGCGGAGGTGGACGGCGAGCCGATGGGCTCGATCTTCCTTGTGAAGGGCTCGGACGAGGTCGCGAAACTGCGGCTGCTGCTGGTTGAGAAAAAGGCTCGCGGACTCGGAATCGGACGCGCACTGACCGAACAATGCATCCGCTTCGCTCGCGAGACCGGCTACAAGTCGATCACGCTGTGGACCCAGAGCATCCTGGTCGCAGCGCGCGGCATCTATCAGCGCGCCGGCTTCCGCCTTGTCTCGGAAGAGAAGCACCATAGCTTCGGCGTCGATCTCGTCGGCGAAACCTGGGAGTTGAAGCTGTAAGTGACGGCGCGCGGACTGACATCGTCGGCCCGCCTGGTAGTTCTGCACACGTCGGAAAGCCCAGGGTTGCGAAGCTGGAAACAGTGCGGTAGTGCTGCCCCGTTGGGGACTGGGGCGTTTGATGGGTTGGGCGTTTCGATCGATCTTGTTGTTGTCGCTTGTTGTGCTTGCCGGTTGTGTGACTGATGGGACGACGCCATCCGCGCGGGCGATCGCACCGGGTCAAGCCACCATCTCAATCTCGCGATCGGATGAACTCTTGTACTTCGCCGCACCGGTTTCGGTCGAGCTGAACGGCGCCAAGATTGCAAGCATTGGAAAAGGCGAAAGCTACACCGGCGGCGTAGCACCGGGACCAGCAGTGATATCGGTCTCAGCCTGGGCATCGCCGGGCACCACGAGCTATCGTTTCACGGCCGAGCCTGGGAAAACCTACCGCTTCACGGTGTCGCCCCGCGGCGCAAACTTTGCGGCCGGCATGGCTGGAGGCCTGCTCGGCCAAGCCGTCGAGGGCGGCGGACCTTTCCAGATCGTACCGGCGAGTTAAGCCGTCGACCCCTGCGCCTTTGGCCGGCGCAGATGCTCATCCAGCCGCGGCATGATCTCGACGAAATTGCAGGGCTGCGTGCGATAGTCCAGTTGCGCTGCCAGGATGCCGTCCCAGCCGTCGCGGCAGGCGCCGGGCGACCCCGGCAGGCAGAAGATGAAGGTCGCGCCGGCGACGCCCGCGGTCGCGCGGCTCTGAATCGTCGACGCGCCGATCTTGGCGTGGCTCAAGAGATGAAAGGCGATGGAAAATCCGTCCATGCGCTTCTCGAACAGCGGCTCGATCGCCTCCGGCGTGATGTCGCGGCCGGTAAAGCCGGTGCCGCCGGTGGTGATGACGGCGTCGACGCCCGGATCGGCGATCCATTTTTTAACGACGGCGCGGATCTTCTCGACGTCATCGGTGACGATCTCGCGCGCGGCGAGCTTGTGACCGGCTGTCGTCAGCCGGTCCGCCAGCGTCGTGCCGGACTTGTCGTCGGCCAGCGAACGGGTGTCGGAAATCGTCAGCACCGCGATGTTGAGCGGGACGAACTGTTTTAACTCATCGATGGAGGACATGATGGCTTGTTCCCGTCATGCCCGACCTCGCGCCGGGCATCCACGTCTTCAAAGTCGGCCCGCCGAGCATAAAGACGTGGATAGCCGGGACAAGCCCGGCCATGACGGTCAATGTCCGAGGTGGCCTTCGTCACAAAGCCCCTGAGCCGAACGTGTTACAGGCCTCGACCGTGCCCTGCTGATAGCCGGTCATGAACCATTGCTTGCGCTGCGCGGCCGAGCCGTGGGTGAAGAAATCAGGCACCACGCGCCCGGTGGCCTGCCGCTGCAACGTGTCGTCGCCGATCGCCGAGGCCGTCGTGAGCGCCGAATCGATATCGCCGGCTTCGAGGAAGTTCGGCCTCTTCTTGGCTTCGCGATTGACCCAGACACCCGACAGGCAGTCCGCCTGCAGTTCGACCTTGACCTGAAGCGCATTGGCCTCGGCCTTGCTGCCGGCCTGCTGCTGCAGCCGCGTCACGCGGGGCAGGATGCCAAGCACGTTTTGAACGTGATGGCCGGCCTCATGCGCAATGATATAGGCGGCGGTGAACTTGCAGGCATTGCCCGAGCAGCCATGAAAGCGCGTCTCTATCTCTCGGAAGAAGCCGGTATCGAGGAAGATCTGCTTGTCCGGCGGACAATAGAACGGGCCCATGGCCGATTGCGCCATGCCGCAGCGCCCGCCATTGGTGCTGTTGCGGAACAGCACGACGCGCGGACCGGTGAAGGATTGTCCCTTGGCCTGGAAGATCTCGCTCCAGCGGTCGTCGATCTCGCCGAGGATGCCGGAGATCATGCTACCCATCTCATCCGTCGGGGCGCCATTCTTGCCCTGCGAAGACCGGCGGTCGGCCTGAGAGCTCGGGGCCTGGCCGCCCCCGGTAAGGATTTCGGCACCGCCGATCAGGATGCGCGGATCGATGCCGAAGGCGTAGCCAATCAGGCCGAGCACGATGAGGGTGCCGATGCCGAGACCACCGCCGCCGATCGGTAGACCCATGCCACCGCCGCCACCCATCATTCCGCCGCCGTCGTCACGCCGGTCGTCGATATCGTCGCTACGGCGGAAATCATCGTAACGCATGGCGGCTTTTCCTTATTCCTCTGGCGGACAACATAGGCCGCTGCCCAACGCGCCAAGTAAAATTTCCGTTCCATTCATCAATAGCGCGCCCGGCAAAAATTGCCTAGTGCCGGAAGCATGACGCGCCGACACAAGCCTGCGACGCGTTCACGCGGCGCGCAACGTCGAACAACGCCAATAAATACAGACAAAGCCGATAAATAAAGCGCTTGAAGCATGACAAAGCAGCGTCAGCAACGCTGCCACGCCGCCGAGTTTCATCGCCAATCTGCATCGGCGCTCATGCAACTCCGACGCGATATGGCGATGTGAAAAGTTTTCCGGATTAAGTCGTTTTTTACTTTGGCGGGTCAATGTGTGGGCAGTCGGTTGTTAGGTCCCGCGTCGCCGACAGCGTCGCCTGAGTCAGAGTTTGGGTCATGGTTGTGTCGCGTCGCGGGGCGTCTGCAAAGGCGCCCCGCACTAAATTTCAGGCTCCCTCTGATCATGAGATCATCGTCGGCGACTGCGTCGCCGAGATGTCGAAATTGGAGGCGGCATCGGTCGATCTGGTCTTCGCCGATCCTCCGTACAATCTGCAGCTCAAGGGCGATTTGAAGCGTCCGGACGAATCTCACGTCGATGCCGTCAACGACGATTGGGACAAGTTCTCCTCCTTCGCCGCCTATGACGACTTCACCCGCGCCTGGCTGCTGGCCTGCCGCCGCATCATGAAGCCGTCAGCGACCTTGTGGGTGATCGGCTCCTATCACAACATTTTCCGCGTCGGCGCGATCATGCAGGATCTCGGCTTCTGGGTCTTGAACGACATCGTCTGGCGCAAGTCCAATCCGATGCCGAATTTCCGCGGCCGGCGCTTCACCAACGCGCATGAGACCATGATCTGGGCCGCGCGTGACGAGAAGGCCAAGGGCTACACCTTTAATTATGAGGCGCTGAAAGCCGCGAATGAGGACGTTCAGGCCCGGTCTGACTGGTTGATTCCGCTGTGCACCGGCGAGGAGCGCCTCAAGGGTGAAGACGGCAGGAAGGTTCATCCGACCCAGAAGCCCGAGGGCTTGCTGGCGCGGGTGCTGCTCTCCTCCTCCAAGCCCGGCGATCTCGTGCTCGATCCGTTCAACGGCACCGGTACCACGGGCGCCGTGGCAAAACGTCTCGGCCGCCGCTATGTCGGCATCGAGCGCGATTCGGAGTACGCGAAAGCCGCACAAGCGCGCATCGCAGCGGTCGAGCCGCTGCCGGTCGCAACGCTAGCGCCGTTCATGACCGCGCGCGATGCACCGCGCGTCGCCTTCTCCGAGCTGATCGAGCGCGGCATGATCCTGCCCGGAACAAAACTCGTCGATGCCAAGAAGCGCCACGGCGCGCTGGTGCGCGCCGACGGCGCCATCATGCTCGGCGACAAGGTCGGCTCGATCCACCGCATCGGCGCGGTCGCGCAAGGTTCCGAGGCCTGCAACGGCTGGACCTTCTGGCATATCGAGACCAAGAGCGGATTGAGGCTGATCGACGAACTGCGCGCCGAAATCCGCTCCGGGATGGCGGCGGGCTGAGCGCTCTAGCCGCACAGCATGGCCTATTTCCGTCATTCCGGCCGCGACAATGCGCGCCCGGAATGATGCAGCTTCTCCGCTTTCACAAACTCGTCGCTTGCGCTTCGGGGCGTATTTGCGTCATGGACATGATGCGCGCGGTTCGCCGCCGCGCCCTGATTTCTCCGGGCCAACGAACAAACAAGGGAGATTCTTATAATGCTGAAATTCTACTTCAACGGCGCGCCGAACCCGACCAAGGTCGCGCTCTTCCTCGAAGAATCCGGGCTGCCCTATGAGCTCGTGCCGGTCGACACTCGCAAGGGCGAGCAGTTCAAGCCGGAATTCCTCAAGGTCAATCCCAACGGCAAGGTCCCGGCGATCGACGATGACGGCATCCCCGTGTTCGACAGCAACGCGATCCTGCTCTATCTCGGCGAGAAGACCGGCAAGTTCCTGCCGCCCGCGGGGGCGAACAATCGCGCGCAGCTGCTGTCCTGGTTGATGTTCGTCGCCACGGGTATCGGCCCCTATTCCGGCCAGGCCGTGCATTTCAAGCATTTCGCGCCGAAGGACCTCGAATACGCGCACAACCGCTACCAGTTTGAAGGACACCGCCACTACAAGATCATCGACGAGCATCTCGCCAAGAGCCGCTACATGATCGGCGACACCTACACGATCGTGGACATGGCGCTGTGGGGCTGGGCACGCCTTGCGCCGTTCGCGCTCGGCGATGATTTTTATTCCAAGTATCAGAACCTCAAGCGGCTGGTCGACGAGATCACCGCGCGGCCGGCGGCAACGCGGGCGGTGGCGTTGAAGGACAAGTTCACCTTCAAGGCCGAGATGGACGACGAAGCGCGCAAAATCATGTTCGGTCATCTCAAGACCAAGGCGGCTTGAGCTTCACCGTCATTCCGGGGCGCACGCGTCGCACCGCCCCAAGACCACGCCGTCATTCCGGGGCACGCGCAAGCGTGAACCCGAAATCCAGAGGTTTGTGGCACGAAATTCCGGGTTCGAGGCCTTTGGCCTCGCCCCGGAATGACTGCCCAAATCGCGATTTACAATTTCAACTTCCCGATCGCGTTCTCGACCACTTCCCGCGTGTAGGGCTTCTGGATCACGGGCGCGAGGGCAAGATCGTCCGGGATCGGCGCGCGTTCGCCGTAGCCCGTCGCGAAGATAAAGGGCACGTTCAACTCAGCCAGCTTCCTGCCGATCGGGATGCTGTTTTCGCCGCCGAGATTGATGTCAAGCAGGGCAAAGCTCGGCTTGCGCGCGCCCGATCGCCAGCATCGCCTGCGCCACCGATGCCGCCGTCTCGACGTGGCGCGCGCCGAGCTCGAGCAGGATCACTTCCGCACTCATCGCGATGATCAGATTGTCCTCCACGATCAGGGCAGTATCTGAAATCCGCGCCGGGGCCGGCTGTTGGGTCTCGACCCGCGACGGCGCGTTGGCGAGCGACGGCATCAACTGCACGTAGTTTGCGGGGATCACGAAGCGTGCCTGCACGCCCAACAGATCGAAACGAATTTCCGCATCGCCCCTGAGATCGAACGGCACCGAGCGCTCGATGATCGTGGTGCCGAAGCCGCGCCGTGATGGCGGCTGCACCGGCGGACCGCCGCTCTCCTTCCAGTCGATCGTCAGTGTCGATCCCTGATCGAGCTTCCAGACCACCTCGACCTGGCCGGTCGAATCGGCGAGCGCGCCGTATTTTGCGGAGTTGGTCATCATCTCGTGGACGACCAGCGCCGAGCGTGGCGAATGCCTTGGGATCGAGCGCGACCTCCGGCCCGCACCATCTTGATGCGGCTCGGCGCGCGCGCCGAGATAGGCGCCGGCCTCCGACTCCACCAGCGACTCGCAGCGCGACCGGCGCCCAGTTCAGATTGGTGATCTGGTCATGCGCGCGCGCCAGCGCCTGGACACGGCCGCCGAGTATCGACGGCGAATTCCTCGACATTCGTGGCGTTTTCCTTGCTCTGCGCGACCAGGCCCGCGGACCAGACTGAGGATATTGCGGACGCGGTGATTGAGCTCGGCAATCATCAATTCCTGCCGCTCCTGTGCACTGCGCCGTTCGCGCGCGGCGAGATCGGACAGTTGCAGGATCACTTCGAGCAGCGTGACGCGCAGGCTCTCGGCGATGCGCAGATCGGCCAGACGACCAGGGCTTTGACTGGCCCGCAACGGTCTCCTGCCAGAGCTCAAAACTCTTGCGCGGCGTCAGCCGCGCGCCGAGCGGCCCTTCCAGATAGGATCTTGTTGGGATCGCCGGCCCAGTTGACCGAGCGCAGCACTTCGCGGCGGAAGAAGATCAGGCAGTCGCGCGGCACCCGCGAGATCGGAATGGCGAGAAAGCCTGCGGCGCGATCCCGGAAGGATTCGCCGGCGGCATAGACCTTGGCGATCTCGGCGCTGGCGCAGATGCGTCCCGGCGAAGTGCGGTTGATGAAACCGATCGAGCTCCTTGCACCTCGATTTCGGTCGGCGTCTCGCCGTCGAGCGTGATCTCGCCTTCCGACCACACCGCGATGCCGTCGCAGGCGATCATCTTGCGGTAGTCGCCGATGAAATCGATGATCGCGCGCTTGCTGTGGGCGTGCGTTGCCGCGCGTCTCCATCAGCCGTTCCTGGATCTTGTGGGCGCGGGTTTCGTAGTCGACATCGCTCTCGCGCTCGCGGCCCTCCAGGATCCAGGAGAACATCTGGCCGAACAGTTCGGACGCCGTGCGCTTCTCGAAGGAGATGTGGCGCGGCGAATAATGGTGGCAGGCGAACAGGCCCCATAGCTTGCCGTCGCGCAGGATCGACACCGACATCGAGGCGCCGACGCCCATGTTGCGTAGATATTCGATATGGATCGGCGACACCGACCGCAGCACGCTCATGGAAAGATCGAGCAACGCGGCGCTGTGCGTCGCGGTCGACTTCAACGCCGGCTGCTTGCGCGTTGATGTCGGCGATGATGCGAAGCCAGTTGCGCTGATAGAGGATGCGCGCCTGCCGCGGAATGTCGGACGCCGGATAATGCAGCCCCAGGAACGGCTCGAGCCCCGCCGCGGCGACTTCGGCGATCACCTCGCCCGATCCGTCGGGGTGAAACTGATAGACCATGACGCGGTCGAAGCCGGTCAGGACCTTGAGCTGGCGTGCGGCTTCCCGCGCGAGCTCGGTCAGTCCGCGCGTCTTGCGGATGCGCCCGAGCATCAGGCGGACGAGCTCGCCGGAATTGACGTCCGCCTCGAAGACGCTCGGCTCGGCCTCGACGATGAGATAGGCGCCGGAAAAATGAATGGCGAGATCGAATGGCGGCTTTCCCGGCTGAAGCTCGACGCCGAACATCCGCTCCACCGCGTCCGGCCCGCTCAGATGATCGACGCGGGCGCGGATCGCGCTCAACCGCCGCCTCCGAGAGCACTCGATCGATCGGACTTCTGCAGCAGGGCCGAGCAATTCGTCACCAAGAAACCGTCCGGCATTCTCGGAGGCAATACAGATCGTGAAGTCGGACAAGCAGCGTCAAGCAGAAAGCCGAACGGCTGCACGCTGCCGGGAATGTGGATCGGCTCGCGGTCGCAATTGGAGAGATTGACCTGTTCGTTCATGCACGCGCCGCCGCTTCCGCAAACATCGCAAATGACCGCCGCGCGCCGGCGATCGCCTCGGCCTCATCGTCGCCGCGTCATCGCCTCGTACTCCAGCCGGCTGAGAAAGCTCCGCCACAGGGACTGACCGGCGCCGTGGCCGAGATAGGCGCGTCGTCTCCGCAATCACGGGATCGGTGGATTGGGCGATCATCCGCAGCAGATATTTGGCGCCGAGCCGCGATCCCTCCAGCACATACATGGTGCCGAGCACGCCGTTGCCGATCGAGCACATCCACATCCGCCAAAGGGCGGATTGTGCCGTCGAGACATGCGACGTCTGCCGTGATTGCCTCGCGACGCGCGCGCTGCGGCCAATCAGCGAAAAGACGCGCCGACTCCGGCCCGCTCCAGCGCGGCTTCGAGCGGCAACAGCGCCGCGGCGCTCGCTTCGAGAAAGCGCCGGTAGCCGCGGCGGCTCGACAGATCGAACCCGGCGAATTGGGCATCAAGATCGCGATGGGCCGTGGCGGTTGCTTCCTTGAGCGTGTCGCGCAGTCCGGACGATGTCGCGATCCCCATACCAATTGGGTCGTCCGGAGCGGTGGCCAACAACATCAGCGGTCTCGATGCAAGAGGGATCGCCGCTCGCGCGGCACGGGCTCAAAAAACGCCGCCGTGAACGGAAAGTTCCAACGGGTTCGCTGACCGTGATCGCTCCTTGCGGTCTACCGCGGTGTCGGCTCCTGCGGGTCGCCGAGCACCGCATCAACCAGGGCCGTATCGCAATACTCCATCCATTCCCGGATCTTGCCGCCCTCGAGCCTCAACACATTGCAATAGGTGTTGTTGTAAGTCCTGCCGTCCCGAGTGACGTTGCGGCCATGCGCCTGGACGACCACGAGGTCGTCCTCGGCGATCAACCGAACCGGCACGGTCCTGATCCGCCCTTGGATCCGGTCCCTCAACGGCGCAAACAATTCGGCGATCACAACCGCCTTGCCTTCGTAGCTTCGCGACCACTTGCTCGTTCCTGTGATGACGAAGCGGAAATCCTCGGTGAGACTTTTCAGCAGCGGCGCCGAATTGCCGTTTGCGAGTTCGTCGAAGACTTGCTGCACGATTGCCTTGTTCTCGGATGTGGTCATCGCGATGTCCCCTCCCCGCTCAGCCCGCGATCTGTGTCCGCGCTGCCGGGTATGGCCCCAGCACGCGTTCGCACAGCGCGGAGTCCAGATATTCCCGGATCTCGACGATCTTGCCGTCGCGCAGGCGATAGATGAGGCAATACTCGTTGTTGTAGGGCACGCCCGCCTTGGTCCGCATCTCGCCAACCGCTTCCACCACGACATGATCCCCGTCGGCAATCAGGCGCTGCGGAACGGTCCTGCGGCCCTCGGCCAGCAGCGTGCCGAGATAGCCGTAGAGATCGCGCAACAGCGCATCCTTGCCACGAAATGTCTGCGACCAGGAATTTTGCCCGGTGACGCGCATCGTGACGTCATCGGCCAGGCTGTCGATGAACGCGGCGCGGTCGCCGGCCGCAATCCTCGCAAATATCGTTTCGATCAGTCTCTTGTTATCCGCTGCGCTCATGGCGGCGTCTCCTTTGCTTGCGAAAGCCATCATCGCGAGCCGCACATCATTCTTCCAATCGATAGTTTGTATGATGTATATTCGGCCCATGAATTTGAGTTCGCTCGACCTCAATCTGCTGGTGGCGCTCGACGCACTGCTGCGCGAGGCGAATGTCAGCCGTGCCGCGATGCGGATCGGCCTGTCGCAGCCGGCAGCGAGCCATGCGCTGCAGCGGCTGCGCGAATTGATCGGCGATCCCCTGCTGGTACGCACCGGCGCCCGCATGGAGCTGACGCCGCGGGCGCTGTCGTTACGCGCGCCGCTGGCGCAAATGCTCGATCAGGTGCGCGCGCTGTTCGTTCCTGATGACTTCGATGCGGCGCGGAGCGAGCGGCAGTTCCGGCTGATGATGCCCGACCTCGCGGTCGAGCTGCTGATGCCGCCATTGATGGAAAAGGTCACGCGGCTCGCACCGCATCTGACGATCGATGTCGTGCCATGGCGGGGCCCTGCGATCTTCACGGTGGAGTTCGCCCGCACGATCGACATGGTGATCTCGATCGGCAATGCCTTCAAAGGCTTTCACCGCCAGCTGCTCTATACGGACTCCGATGGGCTCGCGGTGCGGCGCGGCCATCCCCTCGGCAGCAGGCTGAAACAGCGCGATACATTCCTGAAGGCGCGCCATGTCGCCGTGATCATCCGCGGCCAGAACGAGGACCTGATCGACACCTGGCTGCGCGGCAAGGGAATTGAACGCCGGATCGCACTGATCGTGCCCGGCTATATCGAGGCGCTGCATGTCGCAGCCCGCACCGATCTCGTCGCCTTCGTGCCGCGCCGCCTGATCGCGGCGTTGTCGAAGCAGCTGTCGCTCGCGACCGTTACGCCGCCGCTCGACCCCGGTGTCGACGAGCAGTTCATGTTCTATCCGACCCGCGCCCAGATGGACCCCGGCTCGATCTGGCTGCGCAAGCTGATGCTTGAGACCGGCCGAGAGCTCGATCGCAATCGGCGGCGTGGAAGCTAGGGAGAACGGCTTTGCAGGGTGGGCAAAGCGAAGCGTGCCCACCATCGTGCCACGTTGATGGATGATGGGCACGGCGCTTTGCGCCTTTGCCCACCCTACGATCTCTACGAAATCTACGCGCTCAAGCTTTCTCTTCCGCCATCACCTTCTTCACCGCGGGCCGCTCGGCCATGCGCTTGCGGTGATCGGCGACTTTCGGGAGGTCCGTGAGATCGACGCTGTCGCCTTCGAGCCAGAGCGCGATCGTGTAGAGATAGGGATCGCAGATCGTGTAGGTCTCGCCCATCACCCACGGCCCCTTCAGCATCTTGCGTTCGATCAGCGCAAAGCATGCGCCGACGGTCTTCGGCACCATGCGCTTCATGTCGGCGAACGACGTCTCCTCTGTCGCCCAGCGCGCGCCGCGCATCTTGTGGGCATGCGCGACGTGCACCGTCGAGCACAGATAGCTGTTGATCGACTGCACCTGGGCGAACGCGAAGGGGTCATCGAGGGGCGCGAGCTTCGCTTTCGGGAAGGTTTGCGCGATATAGGCCAGCATGGCGGGCGTCTCGGTCAGGATGCCGCGATCGGTGACCAGCGACGGCACCCGGCCTTTTGGATTGATCTCGAGATAGTCCGGGCTGTTCTGCTGGTTGGCCTTGAAGTCGAGCTTCTCGATCGTGTAGTCGGCGCCGGCTTCCGCAAGTGCGATGTGGGAGGCAAGCGCGCAGGTGCCGGGCGCCAAATAGAGCTTGAGCATTTTGAGATCCTCTTCGAGACGGCGGGACGTTACCGGCGCGAGCCGCGCCCCGTCCATCCCCCGGGCGTCATAGCCGGCTTTCGCTGTTGCCCCCTCGCCTCCAGCCGTGTCATGACGCCCCAGTTGGAGAGGCCCATCATGACCATTCTCATCGCGGGCGGCGGCATCGGCGGACTGACGCTGGCGCTCAGCCTGCACCAGATCGGCGTCGCCGCCAAAGTCTTCGAAAGCGTGCCCGAATTGAAGCCGCTCGGCGTCGGCATCAACGTGCTGCCGCATGCGGTGCGCGAACTGATCGAACTCGGCCTCGCCGACCGGCTGGAGGCGGCTGCCGTCCGCACCAAGGAACTGGCCTATTTCTCCAAGCGCGGCCAGCCGATCTGGAGCGAGCCGCGCGGACTGGAGGCCGGCTACAAATGGCCGCAGTTCTCGATCCATCGCGGCACGCTGCAACAGATCCTGCTCGACACCGCGATCGAGCGGCTGGGTCGGGACAGCATTCTTACCAATCACCACCTCTCCGGCTGGACCGAGACTGACAACGGCATTCGCGCCGATTTCATCGACAAGGCGACCGGAAAGGCCGTAGGCGCTGACGAAGGTGCGCTGCTGATCGCGGCCGACGGCATCCATTCCGCCGTGCGTGAAAAGCTTTATCCGCAGGAAGGACCGCCGATCTGGAACGGGCGCATCCTCTGGCGCGGCGTCACCGCGGCGAGCTCATTCCTGTCCGGCCGCACCATGATCATGGCCGGCCATGAAATCCTGAAATTCGTCTGCTATCCGATCTCGCAGGCGCCCGATACGTCGGGCAAATATCTGCTCAACTGGGTCGCAGAGCGCCACATGCCCCCGACCTATCAATGGCGCCGCGAGGACTATAACCGTACAGCGAAGCTCGACGAATTCCTGCCCTGGTTCGAGGACTGGAATTTCGACTGGCTCGATGTGCCCGGCCTGATCCGCAACTGCCCGCGTGCCTACGAATACCCGCTGGTCGACCGCGATCCGCTTGATCGCTGGACCTTCGGCCGCGTGACGCTGATGGGCGACGCCGCGCATCCGATGTATCCGATCGGCTCCAACGGCGCCTCGCAGGCGATCCTCGATGCCCGCATGCTGACCCGCGAAATCCTCGCGCACGGTCCGACCAATGCCGCGCTTGCAGCCTACGAGGCCGAGCGCCGCCCGGCGACGACCGATCTCGTCATGCTCAACCGTCGCAACGGGCCCGAGCAGGTGATGCAACTGGTCGAGGAGCGCGCGCCGAACGGCTACAAGGTGGTCACTGACGTCTTGTCGCAGCAGGAACTGGAAGACATCGCCGCCAACTACAAGCGCGTCGCCGGCTTCCAGGTCGAGGCGCTCAACGCCAAGCCGCCGATCGTGCAGATCCCGGAGAGGATGCCGAAGACGGGAATTGCCTGATCGGCGGACTGACCTTGCGCTTCCGTCGGCCGGTCGCCTCGCACTGATCGGCAGTCGGCCTGTCTTACCGCTTCATCCAGCCATTACAAATCGTCGTCGGAACACGCGCATGGAAATGTCCCATCGGCCGAAGCTCGCAGAAACCATCATTCATGAAACCGCCCGATTGCGCGAAGCGAATATCGGGCGGCGCTGCGAGATCCTGCGCAACACGCGCGTCGAATATTCCTCGCTCGGCGACTACTCCTATCTTGGAGAGAATTGTGACGTTGCCGATGCGACAATCGGCAAGTTCACGGCAATCGCGAACCTGGTCCGGATCGGCGCGCCGAACCACCCCATGGATCGGCCGTCGCAGCACCGCTTCACCTACTGCCCCGAATATTACGAGGCGTCCGCGACCCGCGACCATCAATTCTTCGCGGAACGCCGAGACGCGAAGGTGCATGTCGGCAACGATTGCTGGATCGGCCATGGCGCGATCATTTTGCCCGGCGTGATCGTTGGAGATGGGGCGGTGATTGCAGCGGGCGCAGTCGTCAGCCGCAACGTACCGGCCTACACCGTTGTCGCAGGTGTCCCGGCACGCGCCCTTCGCAAGCGGTTTCCCGATGAGGTCGCGGAACGGCTGCGCCGCATTGCGTGGTGGGACTGGCCGGACGAGACGCTGTTCGAACGCCTGGCCGATTTTCGCGGCGGCTCCATCGAGCAATTCTGTGAACGCTACGACACGAAGAACGCCAGCTGAGCGCGGAGCTCACATTCCGAGCGCCGCCGGCTGATTAAAGCATGATCCGGAAAAGCGTGTAGCGGTTTTCCGAAAAGATCATGCTCAATCAAAGACCTAAAAGCGCGATGATGATTCAACCTGATCTCATCGCGCTTTAGCGCAAGGCCTTCGCCGCCTCGACCAGGCGCACGCTGGTGGAGGCCGTCGCCAGCACCGTGCCGTTGTTCCCCATCAGCCTTCCCTCGACGAACGCGATGGTCTTGCCGAGCTGCGTGACCGTCGCCTCGCCAGTGATGGGCCCAGGCACTGCCGGGCTGAGGAAATTCACAGTCATGGTGATGGTCGTGGTGTAAAGCCTGCCCTCGGTCATGACGAACACCGCGGGTCCCATCGTGTCGTCGAGCATCGCGGCAAGCATGCCGCCCTGCACGAAGCCGGCCGGGTTGCAGAACTCCGGCTTGCCGTCGAAGCCGATCCGGATCCAGCCCTCGGCCGGCCGTGCGTCAAGCAGATGCCAGCCAAGAAGTTTCGCCGCCGGCGGCAGTGCGAAATGGTCGAGCGCGGTCTTGATCATGATGGCCTCCCTTGAAGAGCCTCCTAGCGCGCGCCTGCTGCCAGCATGATGTCAGCAGCGGCGACAGACGACGCCAGCTGCGAAATATCCGGAGATTTGCGGATGCGCGGGCGTCTTAGGAACCGCTTGACCATGCCGTTTCATCGCCGGTTCAACACATCGCCAGAGAGCTGGCCGGCGGTAACGAATTGAGAGGCGACCTGCGCGAGGACTGTCGGAACAGTCAAAGAGCTTTCCGATGCGGACCTTGTTGCAGAAACTGGCGAACCGCCTGCACGCCATAGAAGATCATCTCACCGTCCGGACGCAGATTGCTGCGGCTGCGGCCACGATGTGTGTCCTGCTCGTCGGGACGCTCGCCGCGGGCGCTGCATTCATCAGCTACCGCGATACCGCCGCGCTGGTAAACAGAAGCGTGGCCGGTATTGCCGCCACAACATCCGGCCGGCTCGACCGGTTCATGGCGGTGCGCCAGCAGGAGCTGAATCTGTTCTCGCAACTGCAGCCGCTGCAACGGCTGTGGCAGCAAGATCCCGTCGAACTGCGGCGCGCGCTCGAGCGATTGCAGCAGACATTCTCCGAATTCGCCTGGATTGGTTTTGCCGACGTTGACGGCAAGGTGGTCGCTTCAACCGGAGGCTTGCTGCAAGGCGCGTCCGTCGCGGAGCGGCCCTGGTTCAAGGAAGGGCTGCAGCGCATGGCCATCGGCGATGTCCATGAAGCCGTGCTGCTCGCGTCCTTGCTGACGCAGCGGTCCAGCGGCGAGCCCTACCGCTTTGTCGACATCGCGGTGC
Source organism: uncultured Alphaproteobacteria bacterium (assembly GCA_963770385.1). Taxonomy (GTDB): domain Bacteria; phylum Pseudomonadota; class Alphaproteobacteria; order Rhizobiales; family Xanthobacteraceae; genus Bradyrhizobium. The sequence goes on along the minus strand of CAVYPJ010000003.1, from coordinate 3,732,325 downwards.
CCGTCCGCGACTCCGCCGGAAAACTGCTCGGCGTGCTCGGCGGACATTTGAACTGGGATTGGGCCAGCAACCTGATTCGTGAGAGTGAAGAGACCGACGGCGGAACCGAGACCACGCTTTCGATCATCGGCAAGAACGGCGTGGTCCTGGTCGGACCGCAAAAGGACAGCATCAAATATAGCGGCGAGCAACTCGCGGACATCCTCAAGACGCGCGACGGCACCTTCGCCGAAACGTCGGGCGACCAGCGCATGCTCACCGCCTTCCACGTCGGCACGGGTCATCGCGAATATCAGGGACTGAACTGGATCGTGACCGCAAGCCAGCCCACCAGCGTTGCGCTCGCAGCCGCGATCTCATCGGCGCAGATCATCCTCGCCGTCGGCGCGGTCGTCGCCCTGATCGGCGTCTCCCTGGCCCTGCTGGTGTCGAAACGGATTGCGCGCCCCATTCTCACCATCACCCAGGAGGCCGACCGGATCGGCCGTGCGTCCGGACCGACCATGCTGGCCCGGCAGACCGGATCGGCCGAAGTGGTCCAGTTGACGCGCACGCTGCGATCGCTGCTGCGCCGCGTCGGTCTGGCCGAGGAGCGCACCAGGGAAGCCGAACTGCGCGCCACCGAAAACGCCCTACAGCTCCAGGAGGATTTGACGAGGCTTCGGCAACTCGCCGACACCGACTTCCTGACCGGCCTGATGAACCGGCGCGCCTTCCTCGCGGCCGCCGACGATGCCATGAAATTCTGCCGGCGTTACAAGCGAAGCATGGCGGCGCTGATGATCGATATCGATCATTTCAAGAAGATCAACGACACCCATGGCCACGCCGCGGGCGACGACGCGATCAAGGCGATCGCTGCGATCATCGGCGGGTCGATCCGCACCACAGACAAGGCCGCGCGCTTCGGCGGCGAGGAATTCGTCGTCCTGCTCCGCGAGATCGATCAGGAGACTGCCTTGCTGCTCGCCGAACGTATGCGGCGAGCCATTGAGGTTTCGACGATCACGAATGAGGACAAAGTCATTCCGACAACCGTCTCGATTGGCGTGGCGCTGTTCGAAGAGAGCGACCGCGACGTGCAGGACATGATCGAACGCGCCGATCAGGGCCTCTATGTCGCCAAGAAAAACGGCCGCAACTGCATCGTCCTGATGCCGGTTGCCCAGGCCTGCGCGATCCGCGCCGCCTGATCATTCCAGCGCGTGCGCGACCACCTTGCGCATGACGTTCGGCAGCGCTTCGTCGGCAAGCGTCGCGATCGGCACCCAGCGCATGTCCTTTGGCGCGCGCGTGCTGCCGGCGACGCGCGCGGTGTAAACCACGAGTTCCAGCGGAAAATGTGTGAAGACATGCGTGACGACGCCCACCTTGCGGTGCCAGCGCGTCACGGCCTTCAGCGCGGGCGCCTGCGTGAGCGCCGCCTTGTCGTCCTGATCGGCGCGCCACTCGGACCCCGGCACTTCGGTCATGCCGCCGAGCAGACCCTTTTCCGGACGTGAGCGCACCAGGAGTTCGTCGCCGCGCGTGACGACGAAGGCCGCGCCGCGGCGCAGCGCGCCGGTTTTCTTAGGCGCCTTGCGTGGAAACGTCTCCTGGTCGCCGCGCGCGCGGGCGAGGCAATCCGCGTTCAGGGGACAGAGCGCACAGGCGGGTTTCTTCGGTGTGCAGATCGAGGCGCCGAGATCCATCAGTGCCTGCGCACTGTCGCCGGCGCGTGACTTCACGTCGCCGGTGCGGGCCGGACCGAGCAGACCCGCTGCCAATTGTTGTATCAATGGCTTTGCCTGCGGCAGCGGCGCCTCGACCGCGTGCAGCCGCGACACCACCCGCTCGATATTGCCGTCGACCGGCATGGTGCGGCGGTCGAAGGCGATCGCGGCAATCGCCGCCGCCGTGTAAGGCCCGATCCCCGGCAGCGCCCGCAGGCCGGCTTCGGTATCGGGAAACACGCCGCCATGATCGCGCAGCACCGCCACCGCACAGGCATGCAGATTGCGCGCACGCGAGTAATAGCCGAGCCCTGCCCACATCCTCAAGACATCGTCGAGCGAGGCATTTGCCAGCCCCGCGACATCGGGCCAGCGTGCCAGAAATTTTTCGAAGTAAGGCCCGACAGCCTTGACCGTCGTCTGCTGCAACATGATTTCCGACAGCCAGACCCGATAGGCATCGGCGCGTTCGCCTGGCGCGGCGCGCCACGGCAACCGCCGGCGATGGCGGTCGTACCATGCAAGCAGCAGCGCGGGGCGGTCTTGGCCTCCCGCAGCTCCGGTTGAGCTCGTTCGCGTAGCTGGGCTTGTCGATGGCACGTTTCTTCTTAGAACTGGATTCGTCGTGTGACCAGATGTTGAAAGCTATAACGCACTGCGTTATACTCTGGCATGATCAAGAGCTTTGCCGATCCCCAAGCGGAACTGATCTGGTCGGACGGCGGAGTCGAAAGTTGCCAGCTGACATTCAAAATGTCGCATTGAGAAAACTTCGCTTGCTCAATCAGGCGCGGACGCTGAACGACCTTCGCGTTCCGCCTGGCAACCGACTGGAAGCGTTGAGAGCCGACCGCCAAGGACAGCATTCAATCCGAATCAATGATCAATGGCGGATTTGTTTTCTGTGGGATGAAGGAGGAGCGACAAATGTCGAAATCGTCGACTACCACTAGAGGCGGCGTCCTCCGTAACCCGCATCCGGGCGAAATCCTGCTGGAAGAGTTCCTCAAACCTATGGACCTGAGCCAGAACGCGCTCGCACGGGCCGTTCACGTCGCGCCACGCCGTGTCAACGAGATTGTGCTGGGCAAGCGCGACATTACCGCTGATACCGATCTTCGGCTCGCCCGATATTTCGGACTATCGGAAGGATTTTTCTTGGGTTTACAGATGGACTACGATCTGATGCAGAAGCGGCGTGAGATCGAAAGCGCGCTGAAGGCAATCCGTCCACGCGCCGCTTGACGAGCGAGTTGAGATCTGCGGCAAAACAGGAAGGCATGTCCAAGCCCCGTCCCATCAGCGCCAAGCCGTTGTCCGTGATGCTGAACGACGTCTTTGCCGACGTCTATGCCCGGCAGGGCTTCGCCGCGCGCGAGCTGGTGACGCGATGGGCGGAGATCGCGGGTCCCGAGGTCGCGGCCCATGCCGAGCCGCTCAAGATGCAATGGCCGCGACCCGTGGAGGGTCAGCCGCAGGAGCCGGCCACGCTGGTCCTGCGGGTCGAGGGGCCGATGGCGCTGGAAATCCAGCATTCGTCGGATGTGATCCTGGAGCGGGTGAACCGGTTTTTCGGCTGGAGTGCCGTCGGGCGGCTGGCGCTGCGGCAGGCGCCTTTATCGCGCCGGGAGAGGCCACGGCGGCCGCGTGGGCCGGACCCGGATGCGGTCGCCAAGGTCGCGACAACGCTCTCGGCAGTCGAGGACGCAGACTTGCGCGACGCGCTGGCCCGGCTGGGGGCCGCCATCAAGCGAAATTGAGGCTTTGGCCGCGACGCGCCGTCGCAAGCCGCCATTGCCACATTGGCCGTTTCAAGCTAGCGAACGGCGTCTTGAATTGGCATCTCGCGCGAAAAGCGCCATCCGGGAGCAGACCCTTGATCATCACCCGCCGCGCCTTCACTGCCGCCCTGTCGCTGACCGGACTTGCCGCGCTCGCGGGATTGTCGCCGCTGCGGCTGATCACCGAGGCCTTCGCCCAGAGCGCGACCGATGTCGCCAAGCCGGTCTCGCTGCCCGACATGATGATCGGCAACGCCAATGCCAGCGTGACCATCACCGAATTCGCGTCGATGACCTGCCCGCACTGCGCTGCGTTCAATGAACAGGTGTTTCCGAAGATCAAGGCCGAATATATCGACACCGGCAAGGTCCGTTACATCTTCCGAGAGTTCCCGCTCGACATCAAGGCGGCTGCCGGCTCGATGCTGTCGCGCTGCATCGCCAATGGCGACGCGAACAAATATTTTGCGGTCACCGACATGCTGTTCCGCTCGCAGAACGACTGGGTGACGAAAAACACCACGGAGACCCTGACCCGGATCGGCAAGCAGGCCGGGCTGAGCCAGCCGCAGGTCGAAGCATGCCTGAAGGACCAGTCGTTGCTCGACAAGATCGCCGCCGACCAGAAATACGCCAGCGAGGTCCTGAAGGTGGATTCGACGCCGACCTTCTTCATCAATGGCGAGAAGATCAAGGGCGAGACCTCGATCGAGGAATTCGAGAAGAAGATCAATCCGCTGCTGAAGAGCTGACGTCCGGCGATCGAGGGAATTCGATCCTCTCGGAACCGCAGCGGTTCACTTAATTATCAGATCGACGACCGGACCGTGACGACTCACGGCTTGCCGGCTGTGATTCGTTCCCTCGCGCAAGCCCCGCAAAAGGCTTGGGAAAAGCGGCCGAGCCGGTTGCCCTGCGGCGCCGGCGACGCCATTGTCGCCCGACGCGAGACGCTCAAAGCGACTCACCCACCACACCGACATTGCCTTCTATGGTATTGTCCCGGCAGGAAGATTCGTGCCTGCCAGCAGAGATTCACGTATGAAACTGACGCGTCTCCGCCTTCATGGGTTCAAGTCGTTCGTTGAACCAACCGACTTCGTGATCGAACCGGGCCTGACCGGCGTGGTCGGTCCGAACGGTTGCGGCAAGTCGAACCTGGTCGAAGCACTGCGCTGGGCGATGGGCGAGACCTCGCACAAGTCGCTGCGCGCCGCCGACATGGATGCGGTGATCTTCGCGGGCTCGGGCAACCGGCCGGCGCGCAACCACGCCGAAGTGGTGATGACGATCGACAATGCCGATCGCACGGCACCGGCCGCGATCAACGATCGCGAGCTTTTGGAAATCTCGCGCCGGATCGAGCGTGAGGCGGGCTCGGTCTATCGCATCAACGGCCGCGACGTACGTGCCCGCGACGTGCAGCTTCTGTTCGCCGATGCGGCGACCGGCGCGCGGTCGCCGGCGCTGGTGCACCAGGGCAAGATCGGCGAGATCATTCAGGCCAAGCCGGAGCAGCGCCGCCGCGTGCTGGAAGATGCCGCGGGCGTCGCCGGTCTGCACGCCCGCCGCCACGAGGCGGAACTCCGGCTGAAGGCGGCCGAAACCAACCTCACCCGCGTCGAGGATGTGATCGGCCAGCTCAGCGGCCAGGTGGAGGGACTGAGGAAGCAGGCCCGCCAGGCAATCCGATTCCGCGAGGTCGCCGCCAAGGTGCGCAAGGCCGAGGCCACGCTGTTCCATCTGCGCTGGCTAGAGGCGAACGCCGGTGTCGCGGAAACCGGGCATACTCATGAGCTCAGCGTTCGCGAAATGGCCGAGCGCACCCGCGAGCAGGCGGAATCCGCCCGCATCCAGGCGATCCGCGCCGCCGCATTGCCGTCACTGCGCGATGCCGAAGCGCGCGCGGCGGCCGGGCTGCAGCGCCTCAAGAACGCGCGCGAGATGCTCGACCGCGAAGAAGAGCGGGCCAAGGAGCGCGCCTCCGAACTCGACCGCCGGCTGATGCAGTTCTCCTCCGATATCGCGCGCGAGCAGCAGCAGATCTCCGACGCCGAGGCCGCCATGCGCCGGCTCGAAGTCGAGGACGCCGAGCTTCGGGAAGAAATCGTGCTGCGCGTCGAGAAGCGCAGCGGCGTCGATGAACGCGTTGCCGAGTCCGAGGCGACGCTCGCCGACGCCGAGCGCCTGTTCAGCGAACTCACGACGGAACTTGCTGCGCTGACCGCCAAGAAGAGCCAGCTCGAGGCCAATGTCCGCGCACACGCCGAGCGGCTGGCGCGGCTCGATCAGGACATTGCCAACGTCCAGGCCGAGGAGCAGAGGCTCACACAGGACACAGGCGGCCTCGGCGATATCACCGAGCTCGCTGCCGCAACCGTCACCGCGCAGCAGAATCTCGCCGAGGCCGAAGCCGCCGCGCAGGCGAGCGAGGCGGCGCATCTCGCCGCGCGGGCCAAGCTCGATGCATCGCGCGCGCCGCTGAACGAGGCCGACAAGCGCGTGCAGCGGCTCGATACCGAAGCGCGCACCATCGCCAAGCTGGTCAACGTCCAGACCAAGAATCTCTGGCCGCCGATCATCGACGGCGTCACCGTCACCAAGGGCTATGAGAAGGCGCTTGGCGCCGTGCTCGGCGACGATCTCGACGCACCGGTCGATCCGTCGGCGCCGTTGCGCTGGACCAATCCGGGCGTCATTGACGGCGATCCTGCTTTGCCCGACGGCGTCGAGGCGCTCGCCGCGCATGTGCAGGCACCGGTGGAGCTCGCGCGGCGCCTGGCGCAGATCGGCGTCGTGCCAAAGGAGCGCGGTGCGGAGCTGGTCTCACGGCTCAAGACCGGCCAGCGACTGGTTTCGCTCGAAGGCGACGTCTGGCGCTGGGACGGCTTTGTCGCCGCGGCCCACGCGCCGACCGGCGCGGCGCGCAGGCTTGCCGAGCGCGCGCGGCTCGTCGACATCGAGAACGAGTTGGAGCAGGCGCGTGTCGACGCGACGGCCAAGCGGCAGACGCTTGAGGCCGCCGAGAGCGAGCTGAAGGCGGCGGTCGCCGCCGAGAGCGCTTCGCGCGATGCCTGGCGCGCCGCGCAACGCGAGGCGGACGCCGCCCGGGAACGTCATGCCGCCGTCGAGCGCGAAGTGAACCGCCATGCTGCGCGCAAATCGGCGCTGTCGGAGGCCAATAGCCGCCTCACCATCGACCGCGCCGAGGTCGAGGGCGCACATCAGACCGCGAGCGACGCGCTGGCCGACCTGCCTGCCAGCATCGAGACCGAATCCCGCCTCTCCGCCGTCAAGGCCGAGATCGAAGGCCAGCGCCGGCTCGCCGCACAGGTGCGCGCCGAGGCGCAGGCGCTCGCGCGCGAGGCCGAGCTTGCCGACCGCCGTGTGCAGGCGATCATCGCCGAGCGCAACGACTGGCAGAACCGCAAGCAAAGCGCCGCCTCGCAGCTCGCGACCGTCGATGCCCGGATTGCCGAGGTCAAGGAAGAACGCGCCGAGCTCGAGAATGCCCCGGAGGTGTTTGCGGAGAAGCGCAGCGCGCTGATCGGCGAAATCACCTTCGCCGAGAACGACCGCAGCGTTGCGGCTGACGCACTCGCCGCCGCCGAAAGCGCGATGGCCGAAACCGACCGCGCCGCCAAGGTCTCGCTCGAAGCGCTGTCGGGCGCGCGCGAAGCCTGCGCCCGCGCCGAGGAACGCGCGGAAAGCGCACGGCGCCGGCTGGCCGATGTCGAGCGCGAAATCCACGACATGCTCGAAGTCGAGCCGAAGGCCGTGGTTGGGCTCGCCGAGATCGAGCCGGGCGCGGAGCTGCCGCCGCTCGGCGAGATCGAGGAGAACCTGGAGAAGCTGCGGCGTGACCGCGAGCGGCTCGGCGCGGTGAACCTGCGCGCCGAGGAAGAGCTGCAGGAGGTCGAGACCCAGCACACCGCGCTGACGACCGAGCGCGATGATCTCGTCGAGGCCATCAAGCGGCTGCGCCAGGGCATCCAGAGCCTGAACCGCGAGGCGCGCGAGCGGCTGCTGGTGTCGTTCGAGGTCGTCAACAACCACTTCAAGCGGCTGTTCGTCGAGCTGTTCGGCGGCGGCGAGGCCGCGTTGCACCTGATCGAGAGCGACGACCCGCTCGAAGCCGGCCTTGAGATCATCGCCAAGCCGCCGGGCAAGAAGCCGCAGACGCTGTCGCTGCTCTCGGGCGGCGAGCAGGCGCTGACCGCGCTCGCTCTGATCTTCGCGGTGTTCCTCACCAACCCTTCGCCGATCTGCGTACTGGACGAGGTCGACGCGCCGCTCGACGATCACAACGTCGAACGGTTCTGCAGCCTGCTCCACGACATGACCGGCTCGACCGAGACGCGGTTCATCATCATCACGCACAATCCGATCACCATGGCGCGGATGAACCGCCTGTTCGGCGTCACCATGGCCGAGCGCGGCGTCTCGCAACTGGTGTCGGTGGCCCTCGAAGAGGCGGTGAAGATCCTCGACCAGGACGTGGCGTGAGATTCTCGCCGTCATTCCGGGGCGATGCGAAGCATCGAACCCGGAATCCCCGGTCCTTGACCGTCCCGGAATGACGCTGGGGATGACGGCAAACAATGACCTCACCCGCGCTCCCCGCCGAACTCAAATCCGCACTCGACGCAAAGCTCGAAGGCCTGTCCCGCAGCGACGCCGCCACGCGGGCCGCGCTGATTTCGAGAACCTATCGCAGTGGCGGCGGTTCGGGCACGATCAAATCCAACACCGACGCGCTCGCCTATGCGCTGGCGCGGATGCCCGCGACCTACGCCGCTGTCGTTGCAAGCCTGAATGCGCTCTGTGCAGTGAAGCCGGATTTCGCACCACAAACGCTGCTCGATGTCGGCGCAGGTCCCGGCACGGCAAGCTGGGCCGCGTCTGAAACCTTTTCCTCCCTGCGATCATTCGCGCTGATCGACGCCAACGCAGCGTTGCGCACGCTTGCGCTCGATCTCGCAAGAACCAGCGCGCGCTTCGACGACCTGACCTACGACAGGCGCGAGGCTTTCGCCTCTGTTGCCGAGGCGGCCTCCCGTGATCTGGTCGTCGCAAGCTACGTGATCGGCGAACTCGGCGAAGCCGAACAGGCGAAGCTCGCTGAACTGATGTGGAGCAAGACAAGCGACACGCTGCTGATCGTCGAGCCCGGCACGCCCGCGGGCTACGCCCGGATCATCGCGCTGCGCCGGCAACTGATCTCAGCGGGCGCGCGTGTCGTCGCGCCCTGCCCGCATGACCAGGCATGTCCGCTATCGGCGCCGGACTGGTGTCATTTCGCCCAGCGCCTGCCCCGCTTGCGCGCACATATGCAGGTCAAGGGCGCCGAGCTGCCGTTCGAGGACGAGAAATTCAGTTATGTCGCGCTGACGCGAACGCCGTCAGCAGATCGCCCCGCCGCGCGGGTGCTCGCACCGCCGCTCGTCACTAAGGTGGCCGCGACGGCGAAGCTCTGCGCCGCCGACGGCACAGTGCGGATGGCGACGATTCCGCGCCGTGACAAGAGCGCTTTTGCCGCGGCTCGCCGCTGGGACTGGGGCGATGGCGTTGATGTCAGAGCTTAGTGCTTCGTGCCGAAGCGGTATCTTGATCTTCTCGCGCGGTATCTTCGTGCTGTAGCGCGCGCCAAAACTCATCCACCTTGGCTCAGCTGGAAACCTCATACTAAGCCTCGCGCTGCTAGCGTGACCTGCAATCGCGCATTCAATGCGCGGTTCTCCAGGAGGGGGTTTGGAATGTTCAGGTTCATGATGATCGCCGCGGCCTTGCTGGTCTCGGCGGAAAGCGCGCTGGCAAATGGGCACGAGTCATCATCCTCCGCGGCGCCACCACCCAAGCAGGAAGGTCCGCCGGCGCGCGCCGTCGTCACCCAGAAAGGCCCGATGCTGGTCGATATGAAGGGGATGACGCTGTATTATTTCGAGCGCGACACCAGCGGCAACAAGTCGAATTGCAACGGCAAGTGCGCCGAGGCGTGGATCCCGCTGTCTGCGGCTGCCAACGCCACCGCCTCAGGCGATTTCACCGTGATCACCCGCACCGACGGCAGCAAGATGTGGGCCTATCGCTACCGCGCGCTCTACACCTCGCAGGCAGACAAGGCCGCCGGCGACATCAACGGCGACGACCCGGCCTGGCACATCGCGCGCCCCTATTGAGCTGAATGACGAGCGGCGCGTGCGGTTTGAGAGAACGCTTCGCCTGATCGAAATGCGCACGCTGTTCCCGCATTTTCCAGCCGGCGGGAATTAATAGCGCCCGCTTGATGCTACCCAGATACCGAACAAAGACCGCGCCTGATGGCCGGGCAACCCATGTTCCCCGGCCTTTCGACGATTGAACGCAATGCGGCCCGGGATCGACCAAGGATGGCCCAACCCATGGCGGCTGCCGCCCACGTGCAGTTTGGCTTAAGTCAGCCCCGCCCTTTGCTTCATCAGGAGTTCTCCCAACATGTCGTCCGGCTGGATCGTCCTCGCCGTCATCGTCGTCCTCGTGATCTTCGCGTTCAGTGCCTATAACCGCCTGGTCGCGCTCAGCCAGCGGGTCAACCAGGCCTTCGCCGACATCGACGTCCAGCTCAAGCAGCGCCACGACCTGATCCCGAACCTGGTCGAGACTGTGAAAGGCTATGCCGCCCATGAGCGCGGCACGCTCGAAGAGGTGGTCAAGGCGCGCAACGCGGCGATTTCGGCGCAGAGCCCGGGACAGGTGGCCGCCGCCGAAAACCAGTTGAGCGGTGCGCTCGGCCGGCTGATCGCGCTGTCGGAGGCTTATCCGGACCTCAAGGCCAACGCCAACTTCCAGCAGCTCGCCAACGAATTGTCCGACCTCGAAAACAAGATCGCCGCCAGCCGCCGTTTCTTCAACAACGCGGTCCAGGAATACAACACCGGCATCCAGCAGATGCCCGCCGCGCTGTTCGCCGGCATGTTCGGCTTCACCCGCAAGGAGTTCTTCGACCTTGGCTCGAGCCGCACTGAGGTGGAGGCGGCGCCCGCGGTGAAGTTCTGATCGCCCGCGCGCATCATGGCCGCGTACGGTCTCTACACCCACATCGCGTCGAACAGGTTTCGTTCGATGCTGCTGCTCGGCGGCCTGTTCCTGCTGGTCTATGTGATCGTCTTCGCGGGCGCGTTGCTCATCGAGGTCGCCAACAACGGCAATGGCAGCGTCGCCTATTATCTGATGGCCGCGCTTGCGGACGTGATCAGGACACTGCCCTATTCGACCGCGGCGGCGGCGGCCTGGATCGTGATCGCCTATTTCTTCCACCAGACGATCATCGACGCCGTCACCGGCGGCGAATCCGTGACGCGGCAGGAGCAGCCGCGGCTGTACAATCTCCTGGAAAATCTCTGCATCTCGCGCGGCATTCCGATGCCGAACCTGAAGATCATGCCAAGCGATGCGCTGAACGCCTTCGCGACCGGCCTGAACCAGCGGCAATATGCGGTGACGGTGACGACCGGATTGCTGGCGGCGCTCAACGACCAGGAACTGGAAGCCGTCCTCGGCCACGAGTTAACCCATATCCGCAACGGCGACGTGCAGATGATGGTGGTCGCCGTCATCATCGCCGGCGTGGTCGGATTCTTCGGCGAATTGCTCTTCCGGATCTTCACCAATTTCGGCTGGAACGGCGGTGGCGGGTCGTGGTGGCCCCGGTCATCCTCCCGCTCCTCGTCGTCTTCGTCCTCCTCCTCGTCGAGCAGCGACAGCAAGAGTTCGGGCGGCGGCGCGATCATCGTCGTGATCATCGCGATCGTGCTGATCATGCTGGCGTGGCTGTTGTCCCAGGTCGTGAAGCTCGCGCTGTCACGTTCGCGCGAGATGCTCGCGGATGCCGGCTCGGTGGAACTGACCAAGAACCCTGACGCGATGATCTCAGCGCTGCGCAAGATCGAGGGGCGCGGCGAGTTGATCGGCGCGACCTCTGCCGTGATGGAATTGTGCGTCGACAATCCGCGCGATGGCTTTACAGATCTGTTTGCGACCCATCCCTCGGTGGAATCGCGGGTGCAGGCCCTGGTGAAATATGCCGGCGGCCACTATCTGGGCCCGCTGTCCCTGCCGGAGCCCCCGGCCGGCGAAACGGGCAACGAGGCGAACGCGCCGGATCGGCCGGAGGAGCGCCCGCCGCTGCCGTCGCACGGCGGTCCGTGGGGCCAACCCGCGGGAGGCCAACCGGACGGCTGATGCTGGGAACACCGGATGAAGCCCCCAACGGACCTTGGGGCAGGCCGGCCGCCGGTCCCGGGGGCGGGCGTTAGGACACACGCGGCAGGAAAGTCTTTTCCATGCCGTACCAGGGTGTGAACAACATACCCTTAGCCGCGTGATCGATTGAATTCTCCCATGTTTCTGCCATGTTCAGCCTAAGCAGACACACGACTTTCCGGCTGCTCGTTGGCAGCCGGAGGCGTTTTAAGGAACAGACATGGCAAAGCCGGCAGTGATCGTGGTGGGCGCGGACAAGGGCGGGGTCGGCAAGACGACCGTGTCGCGTACCTTGCTTGACTATTTCAGCGCAAACAATGTTCAGACCAGAGCTTTCGACACCGAGCATCCTCGCGGCACGCTGAAGCGCTTCCATCCCGAGATTACCGAGATCGTCGACATGACGGCGACGCCGGACCAGATGAAGATCTTCGACACGTTGAACACGGTCGGCCCCTCCGTCACCGTCATCGACGTCCGGGCCGGCCTGATGTCGCCCTCGCTCGCCGCACTGCGGGATATCGGTTTCCTGGACGCCGCGAGGACCGGGCAGATCACTTTCGCCGTGTTCCACATCCTGGGCTCCTCGATCGCCTCGCTGGACGAGATCGCTGAAACCGCGAACTTCATGGCCGGCGCGAAGTATTTCCTGGTGAAGAACTTCATCAACAACACCAGCTTCTTCGAATGGGACCAGGCGACCTACGCGAGCTATTTCAACCGTATCAAGGACGCGACCGAGCTGACCATTCCCAAGCTCAACGAGATGGCCTATGAGCAGGTCGAGGTGGCCTCCGTCCCCTTCCTGAAATTCGTCGCCAACAAGGGCCCGCATGACGAGGCCGCCAATTACTCCTTCGTGCTGCGCGGTTATGTCCGCCACTGGCTGGCCAATGTCTGGAGCGAGTTCGACCGGATCAAGCTGACCGACATCGTCGGCTCTACGAAGCCTGCCGTACGCAGCGGAGGCGAAAAATAAACCTGCTGGCTAACTGGGAACCATCTGGATTGGCCGCCGAAACTCTCTTGATATAGGGCGTGATGCCCGCCACGCCCGTCTATATCGTCTGTTCGCCCCGACCGCAGGTCGGCAAGACGGTTGTCGCTCGTCTCCTGACCGAGTTCCTGCTGCTCAAGGACGGCCAGGTCGAGGCGTTCGACATCAACCTGAAAGAGCCCTCGCTTCTCGACTATCTGCCCAGTCTCACCGAGACGGCCGACATCAGCGATACCTATGGCAAGATGGCGCTGATGGACCGGGTGATCGTCGATGACGGCATGGCCAAGGTGATCGACCTCGGCTTCCACGCCTTCGACGAGTTCTTCACGATGTCCTATGAGATCGGCTTCATGAAGGAGGCGGCGCGGCGCAACATCGCGCCGCTCGTCATGTTCATTGCCGATATCGACCGCTCCTCCGCGCGCGCCCATGAAATGTTGCGCCAGCAGACCCCACCGACGAATCTGATCACCATCGACAACGAGCACGTGGTGCGCGGCGAACTGCCGGAGGCCATGGGCGATGGCCGAGTCCTGCCGATGACGGCGCTGCCCTTGTTCCTGCGGACCTATATCGACCGGCTGACATTTTCGTTCACCGGCTTTCTGCGGCAGGACCAGAACTCGGCGAGCGAACTCCATCAATGGATCCGCAACAACTATTTCGCCTTCCGCGACTTGGAGTTGGAATTGATTCCGCAGAGGTGATGGCCGGTCAGCACGGCCGGACAGACCGCGGCGGTAGCAACCACTCAGACGCTGTCAATCCGGGGCGCCGCGTGCGCGTCGAGCCCGGAATCTAACCCCCCGCCCGTAGTTATGAATTGCGGGCCCGCGCCAAAAGGCGCGTCCCGAAATGACGATGGAGAGAGCTCGGCTTTGCGAGGAGCGTCAGCGACGAAGCAATCCGGTCTTTGCGCAGAAGCATTTCTGGATTGCTTCGCTTCGCTCGCAATGACGACAGGGGCCGTCAATGCCCCTCGAACGTCATCAGTGTGCGCACGGGCACGTCCATCGCCCGCAGCTTCGCCGCGCCGCCCAGATCCGGCAGATCGATGATGAAACAGGCCGCGACCAGGTTGGCGCCGATCTGCCGTAGCAGCTTCACCGCGCCTTCGGCGGTGCCGCCGGTCGCGATCAGGTCGTCGACCAGGATGACGCGCTCGCCGGGATGGACGGCGTCGGCATGCATCTCCATCTCGTCGATGCCGTATTCGAGCGAGTACGCGATCCGCACCGTCGTGTGCGGCAGCTTGCCTTTTTTCCGGATCGGCACGAAGCCGGCCGAGACCTGGTGCGCGATCGCGCCGCCCAGGATGAAGCCGCGCGCCTCGATGCCGGCGACCTTGTCGATCTTCGAGCCGGCCCAGGGATGCACCAGTTCGTCGACGGCGCGGCGGAAGGCACGCGCATCCGCAAGCAGCGTCGTGATGTCGCGGAACAGAATCCCCGGTTTCGGGTAGTCGGGAATGGTGCGGACGGTCGCTTTGAGATCGTGATCAAAAGTCATTGGTGGTCACCCGCTTTCGCTCAGCCGTCATTCCGGGGCGCCTTGCAAAGGCGAACCCGGAATGACGGGAACAATATCGTACACTTGGTCTTCAATTGGCCCCCGCATTCAGCCGGAACGCGTTCTCGACAATGCGCAGGCCCACCTCACCGCCGAGCGACATCAGCGACTCCGGGTGAAACTGCACGCCGCCGACAGGCAGCGTCTTGTGCTCGATCGCCATCGCCACGCCATCCTCGGTGCTGGCGGTCACGTCGAGCACGTCGGGCATGCTGTCGCGCTCGACATGGAGCGAATGGTAGCGGCCGATCACGATCTCGTTCGGCAGGCTCCGCATCAGCCGCCCGCCCCGCACCTGCACACGCGATGGCCTGCCATGCGCGGGCTGACCGAGCTGACCGAGCTGGCCGCCGAAATATTCGCCAATTGCCTGCACGCCGAGGCAAACGCCGAAGATCGGCAATTTCTTCTCAAGCGCAGCGCCGATCGTGCCCGAAATCTTGAAATCCTCCGGTCGCCCCGGTCCCGGCGACAGCACCAGCAAATCCCATGTCCTCTGCTTTAGCATGTCGAGCGCATGCACATAGCGGACCACGGTCACAGAGGCGCCGACCTGGCGGAAGTAGTCAGCCAGCATATGCACGAAGCTGTCGTCATGGTCGATCAGCAGCACCCGCTTGCCCGAGCCGGTGGCGTCGGGCGCGATGCTCGACAGCGGCCTGGGCGGATCGCCGCGCAGCGCCTGGAACAGCGCGGCCGCCTTCACCTGGCATTCGCGATCTTCAGCGGCCGGGTCCGAGTTCGAACAGGCAGGTGGCGCCGACCCGCACCTCCGCGAGGCCATCTTTCATCCGGATGGTACGGATCGTCAGGCCGGTGTTGATGCTGCCGTCGAAATTCACGCAGCCGATCGCGCCGGCATACCAGCGCCGCGGCGAGCGCTCATGGTCTTCCACGAACTGCATCGCCCACAGTTTCGGCGCGCCGGTCACCGTCACCGCCCAGGCATGGGTCAGGAAGGCATCGAGCGCGTCGAAGCCCGGCCGCAGCATGCCTTCGACATGATCAACGGTATGGAACAGTTTCGAATAGGTCTCGATCTGCCGCCGCGCCAGCACCTTGATGGTGCCGGGCACACAGACCCGCGCCTTGTCGTTACGGTCGACGTCGGTGCACATGTTGAGCTCGAACTCGTCCTTCTCCGAGTTCAGGAGCTGGCGGATCTGCTCGGCGTCGCCGATCGCATCGCGCCCGCGCGCAATCGTGCCCGAGATCGGGCAGGTCTCGACCCGCCGTCCGTCGGAGCGCACGAACATCTCCGGCGAAGCCGACACCAGAAATTCGCCGTCACCGAGATTCATCAGCGCGCCATAGGGCGACGGATTGATCCGGCACAGCCGCTGGAACACCTCGGCCGGCGAACGCTCGCAGGGCTCGGCGAACAGCTGCCCGGGCACCGCCTCGAACAGATCGCCCCGCGCGAACGCTGCGCGCGCGGTCTCGACTGTCGCCTGATATTCGCCGGGCGCGTGATCGGCAAAACCCTGATGCTGCGTCCTGGCGTAGACGCTCTCCGCGGTCTCCCGCGCACGCCCTTCCGTGGACTGGCCCTTCCAGGCGAACTCGTAAGCGAGCACCGCACCGCGCGCGGTGGCGCGATCATAGGCGAGCAGCCGGTCCGGCACGTAGAGCACGATGTCGCGCTGATCGGCCTCGCGCGCACGCTTCTGCACGATGTCCTCGATCTGGAAGACGAGGTCATAGGCGAAGGCGCCGAACAGGCCAAGCATTGCATCGTCATTCGCTGATAACACCGAGACGAGATCGCGCACCAGCGACATCACGCTGGCGCGGCGGGTGCGCTGGTCCTCCTCGACCGGCGCATCGCCGCGCAGGATGTGGCCGGCGAGTTGCGTGGCGCTTCTCTCAGTGATGACGACACAGGGTTCGCGCAGCGTATCGGTGAGGAAGGCGATCAGCACCTCGCCGCGTGGATTCAGCGCCCGCAGCGCGAAGTTGACGCCGGTGGTTTCGAGCACGAGCGGCGGATCGGAAAAGCCGAGATCGAAGCTTTCATAGCGGCCGGGCACCGTGGTGCCCGACGAGAGCACCACGCCGCGACGGCGATCGAGCAGCTCGATCAGCGCATCGAGCCGGTTGGCGCCGCCGGTGAAATGTTCCACGACGCGCGTCACCGCGAGCCCGCCACGGGTCCGGTGGTCGCTGCGCGCCGGCAGGGTGAAGACGGTCCTGTTCATGTGATCCTCTTACGAAACTTGCCGAGGGAACGCCACACAGGACAAACGAGAAGGCCGCCTGGATGGCGGCCTCTGGCGATAGAGAAAACGGAAAATCGCACCGGCCACCTTTTACAAGGTGGGCCACCAACGACAGGCTGGGAGGGCGATACGCATGGGTAAGGTCTCACCATGGTGGCGGGCGCGCGTCAAGGGAGCTGATGGACGGGCGGGAAAATCGGCTTAAGATTTGAGCTGTCACCGGGGCCAACACCGGCAAACAGAGGGAGATCGCCATGCTGCAGGGGCTGGGATATGCCGGATTCGGCTCGGACAGGCTCGACGACTGGCGGCAGTTCGGCACCTCGCTGGTCGGGTTGCAGGCGGTCGAGCGCAGCCCTTCCCTGCTCGCTTTCCGGATGGATGACCGCAAGCAGCGCATCGTCATCGACCGTTCATTGGGAGACGGCACGCGCTTCTTCGGTTGGGAGGTCGCGAACGACGCGGCGCTCGATGCGCTGGCGGCGAAGCTGGAGGCGGCTCACATCGACGTGACTCGTGAGCCGCAGACGTTCGCGGATGCGCGACGCGTCCACGCGATGATCTCCTTCCACGATCCCGCCGGCAACCGGCTCGAAGTCTTTCACGGCGCCGAGATCGACGACACGCCGTTCAAGCCCGGCCGCGCGATCTCGGGCTTCCGCACCGGCCCGCTCGGCCTTGGACACGCCGTGCTGACGGTCGAACGCATCGACCCGATGATGGCGTTCTACAGGGACGTGCTCGGCTTCGGCCTCTCCGACTACATGGAAAAACCCTTCCGCGCCTACTTCTTCCACGTCAACGCGCGCCATCACAGCCTTGCGCTGATTGAGACCGGCCGGAACGGCATGCATCATCTGATGGTGGAATTGTTCTCGCTCGACGATGTCGGCCAGTCCTACGATGTCGCCCTGAGCCGGAAGGACTGCGTCGGCGTCACGCTCGGCCGCCACACCAACGATTTCATGACGTCGTTCTATTGCAAGACGCCGTCATCATTCATGGTCGAGTGCGGCTGGGGTGGTCGCGAGATCGATCCCGCGACCTGGCAGCCCGTGGAGATGCATGACGGCCCGAGCCTGTGGGGCCATGAGCGGGTCTGGCTTGCGGAGAAAGACCGCGAGGCCGCGCGCGAGATGCGCATGCGGCTGGCCCGCGAGGGCAAGCGCGCGCCGGTGCAGGTGATGGACGGCAATTACAAGCTGATGTCGGGAACGTGCGCGTGGTGGGATGGGATAAAGCAATGAGCCGCGCCCCCGCCGATCTAGAGTTCTCCTGACATGGCAGCGGCCCGCCGCCCATCGCGAACATGAATGATGACCAAATTCATCTCCGCGCAACTGATGATAGACAAGGTATGGAAAACGAGCGGTCGGAAACAGCCGGACGTCAGGAGTATCGGTTTCCCGCCCAAGTCCGGGATATTGTGCGAGCAACTGACTCGTTAAGCGAATCTGCCGGACAATGGCTGTCGCCGCGCGCTTGTTATATTGCGCAATGTATTCGTGAATGTTTTCAATGTCGGCCTTGGCACGCGGCGCGTACCGCAGCTTCATAAGCCGCACTTTTTCCAGAGCACTGCCATTTCGTGATCACTCACGAACTCGCCGCGTCCGGCCTGTTCAAGCCCCTCGAGCACCGACGCGCGATGCTCGTCCGGTACGACGAATATGTCGCCTCCTGCGGAGGCAATCTGCTCAAGGACCTCAGCAACATAGGCCTGCCGATCCTCTGGCAGTTTTCGCAGCTTGTCGATCGCGTCTTCCAGAACCTTCGTCATCAGAGCAATATATCCCAACTCACAACGGAATGCGAGTTGGCCGCCCTTCGTTGGAATGGAGGCGCCGATCAACCCAGATGCTTGTGAAAGAACTCCGTTGCCCTGCCCCATGCAAGCTCGGCGGCCTGGCGGTCGTGAACGGCCATGCGCTGCTCGTTCACGAAGGCATGCTCGGCGTCGTAGCGATAGAGTTCGAGCGATTTGCCGGCCGCCTTCATCGCCTTCTCGAAGGCGTTGACCGCATCAGGCGTGCACCAGTCGTCCTTGTTGGCGAAATGCGCCTGCAGCGGAATCTTCACATCCGCGGGCTTGGCGGCCTGCTCCGGCGGAATGCCGTAGAACACGACGCCTGCAGTCAATTCCGGAACCTTGGCCGCGCCGATGATCGTCACCGCGCCGCCTAAGCAGAAACCCGTCAGGCCGACCTTGGCACCATTACGCGACAGATATTGCGTGGCGCCGCGCACGGTCTGTGTGGTGGCGTCGATAAAATCGAGCGAGTTCATCTCTTTGCCGGCCGCATCCGTGTCGTGATAGGGCACGACCTTGCCCTTGTAGAGATCGGGCGCCAGCGCATCGAAGCCGGCCAGCGCAAAGCGCTCGCACATGCCCTTGATCTGGTCCGACAGCCCCCACCATTCCTGGATCACCACCACGCCCGGCGCGTTGCCGCGCGCGGCATTGGCGAGATAGCCGGACGCATCCTTGCCGTCCGGGCGCTTGAACGTGATGGTCGTACCCATGGGGTCCTCCGGGTCTGTGTTGGGATGTCTACGGGTATCGGTTGACCACCATTCTGGCCGCTGAGCGCGCGGGAGGCAATGTTTGCTCCGCTGTCATTCCGGCGCGCAAGTGAAACGAGTGAGCCCGGAATCTCGAGATTCCGGGCCCGATGCTTCGCATCGCCCGGGAATGACGGTGCAGAGAAACAAAAAAAGCCCCTGAGGGGCTTTTTCAAATTGCTTTGATCGAGCGCCGCTCAGTGCGCGTCGGCCCAGACCTTCTTCTTGGTGAAATACATCAGCCCGGCGAAGATGATCAGGAAAATGAAGACCTGGAAGCCAAGCTGCTTGCGCGCCTCCATATGCGGCTCGGCGGTCCACATCAGGAAGGTCGTGACGTCCTTGGCGTATTGCGCAACCGTCGCCGGCGCGCCGTCGTCGAAAGTCACCTGCCCGTCGCTCAGGGGTTTCGGCATCTTGATGGCGTGGCCCGGGAAATACTTGTTGTAGTACGAGCCATCGGGGATCGTGACGCCGGCCGGCGGCTTGTCCTCAAAGCCCTCCAGGATCGCAGCGACGTAGTTCGGGCCTTGCTCCTGGAACTGGGTGAAGAAGTCGAAGATGAACCAGGGGAAGCCGCGCTCATAGGAACGCGCCTTCGTGATCAGCGACAGATCCGGCGGCGCAGCGCCACCATTCGAAGCTCGCGCCGCCTGCTCGTTCGGGAACGGCGACGGGAAATAGTCCGCCGGCCGGCCCGGCCGCTCGAACATCTCGCCCTGATCGTTCGGACCGTCCTTGACCTTGTAGTCGGAAGCGAAGGCCGCCGTCTGCGCCACCGAATAGCCGGGGCCGCCGGGATCGGCGAGGTTGCGGAACGCGATATAGGACAGCCCGTGACAGTTGGAGCAGACCTCCTTGTAGACCTTCAAGCCACGCTGCAGCGCGCCGCGGTCGTACTTCCCGAAGGGACCGGCGAACGACCATTTCAGTGACGGCGGAGCCGCCTGTTCCTCGGCGCGCGCGGTCTGCGCACTGCCGATGACGAGACCGCCGGCGACAAAGAGAGCGATCATCGCGGCCGCGGCCTTTGCCGTGGTCGAAGCGCCGCCGTGCTTCGCCAGCACGTCATCGGCGATCGAATTCGGCAGCGGACGCGGCTTCTCGATCCGGCTCAGAAGCGGCAGCACGATCAGGAAATAGGCGAAGTAGCAGAAAGTGAGGATGCGGCCCGCGACGACGTAGATGCCTTCCGGCGGCTGCGCCCCAAGATAGCCCAAAAGAACGCAGACAATGACGAAGATCCAGAAGAACTGCTTCGCCAGGGGACGATACTTGGACGAGCGGGTCTTCGCGCTGTCGAGCCACGGCAGGAAAACCAGCACGATGATCGCCGAGAACATCGCGATCACGCCTGCGAGCTTGTTCGGGATCGAGCGCAGGATCGCGTAGAACGGCAGGTAGTACCACTCCGGCACGATATGGGCCGGGGTGACGCCCGGATTGGCCGGAATGTAGTTGTCGGCGTCGCCGAGATAGTTCGGCATGTAGAAGATGAACCATGCGTAGAAGATCAGGAAGCAGGACACGCCGAACATGTCCTTGATCGTCGCATACGGCGTGAACGCCACCGTGTCCTTCTCGGTCTTCGGCTCGACGCCGGCCGGATTGTTCTGGCCCGCGACATGCAGCGCCCAGATGTGCAGCACGACCACGCCCGCGATCACGAACGGCAACAGATAGTGCAGCGAGAAGAAACGGTTCAGCGTCGGATTGCCGACCGAATAACCGCCCCAGAGAAGCGTCACGATACTCTCGCCGAAATAGGGCACGGCGGAGAACAGGTTGGTGATGACGGTGGCGCCCCAGAAGCTCATCTGGCCCCATGGCAGTACGTAGCCCATGAAGCCTGTCGCCATCATCAGCAGATAGATGATGACGCCGAGGATCCAGAGCACCTCGCGCGGCTCCTTGTACGACCCGTAATAGAGACCGCGGAACATATGGATGTAGACCGCGAAGAAGAACATCGACGCGCCGGCCGCATGCATGTTGCGCAGCAGCCAGCCGTAATTGACATCGCGTACGATCCCTTCGACCGAGCGGAAGGCCAAGTCCGCGTTCGGCGTGTAGTGCATCGCCAGGATCACGCCGGTCAGGATCTGGACGCCCAGCATCAGCGAGAGGATGGCACCGAAGGTCCACCAGTAGTTCAGGTTACGTGGCGTCGGGTAGGCCACGAACGATGAATGCATGAGACCTATGAGCGGCAGTCGCCGCTCGAACCATTGCAAGGCTGGATGGCTCGGCTTGTAGTCGGATGGTCCGCTCATGATGCGATCCTGAGGAGATAAAGAGACGGCGACAGGTCTGAGGCCTCGGAGTTCGGGTCCGGGGCTCAGCCGATCTGGATTTTGGAATCGGAAACAAATTGGTAGGGCGGCACCGCCAGATTGAGGGGCGCGGGCCCTTGGCGGATGCGGCCGGAGGCGTCGTACTGCGAACCGTGGCAGGGGCAGAAGAAGCCGTCGTAATTGCCCTCATGCGCAATCGGAATGCAGCCGAGATGGGTACAGATACCGATCACGACCAGCCACTGGTCGTGGCCATCCTTGGTCCGGGATTGATCGGTCGCCGGATCCGGCAGCGAGTTGACCGGGACCGCGCGGACCTCCTCGATCTGCTTCTTGCTGCGGTGGCTGATATAGATCGGCTTGCCGCGCCAGAATACCTTGATGTCCTGGCCTTCGGCGATCGGCGACAGGTCGACATCGATCGGCGCACCGGCGGCAATCGTCGAGGCATCCGGATTCATCTGGGAAATAAACGGCCAGAGGGTCGCCAAGCCCCCGACTGCGGCGGCGGCGCCCGTTGCAACAAAGAGAAAATCACGGCGTGTTGGATGGTCAGCCGGAGTTGCTGCTGTCGTCACGTTCCCAAACCCTTTCTCTAGCTGCAGCCGGCGGAACCGCCCCAAGCGGCGCACGCAAGTACAAAACCTGCACGTACCCTTGGGAGCTGCCGGCGCCCGCGTCCCCCGCGGCGGCAGGTCAACCGCTTCCCCCGCCCGATCACGATCAGGCGAAATTAGCAGTCCAGAATTGTTCTATTGGCACCCTTGCCGGAAGAGCGCAAGCCCGCTATCGGGCCTCAAGCATGCAATGCACGAAAACCGCACAGGCCGTTGTTTTATTCATGCAATTCCGCCGGGACGCCACAGGATGCAGATCGCGCTTTTTCAACCCGACATCCCGCCGAACACCGGCACGATTCTGCGCCTCTGCGCCTGCCTGGAGGTCGCGGCCCACATCATCGAACCCGCCGGCTTTGCGATTTCCGACAGGACGTTCCGCCGTGCGGGCATGGATTATCTCGACCAGGTGTCACTGATGCGCCACGACTCCTGGACGACGTTCGAGCAATGGCGGGCCGAAACGGGCTATCGGCTGCTGCTTTTCACGACAAAGGGAGCGACCTCCTACCTTGATTTCAGCTATCAGGCGTCGGACATCCTGCTTTTCGGGCGCGAAACGGCCGGCGTGCCGGACGCGGTGGCAGCCGCCGCCGACGCGCGGCTCAAGATCCCGATCAAGCCGACCCTGCGTTCGTTGAATGTGGCGATGGCCGCGGCACTGGCCATCGGCGAGGCCTTGCGGCAGATCCGCCCGACGCCATCGGGCGCGCGATGAAAAGGTTGCCGGTCATCGCGCTGTAGACATTTGATTGAGCATGATCTTTCCGGAAAACCGCTACGCTTTTCCGGATCATGCTCCAGGAGATTTTGGTGAGCTACGCGGTCAAGGAAATCTTTCTCACCCTGCAGGGCGAAGGCGCGCATGCCGGACGCGTCGCGGTGTTCTGCCGCTTTTCGGGCTGCAACCTCTGGAGCGGCCGCGAGGCGGATCGCAACAATGCGACCTGCCGGTTTTGCGACACCGATTTCGTCGGCACCGACGGTACGCTGGGCGGCCGTTACCCTTCGGCGAAGGGGCTCGCCGATACCATTGCCGCGCAATGGACAGGCGCGGATCACAACCGCTATACGGTGCTCACCGGCGGCGAACCGTTTCTGCAGGTCGATGCGCCGCTGATCGACGCGCTCCATGCGCGCGGCTTTGCCGTCGGCGTCGAGACCAACGGCACCATCGATCCGCCCCCCGGCGTGGACTGGCTTTGCGTCAGTCCCAAGGCCGGCGCGGAGCTCGTGCTGCGCAGGGGTCACGAGTTGAAGCTGGTGTACCCACAGGCGGGAGCGGCGCCAGAGGATTTCGAAGGCCTGTCCTTCGAGCGCTTCTCGCTGCAACCGATGGACGGGCCCGACGTCACGGAAAATACCGCGCGCGCGATCGATTACTGCCTGCGCCATCCGCAATGGCGGCTGAGCCTGCAGACGCACAAGACCATCGGAATTAGATAGATAGAGAGTTGAAATTCCAGACGATGTGGGAACTGACGAAATCATTCACCTTCGAGGCGGCTCACACGCTGCCCAACACGGTCTCCGGCGAGGCGAGCCTGGAAATCCATGGCCACTCCTTCCGCGCCGAGGTGACCGTGCGCGGCCAGCCCGATCCCGCGACCGGGATGGTGGTTGACCTGGGCGTGCTCCACCAGCGCATGGCCGAGATCCAGAAGATGCTCGACCACAAGTTCCTCAACAAGATCGAGGCGCTGGGACTGCCGACGCTGGAAAACCTGTCGCGTTTCATCTTCGAGCGCATGCAGCACACAGGCCACGTCACCCGGGTCAGCGTTCATCGCGACAGCTGTACCGAGAGCTGCACCTATTACGGGCCGCAATCCTAGAGCATTCGGTTCTGATTGAATCCGAACCGAGGCTCTGGATTCTTGTTTCGACTTCACGCGAACCGGTGCACTTCGCTCGAAAACGCTCCACTAGCCTCACATCCGCGCAAGGAGCTGGATTGGCACCCTGAACAGCGCGTGATGCCGGCTGATCCGACACGATGAGGCGGCGCTGGCCGGTGGCGTTCTCCGGCAATTGCCGCTAGTGCTGTCGGCAACGGAGAAGCCACGGGCGGAAGGATTTCGGCTTTGACCTCCCAAGTCGACATCGAGGATCGCAAGGCGCGCGCGCGCGCGTGGTTCGAGTCGCTGCGCGACCGGATGTGCGCGGCCTTCGAGGCGCTGGAAGACGCCGCCCCCTCCTCGCTCTATCCCGGCGCGGCCGCACGCTTCGTGCGCACACCCTGGGAACGCTCCGGCCATGGCGGCGAGTCCGGCGGCGGCGGCGTGATGTCGATGATGCACGGGCGGCTGTTCGAAAAGGTCGGCGTACATTGCTCCACGGTCTTCGGCGAATTCGCGCCCGAATTTCGCGGGCAGATCCAGGGTTCAGCCGAGGATCCCAGGTTCTGGGCTTCCGGCATTTCGCTGATCGCGCATATGCGCAGTCCGCACGTCCCGGCCGTGCACATGAACACGCGCTTCATCGTCACCACCAAGGCGTGGTTCGGCGGCGGCGCCGACCTGACCCCCGTCCTCGATCGCCGGCGCACCCAGGACGATCCCGACACGGTCGCCTTCCACGCCGCGATGAGGGAGGCCTGCGGCGAACCCAATGGCGTCGCCGACTACGACAAGTACAAGAAATGGTGCGACGACTATTTCTACCTTGCACATCGCAAGGAGCCGCGCGGCATCGGCGGCATCTTCTACGACCATCATGATTCCGGCGACTGGAACGCCGATTTCGCCTTCACCCAGGATGTCGGCCGCGCTTTGCTGAAGATCTATCCAGAACTGATCCGGCGCAATTTCTCAACGCCCTGGAACGCGGCCGATCGCGAGGAGCAACTGATCCGGCGCGGGCGCTATGTCGAGTTCAACCTGCTCTACGACCGTGGCACCACCTTCGGCCTGAAGACCGGAGGCAATGTCAATTCGATCCTGTCGTCGCTGCCGCCCGAGGTGAAGTGGCCGTAACGGCATCCGCATAGCTGAAGCGAATCCACCCGGTCCGGCGACCACGCTCTCTTGTCGACACAGCTTGATCACGATCATGCGTCTACGCGTTGAACATTGCGTTGCTGGATCACGCAATCCGGCGTGACAACGAGAGCATTTTCAATCCTCGCGCGCCAGACGCTAACACAACCTTTGATAGATAGAAGGCCGCCCTGAGCGACGCGTATCGTCATACCGAGGACGCGCACTCGCGTTGCGGGGATCCACGATGGAAGCGAAGACGACGGCCGCACCCGAAGGAGATGTCGGCCCCGGACGGGACGCCAAGGCCAACCGCGTAGAACGCGTGACGGCCAAGACAATCAGTGCCCTATCAGTCGTAGCGGGGCTTTTGGGCGGCTACTTCCAATATCTCAACGCCTATCAGCAACAGGTTGGCGAACAGGCAAAGACCGACATGGCCGCGGCGACGGCCGAGTTCATCGAAATCTCCAACGCCTATGCCGAAGCACAGACATTGCAGCAGCGGATCTACTCCGATTTTCTGGATTCGATCAGCGACAGATCAGATTTTGGCAGCAGGAAGATGCTGACCAGCGCCGGTCGCGCGACCTTCCAGCGATACATCAAAGCCAAGGTCGAGCTGCAGCAGAACAGCGATGTTTTCGCCCGCAAGGCCCAGATCTATATCGATTGGCCGAGCAACCCCGGACATGACGCGGCGAATACCAAGGCGATGGACGGCGATCCGCTGACGGAATCGTTGCTTGATAGCTACAATTTCGAATGCGACGCGCCCGCCAACCTGCCCCATTACGCTCTGCCGAAATCGGCGAGCGGCGCCGGCCGAGCATCCCCGGCCGGCAAATCCGACGACGATGTCTGCGCAGCCGCGAACGCGCCGAAGCAAACCATGGTCGATGCCGGCACGCTGATTTGCGCGGTCGACGGCGACGGAAAGGTCGATCACGGGAAGCATTCGATCGCGATCAACTGGCGGAGTGCGAAACACCATTTGCTTGTCATGCATTATTGCTTCGAGGTCGCGCATGACCAGATATCCACGCCGCGGATCTGGGCCTCGGACAACGACGTCAGCGAACGGCGAAAAATTGATTTCCTGGCCAATGCCGATAAATATCGGGCAAGCTTCGACGGTCAGGCGAAGAGGCTCGACTCCTTCATGAATCTCGTGATGTCGGAGTTGGACCGAATCCAGGTCAAGTATCGACCCGCCGGCCCGTTCTGCCACGTACCCCTGCTTCGCGAAGCCATCGGCGCCTTCAGTTCGCGATGCGCCCCTTTGAGAACCGCAGACGCCGAATGAAGCGCTAAAGCATGACTCCGGAAAAGTGTGAAGTGGTTTTCCCTTAGCTAACAAACGCGGAACGCGTTTGCGCGGAGATCATGCTCAATCAAAGACCTGAAGCGCGATGATGATTCAACCTGATCTCATCGCGCTTTAGAGAAGTTGGCGGAGTGCCGCGGAGATCATCACGAGGCCGCCTGTGATCACGGCGGCATCCAGAATGGCGGTGTGGACATGCACCGGCATGCGTTCGACGAAGGCCTTGGCCAAGAACGTGCCCGGCAGCGCGATCCCTCCGATCAGAAGCGCGAACGCCACGACCTGCGCGGTGACGACGCCGGCGATGCCGAAGACCGAAATCTTGATGACGCTGGTCGCGACCGAGATCACGGCATCGGTCGCGATCACGGATGCGCCTTCGAGACCCGCCGCCATCAGGAGCGACAGCAGGATCACGCCGGAGCCCGAGGTGCCGCCGACCACGACACCATAACCGACGGCGCTCGCACCAAGCCCGGCGTCGCCGATCCTGACCGCGCGACGCCTCAGCATGCGGCGAAGCGGCACGCTCAGGATCAGCATGCTGCCGATCACGAGCGTCGCGCCTGCATTGTTGAGACGCGTGTAGCCATAGGCGCCGAGTGCCGTCGTCAGTGCCGCGGCGGCGATCACGATCGCAGCACGGCGACGGTCGGTGTAGCGAAAATAGGCGGTTGCGCGGGAGAGATTGGTGAAGATCGCGGAGATGGCGATGATCGGCACCACCGGCTCGGCGCCAACCAACGGCAGCAGAACCATCGGCATCAGCGCGCCGGTGCCGTAGCCGGCGAGCCCGCCGACCACCGAGGCGAACAGTGCCATCGCCGCGACCAGCAACAGTTGCAACGGGGAGATATCGGCTAGACTGGAGAGAACGTTCACGGTCTGGGGTCGCGGGCGAGACGGGCCACCGCCTGATCGGCGATGGCGCCGAGCGCTGCGGGGTCGAGCGGAAAATCCGCAGCGAGCCACGCATCCTCGGCAAGCGTGAGCACTTGCCCGAGCGCGGGCCCCTCGGCAACACCTCGGGCGAGAAAATCCGCCGCCTTCAACGGGAATTTCGGTGCTTGCCAGCGCTCCGGCAGGGTCGCGAACGGCCGCCAGCGCGTCGGATCGGCGTCGCCGCCCGCCCGCGCCCAGGCCAGCATCAGGCGATTGCGATAGCTGTCCTCGCCGAGCCGGTAGAGCAAGCGCCGCGCCCTCGCCTCATCCAGGCCGTTGAGCCGCCACCAGCGATGTCCCATGGAATCGAGCGACTTGGTCTCGGCATTCGACAGCCGGAGCTTCGTAGCGACACGTTTGGCATCCTCGGTGACCGCGACCGCGAGCGCAGCCAGCCTGCGGATCGCATCCGGCTTCAAATCGAGCTCACGTTCGGCTGCGATCATCGCGGCGAACGGACCGACATAAGCGACGCCACCGACGATCGTCTGCAACAGGCCGCCATCGATCATCGCGGTGACCGCGCCCACCGCACCGTCCGCGACCAGGAGCTTGAGCATCTCCATCCGCAGCCGCTCGGCCGACAGCGTCGCAAGTCCGGCGCGCCCTGCGATGCAGGCGAGATATCCGGTGCGATCGACCTCGCCCGCGCCAAACGCCGCGTGCATGCGGAAGAAGCGCAGGATGCGTAAGTAATCCTCCGCGATGCGCTCCTCGGCCTTGCCGATGAAGCGCACGTGCCGGACGGCGATGTCGTCGAGCCCGCCGACATAGTCGTGCACGACGCCGTCGGCGCCGACCGAAAGCGCATTGATGGTGAAGTCGCGACGGTGCGCGTCGCCGATCCAGTCGCGACCGAACGCGACCTTGGCCTTGCGGCCGAAGGTCTCGGTGTCCTCGCGCAGCGTCGTCACCTCGAAAGGATGCGCGTCGATCACGAGCGTCACGGTGCCGTGGTCGATACCGGTCGGCACGCTCTTGATACCGGCCGCCCTGGCGCGGCGGATCACTTCGTCCGGCAGCGCCGTGGTCGCGATGTCGATATCGCCCGTCGCGATGCCGAGCAGCGCGTTGCGCACCGCGCCGCCGACCACGCGCGCCTCCTCGCCGTTCTCGTTGAGAAGCGAAAGCACGCGCGACGTCGGACCGGACGTCAGCCAGGGCGCGCCCGGCAGCTGCGAACTGTTCATCTCTCAACTCCGGGAACCAGCTTGCCGTGCTCGATATGCGCCGGCACATAGGTCGAATACGGCGATCCGCCCGCGAGATATGCAAACGCGACGAAGCTCACGATCACGAGCAGCAGCGAACCGACCACGAGCCGGGAGACGAGGTGGAGCGGCCAGGAAGATGGATCGAGAAGTCCGGCACGGGTTGCAATCAAAAACAGCGCATAGAGACCGAAGGGGATCAGGAAAATTCCGATCTCGGTGAGCGCCGGCCGGATCATGCTTGATAGATCCGTTCATAAAGGATGCGCAGGATGCCTGCCGTCGCACCCCAGATATAACGCTCGGCATAGGGCATCGCGTAATAGGAGCGTTCCATGCCGCGGAATTCCTTGCTGTGAAGCTGATGGTTATCAGGATTCATCAAGAAGGCGAGCGGCACCTCGAAGGCGTCGTCGACTTCGGAGCGATTGATATTGAGCACAAAGCCCGGCTGCACCCGCGCCACCGTCGGCAGGATGCGGAAGCCGAAGCCGGTCCCGTAGACACCGAGATAGCCGATCGGATGCACATAGGCGCGACCGAGACCGATCTCCTCCTCGGCCTCGCGCAGCGCGGTGTCGAGCGGGGTCGCGTCAGTCGCGTCGATCTTGCCGCCGGGAAAGGCGATCTGGCCGGCGTGATCGGCAAGATGAGCGGAGCGCTGCGTCAGCAGCACGGTCGGCTCCTTGTGATCGACGACGGGGATCAAGACCGCCGCGGGCCGGATCGGCTGCTCGCGCGCGATGATCTCGAGCATCTTGTCGGTGCCGGGGTCGCCGCTTTCGGGAATGACATTGGGATCGAGCAGGCCGGGCGGCACGTCGAAATTCAGCTCGGCACGCGCGCGGTCAAAAAATTCCGCCGAGCCGATCCTCGCCGGTCCCGTCCTCACCATCGGCTCGTTCAAAGCGCGGCCCTCACCTGTTCCGCATCCGCCATTGGAAAGAACTCTCCCGCCGATGTCACGCCGAACATCTCGCGACCATCGACCATTCGTTCCTCACCCATGTCAACCAGATCGTAATAGAGCGCGCGCGTCACCTTGGCCCACAATTCGCTACGAACGTGGAGATAAGGCGTCAACCCACCGTCGGATGCCGCTTCGAAGCGCAGCCGATGCTCGGCGTCGCACGTCACCCAGTCATCGACATTGGTCCGGAAGCGCAGCACCCTGCCCTGCTTGTGACCCTCCTCCTGCATCTCCACCGCAAGAAACGGCGCGTCGTCGACGCGAATGCCGACCTTCTCGACTGGTGTGACCAGAAAATGCTTGCCGCCCTCGCGCTTGAGGATGGTCGAGAACAGCCGCACCAGCGCGGGCCGGCCGATAGGTGTCCCCATATAGAACCATGTACCATCGGAAGCGATTCGCATATCGAGGTCGCCGCAGAACGGCGGATTCCACAAATGCACCGGAGGCAGTCCTTTTCCGGCAACCTTCGTGCTTCCTATCGCCTCCTTGGCTGCCGCCGTCAGACCTTCGAGGCCTTGCGTGCTGGTCTGCCCTTGCTTCGCCATGGTTTACCCTGAGGTTGGCACTCACGATTGGCACGATTGGTGCACGTCCTCTGATTGTGTGGACCGGTTCCCCGAAATTCTCCGGGGATCAGGTCGCCACATCGTGATGCCGTTCATACCCCGAAATGTCGATAATGTGGGGATACTTTAAATTAACGACGACATGGCCCTTGCACGGAGTTCGCATGGGTTCATGCCATTGACGATGCGATCGGCAGCAAACAGATCAAACCGATAGATCAAGGAGCGACGGATGGCGGATAGCAGCGTGGAAAAACTCGAGGACGTGATCGTCCGTTCGGCCGAGCAGGTCTCCGCGCAGGTCCGCGCCGTCAAGGAAGCCATCGCCACGGTCATTTTCGGGCAGGACAAGGTCGTCGAGAACACGCTGGTGACGATCCTTTCCGGCGGACACGCTCTTCTCATCGGTGTTCCCGGCCTCGCCAAGACCAAGCTGGTCGAGACCCTCGGCGTCACGCTCGGCCTCGATGCCAAGCGCGTCCAGTTCACCCCGGACCTGATGCCCTCGGACATTCTGGGCGCGGAGGTGCTGGATGAGAGCAACACCGGCAAGCGCTCGTTCCGATTCATCGCAGGCCCCGTGTTCGCGCAGCTCCTGATGGCGGACGAGATCAATCGCGCCAGCCCCCGCACTCAGTCGGCGCTGCTGCAGGCGATGCAGGAGCAGCACATTACCGTCGCCGGCGCGCGCCACGACCTGCCCAAGCCGTTCCACGTTCTCGCGACCCAGAACCCGCTGGAGCAGGAAGGTACCTATCCGCTGCCAGAGGCGCAGCTCGATCGTTTCCTCATGGAGATCGACGTCGACTATCCGGATCGCGACGCCGAGCGCCGCATCCTGTTCGAAACCACCGGTGCCGATGAAACGCTCGCGAAAGGCGCGATGGACGCAGACTCCCTGCTCGCGGCGCAACGACTGGTTCGCCGCCTGCCGGTCGGCGATTTCGTCGTCGACACGATCCTGTCGCTGGTCCGCTCCGCGCGTCCGGGCCCGGAGGCCGGCGACGTCGGCAAGCTGATTGCCTGGGGACCTGGCCCGCGCGCCAGCCAATCCCTGATGCTCGCCGTACGCGCCCGCGCGCTGCTCGACGGACGGCTTGCACCATCGATTGACGACGTGCTCGATCTCGCCGAGCCGATCCTGAAGCACCGCATGGCGCTGACCTTCGCAGCGCGCGCCGAGGGCCGCACGATTCCGGATGTGATCCGGCAGTTGAAGACGCGGATTGGTTGATGGCCGAACCGAACAGCCACCAAGCCAAGGAGATCATCGCAATCCGACGCGCCGACGGCGAGAGCAGAACGCTCGCCGCCTCGCTGCCGCGTCTTGTGCTGGAGGCGCGCCGTATCGCCGCCAACGTGATCCATGGCTTGCACGGACGGCGGCGTGCCGGCGCCGGCGAGAGCTTCTGGCAGTATCGCCGTTTCGTCTCGGGCGAACCGTCGCAGCGCGTCGACTGGCGCCGCTCGGCGCGCGACGATCATCTATATGTTCGCGAACAGGAATGGGAAGCCGCGCACACGATGTGGATCTGGCCCGACCGCTCGCCTTCGATGGCCTTCGCTTCGAAGGATGCACGCGATTCCAAGCTGGAGCGATCCCTCATCGTGGCTTTTGCACTGGCCGAGCTCCTGGTCGCCGGCGGCGAGCGCGTCGGCATTCCCGGTCTGATGAACCCGACCGCAAGCCGCAGCGTGATCGACAAGATGGCGCAGGCGATGTTGCATGACGAGGCCCAGAGGGCCAGTTTGCCACCCTCCTTCGTGCCCTCCTCGCTCGCCGAGATCGTGGTGCTGTCAGATTTCTGGTCGCCGATCTCGGAGATCACAACCATGTTGGCGGGCCTGTCGGCATCCGGCGCGCATGGCACACTGGTACAGATCGTCGACCCAGCCGAGGAAACCTTTCCGTATTCAGGCCGCATCGAGTTCGTCGAGCCGGAGGGTTTTGGCGTCATCACGGCCGGCCGCGCGGAACGGTGGGCCGAGGATTACGTGGCGCGCGTCGCGCTGCATCGCGACCAGATCCGCGCCGAGACCAACCGGCTCGACTGGCTGTTCACGACCCACACGACCAGCCGCTCGGCCGCGGAACTCTTGTTGTTCCTGCACAGCGGCATGATGGTGAGCAAGGGTAGCGCCCGTGGCAACGTCAAGGTGGGGCGCACCGCATGATCGCAGGCCTGCCGCTCTCCTTTGCCGAACCGCTGATGCTGATCGGCCTCATCAGCCTGCCGTTCCTGTGGTGGTTGCTGCGGGTGATGCCGCCGCGGCCACGCCGCATCGAGTTTCCGCCGACACGACTGCTCTTCGACATCTCGCCGAAGGAGGAGACTCCCTCGCGCACGCCATGGTGGCTGACACTGCTGCGGCTGCTCGCCGCCGCGCTGGTGATCCTGGCCGCCGCCGGGCCGATCTGGAATCCGCAAACTGGCGTTGCCGGCAGCAAGTCGCCCCTGATGATCCTGTTCGATGACGGCTGGAGCACGGCCTCCAACTGGGATGCGCGCATCAAGGCCGCCGATGAATTGATCGCCAATGCCGATAACGACCGGCGCGGCATCGCGCTGGTGCCGTTCTCGGAGCCGACGCGCGACATCACCATCATGCCCGCCGGCGCCGCCCGCGTGGCGTTGCGTCAACTCGCGCCAAAGCCCTATTCGGTCGATCGGGTCGACGTGCTGCCGGCGGTCGAGCGGTTCCTGAAAACGACGGGCGATGCCGAAATCGCCTGGTTGTCCGACGGCGTCGATACCGGCCGCGGCGCGGAATTCGTCGAAGGTCTTGGCAAGATCCTCGCCGACCGCACGCTGACGATCTTCCAGGGCGGCACGCCCTCGCCTCTGGCGCTTGCGGCCGCCGAAAATGCCGCCGCCAAGATGACGGTCAAGGTGCTGCGCTCTGACAACGGCATCGCCACCGGCATCGTGCGCGCGCTCGACGCCAAGGGCTCGCCGATTGCTGAGGCCCGTTATAATTTCCCGCTGCAAGGCTTTGAAACGGAAGCGTCATTTGACCTTCCGGTCGAGTTGCGCAACGACATCGCTCGACTTGAGATTTCAGGCGAGCGGTCAGCCGGCGCGGTTCAGCTTCTGGATAAAAGGTGGCGGCGCCGAGCAATCGGCATCGTCAGCGGCGCGACCAGCGATACCGCACAGCCGCTGCTGGCGCCGATCTTCTATCTGACACGGGCGCTGGCGCCTTTCGCCGATGTCAGGCTGGGCGATCGCGGCGCGCCGCAGCAGGCGATCACACAATTTCTCGACCAGAAGCTGCCGATGATCGTGATGGCCGATGTCGGCACGCTGTCGCCTGAACTGCGCGACCGCCTCGCAGCATGGGTCGACCAGGGCGGCGTTCTCGTCCGCTTCGCCGGGCCGCGGCTGGCGCAGGGTGACGACGACCTGGTGCCGGTCAAGCTGCGCCGTGGCGGACGTTCGCTCGGCGGCAGCCTGACCTGGGAGAAGCCGCAGCATCTCGCAGCTTTCACCGCCGACGGCCCGTTCTCGGGTCTCGCCGTGCCGAAGGACATCACGGTCAACCGCCAGGTGCTTGCCGAGCCCGATGCGGCATTGGCAAACAAGAGTTGGGCGTCGCTGGAAGACGGCACCCCACTGGTCACCGGCGAGCATCGCGGCAAGGGTATCGTGAGCCTGTTCCATGTCAGCGCCGACATGCGTTGGTCGGACCTGCCGCTGTCGGGCACTTTCGTCGAGATGTTGCGGCGGATCGTCGATCTCTCCGGCTATACTTCGACGCCGGGCGCGGGCGTGGCCGGCGAGACCGGCAAGGAGACGGTGGCGCCGCTGCACACGCTGGACGGATTCGGCGTGTTCGGGCCACCGCCAGCGACCGCCAAGCCGCTGCCGGCAGATTATCGCGACCGCGCGACGCAGGACCATCCGCCGGGCTTCTATGGCCCCGCCGACGGCCCGCTCGCGGTGAACACGCTCGCCGCGGCCGACCGCATCGCGCCGCTCGACACATCATCGTTGAACGCGCGCCGCGCGAGCTACACCAATGCCGAGCCGCGCGACCTCAGAGGCATTCTCCTCTCGGCGTCGCTCGCTTTGTTCCTGCTCGATGCCATCGTGGTCGCGATGCTCGGCGCCGGCATCGCCGGCCTGTTGCGGCGGCGCGCGGCACCGGCCGCGCTGCTGTTCGCCATCATCCTGTCGGCCGTCGCGCCGATGCCCGGCGTGGCGCGCGCGGACGAGAGCAGCGACGATTTCGCGATGAAGGCGGTGTCGCAGACCCGCCTCGCCTATGTCGTCACCGGCAATGCCGACGTGGACGGCATCGTGAAGGCGGGCCTGTCCGGGCTGACCCTTTTCCTGGCGCAGCGCACGGCGCTGGAGGCCGGCGATCCCGTCGGGATCGATCCCGCGCATGACGAGCTGGCATTCTTCCCGCTGATCTATTGGCCCGTCGTCCCCGGCGCACCGAAGCCGCCGCAGGACGCGCTCAACCGGATCGACGCCTACATGAAACAGGGCGGTACCGTCATCTTCGACACGCGCGACGCGGTCGAGGCGCCGCCGGGAGACAATGGCGCGTCGCAGACGCCGGCCATGCAGGCGCTGCGCGACATTCTCTCCGCGCTGGACGTGCCGGAACTCGAACCGGTGCCGCGCGAGCATGTTCTGACCAAGACCTTCTACCTGCTGCGCGATTTCCCGGGCCGATTCACCACCGGTCAGACCTGGGTCGAGACGCTGCCACGCGAAGACGAGGACGAGCAGCAACAGGCATCGAGGCCGGCGCGCGGTGGCGACGGCGTGTCGCCGATCATCATCACCTCGAATGATCTGGCCGGCGCATGGGCAATCCGTCCGGACGGCCAGCCGATGCTGCCTCTGGTTCCAGGCGAGCCGAAACAGCGTGAGTTCGCCTTCCGCGCCGGCGTCAACATCGTGATGTACACGTTGACGGGCAACTATAAGGCCGACCAGGTGCATGCGCCGGCCCTGATCGAACGGCTGGGGCAATAGCGCCATGAATTACGGCATTGCCTTCACCCCTCTCGTTCCCTCGCTCGTGCTCTGGATCGCGGGCGCGGCCATCGTCGTGATCGCAGCCCTGTTGCTGTTCAGCCGGGCACGCGGCGCAGCGGTGCGCGTCGCCGCACTGGCGCTGATCGTGCTCGCGTTGGCCAATCCGTCCTTTACCCGCGAGGACCGCGAGCCGCTGAACTCGGTGGTCGCGGTGGTGGTCGACAAGAGCCCGAGCCAGAATTTTGGCGACCGCAACAAGCAGACCGCGCAGGCGCAGGAGGCGCTGATCGACTCCCTGAAGAAGATCAAGGGGCTCGAGGTGCGTGTTGTCGACGCCGGCCAGGCCAACGGCGAGACCGACGGCACTCATCTGTTCAGCGCACTGTCCTCCGCGCTGTCGGACGTGCCAGTCGACCGGGTCGCCGGTGCCTTCCTGATCACCGACGGGCGCGTGCACGACATTCCTGCGAATGCCGGGGCGGTCGGCTTCCAGGCGCCCCTGCAGGCGCTGATCACCGGCCGCAAGGATGAGCGCGACCGGCGGATCGCCATTTCGGCCGCACCGCGCTTCGGCATTGTCGGACAGACACAGACCGTCACCTATCGCCTCGACGATCAGGGCGTCACCGGCGAGCGCGCCAAGGTCACCATCCGCCGCGACGGCGAGGTGATCAGCGAGCGCACGCTACAGAGCGGCCAGACCTCCAGCGTCGACATCGACATCAAGCATGCCGGTCCGAACATCGTCGAGATCGAGGCCTCGCCGCTCGAGAACGAGCTGACCCAGGTCAACAACCGCGCCGTGGTCGCGATCGACGGCGTGCGCGACAAGCTGCGCGTGCTCCTGGTCTCGGGCGAGCCGCATTCCGGCGAGCGCACCTGGCGCAACCTCCTGAAGTCCGACCCCAGCGTCGACCTCGTGCACTTCACCATCCTGCGGCCGCCGGAGAAGCAGGACGGCACGCCGATCAACGAATTGTCACTGATCGCGTTTCCGACCCGCGAGCTGTTCCAGCAGAAGATCAACGAATTCCAGTTGATCATCTTCGATCGCTATGCCCGGCAGGGCGTGCTGCCGATCGCCTATTTCGACAATATCGCACGCTATGTGCGCGCGGGCGGCGCGGTGCTGGTGTCGGCGGGACCGGATTACGCCTCGACCACCAGCATCTGGCGCACTCCGCTCGATTCCGTGCTGCCGGCCGAGCCCGTTGGCGTCACCGAGAAGCCGTTCTACGCGCATCTGTCCGACGCCGGCAAACGTCATCCGGTGACGCGCGGACTCGACGGATCGGCAAGCGAGCCGCCGCACTGGAGCCGCTTCTTCCGCACCGTCGATACGCGCAACGCGATCACCCCTCCAGTCATGACCGGCGCCGACGGCAAGCCGCTGTTACTGCTCTCGCGGTTCGGCGAGGGACGCGTCGCGCTGCTTCTGAGCGACCACATCTGGCTGTGGGCACGCGGTTATGAGGGCGGCGGCCCGCATCTCGACCTGCTCCGGCGCATGTCGCATTGGCTGATGAAGCAGCCCGACCTCGATGAGGAAGCGCTGCGCCTGCAGGTGCAGGGCCACGATCTCCAGGTCGTGCGCCAGACCATGGCCGACACCGTCACGCCGGTGACGGTGACCTCGCCGTCGGGCGCCACGCGCGAGCTGACCCTGTCCCAGGGCGAGCCCGGCGAATGGCGGGCGACGCTGCCCGCCAACGAATTGGGGCTATGGCAGGCAACCGACGGCACGCTGAAGGCGCTGATCAATGTCGGCCCGACCAATCCGAAGGAATTTTCCGAGGTCACCTCGACGACCGACTTGCTGAAGCCGCTGGCAAAGGCGACAGGCGGCGACGCCCGCCGTGTGGTCGACGGCTCGAGCGTCGAGCTTCCGCGCATCGTGCCGGTGCGCTCGACCAGCCTGTTCCACGGCGACGGCTGGATGGGCGTGAAGATGCGCGATGCCAGCGTGGTCACCGGCGTCGGCGTGCTGCCGATCTTTACCGGCCTGATCGGCCTGCTGCTGTTGCTCGGCGCCTTTGCGGCGACCTGGCTGCGCGAAGGGCGCTGAGCGCGACAAGCGCCCACCAGCAAATCGGTACTCCCGCACCGCCATCGATCGGCCAAAATAAGGAGCCCTACTCTACCAGCGCGCGCGGGGCGACCGTTGACACCATCAACGGACCGCTGCGAAGCTGCCTACATTAGAGCATGATCCGGAAAAGCGTGTAGCGGTTTTCCGAAAAGATCATGCTCAAACAAAGACCTAAAGCGCGATGACGATTCAACCTGATCTCATCGCGCTTTTAGTAGGTTGGAGTAGATTTTGAGTATTTTTTTTCAGCGATGCGCCCATCCGGGCGCCTTATCATTTCGTTCGAAGATCGCCTGCACTGCGCGTTTTGCGCTGGCGATGCTGTTCGCCTCGCTGTCGTTTGGTCCTCTCGAAAGGGCTGCGGCGCAATCGCCCACCGTCGCGTCATTCGGGCTGCTGCCCACTGAATTTGTCGATGCCGGCAGCCTCGCCGTCGCAAGTCTCGCGGCCTCAGCCGACCCGTCCCGACCTGCCTGCGCCATCTGCGCGGCCGCAACGATAGGAGACGCTGCGCTGTTCGCAATCCCACCGCTCTTCCTGCTGCCGCAGGCGGTAGAGCTGCTTCATCGAACGACCGGCGCGGAATTCGTTCGCCTGCGATCGTATCGCATGAAGGGCCCGTCCTGACCCGCGCCCGTCAACTCGCCTTGCTCCAATCCGGGCGGATCGGACCGCTGACGCCCTCGAACGCCCCGTCGGCGAGCTCTGCGATCAGCAGGCGGTTGTAGTCGACCGGTCCGGGCATGACGGCTCGCCCCTTCGGTACGCGCTTGAATCCGACACGGCTGTAGTAGGCTTCATCGCCGACCAGCAGCACGAGACGATGCCCCTTCGCCTTGCCGTCGCCGAGCGCCCGGTCAAGCAGTGCACGGCCCACGCCCCGCTTGCGAAACGGCGGTTCGACCGTCAGCGGCCCAAGCAACAGCGCATTCGTGTTGCCGACGCAGACCGGCAATTGCCGCACCGATCCGACCAGCAGCGTGCCGATGCGGGCGGTGAAGGAAAGCTCGAGCAGATGTTCGACATGCTCACGCAGCCGATAGGCGCTCAGCACGAAGCGGCCGGGTCCGAAGGTGCGCTCGTGCAGGCGTTCGATCGCCTGCGCATCGTTCGGTGTCTCAGGCAGGATGGTGAGGGAGAGATCGTTCATGGTCTTAGGGCATTTTCAGGCGAGGTCGTCAGGGGTCGCGTTCGGAAAACGCGCGGAACGCGATGTCGAAGCTCGGGCTTGCACCCAAGCACCCGCGGGATAGCATTCGACGCGGGCGCGGTCCATGGCTGCCGCGTGCAGGATCGATGCAGCGACGCGACAGGTAGGCCAGGAATTTCCTTTACCCGCCGGCCCCGCGTGACGGTATCGAGCACCAATCCCGTGGACGACCGAGACGATGCGCCTGCCGATCATCAGTCCCATCGACAGCATGCCGTCGCGCCGGCATGATGCCGCGTTCGCCCGGTGACCACGACGGGAAGGATCGCGAGGCCACCGACAGCAGCGCTAGGATCTTCAAGATCCTGATGCGGTCCATTGGATGCGCTACCGGTGTCGCTGCGGTCGTCACGGCAGACGCCTAACGCCACGTCGCGATGCGGGCGTGGCCATCCAGCACCTCGCCGATTCGCCGGCGTGTGCCGTCGGTCGTGCCAGGCGGCAGCGCGGTCGTTTCGAAAAAGCCGCAGGCGACGATCTCGTGGTTGGGTTCGGGAAGGCCGTCCTGCTGGAACTGCCTGACGACATAGACTGCGACATGGTCCCTGCGCGAGACATGGCTGTTGAAGAACAATCCGTGCAGGACCGGCTCGCCTACGCACTCGATGCGCCCCTCCTCCACGAGTTCGCGGCGTAGCGCATCGAGGAAGGTCTCGCCGGTTTCCACGCCACCGCCGGGCAGGTGCCAGCCCGCGACATAACTGTGCTTCACCAGGAACACGCGATTATCCTTGTCGATCACCACGGCGCGGACGCCGAGCGTCATGCCGCGGGCGAAGCGCCAATAGAAGTGGAACAAATGCCGCAGGACCGGCTCAAGACGCGTCCGCAAGGTCACCGAAGTCATCGCCACCGAAATTCCATCACGTTTGATCCTTGCGCGCGCCGGGCCTGCTTGCCAATAGAGAGCGGCATTTTGGGAGAATATCACGAGATGATCGGGCTTTGGCGCCATCGCGCGGACAAGCGGACGGCCACGTCGTGAAGGGTGCTTTTACGCTGGCGCATCTGTCCGATCCGCACCTGCCGCCGCTGCCCGCCCCGCTTCTGTCCGAACTGATCGGGAAACGCGCGCTCGGCTATCTCAACTGGACGCGCAACCGGCACAAATACCATCGCCGCGACGTGCTCGACACGCTGGTGTCGGACATGCACACACAGGTGCCCGATCACATCGCCCTCACCGGCGATCTCGTCAATCTCGCACTCGAGGCCGAGTTCGCGCCGTCGCTCGCGTGGCTGAGAGGCGTCGGGCCGCCGGATCGGGTCACGGCCATCCCCGGCAATCACGACGCCTATGTCCGATCCACCGAGCATCGGTTCGGCGACTGCTTTGCCGACTATCTCCACGGCGACGACACCACGCAGGTGACCTTTCCTTTCCTGCGGTGGCGCGGGCCGCTGGTCCTGATCGGACTGTCGACCGCCGTTCCGACGCCGCCTCTCATGGCGACGGGAACGCTCGGGCGCGCCCAGATCGAAACGCTCGAGCGCACACTGTCGGCACTGGCCGGCAGCGAGGCCTTCCGCGTTCTCCTCATTCATCATCCGCTGCGCTCCGACTCGCGGATCAAGCGGCTGACCGATGCACCGGCGCTGCTCGCCGTGCTGAAGCGCCACGGCGTCGATCTGGTCCTGCATGGACATGATCACGTGCATTCGACGATCTGGATCGACGGACCGGGCCGCGAAATCCCCGTCATCGGCGTGCCGTCGGCATCGGCGCGCGCGCATGGCAACACGCCATCCGCAGCCTACAATCTGTTCTCGATCGCCCGCGCAGGCAATGCGTGGCGCTGCGAGCAGGTCGTGCGCGGGATCGACGACAAGATGCGCGTGCGCGAGATCAGGCGCGTCCGCCTGATCTGAAGCGGCGCTCAGAGCGTCCGCATGGCCGTATAGAGCGCGAAGGCGAACAGCGCCGCAGCACCAAGCACGAAGCCGAGCGCGAACGGCCAAAAGCGGCTGCGCTTCCGCTTCTCCGTCTTCGACGTCGGTTCGAGCGCTACCGCGAGCGCGCGCTCGCGCTCGACCATGCGACGCGCAATATAGCTGGTCACCGCTTCGACGATGGCGGAAACGTCATGCGACTCCGCGAGCACGATGCGGCCGAAACGGGTGTCCTGCACGAAACGATAGATGCGCTTGTCGCGTCCCATCAGCACATGCGCGACCGAGTCGACCCACAACCGCGGCGTTTCCCCTTGGCTGAGACCGCGATCGAACAGGTCGACCTGCTCGGGCACCTGAAGAAACAGCGGGTCGAGCGCCTCGTTCAGGATCTCAAGCCGCGCGACTTCGGCGTCGCGCAGATCGACCACGACGCCGGTGCGATCGGCGGCTTCGATGCGCGCCTGCCGCAGCGCATCGCGCAAACGAACCGGACGGCTCTGGGCGGCGGCACTGCCGCCGGTGTGCGCCTCTGACATAAGACGGCCTGTCCTTTCGGTTGGAAACCTGGGGCATTAACCTACCAGCAACCCCGGTTCCCGCAAAGGCCCATGAATTCCAATGACTTATACCGTGCACAAATAAAAAGACGGACGGCCCCGCCCGGAAACCGGATGGGGCCGCCCTCTCCTTGGACGCTTCTTTTGACGGGGCGAGAAGTCCCGTCAAGCGCTTGCGCGATTCGGCTCTTCCACGATCGAGAAACGCACCGCACCGCGATGGCGGTTTTCCTCCGAAACCTCCCGCCAGCAATCTTCAGCCTCCTGGCGGGTCTTGAAGGGACCTTTGACCTGGGCGGAGCCTTCCACGAGCTTGTGGAAGTTCATTGAGCCGAACTCGCCGCCAATCACCCAGAAATTGCTGCCTTTGATCATGGATACCTCCTCTTATTCAGCCGCTTGAATGTGGGGGACGTCCGAACCCTGCGACTTGAACTGCGCGGTTTCGGTGGAGTCGTGAAGCGCGGTCGTGGACGACTGGCCGCCGGTGATGGTGGTCGAGACCAGGTCGAAATAGCCGGTGCCGACCTCGCGCTGATGGCGCGTCGCCGAATAGCCGAACTTCTCGGAGGCGAACTCGGCCTGCTGCAGGCGGGAGTAGGCCGCCATGCCCTCGGTCCGGTAGCCGCGCGCCAGCTCGAACATGCCGTGGTTGAGCGAGTGGAAGCCCGCCAGCGTGACGAACTGGAATTTGTAGCCCATCGCGCCGATCTCGCGCTGGAACTTGGCGATGGTGCTCTTGTCGATATTGGCTTCCCAATTGAACGAGGGCGAGCAGTTGTAGGCCAGCATCTTGTTCGGATGGACCTTGTGCATCGCCTCGGCGAACTGCCGGGCCTCGTCGAGGTTCGGCGTCGAGGTCTCCCACCAGATCAGGTCGGCATATTTCGCGAACGCAATGCCGCGCTTGATGCAGTGAGCGAGGCCCGTGCCGGGCTTCAGCCGATAGAAGCCTTCCGGGGTCCGCTCGCCGGTGATGAACTCGCGGTCACGCTCATCGACATCGGCGGTGATCAGCTTGGCGCTTTCGGCATCGGTGCGCGCCAGCACGAAGCTCGGCACGCCGCAGACGTCCGCCGCAAGCCGCGCCGCGATCAGGTTGCGCTCATGGGCCGCGGTCGGGATCAGCACCTTGCCGCCCATGTGGCCGCACTTCTTTTCGGACGCGAGCTGGTCCTCGAAATGCACGCCGGCCGCGCCGGCTTCGATATAGGCCTTCATGATCTCGAAGGCGTTGAGCGGACCGCCGAAGCCGGCTTCCGCGTCGGCGACGATCGGCACGAACCAGTCGATCTTGGTGCCGCCTTCGGAGTGCTCGATCTGGTCGGCGCGCTGGAAGGTGCGGTTGATGCGGCGGCAGAGCTCGGGGCCGGCATTGGCCGGATAGAGGCTCTGGTCCGGATACATCGCGCCCGCAGTGTTGGCGTCGGCGGCGACCTGCCAGCCCGAGAGATAGATCGCAGGCAAGCCCGCGCGCGCCTGCTGCATCGCCTGGTTTCCGGTGACGGCGCCGAGCGAATGGACAAAGGGCTCGCTGTTCAGGGCCTTCCACAGCCGGTTGGCGCCGCGTTCGGCGAGCGTGTAGGCGATCGGCACGGAGCCGCGCAGCCGCTCCACCTCGGCCGTGCTGTAAGGACGGGTGATGCCGTCGAACCGCCCCGCGGGCGCCGGAACCAGCTGCTCGAAAGTCTTCGCCATCGTAATCTCCAATCGACAATCTTGACAATGCATCGCGAAATGCGTGGCTGGAGATAAACGCGGATCGCAAAAAATAGTACAGTGGCCTTGATTTCTATTCGTGATGTCATGTAACATATACACATGTCATATATGTTATTTTGTAAATTTTGTCACAAAATAGGTCAGCGAGGCTGCCATGCCCGCTGACGCCGGAAAAAAGCTGTTCGTCGGCCCCCGCTTCCGGCGGATCCGCCAGCAATTGGGGCTGTCGCAGACCCAGATCGCCGAGGGGCTCGGCATTTCGCCGAGCTACATCAACCTGATCGAGCGTAACCAGCGCCCGGTTACCGCTCAGATCCTGCTCCGGCTGGCCGAAGTCCTATGATCTCGATCTGCGCGATCTCGCCACCGCCGACGAGGACCGCTTCTTCGCCGAGCTCAACGAGATCTTTTCCGATCCCCTGTTCCGCCAGATCGAGCTTCCGAAGCAGGAGCTGCGCGACCTTGCCGAACTCTGCCCCGGCGTCACCCACGCCCTGCAGCGGCTTTACGCGGCCTATGCCGAGGCCCGCCGCGGCGAGACCCTGGTCGCCGCGCAAATGGCCGATCGCGACGAAGGCGCCCGCTTCGAGGCCAATCCGATCGAGCGGGTGCGCGACCTGATCGAGGCCAACCGCAACTATTTTCCGGAGCTGGAAACGGCGGCGGAAAATCTCCGCGACGAGTTGAATGTCCCCGCCGAAGAGCTGTTCGCCGCCCTCTCGGCGCGTCTGCGCGAAAAACATTCGATCGTCACCCGCATCATGCCGGTCGACGTGATGCGCGAGACCTTGCGGCGGTTCGACCGGCATCGCCGGCAATTGCTGATCTCCGAACTCGTCGACGCTCCCGGGCCGCGTGTTTCAGCTCGCCTTTCAGTTCGCGCTGACCGAGGCCGCGAGCCATCTCGAGGCGATCACCGGCCGCGCCGGTCCGCTCGACGACGCGCCGCGCCGGCTCTACCGCATCTCGCTGGCAAACTATTTCGCCGGCGCCGTGATGATGCCCTACGCGCCCTTCCTCGCCGCCGCGGAAGCGCTGAGCTACGACGTGCACGTGCTGGCGCAGCGCTTCAACACCGGCTTCGAGCAGGTCTGCCATCGCCTCACCACGCTGTCGCGGCCCAACGCCCGCGGCATTCCCTTCTTCATGCTGCGCGTCGACAATGCCGGCAACGTGTCGAAACGCTTTTCCTCCGGCACCTTCCCGTTCTCGAAATTCGGCGGCACCTGTCCGCTCTGGAACGTGCACTCGACCTTCGACACGCCGGACCGGCTGTCGAAGCAGGTGATCGAGCTGCCCGACGGCACGCGCTATTTCTCGATCGCGCAGATGGTGCGGCGGCCCATCGCGCCGCATCCGCTGGCGCAGCCGCGCTTTGCGATCGGGCTCGGCTGCGAGATCCGCCACGCCTCGAAACTCGTCTATGCGGCGGGCATGGACCTCGACAAGACCGAGGGCACGCCGATCGGCGTCAATTGCCGGCTCTGCGAGCGCGAGAATTGCAGCCAGCGCGCCGAGCCGCCGATCACCCGCAGCCTGATCCTCGACGAATACACGCGACGGACGTCGTCATTTGCGTTCTCGAATGCGAGAGAGTTGTGATCATTCACGTTCTCCGCACACACTCGTCATACCCCGCGCATGCGGGGTATCCAGTACGCCGCGGCCTATCGGCAAAAACACTCCCGTC
Organism: uncultured Alphaproteobacteria bacterium; assembly: GCA_963770385.1. Classification (GTDB taxonomy): domain Bacteria; phylum Pseudomonadota; class Alphaproteobacteria; order Rhizobiales; family Xanthobacteraceae; genus Bradyrhizobium. The sequence goes on along the minus strand of CAVYPJ010000003.1, from coordinate 3,688,178 downwards.
TCTGGAATACTGGATCGCCCGGTCAAGCCGGGGCGACGACAGGCGTGTGGTGGTCGCGCAGACTTCACGCCAGCGTATGGACGATCACCGGACCGGCCATCGCCGTTGCCTGCCCGGCCAATAGCGGGGCGAGATCCTTCTCGATCCAGGCGAGCGCGCGCCTGTTGGCCTCCTCTGCCTGTTCGTATTTGTTGAAGATGCTGATGGCCGTCACGGTATCGTCGGGCGCATAGACCACGTAATAGGCCCTGAAGCCGTCGACATCGCTGATGATGGGGATTGCGCCTTCCTTGATCCGGCGCGCCAGTTCCTCGGCCGATCCGGTCTTTGCCTTGGCCTGGCGGATGGCGGCATACATGAGATCCTCCTTCCGGCTGCGTGTGATGGGGCGTGCGTCTCGGATGCCCGCGCTCGATCGTACGCCATGTCAGGGGATTGATCCACGCCGCGCGCGGCGATCAATCGGCGAGCGCGAAGGCCTTGCACCAGCCGTCCGTGGAGACCTCGCCCTCGACGACCTTGCAGGACGACGGCGCGACGAACAGCGTGCAGTTGCCGCAACTATAGATGCCGTTCGGCGTGTCCTGATATTCGGCACGCGCCTTGGTCATCTTGTCGTCGGCCTGCGCCGGCAACATCGGGAAGCATAGCGTTGCCGGCACGCCGACGGCCAGCGCATGAAGCAATATCCGTCGCGACAGGTTTGGTTGCTTGTGCCTCATGGCGCCGACGTCCTCGCGCCTCCGTGGAGCAGGCTCAAAGATACGCCACGATGACGCGATGCGGCTGTTCAGTCGAGACCCTGGGCCGGCGGACCGGAATAGGCGGTGCTGGTCGCGGCGGCGCGAGCCGGCGCACCGGACTGAGCCGGCGCTGCCTGCGCGCTGCTCGCGGGCGTCTGCGCATCCTGCCGCGCGACCCTGCGTCCCTGGCGCGCCGCGGCGCGGCGGCGCATGCCCCACGACTCCGAAATGTGCGGACCCGCCGTGTAACCCACGACGGCACCGGCCACCGCGCCGATCGGGCCCAGCACAATCGCGCCAGAGACTGCCCCGAGCGCGGCATCACCTGCGCGCTCCCCGGCTTTCGCGGCCGTCGACAGCGTGAGCGCCGACGTGAGCGCGAAGGCTACGAGCACAATCGTCTTTTTCATGCAAGCCCCTCCGGTTAGAGCGTTCAGCAATAGCGAAAAATGCGGCGAGAACATGAGGATCTTGTGTTCCACAGGCATCGCGATGAGGCTGTGCCTGCCATCGGGCATACCGTCGCATGACCCGTTGGCTCAGTTGTCCGATAGTTTCTCCGTCATTGCGAGCGTCAGCGAAGCTTCGTCGCTGACGCTCGTCGCAATGACGCCTGTTGCGATTTTCCGATTCGAATTTCAAACAGCGTTCTGCTCGGCATGGCATTTGGGCCTCATGGTTCTCCCGGCGATGCGAAGCATCGTCCGGAGACGGCGCTTGCGCGCCTCCTCACCATGAGGGTCGCTTAGCGCGCCGCACCGCTCCCTCCATCGTCGTCGCCCGGCTTGACCGGGCGATCCAGTATTCCAGAGGCGGCTGTGATTGAGCCGAGAGGCCGCGGCGTACTGGATGCCCGCATGCGCGGGCATGACGAGCGAATATGACGTGAAACCGCATTCCCGCGGCGCATAGCGTCCGAGTTTTTCAATCAAACCACCCTCCTCGAGAACAGAGGGCGCAGGGAAGGCCGGGTGCCGTTCGCACCCATGGTCCGCGTGCAACAAAAAAGCACGCGGCAGAACCACAGGTACGAGCCGGAACAACCGGCCTTCCCTGCGCAATGGTTTTACGGCTTATACGTGATCTCCCCGGTGACCGGGCTTTGTTGTCACCGTCGCCTCGCATCATCCGCGAAACTTAGCGCCAGCCTTGGGGCGCCAGGACCACACGATTTCGCCGTCCGCAATATGTTGCTCGTCTCGCAACACATCGCGTCCATCGCATCCCGCTTCCAACGTCCGTGACGATCGCGAAGCGCCCCTCTTGCGGCAGCGAGACGCGCGGGAGGATGGTTCTGATTTGCCCGACGGCGCAACAGAAAAGTTTGCGTCACCTTGGCACGACGGGCAATTTGCGCAGAGCGCACATGCGCGGCTCTCTCTCCCCTCGTCATTGCGAGCCACCGGGCCGCGCGAATGCGCGCCCGATGACAGGCTCCGCGAAGCAATCCAGGAATCTCTCAACGGGCAACAATCTTGATTGCTTCGTCGCAAACGCTCCTCGCAATGACGGTCAGCTCTCTCCCATTCCGGGGCGATGCGACAGCATCGAGCCCGGAATCGATCCCCCCACGGCGTATGACGCGAAATGGATTCCGGGCCCGCGCCTGACGGCGCGTCCCGGAATGACGGCGGAGGTTGCCGCGCGACTGGAGCAACGGAGCAAGCCACGCCAACTACGCCTGCCGTGTCTTTTCCCTCCGATACCTCTGCATCTGGCACGCTTGTTGCTCCGGATCTGTCAACACGCCCGGACCAGATGGGAGCAACGCCATGTCGACGATGACAGCCACAGCCGAACCCGCCGCACACAAGCCGCTTTATACCTCGCTGTTCGTCCAGGTCCTCGCTGCACTCGTGCTCGGGATCGCGCTGGGCATGGCGGCGCCCGATTTCGCGGTCGGCTTGAAGATCCTGAGCGATGCCTTCCTGAAGCTGATCTCGATGATCGTGGCGCCGATCGTGTTCTGCGTGGTCGTACATGGCATTGCGGGCGCCGGCGACCTGAAGAAGGTCGGCCGTGTCGGCGTCAAGGCGCTGGTCTATTTCGAGGTCATGACCACCGTCGCGCTCGTGGTCGGGCTGCTGCTCGCCTACCTGTTCGGGCCCGGCCATGGCATGAACATCGATCCCTCGACGCTCGACGCCAAGGCGCTCGGCAACTACGCCGGCAATGCGCAGAAGCTGAAGGGCGAAGGCGTCGGCTCGTTCCTGCTCAACATCATCCCGACCACCTCCGTCGACGCGCTGGCGCGCAATGACGTGCTGCAGGTGCTGTTCTTCGCGATCCTGTTCGGCGTCAGCCTGTCGCTGGTCGGCGGCGAGAAAGGCGAACGCATCACCTCCTTCATCGACGCGGTCTCGACCGTGCTGTTCCGCGCCATGGGCCTGATCGTCCGCGTCGCGCCGCTCGGCGTGCTCGGCGCAGTCGCCTACACCGTCGGCAAATATGGCGTCGGCTCGCTCAAGCAACTGGTCTCGCTGGTGGTGCTGTTCTACGTCTCGGTTGCGATCTTCGTGCTGGGCGTGCTCGGCAGCGTGATGGCGCTCGCCGGACTGAACATCCTCAAATTCCTGTCCTATCTGCGCGAGGAACTGACGATCGTGCTCGCCACCGCCTCTTCCGATGCGGTGCTGCCGCAGATCATGCGCAAGCTGGTGCGGCTCGGCGTGAAGGATTCCGTGGTCGGGCTCGTGATCCCGACCGGCTATTCCTTCAATCTCGACGCCTTCTCGATCTACCTCACGCTCGCGGTCGTATTCATCGCGCAGGCCACCAACACGCCGCTGTCGCTCGGGGATCTCCTGCTGGTACTCGGCGTGTCGCTGGTCACCTCGAAGGGCGCGCATGGCGTGCCGGGTTCGGCGATCGTGATCCTGGCCGCGACCCTGAACGCGGTGCCGAGCATTCCCGCGATCGGGCTCGTGCTGGTGCTCTCGGTCGACTGGTTCATCGGCATGGCCCGCGCGCTCGGCAACCTGATCGGCAATTGCGTCGCGACCGTCGTGGTCGCCGCCTGGGAAGGCGATCTCGACCGCGCCAAGGCGCACGAGGTGCTCGACGGCGCAGAGCTTGTCGACGTCACGGCGGGATAGTCGACCTACGCCCGCCTGCCTCGCGTTGCCGCAACCGCCGACTTCCGTCCCCCGGGCTTTGCCTCTGCCTTCGGCTTCTGCGAGGTCTGCTCCTGCGACTTCAGCGGCAGCGGCGCCTCGGACTTGATCCGCCGCAGCGAGATGTTCGAACGCACGTCGACGATCATCGGCAGCACCAGAAGGCGCGCGGTCAAGAGCCGCTCATACTCCTGCAGATCCTTGACGACGATCTCGGCGATGAAGTCCGCCGAGCCGGATACCATGTGGCACGACACCACCTCCGGCATGCTGACCAGGGTGTCCTGCAGAAAGGCGGCGTTCTCCTTCGAGTGCTGGCCGATCTTGATGCCGATCAGCACGGTGAGGCCGACACCGACCGCATCGCGATCGATGATGGCGCGGTAGCCGCGGATCACGCCTGTGGCTTCCAATCGTTTGATCCGGCGCAGGCAGGGCGATGGCGACAGTGCGACGCGCTCGGCGATCTCGACGTTGGATCGGCGGCCATCCTCCTGCAGCAGGGCGAGAATCCGGTGATCGGTACGATCGAGCTCCATCTGATAACTCCTGCCTCTTGAATGCATCTTTTTGGCATTTAATGCCAATATACTGCCATGGGATGGCACTCTTTGCAATGACACGCCCTCGCCTCCGCTGCGATGATCTCCGCGCTTCAGGGAGATCGCCATGACGGACATGCCAATCGGCGCACAAGCACCTTCTCTGCCGCAACACCGCGCTCTCGGCATTCTCGCCGCGCTCGGCGTGGTCGTGATCTGGTCGCTCTGGATCGTCGGCACGCGCCATGCCGCGACGGGTCACCTCGATCTCTGCGCGGTCGGCTTCCTTCGTTTCGCGATCCCCGCGCTGGTGTTTGCGCCGTTCTGGCTGCGCACCGGCTTGTTGCCGCGCGACATGCCGTTGCACACGATGATCGGGCTGATGGGGTGCGGGGCGCCGTTTTTCCTGGTTGCCGCCACCGCGGCGCGCTACACGCCGGCGGCGGAAATCGGCCCGCTGTTGACGGGCACAATGCCGCTGATGGCGACCGCGCTGGCCTATATCGTGCTGCGCGAGCGGATGTCGCGCCTCCGCTGCATTGGCGCGATCAAGATCGCGGTCGGCATCGGGGTGATCTGCCTTAGCGGCCTGTCGAACGGCTTCAACAATTCGATCGCGCAGGCCGGACTTCTGCTCGCCGCTGCAATGTGGTCGGTCTACACGATCGCCTTTAAGCAGAGCATGCTGTCGCCGGTATCGGCAACAGCGGTTGTCTCCATATGGTCGGCGATTGCGTTCGCCCCGTTTGGGCTGCCGCCGCTGATCGCGGCCTTGGGCTCCGGGCTCAGTCCGTCAATCCTGATGCAGGCCGCGTTGCAGGGCATTCTATCCGGCGTGGTGGCCGTGAACCTCTACGCCACCGCGATCCAGCGCCTGGGTGTTGCCCGCGGATCGGCCTTCATCGCGCTGGTGCCTGCGGGCGCGGCGCTGCTCGCGATCCCGATGCTCGGCGAATACCCGACGGCAACCGATGTGCTCGGCATGGCGATCACCGCGATGGGCGTGCTGTTCATGAACGTCTCGCAGGCGTTTGACCGTCCGGCGTTTACGGCCGGCGCGCGCTGATCGGCCGCGCGCGCCCGGCGATGAGAGAGACCGTCAACCAAAACGGTCTTTCTGCGCTTTCGAGACCTTCGGTTCTGCAAGAGCTTCGGCTTGATCAAAACCGAAGCTCTCGATTCTTATTTTGACGCGTTTTTCTTCACGCGAACCGGTGCCCACTTCGCTCGAAAACGCTCTAGTAGCACCGCGTGATGTTGATGGTGTGATCCGTGCCATCGCGGCCGGGCACCGTGACGGTCTCCGCGGGGCAGCTTGTCACATAGGGGCGGTCAGACGGAGTGACATTCGGCGGAAAGCGATGGGCCCAATCCCAGGGAACGTCATACTTGTAGGTGTAATTGATGTCGGTCGATTCCGGTTGCGGCGGAACGTTTGCGATCGGTCCGCCGCCATCCACGGGTCCGTAAAAACCGTCGCCGGGCCAGAAGGCGCCGCCGCCGAAGAACCGATGTCCGCGATGATTCCGGAACGCGTGGGCGGCCGACGGACGAGGCATCGAGGCAAACGCGCCACGCGCGGGCGCTGCCGCTCCTGCATTGGCAGCGGATGCCTCATTCGCTGCAAGCGTCAAAGCGGCAAGGCTGAGGGACGCGATCAACGCCCGATATATTCTATTCGTCATGATACGCACCAAACATTGGTTACTCAGCGCCCCAGCAAAAGCTAAGCCGGGCGTCGGGTGTCCGCAAACCCATACTTAATGAGTGGTTAAGACGTAGCGTTAATAAAAAGCGCTATTAGCAGCGCTAATAGGTAAATTGCGCCGATGCCCTCGAACGCGCGCTCACCTCTCCGCGGCGCGGCGAGGAATTGGTAGGGTGGGCAAAGCGACAGCGTGCCCACCAACCCGCAGCGGCAAGACGATGGGCACGGGCGCGTTGCGCTTTTGCCCGCCCTACCGACTCCTTCCGCCGTCATTGCGAGGAGCGCAAGCGACGGAGCAATCCAGTCTTTCTGCGGCGGCATTCTGGATTGCTTCGCTTGCGCTCGCAATGACGGAAGAGCCTGCGGCGTATCGCGCCTACGACTTCTCACACGCGAAATCAGCGCTCCGAAAGCGCCAGCTTGAGGCCAAGTGCAGCGAAAGCGCCGGCGAAGGTGCGGCGCATCCACTTCAACACGTTCGGACGCGAGATGATGTGGTTTCGGACCGAGGCGGCGAACACGCCGTAACCGACGAAGACGACGAAGGTGAGCACCATGAAGACCGAGCTCAATTCGAGCATGCGCGGCAACGCGTGCGGCTCATTGGCGCTCACGAACTGGGGCAGAAACGCGAAGAAGAAAATCGAGAGCTTCGGATTGAGGATGTTGATCAGGATGCCGGAGACGATCACCTGACGGGCAGAACGCGGTGCGACGTCCTTTTCGATTTTCAGCGCACCCTGTTCCTGCAGGGTCTTCCAGGCCATGTAGAGCAGATAGGCGACACCGAGATATTTCAGGGTCTGAAATGCGAGCGCGCTGGTGTGGAGCAGCGCTGCGAGGCCCGTCACGGCTGCCGCCATGTGCGGGATGATCCCGAGAGTGCAGGCAAATGCGGCAATGACGCTCGCTCGGGCGCCGCGGGACAGGCCGGCCGCCAGGGTATAGAGAACGCCGGTGCCGGGCGATGCGACCACGATGAGCGACGTCAGCAGGAATTCGATACTCATGTCGCAACTCCTCACAAGGCCAGTTCTCGAATTCCGTAGGGTGGGCAAAGCGCAGCGTGCCCACCAATACTTGCACCGCGGTGAGACGGTGGGCTCGTCATTGCGAGGAGTGTAAGCGACGAAGCAATCCAGTCTTTCCGCGTCGACATTCTGGATTGCTTCGCTGACGCTCGCAATGACGGAAGGATTGGGCACCCGCCGGATCGGCTTAGGCCGCGCCGACGCCATCGCGCGGCCTGAAATTCTCGATCAGCCGGAGCAGCACGCGCGCGCCGGCATCGGCGTCGGCGAGATCGACATGCTCGTCGGGGTGATGGCTGATGCCGCCGCGGCAGCGAACGAAGATCATCGCGACATCGGCGATGTCGATCATCGCCATGCCGTCATGGCCGGCCCCGCTCGGCAACTCGAACGCGCGGAAGCCTTCCGCCGCGATCGCATCGGCGACCTGCGCCTTGAGCCATGGCGCGCAGGGCGCGGTGCGGTTCTCATGGGTGACGTCGAGCTGCAGCGACAACTCGCGGCGCTTCGCGATGGCCTCGATCCGGCGCACGATGTCCGACACGGCGAGATTGCGATGCGCGTCCGAGGGCGCGCGGATGTCGATCGTGAACGACGCCTGCCCGGGAATGACATTGGTCGCGCCGGGGGTCGCATGGATATAGCCGACCGTGCCGACGAGGCCGCTTGCGTCGGTACGGCAGAACGCCTCGATCGCGACGATGCATTCGGCGGCGCCCGTGAGCGCATCGCGACGCATCGCCATCGGCACCGTGCCGGCATGGCCGGCCATGCCGGTGAGACGCGCCGCGAGCCGCGTCGCGCCTGATATCGCGGTGACGACGCCAACGGGCAGCCGCTCCTGCTCCAGCACAGGCCCCTGCTCGATGTGCAATTCGATATAGGCAAGCAGCTCGCGGCGAATGCGCGTGGCGGCGCCGACATGCCTGGCGTCCAGGCCGAACGATGCGAGCGCGTCGCGCATCGGGATGCCGTCGGCATCGCGCACATTCAGCACGCTTTCGTCGAAGGTGCCGGCGACGGCGCGGCTGCCGAGCAGCGTGGACGAGAAGCGCACGCCCTCCTCGTCGGCGAACCCCGTCACCTCGATCGCGAACGGCAGGCGCCGGCCGCGCCGGTTCAGCTCTGCGACGCAGGAGATCGCGGTGATCAGGCCGAGCGGACCGTCCCACCTTCCGGCGTCGCGGACGGTGTCGTAATGCGAGCCCAGCATCAGGCACCGCAGGCCGTCGCGCTCGCCCTCATAACGGCCGCAGACATTACCGATCGCATCCAGATGCGCGCGCATGCCGGCGGCGCGCATCCAGGCCAGGATGAGATCGGCCGCTGCACGATGCTCGCGGGTGAGAAAGATCCGGGTGAGATGCTCCGGCGTTTCCGAAATCGCGGCGAGTTCATTGATCCGGTTGACGATTTCCTCGCCGAGCGAGAATTGCCGTGAGGCGGCGCTGTTCAAGTTGATCTCGCTCATCTCAGTCTCTTGCCGCGTCGCCGGCGCCGAGCCGTCGGTGTCCCGCCAGACACATTACTATACGCCGACAAGGTCGCGCGCTTCGGAGTGCTCAACTCCATTGCATACAATGAGAAAATGCTGCCGATATTTTAGTCACAGCAACATCTCCCCAGGATTCGTTCGGCCGGCCGGCCCGCAGCATAGAGCAATTATTCCAAGCGGTTAAACCGCGATGCCCGGGAAAATGGCTGTGGCACGACAATTGCGACAGATCGTCCGGGCTCCGCAGGGATCGGGAGCCAGCGAAAAATCGCGGCGGGCGAGCCGCCGCAGGGAGCAGGCGATGGATTTTGGCAGCATTTCACGACGGCATCTGTTGCAGGGAAGCGCGGCGCTCGCGCTCGGCAGCACCATCGGCGCGCGCGGAGCATTCGCGGCCGAGACCACGATCGGCTTCATCTATGTCGGCTCGCGCGACGACTACGGCTACAACCAGGCGCATGCGCAAGGCGCCGCGGCGCTGAAGAAGCTGCCGGGCCTCAAGGTGATCGAGGAAGAAAAGGTGCCGGAGACCGATGCGGTCGAGAAGACCATCGAGTCCATGATCAATCTCGACGGCGCCACCCTGCTGTTCCCGACCTCGTTCGGCTACTACAATCCGCACATGGTCAAGATGGCTGCGAAATACCCGAAGCTGCGCTTCGAGCATTGCGGAGGGTTGTGGAGCGACAAGGACCCGAAGAACGCCGGCAGCTATTTCGGCTATATCGACGAGGCGCAATACATCTCCGGCATCATCGCCGGCTACACCAGCAAGAGTGGCAAGCTCGGCTTCGTCGCCGCGAAGCCGATCCCGCAGGTCTTGCGCAACATCAACGCCTTCACGCTGGGTGCAAAGCTCGCGAACCCGAAGGCCACCACGCAGGTGATCTTCACCGGCGACTGGTCGATGCCGGTCAAGGAGGCGGAAGCCACCAACAGCCTGATCGACCAGGGCGTCGACGTGCTGACCTGCCATGTCGACGGCCCGAAGACGATGGTCGAGAACGCGGCGCGCCGCGGCGCCTTCGTTTGCGGCTATCACGTCAACCAGTCGCCGCTGGCGCCGAAGGCCTATCTCACCGGCGCGGAATGGAACTGGGAGGCGCTCTATCCGAAATTCGTCAAGATGATCGCGGCCGGCGAGACCATCCCGAACTTCTATCGCGGCGGTCTGAAGGAAGAGATCGTCAAGGTCTCGCCCTATGGCGAGGCGGTTCCTGAGGAAGCGCGAAAGCATGCCGACGAGGTCAAGGCCAAGTTCATGGCCGACGACTACACGATCTTCAAGGGCCCGCTCACCGACAACAAGGGCAAGACCGTGATCGCGTCCGGCACCGATCGCGGCCAGAAGGACCCTGAGCTCGAGAAGATGGACTACCTGATCGACGGCGTGATCGGAGCGACTTCATGACGACGGATGTGGCGGAGCCCGTCGAAGGGACCGCCATCGCGCCGTCGGCCGATCCCGGCTTCCTGCAACGTCACGGCGGCGGAATCGAATATGTCCTGATCCCGGGCGCGGCGCTCGCCGGCGCGCTCGCGGTGTTCGGCGTGTTCGTGGCGCTGTTCGGCAAGAACCCGCTCGATCTCTATTTCTACATGTATTACGGCGCGTTCGGCACCTGGTTCTCATGGCAGAACACGCTGACGCGCGCCGCGCCCTTGATCCTGACCGCGCTGTGCACGGCGCTGCCCGCGCAGCTCGGCATGGTGATCATCGGCGGCGAAGGCGCGCTGCTGATCGGCGCGCTGGCGGCGACGTCGGCTGCGCTGGCGCTGCAATCGATGCCGCCGCTCGTCGTGCAGCTTGCGATGGTGGTCGCCGGCATGGCCGGCGGCGGCTTGTGGATCATGCTGTCGGGCGGCTTGCGGCAGTACCGCGGCGTCAATGAAACGATCTCGAGCCTGCTGCTCGTCTATATCGCGCTCGCGGTCCTCAATCATCTCGTCGAGGGCGCGATGCGCGATCCGGCGAGCCTCAACAAGCCCTCGACGCGCGAGATCGGCGCGGCCAACATGATCGGCAGCATTCCCGGCACCGACGTGCATTGGGGGCTGGTGCTCGGGCTGATCGCCGCGATTGCCTCCTACGTCCTGATCTATCACACGACGTTCGGCTTCGCCGCGCGCGTCGCCGGCGGCAATATCCGCGCGGCCAAGATCGTCGGTCTCTCGGTCGGCAAGCTGATCATGACCATCTGCTTTCTCGCCGGCGCCTGCGCGGGCCTTGCCGGCATGGTCGAGGTCGCGGCCGTGCAGGGCCGCACCAACGCCAATCTCGCCGTCGGCTACGGTTTCACCGGGATTCTCGTCGCCTTCCTGGCGCGGCAGAATCCGCTCGCCATCATTCCCGTCGCGATCCTGCTCGGCGGCATCGGCGCCAGCGGCGGACTGTTGCAACGCAGACTTGGCCTGCCCGATGCCTCGGTGCAGGTGCTTCAAGGCATCATCTTCGTGTTCGTGCTGGCGAGCGACGCGCTCTATGGCCGCATCGGCTTTCTGAAGGGGAAATCCTGACATGGCGGATGGCTCGATCGGACTCTGGACCGTACCGCTCGCCGTGTTCGGCGGCGCCATCCGCGTCTCCACGCCGTTTTTGTTCGTCAGCCTCGGCGAATGCATCACCGAACGCTCGGGCCGCATCAATCTCGGCCTCGAAGGCACGCTGGTGATGGGCGCGATGAGCGCCTATGGCATCTCCTATCTCTCCGGCTCGCCCTGGCTCGGCGTACTCGCGGCCGGAATCACCGGCGCACTGTTCGGTGCGCTGCATGCCGGGATCTGCTCGCTGCCGCGGGTCAACGACGTCGCGGTCGGTATTGCATTGATGCTGTTCGGCACGGGCTTGGCGTTCTTTCTCGGCAAGCCGCTGATCGAGCCGACCGCGGCGCGGCTACCCGCGATCGATTTCGGCTGGTGGAGCGAGGTGCCTCAACTGCGCGCTGCGCTGCGGATCAATGTGCTGTTCCTGATCGGTGTCGTGCTCGCACCCCTGCTCTACTGGGCGTTCCGCACCACGCGCTGGGGCCTTCTGATCCGCACCGCCGGCGAAAGCGCGGACGCCGCGCGCGCGATGGGCCATTCGGTGCTGCTGATCCGGTTGCGCGCGACCATGGTCGGCGGTTTCCTCGCCGGCATCGGCGGCTCGTTCCTGTCGCTGTTCTATCCCGGAAGCTGGAACGAAGGCCTCTCCAGCGGTCAGGGCGTCACCGCCGTCGCGCTCGTGATCTTCGCGCGCTGGGACCCGATGCTGTGCCTGTGGGCCTCGCTCGCCTTCGGCGGCGCGGCGGCGCTTGGGCCCGCGCTGCAATCGGTCGGCGTCACCTCCGGCTATCACCTGTTCAATGCCGCGCCCTACATCCTGACGCTCCTGATCATGATCATCACCTGCTCGCCGAAGCGCACGCTGACCGGCGCGCCCGCTGAGCTCTCGATCACCCGATAACGCGCGAGAAATCACATGCCCGAGCGCACCATAAAGTCCGAGCCCTACGCCTGGCCCTATAACGGCGATCTCAGACCGGCCAACACCGCGCTGATCATCATCGACATGCAGACCGATTTCTGCGGCGTCGGCGGCTATGTCGACAAGATGGGCTATGATCTGTCGCTCACGCGCGCGCCGATCGAGCCGATCAAGAAGCTGCTCGGCGTGATGCGCGACAAGGGCTATCACATCATCCACACCCGCGAGGGCCACCGGCCCGATCTCGCCGACCTGCCCGCCAACAAGCGCTGGCGCTCGCGGCAGATCGGCGCCGGCATCGGCGATCCCGGCCCCTGCGGGCGCATCCTGGTGCGCGGCGAGCCCGGCTGGGAGATCATTCCCGATCTCGCCCCGCTGCCCGGCGAGCCGATCATCGACAAGCCCGGCAAGGGATCGTTCTGCGCCACCGATCTCGAACTGATGCTGCGGCTTCGCGGCATCGACAACATCGTGCTGACCGGCATCACCACCGATGTCTGCGTCCACACCACGATGCGCGAGGCCAATGACCGCGGCTTCGAATGCGTGCTGGTCGAGGATTGCTGCGGCGCGACCGACAGCAGCAATCACGACCACGCGCTGAAGATGATCAAGATGCAGGGCGGCGTGTTCGGCGCGGTCGCGACATCCGTCGACCTGATCGAGGCGATCGCGTGACGGAAACGCACCCGAGCGAGAAGAGCCTCGGCGTCGAAGCCGTCGCCATGACCATGCGGTTCGGCGATTTCACCGCGCTGGACAATGTCGAGCTCAAGGTCAAGGCCGGCACGTTCCACGCGCTGCTCGGCGAGAACGGCGCGGGCAAGTCGACGCTCGTCAAATGCATCATGGGCTACTACCACCCGACGACCGGCGACGTGCTGGTCGGCGGCCGCGAACAGGCGATCGCCAATCCGAAACAGGCGCACGCGCTAGGCCTCGGGATGGTCTACCAGCATTTCACGCTGGTGCCGGCGATGACGGTCGCCGAGAACCTCGTGCTGGCGCGCGACGACGTGCCGGCCGTGGTTGACTGGAGCAAGGAGAAGAAGGCGCTCGAAGCGTTCCTTTCGCGGATGCCGTTCAAGGTGCCGCTCGATGCCAAGGTCTCCGACATCTCCGCCGGCGAGCGGCAGAAATGTGAGATCCTGAAGCAGCTTTACCTCAAGCGCCGTTTCCTGATCCTGGACGAGCCGACCTCGGTGCTGACGCCCGGCGAAGCGGACGAGGTGCTGGGCATGCTGCGCAGCATGGTGATCGCGGGCGAGTTGACCATCCTGATGATCACGCACAAATTCCGCGAGGTGATGGCGTTCGCCGATGAGGTGACGATCCTGCGCCGCGGCAAGCTCGCGGGCGCCGGCAAGGTCGTCGACCTCACGCCGGACGCGATGGCGCGCACCATGATCGGTGCCGAGGAGCTGACCATTCAGCCCGCGCGTACCGGACAGGCCGGCGCGGCGCGTCTTGAGCTAAGCAAGCTCAACGCGCTCGACGATGCCGGCGCGGTCGCGGTGCGCGACGTCTCGCTCACCGTCCGCGCGGGTGAGATCGTCGGCATTGCCGGCGTCTCCGGCAACGGCCAGCGCCAGCTCGTCGAGGTGCTCGCCGGCCAGCGCGAGGCCGAGAGCGGCGAGATCCACGTCGCCGGCGACGTCTATCATGCAAGCCGCGAGGAGATGCGGCGGCACAAGATGTCGCTGCTGCCTGAGGAGCCGCTGAAGAATGCCTGCGTCGGCGGCATGAGCGTCGCCGACAACATCGCCTTCCGCGAATTCGACCGCGCGCCCTTCGCCAGCGGCGGCTGGTGGCTGAACCGCGCGGCGTTCCGGCAGGACGCGACGCGGAAGATCGCACGCTACAAGATCAAGACGCGCACACCGGACACGCCGATCTCGGCGCTTTCGGGCGGCAACGTGCAGCGCGCGGTGCTGGCGCGCGAACTCGGCCATGACGTCGAGGTCCTGATCGCGGCCAATCCCTGCTTCGGCCTCGATTTCGCGGCCGTGGCCCAGATCCACGCCGAGATCATGGCGGCCCGCAACCGCGGCGCGGCGGTGCTGCTGGTCAGCGAGGATCTGGACGAACTGCTGGAATTGTCGGATCGTCTGGTCGTGATGTTCCACGGCCAATTCGTCTATGAAGCCCGCGCCAGCGAGGCCGACCTGACCGAGATCGGCCGGCACATGGCGGGGCATTGATGAGCGATATCGCCGGCCTCGATCAGGCCGAAGCGGACGAACATTTCCTGCGGCTCTCTTTCGCGGCGGCGCGCCGCGCGGTCAGCAATGGGAACCATCCTTTCGGCGCCGTGCTGGTCGATGCGAACCGCAACGTGCTGCTGGAAGCCGAGAACGGTTACATGCCCGCGCGCGACGGCACCGCGCATGCCGAACGGCTGCTGGCGACCAAGGCCTGCACCACGCTCGGCGCGGACGTTCTGGCGACAGCGACGCTGTATTCCTCGGCCGAGCCCTGCGCGATGTGCGCGGGCGCGATCTACTGGGCCGGCATCGGCCGCGTGGTCTATGGGTTGAGCGAAGCTCGGCTGCGCACTGTTACTGGCAATCATCCGGAGAACCCGACGCTCGATTTGCCCTGCCGCGACATTTTCCGAAGCGGTCAACGGGCGACCGAGGTGGTTGGGCCGCTGCTGGAAGACGAGGCGGAAGGGCTGCATGCGGGGATGTGGGGTAAACCCTAGGCCAAGCGCGTGCGAATTCTGGACATTGTCATTGCGGGATGGTCCGAAGGACCAGCCAAGGAATTCTCAAATCTCCGAGTTCGGGAACCAAAGGTCCGCAGCGGTGCAAACGGACAGCTCACTCACGGCCCATCGCTTCTAAAGCATGATCCGGAAAAGTGTGTAGCGGTTCTCCGAAAAGATCATGCTCAATCAAAGAGCTGAAGCACGATGATGAATCAACCTGATCTCATCGCGCTTTAGCCCTGAGCCGAACGACGGCAAGGTTCTTCCCAGGCCGGTTGACGGCAGTCAACCATCCCATGGGCGATTGACGGCTCTCCGCCCGAAGCCGGCTTTCGGCTCTTGAGCGCCTCGAAGCAATTCGGATCCGTCTGGCCTGATCAGCAGCGCGGTGGGCGCAGCATCACACCGCTACTTGCTGCGATATCGCTTCACTGCCGCTTAGTACCGGTATCGATAGTTGCCGCGCCGCTGGAGCGCGAACGCGTACTGGGGATTGATCCCGCAATAGGCGTCAGTACCGCTCGCCGTGGCCATGCATTGGGCGTAGCTGGTGAATTGGCAATTGCCCGGATAGCCCCATATGCGCCCTTGCAAACAGTAGCTATCCGGCCCCGGAGGGTAGGGCGAAAAGCCATAGGTCTGAGCCTGGGCTTGCCCTCCTGCCAAAACCATACCCGCCGTCAGAATTGTCAAAGTCAAAGTGCGCATTGGAACCTCCTCGAGGCCGGCACAACGCTAGTGCACTTATGCAGTGGCCAATATTGATCCAAGTCAATTCACGTTCTCGCTCACAAAAAAACACAGGTGGTCATCCGGAATAGCTTAACCGTCGTTGCAAGCGCATACGCGCGCGCAGTGCAGCGCCCTTGAGCCAAGGCCCATCCTATTGCGATAGGAACCATTCCGGATACGAAGCCTTGGTTGCTGCTGGGAGCTAATAACCAACGAGGCCAAAATGGCGAGAGATGAGCACAACAAGGCTGCCGAACATCACGAAAACGCCGCCAAGTCGCATCGTGCTGCTGCCGAACACCACGGCAAGGGCGATCATGCCAAGGGCAAGGAACACGCAAGCAGCGCGAAGCAACACTCGCAAACCGCCAATCAGCATAGCGACCAGGCTCATTCAAAGAGTCAGCAACAGAAGTAATTGAGCACAAGGGCCGGTTGAATCAGCCGGCCCTTTTTTTCTCTGACTTTACTTCACGCGCCGTCCCTTGAAAAAGCCTGCCTTGGTCGTGTCCAAGCATCGTCTTGAGCCAAGTGGCATAAAACTTGGCATAATCGATGCGGAGCCTTTGCCGACAACGAATAGGCCGTCTCGAAAGACGGCCTATTGTTTATCACTCGACAATCTCGACGATGCGGTGCGTCCGTGGTTCCACGAGGACGGTGCGGCCGTTGACGACCGTATAACGATAATCGCGGACGCCGTACTCCTGGGGCACTTCGTAATACGTAACGCCCTCCTCCGGCAGAACGGCGCCCACCCGCACATCTTCCCGATACTGATACGACGGCCGCCTCTGTTCGACCACATATGAACGGAAACGGGGGCGCTCATCGACTCCCAGTACGCCGGCGACTCCTCCTACGACACCACCGACCACGCCTCCCACGACGGCGCCCACGGGACCAGCCGCCCTCTCGCCATCTCGTGATCCGCGCTCGACGCCGCCCGGAACGCCCTGGGCTTGCACGATGGTAGGGATCGACATTGCGAAAACAACGACGGCGGCTCCGACTAGACGGCGGATCATTTGTAACTCCACGATTGCATTGAGGTGCGGTACCAAGCCTTCTTCTGGCAAAAGGTTCCAACTTCGCGCGGAGTTCTGCGGCATGATTGCCGTTTCTGCGCCACACGAGTCCGCTGGTGGCATCTGGAAAAGAGCGCTTTTGACCGGGAACGGAAGGCGCTCGGACTCTCCGCGAAGCGTTCGTTGGCCTGCCGTTGATGCGCAATTGCGCGTCGGGAAATCTCGAGATTCCCGGTTGACCGCGATCGCATCGCGCCGGAACGACGAACACCACTTTCCCCGTCATTGCGAGCGAAGCGAAGCAATCCAGAATGTTGCTGCGGAAACGGCCTGGATTGCTTCGTCGCTTTGCTCCTCGCAATGACGCGCGTGGAAGCATTTGCGACTTGCGCCTCAGCCTTCGTCGTTCCGGGATGGTCCGTAAGGACCGGACACCGCTATCGTATCGCGCCGGAATGACGAGCACCACTTTCTCCGTCATTGCGAGCGAAGCGAAGCAATCCAGAATGCCGCCGCGGAGACAGTCTGGATTGCTTCGTCGCTTTGCTCCTCGCAATGACGCGAGTGGAAGCATTTGCGACTTGCGCCTCACACTCCGTCATTCCGAGCCGGTCCGGAAGGACCAGACACCGCTATCGCATCGCGCGGAATGACGAGCGCCACTTTCTCCGTCATTGCGAGCGAAGCGAAGCAATCCAGAATGCTGCCGCGGAGACAGTCTGGATTGCTTCGTCGCTTTGCTCCTCGCAATGACGCGCGTGGAAGCATTTGCAACGCGTGCCCTGCACTCCGTCATTCCGGGATGATCCGTCAGGACCGGACACCGCCATCGCATCGCGCGGAATGACGAGCAACACTTTTTCCGTCATTGCGAGCGAGGCGAAGCAATCCAGAATGTTGCCGCGGAGACAGTCTGGATTGCTTCGTCGCTTTGCTCCTCGCAATGACGCGCGTGGAAGCATTTGCGACTTGCACCTCAGCCTTCGTCATTTCGGAATGGTCCGTAAGGACCAGGCCCGGGCACCGCCATCGCATCACGCCGGAATGACGAGCACCACTTTCTCCGTCATTGCGAGCAAAGCGAAGCAATCCAGAATGTTGCCGCGGAAGGAGTTTGGATTGCTTCGTCGCGCCGCTCCTCGCGATGACGCGCGTGGAAGCATTTGCAACGCGCCCTGCACTCCATCATTCCGGGATGGTCCGTAAGGACCAGACCCGGAATCTCGAGATTCCGGGTTCGATGCTTCGCATCGCCCCGGAATGACGGACAACAAAGATATGGCGCCGCGAGGTCATCGCGGCGCCATCGCTCTTTTGTCAGGAGGCTCGGGAGGTTTAGAATTTTACGGTGATGCCGCTATAGACCGTCGATTCCGTGCAGGAATTGTTGCTCACGCCGGTCGACACGTTGCAGACAGCACTGTTCTTGTGGTCAATGCCGAACTTGTTCTGCCAATATCGGTAGGCAACCCAGACGTCGACGAAGTGGCTGTACTTATCTCCCCACACGGCCTTGGAGGCGTCGAACGTCAGACGGATCGGCTCGGAGTTGAACTCGATCGCGGTCTTGGTGCCGGGAAGCGGATTGTTCTCATATCCCTTTTCACCGTACCAGGCGAGACGGCCGCTGATCGACCAGAACTGCATGCTTTCGGGCAGGAAGCCGAGATCCATGTAGTAGTTCGTTTCGACCGCCCAGGTCGGATCGAAGCTGCGGTTGCCGTCCACGAGACAGTTGACGCCGGGGATGTTGCCGGCAAAGCCGGTGCCGCACTGGGTGAAGGCGTTGCGGTTGGCGAACTCCCAGTACACCAGTGGAGCGACGTTGATATAACCCTTGTACGGCAGGTCGAAGGCGAACTGCAGACCGGCGACGACGTCGCGCTTGGCCGGCGAGAGATAGTTGTTCTCGGTGTTGGCATCCATGCCGACCTCGAGGGAGATGTTGTGCAACGGTCCGTAGCTGAAGGCCTTGGTGCCGAACATCTCGTTGAAGCCGAAGGTCGAGCGGAACAGGCCGTAGATTTCGGTCGCGCCCTCGCATGAGGCAGGGATCGCCGCGCTGGTAAAGCTGGTCTGGATCACGCCGGCGTTGGTGCAGGGATTGGCCGGATCATTGTGATCCGACTTGAACATCGAGATGGTGAAGAAGTTGGTGCCGTACTGCCAGAGATCGAAATGCGTGAAGGAGTAGACCTGCTTGGCGGTGGTGCCGTTGATGCTGCCGTCCGGCCTGACCGAGAAAACGCCGGGGTCCGTGCCCTTGGGCATCCAGGAGAACGTCACGCGGTCATCGATCAACAGGAAGAACGGCAGATCGGCCGGCTTCTTGGCAGCCTTGGTCGGCAGATCGGCCGCCCTGGCCAAGCCGGTCGACGCAAGCGCAGCCAATGTCAGCACGGTGGCTGCGATTGCTGAATTTCGAAGAGACATACTGATCACCCCCAAGAACGAGCTTTTGAACAAAGCCCCTTTGCTGCGACAGATTGCGCTCTTGCATTGACGTGAGAAGCCTCAACTTTTCCCACGGCCTGCCGCGTGTTTGGTCAGCCCGCGTCGCGCGCTTCGCGGGCTCGCGGAGCAAGACAGCGGGTTTGCCGCGTCACTCCGAACCGCGGCGCAATTCGCGAAGCGGCGCGCGAAAGCCTATTTTCGTAGGGTTTTTCGTTGAACCCGCCGCCGCGAGCGCGACACGTTCCGATCCGCGGCACAAACCGCGCGGACGTCGCGATCGATCAAATGATGCTGCTCATATCTGCGGCAGGGCTGACACACCAATTCCGATTTGCGGGAAACGTCACAAATTTGCAACAGGCAGCGGCAGCACCGAAGGGCGAAGCGATTGCCACAAGCATCTTCGCCGGCTGCTCGGCGCTCGATTCGAATGCGCACAGCCTGCCGAAGACGTGAGCAAGGTCTGGCGCTTTTTCGTTACTTACGCGATGGTTGAAACTGGCCCACTATCGAGGCACGTCCTCTCAACGCGCGCGTGACAGCGAATGTCAGATACGACGCCCGGCGGCCGGCAGTCCGGCGACATGCCGCTCCTGCAAGCGCTTCGGCTGACCAAGCGGTACGGCACGTTCCTCGCCAATGACCATATCGATATCGACATCCGGCCGAACCAGATCCATGCGCTTCTCGGCGAGAACGGCGCCGGCAAGTCGACGCTGGTCAAGATCATCTACGGGCTGATCCAGCCAAGCGACGGCGAGATGCGCTGGCAGGGCGAACGGATGGTGCTTTCCGGACCGTCGGACGCCCGCCGCCGCGGCATCGGCATGGTGTTCCAGCATTTCTCGCTGTTCGAGAACCTCACGGTGGCGGAGAACGTGGCGCTCGGGCTCGACGGCCGGGAATCCTTCAAGGACATGTCCGCGCGGCTCGAACAGGTCTCGCGCGTCTATGGCCTGCCGCTCGATCCCAAGCGCGACGTCTGGCGCCTGTCGGTCGGCGAGCGCCAGCGCATCGAGATCGTCCGCGCGCTGATGCAGGACCCGAAATTCCTGATCCTCGACGAGCCGACCGCGGTGCTGACTCCACGGGAAGCCGATCAGCTCTTTATCGTGCTGGAACGGCTGAAGGACGAGGGCCGCGCCATCCTCTACATCAGCCATAAGCTCGACGAGGTGAAACGCCTGTGCGACACCGCTACCATCCTGCGCGGCGGAAGGAAGGTTGCGACCTGCAATCCGAAGGCGGAGACGGCCGCCTCGCTCGCGCGCATGATGGTCGGCACCGAGATCAAGGAGGTGAAGCCGGCGACGCAGCGGCAGACCACGGTGCCGCGGCTGGTCGTCAACGATCTCAGTCTCGCGCCGGACGATCCGCATGGCGTGAGGCTGCAGCACATCTCGCTCGAATTGAGAGGAGGCGAAATCCTGGGGCTGGCCGGCGTTGCCGGCAATGGACAGGATGAATTATTCGCCGCGCTCTCGGGCGAGCGTCTGGCCCGGGACCCCGGCACGATCGTCATCGAGGGCATCGCCGCGGGCCATCTTTCGATCACGCGGCGCCGCAAGCTCGGCGCCGCCTTCGTGCCCGAAGAACGCCTCGGTCACGGCACGGCGCCGCGCATGAAACTCTCCGAGAACGCGCTGCTCACCGGCCATGCCGCGAGCCATATGGTGAAGCGAGGCTTCATCGATACCGCGGCGACGCTGAAGGCGGTGGATCGCGCGACGGAGACCTTCGACGTGCGCAAGGCCAAACGCGATCCGGAGGCCGCGAGCCTTTCCGGTGGGAACTTGCAGAAATTCGTCGTCGGCCGCGAAATCCTGCGACAGCCGGCGGTGCTGGTCGTCAACCAGCCGACCTGGGGCGTCGATGCGGGCGCAGCGGCCGTGATCCGCCAGGCGCTGATTGATCTCGCCGCAAGCGGCGCCGCGGTTCTCGTGACCAGCCAGGACCTCGACGAGTTGATCGAGATCGCCGACCGGATCGCCGTGATGTTCCACGGCCGGCTCTCCGTGCCGCTTACGACCGCGGAAGCAAGCCGCGAAAAACTTGGCCTCCTGATGGGTGGCAGCAGTCTCGAGGAGGAAAGCGCGCATGCAGCTCGTGCTTGAGAAGCGCGCCGAGCGGTCGGCCACGATTGCCCTGGTGTCGCCGCTGATCGCGATCGGGCTCACGATCGTGACCATGAGCATCCTGTTCGCCATCCTCGGCAAGAACCCGATCGCGGCGCTCGGCGTTTATTTCATCGATCCCCTTACCGACGTCTATTCGCTGCAGGAGATCGCGGTCAAGGCGACGCCGCTGGTCATGATCGCGGTCGGTCTTTCGCTCTGCTATCTCGCCAATGCCTGGAACATCGGCGCGGAAGGCCAGTTCCTGATCGGCGCGGTGGCCGGTAGCTGGATCGCGGTCAAAACCCAGGGCACGGAGGCCGGCCATTGGGTGCTGCCGGCGATGCTGCTGCTCGGCGCGCTCGCGGGCGCGCTCTATGCGCTGATCCCCGCCATCTGCAAGGTCAGGTTCGGTGCCAGCGAAATCCTTGTCAGTCTCATGCTGGTCTATGTCGCCGAACTCTTCCTCGACTATCTCGTGCGCGGACCCTGGCGCGATCCGGCCGGCTTCAATTTTCCGACCACCGCCGAGTTCGATCCGGTCGCGATCGTTCCCGTGCTGATCGAAGGCGGACGGCTGCATCTCGGCAGCATCATCGCGCTGCTTGTCGTCGCAGCAGCTTCCGTCCTGCTTGGACGCACCATCAAGGGCTTCGAGATCCGCGTCGTCGGCGCAGCCCCGCGCGCGGCGCGGTTCGGCGGCTTCAACGCCAACCAGTTGATCCTCCTGACCTTCGCCATCTCCGGCGCGCTCGCCGGCCTTGCCGGCATCATCGAGGTGGCCGGCCCGATCGGGCATCTGCAGCCGGGCATCTCGCCGGGCTACGGCTTCACCGCGATCATCGTTGCGTTCTTGGGACGGCTCAACCCGATTGGAATATTAATTGCAGGGCTTTTCCTCGCGCTCACTTTCATCGGCGGCGAGCAGGCCCAGATCGCAATGAAGATCCCGTTGGACGTCACCAAGGTGTTTCAGGGCATCCTGCTGTTCTACGTGCTGGCATGCGATTCCCTCATCCTCTACCGCTTCCGTCTGATCTCGCGGCAGGCTGCACATGGAACTGGTTGAGGCGATCATCCTGTCGGTGCTGGCGGCATCGACCCCGCTTCTGATCGCGGCCACCGGAGAGCTGGTGACCGAACGCTCCGGCGTTCTCAATCTCGGCGTCGAGGGCATGATGATCGTCGGCGCTGCCTGCGGCTTTGGCGGCGCCTGGCTCACCGGCTCGATTTTCCTCGGCGCGCTGTGCGGCATCGCCGCAAGCACGCTGCTCTCGCTGATCTTCGCAGCTATGACATTGGGCCTCGCGGTCAACCAGGTCGCGACCGGGCTTGCGCTGACGATCCTCGGTGTCGGACTGTCCGGCCTGATCGGCGCTGGCTTCGTCGGCCAGCGCATCACGACCGCGCCGCATCTGTCCATTCCCGGCCTCACCGATATTCCGTTCGTCGGCCGCATCCTGTTCGGCGAGGACGCCTTCGTCTATCTCTCGCTCGCCTTGATCATCGGCGTCTGGTGGTTTCTCTACCGCACGCGCGCGGGCCTGATCCTGCGCGCCTGCGGCGACAACCATGTCTCCGCGCATGCGCTGGGCTATCCGGTGCTGCGCATCCGGATGTTCGCCGTGATGTTCGGCGGCGCCTGCGCAGGGCTGGCCGGCGCCTATCTGCCGCTCGCCTATACGCCGTTCTTCATTCCCGGCATGACGGCAGGGCGCGGCTGGATCGCGCTTGCGCTGGTGGTGTTCGCCTCCTGGCGGCCGACGCGGCTGGTGGTCGGCGCCTACCTGTTCGGCGCGGTGACGATCCTGCAACTGCATGCGCAGGGCGCGGGCATCGGCATTCCCTCGCAGTTCATGTCGGCGCTGCCCTATCTCGCGACCATCATCGTGCTGGTGCTGCTGTCGCGCGCGCGGACCGGCGGCTCGACCGCGCCGGCCGCGCTCGGGACCGTGTTCGTGCCGGACCGCTGATTTCACTTTCGGGGCGTGCGCGATGGGGCGCCGCGCTCTCTGATACAAGGTCACCCCGGTTGTTTGGAGATTGACGATGAGGACAAAATTTCTTGCGGCCGCAGCCGCTCTCCTGCTCGCGGGCAGCATCAGCGCAGCCGTCGCCGCCGACAAGCTGAAGGTCGGCTTCATCTATCTCGGCCCGGTCGGCGATCTCGGATGGACCTATCAGCACGAGCTGGCGCGTCAGGCGCTGGTGAAGGAGTTCGGCGACAAGATCGAGACCACCTATCTCGAAAACGTGCCGGAAGGTCCCGACGCCGAACGCGCCATCGAGCAGCTCGTCCGCGCCGGCAACAAGCTGATCTTCACCACGTCGTTCGGCTACATGGACCCGACGCTGAAGGTCGCCAAGAAATATCCCAACGTGCATTTCGAGCACGCCACCGGCTACAAGCGCGACAAGAACATGTCGACCTATTCGGCGCGCTGGTATCAGGGCCGCTACATCCAGGGCCAGATCGCGGCGAAGATGTCGAAGGCCGGCGTGCTCGGCTATATCGGCTCGTTCCCGATTCCGGAGGTGATCTCGGGCATCGACGCCACGATGCTGGGCGCGCAGAGCATCAATCCCAACATCAAGGTCAAGATCATCTGGGTGAATACCTGGTTCGATCCGGGCAAGGAAGCCGACGCCGCCAAGGCGCTGCTCGATCAGGGCGCCGACATCATCATGCAGCACACGGATTCGCCGGCCGCGATGCAGATCGCCGCCGAACGCGGCAAGTTCGCCTTCGGCCAGGATTCCGAGATGATCAAGTTCGGCCCGAAGGCGCAGCTCACCTCGATCCTCGACACCTGGGCGCCCTACTACATCGCGCGCGTGAAGGCCGAGCTCGACGGCACCTGGAAGGAGGAGAATACCTGGGGCGGGCTCGACAGCAAGATGTTCGAGATGGCGCCCTATACCAATATGCCCGATGACGTGAAGAAGATGGCCGAGGAGACCCAAGCCGCCATCACCGCGGGCAAGCTGCATCCGTTCAAATGCCCTGTCGTTGGGCAGGACGGCAAGGACGTCGAATGCAAGGGCGGTGACCACCTCGACGACGCGCAGATCCTCGGCATGAACTTCTACGTCAAGGGCATCGACGACAAGATGCCGGGGAAATAGCGGCGGCTTGCGCCAAGGCCTTCTGCGCGTCCCTGACGGATAAGCCTCGTTTGGGCCTACAGGGACCAAGCTCGGACGATTTCCTCCAGCTCGCCAACAAGGCTCGCGCGATCGACCTCGGCAGCCATGATATCGGCGAGCTGGCGGGCGGCGATGGTGAACCGGGGCTCCTCCATCAGGCGGACGATCGCGGCGGCGATTTCCGTTTCGGCGGCGGTTGTCGGCAACGTCAACCCCACGCCGCGGGCTTCCACACGGATGGCGATGTCGCCCTGATCGCGTCCGAACGGCACGACCAGGAGCGGCAGGCCGTGTGACAGAGCACGGCTCACGGTGCCGTGGCCGCCATGGGTCACGACCAGAGAGACCTCCCTCATGACCGCATCATGCGGAGCGCTGGGCAGCAGCCCTACGTTCTGCGGCGCGTGCAGGCTCACACCTTCCAAGGCAGGTCCGAGCGTTGCAACCGCATCCATCTCCAATCGTCCGACCGCATCGATCGTACGTTGCAGGACTTCGGCCTGGTCCTGATTCGTTGTACTGAAAGAGATCAACGCGCGAGGACGGCTTAATCCGTCGGGCCATGGGCGGACCCACGGCTCCGACCAATCCGAGGAATCGAGCAACGGTCCAACGTATCGGACATTGCTGGGAAGGCTGTCGGCAGGAAAGTCGAATGCCTCACTCATGGCTATCAGGAACCGGGCTGGTCGATCGAACAACTTCAGCACATGGCCATAAGGAGCAAGGTGCAAGCTCGCGCGCGCCTCGTTCAGCATCGGCAGCCATTCATTCATGACATTGACGAACCGATTATTCGCTGCCTGGACCTCGATCCGGCCTTCAGGCGTACGAGGCGCGTGCAAACCGCTGCCGATCGGCGGCACGCCTGGCAGCGGCCTTATGCTGATCGTGGGTGAGAGCAGCGCGCAGGGAATGCGCGCTGCTTCCGCACCCAGGACGGAGCCGAAGAGAGCGCTATCGGTCAGCAGGCCGTCAGTGGGAACCCGCTCGATTTCATCTCGGGTGTCGGCACCTCGTGCCGAGGCCGGACCAAACAGCAGCTGATCGTATGCGATCTGAAGCGGATCGCTGCTCCGCGCGATCGGCGAGAAGCATGGCTCCCGCTGCCAAGTGGCAAAACCGAAGCCAGCCGCCTCCACCGGGTCGCGCGCGTCTGCACGCGCGATGAAGCGAACGCCGTGGCCTCTCGCGCGCAACTGCCGTGCGGCAGTCAGAGTTGGGCCGAGATGGCCGGGGCCGCCCCAGGAGGCGACCAAGAAATTGTAAGTCATTCCAAATTCTATTCTAAGTTGTTTCCGCAAGCTGACGGCAGGACGTCGATCGAAGGCGACGCGCAGATATGCAGAGCCACGCGCTACAGTTCGATTGCGACAGATTGGACATTTGTTGCATTTGTAGCGCAGTGCCCGCAGGTGCGAGCCTCCTGCCGTCGCAACGCGGGTTGACGACCAGGTCGACGAAGGGGTCTCACCCCGCCTGCATCGCCTTCGCAGCGGTGCTGTGGCGACGGATCAGGTCCGCGATGTCGAGGCCGGGAATCACACCGTCGATGACGACCCATTTGCCAGCGACCATGACGCGGTCGGCGCGATGCGCGCCGCAGAGCACGAGGGCGGCGATCGGATCGCCGTGGCCGGAGAAGCGCAGCTCGTCGAGCTTGAACAGCGCGAGATCGGCGGCCTTGCCGACCGCGATCTCGCCGAGCTCGGGGCGGCCGATGCAGGCCGCTGAGCCTTTGGTAGCCCAGCGCAGCGCGTCCTTGTGGCTGACCAGGCCTACGCCATAGCGCGCCCGCTGCAGCAGGAAAGCCGCCCTCACCTCCTGCATCAAATTGGATTCGTCGTTTGAGGCCGAGCCATCGACGCCGAGACCGATGCCGACACCCGCCGCCTCCATCTCGCACACCGGACAGCAGCCGGAGGCGAGAATCTGGTTGCTGCAGGCGCAATGGCTGATGCTGACGCGGGCCTTGCCCAGCCGCTTCATCTCGGCCGTGTTGAAGAAGATGCCATGGGCGAGCCAGGTCCGCGCATTGAGCCAGCCGCATTGTTCGAGATAGTCGAGCGGACGGCAGCCATGGATCTGCTCGCAGAAGCGGTTCTCGTCCTCGGTCTCCGCGAGATGGGTGTGCAGGCGGACGTCAAGCCTTTCAGCGAGTGCGGCCGTCGCACGCATCAGCGACGTCGTCACCGAGAATGGCGAGCATGGGGCGAGCGCGATCTGCACCATCGCATTCTCGCCGCGTTGATGATGCTTCGCCACCACCAGCTCACTGTCGGTCAGGATCGTGTCCTCATCCTGCACCACGCTGTCCGGCGGCAGGCCGCCGTCGCGCTGCGAACGGTTCATCGAGCCGCGGGTGAGCAACACCCGCAGGCCGAGACGCTTGGCGACCGCGACCTCGATATCGATGGCATCCTCGAGTCCGGCCGGAAACACATAATGATGATCGGTCGTCGTGGTGCAGCCGGAGAGCAGAAGCTCGGACATCGCGACCGTGACGGCGAGGTCGAGCGAGAGCGGCGTCAGCCGCGCCCAGACCGGATAGAGCGCCTGCAGCCAGGGAAACAGCTCGCGGTCCATCGCCGCCGGCATCGCCCGCGTCAGCGTCTGGTAGAAATGATGGTGGGTGTTGATCAGCCCCGGCAGCACCACCCGCTCCGAGGCCTCGAAGATCACGGTATCAACGGTGGCGGGTTGCCGGCCCGCCGCCACCAGCTCGATGATCCGGCCCTGCTGCACGACGATGCCCCGCTCGGCGCCTTCGGCCAGAACGGCAACGGGGTCTTTGATCCAGATCGCCTTGCCGTGATCCATGATTCCCTCGTCTCCTGAAGACGTGATGGCGACGCTCTATCCTCCTTGCAATTGCCTTGCAATTCAAAGACCACCCCACTTGTGACTTGGCGCTTCTCTTGCAAGACTTCCCAAGGCGCGACGCATCTCGTTGAAAGCACTGGGGTTCGATGGATTTGAACACCATCACATCGGTGGCGCGCCCGTGCAATCGGGCGGAGCTGCCCGTTTGGACGGCAGGCGACGCCTGGCTCGCAGGCGGGACCTGGCTGTTCTCGGAACCGCAAGTCCACCTGACGCGCCTGATCGATCTGACCGACCTGAAATGGCCGGCGCTGACAATAACCGACAACGTGCTCTCGATCGCGGCGACCTGCACGATCGCGCAACTCGACGCGCTCGCCTGCCCGCCGGACTGGCTCGCGGCGCCCTTGATCAGCCAATGCTGCCGCGCCTTTCTCGCCTCTTTCAAGATCTGGAAGACGGCCACTGTCGGCGGCAATCTCTGCATGTCGCTGCCGGCCGGCCCGATGATCTCGCTGACGACGGCGCTCGACGGCATCTGCACGATCTGGCAGGCCGATGGCGGCAAGCGCAAGATACCGGCCGCGGATTTCGTCACCGGCAACCAGCGTAACGTGCTCAAACCCGGCGACCTCTTGCGGCAGATCGATCTTCCGCTCACCGCGCTGAAGCGCCGCTCCGCCTTCCGCCAGATCTCGCTGACGCCGGTCGGCCGTTCCGCGGCGCTGCTGATCGGCAGCGTTGCGAGCGTCGGTGCGTTCCTGCTGACCGTCACTGCATCGACGAAGCGGCCGGTCAGACTGTCCTTCGCCGGGATTCCCGACGCCGGCGAATTGCGCGACGCGATCCTCACCCGCCTCACCGACGATCTCTATCACGACGACCTCCATGGCAAGCCCGCGTGGCGCAAGCACATGACGCTGCGGCTCGCCGAGGAGATCCGCGGCGAACTCGCGGGCACGTCATGAGCTTCGAGGCCGCATGAGCGTCGAGATCAATGGCAAGGCTTACTCCGCAGACACCGCGTGCCGGCCAATGCCTGCGCACGTTCCTGCGTGAGCTCGGGCATTTCGGCGTGAAGAAAGGCTGCGACGCCGGCGACTGCGGCGCCTGCACCGTGCTGATCGACGGCGAGCCCGTGCATAGCTGCCTGATCCCGGCGTTTCGCGCCGAAGGCCACGCCGTCACGACGATCGAAGGCCTTGGCGCCGGCGGCGGCACGCATCCGATGCAGCAGGCCTTTCTCGACGCGCAGGGCTTTCAATGCGGCTTCTGCACCGCCGGCATGATCCTGACCTGCGCGTCGCTGAACCAGGCGCAGCGACAGGATCTCGGTGCGGCGCTGAAGGGCAATCTCTGCCGCTGCACCGGCTATCGCGCGATCGAGGACGCACTCGACGGCAAATGCAACATCGAAGACGTCGCTGCCGGCGAAGCCTTCGGCCGCAGCCTGCCCGCGCCCGCAGGGCCGCTCGTCGTGAGCGGCGCGGCGCGCTACACGTTCGATACCGCGATCGAAGGCCTGCTGCACATCAAGCTGCTGCGCTCGCCGCATCCGCATGCGAGGATCGTCGCGATCGACACGCGCGCGGCGCTCGCCGTGCCCGGCGTGCACGCGGTGCTGACACACGAGGACGCGCCGGACCGGCTGTTCTCGACCGCGAAGCACGAGAAGGCCTGGATGGACCCGGACGACACGCGCGTGCTCGATCCGATCGTCCGCTTCATCGGTCAGAAGGTCGCGGCCGTCGTCGCCGAGAGCGAGGCCGCGGCCGAGGAAGGCTGCCGCCGCCTCACGGTCGACTACGAGATCCTGCCCTTCGTCATCGATCCCGAGCAGGCGATCGCGCCGGGCGCGCCGCTGCTTCATCCCGACAGGACGCCGGAGCAGCGCGTGTTCGGCGCAGCGCGCAACATCGTCGCGGAAAGCCATGGCGAATATGGCGATGTCGCCACCGCGCTCGCGAATTCCGCGGTCACCTATGAGGGCACCTTCAACACCCAGCGCGTTCAGCACGCCGCGCTCGAGACCCATGGCGGGCTCGCCTGGATCGATGCGGGCGGCGTGCTGAACGTCCGCGTCTCGACGCAGGTGCCGTTCCTGACGCGGCGCGCGCTGTGCGAGATCTTCGATCTTCCGGCCGACAAGGTCCGCGTGTTCTGCGAGCGCGTCGGCGGCGGTTTCGGCGGCAAGCAGGAGATGTTCGTCGAGGACATCCTGGCGCTCGCCGCGCTGAAGACCGGACGGCCGGTCAAGCTCGAATTCACCCGCGAGGAGCAGTTCATCGCGACCTCGACGCGGCATCCGATGCGCGTCACGGTGAAGGCCGGCGCCGGCAAGGACGGCAAGCTCACCGCCCTGCAGATCGACGTGCTCTCCAACACCGGGGCCTACGGCAATCACGGCGCGGCCGTGCTGTTCCACGCCTGCGGCGAGTGCATCGGGGTCTATAACTGTCCGAACAAGAAGGTCGACGCGGTTGTCGCCTACACCAACACGGTGCCGGCCGGCGCCTTTCGCGGCTACGGCCTGCCGCAGACGCTGCTCGCGGTGGAAGCGGCGATCGACGAATTGGCGAAGCAGCTTGGCATCGATCCCTTCGAGATGCGCCGCCGCAACGTCGTCAGGTCAGGCGATCCGATGCTGTCGCCGCCGGATAATGGCTATCACGACGTGCATTACGGCTCCTACGGACTGGACCAGTGCCTCGACCTCGTCGAGCGCGCGATGAAGGCCGAGGGCTCGAACGTCGAGCTTGCTCCGGAATGGCTGACCGGCGACGGCATCGCGCTCACCATGATCGATACCGTGCCGCCGGACGGGCATATCGCAGACTGCGCAATCGCGCTGCGCGACGACGGCGGCTTCGACCTGACCGTCGGCACGGCGGAGTTCGGCAACGGCACCAGCACCGTGCATCGCCAGATCGCCGCGACCGCGCTTGCGACCACTGTCGACAATATCCGCCTGCTGCAATCCGACACCGCGCATGGCGGTCACGACACCGGCGCCTATGGCTCGACCGGCACGTTCGTGGCCGGGCGCGCGACGCAAGCGGCGGCGGAGAACCTCGCCGTGGCGATGAAAGCGTTCGCGGCGGGCGTTGCCCGCACCGACGCGAGCGCAGCCATCCTCGACAAGGATACGGTCATCTGCGGCGGCAGGCGGGTGCCGTTCGCGGAACTCGCGAAGTCCGCGCGCAAACAAGGCAAGAGCTTGCGCGCCGGCGGCAGTTCGGCCGGCACGCCGCGCTCGGTAGCCTTCAACGTGCAGGGCTTTCGGGTCGCGGTGAACAAGGGCACCGGCGAGATCAGGATCCTGAAGAGCGTGCAGGCTGCCGATGCCGGCCGCGTCGCCAATCCCATGCAATGCCGCGGCCAGGTCGAGGGCGGCGTCGCGCAGGCGCTCGGCGCGGCACTCTACGAGGAGATGGTGATCGATGCCGGCGGACGCGTCGTCAACCCGCGCTTCCGCGACTATCATCTGCCGTCATTCGCAGACGTGCCGCGCACCGAAGTCCATTTCGCCGAGACCTCCGATACGATCGGGCCGATGGGCGCGAAATCGATGAGCGAAAGCCCCTATAATCCCGTCGCCGCCGCGCTCGGCAACGCGCTCGCCGACGCCACCGGCATCCGCTTCACCACCCTGCCGTTCAAACCGGACCGCCTGTTTCCCCTGCTGAAGGAGAAGTTCGGTTAGAGGCAAACCAGCTCGTCATGCGCGGGCTCGACCCGCGCATCCATCAACGAATGAAGCGCGCTTTTGTACGATGGATTGCCGGGTCAAGCCCGGCAATGACGAAAGGAGAGAGCCGATCAGCTTCCGCGATAGGTCGTGTAGCCCCACGGCGTGACCAGGAGCGGCACGTGGAGATGGCCTTCGGGCTCGCTGACCGCAAAGCGCAGCGGGATCTGGTCGAGAAACGGCGGGTCGGACAGCGGCACGCCGCGCTCGGCGAAATATCTTCCGACCGAGAAGCTCAGCTCATAGCGGCCGATCGGCACTGGACACCCACCGATCAGGGGCTGATCGGTGCGGCCGTCCGCATTGGTGATCGCGCGCGTCACCACGCGGGATCTCGCCGAGCTCCGATAGTTCAATCAGCTCAACCGCGATGCCTGCGGCGGGCTTGCCGCTATGGGTATCGAGCACGTGGGTGGAAAGCCGGCCGTTCACCGGCAGCCGATCCTCCGCCGTCACGAGCTGATCGAGCCGCAGCGCCGCGATGCGAAAAATCTCCGCGATCGACGCTTTCATCTCGGTTGCGGCATCGTTCGGCAGCCGCCGCTCGAAATCGCGCAGGATCGAATCCTTGGTATGCCGGCGGACGCAGACGATGTAGGGAAAGCCGAACTTGGCGCGATAGGCATTGTTGACGCGCTCGAAGGCGTCATATTCGGCGTCCGAGAGCCGGTCGAGCCCGGCGCCGGCCTGCTCGGCGTTGGACTCCGCGGTCAGCCCCGCGGCGCGCTGGGTCTTGTTGGCGAGATCGGGATGCGCCTTGATCAGCGCCAGCCGGCGCTCGGACGACGCGTGCTCGACCATGTCTTTCATCGCGCCGAATAACGCGGCGATGCCGGCGAAAGGCCGCCTCAACGCGGCCCCTTCGGCAATCCAGGCCGAATGCTCGAAAACATTGCCGAGCGCCGCGACGAAATCGCCTTGGCCACCGGCATTCAGATCGGCGAGATTCACTTGCGGCATCGTGTCCCTATCCGATCTCGAAGGCGTTCGCGGCGAGATGCGAGAGGTTCGCATGCCAGTGCTGCGCGATCGCGAGCCGCGTCGGCACCCAGACGCGCTCGTGCTTCAGCACATAGTCGAGAAACCGCATCAGCGCCGCCGCGCGGCCAGGCCGCCCGACCAGCCGGCAATGCAAGCCGACCGACATCATCTTCGGCGCCGTCCCGCCCTCGGCATAGAGCACGTCGAAACTGTCTTTGAGATAGGTATAGAATTCATCGCCGCCGCCAAAGCCCTGCGGATTGACGAAGCGCATGTCGTTCGCATCGAGCGTGTAGGGAATGATCAGATGCGGCCCCGCCGGCCCCTTGATCCAGTACGGCAGATCGTCCGCATAGGAGTCGCAGGAATAAAGGAAACCACCCGCCTCCATCACAAGCCGCACCGTGTTGATCGACGAGCGCCCGGTGTACCAGCCGAGCGGACGCTGTCCCGTCGCCTCGGTGTGGACGCGGATCGCGTCTGCGATCTCGCGCCGCTCCTCGGCCTCCGACATGTCCTTGTGCTCGACCCATCGCAGGCTGTGGCTCGCGATATCCCAGCTCGCCTCGTTCATCGCCGCGACGATTTCGGGATTGCGCCTCAGCGCAGTCGCGACGCCGAACACGGTGGTCGGCAATTTGCGTTCGGTGAAGATCCGCCACAGCCGCCAGAAGCCGGCGCGCGAACCGTATTCGAACATCGATTCGATATTCGCGTGCCGCCGGCCCGGCCAGGGCTGCGCGCCGAGAACGTCGGACAGGAATGCTTCCGAGGCCTCGTCGCCATGCAGGATGTTGTTCTCGCCGCCCTCCTCGAAATTCACCACGAACTGCACCGCGATCCGCGCGCCGCCCGGCCATTGCGGATCGGGCGGATTTCGGCCGTAGCCGCGGAGATCGCGCGGGTAGCGGGCGTCCGCCATGTCTAGAGCGCGATGTGATTAGATTGAAACGTCATCGCGCTCTAGCTCCTTGTTTGAGCATGATCTCCGCGCAAACGCGTTCCGCGTTTGTCGCGAGGGAAAACCGGTTCCCACTTTTCCGGATCATGCTCTAGACCATCTCGAAGCGGATGTTCTGGGCGCCTTCCCACAGCACGGTCTTGCCGAGCAGCGGCAAGTTCTCGAGCGCGGACGTCACTGTGATGAAATGGTTGCCGGCAAGCTGGCCCATCTTGCTCGCGAAATGCACGCCACCATAGGCGAGCAGGATCTCGGTTTCGCTGATGCCGCCGGGATAGAGGATGATCTGGCCCGGCGCGGGATAGCTCGTGTGGTTCTCATAGCCGACGCCGAAATCGAGATCGCCGAGCGGCATCCACACCGCCTCGCCGCTCCAGCGCACATGGATCACCTGGCTCTCGAACGGCATCGCCTTGCGAAACGCCGCGCAGGTCTTCGGCGCAAGCTGCTCCTCGAAACGGGCCTCGAAGGTGAAATCGCCGGCATGGATGATCAATTGGCTCATGGATCGTCTCGCAATCGCAACAAGGACTCGACCCTACCCATTACAACCGGAGAGGCCGAACGCAAGCGTCATTCCGCCTCGATGAGGTGCCGGAGACGAGCTCGCCTATCGGTCAGGCTGCTTGACCTCATAGGACATGCCGAACAGCCCGCTCCGCCGCACTTCGGGCTCCGGCGGCGCGGTCTCCTTGACTTCGGCCTGCGGCGAGGCGGCCTGTTGCGGCGAGGATGCCTGCGGCGCCGGAGGGTTCTCGCACTTCATCGAATAGACCAGTTCGCCTTTTGCGGTGCGGCCGATCGGCGCACAATTGTCGACGCGTGCGGCAGTCCCCTTCGGCGTCAGCCTGCTCTGCGCCCCTGCAGGCAAACAAAACACCGGCGATGCCACCAGCGCGATCGCAATCGTCAGCGTTTTCATCTCGTTCGCTCGCAATGGACAGCCCCGAACCTCATTGAACCGGATCGCCGCTCCGCCGTCCATCCGGAACGGCGGCAGCGATTGCCGAAACTTTAGCCGAAATCTGCCTCTGACCAGAAAATTTGCTCGCCGCTTCGTGATGCCCCAAGAGGCACCGCTCCGCCTGCTGGACCTTACCTATCCGGGCACCGCGCAAGCGACCAGGTGTCGCGACAAGCGGAACAGGAGATCGACAATGCAAAAGACAGTTTTGGCAATCCTCGGTGCGGTTTTGCTGGCCGGCCCGGCTCTTCAGTCTGCCACGGCCAAGGAGCATCACCATGTCCGCAAGTCCGAACGTCCGCCGGTCGCAACCAGCCAGTCGTTCCGCAACTCCAACGCCGCCATCTGGGCTGCGCCGAGGAACGAACCGAACTGGTATGCGCCGGCGGTCGAATTGGGCCGGCCGAACTATTATCGCGATGAGGCGCTGTCGCCGCCCGCGGGCCATTGAGCCACCACGTCACATGACATGACATGCGCCGAGGCCGCAGGCTCCCAAGGCTTGCGGCCTCGGTATCGCTCCGTCTAAAGCGCGATGAGATCAGGTTGAATTGTCATCGCGCTTTAGCTCTTTGTCTGAGCATGATCTTTTCGGAAAACCGCTACACACTTTTCCGGATCATGCTCTAGTTTGGTCACGGAATTCATGGCGGAGGAGACAGGCGTGGCACTGAAGAACGTCATCGGTATCGATCACGCCGTGATCATGGCGAAGGATCTCGACAAGGCGGCCGAGCGCTGGAAACGCCTTGGCTTCACCGTATCGCCGCGCGGCACGCACAGCGCGCATATGGGCACGGGCAATTACACCATCATGCTCGACCCCGATTATCTCGAACTGCTCGGCGTGCTGACCCCGACCGAACTGAATGCTCCGGCACGGGCCTTTCTCGACAAGCGCGAGGGCATCGAGCGGATCGCCTTCACCGCGGTGGATGCGGCGGAAGGCGCGGAGGAAATCCGCGCCCGCGGCTATCCGCCGATCGGCCCGACCGATTTCGAGCGGCCCGTGACGATGCCCGACGGCACGCTGTCGGCGGCGAAATTCAGAACCTTTCAATGGCCGGTTGCGGAAGCGCCGGGTGGCGCGCGGCTGTTCGCCTGTCAGCACAAGAACTCGCGAGACGGTGTGGATTCCCGAGCTGATGAAGCACCCCAATGCCGCCAAGCGGCTCGAAACAGGTGCTGCTCGCGGCGCCCGATCCCGTGCCTGAAGCCGCGCATCTGTCGCGCATGATCGACCGCGAGGTGCGGACCGAGGCCGACGGCGCGGTGACCGTGCCGTCCGGCGGCGATCGGGCCGACTTCGTGTTCCTGACCAAGGAGCAGTTGAGCCGCCGCTATCCTGACGTGCCGATCGATCTGCCCGATCGTGGCGCGGCCGGACTCGTGATCGTGAGCGCCGATCTTGCAACAACCGAAAAGGCGCTCGGCGCTGCCGGCGTTCGCAGCGGCAACAGCATCTGCGTGCCGCCGTCTTCGTCCAACGGCACGCTGCTCGCTTTCGTCAACGCGTAATCAGCGCCGGCATCCGTCCAGAAACAGCGTCGCGCAGTGCTTCGCGCGGCGCGCAATCTCCTCCTGGCTCGGCGGCGCCGCTTGGCCGAACAACACGGCGCGCTGCGGCTGGAAGACGAGCATGCCGAGCAGCATGCCGGCGGCGGCCTCGGCATCGTCGATCTCGATCGAGCCGCGCTTCTGCTGCGCGCGCAGCCAGTTCGGCCAGCGTCTCCTCGGTGCGCCGGATCGCCTTATGAAAAAAGGTCTCGGCGATCTCCGGAAACTTGTCGCTGTCCGCGAGGATCACGCGCTGGAGCGCGATCACCTCGCCATCGAGCATCAGCTCGCGCGCAGACGATCAGCGCCTCGGTCAGCGCCGTCTCGATATCCCCGCCCTCGCAAGCGCGAAACTTCACGACCGACACGAAGCGGTCGATCCGGTCCGTCACCATCGCCTCGAACAGCGCCGCCTTGTTGGGAATGAGACGGTACAGCGTCTTGGTCGAGACGCCGGCGCGCCGCGCCACGGCTCTCCATGCTGGTCGCGGCATAGCCGCGATGTGCGAACTCGCTCCGGGCTGCTTCCAGGATGAGCGCACGCGTCTCCTCGTCCGTAGCGCAGCTGCGGCCGTCCGCGGCCGCGTTGCGGCTCCGACCGCCGCGCCTGTCGTCTTGTGCCTTCCCGATCATGTCTCTTCGCAACTCGTCATGCCGAGCCATGCTTTTAAATGATGACTGTCATTCTATTGACAGTCCCAATATGGGCGCTATTTTGGAAAACGTCAAGTTTCCTAATTAATCCGCCTGCACAACGGAACAGAATTTCCGTTTGTTTGCAAAGGGATAGAGCGAAAGGAGGGCCGACCATGAGCCGTCATTCCACCGCCTTCGAGGCCGAACGCCCGGTTCCCGCCGAAGCCGTCCAGGACCTGCGCGCGCCGGCCAATCACGACCCTGATCGGTCAGCCGGTCAGCACTGAAATGCCGACCGCGGCCTCACGGCGACATCAAGGAGCGCTTCCGGCGGCTGCTGATGGCCGGCGCCGCGGTCGCGGTGCTCGCGGGAGCCGCCTGGTACGGCTGGGATTACTGGACCGTCGGCCGTTTCCTGGTCTCGACCGACGACGCCTATGTGAAGGCCGACAACACCACCATCGCGCCGAAAGTCTCCGGCTATCTCGACCGACGTGCTGGTCGGCGACAACGAGCGCGTCACGGCCGGCCAGGTGCTGGCGCGGATCGACGACCGCGATTTCAAGGTCGCGCTCGACCAGGCCAAGGCCGACGTCGCCGCCGCGCAAGCCGCGCGTCACGAGCAAGCAGGCCCAGCTCGACGTCCAGCAGGCCGTGATCGCGGCGGCAAAGGCGACGGTCGAGGTCGACACCGCGACCAAGACCTTCGCGAGCCAGGAGAACAAGCGCTACACCGATCTCGCCGCCACCGGTTACGGCAGCGTGCAGAACGCGCAGCAGGCGCAATCGCGCAACGCCGGCGCCGAGGCCGCGATCCAGCGCGACAAGGCCAACCTCGTCTCCGCGCGAGAAGCAGGTCGAACTGCTCAAGGCCGAGATCGCGCAGGCCATCGCGGCGGCGGCGCGCGCCGCCGCCCTGCAGCGGCAGGCCGAGCTCAATCTCGGCTACACCACGATCACCGCGCCGATCGACGGCGTGGTCGGCAACCGCACGCTGCGCGTCGGCCAATTCGTGCAGGCCGGCACGCAATTGATGTCGCTGGTGCCGGCCTCCGGCGCCTATGTGGTCGCGAATTTCAAGGAGACCCAGCTCACCGATGTGCGCGAGGGCCAGCCGGTCGATATCGAGGTCGACATGTTCCCCGGCCAGGTCGTGCACGGCCATGTCGACAGCCTCGCGCCGGCCAGCGGCCAGGAATTCGCGCTGCTGCCGCCGGACAACGCCACCGGCAATTTCACCAAGGTGGTGCAGCGCATCCCCGTGAAGATCGCGCTCGACGGCGGCGCGCCGATCGAGCTGCGGCCGGGCATGTCGGTGATCCCGACCATCGAAACGCAGTCGCGCCAGCGTCCAGCCCGCGCACGCCGTGCCCAATCCCGAAGATCGCCGACGCCGCTTCCCAGGAGGTGATGCCATGTCCACCCTCACCCTTTCATCCCGGTCAACCGTCACGCGCCGCCGCGCCGGTTGCCGCGCCGGTCAATCCCGATCGCGCCAGCACCACCGTCTGGATCGCCATCTTCGCCGCCATGATCGGCGCCTTCATGGCGATCCTGAACATCCAGATCACCAATGCCTCGCTGCTCAACATCGAGGGCGGCATCGGCACCGGCGTCGACAACGGCTCCTGGATCTCGACCTCCTACCTGATCGGCGAGATCGTCGTCATCCCGCTGACCGACTATCTCAGCCGCGTGTTCTCGTTCCGCAAGATCATGCTCGTGCATGCGACGCTGTTCGCGCTGTTCTCGGTCGCCTGTGCCTTCACCCACGACCTGCCGTCGATGATCGCGATGCGCGGCCTGCAGGGCTATTTCGGCGGCGTGCTGATCCCGATGGCGTTCACGCTGGTCTTCACCAAGCTGCCGAAGGCGCCAGCAGCCGATTGGGCTTGCGATGTTCGCGCTCGCGGTCACCTTCGCGCCCGCGATCGGCCCGACCATCGGCGGCTATCTCACCGAGAATTACGGCTGGCAGACCATCTTCTTCGTCAACGTGGTGCCGACCGCCGTGATGGTCGCGATGCTCTATTTCACGCTGGAGCGGCAGCCGATGCAGCTCGGCCTGCTGCGCGAAGGCGACTGGTTCGGCATCGTCACCATGGCGGTCGGCCTGGCGTCGCTGCAGGCCGTGCTGGAAGAAGGCAACAAGGACGACTGGTTCGGCTCGCCCTTCATCGTCAAGCTCGCGGTCATCGCCGCGGTCAGCCTGTCGCTGTTCATTGCCAACGAGCTGATCGTGGAGAAGCCGCTGCTGCGGCTGCGGCTGTTGACCCAGCGCAATTTCGGCATGGGCACGCTCGCCGCGGTCTTCCTCGGCTTCGGGCTGTTCGGCTCGATCTACCTGCTGCCGGCCTATCTCGGCCAGGTGCAACGCTACAATGCCGAGCAGATCGGCACACGTGCTGGCCTGGACCGGCCTGCCGCAGCTGCTCCTGATCCCGCTGGTGCCGAAGCTGATGCAGCGGATCGATGCGCGCTATCTCGCCGCATTCGGGCTGATGCTGTTCGCCTACAGCTCCTTCATGAACACGACGATGTCGCTGGATTATTCGGGCGATCAGTTCTGGATTCCCAACATCGTGCGCGCCATCGGCCAGGCGCTGACGCTGGCGCCCCTGAGCAACGTCTCGCTCGGCAGCGTCGCGCCGCAGGATGCGGCCGCGGCCTCCGGCATCTCCAACATGATGCGCAATCTCGGCGGCGCGATCGGCACCGCGGTGCTCGCGACCATCGTCACCAAGCGCGAGCAGTTCCACTCCAACATCATCGGCCAGTCCGTCGACCTCGGCCGCGAGGAAGTGCGCACCCGCATCGCGCGAGATGACCAACTATTTCATGGCCCACGGCGTGCCCGACCCGGCCGCCGCGCAGCAGCAGGCGATCATCGCGCTCGGCAACACCGTGAAGCGCCAGGCGCTGGTGATGGGCTTCAGCGACACCTTCGTGGTGCTCGGCGTCGTGCTGGTGCTCTCGGCCGTCGCGATCCTGCTGACCAAAAAGGTGAAGTCGGCCGCGGGCGGCGGCGCGCATTGAGCAGGCGCCGGATCGGCACAGCCGCGCTCCAATGGCGTCGTTAGGGCCACGGATTTTATCCCGAAAAAGTCGGGAAAAATTCCCGATCTGCATTCAAGGGCAAAAGCGTTGAGACTGAAACCGCTCCCGAAGGCACTCCCATGAGACGCGGTGGGAATTTTACCCGACAAGATTCGGGAGGAATGCGCCATCGGCAGTTCATTCAATCCCATTGCCGGAACCGAGCGGTTCGGATGTTCTATGCAGGCTCCTTCGATCCTGCCGATCTGAAGGAATAGGTACTTCCAATGTCAAACTTCAGCTCGCCCTACCAATTCATTCGGGGGCGAGCTTTTTCTTGAGACGTGTCAGCGGGAGCCTTTGGGGATCAAAGCCTCGACCGTCACGCCGCGCTCGCCGGATGCCACCGTGAGCGAGCCGCCCAGTGCCAAGATTCGTTCGCGCATGCCGGTCAGGCCAAGACCGAGCTTATGGTCAGGCATCAATCCGCGGCCGTTGTCACGGACCCGCACCAGCGCGCAATCGCGCGCGTTCTTTGGCGGCCCGGCGGGTTCGATCGTGACATCAACCGATGTCGCGTCGGCGTGGCGGAACACATTGGTCAACGCCTCCTGGACCACGCGATAGATCGTGAGATCGGCGGTTTCGCCCGTCTCGCCAAGTGAACGCGAGATCGTGGTCTCGATCGCGACATCCGGATGGGACTCGCGCCAGTGCCGCCGCAGAGCCTCCAGCGCCTCGCGCAGCCCGAGCTCCGCGAGCCCGACGGGCCGCAGCTTCTCCAGAACCCTGCGATTGAACTGCTGAAGCGCGTTGACCTGTTCGAGGATCGCGCTGCCATGCTTGCGGAGCGTATCCGGCTGGGAGGCACCCGACAGCCGCATCAGCGCGCTGGCATGCGCGCGCAGCGCAAACAGATAAGGCCCGAACTCGTCATGCAGTTCGCGCGCGATCTCCTTGCGCTCGACATCCTGCAGCGACACCGCGCGCTCGGCGAGCTGCCGCTTGTCCTCGACGGCTTCGCCCAGCGTAGCCGCGAGATGATTGAGCCTGGCGCAGATCGCGGCCAGTTCGGGCGCGCCGCCGGGCGCGACACGCGTTTCATAGTCGCCGGCCTCGATCCGCGTCATGGCGGAAGACAGCGCCTCGAGCGGCGCGAGCGCGCGGCTCACGACCATCATCGTGATCAGGAACAGAACGGCCGCGATCGCCGAGCCGACCTCGATCTGGGTGACGATGCCGTCCCAGATCTCCGCGATCTCGTCATTCGGGTGCGACGTGATGACGAGTGCGCTAGGTTTGCCGTGGATCGAGACCGGCACGCTGACGGATGTCGTCTCGGGATGAATCAGTGTGACGAACCAGGAGGGAGGCGCGCGCAGGTCGCCGCTGTCGGCCTGCCGATCGACCTTCGGCGTCTCCGGAACCGCCTCCCCCAGCTGCGTGATGCTGACATGTCGCAGCCGGTTCAGATCGCCCGTGATCTGGCTCAACCTTGCGTCCGGATCAGGGGCCTCGTTCAGATCGGCGACGATCATCTCGATGAACTCGCGCGCCAGGCGGGTGACGCTTTGGTCCTCGGCCTGCACGCGGGGCCCCGCTTCCAGGACAAGGCGCGCGATATTGATCGCGAGGCCGAGTGCAAGAACGAGCGCAAGCAGGACATTGATCCGCGCACGCAAGGAAAGTTTCTGCCACATGGGAGTTGTCCACGACAGCGTCACAATCGCTGCCTCAACAATGAGAACGTTGACAGACAATTGAACGGCCTATCTAATTGAAGCGTACAGCAACATCGCCGGGGATGCATGACCCAACGGGGAACACGCGTCGCAGTGGCGCGCATGCCCGCATTCAGCTTGGTGCGCCGCAGCAAACCGAGCGATGCGAACGAGCAGGACGAAGGCCTATGCGCGTACTGATCGTTGACGATCATCCCATCGTCGCTTCGGGCTGCCGGGCCGTGCTCTCCGGCGAACTCGAGATCGAACTTCTGGAGGCGTCTGACGCCGAAAGCGGCGAACGCGTCTTCGCCGCCGAACAGCCGGACATCTCCGTGATCGACATCAACCTGCCGACGGTCTCCGGCTTCGAGCTGGCGCGGCGGATTCTCTCGCGTGTTCCGGACGCACGCATCATCATGTTCAGCATGAATGACGATCCGGCCTTCGCCGCGCGCGCCATCGATGTCGGCGCGAAAGGCTACGTCTCCAAGACCGGCGACCCCTGCGATCTCGTCGAGGCGATCCGCCAGGTCGGCAACGGCGAGACCTATCTGCCGCCCGCGATCGCACGCCGCATCGCCTTCGCCGGCGCCGCCTTCGCGCAGAGCCCGCTGTCGAAGCTGACCTCGCGCGAGATGGAAATCCTGCGCCTGCTCGGCGCCGGAAAAAGCCTGTCCGAGATCGCATGGCTGGTGCAGTCCTCCTACAAGACGGTCGCCAACACCTCCTCGATCATGCGCCAGAAGCTCGGCGTGCGCAGCTCGGTCGAGCTTGTCCGGCTCGCGATCGAGAACGGCGTCGCCTGACGCGGCCTGCCCCTCCCCTGTGCCAGCTTTCATAGATCAGGATTCATGGATCATGACGATGCAAACCGTTTCTCGGAACAAAGCCTTTGGCGGTACGCAGGGCGTCTACAAGCACGCCAGCCGCGAGACCAAGACCGACATGACGTTTTCGGTCTACGTCCCGCCGCACCAGGACGGCGCGAAGTTGCCCGTTGTCTGGTATCTGTCGGGCCTCACCTGCACCCATGCCAATGTCACGGAGAAAGGCGAATTCCGCAAAGCCTGTTCGGAACTCGGCTTGATCTTCGTTGCACCCGACACCAGCCCGCGCGGCGCCGACGTCCCCGGCGATCCTGCCGGCGCCTATGATTTCGGACTCGGCGCGGGCTTCTATGTCGACGCGACGGAGCAGCCGTTCGCCAAGAATTATCGCATGTGGAGCTATGTCACCGACGAGCTGCCCAAGCTCGTCGCCGATCAATTTCCAGTCGATGCAAAACGGCAGTCCATCCTTGGCCA
This sequence comes from uncultured Alphaproteobacteria bacterium, assembly GCA_963770385.1. Taxonomy (GTDB): domain Bacteria; phylum Pseudomonadota; class Alphaproteobacteria; order Rhizobiales; family Xanthobacteraceae; genus Bradyrhizobium. The sequence goes on along the minus strand of CAVYPJ010000003.1, from coordinate 3,646,161 downwards.
TTCGATGGGCGGCCATGGCGCGCTCACCATCGCGCTGAGCAATCCCGATCGCTACCGCGCAGCGAGCGCGTTCGCGCCGATCGTCGCGCCATCGCAGGTGCCGTGGGGCAACAAGGCGCTGGGCGGTTACCTCGGCGCCGACAAGCAGGTCTGGCGCAAGCACGACGCCGTCGCGCTGATCGAGGATGGCGCGCGGTTTTCGGACTTCCTCGTCGACTACGGCGATGCCGATCCGTTCCTGACCGAGCAGCTTCGGCCCGAACTGCTGCAGGCGGCTTGCGAAAAGGCGAAGATCCCCCTCACCCTGCGCCGCCAGCCCGGCTACGACCACAGCTATTATTTCATCTCGACCTTCATGGCCGATCATCTGCGCTGGCACGCCGACCGGCTGAAAGCCTGATCATTGCTCGAAAATCCTATTGCGGCTGCGGCGCGCCGTAATTCGGCGCGAGCAGGCGGTTGCGCACGAGATAGCTCATCGCCCGTGTCCAGGATTCGTCGGTGTTGCCGCGCATGTCGGTGCTGGCCGCCGTGACGATCTGCCCGCTATGCGCATCGCGCAGATAGACGTTGATGTTGAGAATGAGGTTCGACACCTTCTGCACGACGCCGGTGATGAAGAGATCTGCGCCAAGCTGCTGCGCGAAGCGGACGTCGCAGCCCCCGCAGGCCTGCAGATTACTGCCGTGCGCCGCAGCATTGACGGAAGTGATGTCAACGATCTGGAACTTGCCGGACTCCGATAGCCCCTTGCGCAACTGATCACCGACCCGCACCAGCCGGTCGTGTTCATCGGAACGCGGACCGTACACCTCGCCCTGCAGGCTGGTATCGACCAGCTCGAAATCGAACACCGCAAGTTTCGGCGGATCGGCGCAAGCCGGCGCTGACGTCGCGAGCATGAGAGCTGCGAAGATGAACGGCATTTTCATGGTCACGATTCCGCGACGATTGACGACAGTCCACCGACAAAAGGTGGGGGTTTGCAAGCTAGGGCAATTCGGTCATGTTGCAAGCCAGAAGGCCGCCTGGCGAGCACGCCTCGCAAGGCTGGCCCCTCCGTTCACCGTCAAGGCGAGGAGGATGCTCAGGGAGGAACCATGATCCGCTGGTGGATCAGTGTGATCGGTGTCTGCATAGTCGCGACATATGCGCGCGCTGCTGAACCGGTCGAGATCGGCATCGGCTATCTCGGCCTGGCCGGCGTTCGATCGACATTGTCGCTGGTGCAGCAGCCGGCGGACAATGACGGCATCGCCGGCGCGCACCTTGCGATCGAGGACAACAATACGACGGGGAAATTTCTCAACCAGCATTTCACGCTGCAGGAGGTCCGCCTCAAGGAAGGCCAGGACGTCGCACAGGCGGCGACCGCGCTCGCCGAGCATAACGGCTTCATCATTGCCGATCTTCCCGCCGAGGCGCTGCTCAAGGCCGCCGATGCGTTGCGCGATCGCGGGACGATCCTGCTCAACGCCGGCGCGATCGACGACCGGCTGCGCGAGGAGGATTGCCGCGCCGATGTCATTCACGTCGCTCCCACCCGCTCGATGCTCGCGGATGCGCTCGCGCAATATCTGGTGTGGAAGCAATGGAAGCGCTGGTTCCTGGTGGTCGGCTCGCACGACAAGGACAAGCTGTTTGCCGACGCGCTGCGTCGCTCGGCCGCACGCTTCGGCGGCAAGATCGTCCAGGAAAAGACCTTCGAGGACACCGGCGGCGCACGCCGCACCGACAGCGGCGTCACGCTGATCCAGCGGCAGATGCCCGTCTTCACCCAGCAGGCGCCGGCCTATGACGTGCTGCTCGCCGCCGACGAGAGCGAAGTGTTCGGCGCCTATCTGCCCTTTCGCACCTGGGACCCGCGGCCGGTCGCGGGCTCCGCCGGCCTCGTAGCGACCAGCTGGGACGCGGCGCACGACCAATGGGGCGCAACACAGCTGCAGAACCGCTTTCTCAAATTGAACTCGCGGCGCATGACGGCGCTCGACATGCAGGCATGGACCGCCGCGCGCATGGTCGGCGAGGCGGCCTCGCGCGTGAACTCCGGCGATCCCAAGGCGATGCTCAATTTCATCAAGGGACCGGATTTTTCGGTCGCTGCGTTCAAGGGCCAGCGCCTGACCCTGCGCGACTGGAACCTGCAGCTTCGCCAGCCGATCCTGCTGGTCGACGGACGCATGGTGGTTTCGGTGTCGCCGCAGGAAGGTTTCCTGCACCAGGTCTCAGAACTCGATACGCTCGGCGTCGACCGCCCGGAGACGAAATGCAAGCTGCACTGAACATCAACAGGCTCCGCATGTGGCGTCGCTGCCTGCCCTTCGCACTCGCCGCCGGTCTTGCGGTGCCGGCGCCGGCTGCCGCCTACATCGCCTACGTCTCGAACGAGAAGGCCAACACCGTTTCGGTCATCGATACCGACAAGTGGGCCGTCACCAACACGATCAAGGTCGGGCAGCGGCCGCGCGGCATCGAGTTCACGCGCGACGGCAAGTTCGTGATGGTCGCGGTGGGGGACGACGATACGATTCAGATGATCGACGCCAAGACCGAGCAGATCGTGGACACCCTGCCCTCCGGGCCGGACCCCGAATTGTTCACCCAGGACGCCGCCGGCAAGACGCTCTACGTCGCCAACGAGAATGACAACACGGTCACCGTCATCGATCTCGAGAAGCGCGCCCGCATTGGCGACATCCAGGTCGGCGTCGAGCCAGAGGGCATGACGATCAGTCCGGACGGCAAGTTCCTGATCAATACGTCCGAGACCACCAACATGGCGCATTTCATCGACACGTCGACGCGTCAGATCGTCGCCAATGTGCTGGTCGATTCCAGGCCGCGCTTTGCGGAATTCAAGCGCGACGGCTCGGAGCTCTGGGTGTCATCGGAGATCGGTGGTACGGTGTCGATCATCGATCCCGCCAAGCATGCCGTCACCGGCAAGATCACCTTCGAGATCCCCGGACTGCGGCGCGAGGCCATCCAGCCGGTCGGCATCGGCATGACCAAGGATGCAAAGACCGCCTTCATCGCGCTTGGTCCTGCCAACCGCATCGCCGTTGTCGACGGCACGACGCATCAGGTAATCAAATATCTGTTGGTCGGCCAGCGCGTCTGGCACATGGCGTTCACGCCCGACGAGAAATATCTGCTGGTCACCAATGGCGTCTCCAACGACGTCTCCGTCATCGACGTCGCCGCGCTGAAGGTGATCAAGACCATCCAGGTCGGCGAACTGCCCTGGGGCATTACGATCGCACCGCAATGACAGCCATCGAGACCATCAATACCGGCGATGTTCGGCCGGACATCCCTCCCCGGCCCGATCCCACGGGCGTGCCCGCGTTGTCGATTGACGGCGTCAGCCATTCCTATGGCCCGCGACGGGCGCTGATCGACGTCAATTTCGGGGTCGCGCCCGCAAGCTTCACGGCCTTGCTGGGTTTGAACGGCGCCGGCAAGAGCACGCTGTTTTCCCTGATCACGCGGCTGTTCGGAATCCAGGACGGCAAGATCGGTATTTTCGGCCACGACATCGGCCGCGCGCCGAGCGAGGCGCTGCGGCTGCTCGGCGTCGTGTTCCAGCCGCGTACACTCGATCTCGATCTGTCGGTGAAGCAGAACCTGCTCTACCACGCAGCCCTGCATGGCATCGCGCGGCGCGACGCGGCCCTGCGCAGCCAGGAGGTGCTGACACGCATCGGCCTTGCCGATCGCGCCGGCAGCAAGGTGCGCGACCTCTCCGGCGGCCAGATGCGGCGGCTCGAAATCGCGCGTGCGCTGCTGCACCGTCCCCGGCTGCTGTTGCTCGACGAGGCGACCGTCGGGCTCGACGTCAAGGCGCGCGCCGATATCCTGAGCCATGTTCGGCAGCTCGTCGCCGAGCAAGGCATCGGCGTGTTGTGGGCGACGCATCTGTTCGACGAGATCGATGCAAGCGACGAGCTCGTCGTGCTGCATCAGGGCAAGGTGCTCGCGCAAGGGCCGGTCGCGCGTGTCATCGCCGAGGCCGGCGCGCAGGACGTCAACGCCGCCTTCGCGCGGCTGACTGCGGCGGTTGCGGAGACCAGGAGCGCGGGATCATGAGCGTCGTCACCGCAGACCGCCCGCGAACCGGATTCTCGTTTGGCGAATATCTGACCTGCCTCAATGGCATCGTCTGGCGCGAGGCGCTGCGCTTTCTGCATCAGCGCGAGCGATTCGTCTCGGCGCTGGTGCGGCCACTGGTCTGGCTGTTCATCTTCGCCGCCGGCTTCCGCCAGGTGCTCGGCATCTCGATCATACCGCCCTATGAGACCTATATTCCCTACGAGGTCTATATCGCGCCGGGCCTGATGGCGATGATTCAGCTCTTCAACGGCATGCAGTCCTCGCTCTCGATGGTCTATGACCGCGAGATGGGTAACATGCGCACGCTGCTGGTGAGCCCGCTGCCGCGCTGGTATCTTCTGTCCTGCAAGCTGCTGGCGGGAACCGCAGTGTCGCTGCTGCAAGTCTATGCGTTCCTGCTGATCGCCTGGTTCTGGGACATCACGCCGCCGCCGCTTGGCTATCTCACCGTGCTGCCGGCACTGATGCTGTCAGGGCTGATGCTGGGCGCGCTCGGCATGCTGATTTCCTCCGGCATCAAGCAATTGGAGAACTTCGCGGGCGTGATGAACTTCGTGATCTTTCCGATGTTCTTTGCCTCGTCCGCGCTCTATCCGCTGTGGCGGGTGCAGGAAGGCAGTCCGATGCTCTATTATGTCTGCCAGTTCAACCCGTTCACGCATGCGGTCGAGCTGATCCGCTTCGCGCTGTACGGCAAGATGAACTGGGTGTCGCTCGCGGTCGTTGCCGGCTGCACGGCGGTTTTTCTCGTCGGCGCGATCCTGGCTTACGATCCCTCGCGCGGCCTCGCCCGCCGCGGGCCTGCGGGAGGCGAGACATGAAGATGAGATTTATCGTCGCGGTATCGCTTGCGCTCCTGGCATCGACGATCTCCTCGTTTGCCGCCGATCCGCGCTATCCCGACTGGCCCTGCGCGCAGGCCAAGGTGCCGGAGATTTCGCTCGCCGCGGTTTGGGCCGGTCCGCCGCTCGACGATGTCCAGAACAAATGGAAGGACGATCCCAAGATCAACGGGCTGGTCGCAAAATTGTCGGCGCGCCGCACGCCGATCGATGAGGCCGAGAAATCGATCGGTGAGTTTCTGTCGAGCTCGCCCGAAAAGACCACGTCCGGAAAGCTCCTGTTCGCCGGCCTGTTCGATACGCTCAACGCCCAGCGCGCGTCGGTCATGAGCGGGCTGGAGCGCATCACACGCAAGCAGCGCGACGAGGCCGACAGGATCCGCTCCGACGCGCTCGCGCTGCAGGGCCTGCAAAGCGCGGCGTCACCCGATCAGGCCAAGATCGACGAACTCGGCAATCAGCTCACCTGGGAAACGCGAATCTTCGAGGACCGCCGACGTGTGGTCAAATTTGTCTGTGAAGTTCCAACCGCGATCGACCAGCGCCTGTTCGCGCTCGGTCGCGCGATTCAGCAGGATATGGAATAGTTCCGATTGGACGCGAGATGCGCAGGTACATCTTGTGTTCCGGGGGAACTAATTCCATCTCCCGCCTGTTGTCGCCCGTCCATCTTGAAATATCCCGACAATTAGGAGGCATCGATGAGAGCAGCAAAGATCGTTTTGGCGGGTCTCACGGCCCCAGTCCTGTTTGCATCCGTGGCTTTTGCTGAACAGAGCATGACAGGCATGATTACCCAGATCGACCGGCTGAGCGGCACGATCGCCATCCAGCAGACGCAGAGCGGTACCGTCGGCGCGAACACCGGCGCTCAGAATTTCAAGATTCAGGACAACAAGCTGCTGGAGGATTTTCACGCCGGCGACAGGGTAACCTACACCACGACCGACGGCGAAGGCGCGAAAACGATCACCAAGCTCCAGAAGCAGTAGTCCGAAGGCCCAAAGCTGAACCTTTGGTCAAGCCGGCCGGCGCAGAGATCATTTCTCCTCGTCGGTCCGCGGCTCCGGCTGCGCTTCTGAGAGCGGCAGACCGGCACGTTCCCAGCCATCCGTTCCGTCGGGATACCAGGCGACATTTGAGTAACCGTAGGACAGAATCCGCTTCGCGGCGTTCCACGACATCCAGCAATCTTCCTGGCAATAGATGACGACCTGCCTCGCCTTGTCACCGCCGGTGGCACGCGCAAGACCCTGCTTGAGATAAGCTTCGGTCGGCGCCGCAAGCACGCCGTAACCCGTGTCCGGCAACCACATGCTGCCGGGCATGTTGAACCGCGGCTTGTCCCGCCAGACCGTTCCTTCCGGGAGATTTTTCGGCTTGGGCGGGCGCGGCAGCACGTCGATGAACACGCCGGCTTTCGCGCGCCAGATCGCTTCGGCATCTCGCGTCGAGAGCACGCGCCCGCCGGCCAAGGTGACCGGAACGGGCGCGCGATAATTTTCGCTGCGATAGTTCTCAGGCTCAGGGACGAGTTCATCCGCAAGCGCTGACCCGGCGAACATGACCGCCACGACGATCAGGCTCGCACGCGGCCACATCATGGTGCCTTGGCTGCGTTCTCCGCGCTGATCGGCTGATCATTCTCGTCCAACAAGGGCACACCGAAGTCGAGCAGGATCTTGTTGATGGCCGGCTGGTTCTCCTGGATTAGCCGGTTGAGCTGGCGCTTCCAGTTCTGATCCGCGGCCCGCACGCCCATGCCGATGCGATAGACCATTCGCGGTCCGGTGGTCTCCTTGACCAGAGGCATCACATGCAACGGCGTCGAGGCATGCTTGGCATAGAAGCCCGCCATCGGACCCCAGAGAACACCGGCGTCGATCGTGCCCGAGGCCAGATCGCTGATCATCGCCTCGGCGGATGAATCGACGCGCGTGTCGATCATCAGCGGATAAGGCTTCGCATTCGCCATCAGCCCCGCGGCCGCCATGTTGGTGGCAGGCGGCGTGCCGGCCACGATGCCGATATGCTTGCCTTTCAGCTTCTCGTCCTCGAGCGTCGTGACATCGTCGAGCCCGCTGCCCTGCTTCGTGATCAGCGCATAGGCTGTTCGATAATAGGGATTGGTGCCCTGCGCAAGATCATCGCCTTGCGGAAAGCCCATGATGACGTCGCAGCGATGCGAGCCGAGCGTCACCCGCACGAACCCCGTCGCCTGCGGGAAATACATGTAATCGAGCTTCTTCTGCAGCTTCTCGGCAAACAGCTCGGCCAGCTTATTCTCGAACCCCTCGCCCTTTTCATTCGAGAACGGCAGATTGCGCGGGTCGGCGCAGACCCGCAGGACCTTGGGATCGATCAGTTCGATCGAGAGATCCGTGCTGTCATTACCCTGGGCGCGCGCGACGTCGCGATGCCCGAGCAGCGCCGCAATCGCGACGAGCGAAATCATCAGCCAGCGATGTGGCGCGTGAGGTGTCATCGCTGTCTCTTCCTTGATCTAGCGAAACCATGATGTGCAAAAATGCTATGCTTCCCAACTGGAGCCTGCAACAGGAATAATCCCGCAGATCAGGTCCGTCCGTGTTGCGGCGCAAACGGCTTACGGTCGTGGAACATGAAATCGCCGCTTCTCAATGAGATAGAGGCAGAATCATGAACGGCCGCCTCACACTCGCTGCGCTCGCTCTGCTCGGCTCGCTCACCTCGCTGTGGGCGCAAGCGCAAGCCTTGCCGGTCAGCGAGGTGGCGCCTGGCGTGTTTGTCCATAACGGCGAAACCACGCTGATGTCGCGCGAGAACGAAGGCGCGATCGCCAATGTCGGCTTTGTCATTGGCGAGAACGCAGTGGCGGTGATCGACACCGGCGGCAGCCTTCGCGAGGCACGGCAACTGCTCGCGGCCATCCGGGCGCGCACCGACAAGCCGATCCGTTACGTGATCAATACGCATAGCCATCCGGATCACGTCTTTGGCAACGCGGCCTTCGTGCAGGATGGCACGACTTTCGTCGGACACAAGAACCTGACGCGGGCGCTCGCCACCCACGGATCATTCTACATCGACGCGTTCCGCCGCATCATGGGACGCGAACTGATCGACGAGATCGGCATCGTGCCGCCGACATTGGTGGTCGAGGACAGTCTCACGCTCGATCTCGGCGGCCGGCAACTGAGCTTGCGCGCCTGGCCCACCGCCCACAGCGACAATGACCTGACCGTGTTTGATGAGCAGACCAAAACCCTGTTCGCGGGCGATCTCGTGTTCTTGGAGCATATCCCCGTGCTCGACGGTAGCCTGGGCGGCTGGCTGAAGCTCATCGACGACCTCAAGGCGATCCCGGCACAGCGCGTCGTTCCCGGGCACGGGCCTGTCAGCGATTGGCCGGCCGCGCTTACCGACGAACGCCACTATCTCGATGTGCTGGCGTCCGATGTCCGCGCGATGATCGCCCAGGGAAAGCCGATCAAGATCGCCGCCGACACCGCGGCCGCCTCGGAGCGGCCGCATTGGAAACTGTTTGATGACTATAATGCACGGAACGCGACCGCGGCATTTTCGGAAATGGAATGGGAATAGTCCGGCCGATCGCCTATAATGATTGCCTATAATCATGTGTGACTGCCGTCTCGGGAGGTGCGCGCCATGCAAAGATCCTTTCTCCGCCTGCTCTGCATCGCGTGCCTGCTCGTTGCCGCATCCGGCGCGCGTGTCGCGACGGCAGCGTCGCCAGAGGCTTACGATCCCTGGCCGGGGCTCGTGCAGGACATCTTCAGCAATCGTCAGATGAACGACGGCGGCGACGTCATCGGTATCGAAATGCCGTACCGCGCCGAGGACGCGGCGATCGTTCCGGTCACGCTGCGTAGCAAGCTGTCGCCGACCGACGAACGCCATGTGGTGTCGATCACCCTCGTCATCGATCAGAACCCGGCGCCAATGGCTGCGAAATTCGAGCTTGGACCGCAGGCCAAGATCTCGGAGATCTCGACCCGCGTGCGCGTCAACAATTATACCGATGTGCACGCGGTGGCGGAGCTCAGCGACGGCAAGCTCTATGTCGTGAAGACCTATGTGAAAGCGTCAGGCGGCTGCTCCGCGCCCGCAGCCAAGAATCCCGACGAGGCGAAGAACCACATCGGCCAGATGCGCTACCGGCAGTTCGCGCGGGCTGAGCAGGGCCCGACCAGCGGCGCGCGCGAAGCGCAGATCATGATCGGGCATCCCAACAATTCCGGGCTGCAAATGGATCAGGTCACACACCTCTATGTACCGGCGTTCTTCATCAACGAGCTGCATCTGTGGCAGGACGACAGTCCGGTGCTGTCGATGGAAGGCGGGATCTCGATCTCGGAAGATCCGAATATCCGCTTCACCTATGTCTCGAACGGCGCCAGGCATCTCCGCGCCGAAGCCAAGGACACGCAGGGTCACGTTTTCCAGCATGAGTGGGCCGTTGAGGATTCCGGCATCTGATATGCAGAGGCTGCCGGTCCGGCTGTCTTGGTAAGCCCTAGAAACACCGCACTTCTGCCTCGGCCTGCGCGCGGCGCAGATCGTTGAGCGCGTTGGCCGCCTGCTCGGAACTGCGGAACTGCGTGCCGAGGTTCCCGCGGACCTGCGACATGCTCAGCACTGTTTCCGCCGTGACATAGCGGTCGTACGGAATGATCGAGGCCATCACATCGATCGAGCAGGAGCAGTGCTCGATCGCCTCCCGCGTCTCGCCATTCGCCTTCATGCAACCATAGACGTATTCCGCGCGCGCCGAGGTTGGGTAATCGTTGATCTCCTCCGCGCGCGCGACCGTCACGACTACCGTCAGCATGGCAGAGGCGGCGACAAAACGTCGTAGCGGTGCGGCGAGCTTCATGATTGTCCTCCCGATGGCAATTCTCAAAGCTATGCTATGACTGTCATAACGAAAACAAGACGTTTTGAGGAAGTGGCTCACGGGATGATGACGCATCTCTTTCGTATCATGGTAGTCGCGATCATCTTCGCCGTCGCGCCCATGGCGACCGGTTACGGCGCGCAGGCCATTCGCGTTGCGGTGCAAAAGACCGGAACATTCGCCTGGGAGCTTGCCGTGATCCGCGCGCACGGGCTCGACAAGGAGGCCGGCCTCGCCATCGAAGTCTCGGAGCTCGCCAGTCCCGAGGCCGGCAAGATAGCGCTTCGCTCGGGCACCGCCGACATCATCCTCTCCGACTGGCTGTGGGTGTCGCGCGAACGCGCCCTCGGCGCAAAGCTGACCTTCTATCCCTATTCGAGCGCGCTTGGCGCGGTGATGGTACCGGCCTCATCGCCGATCAAGTCGCTCACCGACATCAAGGGCCGCAAGCTCGCCGTCGCCGGCGGGCCGATCGACAAAAGCTGGCTGTTGCTGCAGGCCCAGGCGAAGAAGGAGGGCGTCGACCTGAAGACCGAGTTGACCATCGTCTACGGCGCGCCGCCGCTACTCGCGGCCAAGATGGCAGGCGGCGAGATGGATGCGACTATCAACTACTGGAATTTCTGTGCGGCGCTCGAGGCCAAGGGTTTCCGGCGTCTCGTCGGCATCGAGGATATCCTGCCGAAGCTCGGCGCCAAAGGCCGCATCGCGATGGTTGGCTATGTCTTCGAGGAAAGTTGGGGCAACGCCAACCGCGAACGGCTCGTGCGTTTCCTCGCAACGACGAACAAGGCAAAGGAAATTCTCGCGACGTCCGATGCGGACTGGGAGACGATCGCGCCGCTGACCGGCGCGTCCGATCCGGCCACGCTACGCGCCTATCGCGATCGCTATCGCGAGGGAATCCCGCATCGTCCGATCGCCGACGAGGAAGCCGATGCGCGCGTGCTCTATCGCGTGCTGGCCGAGACCGGCGGACGCGATCTGGTGGGCCCCTCGCCGGAGCTCGAGCCCGGCACCTTCTATCGCCCGCCGCCGGGAGAGTGAGGTGCTGCGCCTTCTGTCCTTCGTCATGTTCCTGGCCATCTGGTGGATCGCGGCGTTCGCCGTCGGTGACGCGAAGCTGCCGCCGCCCTCAGCGGTGCTCGCGACGACGATAAAGGAAGCTGAGTCGGGCGCATTATTCTTCCATCTCGGCGCGACGCTCGCCCGGGTGGCGCTTGCCTTTGTGCTCGCGATGGCGCTGGGCTCGGCGATCGGCTACCTGATGGGCAGGAACCGAATGGCCAACCGGCTCGGCGATCCCTGGCTGATCCTGCTGCTCAACCTGCCGGCGCTGGTCGTGATCGTGCTGGCCTACATCTGGGCCGGCCTGACCGAGGTCGCCGCGATCACGGCGATCGCGATCAACAAGCTGCCGACCGCCGTGGTCACGCTGCGTGAGGGCACGCGCGCGCTCGACCCCGCGCTCGACGAGATGGCGACCGTGTTCGCGATGCCGCGCTGGCGCGCATTCCGGCATGTCGTGCTGCCGCAGCTTGCGCCCTACATCGCGGCCGCCGCACGTTCCGGCCTGTCGCTGGTCTGGAAGATCGTGCTGGTGGCCGAACTGCTCGGACGTCCGAACGGGGTCGGCTTCGAGATCGGCATCGCCTTCCAGCTGTTCGACATCCCGTTGTTGCTGACCTATTCGCTGACCTTCGCCGCCGTCGTGCTGATCATCGAAACCCTGCTGGTGCAGCCATTTGAAACCCGCATATCCCGTTGGCGGCTCCGTGCAGCTTGAAGCCGATATCCAGCGCAAGACCTACGAAAACGCGTCGGGCGAACGCCACGACACGCTCACCGGCATCCGCTTCACGCTCTCGCCCGGCGAGGTCGGCGTGTTCGTCGGGCCGTCCGGCTGCGGCAAGAGCACCATGCTGCGGATTCTGGCCGGCCTCGATCAGGACTATCGCGGCCACGTGTCGCGCCCCGAGGGCGCGCGGGTCGGCATGGTGTTTCAGGAGCCGCGGCTGTTGCCGTGGCGATCGGTCGAGGACAATGTGCGGCTCGCCGCGCCGCTCGCGGACGACGCAAAGCTTTCGGCCCTCTTCGGCATCCTGGAGCTCAACGCGCATCGCAGTCATTTTCCGGGCGAACTGTCGCTCGGCCTTGCACGGCGGGTCGCGCTGGCGCGTGCCTTCGCGATCGAACCGGATTTCCTGATTTTGGACGAGCCGCTGGCTTCGCTCGACGATGCGCTTGCCGCGCGCCTGCGCGACGAGATCGCAACGCTGGTCGGCCAGCGGGCGATGATCACGCTGCTCGTCACCCACAATCTCGACGACGCGGTTCGTCTCGGCGACCGGCTGTTCCTGTTGTCGGCGCGGCCCGCGCGCATCCTGCGCGAGGTCCCTATCCCGACGCCGCGCGCGGCGCGCAGCGAGGCCGAGATCTTGTCCCTCAAGACAGGGCTCATGCGCCGCACCCAAAGCGATCACGCCGCGCGAGATGCTTCATAGAGGAATAGAAGAGGATCGAGACGCGTGATAGAAGCGTGATGAGCGGACTGATGTTCATGAAGCGCGCGATCCCAACCGCAATCCTCTGCCTCGGTTTGACCGCGGTGCCGGCCACGGCACAGGACATGATGCGTTATCTCGACCTGTCATCGCCCGACATGGTCTCAGCCGAAATGACTCGCGCCGACGTCGAGACGGCGCTCAGCAGGGCAAGTGTCGCCGCCCCTGCCGACTTCACCGGAAAGAGATTGTCCGGCCTGGACTTGTCCGCGCTTGACCTTTCCGGCGTGGTTTTTCGGGCGGCACGGCTCAACAAGACGAAGCTCGTCGGAGCCAGGCTCGATCACGCCGTCCTCGACCAGGCATGGTTGCTGGAAGCGAACCTGACGGACGCAAGCCTGAAGGGCGCCAGCCTGTTCGCCGCGCAGATGGCACGCGCACGTCTCGACGGCGCCGACCTGTCGGGTGCACGCATCACTGCCGACCTCACCGGAGCAAGCCTCGTCGGGGCCTCGATTGCGGATGCCCGTCTCGGCGCCGACATGCGCAATCAGTCGATGGGCCTCATGCGCGCAGTCCTGAAATCGGCAAACTTAGAGCGGCTGAACGCACATGGCGCCGACTTGTCGCGCGTCGATCTCGAATTTGCGTCGCTCAAGAGCGCCGACCTGACAGGCGCATCGTTGAAGGGTGCGGAACTCGGAGGCGCCGACTTGACCGGTGCCACGGTCATCGGCACCGATTTCGACGGCGCCGATCTCGTCTCGGCGAAGCTGATCGCTCCAATCGGTCTCGATCAGGCAAAGAATTTCGACAAGGCGAAAAACCGCGATCGTCTGGTAAGACAATGACGGCTTCAGATGTTTTTCTTGGGGAGGACTAACCGATGCGACGTGTCCCGGCTTCGATCGCGCTGTTGTTGATGAGCACGGCCGCGCTTTTCGCGCAAGGCAAGGGAAAGGGCGTCCGCCTGTGGAATCTGACCGCCTCGACCATTACCGGCTTTGAGCTGTCACCCGCCGGACAGAACGCATGGGGGCCGAACCAGACCCTGAACGACAAGGACAAGGAAGTCGATCACGACGAGCGGCTTCGCATCACGGGCGTCGAGCCTGGACGCTACGACGCCAAGGTCAGTTATGCGGGCGCGAGGCAATGTTTCGTGCGGGACATCGAGATCAGGACCGACGCGGTGTTCTCGATTGCCGACAAGGATCTGAAGGACTGCAACAAGTAAGCGCGGCAGCTCAGCCGGCGGGCGTCGCAACCACCTTCTCGGCCCGGTCATTGCTGTGCGGATATTCGCAGCGCCACTTCACGGCGGTCCATTTCGGGTGCTCGCCTATCCATTGGGCGATATAGGGCGGCGCCGCCATCGCGCATTGCTGCAGCGAAACGCTCGAGGAAAACACCAGGTGCGTCTCCTCGCAGGTGGTCGGTGAAAGCACGGCACAGACGGTAATGATCAGATCGATCGGATTCATAACGGGCATCCTGCGCGTCGTTCACTGAACGATAACACGAACAGTTACGGAACCGGAGCGACCAAGTTTCGGTTCCGAGGTCAAACGGCGCGCCCAACGGGGCCTTTCACCTAAAAGTTAACACCAAATACCACCCTCGCCTGATGGCGCTCGAAATCGACCAGCCCGCGGGACGCTCCAGGCGTCCTGCCAGGCGAACTGGCACCGATCATCGAAACCGGCGACGCCATTGATGTCATGGGCTGCGAAGGTGCTTCCCAGTTCGATCCGAAAATCCTTCAGGCACGAATTTCGAGTTCTTGGTTGACGGCACGATATCGTCCGTCATCCTTGCCAAAGCGTCCGGTGGTCTGGCTCTGGAATTCGCGCTCGGCGAACGATCGAAGTTCTCGATTCCCGCACCGATATGGCGTTCAATCAATATCCGCCCGACCGTGGCGGCTCATAACCAAAGGGAGGAAAATCGGATGGCCAAGGTTCTCGTCATGTACAAGAATCCGAAAAGCACGGAAGCCTTCGACAAGCATTACGCCGCGGTGCATATCCCGCTCGCCAAGAAAATTCCCGGCCTGAAGAGCTACGACATCAGCCGGGGTCCGGTCGCGACGCCGTCCGGCGCGAGCGACGTCCATCTGGTCGCTACGCTCAATTTCGATTCGATGGATGCGTTAATGGCGGGGCTTGGTTCGGCGGAAGGAAAAGCCGCAGCGGGCGATCTTGCCAACTTCGCGGACGGCGGCGCCGATCTCTATTTCTTCGACACCAAGGACGTCTGAACTTGGGACGTCTGAACTTGAGACGTCTGAACTTGAAGCGCTTGTGAACTTGAAACGCCTGGGCTGGTCCCAAGCGTGACGCCTGCCACGGCTCGCGGCGAGATGTCGCCGATCGAGCCGGGCAGATCGTTTCGCGATTACTTGCGCGCCGCGCAGGCGTACATGTTGATTTCCATGCCCACCGGCACTTCGACGATCTTCGGGGTCTTCCAAGTCATGCGTTTCTCCCAAGTCAATGGTGGCGCCACGTTCGCGCCGTCACAAGGGTAGGATTGCCGCGCGTCCGGCGCAAGGGCCGGGTTCAAGTCGGGCATTTTGCCCATGCGCGGCTCGTGCGCAGTCCGACACACGAAAGGATGGGCGACGCGCCACCCCGCACCGGCTATTTCAACAATCGCAACAGCGCTTTGCCCGCACCGCTGCTCAACTCCTTGGCGTCCAGCGTTCCGTCCTTGTCCGGATCGGCTGCGTTGAAGCGCTGCTCGACGACGGCGAGGTATTCGTCTGCCGTCAACGTGCCATCGTGATCGGGGTCGGCGGCAGTCATTTCCTTGGCGCTCAAGCGGCCTGCCAGCTCTTTCTTGTCGAGCGTGCCGTCATGGTCACGATCGAGCTTGGCGAACAGGTCAGATGCCGCCTTCTTCGCTTCCTGAAGATCGACCGTTCCGTCGTTATCGGTGTCGATCATCTTGATTGGGCTGGCATTGTGGTGTGCGGCCAAGGCCGGCGAATGGGACTGCCCGAGCGTCACGGCAGCCACCATGGCAAGAATGAACCGGCGGGATATCATGGTTGACCTCTTCTGAGTTTCTAGTGGTTTACTTCCAATGAAGGCGAATTTGCCCGCCTTGTCGTCGTTGACCCCTGACCATATCATTGTCGTGGAAACTCCGTTAGAACCTCGGACGAGCCGGGAGGTTCCGCAGGCAAGTAATTTGCACCGTACCCGTCGCGAGGTGAGTGTGACCGATGGGAAGCAATGTTTATAACGTCGTGAAAGCTCCGATCGGCTGGTCGTTATTCTGCAACCGGGAGCGAATCGGGGGCTATTGCTCGAGCGAAGAAGCCCTTGAGGCCGCAACGGCGTTCAGTGCGGACGCCCTTCGCGAAGGGCACCGCATCCAGATCAACGTCCCTGGAGCAGAGCCTGACGTCAGTGACGTCCCGGCATGGCCGGGACATTGGCACTTCGATCTGAAATAGCCGCCGGATCGAAGGCTCGCGCAATCGCGACACTGGCGGCGTCGGCCTCGGTCTGGCCGTTGCCCGCACCACCGCGCGCGAACACGGGGCGACGTCACGCTCGATACGGCCGATGATGGGAGATTGCGCGTCCGGCTGGAGTTGCCGGTTGTCGACGTTCCGTGGTTCGGATCACCGCCCTGCGGACAGGACGAACCGCCCCCGAGAAGGCGTGCGCTTGAGCGAAGGCAGAAGCAGCCGTGAAGGAGTCTCGATGCGCGGCGTGCGCCGGAGTGAGTTCAGGTACGCCAGGGCGCGGACGTGCCGCCTTCGGGCAGGACCTGAGGACAGGCGGCGCTGCTCTTCTGGATGGCCGACGGCACGATTCCGAAATACTTCCGGAACACGCGACTGAAATGCGATGAACTGGAGAAACCCCAGGCAAAGGCGACATCGGTGATTCGCTTGCCGGTATGCGCCTCGAGCTCCTGGCGGCAGTGCTGCAGTCTGGCCCGCCAGATGTAGTCGCTGACGGTCATGCCGCGCTCGCTGAACAGCATGTGCAGATAGCGCTTGGTGCAGCCGAGTTCCGCCGAGATCTGGTCGATGCACAGATCAGGATCGCGCAGATGCTCGCGGATGAACGCCTGGGCGCGGATATACATCGCTTCGGGCCCGGGACGATCCAAGGCCGTGGCGGCCTCGCGCAACGGCAGCAGCAGCAGATCGATCAAGGTGTCGGCGACGCTCGCCGCACTGTTGGGCGACAATTTCGTCGCCTCGTCGAATGCCGCATGAGCGAAATCATGAGCGATCCGGCCGGTCCCGGTGCGAGCCGACAGCTTGCAGGCCACCATCTTCTCGAGACGAAAACCGCGTTCCTGCAGAAGATCCTTCGGCACGATGACGACTTCGTGCCGGGTCAAAGCCGGACTGATGATGGTGTGCGGACAGCCGACGTCATAGGCCAGGCAGTCGCCCGGCATCAGCGCGATCTGACGCCCGCCCTGCTCGAAATAGGACACGCCGTAGGTCTGGAATAGGATCTTGATGAAGGGATGTTCGCTCGACTGCGCGCGCGCCGCCGTATGCGCGATTCGGTGCTGACTCGCCTCGATCTGACACAGCTTGAGCCGGGATACGGTCCTGTAATTGATCCGCCCCTCCAGCGACAAGCCTTCCAACGGATCGACGTCGAACTGCCCGCAGAGATCGGTCAGTGCATCTGACCAACGCTGGATCTGATTCTTCGGCGTCAGCCCGCAGGTGCTGAGCGAACGGATCGTGTCGGACATTTCACCCACCGATTCGAGGTCAAAACGTTACGGCTCGCCGCGAAAGGTTCCGGAACACGGCATAACGACCCGACCTTGATTGAGTACGCAATCCGAGGCCGCCGTTCGTGCTTGCCCAATCCGCTCCTGCTGACATCCCTTTGACAATCCTCCGACTTACTATCCGCGCCGTCAAGGGGAACATCAACCCATCGGCGATAGCACCTTTGGGCAAGGTCGAAGATTTGACGCTGTGCAGCAAAGCGATGCATGGCCATAAAATACGCTTGCTTCAAACCAAAAACTTTGTCTCGGTTCGCTTCTGAGCAAACGCGGTTCGCTCTTGGGCAAGTCTCGGTTTTCCGGACCGGATAAGGATGAGAGCGAGAGCATAAAGAATTGGGGCCGGATCAACCGGAACCCTTAAACCTCATCATTGGGAGGACTAGAAGAATGCGCAGACTATTTATCGCAACGTGCCTCGGCTCGGTGGCAACGCTCGCCGCAGGCAGCGCTTTCGCCAGCGAAGAGCTGCAAAAGATGTCGCAGAACCCGAAAGATTGGGTAATGCCTGCCGGCGATTACGCCAACACGCGCTACTCGAAGCTCAACCAGATCAACGCGTCCAATGTCGGCAAGCTGCAGGTCGCATGGACGTTCTCGACCGGCGTGTTGCGCGGCCACGAAGGCGGACCGCTCATCATCGGCAACATGATGTATGTCCACACGCCGTTCCCGAACAAGGTCTACGCTATGGACCTTTCTCAGGAGCAAAAGATCATCTGGAGCTACGAGCCGAAGCAGGATCCGAACGTCATTCCGGTTATGTGCTGCGACACTGTGAACCGCGGTCTGTCCTACGGCGACGGCAAGATCTTCCTGCACCAGGCCGACGACAAGCTCGTCGCGCTTAATGCCAAGGACGGCAAGGTCGAATGGACCGCGATCAACGGCGACCCCAGCAAGGGGCAGACCGGCACCTCGGCGGCACTGGTCGTCAAGGACAAGGTGCTGGTCGGCACCTCCGGCGGCGAGTTCGGCGTCCAGTGCAGCATGACCGCATACGACATCAAGAGCGGCAAGCAGGCCTGGAAAGCCTATTCGGGAGGAACGGACGACCAGATCCTGTTCGATGACAAGACCACTGCGCTCGGCAAGCCAGTCGGCAAGGACTTCGAGCCTGAAGACCTGGCAGGGCGATCAGTGGAAGACCGGCGGAGGCTGCACCTGGGGCTGGATCTCATACGACCCGCAGCTTGACCTTGTCTATTACGGCTCGGGCAATCCCTCGACCTGGAATCCGAAGCAGCGTCCGGGCGACAACAAGTGGTCGATGACCATCTTCGCCCGCAATGCTGATACGGGCGTGGCCAAGTGGGTCTACCAGATGACGCCCCATGACGAGTGGGACTATGATGGCGTCAACGAGATGATCCTCGCCGACGAGACGATCAATGGTCAGCCGCGCAAGTTGCTGGTCCATTTCGACCGCAACGGCCTCGGCTATACGCTCGACCGCACCAACGGCGAATTGCTGGTTGCCCAGAAGTACGATCCGAAGGTCAACTGGACCTCCGGCGTCGACATGGACAAGAACTCGCCGACCTATGGTCGTCCGAAGGTTCTTGACGCGGCCTCGACTGAGAAGGGTGGAGAGGATCACAACACCAAGGGCATCTGCCCGGCCGCGCTCGGCTCAAAGGACGAGCAGCCGGCGGCGTATTCGCCGGACACGCAGCTGTTCTACGTGCCCACCAACCACGTCTGCATGGACTACGAGCCGTTCAAGGTGAGCTACACCGCTGGTCAGCCCTATGTCGGTGCGACGCTGTCGATGTATCCGCCTCCGGGCGAGACCAACATGGGCAACTTCATCGCCTGGGACGCGAAGACCGGCAAGATCGTCTGGTCCAACAAGGAGCAGTTCTCGGTCTGGTCGGGTGCGCTCGCGACCGCAGGCGGCGTGGTATTCTACGGCACGCTGGAAGGCTACCTCAAGGCGGTCGATGCCAAGACGGGCAAGGAGCTCTACAAGTTCAAGACTCCGTCCGGCATCATCGGCAACGTCACGACCTATGAGAACGGCGGCAGGCAGTATATCGCAATTCTCTCCGGTGTCGGCGGCTGGGCTGGCATCGGCTTGGCTGCCGGTTTGACTGATCCGAGTGCCGGTCTCGGTGCCGTCGGTGGCTACGCGGCGCTCAGCAACTACACCGCACTCGGCGGAGCGCTGACGGTGTTCGCGCTGCCGCAGCAATAGGCTGGACTAAGCCTCGTCCCGGCGCATGAAGCTCCATGCGCCGGGATATCTGCCATCGAAATTCGAGGATAAGCTTTGCGCATGATCAAGTTGATGGCTGCCGCGATGGTTCTCGTGGCGGCCGGAGGAATTGCATTCGCGGACCCGGTCGATCCGACCGCGGTCAAGAACGAAGACGGCAAATATTTCGATAAGGAAGAAAACCCGACCTACAAGATATCATCCGACGGGACCGTGGACTGGTACACCTATTCCGGATATCGCCGTTACCATTCCGAGTGCCATGTCTGTCATGGGCCGGACGGGATGGGATCGAGCTACGCACCGGCACTGAAGGACTCGCTCAAGACGATGACCTACGCGAAATTCATGGAGGTGGTCGCGAGCGGTCGCAAGAACATCACCACGTCGCAGGAGAACGTGATGCCGGCCTTCGGCGACAACCCGAATGTGGCCTGCTACATGGACGACCTTTATGTTTATCTGCGCGCCCGCGCCAATGATGCATGGGGACGCGCTCGCCCTGCGAAGCACGAGGACAAGACCGAGGCTTATACCCAGGCAGAAAATTCCTGTATGGGCGTCAAGCACTGAGCCAAGTACCTAGCAACGTGCGAAGCATGGACGACAACGCGCCTTGCGGGCGTTGAAAGCAAGGAGAGTTAAAATGAAGACGCGCGCCGCCGTGGCTTTCGAAGCAAAGAAGCCGCTGGAAATCGTCGAAGTCGATCTCGAAGGGCCGAAGGCCGGCGAGGTCCTCGTCGAAATCAAGGCGACCGGAATCTGCCATACCGATGCCTACACGCTTGACGGCCTCGACAGCGAAGGAATTTTCCCGTCGATCCTGGGCCATGAAGGCGCAGGCATCGTCCGCGAGGTCGGCGCTGGCGTGACCTCGGTCAAGCCAGGCGACCACGTGATCCCGCTCTACACGCCCGAGTGCCGCCAGTGCAAAAGCTGTCTCAGCCAGAAGACCAACCTTTGCACCGCGATCCGCGCAACCCAGGGCAAGGGCGTGATGCCCGATGGCACGAGCCGCTTCAGCTATAAGGGCAAGCCGATCTACCACTACATGGGTTGCTCGACGTTCTCGAATTTCACGGTGCTGCCCGAGATTGCGGTGGCGAAGATTCGCGAGGACGCCCCCTTCGACAAGAGCTGCTACATCGGCTGCGGCGTCACGACGGGCGTCGGCGCCGTGGTCAACACGGCCAAGGTCACGCCGGGCGCAAATGTCGTGGTGTTCGGGCTTGGCGGCATTGGCCTCAACGTCATCCAGGGCGCCAAGATGGCAGGCGCCGACAAGATCGTCGGCGTCGACGTCAATGACGGCAAGGAAGAATGGGGCCGCCGCTTCGGCATGACCCATTTCGTCAACCCGAAGAAGATCTCGGGCGACATTGTCCAGCATCTCGTCACGCTGACCGACGGCGGCGCGGACTACACCTTCGACTGCACCGGCAACACCACGGTGATGCGCCAGGCACTGGAAGCCTGCCATCGCGGCTGGGGCGTCTCGGTCATCATCGGCGTGGCGGAAGCCGGCAAGGAAATCGCCACCCGTCCCTTCCAGCTCGTGACCGGACGTGTCTGGAAAGGCACTGCGTTCGGCGGCGCACGTGGCCGCACCGATGTGCCGAAGATCGTCGATTGGTACATGAACGGAAAGATCCAGATCGACCCGATGATCACCCACACGCTCAAGCTGGAGGACATCAACAAGGGCTTCGACCTGATGCACGAGGGCAAATCGATCCGTTCAGTCGTCGTGTTCTGATTCAAAAAACGTCAAACATAGGAGGACTGACCCATGACTGTTCACATCCACCCATCGGTCGACAGCGGCGTCAAGAAAGGTACCGGCAGCTTCGCCGGTGGGACGCTGGTCTGCAAATGCCAGGACAAGCCCGTCAAGGTCGGCGTCAAGGGCGATGTCGCGCACAACCACGCCTGCGGCTGCACCAAGTGCTGGAAGCCGGACGGCGCAACCTTCTCGGTCGTCGCGGTCGTGCCGAGCCAGAACGTGACGGTGCTCGAGAACGGCGACAAGCTGCAGGTCGTCGATGCGGCCGCCGTGATCCAGCGCCATGCCTGCAAGGTGTGCGGCACGCATATGTATGGCCGCATCGAGAACAAGGGCCATCCGTTCTATGGCCTCGACTTCATCCATCCGGAACTGTTCCAGGAACAGGGCTCGGCGGCACCCGGCTTCGCGGCGTTCGTGTCGTCGGTCATCGAATCCGGCGTCAAGCCCGAAGAGATGGATGGTATTCGTGCGCGGCTGAAGGAACTGGGGCTCGAGCCCTATGATTGCCTGTCGCCGGCGCTGATGGACGCAATCGCCACCCACGTGGCGAAAGCCAAGGCGGCCTGATCAAACGATCGCGCCCCTCACGTCCCTCCCCAACTGCCCCGGAGCCTCGCCCCCGCATTTGCGGCGGCGAGGTTTTCTTCGTCTGTCGCTGAACGAGCGTCATGTTCATGTCCGGCATGTCCATCATGGATGACGACCGCCCCGCTTTTGACAAAAGAAGAAGGCAAAACACTTCCCTGTGAAGTCGGCGATACGTGATTTCTGATAGCATTCACTTCACGGGCTAAAGCATGATCCGGAAAAGTGTGTAGCGGTTTTCCGAAAAGATCATGCTCAATCAAAGAGCTAAAGCGCGATGATGATTTAACCTGATCTCATTGCGCTCTAGAAGCGACGATTCCCGCCACATCACGAGGAGGACTCGACCCAGACACGGTTACCGATTTGATCGTGCAATGAGACCTGTCAGCCTTCCGCCCATCATGCATGAGGTGCGGGAACGCGTACGGAAACCGACGCAAGCGAATGGGAAATATGTTCCGGCTTGCGATCGACCAGACATCAAAAGCTTAAAAAGAGCGAGGAAACGATCATGATCAAGGTGAAGATCAACGGCCAGGAACGCAGCTGGGACGGCGATCCGGATCTGCCGTTGCTCTGGTTTCTCCGTGACGAAACCGGACTGACCGGAACCAAATTCGGCTGCGGCCAGGCACTCTGCGGCGCCTGCACCGTGATCGTCGACAAGGAGGCCGTGCGCTCCTGCATCACCTCCGTGTCCGACGTCGTCGGCCGCGAGGTCACCACCATCGAAGGCCTGCACCCGACCGGTGATCACCCGGTCCAGAAAGCGTGGCGTCAAGTCAACGTCCCGCAGTGCGGCTACTGCCAGGCCGGCCAGATCATGCAGGCCGCGGCGCTCCTCAACGGAGAATCCCAAGCCGAGCCATGATCAGATACGCGAAGCGATGTCCGGCAACATCTGCCGCTGCGGCTGCTACCAGCGCATCGAAAACGCCGTGCATCTCGCTTCGACGGGAGTGTGATCATGAACATCATCGCAAACCCCAACAAGCTCCGCGGCTTTGAGCGGCATCATCAAGGTCGAGAACGTCTCGCGTCGCAGCATCCTGAAGGGTCTCGGCACTCGCCGGTGCCTTCGTGCTCGCGGCGCCCGTCATGTCGCGCCCTGCGTTCGCCTATGAGACCGGCGCCGGCAAGATGCCGCATGGCGTCGTGGTCGATCCGCGCGTCTTCGTCGCGATCGCCCCCGACGGCATCGTCACCATCGTCGCGCATCGCTCCGAGATGGGAACGGGCGTGCGCACCAGCCTGCCGCTGGTCGTCGCCGAGGAAATGGAAGCCGACTGGACGCGCGTGCACGTCCAGCAGGCGCATGGCGACGAAGTCAAGTTCGGCAACCAGGACACCGACGGATCGCGCAGCACGCGGCACTATCTGATACCGATGCGCCAGATCGGCGCCTCGGCCCGCGCGATGCTGGAGGCTGCCGCCGCCAAGACGCTGGGGCGTGCCGGTTACCGAGGTGAAGGCGCAGAACCACGAGGTGGTGCATTCCGCGAGCGGCCGTCGCATCGGCTTCGGCGATCTCGCCGCCGATGCCGCGAAGGAGTCGGTGCCGGCGATCGAGAGCCTGAAGCTCAAGGACCCGAAGGACTTCCGCTATCTCGGCAAGGGCGAGATCAGCATCGTCGACCTCCGCGACATCACCATCGGTGCCGCGCATTACGGCGCCGATATGCGCCTGCCCGGCATGAAGTACGCCGTCATCGCGCGGCCGCCGGTGACCGGCGGCAAGCTCGTGTCGTTCGACGCCAGCGAAGCGATGAAGGTCTCCGGCGTCGAGAAGGTCATGGAGGTCAAGGGCTGGCCGTGGCCGTCCAAATTCCAGCCGCTCGGCGGCGTGGCCGTGATCGCGCGCAACACCGGTGCGGCGATCAAGGGCCGCGACGCGCTGAAGATCGTCTGGGACGACGGCGCCAACGCCAAATACGACTCGGTCGCCTACCGGACCGAGCTCGAGGAGGCCGCGCGCAAGCCCGGCCTCGTCGTGCGCAAGGAAGGCGACGTCGAGAGCGCCTTGAAGGGCGCCGACAAGGTGATCGTAGGCGAATACTACTGCCCGCATCTCGCCCATGTCAGCATGGAGCCGCCGGTCGCGGTCGCCGACGTCAAGGGCGACAAGGCCGAGATCTGGGCGCCGGTGCAAAGCCCGGGCGGCACGCGCGAGGACGTCGCCAAGACGCTCGGCATCCCCGAGGACAATGTGACCGTCAATGTCACGCTGCTCGGCGGCGGCTTCGGGCGCAAGTCGAAATGCGACTTCGCGCTGGAGGCGGCACTTGCTGTCGAAGGAGCTGGGCGCGCCGGTGAAGGTGCAATGGACGCGCGAGGACGACGTCCAGCACGACTTCCTCCACACCGTCTCGGTGGAGCGGATCGAGGCCGGTCTCGACAAGAACGGCAAGGTGATCGCCTGGCGGCACCGCAGCGTCGCGCCAAGCATCGCCTCGACCTTCGCGGCCGGCGCCGAACGCATCAGCGCGGCCTCGAGCTCGGCATGGGCCTCGTCGACATGCCGTTCGAGATCGCCAACATCCAGTGCGAGAACCCGGAAGCGGCCGCGCATACCCGCATCGGCTGGTTCCGTTCGGTCTCGAACATCCCGCGCGCCTTCGCCGTGCAGTCGATGGTCGGCGAGCTCGCGCATGCCACGAAGCCGCGACCAGAAGGACATGCTGCTCGAGCTGATCGGCTCGCCACGCATCGTCAAGCTCGTCGTCGGTGAAGGACCCCTGGAACTATGGCGAGCCCTATGACAGCTATCCGATCGACACCGCGCGTCTGCGGCGCGTGGTCGAGCTGGTGGCCGAAAAGGGCGGATGGGGACGCTCCGTGCCGAAAGGACACGGCCTCGGCATCGCCGTGCACCGCAGCTTCGTCAGCTATATCGCGACCATCGTCGAGGTCGACGGTCGACGAGAAGGGCAAGCTCACGGTGCAGCGGGTCGACACCGCGATCGATTGCGGCACCTATGTCAATCCGGAGCGCATCCAGTCGCAGATCGAGGGCGCTGCGATCATGGGGTTGAGCCTCGCCAAGTATGGCGAGATCACCTTCAAGGACGGCAGGGTGCAGCAGAACAACTTCGACGACTTCCCGGTGGTCCGAATCGACGAGGCACCGCTGGTCACCAACGTCCACATCGTGCCGCCGGGACCCGATACGCCGCCGAGCGGTGTCGGTGAACCCGGCGTGCCGCCGTTTGCGCCGGCGCTGATCAACGCGATCTTCGCCGCGACCGGCAAGCGCATCCGCGCGTTGCCGATCGGCAAGCAGCTGGAGACCTGAGCGCGCCGGAAGCTTGCTTGCGGGCGATGCGACCCCGGAACGTTCCGCCGCATCGCCCGTTTCCATTGATCTGAACGGAGGCAGATCAATGGACAACAAACGCACCAAGGCCAGGCTCATCAAGAATGCGGCGCTCGCGGCTCCCCTGCTCGCGGGCGTCCTTGTTTTGGGACTACAGACCGCACGTGCCGAGGACGCCGCCACGCGGCCAGGCACGACTGCAACGCGGCCGGCGAAAGAAGGGCCCGATCAGACATCCGTCCCGAACAACGCGCCGCCGTCGACCGCAACTCAGACGACCGGCGAAGCGAACCGCGATCCCACGATCAAGAAGATGAACGAGGACGAGAAGCAGAAGGTCGACACCAAGGGGAAATAGGCCAAGCGGAAATAGACCAAGCGAAACAGGCCGAGCGCACAGGCGGCGAACAGACTCGCGCAAACAAAAAACATGTGGCGGATGTTCAGTCCGCCGCATGCTTTCGTGGTCGCTTCTTATCGGTGCGATCAGATCACTTCTTGACCGCGAACACCCAGACCACGCCGCCCTGCGGCACGTTGTTCTCGAAGCCGATATTGTTGGTCGCGCCAGCGCATCCTGGATGCGCTGCGCGTCGACGCCCCAGCCGGACTGGATCGCGACGTACTGCGTGCCGTCGACCTCGTAGGAGACCGGCATGCCCATGATGCCGGAATTGGTCTTCTGCTCCCACAGCAGCTCGCCGGTCTTGGCGTTGAAGGCGCGGAAGTTGCGGTCGTTGGTGCCGCCGACGAAGACGAGATCACCGGCGGTCGCCGTCACCGAGCCGAACAGCTCGGCGTCTTGAAGTTCTGCGACCAGACCTTCTTGCCGGTCGCCGGATCCCACGCCTGCAGCTCGCCGAAATGATCGCGCACCGGGACGCCTTCAGGCCGATGTCCTCGGGCTTGGTGCCGAGCCAGAGCTCGCCCGGCTTGAGCGGCACCTTCTCGCCGGTGAAGCCGCCGCAGAAATTCTCGTTGGCGGGAACGTAGACCAGCTTGGTCTTTTGGCTGTATGCCGCCGACGGCCAATCCTTGCCGCCCCACAGCGACGGACAGAACTCGATCCGCTTGCCGATCACCGGCTTGTGCGTCGGGATCGACGATCGGCCTGCCGGTTTCCGGCTCGATGCCCTTCCAGACATCGGTGTTCACGAACGGCCAGCCTGCGACGTAGTTGATGCGATCCGGCTTGCGCTCCAGCACCCAGAAGATCGCATCGCGTCCGGGATGGATCAGGCTCTTGAACGAGCGGCCGTCGCGCTGCATGTCGATCAGCATCGGCGCGTCGACCTCGTCCCAATCCCACGAATCGTTCTGGTGGTACTGGTGAAATGCCTTGATCTTGCCGGTGTCGGGATCGAGGCCGAGCACGGAGCTGGTGTAGAGATTGTCGCCGGGATGCGTCGCCCGGGCCAGGGCGCGGCGTTGCCGACGCCCCAATAGATCGTCTTGGTGTCCTTGTCGTAGTTGCCGGTCATCCAGGCCGAGCCGCCGCCGGACTTCCAGTCATCGCCCTTGCCAGGTGTCATGGCCCGGTTCGCCTTCGCCGGGAATGGTGAAGGTCCGCCACAGCTCCTTGCCGTCATTGGCATCGAACGCCACGACATAGCCGCGCACGCCGAACTCGCCGCCGGAGCCGCCGACGATCACCTTGCCGTCGACGACCAGCGGCATCAGGGTCAGGTACTGGCCTTTCTTGTAGTCCTGCACCTTGGTGTCCCAGAGCACCTTGCCGGTCTTGGCGTCGAGCGCGACGACATGGTCGTCCGTTGTCGCGAGATAGAGCTTGTCCTGCCACAAGCCGACGCCGCGGCTGGTCGGATGCAGCTGGAACAGATCGTCGGGAAGCTGCCGCTTGTAGCGCCAATACTCATCGCCGGTCTTCGCATTCAGCGCGATCACCTGCCCCATCGGGGTGGCAACGAACATGACGCCATTGTTGACGATCGGCGGCGCCTCGTGGCCTTCCACCACGCCGGTCGAGAAGGTCCAGACCGGCGTCAGGTTCTTGACGTTGGTGGTGTTGATCTGATCGAGCGGGCTGTAGCCCTGCCCGTCGTAGGTGCGGCGATACAGCATCCAGTTGCCCGGCTCGGGATTTTCCAGGCGCTGCTGCGTCACCGGACTGTAATTTTCGATTGGGCCGGCGACGGCGGCAGCGAGACAAAGCAAGTGAGCGCGACAGCACTCGATAAGAGCCATTGCTTCATGGTCATGATTTGGTACCTCCCATTGTTCGTTTTCGCTGAAGTATTTTGTTTTTGCGGCGCGAAATCGGCGCAGTAGCTTTCCGTCATCCTCCTGCCTGAACACCTACCTTTCCGATGAAGGCTGCGGCGACCGTGAGCGAGCCATCGGCGATCGCCAAGGGAAGCGCCGGCAAACGGCGCGTCGCCGGTCCGAACACGACCTGCGCGCTCTGGCGCGGGTCATATTCGGAATTGTGGCACATGCACTTGAGCACGTCCTTGTTGTTGGTTTCCGACTTCACCCAGGCGGTGACAGGACAACCCGCGTGAACACAGATGGCTGAGTAAGCGACGATGCCGTCGGCAGAATGCGCCTGCGTATCGTCGTCGAGCTCGTTGACGTCGAGCTTGATGATCAGGATCTCGTTCAATCGCGAACCGTGGCGAACCACCGAGGTCTTCGGATCTTTCGGCCAGGCATGCACGGGCGGACCGCCGGGCTTCAGATCATCGGGCTTGATGACCTCGCCCTTCCGCTCGCCCTCGGAGACGACAAACAGGTCGCCCTTTTGCGGCCGCAAGTCCGCGCCGGGCTTGTCGTCATCCGCCGTGGCAGATGTCACCGCGGCGAGACAGGCGCCGGTGGCAAGTGCTGAAATGAGGATGGAGCGGCGCGTATGATCAGCGCAACACGCTGGCTGGCCGACTTCGGTAATGGGTTCATCGTTTTGTTTTGAATCGGACATAACTGAAAGTGAGCGCCGCGACTCGGCCAAAAAAAAGGCGAGCAATCGCCCGCGCGATTCTATTTCTCTTCGATGCCAGCATCACATGAAGCACGAGCGCGTTGTATGCCACACGCCAACACAGGCGTGATCGCGCGCAATGCTTGGGCATATTGCGCTGCGTCCCTTCCATCGATGTTCCTGCTGCTTCGCAATAACAACAGGTCTACGTCAAAACGTCGCAGCGATCTCGGCGAGGCGGCGATGCGCGCTCTCGCGCGCGGTGCGGATCGGTTCAGCCGGACCGGTGGTGGGTCCGATCGATATGAAGCGCACATCGCTCACGCCAATGAAGCGAAGCGCCTCGCGCAGATAGGGCGTCGCCATATCGATGCGTCCGCGGTTCATCCCGGTAACGAAATCTCCGCCGCTCGCGAGGATGACGACCGTCGGGCGATCCTTCAGCAACGGCAGGTATCCCCGCGCCGGATCGAAGCGAAAGGTCAGCCCGGGCTGATTGATGACGTCGATCCATTGCTTCAGTTTGTAGGGAATGCCGAAGTTCCACATCGGCGTCGAGATCAGCACGCGCTCGGCCAACGCGAAGCGAACCGCCATGCGTTCGGCGACAGCGAAGGCATCACGCTCGGCGTCAGCGAAAGCCCGACCGTTCATGCGCGCATATTTCGCGTCGAGGATGGAACCATCGAAGTCCGGCAGATGATCGCGCCACAGGTTCATCTCATCGATATCCCAGCCCGGCCGGGCCTCGCGGAAACGATCGAGGAAAATCCGCGCCCCCGCCGAGGACTTCGAACTCCGCCCGTGGCGAGCAGGTCAGATGAAAGAGCTTGGGCATCCCCTTAAGCCCTTCTCAGCCGAGCGCCTTCAGCACCGTATCGGCGTTGGTGACGACAGACACGTTTTGCAGCGCGAAGTTGACCGAGGCGTTGTGCCAGTCGGCATTCATGGTCGAGCAGCAATCCTCGGGCACGACCATGAAGTAGCCCTTGTCGGCGCCGGTGCGCGCGGTGTGCTCAACCGACATGTTGGTCCAGGCGCCGGTATTGATGATGACGTCGCGGCCGGTCGCCTTGAGGATGGTCTCGAGCCGCGTGCCCTCCCAGGCGCTCATGCGCATCTTCTCGACGACGAAGTCCCCGCTCCTCGGCTCCAGTCCCTGTACCGGGGCCGCTCCCCAGGACCCCCGTACCATCGCCTTGCTGTCGACCAGCCCCTCGAACAGCGGGGCATTCAGCGTGACGCCGGGCGCGCCCGGCTCGACGACGAACCAGACATGAATGATGACGACGCCGCGCGCCCGCGCCGCTTCCGCGAGCCTGCGGACATTGTCGACCACGCGTTGCTGCCGGGCATGGGCCGGCGCACCGGAGGCTGCGAACGCGCCGCCTTCCATGATGACGTCGTTCTGCAGATCCTGGATGATCATCGCGCAGCGCTTGGGATCGAGCTGCATATCGCCGCCGGCGAGTTGCGGCGCCGGCGCAGCGGTACCCGCTGCCGGCCCGCCCGCGCGCTTTGCGCTCATATAGGGCTCATGGCGCGGGCCAACTTTGGTCGGGATCGCATAGACCGAATGGGTCGCGGCCAGATAGAGCGTGCGAAATTCGGGCCCACCCCAGGCGAGATTGGCGACGAGCTCGGGAACGCGCAGCTTGCCGAGCAATTCGCCCGACGGCGCATAGACCCAAACGCCGCCCGGCGCAGTGACCCAGACATTGCCGCGCTGGTCGCATTTCATGCCATCGGGCACGCCGGGCTCGAGTTCTGAACGGACAGCGCTGGCGAAGACGCGCGCATTCGACAATCCGCCATCGGCATCGACGTCAAAGACGCGGATCAGCGCCTGCACGGTGTCGTTGACGTAAAGCTGCCGCTCGTCGGGAGAGAAGCAGAGGCCGTTCGGCTGCTCGAACAGATAGCGGTCGACCACCAGTCGCGGCGCGCCGCCACCGGGCGGAATGCGATAGACACCCTGGAAGCCGAGCTGGCGCGGCCGCTCGACACCATAGACCGGCATCCGGCCATACCAGGGATCGCTGAAATAGATCGCGCTGCTCGAATGCACGCAGACGTCATTCGGGCTGTTCAGCTCCTGGTTCTCGAAATGCGAGGCCAGCACCTCGCGCCTCCCATCCGGCCGCTCGCGGATCAAGGACGAAGTGGCGTGCTCGCAGACGATCAGGTTCAGCTCGGCATCATAGGTCATGCCGTTGCACTTGTTCGACGGACGACGGACCTCGACAATTCCACGCCGTGCGTCCCACCGCCGGCGCACATCGCCGGGCATGTCCGAGAACAAGAGAAACTGCTCGACCGGATGCCAGATCGGCCCTTCGGTAAAGTCGAAGCCGGTCGCGACCTGTCCGACCGGCGCATACGGATCGATCAGGTTCTCGAACTCAGGCCGCAGCGTCACATGCGTCATCGATCCCTCCTCAGGCCGGGAACCAGTGCCTCTGTGGCAGGCTCTGCACGACGGGACCGGGCACCTGGTCGTGCAGACGGCCGATAACCACGCCACCTTCGATCTTGGCCGGCCGGTCATGGACCGGAAGCAGATAGCGCGAGCTGCTCAGCAGCTTCTTGATGGCTGCCTTCTCGGCGCGCTTGGACGTGCCGTGATTACCGGTCGTACGCGGCTCGGCGTCCTGGATCTCGTTGAAGGGCGTCACGATCTGGTCGTTGAAG
Organism: uncultured Alphaproteobacteria bacterium; assembly: GCA_963770385.1. Classification (GTDB taxonomy): domain Bacteria; phylum Pseudomonadota; class Alphaproteobacteria; order Rhizobiales; family Xanthobacteraceae; genus Bradyrhizobium. The sequence goes on along the minus strand of CAVYPJ010000003.1, from coordinate 3,615,492 downwards.
TCGTAGATCACGTCGCCGCAGATGGTCGCGATTCCATCCGCCGTATGGACGTGGATGTTCATCGAACCTTCGGTGTGAGCGTTGGCCGCATCGCAGTAGACGCCCGGCATCAGCTCGACCGGGCCTGTCAGCTCGAGATCGAGGAAGCGTAGCGCGCTCTTGGTATGCAGCCGATCGATCAGGTGCTTGATATCAGGTGCGGGGTACTGCGGATGCATCAGCCCTGAGACCGAATATTCCAGCTCCCGCCGGTTGAGGACGACGGTCGTGTTCATCGGGAACAGATCGTCCTTCCCGGCGTGATCGATATGCAGATGCGTGTGGCAGACGAAGCGCACGTCGCCCATCCGCACGCCGTGACGCATGAGCTGGTTCTCGATCATGTTCTCATGAAATTGCAGGCCGCGCATGCCCAGCGTTTCCATGATCTGGTTGGAGCGATAGCCGGTATCGATCACGACTGGATAGGGGCCGCCCAGGATCAGGAAGCCGAGCGTCAGGACACGGCGGGTGCGGCCGCAATCGCGCCCCAGCACGAGAAAGCTCGATTCCAGTTCGATATCGCCATAGTCCAGTATCTTGATTTCCAGCGGCATAGTCTCTCCCCGTGATCGTATTTTTTATGGCTCAAGCCGGTAGACGCGCATGGCCGTGGTCCTGAACACGGCCTCGCGCTCCTGCGCACCGAGCGGTGCGGTCGTCGCACGAAACGCATCGATCAGCTCGCGATAGCCGGTCCACAACTTCTCGATCGGAAAATTCGAGCCGAACAGGCAGCGCTCGGCGCCGAATATCGCAACAGTCTCGGCAACGACATCGGCGACATGCACGGGATCGTTGCGGTGGACGAAAGTGCCAAGCCCGGACAGCTTTGAGACGATGTTCGGACAAGCCGCGAGCCGCTGCATGCCCTCGCGCCAGGCCGCGCGTCCTTGCGGCGACAGGTCCTCCAGCATGCCCGCATGCTGCAGGATGAACGTCACCTGCGGACAGGCTTCGGCGAGGCGCGCCGCGCCGGTCATCTGCGGCGCGAACACCTGCAGGTCGAAGCTGAAACCATAATCGGCAAGCCGCGCGATGTTGCGGCGGATGATTGGATCATCGCAAAGGTCGGGACGCGACGCGAAGCGATAGAGCGAGTTGTCGTGCCAGTGCAGTTGCATGCGCACGCCACGCGCGAGAGGATAGCGCGTCAGTCGATCGAGCTGCGGGCGCACGTCCTCGACGGAGAGATCGGCATAAGCCACGATCGCATGCGGCCAGCCGCGCCGGTTCGCGGTCTCCTGCACCCACGCCGCCTCATCCTCGAAGCGATCATTGGCCCAATTGGTCTGCACATAGACGGACCTGGTCACGCCGCAGCCTTCGAGATCCGCGAGATATTCCTCGATTGGGTAATCGCGCCGGATCGGCTCGTAGGGTCCGAAGATGCGCGGCTGCATCGGGCCCATCAGCCAGGGCAGATCGGCCTGACGCCAGATATGGTGATGCGCATCGACGATGCCGGTCACGCCGCCCTCCTCTCTCCGAGCGAAAGAATATGCGAGACGATCCTGCTGCTGGATCCAGCGTCGAGGAGATCGTCGACAAAGCGTTCGATCGCGATCAGCGCCTCGGTCTGCGGCTTGAATCCCGAACCTGTCGCGAGCGGCGTCATCCAGCTCAGGCGCCAGGAGCGGCGCGACAGTTTTGCGACCGCATCGCGCAGCGCGGAGACATCGCCACGTTCCAGCCCATCCGAGATCACGACGACGGCGGCGCCACGCGCATAGCCGGCGAAGCGTGGCACCGCGAGAAAGGCCTGCAGCGCATCGCCGATGCGCGTGCCGCCGTCCCAATCGCTGACCAGATGCGCGGCGGCATTCAATGCCTGCTCGCGGCGCTTCATCTGCAGCGGCCGCGTCACCCGCGTCAGCCTCGTGCCGAAGGTGAAAACCTCGACATTTGGCGCCGCCTGGATGAGCGCATGCGCGACTTTCATATTGTCTTCGGTACGCGCCTTCATCGAGCCGGAGACGTCGATCAGAAACAACACCTTGCGCAGCCGCTGCCGGCGTTTCAGCCACCCAAGCCGCAACACCTCGCCATCATTGCGCACGCTGTCGCGCAACGTCCGGCGCAGATCCGCGAACGGGCCGCGGCGCGCGCGCATCCGCCGGTGACCTCTCCGTCGCGGCAAGCGCGAGCGCGCCTCGCGGGAAAAGCGGCGCAAGGCATCCCCCGTCGTGCGCGATTCGAAGCGGCGCGCGACGAGCGCTTCGGCGCGCGCCGCAACGAGCCCCAACTCGTTGACCTCGTCGGCAAGCAGCGCTTCGTCGTCACCGCGGCCCTCTTCTTGGAGGCGCACGACGTCTTCGTCGTCCGGTCCAGCGTAATCAAGCGCCTCACTGCCGCGGAAATGAATGTCGAACAGGTGGTCATAGGTCGCGCGCCGCTCGGGCGGCGGCGCCAGCGTCGCCAGTCCCGCGCGATGAATGTCCTCAAGGCTCCGCGGCCCAAGCAACTCGACGGCCGAGAGAAAGGTGGTGGTCTGCTCGGGCGCGACGGCAAAGCCGTTCACGCGCAGCAGCGAAACGAAAGAGACGAAAACGCGCGCGGCACGCGGCAACTGCAATTCGTCGCTCATGCCGCCGCCTCCGCAATCAGGGCGTCGAGCCGGCCGGAGATGAAGGTGAGGTCTTCCTCGTCCTTGAGCGCAACGCCGATAGAGCGCTTGAAGGCATCCGGCCAGCGCGCGCCGCCCTTGTGCAGCAAGGTCGCAGCCTCCGCCCAATCGACCGCCTCCGCGATGCCCGGCGCCTTGCTGAGCGGCTCCCGCCTGAGCTTGCCGACGGCAGCAACGACCGCGCGCGCAGTCGATTCGGCAACGCTCGAGGCCCGCATCATGATGATGCGCGCCTCGCGCTCGGCTGTCGGATATTCAATCCAGTGATAGACGCAGCGGCGGCGCAGCGCCTCGTGCAGGTCGCGCGTGCGGTTCGACGTCAGGATCACCACCGGCCGCTCCATGGCCCGGACGGTGCCGCGCTCCGGAATGGAGATCTGGAAGTCGGACAGGAATTCGAGCAGATAGGCCTCGAACTCCTGGTCGGCGCGATCAATTTCGTCGATCAGAAGCACCGTCGAATCCGGTGCGCGCAACACCGCGAGCATCGGACGTTCGATCAGGAACGTCTCGCCATAGATGTCGATGCTTTCCTCGCCCGCCTGCCGGATCGCCAGCATCTGGCGCGGATAATTCCACTCATAGAGCGCCGCAGACGCGTCGATCCCCTCATAGCATTGCAGGCGGATCAACCGGCGGCCGAGTACGGCGGCGATGGCTTTGGCGGCCTCGGTCTTGCCGACGCCGGGCGCGCCTTCGAGCAGCAATGGCTTGCCCAGCGCGAGCGCGAGATACGCTGCGGTCGCGACACCTTCATCCGCAAGGTAATAGGCGGACCGCAGCGCCTTCTCCAGCGCCTCCGGACTGTCGATGCCGACGATGTTGCCGCGGACCACCATTGCAATACCCTAGCGTCGCGCCTGCGGCCGCGCGCCGCCCTGCGCCTTGATCGCGCGCAGCACTTTCTCGGGTGTGATCGGCAGTTCGTCGATGCGCACGCCCACCGCGTTGAAGATCGCGTTGGCGACGGCGGGCAGCACGGGATTGGCGCACATCTCACCCGGCCCCTTGGCGCCGAACGGCCCATCGGCCGCCGGCCGCTCCAGAACCGCGATGTCATGCGGGCAGATGTCGCCCGGCCCCGGCATCAGATATTCGACGAAATCGCGCGGGCCGTGGCTTGGATCGGGATAATATGGCTCTGGCGTTTCGTAGAGTGTGTGGCTGATACCCATCCAGGCACCGCCGACGAGCTGCTGCTCGACCAGCCGCGGATTGAGCGCGCGGCCGAGCTCATAGGCGCTGTCCATGCGCACCATGCTGACCTCGCCGGTCTCGTCATCGACCTCCACCTCTGCGACCAGGCACGCATGCGCGTAACAGGTCGCGGGCGTCATCTCGCCGGTCTCGGGATCGACGTCGGACAGCGGCACGAGGAAGATGCCGCGCCCCGAAATCGTCTTGCCTTGCTTGAACTGCGCGGCCATCGCGACGTCCTTGGTCGAGATCGAACGATGGGGCGCGCCCTTGACATGAATATTCCCGCGGCCGTCGGTTTCGAGATCGGCGGCGTTGACCTCCAGCTCCTCCGCTGCCGCCTCCATCATGACGCCGCGTGCCTCCTTCGCCGCCGCCATCACGGCGTTGCCGACGCGATGCGTGCCGCGCGAGGCGAACGACCCCATGCAGTGCGGCCCGGTATCCGAATCCGCGGTGTCGACATAAACATCCTCGACGGGAACGCCGAGCGTCTCCGCGCAGATCTGCCGCGTCACCGACTTCATGCCTTGGCCGAGATCGATCGACGACAGCGCGACCGTAAACTTGCCGGTCGGGTTGGAATGCACCAGCGCCTGGCTGGGGTCGCCGCCGAGATTCATACCGATGGGATAATTGATCGAGGCGATGCCACGTCCGCGATGCCTGGCCATGTCAGCGCCTCCTGGTGCCGAAGACGGAAGAGAAACGCGCTGCGCCATGCGACGGCGCCTGCGGCGTTGGTGAAGGCGGCGGAGGCGGAGGTGGCGGTGCCACCGGCCGCTGCTCAAAGGCCGGAATGGGCGTCCCTCGATCGTAGCTCGTGCGCTGCTGCGAAGGTGCGGCGCGCGGCGCTGCCGGTTCGCGCGGCGTCGGCGTGACGGCCGCTCGGCCGCCGCCGCCATCCTTGCGCGAGGACATCCGCTTGAATTCCTCCTGCAACGGCCATTTGGCCTTTTCGGCGGCGACCTGCACGCATTCGATCAGCGCGGTGTTCTTGGCCTCGCGCCGGTGCGCCTTCATGTCGCCGTCGCGATAGGCATTGAGGATGCGAAACTCCATCGGATCGATGCCGACGAGATGGGCGAGCTTGTCCATCTGGCATTCGAGCGCGAAGTCCATGCCGGTGACGCCAAAACCGCGCATCGCGGTCGCCGGCGTGCGGTTGGTGAACACGCAATAGATATCGCCATAGACATTGGGGATCGTGTACGGCCCCGGCAGATGCGCGGCGCATTTGACCACGGCATAGCTCGACAGCCGCGTATAGGCGCCACTGTCGAAATAGGCGCGGATCTTGCGCGCGACGATGCGCCCGTCCCGCTTGACGCCGTCCTTCACATAGATGCGCTCGGCGCCGCGCGGCGGGCCGTATTGCATCTCCTCCTCGCGGCCAAACACGTAGCGCACGGGCCGGCCGGTCAGCATCGACCCGAGAATGGCGAGCGGCTCGGTGAGCGTGTCGACCTTGCCGCCGAAGCCGCCGCCGACCGTGCCGCCGATGAAATGGAAGGTATTGGACGGCACGTCGAGAATCTTCGCGCAGGTGTCGAGCGAGAAGAACAGCGCCTGCGTCGATGTGTAAACGACATAGCGGCCGTTGGTGTCGGGCGCGGCGATCGAGCCATTGGTCTCTGTCGGCGCATGCTCGATCGGCGACATCTGGTAGCGCTGTTCCAGCACATGGTCCGCCTCGGCGAAGCCGCGCTCGACATCGCCAAAGCGCAGCTTCTGATGATCGTAGATATCGTGATAGGTGAAAGTGTTCTTCGGATAGGTCTCGTTGACGACAGGTGCGCCCGGCTTCAGGGCCTCCTCGATATCGAACACGGCCGGCAGCGGCTCGTAATCGACGCGGACCTTGCCGATGGCCTCGTAAGCCTCGCGCGGGCTGTCGGCGACAACGGCGACGATCGGCTCGCCCTTGTAGCGCACCTTGTCGACGGCGAGCGACGGCTCGTCGTCCTTGCCGAAATTGATCAGGCTGAGCAGCGTGTTGAGATTGCGCGGCACGTCGGTGCCGCGGATGATGCGCCGCACGCCCTGCGATCGTTCCGCCTCAGTGGTGTCGACGCGTCGCAGCCGCGCGTGCGGATGCGCACTGCGCAGCACTTTCAGATGCAGCATGCCCTGCAGCTTGTGGTCGTCGAAATAAGTCGACGTGCCCGTGACATGGCCGAGCATGTCCTGCCGTTGGGTGCCCTTTCCGATCTCCTTCAGATTGTCGTCGCGCTCGTCGGCGAAGATGTCCTTGCGCAGCTCCAGCATGGTCCTTGTCCTCTACGCGTGAGCGCGTGAAGCGGAAGCCGCGGCAAGCACGGCGTTGATGATCGGCTCATAGCCGGTGCAGCGGCAGATATTGCCCGAGATCGCCTCGACGACCTCGGCGCGCGAGGGCTGCGGATTGCGATCGAGCAGTGCCTTCGCCGCCATCAGCATGCCCGGCGTGCAGTATCCGCACTGGGCCGCGAAATTGTCCGCAAAGGCGCGTTGCAGCGGGTGCAGGTTCGGTCCTTCCTTCAATCCGTCGAGCGTCTCGACGGATCGTCCGGCCACGGTCTCGGCGAGAGTTAGACAAGAGAGATGAAGCTCGCCGTCGATCAGCACCGAGCAGACACCGCAGCCGCCCTGCCCGCAGCCGAATTTCGGCGTCATGTCACCGATCAATTCGCGCAGTGCTACGAGCAGATTGACGCCGCCATCGACGAAGATCGCGACTTCGCGGCCGTTGTGGCGAAACTGTAAAGGCGTCTTGGACATTGCGGCGTTACTCCTGATCCGACAGCAGCCGGCGCAGGTGCACGCCTACGATCTCGCGGCGATACCAGGCGCTGCCGAGCGCGTTGTCCGCCGGCTGCGTGCCTTCGGCGGCTGCCGCGGCGGCGGCGGCGATCGTCCCGGCGTCGAGCGAACGTCCCTCCAGCGCGCGTTCGGCGGCCCGCGCACGGATCTGCGTCGGCGCCATCGAGCCCAGCGCAATGCGCGCGCCGACGACTCGGCCGCCGCTCATCGGCAGATGCGCGGCCAGCGTGATCACCGACCCGCCCTTGGGCTTGATGCGGGCGATCTTGCGATAGCGGAAGGTATCCGCGCTTGCGGGCCGCTGGCAGGAGACCGACAGCACCAGCCCGCCGCTCTGCCGTTCGCGCGACTGCAGGAACTCTTCGATCGGCATATCCCGCCCACCCAGGCCGCCCTGCACCGACACCGTTGCATCGAGCGCGAGCAGTGCGACGGTGAAATCGCCATACGGACTCGGCGCGAACAGATTGCCCCCGACCGTGCCCATGTTGCGTACGGCCGGACCGCCGATCGATCGTGCGGGCGCATGCAGAAAGGCGAGTTCGCGTTCCGCCAGAATGCGCGCGAAGGTCACGCCCGCGCCGATGACGACGCGCGCGGCCGAAACATCGAGCCGCGTCAGGCTGCGGTCCGTTGCGCGCACCACTGTCGCGATCGACACGTCGCCCTCGTTCAGCGCCCGCATCACCAGCGTGCCGCCGCCGAGATAGCGCGCGCTGCGGTCGGACGACAACGCCGCAGCCGCCTCGCCCGAGCTTGCGAACGTCTTCACCGTGACCGGCATCGCTCAGACTCCGCGCTCATGCAGCCTCCTTCAAATGCCGGCGGATCGCATCAAATCCGCCCTGATAGATGTCTTCGGCGACCATCTTCGTGATGCGCGCGGCATCCTCCGGTTTCGTCGTGAAACGCGACTCCCAATGCCAGAAGGTGCGGTCGCCGTCGGTAACCGGCAGCAGCCGCACATGGGCGACGTAATTGAACATCGGGATCGGCGTATCGAGCAGACAATAGCTGAAGGTCTGTTCGAGATCCGAGAGCGCAAGCAATTGCTCGCGCAGCTCGGAACCGTCCTTCAGCTTGAACCGCCGGACACAGCCGATCTTGTCGGCGGTCTGCGCGCGTTCGATCGTCGAGGTCGCCACCGCCGGATGCCAGCGGTCGTGGCCGTTGAAATCGCGCAGCACGTCCCAGACGGCACCGGTTGGCGCATCGAGGATCGTGCTTTTGACGATATGCGGCACGCTAGCCTCCGAACGCCCGTTTCAGGGCATCGAAGCCGCCCTGAAACACGCCGCCGCCGATATTATTGACGAGTTCGGTCTCCCGCTCCGGGGCGCAGTCGAACTCGGCGGTCCATTCGAGGAACGTCTGGTCGCCATCAGTCACCGGCGTCAGGCGGAGCGTCGCAACATAGTTCTCGACGCCCATCGGCGATTCCAGGATCGAATAGGTACAGAACATGTCATAGTCGGACAGGCCGAGCAGCTTCTCCCTGATGCGATCGCCATTGCGCAGCCGGAAATCCCGCACACAGCCGATCTTGTCGGCGGGCTCGCCACCCTCGATCCGGCTTTCGGCAATCGCCGGATGCCAATTCGGCAGGCCGTTGAAGTCGCGCACGCGGGCCCAGACGCGGTCGTTGCGTGCGTTGACGACAGTTGAGACATAGACCCGGGCCATCGCGTCTCAGCCCTTCTTCTTCGGCGTGCGCTCGGTCGGCGGCTCGCTGCCGGCGTCTGGCCCTGCGACCGGCTTGGCATCGCTCGGCTTGCGCGACGCCGAGTCCTTGATGCCCTGCATGTCGCGCGCTTCGCGGATCAGGCCCGGCATTTTGGCGAGACTGCCGCCCTCCACGCCGATATCGGCGAGGATGGAATCGATCAGCGGCGCCTGCACGCGGTAGCGCAGTGCCGAATCGATCACCTCGTCGGTGGCGCTGCGGCCTCCGCCATTGCCACCCCCGTTCCCGTTGAGACCGTCGACCTGCAGGATGCGGATACCCTCGATCTTCTCCATCGGCTTGACGCTTTCGCGCACGATGCCCTCGATGCGGTCGAGCAGCTTGCGGCGGAACAGCGAATAGCGCGCCTGATCGGTCAGCACATTCTCCGCCTCGTTCAGCATCCGCTGTGCCTCGGCCTCGACCGCGGCCCGCACGCGTTCCGCTTCGGCCGCGATCCTGGTTTCCTCGGCCTGCTTCTCGGCAATCAGAATTTCCACCGTCTTGCGTCGCTTGGCGATCTCGCTCTCGCGCACAGTTATGACGCGTTCCGTCGCCTCGGTCGCCTTCACCCGCCCGTCCTCGGCGGCTGCCCGTGCCGCCGACTCCTCCAGAGATTTCTGATGCAGCGCGATGGCCTTTTCCATCAGCGCGGTCTCGACGTCCTTCTCGCGACCGACTTCAAGCTTGCGCAGATCGCGCTCACGGCCGATCCGTGCTTCGTCGAGGCCACGGTCCGACGCAATGCGCGCGCGCTCGACCTCTTCACGGGAGGCGATCTCGGCCTCCTGCAGCGCCTGCACGCGCGCGACTTCGAGCTGCTCGATGGCGCGCCGGCGCTCCAGCCTTGCGGACTCGAGAGCCTGTTCGCGCGAGACGTCGGCCCTCTCGACTTCCTTGCGCGCAACGATTTCCGCCTCTTTCACCTGGCGGTCGGCGTCGATACGCTCGGATCGCTTGGCAGCAAGCTCGATAATGCGCGTCTCGTCGGCGAGCTCGATCGCCTTCTTCTGGTCGATGTTGAGCACCTCGCGCGTCTTCGACGACGCGATGCGTTCGGCCTCCAACGCCAGCTCGACATCGATCCGCCGCCGCTCGACCGCTTCACGGCGCTTCAGCTCCGCCGCCTCGATCGACTCGCTGCGCTCGATCTCGAGCCCCCGTGTCTCCTTCTCCGCGCGGATGCGCTGGGCCGCGACCGTCTTCTCCTGCGCGATGCGCGCGGCCTCGATCGCCTCGCGCGAGGCGATATCCGCCTCCTCGATGGCGCGGGTGCGGGCGATTTCCAGGGCACGCACCCGTTCTTCCTGGGCGATCCGGCTGGCCTCGGTCGCCTCGCGGGCGGCGATGCCCGCGACTTCCAGCGCCTGGTTGCGGTCGATCTCGAGCTTGCGCGTCGCTTGATCGGAGCTGATCCGCTCGGCGGCCAATGTTCTCTCCCGCGCGATGCGGGCGGCTTCCACGGCCTTCTGCGCCTCGATTTCCGCCTCCTGGATGCTTCGCACCTGATGGATCTCCAGCGCGCGCGTACGCTCATCGGAGGCGATGCGTTCGACATTGACGATCATGGTCTGTGCGATCCGCGCCTTCTCGGTCGCCTCGCGGGCGGCGATCTCGGCCTCCTCGATCGCGCGGGTACGCTCGATCTCGCGCCGCCTCGTCTCCTCCTCGTTGGCAATGCGTGCGTCCGTGATGGTGCGATCCTGCTGGATGCGCGCCTTCTCGACGGCTTCGCGGGCGGCGATCTCAGCCTCCTCCACGGTCCGCGTCCGCTCGATGTCGCGCTGGCGGACCTCGCGCTCCGAAGCGATGCGGGCGGTGTCGACCGCGCGCTGATTGGCGATCCGCGCCTTTTCGATTTCCTCGCGGGCCAGCAGCTCCTTTTCCTCGACCGCGCGCATGCGCTCGATTTCCTTGTGCCGAGTCTCACGCTCGGAGACGATGCGCGCCTCGGTGATCGCCTGTTCGTTGGCGATCCGCGCCTTCTCGATCGTTTCGCGGGCGGCGATCTGCGCCTGCTCGGACTCGGTCTCGCGCAGCGCGCGCTCGCGCGCCACTTCCGTGCGCTGCAGCGCTCGCCGCATCTCGATATCGCGCTCCTGCTCCAGTCGCGCCGTCTCGCTCTCGCGCTCGATTTCGAGCGCCTGCCGCTCGGCATCGAGATTGCGGGAGCGGATCTTGATCATCGAGTCCTGCTCGATGTCGTTGCGCAACTTGCGCTTGGCCTCGATGTCCTCCATCAGCCGCGTCAAACCTTCGGCGTCGAACCGGTTCGACGGATTGAAATATTCGAGGTCGGTCTGGTCGAGATCGGTGATCGCGACGGATTCGAGTTCGAGGCCGTTCTGCGCAAGCGCCTCAGCCGCGGCGGCCTTGAGGCGGGCGACATATTCGCCGCGCTGCTCGTGCATCTGTTCCATGGTCATCTCGGCTGCGACGGAACGAATGGCCGAGACGAACTTGCCGGACAGCAGCGCATGCAACTGCTCCGGCTCCAGCGTGCGCCGGCCGAGCGTCGCGGCCGCGATCGAGACCGCTTCACGCGTCGACTGCACGCGGACGTAAAAATCGGCCTCGATATCGACGCGCATGCGGTCGCGCGTGATCACGGCATCCTGTTTTGACCGTGTGATCCCCATCGGCAGCACGTTCATGTTGACGGGCGTGTAGTCGTGAATGAACGGCAGCACGAAGGCGCCGCCGTTGATCACGACCCGCTCGCCGAGGAAGCCGGTACGGACGAAGGAGGTTTCCTTGGACGAACGGTGATACAGCCAGTTGACGATATAGACCGCGATCACGATCACGATGATCGCGACGACCAGCCAGAGGATCAATTCACCGAACAGAATCCCCGACATGTTTCCCTCCTTTGGTCACGGCGCTAGCGCGCGCCGATCGCCTTGAACTTGCGAACCTGTTCCGTCAGTGCCCGCTCCACCGGCAACCGCTCCATCGAGGAGGCGCCGTAGAAGCCGTGGCATTTGCGGGTGTGTTTCATGATGAAGTCGGCATCGGCCGGCTCCGCGATCGGACCGCCATGAGCCAGCACTAGGATATCAGAGTTGACGCTGAGCGCAGCCGACGCCCAGCCGTCGATGCGCGCCGGACAATCTTCGAGTTTAAGTGCGGTCTGCGCGCCGATCGCGCCGCCGGTTGTGAGGCCTAGATGGCAGACGATGATGTCCGCGCCCGCGATCGCCATGGCCGTGGCCTCGGCTTCGCTGAAGACATAGGGCGTCGTCAGCAGGTCTTTCTCGCGCGCCTTGGCGATCATGTCGATCTCCATCGCGTAGGACATGCCGGTCTCTTCGAGATTGGCGCGGAAGACGCCGTCAATGAGACCCACGGTCGGAAAGTTCTGCACGCCGGCAAAGCCGAGTGCCTTCAGCTGGTCCAGAAACACATCCATGTCGCGGAAGGGATCGGTGGCGTTGACGCCGGCAAGCACCGGCGTTCTGGTCACAACGGGCAGCACCTCGCCCGCCATCTCGACGACGATGGCATTGGCGTCGCCGTAGGGCATCAACCCGGCAAGCGAGCCGCGGCCCGCCATCCGATAACGGCCGGAATTATAGATCACGATCAGATCGACGCCGCCCGCCTCTTCGCATTTGGCCGACAGCCCGGTGCCGGCGCCGCCGCCCACGATCGGTTCACCCTTCGCGGCCATGCCGCGAAACTTTCTCAACAGCGCAGCACGTTCAAACCGGGCCATGAGTCACCTCGCTGCTTTGCGGCGCGTGCCCGGGCGTCCGATCAAGGGCCGCAGCGCGTTGACGATAGCGGATGCAAATTCGGGATCGTTGATGTTGCGCCTGATACGGATCAGCCGGCGATTGCCGGTCTGCCGTACCGTCCGTTCCAGCGCGACAAACAGCGCCGCATCAGCGTCCGGATCCCAGAACGGATGGCCCGGAGCATCGAGCGCCGACAGGCCGCCTTCCGGCAGAAAGAAGCGCACCGGCCCGTCCATCCGGTTCAGCCGCTCGCCGATCCAGCGGCCCATGCGCTCGTTCTCCTCCGGCGTGGTGCGCATCAGCGTCACCTGCGGATTGTGCACGTGGAACTTGCGCTGGCGATAGCGCTCCGGAATTGTCTCCTGCCTGCCGAAATTGACCATGTCGAGCGCACCGACCGAGCCGACATAGGGAATGCGGCTGCGGATCATCGCGCCGAAGCGGTCTTCGGTCGCCGGAAACACGCCGCCCATCAGGAGATCGCAGACCTCCGTCGTCGTGAGATCGACGACGCCGGCGAGCATGCCGGAGTCGACGAGCTTCTCCATCGAGCGTCCCCCGACGCCGGTGGCGTGAAACACGAGACACTCGAAATCGTTGCCGAGATCGGCGGTGATCTTCTGCACCGCCGGCGTCGTCACGCCGAACATCGTGATACCGATCGCGGGACGGCCAGCGGCCGAGTCGCGCTCCCTGGCCGCACGTTCATCGAGCCGCGCTTTCACCATGCCGACCAGCGCGTTGGCGCCGTTGGCGAGCACCATACGTGAGATCGAATTGAGGCCCTGTACGTCAGTGACCGAGTACATCATCGTGATGTCGGCCGGCCCGACATAGGGGCCGACGTCGCCAGATGCGACCGAGGAGATGATCAGCTTCGGCACGCCGACCGGCAAATTGCGCATCGCGGGTGCGACCAGCGACGCGCCGCCAGAGCCGCCTGCCGAGATAATGCCGGCGACATTGCCCTGCCGGCGCAGCCAGTTGGTGAAGGCGTCGGCCATCGCGGCCACGGAGGCGCCGCGATCGGCGCCGAACACGCCCGAGCCGCCGCGCCCGTGGTTGAGCGCGATCTCCTGCGCAGACACGTCGCAGGTCGAAAGCCTGCCGCTGGTCGAGACATCGATCAGCCGCGTGCGCAGACCGCTTGCGGCGATGATGTCGCGGATGAAGCGCAGCTCCGCGCCTTTGGTGTCGAGCGTGCCGACGACCAGAACGGCCGGCGGTCCTGACGCCTGCGGCGTCGAGCTGGGTTCGCGTCTGTGCCGCGCAGCGTCCTCCAAACGCGTGACGCCAGTCGAGAGCGTGCGGGCGGCGGCCTCGATGCGCGCGATCGGCGCCGGCTGCGACCAGCGGGTCGGTGGGGTCGGATTGGAGATGTAGATCCGGCTCGGGCCTGCGCTGCGCGGAGGCGGTGCTGCTGTGCTCTCGCCCTGCTCCGCCTTGGCCGCAGCGGCCTCGACGTCGACATCGACATCCGCGTGGAGACCGACGCCCAGCAGCCGCTGCTGCAATTCCCGATCGGCCGCCAGGCGCGAGGAGTCGATGATGCGGGTGATCCGGCCGTTGACCATGATCGCGATGTTCTTCGAGATCGCGGTCGCCACGCCGATGTTCTGCTCGATCACCAGCACCGCGATGTCGCCGTCCTGGCCGAGCCGGACCAGCATTTCCTCGACCTGGGCCACGATGACAGGCGCCAGACCTTCGGTCGGCTCGTCCATGATCAACAAGTGCGGATTGGTCAGCAGCGCGCGGGAAATCGCGAGCATCTGCTGCTCGCCGCCGGAGAGCTGGCCACCGCCATTGTTCTTCCGCTCGGCAAGCCGCGGAAATGTGTCGTAGATGCGCTCGACGGTCCAGGAGCCGCTGCGGATTCCGGCGGTCAGCCGCAGATGCTCGTCGACACTGAGCGAGCGCCACAGCCGCCGTCCCTGCGGGACATAGCCGACACCGAGTTCTTGCGATGCGCGCGGGATTGAGGCGCGTGATGTCCTCGCCGCGCACGCGCACCGAGCCGCCGCTCGCGCGGAGCAGGCCCATGATGGTCTTGCACAGTGTGGTCTTGCCCATGCCGTTGCGGCCGACCACCGAAAACACGCCCGACTCGAGCGTCAGGTCCACGCCTTGCAGCGCGTGCGAATGCCCGTAATAGACGTCCAGGCCCCTGACTTCGAGCGCGGGCGGGCCGCGGCGGACGTCACTCATGCCCGCCTCCGAGATAGAGTTCCTGCACCTCCGGATCGGATTCGATCTCCTGCGGGAGACCTTCCTTGAAGACCCGGCCGTTGTGCATCATCGTCACGCTTTCGACGACCCGGAGCGCGACGTCCATGTCGTGCTCGATGATGATGTAGCCGATATGGGCGGGCAGCGAGGTCAGTATCTCGATCAGCTCGCGCCGCTCGGCCGGCGACAAACCGGCCGCCGGTTCGTCGAACAGGATGAAGCGCGGCGCGCCGGCGAGCGCCAGCGCGATCTCGAGCTGGCGCTGCTGGCCATGGGCGAGCTCGGAGACGCGCCGATCCTTGACAGGCGTCAGATGCACGGCCTGGATCAGCGTCTCGGCCGCATGCACCAGCACGTCATTCGCCCTGGGGCGCAGGAAGGAGAAGCGCCCGCGCGAGACGCCGCAGCAGGCGAGATAGACGTTGTCCTGCACCGTCAGGCCGGGGAACAGCGCGGAGATCTGGTAGGTGCGGCGCAGCCCGCGGCGGATGCGCTCATAGGGCGGGAAGTCGGTGATGTCCTCGCCGAAGAAACGGATCGTACCGGACGACAGCGGAAAATCGCCGGTGACGCAGTTGAACAGCGTCGTCTTGCCGGCGCCGTTGGAGCCGAGCACCGCGCGCCGCTCGCCGGGCCGCACCGTGATGGTGACGTCGGTCAGCGCCGCCAGCGCGCCGAACATCCGCGTCACGCCGCGCAGTTCCAGCGCCGCGCCGGCTCCGATCGCTGACATGCGCCCGGCGACGCTATCCATGGCGCGCGCCTCCGCCCTTCGCCGCGTCGGCTGCCTTGCCGCGACGACGCCAGCGCTCCCAGAGGCCGATCACGCCGTCGGATGACCAGAACACGATGACGAGAAACCCGATGCCGACCAGAAGCCGGAAGCGGTTTCCGTCAAGCCCGACATGCACGAGGAAATCCAGTGCGAAGGTACGCAGAATGACGAAGATGAACGCGCCGACGAAAGGACCTATCGGCCGCGTGATGCCACCGACCACGGCGATGATGAGAATATCGATGCCACGCTCGACGGCGATCGAACCGGGTGAGATCTGCCGGTAGTTCCAGACCTGCAGGATGCCGGCGAGCGCCGCGATCAGGGCTGCGAACGCGTAGGCCGCGACGCGATGCGCATTGACGTTGAAACCGAGCGCGGCCATGCGGCGCGGATTGTCACGCACGCCCTGCAGGGCAAGGCCGAACGGCGCGCGGGAGAGATAGAGCACCGCGAAATAGCAGACCGCCGCGACCGCTAGCGTCACATAGTAAAAGGGAATATCGGCACGCCAGTCGACGCCCCAGAAATGCGGCGTGGCGATCGTATTGATGCCGGTGTGGCCGTTGAAGATCGCCCAGTTCTGGTTGGTGAAGTAATAGAACGCTGCACCGATCGCGAGCGTGATCATGATCGTGTAGATGCCCTCGGTGCGCACCGCGAGCGCGCCGCCGAGTGTGCCAAAAGCGGTTGCAAGCGCGAGCGCCATCGGCGTTGCGAGCCACCAGGGCCAGCCGAGACTGATATTGGCGCTGCCGCTGACGCCGAACACCGCAAACATGTAGCCGGCAAAGCCAGCGACGGTGAGCTGCATCAGGCTGACCATGCCGCCATAGCCGGCAAGGAACATCAGGCTGAGCGCGACGGTCCCGAGGATCAGGGTGGTGCCGAAGATCTCGATCAGGAAGAAGCCGTTGGCGATGAACGGCATGATCAGGAGGACTGCGGCGACGGCCCAGGCGGCGGGATTATCGACCGACGGCAAACCCGGAATTGCCGCGCCGCTGGGCTGCCGCGGCGGGCGGCTTGGCATGAAGCTGGGCGCGCTCGGTCAACGCCATGTCATCGCCTCGCCAACAGGCCCTGCGGCCGGACCGCCAGCACCAGCACCATGATGAGGAAGGTCACCACGATCGCGTAGGTCGGGATGTAGACGGAGCCGAGCTGCTCGGCGAGGCCGATGATCAGCGCGCCCAGCGCCGCGCCCGGGATCGAACCCATGCCGCCGACGATGACGACGACGAGCGATGCGAGCAGGAAGCGCGTGTCCTCTCCCGGCGAGATCGATTGAAACGTGCCGCCGACCACGCCCGCGATGCCGGCAAGTCCCGCGCCGAGCGCGAAGACGAGGACGAAGACGAGCTGGATATGCACGCCCGTCGCCGCCAAAATATCGCGATCGTCGACGCCCGCCCGAACGATCATGCCGACGCGTGTGCGATTGAGCGCAAGCCACATCACCGCACCGATCACGACGGACGCGGCGAAGATCACCAGTCGCACCAGCGGGTACTGCAGATAGACCGCTTCGCCCGAGGATTTGACCGCAGTCACGAACGGCAGTTGGACCGGCCCTACCAGCCAGCCGGGTGTCTGGATCTGATAGAAGTCGCCGCCGAACGCCCATAGCATCAGGTCGGCGAACACGATCGAGAGCCCGATCGTCACCATGGTCTGGCGCAGGTCCTCGCCCTCCATGCGGCGAAAGACCACGATCTGCAGCAGCACGCCGACCAGCGCCACGGCGAGGAAGGCGACGACGAAACTCAGGATCCACGAACCGGTCGCGACGCTGACGCCGTAGCCGACATAGCCGCCGAACAGATAGAGCGAGCCGTGCGCGAGGTTGACGTTGCGCATCAGGCCGAAAATCAGCGTGAAGCCGCTCGCCACCAGGAAGTAGAGGCCGCCGAGCGTGACGCCGTTGAAGACCGCGTTGAGGAAGATTTTCTTCCGGCCGATCGCGTCCTCGAGGCCCGGAGGCCAGACGGCGAGGATCAGCCACAGCAACAGCGCGACCCCGATCAGCACGATCAGCGCCCAGGCCGGATGGCGCTCGACAAAGCGCGTCACGCCTGCCGCCTGGCCGCAAAGACGGCCTTCAGCTCACCAGTTGCCTGAGCTCTAAACAATTGAAAACACGCGGCATTTACTGCCGACGCCATGGCCTTCCTCCCGCGCGCCGCGGCTGTTTTGATCCCGCGTTTTGTGCATCCTAGCGGCGCCGCAAGGCAGGCACTTGATCGTCAGTATCTTTTCACGCGACGAGCCGCGTCTCAGGGGCGCAACACCTTGGCGGCGCGGCGATAATCGGTCGGCGCCATGCCGACATTGGCCGCGAAGAATCGCGTGAAGCCGCTTTGCGAGGAGAAGCCGAGATCGAAGCCGATATCAGCGATCGGCGCCTCGGTCGCCACCAGCGCGTCCAGCGCCTGCTCCATGATCAGCGTGTTCAGATAGAGGTGCGGGGTGACGCCGGTCTGGGTGCGGAACAGCCGATAGAAATGCGGGCGCGACAGGCCGGCTTCGCGCGCGATCGAATCCAGCTCGATCTCGGCGCCCGGGCTTTCGGACATCAGCTTGATGGATTTGCGCACGCGAAAGTCGGTGACGGCCGCCGCAGCGCGCGCGTCTTGCCCCGCCACGTCGCAGGCCTGCCAGCTTTCATCGTAGCAGATGTCGATCAGGTGTCTCAGCTCGCAGTCGAGGCTGCTCAGCGACGGCGCGCCGCAGACCAGCGCTGCAGTCCGCCTGATCTGCTTGTCGAGCGTCGGGGTGCGCTTGAAATGATTGCGGCCGAAGCGCAGGCGATGGCGTCGCAGCATCGGGCGCGAACCATTCCGCATTGACATAGAGCACGAAGAAGATCGCGCCATCCGTCAGATCGGTCGGGAGAAAGTTGTGCGGCTCCCATGGATTGACCGCGACGATGGAATCCTCGCTGAGGTGCCAGCGACTGTCGCAGACGTCGATACAGGCGGGCGTTCCGCCGACATGAAAGATCAGATGGCCCTCGCGATGCGCATGCACGTTGAAGGGGCGATTCAGCTGATAGACCGTCGCGCGACCGAACCGGCCGTGGAAGACGGCGAGCGCCCGGCTCATGCCCTCCCTCCCGCGGGATGTTCTTGTCTTTTGACAGTGTTCCGCGACCGGGAGAGCATCAGGTCGATGTGCGCGCTCTTCTGCAAATCTCTGCCCGGGTCAGTCGTGGCGTCGCCACGACTACTCCGGCCGGACGAATGCAAGAGCCGCGAGCAGCCGTGCGGCTGCAACGGGATTGTCGCGTTAGCCCGACGGCTGCATCGCGGCTGCGAAGGAAAGGTCAGTACTTCTTACACTCCGGGACGGTGCGGCTCGGCAGGCCGATCTTGGCGAACACGGCCGGATCGTAGCCGAGCGTCTGGTTCACGTTCGGGATGACCTTGACGACCTTGCTGAACAGCGCGCCCTTGCCGTCATCGACCACTTCGGTCACGAAGTTGGTGCCGATCGCCTGCCGGTTGGCAGTCGAGCTTGATCTTGCCGTTGGGCGCATCGATCTCGATCTTGGCCAGCGCATCCTTGAGCTTGGCCTGGTTGTCGGAGAGATCGCCATTGACCTGACGCAGCCCGAGGATCAGCGCCATCGTCGAGCCGTAATAGTTGGTGGCGAGCAGCGACGGGCTCGGGAAGCGCTTGTTCGGCGGGAACGCGTCCTGGTAGGCCTTGACGAATTTCTGCCAATTCGGATCGTCCCAGGTATCGGCCTGGCCGCTCGCGGCGATGGTGCCGATCAGCGCATTCTTGGCGTTGCCCTTGGAGGACAGGATGGTCTGGTCGATCATGATCGAGCCGCCCATCAGATGCGCCTTGCCGCCGGCCTGCTGATACTGGTTCAGGAAGTTGACGGCATCCGCGCCGCCGAGGCCGAGATAGATCGCATCGACATCGTCCGGCAGCGCGGCGATGACGGAGGCGAAATCCTTGGTGCCGAGCGGCACCCATTGCCGGTTGGTGACCTGGCCGCCTGCGCCGCAGAACTCCAGCACGAGGCCGAACACCTGGGTGTAGATGAAGGAATAGTCCTCGCCGACGGTCGCGATCTTGCGATAGCCCTTGGTCTCATAGGCGTATTTGCCCAGGCCCACCTGCCACTGCGCGCCGTCCATGTTGTAGCGGAAGAAGTTCGGCGCCGGATCGACATAGGTCGTTTCCTGCGCGCCGGAGGCCGCGTTGACGAAGGTCAGCTCGGGATGGGTCTTGGCGAAATTCTTGACCGCGATGCCTTCGTCGCCCGACAGCGGCGACAGCAGGATCTGCACCTTGTCCTGCTCGATCAGCTTGCGCACCGCGCGGACCGCGGAATCCGGCGTCGCGTCGGTCGAGGCGATGACGAATTCGAGCTCCTTGTCGCCGACCTTCTTGCCGAGCACGTTGAGCGCGGTCTGGAAGCCGCGGATGCCGTCCTCGCCGAGCACCGTGTAGGTGCCTTCGAGCGTCGCGGTGACGCCAACCTTGATCTTGTCCTGAGCGACGGCTGCGCCCGACAGCAACAGGCTGCTCAGCGCGACCAGTCCCAAACTGCCTTTCAACATCGAACTCCTCCCTTTTGCCACCGGAATCGTTGTCCGGTTTGAATTGTTCGGGGCCGTGCGCGACCCTCGATCACGGGAGGAAGCTAGCTGATGACGGATCGCGCGCGCGTAACTTCGCCGGCCGCGGCTTGACCGGCAGTCTCATTTTGAATGGTGCGCCGCAATGCCCCTTTAACCTGAAGTAGCGTCATCGCGATCGCTCGCGGACGCCACGGAGCGGCCGGCGCCTTAACTCCGGCTTTACCACCCTCGAGATCGATCAGGCGGCCTTTACCGCTTCTGAACCAGACAAGGCGCCAATTGGCAGGGATTGCGGACAAAATAGTATCGAGCGGCTCATGTTGACGATGACTGGGGCGGGCTTGCAAATCGACACCATCCACGCGCGTGCGATTTGCGACGAGATCGGCGAACGGCTGCGGACCGTCCTGCGTCGCGACGTGGACCATGGTCATGACCTGCCGCCGCGGCTGCGCTACCTGATGGAGCAACTCGCCAAGGCCGATGAGGTGGCATCGCCGTCGATCGTGCCTTCTCTTGACGAGATGCTGATGCCGCTAGACGCGATCGTGTGACGACCGCAGCGGCGGACCGTTACACGTTGAGGACGCGATCAGCAGCCGGTGAAGCGGGGATCGGGGCCTTCGTGCATTTCCTTGAGATAGGCGCGGGCGTATTCGGTCAACTGGTTGGGATCATCTTGTCCCGCGGAAATGAGCGTATCTAAATACCTCTTAATCTTATCGCGTGACCGAGCGAGCTCAGAAGCATTCAGCTTGCTGGTCAGCTCGTAGGTCCCAAAGGCTCGATCGATAATGGCTTGATCGACAATATCCGTCACACCAGCCCTCCCAAACACCGCACCGCAACTATTGCATAGCAGCATTCCGATTCCGGGGCGTCAAGTCCCTGTCATGGTTGGATGCAGGATCATTCCACGACAACGTTAGGCGTTAGGGTTATGCCGCGTATTCGCCCCGGCTTTTCCGGCGTCAGACAGCTCGAACTCAAGCTGAGCTTCATCCACGCAATACGATAATACTATACCGCTCCGGTGCCGATCTGCCCGACCAAATCTGATGCCCCTGACGACCCAATTGGCGCCCCCAGGGACAGGCGGCACGACGCGCTCGACGATCACGCCAGCAAACCCCTCGAATTCGGGGTGGATGGCCCTGACAGCCTCCGTCAAGGACTGCTCCAACTCTTCGCGCGTTACCGGCTTGCGCGTTGGTTGTTTCTCACCCTTCCATTTGAATACCAATTTGGTCCAATGCCTCTGTCGCCTTTGGCCTGGGAGTGGCTTCCGCTGCGGCGCCGGAAGCTCTCCGACAATGTTCCGAGTTTATTGGGAGCAATGCAAAAAATCCGGCTGCTCCAGCCGGCCCGCCAGCGATTTGAGGCGGGAGCCGCATTCCTAATTATCGACAGACATAATCATAATCCGAACACGCGAGGACCGTAATCCTCGGTTGTGCTGCGACTGTTGGTTAACTTGGCAAGGGGATAGCCATGTCAACACGACAGTACCGACAGTATCGTTCTCGTTGTCGTTATGCGGATCCGGCACTCAACTATTCTTCACCATGGCCGTGGGCGCTCGCAATGGCGATCAGCACCACAATCTGGGTTGGTGGTGCGTGGCTGATCTGGAATTTCGCATAGGAATATTATCGGCGACTGGTCGACGAAGCTCCTGAATATTGATGGAGCGACTATTGCAAGCGTAGAAGTTCGTCGAGGTAAAGCTCGGCGCTGTGCTTCCAGGAAAATGACGCGGCTCTCTGTCTGCCCCTTGCAGCCAGATCCGTGCGGCGTTGGCTGTTTGCCGAAAGCCCGATGATCCCGTCTCGCCAACCGGCGGGATCGTCGGGCTTGACATAGATCACCGCGTCTCCTCCCACCTCGATGAGGCTTGCCGCGTCTGATGAAATGACGGCGCAACCCTTCGCCATTGCCTCCAATGGCGGGATGCCGAAGCCTTCCGTTGTCGACGGAAAGGCCAAGCATAACGCGCTCTCGTAGAGCGCCGCCAACTCGTCGTCGTCGACAAAGCCGATCCGATGAACATTGGACCGGCGCGCCACCTGCTCCTGCTCGGCAAAAATGCCGGACGCACCGCCGGCGACAACCACATCGAGCCCCGCTTCATCGAGAGCCTGCGCCTGCGCGAGCACGATGTCGATGTTCTTGTGCTTCGCCCTGCTGCCGAGCAAAAGCACGTAAGGACGTTGCACTGTCTGGAGGAGCGGAAGCCGAGCCTTCGTCGCATCCCACCGCAGGACGTGTTCGTGACCGTTCGGCGCGATGAAGATTTTCTCTTGCCGGCAGACACCGAATTTCACCAGCATCTCCGCCGAGAAGCGCGATACCGTGGCAACGCGGGAAGCCCGCCTGCCGATCAAGGGCAACAGCGTGCGATAGGCAAGACCAAACGATCGCGAATAGGTTTCCGGCAGAAGGAACGTTGTCGCGTCGTGAACGCACACGATGTGCTTGCGCGCGAGCACGGGACCGATATTGCCGAGGCTGAGCACGCCTGCTCCGGCGTGGAGAGGTAGAACAAACTGATCCCAGGCGTGGCCCGAGCCGAAGGAGGTACGACAGATTTCGATATTGGCGAGCGCCGGCGCGGTCTCCGCAGCGGGCGGCAGCACCAGGCGCAGAGCGAGGCGAGCCGCGGCATCGCGGTTCTCGACAAGCAGATCGTCGAGCGCAGCCACGATTTCATGCGCGTAGCGTTGAACGCCCGTCATACGCTGCGTCACGAAGCGACCATTGATCGCCCAGCTTGGTCGCTCGAAAGGTCGGTTTTCAACCATTGGGCTGCTTGAGCAGGGCTGCGGTGTCCATCGCGGCACCGGCGAGATGATAGAGCGTGCTGGCCGGCATGTAGTCGACCGCGGGCGCGCCATTTTGATCGATCTGGTCGATCCACCCGCCATTGAGGTCCAGCGGCAGATGAATTTCGAACAGGGTTTCGGTGATATCGGTGATGAGGCCGGGCCATTTCTCGCCGCCGACGTCCTCCCGGCACAGCGTGCGGATCGTCTCGGTCTGTGGCCAGACCCGTGAGCCGCGACTGACAACACTGCCGCTCTCGCGAACCACGCACCGGACGAGGCCTTTCTCGCGATCGATGCCGTAGCGCGTCCCATGCGCAACGAGCCGGCCCACCCGCTCGCCAGCCGGCGAGCCTCCGAGCCGCTCCCACTCCCGCAGCAGCCAGGCCCATTCCATCTGATGGCCGGGCTCGACGAGATTGTCGCCGCTTGACCGGTCCGGTTTCCAGTTGCCGGTGAAAATCTCCCTGACCGCCCCGGTGACAGGATCGGCCAGAGCGCGGTCGAACAATCGAACGAGCGCGTTCGCGCGCGCCAAATAACGCTCGCTTCCGCTTGCTTCTGCGAGCGCAAGCAGCGCCTCGAAGAGATGCATATGCGGGTTCTGTTCACGCAGATCCATCGGACCCGGCATCCTGCTCAGATAACCCTGCTCATCGCCGCTCGAGAATATGCGATCGATGTCAGACAGCGTCTCATCGGCGAGCGCGAGGATCGACGGTTCTTCGCCGATCCGATAGAGCCACGCCAGCATATAGAGCACAAAGGCATGGGCATAGAGGTCGCGCGCATGATCGGCGGGCCGCCCATCCGGTTGCACGGAAAAAATCCACCCCGGCGCGTCGTCAGCGGATCGGTAGCGGCGGCGGACATTCTCGAAGGCGTCAAGCGCGAGCATCTTCCCGCCGACATACCAGCCCGCAAGACCGGCGCGCGCATAAACAACGATTTGCCGCGCCTGGACCATCAGGCGGCGCGGCACATCGGCGACCGGCTCACCGGAAAACCGCAGTCGTTCATGGAAGCACTGCGATGTCTCGTCGTAGCCAGCCACGGCCCACAGCGGGAGCGCCTTTTCGGCCGTGAAGGCCGACAAACGACGCAGCGCATGGCCCGGCTTGAGCTTGAGGCTCACGACCGCATCCGCTCCACGATCCTGGTCGACGAGCGTCCCTCTACCAGAGGAAACAGCGCGACGCGGCCGCCGCGCGATTTGACGAGATCGCCGCCGACGACCTGATCCTCGGCATAATCGGCGCCTTTCACGAGCACATCGGGGCTGATCGCATCGATCAATGACAGCGGCGTGGGATCGTCAAACAGGACCACGAGATCCACCGCCCGTAACGCGCCGATGATCCGCGCACGATCGAGCTCGGTCTGGATCGGACGCGTCGGTCCCTTGAGTTTCCCGACAGAGGCATCGGTATTGAGGGCGACGATCAATCGATCGCCCTCGTTGGCCGCGAAGGTCAGAAGCTCGATATGCCCGGTGTGGATCAGGTCGAAACACCCATTGGTGAAGACGACGCGCTCGCCCATGCGGCGCCAGGCCAGCCGCCATCTCGGCCGCGGTCGCCTTGGTCGCGAGCGATCCGGGGTGATGTTTCGGACTGGACGACCGCGCCAGCGCCGCGTCGAGCTCGATCCGGTTGACGATCGCCGTACCGAGCTTGCTGACGGCAACGCCCGCGGCGATGTTGGAGATCATCGCAGCCTCTTCAATCGCACGCCCCTCGACCAGCGACACCGCAAAGGCGGCCAGCGCCGTATCACCGGCACCGGACACGTCTGCGACCTCGAGCACCGACGACTTGAGGTGCCGAACAGGCTGCCCTGGCCTGATCAGGGACATGCCGGCTTCTGCCCGCGTGACCAGGATCGTGCCATCGAACTGCCTCGCGATGCTCGCGCCGGCAGCCTCGACCTCCGCGTCCGTCGAACAGGGCATGCCGCTTGCGGCCGCCAGTTCTCCCGCGTTCGGCTTGATGAAATCAGCGCCGCGATAGGCTTCGAAGGTGCGACGCTTGGGATCGACAAGAATTTGCTTTCCCAACGATCTGGCCGCGCTAATAACCTCCCGGAGCACCCGGTCACTGAACACGCCTTTGGCATAGTCGGAGATCACCACGACGCCGGCGTCAGCCATCGCGGCGAGGGCCGATGCGATAAGCCTCTCCTCCACTTTCTCCGGCAAGCGCGTGGAAACCTCGCGGTCGATCCTGAAGAACTGCTGGCGGCCGCTGACGACGCGGGTCTTGCAGATGGTCGGTCTCGTCCCATCCGTCACGAGATGCGTGGTGGATACGCCCGATCGGGACAGGATGTTATTCAGATCCTCTGCGTCCTGATCGTCCCCGACGACCCCGATCAGCCGCACGTCGCATCCCAGAGCCAGACCATTGACCGCGACGTTGGCTGCGCCGCCGGCCACCGCCCGGTCGTGGCCGTGCAGCAGCACCGGAACGGGCGCTTCGGGCGAAATGCGTTCGATCTTTCCGGTCACGTAGCGGTCGAGCATGACATCGCCAATGACCACGATCGGATCAGGCCGGCTTTTGTCCGATGGCATTCGGTCTCTCTCTGCAGATTCTCTGAGCTTGGAACCAGACTAGGCAAAATCGGGTAGACGTATCCAGGAGATTGCAGAAATGCCCGACCTTGCGAAGCCTCAGGCGAACGTCGTCAACTTTAGTATCAATCGATTCGGGACTTTCGCCATAACACTCTAACATGATTAGATAATTGCCAGAAATGACCGAACTTTGCGGTTACGCTCCGATCGTTCCGCGACCACCAGCGGTGCTGACGAGCCGGCTTTGAACTCGGATGCAGGCCGGGTCGTTATCCGATTAAGCAACACTTGAACCGAAAATGGGCCTAGACGGCCCGCCACGGCCGCGTGCGCTTGGCGAACGGAGGAATCACAGTCTATGGTGACCCCGTCACACGCCGTCGTCTGAAGGCTTTTTGCAAGGATCAGGACAGGATCAGGAAATGCCGCACGTTACCAAGATCGCTCTCGCTGCAGTCGCTGCTGCGCTGGCGGGCCTCTCCACTCCGGCATCGGCTCACGGACGCCACTTTCCGTTGACCCGCTGCGGACCGGACCTTGGCTATCTTTGCCGAATGCACGGTTACTACACCAACGCGCCGTTCCACTACAATCTCGCCATCCACCCCGGCTGCATCCAGACCATCCGGATCGAAACGCCGAATGGCGTTGAACGCCGCCGCGCCGTCGTGTGCGGTGCGCCCGACCGGCCGATGATCTGGTGGTAAGCCACTAAGCGGACGCGCGAAACATTCGAAGCGGACGGGTCCGCGCTCGTCGGCTGCACCTGTTAGGTCTTCCAGGCCCGATTGGGCGGTGCGGAAGCCAGGCCGGCAGCTTGGTGACCTCAATGAAAGAAAGCCAGGGGCAACCCTGGCTTCTTGCTTTTGGTCCCTCAAAGAGACCGCTGACTGATCGCCAATCGCAGCGATCGCTACGTCCCACGATGGTGGGACGTCAATACACGTAGGCCGGCGACGGCGCCGCCGAAATGACCGGCGAGTAGTACATCCGGCAGTGGAAGAACGGACCCCAATTCGCGGCCGGGTAAACATAGCTCATCCCCGACAACGTGTTGCCCCTCGTGTAGTCGTCATACTGATGGCAGCCATGATAGGCATACCGGTGATGACGACGCGCTTCTGCTGGCGCAGCCGTCAGTGCGGCGATGGCGACGACAGCGAGAGCAACAAGTGCCGCTTTCATAGAGCGCTCCGAATGGGTCCGTATGTGAGCAGAAGCCTGATTGGTCGGCCCCGAACCGATGTCCGTATTCTCATCACGCGGCACCAAGAAGCAAGGCCGATTTGCATCTCGCCGGCGCAACGATCGCATCGTCATATCGACCCGTCCAATCCGGCGGCTTGTTCGAGACCGCACGCCCCAAAACAAAAGGCCCCCTTTCGGGGGCCTTTTGCTAGGCGACCGCGTCCTTCGCGGCTTTGACCGGCCTTGCCCGCACGATCTTGCGAGCAGGCTTGGCCTTGAACATCATCTCCTCGCCCGTGAACGGGTTGGTGCCCTTCCTGGCCTTAGTCGCCGGCTTCTTGATGACAACGAACTTCGCAAAGCCGGGGACGAGAAAGGTGCCGGACTTCTTGAGCTCCTTGTGACCGACATCGGTCAGCGTCTCCATCACGGACTTCACGTCCCGCTTGGAAAGTTCGGTGGTTGTCGCAATTTTCTCAATCAACTGCGATTTGGACATCTGGGTGGGCATCGTGTCTCCTCTGATTCGAACCCAAGGCACATTAGACGATCCGGTAAGCTTGCCAGAGCCTTCTACACAGATTTGTTCAGCCTTGACGAGCCTAAAGTGCCTTAAAATAAGGGCTGAGTCGCGTCCTTTCGCAAGCGGCAAAATAACAATTTTGCCGTTTCCCCTGTAAAATTAGGGGTTTTCCAGCTCTTTGAAGGCCTCACGCGCGTTTCTGAAGGCGTCGATACCGGCGGGGACGCCGCAATATACGGCCACCTGCAGCAGGATTTCCTTGATTTCGTCCTTGGTCAGACCGTTCTTCAGCGCGCCCTTCACATGCAGTTTCAGCTCATGCGGACGGTTCAGCGCACCCAGCATGGCGAGATTCACGATCGAACGGGTGCGGCGATCCATCCCCGGCCGCGTCCATAGCGCGCCCCAACAGAACTCCGTCGACCACTCCGCCATCGTGCGCGTGAACTCGTCGGCGCCGGCGATCGACTTGTTCACATAGTCTTCGCCAAGCACTTCCTTGCGGACTTTGAGGCCTTTTTCGAACAGTTCGCTGTTGCTCATGGTCATCCTTTCAATGGTTGAGCGTTGGATATTTCAACCGGCGCCGGTCGACGCCGTTGAATGGTTCGCGCGTGGCGCGTTCATCAGGCTGGAGATGTCATCCAGCGTATCCAGCCGCCAGAGCGCATCGATGATGCCTTCTTCATCCCAATCCGCGCCACCATGCCGCAGGCAGGTCCGCAGCTTCGCTTCAATATCGGCGTCCGACAGCGGATCGGCGAGGCTCCCATGTGCGGCCATCACGGTCTCGTTCAGCGTTTCGCCTGACAGCAGCGCGATTTCGACTGATGCCGCGCCATCGGGCAGCGACGGATCGAGCTCGGCCCTCACCTTCTGCCGCAGGGCGATAACGTCCGGCCGCACCACGGCGGCCTGCGAAAATTCTTCAACTCCTGCCGCACCGACCAAGAGCGCCACGGCGGCGCAATGGTGAATGCTGACCCGCGCGTCGCGTTCATTGCGCACCACACGGTCACCGCGCGCCAGCAGCAGCGCGGAGCCACGCACGGTGATCGCCGCAATCCTATCGACGCTCCCGCCGAGCCGACCACGCAGCTTGAAACAGGCGTCGATCACAGCATGAAACACGATGCCGGCCGGATAGGGCTTGTAGGTGTTCTGGGCGAGTTCGAAGCTTTTGCCGAGACCGCCGAGCATCCGCCCCGTGTCGGGTACATCGCCCATCGCGCGCGCCCAGCCGAGCGGTCCCTCGATCGCGAACGGCGCGGCCTCATATCCCTGTTCCGCCAGGAGCGCGGCGAACAGGCCGTTGCGCGCAGCATTGCCGACGCTGACATTCTTGGCTGCGCTCGAAAGATTTTCGACAATGCCCGCAGACTGGCTCGCCGCAATGCCGATCGCGTTCGCGATTCCGTCCGCAGGCAGCCCAAGAAGCTTGGCGCAGGCCGCCGCCGCGCCGAACACGCCGCAGGTCGAGGTAATGTGCCAGCCACGCGCATAGTGGCCGGGAGAGACCGCATTGCCGATGCGGCACTCGACCTCCACGCCGAGAATGAACGCCGTCAGCACCTCGCGCCCCGAATATCTGCCCGCTTCCGCAAGCGCGAGCACGGGTGCGGCAACCGGCGCGGCCGGATGAATGATCGTCTCCATATGGGTGTCATCGAAATCGAGGAGATTCGCGGAGATCGCGTTGACGAAGCCCGCACCGAGCGGGTCGAGCCGCTCAGCCCTTCCGATGATCGCCGATGTCGCCGTGCCGCCAAACACCGACACCGCCCGGAGCGCCGATGTCACAGCCGGGTCGTGAGCCGAGCCGAGCGCGGTTGCGAAGAAATTCAGAATCGCGCGTTTGGCGTCGTGGCCCTGCGCCGCGACGTCGGCCCAAGACGTATCGGCCACGAAAGCTGCGAGCGTCGCAGTTGCGCTGGGCGCTTCATTCTGTCGCACAAACAAAATCCTCGATCATCGTAGCTGCAAATCCTAGGTCGCCGCGCGCATGTCTGTCGACCCAAATCTTATGCTTGACAGATTAACTGACAATCTGGACATTCATAGACAAACGTTCTCCGAGGGATCGCTTCAAGGATGCGCGCTCGGCGGCTGAGACAGGGAGCGAGACGATGGCGGACGAAACGATCGGCTTCATTGGAACGGGCCGGATGGGCGGACCAATGGCCGGACGACTGCTCGACGCCGGCTATTCCCTGTCGATTTTCGACACACAGGCGGAAGCCGCCAAGCCGCTGGTCGCGCGCGGCGCGCGACTTGCCAAATCGCCCGCCGAGGTCGCCTCGAGCGCGGACATCGTGCTGGCAAGCTTGCCGACCCCCGACATCGTCAAGGCTGTCGCGCTCGGGCCCGACGGGCTCATCGCAGGCAACCGTGCGCGCATCATCATTGATCTCTCGACCACCGGACCCGGCGCGGCCAAGCTGATCGCGGAAGGCTTGAAGCCGCGCGACATGACGCTGGTCGATGCGCCTGTCAGCGGCGGCATCACCGGCGCGGTGAAGGGCACGCTGGCGGTGATGGTTTCCTGTCCAAAGGACACTTATGAGCGGGTCGAACCGATCCTGAAGCACTTCGGCAAACTGTTCTACACCGGCGACAAACCCGGCACGGCGCAGACCGCGAAGCTCGCCAACAACCTGATGGCGGCGGCGGCACTAGTGATCACCTCCGAGGCGGTGGCGATGGGCGTCAAGGGCGGCGTCGACGCGAGGGTGCTGATCGACATCATCAATGCCAGCAGCGGACGCAACAGCGCCTCGGAAGATAAATTCCCGCGCGCGGTGCTGCCCGGCACCTTCGATTTCGGTTTCGCCACAGGCCTTTCCTACAAGGACGTGCGGCTCTGCATCGACGAGGCCGAGGCGATGGGCGTGCCGATGGTCTGCGGCGCAGCGGTGCGGCAAATGCTCGCAATCACCAACGCCAAATTTGGCGCGGCCTCCGACTTCACCTCGATCGCGAAAGTCGTCGAGGAATGGGCCGGCGTGCAGATGCGGGGCTAGCTTTCCATATCAGCGGAGGAGCGGCGATTACGATGACAGTCGGATCGGCGATACCTGATTTGGCGCGAGGCCAGGCGTGACCGAGACAATCGAAAGCTTCCTGCAGGCCTTGACCGCCGGGCTCCTGATCGGTGCGGTCTACGGGTTGATGTGCGTCGGGCTCGGGCTGATCTTCGGCGTGATGCGCGTGATCAACTTCGCCCATGGCGACTTCATGATGCTCGGCATGTATGCGGTATTCTATCTCTTCACCGCCTTCGGCGTTCAGGCCGTCTTCGGCAATACCATCGGTCCGTTCGTTGCCATCCTGCTCGCGGGCCCCGTGCTCGCCGTGTTCGGCTACGCAGTCCATCTCGCTCTGATCTCGCGAGTCTCCGGCACGCGCACCTCGTCGCTGGAAGGCGAAGGTCATTACGCCCAGCTCATCCTGACGCTCGGCATCGCGCTGGTGCTGCAGAATGGCGGCCTGATCGTGTTCGGCTCGGTGCTGGCGTCGCTGCGCACGCCGCTGTCGAGCTCGGCCTGGGAGCTCGGGCCGTTCTTCGACATGAGCATCTTCGTCAACAAGGCGCGCGGCATAGACGCAATCGTCTCGTTGGTGACGATGATCCTATTGACGCTCCTGATCACGCGCTCGCGGCTCGGCAAGTCGTTGCGCGCGGCGGCCGATAATCCGACTGCCGCCACCTATATGGGCATCGACGTCGATCGCGCGCATCGCCTAGCCTTCGCACTCGGCACCGGCATCACGGCGATCGCAGGCGGGTTGCTCGCCACCAACAATCCCTTTCATCCCTTCGTCGGCCTCGAATATGTCATCGTGATGTATGCCGGCGTGGTGCTCGGCGGCATGGGCAGCATCATCGGCGCCTTCTGGGGCGGCATGACCATCGGCCTCGTGCAGCAGATGTCGACGCTGGTGCTGCCGACGCAATTGCAGAACGCGGCGATCTTCGTCGTCTTCCTCCTGATCATCTTCTTCCGCCCGCAAGGCTTCTTCGGGCGCATGGTCGAGAGGACGTAACGATGACCGCATCGCGCTCCCTGCTGCCGGTCATCGTGCTTGCTGTGCTCTATGCCGCTTTGTCGCTGACGGTCACCAATTCGTACTACCAGCTCATGCTGACGCTGGTGCCGGTGTGGGCGATATTCGGCCTGTCCTGGAATCTGCTCAGCGGCTACACCGGCCTGATCTCGTTCGGCCACGCTGCGTTCTTCGGCATCGGCGCCTATGTCACCGCGCTCGGCCAGATCTACTTCGACCTGCCGCCCTGGGTGTCGATCCCGATCGCAGCCGTGCTTGGCGGCGTCGCGGGCCTGCTGATCGGATATCCGACCTTCCGGCTGCAGGGTCACTATTTCGCGCTGGCGATGCTCGCCTACCCGCTCGCCATTCTCTATGTGTTCGAATGGCTGGGCTTTCAGGAGATCACGCTGCCGATCAAGCGTGACAGCCCGATCGCCTACATGCAGTTCGGTGACCCCCGCGTCTACACGCTGCTGGCGCTCGCGATGCTGATTGCCACGATCCTGCTGACGCTCCGGATCGAGCGCTCACGCTTCGGAATGGCACTGCTCGCGATCAAGCAAAACGAGGCGGCGGCGGAAGCCGCCGGCATCAATACGCTGGCCTGGAAGCTGCGCGCCATCGCCGTGAGCGGTGCGATCGCAGGCGCCGTCGGCGGCTTCTATGCCGTCGTGCTGCTGGTCGTGACGCCGCAATCGGTGTTCGGCATGCTGGTGTCGGCGCAGGCGCTGACGGTCGCGATGTTCGGCGGCGTCGGAACGGTCTGGGGACCGGTCATCGGATCGGCGATCCTGATCCCGCTTGCGGAGACACTGAACGCCGAAGCCGGCGCCCGTATCCCGGGAATCCAGGGCGTCATCTTCGGCCTTGCGATCATTGGCATGATCCTGATCGCGCCCGAAGGACTGTTCTGGAAAATTCGCGACCTGATGCGCAAGCGCGCCGCCGTCCCGTCTTCTGCCTCGCCCGGCGCGCTTGCGCCCGTCCCCACGGAATTGGCGCCTTCGAAGCCGAAATCATCCGCAAGCGGCGACGTCATCCTCGAAGTCCGCAACCTGTCGCGCTCCTTTGGCGGCCTGAAAGCGGTACAGAATGTCAGCTTCAAGCTGCGCCGCAACGAGATCCTCGGCATCATCGGCCCGAACGGAGCCGGCAAGACCACGCTTTTCAATCTCCTGAACGGCTTCCTGCGACCGAGCACCGGCGAGATCCTGCTCGACGGCCGCGACATGGCCGGCAGCAAGCCGCACGCGCTCTGCGAAGCTGGCGTCGGCCGCACCTTCCAGATCATGCGTCCGTTCATGCGCATGTCGATCTCCGACAATGTCGTGGTCGGCGCCTATGTACGCGCCAAGAACGATGCCGAAGCGCGACGGCTCGCCGCGGATGCGATCGCCCGCGTCGGCCTGTCCGACATCGCCGGCCGCATCGCGAGCGAACTCACGACCAAGGAATTGCGGCTGATGGAGCTTGCGCGTGCGCTCGCCGGGCAGCCGCGCATCCTGCTGCTCGACGAGACGCTCGCCGGCCTCGGCCATGACGAGGCCAACGAGGTCGTCGCCGTGATCCGGGGACTGGCGCGCGACGGCATCACCATCGCCATCATCGAGCACACCATGCAGGCGATGGTGCGGCTGGTCGACCGCTTCCTCGTGCTCGACCACGGCGCCGTCATCGTCGAGGGCGAGCCGCGAAGCCGTCACCCGCGATGCCCGCGTCATCGAGGCCTATCTCGGCAAGAAATGGGTGGCCTATGCTCCGCATTGAGGGCCTGAGCGCCGGCTACTCGGCAATCCCCGTTCTGCGCGGGGTCTCGATCAAGGTCGACGCCGGGCAGTTCGTCGCGATCGTAGGCCCCAACGGCGCCGGCAAGACCACGCTGTTCAAGACCATCTCCGGAATCGTGCGGCCGAGCGCCGGATCGATCAACTTCGAGGACACCGACCTCCTTTCGGTCAGACCCGCGCAGCGCGCCCATCTCGGCATCGCCCATGTCCCGGAGGGGCGGCAGGTGTTTCCGTCGCTCACCGTGATGGAGAATCTCGAAATGGGCGCGATCACCGAGGCCGGCCGGCGCGACTGGAAGCAGAACATCGAACGCATCTTCGAATGGCTGCCGGTGCTGGCCGAGCGGCGTGACCAGTTCGCAGGCACGCTGTCCGGCGGACAGCAGCAGATGCTCGCGATCGGCCGCGGGCTGGCGTCCTCGCCCAAGCTTCTGATGCTGGACGAGCCGTCGATGGGCCTGTCGCCCGCGATCGCCGATTTCATCTTCGAGCGGCTGATCGACATACGGCGTCAGTCCAAACTGACGATTCTCCTGGTCGAGCAGCGCGTGGCGGAAGCGCTGGAATCGGCCGATCACGGCTACGTTCTCGAAGCGGGCCGCATCGCTCTCGAAGGGAGCAACCAAACCCTGCGCGCGGATGATCGCGTGCGCAGGGCCTATCTCGGCATGTGATCGAACCAAAGAATGGGATGACAATGAACCAGCGCAAGTCGACGAAAACATCTCTCACCCGCCGCGGCGTGCTGTCGGGCGCCGCCGCGATGGGACTATCGAGCGTGGTGCGGGCGCAGCAGCCGGCCGAGGTCAAAGTCGGGCTGATCGTGCCGCTGTCCGGCATCTATACGCGCCCGGGCCAGGTGATGCGCATGGGCGCGGAGATGGGCGTCGAGCACATCAATGCGAAAGGCGGCATCAAGGCGCTCGGCGGCGCCAAACTGAAGCTGGTGGTGATCGACTGCGGCGATACGACCGAAAAGGCCAAGAACGCCGCGCAACGCATGGTCGCACAGGAGACCGATCTCGTTGCAGCCACCGGCGCCTATCTGTCGTCCTTCACGCTTGCGGTGACAGAGGTGACCGAGCGCGCCGAACTGCCGGTGCTGACGCTCTCCTACTCTGACCTCCTCACCGACCGTGGCTTCAAATACATCTTCCAGACGGCTGCGACCGCGAGCCGGCAATCCGAGCTTGGCCTGCCGCAGTTGATGAAGCTCGCCGAGAAAGCCTCCGGCAAGCGGCCGAAAACCGTCGCGATGATCATGGACAACACCGCCACTTCCGTCGCCACGGCGAAGGCGCTCAAGGAGAAGCTGCTTGCGCAGGAGGGCCTCGAACTCGTCGTCGAGCAGGTCTGGACGCCGCCGCTGTCCGACGCGACGCCCCTGATCCAGAAGGTCCGCTCCGCCCGTCCCGATCTGCTGCTGTTCATGCCTAACGCGGTCTCGGATGCGAAGCTCGGCCTGGAGAAGATCAGCGAGTTCGGTCTCGGCCAGGGCAAGATCCCGACCGTCTCCTTCAGCATCACGATCGCCGAGCCTGATATGCTGCAGAGCGTCAGCCCCGACGTCGTCCAGGGTATCATGACCATCGTCGCCAACTGGGGCTCGAAGGGACATGAGGAGCTGATTGCCGAGCTGAAGGCAAAGTACAAAGAGCCCTGGATGACGCAGAACGTCATCTCGACCTATGGCGACATGTGGCTGATGAAGGACGCGCTGGAGAAGGCCGGCAAGGCCGACAAGCTCGCCGTGGCCGATGCGTTCCGCACCATGGACGGCGGTCCGTCGAAATATTATCCGGGCGGCGAGTTGAAGTTCGATGCGAAGGGCCGCCGCGTCGGCGCCGGCGTCGTCATCGTGCAATGGCAGAATGGCGTGCCGGTCACGGTCTTTCCGCCCGACCTGGCGCTGGCCACGCCGTTCTGGCCGAAGAAATCGTGAGAAGGCAAGGTCATCAACCAAAAACATAATGCATAAAACAAAAATGAAGGAGGATACGTCATGAAAGGAATCACACGACGCGCCGTGCTTGCCGGCGCGTCGGTCGGATTGCTGCCGTCTCGTCCAATGGCGCAGCAGCCGGCCCAACAACCGACCGAAGTGAAGGTCGGCCTGCTGGTGCCGATCTCCGGCCTCTATGCGCGCCCCGGCACCGTGATGCGCGAGGGCGCCGAAATGGCGGTCGATCACATCAACGCGCAAGGCGGCGTCAAATCCCTCGGCGGCGCCAAACTCAAACTCGTCGTGCTCGATTGCGGCGACACAACCGAGAAGGCCAAGAACGCCGCGCAGCGCATGGTGGCCCAGGAGACTGATCTGGTCGCCGCCAGCGCTGCCTATTTGAGTTCATTCACGCTCGCGGTCACCGAGGTGACGGAACGGGCCAGTCTCCCCATCCTCACCCTCTCCTATTCGGACCTGATCACCGATCGCGGCTTCAAGTATGTCTTCCAGACCTCCGCGACCGCCGCATCCCAGGCCAAACAGGCGCTGCCGCAGATCATCCGCCTCGCCGAGGGCGCGTCCGGAAAACGGCCTGCGACGGTTGCAATCGTCACCGACAGCACCGCCGCCTCGATTGCTTCGGCGAAGTCGATGCGCGAAGGCCTGCTTGCCGAGAACAACCTGAAGCTCGTCGCCGACGAGACCTTCACTCCGCCCCTCGCCGACGCCACCCCGCTGGTCCAGAAGATCCGCTCGACCAAGCCCGACCTCCTCTTCTTCCTGCCGACGGTGATTTCCGACGCCAAGCTTTTGCTGGAGAAGATGAACGAGTTCGGCCTGGGCCAGGGCAAGGTGCCGACCATCTCCTTTGGCATCGCGATTGCGGAGCCGGACATGCTGCAGACGGTCAGTCCGGAACTGCTGCAGGGCGTTCTGACCTGCGTCGCAAGCTGGGGCGCCAGGGGCCACGAGGCACTGATCGCAGAGCTGAAGACCCGCTACAAGGAGCCCTGGATGACCCAGAATGCGATTTCCACCTATGGCGACATGTGGCTGATCAAGGCCGCGCTCGAAAAGACCGGCAAGGCCGACCGCGCCGCCGTCGCCGAGGCGCTGCGCACGATGGACGGAGGTCCTTCGGCCTACTATCCGCTCGGCGAGCTCAAATTCGACGACAAGGGCCGAAGGGTCGGCGCCGGCATGACCATCGTGCAGTGGCAATCCGGCGTGCCCGTCACGGTATTCCCGCCCGAGCTGGCGCTGGCCGAGCCGTTCTGGCCCAAGAGTTGAAAAAGCGTTGAGAAAAAGAGTTGAGGAAAGCGTCGAGGCAAGGGCGGTGACCGATCTGATGCTGAAGGGCAAATGGGCACTGGTGACGGGCGCGACCGCCGGCCTTGGCGAGGCCGTGGCAACGAGCCTCGCCGGCGCCGGTGCCGATGTCGTGCTGCATGATCTTCGCGAACCAAAGGAAACCGCGGATCGCCTGCGCGCCCGCTTCGGTGTCGAGGCCATCAGCATCAGCGCCGATCTGTCGCAACGTTCGGCGATCGAGGCCATGATGGCCGACCTCCTCGACCGTCTCGGCGCGATCGATATCCTGGTGAACAATGCCGTGGTCCGGCACTTCGCGCCGGTGGACGCGTTTCCGCCTGAGAAATGGGACGAGGCGCTGGCAGTGAATTTGTCAGCGCCGTTCCATGTCATCCGCCTCGCGCTGCCCGCGATGAAGCGGCGCAATTGGGGCCGCATCATCAACATGGCCTCGATCTATTCGACCCGCGCGGTCGCCGACCGCATCGACTATGTAACGACCAAGACCGCGATCCTCGGCGTCACGCGTGCCGTCGCGATTGAGACCGCAACGACCGGTATCACCTGCAATGCGGTATGCCCCGGCACGCTGCCGACGCCGGCGATCGAAGGCAAGATCGCGGCTGCCGCATCACGCACTGGGCAATCGATCGAAGACGCCACGAGCGATTATCTCGCCACGCGTCAGCCGAGCCGGCGCTTCATCACGCTGGAAGGCGTCGGCGCGATGGTGGTGTTTCTTGCGAGCGACGCGGCCCGGGATGTTACGGGGACAATGCTGCCGATCGACGGAGGCTGGGCCGTCGCATGAAGATACAGCCAGGGATACAAATTGCCGAGATGACGATTCTGCTGGTCATTCGCTCTGACTGCCCCGCGGCAGCCATGATGGCGGTCGCGACAAAGGCATCAATACGAAAGGCGGCCTGAAGGCCACAGACATGGACAAACGCAACGAATTGCAGTCCACGCTCCGGATCGACGATGTTCCGACCGTCCGCTCAATGGTCACGCAGAAGCTGCGTGAAGCGATCATGTCGGGAACGCTGAAGCCGGGCCAGCGACTCGTCGAGCGCGAGTTGTGCGAGATGACCGGCGTCAGCCGGCCCTCGATCCGCGAGGCGCTGCGGCTTTTGGAGGCCGATGGCCTCGTCAACACCGTGCCGCATCGCGGGCCGGTGGTCAGCACGATCAGCCTGGAAGAGGCGAAACAGCTCTATGCGGCCCGCGCGGTGCTCGAAGGTTTTGCGGGCCGCGAATGCGCGCGGCTGCACGATCCCGCGGTCGTGCGCCGGATCGGGGGCGCGCTCACGCGGTTGAAGGCGGCGGCCGCCACCGCGGATTTCACCGCGACGCTCGAGGCCAAGACAGACTTCTATGCTGCGCTGATCGGCGGCTGCCGGAACGCCTTCATCGAGCGGATGCTCAAGCCGCTGCATGACCGCATCACGCTGCTGCGGATCACCTCGATGTCGCAGCCCAAGCGCATCAACAAGAGCCTGCGCGAGGTGACGGCGATCTGGCGCGCAATCCAGAACGGCGATGCCGATCTCGCCGAGCGCTGCTGCGTCGATCACGTCAAGGCAGCGGCCGAAGCTGCCCTCAACATGATCGAGCGGTCGGAGAAGGAAAAGACCGGCGCGGACGGGTAGCGGACGCTGCTCCCATCAAGAACCAGAACAAGCCCGGGAGGCGAAACGGGAGGCGACAATGAAACTGATCAAGGAACCTATGCTGCTCCTCTTCTTGGGGCTTGCGTTCTTCGTGCCTGCGTTTTTGGCGTCGGTGCTGCCGGCGCTTGCGAACGACTATCCTACCCGCCCGATCACGCTTGTCGTGCCCTTCTCCGCCGGTGGCCCCGGCGACGTCATCGCGCGCATTCTCGCCAATGCGATGAGCGAGACGCTGAAGCAGTCCTTCGTCATCGAAAACGTCGTGGGCGCCGGCGGCACCATCGGGACCAACCGCGTCGCCAAGGCGACACCGGACGGCTACACGCTCTTGTTGATGCATGTCGGCCAAGCCACGGCACCTTCGCTCTATGCGAAGCTGCCCTTCGATCCCGTCGGCGATTTCGCGCCGATCGGTCTCGTCACCGACGTGCCGATGATCCTGGTGGCGCGGCCGAACTTTCCCGCCAAGGACCTGAAGGAGATGATCGGCTATGTGCGCGAGCAAGGCGACAAGGTCACCTATGCCAATGTCGGCCTCGGCTCCGCATCGCATCTCTGCGGGTTGATGTTCATGAGCGCGATCGGCACCAAGCTCACGCCGGTCTACTACAAGGGCGGCGGACCCGCGCTCAACGACGCCATCGCCGGCCATATCGACGTTTATTGCGATCCCGCCACGGGACCGACGCCCTATATCCAGTCCGGCACCATCAAAGGTTATGCGATCACCAGCAAGCAGCGGCTTGCGACCTTGCCGGACGTGCCCACGTCAGCGGAAGCCGGCGTTCCGGCGTTCGACGTCACCACGTGGTATGGGCTCTACGCGCCGCATGGCACGCCGAAGCCGATCGTCGATGAGCTGGTCGATTCCCTGCAAAAGGCGCTCAAGGACCCAGCCCTCGTCAAGCGCTTCGCCGAACTCAGCATGACGCCGGTCGAGCAGGAGCGCGCGACACCTGAGGCGCTCGAAAGCTTCCTCAAGGCCGAGATCAAGAAGTGGGACCGCATCATCAAAGATGCCGGCATCGAGCCGCAATGATGGCGCGCGCGCGGAGCGCGATGAGAATAGATCATCATCGCGCTCCATTTTTAGCTCGGCCTACTGCGTCATAACCAGCTTTATCCCCTCATCCTGAGGAGCTTGCGCCAGCAAGCGTCTCGAAGGACGAGGCCCGGAACAGGCACCGAGGCCTCATGGTTCTCCCGGCGATGCGCAGCATCGTCCGGAGACGACGCTGACGCGCCTCCTCACCATGAGGGATTACTGACTCAGTAGAATTAATAAGCCCGTGCGAAATCGCCTTCCTGCTTGACGTCAGCGAACACCGGAAATTGCGCGGTCCAGGGCTTCGCCTTTGCCCTGGTCAGCTCGCTCAGACGATCGAGCACGGCGACGCCATCCTTGCGCAGGCCCTCGGCGACCGCCTTGCGATCCGGGAAGTTCCTTCGCACGGCATCGAGCCAGATCGTGCGGCCGGCGAGGAAGCCGCCCGCGCCCGCGGCATAGGCGTAGTCCAGCACGCGCTCGAACCTGTCCGGCGCGGCGCCGCCGGACAGCAGCACCCAGGGAATCCGTCGGTCGCCGCAGATCTCGCCGATCGCATCGAACTCGCGCTGTGCGGCCTTCGCCTCGGCGCTGCCGTCACGCGGCGGCAGGCTGTTGGCGGCGAGCGGGCTTTCGAGCTTCATCAGGTCGACGCCATATTCGGGCTTGGCGAACTCGCGGACGCTCTCGATCACCAATGACGGCAGCTTGCCGGGCGATTCCACATAGTCCGCGGTGTGATTGGCGCTGCCGAGGAAGGGATAGACCAGGAGTTCGAGCACATAGGGAATGTCGTGGCGGGTGCATGCTTCGCCGACCTCGCGCACGAACGCTTGCTGATGCGTCGTTGACGGCGGCATCGGCATCGGGACGATACCAGGCCAGAACCTTGACGGCATCGCCGCCGATGGCGCGGATCTTGTCCACGCTCCAGTTCGCGATCGCGCGCGACTTGCGTCCGCCCGGCGTCTCCTCGACGCGATGCTCCTCCAGCGTCAGGATCAATCCGCAACGCGGCGGCAACAGGTCGATCGCGGCCGGCACCGCGAAATTCGGATCGAACAGCATCGAGCTGCAATGCGGCGCCAGCGCCTCGACCAGGAGCCGCTTGGCCGCGGTCACGTCGGCATATTCGACCTGATCCTTGCGTAATACCCTTCGCCTGCGCAATGGCTTCGAACAACGGCGGCCGCTGGTCGAGCGCGACCATGCGAAAATGGCCGTCCGCGTCGGCCAGGCGAGCCAGACCGCGATTCTTTCCAATCGTTCTCATTCGTCGTTCCTCATAAAAGCAAGACAGTCGTCAATGGTCGGGATGCCGGCGCGTCCGCCCGGCCTGCGTGCATTTCAGCGCGGCTGCGGCCGACGCAAACGACATGGCCTCATGCACGGCAAGGTCGCCGCCGATCGCGAACGCGTAGGCGCCGTGAAAGACATCGCCGGCGCCTGTGGTATCGACGACATCGACGGGATAGGCGGCCGGACGCTTCAGGCTGCCGTTCTTCGTACCAGCTCACGCCCGCCTCCGCCGCGCGTGACCGCGACGACGCGGCAGTTGAAGCGCGCGAGCGTCGCCAGCGCCTCGTCGCTCGCGGAGCCGGCAAAACCCGCCAGCGCCGGTTCGGAAAACACCGCATGATCGGTCAACGGCAGCAGACGCTTCGAACACGCTTGGCTTCCGCTATGTCGCCGTCGAGTACCGTCGGGATACCCAGTGCGCGTGCCTTGCCGAACACGCGACAGCGCCTTCGAGCCAGCGCGGATCGGCCAGCACGGCGGAGACGCCGGACAATTCATCGAGCGGAAGCCAGTCGGCTTCGGTCGGAAACTGGCCGCGAAAATTTGCGATCTGGCGCTCGCCGGAGCGATCGACGATGATGCCCGAGACTGACGAACGCCCGCCCGGGAAGAGCCGGAAATGGGCGACGTCGACGCCCTCAGCCGCGAGCGCCGTGCGCATCTCGTGTCCGGCGGCATCATCACCGCCGCGTCCCCAGAAAGCGATTGAGCCGCCGAGTCGCGCGGAAGCGACGGCCGCATTCGCCGCCATGCCGCCTCCGAGGTCGTGTATTCAAGGCTCCTGATCTTCTCGCTGCCGCCGCGCAAACAGGCCGCTCGACGCGCCAGACCTGATCGAGCGCGGACAGCCCGAGGCAGATCAAACGGATGCCGCGCGCGCGGGGCGCGAGATCCGCCGCCGCGCTGACCTTGCCCAATGGCCGGTGCGCGCTCACTGCAGCACCTGGCCGTTGTCGGCATCGAACAGATGCAGTCTTGCCGGGTTGCGGGCGCAGCGACAGGCGGTCACCGACCTTCGGCCGCAGCGCCGGATCGACCCGAGCGATCGCGGACGCACCTGCCAGATCGAAATGCATCAGGGTATCGGAGCCGAGCGGCTCGACCAGCTTCACGGCAACGCCAACGCCCTCTGCTCCATTGGCGGCGACGGCGAAGTGTTCGGGCCTGATACCGAGAACGGCTTTGCCGGCGCGGCTCAGCGACGCCCGGCTCTTGTCATCGAGCGCGCATGGACGCACCGTCATGGGAAAACGCCGAGATCGCGCCACGCTGCTCCACCGGAAAGAAATTCATGGTCGGCGAGCCGATGAAGCCGGCGACGAACTGGTTCGCCGGCCGCTCATAGACCGCCTCCGGCGTGTCGTATTGCTGCACCGTTCCGCTTTTCATCACGACGATGCGATCGGCCATGGTCATGGCCTCGATCTGGTCGTGCGTGACGAAGACCATCGTGGTCTTTAGCGCCTGCGACAGCGCCTTGATTTCCGCCCGCACCTGCCCGCGCAGCTTGGCGTCGAGATTGGACAGCGGCTCGTCGAACAGGAACACTTTCGGATTGCGCACGATCGCGCGCCCCATCGCGACACGCTGGCGCTGGCCGCCGGACAAGCTCCTTGGGCTTGCGGTCGAGATAAGGCTCGATATGCAGCAAGGTCGCCGCGCGCTTCACCCGCTCGGCGATCTCCGCCTTCGGCGTGCCGCGCAGTTCGAGTGCGAACGACATGTTGTCGTAGACGCGCATATGCGGATAGAGCGCGTAGTCCTGGAACACCATCGCGATGTCGCGTTGCGCGGCGGGAATGCCGTTGACGCGATTGTCGCCGATAAAAAGCTCGCCCGCCGAGATCGGCTCCAGGCCTGCGATGATGCGCAGCAAGGTCGACTTGCCGCAGCCGGACGGGCCGACGAACACGACGAATTCGTGATCCGCTGATCTCAAGAGTAGAGATCGGGAATGACCGTGAAGCCGCCGTAACGCTTGACGAGATTGCGGATCGTGATCGACGCCATCGCCCTAGTCCAGCGCCAGCACGGGCTTGATCAATTCGCCGCCGGCAAAGCGTGCGAAATTCTGCGGCAGTTCCGGCAGGCCGAACTCGCCGTCGACCAGCACGCGATACTCGTCCTTGTAGCGGCGCAACAACTCGACGTTCGGCGCGAAATCGCGAATCGGAAAATAGAAGGTGCGGATCATGTAGAAATCCTTGCGGCGGAACACCTTGCCTTCCTCGATGGTCCAGGGCGCCGCGTTCTCGCCGACCAAGACCAGCGCGCCGCGCGGCAGCACGACTTCGATGCCGAGATTGCGCGCGGCATGCGCGCCCGAGCATTCGACGATCAGCGCGAAGCGTTGCGAGGTGTCGCCGACCGGATGCGCCTTGGCGCCGAAGGATTGCGCGATGGCGAGCCGCGTGGTGTTCGGATCGGCGACATGGATGTCGTCATAGCCCATGCTTTTCAGCGCCAGCACGACGCCGAGCCCGACCGGGCCGGCGCCCGTCACCAGCACAGGGCCCGCCTCCTGTGGCGGAACGATGCGGCTGACGAACCGCACCGCGTGGCCGGAGGTGCCGATCACGTCGAGCAGCAGCGGCGCGAGGCTGTCCTCGATATCGTCGGGCACCGGCAGCAGGCAGTTCTCCGGCACCGGCACATATTCGGCGTAGCCACCGGGCCTGTTCCAGCCGATCAGGCTCGAGACCTCCAGGCACATCTGGGTATCGCCGCGCCGGCAGGCGGCGCAACGGTCGCAATGCAGGGGGATATAGACCGCGCAGCGGCTTGCCGTGCATCGCGATGGCCCGGCTGCTCGACGACGCCGAAGATCTCGTGGCCCGCGGTGAACTCCGCACCCTTGTGCCAGAGCTTGAAATCCGAGCCGCACAGCGCGGTCCGCGACGACGCGAACCAGCACCTCGCCGGCGCCGACTTCCGGCATCGCCACGCGCTCGATGGTGATGCGCTCGTGGCCGTGAAACACGGCGGCCCTGCATGATCGAATTGGACAGACACGTTCATCGACATCTAACCCTTCACCGCGCCGAGCGTCAGTCCCGGACACCAGCCAGCGCTGCACCAGTGCCGCAAGAACGAGCGGCGGCAGCGCGATCAGCGTCGCAGCCGCCATCAGCGCGCCCCAATTGCGTCGAGCCCTCGCCGACGAAATTGAATG
This sequence comes from uncultured Alphaproteobacteria bacterium, assembly GCA_963770385.1. Lineage (GTDB taxonomy): Bacteria > Pseudomonadota > Alphaproteobacteria > Rhizobiales > Xanthobacteraceae > Bradyrhizobium. Next base: position 3,572,376 of record CAVYPJ010000003.1, on the reverse strand, counting down.
CCGCCGCGATCAGCGTCTTGGTGTCGCCGTTCGACAGCACCAGTGCGAACAGGAAATAGTTCCACGAGAACACGAACGCGAGGATCGCCGCCACCGCGATGCCCGAGCCGACCAGCGGCAGCGCGATGCGCCACAGGATGCGCGTGACGCTGCAGCCGTCGACCTGTGCCGCCTCGAACACGCTGCGCGGGATGTCGTCGAACGACGGCAGCAGAACCCAGATCACGATCGGCAGCGTGATCACGGCATGGCTCAGGATCAGCGCGGTGTAGGAGCCGATCATGCCGACCTGCCGGAACATCACGTACCACGGCAGCAGGAACAGCGTTCCCGGCGCCATCCGCGCCGCCAGCGTCAGGATCGCCGGCCACGAAATCCGCGTCCACGAGATCGCGAACGCCGCCGGAATTCCGAACAACAGTCCGAGCCCCGTCGAGCCGATCGTGACGATCAGGCTGTTGACGGCGTAGGTGAAGAACGGCGTCGTCCGCATCAGCTGGCCGTAGTTCTCCAGCGTCGGCGAGAAGATCAGCGTCGGCGGATAGGCGGTCACCTCGAACGACGGCTTGAACGAGGACAGCACCATCCAGGCGACGTCGGCGCCATGATGATGAAGCCGGCGATGCATGAGCTGCAGCGTGTTGAGCCTGCGGATCCAGGCGTCGTCGGCAGTCGGCGCGTCGGTCATCTCGTCCTCACCACGCCACCGCGCCGCGCAGGCGGTTGAACGCCAGCACCACGCCGAACACGATCGCGGTCAAGCGTCAGCATCAGCGCGCTGGCGTAACCGATATTGAAGAACTCGAACCCGACCCGGAAACCGTAGATGTTGAGCGTGTTCGACGCGTTGCCCGGACCGCCCTGCGTCGTGATGTAGATGATGTCGAAGAAGCGTAGCAGATCGACGCTGCGCAGGATCGTCGCAGTGACGATGGTCGGCAGCAGAAGCGGCAGCGTGATGCGCTGGAAGGTCTTGAACGCCGAGGCGCCGTCGATCTGTGCCGCCTCATAGACGCTCGGCGGCAGCGACTGCAGGCCGCCCAGCACGATCAGCGCGACATAGGGCGTCCATTGCCAGCTGTCGATCAGCGCGACCGTCGGGATCACCCAGGTCGGCGAGGCCAGCCAATCCGAGGGCGGCAGGCCGAGCGATTGACAGGATGTAATTCGCGGCGCCGAGCGACGGATCGAGGATGACGAGCCACATCATGCCGGCAACCACCGGCGGCATCATGAAGGGCGAGATGAACAGCGACCGCACGATCCCCGGCAATCGCTTGGCGTGAAACAGGATCAGCGCGAGCCAGACGCCGAAGACGAGCTGCAGCACCAGTGACAGCACGTAGAGCGCGATCGTGACCCACAGCCCGTGCCAGAACTCGTTGTCGGAGACGAGCTTCGCGTAGTTGGCGAAGCCCGCAAAGGACTGCTTGCCGGTCGACGAAAAGCTCTGGAAGCACGAGCCAGATCGTATAGACGAGCGGAAACGCGATCATCGCGACCGTGAACACCACGGCCGGCGCCGATAGCGCGCCGAGTTCCAGCCTCTGGCGGTCTTGCGTCAATGTGTCGGCGGTCGCGGGCATTCTCTCTTCCAAATGTCACGCTGCCGGCTACATCGAGGCGCAGCCGGCAGGTCGGCACTTCCTACTTCTGCGCAATCAGCGCCATCGAGCGCCTTGTCGGCATCGGCGCAGGCCTGATCGACGGTCTTCTGCTTCAGGATCAGATCCTGCACCGCCTGCCCGATGAACTCGCGCGATTCCGGATTGGCGACGATGGGATAGCCGACCTCGGACGAGCCTTTCGTCGCCAGCACGTCGAGCGCGGCCTGCCATTCCTTGCGCACCGGCTCCGCATCGATCCATTTGCGATATTCGGGATCGTTGGCCACCGACGAGCGCGGCGGCGCGATGCCCTGCACGCGCCATCATCTTCTGCACCTCGGGGCTGGTCGCCCATTGCACGAAGTACCAGGCGGCATCCTGCTGCTTGCTGTAGGCGGAGACCGCCATGCCCCAGCCGATCGCGGTCGGCACCTGGCCGGCCTCGCCGGCCGGGAACGGCGATCAGCGCCGGTGTCCTTCAGGCGCTCGCCGCCTTCCATCACGGTGCGCAATTCGTTCGACGACTCGAACGCCATCGCGGCGCGGCCGCTGCGATAAAGCGCCGATATCTGCTGGAAGCTGTAGTTGACGACACCGGGCGGGCCGTAGTCGCGCAGCAGCCGGCTGTAGGTCTCCAGCGCTTCCTTGCCCTTCGGCGAGCACAGATTGGACTTGCCGTTCGCCATGTAGCTGCCGCCGATATTGTGCAGCATGTTGCTGAAGGTATAGGCGAAGCGCGGGCTTGAGGCCGCGCGAGACGAACGGCGTGACGGTGCTGTCGCAAGCTTTGAGCTTCTTCGCGGCGGCTTCGACGTCCTTGATGGTCGCCGGCTGTTCGACGCCGCATTTCTTGAAGATGTCGGTGCGGTAATAAAGGATCGGCCCCTCGATATTCATCGGCATGCTGGTCAGCTTGCCGTCGAACGTGCCGGCCTTCAGCAGCGCCTGGCTGAGACCGGCAAGTCGTAGTCGCCGGCGACTTCGGTCTTCGACATGGGCGCAAGATCGGCATACCAGCCGGCGGCGGCGAACTGCTCGCCCTCGCGCGACGGCAGCGTCATGAACACATCGACCTCGTCGCTGTGCGCATTCATGACGGTGACCAGACGCTGGCGCATCTGCTGCTCCTGGTAGCCGTCGACCTTGAGCGTCATGCCGGTGAGCTTCTCGAAGTCGGCCTTGTAGGTCAAGCAGCGCCTGCGACACCGGATTGTTGTTGGCGAGGAAGGTGACGGTCTTGCCCTGGAATTTCTTCCAGTCGAAATCGGCCGCGTGCGCCGTGCGACGACTACGCCGGCAGCGAATACGCGAGAACCGGCAACGCGACGTGGGCCGCAATGCATTCCTGGCGTTCATTGAACTCCTCCCTGCATAGGCCGACGCCTGTGCCTGCCGTGGCTTGGCCTCGGCTGTTGTTTTGAGGCACTCGGCTTCGTGCGGCTTATGAAAACGGTTTACACACTAAACGTCGCACCTTTCGCCTGTCAAGGGCATGGACAAGCCTGCATTCGATCTCCAGCAGATTGCTGAGACATGCCGCTACGACTCCGTTCGCACTAGGATGATGTAACGTTACATCGCGTTGAGCATGACCGTCGCCATCACGATCTTTCAAACATGGCATCCGCGCCGTCGCGGCGCGGGCCGGCGTATCGACGGCGATCGGTCTCGCGTGCGCTCAACAATCCCGACGCGGTCAGCCCGACGTTGCGCGCGCGCATCGCGCAGGCGATCGAGGCGCGTCGGCTACATCCCGCATGCGCCCGCGCGCATCCTGTCGTCGCGCCGCTCGCGCACGCTCGGCGCGATCGTGCCGACCATCGACAACACGATGTTCGCGCGCGGCATCGCCTCGCTGCAGAAATATCTGTCCTCGGTCGGCTACATGCTGTTCCTCACCACCAGCGGCTACGACCTCGACGCCGAGCTGCAGCAGGCGCGCAACCTGATCGGCCGCGGCGTCGACGGTCTGGTGCTGCGCGGCGATTGCCATCACGACGCGCTTGCGCAAGCTGCTCGCCGACAACGCCGTGCCCTTCATCAATGTCGGCATCTACCAGCCTGATCGGCCCTACCCCTGCGTCGGCACCGACAACGAGGCCGCCGCCCATCGCGCCGCCGCGCATGTCGATCGAACTCGGACATGACAGGATCGGGATCGTCTCGGCGCTCCAGCGCAACAACGATCGCGCCAGCGCCCGCGTCGCCGGTTTTCGCCGCGCGCTTGCCGAGAACGGCATCGAGCTGCCGGCCGGAATGGCATGTCGAGGTGCCCTATACGCTCGACGACGCGCGCGAGGCGGCGCGCTATCTGCTCAGCCTCGACGGACCGCCCGACCGCGGTCGTCTGCGGCAACGACGTCATTGCCTATGGCGTGCTGCTCGAAGCCGAGCGCAGCGGCTTTTCGGTGCCGCGCGACCTCTCCGTGGTCGGCTTCGACGATCTCGACTGGAGCCGGCATCTGCGGCCGAGCCTGACCACGATCCACGTTCCGACCGGCGAGACCTGGCAGCGCGCCGGCGAATATCTGGTGCGCCAGCTCGCCGGCGAGCAGACCATCATGCATCACGAAATCGACTACTCGCTGGTCGTTCGCGAATTGACCGCGCCGCCGACCGCCTTCGAAACGGAACGGATAATCCCGATGAATGCTCACTTTCTCGCTGCGCCCGGCTTTCATGCCGTCGTGATCGGCGGCGCCGGCGACATTGGCGCTGCCATCACCAATCTCTTCTGCGACCTCGGCGCGACCGTGACCGCGACCGGCGTCAACGACGACGACCTTGCGCGGACGCCGCTCAAGCCGCGGCCGGGCCTCGACGCTCGACGACGCTCGACGTCACCGACGACGAGGCCGTCGCGTCCTTCGCGCAGCGGCACGAGCGGCGTCGATGCGCTGATCAATTGCGCCGGCATTCTGGCGCGCGACAAGGAATATGAGATCGAGACCTTCATGAAGGTGCTCGACGTCAATCTCACCGGCACGTTCCGCACCTGCATGGCCTTCCGTCCCGCTGCTGGCGAAGACCAGAGGGCTCGATCGTCAACATCGCCTCGATGAATGCGACGCTGGCGCTGCCGCGCATTCCCGCCTATTGCGCCAGCAAGGGCGGCGTCGTGATGCTGACCAAGGCGCTGGCGTTGGCATGGGCCGAAGAAGGCATCCGCGTCAACGCGGTGGCGCCGGGCTATATCGAGACCGCGATCAATGCTGCCGGCCGCTCCGACCTCGCGCATTACCAGCGCATCGCCGACCGCACCGCGTTCAAGCGCTGGGGCCAGCCGGAGGATGTCGCCGGCGCCGTCGTGTTCCTCTGCATGCCCGCGTCGCAATACGCGACCGGCACGGTGGTCGCCGTCGATGGCGGATTTCTTGCGGGGTAACCGCGCCGCGCCGGCGCATATCAGCGAATGCCGATCCGGAAACTCAGAACCTGGCTCGCGCCCGGCGCGATCTGCATGACGCCGGGCTTATCGGCGAATTCGCCTTCGAAATCCACGGGGCTCGCGAACCCGCGCCACGGCTCGATGCACAGGAACGGCGCGCCGCCCGGCTTCGACCAGATGCCGAGCTGGCGAAAACCATTCCAGGACACCTCCAGCGACGGCCCGCGGTCCGCGGCATAGACGACAAATCTGCTGGCAAGACGGTCGAGGATGATGGCGTCATCGTCGAACAGCCGCTCCGACAGCGCGAGCGTCTTGCCCTTGACCGGCGACGGCTCCGCCTTCGCACGGATCAGGCCGCCCTTCAGCCGCCGGACCGGCATCGACTCTTCGTCGGAGAATGTGAGGCGATAGCTGTCCTTGGCGACGCCGTCGACGAGCGGCCAGTTGAATGCCGGATGGGCGCCGACGGATGCGGGCAGCATTTCGTCACCCGCATTGGTCAGCGCAAGCGTCACATCCAGGGCGCTTTGTTGCAAACGATAGGTGACAGCGAGCCCGAACGCGAAGGGATAGCACACGCGCGTCGCCATGCTGTCGCGCAGCAGCAGCGAGCAGAAGGTGTCCCCGCACTCCGCCCACTCAAAAACCTGATCCCTGGCAAAGCCGTGCTGGGTCATCGGATAGGTCGCGCCATTGTGCCGCAACTCGTCGTTCTTCAGCCGGCCGACGATCGGGAACAACAACGGCGCGTGGCGCGGCCATGCGGCTCCTGCCTGCCAGATCAACTCGACGCCGTGCGTGCCTTTCAGGGAGCAAAGTTCCGCGCCATGCGCCTTGACGCTCGCCTCGATCCCGCCGCTTCGCAGCGTATGGCGCTCCTCGCTCATGTCTCCCCCCTCCAGAACGCGGTCTGCAGCGGAAGCTGATGCCTGATCATGGCGACGCCATCGATCACCTTCAGGCCTCGCGCCGCAGCGGCGTTCATGAACTCCGTGCGACGAGCGGCGATGATGTCGAACACCGCGCAATCGCTCGGCAGCTTCGATGGGTCCATCGGCAACGCATCGGTCGCACGCAGGCCGAGCGACGTCGCGTTGACGAGAAGGCCAGCGTCATCGAACGTTTGGTCGAAGCGGATGTCAAGCTTGGGAAACTTGCCGCGTAGTTTTGTCGCCAGCGTCTCCACGGGTTCCATCGTCTCGTTGAGAATGCCAAGCCGCTCCAGGCCCGCCGCGGCCAGCGCATGGCAGATCGCGCGCCCCGCACCGCCCGCGCCGATGACCACGCTGCGCCGCGCGGGATCGAACACGCCCGCCTCACGCGCGGCGTTGAGGAAGCCGCCGCCGTCGAAGGACTCTCCGACCAGCCGGCCGCCCGCTTCGATCCGGATCGTATTGACCACGCCCTCGAACGTCGCGGCGGGCCCGACCGCGTCGCAGAGTTCGAACGCGGCCGGCTTGTGCGGCATGGTGAGATTGAACCCGACGATGCTCGCCGATTTCGCCAGCGCGCGGATGGTCTCTGCGAGGTGCGCAGGCGCGACGTCGAGCGGCACCATGTGCCAGTCGAGCCCGCTGTCCCGGAAGTAAGGCGAGTAATAACGCGGTGCACCGACATGACCGGCGGGATGCGCCAGGATGAAAACGAAGCGCGACGCACCGGTTGGAAGCTGCATGGCTACCCCTTCACGGCGCCTGCCGTCAGTCCGCTCACGAGATAACGCCGCACCGCGAGCGAGAAGATCAGGACCGGCGCCATCACCAGCGAGCCGCCGGCCGCGATCTTACCCCATTCCCAGCCCTCGTAATTCATGAAGTTGACGACCGCGACCGGCGCGGTGCGAGCGCTGGTGCGGGTCAGAATCAGCGCGAAGAAGAAATCGTTCCAGGCATAGAGAAAGCAGAGGATCGCGGTCGGCGGCGATGCCGGGCGCGACCATCGGCAGCACGATCTTGAGGAACACCGTGCGGGTCGGCGCACCGTCGACCAGCGCCGCCTCCTCCAGCGATACCGGCACCGTCTCGAAGAACGGCTGCATCATCCAGATCACCAGCGGCAGGTTGAAGCTGGTGTAGATCAGGACCAGGCCCGTAACGGTGTCGAGCAGGCCGATCCAGCGGTAGAACAGGAAGAAGGGAATCGTGAACGCGATCGGCGGCGCCATGCGCGTCACCAGGATCGCGAAGCTGAGCGCGTGCTTGCCGCGTCCTGCCCATCGCGACAAGCGCATAGGCCGCGGGCACGCCGAACAGCAGCGCAAATGCGGTCGAGAACGACGCGCTCAACAGGCTGTTGACGAAGGACGCCGAGAACGCGCTCTGCCAGAGCGAAGTGTAGTTCACCAGCGTCGGCGTGAAGATCAGCGGCGGCGGAAATTGCAGGATCAGGTCGTTGGACTTGAAGCTCATCTGCAACAGCCAGAGAAACGGCAACAGCAAAACGATCAGCACCAGTGCGATCGCGACCTTGCGCCCGCGACTTGCCTGACGACTCGAGGGCGCGCTCACGCGCATCACCTCCCGATAGCGACCCATCCAGACCAGACCGAGGCTGACGGCCGCGACCAATAGCAGCATCACGACCGTCACCGCGCTGGAATAGCCGATCTCATTGGTGTCGAACGCCAGAAGATAAGCATAGTAGTTGGTGACCTCTGTCACGCTGCCCGGTCCGCCGCCAGTCAGCAGAAAGATCAGCGGAAACGCCTTCACGCTATCGATCAGGCGGAACATCGCCAGAGACCAGCAGGATCGGCGCGATGAAGGGCAGCGTGATGTAGCAGAAGATCTGGAGCCGGTTGGCGCCGTCGACGCGCGCAGCTTCCGCGAATTCGTCCGGAATCGTCTGCAGCGCGGCCAGCACCATCAGAAAGGTGAAGGGCAGCCATTCCCAGGTATCGGCGATGATGATCGACGATGAGCGCGAAATCGACGCTGGATGTCAGCGACGGCAGCGTCACATTCAGGAGGCCCGCCGCATAATAGAGCGGGCTGATGTCCGGCGTATAGATCAGCTTCCAGATCACCGCGACCACGATCGGCGGCAGCACCATCGGGATCAGGAAGAACGTGCGCGCGAATTCGACGAAGCGTGATTGGACGTTGAGCAGCAGCGCGAGCAGCATGCCGAGCAGCACCTGGAACAGCACGCCCCAGAACGACAGCTTGGCCTGCACGAACAGCGAATTGACGAAACGCGGATCGCCCGGCAGCAGACGATAATTGCGCAACGGCGTACTGAAATCGGTCGCCGAGCCCGGTGTGGTCAATTGAAACGGCGTGAAGCTCGCCGCCAGCAGATAGAGTGCCGGCACGACCGCGATCAGGAACAGGACGATCAGGCTCGGCGTCAGCGCCCAGCGATTGAAGCGGCGGCGCTCGGCGTCGAGCAATCCCTCGTCCGTCAAAGCGCGCTTCCGGCGCGGCGAAGATTGGCAACTGCCTGCTCCTGGGCGGCATTCATGGCGGCGCTCGCGGAGAGCTGACCGGTCACCACCTGCTCGACGCCTTGTTGATGACGTCGCCGACGATCGGGAATTCGCTGCACGGTCCGGTAGGCCATGTAGTTCTCGCCCTTGGCCGGAAGCTCGAGCACTTCGAGATAGAGCGCGCCGAGATCCTGGCCATTGACGGTATTGAGCTTGCGATACTCCTCGCTCCCGATCACCGACCGCCGGCACACCGAGGAATGGCCGTGCTCCTTCACCAGCCGCATCGAGATCTCAGGACTCAGCGCCCATTTGATGAACTCCCAGGCGGCCTTCTTGTTCTTGGCGTTCTTCGGAATGCCGAGGCCCTGGCTGTTCGACGCCGGGTGGTCGTGCACGGGGCCGGCCGGCATCCGCACCACACGCGAGGTGTCCTTCACCTTGCTCTCGCTGGACAAGCAGGATCGGCGTCACCCAGGAACTTGAATGGATGAAGATGTTGGAACGGCCGGTCAGCAGCGACTGACGCGCCTGGTCTTCGGTGTAGGTCAGCACGCCCTTCGGCGCATAGTTCTTCAAGAGGTTGGCGTAGAACTCGACCGCCTCGATCGCCTGCGGCGTGTTCAACGTCGGCATGATATCGGCAGGTGGATTCCGGAAGATGGTGCCGCCGAAGCCCTGGATGTAGGGCGGCAGGCACCAGTGATGGAGCTGGAAGGAGACGATGCCGTTGACATTGTCCGTGCCGTTGATCTCGGCGCAGACCTGCTGCAGCTCCGTAAAGGTCTTCGGAATCTGCAGACCCTTCTTCTCCATCAGGTCCATGCGCGACAGGCCCATCAGCATGGCGCCGCCTTCCCAGGAATAGCCGTAGGTCGCGCCCTTGGTGTCGCGATAAGGCACCTGCGCGCCGTCGACGAAATCCTTCGGATTCCACTCAGCCGGAGTGAGGTTCGGGTCGGAGGTGAACTCGTCGAGATTGGCGAGCAAGCCCGGCCGCCACCCAGCGCGCCGCGAGGATGAAGGTGACATTGACGAAATCATAGGCCGAGCCGCCGGAGGACAGTTCGAGATTGGCCTGCTGGTTGTAGACCGGGAAAGGCCGAGAGCTGCAGATCGACCTTCATGCCGGTCTGCTGCTCGAACTCGGGGATATAGTTCTGCAGCAGCGTGAAGAAGCGATGCTGGAACGATGCGCCATGCAAGCGTGACGCCGGCATAGGGCTTGGCCTGCGCGATCGCCGGCAATGGAAAGGCTGACGCGCCAAGCGCGGCGGCACCCGCCTGCAGCAGCTTGCGGCGGCTGACCGCCGTTACATCCGTCGACCTGTTGCGGGCCACGGCATCCTCCCTCGTCTGTTCTATGCGTCGTCTGTTTCGGGCAATATGACCGACATAAAATCGGCTGTCAAAAGACGGGTCATCTTCTAAACTGCCTGAATTTGGCGAAATCATTGACATCGCCTCGCAATAAAGCAGACAATATTTTCTTCCGTTGAGGATTCCTGGCTTGCCCAAACAAGTCGAACTGCGTCAGTCAAATATGCTGGTCGCGCGCGAGATCGCGCAACCTGATCGTGACCGGCGTCTGGCACGAAGGCCTGACGCTGCCGCGCGAAATCGAGCTCGCCTCGCAATTCGCGGTCAGCCGCACCTCGATCCGGGAATCGCTGTCGATCCTGAAGGCGAAGGGGCTGATCGCGGCGAGGCAGAAGGCCGGCACGCATGTCCGCGACCGCGTCAGCTGGAACATGCTGGACGCCGACCTGCTGGAATGGACGCTGGCGCAGCGGCCGACCGAGGATTTCGTACACCAATTGCTCGAAGTGCGCCGCATCGTCGAGCCGGAAGCCTGCGCGATCTGCGCGGTGCGCGGCTCGGACACCGATCTCGCGCGGATCGAGCGGGCCTATCGCGACATGGACACCGCCGGCATGGATCGCGAGGCCTATTCCGAGCCTGACCTGCGTTTCCATCGCGGCAATCCTCACCGCCACCGGCAACGATTTCCTGATCGCCTTCGGCGCGACCGTGGAAGCAGCGCTGAGACTTTCATTCGAGCTTTCGACCCGAAATCCCGGCGCGCCACGCAAGAGCCTGCCCTATCACCGGGCGGTGCTCGACGAGACTCTGGGCGCGAAACGCCGAACGCGCCCGCCGCGCGATGCATGAGCTGATCAATCTGACCGAACGGAATATTGTTTCCGCGCTGTCGCGGCGAAATGCCGGACCACAATGCGCTTGAGGGCGCGATGCAACTTCAGCGCTCGACGCGGCGAAGGCGGCAGCATGAGCCCGCTCCGTTCGCTTTCCGCCCGGCATGCGCAACGATGACGGACGCGATATCGTTTCCGCCCGGTAACCATTTGTTTGACGGAGGACGCGGGCCGAACGTCCCAGGACTACCGGCTGGATTGCAATTCCAAGTGAAAGGACGTCCCGCATCGATCGGGAGGATCTGGAAGCTGCGGGATACGGCGATTTGTTCGAGTCGGTTCTTGAGCTTCTTAGTCTGCCACCACGGCGTTCTGGTTTAAGAGTTAACGTAAATATAAAGAGAGTATCGCACGGCCGGTCATCCGCACGGAACGAGCAAGCCATTCCAACCTCGGGTGGGATAAACTGAGTCTCCGACAGGGTTTTTGGACGCAGCATTTGCTGATATGCTGCTAACCATTCGTCCTTCTTCAATCGCTTTGTGATGTTCCTGAATTTGAGATCAATGGCCATGACGCAGCTGGATTTTTGGAGAACGGCAGGTCAATCCATTGCCGCCGTAACACCGTCAAGCTCCAGGATGAGAGCGCTGCGATGACAGAGCTGAGCACTGTTTCCGAGGCCGAAAGCCAGCACCTGGCGATGCCGAATATCCCGCTCGTGGTCGATCTCGATGGCAGCCTGATTCACACCGACCTGCTTTATGAGAGCTTCCTTACGTCGATCAAGGATGGCGTCAATCATCATCGACAAACCTTCGCCGCACTCTGCCGCGGAAAAGCGCCGCTGAAGGCGTACCTTGCCGAGGCTGGCACGATCGACTATGCGCTCCTTCCGTTCAACGCCGAAGTTCTCGAACTGATACGCGAGGCCAAGGACGCCGGACGGCCTGTCTATTTGGCCACAGCCTCCAATCGTCGCCATGCGGAGGGGATTGCGGCTCATTTCGGATTCTTCGACGGTGTGTTCTCGTCGGACGATACCGTCAACCTCGCCAGAGATGAAAAGTCGCGCGTCCTCGTCGGCGCCTTTGGAGAACGCGGCTTCGACTATGTTGGCAACAGTACCGCTGACCTGCCGATCTGGAAGCACGCCCGGACTGCCTATGTCGTCAGCAATTCGTCGTCGCTGAAGCAAAAGATCTCGCAGGGCGGCACCGAGATCAAACCGGTCGACGTCCCTTCACGATCGCTGCGTGTCTGGATCAAGGCGCTGCGGATCCACCAATACGCCAAGAACACGCTCATCTTCGTGCCGATGCTGACCGCGCACGCCTATAGCCTGCAATACGCTGCTCAACGTCTGCCTTGCCTTTGTCGCGTTCTCGCTTTGCGCATCGTCCGCCTATTTTCTCAACGACCTGATCGATCTCAACGCCGACCGACAGCATCCGACGAAGCAGAAGCGTCCATTCGCAAGCGGCGCGATCCCGGTCGTCGAAGGGATCATTGCCATACCTGTTCTCGTGCTGCTGGCATTTGGTTGCGCTGCGCTGATCTCTCCGCTCTTTGCTGCTGTGCTGCTGGCTTACTTTGTGCTGACGCTGGCCTACTCGTTCACGCTCAAGCGCAGGCTCATCGTCGACATCGTGGTACTGGCAACACTCTACACGACCCGCGTCATTGCGGGCGCCGCGGCGCTTCCGGTCGTTCCTTCCGAATGGCTTCTTGCCTTTTCGATGTTCATCTTCACCTGCCTCGCGCTCGTGAAGCGCTATGTCGAACTGGCAATGAGGCTCGACAGGGAACTGCCCGACCCGTCCAACCGCAATTACCGACTTGATCGACCTGCCGATCATTGGCGCTCTTGCCGCAGCGAGTGGATTCAACGCCGTTACGATCTTTGCTCTATACGTTTCGTCGCCCGCGGTCGGAGGAATGTATAAGCATCCCGAGTTGCTTTGGCTGCTCTGCCCGATCCTGATGTACTGGCTCAGCCGGATGGTCGTCCTGGCGCATCGAAGGGTTGTCGATGACGATCCAATCGTGTTCGCCCTCGGAGATCGCAACAGCCGCATCTGCGGCGTGGCGATGGTCGTCGTCGTTCTGATTGCCAGTTAGCCGGCATTTTCGCATATGAAAACGGCAATTCGAAAAGACTTTTCCGCTCTGGCAAGCGAGCCGGTCGCACTGTTCCTGATCGCCGCGCTCGGTGCCGTCGTCTCGCTGATAGCGACCGGTCATACCGTTGGCGTCCGCAACGACATCTATTTCCAGCCCATTCTGGCGGCATTGTACAACGAGCCGCAATTTGCGAACGACGCCTATATTCAATCGCTGCACTATTACTCATCTGGATTATGGCAGCTGCTGAGCGGAATAGGCGCGGATGACGGACGCTATTGGCTGCTTCTGAGCTTTCATTTCGCATCGCGCCTGCTGACTTTTCTCGGGTTCCTGGCATGCGCCGACCTGCTGGGCGTCAGGACCCTGCCGCACCGGCTTTTTCTAACGGCTCTGATCTGCACGACGTCCTTCCTGCGCGGTCAGTCCTTGGCGGGGGATGGCGGACTGTTCATCAACTACTTCACGCATTCCGAAGTAGATAACGGGCTGACGCTGCTGATCCTCTACATCGTGTTGCGAGGCTGGCTGATTGCAGCCATCGCAATCGACGGGATCGTCTTTTTCATCAATGCCTTCATTGGCGTCTGGGATGGCGTCATGATCATCGTGGTCGCCGCGGCGATGGCATTCCGAGGCGTCATCACCTGGCGACGGTTGATCCTGCATGGCCTGATCGGAACCGCGCTCGCGGCAATTCCGGCCTTGCCGATCCTGCGGAATATCTTCTCAAATCCGGATTTCGGGCGTCCGACCGGGTTCGACTATCTCGGTTATATCGAGGATTTCTGGCCGTACCACTTCCTCTTTCGAGACATTGGCTGGATCGGAAGGGCCGGCCTCGGCGCGATGATCGCGCTAGGCGCGATATCGTTCGTCGCGCTCCGCAGGCGATCTTTTTTCTTCCTGGCCGCGCTGGCCTCCTTCGTGCTCTGCTATGCGGTCGGGATCGCTGTACCCTATCTCACGCATAGCGCAACGGTCCTCAATCTGCACCTGCTCCGCGTCAGCACGATGCTGCACCTCGTCGTCATGCTCGGCGCACTCACGCTTGCGACTCGCTGGTGGTTTTCCGACGAACCACTGGAGCACGGCCTGTTCGCCCCGGCGCTGGTTCTAATCCTCTGCATTCCCATCAAGATGACGACCGTACAGCCCGCGCTGCATGCGGGCGCTGCCTTTCTTCTCATTGCCGCGTCGCTGAGCCCGACTGTCCGTCAAAAGATCCCGGCTCTGCTCTCCAGTCCGAAGCTGCGGCTGAGATTATTGGCAGGCGTGATTGTTATCGCGGGCTTTACGGTAGTCACTGCGCGGAACGCTGTTAGCGCCGCTCATGCTGAGAGGTGGTTGTCGGAATGGAAAGCTCTCGCACAATGGGCGAGATCGAACACCTCGCGAGACGACATCTTCCTCGTTCCAACCTGGAACTTTCAAGGCGCGCCGTCGCTTGATCAGACGACCGACGACACCGACGCAATTCTCAATTCAGGTGCGTTCGAAGCCTACTCCCACCGTGCCGTCTGGATCGACTTCCGGCAAGGCGCCGCCGTCATGTGGTCGCCGTCCTATTATGAGTTGTGGCATCGCCGGGTCGCCGAGGTCAACACGCTGACCACGGACGCTGCGAAAGAACAATACGCCAGAGACCATGGCATCAAATATTTGATCGAACTCTGTCGTCCCGATGCGGCACGTCCGCCGCTCTTCTCGACAGCGCATCTTTGCATTTACCGTACGTCGTGATGGGACAGTTCAGACGGCGCAGACAAGCAATTCTGAATCGGCCTTCCGACGCGGCGAACGCAGCTCTATCAGGCAGATGCCCACCAGCAAAAAAGCGCCTATCAGCACGTGGGATTGTATCAAATTCATGGACGGGATGGTCGGCGCGTTGGCTGGCACAATCGGAAAGCCGACGGCGACGTATGAGACCACGAGCAGCGAAACAACGGTCAGAAGCGCGCAACCCCGCCAGCGATCGCCGGCAGCCCGAAGCGCCACGGCATAGACTGGCACCAGAATATTATAGTGATGAACCCAGGCGATGGGGGAAGCCATCGTGAACAATACCGAAGCGGTGCAGAACGCCAATAGGCGCGAGATGCGATCGTCCTCCTTGTTTCGCGCGACGAAGGGGATCGCAAGCATGATCAAAGTCGATACGAGCGTCGCAAGGTAGACCGGTTGGATGAAGGGCGGAAAAGCCGACTGCGGAATCAGGCCCTCGGGATCACGATCGAGCGACGGCCCCGAGTACAACCATCGAACCAGGACGCCGTTGATGGACTGGTTCAGGTGTTGGTACTCACCGTGCTTGGATAGAAAATCCAGAACGCTGAAATAATCGAGATGTGTTCGCCAGCCATAGAGAGCGATCGACAGCAACAGAGCTCCCCCGCCGACAGCCGCCAGCGCGGCGAAGAAGGTCCATTGCCTTCGCCAAAGGGCCAGCAGCCCCAACGGGGCAAACTGCGGCTTGACCATTGCGGCCATCCCGATCAAGGCTCCGGCCCATGCAAGTCGGCTGCTCAGAAACGCCATGCATGCGAGCAGGAAGAGTAACCCCAGGACGATCTGCATCTGCCCAATTTGAAACGCCAGATTACTCGGGTAGAACCGCACTGCAAGCAGGAAGGCAATCGGTTCGATCGGTACGCGAACGCCAAACCATATCACCCGGCCAAAAAGCCGATTTGAAAAGACCGCGAACAGCACTCCCGTTGCGATCAACAGGCTCGCATTGATGAGGTTGAGCGCATTGGAACTGCTGATCCCGATCAAGTTGAGCAAGTCTAGCGGCAACAAGGCGGTCGGCGGGTATTGAAATTTGATATGGTCCGTGAAGAACAGTTTCTGATAGACGAGCCCGATCGGTCCCGACGCATGCAAAAAGCTCAACGCCTGGCTCATCGGATGCCAGGAATTCTTCTCCCGAGTATTTGGCACGAGAGAGGATATAAAAGCAAAGTGCGACACAAGCCGCAGCAAGCAGCAGCCAAACGAGCGCGGACAACCAACGTCGCGGCACATCAGCGCCGATCGACGTGCTCGACGTCGATCGTTTGGCAAACGGATCTGCAGACTGATTTTCGGTCATATGAATATCTTCGTCTTATTCAAGTAATTTGCTGCCGCGGTCCTTGACCACGCATTCGCGATAGTCAGGGCTATGATGACGCGCCGACTGTCATCACACCGAGCACGACCAAGACAATGCCTAGCGCCTTCGATGCCGAAATGGGCTCGCCGAGTAGAAAACGACCTGAGACAGCCGTGATGGCTATCCCTAATGCGACAAACGGATACGCTGTCGACACAGGAATCCTCGAGAGAACGAACAACCAGAACAATGCGCTCAGGCCGAAACAGGTCAACCCTGCCAAGACCCACGGTGAACTGAAAATCGCTATCGCGATGGTCAGCGGCTTGCCGGACTCCGCCAAGGCGAGTTGAATGTCTTGAGCCGACATGCCCAATTTGAGAAGCACTTGCGAACCGGACGACAGCACGACACTCACCAAAATCAACAAGATCAAATCAATCCGCATTAGTTGGACCTCTCTTTGAGAGCGTGGTCGTCTAAGTGTTTGAGCCGTTCGGTCATGAACGCGACCGAGCGATCAAGCGCAAGCCGGCCCGCTTCAGTATCGAGCCCGAACTGAAACTCGTGCCAAACCTTGGGCGTATACTCTTGAGGAAAAAACAGCTTATCCACGAAGACGCCCTGCTTGACGAGATTTTCTGCCAACAGATAGGACTGTGGTGATAGAGCGTCTTCATTCCCGGTCGAAAGAAACGCGGGAGGAAATTTCGGCGTCACATGGCGCGCCACGGAAAACTGCGATAATCGAGGGTCGGTTGCGAAGTCTTCGGTTCCAAAATAGGCCCATAGAACGCCCCGGCGACCAAAGTTCGCCAGCGTCGCTTCATAGGTCCCGCAATGGAAGACGACGCCGATCAGGCGGGATGGCTCGATCGACGGCTTAATCCCGACCTCGGCAGCGTAAGCAGGCGATGTGATGGCATTGGCGAGTTGCGCCGCAATCTGCGCGCCTGCCGAACTGCCCGCGAGAAAGATGCGCGATGAATCGGCATGCAGAGCATGTCCGTTCTTCTCAATGAAGGCGAGAGCAGCATTGAGCTGCCGTACGGGCGTCGGATAAAGCTCGGCCGGAGCCAGCCTATAGCTCACGCCCACCACGGTGAACCCTTTCGACGCCAGGATTTTCAGATAGTTCGATACGAAGTCCTTGCTGCCTGAGATCCACGAACCGCCATGCGTCCAGACGACGACAGGCAAGACCTGATTGGTTTGGATCGTCGATGGATAATATACATCGAACCGGACGCCATGATCATCGGCGTCATATGGAACGTCGAGCTGGCTGGCGACTCCGACAGGCACGAAGCGATCCAGCGCCTTGTTCATCTGCTCGCCGCTTCGATCCCACTTATACCGCATCATGAGAGCCATCGGCCACGGGCTCACCTTAGCGAACGCATAGGCGCCCACCACCAGCAATCCGATCAAAGCTCCGAACACCACTGTCACCGCCAGGGCGACCTTCAAACGACGTTGCACCGATCCCTCACCTTTGACGTTCCGTCATCGCTCTCCGCACGGGCTTAAGCACGCGCAATTTGCGCAAACGGCAGCTTGCTTGTTTTTGCACAGCCGAACAACTGCCATCTTCGGAAACAATCGCCATGGCATGCGAACCGATCGAGTTGGAATCGCAATTGCAGCAGTAACCCTAATTTGCGCGCCAATGGGCTGAATCGATGGCGAGAATGCCAAACGCCACCGTCCTCAGATCCCGACGTGCGACACACTCGACCTCATCAACGTTAACGGAATCCCCGTGTTGCGAGCGCAGAGTGTACGCGATACCATTGCGGATGCGGCCATGAGGCCTCGTATTCGGTGTCGCGGAAGCTTGGCAGCAAGCGCCTCGCACGATCTGAGGATGTGGGACAAATTGGCCCACGGAAATGCCGGCAGGCGGCGAAAGGGTCGAACTAATACGCTAGGCATGCCAGCTCGCAAGTGTTAGATTTTACCTATGTTTCATTGGTTATGCGTGTCATGTTGAATTCGTCTTCGTCCGGCGACGAAGGATGGCAGTCCGCTGGCCCCGATTTGGCGATCGACCATGAGGGGCCGACCGACGTTGGATTCGATCATTTTTCCGACGAGCAAATCGATACTCCAATCGTGGAGCTGTTCGATCGGATCGTGACGCGTTATGGCGACAAGTCCGCCACGGTCGACGAAAGCAGGACGCTCACCTACCGGGAATTGCAGTCAGCATCACGTCACCTCGCGCGACGGATCGCACGTTTGGTCGGCCCCGGTAAGCCGGTCGGAATCCTTCTGCCGAATAACGCGCTGTTTCCGGTCGCAGCATTGGCATGCCTTGGAGCGGGTCGCCCCTATGTGCCCGTCGATCCGACTTATCCGACGGCGCGGATCCAGCAGATCCGCGAGGAAGCCGGCCTGGCGGCGATGATCATCGATCGGATCGACGGTGAAGTTCTCGATGCGAATCGATCACTGCCTTGTCTTGATATAGGGACCTCGCTTGATATGGGGACCTCGCTTGGCGAAATGAACCAAGCCCCCCAGTCGGCTACACCTACGAGCGAGCCGGCAATCATCCTTTACACGTCCGGTAGCACCGGACGACCGAAAGGCATCTGCAACGACCAGCGCGCAATCGTTCAGAGAGTGGCGCAGGCAACGAACTCCTGTCATCTGAACGCGAATGACCGCCTCTTCCTCCTGAGTGCGCCAGGCACGATCGCCGGTGTCAGGGAGACTCTCGCGGCGCTCTTGAACGGCGCAACACTCTTCGTCGCCGACCCCAATCGCCTCGGAATTAGCGGGGTGCTGCAAACGTTCTCCCGTGCGCGCGTCACGGGCGGCTACGTGGTGCCGGCACTTTTGAGGCAGCTTTTGTCTGCATCTCAAGCAAAGGATGCGTTCCGCTGCATGAGGCTGATCAGGATTGGCGGCGATGTCCCGATCCGCGAAGACCTTCGATTGTGCCGTACAGTCCTGCCGAGCTCTTGTCGCGTGCTGTTTGCGTTCAGTTCCACCGAAGTTCCCACAATCTTCCAATGGTTCGTCCCGGATAGTTGGCAGCCCGATGCGGTGCGATTGCCGATCGGTTATGCCCGCGCTGGGATGGATTATAGGATCGAGGAGGATGGCGGCGGCGACGGCGCCGGGGAATTGGTTGTGCGGAGCCGCTATCTGGCGCTTGGCTATTGGCAAAACGGTCAACTTCAAACTGGAGCATTCCAAACCGATCCCGCCGACCCCGGCGTGCGCATCCTGCGCACCGGAGATCGTGTCCGCCGGCGAGCGGGGGGGTTACTCGAGATGACCGGTCGCATCGATCGACAAATCAAGATGCGTGGATCTCGCATAGACCTCGCCGAAATCGAGGCTGCGCTTCGTGGTAGCCCGGATATTGCGGAGGCAGCAGTCATTCCTCGACGCCAGAACGAAGATGTCGTCGCGCTTATCGCTTATGTCGTCCCTCGCGGCGCGCAGCAGCCGTCTTTCGAGGCAGACCTGAGAGCCATGCTTTCCAAACAGCTGCCGCGACGAATGTGTCCTGCTCACTTCCGTTTCCTCGATGCCCTCCCGCGCCTGGCCGGCTTCAAGACGGACTATCAGGCGCTTGCTTCGCTTGATCGGGATGAGCTGTCTTACCCCGGCCATTTCAATGACAACGTCTCCGCGGCTGCAATCACGCCCCCGGGCAGCCCCCAGAACACGCAAGTTCGCGAGGCGGTGGCAAAGGCCTGGACCACCATCGTGGGCTCGAAATCCTTTGAAAAGAATGTGCCCTGGGACGAGGCCGGCGGCGATTCGCTTGCAGCCTTGCATCTATGGCTGATGATCGAAGAGGCGTTAGACGTTCATCTCGTGTTTAACACCCTCGAGTTGAACGCAACTCCCACCATGTTGATCACGGAAATCGAGCGGCAACTTGCTGCTCACGACCAGACATTGTCGTCGGCGCCGTGTGTGTTCTTCCTGCCCTCTGCCGATGGCGACACACCAGTACAGGCACAATTTCGCGCGGCCATTCACAATCAGATCCACTTCGAAGTGGTGCAATATCCACCATGGCACGACATGATCAAAGCCGGCGCCGACTTCGACGTCCTGGTTGCTTCGGCAGTTGACCAGATCACAGCGATCACCGACGGCGACGTGATGCTGGCCGGCTTTTCTTTTGGGGGTTTTGTCGCCGTGGAGGTTGCACGACGCCTCGTCGCGATGAATTGTCGAGTGACCTTTGTCGGGCTGATCGACACGCTCCTTGGCTACCACATCGAACGACCACAAACGTCGAGCACGAAAGCAATCGGCCTCCTCCGCAAGGTTTTCCTTGACCCAGCGTCTCTCGAAGTGACCGTGCTAAAATTTCTGGTCAGGAGAAAAGCATTCGGGATGTTACGGCGGCTTGGCAAATGGGCGATTCACCTGCCCGCGAACGCAGCGTTCAAGTTCCATTATTATATGAACTATCATCTTCGTGTGGAGGCGATGTATCGCTGGGTCCCCCAACCTGTCGATGCGCCGGTCTACCTTTTCCGCACGGACGAACTTCCGGTGTCGGCGGCCCGCAGTTGGGATCCGATCGCAAAGCAACTCGAAGTCATTTCAGTTGGCGGCAAGCACTTCACTATCCTGCGACCGCCGGCGCGCGAGGCCCTGTGTCGGCAGTTCCTCAAGGCTGTGAACGCAGTCAGAAGCACGGCTGAGACGGCGACGGAGATTACCGCGGCATAGATGCCGCGGTTTCACCGCGTCAGGAGCCAAGCATAATCGATGTCGAGGCCCGCCAATGCGCCGCTTGTATCGGAACTAGGCATGGCTAATCGATTTCAAGAATCCGGCCTGGTGCGATCACCCCTCTCAGGACGTCGAGCAGAGCCAGAACATTTCCTCGAAGGCGCCCTTTCCTATCGACCCAAGGTTCAGGAAAGAAGCTGCGCGCCAGATTTGCCGCAATATTACGCGACATCAGCTTGGCTGCGTGTTGTCGCGACATCGATCCCTTGCGCACCAGATAGATCGGATTGATCATCTGCGAATAACCAAAGCGAACACCCGAGGTGCGGCCTGCCTTGATACCCAGATGAACACCACGCGGTCCGGTCGCTTTGACGATTCGGCCGTAACCGCTAATTCTCATCGAGAAATCGATGTCCTCCTGCCAACCGTAGAGAGGAAGGGCCTCGTCGAACTGGAGATTACGCTCAAGGATCAGCCTCATACGGAACGCCATGTTGCATCCATACGCGCCGTAGTCCTCAATTATCTCGTTGGAGCTGTCATCGCAATTTGCCCGGATCAACTCCAGCCCTTGTTCGACGGTCAATCCCGGCCCCTGCGCGCCGTCCGCAATGAGTGCACCGGTCAGACCAACGATGTCCGGGTTCGCGATGAGGATTTCTTCGAGGCGCTCGATATAATGCCGCTCAACAAAGAAATCGTCGTCAAAGAATACAATGATGTCGGCGTCCCAGATCGCAGACAGGATCTTGTTGCGTTGCGCCGGGAGGCCGACCGGTCCACGAACGATCAGGAACGGCTTTGGGAAATCACGGAGCGCCGCCTCATCAACATCGATGTCTTTCACCGGACAGATCACGAGGCGATCAGGCAGACGCGTCTGTTCGGCCAAAACGGAAATCGTGCGAGTAAGAACGTCTCGCCGTCCCGTTGTGGCAATTCCGACCGCAATTTTAAGCGTCCCGGATGACATGTCGATGGTAACTATCGAGAATGAGGGCGCGAACGGTAAGCATGAGAATATCCCGATTGCTACCGCGAGGATGCTGTGAGTAGAGATGTCGCGACGATTTGTCCACCCGGATTGAATTGGTGTTAATTATTTACCTAACGAGGAACGCGCTAGTCTTCCGATCGGCCGTTCGATCAAAAGCCACCCGTAAAAACCCGTGACGGTGACAAGAACCGTCAGGAGCATCACGTTGAGGTCAAATGGTACGGCTTGCGCGCCTGTGACGCGCATGACGCGAGCCCAGGCGGGTAGCGCGAAGAACTGAAAGAGATAGATCGAGTAAGAGGCGTCGCCCAGCATCGTTGCGAGCCGCGCGAAAGCGCCATCCGGTATGACGACATTCCTCATGGCAAGGACTACGAGTGCGGCCGGAATTCCCCAAGCCACAAACCGCAGCGGCCCTTCCTCGGGAGGCGGGATGAAAATCGTCGCCGCCAGGCACCCGACGCCGATCAAAAGCGCAATCGACACGGTTAGAGAAGACAATCTTCGACCGGACAAACTCCATGCAGCGATCGCAAGTCCGAGCAGGAAGTCCAGCAACAGCCAATTGGTGAAAAAACCAAAGGCCGGGTCAGACGACGGCAGTACGACGCCGGTCACGATAAGGCCGCCGAAAACCAGGAAGATCAATTGCAGGCCACGCAGCCGCGGCAAAAGCAGCGTGATGGCAAATACGACGTAAAAGAACATTTCATAGTTCAATGTCCAGCCGACACCCACCAGCGGGTTCAACGTCCCTCCCGGCGGCGCGATTGGGAGGAAGAAAAATGAACCGAGTATCCAAGGAATGTCGGCCGACTTGTAGTGGGTCGTAAACAACTCGGGCGCAAAGATAAGAAACAGCAGCGCGAAGGCCGTGAGCAGCCAATAGATCGGCACGATGCGCAGGATACGCCTGGTCATGAAGTGCAACGGCGCGCCGGACTTTGCAAAATCGTCGCGATGCACGTGAAGCATTATGAAGCCGGAAATGACGAAGAACAGATCGACACCGGCGTCCCCTACCGTGATTTGTCCGTGGGGACCTGCAAAAAGGGATTCGTGATCCCCCTGCGGAAAAGTTAGGCCGATCCGCGTAATGGCGTGGGTGAACACCACGCCGATCGCCGCCACCGCGCGGAGCACCTGAATCGCGTCGAGACGCGCACCGCGTGATGCGGCCTCGATGGAAGCCTCGCGGGTCGCTTCAACTGAGAAGGTGGCACTCAATTTTTTAATCGTGTGCTAAGCATTCGGTCACAGCGGTCGCCTCACATATCCTTCCAGCCGGCCAAGCGCGACGTTGAAGAAATATGCACATGCGGGCAGATCGCCTCTGGCGGCCGACAGCACCACTCTAGCGAGGGGGCGGCCGATCCAGTTTGCCGCGTCCACGGAATTGTAGCTGTGCAACCTCAAGACATACCCCAGTCCGCGTCCGTAGGCCCGCCCTTTGGCCCGCAACGCCTTCGACGGGATTTCGTCAAACCGGGCATGATGTCCGTAGAAGGAAGGATCGAAGCAGCACATCAGTCCGTGCCCCAGTGCTCTCAACAAGATCTCTTGGCCTTCACACGCCTGCCACGGCGTAGACGCGCCGACGCCGACATCTTCGTCGAATCCGCCCAGCGCTGCGAGAGCGCTTTTCTTGAACAGCATCACCCATTCGATACCGGAGATCCAGACATTGGTACGATCGATGCGGTGCGGCTTTTGCGCGTATCTGCCGTTGATATCGTTGCCCTGCTCGTCGGCTGCGCGCCCGGTCACAATGTCGGCCTGGGTGGCATTCAAGATTTCAACACCGCGCGACAAAAGCCATGGCGGGTACCAGCAATCGTCATCCGGGAAAATCAAAAGCTCGCCCTGCGCGGCTTTCCAGCCGATGTTGCGGGCGCGGCTCAGGCCGCGAATATCCGGCAGGTGGATCCACTTGACCGGAAATGGCCAATTGCCTCCGGCTAATCGTTCCAGCCGGTTGTCAGCATTCTGATCGACCAGAATGACTTCGAAGTCGGTCCGATCCTGGGCCGATAGACTCTCGAACAATCTGTCCAACTCGACAGAGCGCCCGAGCGTCGCCACGACCAGAGATATGTTGACGGCTTGTGAAGACATCGAAAATGCTTTCTAGACGAATTGAAAATAATCTAGCAAATAATATGGAAGAAAGGCGCCTGGACGGATACTTGTCACGCGGATTAACCTTAAATGGCTTATCGCGACAACCGTTTGACCGATTCTCGTTATTAGGGCAGCGCAACCGCGCCCCATACAAAAACAACCGACCGGTTGGAGGAAATTTGCCGATTGCCCACAGCCCTGAACCATTTCGGCAGGATCGGGGACATAGAAACGCAGCCCCCCGCTTTGTCCGTAAGGGCGCGAGTTAACAAGTTGCCCTCCCTCAAGCTTTTCATCCGATGAACATAGAAGATCTCTCCAAATTCGCGCCGGGGTCGCTTTTCGAGACCGATCTCGTCATCATCGGCGGAGGTCCCGCCGGCCTGACGGTGGCACGCGAATT
Source organism: uncultured Alphaproteobacteria bacterium (assembly GCA_963770385.1). Taxonomy (GTDB): domain Bacteria; phylum Pseudomonadota; class Alphaproteobacteria; order Rhizobiales; family Xanthobacteraceae; genus Bradyrhizobium. The sequence goes on along the minus strand of CAVYPJ010000003.1, from coordinate 3,548,334 downwards.
TTTCGGAACAAGCATTCGCGTGCTCATCGTCGAGAGTGGCCTCCTCAACGAAACAAACGATCACGCCGCGCTTGCCGAAGTTGAAAGCGTTGGAGACCCCGGGACGGAATTCAACGGCAGAAGCGCGCCGTGTTCCACGGCTTGAGTTCCGCCTTCTGGTCACAACAGCAGCAGCCTTACGGCGTTCGCTGCCGGGCGCTCGGCGGCTCGACCCATGCCTGGGCGGGCAAGTCCGCAGCATTTGACCCGGTCGATTTTGCCAAGCGCCCATGGGTCGCATTCTCGGGCTGGCCGGTAAAGCGCGAGGTCCTCGCGCCCTATATCGACCGCGCCGCCGACGCGCTCAACCTCGGACCGAACCGCTATGACGAGAAACTCTGGGAACTGATTGGCATCTCGGCTCCCAAGCCGCATCTGGATTCGGAAGGCTTGCGTTCGTTCTTCTGGCAATTTGCCCGAGACCGCATCGACCAATTGGACATCATGCGGTTCGGACGAGAATTTGCCACGTTGAGTGCAGACAACGTGCGCGTCCTTCTCAACGCCACAACCGTTCACATCGAACTCACGCCGGATGGAACGGGATTTCAAGGACTGGACATCACGACGATCGACGGCGTCAAATCCAAGGTGCGAGCAAGGATGGCTGTGCTCGCAGCGAGCGGGATCGAAAATCCACGACTGCTGCTTGCCTCTGACGCGGTCCACGCGACGGGAATCGGAAATGGTCACGATCTCGTCGGCCGCTTCCTCATGGATCACCCGGGAGCTCGGGTCGCGCATTTCACCCCTTCGGATTTAGCGCCCATCATGAAGCGGTTCGGCTTCTATGGCGTTCGTCATCATGGGCAGACGCACATGTACATGCACGGTCTTGCCGTCTCGCCGGAGTTGCAGGAGCGCGAGGGACTGCTGAACTCGGCGGTCTATTTCATGCCTGAGCGCTCACCAGACGACCCCTGGGACGCCCTGAAACGGCTGCTGAGGCGGAAAAGCGAACATCCCGTGAAAGACGTCCTGGCGCTCGTGGCGGGTACCGGTCTCCTCGCCAAGGGGATCGGCATGAAAGCGCTGACGAGTGAGGCGATGCCCGCGGTCGTCAAAAAGCTGATTGTCGATACGGTAATTAGATACAGCCCCAATCTTGCTGCCGAAGAATTTCAGAGCCGCGGACTGCCGCACAAGCTGACCGGGCTCTGGATCGATGCCATCACCGAGCAGCGCCCAAATCCTGACAGCCGCGTCACGCTGTCGGATCGAACCGATCGGCTCGGCGTTCGCCTTGCAAAGGTCGATTGGCGCATCAACGATGACGAGCGGCGCACGCTGGTGCGCATTGCAGAACTGACCCGCAATGCGTTCTCGCACGCCGGCCTCCCGCGGCCTGTCCTGGAGCCCTGGGTCGCCGAGAAACGGCTTGCCGACGGCGTCATCATTGATATGGCACACACGCTGGGCACCACCCGCATGTCGGATCAGCCCCGTAACGGCGTCGTCGATGAGACCTGCCGCGTGCATGGCGTCCGCGGGCTTTACGTCGCCGGCGGATCAATTTTTCCGACCAGCGGGCACGCCAATCCCACGCTGATGATTCTGGCGTTCGCGATCCGGCTCGCCGATGAGATCAAAAGCCAGCTCGTCTCGGTCGACGCAGCCGCTTAGCGGCGTCCCCCAAAGCGCGATGAGATCAGGTTGAATCGTCATCGCGCTTTTTAGGTCTCTGATTGAGCATGATCTCCGCGCAAACGCGTTCCGCGTTTGTCGCGAGGGAAAACCGTCATACACTTTTCCGGATCATGCTCTAGCCGCCTCCCCTGGCTTTCATCAGCCGGCTGACGATCTCCCAATCTTCCTTGAGCCCCTTCCGATCGATCAGGAGCATCAAGGCCGCAAAGACAATCAGGCCGGCGAACAGGCCTCCGAAAGTCGTAGCCAAACCAGGGGTAAACGACCTCAGGACCGCGAAGCATGCGCCCGCCGCCACCAAGCTCGAAATGCCTGGGCCAACCAGACCGCGCAGCAGCGGCCCGGCGCGACAGCCCGTGAGGGGCTCCGCCAACACGATCAGGGCGGCAAAATGCACAAGCGTGACTCCCGCCAGGCCGAACACGACGCCTTCAAGGCCGATCCAAAACCCGGAGCCCACCGCGATCAGGCGTCCGATGGATAATCCGATCGCGCACCAGAAATAGGGCGTGAAACGGTCGATCGCCAACAGAATGGGACCGGCCTGAACCGCTATGATGGACAGTGCGGAAATCGGCAGAAACACCCTCAGCATCAATGAAAGCTGCGCCCATTTCGGACCGAGCAGAAGATCGATCAATTCCGGTGCGGCGGCAGCCGCAAGCATGGTCGCCGGAAACAGCAGCCCGGCCAGCATCCGGCAGAACTGCCGATGAATATCGGCAACCTTGTCGCGCTCACCCGTCAGGGCCTGAACATAGAGCGCCGCCCAGGAGACATTTCCAACGGTCTCGGACGCGAAACGGGAGACCTGGCCCGCGAAAGTAAAACTGCCCAGTAGCGCGGTGCCGAAACATCGGTCCATCAGCACGTTCTCGCCAACGCGTCCGATATATTCTGACAGCCTGGTCCCGATCAGAAGTCCGCCAGACGCCATGTGAGGGCGAATGGATTTCATGCTGAACTCAAAGCGCGGCATTTCGAAAGCCGCGATGTTGAGGACGATCGCGCGCATCGCGTAGATCGATAGATATTGGGCAACCAGGCTCCAGGCCCCGGCGCCGTAGATAGCCAGCGTCACGGCCACGCCCGCACCGGCCAGATTGGCGATGAGCTCCGCAGCGGCCCCCGTTCCAAGATTGCGCCGACGCGTCAATCTTGCTCCCGCCGGCACCGACATCACCAGAAAGACGAGACTGAGTGACAGCATCGCGATCATGGGGGAGATCCGCGGCTGCTCCACGACATGGGCCAGCAGGACACCAAACAGGCTCGCGCCGAATGCCAGACCGAAGCCAGCGCACAGCAGGAACCAGAACGCGCTCGACCAGACCAATGACGAGCTTTCCGGTTCGCGAGCCAGCGTCGCGCCAAGCCCTCCGTCCGCCAGCAGCGCGACAAACGACACCGTCGGAAGCGCAAGTGCATAGACGCCGAATTCCGTAGGCCCGAGCAGGCGCGCCATGACAGGCAACAACAACAGCTGCAAAGCCGCTTTCAGAACGTTCACAGTTCCCGACGCGATGGCGCCAAAGGCAAGCTTGCGGCTGCTGGCATGCGGCGCGGAACCTCCGCCGCCCTGTTGTCCGCTGTTTCGACTGTCAACTAGCAATCATGTGTCCCTTGGCTGTTCCGCGGCGAGTAGCCACGGGCTCGCCGATGTTAAGAGGATCCAAGTCAGCCAGGATGCGTATAAACATCGCGGAAGATTAATGCGCCCTGAGCGGGAAATATTGTAACATTTAGCCGCAATCTCTGGACAGGCGCTTCGGCGCGAAAGCACATCCAGCTGGTTAATTGGCTAACAGCCTGCGCTAATCTCTAGTAGATTCAGCATGTTCGGTGTCCACGCTTGAAGGTCACATATTCGTTGTATAAGGACAGTCGCATTAATTGTGCGCCGGTCCAAAATCATTGAGGTTATCGAATGCCGCGTGTCGGAGTGTCTGAATGGGTCACCTTGTCCCGCGTGGTCGCCCGGGGCCAGCTCCTTCGGTATCGTGGTGGCGAACAGGGTTACACGACCAAATTCGAGAACCGCCTGACCAAACAGCTCGGCGTCAAGCACGCGTTAACGGTCAACAGCGGAACCAGCGCCTTGATCTCTTCGCTTGCGGCCGCCGGAATCGGTCCGGGCGATGAAGTGCTGGTGCCGGCCTATACGTGGGTCGCGACCGCGATCGCGCCCTTGGCCGTCGGCGCAGTCCCCATTCTCGTCGACGTCGACGAAAGCCTGACGATCGACCCTGAAGACATCAAGCGCAAGATCACCCCCTATACCAAGGCGATCATGCCGGTCCACATGTTGAATCTGGTTTGCAACATGGATGCCATCACGGCGATCGCCAAAGAGCATCGCCTGAAGGTGATCGAAGACGCCTGTCAGGCCGTCGGCGTGACGTATAAGGGACGCCGCGTCGGCACGATTGGCGAAGTCGGCGCCTTCAGCTTCAACCAGTTCAAGAATCTCAACTCCGGCGAAGGCGGCGCGGTCCTGACCAATGACGACCGCATTTTCACCCGCGCCCGCATGTTCCATGACGTCGGCAGCTACACACGCGAACACGCATTCGAGAGCAACGAAGCGGTCTTTGCAGGCATGAACCTGCGGGTCTCCGAGCTGACCGGCGCGGTGCTGTACGCCCAACTTCCGAAGCTCGACCCGTTGCTGCAGCGTCTGCGCAAGCGGCACACCATGATGACCAATTATCTGTCGCAGACAAAGAAGCTTCGCATCTCGCCGCACAACGATCCGGAGAATGCAGTTGGCCTGACTGTCATTTTCGATTCCCCGGATGATGCAAAGGCCTTTGCCGCGAATTCGGGTGTCGAGCGACTCATCGATACGGGGCGTCACGTCTATACCAACTGGCAGCCGATCATGACGCAACGTGTCTTCCACGAACGCATGAACCCGTGGAAATGGGCCAACAGGGAAATCACCTACACCAATGAAATGTGCAGCCGGACCCTGGATATTCTCGCCCGGACCTGCCGCGTCTCGCTGGGTGCACAATTCCCGATGCCCTTCATGCAGTGGCGGGCAAAGGTTCTCCTGAAATCGCTACAGTGACCGGTCGGAGACCCATTCACATCCCTTGGATCATCCGGTCGTGACCACCGCGTGACTGGAAGAAAAGAATGAATAGTCCAATGTCGACCTTGAGTGAACCCGCAGCAGATGCGTCGCGCCGGCTGGATCATCCGGCAGCCTCGGCAAAGAATGCAAAGGTCGAGATCGTCGTCATGAGCATTCCGACTGCGACCGGGCGCCGACTGTGCATCGAAGCCATGTTCGAGGGAACGGGGCTTCGCTGGTCGTATTTCGATTCTCACACGTCGCTGAAGCACCCGGGTCTTCGCTACGACCTTGCCGAAATCAAGCAGCATTTCGGGCGTACCCTGTCACCACCCGAAATCGCCGTGTGCTCCAGTCACGTGGCGATCCTGAGTGAATTCCTGGCACGCGGAACCGCGGAATACATCCTCGTCCTCGAGGACGACGTTATTTTTGACACCGATTTTCCGCTCGATGCATTTGCGACGTTTTGCGCCGAAAACGGCATGGACTATGTGAGGCTGTTCGGGAAGCACTATGCCACGGCAGTCCGGCTCGGCTTCTTCTTCGATCGCTCGATCGTGCGCTACACGACGAGCCCAGCGGGTGCACAGGCCTATCTGATGTCGAGAGCGGGCGCGCGCAAATTCCTCGACAGCTACCCGTCGATTACGGCGACCGTTGACCTCGCCATGGACGCGTTCTGGACGACAGGGCTGCCGATTTATTCGATCTTCCCCTACCCCATCATCGAACGCTATTCACCGACGTCCATTCCGATGCCTGCCTATGTGAAGGAATTGAACGGTACGGAGACTCTCACCTGGCAGAGCAACCGGATCATGACCAAGGCGCGAAAGATCATGGCCAATTCCCGGCTCGGCAAAATTGATCGGCAGATGATGCAGAGATCCTGGCGATTTGAGCAGATCTCCGATAACAAAGGAACGTGAGCGGTAACCTGATCGGAACTCAGTTGTCCCCGTATGTAGCAAGTTGATTGCGAGCTGACCTTTTCTTGCATGAGTTCGGGACCGCTCCTTCAAGACCACTACGCGGGGCCATAGCGCGTCCTCGCTAACCGATGTCGGAAGCCGGCTGCGCCGCCTGAAACACGCCGGGAAAGACCAGACGTCGACATTCGAGCAGTGACATGACCGTCGAACCGATTGGCCTCATCATCCTCGCTATCGGGCTTTTCGGCCTCTATCGCCCACCGGTATTCCTGATCTACGCGTTTCTGACGTCGACGTTGCTTGGTGCGGCCGCCGCAACCAATGTGACCGCAATCGGCGGCGTGAGCATCCAGCCCGCTCACTTGCTGTTCGGGTTCGTCGTGCTCAAGCTGCTTCGAGACCCGGAAATCCGGCAGCGCCTATTTGACGCGGTCACGTTCGGGACGCCCGGTTGTTGGCTGGCAATTACTGTCGGCTTCAGCCTCGTGATGTCATACTTCATGCCAAGGCTGTTCCAGGGCGAAACCTGGGTTTTCGCCGTGCGCGCCACGACGCTTGGCACGGTGGCACTCGAGCCGACAACCTCGAACATGACCCAATCTGTGTATTTCATCGCGGACATGTTCTGTTTTCTACTCATCTACGCGTTTGCATCCACCCGAGATGGAATCAAGACGCTGCTTCACGCCGCGCTCTTTGTTGCGTCGGCCAACATGGTCTTCGCAGTGCTCGATTGGGTCACCTATCTGACGAGAACAACCGAGATCCTGTCGATCATCAGAAATGCGAATTACACCTTGCGCGTTGATGACGACGTCGCCGGAATCAAGCGCACTGTCGGATCCTTTGTGGAGGCATCGTCATTTGGCAGTGTGACTCTAGGCTATTTCGCGTTCACGCTCCGGCTTTGGTTCATGGGCGTCTATCCGCGCCTGTCCCGGAACCTGAGCCTGATGGCTTTGTTTGCAACTTTGCTCGCAACATCGACGACCGCATATTTCGGCCTGGGAGTGGTGCTTTGCATCATCTATGCCGAGTTCTTGCTTCGAGCGATGAGCGGGCCGGTTACCCTTCCGGTCAAGCTGTTTCTAGTGGGGGCACCACTCCTGCTGGCCAATCTGGTCTTGGGAATTGCGCTGAACGAGACCACGGCAACGAAGGCCAAGGATCTTCTTGATACCTTTTTCTTCAACAAGATGGCTTCCGATTCCGGCGTCGAACGTTCGTCGTGGAACCAGGCTGCGCTGCAGAGTTTCTTCGATACCTACGGCTTTGGGTTCGGCAACGGAAGCGGTCGAGCTTCAAGCTTCATCATCGCCGTGATTGCAAATCTTGGTATCGTCGGCACAGCGCTGTTCGTCATGTTCTTCGTCGGCGTGTTCTTTGACCGACGCCGCGATCATCTCACATTGACGGAGGAAGCGGCTCGCAGTGCCGGCAAATCCATGTGCCTGGCCTGGATCATAGGAAGCACGGTGTCGGCACCGCTGATCGACCTTGGCCTCAGCTTTTATGCGTTCGCCGCACTCGCCTGCGCGCCAGGCTATCGTGTGCGGTCGGAAAGCGTGAAAACAGTGCAGCATGTGCAGCGCCGCTATTATGCCGAGGCACAGCAAAGCTCATAAAACCCGCTCGGTCGGCGGCAGTCATGCATCGGTTCAGGTTTCGCGGTACACAGCAGGAGTGGTAATGAATAATTGGCAGATCGGCGTTCTGGCAGCCACCAATCTTCTCGTCATTTCGTCGGCGCAAGTCACCGCGACACAGGCTCAGCAGCCAGCAACAGCCGGATCCTCCTGCGAACTGCGTCCGGTCCTCATCGAGGACTTCAATGAGGAGACCGCGCCGAACAAACGCATCGACACCATCACGTCGAGCAAGATCGGACCGGCACGCTGGACCGCGCACACGCCGTGGAATGGTGACTTCGGGGACGCCATATTCTGGGATCCCGTTCCCAATGGCCCGTTCTCGATGAAGGGTGGCATCCTCTCCATCACGGCATCGAAGAACAGCGAAGGTCGGTGGATGTCCGGCCTGATCGCGGCAGCCGACCGAACCGGCGCCGGGTTCGGGACCCGCTATGGATACTTTGAAGCGCGCATGAAAATGCCTCCCGGGCCCGGAACCTGGCCTGCCTTCTGGCTGATGTCGCTCAAGCCGGCAGATAAGCTCGACCCCAAAATCGAGATCGACGTGGTCGAGTACTACGGAAAGTTCACCTCGTCCTACCAGGCCGTCACCCATGTCTGGCGCGCGGACGCGTCGAAGAACAAGGGCAGCATGCAAAAGTTCTCGGTGCCGGACGGATCTCTCGTGCAGGACTTTCATACCTACGGCGTCGACATATCGCCGAAGGAGATGGTTTTTTTCCTCGACCGCAAGCCAGTCTGGACCCAACCGACTCCGGAGGAACTCGACAGCCCGCTTTATCCGCTAGTGAATCTCGGCGCTCGGCAGCGGCTATCCGATCGATCAGACGCCGAATCCCTCAACGTTGCTGGTCGATTATGTCCACGTTTACGGCCGGGATGCCGGGCCTCCCGAGGGGTGCCCGCCGGGTCCACCGCGTTGAACCGGCGATGGTCACGGGGCTACGTATTAGGCAATCCACGCCTCTTTCGAAGGCGGCGCCGTTTCAAGGTTAATCCGCATTCGCCGCCTGCGATGGGGTACAAACCGCCATCCATTCACGGTAATAAGACTTCCATTGCCTGATGACTTATTCAAAGCCGTAGTCACTTCAGAATCCCAGTAACGGAATATCGCCGATGTTGCTCGATTTGCGCCTTCCAAAAATCAATCCCAATATGACTTCCGCGGTGGTCGAGTGTGTGTACGCAAATCCCGGGACCCTACTTAAGGCAGGTGACAAGCTGTTTGACCTGAGCGTGGATCTCAGCAGCGGATATTCCCAGTACTGCCCACCAATTTCCTATTTCCGCGTGGTCGTTCGCGAGAAGCTCTGGCTGCAGAAGATCCTCGTGAATCCCGGCGACAGCTCGGATGTCGGTGCGGCGCTCGCTCTCTTCAGCTCCGAGCAGGACGAGACGCTTGACGCGGCGCCCGCACGAGCCATTCGTATCACGACCGCAGGCATCGCCCATCACCAGGGGCTTTGGTCGGCAAACCAGCAATGACCTCGCTCCCGCTCACACTCGGTGCGCTGGCCGCCGAAGATTTCGCAATCAAGCGGTCGGGGATCTACTGGCTGTGCGAGGACGGCCATCTCTGCCGCGCCAACGAGGTGATCGGCTACTGCAATATCAGTCTCGAGAAGATCACACGGCAACGCTCCGGATCATTTCCGATGGCCGACGAGCAGGAGTTTCAGGTCGCCTTTGCGACCCCATGTGCGGGACGACTGAAGATCAAGGCGGGAAATTCTCCCGGAGGCTATCTGAACGCCTATGGGCTTCGCACCTGGGATCCCGAAGACGTTGTGGGTCACCTAGATCCCGCTTCCTCCGATCCCGCTGCGCCCGACGGATCAGGACAGCTGCGCCTGCTGCTGCTCGCCGGCCGCCGCATGAGCGGCCTGGCGGATGTTGACTTCGGGCTTCTGCCGGGTTGGCACAGCCGAAGCCGCGCGTGGTGGAGTCAGGACACAGGATCCCTTTCAACGTTGCTCTGTCTCGGCATTTGCGACGCGGCCGGAATTGTCAGGGGCAACAAAGTTCCTTTCGTCGAGTTCTTCGAGGGCTCGAACAGTCCGGCGGCGCAGCTGGTCTACGTCCCCGATCATCCGGTGGTTCCCTGTGCACCCATTCTCCTGGAACAACTGGAGCGCACGGCGAGCGAGAAGCAAGCCATCGCCGCGGACCTGGCGGCCGCGCTGGCAAATACGCGTACGCCCGCCACCGCGGACGACTGGCTGTTTGCCGGCGCCCTGCAAGCCTCCCTCGAGCAGTCCCCGATGCTCGACAGCTACGACGTGCTGACGCCCTCCGGATTGCGGAAGCAGAGGCCAGCCGACGCCATCCTGCTGTCGCTCAGCTCCGAGGTGCAGTCGGTCCTCAAGCACAAGAAGCTGGGTTATTCGTTGCAGATGCTGCGCCATCGGCAGGCGTCCGCAGGTCCGGCGATCAAGTCCTGGCTGAGCTCGGCATTCGAACCGGTCAAGCGCTCCATCGACGACATCCGACGGGATTACCGCAGGCTGATCGAGGCCATCGCTGCCAAAACGGGCGCCAGGGTTCTGATCCTGAACAGGATGTCGAGCTCAGGCTTTGAGGATATCCTGAGCTATTCGCCGTTCGATGCTCCGCTATACGAAACGCTGGAAAACATCGCGGCCAAGGAAATGAACCTCATGCTTCATGACCTGGCGGAAGAGTGCGATTTCTCCATCGTCGACGTCGACTCGATTGCGGCCTATCTCGGCGGGGCCGAGCATCTGCCCGACGGCATCCACCACAGCGCCGCGATGCAGTCCGTGCTGCGCGCGGCCATCGCCGGTATCATGGATGACCTTGGGCCTGGGGGCGTTGCCGCCGCTATCAGGTGATTTCAAATTCGACGGCGAGATCGGAGACGGCCTTCAGGTCTTCCGGCAAGGCATCGCCTTCGCCATCGCTCAGGATCGCCAGCGGTAACCCGATCTGCTGCCAATTGCCGGACTCCGAGAGGATTTTGCGCAACGTTCCGGGCTGACCGGCGCGGACCTCCACAATTGCCTTGTGGGTCTCAAGCTCAACGACGAGATCGCCCGCATTGAATTGATGGCCGACGTCGCCATGCCACTCGAGGACACGGATTTCCTCAACATCTGCAACGGCCGGCACCGAAATCTTGTAGAACATTCTCGAAGTCTCCAGTTGAACCCAATGGTTCAGTCTCGTTTCTGACTGAGCAACTTGCGTGCCGCCGTCACGACACGGGATGCATCAGGCAGGCAGGCCTGCTCTAGCACAGGGTTCGACGACACGGGGGCCGGAAGCGCCCCGACACGGACGGCCGGAACCAGCCCCAGCAATTCGTGCACCCGGCCGATGACCTCGATCCCAACGCCGGACGTGACCTGTCCTTCTTCCAGCGTGAGCAGCGCCCGCGTCTTCCCGACGGATGCTCCTATCGTATCCATGTCCAGCGGCGCAAGGCTGCGCAGGTCGATGACCTCTGCAGAGATGCCGTCGGCCTCGAGCGACTTCGCCGCCTCCAGCGCAATCCGAGTCATGTATGAATGCGTGGTGATGGTCAGGTCCGAGCCGCCGCGCAGGATATTGGCCTTCCCGATCGGGACGATCGAATCCGCAAGCGGCACCTCCCCCGCTACGGGGAACAGGCGCTTGTGGTCGACATAGACGACAGGCCCCTCCTCGCGCAGGGCCGCCTTGAGCAGCCCGTACGCATCCGCGGGCGTCGATGGCGCCACGACCTTCAACCCGGGCACGCTCATCAGCCAGGACTCGATGCACTGGGAATGCGCGACGCCCTGCCCTTTGGCGCCGGCGGTGGTCTTGACGACGACGGGAGCCGTCAACTGTCCCCCGGTCTTGTAGCGAAGCTTGGCGCCATAGTTGATGAGGGGATCGAACCCCAGCATCATGAAATCCATGTAGGTGATGCTGACCACCGGCCGGTGCCCCGCCGCGGCTGCGCCCACGCCAACGCCGACCATCGCCGCTTCGGCGACCGGCGTGTCTCGAACCCGTTCTGCTCCGAACTCGCCGAAAAGTCCGTCGAATTCACGATAGGAGCCGCCGAACGCGCCGACGTCCTGGCCGAGAATGAAGACGCGCTCATCCTTCCGCATCTCCTCACGCATCGCGCGCGCGATTGCCTCGCGGAAAAACATCTTCTCTGTCGCGGGTCGTTCGTTACCAGACATCGGTGAGCACTTCAGCAGGGTTTGGATATTCGGAACGGTCGGAGAAGGCGATCGCTGCCATCACGACCTCGGCAACCTCGCGCTTGAGATCCGCCTCGGCGGCGTCATCGAGACCACCCGCCGCCTTGAGCTGGCCGGTCAGCTTCACGATCGGACAGCGCGATCTGATCTCCGCGAGTTCGGCTCGGCTCCTGGTCTCGCGCGCCGTCGTGGAGTGACTTGCGAAGCGATAGGAGATGCATTCGAGAAATGCCGGTCCCTTGCCGCTGCGAACCCAGGCCACCGCCTCATGAGCGGCTTCGCTGACCGTGTCGACGTCCATGCCGTCGATGGTCTTGGAAGGAATGCCGAATGCGAGCCCGATATCGGAGAGATTTCGCGGCGCGAGCGCGGTCGCGCGCGGCGTCGAGACCGACAACTGATTATTGTTGCAAACGAACAGCAGCGGCAATTTCCAGGCCGTGGAGATATTGAGGATTTCGTGCAGAGCGCCGGCGCCGAACGCACCGTCGCCGAACAGGATCGCCACAATTCCGCTCGTGCGCGACATCTGCATCGACAACGCAACGCCCGCGGCGATGTTGATATTGCCGCCGACCACCGCATGGGAGCCGAAGAAACCGGACGCCGGGTCGGCGAGATGCCCTCGCCCGCCTTTACCCCGGTTGGTGCCTGTCGATCTGCCCAACAATTCCGCCATGACCCGGCTGGGATCGCACCCCCTCGCCAGCGCCGGACCGATCGAGCGGCCGCCGGTCAAGAGCTGGTCGTCAGGACCAAGCGCCGCGCAGAGCCCGACCGCCACAGCCTCCTCGCCTGACGACAACAACTGAAAGCCATGGTCGGGGCGCTTGGCCAGTGTTTCCTCGAAAGCGCGGATGAGCATCATCGAGCGCAGCGCGCGTTTTGCTTCTGTCCCGATCATGTCCTATCGACCCATTCGAGGGCGGCCCGAGAGCCGTTGCCAGATCGCACCAAACACCATCGCGGAGCTTGCCTTCAGGCCGCGATTGGCAATCGAACTAGACAGCTTGGCGACGGCCTCTTTCGGGCTCAGCTTTCCGGTCAGCAGCAACTCGAAGAGCCAACCGACATGGCCTTCCTCGTCCGTATCGACGACTGTCGCAACCACCTGTTTGCGGCGGCCAGATCCCAGCGCCATGACGTTGGACGGCAAGGCGTCCGTTGCCTTCACTGCCAGGCCGAGCTCCGTCTGGGTCAGCGTTGATTTCGCGGCGTCCTGGACTTCAAAGGGCACATAGGCATCGAGACCAGCCGACACGATGGCCAGCGCCATTTCCCGTCCGACTATCTTGGCCGCGCTTGGTCCCTCCAAACGATAATCGGCCTCAATCTTCGCGCCGCCGATATCTGCAAGGTAGCGATCGAGATCGACAACGAACAAGCCGGTCTCACGCGAGAGTTCCGTAGCGAGCAAATTCAGACGACGAATTCGGATCAATCGTGACTGCGGATCCGCGTCGCTGCCGGGCACATGACGAAACACGGTACAAAGAAAGACTGGCGCGTCCTCCACGCTGGCGAGTGTCCGAACGGCGTTTGAGAGCCGATCTGCGACTCCAGCCCATGGCTGCTGATAGTTGGCGACCTCCGGCAAGAGCGATGCGATCACGACGCAGGCCTCGCCGGATGGATTGAGCGTCTCGAACGTATCCGCAAATTCACATGTCACGGTGACCGGACCACTCGCGGCAGCACTGAGGCTGCTCTCCAGGAGAGCGACGGCTTGGCTGACCGCAGCACGTTCGCTGCGATCGACCATCGCCTTGACAAGGACGGTCACGGCATCCGTCATTTTGCCAGGCTTTCCGACACGGCACCAATGTGAGCCTTTCGAACCTCTTCGATTCCGACCGTTTGCCGGCAGCGCTGCGCGGCTGTCTCCAGCTCCGGCAGCGTCATGATGCGGGCGGCGGCGGGAAACGGCATCGGATCGGAAAAGCTGCTCCACAGGATCGACAACAGCGGCACTTCCGCGATTGGATGCGCTGAATAGAAAATCTTCTCCCACGCGGTATCGGCGACCGGGTCTCTCCAACCGGTCCGATGCGTCAGATGATAGGAGAACGCTCCGTCGACCGGCATCATTCTCGCGCCATTGTTGCAAAGACGCAGCGCCAGTTCACGATGCTCGTTGATGGTGATGGCTTCGTCGAAGCCTCCGCTGTCCAGGAAGGCCTTGCGGTCGACCGACTGGTTCGATCCCGACGCGGCGGCCCAGAGAACGCTGCAATCCGGATGCTTGCGAAGCGCCTCCATCTCGATCTCAAAAAGCCGCCTTGGTCCTGCGCCGGGATAGATCCCGGCCTGCGAGCGCTTATGAATGAAGTCAAATCGTTCATCGACGTCCTGGAGCGTAACGCGCGAACGCTCCAGTTCGGAGGACGACATCGCGGCAACCCTCGCCTCCTCTCCCGGCCGAGGCGAACCCGTCTCCGGGTCTGCGAAAAACCGGGTGCAGCGCAGGTGATGGGTCTCGCCCCTTGCGACCGCGCCAGAATCCCGCCTGTGAACATCCAGGTGCCGGGACACGAACTCCGGCCCAGCCAGCGTGTCTCCGTCCAGAAAGATCAATACATCTCCCGAGGCGCGCGCCGCTCCCGCGTTCGCCGCGCCGGATCGTCCCATCGGCTGCTTATGGTCAAGCCGAACCACCGGCATCCAGCCGGCAGCCTCGGAGACGACCCTGTCGGTATGATCGGTCGAACCGTCATTGACGACAACGACCTCGGCGAGTTCCGTCTGGCGCGCCAGAGAACGCAAAGTCAATCTGAGACGATCTGCCTCATCCTTGGAGCGGATGACTACGCTGGCTCGCATTTTGGCTCCTGCATTGCCGGCATCACATCAAGGTCGACCAAGATCCTGACGACCTCCTCTGCGACGAGCTGGTATCCCTCCGGAGTGAGATGCATCGCATCGATCTTCAATCGGTCAGCTCCCGAACGCGCAAGGATCGAGTCCACATCGACGATCGAGATGCCAAGCCCCTCCGAAAGCTCGGCGAGGCCCAGATTGAAGCGACGGCACTTGGTCGCGTAGATCTCTCCAAGGCCCTGAAGGCAGTGCACGGTTTCTCCCGGAACGATCGGCGAAACATTGTAGACGAGGATCGGAACTTCGGAACGCTCGCGGATCCGGTCAATGATCGCACGCAAATTGCGTATCGAAGTATCGACATCCAAAAGATCCAGTCGCGTGAAATCGTTTCTCAGCCAATCCCGATCGGCGGCTGCCCATCGGTCAGAATCCGCAGGGTAAAACAAAAAGCCCGCCTGTTTATGTCGCACCAGACCGGTTGCAGTTTCACCAAGGATCGAAAAAACAAAGGCGTCGGCGGTATCATTTTCGAACAGCGCGGAACTGAACTGGCTCTGCAGGGGATATGAGCCGAGCTGCAACGCGCGATTCGTCAGCTCCGAAGGAATAGTTCCACTCGCTTGCAGAATGGCATCTGAGCGAGTCCAGGTCTCGTGCCGCAACCGAACCGTGGCGCCATGACGCCGAGCGATGTCGTTGATCCCGTTCCAAAGAACTTCCCCGCCGATGCGACAGGAATGCAGGGAATCGTGGACATCGACGTTGCCCTTGGCGAAGATGTTGAGACGTCGCACAGGCGCGGGCTCCAATCTATCGAAGTCAAGCGTTCCAGTTCAGCGGAAGGTGCGCCGGACGTTCACCTTAT
Organism: uncultured Alphaproteobacteria bacterium; assembly: GCA_963770385.1. Taxonomy (GTDB): domain Bacteria; phylum Pseudomonadota; class Alphaproteobacteria; order Rhizobiales; family Xanthobacteraceae; genus Bradyrhizobium. The sequence continues at coordinate 3,533,098 of CAVYPJ010000003.1, read as the reverse complement.
GCGCGCGAGGCGGATGCAACTGCATAATGCATTTGATACAAAAATCCCGTTTCAGGCGACAGAAATCGAAAATAAAGCTTAAAATCTAGGCGCTGTATCCATTTAGAGGAAAATATGTTGCCTGCAACTTTGTTTCAAGGATTAAATCAAATCGGACTTCGTTCAACTGACTGTCCAATACCATCATCTCTCCTAGTTACCAAAGACGGTTAATTGCCTTGCGTACCTCTTCGCCAGGAATTGAGACCGACGATCGCTATCGTACGGTTCCGGAGAACGAGATCGTCGACATGCTTCTCGTCGCGGCCTTTGTCTATGAGATCGAGGCGGGCGAACGGGAGGCCGCCAACACGCGCGTCATCTCTGCGGTCGACAATTGGATACGGCTCGGCCTTGGTCACCGCAGAACCGCTGCCGGGCGCCTGTTCGATCCGGTGGAAGTCATCAACTTCATGAAATGGGCCGGCTACCAGGGCCTCGATGATTTCTGGATCAACCATTTCGTTGCGACCACGCGGGCGTTTTTCTCCGAGTGGAGTTCTACGCCCGGAACTGGCGGTTTGAGGCAACATCAGCCGGCTCGCTTTGCGGTCGACCTGCGTCGTTCGTTCGACTTGTCGGGAATCGAGGCAGGACAAAAACTGCGCCTACGCCTGCCCTTGCCGATCTCGCAACTGTCGGACCAGCTCGATGTCGAGCCCGTAGCCCCATCAGGCGTCCCGGCGCGCATCAGCCGTTCCGAAGGCCGGCTGGATTTCCAGTTCGCGGCATCATCGCAGCCCGAGACCGAAATAGCCGCACGCATTTCATTCACGACGAGCGGACGCTCCAACGACGACCTCTCAATGATCCCGGCGTCGGGCAGAGAGATTTATCTGCGCGACAGCGAGGGATTGATCCGCATCACACCACGCATCAAGACGCTGTCAGAGCGGTTGTCCGGCACGGACGGCGATCAATTCGCCGTTGCAACCAAACTCTTTCACCATGTGATCGATCAACTGATGTGTGGCCTCGTGCACTATGATCAGGTCAATACAGAGGCCCCCGGTGATTGGGTGCTCGACCGCGGCTGGTACGATTGTCAGCTCGGATCTGCCCTATTCGCTTCGCTGTGTCGGGCCAGCGGACTCCCCGCACGAATTCTCAGCGGGCATATGATGTACCGGCTCGCGCCCGGCTTTCACTATTGGGCCGAGGTCCATATCGACGGGTTGGGATGGGTGCCTTTCGATTTTCTGACATGGGATCTCTCGAAAGCCGGACAGGACGAAGCCTGGCGTCATTCGTTCGTCGGAACCGTCGACTATCGGCTGGTCACGCAGTGCTTTCCGCTCACCTTTACCGGCCCGATGAGCGTTCGATTTCCGCCTTCATGGCATCTGGTCAACGCCCCGTTCGGGAAGGGAATGGAGATTCGATTTACCGAGCTTGGCGGCAAACTGATCTATCGCGACCGGATCACCTGCCAATTGGTCGGCTGACAGATCCGTGCGAGACGCCAGCGCCAGCCCCGAGCGTCCCGGCCGCCGCCTAGGGCTTGGGAAGCGCATAGGCGATGATTGAATCCCCAGGCTTGGTGCCGAGCGTCCCGTGCCCGCCGGCAACCACGACAACGAACTGCCGGCCGCTCGCCTCGGACCAATAGGTCATGGGCGTCGCTTGCCCGCCCGCGGGCAGCCGATCCTCCCAGAGTTGGTTTCCCGTGGTGACGTCGTAGGCCCGGACAAAATAATCGAGCGTCCCGCTCAGGAAGGCCACCCCTCCCCGCGTCAGAATAGGGCCTCCGATCCCGGGAACGCCAAGCTTGAACGGCAGCGGGATACGGGTCAGGTCTCTCACGGTGCCGTTAACATGCTTGTAAGCGATACGGCCATCCGTCAGATCTGCAGCTGCGACGAACCCCCAGGGAGGCGCCTGGCAGGGCTTTCCAAGCGGTGAAAACAGGGGCGCCAACTTGACGGCATAGCGTGCGCCGAAATTCTCATTGAAGGGCGCGTCACTCTCCTGTGTGACAGCACGGCTCTCGGCATCCTTGCGGGCAACCAGCGTCGATACGAACGCCATCTGAACGGGCATCCCGAAAACGATCTGGCGTTGCGGATCCACGGCGACACCGCCCCAGTTGAACACGCCGACATTACCCGGATAGATGATCGACCCCTGTAGCGAAGGCGGCGTATAGCGACCGTCATATCGCAAGGACCTGAATTTGATCCTGCAAGCCAAGAGATCGAACGGAGACAGTCCCCACATCGCGCGCTCAGTGAGATCGACGGGATTGAAGGACAACGCAGATACCGGCTGGGTGGGCGCGGTGACATCACCCTCGGCGGCACCGCCGGGCGCCGGCCTCTCCGTCACCGGCAGGACCGGTATGCCGCTTCGCCTGTCGAGCACGAAGATCTCGCCCTGCTTGGTGGGTTGAACCAGCGCCGGAATGACCACGCCATGAACGGTCAGGTCGACCAGGATCGGCTGCGCGGGTACATCCATGTCCCAGAGATCGTGATGCGTCATCTGGAACACCCATGCAACACGCCCCGTATTCTCCTCGAGCGCCACGACGGACGAAGCGTATTTCTCGACATTCGCGTCGCGATTGCCGCCGAGCTGATCCGGCGACTGGTTGCCCATCGGGACGAAGATCAGCCCAAGCTTCGGATCATAGCTCGATATGCTCCAGCTATTAGGAGAGTTCTCCAAATAGCTTTTTCCTTCCGCGATCGGCGCAGTGTCGGAAGGATTACGACTGTCCCAATTCCATACCAGCGCGCCCGAACGCGCGTCATACGCGCGAATAACGCCGGACGTATTGCGAACCGAAACGTTGTCATTCACCGCGCCGCCAACAACCACCAGGCTCTTGGTCACGACGGGAGGCGACGTCGAATAATAGGACCCCATCACAGCATTCGGCATGTTCTGCCAAAGATCCACCGAGCCGCCTGCACCGAAGTCCTGGCATGGCGAGCCTTTCTCTGCATCGAGCGCAATCAGGCGACCATCGACGGTCGGCAGGAAAATCCGCTTGGCGCAATCGCGTGACGCCGAGGCCGCCGTGTCGGCGCTTGCAGCAAAATAGGAGACGCCACGGCATGTCAGGTGCTGCGTGCTCTGGAAAGGCGTCTGTTTGATCTTCGGATCAAAGCGCCATTTCTCCCGGCCCATCTCGGCATCCAGCGCAAACACGAGGTCGTGAGGCGTGCAAAAATAGAGCGTATCGTCGATCTTGAGAGGCGTCGTCTCGTAAGTTGTCTCGTTCGGATCGTTCTTGGCCTTCACATCGCCTGTATGAAACGTCCAGACGGCCGTGAGCCGGCCGACGTTCTGCGGCGTAATCTGGTCAAGCGCCGAATAGTGCGTCCCGGCAACGGAGCCACCGTATGAGGCCCAGTCGTTGTCGGCCTTGAAGGCCGGGGCGACCGGCACCGAAGAACCATTCGCAGCGGTGAGCCGCCCGGACAGATCATGCGGGTCGCGCACGAGTGAAATGCCCGCAACGAGCGCGGCCGCGATCAGGGAGAGCGCGAGGCAAAGATGCCCCAACCTGAAGATACCGTCGGAAATGGGCAATCCCAAAAGGCGGCTCACCGGCGGAAGCGCCAGAACCAAGCCAATAACGACGATCACATTCCCCCGTGAAAACAACTGCCACCAATCGAATCCCACTTCGAACACGGCCCAGAGCAGCGTTGCGAGGATCAGCAATGCGAACGACCAATAGGACCATCGATTGGCGCGATAAATCAGCGCCGCAGCAATCATGAAGCCCAATCCGGCCAACGTGAAATAACGCGAACCGCCGACCCATATGAGCCGCGCGCCTCCGGCGACGAGCACCCCGCCGATGAGCAGCAATGCTGCCGAGAATGCAATCCGCGAGAGCGTGGAGACGAAGCCGGGTTTGCGAGAACCTGATCTGATCATTTAGCTTAACGATTCGTGCGCTGAATATTCTACATGATCGTGTCGAGTACTTTACGTTGAACACTTTGTTCAAAGACGTCAACGTCTCAAGCAACTCTTGTTGAAGCCCATCCAATGTGACAACCTGACGTCGCTTGCGGGGTGGCTCATCTTGAGCCGAGCGTTCAGTCAGACAGCAGGCGCTACGCTGTTCGCCGGAACCGGACTTGGTAAAACCTTTAGGTTAACAATCGCACTGGCCGCTACAAAACAACACCTGCCGATTGACAGCACTGGCCCTGGCTGGCTGATATCGCGGATCATCACCGGCGTCCCATCTCAATGACCCCGCTCACAACCCGAAGCACCTCCTACCGCCCGGATATCGATGGCCTTCGAGCCTTCGCAATACTTCCGGTCGTCCTCTTTCATTTTAAGATTTTCGCCGACACCGTGACGGGGGGATTTGTCGGCGTCGACATCTTCTTTGTCATTTCGGGCTACCTCATCACTCGGATCATTTTCGCTGACGTCAGCGGCGGCACATACAGCATTCTTAAATTTTATGATCGCCGTATCCGCCGGATATTTCCGGCTCTGATATCGATGTATCTGGCCTGCATCGCACTCGCCTTTTTCCTTTATTTTCCTTCCGAAACCGTAACTTTCAGCAAGAGCGTTATCGCCTCGACGTTTTTCGTCTCGAATATCTTCTTCGATTACAGAAGCGGCTACTTCGAACGAGACAGCGAAACCAATCCCCTGCTCCACACCTGGTCGCTGTCCGTCGAGGAGCAATTTTACGTGCTCTTCCCGCTTGTGGTATTCGCGATCAGGAATTTTCACCATCGGGCTCGCGTTCTCGTCATCTCGGCTATTGCGCTCGCAAGCTTCATGGCGTCGGTTTATACCGTCTACACAAATCCCAGCGCCGCATTTTACCTCGTGCAATTCCGCGCCTGGGAGCTGGCCATTGGCGCTTTGCTCGCCATTGGTGCATTACCCTTGATTTCCCACCGCTGGATCGCCGAGCTGATTGCGATCGCCGGCCTCGCTTTGATTTGCGGCAGCCTGATACTCATATCGCCCACTCTACCTTTCCCAGGCCTGGCTGCGCTCGCGCCGTGCCTTGGGGCGGCAGCCATCATCTATTCCGGTGAAAGCAATCAAACGCTGATTGGTGGATTGCTGGCCCTTCCACCCCTGCAATTCACCGGGCTGATATCGTATTCGCTCTATCTGATACACTGGCCGGCAATTGTTTTCTTCCGGCTCATCCATGAGCCATCCCGGCTCGAGAAATCGACGCTCGTAGCGGCCTCCATCGCTCTTGCTGCATTGTCCTTGCAATTCATCGAGCGGCCGTTTCGCGGCAAGTCCTACAGCCTGTCGCCTCGCGCTACGCTGATCGCCGGCGGCATTGCGATGGTCGGCGTGACAATACTCGCTCTTATCCTCGGCCCTGCCATGACAGCAGTCTGGCACTATCCGACCCGCGCCATCGACGTGATGTCCTATGCCAAGATCGATGAAAGCCATATGCGAACAGGCACCTGTTTCCTCACCGCAGGCTATCCAGATGCCTTCGAAAGTCGCAGCCAAGCCGCATGTTTGACGCCTCGCAGTGATCGTCCAAACTACCTCATCATCGGTGACAGCCACGCCGCGCACCTGTTCAGCGGACTTCAGACGGCCTACCCTTCCGTCAACTTTCTACAGGCAACCGCCAGCGGCTGCCGACCGGTAATCGGCGAAGGCGGCGAAGCACACTGCGTAGGCATGCTTCGCTTCATCTATGAGAAATTCCTTCCAAGCCATAAGCTGGACGGCATCATCATTTCCGCACAATGGGCACCTCGGGATTTGCCGGCCTTGGTCGCGACGACCGGCGAAATCAAACCGTATGTTGGAAAGGTCATCATCATTGGTCCCAGCGTTCAATATGTGCAGGCGCTGCCGCGGATCCTTGCCCGCGCAATAACCGTGGGCCAACCCGAAAAGGCCTTCGCCGCGCGCTACCGCCGTCCGGAAGAGGCTACAACCGACCAGCTTTTCGCAACGACGCTGCAAGCGGCCGGAGTCGACTATGTCTCTGCTTACAAAACCTTATGCGATCCTGATTGCGATGTCTGGGCTGACACAGATGTGCCGGTCCAGTTCGACGATGACCATTTTACCCGCCAGGGGTCGGCCTATCTGGCGAAGAAGATGGACCTCTCGGCGATATTGTCGCGCTAGAGCAGCGCGATAGATCAGCCGAGAATCGTCCTAGGCGCTCTGATTTTTGATCGAGCGCGAGCTCCGCGCAAACGCATTTCGCATCTGCCGCTGTAGCTGACACCTCGTTAGACGCGCTGCGCTTCCGAAGATAACAGGTCAGTCAGTGCCGATTTCCCTGAACGCCCAGTATCGTGATCCGAGATAATTCAAGACCATCGCCACTGCCGAGGCGAAAGCGAGTGCGGCAGCTGGCATGGGCGCGATCCATACGACCAGCGAATAAACCAGCAGATTGACGAGAAAGCCGACGCCCTGCACCGACAGATATGAGACAAACGATCGAAACACCGATGGCTGTGTCAGATCCGAGAATGACCACGCCCTGTTCAACGCGAAAGTCAAAAGGATGGCGATTGGCGCAGATACGAAACGCGCGGCGATCGGGTTCGCACCGAACCGGTCTATCAGCAGCAAGAGTATCGCTGCGTCGGCAATGAATCCCGCCGTCCCGACAACGCCAAACCGGAGAATTCGCCCGATATCCTGCCGGACCAGCTGCGCCAATGCCACGACTAACGGATGCCCGGCAGCGATAGATAGATCAGACGCTTCATTTCTCGCCGTGTCTTCGTGGTCATGTCGAGGACCAACCCGGCAAAATTGCTCAGCACTCCGACCAGAACCAGGCCCACGCTCAAGATGGCGGTTGGAATGCGCGGAACGAGTTCGGTCTCGAGATACGTGATCAAGAGCGGAATGCTCAGCACCACGCCCAGCAAGATCAACGCAAGCCCCACCAAGCCGAAGAACAGCAAGGGGCGCTCGTCCTTCACGAGACGTGCAATGAGCATCATGATCTGCACGCCGTCGCTATAAGTCCGCAACTTGCTGACCGAGCCGGGCGGCCGCTCCTTGTAAACGGTGGCGATTTCGGTGCTTGGCATCCGGAGCTCGAGCGCATGAACAGCCAGCTCGGTCTCCGTTTCGAAACCGATCGACATGGCCGGAAAAGATTTCACGAAGCGACGCGACAGGATCTTGTAGCCGGACAACATGTCGTTGAACTGGCGTCCAAAGAACATCCGAACCAGCCCGGTCAGAAGCCAATTGCCGAACCGATGACCGGCGCGGTAGGCCTCCTTGACCGTCGACAGCCGCAACGCGTTGATGAAATCGAGTTGATCCTCAATCAGACAATTGACCAGCTGGCGCGCCGCCGCGGCGTCGTAGGTATCGTCGCCATCGACCAGGACGTAAATGTCAGCCTCAATATCAGCGAACATGCGCCGGACAACATTGCCTTTGCCTTGCCGCGGCTCTTTCCGGACCACCGCTCCCGCCGCGCGGGCCACGCTGATGGTTTGGTCGCTCGAATTATTGTCGTAGACATAGACCGTTGCTTCGGGCAGCGCTGTTTGAAAGTCGGCAACGACCTTCCCGATCGTGATTTCTTCATTGTAGCAGGGAACGAGCACGGCAATGCTCGGCCTGACCGATCCAGGTTCCGCTGCCGTGCCGGTGTTGGCAGATTGCATCCGCTCAAGCATGGAACTCTCCTCGAAGCGAAACATGAACTGTTTCTCGTGCCTGGGCATCGCCCAGCGCGCCAGCCCAGCCGCCTCGCAAATCAACCGTTCTCAATCGCGCAAAGTACGGATTTCCAAAAGGCACCATCAAATCCTAGGCTTGACCACTTTCGATCCGTCAGCCAATGCCATCAGCTCGAGACATTCTAGTCAGCTGCGTATTTCCTGTCGATCAGGAACATTTTGAGTAAGTAAATTGCAAGGCCGATCGTTGGAATGCGCTGACTTTCAAGGGAGTGCAATCAGAATAACCTTAATCATTCTCAGCCAGGAGGCCTGGCTTAACTAAGCCCGACGTCCCCTCCTTAACCGCAAGGGCCCGGCCCAAGCATTGGGTTTGGATTAACGAGGCCCAGGAAAAGCAGAGCACGATCATCAGCCCGGCCATTCATCCCGGGCTGAAAATCTCGGCTTTTCTAGTCCGACCTGGTTATCGGACACACTCTTCAGCACATCAAACTTAGCGTGTTAAATTTAGCATGTTTGGGGGCAAACATTGAACGCTCCGAGAGCATTGTGTATTTGAACACTGACGCTGCCACAGGCAATCGCGCTCCCGTCGCCAGGGCCGCCCTTACGAGATCCGGTTGAATTGCGTGTGGGGCCCTGACAGTTGGATCAGCCTCTCCGCAGGCTTAAGGCGATTTAATTCAACCGGATCGACATTTGCGACGTTGCTTGTAGTCAAGAGGACCATTTGATGACACCGTCTAAAGACTATCTTCGTGTCAAAGGGTTTTCTGATCTCCTTTCAGCCGGCGTCGTGGTGTTGATCGCAAACGCGATTTTCTTCCTCGCCGTCTTCACCATCGACGCGGCGATCGATCACAAGCGGCTGTACGACCGCGTCGCCGAAGCCGCGGCGGCCAATGCCATCAATGATCAGGACTATCCTCCCGAGCTTGCGACTTACGCGGACAGGTTCACTGATTGTGTCGGCCTGAGCCTCAACCTCGGCGGAAGCCCTGACCGATCGGCAAGGGAATTGTTCAGGGACATGGAGGTGCCTCGGGTCGAGGGCCTGGGCGCGTGCCCGGTGCTGCTGCGGATGCTCAACGACAAGAGCAGCGTGACGCTCGCCAGCTATGCGCGCTACTGGCACGGTTACCAGATATTCTCGAAGCCGTTCCTGTATTTCAGCTCCGTTGCCAATCTGCGATATATCTTCGCCTCTCTGCTGATCATCGCGATCACGCTGTTTTCGCTGAGCATCTCAACCGCCCTGACCAGCGTCGACGGCGCTTTGATCGGCGCTTGGTTCGCGGGCGGATTTATCCTGCTGACGGACGGCGCCGATCTTGCGAATGTGTTTACTCATTCGATTTCGCTGGTGTCGATATTCTCGGCTGCCGCGCTGATGTTCTGGGCCCTGAGAGCCGACCACCGGCGATATCTGTTTCTCATGGCCGTGGCAGCCGGTTGCGTAACCTCGTTCTTTGACCTGCTTTTCAATCCGCCGCTTGCCTTATCGGCCCTGGTCGTCGGGGCGGCGGCCGCCCTCAACAGCGATGAACTGCAGGCGAGAGACGTCATACGGCTGACGCTGGTCATCGCCTTCGGGTGGGCGATTGAATTCTTCGGAACCTATGTGTGCCGCTTCGGACTGGCCGTGGCTCTATCCGACACGCCACGCGAGACGTTTCAGGAAATCTATACTGCAGGCATGTTCCGGATCTCCGGTACGGAGTACAAGATCCGGCAGATCGTCGGCTGGGCAACCGTTCAAAATTTCGGTTACCCGATGATCAGACCATCGTTTGGAGTATTCGTGCTTTTTACGGGCATGGTCGCGGCAACGCTGTGGCGCCGGCACGGGACCATCACGGTCCGGCCCGCCTATTTGGCGCTGCTGCTCCCGACCCCCATCTGCGTGCTCTGGTATGAAGTGCTCAGGAATCACAGCCAGCACCACCATTGGTTCACCTATCGATCAGCGTCCTTTGCGCTGGTTTGCCTCGCCGCGGCCGTCCTTTTCAGCCTTTCGAGGCCATCGAACAGCCTTGCAGCGCTCGACCACCGCTAGCAGGATCGGAAACTCTTTTATGAAGGTCGCAATTATCCACTATTGGCTGGTCGGAATGCGCGGCGGCGAAAAGGTGATCGAAGCGCTGTGCGAGATGTACCCACAGGCCGACATCTTCACGCATGTCTATGTTCCGGAGGTGATCTCCGAGAGGATCCGCCAACACCGCGTCATCCCGACTTTCATCAATTCGCTGCCGCGCGCGGCGCGGATGTACAAGACCTACCTTCCCCTGATGCCGCTTGCGCTCGAACAGCTTGATCTGCGCGGCTACGATCTCCTGATCAGCAGCGAATCCGGACCGGCCAAGGGGATCGTTGCCCCGGCCGAAGCATTGCACGTCTGCTATTGCCACACGCCGATGCGCTATATCTGGAACATGTATCACGACTATCGAGACAGCACCGGCCCTCTCACTCGATTGCTCATGCCCATGTTCTCACACTATCTGCGAATGTGGGACGTCACCTCCTCCGCACGCGTCGATAGTTTCGTTGCTAACTCGGCAACGGTGGCGAGGCGCATTCAGCGCTGTTACGACCGGAAGTCGGTTGTCATTCCACCCCCGGTTGATACCGACGCCTTCCAGAGCGCCTCGCCTTCGGAACTCGGCGATTTTTATCTCATGGCGGGTGAACTTGTGTCCTACAAGCGGCCCGACCTTGCCGTGCAAGCCTTCAACGAGATGAAGCTGAAACTCGTGGTGATCGGAGGCGGCGAGATGCTGGAGGAGATCCGGCGCATTGCAGGCCCGACCGTCACGGTCATGGGATCGCAGCCTTTCGAGGTGCTGAAGCAGCACTATGCGCGGTGCCGCGCCCTGATATTCCCTGGCGAGGAAGACTTTGGAATGGTGCCCGTGGAGGCGATGGCCAGCGGTCGCCCGGTGGTGGCCTTCGGGCGCGGCGGCGCGACGGAGACCGTCATCCCGGGCCTGTCCGGCGTGTTTTTCGACGAGCAAACGGCCGGGGCGATCTCGGGCGCGGTGAAACGTCTTGCCGAGATGCCCCTCGACCCGGTGAAAATCTCAGCCCATGCCGCAAAATTCGGCCGCGCACAGTTTATCGAAAAGATGCACGCTCATATCGACGGGTTGATGGAAGAGAAGGCACGCGCGCTCTGAGCGGATATCAACGCGTATCTATCTTTGACAGCCCTGAACGCTCGATCACCAGGCAAGTCAGGCGATCGCTCGCAAATGCGCCGGTATCGACGTTGATCCGATTCGGCCTCACCTCGACATCAGAAATCGGCGTATGCCCGTGGACGATGGTCTTGCCGAAATCAAAGTCAGAGAAGAGAAATTCATCTCGAATCCAGAGCAGGTCGTTTTCCTTCTGCTGCGACAGGTCGATGCCGGGCCTTGCGCCGGCATGGACGAAGAAGAAATCGCCGCAAACAAACGACGTCTCGAGACTGCGGAAAAAACGGAAATGGGCCTGCGGCAGCGCCTTGTGGAACGCCGCCTGCAGCCTGGCGATCCGCCCCTCGCCCGTAAACGCCGCCGGATTGACGCCGTAAGACATCAGCGTGCCAATGCCGCCAAGGCGGCGCAGCCAAGTATCGAACAGACCGGCTTCGCTCAAGCATTTGAGTGCGATAAGTTCATGATTCCCTTTGAGGAACACGGCCTTGCTGGTCTTTCCATACCCAATCAGGCGGTCGATGGTTTGGCGTGATTGCGGTCCGCGATCGACATAGTCACCGAGAAAGACGACCAGCGGCTGCGGCGTCGACCGGGAGGCTACGTCTTGCTCAATTCGTTGGAGTAGCAGATTGAGGAGGTCAAGCCGGCCGTGAATGTCGCCGATGGCGTAGATCCTCAGGCCCTGCGGAAGTGACCGGAGCCGGCTCTCAATCTCGTTTTGCCAATTGCCTTGAAGCGGAAACCGCACGCGTTAACCCGTTTTAACTCAATTGCCGGCCTGGTCTGAGTTAACCTGGCGTCTGAAGCAAAACCCCGTAGAAGCGCGAAGATGCCGCACGCTATGCTTGCAAAACCCGTACAGCCGTAGATAGCGCTACCCTAGAAGATCAAGCATTTTCAACTTCTTAAGCCGGTCCCTGACATCCCGGCTTAACGTTAACCGGTCAACCATATGACTGATGTGTTATTGAACCTTGGTTGCGGTTGATGTACTGATCAACATGCAATTTACAATTAGAACAATTAGTTGGAGTCGTCTTATGCTCAGCGGGCTGGTCAAAGGGGCGCTTGGCGCTCTGTTGATGTTGGCATTTTGCCCTGACGCGGGCTGGGCGGCCCCCTGTGTGTCGCCGCCTCTGACAGCTGAACAAATTGCAAAATTCAAAGCAGATCCAACGGCCTTCGTTCCATCTGACACCGATGCCCGCGCCGTTGAGGCGATTGTCAGGGACCTCGCCGGTACCGATCCGTCTGTTGCTGAAGACCTCGTACACATGGCCGCGGGAGCGCCACCCCGATTTAAGACCGCCATCGCAGCGGGACTCGCGCAGGCCGCCGTCGCTTGCGGATCGATCGACCAGCAAGCCGCCCTCTTGATTCAGCAGGCCGTTGCCGGCCTCCCGGATGGCGATTTCCAGGCCTCGTTTGCTGCGGTTGCTGGCGACCTATCCACCGCCGCCACCGACGCTGCGCTTTCGTCCGCTAACGTTTCCGTTGGCAGCGTTGTCATCGTCAATCCCAACACATCGCCGGGATCGCCCAAGCAAGTGGCCGGAGGCGGCGGTTCAACGCTTGCGCAGATCACGGCGGGCGCGGTGGTGACGGCGCGCACTCCCGCAGCCTCCAGCCCGTCGACGACGGCGGCAAGCCCGGTCAGCGCGACGCAGTGAGCTTTGAAAATTCTTAGGTATTTGAAGGCGGCACGCTCGGACGCGAGGTCGAAGGACTCCTTATGAACTTGGCCGGCCAGTTTCCGCAATACACCGCCATCTCGGGTAGGGATACAGGCGCCAATTCTGCGCAACCACTGCTGCAGTTCCGTGATTTTATAAGCCGACAATGGCGTCTCATTGCCCTCGTAACTGCGCTCGCAATCATTGTTGGCACCGCGTATCTGGCGCTCACGCCGTCAAAATACACAGCGCAAGCGGATATGATCATCGACACCAAGAGGGTCACCTGGACGCAGTCGGAGCTTGCGACCGAAAGCCGGATGGTGGAAGACGCCTCAGTCGAAAGCGAAATCGAAACGACCAGATCGGAGAAGGTCGCGCTCAGCGTCGTCCGTCGGTTGCATTTGAACGAGGATCCCGAGTTCATCGGCACCGGCGTCAGCCTGAAGCAGCGCGTATTAAAGCTCCTCAAGCTCGCGCCGGCGGTCGAGCCCGAACCTTCCGAAGAGCAATTGATGCGGCGCGCGCTGTGGGCTGTCAAAGACGGCCTGCGCGTGACGCGGCTTGGCAGAAGCTATATCGAGCAGATTGCCTTTACCTCGCTTGATCCTGACAAGGCGGCGAAAATCGCTAACGCCTTTGCCGATGCCTATATCGAAGATCAGTTGCAGGCGAAATTTGAGGCGACGCGGCGTGCGAGCGCGTGGCTCGAGCAGCGGATCGGCGAACTTCGCCAGCAGGCGAGCGACGCCTATAAAGAAGTGCAGGATTTCAAGTCCAAGAACAGCATCATCATCGGCGTCGACGGCAAGCTCGCAAGCGAGGTCGAACTGGATCAGCTCGGCATCGCCTTGGCCAAAGCCCGAGCCGACACCAGCCAGGCGCGCGCCAAGCTTGACCGCATCACGCGGGTGCTCGAACAGCGCAAGGACAATGGCGAGAATCTCAATATTCCCGACCCCGTCGTGACCGACGCATTGAGCAATCCGGTGATCACAAAATTGCGGCAGCAGTTTTTGGACGATCAAAGCCGCGAGTCGGAATGGAGCGCGCGCTACGGATCAGACCATCAGGCGGCACGCAACCTGCGCGCGGAAATGGCCGCTCTGCAACGGGCAATCTGGGACGAAATCTCGCGCATCTCGGAAAGTTATCGCAGCGAGCTTCAGATTGCTAAAAGCCAAGAAGAGTCGATCGACAAACGGATGATGGAGGTGTTCCAAAAGTCTGACTCGACCCGGCAGTCCCAGGTCCGTTTGCGCGAGCTCGAGACGGCGGCCAATACTTATCGCGGCATCTATGAGACGTTCTTGTCGCGTTTTACCCAATCTGTGCAGCAGCAATCGTTCCCTTCCACCGAGGCGCGAGTTGTGACAGTTGCGACCCCACCCGGTGCACGTAGCTCGCCGAAGATGAGTTTGACCCTCGCCCTCGCCGGCGTTTTCGGCCTGGGACTTGGTTTCATGGCAGGGTTCTTGCGCGAACAGATGAGCCGCCAGATTCACACCAGGGCGCAGCTAGAAAGCCTACTCGGCACCAACTGCCTTGCGGTTATTCCGTCGTTTGGCAAAGTTCCGCAAGTTCGCAAGCGTGGTCCGACCAAAGAAGTCGGGCGCATTTCGAAAGATCAGCGAGGTTGCGCCATTTTCCGCGACCGCCGAGGCGTTGCGTTACATCAAGGTTGCGATCGATTTGAAGCCGACCGGCGGCAAGACGATCGGCATCGTTTCGGCATTGCCGGGCGAAGGCAAAACGACCGTCGCCGCGAGTTTTGCAGCCTTTGTCGCCAAGAGCGGTGCACGTACGCTCCTGATCGACGGCGATTTGCGCAATCCCTCGATCAGCAACATGCTTGGCTATACGAGCCAGCCGGGTTTGCTTGAGGTCGTAACCAGCAAAAAGGCGCCAAGCGATCTCATTATTCACGATCAAAGATACGCTTTCGACTTCCTGCCGTCGTCGACGCGGATCAAGCCGGCGAACAGCTCGGACATTCTGAACTCGCCGCTGGTAAAGCAGATGTTGAAGTGGGCTGCGAACGAGTACGATTATATTCTGGTCGACCTGCCCCCGATTCTTCCGGTCGTCGACGTCAAGGCCGCGGCCCACCTGTTTGACGCCTTTATCCTGGTTGTCGAATGGGGCAGCACATCGAGCGACGAAGTCCTCAAAGCGGTCAGATCGTCCGATACGCTTTCGGAGAGGTTGCTCGGCGCCGTTCTGAACAAGGCAGATGAAGCCGTGATGCGCCGGTTCGAGGGGTATTCCGAGCGAACTTACGGCTACTACACCAACGAAAAACTTCCCGCTGAGCAATGAACGGGGTAAGGGCCGTTCCCGAGAAGCAGAACGGGTCATGGCGCGTTGTCGCGTTGAGAGGCTTGATCGTCGCGGTTTGTGCCGGCAGCCTGGGTTGGGCAGTTGTCGGTACGCCCCGCAGCGAGGCTGTTGACGAGTTCCGGCTCGTCGAGACCAACCTCCTCCAATTCGCCTCATTTCATCCGACGACAGCCGTGGCGGCACTGACCGGCGCGACTGCCGCCGAAATCACACCGTGCGATACGCACGCGATGCGAGCCCTGCTGTTGCTGGAAATCCCTCTCGCCGACGCGGCGCTCCGATCTGGAGCCGTCGGCGAATTCGACAAGCGGACCAATTCGCTCCAGTCCCGTGCGCGGGAGATCCTGAGCTGTTCTCCCCGAGATTCCTTTGCCTGGCTGATCCTGTTTGGCGCAGCAACCCAGCATGGAAAATTGGATGAGCACACCTTCGACTTGCTCGCGATGTCGTATGAGAGCTCACCCAACGAAGCCTGGATCGGGATCCGCCGAACCATGTTGGCGACTCCCGTCGTGCTTTCGGCCCCCAAGGCGATTCAAGACAGAATCCTCTCGGAATTTCAAAATCTGATCAGAGACACCCTCGTCGAGATGCCGGCACGGGCCTATCTCAGGGCATCTGCCCCTGCCCGCGCGCTGCTTCAGTCGCGTATCCAAGCACTTGACCCACTAAGCCAGAAACGGTTCTCCGACGCCTTGCATCAACTCGGGGCGTAAGCCCGCCGGCTTCGCCTGCGACGGCGTTGCTGTTATTCTCAGCTTGATGGTTGTTTCGGGTTGTTAGGTGCCCTCATGGCGGCTTGGCGTGCGGCACTGTTGATGGCGCTGTTTATTGCAGCTACGGACCGTTGCGCCGCAGAGGATGTCGAAGAATTTCCCGACTCCCAACTGACGCACGAGCAATGGCAACATCGTCTCGATGAGGCCAAGCGCCGAACCGAATCGTTCGTCGAAAAGCTCCGCAGCCAGCCCTCGGAACCTTTTGTTCCCGAACGAGAACAACAAGAGATCGCCGATCACCGCGCGATGCGCGATCAGACCCTTCAACAGGGCGACATTGTCTCAACGAGCCGCGGCCTCTTTATCTATACCGGCCGCGATAATGACAGTGCGACCGGCGCGTTTAGGCGTCTTGAGCCCGGCCAGCGCAATGGCGCCGGGCAATCATCGCAACATCCACACAATCAATGATTGTATTTTTGCCTTACATAAATTTCTTCGAAATCTTTAAAAAAATTTTCAAAGCCGTTAAAACCTTTTTCCGGCCGAATCGTACATAATAAAAAGCCGTCCATTCATAATGCGTCGCAACATGAACCTTGTATCATTATTGATCACGGCTGCCTATCGGATTGTTCGAAAACGGGAATTAATTAGTTCCCGCAATAACTTGGCCAACTTAAGCTTAACAGGAATTTGCTCAAATAAGCCGCTTGCCGAGAATTGTGCAGCGCGAATAATTTGATAAAAAGAAGCCTAAAGTACTTCTAAATATTCTAGGGCGTTTTTTTCATTTAGAGAGTTTCGGGAGTAGCGAATGAGTAGTCTGGCTGACGCCCAAAGCCGATTGCATTTTGCATCGGTCGGATCAGTGAATCCGGTTGGGCAGACCTACAAGCGCGTCATAGATGTTACACTGGCAGTTTGTGGGATCGTGTTGCTTGCCCCCCTATTGTTGATTTGTTACCTCGCGACGATCATCTCATCGCCCGGGCCCGCACTCTTCCGCCATCAACGTATTGGTTTTAAAGGCAAGCCATTCGAGTGCCTGAAATTTCGCACGATGGCGACGGACGCTCCGGAACGTTTGCGACAATTGCTGGAGCAAGATCGTTCGGCCGCCGAAGAATGGGCATCGACGCAGAAATTGCGGAATGACCCCCGCGTCACCGCCATCGGCGCGGTCTTGCGGAAATCGAGCCTCGATGAGCTGCCGCAGCTGTTCAATGTGCTGAAGGGCGACATGAGCATCGTCGGTCCCCGGCCGGTGACGGAAACAGAGCTCGATCGATATTCAACTGCTGTGGGTGCCTACCTTGCCTGCCGGCCGGGAATTACCGGCCTATGGCAGGTCAGTGGCCGTAGCACGACGACCTATACCAAACGCGTGGCCTGCGACACCTTCTACGCTCAGAACTGGTCGCTGGCTTTGGACGCCAAGATTGTCATCGTGACCATCCCGGCGCTTCTGTTTACGGATGGCGGCGCGTGCTGAATGGCTTTCGCCAGCCAGCCACGCCTGTCTTGAACGGCCAGAGATCTGGCAAGCCAAAGCGGAAGTTGTTCATCTTAATGAACCACAGGTAAGCCGAGGTCGCGCGCTGACCTTGCCATGACCAGTGTCAAGGCCAAGTCCGACGGTTCCTTGTTTAAGATTCTAATGCTGGAAACGCGCGCTTTACGTTAATTGTTCGATAATATTGCTCCTGATGGGCGTTGCGGCTACTGATCGCTGAGAAACTAGAGCGATGCCGTTAGATGAGTGAAACGCCACGCGTCGACGCCCACAGATCTGCGATCGAGCCGCGGCGGACATCCGTTGCGTTAAAGCGCAAACTCGCGATCTTCGCTCTGATCGCCCTCATCATTTTTGTCATGATCGTCTGGTTCGGCGTCCTCGGCTGGGGCGCGGTCGAGGTCATGCGTCAGATTATTGCGATCATCAAATCGATCTGGAGTAACTATGCCTGATTACGGCCGGGCTGATTTAATGGACTACGGTTTTAATCCTGATCCTGCCATTAAAGATCGTCCCACGTCCTGGCTTCCTGATCGCCAAGGCACCTCAACGACAAAGACCGAACCGCGGGACGTCCAAGGATGAAAAACATTCTCGTAGCTGGTGGAGCTGGCTATATCGGCTCCCACACTTGCCTTGATTTGTCCGGCAAGGGATACCAGCCGATCGTCTTTGACAACCTGACAAACGGCCATGCCGAGTTCGTCCAATGGGGACCGCTCGAGGTTGGGGATATTCGCGATCGCCGCCGCGTCGACGAGGTTCTCGAAAAATACAAACCCAAGGCGATCGTGCATTTCGCCGCGGCTATCGAGGTTGGCGCCTCCGTTCAGGATCCAGGCAGTTATTATGAGAACAACGTCAGCGGCACCATTACGCTGCTGCGTGCCGCGCAGGCCGCCGGCATCAACAAGATCGTCTTTTCATCGACCTGCGCAACCTACGGGGCGCCACTGGCGACGCCGATGAGCGAGACACACTCCCAGCTTCCGCTCAATCCCTATGGTCAGAGCAAGCTGATCGTCGAACAGATCCTGAAAGATCTCGACCAGTATCAAGACTTCCGTTCGGTCATCCTGCGCTACTTCAACGCCGCGGGCGCGGACCCAGAAGGTCGTATCGGCGAATGGCATAATCCGGAAACGCATGCCATCCCGCTTGCCCTTCAGACCGCACTGGGTCTACGGCCCTACTTCCAGGTGCTGGGCACCGACTACGACACACCTGACGGCAGCTGCGTGAGGGACTTCATCCACGTTCTCGACCTCGCCGACGCACACAGTCGGGCCATCCAATATCTTTTGGACGGCGGAGATAGTCAGGCGCTCAATCTCGGCACCGGTCATGGAACGACCGTCAAAGAGCTGTTGTCGACCGTCCAGAGCGTTGTGGGGAGAAATTTCGACGTCCGTTACGGGCCTCGCCGCCCGGGCGATTCCCCCGCCCTCGTCGCCGACAACTCGCGGGCCAAGCGAACGCTGGGTTGGAGTCCCCGTCACGATCTATCCTCGATCATTGAAAGCGCCTGGAACTGGCATTCAAAGCATCTTCCGCAAAGGCAGGGAGCAGCGTAATGCGGTCCATATCCTTCCAAGCCCGGCCGTTGGCGCGCAACACAATGTGATCGCACTTTAGGCAAGACCGCCTCAAAGCGCCCATGATGTCCCGATATAGGTTGCTTTGCGCAAACCCGGCTTGCGCCCTAAGTCATTGTCGATAAAGGTATTTGGATCGGGTTTCTCGGGTTCCCGCTGGTTGAACTCTCCCGTCCGCTCAAAAAACGGCGAAATGCCCCAAACTCCAAGGTAGCATACTGCGATAGCGAAGATTTAACCCCGAGCCGGGACAATACGAGGAACCGATCGTCGCCCATCGGCGATTTATTCCTCGACCAGGTGGTGTCCCATGGTGCGGCGTAGTGTGTCTTTCAGTCTGCTTGCAACCGCAACTGCGGTTCTGTGCTCAGGCACAGCCTCCGCTGGTCCGAAGTCTTCGACCACCTATGTCTGGACGCCCATAACAGAAGCCGCGCCGACGCTGGCGCCATTCCAGCATGTCCGTTTCTGCCTGCGTTATCCTTCCGACTGCAAATCCAATTCTACACAAGCCGATCGCATCGAGTTGAATACCGAAAACCTTGACTTGCTCGTGCGCGTCAATCGCGGCGTTAATGCGGCGATCAGTCCTGTGCGCAAGGCATATGGTGCAGAACTTGCGGATGGCTGGACGATCGCGCCGCAAATGGGTGATTGCAACGACTATGCCGTGACCAAGCGTCACGAACTTCTCGAGAGCGGCCTGCCTTCTCGTGCGCTGCGGCTGTCGGTTGTCAAAACAGCCTCAGGTATAGGCCATCTTATTCTCGTGGTCGCGACCACAAAGGGCGATATGGTCTTGGACAATCTTAACGCGTCGATCGTGTCCTGGCAGAGCACTGACTATCATTGGATCAAGATCCAGTCGGCAAGTGACGCGCGATTCTGGTTTGACGTGAAAGGCCCTGCCGTCAGCGCCTCCTTGTCGCATAATCCGCGAAAGCTCCGCGTAGCGTCGCGGCAATCCGATATCTGATCCTGCGCTTTGCGCACGGTGGCATCTCGTCGTTGCGCCTGAGAATCCGATCAGATCTTGCAAAGAAGCCGAGTCGCGCACCCAGCCTTTGGGTGCAGAATGCCCCAACAGTCTCTCGACCCGCTTGTTATGGCGTCGCGCTCGGCGGGCCGCGCACGAATTCGCTCGGAACGGGACCCGGGGTCAGAGGGCCCACTTCGAGCAGAGTTGGCCTGACCAACTCATCGCTTGATCGCTGGCTACGCCTTTTGGCTGGCTCAGCGGTCGCCCTGGCAAGGCCGCATCCCAAGAGAATTCCAAAGGGAATGAGATAGCCGGGAATCTGAAGCGAAAAATCGATGGTCGAGTGCAAGTAGCTCAACACAGCGATTCCGCTGACGGCGGCCAGCGCGACGCGGCTGTGTTCGCTGGAGCGCTGTGCAGCTCGTATCAAGATATAGAGCGACGCGGCGCATCCGCCGACGACCATCAGCGCAACTGGCACTCCCATCTCAAGGGCGATCTCGATGATGGTCGAGTGAGCGAAGTCCCAGACGCCCCAGCTCTTGAAATCGTCCGGCCGCAGCGAAGGGAACAAATCAGCAAAGGTCCCGGCGCCTACTCCAAGCCAAGGATGATTGCGGATCACCTCGAGGCTGAGGCCATAGGCCGCCCACCGTCCATCGTCAAAAAGTCCCCTGTTGGCGACCACGCCAATCTGTCCAAGCCAGCCGACGACGATGAGCAGCGCAACGGCGGCGAGCACAATGCCATACCGAAAACTCAACTTGACGCGGTTGGAGACCAAAAGCATGACCGCGACGAGCAATCCAAGGGCGGTGCAGATCAGCCCGCCACGTGAACCCGTGAGGAGCAGCGCAAACAGGCAAACAAGCCCGGCCCCGGCACGAAGGACAAGTTTGAACCCGATCTGCTCGTTGGAAGGAATCAGAAGCAAAAGTCGGACCGACGTCAGCCGTCCAAGAGACTGCAGGGTGTGGATCGCCGAGCAAATCCACAAGATCAAACCAGCGCCGACCAACGTGGCTGCGGTGTTGTGATTGATGAAGGTCGAGGTCAAGTAGCCGCGATAGGCCGTTTTTGGGGCCCAAAGAATGAGACTTGGCGTCAGCGCCAAAGCAAACAGACCATAGAGCGCATAGACGACGATGGCGAAGCGCGCGGTCAAAAAGACCTTTTCCGCGTTCTGTCGCGACGTTGCGCAAAAAAAGCCCCCGAGCAAGGAAGTTATCAAAAGCAGGAAATGGCCGATCGCGACCGGCGGTATCTCGGCCCGCGACGAAATTCTCGGCTTGAGATCAAGCCCGAGTAAGCCGCCAGCTTGTTGCCAGATCGGGTCGTTCAGCGGTCCGAACAAATATGGAATCAGCTGCAGACACGCCACCGCGGCATAGACGCCGCAGAGGGAAAGGAAAGCAATTGCGACCCGATATTGGTTACGGCTCAGTGGCTCGGCCACACCGCAGAGCACGCCGATCGAAAGCAAGCCGACCCAGAGCGAGATTGAGAGTTGATCGACGGAGCCAAAAAATAGCGGTGGCAGAGCCACCGCTATCAGCATCACCCAAAGCTGAGCCGAACTGAAGAAATCAATCGGAAATTGTAGCCGCAGCCGGCTGAGCATCGCCTGACAACCGAGTTGTACAGTTCAGCTTACCACCGTGTCTTTACGGCCGCGTTGACGCTGACTGCGGTAGCAGCCGTGTTCGTCGTCGTATTCGCCGTATTATTGATGAGCGTCAGCAGCTTGTAGTAGTCAACGACCTTCGCATTCGCGACATACATGACGTCCTTGGTCCGCATCTGGAAGCCGGAGGCCAGCAACATGCCCGCAGGATCACGCAGGTTGACGTGATAGATCGTCGGCACCCTGTCGTAGGTGAAGCGCTTGGTATCAACACCAAGTTTCTGCAACAGGCCACGGTCTTCATAACGGTAAATGAAGACTTCAGCGGGATCCGACTGCTGGTCGTTCAAGCCGCCAGACTTACCAATCGCCTGAGACAGCGTCAGCGTCTCGACATCGAAGTTAATCTCGGAATTGAAGCCGAAGACGTTCTGGTTCAGCGCGCCGAGCGCCGTAAAGCTGGGAGACTTCGCGGGTGACGAAAATGACGTCGTTCGGACGCACGAAGATGTTTTCCTGCGGATCCTGAACGATGCGGCTCAATAGCACTCTGATGCGCTTGCCGTCGCGCTGCAGGGTAACATAGCTCTCGATGGCCTCAAACTTGGGACCACCCGCGCGGGCAATCAGCGCAAGCATGCGCTCGCCGACGCTGTTGAGCGCCAACACGCCGGGCGTATTGACGTCGCCCAACACGCTCACGACGCTCGAATGCTGCTGATTCAGGCTGACCACGACCTGGGGCTCGATCGCCCGATTTCTGAAGTCGCGCAACGATCGCCTGCTGAATTTCCGGGATCGTTCGCGCGGCCGCAGGAATCTCGCCAGCATACGGAACCGTAATGGAGCCACGCTGATCGACTGCCTGCGCCGGCAGATCAACAAAGTTCCCGGGTCGGGCGCCAGCCGCTTGGCCGGGCGTGAACAGACCGCCGGGCGCCGCTTCGAAGATCGAAATGTTCAGCACGTCGCCAACGCCGACCAATTGCTCGGGCTTTGGACGCTTGTCAGGAAAGGAACCCTTGAACGTGATGAGATTGGGGACCGATAGCAAGCCGATCGTATCAGCGGAGACGTCAACCAAGGCGTAAGGAAGTGCGGCGTTAGAGCGAACACCGGCCGTTGCGTTCGCTTCGACGGCATCGCTCTTTGGCCCTGTGCCGGGCAGTAGCGAACATGCCGGCAGCAGAGCTGCAACGGCCAAGACTGTCAGACACTTCCCGATTTGCTTCAGCATGCTGACCAGCCTCGCTGAGCGAGCCGAGCACCGACCGCGAGCGGATTCGAGGAACTATTGACTTCGGCGGGCAGAAAAAGCTGCGCTAGTACTCTCAATGCCCGCCCCTCAGATACATTCATTGTCGGACACCATCGTTACTTCGACGTAAAAGCGCCGAATAAGGCATCCGCAGACCGTCGTCCCGAGCAGAACCTACAGGGCAGCCGACGCCGATCAAAGGGCGCACGGCCGTTCGCAGTCGTGTTTTGCCAACAAGTTGCACGAGAGCCACACTCCCTTGCGTCATGAGCGCAGACCGAAATCCAATGTCAGATCAGTTATTTATTCGGGGGATCGGCATCGGGCTGAGCATTCAGGACGCAGCCGCTGTAAGTTTCGCCTGCCGTGTGCAGCGCACACACCAGGTGCTGGACGCGGAGAGACGGCCCCCTGAGGCCGTTCAGTCACAGCTGATCAATTCGAAGAACGGGCACTTTGCCATAATCAACCGTTCGCCCGATTGCCTTGGCGAGACTTCAAGATCAAAAATAAGACGCAAAGCTCCCTCAGCCATGAGTGGTGATTTTTTGAATTGCACGCTAGCGGCGCCGAAATCAGTGCGGCGTTTTGTTAATAAGCTTATGGTAATTTTGGGGCAATTCGTGGCCTACAGCATGGCGGCCACGAGTGAGTAGAGCTCAATTGAGTGAACGGCGCTGAGCGCTACGACATGGTCAATCTTCGGCCCATCGAAAGTTGACCGTCGGGACAAAGGGTTAAAGCATGGAATATGCAGCGGTAGGACTTGCCCTGCTCGGACTAGCGGTAGGCACGCTGTACCGCCTGAGTACGCTGATTCCGATCGTTATCGCCCTGTTTCTTCTGTCCATCGGGTTCGCAATTGTCGAACGTCCGGGCCTGTTCTCTGCCGTCATCGTCATCATGGGGGCGCAGACCATTCTGCAGGGAAGCTATTTTCTGGGTCTCCTTGCGCGAGCTTTTATTATCGACCGATGGCCTCCGCTGTCCGGCGAAGCGCCCGCGACAGAAAGGAGCCGGACGTTCCGTTCTGCTCCAACTTTGAGACCGGGCGGTGGCTTGAGAGGCTGACCGCTGTCCTAACGCTTCTGGCACTCCGAATAGAACTCTCCGTTGGCGGCATCCGTTCGTTCCAGACATTGAACGAGTTCAGTGACCTCGCCGCCAACAGTAAAGTCGTATCCACGCTCGCGAATCACCAGGATGTATCGACCAGCCGGAAGCGTTAGCTCGGCTTTCTCCGGTTGGATCAGGAGCATTTCGGGATTACCCGCAATCGGCCTGACCCTGAACTCGTAGGAGACGTTGCGGATACTCCACGCGTCGTTGACCGGCACAACGACAGGCTTCCCCTTGGCATCGAAAGTCATGGCCCTGACCACGCGGGCGACCACGCGGACTTCCATCCTTTCCGGGGCGTTGCCGACCAGATCGCGGCGATAGACAATGAAGCGTGCCTTGCCGTCAGATAGCGTGGTTCGGGTGGGCTCGCTTACGGGAGTCGACATCGCGATGCGCTTGTCGGGCACGTGTTCCGTCAAGAGGCTGAGCTCGTTGAGGGCACCCTTGTTCAAGGCGTAGACGCCGTAGTCAGTCGGCACGGGGAACGGCAAGGGGCTCGGAGTTCCGGCGGTCGTTTTGAGATCGGCTACGGCCGAATCAAGTCGCGCCTGCAGGGTGGCGTCTTTGACGGACTGCGCCGCGACGACCTCGCTCAACTGCTCGCGCAAAGTAGACAGATTATGTTTGTTGTAGGCCAAAAAGGCCACGCCGCCGAACAACAGCATTCCGATGCAAAAGCGGATAACCGTCGAGACCAGGTTTTGCGTCCGATCCGCCAATAGAAGTTGCACTTCCGCAGACGAATAAGACTGGCTCGGCGACAGAATGTCCTCCGGTGCCGGCGTGAGGGATTTGATGGGCGAGAGTGGAGTAACGACCGCCGACGCATCAGGCCCGATCGGGCTCTCCATAACGCTTAGCGCCCTCGCCTCGCTCTGATCAGGCGACGTCGGTGGCGGCAACAGCTCAACATCGTCGCGACGTACGGAGAAGTCCTCAACACCGCGAATGGCGGTCTCGAGGGCGGACGTAAGCCGCGTGCGCTCTGCTTGGTTTGCCCAGGCGGATTCGATTTGCAGCCGCGAACGGGCAAACTCATAGATCGTCTTGCGCATCTGCGCCGGATTGTCGCGCATGGAGTCGATCATCCTCGAAAGGATCAGCGCGTATTCGATCTCCTGTGAAGGAGGAGAGATGAACTTGTCTGGATCGACCTTGGAAGGCTCTTCGGTCATAACGCAATCAGCTCCGCAAGGCCCTCAACTCAATGATGCAATGATTTGAAAGAGCCTGATATTAGCTGGCTTGCGGCGCGTATCCTAGAGCCGACGCGCGCGCCGAGCTCGCATCAACACTTCGCGGGGGCGTCAGAGAAAGCGCCAGGCGCGGGAACCGGGGCAACTTATGAGCCCCGGAGGGACGTCAATAGCATGTCGCGCGCTCACCAAGGTCGATTCGCACAGGCTGTTTGCGAGCGATTATCGGCACGGCTCAATTCCTGTAGCCACGCCAGCCTTCTCTTACCGGGCCAAGCCTTCAACGCCCATTGATCGGCGCCGCGATCTCGCAGGCTCCTCGACCTCTCTTCGAAGTCCCTATTGGCTCGGACCCCTGCGCTGGCCTGCATTGGCAGTTGGCGGCTGGGTCGGGGCGTTTCTGATCACTCCGTTATTGACGGGTCCCTGATTCACGCCTCGCTGCGCATAGGGTCCGTTGTCGCGGACGATGTTCCCCTGCGCATCGCGCTGATTCGTAATGCCATACTGCGCAAGCGCCGAGCCGCTGCTCACAACAAGCAAAATGATCGCAAATCTCAATCTCATTGCCATAAATTCCTTGGCTTCTGTTCGACCATTGCTGCTTTAGCGCTCCGCGCCCGCTGTTGCACCTGCAGATTTGTAGGCAAGTCTGAAAATAAAGAACCTGTGGCAGCTGATCAGCGCGAAGCGTGCTTAAGTTCCTGAAGCTTGTTATTGCTTCGCCCGAGGAGTGACTTCCAATTGTTGCGCGAATGGAGCCATGTGGCCCGCGCAACTATAACATCTCGAACGACAATGGCGGGAGACTTCGACATGGAATGGGTTCTGTTGGTATCCTTGCAATGGGTTGTTCTTGGCAGCCCCACTCCATCCACGTCCGAACAGATCCAGTCATTCGCATCAAAGGAGCTCTGTAATCAGGCCGCGGAGGCCATCAGAAAGGAACTCGAAACGCCGATCCCCGGTCAGCGCGTTCAGACCTTCGGACGCGTCGTATGCCTGCAACGCAAATAAGGCGTCCGGACATTTTTGGCTTATCGCTCAGCGTTGGAAGTTTGCAAGCAGACGCACGCGTTCGCTGTGCGTTTCGAATGGCCAGCTTGGCTTCCGTCACGCATGGTCCTAGCCCCCGGACGTTGCCAAATTTTCCTAAAATCTTACGTTGGCGGTACCATTTCACCAAAGACGCGCGAACCTTTTGCCACGTTTTTTGACACAATTGGGTGGCGCGCGCGACGAGTTGCGTCAAGAAGCCGGCCCTTCCGCGGCAAGCCACCAAAAAATAGCGTTGAATTAACTGCTTGTGCGATTGTGCACTGCCCCAAAGTTGGTTAAAAAAGCGTTAATTACGTGGCGTAAAAAAGTCGTTTTTTCCGGAGGGTATTTTTTATGAATAGTTTGTCCGACACGCGGGCCGATGTTCCATTTGTGTCCATGACCGGGAGAACAGCGCCAGTTGGAACTTTCCTCAAAGAGAATGATCGACATTGTACTCGCGATCGGCGGCATCGTTTTGCTAGCCCCACTTCTGTTGGTGTGTGTGCTGCTGACCTGGATGAGCTCTCGCGGCCCGGTGGTCTTCCGGCATAAGCGCGTCGGATTCGGCGGCAAAGAGTTCAACTGCCTGAAATTCCGGACCATGGTTGCGGATGCGCCGGAGCGCCTTCGCCAACATCTCAAGTCAGACCCTGCTGCCGCGTCCGAATGGGCGGCGACTCAGAAGCTGCGCAATGATCCACGCGTCACCGTCGTTGGCGCGCTCCTCCGCAAGTCGAGCCTTGATGAGTTGCCTCAGCTCTTCAATGTGCTCAAAGGTGAAATGAGCATTGTTGGCCCGCGCCCCGTGACGGAAGAAGAGCTTATCAAATACGGCACATCCGTGGGCGCCTACGTCGCTTGCCGACCTGGTATCACTGGGCTTTGGCAGGTGAGCGGCCGCAGCGGGACATCCTACGAGGAACGCGTCGAGTGTGACACGTTCTATGCGCGCAAATGGTCCTTGTACCTCGACGTCAAGATTCTGATCGTGACCATTCCCACAGTGCTCTCCTCCAACGATGCTTACTAGAAGATCCGACGCAGGCCGCGGTGAGCGCATCGCGAACGAGGTGGCCGGATCGCTGCGCCGGGGACCGCATAGGATGAGAATCAAAGCGAGGGGCAACGCGTCTCGTTCGCAATGGCCAGCACCGAAACGCACGATGGCCGACGAACGGCCTTGCGCCTCACTCTGAGATCTGCACCGAAGCAGACAATTCGCTCAGTTCGAATCGAACGCTAAAGCGCGATGAGATCAGGTTGAATCATCATCGCGCTTTAGGTCTTTGATTGAGCATGATCTCTTCGGAAAACCGCTTCACACTTCTCCGGATCATGCTCTAGCGCGATTTAAAGGGACCGATACTCCAATTAAATTCCTGGATCTCGCAGGTGCAGCATCTGGAGATCGCATTAATTGCAGGCGCAACAGCGCTTATCTGGATCAGATTTGTCCCCATAAATTGGCCGTCGGGCCCCAACTGCGGGAACCTTGGACTTCGAGTTCGCAGAATGAACCTCCAATCCCGAACTCTTCCTTGAGCAAAGCCGGCCGACTGACTTCATCACGCGAGGCCGCAAGCGTCCCGGGCCTCACTTCCCGCTTCGCGCAGCTTCCTACGCCGGGTCAGCCAGGCGTTGGTATTGGATTGAAGAATACAAGACTTGCTGGCGACGAGCCGTAAAGCGCGTCAGTGGTTAATCACAGATTGGGTTGTAACCACCAGGACGGACCGCCGCGCGCATGCGCCCGCCCGTCGCAGCGGGGCCGGACGCTTTTGTGCCCAGCACGCCCGCGATGATCTGTCGTTTCCGTCTGAGAATTGGGCCTTCGATAAGATACCAAGATCCCGCCGCGCACAGAGCGGACAGCCAAGCCGCCACAATCCAATTGGCCCACCATTCCCGCAGGGCAGGAACCAGGAACATCAGCGTTTGCTGTACCACACATCCATAGAGATAAATCCCGTACGACAGATCGGCCCGCTTCATGAACCAAACCCTCGATGGGTGAAGCAGTCCCAGATAGATCGTCGCGTAGGTAATTGGAATTGGCGCAAAATAGGCAGTCTTTGCCTTCGCGCAGAGTAAGGCCGAAACGACAACGGATATTACAAACAGAACGAAATTGAAGGGGATCCGGTACCTGAAATAATAAAAACAGATCCCACCGATCATGGCGAGCACAAGCAAGTGGCCAGGCGGACGTGCATAAAGTGTCGCTTCGTTATGGGTTGCGACGGCAAGGATCGGAAGCAGGATCATCGTCGCCACCGAAACGATTGCGAGCCATTTCGTCCTGGCGGTCTCATTGCACATGACGAGGCCGTACAGCAGAATCGAACCTCCGAACTCCCAAGGGATTGTCCAGAGCGATACGTTCACGATATCCGGCGTGGGATTTTCAGCAAAGACCCCAGGCAGTCCCGCTTCAAAGTAGCCAAAGGCGTTCAGAAAGTAGGAGAAGAATTTCGGACTTTCAAAATAGGCTCGCAATGAGTCGGTCGTAACAAGCGGACCAACGACGACAGCTGTGATCACAACAACGACGACGAGCGCTGGAAAAAACCTCAGCACGCGAAGGAGCAAATATTCGCCGAAGCTCTTCGTTCTGAACAAACTTGCGGTGACGAGAAATCCTCCCAATGCAAAGAACATGGGAAGTATCGGGTAGAGAAACGGACGTATCGCGGAGGCATAGACATCTGCCTCATAATAAACGCCATAACTGGTGAAGACGCTGTGCCAACCGATAACCGCGATCGCAAGCACGACGCGGAGATAGTCGAAGCCACTGGTCCACCCATTGTGCGCATCGAGGCGCTGGCCCATGCTGACAGTCGGCGATGTGGTCGGGGGGCGGGCGGACCGGCTTTTGGATTTAGGCGACTGAAACATGTCCATCATTTGTCATATTCTGTCGAGGTCGCAAATGGACACCAAATCTTAGTATTAATATCTCCCAAAGAAATTAAATCGGGAACTCAAACCCAACAGACGAGAGTTTAATCGTCTCCGTGAGGAATCCTGGACGGCAGAACGAACGGCTCTGCTCTGCGGGCTCCATGTTCCCGCCCAAGCGAGATAGCATCCAGGAACTCACCATCCGATGATCCCGGCGATTCGATATCGTCATGGAACGATGGGCCGGTCACGACGGTGTTTTCCGGGCCGGGTTCTATAGTGAGCTTCAGCAGCTCTTCCCGGACGTTCGGGACATAGATCGGCTTGCGAGTCCACTGATGGCGGATGTGATCCAGGACGCTTCGGAACCGGTATTTGCGGCTTCCCTCAGGCGCATCGAGAACGGCAAGAACCTGAAGCCAAGTTCTTACCGCAACATCGAGTTGCTGCGCGACGATCCGGCCGGATTTACTGACACCGCCCGATGCTATGCATGACGGCCATCGTGCAGAAAACAGATCAAGGCAGGTCTCAACATCCGTGTTGTACGTTCGATCTGTAAAGCCGTTCATCGACTTCTGATCGCCGACAGAGCGCGTATGCTTCACGCTCACTTCGTCAACAATAGCGAATGCTTTGTCGCGATCATCGGCAATACTACACCAAACCAAGTCAATGCCCGAACTCAAGTCCGAGATCAAAGGTTGGCAAGACGCGCCGCAAAAAGCTGAACTCGAAGAAGGGACACATCATCTCGACGAAGTTCACGAATCGTAGCCGGAAGCTTCTGTTTGTGAGTGTCGCGCCGTATGTCGCGTAGCTGTCCCAACTCAAACTCGGTTGCCAGAGCTTTAATCCAAATTCGCGTCCGACATCGAAGCACCGGCTCAAATCGACAGCCCGCGCTCGAATGTCGTCGTCGATAAGCGCGATTTGCTCATAGCGGTCCAATAATCCAGCCTCGTTTTTGAAGAGCTGCATCCAGCCGCTGATCTTAGGACCCGGTATGTGACGATAAAGGACGTGACTACCGGCTTCGCGTGGGATGATCGTGTCGTCATACGCCGCAACGAGCAGATCGAAGTTTTGCGCTGATGGATCCGATATCCATTCTTGATGGAGGCTATTCTTCCCAGCTCGTGTGATGATCAGATTTGGTCGATTGGTACGCGTCATCACTCACCGCCCGTTCAACGGTTGCAAAAAGTTTCTTCCCCTTTGCTTTGGACTTTTCGCTTTCGACGTCCGCCGTGGCACGCTGATCAATTCATCGCGCATAAGGTCGGCATTATTCGTTCGGAAACGGCGGCACCCTGTTTGGATCAGGAGAAATCTCATCGCTTGTTTCCGCGATGATTGTTGCCAGCAATACGATCAAGCCAAACGCGAACAGGCTTGTCGAAACCGGCACCCAGAACCACGCCGACTGAAGAAGTGCCAACACTGCAGAGTGACTCCCGCTGACTGCCTAGGATAGAGCCCTCTCTCCTCGCCTAGGAGCCTGAAACAATTCGGAATAGGACGCAATGTTCCACAAGCGCAGTCGCCGGCAGCTTCAGGAGTTCGATCGCTAGATTTTTTTGCAAACTTCGAAGCAATCGCTCACATACTCAGCAGACTGCACAAATGACCGCCGAATGTGGTGCGTTTTGATGCAACTCATTTCAACACGCATCGATTGTTCACGGACTCGTGTGCACGCAGCTATGTTGCTTATCGTGCGAAACTCAACTGTTATTCCCTCATTATGCTTGGCGGGAAAGTCGACGCGGGCCTTAGGTAGCGATCAAGTGAAACCAGCTGGCTGGTGAAAGCTGCATCGAGATTCTTCGCAACGTAATCGAAGGCGGACGACATCGCTTCTTCGCCAACGCCAAGAGTGAATTTCGAAAACGTGAATTTCTTGATCGTCGTCGCCGACGACAGGTCCGGCGACTTATTCAGGTGAGCGGCATTCGCCAAAAGGTGCAATCTCTTGTCTGTCGCAAACGGTTGTCAGTCTGTACTTTCTGAGTTTCTATACGTCTGCCCGTCTGGTTCTTTGTTAGCGAGACCGCCCATGAGGATGATGCTTTCGATCCTGGTAATTGGACAGATTCTTCTGTGCTTCAAAATATCTTCCGCAGTTGCAGACGACATTGCGAAGCCGCATATCACCGCGCCACAGTTTCAAGCATCCGCAGAAGAGAAGCGCGAAGAATCCATGCTCACTGCGTGCGACAGGAAGGCTGATGTGAGACGTCTCGTCAATTACGACCGGTTCAGTTTTATCGAGCGTTGTCTAGCCACGCAGCATTTCGACAATTCGCGCCCTTAACGTAAATTCAATTTGGCTCCAAGGCGTTCGATCACCTGAATAGCAGGCGAGGATCGTTAGCCGCGCTTGGTCTCGTCGAAAAACTCCGCCAAGCTTGAACCTAACGCAATGGCCAGACGGCTCAACGTGTCGATCCGAACGTCCAGCCTGCTTGCTTCTAAAGCGCGATGAGATCAGGTTGAATTGTCATCGCGCTTTAGGTCCTCGTTTGAGCATGATCTCCGCGCAAACGCGTTCCGCGTTTGTCGCGAGGGAAAACCGCTACACACTTTTCCGGATCATGCTCTAGCTCACTAATGAGCGCTTGACGCAAGCCTGGAGGCGCAGGCGGCACGTCTCCTGGTCGAGGCCGCTGCGAGGTAGCCCGCGTACCATTCCCTTTGTCCGAGCCGAAGTCCGCCTCTGTCGGAACGTCGGGCAGCCAGACCGATGCAACCTCCAACCGGGGCAAATGAATGCCCATGGTCCGACCTTGCAGCCGCCCCCTCCAACTCGTCACACAATTGAGTGAACCAAGTGAGCACTCAGCTTCGGCGCAGATCACGCCTCTGCTTTCAATGAACGTCCTGATTCCGCAATAGCGTCACAGCAGACAAGGATCGAATCAAAGAGCGGCCGGGAGAATTGATTGCTTCCGCTTTCGGTAAGTCACAACACCAAGGCCAGCAAAGCCGAGCAGCATCATGATCCATGTCGAAGGCTCAGGAACGGACGCAACGAGTAACGAAGGATCGATGCCCTCGCCTTTCAAGTGTAGCGCCAAGCCGGTGTCGGTCCCATCCTCAAACTGTACGATCTGGATTTGGTGAAAGCCGGCGCTCAGGTCGAAAACGCCGTAGTAGGGAAAGGGATTGATAGCGCCCGCGCCTTTTTCGACAGTCAGACTGTTGTCGATCAAGAGCCTGCTTCCATCATCCGAAAACAGATCAAAATTATACTGACCGGCGGTCGCAATATAGATCCAACCGCTTAAGACCAAGACATGATTGGCAAGGCCAGACACATCGTTTGAGAGATTCGAATAGTTACCCGCGCCCAAGAAGGTGCTCAGATTATTGTTGTCGCTGATGACTGTCGGGTTGCAGGACGGGAAGCAGACCGTCGACGCATTGAAGGTCGCTGTGGGTGTTTGGCTGGCGATCAAGCTGAGAGCATTGTCGACAGAGGTCGGCGAACTCCCGACTGTAAAGTACTCGCCAACAAGCGATGCTTCAGCTGGCAAAACCCCGTGAACGAGAGATGCCGCAACTATGCTCGCAGCAAAGAAAAATTTTCGTGCCAACATCTACTTAACTCACAGCTAGAATCTAAAAAAACTTAAGCTATTTGAGACGAAAACTTATTTTACCACAAGGGTAAATTCCACAACGTATTAATAAATGCGCTTGCTGTTGCAATCATGAGGACATCGCTTCCAGGCTGCGTTTTGCCCGGACAATCTAGAGCGATTCCCCCTCATCTCTTCGACCTGCTTGAGCCAGCCTGCATCAACTTGTTCTCGGCGCGACGATCATTATCGCTCCATGACAACCAAAATGACGGCGAAAGCCAGAAGCGCCGCCGATCCCAGTGAGAGTTCGATCACGTCGCGGTCGAGCGCCCAAATCCGCTTCCGATACCATCGCAGTCCTCCGGGACAACGGAGGGCGCTTGCCGCTCTTTTCGTATTGCGGATGGTGCCGAGCGGCAAATAACGTTGCCCGTTAACGAGAGGACCTATCGTAACTCTGCTTTCCCCGGATCAGAGCTGCACGTTGTCGACATGCTGTTTTCGGCACGTAACCGCCCTATCGAAAGTACGAATAGAAATCAAACACCCTTCTCGCAACAGCAAAAAGCCGCACTACTCAGCGCGGCTCTTAGCGTTTGAGACTTGATAGCAAAATTAGGCGAACCGAATGGCCTTCTCGCCGCGGCGGCGGTAAGCAAACAGACCGACGCCCAGGAATCCGATGATCATCATAGCCCAAGATGAGGCCTCGGGAACGGCGGCAACCGTGGTGACGTTGTCAAATTCAAACGAGTTCTGGCTTGAACCCAGCTGTACGCTATCAAAGACAAGGCCTGAGAAGGTGACATACCGGTTGGAGTTAGGCGACCCCTGATCGCCATTTGCATTGATCGGAACCCCGAGCCCATCGCCGTGAATGAGGCCGGTGACGGCCACGCCATTGTTGAAGAACTGAATGGTGTTGTAGCTATCGATCGAGCCCCACAAAAGTCCAAAAGAACTTTGCAGACCGGCGAATTTGATGGTCTCAGCTTGATTGGCCAAGATGGCCATGAAGTTGGTCGTGTCCACAAACGGAACGGCGCTCGACGCGGGCGGAGCGTAGTTGTTCGGAGAACCTCCGTTCACCACGACACCTGTACCAGCAAACTGCGTTGTCCCCACTGAGAACGGCCCCGTTGTCCCAACGGATGTCCCGTTGAAGTCAATGGTCGTCCCAGGGATGGGACTGTCGGGACCGGCGGTGCTGGAGATCACCACGACCGCGTTGGCGGCTGACCCCACCATCAAAAGTACAGCGCCGACGCTCAAGGCAAAGAATTTTTTCATAAGACAGCCCCACAAAACCAAATTAACTACCTATTAACAACCTACCTTTCGCCTGATTAATGTCAAGTTTTAACAATGGCGAACTGGGGACGGCCGCCGCATTCATGCGCCCGTCACAGTGAGCCCTCCCACTGACTTCATCGATCGCTTCGTATTGTTTTGGCGTGGAAATTTCTCCGAAGGTCGATCGGAAAGCACGTCGCAAACGCTTCCTTGAAGGCCAAGCGCGGCCAACAATGTGGGCGGGCGTGACTTATCGGCATCACCTTTTCAGCATCTGTCCGCCGCATGGATGACGAATGCGTGCTCAGAAAATGAAAATTTGCGATACTATCGTGCGTAACGATGCCTGCATTTCCCGTCTGCGTTCCATTGTTCCTAGAAAATTGAGAAGCGAAGCTGATGTTGGCATCGATATTCGACAAGGCCGAATTCGGGATCCCTTCGAGCCTATTTGGCATCCGATTCGATTGGCCCGGTCTTTAACTCCCGATCATTCAGAGGCGCAAAATGGCCGTCTCTGACCTGAGCCTAGGCCATACATTCGATCTGTTTGCGCTGCCCTTTTGGATGTTGGGCGTCGACCCAACCGCTTCCCAGCAGGTTCTACGAGACGCATTCGATCGCGGGATACAGACTGCGTCAGTCACGGACCTGATGCTCGCGTACGAAATGTTGGGCGACCCTGCCCGTCGCCTTTTGCACGAGCTGGCCTATCCCCTGGACTGTCCGAGTTCGGGCGTTGAGATCTTCTACGCAGCGCTCCGCGCCGACGCCGAGACGGATGATCTTCTAGGCTTTGCGGACCAATTGCAGCCACTCGCGCGCGCCAATTTTCTCGCGCATATCGCGGCCCGCCGACCGGCAAGTGGCCAGTTGCTCTATGAGGTAATTCGGTCCCACGCAGCTATCGACCCGACCAGCATTCACCAGGGGCTCGAGAAGACGAGGCCTGTGGCGGGCCTGCCAGCTCCCTCCTTTCTCAGCGTCAACCAGGGCCTGGCGGAACTTCGTCAAGTCCATGCACTCGCCGCCTTCAATGGTTACAATGCAGTCCGAGATATCGCCGCGCCGATGTTGGAATGCACGCTGAAGGCGCTTGCTTCCAAGGAACACCATTCCAGCAAAACCCTCGGCAGATTTCTTCGGTCGTATCGGACGGCAACCGAACAGGTGCGTACTGACGCGGCAAATCTGGTAGAAACTGCCTGTGCAGCTTTGTCAAAGCGACCAAACGACTTTGCCTGCCGTGACACTATCATCCGAGCCGCCGAGACTTGGACATCCCTCTCCCGGCCGCTGCTTTTCTGGAACGCCGATCAGCCAAGCGGACAACTGAAGTTCGGCACGCCAATCGCGTCATTGCGCAATCTCATAAAAGAACTCTGTACGAGCAAACAATACGACGTCGCGCTCGACGTCATGTCGGCCTGCCAAGAACTTTTCGCTGCGGTTCCCACAACCCTGGATGAGCTGTCCGAAGACGCACGTCTCGCCAAAACCCTATCGGCCTATGGCTGCATCAAGCAGCTGCGGAAAGAGATCGATCATGCCGAACACGATCCTGAACCGCTGGTCGCCGCTCTTGAAAAAAGCGGGTTCGACGAGGCATCGGCCGAACCCGCGAAGAGCCTGTGGAATAGCTTTGTTGCAGTGGCCACAAGCACGACGCTCGTCGCGACGGATCCGTCGCCCTGGCGGCTCATCCGCGATTTTGCTGTTCGTCTAAGCAACAGGCCGAACGCCGGCGCAGCGGTCATCGCGCTGCTTTCCGGCTTGATCCGCCTTGGAGAACGCCACGGCGTGTCGTCTCGGACACTTGCGGAGCTTCGCGACAATCTGCGGTTTATGCAGTCATTCATGGGCGCGGACTCAGCGGAAGATTCTCTTGCTGGGAATCTTCCAAGCAAGAACGCAGCGCCACGGATTGGAAAATTTTCCGCACTAGTCGCCCGCGTCATGCGACCGGCGTCATTGTTGCGAAGCGCCTGGACGATGCCCTTGATCAGTGTCTGCGTTGCGGCGTCACTCGCCATCGGCGCCGTTGTCCTCTATTCTGGCCCTGATCTGCCGACGCTATGGCCTTCGGAGCTGTCAGCAGCCACCTTAGTGGAATCCACGGCTTCACTTGGCGCGGAGACGATGCCGACCATCGGCACCGGTCAGCACCTCACGGTCGAAGGTGTTCGCTACTGCAACTTTCAAAAAGAACGGCTACGCTTGATCAAGCAAATGCTGAAGCGGCCTGAAGAAGCACGATCCTACAACCTGATGATCGTCGACTATAATTCGCGATGCTCGGATTTCTTTTATAAGGACGAAGATCTCAAACAAGTCGAGGCAGAAATCAAAGCCAACAAGAACATCTTGGAAGCGGATGCACGGCATATCCTATTAAATGTGCCTGAGCCCAGCGCCGATATGTCGGCAAAGAAATAATACTGGCACGGCTCGCAACTCTCGGGACCGCGACGATTCGACGGCTGCTGTCTGTCCGATAATCAAACTTTGGGTTGCCTGGTCGACATGCGAATCATCATTGCGGCTGACAATGCCTCCACCCGTTTCGGCGGAGAGGCTTTTATCCCATTGAATTACTTTCGACTTTTGCTGGCCCGGCAGGAAGACGTTGTTCTGGTCGTTCATGCCCGCAACAGACCGGAGCTGATTGAATTATTTCCCGGACGATATCAACCGCATTCATTTCGTCGACGATACAGCCTTGCACAAAGCTCTGGCTCGACTTGGCGCTCTTTTGCCGCGACGGCTGGCTGACGCAACCACCGGCCTGACCATCCATCTCAGCACGCAGATCGCGCAGCGGCGGTTGATTCGAGAACTGACGAAAAACGGCCATTCGGACGTCGTTCACATCCCAATTCCTGTATCACCAAAAACACCATCGCTGATGTGGGGACTGAAGGCGGCTGTCGTCATCGGGCCATTGAATGGCGGAATGAATTATCCTGACGCTTTTCGCCGTGAAAGATCGCTGATCTCTCGCCTCGGCTTCAGCTCGGGACGATGGCTCGCTCATTTTGCAAACATCGTGATTCCCGGCAAGTTGCGGGCAGAGGTGATTCTGGTCGCCAATCGCCGAACCCGCGACGCCTTGCCACGCGGCATTACCGGGCAAGTGATTCAGCTTGTCGAAAACGGCGTGGATCTTTCAATTTGGCAGAGATCGGCCTCCAGCCAGAAGGGCGAAGCGATTCGCCTCATCTTCGTCGGACGATTGGTCGACTGGAAGGCGCTCGATATCGTTTTTGAAGCCATGGCGCGCATTCGAAGCCGCTTTCCGATTTCGCTCGAGGTCGTCGGAGACGGTCCGATGCGTGAGCAATGGCAAGCGTCTGCGCAAGAGATGGGCCTTGGATCGGCCGTCGAGTTTACCGGCTGGCTGTCGCAGCAGGCCTGCGCGAATCGGATGCAGCAGTCGGATGTTCTCGTTCTGCCCAGCCTGTTCGAATGCGGCGGTTCGGTCGTCATAGAAGCCATGGCAATGGGATTGCCCGTGATTGCGACCCGATGGGGCGGCCCCACCGACTATCTCGACGATTCCTGTGGGGTTCTCGTCACGCCCAGTTCACGCGAAGCGCTCGTTGCCGGCTTCGCCGAAGCCATGGCGCGGCTCGCCATGTCGGCCGAACTGCGCGAACAAATGGGACAATCGGGAAAGGCCCGTGCCAAAGCGAATTTCGACTGGAATCGAAAAGTAGACCAGATCCTGGAGGTCTATCAGGCGGCGATGACACGTCGCACCGAACGCAGCGGGGACGGAGCGCCAGGGCACCCGCTTTGATAGGATCTAGGCTTTCGCGACCTGCGACGGCGATCGGACACGCGCGAATATGCGTGCAACCAAATTGATGAGTCCTTCGCAGATGAACATCAAAGCCACGGCCACGACAAAAAGGGCGATGCCCGTCAGGTCGTGCAGCGTCCCCTCAATCTTATCCACTCCGGCATAGTATGCGATGAGGACGAGAGCCAACACGCGGAGAAAATTTGCAGCGATCGTAATCGGAACAATCAGGGAAATAAGAATAAGACCGCGAATTTTCTCGTGCCAACGAAATGCATAAACATAGAATATGCCTATCGCGGAAAGTGCGAAGATCGAGTTCAGGCCTGAACAAGCATCCTGAACAAGCAGTTGATACGGACCAATCAATATCACGACGCCGTTCTGAGCGACCGGGTACCCCGCCGAATACAGCACCTGGGTGACCGTATCCGATATCAGAACCTTCAAGGGAACGGTGGCGGCGTCGACCATCCACCCCGGCGCCGGTGCTGAAAAAATCAGAAATCCAATTGGAAACGCCACGATCCGTAGGACGTCCCACCCAGCCAACAGCAGGACACAACCGGCGATGACCGGAATCTCGGACGCGGCTTCCAGAAACCAGATGTCCTGGTTGCGGGACAAAATCAAAACCACCAATCCCGAAAGTAGAAGCGCCCATCCTGGGAGTGGAGCAGGAACGATTTCAGCATTGCGCAATTTGTCGCGCGATTGCCAGACGAGCCAAAGCGCCGCGGCAATGATCAACGGGCCATGGCTCTCCTGCTCGGTCTGCCACGGACCTTCGGCCAACGTGATGAAGGTCGGAGCATAGGCGACGACGGCCGCAAGGATCACGAGCCCCGGCCAAAGCCAGCCTCTCGCGCCGAGCGTTTTCGTCTTGGACAAGACCTCTGAATAGGTCATCACATCAACCGGCCGTCAGCCAACAAAGGTTCGATAGACGTATCATCCTGATGAAAATAGGCAATAACCCGCGCTCTCCCCGGGGGCCTAAAGCGCGATGAGATCAGGTTGAATCATCATCGCGCTTTAGGTCTTTGATTGAGCATAGTCTTTTCGGAAAACCGCTACACACTTTTTCGGATCATGCTTTAGCGATCGCGCTTCTCATGTCCTGCCGTGATCACAAGCCACCCATACCCGGCTCCGGCCGCTATTAAAAGCAGGGCAAAGATCGGCCATCCGCTATTTCCCAAGTAGTTTGCAACCGCGAAAGCGACACCGCAAAACGACACATTGAGGAGGGTACGGGTATCCCGTTCTGTCCAAAAGAAGAACGCGGCGGCGAGCGCCAGGAAACAGGCAACAGTCAGGACATCGAACAGGTCCGTCATCTCGATCCGAGCTACCCGGGGAACTGACTATTTCGGGGCGGCGGCCTGCGACGAATTGTCTTGCGTCCCCATGATATTGGCATAGTCGCCCTCATATTTGGCCGCGAGCCTGGCCTCCACCGACGTCAGACTTGCCTCCGACTTGAGGAGATCGACCTGCAGTCCTTGCCGCGCAATCTTGAACGCCTCATCGCCCGCGATCGGCCGGCTCTCGATCCCGTTGACCTTGAAGAATACGGCATTCGGATTGCCGCGCAGGAAGAAAACGTTGTCGGCCTGCTTGGCAACGATGAGGTTGAAGAAATCTTGTGACACATCGCCGCTGCTCAGCGAACCTGTCGAGCGACCGTGAGCCAGTCCCAATGAGGTGAGTTTCTGGTCGACCTCCTCGAGGGTCTTCAGATCTTTCATGCCGTCGATAAGCGACTGGGACACAGCGTTCGCCGGCAGCGCAATCTGCTCGATCGAGAGCACCTGACGGTTCGCAAACTTCAAGGGATTCTTCGCGATATAGTCGTCGATCTCAGCCTTCCCGATTGCAGACGTTTTCGCAGCTACCGTGCGCGAAGCAGCAGCATTGGCTAGCACGAGTTCGCGCGCACGCAACATATCAAGCAGGACCGTCGGTTCGCGATCGAGCTTCGCATCCAACGCCTGACGCACCAGGTATTTGCGGGTCACGATCTCGCCCAGCACCTGCTTGATTGCCGCCGGGTCCTTGCGTTTATCGATGGGTATGTGCTCAAGACGGAACTCGTTGTCCAATTCCTGCGTCGTAATCACATCATCACCGAGCCGCGCGACGATCTGGCTATTGGACGCTTCCGTCTTCTCCTCGACTTTCTTGCTGCAGCCCAGGAGAAGCAGGCCGAGCGATCCGACGATTGTGATTGCGCGCAATGCGCCAACCAAGTTCAGCCGCGGGGTCTCCATCAAGCCTCTCCGAATGTTATTGTCCGGAAGTCGATACAAACGCATGCATCAGAGCATGTGGAGATCCACTCCGGGTCGGTGGTGGCCCATCGGCCCATATCCGGCGCCAAAATACCATTCCAAACATTGAGAAAGCCAATGTCTATGCTAGTCTGCCGCTGTGGCAAACCGCTCAAAATCAACGTTCAACAGTCTGGAAACCGGCCCCTGAGCCCTTCATGCGCATGAAAACCAGCCCAGTTCAAGCAATCCTTGCATGTGTGGCTATCCTCGGGTCGGCCGCTCTCGCCGAAACCTTGAGACCCCGCGAGTTGATGGCGAAAGCTTCGACGGTGCCCAATCTTGAGACGGTGATTCCGCGCAACTTCGGCCGATGGACGCTGGTTCCCAATGTCGGCCTGGTAACGCCCTCCGAGCCGACCGGCTTCGTCAGACAGCGTGACGATCTCTCGGCCCGAATCTACAGCCAGGAGGTCGGCCGTGGCTACACGGATGGCGCAGGCCATATCGTCATGCTGGTCGTGGCCTATGGGCCCGTTCAGGACTATCGGCTAAAAGCTCATCTGCCCGAAGTGTGTTACGGTGCGGCTGGATTTCGCGTATCGAAGAAAACGGTGACCGAGATTTCTTATCGCGACAATGCGAATCCCCTGCCCTTGAGTCGTGTGACCACGGCCAAGGAGGGACGCTTTGAGCCGGTCACCTACTGGATGCGAATTGGCAACGACGTCGTTACGGGCGTATTCGATCGTCAGCTCGCTCGCATGAAGTATGGCATACAGGGCCTAATCCCTGACGGAGCGTTGTTTCGGGTTTCGATCCAAGGCATGCCCGAAGAGGCCTCCTATCGGCTCCAGGATCAATTCATTCGCGATCTCATCGCCGCGATCGCTCCGGAAAACCGAAAGTTCTTTGTTGGATCGTAGGGAGGCAACCGGCATGCACTCGGCTGCCGGTCTCCTTCTTCCGCAGGATTAGATCGAACCGTCCAGATGCTTCTTCTTCGGGTTGCCATCGTCGCACTCGGGGTCATTTTGGCTTGGCGAGGCGCCGAAGCCGAAGACGCCGACCATTCACTGCTCGACTACGCGGTGGCCATCAACCAGAGCGGCCAATCTCGATCGGGCACCGGTATCTATTTCGGGAATGGTCTCGTTCTGACCGCCTCGCACATCGTTGGCGATAGCCTGCTGCATTCGCCGAGCGTAACCATCGCCGGTCAGCAGCTCCCCGCCCGCACGGTCAAGCAGGAGACTTTCGAGCAGTCCGACCTCGCGCTGTTGTCGATCGACGAGCAACAACTTCCAGCGCGCCTGCGTCAACGCAGACTTTCACTTTGCCAAACGCCTCCTTGGCCCGGCGAGGACGTTATCGTTGTCATTCCCGAAGAAGCCGTTCATTCGCATGTCATCTCTCCCCTCTGGCTTCCGCGCCAAGTGAGACAGTACGATACGCTGATCAATGACGTTGCGAGCACGGGCAATTCTGGCTCAGGTGTCTTCGACGCGCAGAAAAAGTGCTTGCTGGGGATCATGAGCAGAAAGATTTCTCAATCGTTCACCCCAAAAGACACAGGCCAAACGGCCACGATCGATATTGCGAAGTATTTTATCTCCTCGGCCAAGATCGAAAAATTCTTGCCCGCTAAGATTCTGGAAACAGCACGTCAGGCTGACGACGACGCTGCCGCGCCTCCTCAATAATAGCCATAGCCATAATAGGCTTCGCTCTTCTCCGAGACCTTGTTGACAACCACCCGTACGATCGGGGTCGATTTGATATGCTTCTGGCACTCCTTGATGTCGGTCAGGGTCGACGCGCCCACACTCGTGATGAGCAGGACCGCATCCACCTGGGGCAGGAGCGAAATCACTTCGTCCCCGATCAGGACGGGAGGCAGATCGAGAATGATGATATGAGATCTGAAATCTCGTCGGAGCACCTGCAAGGTGTTGGTCATGGCCTGGGACGCCATCCACTCGGCGGAACCGGACTTGCAGATCTCACCCGGGAGCACCAGCATTCGATTGTCGCCAACCGAGGCTCGAACGATTGCGCCGCTCAGGCCGACGCTGCCCTGCAAGACGCCGAGCAATCCGCCCTCCCGGATATCGATGCCGGTATATGCGGCGACTTTCGGCTTCTGTAGATCCATGTCGACGAGCAGTACGGGTCGCTCGGGAAGCCGAGCGATGCTCATCGCCAAATTGCAGGCCGTGACCGACTTACCGCAGCCGGCTGTCGGGGACGTGATGGCCAGAACCTGCCAGCCGTTCTGGTCCATTGCCTGCAGTACCTGCGTGCGCAGCATGTCATAGTAACGGCCACCTTCCCGCGAAGGATCGTAGGCAACAAGCCTTGCCGATTCGAGATGCGCGATGTTCAGCTTCACTTCGCGGAATGCGACGTCCCTTGCAGCATCCGAAGCAGGGAATGGCGCAAACGGATCCGCAGTGTCGCCTTCGGGCGTCGAACGACGCGTTCGAGCGAGCTCAATTGCTTGCCTAATTCGGTCCATCCAATATCTCCGGCAGAAATTTCAGCGGAACAGTCCGACCCGCGCTTTTGCGATGATCAAGTCGAGCGACGGCATTGCCAAATAAATAACGACCGACAATGCCACGAGCGCAAACACAGCAATAAATGCCATGAGC
Organism: uncultured Alphaproteobacteria bacterium; assembly: GCA_963770385.1. Classification (GTDB taxonomy): domain Bacteria; phylum Pseudomonadota; class Alphaproteobacteria; order Rhizobiales; family Xanthobacteraceae; genus Bradyrhizobium. The sequence continues at coordinate 3,490,634 of CAVYPJ010000003.1, read as the reverse complement.
TGCAGACGTCGCCTATTTCGGAGCTGCTCTCCCCTCGTTGCAATGTAGGGGACCACGACCACCAACTGACTGTCAATCAGCCCATAGATATCCGCACTCCGGCGAATGGTCATGTCCAGAATCTCGAGCAGCAGAACCAACGCTGCCCCTGCGGCGAACGCGGCCAGCAGGCCTAGTCCCATGATCTTGGATCGATTCGGCTTGACCGGTTCCTGCGGCACGGCGGGTTGCTCGAGGACTTCGAGCTTTTCGGATTGCTGATTCCTTTCAAGCGCTTCGCCGAGTTGTGCGACAGACAATTTGGACGACGCCGCGTCAAGGTTTTTCTGAATGGTCTCTTGCTGGGATTGCAGCGCCTCGAGACCCATGTTGTTCACGGTAATGGGTGCTGCCGCTTTCTCCGCTGCATCCATTTGTCGCTTCAAGGCCTTCATTATCGGATGTTTCTCCGAATAGAGGGCCTTCTTCTGCAGATAATCCGCTTTCAGTTGAGCGATCGGATCAGGAGCGTTCGACGAGCTCGGCGCCAATTGCGCTTCTTTCGCCTGGGCGATCTTGGCCTCGATGGCGGCATTTTCGGCCTTCAGCCTATCCATCTCGCGGCTCAGAAATTTCGTCGTGTCCGACGCGCGGCTGGTGCGATCGCGGATATCCTCATTGAGGATCCGCGTGACAAGTTCGTTGGCGACGCGCGCCGCGACGGCAGGATCGGAATCTTCAAATCCGACAGTAAAAACGATCGTCGGGTTGTCCGAACGTCTCGAAAACGAAATCGGCTGATTGACCGTCGCGATGGTGGTCTTTCTTCTTCATCAGGTCGACAAGCTGCGTCACCGACATCAGGTTTCGCTGATTGGGAAACAGCTGGAACTTGTCGACGATCGCCATCAGGTTGTCGCGCGTCATCGTGCGCTGCTCGATGACCTGAATGCGCTCTTGGGCGGCACTGGTGACAGTCGGTCGTACCAGCTCAGTCGGGAATCTGCTGGGATTGAACCAGAATTTTGCCTTCCGACAAAAAGGTCGGAGGCAGAATGAGGGCCACGCCGACGCCGATCGACCGCGATGAGAACAAACGGAATGGCGAAATAGAGATATCTCCGCTTGAAGCAGTTCCCAGTAGTAAGCGGGACGCAAGCAAATGGCCGAAGCCTTGGCCCTCTTCCTGCGTGTCCTCATCGTAATTAACCTTTTGCAGCATGCGGAACCACGTTCAGGCTGGCAGAGGTGAAGATTCCCGGTGCAATTAGTGTACCATCTTTGTATGAATGAGTGGATAGGCTCAGAGCACCGGAAGTGTCGAGCCACAATTTCATTTGCTTCGGCTCGAACGATGTTGTCGGGTTACTCGGATTGAAGGCCCTGGACCTGGAGGGCCGGGAAATAGCTTAGCAAGTTCAAGGAATTTAGATGTACGAGGCGTTCTATGGGCTGCGCGAGAAGCCCTTTACGATCCTGCCTGACCCCGACCTGATTTATTGGGGCAACATGCATCGCATGGCCTTCACCATGCTTGAGTTCGGCGTCATGAACAATGCCGGCTTCACCGTCATCACCGGCGCGATCGGTTCCGGGAAAACCACCCTGCTTCGCTTTTTGCTGAAGAAATTGAGCGCCAACGTGACGATGGGCTTGATTTCGAACTCGCCACAGGGACGGCAGGAACTCCTGCAGTGGATCCTGATGGCTTTCAACCAACCGTTCGACGGCGATTATCCGACGTTGTTCAAGCGCCTGCAGGATTTCCTCTACCGTCAGCACGCCGGCCGACGGCGCACGATCCTGATCATCGATGAGGCGCAAAACCTCGGTCTCGGAGGCGCTGGAACACCTGCGGATGCTGTCGAATATCAATGCCGACAAGCATCAGATTCCTGCAGTTGATCATCGTCGGCCAGCCGCAATTGCGCGACCTGCTCCTCGACCCGCAACTGCATCAATTCGCCCAACGGATCTCGTCCGATTTCCATCTGCAGCCGCTCAGCGAAAGCGAGGTGGCGAACTACATCGCTTTTCGCCTCAAGGCGGCCGGCGCGAAGCGCATCATGTTCACCCTGGATGCCGCTGCGCAAGATCGCCGAGGCCAGCGGTGGAACGCCGCGGATGATCAACATCCTCTGCGATACCGCCCTCGTCTACGGATTTGCCAATGATCATGCAGACGATTTCGTCGGACCTGGTCAACGAAGTTATTGCAGATAAGCAACAGTACAGCATTTTGCCGCTGCAGAAGTCGCCCAAAGTAGGCAAACGTTTGTAAAGTTTGGCATTTTTGTTATTGAAATCCGATTAAATCTTGGCGGGCTGTCTTGCATTGAATAATTCCGATGTCCATAGTGGCGCAACATTTGGCCGTGGTGCGATGCGGCGGGACCGCAACTAGCGCTCGGGGTGGATTATGCGTCGTCTGATTGCCCTGTTGATCTTTTGCGGTTTGGCAAGTGCCGGTTATGCGCAAACGCCTGCGGTCGCTCCGCCCCCCACGACGCTGAAGCCGGGCGATACGTTGAGCATTTCCGTCATGCAGGATCCAAAGCTCGATCGCTCGGTCGTCGTCGATCCGAATGGTCAGATTGCGTTTCCGCTTGCCGGGCACATCACGGCGAGCGGGTTGACACCGCAGCGCCTGGAAAGAGTTTTGAAGTCGCGGCTGAAGCGCAACTATCAGGAAGACGATCTTGACGTCACGGTAGCCTTGACGAATGCGGCGCGGCCCGACAGTCCGGAAGATGACCTGAAGCCCAAGATATTCATTACAGGAGAGGTGCAAAGACCCGGTCCCTATGCAATTCGACAGGCCACCACACTCGTTCAGGCTTTGTCGCTTGCAGGTGGTCTCGGACCATTTGCCGCCAGGCGCCGAATTCAAATTCGTCGTGGCGCCGGCGCGGAAGAACAGATTTATCAATTCGACTACAAGGCTTACGAGTCCGGCCAGAATCTTGATTCGAACATCTCGCTTCAGGCCGGTGACGTCATAATCGTTCCAGAACGGGGAATTCTGGAATAACAATTTTAAAGCACTTTGGGGCTGTGGGGCGTGAAGAGAATAAACCAACTAGCGGTGGTGTGCCTGGGCCTTATGCCCGGGCCGGCGCTGGCTTGGGACTGGGCGCTGAGCTCGACGTTGAGCCAGACATTCGAACTGAACGACAACCAGTTCATGCGCACTCCGTCTGGCGGCGGAACGCTTGGTTCGTACTCGACCATCAGCGCCAACGCCGTCGGGCTTACTCCGACCTCGAGGCTGACCGTTGATAGCGACGTGGGCTACCGCAAATATTGGGGCCCGGGAACGGAAGGCGTCAGCCAGACCGAATCGGATTGGGTTGGCATCAGCGCCCACTACGTCACGTGGGGTAAAAACAGCGATGATAGGGTCTTTTTCGACGGCAGCTTTCGTCGATCAAGCGCCGTCGTCGCGGTTCTCGGCGATCTCGGCCTTTTGACGAACGCCCACGGCGACATCGACCGCACCTCCTTCCAAGGCGGCTTCCAGCGCAGCCTGTCGGCCCTGGATACGTTTTCTTTCTCTCTAGGTTCGACGCTGACGACCTACGATCCCGCGAGCAGCGGCACGCAGTTCGTCGATACGACGGCAACCGCCAGCTGGCGCCATCGCATCGATCCGCTCACGACGGTCAACCTGACGTCTCAGGCTGAATGGTTGAACTACGACACCCAGCCGGCGAACAATCTGCTGCTTTTCCGAAACACCGGTGGCTTTGAGACGAGTCTGTCTCCCGTTCTGAGCTATGGCGCCAGCGCAGGCGTGATTTATACGAATGCCGAGATCGGCGCCGCGCCGTTACCGATCGTACCGGCGGCGCTCCAGCCACCCGCATTCGCCGGCGGGTCAACCGTTGGCTTCATTGCGGATGCCCACGCCATTTATCGGATCTTGAAGAATACCACCCTGAACCTGACCGCAGGCCAGTCAGTTTCGCCGAGCATTACGGGCGCGCTCACCAAGCGGACCTCCATCCACGCCGGCGTAACGCAATTCATCAATGGCCGCTCGAGCGTCTCTGTGGCCGGCGATATCTCCCAGCAGACGGCGTCTGGGACGACCAATGATTTTCTGTCCGGCTCCGTCTCCTACGCGTACCAGCTGGCGAGGGAATGGAATGCGTCCGTGACCTATCGTTACCTGCAGCGCACGGCGACAGCGGGCAGCAACATCCTGCTGGATCCTGTCACCGGCCTTCCGACCTCAAGCGTTGGAGCAGCCAGTTCGAACAGTCTGATCATAACGGTCGCCAAGACCACCACAATCATTCCGCCGTTAGACTGACCTACTTCATCGCCGCGCGGATTTTTTCCTTGAGGTCAGTTCCGTCCGGTTCAAGATTGAGCGCAGTCTTGAATTGCTCGGCGGCCTGTGTCGCCTGCCCGGCCGCGGCGTAGCTCATCCCCAGATGATAATGAACGACAGCCAGACTTGAGGCCTGCTTGGCCACATCCTCCAGGATCCGCGTCGCATCCGCCGTGTTGCCGCGCTTGAATTGAATCCAGCCAACCGTGTCCTGAAATTGCGGAACGCTAGAGGCTTTCAGGACGTCCGCAAGCGTCGCGGCGCGGTCAAGGCTCGCCTTGTCCGAGCGATTGTCGACGAGCAGGCTCGCCAGATTATTGGCGGCCAAAGGCGAATTGGGCTGATCTTTCAGAATAGCCTCATAGGCCGCGATAGCTCCATCAGTGTCCCCCTTGCTGATCAAAAGACCAGCCCAAGCGAGACGAAGATTTAAGCTATCGGGGCGCTCCTTGAGACCTGCCTGAAGGATGTTGGCCGCCTCGGCAAAGTTCTTCTGCGTGAGGTAAAAATTCGACAGCGCAGTGTAAGCCGCCCTCATCCTTGGGACTTTGAGCGATCGCGTCCTTGAAGCTGCTCTGAGCTTCCGCCACCTTGCCCGCAGTAGCTTGCGTTTGCCCCAGCATGACAAGCAAGTGGCGCGTTGGAAGGATTTTTCTTCAGCATGTCGCGCAGCAGGCCTTCCGCCTTGTCCGGCGTGTTGGCGCGCGTATAGGCTGCGACCAGCGAAACGACGGGCTGCACGGCGTCGGGGGCGGAGGCATGTGCGGCCTCCAGCGCCGCTATATTCGGATCAAGGTTGTTTTGACCTGCAAGCGCGGCAGCCTTGATCTGATCGGCAACGGCCGCATTGTCGCCGTTGGCGCGAACAGCGTCGGCGACAGCAAGCGCCCCCGCCCAATTCTTGCGTGCGAGTCGTAGCTGCGCGAGCGTCGCAAGGAGTTGGACGTTGCGCGGATTGTGGCTGATCGTCTCGACCAGAACCTGCTCGGCCTGCGGCAGATCTCCCTTGTTCCGCAAATACGACACATACTGTAGAGAAACGCCCGGCGCCCATTCAGCACTTTTTACAGCGTCGGAATATTGTCGTTCGGCGAGTTCCGGTTTGCCGCTAAGTTGGTAGGCCGAGGCCATCAGAAGCAACAACTCTGCGGATTTCGGCTGGTTGTTCAGCGCTTCTCGCAGGTCGGCGATTGCTCCGTCGAACTGCCGCTGTTGCATGTGAACTATGGCGCGTAACTTGAGCGCACCGGTGTTGCGGCTATCCTTTTGCAGAACTTCCGCGATGATCGGTTCCGCTACAGAAGGATCCTTTCGGTTGATCGCAATCTCGGCCATTTTGACCTTTGCGGCGAGCACGTGGTCAGGTGATCCAGGCGTGTTGATGATGCTGTTGAGCGCGCTCATCGCGTCAGCGTAATTGCCCTGCAAATAGCTGAGATCGACAAGCGTCATCTGATAGGGGAAAATATCGCCCCCGGCCTTGATCCTTGCCTCAAGCTCATCCTTGGCAGCGTTTGCATTACGAAAGCTGGCAAGAAACCGCACAACGTCGAGACCGGCCTTGGAATCCGAGGGGTTGGCGGCAGCAATCGCACGCAATTCTCTCTCGGCATCGTCGAACTTGCGCTCGGCGATGTAGAGCTGCACAAGCTGTGTCTGATATTCCGGCTTGGTCCCAATCAACGTCTTCAACGTCGCTTCGGTCTGAGGCAGATCCCCCTTCCGTCCATAGAGCGTAACCTTGAGCGCAGAAACGCGGGGATCGTTCCTTGCTTCGGCCGGTAACGCATCAAGACGATGCAGCGCGCCGTTCACGTCACCGCGGGACGATTGATCGGAAGCCAACACGAGGGTGGCTTCGAGATTATCGGGCTGAAGCTTGATCGCCTGCTCCGCCTCCTTCACCGCCCCGGTAGGATCGTTCGTTCTCAAAAGAGCCGCCGCGCGAATCGCATGAAGGTCCGCACGGGATTGATCCCGGTCGGCAGCACCTTCGAGCAATTTGAGGGCGGCATCATTGCCGTTGTTGGCCACCATGATCCTGGCAAGCCTGAGCCGCGTATCAATGTCGTTGCGGTCCAATTCGACGATGCGCCGCAGGTCTTGAAATAGCGAGGAAAACGCCTTGGTTCGTTCGTCGATGCCGGCGAGCGCGCGCCAGGCCTCGACCCTGTTGCTGTTGAACTTCAGAGAAGTCGTCAGCGCGACGCGCGCGTTGAGATCGTCCCCCTTTTGAAGGAGAGCCATGCCCTTATCAAAGTTATCCTGGGAACGTTGCTCCGGCGATCCGCAGCCCGGCAAGAAAGGCTAACGGCAGCAGGACGAAGAGTGCCCGCACGCGGCATTTCCTCATGATCCTGATCATGGAACTCTCTCAATCAACTGGAACAAACGTCACTGGAGTTTCAAGTCGAGGCCGGGGTTTTAGGGCTTTCCCGGCGCGGAGGAAACCTCGATTGCGACCTCAGGATGCGCAAAAGCCATTCCTGGGGCGGCCAAACTGTGCTGCTTTTCGATCGCCGAGCTGGAATTTAGCAGAAAATCAAACCGGTTGAGCCGAAAGGCACGCCTGATCCGGGCGGAAGCACCGATAATTTGCAGACGGCCGCCGCGGGCTACCATCTGCTTTCTGGCCATAAGCAACAGGCCGAAGAAACGCGGGTCGATGCTTCTTAGACGCGAAACGTCGACGGTAAGCAGATTGCTGTTGTCGATGGCCTCGCGAAAAACCGCAATTGCCTTTGTAACGTGATGCTCGAGGGCGTACCCGGCCAGCACGACTGTGTTGAACTGGCCTTCCTCCAAAGAAATGCTGAGATCGAGATCATCCTCGGCGAACAGACCGCGCCAGACAGCACCCAGTGCCAAAGGAAACACGCTCGTCATCATCAATTTCAGCAGGATCACGCCGTCCTGGAGATACCGCCTCCAGAGATGCGGCTCTTCCTTGATCCGCCACAGCCATTCAAAGCCAAACCGACGTACAAAAAGCGGAGCTCGTTTCAGAAGCCCGGCCTGGAAGTTGATCGCGGCCCCAAGGTGCGAGCGCACCGGGATCCGCAGGCGATGATGGTTCTTGAGCAACCAAGATTGACCTTTTTGCGCGCCGAGCGAGGCGACCAGAAAGCGCGCATCGGACGCGTTGATCGCCTCAATGATCGCATCCGTGCTCATGTCCTCGACCGAGCCGAACCCCGGGTACAGCGTTCCGACGCAGACCACGCCACTCGATTGAGAGTTGAGGACCGCTGAGCAGGTTTCTGCGACCCCTTCCGGTCCACCGAACAAAAACACCTTGACCGACGAGGGCTGCTCCAGCTTGAGACGGTCAAAAATGTCGGAACCGGCCACGCGCATCTGAATGGGAATGCCGAGCAGACGTGAAATCCACACGATCGGCACGCCGTCGACCGGACAGAGATCGCTTTGCAGCAGCGAACTCACGGAACTCGCTATCCGACTGGCTCGTCACCAGGAAATTGAGATTTGGGGTCGAAATCAGAAAAGGCTGATCCTGGCGCATCGCGGCGCCGATCCTCTGAACGACGGCTGACAGATCGACGGCATCGATCGGTATCCCAAGCACACCGTATACGTCACGGGAGAAGTCATCCAAATGCTCCGCACCGGTCATAAATTCCCGGTGGCCTTGACCGCTGGGCTGGAAATTCAATGATTTGACCCACGTATGGCGTAATCGAAATGAGGAGCGACAAAACGACAGCTCGCCAAGTGGGTCTAGTGCTGGGAAGACACAGATCGGCTCCAATATCGCCCAAATCGTGTCCGCGTCGAGTCAAGCAGGAAGCGTTTAGTGCGGCCCATCTCGGCCGGTCCTGGTCCATGTCTTATTGGACGTGAAAGCACGCGCATAAATCCCGACCTTCCTTTTTAGGAAGGGCGCAAGCGACGACAGCGTCGCACGTGTCAAGAGATCGCGGCCACACGCCATCCAAGCAAGCCCCAGCGCGACCGCAAGCAACGCCAGTCCGATCGAACTCACCATCAGGGCGGCCTTCCCCGTCCCGACCAGCCACCCGAATAAGCTCGCGACAAACACAGCTGTGATCAGAACGGCCAGCAAAACCAACGGCGGAACGCCCGTATCAAGGCCCAGCGCCAAAAGCTGCCAATTGCGATCGCGAACGCCTGCCCACGCAGATGGCAAGACTTTTCCGGCAAGGACCGACAGATGGCCGTGCTCCCAGCGCTGCCGCTGCGTGGCGGAGTCGGCTTCACGCGATGGAAAGACGCTTCTGACTACCGCGCCAGGGCAAAAAACAGGCGCCCGTCCAGCGCGAGCGAGTTGCAAACCCAGATCGAGATCTTCGGCAAGATGGCCCGTCGCAATCTCGACGGCTGAAAAGACCTGCCGGGGAAACGCCATTCCGCTTCCCATCAATTGGCAAGGTAATCCAAGCGCCGCAAGCCCCCGCGGGCGCAAATCGTTTTTGATACGCCAGGCAAACTCAGCAATACCCTGGTTGACTGCCGCCTGTTCGGGCGCGTTCATCAGGTAAAGTGCCTGAACTGGTCTGCCAGTCGCACAGCACGTCTTTGCAAGTTGATCGATCGTGCCTGCTTCCAACCGGCAATCGGCATCGACCACGAGAACGATATCAGGATCGCCACTCTCGCAGCGATCGTATGCCGAAATCGAGTGCATAGCTCTTGCCGCGTCGCAGGTCGTCGCGGCGCTCGATGACGTCGGCCCCGGCCTTGGCTGCGACCGCTGCGGTGTCGTCTGTACAATTATCGGCCACGACGAGCAGCCGATCGCCCGGTTGAAGCTGTCCCTTTACATCTTCAAGCGTCGGCAAAATTCCAGCGCTTTCATCGTGCGCGGGTATCAGAACGACGACGCGAGATCGGTTCGCCGCGTCGGAATAGGCCAGACTTGGTTCCTTTGACAAGATCGCCGCACAAATCTCGATCAAGAAAATCGATGCGGCGATTGTCAAAGGCACGGCCACCAACAGCAGTAAAACGGAAAGCCAACCCATCGTAAATCCAGACGTCGCAAGGCAGGAGCCGGCTCCGCGCCGGGAAACGAAGTGTGCAGACGAGTCTCAATTCCAATCGCCCTGTCGCGTCACCTTGATAGACTTTCAAAAAGCCAGCCCTCACAATTGCGTTGGACTATGCCATGTCGAGCGCGCTAATGGATGGCGTCTCGATTGAATTAGGTCCATTTTGCCTTGAACGATATTTCTAACATCGAAATTGCCGATTGGACACGGGAAACGCCGCGGCAGTTTTGGGATCCCGGTCGCAAGTTGCTGCTCAGCATGCGCGCCTATCAGCGTTGGCAGCGGAGAACGGGCCCTTTGGCCGATATCGTTCGAAAATGGATCGTGTTTCGTCATCGGTTTTGGAGCATCATGACGGGAGCCGACATTCCGCTTAATTGCAATATCGGTGGAGGCCTCCTGATCCCGCACCCGAACGGAATCGTCATACACCCGGGCGCCCGGGTCGGAGTCAATTGCCTTATATTTCAACAAGTTACACTTGGAAGCCGTGGCGGCATTGAAGGGTTGCCCGTCATCGGCAACCATGTCGATATCGGCGCGGGGGCAAAGATTCTGGGGCCCGTTGCCATCGGCGACCACGCAAGGATCGGCGCCAATGCGGTCATCATCAAGAACGTGGAAAGCGGCGCAGTGGCCGTCGGAATCCTCCATAGCGCCGAGACATGACGCGCAACTCGAACCTCTTGGGCGCAGTCATGGAGCACGACGCGGATAGCGACGACGTCATCGACATCACGATCGTGCTCGTCAATTACAACACAGGCTTTCTGCTCGACCGGCTGTTCTCCGCACTTGCTGCGGCACAAGGTCGCCTGAGATTACAGACAGTCCTGGTCGACAACGTCTCGCGCGACAATTCACTGGAGATCCTGCGCAGCAAATATCCCTCGGTCGACGTGATCGAGAACAGCACCAATGTCGGCTTTGGCCGCGCCAACAATCAGGCGCTGTCGCGAATGCGCGGACGATATCTCCTGCTTCTCAACACCGACGCGTTCGTGTCTCCCGACACTTTGGTGAAGACGTTCGATTTCATGGAGCGAAATCCGGACTGCGGTATTCTCGGAGTCAAGCTCGTCGGCGAGGATCGCACGCTGCAACCGTCCTGCCGCTATTTCCCGACGCCCTGGAATGTCTTTCTCGCTGCGAACGGACTTGGTCGTTACTTTCCCTGGACACGGCAGATCGACGATATGAATTGGGATCATCTGACGGCCCGCCAGTGCGATTGGATTCCAGGCTGCTATTATCTTGTCCGCAAAGCCGTTCTCGACCAGATCGGTTTGTTCGATCCAAGATTTTTCCTCTATTACGAGGAGGTCGACCACTGTCGCAGAGCCCGTCTGGCGGGCTGGAATGTCACGTACTTCGCAGATACCGAGGTCATACATATCGGCGGCGAGAGTTCGAAATCAGATACGGAACTCACCGCCTCCGGACGGCAGATCGCGAGGCTTCAGGCTGAAAGCGAGCTTTTGTATTTTCGAAAACATTATGGATTGCCTGGTGTGCTAGCTTCGATCGTGCTGACGGCGTGCGGTGCGATGCTCAGTTTCGTCAAAGCCGCCTTGCGTCCCACCAGGCCCGGCGCGCGAAGCGGCGAGAGTGAAAAATTGGCGACCCTGCTATCGTTGCTGACGCCAACTCATTGGGGCTCGAAACCAACGCGATAGATCAAGCTAACCAAGGCTTTCATCGATATGTTCAAGAACTTGAGAAGCGACTTGCGCGCCTATCACGGCGATTGGGCCGCGCAAGGATTTTGGGTCATGATCGTCTATCGCTTCGGTCGATGGCGCTACGGCGTCAAGCCGGCGATCCTCAGGAAGCTCTTCTCTCTCATTTACAAGGTCATGTTCAAGTTCATCCAGATTGTCACTGGAATCGAGCTACCCTGCGAGGCCGACGTTGGACGCAATTTCGTCATCGATCACTTCGGAGGGATTATCATCAGCGGATATGCGAAGTTCGGCAATGATTGCCGGATCCGAAACGGTGTTGTCGTCGGGCTAAGGCGTATCGAAGAAAAATTTGCGCCGGTGATCGGCAACAACGTGGACATTGGCGCAGGCGCAAAACTGCTCGGCCCCATCACGATCGGCGACAACGTCATCATCGGAGCGAATGCCGTGGTCTTGAGCGACGTACCTGCCAATTCGATCGCGGTGGGAGTCCCCGCGATCATCAAGTCTCGACAATTGGATAGCTGACTGTGCACCGTCCTCCTCACGCGTTCGGTGTCGTGGCGATCGGTCGCAACGAGGGGGATCGGCTGAAACAATGTCTTAGGTCCGTTTCTGAAGCCGAGCAGGTCGTCTATGTCGATTCCGGTTCGACGGACGGATCCGTGCAATGGGCGAAAGACCTCGGAATCGAGATCGTGGATCTCGACCTGACAATTCCGTTCACGGCAGCACGGGCGCGCAACGCGGGGTTTCGTCGCCTGCAAGAGCTCGCTCCTGGTTTGAACTATGTTCAGTTCATTGATGGCGATTGCGAACTGAACAAGGACTGGCCTGGCGAGGCTCTTTCCTTTCTCGGCGAGAATGCCATGGTCGCCGCCACGTTCGGGCGACGGCGCGAGCGCTTTCCGGAGCGATCGATCTATAATCGGCTTTGTGACAAGGAGTGGGACACACCAATCGGCGAGGCTTCGGCATGCGGCGGCGACGTCATGATGCGCGTGAGCGCCTTCCAGGCCGTCGAGGGCTTTCGCGACGCGTTGATCGCGGGCGAAGAACCCGAGCTATGCGTGAGACTGCGCGCGCTCGGCTGGAAAATCTGGCGCCTCGACCATGAGATGACAAGGCACGATGCGGCCATGGTCCATTTCCACCAATGGTGGCTTCGCCAGACGCGGAGCGGCTACGCGTTTGCGCAAGGCGCGTACCTTCATGGCCGGCGCCCGGAGCGGCACTGGGTCTGGGAGTCCGGCCGGGCTCTGCTGTGGGGAATAGGCTTTCCCATTGTCTTGATCGGTGCATTGATCGGTCTTGGATGGTGGGGACTGGCGCTGCTCATCGTCTATCCGCTCCAGATCATCCGCCGCGCGACGCAAATGCCGGGCCATTGGCTCAATCGCCTGCAGTTCGCTTTCTTGGAACAGCTCTCACGCTTCCCCGAAGCGCTCGGCCAGTTGAGGTTTGCGCGGGATTGGTTCTTCGGGCGGCAAGGACGCCTCATCGAGTATAAGTAGCGCCCATGCAAATTGCTTATCTGGTCAATCAATACCCCAAGGTCAGTCACACTTTCATACGCCGCGAGATTCTGGCGCTCGAGCAGCAGGGATTTCAGATCATGCGGATTTCGATCCGCGGCTGGGACAATGATCTTGTCGATCATGCTGACATCGCGGAGCGTGAGAACACCCGCTATGTGTTGCAGAGCGGCGCGCTGGAGCTTGCGCGCGCCGTGCTGGCCTGTTGCATCTTCCGGCCTATCGGATTCTGGCGTGCACTGATGCTGGCGCTTCGCCTCGGCTGGCGCGCAGAACGTCCCCTCGCCTTCCACCTGATCTATCTTGCCGAAGCCTGCCTGATCCTGGGGTGGCTACAGAAGCAAGGCGTGCGGCACGTCCACGCCCATTTCGGAACCAATTCTGCCGAGGTTGCTGCGCTGGTTCACGAACTTGGCGGCCCGACTTTCAGCTTTACCGTGCATGGGCCGGAAGAGTTCGACAAAGCTCGCTTCATTGGCCTGCCGGAGAAGATCCGCAGAGCGAATTTTGTCGTCGCAATCAGCTCTTTTGGCCGCAGCCAATTGCTTCGCCTGGTGGACCACGCGCAGTGGAAGAAGATTCACGTCGTGCGCTGCGGGCTGGCCCCGGAATTCTATGCCGGCCCCACGACGTATTCACATGCCCAAGAACTCGTTTGCGTGGGACGGCTCTGTGAGCAGAAGGGGCAATTGCTGCTGATCGAGGCGGCCCGACATCTCGCCGTAAGCGGAACGGATTTCACGCTGACGCTCGCGGGCGATGGCGAATTGCGGCCCTCGATCGAAAGTCTCATCAGCGAATATCGGCTCGAATCGAAGGTCCAAATAACGGGGTGGATCAGCAACGACCAGGTCCGCGAGCACATCCTCCGGGCTCGGGCCTTGGTCCTGCCAAGCTTTGCCGAAGGGCTTCCGGTCGCGATCATGGAAGCCATGGCGCTTCATCGACCCGCGATCAGCACCTACGTTGCAGGGATCCCGGAACTCGTCCGAGAAGGGCAGAATGGCTGGCTGGTGCCCTCAGGCGACGTCAACGCACTGGTGCAGGCCATCAAGGCCTGCCTCAGAACCCCCGCTGACACTCTTCAAAAAATGTCGGATGCGGCCTATCAGCGGGTGCTGGAGTTCCACAACCTTGAAATTGAATCGAGGAAACTTGCGCGTCTTTTCAAGCTGCGAAATTGAGCCGGCCAAGCGCAACAGCCGGATCATTCGAACGGCGGAGACGCCTCTGACCTAGCGAACGTTGCCGAGCCTCCGAGCCAATTCGTGAGCTGCGGCAGCCTGGATATCCCGTCGCAGGCGCCGCCTGCTCGTAGCTCGCGCCGTTCCATCGCTGCCACCTTTTGTGTCGTTCGGGCAACAATCCCACAGGTCCGCACCATTGCCTGGCTTTTTTGCTCCACCGGGTCCAAAGCGCGGCGTATGCTGGTCAAAGTATCCCGGGGGGCTGGGAGCAATTTTGCGAATGATCTTATTTTGAGCCCGTGTTGAGCTGTTCAGATGCGAAGCCTTTTCGCGCTTGCCACTGTTGCTATCGTCCTTGTCTCGTCCATCCTTCCGGCGAGCGCATCCGTCGTTAGCGGACCGGAATATCAGGTTATCGAGTTCCGTCGGCTCAGGCGGGACTGGCCACTACACGGTGATCAACAATTCGGATGACGAATACATCTACGCCTTCTCGGTCACCAATCCGCTGGCGCCAAGCGTGAACGATTGGACGACGGAAAAGGGATGGACAGCAGGCAAGACTCCACTCCTGCGAGGTCCGAAGGACGGCTTCTGGTACGGTACACTGCCTGGCATCCCGACGTTCTCGCACCATCACCTCGGGTTTTTCGTAAATCCTGAAACGATTGGACCTGGTGAACAATCGAGCAATTTCTTCTTCGGCACGGATCAGCTCGCGAGCATCGTGACGCTCTATCTGGTCGACGAAGACGGCAAGTTCTCTACAACAACTTTCACCGCGGCGGTTCCCGAACCCTCGACGTGGGCAATGATGATTTTGGGCTTTGTCGGCCTCGGATTGATGACCCGTTATCGTCGGAGGACGGCGCTCTCGGCGTAAGGGCGGCTTCGACCTGACGCAGCCTCACTGCGGTCCGATTGGCCAGCATCAGACCCGCACGGCAGAGAACGGCAAATCGCTCTCAACTTACAATCAAGGAACACGCCGAATTCATGCAGTCACGTTTCCTGTTCTAGGAGGCCGCCATGCTTCGTCCGATAGATCGAGAAAAGTTGAAGGCCGAATTTTCGTCCGCGAGGCCATATCCTCATGTGACGATCGATAATTTGATCAGTGCTGACAAGGCCACAGAAATCGCGGCGGCGTACCCGTCATTCGAGGCTGCCCTCGCTCAGGGGAAGACTTTCTCGACCATCAATGAAAGAAAAAAAGTCCAGATAACGGATGCGTCTAGATACCCCGTGCCGATAGCTCAACTGAACGCATTCCTCGCTTCAGCAGCATTTCTCGGCGACCTCTCGTACATCACGGGCATCCCGGGACTGCTGGCTGACGAACGAACTCGTGGGCGGCGGCATGCACATGACTGGACCCGGCGGTCGCCTCGATGTGCATGTCGACTTCAATTATGTCGAAGACAGAAAGCTGCACCGGCGCCTCAACCTGCTCCTACGCGAACAGCGCAGACCTGGACCAAGGCATCGCACTGTAATGGATCTCGCTCTTGCGTCTTACGATCGTCCAGTACGCCGGGGACTACCGCGAGGCTTTTGAGCGCCTTTCCAGTGGCGGCAAGGAAACCTATTACGCACAGCGCTATTCCGTAAACTTGGTCGGATCGCTTGCCCGGCGGCTGGAACAGGTCGCGGTCATCTGCGGGGTAAGTGAGCAAGCTTATGACACGGTGCTGGCGAACGGCGTTCGAGCGATCGGCGCAGGGCTGAGACCGGGTTTCCATGCCTCCGAGATGATCCCGGTGCTAGCTCGGACCCAACCAACGCGGCTGTCACTGACTTCGCCTATGTTTCCCATCCTGAGATGGGCGAGCGCAAATGGAGTTCGCACGATTGCTCCGCTCGCTGACTCGTTCAGGAAAGGCAGCTTGCGCGCCGCGCTTCGTCATCGCCTCCTCGCCCATTATCTCAATCGTCCCAACGTGGAATGGGTCGGCAACCACGGAATTAGCGCATGCCTTTCGTTGCGCGCCATCGGTGTTTTGCCGGAAAAGATCGTCCCGTGGGACTGGCCCCCCTCTCATCGTCCGTCCGACCATGCGCCACGCAAGTTGCGGACCGGCCCGCCACGGCTGTTCTATGCGGGCAGCCTTTCTCCGGCCAAGGGCGTCGGCGACCTGCTGCACGCGACAGCGCGGCTGCGACAGAATGGCACGAACCTAAGGCTCTCGCTGGCCGGACGAGATCCTGACGGAACGATCAGCGACCTCGCGAAGACGCTTGGGCTCAATGATATCGTGGAGTTTCTTGGAGTCGTGCCCAACGAAGACGTGCCCACCAAAATGCGCGAGGCTGATGTCGTTATCATTCCGTCCCGGCACGATTATCCTGAAGGACTACCACTCACGATCTACGAGGCACTGTCGGCGCGCACACCCATCATTGCATCGGATCATCCAATGTTCCGGGAAGCACTTATCGACGGCGAGAGCGCCATCATTTTTCCGGCGGCTGACGCTAATCGCCTGGCGCTAGCCATCTCCAAACTGTTGAATGATCCCGGACTTTACGAGTTGCTCTCAGCCCAATCCGAATATGCTTGGAAACGCATTCAACTGCCGGTTAGCATGGGAGCCTTCCTTGAGGCATGGGTTGCCGATTCTCCGGATCAGACCCAATGGATTAGGGATCACAGCCTTTTATCCGGACTCTATCAGGAGCGTATTTCCAGACAGCATCGGATTGTATAACAACTATTCGCCAAGCGGCGTAGCTCGATTTTTTATTGTGTAGTCAAGTGCGATAAATTTCCCATAGCCGCCGATTCGAAGCAGGCTCAAAGAATCAATGACTTCCAATGCAACCATACTTTTCCTGAAGTACCGACGCCATTTCAACAGGCTTTTCGCTGGACCGGGCACCCTGGAAGCAGCCGCATATCGGCAGGAAATCATCCATCCGGAGGAGAGCGCCACATATCTGCCGGCGATCCACCTCGACGGCCAACTTGAACGGGTGACCGGCTCGCCCGCAGAATCGACCAAAGCCCAGGAAATCGAAAGCGTTACGAAACTCAGCGGTCGTCACGCACCGACGATCGCCTACCACCTGAAGGATGTCGCGCTTGTTGACGGGTCGGTTTACTCCGGCACCATGAGATTTTTCGTCAGGGATCTGGAAGCACCCGGCTCTGTCGAACCGATTGACCTCGATCGCGCAGCGCTCGTCTCGTCATACTATGGGGTGAAGTATTTTGGTCACTGGCTTCGGGATGATTGCACGCTCCACCTTCTGGCACGAGACCTGGATATGCCTCCCCTCTGCCTTCCAGGTCCGTCCGGCCTTCACATAGAAGGGTACAAATCGCTGCTTGATCAGTCCTGCACACCAACTCTTCGAGCCTACATCAAGCAACTCACGATTTTTAGCGATCATCATCAGAATGGCCTGAGAAGGCAGCGATACGAACGTCTTCGGGCCATTGTTGCGGCGCGCTTCCCGCGTGGAGCCGCTCGCTCCTTCGTTTACCTCAAGCGGGGCGCGGACGGTGTGCCACGCACCGTCCATAACGAGGACGAGATCATCCGCGTACTGGCAGCCAGCGGCTTTACCGTGCTGGACACCGCATCGACGCCGCTGGATGAATTGCTTGGCACTCTTGTCAACGCGAGGATCGTCGTTTCGCTGGAGGGCAGTCACATAGCACACTGCGTCTACTCGATGCCCAGCGACAGCGGTCTTCTGGTCCTTGAGCCTGCAGATCGATTTTCAGCCAATCAACGGCTCTGGACCGATTGCCTGGGCATCAGATCCGGCTTCGTCGTCGGGGCATTGAAGGAAACCGGCTATGAGTTTGATCCGATCGAAATTCGCCGGACCCTCGATCTCCTAGAACGCGCGATCGCATAGCTTCATCGTTCCTTGGCCAAGGAAATGAGCCACGTGCCGGGAGATGAACAGCCAATCAAGAGTCTCCATGGCAAAGACTAAGCTTGCTTTTTTCATCTTGTGCCATAAGACGCCGAAGCAAGTGATATGCCTCGTCGAACGCCTTCGTGACGAGGATTCTGTATTTGTCATTCACGTCGACAGTCGCGCCGACCAGACGGTATACGCGGCCCTCAAATCATACTCGGATACGCACCCAACGCAGGTTCATCTCTGCCGGCAGCGCTATCGCTGCTATTGGGGACGGTTTGGGATCGTGGAAGCGGCGTTGAGCTGCACACGAGAGGCGCTCGGGCTAGCGCTTCCATTTGATCACGCTTTCCTGCTGTCCGGCCAGGACTATCCGATCAAGTCCCTGACTCATGTCCGCTCATTCCTGGATGGGCACGCCGGCATGGAATTCATCGAGTCATTTCCGGCAGACGAACCCAATCGCTGGACGGAGGCCCAAGGCGAACACAACGCGCTCAATCGTGTTCTCCACTGGACCATCTCATTTCGAAGCCGGCATATCCAAATCAAGTGGAAGCGTCGGTTCCCGTTCGGATATCGTCCGCATGGCGGGTCGATGTGGTGGTGCTTGACGAGGGAGTGCATCGTTTACATCGATCGCTTCATCCGGGAGAACCCGTCTTACACGCGATATTTCCGGACCGTCTTCATCCCCGACGAGTCCTTCTTCCAGAGCATCATTTCCAATTCTCCGTTCAGGGCCAGAATTGTCAGCGACGATCTTCGCTATACGGACTGGGAGAATCCCAATCCGCTGTACCCACGAACGCTCGACACCGACGATTTCGAGACGCTGATGTCCTCGCCGAAGCTGATAGCCCGGAAGTTCGACGAACGCAGCGAGGCACTCGTCGCACTCATCGATGGAAAAATCGGGCCCATGGAGAGATCCGCAAGAAGCTAGCCTCCGGTGTCATCGAAGCGACAAATAGAATTCTTTCGCCTTGGTCCCACTCAACGCTATCGACAAGAAATCCAGATTGGGTTTGTCACTAACCGGCGCCTCCAGCATGGAGAAATGATCGGGCAACAGAACATCGTCATAGAGCTTCATCCAGCCCTCACCGACTCGAGACTGAAGATCACGGGCAAATGGACCCGAGGGAGTGATGAGCTGCTTCCCCGCACTCAACGCATAGATCACACTACCGGAATGAAAGATTTTTCGGAACGGAAGCACAACAACATCTGCAGCGCCCGCAATGCTCGCAAATTCGTCTTCCGCGAGATGACCAAAGCAGCGAACAATTCTATGATCTTCATCGGCTGACTTTATCAGCCTCGATTTCAAGCGCTGGTCGTTGACGCCGCCGGCAATGACGAGACGAATGTGAGGATTCTGCGCTTTTATGAAGCAGTCGATGAGTTCCTCGACTCCCTTGTACGGCCTGATCTGTCCGATGAAAGCGAATACTTTTTCTGCACCGGAAATCCCGAGTTGCTGGCGCGTTTCGGCTCGCTGAGCGGCTTGTCGATCCGAGACCGGATATTCGGGATGCCAGAGGAAAGTGCTGGGCTTCGAAGTCAAATTTCGAAAGCTATCGCGGGCTATTCCAACAGTCGACGGACTTAAAGTAATGAAACCATCGACCAGGAATGACACAACGTAGATGTATGGTCGCCAGAACCAGATAAAGCGATCGCTGCTGTCGTGCGGCTCGAGGTTGTGAACGGTCCAAACGATTTTCACGCCTCTACTTTTTAGAACAAGCAGCGCAATGAGTAAGCGCAGACCTCTCAACATGCCCTTCAGCTGTCCTGTTCCCCAGAAAGCCATTTCGGGCCAGTGCAAATGAAAGATATCCATTCTCTGCGTGACTGCGCGAAGCGGACTGTTGATCGACACGACATCTATTCCCGAGAGCCGAAGGCTTTCGCAAAATCTCGAGACAAAGGCATTGCCGAAGTCAGGTCCAGGCCAACATCCAACTCGCAATGGCATTAACCCATAAAAAAGAACTGCGGATTGGTATAACCTACGCGATCTGGGAATCGGAGGTAGCGTTGGCGCCGCCCGATGCACGAGCTGACGTAGTCCCGAAAGGATCAGGGCAACTCGGCGCGAGGGCGGAAGACATTACCGCCGTTGCCGGACAAATCGCCAATGGCTGGGCAGATTGCGGAGCGACTATCGCAGAACCCGGTAATAACCGATCCGCCGGAGCCAGCGTCGCCGCATCTGCAAGCGACGATATTGAGCGGGGGTCAGCTCGACGAAGGGTTCGAGCTCGAGCGGCGAGCCGTGTGCCACGACATCGCTGCGGTCGAGATGCCCGCGCGTCCGGGCCTCCGCAAGCCACCACTTGGCCTCTCCGCCGGCGTGGAAACACTTGATCCCGGAAAAGCGCTCGCGTTCGAGGATTGCGGCACCGGACACGCCGAGCTTTCTGAGCAGGCGCTTGTACTGGGTGCGACGCCAGCAGACCCAGCTGCGGCGATCCAGGTAGCCGCCGCCGATCCTCATCGCCAGGGCGGCCCATACGATGGATTCGATGTGCATGTGGCGGGGCAAGTGAGGCGACCCAAGCTTCTCCAGTAGCCAGTTCAGCCAATCGAGGTCAATCGGCGCGCGCCATTGGGCGACTCCGATGTCGGTGTGATGGGCCAGCGCGATCCCGGCGCGGATGGCCGCCATCACCACGTCGTCCGGCAGCAGGCAGGACGGACGCTGCCACATCAGCATCACGCCGCGGTCGACAGTCGGCTCGAAGCTGAAACGATTTGGAAAATAGAGGTCCGGATCGAGCACGATCATCTCGTCATGATCCTCGCTCAGCAGCAGCGGATCAGTGATCTTGCGCCAGCACGGATGACCGTGACGGAAGTGCCGGAGCGCCGGATAGCTGCCGAACCGATCCCGTTCGAGATCGGCCAGGTCGGCCTCCCCGCAGACAGCGGCCGCGCGCGATGGCCCGCGCGCGTCGCGCTGGAGCGCGTCGAGCTCTCGTTGGAGTTCGCGCACGTCATCCGGTCCATCGGTGATCAGCGTCAGCGAGAACGGCTCCACGCAATTGGCGTAGAGGCTGCTCAGGGCCAGCCGGGCGTAAGGCAGGGATCGCGGCGACAGCACCATGAACAGCCGGCGTGACCGCGCCGACGCCTCGATGGACGACCCCGTCGATGGTCCCCTGGTCTCCATGATCCCGGTCACTGTCCCACGCGGATCCCGGCGGAATCGCGGAGCAAGGGCAGGCCCACCGCGGCGAGCGCCTGAAGCTCAAGCTTCAGGCTGTCCGGCAGCGGCAGCTGAAGCTCCTGGTAGATGTCGCGAATCCGATACCGCCAGTCATGCCGGCGGCACATCTCCGCGACGTTTCTGCTTCGTGTCTCCGAGATGAAGGTCGGCTCGGACAACAGCGACGTGATGAACTCGACCGCGCGCGACGGGTCGTCCGGCAAGTCAATCAGCGCATCCGGCCACGGAAACATGTCCTGCGCCATGGCCCCCGGCGGCTTCTTGCCAACGACGAGACAGCCCGCCCCCAGCGACTCCAGCCAGCGGCTGGTCACGAAGCCCGCGGCGCGCGGGCGCTGTCCGACCGGCTCGACCAGCAGGTGAAAAGCCAGCGATATCTTCGCGCGCTGCAGGAGCTTCAGCATCATCGGCCGTTCGGTGTAGACATCGGCGCCGGTGCGCGTGCCGATCGGCGAATGCAGGTACAGGACTTTGGAGTCGCTGGTGTGAAACGCGGCCTGGAAGCGGCGGTGATAGCTGTCCGGCTGGCGGCCGAAGCCGATCACATCGATGCTTCGATCGGCCTCGGCATTCGCCCAGCGCAGGCAGTCGAAGCCCTGGCGCAGCACGGAACTCGATACGCCGTATCTGCTGCGCAGCAGCTCGGCTCCCTCCTCCGTCGTCGAGAAGACGTGGTCATAGTGACTGGCCGATCGCTCGAACGCCTCGGCGAAATAGGAGTCGATCACATAGCCGACGATCCTGCGAAAGCGTTTCCGCGCGTTCGGCAAGGCGCGGATCATGCGCAGGTCGCTCGGCTCGCGCGCCACGACGAGCAGGAGTTCACCACCGTCCTGTTCGTCAAGCCTCGAGGAACGGGCCAAGGACACGGCTCTTCGTGCGGCCGATCACAGTTCGGATCGAGCGGTGCTCCGCACAGACGATCCGGCCGCCACTGAACCGCCGGAACAGATCCTCAAACTCGTCAATGGCAACCCATCCGGCGAACGGGGGATTGCGACGAGACAGCAACACCGTTCCATCCTTACCCACTGCCAAGCTCACCATGCCAGACCAATAGCGGCGGCCATGGTCCCTGGTCAAATCCAGACCGTGGCGAACCAGATGGGGACATTTTTTGTCCCTGTTACGCCTCGCTAATCCACCGAAATCGTTGCTGATCCAGAGGCTTGCGCTCCAGATGGGTTCAAAGGGTTTGACTTTTGCCCCTCTCGTTGCAAATAAGTGGGCCGTCCGGCCAGCCCCGCCGAGACGGCGCCGCCTGCACATGGCCGGGCAAGGACCCATCCAACATGCGGCATGACGCCCGCTCGCCCGAGTTACCGATGTGCATTTCGCGGTTCTAGTCGCGATCGAGCGAGTCCGCCATGAACCCGGCCTCCCGATCGCTGAAGCAGCGCGTTCTGACCGCGAGCGCCTGGAGCATGGCGGGCTATGGAACGGCCCTGGTCCTGCGGCTGCTCGGCAATCTCATCATTGCGCGGCTTCTGTCTCCAGAGGTGTTCGGCATCATGGCGGTCGCCACCTCGATTCAACTGGTGATCGCGCTGACCGGCGATATCGGTCTGCGGCAAGCCGTCATCCGCAGCCCCAATATCCGGGATCCCCGCTTCCTCAACACCGCCTGGACGGTCCAGATCCTGCGTGGCCTGTCGATTTGGACCCTCTGCGTCCTGGCCGCCGGTGGTCTCTACTTGCTCGACCGGGCCGGCGCCGTCGCTGCCAACTCGGTCTACGGCAACGAGATTTTGCCACCCGTGATCGCGGTGATCTCGTTCGCGATCGTGATCGACAGCTTCCAGTCGATGAAAGTCATGACCATGGGCCGGAGCCTCTCGCTCGGCCGGCTGACTATCATCGAGTTGATCCAGATGGTGATCGGCCTCTGTGTTGCAATTGGCCTCGCCTGGAGCACCCGCTCGATCTGGAGCTTTGTCGCAAGCTCCCTGGTCGGCTCGATCCTCAACACGTTGATCGGCCATCTCTGGCTTCCGGGAGGCCGAGATCGGATCGGTTGGGATCGCAGCGCCCTGAAAGAGCTGATGCAGTTCGGAAAATGGGCCTCGATCTCCTCCTTTGTCGGCGTCATCGCCTCCAACGGCAACCGGCTGCTGCTCGGAGCCTGGCTGACGCCGACGAGCCTCGGCCAGTTTTCAATCGCGTCCAACCTGTCGTCCGTCATTGATGGAGTCGGAGGGCGCCTGTTCGGCGCCGTCTCGCTGCCTGCGCTGAGCGAGATCGTTCATGACCAGCCGCACCGGCTGCGCGAGGTGTTCTACCGGATGCGGCGCGGCGCCGACGCGGCTTATATCGGCAGCGCCGGTTTTCTATTTGCCTGCGGGAACGCAATCGTCGGCCTGCTCTACGACGCGCGCTATGCACCGGCGGGGCCGATGCTCCAGTTGCTGTCGTTCTCTCTGCTGTTTTCACGCTATGGGATCGTCCAGGACGTCTATATCGCCCTTGGCAAGGCCAATTATCTCACGGCCATCAACACCACGAAACTGATCTCATTGTTCGTGATCGTCCCTCTCCTCTACTATCTTTTCGGGCCGACCGGCGCCATCTTCGGCGTCGTGCTGCATCTGGCGCCAACCGTACCGCTGATCTTCTGGCTGAACCGATCTCACGCGCTCAATGACTTCAAATTCGAGGTCTTGATGCTCGGCCTGTGGCCGGTGGGATGGCTCGCAGGATCTGGGGCCAGCTATGTTATATCGCTGCTGAGATAGCGGGGGATCATGAGCTGCGCAGTAGTCAGACCACACGTTCGAAGACCCGATGCCCGCGCCTCTCGCCGGTTGACTGAACCCGAGCGCCCGGTATCCTGACTTCAATGTTGCAGGACGACAAACAGCACTATCTTGCCCTCGACAGCCTTCGCGGAGCTGTCATGGTCCACGAGATGATGATTGCGCGCGCGTCTATGTCTGCGCTGCAGTGGTCCCGTCAACGAGCCGGACTACGCTAGATGCTCAGCCCACTTGATTACTTCGATCGCGTTGCGATCATCAATTTGCCCTCGCGCCCTGACAGGCTGCGCGCACTTGGTGCGGAACTGCGTCGCATCGGATTTGACATCGGCTGCCCGAAAGCGGTCATTCCTCACGCGCCGGAACCTTCGGACGCGAATGGTTTTCCGTCGCGAGGTGTATTCGGCAACTTTCTGAGCCATCTTGATATCATCGAAGCCGCTTGGCGCGACGGCTTGAACAATGTTCTGGTGCTGGAGGATGACGCGATCTTCCGCGCGGAGTTTCGGACCTTTCCTGTCGCCGAGGTTCTTACCGCGCAGTCTTGGGATATATGCTTTATCGGCCACGCGCTGAACCTCGCGCCGCACACCGATGGCTTCGTTCGATCTGACGCCCCCTTCAAGTGGGCGCATTGCTATGCGGTCAATCGCTCTATCATGCCGCGACTGGTCGACTACCTCAAGGAAACGATGGATCGTCCGGCTGGTCATCCTGCAGGCGGAAAAATGTATATCGACGGCGCGTTCAGCCTATTCCGTCAGCGGAACCCTGACGTGATCTCACTGTTGTCCGCGCCGTGCCAGTCATCCCAGAAAGGGTCACCGAGCAATCTCGCCGGACGACGGTGGTATGACAAGATCTCACTGACACGGCCAGCCGTGATCGTCGCACGGGCCCTCCGCGATGAGTTGTGGCGAAGAAACTGGATTGCCTGACTGGGGATCAGTACGAATTCTGTCGCGCTTCGATAGTTTCCATCCTCTTTCCCGTAACGGTCTTGGCCCAAGCTATCCACCTCCTCTCCCAGTGGAATGTCGAGAGATGAGCGAGAGTGAATGCCGCAACGAAACTGATCGGTCTCTTAAGTGCATATCGTTCCCAGGTCGACCCCTCATTCATCCACCCATGAATTGTCAGAGGATGAAACACATAGAGCGCATAGGAAATCTCCGCAACGTATCGGCAGAAACGGTTGGAGAGAACCGTAATAAATCGACAAGGTTCAAGCCACAAAACAGTCGCCATCAGCCCAGCAGCACCATAAGGCCTTAGATACTGAACCGGCCCAGTCAGCGACCAACTAGCAACAAACCAAGCAAGCGCGGCAACGGGAAGCGACCAAGGCGGCAACTGAAGGCTCGCCTTATTGCGAAAGAACATCGTTGCGACAGTCGCCCCCGCTAGAATTTCATCAACGCGCAAATGGGTGCGGATATCAATGACAGTCCCGTAGACAATTCGTAAGAAGTCACTGCGATACAAGCCGGAAGCACTACCCAGATTGCGCGATGTCCGAAAAGAGCGACGATAATTCCAATGAACAGGTAGAAATGCACCTCGACACACAATGACCAAAAGTGTCCGTTTAGACCATCAAGATAGACTTGCGCGTAATTCTGCACGAACGCTAAACTCACCAAGAACTTGCTAGGCTCAAAAGTCAGAGCGAGATATACGATCGCAAGATAGCCGTAAGCGAGGGGTAAAATTCGTGCGAAGTCTTCTTACGAAAAAGGCCTTTGCCGAGAGGCCATTCAATAACGTCGTCGTAATGAGAAAGCCAGAAAGAGAAAAGAACAAACTCATACCCATGTCCGCAGCTGCTCCATTCAACTGAAGCGGCTTCGGTCCCAGCGGCAGCATATGGGCCGCCATAACCAGCAGAATGCTGATCGCACGCAATCCATCTAATGCGGGGATTTTTTTCAAAGATAATGGCTCAGCCGTAACCAAAGGATTTATACGACAACGATCGGGGCAAATGTTCTCTATTAGCTAGCATTCCATACCGTTCCAGACCATCAAATACGAAAGCTGGGATGACAGTAGTCTCTCCGTCTAGTTCCGTTACCTCAAGCTTGAGCATGATATCCGCTGATTGAGATTCCCAGATGAAAATCAGATCGGTCGCCCCGCGCGTTCTGACAAGTCTTTTCCCCAGTTTGGATCCGAATCGCTATAAATTGGCTTTTGGGGACAAGTCTCCAACCGAGATTTTCTCGACGATATACCGGAAAGGACTTTGGGGTGGCCGCTTGTCCCTTGGCGCCTGTTCCGGAAGCGGCAGCCGCGACCCCGCAGTTGTTGTTCCATATGTCGAAGCCGTGGGTAGGTTTTTGCGCGATCTCGGACGGCCCGTGGTCGTCGACGTGGGTTGCGGAGATTTTCACGTAGGTAACCAGCTAACACGCTGCTCCGGACGATATATTGGCTGCGATGTGGTCGACTTTGTCATCGCACAAAATCGGCGGAAATATCCGCACGTCGAATTCCGTGTGCTTGACGCCGTGAGCGATGACCTACCATCCGGCGACGTCGCGCTTGTCCGCCAGGTGCTCCAACATCTAAACAATCATCAAGTTTCGAGGATTTTGCCCAAATTGTGCCAGTACCAATACGCTATTGTAACTGAGCACATTCCGGGGTCGGCGGATTTCATTCCAAATCTCGACAAAGCAACCGGCGCGGATCATCGCGTCGATTTTGGGTCCGGACTTGTATTGACAGAGCCGCCATTCAATTTGAGAGCGGAGCGCGTCAAGGTCTTGTGTGAAGTTAGGGAGTTCGGTGGGCTCATACGGACTACCCTGTTCGAGCGCCCAAGCTTTTGACACTTACGGCCTCTCAAGAAGGCCTTCAGCTCCCGTTGTTGAATTCGTGGATCGCGTCGTAGCTGGAATAGTGCTCTCCGCCATAGCCGCGCGGAAACAGCCCCCACTGGCATCGATCGTAGCCGTATTGCGCGCCCATCGCCTCTCGTCCAGGATGCGCCGCCACGACGTCCGCATAGCCCTGTTTGTACAGGTCCTTGAACTGGGCACTGAACTTGTATCGATAGATCATGGTGACGATTTGTGACGCCATCTCTGTCGCATCGTCCGCACCGCTGGCCGTGTAATTACTCACGTTCCAGCCGAGCGATTTGATCTTCGCGGCAAGGCCTGGAACGTCAGTCGTGGAATCGTTGGTGCCGTTGTTGATGTTCCCAACTCCGAATTGTGGGCCACCTTCGTAATAAATCACGGCCATCTTCCGAGGCCGGCCGGCATCGAAAGAAGCGGCAATCTGCTCGAGCTGCGGATAGACCTGAGGTCTTGTAGTTCATGAACGTCAGACCGCCGGCACCGGGCGAGCTGCGTTTGACCGAACCATAGATCTGAGCGGACAGCGCGGTGTATGCGGCGTCGACATTCCCGAGCGCATGGTCCTTGGCCGCCTGCAGCAGCGGCGCATTTTCGATCGCCGCGCCCTTCATGTAGTTCAAATCGCCCGCAATCCACGGCGAACCCCAATAGGGCGCCACGCCGATCGCATCGCAGATGTCGATCGGCCGGTTCGGCGCGGCGTTGTATGACGGTGCAGGTCCGCCGCCGAGACCGCCATGCGCCGCATAGATCTTGTTGGCTGCGGCATCGAGGCTCACGCCCTTGAATTGCGAATTGTTGGTGTTTCCAAGGTCCCAGGTCGCCGACTGATTGAAGAGATAGAGCTGGGACCGGGGACGGCTCGACGTCCATGCGGCGATGGTGAGATCGCCGTACTGCTTGATGCGCGCGGCCGTGAAACTGTAGTTCGGATTGTTGCTGCCGGTTGCGAATCCGAGACAGAATCCCTTTGCCATGGCCCTGCCCCAGGGCGACTGGCCGAAATTCCACATCTCGTTGCCGACCTCGGTGCCGAACTTCAGGTCGGACCTCAAATTGTTGCGGAAATAGTTGGTGACGTCGGTGATGAACTGGGCATTTGTATTGATCGGCCAGTTGAACCAGCAGCCGGCGCCGACCGCGTTGCAAAGCTCGACCATATATTCGAGCGGCACGGACTGCAGCATGCCGCCCGGCCGCCAGATCCATCCGTCCAGCAGGTAGCTGTAGATGAAGGTCCCCGTCGCGCCGCCCTCGCCGAAGGCCGCGGACACGGCGCCCGTGCTGTGCCAAGACAGGGTCAGGCCCTCGCCCGCCCAGGTATCGTTCTGCTGAATGTCCAGCGTGTTCGGTGGAAGACCATGAGGAAAGGACGAGATGCCAGCCGCTTTCAGCGTTGCGTCGTTGTTGATCGCCGTATTGAGGTTGGCGCACAGGACCTGAAGCGACTTGTCGGTCCCGATCCTGACCTCGTACGTCAACGTGTAGGCGCCGCCAGGAAGATCGGCCCGCCTGAATGTCAGCGACAAGACTTCGCGCGTTCGCCATCGTACCGGAAAGACGCATGCGGATCCGGTTGGCCCCCGCAGCAAGATTGTAGGGGTCGAGCCTGCCCAATCCTGCAGAACGTGCCGGGCGGTCCGGACACGTAAGCGATCGACAAAGCCCCCGCCTGCGGCGTGATCGGATAGAAGGTCAGGTCGCCCGAATTCCAGACGTTAACCTTGCCCTTCAGCGTGGCGTCCTCAGCGAAATGGTCCATCAGATTGGCCTTAAGTCCGGCGAACGTCGCATCGGAATAGCGTCGTCGACTGCCGACGACATAGGAAATATCGTACGGCGCGCCGCCATTGAGCCAGGGAGCGACAAAGCGAAAGGTCAAGTTTCGCGCCAGGCAGAGGGTATTGCGCCGGAGAACCGCAGCTTGCGCGGCTGCAGCCCAAACTCATAAATGTACTTCGCACCACGGCCATTGACGTTCAGGGTCGGATTGATGCCGGTGTTCGGAAGATCGATGATGCCCTGGACGACCTCATTGTCGGCATAGGCGCCGTTTCCGGATGCCGCCGGGTTCGGGCATGTGAAGGCGTCGTCAGCGCCGCGCTTGATCGTCCCTACCCAATAGTCCGGCACAAACCGGCCGCTCGATCCCGGATAGTAGATGGCTGACGCGGGCACCCGTCGCGAAAAGTCGTTCTCGTAGCTCGCCTGCACCCCGGTCAGATCCATGAAGCGCAGCCAGGCCGGTTTCAGATATTTCAGCTGCTCGACCAATTCGGGATCGACGATCTTGCCGAAGTCGACAAGCGCCTCGTTCTCCGCCTTGCAGAACACCAGGTTGCTGAAGCCCGAAAACATTCCCTGGCCCAGAATGTAGACGGCGACATTGGACGCCTGCCAGATCGCCTCGCCGCCGGGCCCCCGATAGGGATCGCTGGCGTCCCAAGCGGCCGGCTGCCCGGTCATTACGTTCGAGACAAGGTCCAACGTGTTGGCGTCGATGCGCAGGGCGTTCCAGACACCCGTTGCGGCCGCCTGCCCACGGCCAGCCAGCGCCTGCACCCGGATGACCGAACTCGCGTAGTTCGCATAACCCGGCTTGAATGTCAGCCGCACCCGTTGTCCGCCCGCGCCGTTGCTAACGGGCGATGACGACATGGACTGGATCAGCGCGCCGAAGGCCAGCACCACGCGCGGGTTGGTCTTGTCCAGAATCGTGGTGTTGTAGTTGGTGTCGCCCGAACTCCCATGCAGACCTACAATGTTGTTACCGCCACTGCGGATGAGCGCCCCCGGGGAAAACTGCATCGATCCGCGGCCACGGAATTTCCAGACGAAGTCGCCGAAATAGCCTTCAGGCATCGAAGGATTGGCCCCCCAGTTCGTGGGCGGCGTTCTCACGGGATAACCGTTGACGTCCTGGTTTGTCGGATCGCGGGCGAAAATGAAGCCTTTCGCCAAGTTCGCATAGCCGGAGATGGCATTGATGACGGTCCTTCCACCAGCATCGGTGCTAGCCGCCTTCGCAACAGACGGCAGAAGTTCGGCAAGTGTGACGGCACCAGCACCAGACAGAAACTGACGGCGGTCAAGCATTCCTCGGCTGTCCTCGATTGAACTCATCAGCTTCCCAAACAGGACCGATGTGCAGGCATGCGAGATGCTGCACTCGTCCCAACTGTGTCAGTCACCCGCGCCAGCTTGCCGAACTAGATCGGCTGGCCGCGAACCTTCATCGGCGTCTCTGTGACGGGCGCCGGCGAAGCAACGCGCGCCTGCTCCCTCAACCGGCGCGACCGCGCCACGCTCGCCTCGGACGCACCCAGCAATGTGCCGACCAGCAGCCATGTCCAGGGCAGCAGCGTCGAATTCGGCAACAACTCAATGATATTCGCGGTCATCATCAGCGCCAATCCAGCGAGCAGAACGGCGTGGCGAAACAATTCCGCCGTGCGCAACGACCTGGCAGCGAAAAAAACCGAGGCCGCCAAGAGGCCAAACTCCGCGATGAAGCCGATCAGGCCAAACTGACCCAGCGTGATGATCCAGCGGCCGTCGGTGACGCTCGCATCGCCCGCAAGGCCTTCCCAGGTCTCACGATAGATGCGATTTCGCCCGAAGCGGCCCCAGCCAAACAGAAAGCGCTCGGAAGCGTGCTGCAGCAGCTGATCTTCCTGATCGAAACGGAACTTGAGAGAATAGGCACGATCCTGATTGATGCTACTCGAGACGTCGAAAAGCAGGTTCGTCGGAAATACGTTGGCGATCCTCATCACAGGATACAAAAGGGCAAGCGAGACGAGAACGACGGCCACCTTCGTCTGCACTCGCGGCCTTGTCCATCGCACCAGCGGAATCAGCACGGCTCCATAGACAAGAGCGGCGCCACTCTTGCACAGAACCAGCACGACTCCGAGATAGGCCGTGATCGCTCCTCCCGGAACACCGCGCACGACCTGGATCTTCGCGCGCCACAGCACCGCGGCAGCGAGAGCCGCCGTCATCGCGAAGAAGCCGGCGATCAAGCCGTGCCCCATGAAGACCATCGGGCGAAAGCCGCCGCCGTCGCGAATCTGCTGGACGAAATCGCTGGGATAATAGCCGTAGAACCAAAAATGCAACTGCGGGCTCATGCGGATTTCGAACAGCAGCAAGAGCGAGTAGCCGAGCCCGGCGATGACGATGGTCGTAAACACCGCCTGCAGATCCTCCGGCCGCCTCAGCAATTGACGGCCGACCAGGAATGGGATCAGCACGATGAACTGGCCCAGCGCGGCCGACAGGCCGTCATAAAGGCCGGTACCCGGAATGACCGACTGCCCGATATAGATGGGATCGGAATTCAAGAGCGACGTGACCACCGGGCTGAACAGAAAAACCAGCATCAGCGCTTCGACGGCGCCGAATTTGCGCCACAGCCTGATCGGCCGGGCGGTCGCGAACATGCAGCCGACCAGCACGCAGAGGCTCGGGATCGAGTACTTGTCGAACTGCGGGATCATCTCGATCTTGAAGAAGGTCCCGACCGGCAGCAGAAGCTGCGCGCCCAGCATGGTCCATAGCGTCGCCTGCACCACCGGACGCGTCGCGTAGAGCGCGATCGCAACCAGCGGCCAGACAATCAGGGCCAGATAGGCAAACGAGTTCGGCATGATCGCGATCGCTTGGAGGCCTCAGGAGGGTGAGCATCCCAGCCGCGGCACATCGGGGAAGGATGGCCGACGCTTGAAGGTTTGCCGGGCTATTTCCGCTGGCAGTTCTGTTGGCAGAACTGTGCCTGATTATCGCACGCGCTCAGGCACGGCCCGCTATACGAACTCGGGCACATCCGCTTGCAGGAATCGTTCTGGCTGGCGCAATTGATGAGGCAGGCGTTGGCGGACTGAGCCATTTGCCAACGCACCTTCGGGGATTCGGCATGAGCGAAAGCTGCTCCAAAAAACAATGCAAATAATCCGACTGCTGCAGCCTTCATAAAGCCCTCCGACAATCAAAAGCATCGCGAACACAACTATCTCAAACGGGTGCACGCAGCCAGCCATTATTGGCTTTTCCAGTCAAAGCCGCAAGGCAATGGAATCCTCGAACCGATATGACCCTGTCAAGGATTGGCGTTATCCCGCGCTGGTATGGCGCGGGGTTGATCAGTTCAATAGCGACCTGCTACCCTCTTGGATAGCGCAGACCGCACCTGACAAGCCCGCAGGCGGCTTACCTCTGTTCCCGACAACGAACCTGGTCACGCCGCCGGAGCTCGAATGGACGCGACCTCGAAGCGATTTCCACGAGCGTACGCATGAGCGGATACAGATGCGCTCGGTAATCTCCCCAGCAGGACCGGAATCCCATCTGCTGCGGTCGACCTTCGGCCTTGTCATTGCTGTCATTCTGGCCTGCCAGTTCTACGCAGCATTCTACGCCCGCGGGTTGCATGGCGATGGCGGCCCGTTGCTGGTCGCCGTCTATGAAAGGCAAGCGTTCTTTCTTCCCTCGCTGGGATCGCGGTCGATGGTGGAAATTTTCCGCCAAACGCCGATCGTCTTGCTGTCGAAATACACCGATGCGACCCTGCTTCAGTGCGGGCAGGTCCTCTCCCTTGTCATGCTGACGCTGCCGACGCTGCTATGCGGACTGTGCTGGTTCATCGCGCCACGAGAGCACAGGGGATGGACGCTGTTTCCTCTCGCCGCCCTTCTGACCGGCTTTGCCGCCACATCATTTCATGCCGTCGGGGAGGCGGCGATGGCCACCGGCTATTTCTGGATGCTTCTGTTCCTGCTGCTGTTCAGGGTTCGGTCCGTCAAGGCGCAGTCACTGTTCCTGCTGCTCTGCCTCCCCGCGTTCTGGCTCCACGAAGGCGCGTTCGTCTTCACCACCGTTCTGCTGGTCGCCCTGATCTTGAGGGTTCACGCGGCAGTCGGAAGTCCCAGTGAACGACCGTTTGCGGCGACAGCATTGCTGCTGCTGGCCGCCATTCTTGTCTACCAGGTCAGCTGGATCATCCATCCGCAGTTTCCCGGCGACCGGACCAATGCCGTTCAGGGACTGATGCAGCTGGAATTCCTCTACGCCGATCATCGCTTCAACCTGCCGCTCATGACAGGCGGCCTCGCACTGCTGACGTTGTTCATCGCCTGCTTTGTCCAGGCGACGATGCCGGCAAAGACGGCGGCTCGAATTGCGAACAGAATGCTGGTCGTCTGGATGCTGGTTACGCTCGCGGCGATCGTCGCCGCAATCACCATCGACGCGACCGTTGCACCGCTCGCACAGACCCGCGCCCGCTACCATCCGGCGATCGTCAGCGCCGCGCTGGGCATGGCCATGATCCTGCTCCGACGATTAGAACTTCCCGATCGGGTCTGGAAAAACACGACAACGATGCTCGTGCTGATATCCCTGTGCGCGGCGCAGGCGAGCGCTGACGTGATCGAAACACGCCAGTGGAAGACCTATATCGCCGATCTGCAAACAACCCTTGTGAACGAGCGAGGGCTGATCCCCTGGGAAACAAGGCTGAGCGTCGCCAACCGACGGGCCGCGATCGACTGGACGAAATTCGAGTTTATCTGGACCACACCCTACATGTGCATCATCTTCGCGCCGCACGGCGTGGTGAACGCCATGATCGACCTCCCCAGAGACTTGACCTTTCGGCCGCTTGATCCGGAATTGCCGGATCGCCTCCCCTCGCTGAATGGCATCGATTATACGCCATACCGGCATTCTCTGGCTGCGCAAGCGTCCGTGCGCACGCCGTAGTGTCCCTGCAGACGAGATACAAACTCTGGGCTTATGGAAAGATCAGTGCGTATCGCTTGGAGCGGTCTCAAGGTCGTTTCCAGGGTCCGCTTGCACTACGCAAACAAACAGTGCGATTGATCACTTGGTTCCCCCCTGCTATCTGGAGGTCCGGTCGTTGATTACCTCCGGGGACGATTGGAGCCCGCTTTGGGTCAGCCTTCTAGAAGGTCGCTGACGTTTCGATGGCCCCGCCAAGGGTGATGCTGTGCTCGTTCCGCTCCGGCTCACACCTCACGTCAACTACGTTACGCGCAACCTCTTCGGTAACATCCCTCTCAAGACCGTGGCGGATCGGCAGGAGGTGCTCTGCCAGGACGAAACCGTCAAGGTCCCGCCGACAATCTTTCTACCGGGACAGCTCGAACGGGTGACTGCCACCGATCCCGGGACAACGATCGAACTCGAGGTCTCCACGGTCACGTCCGAAATTCTGCGACCGCCACCGACGATCGCGCACTATCTCACGGACGTAATCCTCGTTGACGGCTCGATCTACAAGGGACGCTTTAAATCCTTCATCTCTGCTCGCTCGTTCTTCAAGGCTCACTCGCCCGCCCTGGAGCCGCTTCATCTCAAGACGATCGGCCTTGCCTCGTCCCATTTCGGCGGCAGGTATTTCGGTCATTGGCTGATTGATGACTGCACACAATATCGCCTGGCAGAACAGCACGGGCGACCGCTATGCATCCGCGGACCAATCTTCCCCAGCCACCAGCAGACATATCAGACCTACCTCGGGCAAGATTGGACGCCGATCGACAGGGCCTGGATCGATCAACTGATCGTCTACCAGGACTTTCACTGGGGCACCGCGCAGGACAGCCTGAGAGGTGCGCATGTCAGATCAATGAGACAGCGAGCCAGGGCGATGCTTCCATCTGGCGGAGGTCAGTCGCTCGTGTATCTGAGACGCGGCGCCACCGGCGCGCGTCGCCCGGTGCAAAATGAAGGAGAACTTCTGGATGTTCTGACGCGACATGGCTTCAAGGTCGTCGATCTTGATTCCGGAAGTCTGGAGCAATTGCTGGAAGTGCTGGCGACCGCCAAAATCGTCGTTTCCATGGAAGGAAGCCAGGCCACGCATTGCGCCTACTCGTTACCGGAGAACAGCGGCCTGATCCTCCTGCAGCCTCCCGACCGCTTCCTGAGCTTCCATAGGGGCTGGACAGCGTCCGCAGGCGTGGAGTTCGGCTTCGTGGTGGGCTCATCAGGCGAAGGCGGATATACCTTCTCGCCGTCCGAAGTTCTTCACACTGCGGACTTGATGATGCGAGCGGTGGACCGCAAGCCGTGTGCTTGAGTTCGCGTCACCATGTCGGCGGAGGCCAGCGGCCGCAACACTTCCCGTTCTTCTTTCAGCTGGTCACTCAGAAAAACAGAGTAGCGGTCGTCCTGTTGCCTGAGGGCCGCGACTAGATCCTTCTGCGGTCTTCGCTGCGAGCGATCTGCCTTCCCGCTTAGTCCTCTATGCGGACTGCTCGCGTGCGAATTTTTCCAGGGGGACGTGAATTCCGATCGCCGATCAGCTAATTCGAGAATCGGGTTCCTGACCGGGAACCGCGTGACGTCGTATCCTCCGGTGCTGGCGGACGGAAAGCCTCGGCCGAAACGCTATCGGCGCGTCGGATGCAGTATGTCCCCCATCCGCCTCAAACGTTCCCGACATATCCTAAATCATCGTGCCTAACGGACGATCCGGACGGCGAGTGCCCCGGAACGCGTACCGGATTCAGCCGCTCAGCGGGTCCCAGATAATTCCGAAGCGTGGACCGTGCCAAGCGCAACGTCGCGCTGATGTTTCGTGGCCGGGCGATGGTACTCGATCAGGCGCCAGGAGTGCTGCCGGCCGCAGAATACGCAGTGCATAGGCACCTTGCCTCGGCGGAACATCACGAGATTACGGGTCTCAGTGCTAAGCTGGGTTTCCAAGTTGCGGCCCGCAATCGCGCAAGAGAACTGTATGCTGGCTTGTACGCGCATCATTATACTCCGCTACTTTGGGCTTAAGCTTACTTGCCTGGATGTAAGATCTGCTCCTAACTGTCGGAAACGAGACTGGTTGCAAAAAAAATCAGTTTGAAGGTACCGAAGGGATCATCCGTACCATAACGATTAACATCAGCTTGCGTAAATAGCGCGTTCAGCGAGCCAGGTCTTTGATAGGGCGTGATTTTTCGAAAACCACCCGACGCCTTTCCGGATCAGGCTCTACGCAACGGTCGCACCATAGGTCGCGTAGGCGGCGCGTAACGCGCGAAACTCCTCCTCAAGCCTTATCTTCTCTAGCAGCGCATCGGTGAATAGCTCGCGAAGCCGAACGTTCTCGCGCTGCAGCTCCTGAAATGCGCTGATCTGCTCTCGAGGCGAAAGAGCACCAAAGCTGGCTGCGTCGATTTTCAATAGCCCGCCGGCTGGCGACGCGTCGCTTGCGGCTACGGTGGCCCGTGGTTCTGGTGGCTGCGGAGCGTTCGAGAGGTCCTTGCGCCAGCGGTGGTATGTCATCGCGCTGATTCTGAGCGCACGCAGGATCTCGGATCTCCCCTTGCCCTGCGCGGCCAACTCATTGGCCTGGCGCAGCTTGGCGGCGATTTCGGCTGGAGAGTGTTTCGTCCCGGTCATGCTCTGTTCTGCTTACCCTAGATAGATGGAACTTAAATAAACAACCACAACGGCGTACATCTGCCAATCCCCTGAATTTCGTTCCCACAGCTTTCGGACACGTTCTGAAGCAACTTGACGGCGTGTTCTGTGTGGAACGATCGATCTCAATGGTCGACCGGTATGGTACGATACCAATAAGACCACCCGGGTCCAAGCGGTATGCAACAGGAGTTTGTTAGAACCTTAATAAGGCGTCGGGTGCTCAGATATCGTTAACTTGGATCGACGCGCCCGCCTCACATGATGAACTCGGACAGGACCGTGTCCATCGGCTCGACCTGCATGTCCTAGTTCGAGGCAGGCCGTCCTGTCGCTTACAGTAAATCGGGACTCAAGTATATTTATCAAGCACATTTATGAGTCCCCAGGGACGATCCGCTGGCTGGGCGGCATCGACGACGCAGTCCAGACATTCCCAGGTTTTCTGACGACCAACCTATCCTGCAACACCTCGTTTGTGGGAAACTCGTTGTCGATGACGTCGAGCTCCCTGTTGATTAATGACGCGCTGGCCGAACGAGACCTTGCGGGTCTGCCGTCGCGCCAGGCTGACCCGGGCCGCTAAAGCTGTCGACGCCGGAACCCAGCACGCTGCTGACGGAACTAGCCGCAAGCTCCCACCAGGCCTCGAAGTCGACCGGCCGGCCGATTGGTCCCCGGCGAGCGGCCGCAACCACCGCTTCGGCGATCTGCGGCAAGCCGGCGTCGCGAGGTATCAACTGCACCGCACCGTCGCGGATCAACGCGCGATAGCCGGGATGATGGGAAACTTCCGTAGCGCATGCGGGGTCAGGAACCAGGACCGGGCGGCCCGCCTCAACAGAGGTGAGAACGCTCGACCGCCGCGTCGTAATCCCCTCGGGAAAAAGGTACAAAAACACGTCGACACGTTCGAGGAGCGTGAACAGCTCGGGCGTGTTGTCCACGTAGCCGGTCACAAAGACCGCATCCTCGAGCCCCATCGCTCTGACCGTTTGAAGAAACCGATCTTCATATCCGTCAATAGAGTTCGTAAAGCCGCCAACGAACAGGACGGAGGCATGGACCTGGTTTCGCCGCAGGTACCGGCAGACTTCCAGCAAGATGGTGGGTTCCTTCCTCCGGTAGATCGATCCAAAATAGCCAATGACGACGTCTGAACCGCGCGCAAATTTTTGAACCTGCTCGACGCGCGCGCTGCTGTCGCGCGTGGCGGGGCGAAGAACGGCGGGCGCATGCAGCGCCAGCCTGCACTTCGACCCTGCCCATTTCACCAGCGGATCCGATTGGAATCCTGCCTTGACCGTTGGCGAGAGCATGATGATGGTCCGGCACAAGGCGACGAACGGCAGATAGGTCGCTCTTCTGAGCGGATGAAGATCCGACCACTCGTGCAGAAACAGCACTGTTTTTCGCCGGCTCGCGGCCCCCAGCAGCATCAGAACGATAGGCAGGAGCACCATCCGGCTCCAGGCAAGCAGCGGGAACGAAAATACGATGGTATCAGCGCGCAGAATCCGTCGCGCCGCTGACCCGATGTGGTGGGGTGCGACCGGAACTTCCTCGTACGCCTCGCCCAAGGGCTGCTGTCGAAGCGAGCTGACGAGCTTGCTTGTGTAGTCCCGAACTCCACAAGGCACGCCCGCGTCCGGCACAAGAAATAGGCATTTGCCCGTTCGGCCGGCGCGCCCCCGAAAAAAACGGAGCGAGCGCCTGAATGTCTCGACCGGCAATCCCTCCGTCACACCCGTCCTCCGCCAGCTTGCGATCCTCGCTTTATCATATCAATGTTACCTGTACCGTATTTATTCGACAAATGCTAGGCCAGTATGGTTTACATACGATACGAGTATCGATTATGTATCATACCTTGAGCGTGCTGATCTAGTGGCACGACGGAGAGGATCATGCGGGCCTTGCCAAAGCACGTACTGGGTCCCGCCATCGTCGCCGGAAACCCAGTTCTCGCTCCGGTCCAAGCGAGCGACCGGGCCGAATTGCAGCCACGCAGGTGGTCGAACCGCAACCTGCGCACCGTTGTTGCTGTCATGGTCGCGGCGGAATACTTCACGGCCGCTCTCGCGAGCTACCTTGCAAGCCTGTTCTACGGCTTGTGCTTTGTCGGGAATGCGCTTCCGGCGACTGAATACATCGTTTCAGCGATTTGCATCGCGAGCCTTTTGATTGCCACCGCACTCGGATTCCGACAATTCGTGTCGGTCCAGAGCCAACCTCGACACTCATTCATCATCCAGGGCCTGGGCGCGATCGTTATGGCGTTCTCGCTGTTTCTGTCGATGCTGTTCCTGCTCAAACTCGGCGAGCACTATTCAAGAGGGACCTTCTTCCTGCAGCTCCTCGCGGTCTGCACAGCCGTGCTCTGGAGCCGGGCTGGGTGGCACCGCGTTGTCCAGAGCGCGGTCGCCAGAGGGGCAATCCAGGCGCAGCGCGTGATCCTGATCGGCGATCCTGCTCAGCGATCATCATTTGGGCGCGACCTTTCGGCCCGCGGCATCAATGTGGTCGCTTCGCTGGATGCGCCAGGTTCAGCGGCAAGGGTGACGGCCCGGAGTGAGCAGCCTGGCTCAGCAGAGATCGACCTTAGCTCGATCGACATTGACAAGGAAGTTCAACTGATCAAGCCGACCTGCCGCTGGCTGCTTCCAGACCATGTCATCCTGCTCACGACGGCCAACTGCCTGCAGATGACCTGCCAATTGAGCCGATGCTTGTCGGATTTGCCGGTCACCGTGCTGGTCGTGCTCGTCGATTCTCCCGATGTGCTCGCGACATCGCGAATTGTTGAGTTCGGGCACGCACTTGCAATCGAAGTCCTGAGGCAGCCTCTGTCGGCCTTCGACTTGTTTCTCAAGCGATCCTTCGACCTCATCGCTGCGGCCACCGGACTGGTCGTGCTGTCGCCCGTCCTGCTGCTGGTCGCCCTCGCAATCAAGCTCGACTCGCCCGGCCCGGTGCTGTTCCGCCAGACCCGCCACGGCTTCAACAACACCCGCATTAGGGTGTTCAAGTTTCGCACCATGACGACGACGGAGGACGGTGAGCAGTTTCGCCAGGCCGTCAGAAACGACCCGCGGATCACGCGCTTGGGCCGCCTCCTCCGCCGGACCAATATCGATGAGCTTCCACAGCTCTTAAACGTGCTGCTCGGCCAGATGTCGATCGTGGGCCCTCGCCCGCATGCGACCGCGCACAACAAGATGTTTGAAAATCGCATCGGCTCGTTCGCGCGACGGCACAATGTCAAGCCAGGGTTGACGGGCTGGGCGCAGGTCAATGGCTGTCGTGGCGAGACGGACACGCTGGACAAGATGGAGCGGCGTGTCGAACTTGATCTGCAATACATCGACAACTGGTCGTTCTTTTTCGATCTGCGGATCTGTGTGCTGACGCTATTTTGCAAGAAGGCGTACGCCAATGCCTTTTGACGTCTCGATTGCACGCGCGCGCACCGTCACGCAACAGCTGAACGCAACAGCGGATGGAGTCCGGCCATGCAAGGTAGAAACTGGCATGATCTGATGAGCGAAGTGCCGCGCGTGACCGTCGGAGGGCTTCAGGTTGCCGCCCTCACGAGAAACGAGACCGCGGAGCTGATGATCACTGTCGCGAAGCAACGCGCGCGGACGGATCCACCGCCGCTGTTCACATCGGCCAATGGCGAGGTGCTATCGCGCTGCTCGTCCTCGCATTCGATACGTTCGCTGTTCGAGCCGGCCGACCTAATCAACGCCGACGGCCAGCCGATGGTCTTCGCATCGCGCGCCCTTGCAAGCCGCGCCCTGCCCGAGCGGGTGGCAACCAGCGATCTATTTCATGACGTTGCGATCCGAGCCGCGGAGCGCAATGTCACGTTCGCTGTGATCGGAGGCATCGAGGACGAGAATTGTCATGCCGTCGAAAATACAAGGCGGATGTACCCTGGGATCTCGATCGTGAGGCGTTCGCACGGTTACCTGGATGAGAGCGCGCAGCGCGCGTTGGTCCAGGAGCTGTCGATCCTGAAGCCGGACATCGTTTGGCTCTGCCTTGGGGTCCCCCACGAGCAAGCGTTCTATTGGCGCTGGAGACGCGAGCTGGACGGTGTCGGTATCGTCAAGACCGGCGGCGGTCTCATCAATTTCCTCTCGGGAACACGACGACGCGCCCCGAGGCTCGTTCAGAGCGCAGGGCTCGAATGGCTGTTCCGCTTGTCGCTGGAGCCGCGGCGGCTGTTCTGGCGTTATGCCCTGACTAACCCGCATTCCCTGATGCTGTTGCTGACCTCGACGAGGTGATCTGAGAGCGCGATGTGATCAGACTGAAGCGCCATCGGGCTCAAGAAGCGTTTTTCGAGCTAAGTGGATGCCGAAAACGCATCAAAATAAGAGAGGAGCACACATGGCCACAGCAAAGCGGACTCTAGACCTCGTCTCCCTTGGCAGCAAGCATATCCGCAACGCTCTCTCGGAAGAACTCTACCTGCGCACCGGCCGAGACTTCACCCGGCCGGCATCGATCTTCGCGGAAGTCGTTGAGCGCTGCAACTACAAGTGCCGCTATTGCGACTACTGGCGCCGTGCCAACTACCGCGAGGAAATGTCTATTGAGGAATGGCAGCGCGCGCTCTCCAGCCTGAAGGAGTTCATCGGTGCCTATCACGTGGAATTCGCCGGCGGCGAGCCGTACATCAAGAAGGGCTTTCTCGACCTTCTCCGGTTCTGTCGCGACAACGACATTCATTGGGGCGTCACCACCAACGGTGGCGCTTATCTGAACAAGAAGATTGTTGCGCAGACGGTTGAGGCGCGCCCCTTCAACATCAATATCTCGATTGATTCGATGGACCCGAAGATCCACAATTACTCGCGCGGCGTCGAGAACTCGTTGCACGACATCTTGCAGGGCATCCGCAACATCTCCGAACTGCGCCGCGCCGAAGGACTGGATTTCCCAATCATCATCAAGCCTGTCGTACACCGACTGAACTTCCGACGCCTGCCGGAGATGGTTGATTGGATCGGGAAGATCGGCGCCACCGCGCTGAGCTTCCAGCCCGTCGAGATGGGTACCCAGGAAGTCGAGGATGAATTGTGGATTGGCGAACAGGATATGGACGACCTCGTCGCGGTTCGTGACGAACTATTGCGGTTAAAGCGCCAAGGCGCACCGATTCTCAACGGTGAGGCCCTCCTAAACGCGTGGCCCAATCATTTCCGCCGCGAGAAGGCGCCGCCTGAGGTTATGCCATGCCGGGTCGGCATGCGAAACTATTTCATCCGTTCCGACGGCCGCCTCGAAGTCTGCTGGTTTTTCAAGCCGATCGGCAACGTCCGCACGCAAACGGCACGCGAAATCTGGTACAGCCAGGAAGCCCGCGCCAGGCGCAAGCAAACGGTGGGATGCGACAAGCTGTGCCTGTTCACCTGCCTCGCGCAGCGCACGCTCCAGGATAAGCTCAAGATGGGCCTGACCTTGCTGACGACAGCCCAGGAGGTCCACTAGCGTGTGACGGTTCTCTCTTTCACCGCGCCGCGCAAGCGGATGAGGTCATGTGCCGATTGCATCAAGTTCCCGCGCCGGCGTTGCGCTATTTTCACCGTCGTGCTTTGAGGGGCGCATTCTGCTCACCGTGCGGCTTTGAATGACCTCTTGGGCCCCAAAGTTCGGCTGAAAATCAAAGTCTGAAGCTGCGCCTCATCGCGGCGGCCGTCAAACTCGAAGGCACCCGTGTAGATGCGATTGTGCAGGACGTTTAAATGGGCGCTGGTTGAGCTTCGCTGACCAGATCCTCGCTTCCCCTAGGAAGCGGATTGATTTTGTTCCCTAACGCGCTCGGCTCTTGAGAAAGGCCCACTGCTGATAGGGGACTCTGTCCTCATGCATTGCCGCATCGCGCATACGTTCTGGAAGACTCGCAACGCTTGGGAAGCTATCGACAGACCGTCTTTGAATTCCCGTGGTTGAGATATCGTGAGTTTCAGAAAACCGCTTTACGATCGTGGGGGTGATATCCACGTCGATTCGCAAAAAGTCATGCAGCTCGACGATGATATCGGCGCCTATTAATGCTGGCACTGCTACGGGGTCGAGCAACTCCAGTTCGCATCCTTCGCAATCGCTGAAGACAAGTGGGTGCTCACCGCATACGGACTGAAGTAGCTCGGGCGTACAATTTCCTTGCACGGATAGACGCCCGGATACGCAGTTCCTTTGTGCGAGTTGTTTGCACTTGATCCTCGCTTCCGGATTGATGTCAAACGCGATGACAGCAGATTGTGGCGCCCGCCGCGCGAGACCGACGGCGATGTAGCCTATATCACATCCGACATCAATAATAACGGACGGCCCTCGTGCTAATGCCGCCTCGATAAAAGGGTGAGTTTCTGCTTCATAGCAGCCTATTAGAAGAGGCAAGTAGGCGTCTTTGGGATCGGTTTCCTCCAGCGACAGCCCGCTAAATGGACCATCCTGGACTGTGAGCCCGAACTCCTGAATAAAAAACGTCTTCCACGGAAGCAGGTCGTTTTGGATGCGCTGGTTTTTATGTTGGTGCATCAGCATGCGAGATTCCCGCACAAGCCGAAACACTGGGGGTGCATATGTCGACAACGTCCGCTTCAGAAGTTGGATTTGTGAGAGTTGCACGTGTAATCCTCTGCTCTTTGAGGGGTCGGCACGTCGGCGGCTGAGGCAATCTTTGTCTTTACACCATCGGCGCCAGCATGTCCGGAAACAGCGATGAGCCGTGCCAGGTCGGGCTTGCTGCCGGTGGCTGACCTCCTTGCTCGGTCGGTTCGGTGAGTAGCAGTTGATCAACGGACAGGCCGATGGTCCAGCCTCCGGGATCCCACATATAACACGACTTGAAGGTTATGATATCACATTTGAACCGACCTACCAATGCCGCCTTTTGCTACATTTCGACCGGCCCTTGAGCGCAGACGCAGCAACGATGGGTAACGACATTTGCGGGGCGAGATGATATCCAGCGATAGCCGACGATCAAGAATAGAAGATCAGCAACGGCTGATTGCCCAAGTTGTTCTGGATAATGATCTCGAAGATGGCTCGAGCGGCCGTTATCATTCTCGGTAATCTGACACAGCAGTGTTTCTTGACCGCATCGTCCTGCTATGTATAATAACATATATCTAACATATCGTCGGCGTCTTGTAACATACCGTTGGAGCCTCCAGGTGACTGCTCTACGTACGTGGGCGATACTGGCCATCACCGCACTGTCATTCCAGGCCGCCCGGACAGAACCGGCGCCGCCGTATCGACTTGCAACCGGTGACGTTCTTGAGATCGCAGCCATCGGCATTCCGGACGTCCGTAGCAAAGCTACCGTCGATGTGGACGGCCGGGCCCTGTTTCCGTTGATCGGTCCGGTAAATGCTTCGGGGCTAACGATCTCGGAGATACAAGCAAATGTGCGCCAACTATTGCCAACAAAGGTATTCCGGCGACGCTCAGAGGACGGACGGGAGTATCCAATCGTCTTGACGCCCGAAGAGGTGCTCGTCAGCATTGCTGAATACCGCCCGATTTACGTGAATGGCGACGTCGCAAAGCCCGGGCCGCAGCCGTACAGACCCGGCCTAACGGTACGCCAGGCCATCGCGATGGCTGGCGGATTCGACGTGATGCGGTTCCGGACGAAAGATCCTTTCCTCGAATCATCGGATTTCAAAGGCGAGTACGATTCCCAGTGGATCGAATTCGCCCGCGAGCAAGCGCGAGTGCGCTCGCTGCGCGAAGTTCTCGGTGAGAAAGATGCAAGCGCGGCGGACAAGCTTCAAAACATTCCAGTGCCTCAATCGGTCATAGCTGAAATCGTTCGCGTCGAAGCGGAACGATTGTCGGCCAACACCTCGGACTATCAAAAAGAGAAAATGCACCTGGCGACAACCATTCAAAAAGAAGCCGAGCGCATCAACATCCTGATTAACGAGAGAGACAAGGAGAAGCAGGACGCCGAAGGAGACGCGGCCGAATTGCAGGCAACCCAAACAAACCTGCAGAAGGGCATTGTTCCCACGACACGCGTCGCCGAGGCCCGTCGGCTCGCGTTCTATTCCGCCACCCGTGCGCTTCAGACCAGCTCCTTGATCGCGCAGATCGACGCCCAACGCCACGAGCTTGAAAGTCGGCTCGATCGGATTGACGATCAGCGGCGTGTCAGGTTGCTGGAAGAGCTGCAAAATTCCTCGGTGAAGCTTGCAGAAATAAGCGCGCGCCTTAAAGCAGTGGGTGAGAAGTTGATGTACG
This sequence comes from uncultured Alphaproteobacteria bacterium, assembly GCA_963770385.1. GTDB lineage: Bacteria > Pseudomonadota > Alphaproteobacteria > Rhizobiales > Xanthobacteraceae > Bradyrhizobium. The sequence goes on along the minus strand of CAVYPJ010000003.1, from coordinate 3,446,433 downwards.
CCGGAATGGTCAGGTCCCAGCTACTCCGAGGAGGCGGCGATCACCCGATCGTCACCATATACCGCAGCGACCGTCCCACATTCGTCACGAAAGTAGCGCGGACAACGACTCAATCCTCATGCCTGGCGACGTCGTCGAAGTGGCAGCGCGGACCGTCGGCCAAGAACAAAATTGAGCCATCTGCCTGCGAGTCGTCGTCGCCAAACGAAGGAAAGCGATGTTGGATACACCGAGTAAGCTACGGATTTTGTCCGAGCAGAGGGAATTGGCAGATGACGAAGCCCTTCCGCTATTGGCCGCGTTGGGCTTTGTCAGAAGGCATAAAACAGTGATCTTGACATGCCTGCTGGTGGCATTGGGTCTGGCCGGCTTGTACCTCATCATCGCCCCGAACCGCTTCACCGCCACGGCCCAGCTGTTGACCGATACGAAAAGGTCCGATTCACCTGCGGCACAGTACGGTTTGGTGGATGCAGCCGTCGTCGATAGCCAAGTTGAAACGATAAAGTCCGAGAAAATTGCGATTGCTGTAATCAACAAGTTGCATTTGACTCAAGATCCCGAGTTTTCGGAAAGCGGGATCCTCGGCCGGCTGCTTTCCGCCGTCAGCTTTTCGCGGAACGATATCACTTCTGAACAGGAGCAATTGCGCAAAACCGTGGTCAAGTTCAAGCGGGGGCTTACGGTCGTACGAATTGGACGTAGCTACGTCGCGAACATACTATTCACGTCCAAAGATCCCGTGAAGGCGGCTCAAATCGCAAATGAGGTCGCAAACGCATATATCGAAGACCAGCTTGACGCGAAGGCGTTGACGGCAGAACGCGCCGGGTCGTGGATGCAAAAGCGTATCGATGAACTCAAGGAGCAATCGGGAATTGCGGAACAACGTTTGCAGCAATTCGACGCAAGCGCGAAGGCTGCCTCGGAAGGCCAACTGGATAAAGATCAGCAGGACCAGCGTTCACAGTTGCTACAAAAAACCCAGTCTCTGCGCACGGCGTATGAAACTCTCGTAAATCTCGGCCGTTATTCTCAGAGCATCGAAGAGCGTAGTTTGCCGCTAACGGATGCGAGAGTTGTGACGCTGGCTTCTGCGCCGTTCGAGCCGAGCTCGCCGAACATCCTTTGGACTTTTTCTATCGCGCTCATCATCGGTGGGTTTGTCGGGTGTGCGGCAGCCTGGGCTTACCCAGATGGTATGATGCACAATCGTTGGCGTGGCTGATGGGGAAAGGTAAAGTACGCTCCACCTGCCGTTTATTTCGTCGTATGTGACTCGAAAATCGGATTTCTAAAATCCGATACGATCAGTCACCCATGCGGACCGGCAACGAGCATGGCAACCTTGCTATCGCTTGATGGGTCGCTCAACCTCACGCGATACAGATGGGTACGTTGCAGCCCCGGGGGAGTGGGCATGAAAAAAAAGAAACACTCTCGGGAGGAAATCGCGACAAAATTGTCTAAGGCGGATGAGCTTCGCAAACGCGGGAAGACGCAGGCCGAGATTGCGCGGACTCTCGGGGTCAGTGCCATGACTTACCACCGCTGGCGCAAGGTTGGGAGCCAGCCCGGGTTTCATGCAACTCGAGGACCAGATGTTTCACAATCCGCAGTCGAGGAGCTGCAAAGGGAGAATAGACGGTTGCGTGAGCTCTTGGCGGACCTTTCACTTGAAAAGCTCAAGCTCCAGGAGATTGTCAGGACGCTCAAGAGCAGTTGAACTCATTTGGGCTACGACCCGCGGCGCCGGCAGAACTGCGACCAAGCACCGATTGGTGAGCTGCCCACCGCATCAACTGATAGCGCCTTCAGGATAACGCCGAATTGCACGTTTTAGCGCCGAAATATGCCCCATCCGGCATCTTAAGCGGAGACAGCGGAAAATTCACTGCCGATCGCATTCACTCCCCGATGGGCAGGGATGGCCAGTCCATCCGCACAGGACTCCGCGCGCTGCAAATTTCTGACCTGGCTTGTAGGCCATTCCACATCGGCGGTGAATTGTTGTCCGATCTCCTTCCGCGGTCAGACGTCCGCGACCCGACCGGGCGCGGCGCGGTCCAACCTGAACTGAATCTTGCGCGCGGAAGCGCGCTGTCGGTTCATCCACCGCGTATTCCGCATGGTTTTTTGCAAAACGGCTTTGGCCCAAAAGCTTGGCCCTTTGGTCGAGGTGTCGCCCGCGACCCACCCAAAGCGATGGCGCATGATACCATTTGCTAGGATGACCATTTGCCGGCGCCGAATTTCCGGAGTCACAAAATCCAGCGTGACCGAGACGTTGAGGCAATTATAATTCTCGATCCGGTGAGGAGCGGTATGCGGCCAATGAATCATTTGGCCCGGCTCGAACTCGAATACCGATGCATACTCATCGAACCAAGCCGAATAGGGAATGCCAACTTCGAGTCCAGAAATCGCAATACGCTCCAACTCCTCCGGTGTGATAAACGGCGGATTAGCAGGGTAGAAGAAAATTTTCTTCCGGCCGATAAGTTGAAGTAATGCATGTCCGGGCAAATCGGCGTGATAGTACACTTGGGCATTCGGCGACGAAACGATAATCCCGCATCCGCGCGCCTTTGTGGTAAATCCCGGAGCCAACACTTCCAATTCGTCGAACAGGGCATTGACGACCGCTGCATAACGTCTGTCGACGTCGCCGACGTGCCGCAGGTTTAGCCAAAGTCTCCCATGCTCAATTGCGTCGATGACATCATGCCCGGGCATGCCTCCCAGCTCTCCCTCGCGCCAAAATCGGCGATCTTCGGACCGCGGCCCCATGTGAATGATGCTGTAGTGCTGTCGCGGGTACTTCTCGATGAGGCTAGCCAAGGCAGATCGGTCGAAAAGCGACGAGGTGTGAAGGTTGTGGCTCACGCAAACGGGCGCTCGACCCCAGAGGGCGGCGTGCTGCGGTTTCCAACCGACGACTAGGCTCCCGATACCCGTGGTGCTCGTGCTCGAAACTGCGTCATCGCGGATTTTCCGAGGTGCCGAGCTCATAGGAACTCCTTTCGGCCGAGGCCTGTGACTGAGCGGAGAGGCGAATTTCGGGTAACTGGCGCCATCCAATCGATTGCTGCTCGTCCAGCATCGGCCAGTGGACTAGCCTCGGCAAAGCATGTTGCTGCTTCCATGGCGAGGTGCGACGCTTGTAACCAAGCCCTCTTGTCGTGCCTTGGTTGGCCAGCTTGGGGAGCAATACTTCACTATCCTGCTTAGCGCACGGTCTCCTACTGCCACGATACGCGTTTCATGAGCTAAGTCGCATTCGCGAGGCATAGCCGCCTCCCCCCGGACGAGTTGCTCTCGCCTGAAGCGAAACGCGAGTTAATCGGCTTTTGCGCGCGGACACCGCACACTGGTCTTGAACTCCGGACGCAGCACGTTCATGCCATCGCACCTCGGTCCGCCATCCCGAAATCCGCAATCCCGAACGAAGGTAGCGGGCGCGACGGCACCCTGGGAGCGTCGAACGGACGAGTGGTCCCCTCCTCCGCAGCTTACATTGTCAAAAAAACATACTGTATCCTAGCAACATTTCTATGTTACACAAGTGGTATGTTATGATCATGGGTCCGGTTGGCACCGCGCGCGGAATGCCGGATCATCGCGGCAGCTCCTTCTCGCAACGTCTCAACTCGATGACCGACACCACCATCCAATCTGACCGACACAGTCCGTTGACATGGATCGTGTTGAGCCGCGCGGCGACAGTATTGCTTGTGCTGTCGCTGATTGTCGTTCCTCTCGATCCCTTCAGCGATCTTTCCGACCCGCAACGGGCCGGTGCCTGGGAAGCAGGCGATTTCCTGAACCAGGTTTCCTATACGTTGATGAGCCTTCTGACGTTATCGATGATCCCCAACCGTCGTTACCATCAATTTCTATCCGGCTTTACGCCCCTGGCCCTAGCCACGTTCGCGTGGCTCGGGGCCACCGCTTTAATGTCGCAAAATCCCGAGCTCTCGCTGCGGCGGCTCGCCTTCACCCTGGTGGTATGTCTAATGGCCGCGGGCTGGATCCTTGTACCCGTAGGCATCCGTCAGCTGTCGGCGATTTTGAGCGTGCTAGCGACCGGCGTGCTTATGCTTTGTTATGCTGGAATCGTCCTGGCGCCATCTCGCACGGTTCATCAGTTTGCCGATTTTTTGGAGCCCGGCCTCGCTGGCGACTGGAGGGGCATTTACGGCCACAAAAACGGAGCAGGCGCCATCATGGTGCTTATGACTTTCATTGGCCTCTTCATTACAGGCGCATCGAGCAAACGGCTTGGTTTTCTCGTTTTGGTCTGCGCCGTAGTGTTCTTGATCGGCACCGGCGCAAAGACTTCACTGATCCTGCTGCCCCTCGTGTTAGGCGTCTCGTATCTCGCTCGTCGTTCCTCTACGCTTGGCCGACTGTCCTTCTGCTGCCTCGCCCCGTTGGTACTATTCAATGCCCTCGCGGTACTCGCCACTTATAGCAACAGCATCGACACGATCCTCAACTCCGCGATTTCAGATGCGAGTTTCACCGGCCGAACCGACGTATGGCAGTTTGCGATCAGCAATATTCTCGAACGGCCCGTACTCGGTCATGGATTCATGGCTTTCTGGCGGACCGAGGAGGTGTTGAGTGACACCCAGTCTACGGACTTGTGGGCCAACACCGCCGCTCACAGCCATAACGGCTATCTGGATATCGCCCTTACGACTGGTTTCCCAGGCTTATTTCTTTGCGTCGCCTTTGTCGTCATTGGGCCAATTATCAGCTATCACCGATTTAGAAGGAACAGGTCCAGCCGTTTTGCGCCAGAGATGACCGCACTCTCAACTTTTCTTCTTCAGATCTGGTTATTCGGAATATATTTCAACTGTTTCGAAAGCGCGCTATTTGACCGAGGAAACAGCATCTGGTTTTTCCTGTGCAGCGCTGTATTTGGTCTCTCCTACATTTCCAGATTTCCTCTCTTGAATGAATTGCCTCCAGTTGAGGGAAATCTTCCCGCTCGAAATAAAAGGAGAATAACCTCGTAAGGAGTGCGCAGACATCGAAAAAACAGCCGTCTTGAGTCCATCGCGCCCCTGAATGGCCACTCTCATCCGCCTTTTTGTTGTTAACGAAGGTCATACCGCTGCTGGCGGTCTGCCCGAGGTTGAGAATCGGAGGTGACGCGCCAGCGTCAAGCAAACCTAAACCTCTGCGAGCGGAACGCGCTGTGCCGGCGAGCTCAGGATTCACACCCAAAAAGCTTTTGAAATAGCCTTTGGGATTCCGGAAACTGGTTGTTGTCGATTTGCGTCGGCCACAATCCGTCGACATCAAAATAAGCCGCATAAACGATGTCGCTTTCGTTCTCAACGAACCAATCGTGCATCTGCCGGATGAAAAAGGGATTGTCGCCGAAATTACCAACGCCCCACTCGGGGTAACTCATGGCCTTGCCATGGCGTGTGGCAAACTCCTTGTGCCACTGCAAGCCAAAGGGTGGTTTCAGATAGAAATGGTCCCATCTCTCGGCGGCGGAGCCTTCAAATCTGAAATCGTAGACATCAAGACCGACGTAATCGACGACATCGTCGCCGGGATAGGCGAGATCAGCCGGGCTGTCCTGAGGTCCCCACCCAGGACACCAATCGTATTTGAATTCACTCGAGTGACGTCTGAATATGTCGACGACGCGTCTGAATGCCCTGATGTAGTCGGCCTCCTGGTCCTTGGCGAACCACGCCATGGACTGCAGGTTCATCTCCCAGCCCATCCGAATGATCGCCTTTGGCTGCGCTTCGGAAATCGCCTTGGCGGCCGCTTCGAACTCGGCATCATGCAAGCCATCGGCAACGTCCTTTAGCGCCGTCCCCTTCACCGTCAGCGGAACGGACCAAACCACGTTGCGTGCCGGGTTGAGCTTTTTCCAGATGCCCGGCACCCAATCCAACGTGAAAAAATCCTGCCATGTCGATTGAGCATAGAAGTCGACGCCCACCACCGACGATGGCGCCTGGTTCAGCCATTTCTCCCAACCCTGCAACGTAACCTCGCGGCCCTGCGGTCCCCAGTTCACAAATGCACCGGCGAACTTGCAGGGTTCAACGGGTGGCGCGCTGCAGGCTTCGTCGCGCTGCGGACAGGTACAATTCCACTCAGAGCCACCGCAGCGAGTTGGATGATTGTCGACCTTCTTGAAACAGATCGATCAATTCGAGGCATTGGACGGCCCTCGCCAGTTTCCCGAAAAAGCGCTTCGTCCCAAGAGCGTATCCGTCTCGCCGTCTTCGAGAGACTTCACCGCGGGATCGATCCCCCTCGCGGTCGGCACCGGCAATACTTCCAAACATTGTTGATCTCCGAAAGTGCCGGTAGATGGACCTCGAAGAGCGTCGAACGGACGTTGGCCCTCAGGTTGATGCTGGCTTGCCCGATCGGCATAGCGCGGCCTGCCCCTTCGGTTCGTCGATTGCAGCCGGCGCCTGGATCGCGTCGCTCTCGGCCATCGCGGCGCGGATGGTGTCGACCGGGGTGCCCGAGAAGGAGGCGATCGAGAAGGCAACGTCGTCCCGATTGGCGCGGCGAAGCATCTGCGTCAGATCGGTCTTGCTGAGCGTCGGGTCGTCCCAATAGCTGACGCAGGGCGTGGCTGGGGACCACGGCGTGCCGCAGCGCGGATGCCGGGTCGTTCTGCACGAAATAGCCGTACAGCATGTATTCGGCGAATTCGCGGGTGCGGCACAGCGCCTCGATCCACTCGACGCCTGTCACCTCCTCGATGCGCGCGATGAGCGCGCGCGTGGTCTGCTTGTCCCAGAAGATGATGTGGCCGATGAAATCGGTCGCCGGAAACGGCGGCGTCGGCAGGCCGAGCAATTGATGGCTAGTGTCGACCCAGCGCGAATGCCACGGTTGGTCCGGCGTCACCTCGTTCGCCATGGTCAGAAGCGGGATCGAGTTCGGATATTCGAAGCGCGCCAGGTCGAAATCGCGGAAGAACACGATGTCGGAATCCAGGATGCAGTAGCGCTCATGGGGCAGCGAGATAGTCGCGGCGATCTTGAGCAATTGCTGGACGTGCCAGCCGCTCACCGGCTTGGCGCGCAGCGACCACCAGAACTGCCGCCGCTTGACGCTGCACGACACGCGGCAGCGGCCGCAGCCAGGCCGGCAGGTACGTCGAGGCCGGGATCACGATGCGGCGCTCGCTGGAAAGCGGAGCGAACAGCGCCACGTCGCTGTCGGGCACCAGCAGATAATGCTTCGAGAACGATTTGACGTGGCGGTCGACGCTCTCGCACAAGAGCGTACAGATCTCCAGGTCGCGCCCGTATGTTGGGGTCAACAGCGCTACAGGGCTCATCTCATAGGTCTCTCTGCCCGTCCCCGCAATCCGATCCGGCCGCGGAATGGCTCGTAGGCCCGGATCTCGTATGTTAATCCCGGTTTTTATGTTAATGTTATGTTACAAGTATGTTACTGTCAAGGTCACAGGACGGGGCTGCCATCGGTGGTGAGATGATCGGCTCAATTCCGTTCAGGGTTGCGGTACTGCTCGGGGACCGCGCCGAGCGACGCGAGCAGGCGGCCGCTGGCGATAAGCAATGGGTGGATCGCAGCAATTGCTACTGGAGAGGTGACCAGCAGAACCGGGACCCGCAACGAGGACAGGCACAGCATCGCCAAGGACTTGCACGCGATCGCCACGCGACGGCTAGTGTTTTTCGCGCGTTTTCGCTCGACAAGATAATTGATGGCACCGATCCGGAGCCCGCGAGCGGCGAGCCAGGAGAACCGGGTCCTTCGCAGCGGGACGTGCTCGAATATTGCGGCGCTCTGATCCCAATAGAACTGCAGGCCGATCGCGCGGCATCGGCTGAAAAAGTCCGTGTCGCCGCCGCCCAGATAGTTGAAGCTCAAATCGAACAGCGGCGTCTCAAGCCGTTCGAAAACGGTGCGGCGGATAAGACAATTTCCGGTGCCGTAAATGATCGGAACCCTGCCACTCCTGTCGTAGGGGGGCTCAAACGTCGGGTGTTTGGCGAGGTAAGCCTTGCTCGGCAGTTCGAATTGCGGGAATACCGGCCCGCCGACAACGTCCACGCCAGTTCGGTCGGCAGTTGTGACAAGGCATGCGAGCCATTCGCCGCTGGCAAATTCGTCATCATCGATCATCGCAAGATATCGTGCCTGAGGGAAGAGCTGGCACGCCGTGGTGAAGGCGCAATTGATCGCCATACAGTTGCCGGGCCGCGGTTCGAGAACGCAGAAACCCAGCAGCGGACCGCTCTCGATGAACTCTGCCGCCACGGCCGCACCCTCACGGTTGGCGGCGTCGTTCTCCACGACGACGCAGCCGAAGTCGAACTGTGTCCGCTGCTCGGCCAGCGACTGAAGCGTGCGCCGCAATGAGGCGGGCCTGCGAAACGTGGGTATGCAGACAACAATCTCGACGTGATCGAGGTGCGCACTGCTGCACAGGATTCGCCCGTCGATGGCGGATACGCGAGCCGGACTCGTCATTTCTGAGGTGCCTGCACATCTTGAGTGCGGCGGATGAGGTTCAACCATTGTCTGAGCATACTCTCCGCACATGCGCTCGGCACATGTTAGTTGATAACCGCTGGACCCCCATCGGATCGAAGCCCGAGCGCATGATTTTCCTCACCGATGTTGAGCGGCCCAACGGTCGGCCTTTTGCGGTCGAACCGAACTAGCTCACGCGCCGGCGCGTGCGCCGCAACTAAGTCGTCGACCGTTTCGCCTCCGTTCCTGACGATCCGTCAGCCCACCGACGGCACCACTGGGGGTTGTTGCTTGACGATATCATGATATCAATCGCTAAGATACTATATCGTTTGATAAGAGAACATGGTATTGTTCCATTTCAAACCTTAGAGCGGTGCCGTCGTGCAAGACCATAGGGTCATGGTGTTGACGATCGAGAAATGGGAGCTCGGTGCCCGCATGTGCTCGGAGCTCCGCAGGACCGGCTTTACCGTGGCCGCGGTTTGTCCGGCTTTTCATATGATGAGGCAAGTGAAGACCGCCGACGAGACTTTCGCGTTCAGCCGGCTCATGCCTTATCTTACCTTGGCGCGAGCCATGAGGCGCTGGCAGCCGGCATTCGTGATCTGCGTCGACGACGTGGCCGTGCGGATCGTTCAAGCGCTCCACCATCAGCTTGCGCGGTCGAAGCTCGAAACGGCAAAGTCGCTGGTCGCTCTGATCGAGCGTTCGCTTGGTGATCCCCGGTGGTACGGACTGACCGAAAAGAGTGCGATCATGTCAATTGCGCCGGCGCTCGGGATTCGTTGTCCTCGCAGCGTGGAGATCGCTGACAAGGCGGCCCTTTCTCGTGAGCTTGCCGCGGGCGATTTCCCCGTCGTGCTGAAGCTTGATCGTACGACCGGCGGGGCCGGCGTACGTATCGCGCGCACCAGGGTGGACGCCTGGACGGCGTATCTGGAGCTGGACGCGAAGCGCAGGAAAGCGCTGCTAATGGATCGGCTGCGCCCCACAGGCTCTCGACGAGGCGATAGCAAGCTGGCGCCGCGCATCACGATTCAGCAGTATCTTGAAGGTCGGCCGGCAAGTCGCGCCGTCCTGTGCTGGCAGGGCGCCGTGATTGGCGGCCTGAGCGTGGAGGCGACCGAGGTGTCACGCGAAGCCGGCCCTGCGACCGTGGTGAGAATGATTGATCACCCGGAGATGGAGGCCACGGCGGGCAGTCTCACCGCCCGTTTAGGCCTGAGCGGATTTTGCGGGTACGACTTTGTCATCGATTCCGGCGGCCACGCGTTCCTGCTGGAGCTCAATCCGCGCATCACTCCGACATGCCATCTCAATTGGCGCGTGGACCTCATTGGCTTGTTATTCTCGCGAATTACCGGCCGGTCCGGGTGTGCCCGCCGAGCCTACGACGTGAATGAAGCGATCGCGCTGTTTCCGCACGAGTGGCTCAGGAACCCTGCAAGTCCGCATCTAGCGTCTTGCCCCCACGACGTTCCGTGGCACGAGCCTGCATTCGTTCGGACATGCATCGCAATGCGCGGAACCAGTGAAAGCTTGTGGCGCGCCGGCGCGAGTCGTCGGTCGGAATCCTTCATCCCGAGTAGATGAGTAGCAACAGGTACCAAGGATGCCCATTGATACGGACGTGGTGATCGTCGGAGCTGGGCCGTATGGCCTTTCGCTGGCTGCCTGCCTGCGCGCCAATGGCGTGGAGCATCGGATTTTCGGCGAGCCGATGAAGCCATGGCTGACGCAGATGCCCGAAGGGATGCTGCTCAAGTCTGAAGGATTTGCATCAAGTCTATACGCCCCCGGCAGCGGTTATTCGCTGGAGGAATATTGCGAGCAGAATGGATGCGCGTATAAGCATCTCGGGCTACCCGTCGAGCTCAACGTGTTCAGCAGTTACGGATTGGCGTTTCAAAGGCGGCATGTGCCGGAGCTGGATTGCCGGCCCGTGACAAGCGTCGCCCAGTTGCCGGCCGGCTTCAGCATCGAGATCGCCGGCAGCGAGACGATGCGGGCCAGAGCTGTTGTCATCGCCGTTGGGCTCAGCTGCTCTGAGCACATTCCCGTCGCAACTGTCCGGCGTGCCGATCGAACTGGTGTCTCACAGCTCCGCGCACCGCAATCTGGAGCGCTTTAGCGGGCGCGAGGTGATCGTGATCGGCGGCGGCGCTTCAGCGATCGACGTAGCGGTGCTGCTGTACGAACGCGGCGCATCAGCGCGGCTGATGTCCCGCCGCAATGCCCTTGAGGTGCATGACAAGATGCGCCTCCCCCGACCCTTGCCTGAACGTGCAAGGCGCCCTTTGTCTACAATCGGCCCGGGCTGGAAATCATTGTTCTATGAACGCCTGCCGCAGGTGTTTCGTCTACTGCCAAGCGACCTGCGGACGTCAATCGCGCGAACCTATCCAGGTCCGGCCGGCGGATGGTTCATGAAGGAGCGCCTTTCTCAAGTTCCGCAACTCCGCGACTGTCGAATCCTGGACGTCACCGTCCGCAAGGATCAAATCGAGATGCGCGTTGATCGCGGCGGCAAGACTGAGCGCCTGGCTGCGGATCACGTGATCGCGGCCACCGGCTTCCGGACCGACCTGCGGCGCATGGGCTTTCTCAGCGCGGCGCTGCGCTCGCGGCTCGACACGGCCTATCACGCGCCGGCACTGTCGTCGCAGTTCGAAACGACGGTTCCTGGACTGTATTTTGTCGGTCCGGCCTCAGCGAGCAGCTTCGGACCGGTGATGCGATTCGTCGCGGGTGCCGAGTTCACGGCCCATCGCCTGGCGGCACGGCTGAGCGGCAGGCGAGCCCGCGCCCTCGGCAGGAGAACTCCGGCACCGCTTTATTCCACCACGCCGCTGGCGCATTTATTGGCCGACGGGCCGCTGGATCCCGAAGAATGACAGCTCGCATCTCGAGGCACACATGGCAACACAGTACGGTGACTTCACCAGTAACAACATGACGGGCAACATGAACGGTGACAGTGATACCCTCGCACTCCTGTGCAAGCTCCTGAAGGAGCGCTTTGGATCAAAAGTCATTCGCCTCTACGAGGCTGGGGGCGGATCCTCAAGCTGGCTACCAAGGGAGCTGAGCGAAGGCGCATCAATCGTGGTTGTCGACATCGACGAGACCCAGATCCAAAACAACGCCTATGCTCACCGGAAGATTCTAGGAGACATCCAGTCTACTGAGTTCCCGCCCAACAGCTTCGAGTTGATCGTCTGCTACAACGTGATCGAGCATCTCCCAAAGCCTGACGCCGCGATCAGGCTCTTCCAACGCGCGCTCGTCCCCGGCGGGGTGCTCCTGATCGGGGCGCCACATCCCCGATCTTTTTCCGGACTAGTGGCGAAATATACCCCGCATTGGTTTCACGTGTGGTTCTACCGCGCCATCCTTCACTGCGAGAACGCCGGCGAACCCGGAGCTCCACCCTTCCCTGTCATATTCCACCGGATCGTAGACCCCGACGAACTCCGGGCGTTTTGCAAAGAGCTCGGCCTGAGACTGGTCGCTTACAACTCGTACGAAAGCCCGAACTACCGAAAAATCCGGGAAGGATGGCCGCTTCTCGGGGGAATACTCCATTCCTTCAACGCGATCCTGACTAAACTCGCGCATGACCATAGGGATCCGAGCCACGGCGACTACCACATTGCTTTCGAGCGGCCTATCGCGCCTGCTGAGTGACCGCGCCCTCTAACCGGCCCGCATTTTCGATCAGGTTTCCGGCGGATCTCGCGCGGTAGAAAGTCAGGAACAGAATGGCCGCTGACACCACATAGGTCACTGCAAACGATAGGTTGAACAGAACTCCCATGTGACGAAGATCGCGCGCGATCAAGAAAATGACCACTGTCAGGGCGGCCTTCATCACCGTCAGCAGCACGGCAGTGAACGCACGAACGTCCATCCGCCTCCAAGCGAAGAAAAGCTCGGCATGGTACTCCTGCAGGTATTTGAAGGGAGGCACCAGGGGCATGAACATGAACAGGGATGCGGCTTCGGCGACCTGGCGTCCCAGGAGCGTTGGGTAAGCCGTGAGGACGAGGGCAATTACAGCGAATCCGACAAGAGAAACCGCCGCCAGACCGGCTTCGATAACAAGCCCCGTACCCCATTTCGATATCCGTCTCCCGCTTCGCATGATCTCCCTGACGAGGAGGAGCACGAAACAGCGCACAGGTATCCCGGTCAGGTCAAGAATTCGCGTAGAAATTGCGTAGATCCCTGCGGTACGGCCATCGACGAGCAATGTTGCTATCAGCTTGTCCAACTCCGATTGCGTGTAGAAGACGAAAAACGAGAAGGCGAACAGCAAACTGTCGCGCAGCGTCCCGATGATCAGCAGAGTGGCTCCGCGAAAACAAATGCGCCGAGAGGGGCTGAACGCCCATATGTAGAAGGCGGTACCGACGCCGTTCGCCACGAGGTACATTAGTGCCCATTCGTCCAGTGACGTGAACGTCAACTTAAAGATAACCGCCGCGACGAGCCGGCTCGCTGATCCGATAACGGGCCCCAGGGACGCCTGGAAAAATTTGCCGAGCCCGTTATTGACCTGAGATACCACTTCGAGCAGGCGCCACAGCACGATGTCGGATACCGCGAGCGCAAGATATGTCGAGAGCGCGAGGCGTCCGGAAAACGCGAATTCATAGAGCAGATAGGCAGCCCCGATGCAGAGCGGCATTGAGACCAGGAACGTCACGTACAGGCTTGCGAGATAGCGACCGACGAGGCGACTCTTGGTCGCCGCGGTTCGGAAGGCGGCCGATGCAAAGCCGAGGCCCGCAAAAGCCCCGATGATGAGGCCGGCTGCGGAAATGCCCGCGAACAGCCCAAAATCGGTAAGAGACAGGGTATTTGCCAGCAGGACGAAGTAAACTCCCTGGATCGTCACTCTGGCAACGGAGCCAGAAACGATCGTCAGGTATTGGCCCAAGTATTGTCGCCCCGAACTCATCAGCCGATCGTAGCCCTCGTGACGAATTCTGCGTGACATGGAGGATATGCGGCGCCTCGTCGCTGATATCATGATCGTTTCCACCCGGCGTTGCCGGCAGAACCAGCAGCCCCGCACTGGCCGCCCAGCGGCGCGGGGGCGCATCTGAAAGGCGCCCGATGGGCAGGAGTGGAGGATCGTAGGCCCATTCAGCCCTTAGATACCCGTGTCGCGGAATTGACATCCCTGGCTCGTGTCGTATCGTTCGCTACGGGCTGAACACGATACGACGTATCGTATAACATCTTACGACCGTCGATGTCGAGTGGAGCTTCGAGGCCTCCGCTCGTGCAGCGGCGATTGAGCAGCGTAGACGGCGCTTGCCGCCTAAATGTCTGAAGCCGTGGAAAAAGTGTGAAACTCGTATGGCGAAGTTCGTAGGTCCTCCATGGAAGCTCATCGGAAAGGTTGCCAACTTGGCCCATTTGGAAAGGTGGGGAAGAGCTGACAGATGGCTCGTATTGTTATTTCACCACTTAACCGACGGTCCCCGCTGGCGGTCTCGCGATCCGCTGGTCTGCGGTCTGAATATTGACATCACGGTGCAAGAGTTCGAAGAAAGATTTCGCTGGCTCAAAAGCAGGTATGAGTTTGCATCTCTTGATGACGTTCTGTTGCGAAAAAACGGTGCTTTGAGGCCCGTTCGCCCGAAGCTGCTAGTATGTTTTGATGATGGTTACGCGAGTGTCTTGCATTTGGCGGCACCCATCTTGAAATCCATGAACATTCCGTGGGCCATGTTCATAAGCCCGGCATTCGTGGGAAATAAAGTTCTGCCCATCGACAACATTGTTTCTTATATCGCCAACCTGCATGGCATGAATCCGCTCACACGCGCTGCTGGAGAAAACATAGCCAGCTCTCACGATTTTATCGGAGCTTACCTGTCACGAATGGCTCCGATTGATCGTCGAAACTTGGTAGAAAACCTGGCTGCGAAATTAGGGATCGATACAACAGCTTTGGCCCAGAAGGCTCGGCTTTTTCTGGAAGAAGGCGAGATACGCGAGTTGGCATCGTCAGGAGTTGAAATCGGCAATCATACTTTCGATCACGTGCACTGTCGCTCACTCGACGATCGAGAAGCTGAGTTTCAAATTGGGGCGAGCGCTAGAGAAGTCGCGCGTATGTCGGGGCGCCCCGTACGGGCGTTTGCCTATCCCTACGGCGCGCTGGAGGATGCAACTCCGATTGCACGCCTAGCTATTGAGCATTCGGGTCACGATTGTGCCTTCGTTGTACAGAATCGGACGAATTCCGAGGAAACGGATCAGTTCGCTCTCTTTCGAATCGACCTCGGTGGAATGGATGACTCACGTGCAGCCTTAGAGCTAGAAGTCCTTCCAAGAATGCGCGCTTCGCATGCCGCCGTGCGCTCTTGGACGCAGCCATGAGAACGCCAACGCGCATCGTCGTTCTTATTGGGGCTGAGCAAGTGCCGCATCGTTATGTCGCACGAACTCTCGCACAACTTGATAACGTCAGCATTGTGGTCGCCAGGCAGCCCCGGCGACGACTGATGGAACGACTCATCCGCGCGGCAAAGCGCCCGTGGGTAACCGTTCCGCGCAAGCTCCTTCAGCTTGCCCTTCGACTAACCGGCGAGTCGGCGCGGCGGCAAGCGGATTTGGCACGGGTGCTCGGTGACCCAAAGATACCTCCAAGCGTTAGGGTCTACAAAACTGCGGGGGTAAATAGCCATGAAACGCAAAGTCTACTCCGTAAGCTCGCTCCGGACATCCTTTGTGTTTATGGAACCCTCATCGCATCCCACGCCACCCTCTCAATCGCTCCCCTTGCCCTTAACCTTCACACCGGCATGTCTCCACGCTATCGAGGCGCCGATTGTGAGTTTTGGCCGCTGCACCAGGGAGAACTCGACTGGATCGGAGCGACGGTGCATAGGTGCACTTCCGATGTGGATGGCGGAGCTATTTACAGAACTGAAGCAGCGATGCTGGAGCCAGACGACGGACTTGGCGCGGTGTTTGGGCGATGCGTTGTTACAGGTAGCAGATTATATAGGACAGTGGTGCAGGACTTGGTTTCGATGCAGGAAGTGGAGACGCTTCCGCAAGTCCTATCCGATGGTAGGGAATATAAAAGCGCGATGCGCGGATGGCTTGCCGAGATTCGTGTTATGCGCTCGATAAATCGAGGTTCAATCCGAGATTACGTAAAACAAAATCGCGCGAAGGCATATCAGAGACCCGCGGCTTGCCGGATGGATTTCCCTGAAGCCGAGCGCCAAGCCCTTAACACCGCAACGGGCAGATACTCAAATGGCGAGGAAAGATGAATTTTTCACGCGTTCTTATGCTCACCTTCAGGCGCCGCCGCAAAGGCTGGAGCAGCTGAGGCCGTTCTTGTCGGCCTTGAGCGGTGCGGCACGCATCCGGGCCGATGCTCGGTGCGCCATCCATCTTCACATTGGTTCGGGGCTCGAAGAGCGCAGTAGCGGTGCTCCGCGTCACTTGCTTAGTTGTTGTTGAAAGCCAATGCAGTTTTCCACGAGAAGCTCGAGCTCAACCCAGATTGCGAAACGCGACGTCGTTCCCAAAGAAGTGCAGGTCGATGGTGATCGCGGCCCAGCGAACTCGTCGCTGATCCTTGCAGAGGCCGAGACGAACAATGTCGTCGGCAGCACATCCGGCTCGATCGTCGCCATCGTGACGCGCTTTACATAACATCGATGATGATATGCGGCGCCAGGTCGCTGATATCATGATCGGTTCGATGCGGACAATGTCGGTCGGGCACCAAGCTCCCGGCCGCCCCGTAACGCGGCCACGCGTCCGAAAGGCGGCCCACAGGTAATTATTGTCTTGAAATTGACATTGTAGTTTTGACTAACGTGTCGTATCAATAGCCACAAGCCAAAGACGATACACTATATCGATTGTCGCATAGCATCTTACGACTGCGGGGTGGAGCTTCGCGATGGTGCCGGAGATATTGAGGCGCCTTCCGCCCATCATCTGGGCCCATCGTACGTTCGCGTCCCTGAGCCGGCTCACGTTCGGGGGCACCAGCGACGCGATTTCTCCAAGTGAACATGTGCCCACCCCGCATCTGGTGCGAGCCAGACTTTCGCTGGAAAAAGCCCACGGCGACCATGCGAGGACGTCGCTGTGATTTCCCTTCAGGACGATCGGTTCCTCGTTCTCGTCGACTATGACGCGAGAGGCATAGCCGCCCGCTGGGATGCCCTTGGGGCCGGGGCTGCAATGACGCCGTTCCAGTGCGGCCGCTGGCTCGAAAACTGGTACGCCACTGTTGGGCAATGCGGGGGAAAGCCGATCCTGTTGACCGTACTTGAACGGCGGACCGAGCGCCTCGTCGCAATGCTGCCGCTCTTTGCACATCGGAGCGGACCGCTGCGCGTGGTGCAGTTCGCGGATGCAGGTGTCTCGGACTACAATGCCCCCGTGCTCGGCTCTGGTGCGCCAGTCGACTTGGCCGGCGCTAGGGCGCTATGGAAGGTCATCCAAAGGGCCGTCGGTGATGCGGACCTCATCAAGTTCACCAAGATGCCTATCGAGATCGAAGGACGGCCGAACCCTCTCGCGTTGCTGCCGGAATGCGGGCGGTGTGCGGTGGGCACGAATGTACTCTCGATCCACGGCTCGTGGGATGACTATCTTTCGCAGTTGGACCGAAAGGTTCGCAAGGAGATCGGACGCTGCTGGAGACTGTTCTCGAAACGCGACGGAACGGCCTTCCACAGGATGAAGGACCAGACCGAGGCCGCACAAGTCATGGCCGCGCTGGAAATTCAGCAGCGGATGCGGCACCAGCACGGGCGCGCGCCTTATCTGCTCGATAATCCCGCGATTGCCGCTTTCTACCGTTTGCTGGTTGAGAATGGAATCGGCAGCGGCGAGGTCATCCTGACGGCGCTGACCTGCGGCGGTGAAGTCGTCTCGGCGTTGCTCGGTGTTGCCCGGCCGCCGACCTACATCATGATCCGCATCTCGTCAGCGGCCGGAGTATGGGCGGACTGCTCCCCAGGCCGGCTTGTGATCGTACAGACAATGCGCATGCTGCACCAGGAGCAATACACGACGTTCGATTTCTCGATCGGCGATTATCCGCACAAACGACGTCTCGGGACGCAGCCAAAGCCTCTGCTCGAATTGACTGCCGCGCTATCGGTTCGCGGGCTGCCCGCCGCGGGCTATGATCATGCGAAGCACCTCATCGGAAGATTTCCGGCCGCGGAAGCGATAGCACGCCGCATGATCGCGTATGCTCGTGTCAGACCACATTGATCTGCGCGCGCCGGCGGATCGGCTCGCCAAGCTGCAGGAGCGGCGAGAGCAGCTCGCCCACGCTTCGCTATATTATCTGCTGAAAAACTATCGTCTTTGCGATGATTAATCATTCCCAGATGCTTTCATGCTTCGGGGCAGCAATCGAATTTGGCTTAAGCATCTTTGGCTACTGGTTCTGCTCAGAAGCCGCCAGGATCTATTCAGCGGTTTTCGCATTATCGCGAGCAACTTGTTCTTGAGGCCGAGTTGCTCGATGGCCTCGCGTCCTCTCCTGCCATCCGTTGCTGACGGATGTTGAGTTCCTCGATCCGTTGCCCCAGCTTGACCAGAGTGGAACGCGCCGAGATCTGCAAACATTGTGCGAGGTCCAGATGCGCGCGAGCAGACGCCCAATACTCGTCTTGCGGCATTCGCCACAGCTTGTGCTCGGACCACGGTCTGCGGTAAGTCCTACTTCGTCCCAGAAATCGTGAGAAACCATACAGCGACAATAGTTCGGTGCCGAGGACCACTTAACCAGGGGCGCAGAACTCGATTGTCACGATGTTTACCTATCTTTCCGCCGGGAAGATGTGCGCGTCTCTGAAGGCACGTTCGCCTCTCGGGTCTTTTTCAACCGATAGAAGAGCGCGGCCGCCATCGTTGTAAACGAGTGGAACGTAGAACCACGTGCTCTCCTTTAAAAGGTGAAGGCTGCGACTAAGGCCGAGACGCCCTAAGTCAAACTCAAAGGAATTGTCTGAGACCTTAACGGCCGAAAGTGCAAGCGGAACAAAACCGCTCATCAAAATACCGGAAATGCTATTGATCCCCTGGTGTGCAAAATCGGAAGGCACGGTGAAGTGGATCTCAAGCCGAGGGCTCGCGGGTCGAATCGCATCGCTGTTGTGGCGGATCGACAATATCACTTTTAATTTGAGTTCTGGGATTCCAATGTCGGCTTGCGCTGCGAGATCAGACGGGTCGTCAGTTTTACCCGTGACTGGTTCGGCATGCCAGTCTACCGATCCGGGGTACAGCTTGCCCATGGGCTTTGGATCTTCCTCATAGAGGTCCGCACCAAGCTGCATCGTGGCACCCGACAATGTGGCCTCATCTGCGCGCTCCGCGCCAAGCGGTACAACGTTCTCCGCCGGCTTGGCGGCAGGCAGCGCACCGTCCTCTAGGGGCTTTGCAGCAGGTGTTGCAGCCTCCTCTGCGCGCTCTGCACCAGCCGGCGCAGCATTCTCTGCGGGCTTAGCGGCAGGCAGTGCACCGTCCTCCGCGGGCTTTGCAGCGGGTGAAGCTGCCTCCTCTGCGCGCTCTGCACCAGGCGGCACAGCATTCTCTGCGGGCGTAGCGGCAGGCAATGCAGCGTCCTCCGCGGGCTTTGCAGCGGGTGAAGCTGGCTCCTCTGCGCGCTCTGCACCGGGCGGTACGGCAGTCTCTGCCGGCTTAGCGGCAGACAAAGCGGCGTCGTCCGTGGGCTTTGCAACGGGTGATGCAACCTCCTCTGCACGCTCTGCACCAGGCGGTACAGCATTCTCTGCGGGCTTAGCGGCAGGCAGTGCACCGTCCTCCGTGGGCTTTGCAGCGGGTGAAGCTGCCTCCTCTGCGCGCTCTGCGCCAGGCGGTACAGCATCCTCTGCGGGCTTAGCGACAGGCAGTGCAGCGTCGTCCGCGGGCTTTGCAGCAGGTGATGCGGCACTTTGTGCGGGCTTTATAGCGGAGAGCCGCACGATCCAGTTTGGCTGCGTCATGGCCTCGCGGAACGTAGGACTGTGCTCGGCGATGCAATCGCCTTTCGCACGAAAGAATTTGCCGCTGAAAACAACCGTCTGCCCGGGACTCAACTGGATGTCCGCTGCCGTTCTCGGCTTGATCAGCGTGTTATACTTTCTGCCCCACGTTCCTATCGTGGATCTCTTGTCTAGAGAAACAGCAAGTACGCCCTTGCCCCGATCGGTGCCAGGTAGCGTGTTGACGGTTCCAACCCAGTTAGTCACCGTCAAGTCGTTCATAATTCCGCAAATAGCTCGTGCTCGCTGCTGGCGAAGGTCTCTCTGCTGGCGAAATGCGTTTTTCGCCATATCGTTGGGAGCCGTCTCGTATTTTTGCGCAAAATCGCTGATGATGGAGAGAAACTGCTGCTGCTGCGCCGGCATGTCGGCGATCGAGGCGAACTTTGGATCGGCACCAAGCTGCATCGTGGCAGGCAATGCAGTGTCGTCCGCGGGCTTTGCAGCAGGTGAAGCTGCCTCCTCTGCGCGCTCTGCGCCAGGCGGTACAGCATCCTCTGCGGGCTTAGCGACAGGCAGTGCAGCGTCGTCCGCGGGCTTTGCAGCAGGTGATGCGGCACTTTGTGCGGGCTTTATAGCGGAGAGCCGCACGATCCAGTTTGGCTGCGTCATGGCCTCGCGGAACGTAGGACTGTGCTCGGCGATGCAATCGCCTTTCGCACGAAAGAATTTGCCGCTGAAAACAACCGTCTGCCCGGGACTCAACTGGATGTCCGCTGCCGTTCTCGGCTTGATCAGCGTGTTATACTTTCTGCCCCACGTTCCTATCGTGGATCTCTTGTCTAGAGAAACAGCAAGTACGCCCTTGCCCCGATCGGTGCCAGGTAGCGTGTTGACGGTTCCAACCCAGTTAGTCACCGTCAAGTCGTTCATAATTCCGCAAATAGCTCGTGCTCGCTGCTGGCGAAGGTCTCTCTGCTGGCGAAATGCGTTTTTCGCCATATCGTTGGGAGCCGTCTCGTATTTTTGCGCAAAATCGCTGATGATGGAGAGAAACTGCTGCTGCTGCTCCGGCATGTCGGCGATCGAGGCGAACTTTGGATCGGCGCCAAGCTGCATCGTGGCAGGCAATGCAGTGTCGTCCGCGGGCTTTGCAGCGGGTGAAGCTGCCTCCTCTGCGCGCTCTGCGCCAGGCGGCACAGCATCCTCTGCGGGCTTAGCGACAGGCAGTGCAGCGTCGTCCGCGGGCTTTGCGAGAGGCGGTGCAGCATCCTCTGGGGGCTTTGCAGCAGCCAGTACGTTTGGGGGATTTGCGGCAGCCAATACGTTCGCCGTCAAGTCGGAACTGACGAGATAAGTCGCGCCGAGAACTAATAACCCCGCCGCAACTACCAAGCCCGCAATCCAAACAACTATTTCTCGCGTTGACCGTCTTTCAGACATAGCATCAGCCGAAGGTTGAGTGACCGCGCTTGTACGCTAACAATAGCCCGTCATGCCCCCGCAGGTACTTCCCTATGCTCCTCGCAGGGCGAGGTGCGATCGGGTTCGAAGCTTAATGCGCGCTCAAAGGTCATCAGGGTGCGCACGGGCACGTCCATTGCGTGCAGCTTTGCGGCTCCGTCCAAATCCGGCAGGTCGATGATGAAGCAGGCCGCGACCACGTTTGCGCCGATCTGTCGGAGCAGCTTGAGCGCGCCCTCCGCGGTGGCGCCGGTCGCGATCAGATCGTCGACCAGGATCACGCGTTCACCAGGTTGAATGGCATCGACATGTATCTCCATCTCCGCGATGCCGTATTCCAGCAAGTAAGCGGTCCGCACCGTCATGTGCGGCAACTTGCCTTTCTTGCGGATCGGCACGAAGCCGGCTGAGAGCTGGTGCGCGATCGCGCCGCCGAGGATGAAGCCGCGCGCCTCGATGCCTGCGACCTTGTCGATCTTCGAACCGGCCCAGGGATGCACGAGCTCATCGACCGCGCGGCGGAACGCACGCGCGTCCGCCAGCAATGTGGTGATGTCGCGAAACACGATTCCCGTTTTTGGATAGTCCGGAATGGTGCGGACGCTTGCCTTCAGGTCGTGATCAAAGATCATTCGAAGTTTCTCGCTTTCCTTCGGCTGTCATTCGGGCGTCTCCTGGTCTTGAAGCGCGGCCAGATAGCATCGAACCCGGGCGGGAGATTCCGGGACGAGGCGCCTGCGGCTTGCACCAGCACGAGCACGTCCGCCCAATTCTCTACGGACGTCGATCTCGCGCACCGGCGCCCGTCGCCTTTGAGCAGACTGCATAAGAGCGTCGAACAAGAGGAACAGTTTTCGTGCCTGGGCGATCGCCTGCGTTTTGATGTCGATTTGATCGAACCGGTTTCGCCTTGAGTGCGCTTCAATATCGATTGCGGCCAGTGCGGCCACGCGCCGCCGAACGCGCGCGTAACCGGAGCGCAGCAGATGAATTGTGCCAATTGGACGAGGAAGCGCAGGCTGTGGAAACGACGTAGCGATGATCGCATTGATATCGTGCCCCGCTGATCTCGGAACGTTTGCGTCGGTCCTGATTCCCCGAGCTCGCTCAGAGCGTGGGGGACGAGGATGCTGTCAGCTGCGGAATGATATACCGTGCAATGGTATCATACCACAATGATACTTGAAAGCCTGCCTCATCGATGGACAGGCTGCGCGCTCGGCAGGCATATCAGGGACCCTTCCGCGCGAGACCAGACCGGGGAAGGACGCGCAGGATCCGACTTGGCGCGCGCAATACCGGCAGCCCGTCTCGGTTGCTCCGCGGACGTACAGCAGCTCTGCGGAGCGGAGACTGGCGATCGTTACGTGTCGCTGCCGAGGCGGCGACCCGGTTCCCGGCCACCTGATTGGTTTATGGTACCAACGCGTCGCCTCGGCCGCCGCGTGACGAACAACAGAGGCTGCATTCTCGTTTCAACGTTGTCCCGTTCGCTTTGCCTCGGCAAAGTCAGCAGCATGTCAATGTATTGGTTCACGAGGAATTTGAGACGTTTTCGGGCGGCGGGGTGGGACTGTTCTCTAGTAAGCTTCGCGATCTTTGCGATCTGATATTGATAGAACACTCGAAGTTTCCAGTCGGCTTGGTCCATCTTACTCGCTCCAGCTACAAGTCCGTAAAGCAGGGCCAGAGTGGCCCATTACCGCAGCCTTTGAGACACGAGTGCGGGCCTTTCACGCGGGTGCAGGACCTTGGTACAAAGCGCACGCAATGCTGCTGCGACTTCGTCTAGGCGTGCCCAAGCTAGGCCTTTTTGATTGACATGATCTTTTCGGAAAGCCGCTAGACAATTTTCCGGATCATGCCTTAGATCACGCTACTTTTGCAGAGAACCTTTTCGCCAGGGGCAATTCGCAAGGCTGGCTGTTTTCCGAAGTCGTGCATTGAGCTCGCTGGTCAATCGCGACGCCTCGGAGAAGTTCCCGACGTTATCGGCCGACAATTGAACCCGTCCGAAGCAGGACTATAGTCAGTACAAAACGCGTAGATCAACAAATATCGGGTATTTTTACAGGCGAAGTACGCAATCAAACACATTGCGGTGATGCAGTCGCGATTCCGATCAGCTCCGCGGCACGTTGGCGAGCTGGGCTGCGATCCGGCCGAGAGCAATCTTCTCTTGCGAAACGAATGCCCCTGGTCGTTGAGGCCTCCCTATGAAGGCCAACGCGAAAAGCACGGCCACAACGGCTCATCGACCAAAGGAGCCTTTCGCGCACTGGCAGCTCTAAGGGTTAAGGGTTTGCATGAACGCAATGATCGGAGCCGATTCAAAAAGAGCCAGCTCCCACTCACCCATGGCCGACAGGATCTCCCTTCTTTTAAACGTCCTCCCGACGCGAACAAACCGAGTGTGGACAGCCCGGCACCTCCTTCGGTGCTCCCCCGTCCGATACGCGCAGCGCGAACTCGTGGCCGCAGCTAAAGTATGTCATGAAGGAGGCATGGAAGCCCGCGCTCGAGATTCTGCGCTGACCAAAACGGGACACAGCATGTTCAAGCGAACATCGCCCTTTGTTGCATGGGGTTATTTGATCTTCATTGCGTATGCGACGCTATCGCCGGCTCATCTTCGTCCAGAACTGACTGCATCTGAACCCTCACCCGTTGTGATCATAGAGCACGTAGGAGCCTTTGGCCTTTTGGGACTCATATTTTCAGCCGCCTATCCTCATCGATTGGGGTTTGTTTGTGCGCTTGTATTGGCTGGAGCGATCGCGCTCGAACTTTTGCAATTCGCGATCCCTGATCGCGACCCCCGCGTGGTCGATGCGTTTGAAAAACTTGCCGGAGGCGCCATAGGAATCCTTGCGGCCAACTGGCTGAGCATCAAAGTTCAACGGCAGCGCTAGGCGGACGCAATCAGACTCACTGTACCGCCACCCAATCCATGAGCTATGCAATTTGAAGCTAGCGTCGATCGCGGAGCCCCACAATTTGAAGGGCCGTGTCGATTGGCGACATCGTACTGGCTGGTCCTAATCGGCAGCTGACGACGACTGCAATATGTGTGGCAACGAAGTCCGCCGCGGCATAGCAGACTTTCCGTCCGACGTTAAGCAAAGCGGCTTTATCTTGACTGTCGAGTTCTTTGCATCGGCGGATGACTTGGGAGCGCCTCCGACTTGCGTCAACATCTCAGAAGCCTCTTGAGCCGGGATCATCTCGACCAGAGCGTCAATCGGGGGCGCAAGGTCGATGACGTTTGGGTGCGCAAACTTGGCGGTATCAAACCGTAGGCTGCGACGCAACCAGGCCGCAATTGGCCCGCCTGGTCGATGAGCACCGCCAATTCAATTGGTTCCGGCGGCCGGTGAAAGGCCGATGAACTTGGCCAATGAAGAATACTCCAGCTACTTGCCGAAATCTTTTTTCCGTTCTCGTAGTCGAACGCCCGCCCCACCTCCGTTTTCATCGATGAACTCGACGCCAGCGGTTTCGAGGGCCCGCCGCATCTTTCCGATCGCCTCATCCGAAACGGCTCGCCGCTCTCGCTCAAAATCTACGACCGTGGAAAGTCCGATTATAGCCGCCGCAGCAAGCTGCGGTTGGGTCATGTCGATCAGGGCTCGTGCACCCCGACATTGAGAAGAGGACATCCGCTTCAACATTTTATGTTGACACCCGCGCACTTAAAGCGTATCAACATTTTATGTTGATACTATGAGAGATGAAGGGTAAAATGCCGTGATTCCCAATGAAAGACTTCACAAAATATTCGATCCGGATCGCCGTGGCTTCATCGGTGGCTCCGACGCCCGAATCATCATGGGCAACGACGAAGCCGCCCTCATCCGGCTCTGGAAGGAAAAACGCGGCGAGATCGAACCTCCAGATCTGTCGTCCGAACTTGTCGTCCAACTCGGCACGGTCACCGAGCAGCTCAACCGAGGTTGGTACGAAAAAAATTCTGGTCATGCTGTCATCGACGTCCAGCGGCGGATATTCCACAGCGTTCACCGTTGGATGGCCGCGACGCTTGATGGCCGAATTGAAGCAACCGGCGCGGTGTTCGAAGCGAAATTCATGTTGCCGTGGAACTATTCCGACGAGGCCGCGGCCGAAAAACACATGGCTCAGCTGCAACACAATATGTGGGTCACGGCCGCGCGCACCGCAGTGCTGTCCATCATCACAGGCGGTGGCAAATGGGTGGAAATGACGATCGCCGCCGACCCGCTCTACCAGCATCTTCTTCTAACCGCTGAACGCAAATTCTGGCGCTGTGTGCAATCAGGCGAGCCCCCTCACCTGTTTGGTGTTGAACCGCCCCGGCCGAAGATCGCAGCCATCCAGACCATCGACATGAGCAGTTCCAATGCCTGGGCGGAGTTTGCCGCCCTCTTCCGGCAAACCAAAGATGCCGCGCTCGAGCATGAACGGGCCAAGGCAGAGCTGAAGGCGTTGGTGCCGGACGAAGCAAAGGTGGCGTCCGGCCATGGGGTCCGGGCCAAGCGCTCGAAATCGGGCGCGATCAGCCTGGAGCTTTTGACAGCGGAGGCAGACAATGCAGCGATCCAGCCATGAGATCGGGGCACTTGCTGCCGCACTCGCCAAAGCACAGGCCGAGATCGAAAATCCATCCAAGTCGTTGACCGCGACAATCGAATCTCCGTTCCCTCGTGAGGGCCAGCGGAGTTTCCGGTACGCGCCGCTTTCCGCAGGTCTCGACATTGTCCGCAAGTGCCTCAGCCGGCACGAGATCGCAACCCTGCAGGCAACCGCCATCGACGAAGAGCGCGGGCTGATCCGACTGATGACAACCCTGGTCCACGCCTCCGGTGAGTGGATGTCGTCGGATTGGCCGGTCTGTCCGATCAGCGAAACAGCAGCGCCCCATCGCCTTGGCGCGGCGCTGACCTACGCGCGTCGCTATAGCCTTTTTACGATGGTCGGAATTGCGGGCGAGGATGATCTCGACGCGCCTGATCTTGCCACGCCGCTTGGGTCTGCCCCTCCCCCAACCGTTGCCATGCATCGGCCTCAGCTGACCGACACAGCGGTCAAGCCCGAGCCGAGAGGCCGGATCTCAAAGACGGCATCACGCTCGCCTGGCATCGGCGGTCCGCAACCCGCTCCACTGGCAGCAGACGCATCGGCGGAACTGCGAGACCGATTGATCCTTGAACTCAAGCAGGCCGAACCTGTCGATCTCAACGCGCTTACGGCGTGGGCGCAGCGGTCACTTCCGCTCAAGAACGCACTTTCACTAACCGACGCCCAGGCTGTCGAGCTTGCCTTTGAGGCCGCGCTTACCCGGCAAACCGAAACAACGCCTGATCATTGCGAGCCGCGGCGCCCGGAACCTGAAGCCGAGGCCACAACGCCTAATGGCTCATCCGACAAGGCCGAGAGGGATAATGAGATCGTCGTCATGATCGACAAGCCCGTGAGGGAACGCGATCGCCATCATCTCAGGTTCGTGGCCTCGCAGCCATGCTTGATCTGCGGTCGAACGCCCTGCGATGCGCACCATGTCAAATTTGCTCAAGGGCCCGCGTTGGGCCGCAAGGTCAGCGACAGATTCACCGTGCCACTGTGTCGCCTCCATCACCGCGAGCTTCACAGGCGGGGTCGCGAACGTACCTGGTGGACAAGCCAACGCATCGACCCCTTGGTCGTAGCGGCCGTACTCTGGCGCACCACGCACGCCGTTGACGAAATTTCGGATGACGTAGGCAAGCCACCGTCGCTAAACGGCGAAGCTTCGAGCGCGGTACCGAGCATCCGGCTGAATGGCCAAGACTGACGAACGAAGCCCCTTTTCTTTCCGAGGTTCGACCTTAATGACCACGCTCCGACAGATCGAAGCCAATCGCCGCAACGCCCGCTTGAGCACGGGCCCGGTCACTGACGACGGCAAGAAGCGATCGCGCCGCAATGCGTTGCGCCATGGTCTGACCGCAGAAACCGTGATCGAATCCTTAGAGGATGCCGATGACTATGTTGCCTTCGAGATGGCGATCAAGGTTGACTATGATCCGCAGACGGCCGTCGAGCGAGAGTTGGTCTTGCGGCTAGCCAGTCTGCTGTGGCGTCTGCGCCGAGCCAGCGCAATCGAACGTGGCTTGTTTGAAATGGGAGCCAAGCATCCCTTTCATTTTCAGCACCGCCCCTACTCTCGATCGGTCCGGCTAACGAGCCTTGACACAGGGCTCGCCGTTGCCTCGCCGGCCAGGTCCGATACGAGCGTTGATCACGACGAAGCGAACCGCGGTCCCAGTCTCGACGCGGCGTCGTTTCCCCTTGACGAACAAGCCAACGAATCCAACGGCCTCACGCGCTCCTTTGTCCGCCTGGCGGGCCTGGCGACCTATCCACTTGACCGCCTCTACCGTTACGAGACCGCGCTCTGGCGACAATTGCGCCAGATCCTCGTAACGTTGGGGCGTCTGGAGCGGCGCAGATCGTCGGAGCGGACGATGTGTCGGTCCAGAAAGCCTGAATTTTGAAATGCTAAGCTCAAATCGGACGAGCCAGTGCGCGGCTGACGTCTCCTTTTTCCGATACACCTCGCAACGACATGTGGAGAAAACGTCCGGCTGTTAGTAAGAGCCTTCCTGTTAACCCGGTCTTATTAAATCTGCAGAACATCCTGTCCCCACATCTTTTGCCGTCCATTCGGACGTGCATCAACGTACCGCGGTCGCAACGCGCGTGGCTAAGACGTGAGGGACCAAATGTCCAAAACCAACGACATCTACTGCAACCTCAGAATTCTGCGAACCGAATCGAAAGACGACCTCAACAAGCTCTTTGATGATATCAGCCGGGATATCGATCCCGTCGATTCGATCGAAAAGCTGTGGATCAGCGATATCGTATCCCTGACATGGGACATCATTCGGTATCGTCGGATCAAAACCGGACTCTTGGCCAACGCTTCAAAGTCAGCCGTGCGGGACGTGTTCGATAGCCTCCTGCCTCAGAACGCGGATGGTTGGTCGAAATCGAACAGCCTTGCGCGCGCTTGGTCGGCGCCCGATCCGGACGACAAGCGTACGGCCGTCACCTTTTTACTCGAATTCGGCATCGACGAGTTCGCAATCGAAGCGCGCGCGTACTACCTGGCTGCGGACGGTCTTGAACAAGTAGGTCGGATGGAAAACGCCGCCCAAGCTGCCCGAGACAAGTCGCTTCGCTCCATTGCTAAGTATCGCAAGAGCTTTGCAGCCAAGCTTCAACGCAGCTCCGATCGCGTCCTGGCCGCAGATGAAGTTCCCAGCATTGCCAACGAGGCGAAGGATTAGCCGTGGCTAGCGAACGGCAAATTGCGGCCAACCGGCGCAACGCAGAAAAGAGCACCGGACCGAAATCGGACTCGGGCAAGAAGCGTGCCAGCAAGAACGCTTACCGTCATGGCCTTTCAGTGCCTCTTTCTGCCCCCGCAACCGGCGACCAGCTCAGAGAGCTGGCTCGCCAGTTCGCGGGGGAAACTCCCGACAGAGAGGTCCGTGCACTGGCAGAGATGGCCGCGGATGCCGAACTCAATTTGGCACGCATTAGGCGAGTTCGTACCGCAATGATCGAGCGCGCCCAAAAGCAAGGTGAATCCCTAGTCACACCTTTTCTTCCTTCTGAAGGCGAAAGCCTTTCACGGCCGGAGATGGTCGCACCTTCGGTACCCGCCTCCGGAGAAGGCGAAGAATCGGGGCCCGCAAGTAACGCCCGGAACGTCTTGGTGGACCTCGTCAAAATCTATCGCTATGAAAACCGCGCGATTGGCCGACGCGATCGAGCAGTCCGTCAGATGGCAGCAGCAAAAAGGCGCGCGAAAAGCGGATCATAATTGGCGGTCGACCTGGCCGCCCTCGATTCAAACCTCATGTATGACCATCGCGCATTTATCTCGAACCCCGCCTAGAGAGCCGAGCATCGCGTCGACGGCGGCGTGTGCACGAGGAGAGATGATTCCCGGGGTCGATCAATGGCTCCCGGCGTTGTATTAGTGTCACAAAACATTATCATTGCGCGAGAAAATCAGCACACGTTGCGGCTGGCTTTCGTTATCGCGACTCGCTGTAATATTTGTATTACTCGCTCGTTTTAAACGGACCAATTGGATCGCCCGGCGTTTCCTCGCCGATGCCGTTTTTCAAAGGCGCCGATCTGATCCTTTATTATTGTTTTGGAGTCGCGTCATGTTTCATCACTCAAGTCGCCCTGCGCGATATAGAGCCGCTATGTTTCAGCTTGGCATTTCCAAGAGGCTTCGCATTCGGATTTCCGCGCCTCGGATCTCGCCGTTGCCAGTCCCGAGGATCTGCCGCGCCTGTTGGCGATCGACCGCTACGAAACCCGCGCGCGCACCCGGCGCCGTCGCGCCATGTCCAAGTTCCCGTAATGGCTTACGGTATTATAATACCAGGTTGGATTTTTTTGCAGAACGAACCCAATTCAGAGACACCATTTCAGGCTTGGCGCGCTTATAGGTACTGTGGGGCCGATGAGTGCCGATGGCGTCTGTTTTTTCGAACCCTGAATCCAAGCAGGCCTGGCTGCGGTCCGCGCGGCTGGCCATTGCGGGTCTCGCCGCGCTGCTGGTGACGGCAGATCAGGCGGGCGCGCGAAGCCGAGGCAACGAACGCGCCGTGGAGGCGACCGAGACGCGCGCCTCCAGCGAGCCGATCATGGCCGTGGTGTCCTTACAAAAGCAACGCATCACCATCTATGACGCTAATGGCTGGATCTTGCGGGCGCCTGTGTCGAGCGGACAGAGGGGCCGGGAGACGCCTGCGGGGATTTTTAGCGTCATTCAAAAGGAGGCCGAGCATTACTCGAACCTCTATGATGATGCCTACATGCCTCACATGCAGCGCCTGACCTGGTCCGGCATCGCCCTGCACGGCGGCGCATTGCCCGGCTACCCCGCCTCCCATGGCTGCATCCGGATGCCGTTCGACTTCGCGGCACATCTGTTCGATATAACGCAGCTTGGCCTGCGCGTGATCGTGGCACCAACCGATGCGGCCCCCGCCGAGATCGCTTATCCTATTCCATTTCAGCCAAAGCCAGCCGACGCTGATGTCGTGCGCGCACGGATCGCCGAGGCAGATGAGGCAACCCGGCAAGCGGACCAGGCAAGAGGCGCCGCCGGACAGGCGTATCGCGACGCCATGCAGGCGATGGTGCCGGTGCGGGCCGCTGAAAATCTGAGGTTGAGAGCCGAGGCTCAGCTGGCCGCCATTGAAGCGGACATTGCCGCCGCAAACTCGGCCGAGACGCGACAACGGGCCGAGGGCGCCAAAGCCGAGATCGCCGCCAGAATATTGGAACTCCAAGGCCAACGGTCCGCAGGCATGGGAGAGCTGCAGCCAAAGCTGGATGCGCTTGCTGCTGCGCGCGAGAGAGCCCTAGCCGCAGAAACGGCGCGCTCCGCAGCAGCGGAGGTCGCGCGTCAATTCGCGCGCAACCGCGAACCGGTGTCAGTGCTCATTAGCCGAAAGACCCAGCGGATCTATGTGCGCCAAGCTTCCGAGCCGATCCTGGAAGAACCGGTCACGATCCTGGACGCCGACCGTCCCATCGGGACCTATGTCTTTACTGCATTGGAACGAAGCGGCGACGGCTTACGCATGCGATGGAACGTTGTCACCTTGGAGGACACAGACAAGCACCGAGGCACAGACGGGTCTCGCGACGAGCCTTCCAAAGACCGTCGTCGTGACGCGCAAGCAGGTCCGCCCGGACAGGATGGCGCGCAGGACGCGATCGCGCGCATCCTGATTCCGCAGGCGCTATTAGACCGTATTCCCGAGATGTCACCGCGCTCATCGGTCATCGTCACCGATGAAGCTTTGAGCACGGAGACAGGCAAGGGAACGGATTTCGTCGTCGTATTGGGCGACGCACCGCAAGGCGGGATCAAGTTCCGGCGGCGCAGTCCCGCGATCCAATTCGGTGATGCGCGATAAGTCTGCCGCCGGTGGCGGCATCAAAGTCGGAGCCGCTTCCTTTCAAGAATGAAAGATCATCGGCGCGCCCAATAGGCCACCCTTACGAAAGGGCAGCCTGCATGATGCGATCCCGTAAAAAATTCAGGCGATTGCGACGGCGCTCCCGCCTTGTCTACGTCTGTAAGTCACAAAGCCGAGGCCGGCAAAGCCAAGGATCATCATCACCCAGGTCGATGCCTCAGGGACAGCAGCTACGGCAACGTTGTCCAGGAACACGGTGGAATCGTTTTGCGACAGCCCGACAAATTCCAACGTATTTGTGCCCGAAAGCAATGTGCCAATCGCGCTAATGGAGAGAAAGTTTTGACCGCTGGATGTTGTGTTCGTGTAGATCTGAGTACCGTTCAGAAGGAACTCGATAACTTTCATTACCGTTGACACTTCCCAGATCCGGGCGGCTGCCCTCCAACCATGAAATCGTCGTCAGGCCGCCAAGCGCTGACGTGAATGTTTGCAAAAGCGTTCCGGTGCTTTGGACGAATGCATATTGAACGCCCGAAAATCCCGATGGTGACGTGTTTTGATACCAGGCATTGAAGCCTTGGCTCGTATCGATCAACCCTGCGCCGCCATTGTAGGTCCAGCTGGCAAGAAGAGCAGCGCCCGTCAAACCCGGATAGACGTAATTTGTGATACCGGGCGGTTGATAGGCCGTCGGACCAAAGCTCGAAGTCGAGTTCAGAGCCGGATTCTCAAAGTCCCCGTTCGTGATCAGATTAGCGTGGCTTGCCGAAACTGTCCCAACCAACAAGGCAGCCGCCGTTAATGCCAAAGGTCCAAATCTCATAAAGCCCCCAGTGAGATGACCAAAAAAAATAATTCGCGTATTTCGAGAAGATCGGCGATCTTTCCACCGGTGTCAACGAGCGCTCATCGTGATCGTGCGCCCAGGTGCCTCACATTGCACCTTTGTCCGAGCCGGCTTGCCGCGTCTAACGGGGTACAGCACTCGACCTTCCACCTTGGAGCTCTAGACAGCCCACTTCGGATACCGCTTTGCTGCGGCTGAAGGCACGGGAGGGGGATGAATGCTCTGGCTGGGGCGCAGCAGACGACCCCGTTTGGCACCGGCATATATTTGCGGGACGCAGAGCCCAATTTCGAAGTCGATAGTTGGACGACACACCGTCGTCCCGGATGCACTTTACAGCACACCGTGCTAACGGTGTTTGGTAAGCAATTTGAGTAGCTTAAGATGAAGATCGAACGTTTGGAAATAGACGGCCCGCTCGTTATCGTTCCGGCAAAGTTCGGCGACCATCGCGGGTTCTTTTCTGAGACCTTTCGCGACGACCTGTTGCCTTCTCACGGCGTGGACCTCGACTTCGTCCAAGACAACCATGTCTATTCCAGCGCGCGTGGCGTTTTGCGCGGTCTGCACTACCAAGTTCCGCCCCATGCGCAGGGCAAGCTCGTCCGTTGTAGCCGCGGCTCGATCTTGGACGTCTGCGTGGACATCCGCGTTGGCTCGCCCACCTTTGGTCGTCACGTCGCCGTTGTGCTGTCTGCCGACAATTGGAAACAGATTTGGATCCCGCCAGGATTTGCGCATGGCTACGTCACCATGGAAGCGGACTGCGAGGTCATCTATAAGGTGACCGATTACTACGCCAAGGAGTGCGAGCGGGCGATCGGCTGGGACGATCCGGATCTCGGCATTGATTGGCAAATTCCGCAAAGTGACGCGGTTTTATCCGATAAGGATCGAACCAATCCGCGACTTGCCGACATCGTTTCTCCTTTTCGCTATTAATGGAATGATTACCTGATGCGTGTGCTCGTCACAGGTGGCGCAGGATTTATCGGCTCCGCCGTTTGTCGTCATTTCATTTTGGAGCTTGGCTACGACGTCATTGTCGTCGACAAGCTCACATACGCCGGCAATCTGGCCTCGCTGGCGCCCGTCGCAAGCAATCCGAGTTATGTCCATGAGCGGGTCGATATCTGCAATGCGCCCGCCATCAAGGATGTTTTCGACCGGCATCAGCCTCAGGCGGTCGTGCATTTGGCTGCAGAAAGCCACGTCGATCGGTCGATCACGGGTTCAGGCATCTTCGTGCAGACCAACGTGATCGGCACCTTCAATCTCCTGGAGGCAGCGCGCAGCTATTTGGCGACGAACAAGGCCCGCGCCCACGAATTTCAATTCCTTCACGTTTCAACTGATGAGGTCTACGGCTCTCTCGGCGAAGCCGGATTGTTTTCGGAAACGACACCCTACGATCCAAGTTCGCCCTATGCTGCGACCAAGGCCGCATCCGATCATATCGCCAAAGCCTGGCACCGCACTTACGGATTGCCGGTGATCGTGTCGAATTGCTCCAACAACTATGGACCTTATCAGTTCCCCGAAAAGCTCATCCCCTTGATGATCTTGAACGCTCTGCACGGCGAGCCATTGCCGGTCTACGGAGACGGCCGAAATGTGCGGGATTGGTTGTTTGTCGATGACCATGCGCACGCGCTTGGCACGATCTTGAGCAAGGGCTTGGTCGGCGAGACATATAATGTTGGCGGCCGCAATGAACGGCGAAATATCGATGTGGTGAAGCAGATCTGCAGCTGCCTCGACGAGCTTCGCACGCCCCCATTGCAACACGACCGCCTAATCACCTTTGTTGCCGACCGACCGGGTCACGACCAACGTTATGCGATCGATGCGTCAAAGCTTGAAACCGAGCTTGGTTGGCTCGCGCAAGAAACGTTCGAGAGCGGAATCAAGAAAACCGTTCAATGGTATCTGGAGCGCCCGGACTGGTGGAAACCGCTGCGCGAAAAGGTCTATCGAGGCGAACGCTTAGGCCTTTAACTCGAAGGGATCCTCATGCGCGTTTACGTCATCGGAAGCGAGGGCCAGGTCGCCCGCTCTTTGCGCGAAGCGGCTCGATCCGTAGATAATATCACCATCGAATGCAGTTCGCGCGCCTGCCTGGACGTCCTACGGCCTGAACTCGATCGCGAAAGCGCTCGCCGCCTTTTCACCGGATATCGTGATCAATCCAGCCGCTTACACCGCGGTCGATCGCGCTGAAAGCGAACCCGAACTTGCATTCTCAATTAACCGCGACGGCGCAGCCCACCTTGCAACGGCAACCAAGCGGCTTTCCATTCCTCTTATTCATCTATCGACCGACTACGTCTTCGACGGAAAGAAGGACGGCTTTTACGTTGAGAGCGATCCCGTCGCGCCAAACAGTGTTTACGGCCGATCCAAGCTCGAAGGCGAAATCGCCGTGTCGAGCGCGAACGAACGCAGCGTCATTCTTCGAACGTCCTGGGTCTATGCGCCTTTCGGCGCTAATTTTGTTCGGACGATGTTGCGCCTGGCCTCCGAGCGCGACCACCTCAGAGTGGTCAATGACCAGATTGGCTGCCCCACCTACGCCCCTGACATCGCTCAAGCGATCTTGTCGATCGCAAAGACCATCCACTCGGCTGGCTGGCAATCGCGTTTCGCCGGCGTCACCCACCTCGCCGGCCCCGAGGACGTCACCTGGTACACATTCGCACAAAACATCATGCGCCTCCTCATGGCCCGGGGTCACCCGACGGCCGAGGTCGAAGCGGTATCGACAGCCGAATATCGCACCGCGGCCGTTCGCCCAGCGAACTCGCGTCTGGATTGCGCCCGACTATTTTCCATGTTCAATCTACGTCTGCCGGCACTATCGCACTCTTTGGAACCCTGTTTAGACAGGCTCCTCGACGGCTCGGACAACATTTGGAGCAGACCTTGAAGGGGATCATTCTGGCGGGCGGCACCGGCACGCGCCTTTATCCGATGACGTTGGTGACGTCAAAGCAGCTGTTGCCCGTCTATGACAAGCCGATGATCTATTATCCGCTCACCACGCTGATGCTCGCCGGTATCAGGGACATTCTGATCATCTCAACGCCCCAGGATCTGCCACTGTTTCGCGCCTTGCTTGGCGACGGCAGCAACTGGGGTATCGAGCTGACATACGCTCCTCAACCCCGGCCCGAAGGTCTGGCTCAAGCCTATATTATCGGAGCCGAATTTGTTCGCGGTGGTCGCTCAGCGCTCATTCTTGGCGATAATATTTATTACGGCCACGGCCTGCCGGAGATGCTCGTGCGCGCGGCGAACCGGCAAAGCGGCGCAACTGTTTTCGCCTATCATGTCGCCGACCCTGAGCGTTACGGCGTTGTCGACTTTGATGAGACGGGACGCGCGATCTCGATTGAGGAAAAACCCAAGGCTCCAAAGTCAAATTTTGCTGTCACGGGACTCTATTTCTACGACCACGATGTTGTCGAAATCGCCGCGAACATCACCCCATCAGCACGAGGCGAGCTTGAGATTACCGACATCAATCGCGTTTATTTGGAGAGCAATCGTCTGACAGTCGAGCAAATGGGGCGAGGATTTGCGTGGCTCGATACAGGCACGCCTGATAACTTGCTGGCCGCGGGAGACTTCGTCGCGACATTGGAAAAAAGGCAAGGCTATCGCATAGCTTGTCCGGAGGAGATTGCATTCAAGCAAGGCTTCATTGATCGAGAGCAATTAAGCAAACTCGCGGCCGCATTGGGCAAGAGTGATTATGCGAAATATGTGCAGGCTCTTGCACGAACAGGGTAAGCTAGGCGCGCTGTCGGGACATCAGATTCAACGCTCGTCATTCTCGTCTTCGATGACGACTTTGAGAAACATACTCGGCGCAAGAAATAATCGGATAAATCTTGAATCGCGCAAGCCGAAACGATGATCATTCAGCTGAGTGGCGCGCATCTCAATAGGTGAATCGAGAGCTTCGCTTCATCATCCAAGAGTCCGCTCCTAACTGCTAAAAAATACGTCAATCCAATCGCCAAAATCAAAGTTCGCCGCGAAAGAATGTCCGTTCCAATGGGTGGCATTCATGCGGGGTTCACATTTCCGGCTATTGACTGGGATACATTCAGCCCGCGACATTAAGGTTGACGGGTTAGGTTAAGGCAAGACGGCGTTTGCATACCTAAAGCAAGTGTCACAAATTGGCCTCGTTCCCTGGAGACACCTAAGCTTCGATTCGCGTTGTGGTAGCGGCGATGGCAAGGGCCAAGATTGCAGCCTTTGTTGAACCATCGCAGGTGTATTCCCGCGAAGGACATGAGTGCGATCAACGAGCAGCCCGGAAAAAGCGCGAATGCGAAGCAGTTGCTAAAGTCGCTATTCATGACAGCGCCGGGGCGAGCGAGACAGTCGGCGTTGCATCGTAGAATATGAGTTCGGTTTTGAGTGCTGAGTTGTAAAGGGTGCGTTCGTGGAACGTCGCAAGTTAAATGAGGGCAAGCGTTTGGCAGGGCGAGTGAAGCAAGAGTCGAGAACGCCAATGGCCTCACTCAGCGCTCGTTACGCTGAGGTCGTATGGCTGCGCCAGGAAATCTCTCGCGTGCAGTCCGGATTGAAACCGGACAAGAAGTCGAAGGTCGATACCGCCACGTCAAGGCCGACGCGATCGAAAAACACCGATTTGGGCGCACGATAAAGGGCGCGTGCCTCCCTCACCTCCACTTGCCGCCAGCCGAGTCGGCTGCTTGTCTTGATGACGTTTTCCGTGGAACTATACGGTTCAATTTTAGGCGCGATGCCCAAACAGGTGGCAGCGAGCCTCTGTGGAAATCGGGCTTAACGCCGGTTGGCGTTTCCGGCAATGTCAGCAGGATTTATTGCAAAATCCTCGATCTTGTGTCCGGTCTTGAGCGCGGCAGCCAGCCAGCGCGGCTGCTTTCCCCGGCCCGACCAGGTTTCCGAAGGCTCATTTGGATTTCGGTACTTCGGGAATACGCGAGGATATTTTCGCCGCTCGTTGATCGGGCTCTTAGCCGGCTCAGCCTGCGGGGCATCGAAGTCACGCCGAAGCTGCGAGAGCCTTTTCTCGAGCTCTCGCTTTTCAGAGGTAAGCCGAGCGGACAAAACCTGGCTAATCTCCTCGTGGAGCTGCCATAAGTCGTCAATCGACATAGATGAAAAGTTGAAGTTTGACTTTTTCGGCATTCAATGACTACCAGCCCCACGAATCATCAGATGCTTTTATATCAGTAACATATAATAGACTCTTTCAGCAAAGACACGCGCAGGTCGCTTAAAACTCGCCCTCAAGTTGGCTGAATGGCCGGCCCAACAACTGCAGGTAAATAAAGATTCTCGATCAAGCGGCGTGGAAAGAACGCGCCTGTTCGCGATAGCGAGAAGCAAATGCCGCATATCACGTTACCGCATGATAAAGCTGTCCGTGAACCTTCCCGCAGAATGTGGGTCACCGATGTCGAGAACCCTGCGGCATTATTGGACCGTGCCAGCCTTTAATAGGCGTTTCTCTTTCGCAGCACTTCAAACATTGTCTTGAGAATAATCTGGATGTCGAGCCAGAGGCTCCAATTGTTGATGTACCACAGATCAAACTTGACGCGTTCTGCGATGTGATCGATCGAAGGGGTAGCACCTCTTGCGCCATTGCACTGCGCCCATCCCGTGATCCCCGGCTTGACGTGATGGCGGAAGGCGTAGTCACGCAACAGCGTTTCGAAATGGCTGTCGTGGGCAAGTGCATGGGGCCGAGGCCCGATCAGGGACATATCCCCCCTTAAAACATTGATGAGTTGAGGGAGTTCATCAATGCTCGCCGATCGCAGCAGCCGTCCAACATTGGTCACGCGCGGGTCATCACGCGTTGCCTGCGTGACCTGTGCGCCATCTTCTTCAACGATCATTGTTCTGAATTTGTACATGACAAACTGACGGCTATTAAACCCGTTGCGTTTTTGCCGGAAGATAACCGGGCCCCGACTGTCCAGCTTAATCGCGATCGCCGCAACAATGATAACCGGCAGGCAAAACGTCAGAGCGCAGCCTGCACCGGCAACATCCATCAACCGTTTGACCAGCCGTTCCAAGCGGTTCAGCGGCGCCCGTTGGATCTCGATCGTCAGAATCCGCTGCCGCACCGAAGATTTATAGTTTGTCAGCGCCCTTACACGCGCATCAGGCATCAGCCGCGCGGCGACAGGCAGATTCTTGATGTGCTCACGCACGAGCTCGATGCGATCATTGTCCGACCATGACAGCGCCAGAAGGATTTCCCGGCACCCGTGTTGGCGAATGAAACCCTCCATCTGACCGATGATACAACTGTCGTCCAATGACCTGGCCGCGGAGTCCATCTCGTGGCTCAACACGAAGCGCTTCACATTCGGCGAGCCAAAAAAGGCCAGATAGTCCAGCGGCTCGAAAGAGCTTAGTTCCGCCGGGTCACCCAATAGCACCAAGTCTCGACGTCCGATCGTTCCGGCAGACAGGCCCGCTCCAAGACACGCCTTGGTCAGCTTCCGAGCCCCAAGCAGCCCAATCGGCGCGACGAAACAAAAGGCGATGAAAGCCCCTCGCGAATAATCCACGCCAACCTTCAGAAGAAACGCGAATAATGCCAGCAAAAGACTGGTCGTGAACCAGCAAACCAATATTTCGCTAAACTCAACATTTGGTCGGGTGCACTCGGGAAAATCATAATATCCGCTGCCGCTCATCCTCAGGATGTGGATGAAGGCCGCGAGCAAACCAACCGTGCAAATCGGAAG
This sequence comes from uncultured Alphaproteobacteria bacterium, assembly GCA_963770385.1. Taxonomy (GTDB): domain Bacteria; phylum Pseudomonadota; class Alphaproteobacteria; order Rhizobiales; family Xanthobacteraceae; genus Bradyrhizobium. The sequence goes on along the minus strand of CAVYPJ010000003.1, from coordinate 3,407,870 downwards.
CAAGTCCGGCATCGGATAGCCAGCTGATAACTGATATCCCACCGCTCCGACGATGCTCGATGCCAAGACAACACCCGCGTCGGCCATTGCCAGAAAATATGGAACGATCTCGCTGGAAAACCTTGCGTGGTTGGTATTCGCTTCGACATCTTGAACTGGTTCGCGGACGTCAGATCCAATCGACATAATAGCCGCTGCCAAAGTATTGATTTTGCGAGAAAGGACTCGAGCTGATAACGCGAATAACAACTATTCGTTAACTCTTCTCGGAAGATAGGCTCCGAAGAGGTGCGACGCAATATTTAATCTCGCGCGCGCACCGAAGTCACACGCGGAACCTGCGACGCTTGCGATCCTCGCCTTTGTCGCTAGGAATCTATCTGGGGCTCTATTTCCAAATCCGGGTGATGGAGCCACTCGCTGCGATCGGCGCGTTAGCATTCGCTTGCATGCTCGATTTCAACTCGGCTGAACTGCTCAAGCTTGTTGCGTTCGCAGCGATCGTCATCCAGGGGGGCTACATGATTGGTCTGACCAGCGCCCGATAGCTATGCAATGCTGGTCGGCCGTCGGAGCATCGGGTCTTCCAGACGAGCCTAACAGCGGCTCCGCCGCCGAGCTGCGATAGGGCCAGTCCCACCCGTTCGGATTGCCCGCAAGTAAGATTTAGAAGGTGCGCCGTCGCCGTGCCGTTTACCGAAGCGTGAGATTACCAGCCAAATATTTGGAAAAGCTCTAGATTCCTGGTACGCTTGATCCGGTTTTGTAAGATCGCAGCCCTTCCCATTACGGTCGTGTCATACTTCAGACCTAGGCTCCTCGAACGATTTTGTGCGTTCGATATGGTATTAACCACAAGTCGGCACGCTTTTTGCCATCTAACGTGCACTATATTTTTGAAAATGACGCCTAATATTGCGGGCTCTCAATATGATCCAACAGCACCTAATTTTGGGACGGGATAATTCCGACGCGGAAGCCCAACGCGACAAGTGGCTCGCGGCCCATCCTCAATTCAGGGTTGTGCGAATGCACCCGCCCAAGCCTGAGCAACCTACCTGGCTCACCTTCATCGGCGGCCGGAACGTGCCACGCGTGTCGATCGAGGTGGAATACGAGTAGTCATCGAGAGGTTCACCTACGATAAGCGCGCCTCAATACGATCGCCGCAGCACCAATTGTGAACGCTGCGATCAGCGCGATGCTACGAATATTGTCACGCGACCAGCCGCCGTAGACATGGAGCACATGGCGCAACGCAGCGGCAATGAGAATTGCGGCCAGCACGATAAGTAGAAAATAACGCAGGCGAAATTGTCTTGGATCCGGCACCGTTTGCGGCCCACTGCACGAGAGTATTTGCTCTCCTTTACCCTGCCCAACCCCGCAACTAAGTATCCACTTGGCCACAGCATTAACCGACGAGCCAAGCGCGTCCCCATCAAAACTGGCGTACCGCTAGAAGTTGGCGACTGCTTTAGTCGCGGCTTCCCAACGGCAAGCACTCAGTGTCGGATGAATCCATGGCTGAGAAAAGTCCAGGCCGATCCAAATGGCCAAAAAAGAACAGGGGTGTCCCAATTGCAACGCTCGGACAACAGGCCCTGACAGATTTGCTGCGCCGCGTGATTGTTTCAAGAGTAACAGAGTCCCGCCCCCGGTGCCGGCAGGGGCAATAAAAAAGAAGGACTGCCTTACGCGGGCACTCCAGCCTACCAAGCGACGCTTCGCAATCTGGAGCGGGCGCTGAGCGAACAGCCGCGTCCCGGAGCGGAGCGCAAACTCACGGGCAAGGAAGAAGCCTTGCTGGTGGCGACCGCTTGTGCCAGCCCTCCAAAGCGCCGCGCCCGCTGGACGCTCAAGTTGCTGGTGATGCGATAGTCAAGCTCACCGAACACAACAGTCTGTCGCACGAGACGGTTCGGCGCTATTGATAGCGCACACATCTAGACACACCTAAATACCGTATCGTATGCTAAAATGAAAACTTGTCTTTGGGTTGCAAGACCTACCCGCATATGAGCCCTATCGAACACAGTTGCGTAGCATTCGATCCATCGCCCCAGTTCATCGCCCCCATGGCAAATTGAATCTGATAATGAAGCCTCTGCGAAAAAACGTTCGTATTGTTCGCTCGAATTTTTCAATTCGGCCTTTGATCACTCGGCCTGGTTCGGCAAACAATCGAAGACCTAGTCATTCTTGAAACTCTGATTTGCTACGCTACAGCATGTACAACGCTTCTCCTGCAACTCATCTAGAGCAAGAGTTTGATGTGTGCATCGTCGGCGCCGGTCCAGTCGGCCTAACGCTGGCGCTGGAGTGCGAAGCCAGTGGCCTATCAGTCCTGCTTCTCGAAGCCGGACAAGAGCATCCAAGCGAGATCCCACCAGAGCTCGCAAACATTGATATTTCAGATCCCTCCCGTCACGCGCCGCTCAATGAGATCAACTACAGCGGGCTCGGCGGGACCTCTGAGCTCTGGGGCGGTCGTTGCGTGCCCTACGATGAGATCGATTTTGAACGACGCTCTTTTGTACGTTACTCGGGATGGCCCATATCGGCGGCCGAACTTGATCGCCACAATGAAAAGGCTGCGATCTATCTTGGTTGCGGTAGACACGAGTTTATCTCTGCAATTTCGGCCTGGGATCAGGCGCCCGAGATCTCCTGTCAAACTGTTGAGCGACTGTCATCACACCCGCGCATGGGCCGATGTCTAAAATCCCGGCTGCAGGCCTCGAAGCTGATTACAATGCGGTTCGGCGAAATCGTGCAGCGCGTTGAACTCGATGAACAAACCGGACAAGTCACGTCAATTCAACTCGCATCGGGCCTCTCCCCTTCCGCGCGGCTCTTTGTCCTAGCCTGCGGCGGGTTGCAGATCACGCGGATCTTGCTTGGACTGCAACGTGTCAACCCGCAGCTGTTCGGCGGATCTGAGGGACCCCTTGGGCGGTTCTATATGGGTCATTTAACGGGACGGATCGCGAGTATTGTTTTGCATGATCCGCAAAGCGTCGAAGGCTTTAGATACTTTCAGGACGCAGATGGATATTGGTGCCGACGACGCCTCACGCTCCCCGCATCAACTCAGCAACAGCACGAGCTTCTCAATTCTGCATTTTGGCTGGGCAGTCCGCCATTTCACGACCCCAGTCATGGAAGTGCGGCAGCTTCGGCTCTGTATTTCCCTCTCGGGCTTCTCTCACGATTGAAATACTTCTCAAAGGATTTCATCTCATTCCATCGCGGCGATACCGCCTCGGAGCTTAAAGCGCATTTTGCCAACATTTGCGCGGCGCCGGGCGATATGGCCAGAGGATTGGCAAGAGCGGCCTATCGTCAACTGTCGCGTGACAAGCTCAAGCCATTTTTCATCACAAATCCTCGTGGTATTTATTCGCTGCATTATCATTCCGAGCAGATACCGCAGATGTCGAACCGGGTTCACCTAAAACCTGCGTCAGATCGGCTATCGATCGATTTCAACTACGATGAGCAGGACGCGTCGTCTGTCGTTAGAGCGCATGAGATTCTAGACCGCGCGCTACGACGCAGCGGAAAGGGTTATCTGAAATACTGGCAGCGCCCGGAAGATCGCGAAGCGCACGTTCTCGCTCAGGCAAGCGATGGTTACCACCAAATCGGGACCGCGCGCATGGGCCGCAGCGAACAAGATAGCGTTGTCGACACCGATTGCCGCGTTCACGGCATGAAAAATCTATTTCTTGCCGGCAGCGCCGTCTTCCCGACATCGGGGCAAGCCAATCCGACCTTTACGGCGGTCGCACTCGCCGCAAGGCTAGCGGCACATATCGCAAAGGAACTTCGTAGTTCTCTCTTGGTACCGACATGCCAAACTCGGCTCCAGGCACGAAGCCGCAGGCGGCCTAAAGCGCGATGAGATCAGGTTAAATCATCATCGCGCTTTAGGTCTTTGATTGAGCATGATCTCCGCGCAAACGCGTTCCGCGTTTGTTAGCTAAGGGAAAACCGCTTCACACTTTTCCGGATCATGCTTTAGGCCACCGTCTGCTTCCAAAAACGCCGGCTAGATCTTTGGCAACTCGGACGAGTCGAGATACAATGCATTAAGTGAGAGTTACTCGCTGCTGCATTAAATGATATCCTACGCCGATCATCGGACGAAACGGACGCAATCAGGAGGGCGTGACTCTTTTGAGTTCGATAGAGTAATTGCCTTATCACGTCGTTTCGCCTGAACTTCTAGTTGAGTGACATGTCACCAATTGAATCGATGAGGTTTTCTGAGATGATTTTGAGCACGCACGCAATCGTTGGGGGAGCGATCGCTTGTCTTTTTCCTTCGCATCCAATCTTGGTAGCTATTGCCAGCTTTGCCAGCCATTTTGCAATCGATGCTATCCCGCACTGGGATTACCCGCTTAAGTCCATTGCGCTCGGACGGGGCGCAAATAATCGACGGCTCAAAATGAACGGATTATTCCTTCGCGACTTATCGTTGATCGGGCTCGATGCGTGCGTCGGTCTGGCACTCGCCATTTGGCTTTTCGCTGTGCCTGGCACGGCTTGGGTTGTCGCTCTCGGCGCCCTCGCTGGGATGCTTCCAGATCCTTTACAGTTCGTGCACAGCATCTGCCCACGGGAGCCACTGAACTCGTTGCAACGGTTTCATGGCTGGATCCACTCCAAGCGGAAGCTTGCTTGGCGTCTGGGCATCTGCTCGCAAGCGGCTTTTGCGACCGTTACGTCTGCAGCCGCAATAGCGCTTAAGTAGCCGCCAATGCCGATGAAGCAGTTGCTCCATTTCGTCCCTGTTCTTGCCGCAACAATATATGCATCCCTCTTTTTGTGAGGCGCAGTGAGGCTGTTTCGCGGCAGCGTGCGCCGCGCGCAGCGTTATGTTGCCTGAAATTCCTTCCTTATACTTTTTTGATTTTGCCCGCGGAGGCCGGATTAGCGGCGATTTGCGCTATGACCGTCAGGCTTACCGTACGTCGCAGAACGAGATCTCGGAGAGCGTTCGCGCACACGGTTGCTCAGCAATTGAGAATTCTCCTTGCTCTCGCAGAATCGGTAAGTCAACCTCGCGATGGCATTATTGGAGTCGCGGATAATGGCTATTTTTCAACAAAGCCCGATCAGGTCGCTCGCTCAAGCATCGACGAGCTATCGCGATCGTCCCATGGCCCAATCTTCAGGGGCTTCTCCGCCAGCACCGCCGCGCGATCTCGCCAGTCAGCCATTGAGCAACGAGGAGCAAACGCGGCATTCGAGGCGGAAACGCAGTCGTGCTAGAACGGCTTCATAGCCTCGCCGCTGGTCCGAGCATCGAAGCGCCTCCACCGCAGATGTCAGGGCACTGTAGTCTGTGCGGTTGCCGTGCGCCGCATTGACTGTACGAATCCTCCGATTTGAAACTACGGATCTTGAGCTTAGCCTTAGAAAGGGGCATCCGGCGTGTCGGTCGTTTTGGTAATAGGTGCCGCCGGATTTGTCGGCGGCTGGGTCATTAAGAAGTCTCTACTCGGCAGGCTTCGTAAATATCCGCGCCGGGGTGACGTCGACCACGCGTACTCCCCAGATTGAACACGTGCCAATACAGCCTGTTTGCCTGGATATTCTGGACAGCCAGTCATTGGCGGCAGCGATGCACGGCGTTGAAATCGTCATCAATTGTGCCCGTGGCGCGCCCGAGAGCGACGTGGCTCTCGAGGGCACACGGAAGCTCTTGGCAGGCGCTGCGAACCGGGGTGTACGAAGGCTCATCCAAATGAGTTCTGTCGCAGTCTATGGTCAGGCGCTCGGCACGGTGACCGAAGACACAGCCCCAATCGCTCCCTTAAGCAAATATGCCGCGGACAAGCTGGCAGCCGAGGCGCTCTGCCGGACGGCCGCCAGCGAGCAACTCAAGGTCGCAATCATACGTCCCTCGCTGGTGTACGGTCCCTGCGGAGAAGAATGGACCGCGCGCTTTATCAGGGCGATTGCTTGCGGCCGGTTGGGTCAACTTGGACCAGCGGGCGATGGTGATGCGAATCTGATCTATGCTGGCGATCTCGGCAGGTTTGCGGCATATCTTGCGAAGGCGGATCTTCCACCCTGCTCTGTCTACAACGCCAACGGAATTGAGATTCCAACTTTTAACGAATATTTTGACCACCTGAGCCACGCACTTGGATTTGGAGCGCTCGCCCCTTCGGGCCGACGGACGATCGGCGGAGAGTTGACGCGTCAGGCACGTAGAGCTGGCCGTTTCCTTCTAAGGAATCAGATAGCGCGTTTCAGACATCTGACGGCGCAAAGCCGCCTTCTCACAAGGTCGCTAGATAAGGCCGAGAACATGGTACGGCTCGGGGTGCACGATGGACCGCCGGACCAGTATGCACAACGCGTAATCTATTCCATCGACCGTACCAGACAGATTGGATTCGTTCCTCAAACGACAATAGAGGAAGGCGTCGAGGCCTCGGTGCTATGGGCCAGATCTCACGGTATGAGGATCTAACCGACATGAGGGTCAATGCAAGTGACGCGCTAGACGGCCCTAGGCAAGCGCGCGGGTTCAGATCATCTGACGCGAAAACTTGAATCCATAGAAGGTTTCATAATGAGGGTCCGCTGGTACCTCGCTCTGACGGCTCCAATCCTCGCATTGGCGACATTCGCTTTTCTGCAAAAGCGCCAAGAGCCGGCCGAACCCCTTAAGATGATCAAGCCGGGCGTATTTCGTGCAGCATGGGGTCCTGCATCAAACGGCGAACCTGTCGACATCTATGAGCTCCGAAACCAAAAGGGCATGGAAGTACGCATCTCAACCTACGGCGCGACCATTACCAGCCTCACGGCTCCGGACCGCATGGGTCGATTTGCCAATGTCGTTCTTGGATTCAATTCGTTCGACGCTTATCAAAACCGGGCCTATCGCAGGGAATCTCCCTATTTTGGTGCGGTCATCGGCCGCTACGCCAATCGTATCGCCAACGGCCAATTGCCACTCAATGACAAGACAGTCACCCTGGCGATCAACAATCCTCCTAATCACTTGCATGGAGGAATGAAGGGGTTCGACAAGGTCGTATGGAACGAAACAACGACCGACAAACTTGATCGTCCAAGTGTTGCGTTTGCCCACGAAAGCAAGGACGGTGAAGAGGGCTATCCTGGCAATCTTCGCGTGAACGTCACCTACTCTCTCACCGAGGACGCTCTGGAGATCGAATATCAGGCGACGTCAGATCAAGACACGATTATAAATCTGACAAATCATTCATATTTTAATCTGAAAGGTGCTGGGGAGGGAGATATCCTCCAACATGTACTTAGGCTCAACGCCGACAGATTTACGCCAGTGAATGCGACGCTGATTCCGACCGGTGAATTGCGTCCAGTCGCAGGAACGCCATTCGATTTCAGAGAGCCCACAGCGATCGGCGCCCGGATTGATGAAAAGGACGAACAGCTCTTGATCGCAAAGGGGTACGATGAAAACTTCGTCCTCTCCGGACGTGAGGGAACGCTGAAGCTGGCCGCCACACTTGGCGAACCTCAAACCGGGCGCAGCCTTGAGGTCTGGACGACCGAGCCGGGATTACAGCTCTACTCGGGCAACTTCCTTCGAGGCGACCTGTCGGACCACAATGGCAGGCCGTTTGTCTCTCATGGTGGCCTGTGCCTCGAAACGCAGCACTTTCCAAACTCGCCTAACCATCCTGACTTTCCCTCGACCCTTCTCAAACGCGGAGAGACATTCTCTTCACGCACCATCTATCGCTTCGGGGTTGATTAGAAAGTCGATGCGCAGGAGACACGCCGGCCGAAGCGCACGGCTAGCCGGGCCGGTGTTGATCTACCTTGTCGAATTCGATAACGGCCCGCCCGCGTAAAATTCCATCCTTATCGGGGTTTCGCCGTGGCGCCGAGGGCCGCGCGCATATGAAACGAAGCCGGCTGTACGGTCAGATAGTGGGGCTGCCTCGCTCGAATCGCCAAAAACTTCCACGCAGATGAGGCAACAAGGCTGACCCGGTTCCCTACTCTCTTGCGCGATTTTTGAGCAGGTTCTGCCGAGTCCTTTGCCTTTACTCCAAATCGGACTGGGCGCTTCATAACACTGCTACAGCGCGGGCCTATTATTCGTCGAGATTGATAAATTGATTTTTTGACGTTTGCCTCAGGAGATTTTTCCGATGGGCGCGCTCGAAACGCTTTGGGTTAACCTGACCGACATACCCACGCTCGGGATTCAATTTCTCTGGCGACATGCTGCTTTTGCGGCCGGGGCAGATACTACGAAAGTGAACGTTCCGGGGATCGGTAACGTTCATCTAAGGTGCGATCAAAGCGACGCTTCTGTATTTCGCCAGGTCTTCCGGTACCTTGAATACGATACAGACGACCTGGATGGTGCAAGCAAGAGGATATACGGCCGTTACACCGAATTGATTGAGTCTGGCAAAACCCCCGTGATTGTAGACGCGGGAGCCAACATAGGCGCCGCGTCCATTTGGTTCAAAAAGAAATATGAGAAGGCTGCGATTGTCGCCGTCGAACCAGAGCCCGGCAATTTCGAAGTTCTAAAAAAGAACACGGAGCATATACCCGGAATCTCAACACTCGCGGCGGCCATTGGTTCAGAATCCGGATTCGTATCGATTACGAACGAAGGACAGGGCTGGTCAGCCACGACAGAGAGAGCCACAGACGGCGTTCCCATTGTCACCATGGACGAAGCGTTCAAGAGCGTCCCCGGAGGGTCCCCATTCATTGCCAAAATTGATATCGAAGGATTCGAGAGCGATTTATTTTCCCATAACCTCGGATGGCTTGAGCAGGTCTATGTCGTCTTTATCGAGCCACACGATTGGAGGTACCCTGGCAGGATGCTTAGCCAAACATTTCAGCGAGCGACGGCAGCGCATGATTTCGAATTGTATATTATTGCAGAAAACCTCGTTTACGTACGGATCTGATTAACTGCAACGGATACCACAGCGCAACCGCGCAAAGTAATCAAAGAATTGACTGATGCGATAAAGCGGTTGGATTTGCGTCAACAGCAACGCACGGTCGGTTTGTCGCGGAATGAACATCCCCACTTGCGATATTCCGATGCCATTGGGGTGCCGTCGACCACCTTCCGTACACTTATATAGCCTTCGCGCGCACCCACCGCGGATTATTGCACTACCCTCGAGGTCGTCGTTGGAATTGGATGCTACACTGGCTCATAATGCTTTCGTCTTCTAAAGCAGTTAGCTGACTTTCTGCGAGAGAAAGCTGCGCCCGTTTCTCGTCGCTGAGAACCGACAAAGGCGTTGGCCAAATAAAGACACTAGCCGATGCGGATGGAGAACCATTGGTACCGCCGGTTCCAGCCGGAAGACCAATCAGTGCGAAGCCTCTCCTTGAGATGGAATGACCCTCCTGCACGATTTGGGCGCAGCTTAATCCGCGGAAGGTTCCAGTCGGTAGTCGCTCCGCTGAAGTCGGCGTCGAACCTAAACCACCAACGACTAGCGCAGCCCCGAACGTAACAAAAACGATTGTGCGCACTAACGTTCTCCGATCCCGATCAACTGCCTAAGGTCGAGCTTGGCACAAAACTATTGCTGCGGGTCAGCCATGAAAGCGGTGCCCCGCGACGGTTCGGCGCAGGTGCGTTTTCTGGCCTGCGATCAAAGAGTAGCGGCCAACCACTAAACGTACCAGATAGCAAGCGATAGTCGACTTCGCCGGCCAAGCCCCAATATCCAGCGGCTTCACTCAGGCACCGATCAGCGGAATCCTTGGGACACGCCCGCCGTCACCCGACGCCGCATCGAATCCCACTATGAACGCTGGACCATCTTTTACAATGATATACCGCTCGGCACGCTTGGTCAGCGCGACGGCATGGCGCCGGATATCGATCATGCTCAGGTGTTCGCCGACAACGAGGCAAGGCCCATCTCCTCCGCCTCCGCCAGGCGAATCAGCCCGTCAGCAGAACCCGCATGACTTCTGCTCCGGCCTGCCCTTCAGAACGCCTTGGCGATCGCCGCTTGTGCGTCGCCCTGGATCTGCTTGAGGTGATCCGGCCCGCGGAAACTTTCAGCATAGATCTTGTAAACGTCCTCAGTGCCTGATGGTCGCGCGGCGAACCAGCCGGACTCACTCTCCACCTTGATTCCGCCAAACGATTGATCGTTGCCCGGCGCCTTGGTCCTTATCGCCATCACTGGCTCGCCGGCAAGCTTAGTCATGTCGAGCTGTTCCGGGCCGAGCGCTTTCAGCGCACTCTTCTGCTCCGGTGTCGCCGCAACATCGATGCGCTCATAGTAGGGCACACCGAGCTCGGCGGTCAGCTCCGTAAACAACTCGCCAGGATCGCGTCCGGTCTTCGCAATGATCTCCGCCGCAAGCAGGCCGAGGATGATGCCATCCTTGTCGGTGGTCCAGACGGAGCCGTCGCGCTTCAGGAACGATGCGCCAGCGCTCTCCTCGCCGGCGAAGCCGAAGCCGCCACTGCCGAGCCCTTCGACGAACCACTTGAAGCCGACCGGCGTCTCCACCAGCTTGCAACTCAGCTTCTTCGCGACGCGATCGATGATTGAGCTCGACACGATCGTCTTACCGATCGCGGCATCTTTGCCCCATTGGGGCCGGTGTGCGAATAGATAGGAGATCGCGGTGGCGAGGAAGTGGTTTGGGTTCATCAACCCGTTCGAGCGCGTCACGATGCCGTGCCGATCGGCATCCGTGTCATTTGCAAAGGCGACATCGAATCGGTCGCGTATCTGGATCAGCCTCGCCATTGCATAGGGCGACGAGCAGTCCATCCGAATCTTGCCGTCCCAATCGGCCGTCATGAAGCGGAAGGTCGGGTCGACCGCGTCGTTGACGACGGTCGCGTTGATCCCATAACGGGCGATGATCGGCTGCCAGTAATGCACCGCCGCGCCGCCGAGTGGATCAATGCCGATCTTGACGCCGGCGGACTTGATCAGCGCGAGATCGACAGCGTTGCCGAGATCGGCGACGTAGGGCGTGATGTAATCGTGCAGATGCGTCGTCGCGGCCTTCCGGGCGCGGTCATACGGTATGCGCGCGACGCCCTTGAGGCCGGCCTCGATGTAGCGGTTGGCGTTCTTTTCGATCACCGAGGTGACATCGGTGTCGGCCGGGCCGCCGTGAGGCGGATTATACTTGTAGCCGCCGTCCTCCGGCGGATTGTGCGAGGGCGTAATGACGACGCCATCGGCAAGGCCACCGCCGAGTCCTTTGTTGTGGCTCAGGATCGCGTGCGAAATGACGGGAGTCGGCGTGTAGCCGCCTTGGGCGTCGATCATGATCTCGACGCCGTTCGCGGCGAATACTTCAATCGCGCTTGCAAGCGCCGGCTCGGCGAGCGCATGCGTATCGATGCCGATGAAGAGCGGTCCGGTCAGCCCGGCCTCGCGACGATAGTCGCAGATCGCCTGCGTGGTGGCGAGGATGTGATCCTCATTGAAGGAATTCTTCAGCGAGGAACCACGATGGCCGGAGGTGCCGAAAGCAACACGTTGGGTGGGCTCATTCGGGTCGGGTTTGCCGACGAAATATGCCGTAACCAGCCTTGGCACATTGACGAGCGAGGCAGGATCGACAGGCTTGCCGGCGGCGGGATTTGTTGCCGTCACTTGACCTCCCAAAGAGGATAACGCCGACCATCACCACAACATGAGGGATGTCTTGGGTGCTACTATGGCAGCTTACTCTCAAGCAAGCCAATAGGATTTCGTTCCCGTGCTGGTTACAGCCCTTGGGACGCTACCGTAACGAAATACTGTTTTGAAGGGTTGCCGACCACACCGAGATCGACACCGTTGCGCGGCCTCTGCCGTCCGGCAAATGGACATCGCCACAAACCTTGCCGTGGCGACGCCGAAGACGAGTGTCCGCGCCGGACGCTTTCAGCGTTGCAACCTGTCGATCGATACTTGCATGCGGTCATGTTCTGGCGCGCCGCGTCAGCTTTGCGCGACCGGCGCGTACCGGGAAAGATCAGATATCGTTGCCTCGATCGTCGCCGACAGCAGCGGCATACGGTTCGCAACGGAGGCAAGCGTATCGAGATCGAGCTCGATCTCACCCGCGACTGAAGAGAGCCTGGCGGCGCCAAGGCTGCCGGAGAAGCCCTTTAGCACGTGCGCGGCTTTTCGGGCCTCGTCGAGATCGCCCGCATCGAGAGCGGCCCGGATCGCGTTGAACGAGTCCCTTGCCGCCTGCGGGAGCTGGAGCAGCATCGCCGACAGATCGTCTTCGCCAAGGGCGGCGCGCAGCAGGTCGAGCTGCCCGCTCTCGAACAACGGCTCTGTTTCGGCAATGGCTGACATGTTAAAGGCCCTCACGCGGCGCCGGTGGGCCACGGCGACAACGCGGGACTGTCCGGCACGAACACGCAATCGCGACCTGCCGCTTTTGCGCCGATCCGGCGATCGAGACAGATGATGGTCGTATCATCCGGCAATACCTTGTTTTCGGTGATGCCGGCGATCTCGCACAGGCGAGCAAGGACCTGATGAGGCGTGAGACCGGGGTGGCAGTCGTCCAATGCCTTGACCAGGCCATCGTCGCCGATCCGATTGCCGCCGTCAGGAAACTCCGACAAACCATCGCTGAACAGCAGCAGCCTCGAGTCCGGCGGGAAGTCGCATTGATGGAGACGATATTGCGTGCCGCGCTCGATGCCCAAGGGAAGGCCGCTTGCGTCGCAAAGCGCTGCGCGTTCGGCGATCCCCGGCACTAGGATCATCGGTGGAGCGCCGGCCGAGGCAAATCTGAGCGTGCCCTCATTGTGGTCGACCACGACATGCAGGAAGGTCGCGAACTGTCCTGGCGGCAACAGCCGCACCAGCCGCTCGTTGAGCATGGAAAGCAGTCCCGCCGGATCGCTATGCAGCAACCGATATTCGTGGATCAAGGCGTGAAGTCTGAACGTGTTCAACGCAGCATTGACACCGTGGCCAGTGAAATCCGCAAGAAAGATGCCGAACGACGATCCATCGATCGGCAGCATTCCCCAGAGATCACCGCCGAGCTCCGATGACGAGCGATCGTAGGACGCAATCCGCAGCCCTACCGCTTCCGCAAACTGATGCAGCATCGCAGGCGCCGGCAGCAACTCGAATTGCATCCGTCGCGCCGCTTCCAGCTCGCGGGAAATCCGCTCGCGATAGTCGCGCAGCTCTCGCAGCGAATTCCATCGCTCCAGATGAATGATCACGCGCGCGATCAATTCGGACGGCGTGACCGGCTTGGACAGGAAGTCCGACGCGCCGCTGGAAAACAGCTCGCCCATCTTCTTCCGATCGACCGTGGCGGTCTGTATCAGCACGGGAACATCTGCAAACTCCGGATCGGCGCGAATCTGTTTGCATACGTCCAAGCCATTCATGTCCGGCATCTGCATATCCAGCAGCAGCAGATCCGGGCGAAAACTTCGGACCTGCTCCATGGCCTCGAGTCCGCCCGCGGCGAACTGCAAATTCTTGAAATTATGTGCGCGCAGGATACCCCCCACCAATTGCCGGCAGAGCGGATCATCGTCCGCGATCAAGATCCTCGCATTCTTGATACCTTCGGAATCCGCCGTTTCGGGCACAGGCAACCCGACTGCGTCACGTGCGAGGTTGACCGTCATCGGCGGAACTCCAGCCTGATCGTCGTCCCGCCGTTCAACACCTGCACCCCGTCCGAAAACGCTTCCAGAATATCCAGCCCGCGCCCGCTTGCGCCGTCGCACATGTCGTGACCGTTGCGCATGCATGGACTGCCCGCATCATATCCCTCGCCGCTGTCACGGACCGCGACGTGAACGGTGGAAGCATCCCAGGTCGCCTCCAGCCGGATCATCGCGTGTGCCACCTCCGGCGAAGCCAGCTTGAGCTCGATCGCTTCCTGCGAGGCCAACAGACCGTCGAGACTGTCGCGCAAATGCGGATCGATCTTCAGATTGCCGTGAAAGATGGCGTTCATCAACGCTTCCTGCACGGCGCTATAGATCCGTACCCGCAGATCCTCGCCGAGCGACGTCCTGCTCGCCATCGCGCCGATGAAGGCCCTTACGATCGAATGGCGGTAGGCCGATTGCGTGGTGACGACGAGCGCCAGGTATCCCGGCGCACCCCGCGTAAAGACGACATCCCAGTCACGTTCGCCGATCAGATCGGCTTCGATACAGCCGGCCGCAGGCGGGGACAATGCGGCCTCCAGCGTCGTTTCCGACACGCCGTCCCAGCAGGTGAAGCCCGGCGGGGCCGCCACCATCTGTATCCCCTCCCCGCCCATGTCCTCACTCCTCGACGGTGAACAGCTTGTCGAATTTCGTCACGCCGAACATGCGCTTCACCTGGCCGCCCGGATTTTTCAGGACCAGTACGCGATTGGCCTTCTTGGCTTCGTCGCGCGCAAGAAGCAGCATTCCGAGCCCGGCGGAATCGATGAATTCGAGCTTGGAAAGATCGATGACGATGGCTTTGCCCTTGGTCTCGAACATCTCCGTGATCATTCGCTTGAACGGCCCGTGATCGGTGAAGGTGAACTCGCCGCTCACCGCTATGCGTCCATTGTCGCGATCAATCTGCATCTGCATCTTCGTCGTCTCCTAAAATAGCTCTATCGATCCGCTCGATGACGGAACGCTGCTGGTTTCCAACTCTGCTTCCGGCCCGGACATCGGGACGCCTTCGAGAATCTGCGCGACGAAACGCGCCCGCAATTCGCCGAGCGTGAAACGATCGAGCAGCTTCTTGACCCACTCGACGTCCATCTGCGGCCCGCCGTTTGTGGCCGGCAGGTGCGTCCCGGTCGTCTCCTTCAGCTCTTCGAGCGCCTGGTCGACAACGTGCAGGGTATCGACGACGTGCTCCAGCCGCTGGCGCGTGCGATCCTGGAACTGAATCCCGGTCACCATGCCGTCGACATCGGCCGAGATGACCTCCGCCTCCCTGATGGCATCAGCGACGACTTGTGTCAGATTGTCGCTCCGGCTGATCAGCGAGGACATCAGGACCTCGAGACGATCCTTGGCCATGAGATTTTGCGACATGTCGATCGTCGCCACCCGCTGCAAAGTCGCATGCCCGTTCGCGATTCCCTCGGTCACCGCCTTCAATTCAGTGTCCATGGCGATAGCGAGATCCCCGGTCGTCCGCGACAACTCGCGCACCTCGTTCGCAACCACGCGGAACGCCGCACCCGCTGTGCCGGCCCGCTCCGCCTCGATGCGGGCGTTGAGCGCCAGCATGTTCGTCGTGCGGTTGATCTGATTGAGTTCGACCATGCAATTGTCGACACGCCCGACATTGGCATTCAGTTCGCTCAATGCGTAGACCATCGACATCGAGTCCTTCGACAGCAGAAGGATCTTCTCGACGACGTCGCTGAGCGTCTCTTCAAGCAGGCCTGCGATCTTGTCGATCGCGACGGTTTCACCGTCGACCTCGATGCCGATGGCAAGCTTGCTGAGACTTTCGACGCGCGCCGTCTGCTGCTCGGCACAGACCGCGAGCCGCTGGAAGCGGCCACTGAGCGAATCGGCCTCGGTCTCGACGAAGCTCGAGGTCTGCTTGATTTCCGCGACCAGCGTCTTGATGACGCGCTGCTGCATGCCGGCAAGCGACATCCATCTCCGCAGCAACTCTTCTTGCTGGGCGTGTTCGTCCTGAGACGATGGCAAGGGCGTCAACGCGGGCGCCGGCTGTTCGGCGACCGCGACCTTGACGCGTTTCCGGTTGAACATTCCTACACTCTGACCCCGCGGGCGGCGAGCGTCGCGCATTTCTGCACGACGTGAGCGGCAATCTTGTTCAACGGCAGCTCGATCTCGGTGGCGCCGCAATCATGCGCCGCCTTGGGCATGCCATAAACAACGCTGGATGCTTCGTCCTGGCCGACCGTGGACGCGCCGGCAGAGCGCATCTCGAGCAGCCCGATCGCTCCATCCTTTCCCATCCCGGTCAGGATGACGCCTACGGCGTTCGATCCAGCCGCGCGGGCGACCGACCGGAACAGCACGTCGACGGATGGACGATGACCGGAGACCGCCGGCTCTTCGTGAAGGCGGCACTCATAGTTGGCGCCGTTGCGCGCGAGTTCGAGATGATATCCGCCGGGCGCGATATAGACGTGGCCGGGCAGCACGCGCTCGCCGTTCTTCGCTTGGCTCACGGTAACGGCGCAGCATTGATTGAGGCGCCTGGCGAACGACGCCGTGAACATCGCCGGCATGTGCTGCGTTATCAAAATCGCCGGCGAGTCGGCCGGAAACGCCGTCAGCAGTTCCTGCAAGGCCTCGACTCCGCCGGTCGACGCACCCACCGCGATGATCTTCTCCGACGAACTGAATGACACGCCGGGAGCGAGCGCTACCGGTCGCGCCTTGGTCTCCGAGCGGGGACGGATCTTCGCTCGCATTGCTGCCTTGATCTTGCCGACGATCTCTTCGCGTAGTGCCGGCAAGCCGTCGACCAGCCCGACCGTCGGCTTGGCGACGAAATCGATCGCCCCCATCTCCAGCGCCTGTAACGCGATATCGGCCCCCTTTTGGGTGAGCGAAGAGATCATCAGGACCGGCATCGGCCTGAGAGCCATGATCTTCTCGAGAAAGGACAAACCGTCCATCCGCGGCATCTCGATATCGAGCGTCAGCACATCCGGATTGAGAGCCTTGATCATGTCGCGCGCCACGATCGGGTTCGGCGCCGCGCCGACGACCGTGATCGACGGATCGGAGGACAAGGTCTCGGTGAGCACTTGGCGAACGAAAGCGGAGTCGTCGACAATCAAAACGCGGATGGTACCCATTATGCCCTCTCAAAAAAGCTCGACCGACCCGGCAACAGGCTCGACCTCAATCCTCGACTTGTAGGAATTCTCGTTCGCGACCAGCACCTCGCGCTCGGTGCGCTGCAGTTCGAGCAGCAGGACTTTTCCGGTCGCCGGAAAATAATGCACCCGGCGCGGCAGACTGCCGCGCAGATGATGCGCGACGATCGGCAGGTTTTCAGCCGCGAGATAGTCCTCGACGAAATCCGCGTTGCGATGGCCGATATTGGTGGACGCGTTCAGCACATTGCCGCCGCCGAACACCTTGATCTCGAGCCGCTTGCGCATGCCGCCGCGGGTAAGAACGTCATTGATCAGGCGCTCCATCGCCACGTTGCCGTAGCGCATGCTGGACGACGCGGTGTCCCAGCCGGGACTGCCGCCCGCCTCCGGCAGCATGAAATGGTTCATGCCGCCGACGCCGGCACGCGGATCGCGAATGCAGGCGGCGACACAGGAGCCGAGGATCGTGACCAGCATCTCGTCGGAACGATCGGACACGTAGTGCTCGCCAGGAAACACCTTGATCGCCGTCTCCGCGAACATCGGGTCGCGATAGCGGCGCGTCCCGCCCTCCGGGCTCGACGCATGGTCGGCCTTTGCGACACGCAGCTTTCCGGTCGTGACCATCACCTGATCCTGCGGTAGATCGTGCGCCCGACCGGCTCGAAGCGATCGGTCACGTTGAGCAGGCTTTCGGAATGGCCAATGAAGAGCCATCCGTCGGGCCTGAGCATCTCGGCGTAGCGGTCGAACAGACGACGCTGGGTCGGCTTGTCGAAATAGATGACGACGTTCCTGCAGAAGATGAGGTCGAACGGGCCGGACATCGGCCATTCACCGAGAAGATTGAGGTGAGCGAAGGTAATCAACTCGCGGAGTTCATCCTTCATCACCGCGTGGCCGTCCCTGTGCCGCGTCACGTAGCGCTTGCGGTACGTATCCGGAATGCCCTCGATCCGGTCCTCGGCATAGACGCCTGTCGCCGCATGAGAGACGACGTTGGTGTCCAGGTCGGTCGCCAGGATCTTTACGTTCCAGCCTGTCAGCGGCGGATGATGACCGCGCAGTGTCATGGCAATCGTATATGGCTCTTCCCCGCTCGAGCATCCCGCCGACCAGATGCAAATCCGTCGTGACGCGGCATTGGATTCGACGAGCTTCGGGAGGACGACCTTCGTGAGATAGTCGAAGTGGTGCTTCTCGCGAAAGAAACTCGTGTGGTTCGTCGTGACCGCGTTGATCAGGTTGGCACGTTCCTGATCGCCCCGGTCCGTCTCCAGCAAACGGCAATATTGTCCGAAGTCGGCAAGACCGAGCGCACGCAGGCGGCGCCCGAGCCGTCCGTGAATGAACGCGCGCTTCTTCTCGCTCAGAACGATCCCGGCCGTATCCATCACGAGTTTCGCGATCTTGCGAAATTCGTTGTCTTCGAGCACGAACTCTTCTTCCACCATCGCCTCCATGCCCCGGCCGGGCATCACCGGGCCAAGCCGGGTGACGCCCGATCAGCGACTAGAATTCCTTCCAGTCCACGTCTTCCGCCCCGACCGCGCGTCGCCGCACCGGCGCGTAATCGGACGCGGGCTTGCCGGCGGCCGCGGCGGCAGGCCTTTGGCGCCGTAGCCGGCCTGGATGGCGCGGATCGCACGTTGGCTAGCTTCTCCTTGCCGGCGTTCAGCGATCGATCCACGACGGGATTTCCGGTCCTCGGCTGCGCGCGACCCCGCTCGAAATCGGGGAGCACCTGGAACTGCCCGACCATGTCGGTCATCGCGGAGGTCTGATCCTCCATCGACTTGGCGGCCGCCGCGGCTTCCTCGACCAGGGCCGCGTTCTGCTGCGTGACCTTGTCCATCTGCGTGACGGCATTGTTGACCTGTTCGATGCCCCCGCGCTGCTCCTGCGAGGCCGCCGAGATTTCGGCCATGATATCGGTGACGCGTTTGACCGACTGCACGATCTCTTCCATCGTCTTGCCGGCGGTGTCGACGAGGCGCGAGCCGGATTCGACCTTCGACACCGAATCCGAGATCAGGCCCTTGATCTCCTTGGCGGCATTGGCGCTGCGCTGGGCGAGGTTGCGCACCTCTGCGGCGACGACCGCAAAGCCGCGTCCCTGATCGCCGGCACGCGCGGCTTCGACCGCAGCGTTCAGCGCAAGAATGTTGGTCTGGAACGCGATCTCGTCGATGACGCCGATGATGTCGGCGATCTTGCGGCTGGCCTGAGTGATGCCGTCCATGGTCTGCACCACTTCGGCCACCACCGAGCCGCCCTTGATCGCGACATCCGATGCGGACGATGCGAGCTTGTTGGCCTGCTGCGCATTTTCCGCGTTCTGGCGCACCGTGGCGGTCAGCTCTTCCATGCTGGCGGCGGTTTCCTCCAGGCTCGCCGCCTGTTCTTCCGTCCGCTGCGACAGATCGGTGTTGCCGGCGGCGATCTCGCGTGCCGCCATGCTCAACGTGCCCGCGCTGTCGGCCACGTCGCTGATCATCGAGGACATGGTGTCGAGCAGGCCGTTGACGCCTTCACACAGATGCTGGATTTCGCCGCTCATGCCGTCCAGCGGGATGCGCTGACGCAGGTCGTTCTCCTTCGCGGCGCCGACGACATCCTGGGTCTGGCGCACCGCGTCCTGGAGAACCTCGGACGCCCTCACCTGCGCGGTGATGTCGGTCGCATATTTCACGACCTTGAAGGGCTTGCCATCCGGTCCCAGGATCGGATTGTAGCTCGCCTGGATCCAGATCTCCTTGCCGCCCTTGCCGACACGCTTGTACTGGCCGGCATCGTATTCGCCGCGGCCAAGCTTGTCCCAGAACATCCGGTACTCGGTGCTCTGGCGATAGGCCGGCTCGACGAACATCGAGTGATGCTGCCCCTTGATCTCGGCCAGCGAATAGCCGAGCGTGTTCAGGAAATTCTCGTTGGCGTCGACGATCTTGCCATCCAGCGTGAACTCGATCACCGCCTGCGCCTTCTTGATCGCCGCGATCTGGCCGCTGAAATCGGCCGTGCTGATCACCTGCTCGGTGATGTCGGTGGCGTATTTGACGACCTTGAACGGCTTGCCATCCGGTCCCATGATCGGATTGTAGCTGGCCTGGATCCAGATCTCCTTGCCGCCCTTGCCGATACGCTTGTACTGGCCGGCGTCGTATTCGCCGCGGCCGAGCTTTTCCCAGAACAGCCGGTATTCGGCGCTCTGGCGGTAGGCCGGCTCGACGAACATCGAATGGTGCTGCCCCTTGATCTCGGCCAGCGAATAGCCGAGCGCGTTCAGGAAATTGTCGTTGGCATCGACGATCTTGCCGTCGAGCGTGAACTCGATGACCGCCTGCGCCTTGTTGATCGCTGCGAGCTGGCCGCTGAAGTCGGCGTTCCTGATCACCTGCTCGGTGATGTCGGTGGCATATTTGACGACCTTGACACGCCTTGCCGGACTGATCGAGGATCGGGTTGTAGCTTGCCTGGATCCAGATCTCCTTGCCGCCCTTGCCGATCCGCTTGTACTGGCCTGCGTCGTACTCGCCACGGCCGAGCTTCTCCCAGAACAGCCGGTATTCAGGGCTCTGGCGATAAGCCGGATCCACGAACATCGAATGGTGCTGCCCCTTGATCTCCGCCAGCGAATAGCCGACCGCGTTCAGGAAGTTTTCGTTGGCGTGCTCGATCGTGCCGTCGAGCGAGAACCTGATCATCGCCTGAGAACGATCGATGGCCGCAAGTTGCGAGGCCAGCTCGTGCGATGCCGCACCTTGCTGCGGCTTGCTCGGAGCCTTTTTCTCCCGAGGCGGACGCACTTTCGCTTTCGCGGGCACCGCGCTGTCTTCGTCTTGGGCAGGGCTGCCGTCGTTGAACTCGTGCATCATGTTAATCTCCATCGAATTGTCGTTCATGAACTCTTCGACTTCACAATGATCTTACGCGGCGATCGCGCCGTTCGAATCCGACGCGGAGCGTTTCGGGGCGCCGCCCGGCATTCCGAACAGCCCCGCCAACGAAACCAGCGTCACCATGCGGTTTTCGATTGCGACGAGTCCTTCGAGAAACTGATCCTCACTCGGCATGCCCATTTCCGGTACGTCGCGGATTTCCTTCGGATCGACCGAAATGATGTCGGAAACGGTGTCGACCAGGAGCCCGACTGTCCGCGTGCCGGCCGCGACGATGATGACGACATGCATGGTGGTCGGCACGGTCACGCCGATCCCGAAACGGGTGCGCAGGTCGAAGATCGGAACGATGATTCCGCGCAGGTTGATCACGCCGCGCACGTGGGGCGGTGCGTTCGGAATCATCGTGGTTTCGGTCCAGCCCTTGATCTCGCGCACCACCATGATGTCGATGCCGTACTCCGCTTCACCGAGGGTAAAGGTGATGAACTGCTGGGCGTTCTCGCCAACGGCGGCTTCCAGGCCGCGATCGACGAGCACCTTGTTGTCAGGCTGCATGGCTGATGTCCTCTCGGGTTCCGCTTCTTGCGATTTCTGACGGCTGCTGCCGTCCCGCGGTCGATCGGCTGTCGATCTCATGCAGCCGCGCGACGTCCAAAATCAGCGCAACGCGACCGTTGCCGAGGATCGTCGCGCCACTGATGCCTTCGACAGGCTCGTAGTTCGCCTCGAGACTCTTCACGACGACCTGCTGCTGGCCAAGCAGCTCGTCGACCACAACACCAACGCGGCCGGCGCCCTCGCTCTGCACGATGATGACGATGCCCCGGCACGGATCGCCGATCGCGTTGTCGATCGAGAAGCAACGATGAAGATAGACGAGCGGCAGATATTCGCCGCGCAGCGCCAGCACATCGCCGCGGCCGACGACAGGATGAATGTCCGCCGTCTGTGGCCGCAGATTTTCGACGATTGCGGTCAGCGGAATGATGAAGGTCTCGTTGCCGACCGACACGACCATGCCGTCCGCGACCGCGAGCGTCAGCGGCAGGGACAGCGTGAAGGCTGAGCCGTGGCCAAACTTCGATTGCACGGAGATGCGGCCGCCGAGTGCCTGGACGTTGCGCTTGACCACGTCCATTCCGACCCCGCGGCCGGAGATGTTGGATACGACTTCCGCGGTCGAGAACGCCGGAAGGAAGATCAGATTGTCGATCTCGTCATCGCTGAGATTGGCCCCTGCGGCAATCAGCCCACGATCGCGGGCTTTCGTCAGCACCCTCTCGCGGTTGATGCCGCGACCGTCGTCGGACACCTCGATGACGATGCGGCCCGAACGATGCGCGGCCGACAGATGGATCGTGCCCTGCCGTGGCTTGCCGGCGGCTTTGCGCTCATCCGGCGCTTCAATGCCGTGATCGAGCGCGTTGCGGATCATGTGGGTCAGCGGATCGTTCAATTGCTCGATGACGGTCTTGTCGATCTCGGTCATCTCGCCCGACGTGACGATACGAACTTCCTTGCCTAGCGTCGCCGCGAGTTCGCGGACCACCCGGGGCATGCGCGCGAACACGGATTTGACCGGCTGTGCGCGGATCGCCATGACGCTTTCCTGCAGCTCGCGCGCGCTCTGCGCCAATGCCTCGATACCCTGGATCAGCGCTGGATATTGGTCCGGGGGAAGCGCCAGCCCCTGTTCCGTGAGCATGGCCTGGCTGATGACGAGCTCGCCGACCAGATTGACCAGGCGATCGACCTTGTCGACGTCGACGCGGATGGATTGAGTGACGGCTGCCTGAGGTGCTGCCGCCTGCGCGACGGCCGTGCCGCCGCCGGTGTCACTGTCTGCTGTAGTCTGCGCGGCTACGGACGGAGCCGCGGCAATTTCGTCCAGCTCGATCTTCAGATCGCAATCGTCCTCGACGAACTCGAAGACTTCCAGGATCGTCGCTTGCGATACGGCGGTCTCCAGCGTGAACGTCCAGCTCAGATAGGCGGCCTCGGGATCGATCGCATAGAGGTCCGGAAGGCGCGATAGATCGGCTGCGATCGTGAGATCGCCCAGCTTCCGCAGCTGCCTGACGAGCAGGATTGGTTCATTGGCCTTTCTCAGCATCTCCGTGTGCGGCCGGAACACGATGCGGTATCTGTGTTCGTCGAGCGCTGGCGACGACGCTGCCGGCGCGCCCGGTGCGAGCGGCGGGCTCTCCTCGACGCAGTCCACGGACGCCTGCAGGGCCTCCTGCATCGCGCTGCGGATGTCGGCTCCAAAATCGGCAGGCAGTTGCTGTTCGAGGCGGGCGGCATTGACGATATCGGCCAGCGCGTCGCTCGCGCGAAGCAGAAGCTGCCTCACGTCCGGCATTGCGGCCACCTTGTGCTCACGCAACGCATCCAGCAGGCTTTCAAACGTGTGCGAGAACGCGACGAGATCGGTACAGCCGAACGCCCCCGCACCTCCCTTGATGGAGTGGACGGAACGGAAGATCGCATGAAGTGTATCGTTGTCCTCGTTGCCGTTGGACAACAGCTCGAGGTTGGACTGCAACGCGTCCAGAAGCTCGGCGCATTCTTCGAAATAGGTCTTTCGAAACTGCGCGAGTGGATAGCCTTCAGTTTCTGAGGTCACGGACATACGCGGTTGACTGTCGCGACGAGTTGTTCGGGATTGAAGGGCTTGACGAGCCATCCGGTGGCTCCAGCCGCCTTGCCGTCCGCCTTCTTGCTGCCGTCGCTCTCGGTCGTCAGAATCAGGATCGGAACCGCCCGGTGCTGCGAGCCCGAACGGACGTTCTTGATCAGCGTGATGCCATCCATGTTCGGCATGTTGAGATCGGTGATGATCAGGTCGAATTTGCCGCTCGTCAGCACGTTCAACGCCGCCTTGCCGTCCTCGGCCTCGGCCACGTCGAAGCCGGCTTTCTTCAACGTGAACGACACCATGTCGCGCATGGTCTTGGAGTCATCGACCGCTAAAATCCGCTTGCTCATCTCAATTCATCCAGTTGCTGAATTCCGCATGCAGCCCGAGATCGGCGATCGCCGATCGGAACACATCGGAGGCGTTTACAATCTTGAAGGGCTTCCGCGAGATCTCCGCGCCGCGTCCCGCCGCGAGCAGGACCTGGATGCACGGTGTCGACATGCGTTCGACGCCGCCTGCGTCCAAAAGAATGCCTTGCTCGCCAGACAGGCGGATCATGCTGTCGCGCAGATTCTGCG
The DNA here is from genome assembly GCA_963770385.1 of uncultured Alphaproteobacteria bacterium. Lineage (GTDB taxonomy): Bacteria > Pseudomonadota > Alphaproteobacteria > Rhizobiales > Xanthobacteraceae > Bradyrhizobium. Next base: position 3,383,913 of record CAVYPJ010000003.1, on the reverse strand, counting down.
CCTCGGTCAGGTCAAGTATCTGCGGCAACGTATGAGGTTCGCAGGCGCCGGCCGGTAGCACGACGATGTCGTCCGTGTTCGCCGGTTCTGTCAGTGACGTCATTGTCAGGTCCGTTATCTTCGATTCAAGAAGCCTTGGTTCCACACCGGCTCACGCATGACCTGCCTTGCGTGCAGAGACGCGCGGTGTCCGCGTTCAGAGAACCGCGCGATCTTCGCCAACGGAGTCAAATTGCGCTTAAAGCGATTGTTGGACTGTTAAATCGGGAGACCGTAAAACTACTGCGTCTACCTCTGCGTGCCGCTCTTTTAAGCAGTCTCGTCAGGTCGGCTTCAGAGCGAATTGGCAGGCCGGTAGAGGTCGGCGATCGCCTTTTCCTGCGCGGCATCCATCGCATTTCGCGCGGAGCGCTGACCGGTCACGACCTGTTCGACGGCTTTGTTAATCGTCTCCGCGACCACGGGGAACTCTTTCACCGTGCGGTACGCCATGTAGTTGTGCCGCTTTGCCGGAAGCTCGAGCACGTCGAGATACAGCGCGCCAAGATCCTGGCCATTGATCGTGCTCACCTTGCGATACATGTCGCTTTGGATGATTGACCGGCGGCATGTTGTCGTGTGCCGGTGCTCCCTCACGATCCGCGCCGACATCTCGGGACTGAGCGCCCATTTGATGAATTCCCAGGCAGCTCTTTTGTTTTTTGCCTTTTGCGGGATGCCGAAGGCCTGGCTGTTCGAGGCGGGATAATTGTTGACCGGTCCTGCGGGCATGGCCGTGATCAGCCCGGTGTCCCTCACCCGGCTCTCATCGGACAGCAGCATCGGCATCACCCACGAACTCGAATGGATGAAGATGTTGGAGCGTCCGGTCAGAAGAGCCTGCTTGGCCCGAGCCTCGCTATAGGTCAAAACGTCCGACGGCGCGCAGGCCAGAAGCTTCGCGTAGTATTCAACGGCCTTGACGGCTTCCGGTGAATTCAAGATCGGCGTCGTGTCACGCGGCGGGTTTCTGAACACATCGCCGCCGAACCCGTGCAGATATGGAATGAGGCACCAGTGGTGGAGCTGCCAGCTCACGAAGCCGCTGGCGCCGTCGGCGCCGTGGATCTCGGTGCAGACATTCAGCAGCTCATCGAAGGTCTTCGGCGCCTTCAGGCCGCTTCGCTCCATCAAATCCATGCGGGAGAGGCCCATCACCATGGCACCGCCTTCCCAGGCGTAGCCGTAGGTATGGCCTTTGGCATCGCGATACGGAAACTGGGCGCCGTCGACGAAATCGCGCGGATTCCAATCCGCAGCCGTGACGTTCCGGTCCTGCGTATATTCGTCGAGATTCGTCAGCAATCCTTCCGCGACCCAACGCGCCGCCAGGTAATACGTGACATTGATGAAGTCGAAGGCCGCGCTGTCGGAGGTGAGCGTCTGCGCGATCTTCTTGTTATAGTCGGGGAATGCCGAGAGCCGCAGATCCACCTTCATCCCGGTCTGCTGCTCGAATTCCGGAATGTATCCTTGCAGGATGGCGAGGAACGGATGCTGGTACGACGCCCCCCGCAACGTGATACCAGCGAACGGTCTCGCCCGCGCGATCAGGGGCGAGGGAAATTGCGTCGCCGCGGCTGCCAGACCTGTAACGCACGCCTTCAATATTCGTCGTCGATTCAGCCGCATCATCCAGCCGCTTTCATCGCCCGCGGATCATGTTCCGTCCCGGGAACTCGATATTATGATCGTCATATCTTCGCTGCGTTAAGAGAATGCGTTTCAAATGCGAGACAACTTGCCCGGAAAAGTACCGACCGCGTCGACGGTGAGCGGCGGCGCCTCCGTAAGACTACGGACACCGCCGTTCCGTCTCCCCTCCTCAAACCCGTAGTCCTGCGGCTGCGGCTTAAGGTCGAGATAACCCGCGCCGCCTAGCCTGCAGGGAGCCACCGCCGAGGAAATAGTGTTGTCTCGAGAGTTTGTTGCAGCGAAGCTCAGCGAAGAACCGACCATGCCAGAGCATCCACTTGGCGGCTCGCGGGCAGGATGGCGCATCACGATACGCGGCATCGTGTTGTACGGCCTCGCCCTGATCACCGGAATCGCGATTACCACCGGGCTGATGATCGGTACCTTTCGTGAGCGCGCGCTGCTCAGCAACGAACGCGAGCTCGAGAACGCAGCGCTGCTGCTTTCGAGGCATTTCGACCAGCAATTCGAGGACTATGCGGACGCCCAGGCTCGCCTCGCGGCACGGCTCGGCCTATCGGAGATTACTTCCGCCGCGGAATTTCAGGACCGGCTGTCGACGTCAGACGTGCATTCGCTGCTGGAAGCGGAGGTCAACGGCTCATTCGGAGCAAGCGACATTCGCCTCTACAGTTCGGAAGGCGACATCATCAATACGTCAAAAGCCGGAGCAATAAACTCAGCCAATATTTCGGGCACCGCCTATTTCGAGTCATTCCGTTCGAATTCGACCTCGGCAACGGTGCTGGCTGATGCTGTCCTGAGCCGGTCGACGAACCGATGGACGATCAGTCTCGCCCGAAAGCTCGTCAATTCCGACGGCGTGTTTCTCGGCGTCATGACAAGGCGAATTGATCCGTCTCGCTTCGAGAAATTCTTCGCGTCCACCGCCCTGAGAGGCAGTGCGACCATTGCGATGATCCATCGCAACGGTCAGTTCCTTGCCCGTTTTCCGAAGGCCGCGGCAGATGCCAAGAGAGACGCCCACGAGAAATCCGACTTCCTGCAACTGCTTTCGACGTCTGATTTCGGCACTTCGCAGACGGACACGTCTCACGATCATCCATCGCTCCTGATGTCGGCGCGCCAGATGCGCGATTATCCAATCGTGCTGGTCGCGACGATCACGACGGACGCCGCCCTTGCCGATTGGCGCGAGCAAACCAGATTGCTGATCGTCGTGGCTTGTCTGCTCGCTTCGGTCATTGTCGCGATCTTTCTCCTGATCGGCCGTCTCTGGTGGCGCGACCAGAAGCTGGCGGAAGCACGGCTCGCGCTCGGCAAGCAGCAACTCGACACCGCGCTCGCCAATATGACCCAGGGACTATGCCTGTTCGATGCCGACGGAAAGCTCGCCATGTCCAATGCACGCTTCCGCGAGCTATACCAGCTGAGTGAGGACCAGGTCCGGGCCGGCACGCCGTTCGGCGACATCGCCGCGATCCTGGCGATGACCGGCGAAGCTCTCGCCATCTCGACGGCCGCGAGAGATACGAGAAATTCCGGCGGACGAGATCAAATGCGACGCCTCCTCGACGGCCGCGTCATGCTCGTCCGACATACGCCGACGCCCGGCGGAGGCTGGCTCGTAACCCATGAGGACATCACGGATCGTCAGCGCGCATCGACCGAGCTCGCCGATCATCTTGCGAGCCAAGTGAGAGCCCAGCGAAAGCTGGAAGCCCAGAAGGCCGAGCTGATCGCGACGACCGAGGCGCTGAGCGAGGCCAGAGACGCCGCCGAGGCGGCAAGCCGGGCGAAGTCCGACTTTCTTGCGGTAATGAGCCACGAGATCCGCACGCCGATGGCCGGCATGATGGGGATGATCGACCTCTTGAACGCGACCTCGCTCGACGAGGAGCAGCAGGATCTTGCGCGCGTGGCCCAGGAGTTGGCGCGCAACCTGCTTGCCGTCCTCAACAACATCCTGGATTTCTCCAAGCTCGAAGCCGGTCAGCTGACGCCGGAGGCGATCGATTTCAACGTCAAGCAATCGATCAATGGCGTTGTATCCCTGATGGGTCCAAAGGCTGCGGGACAGGGCCTGAAGCTGGAAACCGCGCTTGCGCCCGACGTTCCGATCTGGCTCTGCGGCGATCCCAGCCGGATCGGGCAGATTCTGCTGAACCTGGTCGGCAACGCCATCAAGTTCACCCAGCAGGGTTCGGTCCGGATTTCGGTCTCGCATCGCGATCTGGAGCAGCACGGTATCGAGCTGCGCTTCGAAGTCGCCGACACAGGCACCGGCATTCCGGCAAACGTATTGCCAAGCCTGTTCAGTCCCTTCACGCAGGCCGACAGCTCGGTGTCACGAAAATACGGCGGCACGGGACTTGGATTGGCAATCTGCAAGCAGCTCTGCCTGACCATGGGCGGGGACATCGGCGTGGAAAGCGAACCCGGCCACGGAAGCCGCTTCTGGTTCACCGTGCGTTGCCGGCTCGGCCAGCCACACGAGATCGCGGCGCCGTCGCTTCAGCCGACGATGGCCCCGGATGCCGCCGAGATCAAAATCCTCGTCACCGAAGACAATCCCGTGATCCGGTCGCTGGTCATCAAGCTGCTGGCGAAGCGCGGATACGAGGCCGACCAGGTCGGCAATGGACGCGAGGCCGTCGAGGCTGTCCGGACGAGACCATATGACCTGGTGCTCATGGACATGCAGATGCCCGAGCTGGACGGCATATCGGCGACCAAGGCGATCCGCGCCCTGAGCGGGCCCGGACGCGATGTACCGATCATAGCGTTGACCGCCAACGCGCTGGTCGGGCAACGCGAAACCTGCCTCGCTGCCGGCATGAATGGCTTCCTGACCAAACCGATCCAGCCAGACGCGCTATATGACGCGATCTCGCGTTGGGTGGGCGTGCGCGATCGCGCGGTCGCCTAAAGCGCGATGAGATCAGGTTGAATCGTCATCGCGCTTTAGGACTTTGTTTGAGCATGATCTCCGCGCAAACGCGTTCCGCGTTTGTCGCGAGGAAAACCGCTACACACTTTTCCGGATCATGCTTTAGTCTCTGCCGCTCGAAAAGAGCTACCTCAGATAGCTCACCAGATTGAGGCTCTGGATCTTGGCGAGCGCGGAGAAAGATGCGCTGAGCTGCGCTTGATAGGTGGCCAGCTGCGCCGTCACCGCGGCGACGTCCACGCCGGTGAGATTGGCATCCAGGGTTTTGGCATAGTTCTGGTAATCGACCTGCGACGCCTGGGCCGTCTTGATCTGCGCGTCGGCGTTCGACAGCTTCGCCTGCACCGTGGCGACGGCGTCGACCGCCTTGCTGGCAAGGTCCATCGCATTGCTGATGTCGCTGGACGACAGCGTCGTGCTGTTGGCAACGAACTTCAACACGCGCATGACCTGCTCGAAAGCGGGATTGTCAGCGGTGACGCCATAGGACACGGTCTGGTCACCGGAGACACGCACGGACGCGATATCGCCGTTGCCCTGATAATAGCTTGTATCCGTGGTGGTCAGCGATCCAGCCCCGGTCGCGAAGGTCGACAGGTCGACCGGCGCGGTCGTGACGTCGCTGCCGCCGAAAACATATTGTCCGTTGTACTGCGCGTTCAGGACGCCCTTCATCTCCTCCAGCATCTGCTGTGCGCCGCTGATCGTCGCGGCCGTCGCGGTGCCGGTGCCGGTGCTGGCGGCGCTGAGCAGCGAACGCAGATTTGTCAGCGAATCGGTGACCGTGGTCATCTTCGAATACATCAGCTGGATCTTGGTATCGGCGAACGTCGCGGCATCAATATAGGATTGCGCGCGCGTGACCGAGACCTGTAGATTAATGACCTGCTGGGTATCGGCACCGTAACCGGCCAGAAATTGTGACTGGACGCCTGAGGCTTCCTGAACCTGCAGATTGGCCATCGTCGCCTCGGTCCGAAGCGCGCCGGAGATCATCTGGTCCGACAGCGGAAAGGTCGCAACCCGTGTAATCATGATACTGTTTCCATTGCTAAGGCATGATCCGGAAAAACCGATCCTATCGCGCTCTAGCCCGTCGACTGAACTGCGGTCAGCAGCGAATTGAACATCGTGTTGACGGCCTGAATGAGTTGAGATGCCGCCGCATACTTGTTCTGAAGCGCGGCAACCCGATTGGTTTCCTCATCGACGTTGACCCCGGACTGGGAAGACAGCGAACTCGCATAAGTCGACTGCGCGGTTGATTTGGAAGTGAACGTCGATGACGCCCGTGACGCCTTGCTTGCAACGTCCGACACAATCGAGGATGCATAGTCTGCGAACGAGCCCGTCGTGGCGCTCAATCCTCCGGCAGCGGCGAAGTTTGTCTGCGCCGTCAGTGCGCTTTCGAGCGCATTGACGATGGTCGCCGAGCCCGGCGGCAGCACCTGACTTCCCGTCGTGAGAGTTGCGGACGAATCCAGAGTGGAGGCCGGAAGCCCCGCATCGCCATCGCGAAGATCGCCGCGCACGGCGAAATCGGCTGCGCCGTTTCCGGTCACCAGATCGTTGAGACCGAAATAGCTGGAGAATCCTGCCCCGCCGGTGCCGACTGAGCTCGTCATGTCATTGATGGCGACACCGTCACCGGTGGTGGTCGCCGCGATCGACAGATGGCCGTTGGCATCGACCGAGGCCGACAGGCCGGGGATGCCGTTGATCGCATTGACGAGATCGCCGACCGTCGAATATTGCGAGAGATCGAGGTCCTGATAGGAAACGAGGTTGCCGCTTTGGCCGACCACCGCGATGCGGACCGTGCCGCTCGCCGGCAAGGACGACAACGGATCGGTGCTTGCCACCGTCGCGGACCCGGTCAGGCTCGCCGGCGGCGGCAGCGAGGTGCCCTTGTTGGAGACGGCGTTGAGGCTGGACTTGAGCTGCTGGGCGAGTTGGTCGAGCTGGGATTGCGCCGCGGGCAATGTCTTGTCGCGCAACGTGAGCAGCCCGCCGATCTTGCCCGAGGTGATCTGCGAGGTGACGTCGACGCCGCCCACGGTGATCGGGCCGAACGTGGTCGATGCCGAGACGTTCGGTGTCTTGGTGTAGCTCAGCGGGTGGACCATGCTGTCGACCAGCGGCTGGCCCGAGGAAGTGAAGACCTGGAGATCGCCGCCCGACGTCGTGAAATAGCTGACGTTCATATTGGAGGAGAGATCCTGAAGCGCGCTGTTGCGCTGATCCTCGAGATCAGCCGTGGATTGCCCCGAGGCAGCCGCTTGCTTGATCTGCTTGTTCAGGTCATCGATCTGTTTCAGATCACTGTTGATGCTCGTGACGGATGTCGAAATGTCCTGATCGGCATTGGCGCGCAGCGTCTGGATACTGCTCGACGTCGTCCGCAATTGCGACGCCACGTCGTCGAGCGCGCCGATGACGGCTGACTGCTGCGACACGCTGCTCGGGTTGCTCGCGAGCGACGACAACGCCGATTCAAGCGACGCCAGCGTGTTTGCGAGCGAATTCCCGGTGGTCGAGCCCTCGGAATTGCTGGCGCTGCCGAACAGCTGCTGTAGCTTCGACATGTAGTCGTTCACGGTGCTCGCGGAGCCAAGGTCCGAGGTCGCGCCGATCAGCGATTTCAGCAGCAGCCTGTCGATGTTGCTGGTGATGCCGGTAATGGTGACCCCGGTGCCGGTTCCGCCGGTGACGAGGCTTTCCTGGTTCGCCGTCTTCTGTGTGTAGCCTGGCGTGTCGGCATTCGAGATATTCGACGACGCCACGGCAATCTGCAGCTCCGCGGCCGAGATTCCGCTGAACGCGATCAATCGTGCTATATCGAGAGACATGATGAACTCCTGGCCGCGACGGCCTTGTCAGGCCCTGACATTGGTGCCACAGGACGCCGCTTGCGTCGTGCGGCGGCCGCCGGACCCATAGGGCGACACACTTGCGATCTGCTCGCGAATGGCCTGCATCACCGCCTCGATCCGCCGGTTGCTGGCCTCGATCGCCGCGCGTAGCCGCAACAGGTTCTCGTCCATTGCGACGCGCAGGTTGAGTATCCGCTCCATCAGTTCTTCCCGCAGCACCCGGTCCTGGACATGGAGGCTCGCGGTCTTGGCGGCGCATTCCGCCACGCACCGCTCGAACAGGTCCGCAAGACGGTTCTTCTCGTCGACCTGTTTCAGGCGCGAAGCCGGGAGCCCCTTTGCGAGCTCCGCATTTTCCTCGGCGACGACGGAGATCAGTTCGTCGATCAATACGATCAGCGACTTCACGCGCAGTTCGCTCGAAGCGGGATTTCCATTCTCGATATTGGGTGCCGGTGTCATGTCGTTGCTCCCGTTCTGTTACTGCCCGCCGCCGTACGGCTGGCGGCTCGATCGCGCTACGCGGGTATAGGCCGTGACCGCCGTGACCCTGACGGCCGCCAGCTTCAGTTCTTCGTCGAGCCGCGCGCATTCGCGCAGCAACTTCCGCCGTACCGATTCGATGTCGTCCATCAGTGCGATCAATTGCGCCCGGCCGCTCTCCGCGCCTGCCTCGTCGGCGCGGATCTTGAGCCGCCGCAACCGACGCAGGAGCGCCTCGCCTTCGGTAAACCCGCTGTTCTTTGGCCTGGCCACGGCTTACCTCATCGCCGACATCAGAGTGTCGTACATCTTGTTGACGGTGGTGATCACCTGCGAGGCGGCCGAGTAGGCCTGTTGCGCCGTGATCATGTTGCTGAACTGACCACTGGTGTCGGTCGTGCTCGATTCCAGCGCGTTGCCGAACACGGTGCCGGCCGCGCCCTCGCCCGACGCCTGGTAGGCCGCATTGCCGGAGGTCGAGGTCGCGGTGAACATGCCGTCGCTGTTCCCGGAGAGGCCGTTGGGATCGGCGAAGGTTGCGACCGCGATCTTGTAGATCGCGACGCTCTGACCGTTAGAATAGGTCGCGCTCACCACGCCGTTCTTGCCGATGGAATAGCCGCTCAACTCACCCTTCGCGAAGCCGTTCGGGTTTATGGTCGGATTGGTGACCGCCGGCGTGCCGTCGCTCGATGCGAACTGGGTCATGCCGCCAAAATCGAGCGCGATGCCGTTGCTAGGCCCGGCGCCGTCCGACCAGTTACCGATCGAGAGCGTCGGCGGGCTTGGATTCGTGGTGGAGAGCGAGCCGGTGGTGTTGTCGAAGTTGAGCGTGATCGCACCGGACGTCGTAGTGCCGTTCGTAACAGTCGAATCCGATAGCGACTTCGGGTCGCCGAAAGTCGCGGTCCAGCTATTGGTGGCGGTTTTCGTCCAGGTGATCCCGACCGTGCTCGGCGTTCCCAGCGAATCGTAGACCGTCATCGAGCTGTTGAAGGTGTCGTCGACGGCGGCATCGGACGGCAGGTTGGCCGCGATCGAGATCGAGGTCGTGGCGCTGGCGCTGATCGGTGCGATCTGGGTGTTGATCGTGGTCAACTTGGAGGGGTCCTCGCCGCCGAGGATGGTGCCGTCAGGACTGGTCCGCCAGCCCTGCAGATAGAAGCCGTCGTTCTGCAGCATGCCTTGGTTGTCCGGCGTGAAGGAGCCGTTGCGGGTGTAGAACGTGGTGCCGCCGGTGGCGGCGCTGTCCACGACGAAAAAACCCGCGCCCTGGATCGCGACGTCGGTCGCGTTGCTGGTCGCCGCCAGCAGGCCCTGCTGGGTGATGTTGGCGCGCGCCAGAATTGCAACGCCGCCGGACGTATAGGACCGCCCGGAGCTTGACGCCGTCACCATCTGCTCGAACATCGCGGACGTCGTCTTGTAGCCCGTCGTGTCGGAATTCGCGATGTTATCGCTGATCATCGCCAGTGCCTGGCTCTGCGCGGTGAGCGCCGAGATCGCCGAGGAAAGTGCTCCAGTGAGACTCATGATCGAACTCCGAATGCTGTTAGGAAGTGACGCCGATGATGTTGCTGGCGCTGACGGACACGCCGTTCACGGTGAGCGATGGGGTACCTGTCGACGTGTCGATGCCGGTCACGATGCCGGTGATCGTCGAGTAGTTGAAAACCGAGTTGCCGGCGGAGTCGGTCGCGGTGATCGCAACCGTGTACTTGCCGCCGTCGCTGAGCTGGTTGCCGTTGGAGTCCTTGCCGTCCCAGGTGAAGGTGTTGGTTCCGGAATTCCCGGTGCCGGTGCCGGTCCAAACCGTGTTGCCGGAGGAATCCGTGACTGTGATCGAGACGTTGCTCGCCGCGCCCGACAGCGAATAGCCGAAGGTCGCCGAGCCGTTGGTCAGCACGGCGGTGTCGGTCTTCGCCTCGACGGTGTGGCCGATGTAGTTGACCGAGTTGAGCGTCACGAGGCTGGAGAACGCACCGGCGAGCGCACCCAGATTGCTGTTGATCGACTGCTGCTGCGTGAAGTTGGTGTAAGACGTCAGCTGGTTGACGAAGTCGGTCACGCTCGTTGCGTTGAGCGGATCCTGGTTCTGCAGCTCGCTGACGAGCAGGCTGAGAAATTGGTTCGAAGAGATCACCGAGTTCGAGCCCGCCGATGCAGCGCTCGAACCCGATGACGAACCAGGTGGGGAAACGGTCATGCTGAACTCCGGCTCCGTTCGCCGCAGCAGCGCACCCATGCGCATTGCGGCTTGCAGTCGTGATCGTCGTCTGCAGATCAAACGGATGGCACGCCGAATTCAGGCGCGATTTCCCACGCGGAATTGCTTGAAGACACGGCAGAATTTGCCGCCCAGGCCGGTGCCTTGAAGGCTGCGCAATGAGTGCGCGGAGAGCTCAGTCGGCTCCGGAATTGGCCGAGAAAAATTCAGGCAATACCGCGGCGGTAAGCGCATCCGGTGCACGCCGCTATCTCATGCCATGAGCCCGGAAGCAGCCATGGCGTAAACCTCGCGCACGCATCTTGCGTCATGTGAAGGCAGATGCGGCCCGCTGTCCGAATCGCGGAGACGCTGCCGTCCCGATCAACCCGACAACGAACGGCGGTGCCCGAACATCAGGCGATCGATCAACCGAAGAAAATGGAGATCAGTTGTAAAGCGCGTCCTGGCCGGACTGCGCGGCGTCCGCCGAATCCGCGACGGCCTCACCCTTTGCAGGCGGCGCCTCCGCGTTCAGCTTGCCGGCCGCCGCTACGATGCGATCGACCAGATCTGCGGGAGCACGGACCGGCGGCGCCGTGAGGGCGTGGCGAAGTGCGCGCGCTTGCACGAGCAGTTCTTTCGCTGCGGCGGAGGATGCGATCAGCTTCTCGGCGGCCAAGCGCTGACCCTCGGGCCAGCGAGACATATCCTCGCCGAGCCGGTCGATCAGGTCTTCGAACTCGCTGACGTCCATTGTCCGCTCAATCCAGCGTCCCCGGGACTGTCATAAACCATTCGCGGGCAAGGCGGAATCGATTTCCACCGATTGCGACAATTGGACTGCAGCCTGCTACCGCTCGCCGCAGGCTCGTCCCCATCTGAAGGTCGTTTTTGATCTATTGCCGCGCTGCAATAGGTCGCAACGCGGCGTTCGGCTATCAACGCGGCGCGACTGATTCGCCTGAGCCGGCCCTTGCCGCTCTCGCCGCGGCTCCCTCGACGAACTCCCAAGCCTCGCGAAGTTCCGTAAGGCTCGCAATGATGCGGCGATAATGCTCAGTCGCCTGCGGCTGGCCGTAGGAGCGCAAGCAGGCCAGGATCAGGGAATTGTAGGTCTTGAAGAGTTCTTCCGCGAGTGCGCCGCCGCGCACGAAGTCGAGATGGTGGCTGAGCCCGCGCAAGATCGCGGTCGCCCGTGTCAAATCCTCATGGCCCTCCTCGAAGCGCCGCTTCTCCTGGGCTAACAACGATTTCTGCAGGGAAGTGATCGCACCATTGAGCAGCATGATCACGCCCCTCAGCGGCGGCACGGAGACGGCGGTTCCGCGATAGGCCTGGTTGGCACGGTGTGCCATCGCACTTTGCGTCATTAGTTGTTTGACCTCGCATTGAGCAGTGCCGACAGATAGTTCATCGTGGTGTTGGCGTTCTGGATAGCCGTCTGATACTTTTGGTATTGCAACTTGAGCGAGGCCTGAAACGTAGCCGCCGCGCTCTCGATATCATTGACCTTCTGGGTCATCGTATTGTCTTGCGTCGTCAGGGTGTCCATCTGCGTCTGCAACGAACCGCTGGATCCGGACGCATCATTGGCGATCTGATAGAGCTGCGCCGCCAAGCCCAATGTCGAGGTGACCGTGATCGACTGCGAGGTCGAGCCGCTATAGGTGAAGGCCATGCCGGCATAGATGGTCCCGGCATTGCCGATGATGGAGTTGCCGCTGATCGTGAATAGCGAGCTGTCGCCGTTGACGGATGCGCTCGTCAGATTGCCGGACGAATCGACCTGAAGGTCCAGCGTGAAGGACTGCGGCGAGTTGCTGGTATTGACTACCGTGAGTTGGCTCGATGACGTCGTGGTTTGCGCCGACAGCAACGTCGTTACGCCGCTCAAGTTCGTTGTGAGAACGGACGACAGCGTTCCGGTATCGAGCTGCAGCTCGTTTTGCTCATTGAAGGACAGACCGAGGTCGCTCATGGTCAGACCGCCGACCGACGCGCTAAGGACCTGCTGCATCCTCGTCATGATGTCACGCATGGTGCCGTCGCCGAACAGCACCGCGCTCGATGCGGCCGTTCCGTCCGGATTGATCGCCTGCTGCGCGATGACGTCGTCGCGAAAGGCGTTGTAGTCCGTGACGATGGCCTGGAGCGCGGAGGATATCTGATCGGAGTTGGCACCGATGCTGATGTTCAGCGTCGTCCCGCTCGGCGTCGGCTGCAGGAGATTGAAGGTGACGCCACTCAGCACGTCCGAGATGTCGTTGGTGTTGCGGGTGAGTGCGATACCGTCGAGGTTGAATTCCGCCGGCTGCGCGGACTGCAGCACATTGGAGAACGCGCCGGAGCTGTCCGTGACGCCGAGCTTGTTGAGGATATCGTCCCCCGACGTGCTCGAATAAGTGATATTTGCTGCATCCTGCGTACCGGTCAGCACCAGCTCAAAGGAGCCGCTTGATACCTGGACGATCGAGGCCTCCACATTGGTGGTCGAAGTCTGGGCGTTGATCGTGTCGGCGACGTCCTGCAGGCTCATGCCGCTCGTGATCGAGATGCTCGCAGAGCTGCCGCCGGCGAGGCCGATCGAGAACGTGCCGGAAAGGCCGAGCGCCGCGCTCTGGCTCGGCTGCGTCGTGCCGGCGACCTTCTGTGCCGTGGCGATCTGGGTGATCTGCAGTGTGTGGTCGCCGGTCGCTGCACCGTTTTCGACGGTCATGGACAGCGCCGACGACGCGCTGACGTCGCCGGTCGCGCTGATGGTGGCCGCGCGGGAGGCGAAGGCATTGGTCGCCAGCGAATTGATGATGGACGTGCCGAGCGACTTCAGATCGGTGGCCAGCGTGCTGAGATCGGTCTGCAGCTTCTGATAGGCGGTGAACTTGGCCTGATTGGCCTTGATGTTGTCGCTGATAATGGTTGCCGGCGCCATCTTGGCCTTCACCGCGGCCTGGATCAGTGCGTCCCAGTCGATGCTGGACGATACGTTATTGCCGTTCGTCGTGATCGTGCTCGACGAACTCGAACCGGAAGAGGCGCTGCTGACTGTCATGACCAAAGTCTCGTCCTGAAAAAGACCGGGCCGGCGTCATGCCGGCCCGGCTTGTCGTTGATTAGCCCAACAGCTTGAGCAGCGACTGCGGCATCTGGTTCGCCGCTGTTTCGGCAGACACCGCGGCCTGGATCTTCACTTCGCGCCGACGACAGCGTGGCCTGCTCGGCGGCGATATCGACGTCCTTGATCGCCGAATTGGCGGACTGCAGGTTCTGAGTCTGCGTCTGGATCGAGCTGGCGCTGAAGTTGAACCGCGATTCCTGATGCGCCGATCGTGGCGCGGGCAGTGGAGACCGTGTCGATCGCCGAGTCCAGAGTGGACAGCGCCGCGGTCGCGCCGGTTTGCGTACTGACGCTGATCGCGGCGGTCGCCACGCCGAGATCGCTCGTGCTCAGGCTCGACAGCGTGATCGAGATGGTGTCCGAGCCCGAGGAACCGACCAGCACCGAGACGCCCGAGGCGAACGGATTGTTGGCGTCGTCAAGCAGGCTCTGGCCGCTGTAGCGCGTACCGGTTGCGATGTTGTCGATTTCGTCTCGTGAGCTGCGCGAATTCCGACTTGATGTAGGGACGGCTGGTGTCGGTCGGTGGTGCCGGATGCCGACTCCGAGGCCAGCGACTTCATGCGGGCAAGGATGTCGCTGATGTTGGAAGCGCCGCCGTCGGCGGTCTGCAGGATCGCGGTCGCCTGCGAGGCGTTGGTCGCGGCCTGCTGCAGCGTGGTGACGTCGGAGGAGATGCGGGTCGAAATCGCGAGGCCGGCGGCGTCGTCGGAGGCCGAGGTGATGCGCGAGCCGCTCGACAGCTTGGACAGCGCGCTGGTCTCCTGCGCCGAGTTGATGTTGAGGTAGCGGACCGCGGAGTTGGCCGCAGTGTTGGTGGAAATTGCGGGCATGCTGGAGACTCCTGTGATGATGGGCATGACATGCCGCATCGTGAAGAGGACTGACGACGCGGATCGCAGCCCCGTCTGTTCGATCAAACGGAACGAGCGCAGAGCGATCAGGCGACGAATTTTTCGGGCTTCGACTTTTATGGTTAGCAATCGGTAAACGCGGTGCGGATGTCGCGTTCGTGCCGGCGCAGCAATTCGCGAAGCTGCTGACGTCCGCGCTTCAACAGCGACTCGACGGCGGCCACGGTGGTGTCCATGACCTCGGCGATCTCGCCGTTGCTCATGTTCTCATGATAGGAAAGGATCACCGCGATGCGCTGCTGCTCGGGCAATCGCTGCATCGCAGCCTCCAGAAGATCGTTGACCTCGTTGCGCTCGATGACCGCGCTGGCGTCGGGCTGCTCGTCCGCGACCTCCGGCACCGCGTCGACATTCTCGGTGCGCGGCTTGCGGCGCAGATCGATGCAACGGTTGGTGACGACGCGATAGAGCCAGGTCGAGAATTTGGCGCGGCCGTGCTGCCATCGACCGCGATGGCGTCCAGACCTTGAGCATGGTGTCCTGCACCACGTCCTCGGCGTCGGCCGCGTTGCCGACGATGCGCAGCGCGATCGCGTAGGCGCGATCGATGTGTCGCTCGACCAGAGCGCGGAACGCGGCTTCGTCGCCTGATCGCGAGACGATCGAGCAGATCCTTGTCTTCGTCGTGAACGATGTCGGCGGTGATCGGCGCGCTGTCCGGCGCGGTCGCGGCCGACTGGCATCCATGGCACGGTCACTTCGGCAGCCGGTGCTGCGGCCGTCGTCCGATCTCGGTCTCGGCGGGAGCCCAGACATCAAGCGCGTAGCTCATTCCCAATCTCCAACCCGCAATGCCGACGGTGCACATCCCATACGGCTTCCGATCGTTGAACGCGAGGGCCAGAACAATCCAGGCGAAGTATTTTTGTTATTTTTCAATATGCTTAGGAGGAATTTTTTGCCGATCGCCCGGCAAAAAATGCCGATCGCGCCGC
The DNA here is from genome assembly GCA_963770385.1 of uncultured Alphaproteobacteria bacterium. Classification (GTDB taxonomy): domain Bacteria; phylum Pseudomonadota; class Alphaproteobacteria; order Rhizobiales; family Xanthobacteraceae; genus Bradyrhizobium. The sequence goes on along the minus strand of CAVYPJ010000003.1, from coordinate 3,368,739 downwards.
AACGGCGAGCTTCGATCGACGGCTCGATGACGATCGCTCGACATCGCAGAACATTCATCCGGAACGGACTATCGCAGCGGGAAAAACGCTGCTGCTACGCGCACTAACGCCGATCGAAACTCGCACGCGCGGAGCGCGCGGATGATCGATTGTATGCGACCGAGAACTCCCGCGCGACGATTTCGCACCCGGCAATTTTTTCCGAATCATCGATTTCGAAGTTAACGCATTTTTTTGAATCTGTCAGTCGCAGCGCAGATGCGTTTTTGAATCGCACGCATAAATTTTTTTGAAATTGTGCGCCTGATTTCGCGTCGTCATACGTTAATCGCATCGACGAGCTGTGGGAATTTCACGAATGACGATCGCAACGGTCGGCGCAACGCGCCGGACGCAAAGTGTTTCTGCGTTGTTCATTTGATGTTTTCGACACATTTCTGTTACGCGCCTGCACGACGCCGGACGGCGTGTTTGAAAGGGCTTACGAACTTTCCGGCATTTCCGAAACGTGTCCGAATGTTTCGGAAAGTTTCGTTCAGCATCGCATCCAGGCCGAAGTCGCGGGCGCGCAGGATCGCCAAGGAGCAGCGTGGTTCGGCGGAAGTCCGCATCGACGACATCTATTCCTGTTTCCCTTTCAGGCTGTTCGGGCTCGATCGCGATCGCCTGGACGACCTCGTCGACGCCGAATTCCGCGCCGAGCTCGAGCTCTGCCGCGCGAATCCGGAAATGCTTCAGCAATACTCCGACATGAAGAGCGCGGGTCACCGCGTCGGATTCATCTCCGACACCTACTGGACATCGGATCAGCTCGCCGTCTGCTGCGCGCCTGCAGTCCCGGTCTGACCTGGGACTTCCTCTACGCCTCCTGCGACCACGGCAGCAGCAAGAGCGAAAAGCTGTTCGCAAAATATCTCTCCGAACAAGGCATCGACGCGGCGGCGTCGTTTCACGTCGGCGACAACGACAAGGCCGACGTCAGGGGCGCGCGGCGTCACGGCATCGACCGCGCCATTATCCGCACGCGAGCCCGAAACTCGCCTCCAAGTTGCAGCGGGAGACTGCGATCTTCGAGCTGCTCTGCCCCGCGCGAGCCATCCCGGCTCGACCATGGCGCCCGCACCTTGCGCCGCATGGTGGCGGCACAGAGCGTCGAGAAGTCGACCGGCTTCCAGGTCGGCATGACGGCTCTGGGCCGGTGATGACGGCGTTCGATGCCTTCATCGAGGAACGCCGCGCGCGGCTGGCGCGGAGCGGCGGGCGCGCTGCGGTCGGATTCCTCGGCCGCGACGGCTTTTTGTCGCTCGCATCTGGCGGGACATGCACGGCGAAGCCGCCGCCTCATCTCGAGATCAATCGCCGCGTCAGCCTGATCGGTTCGGCCGATACGCTCGAACCGCTCTCCGAGCTGGTCCGCAGCCTCCCGAAAATCGACGAGCCGACCTTCGCGGACATCGTCAAGCTCCACTCGCCGAAGGTCGCGAGATTTTTCGCAGATACCCGGACGGCACCGCGACCGGCCACGAGTTCGCCGACGCCCTGCCCGATCTCCTGGACGCCGAGGACATCGCCGAGCATCGCGAGCGGCTTGCGCAAGCGGCTCTTGGCCTATCTGCGCCTTTCGATCCCGGGTTTCGATTCCTGCACCGACCTCGTGCTGGCCGACCTCGGCCATTCGGCAAGCGTGCAGAAAGCGCTGCGCCGCATCTTCGACATCGAAGGCCTCAACATCCGACTGCACGGCGCCTACCTGCTCCCGCGCGACGACGCGTTCGACGATCTCGACGATGCCGACAGTGCGGAAGGGCTAATCTCCGATCTCGTCGTCACGCCGCATGTCAAGCAGCATGATGATCCGCAACATCGCGCTGGTCGAGCAGATCTGCTGTTCGGGCGAGGGCTCGCTGCGCGACTATCGCGGCGCGGAAGTGCTGCGCGACATCGATTCCCGGCCAGCCGAACAGGCAGCACTCGCCGCCGAAATCCAATCGGGCGTCCTGGCCTTCGTCTCGCGATCCCGCGAGATCGCGCCACGCTACAATCTGCAGCCCTATGCGGCGCTCAATGTCGCGGCGCGCTGGGCGGCCGCGAGCCTGGCCCGGCTTCTGCTGTTGCCCGACGACGACGAGCTCGCTTTGCTCGGCACGTTCACGCACAACATCAAGCTCGGCGCGCAAACGGCTGGGCCGACGCTCGACGGCGCGTTCGTCAAGAACCAGATCCTCGCGCGCGGCCTCTCCGCGGCCTGCACGGCGCTCGCACCGCCGACATGGCTTGCCGGCAGTTTCGCGACGCTCTCGCCGTCGCATGCCTATCTTTACGTCCTGTTCGGCGCGAACCGCCTGCCCTCCGACATCTTCGGCGAAACCGCTTGCGGCACGCTTCAGGTCGGCCTGTTTCGGGCCAATGGCTCAGCCTCGGTGGAAACGATCACGGTTTTTCGCACCGGCACCGGCGACGTGCGTTTGAGAATCCCGATCGCGCGCGCGATGGCGATCACCACGATTGGTCTGCCGCTCGGCCGACTCGCGCGCGAAGGCGTTCTCGACGGGATTGTCTTACAGACGGGCGATACGGTCGCCGCAGCGACCACGAGCGCGAAGCTGGTGCGCATCGACGAAAACAGACTGGTTTTCGCCGGCATCGAAGGGGCCGGTTGCCATTACCGTGCCTCGGACGACGACGGCTGCGCGATGATCCCAATCGACGGGTTTGAGGACGATATTGCCATCTACACCGTTGCGCTGAGACCCCTGAACCAGGACTGCCTCTACCCGGCCGATCATGGCGACGCCCGCAGCAGCGGCGAACGGTAGCAACGCCGCGAGGACCGCCCTGCCCGCCCGCGGCGCGATTTTCCTGCGCCTGATCTGACGACGTGTTGCGTAAAACTCAACGAGATGACGCACGCATGACGCTGAACAGTTTGCAACCGGCCAACCAGACCGAGGCGGCGATCGGACGCCTGTTGCGGCCCAACGGGATCAGGCTCGGCCGGCCGCAACTGCGACGCCTGGCATGGCTCGCGGAACGGTTCGGCACGCCTGTGCTATGGGAGGACGGCAAGCATCCGACGGCGGATGATGGCTTCGTGATCGTGATCGATCCGCCCAACGGAGCCGGCGCCGAGCGCTTGTACCGTTCACTGCGCGCCGGATCGGTCGTCGCGATCCCGTTCGGCGAAAATCCGCACTTCGACTTTCTCAAATCCAAGCTGACCGACGTCGGCACCATCGGGGCCTGCGGCGCCGATTGCCCGCATGAATTGTGGTGGGGCGGCCTCGGCTGGCCCACGCCGCACCCGGGCGGCGGCAAGACCGCGACGCCGCTGCGTGTCGTCTCCTGCTATCCGGCCGGCCTCGGCGAGAACCACGCCTGGCGCCTGAAACGCTCGCTGACGCAGCTCAGGCTCGACTTCGACATCCAGCCGATCGAAGCCGTCTTCGACGACCGCATGTTCGGATTCGAGAAGGCCGATTTCGTTGCCCGCATGTGGGACCGATATGGCGGACCGCTGCTGTTCGTCGAGGCCGATGCCACGCTGCGCAAGCCACCGACGCTGCCGGCAGCGCTTGGCTGCGATTTCGCGGCGCACCGGTGGAATCGCTGGGAGATGTCGGCGCGCACCATCTATTTCGGCGCTTCCGCCACGGCGGAAACGCTGGTCAAAACCTGGCAGGACCTCTCCGCGACATACCCTTCGGTCTGGGACGGCTACCTGCTCGATCAGGCCTGGAGCCTGACGTCGTCGCAAATGCCGCTCGACACGGTGTGGCTGCCGCGCAGCTATCACGCCGCAGCCGATGACGTCGATGCGCGACGGCACGCGACCATCCTCCATCATCTTTCGGCGGCGACCATCAGTCTCGGCCCCGATCCCGACTTCGCCGATCTTGCGCGCGGCGCGCGGCGTGCGGGCCGGACCGGCGCGCGCGACTCGCTGCTCGTCATCAGTTCCGAGGTGCCGTCGGAGAACGGCATCACCGTCATCCTGCGCGACTTCGAGGCAAGCGGCGCGCGCGAGGTCGCGGCCAGCATCGAGGCCGTGACGGACGCGTTCGCCTCCGACTGCGGCGGCTTCGGCCGGCTCGAACTCTCGCTTTGTCCCTGGAAGGATGACGTGCGCGCCGCAAGAGAAGCCGCGCTGCAGGCCAACAACCGAGTTCTGGAGATCGCCCCCTCGCAGGAATTGTCCGGCGATCTCTTCCGTGCGTTCGCACAATCTCACACCGCGAGCCAGGTCGTCGCGATCGCGGAGCGCCGCGGCTGACAGCCAGGGACCAGGGAACGAGGCCAGCATGAAGACCATCATCCTTCTCATCGGCACCGCAAGCCAGCAACTCGCACTCAGCAGGCTGCTCAACGAGCACAATCCCGCGCTGTCGATCCGATGTGCGCTGACCCTCGAGGATCTGAATGCGATCGAGCCGGAGGTGCTGGAAGACGCCCGGCTGATCGCCTTCACCAGCGGCGTCATCGTTCCGCGCCCGCTGCTGGCAGCACTCGGTTACGGCGCCTACAATTTCCATCCCGGTCCTCCGGAGTATCCGGGCTGGGCGCCTGCGCATTTCGCGCTCTATGAGGGCGCGCGCGGCTTCGGCGCGACGGCGCATGTGATGACCAAGCGGGTCGATTCCGGTCCGATCGTCGGCGTCGAATCCTTCGACATTCCGGAGGGCGCCAATGTACGCGAGCTGGAGCAGATCGCCTTCGTGCGCCTTGCCTATCTGTTCTGGCGCCTGTCGCGCAGCATCGCCTGCGAGACCGGCCCGCTGCCGACGCTGCCGATCGCCTGGAGCGGCACCAAGAGCACGCGGCGGATGTACGAGAAGCTCTGCAACATTCCCTCCGACATCGAGCCGACCGAGCTTGCGCGACGCATCCGCGCCTTCAATGACGACTTCCGCGCCATTCCGCTGACCGTCACGCTGCACGGCATACGCTTTCGCCTTCCCTTTCTCGACTTCGGCGGTCAGAACCAGGCCACCTTGCAGCCCGCGGCCGTGATGGACTGATCGTGCCGGCGTCGGCACATTCGCGCCTCGCATCCGCCGTCCGCGATCACTGACAAGCGATAGGTATTTCGATCCCGCACCTGCTTGAGGCGCCGCGCTGCTGCGCCTGTCCTCCTGTCACTGCCCCTCGTCGATTTGCCGCTGCGCAATCCGGCGCCGGCTTTGCTGGAATTTTTGGCTTGCCTGCGCTTTCGCGTTGATCCTAGAATTTGGGACCAGGTTCCGAATTCCAGAACCCTTCGGCCGAAACCATGAGCGCGCTGACCAACGCCATCGAAATCCTGCGCTGCTTTTCGACGAAGCGGCCGGACCTGTCGTTCGCGGACGTGATGGCACTCACCGGCAAGCCGAAAAGCTCGACCTCGCGACTGCTGCGCTCGCTGCGCGATTGCGGCCTGCTCGAACAGGATTTGCATACCCGCCGCTACCGGCCGGGTCTGCTCACCTTCGAGCTCGGCCGGCTGCATCGCGCTCATGACGATCTGATCGCGGTCGCCGAGCGCGAGTTGCGCGAGGTGTGCGCGCGCACCGGCCACACCGGATACATCGCAGTGCTGGACGGCTACGAGCAGGTCGTGCTGCGCATCGCGCCCGGCTCGAATCCGCTTCGGGTGGTCAACCCGCCGGGGCAGCGCACGGCGGCGCTCGTCACCTCCAACGGAAGGGCTATGCTCGCGCGCCTGTCGGATGAGGAGATCCGCGCACGCGTGCCGGGCGCCTATCCGAAGCTGCCGCGCAACTCGCCGCAGAACTTCAAGCAATTGATGGCCCGACTGGACGAGATCCGCCGCACTGGCGTGTCCGAAGCCGCCGACGAGGCGATCGAAGGCGTCGGCTCGCAGGGCTTCGCGCTCGCCAGCGGCGAGACCGGCGAACTGATCGGCATCGCCGTCTCCTATTCGGTGCAGGCAACGACCGCCGGCGAGCGCGCCAATGTCCGCCGCGAACTCGGCGCGATGGCCGAGAAGCTCAGGCGCGTGACCGGCGATCCGCTGGGCCACGCCGCGATGCCGCTTCGCGCCGGAGCCGCCTTGCGATGATCGGCGCTGGCGCCGATGCTGACCGGCATCGTGGTGCGCTGATCTGGAAGCCGCCGAGCAGGATCGACGTGACATAGGCGCCGATCGCGAGCGCGAACACCGGAAGCGATCCGGCGAGAATGCCGGAGCGGGCTTGAGCGGCAGTTCGGCTGCCTGATGATTATCGCCGCTGATTGTAGACGTCGATGCAGACGGCGCCGAGCAGCACCAGGCCCTTGATGACCTGCTGATAGTCGATGCCGATGCCGAGGATCGACATGCCGTTGTTCATGACGCCCATGATCATGGCGCCGACCACCGCCCCGCCGACGCGGCCGACGCCGCCATACGCCGAGGCACCGCCGATGAAGCAGGCCGCGATCACGTCGAGCTCGAAGCCGAGACCGGCTTTCGGCGTCGCCGTGTTGAGCCGCGCGGCGAAGACGAGCCCCGCCAGCGCCGCCAGCGCACCCATGTTGACGAAGGTCAGGAAGGTGAGCTGCTCGGCCTTGATACCCGACAGCTTCGCCGCCTTGGCGTTGCCGCCGACGGCATAGACCTGCCTGCCGATCACGGTACGCCGCGTCACGAAGCCATAGAGCGCGATCAGCGCCGTCATGATCACGAGCACGTTCGGCAGGCCGCGATGCGAGGCGATCAGATAGGTGAAATACAGCACCGCGCCGGACAGAAAGAGATTCTTGGCGATGAAGAAGGCATAGGGCTCGACCTCGATGCCATGCGACTGCTCCCGCGTGCGGCTCTTGACGCTGGCATAGACCATGCCCAGCGCGAGCACCGCGCCGATCAGGAGCGAGGTCGGGTAGAGCGTGCCGGCGCTCGGCAGAAATTCCGGAATGAAACCCGACGACAGCTTCTGGAAGGTCGTCGGAAACGGCCCGACCGACTGGCCCTGCAGCACGGCGAGCGCAAGACCCTTGAACACGAGCATGCCCGCGAGCGTCACGATGAACGAAGGGATCTTGAAATACGCGACCCAGTAGCCCTGCGCCGCGCCGATTGCCGCGCCGACCAGGAGGCAGACGATGAAGGCGATCGGATAGTCGATGTGATAGCGGACCATCAGCACGGCCGCGACCGCGCCGACGAAGCCCGCCACCGAGCCGACCGAGAGATCGATATGGCCGGTGACGATCACGAGCAGCATGCCGAGCGCCATGATCACGATGTAGCTGTTCTGCAGCACCAGATTGGTAAGGTTGAGCGGCTGCAGCAGCGTGCCGTCGGTCACCACCTGGAAGAACAGCATGATCACGAACAGCGACAGCAGCATGCTGTAATTGCGCAGATTGTTGCGGATGAAGCCGGCGTGCCGCGGCCCTTCGGGGAGTGAAACCGTCTTGTCGGTCATGGCTGGATGGCTCCCGTCCGCATCTCGGTCTCCTGCGGGCCTGATCTGAAGGCCCTGTTGTTCCGCATGATGGCGCGCATGATCTTTTCCTGCGTCGCGTCGCGGCCTGTGAACTCGCCGACGAAGGCGCCGTCGTTCATCACACAGATACGGTCGCACATGCCGAGCAGTTCCGGCATCTCGGAGGAGATCATCACGACGCCCTTGCCGGCTTCCGCCAGGCGGTTGACGATCGAATAGATCTCGTATTTCGCGCCGACATCGATGCCGCGCGTCGGCTCGTCGAGGATCAATACCTTCGGGTCAGTCATCAGCCATTTCGACAGCACGACCTTCTGCTGGTTGCCGCCGGAGAGCTGACCGACCTCCTGAAAGACGTCGGCGCAGCGAATGCGCATCTTGTTGCGATAGTCGCTCGCGGCCTTCAATTCGCTGATGTCGTCGATGACGAGCTTTGAAGCGACCTGCTTCAGGCTTGCGAGCGTGATGTTCTTGCGCACGTCGTCGGCGAGGATCAGCCCGAGTTGCTTGCGATCCTCGGTGACATAGGCAAGGCCCGCCGCAATCGCCGCCGGCACGCTGGTGAGATCGACGGCGCGGCCGTCCAGCCGGATGCGGCCGCTGATATTGGTGCCCCAGGCCTTGCCGAACAGGCTCATCGCGAATTCGGTGCGGCCCGCGCCCATCAGGCCGGCGATGCCCACGACCTCGCCGCGCCGGACGTGGAACGAGACCTTCTTGATCACCTCCCGCTCGGTATGGAGCGGATGGTGCACGGACCAATCCTCGACTGCGAACACCGGCTCGCCGATCTCGGCAGAACGCTCGGGAAAGCGATGCGCGAGGTCGCGATCGACCATGCTGCGGATGATGCGGTCTTCCTGCACGGGCTCGGTATGGCAGTCGATGCTGTCGACGGTACGGCCGTCGCGCAGCACGGTGATGCGGTCGGCGACGCGGGCGACCTCGTTCAGCTTGTGCGAGATCAGGATCGAGGCGATGCCCTGCCGCCGGAATTCGACCAGGCGCTCGAGCAGCGCAGCGCTGTCGGTTTCGTTGAGGCTCGCGGTGGGCTCGTCCAGGATCAGGAGGCGCACGCGTTTGGAGAGCGCCTTGGCGATTTCGACAAGCTGCTGCTTGCCGACGCCGAGATCGGTGATCAGCGTGTCCGGGGCTTCGCGCAGGCCCACCTGCGCCAGCAGTTCCTGGGTCCGCCGATACACCGCGTTGCGGTCGATCACGCCGAACCGCGCCGGCGGATGCGACAGGAAGATATTCTCCGCGATCGACATCAGCGGGATCAGCGCCAATTCCTGGTGAATGATGATGATGCCGAGCGCTTCGGAATCATTGATGTCGCGAAAACGCCGTTCCTCGCCCTCGAAGATAATCGTCCCTTCATAGCTGCCGTGGGGATAGACGCCGCTCAGCACCTTCATCAGCGTCGACTTGCCGGCGCCGTTCTCGCCGACCAGCGCGTGGATCTGGCCGGCGTCCACGGTGAAATTGACGTCGCGCAGCGCCTGCACGCCCGCGAAGCTCTTGCTGACGCCGCGCATCTCCATCATTGCCGTCATCGGATCACGTCCCACAGCGCCGGCGATTGCGTTGAATAGCAAGGCGGTCGCGATATAGCGTTCCATTGGCCGAAACTATCTCAGGCCTCATGGTTCGAGACGGCGTTGCACGCCTCCTTACCATGAGGGTCTGAGATTTCGCCGCGAAAAAGGCCCTCATCCTGCGAACCTGTAATTCCATTCGAGTCCGTAGGGTGGGCAAAGGCGCATCGCGCCGTGCCCACCGTCTGTCCGCATCGATCGGTGCGAATTGGTGGGCACGCTTCGCTTTGCCCACCCTACGCACTTGCCGCAAACCGGTCCGGCGGCGGCTGCGCGCCGCCGGACCGGTTCTTTATTAAGCATGATCTTTTCCGGAAAACCGCTTCACACTTTTCCGGATCATGCTTCACTCGAACTGCGATCGCTTGTAATAGCCGCTCTCAACCAGCAACTTCTCCCAATTGCTCTTGTCGACCACCACCGGCTTGAGCAGATAAGACGGCACGACTTTGACGCCGTTGTTGTAGGTCTTGGTGTCGTTGACCGAGACCTGCTTGCCGCTGAGCGACGCGTCGACCATGTCTGCGGTCACCTTGGCCAGGTCGCGGGTGTCCTTGAAGATGGTCGAATACTGCTCGCCGCGCAGCATCGCCTTGATCGACGGCACTTCCGCATCCTGCCCGCTGATGAAAGGCATCTTCTGATCGCCGCTGCCATAGCCGACGCCCTTCAGCGAGGAGATGATGCCGATGGAGAGGCCGTCATAGGGCGACAGCACCGCATCGACCCGCTTCTTGCCGTAGAAGGCGCTGAGCAGATTGTCCATGCGCGCCTGCGCGGTGGCGCCGTCCCAGCGCAAGGTCGCGACCTTGTCCATGCCCGTCTGCCCGCTGCCGACGACGAGCTTGCCGCTGTCGATATAGGGCTGCAACACCGACATCGCGCCGTTGTAGAAGAAATAGGCGTTGTTGTCGTCGGGCGAGCCGCCGAACAGCTCGATGTTGAACGGTCCCTTGCCTTCCTTCAGTCCGAGCCCCTGCTCAATCGACTGCGCCTGCAGCACGCCGACCTGGAAGTTGTCGAAGGTCGCGTAGTAGTCGACATTCGGCGTGTTGCGGATCAGGCGGTCATAGGCGATCACGGTGATGCCGCTGGCCTTGGCCTGCTTGAGCACGTCGGACAACGTGGTGCCGTCGATCGCGGCGATCACCAGCACCTTGACGCCCTTGGTGACCATGTTCTCGACCTGCGAGAGCTGGTTCGGAATATCGTCCTCGGCGTATTGAAGGTCGGCGCCGTAGCCGCGCTCCTTCAGCACCTTGACGATGTTGTTGCCGTCGTCGATCCAGCGTGCCGAGGACTTGGTCGGCATCGCGATCCCGATGGTCGGCTTGCTTTGCGCCAGCGCGGCGCCATCGGGCACGAGGGCGGCACTGGCCGCCATCACTCCCGCGAACAATATGGTCTTCAACTTGAGCATGCTTTACTCCCCTTCTTGTTTTTTACGCCGACACATATGGACGACGGATTGCGCCGTGCAAATACTACACAAGAATAGACGGCAAGAATGAGAGATCGTCGATGATCGTCATCTCCTCGCCGTCATTCCGCGCAGCGCCGGCGCGTCGTCGCAGATCAACCCGGTCATGAAACCACAGGTTGACAAAGAACGGCAATGCCAATTTCCTCCCATCACATTGAAAGACAGAATGTTTTTCTCTTCCGGCGCCCGGTGGACGAAGGAAGCCGCTGCCGTTCACGGGATGACGGTCGATCAGGGCTCGCCCTTGAGGCGCCTCGCGACGAGATCGCGATAAAGCTCGGCATATTGGCTGGCCCGGTTGCGCCAGGAGACGTCGGTTGCCATGCCGTTCCGCTGCATCCGTCGCCAGGCCGGCGTGCCCGTGAACGAGGCATTGGCGCGGCGCAGCGCACCGGCGAGATTTTCGGCCGTCACGGGTGAGAACTTGAACCCGGTCGCGCCGCCGGCGGCTTCGTCAACGACCGTATCGGCAAGGCCGCCGACCGCAGACACGATTGGGACAGCGCCATATCTCAGGGCGCACAATTGCGTGAGCCCGCAGGGCTCGAAGCGTGACGGCACGACCAGCGCGTCCGCGCCGGCCTGCATGAGATGGGCGAGCCCTTCGTCATAGCCGATCAAGACCCCGATGCGGCCCGGATTGGCCTCCGCCGCCGCGCGATAGCCATCGCGCAAATCCGCATCGCCGTCGCCGAGCAGAGCGAGTTGCATACCCCCGCTCAGGATCGCCGGCAGGCTTGCGAGCAGGAGATCAAGCCCCTTCTGCCAGGACAGGCGGCTGACCACGCCGAGCAGGAATGCATCCGGCCGAACCTCGAGACCCAATCGCTGCTGCAACGCGGCCTTATTGGGCGGGCGATCCTCGATGCTGTCCAGGCTGAAGCGCGACGCGATGTTCGGATCGGTCGCGGGATCCCAGACGGTCGTGTCGATGCCGTTGAGAATCCCGGTCAGGTCGGCAGAGCGCTCGCGCAGCAGGCCGTCAAAGCCCATGCCCTGCTCTTCGCTCTGGATCTCCCTCGCATAGGTCGGCGAGACCGTGGTGATGCGATCGGCAAACTGCAGGCCGGCCTTCAGATAGCTGATCCCGCCATAATACTCGACGCCGTGCAGCGTGAAGGACTCGGGCGGCAGACCGACCGCGCCCAGAAGCTCCTGCGGAAATTTTCCCTGATAGGCGAGATTATGAACGGTCATGACCGTGGCCGGACGCGGCCGATGGTCATAGGCGAGATAAGCGGGCGCAAGGCCACCCTGCCAGTCATGGGCATGCACGACGTCGGGCACGAATGACGGAACGACGCCAAGGCCGATATCGGCGGCCATGCGCGAGAACGCCGCGAAGCGCAGGGCGTTATCGGGCCAGTCGGTCCCGTCAGGGCCGACGTAAGGATTTCCCGTCCGCTCGAACAGATGCGGCGCGTCGAGCACGAACAGATCGAGCTCGCCGCAGGTGCTGGCAAGCAGCCGCACGACGCCACCGAAGAATTGCGGCAGGCGGACAAGCTCTTCCGCCGTTTCCAGCGCCTTCATGACGCCGGGATAGCCGGGCACTAGGGTGCGAACGTCGACGCCCTCCGCCTTCAACGCAATGGGCAGCGCGCCGGCGACATCGGCTAGTCCCCCAGTCTTGATGAGCGGATAGATTTCCGATGCGACCGAAAGGACGCGAACGGGCGTCATAAATTCAGCCCGTCGATCATCGGCTGCGTGATCAGGTTGATGCCCTGCTCCGTGGTGCGGAATCGCTTTGCGTCCAGCTCGGGGTCTTCGCCGACGACCAGTCCCTCCGGGATCTGCACGCCCCGATCGACCACGACGTTCAGCAAGCGCGCACCTCGTCCGACATTCACGTAGGGCATGATGACGGCGTTCTCCACCTTGGTGTAGGAATTCAGCCGAACGCCCGTGAACAGTAATGAACGCCGCACGGCCGCACCCGAGACGATGCAGCCGCCGGACACCAGTGACGAGATCGCCTCACCGCGGCGGTCCTGTTCGTCGTGGACGAATTTCGCCGGCGGCGTGATCTCGGAATAGGTCCAGATCGGCCATGAGCGATCGAACAGGTCCAGCTCCGGGACGACATCGGTGAGATCGATATTGGCAGCCCAATAGGCATCGACCGTTCCGACGTCCCGCCAATAGCTGCGCGGTTCGTCGCCGGAGCGCACGCAGGAGCGGGTGAATTGATGCGCAACGGCGCGGCCGTTCTTCACGATGTAGGGGATGATGTCCCTGCCGAAATCATGCTTCGAATGCGGATCGGCGGCGTCGCGCCTCAGTTCGTCGAACAGGAATTTCGACTCGAACACGTAGATTCCCATGCTGGCGAGCGACCTGTCGGGCTTGCCCGGCATCGGCGGCGGATCGGCCGGCTTCTCGATGAAGGCCCGGATGGTGTCGTCTTCGTTGACATGAATGATGCCGAAGCCGCTGGATTCCTCCCGGGGCATCTCGAGACAGCCCACCGTAACATCCGCGCGCTGGTCGACATGCTGCTGCAGCATCAGTTCGTAGTCCATCTTGTAGATGTGGTCTCCCGCGAGCACCACGATGAACCGGGTGCCATAGGTCTCGAGGATGTCGATGTTCTGATAGACCGCATCCGCCGTCCCGAGATACCAGTTCGCCTCGGAGACACGCTGGCTGGCGGGGAGGATGTCGAAGCTCTCGTTGCGCTCGGGCCGGAAGAAATTCCAGCCCATCTGCAGATGGCGGATCAGGCTGTGCGCCTTGTATTGCGTGGCGACCGCGATACGGCGGATGCCGGAATTCACCGCGTTCGACAGCGCAAAATCGATGATGCGCGACTTGCCTCCAAAATAGACAGCCGGCTTGGCCCGCCTGTCGGTCAGCTCCAGGAGCCGGCTGCCCCGTCCTCCCGCGAGAACATAGGCAAGGGCGTGACGGGAAAGCGGCTCGGTTCCGGCGGGTGCCATGCGATCCTCCTTGCGGCGCCGCCGGCCCGGCAAGTCAGCCTGAGCCTGCGCCCGCACATACGTTTTCTTTCTTGTATTCGGAAAGCTCGTCCAAGAGCCAGCCGTTTTCTCTCCCGTTGGACGCTCGCCATCGCGGGAGCCCCTTTATATTACGGGTAAAACGGCCGGCAGTTCCCTTGGGGGCTGCGGATGGACGGCCCGGCAGCCCGGCCGTCATCCCGTCCGCTCGGCGGTAAGCCTGGCAAGTTCCTGGCTCAGTTCGTGCAAATGATAGGGCTTTCTGAGAACGGGGAAATCACCGCGGACGTCCTTCGCGCTCTGGCTGTAGCCCGTCGTGAGCAACACCGGAAGATCGGGGCGCCGCGCCTTGATGGCCTGGGCCAGCTTCACACCATCCATCTTGCCGGGCATCACGATGTCACTGAAGACGACGTCGATGTCATCCATGTCGATCGCGAGCAGCGCCGTCTCGGCGTCCGCGACCCAGCGTACCGTATAGCCAAGCTGCTCGAGCAGGCCTGTGCTCGCATCGGCGACGTCGGGATTATCCTCGACCAGAAGGACGGTCGCCGAGCCGAGCTTGCTGACCGGCTCCTCCTGCCTTTCATGAGTGGCCGCCCGAGGCAGGCCAACGGAGACTCTGGTGCCTTTCCCCAGCGAGCTTTTGATTTCGACCGTTCCCCCTGCCTGATGCGCGAAGCCATGCACTTGCGACAAGCCCAGCCCGGTGCCCTTGCCGACCGGCTTTGTCGTGAAGAACGGATCGAACACCCGATTGATCACGTCTTCCGGGATTCCAACGCCAGTATCTATGACGCTTATTTGGACCTGGTCGCGCACCGGATCGTTGCCGGCCTTGATCGTGATCGTGCCCCCATCCGGCATGGCATCGCGCGCGTTGATGACCAGGTTGACGAGCGCCGTCTCGAACTCGGCAGCATCGACGACGACCGGCCAAACGCGCTCCTCGATCTCGAGCTGCAGCGCGATCCTGCTCCCGATTCCGCTATGGAGCACCTCCCGCACGGCCGTGATGCGCTTGGTCACGTCGACCGATTGCGGGTTGACGCTTTGCCGACGGGCAAAAGTGAGCAGCTGGCTCGTCAGCGAGGCGGCGCGTTGCGAGGCCATCTCGATCGCCGAAAGAGCCTTCGCCCCCTGCTCCGACGACAGCTCCTTTTTCAAACGGACAAGATTGCCGGAGATGATCATCAGGAGATTGTTGAAATCGTGCGCCACGCCTCCGGTCAACTGACCCAGCGCATCCATTTTTTGCGACTCCGCCAGTTGCTTCTGCATCTGTTCGAGCTTGTGCTCCGCCTCCCGCCGTTCCGATATGTCGCGCGTGATCTTGGCAAAGCCGATCAGCCGACCGTCATTGTCATAGATCGAATCGATAACGACGCTGGCCCAGAAGAAGGTGCCGTCCTTGCGGACACGCCAACCCTCCTCCTCGTAGTGGCCGCTTTCCCGCGCGATCTTCAGCGCGCGCTGTGGTTTGTCAGCCGCCCGGTCTGCCGGTGTATAGAACCTCGAAAAATTTTCTCCGATGATCTCTTCGGGAAGGTAGCCTTTGATCTGCTGACCGCCTGCATTCCAGTTCGTGACCACGCCGGTCGGACTCAGCATATAGAGCGCATAGTCGGTCACGCCGCTCACCAGCAGGCGAAACTGATTTTCGCTTTGATCGAGATCGGAGCGGGCCTGCTGCCGCTCGGTGATGTCACGCGTGATTTTCGCGTAACCGATCAACCGCCGCTTCTCATAGATCGGATCGATGACGACGGACGCGAAGAACTTGGAGCCGTTCTTGCGAACGCGCCAGCCCTCCGCGATGGAATGTTTCGTCTTGCGCGCCGTCTCCAGCGCCTTGGCAGGAAGACCTGCTTCACGGTCCTCAGGCGTGTAGAAAATGGAGAAGTGCTTTCCGACGATCTCTGCGGCCTTGTATCCCTTGATCCGCTGCGCGCCCGCGTTCCAGTTCACCACGTATCCGTCGCGATCGAGCATGTAGATCGCGTAGTCAGTGACGCCTTCGACCAGCAGGCGGAAATCCCGTTCGCTCCCGCGCGGCGTTGAGCGGCGCCGGGAACGCTCACTAGCGTCAGCTTTTCGCTTCCTGCTTGTGGTGGCCATGCTGTTCCCCGCCCCAACCCTACGAAACGCAAAAGCCCGGCCGTAGTTCCCGGCACGGGTAAAACGACGATCTTGTAGTAAAATCAATAGATTGTCTGGAAAATAGGTGATGTAAGCCAAGCAAAGAGGCCGATTTTCTCACGGCATTTGTCTTGAATCGGGCCGATCAGCGGTATCAAGGGATGGCATCCCGGCGGGGTTAGGCTTCGAGCATTCGCCGACAGCACAGCCGTGACTCGCGCTGCTTCGCCAACATTGCGGGCCGATCCCCGTTCCTTCCTCACCGGGAGGCGCTGCGGAGCTCATCCCAGCGTTCAGACACCTCATCGAAGCGGGGCGGGTCAGCGCCTGCGCGCGTGCAAGTCAGGCCTGCACAGGTCGCGGCGAACGACAGCGCGCGACGCAATTCTTCCTGGCTCACGCCTCCGATTTCGTCTCGCCTGATGCGGCCAAGCGCATGCAGGGCGAACAACAACGCGGCCTGAAAGCTGTCACCCGCGCCGATCGTGTCCACGATCTCCACCGCCGGGCGCCGAGACCTCGATGGCGCCGGCACTCTTGTGCCAGGCCTGCGCGCCCTTGGTGCCGCGCGTGACCACGAACAGGCTGCAGCCGTTCGCGAGCAGCGCTTCGGCCTTGGCCGCGTAATTTTCACTCGCCGTAGAGGTACGCGAAATCGACGTCCGACATCTTGATGACATCGGCATTGCCTGCAAACGCGTCCATCTGCGCGCGATAGGCCTCCTTGTCCCTTACCAGGTTCGGCCGGCAGTTCGGATCGAAGGAGATCGTCGCGAATGTCGCGGCGTCGGCGACCATCGCGCGCGTCTCGGCCGCGCCCTGCTCGTGGACCAGTGTGGTCGAACCGATATGGATCGCCGCGATCGTGGCCAACGGGATCGCAGCCCTGCCGGTATGTCCAATTCCGCGATGCAGTCCCGGCATCATAGAAGGCGTAGTGCGACTCGCCCGCCACCATTCGGACGAAGGCGAGCGTGGTCTGGTCGCTCGCTGCGGGTCGCATGCGAGAGGTCAACACCTGATGCGGATGCGTGGTCGGCGATCATGCGGCCGAACAGGTCGGTCGAGATGCCGCCGACGAAGCCGGTCGGGACGCCCAGCCGCGCCAGGCCGACCGCGACGTTGAGGCAGGAGCCGCCCACCATCGGGCATCACGCGCCTCGCGTCCATCGGCCGCCTTGCCCGGGACGAAGTCGATCAGCGCATCGCCGCAGGTGAGGATCATTGGTCGCGGCTTCACCGTCTCGAGGCCCCGCATCATGCTTCCGGCTGTCACGATCGAGCGTGCGCAACAGCCTGTGCACATCGCGCTTCCTGCGATGAAACGCGGCCAGCGCCGGCGCGGTCGGCTCGCTCAGCCGGCCAAGCGCCGACATCGAGGCCATGGTCTCGCCGATCGAGCCGGTAGGCGCCACCGGCGACGGCGCCGAGCATCGCGGCTCCCAGCAGCACCGGCTCCTGTGTCTGCGGCAGCGCCACCGTGAGCCCGGTGGTATCCGCCATGATCTGCCGCACCAGCGGACTGCGCGCCGCGCCGCCGCCATCACGATGACACTGGTCTCGACGCCGTGCGCGGCAAAGGCGTCGATGACATCGGCAAGGCCGTAGGCGAGCCCGCAGAGCCCGGCCACGAACAGCCGCTCCATCGCGCCGATATCGGTGTCGAGATCGAGGCCCGCGATCACCGCGCGCGAGTCCGGGTCGGCATAGGGCGAGCGATTGCCGAGAAATTCCGGCAGCACATGAACATCGCGCGCCAAGCAGCGCCGCCGCGCCGGCATTTCCGACTTGCGCCATGATGCGCTGCTCCAGGAAATCGATGATATCGACGTCCTGCGCTGCGCGCCGCCGCGCTTGCCTCGGCATAGGCCGGATGCGACCGCAGCAGATGATCGATCGCCGCGCCCGCGGCCGACTGGCCGCCTTCGTTGAGCCAGAAGCCCGGCACCATGCCGGAATAATAAGGTCCCCACACGCCGGGCACGAAGCAGGGATCGACCGTCGTCGCCATGATGCAGGCCGACGTGCCCATGATGTAGGCCAGGCGATCGCAGACATTGACGTCGGCGCCCGCTCGCGTCGCGTCCGCCGATCGCGCCGATGCCGCCCGCATGCGCGTCGATCAGCGATGCGCCGACCGGCGTGCCCGCGACGAGGCCCAGATCCTGCGCGGCGGATTGCGTCAGCCCCATGCCGAGCGGCGAGCCCGGCGCGACGATATCGGTGCCGATCCGCGCATAGTCCTCGGCGACGAAATCCTCCAGGCCGATCCGCTCAAAATAGGGCGCGCTCCAGCGCTGCTCATGCGCGAGGTAATTCCACTTGCAGGTGACCGTGCACATCGACCGCGCGGTCGATCCGGTCGCGCGCCAGGTGAGATAGTCGGCGAGATCGAAGAAATGCCCGGCGGCGTCAAAGCTCGCGCGCAAATGCCGCTTCAGCCAGAGACAGCTTCGGCATCTCCATCTCGGGCGAGATGGAGCCGCCGACATAGCGCAGCACCTCGTCCTCTGTCTCGTTGATCGCGCCGCGCCTCGCTCGATCGCGCGATGATCCATCCAGACGATGACATTGCGACTGCGTGATCGCCCGATACGCTGACCGTGACCGGCTCGCCGTCGCTTGTCGAGCAGCGACCAGCGAACAGGTGGCGTCGAAGCCGATGCCCCGACGCATGTCAGGGGCGATTGCGGCCTCCGCCATCGCGGCCCGCACCGCAGGCGACGCAGGCTTCCCAGATGTCGGACGACGATTGCTCGACAATGTCGCCCGCCTCATGCCAGATCGCGATCGGATGCCTGGCGGCCGCAAGCAGCTTGCCCGTCTCGTCGAAGACGCCCGCGCGCGTGCTCGAGGTCCCGACATCGACGCCGATATAAGCCTGGCGCATGTCGCGCGCTCCCGTCAGTTACGACGCGAGCCTACCAGCAAGTGTAGCCGCCATCGACAAGAACGATGCTTCCTGTCATCAGGCTCGCGGCCTCCGAGGCCAGGAACAGCACGACGGAGGCGATCTCGTCGACCTGCCCCATCCGCGCCATCGGCGTTCCGCCGATCCAGGCGTCGTACATTCTCGGGGATTGCTTTTCACGAAGGCGTTCAGCGGGCGTCTCGATATAGGTCGGCGCCACGGCATTGACGCGGACGCCACGCGCGCCCCATTCGGCGGCCAGCGACTTGGTCAGATGGTGCACCGCGGCCTTGGAGGCATTGTAGAAGCACTGCTCCTGCGGCTTGTTGACGATGAAGCCCGACATCGAGCCGACATTGACGATGGTTGCCGGCTTTCGCCTGCCAGCATGTGCTTGCCGAAGGCGCGGCAGCACCAGAAGGTGCCGTTGAGATTGACGTCGAGCGACGTTGAGCCAGTGCTCGTCGGTGACGGTCTCGGCCGGCGTCTCGCTGCGCGCGATGCCGGCATTGTTGACGAGGATGTCGACCTTGCCGTAGCGGGACGACGAGATCGTCGGCGACCTCCGACACGCGCCTGGAATTCGTCACGTCCATGATCGACGACGCTCGATGTCATAACCTTTCGTCTTCAACTCGGCCTTGCGCGCTGTCGGCGACTTTCGCATCGCGGTCGCCGATCACGACCTTGGCGCCGGCCTCGGCCAGCGCCTCGGCGCAGGCGAGCCCGATGCCCTGCCCGCCGCCGGTGACGAACGGCGGTCTTGCCGCTCAGCTTGAATTTTTCCAGGTACATGGCGGTTTTCCTCCGTCTTGCGTTGCGCCCGCGTGGTTCGTGCCGTCTCAGGTCCGAATCGCGTTGCCGCTCGTCGTCGAAGCGATGGATGCGCGCGGGATCGGGCGTCAGCGAGACCTGGTCGCCCGTGCGTCAGACTCAGTTCGCCGATGTAGCGCGCCGTGAGCGTCCCGATCGGGCCGGCATCGACATAGAGGAACGTGTCGCTGCCGAGATGCTCGGCGACCATCACCGTTCCCTGGCCAGCCCTGCCCGTCGCGCTCGATCTTGAGATGCTCCGGCCGCACGCCGATGGTCGGCGCGCCGTGCTTCTGCGCGGCCTCGCCGGCAACGAAGTTCATCTTCGGCGAGCCGATGAAGCCGGCGACGAACAGGTTGGCCGGCTTCTCGTAGAGCTCGAGCGGCGAGCCATATTGCTCGATCTTGCCGGCGTTGAGCACCACGATCTTGTCCGCCATGGTCATGGCCTCGACCTGGTCGTGGGTGACGTAGATGGCGGTGGTGCCGAGCTGCTTCTGCAGCCGCGTGACCTCCATGCCGCATCTGCACGCGCAGCGCGGCATCGAGATTGGACAGCGGCTCGTCGAACAGGAACGCCTTGGGCTCGCGCACGATGGCGCGGCCGATCGCGACGCGCTGGCGCTGGCCGCCGGACAGTTCGCGCGGCTTGCGGTCGAGATAGGGCGTGAGGTTCAGCGTCGCGGCCGCGGCCTCGACCTTGCGGTTGATCTCGGGCTTGGGAAGCCCGGCCATCTTCAGGCCGAAGGCGATATTGCCGCGCACGCTCATATGCGGATAGAGCGCGTAGGACTGGAACACCATCGACAGCCCGCGCTTGGCCGGCGGAACGTCGACGACGTTCTTGCCGTCGATCAGGATCTTGCCGCCGCTGACGTCTTCGAGCCCCGCGATCAGCCGCAGCAGCGTGGTCTTGCCGCATCCGGACGGGCCGACGAAGACAACGAACGAGCCGTCGGCGATCTCGAGATCGGCGCCCTTGATGATGTGCACCGGCCCGAACGATTTCTGAACATCCTGAAGCGTGATCTGACCCATGATCTGTCGCCTTCTCCTACTTCACGGCGCCGAAGGTCAGGCCGCGCACGAGCTGCCGCTGGCTGAACCAGCCGAGCACCAGGATCGGAGCGATCGCCAGCGTGGACGCCGCCGAGAGCTTGGCCCAGAACAAGCCCTTCCGGGCTCGAATAGGACGCGATGAACGACGGTGAGCGGCGCGGCCTGCAAGGTCGACAGGTTCAGCGTCCAGAACGCCTCGTTCCAGGCCAGGATCAGATTGAGCAACAGCGTCGAGGCCAGTCCCGGCACCGCCATCGGCGTCAGCACATAGACCAGCTCGCGGCCGATGGTCGCGCCGTCCATGCGCGCGGCTTCCAGGATGTCCTTCGGGATCTCCTTGAAATAGGTGAAGAGCATCCAGACCACGATCGGCAGATTGCCGAGGCAGAGGATGAAGATCGAGCCCGGTGCGGGTGTCGAGCAGACCGAAATTCTTGAAGATCAGATAGATCGGCACCAGCACGCCGACCGGCGGCATCATCTTGGTCGACAGCATCCAGAGCAGGATGTCCTTGGTGCGCTTGGTCGGCGAGAACGCCATCGACCACGCCGCGGGAATCGCGATCAGCATCGCAATCAGCGTCGAGCCGCCGGCGATGATGATCGAGTTGAGCGCGTGGTGCAGATAGTCGCTGCGCTCCTGCACGGTCGCGTAATTTTCCGTGGTCCAGTGGAAGAACAGGAACGACGGCGGCATGGCAAAGGCCTCCAGCTCGGTCTTGAAGCTCGTGAGCACCATCCAGAGGATGGGGAAGAAGATCAGGAAGCCGGCGAGCCAGGCCCCGACGGTCGAGATCACCACCCGCTTCGTCGTTACCATCCGCGCCATGGCTTCAGGCCTCCAGGTTGCGGCCGACGATGCGGACGAGGAAGAAGGCCACGATGTTGGCGATGACGACCGCGACGAGTCCGCCCGCCGAGGCGCTGCCGACGTCGAACTGGATCAGGGCCTGGGAATAGATCAGGAAGGCGATGTTGGTGGTCTGCAGCCCGGGCCCGCCGCCGGTGGTGACGAAGATCTCGGCGAACACCGTGAGCAGGAAGATCGTCTCGATCAGGATCACCACCGTGATCGGCCGCGCCAGATGCGGCAGCGTGATGTAGATGAAGGTCGACAGCGCGCGGGCGCCGTCCATCTCGGCCGCCTCCTTCTGCTCCTCGTCGAGCGATTGCAGCGCGGTCAGCAGGATAAGCGTCGCGAACGGCAGCCATTGCCAGGCGACGATCAGGATGACGGCCAGCAGCGGCGCGTCATTGAACCAGTCGATCGGCGTCAGCGCCGAACAGCGTTGCGAGCCAGGCGAACAGGCCGGACACCGGATGCATCAGCAGGTTCTTCCAGACCAGCGCGCTCACCGTCGGCATCACGAAGAACGGCGCGATCACCATCAGCCGCACGATGCTGCGGCCGATCACCGGCTGGTCGAGCAGCAGCGCGAGCGGAATCCCGAGCAGGATGGTCAGCGCCAGCACCGAGCCGACCAGCACCAGCGTGTTTTGGAGCGAGGCGAGGAAGGCCGGATCGGTCAGGAAGTAGTCGGAAATTCTCCAGGCCGACGAACTGTCCGGATCCGGGATCGAGCAGGCTGTAATGCAGGGTCGAGAAATAGATCGTCAGCGCCAGCGGGACGATCATCCAGATGAACAGCAGCGCGACCGCAGGCGTCAGCAGGGTTCGCGCCAGCAACTGCGTCTGTCGGGTGGCCATCCTCGCCTCCGTCTGGTGGAGAAAGAAGGCGGCCATCCACTTCAGGGCTTGGAGGATGGTCGCCAGGCTGCACAGCCCGGGAGAATGGGCTGAGCGGGTCGAAGCGTGCGCCTACTTGATGTAGCCGGCGCGCTTCATCTCGCGTTCGGTCGAGGCTTGCGCCGCGGCGAGCGCCTGCGTCGACCGTCATCGAGCCCGATAGCGCCGCGGAGAACTGCTGGCCGACGGAGGTGCCGATGCCCTGGAATTCGGGGATCGCCGCATATTGCACGCCGACGTAAGGCACCGGCTTGACGGTCGGCTTGTTCGGATCGGCCGCGTCGATCGAGGCCAGCGTCAGCTTCGCGAACGGCGCGACCTTCAGATACTCAGGGTTCTGGTAGAGCGAGGTGCGCGTGCCCGGCGGCACGTTGGCCCAGCCTTCCTTCGACGCGACGAGCTTGGTGTAGTCCTTGCTGGTCGCCCAGGCGATGAACTTCTCGGCCGCCTCGACCTTCTTCGAGCCGGCGGGGATCGCGAGATTCCAGGCCCACAGCCAGTTGGCGTTCTTGCCGAGCCCGGTGTTCGGCGCGAGCGCAAAGCCGACCTTGTCGGCGACCTTCGAATCCTTCGGATTGGTCACGAAGGAGGCCGCGACCGTCGCGTCGATCCACATGGCGCATTTGCCGGCGTTGAACAGCGCGAGGTTCTCGTTGAAGCCGTTCGAGCTCGCGCCGGGAGGGCCCGCCTCCTTCATCAGATCGACATAGGTCGTGAGCGTCTTCTTCCATTCCGGCGTAGTTGAACTGCGGCTCCCACTTCTCGTCGAACCAGCGCGCGCCGTAGGAATTGGCCATCGCGGTCAGGAACGCCATGTTCTCGCCCCAGCCGGCCTTGCCGCGCAGGCAGATGCCGAACACGCCGGCCGACTTGTCGGTCAGCTTCTTGGCGGCGTCGATGACGAAATCCCAGGTCGGACTTCTCCGGCATCTTCAGGCCGGCCTTCTCGAACAGGTCGGTGCGGTACATCACCATCGAGCTCTCGCCGTAGAACGGCGCGGCATAGAGCTTGCCGTCGACCGAGACCGCATCCTTGATCTTGGGGAGCAGGTCGGCGACGTCGTAGTCGGCGCCGAGATTGTCGAGCGGCACCAGCCAGTTCTTCTTGGCCCAGATCGGCACCTCGTAGGTGCCGATGGTCAGCACGTCGAACTGGCCGCCCTTGGTGGCGATGTCGGTGGTCACGCGCTGGCGCAGCACGTTCTCTTCGAGCGTCACCCATTTGACGGAAATGTCCGGATTAGCCTTGGTGAACTCGCTCGAGTAGCCCCTGCATGCGGATCATGTCGCCGTTGTTGACGGTGGCGATCGTCAGGGTCGTTTCGGCGATCGAGGGAGACTGAGACCAAAAGCGCAGCCGCGCCCATACAGGACGCCAAGAACGTTTCTCACGGTAACCTCCCTATGTTCGCGTGTTGAGCATATGCCCACGCGTTGGGCTTATGTTCACACCGGCCATGAGGCTTGTCAAGCCGGTCGCTTGCAGCCTTCGGTTGTTGTGCGAGGCTGCGTCAGGAGTTCTGTGCGTTCGCAGGAGATGCAGCAAGTTCGCGACCGATCAAGCGAGGATCGCGCGCGCGGTGGCTTCGTCGGTGATCAGGCCGTTGATCAGCCGTCCGGCCAGCGCCGCCGGATCGCCGGCACCTTGGCCGGCCCGACCGCGGCGGCGATCGTCGTCGTCTTGGCCGGCACCTGCGGCGGAATGCTGGTGAGCCGGCGGTTGGTGCCGCCCTTGATCAGCCGGCCCTTGGCATCATAGGCCCAGCCGGTCATCTCGCCGACCGCGCCGAGCCGCATCATCTCGAACAGTTCCTCGCGGGTGACGAAGCCGTCGACATGGACCTGCGCCTTCTGGTCCATCTGGCCGATGCCGACCAGCCGGAGATCGGCCTTGGCCGCGACCGCCTTCACCTTCGCGATCGGCATCGATCCGGACCATCCGGTTGCGCTCGTCTTCCGACGACATCAGGAACGGCAGGGGCATCGGATAATGCCGCGCGCCGGTGCGGTCGGCGAGCCGTCCGACCGTGTCGAAGAAGCTCGCCGAGCCATCGGCCGAGATATTGCCGACCAGCGAGACGATCTGGTGATTGGGCCGATCGATCGGCGAGACGCGCTCGACCGCGGCGCGCACCGCGCGGCCGGTGCCGAGCGCGACGATGACCGGCGTCTCGGAGCGCAGCGTCGCTTCCAGCAGACTGGCGCAGCGCTCGGCGATGCCGGCGGTCGCGGGCGGCGCCGCCGGATCTGTGGGCACCACCTCGCAATGCGCGAGATCGAAGCGGCTCCTTCAGCTGCGACGCCAATTCCATGCAGGCGGCAATGGGATGTTCGAGCCGGAAGGTGATCAGCCGCTCGGCGAGGCAGAGCGAGACCAGCCGCTGCGCCGAGGCGCGCGACACCTGCAGCATCTTCGCGATCTCGTCCTGGGTGTGGCCGGCAATGAAATAGAGCCAGCCGGCGCGCGCCGCGTCGTCGAGACGGGATTTTTCATTCTCGGTCGGCCATCAGACGCGCCGTCATTGCCTAATCCAGAAGTCCGCCATGCGTTCAAAGACCCGATCGGCGCCGGCGGCGCGCAATATGGCGCGTCCATCGCGCGCCTGGTAATGGCTGCCGCCGATAAATCCCCAGACCGTCATGCCGGCCGCCTTGGCCGCCGCGACGCCGCTGACGCTGTCCTCGATCACCAGCGTGCGCGCCGGGCGCAGCCTGCATTTTCTCGGCCGCGTAAAGAAAGAGATCGGGCGCCGGCTTGCCGCGCGCGACCATCTGCGGACGTATAGAGCCGGTCGCCGAAATACGTGCGCAAGGCCGGTCAGCGCCAGCGAAGAGGAGACACGATCGAGATCGCTCGAGGAGGCCACGCAATGCGGCGTCTGAAAGCGTCGTCAGTACCGCATCGACGCCCGGCATCGGCTTGCAGCGAGGTCTTGAAAGGTCTCGCGCACCCGCGCGTTTCAAGTCGCTCAGAAAATCGCCGGGGATGGCACGGCCCAATGCCGCATAGTGCTGCAACACGGCCGTCGTGCTGCGGCCGAGAAACAGGTCCAAGCGCCTGGTCCAGAGTGAGCACGATGCCGTATCGCGCGAGCTCGTCCGCACAGGCAGCGGCAGCTCAACACCTCGCTGTCGACGAGAACGCCGTCGCAATCGAAGATGATCAGATCTGTCGTGCCGCCGAGATCGTCCATCGCGGCATAAGATCATATGCCCAACTAGTGGGCAATAGCTCAGGAATCCAGGCCACCGCCGGCCCTGCCCGGTCCGGGTCTTATCGCTCGAAGCTCAGGCCGGAGCGGCGCTGGTGGCGCGCGAAGGCATGCGCAATCAGCGTGTCCATCAGGTCGGCCTGGGACAGGCCGCTTGCCTCCCAGAGCTTCGGATACATGCTGATCTGGGTGAAGCCCGGCAGCGTGTTCACTTCGTTGACGAAGACCTCCTCGCCGCTGACGAAGAAGTCGACCCGCGCCATGCCCTCGCAGCCGAGCAGGCGAAATGTCTCGACGGCAAGCTCGCGAACACGGAGCGCCTGCTCCGGCGGCAGATCGGCGGGGATCTGCAGCGCCGCGCCGTCGGCGTCGAGATATTTGGCCTGATAGGAATAGAAGCCGTGCTTGCTCGCCGGCACGATCTCGCCGAGCTCGGACGCTCGAATGTGCCCGTCGGCCCCTTCGAGCACCGAACACTCGATCTCGCGCGCGCCATCCACGGCCTTCTCGATCAGGACTTTCTGGTCGTAGCGGAACGCGAGCTCGCAAGCCTTTGCGAACTCTTCGTCCGATCGCGCGCGCGACACGCCGACGGACGATCCCATATTCGCGGGCTTCACGAACACGTCGCTCGAGCCGAGCGCGGCGACGGCGGCAGCATAGCCGACCATCGCCGACGTCGTGCTCGTGACGAACGGCACGAAGGGAACGGCCGCATCGCGCATCAGGCGCTTGGCGACATCCTTGTCCATTCCGATCGCCGAACCGGTCACGCCGGAGCCTACGAACGGCACGCCGGCCAATTCGAGTGCGCCTTGCACCGTGCCATCCTCGCCGTTCGGCCCGTGCAGAACCGGAAACACCACGTCGACGTGCCTCTCCCGGTTCGTCGATCCACCGTCATCGAACAGCATGAGGCTGCCGCCGCCTCCGGGGACCAGCGCGATCCGCTGCGCCTCTTCGGGGATCGCGAGCGCGGCAGCGCCCGTTCCCGCGCCGTTGCCGGCGTCGCAAGCGAGCCAGCGGCCGTCCCGGGCAATTCCAATGAGAAAGACCTCGTAGCGATCTGGACTCAGCGCGCGAAGGACATTGGCGGCCGACGCCCTCGACACGTCATGTTCCGCCGAGCGCCCTCCAAACAAGAGCCCGACAGTGATCTTGCGGTGCTCTTCAACCATCGCTTCACCCTAAGCCATGGGGCTGAAATGCCAGCCCCGAGATCGCACATATCGTAGGTCATCGACGCCGCCTAGCCAAGCGCGACTGCGCGATCCCGTCGTTCCAGCCGGCGAGAGCGACGCGAGCCGCGATCGATGCGGGCGTTGACGCACCACGCGTGACTAGCGCATCAGAACAACATCATCCGCAGCACGCCGAACAAGTTTTCGTATCCGCTCTACACATCTTCGCGTGCCTTCCGTCATTGCGAAGCAATCCGATGAACATCGACAACCATCGCGCGCGTCGTGCCACGAATTGGCTGATCTTGACGCAGTGATTGCCACTTGCGAATGCATCACTGATCGATCGTTCCGCAGCGCATCACCTCTTAGAGAGATTAAAGTTCACCGCGGTTCTCATCATTCGTGGCTGCTGCTAGAGGCACCGCCGTGACCAGTTTTATGAAATGGAACTGACTTGGAGTGCCTCCCTGGACCGACGCAGATCCCCCGACATGCCGTTTCCGTTCATGACCAAGACCTTCATCAAGGCCGCCCTGTTGCAGGTCCATTCCATCATTGGCCTTGTGATTTCGCTGCTGCTGACCGTGATTGCGCTGACTGGCGTGACGATGAGCTTCGAGGATGAAATCCAGGCCGGCCTGAATGCCGGGATGACCCATGTCGAAGCCCGGCTCAGTGCCGGTGCTGACACCGGACCAACTGATCGCACGGCTGCAGGCCAGCCAGGACTATGGCAAGGTTTCGGCCGTCACGCTCTCCAGCGACCCGTCAGCGGCGGTACGCATCCGCTTCGCCCGCAGCGAAGGTGGCTCGCGGCCGTCCTCGATCTATGTCGATCCCTATGATGCGCATGTGCTCGGCACGCCGCGCGGCGAAGACTTTTTCGCCACCGTCCGCAGGCTGCATCGCTGGCTGCTGATCCCCGGCGACGCCAACGGCTACGGCCGGCAGATCACCGGCGTGGCTGCCATCAGCCTGATCGTGATGCTGATCTCCGGACTCGTGCTGCGATGGCCGTATCGCGCCGGCAGCGTAAAGATGTGGCTGAAGCCAAATCTGGGGTTGCGCGGTCGCGGCCTGCACAGGTCGCTGCACGCTGTCGCCGGCACCTGGGTGTTGTTGGTCTATCTGGTGATGGCCCTCACCGGCCTGTGGTACTCGTTCGACTGGTACAAGACCGGCGCCGTCTGGCTGCTGTCACGGCCTTCAACCGCCGCCAAAGAGATGCAGCCGAAAGCGCCGCGAGGCGCGCGCACAGCCGGCGAGAAATCCAATGCAAAGCAAGACGCCAGGCCGGACGCCAAACCTGCTGCACTCGATCGTGCATGGTCCACGTTCCTGCACCAGGATGGCGGTCGTTTCAAAATCGCGCTTCTGACTCTGCCGGCCGGTGCCGGCACCGTCGTGCGGGTCCGATCATGGGCGCAAGACTACTCGCTTGACGGTCCGCGCGACGAATTCCGCATCGATGCCACGACCGGCGAGATCGTGTCGTCGGAGATCTACGCCGACAAAATGATCGGCGAACGGATACTGTCGCGGGTGCTCGACATTCATCGCGGCAGCATCTTCGGATGGCCGGGCAGGCTGCTGTTCATGCTGGCCGCGGCGATGATGCCGCTGTTCGCGGTCACCGGCTTCCTGCTCTATCTTTCGCGCCGAAGGCATCGGCGCCACTCCCGGCCCGCGCTGGGGGAGCTTGTTCCGGGCGAATAGATTTGATCATTGACGGCACCCCCACCCTGCGCGGCTGCTAGAACCGTACACACGCCGTCTGAACGATGAGCCCCACGGACAGCATTCGAAACTGGCGTTTATAGGCATCGATCACCGCATCGATCTTAGACCCATCATAGGTGTCGCTCGGCAGGACGATCTCGACCACCTTGCTGTCCTGCTTGATGATGCCTTGCTGGGGGCTGAGCCATTGCCCGGTCGAATCGATCACGGTGAATCCGTCCGGAAAGCGGGGCGTCAATTCTTGAGCGACAAAGCCGCTCCAGTCGGCTTGCGTTACGCTGGCACTACGGCCGAACAGCAACTGCACGACAATGCGCGGCTCCTGCGAATGCCCGCACGTTACAGCCTCGGCAGCCGCGCCGGCGGTCGGCGCAAGCAGCAGGATTGAAACTGCGACTGATGCAAATCGATCCGGCCCCCACACACTCCTGACGATCGCCCGCAGAGTGCTCCGTCTCGTCCGCATCTCGATGCTCCTCTTCACGCGGCCACTTGTCTGTTCAATCGCATCCGGCGACGGACATGACGAGAGACTTTTCGCGACACTTTCGAGATCACGTGCGCAACTCTGCGTGAGACGACGGCAGGTGAAGCATCACGCCCGCGTTCGCAAATCGACCGGCGTCATCCATATGGCGTGAGCTGCGGGCGTACGTCTTACAAATGAAATCGTTTCGTCGACTTTGAAATCTCGGGGTAATGGGACCTGCTGAGGTTGCGACTCCACCAGTTCATTTAAATAGGAGATTCCCGATGTCGCTCACTCCGCTTCAAGCGCTCACGCGTCAGGCGCAATCGCGCCCGGAAGGCACCGCCTTCATTTTTCACGAGGACGTATGGACCTATCGCCGGCTGGCGCGGGAATCCGAACGCGTGGCCCACGGCCTTGTAGCAAAAGGTGTCAAGCCGGGTGACCGGGTCGCGCTTCACATGCTGAACCGCCCCGAGATCATCGTGGCCTATTATGCGTGTTACAGACTGGGCGCGATCGCCGCGCCACTGCGCTCCGCCTTCACATGCGCCGAGCTCGAGCCCCTGCTGCAGCGGCTGCAGCCCGCGCTCTACATCGGCGAAACTGCGCTCTATCCAAACGTTGCGCCCGCCGGTGCCGCGATCCTTCCGGCTTCGCGTCGTATCCTCATCGACGATCGCGCCCGAACGCACGGCGTCCTGCCATGGGATGTCCTGAGACAGGCCGCGCCCGTGAAATTGCCGACACCGTCGATCCGTGAACCCGCGGTTCTGATCAATACGTCCGGCACCACGAGCGGTCGGCCCAAATTCGTCGCGCATACGCCGAATTCGCTGGCGGCGATCGCGGATCTCATATGCAAACATGGCGGCATGTCGGCCGATGACTTCTCCGTCTCGGCATTGACGATGGTGCATGCCAGCGGCATCTTTCGCTCGCTGGCTCTGATCCAGCTCGGCGCACCTTTCGTCGTGCTGGAAAGCTTCGATGCCGAGGCGGTGCTCGACAATGCCGAGCGCTATCGTGGCACCTGCCTTTTCGGCTTCCCGGCTCAATATGCAGCACTGGTTCAGGCCCAGCAGGCCAGGCCAAGAAACTTGTCTTCAGTGAGGTTCGGCACCACGGGCGGGGACACCTGTCCGATCGAGCTTCAGGAAAAAGCGACATCGGTTCTTGGTGCGCCCATCTACAATGGCTGGGCTTCGACCGAGGCTGTCGGACACCTGACATTCGGTCTCAAACCGGGACCCGTGGCACGGATCGTGGAGGGAGCGCAGATCAGGCTGGTCGACGATCACGGCACCGATGTCGCTCATGGCGAAATCGGCGAGCTCCTGGTTCGCGGACCCAACGTCTTCGCCGGCTATTGGGGCGATCCTGCCGCGACTGCGGAAAATCTCAGGGACGGCTGGTATCACACCGGCGACATGATGCGACGAGGAGACGGCAACGAGATCTGGTTCGTCGCGCGCAAGAAAGACATCATCATCCGCAGCGGCACCAATATTTCGCCGATCGAGGTGGAAGAAGCGCTGGTCGCGTCCCTTCCGGCCATCAAGGAAGCGGCCGTGGTCGGCGGGCCCGATCCAGTCCTCGGTCAGCGCGTGTTTGCCTTCGTCAAGCTCAAAGCCAAGGCGAAGAAGCCCACCGTTTCCGAGATTCTCGATAAGGTCGGACCGCGGCTTGCAGCCTACAAGATACCGGAGGATCTCATCGTGGTGGAAGATCTGCCGCGAAACGCATCGAGCAAGGTCGATCGCGTAAAGCTGAAGGCCATGCTTTCCGAAAAGGAGCTGGTCGCCGGTGAGTAGCAGGACATGATCACGGCGGCGAAACTGGCCATCATTCCGAGGCAGCCCGACAGGCGCGGGCTTGGAATCCATAACCACAGCCGGTGGCTATGGCGCGTCGCCGCGGAATGACGGCGGACAGACAGATCGTCATTGCGAGGAGCAAAGCGACGAAGCAATCCAGCCTGTCACCTTGCAAGATTCTGGATTGCTTCGCTGGTGCTCGGAATGACGGTCTCTGTTGTCATTCCGGGGCAGCCCGACAGGGCTGAACCCGGAATCTCGAAATTCCGAATGACGGAGCCGTAGCAACCGTTAGACGTCGCCCTTTCCTGCCGCTGGAAGACGCGGTGCCGCAGCCTCTCTCGCCGTCGTCTTCGCGCACGCGAGGACCCATAACCACAGGGCGATGTTGTTAGGCACGGGCGCGGCCCCAGCGAGCTCCAACAATGTAGTCCCGTGGGTTATGCGTGCGCACCACTCACGTAACGGCGGAGAGACGGTGGGCACGGCGCGTTGCGCCTTTGCCTACCCTACGAATTCTTCCAGAATAACGCCGGCATCGTCATTGCCAGGAGCAAAGCGACGAAGCAATCCAGGCTGTCGGCTTTGCGAGATTCTGGATTGCTTCGCTGACGCTCGCAATGACGGTCTCTGTTGTCATTCCGGGGCAGCCCGACAGGGCTGAACCCGGAATCTCGAAATTCCGAATGACGGAATCGTAGCAACCATTGGACGTCGCCCTTTCCTGCCGCTGGATGACGCGGTGCTGCGACCTCTCTCGCCGTCGTCCTCGCGCACGCGAGGACCCATAACCACAGGCCATGTAGTCAGGCACGGGCGCGGCCCGAGCGAGCTTCAACGATGTAGTCCTGTGGTTATGGGTCCCTGCGTTGACACTAAGGGCATTCACACATCTCGAAAGGCAATCTCGTCTGTCGTCCCTGCGAACGCAGGGACCCATACCGCGTGATATCTGTTGTCGGAAAGAAAGCCGTCCCGCCCTGGTGCCACAAACTCAAGCCTGTGGTTATGGGTCCCTGCGTTCGCAGGGACGACGGAGGAGAGAGTTTACGCTCGGTTCGTCCAGCAGGGGCCGTAGGGTTGGCAAAGCGACTTGTCCGCCGTAGCTCGAAGAGCGTAGACGGAAGCGTGCCCACCATTTGTCCAGCGCGCGGAGAGATGGTGGGCACGTCGCTCGCGCTCCTTTGCCCGCCCTACGAATTCGCGCAATGACGCGATGGGTGCCGCGCATGCACGCCATGCGCAAATTGCCCGTCGTGCCACCTTTCCTCTTGCGTCGTCGGGCAAATCAAAACCATGCTCCCGCGCGTCCCGCACTCGCAAGAGGGGCGCTTCGCGATCGTCACGGACGTTGGGCGCGGGATGCGATGGACGCGGCGTGTTGTCAGACGAACAACACATGGCGGACGGCGAAATCGTGTGGTCCTGGCGCCCCTAGGCTGGCGTTAAGCTTCGCGGATGATGCGAGGTGACGGTGACAACAAAGCCTGGTCACCGGGGAGATCACGTATAAGCCGTAACACCATTGCGCAGGGAAGGCCGGACGATTTCGGCTGAGCCTGTGGTTCTGCCGCGTGCTTTTTTGCTGCACGCGGACCATGGGTGCCAGCCGGCGCCCGGTCTTCCCTGCGCCCTCTCCTCTCGAAGAGGGTCTCGTGTCAGGCAAAACTCGGGCGTTGCACGCTGCGAGAACGCTAATCGTTGCCTGCTGTTTGACAGGGTGAATTGCGCATGCCGACGGAGCGGCAAGCCACCGGAGGAACTGTCTTCCATCCGGCGCGTTTGAGGCCAGAAGGAGCACGTCACCATGCTGAGCGATGAACAGGTCGCCGTCCTCTGCGACATCGGACAGTCGATCGCTTTTGCCGACGACAGGCACGGCGAAGTGGAGAAACTGATCGTCGAGGGATATGTGTCCAAGGACGGAGATATTTTCGAACTGACGCCGAAAGGCGAAAAGATCCTCGCCGACCGCGGCGCGGGGCTCAACGAAGCATGACGAGAACGAACCGTACCTGGATTGTCGAGACGTTACATGTCTCGCGCACGCTACGGATAGTTCGCGCGCTGTTGCGTGACTTCCACGAATTCCGCCTCGGGATGGGCCAGGATCGTAGCGACCATGACGCCGCTCAGGATGACCGACCAGGCGGTGTCCCAATAGACCCAAAACATCTGCGCGCTCCATTCGCTCCGCCAGTTCATGGCATCACCAACGAGACAAGGCATGGTGCGTTCCATGGCAGGCGATTTCACCTGGCAAGCAGGCTCCCGCACCGCAGCGAAGGGACGATCACGAGCGCTCCTGCGCGGAAAACGAACAGTACCGCATCTGGATCATGTCCGCTTTGACGCACGTTGTCGCAGTTCATCGACAAGCACCCGGACGTTCTCTGAATAGTCGATCGGGATCGAAATGACGTGCAGGCCGCCGCTCCGGAACGCGCCCTCCAGGGTCGGGCACGAAGCTTTCGATCGTCTCGATCCGGTGACCGTTCGCGCCATACGCCTTCGCGTATTGCACAAAGTCGGGATTGCCGAACGTCAGGCCGAAATCCGCGAAATGATCGACTGCCTGCTTCCACCGGATCATGCCGTAGGCACCATCCTCGAGGATCAGGACGATCAGATTGAGCTTTTGCCGGACCGCGGTTTCCATTTCCTGGCTGTTCATCATGAAGCCGCCGTCGCCGCACACCGCGAGCACGCGACGGTCCGGATAGAGCATCGCGGCCATCATCGCGCTCGGCAGGCCGGCGCCCATGGTTGCAAGCGCGTTGTCGAGCAGGAGCGTGTTGGCGAGACGGGTGCGGTAGTTGCGCGCGAACCAGATCTTGTACATGCCGTTGTCGAGCGCGACGATCCCGTTCTCGGGCATCACCTGCCTGACGTCGTGCACGATCCGCTGCGGCGTCGGCGGCCAGCGGCTTTCTGTGGCGCGATCGGCGATATGCGAGAGAATGTGCTCGCGCATGGGGAGGAGCGCTCCGGCATTCGCAAGCTTGCCTTCGATGCGATCCGCCAAAAGTTCGAGGCTTGGCCCGACGTCGCCGACGACTTCGGCGTCAGGAAAATACACCTGCTCCACCGTCGCCGGCGTATAGCTGACATGGATCACGTGCGGGCCGTTTGGTCCCATGATGAAAGGCGGCTTCTCGATCGAGTCGTGTCCGATCGCAACGATCAGGTCCGCAGCGTCGATCGCCTCGTGAACATAGTCGCGCTCGGACAGCGCAGCCGTCCCCATATAGAGATTGGTCCCGCCGGTGACGGTCCCCTTGCCCATCTGCGTAGTGAAGAACGGAATTCCGGTCCGCCGGACGAAGCTCGCGATGCCGTGCGTGGAGCTAGGCCGGCTCGTGGCGGCCCCCATCATGATCAGCGGCCGCTTCGCCCGCAGGATCATGTCGGCGGCGCGATCGAGCGCGGCGCGATGCGCGACGGGGATCTCGATTGGATGGATCGGGACCAGCGGCACGGGTCGCAACCTCGGCCCCCGCAATGTCCTCCGGCAGCTCCAGATGCACCGGGCCGGGACGCTCCTCCATCGCGGCGCGGAAGGCATCGCGCACCACGGTCGGAATGCTCGCCGCGCTGATGATCTGCCGCGACAACTTGGTCAGCGGCTTCATCGTCGCGACGACATCGACGATCTGAAATCGCGCCTGGCGGCTGCTCATGATCGGCTTCTGGCCCGTGATCATGATCATCGGCATCGCGCCCAGATGCGCGTAGGCAGCGCCCGTCGACAGGTTGAGTGCGCCGGGCCCCAGCGTCGAAACGCAGACACCGGGCTTGCCGGTCAGCCGCCCATGGGTGGCGGCCATGAAGGCTGCGGCCTGTTCGTGCCTGGTCAGGATCAATTCGATCTTGGAGTTATGCAGAGATTCGACAAAATCGAGATTTTCTTCTCCGGGGACGCCGAAGATACGGTCGACGCCTTCATTCTCGAGCGCCGCGACGAGAAGATCCGAGCCTTTTTCTGTCATTGTCCGATCACTCCCAGGCTGCCCTCAAACCGTGCCCGACGATACCCCATTCATGCGAGCGGCCAAGGCAATGTCGGGCCCGGGAGACCACAATACCCGCTCAATGGCGCGAAAAGGAGCCGTCCGGTCTCACTTCGTCTTGAGGCGATGGTACAACAAGCGGCTCAATTCTTGCTCGCAAGTCTCGGAGCGGCCACTCGAACCAGGCGGATCAGCCCCATGTCGGCGGACAACGTCAACCTCGTGAACCATCCCCTCATTCAGCACAAGCTGACCCTCATGCGCGAGTGCGACTGTTCGACCAAAGGCTTTCGGGAGCTGCTCAACGAGATCGGCATGCTGCTCTGCTACGAGGTCACGCGAGACCTTCCGTTGGAGCTTGTCGACATCCAGACACCGGTCGCGCCGATGAAAGCGCCGAAGATCGCAGGAAAGAAGCTGACCCTAGCGCCCATCCTGCGCGCCGGCGTCGGCTTTCTCGACGGCATGCTGGCGCTCGTTCCTTCGGCGCGCGTCGCCCATATCGGCCTTTACCGCGATCCAGCAACGCTGGAAGCAGTGGAGTATTACTTCAAGGCTCCCAACGATCTGTCAGACCGGACTGTGATCCTGATGGACCCGATGTTGGCAACCGGAAACTCGGCCTGCGCTGCGGCCACGCTTCTGAAAGCACGCGGCGCCAGCGATATCCGATTTGTTTGCCTGCTGGCGGCCCCCGAAGGAATCGCGCAATTCCAGAAGCATCACGGCGACATCCCGATATGGACCGCCGCGATCGACGAGCGGTTGAACGATCATGGCTACATCGTGCCCGGCCTCGGCGATGCCGGCGACAGGATGTTCGGCACCAAATGACCCCTGCTCTACACCATGCCCTTGCCCGCGTCCGACCCGTGACGCCGTTGCCGCGCCTGCAGCACGAGAATGACGACCAGCGCGACGAAAATGACGAGAAAGGAAACGGCGCTCGTCAACGTTCCAAGCGCATAGATGTCCGGCTTGGTCACGGTCGTCGTCAGGCCCTGCAATTCCAGCGGCAGCGTGTTGACCGACCCGATGGCCTGGCTGGAGCGCGCGAGTTCGTCCCAGGACAGTGTAAAGCCGAACAGGCCGATGCCGACGACCGACGGCAATATGATCGGGAGCACAACATGGCGGAATGTCTGCCAGCGCGTCGCGCCAAGATCACGCGCCGCCTCCTCCAGCCGGCCATCGAACCGGTTGAAGATTGCGAACATGATGAGCAGGCCGAACGGCAGCGTCCAGGTGAGATGCGCGCCGAGGCCCGACGTGTAGAGTCCCATCGCCGTGGTCCAGCCCTCGACGCCGCTCTTGTTGATGAAATCGTCAAGCAGCCGGAATTCCAGGGCAATGCCGAGCGAGGTGATGATCGAGGGCATGATCAGGCTCGCGATCGCAACATAGAACAGGAAGCTGGCGCCGCGGAACGATTTGCGGAAGGCGAGGCCCGCCGATACCGAAATGACGACCGTCAGAACCATGACGACAAGGCCGAGTTGAAGCGAGCGCTTGAAAGCCGCACCAATGTCGACGATGCCGGTGCCTGCGAACACCTTGCTGAACCATACCAATGAAACGCCGTTCATCGGAAACGTCAGTCCGCCGTCAGGTCCCTGAAAGGACAGGATGTAGATCGCGATCATCGGCCCGTAGAGAAACAACACATAGAGGGCGAAGACCGCTGCGAGAACATAGAAGGATCGCGGCCGCTTCTCGCCCATCTCTAGAGCTCCTTGCGGATGTTCACGATCCGCGTCAGCGCCACGATGATCAGGATCGTGATGCCCAGCAGGATGACGGCATTGGCTGCCGCCGCCGGAAATTGCAGCGCGTTGAGGCGGGACTCGATGATCTTGCCTGCGGATGCGATCTGCTGGCCGCCCATCACGCCGATCGTGACGAAGTCGCCCATCACGATCGTGACCACGAAGATCGAGCCGATGACAATTCCCGGCTTCGCCAGGGGAATCACGACGTTCACCAGGGTCTGCCATCCGCTGGCGCCGGCATCGTGCGCGGCCTCGATCAGCCTCTTGTCGATCCGGATCAGCGAATTGAAGATCGGCACGACCATGAAGAACGTGAAGAGATGAACCAGCGCAAGGACGACGGAGAATTCCGAATACAGCAGCCACTCCACCGGACGCTCGATCACGCCCAGGCCCACCAGGCCCTTGTTCACCAGCCCGTTCCGTCCGAGCAGCGGAATCCACGCGATCATGCGGATCACGTTCGACGTCCAGAATGGAATCGTGCAAAGCAGGGTCAGCACGATCTGCCATGTCTTGGACCGGACGTGGAAGGCGAGGAAGTAGGCGACCGTGAAGCCGATCAGAAGCGTCAGGCTCCATGTCAGAAGACAGAGCTTCAGCGTCTTCACATAGGTCTTCAGGATCGTGCACAGATCAGGCAGATCGGCGATGCACCCCTCGAACGTGTCGGTATAGCCCCGCAGGCTGAAGGCCGGAATCATCTCATATTCGTTGTAGTCCCATGCGCTGACGATCGTTACGAACAGCAACGGCAGCAGAAAGAATGCGGCGAAGATCAGCATCATCGGCGCGGCCTGAACCCACGCGACGAGAGATTTGCGATCCTGCACCATGGACAAAGCCGGCCTCAGTCAAACCTTGGCGGGACCTGCCGGACGCATCAGCCGGCAAGTCCCGCGATGATATCAAGCGGCGATGAATTCATTCCACTTGCGGACCATGTAATCGTTCTCGTCCATGACGGCGTTCCAGCAGGCCACCGCGCCCATGCGGTCTTCATAGGAGCCGCCGTCACGCTTGGAGCCGGCCTTCTCGAGGACGGTACCGTCGGGCGCCTTGATATCGCCGACGGCCGGCTTGCCTTCCATCCAGTAGCCCCACTCGTCGGCGCTCATGTTCGCCTTGGCGGTGGAGAGAACGGCGGAATAATAGCCTTGGCGGTTCAGATAGGCGCCGGCCCAACCGGACAGGAACCAGTTCACGAATTCATAGGCCCAGTCGAGCTTCGGTCCCGAGACCGCCTTCGACACGCAGAACCCGGACGCCCACGAGCGATAGCCTTCCTTGAGCGGCTGGAACGTGCAGGGAATTCCCATGGACCGCACCTTGGTCACCGCCGGAGACCACATCGACTGAATGACGGTTTCGCCCGACGCCATCAGGTTCACCGACTCATTGAAGTCCTTCCAGAACGCGCGGAACTGGCCGGCCTTCTTGGCTTCGGTCAGGATCTTCATGGTGAGATCGATCTCGGCCTTCGTCATGTTGCCCTTGTCGGCATATTTATGCTGGCCGGTGGCCTCGACCACCATCGCAGCATCCATGATCCCGATCGACGGGATGTTGAGGATCGACGCCTTGCCCTTGAATTCGGGATTGAGCAGTTCGGTCCACGATTCAATCGGCCGCTTGATGATGTCCGGCCGGATCCCGAGCGTGTCGGCATTATAGACCGTCGGGATCAGCGTCACGAATTCGGTCGGCGCGGCCGAGAACTTCTTG
Source organism: uncultured Alphaproteobacteria bacterium (assembly GCA_963770385.1). Classification (GTDB taxonomy): domain Bacteria; phylum Pseudomonadota; class Alphaproteobacteria; order Rhizobiales; family Xanthobacteraceae; genus Bradyrhizobium. Next base: position 3,330,676 of record CAVYPJ010000003.1, on the reverse strand, counting down.
GAATTCGCGCCTTCGAGGTAAAGCACCTTCCACGGCGCGGTGCCCTGGTCACCGATCTTCTTGCCGTTCGGCAAGTGCCCCTTGGTGAAGACCGGAGTGATATTGTCGAATTCCTTGATCTTCTTGGCGTCGAGCGCAAGGATGTTGCCCGACGGGATCAGCTTCTTCAGCGAGAAATATTCGGTGTCGAGCACGTCGAACGAGTTCGGCTGGGTCACGACGCGCTTGGTCACGTCGTCCGTCGTGGCCGTGATGTACTCGATCTTGATTCCGGTATCTTCCAGACACTTCTTCGAGATATCGTCGCCCTCGTTCACAGCCGTGCCGAGATAGCGCAACACTTTCGGCTCGGCCGAATGGACGTAAGGGAATCCGGTGATTGCGCCCGAACCTGCAGCGAGCCCCAGCGCGCCGGTTGCGCCCTTCAGCAAGGTGCGGCGGCTGACGCCATTGTTGAACTTCGAAGACTTGCTCATGATGACCTCCCAAGGGTGTCAAGCCGCCTTTTCGGGCGACGGGACGATTACGGAACTGCTGGCCTTCAACAGGCTTGCCTGCATCGGGTCCCAGGTAACGAGAACTCGCTCACCGACGACGTAATTGGCCGCGTCGAACTGGCCTTCCGTGAGCTGGGCCGAGATGTCGGTTCCACCGTCGGCGGCAACCGCGACACGGACATAGGTGCCCTGATATTCAACCTCGCTAACGACGCCTGCGATCGACGGACCATTGACGGCTTCGCCCGGTCTTCGCAGCAGGACGCGATCATCGCGAACCGCGTACGTCTCGTCACCCACCGCGATAACGTTGTGACCGCCGATGAATTTCGCCGTGAATTCGGTGCGGGGATGATTGAATATCTCGCGCGGCGAGCCCTGCTGTTCGATCCGGCCGCCGTTCATCAGAACCACGATATTGGCAAGTGCCATGGCCTCATCCTGGCCGTGCGTGACGTGGATGAAGGAAATGCCAAGCTCACGCTGCAGCTTTTTCAATTCAGCGCGCATCCGCAGCCGCAAGAACGGATCGAGCGCAGACAACGGCTCGTCCAGCAGCAAGATCTGAGGCGACGTAATCAAGGCGCGTGCAAGCGCCACGCGCTGTTGCTGCCCGCCGGACAGTTGCGCCGGCAGTCGCGCCGCGTAAACCTGCATGTCGACAAGCTCCAGCAGCCTTTTGGCTTCGGCATGGCGCTCGGCCTTGGCGACGCCCTTCATCTTCAGCGCAAAGGCAACGTTGTCGATGACGGAAAGATGGGGGAACAAGGCGTAGGACTGAAACATCATCGCCGTGCTGCGTTCAGCCGGAGGCAAGTCCGTCACGTTCTTGGGCCCGACAATGATGTCGCCGGACGTCACGGATTCATGGCCGGCGATCATGCGCAGCGTCGAAGTCTTGCCGCAGCCGGACGGCCCGAGCAGACAGCAATAGGAGCCAGCCGGGATCTTGAGGTTGATCGCGTCAACAGCAGTGACGCCGCCGTACTTCTTCGTCACTTGCACAAGTTCGAGCGCCGCTGGGGCCGTCATCCGCATCACGTCCGCATTGTCTCACGGGGGTCCTGGCCGACCTTCGGGTGCCGGCGGTTATGCTACTCGCCGGCAAATGCAACCGACATGCCAAAAAGTGCGACAGATGGTTGAAAAAGGGAGCAATTTCGCATTTTGGCGGCGAGCGGCACGTTTCGACGATCGCGTCGGACAAGACGCGCCGCGAATTTGTACCACGGCCGCTGCTTTATTAGGCGATCGAGGCGTATCGACCGCGCCGCTTCCGCAACGAGGCTTTGGCGCGACGGAACGCGCACACACAATTTGGAGACGGGTAGCCTTCACGGCCGCCGCATGTTTTCCTCATGCGAGAGATGTTTGAGAGGAACGGAATGCGCACAACATCGGTGGACGTCATTCGAATTGCCACCAAGGGCCCGGGGGATGTCTCGGGCCTGCTGAGCCTGATCGAGAGAGGAATGATCGACCCGAACACGATCCTTGCGATATTGGGCAAGACCGAGGGCAATGGCGGCGTCAATGATTTCACCAGGGAATACGCGGTTTCCGCTCTATGCGCCGCCCTTGCACCTTACGTCGGTCTGCCTCCTCACGATGTCGAGCAACGCATCGCCTTCGTGATGTCCGGTGGGACGGAAGGAGTGCTCAGTCCGCATATCACGGTGTTCACGCGTCACGACATCTCTGGTCGCGAGCCCGAAGGCATTTCGGGAAAGCGCCTGAGCGTCGGGATCGCGCATACGCGGGATTTTCTGCCCGAGGAACTCGGGCGCCGCGCCCAGATTGATGAAACGGCAAAGGCAGTCACGGCCGCCATGGCGGATGCGGCCATCGTCGATCCCGAAGACGTCCATTTCGTGCAGATCAAGTGCCCGCTCTTGACGAGCGATCGCATCGAAGCGGCAGCGGCACGTGGCAACACAACCGTGACAAACAGCTCATATAGCTCAATGGGGTATTCGCGCGGCGCGTCGGCGCTCGGGGTCGGCGTCGCACTCGGGGAGATCGAGGACGACGTCGACGACGAGCATGTTCTCCGAAGCTTCGATCTCTTTTCGTCGGTGGCGTCCACATCGGCCGGCATCGAACTGATGCATAACGTCGTCATCGTTCTCGGCAATTCGGCATCTTCCGCGAGCGACTTCGAGATCGGGCACGCCGTCATGCGCGATGCCATCGACTCCGCAGCTGTGATCGACGCACTGACCAGCGTGGGACTGCAGTTCAGCTCCGAGCCTATGTCAGACCGCCAACTCGTCAATATCTTCGCCAAGGCGGAAGCCTCGCCAAGCGGCAGCGTACGCGAATTTCGTCACACCATGCTGGAGGATACCGACATCAGCGCCACCCGGCATGCCCGCGCCGCTGTCGGCGGATTGATCAGCGGACTGTCGGGAACCACTGCGGTCTACATTTCCGGCGGGGCCGAGCATCAGGGTCCGCCCGGCGGAGGTCCTGTCGCTGCGATCGCTCGGCTTTCGACGGCACATCGTGAGTGAGAATGGCATGAAGGAGCGGTAGGCTCAGCGGCGGCCCGCTTGACTAAGTGATTGATCTTGCTTGGTGGGCGCACCCAGAGCTGGCGCTGGAACTTCGCCACGGACTGCAGCAGGTCCCCACCAAAAAGCAAAACCGCAGGGTGTAGCAGCTACCCCGCGGTTATTCCCAGGCCCACTAAAACTCGGTGCTCAAATCCCCCTGGTGTTCCAATGGTAGAACACCCCTGTCCAAAATTATATCCGCAAAACTACGGGCCGAAGCGCTCGAAGACGCGATAGGCTCCGTCTAGGCGGAAAATATACCGCTGGACTTGGGCTTCGACGGCCAACACTTTTTCCTCAGCTATGCCTCATTGGATCTGGACGAGAAGCGGCACGGGTTCTTTTGCGGTTATCGTACCCAGCGCGAAAGCGGCGATTTAGTTTTCGGCGGAGCGCTGGATTGAGGACGAGCAAGCCGTTTCGCCGGATCGCGGCCGGCTCTAACTCCTCGGCGGCTTTGAATTTTACCACAACTGCGCCGCATTCGTTAACCGCCCGTTAACCAATAGCGTCCAGCTTCCTCAATCAGAAGTTCGGACAGCCTACTTGGCGCAGCCTGCTCGAACTTTCTGTGTTCGCCTCGTGTAACTCGGCCGCTTGTTCATGCTCATTCTGGCGATGGAGTGACGGCATGTCTGGACGCGAACTAAGAGCGGAATGGCTTTCGGATTTCTTATTCATGATCGGCGGGGCCTTTGGTGTCGGCCTCCCGGTTGCGGTCTTGATCATTTGGCTTTCGTCGTGACCGACGAACGGTCCGATGAACTCATTGTCTGAGGTTTTCAGTGAGACTGATGTCGCAGGTCATCCATCAAACTGTAAGCACAACGTCAATCATCCTGACATTCGGATTTCCCGTCGCGATCTTCACTTCCGTCGGCTTCGCACGTCTGACCAATCCAACGGAAGCACTCTCAGCCTTTTCACTTTGCTCCATCATGACCTGCTTCAGCTGGACTGTTGGACGAGCAATCAAGACCGTCATCCCCGACTGAAATCTGTGATCCGTGCGGGCTGATGATACGAGCCCGAGAAAGATAGAGGCCGCCGGCGATGGCCAACGGCCTCCGGGGATCAATCGTGAAACAGCACCGCGCGGCCGCCCTAAAGCATGATCCGGAAAAGCGTGTAGCGGTTTTCCCTCGCGACAAACGCGGAACGCGTTTGCGCGGAGATCATGCTCAATCAAAGACCTAAAGCGCGATGATGATTCAACCTGATCTCATCGCGCTTTAGGGATGGCTAAGCGCAAATCCATTTCATCACGGGCGGCAAGAATACGCCGGCGACAAAACCGCGCGATTTCGGAACATCGCATGTCACCGCGCCGGCGAGTTCTGTGAGCCGGCCTTGGGGGGCGAAACCCTCAAGCGCATATTTTCTGATTCTCGGGCATACAGAGCAGCGAAAACGCTACAAACAATATGATACCCGCCAACGATATTAGTGACAGTCGGCCAACCGACCATCATCTGCTCCTTCGACATCAAGGAAACAGATCAGCATAACACAGCTACATGATGAACCACGCGGGTGTGCAGCAGGCCCATACGCCGTTTATGGCGCGGGTCTAACGATCATCGTTGATGGCCAAGACCGATATTGAGCTTCTGAGCTTTCTGCCTCAACGACCCTTCTGATCGCTTCATTGCCTTCGCGATCTTAGACACTGGTGTCCTTGCCTTGGAATGTTGCTTCAGCAACTTGATGTCAGCTGGGGTATATGGTTTGCGTGCTAGTTTCTTTTTCGCTTTGGCCAATTTGCTCTCCTCGATTCTAGAAGATTTACATAGCAAGCACGATTTCATAATCAACCCACAAAGGGTGTAGTCGCTGTGGAGGCTCTCAGGGCTATCAAGCTGTAATATTGACACGTACAAAGGAGCACACCCCTCTCCCTCGATCCACGGTTGTTCTCGGACAATGGCTCGTCTGGGCCTCGCGGGCTGTGCAATTCAGCGGTCTCAGGTCGTTCGGGGAAGCCAGGGCTTCCTTGGTGAGAATGACTAAAGAGCAAGTTTTCACTTACATGCGCCCGGCACCGCCCAAATCGTCTGAGGGCGCCCAATTGGCTGCCGACGTGGTACTACAGCTTATTTCCTGGCGTCCACCTCCAAACATTGCAGTAGGAATGCGGTACGGTCACGCGGCATCACCTTCTCGGCGATGGCCCTATGGGCGCATTCCTGCTGTTTGAGTTGCTCAGCCCGCCGCTTTTCCGCGGCTTCTCGGTACTCCGGCGCAACTGCTGTGGGATCTACGAGCTTTTGGGCAAAGGCAGGGAAAGTTAGAACCAACGAAACGAGCGCTACTCGGATGAGAGGGTTCAAAATCATCTCCTCAGAAAATTAGATATCAACAACAAATAACGCCACACCGGCAAATCCTGGGATGAATGGCCCTTACAATAGCACGGGCGATCAATCGCCGCCGGTCCCGATCGAGCCGGGTTTGATACCAAGGCGCCAGGAGCCATCGGTATGACCGCCCAACCGGAACCCGGTGAAATATCGCGTCACCAAATCGCTGCATCCAACGCAGGATGAAAGAGACCGTATCAGCGCGCTGCTGACGCACCTTCCCCGTCGATCTGCCGCCCCATGAGCGCAATGGCCTTTTGATAGACCGGAGCGGCGTTCCAGGCCTCGATGGCGGCGAAGTTTGGCTCTCCGGGTTGATACCCTGCGCCGGCACGCCAGCCGTGAGCCCTCAAGAAATTCGCCGTCGAACTGAGCGCGTTAGCTGAGACGTCGAGATTGCCGGTGCCGTAGGCGAGGATGTTCTTCGGCATGAATTGCGTCTGGCCGACTTCACCGTGCATGGAACCGCGCGTGCCGGCCGAGAGCACACCCCGATCTATCAACTTCAGTGCCGCGTAAAGTTGCTCGGTGAAGAATTCGGGACGCCGGCAATCGTAGGCGAGAGTGGCGATCGACGACAGCATGTTTTGATTGCCACGCTGGCTTCCGAAACCCGTTTCCATTCCCCAGATCGCGATCAACGGCCCCGGCGGAACGCCATAGCGCTGCTGTATGGACGCGAAAAGCGCCGCCTGGGAATGCTTGAGCGAACGGCCGCGGGCGACGATGGCCGATGCGCCGCGCTTGGCGAGAAACTGATCGAGAGAGAGGCCGAAGCTCCGCTGGCTACGGTCGGCGGCGATCGTCGCACCGGCATAGTTGGCTTGCATCAGGCCGGCGACGCCGGTGGCGCCGATACCTTTGGCCTTTGCCTCTTCGCCGAACTCTCGCTTCCAGGCCTCGAAGCCGGCCGGCGAGCTACCGCACCGCGCTGCGTCTGCCGGCTTGCAGTACACGAGTGCTCCCAACACAGCTAACGCAGCCAAGACAATTTGCCTGCCCGTGATCATTGAGAACTCCTCCTTTACCACCGTTTGGAGGAAGGTTAGCCCCAGATCCCGCGGAATTGCTAGGCCGACTTGCGCCCCGGCCGACGACTTCGCGGCTTCCTGCACGTCGATCTTACCATGGATGGCAGCTGCCGGTTCGAGAGTGGCGCTTCTCCGTCCACGCACCCGAAGGCGGTGTTTCTTGCCAGTCGGGTTGTCGTGATGTCGCCGCGACCGTGTTGCCGAAATAATGGAAATCGCTCTGCCGAGTGGGCGCGGTCTTGACGCCCCTTGCAAGCCGGATGTCGTGCAGTGCGCAGGCACGCGCTACCACAATACGGCCGAGGCAATCGCCCTGCAAAAATTGAATGTGAACCGAGCGTATACGAGACTCGAACCAACGCCGACAGATGCCAACCGGAAAGAGTTGCCGAGGATTTGGAGAACCTCAAGCATTTCCATGATTTCGTGATGCGCGAATGCTGACCGAATGCCGATCAGAAGCAGCCCCCAAGCCTGAATGCCAAGACCAGTCATGACAGGCTCACGCGTGCGGGCGGCAGCGGAGCCGATTGCGCGAGATACGCACTTCTCCATTGATACGGCGTATCTCCCGCGAAGCGCTTGAACACCGTGGTGAAATGAGCCTAAGTCTGGAAGCCAACCGTCAGAGCCACATCCACCAGTGAAACGTCGGCCTGCTTGAGCAATTCCTCGGCACATTCAATTCGTCGCTTCAGCAGATATTCATGGGGCCGCATGCCCATCGACGCGCGGAACTGCGCGGCGAAATGCATCCGGCTCAGTCCGGCCACTATGGCGAGATCCTGCAGCGTGATCTTTCCACCAAGATTTTCGTCGACATACTGCACGACGCGCTTGAGGCGCCATTTCTGCAGCGACCTCACGTGGCGGCCGGCATGGTCCTCGCCGGATGCGGTGTCGGTTCGCCCGGGATTGGCCTCCCGGCTGAATTGCCGTGTCAGGATGGCGAGGCGCAGGGCGTCGGCGCAAATGGCGGAGTGGGGATCGTGCGCGAGTTCCGTTGCCGCAAGCGCATCAGAAAGGCGCCGAATGACGGGGTCTTCGAATTTGTCCTGTGCAGGAGCCGCTTCGATATTCCCTGACCCCTGCGCGAGGCGCTGTAGCAGAGACCTTGAAGGAGGGAACGCCGTCGGCAGCATCCTTGGCATCCCGCCTCTCGGCCTTGACCGCAAGGGCGACATCGAGATGCACGAGGGACAGCGTGATGCCATCTTCCGCGAAACGGTCGGCGAATTTCGAGCGTTTCAACCGGCGGCGATCAATTCCCGAGAGGTCGATCGACGGGAGGTCAACAACCTGATCCGGTGGCGCGAGTGACATCTGCAGCGACATGGTCGGAACTCCTTGTCCAGTTGCAGATCCGGAAAACCAGGCGGGTTGACCGGATGCTGTGTGGAAAGAGTATTCCGCCAGCCCGCGTGCTCCATTCTACGCGCGGTTACGCCGGTAGGTTGTCGGTTTGATCCGATCATACCTTGGTATGATCGGGCGCCGCCACGTGGGGCTCCTCAAGCGTTCCTCGGCTTCCTGCGGTAAGGTGACGCGCTGTCGGACGATTGCCGTTGAGCGGCAGTTTCCTACACTTCGGAGAAGTGTCGACCGGCGGCTATTCGCCACAGCCCGGCTAACCTCCACGATCGCAGGATGTATTCCGAGAGTGCACGAAAAAAACTCGCCGACATGTTGCCGCAACGATCAAGTCGCTGCATCAAGGCGGCGGAAATAACAACGATGTCTACTGATGGTGACGACGTATGATTCCGCCACGGGTTTCCCGATGAGCCGCGCCGCGTTGCGGTTCTGGTCGGCTGTTCTCGCCTTCGCGGTCTTTCTCGTCGACGTCCTGACGCCGTTGGAGGGTGCCGTCGCCGTGCTCTATGTCGTCGTCATTCTGCTCGCGGCGAAAACGGCCCGGCGCGACGACATTATCATTGCTGCGGCGGGCTGTGCCGTTCTCACGATAGCCGCCTATCTCGCATCGCACGATTTGAACTCCATCGCCTCGCCTGCCCTGCGCGCGCTGGTGAGCCTCGCGGCCATCGCCATCACGACGGCGCTCGCACTTCAGAACCAGGCGGCGACAAGACGTCTCGCGGCACAGGCACGCCTGCTCAATCTCTCGCATGACATGATCTTCGTCAGGGACAGGCGCGGCGTCATCACGTTCTGGAACAAGGCCGCTGAGGAAACCTACGGGTGGCCGGCCGAAGATGCCGTCGGACGCGTCGCTGACGAGCTTTTGCAGACCGTCTACCCGGACCGGCGAGATGCAATTGAAGCCGTCCTGATCGATACCGGCCGATGGGAAGGCAAGGTGGAGCAGCGGACGAAGGCCGGCGCCAAGCTTGCCGTCGAGGCCCGATGGGCTGCACAGCATGACCATCCCGGAAAGCCGATCGGGGTGCTCGAAACGCATACCGACGTCACCGAACGCGTGGCGGCCCACGCAGCACTGGTGCAGAGCGAACGGCGCTATCGCCGCATGTTCGATGCAAGCCGCATCGGCGTGGTCGAGGAAGATTGGACCGGCATTCGAACGGCGCTGAAGTCACTGAACGTCGATAGCAACGGCCTGCGCGACTATCTCGCAGGCAATCCCGAGTTTGTCAGGCAAGTCAGACCGCTCGCAAGGATCACCGACGTCAATCCGGCACTACAGAAAATGGTCGGCGCGGACAGTTCTTCCGCCTTCGCCGAGAGCGTCGATAAGCTTCTGGGCGAAAGCGACCGCACATTCCTCGGCGCATTGGTGGCCTTCGCCCACGCGGAACCCTTCTACGAGGGGGAGACGGAGTTGGTCGGTCTCGACGGACGAAGGGTTCCCGTGCTGTTCACCATTACGTTTCCACCCGAGGATGATTGCAATGTACTCGCCTTTGTCGTCGACATTACCGAACGCAGGCAGGCACAGGATGCGCTGCTTGCGGCCCAGTCGGAGCTTGCTCACGCCGCGCGCGTCGCGACGCTCGGCGAGCTCAGCGCTTCCATCGCGCACGAGGTGAACCAGCCCCTGGCGGCGATTGTAACGAGCGGCGAGGCCGGCGTGCGATGGCTGCGGCGCGACGTACCCAATCTGGAGGAGGTAGCGGCCGCGATCGGCAGGGTGGTGGCCGAGGGCCGCCGCGCGAGCGAGATCGTGACCCGCATCAGGACCTTCCTCAAGAAGACACCGGCTCAACAGGATGTGCTGCAGATCGGCGAGATCATCGAGGAAGCAGCGCTGCTGGTCGAACGTGAACTGGCGAAAGAGAGCATCACCCTTACGATCGCGACGGATCCGAACCTGCCTCCAATTCGCGGCGACCGGATTCAGCTTCAGCAGGTCCTCGTCAATCTTATGGTCAATGCCGGCCACGCGATGGCCGAACAGAGCGGGCCTCGTGTCGTCACCGTGCGCGCCGGCGTTGCCGAGGGCGGAAGTCTTGCCATAACGGTCAAGGATACCGGTCCGGGAATCTCGCCGGGTGACCTTGCACGACTGTTCGAGCCGTTTTTCACGACAAAACAAGGCGGAATGGGCATGGGACTTGCGATCTGCCGCACGACGGTGGAATCTCACGGCGGCCAAATGACGGCGGATAGCTCACCCGGCTCGGGGGCGACCTTCCGCCTGACACTGCCCGTTATTCAAGAGCGCGCTTCGTCATGACACCCCCGATCGAAAAAAGGAATTCTCCGGCCAAATCTTCGTCAAGCGCCGTTGTCATCATCGTGGATGATGACGCTGCCATTCGCGCATCCCTCGACAGCCTGTTTCGATCCGTCGGCCTCGAGACCCGTCTGTTCGCATCGCCGGCCGAATTGCTGGGTGGCCCGCTGCCCGATGGACCCGGCTGCATCGTTCTGGACATCCGGCTTCCCGGTGTGAGCGGGCTTGACCTCCAGGGCCAGTTGACACGGCAAGGCATCGATTTTCCGATCATCTTCATGACGGGTCACGGGGACATTCCGATGTCGGTTCGGGCCATGAAGGCCGGTGCGGTCGATTTTCTCTCAAAACCATTTCGCGACCAGGACATGCTCGATGCCGTGACGGCAGCGCTCGAGCGCGATGTGCAGCGCCGTTCCGAGGCCGCCGCGAAAGGAGACCTCCGTGCTCAGTACGAGACTCTCTGACGGCGCGTGAACGTGAGGTGATGGGCTACGTAACCGCCGGCCTGATGAACAAGCAGGTGGCGGCCCTGATCGGCCTTAGCGAGATCACGGTCAAGATCCACCGTGGAAGCGTCATGCGCAAGATGGGGGTCAAATCACTTGCCGATCTCGTTCGCAAGGCGGAAGCCCTCGGCGTCTCGCGGCCCCGGGGGAATACGGACCAAACCTGAGTATAGTTTCGGCAGGGCACCGGGGAGTGCATAACAGGCTGCCGGCCGCGCATTGTGGAACGCCTCGTCCCATGCGGATCGCGGCGGTGAGGATGTTCGCCGATGCCGGAAGCCCCCGTGATTGCAATCGTAGATGACGACGAAGGCGTTCGTACGTCCCTTGCAAGCCTGGTGCGTTCGCTCGGCTATGACGTCCGCACCTACGGATCCGGCATCGATTTTCTGCAGGATTCGCTAAATCCGGCATGCATGATCGCCGACATCCAGATGCCTGCCATGACCGGAGATGAACTGCAGGCGCGGCTGGTCGCGTCGGGCCGCTGCTTTCCGATCATCTTCATGACGGCATTTCCCACAGAACCCGTCCGCCGGCGTGTGATCGCAGCCGGCGCACATTGCTATCTCGGCAAGCCCTTCAGCGGAGACGAGATCATTCACTGCCTCGAGGAAGCGTTGGCAGGCCCGGCCGCGCGATAGCGCCAATCGGTACCGGCTGCCAAAGGTACACACCGTCCCAAACGCAACGTGCGTTCTCGTAAGGTGGTTGGTGGACCGGAAATACCGGATACCACAACAGCCTCATACTGCTGGCGATTTCAAGACGTGGGCAGCGCCGCAGCGCAGTCTGCCCGCAGCGGATGACGCATCAATGCAAGTGAACGCCACCAGTACCGCCGTCGAGCCACGCCCGTTGGTCTTTGCCGGAATTCCAGCCAGCTCCTGGGCTTTTGCGGTGCGGACCTGGCTGGCTTGCCTTCTGGCGCTCTATGCGAGCTTCTGGCTCGAGCTCGAAGTACCATCGTCGGCCGCCATCACGGTGGCGATTCTCGCTTTGCCGACGCGCGGCCAAGGGATGGAAAAAGCCGGCTTCCGGCTGCTTGCAACGGTCATTGGTGTCGTGGCGTCAATCGCCATTGCCGGTTTCTTTTCTCAAACCGACGGCCTGCTCCTGGCAGTATTCGGCGTCTGCGTCGGGCTCTGCGTGTATGCAGCAGGAATGCTGGACGGCAACCGCGCCTATGCCGCGGCGCTCTGCTGCATCACCATCGCCTTGATTGCCATCCAGCAGATCGATAGCCCGCAGCTGGTGTTTCCGACAGGCGTGGCGAGGGGCGCCGCGCTTGCCGTTGGCGTTCTCGCGGTCGCGCTGGTCAACGACGTTCTGGCCGCGCCCGACTATCACCCGGTTCTCGCTGGCCGCCTCGAAGCGCTGCACCGGCGGGTGATGAATCACATAGAGGGCATCTTTCGTGGCGAAGCGGCGGCCGCTCCGACTGCGGCAAATCTGTTGCGCGATATCGCGGCGGTGCGTCCGGAGCTAGCGAGCCTCACGACGGAATCAAGCAGTGGAACGGCCAGAACCGCGGCCGCGCGTGCGGCGATGGTGGACCTCGCCGCTACATTGGCCCTGGCCCGCGCGTTGGCGGCGTTGCCTGTCGCACCCGGAGCGGTCCTGGGCTCAAGCGCACAGGATGACAGCTCGTCCAGCCTGTTGGCGATTTGCCGGACCTGGCTCAGGGGAGAACTCATCCGGAAAAATGTCGACGTGCGCAGCAGCCTCGATGCCTTGCGCGGCGGAAGACATCCTTTCCGGCAGTGGCAAGCGCCCCTGTATCGTTCGCGCCGCATCGCGGCCGAAAGCGGCGTCCGGGCGGCGATCCATTTCACGCTGATTGCAATGCTCTTTGTAATGACGGGCTGGCCGACAACTGAACTCTGCCTTTCGCTGGCCGCGGTCATTATCGGCTTGAGCTCGACGGCGCCCGACCCACGCATGTTTACGAAGGTCGCGGTCGTGGCTACGCCGATCGCATGCCTGCTCGCCGGCATCCTGAAATACTTTGTCTTTAACGGCGTGTCCGCGTTTCAATTGCTGGCGATCGGTCTTGCGCCCGTGGTCATTGGCCTATCGCTCCTGATCTCGCTGCCAAACCGAATCCTCTCATCGCTCGGCCGGCTCACCCTGGTGTTCACCCTGGCCGTCCTTGCCCCGACCAATCCGCAAAGTTACGACCCGCAGACCTTCATAATCACATGTCTTTTCGTCTGCCTTTCCTCGATTCTGGTCTTTGCGGCGCAACTCCTCATCCCTCCCCTGTCGAATGATCGCCGACTTCGGCTGCTGCTTGGTGAGACTCGCAGCGAGCTGGGCCGTCTCGACATTCAGCGACACCACGATCTCGCCCCCGAGGAAGCTACGTTTCGCGATGCCACGCGCATCGAGCAGATTGTCGCAGCGGGCGGCGGCTCTGCGTTGAATCACTGGGCTCTCGACGAAGCCATGTATTGCTTCGACGAGGCTGCGACACTTCGACGATGCAGCACCGAACTGAATCGGCTGGCGACCGGTCCGCTGGCTGACGTGGCGGAGGCTGCACGAGCCGCGCTCGCCCGACGGAATGGAAGCGCGGCTCTCGCGGCCGCCGAGGCGCTGCGCAAAACCGCAGCACAACGCGATCTGAACGTCGATTCCGCCTGCGCCGCACTCGTCCTGGCGAGCATCGCCTTCCACCCGTCGCAATCCGCAAGCGGATCAGTGGAGAAGAGGCAGCCATGACGCACACCTATCGGGAACTCATCATCGGCGGCGTCCTGGTTGCGCCCATCGTCTCCTACGCAGCAACAGCGATATTGATCTTCCTGTTGCTGCGTCCGCTGCTGCACTTCGTGGGATTTTCCCGGCTTTTCAGCAATCCATCTCTGGCCGAACTCAGCCTCTACGTCACGATGTTCGGCCTGCTCGCGCTGCTTTTTTAGAGGAAGAGCCATGGGCGTCGTCCAGCCTCAACATCGCGTCACATCAACAACCGATGAACCGCACGCGGATGCCAATGACCGCTCCTCGGAGACCGAGGCACACGACGATACCGATCGCGCGCCGACAGGCGATCAACCTTCGCCGGAAGCCGCGCCGTCCACGACGAGGCGCGAGACCACCAGGCGTCTTGTTGTCGCAATCGGCAAGCGGCTTTCGACGCTTGCCATCGCGCTTGTCGCAATCCTGGTCTCGCTTCTCACCTGGCAGCATTATGTGGACGCCCCATGGACGCGAAACGGCAGCGTCCGCGTTCAAGTCGCAAATGTCGCGCCGCAGATCTCGGGCAAGATTATCGAGCTTCGCGTGGCCGACAACCAGTTCGTCCACAAGGGTGACATCCTCTACGTCATCGATCCCTTTGACTTCGACGTTGCCGTTCGCATGGACAAGGCACAGGTGGACCAGCGGGCCGCAGATCTGGAGGTCAAGCGAGCCGAGGCCACCCGGCGTCAGCATTTGTCGGACCTTGCGACGACCCCCGAGGAGCAACAGATCTTTGTCGGCAACGCAGTGCAGGCAAAAGCTGCGTATGAGGCAGCGGCCCACCAGCTCGCCCTGGCGGAGTTGAACCTGAAACGGACCAACGTCGTCAGCCCGGTCGACGGCTATGTCACAAACCTGCTGCTCCGTGTCGGTGATTATGCGGTTACAGGCGCCAGCAATATTTCGGTGATCGATTCGAACAGCTTCTGGATCGATGGCTATTTCGAAGAGACCAAAATGGCACGGGTGTGCGTCGGCGATCGCGCCGAGGCGCAGCTCGTGGGCTACGCGCATCCCATCCTCGGGCACGTCAATACTGTGACCCGCGGCATCAGCGTAGCGAACGGCGCTGCAGGTACCCAAGGCCTGCCCAATGTCGATCCGATCTATACGTGGGTCCGACTCGCGCAGCGTGTGCCGGTTCGCATTGCCATCGACAAGGTGCCGCCGGAAGTGCCGCTCGTTTCCGGCATGACGGCGACGGTAACGATCCGGCAGCCTGCCGTAAGCGATCGCCAAGCCTGGTTCGACCGCGTACGCGAGAACATCGTGGATCCGATATCTGACCTGTTCAACGGCGGACCCCCGCCGCGGCCGGATTGCCTGCAAACGACGCCTCAAAAGACGGCCGTGGAAACCATTCGCGCATCAGAGGTGCCCGCGGTTCCTTCGCCGGAGAGCGTCGAGCCTGGCCTCACCCCTGGCATAGATGTCGCTCCGCGTAACCGCTGACCCCTCCCTTCGGCTCGCGCTCTCCCGGGCAAACGAGCCTCTCGGGGCCGTCCTCGCCCCCCACGAAGCGCGGCCTCATTTTTGTGGCTTGATCAGCGACTGGCGTGACGCTGCAACCAGGCGCTCACCCCGTGAATGCTCCGGAAGTCATCCACGGACCTTGCCGGAATGTCGCGCCAAACGCCCGCCACCATCTCGCTCAGCGCGTGCCCGGGCCCGAGTTCCAGGAAGGCCGTAGCGCCCGCTTCCACGCAGGCCTGCAAGCAACTCGCCCACTGCACCGTCTGCGATATCTGGGCCGACAGCTTGTCGAGGCCGGTATCGACGCTGATGACCGGAGCGGCGTCGACGCCGCTCAAGATCCGCATGCCGGAGGCCGGCGGGAAGTTCACGGTTATCGACCTCAGGCTCTGCCGAAATGCCGCGGAGGCCGCGGCCAGCCGCCCGGTGTGAGAGGCAACCTCCACCGGCAGATCAACGACCCTTGCAGCGTGCATCGCTCTCGCCTCACCGGCGATCGCCTGCAACGCGACGTGGCCTCCACCGATGACGAAAGCATCACCCGGATTGACGATAGCGATCGCGGCTTCGTGCTGTGCGCACAGGCGCTCGACGGCGTCGCGGGGAAGTCCGCGAACGAACATCAGCCCATCACCGGGTTGCGTGGCGGCATCCATTGCCTCCGCCCGGCGTGCAACGAGATCGAGCGTGTCGATCGCGCCGAACAGACCTCCGACACCCCAGGCCGCCACTTCGCCGACGCTGTAACCGGCGACGATGACGCGATCGGGCATGACGTCTCCAAGCGCCGCGGCGGCGGCCAGCGCCTGCAGCGTGCAAAGGATCTGGCCGGCACGATTACGATGAAGGACATCGCTCGTTTCGCTGCGGACGAAATCTCCGGGAGCCCTGCCAAGCAACTTCGCGGCATGCTCGAACAGGTTCGACGCTTCAGGCGCGCACCCCGTCAGGGCGAACATATCCGGATGTTGCCTGCCCTGCCCGGAGCACAAGATCGCAAGCGGCATCGATCACGCCTGATTGGAAAAGAGCACGGCAATCGCGATTGCCATCGTCGCGATGCTGAAGCCCGTGCTCGCAATGACCATGGAGCCGGCCGTTGCCGAGTCCAGACGATAGTTGACCGCAAAGAGAATGCCGAAGAACCCCGACGGAACCGCGGCAAGCAGGATCGCCGTCTTCGCCGCCTCGGGCGAAATCGGGATAAAGTAGACCACTGCAACGGCCAGCAAGGGCCGGATGATGTCCGCCGCCGCAGTTGCCGCAACGACCTTCCAATCCAATTCGAACGACTGGGCCGATAAGATCAAGCCGGTCAAAAACAGGGCCACACCGGCGGCAGCGTTTCCGATCAGCGAGAGGCACGCATGGGCGAGCGCGTCAAGCTCCACGCCGGATAGCGCAAGCAAGATACCGAGCGCCGGTGCCAGAACCACAGGTTTCGTGAGCGCGCGCCGGACCGCCGTCAGAACCTGCCGCGCCGACATCTCGGCGCCATGGGCTTTGCTGGCGCTCATTTCAACGACGATCAGGGTCAGCGGGCTGATCAGGATCGAGCCCGACGCCAATGCGACCGCAACCGGAACCGTGCCGGTCGGCCCAAGTATCGAAGCCACGATCGGCAGGCCGACGCCGGCCAGGTTCGGAAAGCCGATCGTCAGCGCCTGCAGCGAGGCATCGGACCTGGACACTTTGGAGAATGCACGCGCAGCGACGTACCAGCCAACATAGAGCAGCAACATCGTCAGGCCGAAGACCAGGAAGAGCGGGGCCTGTTCGAGCATCTGGCTGCGCGTCGCTGACGCTGTCGCTGCGAACAAGGACGCAGGCAGGGCGAAATCCATCACCAGGGCGTTGAGACCATCGACGTGATGATTGTCGACCACACGCGCCCTTCCGGCGGCGTAACCGAGCAGCAGGACGAAGAAGACCGGCGCCAGCGCCATCACGATTGGGTTGGACATCATGGGCGTGGCCTTTCGAGGGCATCGACAAAGAGTGTCATGGCAAGGAGATCAGCGGACCCGCCCGGACTGAGGCGCCGGGCGACGAAATCGCCGTGGACCGATTGAGCGCGAGCGCGCCAACCGGGCCTGCGCACGCCGCCGGTGTCGAGAAAATGCCGGGTGGCGCGGCGCGCGAAGCGAAGACCGTCGAGGCCGCCGCGATGCAGCAGGTTCGTATCTTCGACGGAGGCAATCAGCGCGAAGCATGCTTCGACGCGTGCGGCTTCGGCGTCGTCGGGGACGGCACGTGCACCCCTCCGCAAGGCTGGCAAGCCGATCTGATAGACACTCGGAAACCCGCTTGCAGCCTCGGCGCGCGCTCCGCCCGCGTGGAAACGACAGCGAGCGGCGCTGCCATGGCTGTGCAGCAGCACCGGACCATCAAGTATGCTACTGCCCCAAAGGCACGAGACGACGTCACCCAGCGACAGCCTGGGATCAACCAGTCCACCGGCTCTTGCGCCGGCCGCCGCACACAACAGGCCCAGCCCGAATATCGCGCCGCGATGCGTGTTGACACCCGCCGTCGCTGCGAGCATCGCGGCTTCGGCCTCGAGGCCGATGTTCCTCAGCCGCCCCATGCCCCATCCAAGCGCAGCCGCATCGGCGAGTAGCTGAAAATAGGGCTTGATAGCCACGGCACTGCTGCGAAACGTGCCCGCATCCATGTCGTCGTGACTGCCATTGTCAACATGGCTGACGAGACCCGGCTTCGGCCAGGTCTCCAATTCCATCAGAAGGCATTGAGCGGCGCTGTCGCCGATCGCACCGATGCCGCCAGGCGCCGGCAGCTGTTGCGGATGAGCCCGCCGCGTGTCGTTTGCCAGGGCAACGGTCATGATATCGTCTTTCCGGAAATGAAGTGGCGCCTGTCGAGCAGGCCGACGCCGTCGATGTGCTTCACCAGAACCTCGCCTGCGCCGGTGTGAAATTCGCGCCAGTTCACAGCGATCCCATCGTCGCGCATCAACTCGCCGTCGAGCCGCATGGGCGCTTCGGTCTCAATGGCAGCCACGTCAGCGGCAAGGCGATCGAGATCGGTATCGCGGCGGACATCTAGCAAGAGGTCGAGATCGGAACGGCTCGCGACGTAATCGAGTCCGGTCAGCGTTTGCCATGCCAGACTTCCGAATACCCTTGCCTCCACCCGATGCAGGACGGCGAGTTCGTCGATACGGTCGAGCGTGAGCCGCCATGCGCGCGGCGCCGAACCGCGTGCGTCCTTCAGCGCGGGCGGACGGGCAACCGACATGATGTCGCCGGACTGCACGAGGAAAGAGAGCCGCTTCTTGCCCGCAGAAGGTGGCAACGGCAAGCCCAACGCTACGCCGGACGGCTCGCCCGGCATGGTGCGCCGGCCAATCGTCGGCCATCTCTCGTCGGGCCACCGTGCGACCAGCGGATCGGCGGCGAGGTCACCGCGCGCTGCGAGCAGTGCGCGCCAGCCCTCCGGACTGACAAAGACCAGGTCGTGGCGCAAGGGCGGGCGCTCACCGGGTTTGCATGGCAAGGTCACGAACCTGCTCCGCGATATCGGCCGCCTTTGATCGACCGCCCCGCTCCTTGCCGAGCGCATCCCGCCGGTCGTGCGCATCCGGCATATCGGCCAGCAGCGCAGCCAACTGGTCGGCGAGCGAGACGTCATCGTTCCAGGTGATGTGAACGGCGCCCATCCGGGCGAGATTGGACAGGCCCGGGGCAAATACGGGTGTCGATTTCGCCTTCTCTTGCAGCGCTTCCATCGATAGCTTGGTGACCTTTGCCATCGACGGCAGATCCATCACCGCAGGCGTTGCGCCGGGCACTCCCACCAGCACGCGGGTTGCGAGCCCGGTCGCGAGAAGAGCGCCCGCAGCCGAGTGGCCGTAGAGGATGCCGATGGTTGGCCGTCCGTTCATGTCCGCGTAGATCAGTGACTTGGCGAGATGGGACAGGAATTCGTTCAGGCCAAGCAGCTCGTCGCGCTTGCTCATGCGCTGGCTATCACTGTCCACCAGGACGAGGATCGGCCCGCTTCCCTGATCGAGAGAAGCCAGGACATGTCCAGAAAGTCTGATGGCCTCGTCGACACCGACGGCCGTCCGATCCGCGACACCCACAACGAGTGCCTTGACGCCGGATCGCAACGTCGCCGAGCCGAAAATGACGCCGTTGTCGTTCTTCACGGCATGACCGTCAGGAAACAGCGAGGCGAGAATGTCATCGAGCGTCACGGCTGGTCCTCCCGATCTTGTTGGCCAGAGAGATGAACTGGTCGGCAGGCAGATCGGGGACGGATTCCGCGTGCGCGATTCCTTCCGCCGCCCAGATGTCGATGGCGTCCTCGCAGGTGCCGAAGCTCCGCAGCCGTTCCGCAAGACGCTCCTGCTCGGCCTTCAGCTTGGCGAGGCTAAACGTTCCGACCAGACCAAGCAGCTCCAGCGCGGCGTCGCGAAAACCCTGCACGGTATCGTCGGTGAAGACGTCGGCTGCGCCGAGCAGCCGGCGGTTCTTGCCGCCCATGGTGCGCCACACCAGAGCACGGTCGCGGGAGTCGAATTCTTCGACGCCGCGATTGGTCTCGATGACCTCCGGGCCCGACACGGCAATGCGGCCCGGTTCGGACACCGCAAGCGCCGAGCAGCAGCCCGCGATCAGTCCGCCACCGCCATAACATCCGGAGCGGCCGCCGATCAGGCCGATGACCTTTACACCCGCCATGCGCGCTTCCATCACCGCGCGCATGATCTCGGCGATCGCGAGCTCGCCGGCATTCGCCTCCTGCAGCCGCACGCCGCCGGTATCGAACAGGATCAGCACCGGAATCGACTTCAGGTCCCGCGCGGCGCGCAGCAGACCTATCAGTTTCGCGCCATGGACCTCGCCGAAAGCGCCGCCCATGAAACGCCCTTCCTGTGCCGCAATGAACACGGGCGAGCCGTCAAGGCGCCCCCGCCCGACGACGATGCCGTCGTCGAACTGCTCGGGAAGGTCGAATATCTTCAGATGCGGACTGACCTCGCGCTTCTCCGGTCCGATGAACTCGACAAGGCTGCCGGCGTCGAGCAGCAGCTCGACCCGTGTTCGCGCCGATGCCTCATTGAAGCTGGTCGCGCGGGCTCGGTCGGCCCGCATTGTGTGTTTGAGCGGAACGGTCATTGGCCCTCCTCCTCGATCAGTCGAACCGCCTGCGCCAGGCGAAGCGATACGGTGTCCGGACGCGCGCCGCCGTCATTGATGGAGAACCTGAGTCCGCCCGGCGAGTATCGCTCGACAAAATCCGTGATGACGGCATTCCAGACCTCGCCGAAGCCCACGGCCGCGGTCTTGATCTCCAGCCGGCATTCGGCGTCCGGCAAGACGCGCTCCACGAGCACTTCAAGATTGCCCGAGGCGACCACGCCGATAATCGCGGTCTGCCTGGTGCCGCCGGCCGGCTTCCGGGCGCGATGTTGAAAATTGAGGTCTTCCATGGCAGTCGTTCCTCACCAGTTCCTGAATTTCGAAGGCGGCGCGTAGAGCCCACCCGACCAGCGCACGAGATCCTTGATGGAGCGCGCGGCCAGCATGCTGCGGTCTGCATCGAGCGGATTGATGCCGAGATCTTCGGGCCGGCGGATCACGCCGCGCTGGCGCAGGCGCTCGACCATGTTTCGATCGCGCCTGCGGCCGACCTCGGTGTAGCCGGCCACGCCGCGGATCGCCTGCTCACGCTCCTGGGCATTGCGGCACAGCAGCAGGTTCGCGACGCCCTCTTCCGTGACGATGTGCGTGACGTCGTCGCCATAGATCATGATGGGCGCCAATTCGAGGTTCAGCTTCTCGGCAAGTTCGAGCGCATCGAGTTTCTCGACGAACAGCGGAACGTTCTTGTCGCCAAAGGTCTCGCCGATCTGCACGACCAACTTGCGGCCACGGCGCAACAGCGCCGAATTATCAGGATCAGCTTCGCCGCCGGCCTTCAGCCAGGGTTCGCTCGGATGGCGCCGGCCGCGGGCATCGGCACCCATGTTCGGCGCGCCGCCGAAGCCGGCGATGCGCGAGGTGGTCACGGTCGAGGAGTTTCCCTGCAGGTCGATCTGCAGCGTGGAACCGATGAACATATCGCAGGCGTAGAGACCCGCGGTCTGGCAGAACGCGCGATTGGAGCGCAGCGAGCCGTCCGGCCCGGTGAAGTAGACATCTGATCGGGCACGAATGTAGTCATCCATGCCGACCTCCGAGCCGAAGGAATGGATTTGCTGAACCCAACCGGACTCGATCGCCGGGATCAGCGCGGGATGCGGGTTCAACGCAAAATGGCTGGCGATCTTGCCCTTCAGGCCCAGCTTCTCGCCATAGGTCGGCAACAGAAGCTCGATCGCGGCGGTGCTGAAGCCAATTCCGTGATTCAGCCGCTGCACACCATAAGGCCCATAGATGCCCTTGATCGCGAGCATTGCAGTGAGGATCTGCCCCTCGGTGATGGCGGCAGGATCGCGCGTGAACAGCGGCTCGACGAAGAACGGCTTTTCCGACTTGACGATGAAGTGTACGCGATCGGCCGGGATATCGACGCGCGGCACCCTGTCTACGATTTCGTTGACCTGGGCGATCACCACGCCGTCCTTGAACGCAGTCGCCTCGACGACCGTCGGCGTATCTTCGGTATTCGGGCCGGTATAGAGGTTTCCATCGCGATCGGCACTAACCGCGGCAATCAGCGCGACATGGGGGGTCAGGTCGATGAAGTAGCGGGCAAACAGCTCCAGATAGGTATGCACCGCCCCAAGCTCGATCTTGCCGCCGAACAACATGCGCGCGATGCGCGCCGATTGCGGGCCTGAATAGGCATAGTCCAGCCTCTTCGCGACGCCCCGCTCGAACAGATCGAGATGCTCCGGCAACACGACGCCCGACTGCACCATGTGCAGATTGTTCACCTTGGCGAGATCGACCGCGAGCAGCGCGCCGCTGAGCATGTCAGCCTGCTTCTGGTTATCGCCTTCCAGGCAAACGCGGTCGCCCGGCCGAATGACGGCTTCCATGAGGCGCGTGGCGTCACGCGCTGCAACGAACTTGCCGCGCGCCAGCCTGGAGCCGGCTTCGATGCGAGCATCGCGCGCTTCACGGTGACGCTGCCATATCGCCACCGTCCCGCTCCTGGTTTCAGTGTCCGTGGACAACAACATGTCGAAATTTCCTGATCTGGCCGGTTGGTCGTTCTGGCGGAAATACCGTCGGGAATATCCGCCAGAGTGCGGGTGTCAGTCTGATGGCCTCAACGCGCAGCCATTTTTTGAACGTTGCGGGCAGCGTCAGTGATGACCGCCGCGACTTCCTTCGCGTGAGACTCGTAGACCGAGTGGCTGGCGCCCGGGATGACGGTCATGTGGCTCTTGGCGCGCTCGTAGTACCAGCGCTCGAGATCGGGATTGATGATCTGGTCGCTGCCGGCGACGATCCCCCAGCTCGGCTTCGTCTTCCAGGCGGCTGCCGTCAGCGGCGTGCTGAACACCTGTGCGGCAGCGAGGACCTGAGACCGCGCAACAAATTCCGCTCGCTTGCGCGGAAGATCCGGCGCGAACAACTTTGGAAATTCCACGGGGTCGAGATAAGTGAACTTGTCGGGCGTGACCTTGATGGCGCCTTCGGTCTTCGCCAGCACGCTTGGCGTCTTCTTGCCGAGCGCCGATTCGTCTTCGCCGACATCGGGCGCGTGCGCGGCAACGTAAACGAGACCGACGACATTCGGGTGAACGCCGGCTTCGGTGATGATCGATCCGCCATAACTGTGCCCAACGAGGAGCGTGGGGCCGTCCTGACGATCGAGAATTCGTTTCGCCGCGGTGACGTCGTCGGCAAACGATGTTTCGGGCTCCTGCACCATGCTGACATGGAAGCCCTCCTTGGTGAGAATGTCGTACACCGGCTTCCAGCCGGAAGCATCCACCCAGGCGCCGTGCACGAGGACGATGTTCTTCAGCGGCTCGGCCCTGGCCGGAGCCACCGTCGAAATGAGGGAGAATGCGGCCGCGAAGGCCAGGCACGCTTTGAGGTGTTTCATGTCAAATCACTCCGGGTTTGGGTGATGCGACACTAGCGGCACGGTCCGCATGCGTATTTCGCCAAGCCATTATACTTTCCACTTTGCACGTCTGCGTCGCCGCCAATGTCCGTAGCAGGGCAGAAGGCGCCTCACCTGCGCACGAGCGTTCGATCGCGGAAGACGACAGGCACCGGCTTCCGTCATTCGTTGGCCGGCAATCCCGCTCCCGTGTCTGACCCGAAAGGATGCACCCATGACAAAGACCGTGAAATTCGCCACCGCCGTCGTCGCTCTGTTGCTTGCGGCATCACCTGCGGTTGCAGGCCCCTGCGCACAGTCGATCGCCAGCGTTCAGCGTGACGTCGATGCCGCGATCGAGAAAAATGCTGGTTCGGGCGCCTGGAGGCCCGAGAGTCTCGACGCGCTGCGCAGCCATCAGCCGACTCCCCGTTCGCTGGCGGCGGCGGAGGGCGGCATTGGTGCGGACTTCATCAATGCACTTGATTCACTCGAGCGCGCACGAGCGGCCGATAGCGCCGGCGACGCCGCCACTTGCAACCTGGAGCTCGCCAATGCGCGAGCCGTGCTGCGCTGACGCTTTTCTCGCCGTGCAACCCGACAGCAGGACGTGCGTTCTGGAAATACTGGTGCTTCGGCATCTCTCTATTGTTCGATGAGAGCAACCAGCCGGAGCACCGCAGATGCGGAAAACGCTCTCTTCGAACGGCCGAAATACCAAGCAATTACGATCGCGCGGGATCGCCTCCGCGGTTCTCTGCGCGTCGTTGATGACCGGTCTCGCCTGGGTGGTCGGGCCAACCGCGGCAATCGCTCAGGCAGCTTCGTCCGACATTCAGCCGCCCGCGAGCATGCGCACGGCATCGCCGCTATCTGCGCCATCCGCGCAGCCGGCGGGCATTCCGCTCGGTTCGACCGAAATAGCAACGCCCGGCATCAGTCAGCCCGCTCCTTCGCCGGGCGCCGGCATGGAAAGCTGTAGCGGCACCGATGCTACCCAATTATCCGGGGCTCCGTTCGACGGTGGCGGAATTTCGGGAAACACATCGCTCTCCTGTGCCGACGGCAGACCGAATTCATCTCCCTTGCCCTCGTCATCATCGTTCGGGCGCGTCGGTATCCCGCTCGGAGCTACCGAACTCGGCGGCGCCGGCATCAGCCCGGCTGCTCCTTTGGCCAGCCCCACTCCGTTAGGCAGTGGGGGTCAGGCCAGCGGTACGTCAACAATCGCCAATCCCGGCAATCCTTGAGACCAAGCTTCAAGGAGGAAGAGCACCATGAGACGAAGCATCATCATCGCCCTGGCAATCGCTGTCATCTTGCTGGCAGGCGGGAGCTTCTGGTACGTCAAGAAATCTCAACCGATCGCGGTCGCACCGGTACCCACCGCAGTTCCCGTGGTTGCAGCCACCGTCACCGGTAAGGACGTCCCGATCTATCTGCGCGGCATCGGCACGGTGATCGCCTACAACACCGATGTCGTCCGCAGCCAGATTCAAGGACAGCTCACCCAAATCGCTTTCACCGAAGGACGAGCCGTCAAGGCCGGCGATCTGCTCGCGCAGATCGATCCGCGCCCCTATCAGGCCCAGATCGAGCAACTGACGGCCAATCGCGATCGCGACCAGGCCCAACTCATGAATGCCGAGGCCAATCTCTCCCGTTACACTCAGCTCGGCGACAAGGGATACGCCACGCCGCAATTGATCGAAACACAGAAGGCGCAAGTGGCGCAGCTACAGGCAACCGTCAAGGCGGACCAGGCGCAGATCGACCAGGCCAACGTCCAGCTCAGCTATACGCGCCTGACCTCGGCAATCCCCGGCATCACCGGCGTCCGCCAGATCGACGTCGGCAACGTGATTCATCCGACCGATCCTAACGGGCTTGTCGTCGTCACCCAGATCGAGCCGATCTCACTGCTGTTCACCCTTCCGCAATCGGATCTTCCCGCGATCCAGGAGCGGGAAGCGAAGGCACCGCTGAAGGTCATCGCGTACAGCCAGGACGACAAGATCAAACTCGACGAGGGCAAGCTCCTGCTGGTCAACAACGAGATCGCCGGGACAACCGGCACCATCCAGCTCAAGGCCGAGTTTCCAAACCATGAGCATCGGCTGTGGCCGGGACAGCTGGTCAATGCCCGCCTGCGGCTCGAGACACGCAAGGATGCATTGACCGTCGCCGGCTCAGCCGTGCAACAAGGTCAAAACGGCACCTATGTCTACGTGCTGACGCCCGGCGAGACAGCTGAGTTGCGGCCCGTCCACGTTGCTCAAATCAGCGAAGGACAGGCGCTGATCGACCAGGGCCTGAGGACAGGTGACGTGGTCGTGGTCGACGGTCAGTACCGCCTCAAGGAAGGCAGCCGCGTTCAGCAGCTTCATGGTAAGGCCGCACAAGAGGCCGACCTGCAGAGCGCGGTTCAGGATGCCATCCCATGAACCTCTCCGCCCCCTTCATCCTGCGGCCAATCGCAACCAGCCTGCTGATGGCGGGATTGCTCCTATGCGGCCTGGCGACCTATCCCTTGTTGCCAGTCGGCGCGCTGCCCAACGTCAACTACCCGACTATCCAGATCTCGGCGCAATTGCCTGGCGCCGATCCGCAGACCATCGCGTCTTCAGTCGCTACGCCTTTGGAGCAGCAGCTAAGCCAGATCCCCGGTGTCACACAGCTCACCTCGTCCAGCGCGCTCGGGGTGGCGCAGCTTACGGTCCAGTTCGAACTCTCGCGCACGGTCGACAGCGCGGCCGTCGATGTGCTCGCCGCGATCAACGCAGCGAGCCCATATTTGCCGCCCAATATCCCCTACCCGCCGACGATCAGGAAGGTGAACCCGGCGGAGACGCCGATCATGCTGATCGCGCTTTCGTCCGACACGCTTCCGCTGACCACGGTCGATGCCTATGCCGAGAACATTCTCCTGCCCAAGATTTCGCAGATTCCGGGCGTCGGCCTGGTCGGGATCGGCGGCCAGCAGAAGCCCTCCATTCGCATCCGCGTCAATCCGCAGGCGCTTGCCGCCCGGGGATTGAGCCTCGAGGACGTTCGTGGCGTGATTGCCGGCGCCAATGTCGATCTGCCGAAGGGGACGCTCAACAGTCCGCGCGTGACCTACACGCTGAACACCAACGACCAGCTCCTGAAGCCTTCGGCCTATGAAGACCTGATCATAGCCTATCGCAATGGCGCACCGGTGCGGATACGCGATATCGGCACGGCCATCGAAGCCCCCGAGAATGACCTGCTGGCGGGCTGGTACGGCAAGCAGCCTGCCGTCATCCTGGCGGTGCAGCGTGTCCCTGGCGCCAATGTCATCGAGACCGTCGATCGCATCAAGGCGTTGCTGCCGAAGCTGCAGGTGTCGGTTCCTCCCGCAATCAAGGTGACGATCGCGGCGGACCGCACCGCCACCATCCGCGCGGCCGTCTCCGATGTCCAGTTCACACTGCTGCTGACCGTCGCGCTGGTGGTGATGGTCATATTCCTGTTCTTGAGGAATTTCTGGGCCACCATCATTCCCGCCGTCACGGTTCCCCTGTCATTGATCGGAACCTTTGCAGTCCTCTATGTGCTCGGCTACAGCCTCGACAATCTGTCGCTCATGGCGCTGTCAATCGCCGTCGGCTTCGTGGTCGACGACGCCGTGGTCGTCATCGAGAATATCGTGCGCCATCTCGAAGAAGGCCTCACGCCGATGCAGGCGGCGCTCAAGGGATCGGCCGAGATTGGCTTCACCATCGTCTCGATCACGCTGTCGCTGATCGCTGTATTCATCCCGCTCTTCCTGATGGGCGGCTATGTCGGAAAGCTGTTTCAGGAATTTGCCATCACCATCACCGCTTCGCTCCTGCTCTCGCTGATCATTTCGCTGACGCTGACGCCGATGATGTGCGCGCGCCTGCTGAAGGACGAATCGCGGAGGAAGCATGGCAAGCTCTATCTCCTGTTCGAGCGGGGCTTTGAATCGCTGCTTGCGCTGTACGCACGCGGCCTGCGCGCCGTGCTGCGTCACCGTTTCGCAACGCTGCTGGTGATGCTCTCCACCATCGCGCTAACCGGCTATCTCTATGTGATCATCCCGAAGGGATTTTTCCCACAGCAGGACACCGGACAGATCGTCGGCATCACCGAGGCCTCGCAAGATATCTCCTTCCCGGCGATGTCCGAGCGCCAACAGGCACTGGTCGAAATCCTGCAGAAGGATCCCGCGATCGCATCGGTGGCCAGTTATATCGGCCCGGGCGGCCCGACAGCGACGCTCAATCAGGGGCGCATTTTCATCGTCCTGAAGCCGAAGCCGGAACGCAAGGCGAGCGCCGACCAGGTGATAGACCGGCTGAAGCCCAGGCTCGCCCATATCCAGGGCATCGCGCTCTACATGCAGGCGGCACAGGACATCACGATCGGCGCGCGTCTGTCGAAGACCCAGTATCAGTACACCCTGACCGACGCGGATTCGAATGAGCTGTCTCATTGGGCCGGAATCTTCCTGGAGAAGCTCCGCGCGCTCGACGTTATCGCCGACGTCGCCAGCGACCAGGCAAACGCCGGTCCAAAGCTGGACGTCACGGTCGATCGCGAGGTCGCGTCGAGCTTCGGCATCCTGCCTTCGACGATCGACAACACCCTCGACGATGCCTTCGGCCAGCGCATCGTCTCCACCATGTTCACCTCGTTGAACCAGTACCACGTCGTGATGGAAGTCGATCCGCGCTTCCAGTACGGGCCCGAGGCGCTGAAGGACATCTACGTGAATTCAGCGAGCGGCCGCCAAGTTCCTCTGAGCGATCTGGTGCACGCCGAGATCAAGCCAGCGCCGATTCTGATCAACCATCAGAGCATGTTCCCCGCCGTCACCATCTCGTTCAACCTGAAGGCTGGTGCTGCGCTGGGCGAGGCGGTGGCGGCTATCCAGAAGATCGAGAAGGACACCGGCAAACCAGCCTCGCTGTCGACGTCGTTCCAGGGCAACGCGCAAGCCTTCCAATCGTCGCTGTCAGGCACGCCATTGCTGATCGGCGTGGCGCTGATCGTGATCTACATCATCCTTGGCGTGCTCTATGAAAGTCTCATCCATCCTATCACGATCCTGTCGACACTGCCCTCCGCCGGCATCGGCGCGTTGCTTCTGCTGCTGGCCGTTCACATGGATCTCAGCGTGATCGCCATCATCGGCATCATTCTGTTGATCGGCATCGTCAAGAAGAACGGCATCATGCTGGTCGACTTTGCCCTTGAGGTGCAACGCCAGCATGGCCTCAGCCCGCAAGAGGCCATTTACCAGGCATGTACGCTCCGGTTTCGGCCGATCCTGATGACGACGATGGCCGCGCTGCTCGGCGGCGTGCCCTTGATGGTCGGCACCGGAACAGGCGCGGAGCTACGCCAGCCGCTCGGCTACACGATCGTCGGCGGTCTCATGCTCTCCCAGATCCTGACGCTCTACACGACGCCGGTGGTCTATTTGTATCTCGACCGGCTCGGTGCGTGGTTCACGAAACCCAAGCCGCGCATTGCCGAAGCGTCCAGCCCGCGCGCAGCTTGAGAAGACACGAGGTTGAATCATGAGTCCGCTTGAAAAGGTGGCCGCCGGAATGGCCGCAGAGAAGATCGTGACCGTCACGCCCGAGATGACGGTCGGCCATGTCGTGCCCGGCATGCCCGCCGTGTACGGCACCCCGATGATGATCCAGCATATGGAGATGGCGGCAGGATCAGCTATCCAATCGTTCCTGCCGGCGGGATATGTCAGCGTCGGGATGATGGTCAACATCCGTCACCTCGCGGCAACGCCGATCGGCCGCACCGTACGAGCCATTGCGCGCGTCGCCAAGGTTGAGGCGAAGAGCGTCCTTTTCGAGGTCGAGGCCTGGGACGGCGACCGCAAGATCGGCGACGGCAGCCACCGGCGCGGCATCGTCAATGTCACCGAGTTCGAGAAGCGGTTCGGTGTGACCATGCGAGACACGGCGCCGGCTTGAAGCAACAAGGCCGCGCCACTCTACCCGAACGTTGACAACAGGTGCTGCGCAGCGACCGGTTGGGAAGGAATAGCCGACCACGCGGAGGGTGCGCGCGATCCACTCGACGCCGCCGGTCGATTCCGTGATCAGATCGACGCGGTCGCCGTCGGCAATCCATCGCCTGAAATTTGATCTCGTTCGAACAACGCCAGTCACGCTGAAGTTTTCGGGACTCCAGAAACGAATGTCCGGTTGCGAATACGGCATGGTGCGGAGCGAGGGATCAGGACCGGTTGCGATGTCGGCAGCCAAGCCACAGGGCGGACATCAGTAATCCGATCGGCATGACAAGGCTGCTCGCGGCCAAGTGTACCGTCATGAAACCGCCGGCGGCGGCACCCAGCAGAAACATCAGGCAGACCGTGAGCAAGGTTCTTGCGCCACGGGCGGCCTCCGGGTCGGTCGTCGAAGTTACCTGCTCGAGCGCGCGTAGAAGGTTTCCCGTCACCGTGACCGAGAGGTATTTCCAGCGCTCGACCTGCCTGAAGCTCGTCGTCTGCATTGCGACACCGAAGGATATCGTGGCGGTCGCAAGAGAATCAGGAAATCCAAGGGGCAGCAGCAGCGACACGGTCGCGAGGCAAGCGACCTCGATCCCGAGACAAATTAGCGGCGCCCGGACACGAATCGCCACCGACGCACCCGCAAGAAAGGCAACGATCGGGGGAATGTGGTGGGCCGCCTCGTGCCACATTCCGAGCGCCGCATACATTCCGAGAAAGACAACGTTGCCGGTCTGCGAGTTTGCAAACACACCACCGAGCGAGAGCCAGGTGAACGCATCGAGAAAGCCGCCCGCCGTACTCAGCAGCACGGCGACCAGAAGCGATTGCTCCGGCGTGTAGGCACTTGCCTTCGCTCTGGTGGCCAAGTCGGCGGTAGCTATGGCTTCCATCGTCATGTTCGAGCGATCCCGTCAGCCGTCGGCGCGGTGGCGCATTTCCGGCCAGGGAGAAACGCGTGACCGTGTGACACGGTTCTCTTCCGGCCGCGACGACGACCAGCGTAAGAAGTCTCTCGGTCGCGGTCTTTCGCGGAGGTGATCGATATTGCCCATCTGCACGAAGAAGGCTTTGTGCGACGGGTCGGCGCCCGTGAGCGTGCTTTCCCGTAACAGACAAACCGATCTGGAAATACGGTCCTATCGTCGCAATCGTAGCGTGACCCGATGTCAACTCCAGCAATCGAGGCCTTTATGAGCACGATCACGACCAAAGACGGCACGCAGATCAATTACAAGGATTGGGGGACCGGACAGCCCGTTGTCTTCAGCCATGGCTGGCCGCTGTCCTCCGACGCGTTCGAAGACCAGATGTTCTATCTTGCGTCGCGCGGCTACCGCTGCATTGCCCATGATCGCCGCGGGCATGGACGTTCGAGCCAGCCGTGGACCGGCAACGACATGAACACTTATGCCGACGACCTCGCCGAACTCGTCCAACAGCTCGACCTGAACAACGTCATCCACGTCGGCCACTCCACCGGCGGCGGCGAGGTTGCGCGCTACATCGCCCGGCATGGCACCAAGCGGGTGGCCAAGGCCGTGCTGATTGCCTCCGTGCCGCCACTCATGCTGAGGATGTCTGCCAATCCGGGCGGCCTGCCGATTTCCGTGTTCGACGGGCTGCGCGCGAGCGTCGTCGCGGACCGTTCGCAGTTCTGGAAGGAGCTCAGCATGCCCTTCTACGGCTACAACCGTCCCGGCGCGACGGTCTCGGAAGGCGTTCGTAACTCGTTCTGGCTGCAAGGCATGATGGCGGGATTCCCCGCCGCCTATTTCTGTATCAAGGCTTTTTCCGAGACCGATCAGACAGAAGACCTGAAGAAGTTCGATGTGCCGACACTCGTCATCCAGGGTGACGACGACCAGATCGTGCCGTTCACCAACGCCGGCGCACTTCAGGCCAAGCTTGTCAAAGGCGCAACGCTGAAGGTTTACAAAGGCGCCCCCCACGGCCTGTGCACGACACACAAGGACCAGGTCAACGAGGACCTGCTGGCGTTCTTCAAGGCTGAGGCTCAACGCGCTGCCTGAAGCAGCGCCTTTCTTGCAATGATGCGAAATGAAGCTGCGGCCCGCGCTCCCCGCTCGGGCCGCAAAGGCTTTGTGTTCTTGAGAGTCGGCAATGGCGTGCGTGCCCGCAGCGAAGGATGGGCCGTCGGAACGCCTACAACAAAATTATCAAAGTTCGAGATCCGAAAGCCCCTGATGGTCCGAAGGACGCGGCCCCGAGCGATCCCAATGATACTTGCGCTCGGACTCCCTGATCGGGAGATCGTTGATCGAGGCGAACCGCTTCTGCATCAGCCCATTAGCCGCGAACTCCCAGTTCTCGTTGCCATAGGATCGAAACCAGCTTCCGGAATCATCATGCCATTCATAAGCGAAGCGCACGGCGATCCGGTTCTCCGTGAACGCCCAGAGCTCCTTGATGAGGCGATAGTCGAGCTCCTTCGCCCATTTGCGAGTCAGGAAGGCGACGATCTGGTCACGGCCCCGCAAGAATTCCGATCGATTCCGCCAATAGCTATCGGGGGTGTAGGCAAGCGACACGCGTTCCGGATTGCAGGAGTTCCAGCCGTCTTCGGCGCCCCGCACCTTTTGAATGGCGGTCTCTCGGGTGAAAGGCGGCAGCGGCGGGCGGGTTTCAGTCACATCAAGCTCCCATCTTCTGATCTCATGGTACTGAGACAGACTTACCCGGGCCGCCGGACACCGTCTTTCGGTAGCAGCTTGCGTTTTCCGGAATGCACGCCTCAGCCCACGGATGTTGCAACGAAGGATCGGCGCGTCGTCCGCGGAGCGCTCGAGCGAAGGGCACGCGTTAATCGAGGATCAGGTTGCGCAGCGCAACGATGGCCGGCCCGATCGCGGCGGCGTCCTTGCGGATGCGCTCGATGGTCCGGCCGGCGTAGCGCCGATGACTGGATGCGATGTGCTCCGGCACGGTCGCGTGCTTGTGGCCGCCGCTCATGCGTGGACGCGTGGCGACCCTCGGCGCGAACAAAACGATGCGGGACGCTGTAGTAATGCGCCTCCACTTCGACGTGATAGTCGATACTGACCGGGCAAATCCGCACACCCGGCGAACACGTAAGGGCTGAATTTGGTAGTGGTGGACCGGGTGGTCAACGCCCACCCAGCCCAACACTTTCGACCCTACTGGCAAAGATACATTATGCCATCGCCACCCTTGATCGCAGTGCCGGGCGTGCAGCTGATGCCGTTGCGCGCGGCGTAATCAGCCCAGCCGCCGGTGTACATGCCAACCCAGGGACCGCCGGCATAGTAGGCTCTCACGGCGTCCCAGGGCAGACCGGTCACAGTGTAATAGGTAGCGCTCGCGGCGTAATTTCTCGCGACATAGACACGCGTCGCTGCCTCGGCCTTGTCGATCGACAGCGTTACGCCACTCTGCTCAGACCAGCCGAGTGAAAATACCGCCGCGCAGGCAAAGGTTGACGCAGCAATCGCAGCCTTTCCGAGAGTCACTTTCATGCCTCATTCCTCCTCAATTGCTAAGCCCCCTTTGAAAGGCTGCATTTTGCTCGTGGGCACACGTTGACCTAGATCAACGGATTTGAAGCGGCTGCATTGCGGATGTTGGTGCTGATCGGGTCGCCGACATCACCCGCCGCTCCTTTTCCGCCGAGGGGCAGCTTAGATGTGCGGTATCCGCGAGGGCCAACTCAGCAGACACGAACGCCAATCGTTTCGTCTCGGCGATGCCCTCGTCGCAGTGCGACCGGAAGCCAACTTTGCGCATTGGGCCATCGTATAGCAGGTGCCTTGTTCAAAAGGTCCGCCTCCCCAGAGCGGAAACTCAAATGGATAATTGACATAGATCAACGCTCCTCTCCGGGACTGGCGCTTGCATTCGCGCTCGTAACGCTCCCAACGGTACTCATGGCAGCCAATGCGGAAGCCGAGACCGCCGCATCGAGCGGCGTCAAGAGCGACGCACCGAACGCCGGGGGTGACGGCAGGAGCGGTGCGCACGGAGCTTGCGGCGCTCGCAAGCAAAGATATGTCCTTCAAAAAGGGCAGCAGTTATGGAGAAAGCCATGAAGCAGATGAGTCTGAGCAAAGCTGCGATTGCGACCTCGGCCTTCGCGTGCGCGGCACTGTTCTCCTTCGGTTGGTCTGAGCAAAACGGCGTATCGCTCTCGATTGAGAGCGCTCAGGCAAGGGTCGGTCGCCCACTGACTCCCGTGAGCGTTGCAGGCGTTGCGCGTCGACAAAACCGGCGGGCCGCGTATGGCGCCGGTGTAGTTGGCGCCGGCGTCGCGGGCGCCGCCGCGGTCGGTACGGCAGCCGCCATCACTCAACCTTGGGGTTGGGGTGCTGCTGCTTATGCAGATCCTGGTTACTATGGTGGCCGCTATGTCGGTGCTGGTCCTCTCGCAGCAAGGGCTTACTATGGTGGAGGTGGAGGTGCCGGCTGGGGTGGCGGCCCTTCCTGCACTCCCGGTACCCTCTACATAGCTGCTGACAGTCTGGTGCAGATGTGTAAGTAGGATTGCCGGAACGAGAGCAAAAAGGCGGCTGAAAAAGGCCGCCTTTCTCGTCGGCATAGACGGTTGGTCTTAGCCGGTGCGGTGCCCTGAGTTCGCGTCTCCAAGGACCGCCTACCGTCGCTCGCCCATTGCATCGCGGCTGACGCGACAGTGGCCATGCAAAGCACCGAAAGTGCCCGAGCATCCGTTCCGAGACGATCTTGCGCCTGCAGCTCCCGTACGCAATTACGCTGTGAGACCGGCGACAAATTGCTTGATGCTGGCCAGGATGGGTTTCTGATCACCTGCGAAAGCCCAGTGATCGGCGCCGTCGAGCTCGACGAATCGCGCCTGCGCGATGTGGCTGGCGAGATGCCGGCCGGCGCCGATGCGAACCGCGCGGTCGCCGCGACGGTGGAGCACCAGGGTTGGAGCGGAAATTCGGCCCAGAAGATGCCGCACATCCGTGTCGCGCAACGCCTGGAGCAGGCCCTTGAGGGCTCCCGGGCTCGACGCGGCCCGGAGCAAGCCTGCCCACCAGGCTCTCGCCTGAGGATCGCCAGACAGGCTCGGCGCGAACGTCTCGATGCCGGCAGGCCCGCCCCAGACCGCAACGAGCTGCTGCAGCCACATGTCGTACTGAGCGGCCTGCAGCGTGTGCGGATAGTCGGGCGTCGCGCTTCCCTTCGCCAATGAGGCGAACAGAATGAGGCCGGCGACACGATCGGGACGATCTGCGGCAAATTTGATGCATGCCGGTCCGCCCTCGGACGCGCCGAACAGCACGACCCGGCGGCTGCCGGCGGCATCAAGCACGGTGCCGATGTCCTGCGCGGTCGCGTCAACGCCGGGGGTGAACCCGATCCTGTCGGAAAGCCCGATGCCGCGACGATCGAGCAGGATGAGACGGCCCATCCCGGCGAGCGATGACAGGAACGCCCGGCACCGGGGCTCCTCCCAAACCCGTTCGACGTGGGACACGAAACCGGGCAACACCAGAACATCGATGCGGCCGGTGCCGTAGGTCTGGAACGCGAGATGGACGCCGCCACCGCTGACGTACCGCGTCGGCGGCGGGTCCTCGACCGGAAACCCTGCGCCGGTGTTCAACAGCGCGCGTGTCTCGGCTTCGGGCGCCACGTCGAGCTCGTCGCGAAGACGCTGCGTCAGGGCCTCGAGATGGCGCTCGGCGGAGGCCCGATCTCCGGCGAGCATGAGATTGCGGATGAGGTGCCGGCCGTATACTTCGCTGAGCGGATCGAGTTCAACGAGACGACTGGCGTGCGCGGCTGCGGCGCCATGGTCGCCGGCGGCATTCTTGTCCTGCACGACGCGCTCGAGCGCCTGGATCGCGCGGCCCCGCAAGGCCTCACGGCGAAAGAAAGCCCACTCGTCGAACTGCGGGCAGTCGCCGGGCGAGAAGCCTTCGAGAAAATCACCCAGATAGAGGCGGCAGGCCCGCTCGAACTCGCCGCGGTCGCAGGCCTGCTCGAACAGCTGAGAATCGACCTGCAGGTCGATCTCTGAAGACCATCGAACCGTCGACCGATCGGTTGTGAGAACGTTTTCGCCGAGCGTCAGTTGGAGGCGATGCAACAGTCGCCGCAACCGCGCCCGTACCACCTCTTCGGGGCTTTCCGGCCAGAACATCGTTGCAGCGACGTCGCGCCCGATGAAGCCTTTCGCTTCGGCCAGATAGACCAGCAGGGCCACGCCTTTGCGCAAGGCCAGCCGGCACAGCCGGTCGTCACGCCGGATTTCCGGAAACCCAAGCGTCCGGACGCTGAACAGAGCCATCGTGATGCGACCTGCGATGAAAGGCGTCCGGGGACGTCCAGGGGACGAGGCGATGGTACCAGCTCCGACAGACGGTCGTCGCAGGAATCATCGGCGACCGATTAAGCCCGCGCGCCCCGGCTGTCCAGCTTGCGCCGCGCCGTGCGCGGCCATCGTGGCCCGCGCACAAACAGATCACGGAGGGTAACGTGCGCGCCGTTCTTTGCAATGCCTTCGAGGGTATCAAAGCCCTAAGCCTCACCGAGGCTGCCGAACCGCACCTGGCGGCGGATCAGGTTTTGATCGACGTCCACGCCGCGTCCGTGAGCTACATGGACTACTTGATGACCTGCGGCGGCTATCAGATGCGGCCGGCCCTCCCCTACGTGCCGGGAACGGACGCCGCCGGTGTCGTGGTTGCCTGCGGCGACCATGTCACGCGCTTCCGTCCCGGCGACCGGGTCAGTTGCGAGAGCTGGTTTGGTGGTTTTGCGGAACGCATGGTCGCCAAGGAGTCGTCGACCGTATTTCTTCCACCCAACGTGGATTTCATTGCAGGGTCAACCATCCTGCATACCTATCTTACGGCTTGGTATGCCCTGATCGAGCGGGCACGGCTGCAGACTGGCGAAACGGTCCTCGTGACGGGAGCAGCCGGCGGGGTCGGCCTGGCTTGCGTTGAGGTCGCGCGTTCGCTCGGCGCACGAGTCATTGCAGTCGTGGGCACCGCCGCGAAGGCGGCCATTGTCCGCAAGTATGGCGCTGAGGAGGTCATCGATCATTCGCGCGAAGACGTGCGTCAACGTGTAAAAACTCTCACGGGCGGCGAAGGTCTCGACATCTGCGTCGAAAATATTGGCGGTACGCTCTTCACCACCCTCGCCCGGCTCATGCGTTGGAATGGCCGGCTGATGCCGATCGGATTCACGAGCGGCGAGGTTCCGTCACTCGCCATGAATCTGCCACTGCTCAAGAACTATTCGATTGTCGGTGTCTTCATCGGTCTCTGGAAAGAACGCTTTCCGGACGACGCAAGTCGCGCGGCCGAGACGGTCATGGGGTGGGTCGGCGAGGGCAAACTGCGCCCGCACATTGACCGAGTGCTCCCGCTTGAGCACGCTGCCGAGGCAATGAGCGCTATCGCGAACCGGAGTACGCAAGGACGGATCGTGCTGCGAGTGAGGTAAAACTGCCGACCACCGATCGAGGAGACACCTGAAATCTCTGCCATCACGTAAAGGCTTTATGGCTCCTGAGGCGCCCCTTGCAGCGTCCAATATCGACCTCGGCCCGTTCCAACCTATTGCGAGATATCCCGCACCGAAGAGGCTTCCATGAAATCCGTCATCATCGAGAAACGTTTCTGCGGTCCTCCAAAGTCAGCTAATGGCGGTTACGTTTGCGGGCTCCTCGCCGCCCACATCGACGGGAGCGCGGAGATTACGTTGCTGGCACCACCGCCGCTCGACCAACGGCTCGATATTGTCGCAGGCGAGCACGGCGTGGAACTAAGGAAGGAAGAGACGACACTTGCGATGGGTCGCAGAGTCCTTATCGACGCTCCCGACATCCCCATCGTTAATTTTCGCGAAGCCCAGGATGCGGTTCGCCGATCGTCCTTTGACGAACGCCGCCATCCATTGCCGATGTGCTTTGTGTGTGGTCCGGCGCGTACGCACGGCGATGGTCTGCGCATCATCCCAGGTCCTTTGCCGCCGCGCGCCGACTGCAAGACCGGAACGCTCGCGGCACCCTGGATGCCCTATTCCAATCTGGCGGGTGAGGATGGTACCGTCGCCAACGAGTTCATCTGGGCCGCATTGGATTGCCCAACTGGATTTGCCGGTGTTGGCGCGCAGCACTTGGGGATGACCGGCGCTGAAACAATTCTTCTCGGACGTATGAGTGCGCGCATCGAGAGACGGCCCTACCCTGGCGACCAATGCATCGTTGTCGCGTGGCCGACAGGCCGAGACGGCCGCAAACTATTTGCAAACAGTGCACTACTGAGCTCGGACGGCAAATGCCTGGCAGTCGCGCGGGCGACTTGGCTTCTGGTGGATCGACCGGTTCAACTCGGCGAGCGATAGAGCGGCTTTGTTGCCTGCAACTTCACCTGACAAATGGAAGCCGGTACCATGATGGCTAATGCCAAATCCGCTTGGGCGCGGTGAAATTGCTGCCGAATGTTGCTACGCTGATCCAAATGTTGGCTGGAGCATGATCCGGAAAAGTGTGTAACGGTTTTCCGAAACGATCATACTCAATCAAAGACCTAAAGCGCGATGAGGATTCAACCTAATCTCATCGCGCTTTAGAGCCGTTGGATGCCGCCGCATCCACCGCTCCTGACCGCCTCGTCGCTGCGGAAGACTCCCGACGCAAGGCGGCGTTCCGAACAAGGACAGCGAGGCAAGCCATGGTGAAACCGTTTCCTTCGAAGACCCACATCGGCAACCACTTGCTGCATCCGGAAACGCTGATGCTGAACTACGGCTACGATCCGCAACTGTCGGAGGGAGCCGTCAAACCACCGGTCTTCTTGACCTCGACGTTCGTCTTCAGGACCGCCGAAGACGGACAGGACTTCTTCGATTTCGTCTCGGGTCGGCGCGAGCCTCCCGAGGGGATGGGCGCAGGCCTGGTTTATTCGCGGTTCAATCACCCCAACAGCGAAATCGTCGAGGACAGGCTCTCGGTCTACGAGCGTACCGAGAATTGCGTGTTGTTCTCATCCGGCATGGCGGCGATTGCGACCACCATCCTTGCGTTCGTCCGTCCTGGCGACGTCATTCTGCATTCTCAACCGCTCTATGGCGGGACAGAAACGCTGTTTGCGAAGACACTTGCGGGCCTCTCCATCGATGCCGTGGGCTTTACCGACGGCATCGACGAAGCCGTCGTCGCCCTGGCGGCGGAGGACGCGATGCGCAAAGGACGGGTTGCGATGATTTTTATCGAGACCCCGGCAAATCCAACCAACGGACTCGTCGATATTGCGATGGTCCGCCGTGTCGCGGAGACAATCGGCCAGGCGCAGGGCTACACACCAATCGTTGCGTGCGACAATACTTTGCTCGGGCCGGTGTTTCAGCGGCCGATCGAACACGGCGCGGATATTTCGTTATACTCGCTGACCAAATATGTGGGCGGTCATTCCGACTTGATCGCAGGCGCCGCGCTCGGGTCAAAAAAACTCATGAAAGACGTCAAAGCATTGCGAGGCGCCATCGGCACCCAGTTGGACCCCCATTCCTGCTGGATGATCAGCCGGTCGCTCGAAACACTGAGCATCCGCATGGAAAAGGCTGACAGAAACGCGCGGCTCGTGGCGGATTACTTGCGCGACCACGCGAAAGTAATGAAGGTCCATTACCTTGCTCACCACGAAGCGACCTCCCCCGCCGGCCGTCTGTTCGCGAGGCAATGCTCAGGCGCGGGCTCTACATTTTCGTTCGACATTGTGGGCGGCCAAGCTGCCGCCTTCAAATTCTTGAACGCGCTGCAGATCTTTAAGCTGGCGGTGAGCCTTGGCGGCACCGAGTCGCTGGCAAGCCTGCCCGCAAGCATGACCCACTCAGGAGTCCCGGCCGGCATCCGTGAGAAGATCGGCGTTCTCGATTCCACGATCCGGCTGTCGATCGGCATCGAACACCCGTCCGATCTGATCGCGGATATCGCGCAGGCTCTAAACGAGGCCTAGTTGCACATGTCTTGCTGTCATAAGTGAGGATCTCGCGCTTGCCGAACCGCTCGCGTATGTACATGAAAAGGCGGCGCAGTTCGCAGGGGACGCGGCGCAGCATTAACTTCGAGTTGGTCGCCGATTTCCGCAAGGCGCAATCGATCGACGCAGCCGACACGGTCAGCAAGAAAGTGCTCCGCATGCTCGTTTCCAACAAAGTGCCGCGAAGCCGCCTCAAGCGAGAACGTTGCAAGTCGCGCCGAGCCGACCTAAACGACCAGCGCGATCGCCTCCGCTCTGAGCGGCTAACCCGGAAACGGGTCTGGACAAGAGCGATATTGCGTTCAAACCATTTGAGACGACCCGCCGAGCCGTTTGAGAAGGCCTACCAAGTGCTCGACAAGCTGCAGCCCAACTGCAAGACTGAGCCCAACTACAAGACTGTCGACACGATCAAAACGGGAGGAAACGCCATGCAAATCGATCGCCGTCAGCTCGCCTTTCCTGTGCTTGCGCTTGGTCTCTTGAGCGCCGCTTCCGCCTTTGCCGGAGCGGACGAGGATGCAATTGCAAAGAACCTCGAAGCCTTCCGTGCCGCGCAGGCGGCCGGCAATACCGAGGTGATCGCCTCGATCTGTGCGGAAGAACTCAGCTACAGCCACTCAAACGCCAAGATCGACACCAAGGCGTCTCTCCTCAACGGCATAGCCACCGCAAACTACAAATGGACCTCGCTCGAATACAAGGACCCCACGATCCGCATCGTCGGGCCGGCGGCCATCGTGCGCTTCAACTTTGTCGGCGAGCAGGAATTTACCGACGGCAAGAAAACCCCGCAGAACCTACACATCCTGATGAACTGGCAGAAGCAGGGCAACGACTGGAAGCTCCTGTCGCGGGCGGCGACCAAGCTCTGAGCATGGCGCAGCGTTGGGTGGGTTCGCCGGCGGACCACGTCCTCGCGCTGAACGCCGCGATGTCCGCTTTCTGGCTTTGAACGGACCAAGATCGAACAAGGTTCGAATGTACACACGTGACCTAAAGCCGTCATTGGTAGATCTGTAGTGGTACCATACCGAGGCCAGCGGCCCACGCTGAAAAAGCTGAGACGGGGGTGGCATTTCCGGGCTCAAGCGCCTATCCTGAGTTCGTCTCCCCACGATCCTCCTGGCCCAGTGCAGTGCCAATCCGCGGTGGCGGACTTCGTGGGAAGGCAAAAATCCAATCAACCTAACCGTTTACGTGAGCACGAGGCTGGATGGCCCATGTCTCTTAGAACCAGTTTGTTGCTTGTTGCGCTGACTTTGGTCGGGGCTATCGCAGTCGCCACCAAGTTGACCTGGCCATTTCGGCTTGAACTTGACCGCGAACGATTTTTTGCAGTTCAGGCGGCAATCCGTAACGCACCGAACCCCGTCATCATTTTTGGTGATAGCATCGTGCAGGGAGCTGCGCTGCCGTCCAAGGTGTGCGGCTTACCTCTGGTCAATGCTGGAGTACGCGGCGCTGGCGTTGGATACTTTTTGCGGCATTCAGCTCAATTGCTGGGCTCGTCGCGACCCAAGTTAATCGTGCTCGCGGTCGGCATGAACAACGCAGCGGCCAAAGAAAGCAGGCAGGTCGATTTCGAAAACCGCTACGAACAAGTCGTGGCCTCTCTGGCAAGCAAAGCTCCCGTTGTGGCGGCCACAGTCACGCCGATAAAAGAGGGGTATTTTGTTTCGAAGTTTGGCTACGACCCACAAATCGTTCCAGCTCTTAATCGGACGATCTTGGCAACACCGAACATAAGAACCGTCATTGACCTCAATGCTCCTCTGTCAGGAGCGAATTTTACGATCGATGGCGTTCACTTAAACGCGGCCGGCTATGCGTTGTGGACAGGCGCAGT
The DNA here is from genome assembly GCA_963770385.1 of uncultured Alphaproteobacteria bacterium. Lineage (GTDB taxonomy): Bacteria > Pseudomonadota > Alphaproteobacteria > Rhizobiales > Xanthobacteraceae > Bradyrhizobium. The sequence goes on along the minus strand of CAVYPJ010000003.1, from coordinate 3,289,942 downwards.
TTTGAGGGGAGTTGAAGCTGCACTCGGCTGCTTCAAGAACGTGGCAGGTCAGCATCAAGATCGTCGGAGATCAGTAGAGCTATCGCCTGTCGCAGTCGGAGGCTAGATTTCGGCAACGGTTGTGGACGCGCATTGCCGCCGGCTGGCGTCGAGTGAACGCCACGACTGGTCCGCAAGGTACAGAAATTGGATGAAAGAAGCACCGCTGTTGCATCCGGATATCTGCCGGCTGCCCGGCGCCGTTTAGAGCTTTCACCCGTTCGCAAATGTCGGCTGTTGGCCCAAATGCGAAGTGCCGAGTGCATTGAGCAATGTTCGATGTTCAGGGCAAAGCGAAAAACATATGCTCGTCCCGAGTTCTTCTCAGTTTGCCCCGCCTCGGCATGATGCAGGCGATCAACCGGCATCTCGCGCAAACCTCACCAGCAAAGCAAAAGCTCAAGCGAGATCAGTGAACCGATCGGTTCCCTCCTCGGGTGTCGTAAGCTTCATGTAAGTATTTGGCTAAACCTAGCGCTTGCGAGAGCGACGGGCTCAAATACCGTGTCGTGTTGGGGGTGCCATTCCCAGCGAACTGGAGCCGGCCATGAACCAAGTACAAGTCGAGCAGAAAAGCTATCAGATGCCACCGCAGGATGGGTTTAGCGTCGCACACTTTCTCACCGTCGCCGACGTCGAGCGATCGCTTCGATTTTACGAAACGGTCTTCGGAGGTCGCGTTCTGAGCAGAGGCGACGGCAGTGGCGCGCCGGGGTACATCCAGATCGCGAACACGTGGCTCCTTGTTAATCCCGGGGGCGGTCCGACACCCGACAAACCATCGGTAACGCTCAGCGTCCCCGCCAATCCCGATTTAGTCAGCAGCTTTATGAATATCCGCGTTGCAGATATTCAAGCGTGTTATAAACTTTGGCGAAGTCGGGGAGCCGAGTTCATCACGGAGCCGAAGCCCAAGTACGGCGAGACGCGCTGCTACATTCGTGATCCCGATGGCTATATTATAGAAGTTGGGCAAAGCAACCCGGGCGTTGCTTACGGCTAAGCAGTAGGACGCCTCAACGCATGTGTCGAGAACGCGTACACACTCAGTGAGCTGACCCTATGAAGTCTGAGAGGGATGGCATCAACCTCGCAGCCAAGCCAAGCGGAACGGGTTGCGTCGAATGCTCCGCTGTGGGCGGGTGGTGGCTGCATCTTCGCAGATGTGTCGAATGCGGGCACGTCGGCTGCTGTGATACTTCACCAAATCAGCATGCATCGAAACATAACGCGGCTACGGGTCACCCGATAATCACGAGCTTCGAGCCGGGCGAGCGATGGTTTTACGACTATCGTACTGGAGAGTTCTTCGCCGGCCCGAAGCTTCACGCCCCTCACTCGCATCCGTTGGATCAACCGGTGCCCGGACCAACCGAAGCGCTGCCTTCAAACTGGCAAACGCTGCTTCACGAATAGGGGGCGGCTCTTGGTGTTGATGTCTGCTATTGGCCCTAGCGGACGAGCTGAAGAATGGCCGGGACGCCTGTTTTCAGGGGGAGACCGGACGTAGTCGGCTGACGGCCAAAATGACGCGATTGACCCGAAGCGGTCGTTGCCAAGTTGGCTTTCGACGTCACCGCTCAGCAGACTTTATGCGGCGATTTCGATTCACCTGACTAGACGAGCCAGATTGCGAAACCGGGCGAAACAATAAACTCACAACATGCTGTCTTAGAATTATCGTTCACGACCCGTCAGCGTTCTTGATCTTTGCTGACGCGAACGGCCGGCCAGATATTTCCATTGGGCGCGACGTACCGTCCCGTCTTTTCGCATGCTGCAAGTCGAAAGGCTTCATAGCAGGCTGCCTTGGGCCCACCCCATTTGACCACGCAATTCTGAGCACGGTCGCTGCATGTTTGACCGGCGGCAATTGCGGAAGAAGCCCACAACAACGCTATGGCTGTAATGATCGCCCTCATGATGCTTCCACGAACGTTGAAACAGTATCGGCGAAGGGTCAGCTCAACCGGGCGACGTCGGCCGGCCAGCCGAGCCCTATTCGATCGACGATGGGATCAAAGTCGACCGACGCTTCCACCCTAAACTGCCGCGAGATGGAGCGATAGCCGCATTTTTTCCTCGAAGAGGTGGGAACCTAGCTGCTTGCGCAAGATGCCAGGCCGACCCATCCGCAGATCGCGCAGGCTTGCGAAGGGGGCCACGCGGGTTCAACTCAAAGGCTACGTACCAAGTGTGAGGCATCCCTTACCTCCGGGGCCTTCCTGGCGATCCCCTTCCAGCTTGAAGTGAAAGCGAAGCGAAGCCGCTCCACAAAGATGTCGACCTCCTCATCGGTCTCGGCAACGTCGGCGACATTGTCGGCAAGCTTTGTCAGCAGCAAGCCGATCCTTTCGTCGGTGGCGAGCGGCCACAGCACGGTGGTGATCATTTTCAAAGCGAGCCGTTCGCCAAAACTCATGCTCAGGATGCTGTCGTTGGTGATCTGGTAGCTGCGGTGGGCCATTTGTCTTCCGTTTCTTGTGCCTCTCTCTCACAGAAGCCCAATTGGGCCACTCCGAGTTGATATAGATCATGGCCTCCCGCGACAATGTTGCGATGCGATGAAGCTGGCGGACCGAAGACGAAAGGGCAACGCCTTGGGGGGCGTTGCGCCGGTCCGCTAGACGTTGGCACGGCCCGGGCTATTTAATTTTAGCCAGGCACTCCTTCAGGCGCTCAAGCTCTGAACGAACTTGCGCCTCCATGGCGTCTTGTAATGCAGCCGCGCCCCTGCCGGACAATTCTGCGGAGGCCTTTCTGTCCAGATTTTGCTTCCAATCCCGGATCACCTGTTTAGTTGCCGTTTGGGCCTCCGACGCCGCCTTAACGTACGTCTTTATGCAGGCGTCAGCCATGGAGCACGTCTTGCACTCTTGAGCGGCGGCAGCGCTTGAAACAAGCAAGGTAAGTATCGCGGCAAGGACTTTCATCGCTTTTCCCCACGGGGTACTGGCCCGGCGGATGTTCTACTTGGTTGGGCTTGTTTGCAACGTCTGGTCGATCATTGGTGAGCGCGTCAGCTGCCGTTACAGACGCCGCTCCTCGCCTCCCTTGACATATGTCAATCGAGTGTCCCGCTTTCATCGTCCATCATACGCAGCCGGTTGGTCCGGGCACATCTCGCGCTGGCCAAGTGAGTAAGGGCATCCGCATCGTTTTTTCTTTTGGGAGACTGACCTATGATGAAGAGCATCATGGTAATTGGTGCCGTAGCACTTCTCTCCGCACCGGCCGCGATGGCAAAGGAGCGGTCATTTGGGGTCTGTGCGGCCGACATCAAGGCAAAATGTGCTGAAGTCAAGCCCGGCGGGGGCCGCATTAAAGACTGCGTGAAAACACACGCCGCAGAATTTTCCGACGCGTGTAAGGCGAGGCTTGCGCGGGTCGCCGAGATCAGCAAAGCCTGCACGACCGATATAAAGGAAAGTTGCCCCGGCAAGGAACGAAGTTGCATCCTGAAAAGTATTGGCAACGTCAAAGACCAATGCAAGGCGGCGCTCGCGCAGTCGGTGGCCGGGACACAATAGAAGTCCATACGAGCGCTCGACCGAGACCAGCAATCATGTTGCGCGACAGGGCGCTGCCGATGATCCAGCGACGCTGGCGGACCGCTACCGACGACCCGGCGCAACATTGGTGAGGTCGCAGTCCGGTCCCCTCAAAGGAGACCGGGTTACTGGGAACGTCTTAGTAGCAAGGTGGGTAAGGCTGGTATCCGCAGCGTGGAGCGTAATAAGCGCCCGCGGCAGCAGCGCCGACGGCAGCTGCACCCACGCCTACCGCCACTCCTCGGGCGACCGGTGCACCACGATAAACACCACCGCGATAGACGCCAGCGCGATGAACGCCGCCGTGATAAGCACCAGCGCGATGAACGCCTCTATAAGCGAAGGCGTCACTTGAAATCATCGCTAGGCACCCGATCCCGATGATAACGGATGCAGCAAGCGAAAAAATAGTTCGGCGCGACATGACTGATGTCCTTTCTCGAGACTGATCAGTTGTCAGGGTATTTCTCCATCCGGACCCCGCTTGTTGATCTGTATCAAGTTAGGAACGGTAGCGCTGATGGCGGCGTTACTCGCTGCTTTCTGTCGGAACGCTCCGGCAACCGCTTTTGCCCATGAAAGCCGCCACGGTATGAGGTTTATCATCGACCATCATACTGGAGATAAGCGTTAGCAAACGCGTCACGACGACATTCTGTTCACTAAGTATTCTCCCACGCGAAACTGAGTAGAATCCCCATTGCCCTAACGAGCCGAGTCGTCATGATTAATTATCTCAATGAGCACCTACCTTTCGCTGGTAACTGCGGAGGACCGCATGCAGCTAACGCCAAGAGAGCTCGATAAGCTGCTCGTCTACGTCGTGGCTGACGTTGCATTGAAACGAAGAGCCAAGGGTCTCAAGCTCAACTATCCAGAAGCCGTTGCCGTCATATCGGCGGTTGCGCTTGATGGCGCGAGGGCCGGAAAGACGATCGAAGACGTAACCAATGAGGCGCGCACGACCCTGACCAAGGCTGATGTGATGGACGGCATCGCGGATCTGATCCCAATGGTGCAGATCGAGGCGGTGTTCACCGACGGCAGCCGCTTGGTGACGGTGCACACGCCAATCCAGTAGTACCCTATAGGAGGTTAACATGGCTGGACCAAAAGTGGGCCCCGCTGTTGCCGCCCACGTCGACCCGGCGACTGCTGACGTGCCGCTCGGCGGCTACGTGTGCAGTCCGGCAGAGATTACATTCGACGCCGATCGCCCGGTAACGACGCTCAAGGTGCGCAACACGGGGGACCGGCCGGTGCAGGTTGGATCGCACTTCCATTTCTTCGAGGTCAATCGTGCGCTGGAATTTGATCGTGCGGCGGCCTTTGGACTGCACCTGAATATCCCGTCATCAACGGCAACACGGTTCGAGCCCGGCGACGAGCGCGAGGTTCATCTCGTACCGTATGGTGGAAATCGCGCTGTTTATGGCTTCAACAATCTCGTCGATGGTCCCACCGCCGGCCCGGACGTCGCCGCGGTCAAATCCAAAGCGGTGGCGTTGGCGGCGCAGCGCGGCTTTCGATCCTCATAAAGGAAAGCGCAACTCAGATTGAGCGAGGGCGACTGTGGCTATCATATCTCGGCGGGAGTATGTCGGCCTTTTCGGTCCGACGACAGGTGATCGCATCCGCTTGGGCGATACGGGACTGTTCGTTGAGATCGAGCGCGATTTGCGGGGCGGCGCCGGCGACGAAATCGTCTTCGGCGGCGGCAAGAGCATGCGTGAAGGCATGGGCATGGACAATCAGATAACGGGCGCGGGTGGTGCTCCCGACCTCGTCATTACCAACGTGACCGTGATCGACGCGGTCCTCGGCGTGGTGAAGGCGGATGTGGGTATCAAAGATGGCCGCATCTGTGCGATCGGCAAGGCCGGTAATGCGCAGACAATGGATCGTGTTACACCCGGCCTAGAAATTGGCCTCGCCACCGACGCTATCTCAGGCTCGCATCTGATCCTGACGGCTGCGGGGATCGACACGCACATTCATTTTATTTGTCCCCAGCAGGCGCAAGCGGCGCTCTCAAACGGCACTACGACGTTGATCGGCGGCGGTACGGGCCCTTCAGATGGCTCCAATGCGACAACGGTGACATCGGGTCCCAGAAACATCAGTATGATGTTGCGCGCGTTCGAAGACTGGCCGCTCAACGTTGGTATTCTCGGCAAAGGGCATGGGCACGGCAAAGCGGCTCTGATTGAGCAGATCGAGGCCGGCGCGGTTGGTGTGAAATGTCACGAAGACTGGGGCACCACCCCCGCGGTGCTTCGGTCTGCGCTCACGGTCGCCGACGAGACGGACACTCAAGTATGCATTCATACCGACACACTAAACGAATCCGGTTTTGTCGACGATTTAATCGAGGCGTTTGAGGGGCGGACGGTCCATTCTTTCCACACCGAAGGTTCCGGCGGTGGCCATGCGCCGGATATCATCAAGATTGCCGGCCTTTCCAACGTCCTGCCGTCTTCGACCAACCCCACGCTTCCCTACGGCATCAATTCGCAGGCGGAGCTCTATGATATGATCATGGTGTGTCACCACCTCAGCCCCGACATCCCGTCGGATGTTGCGTTCACCGAGAGCCGCATCCGCGCTGAAACCATCGCCGCAGAGAATGTTCTACAGGATCTCGGCGTGATCTCGATGTTCTCGAGCGATTCACAAGCTATGGGGCGCATCGGAGAATGCTGGCTGCGTTGCATCCAGACCGCAGACGCTATGAAGACCGGGCGCGGCAAGCTGCCGGAGGACGCGCCGGGCAACGACAATTTCCGGGTGCTGCGCTACGTGGCGAAGATCACCATCAATCCGGCCATCGCGCACGGCATTGCAGACATGCTGGGCTCGGTCGAGGTCGGCAAAATCGCCGACCTCGTCTTGTGGGAGCCGGCCTTTTTCGGCGCAAAGCCCAAGATAGTCATTAAGAACGGCTTCATAAGTTGGGCGGTGATGGGCGATCCCAACGCGTCGCTGCCGACGCCCCAGCCGACCTACTATCGGCCGATGTTCGGTGCCTACGGTGATGCGCTGTCGGCCAATTGTATCACGTTCGTCTCGGGAGCCGCGCATGCTGCCGGGATTAAGGAGCGGCTGGGGCTCCGCCGGCAGGTGATGCCGGTGAGAAACGTGCGCAAAATCGGCAAGAGCGACATGGTTCGAAATGCCGGAACACCGAAAATCGAAGTGAGTCCAGAGACTTTTGCTGTAACCGTCGACGGCAAACACGCGACCGTTCCGCCCTTGAAAACGGTCTCACTAAATCAGAAGTATTTTTTCAGTTGAGGAGCGTGCCGTGATCCTTATTGAGGCCGTTCTGGGCAATATCGACGATGCCGAATGGGCTGGGCGATTGTTGACCGCCGACACAGACCTGATCGAGATCGACCAGTGGGAGGCGCAGAAGAGTCGCTTCCGCAAGACGACGGCAAAGGGCGCAGAGGTTGCAGTCTCTATCGACCGCGGCACCCATATTCGCGACGGAGACGTGCTGCTCTGGAATGCTGAGACCCACTCTGCGCTCGTCGCAAGAATCGAGTTGCGCGACGTGATGGTCGTGCACTTGGACGATCTGGCGAGCCTCGCGCCACAGATCGCTTTGCGCACATGCGTCGAACTGGGTCACGCAATGGGGAACCAACATTGGCCGGCGTTGGTCAAGGACAACCGTGTTTATGTGCCGTTGACCGTCGATCGGAAGGTGATGGCGTCCGTCATGAAGACGCATCGTTTTGAAGCAATCCGCTACGAATTCGTACCTGGCCGAGAGGTCGTTCCCTACCTCGCTCCGCATGAATCACGTCGGCTTTTCGGTGGCGCGGAAGGACCGGTGCATTCACACACGCACCAGAGGTACGGGGGTGTCGAGGCCGAGGGGGGACGCGTGGACGGACATCCGTCGACGCACACCCATGCCCATCCGGAATCCGTTCATGGGCAAACATCACCGACAACGGCCGGTTCTGCGCGTGACCATCGAGAATGAAGGCGCCGATGTATCGAGCAGCGCCGCATTTCTCTCGCGGATGCTGCAGTTTGGCGACTCGATGTTCCCCATTGGCGCCTTCTCGTTTTCTTCGGGCTTGGAATCCGCTGTTCAACACGGTGTTGTCACCAACACGGCTACGCTTCGAGCATACGCCCATACAGCAATCGAGCAGGCCGCTCGTGGTGATTGCATCGCACTGATCGCCGCGCATCGGGCGGCAACTGCCGGAGAGATCGATACTCTCACCCGAATCGATGCGCAGGTATACGCGCGCAAGCTCTCTGACGAGGCGCGGACAATGTCGGTTCGTATGGGCAAGAAGTTCACGGAGATGGGTGTAGAGGTTGTGGGTGCGCCGCTTCTTTGCACGTGGCGTGAATACATTGACTCGTCGGTTACTCCCGGCTGCTATCCCGTCGCATTGGCGATTGGTTTCGCCGTCCAGAAGCTGTCTGCTTGGCAAGCGTTTGTCGTGCACCAGTATGGCGTCGCGACAACGATCCTCGGCGCGGCCTTACGGCTGATGAAGGTCAGCCACATAGAAACGCAGAAGATTCTGTATGAGCTTACTGGACAAGCAGAAGAGATGTACGTGACTGCCGCGGCGGCACGGCTTTCGGATATGGCAAGCTTTGCTCCGTTGACGGAAATTCTGGCCGCTGTCCATACCAGAGCTCATGTCCGCCTATTCATGAATTGACATTTAAATGGAGTTCGAATGTCGAAGAGTATCACGCGCATCGGTATCGGCGGCCCGGTTGGGTCTGGAAAGACCGCGATCGTTGAGGCCATTACGCCGCGTTTACTCGATCTCGGCATCAAGGTCCTCATCATTACAAATGACGTGGTCACGACCGAAGATGCCAAGCACGTCCAGCGCACTCTCAAGGGCGTTCTGCTCCAGGAGCGGATCATCGGAGTGGAGACAGGTGCCTGCCCCCATACGGCGGTGCGCGAGGACCCCAGCATGAACCTCGCCGCGGTCGAGGACATGGAACGGCGCTTTCCGGACAGCAATGTCGTGCTAATCGAAAGTGGAGGCGATAATCTGACGCTGACGTTCTCGCCGGCGCTGGTGGACTACTTCATCTATGTGATTGACGTCGCCGCGGGCGATAAAATTCCTCGCAAGAATGGACCCGGAATCACCTATTCTGACATCCTCGTCATCAATAAGACCGACCTTGCGCCCCACGTCGGAGCCAGTCTCGACGTAATGAAGCAAGATTCGCAGATGATGCGCGGTCTCAAGCCATTCCTGTTCACGAACTGCAAGACGGGAGAAGGTATTCCGGAGTTAGTTGCTCTGATCGAGCGGGAATTCCTGTTCGATATCAACCTACGGCTCCGGCGCCCAGCATGATACCCGCGGCCTTTCCTTCTTGGACCCGCGCTGAAGCCCTGGGTGCATCGAGGCCGGAGTTCGCCCCGTTCCAGGATGAGCCCATCCAGATGAGGAGCGGCACCGTGGGCAAAACGGGCTTCCTACGTCTGGGCTTCGAGTCCCGGTCTGATCGAACAATTCTGGCGAAGCTGGAACGCCGCGCTCCCTATATGGTGCAGCGAGCGCTCCATTGCGACGAGGAAATGCCAGGTCTGGCCTCCGTGTTCCTGATCACCACCACGGGCTGTGTACTGCAGGGAGACAGGTTCACTCTTGACATCGCCCTGGGTCCGCGCGCGCAGGCGCACATCACCTCGCAATCGGCGACCAAGATTCACGCGATGGACGCCAACTATGCGGCGCAAAGCCAGACCATCACGCTTGCGGACGACGCTTACCTGGAATTTCTTCCCGATCCCGTGATCCCGCACAGGCATTCGCGGTTTCTCAGCGACACGCAGATCTCCGTTGCTCCGTCGGCCACCCTACTTTATTCGGAGATCATTCAACCCGGCCGCAAGCACCATCATCCGGACGAGTGCTTCGGAGCAACCGTGTTGTCGATATCAACGTCAGCCGCGCGGCCCGATGGTCGTGCCTTGTTCGCAGAGAAGCTGATCATCGAGCCGCGGCGATACCAGATGCGGCAGACCGGCGTGATGGACTCCTTTGACGTGTTCGCCAACGTAATCCTGTGCGCACCTAAGGAAAAGGCCGAACGCATTAACGAGGGTGTAGGAGCCGATGTGCACCTTGCGGACGGCCTTGCGTTCGGCGCCTGTCGACTACCCAATGATGCCGGTTTGATCTTCAAGGTGCTGGGCCGCGAGACCGCGCAGGTGAAGGCAAAGGTACGCGAGTTCTGGGGGGTGGTACGCAAGGAGGTGATTGGGGCTGCGCTACCTCCTCCCTATCTGTGGCGCTAGAGATCGCATCTACGTTCGAGGAGGCCGCGATGGACAATACCCTAACAAAGTGGGAAAGCCTCTCTTCATCGTCGGCCGTGTTGCGATTTCTGGACATCAATTTGCGTAGCATCGGGCAAGTTATGTTTCAGAATAACCCGCTAACCGGATTGCTCTTTCTAGCCGCGATCGCCTGGGGTTCTTACGCAGCTGGCGTCCCCCGAGTGGCAATTGCCGGCGTCCTCGCGGTCGTCGTGGCAAACTTGACGGCCCAATGGCTTAAAGCAGACAGCAAGTCGCTTCATGCCGGGCTCTATGGATACAACGGTATCCTTGTCGGACTTGCGCTGGCGACATTTCTATCTCCGAACGCGCTCATGTGGGTCTATGTGGTGTTGGGGGCGGCAGTTTCTGTCATCGCGATGCTTGGGACTGTCAACGCTCTTAAGCCTTGGGGTGTATCCAGCCTCACGTTTCCGTTCGTGCTCACGACGTGGATCCTTCTGCTGGCCACGTATGGATTTGCCGGTCTCATAGGGGCTGCACTACCGGCGGGCGATGTTGTCACTGCGTTTCGACCCTACGAGGCCAACCCACTCATGCTGATCGACCTCCTTCAAGGTGTGCTTAAAAGCATCTCGCAGGTATTTCTGAAGGCGAACGGCGTGGCGGCCCTTCTGCTGCTCGCGGGCCTGGCTGTGAACTCATTGGCCGCTGTCGCATTCGCTCTCGCCGGTGGGATACTAGCGGTTCTGGCGGCCCATCTTTTCGGCGCCGAGAGCGAACTGATCACCGGCGGCCTACTCGGTTTCAGCCCTGTTCTGACGGCGATTGCGCTCGGGGCCGTTTTCTACAGACCGAGCTGGCGAACAGCGATCTACGCCATGCTAGGCACGCTGTTTACGGTCATTGCACAAGCAGCGCTCAACGTCGCCTTGACGCCGCTCGCCATCCCTGCGCTCACCGCGCCTTTTGTGCTCGTCACATGGATCTTCCTTCTCCCTCGCCAGTGCTTTGAGCCGACGTCGGCTGCAACAGACGATGCCGCGACAGCGCGCACAACCTAGATCCTGCTTTTTGGAGGCCCACATGTCTGACCTAAGTTTGGTGATCTCCAAGACGAACTGGGAAGTCATGGCGTCCTGGATATTAAGTTGATTTGAGTGGGGACCTAAACCATGGGACTCGTCGGGATACTGCTCGGGCTCGCTCTGCTGATGTGGCTTGCCTATCGAGGGTGGAGCGTCCTCATGGTGGCCCCGGTGGCTGCGCTCCTTGCCGCCGCGGTTTCGGGTGAGCCGCTTCTCGCTCATTGGACGCAGACCTTTATGCCCGCTGCTGGTCGATTCGTTACGCAGTGGTTTCCGATGTTCCTGCTTGGCGGGTTGTTCGGCAAGCTGATGGACGACAGTGGTTCGATCACCTCTATCGCGCGTTTTCTGACTGAACGATTGGGAACACGCCGCACGATACTCTCTGTGGTGCTCGCTTCCGCGGCGGTCACCTACGGCGGGGTCAGCGTCTTTGTTGCCTTCTTCGTGTTGGTCCCCATGGCGAAAGAGATGTTCCAGGCTGCGAACATCCCGCGCCGCTTGATGCCGGCTACCATCGGTCTCGGGGCGTTCACGTTCACGATGTCGGCAATGCCAGGAACGCCGTCTGTCAACAATGCCATTCCGATGCCGTACTTCGGCACAACAACCTTCGCGGCACCCGGTCTGGGCATCATCGCTTCGATCATCATTTTTATTATCGGCATGTGGTGGCTCCGCCGCGCGGAAGCGGCCGCGCGCAGGGCCGGCGAGGGCTATGATCGCAAGTCGGAGGTATCTTCCGGTATCAACGAGACCGTTCGTATGCAGGCGAGCGCCGCGGGCGATTTTGACCCAGCTGAATTTCAGCATGGCAAGCACAGTGACAGCCTACCCCCCTTTGTGATTGCCGCATTTCCGCTGGTTGTAGTCATCTGTACGAACTTCCTACTGTCGCTGGTCATCCTCCCACGGATGGATTTTTCGTTCTTGGCCAAGGAGGTGTGGGGCGGGACCACGATCGGAGCAGTGGCCGGCGTCTGGTCGGTTGTCCTTGCGCTCGCGACTGCGACCCTTACTGTCGTCATCTTCAACTATCGGCGTCTCCCGGCGTTGCGAGAAAGCCTGGATGCTGGTGCCGCTTCCTCCGTCATGCCAATCCTGATGATCGGCAGTCTCGTCGGCTTTGGTGCTGTCATTGCGGCACTGCCCGCGTTCGGGGACGTACGTGACGCGCTACTCGCGGTTGGCGGAGGTCCCCTTATCTCCCTCACGATCTCCGTGAACGCGCTCGCCGCGCTTACCGGTACCGCCTCCGGGGGAATGGCGATCGTGCTCAATATACTTGGCGACACCTTCCTGCGGCTCGCCGCTGAGCACGGAATCGATCCCGCGCTGATGCATCGCGTGACCACGATTGGCGCGGGCACGCTCGACGCTCTTCCACACAACGGTACAGTCCTGTTACTGCTTCAGATCAGCGGGCTCACTCACCGAGAGAGCTATTTCGACATGGTAATGACAGTAATCGTAACCTGCATCATAGCGCTTGGCGCTGTCCTTGCGCTGGGTACGGCGTTCGGATCATTTTGACGGAAGTTATCGCTACCTTGGAGGTGCCCGGCATCAAACATCGAGGTCAATCTCCTTCCATGCCACACGGCATACCTACCCAACGGATCAAAGGTTTTATCCGCAAACGATGACGCCACTTCTGCAGGCCGTAAGGCGAACGATCGATGATTTGCGTTCGTCAGTAGCACAGCAAGCAATTAGGGGTTTTCCCCGATAGGATACGCTTCCGAAATCCAGTCTAGTTTGAACTCTTGAGCGTCGGCGCCGCCATTTCCAACGACACATAACACATGCAATAGCGCAAAATCTTGTCCCCGGAGCGAGAGGTTTACCTGTCTCTACAAGTGACCTCGAAAACTTGGTAAGGAGAAAATCGTATGTGCGTTCTTTGTTCGCAACCAGGTCTTAGCCGTCGATCGCTGTTGGTAGGGGCTGCCGCCCTCGCGACGACACCTATCGTCGGACGCGATGCTCAAGCTCAGCCGGTCTCTGCCGCGGATACGCCGGATGCAGCGTTGAAATTAATGACCGAAGGCAATGAGCGCTATGTAGCGAACCAGCCGCGCGAGCGGGATTTTTCAGCCGGACGCGCAAGTCGAGCACTAGGTCAGGCTCCCTTTGCGGCAGTTCTAAGCTGCGCAGATTCTCGGATCGCGCCCGAGCTGGCATTTGATCAAGGACCAGGAGATTTGTTTGTCGTTCGCGTTGCAGGAAATTTTGTAACAACCGAGGGACTTGCGAGTTTGGAATTCGGTACTGCAGTGCTTGGTACCAAGCTGATCATGGTGCTCGGCCACAGCAGTTGCGGCGCCGTCAATGCCACTGTAGCGGCACTTCAGAAAGGCAACGAATTGCCCGGGCACATCGCGGATCTGGTACGGGCCATGAAACCAGGTATCGAAGAGGAAATGAAGCATGCCGGCCCCGATCTGGAGCAGCGCGCGGTCGTGGCGAATGTGCGCCATAATGTAAAGCGGCTAGAACAGGCAACGCCCATTCTGGCGGAGATGGTAGTTCAGAAAAAGCTCCGCGTGGTGGGTGCAGTCTACGATCTCCCTACGGGAAAAGTTGCCCTGGTTTAGACTCGGATACCTGTTCAATCCGAACGACCGAACGCCTGCAATTGATCGCGGCTGGCTGTGGAAGCACGAGAGCGGCACCTAAGGTAAAGACGGCCACCGGCGCTTCAAAGATTCCAGCCCGGGCACCTCGAAAACGTAGCCAAGAGTTCGAGCGAAAAGTTACGGCGATGCTCTCGGCGGCAGCGGTCCGGAGCCTGTTTCTATTTGAATGTTCAAAAATTAGGCCGACGTGTGAAGTACTTCACACGCGAATTGCTCGATCCAATAGAATTAGTTTGGTGTAATGTATCGCCGAGTGAGCGGGTGATTTCGTACCATACCTCGTGATGGACACGGAACTTCGCCGGCGAGGTTGAGCAATGTCGCAGACTTGCACCTCTCCCTGTCTATTCCTCAGCCATTCCGGCTCGGACACAGATGCTGCGCGAGAATTGAAGCGCCGCCTCCTCAATAGCCCCGACGCACGTGCGGCCGGACTTCGCGTCTGGTTGGACAAGGACGACCTCGTGGCGGGACTCGGCTGGCAGACCCAGCTGGAAAACGCAATCAGCAAAGAAGCGACAGCCTTTGCTGTTCATGTCGGTGCCAGTGGGATCGTGAACTGGGTCGAAAGCGAGGTACGGCTGGGGCTTTCGCAGGCGGCAGCCGCTCCCGATTATCCTTTCATCCCGATCCTAGCCAAGGAATGTGCAGGATCTGCAGCACTGCCCTCCTTTGCGCGACAATTCCAAGGCGTGCACGATCCGCTCAACGATGCCGAGGAGTTTGCAAAACTCCTAAGGGCTGTATTGCGCCGGTCTTCAGGCGAAACGACGATTATCCTCGATAGTCCCTTCGTCGGCCTTAAGGCAATGACAGAACTCGATGCGGATCGCTTCTTCGGTCGCGACGAGGAGATCGACGAGCTTGTCTCGATGTTGCAGCGGCATCACCTGATCGCCGTCGTCGCGGACAGTGGCGCGGGCAAGTCGTCGCTTGCGCTGGCTGGACTCCTTCCTCACTTTCGCGGCGGCGCGCTTGCAGATACTGCAGGCCGCGAGCCTGATGGTCGGATATGGCACGTCGTCACCATGCGACCTCGCCGCGATCCGATCGAAGGGTTGAAGCGCGGCGTGACCGAAGCAGCCGAGCGACTCGGACGCTCGACTGACCAGTGCGCTGCACTACGGAAGCGGATCGACGCAGCCGACCCGAGCGAGACGGCCTATGCGATCCGCTGCGATCTGCCGATCAGCACAACGGAAACCCTTCTGGTTGTGGACCAGTTCGAGGAGCTTCTGACCGAAACTGCCGAAGTCCAGCGCGCTTCGATGGTCGACCTCCTGATGGCCCTTGAGGCAATCGGTGGCTTTCGGATCGTGCTCACTCTGCGCGCTGATCATTTCAACCTCTGCCGGCCGTTCGCAAAACTGTTCGAGCATCTGACACGAGACAATCATGCGGCCGTGCTGCGGCTGCGTCGGATCACCGATGCTGGCCTGATCGAAGCCGTGCGCGGGCCGCTGAGGCTGGCCGGCCACACGGATATTCCTGAACAGGATGCAGTGATCGAGTCAATCCGCCGCGACATCACCGATCGCGCCGGAGATCTTGCCTTGGTGCAAATGGCGCTTTACGCCATGTGGCAGAAGCACCGGGCCGATGGCGTCAATCTCCTTGTCGCTTACTCGCAAGTTGGGGGCGTTGTGGGCGCGCTTGCCCACGAGGCGGAGCGCGTACGAACCCAGCGCCTCGACGCAAACGAAAGACCCCTGCTTGCTCCGCTTTTCATCCGGCTAGTGCGGCTTGGGGAGACCGGCGGGGCGACGCGCCGCACCGCTGATCTCGCCGATTTCGACGGACCGCGCCGGACGCTGGCGGAGAAGCTCGCCACTGAGGACTGTGGTCGACTGCTTCTCACCGGCGAAAGGACCGTCGAGATCGCGCACGAGGCTCTGATCACGCAATGGCCATGGCTGCAGAACACACTCAACGAAGCAGCGGCGGACATGCGCGTGCTCGACCGGCTGATCGACCGGGCTCGCCGATGGATCTCAATCGGGGAACGAAGTCCAGAGCATCTTGCAACCGGCGCCGAGCGGACGGAGTTCTCCTCGCTGGCGCAGCGTCGGCCGCACTGGCTGTCTGCTGCAGAGTGCAACTTCGTTGCGGCGAGCGACGAGGCCGAACGGACCGCCCGCGACCGAGACCGCCGACGCCGGCAATTCGAGCGCGCTGCCGCAGTGTTTTTCTTTGCGCTCGCAGTTGGCGCCACAATTGCGGGCGTGTGGGCTTACCGGGCGCAAAAGGAGGCGACGCGAGCGCAAGCGATCGTCGCTCAGACCGCGAACACCCTCGTGTACGATCTGGGGCCGGAGTTCTATGTGCGCGGCTTGCCGAGCGACCTTGTGGGACGCGTGCTCGAGCGTGCGATTCAGGGCTATGACCAGGCGATTCAACTCGATTCGAACAATGCCGCCGCTTACGTTGGCCGCGGTTTCGCCTACGCGATCGAGGGAGAGAACGACCGGGCCATCCAGGACTACGACCGGGCCGTCCAGCTCGATCCGAACGATGCTGCCGCTCATAGATACCGCGGCGTCGCCTACAGTACGAAGGGCAATAACGACCGGGCCATCCAGGACCTCGGCCGGGCCATCCAGCTTGATCCAAACGACGCGGTCGCCCTTGCCAGTCGCGGAACTGCCTATGCCGGCAACAATCAGCACGACCTGGCCATCGAAGATTACAATCGGGCGATCCAGTTAGTTCAGAAGAATGCCGCCCCCTACTGGGGCCGTGGGAGGTCCTACATCAGCATGAAGGATTACGACCGCGCCATTCAAGACTTCGACCGCGCAATCGAACTCGATCCAAGTTCTCCCTTTGCTTATTCGAGCCGCGGCGACGCTTACAGCAGCAAGAATGATCAGGAGCGCGCCATCCAGAACTACGATGAGGCGATCCGGCTCGATCCTAAGAACGCAAAGAACATCAGCGCTTATACGGGCCGCGGCCTAGCATATGTCAAGAAGGGGGACATCCAGCGCGCGCTCCTGGACTTCGAGCGGGCGGTGCAGCTAGATCCAAAGAACGCCTTTGCCTATGTGGCCCGGGGCGACGTCTACAGGAGCAAGTACGACAGCAATCGAGCCATCAAGGACTACGATCAGGCGGTCCAGCTCGATCCGAACAGTGCCGCAGCCTATGCCGGACGCGGCATCGCTTATGCCGGCAACGGCGACATCCAGCGCGCCATTCAAGACTTCGACCGGGCGATCCAGCTCGATCCGCAAAATACCGCCGCTTATACGGGCCGCGGCATCGCTTATGTCAACAAGGGCGAGAGGGATCGAGCCATTCGGGACATCGATCGTGCGATTGAGCTCGATCCGAAGAACATACTCGCCTATGTCAGCCGTGGCAGCGCCTATGTGAGCGGCGGCGAGTATGATCGCGCCATCCAGGACTATGACCGAGCTATCCAGCTCGATCCAAGAAATCCGATCATCTATCTTGGCCGCGGCCTCGTCCACGCGGCCAAGCGCGACTACGACCGTGCCGTCGTCGACTATGACCAGGCGCTCCGCTTGAATCCGAGCCTGGCTGCGGCCTTCCTCAAGCGCGGCAATGCCTACGCGAGCAAAGGTGAACAGGACTACGCCATCAAAGACTACGACCAGGCGATCCAGCTCGACCCAAAAAATCCAACAAATATCAACGCCTATACGGACCGCGCCGCAGCTTACATGAGTAAGGGTGACTACGACCGCGCGATTCCCGACTACGATCAGGCGATCCTGCTCGATCCGAACAATTTCGTCGCTTTCGTCAGCCGCGGCCGCGCTTATTTCTACCTTGGCAACTTTACGGCAGGGGCGGCGGACTTACTACGCGCCAACGAACTTCAGGAAGGGTCGTACTCCATGATCTGGCGCTATCTCGCGCGCGAGCGCGCCGGCGAGAACGCTGCAGCAGAGCTCGATAAAAACGCAGTGCGACTGAAAAGCGCTGAATGGCCCTATCCGGTCGTCGAGCTTTACCTGGGACGGCGCTCACCAGCGGACGTGCTGTCAGCCGCCGGCAAAGCGGACGAGCGCTGCGAGGCGCAGTTCTACGTTGGTGAATGGCATCTGCTGCGCGGTGACCGCGCCGCCGCGACAACCGCTTTCCACACTGCCGCCGAAACCTGTCCGAAAGAGTTCGACGAGTACACGGGTGCGTTGGCAGAGCTCAAACGACTGACGCTCTAACCCCTAAACCTTAGGGCACTCACTCGTCCATAGCATCCTCCAACCATGCTTGGCGGCAAGAGCCAGGAGCCGATCAAGCCTTCGAAAGCGGGCGCCAAGTGTCGAGAAATGATTCGACCAACACCTTGAGCGGCTCGGTCCCGGGCTTTAGCGTAAGGAAGCACCAGCGCCGGCTTTCCTGAAAAGTCGGCGGCCACGCGCCGGGCGCGCGCGCTCGCGTCGACGAGGAATCCACAGTCAACCAACGGCGCAAGATCAACCTGGTCTTGAATTCTCGCGATGCACGTAGTGAGTTCTGGTCGATTGGGAACACGACCCTCGTATCGGGACGCTATCAACGTAATCGACCTGTCCTATTTGGATCAGCGCGCTGTATCGAATGGGTGAAGATACGGAAGCAAAGAAAAAAGTCGCACGGCAATCTGGCCATGCAATGTCCTCCGCAAAAAACGTCGCACGAGACCCGTTTTGCTCTCGGCAACCATCCCGCGAAGGCATTGGAAAAGAAGGTCTTTTCCTTGGTGGGCGCACCAGGGCTCGAACCTGGGACCCGCTGATTAAGAGTCAGCTGCTCTACCAACTGAGCTATGCGCCCGGAACTGTGAAGTCCAGAAAAAGCCTTCGCAAGAGCCGGTCGTTTAGCAAAGCGCCCCGGCGATGTCCAGCAAGGGAACGACAGTTTTCCTCAGACCGTGTCCAGCCGGGCCCAAAGCGAAAAGCCGCTGGATTCCAGCGGCTTGATGGGAGTGAATCGCCTGGATCGTCAGCGCCTAAAGACGCTCACCCCGGGAGCTATCGCCATCCCGGCCCTGCCCGTGATCCCGGTCAAAACCGCGCTCCATCCAGCGGTGCCGCCACCCCTCTCCGCCACCCAGCCGGCCGTGGTGGGTCAGGACCGCAAGGCGACGTTTCTGGGCGTCGTCGAGGGTCTTGTAGAGTGGGTCGGCCGCGTCGGCGATCTTCTTCATCGCCTCGGCGCTCGCCGCCATGGTCTCGGCGCGATCGCGCAGCCGGGCGACCGGATTATCCTCGCTCTGCCCGTCCTGTGACGGATTTTGCGGCCCGTTCATCCGCCCATTGGCGCGATCGGTCCGGACCTTGGCGAAATCCCGCACCGCGGCCTCGACCGGCGGCCAGAGCTTTTCCTGGTCCGCGTTCAGCTTCAACCCGGCATGGACGGCGGCGATCCGCGCATCGAGAAACGCAGCCCGGTCCTCGGGCGTCATTCGCATGTGATGCATGTGATCGCGGATCCACGGACTGTACTGCGCATAGACCGCGGTCGTGCCGGCAATCGCCAGCACGGCGACAGCGGCGACGGTGAATTTCCTCATGCGAACCTCCTCTGCAAGGCCGCTCAAGCATGGGCATGCCTTGAGACGCAATCAACTTACAGTTTGGTCAGAGAAAGCGACCTTACCAAGATGTAATCCGTTGATTTATGTCAATTTGGAACGGTTCAAATCATCCCCAAGAGCCGCGGCAACCACAGCGAGATTTCCGGCACGTAGGTGATCAGGCCGAGAAACGCCAGCATCGCGCACAGCCACGGCAGCACCGCGACGGTGATCTCGCTGATCCCCATCTTGGCGATACTCGATGCGATATAGAGGTTGAGGCCGACCGGCGGATGGCACAATCCCACCTCGGTGTTGACGATCATCAGGATGCCGAGATGCACGGGGTTGACGCCGAGCTTGGTCGCCAGCGGAAACAGGATCGGCGCCATGATCAGAAGGATCGACGACGGATCCATGACATTGCCGGCAAGCAGCAGGATGACGTTGACCACGAGCAGGAACATCCAGATCGAGAAGTTCTTGTCGATGATCCAGGCCGCCATCGCCTGCGGAATCTGTTCATGCGTCATCAGGAACGAGAACAGCACCGCGTTGGTGATGATGTAGAGCAGCATCGAGCTCATGCTTGCGGCCTGCAGCAGCACCTTGGGCACGTCGGTGAGCTTGAGCTCCTTGTAGACGAACACCGTGATGCAGAAGGCATAGACCGCAGCAACCGCCGCTGCCTCGGTCGGCGTGAAGACGCCGCCATAGATGCCGCCGAGCACGATGACGATCAGCAGAAGGCCCCAGAGGCTCTCGCGGAACGCGGTGAACTGCTGGCCGATCGTCGCCTTCGGCATGCGCGGATAGCCGTTGCGCCAGGCGACGAACCAGGTGACGGCGGCGAGCATCAGCGCCAGCACGATGCCCGGCACGATGCCGGCCATGAACAGCGCGCCGATCGAGGTGTTGGTCGACACACCGTAGAGCACCAGGATGATCGATGGCGGCACCAGGATGCCGAGTGCGCCCGAGGTCGAAATCACGCCGACGCCGAAGCGCTTCGGATAGCCGTAGTCGACCATCGCCGGCATCATGATCGAGCCGATCGCGACCACCGTCGCGACGCTCGAGCCCGAAATCGCGGCGAACATCGCGCAGGCCGCGACACCGGCAAGGCCGAGGCCGCCGGGCAGATGCCCCACGAGCGAGGTCGTGAACGCGATCATCCGCCGCGCGACGCCGCCCCTGGTGAGGAAGGTGCCGGCCAGGATGAAAAACGGGATCGCCATGATGCCGAAATTGTCGAGGCCGGAAAACAGCTTTAGGCCCACGCTCTCGATCGGCACTTCCGTCATCGTGAACAGGAAGGTCAGCACGGTCAGGCCGAGCGAAATCGAGATCGGCATGCCCGTCAGCATGAGCGCGAACAGCAGTCCGAAGATCAGGGCTGCACTCATCACGCTTCTCCGAGCGCGATCGGCGCCTTGGGGCTGACCTCGATGTCGTCGACATGGGTCGCGTCATGGTGCGGAAGGTCGCCGCCCCAATAATAGGTCCATATCACCTGCAGAAAGCGGAAGCACATCAGATAGGAGCCGAGCGGAATGCATGCGTAAACCAGCCAGCTCGGCAGTTCGAGATCGGGCGATACCTGGTCGGTGTGCATCAGCTCGTAGACGAATTTGGCGCCCATGGTGCCGACGATCGCGGTGAACACGGCGCCGCCGAACAGGCCGAACAGGATGACCCATCTCCGCCAGGTGTCGTTCAGCCGGTTGATCAGCACATCGACGCCGACATGGATGCCGGTGCGCACGCCATAGGCGGCACCGAACTTCGCCATCCAGATGAACATGTAGATGCAGAGTTCCTGGGACCAGGCGAGATTGATCTGGAACAGATAGGGATAGAGGATGGGAACGTCGACCAAATAGCGGTGCGCCACCGCGATGAAGGTGATCACCGTCGCAGCGCCCATCAGGCTGGCGATGATGAATTCCTCGAGCCGATCCAGAATACGTAGAAACATCAATTGTCCCCGAGAAGACCGCGCGGCGCCCACCGCCCGATCGTTCGCCCATCCGCGGCGCGCCCACGCCGCGGAGTGTCTTGACTGTCGTTAGAAAAACGCGATCAGCACATCACGCGCCGCCGCTCAGTTGATCGGGCTGCGGCCCGTCTCTTTCAGGAACTCGTCGATCAACGGCTGACCGACCCGCGAGGCCACGTCCTTGTAGACCGGCATCATTGCCTTGCGCATCGCCTCGTCCTGATCGGGCGTCAGCGTGACGATCTCGGTCTTGCCGCTCTTCTTGATCGCCTCCAGCGCGTCGTCGTTTTCCTTCGCCGACTGGCTGTTGCCGAATTCCGTGGCCTCCTTCATCGCCTTCTCGCAGGCGGTGCGGATGTCCGGCGGCATGCCGTCCCAGAACTTCTTGTTCACGACCACGACGTAACCGATATAGCCGTGGTTGGTGACGGTGGCGTATTTCTGCACTTCATGCATCTTCTGGGTGTAGATGTTGGACCAGGTGTTCTCCTGCCCGTCCACGACGCCGGTCTGCAGCGCCTGATAGACGTCCGAGAACGCCATCACCTGCGGGATCGCGCCGAGCGAGCGGAACTGCGCTTCCAGCACCTTCGACGACTGGATGCGGAACTTCAGGCCCTTGTAGTCGGAAGGCGCAAGCAGCTTCTTGTTGGCGCTCATCTGCTTGAAGCCGTTGTCCCAGTAGGCGAGACCGGTCATGCCCTTGTTATCGAGCAGCTTGAGCAGTCTTGCGCCGAGCGGACCATCGGTGACCTTGCGCAGCGTCTTCAGGTCGGGAAGGATGTAGGGAAGATCGAAGACTTCGAATTCCCTGATGCCGATC
Organism: uncultured Alphaproteobacteria bacterium; assembly: GCA_963770385.1. Lineage (GTDB taxonomy): Bacteria > Pseudomonadota > Alphaproteobacteria > Rhizobiales > Xanthobacteraceae > Bradyrhizobium. Next base: position 3,267,987 of record CAVYPJ010000003.1, on the reverse strand, counting down.
GGGCCGAACTTGGAGTTCGACGGCGCCAGCATCTGCACAGCGCCGAGTTGCAGCGCTTCGAGCTCTTCCTTGTCCTTGTAAAGCGTCGAGTTGGGATAGACCTCAACCTTGACCTTGCCGTCGGTATACTTCTCCGCGAGTTCCTTGAACTTGTCGGCTGCCTTGCCCTTCGGCGTGTCTGCCGCCACCACATGGCTGAACTTGATGACGATCGGACCATCGGCCGATGCCGGGGATCCGATGAGCGCGAGCGCCGCAATCGAAGCCGCCGTTAAGATCAATTTACGCATATTTCCTCCTGCGCGTACGATGCGCATCATGGGCGCGAGCTCCCGAACCTTGTATGCCAGCCGCACCAATACAGACAAGCTGACGCAATTGCCATTGCCCCTTTAGCAGGGGCTTTGGTACAGTATTTGTTGCGACGCACAATCAACCATGCGGCTGACAAATTCCGTACATGACCGCTCTGCCCGGCCTGAACGGCGCCGTCCAATCGCATTTCGCTAACGCCGAATTCGTTGTGGCAGAACGCGAAAACACTTGGTTCAGCGAAAACTCTTGGTTCAGCACGTGACGGCCGCATCTTCGGCCCCCCGCAGATGGTCCAGCACAAGACGGCCCGTGCTCGACAACGAGTGTGGATGGCGCACCACGATTTTGAGTTGCCGCCGCGCCCATTTATCACGCAACGGAACCGACCGCAGGCCCATGCCGCGTCCGACCACATCGAATGCACGGTCCGGCATCATGCCGACCCCCATGTTGGCCTGCACCATGCGGCAAACTGCATCGAAGCCCGGCACATGGATGCGCAGGCGGATCGACTTGCCCGCCTGGGCTGCCGCGTATTGCGAGCGCAGATAGATCGAGCTCGCCGCATGCAGGCCGATATGGTCGTAGTCCAGCGTCTCCGCGAATGCGAGGTTTTCGCGAGCAGCGAGCGGATGATCCTCGCGCGTCACCAGGACCAGGTTGTCGTAGCGATAATGAAATGTCTCGCAGCCGCGCGTCTCGGTCTCGCTCGAGCAGATGCCGATCTCGGCGGCACCCTCCTCGATCCCCTGCACCACCTGCCCGCTCGGCCGCTCCTGCAGATCGATGCGCAAAGCCTGATGGGCATCGAAAAACCGCGAGAGATCTTCGGGGAGAAACTGCACGATCGCCGAGAGGTTGGCGAGCATGCGGACATGGCCGCGAATGCCGCGGGCATATTCGCCGAGCTCGACGGCGATCTTCTCGACGTTCAGCAATGTCACGCGTGCATGATGCAGGAGCGCCTCGCCGGCCGCCGTCAACGCCATGCCCTTCGACATCCGCGTAAACAGGCTGACGCCGGAGGCGAGCTCGAAATCGTTCATCCGCTTGCTGACGGCGGAGGCCGCAATCCCCTCGCGCGCCGCGGCGCGAGTCAGATTGCGCTCCTCGCAGATCGCAAGAAACAGCCGCAGGGTCGTCAGATCAATCCGCCGCAGCAGCGCGGCGTCGGCCCGGTTCGAGGCAGACGCCGAGGGCGGCGCGGATTCGGTCTCCTCTGGCAACGCAACCTCCAGACAACGCGATGGGTTGCGAACGTTAGCGAGGCCTGACATGCAAAAAATCTCAAAATGGAACTCTAATGCGCACAGCGCTTGGTAAAAAATCCCAACAAGACCGCCAATGAACGAACTTCATCCCAAAAAAGAGCACCCCACCAAATGGGTGGGGTGCTGCAAACGCCTGAAAAACAGTCCTCAGCTCGCCGCCGCCGCCGGCATGTCGCGCTGGCGCTTCATGACGATCTTGTTCAGCGCGCCGAGATAGGCTTTAGCCGACGCAACCAATGTGTCGGGATCGGCGGCACGCGCGGTCATCGAGCGGCCCTCGTGGGACAGGCGCACCGAGACTTCCGCCTGCGCGTCGGTGCCCTCGGTCACCGCATGCACCTGATAGAGTTCCAGCTTGGCCTCGTGCGGCACCAGTGCCTTGATGCAGTTGAACACCGCATCCACCGGGCCGTTACCTTCGGCCTCCTCGATCTTGATCTGACCGTCGACATCGAGCTTCATGGTGGCGCGCTGCGGCCCATGCGTGCCGGCAATCACCGTCAGCGAGGCCAGCTTGATGCGGTCGTGGGCGGCCGCCATCTCCTCGTCGATCAGCGCCTCGATATCTTCGTCATAGATGTCCTTCTTGCGGTCGGCCAATGCCTTCATCCGCACGAACGCATCCTCGATCTGGTTGGCGCCGAGCTTGTAGCCCATCTCCTCCAGCTTGTGCACGAAGGCATGGCGGCCGGAATGCTTGCCGAGCACCAGCGACGACTGCTTCAGCCCGACCATCTCGGGCCGCATGATCTCATAGGTCGAGGCGTCCTTCAGCACGCCGTCCTGATGGATGCCGCTCTCATGCGCGAACGCGTTCCGGCCTACGATCGCCTTGTTGTATTGCACCGGGAACGAGGTCGCGGCCGACACCAGCTTCGACGCCGCGGTCAGCCGCGTGGTGTCGATCCTGTTCCACCACGGGAATTTATCGTTGCGCACATTGATCGCCATCACGATCTCTTCGAGCGCCGCGTTGCCCGCACGCTCACCGATGCCGTTGACGGTGCATTCGACCTGCCGCGCGCCGCCGGCGATGCCGGCCAGCGAGTTGGCGACCGCCATGCCGAGATCGTTGTGACAGTGAACCGAGAACACCGCCTTGTCCGAGTTCGGCACGCGCTCGATCAGCGTGCGCATGAAGTGCGTGTATTCCTCCGGCACCGTGTAGCCGACTGTGTCGGGGATGTTCACCGTGGTGGCGCCGGCCTTGATGACGGCCTCGACGATCCGGCAGAGGAAATCCATCTCCGAGCGCGTGCCGTCTTCCGCCGACCATTCGACATCATCGATCTGGTTGCGGGCGCGCGTGACGTTGGCGATCGAGGTCTCGACCACCTGCTCCGGCGTCATGTTCAGCTTGACGCGCATGTGCAGCGGCGAGGTCGCGATCACGGTGTGGACGCGGCCGCGCTTGGCGAACTTCACGGCTTCCGCGCAGCGATCGATGTCCTTCGGATGCGCGCGCGACAGGCCGGCGATGACCGAGTTCTTGGCGCGGCGGGCGATCTCGCTGACGGCCTGGAAGTCGCCTTCCGAGGTGATGGGGAAACCGGCCTCGATGACGTCGACGCCCATGTCGTCCAGCATCTCGGCGACTTCGAGCTTCTCCTCGAACGTCATGGTCGCGCCGGGGCATTGTTCGCCGTCGCGCAGCGTGGTGTCAAAAATGATGACGCGGTCCTTGTCGGACTTGGGTGCGGTGCTCATGGGTATTTCCTTAATCTGTGGTGCGCTGCTCGTGGCGAGGCGCTGAAGGGTCTGTTGGTTTCGAACAACCCCTGAGTGCCCAGGCGCATACCGCCCAGCCGGCCCTCAGGGGCAGCTAAGAAGCAGAAGCCCGCCATTAAGGAGGGTGGGCAAGGACGCAGCCGGACGCGAAGGATCGACGGCCCAAGCCGCCCCTTCCCGAACTCCGAACTTTTCGCTGCGAATCAGCATTGCCAGACCCTTTGGGCGCGAAATCCTCCGGCAAAACCGTTGACGGTTGGTTGCCAGCCCTGCGCTCCGCGGCCGTTCTAGACGAGAAATGCCGCGAACCGCAATGCCAAAAGATGGTCAGCATGGGTGACCTAACTGCTCCCGCAAGTCGTTCTGGGCCGCGCGGAGCTTGCCCGGACGGCGTGGAAATGGTGGGGCCTCATGGTTCGAGACGGCGCTCGCGCGCCTCCTCACCATGAGGGTTTGGCTTCGCACCGCTTGTGAAGACCTCATCCTGAGGAGCCCGCAGCAGGCGGGCGTCTCGAAGGATGGGCCGCGACAAGAAAGATGACACGACCCCTCGTTCTCGCGGCGCGTCGCGTCCGAGTTTTTCCAATCAAACCACCCTCCTCAATAACAGAGGGCGCAGGGAAGGCCGGGTGCCGTTCGCACCCATGGTCCGCGTGCAATAAAAAAGCACGCGGCAGAACCACAGGTACGAGCCGAACAACCGGCCTTCCCTGCGCGATGGTTTTACGGCTTATACGTGATCTCCCCGGTGACCGGACTTTGTTGCCACCGTCGCTTCGCATCATCCGCGAAACTTAGCGCCAGCCTTGGGGCGCCAGGACCACACGACTTCGCCGTCCGCGATCATGTTGTTCGTCTCGACAACATGCCGCGTCCATCGCATCCCGCTCCCAACGTCCGTGACGATCGCGAAACGCCCCTCATATGGGTGCGGGACGCGCGGGAGCATGGTTTTGATTTGCCCGACGGCGCAAGCGAAAACTGCACGACGGGCAATTTGCGCATGCGGTCTATGCAGCACCCCCGTCATTGCGAGCGATAGCGAAGCAATCCAGGCTGCCTCCGCGGCGGCAGTCTGGATTGCTTCGTCGCTTCGCTCCTCGCAATGACGGCTGAGAGAATTGGCGCGATGTCGCATGGCACTACTGGGATCATGTCAATGCGACGACGCGGCGGTCGAAGCTGGATCTGCGGCTCGATATCGCATCGTTTCGCGAAACCCAATCAGGCTCACAGAAGCAGCCGCGCACGAACGTTGTCCGCGTTGACGTCCTCGCCGCTCAGCGAGCGCGTGATCTTGCCTTTTTCCATGATGTAGCATCGCTCGGCGATCGCCAGGATCGTGTCGAGATTCTGCTCGACGAAAATGATCGTCGTCCCGAGCTCACTCCGGAACGCCTTCAGCGCATCGCAAATGTGCTGCACGATCGATGGCTGGACGCCTTCCGAGGGTTCGTCGAGGATCATCAAGATCGGATTGCCGATGAGCGCGCGCCCGATGGCGAGCTGCTGCTGCTCGCCTCCCGACATGGTGCCCGCAAGCTGACGCCGGCGCTCCCGCAACCGCGGAAAATACTCGTAGACGAGTTCCGGCAGCTTCTTTCCCTTTGGTCCGCCGATCAGCTCACCGACCTGCAGGTTCTCCTCAACGCTCATCTGCGGAAAGACGTCCCGTCCCTGCGGGATGTAACCGAAGCCGGCGCGCGCGCGGGCATCGGCCTCCAGCTTCGTGATATCCTGGCCGAGAAAGGTGATCGAGCCCCGCCACGTATCGAGCAGCCCGATCAAGCACCGCATCAGCGTCGACTTGCCCACGCCGTTGCGGCCGATCACGCCAACGATCTCGCCGCGCGAGACCGACATGCTGACGCCCTGCAGGATCGGCGTCGCGTCGTATCCCGCCCAAAGCTCCGACACGCTCAGAATCTGATCAGTGGGCATGCGTCTTTCCAAGGTAGATTTCGGCAACCTTCTCGTCCTGAAGGATGGTCTCGAGGCTACCGCGCGCAAATATCTTGCCGAGATGCAGCACGGTGACGCGCTGCGCGATCTGGCGCACAAACGCCATATCGTGCTCGACGACCAGAACCGTCATGCCCTCCGCATTGAACGACTTCACCAGCTCTCCGGTCTTGAATGTTTCCTCCGGCGACATGCCCGCCGTCGGCTCGTCCAGCAGCAGGAGTTGCGGCCGCAGCGCAAGCGCCATACCGATCTCCAGCCACTGCTGCTGACCGTGCGAAAGAGCCCCGGCCAGCTTGCCGCTGTCCGCCGCGAGATTGAGGAGTGTGAGCAGACGATCCTCTTCGGTCTCGCGTTCGGCTCCCGAATAGCGCCCCTGCAGCGCGATCTGGATGTTTTGCCGGACCGGTAGCTCCTTGAAGACGCTTGGCGCCTGCATCTTGATGCTCATGCCCCGCTGCACACGCGCATAGGGGCGCTCTTCGGTGATGTCGACCGAGTCGAAGGAGATCGTACCCTTTGTCGGCGGATAAAGGCCGACGATCAGCTTGAAGAGCGTGCTCTTGCCTGCCCCGTTCGGTCCGATCAGGCAGTGAACCTCGCCGACATTCACGGTGAGATCGATGTCGGACACCGCCGTCAATCCACCGAAGCGCTTCGTGACCCCCTTCACAACGACCAGTGCCATGGTCAGGTCTCCTCCGACGGCAGGAGACTCGGGTCCGCCGGACCTGCGCCGGCACCGCGCCGCCGACGCCCGGTCCATAGGTCCGCGACCAGCTTGCCGACCCCAAGCACGAAGCCCTGCGGCGCCAACATCACGGTGGCGAGCAAAAGCGCGCCCATCAACACGAGCGCCGCCTGCTGGCTGTAAACCGTGATGGTCTGAAAACCGAACAGCAGCAGGAAGGCGCCGACCAGGGTCGCGGTCAGGTCGTTCCGCCCGGAGAACGCGACCCACACGATCGGCATGGCGGCCGCCGGCAAGCCGATGCTCGACGGTGTAATGAATTGGCCCCAGGACGTGTAGAGCGCGCCGCTGAGGCCGGCGAGCCCGCTGCCGATGACAAACGTCAAGAGCTGATACTTGCGAACGTCATAGCCGAGCATCTCCGCCCGTTGCGGGTTCTCGCGCGTCGCGACGATCACATTTCCGATGCGCGAGTTTACCAGCATGCGCAGCGCGATATAGACCACGACGATAAGGGCGACCATGACATAGTAGAGCGCCGATCCCTCGATGTAGAAATCGCCGATCGCGAGCGGATCCATGCCCTTCATTCCATTGAAGCCGTTCAGCCGCGCAGGACCGATGTGCCACTCGGGTCCGGCGGTCTGCCCAAGGAAGAATGCCAGCACCAGCGTCGCAGACAGCGTCACGATGCCGAAGAAGATGCCGTTGATGCCGCCCCAGATCATGAAATAACCGAGGATGCCCGCCGCAATCATCGCGATCACGACCGACAGCACGAGCGCGGCGATCGTCGTCGTGCCGCCTCCCATGTTGATGGCAAGCACGCCATAGGCGTAGCCGGAAATGCCGAAAAAGAACGTCTGTCCGAACGACAGCATGCCGCCATAGCCCCACATCAGACAGAGGCCGAGCGCCATGAATATCCAGATCAGAAAATAGGAGAAATTCCCGACGTCATAGGAATCCGCGAAGACAGGGTAGATCAACGCACCTGCCAGCACAGCCAGGAAGCAAGACCAGAAGATCCGCCCCCGTCCCAAGGTCTGCGGACCATCAATCAATTTGAACATCAGGTCTCCCTTAAGATCATGATGCGATTTGACGGAATCGCATCATGATCTCATGTCTTTGTTTGAGCATGATCTTATCGGAAAACCGGTTTCCACTTTTCCGGATCATGCTGTTTTGTTTGAGCATGATCTCCGCGCAAACGCGTTCCGCGCTTGTCGCGAGGGAAAACCGGTTTCCACTTTTCCGGATCATGCTCTAGCGCCCACGACGGACCAGCACGCTGGAAAGGCCCTCGGGCAGAACACGAATGATCAGGATAACGGCGAAAAGCATGCCGATCTGGCCGATGATCTGCCCATAGCTCGCGTTCAAGGCCATTCGAATGATCGCGAGGAACACGGCGGCAGGCGCCGTTCCGAGCAGGACGTTTGCCCCGCCGACGACGACAGTGACAAAACTCTCGACCACGAACGTTGCCCCCATCGTCGGGATCAACGTCATCGTCGGCGCATAAAGCGCGCCACAGAGACCGGCCAGCCCGGCGCCGATGCCGAAACTTATGGCATAGATGCGGCCCGTGCGCGCGCCCAACGCCTTCGCCATTGCGGCATTCTGCATCGTCGCGCGCGCCATCACGCCGAAGCGCGTTTTCATGAACGTCACATAGAGACCGATCAGCACGGCGACCGCGCAGGCGAACAGCACCAGGCGATACGACGAGAATGTGTAGGGACCAATCGCGAAGCTGCCTTCCGGCGTGCCGATGCCTGTAATCGACGATCCCACGATCAGCAGCATTGATTGCGTCACGATCAGGCTGAGCCCCCAGGTGGCGAGCAGGGAATCCAGCGGCCGCTTGTAGAAGCGGCGAACAATGAGATATTCGACGGCAACGCCGATCAGTGCGGCCGTCAACGCAGCAAACGCCTGGGCGATGGCCAGGGGCACGCCGATCTTGACCAATCCGACCGTCACATAGGCGCCGCACATGATGAACTCGCCATGCGCCATATTGATCACGCCCATCATGCCGAACACGATGGCAAGGCCCGCTGCCGAGAGGATCAGAAACGAGAAGACGTCGGCGAACTGATAAAACAGCGAGAATAGTTCAGCCGACATTCCGACCTCCTGCTCTCTCGTGGGGGCGCCGCATCGTTGCGGCGCCCGCGCGGTTCAAAGTCATGAGCCTGTTTTTAGAGAGCAGAGACTCGTGCCGCGGCTTACGTCACGACTTGTTGGGAAGATGACTCGGCGTGTACTGATCCTTGTCGTTCTTCTTGGTGAGGTCGCAGCCGATCTCGCCGAGCCAATACGGCTGAATGGTTCCGTAGTCCTTCTCGACCGTGACCTCATGCTGGGGGCCGACGGAGATGAGGCGCATGCGGTGAGACGTATGCTGGCTCTTCGGGTCGACGCAGACCTTGCCTTCGGGCGCATCGATGCAGGCGTCACCGGTCGCGATCACCTTGCGCATGTCCTCGAGCTTGGTCGACTTCGCCTTCTCGACCAGCGCCTTGTACATGTAGAGCGCGTTGTAGGCGTTGTAGCCCATGTCGTTGATGTAGAGCTCATCGGGGAACTTCGCGTGCCAGCGTTTTTTGAAGTCGTTGGCTTCGGGCGTATCGATCTCCTCGAACCAGTTCGCGGTCGCATGCATGTTGTTCAGCGCCGGCGGCTTGAAGCGCTTGTGCTCGAAGCCGAGCATGACCTTGATTGACGAGCCCATCGGCAAATTGAGTTTCGCCGCGGCGGCCTGCTCGAAGAATGAATCCTGGGCCGCGCCGACATTGATCGTCAGAATCCAATCTGGCTTTGCCTTCTGGATGTTCTGGATCGTCTGCGCGAACTGCGAGACGCCGAGCGGGATGAACTCCTCTCCAACCACCTCGCCGCCGAGATCCTTCATGATCTTTCGGTTCCACTCCGCCGAGATCTGACCGAAATTGTAGTCGGCGGCGATCACATAGACCTTCTTGCCGAACTTTTCGACCATCCACGGGAATCAGCGTCGAGAACTGCTGCTCGGGGATCGCGCCCATGCTGATCATGCTCGCGTCGCAAACGCCGCCTTCATACTGGTTGGTGTAGAAATAGGGCGTGGTCGTTCGGTCGATGATCGGCCGGACGGCCTCGCGCGAGGCCGAGGTGATGCCGCCGATCAGCACGTCGACCTTGTCGCGGCTGAGCAGGCGCCGCGCGAACTCCTGATAGCGGGCGTTGTCGCCCTGCGGATCGAGATGGATGAGCTCGATCTGCCGTCCGAGGATGCCGCCGCTCTTGTTGATCTCCTCGACGGCGAGCTGGGAGCCATGAAGTTTCGGCATGCCCATGAACGCGAGATCGCCGGAGACGTCTTCGAGCAGACCGACCTTCAACGGCGGATCGGCCGCCTGGGCGGTAACGACCGCCGCCGCTCCAAGCATGACGCCGAGAAGCGCAGTTTTGAGTAGATGTCCTGATTTCATTGAAATGGTCCCTTGTTAAACGCCACTGGATTTCGTGTCTTGAGGCAACCTTTCGAGATCGATCATTCTCCTGCTTTCATGCGAACGGCTCCTCTTGTCAGAGAGCAGGATGACGCTTGTGCCAATCGGTGACGCGCTGGAACGCGTCACCAGCCTGGACAAGACCCGCTTCGTCGAAGTGGCGGCCGACAAACTGGAATGCGACCGGACCACCGTTCGGGGCGAAGCCGCCGGGAAGCGTGATCGTCGGGCTTCCGGTCATGTCGAAGGGACAGGTGAAGCGGAGCAATCCGGCGATCAGGGATGCGTCTTCGCCCAGCGTCGCCATCTTGGCGAGCGTGGGAGCAGCGAAAGCCTGGGCCGGAACCGCGATGAGATCAACCTTCTCGAACAGAAGTCGCACCGCTCCGCGAAATGCTTCGCGCCGCAATACGATCTTCTGGTAGTCCGTGCCGGACTGCTGCAGACCAAGATCCAGCAATCCGGCAAGTCCGGGACCATATTCGTCCTTGCGCGCGGGATAGGTCTTCTCATGCGCGACGGCCGCCTCGATGCCGCAAAGCGGGAACCAGTCATCGATCACCGCTTTGGCGTCCGGGAACGTGATTTCCGTGATCTTCGCACCCAGATCCGCGGCGGCGCGCAGACCCTCGCCGAGAACCTTGCTTGCGGCCTCATCCGTGCCTTCGCCGGTCCAGCGCCGATCGACGCCAATCACGACTCCCCGCAAGTCGCCTGACAAGCCAGCAAGATAGTCCGGTACGCTCAGCGGCACGGCGGTCGTGTCTTTTGCATCCTGGCCGGCGATCGCACCCAGCATTGCACCGCAATCGATCGCATTGCGCGTCATCGGCCCGATGTGGTCCAGCGTGGCTGCGAGCTCGAACGCGCCGTATCGGCTGACCCGTCCCCATGTCGGCTTCAGCCCGGTGATGCCGTTCGCAGCGGACGGAAATCGGATCGATCCTCCGGTATCGGTTCCGAGCGAGCCGAAACACAGACCGGCCGCGGTGGCCGAACCTGATCCGCTCGACGACGCGCCCGACCACAATTCCGCGTTCCACGGGTTCTTCGGCGGGTCGATTTTCGGATGATGATCCGCGTAGGCGCCTTCGGTCTGTTGCAGCTTGCCGAGAATGATCGCGCCTGCGTCCTTGAGGCGAGCGACGACCGTGGCATCCTCGCTCGGCCGGAAGTCGCGATGGATGGTCATGCCGTGCGCGGCCGGCGCCCCCTTCACCCAGCAGAGATCCTTGATGGCGATCGGCACGCCATGCAACGGCCCCTTGACCTTCCCGGACGCAATCTGCTTTTCGGCTGCCTCTGCTTCGGCAAGCGCGGAATCGGCCATGACGTACGCGTAGCTCTTGAGCTTGCCGTCGAGCCGCTCGATCCGTTCGAGCATCGCCTTGGTGACTTCAACCGGCGACAGCTTCTTCGCATGGATCTGCTGCCCGACCTCGACCAGCCCGAGATAATGAAGTTCAGTTGTCGACATCTCCGCACGCCTCCCGCGTTCATTGACTGGCGCATTTTGGTCCAACCATCGCGCATGCATCGGCATTCTCGCGAAACGGCCGCATCGCCAATTTCTTTGGCGGCAAAAGAGAAAAGCCATCCGCCCCTCCGGATTGAGGTGACGAATGGCTCTGATGCCGCGTTTATGATCTATCGCATGGGCTAAATTCGAACGGAGCACTTAATGCCCGGATCCGGACGTCATCGGCCAGATCAAAGCACGCAAGGTTCAACTGTAAGCCCTAGTGCCAAAAGTGTAGGTTCGCGCCCTGCGGCATGTCAACGAGGGAAGCTGCACAAATTTCGCAAGGTCGCTGCGCAGCAAACCGGCATGAGCTGGTGCGACATGATCGACGGGGGAATTCCGTCATTGCGAGCGCAAGCGACAATCCAGAAATTTCGAAATCGGAAACAGTTTGGATTGCTTCGTCGCTTCTCGAGATTCCGGGTTCACCCCTGGCGGGCGGCCCCGGAATGACGGTATCGTCGCCGACAACACTTGCTTGACGGTTTAGCGCACGCGCCGCACACTGGCGGTATGACCGAACTGCCGAAGCCGCGCGCCGAGACGACCGAGCAGTTTCTCGCCCAATCTGGGCCGGAACTCGCGGCCTTGTGCACGGCTTGTGGTGCTTGCTTCGACGCCTGTCCGATGGTCGATCACGTCGGCCTTCGTGGCGCTGATTCACATACGGTGACAAACGGCCTTCGCAGCCTTGCGCGGGGCGAGACGGCACCGGAGGAAACTGTCGCGTGGGTCGGTGCGTGCACGCGAAGCGGGCTGTGCGTCTCCGCCTGTCCGCAGCGCGCGGCCGGGCTCGACGCGATGCTGCTGGTCAGGATCGCCAAGCAGCACGCGATCAACGAGACGCGGCAGTTGCCGGCCAAATACGACCAGGGCCTCTTCCCGCGCGTGAAGGCCTATGCACGCCTGCAGCTCAGCGACGAGGAACTGGAGACTTGGCTGTGAGGTCTTGGCTATGAGGTCCTGGCTGTGAGGTCCTGGCTGTGAGGTCTTGGCTGTGAGGTCTTGGCTATGAGGTCCTGGCTATGAGCGATGATCGCATCACCTTCTGGTTCGGCTGCAACATGCTTCGCCATGCCGAGATGATCCGGCTGTCGATCATGCTGCTGGAACGCGTGGGCTACGACGTGAACACGGTCGGCGGACCGGCGTATTGCTGCGGCACCGCCCATGACCACCAGCCGCATGCGGCGAGCAACATGGCGGGCCGCACCGTGTCGCGGTTCAACGAGGCCGCAAAACAGGACGGGAGGGACACGGTCGTCACCTGGTGCCCATCCTGCCACATGCACATGTCCGACATCATGGCGCCCGGCAACGCCGCGCAGTTCGAGATCGCGCACATCACCGAGCTGCTGGCCGATCGCGCCGACCGGCTCGTCCCGCTGTTCAAGGTCCGCCTTCCGCGACGCGTGCTGCTGCACCGGCACATCGGCTTTGCGACGCATGTCGCGGTCAACGATCGCGTCGCGAGCGTGCTGTCGCGGATCGAGGGCCTCGACCTGATCGACGGCCCCGCGCATCCCGGACACATGTGCAGCGCGCTCGCGGCCGTGCCGGGTGCGCTGAAGGCGGCGGCAGGCGAGACCTGGTCGGCGGTGCTGGCGAACCGCGCCGACACGCTCTGCACCATCTTCCATCCCTGCCATCGCGAATTGCTGGCGCTCGACGGTCGCGACGGCATCCATGTCAGGAACTGGGTGCAGCTCGTCGCCGAGGCGATGGGCCTGGAGGCAAGCGACGCCTATCGCGACTGGCGCAACGGCGGCGCGCCCGACATCGCCGCGATCGAGAAGGCCGATCCGTCCCGATACGCGACGCTGATCGAACCCGAACTCCGCAAAGCTCCGATCCTGCCGGCCGAGGCGCAGGATACGGCGGGCTGAGCGAAGCTACGGCCCGCAATCGTTCGGCGGCGTTTCACCAGCGAAGCGATCCGTCATCCAGTCCGCCGCAACCATCGTGCTCGCCTGCGCGGCGCGGCCGTGCCCGACATCGGGCAGCATCACCATCTTCACCTTGCTGCCGCCCTTGCAGAGCTTGCTCATGTAGTCCTTCGTGACCGAGGGACGAATGATCTGATCGTTGGTCCCTTGCGCGAGAAGCACGGGAATGTCCGGCGACAGCGGGCCCGGCGTATTCTTCTCCAGAAGCGAGCGCCAGGGCTCGATATTGGCCGGTCCCTCGACGGTCAGGAAGGACTCCTCCAGCGGCTTTTCGGTCCTCTGCCGCGCGATCAGGTCGAAGGGACCTTCGATGCATTCATAGGCCAGGCGATCGACCGCCTGCATCGCGCGCGGATCGACGATTCTGTCGATGGGCGCGCCGTAAACGCGATGCCACGACCACAATGTCATCGCCGTGATGTTCTTGCCGCCGGCCGTATTGAGGTCGTCGTTCATCAGGGTGACGAGATCGGTCGCGGGCGCCGCCGCGGCGACACCGAGAAGCGTCAGCTCCGGCGCGTAGTCCTTCACGATCAGGCCGGTGAACAGCGCCGCCTGACCGCCCTGCGAATGGCCCCACACCGCAAAGCGCTTGCCGCCGCCCGCCCCCGGCATCGTGCCCGCGACGCGAACCGCGTCGATCACCGCGCGCGCCTCGCTGTCGCCGACGAGATAAGGATGCGGCTCGGGCGTGCCGAGCCCGGGATAGTCGGTCGCGGCCACGACATAGCCGCGCTCGACGAAGGTACGCAGGCCCTGGATCTGTTGGAACAGGAAGATTGCCAGCGACGGCGCGCAGCGCGGCGTGATTCCGGAGGTCGGATGCGCCCAGGCGATGATCGGACGGCCGTCCGGCGGCGGGTCGCCCTGCGGCACCACGACGACGCCGGACACGAAGATCGGCTCGCCGTTCAATCCGGTCGAGCGGTAGAGCACGCGGTAGGCCGAAGCCCCGAGCGGCGCGCCGTCGATCGGCTCCTGCCGCACGAGCGTGCCGGGCTCCCCGGCCAGCAGCGATCTCGGCGCATCATAGAAGGGCGTCTGCGCCGACGCCGTACCGGCATAGCCGGTGACGGAAAGCAACGCCGCAAGCATCAGCTTGCGGCATGCGTGAAGGGCCCGGACGCGGCGGGATGGAATGGTGCGGTTCATGGCTTGGATTCCCGCTCACATTCCGTAGACGATCTTCAGCTCGCCACTGGCGCGGAACGCGATCGTAATACCGTCGGCGGGCAGATAGACCTTCTCGAGCTTCGCCTGGTCGAGATGTCCCTCCATCCGGAAGCCGTCCTTCAGCGGCCGGGTGAGCTTCTCATTGGCGGCGTTGAGCAGGTTCTGAGATGCGACGCCATAATCGATGCTCATCTTGTCGCGCAATTGCGCGAGGATCGGATCGATCACCGGCGCCAGCGCCTCGTCATCCGTCGTGACGCCGAGGCCGGACAGCCGGACGGCGTGACCGCTTTCATCCACCTGCAGCGCGCCCGCGAGGTAGACCCAGCGCCCGGCATTCGGATCGCTGTCGGAGGCCTTGGCAATGCGCAGGCCGACGACGAGCTTTCCGGACGAGGGATAGACATCGACGTCGCGAACCGACAGTCCCGCGACCGGTGGCAGTGCACCGATCGCCTGGGTGATCCTGTCCTTGAGCGTGTCGTAGCCGATGCGGATCGGAAGGATGACGTCGAACTCGCCGGGCTCCGAGACGTCATGACCGAGCGCCGGCAAGGCGGTTGCGGTCACAGCCGTCGGTGGCTTACCGACAAAGGTCTCGGCGGAGCCGGCCAGTTCAAGGGAGCCACGCAGCACTTTCGACGTCGCGCGAACGCCCGCGAAGGCCGCGCTTTGCGGCGTCAGTTGCAGCCAGACCTGGGGATCGTCCGAGAGCTGCACCGGCTGAAAAGCGTGCTGCCAGGCCTTCTCGGCCTTGTCATGCAGATCGAGGTGCCGGGCGGCCGCGAGTGCGCGCGACCTGACATGGGCGAGCTGGGCGTGGATGCGCGGCTCGGCATATTTGGCGAGCGGGATCTCGCGGCCGAGCACATGCAGCACCGGCGCCTCGCTCCAGCGGAAGCCGTCGCTGAAATTCAGGTCGAGCGACCAGTCCCGCGTCAATTGCGGGCGTGCCTCGGCCTCGATGGTGGCGCTGGCTTCGGTCTCGCCATGAATGCGCGAGGTAAAGCGGTTGGCGCCCTGCCCCTCGATCTCGCCATGGATCGGCACCGAGCCGTAGACGCGGTCGCCGCGGCCGTAGAGCGAGACCGGCCCGGACCGCTCGACATAACCCCAGACGTCGCAATTGGCATTCACCCTGAAGAACAGCACCCGCCGATGCACGCAGCTCACGCGCTCGTCGATCGACGCCAGCCGCCGCGGAATATCGTCCTCGATGTCGGACGCCAGCGCCCGCAGGCCGAATTCGATGGTCGCCGACACCCGCGACTTCGTGGCGAACGGCGCTACGGTATCGGGAGCCAGCGGCGGCTTGTCCGCGGCAAACGCCGTCGTGCAGACGCCGGCAAGCGCGAGCGCCGCGAGGCCGGAGCGTGCCGATCGACCAAGGAGTTCGCGATGATGTTGAACGCAAAATGCCGCAGGTAAACCCATGATGAGTGCCCTCAATCCCTTGTTTGCAAATCAATAAAATCAGGTCGCGAGCCAGCCGGTCATTGCCGGCGGCGCTGCTGCAATCGATACCGACGCAACGTCTCGCGCCAGCCGGCGGCCGGCCAAGCGGGACGTGCGGGGTTGGTGGTATCAGCGTGGAATCGTGATGCGTTGCGCCCTGAGCACTCCGGGACGTGGCATTTTCGCCGTGAAAACGCCCCCTCCCGGTCTCCTGCCGATTACGTCTGTGATATCGGTCAAACGGTTCGCATCTTGCCGGTCACGACCGCGTCAACTGGGGGTGTCGGCCAAAGATACCATCGCCTCAAGGGCGTAGACACTGTCGTCATTTCGCGGGCTGGCCGGACGCGGCCGGAAACCACAATCTGAATTGGAGACCGGGCGCATTGTCGCGCATCTCGATCCGAGCATCATGCAGATGGGCGACGGCGGCGACAAGGCTCAGCCCCAAGCCGTTGCCCGGCGTGTACCGGCTCTGCTCCAACCGATAGAAGCGCTTGAACACCTGGTCGTACTGTTCGGCGGGGATTCCGCGACCATCATCGCTGATCGAGATGACCGGGCTGCCGTTCACCTGCTCGCTCGCGACGACGATGCGCCCGCCGGTGCGGCCATGCTTGATCGCATTGTCGACCAGATTGGCGATGGCATCGAAGATCAGGTCGCGATCGCCGGTCACGAGCACCTCGCCACCGGCGACCATCGTGAGGCAGGTCCCGTCCTGCTCGGCCGCGGCGTCGTAGAGCTCGACGACCTCGCTTGCGATCTCGGCCAGGTTGACGGTGCGGAATGCGCCCCTGCGCATCTGGGTCTCGATATGCGCGATCCGCGTGATCGAGGTGAAGATGCGCAAGACGGCATCGAGATCGGCGATGGTATCGCCGATCATCGCCTGATCGTTCTCGCCGTTGCGCTTGTCGTGGAATGCTTTTTCCAGACGGCCGCGCATGCGCGTCAGCGGCGTGCGGAGATCATGGGCGAGATTGTCGCTCACCTGCTTCACTTCACCCATCAGCGTCTCGATGCGGTCCAGCATCCGGTTGAGGTTTTCGGCGACGCGATCCCATTCGTCATTGGTGCCGCGGAGCGGAATCCGCTTGTCCAGTCCGCTCGCCATGATGGCGCCGCTGGTCGCGTTGATTGCTTCGATTCGTCCGACCGTCCGGCGCGTCACCAGGATGCTCGCGACCGCGGCCAGCACGAAGATCAAGGCGACGCAGGAGATCACCGCGGCCCTGATCTGCGCGGCGAAGCTGTCGAGATCGCCGATGTCGCGCCCGACCAGCAGCCGATCGCCGCCCGGAACCGTTTCGATCATGCCGCGCACCAGCGGCGGATTGGTCGCGCCGGGCAGCGCTTGCGGCGCGCGAAACTCCGCCCAGCCTGACGACGTCGCCGCCTCCGGCGGCCATTGGCCGAAGCTGCCGGCCAGAACGGCTGATGATGGATCGGCGAGGATGTAGACGTGATCCGCAAAACTCCTGTCGGCAAGGCGTTGCCGGATGAGGTCCGCCAGGCCGTCGCGGCCCGAGCGCTGATAGACATCGAGCAGACTCGCATGCTCGGTCATGATCGCGCGGTCCGAGCGGCTGCGTACGAAGCTCGCGGTCGAGAGATAGACGTAAGCGAAGATGATCGAGACCATGACGCCGAAGGTCCCGATCGCGATCAGGGCCAGCTTGAACGTCGACGACGTCAGCGTCTTAATCAGGAGCACGGAGACAGTATCCGACACCGCGAACCGTATGAATCAGCGGATAGGCCTGCTGGTCGTCGACCTTGCGGCGCAGGCGTCCGACATAGACGTCGATGATATTGGTCGACGGATCGAAATAGAGGTCCCAGACGTGCTGCAGCATCATCGCCCGCGACACCACCCGGCCTTCGTTGCGCACGAGATATTCCAGCAACTGGAATTCCTTGGGCAGAAGCTCGATGTCCGTGCCGCGCCGGCTCGCGGTGCGCGAGATCAGGTCGACCGCGAGATCGCCCACACGAAGCACGGTTTCCTTGGCAACTGTATCGCTGCGCCGGCCCAGCGCCTCGAGGCGCGCCAGCAATTCGATGAAGGAGAACGGCTTGACGAGATAGTCGTCGCCGCCGGCCCGCAGGCCGCGCACCTTGTCGTCGACCTCGCCGAGCGCGCTGATGATCAGGAACGGCGCCGAGATGCCGCCATCGCGCAACTGACGCATGACCGTGATGCCGTCGATGTCCGGCAGCATGCGGTCGATCGTGATCACTGCATAATCATGCGCCGAGCCGCGGCGCAGCGCCTCGCTGCCGTTGACGGCCAGGTCCACGCCATAACCCGAGGTCGTGAGCCGGTCCACGAGTTGGTCGGCAGTCTCGGGATCGTCCTCGACGACCAGAATGCGGCGATGTCCTCCCGTCATGGTCGTGCTCCAAGTCTTGCTTCGAACCCAGGGGACCCGACGAACATCCCACAATCGGCAATCGAGCAGCGCACATCGGCGAACGAAATCACTCTACACCCCACGCGCTGGGTGCGGACTCGCAAATCCGCGTGACGGGCGCCACCAACGCCGGGATACGCTGGTGACGACGGTCACAAATCATCGCAGTTCATTAGTAGCCGCCGTAATCGCCGCAGACATTGACCGCCTGCCACCCGTAGCGTGTCCATACCTGGCTCCAGCAGGTGTCGTCGTAATAGCCGTAGGACGCGTAGGCGTAAGGGAAGCCGACGAATGCGAAGCGATTAAAGCGGTGATGGAAGAAGCGACCGTGGAAGCCGCGGTCGTGGAATCCGAAGCGCGGCGAGAACCCCGCGTGCGCGAACCGCGCGCCGGCAAAACGGCCACCGGCGAAGCGTGGGCCGCCGGCTACACCGGCGAAGCGCGGACCGCCGCCAATGGCAGCAAAGCGCGCGCCTCCGCCCATTCCGCCGAAATGCATGCCGCCGCCGCCCATGCCGCGCATCCCGCCGCCGCTGAAGCCGCCGCCCATGCCGTGCATTCCACCACCACCGAAGCCCCCGCCATGCATTCCACCACCGCCGAAGCCTCCACCGAAACCACCGCCATGCCCACCTCCACCGCCGCCTCCGCCTCCACCGCGGGCGAAAGCCGGTACCGGTGACGCAGCGGCAAGCATCGCGCTGAGCGCGCCTGCGATCGTACCTTTAAGGAGCTTGTTCATCCCAATGTCTCCGTCGTTGAGTTGCCGGGAAGGCACTCAGGAGACCGAAATCATCCAGCGACTTCAACTGACAAAGGCGACAGTTTCTGACACCGAAGTTAGGTTAGGCCGGCGTGGTCAAATGCAGAGGCCCAGCAGCTTCACATGGCATTCCTGTGCGGCCTGGCGCTTCACGACCGTCACCACTTTCTCTTTCTCGCCCTTCTTGCCCTTGCTGCCACCCTTGCTACCATCCTTGGCCACCAGCGGCTCGTAATCGCCAGCGATCTCCATCGCCCAATAGGTGCGACGGCCGCTCGCATCTTTCGCACTCGCCACGCCGATGCGCGTTGCATTATGCAGCAAGAGGTTCTTGCGATGCGACGACGAGTCGATCCACTGGCCGAGCGTCTTCTCGAAATTGTCGTAGCCATAGGCGATGTTTTCGGCGGCGCGCCCCGCCCGCGACGGCGCGATGCGCGACGTAAAAGAGCCGAGCGCCTCATGGCTGAGATTGTCCTTCGCGGCCATCGCCCGCGCCTGCTCCGCCGCGATGCGGTTGAGGGTTGCGTCCGTGGTGACGCGGACCTCGCCGTGCTTGAGCCGGAAACTCGAAATCAGTTCGGCTGGAGAATTGGCGAAAGCAGCGTGCGCGGACAACAGCAGCAGGGAACCTGCGATCAGCGTTTGAAGGGCGCGGGTCATCGATGTCAATCTTCCGGGAACTTTGCGGAACCGGGGGACCTGTGACTGAACTCTAGCGATGGTATGCACCGGCGCGCGAGCATGCGCAATATGGTCAGATGCCCCAGCCAGGCGCGGTTCAGCGGCAGGCGGGGTTCGCCGCGTCGGCGACCGCCAGGAAAGTAATGCTGACCGGCGGCAGATCGAGCTGTCCGGCGGCGACCGGCTCACCCTGAAGCGAAGGCAAATCATCGCGTGCATCAAGCTTGAGGTCACGGCCGTTCAATCTCACGCGCGTATCGGTCAAATTGGCGGCTGTGAGCGTGTAGCGGCTTGCCCGCGCCGGAAGACCAAGCGACAGCACGCGCGTTCGATCCTTGTTGATGGCGAGCAGCGCGACGCCGCCTTGTCGGCCGCGCAGGCAGTGCGCATAGAGATGCAGTTGCGGCGCAGGCGAGGCGCCGGGATCGAGCACGGTCGTGTCCATCAGTCGGCGCCAGAGCAGCGCCGCCCAATAATTCGGACGCGGCGTGAAGTCGTGTTCGTCAAGCAGGCCGTAATCGCTGGCGGCGAGCGTGTTGTGCATCACGACCTGCACGCCGCGCCGCGCCATGCGCCCCAGCAGATCGAGATAGCGGAAGCTGTCGAGGAAGGTCACATCCCAGGGATTGCCGCCGCAGGATGCATCGGCGGTCTCCGTGATCCATAGCGCCCTGCCCGGCGCATATTTGTCGCGCAGGCCGGCGTGGAACGTTTCCGCCCGTTCCGCGCCCGACAGCCAGTCGTCCGAAAGGGCAGCGTCGCCCCGCGCCGCCACCTTGGTGCAGCGCTGCGAAGGCGCGCCGTAATGATGATAGGAGATCGCGTCGAACATGGAGCCCGACGCGGCCAGAAGCTTGTCCGCGCTCATCGCGCCATCTGCCCCCTCGCCGCTCACGATGCCGGGTCCGAGCAGGATCGTCTGCGGTGAGGCGCGCGTGAGGAACGAGCGGAACGCTACGATGTCGCGCGCGAAGCTTGCCGCATCGTAGCCTGGAGGCATGCTGCCCGCGGCGAGATCAGGTTCGTTCATGAGTTCGGCGGCCGCGATCGTGCCGCCGATCGTATGCGTGAACGCAATCAGCTTATCTGCCTGCGTCGGTGTCCACGCGCCGCTCGCATCACGGGCCCCCGCAACCGTCGCGAAAGAAGTCACGAGTTTCGCGTCGACGGTTCGTGCAAAGTCGACGACGCCTTTCCATTGGTCACGCGTCAGCAAACCATTGAAGGTCTTCGGCGGCGATGCTGCGCGATTGCTCGCATCGTCGAAATAAGTGGCGTTCGCCCAGGTGCCGCTCACACGCAAATAAGCTGGTCCGAGCGCCGCGGCGAGCTTGCGCAATCGCGAATTGGAGAGATCGATCGGCGACCGGTACGCAAACATCGACGGATCGATCCCCGCAGGCCTAGCGGTCGACGACGGCCTCTTCCGACCGTCGCGATAGGGCCGCCAGAAATAGCCGCCGGTTACCTCGACCATCTCGATGTTGTAGGATTGAAAGCGCGCGTCTATCTCACCGACACGCATCATCGCAGCAGGCGCGAGCGCAACTGAAGACGCAGCGAAAGCAGAAACCGAGTGTAACGTCGCGGCAGCGATCGACACGACGCGCACAAGGCGGAGCCTGGTACACCATCCGGCCATGAACGCTTCCACACATACCTGTTTCAAAACGAAACAAACCTCTTGCATTTCAGCAGTTGATGACGAGAGGTTTCGTTTATTGCATTTTTGAGAATCACTTACGGTCTTCTCACACGAGAGGGCCAATACATGCGTGCCCATTGGGAGAGAACTTTAGTCGTTGCCACGTTGGCCATTGCCATCGTCGTTTGTCTCTGGGGTATCAAGATCCTTCTCGCGACGTAAGCCGTCAAGCGACGCGCGAAAAGCAAAGTATCCCGCTTTCGGACGACGGATGAAGCCAGCACGGGCATGAGTCCAGTTGCGTGCGTCGCGTTCAATGCCAGTCGGCAACACCGATCGCGAGCGCGACGGCGCCGACGAGAATGAGGCTGGCCGCCCAGACCCTGTCCAGGTTGAACCAGCTGCGCGCGACGAATTGCAGACCGAGATAGCGATAGACCAGCCACGCCGCGCCCGCGCCGGCTGTGATCATTGCGATCGTGTGCACGACGGAGACGATCAAGACCATGCCGACATTGGCGTCGACAAGGATCGTCGCCGCTTCATGTCCGCGGTCGAGGCCGCCGGTCTGGCACAGCCCGAGATAGATCGGCACCAGCATCAGGCCGGCGCCATGCGCGATGGCCACGACGAATGACCAGAGCGCCAGTTTCGTCGGCCCGATCCGCGCCAGTATGCGCGGGTGGCGCGGATCGAGCAGCCGGTAAACGCCGAAGGCGACCAGCAAGAAGCCGGCCGCGGCCTGCAGCTGGTGCTGCCATTGCGCCAGCGCGACCAACAGCGCGAACGGCAGCAGCATCGCCAGCATTGCCGAGAGATGGCCGAGCGACAGCGGCCAGAGTGCTGTGAACAGCGCGCGAGGACTCTTCTCCATCAGTCCCGACGCCACCGCGAGCGGCCACCCCATCCCGGGATTGATCCCGTGATAGAGGCCGCTCAGAACAATAGCGAGCCAGAGCCAGACCGGCGCAGTTTCGCTCAAATCAGACCGACGGATAGCAGAAGGAGTCCGTCGAGCAGTCGCCGCCCTCGAGCCTGATCTGGTGCGCGCGGTAGCCGTCGGGGAAGCTCACCCAGTAATCCCGATCGAGCTCCAGCCCGCCATTGGCGCCGACATTCGCCATGACCTCGGCGCCGGGCACGCCGTCGGGATAGAACTGGTCGTCCCAGGTCGAATAAAGCGAATTGGTCCAGTACACCCGCTTACCATCGCGGCTGATCTCCACCATCTGCGGACCGCCGGCATACGGCTTGCCGTTCGGATGAGGCGTGCGGCGCGCGATGCCGCCGACATGCACCGAGCCGGCAAGCTTCGGCTTGCGGGGATCGCTGACGTCGTATTGGCGCATCTCGCCGGTGCCCCAGCAGGAGACGTAGAGAAAGCGGTCGTCCATCGACAGATCGATGTCGGTGATCAACGGCGGCACGGCACCGAAGCCCTGCAGCAGCGGCGGCAGCTTCTCCTTCGGCGCGGGCTCGGCTGGAATCGTCGCAGTCTTTTCCGCGTGGAATTTGCCGCCCTCGCGCCACCAGGTCCAGATCGAGCCTTCGAGATTGGTGGTGTCGACGACGACGCCGACGAAGCCGTATTCGCGCACCGGATCATGCGCGGGCCGCACCTCCAGCGCCATCTGATGGTTGGCGCCGAGATCGATGGTCTGCACGTTGCGGCGCGCGCGCAAATCCCAGAAATGGAGACTGTGGCCGTATTTGTTCGAGAGCAGATCTTCCGGCACGATGCCGTTCTCGAACTGCGGCGGCAGCGCCCATTCGCTGGTCACCATGTAGTCGCGCGGCAGATTCCACCAGAAATCATAATGCTTGGTCTGCGACCCGCGATCGAGCTCCCAGCGCCCGAGCACCTCGAACGTCTCGCAATCCATGATGAACACGCCGGGAGGGCCATCGGTGCCGTCCTTGCCGCCGCCGCCGAGCGTCGAGACATAGATGCCTTCCGGTCCGCAGTGGATCGTATGCGGCCGCGAATATCCGGTCTTCTTGAAGATCTCTTCAGGCTCGATGATCTTGTGAATCTTCGCCTGCGTCGGATCCGGCTTGGTGTCGACGACATAGATGCGCGACGAGCGGATGCCGGGAATGATGAGATAGCGCCGCTCCGTGAAGGCGTGACCGGCGAGCGGCCACAATGCGGACGAGCAGGCGTTCCAGCCGAAATGATGAAACTCGTCGCCCTTGTTCGGCATCGTCACGGTATGGACGATCTTGCTGTAGGTCGGCGATCCGCGCTTGACGTCGATCACCGCGAGCGCGTCGGGTTTGGAGAAGTCCGGGCTAAGCAAAAGCGTGTAGGCAAAATTCTCGGGTGGTGCGTCCATGGCCAGCTTGGGGGACGCGTAAAATGTCGGATCGGGCCTCATCGTCATCGTACAATCCTCCGGTTCTTATCGTTCCGCGCCGGCGGCGCTTCTGCATCCGGCGCGAGGAACGCTGTTCGACTATGACTTCGTGACGGGTCTCTGCCGGCTCGTGTTCGACCGAGGCACAATGCGGCATCGCAAAAGATTATGCGCAAATGCGCGACGCCAAGCATGACATTATCGTCATCGCTTGAGGCAAATCCTTGGTGACCGATGTGATCGTCATCCGGAGCGATGGTGCGACGCGACACGCGTTGTGGCTAGAAGCCTGTCGCGGGCTTTGCAGTCTGGACAGGTGCGGCGGATGGTCGCGTTCAAGCCTGCTGCTGTGCCGATGCATCGTTGCGCCACAGCCAGATTGCGAGCGATCCCGAACGGCCGCGAATTTGTGTCTCCTGAGGTCCGGTCAAAGCACCCGATCTGAACAATGCGCAATCGTGCCCCGCCGCACGCACCAGGTCGTCGCTCGCCGCAATCTCGACGCCATGACTGGCAGCGACCTCCATCAGGCGGCTCGCGACATTCACCGTATCACCGGTCGCGGTAATGTGGTGATGGCTGGCGCCGCCGAGACGCGAGGCGACGGTGATTCCGAAATGCGCGCCGACCTTGAAGCCGAGATTGGCGGTAATGCCTTGAGGAAGCGTGACCAGCCATCGCGCCGTGCTGAGGGAAAGCCGCACCGCGCAGTCCGCCGCCTTGAGCGCATCGTCGTGCGCAGGCTCCGGAAGGCCGAACAGGATCATCGCTCCGTCGCCAAGAAAGCTCGTGATCATACCACCCGCGGCAACCACCTCCCGATCGACCAGAGCATGAAACTCCTTCAGCACTTCGCGGACCCGGTCGGGCCCGAGCGTCTCGCTGAGCGACGTGAAGCCGGACAAATCGATGAAGACGATCGCCGCATCCTGGCGCACGGGCTCGGCGAGAAAGCGCGGGTTGGCGGTCAACCACTGCTGGATGACCGGGGCCTGGAACTCTCCGAGCAACTGGCTTCTGGTCGCGAAATACTGCGCACGCCGCCGGCCCGACCAGAGTTGGACGGCGCCGAACAGGACCGTAGGCACCGCGGTCGCCATGACCGGCAGCACCGCGCTCAGCCAGATGTCCCGCGAGAAGGCCAGAGACGTCACGCTCATCCAGATCACGATGACGGCGGCCGCCGCGAACAGGCCTGCGATGCTGCGGCGCCACGCCAACAGACCAACAAGGATCATCGGCAGCAGGACGCAGATCAGCGCGTCCGCGATCCGAACCGATCGATCGCGCAGCACGACCTCTCCGGTCATCAACTGCGTGATCGCGGTTGCGATCACCTCGACGCCCGGCATCAGCCGCTCGAACGGCGTGGGGAAAAAGTCGCCGCCGCCGCTGACGGTCGCCCCCACAACCACAATGCGGTCCGCAATGGAGCCGGCATCCGCCTTGCCGTCCAATAACGCAGCCGCATTGACGGTCTTGATGGTCCGGCGCGGTCCATAATACGTGATCGGCAGCGCATAATCGGCATCGGTCGGGATCGAACGCTCCCCCAGCACGAGGCGGTTCGGCTCGATCGCGGATTTTCCTCCGATCGCGAGCGAAGCGATCCTGAACGGAAACGACGTGGCGATCCCCTCGTCCGTGCGGAACAGCATCGGAATCGAACGCGGCGTCCCGCTCTGATCCGTCGTCACGTTGACGATGCCGACCTGGGCCTGGTCGGCGAACTTCTGCAGCGGGAATAGAAACCATTCGGCGCGCGGCAGCCGCGCCAACGGATCTTTGCTGTCGTCGACTGCGAGCGACTGGCTGGACGCCGGGAAGATAGCCGCACCGCCGATGACGCTCGGGCCAGCGCCGAGTGCCTTCGCGAGGGCGTCGTCGCCCTCGCCGGCTCCCTTGTCGAGCAGCAGAAGATCGAGCGCCAGCACGCGCGGCTTCAGTCCCGCGATCGCATCGACGATCTTGGCGAGATCGGACCGTGCGAGCGGATAGCTGCCGAACTTGTTTGCAACCGCGTCGTCGATCTCGACGATCGTCACGAGGTCCGGCGGCGTTCTCACGCCGCGCAGAACGGTTCTGAAGTCGGTGATTGCTGCTTCGGCCCGGTCGAGAGAACGCAGGCGTCCATGCGAATGGGCAAAATAGACGCCGCCTCCCCAAAGCCCCGCAAGAGCGACGGCGAGAAGGTTCTGCAGGCGCCAGCGCATTCGATGCTTACTGTCCCAGTCGCGCCATCAACGCGGCCACGCGGGCGGGCGCCCAGCGTTTCACCGTCAGAGGACCGGTCGCCTCGACGTCCACCCCTTCGCCGGGACCCAGCACGACCTGCGGCCCGCCTCTGGCCGGACGCCGCACCGCGACACGTCCGCGGGCGACGAACACGGAGGTCTTCTCAGCCGTGGTATCGACGGCCCATTTGGTGCCGCGCACCGCCGCGATCGCCTGCGGCGTATTGACCTGAAACGCCTTGCCGCCCGATTTCTTCGGGATGTCGATCAGCAAGGCCTTGCTGCTGAGTTCGGCCTGGTCGATGCGGCCGTCGCGATTGGTGTCCGTCAGCGTGTAGCTGGCGCCATTTTCGGCAACGACGGTGATACCGCCTTCACAGCGCAAGGTTTGCGCAGGGCCCGCTGATGCGACCGGCGTACATCCGGGGATGGTGGCTTGGGCGGCCGCCGCCTCGAGCGAAATCACATAGAAAAACAGGATACCTAGAAATCTGACGATAACCCTCACGATACTCTCTCCTGACCTCGAACATGCGGAATCGCTGGCGCGGCCCCGGACAGCCTTATCATACTCCGGGAGGGGCAGCATGGGCCACATCGGGTCCGCGGACCGAGCGTCGCGGGAAGATTGGTTGCCGGGAGATGCGATAAAGGCCGGCGCTGCCGGGCTGCATGGAGCTGAGCAGATCGCGCGCGGCGCTCCAGTTCAGGCCATAGGCGTTCGAAAGCAGCGGCCCGGCATCAATTCCCACCATTTGTCGATGACCTTCTGGTCTCGCGACAAGTGATGAGAGCCTCAGGCAGGCGAACGGCACGACAAAATGCCTCCATTCCTGCCATTCACATTTCCCGGCAAATGATCACGCGGCGCGGCTCGCTTTGCGATGTGCCGATCAATATTCCGCGACACAGACGCGGCCGAGATGTCCAGCGCCGTCGCGCCTCTTCGCAGCTATCTCTGGTGGGATGTCGGAGAGCGGCGCGTGCGCCGACCACGCCGGAGTCTTGCACCTGGAATCTGTACGCCCGAGTCTTCTACGCCCGGAGTTTGTACGCCCAGTTGCACCCCGAGTCTTGGCGGGACAACGGAATCAAAAACAAATTGAATCGACCGCGAGTTCGAAGCTCGATCGATACAATTCAACGACAACGCCGCGTCAGCAGGCCGAAGACTGGCGCGCGGCGCGAAGATCGTGCTGGGAAATTTTCAAGTCGATGCCGAGTTGGCGCGCGCGGTCCCGGCGCTCCTCGGCCTTGAGGTCCATTTCCTGATCGAGACAGCGCGCGATCTGGGTTTTCAGTTCTTCCAGATGGCGACTGCGCCGTACTTCAAGCTGCGTTGCTTCGACTACCATTGAGTGATTTCCCGGCCAGTTTTCCGACGTGTCGATTTTATGACACTAGCATCGTGCGCGCCGCGATGAAAAGCCCGCGCAGGATCACAACGAATTCAGGACGAAATTCTCTTTTTATCAAATAGCTCGTTTATTAAATGTCTCGCTGAGGGTTTTCCCGATCAGCCCGCGTCAGAAAATAAAATCATCGGCCGCATCCCCCTCGATAATATAGCAGAAGCGCGTCGGCGTTCCCTGAATTTTTCTCAAGCCTTGCTGTTCTGCGCATGTAGTCCAAAGGTCCGCATATGTAGTCCAAAGGATATGTAGTCCAAAGGATTCCAGGCAAACAAAAGCGCGCGGGCCCGGCTCCCGGAGTTCGCCGGCATACCGCGCGCCTTCGGTTACGCCGCCAATTCCTTGCGGACGGCGGCGGCCGAATTCCCAACCTTGTCGACGACCTGCTGCAGCTTCTCCCTGGAGACCCCGAGGGCATGAGTCCAGTATTTGACCTCAAAGTCCTCGTGCATGTTGATCTTGCTGCGGTCGCGCTGGTCTTTCTTGGTCAGATTGTCCATTCGTTTCCTCCAGATGTTGGAGGGTTAACGATCACACCCTGCGGACAGTTCCTCGGGGGATCATGCGTGCTTCGCCGCCTGCTTCACGACTTTCGCAGCCTTCTTATCGGCGCCCTTTCCCTCATGATCGAGAGCCTTACGCACCTCCTCGAACTCCCGCTTGGCGTCCTTATCGACACGCGGAAACTGCAGATCCAGGTCTTCCAACGCGGCCACGATGGCCGAGCCGATCACGACGCGCGCGAACCATTTGTGATCCGCCGGCACCACATACCATGGTGCCGCCTTGGTCGAGGTGTGGCGGACGATGTCCTGATAGACAGCCTGATAGCGGCCCCATTTCGCGCGCTCGGTGATGTCGTTCATCGAGAACTTCCAGTTCTTCGCCGGCTGCTCCAACCGGTCGAGAAAGCGCTCGCGCTGCTCTTTTTTCGAGACGTTGAGGAAGAATTTCAGGATCACCGTGCCGTTGCGCGACAGATAGCGCTCGAAGGCCGTGATGTCCTCGAAGCGCTCGCGCCAGATGTTCTTGGTGATCAATTTCGGCGGGATCTTCTCCTTGTGCAGGATTTCGGGATGAACCCGCGTCACCAGGCATTCCTCATAGTAGGAGCGATTGAAGATGCCGATACGGCCGCGCTCCGGCAGCGCGATCGTGCTGCGCCACATGAAGTCGTGGTCCAGCTCGTGAGATGTCGGCTGCTTGAACGAGGTGACTTCGCAGCCCTGCGGATTGACGCCGTCGAAGACGGCCTTGATCGCGCTGTCCTTGCCCGCCGCGTCCATGCCCTGGAAGATCAGCAGCAGCGACCAGCGGTCCTGCGCATAGAGCTTCTCCTGGAAATCGCTCAGCCGTTTGCGGTTGGCGTCGAGGATCTCTTCCGCGCCGTCCTTGTCGAGCCCGCCTTTCTCGTTGGTCTTGTACGATTTGAGATGGAATTTGTCCGAGCCGTCGACGCGGAACGGCGAGATGAAGGGATCGAGCTCGGCTGCGAGTGAGGATTTTTTGCTCATGAATGAACGTATTCCCGATTGTTCGAATGTGGGCCAGCTCGTGTTCGGATCAAAGCCGTCATTGCGAGCGCTAGCGACGCAATCCAGAAATGTCTCCGCGGCGGGACTGGATTGCTTCGTCGCTTCGCTCCTCGCAATGACGGCCCCCGCAATGACGGAGATAACAACCAGGCGAATTACGACTAGGCGAACTGCCGCTCCACAAAGGCCGTCACGAAGCGCGGCATCGCGGCGGTGAGGTCGCCGACGCTCCGCACCAGGTGAATCGCGGCCAGCTCCGGCTCCGTCTCCCGAGCCAGATTGGCCTCGATCCGCGCGCGGACCGCCTCGCCCGGAGCGTCCACATGCAACAGCCGCATCATCGCAATCGACGAACCCGTGACGACGCAGTCCCAATACGCAGCCAATTGATAATCCGCAGACGTCAGTCCGGTTTCCTCCTCGACCTCACGCATCACGTTACCAGCAATATCGACTTTCGTGCCCTTGATATCGTCGAGATCAGGCGTGCCGGCCGGGAAATAAACGCGTCCCGCATTTGCCGTATGATGCCCCATCTCGCCCAGGACGAAGGCGCCATCGGAGGCGCGCAGCGCACCCATGCCGAAGATATTGAACACATCCCTGTCCGGATAACCCCAGTCGCGCCATGCCAGAAGGCTTGCGAAATCAACCTCGAAATAGCGCGCCGAAAACTGCTCCCCGGTGAATTCGGGCGCGCGCGCCAGCAGCACGCGCCCGTTCCAGAGACCGGGTTTCTCGCGCTGCTTGGCTTTGAAATGCGCGTCGATTTCGGCGCGTCGGGCCTTGGCGAACGGCCAGTCCCAGGGCTCCAGGGCCAGATCGAGCGCCGTGACGCGGTGAATGACGGGGGGCGTCATGCCGCGCTATTTCGCATTCATTCCCGTCGTTTTCTTGACCTGATCGACGAACTTGTTGGTCCAGGTCTTGCTGACGTCGATATTGGCCTTGGCGACCTCGGGCGAGCTCTCGCTGAACACCGCAAGCACCGCGTCCGCGCCCTTCGGATCCATCTTGCCGGTCTCCGAAAACATCGGAATGGTGTTCTTCAGCGCAGCAAGATAGAGCGCCTTGTCCTTGCCGACCATCTCCTCCGGCATCTTGGCCATGATCTCTTCGGCCGAATGCGAATGGATCCAGGACAGCGTGCCGACGATCGCATTGGTCAGCGCCTGCACTTCCTTCTCATGCGAGTTGACCCACGCTGCGGTCGAATAGAGCGCGCCGCCCGGATACTCGCCGCCGAACATTGCGAGCGTGTCCTTCTGCGTACGCGTATCGGCGAGAATCTTCAGGTCCGGATAGCTGCCCTGCAGCACCGTCACTGACGGGTCGAGCATCACGGCCGCATCGATCTGGCCCTGCTGCATCGCGGCGACCGCGGTCGCGCCGAGGCCGACGCCGATCACCGCGGCACTGGTGGGGTCGATGCCGTTCTTCTTGAGCAGGTACTTCAGGAAGAAATCGGTCGAGGAGCCCGGCGCG
The DNA here is from genome assembly GCA_963770385.1 of uncultured Alphaproteobacteria bacterium. GTDB lineage: Bacteria > Pseudomonadota > Alphaproteobacteria > Rhizobiales > Xanthobacteraceae > Bradyrhizobium. Next base: position 3,237,886 of record CAVYPJ010000003.1, on the reverse strand, counting down.
CTGACGCCGACCTTCTTGCCGGCGAGATCCTTGATCGACTTGATCTCGTTCGTATGCGAGGGCGAGACCACCAGCACGAGGCCGGGATAGCGGTCATAGACGACGAAGGATTGCAGCTCCTGCTTCTTGGCGGCGAGATTGACGCAATGGTCGAAATAGCCGGAGACCACGTCGGCGCTGCCGCCGAGCACGGCCTTCAGCGCGTCCGAACCGCCCTTGAGATCGACGAGCTCGACCGCGAGCCCGGCCTTCTCGAATTCGCCAAGCTGCTTGGCCAGCACGGTCGGCAGATAGCACAGGCAGGCGCCGCCGCCGACAGCGACCGTGATCTTGGTCTGCGCCGCGGCAAGGCTCGACGTCAGCATCAGCGCCATCAGCGTGCCGGCGAGCCTGCTCAGGATTTTTGACATGGTTTCCTCCGTTCGGTCGTGGCCACGATAATGCAGCGCACACGCCTTGAGAAGGCGACTTTGGTGCCGGGGTCAAGCCGCTTCCCGCCATGACTAGGGCCAGCACGCAGCCAAATGCGAATGGATGCAAGCTTTGACGAAGGCCAGGAGAGTCACTGCTGCGCTCCCGGGCCCAACAATCCCAGTAGCGGCATCAAGGGTCCGACCGGGATATATTCGTGATCCACCAACTGTCCTCTTGAGAGCGGCAGGGTTTCCATGACCGCTCGCGCCTCGTCCTCGGTCTTCGCGTCGATCAAAAAGATGACGCCCTTGCCATCACCCCGCGAATACCACTGGCGGATTTTTCCATCGAGATAGAGCTTCACGGTTTCCCGAATCTCGGATGGCATGACGGCCATGATTTGCTGGCGGGTGACCGTTTGCTTGGCAGTCAAAATGACCATCACTTCGGTGGTTTTTGGCAGCGCCACGCCGGACGCGCCTGCGGCCTGCCCGGGTTGTGATTGCGCGAAGGCCGCTACCGGAAGCGCTGCAACGAGAAATGGGATTATGAATTTCATCGGCTCACCTCATTCGGTCTGGTTAGGTTCTCGGGTTGATCGTTCATGTGGTTCTTTTGAAATGACTGCGCGAACCGGCGAAGCCGGTTGCCGAGGGTCCAGGTCGCCGGGCAGCGCCACATGACGACGAGCGATCGTCTCGAAGTCCCCCGGCAGCGGCCGGTCACATAATGTCGCGTCTCGCATGGCGTTGTTCCCTTGATTGTCGCGCATCTGGGGCTTCGACATCACCGTGACTCCCGATTTGCAACGTGACTTTGGACTCGCAAGCCAGATGTACGACCGCTTCCCGCGATCGACTATTCGCGATAATGTCGACGGGTTATGAAGCAGAACTTCACAGTCAGGCAGGGCGCGCTCGACGGCGTTGAGGCGTTCCTGGGCGTTGCCCAGCACCGCAGCTTTCGCAAAGCGGCCGCGGAGCTCGGGGTGACACCATCGGCTATCAGCCAGGCGGTACGCGCACTCGAGGCGCGCGTCGGCGCAGCACTTTTCATCCGTACGACGCGCAGTGTCGGCCTGAGCGAAGCCGGCGAACGATTTCACGCGCGCGCAAAGCCCGCTTTCGAGGAGCTTGTCGCCGCAAGCGAGGTCGCGCGTGACCTTGGGCAGCGGCCTGCCGGATTGTTGCGCCTCACGGTGCCGCGGGCGGTGGTGCCCATCCTGCTGGAGGCAATGATCGCATCCTTCTGCCAAGCCTATCCCGAGGTCGAGGTGGAGCTCGCCGCAAGCGGGGAACTGGTCGACCTTGCAGCCGGAGGGTTTGATGCCGGCATCCGGCTGGGACAGTTCATCGCCGCCGACATGGTTGCGGTCCGGCTCTCTCCGCCCTTCCCCTTCGTGGTCGTCAGCAGCCCCGAGTATCTACGCCGGCGGGGAAGGCCCGAGCGTATCGACGATCTGCGTCAGCATGCCTGCATACGCATTCGCCGCTCGAACGGGTCGATCGCGCCTTGGTCCTTTGTCAACGGCAACAAGCCGATCGAGGCGATCGTCTCGGGACCGCTCATCGCCCACGATTTTCCCACCATTCTTGGCGCGGCCGCGGAAGATATGGGGCTTGCGCAAGTGCCTGGGCCGATTGCTGCCGGGCTGGTGAAAGCCGGCAAACTCGTGCACGTTCTGGAGCCGTTCGCACCGACGGCGCCGGGCGTGTTTCTCTACTATCCGAGCCGCCATCAAATGATGCCGAAACTGCGAGCCTTCATCGATCACGTGAAGAGCCGCTCGGGCGCTACCAACAAAACCCGAAGCCACATTGACGACAAGCGAACCACACGGCGCAGAAGCTTCTGATGCTTCTAAAGCGCGATGAGATCAGGTTGAATCATCATCGCGCTTTAGCTCTTTGATTGAGCATGATCTTTTCGGAAAACCGCTACACGCTTTTCCGGATCATGCTTTAGATCAAGACTTGGCAAGCTAACCCCGGCCGTCGGCCGCGGCCGGGCGCCACACCAGAAGCCGCCGCTCGACCCACGTCACGCCCATGTCGATCAGGATGACGAAGGCTGACAGCACGAACATGCCGGCGAACACGCCGGCGACATCGAACACGCCCTCCGCCTGCTGGATCAGATAGCCTAGGCCGGCGGCCGAGCCCAGATATTCGCCGACGACCGCGCCGACCACGGCGAAGCCGACCGAGGTGTGCAGCGAGGAGAACATCCAGGACAGCGCCGAAGGCCAGTAGACGTGCCGCATCAACTGGTGCTCGCTCATGCCGAGCATGCGGCCATTGTCGAGCACGGTCCGGCTGACCTCGCGAATGCCCTGATAGACGTTGAAGAACACGATGAAGAAGACGAGCGTCACGCCGAGCGCGACCTTGGACCAGATGCCAAGCCCGAGCCACAGCGTGAAGATCGGCGCCAGAACGACCCGCGGCAGCGCGTTGACCATCTTCACATAGGGGTCGAACACGGCGGCGACCAATGGCTTCCGCGCGAACCAGAAGCCGACCGCCGCCCCACTGACCGAGCCGATGACGAAGGCGAGGATCGACTCCCATAGCGTGATGAAGAGATGCTTCCAGATCACGCCGCTCGAAAACCACTTCAGGATCTGGCTGAAAACATCGACCGGATTGGAGAAGAAGAACGGCGGCAAGAGCATCTTGCCGAACACCGGCACGGTGGCGAAGAACTGCCACAGCGCCAGCGCCACGACCGCGACAAGCAGCTGCAGGGCAAGCAGCGAAAGCCTTGACATTACGAACGTTCTCTCCCCTAGCCGACAGCCCGAGTGAACTCGGCATTGGCAACCGGGACAGACCCCGGTTGCACATCGTTGAGCCATCTTGGCCTCAATGGTTCGAGACGGCGCTTGCGCGCCTCCTCACCATGAGGAGCTGAGATCGCCCCGCGGAAAAGTCCTCGTTCCCGCAAACAGAAGTCCTCATCCTGAGGATGCCCGCCGCAGGCGCGCGTCTCGAAGGATGCGCCACGCAAAGATTGCCCGAGCAAGCTTTCGTCCATTTGCGATGACCTGCTTACGGATGCGAGAAGGTGCCGATCAGGCCGGTCGCGCCCTTGGCGTGGCCGTCAAGCGCCTTGATCACCTCGTCACGCGTCATGCCTTCCTTCAGCGCGGTCGGCTCGAGATCGGTCGCAATCAGCGTGAAGGTGTAGTGATGCGGCGCGCCTGGCGGCGTGCATGGCCCGAAATAGTTGCCGAGCTTCATCGTACTCTGGCCGCCGATATATTTCTCGCTGGGCTTGGACAGTTCGCCTTGCGCGAATGAGGTCGCCGAGGCCGGGATGCCATAGGCGACGAAATGGCTGACCCCACCGGGCGGCCGCCCTTCGGGATCGAACATCAGAAGCGTGAAGCTCTTGGTCCCTTCGGGCGGATTGCTCCAGGACAGCTCGGGCGAGACGTTCTCGCCGACGCAGTTCGGGTTGGACTTGAGATTGCCGGCGAATTTCTGCGGCAGCCGCTCGCCGTCCTTGAAGTCCGACGACGACAGCGTGAAGACGCCGGCGGCCGGACGCCGCGTGCGCGCCCAAGACGGAGGTGAATGCAAGCGCCCCCGCCAAAATCCATCCATGTTTCAACATGACATCTCCCATTTTCTTGTGTTTCTGATCACCGCGCCCCGCGGAAACTAGGCCGTCCCCGATTGCGCATATCCCTTCAACACTTCTTCCTTCAAAACACTCCATATCTCGCGGTGAAGTGAGTGGAATTCCTTGTCGAGCCGCGCCTCGAAAATGTCGCGCGGGCGCGCCAGCGGCACCCGCCAGTCGCCGATGATGCGCGCGCCGGGACCTGCCGACATGATCACCACCCGGTCGGCCAGCGCGATCGCCTCCTCCAGATCGTGGGTCACGAACAGCACCGCCTTGCGGTCGGCGGTCCAGAGCTGGAGCAGCAGATTGCCCATGATCTGCCGGGTCTGGGCGTCGAGCGGCCCGAACGGCTCATCCATCAGCAGGATCTTGGGATCGCGGATCAGGACCTGCGCCAGCCCGACGCGCTTGCGCTGGCCGCCCGAGAGCATGTGCGGATAGCGCTGGGCGAAGGCGCCGAGGCCGACGGAGTTGAGCCAGCCCTGCGCGCGCCGCAGCGCCTCGCTACGGGGCGTGCCGGCGACCTCCAGCCCGATCGCGACATTGTCGATCGCCGTCTTCCACGGGAACAGCGCATCGGCCTGGAACAGGTAGCCGGCGTCACCGTTCAGCCCGGTCAGCGGCCGGTTGAAGATCCGCACGTTGCCCGCGGCCGGCTTCAACAGCCCGGCGGCGACATTGAGCAAGGTCGACTTGCCGCAGCCGGTGGGCCCGACGATGGCAACGAACTCGCCATCCGCGACCGCGAGGCTCGCCTGCTCAACCGCGGTGTAAACGCGCGCCTCGGCGACGCGAAAAGCCACCGTCGCGTCATCGAGCGCGACCGCATCCGGCGTTGCCATGTCCACCCGGTTCCCTCCAAATTCGGACGTGTGCTTAGCGTCTTAACGGGACAAGTTCAACGCGGCGCTACGGCGTGCTAGGTCTCCTCCTCACCCTTCAGCGGAGGGTCCACGGATCATGCCAAGAGGGCGACACCGACATGCCAGCCACGCCGATGATCGCCTACGCCCATGTAGTGAAGAGTTTTGACGGCGGCGCGGAACGCGTCGTCGCCGTGGACGACGTGTCGCTTGAGGTCGCCGAAGGCGAGTTCCTCGCCATCGTCGGCGGTTCCGGCTCCGGCAAGACCACCCTGCTCCGGCTCGCCAACCGGCTGATCGACGTCGACCGCGGCAACGTCACGGTCGAGGGCGAGGACGTGCTTGCGGCCGATCCGGTGAAGCTGCGCCGCCGCATCGGCTACGTCTTCCAGAACGGCGGGCTGTTCCCGCATATGAGCGTCGCCGCCAATATCGGCATCACGCCGAAACTGCTCGGCACGCCCTCGGACAAGATTACCACCCGCGTCGACGAACTGCTGGAGCTGGTCCAGCTCGACCGCGCGCGTCATCGCGACCGCCTGCCCGGCGAGCTCTCCGGCGGGCAGCGGCAGCGGGTCGGCGTGGCGCGGGCGCTCGCCGCCCGCCCCCGCATCGTGCTGATGGACGAGCCGTTCGGTGCGCTCGATCCCCTCACCCGCGATGCGCTCGGCGACGATTATCGCGCACTGCACAAAAAGCTCGGCCTGACCACGGTCATGATCACCCATGACATGACGGAAGCGATCCTGCTGGCCGACCGCATCGCCGTGATGCGCACGGGCCGGCTGCTGGCGCAGGGCACGCCCGCGGAGCTGTCCAAGAGCAGCGACACCTATGTGATGGAGCTGCTGCGGACGCCGCGGCGGCAGGCCGAGCGGCTGGGCGCGCTGCTGCCGCGGGACAGCGCCGCATGAGCATCCTGACCGATCCGCGCTGGAGCGAGGCGCTGGGGCATCTTTCCGACTATCTCGGCAACCACGTGCGGGTCAGTGTCACCGCGCTCGCGCTGGGGCTCGTGATCAGCCTGCCGCTGGCGATCGCCGCGCGCAACCGGCCGCTCGCGCGCGGCGTGCTGCTGGGGCTCGCGAGCATCGTGCAGACCGTGCCCGGGCTCGCACTGCTCGCCTTGTTCTATCCGTTGCTGCTCGCGCTGGCGTCGCTGACGCTCGGCTGGTTCGGCTTCGGCTTCTCCGCTTTCGGCTTTTTGCCGGCCGTGCTGGCGCTCGCGCTCTATTCGATGCTGCCGGTGCTGCGCAACACCATCACCGGGCTGAACGGCGTCGACGGCGCGCTGGTCGAAGCGGCGCAAGGCGTCGGCATGACACCGCGGCAATCCCTGTTCTCGGTGGAGCTGCCGCTGGCGCTGCCGGTCATCATGGCAGGCATCCGCACCTCCGCTGTGTGGGTGATCGGCACCGCGACGCTCTCTACGCCGATCGGCCAGACCAGCCTCGGCAACTACATCTTCGCGGGGCTGCAGACCCAGAACTGGGTGTTCGTGCTGTTCGGCTGCTTCGCCTCCGCAGCGCTGGCGCTGGCGGTGGATCAGTTGCTGGCGCTGATCGAGAACGGGCTTCGGCGTCAGAGCCGCGTCCGGACTTCTGATCGGCGGCGTCGGCATCGCGGCATTGGTCGCGGCCACGTTGGTACCCGCGATGGCGCGTTCGCCGTCGAGCTACATCATCGGGGCAAAGACCTTTACCGAGCAATATGTGCTGTCGGCGCTGCTCGCCGAGCGGCTGCAGGCGGCGGGCCTCTCCGCCTCATCTCGCGAAGGCCTCGGCTCCAGCGTGATCTTCGACGCGCTCGCAACCGGCGACATCGACGTCTATGTCGATTATTCCGGCACATTGTGGGCGAACCAGTTTCATCACACCGACATCAGACCGCGCGAGGAACTGCTCGGCGAGCTGAAGACCCTGCTCGCGAAGCAGAACATCACGCTGTTCGGCGAACTCGGCTTCGAGAACGCCTATGCGCTTGTCATGCCGAGGGCACGCGCCGAGCAGCTCGGCATCCGTTCGATCGCCGATCTCGCCGCGCGCGCGTCGACGCTGTCGATCGCGGGCGACTACGAGTTCTTTTCGCGGCCCGAATGGGCGGGACTGCAGAAAGCCTATGGCCTGTCGTTCCGCACGCAACGGCAGATGCAGCCGGACTTCATGTATGCGGCGGTTGCCTCCGGCGAGGTCGACGTCATCGCGGGCTATACCAGCGACGGGCTGATCAAGAAATACGATCTGATCGTGCTGGACGATCCTAGGCACGCCATCCCTCCCTATGACGCGATCGTGCTGCTGGCGCCGAAGCGTGCCGGCGACCAACGGCTGCAGGCCGCGTTGCAACCCTTGCTTGGAAAAATCAGCATCGACACGATGCGCGAGGCCAATCTGCGCGCCAGCGGCAATGACGCGTCCTCCTCGCCTGCCGCCGTGGCGCGCTGGCTGTGGCAACAGATCGAGCACTCCTCCAAACAGTAACCGACGCGAGGTCTGGAGCGATCCGGAGCGCGTGGTATAGAGTGAAATCCAACCAGGAATGCTTTCTATGATACGCGTCGCTCGCCGCAGCCCGCACACATTGCTGACGAACTTTCTGATTGCCGCGGCGGCCTGGACTCTCATTGCTTCCTCCGCAGCGCAGGCCGCCTATCCCGATCATAGCGTCCGCATCGTTGTGCCTTTTGCAGCCGGCGGCGTCGCCGACATCACCGCGCGCATCGTCGCCGAAAAGCTTGGCGATAAATTGGGACAGCGTTTCTATGTCGAGAACCAGGCCGGCGCGGGCGGCATCGTCGCGGCGCGGACGGTGATCTCCTCGCCCGCCGACGGCCATACGTTGGCGCTGTTGTCGAACGGCACCGCGGTCAGCGTCTCGCTTTTCAAGAAGCTGCCTTACGATCCGATCAAGGACTTTGCGCCGATCTCGAGTCTCGGGACTTTCAATTTCGTGTTCGCGACATCAGCGAATTCCGATTTCAAGACGCTGCCGCAGTTCATCGCGGCCGCGAAGTCGAAACCGGGCACGCTGAATGTCGGCACAATCAATGTCGGCAGCACGCAAAATCTGTCGGCCGAGTTGTTCAAGACTGCGGCCGGCATCGACTTCACCATCATCCCCTATCGCGGCACGCCCGACATTCAAGTCGCGCTGCTGCAGGGTGACGTCGCGCTGATGATCGACAGCTATTCCGCGATGAAGGGCAATCTCGCCGACAACAAGTTGCGCGCGCTCGCCTCCTCCGGCGCGCAACGTTCGGAAGCCACGCCGGACATGGCGACCGCGCAGGAAGGCGGCATCGCCAATTATGATGTGGTGTCGTGGAACGCGCTGTTCGCACCCGCCGGGACGCCTGGCGATATCATCAAGACGCTCAATGCCGCGCTGCGCGACATCCTTGCCGACGCGGATGTGAAGAAGCGGTTGCTCGAACTCGGCATCGAGGCAAAGGCGAGCACGCCCGAAGAGATCGAAGGCCGGCTGAAGTTCGACATCGACAAGTGGGCCAAGGTGATCGAAAAGGCAGGAATCCAGAAGCAGTAACGATGGCATAGGACGCTGCGCCCGTTGCTCTGCGACGCTCGCGCCGGAACACGGGCCCTATCGCCGCCGTAGTTCAGCGCCACGGTCCCTAAACAGCTCAATTAGATAATAAGAGCTTCGGGAGATTTACAGATGTATCGTTTTTGTTGCCGCTTCGTCCTTGCGATTTGCGGCGCTATCCTGTTTTGCGGCGCCACCCTCGCCCAGGAATATCCGTCGCGTCCGGTCAAGATGATCGTGCCCTTTCCGGCCGGCGGCTCGAATGACATCATCGCGCGGATCGTGGCGCAGAAATTGACGGAGCGTTGCGGGCAGACATTTCTTGTTGAAAATCGCGGAGGAGCCGGTGGGAATATCGGCGCGGAGGAAGTGGTGACGTCGGAGGCTGACGGCTACACACTGCTGCTGACGGCACCCCCGCCACTGACGATCAACGCGTCGTTGTACAAGAACCTGCCTTTCGATCCGGCCAAGTCCTTTGCGCCAGTCGCGTTGATCGCTTCGGTCCCGATTGTGCTCATGGTGCACCCGTCCCTCAACGTCAAGAACGTGGCTGAACTGATCGCGCTCGCCAAGGAGAAGCCGGGAACGCTGAATTTTGGATCGTCGGGCGTCGGCTCGACCAACCATCTCGCCGGCGAATTGCTTAAGAGCATGGCCGGCATCGATATCGTGCACATACCGTATAAAGGCGCGGCGCCCGCGATGAACGATCTGCTGGCCGGGACGATACCCATGATGTTCGACAACATGCCTGCGGTGCTGCCCCAGGTTCAGGGAAAGCTGGTCAACGCCATTGCCGTTGCGGGTAAGGCGCGTGCGAACGCCTTGCCTGATGTACCGACCGTCGCAGAAACCTTGCCGGGTTTCGGCGTGTCAGCATGGTTTGGACTTGTCGCACCCACGAAAACACCGGCGCCGGCTCTGAAAAGGCTGACGGCAGAACTGGACGTCATCCTGAAGATGCCTGATGTGCGTAAGCGCTTTTCGGAGCTCGGCGCCGAGCCGGGCAACGTTATGGGCGAAGCCTTCGGGACCTTTCTCGCCGACGAAACGGCAACATGGTCGAAAGTCATTCGAGCATCGGGCGTCACGATGAACTAGATAGGCGCAACACGACTATTAGAAGTGAACGTTTTCCGCACACTCAATCACGAAGTCGATCAACCCTGCTTCGGCCAATTCTCATTTCTCAGTTTTCCGAAACCAGCTTTAATCCGATGACGCCTGCGAAAATGAGAACGATGCAGAGCACCCTCAGCGGCGCAGGTGAATCGCCCAACAGCGCGATTCCCAGAATCGCAGTTCCCGCCGCGCCGATGCCGGTCCAGACCGCGTAGGCAGTCCCTACCGGTAACGTCCGGAGCGCGAGTGAAAGAAGAAAGATACTCGATAGGCCAGTGGCGGCCGTAAACAGTGCCGGCATCAATTGCGTGAAACCTGCAGACCACTTCATGCCGAAGGCGAATGCGATTTCGAGAATACCCGCGATGCCGAGGAGCGCCCATGCCATTGTAGCAGATCCGTTTGTTAGTTCGCCAAGCAACCGGGCGAGCGTTGGTGAAAGCCTTATTGACAGACAGGAGAGCAGCGTCCGGCCCGATCCACCGACGTAGATGTGGATCGGAACAGCTTCAAAGCCGGCCAAACGCCGCTGCGAGCGAACTTTGCTGTTCGTGAAGCACCTATGGGGTTACTTCGAGCCGGGCCGCGGCGGCGGGAGTTGAGCGGAACGTCACTCCAAATCGATTGAAGGCGTTCATCAAGCCGATCGCATACGTCAGATCAGAGAGTTCCTTATCGCTGAACTCGGCAGCCGCGGCTTCATAGTCGGCATCGGGAACGCTGGTTTCGGCTACGCGTGTCACGGTTTCCGCCCAGGCGAGTGCGGTTCGTTCGCGGGCGCTGAATAGCCCACCCGCTTCGCGCCATGCCGGTACGAGCACGAGCTTTTCTACGGTCACGCCGAGCTTGAGTAGATCGCGGGAATGCATATCGATGCAATACGCGCAGCCGTTTATTTGAGAAACCCGCAGATAGACGAGATAGATCAGTTCTCTTGGAAGGCCGCAGTTCTGAAGATAGACATACACTCCACCGAAAGCCTTATAACCTGCAGGCGAAGCCTTGGCGTAGTCGATACGGTTGCTCATGACGAATCCCTGTGTTTGCTGATTGACGGATTCGATCGTGCCGCATCTTGGCCTATCTCAGAAGGTCCATGATCGGTCTTGCGTATTGGGCCAAGATTCCCAGCAAGTTCTGCGAAGAAAAGCGCGCGCCCCTAAGACGAGGCTCTGCCATCGTCATATCAGCTTCAAGATGCGCCTTCCGAGATTTTCGGCGGCGCTCTGAGAGCCGACGTTCGTAAAATTGAGAAGCAAGGCCGGGGCTCCATCGCTGCCCATCGTCCAATCCGACAATGCTTCCCCGTACAGGCCTTCTTCACGCATGCGAGCAACAAGCCGGCGATCCGACCGCCGGCCTTGCAGCCGCAAGATCAAATGCATTCCTCCCGGCTGTGAATCGATTCGCATGTGTTTCCCCAGCACGCTTTCCAGGCCTGCCGCCGTCGCCTTCCGACGCTCGGCATAGAGCTTCCGCATCCGCTGGATGTGGCGTGCGAAGTGTCCTTCCGTGATGAAGGCAGCGACGATGGCTTGCGTCAGGCCGGGGCTGCCTGCTGCAAAGACTTGGGTGACCTGCTCAAACCGCCCGACCTGCGTTTCCGGCACGACAAGATATGCAAGCCGAATCCCTGGAAAGAGCACTTTGCTGAAGGTGCCCGCATAGAGCACCCGCCCATCACGATCCAGGCTCTTCAACGCCGGAAGAGGACGGCTGACATACCGGTACTCGCCGTCGTAATCGTCCTCGATAATCCATGTCTTGTTTCGCGCGGCCCAGTCCAGCAACGCCAGGCGCCGGGGCAAGGACAGCGATACGCACAGCGGACTCTGATGCGCAGGCGTGACCACGGCTGCGCGCGCCCGTGGCGCGGCCTGAATGCCACCGGAAACGACCATGCCCTCCCGATCGACCGGCACCGGGACGGCGGCAATTTGCATGTGTCCCAATAGTTCTCGGGTAGGTGGATATCCGGGATCTTCAAGCCAGACACGATCTCCCGCGCTCAACAATGAATGAGCAATCAACGCGATCGTGTGTCGATATCCCGATGTCACGAATATCTGGGATGGCGAGCAGTTGATCCCGCGCGACACCTGGAGATATGCGGCGATCTGAGCACGCAGTGCCGGCAAGCCGTACACGGGAGGATGAACCATGTCGGATGGTTGCATGGCACGCGCGCTCCGCGCGCCCAGGCGTGCCCAGATCTTGCGGGGAAACGCATCCAGGGCAGGCAAACCCATCTGGAATGGTAAAATCGAATCGGGACGGAAGCCAGCCGCGGCAACGCCGCTATCGGACGGAGGCACCGGCCTTATGACAGGCGTTCGCGGTTTGAGGTCCGGCGTCACAATGGTCCCGGCCTGGCCGCGGGGCTGGATGTATCCTTCGGCGGCCAACAAGGAATAAGCGGCCTCGATGGTCCCTCGTGCCAAACCCAATTCCTTGGTCAGCGCGCGTGCCGAGGGAATGCGATCACCCGGGTTCAGCAATCCGCTCGCGATAGCGCCGCGAAACCGATCGTAGATCTGGCGATAAAACGGTTCGGCCGCCGCTGGATCCAACGGCGAGATCTTGCTGACCTTCGCGGCTCCCATGGACCAGCCAACTCCGCGGATAAAGGAAAACTGATTGTGCCATCATGGCGCTGAGCGGCAGCGAAAAGCAAATTCAAAAGCCGCACCTTGCGGAAGCACTTTTGGCCGCCGCGCACGGTGCGGCACCGCACCGAGGTTCAAACGTCACCGGGGAAGAGGACGCTATTTGCTTCTGAGGATTGTCCAGCAGGCAGGCCTTGCAAGGCGGCAATCATGGACCAGTTGCAATGTCCGTTCATGGACCTTGGATGCAGGTCATCCGGCTTGTAACTGATGGCTTGTGACGTTCGGAATTCGGATCAGCGAGACCATTCACCGAGAACCTGGACATGGGCAGATGAAGACAATCCTGCACGTCGACTGCAGCCCCCGCGGGCATGCCGCCGAGAGCTATCAACTCTCTCAAAAGATCATCGGCTTCCTGCTGCAGAAGGAGCCTGCGGCAAGCGTAGTAGACCGCGTTATTGGTGGGCGCGCGATACCGCACATCGATGGAAGTTACGCGACCGCCCTTGGTGCTACACAAAAATCGTCTGCGGAAATATGTCCGGAGGGCTCGATGTCCCGGTCCGAAGAGCTCATTCAGGAACTGGAGCGTTCAGATTTTGTGGTCATTGGAACGCCCATGCACAACTTCACCGTACCGTCTGCGTTGAAGGCATGGATTGATCACATCGTCCGGGTCCGGCGGACCTTCAATACCACCCCGGAAGGATACGCAGGCACGCTTCGCGATCGTCCCGTCTTTGTCGCCGTATCTTCGGGCGGAAGATTTTCCGGGGAACGCGCCCGTCAGCCGGATTTTCTAACTCCATATCTGAAAGCCATTCTGGGCACCATCGGACTTCACGATCTGACTTTCTTCTCCGTTCAAGGAACAGCCCTTGGTCCGGACGCGGTAGCTGAAGCCAGGACCAAGGCAGATCACGCGCTGCAAGCGTATTTTTCTTCGTTTCGCCCCCAATCTCGGAGTGCTGAACAGGTCTGTCTGTGACACGCCAACGACAGGTCGAAGTGTCCGGCAACATCGGCCCGCTTCATGACGAGAGCGCAATTGCAGCCGGCGTCACTGGCCACAACAGATCTGCCGGACCGACGCATTGCCGAGGCTGTTCGGCAATGTCAGTGCCAACCGAAATCAGATGCCCAACGCGCTGGAGATTTCTCCGAGCGTCGCCTTCTCGGCATCGCTGACCTTTACGCCTCCGCCAAACAGACCCCCGCCTTCGGAGGCTGCCTCGGCCGTCTTCTGACTGATCAGGCGCAACCAGGCTTTGAACGCCGTGGCATCGCTGGGCGCCTTGGTGGCAAGCATGGTCGAGACCTGCCGCAGGGAGTCGATCGCCTTGGTCTTGACCTCTGCCGGCTTGCTGTTGGCTAGTTCAGCCTTCAGCCCGTCATGAGCCACGGCCCGGCCGTCGCTGGTCTGGAAGTCCGACACGACCGCCTTTATCAGCGGGTTTATGTTCGGGTCCGTAGCGGCCTGGGCGAGCGCCGTGCCGCCGGCAAACGATTCCTTCAGCAGACCGAACAGCCCGCTCGGTTCGGCAGCCGTGATGGCCATTCCGGCGTTCATCGGACTGCGTAAAAGCAGTGACCATTCATCCTTGGTGAAACTGGTCTTGTCAGCCATAGCGCTTTCTCCCTGGAGCTTCTCCCCTCATGAGCCGGTGGCAGGACGACGCAAGACGCGGCCTGCCACCGCACGTCATGGCGAATTCGTTGCGCGCGATGGCTTTACGCCTTTGCGAGCGCGTCCAGCTTGGCGCGAAGATTGTCGATTGCGGGCTTGGCGACGGTCCCGGCGGGAGTTGCCATGACCTTGTCGCACATCTGGTTGATGGTCGGAATAGCAACGACGATCAGCTTGACAAGCGCGCTTCGCGCTTCCGGAGAGAGCTTTGCCGCTCGCGCAGCAGTATCATTCAGCTGCGCGGCCGCGTCATTGATCTTGGGCAAGGCTGCCTGCGCGCCGGCCTCATCGGCAATGGTGGGAAGCACGGATTTCAGGCTGCTGATGGACGAGTTGACCTGGTTCGTCAGGTTGACGCCGTCAACGGTGAGATCCGCAGGCGCCATGCCGACCGTGCCGGTGGCAGGCCGCGGCGGAGCGGGAAGCTCAGCGACCGTCTGGGAACCCGAACGATCGAATGCGTACCAGGCAAGGCCGGCGACGACGACCAGCGCGGCCAGCCAATAGGGCCATTGCGCCTTGTTGGCGGCAGCGTAAGCCGTCTGGCTTGCTCCGGCGGTTGCGCGCTCGGAGGCGCTGGCAATGCGGCCTCCGGCGGCAGCAGCCGTGCGCATTCCGGATTCTGTTTTGTCGATCAGGCCCGCAGCGCCGAGTTGATCGGCGAGTCCCGCCGGGATCGCCGATACGATTTGGTCTTTCTGCGAACGGAGCAACGATGCCAAGCCATTGGAGTCCAGACCGGCGTCACGCTGGTGTTGTCCGAGCGCGCCCAGAACGAGCGGGCCGATCATGCCGAGCAACGACTTGCCGCCGCTGTCGCCCATACCGGCAAACTTGCCGATCGCCTGGCCCATGGTGTCCATGATCTTGTTGCCGAACAGTCCGGCCAGCATGGTCGATCCTGTCTGCGCCAGTCCCTCGGCGCCGGAGCCGCGCAAGAGATCCATGGGGCTACCTTGCTGCTGTGACAGCAGCTTCGACAGTTGGCCCGCGCCGCTGGGAGTTTCAACGAGATCGGCGATACCCGCCAACATCGTCGGGACCGCCGCTCCTGCGGCCTTCTGGGCCACGCTTCGGTCGATGCCGAGGAAGGAGGCAATTTGCGCGATAACTTCAGGGGTGAGGAATTGCGTCACAACGGAGGTGAGATTGATAGCCATGGCGATCTCTCCACTACGGTCGCAAGGTGAGCCTGCTTGCTCGGCTTATGTCCGGCTTGCCATTATCCAACCATCTAATCGAAGCATGCGAGCGCTCACAAGTTGGCTCAAGGTACAATCGGAACTCATATGCAGACACGTCAACCTGACTGTCGTTCTCGTGACGCCTGAACGAACCTGCGGCTTCTAACCGGTGCCGGCCACAGCTAACATCATCGCGCTTCGCCGCACCTGCTGGAGAATCCAGACATGACTGCACAAGACGTTTCCGATCTTCAGTACAAACTGCAGAAGGCAGTTCAGAAGCATTGGAAGGCCCTGCTGATCGAAGGCATCCTGCTTATCGTGCTGGGGCTCGGAGCGATGATGATCCCATCTCTCGCCAGCGTTGCGATCACGATCTTTCTTGGGTGGCTGTTTCTGCTCGGCGGTCTGCTTGAACTGGCTCTGCTGATCTGGGCAGGAAAGACGCCGGGCTTCTGGTGGTCCTTGTTGTCTGCCCTGCTTGCTGCCGGCGTCGGCATCGTCCTGCTTGCGCGCCCGGTTCAAGGGACATTGACTTCTGACCGTTGTGCTCGGCGCCTATTTCGCCGTGGAGGGCGTCTTCACCATCATGTACGCCCTTGAACATGGCGGCGAGCTTTCAAAACAGCGCGGCTGGCTTGTTGCGTCCGGAATCCTCGATCTCGTCGTTGCCGCCCTCATCATTTCGGGGCTTCCGGGATCCGCGCTTTGGGCCATCGGACTAGTTGTTGGTATCGACCTGGTGTTCGGCGGTATCTCGCTGATCAGAATGGCGCTGGCCGGGCGAAAGATTGACGGAATTCCCACGAACTGCGGGTGGGGTCAGGCCCCGCCGATAAACTAGACGTTCGGGATACAAATTTGTCGCATGCGAAGGAGCCGCTCTCTTAACGCCTCGTTAATCGCCCGGGTGTTCTGATCCGGTGCCTTTCTCCCCGAGCGCCCTATCTTGCTAGCGCATGATCCGGAAAAGTGTGTAGCGGTTTTCCGAAAAGATCATGCTCAATCAAAGTCCTAAAGCGCGATGACGATTCAACCTGATCTCATCGCGTTTTAGCGCATGCGAACAGTGATCACGAACTGAGCTAGCGATGACGACAATCCAGAGCAGCACGAAGAGCCAGATTTCGCCGGCGACCGAGCGGATCTATCATCAAAGCAATCTGCTGGGCTCATGGAAGGGCACCTGGTCCCTCAACCATCAGGAAGTCGAGTTCAAGGTCATCAACATCCGCGGCACCCAGGCCCAGGTCGAGTACACGCACAACGGACATACCGAACGCGGTCTTGCCGATGTCGATGGCGCCACGATCACCTTCGGAAATGTCACGATCGGGACCAAGAACGGACAAACGGCGGCATTGGAGTTTTCCGCCAGCGGCGCGAAAGCGAGCGCCATTCTCAGCAAGCAGGCCTCGGATACAGAGCAGGACAAGCTGGTCGGAAGCTGGAGCGGCTTTTCGCGCGACAATGGTCAGAGCGCCTACTTCCAGGTCGTGTCCATCGACGGAAAAGACGCTCAGGTGAGATTTTCGGTAAACGGCGGCACAATCCAATCCGGCAGCGGCACCGTCTACAATAACACGGTCATGCTGGGCGCCAAGGCGCAGATTACATCGAGCGATGGCCAGACGGGAAACGTCGTGGTCCAGGTAGGGCACAAGACCTATTCCGTGCCGGTCACGAAGAGCAAGGTGCCGAACGCCTCATCGTCTTCGTCGTCGGTGAATAAATTGGCGTAATGCACCGAGAGCGGCGCCACTTGACGCCGCTCTCTGTTGACGACCGGCGGAGTTATTCGGCCGCGACCGAGTGCGTCGTCCCGCCCTGCCCCTGGTGCGCGAACACGAAGCCTTCGTAGCCGTTCTCTGCGATTTCGGCGCACTTCCTGCGGTAACCGCCGACGCCTTCAGGACCGAGATACGGCAGGAAGCGGCGCGCCTTGCCGTCGATGTTCGCGCCCATGTACCAGGAATTGGCTGCCGGCATCAGTGTCGCATTCACGACCTCTGCGACATGCGCGCCCCATGCGTCCTGTGCCTGCGGCGTCGCCTCGATGGTCGCAAGCTTGCTTCGTCGCATGTGGGCGATGCATTCGCTGATCCACTCGACATGCTGCTCGATCGACACCGGCATGTTCGACAGCACCGAGGGACTTTGCGGGCCTGTGATCATGAACAGGTTCGGATAGCCGGCCGCGGCGACGCCGAGATAAGTCAGCGGCCCTTCTTCCCACTCCTGCGCGAGTTCCCTTCCGCCACGTCCCTTGATGCCGAGCTTCTTCAGCGGTCCGGTCAGCGCGTCGAAACCGGTCGCGATCACGATGATGTCCAGCGGATATTCCTTGCCGCCGGCCCGTATGCCGTTCGGCGTGATCTCCTCGATCGGGCCGTCGGTGCTCGCATCCACCAGCTGCACGTTCTTCTTGTTGAACGTCTCGAAGTAGTTGGTGTCCAGCGGCTGGCGCTTGGTGCCATAGGGATACTGCTTCGGCGTCAGCTTGTCGGCGACGACCGGATCGTTGACGGTGGAGCGGATTTTTCGCCTGAGATAATCCGCGATGATATCGTTCGCCTCCTTGGAGAAGAACATGTCCTGGTAGTTGGCCAGCCAGAATGAGAAGCCGCCGGCGTCCCACATCCTGTCGAACTCCCGCTCGCGCTCTTCGGGAGTGGCCTCAAGCACCGATGTCGGCATGAAATTCAGCTCAAAGCCGAAGAACGAATCCTTGATGCGCTGGCGGATGCCGTCGTAGTCGGCCTTGCGGGCCTTGGTGGCCTCGGGATCGACACGACCGTTGCGCGCGGGCACGCAGAAGGCCGGCGTACGCTGGAACACCGTCAGCTGCTTGGCCTGTTGCGCGATCTCCGGGATCGCCTGCACCGCTGTGGCACCGGTGCCGATCACGCCGACGCGCTTGGCGGTGAAGTCGACACCGTCATGCGGCCACTGGCTGGTGTGGTAGCACTTGCCCTTGAACGAGCTCAGCCCCTTGCACGACGGCATGTTGGCGGTCGACAGCGCGCCGACGGCGGTGATCACGAAGCGCGCCTTGGCGACATCGCCCTCGTCGGTACGCACCGTCCAAAGCTCGGTGCCTTCGTCGAAGGCGACCTCGACGATGCGCTTGCCGAACTGGATGTCGGGCTTGAGGTCGAAGCGCTCGGCGCAATGCTCGAGATAACGCAGGATCTCGTCCTGCTCAGGATAGCGCTCCGACCAGGTCCATTCCTGCAGCAGGTTCTTGTCGAACGTGTAGCAGTACACATAGCTGTCGGAATTGCAGCGCGCGCCGGGATAACGATTCCAATACCAGGTGCCGCCGACGCCGTCGCCGGCCTCGAATACCGTGACATTCATATCGAGCTTGTCGCGCAGCGAATGCAGCATGTACATGCCGGAGAATCCGGCACCGATGATGATGGCATCGAAGTCGGTCTTCGCGCTTGCCGTTTGCGAGCTGCCTTGCGCGTTCGTCATGATACACCTCCTGTTGTAAGCGCTCCCTTGCAGCGTTCTTTGTTTCTCGGTCGCTATTCCCTCGCGCCAGCACCGGCCAGCCTGCCCGAAGGGCAGACTGGCCAGTCCTTGCGTCGCAAGTCTGTTGTCACGGCTCGTGAGCGAACCGTTTCCTTTTCGAGGATCGTGAGGCGCGGCGAACGAACGTCGCGCCGCTCGCCGGAATTACGCTGCCGCGCGTGCCTCGCCGGTGGCGTAGGCGGCCGTCTCGAAATCCATATAGCCGCCAAACGAGACCGGGTCGCCGAAGGGCAGGATCTGCGTCGCCCAATAGCCGCCGAACCCGTTCTTGCGATCAATCCAGTAGAACGTGTTGGCGAGCCCGGCCCAGCCGATCGCCCCTGCCGGCCTGCCGGTCGGCGCATCCTCGTCGTTGACCATGAAGGTGTAGGACCAGGATTTCTTCAGGCCGGGGAAGAACTCGGCATCGTTCGACAGTTGAGGAATGACGCCGGGCAGCATGACCACGGCCTGGTGCGCCTGCAGTCCGTTGCGGACGGCGGCCTCGACCGTCTCCTTCTTGAGCACACGGCCGTTCGGCCCCGCCCCATCGTTCAGCCACATGCGGATGAATTTCATGTACTCGCCGATCGAGGCGTAGAGTCCGTGGCCGCCCATATGGACCTCGGGGTCGGCCGGCAATTGCATGTCTGGAAGCGGAGTGAGCGCCCCATCGGCTTCGCGCTGGTGGATGACGGCAAGCCGCGACCGCATCGAAGGCGTCAGCGAGAACGCGATGTCCTCCATTCCGAGCGGCGCAAAGATCCGCTCCTTCATCACCTCGCCGAGGCGTTTGCCGCGAATGCTCTCGACGATCTGGCCGCACCAGTCGATGTTGCTGCCATACTCCCATTTTTCGCCCGGATCGAACAGCAGCGGCGTCATCAGCGACGCCTTCGAGCAGCTCACCACGCTCGGCTGGCCGCGCTCCTGCGCAAGGCGGAAATAGTTGGCGTTGAAAAAGTCGTAGCCGAGCCCGGCGGTGTGCAGCATCAGCATGCGCGTGGTGATCTCGCGCTTCGGTGCCCGCAGCTGCGGATTGCCGCTTGCATCGAATCCTTCGAGCACTTGGAGCTTGCCGATGTCAGGGACGTAGGTTTTCGCAGGCGCGTCCAGGTCGAGCGTTCCTTCCTCGACGCATTGCATGATCGCCGTGCCCGTGATCGCCTTCGTGGTCGAGAAAATGGCGAAGACGGTATCCGGCGTCATTGCCTGGCCACCAATGACGCGCTCGCCGGCGGCGCCTTCGTAGATGTTGGCCGAGCGGCTGGTGATCATCGCCACCACGCCCGGAACGCGAGGCTTTCCGGTCGCGACCTTTTGCAGAATCGCGTTACATGCACCTCTCAAGTCATTACCCATTGCC
This sequence comes from uncultured Alphaproteobacteria bacterium, assembly GCA_963770385.1. Classification (GTDB taxonomy): domain Bacteria; phylum Pseudomonadota; class Alphaproteobacteria; order Rhizobiales; family Xanthobacteraceae; genus Bradyrhizobium. The sequence continues at coordinate 3,217,946 of CAVYPJ010000003.1, read as the reverse complement.
GTTCCTCCCATTGAGTTCGCCAGTTCTGATCCCGTCTCTTCTCGACAGGCCGCCGGCGGTTCGCGTGGAACGATGTCAACCGTGGTCAGGTGTTCGGTCGGGCTCCAATCCGATTATCCCAACGCCGGTTGCGCAGACAAAATCCCACTGCGGCCGTAGCGGCGATCGTGGTTGGCGTTTTGATCATGATCTGGTCTAGGCCGGTCGCGAATGTCGACCGAGCGTTGCGAAGACTAGAACGATTTCCCGGAGGCGGCTACGCATTTCCGTTCAGCACTAAAAGTACCGATTTTTCCGAGGCGCGTCAGCGATGCTGACACTTGCTGCCTCGCGCAATACGCACGCAGCTACAGAAATATTCTCGTCGAACAAAGCGGCGCAGCGTTCACGCCTCACTCATAGCCGGCGCGGCGCACCTGGACGCGGCACAATCCGTCACAGCCGATTTTCCGGGCAGCACCCAGCGAGAAATCCAGCACTCTGCCACGGGCAAACGGTCCGCGATCAAACACTGGGCATTCTATCTTCTTGCCGTTCTCGAGATTGGTGACGATGAAAACAGTACCCAGCGCTTCGGTGCGATGCGCGCAGGAGACCTTGTCGGGGTTGAAGCGCTTGCCGCGCGCATCCCATTTGTCTTCCCAGTAAACCGAGGCTTGCTCGTTGTCGGCGGGCGGACGCGCGACACGGCCCATCCATATCTGTTGGAAGGTCTCGGCCTGGGCCGGCAACGCTCCGATCAGGAGCGCAAAAGCGGCAAGCCTCATGCTCGGAACAGCGCGGTGATACTCTACCATCACTCAACACACACGGTTCTGGACCGACCGGCCCGCTCCCGTTAATGCTTGATTTACAAGTTTGGCGCCCGCGTGTCCGAATTAAGACTCACATAGGCGGCGGCACGGCAGGCCCTTGGCAAAGGCAAGGTCGGAGAGACCGTCATCGCGAGCATAGCGAAGCAACCCAGAAATGCTTGCGATGGCGACAGACTGGATTGCTTCGCTGCGCTCGCAATGACGCGGCTAGCTAGCGATCACCACAAGGCGACTCGTCCGGCGTAGCCCGAAGGGCGTAGACGGAAGCGTGCCCACCATTTTGCACCGATGATTGGGATGGTGGGCACGGCGCGATGCGCCTTTGCCCACCCTACCGATTCTTTGCCAACGTCATCGTCGGCCGCGTAGCGATTATGCTAAAGGCCGTGGATCAGCCCGGCATCGATCAACAGCCTGTTGAAGCGTCGTGCTTCCGCGCCGTTGCTGCACGCATAGAACAGTCCGTGACAGCGCAGCATGATCGCCTTCTGCTCGGCGAACGACGGATCGAGCGGAATGCCGGCGGCTTCCTGAATCACCAGCGGCAGATAGGCCGCGTCGATCGTGTCCATCACCGCGGGACTCTGCTTCGGTTCGAAATTGAGCGCATCGATCGCGTAATAAGTCGCGTAGTAGCGCGGGTCGTAGCTTTCGAGCTTCTTGCCGATGCCGCCCTCGTTGAATTCGGGATCAAGCAGATGCGGCGCGAATTCCGGCTGATGATCGCCGTAACGCACGATCATGAACGGCTGACCGGCGAACTTCTTCTTCAGCGCGGCGACGAACGACTTGTAGTCGGCCGCGCTCATCGCCTGCCGGCGCAGATATTCGTCGACGCTCGGCGTATTGCCCGGTCCTCGCCATCCCGGTGTCAGGTCGGGACGAAAGCGTGTCTCCCAGGGAAAGTGATTGGCGGCGAGATAGACGAACATGAACAGCGGCTTGTCCGCCGGCTGCTCCGACATCAGCTTCAATGCAGAGTCGTAGAAGAAGCTGTCGGGCTCGACGTCCTTGGCGCGGAGATCGCGGGCGTCGTAGAACTGCTCGATGCCGGTGGTCTCCTGGAAACTGCGCGCACTCATGAACCCACCGAACGCCGGATAGAGCGACATCGTCTGGTAGCCGCAACGGCGCAGCGACAACGGCAATCCGCGTTCGACGCGGCCCGACGCCAGCCGCGTCACGAAATAGGCGAAGCGGCCGAACGAGCGCGAGGACAATCCGGCCAGCACGTTGTATTCGGTGTACCAGCTTGGGCCGCCATTGCTTTCGGTGAGGAAGCTGCGCTCCTTGCCGTCGAACGACTTGAAGTGACCACCGTAGCCGTCCGGCACCTTGACGCCCTGCGCCGCGCGGATGTCGAAGCTGCTCTCATCATGGATCATGATGATGTTCGGCCGGCGGCCCGCGGGATGACAGGACTCGACCAGCGGCATTTTCAGCCGCTCGGTCGTGACCGGGTCCGATTCCATGATGCCATCGCGGATGAAGTCCGACACCGCAACAACGCCGGAGCGGGCGAACTTCGACAGATAGCCGTCGTCGTAATAACCGCGCCACGCCTCGTCCGGAAAGGTCAGGGAATAGGCGGCGAGCACCGCGAGACAGGCGAGCTTGCAAGCGAGCGCAGGCAGGCGGCGGATGCGGAACGGATCGAGCCACCACAGCGCATACATCAGGGGAACAATCAGTACCGAGGCACCGACCACGGACCAGCGCAGATTGGGGAAGATCGTAAACAGGAACGCCGCGGTGTCGCGGTCGATTACCATCAGGTCGACGAAGTTCGCGGTCATCTGCGCGACGTCGTGCTTGAGCCGCGACAGCAGCACCAGCACCACGACCATGGTCAGCGACAGCGCGCCCGACAGCGCTGGGCGCCGCAACAGCGCGATCCAGAAGAAGTTGAGAATGCCCCAGGCGAGCAGGAAGCCGAGGCGCGAGCCGAAATCGGTCTCGGTCTGCAGCATCAGCCCGAACGCCGCCACATGGGGCGCGGCAACCGCCGACAGCCGATAGACGCCGGCCGAGGCAAGGCTGGAGGAAACGACGGTCGCCGGAGGACCGGGGTTCGGCGCGGGCGCCATGGATGAAAAACGCGACTTGCCCCGGCGGGACCGAGCCTACTCTGGTGGGACCAGCAGACTGACGCCGCGGCCGGTGTCCGCAGCGCGTCACAAAACTGTAATTAGATTGTCATGTATCCGCAATCGGATCTCGCTCAGACCTTCGCCTATCCCGCGCCTATCCCGGATTTACCGCGACGGTTTCGTGATGCCGTCGATGAACAGATCAAGCACCGCCTGCGCCGTGCGCTCTATGTCTTCATCGGCGACGCCCCAACGGGGCAAATGGCCGTCGATGTTCATCCGCGCGAAGCCGTAGACCAGCGCGCGCCCGGCAATCTGAACGACTTTCGGGTCGGACGACCGGAGTTGTCCGCTGGCAAGCGCCTCGGCCAGCAGCCGTTCGGTCATCCCGATCAACTCGGCGTTGTCGCGTGTCAGTCCGGCCGCCTCGCCGTGATTGAAATACCGGCCCGTCGAAATGATTTCGAAATGGGCGGGATTGCGCATCGCCCAGCGCAGATAGGCCAGCCCAAAGCCGCGCAGGCGCCCGAGCGGGTCCGTTGCCGGAACCGCCGCCAGCGCGGCTTCGATCTCCTTGCGAAACCGCCGCTGCGCCTCCTCGGCCACCGCGGTCATCAGCGCGTCGCGGGTCTCGAAATGCCGGAACGGCGCGCCCGGCGAGACGCCCGCCCGGCGCGCGGCTTCGCGCATGCTCACCTCGCCCGGCCCTCCCTCCTCGGCCAGAAGCAGCGCAGCGTCGATCAAGGCCTGCCTGAGATCACCATGATGGTAGGGCTTTGGCGCGGACGAACGGCGCTTCCTGGCTGTGGGCATGAAATGTTTTAGCATCAACCGATCGTGAATGTAATCATCGATTACACCATTGCGACCCGACGCCCGAGGCGATGTAATTGGTGATTACATTGACATTGGGAGGCACGCGGCATGCGATCCGAACGACAAAACTGGTTTGAAGGCTGGCGGCTGCTGGCCGTGCTCACGTTGATCCTGATCGCACTTTGCATCTGGATCGCGGGCATGCGGCAGTTCGAGGTCGAGGGCGTGCGCATGGTGATCCGCTTCACCGCGCGGTCCTCGCTGGTGCTTTTTTGCCTCGCCTTTTCCGCGGCGGCGCTGGCGCGGCTGCGGCCCAATGCGTGGGCACGATGGCAACGCCGCAACCGCCGCTATCTGGGCCTCGGCTTCGCGGTTTCACATGCGCTGCATGCCATCGCGATCGGCGCGTTCGCAGTGATGGACCCCGCGGGCTTCGCCGCGGCAACCAGCATCGCCTCCTATGTTTTCGGCGGCATTGGCTACGTCTTCATCACGGCAATGGCCGCGACCTCATTCGACCGGACGGCCGCCATGATCGGCCCACGGCTCTGGCGCGTCCTGCACGTGTCGGGCGGTTACTATCTCTGGCTTCAGTTCATGGTGTCGTTCGGCAAGCGGATTCCCGACATGCCGCTTTACGGCCTGTTTCTGATCCCGCTTCTGGCCGTGCTCGCGTTGCGGCTGATTGCGATGACCTCCGCGCGCGGCGAGCGGATCGCACAGGCGGGCTGACGCGGACTTATTCTCGGCTGGTGTTTGGCGGCTGGCCTTATTAGTGGCCGACCCCTTCCAGCTCGCGGGCACGGGCTTCGGTCATGCTGCGCATGCACTCGCCGGCATCGATGCGGGCGATCGTGCCCTCGCCCATGCCGTAATAAAGGCAGTTGGCGTCGCGATATTGGATCCAGAGCCGCTGCGCCGCGCGCAACTGATCGTGCTGCTGCGGACTCGCCTCCTTCATCGCCTTCTCATAGGCGACGGTCATCCGCTTGTCCCACTCGGCGGTCTGGGCCCTCAGGCACTCGACCATGTCGGCCGTGCTGCCGTCGCATTTCTGCGGATCGCCCTGGGCGCCGGCAAAGGCTGGCGCCAAGATCGGGAAAGACAAGAGCTGGAAGGAAATGAGCAGGAGGGAAAGCCGGACGGCCGGGATGCGAGACATGCGCACAACGTCGCCCAGAACTGTGGACCGGCCAAGGCCGAAATGAATCAAAAGCTGTCCAGATCGCGCCGGGAATCATCACGGCGATGTGCCTTGTCCGGTCGACACGGACGGCAAGCGAGCACACCGCAAGCAATGAGACTATTCGGCGTGTCCGTCGAGAATGGGCCCGAACAGTTCCCACTTCTCGCCGGAGAAGCGCATCATCTGCACCTGCTCGATCGGATAGAAATCCGTTGGCGAGGTCTTGATGCGGATACCGGGAATGTAGGTGTCGATCTCGAAATCCAAGTTCGCGACCACCTTCATGACGTTCTCGCGCGTGAGCTGGTCGCCGCAGCGCTTCAGCACCTCCACCAGCGCGGTCGAGGTGTTGAAGGCGTTGAGCGGTCCGCTCTCGGACTTATCCGCCTCGGGATAATATTTCGCCATGAACGCACGGAAGCGCTGCATACCGGGATAGGTGTCCCATTGCGGATCGGTGACGTCCATCTGGTAGCCGGCGCTCAGGATGCCCTTGGAATTGTCGAGGCCGGCGGGCTTGAGCACGGCGCCGACCGAGGCCGACACGTTGGTCATGATGTGGATCGGATGCCAGTCCAGCTCGGCAAGCTTCTTGATCGCTTGCGCCGCGAATTTCGGCGTCGCGATGTTGACGAAAATGTCGGGGTGGGCCGACTTGATCGCCACCACCTGGGAGTCGACGGTCGGCATCGACACCTCGTAGGGCACGCTCGAGACGACGAGGCTGTCATATCTGTCGCGCAGCACGTCTTTCAGACCGAGGACATAGTCCTTGCCGAAATCATCGTTCTGGTAAAGCAGGCCGATCTTGGCGTTCGGGTGGTGCTGCAGGATGTAGCTCGCGTAGATGCGCGCCTCGGCCCGATAGTTCGGCTGCCAGCCGATGGTCCAGGGGAAATGTTCGGGATCGCCCCAGCGCGACGCGCCGGTGGCGACGAAGAGCTGCGGCACCTTCGCGTTATTCATGTATTTCTGGATCGCGGCGTTGCTCGCCGTGCCGAGCGGCGCGAAGATCAGGAACACCTCGTCGCTTTCCACCAGCTTGCGCGCCTGCTCCACCGTCTTCGGCGGGCTATATGCGTCGTCATAGCTGATGAAGTTGATCTTGCGGCCGTTGACCCCGCCATTGTCGTTGATCATCCGGAAATAGGCGGTCATCGTCTTGCCGATGATGCCGTAGGCCGAGGCCGGCCCGCTGTAGGGCATGATGTTGCCGATCTTGATCTCGGTATCCGTGACGCCCCTGTCGTAGGCCTTTTGGGCGGCGGCGGCCGATATGGCGACGGCGAGGATGAGCGCGGCGATTCCAAGCTTGGCGAGATGCGTCCTGACGATATCCTTGAGCGCGCGCTTCATGAGCTCCCTCCTCGGTTAGCGGGCCAGGCGTGACGGCTTTTGGCGGACAGTTTCCCCAGTCGACTTTTTCTTGGATGACGCGGACGGTATCAGCGGGACGGCAGGTTCGAAAGCAGACGCCGGCCAAAGAGCTTGCGATTGGCAGAGGCGATTTGTCGCGCAGGCATCGATGGATGCGGCGCAGCGAAAGCCGCGCGACGACGCGTGCAAGCGCGAGTTCGCACGGCCAGGCGGCCATGCGAGCTGGGATCAAAGATCGGGGCTTTGAATCTGTAAGATCACGGCTTTTCGCCGCGGCGATCGCAAGGAAACGACTTCACACCGAGAATAAGGATGAAGTCTCTGTCCCTCGTCAGGCTTGAATCCAGCCGTCGCCCGTCGGCTTCAGCCGTCATTGCGAAGGAGCGAAAGCGACGAAGCAATCCAGTCGTGAGGCTGGGCAAGGCCTGGATTGCTTCGCTACGCTCGCAATGACGGCGGCTGCTGCGGCGATCAGTTCTTGGACTTGTCGACCAACCTGCCCTTCTTGATCATCGAGATCGCGCCTGCGCGATCTCGCAATCAAAACGGGGATCAAGCCCTAGTTCTTCGACTTGTCGACCAGCGCGCCCTTCTTGATCCACGGCATCATGTCGCGGAGCTTCTCGCCGACCTGCTCGATCGGATGGGAAGCGAGCTTGGCGCGGGTGGCCTTGAACGAGGTCTGGTTGACCTTGTTCTCCAGCATCCAGTCGCGGGCGAACTTGCCGGACTGGATGTCGCCCAGCACCCGCTTCATCTCCTTCTTGGTCTCGTCGGTGACGATGCGCGGGCCGGTGACGTATTCACCGTACTCGGCCGTGTTGGAGATCGAGTAGTTCATGTTGGCGATGCCGCCTTCATAGATCAGGTCGACGATCAGCTTCACCTCGTGCAGGCACTCGAAATAGGCCATCTCCGGCGCGTAGCCGGCTTCGACCAGCGTCTCGTAGCCGCCCTTGATCAGTTCGACCAGGCCGCCGCAGAGCACCACCTGCTCGCCGAACAGGTCGGTCTCGCACTCTTCCTTGAACGAGGTCTCGATGATGCCGGCGCGCCCGCCGCCGATGGCCGACGCATAAGAAAGGCCGAGGTCGTGGGCATTGCCCGAGACGTCCTTGGCGATCGCGATCAGGCAGGGCACGCCGCCGCCGCGCTGATATTCCGAGCGCACGGTATGGCCGGGGCCCTTCGGCGCGATCATCAGCACGTCGAGATCGGCGCGCGGATCGAGCAGGTTGAAGTGGACATTGAGACCGTGCGCGAACACCAGCGCCGCGCCCTTCTTCATGTTGTCATGCAGATGCTCGCGATAGATGTCGCCCTGCAATTCGTCCGGGGTCAGCATCATGACGAGGTCGGCCCATTTGGCGGCCTCGGCGACTTCCATCACCTTGAAGCCGGCGGCTTCCGCCTTCTTGGCCGACGCCGAGCCCTTGCGCAGCGCGATCGCCACCTCCTTCACGCCGGAATCCTTCAGGTTCAGCGCGTGGGCGTGGCCCTGGCTGCCATAGCCGACGATGACGACCTTCTTGCCCTTGATCAGGTTCAGGTCGGCGTCGCGATCGTAGTAAACACGCATGATGGTTCCTCTGTCAGTGGGCCAAAATCGGCCGATAAATCCGGCTCTTGCGGGAGCCTCTCGAAGGCCGCCGGACGCGATTTCCGGCGTTGTCTAGAGCATTTTCACAGGCTGTGGAAAGGCGTTTCTGCATGACGCGGTGCGGCATTCATGCATCCATGAAGACAGGATAAAGTGAAGCCAGGAGAAGCAGCGCCATCACGATATTGAAGACCCGCACCGCGCGTTCCGAGGTCAGGACCGGCCGAAGCGCGCTGCCGAACAGCGTCCAGATCGAGGTCGAAACGATGCCGAGCATCAGGCTCAGCACGGTCTGGATCGCGATATTCCAGGGAAACTGCGCGATCGCGGCATAGGCGGTGATGGTGCCGATCACCATCACCCAGCCCTTGGCGTTGATCCATTGAAACATCGCCGCGCCCCAGAACGTCATCGGTCCGCGCCCATCGCCCTCCGCCGGCTTCGGCGGCCCGGACATCGCGATGACGACGGCGAGATAGATCAAATACGCCGCACCCGCATATTTCAGGATCGTCTGCAGGATCGGATAGGCCAGGAACACAGTCCCGAGCCCGAGCCCCACCGCGCCGACCATGAAGGCAAAACCGACCGTGATTCCGGCGATGTGCGGCACCGTGCGGCGGAAGCCATAGGTGAGCCCCGACGACAGCACCATGATGTTGTTCGGCCCCGGCGTGAAGAACATCACGGCGGCGAAGACGACGAATGCGAAAAAAAGCTGTTGCGACATGATTGGCTCATGCATTCTTTCTGGCTCACGCGATTTTCAGAACTGCCTGCAGCCGCTTCGCCAGCAGCATGACCGCGATACCGCCGATCACGGTTAGCATGCCGGCCAGCCGCAGCGGGCCGAATTTTTCGTGAAACACGATGGCCGACGCACCGGCGCCGACAAACGGCACCAGCAGCGCAAACGGCACGACCTGCGCGGCCGGGTTGTCGCGCAATAGCCGGCCCCACAGCCAATAGGCAAAGCTCGTCGTGATGCCGCCAAGCGCCAGCATGCAGAGGATCGCCTGAAGCGAGACGTGCGTGAGCGACTGCCAGATCGGCGCAACGCCGTCGGTCAACACGGTCAGCAGCAACAGCGGCAGTGCTGCGGTGAAACTGAGCCAGGCGAACAGGTCGAACATCGGCACACCATGGGCCTGTCGCAGCAAGATGTTGCCCATCGCAAAACAGACCGGCGAGATCATCATGATCGCAAAGGCGCCCGCACTGAAATCATAGCCAACCGTGCCGCAGATCATCAGCAGCCCGATCGCGGCGACCGCAATGCCTGCGAGCTGCATCCCGCTTGGCACTTCGCGGAAGGTGATCGCCGCAAACGCGATGGTGAACAGCGCCTGGCTCTGCACGATCACGCTGGCAAGCCCCACCGGCACGCCGAGCTTGATGCCGTAGGACTGGGACACGAACTGGCCGATAAACAGCGTGAAGCTGATCGCGATCAGAAGCACCCAGGAGACTTTAGGCTTGCGCACAACCAGGCATGGCGTGGCAGCGATCGTAAAGCGCAAGGCCGTCATCAACATCGGCGGCAACTCGTCGAGCACGAGCCGGCTCGCCACGAAGCCGAGGCCCCAGACGACCGCCACCAGGACGGCGATGCAGACGTCGGCCGGCTTCATGGATCTACTGGCTCTGTCCGCCCGGCTTCTTCAGCAGATAAGTGCCGTGCAGCGGCGCGTGGTAATCGGCCGAGACCAGCGTGAAACCGACCTCGGTCAGCATGCGCTCGATCACCCAGCCGAAGGTGGAATATTCGTCGCGCATATGCGTGACCACGCTGTCGCGCTCGAAATCCTGGTTCTTGATGTTGAAGTCGGCCCACTGCTCGACGCTGCGCTCAGTGCCGTCAGGCATGCTGACGAACACGATGTCGCGCAGATAGAAATTGGCGCCGGGCTTCAGCGCGGCGAAGATGCGCGCCAGCGCCACGGCCTTCCAGAAATCCGGCAGGTGATGCAGCGTGAATTCACTGACAATCAGATCATAGGAATTGGGCTCATAGGCGAAGCTGAGCAGACCGGAGGGGCGCGTGCGGATCGGCGCCCGCCGGCTCTGGGCATGCAGTTCGGCGAGATGCAGCATGGCCGGTGAGATGTCGATGGCGTCGACCTCGGCGCCCATCAGCGCGGCCTCGCAGGCGAAGATGCCGTTGCCGCAGCCGATGTCGGCGATCCGCCAGCCCGGCTTGACGCCGAGCATCTCGAGCGCCGCGCGGGCGCGCAGGTCGCTATTGCCGTTCGGATCGCAGAGCGAGACGACCGCATGGTCGAGCCCGATCCGCCGCCGTTGATTGTAATACCAGTCGCGCGCCAGCATGGTTCACATCCCTTCAGGTCCGCGCCCGATCGCGGCGACCCCGGTACGGGACACCTCGACCAGACCGAGCGGGCGCATCAGATCGATGAACTGACTGATCTTGCCGCTGTTGCCTGTGATCTCGAACACAAAGCTCTCCACGGTGGCGTCGATCACCCGGGCGCGGAACGCATCCGCAAGCCGGAGCGCCTCGACCCGGTGCTCGCCGGTGCCGTGGACCTTCACCATCGCGAGCTCCCGCTCGATGGCGCGGCCGGTCAGGGTCATGTCGACGACCCGGTAGACCGGAATCATGCGATCGAGCTGGTGCTTGATCTGCTCGATCACCATCGGCGTGCCGGTCGTGACGATGGTGATGCGGGAGAGATGTTTCTGGCTCTCGGTCTCCGAGACGGTGAGGCTTTCGATGTTGTAGCCGCGTCCCGAGAACAGCCCGATCACGCGCGCGAGCACGCCGGGCTCGTTCTGCACAAGCACCGACAGCGTATGCGTCTCGTTGGGATCGTGGCGCTCCTCCATGAAGTAGGCGGATGCGGGCTGGTTCATTGTCGTCCCCTGATTCCTATCGTCATGCCCGCGAAGGCGGGCATCCGGTACTTTGAGGTGTTCGCGTGGGATAGAGCGGCCGCGGCGTACTGGATCGTCCGGCCCGTCTACGCCAAGGCTTCGACGAGGCCGCGTATTCAAGGCGCGCCGGAGCTCTAGCGAAAGCGGCAGAGCCGGACGATGACAGCGGAGTGTGCGGCAGCAACTTTCCCAAGACGACGTCCCTCCTCACACCAGCGCCTTGCCGCCGGCGAAGGCGGATGCGGTGGCTTCGTCGTTGGCCTGTTCGGGCAGCAGCATCTCGTTATGCGCCTTGCCGGAAGGGATCATCGGGAAGCAATTTTCCAGCGCGGCCACGCGGCAGTCGAACAGCACCGGCTTCTTGACCGTGATCATCTCCTTGATCGCACCGTCGAGATCGCCGGGCTTGATCGCCTGAATGCCGACGCAGCCATAGGCTTCCGCGAGCTTGACGAAATCCGGCAGCGCCTCGGTGTAGGAATGCGACAGCCGGTTGCCATGCAGGAGCTGCTGCCACTGCCGCACCATGCCCATGTACTGGTTATTGAGGATGAAGATCTTGACCGGCAGCTCGTGCTGCACGGCCGTCGACATTTCCTGGATCGTCATCTGCACCGAGGCGTCGCCGCCGATGTCGATGACGAGGCTCTTCGGATGGGCGACCTGCACGCCGATGCGCCGCCGGCAGGCCATAGCCCATGGTGCCGAGCCCGCCGGATGTCATCCAGCGGTGCGGCTCCTCGAAGCCAAAGAATTGCGCCGCCCACATCTGGTGCTGGCCGACCTCGGTCGTGATGTAGACGTCCTTGCCGCGCGTCGCCTCGAAAAGGCTCTGGATCGCGTATTGCGGCATGATGATGTCGTTGCTCTTTTTGTAGAACAGCGAGTTTCGCGCGCGCCATTTTGCGATCTCGGCCCACCACGCCTTGACGTCGGGCTTCTTCGCCTCGGCCTTGAACACCTGCAGCAGGTCGCCAATCACGTTGCCGGCGTCACCGATGATCGGCACGTCGACGCGGATGTTCTTGTTGATCGACGACGGGTCGATGTCGATGTGGATCTTCTTCGAGCCCGGCGAGAACGCGTCCGTCCGACCGGTGATGCGGTCGTCGAAGCGCGCGCCGACGCACAGCATGACGTCGCAATCATGCATCGCCATGTTGGCCTCGTAGGTGCCGTGCATGCCCAGCATGCCGAGCCAGTTCTTGCCCGACGCCGGGTACGCGCCGAGCCCCATCAGGGTCGAGGTGATCGGGAAACCCGTGACGTCGACCAGCTCACGCAGCAGCTTCGAGGCCTCGCGCCCGGAATTGATGACGCCGCCGCCGGTGTAGATCACCGGCTTCTTGGCGGCAGCGAGCAGCGCAACAGCTTTCCGGATCTGCGTCGCGTCACCCTTCACCCGCGGCGCGTAGGAGATGTGCACGTCGGACTTGCGCGGCGGATGATAGGTGCCGGTCGCGAACTGCACGTCCTTCGGCACGTCGACCACGACAGGCCCGGGCCGGCCGGTGGTCGCGACATAGAACGCCTCGTGCAGCACCTTGGCGAGATCATTGACATCGCGCACCAGCCAGTTGTGCTTGGTGCAGGGCCGCGTGATACCGACCGTGTCGCACTCCTGGAACGCGTCGTTGCCGATCAGATGCGTCGGCACCTGGCCGGTGATGCAGACCAGCGGGATCGAATCCATCAGCGCGTCGGTCAGCGGCGTCACCATGTTGGTGGCGCCGGGGCCGGAGGTCACCAGCACGACGCCGGGCTGGCCGGTCGAGCGTGCATAGCCCTCCGCCGCATGGCCGGCGCCCTGCTCGTGCCGTACCAGGATGTGCTGCACGTCGCTCTGCTGGAAAATCTCGTCATAGATCGGAAGCACCGCGCCCCCGGGATAGCCGAACAGGTGCTTGACGCCATGATCGATCAGCGCCCGCACGATCATCGCGGCGCCGGTCATCTGGTTCGGATCGTGGCTTTTCTCGCTCATGGCCTGGTTCCTGATTGCGCTGTTGCCAGCGGCTCTTTCGTTCTGGCTTTGGGAAATAAAAAAGGGCCCGAAGAGGCCCCATGCGCACCGCCCGAATTTAGGATGGCCCTAGCCATCCCCGGCGGTGCACCTGGGTACGACGGCGATAAGGAGTTTGGTAATAATGTTACGCATTCGAGCGCCCAATTTCCCAAAGGTTGCGCAAACCATAACGGCCAAACACCCGATGTCAAGGGATGGCGCCCGGTTGGCGTGATTTTGTCAGTTTAGCGGTGTTCCGTTCATTCGGCGAGTGCGAATTTGCGGCAAGGCAAGAAAATCGCTGTCGGGCTCTTCCCTCCACTCGGCGTCATTCCGGGATGGTCCGAAGGACCAGACCCGGAATCTCGAGGTTCCGGGCTCACGAGTTTCACTCATGCCCCGGAACGACGGTGCCTATACGGCCCCTCGCCGCCTCCGGCGCCACCCATTCGAATTCCGGCAGTTGATGCCGAAACCAGGTGAATTGCCGCTTGGCGTAATGCCGGGTATCGGCCTTGCCGATGGTGGCGGCCTCCTCGAGCGACATCTCGCCCTTCAGGTGCCGGAGCAGCGGCGGCACGCCATGGGCTTTCATCGCCGGCAGCAGCGGATCGAGGCCGCGCGCCGCGAGGCGCTCGACCTCTTCCAGCGCCCCGGCTTTCAGCATCGTATCGAAGCGCGCATCGATCCGCGCATACAGCGCCTCCCGCTCGGGCGCGAGAAACAGCGCGGCGAAAGAGCCCGGCGGCAACAGCGGCGGCAGGCCCTCACGATGCCAGTCGGTCAGCGCGCGCCCTGTCGCCTCGACGACTTCGAGCGCGCGCGCGATGCGCGTCCGGTCGCGCGGCTTCAGGCGCTCCCCGGAGAGCGGATCGCGCCGCGCAAGCTCGGCATGCAGCGCCTCGACGCCGTCGCGATCGAGCCGCGCGCGTACGGCCTCGCGGATCTCGGGCGGGATCGGCGGCACGGCCGACAGCCCACGCGTCAGCGCCTTGAAATAGAGCCCGCTGCCGCCGATGAAAATCGGCAGGCGGTTTTCCGTACGCGCCTCTTCAAGCACCTTAGCCGCGTCGGCGACCCAGGCGCCGGCGGAAAAATTCACCACGGCATCGACATGGCCATAAAGCCGATGCGGCGCGCGCGCCTCCTCGTCCGGCCTCGGCCGCGCCGTGATGATGCGGAGATCGCGATAGACCTGCATGGAATCGGTGTTGATGACGGTGCCGCCCGCCCGTTCCGCAAGCTCGAGCGCCAACGCCGACTTGCCGCTCGCGGTAGGGCCTGCGATAAGCACAGCCTTGTTGCTCTGCATCAACGAAACCACCCCAGAAGACACCTGCAATGTCTCTCGTCGCAACCCTCATCTGCAACCCGGCCAACCCCGCACTCGACTCCACGATCGTCGACGGCGCGCTCGCCGTCCTGCCCTCGCCCGGCTCCGCGCGATGGCTGTTCAACGAGGTGGCGGTCGATATCCCCTTCACCGGCTCGGAAGATGTCCGCGGCATTGAAAACCGCCTGCGAGAGGCACGCGGCGACCTGCCGATCGACATTGTCGTGCAGCCTGAAGCGACCCGACGCAAGAAGCTTTTTCTCGCCGACATGGATTCCACAATGATCGGCCAGGAGTGCATCGACGAACTCGCCGACTTCGCCGGGCTGAAGGCGCAGGTCGCTGCCATCACCGAGCGCGCAATGCGCGGCGAGATCGAGTTCGAGCCTGCGCTGCGCGAGCGCGTCGCGCTGCTCAAGGACATGCCGGTCAGCGTGGTCGACGAGGTGCTCGCCAAGCGCATCACCCCGACGCCGGGCGGGCGCGAGCTTGTCATGACCATGCGCGCGCATGGCGCCTATACCTGCCTGATCTCCGGCGGCTTCACGCTGTTCACCAAAACGGTCGCGGCCAGGATCGGTTTCCAGGAGAACCGCGCCAACGAACTCATGGTGCGCGACGGCAAGTTCACGGGCGAGGTGAAGGAGCCGGTCCTCGGCCGCGCCACCAAGCTCGCCACCTTGATCGAGCTGCTGGAATCCTTCGACCTCGACGATATCGATACGCTGGTGGTCGGCGACGGCGCCAACGACCTCGGCATGATCCAGCATGCCGGCCTGGGCGTTGCCTACCACGCCAAGCCGACTGTAGCCGCAGCCGCAGCCGCACGCGTTGATTACGGCGACCTCACCGCACTGCTCTACGCGCAAGGGTATCGGCGGGAAGAGTTTGTGGAGGGGTGATTCAGCTGTCGTCACCCGCGAAAGCGGGTGACCCAGTATTCCAGGGAAGCTGATATTCGGCCGAGAGGCCTCGGCGTACTGGATACCCCGCATGCGCGGGGTATGACATGAACATCTCTGCCGGGCTTAAACGTGGATGGCCGGGTCCAGCCCGGCCATGACGATTTGGAGAGATGGCAGCCCTATTCTGGATGTCGTCACCCGCGAAGGCGGGTGACCCAGTATTCCAGAGAAGCTGATATTCGGCCGAGAGGCCTCGGCGTGCTGGATACCCCGCATGCGCGGGGTATGACGACCGCCGAGCCGAACTACTGCACGCTCAGCGCCACGAACCGCAGTTCGCCGTCGGCGTTCGACACCAAGAGCAGCACGGACTTCTTGCCGTCCTTCTTCAGCTGGTCGACACGCTTCTTGATGTCGCCGGCATTGCCCACCGCCTCCTGCGCCACCTCGACGATGACGTCGCCGGCGGAGAGACGCTTCTCGGCGGCGTCGGAGGTGCCGTCGACGCCCGTGATGACGACACCCTTGACGCTATCCTTGATCTTGTAGCGCGTGCGCAGATCCTTGCTCAGGCTCGCAAGATCGAGGCCGAGCGCCTTCTGCGTCACCGGCTTGTCGACGGGCTGGTCGTTGCTCTTGGCTGCAGCCTGCACCTTGTCAGTATCCTCGAGCCGGCCGAGCGTGACCTTGTGGGTCTCCTCCTGGCCCTTGCGGATGATCACGACATCGACTTCCTTGCCGACGGCCGTATCGGCCACCACGCGCGACAGGTCCTTCGGCTCCTTGATGTCCTTGCCGTCGAACTGGACGACGACGTCGCCCGGCTCGATTCCGGCGGGCTTCGCCGGGCCCTTGTCCTCGACACCCGCGACCAGCGCGCCACGCGCCGGCTTGATGTTGAGGCTTTCGGCGATCTCGTCCGTCACGGCCTGGATGCGCACGCCGAGCCAACCGCGGCGCAACTCGCCGAATTTCTGGAGCTGATCGACCACGCCGGCCACGGTCTTGGACGGCACCGCGAAGCCGATGCCGATCGAGCCGCCGGAGGGTGAGATGATCAGCGTGTTGACGCCGATCACCTCGCCGTCGAGGTTGAACAGCGGGCCGCCGGAATTGCCGCGATTGATCGCGGCGTCGGTCTGGATGTAGCTGTCATAGGGCCCGGAGGAGATGTCGCGGTTCTTCGCTGACACGATGCCCGCCGTCACCGTGCCGCCAAGGCTGAACGGGTTGCCGATCGCGACCACCCACTCGCCGAGCCGAAGCTTGTCGGAATCACCGAACTTCACCGCGGTCAGCGTCCGCGGCGGCTTGAACTTCAAGACGGCGAGATCCGTCTTCTTGTCGATGCCGACGATCTCGGCCTTGATCTTGGTGCCGTCATTCATGATGACGTTAATCTCGTCGGCATCCGCGATGACATGGTTGTTGGTGACCACGATGCCGGCGGGATCGATGATGAAACCGGAGCCGAGCGAATTGGTCTTGCGCGGCTGCATGTCGCCGCCCTTGCCGCCGCGGCGGTTCTTGAAGAAGTCGTCGAAGAATTCCTCGAACGGCGAGCCCGGCGGAAGCTGCGGGATAGCGCCGCGTCCGTCGCTACTGCCGCCCTTGGCTTCCACCGTCTGCGAGGTCGAAATGTTCACGACGGCGTCGATCACCTTCTCGGCCACGTCGGCGACGCCTTCCGGTCCGCGCGCAAAAGCGGGCGCCGATGACAACGCGCCGGCCGCGCCGAGACAGATCGCGGCCAATAGCGGGCGCAGACGATAGCTCAAAGCGGATGTCGCTGCGGTCATATCAACTTCTCCAAAAGAAACGGGATTTGGCATCCACACTGCGCCCGAACGGGGTGGCGGCGCAAGCCTTTCGGCCTTCGGATTCAATGTCATGAATGCCGTTTAATACGGCAAAATACCGACGCTCCGCCCTCACGATCGCGTTGATCGTGTGACGTTAGATCGGGCGGCGAACCACCCAGATCAGGATGAGGCCAGCGATTGCCGAGCCGATCCCGACAGCGCGAAGGATGTTGTCCGGCGTTGCCAGCGCGCTTTTCATCGCCCGCCGCATCCAGGCGGGGCTCGCCGCGAACATCAACCCTTCAATCACGAACAGGATACCCACACCGATGAGGAAGTCGGCGAACGCTATGTGCCTCATCGAATCGGAACCTCCCGCTGGGATTTTTGTCTCACGGCGAGGGCGAAGCAACCGTGTCGCTTCGCCCCTGTCAACTGTCCGTCGTTACTGTTTCGGCGCGGGAGGCGGCGTTGCGGGCGTCGCGGATGCCGCAGCGGACGGCGCGGACGAGCCGTTCGACGGAGCCGCCCTGCCCGCGGCGCTCCCGAAATAGCGGAAGAAATCGCTGTCGGGCCGCAGCAGGAAACGGGTGTCGCTGTTGCGCAAGCCGGTCTCGTAGGCCGTCATCGAGCGGTAGAAGGCGAAGAAGTCCGGGTCCTTGCCATAGGCTTCCGCGAACAGCCGGTTGCGCTCGGCGTCGCCCGCGCCGCGCGTCTGCTCGGCCGTCGAGTTGGCCTCGGCGACGATGACGGTCGCCTCGCGATCGGCCTTGGAGCGGATTTCCTGCGCCTTCTGGCCGCCCTGTGCGCGGAATTCGGCGGCCTCGCGCTGACGTTCCGTCTGCATCCGCTGATAGACCGCCTGGCTGTTGGCATCCGGCAGATCGGCACGGCGGATCCTGACGTCGACGACCTGGATGCCATAGCCGTCGGCCTCCTTGTCGAGCTGGTCGCGGATCTTGGCCATCAGCCCCTCGCGCGCGTCGCGCACCACCGTGATGAAGGTGACCTCGCCGAGCACGCGCCGCAGCGACGCGTTCAACAGCGTGGTGAGCTGGATGTTGGCGGCCTGGATCGAGCCGACGCTCTGATAGAAGCGCAGCGCATCCTTGATGCGATAGCGCGCGAAGGCATCGACCACGAGCCGCTTCTGATCGGAAGCGATCACTTCCTGCGACGGGTTTTCCAGATCGAGGATGCGCTTGTCGATGCTGATCACGCTATCGGTGAACGGCACTTTGAAGTTCAGCCCCGGCTCGGTGATGACGTCGACGGGCTTGCCGAAGCGGACCACCAAAGCCTGCTCGGTCTGCTGCACGGTGAACATGGAGCTGTAGGCGACGATGACGACGACGAACACCAGGACAAGGGCAATGATGCCCGTAAGCGGGGACCTCATCGCGTGCCTCCCTGCAGGGCGGAGCCGCTCTGCTGCCCCGTCGTCGTCCCCGGACGCTTCGCCGTCAATTCGCTGAGCGGGAGATAGGGCACGATACCACCCTGCCCTGCTGCGCCGCCGTCATAGATCAGCTTGTCGGAGCCGCCGAGCACGCGCTCCATCGTCTCCAGATAGATACGTTCGCGCGTCACGTCAGGTGCTTTCTTGTATTCGTCGAAGACTTTCAGGAAACGCGCGCTCTGGCCCTTGGCTTCGGCCACTGCCTGCTCCTTATAGCCCTCGGCGACCTGCAAGATCTGCGCTGCGCGACCGCGCGCCTCGGGAACGACGCGGTTGGCGTAGGTCTGCGCCTCGTTCTGCAGCCGCTCGAGATCGGCCCGCGCCGCCTGCACGTCGCGGAACGCATCGATCACCTGCTGGGGCGGATCGACCTTCTGCATCTGCACCTGCGCGATCTGGACGCCGGAGCCGTAGGTGTCGAGCGTCTTCTGCATCAGCTCCTGAACGCCGGTTTCGATCGTGGTGCGCGCACCGGTGAGGATCGGCTGGATATTGGAGCGGCCGATCACCTCGCGCATCGCGCTTTCGGCGACCGCCTTCACGGTGCCTTCCGGATTCTGGATGTTGAACAGGAAATCGGCGGCGCCCTTCGGCTTGATGCGCCAGAGCACGGTGAAATCGACGTCGACGATGTTTTCGTCGCCCGTCAGCATCAGGCTTTCCTCCGGCACGTCGCGCATGGTGCGGCCGCGCCGTGTCGGATCGTCGATCAGCGTCATGCCGATCGAGATCGTGGAGACGCGCAGCGCCTTCGGCAACAGCACCGTCTCGATCGGATATGGCAGATGGTAACGCAGCCCGGGCTGCTCATCGCGCACATATTTGCCGAAACGCAGCACGACGCCGAGTTCCTCGGACTGCACGCGGAAGATTCCGGACGCAGCCCAGATCACCAGCGCGAACAGCACGATCAGCGCGATGCCGACGCCGGAGAAATAGCCGCCCGGCAGAAGCTGCTGCAGCCGGTCCTGGCCGCGGCGCAGAAGGTCCTCAAGATCGGGGGGCCTTGGTCCGACCGGTTGCGGACCGGAGCCCCACGGCCCCTTTGGACCCGAGCCCCATGGGCCTCCGCCCTGATTCTTCCACGGCATATCAACGCTCTCCTACACGGGGGGTGCGGGCCCTGGCGGCCCGGCCCCACATATGGGCAGGCCTTATAAGGGACGGCCCCTTCCCTTACAACGCAAGCTTCTGACACTGGCTAATACTGGCCGAAAGGAGCTATGCCCAGGCGGCGGATTGTCAATGTAACATTACCGAACGCGGTTAATGTTGCTTCCGGCGATATGTCACATAGGAAAACGCGGCGTTGTCGTCGGGCCCGGCCTGATGACGCTCACGGGCCACTTCCTGCCATTTGCCGGCATCAATCGGCGGAAAACGGGTATCGCCGTCGGGCCGCGCCTGAACTTCGGTAATCTCCAGACGGTCGGCGCTCTCCATCGATTGCGCATAGATCTCGGCGCCGCCGATCACGGCGATTTCAGCGACCGAACGTCGCAGAGCATCGCCCCGCGCAACCTCCATCGCCGCGGCGAGAAGTCGGTGACGACCGCACCCGCCGCACGAAATGTCGCATCGCGCGTGACGACGATATTGGTGCGTCCCGGAAGCGGCCGGCGCAACGAGACGAAAGTCTTACGCCCCATGACGATCGGCTTGGCCATCGTCATCGCCTTGAGGCGCGCCTGATCGCTCTTCAGCCGCCATGGAATCGTGTTGTCGCTTCCGATCACGCCGTTTTCCGCGACCGCGACGATGAGCACGATCTCGATCATGGCGCGGCTTTTGCGAGCGCGGACAACGCTGGCCCCGTCACTTTGCACAAGGTCCATTCGTCCATCAGCACCGCACCGATCGACTTGTAAAAGGCGATCGACGGCGTGTTCCAATCCAGCACCGACCATTGCAGGCGCGCCCAACCATTGGCTAGACAGGTGCCGGCGAGGTTTGCGAGCAGCGCCTTGCCGACGCCCTTGCCGCGATGGGCCGGGCGGACGAACAGGTCTTCCAGGAAGATGCCGGGACGTCCGGCGAAGGTCGAGAAATTGACGAACCAGACCGCGAAGCCAACCGGCTCGCCATCCCACTCCGCGATGTCGCAGAACAGCCGCGGCTGATCGGCGAACAAGGCGTCACCGATCAAGGCTTCCGTCACCTCGAATTCGTGAAGCAGTTTCTCATAGTCGGCGAGTTCGCGGAGCAGAGACAGAACCAGGCCGACCTCGTCGGGCCGCGCGCGATGAATGGCCAACGACATTCAACAACTCACCTTCAAACGATCACAGGTTAGACCGCAACCGCGGCCTTGATGTGCGGGTGCGGATCGTAGCCCTCGAGCTTGAAATCCTCATAGCGGAAGGAGAACAGGTCCGTCACGGCAGGATTGATCCGCATCACCGGCAGCGGACGGGGCGAGCGTGTCAGCTGCAGCCGGGCCTGCTCGATATGGTTCGAATACAGATGCACGTCGCCGAAGCTGTGCACGAAGTCGCCGACCTTCAGGCCGGTGACCTGCGCCACCATCATGGTCAGCAGCGCGTAGGAGGCGATGTTGAAGGGCACGCCGAGGAACACGTCGGCCGAGCGCTGATAGAGCTGGCACGAGAGTTTGCCGTTCGCGACATAGAACTGGAACAGGCAGTGGCACGGCGGCAGCGCCATCTTGTCGACATCGGCCGGATTCCAGGCGCTGACGATCAGCCGCCGCGAATCCGGGTTACTCTTGATCATCTCGACCACGTTCGACATCTGGTCGATGGTACGCCCGTCCGGCGCGGGCCAGGAGCGCCACTGGGCGCCATAGACCGGACCGAGATCGCCGTTGGCGTCGGCCCATTCGTCCCAGATCGTGATGCCATGGTCGTGCAGATATTTGATGTTGGTGTCGCCTTTGAGGAACCACAGCAGCTCATGCACGATCGCCTTCAGCGGCAGCCGTTTCGTTGTCAGCATCGGAAAGCCGGCCGACAAATTGAAGCGCATCTGGTGGCCGAACACCGACAGCGTGCCGGTGCCGGTGCGGTCGTGCTTCTCGGCACCGTCGGCGAGAATCCGTTCGAGCAGGTCGTGATATTGGATCATGGTTCGAGTTGGCGCCTTTCGCAAAGGGCGGCGAATTTAACGACGGGTCCGGCCGGCCCCTAGCGCCGACTCGGCCCTGCCCGGCAATTATACCCGGAAAAATGTCGACCGGACCGCAAAACAACAAGGGACGGAACCGTGGTCCCGCCCCTTCTGCTCGCCCTTTCGATATTCCCAGTCTCCGGTACAGCTAAAGCACGATCCGGAAAAGTGTGAAGCGGTTTGCCGAAAAGATCATGCTCAATCAAAGACCTAAGGGCGACGATGATTCAACCTGATCTCATCGCGCTTTAGGTCACCGGTTTCAGAACCGGCGTCCATTTGGCGATTTCGCCTTTCACGAGAGCCGCCAACGCTTCCGGCGTCCGGTCGGCAGCCGCCGGGATGACGCTGCCGAGATCGAGCAGGCGTTTGCGAACGCCCTCGTCGTCGAGAGCCTTGGCAGCCGCCGCGTTGAGCTTCGCGACGATCGGCGCCGGCGTTCCCTTCGGCGCGAAAATCGCATTCCAGGCCTGAGCCTGGAATGACGGCAAGCCGGCTTCCGCCGTGGTGGGAACGTTCGGCAGCGCCGGATTGCGTTGGGGCGTCGCGATCGCATACGCCTTGATCGTCCCGCCGTTGATCTGCGGCACGGCATTGACGATCTGATCGCACATGTAGTCGACCTGTCCGCCAACCAGCGCATTCATCGCCGGTCCCGTCCCGTTGAAGGGGACGCCGGTCGGCTTCACGCCCAGGATCGAGTTCAAAAGCTGACACGAGACGTGCGAAACCGAGCCGACACCGGCATGGGCGGCATTGAGCTTGTCATTGTTGGTTTTGACGTAAGCGATGAACTCCCCGAGATCCTTCGGCGGGAAATCCTTGCGCGAAAGGATCAGGATCGGCGTGCTCGCCAGCAGCGCGACCGGCTCGAAATCCTTCTCCGGATGATAGGCCAGCGAGGGATAGAGCGGCACCGCCGCGGCGTGCGTGCCCATATGCCCGGTGATCAGCGTATGGCCGTCATTGGCGGCGCGGGCCGCGCGGGTGGTCGCGGTGGTGCCGCCGGCGCCGACCACGTTCTCGATGATGATGCTCTGACCGAGCGTCTGCGCCATATGAGCTGTGACGATACGCGCGACGACGTCCGTCGGACCGCCGGCCGCGAACGGCACAATCATGGTGATGCTGCGGGTCGGATAGGTTTGCGCCTGACTGGCCGTTGCAAAGGCGCCCAGTCCCGCAAGGATGGCGAGACATCCGCTCGCAAGCGAGCGGCCAAACCGGTTCATGCGATGCTTCCCCGGCGGCGCCCGCCCGAATGCCGACGCCCGCCTGCCGGCATTTACACCACAGCGCCGCACCCGAGGTCGATTCGACTTCGGGATGCGGCGCGCCGACGCATGTCAGCCTTCGCTCTCCACGAACACCTCGTCGCGCTTCTTGCGCAAGGTGGGCAGCACCGCGAGCACCAGGAGCCCCGCCGCGATCGCCATCAGCGCGGCAGAGAGCGGCCGCGTGACGAAGACCGACCAGTCGCCACGCGAGATCAACAGCGCACGTCGCAGGTTCTCCTCCATCAACGGTCCGAGCACCATGCCGAGCAGGAGCGGCGCGGGCTCGAAGTCATGCTTGATCAGCCAGTAGCCGACCAGGCCGAACGCGCCTGCGAGGATCACGTCGACCGGTGCATTGTTGACCGAGTAGATGCCGATCGCGCAGAAGATCACGATCGAAGGGAACATCAGCCGGTACGGCACGCGCAAGAGCCGCACCCAGATGCCGACCAGCGGCAGGTTGATGATGATCAGCATCAGGTTGCCGATCCACATCGAGGCGATCATGCCCCAGACGAGGTCGGGCTGCTTCTGCATCACCTGCGGCCCCGGCACGATGCCGTGGATGGTCATCGCGCCGACCATCAGCGCCATCACCGCGTTCGGCGGGATGCCGAGCGTGAGCAGCGGAATGAAGGAGGTCTGCGCCGCGGCGTTGTTGGCGCTTTCCGGCGCCGCCACGCCTTCGATCGCACCGCGGCCGAACCGCGACGGATCCTTCGCGATCTTCTTCTCCAGCGTATAGGCCGCGAACGACGCGATGACCGCGCCGCCGCCCGGCAGGATGCCGAGGATCGATCCGAGCGCGGTGCCGCGCAGGATCGCAGGTGCGGAGTTGATCAGGTCCTTCTTGGTCGGCATCAGGCCCGTGATCTTCTGCTGCACCAGGTCGCGGTCCATCTCGGCGCCGGCGTCGAGATTGCGGATGATCTCCGCGAAACCGAACACGCCCATCGCCACCGTGGCGAAGCCGAGGCCGTCGGCGAGTTCAGGGATGTTGAATGCCATGCGAGAGGCGCCGGTCTCGATGTCGGAGCCGACCATCGAGAGCAAGAGGCCGAACACGATCATCGCGACCGCCTTCAAGACCGATCCTTTCGCCAGCACCACCGCGAAGATCAGGCCGAGCACCATCAGCGAGAAATACTCGGCCGGGCCGAACGCCAATGCGAGCTTCGTCAAGGGCGCGCCGAGGATCGCGATCAGCACGGTCGCCACGCAGCCCGCGAAGAACGAGCCGATCGCGGCGATCGCGAGCGCCGGACCCGCGCGGCCCTGCTTGGCCATCTGGAAGCCGTCGAGCGCGGTCACCACAGACGTCGCTTCGCCGGGAATGTTGACCAGGATCGACGTGGTCGAGCCGCCATATTGGGCGCCGTAATAGATGCCGGCCAGCATGATCAGCGCGCCGACCGGCGGCAGACCGAACGTGATGGGCAGCAGCATCGCCACCGTCGCGATGGTGCCGATGCCCGGCAGCACGCCGACCAATGTACCGACCAGCGCGCCGATCAGGCACATCAGAAGATTGATCGGCGACAACGCGACCGCGAAACCGTGCGCGAGATTTGCGAAGAGTTCCATTACGCCCTCATTGCACCAGGAAACGCGGAAACAACGGCATCGGCAGTCCCAGCACATAAGGGAACAGCAGCGCGCAGGCGCCCGTCAGACAGGCGCCGACGATCAGGGTCTCGACCCACCGTGTTTCGTGGGTGCCGAGCGCCGCGATCAGGAAGCTCGCCAGACCCGCGACCACGAGGCCGAGCGGCCGGATCGAGAGGGCGAAGCAGACGATCGCAAGCATGACGAACAGCGGGCCGCGCCAGTGATAGGTCGCAAGCTGGGGACCATCCGTCACAAGCCCGATGCCCGCGACGGCGCCGCCCAGCAGAAGCAGCAGCACGCCGAACATCCGCGGCGCGGTGCCCGCGCCGAACGAGAAGCCGTGCATGCCCTGCAGGTCGCTCGATGCCCACAGCGCGAACAGCGCCAGCCCCATCATCGCTACGCCGCCAAAATAATCCTGCGGCGCGCGCGGCCTGACCAGGAACGTGAACACCGCGACCGCGAGCATCGGATAGCTGTAGATCAGCGCCAGCAGCGTATCGGAGGACAACGAACCCTTGCCGCCGAACGACTGCGTGGCAAGACTTGGGACAGCGAGGATCAGCGCCGAGCCATGGGCGGACAACACCTGCAACGGACCGCGTCCGGAGAAGCTGAAGATTAACCCGGCACATGAGGTCAGGAATTCGATGAGCTGCGGCGCGAGCGCCATCACCAGGATCACAACCGCGCCGGTGGTGTAGCGCGCCGCCGGCGCCGACGCCAACTCGTTCGGCAATTGGCCCGTTGTTTCGGCCATACGTATTTCCTCCGCAACCGGCTTGCGCCGGCCTATTCCTTAGGTCCTTGGCTGGGATGCCACCCGCCCGGCCCCTTGCCTAGCGGCTTTCCTCAGATAACGCCAGCAAAACCCAAGCACCCTCCGATGAGGAGAATCCAGAGCGGATTGAACCTCGTCGAGGCCGCAACAACAGCGGCGGCGATCGTCGCAAGCGCGGCCGTCCAGGTCCGGTCAGCGGCCTGCGCCACGATCCATGCGCTTGCTGCCATCAGTCCAATGGAGAGCGGCACCAGTGACGTCTGAATAATGGACGGCCATTGCGACTGGCGCGATCGCGCGAGCCACCGGCTCACGAAATAGGCAAGCGCCGCCGTCGGCACACACATCGCGAGTGTCGCGGCGAGCGCACCCGCGATGCCTGCGACGGAATAGCCGATCAGGGTCACGATCAGGACGTTCGGCCCGGGCGACAATTGGGAGATCGCATAGATGTCGGCAAATTCCCTGTCCGTCATCCAGTGATGAACTTCGACCGCGATGCGATGCATCTCCGGAATGGCGGCGTTGGCGCCTCCGATCGCGAACAGCGACATCAGGCCGAAGGTGACGATCAGCGACCAGACCGGGTTGGCGTTCGGGCTCATGCCGCACCTCGCCGCCGGATCAGGAAAGTCATGCCGATGCTGATCGGAATCGCGACCAGAAGCACGGCCTGCAACGGCAACCGCATGATCCCGATCGCGATGAAGACCAGAACCATCACGACAAGGGCGGCGGCGGCGCGCCGCTTGAGCAGCGGCAGCATCATCTTGAACAGCGCCGCGATCAAAAGTCCCACCGCGCCGCAGGACACGCCGGCCAGGACGCGCCGCAGCGCATCGACGTCGCCGAAACGCATGTAGAGGGCACCCAGGACCATGACGAGCAGCATCGGCGGGCCGACCAGCCCGGCGAAGGCTGCGATGCCGCCGACAATGCCCCGAAAGCGCGATCCGAACACGACCGTCAGGTTGACGATGTTCGGACCCGGCAGGAAATGGCATAGCGCGAAGGTCTCGTTGAACTCGTCCGCGGTCATCCAGCGGTGCTCTTCGACGATGCCGCGGCGGGCGAAGGCCAGCACGCCGCCGAACCCCGCCAGCGACATCTTCGCAAACGCAAAAAACAGCGCGGCCACGGTCGGCGGAGATTGTTCGGCGGGTGCGGGACGATCGGACGCGGGAATGGCGGCCGGCGAGCGAATTCGGGGGACATGAGGCAACATTTAGAACGCGCCTCGCGCCCCGGCCAACCCACTTCGGCGTGTTCTGCACCGGAAGCGGCCATTTTCGGGCCGAGAATGTGTCGGATCGGACACTGTCTTTCTCAACCTTTGCGCCCTATATTGGGGGCGCCGGTTCGCCGGCTATGGAAATAAATCGCCGTCGCAATAAACCATTCGGACCCGGGGGCGGTACCCGGCGCCTCCACCAAAGCCCGCTTCCAGGCGGGCTTCGGCGGGGGCGAAATAGGATCGACGAGGGCGTAAAGGGCGAGCTTTTTCCCGGTATTGTTCCGCCGTTATCGGGCTATGCAATAGTTGCCAACGACAACTTTGCTCCGGTTGCTCAGGCTGCGTAACGCAGTTTGAAAGACCATTCTGAAGTCCTAGCGGGTTAAGCTCCGCTAGGCGGGGTTCGGAGGCACCTGGCAACAGAAGCCTCCACTTCATCTACCCGTCTCCAGGGTCACATCCGCTGTTACTTCTATCGACGGCACTGCTGACCTTGACCGGCCGGCGGAGTACCATGAACGGGACAAGAGCGAGTCGGGCGACAGGCAGCGCTGCCGGTTCTCCGGCAACATGATGGACTCGACAGCGCGGCTGCAACGGGACGGCAACAACGGGACGGCCGCAACAGGACGGCAGCAACAGGACGGACAATGGCGACCGATCATATCCGATACGATGTCCTGGCTCGCGACGCGCTGCGCGGCGTGCTGCGACGGGTGTTGACCGACGCCGCCGCGCACGGACTGCCGGGCGAGCATCATTTCTTCATCACCTTCGTGTCCTCGGCCGAGGGCGTGAAAATATCGTCGCGGCTGCTCGCGCAATATCCGGAAGAGATGACGATCATCCTGCAGCACCAGTTCTGGGATCTGGTGGTGACGGAGGATCGCTTCGAGGTCGGCCTGTCGTTCGGCGGCATTCCGGAGCGCCTGGTGGTGCCGTTCAGCGCGATCAAGAGCTTCTTCGATCCATCGGTACAATTCGCTCTGCAATTCGAACCTTCTGACGCCCTCGCCGAGGCGCAGGCGAAAAATCTTCCGGGGGCTCCCGCCCCTTCAGACGTCGCCACGCCGGAGCCTGAGCCGGTGGCGGAGGCGGCAGCTCCCGACACGGCAGCAGAAGAGCCCGCGAAGCCGAGCGAGGGCGCAGAGGTCGTGCGGCTCGATCGCTTCCGCAAGAAATAAGTCGAAGTCATTCGAGCGCACGCCTTCGCGGCAACAGGATTGGTTTGCGGCGGGCCAGCATGGGCCGGCCAACTGATAGTGTGGACCTGCGTCATGACTTCATCGGCAAAATCGCAGCGCGGAAACCGGACACGCACCGAGACCGACAGTTTCGGCCCGATCGAGGTCCCGGCGGACCGTTATTGGGGAGCGCAGACGCAGCGCTCGCTGCAGAATTTCCGCATCGGCCAGGACCGGATGCCGATCGCGATCGTTCACGCACTCGGCATCGTCAAGCTCGCGGCGGCCGAGACCAACCGCGAGCTCGGCCTGCTCGACCAGCGCCGCAGCCGCGCCATCGCCCGCGCCGCGCGCGAGGTCATCGACGGCGAGCTCGACGATCATTTTCCGCTCGTCGTGTGGCAGACCGGCTCCGGCACCCAGACCAACATGAACCTCAACGAGGTGATCGCCAATCGCGCCAACGAGATGCTTGGCGGCGAGCTCGGCACAAAGAAGCCGGTTCATCCCAACGACCACGTCAACATGAGCCAGTCGTCCAACGACTCGTTCCCGACCGCGATGCATATTGCGGCCGCGATGCGGATTTCGGCCGACCTCATTCCGTCGCTCACCGAATTGCACCGCGCGCTGCGCAGGAAGGAGAAGGCGTTCGCGAAGATCGTCAAGATCGGCCGCACCCATACCCAGGATGCAACGCCGCTGACACTCGGCCAGGAGTTCTCCGGCTACGCCGCGCAGGTCGAAAGCGGCATCGCGCGGCTGCGCACCTCGCTGAGGGATCTCTATCCGCTCGCGCAAGGCGGCACCGCCGTCGGCACCGGCCTCAACTCGAAACCGAGATTTGCGCGGCTGTTCGCCAAGCACGTCGCAGCCTTCACCAAGCTTCCCTTCACAAGCGCCATCAACAAGTTCGAAGCGCTCGCCTCCAACGACGCCTATGTCTTTGCGCATGGCGCGATCAATTCGGCCGCGACGGGACTGTTCAAGATCGCAAACGACATCCGCCTGTTGGGATCCGGGCCGCGCTCCGGATTGGGCGAACTGATTCTGCCGGAGAACGAGCCGGGCTCGTCCATCATGCCCGGCAAGGTCAATCCGACACAGGCCGAAGCCATGACGATGGTCTGCTGCCAGGTGTTCGGCAATCATACGGCGATCACGGTCGCCGGCAGCCAGGGGCATTTCGAACTCAACGTCTACAAGCCGGTGCTCGCCTTTTGCATGATGAGCTCCATACAACTGATGACGGACGCCGCGCGCTCCTTCAGGGAAAATTGCATCGAGGGAATTCGCGCCGACGAGAAGCGCATTCGTGAATTGATGGAGCGCTCGCTGATGCTGGTCACCGCGCTCGCGCCAAAAATAGGCTACGATAACGCCGCAAAAGTAGCGAAGTCCGCGCATTTGCGTGGCACAACATTGAAAGAAGAAGCGTTGCGTCTCGGCTTTGTGTCTGCCGAAGAGTTCGATCGTCTCGTACAGCCGGGGCAGATGATCCACCCCCGCTGATTTACGCACACCGGAATACTACGGGTAGTTACGGTACGCGGATATAGCTATAGACCGTAGCAACTGAAGACTGAGTTCGATTGGCGATTGCGTCATTTTCACTCGGCTGCGGCAGCACCAAACTCGTTTTTTTCGCACCGCGAAACATGCTTGTTGATGCTAACTGTGAGCGTTTATCGAGGTTTTCCAGCAATGATGACCGAGCAAGCCACCGCGCGTACCGTGTTAGCGGATGGCAATTTTGCGCACCCGCGCCCTAAACTATTTATCGTATCCTGACGAGGTCGCCATGGGGGACTTAGTCAACCTGAAACGTTTCAAGAAACGCAAAGAGCGCGAGCAATCCGATCGACAGGCCGAGACTAATCGCGCCCGATTTGGAAGAAACAAATCCGAGCGCCTCGCAGATGCGAAGCGCACCCAGCATGCGAGCGACATGCTCGATCAGCATAAACTGGAGAGCGAGGACGCGTCATGAAGTCGCCCGTGGTGAAACGTTCGATCGTTGTCGCGGGTCACAAGACCAGCGTGAGCCTCGAAGAGGCGTTCTGGAACGGCATGAAGGAGATCTCCGGGCTCCGCAACATGACGTTGTCGGAACTCGTCGGCGAAATCGACAGCAACCGCCAGCAGGGAAATTTGTCCTCGGCGATCCGGCTGTTCGTGCTCGACTACTTCAAGTCCCGCGCACTCGCCGCGCCGCAGGAATCGAAGCCGCAAAGCTAGAACAGGAAGAGTTAGATCGGCGGATCCCGGTGGGCGCTATGTCAGTATGCGCGCCCACCGGTCTACTTCGCGCCGCAACATGACGGCGACTTGCTCGACGCCGTCCCTGCCGTGACTGGTTTTACAGCTCCGCGTCGCAGGCGTGTCGCGCGCTTGACGCGATCGCTTCGGGGTCTCGGTTGGGGCTTGGCGGCTCAAAACAAGATGGCCGCCCCGCAACCGCGGGGGCAGGCATCTTGCGCTGCGAACAAGCCTTCGGTCAGTAGACGAGGACGGTGCCGGGCGGCTTTTCCAGCGCCTCAGCCAGCGTCCGATACTCGTTGCAGTCGGTGCCGCAAATGGCGGCGATGCGCTTCAGGTGGAATTCCGCCTGATCACGATTGCCTCGCTCGATCTGCCAGAGGCCGTAGTAGTTCCAGGTCAGGACATGGTTCGGATCGGATTTGAGCGCGCGCTCATACCAGGCCTGCGAGAGCTCGTAGTTGCCGAGCTTGCGATAGGAATAGCCGATCAGGTTAGCGACATTGGCGTAATCGTCGTGGCCGAGCGCCCTGAGTTCCGCAATGGCCGAGGCGTAGTCGTTACGATCATAAATCGTCGAATAGGCCGAGCGGTATCCCTCGACGAATGCGGGGTCGCTGAGGAAGGATTGCTTTTGGGCTCTCTTCCTATGGCTCGATCGCGTGCCCGGGGGAGGAGGCGATGTCGCGGGCGGCCTCATGACATCGTCGCTGGGACCGCCCCCGCCGCCTCCACCGGCCGCAAACGCCGGTATCGTCGGCGACGTTGCGATGACCCCTGCCGATAACAATGCCAGCGTCACCAAGCTGGTCGCAAATCGTGTCATGCGAGCCTCCCTTTTGCGGTCTGGCGCGGTTGCTCCGCGTGCGGTGGTGACCCCGGCCTGCCGCCGAAATTCCAGGGCGACTGCGTCTCTCGGAAACGTGAGCGGATCGAACAATGAACGGCCGGCCGGCGGCCCGAAGCGCGACGCGCGAAAGGCCCGTCCGTGTCGTATTTGCGTCGGCCTGATGGTTGCGCCTTACAATCACTCTAAGGTGCGAGAGCGTGCGGATCGCGGCGCTTGACCTATCGCCATCCGATTGAAAATACAGCTTCCATGACCGAACAGAACGGAACGAAGCCGCAGCTGCCGCTCGGCCTGGCGCGGCCCGGCTATGCCGGGGTGATCCAGCATCTGGCCGTCGGCGGCACGGGCTCGGCGCTGCCGGACGCGGAGCTCGAAAGCCGGCTGATCGAGCTCGGCTTCGTTGAAGGCGCCAGGGTCGAGGTGCTGCATGAGGGCATCGTCGGACGGGATCCGATCGCGGTTCGCGTGGAGAATGTCACCATCGCCGTGCGCCGGCGCGAAGCGATGGCCATCATCGTCGCCTGAGGCGACCGGACACGAGACGTCATGGAAACTCCGTTGATGCATCTGGCGCTGGTGGGCACGCCGAACAGCGGCAAGACCTCGCTGTTCAATGCGCTGACCGGCAGCCGCCAGAAGGTTGCGAACTATCCGGGCGTCACGGTCGAGCGCAAGGAAGGCTCGTTCGTCACGCCGATGGGACGGCAGGTTTCGCTGGTCGACCTGCCCGGCACCTATTCGCTGCGGGGCCGCAGCCCGGACGAGGAGATCACGCGCGACATCGTGCTCGGCCGCACCAAGGGCGAGGCGCTGCCCGATCTCGTGCTGTGCGTCGCCGATTCCACCAATCTGCGGCTCACGATCCGCCTGCTGCTCGAGCTCAAGAGCACCGGCCGGCCGCTGGCGCTGGTGCTCAACATGTTCGACATCGCCACGCGACGCGGCGTCACCGTCGACGTGCCGAAACTGTCGGAAGCGCTCGGCGTTCCCGTCGTCACCTCGATCGCCGTGCGCAAGGGCGGCACCGCCGACCTGCTGCGCCTCACCGACGAGCTTCTGGCGCAGGCGCCCTCGCCCGACCGGCAAAATCTCTGGCAGCCGCTCACCGTCTCGGAACTTCGCGCCACCCAGCGCGAGGCCGACCGCATCATCGCGACCAGCGTCAGCCTGCCCGAGCGGCCCGACACCTGGACCGCACGGATCGACTCGGTCGTGCTGCATCCCGTCGGCGGCCTTGCGATCCTGTTCCTGATCCTGTTCGTGATGTTCCAGGCGGTGTTCGCCTGGGCCCAGCCGCTGATGGAGCTGTTGTCGTCGAGCTTCGATGCGCTCGGGCAATTTGTTCACGACACCCTGCCCGCCGGCCTGCTGCAGAGCTTTCTGCAGAACGGCGTGATCTCCGGCGTCGGCAGCGTCATCGTGTTCCTGCCGCAGATCATCATCATCTTCCTGTTCATCCTGCTCCTGGAAGATTTCGGCTATATGGCGCGCGCCGCGTTCCTGATGGACCGCATCATGGGCGGCGCCGGATTGCACGGCCGCGCCTTCATTCCGCTGTTGTCGAGCTTTGCCTGCGCGATCCCAGGCATCATGGCGACGCGCGTCATCGACAATCGCCGCGACCGGCTGACCACGATCCTGATCGCGCCGCTGATGACCTGCTCGGCGCGCATTCCCGTCTACACGCTGATCATCTCCGCCTTCATTCCGGCGAAACAGGTCTGGGGCTGGGTCAACCTGCAGGGACTCGTGATGTTCGGCCTCTACGCCGTCGGCATCGCCAGCGCGCTCGGCGTCTCTTTCCTGATCAAGTTCTTCATGTGGCGCGACTACCAGCCCGCGCCGTTCATGCTGGAATTGCCGGACTACAAGCTGCCGCGGCTGCAGGGCATCGCGATCGGCATCACCAACCGCGCCAAAATGTTCCTGCAGCGCGCCGGCACCACGATCTTCGCCATGATGGTGCTGATCTGGTTCCTGGCGTCGTTTCCGCAGCCGCCCGCAGGCGCCACGGAGCCGGCGATCGACTACAGCCTTGCCGCAATCATCGGCAAGGCGATCGCGCCGCTGCTCGCCCCGGTCGGCTTCAACTGGCAGATCGCGGTGGCGCTGATCCCGGGCATGGCGGCGCGCGAAGTCGCGGTCGCAGCGCTCGGCACCGTCTACGCGATCGAAGGCGGCAAGGAAGCCGCCGAGCAGATCGGGCAGCTGCTCGCCACCAAATGGAGCCTTGCGACCGCGCTGTCGCTGCTCGCCTGGTATATTTTCGCGCCGCAATGCGCATCCACGCTCGCCGTGATCCGCCGCGAGACCGGCAGCACGAAATGGATGGTCGTGACCTTCACCTACATGCTGGCGCTCGCCTATGTCGCGAGCCTCGTCACCTACAACATCGCCATCGCGCTCGGCGCGGGTTGAGGACGCGGCCGTTCTGACGCTTACGGAATTGGCGGCGTCAGCACCATCGGCGCGCGCGGCTTCGGCTTGAGCGCCGGCGAGCCCGGTACAGGCTTGACGTCGATCGGCGGCGGCAGCGGCGCGACCTGTTGAGACACGATCGGCGGTGGCGCAACCGCCGGCGGACGGGGAGCGAGCACTCTCGGCTTCGGCGCTAGACGACGCGGCAGCAGCGCCTCGGACGGAGAAACGTCGGGCGCCAGGCCGGGAGACGGCAATGACGCGGTCGACGGCGGCACCCCCGGCTCGGGCGGCACCGGCTCGCCACGCTCGATCGAATCCAGCCGCCGCGTCTCGCGATCGATCGTCCGCACCGCAAGCCACGACGACAACGCGGCGACGTCGAGCGAGCGATGCAGCGCGTCGGGCGAACCGACCGTGAAGAGCTGGATTTCGGGCAGGCCGCTCGGTGCACCCGGCGCGGTCGATGCGAGGCTGGCGCGAATGTCCACCTGATCCGCCGGGAAATCGTAACCGCCGGATATGATGGCGCGCGCGCCTGAGGCCTCCAGCGTGGTCGCGCCGATGCGAAGGCGCCCGTCCCTGATGCTGAACGGAATCTGCGCCGAAGCAACCGGCAGGCTGCCTGCGGACAGCACGGGGTCGACGATCTGTCGCAACCGCGCCTCGTCGGTCGGCTGGCCGGAGTCGCTGGCGCGGATCGCGACATCGAAGGCGCGCGGATCGAGCCCCGCAAGACTTGCGGAGTCGAGCGTCGCGGTGCCGCTGCCGGACAGCGCCCCGACCAGCGCCGCGACGCTGCGGCCCTGGCTCGACAGCGTCATCTGCAACGACGTGCGCCCTGCGGGCATTTTCAAGCCGCGATAATGCAGCGCTGCGCCATCGACGCCGGCAAGCTCGAGCCGCCCGTTCAACGATATGCCGGCGGCGTCCTGCTTCGCATCGATCGTTGCGGTCACGTCGCCGCCGCCGATCCGTCCCTTGATGGCATCCAATGTCAACGACTGACCGTCGCTGCGGATCGTGCCGCTGACCGGACGCAACTCCGCGCCATCCGGCAGCGCGCCGCCGAGCGCCTGAAAGGCGATGCGGCCGCGCCAGCCCTTCACCAACCCGGAGGTGAACGGCTCTGCCGCGTCATGGCCCGCGGCGCCGATCGCAAAGGCAAGCCCCGACGTCAGGTCGAGCGCGTCGAGCCCGATTTCGCCGTCCACGCTCCGTTGGTCGTCCAGGTTCAGAGTCAACCGCCCGCGCAACCTCGAACCGGCGGCGACGCTATCGAGATCGTCGAATGTCAGCTTGTTGCCCGCAAGAGATGCACGCGCAAACAACCGGACATTCCGCAGCGAGCTGTCCGACGGCGGCAAGCCGAATATCGGCGCCAGATTGACGCTGCGAACCCTCAAATTCACGCTGGCTTGAGACGTCGATGGATCGGCCGTGCCTTGCGCGTCGGCGTCCATTCCGGCGCCCCACAGCTTGGCGTTCAGCCTGAGCGGCGCGCCCCACACACCGTTCGCCGTACCTTCGAACTGCACCGCACCTTCGCCGGCCGCGACCGCCTGCTCAAGCCCGAGCAAGGCGACCAGTGAAGCGCCGCGCTGCGCGGTGAGTCTTGTCTCCATCTTGAGATCGCTGAGGCGCAAGGTTTCGAGATCGAGGCTTCGGATCGCGGCGACCGGCGGCGTTGCCGTCACGGTAGCGCGGCCACGGAGCTGCGGTGCATCGAGATCGACGTCGACGCGTGCAGCGATATGGTCGGCGACCTGCTCCTTGCTGCCGCCGAGGTTCAGTACGAATTTCGTACGCACCGGGCCGGGCGCCACCTGCGCGTTGAGCCGTGCCGCCAGGGTTGGCGCAAGCGGTGCAATCAATCCGGTCAACTGGGCCATCGAGACCGTCGAGGCATCGACGGCCAACCTGCCGGTCAAATTAGCACGATCGAAATTGCCGCCGCCGTCCAGCATGACGCCATCGGGCTGACCGAACTTCAGGCGGTCGAGCAGAAACGCTTTCGGTGTGTAGCCGAATTTCGCGAAGAAGGGCCGCAGTTCCTGTCCCGAGGAGATCGCCCGCCCGACGTCGAGCGACACCTGCACCTCGTCGGGCCAGTCCGCCTGCGGGCCGCCCAACGAGCGGACGACGGCGCTTGCGGCATCGAGATCCAGGCGCTCCGCCTTCAATGCCGCGTCGAGATGCGATCCAGCGCCGGCCACGGGGTTGGCAAGCTCGACGCGTCCCTCGACGACGCCTCCCTCGATCTCGGCCTTCAACGCGTCGAGCGTAACGCGATCGGCGGCGACATTGATGTTGCCATGCAGCCGCAAGGGCTTCTGACTGCGATAGCCGACATCGCCGCGGCCCTGCAGCCACATCATCAGCACGTCGGGATCGGAGGAGTCGATATCGAGCACGCCCGAGAAATCGCCAGACGGACCGGACAGGCTGCCGCCGCTGGTGAGGGAGATCTGCGTCGCGCCAGGCGCACGGAAATCCAGCCGGTCGATCGCCCAGGCTGCAGCGTCGCTGTGCAGTTCTGCGGCGAGATTCTGCAGCGGTCGTCCACCCAGCGTGATCTGTTCGGAGCCGAAGCTGACCTGCGTCGCGATCGGCGGGCGCGGCAGCGCCGCGATCAGAGCCCGTAGTCCCGGCAATAGGCGTGTCGGCGCTATTGCGCTGTCCTTGACGCTGTCCTTGGCGACATCGTTGGTGCCGTCCTTTGCGTTGTCCTTCTCGTTATTTTTGGACAGGAACCTGTCGGCGTCGAGTTGGCGTGCCGAGAGTGTCACACGCAAAAGCGGCGACGCGCCAAACTGCGCATCGCCGAGACCTGCGAATTTCAGCGCGCGTTCGTCATTGCCGTAGCTCGCCTCGATCTGCTCGAATTGCGCCGCGCCACGGTTGGCCTTGACCTTGGCCGCGATCCGCCAAGAGGCCAACGCGGCATCGCCGGACTTGGTCTTCGGCGGAAGTGCTGCGAGTGCGATCGCGCCATCGAAGCGCGGCGACCGGCCCTCGAAGCCGAGCACGCCGTCGAGATCGGCCGATGGGGTGCGCTCGCTCGGATCGATGCGCAGATGGAGGCGAGTGCCGCTACCATTGGAGGTCTGGCCCGAGGACACATTGAAGCCGTAGCGCGCGCCGTCCATGGAAAACTTGCCCTCGCCACGAACCGAGCCGACGAGAGAACGCACCTCGCCAGAGAAGACGATGTCGTTCAATTCCAGCGTCTGCCGGCTTGCGGCATCGTGCAGCGCCACGCGGCCGTTGAGTTTCAGCCGGTCGATCGATAGCGAGCCGAAATTGAACTTGCCGTTGGCGATCGGCCAGTCGATCTGGCCCTGCTGGTCGAGTCCGATATCGAGCGCGGCACCGGCAACGGTCAATTCGTTGGCACGCCATTCGCCACGCATCATGTCGCCGAGGCTGAATTCGACGTCGAGCCGCTCGGCGCGCACCTTGCCGAGGTCGTTGGCTCGGCCGACGACCACGTAGCGCAATCCCAGTGACGGCGCCGGCAGCAGCCGCGCACTCAGATCGCCGGCAACCCGCACCGGCGCGCCAACCACCTTGCTGGCCTCGGCCTCGAACTGCGGCCGGAACTGGTTCCAGTCGATGAAATATGGCCCGATCAGCGCGGCGAGCAGCGCAACGATGAAAGCAATGGCCACTCCGAGCAGCGTCGTCTGCACGGTTTCTCCTCTTAGGGCAGGTGCCGGCGTCGGCGGCCCAGCGGCCGCGCTGACAACGGCACCGCACAACATATAGAGGGAAGTGAGGCGAAGTCACAGCCCGGCACGGTTAAATCCACCCTTACCACCGGCCTCTCACGAGTTCGCATGGTAAACGTCGAATTCGGACCTGCGCGCCGCACAAACCCGCGGCTTTAGCTCACCAGCTTGCCGGCAGCCGCTTCAAGCCGCGCAGCACGAAGGTCGGCCGCCACTCCGGATTGTCCGCGTCATCCAGACGCAGCTCGGGCAGCCGCCGCAACAGGGTCGAAATGGCGATTTCCGCCTCGATGCGCGCGAGCTGGGCGCCCAGACAATGGTGAATACCGCCGCCGAACGACAAGGGGCGCACATTCGGACGTGTGACGTCGAGGCGATCGGGACGGTCCGGATAGGCGGCCGGATCACGATTGGCTGAACCGAGCAGGCACAGCACGGTTTCGCCCTTGGGGATTTTCTTGCCGCCGAGATCTTCGATATCTTCCAGCGCCACCCGGCCGGTGAGTTGCACGGACGAATCGTAACGCAGGAACTCCTCGATCGCATTGCTGGTGAGCGAGGGATCGGCTTTCAGAAGCGCCAGTTGATCGGGATTGCGATAGAGCGCCAACAGGCCATTGCCGATCAGGTTGACGGTGGTCTCGTGCCCTGCGCCGAACAGCAGGATGATGTTGGCGGTCAGTTCCTCATTGGTGAGCTTGCTGCCATCCTCCTCGGCTTGCACCAGTTGCGTCGTCAGGTCATCGCCGGGATTGCGCCGGCGCAACTCGAACAGCTGCTCGAAATACATCTTCGCCATCAAGTTTCCGGCATTGGCCTGCGCGATCTCTTCCGGCGTCATCGGCACCGGCTCGAGCACGCGGCCGCCATCGCGCGAACCCTTATAGAAGGCCTCGCGATGCTCCTCGGGAATCCCGAGCATGTCGCAAATGATCGTGACCGGCAGACGAAAGGCGAAGTCCTCGATCAGGTCCATGTGACCGTGGTCGATCACGGCGTCGATGGTCTGGTCGACCACCTGCTGGATGCGCGGGCGCATGTCCTCGACCCGGCGCGCAGTGAAGGCCTTCACCACCAGGCCGCGCAGCCGCGTGTGATCCGGCGGATCCTGCTGCAGCATCCAGTGGCTCATGCTGCGGAAGATCGGCTCGTCCAGGATCTTCGGGCCATAGCGGCGCACGGTGCGCTCGACATAGTCCTTGCCGAAACGCCTGTCGCGCAGGACGAGACTAACCTCCGCATGCCGGCTCGCGACGAACGAGCCGTGCTCATTGAGATGGACAGGATCGGTCGCGCGCATCCGCTCGTAAAACGGATAGGGATCGCGAATGAACTCCGGCGCGAGCGGATTGAACAGAGGCTCGGTCTTCGCAGCTTGAACATGCTCGTTCATGGTGACCCTCCTTCGTTGCCGCGCCGGGCCATCCAGGGCGACGGCGGTCTCCAACCGGAAACTCGATACACTCTTGTATCGAGTTGCATTGTGCCTTAAAGGGAGCCGATGTCAAGAGTTCGCACCAGACCGACCAGGGACGACACCTGCGACAAGCTGTTCGAGGCGGCAGCGCAGGTATTCGAGGAACAGGGAATTGGCGGCGCCAGCATCGAGGCGATCGCGGCCGCGGCCGGCTTCACGCGTGGCGCCTTCTACTCGAACTTCAAGAGCAAGGACGAACTGATCATCGCCATGCTCGAGGATCACGTCGCGCAATCCATCCGGCGCAACCTCGACCTTCTCGCCGAGCACAAGACCATGCCCGAATTTCTCAATGCGTTGAGAAGCATGGACCGCAGCCGGCAGGACCCGCTCGGCCGCTCTCCCCTTCTGCACATGGAGATGATCCTGTTCGTGGCGCGCGCGGAAAAGCGCCGGCCCGAACTCGCCAAGCGGCTTCGTGCGCGCAGAAAATTGGTCGCCGACATCGTCGAGACCGCGGCGAAGAACAGCGGCAAAAACGGTGCGCGCAACCCGGAATGGATCGCGGCGATCGTGCTGGCGCTGGAGGACGGCTTCCGCCTGCATCGCCTGATCGACCCGGAAACCACGCCGCCCGACAGTTTCCTGCGCGCCATCGACGATCTGCAGCGCGCGATGGGGATCTCGTCATGTTGATGCGAGCCGACCGGCGACCGCGCGAATTTTTCCCGGCGACGCCTGCCAGATCGCGAGCGCCGACACCACGCTGACGGCGATCCCGATCGCGAAGGCGATCGTGTAGCTCGCTGTCAGATCGTACAGAAACCCGGTCACCCACGGACCCGCCGCGCCACCGGCCAGCGCCAGCACCATGAGCGTGCCGAAAATGCTGCCGTAATGCGGCCCCTGAAAAATCTCGAGCACCACTGCGCCCATCACCGAGGTCAGGCCGTAGCCCAGCGCACCCTGAGCAACGACCATGAGATAGAGCAGAACCAGCGAAGGCTCGGATTTCAGCGCGATCAGCGCCGCATAGCAGATCACGAAGCCCAAGCAACTGATCGCCCAGATCGCTTCCCGCCCGATCCTGTCGGACAGATGGCCAAGCATGATCTGGCCGGGAATGCCGAGCAGGCTAACGAGACCCAGCGCCCATACTGCGAGACTCGGGCTGAAGCCGATGTCGAGCAGAAACTTGGTCTGGTGCACCTGCACCGCGTACCAGGAGTAAAGGCCGCAGAAATAGCCGAGCGCGATCCACCAGAACCGCGCGGTGCGCAGCGCACGCGCCAGCGTCCATTCGGTCGTGGCCCAGGCGTGATCGAGAATGTTCGAGACCGGCTTGGCCGATGACGCAGACGGCGCGGCGTCGCCGTCCGGCCGCAGCCCGACATCCTCCGGGCGCTTGCGCAGCAGCAGGTTGATCGGCACCAGCACGATCAGGATCAACAGGCCCATTGCCGTGCAGGCGCTGCGCCAGCCGGCCTGCTCGATCATATGCTGCACCCAGGGCAGCAGCGTCACCGAGCCGATGCCGACACCCGCAAAAGCAATGCCGATCGCAAGGCCACGGCGACGGATGAACCAGTTCGGCAGGAACAGCGAGAAGCCGGAATAGCCGAGACAGACGCTGCCCGCCCCGACCAGCACGCCGATGGTGACATAGAGATGCCAGGGCTGCGTGGTGAGCGGCGCCAGCAGGAGGCCGCCAGCCATCAGCGCGACGCCAAGCTCCATCACGGCCCGCGGGCCGGCGCGATCCATCAG
This sequence comes from uncultured Alphaproteobacteria bacterium, assembly GCA_963770385.1. Taxonomy (GTDB): domain Bacteria; phylum Pseudomonadota; class Alphaproteobacteria; order Rhizobiales; family Xanthobacteraceae; genus Bradyrhizobium. The sequence continues at coordinate 3,178,011 of CAVYPJ010000003.1, read as the reverse complement.
CCGTCCGATGAGCGGGCTGACGATGGCTGACACCACGAATCCGAATGAGAACGCGCCCGCGGTGAGGCCGCGCTCCCAACCGAATTCCGAGATGATCGGCGGAAAGAACAGCGAGAACGCCGTGCGCGCATTGACGCCGATCGCCATGGTGACGAACGTCACCGCGACCACGACCCAGCCGTAGAAGAACGGCAGTTTTGCCGCGCGTCCGGTCATGGCCGTCGTGTCCAGTGCTCGGCATTGACGGCGCCGACCGGGGCCTCGCCCTTGATGATGGACGCGACCTGCCGAACTGTTTCCGAGGCCTGATGCTCGATCGCCTGCGGCGTCAGTCCGCCGATATGCGGCGTGGCGATCACATTCGGAAGTGCTGCGAGATCCGGCGTCGGCATCTGGTCCGCCGCGCGGCCGACATCCATCGCGGCGCCTGCGATACGCTGTTCGCGCAACGCCGCGGCCAGCGCCGCTTCATCGACGAGATTGCCGCGCGACAGGTTGATGAAGAAGGCATGCGGCCGCATTTGCGACAGCGCCGCCTGTCCGATCAGATTTTCGGTCTGCTCATCGGCAATGGCGAGACAGACGACATAGTCGGCGCGAGCAAGAAGATCGTCAAGCGCGACGTGATGGATATCCGTTTCATCGATCGTGACGAAGGGGTCGGCGACCAGCACCTCCATGCTGAGCGCTTTTGCGAGACGAGCCAGGTATCGCCCGATACTGCCATAACCGATGATGCCGATGCGGCTGCCCGCAAGCTGCCGTCCCATCGCCACGTCCGGCTTGCGGCCCGCGTGATAGTCGGCGCCCGCGCGCGAGACGCCGCGCGACAGATCGACCATGAAACCGAGTGCAAGCTCCGCCACCGCCGGCACGAAGCCCGGCGACGCACGTGTCACCAGAACGCCAACAGCCGAGGCCGCCTCGACGTCAATATTGCGGATATCGACCGCGCAGCGGACGAAGGCACGCAGTTTGGGCAGGTGCGGAAAAATTTCTCCCCTGCCCTCCGTCATGCGATCCGCGACGATGATTTCGACATCCCTGGCCGCTTCGACAAGGCGCGAGGCGTCGAGTGGGGCGTCGGCCTCGTGCAGTCTGACCTCCGCGAGCGCCTGCAGGCCTTTCAGGCTGCGCTCGCCGTAATATTGACGCCGGAACTCCGGCGTATGGGTCAGCAGGACTTTCACGAAATCTTCCCGTCAATAGCCAAGCGCGCGTGGCAGCGCGGTGCTGATCGCCGGCACGAACGCCACGATCAATAGACACAGAAACAACAATCCAAGATATCCGGCAATTGGCCTGATGGTCTGCTCGATCGGCACGTTGCCGATCAGGCAGGCGCCGTAGAGTCCGAGACCCAACGGCGGCGCGAACAAGCCGATCCCCATCGCGATGACCAGCACCACGCCGAAATGCAGGGGATCGATACCCAGCCTGACCGCAACCGGCAGCAATAGCGGTCCGAAGATGATCAGCGCGGCGGCCCCTTCCAGCACCGAGCCCATCACGATCAGCACCGCGATCGACATCAGCATGAACAGCCAGACGCCGTGCGTCTTCGACAGCGACAGCATGATGTCGCCGACCGCATGCGGCACCTGTTGCAGCGTCAGGATGAACGCAAGCGACTGGGCGGCGGCGACGATGAACAGCACCAATCCCGAACGCGTCGCAGCCTGGATGAAACTATGCGTCGCCGATTTGAGACTGAGCTCGCGAAATACGACACTGCCGACAACGATGGCGTAGAGCGCGGCGAAGGCCGAGATTTCAGTCGCGGTCGCAAAGCCGCTCTTGAAGCCGACGAATATCAGGACAATCAGCCCGAAGGATGCGATGGCGCCGGTCCAGAGGCCCGAGACCGGCGCGGCGTGCAATTCCTCCGACACTGCAGGACGCCGTCCAAAGATAATGGACACGGCGATCAGCGCGAGCGCCATCAGCCCGGCCGGCAGCAGCCCCGCGACGAACAGGCCGCCGATCGAGAGGTTGGCGACGAAGCCCAGGATGATCAGGTTGATGCAGGGCGGAATTGTCTCGGCCATCACGGCGGACGCCGCCAGCAGCGCCACCGCGCTTCCCGGATTCTGCTTGGTCCGCCGCGCCGCCGGGATCAGCACCGATCCGACCGCCGCGACATCGGCCATCTTGGAGCCGGAGATGCCCGAGAACAGCACCATCGACATCACCATGACGACGTTGAGGCCGCCGCGCATGCGCCCGACCGCGCGCTGCAGCAGTTCGATCAGGCGGACCGACATGCCGTTGGCTTCCATGAGATAGCCGACGAGAATGAAAAACGGGATCGCCAGCAGCACGAAATTGTCGATGCCGCGCGCCATCTGCTGCGCGAAGATGACGCCGGGCAGCGTGCCCTCCACCCAGATGAAGATCAGCGCCGCGAGCGCCAGCGCAAAGCCGATCGGCAAGCCGCCGAACAGCGTGATGAAGAAGCCGACCAGCATCAGCACACCGGACGACGGCACCGAGTCCGGCGCGAGGAAATCCCAGGCGAGATAGAGGCCGACGATCAGGCCGGTTGCGATCATGCCTGCGACGACGTCGCGGACGGGCCGCGAGACGAGAACTTCGAGCGCGAAGGCGGTCATGAACAGCGCGCCGACGCCCATCGGGTAGAATGTCAGTTCCAGCGGCAGGCCCGAGCCTGTGGTCTGTCCCGACGTCAAGCCGCCAAGCTTGATCGCGTTGTACGCGACATAGCCGGCGATCAGGCTAACCAGCACCGCGCTCACGGAATCGACGACGGGCCGCACGCTTGCCGGCAGCATGTCGGCGAAAAACGAAACTCCGAGGTTTTCGCTGCGCGCGAGCGCGCTCGCCGCGCCGAAGAAGCTCGATCCGACCATCAGGCCGCGCGCCACGTCGTCAGACCATTCGACCGGCGCGTTGAACAGGAAGCGCGGCGAGCACCGAGCTGCACACGACCAGGAGGTCCGCCAGAAGCAGGACGGCTGCGACTGCGTCGCTGAGCCTGAGCAGCGACACCACGACCCAATGGCGGCTGGCCGGTGCCGCGACGCCCGACATCATGCGAGGCCATCGCAGCTGAAAGAAAAGTTGTTCCGGCAGTTCCTTCGCGGCCATCCTTCGAGACGCCCGCCTGCGGCGGGCTCCTCAGGATGAGGACTTCTTTCGCGGCGAGATCTTGGACCCTCATGGTGAGGGCGCGGCAAAGCCGCGCGTCTCGAACCATGAGGCCCGGCAAGATCAGAGCCAAGGAAGATTTGCATCTGATAGCCCCGCAGCATCACGGCAACCTCAGGCCTGCGTCGCGCGGATCGTGTCGATCACGGGCTTCGCCTCGGGGCGCGCCTTGATGAAATTGTCGGTCTGCGGCGCAACGCGCTTGCGGAAGGCCTCCTTGTCGCATTCGACCACCGTGACGCCCTTTTCGGTGAGCGCCGTGAGCGCCTCCTTCTCGACCGCGAGCCCGTGGACGCGAGTGTCGGCGGCAGCCTTCTTGGCGGCGTCGAGAAAGCCTTCGCGCAGCTTCGGGTCCATGCGGTTGAAGGTCGCGTCGCTGAAATAGATCGCGAGCGGCGAGAAGATGTGCTGCGTCAGCGCGTAGTTCTTCGAGGTCTCGTAGAACTTGCTGGCGAGGATGGTCGGCGGATCATGCTCGAGCCCGTCGAGCACGCCGGCCTGCAGCGCCGTGTAGATTTCGCCGAACGCCAATGGCGTCGCAGCCGCGCCCATCAGGCGCAGGCACTCGGTGATGATCGGATTGGGCAGCGTCCTGATCTTCAGGCCGGCGAGATCCTCCGGCGTCTTCACCGGCTTCTTCGCCAGCACGCTGCGTGCGCCGAAATTATAGGCCCAGGCGATGACGCGGATGTTGGCGCCCTTGAGCAGCGCATCCTCGATCGGCTTGGCGGCGCCGGTGTCGAAGGCCTTGGTCTGCTGCTGATAGCTCGTGAAGAGATAGCCGAGGTCGAAAGTGCCGACCAGCGGCACGAGATTGGCCGAGATCGACGAGCCCGACACCATCAGATCGATGACACCGAGCTTGACCGAATTGATGACGTCGATTTCCTGGCCCAACTGATTGTCGGGAAAGAAGGTGACGTCGATCTGCTCGCCGAGCCCGTTCGCCTTCAGGCTCTTGACGAGATTGTCGTAGTAGACGCGGCCATTGGCGTATTTCGGATCGTTCGGCAGCGAAGACGAGCATTTGAGCTTCAGGGTCGCGGCCTGCGCGCGGCCGATGATCGCGGGCGCGGCGACGAGCCAGGATGCGGCGGCCATCGACGATTTCACGAAGACACGACGGCTGACAGGCGCGATCGTCATGGCGCTCCCCCAATCTGCTTTTGTTTGCGCCGCGATCGTCGCCGCGGCTCGTTATGGTACGACTGTATGATCAAAGGCTGCGCGCAGGCAAGGCCGGTGCCGATCAAGGCGCGGCCAGCGCGTGGCTCTCATGACCGAAATAGGCGCGTTCGAGCCGATGCGGCAGATCGTCCTCGCCGGTCCGCGCCTGCAGCGCGATATTGCCTTGTACCAGCGCGTAGACGCGGTCAGCCGCGGCCAGCGCCTTCTCCAGCAACTGCTCGACCAGCAGCACCGCGGTGCCCTGCTCTGCGAAGCCGGTCGACGACGTTGAGCACGCGATCGACCAGCACCGGCGACAGGCCGGCTGAAGGTTCGTCCAGCATCAACAGCCGCGGCCGTCGCACCAGGCCCTGCGCGACCGTCAGCATCTGCTGCTGGCCGCCGGAGAGCGCCCCGCCGCGTTCATGACGTTTCTCCGCGATCTCGGGAAAGAACGACAGCGCCTCCTCGACCCGCGCGGCGCGCTCGCCCCGCGGCAGGTCGTAGGCGGCGAGCAGCAGATTGTCGGTGACGGAGATCTGCGTGAACACGCGATGGCCCTCGATGACATGCACCAGGCCCGTGCGCGCCGCCTCGCGCGGCGTGATGCCGGTGATGTCGCGCCCGTCGAATCGCACCTGGCCGGCGCCAACCGGCAGCAGCCCCGACAGCGCGCGCAACAATGTGGTTTTGCCGGCGCCGTTCGGACCGAGCAGCGCCACCACCTCGCCCGAGGCGACGGTGAGGTCGACACCGTGCAGCACGCGGATCTTGCCATAGCCGGATTCGAGCCGGCTGACGGACAAGTAGAGGTTCAGCCGCCGAGGTAAGCACTGACGACCTCCTTGTGGACACGGATTTCGGCGGGCGTGCCGGCCGCGAGCGTGCGGCCGAGATTGAGCACGGTGACGTAATGGCAGATGTCGAAGATCAGGTCGGCATGATGCTCGACCAGCAGCACGCCGGTGCCGCGCGCGCTGATCGCCTTGATCAACTCGGCCAGCCGCGCGATCTCGTCGTTGGAAAGTCCGGCGGCGGGCTCGTCGAGCAGCAGGAAATCCGGATCGAGCATCAGCGCACGGGCGATCTCGATGAAGCGCAATTCGCTGTGCTGCAGACGGTCGGCGCGCACATCCGCCAGCGTCTCCAACCCGACGACGCCAAGCAGCGCGCGCGCCTTCGCGGTCAGCATCCGCTCGTCCCAGCGGTTGCGCGGCAGCCAGAGCAGCGCCTCGATGAAGCTCGCCTTGCCCTCGATACTGCCGCCGATCATGACGTTCTCGAGCACCGACGCCTCGCCGATCACGCGCGGGGTCTGGAAGGTGCGCGCGATGCCTTCGGTCGCTCGCAACACCGGCTGGCCCGGGGGCAGCGCCTGCTCGCCCAATGTCATCGCGCCGGCCTTGGCAGCGTAATAGCCGGAGATCACGTTCAACGTCGTGGTCTTGCCGCTGCCGTTCGGGCCGATCAAGCCATGGATCTGGCCCGGTGCGACATCGAGATCGAGCCCGTCGATGGCGCGAACATTGCCGAAGCTCAGCGCAATGCCGCGCAGCGCCAGTGCCTTGCCGCCTGCCCTGCCGCGCATGATGTCGGCAAGCGCCGCGGGCCGCGGCACGATGGCGCGGTTGCTCGCAAGCGGCCGGCGGTTGCGGAAGTCGAGCAATGCGGCGATGCCGCCCGGCATGACCAGCACGATGACGAGCAGCAGTACCGCATAGAGGAACGTCGACCACGCCGCGAGCGGCGCTGCGATCTCCGGCAAGACCGTGAGAATGGCGGTGCCGAGCAGCGGTCCCAGGATCGAGCCGCGTCCGCCGATCAGGATCGCGATGAAAAACAGCACCGAGAGGTCGAACGTGAAGGCATCCGGCGTAATGTAAGTCTGCAGGCTCGCGAACAGCCCGCCCGCGACGGCTGCCAGCGCGCCCGCCAGCAGGAAGATCGCGATCAGCATGCTCGTCTTGGAGATACCGGTGGCTTCAGCCGCGACCTCGGCATCGCGCAGCGCGATCAGCGCGCGGCCAAATCGGCTGCGCGCGACATTGGCGCTGATCCAGGTCGTGAATGCGGCGATCCCGATACAGAGGAAATAGAAGCCCCAGGCCGTGTTGAAGGGCGCGGGAAACTCCGGCCCCGCGATGCCGATGCCGCCGCCGGTCACGCTCTGCCAGGCGAGCGCGATTTGCGTCACGATGGTCGCGAAGCCGAGCGTCGACATCGCGAAGTAGAAGGTGCGCAGGCGCAGCGCCGGCAGGCCGACGATGACGCCGAAGACAGCACCGACGACAGCCGCGACCGGCAACGCCGCGAACACCGGCAGCGGCGGCATCACATTGCCGGCAACCAGCACGCTCGTGGTGTAGGCGCCGAGCGTCAGCAGCGCGACATAGCCGATTGCAAGGTGCCCGGCAAAGCCGACCACCAGATTGAGGCCGGAGACCAGCACCCAATAGATCGCCATGCGCGTGCCGATCAGCGCCCAATAGTCGTTGCCGACAAGCGGCAAAAGCAGCGCGACGGCGAGCACGGCGAGAAACGGCAGAAGATGCGGCAGCGTCGCGCGCCACGCGCCGGTCTCGTTGCGCGCCGGGATGGTCGTGACCGCGGTCATCACACCCTCCGCGCGGTCGACGCGCCGAACAGGCCTTGCGGCGCGGTCAGCAGCACGATGATGAACAGCGTGAAGACGGCGACGGACGAGAAGATGCCGCCGACCATGAAGTTCGCCGCCTGCTGGAACAGGCCGAGCGCGAGACCGCCGATGATGGCGCCGCGGTTGTTGCCGAGGCCGCCGAGCGCGACCGGCACGAAGCCGTAGAAATTGAGCAGCGCGCCGTTGGCGAAGAAGGCCAGCAGCAGTTCGCCGCCGGAAAAGCCGGCGATGCCGCCGATCACGCCCGCAAGCGCATAGCTTGCGATGCGCAGATTGCGTTCCGGGAGGCCGAGCGCCCGCGCCGCGAAATTGTCCTCCGCGATGGCGACGAAGGCGCGTCCCACCAGCGTGCGGCGATAGAGATATTCGAGGCCGAGAATCGTGATCGCGCAGGCTGCGACCGGCAGCCAGAATTTTTCATCAAGGACGCCGCTGCCCCAGCCGATCAGCCGCGGAAACGGTTGCGGCTCGGTGCCCCATTTGATCGCGGCGACCTGCTGGATCATCAGCGCCACGGCCAGCGTCGAAAGCACATAGAGGTGCTGATCGAGGCTTTTCAATACGGGCCGCACCGCGACGAATTCGGTGATGACCCCGATGATGGCGCAGCAGGCAAGCGTCAGCGCGAAGCCAACGATTGCCGGCAGCCCCATTTTCAGCGTGAACATCGAGCCGAACACGCCGCCGAGCATCGCGAGCTGACCCGCGGTGAAGCTCATCACCCGCGAGGTGGAGAACATCGTGTTGTAGGTGACGCCGACGAGCGCGTAGATCGCGCCCGCCGCGAGACCTGAAGCGAGGATCGAGGCGAGCATGGACTGACTGCCTTGTACTGACTGCCCTGCCCGGTGCGCTCAGGAGTAACCCGGCGCGAGCGCAAACGTGCCGTTCTTGGCGGTCGACGCCTCCGACATCACGATCTCCTCGGTCGGGTAACCGTTATGCTGCGTCGGCGTGAAGGTATAATTGCCGAAATAGCCGGGATATTTGTTCAGCGTGTTGAAATACGCGATGATCCCTGCCGGATCGGTCGATCCGCTCGCCTCGACCGCCTTGGCGAACAGCTCGATCGCGTCGATGCCGCCCGCGACCCACCACAACAGCGTGTCGTTGAGCACGACGCCGCCCTTGGTCAGGCGATCGACCAATTCCTCGCTCTTCGGCGGCAGCTTGCCCGAAGCATCATAGCTGCAGCTCTTGTAGCCGATGGCATAGACCTTCTTCCAGTTCTCCGGCTTGTCGACGAGGCCTGCGAGCTCTCCAGAGGCGAGCGAGGGATGACCGACGAAGGGAATGTCCCAGTTCATCGCGGCGCGGGTGTTGAACATGCGCGCCTCCATGCCGGTCGTGACGCTCCAGACCACGATCACTTCGGCGCCCGCATTCTTCGCGCGCAGCATGTCGGGCGTCATGTCCGGCTGGGTCGCATCGATATTGGCCTGATAGACCACGTCCGCGCCGTCCTTCTTGAAGGCCGCGACCGACGCGCCGACCGCGGTGACGCCATAGCCCGTGGTGTCGCCGATCACGGCGATCTTCTTCACCTTCAAGACCTTCAGGCAGTAGTTGCGCACCGCGTCATCCCACTGGCTGTTCGATGGCGCCATGCGGAATGCGTTGGGATATTTCGTGGTGTCGATCAGGCTTTCCACCACGCAAGGGTGGATGTCCGGGATCTTGGCGCGCGCCATGATCGGCGTGGTCGCCAGCGCCTCGCCCGAATTGAGCGGTCCCCAGATGCCGTGCACCTTGACCTGGCTGATCATCTCCTGCGTCGCGTTCACAGCCTTGGTCGGATCGCCCTGGGTGTCACGCATCACGATCTCGATCTTGCGTCCCTTGACGCCGCCGGCACCGTTGATGGCCTTCACCGCGAAATCGACGCCGCGATTGAAGCCCAGCGTCGGCGCGGAACTCGGCCCGGTCATCGCCGCAAGGCAGCCGATCTTGATCGAATCGGATTGCGCGATCGCAGGGGCGGGGAATGAAAATGATGCGGCGCCGAGCGCGCCGGCACTGCCCAATAATACGTCACGACGCGAAATCGCCATGTGATGCTCCCGTTCGCTTCCTGTATTCGGCGCCCGTCTTGGCTCGCAGGCGTCCGCGGTGTTGTTATACGGCATGGTGCCGTTTGCTTTTGCGAGCGGGATTTGAGCCTGACGCGGCAGGAAAGTCCAGACCTTCCACTGAGATACATGCGCACAGCCGTCTACGCCGTCGCGGCGCGACTGCATGCGACCTCATGCAAGATCAACGCGGGTCCGCGCGACCAAGCGACAGGACCGCCGATCTCGGTCCTGCCATTCCTTGATCCAGATCAACGGCGCTACGCGCCAGATGAACCACCGAAAAGCGTTGCCCCGAGGGCCCCTTTTGAAAAAGAATCCGGCCTCCCGTGATTGACGCGCGGCAGTCACCATTCTGCACCCTGGACTCAAATATCGGACATCTCAAATATCGGACATCCCAGATATCGGACATGGCGAACATGGAGTCTGCCAAGACAGACAGTTTCAGCGCAATACCGAGCGCCACCAACGAAATCGCGCGCCTCGCCTGCGTTCGCTTGCGCGAGGCAGGGAAGGATGTGGCGGATATCCTGCACCGAGCCGGACTGAGCGAGGAGGAAGCCGACGATCCGACCTTTCGCATCGAGGTGCAGACCCAAATCAAACTCCTGGAACTGGCCGCCGAAGCGCTTTCCGATGATCTCTTGGGCTTTCACCTGGCGCGCAGCTTCGAGCCGCGCGAAATCGGACTTGTCTACTTTGTGATGGCATCGTCCGAGCAACTTGCGGACGCCCTTCGCAACTGCGTGCGCTATAGCAACATCAACGATGAAGGGATCCACCTGCATTTCATGCAGGATGGCGCGGCCACCCTCGCCGTTGACTACGTCGACGTTGACCGGGCGTCGGACAAACAGCATCTGGAATTCTGGCTCGTGACACTGGTACGCATCTGCCGGCAAGTGACCGACAGCCGGCTGGCGCCGCGCCAGTTGAAAGTCAGGCACGTTCGCGCTGATCCACCTGCCGAGATCAAAGCCTTCTTTGGGACCGACGTGAAGTTCGGCGCCGATACCGACGAGATCGTTTTCTCGGCGCAAGTCGCTTCGCTCCCGGTGACGGGACGCGACATTTACCTGAACAAGTTACTGCGGCAATACGCTGACGATGCCCTCGCTTCCCGACTAAAGGAGCGCGTGAGTATCCGTTCGGCCGTGGAGCAGCTCATCCCGGAGCTGCTTCCACATGGGAAAGCCCATGTGCCGGAAGTCGCGCGGCGGCTTGGGATGAGTTGCCGAACGCTGTCGCGGAAACTTCATGGCGAGCAAACGGCTTTCCTGAACATGCTGGACGAACTGAGGGCTGAACTCGCCCAACGCTATCTCGCGGAGCGCGAGCTGCCGATGTCCGAAATCGCCTGGCTGCTCGGCTATCGGGAAGTCAGCTCTTTTACGCATGCCTTCAGGCGCTGGACTGGATTGACCCCAAGACAATTCCGGACATCCGGATGCCGCTTCGGTGAGGCTGTCCCCTGGCCAGCGTCAGGAAAGGGCCGTTGACAGCGACGGTGATGACCACCGGCCCCGTAATATTACGCTCCGGTCTTTCGGAGTCGTAGACAAACAATCCCGGCGTGAATTCGCAAGTTATTGGCGCGCCATCACAAGACACGCACGCGGCAATTCCTCTATAGCCCCGCTGCCGCGCAGCCAATTCGAGTTTGGCGGCGCCTTCATCCATTTGAGCAGCGCCTGCATGACCCGAGACAATTTCCTTTTCTGGTTTTCGTTTATTTGGCTGATCGTTTTATGTGGCGCGGCGGCCTGGATTTTTGTCGCGCCTTGACGCCTGCCGGGCATTCGTGTCGCCGCTTGGCGCCGTCCAAACGCGGCGCGCTGATGCGCCTTACACCCGTTCCGACTCGCGCAGCTGCGCCGACGTCGCCTGGATGATCAGCTTGCCGAGCTCGGCGAAATGGCGCTTGCGCGGCGAGCTCTTGCGCCAGGCGAGACCGACGACGCGGCGGGGCTCTGGATCGGTGAAGCGCATCACCTTGATGTCGCCGCGGCGGCATTCGAGATCGATCGCGAGCTCCGGCAGCAGCGTCATGCCAAGACCGTTCGCGACCATCTGCACAATGGTGGATAGATTGGACGCGCCGAAAGTATCGATGTGCTCGACGCGGCGCAGGTTGCAGAACGCCAGCGCCTGGTCCCGCAGGCAATGGCCCTCTTCCAGCAGCAGCAGACGGTCCTGTTGCAGCATCTCCGGCGTCGCGCGGATTCGGTTGGCGACCTTGCGCGATTTCTGCATCGCGAGCAGGAAGCGATCGTTGAACAGTTTCATGGTCTCGACATCGGCATGCTCGACCGGCAGCGCCAGCAGCAGGAGATCGATACCGCCCTCGAGCAGTCCGTCCACCAGGTGGTGGGTCTGGGTTTCGCGCAGCGAGAGATCGAGGTCAGGATATTCGTCGCGGATCAGCGGCAACAGCGCCGGCAGGATGTAGGGCGCGAGCGAAGGAATGACGCCGAGATGCAGCGGACCCGCCAGCACCGCGCTCTGCAGCCGCGCAACATCGACGATGTCGCGGATGTCGGTCAGGACCCGCGCGGCGCGGCCGGCGATCTCCCGGCCGGCCTCGGTCAAGATGATGCCGCTGCGGCCGCGCTCGAGCAGCTGCACGCCCAATTCCTTCTCCAGCTCCTGGATCTGCATCGAGAGCGCCGGCTGGGTCACCGCGCATTGGTCCGCGGCGCGGCCGAAATGGCCGGAGCGGACGACCGCGTCGAAATATTTGAGCTGCTTGAGAGAGATCATCGATCAGTATTTCTTATCTTGAGTCACTTTTAATACGATTAGACCTGATCGGCAAGCCTCTCTAACTTGCGCTTCTCCGCTCCATCAGGGAGAGAGTGAATCTGCTGGCCATGCGGGCGGCAGAGTGATCGCCTCGCCGCGTGCGCCGCTGTGTCTCGCAGGGCACATGCGCCGGCGATCACGTGGATCTGGCCGTCGGCCCCCAACCGGCGGCCGTTTCGCGTTGATGCGCTCCCACCGGTAGCACCGTCCACTGGCTATCGCAGCCGGTTCCCTGTCAACTTTTTGCCGCAAATGCTGTAAGCAGGCGGGAGGTCGACCGGGGGGACCGAATGCGACGGCGCGATTTCATGACGCTCGTCGGCGGCGCGGCGACGGCGCTGCCACTTACCGGACGTGCGCAGTCCGAAGAGATGCGGCGGATCTGCGTGCTGATGGGTTTTGCCGAAAGCGACCCGGCGCAGAAGGCGCTGATCGCTGCCTTCACCAATGCCTTGAAGGAACTGGGCTGGCAGGATGGCCGCAATGTCCTGATCGACTATCGCTGGGGCGCTGGCGACGCCGAGAAGATCGAGATCTTCGCGCGCCTGTTCGTGCAACAGCGGCCGGACGTAATCGTCGGCCACACCACGCCCGTCATCGCGGCGCTGAAGACCCAGACCAGCCGGATCCCGATCGTGTTCATCCAGGTGTCCGATCCAATCGGCAGCCGTTTCGTCAGCAACTTCGCTCATCCCGGCGGCAACATCACCGGCTTCACCAATCTCGAAGCCTCGATCACCGCCAAGCTGATGGAGCTTCTGAAGGAGATCGCGCCGCGAACCAGCCGCGTCACGGTGATGTTCAATCCCGCAACATCGCCGGAGGGCGGCTCGTATTTCCTGAAACCCGTCGAAGCCGCGGCGCCGCTGTTGAAGACGAAATTGACCGCCGCGCCGGTGCACAATCCGGCCGAGATCGACGCCGTCATGACGGCGCTGTCGCGTGAGCCTGACGCCGGCCTGATCGTGATGCCGGACATCTTCATCATGGCCCACCGTCAGCAGATCATCGCGCTCGCGGCGCAATACCGCCTGCCGGCCGTCTACGCCTATCGGCTGTTTCCGGCGAGCGGCGGGCTGATCTCCTACGGCACCGATCTCGCCGACCTGTTTCGCCGCGGCGCATCCTATGTCGACCGCATTCTCAAGGGCGAGGCGCCGGCCAACCTGCCGGTGCAGATGCCGGTCAAGTTCGAGTTGGTCGTCAACCTGAAGGCCGCCAAGGCGTTCGGCCTCGATATTCCGATGTCGGTCCAGGAGCGCGCCGACGACGTGATCGAATAGGCTTGGTAATAGGCTTGGGAATAAGCTTGGGCCACGCGAGAGGGCTTGCCGCGCCACTCAAAATCGACTGCAGTCGCGGCGGGTTGGTGTCGAGGGAGGCAGCATGGCGCAGAATGGCTCGGAACACGCGTCATGGTCGATCTTCCGCTCGCTGGGCTCCTATAAGCCCGGCTACTTTCCGCAGGACCTGATCGCGGGCCTGACGCTCGCCGCGATCGCAATCCCCGAACAGATGGCGACCGCGCGGCTCGGCGGTTTCCCGCCGCAAATCGGCTTCTTCGCCTTCATGGCGGGATCGTTCGGCTTCGCGATGCTCGGCGGCAACCGCTTCCTGTCCTGTGGCGCCGACTCCACGATCACGCCGATCTTTGCCGGCGGGCTTGCACTGATGGCGGCCGCAGGCGGCGATCATCAGGCGCTTGCGGCGGCGCTCGCCTTGATGGTCGGCATCGTGATGATCGCGGCCGGGCTTTTTCGCCTTGGCGGCATCGCCAACCTGCTGTCGCTGCCGGTGACGGTCGGCTTTCTCGCCGGCATCTCCGTGCACATCCTGGTGTCGCAGATGCCGGGCGTGCTCGGCCTCCCCGCGCCGGGCGGGCCGATGCTGGAACGCATCGCCACTCTTGCGCGGCAAGTCGGCGATACCAATGTCTTCACGGTCTGCATCGGCCTCGGCGTGCTGGCCGTGGTCGCACTCTGCGAAAAAGTGAGCGCGCGGATTCCCGGCGCCCTGATCGGCCTCATCGCGGCAACGATCGCTGTGATCGCGGGCCATCTCGAGAGCAAGGGCGTGAATGTGGTCGGCACGGTGTCGGGAACACCGCCCGCGCCAGCCATTCCCGGCATCGCGCTCGAACAATGGGCGCGGCTCATTCCCCTGAGCTTGCTGATTTCAATCGTCGTGATGGTGCAGACGGCCGCAACCACGCGTTCCTTTCCCTCCGATCCCGACAAGCCCGCCGACGTCGATCGCGATTTCCTCGGCGCGGGCGCAGGAAGCCTGCTGGCCGGCCTGTTCGGCGCGTTTCCGGTGGACGCCAGTCCGCCGCGAACCGGGATCGTGGCCGAGACTGGCGGGCAGACGCAGCTATCAGGACTGGTCGCCGCGGCGATCGTGCTGGCGTTGCTGCTGTTCGGCGCGACCTTGCTGCAGCACGTGCCTGATGCGGCGCTCGGCGGCGTGCTGCTGTTCGTCGCGCTGCGTATCATCCGCTTCGGACAGATCGTGACGGTCTTTCGGGAGTCAAACCGGAGTTCCTGCTGATCGTAGCGACGGCTGCTGCGATCATCGTGCTGCCGATCGAGCAAGGCGTCGCGATCGGTATCGTTCTGTCGCTGCTGCATGGCATCTGGAGCACGACGCGGGCGCGGCTGGTGGTGTTCGACCGCGTGCCCGACACGACGATCTGGTGGCCGGCTCATCCGCAGATCCGGGGCGAGCGCGTGGCCGGCGTGGTCGTCGTCGGCCTGCACGCGCCCTTGTCATTCCTCAACGCGGCGAGCTTCCGTGCCGACGCGCTGCGCGTGTTGCAAAAGGAACATCCGGCGCCACGGCTTCTGGTACTGGAAGCGAGCGGTGTGGCCGAGATCGACTTCACCGCCGCGCAGGACCTGCGCGAGCTTTTTGCGGAATGCCGCACGCAAGGCGTCACCGTCGCGGTCGGGCGGCTGGAATCGCCGCTTGCGCAGGACGCGTTCGAACGCTTCGGCCTCTACGACGTGCTGCCGCGCGACCACGTCTTCCGCAGCGTCGAAGAAGCCGTGCGCGCGCTTGCCGGGCAAGCGAAGGCGCACAGCTAAGTTACAAATCGTTACAAAACCCGCGCCTCACTGCAAAACAACCGCAAACCACCAAGGCGAAAGTTCTCCATCCGGTGCGCCCGCCCTCTCCCGCGCCGGCCACCTTTAATATGGAGAATGAGATGAAACTCGTCCTTGCCGCCGCCTCGCTGGCTGCGGCGCTCGTCGCGGGATCGGCCGCGCAAGCCTTCCCGCTTCCTGCTCAGCCTGCGCCTGCACAAGGCGATGTCGTGCGCGTGGCCGGCGGCTGCGGGCTCGGCTGGCATCGCGGACCCTCGGGCGGCTGCCGCCCGAACTACTACGGCTATTATCGGCCTTACGCCTATGTCGCCCCCGGCTATGGCGGTTGTGCGTGGCGCGCGACGCCTTACGGCTTGCGACGGGTGTGCGCATGGTGAGGCCCTCGATGCTGCGCGAGTTGAAGCTCGCGGTCGCCGTCGTGCTCGCCGCTGCGATCGCAGCGAGCCTCGCGTCCCGCGCCAATGCGCAAGGAGACGCCGTGCCTGCGAATGTGCGTCAGGCCTGTGGTGGGGACGTCCGTTCGCTCTGCTCCGGCATCACGCCGGGCGGCGGACGCATCAAGCAGTGCATGATCGACAAGTTCGATCAGTTGTCGGATGGCTGCAAGGCCGCGCTGAAGGACAGGCAGGCGAACGGCAAGTAGCGTCATCCGCCGCCGGTCACGCGCCGCGGGGTCCGTCCCTCCTCGCGGCGCGTGGCCGGTTTGATTTTATGTCTTCAGTACGAAAGACGGTGCAGCTCCCTTTTCGGGCCTCATGGTTCGAGACGGCGCTTCGCGCCGCCTTACCATGAGGGTTTAGCTTTGTGCCGCGCATGACGACCTCATCCTGAGGAGCGCGCATGGCGTGCGTCTCGAAGGATGAGCCGCGCATTGAGCCGTCGTTCATTCGGAGAGTTAAACCGCCGGCACGATCTTGCCGGGGTTGAAGATGTTCTGCGGATCGAGCGCCTTCTTCAGCGCGCGCATCGCGTCGAGCGCCTCGGAGCCGAGCTCAGCCTTCAGATATTTCTGCTTGCCCTGCCCGATGCCGTGCTCACCGGTGCAGGTGCCGCCCATCGCCTGCGCGCGCTCGACCAGCCGATGCATGAAGTCCTCGCCACGCGCCATCTCGTCGGGATCGTCGATGTCGCAGACCAGCGAGCAGTGGAAATTGCCGTCGCCGACATGGCCGACGATCGGCGATTGCAGCCTCAGCCGCTTCAGATCTTCCTCCGTCTCGGTGACGCAATCGGCAAGCCGCGAGATCGGCACGCAGACGTCGGTTGCGACCACGCCCGCGCCGGGGCGCAGCGCCTTCACCGACCAATAGGCATCGTGGCGCGCCTGCCAGAGCTTGGTGCGGTCCTCCGGCTTGGTGGTCCAGGTGAAATCGCCACCGCCGCATTCCTTGGCGATCTCGCCGAAATTCTTCGACTGCTCGGCGACCTCGGCCGCGCTGCCGTGGAACTCCAGCAGCAGCAGCGGCGTCTCCGGCAAGGTCAGTTTCGAATAGGCATTGCAGGCTTTCACTTGCGCCGCGTTCAGCAGCTCGATGCGCGCCAAGGGAATTCCGGTCTGGATCGCAAGAATCGTCGCCTGGCAGGCGCCGCCCACGGTCTCGAAGGAACAGGCCGCGGCCGCGATGGTCTCGGGAATGCCGCGCAGGCGGATGGTCAGTTCCGCGATGATGCCGAGCGTGCCCTCGGCGCCGATGAAGAGATGGGTGAGGTCGTAGCCGGCGGATGATTTCTTGGCCCGCGTTCCGGTCTTGATGATCTCACCATCGCCGCGCACGACTTTGAGTGCGAGCACGTTGTCGCGCATGGTGCCGTAGCGCACCGCGTTGGTGCCTGACGCCCGCGTCGAGGCCATGCCGCCGAGCGACGCATCGGCACCGGGATCGATCGGAAAGAATAAGCCCTGGTCGCGCAGATACTCGTTCAGCGCCTTGCGGGTGAGGCCGGGCTGGATCACGCAGTCGAGGTCCTCGGCATGCACTTCGAGCACATTGTTCATGTCGCGCAGGTCGATGCAGACGCCGCCCGCCGGCGCGTTGACCTGGCCTTCCAGCGAGGTGCCGGTGCCGAACGCGATCACCGGCACGCCGTGCTTGGCACAGATGCGGACGGTGTCCTGGATGTCGGCGGTTTCCTGGGCCATCACCACCGCGTCCGGCGGCTGCGGCGACAGCCAGGTGGTGGTATGGGCGTGCTGATCGCGCACCGCCTGCGAGGTGACCAGCCGGTTGCCGAACCGCGCGGCGAGCGCCTCCAGCGCGCCCGAAAGCGCCCGCGGCTCCGGCCGCTTCAAATTGTTGATCATTGTCGCCACGTCAGTGTCCTCCCGGATCCGGAGCGCGATGCCCGTCGCGCTCTGGTTTGAGCATGATCTCCACGCCGACGCGTTCCGCGTTTGTCGCGTGAAAACCCGTCACACACCCGTCGGGTCGCAGCCCGAGGGCATGCCTTTTCGGATGCTCTAGGCGACCGTGTCAAAGGTTATATAACGGGTCAATAGATCATGGGTCGAACCGACGGAATTGGACGATGACGGATACCGCTTCGCAAGAGGACAGGCTGCTCCGCCCCTCACCCTTTTTGTCCTCGGTCATGCAGATCGAGCCGCAATGGATCGATTATAACGGCCACCTCAACATGGCCTATTACAACGTGATGTTCGACCGAGCCATCGACCAGATGTGGATCGGGCTCGGCATCGGCCCCAGTTACATGAAGGAGCGGAACGGCTCGACCTTTACCGCCGAATGCCACGTGCGGTATCTGCGCGAGATCCATCTGGGCGATCCCGTGCAGATCTCGATCATCCTGGTCGGTGCCGACGAGAAGCGGCTGCACACTTTCGAAGAGCTGCGGCATGCGACCGAAGGCTGGCTGTCGGCGACCTCGGAGAACATGACGATGCATATCGACATGACCGCTCGTAAGGTTGCGCCGTTTCCGCCGGACATCCGCGCGCGCATCCAGGCAGTGGCGGACGCACATGCGACAATCCCGCGCCCCGACGGCGCGGGGCGCCGGGTCGAAATGCCGGTCAAGCGCTAGACGTCGCGGCGCCATTCCCTATCCCCGAGCCATCAAGTTCGCGCCACGCATGACGACCTCATCCTGAGGAGCGCGCTTGCGCGCGTCTCGAAGGATGGCCGCACAGAAACCGCCCGACCGCCTCCCCTATCATCGACGGAGCCGGCATGGTCGCGCTTCATGTCGCGTGCACGCTGAAGGAGAAATGCGCAACGGCCGCGCTCGCACGCGGCGGCGATTTAATCGGGTTCCGGCGACAAACGAACGGACTCGCGCGACAAACGGCCCGGACAATGATTTCAGCGGGCCGCTCGCGCTAGCTCGGCTCTCATCGAATTCTGTAACTCACATGCCCGAACCGTAGCGTCTTGCGAGCGAGGTACGGCCGTGTCGACGCGACGGCTGATCGCTGCGTCCAGACATATCTTTTGGGGAGATCCTGGTGAGGAACGCGACTGCCATTACGTCCCGCAAGCTGGCGCTCAAGTGCTGCCTGCTCATTGCCTCGGTCATGTCGACCTGTCTGACGGCGGCGCCCTTGCAGGCCGCCCAGCCCGTGACCTCGAAAATCGCGTCCGCCGGGGCGACGACGTACAAGACCGTCACCGTCAAGGGCATGAACATCTTCTACCGCGAGGCTGGCCCCAGCAAGGGCCCGGCCATCCTGCTGCTGCACGGATTTCCGTCGTCATCCCGGATGTTCGATACGCTGATGCCCTTGCTCGCCGACCGCTATCATCTGATCGCGCCCGATTATCCCGGCTTCGGAAACTCCGAGGCGCCGTCGCCGGACAAGTTCTCCTACACGTTCGATTCGATCGCCGACATCGTCGGCGCCTTCACCGAGGCCATCCACCTCGATCGATACGCGCTCTATCTGCAGAATTACGGCGGTCCCGTCGGCTACAGGGTAGCGGTTGAGCATCCTGAGCGGGTCACTGCGCTGATCATCCAGAACGCCATTGCACATGAAGAGGGACTTGGCCGGCTACAGGCGGTGCGCAAAGGTTTCTGGGCGGACCGGGCCGCCAACGAGGAGAAGTATCGCGCAGGACTTGCCTCGATCGATACCGCCCGGCTCCGTCACGTGAATGGTTCGCCGCATCCCGAGCGCTACAACCCGGATCTCTGGAACGATGAATTTGCGTTCCTGACCCGGCCGGGCGAGGCCGACATCCAGTCTGACCTGTTCTACGACTTCCGCAACAATCTCACGGCCTTTCCGGCGTGGCAGAGTTGGCTGCGTGAACGCCGGCCGCCCACTTTGATCGTCTGGGGTCGCTACGATCCCGTCTTCGACATCGCCGAGGTCGCAGCGCTCAAGCGGGACGTGCCGAAGGCCGATATCCATATCCTGGATGCCGGGCACTTCGCGCTCGATGAATCCGCGCGCGACATCGCGAGGCTGATGCGAAATTTCCTGGGACGGCCGTCACGCGACACATCGAAAACGAGCGTCCCTCATGCCGATGAAAGTGGACGCGGCTCTACTTGAGGTCAGTGGCTCGGCCGCATGCGTCAGGCCGGCAGGCCGAGCTCGGACAGCGCGCCGACCACGAGATCGCGATAGGTCTGCGGCAGCGGCGGCATGCAGAGACGCACTTGCGACACCGTCAGATCCGGATGACCCGCGCGCAACGCGGCCAGGCTGCGCGAGGCTGCATGACGGGCGCCGGTCAGCAAATAGGCCGGGCACAGCGTCCGATGCATCCAGACGGCGGACGGATGTTCGTTCACGGCGCGCTGTTGCCAGTGCGCGGCTTCGGCATATTTGCCCGCCTTGAAATGCGCGCAGCCCATTCCGGCCATGCTGTTGAAGGCGAGCGAATCCTGCGGCGCGAGATCGAGCGCGATCTTGAATCGTTCGATCGCGGATTCCGCATCGCCGCGGTAGACGTCCAGCCAGCCGCTCCGGCTCCAGGCCCAGGCGCAGCCGCCGTCGATTGCGAGCGCCTGGCCGACGACGCGCGCGGCGCCGTCGAACTCCTCGAGCAATGTCAGGGCACTGCCGAGCACGGCAAGCGCGGTGGAATTGCCCGCAAAGCCCTGCGCCTTGCGCGCGAGCTCGAGACCACGCGCCTTTTCCAGCATCGGGTCAGCGGAGAGGTGATAGACGATGCGCTGCGCATAGGCCCAGGCCGCCAGCGCCGTTGCAAACGCCGAGCCCGGATCGCGCTCGAGCGCCCGTTCCAGCAGGTCGAGAGCTCGCGCATTCCCCTCCGCGTCGAGCGAGAGAACGCCCGGCATTGCCCGGAGAGCCAGATCATGCGGGCTCAACGCGCCGTCCGGCTTCGATTGCGCATGCTCGATTTCCGCGTGCCGCAGCGCAGGCCGCAGACGAGCCACGATCCGCGACGCAAGCCGCTCATGACACGCCGAGCCGCCGCTCAGCACATCCTCGGAGCGATGGGCCCAGAGTTGCCTGCCGCTTTCCTGGTCCGTGAGCTGGATCAGCAGCCGCTTGTGCGCGCCGGATTGCCGGATCTCGGCCTGCATCCTGTAGCGCGCAAACCGCGCCTCGCGCGTGACGGAGAGACCCGCGTGCGTCAGCGCGGTGGCGAGGTCGTTCGACAGATTGTCGGCCAACGCGCGGTGATCGGCGCATGCGGCGAACACGCCGAACGCAACGGACGGACGGTCGCGCGAACGCCTCAGCATGGTCAGCCTGGACGCAAGCTCCTTGGTGAACCGGGCCTGACGCTTCAGGGTGGAAGACGGGGTCTCGCGATAACGGCGGTGGTAATCGGTCGAGAAGCGGCCGAGATGGGCGAAACCGCAACGCAGCGCCACGTCGCTCACCCGTCCGCCCCCGGCGCCTCGCAACAGTTCGTAACGCGCCTGTTCCAGGCCGATCTCGTGCCAGACCGCTTGCGGAGATTTACCAAGGAAGCGCAGGAACTGGCGCTGCAGCGTCCGCGGCGACAGCTCCGCGACCGCCGCAAGCTGCGTCACGCTCCAGCGGTGTCCGACATTGGCGCGCATGGTCTCCACCGCACGGCGAACGCCGTCAGGCAGCGAGGGAGACGACAGCATGTCCTCGAACGACATCGGTTTGGCAG
Organism: uncultured Alphaproteobacteria bacterium; assembly: GCA_963770385.1. GTDB lineage: Bacteria > Pseudomonadota > Alphaproteobacteria > Rhizobiales > Xanthobacteraceae > Bradyrhizobium. The sequence continues at coordinate 3,156,962 of CAVYPJ010000003.1, read as the reverse complement.
AACTCTCTGTTGAAAGGGTCGCGCCTGAAGGGGCTCCGCCAGGCTCGGCTGCGATCGTCATTCAGCGAAAACCGTTTAACGCATCCAGCCGCTATCAAATGTGGTCTGGGTCACATCGAAAAAGTTCACGATCCCGATAGCTGTCGCAATCTGGATAGGCGGCCTGCGATCTCCGCCCTACTCACGTTCACTCATCGCAGCGCACGGCGACGGCATCAGCCGCCGCTCCGGCGCCAAGCATTGGCAACTTCGAGCATGAGAAAGGAACGATCATGACCGCAACTGCCACCATTCAGACCAGTTCGCCCGATTTTGACGCGCTGAAAGCCCGCCAGCATGGCGCCTGGTCGTCCGGGGATTACGCCATCGTCGGCACCACCTTGCAGATCGTCGGCGAGGAATTGTGCGAATCGCTCGACGTTCGTGCCGGCCAGACCGTGCTCGACGTCGCGGCCGGCAACGGCAACGCGACGCTCGCCGCGGCCCGCCGCTGGTGCGACGTTATGTCCACCGATTACGTGCCGTCATTGCTCGAACGCGGCAAGGCGCGCGCCACCGCCGACGGCCTGTCTGTCAAGTTCAAGGAGGCCGATGCAGAGGCCCTGCCGTTCCCTGACGCAAGCTTCGATGCCGTCGTCTCGACCTTCGGCGTGATGTTCACACCGAACCAGGACCGCGCGGCGAGTGAGCTTGTCCGCGTCTGCAAGCGTGGCGGCAAGATCGGGCTCGCCAACTGGACGCCGGGAGGCTTCATCGGCCAGGTCTTCAAGACGCTCGGCGGCTATCTGCCGCCACCCGCCGGCGCGAAATCCCCAGCGCTGTGGGGAACGAAGGCGCGGCTCGACGAGATGTTCGCGGCATCGGCTTCGGACGTCAAAGCGACGCCGAAGCATTTCGTGTTCCGCTACCGCTCGCCGCAGCATTTCCTCGACATCTTCCGCACCTATTACGGCCCGGTGCTCAAGGCATTCGCCGCGCTCGATGCGGCCAAGCAGGACGGCCTGCAGCACGACCTTCTCGCGCTGATCGGAACGATGAATCGCTCCGGCGACGGCACGATGGTGCTGCCGAGCGAATATCTTGAAGTAGTTGTGAGCAAGCGTTGAACAAACCTCACCAAGAAACGAATGGAGCCGGCAATCCAAACCGGCTTCATTCATGCGCGGGTGCGCCCCGCGGAACTTCTGCACGGCAGGATTTGGGCTCGTGTGCCCGAGCCCGCATTCGAGTCCCGCTCTATTTCTGGAGTCATGCAACGTGATCAACGACCGCCGCGGCCGCATCGATTATGACGAAACCGGCCAGGGACCAACGCAAGCGCCGACCCTTGTGCTCGTACCGGGATCCTGCAGCACCGGCGCCGCATGGCGGCCCCTGATGTCGCACTGGAAGGACAGATTCCGCTGCGTCACGACGAGCCTTCTCGGCTATGGCGGCACGGCCGAGCGCCGAACGCCCGACAATACCGACATTGCACTGGAGGCGGAGATGATCGAGAGGGTCATTGCCCACACCGCCGCGCCGGTTCATCTCATCGGCCATTCCTTCGGCGGATTGGCGGCGCTTGCCGTCGCCTTGCGCCATCCGCATCTGCTGCGCAGCCTGACGATCCTGGAGGCGCCCGTGCCCGAGATCCTGCGTCACGCGCAGGAGGAAGTGCATTACCGCGCCTTTCGCAACATGACGACGACCTATTTCGCCGCCTTCCAGACGCGTCAAGCCAACGCCATCGAGCGGATGATCGATTTCTACGGAGGCGTCGGCACCTTCGCGGGCTGGCCACAGCGCGTGCGCGACTACGCGGTCGAAACCACCGCGGTCAATCTGCTGGATTGGGCGAGCGCTTACGGCTTTGCCGTGACGCCGTCATTGCTGAAGAAGGTCGCCGTACCGACCCTTGTGGTCTGGGGCGAGAAGAGCCACGCCGCGGTCAGGCGCGCCAACGAACTGCTGGGACGATCAATACCGGAGGCTCGCCTTGCGATCGTCCCCGGTGCTGCGCATTTCATGATCGCGACGCATGCGAACCACGTTGCCGGCCTCGTCACGGAACACCTGGACCATGCCATGGCCCAGGCGTGATGTGATAAATCGTATGACGGATCGTGCGCTCCGTTGTGGGCTCGGCGTGCGAGCCTAGCTAGACGCGGCGTCCGCGTGCCACTCCGACCACGGCTGAGACAAGGAACAGCACGATCGCGACGAAGAAGATGATCTTGGCGATTTCGATCGACGCGCCCGCGATACCACCGAAACCCAGGATACCGGCGATGAGAGCGATAATCAGGAAGGTGACGACCCAGCCTAACATGACATGACCTCTGTTTAAGTTTGCCTCTGTTTGAGTTCGCTTCGACCGGAGCGATCAGGGCCCCGCTGCTCAAATAATTCGCGCCCCGGAACAATGGTTCCAGGAAGTCAAGGACGAAAAATTACAGTCCGCCGGGAACAAAATCCGGACTTTTCTCCGATTTATCGGCGCGCCGGACCTTGCGATAAGCCTGTAAAACCCGCTTGCGGGCCCCTATATCGAGTTCAATCCTGCTAAGAAGGCTCAACTTCGCCGCCCCGCGATGCCATCGTTGCGGGTGAGATCTGATTCGCATGACCGAGCCGAACCGACTAAGCCATCAGGGCGTCCCCGATCACCAGCCCGCCTCTGGCGGCATTGCTGCGCGCGCCCGTGCGGCTGCTGCGCCGCGCTATCTCGACGGCCTCAATCCCGAGCAGCGCGAGGCGGTGGAGACGCTGGATGGACCTGTGCTTGTGCTGGCCGGCGCGGGCACCGGCAAGACGCGCGTGCTCACCACGCGCATCGCCCACATCCTGAGCCAGGGCTGCGCCCGGCCCAATGAAATCCTCTCCGTCACCTTCACCAACAAGGCCGCGCGCGAGATGAAGCTTCGCCTCGGCCAGATGCTCGGCCAGGCGGTCGAAGGCATGCCGTGGCTCGGCACGTTCCACTCGATCGGCGGACGCATCCTGCGCATCCATGCCGAGATGGCGCAGCTGAAATCCAATTTCACCGTGCTCGACGTCGACGACCAGGTACGGCTGTTGAAGCAGCTTCTGCAGGCGGAGGACATCGACGACAAGCGCTGGCCGGCGCGCATGCTCGCAGGGCTGATCGACGGCTGGAAGAATTGCGGGCTCGGCCCCTCGCAGGTGCCGGCGGGCGAAGCGGCCGTGTTCGCCAACGGCAAGGGCGGCAAGCTCTATGCGAGCTATCAGGAGCGGCTGAAGATCCTCAACGCCGCCGATTTCGGCGATCTGCTGCTGGAGAACATCCGCATCTTCCGTGAGCATCCCGACGTGCTCCGGCAATATCAGCATCGCTTCAAGTTCATCCTGGTGGATGAATATCAGGACACCAACGTCGCGCAGTATCTGTGGCTGCGGCTGCTGTCGCAGTCTCCCTCTTCCACCTCGCCCCGCCTGCGGGGAGAGGTGGATGCGCCCAACACACCCACCGTCATTCCGGGGCGGCTCGAAGAGCCGAGCCCGGAATCTCGAGATTGCGGCCCTGCGCCTTCGGCGCATCCCGGAATGACGAGTTAAACAAAGAACATCTGCTGTGTCGGCGATGACGACCAGTCGATCTATGGCTGGCGCGGCGCGGAGGTCGACAACATCCTGCGCTTCGAGCACGACTTCCCCGGCGCGAAGGTGATCCGGCTCGAGCGCAACTATCGCTCCACCGGACATATCCTCGCTGCCGCGTCCTACCTGATCGCACATAATGAAGGCCGGCTCGGCAAGACGCTGCGCACCGAGGATGTCGAGGGCGAGAAGGTCACCGTCACCGGCGCCTGGGACTCCGAGGAAGAAGCGCGCGGGATCGGCGAGGAGATCGAAGAACTGCAGCGCAAGGGCGAGCGGCTCGACGAGATCGCGATCCTGGTGCGGGCATCCTACCAGATGCGCGAGTTCGAAGACCGTTTCGTCACGCTCGGCCTGCCCTATCGCGTGATCGGCGGCCCCAGGTTCTATGAGCGCGCGGAAATCCGCGACGCGCTGGCATACTTACGCGTCATCAATTCGCCGGCCGACGATCTCGCCTTCGAGCGCATCGTCAATGTGCCGAAGCGCGGGCTCGGCGACGCCACCGTGCAGCTGCTGCATGATCATGCGCGCAAGCGCCGCATTCCGCTGTTCGAGGCCGCGCGCGCGATTGTCGAAACCGACGAGTTGAAGCCGAAGGCGCGCGGTTCGCTGCGCGACCTCGTGCTGCAGTTCGATCGCTGGCGGGCCCAGCGCGAGGTCTCGGCGCATACCGAGCTCGCCGAGATCGTGCTGGACGAGAGCGGCTATACCGAGATGTGGCAGAAGGACCGCTCGGCTGACGCGGCCGGCCGGCTCGACAACCTGAAGGAACTGATACGTTCGATGGAGGAGTTCGAGAACCTGCAGGGTTTCCTCGAACATATCGCGCTGGTGATGGATCGCGACGGCGGGGCCGAGGACGAGGCCGTGTCGCTGATGACGCTGCATTCGGCCAAGGGTCTGGAGTTCGACAATGTGTTCCTGCCCGGCTGGGAGGAAGGCCTGTTTCCGAGCCAGCGCACGCTCGACGAACAGGGCCGCGCCGGGCTCGAGGAGGAACGCCGCCTCGCCCATGTCGGCCTGACGCGCGCCCGCCGCCGCGCAAAGCTCTATTTCGCCACCAACCGGCGCATTCACGGCACCTGGACCACCACGATCCCCTCGCGGTTCCTTGACGAATTGCCTGCGGACAGCGTCGAGATCACGGAATCCAAGGGCGGCTCGGGCTGGGGCGGCGCCGGAGGCTATGGCCCCTCGCGCTTCGACAATGTGGAGTCCTTCGGCTCCAGCTATGCGACGCCAGGCTGGCAGCGCGCGCAGGCCAATCGCGCGCGGGGTCGCAGCGGACAGGCGCGCGGCGGTTTCGACGAGGACCAGTCGGCTTTTGCCGCGCGTGACGAGTTCGGCGGCTTCGCCCGAAAGAAGCGCGCGCCGCTGACGATCGAGGGCGAGCTGGTAGCGAAATCCACCGGTACGGTTTCTGAATTCTCACTCGAAGATCGCGTGTTTCACCAGAAATTCGGCTACGGCCATGTGGTGAAGATCGACGGCAACAAGCTCACGATTGCATTCGACAAGGCCGGCGAGAAGAAGGTCGTCGACAGCTTCGTGGAGCGGGTGTAATCGTCGCCATACCATGGCACCATCGCCCCCTGCACTGACGATCCGGCCTGCGCGGCCGGAAGAATATGAAGCCCTCGGCAAAATGCTGGTTTCGGCCTATGCGGCCCTTCCGGGATTACCCTCCCGCAGCCAAATCGCCGATCCTGAAGTCTCCGAGTATTATGACAGGCTTGCGAACGTCGGCGGCCGCGCGGCGCTGCCGGGGCTCACGGTGTTCGTCGCGGAGAGCGAAGGCGGCAGGCTTGCCGCCAGCATCGATTTCATCGCCGATATGACCCAGTACGGAGTTGACGGTCCGGTCTCGAAACTGACGGATGCCGCGGCCATCCGGCTGCTCGCCGTCGACGACGCGTTCCGCGGCCAGAACGTCGGCAGGACGATGACATGCCACTGCATCGACCATGCCCGCAGCCTCGGCAGGGCGCGCCTTGTACTTCACACCACGAAACTGATGCCGGCGGCATGGACGATCTATGAGCGGCTCGGCTTCGTCCGTTATCCGGAGATCGATTTCCAGCAAGCCGGGATCTATGTCTACGGCTTTCAACTCGGCCTCGCCGGCGATGCGGCCGCCGCGGCCTCCTGATCAGGCCAATCACAACTCCGTCCATCGTGGGACTTGACCGCTTGGGACCTCATCGTATCAGATGCGCCATGGTCCGGGGTCGTTCTGTTTTACTTTTTGTTTTACTCATCGCGCCGACATTCGCTTCGGCGGAAACGATGAGCTTTGCCGATTCCGCAGCATTGCTCGGCCAGAGCTGCGCGGCGGAGATCGACGCCAACTGCCGCGGCGTCAATCTGGATTCGAACCGGCTGAAGGAGTGCCTGTCGCGCAACCGCGATGCGCTGTCGCCGACCTGCGCATCCACCTATCTGAAGACCTTCGATGCAATCCAGAAGCGAATCGCCGCACGCGTCACGGTTGCCAATGCCTGCGCGCGGGAAATCGTCAAATTGTGCGGCGGCTCGACCAAGGAAACCAGCAAATCGATTCCCTGCCTGACCACCACGCAGGGGGTCAGCCCACGATGCATCCAGGCCATGGACGACGCGGGGTATCGATGAGCCGACGTGTGAAGAGCAGCCGGCTTCGCCCGGCCCTGCTGTCGATACTGGGCATGCTCGCGCTGCTTGCGTATGCTGCTCCTTCGCGCAGCGAAACCTCGTTCTCGCGCGACGACATCGTCAACCAGCTCAGCCGCTTCGACAGCGCGCCGGAGCTCGACATCCCGGCCTTGAAACAGAAGACGCTCGAGCGATCGCGGATTTGCTCGCGCAACGAGCCGGAGGCCTCGAAGCGAACACCGATCGCGCCCGAACTGTCCAGCCTGCCCGGCTTCAATGTCGACATCCAGTTCGACACCGACACGCCGATCGTGCGGCCGGAATCCTATCAGACGCTGGGGCGGATCGCGGACGCCCTGGTGAATGTGAAGCTGTTGCCCTACAGCTTCCTGATTGTCGGCCACACCGAGGCGAACGGCAGGCGCGAGAACAACGCGATCCTGAGCCAGCGCCGCGCCGACGCGATCCGTGACATCATGATCAACACGTTCAAGATCTCGGCGAAGCGCATTCAGTCGATCGGGCTTGGCGAGGAGCAATTGCTCGACCCCGCACATCCGACCGCGGCCACCAACCGGCAGATGCAGATCTTGACGGTGGCGAAGATGCCGGAGCAGAGCGAACAGCCGGCTCCGGCCACGACAAGCGCGCCGGCGCCTGCGAAGAAAAAATCGGCCAAAAAAAGATAGCCGATGCGGGTTCAGTCGATCAGGCAGGGCGAGGAGCAAATGCCCGACCGTGCGCATCCGGTCCAATTCCAGACCGTCTCGAAGATGCCGCAAGGTCTGCAAGGATGCTGACCAACAGCCGCGAGATTATCCGGCGCCTTGAAAGGGAGGGATGGACCCTCGTTCGCGTGACGGGTTCACATCACGTGTTCAAGAACCCGATTTCGGGCGAAACGCTGGTCATTCCTCATCCCAGGAAGGACTTGGGAAAAGGCCTCGTTCGTGCCATTTATAAGGGTGCAAGGTGGAAGCCCGACTGAGGTTGCCATGACCCACTACGTCGCGATCATCGAAGACGCTGGACCTGACCACGCCGTTGGCGTCTGGTTTCCGGACCTTCCTGGTTGCACGTCCGGCGGCGATGATATTGACGAGGCGTTGCGGAACGCGCCTCACGCCTTGGCACTCTATGCGGACAGCATGGAAATTGACGGAACGCTGTTGCCTCGTCCTCGGACGCTAACGGAACTGAAGAACGACCCCGATGTCGCCGACGACCTCAAAACCTATATGGTCGCCTTGATCGAATTGCCGCAGCGCGCACACGCGGCGGAATAGGCTGCCACGACAAGCGCGCCGGCGCCTGTGAAAAAAAATGGGCCAAAAAAGATAGCCGATCGCTTTCCTGACGATTGCGTAATCCGTTCAGTGTACATATCTCGTTCGTTCCCTCCCGGTGCGGACACGCGCGCCCTTTCCCCGCATTTATCAGTCGATCGATCAAGCCCGCAATGTCATCCATCATTTCCGTCGCGAATTTGTCGAAAGCCTACGCGTCCGGCTTCAAGGCGCTGAACAACATCGATCTCGACATCAACCGCGGCGAGATCTTCGCACTGCTCGGCCCGAACGGCGCCGGCAAGACTACGCTGATCAGCATCATCTGCGGCATCACCAATCTCAGCGAAGGCCGCGTGACCGTCGGCGGCTATGACATCAACAATGACTATCGCGCCGCGCGCTCGCTGATCGGGCTGGTGCCGCAGGAGCTGCACACCGATGCCTTCGAAACGGTGTGGGCGACGGTGAGCTTCAGCCGCGGCCTGTTCGGCAAGCCGAAAAATCCCGCGCATATCGAAAAGGTGCTGAAGGACCTTTCGCTCTGGGACAAGAAGGATTCCAAGATCGTCACGCTGTCCGGCGGCATGAAGCGCCGCGTGATGATCGCGAAAGCGCTGTCGCACGAGCCGAACATCCTGTTCCTGGACGAGCCGACCGCGGGCGTCGATGTCGAGCTGCGCAAGGGCATGTGGGACGTGGTACGGCGGCTTCAGGCCTCCGGCGTCACCATCATCCTCACCACGCATTACATCGAGGAAGCCGAGGAGATGGCTGACCGCATCGGCGTCATCAACGGAGGCGAGATCATCCTGGTCGAGGACAAGGCGCATCTGATGCAAAAGCTCGGCAGGAAGCGGCTCACGCTGCATCTGCAGGGCAAGCTCGACGCGGTGCCCGCCTCGCTCGCGCCCTATCAGCTCATGCTGTATGACGAGGGCCGCGAGCTCGTCTACGATTACGACACCAAAGGCGAGCGCACCGGCATCACCAGCCTGCTCAGCGATCTGCGCGCAGCCGGCATCAAGTTTTCCGACCTCGAGACCACGCAATCCTCGCTCGAGGACATCTTCGTGAGCCTGGTGAAGGCACCATGAATTTCCGTGCGATCCACGCCATCTACAAATTCGAAATGGCCCGCACCTGGCGCACACTGGTGCAGAGCATCGTTTCGCCCGTGGTCTCGACCTCGCTCTATTTCGTGGTGTTCGGCGCTGCGATCGGCTCGCGCATCAGCCAGGTTGAAGGCGTCAGCTATGGCACGTTCATCGTGCCCGGCCTCGTGATGCTGTCGGTACTCACGCAAAGCATCGCTAACGCGTCCTTCGGGATCTACTTCCCGAAATTCGTCGGCACCATCTATGAGCTCCTCTCCGCGCCGGTCTCCTATGTCGAGATCGTGCTCGGCTATGTCGGCGCGGCAGCGACGAAATCGATCGTGCTCGGGCTGATCATCCTGGCGACCGCCGGCCTGTTCGTGCCGCTTCACATCCTTCATCCGGTCTGGATGTTTCTGTTCCTGGTGCTGACGGCCGTCACCTTCAGCTTGTTCGGCTTCATCATCGGCATCTGGGCCGACGGCTTCGAAAGGCTGCAGATGATTCCGATGCTTGTTGTGACGCCTTTGACCTTCCTCGGTGGCAGCTTCTATTCCATCAGCATGCTGCCGCCGGCCTGGCACACGGTCGCGCTGCTCAATCCTGTGGTCTATCTGATTTCGGGATTTCGCTGGAGCTTCTACGAGATCGCCGACGTCAGCGTCGCCGTGAGCGTCAGCATGACGGTGGCATTTCTCGCCATCTGCATGATCATCGTGTGGTGGATCTTCAGAACCGGCTATCGGCTGAAGAAGTAACTTGATCCGGGCCGCGTGCAGGGCACGCGAACCCGAAGCTCCGATATTACCGGTAGCAGTGGAAGTAGCCGTAGCGGTCACGATAGCCGTGGCAGTGATGCCAGCCGCGATGCGGAACGCCGAAGACACCCTCGACCGCACCGACCGCTCCGCCGACGCCCGCACCAACGGCACCGCCAACCGCGCCACCGACCGGGCCGGCAACCCGGTTGCCCTCATAGGCGCCTTCCTGTGCGCCACGCACGATGCCCTGCGAATGCGCCGCATGAGGGATCGTCAGCAGTGCCAGCGCCCCGGCGGCAGCCGCGAAAACCCACCGCAGCGGCAGACCGGCCGGTGCCACTGCGCTTCGAACCTTGGCTCTCTTCATTGTCGTTGATTCCTTAAATCCCGGCGCAATTGGTGCCGGCGGATGGGATTTTGAAACGCAGATGCGGCCGAATGGTTGCGTCTTTCCGGCGAATTGGCGAAGGCATCGCCCCATATGAGCTGCTCTCTCCCCTGCCCCCGCCTCGCGAAAATGTCACCGTGCCCGGCCTTGGCTGCGCCTTGTTTGCGCCGCTGACAGCGTTAACGATGCGTTAACCAAACCGCTGGAACCAAAGCGGGATTTCCGGCATAGTGTGTGCCGGGGACGGAGAGCCGCGGCTCGGCAGATAAGGCCCGGAGGCCAGACATCAACATGCGTTCCTTCCTCGTTGCCATTGCCAGCCTGGCATTCTTCGCAAGTACCGCCGCGCACGCCAGCGTCGCCATCACCGTCGACAAGGACAATCAGATGATGACCGTCGAAGTCGACGGCGTCGCACGCTATCGCTGGCCGGTCTCGACTGGCATTCCCTCGCGGGAGACGCCGGGCGGCAACTTCCGCGCCTTCCGCATGGAAGAGGATCACTACTCCAAGGAATTCGACGACGCGCCGATGCCGCACTCGATCTTCTTCACCAAGATCGGGCATGCGATCCACGGCACCGATTCCGAAAACCGTCTCGGCACGCCGGCGTCGCATGGCTGCGTGCGGCTGTCCAAGGCCAATGCCGCCACGCTCTACGCGCTTGTGCAGGAGCAAGGCGTGCTCAAGACCACGGTGACGTTGACAGGTTCGGCTCAGGTCGCGCTGGCGCGCAATCCGCGCCGGGCCAACACCGCCATCGCCCGCCGCGATCCCACGCAAATCGAGCAGCAATATTCGGATTCCGGCGAGCCGGTTGTGCTGACCCCGCGGCCGCAGGTCTTCTCCGGAGGACGCCAGTTCGCGCCGCAACAGCGCGCGGATGACGGCTATATCCATCCGGCTGACGGCAGCTCCGACGATCAACGCTACCCGGCGCCGCGCACCAACCGCCAAGTCTATGGCGCACAGGTCCAGCAGCAGCAGGTCTATCAGCAGCAACAGCAGCAGTACTACAACAACAATCAGGCCTACTATCAGCAGCAGCCGGGGGCCTACCAGCCGCGGCAGCAGTATGTTCCGCTGCGCGGATATTATCAGGATTGAGAAGCGCCGAATTGATCTGACGTCAGATCGCCGAAGAGCCGAACGGACCGCAAGCCGTTCGGCTCTTTTGTTTTGAGGAATTTATTTTGAGACGGCCGGTACCGTCATTCGTTTTCGAACAAACCCGCCGCACGTGACCGCGGGCCCGGATCGCCGTCATTCTCCGTCGCGCAGCCGCCGATAGACGGCGCCGAGAATGTTGGAATAATCATCGGTCCAGTTCCGCTGGTTCTCGGTCGGTTCGGTTTCGGCCCACTTGCCGGAGGAGGCGAGCTTGCCAACGTCGGCCTCGTCGCGCGCGGAGACGACGACGTCGGTCGAAAAGATATACTCGTCGTCTCGGCCGGAATCCTCATTATAGACCCAGCTCTTGAGATCATTGGCGTCGGCGATGCCGACCACGACGCTCTCCAGCTCGAGGTGCCGGTTGGAGACGTGCATCACCACCGCGCCTTGCGGGGCGAGCTTGTCCTTGTAGATCTTCATCGCCTCCTCGGTCGCGAGATGGATCGGAATCGCGTCCGAAGAATAGGCGTCGACGATGATGAGGTCGTAGACGCCGTCCGGCTCCTTGGCGAAGGTCAGCCGCGCATCTCCAATGACCGGCTTGAAGTCCGGCGCGCAGTTCTGGATGTAGCTGAAATATTTGGGATCGCTCGCGGTATCGACCATGGTCTGATCGATCTCGAAGAACTTCCAGCTCTCGCCGGGCTTTGCGGCGCAGGTCAGCGTGCCGGAGCCGACGCCGATCACGGCCACGCGCAGCGGTTCACCCTTGCGCTCGCGGACCGCGGTGATCGCCTGACCGATGCCGCCGTCCTTATGATAGTAGGTGATCGGCTCGGGCCGACCCGTGACGGGCGTACCGTCATTGTTCAGATATTTCTCGGCGCCGTGGATCGTCGTGCCGTGCATCAGCACGTGGTAATAGCCGCCCGGCGTCACCACGATCTTGTGCACGCCGAAAAAGCTGCGCACGGTTTCGACGCGGCCGTCATCTGACGGATAGACGCGAAGCAGCACCAGCGCCAGCACGACAGTGGCGAAGATTTTCAGACGGCTCGCTTTCAGGACAAGCGCAAGCGCCGCTGCGAGCACGCCGACCGCGCCGACCACCCAGGCGCGATGATCCTGTAGCCACCCTGCACCACCGCGGTCCTCCAGCCAGGCCGGCACGATCAACCCGAATGCGATGCCGGCGAGCGCCGGCCAGTACCAGCGGGTCCAGGACAGCCACCTCTCGCCGCCATCGGAGGGCCGGCACAGCGCCGCAAACGCCAGCAGGATCGGATATTCGGCGATCCATGAGAAGCTGTAGGGCGCGATCAGCCCTGCGAACAGGCCGCCGATCATGCCGCCGAAGGACAACGCGACATAGAAGCCGGTCAGATATTTCGCGGCCGGCCGCGTACGCGCCAGTTCGCCATGGCAGGCCATGGCGATGACGAAGAAGCACAGTTGGTGCCCGCCCAGCGTCAACAAGAGGTTCTGCTCGCCGCCGACCGCGAGCAGCGCGACCACGCCTGCGATCGCCAGCGGCTGCAGCGCCAGCATCCATTTGTGCGGCAATAGCGGTCGCGACTGGAACACCAGCACCCAAGTCAACAGATAGAGCGAAAGCGGCAACACCCACAGAAGCGGCGCCGCCGCCACGTCGGTCGAGATGTGCGCGGTGACCGCGATCAGAAGGCCCGACGGCACAGCCGCAAGAAAGATCCAGCGCGCGCGCAGGCTCCAGGCCGGCGCAGGCGATTGGATGTCTTCCGCCTGCAGATCGACCGTCGCCTGCACGGGCGAGCGCATCAATAGCAAGCCGCAGCCTGCGATCAGCAGCACCAGCACGCCATAGCCCGCGGTCCAGACCAGGTTCTGCGTGCGCAGCGTGAACATCGGCTCCAACAGCACCGGATAGGACAAGAGCGCCAGAAAGCTGCCGATGTTCGAGGACGCGTAGAGGAAGTACGGATCGGGGCCTGCCGGATGACCGGTGCGCACGAACCAGGCCTGCAGCAGCGGATTGTTGGCAGCGAGCGCGAAGAACGGCAGCCCGATCGACACGGCGAACAGGCCAAGCAGCCAGAACGCATAGCCGGAGTGCGGCGGCTCGCCCCACCCGCCCGCGATCGACAGCGGCAGTGTCAGAAGCGCGACGATCAGCAGCACCAGATGCACCGTGACCGGAACAATGCGGCGCCTGCTCTGCATCAGCAGATGCGCGTAGGCGTAGCCCGCGAGCAGCAGCGACTGGAAGAACACCATCGCCACCGACCACACCGCGGGCGAGCCGCCCAATCGTGGCAGCACCATCTTGGTGAACAGGGGTTGCACCGAGAACAGCAGCAGCGCGCTGACGAAGATCGCTGCGGTATAGACCAGCAGGACCACCCGGCTTCGCGAAGTCGACAGCTTGTCCGTGGCGGAGAGTTCCGTGGCGGCGGAAGGCGCGGATATCGTCATGGAAACTCCGGCAACAGCTTTGAGGCGGATGGCCCAGGCCGGTATACCCGAGTGCCTTCGGAAAGCGCGTCAGACGAATGGCCGGCGGGCGCCAGCCGGCGCAATGGAGCATATGGCAGCCGCGCGGGCAATGCGGCCGGCCCGTCCAAATCTTCATTTGATGCCGTGCTGACACGCGCGACTTAACTTAAAGACTTGGCCGAGTGACTTGACTAAGAGACTTGACTAAGAGACCTGGCTAAGAAGCGGCGGCAAGATCAAACTTTCTTGAAAGTGGCATGACAGAGACGGACGTCGTCATCATCGGCGCAGGGCATAACGGCCTCACCTGCGCGGCCTACCTCGCACGCGCCGGCCTGCGCGTGAGCGTTGTCGAACGCCGGAAGGTTGTGGGCGGCGCTGCCGTCACCGAGGAATTTCATCCCGGCTTCCGCAATTCGGTCGCGGCCTACACGGTCAGCCTGCTCAATCCGCAGGTGATCGGCGATCTCCGGCTTGCCGAGCATGGTTTGCGGATCGTCGAGCGCCGGGCGCAGAATTTCCTGCCCTCGCCCGACGGCCGCTATCTCCTGACCGGCGAGGGCCGAACGGCGCAGTCGATCGCCAAGCTCGGCATACGCGACGCGGAAACATTCCAGGACTTCTCGCGCGAACTCGAGGCGATCGCCGACGTGCTGCGCCAGTTCGTGCTGCGCGCGCCGCCGAACCTCGTCGAAAGTTTTGGCACCGGCGCGGTCCGCGAGGCGCTCGGCGCGCTCGGCACAGCCAATATTCTGCGCAAGCTATCGCTCGAACAGCAGCGCGACCTGCTCGACCTGTTCACGCGCTCGGCCGGCGAGATGCTGGACGAGCGTTTCGAGACCGATCTCGTCAAGGCGCTGTTCGGGTTCGACGCCGTCGTCGGCAATTACGCGAGCCCCTACGCGCCGGGCTCGGCCTATGTGATGCTGCATCACGCCTTTGGCGAGGTGAACGGCAAGAAGGGCGTCTGGGGCCATGCCATCGGCGGCATGGGCGCGATCACGCAGGCGATGGCGCGCGCCGCGCGCGGCCACGGCGCCACCATCGAGACGGACTCGGGCGTGCGTGAGGTGATCGTCGAAAAGGGTCGCGCGGCCGGCGTCGTTCTCGACAGCGGCGCAACGATCCGCGCGAAATACGTGGTCTCGAACGTCAATCCAAAGCTGCTCTACACGCGGCTCGTGCCGGCGCAGGCGCTGCCGGGAGAGTTCCTCGCGCGCATCAAGCGCTGGCGCAACGCCTCCGGCACGTTCCGGATGAATGTGGCGCTCTCCGCCCTGCCCTCGTTCACCGCGCTGCCCGGCGATGGCGATCATCTCACCGCGGGCATCATCCTTGCGCCGAGCCTTGGATATATGGACCGCGCCTGGCAGGACGCGCGCGATTTCGGCTGGAGCCGCGAACCGGTGATCGAAGTCCTGATCCCCTCCACGCTCGACGATACGCTGGCGCCAAAGGGGCAGCACGTGGCGAGCCTGTTCTGCCAGCACGTCGCGCCGGAACTGCCGGAGGGCAAAAGCTGGGACGACCATCGCGACGAGGTCGCCGATCTCATGATCGCGACGGTGGATAAGTATGCGCCGGGCTTTGCGGCAAGCGTGATCGGCCGGCAGGCCCTCACGCCCCTCGATCTCGAGCGCGAGTTCGGCCTGCTCGGTGGGGATATCTTCCACGGCGCGCTGACGCTGAACCAGCTGTTCTCGGCGCGGCCGATGCTGGGGCACGCCGATTACCGTGGCCCCCTGAAAGGCCTCTATCATTGCGGCTCGGGCGCGCATCCCGGCGGCGGCGTCACCGGCGCGCCCGGCCACAACGCCGCGCAGGCGATCCTGAGCGATCACCGCGCGCTGTTCGCAAGCCGTTGACAAGCCTGTGGATGGCCCTGGGGAGAAGCTGTTGAACGGTCCGGAAGAAGCCGTTCGGATCTGACCCGAGCGTCGCTGGACAAGCCTGTGCAAAGGCAGTGCGCATCTTCGGTATAAGCCCGTGAACTGCGGGTCGTGTCTCGGTTTGAATTTCCGGTCTCGCCCCTAGGCTAGCGTCCCTGGATCAGCCTTGCGCTTCCCGAGACACGGATGCTTGCGCCGGGCTCATGGGAGATCTTGGCCCACAGGCGTGACGGCACGCCCATATCCTCGCCCTGAATGATCTCGATCTCGCCTGCGTGAGGCCAGCCGAGGTCACGCAGATAGCCAGCAAGGGCGGCGGCCGCGGCGCCGGTGGCCGGATCCTCGTAGACGCCGCCCATCGGGAACGGATTGCGAGCTTGAAAGCGCTGCGGTCCGTCCACTTGGATCAGGCTAAACGTCACAATGCCTTCCTGCAACGCGAGCACTCGCCCGGCATCGAGGTCGTAGCGCATGGCCGCGAGCAGCGCGCGACTGCGAAGCGCCAGGACAAGGTGATCGGCACCCGCATGGGCGATCGCAGGCGGGATTTGAGGATCCAGTGCCTCTGCTGTGAGGCCGAACAAGGCCAAGGCTTTCGCAATCAGCGCGCTGTCGGCCAAACGGCTGCGGGTTGGCGGTGACTGGAGGGCGGCCGTCAGCGTTGCTCCAGCTCGGTGCCCTTCCACTGTGATCCGGGCGTTGTTGAGTTCGAGCGGGAAGACGCCGTTGCCATGCCGGAGGGCGAGCGCCGCCCCGAGCGCGATCGTGGCATGCCCACAGAAGTCAACCTCGACCTCAGGCGCGAAATACCGAGCGCGCCAGCAGTCTCCGGCCGGTGCAGCGAAGACTGTTTCCGAATATCCGACCTCGGCGGCGATGGCCTGCATGGTCGCCGCATCGGGAAGCTCTTCGCAAAGAACGACACCGGCCGGATTGCCGCCAACCGGGCCATCCGCGAAGGCTGCGATCCGCTGGACGTCCATACCGTTCACCAACCCTGGTCCCATCAGGCTGAGCTTTACCGTCGACCCGTTGGACATCAAGGCCACGATGCCGGCTCCGCACCCGAAACTGAAATTTAGACTGAAACGCTATCGAACCGCCGCTGATCGTGCTCAGAAATACCGCCACGAAACACGGTTAACATTAACTATCAGCAGCGCACCCAGGACGTCCGTAGAACTCCCAATTTCAACCTCTGGTTTTAGAGACATCACGCGGACCTGCGATGAGCGAGATCGCGGTGCGTCCGCTTGTCTGCCTGATCGAGGGCGGCATCGCAGCGCGAGGCGTCGGTCCTGCTCAGGCACTCATCAAGCGCAGCCCTGTGGCGCCTTCCGCTCCAGCTGAGCCCGCGCGGCAAACGTCCCGACGTTGTGGACGAACCTGTGAATGTGCCGGTTGAAAAGCCTGTGGACCGGCCTGTGCATCACCTGTGTGAAGATGGCCAAGCCGACGCCGCTCATCCTGTGCATGAGCCGGGGATAAGCCTGTGATCAACGAGTTGAAATCGTTCAGAAGACCCTGAATTTACAGCATTTTGGCGAAGGTGCGCCGGCAGCAGCAAGGGCCGGGCGCGTACGCCCGGCCCAAATTGTCATATTCGAACAGCCACTCCAGGCGCTGAGAACGCCTTGTACTGGAGTTTACTTGGTGACCAACGCGGTGTTGATGCTCGTGAACACGGTGTTCAGCGTCGCGCCCAGATTCTGGACGGCCACGATGATGACGACCGCGATGCCAGCCGCAATCAGACCGTATTCGATCGCGGTTGCGCCGGACTCGTCCTTCAAAAACTTACGAACCAATGCCTTCATAGCTTTCTGCCTCGTTTTCCGTTATCCGAACAGAAGGGAGTGCGCCCTTAAGTCCAGTCAGGAAAACTACGGACTAAAACCTAAGGTAGGTTAAATATGGAACGCGCAAATTTTCGCATTATCGCTGAGAAGTTACCGGCGGCGTCCTAGACCTCCCGTGTTCGTGAAAACAGCACTCCGAGCCGATCGATGACTTCCTCCCTTACTCCCGCCACGCATCGCGCGAGTTTCGCGATCGCCGACGAACAGACTGCACGACATGTGGCCGATGTGCTGGAAGAGATCCTCTTCGACGGCGAGGCCGCGATCGCGGCGTTCGAGCGGCCCGACGGACGCTGGGACGTGACGATGCATTTCGCCGATGCGCCGGATCAGGCGCGCTTACGCGAAATCGTCGCGAATGCCGCAGGTGACGAAGCGGCAAACGCAATCACGTTCGACACGATCGAGGCAAAAGACTGGGTAAAAGCGAGCCTCGCCGACCTCGTTCCCGTTCCTGCCGGACGCTTCGTCGTGCATGGCGCACATGATCGCGCGCGCGTTGCGCCAAACAAGCTCGGCATCGAGATCGAGGCGGCGCTGGCTTTCGGCACCGGCCATCACGGCACGACGCGCGGCTGTCTGTTGCTGCTGGATCATGTGTTGAAGACGAGCCATCCGCGACGCGTGCTCGACCTCGGCACCGGCACCGGCGTGCTTGCGATCGCTGCGGCGAAGGCGCTCCGCAATGAGGTGTTGGCAAGCGACATCGATCCGCCGTCGGTGAGAGTGGCGCGCGAGAATGGAATGCTTAACCATGTCGGAAAATTCGTGCGCGCGGTCCGCGCGACCGGCTTCGCGGCGCCGGATTTCGCGGCGCGTGGGCCGTTCGACCTGGTGCTCGCCAACATCCTTGCCAACCCGTTGCGGCAACTGGCCGGGCCGATGGCGCGGCATCTGGCGCCGCGGGCTTTTGTTATCCTTTCCGGATTATTGACGCCACAGGTGACTGGCGTGATCGCCGCCTATCGCGCGCGCGGGCTCGTACCGATCCGGCACCTGAGAATCGAAGGCTGGAGCAGCCTGCTGCTGCGTTCGGTCAGATGACGTCACGCGCGTGCAGAGATTGCTCGCTGTGCTGCAAGGTGATGGCGATCGACGAACTGGGCAAGCAAGCCGGCGCATGGTGCCGCCATTGCAAGCCGGGACGTGGCTGCCTGATCCATGAGACTCGCCCTGCGGAGTGCGGGGCGTTCAACTGCCTCTGGCTCACCGACCGTCGCTTCGGCGAGCACTGGAAGCCGAACCGGTCCAGGCTCGTGCTGACGGCTTCGGACGACGGCCTCGAAATCAGATGCGACCCCGGCTTTCCCGACGCCTGGCGCAGGGAGCCGATCCGGAGCGAGATCGAACGATTGGCGGAGGCCGGTGAGACGCACGACATCACAGTGCTGGTGATCGTCGGGGAGAAAATGACCTTGGTCACGCCCGGCCGGGAGTTCGACCTTGGCGGCGTCGACGCGCACCAGCGTATCGTCAGGGAAGTCGAGGGAAAACGCGTCGTCAACGTTTCCGTGGTGAATGACGCCGATTGTGCCGGAGATCAATCCGCCGGTTGATGTCAGCGGAGATGTTTGTCTACGGATTTCACAACGCTTCGCGCGTTGCAGCCAGGGTGCTCACGCAGCGAAGTGAGGCTCGCGCAACCCTCTTGTCGTCCCTGCGAACGCACTGAGGCATTCACACATCTCGCAAGGCAATCTCGTCCGTCGTCCCTGCGAACGCAGGGACCCATACCGCGTGATATCTGTTGGTGGACAGAAAGCCGCCCCACCGTAGTGCCACAAACTCAGGCCTGTGGTTATGGGTCCCTGCGTTCGCAGGGACGACAGTGAGTTTGTGGCCCGAACGGAAGCATCTCACGCCCGATGTCGGCCCAGTTCGCCCCTGCGCGAGAATTGAGCTACCCCTGGAGATGTGTGCATACATTGGTGCGCACGCAGGGACCCATTACCACAGGGAGATGTTGTCGTGGCGAACCTGGAGCCCCAACATGCCCCAAACGTCTGCCTGTGGTTATGGCTTTTCGCGTGCGCGGGGACGACACCGTCATTGTCGCGACGCTTATGGTTTGCTCTTCAGCGGATTTATTTGTCGGCGGATTTGACGTTGCGGCGGGCGGAAACGCTGCGCGCCTTGTCTGCGCCTCTCCTGGCGCGGGCTTCGGCAAAACGATCGACGATCTGATGAATGAAGCCGCGCTGCTTCTCGGGCGATGGCGATTGCGATGATGGCTGCGAGGGCTGCTGGCCGCGGCGAGCGGGAGGTGAAATCTTTTCAAACGAAAAAGCCGGCATGACCTCTCCCATCTGCGTTGGGTTTGAGCGCGCCCTGGACTTCCCCCGTTCTCGATTGATCAACTCGATATGACAGCAAGGCCAGCATACTCGTCCAACACAACCGGAACTTTTTCAAGCATAGCTTATGCCAAAATGGCTAGCATTGCGAACTTCTCCCCGCAATCCTAAAATAGTCAGGTCATGTTCGAAGCTCATTTCCAAACATTCGAAGAACCCGAAAGCGGCGTCGCGCTGACTGCGCGACTGTCGGCATTTCGCGAGGAGCTGGCGCGGCGCAAGCTCACCGGCTTTGTCATCCCGCGCGCGGACCAGCAGCAGAACGAGTATGTCGCGCCTTCCGAGGAGCGGCTGGCGTGGCTGACCGGCTTCACCGGATCGGCCGGGATGGCGATCGTGCTGCTTCAGAAAGCGGCGCTGTTCGTCGACGGCCGCTATACACTGCAAGGTGCAAAGCAGGTCGACACCAAGGCTTGGAGTGTCGAGTCGCTGGTCGATCCGCCGCTGGAAACCTGGCTGGCGCAGCATCTCAAGCCGGGCGATCGCCTAGGATTTGATCCGTGGCTGCACACTTCTTCGGCAGCCGAGCGCTTGGCCTCGGCCTGCGCGAAAGCGGGCGCAGAGCTTGTTGCCGTCGAGAGAAACCCTGTGGATTCGATTTGGACCGAACGGCCGGAGCCGCCGGTCGCGCCGGTCGCGATCCACGGTGCCCAATTCGCAGGCGAAGCCGAGGCTGAGAAGCTGATCCGCATCCAGCAGGAGATCGACAAGCTCGGCACTGATGCGCTGGTGCTGTCGGACTCGCATGCGGTGGCCTGGACCTTCAACATCCGCGGCGCCGATGTCGCCCACACACCGCTACCTTTGTCTTACGCGCTGGTGCCGAAGGATGGCCGGCCGACGGTCTTCATCGATCACCGCAAGCTTTCCAACGCGACTCGCGACCATCTCGAGCAATCGGCCGACGTCGAGGAGCCGAACGCGCTGACAGCGAAACTCGCTGCGCTTGCCAAGACCGGCGCCTCGATCGCGCTCGACAGCGCAACCGCCGCCGACGCGCTCACCCGCCTGATCACCACGGCCGGCGGCAAGGCGGTGCGCGGCAGCGATCCCACGAGCCTCCTGAAGGCCGTCAAGAACACCACCGAGATCGAAGGCACCCGCGGCGCGCACCGGCGCGACGCGGTGGCGCTGGCGCGCTTCCTGGCCTGGATCGACCGCGAGGCACCCAAGGGCGTGCTCACCGAGATCGACGCGGTGGAGGCGCTGGAGACGTTCCGCCGCGACACCGGCGCGCTCAGGGATGTTTCGTTCCCGACGA
Organism: uncultured Alphaproteobacteria bacterium; assembly: GCA_963770385.1. Taxonomy (GTDB): domain Bacteria; phylum Pseudomonadota; class Alphaproteobacteria; order Rhizobiales; family Xanthobacteraceae; genus Bradyrhizobium. Next base: position 3,136,248 of record CAVYPJ010000003.1, on the reverse strand, counting down.
TCTCGGGCACAGGGCCGAACGGCGCGATCGTGCATTACCGCGTCACGCGCAAGAGCAACCGGCGGATCGCGCCCGGCGACCTCCTGCTGATCGATTCCGGCGCGCAATACGAAGACGGCACGACCGATGTCACCCGCACCATCGCGATCGGCGAGCCGACCGCCGAGATGCGCGACCGCTTCACCCGCGTGTTGCGCGGCCATGTCGCAATCGCCCGCGCGATCTTCCCCGACGGCACCACCGGCGCGCAGCTCGACACGCTGGCGCGGCAGTTCCTGTGGCAGGCCGGCATCGATTTCGAGCACGGCACCGGCCACGGCGTCGGCAGTTACCTCTCGGTGCACGAGGGGCCGGCGCGGATCTCGAAACTCGGCACCACGCCGCTCAAGCGCGGCATGATCCTGTCCAACGAGCCCGGCTACTACAAGACCGACGGCTACGGCATCCGGATCGAAAATCTGGAGCTGGTCACGGCAGCGGACATCACCGGCGCCGAGAAACCGATGAACGCGTTCGAGACGCTGACGCTCGCGCCGATCGACCGGCGGCTGATCGATGTGAGCATGCTGAGCAAGGACGAACTCGACTGGCTCAACGCCTACCACGCCCGCGTCAATCGCGAGGTTCGCGGGCAGTTGGATGAGGCCGACAAGCTATGGCTCGATGCGGCAACGGCGGCGCTTTCTTCGGCTTAGCCGTCATTCCGGGGCGCTCGCGAAGCGAGCGAACCCGGAATCCCGATGTGGTGGCACTCGGAACCCGCGGCGCGAGATTCCGGGCTCAGCCGTTCCGGCCGCCCCGGAATGACTGTTGAAGCAACGCTCCTCCGGGTCCGCAGCAACCTGTCCGCGCCGCGACCACACTTGTCATCGCCCGCGAAGGTGGGCGATCCAGTACGCCGCAGCCTCTCGGCTCGAGCACAACCGTCTCTGGAATACTGGATCACCCGCTTTCGCGGATGATGACAACGGAGTGTGCGGCAGCCACCGCTTTATAACAGTCCCGAAATAACACTCGCAGAATCGGCATGGCCGTATTCCGAAACGCCGGTATTCGTGCGGTGCGATGTCGCTACAGTCGTTTCGACCGCATTAAATCGGAGCCAGCCGTCGCGCATGCATGGGATGATGGGCGAGCCGCCACAAGCGGCCGGCGAAAAGGATGTCGCCAATTCCAGGATCATGCTGCTGCTGCTCGTCGCCATGACGGGCGTCGCGCCGATCTCACTCTATATGCTGGTGCCGGCACTGCCGATACTCGCAGCCACGTTCGGCGACGGCATCTCGATCGCGCAGATGACCGTGTCGCTCTACATGGTCGGCATCGCCTGCTCGCAGATCATCATGGGCCCGCTGTCGGACCGGTTCGGACGCCGCCCCGTGCTGCTCGCGGGGCTCGGCCTGATGGTCGCGGCCAGCCTTGGATGCGTGTTCGCGCAGAGCCTGCCGCAGCTGATCGCCGCGCGCTTCCTGCAGGCGCTCGGCGGCGCCACCGGCATGGTGGTCAGCCGCGCCATCATCCGCGATCTCTATGAGCGTGACCGCGTCGGCGCGATGATCAGCCTCGTCATCGCGGTCATGATGATCGCGCAGATGCTTTCGCCGCTGACCGGCGGCCTGATCGAGACCGCGTTCGGCTGGCGCGCGATCTTCTACGTCATCACCGTGGCGGCGCTGTTGATCACGGTCGCCATCGTGCTGGCATTGCCGGAAACGCGGCGCGTCCGCCTCGAGGCCGGCGGCTTCCGTGGCGACGTCGGCAAGCTCTTCACCAGCCGCGCCTTCATCGGCTACATGCTGTGCCAGGTGCTGGCCTCGCAGATCATCTTCGCCTTCGCCGGCGGCGGGCCTTATATCGTGGTGACGCAGATGGGCCGCACCAGCGCTGAATATGGCGCGTGGTTCGCCACCACGGGCTTCGCCTATCTGGTCGGCAACCTGCTCTGCGTCCGCTTCGCGCCGCGCCATTCGCTGGAGAAACTGATCTGGTTCGGCCTCGCGCTACAGGTCACCGGCAGTCTCTTGAACCTCTGCTGGAGTATCACGGGACTGAACCAGGTGCCGTCATGGCTGTTCGGCACCCAGATGATCGTGATGGTCGGCAACGCCTTCGTGATGGCCAATTCCGCCGCCGGCGCGATCAGCGTGCGCCCTGAAGCGGCCGGCACCGCCTCGGGCGCAATGGGATTTTTGCAGCAGGGCATCGGCTCTCTGGTCTCGCAATTCGGCGCCTATCTCGGCGGCCATTTCACGAGCACCTTGCCGCTGATGAGCGCGATCGTCGCGGTGTCGCTTGCCTGCGCCGCGACGATGATCTTCATCGTGCCGCGCCGGGACATCGTGGTGACGGAGGCCATGATCGAAGAGGCGGAGGAGGATGAGGCGGGGATGATGTGAGCGCGGTCGTCATTGCGAGCGAAGCGAAGCAATCCAGAATCTTTCAACGGAAACAGTCTGGATTGCTTCGTCGCTCCGCTCCTCGCAATGACGGCGGGGAGAGCTTCACTCCCCCACCAGCTTCAGCCATTCATCTTCGGTCAGCACGGCGACGCCGTGCTTCTTGGCTTCCGCGAGCTTCGAGCCGGCGCCGGGACCGGCAATGAGATAATCCGTCTTCTTCGACACCGAGCCAGCTGCCTTGGCGCCGAGCCGCTCGGCCATGGCCTTGGCTTCGTCGCGCGTCATCTTCTCCAGCGATCCCGTGAATACGACGGTCTTGCCGGCCACGGCGGAATTGCTCTTGGGCTTTTGCGCATCGATGATCGTGACCTGCTTGGTCAGCCGCTCGACGATGCCGCGGTTGTGGCTCTCACCGAAATAGGCAGCGATTGCCTTGATCACGGTGTCGCCGATCTGGTCGAGCGCGTCCATCTCGGCGATCGTCTCCTCGTCGCCCTTGGCAACCTTGAGGCAGGCGTCATGAAAGGCATCCCAGGAACCATAGCCGCGCGCCAGCGCCAGCGCCGTGGTCTCACCGACATGGCGCATGCCAAGCGCGTAGATGAAGCGCTCCAGCGCGATATTGCGCCGCTGCTCGATCGCCCCGAACAGATTGCGCACCGAGGTCTCGCCGTAGCCTTCGATCTCCTCCAGCTTGAGTTTCGCGTTGCGCGCCTGCAGCGTGAAGATGTCGGCGGGCTCCTTTACCCAGCCCTGGTCGAAGAAATATTCGATCTGCTTCTCGCCGAGCCCGTCGATGTCGAAGGCGCGGCGTGACACGAACAGCAGCAGATGCTGGATTTTCTGATAGGGACAGGCGAACTCGCCGGTACAGCGGGCGCGCGACCCCTCCTCGCCCGTCGCCGTCTCTTCGCGCACCACGTCGGTGTGCAGCGGGCACGGACATTTTTTCGGGAAGTGAAATTCCTTCGCGCCCTTCGGCCGCTTGTCGATGATGACATCGACCACCTGTGGGATCACGTCGCCGGCGCGCTGGACCACGACCGTATCGCCGATTCGGATGTCGCGCCCCTCGCGCAACACCTCGCCCTTGTTGCCGACGCCCTTGATGTAATCCTCATTGTGCAGCGTGACGTTCTGCACGATGACGCCGCCGACGCCGACCGGATCGAGCTTGCCGACCGGCGTGAACGAGCCGGTACGGCCGACCTGGATCTCGATGTCCTTGAGCACGGTCATGGCGCGCTCGGCCGGGAATTTGTGTGCGATCGCCCAGCGCGGCGTGCGCGACACGAAGCCGAGCCGCTCCTGCCAGTCGATGCGGTCGATCTTGTAGACGACGCCGTCGATGTCGTAATCGAGCTCCGCGCGCTGCTCCTCGATCTTGCGGTGGAACGCGATCAGCTCATCGACGGAATGGCAGAGTTTGGTCAGCGGATTGGTCTTGAAGCCGCAGCGCTCGAACCAGCCGATCATGCCGGACTGCGTGTCTTCCGGCATGTCGCTCATCTCGCCCCAGGCATAAGCGAAGAAGCCGAGCGGGCGCGACGCGGTGATGGTGGGATCCTTCTGACGCAGCGAGCCTGCGGCCGAATTGCGCGGATTGGCGAAGATCGTGCCGCCTTCGGCCTTCTGCCGCTCGTTCAGCGCGAGGAACGCCTTCTTGGTCATGTAGACCTCGCCGCGCACCTCGCAGATGTCAGGCACTTTGCGGCCCTTCAGCTTATGCGGCACGTCTTCCAGCGTGCGGATATTGGCGGTGACGTCCTCGCCCTCGGCGCCGTCGCCGCGCGTCGCGGCCGTGATCAACTCGCCGCCCTCGTAGCGCAGCGACATCGAGAGCCCGTCGATCTTCGGCTCGGCGGAAAAGTCGATCCTGTCGTCGGCAAGCTTGAGGAAGCGCACGATGCGGCCGACGAAATCGATCACGTCCTGTTCGGCAAACGCGTTGTCGAGCGACAGCATCGGCACTGCGTGACGCACTTTCTTGAATCGACCCGACGGCGCCGCGCCGACCTTCTGCGACGGCGAGTCCGAGGTGACGAGTTCGGGAAAACGCTTCTCGATCGCGTTGAAGCGCTGGCGCAGCGCGTCGTATTCGGCATCCGTGACGCTCGGCGCATCGTCCTGATAATAGCGCTCGTCGTGCCCTTCGAGTTCCAGCGCCAGGCGCTTGTGCTCGACCTTGGCCTGCGCCTTGGTGAGTGCTGCGACATCGGGAAGGGTTTTTGCTTTTGCTGCTTTGGCCATCATGCGTGTTATTGTCCGTCATTCCGGGGCGCGCAAAGCGCGAACCCGGAATCTCGAGATTATGAGCACCGTCGTCATGGCGTACTACGTGTATATTCTGGCAAGCCGAAAGGATGGCGCAATCTATATTGGTGTGACGAACGATATTCTGCGCCGGGTCTTTGAGCATCAACAAAAGGCCGTACCGGGCTTTACGTCCAAGTACAACATCACACGTCTTGTTTGGTTCGAGATTTACGAGGATGCTTACAGCGCGATTTCCAGGGAAAAAGAGCTGAAAAATTGGAAGCGCGCGTGGAAAGTTCAACTGATCGAGGCGCAGAATCCGGATTGGCGGGATTTATACGAGTCGATTTGTAACTGAGTTCGTCATTCCGGGACGGTCCGAAGGACCGGACCCGGAATCTCGAGATTCCGGGTTCGATGCTTCGCATCGCCCCGGAATGACGGTGGGCAAACGTCACGCCGGCCGCGGCCGACGGTGCCGACAATTCAAGCCGTCGCGGCCTTCAGCAGCCGCTCGGCCGCCGCCCTCGCCTCGGCGGTAATTTCGGCGCCTGCGAGCATGCGGGCGATCTCCTCGCGGCGGTGGTCGGCGGCAAGCGCGTTGACGCGGGTGGCGACGCGCTTGCCCTTGTCGAGCGCGTCCTTGGAAATCAGGAGATGCTGGTCGGCGCGGGCGGCAACCTGAGGGGCATGCGTCACCGCCATCACCTGGACCTGTCTGGCGAGCCGCGCGAGCCGGGCGCCGATCGCATCCGCCACCGCGCCACCGACACCGGTGTCGATCTCGTCGAACACGAGCGTCGGCGCGGAGCCGCGATCGGACAGCACGACCTTCAGCGCCAGCAGGAAACGCGACAGCTCGCCGCCGGAGGCGACCTTCATCAGCGGCCCGGGCTTGGTGCCCGGATTGGTCTGTACCCAGAACTCGACCCGATCGAAACCCTGCGGGCCGGGCGAGGCGGGATCGCTGTCGATCTGGGTCATGAATTTCGCGCGTTCGAGCTTCAACGGCGCGAGCTCGGCATTGACGGCCTTGTTCAGCTTCTCCGCCGATTTGATGCGGACCGCGCTCAGCTTCGCGGCGGCCGCAGAATAGCGCTTGTCGGCCTCCTCGGCCGCGACCTCCAGCTTCTTCAGCTGCTCGGCGCCGGCATCGATCAGCGCGACATCGGCGGCGTATTTCAGGGCAAGCGCGGCCAGCGCATCCACCGGCGTCGAATATTTGCGTGACGCCGCGCGCAAGGCGAACAGTCGCTCCTCGATACGCTCCAACTCCAGCGGATCGAAATCGGCGGCAGCGAGCGCCGCGGCGAGATGCTGGCTGGCCTCTTCCAGCGCGTTGATCGCGGTGTCGATCGCCCTCACCGCCGGCTCGACCAGCGCGGGCGAATTCGCGGCCCGGCGTTCCAGCCGCCGCACCGCCGCCGAGAGTGTGGCGACCGGCGAGTGATTGCCGTCGACGGCGTCTTGCGCCTCGCGCAGATCGGCCGCGATCTTCTCGCCCTGCATCATCACGGTGCGCCGCCCGGCGAGCTGCGTCTCCTCACCGTCCTTCGGCGCCAGCACCTTCAATTCATCGGAGGCATGACGCAGATAATCCGCCTCGCGCGCCGCGCGCTCCATGCCGGCGCGGTGCTCGTCGAGCGCGGTGGTCGCGGCTCGCCGCGCATCCCAGAGCTTTTCCAGCGCGACGACGTCCTTCTCGATCCCGGCGAACGCATCGAGCAGCCGGCGATGGGTCGCGGCATCGACCAGCGCACGCTCATCGTGCTGGCCGTGTATCTCGACCAGCGCCGCGCCGACCGATTTCAGGGTCTGCACGCTGATCGCCTGGTCGTTGAGAAAGGCGCGGGTCCGGCCGTCGGCGAGCTGCACGCGGCGCAGGATCATCTCGCCGGTGTCCTCGAGCCCGTTGTCGGCAAGGATCGCGGTCGCGGGATGCCCCTTCGGCACATCGAACACGGCGGTGACCTGCCCCTGCCCGGCGCCGTGACGCACGAGGCTGGCATCGCCCCGGCCGCCGAGCGCCAGCGCAAAGGCATCGAGCAGGATGGATTTGCCGGCGCCCGTCTCGCCGGTCAGCACCGCGAGGCCGCGGGAAAATTCGATATCGAGCCGCTCAATCAGCACGATGTCGCGGATCGACAGACGCGCCAGCATGACAAGACGATCCCTACGCGGTGATGCGTCGCGGACCGTGCTGCCGCGAATCGATCAAAAGAGCTTCTGAACTAGGAGCACAATATAGCGTTTTCAAGCGAAGTGGGTACCGGTCCGCGTTGAGAAAAGCACCTCAGGACATAAAAGAGAGCAAGAACTCTGATCCCTCAGAGCCCGTTGTTCCAGCATGATTGATTGCCGGTGCCTTCTGGCGTCGCCGCGCGACGTGGGTTGGCGCGCTCTGACGACCCTCAACCTGGATAGAGAATCAGCCGAGACCCAGTTTCTTGAAGGCGCGGGAGATGTAGGAGCCCTGGTTCTCGGCCGGCTCGACACCGCCGGACTTCACGAGATTATAGGCGTCCTTGTACCATTTGCTGTCGGGGAAATTGTGCCCGAGCACGGCGGCCGCGGTCTGCGCCTCGCCGACGATGCCGATCGCCATATAGGCCTCGGTGAGTCGTGCCAGCGCTTCCTCGACATGGCGCGTGGTCTGATATCGCGTCACGACGGTCTTGAAGCGGTTGATGGCCGCGGTGTAGTCGCGCTTGTCCATGTAGTAGCGGCCGATATCCATCTCCTTGCCGGCGAGCTGGTCGCGCGCGCCTTCGAGCTTGGCCTTGGCGCTGACGGCATATTCGGACGTCGGATATTTGCGGATCACCTCTTCCAGCGAGGCGATCGCCTTCTCGGTGCGTCCCTGGTCGCGCGAGATGTCGGGGATCTGGTCGTAATGCGAGGCCGCGATCAGGTATTGCGCATAGGCGGCGTCGGGGCTGCCGGGATGCAGCGTCACATAGCGCGTCGCGGCGCCAATGCAGCTGTCATAGTCACCGGACTGATAGAATGAAAAGGCCGACATCAGAAGCGATTTGCGAGCCCAGTCGGAATAAGGATGCTGACGGTCGACTTCCTCGAATTTCTTCGAGGCCGCCTTCGTATCCTTCTTCTCGTTCATCAGGTACAAGCCCTCGTTGTAGAGCTTGTCCGCGGGCTCATCGACGAAGGTGTCGTCCTTCGCCATGAACTTGTCCCACAGCGCGCCGGTGCCGCAGCCGCTCAAGGGGATAGCCAGCACGATGAGCGACGCGGCCAGCCGAAGCCGCCGTCCGTCAGCCGATAGCCTGCGTAATTTGCGCGTCATACGCTGTACCGACATGTGCCTCAGAACCCGATGCTTGTGATACGGTGCCCGCACGCGCCACGAACCGGATCATGGACGCGAATCTTTCCGTGCCTTTGTTGCCAGCGCCTTCGCCCGAAAGTCTTCGTATCGAGGACGCGGCGCCTGCCATGCAAGCCCGGCCTGTGTATCCCAAAAAACTCCGTCGACCAACCGATTAGGCGGGCATTTCGCCCGGATTAAGGCGATCCCGGGACGCCGCATCCCTTCCAGGGGCGTGGCCTAAACTATTGTTTAAACGCGATCTTCCGGCGCGACCTGCAAGGACGGCGAGCACGATCACAATCAATCATGGTTAGCTGGCGAACAGGACACGAAGTGTCGCGCCGATCCGACCATCGCCGCCGGGAACGCCATCGCCAGCAATAGAATCAAAAGGGGAATCTATCAAAAAGGAATCTAAAGGGCGCTCAGGACACGTCCGGGCCGAAGGCCGGGGCGATCATGCCACCGACCATGCCGGCGCCGGCTTCCGCGTGGGTCCGGGAACGGCGCGCCGTCTCGGCCTCGACCACACGCCAGGCGCTGCGATCGGCCAGCATTGCCGTCAGCACGGCGTGATTGAGCTTGTGGCCGCCGCGGATCGACCGATAGGCACCCAGCAACGGCAGGCCGGCCAGAGCCAGATCGCCGATCGCGTCGAGCACCTTGTGGCGAGCGCATTCGTTGCGGTAGCGCAGCCCCTCCGGGTTGAGCAGGCGAGTCTCGTCGAACACCACCGAATTCTCGAATGAAGCACCGCGTGCGAAACCCGCGCTCCAGAGCCGCGCGACGTCGCCCATGCAGCCGAAGGTGCGGGCGCGAGCCACCTCGCGGCGGAACCCTTCCGGGCTGAGCTCAAGCGAAAAGACCTGGCGGCCGATCACCGGGTTGGCGAAGTCGATCTCGACCTCGGCACGGAAACCGGAAGCATAGGGACGGAGTTCACCGTAGGAGTCACCAACCGCGACCTGAACCGGCTTCAGCACCTGGATGAAGCGGCGCTGCGCCGACTGGCTGACGATGCCGGCCTGCTCGATCGCCGCGACGAAGGGTGCGGCGCTGCCGTCCATGATCGGAACTTCCGGACCATCGACCTCGATGGTCGCGTTGTCGACGCCCATGCCCCGCAGCGCAGCGAGGACGTGCTCGGCCGTGGAAACCAGCGGACCACTACGGTCGCCGAGCACCGTCGCCAATTCGGTGGAGATGACGGAGTCGGCAGTCGCGCGAACTTCGCGGTCGCGACCTTCAAGGCCGGTCCGGACAAAAATAAAACCCGCATCTGCGGATGCAGGCCCCAAGGTCAGGCTGACTGGCGAACCGGAATGAACGCCGACACCCGTCACGGTTGCCTGCGCGCGAAGCGTTGTTTGCCGGCTGAATTTCATTCTAGAATCGCCCACCAAAATCCGCCTAAAGCGCTGTCCAATCCGGACCTTGTCCCGACTCACGCTTTCTGCGTCCCCAAGTCGCAGCAACCATAGTCACAGCCCTAAACACCGCCAACTCACGCTTCTTTACGGATTGTTACCCTATCTCTGCCGTATTCGAGCCAAGTGTTAACCAAATTGCAGCACGGTGAGAAACTTTCTCCACACCTTCATTCGATCACGGAATAGATAATTAATGATTTAGAATCAGTTGCTTACAGCCGAAGCCGGAACGTCATTCCGGGGCAAAAAGAAAGGTCCCGATCAGGCTGAGCGGGACCTTTTTCATCGTCATGATCGTAACAATTGGTCAGTTCGCCTGCCGCCTGAGGAACGCTGGGATATCAAGATGATCGTCTCCCTGTGGCGCCGGCGCAACAGATGCGTGACGGCCATGGGTATCCAGGCCCTGCGGGGCCGGACGTCGCGCATACTCAGATACCGGATCGCTCGCCGCGATTTGCTGCGTTACGGTGCGTTGCGCCTTCCGTTCCGGGAGCGGCGGCATCGCCGGACCCGCAGTGCGGGCCGCAATCGGGGGCTCTGATTCGTCGTCACGCCGGCCGAGGCCGACATTGGCGAGGCGCTGCAGGAGCGACATCTTGCCCTTCGGGTGTTCCTCCTCGGCATCGCCCCGCGCCTGCCGGATCTCGGCCTGCGTCTGAATCGGCAGTTCCTCGAACTTCGGCATCCGGGGGGTACGAACCGGTGCGCGTTCGGCTGCCTGCGGAATGAAGGTCTCCGGCGCGTACTGCTCCTGGGGTTGGACGCGCGAGGTTTCGGGATCCGGAAACAGCGAGGGCTTCTGCGCGATCGGACGAACCATGACGTCGCCATAAGACGCGGGCTGCGCCGAGACGAGCGGCGCCGGCGCTGGCTCGGCCACCGCTGCGGCAATCGCGGCCAGCGCCGCGCGCTCGACAATCTGCGGGCTGCGGGCGGCTGCGGTCGGCGCGGACTGGACCACGGCCTGGGTCTGGCCCTGCGCCTCCAGCTTGGCGGCGCGCTCGGCGAGCCGCTGATTGTCGGCGCGCAGCCGCGCGGTGAGATCGGCCAGGCGATTTTCCGGCGACCCGACGGTTTGAGCGGGTGGCGCCGCGGGAACCGAAGGCGCCGACGCCGCGGCGGCGTTGCGCGCGGCCGCGATCTGCGCGTGCTCGATGCCGGTGGCGACGACGGAGACGCGAATCAGGCCGTCGAGCGCCTCGTCGAAGGTCGCGCCGACGATGATGTTGGCGTCCTGGTCGACCTCCTCGCGAATGCGGGTCGCGGCCTCGTCGACCTCGAACAGGGTCAGGTCCTTGCCGCCGGTGATCGAGATCAAGAGGCCACGCGCGCCCTTCATCGAAGAATTGTCGATTAGCGGATTGGCGATCGCGGCTTCGGCGGCGGTCAGCGCGCGCTTGTCGCCGGACGCCTCGCCGGTACCCATCATCGCCTTGCCCATTTCCCTCATCACCGCCCTTACGTCGGCGAAGTCGAGATTGATCAGGCCTTCCTTGACCATCAGGTCGGTGATGCAGGCGACACCCGAATAGAGCACCTGGTCCGCCATCGCGAACGCGTCGGCGAAGGTGGTCTTCTCGTTGGCGACCCGGAACAGGTTCTGGTTCGGGATGATCAGCAGCGTATCGACAACCTTGTGCAGCTCGGCGATGCCCGCTTCCGCGGTACGCATCCGGCGCTGGCCTTCGAAGTGGAACGGCTTGGTGACGACACCCACGGTGAGAATGCCATGTTCGCGCGCGGTCTTGGCAATCACCGGAGCAGCACCCGTGCCCGTTCCGCCCCCCATGCCGGCGGTGACGAACACCATGTTGGCGCCCGAAAGATGATCTCGGATTTCGTCGAGCACCTCCTGCGCGGCGGCGGCGCCGACATCGGGCTGCGAACCCGCCCCGAGGCCCTGCGTCACCTGCGTGCCCATCTGGATGATGCGCGGCGCCTTTGACATCGTCAGCGCCTGCGCGTCGGTGTTGGCGACGACGAAATCGACCCCCTGCAACCCGGCGGTGATCATGTTGTTGACGGCATTGCCGCCCGCGCCGCCGACGCCGAACACGGTAATCCGCGGCTTCAACTCGTGGATATCGGGAGGAGTAATATTGAGTGCCATGGGTGCCTCTCGTGGATTACGCGCGCGTGCGTTCGCCCCGGCCGGCGGCCGCGGGAGTTGGGGAAATTCCATTGAACCGGAAGAGAGTCATCAGAAGCCCTCGCGAAGCCATCGTCCGACCTTTCCGAAATAACCGTCCGTCCCTGTCTTCAACTGCCGCGTATGCCGCGGTTCGACATGTTCGAGATGCGCGTATTGCGGATAGACCAGCAGTCCCGTGGGGACCGCGAAGGACGCGGTCTTCGCCTCGGGAGGCAACCGGCCGAAGCCGAGCGGCCGGCCGACCCGGACGGGCCGGCCGAGAATCTGGGTGGCGAGTTCGGGAACGCCGGTGAGCTGCGACGCGCCGCCGCTCAGCACGATTCGCGCCTTGGGCTCCGCGGCAAAGGGGGAATCGGCAAGCCGGTCCCGGACCATCTCAAAAATCTCCTCGACGCGGTGGCGCACAATGTTAGCGATCGTGGCGCGGGACACGATCTGAGGAATATCCCGATCATTGTCCCCGGCCGAAGGCACAGACATCAACTCGCGCGAGTCGGACCCGCCGGTCAGCACGGTGCCATATAACGTCTTGATTCGCTCGGCATCCGCAATGCATGCACTCAAGCCGCGCGCAAGGTCCATAGTGACGTGATGCCCACCTACCGCAAAACCCGACGCATGCACGAATTGGCCGCCGGAATAGACCGCGATGGTAGTGGTTCCGGCGCCGATCTCCACCACGGCGGCGCCGAGATCGGCTTCGTCATCGGTGAGAACGGAAAGGCTTGCCACATAGGGGCTTGCCGCCATCGCCTCAACATTAATGTGACAGCGTTCAACCACTAGCATCAGGTTCCGCGCGACGGTCGCATCGGCCGTGACGACGTTCATGTCGACGCCGAACTGCCGCGCCACCATCCCGCGGGGATCGCGGATGCCCTTGACGCCGTCCAGCGCGTAACTGACCGGCAAAGCGTGCAGCACGGTGCGGCCTACGCCGGTGGCGTGGCGCATCCCGGCGGAAGTGATTCGGCTGACATCGCCGGGTGTGACCGCGCCGCCGCGGATGTCTGAAGCCGCCTCGATGAGCTGGCCCATCGGCCGGCCACCGGACACCGACAGCAGCACGGATTCGACGCGAACCTTGGCCATCCGCTCGGCGAGCGACACCGCCTGGCGCACCGCCTGCTCGCACTGGGAGAGATCGACCACCGCGCCACCCTTGACGCCGCGCGACTGGATCTGGCTGTAGCCGATCAATTCCACGGCGTGGGTACGCCCCCGGAAGGCGTCGCTCGGCGGGCACGGCTTCAGCCGCGCGATCATGCAGGCGATCTTGCTTGTGCCGATATCGAGTGACGCGACGAGCGCCGTGCGCTTCTGCATCGGCCGCGTTTTCGGCGTCTGCTGGCGGTCAAGGCCGGTCATGCGTCACCAGCCTTCTTCTTGGGTTTCTTGTCCTTGAGCAGATCTTCGCGCGCCTTCGCCGCGTCCTCGGAGAGTTGCACGGTGAGCCGGTCAGGCAACCGCATGTCGACCGCGACGATATCGCGCGAGAACAGCTTGTCTTCCTTGTCGAGCTTGCTCAAGGCGGCCAGCGCATTGCCGACGTCGTTCTCCGGCAGGCGGATGTCGAGCCCGTCCTTCAGCCGCAAATTCCATCGCCGCTCGCCAACGAACACCGCCGCCTTGGTCACCGACTGCACCTGCGGATAGCGGGCAAGCAGCGCCAGGAAATCGCGCGCACGGGTCTCTGCGCCCTTGCCGACCACGAGCGGCAACGACAGGAAGCGGCGAGAGACATAGGGCTCGAGCAGCGCGCCGTCATCGGCGATCACCGAAAGCTTGCCGCCCTGCTGCCACAACGCGAACGCCGTGCGCTCGACCAGGTCGATCCGCAGTTGGCCCGGATAAAGCTTCAGTACGGTGGCATCGGCGATCCACGGATTGGCTTTCAGCCGGTCGCGCACCGCGCCTGCATCCAGAAACAGCAACGACGAGCGGCCGTTCACGCCGCCGATCGCGAGCACCTCGTCCTGGCTCAGCTGCTTCCGACCATTGATCGCGACCGCAGTGATCTTGAATCCGATCGAGTTGGCGAATGCGTTGCGGCTGTCGCTCAGCGCCGTCGAAACTTCATCGACATGACCGCCCTTGATGATGCCGAGACCAGCGCTGCCCAGGAGAAGAAGCACGGTCGCGAGCATGCCGGCCCGATGTGGGATGTGACGTTCGGTCCAGGCGACGAGGCGTGGCGGAGGCTCGCGCTCGGGCAGTGATGGCCTGGCAACGCGGAGATCGCGGGTCAGCCACTCGCGCAGCAGCACGGCCGCGCCGATCGCGGCCGCCCTCAGGTCAGCTTGAGGCCCCAGCGATCTTGTCGACCGAGCGAGGGGTCCGGCACCATCCATTGCACGAGCTCGTCAAAGTTAAACGCAGATACTTGCGGTCACCGGCACAGGTGACCGCTGGGCTCGCCGGACGGGTGCTGAAGGCAGAAAACGCCCTTCCCATCAATGTGCTGGGCGAAACGAAAATCCGCGACAGCTCACGCCGGCAGCCAAGCGCCAAATGCGCCGCCAGCGTTAACCTTCGGCCTTCCTGGTAAACAAATGGTAAAGCAGTTGAAAACAGGACGCTTTTTGATCAGTCCCGTGAGGAGTTTGCCGCAAATTCTTAAGAATTTTACCTACTGAAAGCCGTAGTTTGCCGGGAATTCCGGTTCCATGCCATGGAACGGCCCAAACTGCTATTTCCGTACGCGCCGTTCCGCGAGCACGATCTGCTGCTGCAGAAATTCGCCAAAGGCGATGCCTTGCACCTTGAGCGCTTTCGGATAGAGCGAGGCCTTGGTCAGGCCGGGCAAGGTGTTGGTTTCGAGGAAGACCGGCCCATCGTGAGCTACGATGAAATCCGACCGCGAATAGCCCCCGCAGGACAGCGCCCGGTGTGCTTTCAACGCCTGATCCATGATCGCCGCACTGATCTCCGGCGCGAATCTTCCAGGGCAAATTTCCAGAGTCGCCTTGGCGAGATATTTCGCGCGATAGTCGAACTCACCATCCGCCGGGACGATCTCGATCGGTGGCAGCGCGATCAGCGAGCCGTCGAGCTGCTCGAGCACGCCGCAAGTCGCCTCGGTGCCGGCGATGCAAGGTTCGATCAGATAGGTTTCGGTCGCAGCCGCCCGGCGCACCGCGACGATATCCTGCCTGGCATTGACGAAGATCAGCCCGTAGCTCGATCCATCATGCGTCGGCTTGGCGACCAGCCTGCCGTGTTCGGTGAGCGCGGCCTCGACGTCGTCAAGCGCGATGCCGACGGGCGCCCTCACCCCGCCCAAAGCCGCGAAGCGCTTCGCCGCCACCTTGTCGAAGGCCAGATGCGAGGATGCCGAGTTCGAGCCGGTGAACGGCACGCCGCGCATCTCGCACATCACTTGAAGCTCGCCGTTCTCGGCCCGGCCGCCATGCAGGCCGAGCACGAGGAGGCGATCATCAAGCTTGGCCCGATCGATCGCCTGTTCGATCGTCGCGCCAACGCGTTGGCCGCCGGGCTTGAATGGATCCTCGAACGGACGGGCGTGGCCAAGCAGGATCTCGGACCGCGTCTCATGCACGCTGTCATCGGCGTCCCAGAACCACAGATCGGAGTCCGGCAGCGCCTCGTGCAGCGCCTGCGCGGTCGCGACCGACACCAGCCGCTCCTTGTTGATGCCTCCGAAGAGGATGGTGGTTCGCATTAGCCTCGCTCGATCCCGATGCGCTTGATTTCCCACTGTAGTTCAATTCCGGACGTCTGCTTGACACGGTCGCGCACGATCTCGCCCAAGGCTTCGATGTCATGCGCGGTGGCGTCACCTGTATTGATCAGGAAATTGCAGTGCATCTCCGACACCTGCGCGCCGCCATGCCTGAGGCCGCGACAGCCCGCGGCATCGATCAGCTTCCAGGCGCTGTGACCAAGCGGGTTCTTGAAGGTCGAGCCGCCGGTCTTGTCGCGAATCGGCTGCGCGGTCTCGCGATGAGTCTGGACCTCGTTCATCCGCGCGCGGATCGCCTCCGGCGCAGCGCTTTCCCCGCGAAAGCGCGCGGACGTGAAGATGATCGAGGGATCGACGCCGCTATTGCGGTAGACGAACTTCATGTCTGCGTTCGAGAAGACGTGCTTTATGCCGTCACGGCCGATGCCGGCCGCCTCGATCAGCACGTCCTTGGTCTCGCCGCCATTGGCGCCGGCATTCATGCGTAGCGCACCGCCGATCGTGCCGGGAATGCCGAAGAAGAATTCGAGCCCGCTGAGATTTGCGACTGCGGCGACCTCGGCCACGCGCTTGTCGAGCGCGGCTGTGCCGGCCGTGACGACATCACCGTTCGCCACCGCCTCGCCGAAGGCGCGCGGTGACAGCCTGATCACGACGCCCGGCAGGCCGCCGTCGCGCACGATCAAATTGGAGCCGACACCGATCGGACAGACTGAAAGATCCGCGGGCAAGGCCTTGAGGAAATAGGCGAGATCGTCCTCGTCCGCAGGCGTGAACAGCACCTGTGCCGGACCGCCTACGCGAAACCAGGTGAACGGCGCGAGGCTTTCATTGGCGAGCAACCGCCCGCGCAGATCGGGCATTGCGGCTTTCAGATCGGGCGTGATGTCGGGAAAGGTCATAATGCCTGTGATCACCTGCCCTTACGCCTGTGCCTTCAATTCACCGGGCAGCGCGTAGGCCCATTGCGTGATGCTGCCGGCACCGAGGCAGACGACGAGGTCGCCGGAATGCGCGAGACCCTTCACGACGCGTGCCAGATCGGCCGGTGCCTGCAAGGGGACGACGTTGCGATGGCCGTGCGAACGCAGGCCGGCGACAAAATGGTCGCGATCGATGCCCGCGATCGGCGCCTCGCCTGCCGGATAGACGTCCGCGACCACGACCGCATCGGCATCGTTGAAGCAGGTGCAGAACTCCTCGAACAGCGACTGCAGCCGCGTATAGCGGTGCGGCTGCACCACGGCGACGATCTTGCCGTTGGTCGACTCGCGCGCCGCCTTCAGCACGGCGGCGATCTCCACGGGGTGATGGCCGTAGTCGTCGATGATGGTGACGCCGTTCCATTCGCCGGTGCGGGTGAAGCGCCGCTTCACGCCGCCGAAGCCCGCCATCGCCTTGCGGATCGCATCGTCGGACAGGCCGAGCTCGTACGCCACCGCGATCGCCGCCGTCGCGTTCGACGCGTTGTGACGCCCCGGCATCGGCAGCGTGATATCGGCGATCTCATGCGTGGTGTTGGTCTTGCGGTTGCGGATGACGACCTTGAACTTCGAGCCGCCTCCCATCGGCGTCAGATCGACCAGCCGCGCATCGGCCTGCGGATTGATGCCATAGGTGATGATGCGGCGATCTTCGATCTTGCCGACCAGATTCTGCACCACCGGGTGATCGGTGCACATTACGGCGAAGCCGTAGAACGGCACGTTCTCGACGAAGTTGCGGAATGCCTCCTGCACCGCCTCGAACGTCTTGAAATGATCGAGATGCTCGGGATCGATGTTGGTGACGATCGCGACATCGGCCGGCAGCTTCAGGAACGTGCCGTCGCTCTCGTCGGCCTCCACGACCATCCAGTCGCCGCCGCCCAGCCGCGCATTGGTGCCGTAGGCATTGATGATGCCGCCGTTGATCACGGTCGGATCGAGCCCGCCGGCATCGAGCAGCGCCGCCACCATCGAGGTCGTCGTGGTCTTGCCATGGGTGCCCGCGATCGCGACGCAGCTTTTGAGCCGCATCAGTTCGGCGAGCATTTCGGCGCGGCGCACCACGGGGATGCGCTGCGCGCGTGCCGCCGTCAGTTCCGGATTGTCGCGCTTGATCGCGGTCGACACCACGACCACGTCGGCGCCGGCGATGTTCTCGGCCTTGTGGCCGACGTTCACGGTGATGCCCTTCTCGCGCAGGCGCGCGACATTGCCGCTCTCGGAGGCGTCCGATCCCTGCACGGTGTAGCCGAGATTGCTCAGGACCTCGGCGATGCCGCTCATGCCGATACCGCCGATCCCGATGAAGTGAATGGGTCCGATGTCGCGCGGTAATCTCATGCGTGGTTCCCCGGGTCATTGCCCGCGCAGGCGGGCGATCCAGTATTCGGCAGCGGCGCGGTTCAATCCAGCAAATCAGCCGCGTCTATGTACTGGATGCCCCGCCTTCGCGGGGCATGACAAGAGGCAATTTCCCTGTGCAAGGCCTAAATTCCGGCGACTTTCGTCACGACATCGGCGAGCCGTTCGGCGGCATCGAGCCGGCCGACCGCGCGGGCCGACGCGGCCATCGCGGCAAGCCTTGCGGGCTCGGCGGCCAGCGCGGAAATCTCCGAGGCCAGGCGGTCCGGCGTGAACTCCGACTGAACGATGCGCAAGCCGCCGTTCACCTGGGACAGCACGCCAGCATTGGCGAACTGGTCCTGGTCGATCGCGCCCGGCAGCGGCACCAGGATCGACGGTCGGCCGATGGCCGCAAGCTCGGCGACCGTGCCCGCGCCCGAGCGCGAAACCACCAGATGGTTCGCGGCCAGCCGCGCCGGCAGGTCAGTGAAGAACGGCGCAAGCTCGGCATTGACCTTGAGGCGGTCATAGACGGCGCGCACCCGTCCCATGTCTTCCTCGCGCACCTGCTGGGTGAGAGCCAGCCTGCTCCATAACGCCGGCTCCAGCCGCTCGATCGCGGCGGGCACGACGTCGCTCATCACGCGCGCACCCTGGCTGCCGCCGACCACGAGCACGCGGAAGGATCCGGAGGCTGCGGGCGGCTCATAGGGGACCGAGGCGGCAGTGAGGATCATCGGCCGCATCGGCGTGCCGACAGTGATCGCCTTGAGTGCGAGCGCGGGATCGCGGTCGAGCACGCCGGGCAGCGAAGTCGCGATCGCATCAACATGACGCGACAGGAAGCGGTTGGCGCGTCCGAGCACCGCATTGGCGTCGTGGATGATGCCGGGAATTCCGCACAGCCTCGCCGCCACCAGAGGCGGCAGCGTCGGGTAGCCGCCAAAGCCGATCACGGCCCTCGGCTTCAACCGCCGCATCAGCCGCACGGCGGCCAGCGTCCCGGCCGCGAGCATGAAGGCGGTGCGCGCGAGCGACAAGGGCGAGCGGCCGCGCACGGTCTCGCTCGGCACCACGTCGATCATGTCCTTGGTGAACAGGCCGCTATAGCGCAGCGCGCGGGAATCGGTGACGAGACGGACGCGAAGGCCGCGCTTGATCAGCTCGACGCCGAGCGCTTCGGCAGGAAACAGATGGCCGCCGGTGCCGCCGGCGGCGAGGAGAATGAGGGGCGCAGTGTTCATGACGGCCACTCTTTACAGCGAATGCGCCGTCATTGCGAGCCGTGGCTGCATGCATTCGCGCGAACTGTCGCGCCTTCAGGCGTAGCTGCGCGCGGCGCTGGCGTTGGCGATCGATTCGACCTCTGTGCGCGGGCGAAGCCGCGTCAGCGCCAGCAGCATGCCGACGCCATAAGCGAGCGAGACGATCGACGAGCCGCCATAGGAGATGAAAGGAAGCGTCATGCCCTTGGCCGGGATCAGCTGCAGATTGACCGACATGTTGATGGCGGCCTGGATGCCGAACATGATCGCAAGGCCGGAAGCTGCGAAGCGCGCGAACATGTCCTCATTGGCGTAGGCGCGCGACAGCGCGCGGATCACGACGAAGCCGAACAGCGACAGCAAGACCAGGCACAGGATGATGCCGAACTCCTCGGCCGCCACCGCGAACACGAAATCGGTGTGGCTGTCCGGCAGGCTGCGCTTGGCGATGCCCTCGCCCGGCCCGAGCCCGAACCAGCCGCCGTTGGAGAAGGCCTCCATCGCGGTATCGACCTGGAAGGTGTCGCCGGAGGCCGGGTTCATGAAACGCTTGATGCGGCCGGCAACGTGCGGCACCAGGACATAGGCGCCGAACAAGCCGGCGCTCGCCGCACCAGCGAGCCCCGCCACCCAGATCATCCGCATGCCGGCGATGAAGAACAATGCGCCCCATACCATCAGCATCAGCATGGTCTGGCCGAAATCCGGCTCCATCACCAGCAGCGACACCAGCATCAGAAGCAGCACCAGCGCCATCGAGGTCGCCGGCATCTCCGGCCGCCGCGCCGATTCCGCGAACAGCCAGGCCGCAATCACGACGAAGGCGGGCTTGGCGGCCTCGGACGCCTGAATGTTGATGCCGATCAGCGTGATCCAGCGCCGCGAGCCTTTCACTTCCGGGCCGATCAGGAGCGTCGCCACGATCAGGGCGATGCTGATCGCGAACACGATCAGCGCACTACGGCGGATCAGGCGCGGTGACATGAAGGACACGCCGATCATCACGACGATGGACGGCAGCAGATAGAGGACGTGGTGGCTGAAGAAATGGAAGGGATCGAGCCCGATCCGGGTCGCCACCGGCGGGCTCGCCGCCAGCGACAGCACCACCCCGCTCAGCATCAGCGCGATGATCGCTCCAAGCAGCGGCCGATCGACGGTCCACCACCATTCCGACAGCGGGGTGCGTTCTTCACGGGAGATCATGCGCGGTCCCTACGCCAAAAC
Organism: uncultured Alphaproteobacteria bacterium; assembly: GCA_963770385.1. GTDB lineage: Bacteria > Pseudomonadota > Alphaproteobacteria > Rhizobiales > Xanthobacteraceae > Bradyrhizobium. The sequence goes on along the minus strand of CAVYPJ010000003.1, from coordinate 3,116,155 downwards.
TTGCGCCAAGCCAGTCCCCATTGGTCGCTCAGGATGGTTGCCGAAGGGTTAAGGGAATCGTGAAGTTTTGAAATGACGCACGGGCGCCGCCGCACACGAGGCCGTCGTCCTCCGCGAAAGCGGAGGACCCAGTACGCCGCGGCCTCTCAATCAAACACAACTGTCTCTGGGATACTGGGTCACCCGCTGGAGCCTGTCATCGGGCGGCGCGCGCGGATCCGGTGGCGGGTGACGACGGCGGAGGTCAAACCACCGGCTTCACGCCCGGCAGCGCCTGGACGAGTTCGCGGAACCGAGCGCCGCGGATTTCGAAATTGCGGTACTGGTCGAACGAGGCGCAGGCCGGCGACAGCAGCACCACGGGCTCGGTGAGTTGTGAGGCTTCCGCATCGCGCGCCGCGTGCTCGACCGCGACGTCGAGCGTCCCGGCGATTTCATGCGGCACGCGGTCGCCGAGCGTGGCTGCGAATTCCGGCGCCGCCTCGCCGATCAGATAGGCCTTGCGGATGCGGGAGAAGAATTCGGCGAGGCCGGTGATGCCGCCCTGCTTCGGCTTGCCGCCCGCGATCCAGAAAATATCCGAGAAAGACGACAGCGCATGCGCGGCCGCGTCTGCATTGGTGCCTTTGGAGTCGTTGACGAACAGCACGTGGTCGCGCCGGCCGACCTGCTCCATGCGGTGCGCGAGCCCCGGGAAGCTGCGCAAGCCCTGCTGCAGCACCTCCTTGCTCACACCGAGCGCCAGCGCGCAGGCCGCGGCACAGGCCGCATTCTGCGCATTGTGCAGGCCGCGCAGCGAGCCGATGCCGCCGAGCCGCGCGATCTCACTGCGCGCGCCGCCGGAGGCGCGCAGGATCGTCTCGTGCTCGACATAGATGCCGTCGGCGAGCGGATTCTTCACCGACACGCGAACGACGCGCTTGCCGGCCTGATCGAGCCGATCGGCGGTGGCGCGGGAAAAGCCGTCATCGACACCGACGATGCTCGTGCCCCGTGGCTGCACGCCCGCAACCAGGCGTTCCTTCACCGCAGCGTAACCTTCGAGCGTGCCGTGACGATCGATATGGTCCTCGCTGACATTGAGCAGGATGCCGACGGTCGGATCGAGCGAGGGCGTGAGGTCGATCTGGTAGGACGACATCTCCACGACATGGACGCGTCCCATGCGCGGCGGCTCCAGCGACAGGATCGCGGTGCCGATATTGCCACCCATCTGCGTGTCATAGCCCGCAACGCGCATCACATGCGCGATCAGCGCCGTGGTGGTGGATTTGCCGTTGGTGCCGGTGATCGCGACGAAGGGCGCGTCCGGCGCATGACGCCGTCGCTCGCGGCAGAACAGCTCGATGTCGCCGATCACCTCGACGGCGGCCTCACGCGCCTTCAACACGCTCCAATGCGGCGACGGATGCGTGAGCGGCACACCCGGCGTCAGCACGAGCGCCGCGAAATTCGCCCACGACACGGTACGCAAGTCCGCCGTCGTAAAGCCGGCCTTCGCCGCTTCCGCCAACCTGTCGAGGCCGTCATCGCCCGCGATCACTTCCGCGCCGCCGGCCTTCAACGCATGGCAGCTCGCAAGCCCCGAACCGCCGAGGCCGAACACGGCAACGGTCTTGCCGGCAAAGGAGGTGATCGGGATCATCGCGCAAGCACCGTCGTTCCGGGGCGATCGCATATAGCGCTTCGTTGGCCGCGGCCGTCAGGGGCCTCATGGTTCGAGACGGCGTTGCACGCCTCCTCACCATGAGGGTCTGCGATCTCTCCGCGAAAAAAGTCCTCATCCTGAGGAGCCCGCCTCGGGCGCGCGTCTCGAAGGATGGGCCATGCAGAAACTGCCCGACGCATCGGCCCGGAATGACTGTCCTTTGGAGCGAATGTCTTCATCGCAGTTTCAACGTGGACAGGCCGGCGAGCGCCAGCATTACCGAGATGATCCAGAACCGGATCACGATCTGCGGTTCGGTCCAGCCAAGCTGCTCGAAATGGTGATGGATCGGCGCCATCCTGAAGATGCGCTTTCCCGTCAGCTTGAAGGAAGCGACCTGCACGATCACGGAGACCGCCTCCAGGACGAACAGGCCGCCGATCACCGCGAGCACGATCTCATGCTTCACCGCGACCGCGACCGAACCAAGCAGGCCGCCGAGCGCGAGCGAGCCGGTGTCGCCCATGAAGATCGAGGCCGGCGGCGCGTTGAACCAGAGGAATCCCAATCCCGCGCCGAGCACCGCGCCGCAGAGCACCGCGAGTTCACCGGTGCCGGCGACGTAGTTGATCTGCAGATATTCGGAGAACACGGCGTTGCCGGCGAGATAGGCGATCAGTCCGAAGCTCGCGGCTGCGATCATGACGGGCACGATCGCCAGCCCATCCAGGCCGTCGGTCAGGTTGACCGCGTTGCCGGCGCCGACAATGACGAACGCGCCGAAGATCACGAAGAACCAGCCGAAGTTCCACACGACTTCCTTGAAGAATGGAATCGCGAGCGAGGTGGAGTGGACGTCGCGACCGAGCCGCACCAGCGCGTAGCAGGCGGCAAGCGCGATCACGGCTTCGAGCGTGATGCGGATGCGGCCGGCGAAGCCGCCGGTGGTCTGCTTGGTGACCTTCAGATAGTCGTCATAGAAGCCGACGAAGCCGAAGCCCAGCGTCACCGCGAGCACGATCCAGACATAGGGGTTGAGCGGATTGGCCCACAACAGCGTCGACACCACGAGCCCGGAGAGGATCATCAGCCCGCCCATGGTCGGCGTGCCCTTCTTGCTGATGAGATGCGATTGCGGCCCGTCGGTACGGATCGGCTGGCCCTTGCCCTGTCTGATTCGCAAATGGTCGATGATCCAGGGACCGAACAGGAACACGAACAACGCGCCCGTCACCACCGCGCCGCCGGTACGAAAGGTGATGTAGCGAAAGACGTTCAGAAGCGTGCGCAGTGGCCCGGGGAAGGTGCTGGAGATATCGATCAGCCAGTAAAACATTCATTCCGCCCTATACCGCTTCGTGCTCGTGCGCCTTCGCTTCGTCGCGCATCGGCATACCTGTCCCGCCCGCCCATGGGAAGGGCATCGAAGCTTGCCTGATATCACCCGATTTAGGCCCTTGCCTGCAAGGCCGCGGCTAATCGCGGCACGAACTTGTTTACCCAAAATATCTTCTTGCTGCCCTTGACCACCACGACATCGCCACGCCGCAAGAGGCCGGCGACCTGCTGCGGTTCGAGACTTACGGGGTCCTCGTGCCAGCCGAGGCTGATATTGGCTGGAAGCTTGTTGAACAGATGCCGCATCAAGGGACCGACGCAGTACACACCGTCAATTCCGGCAAGATGCTTGACCAACTCTTCGTGATAGGCCGGCGCCTCGCTGCCGAGTTCCAGCATGTCGCCCAGAATGGCGATCCGTCGGCCGTCCTTCACCGGCCGCGCCGTCAGGCTGTCCAGCGCCGCCGCCATGCTCGCCGGATTGCCGTTGAAGGAGTCGTCGATCAGCGTCGCGCCGCCCGCGGCCTGCTCGACACCACGTCCCGTCATGATCCCGACATGGCCGAGCTCGGGCGCAAGCTTCGCCGCATCGAGCCCCGCCGCATCGATCGCCGCGAAAGCAGCCAGCGCATTCTGCACGCGATGCGGCGCGCCGGGCATCAGGCTGAACTGAACCTCCCTGCCCCTTACCTCCGCGCGGACATCCCAGCTCTCGCCGCGCGCGGCATGGCCGAGTTCGCGCACCTCAGCGCTCGCGCCGAAGCGAACGATCTTGCCTTTCCATTCGGACACACCGAGGTCCGCAGGCACCACCAGCGCGCCCTGCGTCGGCAGGCCGCGCACGATGCTGAGCTTTTCCTTGCGGATCGCTTCGAGGCTGCCGAGCTTCTCCAGATGCACCGGCTGCACGTTCACCACTAGGGCTACCGTCGGCTGCGTCAATTCACTGAGTTCGAGCGATTTCGCCGGCCTGGTTCATGCCCATCTCAACCACCCAGACGATGGCCTGCGGGTCTGCATTGCACAGCGTCAGCGGCACGCCCCAGAAATTGTTGAAGCTCGACGGGCTCGCATAGGCACCCGGATAGGCCGCGACGAATTCCTTGGTCGACGTCTTGCCCGCACTGCCGGTGAGTCCGATCACCTCGCCTTTGAAACGCGCCCGCGCGGCGCGCGCCAGCGTCCACAGACCGTCGAGCAGCGTGTCCTTGACCACCAGTTGCGGCACGCGTACGCCCTCGATCCGGTGCGGAACGATCATCGCCACCGCGCCCGCGGCTTCCGCGTTCGCGGCGAAGTCCCAGCCGTCGCGCGTGCTGGCGAAACTGGAGATGAAGCCGCCGCTCGGCGTGCCGCTCAGCGCGACGAACAGGCTTCCCGGCTTCACCAGCCGGCTATCCTGGGTGACGAAATCAATTGCGGTCGCCGGGAAATCGCCGGACAAACCCAAGGCCTTTGCTGCCTCGGCTACGGTCCACAACGGCGCCTTGCTCATGCAACCCTCGGCGCGAGCGCGGAGGCCACCGCGTCATGGTCGCTGAACGGCAGCACACGGTCGCCCACGATCTGCCCGGTCTCGTGTCCCTTGCCCGCGATCAACAGCGCATCGCCCGGCTCCAGCTCGTCAATCGCAGCCTTGATCGCAGCCGCACGATCGCCGATGTCGCGCGCGCCCTTCGCCGCATCCAGGATCTCCGCACGAATGCGGTCGGGATTTTCGCTGCGCGGATTGTCGTCGGTGACGATGACGCTGTCGGCATGTTCAATTGCGATCGCGCCCATCAGCGGACGTTTTCCGACATCACGGTCACCCCCGGCACCGAATACCACGACCAGGCTGCGCTTCGCGTAAGGCCGCAACGCCTGCAACGCCTTGGCGAGCGCGTCAGGCTTGTGCGCATAGTCGATGAAGATCGGCGCGCCATTGTGCTCCCCGACCCGCTCGAGCCGGCCCTTCGCGCCTTCGAGATATTCCAGGTTGGCAAACACCTCTTCCGGATCGCTGCCGGTCGAGATCGCAAGCCCCGCCGAGACCAGCGCGTTCTCGATCTGAAAGGCGCCGACCAGCGGCAGGCGAACCGCATAGCTGACGCCATGATGCTGGAGCGTGAGCTTCTGGGCAAAGCCGTCAATGGTCGCTTCCAGCAGTCGGATACCCTCGCCCTTGCCGTCACCCTTGCTGCCGACGGTGACGAGCCGCAGGCCGCGCGTGCGCGCGGCATCGATGACCTGCTCCGAGCAATCATGATCGGCGGCGACGACCGCGGCACCGCCGGGCATCACGAGATCGCGGAACAGCCGCAGCTTCGCGGCGAGATAATGCGCGACATCCGGATGGTAATCCATGTGATCGCGCGAAAGATTGGTGAAGCCGCCGGCGGAAATCCGCACGCCGTCGAGCCGATATTGATCGAGCCCATGCGATGACGCTTCGAAGGCGAGATGCGTCACACCCTCGCGCGCGATGTCATCGAGCTGACGGTGCAGCGCGATCGGATCGGGCGTCGTCAGCGAGCCGTAAACGGTGCGCTTCGGCGAGACCAGACCGATGGTGCCGATGCTGGCGGAAGCATGGCCGAGTTTCTGCCAGATCTGCCGCGTGAACGCCGCGACAGAGGTCTTGCCGCTGGTGCCGGTGACGCCGACGATCGTCGCGGGCTGTCCGGGATAGAATCTCGCCGCGGCCAGCGCCAGCGCACGGCGCGGATTGGGCGTGGTGACGAACGGCACGCTGCATCCGCCGCGCGGCGGGTGATCGCCGGCAATCGCGACCGCGCCGGAGGCAATGGCGGCTTCGATGAACCGCGCGCCGTCGGTCTTGAGGCCGGCGAGCGCAAAGAAGAGATCGCCCGGTTTCACGAGGCGGCTGTCGACCGCAAGGCCCGTGATGACGGTCGCTTCCGCCTGCGCCTCGACCCTGGCGTCGTCGCTAAAGAGGTCGCGAAGTTTCATCGGCTTCCAATCGGCAGACGCTATCGTTTTGCGCATGATCGCTTCGGAAGACCGGTCCCCCAGGAGATGTGGGCAGGCCTTTCCTGATCATGCTCCAGGCCACCTGCGGCGGCCGCCGAGACTCATATCGGCGGCGCAATCGCCATGGCTTACTGCGTTGCTCTGGATGCCGCAAGAATAAGGCGATCGGGCGGCGGCAGGTCGAAGCGCGGCTCGATGCCCAAAAGCGGCGCGATACGGCTGATCACATTGCCGGCGGTCGGCACGGCATTCCAGCCGGAGGTTATGAAACCGTAGGTTTCCTTCAACGCTTGCGGTTCGTCCAGCATGATCAGGAGCTGGTAGCGCGGCTTGTCCGCCGGGATGATCGCGGTAAAGGCGGTCAGCACCTTCTTCTTGGCATAGCGGCCATTGATGACCTTCTCGGCGGTGCCGGTCTTGCCGCCGATATAATAGCCGTTGACGTCGGCCTTTTTCGCGGTGCCGATCTCGGCGTTCAGCCGCATCAGGAACCGCATCTTTTCCGAGGTCTCCGGCTTGATCACCCGCTTGGCGAGCGCCATGGCCTCCTCTTCCGAGCGCTTCATGAATGTCGGCGGGATCAGATAGCCGCCGTTGACCAGCGCGTTGACCCCCATGACCGCCTGCAGCGGCGCCACCGCCATGCCATGGCCGAACGAGATGGTGATGGTGTTCAGATCGCCCCACCGCTTCGGCACGATCGGCGACGCGCTCTCCGGCAATTCGGTGCGCAGCCGGTCGAGCTGGCCCATCTTGCGCAGGAACGCCTTGTGCGCGTCGACGCCCTGCGCCAGCGCGATGCGCGCCGCGCCGACGTTGGAGGAGAAAGTGAACACCTCCTTCGTGCTGAGGAAGCGGCCCTTGGGCTCGTCGTCATGGATCGTGAACTTGCCGTAATGCAGCGCGCCGCGCGCATCCCACATCGAGTCGAGACCATACTTGCCGGTGTCCAGTGCCATCGCCAGCGTGAACGCCTTGAAGGTCGAGCCCATCTCGTAGACGCCGGTGGTCAGGCGGTTGATGCGATCGGGATCGTGCGCTTCTTTCGGACTGTTCGGATCGAAATCCGGCAGCGACACCATCGCCACGATCTCGCCGGTCCTGACATTGGCCACGAGGCCGGACGCCGCTTTCGCGCTGAACTTCGTCTTGGCCTTGATCAGCTCGTCGCGCAGCGCGTGCTCGACACGCAGATCGACCGACAGCTCGATTGGGCGCTGCAGCCTGTCGGTCGCGAAGCCCGCGCGGTGCAGATCGGCCAGACCCTGGTTGTCCAGCCATTTCTCCATGCCGGCGATGCCCTGGTTGTCGATATTGACCAGACCGATCAGGTGAGCGACCTCATTACCGGTCGGATAGACGCGCTTGTTCTCGCGCAGGAAGCCGATGCCGGGAATGCCGAGTTTATGGATCTCGAACTGCTGCTTCGGCGTGATTTCGCGCTTCAGCCAGACAAAGCCCTTTTTCGACGAGAGGCGGTCGCGCACTTCGACCGTGTCGAGATCAGGCAGTGTGGCGGTCAGAAGCTCGATCGCCTCGTCCTTGTCGATGATGCGGCGGGGCTCGCCGAACAGGCTAGGCGCCTTGAGGTCGGTCGCAAGCACCTCGCCATTGCGGTCGACGATATCGGGCCGCGCGGTCGCGATCGCGTCCTGCGCCGCGGCGCGCCGCGCGCCCGGACCGTCCGCGCCGATCGCGAACATCACCAGCCGTCCGCCGATCACGGCATAGATCACGGCGAAAGCAAGAATGACCAGCGCGACACGGGCGCGCGCCTTCGCGGCGCGGTCGACATTGCGCCCGTACAACAGGCTGCGGACGAACCGCTGTCGCCACGACTCCGTCGGCTTGACATAGGCTGGCGCAGCGTTCGTCATTGCCTGTTCTCCGACTGGGGCACCGAACCGGTGGTGTCAGGCGCCTGCGCCGCGGTCGCGATCGCATTGATCATCGCCCCGATCGGATCGGGATCGCCGGGCTTCACCAGGCTCGGCGGACGCTCGGGCAGGTTCTTCAGCGAATCATACTGGTAGGCGACGAGCGGTTTGAGCGGCAGATGGCGCTCGACGAGGCCCTGCAGCCTCAGCGGTGCGTCGAGCTTGGCCCATTCGGCGCGCAGCACCGCGATCGCCTCGCGCTGCTCGCGGATTTCCGCGCGCAGCTTCAGTACGCGCTCGGTGCGCGCAGTCGAATCCATCTTGATCCGGTAGACATAGGCCGCCGCGAACACCAGCGCACCGATCACGAGGAGATGGATCAGCCGCACCGTCAGCCTCCACGCATCACGTCGGAGAGACCAGGCCAGGACGGCAGATCATCCGCCTGATGCGCCGGTGCTTCGGTGCGTTCGGCCGCGCGCAGCTTCGCGGAGCGGGCGCGCGGATTTGCGGCCAGTTCTGGCGCGCCGGGCGTGACCGGACGTTTGGTCAGCAGACGGAAGCTCGGCGCGGCGTGCGTGAGTTCCGGCAGGTGCCGCGACCCCTGACTGGCCTTGCCCCGCGCGTTGAAGAAGTTCTTGACGATACGGTCTTCCAGCGAATGGAACGACACCACGGCGAGCCGGCCGCCGGGCTTCAGCACGCGCTCGGCCGCGACCAGTGCGGACTGCAGTTCTTCGAGTTCCTCATTGACCAGAATCCGCAAGCCCTGAAATGTCCGGGTTGCCGGATGGATGTCGCCCGGCTTGGTGCGCACCACGCCGGCCACGATGTCGGCAAGCGCGCGTGTGGTCGTGATCGGCGCGTCCTTGCGGCTGTTCACGATGGCGCGGGCCACGGCACGGGAGTGGCGCTCCTCGCCGAAAATATAGATCACGTCGGCAAGCGTCGCCTCGCTCGCTGTGGCAACCACATCGGCCGCGGTCGGCCCCTCGCCGCCCATCCGCATGTCGAGCGGCCCATCGAGACGGAAAGAAAAGCCGCGTCCGGCCTCGTCGAGCTGCATCGAGGAGACGCCGACATCCATCACGATACCGTCGACCGCCGGAGCGCCCTGCGCGGCGCAGATGTGGGCGAGATTGGAAAATCGGTCTTCGACCAGCGTCAGCCGGCCGTTTGACCGTTCGACCAAATTGAAGCCGCCGGCGATCGCGGTCCGGTCACGGTCGATGCCGATAACCTGGGTTCCCGGAACGCCGAGGATGGCGCGGCTATAGCCGCCGGCGCCGAAGGTCGCGTCGACGTAGACACCGCCGGCATGCGGCGCGAGCATCTCCACCGCCTCGGATCCGAGGACCGGGACATGGCGCGGATCGGCCGGGATCATCCGCGGACCTCGGACGTGCCGCGACGCAAATGGAAAAAACTCAATACAAACGGGCCCATTGCGCCCCGGATCCTTGCGCCCAAGATCTTCAGGTCCAAGACCTTCACGTCCAAGACCTTTACACCCAAGGCCTCTACACCATGGACGGCCGGCCGGTGCGAAGAGCCGCCGGCTCGCACGAGAGCCAGCACAGCCGGGTTCCCTCCGCAATGCCTCATTTCCGCATGGAATTTGCAGAATTGCCATGGGACCTGAATCCGAACTTGCGGCACCCCCGTGCAGGAACGTCAAATCGGCCGCGCTGGCCGCCCCCCAACCGGTGCGGCTCTTCATTCATTAGTAACGGCAGGTAGCGTTAAGAAACCGTTGATGGGATTGCGACAATTCCTCGATCCGGCGTCGCACAGCCCTCTGGCGAAGCCGAACCGGAGGCGCCACATCCGAATGGCGGTTACGTCCGCACGAAGCCGCCGATTTTGAGGGTTGAAGCCCTGTGTCCCCTTGTCCACAGTCCGTTGAGCTTTCTCACCCACACCTTGCCGAAAATGCAAAGCCGTCGTCAGCTCGCAATTGCGCGGACCGGCCCCGAGGGGAATAGTAAAGGCTCAGCCACGAATCATCCGAAGTTTCGCGCCCCGGTTTATTTGCCCGATGCCGCCACGTTCGCACGTCCCTGACAGATCCGGTTCGAAGCGTCCAGAAGCTTTGCGCATACCCAAGGGCAGCGCGAACCTGATAAGCTTCACCCCGGATTCCTCGATCGTGTCCGACATCATTCCGTCGCCGAATTCCGGCGACCGGAACAACGCGCGCCAGCCGGATATGATCGTGCTTCATTATACCGGCATGCTGGAGGCCGAAGGCGCGATCGAGAAGCTCTGCACCGCCGGCAGCGAAGTGTCCGCGCATTACATCGTGCTGGAAGACGGCCGCATCGTGCAATCGGTTCCGGAAGCCAAGCGCGCCTGGCATGCCGGCGCTGGATCCTGGGCGGGCGAGCAGGACATCAACTCGTGCTCGATCGGCATCGAGATTGCCAATCGTGGCCACGACTGGGGCTATCCGGATTTTCCGCTCCGGCAGATTGCTGCCGTGATCGCGCTGTGCCGCGGCATCATGCTTCGCCGCAACGTGCCGAACCATCGCGTGCTCGGGCATTCCGATGTGGCGCCCGCGCGCAAGAGGGACCCCGGCGAAAAATTTCCCTGGCACTCGCTCGCCAACTCAGGCGTCGGCCATTGGGTACAGCCCGCGCCGATCATCCGCGGCGAAACGCTCAAGCTCGGCACCATCAGCGAAGAGGTGCGGGGCCTGCAGCAGGCGCTCGCCAGATACGGCTATGGCTTGCCGGTCAATGGCAAATATGACGGGCCCACGCTCGACGTGGTCACCGCGTTTCAGCGCCATTTCCGCCCGGCCCTCGTCGATGGGATCGCCGATCACTCGACACTCATGACGCTGCACGCGCTGATGTCCAGCCTTCCGCCCGCGTCGGGTGTAGTGGCCGCGAAGTAGCTAGAGCATGATCCGGAAAAATGTGTAGCGGTTTTCCCTTAGCTAACAAACGCGGAACGCGTTTGCGCGGAGATCATGCTCAAACAAAGACCTAAAGCGCGATGACGATTCAACCTGATCTCATCGCGCTTTAGCGCGCTTCATCCAGTTCCCTGATCCGCCGCGCATAGAGCCGTCGCAGCGGCTCCAGCTTGGTCGCGTCTGTCGCGGCGCGATAGGCCTCGCGCGCCGCGTCATGACGGCCGAGCCGGCGCAACAGGTCGGCGCGCACCGCAGGGAGCAACTCATAGCCGTCGAGGCCGCCGCGCGCCTCGATCGCGTCGATCAGGGCGAGCGCGCGCGCCGGCCCGTCCACCATCGAGATCGCCGCGGCATGATTGAGCTCGACCACCGGCGATGGGCTGATCCGCAGCAGCACTTCGTAGAGGCCCGCGATCTGCGGCCAATCGGTGTCCTGATAGTTCGGCGCACGGGCATGCAGCGCGGCGATAGCCGCCTGCACCGCATAGGAATGCGGCCGGCCGGGCATGCGCAGCGCTTCCTCGACCAGCTTCAAGCCGTCGCCGATCTGCCGGAAATCCCAGAGCGAGCGGTCCTGCTCTTCCAAAAGCACGATATCGCCGGCCGCCGTTTCGCGCCCGGCGCGGCGCGCGTCGTGCAGCAGCATCAGCGCGAGCAGGCCCTTGATCTCACCACGCCCCGGCATCAGCGCATCGAGCAGACGGCCGAGCCGGATCGCCTCGCGCGCGAGATCTGGCCGCATCAGGTCTTCGCCCGATGTCGCGACATAGCCTTCGGTGAAGACGAGATAGATCACGGCGAGCACGCCTTCGAGCCTTGGCGCCAGCGCCTCGCGCTGCGGGACTTCATAGGCAATGCCGGCAAGACGGATCTTCTGTTTGGCGCGGACAAGCCGTTGCGCCATCGCCTCCTCTCCAATCAGAAACGCGCGCGCAACCTGCGTGGTGGAGAGCCCGCAGACCGTGCGCAAAGTCAGCGCGACCTGGATCTCGATGGCGAAGGACGGATGGCAGCAGGTGAAGATCAGCCGCAGCATGTCGTCATCGACATCTGTCGCGTCGGACGTGTCTTCCGTGCCCGCAGCGTTGAGCGCGATCTCGTGTGCCAGTTGCTGTTGCTTGCCGCGAAAGACGCTCTGCCGGCGCACGCGATCGATCGCCTTGTTGCGGCCGACATTGACCAGCCACGCCCGCGGATTGGACGGCGTGCTTTCTTTCGGCCAGCGCTCCAGCGCCACTGCGAATGCATCCTGCAGCGCGTCCTCGGCGAGATCGAAATCGCCGAGGACGCGGATCAGCGTCGCGAGCGCCCGGCCCGACTCGTCACGGAAGATTTTGTCGATCTCGCTCGGGGTCATCGGTGGAACGTTAATTGATGCTCGTCATTCCGGGGCGATGCGAAGCATCGAGCCCGGAATGACGGACGGAGAGATCATCACTTATAAACCCAGATCGGCCGCACCTCGACCGAGCCCACCCGCGCGGTGGGAATCCGCGCGGCGATGCCGATCGCAGTGTCGAGGTCCTTCGCCTCGATCAGATAATAGCCGCCGAGTTGCTCGCGCGTCTCCGCGAACGGACCATCGGTCGTCAGCGTTTTGCCCTCCCGCACGCGTACCGTCGTCGCCGTCGTGACCGGTTGCAGCCGATCTGCGCCCTTGAAGTTGCCGCTCTGGATGATGGACTGGGTGAAGGTTTCGTATTCCGCCGTCATCTTCTGCACTTCGGCGGCGTTCATCGCATTCTGTTCGGCTTCATTCCGATAGATCATCAATAGATACTGCATCTTTTTGCTCCTTATGCCCGGCTCATTCGCCGACAACCAGTCGAACGGACGCCAGGCCAAACGACATCTTCAGGATAAAATATTTTGCCGATCGGGGACGGCATTATCGGCTTGACGGAGCGGCCATAAGCCCCCATGCGTAGGGCGTCAGTCGGCTGGACGGCCGCTCCCGCAAGGGCCGAAAGGCCGCGGGGGAGGAAAGTCCGGGCTCCATCGACATGCGGTGCCGGATAACGTCCGGCGGGGGTGACCCCAGGGAAAGTGCCACAGAGAACGAACCGCCCGCCTTCGCCCCTTTGGGGCTTCGGCGCGACAAGCCCTCGGGCCTGCTGCGCCATGGCAGCGCAAGCTGCGACGGCGGGTAAGGGTGAAAAGGTGCGGCAAGAGCGCACCGCGGCTCCGGCAACGGAACCGGCATGGTAAACCCCACCGGGAGCAAGACCGAATAGGGACGGCAACGCGGACCGTTCGCCGAAAGGCGATAACGCCGCGGGAGCGTGTGTCAGGCTCGCCGTCCGGGTAGGTTGCCCGAGGCCATGTGCAAACATGGTCCCAGAGGAATGGCCGTCACGTATCGCCGCGCGAGAGCGCGTCGGTGCCCTACAGAACCCGGCTTACAGGCCGGCTGATATGTTCAATGAGGGGTTCGGCGCAACACGCCGGACCCCTCGCCATTTTGGGGCTCCGCCGTCATTCCGGGGCGATGCAACGCATCGAACTATGGTGCGCAATCGCGCACCTGAGAATCTTCGAGATTCCGGATTCGCGCGTTCCGGAATGACGCCGGAGCTACTTTCCAATAATTGCCTCCAGCACATCCATCAGTGCGTCCGGCGCGGTGACGCCCGGCGAGTGACTGGCGTCGATCTCGACATAGCGCCAGCCGGACTCGCTCCTGGTGCGCCTCGCGAACTGTCCGAACACATCCGCCGGCGCGGTGCGCGTGCAATAGATATAGCTGCGCGGCAGGATTGATTCGTCATTCTGCAGCTTGAGCTTCGTCTCGAAGCATTTGATCGGCATGGGAACACGGCGCGCGGAGAGCCAGGCGAGATCGGCTTGCGGCGTATCGGGCGGCGTCGGGTTGGGCGGCACGCGCCAGCCATCGCCGGATTTTGCCGCATCGCGCATCGGGGCGCGTCCTGCTTCATTGAGATCGAACAGCGATTGTCCGTCTCGCGGTACGAAGGCGTCGAGATAGATCAGTTGCGCGATCTTGTCGCGCGCACGATCGGCGACGCCGGTCGCGACCATGCCGCCATAGGAGTGGCCGAGCAGGACGATGTCGTTGAGGTCCTCATACTTGATGACGTTCAGAACATCCTGAATGTGGGTTTCGAGATCGATCGACGGGTTGGCGAGATGCTCGCGCTCGCCCAATCCGGTGTAGGTCGGCGTCAGCAGCCGATGCCCGGCGGCCCGCATCAGCGGGTGCATCTTCTTCCATGACCAGCCTCCGCCCCATGCGCCGTGGCAGACAAGGAAGGTCTTTCCGCTTGAAGCGTCGCTCATCAGGCGTTTCTCCTGCAATTATTGTAAATGACGTGAGCCGGATAGTACCCGCCGTCCGCATCGTGTAAACGTCCCGGCAATGACGACAAGAACGGACCTTTGATGCAGCCGGCGGGCTATGCACTTCTGATTCTCGGCGCACTCGCCGGCGGTTTCGTGACCGGTCTTGCCGGCTTTGGAACGGCGCTGATGGCGCTCGGCATCTGGCTCTATGTGGTGCCGCCGTCCACCGCCGTATCGCTGGTCCTGATCTCCTCGGTCGTCGCGCAAAGCTCGACACTACCGTCACTCTGGCGAAACTTCGATTTCAGGCTGGTCCGGCCTTTCGTGATCGGCGGCCTCGCGGGCGTGCCGCTCGGAACGCTGCTCATCGCGCGTGCCGATCCCAACGTCTTCAAGCTCACGGTCGGCGTCTTTCTGCTGGTGTTTCCGGTCGCACTCTACGTCAGCAAGCCGATGGCGGTTCGCTTCGGCGGCCAGTTCGCGGATGCCGCGATCGGTTTTGCCGGCGGCATTCTTGGCGCGCTCGCCGGCTTGTCCGGTCCGCTTCCGATTCTCTGGGCGACCATCCGCGGCTGGGGCAAGGACGAGCGGCGCGGCATCTTCCAGGCCTACAACTGGGCCGTGCTCGTCGCCGCGCTTCTGCTGCAGACCTTCTCCGGCCTGATCGGAACGGAGGTGATCGGGCTCGCACTCATCACCCTCCCCGGCACGATCATCGGCGCCTGGCTCGGCGCGCGGCTCTATCACGCGCTCGACGACCGCAATTTTCGCGATGTTGTGCTCGGCCTGCTGCTGCTGTCCGGCGTCAGCCTCGTATGGACCACGGTCGGCCCGCACTGGGGAAACTAGCGCGATTAGGAAAGAGTGCCTTGCCCGAACAACCGCGGCTCAGGCGCGTTTGATGTCCGCGATGCCCCGAATAGCAGCGCAAAAGCGGACATCGCAGGACTTCCATGTTGAGCCATTTGCGGAGGTCTAAAGGCGAGGGATCCAACCCGGACGGCTCAACAGGTATTCGATCATTCGCGGAGGAATGCTTAAAGCTTTGGCTATCTCGATTTCATCCTTCGGCAGTCCCGCTAGGATCGATGCTTCACTCTTATTTCGGACTTTCGAAAGCCACTCCGGGTCCACCACCACAGCGCGTCCTACCGCAACCAGATCAGCTCCCATTTTAATCGCCCCCTCAGCATCTATGCACGTTTTAATCCCACCGCTTGCCATGACCGCACTGCGGCCCGCTATGACGCGGGCAAATTCCGTGATTGGACTCTCTGAAGGGGTGTAACTCTTCTCGACCGGACGATCATAAACACGGGTCTCGCCCGCAGGTCGGCTCTTCCGATAATCATCGAGCGAAACGGAGATGTAGTCGATATCCGACTTGGCGAGTTCATTACAGAGCAGCTTGGCGTCCTCAAGCGTGTAACCGTCCGGCTCGGACTCAAATGGCGTAACGCGAAACCCTGCGATTAGCTTTGGACCGAGCGCGTCACGAACGGCCTGCGCGACAGCAAGAGGAAAGTTCATACGCTTTGAAAGCGTGCCTCCCCAATTATCAACGCGATGATTGGCTCGAGGTGAAAAAAACTGGTGAACCGCGTAGTGGTTAGCTCCGTAAATCTCAACGCCGTCGAAACCAGCTTTTCGAGCGCGGGAAGCAGCCTCTCGAAAGCTTGCAATCAGGTTTACAACCTCATTGGCCGTCATCGCCCTTGGCGTCGTTGCTCCGGGACGCAACGATGCGACCGCAGAAGGCGCGCGAAGACATTGTTCACCTACCAACTCGGGCTTTGCGATGCGCCCACCATCATATATTTGGAGGATCGCAAGACCTCCTGCAGCACGCATTGCTTCGGCGAGCCGGTGGAGACTGGACAAGTGTCCATCATGTGCCGCACCAATTCCCTGCCAAGAGCGCCCGTCTTGTTCGACGTAAGCGGCGGAAGAAATGGTAGCTCCGAATCCGCTGGCAGCACGTCGTCGGACAAATTCGAGTTCGTTTTCGGTAGCCGTCCCATCATCATGGGAAGAATCGGTTGTTAGCGGGGCAATCGCAAACCGATTTGCCATCTCTCGCCCGCTGTTGAACCTAAAGGGAGACCAAACAACCATCGATCAAAGCCCCAATATCCTCAAGCTGGCGTGGCGTCGAATGGATACCCGTTCGCTGCGCGCCGCTCGAAGCCGTCTGGTTGAGCCCGTCGTCCTAGTGGAAGATGCGTCCAGAGTCGATGACGACAGTCTGGCCGGTCATGGTCTCGGTGCGGCACATGGCGACCACCATGTCGGCGCAGTCGTCCTTGTCGGCCGGTCTCTTCAGGAGCGAGCCCGAGGCGGAGCGCTCGATCTGCTCGGGCCGGAGATTGGCTGTCGCGCGAGTGCCGTCCAGCAGACCCGGTGCCACGCAGTTGACGAGCGTCTCAGGCGCTAGCGCCACTGCCATGCAACGCGTCAGATGAATGAGCCCCGCCTTCGACACGGCATAAGCGATAGAAGAGCCGGTTGGGCTGAGCCCTGCTACCGAAGCGATGTTGATAATGCGGCCTCGCCCCTGGGCCTTCATGATAGGGGCTACCGCCTTGGTCAGACACATCGGCCCCGTCAGGTTAATGGCCATGATCTGGTTCCACACCTCCAGCGTCAGATTGTCGAGATCGCCGAAGGGGATCGAGACGTTGTAAGCTGCGTCATTGATCAGAACATCAAGGCGGCCGAAGGCCTGGGTAACCTCACCGACCAACCGATCCACAGCCGCGCCGTCGGTTATGTCACAGGCGAAAGCTTGAGCGTTGATTTGATAACGCGACGTTAGTTCGCTAGCGACGCTTTCCGCTTGGTCGCGGCTGCGAGCGTACATGACAGCGACATGTGCGCCCTGTTGCGCGAGCGCGTGGCAGATGCGCTGCCCCAGCCCGCCATTTCCGCCCGTCACCAGTGCAACCACGCCCTTCAGGTCCATCGCTTCTCTCCCTTGCGAATGCGCTGTCGCATCACCGCTACTTCCCCCCTCTCGCTCTGGGGAGGCGGCTGACAATGATAGCGATCGCTACATTCCTAAGCTACTGTGCGTCTGCCGCCTAGGCTTCTCGACCACGATGAAACGTCTCCTTGTCAGCTTGTTCGATGACCGGTTTCGTCCGAAAAGCCGAGATCGAAGGCAACCTTCATCACGTCAGCAATGGGTCGTCATGACCAGCAATGCTCAGATCCGGCAACATCCGACATCCGCGCATTGATGAGTCCACGCCTGGAGCGGGCGCGACACGACGGCGGATTACTCCGCTGCCGTGATTCGCTCGAACTCGGTCGCCTGCCGCTCGAACAGACTGCGATAGATGCCGCCGGCTCGCTTGGCCAGCACGGCATGGGTGCCCTGCTCGGCGATCTCGCCGCGGTCGAACACCAGGATGCGGTCGAGACTGCGCACGGTCGACAGCCGGTGCGCGATCACGATCGAGGTGCGGTCCTTCATCAGGCGCACCATCGCCTCCTGGATCAGCGCCTCCGATTCCGAGTCGAGGCTCGACGTCGCCTCGTCCAGGATCAGGATCGGCGCATCCGCCAGGAACGCACGCGCCAGCGCCACGCGCTGCCGCTCGCCGCCCGACAGCTTCACCCCGCGCTCACCGACCAGCGTGCCGTAGCCCTTTGGCAGGCGCAGGATGAAATCATGCGCGTTGGCCAGTCGCGCCGCCTGCTCGATCGCCGCCATGCTGGCGCCGGGCCGGCCATAGGCGATGTTCTCGGCGAGCGAGCGGTGAAACAGGATCGGGTCCTGCTGCACGATCGCGATCTGACTGCGCAGCGATTGCTGCGTCGCGTGAGCGACATCCTGACCGTCGATCAGGATGCGGCCGCCCGAGACGTCGTAGAGCCGCTGCACCAGCTTGACGAACGTCGTCTTGCCGGAGCCGGAGCGCCCGACCAGGCCGACACGCTCGCCGGCGCGGATCTCGACCGACAGACCGTCATACAGCGGCGCACGATGGCCGCCATAATGGAAGGTCACGTCGTCGAACACGATGCGGCCGCCGGTGATGTCGATCGGCTTCGCGTCCGGCACATCGATGATGCCGAGCGGCTCGGCGTGGATCTCGACCAGTTCCTCCATGTCGTTCACCGAACGCTGCAGGTTGTTGATGTGCATGCCGACGTCCCGCAAATAGGCGTGGATCACGTAATAGCTGGTCAGCACATAGGTGACGTCGCCAGGCGAGGCACGTCCGGCCATCCACAGCAGCAGCGAACCGCCGATCACGGAGCCGCGCAGGCACAACAGCACGATCAGCTGCACGGCATTGGTGGCGTTGTAGCGCAACCAGCTCCGATTGACCCGCCTCCGCCACCGGCTGATGACGCGCATCAGCCGCGCATCCTCGCGCGCCTCCGCGCCGAACGACTTCACCACCGCGTTGCAGGTCAGCGCGTCCGCCAGCGTGCCGCCGACCTTGGTGTCCCAGGCGTTGGAGACGCGCGCGGCCGGCGCGATGTAGCGGATCGACAGGATCACCGTCATGCTGACGTAGATCAGCGCGCCGATCGCGATCACCGCGCCCAGCGACGTCCAGTGCAGCCCGAGCAGGATCATCGATCCCAACAGCACCGACAGCGATGGCAGCAGCGCCAACAGGATGGTGTCGTTGTAGAGATCGAGCGCCCACATGCCGCGGGTGACCTTGCGCACCGTCGATCCGGCGAAGCTGTTGGCGTGCCAGTCGGTCGAGAAGCGCTGCACCCGCACGAAGGCGTCGCGCGCGACATCGGACATGATCCTCAGCGTGAACGGCACGATCGCCTGCAGCCCGATCATGCGCAGCACGATCGAGGAGAAGCCGAGCCCGACGATCGCCGTGAACGCGACGACCGCCGCACGCCGCGCGTCGGCATCTTCGGCACCGCGCGTCAGCGCATCGACCAGATGGCCGGAGAACAGCGGCATGAACAAGTCGGCGACCGTTGCACCCAACAGGCCGGACGCCACCACGAGCGTCATCACCGGCTGGTTCAGCCAGTGGCGGAACACGAACGGCATCACAACGCGAATCGCTGCGGGACGTTTTTCTCGAATGGTCATGGCATCATCCGGCCGCGCTCTCCGCGCAGGTCGGCTCCATCAAAAGTGACGCGCGACGGCAAGTGGCCGAACACGGGCGTCGTTAAAAATATCAGTGACTTAGCGGGGAGTTCCGAGACCGGGTCGATACACCCGATCGCTGCTGGCGAAAGCGGCTTCTAACAGCCGGATACGGCGTCCAGCATGAGCATCGGACGCGGGCGCGCGATCTGCGAAAATGCGGCAATCATGCAAATCTCCCGGTTCGAGCTACAGTGTGTAGCAGTTATAACCGCTGGATTCCCGATTTGCAACACCCGGGCGCCGCCATCGCGGCGTCAATGTCCCCCGCCTCCGCCCGACAGCGCGGCCGGCTTCTTCAGCAGCATGACCAGCAAGCTCAGGCCGAGATAGAAGAAGGTCAGCATGAAGAAGGCATCGCCATAGCCCATCACGACCGCCTGGCGATGCACGATCTGAGACAGCTGCTTCATCGCCATCAGCGCGGCGTCGCCCATGCCCTGCAGGCGCTGGGTGAAATTGTTGAGAGTCTCGACCGCGGTGGCGTTGCCCCAGTTGACGCGTTCCTGCAGCCGCGAGATGTGCAGGTCGGTGCGGTCGTTGAGCACCTGGTTGATGATCGCAAGGCCGACCGCGCCGCCGAGATTGCGCATCAGGTTGAACAGACCGGACGCGTTCTTCACCCGCTCCGGCGCCAATGTGCCGAGCGCAATATTGTTGGTCGGCACCATCGCCAGCATCATGCCGATGCCGCGCAGGATCTGCGGCAGCAGCAGCTCGTTGAAATCATAGTCGCGGGTGATACCGGTCATCTGCCAGGAGCCGATCCCGAAGATGATCAGGCCGGAGGCGATGAGATAGCGCATGTCGACGCGCTGCATCAGCCGGCCGACGACCGGCGCCATCAGGAACATCGTGACGCCGGAGACGAACATGGTCTCGCCGATCTGCATCGCACTGTAGCCGCGCACTTCGGCGAGATAGCGCGGATAGATGTAGGTCAGGCCGTAGAGCCCGATGCCGATGCAGAACTGCAGCACGCAGCCGATCGCGAAGTTGCGATCGGTGAAGGCGCGCAGATCGACGATCGGCTCCTCCGCGGTGAAGACGCGCCAGAAGAAGGCGATTGCCGAGACGAAGCCGAGCGCGGCGCAGATGGCGACGGAGGTGTCCTGCAGCCACTCATATTGCGGCCCCTCCTCCAGCACATATTCGAGCGAGCCCAGGAAGCCCGCCATGAAGATCAGGCCCCACCAGTCGAAACGCTCGAGCAGCGCGAAATTCGGCTGGTCGAAATCGACCAGCGCCAGCACGCCGACCGTGATGATCACGCCGGGAACGACATTGATGAAGAACAGCCAGTGCCACGACATCACATCGGTGATGTAGCCGCCGATCGTGGGACCGATGGTCGGCGCCAGCGTCGCGACGAGGCCGATGATCGGGCCGACGATGTGGAATTTCGAACGCGGAAACACCGTGTAGGCCGAGGCGAACACGGTCGGGATCATGCCCGCGCCCAAAAATCCCTGGATCGCGCGCCACAGGATCATCTCGGTGATCGTGGAGGCAAAGCCGCACAGGAAGCTCGCGATGGTGAAGCCCGCGGCCGAGATCGCGAACAACAGCCGCGTGCCGAGCGCGCGTGACAGGAAGCCGGACAGCGGGATCGCGATCACCTCGGCGATCAGATAGGCCGTCTGCACCCAGGAGACTTCGCTCGAGCTCGCGGACAGGCCGGCCTGGATGTCGGTCAACGAGGCCGAGACGATCTGGATGTCCAGGATCGACATGAACATCCCGAACACCATGATCAGGAACGCCACCAGCCGCCGCGGCGCGATGCGCTCGGAAGGCGCGCTCATCGTGGCAGGCGGTGCGGTGGTGGCGTTGGCCATGGACTGCTCGGTGGACTGCTCGGTTTCGGGCTGCTCGGTTCTGGCTCGCTTACGTGCTCGTTCGAACCGGCGCGACGTCGGCCACGCCTATTCCGGATGAATCATCATCGGCGAGTCGAGATCGGCGTCGCTGTCGGCATCCTTGGCGCCATCGGTGGTGTTGACGGTCGCGTAGACCGACATGCCCGCGCGCAACAGGTTCTGCCGCGCCACCTCCTTCGGCACGCGGAGGCGCACCGGCAGCCGCTGCACGATCTTGGTGAAGTTGCCGGTCGCGTTGTCGGGCGGCAGCAGCGTGAACACCGAGCCGGCTGCGGGAGCGATGCTGTCGACGACGCCCTTGAACTTGCGCATCCCGTAGGCGTCGACCGAGATCGTCACCGGCTGGCCGGGACGAATGCGCTTGAGCTGCGTCTCCTTGAAATTGGCGTCGATGAAGACGTCATCCAGCGGCACGACATTGCCGAGCCTCTGTCCGACCGCGACGAAGTCGCCGACATTGACGAGGCGGTTGGAGAAGGTGCCATCGACCGGCGCGCGCACCGCGGTGAAGTCGAGATCGCGCTCGGCCTTCGCGAGCGTGGTCTTCAGTTCTGCGAGCTGGGCCTGCGCCTCCACCTGCTGCGCCTTGGTGACTTCGACATTGTCGCGCGCGGCATCAAAGGCAGCCTGCGCCGCCTTGACGGCGGCCACACCCTGGTCACGCGCGGCTTCGGACTGCTCGAAGGTGGCGTGCGAGGCAAAGCCCTTGTTGTTGAGCGCCTGCTGGCGATCATAATCGAGACCGGCGCGCTTCAACCCGGCTTCGGCGGAGACGAAATTCGCCTGCGCCTGCTCGACCGCGCTCTGCTGCGCGCCAACCTGGCGGCCGATCCGCGCGATCGTCGCCTCTTGCGTCGCGATCTTGGTACTCGCGGCATCGACCGCGATCTTGTAGTCGCCGTCGTCGATCCGCAGGATCACGTCGCCTTTGTGGACGAGCGTATTGTCGCCGGGAAGGATCGCGGCGATGTGGCCGGTCACCCGCGCGCCGAGCATGGTGTTGTTGGCGCGGACATAGGCGTCGTCGGTGGAAACGAAGAACCGCCCGACAAGGAAATAGTGCACGCCGTAGCTTGCCGCCGGCGAGCGCGAGCAGTGCGATAATGCCCATCAGCACGAAACGGCGCTTGCCGGATTTCGGCGCGGCGGCGCTCGGCGGCACTGCAGGCTTGTCGGCCGCGGGAGCCGCCGGCGTTTCGGCCGGCTTGCGCTTGGCCTCCTCGGCCGGGCGACGCTGCTCGGCCAGACCGGAGGCCGCCTCGCGAGCAGGCTGCTCCGCTTCATCCGCATCGCTTCGCAGAACGCGCGCGGCGGCCTGATCTCTTGCTGCGGCCATGACGCCCTTCCTCAACTCAAATGTTCTCGGCTAGCGGACGCGCCAAAGCCGGCCCATCCCGCCTGATGTAGTTTGAAATTATCATTGACCGAACGGTTCGGTCAAGATACTTTGTGAAGGACGGGACCATAGCCGCCCGGTTCCTTGCGAAAAGTTTCCAGATTTGAATTCTTTACAGAAAAGCTAAACCAATGGTTGCAGACACCCAAACCTCCCTCCGATTGATCGGCGACGAGGATTCCTCGAAGCGCCGGCAGATCCTCGACGGGGCCCGTAAGGTCTTCATGGATCTCGGTTTTGACGGTGCCAGCATGGGTGAGATCGCCCGCGCCGCCGGGGTCTCCAAGGGTACGCTCTATGTCTACTTTGCCGACAAGAGCCGGCTGTTCGAGGCCATCGTCGAGGAAGAGGCACTGGGCCATGGCCAGGTCGAGTTCAATTTCGACCCCGCCCGCGACGTCCCGACCACCCTGCCGGAATTCGGTCATGCCTATATCGCGCTGCTCTGCCGTCCGGGTGGTGGATCGGCGATCCGCACCGTGATGGCGATCGCCGAGCGGATGCCCGATGTCGGCCGCCGCTATTACGAGCGCGTGCTGGAGAACACTATCAACCGGCTTGCCGCCTATCTCGACGCGCGCGTGAAGGCCGGCGAACTCCTGATCGACGACTGCCACCTCGCGGCCTCGCAATTCATGTTGATGTGCCAGGCCTCGCTATTCCTGCCCTTCATCTTCCAGGCCGCCCCGCCGCCCTCGCCCGAGCGCGTGAAGGTCGTCATCGACAGCGCGACGCGGATGTTCCTCGCGGCGTATCAGGTGAAGGCGGGCTGAGGGCCACGGTCGCGCCCCGTCATTGCGAGCGCCAGCGAAGACTCCGTAGGGTGGGCAAAGCGCAAGCGTGCCCACCATCCGACGTAACGCTCGGAACGAATGGTGGGCACGGCGCTTGTGCGCCTTTGCCCACCCTACGAATTCCCGCCGCCTCCGTCGTCATTTCCGGGGCGACGCGTGCATCACTTCTTCCCGCCCCGCGCCTCGCCGTGCGCGTGACCAAGTGGTGCGTGCGGCTCGACGGGCATCATCACGACATGGCCGTGGCGCACGCCGCGTTCGGCGATGACGTGATCGGCGAATGCCCTGACATCGGCACCACGCCCCCGCAGCACCGTGACCTCAAGGCAGCTGTCGTGATCGATATGCACGTGAAGCGTGGCCTGCGCGAGATCGTGATGCTCGTGGAAATCCTTGGTCAGCCGCTTCGGCAATTCGCGCGCAGCGTGGTCATAGACATAGCTCAAGGTCGCGATGCAATGGCGGTTGCCTGCGGTCGCGGTATCAACATGTTCGAGGCCGCTGCGCAGCAGATCGCGAAACGCCTCCGACCGGTTGGCATAGCCATGCTGTGCGATGAACTTGTCCACCTCGGCTACGAGGTCATCATCGATCGTGATCGTAAGCCGCTGCATTTGGTCTCCTTCAGGCTCTGCGCTTGAGTATGACGAATTAAAATTGACGTCATACTCACGAGGTATAGGCTGCTTTAACATCGGCCGCGGGGCCGTGCACGACTTTGCAAAGGTCGCAGGCGACCGCGCGCCGGTCAGTATGGTGAGGCCAGCTGGTGTCGAGACGGTTGCGTAAATTCGGGTTCTGCGTGCTGGCGCTGCCGCTTCTGCAGTCTGCGGACACCGCCTTCGCCCAATCCGGATCGGACGCGGCCCCACCCGCCGCTACACCCAAGTCCGAAATGCTGCCCCCGATCACCGTGCAGGCGCCGCGCCCGTCACCGAAACACCAGCCGTTGAAACGCATCGCGCGCAAGCCGCTCCCACAGACGCCGCGCGCGACTGCACCCAGCCCCGCACAGCAGGCCACCGCGGCGTCGGCATCGGGCGCGCCAAATGTCGGCTCCGGTCCGGCGCCGGGCCAGAACATGGCGAGCCAGATCACGATCTCCGGCGAGGACCTCAACGCGCGGCCCGTCGCGCGGCCTGGCGAAATCCTGGAAGCCGTGCCCGGCCTGATCGTGACGCAGCACTCCGGCGAGGGCAAAGCCAATCAGTATTTCCTGCGCGGCTACAACCTCGACCATGGCACCGACCTGGCGATCTACGTCGATGACGTTCCGGTGAACATGCGCACGCATGCGCATGGCCAGGGCTATGCCGATCTGAACTGGCTGATGCCCGAAACGGTCGGCCGGCTCGACGTGCGCAAAGGCCCCTATTACGCCGACGAAGGCGATTTCGGCTCGGCCGGCAACCTGCACCTCGGCCTGATCGACAGCGTGCCGAAGGCGATCGCGCAAGTGACGGCCGGCAGCTTCGGCTATTTGCGCTTATTCGGCATGGAGTCCGCGAAAGTGGGCGACGGCACGCTGCTGATCGCCGGCGAGACCGGCACCTATGACGGCCCGTGGGTGAACCCCGACAACATGAGCAAGGTGAACGGGCTGGTGCGCTACACCCAGGGCACCGCGCTCGACGGCTTCTCGATCACCGGCATGGCCTATTCGAACCGCTGGGCCTCGACCGACCAGGTGCCGCAGCGCGCGATCGACACCGGCCAGATCGATCGCTTCGGCTCGGAAGACCCGACCGATGGCGGCAAGACCAATCGCTTCGCGCTGTCGGGGCGCATCGCCGGCACAGATGATGCCGGCTCGTGGAAGGCCAACGCCTACATCGTCAAGAGCCAGCTCGATCTCTTCAACAACTTCACCTATTTCCTCAACGATCCGGTGCTCGGCGACCAATTCCACCAACACGATGATCGGATTATGGCCGGCGGCAATGCATCGCGCACGCTGGACGGCTCGCTCGCCGGCCGGCCGATGCAGACCACGTTCGGGATGCAGACGCGCTATGACGACATTGCGCTCGCACTCACCGACACGTTTCAGCGCAGCTTCCTCAGCAATGTCCGCAGCGACAAGGTCGGCGAGGCCTCGATCGGCGTCTACGCGCAGAGCACCGTGACCTGGACGGACTGGCTTCGGACGACGGTCGGCTGGCGCGGCGATTATTACGATGCCCATGTCAACTCGATCTTCGATGCCAACAATTCAGGTCATGCCAGCGCCGGCATCGGCAGTCCGAAATTCACGCTTGCGCTCGGCCCCTTCAACAAGACCGAGTTCTTTGTCGGCGCAGGCTACGGCATGCACAGCAACGACGCGCGTGGCGCGACCATCACGGAGGATCCTGCCGATCCCGCGAACAAGCTGTCTGCCTCCCCGCTCCTGGTTCGCACCAAGGGCCTCGAGACCGGCGTGCGAACGCGGATCGTGCCGGGGCTCGATTCCTCGCTCAGTCTGTTCATGCTGGATCAGGATTCCGAAATCATCTTCCTAGGCGATGCCGGCGACACCGAGGCAAGCCGGCCGAGCCGGCGTTACGGCTTCGAATTGACCAACCGCTATCGTCCGCTGTCCTGGATAGACATCGACGCCGATCTCGCGATGACGCATGCGCGCTTCGTCGGCTTCGACAGCGACCAGGCTGCAGTCTACGAGTCGCTCGTCAGCGTGCCGCAGGCGGCGATCGGCAACGCGCCGGGCAACTACATCCCCAACGCGCCGGCGATGGTGGCCTCCGCCGGCATCACGCTCGGCGAGAAGACCGGCCCGTTCGGCACGCTGCGCTGGCGTTATCTCGGTGCAACTCCGCTGACGGAAGACAACGCCTTCCGCTCGCCGGCGACCAGCATCTTCAACGGCCGCATCGGCTACCGCGACGCAAATGGCTGGCGTATCCAGCTCGACGTGCTCAACCTGCTCAACACCAAGGCGAACCAAATCACCTATGCCTATGGCTCGCTGATCAAGACCGACAGCCTCTACAATCGCTGCTTTCCCGTGCAGACGGTTCCCGCCGCGGTCTGCCAGAACGGCGTGATGGATTATGTGCTCCATCCGGTCGAGCCGCTAACCGTGCGGGTGACGGTGGCCGGCACGTTTTAACCACGGACTTCGTAGGGTAGGCACGCTGTCGCTTTGCCAACCCTACGGACGACGATCCATCACGCAGCCGTCAGCCGCCGTGATTTGACATTTCGTCGTAATTTGTCAAATTCGTCAAATGACGCCCCAAGACCGCATTCTGGACGCGGCGCTGCGCGTGTTTCGCCGCCATGGATTTCGTCGCTCGTCGATCGAGCAGGTCGCCGCAGCAGCGGGCCTGACGCGGCAGGGGCTCTATCATCATTTCCAGTCCAAGGAGGCTCTGTTCCGCGCCGTCATCGAAGCGCTCTATGACGGTGCGCTTGCTGCGGAAATCGCGGCGTCAGATGTCGCGGAAAAGGCAGGAAAGAGCCTCGCCGATATTCTGGTCTCGCAGGTCAATGCGCGACTGAGACACCTGATCGGCTCCTTCGACGGCTCGCCGCATATCGAGGAACTGTTCTCCGAGCACCTCGCGCTCGGCCACGACCTCTACCAGAAATATGCCAAAGCCTATGCCGCGCAGATCATTGCCACCATCGAACGCGTCCGCCGCCGGCAAAGGCTCGTGCTCGCGCCCGGCATGGACGCGGGAGCGCTGGCGCGGCTGATCGAAATGGCGATGCACGGCGTCAAGTCGATCTACCCGTCGATGCTGCCCGCGGATGACTTCTTGAGGGAATTCGACATCATGCTGCGCACGCTCGTGGCCGGCGCGATCGTGCCGTCGCCGCGACCGGCCAGAGCCGCAGCGACAAAGACATCTTCGCGCAAGAAATCTGGAGATCGCAGATGAGCACGATGACAATCAACGGACATGTCGCCTCCCTGCCCGACGATCCCGATGCGCTGCTCATCGATGTCGTGCGCGATGCGCTCGACCTCACCGGCACCAAGCTCGTCTGCGGGGCCGGCGTCTGCGGCGCCTGCACGGTGCTGGTCGACGGCGCGCCGGTCGCAAGCTGCCTGATGCCCGCACGCGCCGCGGCCGAGAAGACGGTGACGACGGTCGAAGGCATTGCCGCAGCCGCTGCGTTGCACCCGGTGCAGAAGGCGTTCATGGCGCATGACGCCCTGCAATGCGGTTTCTGCACATCCGGCTTCATCGTCGGGGCCGTTGCATTCCATGATGGCTGGCGCGCGACCAAGGGCACGACGGCGCCGTCGCGCGACGAGATTGGCGCTGCGCTGTCAGGACATCTCTGCCGCTGCGGTGCCTATGACGGCATTTTCCGCGCGGTCTCCGAGGCCTGCGCCGGCCGCTTCGACGGTGACAACGTCGTCTCGCCACGCGTCGAGGCGCGCGACAAGGTCACGGGCACGGCGAAATACACGGTCGACATCAAGCAACAGGGCATGCTGGAGGGCATCATCCTCCGCTCGCTCGATGCGCATGCGCGCATCGCCGAACTCGATCTCGCACCGGCGCAGGCATTGCCGGGTGTCGCCGCCGCCGTCTCGCTGCTCGGCGACGATCGTACCGTGCGCTATGTCGGCGCACCGATCGCAGCGGTAGCGGCGACCGATCGCAAGACCGCCCTCGCGGCGATCCATGCCATCAAGCCGGTTTATGAATGCCTGCCGTCAGTGATCGGCCTGGATGCCGCGCGCGCCAGCAACGCGCCGATCGTGTTCGAACGGGCCAACCGCAAGCAGGCGGGCAACGTTTCCGAAGGTGCGGCAGCGCCCGCCTCCTGGAACGGAAACCTGCGCGGCCCGTCCGCCATGTTCTCGCAGCGTGCGCGCAAGGCGCGACAATCGCTGCAGACGGCACGCGACGCGCGCGACCCGCTGCTGGTCGAGGCGACATTCCGCACCGGTACGCAACAGCATGCATCGCTGGAACCTCATGCCTGCGTCGCGCGCTTCGACGGCGACCGGCTGACGCTATGGTGCTCGACACAGGCGGTTTTCCACCTCACCGAGATGATTGCGAAACGCTACAAGATGCCGCGCGAGAACATCCGCGTCATCGCCGACCATGTCGGCGGCGGCTTCGGCTCGAAGGGCAGCCTCGGCATGGAGACGATCGCGGCGATCGAGCTTGCGCGCGCGGCGAAAGCGCCGGTGCGGATCGCCTATGACCGGCACGAGGAATTGTCCGTCACCGGCCATCGGCCAGCAGCAGAAATGAAGATCGCGCTGTTGCCGTCGCCCGAGGGCACGTTGAAAGCGCTGTCCCTCACCGCTTATGCCGACACGGGTGCGGCAGTCAGTTCGACGATCGCGGCACTGGCGCGGCTGATCTATCCGGCGGAGGCGAAAGAGCTCGCCGATTTCGACGTCGTCAGCAATCTGCCGCCCGGCGCACCGTTTCGCGGCCCTGGCGGCCCGCCAATGGCGTTCGCGCTTGAACAGGCCGTCGATGAGGCCGCGCTGCGGCTCAAGCAAGATCCGATCGTGCTGCGTCAGCGCTGGGACACCGATCCCAATCGCCGGCGGCTCTACGACTGGGCGTCCTCTCTCCCGGTCTGGCGCAACCGGCCCGCAGCGGGCACACAGACAGGGCGCTTCCGCCGCGGCGTCGGCGTCGCCAGCGGCTACTGGCTCTATCTCTGGCAGCCGGGATCGAAAGCGGAGCTTGCGATCGAAAGCGGACGGCTGGTCGCGCGCACGGCGATCCAGGATATCGGCACCGGCAGCCGCACCGTGATCGCCAACACCATCGCGCATGAGTTCGGCCTCGATCCTCACGAGATCGACGTAAGAATCGGCGATTCCAATCTGCCGGAAGGACCGGGATCGGGCGGCAGCCGCACGACGGCCTCGGTGATCCCGCCGATGCTGCTCGCGGTCGAAAAGCTGAAGACGGAGATCCAGCGCCATTCGAAACGAAAACCCGTGCCGGGCTCCAACGCGCCATGGCGCGATCTCATCGCCGCCTCTCCCGACCTCAAGGTCGCGACGGTCAGGCCGGAGGATTCGAGCCCCATCGCGCCCGGCATCCGCTCGCCGCTGAAAGAGGTCGGCCTGATCGGCACGATCTTCGGCTTCATGATGCGGCGCCTGTCCAACATCGTGGTCGGCGCCGGCGCGCCGAGCTCGGTGCAGGTGATCGAGGTGGAGGTCGACACCTGGCTCGGCCATGTGCGCGTGGTGAGCGCGCATTCGGGAATCGCGGTCGGGAAGATCGCAGCGCCTCTCCTCGCGCGCAGCCAGGCTACCGGCTCGGTTATTCAAGGCATCGGCTATGCGCTCTACGAAGCACGCGAGGTCGATCCGCGCACCGGTGACGTGCTCACCGCAGGGATGGAGGACTACCGGATTCCCGGAATCGCCGACACGCCGCCGATCGATGTGCATTTCGACGAAGCCGGCTTCGACCATGTGCTCGGCGGCAGCGTCGGCATCGGCGAGGTCGCGACCGTGCCGACATCGCCCGCGATCGCGAACGCGATCCACAACGCGACCGGCATCAGGTTCACGGAAATTCCATTGCGACCCGATCGCCTGATCGCCGCGCTCAAAGGGAGGGCCGCAGCATGACCCTCGCAGCCATGACTGCGGCCGCGGATGAACCGGAATTTCGCGCCGCCGGCACAGATCTCTCCGAGCGGCGACGCAGCGGCATCTCGCGCGGACCTCTGATCGATCTTGCCCCCTCGCCCGACACGGCGGATATCGCGTGGAGTGACGACGGCAGTGCGCACATCGGCGCGTTCACGACGATCGCCGCGATCGCAGCCGACAGCCGCCTCGCTGCGGCCTATCCCGGCATCGTTGCCTCCGCGCAAGGCCTCGCCACGCCCCAGATCCGAAATCTGGCGACGCTCGGCGGCAATCTCGCGCAGCGCTCGCGCTGCTGGTACTATCGCAATCCGTCGATCGACTGCCTGAAGAAAGGCGGCACGGATTGTCCGGCGCGCCCAGGCAATCATCTCTATGGCGTCGCCTTCGATCTCGGCCCCTGTATCGCGCCGCATCCTTCCACCATGGCGATGGCGCTGCTCGCCTATGACGCGACCATCACGACGAACCGCAGGGGCAAGCTCAGCATTCACGACCTTTTAGGCGACGGCTCGAACGGCACGTCGGATCACTTGCTTCCGCAAGGCGAGATGATCCGCAGCATCGAGCTGCCGCAACCGGTCTCGCAGGAGCGCGCGCTCTACAAACGTGCCATCGGCCGCAGCCATGCCGAGTGGCCACTTGCGGAAGTGTGCGCACGCGCGGTGATCGTCGACGGCCGATTCCATGTCATTCGTATCACCGCCGGCGGCGTCGCGCCGGTACCGTTGCGCCTGTCGGCGTCGGAAGCGGTGCTGCTCGGCGCGGCCGCCAACACCGAGAACATCACCGAGGCCGCGCGGCGCGCGACCACAGACGCCAAGCCGTTGCCGATGACCGGCTACAAGCTCGATCTCTTGCGCGGCCTCATTCACGACGTGCTGGAGCGACTTGCGGGTTAGGCCGCAGGCGCGCTCAACCCCCCTACGCGCCCGTGACGCGCCAGATGACGTTGCCGACATCATCAGCGACCAACAGGGAGCCGTCGGGACCGAGTGTCACGCCGACGGGACGTCCATAGGATTCCAGCTCATCCGGTGCAAGGAAGCCGCTCAGAATATCCCGCGCCGGGCCGGAGGGACGGCCGTTCTCGAACGGCACGAACACGACCTTGTAGCCGCTCAGCGTGCTGCGATTCCAGGAGCCGTGCTGCCCGATCGCCATGCCATCTGGAAAGCCTGGAAGCGTGCCGGCCGGCATCCAGCACAGACCCAGCGACGCGGTGTGTCCGCCCAGCGCATAGTCCGGCGTGATGGCCTTCGCGACCAAGGCCGGATCCTGCGGCACCCGATCATCCACCGTCCGCCCCCAGTAGCAATAGGGCCAGCCGTAGAAGCCGCCGTCACGGACCGAAGTCAAATAATCAGGGGGCGTCTCGTCGCCCAGGCCATCGCGCTCGTTGACGACAGTCCAGAGCACGCCGGTGTTCGGCTCCCATGCGAGGCCCACGGGATTGCGCAGGCCACTGGCAAAGATACGGCTGTTGCCGCTCGCAAGATCGAGCTCGTAAACACAAGCCCGGCCCTGCTCGACCTCCATGCCCGTCTCGGCGATGTTGCTGAGCGAGCCGACGCCGACATAGAGCTTCTTGCCATCGGGGCTCGGCAACAGGCTCCGCGTCCAATGCCCGCGCAGGCTTGAACGTCGTGAGTCTCTTTCCCGGCGCAGCGATGCGGTCCGCGCCCGCCGCATATGGAAACGCCATCACGCCGTCGGTATTGCCGACATAGAAGGTCTCGCCCAGCAGCGCCATGCCGAACGGCTGGTTCAGTCCCTCCATGAATGCCCCACGTATTTCTGCGACGCCATCACCGTCCCGGTCGCGCAACAGCGTGATGCGGTTCGCACTGACGCCAAGCGCGGCGGCGCGACGCATCGTCGCCTGCATCGCGTAGTGGAACACGCTCCTGGGCGGGCCCGCGACCTGCGTCGACTCGGCAATGAGGACGTCGCCATTCGGCAGCACATCGATCCAGCGCGGATGATCCAGGCCGGTCGCAAACGCGTTGACCTTCAGTCCCGGTGCAACCGTCGGCTTCTGCCCGTCGCTCCAGCCTTTCGCCGTCGGCATCTTGAGCGTCGGGATGGCACCTTGCGGCTTCGCGGTCGGCACCTGCGGAGCGCTGCCCCACGCGGGCGCAGGCGGAGCGCCCTGCAGCTGACGCCACCGTAGCGCGACGCCGCCGATCAACGCGACGATCTGCGCAAAAAAGCTGGAAAAATTCATGAGATTCCTCTGTCGATCACGCGCACGCACTCCAGCGCCGGACGGGGTCGGACCTTACTGCCGATCCCTTGAGACCACCGGCGCCTGAACAGCATTTGCATGGCGCCGACACGTATGTCGAGAGCTATGGCGCTGTGAGTGCAACCGAGCAGAGGCGAAAGTCCGTCGCGGACCCGCTACCGGTACGTTATATCCGTAATACTATATTGATGCCGCACGAAGGTCAGCATTGTGCGGCCTCCGGGACAATCCGCTCCCGGTCCAGAAGCTCAACCGATAACAGGTGCGCGGAATTTTCACACCTAAGAGATGTAGATTATTTTCACAGGTGTCAGACTGAACAGTTACTGGAAACTCCATCGCTTGCTGGATTTCGTCTCGTCGACTGGCGACGAATCACGACAACTTGCCCAATTTTTTTAGCGCGATCACAAACCGCACGTCGTGTTGCGTTTGCTCTGGCCGGTTCCCCGGCTCCCCGCTACGCGTAGAGCGCGCTTGGCTCGATTAGTTATCGTGGGGGAGGTCTTCCGGTGTCCGGTAAAGACGATATTGCTTGGTTCAAAGAAAATTTCGCTTCCGATATCATCCCGATACTGGCCGGAACACCGCTGTCATTTGACCTCGTCTGCGCCATCGCCTTTCAGGAATTGGGCGAACAGTGGAGCAAATTGCGAAAGACCCTGCCGCGCGAGGAGGTTCTTCGCCTGTCAGTCGGCGACACGCTCGACGAGCCGAGCCGCAGCGCTTTCCCGAAGAACAAGAAAGCACTGATCGCCACGCCGCAAGGTCAGCAAATGTTCGACCTCGCACACCGCCTCTTGGGAGAGATGGCAGACGAGACCGGCATCGAAATTTATCAGCGTCTTGCCAAGCAGCCGGAAAAGTTCGTGCATGGCTACGGCATCTTCCAATATGACCTGCAATTCTTTCGCAGCGACCCTGACTTTTTCCTGTCGCAGCGCTGGAAGGAGATCGACGCCTGCCTCGACAAATTGATGTTGGAGCTGCGCAATGCTGTCCAGCAGCTCGGCTTCAGCAAGAAGACATCGTTGACTGACTTGGAATCGGCGTTCGTCGCGATCGTATACAATACCGGCTTCGGCAATTTCCACGAAGCGAAGGGATTGAAGCAGGGTCACAAAAGCGAGCAGTCTTTCTATGGGGAAGATATCGACCAGTTCCTGAAGATCGCCCATGACATTCCAATGCCCGCATCGCGCCCTGCGCCGGTGACCGTGCCTGCCGCAACAGCGTCGCTGGCCCCTTCCATCGTTTCGATCGCCGAAGCCGAGTTCGATCGTTTTCATGACATCAACGAAGGCGATCAACCGCTCAGAGGTCGCATTGCCGACTACTATGAAGCGGCCGGCGGCAGCCGGGACCTCGATCCGACTCGGGATGAGAACGCCTGGTCGGCGGCGTTCGTGTCGTTTTGCGTCAAGCAATCGGGCGCCACGGCCCGTCAGTTCAGGTTCAGCATGCTCCATAGCGTTTATGCGAAGGCCGCAATTGCCAACGGCGAAGCCAGTAGCGGTGTGTTTCGCGGACATCGGATCAAAGACTATGGTCCGAAGCTCGGCGACATCATTCACCACAATCGCAGCGGCGGCACGGTCAGCTTTGACTTCGCGCGCGCACATGATCGGTTTCCCTCTCACGCGGCGATCGTGGTCGATTTCGAGATGAAAAATGGCGTCCGAAACGCGGTCACCATCGGCGGCAACGAACTTCTTGCCAACGGCACCGGCACGGTTGGCAAGAAGCACTTCCCGCTCGATGCCGAGGGAAAGCTCGATCAATCGCAAATCGATCCGAAGCTTATCTGCGTCATCGAGAATTGGCTTGCGGCCCTGTCGATCCCGCAGGCGGATGCTGCCGGGTCCATACGTGCACAGGCCTGAAGCTGCGCGGCGTCATGCTCTAATCGTCCTGAAACTCGTCTTCCTCATCGACCTTGTCGTGCTTGTGCCGATGGGCCGTGGCGCCGCCGAGCGATCCCGTTACGAAGGGCGTGCGCGTCGCATAGGGATTGCGCTGGGACGCGCGCGCGGCGATCTCCTGGCCCGAGACAGCGGCCGGTTCGCAGATCGCGCGCCGGCTGGCGCGGCGCATCAGGTCAACGTGAATGTGATCGTAGTGATAGACGTTAGAGCCCGGCGCCAGCACGGTGTTGAATTGCTGGCAGGCCGCGCCCTGCACGTCGCGTAGGAAGCCCTGCTCCTCCGGCATGCCGTGCCAGCCGTCCTTCACCGTGATGCGGCGTCCATCGGCCAGCGTGAAGGCGGCGATGTCGAGGGCGTTGCCGAAGGCGTGTTCGGAAATATGCGCACCCGGAGTGCCGTTCATGCCACGGCAGGAATAGGCGGAGATCTGCTTGATCTCGACCACGCGCGCGCCGAACCAGCGTTGCGCCGCGGGCTGCACCGAATCCGCAAGCCAGCGGTCGAGCGCGGACACGATCGGACAGGCCAGCGTCGCCGCGGGCTTCACCGCGACCGGGCCGACGGCCGCGATCGGATTGCCACGCGCAGGCCCGAGCGGCGGCAGCGGCGCCGGGCTCGCGGACGGCCTCGCCGAATAAGGCGCGGCGTACGGCTCCCGCGACGGATAGCTCGGCGCGCTCATATAGGTGGTGCGACCAGCCGGCTCACCCGGTCGCGCGTCCGGCGGCAGATCAATCTCGTCCTGCACGGGCTGAGCCACGCCGGGCGCGGCGAGCGAGATCGGTGCGCCGGGCGAGGCGCCATAGCTGGGCTGGGACGCGGGCGGCGACGGATAATTCGCCGCTGGCTGATAGGTAGGCGAAGAGCCGGGTTGGTAATTCGGCGGCGGCCGATAGGCCGGCGGCGGTTGCCGCGCGATCGGCCAGCGCGGCTGGCCGTTGCCGATGTCAGCCGGCGGACGCATCTCCTCGTCGGTAAACCCGTAACTGCCTGACGCTTCGCCGAAGGCGGCGACCTTGAGCGGGTATTCCGCGCCGCACACGCCGGGTCCGGAAATCGGGTCGACCCGCACGACCTCGAGGCTCTCTTTGACCGCGCCGGATTTCAGGCAGGCGATTTCGGCCTCGGCCCGCCAGGGTTCGCGCTCGGCGGTTTGAAAAAAACCGTGACCGCAGCCCGCCAACGTGACGAGGACGATGGAGCCGACGAGATACAAACGAACTCCGCGCGTCATTGCCGCAAGTTCGACGAATTTGCTTAAAGACTGATCAACGCGTTGTTTTCACGGGTCTTTAACCACGTTGCGCAACTTCTTAACGGCCTGACGGCGCACCACAGGCAGCATCGCTGACTTTTCGGGATGTCACGATCTGCTAAGGTTAATCGTCCAGCGCAGAAACGGCGTGAGTTCAGGGGATTGACCCATGACGTTCGCCAACAAATTGAGCGTCCTCACTGCGTATGTCGCGATCGCCTTCGTCGGAGCGATCGTGCTTGGCGTGTTCTAAAGCGGGACGTCATCGCACTTTAGGACGGCGGCCCGTCTGTGGCCGCAGCTGACGATGGTGCCGGTCCATCCGCTCCTGTGACAAAGATCACGGAAGGCGACGTAAGCGAGCCCTAGGGTCGTTCGTGAATGAACAAGCTCGCTGACGGAGGCATCCATGAAGACGTATTGTTTCGCCGCTGCGCTGTTGATGGCGAGCACGGCCGCCCATGCCGGCAGCGGGATTTCCTTCCAGGTCAACGGACAGCGGGTACACATTGAAGCGCCGCGGAATTGCGACTCGCTATCCTGCGTCCGGATCACGGCGCCCGGCATGTCCGGCAACCTCAAGAGCCTGACCTCCAAGCTCAACAACAAGGATAAGGACGACGACGATGCGCCGAGCCCGGCGCCGTCGGCGCAAGCCAATTCGACGCCGCCCGCGCAAAAGACCGCGCCCGCTCCAGCAGCACCGCGGCCGCAGGCTCAAGCGCCCGCGCCCGCCGCGGTCGCGAGCAATGCGCAGCCGGCCACGACCGACACATCGAATACGCCGGCTCCCCTGCTTCACGATGTGACGCCATCGGCATCCACATCCGCTCCGCCGCCCGTGCCCACCACGGCGCCGGCGACGTCCGCGCCGGCTGCTGCGGCCCCTCCCGCCGCGCAGCCGGCCGCGGTGGCCGACACGCCGCTCGGCCTGTGGGCGACGCAGGACAACAAGGGCAATGTGCAGATCGAACCGTGCGGGCAGAACCTTTGCGGCTTTGCCGAGAAGACGCGCGAGCCGATCCTGATCAACATGAAGCCGTCCAATAACAGCAAATGGACAGGCCGCATCCACGATCCCGACGGCGGCAGCAATTACGACTCGACGATCGCGATGAAGGGACCGAACCTGCTCAAGGTCCAGGGTTGCGCCTTCGGCGGCCTGTTCTGCGGCGGCCAGACCTGGAAGCGGATCAGCTGAACCCGCGCTCGACCTGAAAAAAGCTCCGCGAGCTCATCGCGGGACTTTTTACATTCCCGGCTCGATGGATGACAGGCCCTACGCTGCCGCCCGCCTCGAAGCGAGATCGGCGACGTTGCCGGCGATTTCCTTCGAACTCGCGGCGGCCGGTCTCGGCGACCTCGTGAGACCGATACGATCTGTGTCGCCACCTCGCGCGCCGCTATCGCCGTCTCCTCGACGGTGCGTGATCGATTTCGACGTTGCGGATGGAGTCGCCGATCAGGGTGATCGACGCCACCGACGCATGTGTCGAACTCTGGATCTCCGCGATCTGCTCGGCGATCTCGCCGGTGGCCTAGCGACAGCGCATGCGGCGTCATTCACGGGCCGTTCAGGCGCCGACTTTCTTAATCCATGGAACCTTGTCATACTCCGCTTCCCTGCCAGGCCTGGACTTCATCGTGATAAATCGGCTCTTGCTGGCGTTTCCGCTTTTCGGCTGCTTGCTGCTTGGCGGGACGCAACATCTCTCTGCAATGCCATCGCTGACCGACGCCGACACCACGGCACTCACGGTGGATAGTGCGAGAACAGATTTCGGCACGGCTTGCGCAGGCGCAGGCGCCGCAAGCACCGGACCCCGGCACCGCAGCGCCAGCCCAGACGCCCGCGGATGAGCCGATCGGCAATGTCGCGGCGCTGACGGGCACGGTCACCGTGATCCGCAACAAGGACTCGCTGCCGCTCAAGCTGCGCGACGACATCTATTTCAACGACACGGTGCAGACCTCGTCGAACTCGACGCTCGGCATCACCTTCAACGATTCCACGACCTTCAATCTCTCGGCCAATTCGAAGATCACCATCGACAATTACGTTTATGAGGAAGGCGGAGCCAAGAATGCCGCGGTGTTCGACATCGCCAAAGGCACGGTCGCCTTTGTCGCCGCCGCCGTCGCCAAGACCGGCGACATGAAGATCACGACACCGACGGCCACGCTCGGCATTCGCGGCACCACAGGCCTCGTCGAGGTGCCGGAGGATGCCACCGCGACGCGTGCGAACGCCAACAACGTCGCGATCAAGCTTTATCCCGATGCCGACGGCAGGGTCGGACGGATCGAGGTCAATGACCGCACGGGCGCGCGACTTGGTGCGCTGACACAAGGCGCGAGCGGCTTCACCATCCGTCCCGGCATGGGCGGCGCACGTTTCGCCGCGGTGCCGCTTGCGATCTCCCGCCAGCAAGTGTCGCGCGACCAGGGCTTCGTGCGGCAGGTGCATGCCGCGCAAAATGTCGGCCGCCAGATCGTCACCGAGCAGCGCGCCTTCCGCCGCGCCAATCCCGGTTTGAACAACCGCAATCAGCCAGGCAATCAACCGGGCCAGCAGCGGCCAAACGGCGCGCCCGGACAGAACCGGCCCGGCCAGCCGCAACAGGGCGCGCCGAATAATCGTCAGGGCACGCAGCAGCCGGGCAACCGGCAGCAGCCCGGCAACAATTCGCAGCAACAAGGCCGACCCGGACAGCCAGGACAGCCATCAAGGCCGGGCCAGCCTTCGCAGCCGAACCCGCAAGGACCGGCCACGAACCCGCAGCCCAGCGCCCCCAACCGGCAAGGCACGCAGCAACAGCAGCCGGGAAGTCCGCAACAAAACGGACAACCCGCGCGCCCGGGGCAGGCTCCGCAACAGGGCACGGCGCAACCGGGCGGACCGCAGCGGCTCGGCACGCCGCAACAGAACGCGCCTGGATTGCAGCGACCCGGCCTCCAGCGTCAGCAACTCCCGGGCAGACGCCCCGCGCCGCCAAAAGGCAAGCAGGAAAAGAAGCGTTATTGATCCGCGCGCGAACCGAGGCGCTCGCGGACATCCTGGGATCCTACCGCCAGGCTCGCTAGAGCATGATCCGGAAAAGTGCGTAGCGGTTTTCCGCTTGACCAGGTCGAAACCGATCCAGCTGCATGCGGTCGCCGCCGATCCGTAACAGGTGTAGTCTGATCGACGGAGTGGTAGAGCACCACGAGCAGCGTGATGCAGGTCCGTGCCCGGTCAAACGGAACGATCGTTCGCCCGCCCTCGCCTGGTCGCCACCATGCCGCCCGGTCAAGATCGGTGAACGCAACGTGTCGACAGACAATTCCATCAGCGGGATGATCCACGCTCAGATTTCGGACCGGCGCCGCGCGGCGCGATCCTTCCTGCATTTAGACGTCGGTGGCAGGCTATCCAACACCCTCCGCCGTTTGCCGGGGCCATTTGCAGGCTGGCTTCGTTTCGCTCATGATATGAGGCATGTCCGACCTCGTCCGCTACCTCACGCATGCCCAAGTCAGGATCGATCCCGCTGTCCCCGTTCCCTGCTGGGGTCTTAGCGCGGTCGGACGCGCCCGCACCGAAGCTCTCGCCGCCACGAACCGCCTTTTGGGCACGACCCGGATCATCTGCAGCGGTGAGCGGAAGGCGATCGAGACGGCCGAGATCATCGCAGCGAAGCTGAACATCGACATAGAGGTGCAGGAAGCGATGCACGAGAACGACCGGTCAGCGACGGGATTCCTCGCGCCCGGCGAGTTCGAGATCGTCGCCGATCAATTTTTTGCGCAGCCACAGGTCAGCATCCGGGGATGGGAACGGGCGATCGACGCCCAATCGCGCATCGTCGGAGAGGTCGAGCGCGTCCTGTCACGACAGCAAGCCGGCGACGTGCTCATTGTCGGCCATGGCGCCGTCGGCACGCTGCTGCTGTGTCACTATTCCGGCGTGCCGATCGATCGCATCCACGACCAGCCGGCCGGCGGCGGCAACTGCTTCGTATTCACCAAGACCGACCTCCGCGTGCTGCACCCGTGGCGCCGCTTCGAGGAACTGTAAACGCGACGCTGCAAGCCCGATCTCGTCAATCGAGCTTGTCCAACGTGATCGGGAGGTCGCGGACACGCTTGCCGGTCGCATGATAGACGGCATTGGCGACCGCCGCAGCGACACCGACGATGCCGATCTCGCCGACGCCCTTGATGCCAAGCGCGTTGATGGTGCTGTCGGGCTCATCGACGAAGATCACCTTGATGTCGTGGATGTCCGCATTCACCGGTATGTGGTACTCGGCGATGTTGGCGTTCATGATGCGGCCAAAGGCGTGATCGGTCAGCGCTTCCTCGTGCAGCGCCATGCCGATGCCACCCACGACGCTGCCGATCACCTGGCTCGACGCCGTCTTGGTATTGATGATCCGCCCCGCGGCGACCGCATTGACGACACGCGTCACACGGATGATGCCGAGCTCTTCATCTATTTTGACCTCGGCGAAGATTGCCGAATGGGTGTTGTGTGCGTGCTTGTCATCTTCCTTGAAGTCGGAGGAGCGTTCTTTCTCGACGCGCTCCAGCCGGCCATGCCGCATCACGTCCGCAACCGGGACGGCGCGACCTTTATCCGTCTTGTCGGCGATCGCGCCATCGGCCAGCACGACGTCATCGAGCTTGAGGCCTTTGAGCGGTGAGCCCGGCATCTCCTGCGCGATCGACAGCAACTCTTTCTTGATGTCGTCGGCCGCGTTGACGATCGCATGCGCCACGGACGCCGCGGTCCACGACCCGCCTTCGACCTGCGCCGTGGGCAACGTCGAATCCGCGAGCTTCACGCTCACGCTGTCGACAGACACGCCGAGCATGTCGGCTGCGATCTGCGCCATGATGGTGTAGGTGCCGGTGCCGATATCCGAGGCCGCAGAAGACACCTCGGCGTGGCCGTTCGCCGTCAGCACGATCCGCGTCGAGAACGGCATCTGCAGCGCCTCCCAGACACCGGACGCCATGCCCCATCCAACCAGCTCGCTGCCGTCGCGCATCGAACGCGGCTTAGCACTGCGACGCGCCCATCCAAAGGCTTCGGCGCCCTGCTGGTAACACGCCTTGAGCTGCTTGCTGCTGTAAGGCAGGCCGCTGACCTGGTCGCGGTCGGAATAGCAGCGCAGCCGCAATTCCATCGGATCAAGCTTCAGCGCGACGGCAAGTTCGTCCATCGCGCTTTCCAGTGCATAGACGCCGGTGGCCGCACCCGGCGCGCGCATGTCGCCCGGCGTCGCGACATCGAGCGAAGCGAGCTTGTGCGCGTAGCGCGCATTGGCGGAGGCGTAGAGCTGCTCCGCCCAGCCGCCGTCAGTGCGAGAGAAGTCCTCATACTGCGACGTCATCGCGATCGCCTCATAGGTGATCGCATCGAGCGTGCCGCCGCTATTCGCACCGAGCGCGATACGTTCGATGGTCTCGGGGCGGTAGCTCAGCCCGTACATCTGCGCGCGGGTGAGCATGAGCCGCACCGAGCGCTTGAGCTTGAGGGCGCCGAGCGTCGCCAGCGCAACCTCATATTGCGGACGCAACCCTGAGCCGAACGCGCCGCCGACATAGGGCGAGATCACACGCACGTCGT
Source organism: uncultured Alphaproteobacteria bacterium (assembly GCA_963770385.1). Classification (GTDB taxonomy): domain Bacteria; phylum Pseudomonadota; class Alphaproteobacteria; order Rhizobiales; family Xanthobacteraceae; genus Bradyrhizobium. Next base: position 3,075,252 of record CAVYPJ010000003.1, on the reverse strand, counting down.
CGGGCTTGAGCGCGAACACACCGCAAATATAGCGCTGCACGTTCTGCACGCCCTGTGTCTTGTCATAGATCGTGAGCCTGCCGCCGCCATCCCAGACGACAGTCGCTCCGAACAATTCCATCGGATTGTGATACTCGCGCGGGATGACATATTCGGCCTCGTGCCGCACCGCCGCCTTCGCAAATGCCTTCGCGGCGTCGCCGCGCGGCTTGTGCGGCTTCTCGATCACATGAGCCTCCTGGCGGCGCGCCTCCAGCTCGGTGGTAAACTTGTCCTTCTCGTATTCGATGTTCACCAGCGTGGCCGCAAAGGTCGCGGTCTCAAAATCCTCGGCCAGCACCAGCGCGACGGGCTGACCGTTGAACCTGATCTGGTCGTCAAAGAGCGGCCGGAACGGTGAACCGCCCTCCGGCGCGACGTCATCGTGATAGCCCTTGTCGGTGGAAGCCATGTCCGGCCGGTTATCGTGCGTCACGACGTCGAGCACGCCGGGGAAAGCAAGGGCGTGGCCCACATCGATGTGCGCGATGCGGCCCTTGGTGATGGTGGAGGAAACGACCGCGCCATGGACGAGATCAGGCGCGTTGAATTCTGCCGCGTATTTGGCGTGGCCGGTGACCTTGGCGCGGCCGTCGACGCGGGAGGTGGGAGTGCCGATTGTGGGTGCCATGACGTTCACCGGACCTTCTTGACGGACTGGATCTGCGGCGTTGCGTTCGCCGCCTGCGTCAGCGTGCGGATCAGAGCGCGGCGCGCGAGGCCGATCTTGAAAGCGTTGTGCGAGTATCCCTTGGCGTCCTTCAGCAGGATATCGGCCGCTCGCGCAAACGCTGCCTTGTCCGGCGCAACACCGCGCAACGCGGCCTCCGCATCACGGCTGCGCCACGGCTTGTGCGCGACACCCCCAAGCGCGAAACGCGCCTCCTTGATGCTTCCGCCGTCGATATCGAGCGCAGCCGCTACTGACACCAACGCAAAGGCATAGGACAGCCGGTCGCGGATCTTCAGATAGCTGTGGTGGGCGGCAAACCCCTTCGCCGGCAGCTCGATGGCGGTGATGATCTCATCCGGCCTGAGATTGTTGTCGAGATGCGGCGTATCGCCGGGCAGCCGGTGGAAATCCTCCAATGCGATGGTGCGCTCGCCGGAGGAACCCGTCACATGGACCTTGGCCTCCAGCACCGCCAGCGCGACGCACATGTCGGATGGATGCGTCGCGATGCAGGACTCGCTGGTGCCGAGAATACCGTTGATCCGGTTGATGCCGGTAATCGCCGAACAGCCGCTGCCGGGCTCGCGCTTGTTGCAGGGCGTCGCGACGTCGTAGAAATAGAAGCAGCGTGTCCGCTGCAAGAGATTGCCGCCGGTGGACGCCATGTTACGGAGCTGCTGCGAGGCGCCGGCCAGGATCGCGCTGGAGAGCAGCGGATACCGCGCTTCGATCAGCGGGTGATAGGCGAGATCGCTGTTCGGCACCAGCGCGCCGATGCGCAGGCCGCCGTCCTTCGTCTCCTCGACCGTCTTGAGCGGCAGATGAGAGATGTCGATCAGCCGCGCCGGGCGCATCACGTCATATTTCATGAGATCGACGAGATTGGTCCCGCCTGCGATGAATTTCGCCGCCGGATCGGCTGCGATCTGCCTGACGGCGTCCGCGACGTCGGTCGCCCGCGAATATCCGAAATTGTTCATCACTTGCCTCCCATCTCGCCCATCGCCTGCTGGATGGCGGCGACGATGTTGGGATAGGCGCCACAGCGGCAGAGATTGCCGCTCATCAATTCGCGGATTTCGTCAGCGGTCTTTGCCTTGGCCTCGGCGATCAGGCCCGCAGCGGAGCAAATCTGCCCGGGCGTGCAATAGCCGCACTGAAATGCGTCATGATCGATGAACGCCTGCTGCAGCGGATGCAGGCTGTCGCCATTCGCGAGCCCCTCGATCGTCGTGATGTCTGCGCCGTCCTTCATCACGGCGAGCGTCAGGCAGGACACGACGCGCCGGCCGTCGATCAGCACCGTGCAGGCGCCGCATTGGCCGTGATCGCACCCCTTCTTCGTCCCCGTCAGGTCGAGCCGCTCGCGCAGAAGGTCGAGCAGTGTCGTCCAGGGCGCGATCTCGAGCGAGCGCTTCTCGCCATTGACCGTCAATGTGATGGATAATTGAACAGGCGTCGACGTGCATTGAGAGCCGGAACGGCCCACTGGAGATAGGCTCATGCGATCCCTCCGGAAAGCAAAACGGCAGTTCAAGTCTGGACTGACGTCAAAGATCGGGTCGAGTTATAATTCGCGATCTCGGCAAAGGTTCGATAACAAATGTCGCACGCGTCAATTCTACGTGCGCTGAGAGAAATCACCGTGCATTCAAGAAAAAAGTAGAAGATGCTTTTGTCGCGCGTGGGAATGTACTCGCTGTGAGACCTATTGCCGCATGTCACGCGGCCTCTATTAAGGCTGCCTCATTCACGCGCAGGGCCAGCGCTCACTTTGTGCGCGTCCTGCTTCCGCTCGGCGCAAGTGATCAGCGCAAGTGACAGGCCACCCAATGGCCCTCTGCGCTCTGCTTGAGCTTCGGTATTTCCGTGCTGCAGACCGGCTGTGCCAGCGGGCATCTGGTGTGGAAGTGGCAACCGGACGGCGGATTGATCGGGCTCGGCACCTCTCCCTTGAGGCGGATGCGCTTGCGCTTGACGGTCGGATCGGGGATCGGGACTGCCGACAACAAGGCTTCGGTATAGGGATGTTTTGGCGACGCGTAGAGGGCGCGCGCGGGCGCGGTCTCGACGATGCGGCCGAGATACATCACGGCAACGCGGCGGCTGATATGCTCGACCACGGCGAGGTCGTGGGCGATGAAGAGATAGGCAAGCCCGAACTTCTGCTGCAGATCCTCCAGAAGATTGACGACCTGCGCCTGGATCGAGACGTCGAGCGCGGAGACCGGCTCGTCGCAGATGATGAGCTTCGGCTCAACCGCGAGCGCGCGCGCAATGCCGATGCGCTGGCGCTGGCCGCCGGAGAACTCGTGCGGATAGCGCGTGATGTGATCCGCCTTGAGCCCCACGGTTTCGAGCAGCTCGGTGACGCGCTCCTCGAACTGACGCCGGCTCTTCGTCAGCCGGTGAATGGTCAGCGCCTCGCCGATGATCGCGCCCACGGTCATGCGCGGGTTGAGCGAGGCATAAGGGTCCTGGAAGATGATCTGGATATCGCGACGAAGCGCGCGCAATTCGTCTCCCGAGAGCGATAACACGTCCTTGCCGCCAAACTGAATGTCGCCGGATGTCGGCTCGATCAGGCGCAGCACGCAGCGGCCGGTCGTCGACTTGCCGCAACCGGATTCGCCGACGAGCCCAAGCGTCTCCCCCGCCGCGATCTCGAAATCGACGCCGTCGACCGCGCGGACCGCGCCGGTCTGCCGCTGCAACAGGCCGCCGCGGATCGGAAACGCCTTGGTCAGGCCGCGGACGGCGAGCAGCGGTTCGCTCATTGCAGCACGGTCTCCTCGGCGCGGATGCAGGCCACCTTGTGGCCCGGCTCGATCTCGCGCAATTCCGGCTGCGCGCGCCGGCAATCCTCAATCGCAAAACGGCAGCGCGATGCGAAGCGGCAGCCCACGGGCGGATCGATCAGCTTCGGCACCGAGCCCGCGATGGTCTCGAGCCGCGTCTTGCGCACGGCGTCGAGATCAATGCGCGGGATCGACCGGATCAGGCCTTGGGTATAGGGATGGCGCGGATTGGCGAACAGCCGGTCGACCGGCGCCTCTTCCACCACCCTGCCCGCATACATCACGACGACGCGCTGCGCGACCTCCGCGACCACGCCCATCGCATGGGTGATCAGCATGATCGACATGCCGAGCCGCTCTTTCATGTCCTGCAGCAGATCGAGGATCTGCGCCTGGATGGTGACGTCCAGTGCCGTGGTCGGCTCGTCCGCGATCAAAAGTTTCGGGTTGCACGACAGCGCCATCGCGATCATCACCCGCTGCCGCATCCCACCCGAAAAGTGATGCGGATAATCATGGACGCGGGCTTTCGGATTGGGGATCTGCACCAGCGACAGCATCTCGATCGCCCGATCCAGCGCGGCGCGGCGGCCGAGGCCCTGATGCAGCCGGATCACCTCGGTGATCTGCTCGCCGACCGTGTAGACCGGATTGAGCGAGGTCATCGGCTCCTGGAATACGATCGCGATCTCGCTTGCGCGCACGCGGTTCATCGCGTCCGCGTCGAGCTTCACGAGATCGCGGCCCTGCCACAGGATCTCGCCGCCGACGATCCGCCCCGGCGGCATCGCGATCAGCTTCAGCACCGAGAGTGCGGTCACCGTCTTGCCCGAGCCGGATTCGCCGACGACGCACAAGGTCTCGCCGCGCGCGATCGAAATATCGACGCCGTCGACCGCCTGCACCCTGCCCTCGTCGGTGTCGAAATAGGTTTTCAAGCCCCGGATATCGAGCAGCGGCGCGACCCGGGGTTCCATTTGCGCGTCCATCACATCACCCTCCGCGGATCGAGCGCGTCGCGCAGGCCATCGCCGATGAAGTTGATGGTGATGACGGTCAGGAAGATTGCGCCGCCGGCGAACAGCGCCCAGTGCGGCGCGATGTCGAGATAATCCTTGGCATCGAACAGCAGCCGGCCCCAGGTCGGAATGTCCGGCGGAAAACCGAGACCAAGGAACGACAGCGTCGATTCCGCGATGATCGCCGCCGCGACATCGATGGTGCCGGCGACGATCACCGGCCCCAGCGCGTTGGGCAGGATATGGCGGACGACAAGCCGCAAATTGGACGCGCCGAGCGCCCGCGCGGCCTCGACAAACTCTTTTTCACGCAGCGAAAGAAACTGCGCCCGCACCAGCCGCGCCACGGGCATCCAGCGGAAGCCGCCGATGACAAGCACGATCAGGATGAAGACGCCGCCCTCCGGCCCGACCAGTCCTTTGAGGAAGTCGCGAAACAGATAGATCACGAGCAGCAGCAGCGGCAGTTGCGGCAGCGAAAGGAACAGGTCCGTGACCCACATCAGCGCCGCATCGACCACGCCGCGCGAGATACCGGCGATAGCGCCGATGATGGTGCCGGCGAAGAGGCCGACCCCCATCGCCGCGAAGCCGACGGCAAGCGAGATCCGGCCGCCATAGATCATGCGCGCCAGGAGATCCTGCCCGAGGTCATCGGTGCCGAACGGATGGTCCCAGGACGGCGGGGCAAGCCGCGCGGTGAAGTCGATGTCATTGATCGACACCGGCCAGAGCCAGGGCCCGATCAGGATCGCGAGCGCCAACAGCGCCAGCACGACGACGCTGACCGTGGCCAAGCGATGCCTGACGAAGCGCCTGACGGCCTCGCGGCCCGGTGAAAATCGCCGTCTGCGGTTCGTCGCGGGCGCGAGCGCCGCCTCAACGGAAGGAGATACGTGGGTCAAGCCAGCCATAGAGGATATCGGCCACCAGGTTGAAGAGGACGACGAGGCAGGCGAACACGAAGGTCACCGCCATGATCACGGGTGTATCGTTGGCGAGGATCGCGCTGATCAGCAGCGATCCGATGCCGGGAATGCGAAAAATCTGCTCGGTGATGATCGCGCCGCCGAACACGGAGGGCATCTGCAGCGCCACCAGCGTCACCACGGGAATCAGCGCATTGCGCACCACATGCTTGATGATGACGTTGCGCTCGGCGAGGCCCTTGGAGCGCGCGGTGGTGACGTAGTCGAGCTTGATGACGTCGAGCACTGCGGAGCGGATGTAGCGTGTATAGGATGCGGCCTGGAACAGGCCGAGCACCGCGACCGGCATGATCGCCTGCTTGATGTATTCCCAAACCCATTGCCAGCCGGTGGCGTTGATGTCGGCGCGATAGACGAACGGCAGCCAGCCGAGATTGACGCTGAAGATCAGGATCAGCAGCAGCCCGGTGAAGAAGGTCGGCAGCGAGAAGCCGATAAAGGCAACCGTATTGGCGATCTGGTCGAACACCGAATAGGGTCGCATCGCGGCATAGACGCCGATCGGCAGGGCGACGGCGAGCGCCAGGAGCTGCGCGGTGCCGATGACATAGAGCGTGGTCGGAATCCGCTGCAGGATCAGCGTGTCGACATTGATGCGGCTGGCGAAGGAAAACCCCCAGTCGCCATGCATCATGGCGACCAGCCAATGCAGGTAGCGAACCAGGATCGGATCATCCATTCCGAACTTCACCCGCAGTGCCTCGCGCACCTCGGGCGGAATGTTCGGATTGCTGGCGAGCTCGCCGAACGGATCCCCGGGCGCCAGCGCCAGCAAGACGAACAGGATGAGGCTGATGCCGAGCAGGCTCGGCAAAGCGACGATGAGGCGCCTGAGAAGGTAATTTCCCATCGCTAGCCTACGATACGGGGCTGATCATACGGGCCAATTCGGCGCGTCAGGTCTCGCGATACCAGCTTGCGATCTGCCAGAGATCGTTGTCCCAGCCGCTCTTGTCCGCGACCATGCCGTTCTTGAGCCCGATGCAGTTACGGCGATTGATCTCCGGCAGGATGTAGTTGTCGGTGACGACGAGATCGTTGAGCTTGATGAACAGCGCAGCGCGCTTGACGGGATCGAGTTCGCTCTGCGCCTGGCGGTAAGTGTCGTCATACTCCTTGTTCTGCCAGCGCGAGACGTTGCGGCCCTGCCACTTGTTGTCCTTGGTCGCGACTTCCCACGAGGTGAACTGGTTCATGAAAAACTGCGGGTCGGCCTGCGGCATGGTGGTCTGGTACATTTCCATGTCGCAATAGAAATGCGGATAGGTATCCGGATTGGCGGCGTCCGACGAGAAGAACACGGAGGCGACCACCGATTTCAGCTCGACCTCGATGCCGGCCTTCTGGCAGGCCTGCTTGATGATGGCCTGGTTCTTCTGCCGCGGCGCATTGATCGACGTCTGGAACACCAGTTTGAGCGGCTTGCCGTCCTTCTCACGGACGCCGGACGAGCCCTTCTTCCAGCCGGCCGCCTCGAGGATCTGGTTGGCCTTCTCGATACTGAATTCGAAGCTGGTGTTCGGCGAGCGGAAGCGTTCGGGGTTGTTGAGGAAGTTCGCGGTCGCGAAACCGGCGCGGCCGTAGATGAACTTCTGCACCGAGGCACGATCGATCAGGAGATTGATGGCCTTGCGCACCGCCGGATCGGAGAACAAAGGGTGCTTGGTCTTGACGCTGGAACGTTCGCCGTCGACCTCCGTCCAGGGATCGGTGACGTTGAGGGCGATGTATTCGATGTTGCCGGTCGTCGTCAGCGCCGCCTTGCCCTGGCCGCCCGCCTCCAGCTTGATCAGGATCTCGTCCTCGACCTGGAGATTATAGGCATAGTCGTATTCGCCGGTCTGCAACACCGCACGAGCCGCCGACACCGCGTCGCCGCCGCCCTTGACTTCAACCGCGTCGAAATATGGCTTGTTCGGCTGATGATAGTCGGGATTGCGCTTGCCTGCGACGGTGTCGCCGGGCTTGAAATCGACAAACATGTAAGGACCGGTGCCGACCGGCTTCAGGTTCGTCGGCGCATCGCGCGACTTGCCGCCGGCATAGTCCGCGAACAGATGCTTCGGGATGATCATGCCATAGGCGGCGACGAAAGCATCGGCCCAGAACGGGGTCGGCTGCTTGAAGATCAGCTTGACCGTATAATCGTCGGCCTTCTCAACCGATTTGATCTCTTTGTAGCTGCCGATCGAGACCGCCGCGGTGTCCGGATTTTTGGCATATTCCCAATTGAAGATGACGTCATCGGCGGTGAATGGTTTGCCGTCATGCCATTTGACGCCCTGTTTCAGCTTCCAGATGACCGTCAGGCCATCCTCGGCAAGACCGCCATTCTCCTTGTTCGGAATTTCAGCGGCAAGGATCGGAACCAGATTGCCATCCTTGTCCCATCCGGCCAGGGGCTCGTAGAACAACCGGCAGCATTCCTGATCCTTGGTGCCGATGGCAAAATGCGGATTGAGCAAGGTCGGGGCCTGCCAGAACAACAGCTTCAGCGGACCACCGCCACCGGCCTTGGTCGGCTTGTAAGGGGTCTCCTCGGCGGCCACCGCGACGCCTGAATGGGCGAGCATTGCACCGGCCATCGGCGCGGTGAGCCCCACGGCAATCATTCGCTGCACAAATTCGCGGCGTGACAGCCGGCCGGCTTTGACCTCAGCGATCTGGTTTCGAAGATCCCGCTCGTTCATTCGTTCGGCTCCAAGGTGATGCTGAGTGCTCAGACTTCAGCTCCCCGCTAGGGCCAGGAGGAGCAAGAAATTGGATCAGCCTTCGGCCCGACTGTCAAAGCAGAATCCGGGCCAACTTTGGAGAAACGCTTGCGACGCACAAACCGTGGTCCGCCGCCTCGGCGCGACCTTCGGAAGCCTTCACTTCGCCCCGATCGTATCGCGCAGGGTCAGAATTTGGATCATGGGATGGACGGGACCGATAAAGCCGTCGGGACGCACCAGCACCGAAGCCAGCCCGGCGAACAGCCCGCCGTTGAGATTCGGATCGAGGTCCACCACAATTGACCGGCCGTCGTGCGGAAAAGTCGCGGCATCAGCCGCGAGCCGCAATTGCAGCCAGGAGCCATCGCGCTGCAGTTGATGAAGCGTTGTCCTCGAACCGTCCTTGAGGACAACGTCGCTGTCGCGAAGACGATGCCCACTCAGACCGTCCCGATGCTGCCAGCCGTCGTTCAGTGGAAGAACCGGCTCCGGATAGGTGACGCCGAACCCGCAGGACTCTTCTGCCAGCCGACGATTTACCTCGGGTAGCCTGAGCACATCCTCCATCGTCTGCCGCATCGCATGCGACGGCGGATCGAACGCGCAAAACAGGGCAAGCTGCGCCAGCGTGTTGCGGCGAAGCGTCTCGCCGACCGGTCGCCGCTCCAGCTCGTAGCTGTCGAGCAGCGCCTCGGGCACCGTGCCATGCACGACGCTCGCCAACTTCCAGCCGAGATTCATCGCATCCTGGATGCCGACGTTCATGCCCTGGCCGCCCATCGGTGCGTGGATATGGGCGGCATCGCCCGCGAGCAATATCCTGCCTTTGCGATAGTGATCCGCCAGCCGCGTCTCGTCGGTGAAGCGCGACAGCCAGATCGGATCGCGCGGACGGAAATCCGTGCCCGCGATGCGCGCCGCGGCCGCGGCAAGCTTGTCGAGCAGCACCGGCTCCGCGGCGCCAGTCTCCGTAACCGGCCCGTCAACGACGACGATCCTGTGATGGATGCCGTCGCCCAGCGGCACCACCAGCAGGCCGCCGCGCTCGTTGACGATGGTCGTCAGCCTCGGCTTCGCCGGCGGCACGTCGAGCACCGCGTCGGCGAGCATCATGGTCAGCCGCGCGGGATGGCCTGCGAAATCGATGCCCGCCGCGCGCCGGACGACGCTGCGTGCACCGTCCGCCCCGACGACATAGCGGGCGGAGAGCTGAAAGGCAGTCGCTCCGCTCAGATCGGCAACCACCACCTCTTCCGCCCGCGCGTCTATGGTTTGGACCACGTGGCCGCGCAGAATGACGACGCCGAGTTCCAGCGCGTGCTCTTCAAGCAGCTCCTCGGTCACCGCCTGCGGCAACAGCAGCACGAAAGGATAGCGCGTCTCGAACACCGACAAGTCCAGGGGTGTTGCAAGCCCGCCGAAATGCCCGAACGGCATCGTTCGTCCACGAGAGACGAAACGATCCGCCAGTCCGCGTAACGCAAACACTTCCAGCGTTCGTCCCTGCATTCCCAGCGCGCGGGATTGCTTGACGCGTTCGGTGCGCCGTTCGAGCACAGCGACTTTCACTTTTGCCAGCGCGAGCTCGCAGGCGAGCCAGAGGCCCACCGGCCCGGCCCCGACAATCACGACGTCGAATTCATCATTCAAGACCGAAACTCCATTCGTGTGAGCGAACTCGGTCTAGCGTGCGCGGCCATCGTTTCTCGATCACAAATCAGCCGAGAGTTTGTGATCGCGCCGAGAGCGGCGACCGCGACGAGCCTCAAATCCTGCATGCTACAAGCATGCTCCTCCTCGCCGCCGTCGTTAACCCGCCGATTTCCGAAAGGGCCATTTGGCTGGATTAAACAATGCGCCGAACCCGTTTCGCCGAGCTCAGCACCTTCGTCGCCGTGGCAGAACACGGTAGCTTCACCAAAGCCGCGGCGCAGCTTGGCCTTTCGACGAGCTCCATCAGCCAAAGCGTCCGCGGACTGGAGGAACGCCTCGGCGTCCGGCTGCTCAATCGCACGACCCGCAGCGTTTCACCGACGGAGGCCGGCGAGCAGATGCTGACGCGCCTGCGGCCGCTGTTCGACGAGATCGATGCGGCGGTCGATGAGACCAACACATTCCGCGATACGCCGACCGGGCATCTGCGCCTCACGGTCTCGCCGCCCGTCGCTTCCTTCGTGCTGTCTCCGTTGCTGCCGAAATTTCTTGCGCAATATCCCGATGTCGTCGTCGATGTGTCGGTCGATGCGGCACTGACCGATATCGTTGCCGGTCGATTTGACGCCGGCATTCGCGTCGGGCGCCTCGTCGCGCGGGACATGATCGCCGTGCGCATTTCGGACCCGCTTCGTTTCGTCGTCGCGGCCTCGCCATCTTGCCCGGCATCGGCGACCGGAATCACCGCAGGATCTGCGCGCGCATAACTGCATCAAGCTGCGCATTCCGGGCGGTACGTTCCTGCCATGGCAATTCGCAATCGATGACGAGATCCGGGACATCGACGTCGAAGGGTCCTTGATTGCCACCGATCCCAATCTATTGGTCCGCGCCGCAGCCGATGGCATCGGCGTTCTCTATGCGATGGACAAATTTTCGGCGCCGCTGATCGCGGCCGGACAACTGGTGCCGCTGCTCGAAACATGGATGCCACCGCCGTCCGGCGAGTTTTGCCTGTACTATCCGACCCGCCGGCAAAATCCGGCATCGCTGCGCGCGCTGATCGATTTCCTGCGCGCGCATCTGAAGGCGGATGCCAGGGCCGGCGCCGCTGCGGATGGCTGAACTACCGTGAAGCGTTGCGCGCGAGCCACGCCGTGCGGCCGCCGGCGTGGGAATTCTTCTGCCTTATGCTCGATCAACTCGAAGCCATGTCGGGCGAGCAATTGCCTGTATTCGGCAGGATCGAGGCTCGCATGATAGAGCGGGTCGCCGTTGTAGCTGCCGACCGCTTCACCAAAGGCAGGACCCGAGTTGAACATCAGGATCGCCCCGGACCCTGCATGTGCGGCAAAGACCGCGAACATCGCGCGCTGATCGTCAGGCTTCAGATGGAAGAAGCTGTCCCACGCCAGAATGCCGTCGAACCTGTCTTCGAGCTTCAAGCCGCGCATGTCCGCGACGATCCATTCCGCATCAGGCATGCGCTCGCGGCAGAGCGCGATCAGGCTCGGCGAACTGTCGACGCCCGTCACGCGCATGCCCTGGGTGACGAGATTGCTCGCAACCGGCGTGCCGCCGCCGCATCCGAGATCGAGCACGCTTGCGCCCTTCCGCAGCAAGGCTGTGAAACGGTCATGCCATACCTTGTCGTTCCAGCCGAAGCGCCTGCGATCGGCATCCCAATCGGACGCGTGCCGCTCGTAATGCGCGATGATCCTGTCGGCGAGGTTATTCATGGATTGGCGCCCTCAGCGTGGCAGATGAATATCGCGACGGATTCGCCGATCAAACCGGCACGGTCAACGCATCGTAGGTGAACAGCCAATCATAGCGCTCACGCACCCGCTCGGGCTGCCATTCGCGCGAGACATATGCATCTGCGCCTTCCGCGTGGGCGAGCGCCGGATTGTGGAAACGTTTGGCATTCTCGGCCGACTTGACAACGATCGCATTCGTTCGCGCCCCCCCTGCTTGCCAGAGTGGATCGGGAGTTCGTGGCTCAGAACGGCGCGATAGCCGGGAGCAGTCATGACTTGCTATCGGCCCCCCGGTCCTTTTCTGAAGGCTCGGTGGCTACCAACTCGCCAATTTTGAAACCCATTCAAAGAGTTGAACTCGCAATAGCCGCGATGTCCAGGCAATCTGCCAGGAGCGATCTGCCAGGAACGATCTGCCAGGAACGATCTGCCAACACCGATCTAGTGAACCGATTCAGAACGAATGGGTGCTCTGATGATTCGACTTGCGATCTTATGTCTGCTCGCACTTCCATCGATTTCATTGAATTACCGGAGCGCCTTCGCACAGGGCTGCGGTGATAGCCCGGTCGCCGTGCAAATCCTCGGCTCCGGCGGCCCGAGACTTAATCCGCTGCGTGCATCGTCGAGCTACCTTCTTTGGCTCAATGGGCATGCCAGAATACTTGTCGATATGGGTGGCGGGGCTCACCACCGCTTCGGCCAGTCACAAGCGAAACTTGAAGATTTGTGGTTGGTCGGCATCAGTCACCTTCATCCCGATCACGTTTCCGACCTGCCTGCCTTCCTGTGGCTGAGCCACGAGGTTCGCAAGGAGCCGCTGATCATCTTCGGCCCGTCCGGCAACGAGGCGGCGCCGGATTTTCCTACATTCCTCAATCGGCTCTTCGACGAGAAAACCGGCGCATTTCCTGTGCTTGGTTCGACGTTGAGTCCTTCGCAACGAGATGGCGGTGCAGGCGTTCGGCCCGATATCGGAAGAGTTGTCGCCGGAGGTGTTCGGCTTGATGTCGGCATGGTCGACGTCGCGAAAGCCGAACCGTCGACGGTGTTTCAGCGAGAGCAGACGACCGTGACCGCGCAGGGAATTCCGCATGGCCATATGCCGACCCTGGCGTACCGCGTGCAAATCGGAAACGTGTCGGTCGTCTTCAGCTCCGATCAGAACGGCACTGATCCAAAATTTGTCGAGTTCGCAAAAGGAGCGAATGTTTTGATCATGCATCTGGCAATCGCGCCGGGTGTAGAAAATCCCCTGCATGCAACCCCTGCAGTCGTCGGTCGCGTCGCGCAGGAGGCGGGTGTCGGGCAGCTCGTCGTCAGTCATTTCGGCCTGTTTGATCTCGACGCGGCCATCGCCGACCTCCGAACATCCTACAGCGGCCCGCTCATCGTCGGGGCCGACATGCAATGCACGCCTGTGCGATAGAACGTGGCTGCGCCCTGTCGTTTATTCTGCAAAGGCCGACGCGATGCCCTGGGCCGATTGTGTTACGACATGTTGCGCTGACGGCCTCACGGCGCCTCCGACCACATGGTCGTAACAGAGCCTCTCTGGTCGGGAGCCAGAGCCGAACAACGTCACGCCGCGCGGCTGAGCCAGTCTCGGACCTTCCGTGCAAGGCTCCTGCGCTCGCGCCCTGATGACGCCATGGTCGCGTCGTCGGCAAAATCCTTCGGCGCGGCGGACGGCGGCACGCTGAACTTCGTCTCGACCGGTGCCACGTCGAATTCGGCCGCAGCCTCCGAAGGCAGTGGCTCGGGCACGACCTCGTCGGCGATCGACGGAGTCTCGTCCACGGCGACCCGCTCCGGGGCCGGCTCAGGCGGTGAAGATACCGGCTCGGCGATGGAGACTTCGGGCATGGGTTCGATGAGTTGCGGCTCGGGCAGAGGTTCGGCACGCGGCAGTTCGGGAAGTACGGGTGCGGGCTCGGCCTGGGGCGCGGGTGCAGCCTCGGGAGCGAGCGCCGGCGGGCTTCGACGCTTGCGCGCGGCGGGCGCCTTGGCCTTCTGCCGGCGGGCGGCGAAGGACGCCAGCGCCTGCGGACCGACATTGGCGAGGAACGCCTGCTCATGGGGCCGTGACAGCCGCTCGACCGCGGCGCTCAGCGGCAGCCAGTCGACCGCGCGCACATCGTGCATCAGCTCATGGGCCTGCTCGGACCCTGCCTCCATGCGCCAGTAGTGCACGATCTTGGAGCGGCCGCCGAAGTCGTAGGCCAACGTGCCCAGGAATTCGTGCACCGTCACATTGTGACCGGTCTCTTCCAGCACCTCGCGCTTGGCGGCCGCGCGCGGCGTCTCGCCATCGTCGAGCTTGCCCTTCGGCAACACCCACTCATCGCGCTTGCGCAGGCGGACCACGGCGATCAGCGGCGGCTGCTGACGCCGTAGCACAATGCCGCCAGCCGCCAGAACCGAGACTCTTGCCATCGCACATTCCACTTTATCGAATTCGAATCGATGACATATATCGACCCGAGGACAAAATCGAGATCAGGCTGAAGAGTTCCTGAACAACGGCTGTCCGGCACGAATTCGCGCCCACTCCGACACATTGTCGCTGAATTCGAAATGCGCGGGCGCGAGCAGGATGATGGTGGAGCCGTGCTCGAACCATCCGAGCTCGTCGCCCTTCTTCACGTTCACGTCGCAGGGGAATACTTGCGGCCCGCGCGTCTGCGCGTTCAGCACCATATCGAGGGCGTGCAGGCGGATGCTTGCAACCAGGATGGCCGCCACCGGCACCATGGTAAGGGCGTCGCCGTTTGTCAGGCGCGTCCGGATCACGGCGCGCTCGTTCTTGCAAAACAGCCGCTCGATCCGCTTCAGTGCGATCGGATTGACGTTCCAGGTGTCGCCATGGATCAGCGTGACCTCGTCGAGGTGGCAGTCATGCGGCGCGTGGAAACGGTGATACATGCTCGAAGTCAGCCGCAGCGTCACGAAGCGGCCGTTCTTGTGCAGCTCGACCAGCGCGGGATCGCCGACGAGGTCGAGCAGCGAATAAGGCGCGCCCTTGATCTGGTAGAGCTCGCCGTCGCGGATGGTGCCGTGGGCGCCGATGATGCCGTCGCTCGGGCTCACCACGATCGACGGGTCCGGATCGGCGGTGCGCAGGCCCGGGCGCAACTCCCGCGTGAAGCAATCATGCAGGCTCTTGAAATGGGTCTTCCTGGCCTCCGACAGGTCGAGATCGGAGAACAGCCGCCAGCAGCCGATCGAGGCGTCCCGCACCAGCGGGTTCTCGATCTTGCTGAACCAGCCCATGAAACGGGTCAGCGCCGCGCGCGGAATACGATTGGTGAGCAGGAAGTTGAGGTCTTCCTGCTGGGTTAAGGCTGCGATGAGGCTTTTGACTGTCATGAATTTGTCAGCAGGAGTGGTTAGCGCTGGTGAACATGGATACATCGATTCCTATGCTGTCTCTCGCCGCCGGCGCGGTTGCCTTGACGGCGGCGGTGGCCCCCAAGGTCAAGGCGCGCCTTGAGCTGTCGCGGGCCAAGCACCGGTCCTTGACCGGACACTCGAAGATGTCGCGCCGGGTGGCGCGGCTGATCCCGCATTACGAGTTCGATATCAACGATTTCTTCACGTCCGACGGCGCGCCGGCTGACATCGCGACGCGGCGCCAGGACGCCTTCTTCCGGCTCGGCGCCTTGTTCGAGCATCGCTTCGCCAAGAGCCGCAAAGCGACGTCGGAGGCAGCAAAGCAGATCTCCGACCTGCAATTCACGCAAGCTTACCGGGTGCCGTTCCAATACAGCCGCCTGGTCCGCGAGCATCTCGGCTCCGGCAGCTTCATGCAGGCCTCGTCGGGCGTGACGCTGACCGACCTCGACGGCAACGCGTTCTACGACCTCACCGGCTCCTACGGCGTCAACATCTTCGGCAACGACTTCTATAAAGAGTGCATTGCCAATGCCGAGACGCGCGCCCAGGCGCTGGGGCCGGTGCTCGGATTCTACCATCCGGTCGTCGCCGAGAATGTGCGGCGGCTCTGCGAGATTTCCGGGCTCGACGAAGTCTCGTTCCACATGTCCGGCACCGAAGCCGTCATGCAGGCGGTGCGGCTTGCCCGCTACCACACCCGCCGCAACCATCTGGTGCGCTTCGCCGGCGCCTATCATGGCTGGTGGGGCGATGTGCAGCCGGGCATCGGCAATCCCATCCCTGCGCACGAGACCTACACGCTCGCCGACATGTCGGAGCGGACGCTGCATGTCCTGAAGACGCGCGGCGACATCGCCTGCGTGCTGGTCAACCCGCTGCAGGGCCTGCATCCGAACGGCAACGCGCCCTCCGATTCCTCGCTGGTCGACAGCTCCCGCGGCGGCCATTTCGACCGCGAAGCCTATGGCGCCTGGCTGATCAAGCTGCGCGAGGTCTGCACCGAGCGCGGCATCGTGCTGATCTTCGACGAGGTGTTCGTCGGCTTCCGCCTCGCCGCCGGCGGCGCGCAGCAGTATTTCGGCGTCAAGGCCGACATGGTGACCTATGGCAAGAGCCTCGGCGGCGGCCTGCCGATCGGCGTGGTCTGCGGCAAGAAGGACCTGATGCGCCGCTTCCGCGACGATCGTCCGGCCGACATCTGCTTCGCCCGCGGCACCTTCAACTCGCATCCCTACGTGATGACGGCGATGGACGAGTTCCTGAGCCGGCTTGCCAGTCCGAATTTCAATGGGATCTACAACGGGATCGACGAGCTCTGGAACGGGCGCGCCGGCCTGCTCAATGACATGCTCGCCAAGGACGACCTGCCGGTCCGCGTCGCCAACATGTCGTCGATCTGGACGGTGTCCTACACCGAGCCGTCCCGCTACAACTGGATGCTGCAATATTACCTGCGTGCCGAAGGGCTGGCGTTGAGCTGGGTCGGCACCGGACGCCTCATCTTCAGCCTGAACTACGGCGACGGCGATTTCGCCGAGGTCGCCAAGCGCTTCGTCGCGGCGGCCGGCAAGATGAAGGAGGACGGCTGGTGGTGGAACGACGGCTCCCTCACCAACAAGACAATCCGCCGCAAGATCCTGAAAGAAATGTTCGCGCACCGGTTCGGGCGCTGAGCGGCCAATCGTCACGCTAGCCGTCATGGCCGAGCATGGCTGTCCGAAAGACGGCGTCGCTTTCGTTCGCGTGTGCTTGGCCATTAAAGCTTCCCTCTTACCGTCATTCCGGGGCGCCTCGCAGAGGCGAACCCGGAATCTCGAGATTCCGGGCTCGATGATTTCGCATCGCCCCGGAATGACGGAAGCCTAAATAAGGATGGCCGGGACGAGCCCGGCCATGACGCTTGTTGATACATCCGAGAACCGAATATCAGGCGTGCTGCTCTTCCAGGCCGTGCTCGATGATGTCGAGGCCGGGGTCGATCAGTTCGCCGCGCAGCAGCGCCAGCGGCGCCGTGCGATAGAGCATGAAGTCGTTGAAGGGGTCGGTGAGGATCTTGGTCATCCAGACCAGGCCGGTCTCGACGTCGCGGATGAAGAAGAGCTGCACGGTGCGGAACAAAAGCCCGCCGAGGCCGACGACCAGCCAGACCTTGGCGACCTGCCGCATGAAATCGACCGGCGTGGCCCAGGGCGTGAACAGGCCGAACAGGGTCGGATCGGCATAGAGGACGAGCGGCGACAGCGCCCAGATGGTCATCAGCACCACCTTGCGGCGCAGATTGTAGCCGACCTTGATGTCTTCCTTGTGCTCATGGCTGGCCTGATTGATGTGGTCGTAGCCGCGCGGCTCGAAGAAGAAGTGGCCGGCCTGGCGCGAGGTCATCGAGACCAGCCAGCCGATCAGGGCCGACACCAACGGATCGAAGAACATCATCACGTAGCCGATCAGGAAGCTGATCGCGCTGACGAAGTGCAGGCTCTGATTGATCCGGCTGTGGTGATAGTAGCGGTGGTCGTCCCAGCGCTGGATGCGAAGCTGCTCAAGGAAGTCTTTGATCATTCTCTCCCCCTAAATTGGATGTGCCAGTCGTAAAGGGATTCGATGTACGTCATATGACATCATCAAAATGTCATATGGAAAACTGTGGCGACGCTGCCCGAGCGCCGCCACGCCGCAAAACTTACGCCGCGACCGCCATTCCGATTTTACGGAACCGCACCAGCGAGAAATGTCCGAGCGGCGGAATCAGGCGGCGCTCGGCCAGCTCGATTCCCTTGGCGCCGGCAAGCCACTTCGTGTAGCGCGACCAGGAGAACTCGGCGGTACGGAAGCCGAGCCGGGTCACCACCGGCTGCAGCGCCTGCTCGATGAAGCGGCGCACGCCGTCATCGGCGCTGACACGGGTGAGGATGATCAGTTCGCCGCCGGGCCGCAGCACGCGCGCGAACTCGTCGAGCGCAACCTCCGGGTTCGGCACCGCGGTGACGACATATTGCGCCATCACGACGTCGAAGGAGTTGTCGGGGAATTCGAGCTTCTCGGCGTCCATCACCGCGAGCCCCTCGACATTCTTCAGCCGCTGCTCGGCGACGCGCTGCTTGGCCTTGCGCAGCATCGCCTCGGAAATGTCGGTGCCGACGATGCGGACGTTCGGCCCGTAGAGCGGCAGCGAGATGCCGGTGCCGACGCCGACCTCGAGCACGCGCCCGCCGATCTTGTTGGTGGCCTGGATCGCGGCACTCCGGCCCTTGCTGAACACCCCGCCGAACACGAGGTCGTAAATCGGTGCCCAACGGTCGTAGGCCTGTTCGACCGACTCGCGGTCGAAGTCCAACTCCCTCGTGCCGTCAAGCTTCATGATTTCTGCCATGGTGACTTCAACCTGCGTTGATGGATCGTTGCTTTCAGCCGTGTGCCGTCGCGACGCGCGCGGGGCTTTGCAGCGGACGCGTCGGCTGCAAGACGGCCAGATTTCCGATGAACTGGCTTGCGCTGTTTTCCCACGAACGCTCCAGTGCGAAATTCCGGCAGGTTTCTCGCGACATGGTGAGCGCGCGCATGCAGGCGCTGCGCAGGTCGTGGTCGATCGCACCGATCGGACGATCGGCGATCACGTCGAGCGGTCCCGTCACCGGGAACGCCGCGACTGGCGTGCCGCAGGCGAGCGCCTCCAGCTGCACGACGCCGAACGTGTCGGTGAGACTCGGGAAGACGAACACGTCCGCCGCCGCCACATGCGACGTTAAGTCCTGCCCGGTCTTTTCGCCAAGAAACTTCGCCTGCGGGAAGCGCCGCTCCAACTCGGCCTTTTGCGGCCCGTTGCCGACGATGACCTTGGTGCCGGGTAGATCCAGCGACAGGAAGGCTTCCAGATTCTTTTCGACCGCGACGCGCCCGACCGTCATGAAGATCGGGCGCGGCAGATCGAGCTGTGCGGGATTGCCCGGATGAAACAGCCTGGTATCGACGCCGCGGGTCCAGAAGCCGAGCTTCTTGAAGCCGCGTTCGGCGAGTTCCTTCTTCAGCGAGTTGGTCGCGACCATGGTCATCGCGGCGGCATCATGGAAATGCCGCAGCACGGCGTAGCCGACGCTTGCGGGGATTCCGGTGCGCACCGAAACGTACTCCGGAAATCGCGTCGTGTAGGAGGTCGTGAAGGGCAGCTTGTGACGGCGGCAACAGCCGCGCACGGCCCAGCCGACCGGTCCCTCGGTTGCGATGTGGATCGCCTCCGGCGCCGCGGCCTCGATCCGCCCGGCGATTTCGCGCCGGTTCGGCAAGGCGACCCGCAAGCCCGGATAAGTCGGCACGCCGATCGAGGGAAAGCCCTCGGGCGTCAGGAACGTGATCTCGACGCCGAGCGTGGCGGCTGCGCGCGAGAGCGAAGTCAGCGTGCGCACCACGCCGTTGACCTGGGGATGCCAGGCATCGGTCGCAATTAGGATCCGCATGAGGGAGACCTGAGCGTTGCCATGATTCTCATGCGCGGAAAATCGTTCATGACTATTTCAGACGTGTGACGTCATCGAATTGTTGAAGAATTTTTTCCCGGATTTCGTCCCCGTCCGTGTCGCGAAACCGTCATGAAACAATCCTTACCGCGACGAAACCGTTTTGCGACTCAGGCGCAAACGTCCCGAAACCTTTCGCCCCTACTGGTTGTAGCAACCGAACGCCGCAAAGGCGTCACGCCATAACAGGGTATTCAGACAGGGGCGTAGCATGGTCGATTTCAGCTCGTTGATTTGGAAGTCCCGCGCCATTTTTTTCGGCTCCCTCGCAATCGGGGCTATCGCATTTTCGGGTTCGGCCGCGGCCAACCCCGTGCAGCTCTTCCCGTTCCTGCCGATGCCGCCGGCGCCATTCGCGCAGCCGCCGATGCAGGCCGCGCCATCAATTCAGGCCGCGCCTTCACAGGACGAAGGCGCCGTCAATGAAATGCCCGCGCGGCTGCGGCGCCAGGTCGTAAACTACGCGACGCGCGAGGCATCCGGCACGATCATCATCGATACGCCGAACACCTACCTCTATTACGTTCTCGGCAATGGCCAGGCGATCCGCTACGGCATCGGTGTCGGCCGTGACGGCTTCACCTGGTCGGGCATGCAGTCGGTGACCAAGAAGGCCGAGTGGCCGGACTGGACTCCGCCGCCGGAGATGATCGCGCGCCAGCCCTATCTGCCGCGCTACATGGCTGGCGGACCCGGCAATCCGCTCGGCGCACGCGCGATGTATCTCGGCGGCACCGTGTATCGCATTCACGGCACCAACGCGCCCGAGACGATCGGCACGCATGTGTCCTCGGGCTGCATCCGCCTCACCAATCAAGACGTGACCGACCTCTATTCGCGGGTCAGCGTCGGCACCAGGGTGGTCGTGCTGCCGATGGACCGCCGCGCCGAGAACACGGGCAAGCGGAGCTGAGATTAAACTCCCGCTAGGTTGAATGATGGCTCCGGCGCCCACCGGAGCCATTTTTGTTTCCTTCTGTTTCCGCGCGTCGATGTTACTGCCACGCTCTGGCGCCCCCTCCCCTTGCCTTGTAGATTCAAGGACTTGATTCAGTTCCGGAGGGGTGATGCGTCTGCCCAAGACGACGATACGTCTGCCGAAGGCGACGGTTCTGCAGAAGACGGCGGGTCTGCCGAAGACGATGGCTGCCCGGCTGCCGCTGCCGCCGAAAATCATTGCGATCGGCGCCGCCGTCATCGCGCTGTCGTTCCTGATCGCGCTGAAGGCCATGGACTGGCTGTCGCCGGGCAGCCGTGGCAACACGCTGCCCGCAGTCGCGCTGAAGGAATTGCCGCCGCTGCCGCCGGTGACGCGCAGCTCCTATGTCGTCGCGCCGGTCGTCGTCGCGCTGTCGGCGATCCGCGACATCGCCGACCATGCGGCACCGCGCAACTTCGCCGGCAAGGCCGACAATCCGGTCGCGCAGGTGCTGCAGAATGCCGATATCGGCTGGACCGCCGCGCGCGGCCCGATCGCGGCAACCGGTGCGCAGGACGTGCTGTCGCTGTCGACGCCCCTGACCGGACGCGTGAACATTACGGGCTCGCTGTCGTCGAAGGCGACCGGCGCGGTGGGCGATGCGATCGCGGGCCTGCTCGGCAACGATGCCGCCAAGCGGATCGGCGGCATCAACATCAAGGCGCTCAACGCCAACGCCGAGATCAAGGGCAACGTCGTCATCACCTCGCGGCCGAAGCTCGCCGCGGCCTGGCGGCTGGAGCCCAATCTCGGCGCGCAGGTCAATCTCGGCGACACCAATCTTTCGGTGGCCGGCGCCCGCGTCAACGTGCCCGCGCAGGTGAAGCCGGTGATCGACAAGACCGTGGGCGAGCAGCTCAACATCGTCTCAGAGCGCATCCGCAACGATCCGATCATCGAGCGCGCCGCGCGACAGGAGTGGGCCAAGGCCTGCCGCTCGGTGCCACTGCAAGGCCCGGGCGCGACGTCGTCATTGCCGGTGCTGTGGCTCGAGCTCAAGCCGACGCGCGCCATCGCGGCCCAGCCGCGGGTCGATGGCTCCGCGGTCACACTGACGATGGGGATCGAGGCGGACACCCGCATCACGCCGACCGAGACCCGGCCCGACTGCCCCTTCCCCGACAAGATCACGATCGTGCCGCCGACCGCGGGCGGCGTCAGCATCGCAGTCCCGGTCGATCTGCCTTTCACCGAGCTGAGCAAGATCGTCGACGAGGAAATCTCGGGTAAGACCTTCCCCGAAGACGGCTCCGGCCCGGTGGCCGTCACGGTGAAACACGCCAAGATACAGGCGGCCGGCGACCGGCTGTTGATCTCGCTTCTGGTTCGCGCCAAGGAGAAGAGCTTCTTCGGAGTGGGCGCGGAAGCGACCATCCATATCTGGGGCAATCCCGTGCTCGACCAGTCGCGTCAGACACTGCGCCTTTCCAATATCGAGCTCGCGGTCGAATCGGAGGCCGCGTTCGGCCTGCTCGGCGCCGCGGCGCGCGCCGTGATGCCACATCTGCAGGGCGCGCTGGCGGAGAAGGCGACCGTCGACCTCAAGCCGTTCGCGAACAATGCGCGCGACAAGATCGCAGCCGCGATCGCCGACTTCCAGAAGAGCGGCGACGGCGTCAAGGTCGTGGCCGACGTCTCCAACCTCACACTTGCCGACATTGCCTTCGATTCGAAGACGCTGCGCATCATCGCGGCCGCCGAGGGCACGTTGAATGTCAATGTGACGGCCCTGCCGGGGCCTTGAGCCGCCATGTCCCAACGAGCTTCGAGCCGAGAGCTTGCGGCGCGTCATCGGCGGTAAGCATTAACCAATTAACCGCCTGCTTTTTGATCACCTCATCCCATTTGCCGACAGGCCGAAAGGCGATCGAGGCTTTGCGGGGCCTGCTGAATACAGCTAAAGCATGATCCGGAAAAGTGTGAAGCGGTTTTCCGAAAAGATCATGCTCAAACAAGGACCTAAAGCGCGATGATGATTTAAACCTGATCTCATCGCGCTTTAGAAACGGGCACCAACCAAGCCCTTAACAACCCTCAACAAGAACCAGGGAGAAGAAAACATGAAATCAGTCGCCACCGCATTCGCGGCCGGTCTCGCTGTCGCCGCCATTGGCGGCGCCGCGCACGCCCAGCAGATATCGGACGACGTCGTCAAGATCGGCGTGCTCACGGACATGTCGAGCCTCTATGCCGACGCCACCGGCAAGGGATCGCTTACCGCCGTCCAGATGGCGGTCGAGGACTATGGCAGCAAGGTCAAGGGCAAGCCGGTCGAAGTGGTCTATGCCGACCATCAGAACAAGCCCGACATCGGCGTCGGCATCGCGCGCAACTGGTATGACAACGAGAAGGTGGACGCGATCTTCGACGTGCCGACCTCCTCCGTCGCACTGCCGATCTCGGCGCTGACGCGCGAGAAGAACAAGATCAACATCAATTCCGGCGGCGGTTCGTCCGACATCACCGGCGCGCAATGCTCGCCGAACACGGTGCACTGGACCTACGACACCTATTCGCTCTCCAATGTCGCCGGCAAGGCGATGGTGAAGCGCGGCGAGGACACCTGGTTCTTCGTCACCGCCGACTACGCCTTCGGCCAGGCGCTGCAGCGCGACGCCGCCAACGTCGTCAAGGAAAGCGGCGGCAAGGTGCTCGGTGAGGTGCGTCACCCGCTGAACTCGTCGGACTTCTCCTCCTTCCTGCTGCAGGCGCAGGCCTCCAAGGCCAAGGTCGTCGCGCTCGCCAATGCCGGCGGCGACACCACCAACGCGCTGAAGCAGGCCGCCGAGTTCGGCATCACCCAGGGCGGCCAGAAGATGATCGCGCTGCTGCAGGAGATCACCGACACGCATTCGCTCGGCATCAAGGCAACGCAGGGCCTGATCGTCACCGATGCCTTCTACTGGGACATGAATGACGAGACCCGCGCGTTCTCCAAGCGCTTCAACGACAAGGTCGGTCACATGCCGACCATGATCCAGGCCGGGCTCTATTCGGCGACCATGCATTACCTGAAGGCGATCGAGGCGATCGGCACCGACGAGGCGCCGAAGGTGATGGCGCAGATGCGCGCGACCCCGATCAACGACTTCTTCGCCAAGAACGGCAAGATCCGCATCGACGGCCGCATGGTGCACGACATGTATCTGTTCGAGGTCAAGAAGCCCGAGGAGTCGAAGGGCGAGTGGGACCTCTACAAGCTGATCGCCACCGTGCCCGGCGACGAAGCCTTCCGCCCGCTCGACAAGGGCGGCTGCCCGCTGGTCAAGACGAACTGACGCGCCTACCATCTCCCCGCGCCGCGGGGAGATGGCCGGAGTGACCAGCTCTCTCTACAAGCGAGCGCTGTAGCAACCATTAGACGTCGCCCTTTCTTGCCACCGAATGACCTGGTGGTGCAGCCTCTCTTTCCGTCGTCCCTGCGAACGCAGGGACGACGGAGGAGAGAGTTTGCGCTCAGCTCGATCAGCACGGGTCCGTAGGTCGGGCAAAGCAACTCGTACGCCGTAGCTCAAGAGCCGAGGCGCAAGCGTGCCCGCCGTTAGAGCATTTTCCAGCGAAGCGGATACCGGTTCGCGTGAAGAAAAAGGCGTCAAGACAAAACCCTGGTGGATAAATCTGACGGTTGAATCCGAAGGTGGATTCCCAATGGTGTTCGCTTGTGCAAATCTTCGGAAAGCGTACAGGCATCACCATCGACCTGAACTCCGCGGAGATCAAATCATCGCGTCGACCCCTAGTTTGGCAGTTTGAATCACAGGCATCCGGCCAAACTCAATTTTCCCGATCCGGCACCGGCGCTATTGACGTAAAGCGGACGTCAACCAGCCCACAATCCCCAGTGAATCGGTCGAAAATGACCCACAGCGATCATCGACAAGCTTCGCAGCGCGCTCCGATCGCTCCATTTCGCCTGATCCTCGCCGCGGCTTGATAAGAGAGATTAAAGAACGGATTTCAGGTTGATCGTTCGTCGTTTTGATTAGCGCTCAAGAGCCTTCAGAACCAGAGGGGCAAGCTGCTGCTGCGCAAGCCAAACTGACGCGAAGGGCCTTAGATGCACGCTGTCGGCCGTGATCAGCCCGTCGCGCCGGCTCTCGCCAAGATAGGCGAGACAGCCCTCCGCATTGCAAAAAGGTTTTACTTCATCAACAAACTCGAATGGCTCTTCGGGCCGCATCTGAGACTGGAATACTCCGGTGAGTGACATCAGATTTTCGTCGAGCAGCCCCGGAATGTAGCGCGGTGTGGATGCCCAATACCGATCGAGAACAATCTTATGAAGCGAAGCCCTCCAATGCGGACGCTGTCCCAGCGTCAAGACGTGCTTCACGCCATAACTTTTCACCATCGAAGCAAACTTGCGGACATAATCGATGTCGAATGACCTGTTTGATGACATCAAAAGCACATCCGGCGGATCAGCCTTGATGTAATTCAATGCAAAATTACTCGCCGCAGCGCAATTGCTCGTGCTTATGTCCGCCTCCACGATGGGCCCGACGCGGCAATTGGAGCTGTAGATGAGAAGGACGGAGATGTCCTTTGGCAGCACCTCATTAAGACCGTAATAGAGATCGGCTGCGTTGGAGTTGCCTATGATGAGAAGACTGCGGCTTCCGTGCTTTGTATAGCAACTCGGGTCGATTGCCCGGCGCGGGGCGAGTGTCGGGATCGGGCTGTCCCAGGCGTAAAAGTTGCATTGGTTCTGTGAAAAGTCTTTTGCTTCGGCTTGCATGAGCGCCGTTGCGCCACTGAAGTAAGCTGCATAAGCGCGCTTGTCTTCTGCGATCCTCTCAGGGAAGCCGTCATTTGCAGCGGTCAATGCGCCGAGGAGCCCGATACAAACCATGGCGAAGCCAAGCGCCGGCGCTGCCCAGCGTCGGTGTGTTCCAAATCGGATCGGTCGTTCGACGTACCGGTATGTCAGCCACGCCAGACAGACCGCAAAGACTATCAATGCGACGCGTACGAGCGCCGGTGTCGGTTGCGAACCATAATAATGTCGAGCAAACACCAGTGGCGGCCAGTGCCAAAGATAAAGAGGGTAGCTAATCAAGCCGATCCAGACCAGCGCCGGGCTGGAAAGTAATAGCCGATTGAGCCAAGCGTTTGGGCCCGCCAGGATGGCGAGGTAACTACCTGCGACCGGTAGGAGGGCCCACCAACCCGGAAACTGGTCGAGTCCGATGATCATGAATATCGACGAGAAGATCACCACCATCGCGATGACGGAGAGGAAGTTCCGGTAGGTCTCTTCTCTGTCGATCTTTCCCCGCTTGAAAAACAAGGCAGAGCTGACAGCCGTCGCGACGGTGTTCTCAATCAATCGAGCTGCGCGGGGATTTGAGAAGTTCAATTGCGCCAAGACGCTTCCTGCAGCAAGCTCCCAAAAACGTCCGGCCGGAGAATAGAATGCGGCCATGGGGTTCGATGGCGTCGTTCGGATGCTGTAAATCAGCGACGCCACGAGTATCGCGGCGAAGAGCGCAAACATATTGAGCCGCAGTCGCCAGGCGATCCAGATGAGCGCTGGCCAGGCGAGATAAAATTGTTCTTCGATGCCGAGGGACCAGAGATGGAGCAGGATCTTTGTGTCAGAAGCGACGTCGAAATAATTGGCCTCCTGCCAAAGAACTAAATTCGAGACAAATCCTGAGCCTGCGGCCGTATGCTTACCTAGCCGACCATAGTCATCAGGCCATAATAGCAACGCGCCGGCTAGAAGACAGGCGACCAGGACAAGGATGAGCGCCGGAAATATTCGCCGGATGCGTCGCGCGTAGAAGGTTATGAAGCTAAATCTGCTTTCAGAATGACCCTTGAGGATGATTGAGGTGATCAAAAAGCCAGAAATGACGAAGAAGATATCGACGCCGATGAATCCGCTATGAAAAACTTTCGGGAAGGCGTGGAAACCTACCACGGAAACAACAGCGATACCCCGCAGCCCGTCGATATCGGATCTATAGCCATGGTCAGCAGGCGCAAACGCGACGTCGCGCAGCTGCGAAGCAGGTGCGTGCACTGGCTCCCCCCTCGATGCTGCCTCGTACAGACGGCAGTTCTCAGGACTATGAGACTGGCTACCACTGCTAGTTGTAGGTCATCAACCCTTGATGTGGTCTCTCGGCTTCGTTTCGCCAAAGCATGGCGTTTCGGACACACACTCGGTGCTTGGAACGTGATCGTTCAGGAGAAATTGGTATTTGCGTAGCCATCCGGCGGTCTTGGCAAACCCTTTTGTAACCACATCCTGCGAGTTCCGCTGTTGGTACTTCGCGACATATAGCGACGTCGCACGATCTCGGTCGCTTTGTGAGCAAAGCGGAACGTGGCACCGTCGCGGCGCGCCACCAAGTGATGGGTGCACGCCTAGAGCCTCCGTTCCGATTCAATCCGGAACGAAAAGGTTATAGTTACGGCGATTATCGATAGATGGTGGGCACGGCGCTTGCGCGCCTTTGCCCACCCTACGCATCGTAAAGAACCAATTGATGCCTTCTTCCCTCTCCCGGCAAGCGGGAAGGTGGGAAGCATCGCGGCACGGGCTCAGGTGCCCTCGAACTTGAATGAGACGTTCAGCTTGGCGCGATAGGCCTCTATCTTTCCCTTGGAGTCGAGTTGCAAGTCGAGTTCGACGACTTCCGCGACACGAAGCTCGCGGAGGGATTTTGCAGCTCGCTCGACCGCGGCCGCGGCGGCCTTTTCCCAGGATTTGTTACTGGTACCGATCAGTTCGATAACTTTGTAGACGCTCTCCGTCATGTCGTCCTCCCGTTCGGTATGAAGCAGGAAGCAGGGGCTCCCCGCTGCGGCGGAGCCTAACATCGGGATTTCGCCGCTGAAAGGATGCACGGCAACGAATTGAGGCAATCTCTCCGTCATGGCCGGGCTCGTCCCGCCTGCGGGGCCGAAGCCCCTTCGGCGCGGCGGAGGCCCGACCATCCACGTCTTGTCGTGCCACGGGCCAGAAAGACGTGTATTTCCGGCACGAGGGTCCGAACTCAAATGAGCCACTAGATCAAGGCCGCAGCCTCGCTAAGCCCGCTGAGCGATTTAGCCGATTTGTCTATTTCGTCCCCCTCGGTCAATTCATAAGATGGTCGCGTCATATGTGGGGCTGCGCAAGTGTCGCTGGGGTTTGTCTATATTCTCGTTTCGCCAAATAGTGACTACATAAAAATTGGCCGTACCGAGCGACCCATCAGCGAACGCCTACGCGGGATAAATGGAGGTGAAGCATATGCGCCTCATGGCCCGTGGGAGTTATCCGACTTCATTCATGTTACGGATTGCACGGTCGTCGAGACCGCAATGCATCGTCATTTTCGCGAACGCAAAGTGCTGGTCGAGGGCACCAATGAACTGTTCAGTGTCGCTCCTCACGAGGCAAGAGAGCAGCTACGCCTAATAGGGTCACCTCTTCGGGTCGGCGCTCAGAGGACGGACGAACTCTTCCATAACCGCGAAGTTAGCTTATTTCTCTACCGTTTATTCCAGCTCTCAGGGTTATACGGAAACCTTGATATCCAAGGTGCGTGGACCTTGAGCGTTCTCCCGCAGACCAACGGCGGGCGGTGGTTCACGCTGAACATTGGGCCTCACGAAGTTGCGTTTAGCACTCGGACGCCAATGGATGGGAAGTTCTCACACTACCTCGTGCTCGATCGTCTCATTCTGGAATACCCCAAGACGATCATGTGGCTTGGTCAACATGGCGGGGATGTCCGGCAAGCGGACTACAAGGCCGCTGAACGAGCAGTAAGCGTGAGCTTCGACGAAGATTTTGCGAAAGCTGAACGCTTCTTTGGTCGTGACGGCGTTCGACGCGCGATGGTTGCTTACTGGGCCGATGCGCTAGCCGATCTGCGCGAGAGGAATGCAAAGAGTGTCTACGCAAGATTTCATTCCTATGATGCAGTGTCGCAGTTGCTCGAATACAAGCGAGCAAGAGATAAAGTGACGGCAGGTCCTCTCATGCCTGGATGCTGAACCGCGCTCGGCGTAACGTGCAGGCTCTAAAGCATCACCCCAACGGAAAGATGTGGTGCCCGGCACAAGGCCGACCACGGAGAGAATCTCGTTGAACAAGATGGTTGAAACAAAAAAACGCGCCCGGTTTTGCCGGACGCGTTTCTTCAGGCCGTTTCTGTTTCCACCTTACTCGGAATATTTGAACTCGGGCATGGCCTGCAGTTCGTCCTTGGTGGCATTGAACACGGCGTGGTCAGGATACCAGGGGTTCGCCTTCGGGGCTGCTGCCACCGGCGGGTTGGCGGCCGAGCCCGTCGTCGTGCTCGAAGCCGGACGCGTGCCCGCGGGCGCCGGCGCGGCGGTCGCCATGGCGACCGGCTCGTCCACGAACTTGACCTTGTCATAGGGCACGGCGACGAGGTGAGCGCCGACACCGAGGAAGCCGCCGACGCTGATGACGGCAGCCTTCACGCTTCCGCTCTTGTCCATCAAGAGATCATTGATCGAGCCGATGCTCTCGTTCTTGTCGTTATAGACACTCAGTCCCGCGACCTTCGAGGCGCGCCAGTTGCCCTGGAACGAGCTTGGCGACGCGGTCGACGCAGTATCGGCCTTGGACGCGGTGTCGGCCTTATCCGTGGTTGCAGTCGGCGTCTGCGCGAATGCCGCGCTCGCTAGCAGCAAGGAACCGGCCAGGCCGGCCGCGATAGATGTTTTCAACATGGGATTCTCCCTGATCGACAAATGGTAGGGAGAAAACCCGTGACTCAATGCACCGTTCCGCCGCACTTCCGCATTTTCGCATGTTGCGGAGCGACAAGAGCGCGCGGTTCCGCCGGAACCATTGCGCGCCGTACGTCGTGCGCATGTCGCGAAAAGTTACGACTTGTAATCGATCAGGAGCGACGAGGCCGACACGCTGTTTCCATTGTTGCTGCCGGTTGCGTCGTACAATGAAGATGTCGACGAGGAGGCCGAAAGCGAGCTCTGCAGCGACTGAAGGAACTCTTTCAGGATGTCGTCCGCCGATGTCGTGCTCGACGAATTGCTGCTCGACGAATTGCTCGTGTCGATCGCCGACGATGAACCATCCGAGGGCGGCGGGCCGCCAGGACCGTCGGGTCCTCCACCAGGCCCGCCAGGGCCGCTACCAGGTCCCTTGGCGAAAGCGGCCTTGAAGACGCCCTGCAGTTCAGTGGCCTGGTCGCTGGTGAGCTTGCCGCTGGACACCTCGCCCTGGATCAGAGTGTCGATCTTCGACTTCAGGTCGCCGGGTGAAGGTTTTGTGCCATTCGCCTGATCGCTCGCCCGGCTGCTTTGCAGCGAGGAATCGATATCGTCGAGTGCCGATGACAGCGCCGATTGATCGGACGAACTGACCGCGCCGGAAGAGACCTCCGACTGCAATTCGTCCTGCAGCTTCTGCAGAGGCGATTTATAGGAGGGGTTGGACAATGCGGAGATTGAGGTCATGTGAGCTCCGAGGCGTTCGTGCAAGACCCGGGCAGCGTAAGGTTGACCGGCTTAACGAGACCTTGTTGAGCGCGAACCGGCCTGTTGCGCTCTGTTGCGCAAGCTGGATCAGAAACATTGGGAAACAAAAATCCATCGCCGGGCGGCTGCGAATCACCGACAAGGTGGTGGCATGGCCCAGGCAGCGCCCCACATCCTTGTCGTCGAGGACGATCGCGAGACGCGGGCGCTGATCGCGAAATACCTCCGGACCAACGCCTGCAACGTGACGACGGCGACCGACGGCCGCGAGATGACGCGGGCGATGGCCGACCACCGCATCGATCTTCTCATCCTCGACGTCATGCTGCCCGGTGAGGACGGCCTCAGCCTGTGCCGCAAGATCCGGGCCGAATTGCAGACACCCATCATCATGCTGACGGCCCGCGGCGAGGACGTCGACCGCATCGTCGGGCTGGAAATGGGCGCCGACGATTATCTCGGCAAGCCGTTCAACCCGCGCGAGCTGCTGGCGCGGATCAA
Source organism: uncultured Alphaproteobacteria bacterium (assembly GCA_963770385.1). GTDB lineage: Bacteria > Pseudomonadota > Alphaproteobacteria > Rhizobiales > Xanthobacteraceae > Bradyrhizobium. Next base: position 3,044,749 of record CAVYPJ010000003.1, on the reverse strand, counting down.
TGCCGTGCTGCGCCGCCGCTCGGCTGCCTGGACCGCCAGCTCCACCGAAGGCGCGACCGCCCTCACCTTCCTCGGATGGCACATCGATCTTCGCCGGCGCGAGCTGCGCAATCCGCAAGGCGCCCGCGTCGCGATGACCAGCGCCGAGTTCGACCTGCTGCGCACCTTTTGCGAACGCCCCGGCCGCGTGCTGTCGCGCGACAGCCTGCTCGACCTCACGCAGGGCCGCAGCACCGGCGCGTTCGAGCGCAGCATCGACGTGCTGGTCAGCCGTATCCGCCGCAAGATCGAGCCCGATCCGCGCGACGCCACGATCATCAAGACCGTGCGCTCCGGCGGCTACATCTTCACGCCAAGGGTTGAAGTGGCCGCGGCAGCGGCCAACTGATCATGAAGCTTTTGAGCTTTCTGAATCTCAGGGGCATCGGCGGACAGATCGCGGCGCTGGTCGTCGTCTCGATCATGACGCTGCATCTCGTCGTCACCGCGCTGTTCCTGATGCATCGCCCGGATCAGCCGAGCCCGTCATTCGAAGGCGGACCGGATCAGCTAGCGGCAGCGGCGCAATTGCTTGGCACTGCTGCGCCGGCCGATCGGCCGCGGCTGGCCGGCGATCTTGCGCGCGCATTTCCGCAGCTCGACATTGCCGTCGTTCCACCCGGCGCCGTTTCCAACGCAATCGATACGGACCACCCCGCGTTGCACGGATTGCATCGGCGGCTCGGTCCGGCTTATCGCAGCTTCCTGTTGTCCGGGCACGGCGACGCGCGCGCCGTCGGCATTGTCCTGCCTGACGGCGTGATGGTGACCGCGAGGCTCGCAGCGAACCCATGGCGGGGTCCGTTCTGGGGCGGCCCCTGGATGATGACGGCCTTGTTCGCCGTCATCAGCGTCACCCTGCTCGGCCTGTGGGCGGCGCGCGCGCTGACCGCGCCGCTATCGTCATTCGCCGAGGCCGCGGAAAACTTCAGCCTGAACGGCGGCGCCGCCGCGCCGCTTCCCGAACGGGGGCCTGCCGAGATCCGCTCGCTCGCCAAGGCGCTGAACCGCATGCGCGAGCGGATCACCGGCCTGATCGATGACCGCACCAAGGTGCTGGCGGCGATCAGCCACGATCTGCGCACGCCAATCACGCGGCTGCGCCTGCGTTCGGAATTCATCGAGGACGACAGCCACCGCAGCCGGACATTGGCCGACCTCGACCAGATGCGCGCGATGCTGGAATCGGTGCTGTCGTTCCTGCGCAACGATTTCAAGCTGGAGTCGATGACGCTGACCGATATCGCAAGCACGCTGCAGCTCGTGGCCGATCAGTTCTCCGACATGGGACATGCGGTCAGCTATGACGGCCCCGATCACGCGATGGCCACGGTGCGGCCGGACGATCTGCACCGCAGCGTCACCAACCTGGTGGAGAATGCAGTGAGGTTCGGCGGCCAGGCCATGATCCGCCTGCAGGCGCCGGCGGATCATCTCGTCATCGATGTCGAGGACGACGGCCCCGGCATTTCCGACGCGCGCAAGACCGACGTGCTGCAACCCTTCGTGCGGGGCGACGATGCACGCAACATGGACGATGCCGAGGGCTTCGGCCTCGGGCTATCGATCGCGCGCGCCATCGTGCTGGCGCATGGCGGTGAACTCGCGTTGCTTGACCGCGAGCCGCATGGGCTGATCGTGCGTATTCGGCTTCCGGTTCGGCAGGCTCGGCGCGCAGCGGCCTGAGCCGCCGCACAGTTCAAGCCGCGAGAGCTTCGTCGTGCTCTTCGTCGAAGAACGCGACCGCTTCGAAGCGATAGTCGCAGGCGTGACAATGCCAGAGATAGGCGACGCCGCCGGGAGTTCTCCTCGACCCATTCCGGCAGCGCGATCGGCTGGCCGCATTGCGCGCAGGGATTATGCTTGGGCAAATCAGTGACCGCTGTTCTGGCCATTGCGTGCTCCCTTGTTGTTTTTGACCCAGGCTTATTTTCGACTCTGGTCTGTTTTCGAGTTTGGTTCGGTTTTGACTTTGGGTCTGTTTTCGACTCTGGTCTGTTTTAAATCTGGCTGGTTTTTGAGTTTTGCCGGCCTTGAAGTTGCGCAGTCATTCTTCGACGCATACTGACGTCGAATAGGACAGAGTGCTTGTCGTGAGTGGACGTGTCCCGCTGTGTTGACGATGACAAGACCACTACGTCACTTCCAGCACAATCCGTCAATGCGTCGCACGGACATTTGTACGCACGGGAACAACGCGTCTGCCGATTGTTAATGTTTACCTGACCGTCGCGTCGACTGCGGGCTCGCGCGTGTGCACTGCGCCAGCTTTCCTCAGATGAATGGTCGCGATGTTGTCGGAATAAATCTTCTGCCACCCATCGACATGATCGAGCAGCTTGGTTGCCGCGCTTTGTGTCCGCAGCAGCGTCGCCTCGATCTTGTAGTCGTCGAGCAGGCGGAACAGATTGTCCGGTTCCTTGAGTCCGGATGCGTCGTTGTGATCGACGAAGAACTTCTCACCGAACAATTCGGTGCGTCCGTCAATGAAGGTCGGCACCCCTTTTGCGATCAGGTAGCCGCCGAAATCGTAGTCGTTGAACACGCGCGCAAGATTGAGCTTCTTGAGCTCCGCGACGGCCACGACCGGGCTGCCGTGCGTGTTCGGTGCGTAACGCTGCACCGAGGCATAGGTCACGGTGGCGGCCACCAGCACCATCAGCACACCGGCCACCAGCGCAGCGCCGGGCTGTTGCCTCGCGCCGGAGACCGCGGCGTCGGTGCCGCCGATCTGCCGTGCCAGCGGCGCCGCGAGCACCATCGGGGCTACGAGTGCGAGAATTTCCGCGGCGCGGACCTGGCTCAGGGCCATGTGCAGCAATCCGAGCAGCAGCGCGATGCGCACCAATGGCAGCCGCACGCCGCGATAGAGCGCGAGGCCGATGCCGGCGAGCAGCGTCAGCTCGAAGATGCCAAGGCTGCTGAAATCCGCCGAGCGCCATTCCGTGATCAGAGGCAGCGCGCCGCCCAGGCTGAGGATCTTGCGCGAAGCCAACAGCGCGTTCCAGCCATAGGGCGTGCAGCAGCTCGCGAGCAATGCGGCACAGCCGAACGCGGCCCAGCGTAGCGCAAGGCGGACGCGCGCGCGCGGCTCGGCGCTCACCAGCACGTCCAGCGCGATCGGACCGACGAGGAACAGGCCGAAGACGAAGCCGCCATGCAGGTTGGCCCACAGCGCGATCAGCGGCAGCAGCATGAACGACGGCGCCTCGCGCCGGTCCGCCGCGTCGATCAGTCCGCCGATCCACAGCACCATGACCGGCATTGCCAGCACATGCGGCCGCGCCAGGATATGCGACATGGTCAGCGCCAGCGCGACGGCGACGAACACCAGTGTCGCGCCTTCGGAAAGGCGCGCGCCCACATGCCGTGCCAATAGCATGAATGTCAGGCCGACGGCGGCCGCCGCGAGCACCACCGGCCCGCTCCAGCCCGCGATCGCATAGATCTCGGCATACATCACCTGCGCAAGCCACTGGGTCGAGATCCAGGGCTGGCCCTGCATGGTGAAGGAATAGACGTCGGTCTCCGGCACCGCGCCGTGCTCCAGGATCCACTGACCGACCTTGATCTGCCACATCGTGTCGGGGTCGTTCAGCAGCCCGTTGCCGACCGCAACCAGCAGCGCATAGACGAAGGCGCCGACCAAAAGCGGCACGGCCGCCCGCATGGTGCGGCCATCATCGACGGCGTGGGTAATGGTGAGGGTCATGATGCGGTCGCGATCCGGCTTTTCGGCCCAATCGAACCACTTCGCGTATAATACGAGGTAAATTCATCCGTCAGGCATCACGGTCGCTACCGCATAAAAGCCACAATTTAGCCCGATCCGAGCCCGGTCACCGCTTCATTTACGGTGCGTAAAGGATAAATGCGCAAGCCGCGCGCGCCGTGGGGACAATTCTCTCATGAAACGTTTGCTCATGCTGGCCTGGTTCGCGGCCTTGTCGACGTTGCCGTTCACGCAAGTCGCACAGGCCGGACACAGCGAGTATGATTTGTTGATCGCGACCCACGCGGCGGCCAACAACGTTCCGGAAGCCCTGGTGCATCGCGTGATTCTGCGCGAGAGCCGCTACCAGCCGAACCTCGTCGGGCGCTGCGGCTGCATCGGGCTGATGCAGATCAAGCTCGCGACCGCCCGCAGCCTCGGCTACACCGGCGATGCGCAAGGCCTGCGCGATCCCAACACCAATCTCACCTATGGCGTGAAATATCTCGCCGGCGCCTACCGCGCAGCAAATGGCGACCACAGCCGGGCCGTCCATTACTTCGCCGCCGGCTATTACGAGGCCGCCAAGCACCAGAAGCTGCAGCAGGTCGCGGAGGTTCGCCACGGCCGCTCGGGGCGGGCGCGCGCGCCGCTCGATATCACACCCAAGAAGCTGCAGAGCCAGCTGCCGCATGGGTCGGCCGAGGCACAGGCCAATGCGACAGGCGCCGCCGACGCGCCGGCCGAGGTTCCGTCGCAGTAACGCATACCCGGTCCGGGCCGGCCTGACATGACGGTCCGTTGACAGCCGCCCGCATCGGTCTACATTAGCGCTGTTCCGAGGGGTGCTCCGAGGAGGAGCTGAGATACCGCAGGCTTTGCGGTGACCCTTTGAACCTGATCCGGGTCATGCCGGCGAAGGGACAGGGATGCAGCCTGACAAGTCATCACGCGGGGAGTCCCCCGTCACCATCATCGGCGCCGGCATTGCCGGCGCTTGGCAGGCGCTGCTGTTCGCGCAGGCCGGCCACGACGTCACGCTGCACGAGCAGGGTGACGCCGCTCTGATGCTGTCCACCAGCCACTGGGCCGGCGGCATGCTCGCGCCGTGGTGCGAAAGCGAGGCCGCCGAGCCCGTCATTTCCAGGCTCGGCCTGCGCTCGCTGGACCTGTGGCGGCAGGAACTGCCGGATACACCATTCAACGGCTCGCTGGTGGTGGCGCATGCGCGCGACCGCAACGATTTCGAACGCTTTGCCAGGCTCACCTCCGGCCACAAGCGGATCGATGCAGCGGCGCTCGCAGCACTCGAGCCGTCGCTCGAAGGCCGGTTCCGCGACGCGCTGTTCTTTCCCGGCGAAGGCCATGTCGAGCCACGCCGCGTGCTGCCCAAGCTGCATGAGAAGATCGTGGCGGCGGGTGGCCGCATCCGCTTCAACAGCGCGGTCGACGCCTCCGATCTCGACGGCCTCGTGATCGACTGCCGCGGCCTTGCCGCGCGCGACGCGCAACCTGAGCTGCGCGGCGTCAAGGGCGAGATGATCCTGATCGAGACCGCCGAAGTGCAGCTCGCGCGCCCGGTGCGGCTGATCCATCCGCGCTGGCCGCTCTATGTGATCCCGCGCGAGGACAATCACTTCATGTTGGGCGCGACCTCGATCGAGGCCGAGGACACCGGCGTCAGCGTGCGCTCCGCGCTGGAGCTGCTCGGCGCGGCCTACGCCGTGCATCCCGCCTTCGCCGAAGCGCGCATCGTCGAGTTCGGCTCGGGGCTCAGGCCAGCTTTTCCGGACAACCTGCCACGCATTGCCGTCGACGAGGACAGGATCGCCGTGAACGGGCTCTATCGCCACGGCTTCCTGATCGCGCCCGCGCTGGCCGAGCTGACGCTCAACTATGTCGCGCGCGGCCAGATCGACAATGAGGTGATGCAATGCGCGTGACCGTCAACGGCGAAGCCCGCGACATCGCCGCGACCAGCGTCGACGCGCTGCTGCGCGAGCTCGACTATGAAGGCACGCATTTCGCGATCGCGGTGAATTACGACGTCGTGCCGAAACGCGCCTGGCCCGAGACCGTGCTGAAGACCGGCGACGAGATCGAGATCATCACACCGCGGCAGGGAGGGTGAGGATGACAGCCGTTATCTTGCTCGTCATTCCGGGGCACGCGAAGCGTGAGCCCGGAATCTCGCGCCACAACCTCGAGATTCCGGATCGTTCCGCGTGCCGCGGACCGTCCGGAATGACGGAGGACTTGAAATGCTGACCTTCTACGGCAAGACCTTCAATTCCCGCCTGCTGATCGGCAGCGCGCTGTATCCCTCGCCCGCGATCATGCAGGACGCGATCCGCGCGTCGGGCTCGCAGATCGTCACCGTGTCGGTGCGCCGCGAGGCCGCCGGCGGCAAGACGGGCGATGCGTTCTGGAAGCTGATCCGCGAGCTCGACGTCACGGTGCTGCCGAACACCGCCGGCTGCCGCAGCGTGCGCGAGGCCGTCACGACGGCGAAGCTCGCGCGCGAATTGTTCGGCACGAGCTGGATCAAGCTCGAAGTCATCGCCGACAACGACACGCTGCAGCCCGACGTCGTCGGCCTGGTCGAGGCCGCAACCATGCTGATCAAGGACGGCTTCGAGGTGTTTCCCTATTGCACCGAGGATCTGTCGGTCGCGACGCGCCTGGTCGATGCCGGCTGCAAGGTCGTGATGCCCTGGGCCGCGCCGATCGGCTCGGCCCGCGGCATCATCAACCGCGACGCGCTGAAACTGCTGCGCGACCGCCTGCCGACATCACGCTCGTCGTCGATGCCGGCCTCGGCGCGCCGAGCCACGCGGCTGAAGCCTTCGAGCTCGGCTATGACGCCGTGCTGCTCAACACCGCGATCGCCAAGGCCGCCGATCCGGTCGCGATGGCCAACGCCTTCCGTCTCGGCTGTCGAGGCCGGCCGCACCGCTTATGAAGCCGGGCTGATGGAAGCCCGCGATTTCGCCTCCCCTTCCACCCCTGTTGTTGGGACCCCGTTCTGGCATGCCGTATCCTGACCGCTTCTATCCCGTCGTCGACTCGCTCGCCTGGGTCGAGCGCCTGACCAAGCTCGGCGTCGGCACCATCCAGCTGCGCGCCAAGAACCTCAACGACGGCGAGGCGCTGCAGATCGTCACCGACGCGCTCGCGATCACCAAGGGCACGCCGACCAAGCTCGTCGTGAACGACTACTGGCGCGCGGCGATCGTCGCGGGCGCCGAGCATCTGCATCTCGGCCAGGAAGATCTCGCCGACGCCGATCTCGCCGCGATCCGCGAGGCGAAACTGACGCTTGGCCTCTCGACTCATGACGATGAAGAGCTGACAACGGCGCTTGCCGCCAAGCCCGACTATGTCGCGCTCGGCCCGATCTTCCCGACCACGCTGAAGTCGATGCGCTTCGCGCCGCAGGGCATTCCGAAGATCACCGAATGGAAGAAGCGCGTCGGCAACATTCCCCTCGTCGCGATCGGCGGCATCAAGTTCGAGCAGGCCGCCGAGATTTTCGCCGCCGGCGCCAACTCGATCGCCGTCGTCTCCGACGTCACCCAGAACGCCGACCCCGACGCGCGGGTGCGGCAGTGGCTCGGGCAGAACGCGGGGGCTGCGTGATGATTTCACCAACTGCCACCACCGTCATTGCGAGGAGTAACGCGACGAAGCAATCCAGACTGTCTCCACGGAGAAATTCTGGATTGCTTCGCTCCGCTCGCAATGACGGAAACCAACGGCGTCATTCCGGGGCGATGCGCAGCATCGAACCCGGAATCTCGCGCCACAACCTCGAACTTCCGGATCGCGCCGCTTCGCAGCCCGTCCGGAATGACGACAAGTAAAACAAGGAGGATGCCATGAATATCCGCTCCAATCCGGAAACCACGCTTCCCGCCGTCACGACCGGCCCGCTGCCCTCCTCGCGTAAGATTTTTGCCACGCCGGACGCAGCACCTGATGTTCGCGTGCCCCTGCGCGAGATCATGCTCTCCGAAGGCGCCGGCGAGCCGAACCTTCCGGTCTACGACACCTCGGGTCCCTACACCGACCCATCCGTCACAATCGACGTCAACACCGGCCTGTCGCGCAATCGGCTGGCCTGGGTGAAGGAGCGCGGCGGCGTCGAGGAATATGAGGGCCGCACCATCAAGCCCGAGGACAACGGCAATGTCGGCGCGACGCATGCCGCGAAGGCTTTCACCGCGCATCACAAGCCGCTGCGCGGTCTCGACGGCCACAAGATCACGCAACTTGAATTTGCCCGCGCCGGCATCATCACCAAAGAGATGATCTACGTCGCCGAGCGCGAGAATCTCGGCCGCAAGCAGCAGCTCGAGCGTGCGGAAGCAGCGCTTGCCGACGGCGAAAGCTTCGGCGCGTCGGTTCCGGCCTTCATCACGCCGGAGTTCGTGCGCAGCGAGATCGCGCGCGGCCGCGCGATCATTCCCTGCAACATCAACCATGCCGAACTCGAGCCGATGATCATCGGCCGCAACTTCCTGACCAAGATCAACGCCAATATCGGCAACTCGGCGGTGACCTCGTCGGTCGAGGAAGAAGTCGACAAGATGGTGTGGGCGATCCGCTGGGGCGCCGACACCGTGATGGACCTCTCCACCGGCCGCAACATCCACACCACCCGCGAATGGATTCTGCGCAACGCGCCGATCCCGATCGGCACCGTGCCGATCTATCAGGCGCTGGAGAAGTGCGAAGGCGATCCGGTCAAGCTGACCTGGGAGCTCTACAAGGACACGCTGATCGAGCAGTGTGAACAGGGCGTCGACTATTTCACGATCCATGCCGGCGTGCGCCTGCCCTACATCCACCTCACCGCCAACCGCGTCACCGGCATCGTCTCGCGCGGCGGCTCGATCATGGCGAAGTGGTGCCTCGCGCATCACAAGGAGAGCTTCCTCTACACGCATTTCGACGAGATCTGCGACCTGATGCGCAAATATGATGTCTCGTTCTCGCTCGGCGACGGCCTCCGTCCGGGCTCGATCGCGGACGCCAACGATCGCGCGCAATTCGCGGAGCTGGAGACACTCGGCGAGTTGACCAAGATCGCCTGGGACAAGGGCTGCCAGGTCATGATCGAAGGCCCCGGCCATGTGCCGATGCACAAGATCAAGATCAACATGGACAAGCAGCTCAAGGAATGCGGCGAAGCGCCATTCTATACATTGGGCCCGCTGACCACGGACATCGCGCCGGGCTACGACCACATCACCTCAGGCATTGGCGCCGCCATGATCGGATGGTTCGGCTGCGCGATGCTCTGCTACGTCACGCCGAAGGAGCATCTGGGTCTCCCCGACCGCAACGACGTCAAGGTGGGCGTCATCACCTACAAGATCGCAGCCCACGCCTCCGATCTCGCCAAGGGCCACCCTGCAGCCCAACTGCGCGACGACGCCCTGTCCCGCGCCCGCTTCGACTTCCGCTGGACCGACCAATTCAACCTCGGCCTCGATCCGGAGACGGCGAAGAACTTCCACGACGAGACGCTGCCCAAGGAAGCCCACAAGGTCGCCCATTTCTGCTCGATGTGCGGCCCGAAATTCTGCTCGATGAAGATCACGCAGGACGTCCGCGACTACGCGGCGACGCTGAACGATCCCAATTCGGTCGGGATGTCGATCAGCGGCACCATCGAGGATGGGATGGCGCAGATGAGCGCCAAGTTCAAGGAGATGGGCAGCAGCGTGTATCTGGATGCGGACAAGGTGAAGGAGAGCAATCGGGTGTTGTGACGCGCAGCTTCAAAGCCCTCAGACTAACTATACACTCCGTTGTCATGCCCGGGCTCGACCCGGGCATCCATCTCAAACAATAAGCCCGGCATTTCTGACATGCCGAGCTTCCGCCATCATCCCCGCAGAGACGCCACTCGCGAGCCGGATTGTCTCGTGCCTTCTGCTCATAAGCCAGCGCGAGGCAGCATAGGGAAGATAATCACGGCCCCGTAGCGAACCGCCTAAGCAAAAATCCGGCCTACCGCTGCAGCAGGTCCAGTCAACGCACGGGAACACCATGATGCTAGCACCGCGAGAACGCCTAGATCATCTAGTAATAGCGCCAAGTAGGCAGCCGTACGCACTCCTCGAAGAACTCATCATCAATTGGCTTGCAAGCGTGCCTCCCGCTGTCCGCCTGTTTGTCCAATAGCGGCAAACGCCGGCTATCTCTTCCTGAACAGTCTAGTTTCTGATGAGGCTCTGATATTTGTTCAGGCAAAGCGCAATGAAGCGCTGATTGATCTCCTTCGTCAGATCCACAAAGCCCTTGTGCTTTTCGATGAATTCCTCACGGGTCTGATCACTCGGCGCTTCCATGAACTGCGAGGCCGCCGTCTTCATCGCGATGAGAGGCGGCCAGAATCGCTCAAAGAGGTCGCGGACCTCGTACTCGTCCGCGGTCCCGAACATCTTGATCAGTGCCGTTTCGTCGGCGAATCCTTCCTTTGTCGCTTCCGCATGGACGCGGTCCAAATCCTTCAGAAGCTGGCGGACGGCGATTGTGCTACTTCCCTTGATCGCCTGACTAATCCTCTCGACGCTATATTTGGATTCCTGCTCGAGAAACAAAAATCGGTACTTCGAGGCTAGCATGATGGCCGCCGTCATCAGGGATGTTTCCTTGTCTCCCTCTCCGGCTATCGGCCGCAATGTCTCGACCAAATTGAGCACGAATTCCCGATTTCCGTTGCCATACAGCCGATGCATGACGAGCAAAATCCGATAGCTCTTCTCATCCGGCGCCAGGAAGAAGTGATCGTTGAGCGCTTCCGCATTATTGGGCAAAGCGGACACGATGACATCGGTGATCATTGCCGTGAAGTTCAACCCGCCGGTCTGCTGCTGGATGATCTCCTCGAACTCCTTCCACGTCTTGGCAACGCTAGCCTGCTCTCTGGGCACGCCATACTTGAAAACCCCACACGTCGTTGTTTCGAGGACAACGGCGGCCTGCTCGGGCAGCTGCGGACTGGGCCTTTCCCAGAATGCTGACGCATCGGTCCGCACTTCTATCCGCTTTTGCGGAAACCAAGTCGACTTGACGCGCTCCTGCAGGGTGTTGAAATAGCTTTCAGTCACATCCCGCGCACCTTTCTCTGCCCACTTCCGCGCATCCTCAAAATAGCGCGCTGGACTCGGCGGCGGAAATCGTCGTCCGATTTCCTCGCTCAACTCGTTGAAGAACGAATACAGGTCGGTGTTACCGACAGGACGGATGTCGGGGCCGAGTTCGGAGCAGTGCTTTTTCTCGAGCGGCACGACTCGAACGTTTTTGTAACGGTGAAACTGGTCGGGGATCTCGCTGTTATAGATGGCCATAACGCGCCGGGCTCTGCCTTTCGACATTGCAAGAAAATAGCCGAGTTCCATGCCGCACCACGAGAAATTGCTGCGGGTTTCACCCGGTCCAATTCCGATGAAATAGTCCGTCCGTTCCAGCGCGCTTTCGATCGTTGACGTCAGATCAACACCGCCGTCGATGCGCGAGCTGTCAAGGAATATATCGAACCTGTCGCGATCGAAGGTTCGAAGCGCGTCCTCGATCTCCTGCGCAATCCTATGATTTTCGCTTGGATAGCTGATGAAAATGGCCAGCTTCTCACCGCGAGATCGGGCAGCAACAAGATCCGGCAATCCCGCATGCACCTCTACCAATCCGTTTGGCATGAAAACTCTCCCTACATGAAAGCACCTCACAATATTGAGCATCCAAAGCATTCGGCCGTTTTATGAAGCAGCTCACAATTCGAAAATATCTTCAACTCTAACGTGTAAGCTCTCGCATGAAGCTTATTCCCCCGCCCGCGCTTCCACAATCATTAGTTGCATCGCAACATCCCAGCTAGGCAGGTTACCGCAGAGGCGCGACCCGTCGCCGTTCCCTGCGCTCTTACCGCGCGAATGCTCGCGTCGCTTGCACTTGGTCGCGTGCCACCCAATGGACTGATCGAGATCTACGATGTGGCCTCGCCGGCAAAGCGGTAATTTTCCTTCGCCGTAACCGCACCCCCGCCGAATCGCTAGCGTGACCTCCACGACACACTGCGGCCCCATCTTCGCGCGGCCCCCCTGACATACCCGTGAACCGCCGCGCCCTCGCCTTGCAACGCGCGCGCTTTTGCCGCAGCAAATGCCCAGTTCGCTGTCACAAGGCGAACGCCGCCTCGGCCACGCGACGCCACGGCGGCGGGGTTGCATATCTTACAGGAGACTTGTCAATGCGCCGCGTTAATGCTCTCTGTGCCGCCGTCGGCATCGCTGCCTCGGCCCTTGTCGTCACCGCGCCCGCGCAGGCCGGCTATTACGTGATCCGCTGGGAAAACACCGGCATCTGCCAGATCTGGAACGAGGATCTGAAGTCCAAGCCGATGGAATGGCCGTCGCACTACAAGGTTGTCAGCAAGCCGGTTGCGACCTTCACGGATGCCAACGTGATCCAGATCAAGATGCGCGAGCAGCATCGCTGCACACTGTAAGACTTAGCGTCGAGACGCTTGCATCGAATGCGTAGGGTGGGCAAAGCGATTTCATCCGGCGTAGCCCGAAGAGCGTAGACGGAAGCGTGCCCACAATTCACGACGACACTGCTGATCGATGGTGGGCACGGCGCTTCCGCGCCTTTGCCCACCCTACAATCGACGCGATCTCGAATAGATGGACCGCCACGCCCGCCTCACGGCTTCGGCAGCGCTTCCTTGACCATATCGCCGACGAACGCGGCGGCGCGGTTGAAGGCCGTGTCGGTGTCGCCGCGAAAGGTTATCACCCGCTGCAGCAGCAATTGATTGCTGTCGAGATCGAGAACCTGGATCCTGCCCCATTGCACCAGCGTGCTCATCTTGCGGATGCCGCCATAGACGACGAGACGTGCTCCGGCACGGCGCGCCGCCGCGGTGAACTCGTCGGCTCCCATGCGTTGCGCAGTGCAGGGAGGGTCGGGACATACCAGCGGCCGCACATGGTAGCCTGCGGCGCTCAGAACTCTCGCGCAGCAGTTCCGCGAAAGCGGCGACGCGAGCCTGATGCTCGGCGGTCTGGTCTCTCACCTCGCCGGACGTGTCGATATATGCGAAATCGGCCACCGCGACAGTGAGCGGCGCTTCTGAGCGGCCACTGCCCGCCTGACTGAAGAGCAGCACGACGGCGCCGATCGCCGCAAGCCCGCCCTTCGCCATTCGGCTCCGCACTCCTTCCGTGTTCGCCCCACCGTGCCGGCGATTTGCCCGTTGCATGGTGCGTCTCCCGATGATGCGCCTGGTCGCGTTCTTATGGATGGACCATAGCATGAAGAGCACTCAACAGCATGAAAAGCACGTAACCTGAATCCGACCATGGACCGCCTGCCCGACCAGCTTCAACCCAACCTGCGCCTCGTCTTCGTCGGCACGGCGGCCGGGCAGATGTCGGCTGATCTCGGCCATTACTACGCACATCCCGGCAACCGCTTCTGGCGCACGATCCATGCGGTCGGGCTGACGCCGCGGCTTTATCAGCCGCATGAATTTGCAGCCCTGCTCGATCTCGGCATCGGCTTCACCGACATGTGCAAGCTTGGCGCGGGCATGGACCATCTAGCGCTGAAGGCGGGTGTCGATGTCGCGGGGTTTCTCGAAAAGATACGGCGCTACCGGCCGGCGACGATCGCCTTCACCAGCAAGAAGGCCGCAAGCTTGTTTTACGCGCGGCCGACAACGGCGATCGCGCTTGGCAGGCAACCGCCGCTGCGTGATTTTCCCGCCGTCTTCGTGCTGGCCTCGCCATCGGGTGCCGCGTCAGGTGCGTGGTCGCTGCAGCCGTGGCAGGAACTGGCGGAGCATGTGAGGAGTGGGAAGGCATAGGCCTCTCTCCGTCATTGCGAGGAGCGCTTGCGACAAAGCAATCCAGACTTTCTCCAGCCGCGCGATCTCTGGATTGCTTCGCTTGCGCTCGCAATGACGATGGAGAGGTGGGCGCGCGCCGGCGAGGTGATTTGCCTGTCAGGCACAGTGCGTTCGGTTTCGTACCTGCCGCATTGCGCGAGGTCGCAAAAATCGCGCCAAAACGCCTGCGCCAAAAATCGAATTTCTCTCGCCGCTTCAACGCGATTCCACTCGTCCAGTCGTAACGCGAAAAATATTCCGCTTCTCCTCGGGGCCAGACCGTGTCTTCCCTTGACGCATCCCGCCTCATGCAGAGGGGCGTACGCGTCGTCACGATACGCTGAGTTGCGGGCTGCGATGGACGCGGAAGCTGCGCCGGACGAGCGCGAGCGGCCGCGGACGGTGAAGTCGTGTGGTCCTGGCGCCCCAAGGCTGGCGCTAAATTCGCAAAGACGCTTTCGCGTCTTGCGGGCGACGGTGACAACAAAGTCTGGTCACCGGGGAGAGCACGAAGGAAGCCGTTAAAACCATTCGCGCAGGGAAGGCCGGGATATCCGGCTATACCTGTGGTTCCTGCCCCGTGCATTTTTTTCGCACGGGGGCCATGGGTATCAGCCGATACCCGGCCTTCCCTGCGCCCTCTCATGATTTTGGAGGGCATGCCGATCGCAACACTCGGGCGCCATGCGCCGCGAGGATGCGGAGGTGTGTCTGATCGCTGTTTGACAAGCTGTATCGGGAAGACGGTCCATCGTGGTGCGTCGGGTGGGCAAAGGCGCAACGCGCCGTGCCCACCATTGCTTCCGAGATTGCCGATAGGTGGTGGGCACGGCGCGTCGCGCCTTTGCCCACTCTACGGCCCTCTACTGGATCGAGCTGAGCGCAAACTCTCTCCGCCGTCGTCCCTGCGAACGCAGGGACCCATAACCACAGGACCACATTGTTGGAGCTCGCTGGGGCCGCTGCCGTACCTAACAACATGGCCCTGTGGTTATGGGTCCTCGCGTGCGCGAGGACGACGGCGAGAGAGGCTGCAGCACTGCGTCATCCAGCGGCAGGAAAGAGCGACGTCTAATGGTTGCTACGGCCTCGTCGCTTACCTCATCGTGATCGCGAGCCCGCTCAAGTCCGCGTTCGCCATCAGACCGACCTGTGTGCCGGATAGCTCCAGCACCGCGCCCTTCTGGTTGGTCAGCACGATGCCGCGCACGCCCCGGCCGACGGCAAGGCCTGCACCGGCCGCGCCGTAGACGCCGGCGACGTCGGAGGGCTGGTAGATGTTGCTGACGCGCCCGCGCAGCACCGTCTTCGAGCCGCCGAACACCAAGCCATAATCCAGCCCGCCCGACGAGAGCGAATAGCGCCGGCCGTGGAAGTTCAAGACGCCGCTGCCGCCGGAGCCGCCGATGATCCAGCCGCCCTTGTAGATCACGAGCGACACGAAACCGTCGTCGGCCCGCGCGGCGGACAGGCCGCAGCCTGCGAGAGCGACCAGCGCGACCAGCGCAGCGCGGACGACGGATGACATCTTCATATGGGTAACTCCCTTGAGTGTTGTGAACTTGAGTGTTGTGAACTTGCGTAGTGTGAACTTGCGTGGTGTGAGCTTGGATATCGCGAAAAAGTCCCGCGACATCGGTCGAATCGTCCTTTCGAATGTAGCCGATGGGGGACACGGACAAAATGCATTCGCGCGCTGGCGCAAGGCAGGCAGACGGCGCAATATGACGAGCCGGGGCCGTCTCGCGTCAGGCTCATGCTCCCTGAAACTTCAGCCCGGAGATCACCGATGGCGTCCATCAAGCACTTCCCTGCTCCACCGCACATCAAGGCCCCGCCGCTCTCGTTCGGCGCACGCGTCGGCGATTTGCTGTTCATTTCGGGTATTCCGGGATTCGACGAGGCGGGCGGGATCGCAGATGGTTTCGAGGCGCAATTCGGCTTTGTCGTGACCAATTTCAGGCGCGTGCTGGAAGAAGCCGGTGCAACAACCCGCGATCTGGTCAAGGTCAATGTGCTGCTGACCCGCGCCTCCGACGTCGCGACCATGAACAGGCTTTATGCGGAGGCGTTCGGCCCCGCGCCCTACCCCGCCCGCACCACCTGCGTCGTGCAGGCGCTGCCCGATCCGAAAATGCTGATCGAGATCGAGGGCGTGGCCTCGCTGGCGCGCTGACGCCGAGCGGCGATGGTCCAGCACAGCGCCGGCCTGTTGATGTTTCGCCGCGCGGACGGACGCGCCGAGATGCTGCTCGTGCATCCCGGGGGACCGTTCTGGGCGAAGAAGGACGACGGCGCGTGGTCGATTCCAAAGGGCCTGTTCGAGGACGGCGAGGATGCGCTTGCCGCCGCAAAGCGCGAGTTCGAGGAGGAGACGGGATTGTCGCCTGAGGGCACGTTCATCGAACTCGGCACGTTCAGGCAGCCGAGCGGCAAGCGGATCAGCGCCTGGGCGTTCGAAGGCACGTTCGATCTGGCCCTGTTCAAAAGCAACATGTTCACGATGGAATGGCCGCCGAAGTCCGGTCGCATGAGGGAATTTCCAGAGGCCGATCGCGCAGGATGGTTCGGGCCGCGTGAGGCGCTGGTGAAGATCACCAGGGGGCAGCGCCCGATCATCGAGGTGGTGCTCGATCGATTGGGTCTGCCGTCATCGTAGCGGCCGAGAGCGAAGCGACAGTGAAGACAGTGCACACGCGGCCGGACTCGCCTCCGGGCGGCGTCCGGAGTTAGAATTGATGAAGAGCAAGGGAGCCTCCAATGCTCACGCTGTACTCCTACCCTCCGTTGTTCGGCGTCGCCGACAATAACGGCTATGGCCTGAAGGTTTTTGCGTTCCTGAAGCTCGCGGGCGTGCCGTTCCAGCACGAGCATATTTTCGACGCATCGAACGCACCGCGCGGCCAGCTGCCCTATATCGTCGACGGAGACGATACGGTGGGCGACAGCGAGACCATCCTTGCCTACGTCACCCGGAAATACGACGTGCAGATCGATGCCACGCTGACATCGGCGCAGCGGACCACGAACTTGCTGGTCGCGCGCATGCTCGACGATCTCTATTGGGTGATGTCCTATTCGCGCTGGAAGGACGAGCGCTACTGGCACGCGTTCCGCGATGCGCTGCTTCGCGAGCATCCGGCGCTGACCGCCGAGGGTCTCGCAAAGGCGCAGGCCTTCAACGCCCAGCGCTATTATTATCAGGGCATCGGCCGTTACGATCCCGATGCAGCAATGGCCCGCGGGCTCGCCGATCTCGGCGCGATTGCCGCGCTGATTCCCGCACGCGGATATGTCCATGGCGAAAAGCCAACCAGCATCGATGCTGGCATCTACGGCTTCATCGCCAACATCTATTTCTACGACATCGATACGCCGCTGAAGCAGTTCGTGACCGCGCATGGCAATATCGTACGGCACTGCCGCGCGATCCATGAGATTGCATCGGCCGCGTGACAGCACGGCATGTCACGACGCGAGAATTAGCTGGAAAGACCAAGGCGGCTTGCTATCCTCCGCCAAAATCAAAAGCAGAGGAAACGCCATGGCTCTTCTCCAGGATCACGTTGCCGTCGTCACGGGCGCCGCATCGGGCATCGGCCGCGCGATCGCGGCCGGCTTCGCGCGCGAGGGCGCGCGCGTCGTGCTGCTCGACATCGACGGCAAATCCGTAGGCGACGCCGCCGGCGAGATCCGCGGCGCCGGCGGCAAGGCCGAGAGCTTCGTGCTGGACGTGACCAAACGTGAGGATTGCTTCGCGGTCGCAAAGGAGATCGCGGGCAAGGTCGGCCAGGTCTCGGTCCTCGTCAACAATGCCGGCATCAACCGCCGCAACGCCTTCACGGCGGACGCCGACGCTGTGCTGAAGGATTGGCAGGACATCATGGCGATCAATCTCAACGGCGTCTTCAATGTCACGCATGCGTTCCTGGAGCCGCTGCGTGCGACCAAGGGACGCATCGTGAACATCGCCTCGATCCAGTCCTTCGTGCATGTGCGCACGCCGAATTCGCCGGCCTACACGACGTCAAAGCACGGCGTGCTCGGCTTCACCCGCGCGCTCGCCGCCGAGCTCGGCCAGCATGGCGTACGGGTCAACGCGATCGGGCCGGGTCTGATCGAGACGCCCTTGAACGCGCAGGTGCGCGCCAACAATCCGGAGCTGGTGAAGATCTTCATCGATCACACACCGCTCGGCCGCGCCGGCAAGGCGGAGGACATCGTCGGTCCCGCGATCTTCCTTGCCTCCGACCTCTCCTCCTACGTCACCGGTTCGATCGTGATGGCGGACGGCGGTTACCGGTCGATCTAGGAACGCGCCGATGTCCAACGCGCCGCATTACGATATCGACGTCCGGGCGTTCTGGACCGATCCCTATCCCGATCTCGCGCGGATGCGGAAGCAAACGCCGATCGCCTTCGTGCCGCAGCTCGGCTCGACCGTCCTCACCCGCCGCGACGACATCTTCACCCAGGAGAAGCGCACCGACATATTTTCCTCGCACCAGCCGGCGGGGCTGATGCACCGCCTGATGGGCCACAACATGATGCGCAAGGACGGCGACGCGCATATGAGCGAGCGCGCCGCGATGTTTGCCGCCGTGTCGCCGCGCGCGGTGCGCGACAACTGGGTGGCGAAATTCCGGGCTCATGCCGCCCGCATCCTCGACGCTCTTGCGCCGCGGGGCCGCGCCGATCTCGTGAAAGCCTTCGCGCTGCCGCTATCGGCGGAATGCCTGAAGGACATCACCGGCCTCACCAATATGCGCTACCAGGACATGGATGCGTGGTCGCAGGCGATGATCGACGGCATCGCCAATTATACCGGCGACAAGGAGGTGGAAGCGCGCTGCCACGCCGCGACCGCCGGCATCGATGCCGCGATCGACGACATGATCCCCGTCGTCTCGAAGCATCCGAATGGTTCGATCCTCAGCGTGCTGCTTGCGGGCAGCCTGCCCATGGAGAGCATCCGCGCCAACGTCAAGCTTGCGATCTCGGGCGGCCAGAACGAGCCGCGCGATGCGATCTCCGGCGCGGTCTGGGCGCTGCTGACGCATCCGGAGCAACTCGCGCTGGTGCGCGAGAGCCGCGCGAAGTGGATCGACGTGTTCGAGGAATATGCGCGGTGGATCGCACCGATCGGCATGTCGCCGCGCCGCGTCGCCAAGGCGTGGCACTATGGCGGCGTCGATTTCGAGCCGGAGGACCGCGTCTTCCTGATGTTCGGCTCGGCAAACCGCGACGAAGCCTGTTTCGACGATCCTGAGGTCTTTGACGTGACGCGCGACACGTCGAAGAGCATCGCCTTCGGCGCCGGGCCGCATTATTGCGCCGGTGCCTTCGCCTCGCGCGCGATGGTCGCCGACGTCGCGCTGCCGAGCCTGTTCGCGCGGCTGAAAGGCTTGCGGCTCGAGAAACCGGACGAGGTGAAGATCGGCGGTTGGGCGTTTCGCGGGCTGCTCAATCTGCCGGTTGCATGGGATGTCGATTGAGCGGCCGGCTACCACTCCAGCTTGGCACACTCGCTGCGGCGTCGAATGACGTTGATCATGTGTGCCCAGGGCTTGCGGGACATGCGCCGGTCGGCGACGCTACGGGGATTATCAGTTGAGTCGTTATTTCAGGAGTTGCGCGCGTGGCGAATGAGTTAGCATCCCGGCAAGGGCGAGCAGGACCACAGGGCCGGCCCGGACCGCAGGGCCAACGAGGTCTTCAGGGGCCGCAGGGGAAACCCGGACCACAGGGCAAGCGCGGCGAGCCGGGCCCGCAGGGCAAACCGGGACCACAGGGGCTGCCCGGCGCACGTGGCGAGCCTGGTCTGCCCGGTCAATTGCCTTCGATCGAGGAGATCAGGCCCTGGCTGCACATGATCTTCGATGTCTGGGAGGAGTACAGGCAAAAGCGCGATCGCGAAACGGCGGAGCGCGAGGCGATGGCGGTGTTCGAACGCGCAGTGCTGAACGACGAGCACGGCGATCCCTTCATGTTCAGCGACGAGAGTGGCGACGACGGCGAACACAGAAAGAAAGACAAGAAGGACAAGAAAAAACACAAGCACAAGCATAAGCACAGAGACGAGGACCAGCACGAATAGCAGACGAGCCGGGCCGGTTGCGGTCCGCTTCAGGCTCAAACGCTCTATGGATGCGGCGGCGCGTTGCGCACCTTGGAAAAATGCGTGGAAAGGCGCAGCCCGATTGCAAACGCCCCGATCAACGCGGCAACGTAGAGGACCCACGGCAGGGGCTCGTCCGGAGGCAGGCAGATGCGCAACAGCAGGCCGCCGACCGCGAAATTAAAGAGTCCCCAGATCATGTTGACCAGCGCGGAGGATTCACCGACGCCGGGCGGAGATGCGAACGGTGTCTGAAACCGGTTGCCCGAGAGCCCTTGCGCCAGATGCGGAATGCTGTTGGTCAGAAACGCGCCGGCGAAGAACCAGGCGACGTAGAAATACCAGGGCATCAACCCCTCCTTGTGACGTCCCGCGGCACGCGACCGCGCCAGCGTCACCACCACAACACCAGCAGCCCGTCAACGAAGATGCGGTTGCAACAACAGCCGACAATCCAGGCGAGCCCCGGCCATACGAGGACAATCCGCAGGCCGGACAGCAGGATATGCCACGCGCCCTTCGACACGAACGGGTCGATCACGCTGTATAAATACGCTGTGACAGCTGAAATAGAACTTCACCGGATGCGGCAGGCCCACATGAGCGAGGGCCAGACCACGACAATGAACAAAACTGAATACAGCCGGTGCTGCTCGCCCGCAGGCAAGAGCGGCTCGACCTCCACAGCACCGCGAAGGCAATGGCGCCGAGTTTCAACGGCGTCGATGGGTTGATGGTCATGACGCATCTCCGATTTTCGGCGGATGATGCGCATGAGCCCCCTGCCATTCCGTGAGATGCGTCACGCCATGTGACGCGACCGACTATCCGAACCGCAGCCGCGAGCGCTCCTTCGCCTTCTCAGCCTCGACCTCGCGATCGCGCGGCGCAGCCTGCGTGTGGAGAGATGTCAGAAGCCGCCTCGCGGCGTCGCACACTTCGGCAACCGCGCGGTCGAATGCCGCCTCGTTGGCCTGCGAGGGCTTGTTGAAGCCGGAGAGCTTGCGCACGAACTGCAGCGCCGAGGCTTGAATTTCCTCCTCCGTCGCCGGCGGCTCGAAGTTGAACAGCGTCTTGATGTTACGGCACATGACTGTCTCCTGGCTCTCTCCCGGCTTGCCCCCGCGCGCGGCGGCCCGCAGCCGCTTGCCCAAGGACGATCGATGGACGTAGATTTCGACATCGCCGCGCCGATTTTATCATAGAATGTCCGGCGCCCTTGCCACCTCTCCAGCGAGTTCCCCATGAGCCACATCACGTACAAGATCGTCCAGCACGACGACGGCTGGGCCTATACCGTCAACGGCGTGTTTTCGGAAAGCTTTGCCACTCATGCGGCAGCGCTCGCCGCCGCGAGGCGTGCCGCCACAGAACAGCGCACGCCCGGGCGGACAGAGATGATCGAGTACGAGACCGAGGACGGCAAGTGGCACACCGAGACCGCCGCGGGCAGCGACCGTCCCGAGACCGATGTCGAGGACAACCCCTAGCCCTGAGCATGGTCCGGAAGGGCGGATGCCGGTTTCCCTCGCGGCAAACGTGGAAGGGGCGTTCGCCCCGAGATCGTGCCCGATCAAGAAACTAGAACGGCACCTTCACACCCATCCGGTCGAAGAACGCACGGCCCTTGCCGGTGAGGCGCAATGCGCGCGGGATGGACCGCGGCGCGACGCATCGCGTATCCACGAGACGCGTTAGGATGGCGTTGGGAAACGGCCCGGAGAGATGCGGCACACGTTCGGTCCAGTCGTTGCAGAGGCGGAAATGCGCCGAGCCGCTCGGCCTGAACGCGATGCGTTCGTCTTCGCACCAGACGAGCCCCTTTTCGGTGACATGACCGCCTCGCCCGCTGACGGCGATCAGCCTGCCACGCACCAGCCCCTCGCGCAGCAGCACACCGAGCTGTCCCGCCAGATGACAATAGCAGGTGCGTGACTGGCGCAACTCGTCGCAAGGCTGCCTGCGCGTACGTGCCGCGCCATCCCGCTTGGCGGCCAGATTAACGAGGCTCTCGATCAACTCTGCGACGTCGTCATCGGCGATCCGGTAATACCTGAACCGCCCCTGCGGCAAGACCGACAGCACGTTTGCGTCCACGAGCTTCTGCAGATGCGCGCTCGCGCTTTGCGGAGACAGGCCGGCCAATTGCGCGAGCTCGCCGGCGGGCATCGCCTGACCGCCGGCCAGCGCGCTGACGATCGCCTCGCGCGCCGGATCGCTCAGCGCCTGCGTGATGCGGGAAAAGCCCGCCTGGAAGCCCGATTGGACGGGCTGTCGGATCATTGCCATGGACATGCTCGACGATGGGCTCCCTGCGGGAGAGGCCGCATTATATCGCATTGCGGCGGTTCTCATTTCAGAAAACGGTGAAACGTTGCGCAAGCGATCTTTGCGAGCGTCGCCGTCATCAGGCAAAAAGGAGAACCGCCATGCAGGACGCGGAACGCATCTACAGGCTCTGGGACGATGCATTGGGAAAGAAGGACCTCGAGGCCTCGCTGTCGCTCTACGCCGACGACGCCTCGATCGAAAGTCCGCTGGTTCAGCATCTGATGAAGACCAAGGACGGCATCGTGCAGGGCAAGGAACGCCTGCGCGAATTCATCGCCCGGGTGTTCCAGACCAATCCGCCGCAGCGCAAACGTTTCAAGCAGGGCTTCTTCACGGATGGCCATGTGCTCACCTGGGAATATCCGCGCAGCGCGCCTGACGGCGACCAGATGGAGCTTGTGGAGATCATGGAGATCGAGGGCGGCCTGATCAGGCGTCATCGGGTCTACTGGGGTTGGTATGCCCTCAATGTGCTAAAGGAAAATTGAGCGGCATTTTCACTTCGCCTCGGGTGTTGACCTATCACGCTGCACGAACAGCGTGATAGGCTTGCGCGTAAACGGCACAGACCGTAATCGGGGAGAAGACACATGAACGGATCGCGCGCGGCGTTATCGGCCGCCTTGATGCTGGTATCGGTGACGGCCATGGCGGCGGACTATCCCGCGCCCAAAGAGGGCGATTGGGTCGCGAAGGACTTCAAGTTCCACACCGGTCAGGTCATGCCGGAACTGAAGCTGCATTATACCACCGTCGGCGAACCGAACGGCCAGCCCGTGCTGGTGCTGCATGGTTCCGGCGGCTCTGCCGCCAGCATGTTGACGCCGAGCTTCGCGGGTGAATTGTTTGGCGCCGGCCAGCCGCTCGACGCCTCGAAATATTACATCATCATTCCTGACGGCATCGGCCACGGCAAATCCGCAAAACCGTCCGACGGCATGAAGACGGCGTTTCCGAAATACGATTACGAGGACATGGTCGATGCACAGTACCGGCTGGTGAAGGAAGGGCTCGGCATCAAGCATCTGCGGCTCGTGATCGGAAATTCGATGGGCGGCATGCATAGCTGGGTCTGGGGTGTACGCTATCCGGCGTTCATGGATGCGCTGGTGCCGATGGCCTCGCAGCCGACCGAGATGGCCGCGCGTAACTGGATCCTACGGCGAGTGATGCTGGAAACCATCCGCAACGATCCCGACTATGACGGGGGCAACTACACGAGCCAGCCGCGGATGATGAAATACGCCATCACCGCCTATCGTTTCGCAAGCGCCGGCGGCACGCTCGGCTATCAGACGCTAGCGCCCACGGCCGCGAAGGCGGACAAGATGGTCGACGAGCAGATCGCGATGGCAATCCCGTCCGACGCCAATGATTTCGTCTATCAATGGGACGCCTCGCACGACTACAATCCGTCCGCCGGAATGGAGAAGATCGAATCGACGGTGCTTGCGATCAACGCAGCCGACGACGAACGCAATCCGCCGGAGACCGGCGTCACTGCCGACGCCATCAAGCGGATCAAGAACGGCAAGCTTTATTTGATCCCAGCATCGGCGGAGACGCGCGGTCATCTCACCACCGGCAACGCGGCGTTCTATGCGGAGCAGCTCAAGGAATTGCTGCAGACCGCGCCGCAGCGCACGATGTAAGGATCGAGATTTCGCGGCGCATCATTTGCGCCGCTTTGTGCATCACTCGAACTTTGAGCGTGCATGGAAGTCTGCACTCGGGCTTAATCAGTCGACCGTTCGAATCGCCGCACATAAGATGGCACGAACGGCCGACATGCCCAACACACGGGCCGGAGGATCGCATGCGAAAATTCGCACAGGTCGCTCTGTTTTCATTGGCGTCCGTCGTCGCCGGCGCGGCGCTCGCCTTCGACAACGGACAATATAACGACGTGCCGGCCGACATCCGCGCCTGGTTCAAGAGCGTGACGGCACCGAATGGCGTTCCCTGCTGCGACATGGCCGACGGCCATCGCACGGAATATGATGTCCACGGCGGCACCTATTGGGTTCCGATCGAAGGTCAGTGGATGGCCGTGCCCGAGCGCGCCATCGTCCGTGACCGCGGCAATCCGATTGGCCAGGCCGTGGTGTGGTATGTGCGCCATGGCGGCAACATCATCATCAATTGCTTCGTGCCGGCGGACGCGGTGTGAGGCTCGTTGCGGTCGTATCCGACCGCTCAGGATGACTTCGCTTCGGGCACGACTGACGAAAAAACACGCCATCCGAACGGCTGACGCTCCCCCTGCAGAATGCTACTCTGAGTCGGATTTCGATTTCAGGAGAACGGCCTTGAGCACGCTTGCCGCCGGCGACCTCGCCGCGATCTATCCGACGCCCAATCCGCGCGTGATCGCCAAGGCCCGGCCTGCGCTCGACATCCACAGCAGGAAATTCATCGCGATGTCGCCGTTCTGCGTGCTCGCCACCTCAGGTACCGACGGCAGCGTCGATGCCTCTCCGCGCGGCGGCCATCCCGGCTTCGTTCACACCGAGGACGACAATCGCCTCTTGATGCCGGATCGTCCCGGCAACAACCGGCTCGACAGTTTCAAGAACATCATCGAGGGCACGGGTCTCGTGCAGTTCATCTTCTTCGTGCCCGGCATCAACGAGACGCTGCGGGTCAGCGGCAAAGGCGTACTGACCGACACGCCCGAGCTGCTCGCGGCGATGGAGGAGTTCGGCAAGCCGCCGCGGCTCGTGCTGAGCGTCGAAGTCCAGGAGGCCTATTTCCACTGCGGCAAGGCGATCATGCGCTCAAAACTGTGGTTGAAGGAAGCGCAGGTCGAGCGCTCGGCGATGCCGAGCATCGCGGAGATCATCCACGACCAGACCAAGCTTGGCGAGCCGGAATCGCAGGAAGTCGTCGACGCGCGCTACAGGACGCAGCTGTAGCTGGCGAGTTTACCCCCGGCACACTGTCGTCCCGGCCAAGCGAAGCGCGGAGCCGGGACCCATAACCACAGGCGGGTGTTGTTAGGCAAGCCACCAAGTCGGCGTAATATCTGGCATCGGTGGTTATGGGTCCCTGCGTTCGCAGGGACGACAGCGAGTTTGTGGCCACGAACGGGAGCATCTCACGCCCGATGTCGGCTGCACCTGGTTCCGTTCCGCATCGCCCCTGCGCGAGAATTGAGCTCCTGGAGATAGTGCGTTCGCAGGGACGACACCGACTTTGTGAACGCGACCACGATAGAATCGATAGATCGCAGGCACATGCTCGTGCAGCGCGCTCAGTCCTCTTTCTCGAGCCCGCCGACGTGCTTCTGGGTGTAGAGTTCAAGACCGATGCGCTTGATCAGATCGAGTTGGGTTTCGAGGAAGTCGATGTGGTGCTCCTCGTCCTTCATCAGATCCTCGAACAGATCACGCGAGACATAGTCCTTCACGCCATGGCAGTAGGTCGCCGCCTCCTGATAGAGCGTGCGCGCGCCGATCTCGGCGGCGAGATCGCATTCGATGATTTCCCTGACGTTCTGGCCGATTCGCAAGGGATCGAGCACCTGCATATTGGGGAAGCCGTCGAGGAACAGGATGCGGTCGGTGAAACGGTCGGCGTGGTGCATCTCCTCGATCGATTCCTTGCGCCAGACCTTGGCCATCTCCAACAGGCCCCAATTGTCCAGCAGGCGGAAATGCAGCCAGTACTGATTGATTGCAGTCAGTTCGCTACGCAGACCCTTGTTGAGATACTCGATAACCTTGGGGTCGCCTTGCATGATGCACTCCGGTTTTTGGCCCAAACGGGCCAGCTCTGCTTAGAACGATTCTAAAGCAGATTTAGAGGGCCGGAGCAACCCTTCCGTGGAACCACGGAGGGCCCGGAACTTCGCTCATACAGAGGAAATTTAGGAGGCCGCGAGTGCGAATTCGGTTTGCGGCGGAGAGATTTCAGCCTGATGGGCGTGGCGGCTGTGCGGGCAGTTCGCTTGGCAGGCCCGCGCACATGTTCCGAGCGCTTCGTCGATGATGGTCTTGATGGTGCGCGCGCACCGGCCACATTCTGCGCTGCAGCCGAGGCAGCCATAGATCTGCTTGGCGTTACGCGGAAGGTCGTCCGCGTTGCTCACGGCATTGCGGACATCATGGTCGCTCAGGACGTTGCAGGAACAGACGATCATTAAAAGCACGGGCCTTCGGTGATGCGGGCCTCATCGAAATATGAGACCGCGTCGTACGATGCAAAAGGAAAAACCGTAGTTTCAAGCAATTCCAAACTAGCGGTTGCAGACTAGAACGACTTTAGGCTGTGCGTGTCGAGGTAAAGCAAAGTCATTCGGTCGTCGCGGTCGAAGGTCACACAGGACTATTCTAGTCCCCGCCTGCGCCACCGTCGCCGCCACCACACAATCACCGCCGCCACCGCTGTCGGAACTCGTACAGCTATCGTGGCCGGATATGCCGGAATCAGCGAACCAACTGGAAAAACTCCAGCCGCCGGTATCGGAGACATAGCCCGTGTCGCCGGCTGAAAAAGCGCTGCGCGAGAACGGTCGAGAACCGGCGCGCTCACGCGCATGCATCATCGTTTCCTCCTGGGCACGGAGGACCTTTCGCTTCAAGATCACGAGCCAGCCGATAGCGACGCCAAAAGGAACCAAGGTCGTCAGCAACAGCACAGTCGATTTGCCCGTCATCTGGCACTCCCTAAATACCCTTCCGGGGCTCACATTCTGCGACGCAAAAAACGCGATATTTTGCCGCCATTATTAGTGAGTAATGCGAGCGCGAGCGTTCATCGACCGTTCAAGAGGCGTGTGGGAACCTTCACTGCGATAAGATACTTTCGCGCCAGTGTTGGCTTCGTTCAGAAAGGGGACAACAGCACATGAGAAAGGCACTGATGGCAGCGGCTGCTGCCGCTACGCTCGTCGTTTCGGGCGTTGGTTCGCCCGCGCATGCCCAGCGCGGTGTCGCCGCGGGTGTCGCGGCGGGACTGATCGGGGGCGCCATCGTCGGCGGCGCGATCGCATCGTCCAGCCCGTATTACTACGGCCCCGGCTACGGCTACTACGGACCGGGCTACGCTCCCTATTATGCCGGCGGCTATGGCGGTGGCCCCTGCTACTGGCAGCGCCAACGCTTCTGGGATGGTTATGGCTGGCGGGCTCGCAATGTTCGCGTCTGCGGCTAAAGCCGTTCACCTTCATTAAATTTGCGATAGCGTCCCGGAACACCGGTATTTTCCGGGACGTTGCGCCCTCAATGGCCCGAAAAAGACCGTGATTCCGGACCAGTGAAAATCAGCGTTTACCTTGGATTGACTGTTTTGAGCGCTTGTTTGGCGCTGTGGCAGTTCTGAACACGGTGTTAAGAGTTTCCCGAAAACCCGGCGCTGCCTGTAAGCGCCATCTCCAGGAGAGCCTAGAAGATGAAGAAGACAGTTGCTGCCTTCCTCGCGATCGCATCGGTCGCCGGATCGCTGAGCGTCACGCCCGCTCACGCCCAGCGTGGCGTTGCCGCCGGCGTTGCAGCCGGACTGATCGGCGGTGCGATCGTTGGTGGTGCCATCGCCTCAAGCCGTCCGGCCTATGGCGGACCGGTCTATGTGGAAGACGCTCCTCCGCCCTCCGGCTGCTACTGGCGTCGTGAGCGGTTCTGGGATGGTTATGCCTGGAACGTCCGCCCGGTGCGGCACTGCTACTGAGTTAAAGATCGGCGATCAACGTGTGGGGAAGCCCGGCTGAGCAATCAGCCGGGCTTCTTCTTTTGGCGTTCACGGAATTAACGACGACCTATCGCGTCCGGATCGAACGCAGCACCGCATCGCTCGGCCAGCAATCCACTTTTAATCCAGCCGATTTCTGATAGGCGCCGAGCGCCGCACGGGTCTGCATGCCGGCCTTGCCGTCGATCTTATCCTTGTAGAGCCCGATGCGCGTGAGCCCCTGCTGCATCGCCTCGACATCGGTGGTGCGCAATTGCGTCGAGGCCGACCATGGCGTCGCGAACGGCAGCGGGCTCTTCATGCGGTCGCTGAGATGTCCGACGAACAGCACGTAGAGATCGGAGAAATTATACTCCTTGATCACGAAGTAGTTCTTCGTGGTCAGGAAGGCCGGGCCATAGATGCCCTCGGGCTGCAAAAGCGACGCCGGCTGCGCCTGCTCGGCCGCGCTGAGCCGCGCTCCGCGCACCGGCGTGAAGCCCGCGCGCAGCCACTCGCCGATCGGCTTCGTCACTTCGGGCACGCCCATGGTGCAGTCGGCAGTCGCCGGCGCCTGCACCTCATAGGCCCAGCGCAAGCCGCTCTGCCAGCCCTTGTTGACAAGCTGCTGCGCGGCTGAGCCAAGCGCGTCCGGCACCGAATGCCAGAGATCGACCTTGCCGTCGCCATCGAGGTCGACGCCATGCTTGTAGTATTCCGACGGCAGGAATTGCGTGAGACCGACGGCCCCGCCCCAGGACGCGCGCAAGTCCTTGCGCGATACGACGCCGTCGCTGAGGATCTTCAGCGCCAGGATGAACTCGCCGCGATACTGATCCTTGCGCCGGCCGACATAGGCCTGCGTCGCCAGCACGCGCAAGCCGTCATAGGGCAGCGTGTAGCGGCCGAAATCGGTCTCGCGGCCCCAGATCGCCAGCACGACGGTGGCCGGCACACCAAAACGTTTTTCGATCTCATTCAGCGCAGGGAGATATTGCTGCATCAGCTTCTGCCCGTGCTCCGCAAGGCGCGCGATCGAGGCTTCCTTGATGTAGTCGGCCGGCACCTGCACGAACTCGGCCTGCGACGGCGCGCCGGTCGCGGGCCGCCCGGGCAGGATCAAGTCAGGCAGCTTGTAATCGGGTTCCAGCCCGCGCGTCTCGGTCTCGAAAGTGGCGCGCGACACGCCCTGCTCTTTTGCCTCCGGCCAGAGCGAGGCGATGAATTGCGTGAAGGCGGCGTCGGCGGCGCGCGCCGGCGACGCCAGTTGGAATATCAGGAGCAGGAGGCCGAAGCTGGTCGCGCGGCGGGACATCAAAGGGAGACGCTCAACGAAGGAGCGGTGCGATCGGATCGTCGTCCGACAATTTCGACATGAACCGTCCCTGTCATCTTATGAATTTATCACGGCACCGTTCAGTTGTGAACCACAGCGCGCCGCTCGCTTACCGACGCACGCGCAGGGTAGTGAACATCAGGCTCAACCGACTGCCTGGCTCCCTCGATCGAGGCATTGGACAGCTTGTCGACCAGGGCAATCCCGACGGCTGACATGATGAAGACGCCATGGATGATGGTCTGCCACATCACGCCGGTTTCGGTGTAGGCGGTCTTTCCCGACGTCAGCCCGCCTGCCTCGATGAAGGTTCGCAGCAAATGGATGGACGAGATGCCGATGATGGCCATCGCCAGCTTGATCTTCAGAACGCTCGCGTTGACGTGGCTGAGCCATTCGGGCTCGTCGGGATGGCCCCGGAGATTGAGACGCGAGACGAACGTCTCGTAACCGCCGACGATCACCATGACCAGCAGGTTCGAGATCATGACGACGTCGATCAGGCCGAGCACCGCCAGCATGATCTGCTGCTCGCTGAAATCGAAGGCGTGGGCGAACAGGTGCCACAACTCCTTGACGAACAGCACAACATAGACGCCCTGCGCGATGATCAGGCCGATATAGAGCGGAACTTGCAGCCAGCGCGATCCGAAGATCAGCATGGGTATCGGGCGCAGCGACACTTTCTTCGGCTGCGCTCGCACGTCGGATGTAGCGGACATCTGGGAATTGCTCAGGGCGCGGGACTCGATTGCGGAGCGCTATATCTACGCAATCTGCTCGCGTGCGGAAGCGACAACTGGCCGCATCACGGGCGCGACGCATTGTCTCGCGATCGAGACCGCGTCACGCACTGGTCCGGTTACCGCGTCAGCTTCTTGTACTTTACCCGGTGCGGGATGATGCTGTCCTGGCCGAGCCGCCGCATCTTGTCCTTTTCATAATCCTGGAAGTTGCCCTCGAACCATTCGACATGACTGTCGCCTTCGAAGGCCAGCATGTGGGTCGCGATGCGGTCGAGGAACCAGCGATCGTGGCTGATGATGACCGCGCAGCCGGCGAAATCCTCCAGCGCCTCTTCGAGCGCACGCAAGGTGTCGACGTCGAGATCGTTGGTAGGCTCGTCGAGCAGCAGCACGTTGGCGCCGGACTTGAGCATCTTGGCGAGATGCACGCGATTGCGCTCACCGCCCGAGAGCGCGCCGACCTTCTTCTGCTGGTCGGCGCCCTTGAAATTGAACGACGAGCAATAGCCGCGCGAATTGACCTCGCGCTTGCCGAGCAGGATCAGTTCATTGCCGCCGGAAATCTCTTCCCATACGGTCTTGCCGCCGTCGAGCGCATCGCGCGACTGGTCGACATAACCGAGATGCACGGACTCGCCCACCGTGATGGTGCCCGCATCCGGCTTCTCCTGCTCCGTAATCATGCGGAACAGCGTGGTCTTGCCGGCGCCGTTCGGACCGATCACGCCGACGATGCCGCCGGGCGGCAGCTTGAAGGTGAGATCGTCGATCAGCAGCCGGTCGCCAAAGCTCTTGTTGAGGCCCTCGAAGTCGATGACGTTCTGACCGAGGCGCTCGGCAACGGGGATGGTGATCTGCGCGGTCTGGGACTGCTTCTCGCTCGCCTTCTTCAGCAGATCCTCGTAGCGCTGATAGCGGGCCTTGGACTTGGCCTGGCGTGCTTTCGGCGAGGCCGCGATCCATTCCTGCTCACGCGCCAGGGTGCGCTGATGCGCGGCCTCCTCGCGGCCCTCCTGCTCCAGACGCTTCTGCTTCTGCACCAGCCATGAGGAATAGTTGCCCTCATAGGGAATGCCCTTGCCGCGATCGAGCTCGAGGATCCAGCCCGTGACGTTGTCGAGGAAGTAGCGGTCATGGGTGACGATCAGGATCGCGCCCGGATAGTTGCGCAGATGGCCTTCGAGCCATGACACGGACTCGGCGTCGAGATGGTTGGTCGGTTCGTCCAGCAGCAGCAACTCAGGCTGGTCGAGCAGCAGCCGGCAGAGCGCGACGCGGCGGCGCTCGCCGCCGGAGAGTTTCGTAACGTCGGAATCGTCAGGTGGACAACGCAGCGCATCCATCGCCTGATCGACCTTGCTGTCGAGGTCCCAGAGGCCGGCCGCCTCGATCTGGTCCTGCAGCTTGGTCATTTCATCGGCGGTCTCTTCGGAATAGTTCATCGCCAGTTCGTTGTAGCGATCGAGGATCGCCTTCTGCTTGGCGACGCCCAACATCACGTTCTCGCGCACCGAGAGCGTGGAATCGAGATGTGGCTCCTGTTCGAGATAGCCGACCCGCGCCCCTTCGGCGACCCAGGCTTCGCCGGTGTACTCCTTGTCGATGCCGGCCATGATCTTGAGCAGCGTCGATTTACCGGAGCCATTGACGCCGAGCACGCCGATCTTGGCGTCCGGATAGAACGACAGATGGACGTTATCGAGCACCTTGCGGGTCGGATAGGTCTTGGACAGACCTTGCATGAAGTAAACGAATTGACGGGCCATCGCGGTGCCTTGGAATGGCGGCTTGGAGTGCCGGTGATTTGACGGAGATTTGCTGCGGCTCATGTAACCGCGCGGCAACCAAAGGGCAACCGCGGGCGGCCGTTTTCCATTCGTTCACCACGGATGAATACGGAATGGATACCAAGTGTGCGCGGGATCACGACAATTGAAACCATCTTTTAATAAATCAAGCGAAGACTTGTTGTGACGCTGAAAAAGCGCCCGACGCGGCAAAAGCCGCGAACGAAAACAGCGAGACCGCGTCATGGCCACGATCACGTCGACCTCCCTTTCCGCCCCGGCAATCAGGCCCGCCGCCTTCGCCGGCCTGAAGGCGTTCTGGAAGCAGTTCTTCGTCAAGGCGTTCGACCCTTACCGGCCGGAACTGCACTATATGCGCGGCCCGGGACCCGCCTGGCGGGCCAAATACGGCACGGACGCCGCCTTCCGGCTGAAGTCCGGCAATTTCTGACTTTGAGGCTGCTGCGGCTGCAGGCCCGCCGCGCAATTTGACATCGGTGGGTGCTTGCCTACCCGCCGATTGCGCGCGACCATGGTGACACCGACGGGGCGTCCGCCGCCGTCATTTTCGCCATGAACGGACCCTGCCCATGACGCGGCTACGCTGTGCAATCCTCGACGACTATTTCGATCTCGCCCTTTCGGCCGCGGACTGGTCCAAGGTCAGCGATCGCGTCGACATCACGGTCTTCAACCATCCCTTTGCGTCGGAACAGGCCGTCGCCAGCGCGCTGAAGGATTTCGAGATCGTCTGCGCGATGCGCGAGCGCACGGCGTTTCCGAAGAGCCTGTTCGACGCGCTACCCAAGCTGAAGCTGCTTTTGACCTCCGGCATGCGCAACGCCGCGATCGACACAGCGGCTGTGAAGGACCGCGGCATCGTGTATTGCGGCACGCAATATGGCCGCGACCCGACCGCGCCCCTGACCATGGGCCTGATCCTGGAATTGACCCGTGGCATCGGCCGAGAGAACGCCCGCATGCATGCCGGCGAGCCCTGGCAGAAATTCGCCGGCATCGAGATCGAAGGCCGCACGCTCGGCGTGGTCGGGCTTGGCAAGCTCGGTAGCAAGGTTGCCGGCATGGCCAAGGCCTTCGGCATGAACGTGATCGCCTGGAGCCCGAACCTGACGGCTGAGCGCTGCAAGGAAGCCGGCGTCGGCTACGCCAGCAAGGAAGAGTTGTTCGCGACCGCCGACATCATCACGATCCATGTGGTGCTGAGCGAGCGCTCGCAGGGCCTGGTCGGCGCGGCCGATCTCGCGCGCATGAAGCCGACCGCCTATCTCGTCAACACCGCGCGCGGGCCGATCGTGGACGAGGCCGCGCTCCTGGAGGCGCTGCGTCAGAAGAAGATCGCGGGCGCCGGCATCGACGTGTTCGCGACCGAGCCGCTGCCGGTCGATCATCCGTTCCGCAAGCTCGAGAACCTCGTGCTGACGCCGCATCTCGGCTACGCGACGGTCGAAGGCTTCCGCAATCACTATGCGCAGATGGTCGAGGCCATCGACGGCTGGTTCAAGGGCGAGCCGGTGCGGCGGCTGGCCTAAAGCGCGATGAGATCAGGTTGAATCATCATCGCGCTTTAGCCCTTTGATTGAGCATGATCTCCGCGCAAACGCGTTTCGCGTTTGTTAGCTAAGGGAAAACCGCTGCACACCCGTCGGGTCGCTGCCCGAGGGCATGCTTTTCCGGATCAAGCTGTAGCGGCGCGCGTCCGGCGCGGGACTCGCACGCCGGAAACGAAAAAGGCACGCCATGGCGTGCCTTTTTGAATTCTTGTCGGCCTGCGTTAGCGGATCGTCACCGGCGCGGGCAACGGCGGTGCCGCACTCGCCGGACCCGGCGCCGGCGCCGGCGCATTCGACATCTGGGCCTGCGGCGGAGCACCAACCGGTGCGGCCGATGCGGTCGCGGTCCCGGCCGCCGGCTGAGCCGAAGCGGTCGTGGTTCCCCCGGGCGGCGGACCACCCGGCATCACGACCACGCGGGTGCCGACCTTCGCACGGTCGAACAGGTCGGACACATCTTCATTCAGCATGCCGATGCAGCCGGAGGAGACGAACTTGCCGATCGTCGACGGTTGGTTGGTGCCGTGGATGCGATAAACGGTCGAGCCGAGATACATCGCGCGCGCGCCGAGCGGACTGCCGGGGCCGCCGGCCATGAAACGCGGCAGATAAGGCTGGCGCTCGATCATCTCGGTCGGCGGGAACCAGTCCGGCCACTCCGTCTTTTTCGTGATCTTCTGCACGCCGGTCCAGGTAAAGCCCTCGCGGCCGACGCGGACGCCGTAGCGGATCGCGCGACCGTTGCCGAGCACGTAGTAGAGGTAAGTGTGCGATGTATCGACGACGATGGTTCCGGCGGGTTCCTTGGTGACGAAGGAGACTTCCTGCCGGCGCAGGTTCGGCGCCAATTGTGCGGGCGCCGCGTCGGGCTGCTCTTCCGGCGGCAGCGCGGCGACCGTCATCGGCCTGCCGTCAGCACCCGTTACGGGCGCCTGCGCCGTCCCGGCGCTACCTTGCGGAACGACCATGCCCTCGGGCGGACGCGGCGAGGGATCGCCGCCATAGTAGCCGCGGTCGGCATAGGTCTGCTGCGCGCCAGCGCCGCGGTCTCCATAGATCACCTGCGGCGGGCCGGCCGGGCGACCGTAGCGCGGATCATCCGGCGACATAATCGGACCGGTCGGAGCGCCCCGGTCGGAATACACCGGGGGAGCGCCTGCGGGACGCCCATAGCGCGGGTCATCCGGCGACATGATCGGCCCCGTCGGGACATTGCGATCGGAATAAACGGGGCCCGTGGCGGGCCTGCCATAGCGCGGATCGTCGGGCGACATGGCCGGACCGGGGGGCGGCAGCGCCGCCGAATTGCCCGGCGCGTCTTCGTCGTCGAGCTGGTCGAAGTCCTGGCCGCCCTGCTGCTGCGGCGGCGGGGCGCCCCGCCGATACTCGGGCGGATAGCCGCCGGTCTGGTAAGGCGCGTTCGAAGGATAGGAGGACGGTGCCGACGAATAGACGTTTCCGGGCGCAACCGGATAGCCCTGCTGCGCCTGCGCGAGGGAGACGCCTGCTACGCCAGCCGTCACGGCCGCACAGACCGTCAAAATACGTTTGATCATCATCGTCCTTGTATTGTCCCCGAGCCGAACACCGGACAGCTGAACGCAAATGGCCGAAGATCGCGGCGCATTCAAGACTAAATCGGCCCGTTTCCCCCCGGTGTCAGCATTTGTGATCTAGCTTCAATACGTTGCACGGAAGTCGCAGGCGCCGAAAAATACGTCCGGAACTCCGGCACGGCCCTCTCCGCGCCATTTTTTAACCCGCCGCAAAAGGGTGCTTGCGGTATCTTCGATAAAGCCTGATTCGCGGCGCAGAAGACGCCGCGAACGCCACCAGGTCTGTGGTCACCGCGTTCCCAATGGCTTAGGGCCTTCGCAGATTACTGCCAAGGCGGAAACTTTTCCTTATCTATGCTTCCCGGCTTCCGTTTTCTGTTCGCCGCGATCGTCATGTGCATGTCGGTGCTGGTCTTCGGGCTAGGCGCCACTGCGCTGATGCGGGCTGCCCACGAGGATTTTGCCACCAATACCTCCTGGCGCGCGCCGCCGGAGCCCAGATTTGCCCAGCAGGACGAACCGGCCAGGGCTCCCGTCCTGGCCGTTCTCAGCGTTCAGCCGCGGGCAACCGAGCCGGCCGCCGCGCCCAAGGAGGCGGACCCCGGCACCGCCGCGGATGGCGCTGCCCCGTCGCAGCCTTCCGGCCCGGAAACGACCGCAGCACTGAGCCCCGCCACGTCCGATGCAGCGAAGCCTGACAACGCGGCGTCCGAGCCGCCGGGCCAGGCTCCTGCCGAAGCCAGTGCCCAAGCCAGTATCCAAGCCGGCGATCTGGCCAGCAATACGGCTACGAGCACGCCCCCGCCGGTGCAGACCGAGGTTCAGCCCCCCGCTGTGATGGCCGCGAGCGCGCCGAAGATCGCCGCGTCCGACGATTCAAAGTCCGCGATACCGGCAACCGAGAGCGCGACGATCGGGAAAGCACAGCCATTGGCCGGCGAACCCGCCGCGCCGGCGCCTCAGCAATTGCCGGCGTCTGCACCGACTCTCGCGGACGCGCCAGCCGCGGTCGTGCTCGATGAGGCAGCGGCGCGGATCGCCACGCTGGGCGGCCCGCCCGTGCCGATCGCGGATGCCATGGCAGCGCTCAAAGCGTCCGACGCGAAACCCGATCGAGATGCGATCAACAAGAAGCTGGAGGCCGAGCGTGCCAAGGAGCGTCACCGGCTAGCCGTTCGCCGGGCGCGGCTGGCGCAGCAGGCTGCCGCCGAGCAGGCGGCTAACCCCTTCGCACCGCATCCGCTGATCGGGACGCCGATAATGACTGCGCGCTGATGAGGGATTCAGGCCGGACCGGTCACAACCGGCGGACCGGCCTCGAGCCCCCATTCGGACCAGGAGCCGTCGTAGAGCGCGGTGCCGCGCACGCCCAGCCGATACAGCGCGAGCGTCAGCACAAGCGCCGAGACACCGGAGCCGCAGGAGGTGACGATCGGCGGCCCTGCCAAATCGACATTTGCTGCAGTGAAGGCCTTACGTAAATCCTCAATCGGCTTCATCGTGCCGGTCTGGGCATCGAACAGATCCGCATAGGGCACGTTGCGGCTGCCGGGGATATGGCCGGAACGCAGG
The DNA here is from genome assembly GCA_963770385.1 of uncultured Alphaproteobacteria bacterium. Classification (GTDB taxonomy): domain Bacteria; phylum Pseudomonadota; class Alphaproteobacteria; order Rhizobiales; family Xanthobacteraceae; genus Bradyrhizobium. The sequence goes on along the minus strand of CAVYPJ010000003.1, from coordinate 3,008,413 downwards.
CCCGGCCGCGGCTCGGGAACGGAGCCCGCGAAACGTGCGCTCGGGCGCGCATCGATCACCTGCTCTTTGGGGCTGTCGAGATTGGCGACCAGCTGCGCGATGCTGCGGACGCGGCTCCTGTCGAAGGTCGCGTTGTAGCTGGCGGGCTTCGGCTTGACCTCGCCGCCTTCCACAGGACGCCCCTCGGCGGTCCACTTCTTCAAGCCGCCGTCGAGCACGCGCACGTCGCGATGGCCAAAGGAGAGGAACATCCACCAGGCACGCGGCCCCGCCACCCAGCCACCGGCATCGTAAACGACGACCGTATCGCCATTGCCGACGCCGAGCGCGCCGACATCGCGGCCGAACTGTTCCGCGCTCGGAAACATGTGCGGCAACGAACTTGAATGATCCGCGACAGCATCGACGTCGAAAAACACCGCGCCGGGAATATGCGCCTTGAGATAGTCGTCCTTCGGCAAGGGCAAGACGCCCGGCAGCTTGAAGGTGGCATCGAGGATTTTGACCTTCGGATCATCAAGATGCGCGGCAAGCCAGTCGGTGGAGACGAGCGGATCGTCGGTGGTGGTCATGGGTGCGGAACTCCGGCGTCACTTTCAGTCGTCATTGCCGGACTTGATCCGGCAATCCACCTTCTTGAGGTGATGGACACGCGGGTCAAGCCCGCGTGGGACGAACATCAGCTTTTCTTCTTCGGCTCCCACTTCTCAACCGGCCCGCCGGCGTCGCGCCAGGCGGCGAAGCCGCCGCCGATATGGGCGACCGGACTGAGCCCCATGTCCTTCGCAGTCTTGGCAGCCAGCGCCGAGCGCAGACCGCCCGCGCAATGGAAGATGAATTTCTTGTCCTGCTGGAAGATCGGCTTGGCATAGGGGCTTTGCGGATCGATCCAGAACTCCAGCATGCCGCGCGTGCACGAGAATGCGCCGGGAATCCTGCCGTCGCGCTCGATCTCGCGGGGGTCGCGGATGTCGACGATCACGACGTCGTCATTCTTCGCGGCGCCGATCGCGTCAGCCGCGCTCAGCGTTTCGATCTCGGCATTGGCCTCGTCGATCATCGCCTTGATGCCGCGGTGGATGGTCTGGGGCATTGTTATCTCCTCCTCTGTCATTCCGGGGCGCTCGCGAAAGCGAGCGAACCCGGAATCTCGATCCGTTAAACAACATCGAGATTCCGGATCAACCGCCTTGCGGCTGTCCGGAATGACGGCCGTTATTACTTCAGCATGATCTTATTCGGAAAACCGGTGGCCACTTTTCCGGATCATGCTCCCTACCGCACCAATTCCTTCATCGCGCCTTCGAGCCCCTCGATCGTGATCGGGAACATGCGCTCCGAGAAGATGCGGCGGATGACGGTGGTCGACTCCGAATAGTCCCAGTGCTTCTGCGCCACCGGATTGAGCCACACCGTGTGCGGATAGGTGCGGATCACGCGTTCGAGCCAGACCGATCCCGGCTCCTCGTTGACATGCTCGACCGAGCCGCCCGGCACCAAGATCTCGTAGGGCGACATCGAGGCGTCGCCGACGAACACGACCTTGTAGTCATGCGGATATTTGTGCAGGACGTCCCAGGTGGGCGTGCGGTCGGTGAAGCGGCGGCGGTTCTGCTTCCATACGCCTTCATAGAGGCAGTTATGGAAGTAGAAATATTCCATATGCTTGAATTCGCTCTTTGCCGCCGAGAACAATTCCTCGACCTGCTCGATATGCGAATCCATCGAGCCGCCGATGTCGAAGAACACGAGCACCTTGACCGCATTGCGCCGCTCGGGCCGCATGTGCACGTCGAGATAGCCGTGATTGGCGGTTTCGCGGATCGTGGTATCGAGATCGAGTTCGTCGGGCGCGCCGGTGCGGGCGAATTTTCGCAGCCGCCGTAGCGCGATCTTGATGTTGCGGATGCCAAGCTCGACATTGCCGTCGAGATCCTTGAACTCGCGGCGGTCCCACACCTTGACCGCACGGTTGTTGCGGTTCTTCTCCTGGCCGATCCGCACACCTTCGGGATTGTACCCATGGGCGCCGAACGGCGAGGTGCCGGCCGTGCCGATCCATTTGTTGCCGCCCTGGTGGCGACCTTTCTGCTCTTCGAGGCGCTTGCGCAGCGTCTCCATGAGCTTGTCCCAGCCCATGGCCTCGATCTGCTTCTTCTCTTCCTCGGTTAAGTACTTCTCGGCCAGCTTCTTCAGCCACTCTTCCGGAATCTCGGCCTTCTCCATCGCGTCAAGCAGGCTTTCCAAGCCCTTGAACACGGTGCCGAACACCCGATCGAACTTGTCGAGATTGCGCTCGTCCTTCACCAGCGCCGCGCGCGACAGGTAATAGAAATTCTCAACCGTCTGCTCGGCGAGATCGGCATCCATCGCTTCCATGAGCGTCAGATATTCCCGCAAGGTTACGGGGATCTGCGCCTCGCGGAGCGATGTGAAGAACTGCAGGAACATGGGCTTTAGATTGCCCGCCGGACGGTGAACGTCAAGGGCCGTCCAGCCTTGCTGTCGGGGGCCTAGACCTGCCCGGTTTTTCAATTACTATCGGCGGCGACAGGCTTTATCCCCCCGTAACAACCGCTTGATCCGCAGTTGGGACGATCACTTCGCCCCATCCGTCAGTGCGTATGCTACGGCGCGAAATAAACCACAGGGTACGAGATGAAATTTACCGGTACCAAGGACTATGTTGCCACCGATGACCTCAAGATCGCGGTCAATGCCTCGATCGTGCTGGAACGCCCTCTGCTCGTGAAGGGCGAACCGGGCACCGGCAAGACCGTGCTCGCCGAGGAAGTGGCGAAGGCGCTCGGCGCGCCGCTCCTGACGTGGCACATCAAGTCCACCACCAAGGCGCAACAGGGCCTTTACGAATATGACGCCGTCTCGCGGTTGCGCGACAGCCAACTCGGCGACGCGCGTGTCTCCGACATCAACAACTACATCAAGCGCGGCAAGGTGTGGGAGGCCTTCACCGCCGAGCAGCGCCCGGTGCTCCTGATCGACGAGATCGACAAGGCCGACATCGAATTCCCCAACGACCTGCTGCTCGAGCTCGATCGCATGGAGTTCTTCGTCTATGAGACCGGCGAGAACATCAAGGCCAAGCTGCGCCCGATCGTGATGATTACCTCGAATAACGAAAAGGAGCTGCCGGACGCGTTCCTGCGCCGTTGCTTCTTTCACTACATCAAGTTCCCCGACGTTGACACGATGAACAGGATCGTCGACGTGCATTTCCCCGGCATCAAGAAGCGCTTGGTGGAAGAGGCTCTGCGCATCTTCTTCGAGGTGCGCGAAGTGCCGGGCCTGAAGAAGAAGCCCTCGACCTCGGAGCTGCTGGACTGGCTGAAGCTGCTTCTCAACGAGGACATCGGACCGGAAAGTTGCGCGAGCGCGACCCGCGCAAGCTGATTCCGCCGCTGCACGGCGCACTCCTGAAGAATGAGCAGGACGTGCATCTGTTCGAACGGCTGGCGTTCCTGAGCCGAAGAGAGGTTTGAGGCAGCTGCGGCACGCAGGATGGGCAAAGGCGCACAGCGCCGTGCCCACCATGTCTCTGCATCGGGACTTGAGCGGTGGGCCCGCTATGCTTTGCCCACCTTGCGCCTTAGCGCTGAGAATATCCGACACTCGCACATGCGCATGACCGAGGATATGGGCGTTGATCAGGACAAGCATTCTATCCGGCTATCCCTTCGAGGACACATATGGCTACGCGCGCGCCGTCCGCATCGGAGATCACGTGTTCGTCTCTGGAACGACGGCCCGCCCCCCGCATCTCGACGGTGATGCCTATGTGCAGCTGACAGACGCCATCTCTAAAGTCACTGCGGCGCTTGTCGAAGCCGGTGCGGCGTTGCGCCACGTCGTGCGAACCGTGGTGTATGTCCGCGACATGGCAGACGTTCCCCACGTTGCTCGTGCGCATCGGGAGGCATTCGGCGACACCCGTCCAGCAAGCACCCTCGTGCAAGTCGCCGGTCTGACGCCTGCCTCGGCTCTGGTCGAAATCGAAGTGACGGCTTTAATCAACGACTGACTGCACGCGCGAACCGATCGAAGATCACCTCCGCATCCGCAGGATGGGCAAAGCAAAAGCGCGCCCACCGCAATTCACGGCACTAAGATGGCGGGCACGCGCTCATGCGCCCTTGCCTCACCTTAGCTTGCCAACCGCGCCGCTTCCGGCGCGTTCTTCCCCCTGATCAGATCCGACGCCTTGTCGGCTATCATCAGGGTCGAGGCGTTCAGGTTCGCCGAGATCATACGCGGCATGACGGAAGCGTCGATCACGCGGAGGCCCTGCAGGCCGTGCACGCGGAGCTGGTCGTCGACCACGGCCCAGGTTTTGTCGGCCGACCCCATGCGGCAGGTGCAGCCCGGGTGGAAGGTCGTGGTGCCGCGCTCGGTCGCGGCCGCCAGGAATTCGTCGTCGCTCTGCACTTTCGGCCCGGGGAAATCCTCGTAGGCGTAGTACGGCGCAAGCGGCGCCGACTGCAGCAGCCGCCGCGCCAGCTTCATTCCCGCGACGACGACGCGGCGGTCGAGCTCGTCGACGAGATAGTTGGTCTGGATGATCGGCGGCGCGAACGGATCGGCCGAGCGCAGGCGGACATAGCCGCGGCTTTCCGGGCGCTGCTGCCAGGAGGCGACCGTCATGCCCGGTTCGTCCTCGAGCTGCCCCTGCACGCCCTCCTTGTAGCTTGCCGGCGTAAAAGTGAGCTGTAGGTCGGAGCTTTCGGTGGTCTCGCCGGAATGCCAGAAGCAATAGACCATGGTCGGCGACAGCGACAGCAGGCCGCGCCGCGTGGTTGCCCATTTGAGCGCCTCCGCCCAGAGGTGCCAGCCGCGCCTGAGCTCGTTGATGGTCTGGATGTCCTTGACCCGCGCCACCGTGCGCGGCGCGTAATGGTCCTGCAGACCTTCGCCGACGCCAGGCAGCGCGTGGCGCACCTCGATACCCAGCGATTGCAACAGCTCCGGCGATCCGACGCCGGAGAGTTGCAGCAGCTGCGGCGAGTTATAGGCGCCGCCGGACAGGATGACTTCCTTGTTGGCCCGCACTTCGACCGGCGTGCCGCCCCGGCCGCCTTTCATGTATCGCACGCCGACCGCGCGCTTGCCCTCGAAGATGATGTTGGTCGCATGCGCATGGGTGCGCACATGCACGTTCGGCCGCTTGCGCGCCGGATGAAGGAAGGCGGTTGCCGCGCTGACGCGCAGGCCATTTTTGATCGTGCGCTGGGCGTAGGACACGCCTTCCTGGATCGCGCCGTTGTAATCCGGGTTGCGCGGAATGCCGAGGCTCATCGCGCCTTCCATGAAGGCCTCGCACAGCCTGTCCTTCCAATCCATCGTGGTGACGGTGAGGCTGCCGTCGCGGCCGCGATAGGCGTCATCGCCCTCCCCGACCCGCCGCTCCATCCGCTTGAAGTACGGCAGCACGTCCGAATAGCCCCAGCCGCGATTGCCCATCTGCGCCCAGGTATCGAAATCCTGTCGCTGCCCGCGGTTGTAGATGTGGCCGTTGATCGAGGACGAGCCGCCGAGCGTCTTGCCGCGCGGCGCATAGATGCTGCGGCCGCCGGTCCACGGACCGGGCTCCTGCTGATAGGCCCAGTTCACGCTCTTCATGTGGAAGGTCTTGATGAAACCGGCCGGCAGATGGATGTAGGGATGCCAGTCGCGCGGTCCCGCCTCGAGCACGCAGATCGAGGTATTTGCGTCCTCGCTCAGCCGGTTGGTCAAGACGCTTCCGGCGGAGCCTGCGCCGACGATCACATAGTCGAACGTTTCCATGGTCTCTTCAAACTCTTAAGGCGCGCTCTTCACGCGAACGGGTTGCCGCTTCGCTTCAACTGCAAGCCTGAGCTAACGCGGCTTGTCATTGAGCTGATAGTTCAAGTGAGCCTTCACCGTCGGCCATTCGGCCGCGATGATGCTGTAGACTACAGTGTCGCGCAGTGTACCGTTCGGCGCAATCTGGTGGTTGCGCAGAATGCCGTCCTGCTTGGCGCCGAGGCGCTCGATGCCGCGGCGGCTCTGATGATTAAAGAAATGCGTGCGGAACTCCACCGCAATGCAATCAAGTTTTTCGAAGGCGTGCGTGAGCAAGAGCAGTTTGCACTGCGTGTTGAGCGCGCTGCGCTGCACGCGGTTGGCATACCAGGTGGAGCCGATCTCGACACGACGGTTCGCCGCATCGATGTTCATGTAGGTGGACATGCCCGCGATCTTCCCGTCGGCATCGAACACCGTGAACGGCAGCATCGATCCGGCGGTTAGCAGGCCGAGCCGGCGGTCGATTTCCTTCGCCATGTCTTCCGGCTTCGGCACGAAGGTGTACCAGAGCTTCCAAAGCTCGCCGTCTTTTACCGCCTCGACCAGCCCATCGCGATGCTCATGCGCCAACGGCTCCAGCCGCGCGTGCTCGCCGCGCAGGGTAACAGGTTCGAGAAACGGCATCAGGTAACTCCTTCGTCCTCCATGAGAGGAATGCATCATTGCGGCTTCGAACCAACGTCGAGCCCGTCATTCCGGGATGGTCCGCAAGGACCAGACCCGGAATCTCGAGATTCCGGGTTCGATGCTTTCGCATCGCCCCGGAATGACGGGTGTACGTTTGGCAATCGCTCCGCTTGCGATGCCGGCTTCTATCACCCCGACGCCGTCACTTGTTCAAAAAGTTCAGCGGCAGGCCGGGCCGCGGCCAGTCCATCGCTATCAGCTCGCCTTTGCCCGACAACGTGATGTAGGCGGTCTTCAGCTCCGGGCCGCCAAAGGCGATGTTGGTGGTGACGCGGTCGCCGGTCGGCACCTGCTCGACGAGCGTGCCATCCGGCGCGATCACCGAGATGCAGCCGGAAACCAGCGTGGCGACGCAGACATTGCCGTTCGCCTCGACCGCGAGCGAGTCGAACATCTGGTAACCGCCGAGCCCCGCGATCGGCTGGCCGCGCTCGCCACGGTAGATCACCTCGCGCGGTTTGAGGGTGCCTGGGGCGGAGAGCTCGTAAGCCCACAGCCGTCCGGTCGGCGTCTCGGCGATGTAGACGGTGTTCTCGTCCGGCGACAGGCCGATGCCGTTGGCGGGCAGCACGCCATGCACCGCCTCGACGATCTCCTTCATGCCCGGCTTGACGTAATAGAACGCGCCGACATCCATGTCGCGGGCGCGGCGCTTGCCGAGATCGGAGAACCACAGGCCGCCGTGCTTGTCGAAGACGAGGTCATTCGGCCCCCTCAGCGCGTGCTCGCCGCATTTGGCGACCACGGTCTCGACCTTGCCGCTTTGCATATCCACCCGCTGGATCGAGCCGCCGAGATAATCATCAGGTTGCGGCCCCGGCATGATCATGTTGCGGGTGGGAATCCAGGAAAAGCCGCCATTGTTGCAGACATACATCTTGCCGTCGGGACCCAACGCCGCGCCGTTGGGGCCGCCGGGAATCTGCGCGACGACCTCCTTGCGCCCGTCGGGATGGACCCGGGTCAGCCGCCGCCCGCGGATTTCGACCAGCACCACCGAGCCGTCCGGCATCACCACCGGCCCTTCCGGAAATTCCAGATCGGTGGCGAGCACGCGAATATTGGCCATAGGAATCCTCCCGCTTTGTTGTTGGCTGCAGGCGGACTCCAAGTTTCGCTTCCGCACGCAACATCCTGTTGCGTTCGGTTATGGCAAAGTCATTCCGGCTTGCCAAGCAAGCGCGCAACGCCGCACCACCTTCGCAGGGCAGCGTTGCAGAGACGGTCAGCCCCTGATCGGCACCCAGATCTCGAAACCGCCATTGCCGGTATGCGGATCGAAATTCTCGTCATAGCGCTCGAAGACCGGCGCGTCGGCGACCTGGAAACCGGATTGCGGCAGCCAGTGATTCCAGATCGCGTTGATGGCGCGGCGAATGGTCGAGATGTGCTCATCATGCGCGAACACCGCATATTTTTGTTCCGCGACGCGCACACGGCTGAACTCGCGCGGCAGATCGGTGAAGTCGGCGACTTCGACGCCTGCGATGTAGTCGAAATTACCGGCATCGTCGCCGTTGCAGCAAACGCCATAGGCCACCTGCCCGACCCGGCCGGGAATGCCATCCACCATGTGGCGAAAGCGCTGCCACAGGCCGGGAATCCCGGCGCCGTTCTCGTGGCTGAAACGGTCGCCGACGCCGGCGACAAGCATTGCCTTGCCGACCGTGAAACGCGGCGGCTTGAGATTGTCGGTTGCAGTTGAATCCATGAGGACCGGCTCCTGAAGCTTGAGATGAGCGAGGCACGCGGAGGCCCGGACCGTTTCAGGCGTCGCGCCGAAATGGTCGCGGAACGCGCGGGTGAATGCCTCGTGAGAGCCGTAATCCGCATCCAGCGCAAGCGAGAGGATGTCGGGCGCACCCGCGGCGAGCGCCCGGGCGGCCTCCGTCAGGCGACGGGCGCGCACGTAGCGCATCACCGAAAATCCGGTCGCCGCGGCAAAGGCGCGCACCAGATGGAAACGCGACACTCCCGCGACGGCCGAAATCTCGTCGAGCGTCAGCGCCTTTGCGAGGTGGCTTTCGATGTACCAGAGCGCCTTTTGCGCGGGGTTCATGGATCACAGCCTTCATTCGAAGCCCGCGCAGCATGCAGGTTTTTCGTCTGCCGCGTTTGACAGTCCTTGCGCCTGCACGAGCGAAAACGACCGGAACAGAAATTTTCCAAGCTTCCGCAGCGCGGAAAATAGCAGCAAACCCGTCGCTGGTCAGCGGCAGCCGATCGTGCATACTGATCACGCATTCGTTCCGACGGCTCGCAAGCTGCCCATTACGAAGACGGCATGAGCCATCGGCCAGCACGTCAGGGAGGACGACCAATGCACAACCATGCCTTGAGCCATACCCATCGATTGGTACTTGCCGCACTGTTTGCGACCGCGCTCGCAAGCAGTGCGCAGGCGCAAAAGAAATACGATCCCGGCGCAACCGACGCCGAGATCAAGATCGGCAACATCATGCCCTATTCGGGACCGGCATCGGCTTACGCGACGATCGGCAAGACCGAAGCCGCCTATTTCAACAAGCTTAATTCCGAAGGCGGCATCAACGGCCGCAAAATCAATTTCATCTCCTACGACGACGCCTACAGCCCGCCCAAAGCGGTCGAGCAGGCACGCAAGCTGGTCGAGAGCGACGAGGTGCTCCTGATCTTCAATTCGCTCGGCACGCCGTCGAACACCGCGATCCAGAAATACATGAACGCCAAGAAGGTGCCGCAGCTCTTTGTCTCGACGGGTGCGGCGAAATGGAATGACCCGAAGAACTTTCCCTGGACCATGGGCTGGCAGCCGAACTACCAGACCGAGGCGCGCATCTATGGCGCCTATATCCTGAAGAACTATCCCGGCAAGACCATCGGCGTGCTCTATCAGAACGATGATTTCGGCAAGGACTATGTGATCGGGCTGCGCGAAGGGCTCGGCGACCAGGCGAACAAGCTGATCCTGATCGAATCCTCCTATGAGACCTCCTCGCCGACGGTGGATTCGCAGGTGGTGCAGATCAAGGGCGCCAATCCCGACATCTTCGTCAACATCGCAACCCCGAAATTCGCAGCGCAAGCGATCAAGAAGATCGCGGAGATCGACTGGCATCCGATCCAATTCCTCACCAACGTGTCAGGCTCGATCGGCGGCGTCATGAAGCCCGCGGGCTATGAGAACGATCAGGGCATTCTCTCGACCAACTATCTGAAGGACCCCAAGGATCCCGAATGGAAGAGCGATCCGGCCATGGTCGAGTGGCGGGCGTTCATGACCAAATGGTATCCCGAAGGCGATCAGGACGATGCTTCGACCGTCTTCGCTTACGGCGTTGCCAAGGGATTGGAGCAGGTGCTGCGGCAGTGCGGCGACGATCTCACGCGTGAGAACGTCATGAAGCAGGCCGCAAACCTGAACTTCGAAATCGGCATCTACCTGCCGGGCACGCGGATCAAGACCAGCCCGACCGACTTCGCACCGATCGAGCAGCTGCAGATGCAGCGTTTCAAGGGCGAGGCCTGGGAGCGCTTCGGCCCGGTGATGTCGGGCGAGAAGAATTCGTAGGGAAGAAGAAGACCCGTCCCCTCATCGTCGTTCCGGGGCGCTCGCGCGGCGAGTGAACCCGGAACCTCGAGATTCCGGGCTCGCCGCTGTCGCGGCGCCCCCGGAATGACGGGTCATGGACACGGCGCCGTCTACTCCAGACCATCGCGGCGACAGAAGAAAAGGAAACACAAAAATGAAAATCACGGACGTCCGCGCGCACCACATCCGCATCCCCTATGACGCCGGCGCCGCCAGTTTCCGCCAGGGCGCGACGGCGATATCCGCGCTCGACACCGCCCTTGTCGAGGTGTTGACGGACGCCGGCATCACCGGCTGGGGCGACGCCTTCGGCTATTTCGGCCCACGGACGACGTGCACCGCGGTCGACGAACTCATCGCGCCGCAGGCGCGCGGCCTCGATGCGCCCGATGCTGACGGCATCCCCGCCTTCATGGAGCAGATCCAGCGCAACCTGCATCTGTTCGGCCGCTACGGCATCACGATATTCGCGATCTCCGGCCTCGACATCGCGCTGTGGGACATCGCCGCGAAGGCCAAGGGCGTACCGCTTCATCAATTGATCGGCGGCGCCAGGCGCGAGCGGATTCCGGCTTACGCGAGCCTGTTGCGGATCGGCAAGCCCGAGGCGATCGCGAGTGCATGCGCGGCAGCGCGGCAGCTCGGCTATTCAGCCATCAAGCTGCACGAGACCACCGTGCCCGCGGTGTTTGCCGCGCGCGAGGCGATCGGTCCCGGCGTGCCGCTGATGGTCGACATGAATTGTCCGCTGGATGGGCCGAGCGCGATTGCTTTCGCGCAGGCCTGCCGCGCGGCAACACCGATGTTCCTCGAAGAGCCGGTGTGGCCGCCGGAGGATTTCGCGACGCTCGCCGACGTTCGCGTCAAGGGCGGGCTCGATATCGCCGCAGGCGAGAACGCCTGCACGGCGTATCAATTCCGGGAGATGATGGCTGCCGGCGCCGTCAGCCATGCGCAGCCTTCGGTGATCAAGGTCGGCGGCATCACCGAGTTTTTGAAGGTCGCCCGCCTCGCCGACGAGTTCGGCGTCAGGCTCATTCCGCATTCGCCGTATTTCGGTCCCGGCTTCCTCGCGACGCTGCATCTGATGTCGGTCAGGGACGAGGGCCTGATCGAGGTGTTCTACATGAAGCGCGCCGCATGCTTGTGGGGAGGCCGCATCGACGCCGATTCGACCGGCAGCATCGAGGTGCCGCAAGGTGCTGGTCTTGGCTACGAACCTGACAGCGATGTCATGAAACGTTACAGCGTGACGTAGCGAACATGCCACGCGCCAACGATGCGTTTACTTCGCACCGTCCTTGACGTTTTCCTTGCCATCCTTTGCCGGCGCAGCGTCCTTCGCGGGCGGCGCGTCGGCTTTCTTCGAATCATCAGTCGGCTTCTTTTGGACGGCACGAAGATCCTCGACCGTCTTCTGCAGCGAAATGACGGCTCCTTTCAACGCATCGATCTGACGATTGGCCGCGTCGATCTTCTGCTGATGATCTGCGGAAAGTTTCGTGATCGTCTTCTGCAGAAAATCGACATTGCTCTGCAGACAGCTTGTCCGCCGCTCCATCGTCTTTTCCGCCGTGCATATCTCGATGCCGGGAATATCCTGCGCGCGAACGTGCGGCGGTATCAGCATCAGGAACAGTAGCACTACGAGAGAAATTATTTTCTTCACCGCATCCTCGCCCGGAAAGACCCATCACATCAAATTGCACGGAAGTCCCACGTGTGACCAGTGCGACCATACTCATACCTCATTCGGGAGTTGTCATCCGGAAAGGGGCTGAAAGCAAATTTGGGCGAGGGGGAGACCATAGGGGCGGCATGGGCGTGCCGCTTGAAACGAGGAAGTGTTGATATGGCAACGCGCGAACGACGATTATCTGAATTCGATGGCTCCGGCATGCCGCCGTCGGGTCTGCCGGTCCAGGTGTTGTGTGAGGACCAGAGCGGGACATATCAGCTGCCATTCAAATGCCACTACGCCAACGGTCAGTGGCGCAATCATGAATCCGGCGGCACGCTCGAAGCGATGGTTGTCGGCTGGCGTATGCCGCGATTCTAGAACCCGGTTATTTTCGAAGCTATCACGCTGCGCTTCAGATCGCCGTAGAGCATGATCCCGGCGCGCAGCCCAAAATTTTGCAAGCAAGGCACACGGCCGATGCCCGCCCCGCGATCCGAACGCGAGGCGGGCTTTTTCTTGACGGACGCGCGGCCTCTGTCCTGAAATGCGACGCATGTTTGCGCCGTCTTAAGATTCGGAACGCGCTGGGAACGAACCACGTCCGAAATCAGCGATCAGGTCTTCGTACGCAGTTGTTCACGGCTAGATATCGGCGCAGACCTGAACCAACGCACGATATCCAGAGCGAACGTGAAAAGCAGCAGGCAGCGGCCGAGGATAAAGGTTAACCCCCCGGCGCCGACATCGGTCGTTCACTTCCAGGGCGTGACGTGCGGGACGTTGTCGGTCGCGGGCGGCACGTCGACGGTCTTGAAATCGGCAGGGCTGACGATCTCGAGATATTCCATGTCGGGCGAATAATCATACAGGTAGTGCACGATGCCCGGCCGCTGATGAACGACGTCACCGGCCGACACCAGCGTCGGCTTGTCCTCGTACATGAAGCGCGCCCAGCCCTTCGTCATGATCACGATCTGAAAATCGCATTCATGGCGATGCCATCCGGTGCCGTCTTCCGGCGGACAGTCGGGATTGGCCTTGACGAGATGGCAGATCACCTGCCCCCCGGTCGCATCCGCAATGCCGAGATCGCGATACAGAAAGAAGTCACGCAGACCTCCGCCCTTGTATTCGGTATCGCCTGGCTTGACGTGAGAGAACTTATTGACGACAGCGTGCTGGTTCATGACGGACTCCACCGTGTTTTCGGGCATACGCGAGGCGTCCAAATTTTCGGCAGGATCGCATCGTCGCGTCACCGCTTCTCTTCATCATGCGAGAAACGCGCCAGCCGCGTTGCATCGCAACGGCTTTACGCGCATCTCCCGAGGGATCCGCGAAGCGTTTGGCGGAAGGCGAGAATTCGGATCGGCCTTCTCAGTGGCAGGGCTGCAGGCCTGACACCGCGAAGGAGACCGGCGGCGCAACTGGCATCAAGTTATGCACAGCCTGCCCCGCGTTTAAGCCCGCGTCACAGGCAACCAGCAGCGTCTGCTGCCTAATATTCGACCTCGAGCTCTTCGATCTCCTCGGGCTCGGCCTTGGCGGCCTCGATCCACTCGACCATCTCCGGCATCGCCATGATCATGTCGGCATAGGCCTTGAGTTCGGGTTCGAGCTTCACGTCGTAGGTCATGAACCGCGTCACGACGGGCGCATACATCGCGTCCGCCATGGTGCGCGTGCCGAACAGGAACGGCCCGCCGGATGCGGCGAGGCATTCGCGCCAGATCGCACAGACCCGATCGATGTCGGCCTGCGCGCGCGTCCAGATCTTGAAGCCCGGAAAATGACCCTTGAGATTCACGGGCAGCGAGGCACGCAGCGTGGTGAATCCGGAATGGATTTCCCCGCAGATCGAGCGGCAATGCGCCCGCTGAACGCGGTCGGCCGGCAACAGACCGGCCTGCGGCATGGTCTCGTTGAGATATTCGCCGATCGCCAGCGTGTCCCAGACGGTGGCGCCGTCGTGGCGCAGGCACGGCACCAGGATCGTCGGCGATATCAGGAGGATCTCCGCCCGCGCCGATGGATCGTCCGGCGCGGTGACGATCTCCTCGAACTCCATGCCGGAGAACTTGGTCAGCAGCCAGCCACGCAACGACCACGACGAGTAGTTCTTGCTGCTGATGGTCAGTGTCGCCTTCGCCATATGGCTTTTCCCTCACGGCCGAACGCGGCTTCGAAGGGCGAGCACCAATGCCCCCCTGCCTACCGGATACGCATACCGCATCAGATGCAGCAAGCCACGTGCCAATTTGCGGGCGATCTGACGCCGCTTTGGCTCCGATATTGCATAGCAACAGGGGCAAGGGCGGACGCGTATGATGTCAATGCTTTACCAAGCCTACCAGAACCACATGGACCTTACTGAGCCGTGGCGGTCGGGGGCAACTTCAGCGCTAAAATATCTCAACCTGGCGCCGCAGGGAACATCCGACAGGCTGTTCGCGCGGCTTGCCGCGGCGCTCGAATTGATCTCACGCTCCTCCCTCACCTATGCACGGCCGCCTTACGGGATCGATCGGGTGCAGGTCGGCAATCGTGAGTTCGCCGTCTCCGAGGAAGTCGTCTACGCGACGCCGTTCGGTTCGCTGCTGCGCTTCAAGAAGGAGGACGCGCCCGAACAGCCACGCATGCTCCTGGTGGCGCCGATGTCCGGCCATTTCGCCACGCTCCTGCGCGGCACGGTGAAGACGCTGTTGCAGGATCACGACGTCTACATTACCGACTGGCACAATCCCCGTGACATTCCGCTCGACGACGGCCCGTTCGGGCTTGACCATTATACCGCGCACCTGATCGATTTCCTGGGTCAGCTCGGCCCGCGCCCGCACATGGTGGCGATCTGCCAGCCGTCGGTCTCGGCGCTCGCTGCGACCGCGATCATGTGCGAGGACGATCATCCCTCGCGCCCGGCGACGCTGACCCTCATGGCAGGCCCGATCGACACACGCATCCAGCCGACCAAGGTGAACGAATTCGCCAAGAGCAAGCCGATCAATTGGTTCGAGGACAATCTGATCAGCTACGTGCCGGTGCAATGCAAGGGCGCGTTCCGGAAGGTCTATCCCGGCTTCGTGCAGCTCACCGCCTTCGTGTCGATGAATCTCGAACGCCACATCAAGCAGCATCTCGACCTGCACAACCATCTCGTCAAAGGCGAGAAGGACAAGGCTGAGATCATCAAGACGTTCTATGACGAATATTTCGCCGTCATGGATCTGCCGGCGGAGTTCTACATCGAGACCGTGCGCGACGTGTTCCAGGAGCATCTGCTGCCACAAGGCAAGCTGACCTTCCGCGACCGCGTGGTGAACCCCGCCGCGATTCGCCGGATCGGGCTGATGACGGTCGAGGGCGAGAAGGACGACATCTGCTCGATCGGCCAGACGCTGGCGGCGCAGGAGCTCTGCACCGGTGTACGCGCCTACCGGCGAGTGCACCACATGCAGGCCGGTGTCGGCCATTACGGCGTGTTCAGCGGCAGGAAGTGGAACAACGAGATCTATCCGCTGCTACGCGACTTCGTGCACGTGAACTCCTGAGCCCCCACCCCGTCATTTCCCGGCGCGCGCAAAGCGCGTGAACCCGGAATCTCGCAGGCAACAGGCGCGCACCCAACTTCGAGATTCCGGATCGGTCCGCGTTCGCGGACCGTCCGGACTGACGAGGCTGTGCGGCGCACGCGCGCCGCGATGACCTCGGCGTCGAATCCGCCCTAGCTCCGCCTCGATAACCGCGCTAAGCGACGGCCTGGGCGCGAACCTTCAAACCAACAATCATCCCAGGGGAGAAACAACCATGCGATCGTCATCCATCTCTATCCGCACGCTGGCGCTCGGCGTCATTGGCGCTCTCTGGTTGACGGGCACCGCGAGCGCCGCCGAGGTCCGGGTGATGATCTCTGGCGGCTTCACGGCGGCCTTCAAGGCACTGGTGCCGGAATTCGAACGCCAGACCGGCAACAAGGTGCTGATCGCTTATGGGCCCTCGATGGGCACGACGGTCAACGCCATTCCGGTGCGGCTCGAACGTGGCGAGCCCGCGGACGTCCTGATCATGGTCGGCTACGCGCTCGGCGATCTCATCAAGAGCGGCAAGGCGGTTGCCGACAGCCGCGTCGATCTCGTCAACTCGCCGATCGGGATCGCGGTGAAAACCGGCGCGCCACATCCCGACATCAGTTCGTCGGATGCCGTGAAGAAGGCTCTTCTGAGCGCCAAGTCGGTCGCCTATTCCGACAGCGCCAGCGGCGTCTACGTTTCGACCGAAATGTTCCAGAAGCTCGGCATTGTCGATCAGATGAAAGACAAGGCGACGAAAATTCCGGCGACGCCGGTCGGCGAGATCGTCGCCAAGGGCGAGGCCGAGATCGGCTTGCAGCAGATCAGCGAACTGAAGCCCGTGCAGGGCATCGACATCATCGGCAAGCTGCCGGACGACCTGCAGAAGATCACGGTGTTCTCGGCCGGCATCGCCACTGTGTCGAAGGAGCCCGAAGCCGGCAAGGCGCTGATCAAGTTCCTCACCTCACCGGCTGCGCGCGACGAGATCGTCAAAAGCGGTCTGGACCCGATTCCGGCGGGCGCGACGAATTGAGCACATAGACTTGGACGGACTTACCGCTGGCCTCACCTCGTCCCGCTTGCGGGGAGAGGTCGGGTCGTATCGCAAGATGCGATCGGGGTGAGAGGGTACCGGTCTTTCCGCGACTGAATCCGTGGAGAGAGCCCCTCAGCCCGGCCCTCTCCCCGTAAGAACGGGGAGAGGGAGAACCACGCGCCGCTCGTCGACGAATGCCCTCAGTCAGCTGCATCGCCTCACTTCTCCGATAGACTCCGTCACCTCGCTGTCCGATGCTACGCACAGTTATCGACCGGCAGGAGGACGTCATGGCGGCACTGGAGAAAGGCATCACCCCGAACGGCGAGGGATATCGCAGCAAGACCTGGAACATTCTCGGCCAGGTTTACTTCCCGAAGGCTGTGACCAATTCCACCTTCGCATTCGAGACCAACAGCGATCCCGGACAATTCGTGCCCGTGCATGTGCATCCGACCCAGGACGAGTTCATCCTGGTGCAGGAAGGCGTGCTCGACTTGAAGCTCGACGGCGTCTGGGTGCAGGCCAAGGCGGGCGATCTCGTGCGCTTGCCGCGCGGCATTCCGCATGGCTACTTCAACAAGTCAGACAAGCCGGCGCGTGCGTTGTTCTGGGTCTCGCCGATGCAGAAGCTGGAAGCGCTGTTCGACAAGCTCCATAATTTGACCGATCCGGCGGAGGTCGTGCGCATCTCCGCCGATCACGAAGTCGATTTTCTGCCGCCCGAAGCGAACGACTGACGCGAGCGCGGCCAGTCGAGGCGGCGACCACCACCCTCTCACTGCGTCCGGATCGGCGAATCCTTCAGGCCATTGGCGTCATAGGCCTTGCGCAGGGTACCGTTCGTGGTGGCCTGCGTCATGAACTCTTTGACGAAGGCCAGCGACTGCGGATGGTTCGAGGGCACCGCGACCGCGGTCACCGTCTTCTTGAAAGTCTCGTCGAGCACCTTGGTGCCCGGAATCTTCTTCGCCATTGCGTTGAGCTGGTCGCGTGACAGCGCAAACGCGTCGATCTCGCCGCTTTTCAAGAGATCGAAGATCTCGTCATAGGTCTGGTAGCCCGTGACCTTGACATTCTTCAGATGCGCCTGCGCACCGCGCATGGTCGTGGTGTTGTTGACGGCAGCGACCTTGATACCCGGCTGGTCGAGCGCTGCGAAATCGCCGATCGTCGAGCCGGCCTTGACGATGTAGGTCGCGTCAGCGACCTCGTAGATCGGGCCAAACGACATCTTGGTCTCGCGCTCCGGGTCTTGCGGCAGGAAGGTGACGTCCCACGCACCTTTGGACGCAGCATCCGTGACCTGTCCGGAATTGGGATAGGCGATGTATTCGACAGGCACGCCAAGCTGCGCGGCCATGTCCTTGCCGAGATCGACCGGCACGCCGGCGTAGCCGCCGGATTCCGTCTTGGTCGACCAGAACGCGCCGCCGGCCGCACTGATCGCGATCGCGACCCGCAGCTTGCCGGTCGGCGCGATTTCATCCTTCAAGCCATCGGCATTTGCAGCCATCGCCATCATCATTGCCCCTATCACAAGAATTGCACTGCAAAGCCACGATCGCTTTGACATCAGACTTCTCCTCCCCGCCCGCTCTTGCTTTGGGATCGGTTGCACCGATCCTCAAATCTTCATCCGCAAGATGCGACGATAAAATCGCTTTGGCCGAGATGTGGCAAGAGGCCGTGAAGCATTGCTGCCTTTCCGGTTCCACTGTCCGTCGATTGTTGCTATTGAAGTGCGCGGGAAGCCTGTTCACAGGCTTTTTGAAATGGTGACCTGCAATGACGCCTGCGTTTCCGCCATGTCCCAAGCCGCTTGACCGGCGAAGTCCCAGGCCGACAATGCGCGCCGCCATTGCGTTACTCTCTCTCGCCTTGCTCACGGGCTGCGACCAGAACACGTTTCAACCACCGCCGCCGCCCAAGGTCGACGTCGCCGTGCCGGTGCAGCGCGCGATCACGCGCTATCTCGACGCGACCGGCAACACCGCACCGATCAAATCCGTCGATCTCGTCGCGCGGGTCCAGGGCTTCCTCGAATCGATCGATTACAAGGACGGCAGCTACGTCAAGCAAGGCACGACGCTGTTCACGATCGAGCCGGAGACCTACAAGCTCAAGCTCGACCAGGCCCGGGCCGCCCAGGCCGGCGCGGAAGCATCGCTGAAACAGGCGGAGGCGGATTTCAGGCGGCAATCGGACCTGGTGGCACGACAAGCGGTGTCCCAGGCAACGCTCGATACATCGACCTCCACGCGCGACAACGCCCAGGCAAATCTGCAGCAGGCGCAGGCCAACACAAGAATTGCCGAAGTCAATTACAGCTATACCAAAGTCACCGCACCGTTCGATGGTATCGTGACCGCACATCTGATCTCGATCGGCGAGCTGGTCGGCGCGTCCTCGCCCACGCAGCTTTCGACCATCGTTGCGCTCGATCCGATCTATGTGAACTTCACCGTCAGCGAACAAGACGTGCTGCGGGTTCGTGCTGAGGCAAGACGCCGGGGCCTTACGGCGAGCGACCTGACGCGCTTGCCGATCGCGGTGGGCCTGCAGACCGAAGACGGCTATCCGCACGAGGGCAACCTCGACTATGCTGCGCCCACGGTCAATCAATCGACCGGTACGCTCGCGGTGCGCGGTGTCATCCCCAATCCGGACCGCATTTTGCTTCCCGGCTTCTTCGTCCGCGTTCGCGTGCCGATCGACACGCAGCAGGATGCCCTGCTCATCCCCGACACCGCGCTCGGCAGCGATCAGGGCGGCCGCTATGTGCTCGTCGTCAACGGCGATAATGTCGTCGAGCAACGCAAGGTGCAGACCGGGCAGCTGGAGGCCGGCGGCATGCGCGTGATCGAGAGCGGCCTGAAACCGGAGGACCGCTTGGTCGTCGCCGGATTGCTGCGGGCGATCCCAGGCCAGAAGGTCGATCCGCAACTGCAGAAGATCGAGTCGCCCACCGCGTCGGCCAAATAGGACCGGCACATGATTTCCAAATTCTTCATCGAGCGGCCCGTTCTCTCCAACGTCATCGCCATCCTGATGATGCTGATCGGCGGCGTGTCGTTGTTCCGGCTTGCGGTCGCGCAATATCCGGATGTCGTGCCGCCGACCGTGCAGGTTACCACGCGTTATCCCGGCGCCAGCGCCAAGACGCTGGTCGATACGGTGGCGCTGCCGATCGAGCAGCAGGTCAACGGCGTCGAGGACATGCTCTACATGCAGTCCTATAGCGGCGCCGACGGCACCTACACGCTGACAGTGACGTTCAAAATCGGGACCGACCTGAACTTCGCGCAGGTGCTGGTGCAAAACCGCGTCTCCAGTGCGCTGTCGCAACTGCCGCAGTCCGTGCAGAACCAGGGCGTCACCGTGCAGAAGAAATCGACCTCGATCCTTCTGTTCGTGACACTGACCTCGCCCGACGCCAGGTTCGACAGCCTTTTTCTCAGCAACTACGCGACCATCAATCTGAAGGACGAGCTCTCGCGACTGTCGGGCGTCGGCAACGTCACGGTGTTCGGCGCGGGGCAGTACTCGATGCGGATCTGGCTCGATCCGAACAAGCTTCAGGCGCGCGGGCTGATGCCGCAAGATGTCATCCAAGCGATCCAGCAGCAGAGCCAGCAGGTCACCGCCGGCCAGGTCGGCGCGCCGCCGACGCCGCCCGGCCAGCCGTTTCAGTATACGCTGAACGTCAACGGCCGCCTCGACGACGCCAGCCAGTTCGAGGACATCATCGTGAAGACCGGCAGCAATGGCGACGTTACGCGGGTGCGTGACGTCGGCTCGGTCGAACTCGGCGCGCAGACCTACAGCCAGCAGTTCTCGCTCAACAATCAGCCCGCGACCGGCATCGGCGTGTTCCAGTCGCCCGGCGCCAACGCACTGGAGGTCGAGCAGGCAGTCGAAAAGAAGATGTCCGAGCTCGCGCGCAGCTTCCCCCAGGGCATGAAATACGACACGCCGTTCGACACCACGAAGTTCGTCTCGGCTTCGATCAACGAGGTCTACAAGACGCTGATCGAGGCCGGCGTGCTCGTGCTGATCGTCATCCTCGTGTTCCTGCAGGACTGGCGTGCGATGCTGGTGCCGGCGACCACCGTGCCCGTCACGATCATCGGCGCCTTCGCGGGCATGGCGGCGCTCGGCTTCACCATCAACCTGTCGACGCTGTTTGCGATCGTGCTCGCAATCGGCATCGTGGTGGACGACGCGATCGTCGTGGTCGAAGGCGCGGCTCACAATATCGAGCAGGGCATGAATGGCCATGATGCCGCGATCAAGGCGATGGACCAGTTGTTCGGACCGATCGTCGGCATCACGCTGGTCCTGATCTCGGTGTTCCTGCCGGCGGCCTTCCTGCCCGGACTCACGGGGCGCATCTACGCGCAATTCGCGCTCGTCATCGCGGCGACGGCGCTTCTGTCCGCGATCAACGCAGCGACCTTGAAGCCGACGCAGTGCGCGCTGTGGCTGCGCCGCCCGGTGCCGCCGGAGCAGCGCAACTGGTTCTATCGCGGCTTCAACAGCGTCTATGACCGGCTCGAAAGCGGCTATGCGCGGCTGATCGGCTCGCTCGCCCGGCATGCCAATATTTCGGTCATCGTCGCGCTGATCCTGATCGGCATCGGCGGATACGGATTGTCGCGCGTGCCGACCGGTTTCCTGCCGATCGAGGACCAGGGCTACCTGATCGCGGCCGTGCAATTGCCCGATGGTGCGGCGCTCGACCGCACCCAGAAGGTGCTCAATCAGGTCAGCGAGATCGTCGGCCAGTCGCCCGGTGTTGCTCAGGTGATCACGATCGCCGGCATCTCCGCGCTCGACAATAGCGCGAGCCTCGCCAATGCCGGCGTTGCCTACATCATCCTGAAGGATTGGGACGCGCGCGGGCCCGGAGAGGATCTCCGCTCGCTCGTGGTCGGGCTGAACCAAAAGGTCGGCAGCATCATGGAGGCGCGGACGCTGGTTCTGCCGCCCCCGCCAATTCAAGGCATCGGCAATGCCGCCGGCTTCGCCATGCAGCTCGAGCTGCGCGACGGCAACAGCGACTACGCCAAGCTGCAGGCGATCACCAATGCCGTGGTCGCCAACGCAGGGACCCAGAGCGCGCTGCAGCGCGTCTCCTCGCCGTTCCGCGCGACCGTGCCGCAACTCAATGTCGAGGTCGACCGCATCAAGACCCAGACACTGCACGTCACGACCGACCAGATCTTTTCGACGCTGTCGTCTTATCTCGGCTCGTCCTACGTCAACCAGTTCAACAAGTTCGGCCGCGTGTTCCAGGTCTATACCCAGGCCGACGCTAAATTCCGTCTCACTCCGCGCGACATCGCCAACATGATGGTGCGGAACCAGAATGGCGACATGGTCCCGATCGGCACGGTGGCGACGATCACGCCGTCGGTCGGCCCGTCGCTGATCAGCCTCTACAATCTTTATCCGTCTGCCACCATCGTTGGCCTGCCCGCGCAAGGCTATAGCTCGGGCCAGTCGCTCAGCCTGATGGAGCAGATCGCGGACAAGACGCTGCCGCCCGGCGCCGGTTATGATTGGACCGCGATGTCGTATCAAGAGAAGGCTGTCTCGAACCAGATCTACTATGTGTTCGGTCTCGCAATGCTGCTGGTCTATCTCGTGCTCGCCGGGCAATATGAAAGCTGGTACTCGCCGATCTCCGTGATCCTCGCAGTGCCATTGTCGCTGCTCGGGCCGATGACGGTCCTGACCGCGCTCAAGATCGACAACAATCTCTACGTCCAGATCGGGCTCATCCTCCTGATCGCGCTGTCGGCCAAGAATGCGATCCTGATCGTCGAGGTCGGGCTCGAATTGCAGCGTGACGGCAAGGCAGTGATCGAGTCCGCAGTGGAGGCTGCCCGTGCCCGCTTCCGCCCGATCCTGATGACGTCGTTCGCCTTCATCCTCGGCGTGCTTGCCGCTGGTGCTTGCGACCGGCGCCGGCGCCAACGCCCGCAAGTCGATCGGCATCACCGTATTCTCGGGCATGCTGGCTTCGACCTGTCTCGCGGTGCTGTTCGTGCCGGCCTTCTTCGTGGTCGTGCAGCGCTTTGCCAATTGGCGCGAGGACCGGAAGAAGAAGGCACCGGCGACCGAGACGGTTGCACAGGCAGGACCATAACTACAGCCGTCATTGCGAGGAGCAACGCGACGAAAGAAATTCTGCATTGCTTTGCTTCGCTTGGCTCGCAATGACGCCACTCTCACGCCGCCTCCGCAGCAGGCGTCCTGATCTCCTGCGGCAGGATGATCGCGGCGGCGACTGCCAGCAAACACAGCGCTGCGAACGCATGCAGCATGGTGACGAAGCCGCCCCGCTCATAGAGCCATGCAACCAGCCCGACCGACGCGCCGGCCGCGGTGAAGCCGACGAAGTAGCGCACCGCATAGGCGCGCGAGCGCCATTCCTCGCTGGTGTATTTGCCGACCATGGCATCGTTGACGGTGACCTGGCCGAACGCGCCCATCACGATGCCGATCGAGACCAAAATGAGCGGCAGGTTCGACAGCGTCGCGGCGAGATAGAGGAACGGCGCCAGCACGAATGACAGCGGGAGCGCCACGGTCTTCAGCGAATGCCGGTCGAGCAGCTTTCCGATGGTATATTGCGTCATCGCGCCGAACACATAGACACAGGCCGCGATCACGCCGAGCAGCGCCGGGCTGCTGGTGAGACCAGCCAGCCGCTCCGCGAACAATTTTGGCAGCGCGACCGTCACCGCGTTGAAGGTGGTGGAGATCGCGATCACGACGATCAGCAGCGCGAGGATCACCCGCCACATGTCGCGCTTGGCCACCCGCGCCTGCGCCGCCGCCTGTTTCGAGCCCTTGCGATCCTCATGCACCACCGAGAACGCAAAGGCCGCGCCCAGCAGCATCGTGATGACGCCCGGAAAGATGAACGCGAAGCGCCAGCCGAGATATTGCCCGACCACGCCGGTGACCAGCGCCGACGACGCCACGCCGAGATTGCCCCAGACGCCGTTCATGCCCATCTCGCGGCCGAGCTTGTCGGCATAGGAAACGATCATGGCGGTGCCGACGGGATGGTAGATCGAGGCGAACAGGCCGATCGCCAGCAGCGCCGCGCCGAGCTGCGTCGGGGTCTGGACCAGACCGACCGAGATCATCGACAAGCCGATGCCCAGAAAGAAGATCACCATCATGTGACGGCGGCTCCAGCGGTCACCCAGCCAGCCGGTGATCAGCGAGCCCGCGCCGAAGGCGATGAAGCCCGGCGTCGCATAGGGCAATAGCTCGGAATAGGTCATGCCGAGCGCCGGTCCCATAATGATGACCGCGGCGGCGAAGATCAGCATCGCATAATGGTCGATGAAGTGCGCGGCGTTGACGAAGCCGATCACCCTGGAGGGGCTGTTCATGACGATTCCCGTTCTATGCTCGGATAGGTTATAGGGTCTTGTCCTGACGGGATGCTGCCAATGACTGTCGCCGAAATGCCAATCGCCGAAATCCGCGCCACGCACCGGGCGACCGGCGATGGCGTGCATCTGGTCGCGCGCAACTACAGGAAGGGCGTCCGGCTCGATCCGCACATGCACCGCGAGGCGCAGCTGGTCTATGCGGCCAAAGGCACCATGCAGGTGACCACGCCGAAAGGACGCTGGCTGGTGCCGCCGGACCGCGCGGTCTGGGTCCCTGCCCGGCTCGAACATGCGATCGACGTGCTGGCCGACATCGAGATGCGCACGCTCTATTTCGACCTCGCCTGGCTGAAGCGCGAGAAGCGCAATGCCGGCCTGAGATCGGAGTTCGTGGTGCGGGTTTCGCCACTGCTGCATCAGGCAATCCTCGCGCTGTTCGACAGCCGCAATTCGCGGGAACGGATCGGGCTATTGATCAAGCTCGCGATGCTGGAATTGCAGGAGGCGGAAGACCCCGCAACCTTCATCCCGCTGCCGCACGAACCGCGCTGCCGCCGCGCCGCCGATCTCGTGCTGAAGGCGCCTGCAGCCGCGCCTGACATCGAGATGCTGGCGCGGAAGGTCGGCACCTCGGCGCGAACGCTGTCGCGGCTGTTTGCGTCCGAAACGCAGCTCAGCTTCAAAAGTTGGTGCCAGCGGGCGCGCATCGCGGCGGCAATCGAGCGGCTGTCAATGGGTAAAAATGCCTCGGTCAAGAAGCTTGCCGCCGATCTCGGCTATGCCAGTGTGCCGGCGTTCTCGCATGCCTTCCGGCAGGTGACCGGCAAGACCCCCACCGAGTTCATGGACACCAAATGATAACCTTGACATCATCCATCCTATCGCAACGCGGGAGAGCGGATCGTCGGGTCGCCCGGGAGTAGTCGTGATTGATTGACCAAGACGCGACCGACGCTTGATTGTGATCGGTTTTGCCATAAATCCCATGTAAGCATTCCGCCGGATAAACGGATTCGACCCAGCCCCATGGCCAGCGCCTTTTTTTCCGACCTGCTTGCAACCATTTCCGAACGCGGCCGCATCCTGCTGAGCCGCGCCAGCCCG
This sequence comes from uncultured Alphaproteobacteria bacterium, assembly GCA_963770385.1. Lineage (GTDB taxonomy): Bacteria > Pseudomonadota > Alphaproteobacteria > Rhizobiales > Xanthobacteraceae > Bradyrhizobium. The sequence continues at coordinate 2,983,506 of CAVYPJ010000003.1, read as the reverse complement.
ACCGACGAGAAGCCCGACGCCAACGGCCTGATCGAGCTCTGCGAAGCGCTGTTGTCCGGCCGGGGCGAAGCGTCCGGTACCGCCATGGCGCGCGAGGTGCTCGACCACTACCAGGATCTCGACGCCGAGGAGCAGCTCGTCTTCTTCAAGGGACTGGTCCGCGACTTCGGGCCGGACCGCAAGAAGCTCGAAACCGCGATCGAGTCCTGGCGCGCGACGCCGCCCGAGAATGACACCGGCGATCTGCACTTTGCCTCCGAACCACGGCGGCAGGAGCTGATCCGCCGCCTGAACCGCGCGCCCAACGGCACCAGCGACCTGGTCGCCATGCGCGCCGATCTGTTGAAGTTGATGAACGGCCACAAGGATCTGGCGGCGCTCGATCGCGACGTCGAGCACCTGCTCGCCTCGTGGTTTAACAGGGGGTTTCTCGTGCTGCGCAGGATCGACTGGTCGACGCCGGCTAATATCCTCGAACAGATCATCCGCTACGAAGCGGTGCACGAGATCCGCGACTGGGACGATCTGCGCCGCCGCATCGACCCCGTCGACCGCCGCTGCTACGCCTTCTTCCATCCAGCCCTCGCCGACGCGCCGCTGATCTTCGTCGAAGTGGCGCTGACCGAGACGATCCCGTCGGCGATCGCGCCCCTGCTCGCGGTCGACAGGCAGCCGGTGCCGGTCGACCGTGCGCGCACCGCCGTGTTCTACTCGATCTCCAACACCCAGCGCGGCCTCGGCGGCATCTCCTTCGGCAATTTCCTGATCAAGCAGGTCGTCGAGGAACTGCGCCGCGAGTTGCCCAAGCTCGACACCTTCGTGACGCTGTCGCCGGTGCCGAATTTCATGCAGTGGCTGAAGCAGCCCAACGACGCGCCGCTGACCGACGAGGACCGCGCCGTCCTCAAGCTGCTCGATGAGCCGAAATGGTACGAGAATCCTGAAATTACCGCGCAGCTTCGCAGCGTGCTCGAGCCGACTGCCGCGCATTATTTCCTCAAGGCCCGCACGTCGAAAGGACGGCTGATCGATTCGGTCGCGCGTTTCCATCTCGGCAACGGCGCGCGGCTGGAACGCATCAACTGGCTCGGCGATCTTTCGACCAAGGGCCTGCGCGAATCCGCCGGCATCATGGTCAACTATCTCTATCGTCTCGACGACATCGAGAAGAACCACGAGGCCTACGCCAATGACGGCGAGGTCGTCGCTTCCAGCGCGGTGAAGAAGCTGCTCAAGACCGAAGGCCGGAGGCTGCTCGACATGCGGCTGTCGTAAGGTCGCCACGACGATACCAGCGCGTAGGGTGGGCAAAGGCGCGAAGCGCCGTGCCCACCGTCCGGGCGGAACGAAAGATGGTGGGCACGCTATCGCTTTGCCCACCCTACGGACTGACACGATCTCTCGTTCTCGCGACACGATCTGTCCGAGTTTTTTCCATTCAATCCACCCTCATCGGAAACAGAGGGCGCAGGGAAGACCGGGTGCCCGCCGCACCCATGGCCCCCGTGCGTAAAAAATGCACGGGGCAGGAACCACAGGTTCGGTCGGAATCATCCCGGCCTTCCCTGCGCAGTGGTTTTAACGGTTTCCTTCGAGCTCTCCCCGGGGACCGGCTTTCTTGCCCCCGTCATCGGCGTAATGCGAAGCATCATCGCCAACTTGGCATCAGCAACGGGATGCCAGGACCACACGACTTCGTCGTACGCGATCACGTCAGTCGTCTTGCGCAAAAGCGCCTGACATGATGCGTCCACCGCATCCCGCACCCGACGTTCGTGACGACGCGCACGCCCCTCTTCGATGAGGCGGGATGCGGAGAGGATTACCGATTTTCCGAAAATGGAAAGCGATTTATTTTTGCGCGACGATCTTGAACGGCGCGATGTGATTGAAGCGCTTTGCGAAATTTCAGTTTTCGCGCAGCCGATTTCGTACCGAAAAGACCGGCGCGAACAAGGTGCTCACGGCAAAATCGAAGTGATTTGCCCGACAGGCAACGGCTCCGAAAGGCGTCATTGCGAGGAGCAACGCGACGAAGCAATCCAAACTGTCGCTGCTGAAGCAATCTGGATTGCTTCGCTAGCGCTCGCAATGACGGCCCCGTTTGTCTTCGGCTCGCTGCCTCTGATGCGATGAAGCGAACGCTGTTTCCTCGTCGTCCTGCGGTTCGCAGGGACGACAGCGGAATGTGGGGCGACACGCATCGGACAATCACTCCTATTCAGCCAGCGCCTTCATCTCCGCGTAGAGATCCGACTTACCCTCGAATCCGATGCCCGGCAGGTCGGGCATCGTGATGTGACCGTTCTCGACGCGCACGCCGTCGGGGAAGCCGCCATAGGGCTGGAACAGATCCGGATAGCTCTCATTGCCGCCGAGACCGAGGCCGGCCGCGATGTTGAGCGACATCTGGTGGCCGCCATGCGGGATGCATCGGCTCGGCGACCAGCCGTGGGTGTGCAGCACTTGCAGCGTGCGCTGATATTCGCAGAGCCCGTAGGACAGCGCGCAATCGAATTGCAGCCAGTCGCGGTCCGGCCGCATGCCGCCATAGCGGATCAGGTTTCGCGCGTCCTGATGGCTGAAGAGATTTTCGCCGGTTGCCATCGGCGCCGGATAGAACTCGGCGAGCGCGGCCTGCAACGCAAAGTCCAGCGGGTCGCCCGCTTCCTCGTACCAGAACAGCGGATAGTCGCGCAGCATCTTCGCGTAGGCGATCGCGGTCTCCAGATCGAAACGGCCATTGGCGTCGACGGCAAGCTGCGCCTCCTTGCCGATTTCCTTCAGCACCGCCTCGATGCGCGTGCGATCTTCCTCGATCGGCGCGCCGCCGATCTTCATCTTCACGACATTGTAGCCGCGATCGAGATAGCCGCGCATCTCGCCGCGCAGCATCGACAGATCCTTGCCGGGATAATAGTAACCGCCGGCGGCATAGACGAACACGCGCGGATTGGCGGTCAATCCGTGACGCTCCGCGAGCAGGCGGAACAGCGGCTTGCCCGCGATCTTCGCCACCGCATCCCACACCGCCATGTCGATGGTGCCGACCGCGACCGAGCGTTCGCCATGACCGCCCGGTTTCTCGTTCGACATCATCGTCGCCCAGACCTTGTCGGGATCGAGATTGTCGCCGGCCTCGTTGAGCAGCGACTTCGGATCGGCCTCCTTCAGCCGCGGCGCGAAACGTTCGCGGATCAGGCCGCCCTGCCCGTAACGGCCGTTGGAATTGAAGCCGTAGCCGACCACGCGCTTGCCGTCGCGCTTGACGTCGGTGACGACGGCGACAAGGCTCGTCGTCATCTTGGTGAAATCGATATAGGCGTTGCGGATCGGCGAGGAGATCGGTTTTGTCACTTCGCAGACATCGACGATGCGGACGGACATGGTGTTGGCTTCCTGAAACGAGTCTGGTCTTTGCTACGCGTCATTGCGAGGAGCGAAGCGACGAAGCAATCCAGTTTTCCCGCGAGACTCTGGATTGCTTCGCTTCGCTCGCAATGACGGATGGATGGCGAGGATGCGTTACGACGAACTCTTGTCGCGGAAATACGGCTCCACAGGGCCGTGCACCTTGATCGTCAGCGGATTGCCGTAACGATCCTTCGCGTTGCCGGCGGCGACGCGGATCCAGCCCTCGCTGATGCAATATTCCTCGACATTGGTTTTCTCCTGGCCCTTGAAGCGGATGCCGACGTCGCGCGCGAGGATGTCGGCATTGTAATAGGGACTGTTCGGATCGACCGACAGCCGGTCAGGAAATTCTTCGTTCATCGCGTCATTCTTTTCGTTCACAGCAGGGCCTCGATCTCTTGTCGCAATCCTTCGGGTCTTGCGGTCGGTGCGTGGCGTGCCATCACCTTGCCGGCACGGTCGACCACGAACTTGGTGAAATTCCACTTGATGGCGGAGCCGAGCAGCCCCGACTTCTCGCCCTTCAGATGATTGTACAGCGGATGCGCGTTGGCGCCGTTGACGTCGATCTTGTCGAACATCGGAAACGTCACGTCATAATTTGTTTCGCAGAACGCCGCGATCTCTTTCGCGTTACCGGGCTCCTGGCCGCCGAACTGGTTGCAGGGAAAGCCGAGCACGGAAAAGCCGCGCACGGACAGGTCGCGATGCAGCGTTTCCAGCCCCTGATATTGCGGCGTGAATCCGCAGGCGCTCGCGGTGTTGACGATCAGGAGCACCTGCCCCTCGAACCGTTTCAGCGGCACGTCCTCACCTGCCAGCGAGCGGGCGGTGAAATCGTAGACATTCGCCATTCACGACCCTTCAGAACATCAGCTCGCGGGATCGATCGGCGATGCGGGCACGCCGCCCGCCTCGATCGCCTCGCCCGCGAGCAGGCACAGATCCTCACGGTAGCGGCCGGAGACGATCTGCACCCCGACCGGGACCCGCCCGACCAAACCGGTCGAGACCGTTAGCCCAGGCAGACCCATGAAGGGAATAGCGATCTGCGGCAATTGCGCATGCCAGACCCGGGCAAAGGAGGCCTCGTCCTTGCGATCGAGATGGTCGGGGAACGGCAATTCACCGGAAACGGGGATCAGCAGCACCGCATATTTTTCGAAGAGCTCCAGCCATTGCCGGGTCAGGGTCGCGCGCCGGGTCAGCGCCTTCGAGAGCGCCGCCGCCTGCCCGTCAAAGGACGCGACCTTGGCGCGGTTGCCGTTGAGGCAGGCGAGCGCGCCGGGATCGCCCTCGCGCGTCGCCATCTCCAGTTGGGCTTCATAGCCGTCACCGAGCCAGAGCTTGGTCTGCAGGTCGGCGGGCTCGCGCATCGGCGGCGTGTCGGCGATCTCCTCCACGGTCCAGCCCGCGCGCTCCAGCCGCTTGGCGGCGTCCGCGACTGCGGCCTTCACCTCGGCGACGGGATTGAGGCCATCGGGGTTAAGACACAGCGCGGCGCGCTTCGGCATCGCCGGGCCTTCCAGCGGAGCCGGCACCCACCAGGGGTCGCGAAAATCCTTGCCCGACATCGCAGCCAGCGCGATGCGGAGATCGCCGATGGTGCGCGCGAGCGGGCCGGACACCGCGCTGATCTGCGGGCCGATCGGGCGCTCCGGCAGCGCGGCGTTGAAGGCCGCAACGCGCCCGACCGTCGGCCGCAGGCCGTGCACGCCGCAGGCGTAAGCCGGATAGCGGATCGAGCCGGCAATGTCGGTGCCATGAGCGATATGGCCGATGCCGGCCGCGACGGCAGCGCCGGCGCCGCCCGAGGAGCCGCCCGGCGTGATCGAGGGATCGCGCGGGTTCTTGGTGTCGCCGTGGATCAGATTGGTGGTGAACCAACGGTAGGAAACAGCCGGACAATTGGTGCGGCCGAGAATCACCGCGCCGTCCTTGCGCAGATTGTCGACCACGGGACTGTTGCTCCTGGCAATGGCGTCGCGCTGCAGCTTCAGCCCATTGGTGGTGGCAAAGCCTTCCTGGTCGATATTGACCTTCACCGTGACCGGCACGCCGGCGAGCGCAGCCGACCTTCTCGCCCTTCGCAATCGCCGCATCCACCGCGGCTGCCTGCTTCAGCACATCGTCGGGCCGGTGATCGATCACGGCGTTGATCTTGGGATTCACCGCGTCCAGCCGCGCCAGCGCCGCGGTGGCGGCCTCCGTCGCCGATACCTTTTTCGACGCGATGAGCGCGGCCAGGTCCTTTGCCGAAAGGCGCCAGAGATCGTCCATTTGCAACTCCATTTGACCGCCGTCTTTTAGCGGCAAGCGCACGGCAAGGCCAGCAGTGCGGCTTCGCAAAGACGACGGGGAAAGAGTGGGGCCTCATGGTTTGAGACGGCGCTCGCGCGCCTCCTCACCACGAGGTCTGAGTTCGCGCCGCGCATAACGACCTCGTCCTGAGGAGCGCGCTTGCGCGCGTCTCGAAGGACGGGCCACGGGGGAGCGCTCCTTGCCGCCTGCCCCATTCTCACTGTCGTCCTCGCGCATTCACACATCTCGAAAGACAATCCCGGCTGTCGTCCCTGCGAACGCAGGGACCCATACCGCGTGATATCCGTTGTTGGAAAGAAAGCCGTCCCGCCCTGGTGCCACAAACTCAAGCCTGTGGTTATGGGTCCCTGCGTTCGCAGGGACGACAGCGAGTTTGTGGCCCCGAACGGAGCATCTCACACCCGATGTCGGCCGCACCTGGGTTCCGTTGCGTACCGGCCCTGCGCGAGGTGACCATGAATGGTGGGCACGCGAGGTCCACCCGACGATTCCGTCGCTTGCCGAGCGACCCTAACGCACGCGCGCTATATAGTAAGCAAGATCCGCGATCTGATCCGCCGTCACCGGCTGCATCACGTCGGCCATGGTGCCGTCGTAGCCGTGGCGGCTGTTGTCCTTGTAGGCGGCGAGCGTCTTGGCGAGATAATCCTCGCGCTGATTGGCGATGCGCGGGACGTTCTCGCCGCCGGAGAAGTTCGGCTTGTGGCAGGAGTTGCAGCGATACTGCGTCGCCAGCACCTGCGCCCGCTGCATGCGCGCGGGATCGCCGACGTCCTCCGGCGGTGCCGGCTTCGGCAGGGTCGCGATGAAATCGGAAAACTCGCGCAGGTCCGCATCGCTCAGCGGTTTCGCAATCTCGTTCATGGGATCGAAGGTGCGCAACTTCTCGCGGAACATGAAAAGCTGGATCAGCGCGTAAGGCGCCTGCTGGCCACCGAGCGAGGGCGTGTTCTCGGTCTGCGATAATCCCTTTTCGCCATGGCAGGCAAAGCACGTCGCGGCGCGCTCCACGATGGTTTCCGCATTTCCAGAAGACGCGACCAAGGCCAATGCCAGCGCTGTCACCGTCTTACGCATTGCCCGCCCCTTGCAAAATCTCTCATCGGAGCGGCGCCACGCGCCGCTCCTCCGCCGATACCTTCTGCGATCACGCCGCGCCACATGTCAGGGCGAGCCCGAATTGACGCCTCGATGATCGCTTTTCGCTATGACGCTACTGTGTCGCCAGCTTCTGCTTGCCGTAGGTGATGCGATAGACGGCGCCGTTCCAGTCGTCGGAGAGCAGCATCGATCCGTCCTTCAGCTGCAGCACATCCACCGGACGGCCGATATAGCTGTTATTATCCAGGAAGCCGGTGATCAAGGGCTCGGTCGATTTCACCTTGCCGTCCTTGTCGAGTTTCACGACGACAACGTCGCCGCCGAACTTCTTGGACCTGTTCCACGAGCCGTGCCGCGCGACGATGATCGTGTTCTTGTAGGCCTTCGGGAACATGCTACCGGTATAGAAGCGCAAGCCGAGCGAAGCCGAGTGCGGGCCCATCAGGCCGACAGGCGGCGTGAATTCACTGCAGGAATGGCCCCAGCCGAATTCGGGATCTGGAATGTTGCCCTGGTAGCAGTAGGGTGCGCCGAAATCCTCGCCCACCTTGGTGACGCGGTTGAGCTCGTCCTCGGGCACGTCCTCCGACAGCCAGTCGCGGCCGTTGTCGGTGAAGTACATCTGCTTGTTCTCGGGATTCCAGTCGAAGCCGACGGTATTGCGAACGCCCAGCGCGACCACCTCCGCGCCCGAGCCGTCGAGATTAATTCGGCGGATCTGGCCATGGGCCTCGTCATGCAGCACGTTGTTGCCGGGCTGTCCGACCGGAACGTAGAGCTTGTTGTCCGGCCCTATCGCGATGAACTTCCAGCCATGGGCCTCGTCCTTCGGCAGGTTGTCGTAGATTACCGTCGGCTTCGGCGGATCGTCGAGATGGTCCTCCACATTGTCGATCTTGGAGATCTTCGAGAGCTCGGCGATGTAGAGCGTGCCGTTGTGGAACGCGACGCCGTTAGGCCGGTACAGGCCCGACGCCAGGACCTTCACCGTTCGCTTGCCGTCCTTGTTGACGATGGCATAGACCTTGTCGACTTGGCGGCTGCCGACGAACACCGTGCCCTTGTCGCCCAGCGCCATCTCGCGGGCGTTGGTCATGCCGGCGGCGTAGACCTCGATGTTGAAGCCGGCCGCAAGCTTGAGCTTTCCGACCGGCAGCTTGTCCGGCGCGGTCGCGAGTGGCGGCGCCGCGACCGGCGCCAGTTTCGCGGCGGCATCGCCGTCCGGCCGTCCGATCAGCGGCGAGCCCGGCGGCAGCGCCGGCGCGGCGGCCGGCGGGCTGCTCTGCTGAGCAGATGCAGCAACGGTAAAAGCACTAAGAAAAACGCCGGCGAGCAAGACGCCGCGCGGCGACAGACAAATTGTCATCTCATCCTCCCTGTGTGGCCGCCCTTGCGCGGCGCAGACCGTGCGCCGCCGGACGTGCCGACGCGGCAGTTTTCGATGTTTTTCCGCTCGTGCGCAATCGGAAACCCTCGGCGAGGCCGATAACATCCAATAACGTTTCAGCGTTCGCGCCGGGAATCGAGGATGACAAAACGGACCCCTGGACAACCGGCGTCGGCGCCCCGTGATACGCCGGGAATGGGTGCCTCAGCTCAGCTGCGCGGCACGCGCCTCAGTGTCTGGTCACCGACTCGCTCGGCATGTCGAGCAACGCTTCCGTGAACGGAAACTCCAGCACGATCTCGCCCTCTTCGTCGGTCACCTCGACCACCGCAGCGACGAGGCCGGAATGCAGGCCTTCCGCTTTGAGAATTTCGAAGATCATGGCGCGTGCGACTTCCCATGCTCGATCGGGGTCGCGCAACACCTCTCCATCAGGATCAACGACCAGTTCGTCGCCGATCCTGGTATTGAAAAAATAACGGGGCATAGCTTGATTCAGTGGGGCACAGCGGTTGGAATTGGAAGTCTGAGCGATCTCACAAGTTCTTTATTCTTCATATTATGGCGCGAGTGTCACCGCCAACGCGCACCTTTACGATAGTGCGGTTGACCATAAAACCCCTGATCCACTGTCAATTTTGCATGTGCACGCCAGCGGGCATTGCAGTGCACTTTCGCACTGCAGCAGGAACACGTTGAGGTTTAAAGGAAAAAATTTCACTGGCGAACTTTTGTTGAGACGTTACTTTAATGGACAGGGCGGAATTTCGTCCAGTTTTGCAAGGAGCGCCGAAAATGGCCTGGAAAGCACCGAAGATCGTTGAAGTGCCGTGTGGCATGGAAATCAACATGTATGTGAGCGCCGTCCGCAAGTAATCGCGGCGGATCATCGCATGTAATTGACGCAGGTGGACCTGCGGGCGCGATGGACCCTGACGGGGTCAGCCGCCTGCGGTCCACCTTCGCATGTCAGAACCGTTGTCTGTCAGCGGTTATCTGTCAGCCGTCATCTGTCAGCCGCTGTCTGTCAATTGCCAGTCTGCCAATTCCCGGTCTGCCAATTGCCGGCCTGCCAATTCCAAGTCTTTCAATTTCCAGGAGACCGATCATGCTTCGCGTCGTCGTCCTGGGCGCCGCAGCGGGCGGCGGTGTTCCGCAGTGGAACTGCGGCTGCCGGATATGCCGAGCCGCGCGCGACGATCATCCTGAACTCAGGAGCACGCAGGCCTCGGTCGCGATCAGCGCCGATGGCGAGCACTGGTTCCTGATCAACGCCTCCCCCGACCTGCGCCAGCAATTGCTCGCGACGCCGCAGCTTCATCCCAAGCCCGGCCAGTTGCGCCATACCCCGATCGCCGGCGTGATCCTGACCAATGGCGAGATCGACGCCGTGGCCGGTCTGTTGTCGATGCGCGAGGGCTCCCCGTTTGCGATCTACGGCCATGCCAAGGTGCTGGCGATTCTCAAGGCCAACAGCATCTTCAACGTATTGAACGAGAAGAACGTGCGGCGCGAACCGATCGAGATCGACCGTCCGTTCGAGCCGACGCTGCCTGGCGGCGCTCCGTCCGGGATCGACATCCTGCCCTTTGCGGTGGCGGGCAAAGGCGCCTGGTACCTGGAAGGCAAGGCCCATCCGGGCGGCGATGACGGCGCGGGCGATACGCTCGGGCTTCGCATCCGCGACAAGGCGACCGGCAAGTATATCTATTTCCTGGCCGCCTGCGCCGAGGTGACTGACGACCTGAAGGTGCGGCTTGCCGGCGCGTCGCTCGTCCTGTTCGACGGCACGGTGTGGCGCGACGACGAGCTGATCGCCGCTGGCCTGGGCACCAAGACCGGCCAAAGCATGGGGCACATCGCGATGTCGGGCGCGCGCGGCGCTATCGAGCAGCTTGCCGGCCTGGACATCGGCAAGAAGCTGTTCCTGCATATCAATAATTCCAACCCGGCCTTGTTGCACGGATCAGCCGAGCGCAAGATCGCGGAGCACGCCGGCTGGGACATCCCCTCCGACGGAACGGAGATCGTGCTGTGAATGCGGTACCCACTACCGGGATGACGGCCCTGTCGATCGGCAAGGACATCCCGCTCAACAATGCGGGCGAACTGGAAGCGACGCTGCGCCACATCGGCGCGACCCGCTATCACAACCTGCATCCCTTCCATAAGCTTTTGCATGGCGGCAAGCTCAACAAGGGTCAGGTGCAGGCCTGGGCGCTGAACCGCTACTATTATCAGAGCACGATCCCGATCAAGGACGCGGTGGTGATCTCCCGCTTCCGCGACCGCGCCACCCGCGTGGAATGGCGGCACCGGATCGAGGATCATGACGGCGATGTCGGCAGCGAGGGCGGTATCGAGCGCTGGCTGAAACTGACCGAAGGACTCGGGCTCGACAGCGCCTATGTGGAATCGACCGAAGGCATTTTGCCCGCTACGCGCTTTGCGGTGGAAGCCTACGTGCATTTCTGCCGCGACCGGACGCCGCTGGAGGCGATCGCCTCCTCGCTCACCGAGCTGTTCGCGCCCAACCTGCATGAAGAGCGCATCAGCGGCATGCTGCAACACTATGATTTCGTCAATCCCGACATCATGAGCTATTTCAAGCGCCGCCTGCAGCAGGCGCCGCGCGATGCCGGGTTCGCGCTCGAATACGTCAAGGAACACGCCAGGACGCCCGAGCAGCGCGAGGCGGTCTGCAACGCGCTGATCTTCAAGACCAACGTGCTGTGGGTGCAGCTCGACGCGCTGTATCATGCCTATGTCCATGGCCACATTCCACCGGGCGCGTTCGTGCCCCAATCGAGCTAGGGTTGCGGCCATGGCAGGCCCACGCCATATGAGTGTCAGCGAGGCGAGCCGGCCGGTACTGCCGCGACACGCCAAGCTGAAGTTCGACGAGACGCGGCAGGTCTGGGTGATCCTCGCGCCGGAACGCGTGCTGGCCCCGGACGAGATTGCGGTGGAAGTGCTGAAGCTGTGCGACGGCGTCAGTGTCGCCGAGATCGCGGATCAGCTTGCGGCCAAATATGCCGCGCCGCGCGAGGCCATTCTGACCGATGTCATAGCCATGCTGCAGGACCTTGCCGACAAGGGATTTTTGACGGAAGCGCGCGAGAAGACCTCATGAGTGAAACACTCGCCGATACGCCGCCGGCATCGGCCGCCCAGGATGGTCCGCTTGATGGCGTGGCCGTGCTTGAATTGGGCAAGTCGACCGCGGAAACATTCGGCATTCCGCTCGCCGTACTGGCCGAGCTGACGCATCGCTGCCCGCTGCAATGCCCCTATTGCTCAAACCCGCTGGAGCTCGATCGCGGCAGCGGCGAGCTGACGACGGCGGAATGGAAAAAGGTTCTCACCGAGCTTGCCGAGATCGGCGTGCTGCAGATCCATTTCTCCGGCGGCGAGCCGACCGCGCGCAAGGATCTGGTCGAGCTGGTGCGGCATGCGAGCGACGCCGGGCTCTACACCAATCTGATCACCTCCGCCGTGCTGCTGACGCGCGACAAGCTCTCCGCGCTCGCGGACGCCGGCCTCTGCCATGTGCAGATCAGCTTCCAGGGCAACGAGCCCGTCATCGCCGACCGCGTCGCCGGGCTGAAGGATTCGCACCGCAAGAAGCTCGAGGTCGCGAAATGGACGCGCGAGCTCGATCTGCCGCTTACCGTGAATGCGGTGATGCACCGGCAGAACCTGCACCAGCTCCCCGACATCATCCAGATGGCGGTCGATCTCGATGCCGACCGGCTGGAGGTCGCCAACGTGCAATATTACGGCTGGGCGCTGAAGAACCGTGCGGCGCTGATGCCGACGGTGCAGCAGCTCGAGGACACTACCCGCCTCGTCGAGGACGCGCGCGAACGCCTGAAGGGCGTGCTGACGATCGACTACGTGGTGCCCGACTATTACGCGCTGCGGCCGAAGAAGTGCATGGGCGGCTGGGGCCGGCAGTTCTTCAACATCTCGCCGACCGGCAAGATCCTGCCCTGCCACGCGGCCGAGAGCATCACCGGGCTCGAATTCGAATCCGTGCGCTCCAATCATTCGATCGCCTGGATCTGGCAGAACTCCGAGGCCCTCAACCTCTATCGCGGCACCGGCTGGATGAAGGAGCCGTGCAAGAGTTGCGAATTCCGCGAGATCGATTTCGGCGGCTGCCGCTGCCAGGCATTCGCGCTGACCGGCGATGCCGCCAATACCGATCCGGCCTGCGCGCTGTCGCCGCTGCATGAGGCGATCTTCAAGCAGGCCGAGCTCGAGGCCGAAGGCGCCACCAACCGCTTCCTCTATCGCAATTTCGCCGGCGGCACGCTGGAGGCGGCCGACGATGGCGCCTGATGCGGGCGCGAGCCAGCGCGCCGATCCCTTCTCACCGCTGACCTCGGAGCAGCTTGCCGTCGGCGACGGCCATGAGCTCTATGTCGAAAGTGTCGGCTGCGCGCGCGGCATGCCGGCGGTCTATCTGCATGGCGGGCCCGGCTCCGGATGCCAGCCAGATCATCGCCGGCTATTCGACCCCGAGCGTTTCCATGCCGTGCTGTTCGACCAGAGCGGCTCGGGCCGCAGCCGTCCCAAAGGTGGCCGCGAGCACAACACGCTGCCGCATCTGATCGCCGACATGGAAAAGATCCGCGCCAAATTCGGCTTCGAGCGCTGGCTCGTGGTCGGCGGCTCCTGGGGCGCGACGCTGGCGCTGGCCTATGCGCAGGCGCATCCGGAGCGCGTGTCTGGCCTCGTGCTGCGCGCAACGTTTCTGGGCACACGAAAAGAGGTCGAAGCCGCGTTCACCGACGTGTTGGCGCGTTTCTATCCGGCGCTCAACGAAGACTTTCTGAGCGTGCTGCCGACAGAGGAGCGCGTCCAGCCGCTCGATGCGTATTGGCGGCGCATTCTCGATCCCGATGCCGCCGTGCATGGCCCCGCCGCGCGCGCCTGGGGCGATGTCGAACGCATCCTCTCCGAGCACCGGCCGAGCCGCACACGGATCGACCTCGCCGCGCTGACATCGAACGGCGCCCTGCCCGCGACGCCCTTCATGGAAGCGCATTACTTCACCCATGACAGCTTCATGGCGCCGGACCAGCTTCTCAACGAGGCCGCAAAACTCAAAGGCATTCCCGGCATCATCGTGCAGGGCCGCTACGATCTTCTGTGCCCGCCCTGGACCGCGCACGCCCTCGCCGCGCGCTGGCGCGAGGCCGAAATCCGTATCGTCGACGAGGCCGGCCACATGCTGTATGATCCCGGCGTGAGGAATGCCGTGATGAAGGCGATCGCCGATGTCGCCTCGCGCGCTAATGCCTCCGACAACAACTCTCACCCCTCATCCTGAGGAGCCGCGCAAGCGGCGTCTCGAAGGATGAGGCCCGGCTGTCGGGGGACCTCATGGTTCGAGACGGCGCTGCGCGCCTCCTCACCATGAGGCACTACAGTCCGTAGGGTGGGCAAAGGCGCAAAGCGCCGTGCCCACCATCCATCCGCATGTGTGATCCGACGGTGGGCACGCTGACGCGTTGCGCACCCTACGCACTCAGGCGCTTTGCGCCTCCTCACCATGAGGATTAAAATGCGCACAGGGAACGGAGAGGACGACAAAAATGCCGCTCGCTGGAAAAGGCATGCTGCTGACATCGATGGACATCGATGCGGCCGACGATGAAGACTTCAACCGCTGGTACGACCGCGAGCATCTCGAGGAGCGCGTCGCGATCGAGGGTTTCATCGAGGCGCGGCGCTATGTCGCGCGCACCGGCAGTCCGAAATATCTCTGTCTGTATTCAACCGAGACGATCGACGTGCTCGACAGCCCCAACTATCGCGTGCGGCTTTCCAAGCCGACCGACTGGTCGAAAAAAACCATGGCGCGCTTCAAGAACATGATCCGCGCGGTGGCGCGCATCACGATCAGCCGCGGCCAGGGTCGTGGCGCGGTGCTCGGCATCGTCCGCTTGCGTCCACAAACCGGCCAGGAAAACGCCTTGCGTGCGGCGCTGGACAGGCAGCTCGATCCCGGCACTGCCAGCGGCATCATCTCGATGCATCTGCTCGAGAACGATGCGAAACTATCGGGACCGACGGCGGAAATCCCGTCGGCGAGCGCAGGCGCCGGCGACTGGTTCGTGCTGATTGACGGCACGAATGTGAACGCCATCTCCACAATTCTGGCTGCGCGTTTCACCGGCGCGGCTTTACCGGCAGCAGTGATCTCATCGGGCATTTACGACCTGATGTGGGATCTCGCGAAAGGCGATCTTCCGCGCTCGTAAACGCGTTCACCGAAACGTGTATGCTGCAACGCCGCAATAACTGCGGCGGCCTTAACCGTTTTGGCATTGCATCGATGAAAGCTGCGCGATCAGGCAAATTTGCCTTTGTGCATGCTCTGGAATGGCACTAATAAGGGGAACGTATAGCGCGATTGAAAAACGACAAGAACGCTGACTAAGGCGTTCGGAGGCAAGAAGGCCGCGCGGTTGTTGAGACCTTGCGCGGACAAGGTAGGAATGAAACCGACTGATATTTCGGCCCCGGACTACTTTCACAAAGTTGTCGATTGCCAGTGGGCCTGTCCAGCGCACACCCCGGTTCCTGAATACATCCGCTTGATCGCCGAAGGCCGCTACAGCGACGCCTACATGATCAATTGGCAATCGAATGTCTTCCCGGGCATTCTCGGACGCACCTGCGACCGACCTTGCGAGCCCGCATGCCGCCGCGGCCGGGTCGAGGAAACTCCGGTCGCGATATGCCGCCTGAAACGCGTCGCGGCCGACTTCAAGGACGACATCACGCATCGCCTGCCGCGGCCTGCGGCGAAGAACGGCAAGCGCATCGCGCTGATCGGCGGCGGCCCCGCCTCGCTCACGGTCGCGCGCGATCTCGCGCCGCTCGGCTATCATTGCACGGTGTTCGATTCCGATCCGAAGGCCGGCGGCATGATGCGGTCGCAGATTCCGAAATTCCGCTTGCCGGATTCGGTGATCGACGAGGAGACCGATTACATCCTGAGCCTCGGCATCGAGTTCAAGGGCGGCCATCGCATCGAGAGCATGAAGAAGCTGCTCGCCGAAAAGTATGATGCGATCTTTGTCGGCTCCGGCGCGCCGCGCGGCCGCGAGCTCGACATTCCCGGCCGCGAAGAGGCCGCCGCAAATGTTCATATCGGCATCGACTGGCTTTCCAGCGTCTCCTTTGGTCACACCGACAAGATCGGCAAGCGCGTGATCGTGCTCGGCGGCGGCAATACCGCGATGGACTGCTGCCGCACCGCGCGGCGGCTCGGCGGCCAGGACGTCAAGGTCGTCGTGCGCTCCGGCTTCGAGGAGATGAAGGCCTCTCCTTGGGAAAAAGAAGACGCCATGCATGAGGATATTCCGATCCTCAATTTCCTGGTGCCGGTCGCCTTCACGCACAAGAAGGGCAAGCTCACCGGCGTGACCTTTCAGAAGGTGAAGGCCGAATACGACGCCAAGGGCAAGCGCAGCCTGGTCCCCTCCGGCGAGCCCGACCAGACGATTGCCTGCGACGACGTGCTGGTGGCGGTCGGCCAGGAGAACGCGTTCCCCTGGATCGAGCGCGATTGCGGCATCGAGTTCGACAAATGGAACATGCCGAAGGTCGATCCGACAACGCTGGCCTCGACGCATCCGAAAGTATTTTTCGGCGGCGACGCGGCGTTCGGCCCGAAGAACATCATCTGGGCGGTGGCGCACGGCCACGACGCCGCGCTGTCGATTCACAACTTGATCTCCGGTGAGAACATCACCGAGCGCCCGCTGCCCGAGGTGCATATCACTTCGCAGAAGATGGGCATTCACGAGTGGAGCTACGACAACGACATCTCGGCCGACAAGCGCTTCAAGGTGCCGCATCGCGACAAGGTCGTCGCGCTGAAGGACATCCGCACCGAGGTCGAGCTCGGCTATGACGTCAAGCTCGCGCTCGGCGAGACGCAGCGCTGCCTGAACTGCGACGTGCAGACCGTGTTCTCCGCGCCGCTCTGCATCGAATGCGATGCCTGCGCCGACATCTGCCCGATGGACTGCATCACCTTCACGGAGAACGGTGACGAGGCCGATCTGCGCCAGCGGCTGAAGGCGCCCGCGCTGCATGCAGACCAAGATCTCTATGTCTCCCCCGATCTGAAGACCGGACGGGTGATGGTGAAGGACGAGGATGTCTGCCTGCATTGCGGGCTGTGCGCCGAACGCTGTCCCACCGGAGCATGGGACATGCAGAAATATCTCATCGACATGGTTCACGCAGGTACGACATGCCCGAGCAAAAGCCGATCAGCAGCGTAAACGACTTCGTCGTCCGCTTCGCCAACGTCAACGGCTCGGGCTCGGCCAGCGCCAACGAGATGTTCGCGCGTTCCATCCTGCGCCACGGCGTGCCGGTCTCGCCGCGCAACATCTTCCCGTCCAATATCCAGGGCCTGCCGACCTGGTACGAGGTGCGGGTGACGGAAGCCGGCCATCTCGGCGCGCGCGGCGGCGTCGACATGATGGTGGCGATGAACCCGCAGACCTGGGACAAGGACGTCGCCGCGATCGAGCCCGGCGGTTACCTGTTCTACGACTCGACCAAGCCGATGCCGACGTCGAAATTCCGCGCCGACATCACCACCATCGGCGTTCCGCTGACCGCGATCACCAATTCGACCTACACCGATCCGCGCCAGCGCCAGCTATTCAAGAACATCATCTATCTCGGCGCGCTGTCGGCGCTGTTCGACATGGACGCCAAGCTGATCGAGCAGCTGATCGGCGAGCAGTACAAGGGCAAGGAGAAGCTCCTCTCCTCCAACGTTCACGCGCTGCATCTCGGTCGTGACTGGGCGTTGCAGAACCTGAAATGCCCGATCGGGCTCCGCGTTAAGAAGTCCGACAAGGTCGGCGACCGCATCTTCATCGAGGGTAACAGCGCGGCCGCGCTCGGCGCCGTCTATGGCGGCGCCACGGTCTGCGCCTGGTACCCGATCACGCCATCGTCGTCGCTGGCCGACGCCTTCGGAAGCCATTGCAAGAAGCTGCGCCACGATCCGAAGACCGGCCAGGCCAAATACGCCATCGTTCAGGGCGAGGACGAACTCGCCTCGATCGGCATCGTGATCGGCGCGTCCTGGAACGGCGCGCGCGCCTTCACCGCGACCTCCGGTCCCGGCATCTCGCTGATGACCGAGTTCATCGGCCTGTCCTATTTTGCCGAGATCCCGGCCGTGATCATGAACGTGCAGCGCGCCGGCCCCTCGACGGGCATGCCGACCCGCACCCAGCAATGCGACATCATCGCCTGCGCCTACGCTTCGCACGGTGACACCAAGCATGTGCTGCTGTTCCCGGAAGACCCGGCCGAAGCCTTTGAGTTCGCCGCCACCGCATTCGATCTCGCCGAGCGGCTGCAGACCGTGATCTTCCTGATGCTCGATCTCGACATCGGCATGAACCACCGTCTGTGCCGTCCGCTGCGCTGGGACGACGCGCGGCATTACGACCGCGGCAAGATCATGACCGCGGAGATGCTGGACGAAGGCCGCGATTTCGGCCGCTATCTCGACGTCGACGGCGACGGCATCCCTTACCGCACCTATCCCGGCACGCATCCGACCAGGGGCTCCTACTTCACCCGCGGCACCTCGCGCGACCGCTATGCGCGCTACTCCGAGGAAGGCCCGGTGTATGCCGACAACATGCAGCGCCTGGTCCGCAAGTTCGAGACCGCGCAGGATATGGTGCCGCGGCCGCTGCAGGCCAATGCGGAGAAGCCGACCAAATATGGCATCCTCTATTTCGGCTCGACCTCGCCCGCGATGGACGAAGCAGTTGGTCTCCTCGAAGCGCGCGGCCATCAGCTCGACCGCATGCGCATCCGCGCCTTCCCGTTCCACTCCAGCGTCGCGAGCTTCATCGCCGACCATGATTTCGTGTACGTGGTCGAGCAGAACCGCGACGGCCAGCTCCGCCAGCTTATCGTCAATGAGAACGGCATCGATCCGGTGCGGCTGGTGCCGATCGTACATTACGACGGCTCGCCGATCACCGCCCGCTTCATCGCCAAAGCCATCGGCGACCACCAGGATCGCCTCAAGGTGACACCGCTCCGCAAGGCCGTATCATGACCTATATCGCAAAGCCGAAATTCCATCATCCGGCCCTGAAGAAGAACGCGCTCGGTTTCACGCATCGCGACTACGAGGGCAAGATCTCGACGCTGTGCGCCGGCTGCGGGCACGATTCGATCACGGCCTCGATCATCGAGGCCTGTTACGAGCTGTCGATCGAGCCGCACCGGGTCGCGAAAATCTCCGGCATCGGCTGCTCGTCGAAGACGCCGGACTACTTCCTCGGCAATTCGCACGGCTTCAATTCGGTGCACGGCCGCATGCCGTCGGTCCTGACCGGCGCCAACCTCGCCAACCGCGACCTGATCTATCTCGGCGTATCCGGTGACGGCGACTCCGCCTCCATCGGCTTCGGTCAGTTCGCGCATTCGATCCGGCGCGGCGTCAACATGACCTATATCGTCGAGAACAACGGCGTTTACGGTCTCACCAAGGGCCAGTTCTCGGCCACCGCCGACCGCGGCTCGAAATCCAAGAAGGGCGTGCTGAACACCGACAACGCGATCGATCTCGTCGCCATCGCGCTGCAACTCGGCGCGACCTATGTCGCCCGCAGCTTCTCCGGCGACAAGACCCAGCTCGTGCCGCTGATCGAGGGCGCGATCCAGCACAGGGGCGCGGCCTTCATCGACGTGGTCAGCCCCTGCGTCGCCTTCAACAATCATGCCGGCTCGACCAAGAGCTTCGACTATGTCCGCGAGCACAACGACGCGGTCAACCGGCTCGATGTCATTACCAGCCGCGAGCCGATCACGGTCGATTACGCGCCGGGCACGGTGCAGGTGGTCGAGCAGCACGACGGCACGCGTCTTGCGCTGCGCAAGATCGATGCGGACTATGATCCGCATGATCGCGTTGGCGCGCAGGCGTTCCTGCAGAAGCATGCGGCCAAGGGCCAGATCGTCACCGGCCTGCTCTATGTCGACCCCGAAGCGGACGATCTGCACACCCACCTCAACACGGTGGACACGCCGCTCAACCGGCTCGACGAAAAGGCGCTCTGCCCCGGCTCGGCCGCACTCGACAAGATCAACGCGAGTTTGCGGTAGGCGAAGCGACGGTCATCATTTTCCCTCCCCGTCCTTCACGGGGGGAGAGTCGAGGGTGAGGGCTGCCTCCACGAGTTGAATGCGCGGAAAGCCCCCCTCACCCGCTTCGCATCTTGCGACGCGACGCGGCCTCTCCCCGCAAGCGGGGCGAGGCGAACTGAGTTCGCGGCAACAGCCGGCGAAATCGGCGGTCAGCGAGCGATCGCCGATAACGAGACCGAAACAATATTGTCGTCGAGCTGGAGCATGAAGGACGGCGCGGATGTGCAGACCGGCACGGCGATGCCGTGGCGGCCGATCGCACGCGCCGGACAGCGGCGGCGACAGTCTCGTTCATAAGTGAGCTCTGCTTTAGCTCGCGTATTGGGCTTCGCCCCTGCCGAAGGACCAGTTCTCCTTCGCGACTTCGACAAGACTGATGAAAACGTCCTCGGGGCGAAGGCCCGGCGCCTTTGCAAGGCCGCCAGCGATCGCCTCGTAGAGCGCCTTCTTCTGTTCGACGGTCCGGCCTTGGTTCCAGGTGATCTGGATGATCACGAGGTCGTCGGTGCGGTCGATGCCGAGATAGGTCGGATCGAACAGGAAGTTGTCGGCCTCGTGCTCGGCCACGATCTGGAAGCGATCGTTGCTGGGAACGCCGACGCTGACCATTGCCTCATAGACGACGCGGCCGATCTGCTGGCGATAGGCCGCGTCTTTGCCTTTGCGAAGGTCGATGCGAACGAGCGGCATGAGCTGTTCTCCGGTTCATCGCGCAAGCCTCGGGCTTGCGCAACATTATATGCATATGCTTGCAATATCCAACGTACCAGCATATGCTGGTATTTCAAGCGCCGGCGAACCGGAGACGATCACATGACTGGGAAGGTCGAGCCCGCTCAACAGGGACTGGAGAGCCGTTGTCACTGCACCGCGCTGCGCAAGGCGTCGCGCCGCATCTCCCAGCTCTATGATGTCGCGCTGGCTCCGAGCGGGCTGAAGACCACGCAACGCGCGATCCTCGCCCAGATCAAGCGATCACAGCCGACGACGGTCGGCGCACTGGCTGGGGCGCTGGTGATGGACGCGGGCGGCCTCGCCCACACGCTGAAGCCGCTCATTCGCGATGGGTTGATTGCGACCGACGTTGATCCGCAGGACCGGCGCAACCGGCTGATCCGGCTGACAACGGTCGGGCGAAGGAAGCTGAAGGAGTCCGACGCCTTGTGGGAAGCCGCGCAGAATGGCTTCGAGAAGGGTTTTGGCGGCGCCCGCGCCGAAGCGTTGCGCGAAGCGATGCGATTGCTCGTCTCGGACGAATTTACCGAAGATTTTGACTTGGCGCTGGCTTCGGGACGCCGGTAATATTCTGCGACCGGATGGATCGCTCAGCCGGCCTCGGCTTGAGATTGCAGGTCCGCGCTGTGAGCTCCATCTTTTCCTGATCATCAGGAGTCGGGCAGATGACCGGAGGAAACATGAGGAACCTTTTCGCAGCAATTCTCTTTGCAGGCACCTTCGCGACCTATGGCGTGGCCAATGCCGCGAACGAATGCGGCCCAGGCTGCCATAGCACGGCGAACGGCGCATGCGCCGTCGATGGCTGGGAGACAGGCACGGTAAGATGGAACGAATGTCCTGCCGGCGCCCGGCCCCGCCCTCCCTGCGGACGTGATTATGTCTGGCGCCCGCGTCTCCAGGCCTGCTTCCAGAAGTGAGCGCCGCGTCTTCTGCGCGGGCGGAGAAAAGCGCCTTTCCGGGCCATAGCCGATCTCGGAGATCGTGCCGGCAAGCGTACCGGCCTTCAATTCCTCGCCCGTCTGCGCCTTCACGGCGACCGACCGTGCAGGCGCAGATTCTATCTATGGCCAAAGGTTACGACAGCCGGTTCGTCGGCAGCCGCCTTATCGCCCGCTCCGTCAAGGCTCGCCGTCATGGCCTCCCTGATGTCATCGTCGGAGTGAAGATACGCCTTCGGAGCCATCATCGCGTCAACCCCGTAAAGATACATCACACCGGCCCAAATGCGGTCCCGCTCGTAAGCCGGCGAATATGTGACGACGCCGGTTTCTTCTTCCCTCACCACTGCGTACGCCCAACGGTCCGCTTGCTCTCGCGACATACGCCCGTTCAACACATCCTCGAACACCCGGCGGACCGCCTGGAGATCGATTTCCATTTACCAACTCCCCCGTCTACCAACTCCCAATGTATCGACCGTCGCCATCAAATTGATAGTGTCTCACCGCTCCATCGCGACGTTCGGGACGGATGTGCCGAACTTGGCCTGTCCGATCCAGCGTCTCATGCCAACCCCGCGTGAATCCCGTCAGAGTATCGAACTCGTGCACATACCGGCGCCCGGCCAACTCGCCCGCGTCTGTCGCGGGTTGCACCGGGCCGTAGTAGCGGATGCGCCTGTTCTCAAGCGCTTTGTCTCCTCCCGTGCCGTACTTCTCTCTGAAGAACGGCCCAAAGAATGCGCGATCGATCTTGCTCAGGCGCTCGTTGGGATATGTCGGGAGGCCCTGCCTTAAGGGAACGACAGCAGCGGCAAATGCCGACCGTTCGGTCGCTGCTTTCGGACTGTCCCCGGCGCCTGAAGACGCCGCATGAATGCTCAAGCGAAAATCGTCAACGGTCAAGGTCGTTCCCTGGCGCCACGAGCGAACAATATTTCACCTGAACGCGACGCTGCATCCAGGCAGAAACCGATCACCGACTAAAGCACGATGAGATCAGGCTGGATCGTCATCGCGCTTTAGGTCTTTGATTACATGACCTTTTCTAAAAAGCGCTACGCACTTTTCCGGATCATGCTCTAAGCGAAGTCTGTATTTTTTGGTATGTTTGTGGCGGCCGCGTGGCTCTTGCAGTACAGCAATGCGCCGGCGAGCCGTCGCAACCCCCGCGTGTCCACGCCTGTTCCAGAAGTTAGAGCCGCGTTCTGCTCCTTCCAGAGCTTGGTGCGTCCGATAAGCCGGCGGCGAGTATTCCGAATGCGACCGACACGGATATTCGCTTGAGATCAAACGCTGACCTGAACGTGAGTGACCGCACCAAGCCGTTTATTCTGCGACGGCCGGTATGATGTGCTACGCTGGCCGCGCTGACGTATTGCACTGACTTGCGAGATCGCATGCCCGCCAGAATGTTGCGAACGATCACGCTTGCTGCTGTCTGTGTTTCCAGCGGAGCGTTTGCCGTCGCGGGCGAACGGCCGCTCGACGCGCCAGCGTCAAATCAGGGATCGGCCGCCTCTTCCAGATCCATGCACGCGTTCAAGGCACCCGCGCATGCGTCAAGCTTGAAACGAAATGCCGCCCGGACTCCGGCAGCCGACCGCGATCCCTATGCCGATCCAGCGGCACCTTACAAAGCCAATCGCCTGTCGTCGTCCCGCGCGGAGCCGATCCTCAACGTTCCCGGGCAAACCACCGTTCTCACGAGGCAGGTTCTCGACGACATGAACGCCACGAGCCTCAGGGACGCCTTGCGCTCAACCGCAGGCGTCACGGTTGGAAGATAAAGGACGCCGCCTCTCCCAGCTGCGTTTGAGCAAAGCCTTCGATATCCAGACGCGTAGCGCATTGGCAAGCGGCGGGATCAAGGCCCGACCGTCGGGCTCATTGACGCGATTGAGGCCGCGCAGCTTTACGAGTCCATCCTCGACGGCGAACGCGATCCGCAGACCAAACAACCGACTCTGCGTGGAACTCACGTCTTGGGGAATGGGTTTAATCTCGAACAAATCCAACAGCGCCTGGGAGTGACGGCCATGGAACATCTCCATTACCCCAATGAAAGCGCCGAGTATCGTGCCGCTCGAAACGCGCTTCTAGATGAAGAGATTGCGCTTCGGGCGCAGATCGAGGCGATTGCGGCGAAACGTCGCGCGCTGCCTCCCGGCGGCGAGATCGCTGAGGACTACACGTTCGAGCGGATAGGCAAGACCAGCATGCCGGAGAAGGTGAAGATGTCCGATCTGTTCGGCCCGCATGATACGCTCATCCTTTACAGCTTCATGTACGGACCCGAGCGCGAACTGCCGTGTCCCGGCTGCACGCATCTGCTCGATGGGCTCGACGGCGCCGCGAGGCATGTGGGCGAGCGCGCGGCGCTCCATGTGGTCGCCAAATCGCCGATCGCGCGTCTCGCCGCCTGGGCACACGAACGCGGCTGGGAACACCTTTCACTCCTGTCGACCGCAGGCAACAGTTACGACGCGGACTACTTTGGTGACACGTCAAGATTCTCCAGGGGAATGCGCGACCAGCATCGCGTGCCGGACGGCAAGAACTGGGACGAAACAATCTTCAATGTCTTCAAGAAGAAGGATGGCGCAATCAGGCACTTCTGGGGCTCGGAGATGAGCTTTGCGCCTCCCGCACCCAGACAGCACCATCGCGCCGGCGATCTTGTCGACCCGCTCTGGGGTCTCCTCGACATGACCCCCGAAGGCCGGGGCGACTTCTTTCCAAAGGTGAATTACGACCGACCTGGTTAAAGGGTCGAAGCTGCGGATACTCCCTCTCTTCGTTCTGACGAGGAGAAGCGAACGTAGCCAGCAGTGACACAAAGCTTATTTCGTCTCGGAACGCAGCATCCCGCTCCACTCCGCCTCAAGGTGCGCGAGCGCATCGGCGAGTGGGGGGATCGAGACGCGACCGTCGGACTCATTGAGGAGATTGAGCCCGCGAAGCTTTCCAAGTCCGTCATCGACGGCGAACGATATCGAAAGGCCAAACATATCCATCATCAGCGCCTCGACCCGCGCGCCAAGTTCGTCGCGGGTCAGCGGCGTGGTGGCGGTCAGCAGGCCATAATAGGCGAGCAGCGTCTCCTTCCAGTCCTGCTCCTCGGCCTCGCCTATGATGTAGTTGAAGATGCCGGAATTGCTGTTGACGTTGCGGTAGTAGATGTTGTCGGTGACCTGCTTCTGGTGGATGAGCGACTGGCGGTGGAAATTTCCCCATTGCCGCAGCACGAAGGCGCCCAGCGCAAACAGACCGCTGAGCGCAGCCAGCGCCTGCTGGGCATCGTTGTCATGTATCGTACCGGTGAGACCGAGATAGAAGCCGGCGACCACGAACAGCAGCGTCAGCGTCGAGGCGAGCTTGATCAGGATCGGCACGCCGCCGAAGATAGCCGGCACGCCCAGCGCAAACCGGTCGAACAAGCTCATTACCACGCGCGCGTTGGGAAACAGCGCTTCGAGATCGCCGCGCGCGATACGCCGGAAATATTTGAACAGCACCGCGCCGCCGCGGATCTTCGTTCTTGTCTCGCGCCGCCAGACGCCCAGCAGCGGCTTGCGCGGCTCGGCGGTGGCGGCAGCGTCCGGCCTTGTCGCGACCATCAGCACCACGTCGTCGTAGAAGTCGACATCGAGAGAGCGCCGGCGCAGGCCGAACAGATAAGGAATCTCGACGGTCTCCTTGCGATGCCCGCGGCGGAACATGCGGACATCGCGATAATCATCGACCGGCGCCTTGATCTTGACCCGCACCAGCGCGTGTTCGCCAAAGGCACGGATGATCTCGTCATGCGGGATTTCGACGAAATTTGCTTCCGTCAGGACGCGGACGAACTCATCGCTCAGGGCGCGGTAGGCGGGGCCGAGATCGGCCTCGGAACGAAACGCCGTTGGACTGACCTCGGGGTCGAAATGGAAATAGGCTTCGCGCAGCCTGTCGAGTTCGTCGAAATAGCGGTGATGGAAAACCGCGGCCAGTGCGCGGGCAAAGCGCCCAAGATCCGCCTGCTGGCCGTCGTCGAGCGGGCCATTGGCAACGAGCCTTGCGAGCAGGTCCGACTTTCTCAGCGGAATGAAACGATCCCGCTGTACGGGCGCGGCCGCCTCACGATACGCCTGATTCACAAAGCTACCGCCAGTACTATCGCGATCTCATCTGAAACTCGCGCGGCGCAGGCTCCGCAATCGAGGCCGGCACCGCGACAGGTTCTTATCGGGGGAACATAACCTCATTGCGGCCGCCATGCCACTCGGCTCACCCCGGCGGCGTCGGCACGAAAGTTCGCTCCGGAGCCGGCCCGGTTTCAACGCGCGGGAGGTGCCGCGCGGCCTCGGTCAGGCCGCGG
This sequence comes from uncultured Alphaproteobacteria bacterium, assembly GCA_963770385.1. Taxonomy (GTDB): domain Bacteria; phylum Pseudomonadota; class Alphaproteobacteria; order Rhizobiales; family Xanthobacteraceae; genus Bradyrhizobium. The sequence continues at coordinate 2,958,023 of CAVYPJ010000003.1, read as the reverse complement.
CCGAGACCCCGCGCGGGTGCAGCACGTATTCCTTCAACACCTTCTCACCTGCGGCGTCGACCTCGACCAGCGACACGTCATAGGTCCAGAGATCGGCAAGGTGTTGCAGCACGCGTTTGGCATCGGTCTCATTGAGCTGCGAGCCCTTCACCACGGTGTGCCGCAGCATCAGCCGGCGGTCTCCGGCGAGATCGACATCGACAACCTCGATATTGGCGTCGATGAAACCGACATCGTGCTGCTTGGCGAGTTCGCGGCGGACCCGGCGGAAGCCGCGCTCGTCATGGATGGCATCGACCAGCACGCCCGCACGCTCGGCCGGGTCGTCGTGCAGGTGGAACATGCGCAGGTGCCGCATCACGCGCGGGCTGAGGAATTGGCTGATGAAGCTTTCATCGCGATAATTGGCCCAGGTCTCGCGCAGCACGCCCATCACATCGCCCTTGCCGGCGATATCGGGGAACCATTCGCGATCTTCGTCATCGGGCTTGGTCACGATGCGCTCGATGTCCTGCATGATCGCAAAGCCCAGCGCATAGGGGTTGAAACCCGAGAAGCGAGGATCGTCGAAATCAGGCTGGAACACGACATTGGTGTGGGATTGAAGGAACTCGAGGAAATTGCCGTCGGAAATCCGTCCCTGTTCGTGCAGCCGGCTCATGATCCGGTAGTGAACGTAGGTCGCGGTGCCCTCGTTCATCACCTTGGTCTGGCTCTGCGGATAGAAATATTGCGCGATGTGCCGCACGATACGCAGCAGTTCACGCTGCCAGGGCGCCAGCCGCGGCGCTGACTTTTCCAGAAAGTAGAGCAGATTTTCCTGCGGCAGCCCGAGCAGCCGGCGACGGCGCTCGACGTTCAACACGATTTCGGTCTTGGCCGGCCCGGCCGGCACGGTGCGCCACAGATCGTTGAAGGCGGCTTCGTCGTGCACACGGCGCTGCCCCGCCCGTCTCTCCTCGTCACGCAGGTCAAGCTTCTTCTTGCCGGGATAACGATCGATGCCATGCGACATCAGCGCGTGCGCAGCATCGAGCGTCTGCTCGACGGCCAGACGGCCATATCGCTCCTCGCATTGCGAAACATAGGTCTTGGCAAATTCGAGATAGTCGAGGATGCCGTCGGCATCGGTCCATTGCTTGAACAGATAGTTGTTCTTGAAGAAATGGTTGTGGCCGAACGCGGCGTGCGCGATCACCAGGGTCTGCATCGTCGCCGTGTTCTCCTCCATCAGGTAGGAGATGCAGGGCGACGAGTTGATGACGATTTCATAAGCGAGCCCCATCAGGCCCTTGCGGTAAGACGCTTCATGAAACGCGAAATGCTTGCCGAACGACCAGTGCTTGTAGAACAGGGGCATGCCGACCGAGGAGTAGGCGTCGAGCATCTGCTCGGCGGTGATCACCTCGATCTGGTTGGGATAGACGTCGAGCCCGAGCTCCTTCAGCGCAATCTCCTCGCAGGCATCGTGGATGCGCTGCAGCGTGAGGAAATCCCAGTCGGCTCCCTGAAACAGTCGTCCGGCCGTCGCGGTCATGGCGCTGTCTTCTCCTGCCTTTTCTGAAAGAGGTCGTGAAAGACCGGAAAGATCTGGCTGCGATCACTGACCTTGCGCATCGACAGCGGCACCCCGTTGGCGCGCAGCCGCTCATACAGCGTCCAGAGCGACGAATCCGGCATTTCGAAGCTGTGCCCGCCGGCCTCGCCGACTTCCAGATAGGCGAAGAACTGGCAGACCGGCAGGATCAGGTCGGTCAGGATCCGGCCGGTCACCTCGCCGTCCGCGATCGAGTTGTCGCCGTCGGAGGCCTGCGCGGCATAGATGTTCCAGTCGGCCGGGCGGAAGCGCGCGCGCACGATCTCGTTCATCGCCTGCAAAGCGCTGGACACCAGCGTGCCGCCCGACGCCGGACCGTGAAAGAAGGTATCCTCGTCGACCTCCTCGGCGCGATCGGTGTGACGGATAAAGACGATTTCGACGTGACGGTAGCGCCGCTTCAGGAACACGTAGAGCAGCATGTAGAACCGCTTGGCGAGGTCCTTCATGTGCTCGGACATCGAACCCGACACGTCCATCAGGCAGAACATCACGGCCTGCGCCACCGGCTTCGGCACGCTCTCGAACCGGCGATATCGAATGTCGATCGGGTCGATGAAAGGAATGCGTTTCGCCTTCGCCTTCAAGGCTTCGATCTCGGCCAGAAGTTCCGCGCGCCGCTCGTCGTTCTCCTCGATTTCCTTGAATTCCGCCTCGAGCTCCGCGATGGTTTCCGGCCGCGGCCGCCGCAGCGCGACGCGGCGTGCCAACGCCCGGCTAACGGTGCGGCTGATCGAGATGTTCGCAGGCGATCCGGAGGTCGCATAGCCCGCCCGCGCAAGGCCCTCGCTCTCCGCTTCGGCAAGCTTGCGCTTGGCGAGATCCGGCAATTCGAGATCGTCCAGGAACAGGTCGACGAACTCGTCCCGGCTCAGGACGAACCGGAATGCATCCTCGCTGTCGCCAGTGCCGGGCCGGTTGGGCCTTCCGCCACCGCCCTCGCCCGAACGCGGCAGGATATCGCCCTCGACGAACTTCTTGTTGCCCGGGAACACCATGTCCCGCGTGCCGCCTTCGCGGCGAAAGCGCGGCTCATGCATCCCGTCGAGCGGAATGCTGACCTCACCTCCCTCCAGGACATCCTTGATGTCCCGGTCCTCGGACGACTTCTTGACCGCCCCTTGAACGAGCGCCTTGGCCCGGCGCAAAAACCTCTGCCGATTTTCGAGAACTCTTGCTACCGGGGTTCAGCCGCCGGTCAACGATGTGCATGACCACGTTTTCATTGCCCTCAGCCGGCCTGTTTGACGCGCATGTACCACTCGACGAGCCGCCGGACCTGCCGCTCAGTATAGCCGCGTTCCACCATGCGCGCGACAAATTCGCCGTGCTTCTTTTCGGTCTCACCGTCTTTTTTGGAACCGAAAGAAATCACCGGCAGAAGATCCTCGACCTGCGAGAAGATCCGCTTCTCGATCACCTCGCGGATTTTCTCGTAAGATGTCCAGCCCGGATTCTTGCCGCCATTCTGCGCCCGGGACCGCAGCGAGAATTTCACCACCTCGTTGCGGAAGTCCTTTGGATTGGCGATTCCGGCCGGCTTCTCGATCTTGGTGAGCTCCTGGTTCAGGAGTTCGCGATTCATCATCTGGCCGGTGTCGGGATCCTTGAAATCCAGATCCTCGATCCACGCGTCCGCATAGTCCACGTAGCGGTCGAACAGATTCTGGCCGTAATCGGAATAGGATTCCAGATAGGCCTTCTGGATCTCGTTGCCGATGAACTCCGCATAGCGGGGCGCGAGATCGGCCTTGATGAATTCGAGATAACGCTTCTCGACTTCATCGGGGAGCTGCTCGCGGCGGATCGAGTGCTCCAGCACATACATCAGGTGCACCGCGTCGGCGGCAAGCTCCGTCGTGTCGTGGTTGAAGGTCGCAGCCAGCACCTTGAACGCGAAGCGCGTCGAGGCGCCGTCCATACCTTCGTCGACACCGGCAGCGTCCTTGTATTCCTGCACGCTGCGGGCCTTCGGATCGGTCTCCTTCAGGCTCTCGCCGTCATAGACCCGCATCTTGCCGAACAGGGTGGAGTTTTCGTGCTTGCGCAGGCGCGACATCACCGAGAAGCGCGCCAGGGTTTCCAGCGTCGACGGCGCGCAAGGCGCGGAGGCAAGCTCGGAGCCCTGGATCAGCTTCTCATAGATCTTCTGCTCTTCGGTGACCCGCAGGCAATACGGCACCTTGATCACGCAGATGCGGTCGATGAAGGCTTCGTTGTTCTTGTTTGCCTTGAAGCTCTGCCATTCCGCTTCGTTGGAGTGCGCGAGCACCACGCCGGTGAACGGGATGGCGCCGATATTCTCGGTGCCGATGTAATTGCCTTCCTGCGTCGCCGTGAGCAGCGGATGCAGCATCTTGATCGGCGCCTTGAACATCTCGACGAATTCGAGAATGCCCTGGTTGGCGCGATTGAGGCCGCCCGAATAGCTGTACGCGTCGGGATCATTCTGCGCGTAGGTTTCGAGCTTGCGGATATCGACCTTGCCGACCAGTGAGGAGATGTCCTGGTTATTCTCGTCGCCCGGCTCTGTCTTGGCGATCGCGATCTGCCGTAGCCGCGATGGCTGAAGCTTGGCGACGCGGAATTGCGAGATGTCGCCGCCGAACGCCTCGAGCCGCTTGTAGCACCAGGGGCTCATCAATCCCGTGAGACGACGGCGCGGAATGCCGTACTTCTCTTCCAGCATCGTACCGAGATGATCGGGATCGAACAGGCTCAACGGACTCTCAAACACGGAACTCAGTTCGTCGCCGGCCTTCAAGACGTAGACAGGATGTATTTCCATCAGCGACTTCAACCGCTCGGCGAGAGACGACTTGCCGCCACCGACCGGACCGAGCAGGTAGAGAATCTGCTTGCGCTCTTCCAAGCCCTGCGCTGCGTGTCGGAAGAAGCCGACGATACGCTCGATGGTTTCTTCCATGCCGTGAAAACCGGAGAACGCAGGATAGATGCGCACGGTACGGTTGGAAAAAATTCGGCCAAGGCGGAGTCCTTGGCCGTGTCGATCATCTGAGGCTCACCGATCGCGGCCAATAGTCGCTCGGCCGCGTTCGCATATAGCATCGGATCCGTTCGACACGCTTCAAGGTACTCCGTCATCGACATGTCGCTTTGGGTGCGCGCTTCGAATGACCGGGCGAACGCGTTGAACAGAGAATCGTTGTACATGCTCTCTCTCCGCATCAGGTCGGCTCCGCTGCCGAGACGGATCGTGATGTTCGAGACCGCCGCGTCCGATATAAAATCAGCGTGAGCAAATTAGGTCGATAGATCGATTGGACACTCGACGTACTCACTGGCGCAACGCACAATGGAGGCATCATACGACTTACGAACAGGCATTTGCCTAGTTCTTGAGCGAAACGGCCCAACAGGCCAACGAATCTTGCCTGATGTATCCAGCAGGCCACAACCGCGCGCCAATTGGAATCGCGTAAGATACCGGTCCCTACTGCGCCGGAATAACCTGCCGCTCCGGCGCCGGAACTTGCCAAGGCGCCTGCAAAGCCCGTCCGCCCGCCTCTAAAACCCGTCGGCCTGCGTCGCAGTCCGATAATACCACGAAAACCCACGTCAAATTCAAGCACGTACATTCACCCCATAAGGCTCCTTTGCGGCAACTCCTACCGCCGCCGCTAGGTCCTTCCCGAAGGCCAATCGCCTGCTCCTTCTTTAGTTGCAACGAACATGCCTGAGCAGAAGGGCGAAACACGACTTGTTGAACGTGACGCGCGTCAACCGTGACAAACCAAGAGATCGCTCCCGGCAGCACTTGTTCATGTGCGCTGCTTGCGTGCTGCGACGGAAGCAAGACAGAAAGCAAATCATGAAGCACCTTTCCATGACGATGCTCGCCGCCCTTGCGGTAGCGGGATCGGCAGCTCTCGGTCACGCGCAAGACGGCGCCATCGATCAGGCGACGGCCGCGGCCTTCGACGCTAGGCTGTTCGCAGCTGCACCCGGCAGCACGGTTGGGAATACACCCGGCAAGAAGACTTATGCCTGCTTCGTGCGGCACTACGACGCGGACCATCTTGCGCGTCATCCGAAGCAGAAAGTCAGCGCGATGAAGCTTCTCGTGACGGCCGAAATCCAGCCGGATGAAAAGGTGCTCAGCCATTCGTTCCGCCTCGGCGTCAATTATCGCCATCGGCCCGGCGACTTCAACTCCAGCGGCTACTGCAATCATGCCGCGGCCACCGATGCAGGGAAAGAGATCAGGTTCGACTGCGGCGTCGATTGCGAGGGCGGCGGCATCAACATCGCGCTATCAAAGGACGACAAGTCGACGATCGTCCGGCTCGAGCGGATCACCGTTTGGCAGCGCAACAAGCCGGACGCCGAGGCCGGCGACGCGCTTCTGGCCGGCGCCGACGATAAGATTTTTCGGCTCGACCGCACCGAGGCGCGCGACTGCGCAGCTCTGGTCACGAACCGCAAGGAACTCGCCGCGATCAGGCACAAATGATACGCTCGCCGGACAATGCCGGCGCGGCAGAACGCCTGAGTGGGGAGAATGGCATGTATCGGCGTAACATCTTGTGGGGCGCGATGTCAGCGCTTGGCATGGCTTTCACGACGTCGCGGGCAACGGCCGCGACCGAACCCGACGCGCCCGGAAAATTAAGCGTCGTCTATCATCTCGCCGATCTCGACAAGGTGCATTTCGTTCTGGGCAACATCCAGAACCACGTCGACGGCGTCGGCGGCCCCGACAACATCACGATTGCACTCGTCGTGCACGGTCCGGCGCTGCGCGCCTTCCATGCCGAACAGGCCAATTGGGATATCGCCCATCGCATCGGCCAGTTTTCGAAGGCCGGAATGCAATTGGCCGCCTGCGCCAACACGATGATCGCGCAGAACGTTACGCTGAAGGATCTGCTGCCAGGCTTCATCAGCGCCGACAAGGGCGGCGTGGTGCGGCTGGCTGAATTGCAGTCGCAGGGATATCTCTACCTGAGGCCGTAGCGACGAAATTGGCCGCACGATGACAATTCTCCGCGAGAATGGCGCAGAGGCGGCATTCTCCGGATCATTCGGTCACGATTGGCGTTATCCTAGCGGGGTACCCATATTCTTGCCAGTGGTTCCATGCGGCACATGTTGACAAGATTCGGCTCCGCGCCGAATGCTGGAACCCGAAAATAATAACCGGCTGAGAACGGAAAAAAGCATGATGAATCCCGTCAAAGCGCTCGAAAACCATGGCCAGGCCGTATGGTTGGATTTCCTTGCTCGCGGCTTCGTCGCCAAGGGCGACCTGAAAAAGCTGATCGACACCGACGGCGTCAAAGGCGTCACCTCCAATCCCTCGATCTTCGAGAAGGCGATCGGGAGTTCGGACGAATATGACGCGCCGATCGGCAAGGCGCTGAAACATGGCGACCGCCCCGTCGCCGACCTGTTCGAGTATCTCGCCATCGAGGACATCCAGCACGCCGCCGATGTGCTGCGCCCGGTCTACGACAGGCTCGACGGCAATGACGGCTTCGTCAGCCTGGAAGTGTCGCCCTATCTCGCGATGGACACAAAGGGCACGATCGCCGAGGCCAAACGTCTCTGGAAGCACGTCAAGCGCAAGAACCTGATGGTCAAGGTGCCGGCAACGCCGGAAGGCCTGCCCGCGATCGAGCATCTGATCGGCGAAGGCATCAGCATCAACATCACGCTTCTGTTTTCGCAGAAGGTCTATCTGCAGGTCGCCGAGGCCTATCTCAAGGGCCTGGAAAAATTCGTCGGCAAAGGCGGCGATCCCAGCCACATCGCGAGCGTTGCGAGCTTCTTCGTCAGCCGCATCGATACGATGGTCGACAAGCAACTCGACGACAAGATTGCCAAGGCCAATGATCCGAGCGAGAAGGAGCGGCTCGCAGCACTCAAGGGCAAGATCGCGATCGCCAACGCCAAGCTCGCTTATCAGGACTACAAGAAGCTGTTCTCCGGCACTCGCTGGGACAAGCTCGCCGCCAAGGGCGCCAAGCCGCAGCGGCTGCTCTGGGCCTCCACCGGCACCAAGAACAAGGATTACAGCGACGTCCTCTATGTCGAGGAGCTGATCGGCCCCAACACCGTCAACACGGTGCCGCCGGCAACGCTCGACGCATTCCGCGACCATGGCAAGCTGCGTGACAGTCTCGAGGAGAATATCGACGAGGCCAAACACATTCTCGCGGAGCTGGAGCGCTCCGGCATCTCGCTCGATGCCATCACCGCCGAACTGGTCAAGGACGGCGTGAAACAATTTGCCGACGCCGCCGACAAACTCTACGGCGCGGTGGCGCAGAAGCGTGCGGTCGTGCTCGGCGACGGCATCGACGCGCAGAAGTTGACGCTGGGCGTGGCGATGGAAAAATCCGTCGAGAAGAGCACCGAGGAATGGCGCGCCTCCGCCAAGATCCGCCGCCTATGGCACAAGGACAAGACGGTCTGGACCGGCGACGATGAGGACAAATGGCTGGGATGGCTGACCAGCCCCGCGAAAGCGGACCTCGCCGACTATGAAGACTTCGCGCAGCGCGTGAAGGGGCAGAAATTCACCGACGCCGTCGTGCTCGGCATGGGCGGATCGAGCCTCGGGCCCGAAGTGCTGGCGGAGACATTCCCGAAGAAAACCGGCTTTCCGAAGCTGCATGTGCTTGATTCCACCGACCCCGCGCAGGTGCGCGCGATGGAGAAGGCGGTCGACATCGGCAAGACGCTGTTCATCGTCTCCAGCAAATCCGGGGGCACCACCGAGCCGAACGTGATGAGGGATTATTTTCTCGATCGCGTGGCCAAGACGATTGGTGCCGACAAGGCTGGTCACCGCTTCATCGCGGTGACCGATCCCGGCTCGTCGCTGGAGAAGGCCGCGACCAAGCAAGGCTTTGCGCGTATCTTCCACGGCGAGCCTTCGATCGGCGGACGCTATTCCGTGCTGTCACCGTTCGGCCTCGTGCCGGCCGCGGCCGCCGGCATCGACGTCCGAGCGCTGATCGAGAACGCGCTGGCAATGGTGCGCTCCTGCGGACCGGATGTGCCGCCGCATGAGAACCCGGGCGTGCAGCTTGGCCTGGCGATGGGGCTTGCCGGTCTCGAAGGCCGTGACAAGGTGACGATCTTCGCATCGAAGAAGGTTGCCGATTTCGGCGCCTGGGCCGAGCAGCTCATCGCCGAATCCACCGGCAAGGAAGGCAAAGGCCTGATCCCGATCGAGGGCGAGCCGCTGGCCGACGCGTCCGTTTACGGCAACGACCGCTTCTTCATCGACATCCGCACCGAGGGCGAGGACGACACGGCGCATGACGAGAAGCTCGCAGCGGTCGAACAGGCCGGCCACCCGGTCGCGCGCATCGTCGTGCAATCGATCGATCATATTGGGCAGGAGTTCTTCCGTTTCGAGATGGCGACCGCGGTTGCAGGCTCGGTCCTCGGCATCAATCCGTTCAATCAGCCGGACGTCGAAATCCGCCAAGATCAAGACCCGTGAACTGACGGCGGCATACGAGAAGACGGGCACGCTTCCTGCTGAAGAGCCCGCGGTGTCGTCGGACGAAGCCGACCTCTACACCGACACGCACAATGCGGACGAGTTGCGTGAGCTGGGCGCCAATGGCGATCTCGGCTCCTGGCTGAAGGCCCACCTCGCTCACGTCGACGTCGGCGACTACGTTGCGCTGCTGGCCTATATCGAGCGCGATGCCGATCATATCGATGTCTTGCAGGACATGCGGCTGAAGCTGCGCGACAAGCATCATGTCGCGACCTGTGCTGAATTTGGCCCGCGCTTCCTGCATTCCACCGGACAGGCCTATAAGGGCGGCCCCGACAGCGGCGTGTTCCTGCAGATCACCGCCGATGACGCAGAGGATCTCCCTGTCCCCGGCCAGAAGGCGAGCTTCGGCGTGATCAAGGCGGCGCAGGCGCGCGGCGATTTCGACGTGCTGACCGAACGCGGCCGGCGCGCGCTGCGGGTGCATCTGAAAGGCGATCTCAAATCGGGCCTCAAGATGCTGGATGCCGCGATTGCCGAAGCGTTGAGTTAGAAGAGGACAAGCGGCATGCAACTCGGGATGATCGGCCTCGGCCGGATGGGCGGCAACATCGTCCGCCGGCTGATGAAGGGCGGACACAAGGCGGTCGTTTACGACAAGGACGAAAAGGCCGTGGCGGCGCTCGCCGCCGACGGCGCGGCCGGCGCCAAGGCGCTGGAAGACTTCGTCGCCAAGCTCGAGAAGCCGCGCACGGCCTGGGTGATGCTTCCCGCCGGCAAGATCACGGAAGCGACGATCGAGGCGTTGGCGAAGCTGATGGAGAAGGGCGACGTCATCATCGACGGCGGCAACACCTTCTGGCAGGACGACGTCCGCCGCGGCAAGGCGCTGAAAGAGCACGGCATCCACTATGTCGATGTCGGCACCTCGGGCGGCATCTGGGGCATCGAGCGCGGCTATTGCATGATGATCGGCGGCGACAAGGCGGTCGTCGATCGGCTCGATCCGATCTTCGCCTGTCTTGCGCCGGGCATAGGCGACATTCCCCGCACCGAGGGACGCGAGGGCCGCGATACCCGCATCGAGCAGGGTTATATTCACGCCGGTCCAGTCGGCGCCGGACATTTCGTCAAGATGATCCACAACGGCATCGAATATGGCCTGATGCAGGCCTATGCCGAAGGCTTCGACATCCTGAAGAATGCGAATATCGAGGCGCTGCCGGCCGAGCATCGCTTCGATCTCGACATCGCCGATATCGCGGAAGTGTGGCGGCGCGGCAGTGTGATCCCCTCCTGGCTGCTCGATCTCACGGCATCCGCGCTCGCGAAAAACCATACGCTCGAGAACTACTCCGGCTTTGTCGAGGATTCCGGCGAGGGCCGCTGGACCGTCAACGCTGCCGTCGACGAAGCGGTGCCGGCCGAGGTGCTGACCGCGGCGCTCTACGCCCGCTTCCGCTCGCGCAAGGAGCACACCTTCGCGGAAAAAATCCTGTCCGCGATGCGCGCCGGCTTCGGCGGCCACCGGGAGCCGCAGCAACCCGCCTCCAGCAAACCGAAGGCGTGACGCGATGGCAAACGGTGTATTCGCGCAGAAGAAGCCCGATTCGTGCGCCTTCGTGATTTTCGGTGTCACCGGCGACCTCACCCACCGGCTGGTGATGCCCTCGCTCTATAACCTCGCGGCGGCCGGGCTTCTGCCAGAGAAGTTCTGCGTGGTCGGCGTCGCCCGCAGGGGTACGTCGAACGACGGGCTGCGCGACAGCCTGCTGAAGGGCTTGCGGCAATACGCGACACGCCCGGTCGATGATGCCGTCGCCGCGCGGCTGCTCGAATGCGTCACCTCGATCGAGGCCGACCCCAGCGACCCGGCCTCGTTCGATGCGATGAAGGAGAAGCTTGAGAAGCTGGAAGCCAACCGCAGCACCGGCGGCAACCGCCTGTTCTATCTCGCGACGCCGCCGAGCGCATTCGCGCCGATTGCCGCGCGAGCTTGGCAGGGTCGGCATGCTGAAAGAAGATGGCGGCGCATGGCGGCGGCTGGTGGTCGAGAAACCGTTCGGCACCGATCTGGAGTCGGCCAAAGCGTTGAACGCGGAGCTTCTGAAGATCCTCACCGAGCACCAGATCTACCGGATCGATCATTATCTCGGCAAGGAGACGGTGCAGAACATTCTCGTGCTGCGCTTCGCCAACGGCATGTTCGAGCCGATCTGGAATCGTCACTACATCGACCATGTGCAGATCACGGTTGAGGAAAAGCTCGGCGTCGAACATCGCGGCAGCTTCTATGACGCGACCGGCGCGTTGCGGGACATGGTGCCCAACCATCTGTTTCAGCTGCTGTCGCTGGTCGCGATGGAGCCGCCCGCCCATTTCGACGCGCACACCGTGCGCGCGGAAAAGGCCGAAGTGCTCGAAGCGATCCAGACCCAGACCGAGGAAGACGCGCTGAAGAACTCGGTGCGCGGGCAATACACCAGCGGCAAGGCCGGCGACACCGAGATTTCGGATTACCGCGCGACCGAAGACGTCAAGCGCGGCAGCACGACCGAGACCTACGCCGCACTGAAGCTGACCATCGACAATTGGCGCTGGGCCGGCGTGCCCTTCTATTTGCGCACCGGCAAGGCGCTCGGGCTGAAACGCACCGAGGTCGCGATCAAGTTCCGTCAGGCGCCGTTCGCGATGTTTGCCTGTACCTCCGTCGAGGAATTGGCCGAAAACTATCTCGTCATCGGCATCGAGCCGACTGAAGGCATCACCTTGCAGTTCAACACCAAGGTGCCCGGGCCGACGGTCCTGATCGACGGCGTCGAGATGAAGTTTCGCTACAAGGATTACTTCAAGGCCGAGCCCGCAACCGGTTACGAGACGCTGATCTATGACTGCATGATCGGCGACAACATCCTGTTCCAGCGCGACGACAGTGTTGAAGCCGGCTGGACCGCAGTGCAGCCCTTTCTCGACGCCTGGAAGAAGGCGGGCGCGAAAGGCTTGGAGACTTACAAGGCCGGCACCGAAGGGCCAGCCGCCGCATTTGAGCTCTTGAATCGTGACGGTCGCAAATGGCGGAAACTGACTTAGCGATGGCGGCGCGCGACCACGATGTGATTACCGTTGCCGATCGCGACGCGCTGGCGAAAGCCGCCGCCGAGCGGCTGTTGGCAAGAATCGATGCGAATGCCGGGCGCATCGCGATCTGCCTGACCGGCGGATCGAGCCCGAAGCAGCTTTACGCGCTGCTCGCGACCGATGCCTACCGCGTCCGCATCCCGTGGGAGCGCGTGCACTGGTTCATCGGCGACGAACGCTTCGTTCCGCCGGCCGATCCCCGCAACAACATGACAATGGCCCGGCAGACCTTTCTCGACGCCTGCGCGCCGCCGGCGAATATCCATCCGATTCCAACCGAGACCGCGAGCCCTGATGAGAGCGCGGCGCGCTACGCGCGCGAACTTCAATCGTTCTATGGCGCGGACCGGCTGGACGATGCGCGCCCGCTGTTCGATCTGGTGCTCTTGGGGGTCGGCCCGGACGGCCATGTCGCCTCGATGTTTCCGGGCTATCCCGCGCTTGATGAGACCGAGCGCTGGGTGGTCGGCGTGCCCAAGGCCAATGTGGAACCCTTCGTGCCGCGGGTGACCCTCACCTTGCCCACGCTTGCCTCCTGCCGCGAGATGCTGTTCGAGGTCGCCGGCGCCGACAAGCGCGCGATCTTGACGCGGGTGCTCGGCGGCGAGAACCTGCCCGCCAATCGCGCGCGATCTAATGGCGAGACGATCTGGCTCGCCGATGCAGCCGCGCTTCCGGAGAATGTCCGCTGATAACCAGCACCGACGATAGACCTTGCGCGCTGATCGTGATGGGCGTGGCCGGCTCCGGCAAAAGCACGATCGGCGAGGCATTGGCGGCGCGGCTGGGCTGGCGCTATGAGGACGGCGACGCCTTCCACCCCGCAAGCAACGTTGCCAAGATGAGCGCGGGCCAGCCTCTGACCGATGAGGACCGCTGGCCCTGGCTGAAGGCGATCGCCGATGAGATCGACCGGCTGTCCGCGTCGCACGAACGCGCGGTCGTCGCCTGCTCCGCCCTGCGGCGCATCTATCGCGACATCCTCGTCCATGGTCGGCACGATATCGGGATCGTCTACCTCGAAGGTACGCAAGCATTGATCGGAGATCGGCTTGGCCATCGGAAGGGACACTTCATGCCGCCCGGCCTGCTCGCGAGCCAGTTCAAGACGCTGGAGCCGCCGACACCCGACGAGCATCCGATCACGGTTTCGATCGACGCAAGCGTTGAAGCGGTCGTGGACGACATCGTCACCCAGTTGAAATCAGGCCCAAGCAGGAGCCGCGCATGACCCGGATCGCGTTGGTGGTGTCCGATGTCGACGGCACCTTGCTGAAAAAGGACAAGACACTGACCGATGCGGCAAGGGCCGCAGCCGGCCGGCTTTCGGATACCGGCATCGGCTTCACCATCGTCAGCAGCCGCCCGACCATCGGCATGCAGTTTCTGGTCGAGCCGCTCGGGATCAAGCTGCCGATCGGCGCCTTCAACGGCAGCTCGATCGTCGATCCGCAGATGAACCCGGTCGAGCAGCAACTGATCCCCAAGTCAGCCGTCGAGCGCTGCCTCGATATCCTCAACCAGTTCGGTGTCGATATCTGGCTGTTCACCAACGATCAGTGGCTGACGCGCAACGGCGCCGGCGAATATGTCTCGCACGAGCAGCGCACGATCCGGCATGATCCGGCGATCGTGTCCGACTTCACGCCCTATCTCGCGCGAGCCTGCAAGATCGTCGGCTCGAGTTCGGATCCCGACCTGCTGATCCGCTGCGAGGCGGCAATGCAGCAGGCGCTGGGCACGCAGGCCACGGCGGTGCGCTCGCAGACCTATTATCTCGACATCACCCCGCCCGGCTGCGACAAGGGCACCTTCGTGCAGGCGATGGCGCGGCGGCTCGGCATTTCAACCGATGCGGTCGCCACCATCGGCGACATGCAGAACGATCTGCCGATGTTCCGCACGAGTGGGACGTCGTTTGCGATGGGCAACGCCACCGACGACGTCAAGAAGCAGGCCACGCATGTGACGGCTTCGAACGAAGATGACGGATTTGCGAAGGCGATGGACGTGATCCTGCGGGAGAGTGGCGACTAGCCTCTCACGTCGCCCCCGCGAAAGCAGCAACCCATAGCCACCGGCGCCTGTTGTTAGCTTCGATAGCGGTCCCAGCCGGACTACAACCATGGCCTGTGGTTATGGGTCCCTGCATGCGCAGGGACGACGGCCGGACGGAGCGACGAACACTCGACGTACCTCACGCGACACACGCAGCTGCGCTCGAATTCCAGAAAATTAAGTATATGAATCTTGCAGCGGAGTGGGCTTGCGTCAATTGCGTGACAAGCCGGACGACTTGAGCAAAAAAGAACCCGGGCGATCGGGTGGCGACTTCGAAGCAGTGCAATGGGGGTGAAGGGTGGTCGGCCGTCAAAGATTCACCGCAGAACTGACTCATATTCCCTCCTCGCAATACGGTGACGTCGGGCGAAGTGAGAGGTCTTTCGACATGCGCGGAATGTTGCCGCCGAGCGAAGCCCGAATGCGGATGTGCGTGATGCAGGTCGGCAAGCGCGGGCGATGGACGTACCGGGATTGGGTCAGGTGGCGCTTTCTGTGGAAGTTCTTTCCCTGGTACGCGCGCGAAATGCGCTATCGCGGAGATTTCTGCATCGGAGCAAGCTGCATGCACTGGTTCTGGGAGGATCCCGACACGAAAGAGCGGGGTTATTGCGCGGCGGCGGTCTCGCGAGTGCAGCACATGATGTGGTCGAGAGAATTGGACGAGCAGCGTGGCAAACAGCCACCTGGCGTGCAGCCTCCGCCATCACCCCGAAATACGTAATCTGATCGACGCTGTCTATTTCGACCGCTGCATCGCGGGCTTTTCGCTCGCACGCTTGGCGACGCTGAGGTTGTGCGCGGTGTTGATCAACGCGATATGCGTAAGCGCCTGCGGGAAATTGCCGGTCTGGCGCTTCGCCCCGCTATCATACTCCTCCGCCAGCAGCCCGAGGTCGTTTGCGATGCCGACCACGCGATCGAACAGCGCCTGCGCCTTGTCGAGATCGCCGGCGAGCACATAGGCGTCGGCAAGCCACAGGCTGCAGGCCAGAAAAGCGCCCTCGATCGGTTGCACCTCCTCGTCGGAGAGCTCGCGCGGATCGTGCCGCAGCACGAAGCCGTCGCGCATCATGTATTTCTCGACGGCCGCGATCGTGCCACGGATGCGCGGGTCGGAGGCCGGCAGAAAGCCGACCGACGGCAACAGGAGAATGCTGGCGTCGAGCAATCGCGAGCCATAGGACTCGACGAACGAGTTCAAGCCCGGATCGAAGCCCCTCCGGCAGACGTCGCGATGGATGGCGGCGCGCAGCACCCGCCAGCTCTCCAGCGGCGCTTTCAGTTTGAATTTCTCGGCGCTCTTGATCGCGCGGTCGAACGCAACCCAGCACATGACCTTGGAGAAGACGTAGTGCCTGCCCGCGCCGCGCCGCTCCCAGATGCCGTGATCGGGGTGATCCCAGACCTTGGCGAGATGGTTCATCACCGCGCATTCGACGTCCCAGGTGCCGTCGTCCAGCTTCAATTCCGCCACGCGCGACTGATGGAAGGAGTTCGACAAGTTCGCCATAGACGTCGAGTTGCAACTGGGCGTGCGCGGCATTGCCGATCCGGACCGGTTGCGCGCCTTCGTAACCGGGCAGCCAGGCCGCCTCCCATTCCAGAAGACGCCGCTGCCCCATGATGCCGTACATGATCTGCATGTTCGCGGGCGCGCCGGCGACCGCGCGCAACAGCCAGCCATGCCAGGCCAGCGCCTCCTCGGTATAGCCCGAGTTCATCAACGCAAGCAGCGTGTAGGTGGCGTCGCGCAGCCAGCAAAAGCGATAGTCCCAGTTCCGCGCGCCGCCGAGCTTTTCCGGCAACGAGGTGGTCGGGGCCGCGACGATGCCGCCGCTCGGCTCATAGGTCAGCGCCTTCAGGGTAATCAGCGATCGCAACACGAGTTCGCGCGCCTCGCCGTCATAGGTGCAACGGCTGCTCCATTCGGTCCAGAAATCCTCGGTGTCCTGCAACGCGGCAGCCGGGTTGATGAGATCGGGGACGGGAAGATGCGACGGACCATACGTGAGCACGAACGGCACGCTTTCACCCTCGCCCACCTCGAAGTCCGCCACCGTGGTCAGGTTCTCGCCCCGGGTCTCGACCGGCGTGCGCAGCACCGTCATGTCCTGCCCGCAGATCGCGAGCAGCGCGGAGCGGTCTTCGGTCCGCTTCACCCACGGAATATCGACGCCGAAGCCAAAACGGATCACCAATTCCATCCGCATCTTCACCCGGCCGCTGACGCCGCGCACCAGGCGCACGACGTCGGAAGCGTCACCGCGCGGCGGCATGAAGTCGATCAGCGCGACCGTGCCCCCCTCGGTCTCGAACCGCGTCTCCAGGATCAGCGTGTTGTCCCAATAGCGGCGCGAGTATTTTACGACTTTATCGGAGGGCGCGATCAGCCAACGGCCGTTCTCAGCGGTGCCGAGGATCGCGGCAAAGCAGGCGTCGGAATCGAAAGCCGGCCAGCATAGCCAGTCGATCGATCCGTCACGACCAACGAGCGCTGCGGTCTCGCAATCGCCGATCAGGCCATAATCTTCAATGCCAAGGGGCAAAACATCACTCTTCTAAAATACTAAGTGTCAGGCGTCACCCTCGCCCGTTCATGCGTCGCGGCCTTCAGCGCCGCAACATCGATGCCGGCCGTAATATCCTCGAGCGCGACCGGCAGCTTCTGCCGCCAGTTCGGATGCTCGTCGACGGTGCCGGGAATGTTGGGCTGGTCGACCACGCCGAGCAGATCCTCGAGTGAGATCGCGAGCAGCCGGGACTTGGTGCGCGACAGAAAGGCCGCGACCGAATAGAGATCGTTCTTGTCGATGGCATTATTGCGCAGCATGTCGTCCAGCATGCCGAGCGCGATCCAGCGCGCCTCATCCGTCTCGCCGGGATCGAGCCCGAGCGAGCGCTTCGTCTTCAGATCGCCGAACGAGCGCCACCCGGCATAAGTCGACAGGTCATGCGTGTTGAAGGCGATGAGCGCGTTGGGCATGTAGTAATCGACGCCGCGGAAGCGCCCGTCGTCCTCGCGCTCGAACATCATCACCTGATACGACCAGATACCCCAGTCGGCCATCTGCTGGCGGAAACCTTCCGGCACGGTGCCAAGGTCCTCGCCGATCACGACGCATTCGTTCGCCACGCTCTCCTGCGCCGTCGCCGCGAGCAGCGCGTCGAACGGCATCGTCACATAGGCGCCGTCGTGGGCGGGAAAACCGTGCGGCACCAGATAAAGCCGCTTCAGGCCAAGCACATGGTCGAGCCTGATCGCGCCGGCATGGCGCATCGAGGCGGCAAGCATTTCCCGAAATGGATGAAACGATTTCATCTCGAGACCCGTGGCGTTGAAGCCCGCCAGCCCCCAGTTCTGCCCCAGCGTGTTCAAGGGATCGGGCGGCGCGCCGACCGCCAGATGCCGTGAGATCGCAGTCTGTTCGTTCCAGGCATCGAAGCCGTCGGATTGCACGCCCACGGCAACATCGAGATAGAGGCCGACCTTCATGCCGAGACGATCCGCGCGCTGCTTGCAGGCACGCAACTGCCGGTCGGCGGTCCATTGCACGAACTCGACGAATTCGATTTCGCCCTTGTCGGGTCCTTCGCGCAACAGAGCGAGTTGCGCTTCCGACGGCTGGCGCCATTCCTTGGGCCATTCCCACCACGGGCCGGTGAACTTGTGCCGCAGCATTTCGAAACAGGCGAAATGCGCAAGCTGCGCTCCGCGCTCGTCGCGAAATCTGGCGAAGTCCTCGCGCCGCGCCGTTGACCCATCGGCGCTGAATTTCGCAAATGCCAGACGCAGCGCACGCCATTTCTGTTGGGCGACGCCCGCGTAATCGACGGTGGCCGTTTGCCGCAGCCGGGCGATCGCTTCACTGTCGGCCATCCGCCGCGAATCCGGAATCCTGTCGACGTCGATATAGAGCGCGTTCAGAAACAGCCGGCTGTTCGGCGAATAGGGGCTGCAGTCCGTCGGGCGGTCGCCGAACAGCGCGTGCAGCGGGTTGAGCCCGACCCCATCCGCGCCCAATTGGCCCGCGAGATCGATCAGCTTCTCGAGATCCGTGAAATCTCCCATGCCCCAATTGCGCGCGGAGCGGACGCCGTAGAGCTGAACCGCGAGCAGCCAGCCGCGGTCGAAATCGCCGCCATAGGCACGCTGCGGCGCGACGATGAACGGCAGCTCCTCGCTCGCCTTGGCAGCATCCGTCAGCAGCAGCCGATAGGTCCCGACCGGCAAGTCTTCGGGCCACAGGATGGTGCGACCATCGGTCTCGCCCTCCCTGATGATTCCGGGCCCCGCATCGATCTTCCATGTCAGCGGCAATTTCGCGGCTTCGGCGAGTTCGCTTCGTGCCGGCTGGCCGGAACGGATCACGACCGCGCCTTCTTTGATGAAGCGGTACGGGGTCCGCGCCGGGAAGGCATCGACAATGAGCTTGAGCGCGGTCTCGCCGGTGACATGGCGGACGCCCTGCCCGTCGACGAATTCGGTCAGAATTCCGAGGTTCTTGGCTTGGGTGAAGAGATCCATTAGGCACGCGGTTTGCAGCGACGGGAGATTGCGTCGCGAAAAATGATCTGGCTACGAACGCAGGATAGCCCTATCTAACTCCAAGGCTAGCCCCATGTTCCCGCAGGGAACCAACGGCAAGCGACCGGCGTTCTATAGAGGGTTGGAGCGTCTTCCTTTCCCCTCAAGAAACGGCGACGTTAATTCCATGTCAATGGCATCACCGTGAACAAAACCATTCAAACTGCCGCGAGCGCCGTCATCGGCGACATTTTGCCTGCCAATCGTCGCCTCTTCGCCTCTGACGGAGTCGATTCGATCTGGTTCGATTCGATTTGGTCCGACTCGGGGTGCTTCGAGTCGATTTGGCGAAATGCCGGTTTGGCGTAAGGGGCCGCCATGAACGTTCTCTCTTCAATCGACGCTACCGAACTGCCGGTCACCGATCTCGACGCCGACGAGCTCTGGTACAAGGATGCCATCATCTACCAGCTGCACGTGAAGGCGTTCGCCGACAGCAATAATGACGGCATCGGCGACTTCGTGGGCCTGACCGACAAGCTCGACTATCTGCAGGACCTTGGCGTCACCACGCTATGGTTGTTGCCGTTCTATCCTTCGCCCGGCCGCGATGACGGATACGACATCGCCGACTACGGCACCATCAATCCCGATTTCGGGACCATGAAGGATTTCAAGCGCTTCATCCAGGAGGCCAAGAAGCGCGGCCTGCGCGTCATCACCGAGCTCGTCGTCAACCACACCTCGGACCAGCATCACTGGTTCAAGCGCGCGCGCCGCAGCGACCCGAAATCGAGTGCACGAAACTGGTATGTGTGGAGCGACACCGATCAGAAGTATCAGGGCACCCGGATCATCTTCACCGACACCGAGAAGTCGAACTGGACCTGGGACCCCGAGGCCGGCCAGTTCTACTGGCACCGCTTCTTCTCGCACCAGCCGGACCTGAACTTCGACAATCCGCGCGTCGTCAACGCGATCACCCAGGTGATGAAGCGCTGGCTCGACGCCGGCGTCGACGGATTCCGGCTCGACGCGATCCCCTATCTGTGCGAGCGCGACGGCACAAGCAACGAGAACCTGCCCGAGACCCACACCATCATCAAGAAGCTGCGCACCGAACTCGATGCGTATGCCAAGGGCAAGCTCCTGCTCGCCGAGGCCAATCAATGGCCGGAGGACGTGCAAGAATATTTCGGCAATTCCGACGAATGCCACATGGCCTATCACTTCCCGCTGATGCCGCGGATCTACATGGCGATCGCGCAGGAGGACCGTTTTCCGATCACCGACATTCTGCGGCAGACCCCGGATATCCCCGCGAGCTGCCAGTGGGCGCTGTTCCTGCGCAATCATGACGAACTGACGCTGGAAATGGTCACCGACGTCGAGCGCGACTATCTGTGGTCAACCTACGCCAACGATCCGCGCGCCCGCATCAATCTCGGCATCCGCAGACGCCTCGCGCCGTTGATGGACAATGACCGGCGCAAGATCGAGTTGATGAACTCGCTGCTGATGTCGTTCCCGGGCACGCCGATCATCTATTACGGCGACGAGATCGGCATGGGCGACAACATCTATCTCGGCGACCGCAACGGCGTGCGCACGCCGATGCAATGGGCGCCGGACCGCAATGGCGGTTTCTCCCGCGCCGACCCGGCCAAGCTCTATGCGCCGATGATCATGGATCCGGTCTATGGCTATGAGGCCGTCAACGTCGAGGCGCAGTCGCGCAGCCTGTCGTCGCTGTTGAGCTCGACCAAGCGGCTGATCTCGGTGCGCAAATCGACGCTGGCCTTCGGCCGCGGCACGATGACCTTCATCCGTCCCATCAATCGCGCGGTGCTGGCCTATGTCAGGCAGTACAATGACGAGGTCATTCTTTGCGTCGCGAATTTGTCGCGTTCCGCGCAGGCGACACAGCTGGATCTCTCCGCCTGGAAAGATCGCATCCCGGTGGAAATGCTCGGCCGCTCGCGCTTTCCGGCGATCGGCGAACTGCCCTACATGATCACGCTCTCGCCCTACGGCTTCTACTGGTTCCAGCTCCAGGAGCGCGACAAGTCCGAGCCGGTGTCGCCGCGCGAGGTGCCGGAGTTCGAGACACTGGTGGTGCCGCTCGGCTCGACCTGGGTCTCGCTCGCCCGCACCCGAAGCGTGTTCGAGCACGACGTGTTGCCGGGACATCTGGCGCGGACCCGCTGGTATCCCGAACATGCGCCGGACAACATCCGCCCGATGCTGGTGTCGGCGATCCCGTTCTGCGACATCGGCGACAACCGCCCCTGGCTCGTGTTTTTCGAGACCAGGCGGGATAACAGGAACACGCGCTATCATCTTCCGATGCAGATCGAATGGGTGCGCTTCGATCGCGAGCGCTATAACCCGATTGCGTTCGCGGCCGTCCGCCAGGGCGCGCGCGAAGGCACGGTGATGGATGTCGCGGCCGAACCGATCTTCATCGGGCTGCTCCTGCGCAATCTGCAGCAATCGCTGACGGTCGAGGAGAACGACCTGCGGCTCGAATTCAGGCCGACCAGCAAATTCACCGATGACAAGCCGGTTCGCGAGCCCGAGCGCGTTCGCCCTGTCGAGATCGACTGGGCGAACAATACGTCGTTGGTCGACAACGATTATGTCGTCAAGGTCTATCGCAAGATGGATGCCGGCTTGAGCCCGGCGATCGAAATCGGCCGCTTCCTCACGGAAGAAGTCGGCTTCCCCAACACGCCGGCGCTGCTCGGCAGCGTCGAATTCGTCGAGAACGGCAACCGATATGCGATCGCGACGGTTCACGCGCTGGTCGAAAATCAGGGCGACGGCTGGACGGTCTCGTCGGCCTATCTCGATCGCTTCGTCGACGATCACCGTCTCTTGGGCGCGCGCGAGTTTGGACGCGAGAGCGAGGAGCAGTCGCCCTATCTGCGTTACATGTCGCAGGCCGGCTGGCGCGCCGCCGAACTCCATCTGGCGCTGGCTTCGCGACCGGACCTGGAGGACTTCGCACCAGAACCGACCAGGCCCGAGAACGTACGGGGCTGGATCGAGAACCTTGAAACCCAGGCCCGACGCGTCTTCGATATGCTCGGCGAGAAGCGTGACACGGTCAGGGAATCCGACCGGCCGCTGGTCGATCGCATCCTGGCGCAACGCGACACCTTCGCTAACCACCTGGCATCGCTGCTGTGGCCGGATGTCGACGGCATGAGCATCCGCCTGCACGGCGACCTCCGTCTCGGCCAGATGCTGATCGTCAAGGACGACATCTTCATCGGCGGCTTGGATGGCGATGTCCGCCTCAGCGTGGACGACCGGCGGCGCAAGCGGCCCCCTGCATACGATGTCGCGTGCCTCATCAATTCGATCGACTATTCGGTCGGCGCGGCGCTGGAGCGCGCCCGCGGCATGGCTCCGGACGAGCAGGCCAGGCTCGGCGCGGCGGTGATGGTATGGCGCAATCATGCGATGACGGCGTTCCTGAACGGCTATCGCGAAACCATCAAGAATTCGCAACTGTGGCCAACCGACCCTCATGCCGCCGATGCGATGATCAATTTCTTTTTGCTGGAGCGTGTTCTCTACGATATCGAAGATGAGCTGGGCCATCGTCCGGAATGGCTGCGCATTCCCTTGACCGGCCTGCTCCGTATCCTGTCCGAGCCTGTAAGCGAGACCTGATGACCAAACTGAGCGCCGAGGCCTATGCGATCGTCGAGGGTCGCCACTCCGACCCGTTCCATTATCTCGGCCTCCATACCGAGGGGGACAGGACGGTGGTGCGCGCATTCCTGCCCGACGCGTCGAAGGTCGAAGCCGTCGGCGAGCATGGCGACGTCGCGTCGCTGTCGCGCATTCACGACGCGGGACTGTTTGCCGGCGCGTTACCGAACGGCGCGCGGCGCTACCAGTTGCGTGCGCAATACGGCGACAATGTCGTCAGCATCGACGATCCCTATCGCTTTCCGCCCGTTCTGAGCGAGTTCGACCTCTATCTGCTCGGCGAGGGCACCGACCAGCAGCTCTATGACAAGATCGGCGCTCATCCGATGACGCTCGACGGCGTCGACGGCGTGGCATTCGTCGTGTTCGCACCGAACGCCCGGCGGGTCAGCGTGATCGGCGATTTCAATTTCTGGGATGCGCGTCGGCATCCGATGCGCCGGCGCGGCGTGGGTTATTGGGAGCTGTTCATCCCGCGCGCGGGGGCCGGCGACCACTACAAGTTCGACATGATCGGACCGCAAGGCCAGCATCTGCCGCTGAAGTCGGACCCGCTCGCCTTTTACGCGGAGGTGCGTCCGAAGACCGCCTCCATCGTGTTTGACGAGGTGAGCCTGCCGCGCCCGAACCCGGCGCCGGATGGCATCAACGCGCGCAGCGCGCCGATGTCGATCTACGAGGTTCATCTCGGCTCGTGGCGCCGCAGGGACGATAATGAGTGGCTTAGCTATCGCGATCTCGCCGAGCAGCTTCCGGCCTATGCGCGCGAGATGGGCTTCACCCATGTCGAATTTCTCCCTGTCAGCGAGCATCCGTTCGACGGGTCGTGGGGCTATCAGCCGACCGGCCTCTATGCGCCGACCAGCCGTTTCGGCACACCGGCCGATTTCGCCGCGCTGGTCGACGCATGCCATCGCGAGGGCCTCGGCGTGCTGCTCGACTGGGTGCCCGGCCATTTTCCCGACGACCCGCACGGTCTCGGCCAGTTTGACGGCACCGCGCTTTACGAGCACGCAAATCCGCAACAGGGTCGGCATCTCGACTGGGGCACGCTGATCTACAATTACGGCCGCACGGAAGTGATCAATTTCCTGGTCGCGAATGCGCTGTTCTGGCTGGAGAAATATGCCATCGACGGCCTGCGCGTCGATGCGGTCGCCTCCATGCTCTATCTCGACTACAGCCGCCCCTCGGGCGGCTGGGTGCCGAACAAATATGGCGGACGGGAAAATCTCGAAGCGATCGAATTCATACGCCGCTTCAACACCGAACTGTTCGCCCGCTTTCCGCAGGCGACCACAGCCGCCGAAGAATCCACCTCATGGCCCCAGGTGTCGCGTCCGGTCGAATTCGGCGGGCTCGGCTTCGGCTACAAGTGGAACATGGGCTGGATGCACGACACGCTGAACTATATCAGCAAGGATCCGATCCATCGCAAATATCATCACGGCGACATCCTGTTCGGCCTGCACTACGCCTTCTCCGAGAATTTCATCCTGCCGCTGTCGCATGACGAGGTCGTGCACGGGAAGCGCTCGATCCTCGGCCGCATGCCCGGCGACGATTGGCAACGCTTCGCCAATTTGCGCGCCTATTACAGCTTCATGTTCGGCCACCCCGGCAAGAAGCTGATGTTCATGGGCTGCGAGTTCGGCCAGGAGCGCGAATGGAACCACGACCATTCCCTGGACTGGCATCTGCTCGAGCAACAGAAGCATGCCGGCATCCAGTCGCTGATCCGCGACCTCAACCATCTCTATCGCGCGATGCCCGCGCTGCATGAGCTCGATTGCGACGAAGCCGGCTTCGAATGGATCATCACCGAGGATGCCGGCAGCAACGTGTTCGCCTGGATGCGCAAGGGCAGCAGTCCGCACGAGCGCTGCGTGATCGTCGTCAATTTCTCGCCGAACGTCTATCGCGATTATCGCGTTCGCGTGCCCTATGCCGGCACATGGCGCGAGGTTTTCAACTCCGATTCCGCGCATTACGGTGGCACCAATGTCGGCAATGTCGGCGAAGTCCACACCATGCAGGGCGGCGGCCCCGAACTCAATCTCACCATTCCGCCATTGGCAGCCATATTTCTGATTCCAGAAAGCTGACGCATGCGCCTCACCGCAGGAACCTTTTCGCGCCTCGGTGCAAACTGGGACGGCCGCGGCACCAATTTCGCGCTGTTCTCGGCACATGCGCAGAAGGTCGAGCTGTGCCTGTTCGACAACCAGGGCCGGCGCGAGCTCGAACGCATCGAACTGCCTGAACGCACTGAGGACGTCTGGCACGGCTATCTCAACGACGTTTCGCCCGGACAGCTCTACGGCTATCGCGTGCACGGCCCCTACGCGCCCGAGCATGGCCACCGCTTCAATCCCAACAAGCTCCTGATCGATCCCTATGCCAAGCGGCTCGCGGGCCGGCTGGTCTGGAGCGATGCACATTTCGCCCACCGCATCGGCAGCCCGCGCGAGGATCTCTCCTTTGACCGGCGCGACAATGCGCGGGGCATGCCGAAGGCGGTCGTGATCGACGAGACCTTCAACTGGGGCCGCCGCGAGATGCGTCCGAGCATTCCCTGGGAGGACACGATCATCTACGAGGCGCATCTCAAGGGCGTGACCCAGATGCGCAAGGACGTGCCGCCGAACCTGCGCGGCACCTATGGCGGCTTATCCTCACCCGCGATGGTCGCGCATCTGAAGAAGCTCGGCGTCACCACCGTCGAGCTGCTGCCGGTCCACGGCTTCGTCGACGACCGGATACTGGTGGAAAAGAAGCTCGGCAATTACTGGGGCTACAACACCATCTCGTTCTTCGCACCCGAGCCGCGCTACGCGCCGGACAATGCGCTCGATGCCTTCCGCACCATGGTGGCCCGCCTACACGATGCCGGCATCGAGGTGATGCTCGACGTCGTCTACAATCACACCGCCGAGGGCAATCATCTCGGCCCGACACTGTCGTTCAAGGGCATCGACAACGCTTCCTATTACTGGCTGAAACCGGACAATCCCCGTTACTACGACGACTTCACCGGCTGCGGCTCCTCGGTCAATCTCACCCATCCGCGCGTGCTGCAGATGGTGATGGATTCGCTGCGCTACTGGGTCGAGGTCTGCCACGTCGACGGCTTCCGCTTCGATCTCGCGACCACGCTGGCGCGCACGCCGAGCGGCTATGACCGCTCCAGCTCGTTCCTGACCGCAGTCCGGCAGGACCCGGTGCTGTCCGCCGTCAAGCTCGTCGCCGAACCCTGGGATCTGGGCCTCGGCGGCTATCAGGTCGGTGGCTTTCCCTCGCAATGGTCGGAATGGAATGACCGCTATCGCAGCGCCATGCGTCGCTATTGGAGCGGCGAAGGCAGCCTGATCGGCGAAGTGTCGGGCCGCATGACCGGCTCGTCCGACCTTTTCAACCATGACGGCCGCGATCCGCGCGCCAGCATCAATCACATCACCGTGCATGACGGGTTCACGCTGGCTGATCTCTTCAGCTACAACGAGAAGCACAACGAGGCCAACGGCGAGGACAATCGCGACGGCTCCAACGACAACCACAGCAACAATTGCGGCCATGAGGGACCGACCGACGATCCCGCCATCAATGCACTGCGCCGCCAGCTCCGCAAAAACCAGCTCGCGTGTCTGCTCCTGGCGCAGGGCCTGCCGCTGATCCTGGCCGGCGACGAGGTCGGCAACTCGCAGAACGGCAACAACAATCCCTATTGCCAGGACAATGAAATCGGCTGGGTGAACTGGGACGGCCTTGGCCGCGAAGGCGACGACCTGACCGATTTCGTCGGCCACGTGGCTGACTTGCGCCGGCGCTTTCCGCAGATCCGCGCCCGTCGCTGGCTCGACGGCCGCCGCGCCGACGGAACCTATGGCGGGCTGTGGCTGACGCCGTCGGCGGACGAGATGAAGGAAGAGGACTGGAAGTTCCCGGAGGGGCGATTTCTCTCCTATGTGCTGGGACCCACGGGCAAGGAACAAGCGCCGATCTTCATCGTTTTGAATGCTGCGCCTGAAGAGATCGCATTCAAATTGCCGAAGATGCCCGAATATAAAACCTGGCGGCAGGTGTTGAACACCACCGAGACCATGCAAACTCCCGCGGATTTCGCGTCGGGCGCCGATAACAAGGCGCCCTCCCGCTCCGTGCTGGCCTTCGCAGGCGTCGCATGAGCGGCCGTCCATTCGGCGTCCGGCTGACCGCTGATGGCGCGTCCTTCCGCCTGTGGGCGCCGGCTGCCAAGCGCGTCGAACTGCTGCTGGAGAAACCACAGCCGATGGCGCGTGGCGATGACGGCTGGTTCACCGCCGACGTCGCGGGCGTGAAGGCCGGCATGCGGTACAAATATCGCGTCGACGACGAGATCGACGTGCCCGATCCCGCCTCCGCCTTCCAGCCCGAAGACGTGTTCGGCCCGAGCGAGGTCATCGATCATGACGGCTATCAATGGCGCGCGCGGGACTGGAAGGGACGGCCCTGGCGGGACACCGTGCTGATCGAGACCCATGTCGGCACATTCACGCCGGAAGGCAGCTATCGCGCGATGATCGGCAAGCTCGACCATCTCGCAGCAACCGGGATCACCGCGCTGGAACTGATGCCGCTCGCGGATTTCGCCGGGCAGCGCAACTGGGGTTATGACGGCGTGTTGTGGTACGCGCCCGACAGCGCCTACGGCCGCCCGGAGGACTTGAAAGCCCTGATCGACGAGGCGCATCTGCGCGGGCTGATGGTGTTTCTCGACGTGGTCTACAATCATTTCGGCCCGGACGGGAATTACCTTGGCCGCTATGCGCCGTCCTTCTTCACCGACGCGCACACGCCATGGGGCAGCGCAATCGACTATCGCCTGCCCGAGGTGCGCGCCTTCGCAATCGAGAATGCGCTGTCGTGGCTGCGCGACTATCGCTTCGACGGGCTGAGGTTCGACGCAATCAACCACATTCTCGACGAGCCCGGCCAAGTCTCGGTGTTGCATGACATCAGCGTCGCGGCCGGGAAGCTCGCAGCCGAAACCGGCCGGCATATCCACCTGGTGCTCGAGAACGGCGACAACCGCGCAAGCCTGCTCGACGCGATCCAGGACCCGCCGCGCGGCAAATATCGCGCACAGTGGAACGACGACTATCACCACGCCTGGCACGTGCTGCTGACCGGCGAGAGCAAAGGTTATTACGGCGACTATCAGAAGTCCCCGCGCAACGATATCGCCCGCGCACTCGCGTCAGGCTTCGTCTATCAGGGCGAAACCGCAGCGTTCTGGGGCGGTAAGCCGCGCGGTGAGCCGAGCGGCAAGCTGTCGCCGGCGGCCTTCGTCAATTTCCTGCAGAACCACGATCAGGTCGGCAATCGCCCGCTCGGTGACCGCCTGGAAAGCCTCGCCAAGCCGGAGGAAGTCGAAGCCGCACTTGCAGTGACCCTGCTGGCGCCCACCCTGCCGATGCTGTTCATGGGCGAGCAATGGGGTTCCAAAGTGCCTTTCCCCTTCTTCTGCGATTTCAAGGGCGGTCTGGCCGACGCCGTCCGCAAGGGCCGGCGCGAGGAATTTGCCTGGGCCTATCAGCGCTATGGTGACGAGGTGCCCGATCCCCTCGATGAAGCCACGTTCAAATCCGCGGTGCTCGATTGGACATCCTGCGAGACTGGCGCTGGCGAGAGGCGGCTCGCGCTGGTCAGGGACCTGCTCACGACGCGCCGTCAGGAGATCGTGCCCCGGCTCGACGGCGTTGCTTTCGCGGGCGCGCAGGCGGCGGAGAATGGCCTGCTCACCGCGAACTGGCGCATGGGCGATGGCGCGACGCTGCACTTGATCGCCAATCTGTCGGCCAGCGATGTCCCTGCCCCCGCCGGCGAGGCGGCGGCCCGCAACATCTGGGGCAGTGAACCCGGAAATGTCCTTCCGCCCTGGTCGGTGGTCTGGCGCCTGGGAGGTTAGCCATGCCTCCATCCATTCCGACCGCAACCTACCGGCTGCAACTCACTAAGGATTTCGACTTCAAGAAAGCCGCCGACGTCGTGCCCTATTTGAAGGCGCTCGGCATCACCCATCTCTATGCCTCGCCCTTCATGAAGGCGCGCAAGGGCTCGACCCATGGCTATGATGTCATCGACCACGCCAAGCTCAATCCCGAGCTTGGCGGTGAAGCGGGATTCGAAAAACTCAGCGACGCGCTGAGGCGGCACGATCTTGGCCTGATCCTCGACTTCGTGCCGAACCATGTCGGCGTGCACTATGCCGACAATCCATGGTGGCTCGACGTGCTGGAATGGGGGCCGGCCTCGCCGCACGCCGTCTCCTTCGACATCGACTGGGAGCTGCTGCCGTATCGCAAACGCGGCGGCGTGCTGCTGCCGATCCTCGGCTCTCCCTATGGCGAGGCACTGGAGCGTGGCGAGATCGAGCTGCGCTACGATGCGAGCGAGGGCAGCTTCTCTTGCTGGTATTTCGAGCATCGCCTGCCGATCGCGCCCGAACGCTACGGCGAGATGCTGCGGATCATGGTGAAGGAAGCGAATGCGGAGGCGAGCGACGCGGGACAGCGTCTCCTGCAGCTTGCATCACGCGACCAGCGCTTTCGCCATCCCGACCGCAAGGAGGCTCCAGGCTTCAAGGCCGAGCTGAAAGGCATCGCCGGCGCGAACGACATCATCGCGCGCGGGCTTGCCGCCTATCGTGCCGGCCCTGAGCGCAACGCACAGACGCAGGTGCTGCATCATCTGCTCGAACGCCAGCACTACAAGCTCGGCCATTGGCGGCTCGCCTCGAGCGACATCAACTATCGCCGCTTCTTCGACGTCAACACGCTCGCGGGCCTGCGCGTCGAGGACGCCGGCACCTTCGAGGCCGCGCATCGGCTGGTCAGGACATTGATCGCCGACGGCAGATTGCAGGGCCTGCGGCTCGACCATATCGATGGTCTGCGCGACCCCGCGCAGTATTTCGTGCGCCTGCGCCGGCTGGTCCGCGAGGCACAGGGTGGCGACCCCAAGCCCTTTGAACTCCAAGCCCTTTGATTCCAAGTCCTTTTATGTGATCGTCGAGAAGATCCTCGGCGAGGAGGAAAAACTCCATACCTTTGCCGGCGTGCACGGCACCACCGGCTATGAATGGATGAATGTCCTGACGCATCTGCAGATCGATCCGAAGGGGCTGGATGCACTGGACGAAATCTGGCGGCAGATCAGCAACCGCCCACCGCGGCTCGCCCCCGTGCTCCTTGACGCGAAGCGTCGCGTGCTGGAGACGCTACTGACCAGCGAGTTCACTGTCCTGTCACGCTTGCTTGCGCGCATCGCCAGCGGCCATTATTCCACCCGCGACTATTCGGCAGACAGCCTGCGCCAGGCGCTCGAACTCTATGTGTTGCACTTCCCCGTCTATCGCACCTACCTGACCGGAGCAGCCCCGAGCGAGCATGACCGCGAACTGATCTCGCGCACGATCGATCGCGCGCGTGCCGACTGGTTCGCCGCCGATGAAGGCATTTTCGATTTCCTTCGCGATACGCTCACCATGGACCTGATCAAGCGGAAGGACGCGACCCACAGTCCGCCGCGGGTGCGCCGCTTTGCGCTGAAGGTGCAGCAGTTCACCGGTCCGCTGATGGCGAAGTCGCTCGAGGATACCGCGTTCTACCGCTACCACCGGCTTCTCGCTTTGAACGAGGTCGGCGGCGATCCCTCGGCTGACAGCCTCCCGATCGAACGCTTTCACGAGATCATGCAGGCGCGCGCGCGCGAATGGCCGCATGGCATGACCGCGACCGCGACCCACGACACCAAGCGCGGCGAGGATGCGCGCGCCCGGCTTGCCGCATTGACGGAATTGTCGAGCGAATGGACCAGCGCGGCGGCGAAATGGAAGGTGCTGAACGCGCAGCATCTCGTCACCGGCGGCAACATGCGCGCGCCGTCGGTGACCACGGAATACATGCTCTATCAGACCCTGCTCGGCGCCTGGCCGCTCGAGGGACCTGACGACACATTCGTGGAGCGGATACAGGCCTACGCGCTGAAGGCGGTCCGGGAAGGCAAGGAAGAAACGAGCTGGCTCAATCCGAACGAGGGCTATGAGGCGGGACTGAAAACGTTCATCGGACGGATTCTCGATCGTTCGGCCTCGGCGGAATTCCTGGACTCGCTCGCGCGCCTGGCGCAGCCCATGGCGCTGCTGGGCACACTGAACTCGCTCAGCCAGCTCACGCTGAAAGCGACGCTGCCCGGCGTTCCCGACTTCTACCAGGGCACGGAATTCTGGGATCTCTCACTGGTCGATCCGGACAATCGCCGGCCGGTGGACTTTGCTGTCCGCGCGAGCACGCTCGCCGCCATCGATGCGCCCGATTGGCACGAGCTTGTGCGGAATTGGCAGGATGGCCGCATCAAGCTCGCATGGATCGCGCATGTGCTCAGGCTGCGCAACGAACTCACCGACGTATTCACTGACGGCGACTACGAACCGCTCGATGTGAGCGGACTTCACCGCGACCATGTTATCGCGTTTGCACGACGGCGCGGCAAGGACGCCGCGATCATCGCCGTGGCGCGGCTGTTCGCGCCGTTCACGCAGGCTGGTCGAGTCTGGCCCACATGGGAGACACTCGACGCGACCATTGCGCTGGGCGGGCTGTCCGTCGACGGCGTTGATGCCGGCGGTGAACTGCCGTTGTCGACGCTGTTCCAGCAGCTACCCGTGGCGGTTCTGAAGGCAAGAGCGGAGGCCGCTGTTGTGCCCTCGCGAAAACGCGTTCGCGCGTGATCGCCGCCTAACTCCGCTTGGTCAGCAGCATGGTGCCGCGGTCGCGGATCGCGATCTGGGCCATTTGCGCAAAGCGCTGCAACAGCCACGGCAGCGTCACCTCCAGCCGTACGCTGTCTTCAGCGACATCGATGTGGCCCGACGCCGCCTGCCCCAGCGCCCGGACGCGAAAAAACATGTGGTCGCCGTCCCAGCGCTCTTCGTCGACCTTCAGCACCGGAATGCTGGTGGCCGCGCGTGACAAGCCTGTTCGCAGGCGACGCAACGCTTCCTCGCGGCCAAGACGATGCGGGATTGAAACAACAAGGGGTGCGGACATACCCAAATCCTTATCTGTCGATCTTTCTCCGGATTAACGCGATTGCACCGCAACTGGTTCGGCAGAAAGAGCACACCGGTAATTTCACCGATACAGTCACGGAACTTTCAAGGTTCCCACAAGTTTCCTCGGCGCATCTGACCAAGCAAGCGCCCTCTTTTGGGCTGGAGGAGACGATAAATGTCTATCGGTACTATCATTCTGATCATCCTGATCATCGCCCTGCTCGGCGGCTTCAGCGGCATCGGCGGCGGGCCGTTCTACGGCACCGGCTATTACGGCGGCGGCGGTCTCGGCCTCATCATCGTCATCCTGCTGATCCTCGTATTGCTTGGAAGGCTCTAAGCGACGCGAACACAACTCCAACCGCATCTTTGCTATTCCGGGCGTGCGCAAGCGCGAACCCGGAATAGCGTATGTGTGATCTGCAGACGCACTTAACTTGTCGTCACCCGCGAAGGCGGGTGACCCGGTATCCCAGAGACCCCAGCGTTTTCTCCACCGCCGCGGCGTACTGGATGCCCCGCCTGCGCGGGGCATGACGATCGTGGCGATGGTCGCGACCTACTTTGTCGCTAATTTCTTCATCGCGGCCTTGATCGATGACGCCGCGTCGTCATAGCCCTGCCACGCCTTCGACTTCCCAAGCAGCGCCGGCACCGTGCGCACTGTAAACCGCTTCGGATCCAGATCACCTTTCACCTGCGCCCAGGTCAGCGGCATCGAGACGGTCGCGCCGTCGCGCGCACGCGGCGACAGCACCGCGACCGCCGTCGACATCCGATCATTGCGCAGATAGTCGAGGAAGATCTTTCCCGTGCGCAGCTTCTTCGACATGTTGAGCAGATAGCGCTCGGGATCGCCGTCCGCCATGTTCTGGCAGATGCCTTGGGCAAACGCCTTGGCTTCCTTCCACGTCACCTTGTCCTTCGCGCCATAGCGCAACGGCGCGACCACGTGCAGGCCCTTGCCGCCGGTGGTCTTGCAGAAGCTTTCGATGCCGACATCGGCGAGATGCTGCCGCATCTCCTTGGCTGCTTCCACGACATCGGCGAAGGCGATATCCGGCGCGGGATCGAGATCGAACACCAGCCGCCCCGGCGTGTCGTAGTCATCCGGCGCGCAATTCCAGGGATGCAGTTCGAGCCCGCCGATCTGCGCCACCGCAGCGAGCGCCTCGATCCGGTCGATCTGCAGATAAGGCTTGCGATCGCCGGACACCTTGACCAGTTCCATCAGCTTCGAGGCGCCGGGCATGCCGTGGCGCTGGAAGAACTGCTCGCCCTTGATGCCGTCGGGCGCGCGAACGATCGAGCACGGCCGGCCCTTCAGATGACCGATCATCCATTCGCCGATGGCTTCGAAATAGTGCGCGAGATCGAGCTTGGTGACGCCCTTGCCGTCGCCGCCGTCGGGCCACAGCTCCTTGTCCGGCTTGGAGATGACGACGCCCATTATTTCGTTGGCCTTGTTCGACGTGGACGCGCCCGATTTCGCCACGGTCTTTTTCAAGAGTGGTTTGGCGACTTTGGTCATGGCCGGCTTCTCCGCTCTCACCTCGCTGGCCGGCTTGTCCTGGCGCAGCCCCTTGAAGGCCGCCTGGCGAATGTTGTCGTCGGCAGTCCAGCCCGCGAATTCGATCTCGGCAACGAGCTCCGGCTTCAGCCAGTGCACGTCGCGCGTCTTGCGCGGCGCGTTCTTGCCGGCGAAGGGGCTCTCGTCCGACGCCGCCGCCTTCAGCGCGGGCATGATCCGCCGGACCTTGTCCTGCCCGAAACCGGTGCCGACGATGCCGACATAGGCGAGATGGTCATCGCGATAGACACCGGCCATCAGCGAGCGAAATTTTCCGTTGGTGGTTTTCCAACCGCCGATGACCACCTCGTGCCCGGCGCGGCTCTTTGCCTTGGTCCAGTTTTCGGAGCGGCCGGAATGATAGGGCGCGCTCAGCCTCTTTGAGACGATGCCTTCGAGCGCGAGCTTGCTTGCCGACTCCATCACCGCCTTGCCGTCGGCCTGGAAATGCTCGACATAGCGGATGTTTCGATAATTCGCGTTGGTCTTGCCGTTGGCTTCCCTGCCCTGCTCGTTCAGCAAGGCCTTGAGCCGCTCCTTGCGTTCGGCAAGCGGCAGCCGTCGCAGATCGAGGCCCTCGGCGAACAGGAGATCGAAGGCGAACAAGATGAGATCATCGGTCTTGCCGTCCGCGATCGCCGCCTGCAAGGTCGAGAAATCCGGATGGCCATTCTGATCGAGCGCAACGATTTCACCGTCGATCAAGCCGTCGGGCAATTTTCCGCCCTCCTTCGCGATCGCCTTGAACTTGCTGGTCCAGTCCAGCCCCTTGCGCGTCTTCAGCGTCGCTTCGCCGTCCTCTATTCGCATCTGCACGCGATAGCCGTCGAACTTGATCTCATGGCCCCAGCCCTCGCCGCTTGGCGGTTGGTCCACGGAGGTGCATAGCTGCGGCGCCACGAAGTCCGGCATCGCCGTGACTTCCTTCGCGGCGTTCTTTCCGGCCTTCGCCGACGCGGACGTGACGCCGGCCGCACGCAGTTCAGCGGCGTCGCCGCGGTTGGAATGCCAGACCGCATCGGCATTCATCCGCCGGTTCTTCGCCAGCATGAACGGCCTTGGCGCGCGGCCCTTGCCTTCGGCGATCTGCGCCATCGTCCGGCCCGAGGCCACGGAGCGGTCCTCCTCGATAACGTTGTTGTCCTCGCCCTCACGTGCAAACGCGTCGCGGTGCTTGATCAAGAGCCAGTTGGTGCGCTTGCCGCCGTCACGGTCGTGCCGCATGCGCACCAGCACCCAGCTGCCGTGCAGCTTGTCGCCGTCGAGCGTGAATTTCAGGTCGCCTTTCTTGAGGCCGCGCTCGGCATCATCCTCCGGCTCCCAATAGCCGCGGTCCCAGAGCTGCACCGTGCCGCCGCCATATTCGCCCTTCGGGATGGTGCCTTCGAAATCGCCGTAGTCGAGCGGATGGTCCTCCACCTCGACCGCCAGCCGCTTGTCATGCGGATCGAGCGACGGGCCCCGCGTCACGGCCCAGGACTTGAACACGCCGTCGAATTCGAGCCGCAGATCGTAATGCAGGCGGGTCGCTGCATGCTTCTGGATCACGAAGCGGCTGCGTCCGGAGGACGCGACCTTGACGTCGCCGGACGGCTCCTCGGTCTTGTCGAAATTCCGCTTCTTCCGGTAGGTGGAAAGCTTGCGCAACGCCACGGCCAAATCCAATCGTCAATCAAACCGGGCGCCAGCCTATCACGCGCCCACAACGCCCCGGAACCAAAACCCGCAGCGCCCGTTGGGGTTCCGAACCCGCCGAAGACTCCGGAGAAACGCCATGGCCGCCCGCGCCTACTGGAAAGGCTCGCTCAGACTGTCCCTCGTGACCTGCCCGGTCCTGCTCTATCCGGCCTCGACGACGGTCGAGAAAACCCGCTTCCACATGATCAACAAGGAGACCGGCAACCGGCTGAAGCAGCAGATGGTCGATGCCGAGACCGGCGATATCGTCGAGGCCGACCAGAAGGGCCGCGGCTATGAACTTTCCAAGAACAAATATGTCGAGATCGACAAGGATGAGCTGGAGGCGGTCCAGATCGAGAGCAACCACACGATCGACATCGACAGCTTTGTGCCGAAGGACGAGATCGACCAGCGCTATCTGAACCACCCCTATTACATCGCCCCCGACGGCAAGGCCGGCCTGGATGCCTTCGCGGTCATTCGCGATGCGATGAAGGACCGGGACCGGGTGGCGCTCGCCCGCATCGTGCTCACCAACCGCGAGCATGTGATCGCGATCGAGCCGTTCGGCAAGGGCCTCCTCGGCACGACGCTGCGCTATCCTTACGAGCTGCGTGACGCGGACGACTATTTCGACGACATCAAGAGCCCGAAAATCACCAAGGACATGATCGCGCTGGCGAGCCACATCCTCGACAGCAAGGCGGCGCACTTCGATCCCTCGAAGTTCAAGGACGAATATGAGGACGCGCTGAAGAAGCTCGTCAAACGCAAGGCCGCCGGCAAGACCATCACGGTCGAGGAGCCCGAGGAACGGTCGAGCAATGTGGTCAGCCTAATGGACGCGCTGAAGCAGAGCCTGAAGGGAAAGCGCGGCGCCAAATCGGCGGCGCGATCGTTGGCGCGACGGCCGCATTCTCAACGCCGCCCCGCGAAGAAGTCGCACCGCTCATCCGCGAGGCACAGGAAAGCGGGCTAGTCCTGTCGTCATTGCGAGCCACCCGGTCGGCGCGGAGCGCCGCCGGATAACAGGCTCCGCAAAGCAATCCAGGACTTTCTACGCGGTGACAGTCTGGATTGCTTCGTCGCTTCGCTCCTCGCAATGACGCGGGGAGATGCAGCTCCGCGTCCCTACCTCTTCGCCTTCCGCTTCTTCGCCGCCTTACGCTTTTTCGGCACCTTCGCGCCCGCGGCGCGCGCTTCCGAAAGTCCAATCGCGATTGCCTGCTTGCGGCTCTTGACCTTGCGGCCGGAGCGACCGCTCTTCAATGTGCCGGCCTTGCGCTTCTTCATCGCGCGCCCGACTTTCGCGGACGCCTTCTTGGAATATTTTCGAGTCTGTGCGTGCCATGAAAATGTTCTCCTGATGACACAAAAGTAATCACGGCCATCACCGAAGGTTCCGAATTCGCGCCGTCATGGCCAAATGTTAAGAACGCTCTTCAGTCCGCCGCACGCAGGCGATAGCCGATACCGGTTTCGGTCAGGAGCAGTTGCGGCCGCTCGGGATCGGCCTCGATCTTCTGGCGAAGCTGGCGCACATAGACCCGCAAGTATTGCGCATCGGTCAGTTCGTCCCACAGCTCCTTGAGCAGGAAGCGATGAGTCAAGCACCTTGCCGGCGTGCTGCACCAGCACGCGCAGCAGGTCATATTCCTTCGGCGACAGCTTGATCTCCTTGTCTCCGACCTTGACGATGCGGCGCACCAGATCGACCGAGAGACCGGCGGAGCGGAACAGCGGACGTTCGCCCTGCACCTGCAATTGGTGCCTGAGCGCCGCGCGCAGCCGCGCGAGCAGTTCATCCATGCCGAACGGCTTTGTCAGATAATCGTCGGCGCCGAGATCGAGCGCCTGCACCTTGCCGGCCTCGTCGCCGCGGCTCGACAGCACCACAATCGGGACCGCCTCGTTGCGGCTGCGGATCATGCGTAGCAACTCATGCCCCTGGATATCGGGCAGGCCGAGATCCAGGATGATCAGCGCGGGATCTTGCGCGAGCTGCTCCAGTGCGGTCTTGCCGTTGGTCGCTTCCAGGATGTCATAGCCCTGCGTCGCGAGCCCCATCCGCAGCAATTTGCGGATCGGCGGCTCGTCATCGATGACCAGGACCTTGATTGGCGATGCGCTCATGCGGCGGTATCCAGAACATTGGCCACCACAGGAATCGGCAGGCGGATGGTCAACACCGCGCCGCTGCGGTCGATGCGGTTCGCAGCCGAAATCCGGCCATGCATCGCCTCGATGAATCCGCGCGAGATCGCGAGCCCGAGGCCCGTCCCGGGCCGCACGCGGTCACCCTTCTGCACGCGGTAGAACTTGTCGAACACGCTTTCGACTTCCGTCGGCGGAATGCCCTCGCCTTCGTCCATGACCTGCAGCGCGACCTGATCGCGCTCGCGCCAGCTCCGGATCGCGATCGTCGTGTCCGCCGGCGAATATTTCGCCGCGTTGTCGAGCAGGTTGAACAGCACCTGCTCGAACAGCACCGCATCGAGCTCCAACATCGGCAGGTCGGCGGACAGCTCCAGCGAGACATTGTGGCGCGTCAGGATCTTGCCGGCGCGCCGCAGCGCGCTGCCGACGATCTCGCCGATATCGTGCAAGGCCGTGTTCGGCACGATCGCGCCGGATTCGAGCTTGGTCATATCGAGGAGATTGGCGATGAAGCGGTTGAGCCGCTCCGATTCGTCTATCACGGTCGCGAGCAGATCATGTTTCTGCTGATCGTTCAGATTGCCGGCGAGATCGCGCATCGTGGAGGCTGCGCCGAGCACCGAGGCAAGCGGTGTCTTCAGGTCATGCGAAATCGAGGTCAAAAGCGCCGAGCGCAGACGCTCGGATTCCACCGTGCGCTTGACCCGGTCCATGTCTTCGACCAGCAGCACGCGCTCGATCGCGAGCGCGCCCTGATCGACAAGCGCGTCGAGCAGCCGGCGCTGGTCCGGCGTCAGCAGCGGACCGGTGCGGTCATTGTCGATGCCGATGACGCCGATCGAGCCGCGCCCGGTGCGCATCGGCAGGAACAGCCGCTTGGCGCCGGGCAGCGTATCCGAGCCGCGGCCGGCCGGACGGTCGTTGCTCCAGGCCCAGTTCGCCGCCGCGAGATCGGCCTTGTCGAGCTGATCCTCCGGCGGATAGCCGGCCTTCACCGTGATGACGCCATCTTCCGGCAGCAGCAGCACCACGCGGACCTTCAGCATCAGCGCGGTCTGGTAGGCGGTCGCCCAAAGCACGTCGTCCAGCGTCGCGGTCCCCGCGAGCTTGCGGCTGAAGGCGTAAAGCTGTTCGGTGGTCCTGATCCGGCCGATCGCTGTATCGGCCTGCGTACGTACGCGCGCCGCCACATTCGACACCAGACCAGCGATCAGCATGAAGAAGAAGAACGCCGCGACGTTGGTCGGATCGGTGATCGTGAAGGTGTAGATCGGCGGCAGGAAAAAGAAATTATAGCAGAGCGAGGCGGCGACGCTGGCAAGCAGCGACGGCCACAGTCCGTAACGGACGGCCACGCCGACCACCGCGGTGATAAACACCAGATCGACATTCTCGATGCCGAAATACGGCTTGATCAGCGTAGCGACGGCGAGCCCGAGCGCCGTGATCGCAAGCGCCATGAGATAGGGCCGCGGATTGAACGGCTCAGCCGGCGCCGCCGTATGCACGACGTTCTTGGCAACGGAGGCGGACGGCTCGTCACCAGGGATAACGTTGACGCAGATATTGCCGGCGCGTCGTACCAGATCGTGCACCACCGAGCCGCGCACGATCTCGAACCAGCGCGAGCGGGAAGATTTTCCGATGATGATCTGTGTGACGTTGTTAGCCTGCGCGAACTTGATGATGTCGTCGGCGATGCGGCGCTCGACGGCGGGAATCGTCAGCGCTTCCGCACCAAGCGCCTCGGCGAGCCGCAGCGTGTCGGCCAGCCGGTCACGCTCGTCGTCGGTCAGTCGCAGGCTGCGCCGGGTCTCGATGCTGATCGCGGTCCAGGGCGCGTGCACGCGATCGGCCATCCGCTTGGTATAGCGCACTAGGCCCGCCGCGGCCGGATCCTCGCTGATGCAGACCAGGATGCGCTCACCTGCCGCCCAGGGGCCCGCAATCGCATTCGCCTGCATATGGTTGAGCAACTGCTCGTCGACGCGGTCGGCGGTGCGCCGCAAGGCCAGCTCACGCAGTGCCGTGAGGTTGCCGGGAGAAAAATAATGCTCCAGCGCACGCTCGGCCTGTTTGGGGACATACACCTTCCCCTCCTTCAACCGCTGGATCAGATCGTCCGGTGTCAGGTCGATCAGCTCGATCGCATCCGCGCGGTCGAAGATCGAGTCGGGTACGGTCTCGCGCACCCGCACATGGGTGATCTGGGCCACGACGTCGTTGAGGCTTTCGATGTGCTGGATGTTGACGGCGGTATAGACGTCGATGCCGCGCGACAGCAATTCCTCGACGTCGAGATAGCGCTTCGGATGGCGGCTGCCGGCCGCGTTGGTATGGGCGAGCTCGTCGACGAGGACGATCTGCGGACGCCGCGCGATCACCGCGTCGAGGTCCATCTCCTCCAGGATCTGGTTGTTGTAGTCGATCCGTTTGCGCGGGATGACTTCGAGACCGCGCAACAGCACCTCGGTCTCCGCACGGCCGTGGGTCTCGACGAAACCGACCACGACATCGGCGCCCGCCTTGAGCTTGGCGTGTGCGCTCTGCAGCATCTCGTAGGTCTTGCCGACGCCGGGGGCGGCGCCGACAAAGATCTTCAGCCGGCCGAGGCCGCCATGCTCCCGCCGGGCTGCCTCCAGCAACGCTTCCGGCGAGGGACGTTGTTCGGGATCGCGGCGCGGCTGGACCATAATGGACCTATTATAGTCATCGCCGCGGGCCTGGGGTAGTCGGGCTCCTCATGGTTACCGGCATCTTACTTGGCGCTGGCCGCATCGAGCGCCAGATTGAGCGCCAGAACGTTAACGCGCGGCTCGCCGAGCAGTCCAGCCATGCGGCCTTGCGTATGCTGGGTCACGAGCTGGCGGACGCGCTCCTCCGGCAGGTTGCGCGCCTTCGCCACGCGCGGCACCTGGAACAGCGCCCCCTCCGGCGAAATGTCGGGATCGAGCCCGGAGGCGGACGTCGTGACCAGATCGACCGGCACGGCCTGCCCCGGATTTTCCGCCTTCAGCTTCTCGACGTCCTCCTTGATCCGGTCGTTCAGCGCCTTGTTGGTCGGGCCAAGATTGGACCCGCCGGAATTGGCTGCGTTGTACGGCGCAGGCACGGTCTTGGTGGAGTCGTTCGGGTCCGGCGCCACGGTCGCCGAGGGACGGCCGTGGAAGTATTTGTCCTCCTTGAACTCCTGCCCGATCAGCGCGGAGCCGACGACCTTGCCGTCGCGCTCGATCAGGCTGCCTTCGGCCTGGTCGGGGAAGACGACGCCGGCGATCGCGGTCATCGCGAGCGGATAGACGAGGCCCGTGATCAGCGTCAGCGCGAGAAGGATGATGATGGCGGGACGGATTTCTCTAAGCATGGTGTGTCTCCAAATGTACCGTCATTACGAGGAGCGAAGACGAAGCAATCCAGACTGTGAGTTCGGAATGGTCTCTGGATTGCTTCGCTCCGCTCGCAATGACGACTAAGTGCTAAGCCAAGTGCAGGGCCGCGACCACGAGATCGATGGCCTTGATGCCGATGAAGGGAATGATGATGCCGCCGAGGCCATAGATCATCAGGTTACGGCGGAGCAGCGCGCCCGCGCCGACGGCCCGATAGGCCACGCCCTTCAGCGCGAGCGGAATCAGCGCGATGATGATCAGCGCGTTGAAGATGATCGCCGACAGGATCGCGCTCTGCGGGCTCGCCAGATGCATGATGTTCAGCACGTTGAGTTGCGGGTAGAACGCCAGGAACATCGCGGGGATGATGGCGAAATATTTCGCCACGTCGTTGGCGATCGAGAACGTCGTCAGCGCGCCGCGGGTCATCAGGAGCTGCTTGCCTATCTCGACCACTTCGATCAGCTTGGTCGGGTTGGAGTCGAGATCGACCATGTTGCCGGCCTCGCGCGCGGCCTGCGTGCCCGTGTTCATGGCAACGCCGACATCGGCTTGCGCGAGCGCAGGCGCGTCGTTGGTGCCGTCACCGCACATCGCAACCAGCTTGCCCTTGGCCTGCTCGTCCCGGATCAGCTTCAGCTTGTCCTCGGGTGTGGCCTGAGCCAGGAAGTCATCGACGCCGGCTTCCGCCGCGATCGCCGCCGCCGTCATCGGGTTGTCGCCCGTAATCATCACGGTCCGGATGCCCATGCGGCGCAGCTCGGCAAAGCGCTCGCGGATACCGCCCTTGACGATATCCTTCAGCTGGATGACGCCAAGCAGACGGCCGTCCTTGGCAACGGCCAACGGCGTGCCGCCGGATTTCGCGATCTCGTCCGAGATCGACTGGATCTCACGCGCGACCTCCGAGCTAGGGGACGGCTGGATCGCGCGGACGGTGTTGCCGCTCGCCACCGCCTGTGCCGCACCACCTCCGACAAAATTGAGGATGGCGTCGACCGCACCCTTGCGCACCGACGAGGCGCCGGCATCGACGCCGCTCATGCGGGTCTGTGCCGTAAAGGGAATGAAGCTGGCGCCGAGCTCGGCCATGTCGCGGCCGCGGATGCCGTATTTCTCCTTCGCCAGCACGACGATCGAGCGGCCCTCCGGAGTTTCGTCGGCGAGCGAAGCAAGCTGCGCAGCATCCGCGAGTTCCTGCTCGGTCACGCCGCGCACCGGGCGGAAGGCCGTCGCCTGCCGGTTACCGAGCGTGATGGTGCCGGTCTTGTCCAGGAGCAGCGTATCGACGTCGCCAGCGGCTTCAACCGCGCGGCCGGACATCGCCAGCACGTTGAAGCGCACCAGGCGATCCATGCCAGCGATGCCGATCGCCGACAGTAGCGCGCCGATCGTGGTCGGAATCAGCGTCACGAACAACGCCACCAGCACCACCACCGAAATCGAGCCGCCGGCATAAGACGCGTAGCTCGGGATGGTGACGGTCGCGAACACGAAGATGATGGTGAGGCCCGCGAGCAGGATGTTGAGCGCGATCTCGTTCGGCGTCTTCTGCCGCTCGGCGCCCTCGACCAGCCTGATCATGCGATCGATGAAGGTCGAACCCTGAGCTGCCGTGATGCGGACCTTGATCCAATCGGACAGCACCTGCGTGCCGCCGGTCACCGCAGAACGATCACCGCCGGACTCGCGGATCACCGGCGCGGATTCGCCCGTGATCGCGGCCTCATTCACCGAGGCGACGCCCTCGATCACTTCACCGTCGGAGGGGATGTTGTCGCTGGCCTCGACCAGCACGACGTCCCCGACCTTCAGGCTGGTACCGGGCACCAGGCGATAGGTCCCATCGGCGCCCGAGAGCAGCTTGGCCTGGCTCTCGGTACGGGTCTTCCGCAACGATTTCGGCCTGCGCCTTGCCGCGGCCTTCGGCGACGGCTTCGGCGAAATTGGCGAACAGCACCGTGA
This sequence comes from uncultured Alphaproteobacteria bacterium, assembly GCA_963770385.1. GTDB lineage: Bacteria > Pseudomonadota > Alphaproteobacteria > Rhizobiales > Xanthobacteraceae > Bradyrhizobium. The sequence goes on along the minus strand of CAVYPJ010000003.1, from coordinate 2,915,641 downwards.
ACCACAGCCAAAGGATGATCTGGAAGGTGAAGCCCAGATGTTCACCGCCGGTGACGAGGTCGCGCAGGAAGATCACGGTGGTGAGCGCGGCGACGGTCTCGACCACGAACATCACCGGGTTCTTCATCATCAGGCGCGGATCGAGCTTGGTGAACGACGCGGCGATCGCGGGCTTGAGGATTTTCGGGTCAAGCATCGCCGAAACCGGCATGCGCTTGTTCATTTTGACGACGGGTTCCATGGGAGCAACTCCGAAATGAGATCGATCAGAACAGCATGTTGGCGTTCATCGCCAAGTGCTCGACAATCGGGCCGAGCGCGAGCGCGGGAAAGAAGGTGAGACCGCCGATGATCAGGATCACGCCGACGACGAGACCGACGAACAGGCCGCCGGTGGTCGGAAACGTTCCGGCCGACGGCGGGATCGATTTCTTCTCCGCAAGCGCCCCCGCGATCGCCATGGCCGGCACGATCATGAAGAAGCGGCCAACGAACATCGCGCTCGCAAGCGTCAGGTTGTAGAAGAAGGTGTTGCCGGTGAGGCCGGCGAAGGCCGAGCCGTTGTTGCCGGTGGACGAGGTGTAAGCGTAGAGCACCTCCGTGAAACCGTGCGGTCCGGCATTGGCCATCGAAGCTACCGCCGGCGGAAACACTACGGCGACCGCGGTCCAGCCAAGATACATCAAGGGGAGCACCAGGATCGCCAGCATCGCCATCTTGACCTCGCGCGCCTCGATCTTCTTGCCGACATATTCCGGCGTACGGCCGACCATCAGACCGGCGACGAAGATCGCGAGCACGACGAACAGCAGCATGCCGTAGAGCCCTGCCCCAACGCCGCCGACAATGACTTCGCCGAGTTGCATGTTGATCAGCGGGATCATGCCGCCGAGCGCGGTGAAGCTGTCATGCATGGCGTTGACCGCGCCGCAGGAGGCCGCGGTGGTGACGACTGCAAACAGCGAAGAAGCAACGATGCCGAAACGCACCTCCTTGCCTTCCATGTTGCCGCCGGTCAGTCCCAGCGCCTGAAGCGCGGTGGTACCGTTCGCTTCCGCCCAATAGGTGACGGTGACGCCGGCGATGAACAGCACGCCCATCACGGCCAGGATCGCCCAGCCCTGGCGCTGGTTGCCGACCATGCGGCCGAACACGTTGGTGAGTGCCGCGCCGAGCGCAAAGATCGAGATCATCTGCACGAAGTTCGACAGCGCGGTCGGGTTCTCGAAGGGATGCGCGGCATTGGCGTTGAAGAAGCCGCCGCCATTGGTGCCGAGCATCTTGATCGCGACCTGCGAGGCGACCGGGCCGACCGCGATGGTCTGCTTGGCACCTTCGAGCGTCGTGGCATCGACATAAGCGCCGAGCGTCTGCGGCATGCCCTGCGACACCAGGAACAGCGCGTAGACGATGCAGATCGGCAGCAGGATATAGAGCGTGCAGCGGGTGACATCGACCCAGAAATTGCCGACCGTGTGCACCGAGGCGCGCGCGAAGCCACGAATCAGCGCGACCGCGAGCACGATGCCCGTTGCCGCCGACAGGAAGTTCTGATGCGTGAGGCCGACCATCTGCACCAGATAAGACAGCGTGCTCTCGCCGCCGTAGTTCTGCCAGTTGGTGTTGGTGATGAAGGAGATCGCGGTGTTGAACGACAGATCCTCGGCGACGGCCGATTGTCCGGCCGGGTTGAACGGCAGCAGCGCCTGCAGCCGCATCACACCATAGATGATCAGGAAACCGCCGACATGGAACAGCAGCATCGAGACCGTGTAGGTCAACCAATGCTGCTCGCGCCTTTCGTCGACGCCGCCAATCCAGTACAGCCCTGCCTCGACGGGCCGCAGGATCGGTGACAGGAACGTACGCTCGCCATTGAAGACGCGCGTCATATACCAGCCGAGCGGCTTCACCAGCGCGACCACGATCGCGCAATAAAGAATGATTTGTATCCAACCAACGACGGTCATGGGATTGAGCCTTTATAGATGCGCGGGAAGGCGATCGGACGGATCAGAACCGCTCGGGCCGCAACAACGCATAAGTGAGGTAGAAGAGAAGGCCGAGCGAGACGAGACCGGCGAGCGAATAATCGAAGATCATGGCTCTCTCCTTACAGCCGCTCGCAGGCATAGGTGTAGCCGATCGCAAGCGCGAAGAAGCCAAAACCTAGGACCAGCATCAGAATGTCCAGCATGGGGGTGCTCCTATGCATGCGTCGCCGACCGACGGCCGGTTCCGCCATGTATCCGCGTGCAGAAGTGCCACCCGGCGCATAGATTTTCGAGGGGCGCCGGATAGCGACGATATAGGAATCCTATAAAGGTCGGCCCGTGCCGATCCCTACCTGCCGCTACTGCAAAAGCAGGAACCTATAGTCATGGATGCGCGGTCTGCCAGCGCGCCAGCCAAACCCGAGGCCAACGCGGGCAACGGTCAAATATGGACTCCTGCGTTCGCCGGGACAATATCGATAGACCACACAATCCTGCGTTTATGGAATTCCTATATCTCCATTGCCGGCTCCATCTCGTTTTCAAATGACGTTTTGACCACGTTGGAGGCACGGCCACGGCATCGGCCGCAAATTCAAGTGGGATGATGTCATGCAGAAACTTTTTGACCATGTTGATCTCGGCGAGATCACTGACCGGCTCCACGGTGCGGCCGAAGCAGATGCGGCGCTCGTCACCCAGGTCATCGGCGCAGCCTGCCGACGCTTTCCGTCGATCGGGCAGCGCGCGAAGACCGTTCACATCGAGCAACTCATTCGATCCGGCGCCTGGATCGACGTCGCGCTGGCGCTGATCGATCTCGAATTGCCGCAGTGGAAAGTACGTCGCATCGTCTATGACGAGGGCGAATGGCATTGTGCGTTGTCGCGCCAGCGCGAGTTGCCCGATTGGCTCGATCAATCGATCGAAGTTCATCACGCGGACCTGGCGCTTGCGATCTTCGGCGCATTTGTCGAAGCACGCCGCACCGGCGCGCAGCCGGGCCACACCAGCGTTCCCTCGGTCAGCTCGTACGCGGATGGGCAATACGAGATTGCCTGCAGCGATAATTACGCCTGACACCATGGCACTAAAACCATTGTTCAAGCCATCGCCGAGAACCGAATCGGTTCAGGTGCTGGCCCGCTTCGTCCTGCGCATCGTCATTCTCGTCATCTTCGCGACGCTCGGCAGCATCGGCTTCGCCCGAAGCCTCGCAACACTGTTGTGGATGTCGATCATCCTCTGTGTCGTTGTCGCCGTGATGCGGCGAGAAACGCTGTTCCGGGCCACGCTCAATCACTGGGACGAGACGGTCGCCTATGCCGCTCTCTACGCGCTGATCTGCGGCGTGAGCCAGGCGGCTCCTGCCTGAATCGGCACGTTTATGCATCCCTTATGAGATCGCACTCCACTCGCTCTCGAAATCATATCCCGCCGGGAAGATATCGACGGCACATGCTTTTCTCTTGGAAGGACTCACTCCCGTGAAACTCGTCGAACCTCCCTCGTGCGGCGTCAACGCATCCACAATCGTCTTCATCGGCAAGGATAAGAGCGGCCACTGGGTCGCCCAACAACAGGATGGGCTCTATGGCGGCCTGTTCGTGAACCGCGCCGAAGCCATCAAGTACGCGCTGTTCGAGAACGGCCGTCATCCGGAAGCGATCATCGAGCTGCCGCGGCGCGTCGAACTCGACATGAGCGCAGGATCTACTTCCAAGCCCCGCGAGCAATCATGAGTGTGTCAACAGGTGCCACCGGTTGGCTCAGCGGCTACATCCCCGATCTTCCTACGCCGTTTGATTCAGAAGGCGCGGTCGATCTACGCGCTTTCGCCAAGCTCTGCCAACGTCAGATCGACGCAGGCGTGTCGGCGATCGTCGTCTGTGAGACCTGCAGCGAAGCCTCCACACTGTCACCAGCGGAGCAGGAGGCGATCATCCGCACGGCCGTCGAGGTTGCGCGCGGACAGGTCCGCGTCGTTGCCGGCGCCGGTTCGAATGCGACGAACCGCGCAATCGAACTGACGCGGCAGGCGAATGCCGCAGGCGCCGATGCCATCCTGTCGGTCGTGCCCTACTACAACAAGCCGACACAGGCCGGCATCTGCGCGCATTTTCGGGCGGTCGCCGGCGCAACCGCGCTGCCGATCATCCTGTACGACATTCCTTCGCGGACGATGCGCGAGCTGGCTGATGGGAGCCTGGTGCGGCTGACCCAATCGCCACAGTTCGTCGGCTTGAGGGACGCGACCGGCGATATCACCCGCGTCACCTGCCTGAAGCGGCGGCTGCCAGACGAATTCCGCTTGCTGTCCGGCGACGACGCGACCGCGTTCGCGTTCGTTGCGAGCGGTGGCGATGGCTGCGTGTCGACGATCTCGAATGTCGTGCCGGAGCATTGCCGCGCGATCTTCACAAGCTGCAGGCGGGGACGCTTGAGACAGGCCCGGCGGCTGCAGGAACGGTTGCTGCCGCTTGCCGCGGTGCTGTCGCGGGACAATCCGGCGGCGCTGAAATATGCATTGAGCATGCTTGGACTGCTGCGGCCCGACACACGCCTGCCGATCGTCGAGCTCGACGACGACGCCAAGGCAGCAATTGCGAGAAGCCTCGTAGCCTTCACAGAGAACGATCGAGCGGCCGCGTAGGCGCGACCGCGGCGACGTCTGCTCTAAAGCGCGATGAGATCAGGTTGAATCATCATCGCGCTTTAGGTCTTTGATTTAGCATGATCTTTTCGGAAAACCGCTTCACACTTTTCCGGATCATGCTTTAGAAATCCCACTTGTCAGGAACGATCATTGGCCATTGCGGATGCTTTGCGATGTCCTGCTCCGGTGGTCGCCCGTAGTCACGCTGGAACATCATCTCGTTCCGCAAGCGCCGCAGTTTCGCGGCAACGATTGCGAGATGAATTTTTCCGAGCACGGCACGCAGCCGCCTGAACGCCCGCGTCGCCACGGCGCGACAGGCGCCAAAGCCGTAACGATCGTCATGATGCAGATGAAAGAGCGTCATTGCTATTCTTCCGATTTCCAGATGAATCGGAAGATGCGTCGCCGGACATAGGAATTCGAGACGCGCGGCCGCCACGCCTCATAGGCGCGGCATAATGATGCGCCTTACTCTGCCGCGTCGCGCATTTCGGCGCGTTCGGCACGCACCGCGCAGAACTTGAACTCGGGGATCTTGCCGAACGGATCGAGCGCGGGATTTGTGAGCAGATTGGCCGCCGCCTCCGCGTAACAGAACGGCATGAACACCATGTTCTCCGGCACGTCGCGGTCGGATCGCACCTTGATCTCGACCGCGCCGCGGCGGGTCTCGAGCCGGATGAAATCGCCGGGCGCGAGCTTCATCCGTCTCATGTCCTTGGGTGACATGAAGGCGACCGCCTCCGGCTCGATCTGATCGAGCACGGACGCACGGCGCGTCATCGAGCCGGTGTGCCAATGCTCGAGCACGCGACCGGTCGAGAGCACCATCGGATACTCGTCGTCCGGCAACTCGTCCGGTGGGATCACATGCGCCGGCACGATCTTGCCGCGACCGCTTTCGGTCGGGAAGCCGGTGGTGAAGATGATCTCGTTGCCGGGCTTGTTCGGATCGTCGGCCGGATAGGTCACCGCGCCCTCACGCACCAGACGTTCCCAGCTGATGTTGTTCAGCGACGGCATCAGCTGCGCCATCTCGGCATAGACATCGGCCGGCCCGGAATAGTTCCAGTCGAGCCCCATGCGCTTGCCGATCTCCTGGATGATCCAGAGATCCTGCCGCGCATCGCCCGGCGGCTTGATCACCTCGCGTGCGAGCTGCACGCGGCGGTCGGTATTGGTGAAGGTGCCGGATTTCTCGGCGAAGGCCGAGGCCGGCAGGATGACGTCGGCATGGAATGCCGTCTCGGTGACGAACAGGTCCTGCACCACGAGATGATCCAGCATCGCAAGCGCCACGCGCGCATGCTGCAGATCGGGGTCGGACATCGCGGGGTTTTCGCCCTCGACATACATGCCGTGAATCTGGCCGGCATGAATCGCATTCATGATCTCGACCACGGTGAGACCCCGCACCGGATCGAGCTCCTGATGCCAGAGCCGTTCGAAGTTGCCGCGCAGATCGGCGCGGCCGACCGGCTGGTAGTCCGGCAAGAACATCGGGATCAGGCCGGCGTCGGAGGCGCCCTGCACGTTGTTCTGGCCGCGTAGCGGATGCAGGCCGGTGCCGGGCCGGCCGACCTGCCCCGTGATCAGCGCCAGCGCGATCAGGCAGCGCGCATTGTCGGTGCCATGGACGTGCTGGCTGATGCCCATGCCCCAGAAGATGATCGAGGATTTCGCACGCGCATACATCCGGGCGACTTCGCGCAAGGTGTCCGCCGGAATGCCGCAGATCGGCGCCATCTTCTCCGGCGTGAATTCCTTGATCTTGGCCTTCAGCTCGTCGAAGCCTTCCGTATAGCCGGCGATATATTGCTCGTCGGTCAGGCCCTCGGTGACGATCGTGTTGATCATCGCATTCAGCATCGCGACGTCGCTGCCCGGCTTGAACGCGAGATGCTTGTAAGCGTGGCGCGACAGCGTCTGCCGGCGCGGATCCATCACGATCAGCTTGGCGCCGTTGCTTGGCCGCATTCTTGATGAAGGTCGCGGCGACCGGATGGTTCACGGTCGGGTTGGCGCCGATCACGATGATGACTTCGGCCTCGAGCGCCGCCGAGAAAGGCGCCGACACCGCGCCGGAGTTCAGCCCCTCCATCAGCGCGGCGACTGACGAGGCGTGACACAGCCGCGTGCAGTGATCGACATTGTTGGAGCCGAAACCGGTACGCACCAGCTTCTGGAACAGATAGGCCTCTTCGTTGGAGCCCTTGGCCGAACCGAAACCGGCCAGCGCCTTGACGCCCTTCTCGTCACGGATCTTGACGAGGCCCTTGGCCGCGATGTCGAGCGCCTCTTCCCACGACGCTTCGCGGAAATGCGTGAACGGATTGGCCGGGTCGACCTGATCGTTGGCGTCCTTCTTCGCATTCGGCAGCCGCACCAGCGGTTTGGTCAGGCGATGCGGATGATGAATGTAGTCGAAGCCGAAGCGGCCCTTGACGCAAAGCCGATTGTGATTGGCCGGGCCGTCACGGCCTTCGGCGTAAATCACCTTCTCGTCCTTGACCTCGTAAGTCACCTGGCAGCCGACGCCGCAGAACGGACAGAGCGAGTCGACCTTCCTATCGGCATAGGTGACGCGCGTCTGCTTGTCGTCGAGCATGACGGCCGGCATCAGCGCGCCGGTCGGACAGGCCTGCACGCACTCGCCGCAGGCGACACAGGTGGACTCACCCATCGGATCGTCGAAGTCGAACACGATCTTGGCGTCGGCATTGCGATAGGCCATGCCGATCACGTCGTTGACCTGCACCTCGCGGCAGGCGCGCACGCAGAGGCCGCACTGGATGCAGGCGTCGAGATTGACGCGCATCGCCGGATGGCTGGCGTCGGTTGTCCAGCGCTCGGCCGCCGGAAAGCGGCTTTCGGTGACGCCCGATTTCTCGGCCCAGTGCCAGAACTTCGATTCCGGATCGTGCGAGGTCTCGCGCGCGGGCTGGTCGGCGACTAGAAGCTCCATCACCATTTTTTGCGCGGCAACGGCGCGCGAACTCGCGCTCTTCACCTTCATGCCGACGCTCGGCGTACGCTTGCAGGAGGCGGCCAGCACGCGCTCGCCTTCGATCTCCACCATGCAGGCGCGGCAATTGCCGTCCGGCCGATAATCCGGCGCCGGCGAATAGCAGAGATGCGGGATCTCCGTGCCCTGGCGCTTGGCGACCTGCCAGATGGTTTCGCCAGGCTTGGCCTCAACCTGTTGGCCGTCGAGTTCGAACTGGATCTTGGTCATTCCGCGGCGTCCTTGAACTCGTCTGGGAAGTATTTAATCACCGAGGTGAGCGGATTCGAGGCCGCCTGGCCAAGTCCGCAGATCGACGCATCGCGCATGGCCTGGCTCAATTCGTCGAGCAATTGCTTGTTCCAGACCGGCTGCTGCATCAACAGCGCAGCCTTCTGGGTTCCGACGCGACAGGGCGTGCACTGTCCGCAGCTCTCGTCCTCGAAGAACTTCATCAGGTTCAACGCGGCGCCCTTGACGCTGTCCGCCTGCGACAGGATCACGATCGCGGCTGAACCGATGAAGCAGCCATATTTCTCCAGCGTGCCGAAATCGAGCGGGATGTCGTCCATCGACGCCGGCAGAATGCCGCCGGACGCGCCGCCTGGCAGATAGGCGTAGAAGGTGTGACCGTCCGCCATGCCGCCGCAGAACTCATCGATCAATTCGCGCACGGTTATCCCTGCGGGTGCGAGCTTCACGCCCGGGTTCTTCACCCGTCCCGACACCGAGAAGCTGCGCAGGCCGTTTCGGCCGTTGCGGCCATGCCCGGTCCACCAGGATGCGCCCTTCTCGACGATGTCGCGCACCCACCACAGCGTCTCGATGTTGTTGATCAAGGTCGGCAGGCCGAACAGCCCGACCTGGAACGGATAAGGCGGCTTGTGCCGCGGCAGGCCGCGCTTGCCCTCGATGCTCTCGAGCAGCGAGGATTCCTCGCCGCAGATATAGGCGCCCGCGCCGCGACGCAGATGCAGCACAGGACCGCCGGGAGGCAATTTCGCGATCTCGTGCTCCAGGATTTCCAGCGCCGCCGGATATTCGTCGCGGATGTAGATGTAGACGTCGGGCGCCTGCACCACATGCGCGCCGATCAACGTGCCTTCGATGAAACGGTGCGGATCGCGCTCGAGATAGTAGCGGTCCTTGATGGTGCCGGGCTCGCCCTCGTCTCCGTTGACTGCCATCAGCCGCGGACCGGGCTCGCCGAGCACCGCGCGCCATTTGCGTCCCGTGGGAAAACCCGCGCCGCCGAGGCCGCGCAGGGAGGCGTCGTCCAGTGCCTTCAGAAGCTCTTCCTTCGGTAGTTCGCCCGAACGGAGGCGCGCCAGCAGCCTGTAACCGCCGTCGGCGACATAGGCGTCGTAGCCGATATAGTCGGGGACTTGCACATGCGTGTTGCCGCCCTTCGCGGCCGCGAGCACGCTGTCGACGCTCGCATGGTCGACGAAATTGTGGCCGACTTCAGCGGCCGGCGCGGTGTCGCAGCGGCCGACGCAGGGCGCGCGTACCACGCGGATGCCGGGGCCGGCACCATCCTGCAAATCTTGCAGCAGCTTTTCGCCGCCCAGCATCGCGCAGGTCAGGGAGTCGCAGACGCGGATGGTCAGCGGCGGAATGTCGGGCTGACCTTCCTTTACCACGTCGAAATGCGCGTAGAAGGTCGCGGTCTCGAACACCTCTGCGAACGACAGCTTCATCTCGTCGGCGAGCGCTGCGAGATGGCCTGCCGAGATCTGGTGATATTTGTCCTGGATCAGATGCAGATGTTCGATCAGAAGGTCACGCCGCCGCGGCCGGTCGCCGAGCAGGAGTTCAACCTCATGCGCGGCAGTCGGATCGATCTGGCGGCCCTTCGGCGTTGCCTTGGCTCTCCTGCGCCCCTCGCCAGGATGCTCGAAGGTTCGGACCTGATGCACGTCATGACTCATCGGACCATCTCGTTCTCTCCTGTGTAGAACGATTTTAATACTTGGCATGCCAGATGCCAAGCAAAATTACCGTGTTCAGACAGACATTTAGCCGACGAGTGGTGGTCGCCGCTTACCTCATCAGGACCTGCTGAGGAACCCGATTCTCAGGTCTTGTCCATGCAATCCGCAATGTAGAACCAGCGGTCGTCGCCTGCCAGTCCCTTGGCCTTCACCTCCTGGCGGCATGCCTTAAGCTTGGGCTTGTTGGCGCTCCACTTCGCCTTCATTTCCTTCAGCTTCTGCATGGTCAGCTTCACGCGCGAAGGCTTTGCATCGGTCGTGGCGGTCTGCGCGGAGGCGACCGGGAGATTGCCCGCCGCGACTAGGAGAAACGCGGCAAGGACAGCACAAATGCGTAACATGATCGCCCCTTGAGGTTCTTGTCTTTTTGCGAATGTCTAAGTGATTTGAAAAGCAAAAGCTGCGGGATGCGATCGCTCGCACCCCGCAGGCGAAGTACACCGTCGATCAGAAGATCTTCACCGCGCTTTCCAGCGTGTTCCAGACACCCCAGGCAAGCGGGATGCCGACGAACAGCCAGAACAACGCGGCCGCCACGTCGAAACCGCCCTTGCCGATGCCGAACGAGCCGTGCTGGACCGCAGAGTCGCTCTTGGCGCTCGCGGCCTGAAGTCTCGCAACTTCCTCAGCGCTCATATTCCACTTCGGATCGACGGGCTTGATCATGTAGTTGCAGATCAAGCCGGCGACCAGCATGGCGCAGAGGATGTACATCGTGCTGTTGTAGAGCTGGTCACGCGGCACGCCGGCCTGGAGCTGGAACTCGCGGATGTAGTTCACGACAACAGGACCGATGATGCCGGCGGTCGACCACGCCGTCAGCAGCCGCCCATGGATGGCGCCGACGAACTGCGTGCCGAACATGTCGGCGAGATAGGCCGGCACCGTCGCGAACCCGCCGCCATACATCGACAGAATGATACCGAAGGCGAGCACGAACAGAAGCTTCGAACCCATTGCCGCAAAGGTCGGCGCCAGCGCGTAGAGCGCAATGCCGATCAGGAAGAAGCAATAATAGGTGTTCTTGCGGCCGATCAGGTCCGACAACGATGCCCAGAAAAAGCGGCCGCCGATGTTAAACAGCGAGAGCAGCCCGGCAAAGCCGGCCGCGATCGCCGCGATCGCCGCCTTCTGGGACGTATCGAGCTGGTTGAAGCCGACGTCGGGCAAGCCGATCAGCTTGCCGGCGAAGATCTCCTGCAGCATCGGTGACGCCATACCGATCACGCCGATGCCGGCGGAGACGTTGAGACAGAGCACCCACCAGATCAGCCAGAACTGCGGCGTCTTGTGTGCATCTCTCAGATGCACATGGTGCTCCGAGATCATCGACTTCTTTTCGCTCGGCGGCGTCCAGCCGTCCGGCTGCCAGCCGACCGGCGCCACGCGATAGGCGAACGCGCCGATCATCATGAACACGAAATAGACCACGCCCATCGTGGCGAAGGTTTCCCAGACACCAACCGAGGTCGGCGTCTTGAAGTAGTTGATCAGGAGGTTCGCCAGCGGTGCGCCGATCATGGCGCCGCCGCCGAATCCCATGATCGCCATGCCGGTCGCCATGCCGCGCCGATCTGGAAACCACTTCACCAGCGTCGAAACCGGCGAGATGTAGCCGAGGCCGAGACCGACGCCGCCGATCACGCCGGCACCGAGCCACATGATCCAGAGCTGGTGCACATAGATGCCGAACGCGCCGATCAGGAGGCCGCCGCCCCAGCAGCAGGCGGCGACGGCACCTGCCTTGCGCGGGCCGGCGCGCTCAAGCCAGCCGCCCCAAATCGCAGCCGATACGCCCAGCAGCACGAAGAAGAGCGTGTACATCCAGCCGAGGCTTGCGACCTTCCAGTCGCAGCTGGTGGTGAACAGCTCCTGCCACAGCGAAATATCCGCACACGCCTTGCTCTGCGTGATGCCGATCGCGCGTGACAACGGCAGCCAGAACACGCTGAAGCCGTAGGCCATGCCGATGCAGAGGTGGATGCACAGCGCTGCCGGTGGCACCAGCCAGCGATTGAATCCTGCTTTCGCGATCGTGTGTTCACGATCGAGAATTCCGCTCCCTGCGCCGGCAATCGTGCCGGCGCTGTCAACAGTCGCCATTCGTCCCTCCCTATAACCGCCTCACGGGCCTGGTCATGCTCCACGGCCCGCCGAATACATCGGACGGGCCAACCCTGGATTGTTGCTTTGCACAATTCTCGACACGCGCCCCGGGTCGAAAGGCTCGCCAACAATCCGTAACACCCACTCGGACATCTTATGCCCCGGCAAGGTCAACCGAAAGTACGAGTGACAAATTCCGCGCGGGAAGGACGCGATTCAACCCAGATATCCCCGCAGAAGTTGTTCCGGGAATTGGGACAGAAGCCCTGGTTCATGTCGATAGGACAAAGGTCGAGCCTCCATCTCGTCGCGGTGCACGGTCAAGGCATCGACGCAGCCGCTGCCGTGCAGCATTGCCGATTTCATCGGCTCGTCGCAGGCGACATACGATTGGAATTTTCGATGGGTTGATCGTTTTTTTCGATCAAGAACACGATGCGCTCCTCGTTGCGTTCGGTGATCTCCACCTTGTCGCCGGTTTCCCGGATCAGGTTCGGAATATCGATCACCGACAGCGGATCAGTGCAGTGAACCTCAAGACAGTCGCCGGGCTTCAACGGCTTGAGCGCCTTGCGTGTCTTGAGCGCCGGCAGCGGACATTTCAGTCCGGTCAGGTCAAGTTTGGTTGTCCCCATGCGCGGCACCATGCGGAAGCGAGATTGTATCGTCAATCATCGGCAGCATAGGTTGTGGTAATCGGGAACGGATCGCAAGATCAGATTTTCGTAACTGACGACGGGCCGTCAGATCAGATTTTCATAATCGAGGAACCCGACGCGCATCCCCGGCTCGACCTTGATGATGTCCTCGCCAAGCTCGACCAATCCATCGCTGTCGACCAATGACGACAGCAGACCAGCGCCCTCGCGCGGAAACTTGACGGCTTCGAGCGAGCCGTCAGCGCCGCTACGCAAACTCACGCGAACATATTCGCGGCGGCCGGCTTTTTTCTTGTAAGTGAAAGCGGCGCGCACCGGCATCGGCACGAGCGGCGCCTGATTCGCGCCGGACAGTGCGAGCAGCGTCGGCCGCACCACATGGACAAAGGTGACGAAGCTCGCCACGGGATTGCCCGGCAACCCGATGAACGGCGTACCATCGATGATTCCCATCGCAACCGGCCGGCCCGGCTTGATCGCCATCCGCCACAGGACCAGCGAGCCGACGCTTTCGACGCCGGCCTTGACGTGATCCTCTTCTCCCGTCGACACCCCGCCGGTGGTGAGGATCAGATCGTGCGCGGCGGCCGCGTCCTTCAGCGCGCTAGCCAGCGGCGCGCGCTCATCGCGCAGAATGCCGAGATCGCTAACGGCCGCACCCAGCCTTCGCAGCATCGCGATCAGCATGAAGCGGTTGGAATCGAATAGCTGTGCTGCGGCCCGCACGGTGCCAGGTGACGCCAACTCGTCGCCGGTCGAGAAAATCGCGACGCGGATGCGTCGCACCACGGCAAGCTCGGTGAGACCAAATGCCGCGGCGAGCGCGACATGCTGCGGCTTCAGGCGCTCACCCGCCTTCAGCGCGACGCGGCCCTGCGGAACGTCTTCGCCGGCGGGCCGCACATTCGCGCCCGGTTTCAAGCCCGTCGGAAGCACGACACGGCCGGCCCCGTCAATATGAACGTCCTCCTGCATGAATACGGTATCGGCGCCCTGCGGCATCGGCGCGCCGGTGAAAATCCGCATCGCCTGACCTGGCGCGACCGATTGCGCGGCGACGCCCGCCGGTACGCGGCCAGCGACCGGAAACGCGCGGGGCCCGTCTTGCGGAAGATCGCCCGCCCGCACGGCATAGCCATCCACGGCAGAATTCGTGAAGGGTGGCAGCGGCAGGGGCGCGGCGACATCGCACGCAAGCACACGTCCATCGGCATCGACAAGCGAGACAGTCTCGATGTCCCCGACCCGCGTGACCCGCGCCGTGATGATGCCGACGGCCTCGTCGACCGACATCATCGGCCCACCGAAGGCAAAGCAATCATCGGACAACTGCGCCATGTCGTTTCCGTTGCGCCTCTAGCTGTCGGCCGCGCTGTGCGCGAGCACGTCGTCGATCGACATCGCCAACCGTCGCATCATGGCCGCGATCGCCGGGATATCGTCGAGATGGGCGGTCGGCAGCCTGGTTTCAACGGCTGTGTCCGTTGCGATCCCGACGATCCAATCATCGTCGGGAAACAGCGGCGGCTTGCCGTTGGCCGTTCGAAAAACCTCGATCTTGTGATGCGGCTCGGATTTGTAGCCCTCGACCACGACGAGATCGACGCGCGACATTTTTGAAAGAAGTTCCGGCAGCCGCGGCTCGCTGGCGCCGCGCAGTTCATGCATCAGCGCCCATCGTTTTCCGGACGAGACCAAGACCTCCGTCGCGCCCGCCTCGCGGTGCCGCCAGGAATCCTTGCCCGGCACATCGATATCGAAATTGTGGTGAGCGTGCTTGATCACGGAAACGCGCAGGCCTTCGCCCAACAGATGCGGAATCACCCGCGTCAGCAGGGTCGTCTTTCCCGCGCCGCTCCATCCGGCGAGCCCGATCACTTTCATACGTTCGTCCGCTCTGCAGGGAACCTGCTTTCGAAAGTGCCCCGATGCCTCCCCGTCATTGCCGGGGATACATTTTGCTCATCATATCCAACCATTATATCGGTTGGCGGGCCCTGTCATGCTAACCTCCGCGTATGATGAAGATCGACAAAACTCCCGTCCCCTTGATCGTGCCCAACCCGGACGATCCGCGGCTGACCGAGCGCGTGACCGGGATCGACCAGACGGGCGCCAAGGTCGAGATCAAGGTGCCGATGGAGCGGCCGCTGACGCTGTATCTCAACGCGCAGGAGATCGTCACGATGATGACGATCGGCGACTATCCGGAATATCTCGCGCTCGGCTATCTTCTCAATCAGAACATGCTGAAATACGACGACGTCGTCACCGAGGTCGAATACGACGATGACCTGCAGGTGGTCGTGGTACGCACCGAGCATCACACCAATTTCGAGGCCAAGCTGAAGAAGCGGACGCAGACCTCGGGCTGCGCCCAGGGCACGGCCTTTGGCGATCTGCTGGAAGCGGTCGAAAGCGTCGCACTGCCAAAAGCGCAACTGCGCACCTCCTGGCTCTACCAGATGACGCAGGCCGTCAACACGATGCCCTCGCTCTACCTCGAGGCCGGCGCGATCCATGGCTGCGTGCTGTGCAAGGAGGGCGCGCCCGTCTGCTACACCGAGGACGTCGGCCGCCATAATGCCGTCGACAAGATCGCGGGCTGGATCTATCGCCATGGCGTCGACCCCGCCGACAAGATTCTCTACACAACCGGACGGCTGACCTCGGAAATGGTGATCAAGACGGTCCGCATGGGCATTCCCATTCTCGTCTCGCGCTCCGGCTTCACCGCCTGGGGCGTCGATCTGGCGCGGCAGGTCGGGCTCACGCTGGTCGGCCGCACGCGGGGCAAGCGCTTCATCGCGCTGGCCGGCGAAAAGCGCATCGTCTACGACCAGAACCTCGACTATGTCGAGGAGGAGTCCACACGGCACAAGCGCAAGGGCGAAGGCCGCGATGACTGAGCCAATCAATATCCCCGGCGTGCTGCTGGCCGGTGGGCTCGCGCGAAGGATGGGCGGCGGCGACAAGCCGATGCGAACCATAGGCGGCCGGACCATTCTTTCACGCGTGATTGCGCGGCTCGCGCCGCAATGCAACGGGCTGATCCTGAATGCCAATGGCGATCCCGCGCGTTTCGCCGCATTTGCTCTGCCCGTCATTGCCGATGGCGTCTCCGATTTTCCGGGCCCGCTCGCCGGCATTCTGGCCGCGCTCGACTGGGCCGCAGCCAACCGGCCCGACGTGAAATGGATGCTCAGCGCGGCGGGGGATTGCCCTTTCCTGCCGCGCGATCTAGTGGCCTGCCTGCATCGGGCGCTCATCGACGAGAATGCCGAGCTTGCGGTGGCAGCGTCCGGCGGCCAGTCCCATCCGGTGATCGGGCTGTGGGGCGTCTCCTTGCGCGAGGAGCTGCGCCACGCGCTGATTGTCGAAGACATCCGCAGGATCGATCGCTGGACCGCGCGCTATCGCCTCGCCACGGTGTCCTGGCCGACGACGCCGCTCGATCCGTTCTTCAACGCCAACACGGCCGAGGACATCGCCGAAGCCGAACGAATCGCGGCGCTCGATGGGGATTGAGCGCATCCGATGACGCATTTGCGGACCGCGGTGATATGGGTCGCGCTTCTGAACCTCGCTTATTTCGGCGTCGAGTTCGCGGTGGCGCTTGCCATCGGCTCGGTGTCGCTGTTTGCCGACAGCGTGGACTTTCTCGAGGACGCATCCATCAACATCCTGATCGCGGTCGCGGTGGGCTGGAATGCACGCCGGCGCGCTCATCTTGGCATGCTGCTCGCGGCGATCCTGCTCGCACCCGCACTGGCCGGACTCTGGACCGCATGGCAGAAACTGGCGTCCCCCGTTGCGCCCGCCCCTCTGCCGCTGACGCTGACCGGCCTCGGTGCGCTCGCGATCAATCTGACCTGCGCGTTGATCCTCGCCCGCTTCCGCGATCATCACGGCAGCCTCACCAAGGCGGCATTTCTATCGGCGCGCAACGATGCGTTCGCCAATATTGCGATCATCGCGGCCGGCGCGATCACCGCCTATCTCTGGCGTTCGGCATGGCCCGACCTGATCGTCGGCGTCGGCATCGCCGTCATGAATGCCGATGCCGCGCGCGATGTGTGGCGCGCCGCGCATGCGGAGCGCAAAAGCGCGCAGCCCTAAGCGGACTGATGTGCCAACGTGCCCTTGGTCACTGAACGGCGCCGTCCGCCTCGGCGACTAATCCGGGCGCCCAAATCACACGATCAGCGCTTGGAAAGGATCCCCTTTTCAGTGGGGACTTGTTCGGCAAGAATTCCGTTTACCCGTCAATCGGTTGAATGCGCGCAGGAATATGCATATAGGTGCAAAATGGAATTCCTGACAACCAGCGAAGCAGCCGAATACCTTCGCCTCGGCGAACGCAAGCTTTATGAATTGGTTACGGTGGGCGCAATCCCCTGCAGCAAGGTCACCGGCAAGTGGCTATTCCCGCGACATGAGCTCGACCTTTGGGTGTTGTCGGGCCTGGCGCGCCCCCCCGGCATGATGTGCCCCGAGCCACCTCCGATCGTGGGTGGAAGCCAGGACGATCTCCTGGAGTGGAGCCTTCGGGAATCCGGGTCGGGCTTGGCCTCGCTCAATGAAGGCACGATGTGCGGCGTCGATCGCCTGCAACGCGGCGAGGTGCTCGCTACCGCGATTCATTTCCACAATGCCGATCTTTCCGCCAATGGCGCGGCTGACGCCAACATCTCGGCGCTGCGCGCTCACGCGGGTCTGCATGATTCCGTTCTCGTCGGCATCGTCCGGCGTGAGCAGGGACTGCTGGTGGCATCCGGCAATCCAATGAAACTGCAGAATCTGCGGGACGTCCTCGCCTCGGATGCAAAGATAGCCATCAGACAACGCGGCGCCGGCGCGCAGCTCCTGCTGGAAGCGCTCTTGAAGCACGCGGGCGCGAGCTTGAAGGACTTTAACCGGTTCGAACCACCCTGCCTGACCGGCCCCGATCTCGCAGGCGTGATCCGGGCCGGAAACGCCGACTGCGGCATCGCGACGCGTGCGGCAGCCAAATCGGCCGGGCTCGATTTCGTGCCGCTGGTCTGGGAAAGCTTCGATCTGTTGATGCGCCAGCGCAGCTATTTCCGCCCGGCCATCCAGGCGCTGATCGGCTTCCTGCGCGAGGGACGGCTCAGACAGCGCGCGACCGAGCTCACCGGCTATGATACCTCCCCTGCCGGGCTGATCCGCTTCGCGACCTGAGCGCCTCCCCATGCTCCGTTGACGGCGCCGGTGAATTGATTGCACAAAATGCAGCCGGCCTCAGTCTGGCGCGCATGCTTGCGGCCTTGCCGCACAGGCGTCAAACGCGAATTTCAGGGGGAGGATCGAATTGCCGTCAGCCAGAGGAACAATTGCGCTTGCCGCCATCGCTGTCGCGATGCTGGCGTCGCCGGCCTACGCGCAGATCTCGGATGATGTCGTCAAGATCGGCGTTCTCACCGACATGAACGGTCCGGCCTCGACGCCGACCGGCCAAGGTTCGGTGACCGCGGCGCAGATGGCGGTGGACGATTTCGGCGGCAAGATCGCCGGCAAGCCGATCAGCGTCATCATCGGCGACCACCAGCTCAAGCCCGATATCGGTGGCGCGATCGCACGGCGCTGGTACGACACCGAACAGGTCGACCTGATCGTCGACGTGCCGGTCTCCGCTGTCGGGCTCGCGGTGCAGAACATCGCCAACGAGAAGAAGAAGCTGTTCATCACCCAATCCACCGGCACCGCCGACTTCCACGGCAAGTTCTGTTCGCCCTATGCGATCCAGTGGGTCTTCGACACCCATGCGCTCGCGGTCGGCACCGCGCAGGCCGTCATCAAGCGCGGTGGCGACAGCTGGTTCTTCATCACCGACGACTATGCCTTCGGCCACTCGCTGGAACGCGATGCGTCGAGCGTCATCACTGCCAATGGCGGCAAGGTGCTGGGCTCCGTACGCCCGCCGCTCGCGACGCCCGACCTCTCCTCCTTCGTGCTGCAGGCGCAGGCGTCCAAGGCCAAGATCATCGGCATCGCCGCCGGCCCTCCGAACAACATGAACGAGATCAAGACCGGCTCCGAATTCGGCATCTTCAAGGGTGGTCAGCAGATGGCGGCGTTGCTCGCGCTGATCACCGATATCCATTCGCTGGGACTGCCGGCGGCGCAGGGCCTGTTGCTGACGACGTCGTTCTACTGGGACATGGACGACAAGACGCGCGAATGGTCGAAGCGCTATTTCGCGAAGATGAACCGGATGCCGACGATGTGGCAGGCCGGCGTCTATTCGGCGGTGACGCACTATCTCGATGCGATCAAGGAGACCGGCACCGACGAGCCGTTGAAAGTAACAGCGAAAATGCGCGAGAAGCCGGTCGAAGATTTCTTCGCCCGCAACGGCAAGCTGCGCGCGGACAACCTGATGGTTCACGATTTGTGGCTCGTCGAGGTCAAGAAGCCGGACGAAAGCAAATATCCGTGGGACTATTACAAGATCCTCACCAAGATTTCCGGCGACGAAGCGTTCGGACCGCCGGATCAGGCGTGTCCGATGTTGAAGAAATGAAGGAAGCGAATGGCGAATAGCGAATAGGTAGAATCGATTCCCTATTCGCCACTCTCCACCCGCTATTCGCTACCTCACTATCCCAATTTCGCGGAAATATTTCAGCACGCCAGGATGGATCAGATCCAGGCTTGGTGCGGCGGCGACGGTGTTGGCCGCAGTCGTCTCGCAGGCCTGCGGGAGCTTCTTGCAGAACGTCCCTTCCGCGCCGTGCAGCGTTTTCGCGAGCCGATAGACGATGTCGTCAGGGAGGTTCGCCCGCACCAGGATGAAACTCCATGAGCCGACCGAATTGATCGCAGCGGTCTGACCGGGATAGCTACCCGCCGGCACGGTCAAGGGCTTCAGGAACGTATACTTGGCGCGGACGCGCGCGATCTGGCCTGCATCGAGCGCGATGAAACGGGCGCCCCCCGGGCTTGCCGCAACCGCGGCGAATCCCGGCCAGCCGACGCCCGCGCCCCACAGCGCGGCGGCACGGCCATCCTCGACCATGGCGGGGCCGTCGCCGGCGCGATCGAGATAGATCGATTTGAAATCCTGATCCTGCTTCAGACCAAGGCCATCGAGGATGTAGCGCGACAGGATCGGCAGTCCCGACCCCTTGGCGCCGAATGCGATCGGCTTCCCGACGAGGTCCTGGATCGTCTTGTAGGGACTGTCGGCGCGCACCACGAACATGCCCGGCGACGAATAGATCGCGGTGAGGATTTTCGCGTTCGTCTTGTCCCGTCCGCCCAATCCCATGAAGGCTTCGTAGGCGGGCTCGCCCGCAACCAGCGCGATCTCGAGCTGCCCGGTCTCCAACATCGGAATATTTTCGTTGCTGCCCTTGGTGTTGCGCGGTTTGACCGCGAGCGACGGATCGGCCGCGTTCATGACCTCGGCAAACGTATTGCCATAGAGCGGAAAGCCGCCGCCCGGCGTCGCCGTTCCCAGGGTGATCTCCGTCTGTAGAATGGCCTTGTCCCTTTCTTCCGCCGCGGCAACCGGTGCAAGCAACACAACTCCGATACAAGCCCAGAAAGCAAGCTTCATCTTCCACCTCGCGTCCGCCGCTGCGCGGGCACCATGACAAATCTGCGGCGTCTCAGCCAGTAGGCAAGCGCGAAGTTTTGTGAAAGCATGCTGCCAATAACAAAACAATGACGGGGGGATAATGCTCAGTTTCCTGCGTGGCGTCGTTTTCAGCCTGACTTGCGCGATTGCCGTTGCGGCCGGACCAGCGCCGTCATTCGCCGCCGACACCTATCCCAACCATCCGGTGCGCTGGCTGATCGGGTTCGCGCCTGGCGGACCCGTCGACGTCGTCGCGCGCATCATGGCGCAATGGTTGTCGGATCATTTCGGCCAGCAATTCGTCGTCGAGAACCGCACCGGCTCGGGCGGCAACATCGCCGCCGCGGCTGCGATCAACTCGCCGGCGGATGGCTATACGCTGCTGTTCGTCGCCCCCAACAACGCGATCAGCACATCGCTCTACAAGAAGCTGCCCTACGACTTCATCCGCGATACCGCGCCGGTGGCGAGCATCATGCAGCTGACCAACATGCTCGTGGTGTCGAACGCGATGCCGGTCAAGACCGTCCAGGAGTTCATCGACTACTGCAAAGCCAATCCAGGCAAGATTTCGTTCGCCTCCTCCGGCAACGGCACCTCGGTGCACATGTCGGCCGAGTTGTTCAAGACGATGACCAAATGCGACATGGTGCACGTGCCATATCGCGGCTCGGCGAGCGCCTTTCCGGACATCATCTCCAACAAGGTGCAATTGATCTTCGACAATCTGCCTTCGGCGCTGGAGCAGGCGCGCGGCGGCACCGTGCGCGCGCTTGGCGTCACCTCGCCGCAGCGCTGGCCGGGCGTGCCTGACGTGCCCGCGATCGCCGAGACCGTGCCTGGCTTCGAGTTGGTCGGCTTCTACGGCATCTCCGCGCCCAAGGGCACCCCGCCGGAGATCATCGACACCCTCAACAGGGCGGTGGGCGAAGCGTTGAAGGATCCGAAACTCGTGGCGCGGCTCGCCGAAACCGGCGGCATCCCGCAGCCGATGACGCCGGCCGAATTCGGCAAGCTGATCGCGGACGAGACCAAGAAATGGCGCAAGGTGGTGGAGTTCGCCGGCGTGTCGGTGGATTGACGATCTCCCTCACCGGCGAAGGGACGCGTCGCAAGCTTGCCAAACCTTGCGACCTTCATGCCTGCTCAACGCGCGGCTGCAAGCGCTTTCGACATCGCGAGCCCCGCCATGGAGAGACGACGCGTTAGGCGTGCTTTGGCATTGCATGCGTCAATTTCTGCCAAAGCGCGATGAGACCTGGTTGAATTGTCATCGCGGCTTTCGGATTTTGATCGAACGTGATCTCCGCCCAAACGCGCTCCTCGTTGCCGCGAGGAAAAGGCCGCTACATCCGTTTTCCGGATCATGCTCCGCACTGCCCAGACTAGCGCCGAGCGCCGGCGCCGTTCGTGGAAACCTGCTTCTCGGAACTCGCAGGCCCGCTCTCGGCGCGCTGCTCGAACCGCAGCAACTTGCCGCGCAAGTCAAGGCCGCTACGCGCCGCAAGATCGAGCGCTCCATACCCGCCAGAGTTCTTGATCTTGACGTCGGCGCCTGAAGCCAAGAGCTTCATGGCGACATCGCCGTAACCGCCAAAAGCCGCACACATGAGTGATGTGCTGCCGCCATTGTCGCGCGCGTTGACGCAGCAGCCGGAGGCCAACAATGCGTCCACGACGCCGGCATGCCCGCCATAGGCGGCCCGGTGCAGCGCCGTTCCGCCCTCATCATTGTGCGCGTCCACGTCCGCCCCGTTTCGCAGCAGGACCGCCACGGTGCTGGCGTGGCCTTGCGCCGCTGCCAGCATCAGCGGCGTATCGCCTTCGCAGTCCGGCTCATTGACGTCGGCTCCCGCAGCGATCAACTCGATGACGCGATCCATTTGTCCGCGAAACGCAGCGTGCTTCAACGCCTTGCTGGACGTGCTATCCACGATGGCGTGCTGGCGAAACTGGCGATTGGTATTGGTGCTCATGAGCAGCCCCCACATATGTCATTTCTGAATTCGACCTTGTTCGTTGCGGCGCAACGCAACGCGCTCCGCCATTTGTACTATGCGGACGCTTCCGCATGTCACGCGGCTTCTCCTCTGGCGTATTTCTTGGCGGCCCTCCTTCACAGCTTGCGCATCTTGCTTGCGACAAGGGCCTTGCCGGACCAGCTTCGTTGCACTGCATCATTGCGGCAGGGCACGAGGACCCTACCGGTATTTCCGTTAGCTTGTGAGTCATCTGCTAATGACGGTTGCCGGCCGCGCGGTGACATGGCTGAACCTCGAACGTTCAGCGCCCGCGTCCCGCTTCGACGGAGCCGGTCGAGTTACCGGCTGACCGCTCGGCTCGCGAGCGTTGCATTAGTGACTGCGGCGTAAATCATCGTCGCCGCAAGCGCGCTTCGTCTCGTTTTGTGTTTTGCAAAGCTCAACGCGCTTTTGATTGCACGCGGTTCTAAGTAATTGCGCGATCGGATCAAGCCCGTAATTGCAGGGTGTCAACTCAATCTTTGACTGTGTTGCAGATCTGCGCGGGTCAACGGAGTCGATTTGACAACACGCGCCGCAGCATTCCGCGTATTGCAATGCAAGATCATGCCGATCTGGCGAGAGCGGCGGCGCTTCAAACCCAGGGCTGACCATTCTTCAAACGAGCGGCGAGAGCGGCGGCGCAGGCTTTCAACAACGCCTCACCCTTCGATGCCGAAGCCTTCCGCGCATCGCCGGCAACGCCGGAAGCGGTGAGCTCGGCAAACGTGCGAAAGATCTTGAGAGACGGGATCAGCGAGGCTGTCAGATCAAAATTCGGTCCGTGCGCTGCATCGAGTTGCGATCTATTCACGAGTTCAGGATGAATGGCCATCATCATCGAGGTCTCGGCCTCGCAGGCGTGCATGACGCCGCCCTGGTCTTCGAGGATCTGCGCCTGCTCCGCTGCCGCTTCCATGAAATAGGTCGTCGTGGCGATTGAGGCGCCGAGCTCACGGGTCAGTTCGCCCGTGAAGGCGGCAAGTGCCTGCATGTTGCCGCCGTGACCATTGACGATGACGATGCGGCGAAAGCCCGCGCCCAGGATCGATCGGCAGAGGTCGCGCAACACGGCATAATAGGTCGCAAGGCTGATCGTGAAGGTGCCGCCGAAAGCCGTGTGGTGATCCGCCAAACCGAACCATACGGTCGGCGCGACGACCACTGCCGTGTCAGGCGTCAACTCGGCGGCCACGCGCCTGCAGATTTCGCTACACAGAAAGTCGTCGACGCCGGTCGCGAGATGAGGTCCGTGCTGCTCCGTCGAGGCCACCGGCAAAAGCACGATCGCATCTTTTGCGGCCAGCGCGCGCAGGGTCTCGGCCGGCAATCGGTTCCAGGCGGTCTCGCTCAAGGGGCAGTCTCCAGTTTATCGATTGGTCCGCTATTCGCGCTGCCGCGAAGAAAGCACGAGAAATTCGGGAAAGTAAGCACGTGCTCTTTCTTTGCGTTGCAATTCCGGGCGCACTCCCATGCCGTTGCCGATGAAGTTTCCGCTTGAGATGTACGCGACTTGTGCGCACGATCCAGCGAACAACAAGAAAACAATCAGGGGAGCGAGAAAGATGCGGGCAGTCCTGCGCGCTGCGGTGGTCGGCTTCGTCAGTCTGTTGGCCATTGCCGGCAGTGCAGCGCCATCCGCGGCAGCCAACTATCCCGACCATCCCGTGCACTGGCTGATCGGGTTTGCGCCTGGCGGCCCGGTCGACATCGTGGCGCGGATCATGGCGCAGTGGCTCTCGGAACATTTCGGCCAGCAGTTCATCGTGGAGAACCGCGCCGGCTCAGGCGGCAATATCGCGACAGCTGCTGCGATCGCCGCGCCGCCGGATGGCTACACGATCCTGTTCAGCGGCGCCAACAATGCGATCAGCGCATCGCTCTACAAGAAGCTGCCGTTCGATTTCATGCGCGACACAATGCCGGTCGCGAGCTTCATGCAGGTACCCAATGTGCTGGTGGTGTCAAACGCGCTGCCGGTCAAAACCGTTCAGGAGTTCCTCGACTACTGCAAGGCCAATCCGGGCAAGATTTCCTTTGCGTCCTCCGGCAACGGCACCTCGGTGCACATGTCGGCCGAACTGTTCAAGGCGGTGACCAAATGCGAGATGGTGCATGTGCCGTATCGCGGATCGGCCGCCGCGTTCCCCGACATCATCTCGAACAAGGTGCAGCTGATCTTCGACAACCTGCCGTCTGCCCTGGAGCAGGTGCGTGGCGGCAACATGCGCGCCCTCGCGGTCACCTCGCCCGCGCGCTGGCCCACCGTGCCCGACATCCCCGCCGTCGCCGAGACCGTGCCGGGCTACGAATCGAGCGTGTTCTACGGCATGTCCGCGCCCAAGGGCACGCCGCCGGAGATCGTCGAGATCCTGAACAAGGCCGTCAACGACGCCTTGAAGGACCCGAAGCTCGTCGAACGCCTTGCCGAGATCGGCGGAGTCCCCAAGCCCATGACGCCGGCGGGATACGGCCGGTTCATGGCCGACGAGACCGAAAAATGGCGCAAGGTGGTCGCGTTCGCCGGTGTGTCGGTGGACTAGTGGGCGCTCGCGGCCTCCCCAGGAGCCGGCCGAACTGCATTGCCCGATCGCCGGTCACCCTGTAAACGATCCCGGCACCGTTGTGCCCTGCTGCCCTCCGCAGCAGACCCGCGGCGGGGCCTGTAGCTCAATGGTTAGAGCCGGCCGCTCATAACGGTCTGGTTGCAGGTTCGAGTCCTGCCGGGCCCACCAGAAATCAATCGCCTAGCGGGCCTTCATTTCGACCTTGGATGGGTACCGCACCAGAAACGCTACGTTTACAGCCCATCGCTCCCCTACAACGCCGGTCAACCGAATGCCTCACATTCCATCTGACCACGATTTTCACTCTTGATCGTCGTTTCGGCGGCTGTGTCGAACGAATTGGCTGACGGGCACCTTTGCACTTTACGTATCGAACGGCCTGATGACGGCCGACAAGTTCTAAACCGCGTTGCCGCACTGCCTTCAATGAACGTCAGAATTGCCGATCACCACTTTTCTCGGGAAGTGCGGACATCAACTTCAAATGACCAGCCACGGGGTGGCTGACCATAAAGAAACGCAAACGCATTCACGATCGCCTCGATGCTGATCAAGCTTTCTTCGCGACTGACGGCGTCCGGGAAGCGCGCAAAGATCTTCTCTCCCGCGATCGCGCCATCGACGACAACATGACCGACATGAATTCCCTCCTCGGCGTATTCCTTCGCCATGGCCTGCGCGAGCGTCCTAAGCCCGGCCTTTGCCGAGTTGAACGCGCCATAGTTTGGCCTGCCCCGGAGCGAAGCACTGGCGCCGGTAAAGAGGATCGTGCCCCTCTTCTTTGGCAGCATGCGACGGATTGCCTCCCGGCCGAACAGGAAACCGCCGAAGCAAACAACCCGCCAGCTTTGCTCAAAAAAACCGGCATCCATATCGACGATCTTCCCCGGCGTATTGTTACCCGCGTTGTAGATCGCCAGATCCAGATCGTCGCCTGCGACCTTGAACAGTTTTTCGATATCGCTCTCACTGGTCGCATCAGCGACCACCGGAACCGATTGTCCTCCATTTCGTCCGATCTCGTGAGCAACAGCTTCGACCGACGCCAACGTTCGACCGGCAATGATGACTTTCAGGCCATCGGCCGCGAATCGCCTGCATAATTGCGCTCCAAGCCCGTGCTCAGGCCCTACCCCAATCACGATTGCCGTTCTAATCATCGTCTCTGTCCATCACCATTGTCGGCTTCTAAACTTAACAGCGCCCGGACAGCAAAGACAGACAGTCGCTTTGAGGAAGATGCATGGCAGCAAACTCTCATTGGCTATGGCTTTCGGAGGAACTTAAAGCGCCCCTCCGTCCTTTCGCGGAATAATCCCTTTGCTGAATAGGCTCCGAGACGGACAGGCTGAACCATTCGTGATACCGTGGCCGTCTTGGCGCGGCACGAGCCGTGCAACTTTGCCGTCGGGGCGCCAAGCATGCCGGCCAGGTGCTTCTTCTAATAGGAGAAGGAAAATTGGATGTGCTGTACGACTCGGCGCTGACTGCCTCATCGTTTCCAGGCGCTCCGGCCCTCCTATCACCAACCATTGAATTTTGGTCGCAAAGCATTCCGAGAAATCGCGTCACCAAGTCATATGATATGCAACCTTTAGGCCGGCCGGTTATTTTAACGCGAACTGTTATTTTTGGCTTCGGGACGACACGAATAGTCGACACACAGGAGAGGCTTCAATGCGCGCCCTTTCGGCAATCGCCGTCTTAGCAATCGCAATCGGTATTGCCGCCGCCGTCTTCTTCTTCGGTGGCTATTACAGTGTAGCTGGCACCACCGAAGATCCTGCAGCCGTGACATGGGCGCTGACCCGGGTACGGACCGCTTCGATCGATCGCCACGCGACCGATACCCCGCCGGCCTCGTTCGGCGAGGTCGCCACTGTGCAGGCCGGCGCCAAGGCCTATGCGTCACTCGGCTGCGAGAACTGCCACGGCGCGCCCGGCGTCAAATGGCAGAAATTTTCTGAGGGACTTCACCCCGACCCGCCGGACCTGAAAGATGTCGCCGGCGAACTGTCTCCAGCCCAGTTGTTCTGGGTGATCAAACACGGCATCAACATGACGGGCATGCCGAGCTTCGAGCAGGCCGGCGCAACGGACGATCAGATCTGGGCGGTCGCCGCCTTCGTCAAGAGGCTCCCGAATGTGTCCGAGGCGGACTACAAGGCGTGGGCGGCTGCGTCCGAGCCGGCAAGTCCGGCGAACGCAAAATAACAACCAATCTGGCCGGCTTCTCATTACTTGATCGAAGGGCCGCCGGATATCCAACCTGACATCGTCATGACGACGCCTGCGATCGCTGCCAACACGGCCCAGTAGCCATAGCGAAAGTCGGATGAGACGCCTACGATGAAGAAGCTCATCACGTAGATCGCTGCCGATCCGCACAGCCCGAGCAAGAAAGCGCCGTCCGGCGTACCGCTTCTCCGCCAATGCAGGCAGCACAAGGCGACGCAGGCCAACAGCCACGGCCCAACGCGCAGCAGAGGCGTCGGCTTGAGCGCATCGTGCACAGATACCAGAGCAGCGAAGGCTGTGCGATCGGGAAACAGCTGCCGCTCCGGATGGTCGACATCGACAAGCCACATCGTCAGATTATCGGCAACGAGAAAATTCCACATGAACGTCGCGCGATGCTGCAGATAGGCGATCGGGTGATGCAAGATGGCGAGCAGCCATGCCTTCGGTATCACCGCCGTGCCGAACAGGCCTTTTTCACGCTCGACCTTTCGCATCACGAAATTGCAAGGCTCAAGCCGCCAGTAGATGTCCCATTGGGTCGGCTGGTAGCAGCTATTCAAGAGCTGCGCGTTCTCCGCATCGCTCCAGTCGACCGGATACTGGTTTTCCTTCGCGAAATGGCTGATGCCTCCGAGGTCGAATATCATTATCGACTGCAACGGATGCTGCCGTGTCGCGCCCAAGGCGTCGTAATAGACGACTTGCACGAAAGCAAAGAGCCCGATCGCCGCCGGCATGAAAAGAAGTGCCGTCCGACGAAGCGACAAATGGGCCGGCCATACCGCATACGCAACGAGAAGCGGAGCCGCGAGCAGCGCATTTGGACGCAGCAGGACTCCCATGGTGATCAGCGCGAGCGCAAGCAGTTGGACCGGCAGCTTGATCCGCGACGTCCGTTCGGCAACTGAAAAAACGGCGCTTGCGGCCAGCAGCCAGCATGTTGCAAACAAGATATCCCGCCAGATGATTCCGACAAAGGCGAATGCGGGAGGCATGAGCGCCAGAATTGGCAGGAGCAGCGCGCTGCGTTTGGCGCGGGCCGCGAGCGCAAGCGAGAGCAGACCGAAGCCCAGCCAATAAGTCGTCGCGATCAGGAGGAACATGCTGCCCGGCCCGGGGGCGATCGGATCGATCACGCCCCACAGCCACGTCATGACCGGGGACTGCCAATCGCCCAACACGCCTTTGGCGATGTCCTCATAGACGAACTTCGCGTCGAACGTCATGATGCCGGGATAGAAGATCAGCAGCGTCAGAGCGTAGCCGGCCACAAGCAGCGCGACGATCAGGCCGCGGAGGAGATTCCGCGCTCGATCATCCCGCCCGGGCATAGATGTCCCCGGAATTGGCCGATTGCGGCAGTTCGATCAGCCAGCGGGCCATCGCGTCGGAACTCACCCAATCGCCGACAAACGTCTGGCTTTCCCCGAGCGCGGCGTTGAAGTGGGCATAGCCCAGGACCGAGCAGCGCTCGATGCACGCCAACGCAACATCACGCTGGATAGTCGTGAATTCGAACGATAACGCGCGCACCGCTTGCGAGAGGCCCTGCAACGCCTCCGCTTCATATCCTTCTACATCGAGCTTGATGAATGCCGGGCGGCCATGCTTTGCGATCAATGCATCGAGCGTTGTGACGGCAACCTCCGCGGAGCCCGTCCAATGTTGCGATTCCCAACCTGGAGCATCGCGCGCGGCGTCGATGAATGCAGGCGATGCCGATGAGACCGTGGGGTTATCGGCGTTGATCATCAGGCACACCGTGCCCGTCTCGCGCCCGACGGCCGCCTCCTCGATTGCGACGAGGCGCCGGTAGCCGTACAGAAACCGCAGCACTCTTGCCATCGCACGCTGCGGCTCGACCGCGACGACCCGTGCGCCGAGCCGGCGGAAGGAGGCCACGCGGTCGCCGACATGCGCGCCAACATCGAAGACAAGATCGCCGGGCTGGATGAAGCCGCGATAGAGCCCATCCATCGCCGCCATGCGCGCCCTATTTCCATAGTAGATACGAAGTGACCGGACAATGGCGCGCGCAGTCCTAACGGCGCCGAACACCGGCTACACCGAGCCCGACGCGACCGGCTGCGCCACCGGAGTGATCGCGGGCAGCGATAACGACAGCAGTTCTTCCGGCGTCGCGGTTTCCTCGGGAAGCCGTCCGACGCCGATCCGCACGGCAAGCCTGCCGAGCGCAGGCCATGCCGTCAGCATCGCGAACGGCACCGCGAGCGCCGGACCGCCGGCAAAACAGAACACATAAGGTAGGGCCGACGGCCGTGTCGAAGCGACCAGTCCGATCGCGATCCATCCGATCAGCGTTTGAGGCCACAGTCGGGAGAGTGCCAATCTGAACGAGACCGCATGATCGTCGCGAACCTGGCCGATCCAGCCGATTTCGCGGTTGAACAGCAGGCCGACGAGAAAGATGGTATGGCTGATCCAGAGGATCGGACACAGCACGATCGAATACACGGTTTCGATCGCAAAATTGACGATGATGCGTCCGGCGCCGCCGAAGGCGCGGCGGTCGTCCGGCCTGAGCAGAAGATCGATGACGGTTGCAATCTTGGGCGCGAACCACATGAGAAGCACCCATCCGAACAGCGGGATGCCGACATCGGCGCGAATAAAGCGAGCCGGACCGTCGAGTGAGACAAGCGCGACCGTGGCGAGCGCAAGCAGCCCGATCCAGGCCGGAGAGCCGATGAACATCACGATGGCGAGCATCAGCTGATAGCGGCTGACAGGTTTGAGGTTTGCCAGCGAGAGAAACTGCCAATACTGCATGTTGCCCTGACACCAGCGCAGATCGCGGCGCATAAACTCGAGCAAAGTCGGCGGATTTTCCTCCCAGCCCAGATCCTCCCGCGCCAGGACGCGGACATGATAGCCGGCCGATCGCATCAGGGCCGCCTCGATCTGGTCATGGCTCAGGATGTGGCGTTCGCCGTTCCCTTCTTCCAGGACAGGAAGATCGCAATGCCTGGTGAACGGCTCGATACGCAGGACTGCGTTGTGGCCCCAGTAAGGCCCGCAATCGGATTGCCACCATGCGCTGCCGATGGTGTAGGAGCGCATGCCGAGCCGCATGCCGAACTGGAAGATGCGAGCAAACAGGCTCGTCGAAGGCATGCCCACGACTAGTCCCTGAAGGATGCCCAGCCGGGGATCCGCCTGCATGACACGCACCAAATGGATGATGGCATCCGCGGTCATGAAGCTGTCGGCATCGAGCGTAACGGCAAGCTCATGCCGGTTTCCCCATTGTTCGCAGAAGTCACGGATATTGCCAGCCTTGTATCCGGTGTTGACCGTGCGGCGCCGGTAGGTCATCGCAACACGGTCGTGCCAACGCTGGGCCAGTTCGGAGAAGCAGGCTTCTTCCTTGACCGCGAGGTCGGCGTCATTGCTGTCGCTGAGAACATAGAGGTGAAACCGCTCGCCGTAGCCAGAAGCGTCGATCCCTTCGAGCATTGGCTCGAGGTTGCGGATGATCCGCGCGGGCAACTCGTTGCGGACGCAAAGCAGGATCGCCGTCGACGCCGTCACGGGCTCATCGCCGTGTATATGCGTGCTCACAGGCATGACCGCTGTGGCCGGATCGGCGGCAAAGCGCATCACGATGAAACCGATCACCGCGTTCCAGAATCCCGCGACCATCCATGGCAGAATCACGGCAAACAGCACGACCGCCACGACATTGAGAAGGCTGAGTCCGCCTGGCGCGAGCGCCAGCGCTGCAAACCACAATGAGCCAGCCATTGTCACAACAAATAGCACCGCGAAGATCACCCGCCGGGCGGTCGCGCTGTTTTCATCCATGTGGGCTTGCATCGTTCGAGGCGGGGTAAACTTGAACACGAGAGGTCGCGACTTCTAATTTACTGGCAGGCGGTGCGGACTATCGCTTATAACACGTCAACCTGCCGACAATTCCAGTCCGAGATTGAAGAAAATGGCTGTCAGCGAGAATGCCGATATCGCCTTGGCCCTTTGGTATTCCGGACCGGGTCAGGTCGATATCCGTCAGGAAGCCATCGTAGCGCCAAAAAGCGATGAAGTGCGTGTCCGGGCACTCTACAGCGCGATCAGCCGCGGCACAGAGGCGCTCGTCTTCGGCGGACGCGTTCCCGAAAGTGAATTCGACAGAATGCGCGCGCCCTTTATGGCTGGCCAGTTTCCGTATCCTGTAAAATACGGATATGCCGCTGTCGGGCGGGTCGAGAGCGGCACCGACGCGCTACGCGGCAAGACCGTCTTTTCGCTCCATCCACACCAGAGCGCTTTCAACATCCCCGCCAGCGCGGCCATCGAGGTGCCGGCATCCGTACCGCCACTGCGCGCCGTGCTTGCCGCCAATATGGAAACCGCCCTGAACGCCGTGTGGGACGCCGCGCCCGGGCCGTCCGACCGCATTGCCGTTGTCGGTGCTGGCGTCGTGGGCGCGCTGGTCGCGTATCTCTGCGGGCAACTTCCAGGCGCGGACATCACGCTCGTCGACATCAATCCGGCCCGGGTGGAATTAGCGACGGCGCTCGGGGTTGGTTTCGCAGGACCGGCGGCGGCGAAAGGCGACTGCGACCTTGTCATTCATGCCAGTGGTTCTCCTGACGGGCTGCGCACGGCAATCGAGCTTGCTGGCGAAGAAGCAACCGTGCTTGAAATGAGCTGGTATGGCAATACGCCCGTGACTGCGATGCTTGGAGGCCCCTTCCATAGCCGCCGGCTCCGCCTGATTTCGAGTCAGGTCGGAAAGATTGCTCCGTCGCACCGGCCGCGCTGGACTTACGGCCGGCGCCTCGCCGCGGCTGTCGCGCTGCTCAAAGACCAGCGACTCGATGCGCTGCTTGCACCGCCGGTCAGCTTCCGAGGATCTGGCCAAACGGCTGCCGGACATTCTCGATGCCCAAAGCGGAATCCTGTGCCAACCCATCGCCTACCCGTAAAGGAGCTACCTTGTTTACTGTCGAAGTTCGCGACCACATCATGATCGCTCATTCTTTCAGGGGCACCGTGTTCGGACCCGCGCAGAAGGTGCACGGCGCAACCTTCATTGTCGACGCGGCCTTCATCGCCGAGACACTCGACGAGAATGGCATCGTCATCGATATCGGCCGTGCGCACGAGGCACTCAAGGCGGTGCTCACTCCGCTCAACTATTGCAATCTCGACGAGCTGCCCGAGTTCAAGGGCATCAACACCACCACCGAATTTCTCTGCAAGTACATCCATGACGGCCTCGCCAAACCCGCGCGCGCGGGCGAGCTTGGCCGCAACCCGCAGGAGCTGAACGCGATACGCGTGACCCTGTCGGAGTCCCATGTGGCGCGCGCGCAGTATGAGACGCCCTTGTGGTGAAGCGTGCTGGCTTTCGCCGTGCCGGGACATCTCGATACCCCGACCGGCGGCTACGCCTACGACCGGCGCATCATCGCCGAACTCGAACGCTTGGGCTGGCACGTCGAGCTGGTCGATGTCGGCGAGGGATTTCCCTGGCCGACTGAGGCGACCCGAGTTGCCGCGCGCGCGCAGCTCTTCAAGGTGCCGGCGGGTCGAGCCGATCGTCATCGACGGCCTTGCGCTGGGGGTCCTCCCCGAAATTGCTTCAGAACTTGCGGGCCGCAATCCGTTGCTCGCGCTGGTGCATCATCCGCTGGCGCTGGAATGGGGATTGTCCGACCAACCAGGCCGACACCTTACGCCGCAGCGAGCGGGCCGCCATTGCCTCCGTGCAAGCGGTTGTCGTGACGAGTCCTGCGACAGCGACGGATTGTGGCGTCCGACTACGGCGTCACGGCCGACCGCATCACGGTGGCACGTCCCGGCAACGATCCCGTGCCGCCGGCACGCGGCAGCCGGAGCGGTGTGCCTCACCTGCTCTCGGTGGGCGCCGTCGTACCACGCAAGGGATTTGACGTGCTGGTCCGCGGCGCTCGCGACACTCGCCGATCTGCCGTGGCGATTGACGATCGTCGGCGACCTCACGCGCGCACCGCCGACCGCCGCGGCACTTCAGGCCGACATTGCCCACTACGGGTTGACCGAACGCATCACAACCCTCGGCGCCGTGTCGTCCGAGCGCCTTGCCTCGCTCTATGATACGGCTGATCTGTTCGTGCTCGCCTCTTATTTCGAAGGATATGGAATGGCCTATGCGGAGGCCCTGGCGCATGGCCTTCCGGTGATCGGCACAAATTCAGGCGCGATACCCGAGACGGTACCCGACGAGGCCGGCCTGCTGGTCGCTGCAGGCGATCCGGCCGCCTTGGCCGAGGCCCTGCATCGCGCGATCTCCGACGGGGCCCTGCGCTCACGCCTGTCGCAAGGTGCACTCACCGCTGCGCGGCAACTGCCGACCTGGCCGCGATCCGCCGCGATCTTCGCCGGTGCGCTGGAGAGGCTGGCATGAGCAGATTCCCTGCCGAATGGCTGGCGCTGCGAGAGCGTTATGACGTGGCCGCGCGAAATCCCGATGTCCTTGACGCGGTCACGCTCTCGCTCAACGCGCGTC
Source organism: uncultured Alphaproteobacteria bacterium (assembly GCA_963770385.1). Taxonomy (GTDB): domain Bacteria; phylum Pseudomonadota; class Alphaproteobacteria; order Rhizobiales; family Xanthobacteraceae; genus Bradyrhizobium. Next base: position 2,882,279 of record CAVYPJ010000003.1, on the reverse strand, counting down.
CTTCGGTGCACGTCCTCGACCTCGCCTGCGGTTCGGGCTCGACCGTGCGCACCCTGCATTCGCGCTTTCCGACGCGACAGCATTGGGACCTTGTAGACAACGACCTCGATCTGCTGACCCTTGCCCGCAACGCAATTCGTGAGGACGACATCACGCTCAATACCGTGCGGCTCGACCTCAACCGCGATCTGGAAACGGTACTTGATGACAGGATCGATCTGATCACGATCTCGGCGCTGTTGGATCTGGTCTCCCAGGCATGGCTCGAACGGTTTCTGGGCGAAGTCGGAGCCCGCGCGCTGCCCGTCTATGCGGCGCTGACTTATAATGGTCGCATTGACCTGTTGCCCGCAGACCCGCTCGATGCGGCAATGATCGCCGCCGTGAATGCGCATCAGCGCACGGACAAGGGCTTCGGGCTCGCCCTCGGTCCGTCGGCAGCGGATGCAGCGATCGCCGGCTTCAAGCGTCTCGGCTATTCGGTCGTGAGCGGCGATTCCGACTGGGTCATCGGTCCGGATGACCACGCGATGCAGGCTGAACTCCTCAATGGTTGGGCGAGCGCCGCGCGCGAAACGGGGACCCTGCCCGAGACCGCCATCGACGATTGGCTCGCGCGGCGCGGAGCTATGGTCGCCGCGGGCCGCTCATCGATGCGCGTCGGTCATGTCGATGTCTTTGCGTTTCCGAGCTCGACGCGCTGATCGGTCAGATCGCAATCGAACAGCACATCGCCCCCGACCTTGTGAACGTGCACGGGCATGCGCGGTACCTCGTCCGCACGCTCGCGCGACGGCAGCGCGATTCCGGGACCACCCGCGCCCAACATGATCGGCGCGACCGTCACATGCAGCCGGTCCAGACATTGCGCTACAAGAAAGCGCGACATCGTATTGGCGCCGCCCTCGATGAGCATCCGGCGCATCCCGGCACGCGCAAGAGCAGTAACGATTGCCGCCGGTGCTCGATATTCCCGTTAGGCGCGGGCAAGCTAATGATCTCCACGCCGGAAGGCGGCTGCACACTGCGTTCCCTCGGCGGTGATCAACAAGCGACGGACGCCGTTATCAGCGAACAGCTTGGCATTCGTTCCGAGGCGCCCGTTCGGATCGATGACGGCCCGCGCCGGCTGGGGTCCGGAGACCTGCCTGACAGTCAATTGCGGATCGTCAGCAATGGCCGTCCCGACTCCCACCACGACGACGTCGACCAGCGCACGCAGCCTATGAAGATGTTCAATGCCGGCTGGGCAATTTATGTATTTCGAATGACCGGATGCGGTCGCGATCCGCCCGTCCAGCGACTGACCGAGTTGACCCACGATCACCAGATCATCGACGGCCCCCTTACGCAAGGGACCAAACAGATCTGCCCAAACTTGCGGAAGCGACTGCTGTCCGTTACGAAACGAACGGACGAAATCGTCCCAATGATCGCTTGGTGAAAATTCGCTGGTGGGGAAATTGCTGAGCTGCACAGCTGAAATCAAAGTTGAATCGGATCCGGTATCCACGGCTTTGTCGGCCAATCTGACACAAAATACATCTGATTTCGACCGGAATGATTTTGGACTAGCGGTGTTCATATAAGCGCGCCCAGTGAAAGAGAGGTTTGGTGAATGAGTGCCGCGCAACCGTCTTCAGGTTCTTCATTGTTCGGCACCCGTGACTCCATCAGTGTCACTCGCGTCCTGGGAGAGCTGCAGGCCAGAAGGCCGATCCAGATCAACGCGCACGGCGAAGTTCTGTTCATTTTACCGGTCGAGGGGCTCGATAATCGACGGCTGAGCGAGTTCGAACAGCTGTGCCGGCCTGTGGCGCCGGATCTCATCATCACGCAGCAACGTGCGCTGACGCTTGGCCTGGACGCTGCGGCTCCGATGGCCGTTCGGCTCACCGGGGCGCTTGACGCCGGCAAGATCCTCAATCTGGTGGCCGAGAGAAAAAGCCATTCAGCTGTCGAGGCCAGTGCCGCAAGCCCCGCCGCAAGGGCGGCAATCCAGCTCGTCAAACTGTCTCACGGCTTGCCTGCGGTGCTTGCCGCAAATATGGTCGGCCAAGATCTCATCGACCAAGACTCGAGCGACCGCGAAATCGGCTCGGTTGCTTTGATTGCTAACGTCGACGCAGATGCGGTCGCTCGCTTTGCGATTGATGCAGTGAATTCGCTGGTCGTCGCCAGCGACGCCCTGGTTCCTCTCGCCTCGGGCATTACCGCACGCTTTGTCGTATTTCGCGACGCAACAGGGACTGATCAGGTCGCCATCATCGTCGGCAAGCCTGACTTTGCGAAGCCGGTTCCGGTTCGCCTTCATTCGGCGTGCCTGACGGGCGACGTGTTCGGCTCGAGGCGATGCGATTGCGGCGACCAGCTCGCGCTTGCGCTGACCCGCATGGAAGGACTCGGCGGCGGCGTGATTCTGTACCTCGCGCAGGAAGGGCGCGGCCTCGGTCTCGCGAACAAGATGAGGACCTATCGTTTGCAGGACGCCGGCCTGGATACGCTGGATGCGAACACAACACTTGGCTTCGATGATGACGAGCGCGATTATGCAATTGCCGCGCGCATGCTTCACATGCTGAACTGTTCGCGTATTCAATTGCTCACCAATAACCCGGCTAAGCTCGATGGGCTTACACGGTCGGGAATAGAGATTGCCGCTCGCGTCCCACTGGAAACTCCCGTCAATCCTCACAACAAGCATTATCTCATCACGAAGGCCGCGCGGTCCGGGCATCAGCTTTTCAACGTGACGGCATTCGCTGCCGACACGCCTTAGAGAGCGCTGACGAAAGGCTGCCTCCCAGAACATGATGCACTGCAGTAAGGCGTCGATGCTTCTACTCGCGTGATCGACACCAGGCCTCACGCGAAAGGTCCATGAGATGCCAGGTCGCTCGCCCCGCTTTGATGCTCGCAGCATGCGGTATCTGCTTATCGGAGCCGGTCTGTGCTGGTCGATCGCATTCGCTGTCATGGCGCTCCCCTGTCAGCTGGAGCTGTACGGAGACGGCGCGATGTTTTCCTATGCCGTCGCGGTTCAGGACGTCTGGGCGTTCCACTGGCACAATATCTCGGGCCGGTCGTCGGTCTTTCTTCTCAGCCTGTTGCCGGCCGAGACTGTGGTCGGAATCACAGGCAGCCCCTGGGCCGGGATCATCACTTACGGGCTGCTCTTCTACGTCTATCCGCTGATCGGACTACTCCTGACGTATATGGCCGATCGCTCGCATGGCCGGCTCTTCTTCGTGTATGCATGCTGCTCGACTGCGCTGCTCTGCCCGCTCGTCTTCGGCTTTCCGACCGAGATGTGGCTGGCTCACGCGATATTCTGGCCTGCGTTAACGCTCAGCCATTACGCGAAGCAATCCATCGGTGGAATCGTGGTCGTTTTCGCTGCGCAGTTCGTCCTCGCCTTCACGCATGAGGGAGCCCTGGTCTTGCTGTTCGCCATACTGGCCACGCTGGTCCCGCGCGGCCTTCGCAGCGCATCGTTGCTACGCTCACTGATCGGCCTGATCGTGATCCTGCTCTTGGCGGCGGCCTCGAAGGTCGCGCTTCCTCCTGATGACTATTATACGGGGGTGCTGTTGCGGGCCGCCCTGCACTTCTTCGATCTAGAAATCTTCAAGGTCGAGGTCGTCCTACTGTTGCTTGCAGCGCTGACGGCCTATGGCGTGATCTTTGTGGCGATGTCAATCCTATCTCCGGAACGTGCTTGGACCTATTCGCTGGGACTCATGCTGGTGTCACTCTCCGTCTACTGGCTGCAATTCGATCATTCCGTCCACGCAAGCAGCCGATATTATTTGCGTACGGCGCTCGTTCTGCTGATTCCCATATTGGGAGCGATGGCGGCCTTGTCGGCGATGGCCGGGGATAGGATCGTTTTTCGTCCGCTCGCCGGATTGCAGCACCGCCTGACTTCGCCAAGTAACCAAATGCTCGGCGTCTTGGCCGCGGCGTTTGCCATTGTGACATCGATCCATGCGGTCGAAACCTGGAAGTTCCTCGCGGCATGGACGGACTACCGTGCCGCAATCACAGCGCTGGCCACCGGTCAGGATTCCGACCCGGCGCTGGGCGATCCGCGCTTCGTTTCGTCCGCGCGGATTTCGCCCAGCCTCGATACCCTGTCCTGGTTTTCGACGATTCCCTATTTGTCCGTCATCCTTGCGAACTTCTCACCAAACCGGCTGGTCATTGATCCCGCCGGCAATTACTTCTGGCTGTCCTGCGCAACGGCGACGCAAAACAGCGACGCCGAGCGCTCCGTTCCGGTGCAGGCTCGGGACCTTATTCGCATTTATTCGTGCCTTCACCGGTGACGCTCCGCATCGCATCCCCGGCAATCTGCTTTTCACAAACAGACGATGACAACGCCCGAGGATCGTCTTCACGCCGCGGCAAATCGTATTCTGCGGACTTGGTCATTGATCAAGCTGGTGCCCGAGCATCGCCTGTCGATGCTGCGTCTGTCACTGCTGGAACGACTCTCCGAGCAACGACATATGACTGAGGACGAACTTGTCATTTTCGGCTTCAAATATCTCCATCAGGAGGCGCCGGACGGCTCATGAATCTCTCATAATTGCTGCCCCGCGAGCATCAATACTGGTATCAAACGTTCGCGGCAGCTTGGAAACAACCGGAAGGCTAGAGTGAAGAAGCTGATCATCTTCGATTTTGACGGCACGCTGGTCGATAGCCGCTCCCTGATCCTGGAGAGCCATCGAATCGTCTTTTCCGAGTTTCGCTTGCCACTTCCTGTGCCTGCCGACAGTCTGGCCTTGGTTGGCAAGACCCTTGACCTCATCCTGGCGCAACTGGCCGGCCCGTCCGCGCCGATCCGGGACATGGTCAACGCCTATGATCTCCTGCTTCCGAAATTGAGAGCCGAGACGGCGTTTGCCGAAAGGCCTTTCGACGGAGTAGCCGACCTGCTGCGCGATCTCAGCTCGGCTGAGGATACCTTGCTCGGCATGGCCACAGGTCATACGTCGGTGACGGTCGCACCGGCATTGGCTGCACTCCAATGGAGCGATTTTTTCCGAACCATCCAGGCTGCCGACATGGCGCCTTCGAAGCCGCATCCCGCGATGCTTCTTCAGGCGCTGGAGGCCACGGGTGTTGCGCGCGAGAACGCGATCTTCGTCGGCGACACGACATACGACATGGAGATGGCTCAGGCAGCCAAGGTGCGATCTTTGGGCGTCGCGTGGGGATATCACAAGCCCGAGCGGCTCGTGGCTGCGGGGGCGCATCGCATGGCTTACACCGTCGATGAGCTTCGCAGCCACTTGAAGAACCTGCTCGACGATTGATCGTGAGTCCGCCTATTTCGCGAACGCGGGAAACACCGGCAATTTTTCCACGTCGCGCCCGTCGTGCTGAATGATGACAGTCGCCTTTAGATTTGCTGCGATTTTCTTCAGCCGTTCGATCGAAGCTACGGTCTGCGCGCGATCGAAGTTAAATGCAGGGACGCCGTCCATATCGTAGTTCTCGCGGAAGTGGACCGCATCGCCGGTGATTATGACGGGGCCCATCTGTCCGAGCTTCACCAGCAGGCTGGAATGGCCCGGTGTGTGCCCCGGCGTACGAAGCATGATTACCGAACCGTCAGCGAATACATCCTTGTCGATGGCTTGCGGCTCGACCTTGTTCTCACCCTTGATCCAACCGTCGAACGGCTTGAAGTTCACGCCTTGGGCGGGCTTCGGGCTGGTGATCGCTTCCCATTCCTTGGCACCGATCAGAAGGGTTGCTTTCGGAAAGGAGTCGATCTGGCCAGTATGGTCGGCATGGTAGTGGCTGATGCCGACATATTTGATCTGATCGGGCTTGACGTCGATCTTGGCCAGTTGATCGACTACGCTCACCTTTGGCGCTACATTGGGCATCGTCATGGAATGACCGGTATCCCACAGCATGTACTCGTCGCCGTGCCTGATGAGATAGCAACTGAAGACGAACTGAACATTCAGGCCTGGGAAGGCATAAGTATCCGAGAAGCGCTCATTGACAGCCGTGGGTGCCTGTGATGTGCCGCAATCGAGGCGGGCTAACGTTACCTCGGCCGCCTGCGCAGATATCGCGAGACCGGAGAGCAGGCTGGCGCCGAACGCGAACCCGACCAATTTTCGTTTCATTTTTTGCTCCTGATGAAGTGGTAAATCGTCGTGACGTCACTCGGGATAACGCTCGAAGCATTAACGCCATGGTTGCCTGCAAATTCGGCTTTCTCGCTTTGCTGAATTTGCTGACCACATGCGCTTTGGCATTTCCGCTCCGTCTGCCTTTATCGGAAGCAAGCTACGCCGCCGATGCGTCGCTCGGCAACAATTCGGCCATCAGAAAATTTATTGCATGCCAATGGAATAAATTGGCTGTGCTCCGCTCTAAATCGAGGCTGGGAAGGGCGGTCTCATGAGGACATGGCCGGTCGTTCTAGATAAGCGGACAGCCACGCGGTTTTCCGAGCTCAAGCGACCGCATTAGAAACGGGAAAGGCCGGGGCACCAGGCTCCGCGGCCTGTCGCCCGTACCAGCCCGTAGATCGGTCATCGTGTGGTGGGTGGCGCGCAGCCGGTATCGTGCCGTTTCAAAGAGACTAAACGGCTGCGCCGCGGAATGAACCGCCATTGCAGAGCCAAATGTCCAACGTCCGCGAAAAATGGGCCAACAATAGCTGGACACGCGCCGGGTGCTGACCATCGCGAGCCCATGCGAGCGCATTGGAGGCCCACAATCGTTGCTCCCAGCCTTTTGAAGCTGGCCCTCCTGGCACGATACCTTCGCAACGCACTGAGCATGATCCGGAAAAGTGTGTCGCGGTTTTCCGATATCACGCTCAAACAAAGAAAGCGCGATGACAATTCAACCTGATCTCATCGCGCTTTAGTTTGATTTCTGCCTAACATACCTGCCAGGCGCGGGCTCACTCGTGTGGAAAGCAGTGTTGCCCAATTCCCTCGGAGCCCGAACGGTGCCGCTGGAATGGCGTTTCATCCAGCCATCCCAGTCCGGCCACCAGCTTCCCCGCTTCTCCTCGGCCTTTTCCAGCCAATTCTCCGCGTCGCAATTCAGGTCGTCATTGGCCCAATGACTGCGCTTGTTGCGGGCGGGCGGGTTGATCACACCAGCAACATGACCGCTGGCGGCGAGCACGAAGTGCGGATCTCTTCCCATCAGGTCCTTTGAGCGGTACGCGCTCTGCCAAGGCACGATATGGTCCTCGCGAGAGGCGAGCAGATAGATTGGTGCGTTCACCTTCGAGAGGTCAATCCGCTCGCCGCACTGAATGGTCGCGCCTGGCTCCTTGATCCTGTTCTCAAGATAGGCTTTGCGCGTGTACCAGCAGTACATTGGTCCCGGCAAGCTGACGCTGTCGGAATCCCAATAGAGCAGGTCGAAAGCGTCAGGCGTCGTACCCTTTAGATAACTGTCGACAACATAGCGCCAAATCAGATCGTTGGCGCGGAGGGTTCCGAAGGCAAAGGCCAGTTCCTTGCCAGGCAGAATACCGCCCCTTCCGATCGTCGCTTCGCGCTGAGCGACGTAATTCTGGTCAACAAGAAGACCGATTTCTCCGGTATCTGCAAAATCGAGCATCGTGGTGAGCAGAGTTATGGTCGCGAGCTTGTTTTCTCCGCGCGCGGCGAGTACCCCCGCCGCGCAGCTCAAAATGGTACCTCCGACGCAAAAGCCCAACGCATGAATCTGATCGGCATTGGCAATGTCGCGCACAACATCGATGCACTTGAGTGGCCCGAGCTTCAGGTAGTCGTCCCAGGTCAAGTGCTGGATCTCAGGAACGGCGCTCCGCCAGGAAATCAGGAAGACTTGATGTCCCTGAGCAACCGCATATTCAACAAGCGAATTTCCCGCTCCGAGATCGAGCAAATAGTACTTATTGATGCAGGGCGGCACGATCAGGAGCGGCGTTTTCTCGACCTCGGCGGTCTGCGGCGTATATTGGACCAGCTGAATCAGTTCGTTCTCGAAGACGACCGATCCGGGCGTTACTGCCAGATTGCGACCCACCTCAAAAGCGGATTCGTCGACCCGCGTGATGCGTCCTTTTTGGAGATCCTCAATTAGGTTCTGCATCCCGGCCGCCAAGCTCGCTGAACGTGTCTGGATTGCCGTTCGAATGACTTCCGGGTTGGTCGCAGGGAAATTCGACGGGCTCATCGCATCAATGAATTGGCGCGCGTAGAAGCGAAGCTGCAGCTTTGACTTTTCGTCGACCTGGGCTTGATCGACGAGCTCGGCCAATTGCTTTGAGGTCACTAAATAGGACTGTTTGATAAGGTTGTAGTAAGGTGAGTGATGCCAAGCCTCGTCCTGGAATCGCCTATCGCGGCGCAGCGGCTGCGCGCCCGGTGCAGAAGCGTTGCCGAGGCTGCCTTTCCATAACTCCACAATTGGAGACCAGAACTGACGTTGCAAGTCTACCGCGATGCCGAACGGTCCAGAGTCGCCAAGCGTAGAAGGCTTACCTTCTACGCCCATTGCGCTGACCAGCGCATCATCAAATTGCTTCATTGATTGCTGGCCGGCTTGCATCAGGCTTTCAAAATATGTCGAGGAGCCACTCGGGGATGACGAGCTAACCATGTGAGCCTCCTGGATCGGCTCTGTGTTGCGCTGCGGTGGCAACTCCGCACGGGCCGGGTTGACGTTTTCGCGCTAAGCTACACCGATCGACTAACAACATTTTTAGTGCGCGCTCGGATACAGCTTGACATAGATCAAGGAAGGTCCACGTCCCGCCTCTAGCACACTATTCAATAGCGCTGGATGCAACGTCTTCCGGAAGACCGGAGCAACGCTCCAGGCTTATTGGTGTGGTGCGGGCTATATTCACCAGGACAGACTTATCAGCTCAGTTCAAGCCATTTTGCACTCCGGGAAGTGAGGCATCATGGATCATCCGCTCAGACGTCCGGAAGAAATTCTAGCTTATCGTTCGTTAAATCAGATCCTTGCAGCCAAGCCGAGATCCCTGTGGACCGTCAGCCCCAAGGATAACGCGCTCACGGCAATGCGTCTGATGGCGGAAAAGAACATTGGCCTTGTCGTGGCGCTGGAGCGCGGGGCAATAGTTGGCGTTCTTTCCGAGCGTGATTGCGTGCGGCGGGTCGTAGTTGCCGGAAAATCCCCCGAGTTTACTCCTGTAGCGGACATTATGGTTCGGGACGTCATACACGTTGACCTTTCGATGACGTTTGCAGACTGTCTGAAGTTGATGCACCAGCACGCCGTACGGCACCTGCCGGTCGTCAATAACAACATTCCCATAACCGTTATCTCGATCCGTGATCTGTTGGCCGAGGCGGTCGCACACCATGCCAAGGTCATCGGTGAGCTTGAGCGCGAACGACTGACCATGCTCACGTCAACGGCTTGAGCATGCCTGGATCCATTGGCTTGCCATTGGAAAAGGAGTGTCGCCATGAATTTATTGATCGTGCTGGGCGCTCTGATCTTTCTGATGTTTGTGGCCTACCGCGGCTACAGTGTGATCTTGTTCGCGCCGATCGCCGCGCTTGGCGCGGTGTTGCTGACCGATCCTTCACTCGTCCCACCCCTATTTTCCAGCGTCTTCATGGAGAAGATGGTCGGCTTCGTGAAGAACTATTTTCCTGTTTTCATGCTGGGCGCTGTCTTCGGCAAAGTCATCGAGCTGTCGGGTTTTTCCAAGTCGATCGTCGCCGCTGTCATTGGCGTGCTCGGCCGCGAGCGTGCCGTGCTATCCATTATCGTCGTCTGCGCAATCCTGACGTACGGCGGCGTGTCGTTGTTCGTCGTCGTGTTCGCGGTCTATCCGTTCGCGGCCGAGATGTTCCGGCAGGGAGATATTCCAAAGCGACTCATCCCCTGCACGATCGCACTCGGCGCTTTCAGTTTCACGATGGACGCCTTGCCGGGAACGCCGCAAATTCAGAACATCATTCCGACGACGTTCTTCAATACGACGACATGGGCCGCCCCGGTGCTTGGGCTCATCGGCAGCGTTTTCGTTTTCGGCGTGGGTCTCGCCTATATTGAGAACCGCCGACGTGCGGCACATGCACGCGGGGAAGGCTACGGCACGGTGCTTGTCAATGAGCCGGAGCCATTCGAGGAGAAGGAACTGCCAAACCCGTGGATCGCCCTCGCGCCGCTGGTCGTGGTGGGCGTCGCGAACTTCTTATTGACGCAAGCCGTGCCTCGGGCTTACGGCGCGAAGCATGAAGTCACGCTCGGCGGCCATCCGATCGTTACGCAGATTGGCCCGGTGGCAGCCATATGGGCAGTCGAGGGTGCGCTGCTCCTCGGCATATTGACGGTGTTCATCTTTGCCTGGCGCCCCGTGCTTGCAAAATTCGCGGATGGCAGCAAGGCGGCAGTTGCCGGGGCTTTGCTTGCGTCGCTCAATACCGCCTCCGAGTATGGGTTCGGTGGGGTGATTGCGCTATTGCCGGGCTTTGCGGCGGTTTCCGCTGCGCTCAGGGCGATCCCCAATCCGCTTGTCAATGAAGCCGTCACCGTGACGGTCCTCGCCGGCATCACCGGCTCAGCTTCCGGCGGCATGAGCATTGCCCTTGCCGCGATGTCCGATGAATTCATTGCAGCCGCAAAGGCAGCGAACATCCCGCTTGAAGTCTTTCATCGTGTCGCCGCCATGGCGAGCGGTGGCATGGATACATTGCCTCACAATGGAGCCGTCATCACGCTGCTCGCCGTGACGGGCCTCACCCACAAGCAGGCCTATAAGGACATTTTCGTGATCACGTTGACCAAAACTGCGGCGGTGTTCGTTGTCATCGCGTTTTACTATATGACCGGGATCTACTGATGAACGCCGCGAAGGCTGCACTCCGGGGAGAACATCCCGTGGCTTCTGGTTTGCAGCTGTTGCTCACAATGGAGGCCAACCATCGAAGAGGCGAAAAGCCATTGGAGGACTCATGTCAGCCGATGCAGTTCGACTATCGCTTGCGCCAGTCAAGGCACTGGATAGTGGAAAGATTGTCAGTGCCGAGGAAGCGGCCAGCCTCATCCGAGACGGGGACACGATTGCAACAGGCGGCTTTGTCGGCATCGGCTTCGCCGAAGAAGTCGCTTTGGCAATAGAAACGCTCTATCTCGCGAAGGGGGATCAGACAGCTCCTGTCACCGACAAGCCGCGCAATCTCACGCTGGTCTACGCCGGAGGACAAGGTGACGGCGGCAACCGGGGACTCAATCACCTTGGTCACGAAGGTCTGGTGCGCCGCGTGATCGGGGGGCATTGGGGGCTGGTGCCGAAACTGCAGCAACTGGCGATCGCCAATCAGATCGAGGCTTACAATCTTCCTCAGGGCGTTATTTCGCACCTTTTTCGCGACATCGCTGCGAAGCGCCCAGGGCATCTCACGCGCGTGGGTCTCGACACTTTCGTCGATCCGCGCCATGGCGGTGGCAGGATAAACGAACGCACCAAGGAAGATCTTGTCCGCCTGATCGAGATCGGAGGCGAGGAGTTTCTTTTTTATCGCGCATTCCCGATCGATGTCGGAATTATCCGCGGCACGACGGCCGATCCCGACGGAAACATCACCATGGAAAAGGAGGCGCTGACTCTGGAAGCGCTGGCCATCGCCATGGCGGTACGCAATTCCGACGGCATAGTCATTGTACAGGTGGAGCGCATAGCCGAGCGCGGCTCGCTCAACCCGAGGCAAGTCAAAATCCCAGGAATATTCGTCGATTGCGTCGTCCTGGCAAAGCCGGAAAACCACTGGCAGACTTTTTCGGTTCAGTATGATCCGGCGTTCAGCGGTGAGATTCGTGCTCCCGCGGGTTCGGTGACGTCAATGGAAATGAGCGAGCGAAAGATCATCGCACGTCGCGCGGCGCTCGAACTTGATGCAAATAGCGTAGTCAATCTCGGCATTGGAATGCCTGAGGGTATTGCAAGCGTCGCCAACGAAGAAAGAATTGCCGATTTGCTCACGCTCACGGCTGAACCTGGTGTCATCGGCGGCGTTCCGGCAGGAGGACTCAATTTTGGAGCGGCGGTCAACGCACAGACTGTTATTGATCAGCCCTATCAATTTGACTTCTATGATGGCGGGGGACTTGACGCGGCTTTTCTAGGGCTCGCGCAAGCGGATCGCGAAGGCAATCTGAATGTGAGCAAATTTGGCCCGCGCCTCGCGGGCGCTGGAGGCTTTATCAACATCAGTCAGAATGCCAAGAAGCTGGTGTTCGTTGGTACCTTTACGGCGGGGCGCCTCCGCGTCGCGGTCGACAATGGGCGCCTGCACGTGGTCAAGGACGGTGATGTGGCGAAATTTGTCAGAGACGTTGAGCATCGCACGTTTTCCGGCCGCTACTCGGTGCATCGTGGGCAACCGGTGCTTTATGTGACGGAGCGCTGTGTGTTCAAATTGACACCGGATGGGCTCGAGCTGGTCGAAGTCGCGCCCGGTATCGACATCGAGCGTGACATCCTCGCCCGGATGGAATTTCGTCCAATGATCCGCAATCCCGCCATCATGGATCAGCGCATTTTCGCAAGCGGTCCAATGGGTTTGCGCGACCAATTGCTGCGAATGCCGATTGAGCGACGGTTCACCTATCACCCGGGTGAAAACCGGTTCTTCGTCAATCTCGAAGGCCACCGTGTTCACAGCCACGAGGACGTGGAAAAGATTCGCCGGATCGTCGAAGACACGTTGGGTCCCCTGGGGCGAAAGGTTTACGCCATTGTCAATTACGACAACTTCGAGATATTTCCCGACGTCATCGATGAATACTCGGCCATGGTGCGCGATCTGGTTGATCGTTTCTACTCCGGCGTCACCCGCTACACGACAAGTAGTTTTCTTCGCGCCAAGTTGGGCGATGCGCTGAAGCAGCGTGCGTTGGCTCCGCACATCTACGAACATGCAGAAGAGGCAACCAACCACCTGCGTGACTTGGAAAAGAAGAAGGCAGGCTGAAATGCGAACACGGCTCCTCAATCGACAACGTGATATCCGCCGTCGATGTAAATGGTATCGCCGGTGATAAGCCGGGCCGCATCATGGGCCAGGAACGCTGTTGCGGCGCCGACGTCTTCGATGCTCACCAAGCTGCGCGACGGCGCTTTGGCCTTCGCCTTTTCAAGTAACTTGTCGAACTCGGGGATGCCGGAAGCGGCCCGCGTCGCAAGCGGCCCGGGGGAGATCGCGTGCACGCGAATGCCTTTTGGACCAAGCTCGGCGGACACATATTTCACTGCACTCTCCAGCGCGGCTTTTGCAACTCCCATGATGTTATAATTCTTCACCACCGTCTGACTGCCATAGTAGGTCATCGTAAAAAGAGTGCCGCCCTTCTTCATCAATGGCTCGGCCAGTTGGGCCATCCGGAGGAATGTCCAGCATGAAACCTGCATGGTGGTCAGAAAGCCATCCAAGGGCACGTCGACAACACGTCCACGCAGAGCATCCTGGGGCGCAAACGCTATCGAGTGCACAACGAAGTCCAGCTTGCCCCACTCTTTTCCGATACGGTCGAAGACGGCTTCCATTTGTCCGGGAACGCGGACGTCGAGCGGCATCACGATCGGAGACTCGAGCGCGCGCGCCAGCGGATCGACGTACTTTTTGGCTTTGTCGTTGAGATATGTGACGGCTAAATCTGCGCCGAAGGCGCGGAAGGCCGCGGCGCAACCCCACGCTATCGATCGGTCGTTCGCTATCCCGACCACCAGCCCCTTCTTTCCTTCCAGCAATTTAGCCTTGACGGCCGGAATCAGCCGGGCCTTACCATTGCTGGGCATGTCGACCGGTTCGCCGCGCATGTATCGTTCGGCGGCCTGCTTCAGACTTGTAAACGCCTGACGCCGGTCCTTGGCTTCGGCAGTTCTTGCTATCTCAAGGCCGTTTACCCTTAGCTGTCCCTCCCCCCAGGGAGCGACGTTGATTTCGAATTGGTCCTTGCCGACGGTCGCAAAGAACTGCTGAACCGTGGCGCCCTTACCCAATGGCAGGTCCTTGTTTGGCTCCCAATCGGCTGTGCGTAGCGGCATGACGGTGATTCCATGTGTGCGGTTGATGCTGACTCTTGTTCACAATCTACGGCGCGTTTCTCCGCGCTCAGTCGTGGACTCCACGAGGGTTCCTTTCGGAAGCAGACCTATGCTTGATCCAAATCAAGCGAAATTTTTGAGTCAGACGGCGCGTTCGCCAGATCGAACCGGGCAGACGGCGTCGTGCGAGCAATTGTGCAACTTTTCCCGATCCGGGGCGCGCGGAATATGAAGCCTACTTGTCGCCCAGATATGCCGCGCCGAACGCTGCCCGATAGATGGCCCAGTACATGATGCCGACCAAGCCAGCACCGCCCACGATATTGCCGAGCGTGACGGGAACGAGATTATGGACAATTCCGGACATCGTAATGAGCGAGACGTCGAAATCACTCGGAACGTGGCCTGTCTGGACCAGGAGCCAAGCCAACGGCAGAAAATACATGTTGGCGACGCAGTGTTCGAAGCCTGCCGCTATGAAAGCGGAGACCGGCAATATGAGAGCGAGAATCTTATCAGTGACCGACCGGCCCGCATAAGCGAGCCAAACCGCCAGGCAGACAAGCACGTTGCAGAGAATGCCCTTGACGAAAAGCGTCACAACGTCGGGCTGGATCTTTGCGGCAGCCGTATTCAATATCGACAATCCGATGCGGCCGCCGTTCATGTCGAGATGATGTGAAAAAAACACGAGTACAACAAGTCCGAGCGAACCGACCAAATTGCCGAAATACACGATCACCCAGTTGCGCAGCATTTCTCTTGTAGAAACTTTTCCGCTCGCCCAGGCCATTACGATCAGGTTGTTACCTGTAAACAGCTCGGCACCTCCCACGACGACAAGTGCCAGCCCGAGGGAGAACGCCAGTCCCCCGAGCACGCGTATGATGGCGAAGCTCAGGTCGGCGTCGCTGGCGACAATAGTATAGTAAAGCGCTCCGAGGCCGATGCTGCCGCCGGCCACGATCGCCAGCATGAAAGAGGCTTGCGGTGGCAGATTTGTTTTCTTGACCCCGACTTTTTCGACAGCCTCTTTGATCTCCGCTGGACTGTATGCGTTCAAATTAAAGATCGGCGGCTGCGGCGCGGGAGCTGGGTCATCCATCCTGCATCTCCTGCGCACACGCTCGAGCGAATAATGACCGACCGCGCATAACATATGCGAAGTCTCGGTCCGCCGAACACCGCATCGCTAACCGGCATTCCCGACCGCCAGAAGACCAACGATCTGCGCGGCAATGACCTTAACCAGCGTCATCGAAGGAAAGATCATGGCATACCCGATATCGGGCCGCTCGGTCGGTGCCATCTTCGTCGAGTAGACTAGAATAGCCGGATTTCCCGTTGCACCGGATGCGACGCCGACGAGGTCGTCATATGGAATTTTCATCAGATAATGACCGACGAGCAGGACGATGAACACGGTGGTCAATAAAACTGCGACGCCGATGAACAGCATCGTTAATCCGGACTCCGCCACGGTCCGGACAAAAGGCTGTCCGGCGTTGACGCCGACAGTGGCGAGAAACATGGCAAGACCGAAATTTCGCAGCACGATGTTGGCCGGCAATGGCATTGTCCATAGCATCGGACCGGTGCGGCGCAGCTTGCCGAGGATGAGAGCGACGATCAGTGGTCCGCCGCCGATGCCGAGCGTCACGGTGCCCACACCGGGAATGGGGATCGGAATGAGGCCGAGAAGAACGCCCAAAACCATGCCAATCCCAAGCGAAACGTAGCTGAATTCCGCCGCGGCCTTGACCGTATCGCCGAAGTGACGGCGAATTTCCTCCTTCCGGTCGGGAGGCGTCAGCACTCCGACCCGGTCGCCAAATTCCAGCATGAGGTCGGGGGCCGGGACCAGGTCGGCGTCATATCGCCGAACGTGCAGCAGATGAGTTGGATACCCGGCGGGCATCGGAAGGCGAGCAAGCGGGATACCCACGGCGCTGGCTTTTCCAACGAAGACCCGGATGTAGTCGAGGTCCGCGCGGTCGCTGGCCAATCGGCCCGGTTCAAGTTTCCCCAGCTGAGTCGCGGCGGTTGCAATCGCCTCATTGTCTTCGGCCACCACCAGAATGGCGTCTCCTGCGGCCAGAATCGTATCGTCAGTTGGAACGAAATTGTGTCCGCCTTTCCGAACCATGGTTACCTGCAGGCCGCTCGGCGCGTTCGGCATCAGTTCGTCGAGACGTCGACCGGCAAATGCTTCGCCGATCGAAATCTCACCCATGTGGAAGCGCTGCGTCTTGGCGGGGAATTTAGGCTTCACGATCTGCGTCATGAAGTAGATACAAAGAATGGGGCCGATAACACCGAAGGGATAGGCGATGGAGTAGCCGATGGAAGGATCCTTGCTTTTGACGACGTCCAGGGCAGCCTGGAGGGTTGCGGTGCTTGTCATCGACCCGGCGTAGAGGCCGAGCGTATGTCCTATCTTGATGCCGAAGATGTGCCCCAAGCCGAGTGCGACCAGCAAACCTGCCAGACACGCAACCAAGGCCAACAGATTGTATTTCTGCCCGGCGCCGACCATCCCCTCGAAGAATTGGCGGCCATAGAGGATGCCGATCCCATAGAGAAACATGATCAGGCCTGTCAGGCCGATCGGCCCGATGATCTGAGCCTTTGGAGCGAAGGCGCCGATGGCGAGGCCGACAAAGAGAACCGCGCCGACGCCAAGCGAGAAACCGAAGATGTTGATCTGGCCCACAAGGTAGCCCAATCCGATGGCCAGGAATGCGGTCAGAATTGGCTGGCTTCCGATGATCTCGCGAGCAAGGTCCAACATGTCAGATCTCCCCGGATCGAATGAGCCTCATTAACGTGCGCGACAGCCCGCCGCCTGGAATTGTCCAATAACCCGATTGACCAGCTCCCGGCTCGGCGGCTGAGTGTCGTTATGCTTGTACTCGAGGCCCATCGCCGTCCACTTGAAGGCGCCCATCTGATGGAACGGCTGCACCTCGACCCATTGCACGTTCTTCATGGGTGCGACGAAACGGGCGATGCCATCGACGTTGGCGGGATCGTCCGTTGCGCCGGGAACGAGCGTGAACCGGACCCAAACCGGCTTGGACAACGAAGCAAGCCGCTCGGCAAAACGTAAGGTGGGCGCCAGGTCCCGACCGGTCACGCGGCGGTAGGTCGCGGGATCTGAACTCTTGATGTCGAGCAGAACGAGGTCGAGCTCGGACAAGTACGAACTCGTCGGCCCGATCAGCCAGAAATCCGGAGGTCTGGATTGCCGTGTGCAGGCCCATCCGCTTTGCACCGGCGAATATCCTTCGGGTGAATGCAAGCTGCACCATGGGCTCGCCGCCGGAGATCGTCAGGCCTCCACCCAGGCTGCGGATCGTGGGTGCGAAGTCGCCGAGACGGCGCAGGACGTGATCGACCGACACGTAGGTTCCGTCCTTGAGATGCCAGGTGTCCGGATTGTGGCAGTACGTGCAACGCAGCAGGCACCCGGAGGTAAAGAGCACTATTCGCAACCCGGGCCCGTCGTAGCGCGAGGAGGTCTCATAGGAATGGCAATAGCCAAATGAGCCCTCCTCGTCCTTGATGTTGTCTTCATCAGGAGCGTCGGGCGAAATCCCGACCCGGAGGTCGTGTCGGCTTCCGGGTTCAAGGGGCTGCAGCGTCGACATCGCGACACCCCCCGCTAGATTTGGCCGTGGAACGTACGGCTAATCACATCTCTCTGCTGTTCGGGCGTGAGACGAACGAAGTTCACGGCATAGCCCGAGACACGGATCGTGAGTTGCGGATACTTGTCCGGGTTCTTTATCGCGTCCTCGAGCGTCTCTCGGTCGATCACGTTGAGGTTCATGTGGAACCCGCCGCGGTCGAAGTAGACGTCGAATGCCTTGACGGCTTCGTCCAACAGCTGACCTTCGCTCAAATGCGCCTTCTGCGGCGCGATGGATACGGTGTAGCTGATGCCGTCCTGCGCGTCCTTGTACGGCAATTTTGCCACCGACAAGCAGGACGCGAGCCATCCATGGCTATCCCGGCCATGCATCGGATTGGCCCCAGGTCCGAACGGCTCGCCCTTGCGGCGACCGTCCGGGGTGTTTCCCGTGGCTTTGCCGTACACGACGTTTGACGTGATCGTGAGCACGCTTTGCGTGTGCGTCGCGTTTCGATAGGTCGGGTGCTTGCGTATCTTCTCCATGAAGCTCGTGACGATGCTGGACGCGATCTGATCAACACGATCGTCATTGTTGCCGAACTGGGGTGTCGAGGTGTTGCCGACGTTTTGATAGTCGACGACCAACCCGCTCTCATCGCGCATGACACGAATTTGTCCGTACTTCATCGCACTCAGGCTGTCGGCAACAACCGAAAGACCGGCGATCCCGAACGCCATCGTTCTCAGGATGTCTCGATCGTGAAGCGCCATCTCCAGGCGTTCGTAGAAGTACTTGTCGTGCATGTAGTGGATACAGTTCATCGCATGCACGTAGGTGCGAGCCAGCCATTCCATCGTGGTGTCGAACTTCGCCATGACTTCGTCGAAGTCGAGGAACTCGCCGGTGACCGGTAATGTCTCCGGTGCGACCTGTTCGCCCGACACTTCGTCGCGGCCGCCATTGATGGCATAGAGCAGCGCTTTTGCGAGGTTGACGCGGGCGCCGAAGAACTGCATCTGCTTCCCGAGCCGCATTGCCGAGACACAGCAGGCGATCCCGTAATCATCACCCCAGAACGGCCGCATCAAGTCGTCGTTTTCGTATTGCAGCGAGGAGGTATCTTTACTGACCTTGACGCAGTAGCGCTTGAACGGCGCCGGCATATGGCTCGACCAGAGAATCGTGATGTTCGGTTCGGGCGCCGGACCGAGATTGTAGAGCGTGTGCAGCATCCGATAGCTGCTCTTTGTCACCAGAGCGCGCCCGTCCAGGTCCATGCCGCCGACGCACTCGGTCGCCCAGTAAGGATCGCCGCTGAACAGCGCATCATAATCGGGCGTACGAAGGAAGCGTACGATACGCAGCTTTTGCACCAGTTGATCCCAGAGCTCCTGCGCCCGCGCTTCGTCGAGAACGCCGGCCTTCAGATCGCGCTCGATGAAGATGTCCAGGAAGCTCGAGATTCGGCCGATCGACATCGCCGCTCCGTTGGCTTCCTTGATCGCACCGAGATAGGCGAAGTAGGTCCATTGGAACGCTTCCTGGGCATTGGAAGCGGGCTTCCCTATGTCGTGACCATAGAGCTTTGCCATCGAGGCCAGATCCTTGAGCGCCCTGATCTGCTCCGATAGTTCCTCGCGCAGCCGAATGATTTCGTCGGTCGGCCACATGTCGTCGATCTGGGCGCGTTCCTCGCGTTTGACCTCGAGCAGCCGATCTACCCCGTAGAGCGCCACTCGCCGGTAGTCGCCGATGATACGACCGCGCCCGTAGGCGTCAGGAAGGCCGGTGATGATGCCGGACCTTCGGCAATTCATGATTTCGGGCGTATAGGCGTCGAACACGCCGTCATTGTGGGATTTGCGGTACTTCGTGAACGTCTCGTGCACAGCCGGATCGGGATCGAACCCGGCGGCCTTCAGGCCGGCCTCGACCATGCGCAGACCTCCGAACGGAAAAATTGCCCGCTTGAAAGGTTGGTCGGTCTGAAGACCTACGATGAGCTCGTTCTCGCGATCGATATAGCCCGGCTTGTGCGCCAGCATCGTCGAAGGAGATGCTGCATCGACCGCAAGGACCCCTTTCTTCCGTTCGTCCGAGAAATACGGTTGCAGTTTGGCCCAGACCGCTTTTGTGCGTTCCGACGGTCCCGCCAGAAACTCCTCGTTCCCTGTGTAAGTCGTGACGTTGCGGACGATGAAATCCCGAACGTTGATGGAAGTGGTCCAATCGCCAGGTCGAAAGCCATCCCAGCAGTGGCCCGAATCTACTTCCTGCCTTAGAGCTGCGCTTCCCTTCATGGTGCGTCTCCTAGCCGTGGTATCAGGATTGTTGCGCTGCGCTCGCGATCCCTCAGGAACTGCTGCGACTGAGCACCGCTATGATTGAGGCGCCGGCTTCATGAGCCTTGACCTATGTCAAAGGCGGCCATCATTCATGCTTTTTGCCAGGACTCGTGCGCTGTCGCTTCAGCCTGGGGCATAAGGTTTGGCACTGAGCTGTCGTTGTGGCATCACATCTGTCGCACGTTTCCACGCGGCTCGTTGATTTAGATCAACCCGCTGGCTGCGGTACACCTTTGGTATCGGCACTGGAGGGTCTTGTCCGGTATCGGGTCCTGAAGAACTCCCTGATGGCTGCTGTCCACTCGCCTCAAGGAAAGGACCATCCGAATGGAGAAGCCGCAGCTGGATCGTCACGGAGTTGAAAGCGGAATTTTCCCTGTCGTGAACGACGGCCCAAGACCGGCCGCTGTTGACCCCGCAATGATTTCCAGCCGAGCGAGGTTAACCAACGCCCAACTGCGAACCCCAAGAGCCGCAGCCGTTGCCGGTATTGCATTTTCGGTGCTGCTGTTTGCGGTGTTTGGGCTCATGCGCCTTTCGGTGCCAGGTGATCCTCTGGAGCCCGGTGCCTGGCTTGAAGGTGATATCACGTATGTGTCGCTCGCGATGAACCTTGTGCCGTTCGCGGGGGTCGCGTTTCTTTGGTTCGTCGGGGCGCTTCGTGACAAGCTCGGTGAGCGCGAAGACCAGTTTTTCGCGACCTTGTTCTTAGGGAGCGGAATTCTCTTTCTGGCGATGCTGTTTGCCAGCGCTGCGGTCGTCGGGGCAATAGTTCTCGCGTTTCGTGCGGCTCCTCAAGCGTTGGCTCATTCCGCAACTTTTCACTTTGGGCGAGGCTTGGCGTATGCGATCGTCAACATTTACCTGGTGAAGACTGCCGCCGTATTCATGATTACGACGTCGACCATCGCTGTCTACACCCACCTGACGCCCCGTTGGCTGGCAATCGGCGGCTACGCCGTCGCTGTCCTTCTCCTCCTTGGGAGTTCCTATCTCGGAGGAAGTCTGCTTTTGTTTCCGTTCTGGGTTTTACTGGTCAGCTTGTCCATCCTGCGTGACAAAGAAGCTGTACCAAGTACGACCGCCAGTTTGGCGCCATAAGAGCAGGACGGGGGCGAGATCGCCCAAAAAGGAGGTCATGTTGTAACGCGCGCTGGGCATCAAGTTGCTTTTTTAACGATTTGAAACCCCTTGGCGTCCAATTCCAATATTATGGCCGTTGCCAAATGTGCGCACTCGTCCGGCTTGATCCAGTGCGGGCTTCTCCAATCCGGGTCGTCTTCTTTTGGATAGCTGACAAAAGCAGAGCGAATGGCGAATTCAATCACATCCTTTGGATCATCGGGCATTGAATCCTGACCTCTGAAGTTGCGAAATGACGTTGCCGACAATTTTGTTGTAACCACCGAACAAACGTCCTCGGCGCTGCCGCGTTGATCTAAATCAAGGCTGGATGTCCGCGTCCGAACAATCTGGAAAAAACTGCAGGAGGACCCTATGGACAGCAAGAACCCGTTCGATGCCGTTCGATCCATGATGGCCGACAATCTTGAGAAAATTGGGAGCGCGACAAAGAGTTATCTCGATTTGCTGCAAAAAGGCATGCTTTCCGTGCCGAATGCCAACGAGGAGCAAATAAGCGCATTCAGAGCGTATATCGACCGACAAGTGGCTGCTAACCAAGCGTTCGTAAGCAAGCTGATAGACGCGAAAGATCTTCCGGAGGCCATGCAAATTCAGGTCGAATACTTCCAGTCCCAAATGAAAGCCGCCGTCAACGATACGACGCAGCTTACGGACAAAATAGCGACATCGTCCCAACGGTCAGCGGGCTAAGAGACGGCGCATTTTGGGCCCGCGACGGGAACGTATGATGCGTAAGGCCCTGACTATCGCGGCAATGACGATTTTTGTGTTTGGCTGCTTTTGGCAGTTTGGACGTTGGCTATTGAGGTGGTCCGGGTATGGTCTCGGCTTGCGGAGTTTGCCTGGTGGCTACTACGACTTCGTCGAGACTTTTGCAGAAAAAATCGCAAGCGGACCCAGTGTCGGGTGGATTGCGGGACCATGGCTGTTGATGAGCATCGGCTTGATGGCCCTGATCGTTCTTCGTTCGGGGGCGACTGAAAAGAGCGTCCACGGTGAATAGGGGGTTCACCTCTCTGCAAACACGTGGGCGACGTTGTGCGCTATGCCGGCGAGTTCGGCCTGACCGCGCTTACTCAGAGGTTGTATGTGTCTAACCGTAATCTGCCAAACCGTGATGTAGCCAGGCCTTATTTCGGAAGGCATTCCACATTAAAGGCAATGATGATCTGCGCGGGGTCAGCCTTACCTATACTCTTCAAATCTTCTAAACCGCTTTTTAGCTTGGCTCCCGCCTCCTTCAAGCTGCCCTCAAGCGTCGACTTGGCCGCCCTGCATCGCTCTTCATTCGAGAACTCCTGAAACACCACGGTCGGGAGGAGCCTCCATTCCGCCCGGTCGCTCGTAGCGGCCGGACTGACCGAGTAGGAAAAGACGTACATCAGGATCCACATCGGCGTGCTCCGTTTGTGATGATGCGACCGTAGTCATGGCCTGGCGCCTCTGACGCCATCGTCGATCGGATGGGTCGCGCCTTGCTTGCTTCCGTCTCACCGTGATGACGGTCCCCGCCGCCTCATCGGCAAGCCATGATCTAGATCAACGCGGTCGCTGGCAGTCGTGACAACCTGCGACCTCTATCGTTGCACGAGGCGTTGCCGGGAGCCGAGTGCCGGGACCGCGCGAGGGCGCCTTCGGCATATTTCGTCGTGGAAGCGGGGAAGCATCGGAGCGCGGCGGCGGCGCGCGAAGGGAATGACCTCACACCTGCAAATTCAACTCATTGACGATGGCAACATCGCTCTCATGCTTGTTTGCGCTCCGTTTAAGCCGCAAATGAATACCTGAGATTTCCGTCAGGCCACTGGCGAGCAAGCGCTCGGCGATGACATCGCTGATAATTTTGGTGCCAAACCGCCAACCCCCGCCTAAGCGTCGCTCAAATGGAGCGAGTTGAAGAAGACGCAGGAAACTTCGGTCATACTGAATTTTGCCATCCGTCATCACGCAGCCCCCTTCGCGATGTCCCAGCAGGACCAAGCGTCGTCGATCAGGCCGCTCTTGTCAACTAAGGCGTGCAACAACGCTCAGCGCTGGATTTCGGATTTATTTGGAGCCGCATACGGCGGTGCAGCCTGAAGGCGCTTCGCGGCCACGAATGCCGCTCTCGGTGGGGTGAGAATAAAAGAATTAATGGCGCGATCAGGTCGCGCAACTGGCGGAGCCGACGAAGGGATAACGCTCCCAGAACCCGCTGATGCGCGTGAAGTGAACGTGGCGACGCCGCTCGACCGCTACAATCAATCCGGACAGCGCAATTCCGAGATCATCCTCCCTATGATTTGCCCGGACCTCCCTCTGTTGATCTGGATCAACGCAGGCCCTCTGCCTTTGGGTGCATTCGCTGTGAGATTGATTTGATCAGGGAGGTTTGAAATGAGTGCATTGATCAAGCCGGAAATGATCTCGCGCCGAAAGGCTCTTTCGTTGGTGGGACTGGCGGCTGCGTTCGGCCTTGCGGCGGCCCCTGTGGTACTCACAGTATCCGATGCTGAGGCTCAGACCGCCGGCATGTTGCGGCGTCAGGAGCGGCGCGAAGGACGGCACGAGCGACGCGAGGAGCGGCGCGCAGGGCGCACAGAGCGACGTGAGGAACGGCGCACAGGTACAACGACCGGCACAGCCACAGGCACAACAACCGGCACAACAACCGGCACAGCTACAGGTACAACGACCGGCACAGCGAAGTAATTCCGTCGGCTCGCCAATGTCACCTATCGAACCCGTTGCGCAGCCGACGCGCCGACAACACGCGCGTGTTCGAGCCACCCGGCGCGGCCCGTGAAACTACGGTACCAAGATCAGCTGCCTGCTGTCAGGAATGGTCAGTACTACTTACACTAGAGTCGGCTATTCTGTACCGCGTGATGCAGGATCGTTGGTTCATTGCGGCGGTGGTCGGTCTCGGCACCTTTACGGTGGTACTGGTTGCGGTTGCATTATTGACTTTCAGCGGCTGAAGACCGAAGCGCGGCGTGTCGGCGCATCCGCCCCCATCGAGCGGCAATCGGATCAGCGCCACCGAGACTCCGACAATGGGCGCGAAAAACGACGTCGCGTGCGGGCGGGCTGGCCGCCCGCAACGACTGCCTTTACGAGAGCCTTACAGCTTCAAAGGATCGCCAGACATTGGCGCTGGACTGAGCGGCGCGCCACCAATCGAAACGGGTCCGACAGGGTCGGGCAGTTGAGAAGGCTTTCTGCGCGCCATTCCAACGACCCGAGCGCGAGCAGTTGGCATTGGAATCGAGGATGTCGTTAGTGGCGCTGTCGCGTTTTGCAGCGCATCCACTCGTGCCGCCAGCGACGTAAGCTGATCGGAGATCTGCTTCAGATCTGCCCGTTGAGCTGCGAAGCTCTGCGTAAGCGAATCCAGGGCTGCCGCACTTTTCTCTTGCGACAACTGGATATCCTTCAGCGGCGTACTGACAGCGGGATCTGGTATCGAAGCTGAAGCTGTCTGATTGAGCGATTGTTCAGCGAAGTCATGGAATTTCAGCGAAGCGTAGGCGGAAGCCGCACTGACTGCCGCCAAGGCGACCAAGGGCACAATTAGCGCCAGCGCTCGGCTCGACGCCTTCTGCGGCGGCATCGGCTGGTTGTCTTGTTGCGCTTCCTTATCCGGTGTTTCGGTCACCTGCGTTCCCTACGGTGTCAGCCCAACCGCAAAGTTCCTACCGTATCGGCAAAAAAAGAGCCGTCGTGTGGACGATCCAGCGACGGCTCTTGCGCTCTTGCCCACCCAAACTCGACTGCGACCATGGGCTTATATGCTTAATGTTTGGTTACCACGTCAGCCGCCTCGCCTCGCATGCGGCACGCTTTAGGTCGGATCGCCGCGCTTCAGTCAGGTGCCGAAATCGCCGGCGCCGGTGATCCGAGGCCGGCACAGAAATGACGTCGATGCGCCGGGAATGCCGCCGCCACCGGCCGGCGCTTCCGCCACCGGGATAATGTGCTCTCGATCGCCCACGAAAATTCCGGCCCAGCCGTTCCGCCAGAGCTACGGCAGCCTTTTAAACCCGGCGCGACGCATCCGACAACCGAGGTCAAGCGGCACAACCACAGACATCCTGCCCCTGTGAGCACCCCGGGGATTCGTCGTCGCTGTTGGACTGAGTCTGGCGTCGGCTTTCGTTGCAGCTCGCCACGTCGTTCTGTACATGATCGAGAGACGAGGCCAACCGTTTGAACGCGACGAAGCGGTTTGATCATGAGACCGGGCGGTCTCGTCCGGTTGGCAATCCTGCGAATGAGCGTCGAGTGAAGCGGCCAGCCGCGGGCTGCCATGAATTATCCGCGATCCGATCGTCATTATGACGTAGATGCCACACACCATGAACGTGGCGTCGCCACGTGTGCGCCGCGGTTGACCACCGGGAAACGATCTGGCTGCTGGTCGACGTAGCAAGCGACGTTGCGCCAACAGTTCTTGGAGCACAAAGTTCTTGGAGCATGAAGATGTCGACGCCGGTCCAGCGAGACCAATTCCAGATTTCGCCTAAGGGCATTACGCACACGCCTACCGGGGCAAGATACGTTCCGCATCCCGGCGCTCCGCATGCCGGGATCATGGATCTAGGCCCGCTTGAGCTCTCTGGTGGCGAAGACTACGGCCCCCATGAGGTGCAGACGATCATGCATCAGCTGTGGGGCGATTACGTTACGGCAAATCCTCGCCTTTTCGAGGTGTTCGATTAAGAGCTATGGTTGCCACCCGACAACGACAGACGGATCAGATGGTGGCGATCTGCTCGCGTCGATCACGCGAACAACATGGTTCGCCCGGGGCTTCCTTGCATCGGTCGCAGCACGCAATCTCGACAGCGAGAACCTTGAGCTGAGCCGCAAGCCGAGCGAATAGCTCCCTCTTTTCCTTGTCTGTCGCAAGGTCGCCGATGAGCTCGGTTTTCCTGCTAGCATGGGCGAGTGCGCAGTCACACGCTCGTTTCGCAGGAATACCCGCATGCAGCTCCCCTATCACGATCGTTATGCCTACTCGCCGATCATTGACCGCCCGAACTACTCCTGGCCGGACGGCAAGCGGCTCGCGGTCTATCTCGGCCTCAACATCGAACACTTCGCGTTCGGCGCGGGTGAAGGTCATCTGCTGACCGTAGCCGGAGTTCCTCCAGACGCTCGGACATTCGCCTGGCGGGACTACGGCAACAGGGTCGGCGTCTGGCGCTGCCTCGACCTGTTCGATGAACTCAACCTCCCGGCGGCCCACCTCATCAACACGGCAGTCTTCGACTATGCGCCCCGTATCGTCGACGCGCTGAAGGCGCGCGGCGATGAATTCATCGGGCATGGCCGCACGAACGCCGAGCGCCACAGCCACATGTGGGAATCCGACGAGAAGCGCTTCCTGCAGGAGGTCCGCGATGCAATCGAACGTGCCTCCGGAAAGCCGCCGAGAGGCTGGATGGCGCCATGGATGGCCGCGACGCACCGAACGCCCGACCTTTTGAAGGAGGTCGGATTCGATTTCGTGATGGACTGGCCGGCCGACGATCAGCCACTCTGGATGAAGACGCGTTCCGGTCGCATCATGAGCGTACCGTATCCGCTCGAAATCAACGACAGCCCGCAGATCCTGGTGAGGCATCATTCGCCGGAGCAATTCCGCGACTTCATCATCGGTCAATTTGAAGAGTTGCTGCGTCAGTCGGCAAAACAGCCGCTCGTATGCGGCATCGCATTGCACACGATGATCGTGGGCCAGCCCTACAGGCTCCGCATGCTCCGCGAGGCCCTCCAGCACATCGTCAACCATCCGGAGAAGGACAAGGTGTGGTTCACCCGGCCATCCGCGATCTATGACCATTGCGCCGGATTGCCGGAGAGCAAATTCCCGGTCGCCTAGAGCATGATCCGGAAAAGTGTGAAGCGGTTTTCCGAAAATATCATGCTCAATCAAAGACCTAAAGCGCGATGATAATTCAACCCGATCTCATCGCGCCTCAATCGGCTTAGCGGCGGGAAACCAAGACTTATTCGGCGAGGGATGGATGCAGCGCATCGGTGCCAGCTACCCGCTCCCACGCACGGGCGACCCTGAACAGGTTCGCCTCGTCGAAATATCGGCCGACGAACTGGACCGACAGAGGAAGGCCATCGCGCGACAGACCCGCCGGCATGGCAAGCGCGGGATGACCGGTCACATTGAACGGAGCCCGCGCCTGTCGCATGTAGGTACGCTCGATCTCTTCGGGCTCGTCGATCCGGCAAGGAGGATCCATCGAACTCGCACAAAGCAGGATGTCAACTTTCCGCAGCGCTGCCTCGACCTCGCCGATCATCCGTGACCGCTGGCGGCTGGCCAGAACGTAGTCGCCCGCACCTATGAAAGCGCCCGACATCAGACGGCGCCGGGCCAGGCGTCCATAGTCGCCTGGGCGATTTCTCAGCCATTCGGAATGGATCGACCATGCCTCGCTCTGCAGAATGACGCGATTCACGGCAGAAAAATCCTCCAGCGAAGGCAATGTGACGTCGATGATTTCAGCGCCTTCCGACCGCAGGGAGAGAGCGACCCGATCGAGACCGGCGGCAACTTCCGGATCGGCCGGCATGTCGCTCTCGTGAAAATGGCGCACGAAGCCGACGCGCAGGCCGCGCACGCCGTGCTCCAGGGTTTTCACGTAATCGCAGCTCTCGGGCGGCTGGACGCTCGCCGGGTCGAGAGGATCGTGACCGGCCAAAACGCCGAGCATCAGGGCGTTGTCGGCAACGGTCCGCGTCATCGGGCCA
This sequence comes from uncultured Alphaproteobacteria bacterium, assembly GCA_963770385.1. Classification (GTDB taxonomy): domain Bacteria; phylum Pseudomonadota; class Alphaproteobacteria; order Rhizobiales; family Xanthobacteraceae; genus Bradyrhizobium. The sequence continues at coordinate 2,854,350 of CAVYPJ010000003.1, read as the reverse complement.
ACGTGATCCAGGGTATAGGCAAGCGGAAAGACGCCGCGTCGCGAGACGACCCCATATGTCGGCTTGGTGCCCACGATCGCACATGCGCTCGCGGGATTGCGAACGCTTCCCCCGGTGTCGGTTCCGAGCGCCATCGGAAAGAAGCCGGCTGCGAGACCGCCACCGGACCCCGAGGACGATCCGCCGGGATGATGATCGCGGTTCCAGGGATTTCGTGCCGGCGGCCAGGGGAGATCGAAGCTCGGTCCTCCGAGGGCGAACTCGTGCGTCGACAGCTTTCCCAGGATGATCGCGCCCGCGGCGCGTAATCTGGCCACGCACTCGGCATCGGCCGTGGCGGCAACACCATTCTCGAAGATCTTCGAATGACAGGTGGTCGGCAGGCCGGACACGTCGATGATGTCCTTGATCCCGACCGGCACACCGTGCAGCGGCCCGCGCGACCGCCGTTGCGCCGCCTCGGCCTCGGCGGTGCGCGCCTCTCTCAGCGCCGCTTCCGCGTCGATACGGATGAATGCGTTGAGCTTCGGATCCAACCGCTCGATCCGATCGAGGAGCGCCTTGACGAGCTCGACGGGGGAAATCTCGCGATTTGCGATCGCTGCCGCCGCCGCATGCGCGGTCATCCAGTGCAGTTCGCTCATTTGCGCACGACCACCATCGGCGGCCACGGCTCCGACGACGGCGTGCCGCTCAAGCGGCGAACCCTGTCCGTCACGTTCGACGCCGAGCTTGCGGCGGCCGCCACATCGTCTGGAAACGCCTCGAGCGCCTTTTCAAGACCCGCGCGCCGCGCAATTGCTTCGACCATTCTCTCGTCCATTGCTGTAATTCCCATCCGGTCAGATGCCACAGAGCCGTTCAAAGACAGAGATACAACAGAAAAGAGCGATCATGTCGGTTCTTGGTCCCACTCCGGACGTAGAGCGCCATACCGAAAAGGCCGATCAGCCAGGCTTGCGGAAGACGCCGCCATCGCGCATTTTCGTAGACCCGCATCTACGGCCGCCGAAGCGAGGAGCGGGCGCCGCGTTTGACGGCCGCTCATGGCGGACTATGATTTTCAAGGAAAAAGAGAATAAGGGAGGGAATGATGGATGAGTCAGTTGCTCGGCGCGCCGCCGAAGCCTTGTTCGCTGAGCATCAGGCTGGCGTCCTGTTCAAGCCTCTTGGTCCGCCGGATGGGCCGACTGCGATCTCGGACGCCTACGATATCCAGGACAGATTTGTATCGCTACTCCGCCCCCAGCACGGCGACATCACCGGCTACAAGGTCGGGCTGACGTCCGCCCCGATGCAGACGTTTTGCGGGATCAACCATCCGATCGCCGGCGTTGTTCTCACAAGACGCATTCATCGCTCCGGAGCAACTGTGCCTCTCGAGGATTTCGGGCGGCTCGGCCTCGAATTCGAGATCGCGGTTCGCATCAAGTCAGACATTGCCGCGGGCGGGAAGCCGCACACGGCGTCGACGATCCAGCCGCATATCGACGGTGTTTGCGCAGCCGTCGAACTGGTCGACGACCGGAGTGCTGACTATACCAACCTCGACGTCCGATCGCTCGTGGCCGACAACTCCTGGAACGCAGGCATTGTGCTTTCGGATTTTGCTCCCGCATGGCCCGACCTCGAGGCCGCCCTCGGGAAGGCGACCAGGGACGGTTCACCGATTGGCGAAGGGCATGGACGCGATATTCTGGGTCATCCCTTCAATTCAGTCGCATGGCTTGCCGATCAGCTCGCTTCGCGAGGCGAAGGACTCAAGGCCGGCCAAGTCGTCATGACCGGAAGCGTGATGAAGACCATCTTTCCGTCGGAAAGCGCTTCTTATCGTTTCGTCATCGAAGGAATCGGCGCTGTCGAGGTTCACGTGGCGGCATAACCATCCCTCGCACCGACGGCGCACGTAAAGTCCATTTCGTCGGCGACCAGCGCTAGTTCAGCCGGAGTTCGGTGATGTGCCGGGGATCCGGGCTCAGCTCATGTCTCTCCACGCGCATGACGAGGTCTGTCAGCACCGCATTGGCGCGGCATGCGATGCCGACTTTCTCGCCTTCGCGGACGACGAGGCCGTTCATGAAATCGATCTCGGTACGGCGCCCCTTCTGCATGTCCTGGCCCATCGACGGGCGCTGTCCAGAGGCTATGCGCTTTCCGTCTGCGAAACGCTGCTCGTCGCAGGCACCCATCGCGGCGGCGTCGCCCTCACCGGCCCGCGCGATCGTCTCCGGCGGCAGATGCAGGATTTCCTCCAGCTGATAGCCATGCGCCTGTCCGACACGGATGGCCTCGCTCCCGAGCCGTGTCGAGAAGTGGCGGATCGGCTCGTTTTCCAGCATCTGTCCACCGGAGAGCCCGGTGCACGCCGAGAGCCCGTTGCCCATGACGTTGGCAACCAGCTTCGACCACCGCTCGCCCCATAGATTGCTCGTGACCATGGCGCTGTCGGCGTAGCCGACCAGGCGACAGATGTCTTGAGCGCGTTGCGTGATCCGGCCGTGCACTTCTCCGGCCCGAAATACCGTATGGGCCGCCCCGCCCTTTCCGGCGCCGCGGTGGATGTGGCCGGGCTCAGGCAGGTTCACGGTGATGCTGCTCGCAATGCACCCCAGTGTCTTGCCCCAGCCGACAACGCCCGCGATGGTCTCTTCGTTCATGCAGTTCTGCAGCGACACGACATAGCCGTTCGGCGCTAGATACTGCCGGATCATCATGGTCGCCCACGCCGTGTCGTAGGACTTCATGCACACGAAGGCGATATCGACCGGCGCCTCTTTGGACAACTGCTGCACATCCGTGACATGCAGTGCCCGCACGGGAACCGAGAATTCCGGCACGTCCTGGGCGTGAGTGACCCGCAGGCCTTGGTGTCTCATGTGCTCGACATGCTCGGGCCAAGGATCGATGAATGTCACATCCTCGCCCGCCTGCACCATATGGGCGCCGGCATAACCTCCGACAGCACCCGCTCCCACGATAGCGATTTTCTGACCCATGCGCTCCCTCGGCGTTTTTGTTAGCCGAGCCTAGCGTGCCGCCAGGGTCATCACAATGATGCCAGCGCATACGGGCAATGCTGGCACTCATCACACCGAATGCATCGAGGAAGGCGCTCGGAAGCCTCCTGCTGCGCCTACAGCCGCTGCTCGAAGATCTCTCAGCGCTTGAAATATGATCTCGGCTGAGCGTTTTCGCTTGCACCTCATCACCTGCAATAACGGCGTCCATGATCGCGATGTGCCCCTATCGGCCCAAGGTGGAAGGCCCACGCATCCGCCTGTTACCGTCAAATTAGTCCGCCCTGCAGGGCATGATCGAGCTTTCGCGAATTTTGCGGAGCATTGGCATCGAACTAATCGAAGAGTCAGCGTTGGACTCGCACGGCCTCATCCGAGTGCTCGTTAGACAAGAGACGAGACATATGAGCGCACTTGGCCTGGAACCGCTCTCTATTACGGCGGTGGTGCTCGCTTGAGTCGGCGAATTCTCTCTCGCGGTCTCGGCTATGTCTTGACAGATTATCCATACAGCAGTGCAATGTTTGTCCTGCTTCGCGCTTCTCACAAAAAGAAGAACTTTCCGGAGGAAGCCACCGATGAGCCGCGGCACGATCGCCATCCGAGCGAGCGCATCGGAACCGACGACCGTCCATCAGACGCCAACGCTGATTTGCCTTCACACGGAAATTGCTTCGCGACCGAGATTGCATCGCAGCATGCTTCGTCTTGCTGCCGGCATGCTTGGTCTGGCAGCGATGATCATGACTTCTCCCGTTGAGGCCGACGAAGCGATCAAGATCTCCGATGCCTGGGTGCATGCGGCCGATCAGGCCGGCGGCAATGTCGCGCTGTCCATGACGATCAAGAACGAAGCTGAGACCGCGGACACGCTGATGCGCGTGAGATGCCCAATCGCGAACTTTTCGGAGAGACATACGGTCGATCGCGGCGAGGGAGCGCCCGCAATGCGGCCGATTCCGTCGATACCGATCGCAGCCGGCACCACCACCGTTCTCAAGCCGGACGCTTATCACGTCATGCTGTTGCAGACGCGGCAAGCTCTGGTCGCGGGCGAAGCGTTCAACTGTTCAATCGTTTTTCAGAAGGCTGGAACAATCGAGACGGAGGTGAAAGTTCGCGAAAAGCCCTGAGTGCGTGCGACGGCAAGCGACCGGCTTGCCGAAAACAAGACTTCCGTGAACCCGGGCCATGCTCGGCGTTCAATGCAATACGAAGTCATCAAACAATGGAGGTAAACGGCTATGACACGTTCTACGAGGCAGAGACTATTGAGGCAGGCATCGCTACTGGCGCTTCTGGGCGCAGCCGTCGGCCTTGCCAGCATTCCGCTGGCGCGTGCGGCGGATGAGGTCACCCAGGACCGGCTGCTCAATGTCGACAAGGAGCCCGGCAACTGGCTTCATCATCACAAGAACTACTCGGCTACCCGCTTCTCCGCTCTCAAGGACATCAACAAGGACAACGTCAAGAATCTGAAGGTCGCGTGGACCATGCAGCTTGGCGGTGTGGAAGGCGGCGGCATTTGGGCGCATGGCGGCCTGGAGGGGACGCCGATCGTCGAGAACGGATTCATGTACGTCACCGACGGATGGGGCTCGGTGTACAAGATCGACACCCATGGCGGGAAAGGCGTCCTGCTATGGAAGATGGATCCGAAGACCGATCACGACTGGGCCGGCGCGGTCGCGTGCTGCGGCGTCGACAACCGTGGTGTCGCGCTGTCGGGCGATCTGGTGATCTCCCACACGCTCGACGGCCGATTGATGGCGACCAACAAGGAGACAGGCCAGCTTGCCTGGCAGCGTCAGGTCGCGGATCCCGACAAGGGTGAGGTCATTACCGGCGCTCCGCTCATCGTCAAGAACATGGCGATCACCGGCGTTGCCGGCGCGGAATATGGAATCCGCGGCTGGGTTGCGGCGACCGATCTCACAACACAGAAGGAAGTCTGGCGCACCCATACGATTCCGGCCAAGGGTGAGGCCGGTGCCGACACCTGGAAGGACCAGAACAACGCCGCGGCGAGCGGCGGCGGTTCGACATGGGTGACGGGCAGCTACGACCCGTCTACAGATACGATCATCTGGGGTGTCGGTAATCCTGGGCCCGACTGGGATAATGAATACAGGCCCGGCGACAATCTCTACACTGACAGCTCGCTAGCGCTTGACGCCAGCACCGGAAAGATCAAATGGCATTATCAGCACACGCCAAATGATCCTTACGACTACGACAGCGTTGCCGAGAACGTCTTGGCTGACGTGCCCGCGCCAAACGGCCAAACGTTGAAGTTGGCGCTGGAAGCCGACCGCAACGGCTTCGCCTATGCGATCGACCGCACCACCGGCAAGTTCGTCTGGGGACTGCCCTTCGTGAAGACGGTGACATGGACCAAGGGCCTTGATCAGGAAACCGGCAAGCCGATCGAATACGATGCCAACCAGCCGGTGCAGCGTTACAATGCAGCGGTCACGCCAAGCCGCACGAACAAGGTTACCGACATTTGTCCCGGTAACATGGGCGGAAAGAACTGGCCGCCAACAGCCTACAATCCCGATCTCAAGCTCTGGTACATTCCGGTCATCGAGAGCTGCAACCGGATCACTCTTGAAGAGTCGGTGAAGGAAAAGCTCAAGGCGCGTGAGTTCTGGACAGGTGGCGGACCAAGCCAGCCGGTCAAGATCACCGGCAGTGTGACGGCAATCGATGTCACGAGCGGAAAGATCGCGGGCAAGTTCGAGACGCCGTTCCCGAATCTGGGCGGCATACTCGCGACACCTGACCTCGTCTTCTCCGGCCAGCCTTCCGGCGAAGTCATGGCGCTCGATGGCAAGACATTGCAGAAGCTGTGGGAGTTCAACACCGGTGGCGGCGTCAATGCGCCGCCGATGACCTTCTCGGTCGACGGCAAGCAGTACGTCGCCATCTTGGTCGGTCTCGGCGGTGCCTGGGACAAGTGGTTCATCGATGCAACGCCCGAGCTGAAGCGAATGCAGCCGGGCTCGGTGCTCTACGTATTCGCGCTCTGACTTTCATGACACAGGTGGATCGGGCTCAAGCCCGGTCCACCCCGTTTGATCGAAAAAAGAAGAACTCCATGACAAGTGGCAGAAGACCTTTCAGCACGGCGTTCGTTGCAGCGGCAACGCTCGCCGTGATGCTGACGACCCTTTCCTCGGCTCTCGCGCAGTCGGCCGCGCCTGCCGACCCGACCGATGCCGGCAAGGCCGTGTTCAAGCGCGCCAATTGCTTCGGCTGTCACAAGTGGCACGGAAACGGCGGCGGCGGCTATGGCGGCGATGCGCTGTCGTTGCGGAAGACAGAATTGACGCGCGAGCAGATCATCGAAACGGTCACCTGCGGACGGCCCGGTACGGGTATGCCGTTCTTCGTGCGCGGCGCTTACGACACGGTGAAATGCCACGACATGACTCGCCAGGAGGCGGCCGGCAACATGCCCCCGGAGGCCAATACCTTCCTCAGGCCGCACGATATCGAAGCGGTCGCGGATTACGTCATCGCCCACATCGAAGGCAAAGGTGAACCCAACCACAAGGAGTGCGTCGAGTTCTTCGGCGACGCGTCGCGCGTTTGCGATGTCTACAAAGCACACGAGCCGAACGCCCAAACGACGAAGTCGGAGCCATCGAAATGAACGGGTGGACTCGACTGGCGATGGCCGCAAGCGGTGTCCTGCTGGCAACATTGCAACACGCTGCCGCTCAGAATTTTGCAGGTAACGACCTGCGCGACATCAGAATTGGAAAGCCGGTCGCCGAGCTTCCCTCTGAAGGTTATGTGGACTTTTCCTGCGCGGCCGATACCACGCACAAACTGTCGGGTTGGTCGGACTGGCGCGACTGCCCGGCGGGCGCCGACCAGTTGCACGCGCTCCGCTTTGGCTTCGATCCGGCCACGAGCCGGGAGGGCACCGTCGTCGCCGGACATCCGGCCATCCTGACCGCACTGATAGACAACGCCGGAACCGTCGCCGGCCTCAAGATCGACACCGATCCCAAGGCGAGGCTCTACCTTCGCAAGAAGGCGTTCCTGTTCGGCCCGCAGGTGAAGGCCCGCTATGGAGCGGACGGATGGACCTGCGAGCAAGCACAGCCCGAGGCTACCGAACAACCCGTCGGCGGCGTCTTCGTAAAGGAGAAATGCACCAAGACAATCGATGGACGCGCGCTGGCCATCGAGCGACGCCTGTTCCACCAGTCAGGTCAGGACGAGAAAAACTTTGTCGACGAGACGCGGGTGACCATCCTTCGTTCGAATTCCTGATTCTCAGCCACCCGCGACATAACGGACCAATTCTTCAACACCAGCAGTCGATACTTTGCCCGCCAAGGCGCAACCGTGAGCGAACGCGCGCCTGTGGCTACGAATGTTCCGCAACTAATTGAGACTCACCTGCCGTCATCAGAGAACTGACTGCATTGGCGGCGTATAACGACGCTTCGACAGGCAGGTTGCCAAAGGCGAATTGACAAAGCAGGTAATTGACGCCCGCCTGCTCTGCCTGAGCCAAGAGGACCTCCCGTACGGACGTCTCCGTTCCGACCACGCAGAGTTCACTTTGGATGGCCGCTTCGAAGGTCAAGGGAAGCATTGGAGGGGTCGGCTTGCCGTTTCGTTCGTACAGAAACTTGAAGCTCGTCAGCCATTGTTGGAAGGCCGATGCCCCAAGCGAATGCGCCAAGGCATCGGACTGCGCGACCACGACCATGCGAACCATCCCGAGCAGCGACCGCGCATTCGGCGCACCCGCACCACTCTCCCTGTGCGTGCGATAGGCATCGGTCACCTTCCGAACCGACGCGGAAGGTCCCACACACGCCACATTGGCACCGACGTCTGCGGCCCACACAGCCGACTCCGGCCGATTGGCTCCAATCCACATCGGCGGATGAGGACGCTGGTTCGGCGTTAACGTCAGGGGCACGCCGTTCAGTTCAAAGAACTGACCATGATGCTCAAGCGTGCCGCCCTTCATGGCTTTGACGATGATCTCGCTGATTTCGACGTAACGCTCTCGCGCTGACTTCTCATCAACACCGAAGTAGCCCAGTTCGTCAGAGAGCCCCCCGAGTCCGACGCCCATTTCCAGCCGCCCGCCGCTCAAATGATCCAGCATGCAGATCTCTTCGAAGGCACGCAGCGGGTGATACAGGTTCAGCAACATGACCAACGGGCCGAACCTGAGGCTCTTGGTCCGCTGTGCAACGCTGGACAAGAACAGGTTCGGAGACGGCGTCATCCCGTGCGGCGTGCAGTGGTGTTCCGCGACATGATAGGCGTAAAAGCCCAATTGATCGTATGCTTCTACCAACGACAGTCGCGCCTGATATTGCCGCGCGATGTTGAGGCCGGCGTCATCCAGGTGATCGAAGACGCCTAGGACAAGTTTCGGCGGCGTCAATTTGCCCATTTCCTTCGCTTCCTGTTTTCTGTTCGCCTGTGAGCGCTGGGACTGCCGCTGAACGACGCAAATTGAGAATTTAACCTCGCGACGAACTCGGGCAGAATCACACTTGCGCGCAGGAGGTCACAAAGTCGGTAGCGAGCGCGAGCCACGCGCGATGCTGCAGATTGTTCCAATGTTGCGCATCCTGCTTCAACGTCGTCTACGTGCTTGCGCGGTTTGAACTCGCTCGACGAACCAATCAATGTTTGAGATCGGCAACTGCGCGTTAAGATCGCATATGCCGCCGGATTGAGCATAAACATGCCGACGATCGCGGCATCAAACACGAGATCGTCTTAAATTATACACATCAGATATTTCTTTTATTTGACGGTCGTGGCCGTCTATAAATCACGGCCATTGCTTCGCCTACGATTTGGGCCTGTCGACATCCAGTCTTAACCGTCGCTGGACACCGCTCTTGTCAAGCTCCATCCGGCGAAGGCATCGACCGCGGCGGATGGCCGCGTCAAGCCGTCGGAAACAACACAGTGGCGGATCATTCGATCATTGTTCCGATCACAAAATCCTGACCACGAGGCCATAACGAAGGCATGACTGGCTGTGGCGAAAGGCCTTATTCGTTCAAACGAACTGCATGGCAGAATGACGGCAACGACGCTTCGACACCGCACTATCTTGCTGATTTGGGGATGAACTTGCTGCTGAACTTGACGAAAGACCTGGACCTTGTGGCCCACCTCACCGGTCGCGGACGAGCAAAAGCTTCACTTCGTACGGGCGAGCGGCCCTGCGGTGCTCGCCTGCCCAATATGCGCGGCCCCCGCGCAATTCCAATGCATGTTTTGGCGGCTTCGGCCGCAACCATGCTGCTGGTTTCATCCGCTGCCGCGCAATCGGACAAGGCCAATCAGGCTCAAAGCCGGGTCGCCATGATGGCGCCGGCCCGCGAGCAGATTCCAAACGCCTACCTGTCGGCCCTGCAAAGAACCCCCGTTGTCGCGGCGCCCGTCGTAGCACGCGCGCGCCCGCCGGACACGGAGCTTCCGCCGGTCGTACGGCGGATCGACGCCGATGAACTCACGTTGCTGATGAAGCGCGCCATAAGCCTGCTCGCCTCGGGCGACATTCCGCCCGCACGGCTATTGCTGGAGCGTGCCGCCGACGCGCAAGAGGCGAGCGCGGCCTTCCTTCTCGCGCAGACCTATGATCCCGACGCCCTGGGCACGAGCGATATCCGAACCATTGCGCCGGATCCGGCGGAGGCACGCGTCTGGTACCGAAAGGCAGCCGAACTGGGCTACGTGGACGCACGGCGGCATCTCCCCCAAATTCAGAAATAGCCAAGAGGAACCAATGCGACGTTTATTTGGACTGGCGCTCGTCGCCATCGCGATGAGCTGCGGCTCCAACGCCCGGGCGCAGACCGCCGCGTACGATCCAGGCAAGGTCAGCGACAGCCTCAAGGCGATCTTCCAGTATGGCTCCGCTCAGACCAAGCAGGCGCTGAACGCCAATACACTCACGCTGATCACCGGTACGATCGGCGGAACTTATGTGCAATTCGGCGCCGACCTCTCCTCCGTGCTCGATGACGGCGAAAGACTGCGCGTGCTTCCGATCGTCGGGCGCGGCTCCGTGCAGAGCATCGCGGACATCCTGCTGCTGCAAGGCGTCGATCTCGGGATCGTGCGCGCCGACTCGCTCGACTATCTCGAGCACAAGGGCATTGCGCGCGACATCCGCAGGCAATTGACCTATGTCACCAAGCTGTACAACGAAGAGATGCAAGTCATCGCCCCGCTGTCGGTACGCAATCTGCGCGACCTCGACGGCAAGCGGATCAGCGTCGACCTTCCCGACGGCAGCACCTTCGTGACTGCGCTGGCGGTATTCGAGCGTCTCGGGCTGCGGGCGGACAACTTTGCCTATATCGAGCAGCGCATCGGAATGGAGAAACTGAAAAAGGGCGAAATCGACGCCGTGATCGTCGTCGGCGGCAAGCCCTACAAGTCCGTCAGCAACTTCGTCAATGACGGCCGCTTCCACCTCGTTCCGGTCGACTACGAGCGGCCGCTGCAGACCGATTATCTGCCCGCCACGATGACGTCGCAGGACTATCCGAACCTGATCGCGGAAGGCGACAAGGTCGACACCATCGCGGTGCCGGCCGTGCTCGCAGCCTATAACTGGGCTCCCAACACCGATCGCTATCGCAAGCTGTCGCTGTTCGTGGATGCCTTCTTCTCCAAGTTTCCGACCTTCCAGAATCCGCCCTTCCATCCGAAATGGAAGGAAGTCTCGCTCGCGGCTCCGCTGCCCGGCTGGCAGCGCCTTCCGGCCGCGCAGCAGTGGCTGGACCAGCACGGCCTCGCCTCAGTCCAGCGGAGCCGCTTCGACGAATTCATGAAGCAGAACCCGACGGCGACGAAAAACGTCCAAACAGACGCCGATCGGGAGGCCCTCTTCAAGCAGTATCGGGCATGGGAAACGAAGGGTGGCGCAGGAGCGTTAGGGCACTGAAGCGTAACGAGATTAGGTTGAATCGTCGTTGCGCTCTAGGTTTTTGATTCGGCATGATCTCCTTGCAAACGCGTTCCGCGTTTGTCGTGAGGGGAAAGCCGCTGCACATCCGTCGGATCGTAGCCGAGGGCATGCTTTTCCGGATCATGCCTAGATGCCATTCTTGCGCGGGCCGTTGCGGCAAGATCCGCATAAACGATCATGCCGCGGGCTGTGCGCCAAAATCCTTCGGCTTCAGCATCAGATCGGCGAGCGTGTAGCCGTCCAGCACCGCGTTGAATGCGTTGAGCCCCTCGCGAAGGATGCCGCGCAACCGGCAACGACGCGTGATGATGCATTGGTTGCCGGTGCCAAAGCACTCCACCAGAGCGAAGTCAGGTTCTGTTGCCCGAACGACGTCGCCAAGACGTATCTTGGCCGGTGGCTTCGCCAACATCAGTCCACCGGAACGTCCGCGAACCGCTTTCAAATAGCCTGCCCGCGTCAGGCTATTTGTGACCTTCATCAGGTGGGCGCGCGAAATGTCGTACACATCGGACACCTCTTCGATGGTGATCAGGCGATCCTCGTGAGCAGCCGCATACATCAATAAGCGAAGCGCAAAATCGGTAAAACTGGTCAGCCGCATGAAATATCCTCGACGAAGCGGTCGGACGAGCTCGGCAATAGGAGCAGCCTATATCCACAAAATATCTTGCGTACATATTTTGGAAGTTGCAAAACTTGTTTCAAGACGCGTGCTCCGAAGTCCTCCTCGTCAAACGAGTACAGCGCCACTACGCAATCGCGCTGCTTGCCAAACCTAATGACGCCAAGCGTCACTGTGCACTTGTTGTTATCAAGAACCGGACCAAGCAGGTCTTCGACAGAGGCCCATACCGCATGCACGCTGTCGAGCCCGGAAGCATAGAGGTGTCTTCTTCTTCAAGTCCAATCACGCCATTGATAGCATTGATGATCGGATTCGTACCGTCATTGCCAGGCGATGACTTGGCCCAGATGACTTGGCCCAGATGACTTGGCGCAATCGTTCCGGTATGTAGCTTGGCCAGACATTGCAATTGGTAACCGAGTGACCCGAAACTGAAACCGTATTGAAATAACGTTCCACGATGCTGCATCAACAATCCCTCCGGGGATGGATACCCTCTCGAACACAGCATCCACGTGAACAAGCTCCGTCAATACACTTCCTACCTCGCACTGCTTTCCTGTCTCATCTGCCTGATTGTCGGTCCAACACGGCGAGCAACGGCAGGCGAACTCATAGACGGCACAACACGAATAGCCGTCATTTCAGCATTTGAGCCGGAATGGAAGGTCCTCCAGGCCATCTTGCACGATCGCAGCGATCATGTCGTCAACGGAATGGCCTTTCTGACCGGTACCATCAGCGGCAAGCCTGTCGTGGTGTTTCAGAGCGGCATCGGCATGGTCAACGCAGCCATGACGACGCAGATCGCACTCGAACGATTTCACGTCGAGTTGATTGTGTTTTCGGGGATTGGCGGTGGCGTCAATCCTGATCTGTCCATCGGCGATGTCATCGTGCCTCAGGAGTGGAGCTCGCTTCAGGTCGTATTGGCGCGCGAAAAGGGCGACGGTTATGTGCTGCCGGACTTCTTCGATCGACCGGTGCAGAATTATGGCATGATGTTTCCGCAGCCGACACAGATTGCTCAGATCGGGCGGCAACCGGAGAAAAGGCTGTGGTTTGCGGTCGACGCAAACCTGCTCGAAGTCGCAAGGGGAGTTTCGACCAGGATTGCGCTGAAGGATTGCACCGACGATCACAAATGCCTCGGACGTAGCCCCAAAGTGATGGTCGGCGGGCGCGGCGTCTCGGGGCAGGCTTTTGTCGATAACAGCGCTTTTCGAGACTATATCCGACACGCATTCAATGCGGACGTTCTGGATATGGAGAGCGCAGCGGTTGCCCACGTTGCTTACGCCAACCACGTGCCGTTCATTGCATTCCGCAGCCTGTCCGATTTGGCCGGCGCTGACCACGATGAAAATCAAATGCATACTTTCGGACAGCTCGCGTCCGGCAATTCGGCGTCCTTGCTGGAGAGCTTCCTCGCGGCACTGCACTGAAGACGGACATGTGAAAGCGACGGTGTGGCACTACCCGGCCCTCCGCAGGCAATAGACGCGCCCCGCGGAGCTGCGCTACCTTCCCCAGGATAAGAACAAGGGGAAACGCCAGACGTGTACGACTTCATCATCATTGGGGGCGGTTCGGCGGGATCGGTTCTCGCCCACAGGCTCTCCGCCAAAAGCGCCAACAAGATCCTGCTCTGCGAAGCGGGACAGGATACGCCGCCCGGCAACGAGCCGCCCGAGATTCGCGACAGCTATTCGGGCACGGCCTATTTCGATCCGCGCTTCCACTGGACCGAGCTCAAGGTCACGACCCAGATCGTCAGCCACAACAATCCCGAGGAACGCCCGCCCCTGCGCAAATATGAGCAGGCGCGCGTGCTCGGCGGTGGTTCCTCGATCAACGGCCAACTGGCCAACCGCGGTGCGCCGACCGACTACGATGAATGGGAGGCACGTGGTGCTGCGGGCTGGAGCTGGAAGGACGTGCTGCCCTACTTCAGAAAGGTTGAGCGCGACCTCGACTTCGACGGGCCGTTCCACGGCAAGGACGGTCGCATTCCCGTCCGCCGCATTCCGCAGGAGCATTGGACGAAACATTCGTTGGCCGTTGCCGAAGCCTGCAAGCTCGCCGGCTATCCGTTCCTGCCCGACCAGAACGGTGAATTCGCTGACGGCTACTTCCCGGTCACGCACTCTAATCAGGCCGAGCAACGTGTCTCGGCCGCGATGGGTTATCTGGATCGCGAGACGCGCAAGCGCGCCAATCTGACGATCTCGACCAGCACGCAAGTGCAGGAGCTGCTGTTCGAGGGCACGCGCTGCGTCGGCGTCAAGGCGCTGGTGGACGGCAAAGAGCAGGAATTCCGTGGCCGCGAGATCGTGCTCTCCTGCGGGGCGATCCATTCCCCCGCGCATCTGTTGCGCGCCGGCATCGGCCCGGTCGGGCACCTGAAGGACATGGGCATTCCTGTCCTGACGGGCCTTCAGGGCGTCGGCCAGCGGCTGATGGATCATCCCTCGATCTCGCTGTCGTCATTCGTCCGCCGCAGCGCACGCATGAACGCGCACACGAGACGCCACATCCAGCTCGGGCTGCGCTACTCTTCCGGGCTGACCGGCGTGCCGAAGGGCGACATGTTCGTCGCCGTGCTGAGCAAGTCGGCCTGGCATGCGGTCGGCGCGCAGATCGGCTCGCTGCTCACCTTTGTCAACAAGACCTATTCGGAGACCGGACAGGTCAAGCTCGCCTCGCGCGATCCGCGCGCCGAGCCGGTCGTCGAGTTCAACCTGTTGTCCGACCGGCGCGACCTCGACCGTCTGATGAGCGGCTTTCGCAAGATGGCGGGCTTGCAGATGAGCGCCCCTGTCAGGGCGGTGACCGATAAACCGTTCCCGGCCTCATACACCGACCGCGTGCGCAAAATCGGCGTAGTCAACGCCAAGAACAAAGTCCTCACCTCGATCGCCGCCGCGCTGATGGACGGACCTGCGGCGCTGCGCCACTACATGATCGACACGTTTGTCGTCGAAGGCTTCACCTTCGACGACGTCATGAACGACGACGACGCGCTGGAAGCCTTCGTGCGCAAAGCGGCGATCGGCGTATGGCACGCCTCGTGCTCTTGCCGAATGGGCCGGGACGACGATCCGATGGCGGTCGTCGATACACAAGGCCGCGTCAAGGGAGTGCAAGGCTTGCGCGTCGTCGACGCCTCGATCTTCCCAGTGGTGCCCTGCGCCAACACCAACTTCCCGACCTTGATGACGGCGGAGAAGATCGCGGAGACCATGCAATGAGGGCGACGGCGATCGGCGCACACGATGCCGCCGATCGCCGTCCCAACCCGTCAGAGCATGATCCGGAAAAGTGTGTAGCGGTTTTTCCGAAAGATCATGCTCAATCAAAAACCTGGAGCGCGATGACACTTCAACCCGCGCTCATCGCGCTCCAGCTCAAGCGGCGTAGCCCGGCGCCAGTTTAAACGCGCCGTTTTTCAGCGAATTGGCCTCGACCATGATGACTTCCTCATCCGGATAACCATCGTGACGTTCGGGCGTAAACGAGATATCGCCGTAGACGCCGGGATATTCCCTGAGCTTGTTGAGATAGGAGACGACCTGCTCCGGCTCGGTGCCGACGCTCTTCATTGCTTCCGCGATCAAGTGCGGCGAGTCATAGCCGACCGCGACCCACCACAGCAGCGTATCGCTCAGCTCGATCTTGGCGCTCTTCAAACGATCAAGGAAGACGGTGGTGCGATCGGCGAGCTTGCCGTCCGTACTGTAGCAGACCGGACGGAAATTGTTGGGATAGACCTTGGCCCAGTATTCGGGCTTCTCCAGCAGGGCCTTGGTCTGGCCGGAGCCGAGCGTAGTCTGGCCGACGATCGGCACATCCCATTGCATCTGCCCGCGCGTGTTGATGATGCGCGAAAGGAAGCCGGGATTGACGCTCCAGGGCATGATGGCCTCCGCGCCCGCGGAACGCATGCGCAAGATTTCGGGCGTGACATCCGGATTGGCCGCATCGACGTTGCCCTGGTAGACGATCTCCGCGCCCTTGGCCTTGAGCATCGGAACATAGGCGTTGACCGATGCGGTGCCATAGCCGGTGGTGTCGCTGATGACGGCGACCTTCTTGCATTTGAGCACCTCGACCACATAGCGGTTCGCGGCGGCGCCGATCTGCTGGTTGGTGGGCGCATTGCGGAAGCACATCGGATATTTCTTCGTGTCGGTCAGGCTGTCGACCCAGCACGGGTGCAACTGCGGCGTGTTGGTGCGTGCAAGCAACGGCACCACCGCGAGCGACTCGCCGGAATTGACGGGGCCAAACACGACGCTCACCTTCTCACCATGCGTGAGCTCGGCTGCTCCGTTCACGGCCTTGGTCGGATCGCTTTGGGTGTCGCGCACGATCAGCTCGATCTGCCGCCCGTCGATGCCGCCGGCTGCGTTGATCTCCTGCACCGCGAGCTGGATTCCGCGATTGATCCCGATCCCGGTGGATGACGAGGGACCGGTGAGCGCCGGAAGATAGCCAATCATGATCGGTGCTTTTGCGGCGATCGCGGGCTTGGCGATGGTACTTGCCATCGCGGCCGCAGCAGACGCCAGCGCTTGACGACGAGTCAGCGACATCAAAATTCCCTCCCTGAGCGTTTATCGATGCACTCCCGAAGTTTGCGAGGTTTCTTCCTCGGATTTTTCTTGACGTCTGCGGCTGACTATAGCCTCGGCCCGGCAGTCCGCACAGCGATACCTAAGGCTCAACCCGGAGTTTGGCGATCGTGTGGTCCGTCACGCCGGCCGGGCTGCAGTGCAACGCACCATGCGCGGTTGATCGACTTCCACTTTCGCGTCATGTTCGTTGTTACAGTCCAGCGGGCTCGTTCGATCGTTCTTTGAGGAGATACTCCAGTGAGTGATGGACCTGATCGCCATGAGGCGGCGCGGCCAAAACTTTTCCAACCGTTGACGATTCGAGGCCTCACGCTGAAAAACCGGCTCGTCGTGCCGCCGATGGTCCATTATCGCTGCGATCCCGGAAACACCTGCGGGTCCTTTCATCTGGTGCATCTCGGCCGCTATGCGCTCGGAGGCTTCGGACTGGTTTTCGTCGAGGCCACGGGGGTGGAGGAAATCGGCCTCATCAACGAGCACGATCTCGGCATCTGGAGCGATGCCCAGGTCGAAAGCTTCAAGCCGCTGATCGCCTTCATGAAGCGACAAAATACGGCGATCGGCATCCAGCTTGCCCATGGCGGCCGGAAATCCTCATCGCAGACCGCCATGCGGGGCATGGGCCCACTGACCGAGGAGGACCTCAAAGCCGGCGCAAAAACCTGGCGGCCGGTCGGTCCCACGGCAGAGCCCGTCGCCAAGGGCTGGCTGACGCCGCGGCAACTGACGACCGCCGAATGCAAGGCGATGGTCGGCACCTGGGCAAAAGCAGCACGAAACGCGGTCAAGGCCGGCTTCGATGCCATCGAAATCCATACCGCGCACGGCTATCTGCTCGCCTCTTTCCTCTCGCCTGTCTCGAACACGCGCAATGACGAATATGGCGGCGACCGCGCCGGGCGCATGCGGCTGCCGCTCGAGATCGTCGAAGCGGTGCGGCGCGAGATGCCGGCATCGATGCCGTTGTTCGTGCGCGTGTCATCCGTCGACGGCACGCAGGAGGGGTGGAACATGGATGACACCGTCGCGTACGCGCGCGAGCTGAAAGCCCGTGGCGTGGACGTGATCGATTGTTCCTCAGGCGGCATCTCGGGCGCGGCGACCGCAGCGCAAGTGCCGCGCAGCCTCGGCTTCCAGGTTCCTTTCGCCGAGCGGGTGCGCAAGGAAGCTGATATCACCACAATGGCCGTCGGCATCATTCTCGAAGCGCAGCAGGCCGAGTCCATTCTGGAGAACGGCCAGGCCGATCTCATCGCGGTCGGCCGCCAGTCGCAATACAACCCGAACATCGCGCATCACTGGGCGCACGATCTCGGCATCAACTGCCGCTTCGAAGACTGGTCACCCGAATTTGGCTGGTGGCTCGAGAAGCGAATCAAGACGCTGGAAGGTTTTGCCACGCCAACGGGCGCAGTGACGCGTCGCCCGTGACAGCCGCGCGTACGCGGTTCGTTCAGCTCCGAAGGCGAGCATGGGACCTTACACGTCCCAGCCGATAAAGACGTTCTCCGCCGTGCCTCGCCGCCATGTTGCAAAGCTTTCAATTTTCTCGTTTCGCGGCAGCGCAAGCCACGCTTGACGAACTCCTTGCCGTCGGGCGGGCAGCTACCGCGTGAGTTTCGTGCCAATGCGTCGCCAGCCGATGACGATGCCCGTGATGGAGAAGATCAGTCCGCAGCTGCAGAGGCTGATGATCAGGATGGTGCGGATGCTCGGATGACTGACAAGGATCGGAAAATCCATCGTATGCAGCGCGCTATACAGCCATCGATACGCGCGCCGCGACGAGTCCAGTCTTTGCAGGACCATCCCGCTCGCGCCGTCGATGTCGAACCACACGTCGCCGCAAATGGAACGGTAGACCGGGGCGCCGGGTATCGTGGAGAGCACCAAGTAGTCGTCCGTCGCAGGCACGACCGATGGAATGCCGCATCCCATGGCCAGGTGCTGTGCCAGCCCTTCGATCTCGCTCCGGCTCAGGAACCCCGATCGATCATCTGGTGCTGTGTCACCCGGTCGAAACAGCATTTGCCGATCGACGGCGATCCGGTCGCGCCGATAGAAACGCCCATTGAAGGGGAACCATTCAATCTCGCGGGCGGACGGCGATATTGGTTCCCAGCTGATCGATGACAACGCGTTCCAGGCCGGTGAAGGACTGACCAAGGCTGCTTCAGCCGGGCTCAATTGTCCTCGCGAGAATAGCCGTCCATGATCCATGGAAAGCCAACCGCTGACAATCCACGTCAGTACGAAGACCATAGATGTCAATCCTATGACGTGGTGCAGGGCATGCCAGCCGCGATAGGGCGACTCCAGTCGTCCATCACTCATCTTGATCCGTGCGATCCCCAGCACGGCCCCCAACGCCGACGCGATCGCAGCAAGCAGCGACAAGGTCCACACCACGCGATCCCAAAGCGCCCAATCTCGCCTGAGAACCGTGGGATAGATCCAATGGGCGACGCTGCCGGCGAAATTCCACGACCGCTCGCGCCGCGTCGTATCCAGCACGATTTCACCGGTATTGGACGCCACGTAAACCTCGGTGCCTGCAGCGTCGCCGAGCGCCACATGAAACAGAGGACGGTAGCGGTCGAAGCCGTTCGGCACGCTCCATTGATCGTAGTCCGCGAGATCAATGGAAGATGCATTCGTGCAGTCGATTCCGCGGTTGCGCGCGTGCTGCTCCGTCTCGGCCAGCGCAACACGCGGCGACTTGGCCTCGGCGATCGAACCATCCATGGCGCTTATCGATGTCGTCAGCGATCGTCCCGCAACGACGTATACCGGACCATCGCTGCGCTGTATCAGGCGGATGCGAACGGCATCATCGATGCCGCTCGCCTTGACCGCATCTTGCGGAGCGATCGGCACGGGCGTGCCGTCCAGGGGTGCGAGACCGGCGAAGCGTTCCGCTTCCGTCAGCGACGGAAATGGAACGAAATGCATCACCATTCCCGTCGCAAACCACATCGCGAACAGCAGGCAGAACGCGATCCCCAGCCATCGATGCAGCAGAACGATTGCGCTCATCATGCTCCGTGTGCCTCACCACTTGAACGCGGCTGATATCTCGTAGGTCCGTGGAGCGCCGAGCAGAACCTGGTCGGGATAGAACGGATCGCCCCAGATGGCGTAGCGCTTGTCGGTTATGTTTCGCACCCGGAACGTCAGCCGGGTCTGGTCGACCGCATCGAAGACCGACTTCGGAATGTCGACAAAAGCGTACACATCCGCAACCGTATAGGCATTCAACGTCACGGTATTGGCATCGGTGTTGTAGCGATCGCCGACGTGACGGCCGACCAGGCCCAGTTCAACCGGCCAGGCCGTGCCGAACCGATAGGATGTTCCGGCGTTGGCGACCACGCGCGGCACATTTGGAGGCGTATTCCCGGAAAACGAGCCGCCGATAAAGTCATAGTCGGCATAGCGCGCATCGACATAGGCGACGTTGCCCCACATCCGCCACGCATCGGTCAGACGTACGGCTGCAGCCAGCTCGACGCCCTTAGCCTCTTCCTTTCCTGCGATGTTGAGCTGCATGCCGCCTGCGGCCGCATAGACGTTCTTGCGCACGATATCGTAGGCGGAGAACGACCACTCCGCCCTGTTGCCCCAGAACAGATGCTTCACGCCCGTCTCATAGGTCCGGGACGTGGTCAGATCGAGCGGCTGGGTCGCTCCCAGCAAAAAGATGCTGTTGGCCGAGACATCGGCGCCGGTCGCATACTGGCTGAAGAAGGTCATGCCGGGTATGGCTTCCCAAGTGTAGCCGAACCGCCCGGTCACCGGTGCCCAGGATTTCGAGAACGGAAAGGCTGCCTTCTCTGCGCCCGTGACGTCCGTCGAGTTTCGATCAAGACCGATGTGCTCCGTCCGCAGGCCACCGACCAGCGCGAAAGTCTGGGTGATCTTCAACCGATCCTCGAACGAGAGCGACTCGTTATCGATGCCGGCCGTTTGCTGCTGGGTCGTGAGCAGCCCGTAATATCCTCTTATCGGATCGACCAGCGAGACCAGATCGTGTGGGAAATTGGCCGCGCCCGGTCGAACGAAATCGAGATCGCTCGCCGCGAACGTCGTCACCAGACGGTTGTCCAAGCCCGCAATGTTCGTGTCCCACGTCAGGTCGGTGATATTGCCGGCAAGCTTCTGGCGATGCGCGACGTAAAAGCGTTCCCGGTCGACTTGATTCAGATTGGCGTTGAACGCCTCGACCTCATTGTTGAACCACTCGCGCTCCGCTCCATAGCCGTAGACCTGGCTCCGCAGGGTCAGGTCAGGCGCCAGCCTGAGCTCGAAGCCGCCGCGAACCCACAACTCCTTGGCCTTATTGTTGTTGTCGAGCACGTTATAGTTGGTATTGAAGGTACGATCGTCGATCGTGACCGGACCGAGGTGTGATCCGTTGTAGTTCGAGACATAGTTTCCGGACACGATGCCGGTCGTTGCATGAACGCCGCTGAAGGCGGTGGAGACCAGCGGGACGCCCCAATAGGCCTTCTCCTTGTCTTCCTTGTACTCGATCGCACCCCAGATCTTGAGACTATCGGAGATGCGGTAGTTTAACTGCCCCGACACGTCCAGCGTCTTGGTATTGGTATCATCGACGAAGCCGTTGAGCGACGAGCGGCTGATGTCAAACCGGTAGTCCAGCCCCTGCACGTTGGTGCTGCCGCCGGAGCCGTAATGGCTGCGGAAAGACGACAGCGAGTCATAGGAAAACTCCGCGTCGTTCTGGATCGGCCCGGTGTGCGGCTGCCTCGTCACGAAATTGATCGCGCCGCCGCTGGCACCCTCCCCCGACATCAGGGAGGCCGGCCCCTTCAGGAACTCCACGCTCTCGAGATTGGCCGTGTCCATGATGCGCGACGTCATGTTCTGCGGCCCGATCTTGATGCCGTTGTAGAGCACGTTGATCTGGCTGTTGGTGAAACCACGCATCGAGAAGGCCGACGGTTCGGCCGGATTGTCACCCGACGTCACGCCGACCGCGCCTTGAGCGACGTCCGACACCGTCCGGTAGCCCTGCTCCTGCATCGTCTGTCGGCTGACCACCTCAACGGTTGCCGGAACTTCGCGAACGCTCAAGCCAAGACGCGACGCGCTTTCCGCAACGACGCCGGTGTTGAGCGGCGTTTGCACCGGGCCTTGCGCACCACCTTGCTTCGGTTCGGTCGCGGAAGAGACCGCTCGATTCGGCGCCGCACGACGCGGGCCTGGCCCCGCATTGCGACTGGGTTTTGGGCGCGTGCGGCTTTGGTGGGTAGGCGGGGAAATTTCGACCGGCGGCAACCGATCGGAAGACACGGGCTGTTGCGCTTGCACCGCAGACATATCAACTGCGAGGACGGAAGTGATGAAACTGGAAGCGAGCAGGATAGTCCGGCGCGTATGGCCGGCGGAAACAAAACACACAGTTCAGGCCTCGGTATGACGTCAGTGGCACGTCACAGCGAACCAAGTCCTCCTCGTCAGGCCGCAACCCTCCGGTGAGAAAATGTCTGTACTCCCCGACCGACATCGTCGCGTGTGACCACGGCTGACGGCAGGTCTCCTGGCTCGTGGGTCGTCACCTTCCGTCGCCTTCCCAGGACCGAGTCGCCCAGTGGCTTATGACGAAAGATTTTCCACTTACAGTTGCGGGGGCAGCTGCGGCATTGAGGACATCCTCGCACCGCATTCCCTTTTCGTCCCCGAGCTGGGGAACCGTCGTGGGTATTTAGAGGTGCGCCCGTCGGAGAGTCAATGCCAACGAGATGGTTGATACCGTTTGATCTGTGAAGAGGTGCTTCCCCGCTCATCACGACGCAGCAAGAACTCGTTAGACAATCTCGCTCAGTTCATCGACCGTGAGAAGCGCGCCGGAAAAATCGTCGTCGCGAGAATAGACGCTCCGGGTGATCAAAACGGGAATGCCCGCGCGGGACGCCGCCACAAGGCCATTTCCGGAATCCTCGATCGCGATGCATTCCGAGGCGGGAAGCGCCAATTTCGCCAGCACGTCAAGATAGACATCGGGCGCCGGTTTCTTCCGCGCCACCTCATCGCCCGCGACAATCGCGTCGAACCGGCAGGTCCAAGCCGGCCCCAGCACAACCGACAGCAGAGCGTCGATGTTGCTGCGCGACGTCGTCGTCGCGATCGCAAGGCGCTGGCCTCGCTTCCGCGCGCCGGCCAGCAGGGCCTCCACGCCGGGGCGCAGCACAAATCCGCCGGCCGCGATCAGTTCGGCATAGCGGGCGGTCTTGATCCGGTGGAGTTCGGCAATCCTGCCGTCCGACAATGGAGCGCCGGCAGGCCGCATGTCGTCGAACGCGCGGATGCGTTCCTTGCCGCCGGTCACCCGCAGCAATTCCCGATAGACCATGCGAACTCCAGCACCAGTTGAGCCCTGCCTGCGCGAAGGCGGCGTTGAAGGCCCGGCGATGAACCTCTTCCGTCTCGGCCAGCGTACCGTCGACATCGAAGATCAGCGCGCCTGCGCGAACGACCCTATCCTTCACCTCTTGGACATCGACCGCCGCGGGCGAAAGAGCCGCGGTCACGGTCCCTTCCCCGCTCCGTCCGAGCCTCCGGAAAACACCCGGCTCGCGAGAACGTCGGCAGCGACGATCGACATCACCTCGTCGCTGGTCAAGATGCGGTCGAGCCGGGAGACCAGCCGGTTGGCCTGACGAAGCCGAATCCGGTCGAGCGCATTGCGGATCGAGCGCGCGTTGGAGAACAGCGGCCGAGTCTTGCGGATCGCGATGTAGCGCACGAACGCGTCTCGCGCTTCAGGAGCAAAACGATAATTCTGCTCGTTTAGCATCAGTTCAGCGATCGCCAGCAGCTCCACGTCGGAATAATCGGGGAAATCGATGTGATGGGCGATGCGGGAGCGGAAACCCGGATTGCTCTGGAAGAACTTTTCCATGCGGTCATCATAGCCGGCGAGGATGACCACGAGATCCTCGCGCTGCAATTCCATCACCTGCAGCAGGATCTCGATTGCTTCCTGGCCGTAGTCGCGCTCGTTCTCGGGCCGGTAGAGATAGTAGGCCTCGTCGATGAACAGCACGCCGCCCATCGCCTTCTTCAGGATCTCCTTGGTCTTCGGCGCAGTGTGACCGATATATTGCCCCACCAGATCGTCGCGCGTAACGCTGATGACATGCCCGCGCCGCACGAATCCGAGGCGATGCAGGATGCCCGCCATCCGCAGCGCGACGGTCGTCTTGCCGGTGCCGGGATTGCCGGTGAACGACATGTGCAGGGTCGGAAACGTGGTCGCGAGCGCCATCTTCTGCCGGATGCGCTCCACCAGCAGCAGCGAGGCGATCTCGCGAATCCGCGTCTTCACGGGCGCAAGACCGATCAATTCCTCGTCGAGTTGGCCGAGCACCGAGGCGACGTCGACCGCTTCATATTCCCGGCGAAGGTCGATGGCATCGACCGGCGTCGCGTCGGTTTCCTTCGGCTCGATTGCTGGTCGCGTCATGATTAGCCGTACCGCTCGCCTTCAGGCCGCCCGGCTGCATAGGCATGGGTGGCATAGCGGATGTTGCGGCCGCGGAACTCCTGCCGGTCGAGCCGGAAGCCCGGCTCCTCCTTGGGGCGATTGACGATAAAGGAAATCCGCACGAACTCCCAGCCTGGACTGGAATCGAAACCGGAAATGCGGATGTAGCGGTCGCCATAGACGCGCCGGCAGTCGGCGAGTTCCTTCATGATGCCGGCCGCGTCGCGCAGATCGAACATCGGCAGCCCCCACAACTCCCAATAGGTGTTGCGGGGATGCGGATCGTCGGTGAACTCGATGTTCACCGCCCAGCCTTTCTCCAGGCAATACTGGATCTGGGCGGTGATCTGACCGTCGGTGAGATCGGGCAGGAAAGAGAAGCAGCCCTGGGTTATGCGCATCGTCATGTTCCTTTCAGACCGCGACGCTGGGTGTTGGAACGAAGTCCGGCGCGTCGGTCGATTCATAGTTGAAGGTCACGTCCTTCCAGACATCGAGCGCCTCGCGCAGCGGCGTGCAGGTTTGCGCGGCCTTGGCGAGAATTTCGGGGCCTTCATGCACGTAGTCGCGGCCCTCGTTGCGGGCGAGGATCATCGCCTCCAGCGCGACGCGGTTGGCGGTGGCTCCCGCCTGGATGCCGCGGGGATGGCCGATCGTGCCGCCGCCGAACTGCAGCACGACGTCCTCGCCAAGCAGATCGAGCAGCTGATGCATCTGGCCGGCATGGATGCCGCCGGACGCCACCGGCATCATCTTGTTGAGGCTCGCCCAATGCTGGTCGAAGAAGACGCCGTGCTCCAGCCGCATCGGGTTGAAATCCTCGCGGCAGATGTCGTAGTAGCCGCGCGTCGTGTTCGGATCGCCCTCGAGCTTGCCGACCACCGTGCCGGCGTGGATGTGATCGACGCCCGCAAGCCGCATCCATTTGGCGATGACGCGGAACGAGACACCGTGATTGCGTTGGCGCGTATAGGTGGAGTGACCCGCACGGTGCAGATGCAGCACCATGTCGTTCCTGCGCGCCCATTTCGCCATCGACTGGATCGCGGTGTAGCCGATGACGAGGTCGATCATGATGATACAGGAGCCGAGTTCGCGCGCGAATTCGGCGCGCTCATACATGTCCTCCATCGTCGCCGCAGTGACGTTGAGATAGGTGCCCTTGATCTCTCCGGTCGCGGCCTGCGCCTTGTTCACCGCCTCCATGCAATAGAGGAAGCGCTCACGCCAATGCATGAAGGGCTGCGAATTGATGTTCTCGTCGTCCTTCGTGAAGTCGAGCCCGCCCTTCAGCGCCTCATAGACCACACGGCCGTAGTTGCGGCCGGAGAGCCCGAGCTTCGGCTTGACCGTTGCGCCGAGCAGCGGACGGCCGAACTTGTCGAGCCGCTCGCGCTCGACAACGATGCCGGTCGCCGGGCCCTGGAACGTCTTCACATAGGCGACCGGCAACCGCATGTCCTCGAGCCGCAGCGCCTTCAGCGGCTTGAAGCCGAACACATTGCCGATGATCGAGGCCGTCAGGTTCGCGATCGAGCCCGGCTCGAACAGGTCGAGGTCATAGGCGATATAGGCGAAATAGCTGCCGGGCGAATTCGGGACAGGCTCGACGCGATAACACTTCGCGCGATACTTCTCCGCCGCCGTCAGCCGGTCGGTCCAGACCACCGTCCACGTCGCCGTCGAGGACTCGCCGGCCACCGCCGCGCAGGCTTCCGTCGGATCGACACCCTCTTGTGGCGTGACGCGGAACAGCGCGATGACATCGGTGTCCTTGGGCTCATAGGCGGGCTCCCAATAGCCCATGCGCTTATATTCCATCACGCCCGACCGGTAGCGATCCTTGCCGCGAACCGTCATCGACTGATCGTTCATCTGATCCTCCTTCTGTTCGCGCCGCGTTGGCTCAAGCCGCTGCGGTCAGTTTTCCAATCTGCGGGTCCAGTGCGCCGGAGCGGTAACGCTTCGCCATCTCCGGTAGCGGGATCACCTTGATCTTTGAAGCATTGCCGGCGGTGCTGAACTGCTCGAAACGCTCCCTGCATAAATCGCGCAGCGCGTCCATCGCCGGCTTGAGGAATTTGCGCGGATCGAATTCGCTTCAACTCTGGCTCGCAACCTTGCGAAACGCCGCGGTCATCGCGAGCCGGCAATCGGTGTCGATATTGACCTTGCGCACGCCGTGCCTGATGCCGCGCACGATCTCCTCGACAGGGACGCCCCAAGTCTGGGGCATCTCGCCGCCGAACTGATTGAACATGTCCTGCAGCGGCTGCGGCACCGACGAGGAGCCGTGCATCACCAGATGCGTATTGGGCAGCCGCCGATGAATCTCCTCGACGACATTCATCGCGAGAATCTCGCCGTCGGGGTTGCGGGTGAATTTGTAGGCGCCGTGCGAGGTGCCCATCGCGATCGCCAGTGCATCGACCTTGGTGGCGCGAACGAAATCGACCGCCTGGTCCGGGTCGGTCAGGAGCTGTTCGCGGCTGATCTGACCCTCGACGCCATGGCCGTCCTCCTGCTCGCCGCCGCCATGCTCCAGTGAGCCGAGCACGCCGAGTTCGCCTTCTACGGACGCGCCGATCCAGTGCGCCATCTCGACCACGCGCCGCGTGATATCGACGTTGTAGTCGTAATCGGCGGCAGTCTTGGCATCGGCCTTCAGCGAGCCGTCCATCATGACCGAGGTGAAGCCATGCTTGATCGCGGTCGCGCAAGTCGACTCCTCGTTGCCGTGGTCCTGGTGCAGGCAGAGCGGGATCTGCGGATGCATCTCCTCCAGCGCGTCGATCATCCTGGAGAGCATGATGTCGTTGGCGTAGGACCGGGCGCCGCGCGAGGCCTGGATGATGACAGGCGCATCGACCGCGGCCGCCGCCTCCATGATCGCCAGCCCCTGCTCCATGTTATTGATATTGAAGGCCGGCACGCCATAGCCGCGCTCCGCCGCATGATCCAGCAATTGCCGCAATGTAATCCGAGCCATCGGTACCTCCGTTCAACTGACTTGCGCGGGTTGCGACTGACGCGACCGCACGATGGCGCGCATCGCCGCCAGCGCCACGGCGTCGGCCGTGATCCCAAACTCGCGATAAAGAACATCCGCCGGCGCGGAGGCGCCGAATCCGGCCATGCCGATGAACTCGCCGTCATCGCCGAGCCACCGCGCCCAGTCACCCTCGATCGCTGCTTCGACACCGACACGTGGCGCGGCGCCGAGGACTTTGGTCCGGTAGTCCTGTGATTGCCGGCGGAACAGTTCGAAGCACGGCGCGGAGACGACGGCCGCCTGGATGCCGTCCTTGGCAAGGATCTTCGCGGCATCGAACGCGACCGACACTTCCGAGCCGGTTGCGATCAGCGTCACGTCGCGCGGTTGGTCCGGCTCGACGGCGACGTACGCCCCGAGCGCAACAAGGTTGATCTCGGTCGCCTCGCTGCGAAACGCGGGAAGCGCCTGCCGCGACAGGCAGAGGATCGACGGCGAGCCCTCCGCGCGCAGCGCGCAGTCCCAGGCTTCCACGGTTTCCATGGCATCGGCCGGACGAAACACCAGAAGATTGGGAATCGCCCGCAGCGCGGCAAGATGCTCAACCGGCTGATGGGTCGGCCCGTCCTCGCCGAGTCCGATCGAATCGTGCGTCATCACATGGATGACGCGGATGCCCATCAGCGCCGCGAGCCGGATCGCCGGACGGCTGTAGTCCGAGAACGCCAGGAACGTGCCGCCATAGGGAATGAACCCGCCATGCAGCGCGATGCCGTTCATCGCCGCAGCCATGCCATGCTCGCGAACGCCGTAATGAATGTAGCCGCCTTCAAACGCGCCA
Source organism: uncultured Alphaproteobacteria bacterium (assembly GCA_963770385.1). GTDB lineage: Bacteria > Pseudomonadota > Alphaproteobacteria > Rhizobiales > Xanthobacteraceae > Bradyrhizobium. The sequence continues at coordinate 2,826,747 of CAVYPJ010000003.1, read as the reverse complement.
GGACGCACGGGCTTCTGGGTTTTCGCGAGCGTGAGGTTGGAATGTGTCAGGTCCGCCGAGCCGCCGAGCAGATTCGGCAAGGCCGGCGCAATGGCGTCGATCACTAGCTGAGAGGCCTGCCGGGTGGCGATCTTTGGCCGGTCCGCGGCGAGACGCACGCGCAGCTCGTTCATCGCCTCGGCATAGGGGGAAGGAAGCTTCCTGTTGAGCGCATCATGGAACGGCGATCGGTCGCCTGCACAGATGCGACGGGCTCGTTCGATCCAGGCGCGGCGCGCATCATGGCCGCGCCGGCCGGCCTCGCGCCATTGCGCAAGAACTTCACCTGGAATCTCGAAAGCCTGATGCGGCCAGTCGAGCGCCGCGCGTGTCTTTGCGACTTCCTCCGTACCGAGCGGCGCGCCATGCGCCTTCTCGCTGCCTTGCCGGTTCGGCGCACCGAAACCGATGACGGTGCGGCAGGCGATCAGCGAAGGACGGTCGCTCGCCCTTGCCTGTTCGATCGCGGCAGCGATGGCCTGCGGGTCGTGACCGTCGATACCCGCGACCGACCAGCCCGAGGCCCGGAAGCGCGCGAGCTGGTCATCCGAACAGGACAGCGACGTCGCGCCGTCGATGGATATATTGTTGTCGTCGAACAGCACGATGAGGCGGCCGAGCCGAAGATGTCCGGCGAGCGAGATCGCCTCATGACTGAGGCCCTCCATCAGGCAGCCATCGCCGGCAACTACGTAAGTAAAATGATCGACGAGCTCGTCGCCGAAACGCGCATTCATCAGCCGCTCGGCAAGCGCCATGCCGACCGCCGTCGCGATGCCCTGCCCGAGCGGCCCGGTCGTCGTCTCGATGCCCGGCGTATGACCGTATTCGGGATGACCGGGCGTCTGCGAGCCCCATTGCCGGAACGCTTTGAGCTGATCGAGTGTGACGGCCTCATGGCCGGTCAGATGAAGCAGCGCATACAGCAGCATCGAGCCGTGACCGGCCGACAGCACGAAGCGGTCGCGGTCCGGCCACGCAGGATCGGCCGGATCGAATTTCAGGAAGCGCGAGAACAGGACGGTCGCAACATCAGCCATGCCCATGGGCATGCCGGGATGGCCGGACTTGGCCTTCTCGACCGCGTCGATGGCAAGAAAGCGGATGGCGTTGGCCATCTCGGCATGGGAGACGTCCGGGCGAGCGGCAACGGACGACAGCATGGGCACGTTCATAGCGTTCGCTTCTTTCGTTCAATCAGTTGCAAAATCAGCGGCGTAAGGATGAGCTGCATCGCCAGATCGAGCTTCGCGCCGTGGATCACGATCGAATTGGCGCGCGACATGAAGCTGTTCGGGATCATCGAGAGCAGATAGGGGAAATCGATTCCCTTCGGGTTCTTCAGCCGGATCACGACCATCGATTCGTCCGGCGTCGGAATCCAGCGCGCGATGAACGGATTCGACGTATCGACCGTCGGCACGCGCTGAAAATTGATGTCGGTCTCGCTGAATTGCGGGCAAATGTAGTTCACGTAATCCGGCATGCGGCGCAGGATGGTGTCGGTCACCGCCTCGGTGGAATAGCCGCGCGCCTGCCGGTCGCGGTGCAGCTTCTGGATCCATTCGAGATTGATCACCGGCACGACGCCGATCTTGAGATCGGCATATTTGGCGACGTTCACCCGCTCAGTGACGACCGCGCCATGCAGCCCCTCGTAGAAGAGAAGATCGGAATTGGCCGGGACAGGTTCCCAGGCCGTGAAAGTGCCGGGCGGAGCGCCATAGAGCTGCTCTTCTTCCTCATCGTGAACATAGTGCCGCGTGGTCCCGGTGCCGGATTCGCTGTAGTCGCGAAACAGCTTTTCGAGCTCCTCGAACAGATTGGTCTCGGGACTGAAGTGGCTGAAAGGCTTGGTGCCGCGCTCCGCCTCCTCCACCATCTTGCGACGCATCTCGGCGCGGTCGTAGCGGTGGAACGCATCGCCTTCGATAAAGGCTGCGGAGACCTTCTCGCGGCGGAAGATGTTCTCGAACGTCCTCTTCACCGATGTCGTGCCGGCGCCCGACGAGCCCGTGATCGATATGATGGGATGGCGGCGTGACATGACAGGCCCTCAGCGAAACAGGCCGCGGTGCGCGAACAGCGGCGCATCGTTGTTTTCGAACATGGGCTCGAAACCCTCGTGAACGAGATTCACATCGCGCACCGCGAGCGCCGAACCCATGACCAGAGGCACCCGCTGATGCGGCGTCCGGGCCGAAAGCTCCAGGATTCGCGCCCGTCCGCTGCTGGCGGCGCCGCCCGCCCATTCCATGATCAGCGCGATCGGATGCGCTTCGTAGACGAGGCGCAACCGGCCATCGCGATACGAGGGCCGCGCATCGGCCGGATAAAGAAACACGCCGCCGCGGACGAGAATGCGATAGGCTTCCGCAACCAGCGAACCGATCCAGCGCATGTTGAAATCCTGCCCCTGCTCGCCCGTCGACCCGGCGAGGCAGCCGTCGACATAGCGGCGCACGGCGCTGCTCCAATGACGGCGGTTGGAGGCGTTGATGGCGAACTCCGGCGTATCTGCAAGCACGTGCACGCCCTGCTTCATGAGCACGAACGCGCCTATGCGGATATCGAGAATGAAAATGTCGACGCGTGCATCGAGCGCAAGCACCAAAATCGTTTGCGGACCGTAGATGAAGAAGCCCGCCGCGCATTGCGCCGTGCCGGGCTCGAAGAACGTCGAGATCACGTCGTTCGCTTTCGGCCGGATCGAGAAGATGGTGCCGACCGAAATGTTGTTCTCCAGATTGGCGGAGCCGTCGAGCGGATCGATCGCGACACAAAGCGGCGCCGATTCATCGAGCGTTTCCGGCAATTCGACTTCTTCCGATAACACGCCGGCAACCGGCGCGGTGCGCAGCGCGTCGCGCATCAGCCGATCTGCGACAATGTCGATGTCCTTTTGCCTGTCGCCATCCGGATTGAGCGATCCGGCGTCGCCGGTAATGCCGGCAAGCGGTCCGGCGGCGATCATCGCGGCGAGATCGACCGCGGCCCGCGCCAGCGCTTCGATCACCACGGCCGACGCGGCACGCGTCGTTGTGTGCGGTGCGGCGCGGCCAAGGCAAGACTGCAATGTGGGACGATATTCCATCCGCGTCGCTCCCATTGATCGTCCCCTGTTCAACGGGGCTTCGATCCCGCGATGCCGCTATCGGCACCGCTTCGTCATCAACGCGCAAATTGCGTAATTAGTGAAATTTTAATATCTTTGGCTAGCCAAAAGTATTTCTTATGGAGCGCCCCATGGCCGGACGATTTTTACGGGACCTGACCATCCGCCAGCTTCGCTCGCTCGCGGCCGTGCAGAAAGCCGGCTCGATCACGGCCGCCGCGAACCGGCTCAACCTGACCCAGCCCGCGGTCACGCTTCAGCTGCGCAACCTGCAGATACTGGCAGGCCTGCCGCTGATCCAGCGGACCGGAGAAGGCATGGCGCTGACCGACGCGGGACGCCTCGTTCTCACGCTCGGCGAACGTCTCGAAGCTGCCCTGCTCGACTGCGAGCAGTCGCTCGATATGATCGCGGGGCGGACCGGTGGCCGAGTCTCTATCGGCGCCGTGAGCACGGCGAAATACTTCGTGCCGTTCGCGATCGCCGGCTTTTCGCGGCGTTTTCCAAAGATCGATGTCACGCTTACAATCGGCAACCGCGAGACCATTCGCAACGCCTTGCGCGGTTATGATCTCGACATCGCCGTGATGGGGCAACCGCCGGCCGGCGTCGATGTCGAGATGCGTCCGCTCGGCAAGCATCCGCATATCATCGTCGCCGCCGGCGATCACGTGCTGGCACGAAAGAAGAAGCTCACGGCGGCCGACCTCGCGCACGAAACCTTCATGACCCGCGAACATGGATCAGGCACGCGCATGCTGATGGAGCAGTTCTTTCAGAAGGCGGGTCTCAAGCCGAAGGTCGGCATGGAGATGGACAGCAACGAGACGATCAAGCAGGCCGTCATCGCCGGTCTCGGGATCGCCTTCATCTCGCAGCACACGGTCTCGCATGAACTGGAGAACGGCCGGCTTGTCACGCTCAAGGTCGCAGGCCTGCCCGTGATCCGGCAGTGGCACGCGATCCGCCGCGCCGACAAGATCCTGCTGCCGCCCGCGCAGGCGATGCTCGACTTCCTCGGCAAGGAAGGCTCGCAATATCTGCCGAACAAGCTCTGAGGATCATCGCGCCAGCGTTCCCAAGACGGACGTACCGCCATTGTTGCGGGAGCTGCGCGAGGCACCGGGCAAGCCATCACCCGCTCGCTGGCGCCTATTTCATGATGCATCGATTCCAGGGCCTGCATCCCTACACGGTGGATGGCTTTCAATGAAGCTGCTGAGGCGCTCAGCGTCGAGAGGCTGCCTATAGGACCCATATCCGCGGGCAGGCCTCGGCGGTGGTCTATGCAAATGGGGTCATAGGCATGGGCTGAAACTCGTGCTACTCGGCATCCCTAAGAAATCGGCACGAAGCCGACGAGGACTATCAGGGAGAGACTCGATCATGATCGCGCGACGCAGACTTCTGAAGGTTGGGGCGACCGGCCTCGCGGCATCGGTGGCGATGCCCTTCGTGGGGCGAACCGGATGGGCTGCCACGCCGACCCATACGCTCAAGCTGACCTTTGCCGACACCCAGAGCCATCCGCTCTACGACGTGCTCAAGCGCTTCTCGGAAGATGTCTCGAAGCGCACCTCCGGCGCCATCGACATCCAGGTGTTCAGCATCGGCCAGCTCGGCAGCGGCACCAACATCCTGACCGGGTTACAGACCGGCATCATCGACTTCTGCGCGCATACGTCAGGCTTTATCGACACCATCTTCCCGAAATTCCAGGTCGTCGATCTGCCATTCCTGTTTTCCGACTCGGGCTCGGCCGAACGACTGCTCGACGGGCCGACGGGCACCAAGCTGCTCGAGATGCTGCCGACAAAGGGCATCTACGGCCTTGGCTGGGGCCATTGGGGCTGGCGCGTCGTGTCCACCGTCGGCAAGAAGGCGCCCGAGCCGGCCGACATGAAGGGATTGAAGATCCGCGTGCAGCCCGGCGCCATCTTCGCGGCGACCTTCCGCGCGCTCGGCGCAAGCCCGGTCGCGATCGATCTGACCGAAGTCTATCTCGCGCTGTCGCAGCACGTCATCGACGCGGTCGAAACGCCGATGATCTCGCTCGCCGCGACCAAGCACGATGAGATCGTGAACACCATCAACATGACCAATCAGGTCTATAACGTCGGTGTCATGATGGCGAGCAAGTCCAAGTTCGACACCTTGCCGAAGGACGCGCAGGAGGCCGTTCGCGCCGCGAGCGTCAACCTCACCAAGGACTGGCGGACCACGATCGCCGCCAAGAGTGAGGAGATCGCGGAACGTTACAAGACCAAGGGCATGACGATCGTCGAGCCGAACCGCGACGATTATCGCAAGGCCACCGAAGGCGTGTACCCGCAATTCAAGGACATCATCGGCGCCGATCTCTATGACGCTGTCCTGAAGGAAGCCGGGCATGCTTGAGCCGCTATCGGCCTTGCCCGATGGCGAGCTTGCGACGGTAACCGGATCGGCCCATCCCGCGGAGCCCGCCGTCAGGCGGGGTCCGGTTGCGGATCGCGTCCGCGCCGGGTTGAACGGCATCGACCGGGCGTTCCGGGCGATTCTGGTGATCGCGCTGGTGATCCAGCTTGCGATCGTCCTGACCGGGATCGTTTCGCGCTTCTGGTTCGACGAGTCGCTGCTCTGGGCCGATGAAGCGGCCAAGCTATTCCTGTCACTGACGGCCTTCGTCGGCGGCGCGCTGGCCTTTCGCGCCCGCCACCACACGACAGTGGAATTCCTGACGGCGAAACTTTCGCCGCGCTGGCGAACCTCCGTCGCGATCGGCATGGATCTCCTGATCCTGGTTGCCGCGGTGGTCGTCGGCGATGTCTCGCTCGACCTGCTGTCGATCTCGTCGACTTCGAACACGCCGATCCTGCAGATCAACGCGGCATGGCTGGTGCTTCCGCTCACGGTCGGCCTCGTGCTCACCGCGCTGTTTGCCATCGAGCGGCTGGTCTATGTCTATGCCTCGCGCGAGGTGCTTCCGGTTGCGATCGTCGTCGCGCTGATGGCCAGCGTCGTTTATGCGGCGAGCATCATGCCGTCGCTTCATCTCGCCAACGGCACGGCGCTCGGCGTCATGCTGGTCGCATTCCTGCTTGCGATTCTCGCAGGACTTCCCGTCAGCTTCGCGATGTTACTGGGCTCGGTGACGTTTCTGATGATCAGCGGCGTGGCCCCACTGATCGCGGTGGCGCAGAACACGTTTGACGGCACCAGCAATTATATCCTGCTCACGCTGCCCTTCTTCATCTGGGCCGGCCTGATCATGGAGAAAGGCGGCATCAGCCTTCGCCTCGTCCGCTTCGCGATGACGCTCGTCGGCCACATGCGCGGCGGCCTGCTGCAGGTCGTGGTGCTGACGATCTACATGGTGTCGGGCATTTCCGGATCGAAGATCGCCGATGTCGTCGCGGTCGGTTCGGTCCTGCGTCGTGAACTACAGCGCCAGGGCTACAAGCCCGAACAGGGCGCCGCAGTGCTGGCGTCATCGGCGGCGATGTCCGAGACGATCCCGCCGAGCCTTGCCATGCTGGTGCTGGGATCGGTGGCGCCGATCTCGATCGGGACGTTGTTCATCGCCGGCCTGATGCCGGCCGCGGTCATCGCCTTTCTGCTGATGTCGCTGAACTATGTGCTGTCGCGGCACCGCAAGACGACCTCGGCGCCGCGCGCGACCGGCCCCGAACTGCTGCGCGCGACCGTCGGCGCCGTGCTGCCGCTGGTGATGCCGGTCATCATGGTGATCGGCATCCGCTTCGGCGTCGCGACGCCGACCGAGGTGTCGAGCGTCGCCGTGCTGTATGGCCTGATTTTGGCGTTTGCGATCTATCGCGCGGTCGATCTCAAGACGCTCTACCAGATCGCGGTGGACTCCTGCCTGCTGGCTGGCATGGTGCTGTTCATCATCGCGGCCGCGTTTTCGTTCGGCTGGACGCTGACGGCGGCGAACCTGCCGGCAAACCTCGCCGCGATCCTGCATTCGGCGGGTGACAACCGCGTCGTGTTCATTCTTGGATCGATCGTGCTCCTGATCGTGGTGGGATCGCTGCTCGAGGGCCTGCCGGCGCTGATCATTCTCGGGCCGCTATTGATGCCGATCGCGGGCCAATACGGCATCGACATCATCCACTACAGCATGATCATGATCCTTGCGATGGGCGTCGGCATCTTCATCCCGCCGATCGGCATCGGCTTCTACGTCTCCTGCACGGTGTCGGAGAGCCGCCTCGAGGCGACCAGCCGCGCGATGCTGCCCTATCTCGCAGTCCTGATCATCGGCGTTCTGGTCGTGGCGTTCGTCCCCTGGTTCACGCTGGCGGTGCCGCGCCTCATTCAGGGGAATTGATCTGCATCGCACAAGGCCGGCGCTGCCCGCCGGCTTTCGCTGTCTTCGCGGCGATCCGCTTTGACGCTCACAGGGCGTTGCGAGCCTAATTGCGATATTGCGCCGGCGGCTGGGGATTGTTCGCCGGGTTCGTGTCGTGCTTGGAAAGCCGAGTGATCACCTGGCTGCCAAGCAGTGGCTGAAGGTCTGCTTCGAGCGCGTCCGCCAACGGCTTGGCATAAACTTCCTGGCCCTCAACATATAGCGTGAAAGCCTTGATGTATTTCGCCTGTTTTGCAGGATCTTCGATCGTCGCCTTCGTCCATGCGTAAAGCGGATAATCTTCGATGCCCCGCTTTTCGGCTTCGGCCACGTAATCGGCGAAGGCGTCGTACTGGGATTTCATTGTTGCATGATGTTTGACGAGGATGTCAGCAAGCGGCTTGATTGCGCGATTGCCGGGATCGCGCCTCGCCACGCCAGCAAGCTCGTCATCGAGATAGATCCGAACCTGATAATCCCATTGCTTATCCATCGCCGTCCTCCTCTCACCGCCGACAAACTCTATCCGACGACCCTTGTAACGCCTTTTCAACTCGGGTCACATCGGTCGCGCGGCAGAACAGACGATGGCAGGGATCCTCTAAATGGTCAAAGCTGCCGTCAGCATCCGGACATCCCTGAGGGACGGCAGATCGGCAACCATTTTCACGACCTCGCGGGCCTTTTCGACCGGCAGGCCGCCATAGCTCGCGCAGCCGTGGAACTTGTCGGCGACCTCCTCCCAGCTCATCGGGTTGGCCGGGCTGCCCTTGCCGAATTCCGCGCGGCCGCTGACGCGGCGGTCATCCGTCAGCAGGATATCGACGATGCTGGTCATTTTGTGGAAGCCCGCTTCATTGGCTTCCTCGTTCACGTAGAAATCGACCTTCTTCATCATCGCGACCGTCTCAGGCGCGCGCACCACCTCGTCGGTGTATTCGGTCAGGCCCGCGCGGCGGCGCAGCGCCAGGATTGCGGCGGAGAACGGCATGCTGAACTTGGCTTGCAGCTCGTTGGTGGGATTGTTGTGCAGCAGGGTCGTCGGCATGTGATGGTTGGTGCCGACCCGGATGCGCTCGATCTGCTCCGGCTTGATGTCGTGCTTCTCGATCAGCTCGAGAATGACGGACATTGCGGGATGGGTGAGCGACCCCGACGGATGCGGCTTGATGGAAATGCCGGGCTGCGCGAACGTCCAGGGCGCACCGAGCTTGCCGCGGATCGCGGCATCCTCATATCCGCCGCAGGCGGCATGATAAAATCCGCGGCGTGCTTCCAGAATGTTGCGGGCGGCCGAAAAGCCGCGCCCGACGAGATCAGCGGCCAGCACTGCGCTCTCAGCAGAGCGGCCGGGGTGGAACGGCTTGGTCATCGTGCCGAAGTTCTCGCGCAGGCCCGCCGACTGGCTCGCGGCGAGTCCGAGGACGCCGGCCGCATCGTCCGCGGACAATTTCAGCATGTTGGCGATTCCGGCTGCGGCGCCGAACGTGCCGCAAGTCCCGGTGGTGTGGAAGCCGTCTTCATAGTGACGCGGATTGGCCGCTTCCGCGACCTTGCAGCACACCTCAATGCCGACATGATAGCCCGCAGTCAGCGCGGCCCCCGACAGGCCCTCTCGCTCGGCGACAGCCAGCACGCCGGCGAGCACCGGCGCGGTCGGATGCATCAAAAGCCCATAGACGCGGTTCGGCGCCATCGCGAGTTGGGTGTCGTCGAAATCATGCGCGTGGATTGCGATGCCGTTGGCGAAAGCGGCAAAACGCGCCGGCACCCTCAGGCTGGTTCCAAGCACGGTGCACGACGCATGATTGCCGCCGAAATCACGCACATAGTCATTGACGATATGCCCGGACTCGCAGGCACTCCCTGCGATCGCAAGGCCAAGCCCGTCGAGAATGGACTTGCGGCCCAGCTCGATGACGTCGTCGGGCAGGCTTGATCCGTGCGATGACGTCACGAACTCGGCGACGTGCATCGTCAGCGACGATTGCGTTTCGAGGGCAGGATTGGCGGTCACGTCACACTCCGAACTCTGGCTGCGCATTGCTTTCCTCGTCATGAATCCGGACGCGGAAAATGACGAGCGTGCCGATCACCAGCACGACGATGGTGAGGAGAAAGACATTTTCCCAGTTTCGCGTCGCATCGAGCAGCCAGCCCACGATGATGGGCGACACCGCGCCGGCGGTGGCGAAACCTGTGTTGACGGCGGCGGTCGAGGTCGCGCAGTGCTGCGGCGAGGCATCCATGCCCAGCATCCAGATCGACGAATCTGCAAGCTCGATGAAGAAATAGCCGAGCGCCAGCGCGATCGTGTCGACGGCGAGATCGGTCGTCACCAGCAGCGGAACGACGCAAAGCAATGCGGCGATGAAGGAGACCACGATCACGTCGCGCCGCGCACGGCGAATGCTGCCGGTTCGCTTCAGCCACAGATCGGTGGCAAGTCCGCCGCCCACCATGCCCAGCACGCCGAAGATCAGCACCAGCGTCGAGAACATCGCGACGCTCTTGATCTCCAGGCCATGGGCGTGGCTGAAATAGAGCGGCACCCAGCTCAGCAGGAACCAGGAGAACCAGCCGTAGCAGAACGAGATGACCGTCGCCGGCCAGACCTTGGCAAAGAACTCCGGCCAGATCAGCGGCGTCGATGCGGCGAGATCCGCCCGCCCGATCTCGTCGGCCCGATGGCCGAGTGCCTCGACCTCGCCGCGCGTAATTGCCGGATGAAGCCTTGGATCATCCCGCAGATAATAGGCGACCAGTGCAGCCATCAACAGGCTCGCGACGCCGAGAATGATGAACGACCAGCGCCAGGACCAGAACAGGATCAGCGCGGTCACGACCGAGGGCGCGACCGCCGCACCAAGCCGGCCGCAACCATGCATGATGCCTTGCGCCGAGCCGCGCCGGTCTGCCTTGACCCAGCGGTTGATCACCGCGGACGAGATCGGATAGACGGCGGACTCACCCGTGCCGACCAGAAGTCTTGCCAGGATCAGAGTTGAGAGGCCGCCGATCAGTCCGGTCGCGATGGTGCCGGCGCCCCACAGAATGCCGCAGGCCACGAGGCCCTGCCGCGAGCCCACCGCATCGGCAATCCGTCCGCCGATCACCATGAAGCAGGCATAGGTCACCGAAAATGCAGAGAACGCCGTGCCGATCGACGCATTGCTCAGACCCAGCTCTTTCTGGATGATCGGCGCGGTGATCGAGATGTTGGTGCGGTCGATGTACATGACGATCGCATTGACGCACAGAAGCGCGAAAATCTTCGTGCTGGCGGACACGCCGCCGGATTGAACGGCCACGAAACACCTCCCGAATTCTTATTCTTTTCGCGACTGCGCGTTGTTGCGCAGCCGGATCACGTCGGTCCGCAGCCGCGGATCGAGTAGGCTTTAGTCCGCGAAGAACTTCAGCATGACGTCGAGCGTTTCCTTTGGCGCTTCCTCCTGGACGTAATGCCCGGCCGGCGCGGCCGCGGTGCCGACGATGTTGGTCGCGTATTTCGACCATATCTCCTTGGCATCGTGGTTGCGGCCGACGCCGCCGGTCGCGCCCCACAGCAGGAATGTCGGACAGGTCACGCGCCTGCCGGCGTTGAAGTCCGCGGTGTCCATGTCGAGATCGCAGGACACGGTGGCGCGATAATCCTCGCACATCGCGTAGACCGTGCGCGGGTTCTTGATGCAGCGGATATATTCGTCGAGGGCCTCCGGAACGAAGAAGTCGGTGCCCTGCCTGGTCTTCGAGAGCTTCTTGCGGATGAAGAACTCCGGATCATTATTGATCATGGTCTCCGGATAGGGCGTCGGCTGGATCATGAAGAACCAGTGCCAGGAGAACTTGCCCCAGTTGAACGTCACGTTGTTCAGCAAATGATGCTGCGGCAGCATGTCGACGAAACAGGCCTTTTTCAGCTTCTCGGGATAATCAAGACACATCCGGTGCAGCACGCGCGCGCCGCGGTCGTGGCCGGCGGCCGAAAACGTGTCGAAGCCGAGCTTCGCCATCACCTCGGCCATGTCCTTGCCCATCTCGCGAAACGAATAGGCATAATGATCGTCGCCGCCGTCGGGCTTCGAACTGTCGCCATAGCCGCGCAGATCGGGCGTCACCACGGTGAAATGCCTGGATAGTTCAGGCGCCACGCGATTCCAGGACAGATGCGTGAACGGGTTGCCGTGCATCAGAAGCAGCGGCGGGCCCTTGCCGCCGTGTCGCAGCACGATGTCCACGCCGTTCACGTGAAGCGTTTCCTTCTTGAACCCTTCCATCATCGCCGTCGGCTCCGGTCTCTAGAGCATGATCCGGAAAAGTGTGTAGCGGTTTTCCGAAAAGATCTTTGCTCAAACAAAGACCTAAAACGCGATCACGATTCAACCTGATCTCATCGCGCTTTAGTTGACCCGCACGCTCTGCCGATTGAATTGGCGTGTCAACATAAAATCGTCGACGATCTTGGATTATGATAGCGGCTCGTTCCGGAACCCTGTATGGTCGGGATCTGCGGATTCGAAGGATTGACCATTGCCGACCACCGCCGAAACGCTGCGGCAGTACAAGGAGACCTCGCTGACGGGCATCGTCCGCGACGAGATCACGCGCCTCATCGAGGCCGGGGAATTGCTGCCGGGCGCATGGGTCAACGAGGCCGAGCTGGCGCAGCGGTTCGGGGTTAGCCGTGGCCCGGTGCGGGAAGCCTGCCGCGGCCTGGAGCAGATCGGCCTGCTCCGCTTCGTGGTCAATCGCGGCGCCTTCGTACGGCAGATCGATCTGAAGGAAGCCGCCGAGCTTTACGACCTGCGATCGGCGTTGTTCGCGCTGGCCGGCCGGCTGCTCGCGCCGATCATCGATGCCAAGGGACTGGCCAGGCTCGAAGACCTGCTCGCGCAGATGGAAACGGCAGCTGCGAGTGGCGAGCTCGAGGATTACTACCCGCTCAATTTGCAATTCCACCGCGCCATTCTCGAACTGTCCGGGAATGCGCGGCTATTGTCCGCCTACCAGAACTGCGTACGCGAGCTGCATCTGTTCCGGCGCAGCGCGCTGGTCAGCAAGGAGCGTATGAAGTCCTCTAATCTGGAGCACAGGGCGATCTTCAAGGCGCTCAAGAGCCACGATGCCGCAAAGGCCTTCCAGCTCATGCAGGACCACGTCCTGAACGCGAAGGCGCGCGTCCTGCGCGAAACGCCCTCGCAGTCGGAATAGCCGCTGCGGCACTGGCTGCTGGCGCTCGGTTAGGGGTCAATCTCCACGAGCTTCGTCAGTAAAGTCCGCCCGTGCCGGAACGGACGATCGCGCGATCGGCGTCCGGCGACACCGTGAGCGCACGGCCGTCGGCATCGTCGATCACCGAGTAGTCGTCCGGCGGAGCGGTGCCCGGCTTGAATGCCTCCAGGATCGAAGGACCGCCCGTCCCCGCCGCAACGCGCATGCCCGTCTTCGAATCCACACGGATCAGCCTGATGCCCGCGGGCATCCGGAACGGAATCGCCGGCTTGTCGGCGAGCGCAAGCTTCATGAAATCCCTGGCGACCGGACCGGCGATGTGGCCGGCTTGCGCGGCTCTGCCCAGACTGCGGGGCTTGTCATAGCCGAGATAGAGACCGACGACGAGATCGGGAGAAAAGCCGACGAACCAGACATCCTTGGCCTCGTTGGTAGTGCCGGTTTTGCCGGCGATCGGCTTGCCGACTTCGCGCAAGATGTTCGCCGTGCCTCCCTGCACCACGCCTTCCATCATTGACGTGATCTGATAGGCGGTCATCGCGTCCAGCACCTGCTCGCGGTGGTCGACGAGCTGGGGTTCGGGCTGATTCTTCCAGCCTTCGGGGGCATCGCAGCCGCGGCACTCACGGGTATCGTGCTTGAAGATCGTATGTCCGTAGCGGTCCTGAATGCGGTCGATCAGTGTCGCCTTGACCCGCCGCCCGCCATTGGCAAACATCGAATAGGCCGTGACCATCCGCATGACGGTGGTTTCACCGGCGCCGAGCGAATAGGCGAGATAGTTCGGCAATTCGTCATAGACGCCGAAGCGCTTGGCATATTCGGCGATCAGCGGCATGCCGACGTCCTGCGCCAATCGCACCGTCACGGTGTTGAGAGACCATTTGAGCGCTTCGCGGAGAGTCGTCGGGCCGCGATACTTGCCCACCGAAAAATTCTCCGGACGCCACACATCGCCGCCCTGCCCCTGATCGATCTCGAGCGGCCCGTCGACCTCCATGGTCGATGGCGTATAGCCGTTATCAAGCGCCGACGAGTACACGATGGGTTTGAAGGTGGATCCCGGCTGCCGGTAGGCCTGCGTGGCGCGATTGAACTGGCTCTGATCGTAAGAGAAGCCGCCGACCATCGCGACCACGCGGCCGGTCAACGGATCCATCACGACCATGGCGCCGGAGATCTCAGGCAATTGCCGCAGCCGGTATTGGCCCGTGACGACGTTGCCGTCCTTCATCAGCGGATCGGCATAGATCACGTCGCCCGGTGACAGGACTTGCGAGACCGCGGTCGGCGCCTTGCCGCGCAGGGGACCGGAGGCCGCCCTCGCCCATTTGACCCCGTCCAGCGCGATGAGCCCGGTCTGCCGGTCCTTCGAAACCGCGCCCCCGAGTTCGCGATCGGGCTGAAAGCCGATGCGGGCCGACTGGTCGCCGGTCTCGAGCACCACGGCCATCCGCCACGGCGAGATGTCCGACAGTGATTTGACCTCCGCGAGCTTGACGCCCCAATCACCCGAAATATCCAGCTTGCTCATGGCGCCGCGCCAACCCTGCGCCTCGTCGAAGTTCACGAGGCCCGCGGCCATCGTCTTGCGCGCGATGACCTGCAGCTTCGGATTGAGCGTGGTGCGGACCGAGAGGCCGCCCTCGTAAAGCTTTTTCTCGCCGTACCGCTCGAAAATGTCCCGCCGCACCTCCTCGGCGAAATATTCCCCGGCGAAAGTATGCGTTGCATTCGATCGGCTGGCGACGACCAGCGGCGCCTTGCGAGCCTTTTCGGCCTCGTCCTGCGTGATCCAGCCGTTTTCCTGAAGACGGTCGATGACATAGTTACGACGCTCGACCGCGCGATCGTGATTCTTGACCGGATGCAGCGTTCCGGGCGCCTTCGGCATCGCCGCCAGGTAGGCCGCCTCCGCGACCGAGAGCTCGTTGACCGATTTGTCGAAATAGACCTGCGCCGCAGCCGCGATGCCGTAGGAACCGAGGCCAAGGTAGATCTCGTTGAGATACAATTCGAGAATCTTGTCCTTCGAATAGGCGCGCTCGATTCGCATCGCCAGGAGCGCTTCCTTGATCTTGCGACCGAACGAGACCTCGTTGGTCAGGAGAAAGTTCTTCGCGACCTGCTGGGTAATCGTGGATGCCCCCTGCGGGCGGCGGTTGGAGCCGTAATTCCGGATGTAAACCAGCCCGGCGCGCGCCATGCCGGAAAAGTCGATGCCGCCATGCTCGTAGAAGTTCTTGTCCTCGGCCGCGAGGAAGGCGTTGGTCACCAGTTTCGGAACCGCCTGAATCGGCAGATAGATGCGCCGCTCCCTCGCATATTCGCCCAACAGCGATCCGTCGGATGCGTGGATACGCGTCATGACGGCAGGCTCGTAATCCTGGAGCTGAGAATAGTCCGGCAGATCCTTCGAGAAATTCCAGATCAGCCCCGCCACCGCTGCCACGGCCACCAAGAACACGACCGTTCCTGCGGCGAACAGGAAGCCGACTAAGCGCAACACCATTCTCATAAATCAATCCCGCCCCTCAGCTCCTGCCTTACGACAGCACAAAAAAGTCGGCGGAAAAAAGTCGCCGCGCGGTCCAGCCGCCGGTCGCCAGCGCCGCGAAGCCTGCTCACACGTTCGGACGCCCGCGCCGCGCGAAGGAAGAGCCTTTTGACCGGTGAATTTCTCCGCCACCGATCTGTGGCGGAGCTCGCCGGGCCGCAAACGACGCGAAGTTGAGTGATCCCGCTGATGAGTTCGCCTGCCAATTTCCATAAACCTGAGCACCAACCTTTGCTGGCAACATGGATAAAAATCCACCAACAGGTGCATGATTTCGCAAATCTGTCATCTGGTAACAAAAACGAGAGCATCGCAGGCGACATCCGTAGCAACAAGTTATGCGTCAACACGCGATTGCCCGAAAATTGCCAGCGGCCTAGCGGTAAGAATGGGCGGACTATCCGAACCGGCTTGCCCGGGCACACCCTAAAGTGATTGATCGAGGACCCCTTATGAAATCTTTGAAACTCACCGGCCTAGCACTGGGAGCGTCGCTCGCGCTTTCGGGCGCGGCGTTCGCCGAAGACCTGACCATCGCGCTCGCGAGCTCCATCACCGGCAGCGAAGCCGGGACCGGTCGTCAGATGAAGAACGGCGCGGAGATGGCGGTGGCCGACATTAACGCCGCCGGCGGCGTTCTCGGCAAGACGCTCGTGCTCGATATCGAGGACGATGCCTGCGATCCGAAACAGGCGCGCTCGGTCGCCGAGAAGATCGGCAGCGCGAAGATCCCGTTCGTGGCGGGTCACTATTGCTCGTCCGCTTCGATTCCGGCGTCCGAAGCCTATGCGGACAACAATGTGCTGCAGATCTCGCCGGGCTCCACCAATCCGCTGTTCACCGAACGCAACCTCTGGAACGTAGCGCGCGTCTGCGGCCGCGATGACCAGCAGGGGCAGGTCGCCGGCCAGTACATCGCGAAGCACTTCCAAGGCAAGAACATCGCGATCCTCAATGACAAGACCACCTATGGCAAGGGCATTGCCGACGAAACCAAGAAGGCGCTGAACAAGGCCGGCATCACCGAGAAAATCAACGATTCCTACAACAAGGGCGACAAGGACTTCAACGCCATCGTCTCAAAGCTGAAGCTCCAGAACATCGATCTCGTCTTTGTCGGCGGCTATCACCAGGAGGCTGGCCTGATCCTGCGCCAGGCGCGCGATCAAGGGCTGAAGACGGTGCTGATGGCCGGCGACTCGCTCGCCGACAAGGAATATGCCTCGATCACCGGCCCCGCGGGCGAAGGCACGCTCTTCACCTTCGGCCCGGACCCGCGCAAGAAACCAACCGCGGCTGCAATCGTCGAGAAGTTCAAGACCAAGAACATCGACCCGGATGGTTACACACTC
The DNA here is from genome assembly GCA_963770385.1 of uncultured Alphaproteobacteria bacterium. Classification (GTDB taxonomy): domain Bacteria; phylum Pseudomonadota; class Alphaproteobacteria; order Rhizobiales; family Xanthobacteraceae; genus Bradyrhizobium. The sequence continues at coordinate 2,810,098 of CAVYPJ010000003.1, read as the reverse complement.
TACACCTACGCGGCGATGCAGGTCTGGTCGCAGGCAGCGGCGAAAGCCAAGACCACTGATGCGAAGAAGGTGATGGAGACGATCAAGGCCGGCTCCTGGGATACGGTGCTCGGCAAGTTGGAGTTCGACGCCAAGGGCGACATCAAGCTGATCGACTTCATCGTCTACAAGTGGGATGACAAGGGCAACTACGCCGAGGTTTCCAACTGAGCACGAGCGAAGCGGCGCCCGTGCGCGTGAACAAAACGCGTCAGCACCAAGAAACTGGTGGGTGGCGTCGGGGGCTGCTATCGCTGATCGGAAATTGACGATGCATCTTGAACGCCCCGGCTCGCCGGGGCGTTTCTGTTTGGCAGGACAGTTGCGCAACAGATCTATCAATAGGACCGAGCGCGGTAGGCCGATCACGTACCCCGGCGCCCGAACGATCGCACTCGCGCGTTCAAATCGGCAAGTCTTCCGGCACGCTGCCAAATACCCGGAGGATAGTCGTTTCCGCCACGGGATAGCCGGTGCGGGCAAAGGCCACGGCGCCCGCATGGCCGAAGATCTGCCAATAGCCCTTGGCGCGATCGATCGCGCTCGCCGGGCTGGCGCATTTATAGGGCTCGCCAGCGACCAGACCGTCCTTGGTCAGGTCGAACGGCATGGCGACAAAATGAGTGATCTCGCTCATGACGTGCCTCCCAGTAAATTCTTGTCCAGGGCGACCATCAGGTTCAAGCGTCACCTTGATCCAAATCAAACTGAGGCCGCGCTCGCCGACAATTTATCTCGCATGTCCGGCAGTCGTCAGACGGTAGGCCTGCTGGGCGTTCGGACCAAGCGACTTGTCACGAAAGCCGGCACCAAGTCTCACAAGGCATTCGTGAAGCGCGCGCTTGGTCTCGCCATAGCTGCCGGCCAGAAGACAAACCGGCCAATCGGAGCCGAAGATCAGCCGATCCTCGCCGAAGCATTTCGCGGCATGTGACACGGCCGGGAATAAACGCGCCGCGTCCCAGTCGTCCCTTTTGGCTTCGGTCGCAAGACCGGAGATCTTGCACCAGACATTGCCGGAGTCGGCGAGCGCGGTCATCCGATCGACCCACTCACGGCCGAGACCTTCGGCGATCGGCGGCTTGCCGGCATGGTCCAGAATGAACCGCCCTTGCGGAAAGGTGCGCGCCGTCGCGATCGCCGCCGGCAGCTCGCGCGTGCGCACGAGGAAATCATAGGCGAGGCCACGCGTGAGCACGGTCGCAATTCCGCGCTGGACATCGTCCCGCAGCAGCCATTCGGGATCGCGCTCGTCGTGAACCTGGTGCCGAACGCCGACCAGCTTCTTGCCTCCGGGCAGGTCGCGCAGCTGTGTCAGCGTGTCGCCAATCGATCGATCCGTCAGATCGACCCAGCCGACCACACCGGCGACGAATGGCGTCGTGCCGGCGATGCGCAGAAATTCCTTTGTCTCCTCGAGCGAGGCGCGGCATTGCACGAGGATGCTGGCATCGACGCCGTTCTCGGCAAGAAGCGGCGCAAGATCAGAGGGCCCGAAGGCGCGGCGGATCGGCGCCATCGCGTCTCCCTCCATCCAGGGATATTCGGCCCGCGCCGGGTCCCAGAAATGCTGATGCGCGTCAATGACCATGCTCATGCCCCTTCCCCCGGCATCGGTGCGTCGGCGTCGACCAGGTTGCGCTGGCGCAGTTCACGCCAGAACGACTGCGGCACCGGCAGCTCAGCCATCGCAATATTGTCGGCAGCCTCTCCGGCGGAGCGGGCGCCCTGCAGCGCGACCGTCACCGCGGGATGGGCCATGGAAAACTGGATCGCCGCAGCCTTGAGCTCCGTCCCGTGCTTTTGACAGAGCGCTTCGAGCTCCTGTGCGCGTGCGATAAGAGACCGATCGGCGTCTTCATAGTTGAACTTCGCGCCAGCCCGCGGGTTCGCAAGGATGCCGCTGTTATAGATGCCGCCCAATATGATGCTGATGTTGCGCGCCTGGCAGATGGGAAACAGCGTCCTGAGCGCGCCCTGGTCGAGCAAGGTGTAGCGGCCGGCGAGAAGAAAGCAATCGGCCGGCACCGCTTCGGCGAAGCGGGCAAGCATCTCGGACTGATTCATGCCGGCGCCGATCGCCCGCACCGTGCCGTCATCGCGCAGGCGCTGCAGCGCACGGAACGCACCTGAGACCGCGGCGTCGTAATGCGCGTCAGGATCATGCACCAGCAGGATATCGACGCGGTCGAGACCAAGGCGATCGAGACTTTCCTCGACCGAACGCATGACGCCATCATAGGAATAGTCAAAGACCGGCCGCTCGACGGGTGTGCCCTTGTAATGACCGTCTTCCGCCGCCTCAGAGCCGCCCGCGCGCAACAGGCGACCCACCTTGGTCGAGATCACGAAGGACTCGCGTTCCTGCTCACGCAGGAAGCGTCCGAGCCGGCGTTCGGCGAGGCCGAAGCCGTAAAGCGGCGCGGTGTCGAAATAGCGCACACCGAGTGACCACGCCCGCGCAATGGTGGCTTCCGCATCGGCATCGGTGAGCGGCGCGAACAGGCCACCGAGCGGCGCCGAGCCAAGACCCAGCGCCGTGAATTCCAGCCGCCCGTCCGCGAGCATCACCCGCTTCATTTCCCCATCCTTTTGCGCCTAACGCGGACTGTCGCTCACCAGATCAAAGAGAGGCTCGATTATTCCGCATCATGACGAACATTGCCCGTTCAGAAGCGCCTCGATCTCCGCAAGTCGCGGCATCGCGGGCGCAGCACCGGGCCGCGTGACGGAAAGGCCCGCACCGGCCGAACCAAAGCGCGCGGCGTCCAGCGGATCGGCGCCGCCTGCGAGCGCGGCCGCGAAAGCGCCGACGAATGCGTCGCCCGCGCCGGTCGTGTCCACCACCTCGCCCATTCTGAACGGCGGCACATGCACCGAGCGGTCTTTCGCGTGAAACAGCGCGCCGCGTTCGCCCAGGGTGATCAGCGCCGTGCCGGCGCCCCTGGCGAGCAGCACCTCGCCGGCGCGGCGTGCTCCGGCGAGATCCGAAACGGCGATGCCGGTCAACGCCTCGGCCTCAGTCTCGTTCGGCACGACATAATCGCTCAGACCGTACAGCACGTCATCGAATGTCACCGCCGGCGCCGGATTGAGCACCGTGGTGCAGCCTGCACTTCGCGCCAGTTCCAGCGCGTGTCGCGCGGCATCCACCGGCTGCTCCAACTGGGTCACGAAGACGCGGCTGTCACGGATCGCCTCCGCCGCGGTATCGACATCCGCGGGGCTGACTCCTGCGGCCGCTCCGGGTACGATGATGATGGCGTTGTCGCCGCGCGTTTCATGCACGTAGATGAACGCCGCTCCCGTCGGCGTGCTCACGCGCGTCACGCGCGGCACGATCCCTTCGGCTGTCCAGGTCTTGAGCGCGAGCTCGCCGAAGGTGTCGTTGCCGATCCTGGAGATGAAGGTAACGCGGCCACCCGCGCGCGCGGCAGCCACAGCCTGGTTCGATCCTTTGCCGCCTGGACCGATTGCAAAGGCAGAGCCCGCAATCGTCTCGCCGATCGCAGGCAATCTTGCCGCGCGAAATATCAAATCCGCCATGAACACGCCAAGGATCGCGACGTCCCCCTGCGCCATGATCAATGCTCTTCGTCTGGCCGGAGCAAACCGGCATCGCGCGGCGGATCAGCCCCCAACATGCTTCCTTCCCTCTGGTCCTGTTGTTCGGGACTGTAGCGGCTCCGACTATGTCTCGTCGAGTTGTCGGACCGCGATCTGGAAAAAATTATCGGGGTTCGTCACGACAGCACGAGGAGACCGGTCTGCGAATGATCGCATTCCAGCCTCCTCATGTCCGATCAGTTCAGCGCTGCCGCGGGCAATCAGCCGCGGCAGGACCAATCAATAGCCGCTCCATGGTTCGCAGGGAGGCATCTTGTCCCACGGCTGCGTGGCGAATGCGCCGACGCGCGGCGCAGGGACGCAGGAATAGCCATATCCATAGCTGCCGTAGCTGTTGTAATATGGCGCGGCGGTTTCGGTCGCGACATGCCGCGTCACGACGTGACGTTCGCGCGCCATCGCAGGCGTCGCGAGCGCAGCCACGGCGATCAGTGCGGCCGACACGAATTTCACTTTGCTCATCATCGATCATCTCCACGAGTTGGGAAGCGAAAGAAGCGCTGCCTTCCAGGTTGATCCTCGAAAGCTCGGCTTCGCGATGATGCAATGCGAAGTGCGGCCAACAGTTTCCTCACTCTGCTTCAATCCGGCGCGAACGCAGCTCGCGATAAAATCACACGTTGCTGCACGCCGCGCGATCGGGCGTGATGACTTGAACGAGCACGCAGGCCACGCGCATGCGTCGTGCTGTCGCAGCCGGACGAAGCGACAGCGCGCGCTTTACGGCGAATTAATCCCCCCGACAGGACAAATTAATCCACTCGACAGGCTCCCGTAATCCGAAGGCAGTAAACCACGTGCAGCCAATACGGCTCGACACCTTCGGAGATTACAACCATGACAGACTTGAATGAGCGCCCTCATCGCAAGCTTTTTTCGGCGCGTCGCCTGACTCTGCTCGGCTCGGCAGCGGTTCTCGGCTCCGCGATTGTCCTTTCGGGACCGCTTGGATACGGACGCTTCGCCGGCAATGCTTTCGCAGCGATGCCCGTGTCGCAGACACAGCAGGGCCCCAACGGCTTTGCCGATCTCGTCAGCAAGGTGAAGCCTTCCGTGATCTCCGTGCGCGTGAAGCTTGACGAAAGCTCCGGAGGCAACATGCTGAGCCAGAATGGTGAAGACCCGGACCTGCCGCAGTCCTTCAACGGAACGCCCTTCGAAAAATTCTTCCGCCAGCACGGCTTCAACAACAGTCCGCAGATGCGCCGTCATGAGATGATCACCGGCGTCGGCTCGGGCTTCTTCATTTCCGCCGACGGCTATGCCGTGACCAACAATCATGTCGTGGATCACGCCAGCTCGGTCGAGGTCACCACCGATGACGGCAAGACCTACACCGCCAAGGTGATCGGCACCGATCCGAAGACTGATCTCGCGCTGATCAAGGTCGAGGGCAAAAGCGACTTCGCCTATGTGAACTTCGGAAGCGAGCGGCCGCGAATCGGCGACTGGGTCGTCGCGGTCGGCAACCCCTATGGCCTTGGCGGCACCGTGACCGCCGGCATCGTCTCCGCCGAAGGGCGCGACATCGGCTCCGGCCCCTATGACAATTATCTGCAGATCGACGCGCCGATCAACAAGGGCAATTCCGGCGGTCCGACCTTCGACACCAACGGCAACGTCGTCGGCGTCAACACCGCAATCTATTCACCGTCAGGCGGCTCGATCGGCATCGGCTTCGACGTGCCTGCGGCGACCGCGAAAGAGGTGATCGCGCAGCTCAGGGACAAGGGCGTGGTGACGCGCGGCTGGCTCGGCGTGCAGGTGCAGCCGGTCACGGCCGGCATCGCCGAAAGCCTCGGCCTGAAGGACGCCGCGGGTGCGCTGGTCGCCGAAGCCCAGCCCGACACGCCGGCAGCCAAGGCCGGCATTCAGCCAGGCGATGTGATCACCGCCGTCAACGGCACTGCGATCAAGGACTCGCGGTCGCTGGCGCGCGAGATCTCGGCGATGGGCCCGGGCAGCAGCGCAAAGCTCGACATCCTGCGCAAGGGTGACTCGAAGACCATCACGGTGACGCTCGCAACGATGCCGAACCAGCCCGAGAAGCAGGCCAAGGCCGGCCAGCAGGACAATGACTCAATGCGCGGCGCTCCGCGTCTTGGTCTGTCCGTTGCGCCGGCGAGCGAGGTCGCAGGCGCCGGCAACAAGGGTGTCGTGATCACCGCCGTCGATCCCGATGGTCCGGCCGCGGAGCGCGGCCTGCAATCCGGCGACGTGATCCTCGATGTCGCCGGCAAGAGCGTCGGCAACGTGTCCGAACTCCGCAGCGCGCTGGCGGACGCCAAGTCCAGCGGCAAGCACGATGTGCTGATACGGATCAAGACCGCCGACAATACTCACTTCGTCGCCGTGCCGATCGGCTAATCGGGACGATAAAATCGCGGCGCATGACGTGGTCGCGGAAATAGAACAGGGGCTGCTATCGCAGCCCCTGTTCATGTGCGCGCACTTAATTGCATCACGCTAGCCACAGACGCTGTCGTCCCTGCGAACGCAGGGACGACGAGTGGAAATAGATCGCGCATCTCTAACGTCAGCGCTTGCGGAAGTTACATCGCGCTTCTCACCTTGCCTCCTCGAATCCCGCGAGCACGGCGGTGAGGTTCTGGCCGAGAATATCGGAGAGATAGCCGCCCTCCTGCACCAGCACGGTCGGCAATCCTATCCGCGCGAGCGCAACGCCGATGCGCTTGAAGCCCGGCGTCGTCACCGCGAGACCTGCGAGCGGATCGTGCTCGGAGGCATCGAGGCCGAGCGCAACGACAAGCGCGCCGGGCGCGAAAGCCTTGATCCTCTTCGCGGCGACATCGAGCGCCTGCATGTAGCCATCGTCGCCGGTCTTGAGCGGCAGTGGAATGTTGAAATTGGCGCCCAGGCCCGCGCCCGCACCGCGCTCATGCGCATAGCCCCAGACATAGGGATAATAGAAGGCGGGATCGGCATGGATCGAGACCGTCAGCACGTCAGGCCGTTCGTAGAAGATGCCCTGCGTGCCATTGCCGTGATGCACGTCGACATCGAGGATCGCCACGCGTTCATGTTTCAGCCGCAGGTGGGCCGCGGCGATCGCGCTGTTGTTGAGAAAACAGAAACCGCCGGCGAGATCGCGATAGGCGTGATGGCCGGGCGGCCGGCACAGCGCGTAGACCGCGTCCTCGCCGTCCAGAACCATCTGTGCCGCCGTCGTCGCCACATCGGTTGCGGCGCAGGCCGCGCCGAAGGTGCCCGGCCCGATCGGACAGCCGGTATCGACAGTGTGCCAGCCGAGCCGGCCGACGATATGCGTCGGATAGGTCGCCGCGTTGCGCACGGGATGCATGTTGGCGATCATCTCCGCGCCGGAATCGCCGAGCGCGGACCACGCCTCCCAGGCCTCATCGAGGAAGGCGAGATATTCGGCGCTGTGCACACGCGCACGCGGCCCCTGCCCGAACAAAGTCGGCTCGATCAACTGATGCTTGCCGGCGTTCAGCCCGGCCAGCAGGCGATCCGCGCGTTCGGGCTGCTCGGTCGTGCGCTTGACGACGCCGCGAACCAGGAAGAACTGCGGATCATGGCTCCGATGCCGCTCCGTATAGACCGCCTTCACCCGACTGCTCCCACGCTTACGAAACGAAATCCGCCGCGACGCTCGCACGATCGCGGACCTGGCTCAAGCACACCGATCGCGGCCCCGCAACCCGATCGTGAGCGGCGATCCGCCTGCTGGCCGGCGCAGTCTCGATCAATTCAAAATCGGTATCGATCGATACAGGTTTGGGCTTGGACCCCTTGTTCGCGCCCGTCTAGGAAGGCAGCAGAGGAAAATTCAAGGAGGCGCGCATGAGCGCAATCGTGTCCGCTGCGGAGGTGAGGAGGTCTCGCGTCCGCCTCTTCATCGTGACCATGCTGTTCCTGGTCACGACCGTCAATTACGCCGACCGCGCCACGCTCTCGATCGCAGGCCCCGCGCTTTCCAAGGAACTTCACCTCGATCCGGTCGCCATGGGCTATATCTTCTCGGCCTTCGGCTGGTCCTATGTGATCGCGCAGGTGCCGGGCGGCTGGCTGCTCGACCGCTACGGCTCGCGCGCGGTCTACGCGTTCAGCATCGTGATCTGGTCGCTGTTCACGATGATGCAGGGCTGGGTCGGCTTCTTCGTCGGCCGGCACGGCCGTCGATCGTGCTGTTCGCGCTACGCCTCCTGGTGGGCCTTGCCGAAGCGCCGTCCTTTCCGGCCAATGCGCGCATCGTCGCGGCCTGGTTTCCCGGCAATGAGCGCGGCACCGCGTCGGCCTTCTTCAATTCCGGGCAGTATTTCGCGACCGTGATCTTCGCGCCGCTGATGGGCTGGATCGCGCATGATTTCGGCTGGCGCTACGTGTTCTTCGTGATGGGCGCGCTCGGCATCCTGATGGGCGCGATCTGGATCAAGACCATGTACGGGCCGAAGGAGCATCCCTCGATCAACGAGGCCGAGTTCGACTACATCAAGGACGGCGGCGCGCTGGTCGATCTCGACGCGCCGCAAGATCGCCAAGGCCAGCGGCGACGGCCCGAAATGGGACCACATCCGCCAACTGCTCTCCAACCGCATGATGCTCGGCGTCTATATCGGCCAGTACTGCATCAACACGCTGACCTATTTCTTCCTGACCTGGTTCCCGGTCTATCTGGTCAAGGAGCGCGGCCTGTCGATCCTGCAGGCCGGCTTCGTCGCGACGCTGCCCGCGCTGTGCGGCTTCATCGGCGGCGTGCTCGGCGGCGTCATCTCCGACGCCATCCTGCAGCAGGACGGGATCGCTGACCGCTGGCGCGCAAGATCCCGATCGTCGGCGGCATGCTGCTGTCGATGTCGATCATCGCCTGCAACTATGTCGACGGCCAGGCGCTGGTGGTCGGCTTCATGGCGCTCGCCTTCTTCGGCAAGGGCATCGGCGCGCTCGGCTGGGCGGTCGTCTCCGACACCTCGCCCAAGGAAGCCGGCGGCGTCTCGGGCGGCCTGTTCAACACCTTCGGCAACCTCTCCAGCATCACGACGCCGATCGTGATCGGCTACATCCTGGCCGCGACCGGTTCGTTCAACGGCGCGCTGGTCTTCGTCGGCGCCAACGCGCTGGTGGCCGCGATCGCCTATCTCGTCATCGTCGGCAAGATCGAGCGTGTGCGTCTTGAGAACGCTCCTGATGAGGACGCTGCCGCGCGTCTGACCAGAAACTACGGCGGCTTCGGCCGCCGTCTTTGTTTTGGGGATGGATCGATGCTAGAAACGCCGAACAAACGCCTCTTCTATTCCGGGCATGCATCGATGTTCGACCTGAACCAGCTCCGCTGCTTTGTCACGGTGGCGGAAGAACTGCATTTCGGACGCGCCGCCGTGCGGCTGAACATGACCCAGCCGCCGCTGCAGCCGGCAGATCCAGGTGCTCGAACACATCATCGACGCGCCGCTGCTGGAGCGCACCAGCCGCTCGGTGCGGCTGACGCCGGCCGGGCGCAGCTTCCTGCCCGAAGCGCGGCGCATCCTGAAGCTCGCCGAAAGCGCCGCGCAGGTGGCGCGCCGCATCGCGCTCGGCAAGACCGGCTCGCTCAAGATCGGCTACACGGCGGCCGCGGCCTACGGCTTCCTGCCGGAGCTGATCGCGGCCTGCCGCGCGCGCGCTGCCCGAGGTCGATTTCTCGCTGAAGGAAATGGTCTCGGGCGATCAGCTCGAGGCGCTCGCCTCGGGGCAGATCGATGCCGGGCTGTTGCGGCCGCCGATCGCGCGGCCGGAGCTCGCGAGCAAGCGCGTGCTCGCCGAGCCGCTGCTCGCCGCGATCCCCCGAAAAGCATCCGCTGGCCTCAGCCGAGAGCGATCTCGATCAAGGATTTCGACGGCCAGCCCTTCGTGATGTATTCGCCCTACGAATCCCGCTATTTCCACGACCTGCTGGTCGCGCTCTTCACGCGCGCCGACATTCTGCCGCGCTACGTCCAGCACATCAGCCAGATCCATTCCATTCTCGCGATGGTGCGCGCCGGCCTTGGCGCTGTCCATCGTGCCGGCCGCGGCGGCCAATCTGAAGATCGCCGATGTCAGGCTGCGCCCGCTCAAGCTGCGCAGCGAGAAGCCGGTCGAACTGTTCCTGGTCTGGCAGCGCGACGACGAGAATCCATTGCTGCCGTCGCTGATCGACATCGCCGGCAAGGTGGGCGCGCAAAAGCCGTCCGGCGATTGATGCTGATCGCGCATCGGTCGATGCCGTGATTGGCTTGGACGCGCATCGACGGTTTTCCTACAGAAGGCTTGCGCGGACGCGGGTACTGACAGCGTCCTTCCACCGATAACAAGACGGAGTGGCGCCATGAGCAAGATGACCCCGCAGGAGATGGCCAAGACGATCGGTAGCGGCCTCCTGTCCTTCCCCGTGACCCCGTTCAAGCCCGACTACTCGTTCGACGAGGCGACCTACCGTGCCAACATGGACTGGCTCTGCGGCTACGACGTCGCTGGCCTGTTCGCGGCCGGCGGCACCGGCGAGTTCTTCTCCCTGACGCCGGCCGAGGTGCCGCAGGTGGTCGCGGTCGCCGTCGATGAAACCAAGGGCCGCGTGCCCGTGCTGGCCGGCACCGGCTATGGCACCGCGATCGCGCGCGAGATCGCGATCGGCGCGGAAAAGGCCGGCGCCGACGGTCTGCTGCTGCTGCCGCCCTATCTCACCCATTCCGAGCAGGACGGCCTTGCCGCGCATGTCGAGGCCGTCTGCGCCGCCGTCAAGATCGGCGTCATCGTCTACAACCGCGACAATGCGATCCTGCAGCCCGATACGCTCGTCCGCCTCTGCGAACGCTGCCCGAATCTCGTCGGCTACAAGGACGGCATCGGCGACATCGAGTTGATGACCCGCGTCTATTCGAAACTCGGCGACCGCGTCACCTATATTGGCGGCCTGCCGACGGCGGAAACCTTCGCGCTGCCCTATCTCGACATGGGCGTCACGACCTATTCGTCGGCCGTGTTCAACTTCGTGCCCGAATTTGCCACCAACTTCTACGCGGCGGTTCGCCGTAGGGATCACCAGACGATCCATGCGGGCCTGAAGGATTTCATCCTGCCGCTGATCGCGATCCGCAACCGCAAGAAGGGCTATGCGGTCTCGATCATCAAGGCCGGCATGAAGGTGATCGGCCGGGACTCCGGTCCGGTGCGGCCGCCACTGACCGACCTGACCGACGCGGAAATGGCGGAGCTGACCGCGCTGGTTGCGAACCTGCCGTCAGCCGCAAGGACGCAACAGGCGGCGGAATAACCGCCGTCTGAAACAACAGCAAAGGGAGGAGCCGATGGTGCAGGAAGCCGTCCGCGCCGGATTTTCCGGCGCGCCCGTCGTCACCGAGATGCAGGTGATCCCGGTCGCGGGCCGCGACAGCATGCTCCTCAATCTGAGTGGCGCGCATGCGCCGTTCTTCACCCGCAACCTCGTGATCCTCACCGACAATTCCGGCCGTACCGGCGTCGGCGAGGTCCCGGGTGGCGAGAAGATCCGTCAGACGCTGGAAGACGCTCGCCCCCTGATCGTCGGCCAGAGCATCGGCGCCTGCAACAACATCCTCGCTTCCATGCGCACCACATTCGCCGATCGCGATGCCGGCGGGCGCGGTAAGCAGACCTTCGACCTGCGCGTGATGATCCATGCGGTAACGGCCGTCGAATCCGCGCTGCTTGATTTGCTCGGCCAGCACCTCACTCTGCCCGTCGCGGCGCTGCTCGGCGAGGGTCAGCAGCGCGCAAGCGTCGAGACGCTCGGCTACCTCTTTTTCGTCGGCGACCGACGCAAGACCGGCCTCGCCTACGCGACCGGCGAAGGCGAGAAGGACGGCTGGTTCAAGCTGCGCCACCAGGAGGCAATGACGCCCGAGGCCGTCGTGCGGCTCGCCGAAGCGACGCATGATCACTACGGCTTCGCCGATTTCAAGCTGAAGGGTGGCGTGCTGCGCGGCGAGGAGGAGATCGGAGCCGTCACCGCGATTGCGAAGCGTTTCCCCGACGCGCGCGTGACCCTCGATCCGAACGGCGCGTGGTCGCTCGACGAGGCGATCCGGCTCTGCAAGGACATGCACGGCATCCTCGCCTATGCCGAGGACCCCTGCGGCGCCGAAGCCGGTTTCTCGGGCCGCGAGATCATGGCGGAGTTCCGCCAGGCCACGGGCCTGCCGACCGCGACCAACATGATCGCGACCGACTGGCGCCAGCTCTCGCACGCGCTGCGGCTTGGCGCGGTCGACATTCCGCTCGCCGATCCGCATTTCTGGACCCTTCAAGGCTCGGTGCGGGTGGCGCAAACCTGCCGCGACAACGGCTTGACCTGGGGCTCGCACTCGAACAACCATTTCGACATTTCGCTCGCGATGTTCACCCATGTCGGTGCGGCAGCGCCGGGCACGGTGACCGCTATCGACACGCATTGGATCTGGCAGGATGGCCAGGCGTTGACCAGGGAGCCGCTGCAGATCAAGGGCGGCAAGATCGCCGTGCCGGATCGTCCGGGCCTCGGCATCGAGATCGACCGCGCTGCGATCGACGCCGCGCATGCACTTTACATGCAGCACGGCCTCGGCGCACGCGACGACGCCATCGCGATGCAGTACCTTATTCCGGGCTGGACGTTCGACGACAAGCGTCCGTGCCTCGTGCGCTAGTTTTACTGCGTCAGTAATCCCTCATGGTGAGGGAGCGCCAAGCGCCGTCTCCGGACGATGCTGCGCATCGCCGGGAGAACCACGAGGCCCCGGTGCCTGTTCCGGCCTCGTCCTTCGAGACGCTTGCTGGCGCAAGCTCCTCAGGATGAGGGGATAAAACTGGTTATGACGCAGTAGGACTGGTGCATGATACGGAAAAGTGGAAGCCGGTCTTCCGGCAAGATAATGCTCAATCAAAGACCATCGGGAGGACAACCATGACGGCAATGCTGAAGAACTTCATCGGCGGCGAATGGGTGGACGGAACAGGCGTCACCAGGAACATCAACCCCTCCAACACCAATGATGTCGTCGGCGAATACGCCAAGGCCGACAAGGCGCAGACCGAGAAGGCGATCGCCGCCGCAAAGGCCGCCTTCCCGGCGTGGTCGCGCGGAACGCCACAGGAACGCTATGACGCGCTGAACAAGATCTCGATCGAGATTCTCGCGCGCAAGGAAGAGCTCGGCCGCCTGCTCGCCCGCGAGGAAGGCAAGACGTTGCCGGAAGGTATCGGCGAAGTCGCACGCGCCGGGCAGATCTTCGCATTCTTCGCCGGAGAGGCGCTGCGGCTGACCGGCGAGAAGGGCCAATCGGTGCGGCCCGGCCTCGACGTCGAGATCACGCGCGAGCCGCTCGGCGTCGTCGGCATGATCACCCCCTGGAATTTCCCGATTGCGATTCCGGCCTGGAAGATCGCGCCCGCGCTCTGCTACGGCAACACGGTCGTGTTCAAGCCGGCCGAACTGGTTCCCGGCTCGGCACATGCGCTGTCCGAGATCATCACCCGTTCCGGCCTTCCCACGGGCGTCTTCAATCTCGTCGTCGGCCCGGGCTCGGTCGTCGGCCAGACGCTGCTGGAGCATCCGGACGTCGCCGCGATCTCCTTCACCGGCTCGGTCGCCACCGGCCGCAAGATCGCGCAGGCCTGCGTGCTGTCCACCCCGATGAAGAAATTCCAGCTCGAAATGGGCGGCAAGAACCCGCTGGTCGTGCTCGACGACGCCGACCTGAAGGTCGCGGTCGAGGTCGCCGTCAACGGCGCCTATTTCTCGACCGGCCAGCGCTGCACCGCTTCCTCCCGCCTGATCGTGACCGAAGGCATTCATGACCGCTTCGTCGCGGCGATGACCGAGCGGATGAAGGGCCTGCAGGTCGACGACGCGCTGAAACAAGGCGTGCATGTCGGCCCGGTGGTCGACCAGAGCCAGCTCGACCAGGACCTGCGCTACATCAAGATCGGACAGGACGAAGGCGCAAAACTCTACTGGGGCGGCGAGCTGCTGAACCGCGAGACGCCCGGCTTCTACCTGCAGCCGGCACTTTTCACCGAGGTCACCAACACCATGCGCATCGCGCGCGAGGAGATCTTTGGCCCGGTCGCCAGCGTGATCCGCGCCAAGAGCTACGAGGAGGCGCTCGCGATCGCCAACGACACCGAGTTCGGCCTCGCCTCAGGCATCTGCACCACGAGCCTGAAATACGCCTCGCACTTCAAGCGCAACAGCGAGGCCGGCATGGTGATGGTCAACCTGCCGACCGCCGGCGTCGACTATCATGTCCCCTTTGGCGGGCGCAAAGGCTCGAGCTATGGCGCGCGCGAACAGGGCGCCTATGCACGCGAGTTCTATACGACGGTGAAAACCGCCTATACATTCCCGGGGTAAGTTTAGGCCAAGGAGTTGCGACGATGGGCAAGAGGGAAGCGATCACCGAGCAGCCCCGCTACATCAAGCTCAATGCGCGCGACAATGTCGCGATCGTCGTCAACGATTTCGGCCTGCCTGCCGGCTCGCGCTTTCCTTGCGGCCTGGAGCTGAAGAGCTTCGTGCCGCAGGGCCACAAGACCGCGCTTTCCGACATCGCGGAAGGCGCGCCGATCGTCCGCTATGGCGAGGTGATCGGCTACGCCTATTCGCCGATCAGCGCCGGCGAATGGGTGGATGAAGCGCGTATCCGCATGCCCGACGCGCCGTCGCTCGACACGATCGAGATCGCAACCGCCGTCCCTGCCCCATTGCCGCCGCTCGACGGCTACACGTTCGAAGGCTACCGGAACGCGGACGGCTCGGTCGGCACCAAGAACATTCTGGGCATCAGCACATCCGTGCAATGCGTCGCCGGCACGATGGAATATGCGGTCAAGCGCATTCGGGCCGAGCTCCTGCCGAAATATCCCAATGTCGACGACGTCGTTGCGCTCACCCATGCCTATGGCTGCGGCGTCGCGATCGCCGCGCCCGACGCGGTCGTGCCGATCCGCACGCTGCAGAACCTCGCGCAAAATCCGAACTTCGGCGGAGAAATCCTGGTGGTCGGCCTCGGCTGCGAGAAGCTTGCGCCTGAGCGATTGCTGCCGGAGGGCGTCGGCAACAGCATCGTGCGCATGCAGGACGAGGCTTTCGATGGCTTCGGCGCGATCATCGACGCGATCATGGCGCAGGCGGATGCGCGCCTCGCCATCCTGAACCGGCGACACCGCGAGACCTGCCCGGCCTCCGATCTCGTCATCGGACTGCAATGCGGCGGCAGCGACGCCTTCTCCGGCGTCACCGCAAATCCCGCCGTCGGTTTCGCCGCCGATCTGCTGGTGCGCGCAGGCGCGACCGTGATGTTCTCGGAAGTTACGGAAGTGCGCGACGCCATCCAGCTACTGACCCGCCGCGCCGCCAACCAAGAGGTCGGCCGCGCGCTGATCCGCGAAATGGAATGGTACGACGCCTATCTCGCGCGCGGCGGCGCCGACCGCAGCGCCAACACGACGCCCGGCAACAAGAAGGGCGGACTTGCGAACATCGTCGAAAAATCTCTCGGCTCGATCGTGAAATCCGGCTCCAGCGCCATCGCGGGCGTGCTCTCGCCCGGCGAGAAGGCGCGGCAGAAAGGCATGCTGTTTGCGGCGACACCGGCGTCGGATTTCATCTGCGGCACACTGCAGCTCGCCTCGGGCATGACGCTGCAGGTCTTCACCACCGGACGCGGCACGCCCTATGGGCTCGCCGCCGCGCCGGTCATCAAGGTCGCGACCCGCACCGAGCTGGCGCGACGTTGGAAAGACCTGATCGATTTCGACGCCGGACGGATTGCGACCGGCGAAATGACGATCGAGGAGACCGGCTGGGAACTGTTCCGCCTGATCCTCGACGTCGCAAGCGGCCGCACCAAGCCGTGGTCGGATCGCTGGGGCATCCACAACGATCTCACGCTGTTCAATCCCGCGCCGGTGACGTGAACGCACTTCTGTCATCCCAAATGCGGCGTCGTCATTCCGGCGCGACGTGGAGCATCGAACCATGGTGCGTCATTTCGCATGGCGGGGTGTGATTGCCCGTCGTGCCAATCTGTCGCATGGCGACGGGCATTGCCATGTCGGGCAAATCAGAACGATCATCCGCGCGTCCCGCACCCCACAAGAGGGGCGCCTCGCGATCGTCACGGACGTTGGGAGCGGGATGCGATGGACGCGACGTGTCACGAGACGAGTGACGCGATGCGGACGGCGAAATCGTGTGGTTCTGGCGCCCCAAGGCTGGCGCTAAGTCAGTCAAACGATTGACTGGCGACGGTGGCAACAAAGCCTGGTCACCGGGGAGATCACGTATAAGCCGTAAAACCATCGCGCAGGGAAGGCCGGTTGTTCGGCTCGTACCTGTGGTTCTGC
Source organism: uncultured Alphaproteobacteria bacterium (assembly GCA_963770385.1). Classification (GTDB taxonomy): domain Bacteria; phylum Pseudomonadota; class Alphaproteobacteria; order Rhizobiales; family Xanthobacteraceae; genus Bradyrhizobium. The sequence goes on along the minus strand of CAVYPJ010000003.1, from coordinate 2,794,069 downwards.
CGCGTGCTTTTTTGCTGCACGCGGACCATGGGTGCGAAGGGCACCCGGTCTTCCCTGCGCCCTCTGTTTTCGATGGGGGTGGATTGATGGAAAACTCGGACGCCACGCGCCGCGAGAATGCGGTCTCACGCCTCGCACACTCGTCATGCCCCGCGCATGCGGGGCATCCGGTACGCCGCGACCTCTCGGCTCAAGCATAGCCGCCTCTGGAATACTGGATCGCCCGGTCGAGCCGGTTAAACCGGGCGACGACAACGGAGAGAGCGGAGCGAAAACTCTCTCTCTGTCGTCCCTGCGAACGCAGGGACCCATACCGCGTGATATCTGTTGTTGGAAAGAAAGCCGTCCCGCCCTACTGCCACAAACTCAAAGCCTGTGGTTATGGGTCCCTTGCGTTCGCAGGGACGACAGCGAGCCGGGCGATGACGATGGGAGGAGTAGCTGCTTGAAAATTGAATCAGAACGCCGCCGCGACCGTCATTGCGAGGAGCGACGCGACGAAGCAATCCAGCCCCTCGGCGTGGAGCAAGTCCGGATTGCTTCGCTGACGCTCGCAATGACGATCACCATGCGGCCGTCACGTCGCGCCGTGCAACTCCACGTACAGCGCGTAGATCGAGTGGCAGGCCGTCATGTAGAGCCGGTTGTTCTTCGGGCCACCGAAGGCCAGGTTCGCACAGCGCTCGGGCAGGCGGATGAAGCCGATCGGCTTGCCTTGCGGGTTGAACACCATGACGCCGTCGAGATCTTCCGAGCGGCCCTTGAGCTGATAGACCTTGTGACCATTGATCTCGGTCGGCTCGGACTGCAGCTGGCCGTTCGAGCCCCAGCCGCACCAGAGATTGCCGTCGCGGTCGACGCGAAAGCCGTCCGGCGAGCCCTGGTCGGCCGCGTCGATCAGCTTGGTCTTGTTACCGAGCGTGCCGTCGGCGTTGACGTCGTAGCTCCAGATGCTGCGGTTCGGCGTGCCGCGGACCTCGACGACATAGAGCTTCTTCTCGTCCGGCGAGAAGGCAAGCCCGTTCGGATTGACGAGATCGGTGATCACGGCCGTCAGCTTGCCGTCGGTGCCGATCCGGAACACGTTGGTGTTGGCCTGCTCCGGCTTGGCCCTGAAACCTTCCCACTCGCCATTGATGCCGAAGGGGGGATCGGTGAACCAGGTCGTGTCATCCGACTTCACCACGATGTCGTTCGGCGCATTGAGCCGCTTGCCTTCAAAACCGTCGGCGAGCACCGTGATCTCGCCATTGTGCTCGGTTCGCGTGATGCGTCGCGTCACCGAATGTTCGCAGGTGACGAGCCGGCCCTGCCGGTCGCGCGCATTGCCGTTGGCGAAGTTGGACGGGCCGCGGTAGACGGTGAAGCTGCCGTCGCTCTCGCTGTATTTCATGATCCGGTTGTTCGGAATGTCGCTGCACAGCAGATAGCCGCCTTCCGGAAAATAGGCCGGCCCTTCCGCCCATCGCATGCCGCTCGCCACCTGCTCCAGTGTGCTCGAATAGATGCGATATTTCAGAAAGCTCGGATCGAGAATCTCGATCGCGGGGTCGGGATAGCGCTGGTTCGGCCTGAACGCGAAGGATTGCGCTCCTGCCCGGCTCGTGACCGCGGTTGCAGCGCTCGCGGCTGCGCCCGCAAGAATGCCGCGACGTGTAACGTCCATGGGTGTCCTCCCTGTTTTTATGTCCGGACATCATTACGCCCGTACCTCGGACAACCCAATATGCTTGCTGCGTGCGATCCTATTTTCTTCAGGTATAAATCGATGCCGATCTCATATCGATCAGACGTCGATGACCCGTTCGACATGAACGCGCCGGCAGTCCATCTCGAATTCGAGATCGACGACCGGCGGGCGGTTGAAGTGCCAGGTCAGGCCGGAGGCAAGCGCGCCGCGCCGGCCGAGCTCGCTCTCCAGGAACGGAAAGATGTCGTGGACGGTATAGACCTGCACTGCCGTGGTCTGCGACCAGTTGCCCGAGAACGCGCTCATGCGGCGCTCCATTTCGCCGAGCACGTACTTCGCCTTCTCCCGCATGCCGTCCGGGCTGGTGTCGCCGAGGCGAACGGTATGGTCGCGATAATTCGCCTTGCCTTCGACGGATTCGCCGCTGCCCGCCACCACGAAGGACGGCGCGGCATCCTTGGCCCGCACGGTGAAGCTGAACGCATGGAAGCCGGGCTCGGCAGGCGGATCGAGCTTCGGGCAGACATTGCTGCGCGCCACCGGATTGACGCGGTCCTGCATGATGCCCCATTCGACCAGCGTCTTGATGTAGATCTCGTTGAAGGCCTTGAAGCCCTCTTCGGTGAAGGGCGCCGGCGAACGCAGCTCGCATGCGCCGAAAGACGTCAGCGGCCGGCCCGCCGCCTTGATGGCATCCGCAATCCTCTCAAAGCCCTGCTTGAGCGGCACCACCTTGGAGAAGCGCACGCGTTCGATGGCAAATCCCGGCAGCGCGCCGACACCGCAGGAATACTGGCTGACGCCCGGCATGAAGCGGTAGCCGCTGTTTGGCGCTTCGACGGTTTCGATCATGTGAGAACTCCCTCATCAGTCCGGTCCTGCAGGACCCCGAGATAGGCTTCGCGAATGGCGGGATCGGCGAGCAGATCATGACCGCTGCCATGACGCGTAATACGGCCCATGTCCATGACATAGGCCGAATGGCAGAGATCGAGCGCCGTGATGACGTCCTGCTCGACGAGAAGGATCGACATGCCCTCGCCGTTCAAAACTTCGCAAAGCCTCGACAAGCTGCTCGACCAGCAGCGGCGACAGCCCCAGCGAAAGCTCGTCGATCATCAACAGCCGTGGCGCGCTCATCAGGCCGCGCCCGATCGCGCACATCTGCTGCTCGCCGCCCGAGAGCGTTCCCGCCGCTTGATTCCGTCGCTCGAACAGTTTTGGAAATGTCGTGTACACCCGGTCGAGATCGCCGCGCAGCTTGCGCCTGGACGCCTTGCGCGAATAGGCGCCCATCAGCAGGTTGTCCTCGACGCTCATCGCACCGAACAGCCGGCGTCCCTCGGGAACATGAACGATGCCGTGTGCGAGAATCTCGGCCGCGTTGTCGCCGGTCAGATCTCGGCCCTCGGAGAAGTAATTGCCGGCCGTGGTCGGGATCAGGCCGGACAGCGCCCGCATCAGCGTGGTCTTGCCCGCGCCATTGGACCCGATCAGGGCCGTGATCTCGCCGCGACGGACTGCGAGGTCGATGCCCCACAGCACCTGGATCTCGCCATAGCCGGCCGAGAAGCCCTTCAGTTCGAGGATCAACGGGTCAGCCACGGGCGGCGTTCCGTTGCGCGTATTTCTGGCCGAGATAGGCGTCGACGACCGCGGCATTGTCGATCACCTCGCGCGGTGCGCCGTCGGCGATCAATCGGCCGTTGTGCAGCACGACGATGCGGGTGCAGACATTGAGCACGACCTTCATCAGATGCTCGACCATGACGATGGTGATGCCGTCAGCGGCAAGCTTGTGTATCAGGCCTGTCGCCCGCTCCACCTCGGCACTGTTCAGTCCGGCATTGACCTCGTCGAGGAACAGAAGCTTCGGCTTCATCGCCAGCGCCTTGGCAAGCTCGAGTCGCTTGCGCATCGCAAGCGTGAGCGTCGCGGCGGGTTGCGCGGCCTGCGCTTCGAGCCCGACGAAGGCGAGATGCGCGCGGGCCTCTTCGCGCGCGGAACTAAGGCTCTCGCCCGCCTGCGAGAACAGCGCCGCCGCCGCGACATTGTCGAGCGCGCTGTATTCAGCGAAGGGCTGCACGATCTGGAAGGTGCGTGCGAGCCCCAGACGCGCGGCCTGGTATGTCCTGATGCGGGTGATATCCGCATTTGCAAAGGTGATGCGGCCGGCATTCGCCGGCGTCACGCCGCAGATCGTGTTGATCAGCGTGGTCTTGCCGGCGCCGTTGGGGCCAATCAGTCCGAGCACCTCGCCCTTTTTGATGCCGAAGTTCACATTCCTGAGGGCCTGCAGTCCGCTGAAACGCCGTGACACGCCATCAAGACGCAGGATTCCGGATGCGGCCTCAGACATGCCGCGCCTTCCAGAACATGCCGGGACGGAGCGAGGTGATGCCGCGCGGCAGGAACAACAGCAGCATCACGATCAGCACGCCCAGCACACCGGAGTGAATCTGGATGTAATTGCGCCAGACCACCTCCTCCAAGCCGAGATAGACGAACGCACCGACGGCAACACCGAGCGGCGAACCCAGCCCGCCCATCAATGCCATGACGATCGGCTTCACGGAGTACAGCACGTCGAACACGTCGGACGGATCGATATAGTGCACCCAGGCCGCATAGATGCCGCCGGCCGCGCTGACGAAACAGGCCGAGAGCGCGAATGCGATGCTCTTGTAGAGAGTCGCGTTGAGACCGATCATGCTGGCCGCGGCTTCGTTCTGACGGATGCAGTTGAGGCCGAAGCCGAGCTTCGAGTTCGACACGGCGATGACCATCAGGGCGGTCGCAAGCAGCACGCCCCACATTGCCATAAAGAAGAACGTCGCGTCCGCCATGATGCCGGAGCCCGCGGCCAGCGGGATGTTCAGGCCCATGCCGCCGCCAGTCAGGTCGGTCGCGTTGTTGGTGAGCTCGCGCAGGACTTCGGCAAGCGAGAGGCTCGCGATCGCGAAATAATGGCCGCGCAACCGCAGCAGGACGATGCCGAGCAGGCCTGCCAACACGAAGGATGCGGCAAACGCAACCAGCAGCGACAGCGACAACGGCAGGCCGTCGTTAAGCAGCACGCCGACCGTATACGCGCCAAAGCCGAAAAACGCGGCCGTGGCAAATGAGGGATAGCCCGCAAATCCGCCGACCACGTTCCATGACAGCGCAAGAACCGCATACATGCAGGCGACGGTGCCGAGGCGCAGTGCATACGCGCCACCGAACAGCGGAAGCGCCGCCACGCAGGCGAGCAGCAGCAGGAGCGCGAGATTGGACCGGCTCATTCAAAGCCTTTCCGGCCCAACAGCCCCTGCGGCCTGACGATGAGGAAGACGATCAAAAGCGCAAAGGACAGCGTGGTCGCATGCGACGGCCCGAATGCGGCCGAGCCCATGCCCTCGACCAGTGCCAGCAGAAGGCCGCCGGCCAGTGCGCCGGATACGCTGCCGAGCCCGCCAAGCACGCAGACGACGAAGGCCTTGCCGAGAAAGGTCGGCGCGGTCAACGGCGAGATCGGAAAGATCAGCGCCATCAACACGCCCGCGCATCCGGCCAACGCCGCGCCGAGCCCGAATGCGACCGCATAGATCGACTTGACATCGACGCCCATCAGGATCGCGGCATCACGATCGAGCCGCACTGCGACGATGGCCCGTCCGACCTTCGAGCGCCGCAGCAAGAGATAGAGCACGCCGGTCAGCACGAGCGCGAAGCCGGTGGCGAGCAATCGGTCGACCGGCACCACCACGTGAAACAGCGAGACCGAGCCCATCGGCGGCAACAGCGTGAGCTTGCGATAATCCGCCTTGAAAAAATAGATCATCGCATTGTTGAGGATCAGGTCGAGGCCGAAAGTCAGCGTCAGCGTCACCAGCACCGGCGCGTTGATGACGCGATTGAGCAAGAGCCACTGCACGAGATAGCCGAGGATGAAGAACAAGGGCGCCGCGGCGACCAGCACATACCAGGGCGAGAGACCGAGCGCCTGATACGCCCACCATGCGAGATAGGAGCCGAGAACGATGAATGAGCCGTGGATCAGGTTGATGACGTTGAGAACGCCCCACACCAGCGAGAAGCCGATCGCGATACAGGCATAGAGGCAGCCCAGCACCAGCGCATTGATCAGGATCTGGGCTACCAGCACGTCTTACACTCGTCTCGTGGGAGAAACGATCAGTCGACACCGAGCTTGAGATCGCCCTGCTTGATCGCCTGCGGGAACAGCACGATCGGCTTGGCGCCCTGGATCTGGAACACGGGCGGCTCCAGCGAATTGATCTGGCCGTTCGCGCCGAACTTCACCGGCCCCCAGAACGTCACCACATCCATCTTCGCAAGCTCATCGCGAACCTTGTCGCGATCGAGCGAACCGGCGCGTTCGATTGCGAGCTGAAACAGCGCGCCGCAGGCGGCCGCGGAGGCCTGGCCATAATCCGGATCGGCCTTGTATTTCTCGCGGAACAGCTTCACGAAATTGCTGGTCTTGCCGAAAATGTCCTTGCCGTCATACTCCTCCGCCGGATGCCACCAGGACGCTGAGGTGATGTTCTCGGCGGTCTGACCCGCCTGCTCGATGAAGTCGCGATAGGCCGGGCCTGCGATCATCGTGACCACCGGCGCCTTGATCTCCTGATCCACCATCTGCTTGCGGATCAGCAGCAGGTCGTTGATATAGCCGGTGATGAAGATCCATTGCGGCGAGAGCGACTTGATCTGCGACAGCACCGCCGAATGGTCCAGTGTACCGATTGCATATTTCTCGAAATAGCTGACCTCCATGCCGTTGGCTTTGGCCGACTTCTCCATCTCCTGCGCGATCGCGAGCGGGAAGAGATCGTTGCGCGCGAGAATCGCGACCTTCTTCACGTCCGGCGCCTTGGTCTTGATGATTTGCGTCAGCGGCGTTGTCAGCGTGTCGTTCGGCGTGAAGGTACCGAACAGGTATTTGTAGCCCTGGTCGTAGACTTGTGACGATGACGCAGCGGCGGCGATCGTCGGCACCTTGTATTTCTCCGACACCGTGCTCGCAGCCTTCGCCGCGCCCGAACCGAACGCGCCGAACAGGAAGTTGACGTTGTTCTGGGTGATCATCTGCTCGGTGGTCTGCACCGCGCGCGGCGTGTTGGACTGATAGTCGGCGTAGACGATCTCGACTTTGTACGTCTTGCCGCCGACGGAGATGCCACCCGCCTTGTTGGCCTGCTCGGCCCAGAGGTCGTAGCCCTCCTGCTGCTTGATCCCTTCGGGCGCCAGCGGGCCGGTCAACGGCAATGGCGCGCCAAAGCGGATGACATCGTCGGCTTTCGCCGCCGAGATCGCTGCGCCGCCGACCACCGCCGACAAAACGACGGCATGGACACAGGCCGACTTCAAACCAAACATTATAAACGACTCCCATCGTGAAAAATCGCAATTGCTCGAACTTGTGCAAAAAACTCGTGCAAGAAGCGTACCCAGGACGAAGAATAAAACCGACGAAGACTTAAACCACGAATGATGCCGGACGCGTCGCGCTGCCTGACGTTGTGCGACGCTTCAATTCAGGTCCCGACACGCAACGCACCGCGCAACTTGCGGAGACAGGCGATCACCGACAGCGCCGTGATGAGCCCGGTGCGCGGATTCTCTGACGGGACGTTCTCGATCATCATCGAGAACCGCGCCGAATCCGAATCGACCTCGATACGATGGGTGTTGCGGGTGACGGTGGGATCGGCCCAGATCTGCACGCGCGTGCGGTCCGGCCCGACCCCGGCCAGCGACAGCGCAACCGCGACATTGAGGTTGGCCGGAAATCCCTTCGCGGCATCCCTTGCGGTGCCATCGAAGATTTTCAGCGGCTCGGTGATACGCTCGATATCGATGTTGTTCTCCACGATATAAGGCGCGCCGGCAAGGCCGGCGACCGGCTTTCGCGTCACCATCTGCACCGAATGGATGGTCCCGACCGCTGCGGCGGTGACGGCATCGAGCCCGATCAGCGCACCGGTCGGCACCACGATCTGGCCGCCATGCTCGCGCGCCAGCGCGATCAGGTCGTCGTTTTCGAGCAGCGCGCCCGCGCTGAGCACGATCGCGGTCTTGCCGCGCGCGACAACGGGCGCGACGATGGTCCTGACCAGCTTGCTCGGCGCGCACTCGACCACGATATCGGCCGCATCGGCCAGCGCATCGAGCGGCAGCATTTTCGGCTTCGTTGCGAGATCGCCGAGCCAGCTGTGATGCTTCTCGACATTCTGGGCCGAGACGGCGGCGAGCTCCAGGCCATCTATTCCCCGGTCGAGCTCCTTGACGAGTTTTGCGCCTATCGCGCCAAGCCCGGCCACGGCAACCTTCAGCCGCGAATTCCTCAAATTCGTCATCTCACCTTTCCGCCTGTTCTGGCGCCAAAATCGCCGCCGCGCCGCACAAAGCGGCATGGCAGGGACAATGTATCGGAGGAAACGCCGACGAGCTATGAGCACTTCACATGCGTGTTCGGCCATCATTCGGACAGGCGCCGGCAAGCCGGCCGCTTTCGCGGATAATTTTTGGGCACCACCTGCCCAAATCTTGAACCGGCACGATCCAATTTTTTGTGCGCCCTCGGACAAGTCTTTCGGCCGCCCCCGCCACTAGGATTTCCTTCGAGCTTTGGAACATGGCAGGCGCCATGACAATGTCGAAGGAGCTGGCAACATGCAAAATTGGCTTTTCACCAAAGCGCGGCAGGCGTGTCTCGCCGCGCTTGGCGCAATCGTCGCCGTAGGCGTCCTGATGCCGATCGACGCGCGGGCGGCGACGCCCGCGGGCTGCGCGGCGCTGCAGGCGAAATATCCTGACCTCAAAGGCAAGACGCTGGTAAATGCGATCAACCCGCATACGCCGGGCTATGAGGCGATCGATCCGAAAGACCCGAGCAAATATGTCGGCTTCGACATCGATCTCGGCGAAGCCATCGGCGACTGCCTCGACTTCAAGCTGACCTACAAGGCGGTGACATTCGCGGCACTCCTGACCACGCTGGCGAGCGGCCAGGCCGATATCGTGATTTCCGACATCTACGCCACCAAGGAACGCGCCAAGGCGGCCGACTTCATTACATATTCGAAGGTGTTCGACGGCGTGCTGGTCGCCAAGGGCAATCCGAAGGGCATCCACGGCATTGATCTGACATTGTGCGGGGCTGCCGCAGCCGAGAACACCGGGTTCGTCGAGGTGCCGCTGGTGCAGGACATGGGGCCGAAGTGCAAGGAAGCGGGCAAGCCGGAACCAACGCTGCAGCTCTATGAAAACAACGCCAACTGCATCCAGGCGATCCTCGCCGGCCGCGCCGACACCTACATCAACGACGTCAACACGGTCGACCAGGCGGTGAAGGCCAATCCGGACAAGCTGGAGAAGGCGATCGCGGTGACGATCCCCTATTCCGTGGGCATCGCCGTACCGAAGAACAAGCCCGCTTTCCGCGACGCCGTGCTGGCCGCGCTGATCGAGGTGCAGAAGGCCGGCATCCACATGGACCTTCTGAAAAAGTGGGATCTCGACGTGAACAACTTCAAGGAGCCGGACATCCTGACGGTGGACTGAAGCGTGATGAAGCTTCATCCGCGAACACGATGCGCTCCCTCTCCCCGTTTTTACGAGGAAAGGGTTGGGGTGAGGGGCAACCGCCCGATCGGTGCAGGTATTGAGACCTGTACTCCTACACCCGCATCGCATCTTCGAAGCGTGCGACCTCTTCCCGCAAGCGGGGAGAGGTGATGATCGCACGTCGTTAGACCGAGTTAACTCATCAGGCGCTGATGTCGCTGTTCCTTCACTACCTCAGTCTGCCGTATCTGCTTGCGGGCATTGAGCTGACCCTGCAGGTCACTGCCCTTGGGCTGATCGGCGGACTGTTCCTCGGCCTGATCCTCGCGTGGATGCAGCTCAGCCGCTTCTGGCTGCTCGCCGCATTTGCGCGGGGATACACGGTGATCTTCCGCGGCACGCCGCTGATCCTGCAGATGGTGTTCGCCTACGACGCGCTGCCGCACATCGGCATCAAACTCCCGGCGATCATGGCCGCCGGTCTCGCGCTTGCCTGCAATGAAGCACCGTTCATCGCGGAGATGCTGCGCGCCGGCGTGCTCGGCGTCGATCGTGGACAGCTCCTGGCAGGTCAGGCGCTCGGCATGACGCCGGGCGTGCTGATGCGGCGGATCATCGCGCCGCAGGCGATCCGCACGATGATCCCCGCCTTTGGAAACGAGTCCGTCAGCGCGCTGAAGAACTCCTCGCTCGCCTCCGTCATCGCGGTGCAGGAGCTGACGCTGCGCTCGACGCAGCTTGCGTCCTCGACCTTCGATTTCTTCTCGATCTTCTTCGCGTCGGGCCTGCTCTATCTGCTGCTGACCGGCGCGGTCAGCGCGATCCAGCTCGGCTTCGAATGGCTGCTCGATCTTGACCGCACCACAAGGCAGCGAAAGCTTGCCGACTATCTGCCCTGGCGACGCGTTGATCTGGCAACGAAGGTCGAACTTGCAGCAAAGACCGCGCCGGCGATCGATGTCGCTTCCGCGGCGCCGGCCGAGCTTGGCGAGACGCCTCCGCTGGCGCTGACGCGGGAGGGCCGCGCCAAGCGGGCCGCCACCGTTGCGCGCAACAACGTCGCCGTCGAAGTGAAAGACCTGCGCAAGAGTTACAACGCTCAGACCGTGCTCAACGGCCTCGACCTGACCGTGCGCGTCGGCGAAGTCATAGCCTTGCTCGGCCCGAGCGGCTCCGGCAAGAGCACGCTGCTTCGCTGCATCAACCATCTCGACAATTGGGATTCGGGTACGGTCCGCGTCGGTGGCCGCAGGCTCGGCTTCGGTAGCGACGGCAAGCCGCTATCGCCCCGTGCCGTTGCCGACGAGCGCGCCGAGGTTGGCGTCGGCATGGTGTTCCAGCAGTTCAACCTGTTCAGCCATCTCACCGCAAAGGAGAATGTCGCCGGTCCGCTGCGCTGGGTTCACGGCATGACCCGCGTCGATGCGGAGCGACGCGCAGCCGAGCTTCTGGAACGCGTCGGCCTCGCCCATCGTGCCGACGCGCTGCCGCGGCATCTCTCTGGCGGCCAGCAGCAGCGGGTTGCGATCGCCCGCGCGCTGGCGCCGAACCCAAGCGTGCTGCTCCTGGACGAGCCGACCTCGGCGCTCGATCCCGAACTCGTCAATGAGGTGCTGGAGGTGATCCGGCGGCTTGCGATCGATGACGGGCTCACGATGATCATCTCGACCCACCAGATTCGTTTCGCAGACGAAGTCGCCGACCGCGTCGCGTTCCTGAGCGGCGGCACGATCCTGGAAGAAGGACCGGCCCATCAGGTGCTGTCCAATCCGTGCCATCCCGTCACCGCGCGCTTTCTGAACGTGATGGAAGCCGACAAGGCACCGGAGGCGGTCAGATGAAACCTTGCGCTCACCCAATCAATCGCCCGTTTCCCGAAGAGGCCATCGCATGAAGCATTTCACCCTCCCGGTTTCACCGGCGACCATTCACTGGGGCTATTTCAGCAAGAAGGTCGCGCCTGCGCTGACGCTGCGCTCCGGCGACCGCGCCACCATTGAGACGCTGACGCATCACGCCAATGACGATTACGAGCGGATGATCAAGGACGACCCCGGCGCTGAGAGCGTGTTCCACTGGACGCGGGAGCATAAGGCGGTGGCGCGCCGCGGCGCAGGCCCGACCGAAGGCCCGTTCATCCGCGGCTCAGGCGAAGGGCTCGGCGTACATCTTCTCACTGGCCCGGTTGCGATCGAAGGCGCGGAGCCCGGCGACATTCTCGAAGTGCGCATCCTCGACATCCGTCCCCGGCCGAGCTGCTGCGCCTGCCATGCCGGCAAGTGCTTCGGCTCCAACGTCGCGGCAAATTGGGGCTTCCACTATCATGACCTGATCGAGGAGCCGAAGCCGCGCGAGGTGATCACCATCTTCGAACTCGACACGGCGGGCGAACCATTTGCCAAGGCGGTCTACAACTACGTCTGGACGCCGCAGACCGATCCCGACGGCATCCTGCATCCAACCATCGACTATCCCGGCGTCCGTGTCGATCACGCGACCATCGTCAAGCGCGAAAACATCATGAAGACTGTCAGGGTCCCGGCGCGGCTGCATTTCGGCACGATGGGACTCGCGCCGTCGGAAGCCGACTTCGTCTCGTCGATCCCGCCGAGCTATAGCGGCGGCAATATCGACGACTGGCGCATCGGCAAGGGCGCGCGCATGTACTATCCCGTCGCGGTGCCCGGCGCCTACTTCTCCGTCGGCGATCCCCACGCCGCGCAAGGCGATAGCGAGCTTGGCGGTACCGCGATCGAAACCTCGCTGACCGGCGATTTCGAGTTCATCCTGCACAAGAAGAACGACCTTGGCGGTACGTCGCTCGAGGGCCTCTCTCACCCGATGCTGGAAACCGAGCAAGCCTGGTCGGTCTACGGTTTTACCTATCCGAACTATCTCGCCGAGCTCGGCGCCAGCGCGCAAACAGAGATTGCCAACCACTCCAGCCTCGACCGTGCGATGCGCGATGCATTCCGCAAGCTGCGGCGGTTCCTCATGACGGTGCACGGTCTGAGCGAGGACGAGGCGATCTCGCTGATGTCGGTCGGCGCCGATTTCGGCGTCACGCAGGTCGTCGACGCCAATTGGGGCGTCCACGGCACGATCCGCAAGAACATCTTCAGGTGCAACTAATGCATTGAGCGAAAGCGACTTTTAGCATCGGGCTCAAGAAAGTGAGCGTCATTTCGACGCCGCCGTCGCGGCGATTGGTGCGGCTCGTCTGGCATGGGGGTTGCTTCGCGATCCCCGAGTTGGGTTGCCGCATGAGTTTCCGTCCGTTCACCAGTGAATCCTATACCCAGGACGACCGCCCCGAGGCGTGGCGCGACGTCCTGAGCGCGCTTGGCTTACAGCCGGCCGCAGCCGGTTCCTTCTATGATGGTCACGCGACCGCGTCGCATCGGAGCGCCGCCGGCGTGGCGCTGACCAGGATCGCGGCGGGATCGCAGACGATCGCCCCGCTGCCGCAACCGAATGAACATCTGCCGATCGTTCTGCTGTCGATGGAAGATGGCGTGATGCTGCGAAGCGGCGCGGGCCACCGCATCGTTCCCGCCGGCCACCTGCTGTTGCTGCCGCGATACGGTGACTGGAGCGTCGTGTTCCAGCGCGACATGCGCGCGGCCGTGCTGGCGGTGGCCTCTGATGCGCTGCACGGGCGCTTCACCGGAAAACTGAAATTCAGCGAGCCGCGCGTGGTCGCGCCCGGCGGCTTTGCCGACGTGTTCTCGCACATGCTGGACGCGACCGCGCGAACGCTGGAGAACCTCAGCGACGTCGAATGGTCGACCGTTGCACAGAGTCTTGTCGATCTGCTGCTGACCATGGCTCACCGGCTTTCGGCACCAACGTCGGATGCCAGTCACAGCGCGACCCTGCATCGGATCTGCCAGACCATCGAACGCAGACTCGACGACGCCGACCTTTCGCCTGCGCGCGTCGCCCAAACCGAAGGCATTTCCGAGCGCTATCTGCAAAAGCTGTTCGAAGGCGCAGGCGACAACTTCACCCATTATGTGAGGGAGCGCCGGCTGCAGCGCGCCTGGGCCGATCTGTCCAACCCGACTGAGGCGCACCGCTCGATCTCGGAGATCGCGTATCGCTGCGGCTTTGTCGATTCCGCGCATTTCAGCCGGGCATTCCGTCAGCGCTTCGGCATGTCGCCGCGCGAGTTCCGACAGCACGAAGCCGAACGAACCACAACCGACGCTGTGGCGCGGGGACAGCGCGGCTGGCCACACGATGCGCTGGCACAGTCGCGCGCGCATCAGCCTACCATCGCAAAGATCGATCCCATCCCTCACTCGTCATTCGCGAACGGCCTGGAGCGGCAAACGCACCACCATCTCGCGGCAAATTCGTCACGCGTGCATTGGGGCTATTTCAGCCGCTCGCTGCCGCCGCAGATGGAGATATCCTCCGGAGACACTATCACCATCGAGACACTGACGCAGCACGCCTCCGACGATCCCGAGCGGATGATCACAGGCGACGCCGGCGCCGAAAGCGTGTTCGGCTGGACGAAAGACAGGAAGAACGTGGACCGGCGCGGCGCCGGTCCGATGGACGCAAGCGTGTTCGGGCGCGGCGCCGGCGAAGGCTTTGGCGTACACATCTGCACCGGCCCGGTCGCCGTGAAGGACGCGCAGCCCGGCGACGTGCTGGAGGTGCGCATCCTCGACATGGTGCCGCGGGCGAGCCGCAACGCGCACTATCAAGACCGCGTGTTCGGCTCCAGCGTCGCGGCCTGGTGGGGCTATCATTACAACGAGTTTCTCGCCGGCGCCGAAGCCGCGGGAAGACGTGACGATCTACGAGATCTTTGCCGGCGGCGAGACGCCGCATGCCCGCGCGCTCTATTCCTATCGCTGGCAGCCGCAGACCGATCCGTTCGGCGTCGTGCACAAGACCTACGACTACCCGGGCGTTCTCGTCGCGGCCGACAGCATCAAGCGGCGCCACGCCGTGCTGGATGGTATCCGCATCCCCTTGCGGCCGCATTTCGGCGTCATCGCGGTCGCACCGCGCGAGGTTGATTTCGTCGACTCGGTGCCGCCCTCCTATTTCGGCGGCAATCTCGACAATTGGCGGCTCGGCAAGGGCTCGACGATCTATCTGCCGGTCTCGGTGCCGGGCGCGCTGCTTTCGGTCGGCGATCCTCATGCGGCGCAAGGCGACGGCGAGTTGAGCGGTACGGCAATCGAGTGCTCGATGACCGGCACCTTCCGGGTCATGCTGCACAAGAAGGGGCAACTCGCCGGGCAGCCGTTTGCCGATCTGAGCTATCCCTTGATCGAGACCGAGACCGATTGGGTGCTGACCGGCTTCAGCCATCCGAACTATCTCGCCGAGTTCGGCGCGCAGGGACAAAGTGAAGTCTATGCGACCTCCTCGCTCGATCTTGCGATGAAGGACGCCTTCCGCAAGATGCGGCGCTTCCTGATGCAGATCAAAGGCCTGAGCGAAGACGAGGCGATCGCCCTGATGTCGGCCGCGGTCGACTTCGGCGTCACCCAGGTGGTCGACGGCAATTGGGGCGTGCATGCGATCCTGAGCAAGCGTCTGTTCCCCGACGCGACGTGATCTTTCCAATCAAAGGATGAGCCAGATGAAGTTTCACATGATAGCCGACGGGCCGAAGCCCGTCGCGCCCTTCAGCCACGCCGTCGAGACCGACGGCTTTGTCTTCGTCACCGGCCAGATGCCGGACACACCCGCGACACCGGGCGTGCTGCCTGAGGGCATCGTCGCGCAGACGAAGGCCGTGATGGAGAATCTCAATGTCGTGCTCAAAGGCCTCAATCTCGGCCTCGAACATGTTGTGATGTCTCGCATTTATCTGACGCGCTTCAAGCAAGACTATGCGGCGATGAACGAGACTTACCGAAGCTACTTCCCTCAAGACCGCCTGCCCGCGCGCACCTGCGTCGGCGTCACCGGACTTGCCTATGATGCGCTGATCGAAATCGATCTGGTCTGCCGGCGGCCATAATTTTTCTTCGCGCGCCGCCATTCCCAGAAGTCACATGAGCCAGACGCGGTGCGGGATTGCCTCGCGCCCTGCGGCCATGCGAATGCTGCAGTAACAGCAAAAAGCGACTCGCGAGGACACGCCCATGCTCGACCAATTCTCCAACCGCCAGCAGATCCGAAAACCCGCCGTCGTCTCGAAGGGCGGCGTTGTCGCAGCGCAATCGCGACGGGCGGCGGAGATCGGCGCGGAAGTGCTGGCGGCGGGCGGCGACTGCATCGATGCCGTGATCGCAACCGGATTTGCGCTCGGCGTGCTTGAGCCCTGGATGAGCGGCCTTGGCGGCGGCGGTGCGATGGTGCTCTACCGCGCCCGCGAAGATCGCACCGAAGTCATCGACTACGGCATGCGTGCGCCCGCGAGCCTGCGGGTGGAAGACTATCCGCTGAGCGGCGACGGCAAGGCGTCCGACATCTTTCCCTGGCCGCGCGTGAAGGACGATCGCAACATCCATGGCCCCGGCGCGGTCGCGGTGCCCGGCGTCGCGGCCGGCATGGACGAGGCACATCGCCGCCACGGCAGAATGAAATGGAGCGACCTGCTCGCACCCAGCATCAAGCTTGCCGGCGAAGGCCTGCTGGTCGATTGGTGGACGACGCTGGAGATTTCGAGCTCGGCCGCCGACCTGCGGCGGTATCCGGCGAGCGCGGATGCCTATCTCGAGGACGGCTTGCCGCCCCATCCTCAATGGGGCGTCCGGTCGAAGATACGCCTGCCGCAGGAGCGATTGAAAGCGACGCTGCAACATCTCGCCTCAACCGGCGCGCGCGACCTCTACGAAGGCGATCTCGCAAAAAGCATCGCGGCCGATATCCAGGCTGCCGGCGGCTCGCTCGCGGCGGAAGATCTCGCATCGTTCAAGGCCCATGTGCGCGAACCGCTTGCGATCCCCTATCGCGGCGGCACGGTCTACGCGACGCCGGAATTGACCGCAGGCCCAACGCTGGCGCATGCGCTGCGCCTGTTGCAGGACGCGCTGCGCCCCGGAGCCGGCGGCCCCGATGCATCGGCTTATACGAGCTACATTCAAGCCGTCCACGCGGCCTACCGCGAACAACTCAAAGGCATGGGCGATGCCGATGGCCGGCGCGCGCTCGGTGCGGAGCATATTGCGCCGAGCTGCACCTCGCATTTCTCGGTCGTCGACAGCGAGGGCAACATGGCCGCGGTAACGCACACGCTGCTGTCGACCTTCGGCTCGCGATTCCAGACCCCGCAGAGCGGCATCATGATGAACAACGGCATCATGTGGTTCGACCCGACGCCGGGCGGTCCCAACTCGCTTGCGCCCGGCAAGCGCTGCCTCACCAATTATACGCCCGTCGTCGCGCAAGCTGCGGACGGTCGCCGGCTCGCGCTCGGCGCGTCCGGCGGGCGGCGCATCATGCCGGCGGTCATGCAGATCCTGTCGTTCGTGATGGACTACGGCATGGATCTCGATGCCGCGATCCATCAGCCGCGCATCGACGCGAGTGAGGGCAACGTCGTGATCGCCGACCTTGGCCTGCCGGCGGAATTGCGCGCGACGCTGCGGGAGCGCTTCGACACCGAAGACACGCACCGGCAGAACTTCCCGCTGAAATTCGCCTGCCCGAGCATCGTGCTGCGCGACGGCGGCACCAACAGCGGCGCAAGCGAGGCCTTCCCGCCCTGGAGCGAAGCGGTGGCACAAGACTGACACCACCGTCCCCCGATTACGACTTCAAGCCTTTGCGCTCACCGGCCGCGCGACCGCCACCCGCGCACCCGGCCTGATCGACAACATCGCGACCATCGAAACGCCGAGCAGGATCGTCGCGTACCACAGGCCGGACGCGAAGCTGCCGGTCATGTCGCGCAGCACGCCGATCACGGACGGGCTGATGGCTGACGCCAGGATGCCGGCCGAGCTGACCAGCGCGATACCGGCCGGACGTCCGCGTTGGGAGAGAACGGCGCCCGGCACCGTCCAGAAGATCGCCATCGCGGTGAAAGCGCCCGCCGTTGCAAGCACCAGTCCCAGCACGCGGAATGACAGCTCGCCGATGACGATCACGAAGATCCATCCCAAAGCGGTCATCGCGACCGGGACGATGTAATGAATGGTTCGCTCGCCGCGCCGATCGGAGCGCGCGCTCCAGAGCGGCATCGCGATGGCGGCGGCCAATCCAGGCAACGCGCTCAGCAGGCCGACGGTGGCGTAGCCGCCTGCGGATACGACTTCACCGACGACCTGCGGCGTCCAGGTCGCGATCGTGTTCAACGATGTGACGAGGCCGAAATAAGCGAGGCACAGCAGGAGAACCCGGGCGCTTCCCATCTCGGCCCAGATGCTGCTCTTTCCTTCGATCTTCGGCTCGTCGCGCGCAAGCTCAGCGTTCAGCCGGGCTTTCTCTTCATCACTCAGCCAGTTCGCCGCAGCCGGCGACGGGCTTAGATAGAACCACGCGACGACGCCAAGCACGATCGATGGCAGTCCCTCGATGAGAAACAGCCAGCGCCATCCGGAGAGACCAAGCGATCCGTGCATGTCGAGAATGAAGCCCGACAGCGTCGAGCCAAAAGCAATGGTCACCGGCTGGGCCACCATGAAGATCGCGGTGGCGCGCGCCCGCCATCGTAGCGGAAACCAGAAGGTCAGATAGAGAAGGACTCCGGGCAGAAAGCCCGCCTCGGCGATGCCGACCAACAACCGCAGTACATAGAGGCTGTTCGGGCCAACGGCAAACATGGTGGCGGCCGACGCCAGCCCCCACGTGATCATGATGCGGGGAATCCAGCGGTGCGCGCCGTAGCGAACCAGCAAGAGATTGCTCGGCACCTCGCACAGCACATAGCCCACATAGAAAATCGTGTTGGCGAAGCCGAACATGGTCCGCGACAGCCCAAGCTCCTTGTTCATCGACAGCGCGGCGAAGCCGATATTGATGCGGTCGAGATAGGACAGCGCATAGAGCACGAACAGGAACGGAATCAGGCGCCAGAACACCTTCCGGACCACCAGCTCACCGGCGTCGGTGCCGGCGCTTGCTGTCGCGCCGGACAATGCGGCCTCGCTCATCGAAATCCTCCCCATCTGTTTCTTATTGTCTGTTTCTTATTGTCTGTTTCTTATTGTCTGAAGTGTTTTCTCGTTAAATCGATCAGGCGGCCTGCCGCTCCCGTCTGCCTGGTCCGGCGCCGCGAATGAGATCGACGAGCTGCTGCGGGTCC
Organism: uncultured Alphaproteobacteria bacterium; assembly: GCA_963770385.1. Lineage (GTDB taxonomy): Bacteria > Pseudomonadota > Alphaproteobacteria > Rhizobiales > Xanthobacteraceae > Bradyrhizobium. The sequence goes on along the minus strand of CAVYPJ010000003.1, from coordinate 2,775,581 downwards.
GGCGGCAACGCGTCACCGCGCCAGGCGACATGCTGGTCCGGCCGCGAGAGCACCAGCTTCTCGTGATAAATCCCAGACCGATCCTTGTCGTCGGTGTCCACGTCGAGCACGGCAAGCGGCACGTTGCACGCGGCCGCGGCCGATATCAGCGTGCCGACATCGAGTCGCGCGATCGAAACGCAGCAGCGTATAATCCGGCCCAAGCGCGTCATACAGCGAACGTCCGTCGCACAGCCAGACATGCGGCGTCCGGCACCCCGGGACGGTTGATGCGGTGAACTCGGCGAGCGTATAGGCCGGCGCCTGCTCGCCGTCATAGGAGATGATCGGCGACTTGTCGTAGAAGTAGCCGAAATTGAGCCCGCCGCAGCAATACTGATTGACGTTGAGCTCGTAGAGTTGGCGGCCGAATTGCGCGCGAGCCGCGTCGCCCTCCGCGCCGGGCATCTCGATATCGTCCGGCACCGCGGCACGCTGCTTGCCGAGCGCAATCGCATGGTTCATCGCGAAGTGCGAGACCTGCTCGGTGATCGGCTGACGCTCGGCCTCGTAGGCATCGAGGATCTCGGGAGCCGCCCAGCCCTTGAGCACGGCGGCCATCTGCCACGACAGGTTCATCGCATCGGCGATGCCCGCATTCATGCCGTAACCGGCCATCGGCACCCAGAGATGCGACGCGTCACCGCAGATGAAAGCGCGGCGGTCCCGGAAGCGATCCGCGACCAGCCGCCGCCCGATCCAGTCCTCCTTGCTGATCACCTCGTAGGTGAAATCGAGTTCGACGCCGAGAATGAACCGGATGCATTGGTCGCGGTCGACGGATTCAAAATCGTCCTCGCCGGGCCTGAGATAGTTATGGATCAGCCAGGTCTCACGGCCGTCGATCGCATACATGTTGCCGCTGCGCCGCGGATTGGTCGAGAAGGTGGCCCAGGCGGGCTTCTCCTTCATCAGCCCGAGCAGGCTTGGCGCGCGGATGAATGTCGACTGCACCTTCTGCACCACTGCATCGCCATGCAATTTGGCGCCGATGGCTTTTCGAATCTCCGACTTGCCGCCGTCGCATCCGACGAGATATCGCGCGGTGAGCTGCCGCCTCTCGCCTGTCTCGAGATCGCGCAGCGTCGCCGTCACGCCCGCGTCATCCTGCACGAAGCCCGTCGAGCTCGGTGCGGTTGAGAATGCCAAGCCCCGGCATCGCCTCGGCATGGGCAAACAGCACCGGCTCCAGATAGATCTGGTTGATGCGATGCGGCGGCTCGGCGGTCGGCCACCAGCCGTCCGGACCTGACCTATCGGTGTAACGATCGGCGCGAGAGGGAATGGCGATGCGCGCCAGCTCGACGCCGGTCGCGGTGGTGCGATAGGAGACGTCGTTGGGATAGTCGGCGGGCAGGCCCGCATTCCTGAGTGCGGCGGCGACGCCCAACCTGCGAAAAATCTCCATCGAGCGCGCGGAGACGTGATTGCATTTGACGTTCGGCGGCTCGCCACGATGGCGCAGCTCGGCCACCGTGACCTGCACGCCGCGCCAGGCGAGATCCATCGCCAGCGTCAGTCCGACCGGGCCGGCGCCGACGATCAGCACATCCGTGTCGAACCTCTCCAAGCGTTTCCTCCCTAAAATCTTGGACCTGACGTCCTTCGACATTGAACATAGGGGTGACGGCGGCTAAAATAAATTTCATAATTTTGATGGCTTCATAAATGAAATTCATCAATCCATCGCTTCGCCAGATCGAGGCGTTCGTCTGGACTTGCAGCCTCGGCAGCCTCACCGCAGCGGCGGAACGCATGAGCCTGACGCAGTCGGCAGTCAGCGTCTTGATCCGTCAGCTCGAGCTCGGCCTCGGGGCGCAACTGCTCGATCGCACCACGCGCACGCTGCACCCGACTGTAGCCGGCCGCGAGGTGCTGCCCCGCGCGCAGCGCCTGCTGCGCGACCGCGATTCGATGGTGAGTGCGGTCAAGGGGCTCGCCGATGTCGAGCAGGGCAAGATCTCCTTCGCGGCGACCGCAGCGGTGGCATCTGCGCTGATGCCGGGCGCGCTGGCGCAGTTTTCGCGGCAGCATCCCGGCGTCGCGATCGCGATGCAGGACGTCGCGCCGGATCAGCTCGTCGCGAAGGTTCTCTCCGAAGAGGTCGAGTTCTCGATCGGCACGATCACCTCGCCACCGCGCGAGATCGCGCAGGAGACGCTGATCAGCGACCGCCTCAGCGCCATCTGCCGGCGGGATGAAGCGTTGGGACAACGCAGCGAGGTCGGCTGGGACGAGGTGCTTCGCACGCCCTGCATCTGCGTCGGACCCGGCAACGGGATCCGCGAGCTGATCGATGCGACGCTGGCGCGCAAGGGCAGGAAGATCGTGCCGGCCTGGGAGGTCGCCTTCCTCACCACCGCGCTGTCGATGACGGCGCAGGGCCTCGGGATCACGATCACGCCGGGCTATCTGGTCGCCTATCTGCAATATCCGATGCTGGTCGCGGTGCCGCTGCGCAATCCCGTCGTGCGACGCAACCTCACCGTCATTTCGCGCGCCGGTCGTTCCCTCTCTCCCGCCGCGCGCCGCTTCATCGACCTTTTCAAGAGCATGAGTGCGGCCGGTGCGCAGGAAAGCGCCCTTCCCGCACAGGGCAAACGCTCGCCGCATGTGCCAGGCGAGAATCCGCCGGTCAGAGCGGGCAATCAACGACGGCGGCGATGACGCATATTTGCGCGGGCCGAAGCTGCCGTTTGCCTGTAGAATATCGACATCACAGTGCTCAGCCGCGGAGCCAGATCATGCGCGTCCTCATCCTGCTTGCTGCGTTCCTGCTCAACTTCATCGTTCCTGCTCTCGCCGACGACGTCGCCAATGCGCAGAGCGTGATCCGGGCACAGGAAGACGCCTTCCGCCGCGACGACGCACCCGCCGCCTATTCCTATGCGGCGCCCGGCATCCGCGAGATGTTCCCGCAGGCCGACCTCTTCATGTTCATGGTCCAGCACTCCTATGCGCCGGTCTATCGCCACAGGAGCCTCGATTTCGGCGAGGCGCGCGCTGCCGGCAGCCAGATCGCCCAGCGCGTTCATATCGTCGACGACAACGGTGTAGCCTGGGAGGCGCTCTATACGCTGGAGCAGCAATCCGACGGCAGCCTGAAGATCACCGGCTGCACGCTGCTGAAAGCCGGACAGGCGGTGTAAATCGGTTACGCCGGCGCCAGCCGCGCACGCGAACGCGCCCGCAGCAGCAGGGCGATGACAATGACGATGTTGAGCCCATTCCAGGCAAGGCCATTGGCGAACGCCGCGGCATAGGAGCCGGTGGCGTCGAAGATCACGCCCGACACCCAGCCGCCGAACGACATGCCGAACACGGAGGCGAAGATCACGATGCCGACGCGCGTCGCGGCTTGTGACGCCGGCATCGCCTCGCGCACGATGATTGCGTAGCTTGGCACGATGCCGCCCTGGAACAGGCCGAACATCGCGGAGATGAAATAGAGCGACGTCAGGCTGTCGAAGAACAAATAGAACAGCAGCGCGAAGCCCTGCGCCACTGAGCCGACCATCAGCGTGCGGATGCCGCCGATCCGATCGGCGAGGAACCCTGAGCCGATGCGGCTGACGATGCCAAAGGCCATCATCAGCGACAGCATTTCGGCCCCGCGCGCCACGCCATAACCGAGATCGCCGCAATAGGCGACGATATGCACCTGCGGCATCGCCATCGCCACGCAGCAGGAAATGCTGGCGATGCACAGCAGCACGGTGAGCGCGTTGGTGGAGAGATTGAGATCGACCTGTGGCGGCGGCGCATTGGCGTGGTCGCGCGTCTTCTCCTCGCCGATCTGCGCGCGCAGCACCAGCACCAGGAGCGCCATCGCCACCGGGAATAAGATGCCAATCGCGATATGGGTCGTGCGCCAGCCAACGGACGAAATGCCCCAATTGACCAGCGGCGGCCAAACCGTGCCGGCGACATAGTTGCCGCTCGCGACGATCGTGACCGCGAGCCCGCGATAGCGCTCGAACCAGTGCGAGGCCTCCGCCATCAGCGGCGCGAAGGTCGCCGAGGTGCCGAGTCCCATCAGGAAGGAAGCCGCGATGAATTGCCACAGCGTCGCGGACAGGCCGGCCGCCACATAGGAGACCGCGAGAAAGGTGATGCTCAGGCCGATCGCGGCGACGATGCCCAGACGATCGGTGATCCGCCCCATGACGACACCGCCGAGACCGAATCCCATCATGATCATCGTGAAGGCGAGCGACACCGCGCCGCGCGTGGCGCCGAATTCCGCCTGCACCACCGGCAGCGCGACCACGACCGACCACATGCCGATGGCGCCAATCGATGCGATCAGCACCACAAGGCCAAGCCGCACCCAGGCCCGACGGGAGTCGGGGGTGAAGCGCGCGGGTTCGTGTGATCGGTCGGCGGGAGCGTGCACGGCGCACGCAAGTTCGCCGCTCATTGCCTAAGGGTCAACCCATGATGGCGCGAGATTAGGCATGCAGAGTGCGATGCAGCAAATTTTTATTCCGCTCTCAACACACAACGGTGCGAGCCTCCTCCGCGCGGCCTTGGCGGAGCCCAACTTCGAAACTATGGTCCGCGCAGCTTTGGGGTGCCAAAACACCACTTAGTTCAACGGGTTGCTTCCTGTCTATGTCTATGCGGTTAGCACGACGAGTCCGGGTCACGGCAGGATGGCTTGTCGCCCTTGCCTACCTGTTTTGCGTCGCGACCCCGGGTCTCGCGTTGACATTCGGCAACGGACCCGCACCTTGCCTCGCCGACGAGATGGTCGCGGTCGCCACAGCATCCATGCAGAACGACCAGGTCTCGATGATGCAGATGGATGGCGACCAGCCTTCGCACCATCACCACGGGCATCAGGCACATCATCATACGGGTGATGCCAATGATACCGTTGGGCATCATCACAAAGATGGCGCCCCGCCCGGCCCCTGCTGCGCCATGATGTGCGTCTCGGCGATCCCCGCCGACTTGCCGGCGATCGTTGCGCCGTCGCGACCGGTTTCGCTCTGCGCCGTCAGAGCGGACGCGGTGCGCCGGACAACGCTCCCCCGCTGCTCTACCGTCCACCCATCGCCTGATCGGCACGTGACAACGCGGCACGGCGCGCGACAGCGCGCGTGTGCCTGTAGTCCAACATCAGATCAGGGATAATCCATGTTTGCGCGATTTGGGGCGCAGCCCGCGGCCGTTCGTTCGGCGCGCGGGCGGCGTTTGAGATTCCGTTTCAGAACTTTGGCCGCGAGCGCGGCGATGGCGGCCTGCCTCGGCGGCTGCACGCCGGCGACCGTGCCGCTTGCGTGCGCCGATCCCGCCGAACCTTCGGCGAAGGTCGCGCCTATCGGATACAGATCGACGATCGCGCCCTACACGCCGATGCGCCCGTCAACGCCTACAGGATGGGGCGGCGCCGGCACTGCGCCCTCTCGTCAGGACCGGTAGGAGCGCGACATGCCGATCCTCCTCTCGCGCTCTCGCCTCGTGCCGCTGATCGCGGTGCTCAGCCTGTCAGGCTGCGCGTCGTTCTCTCCCGATGGCGGCATGACGGCCGTGTCCGATCTCGCAAGCCAGACCATCAAGAAGGACGTCGCCTTCGTGCGGTCGGCCGATGAAGCGGAACGTGTGAACGGCGCGGTCAAGCGCCTGCTCGCCCGCCCGCTCACGGCCGACGCCGCAGTGCAAGCCGCACTGCTCAGCAACAAGGGTCTGCAGGCCGCCTATAACGAATTGGCACTCGCCGAAACCAGCCTGGTCGAGCAGAGCCTGCCGCCGAACCCGAGCTTTTCGCTGTCGCGAATCTCCGGCGACGGCGCGAGCGAGGCCGAACGGCAGGTCGTCGGCAACATCCTGGCGCTCGCGACGCTGCCCGTCCGCTCGGATATCGAGCGTGACCGCTTCAGACAGGCCCAGCTCAAGGCCGCGCTCGAGACGCTGCGGCTGGCCGCCGAGGTCCGCCGCGCCTACTTCCGCGCCGTTGCCGCGAACGAGCTCGTCGGCCTGCTCACCGATGCGAAATCCACCGCCGAAGCGACCGCAAACCTTGCCAGGAAGCTCGGCGAGACGGGATCGATCAACAAGCTCGATCAGGCGCGCGAGCAGGTGTTCTACGCAGAAGTGACCGCCGATCTGGCCGCTGCCCGACAGAACGCGGCAAGCTCCCGCGAGCGGCTGGCGCGCCTGATGGGGTTGTGGGACGGCGATCTCGGATTCCGGATTCCGAACAGGCTTCCGCCACTGCCGCGGCAGCCATCTGCCCTGCCGGCCATCGAAGCCGACGCCGTCGGCCATCGCATCGATTTGCAGATCGCGCGCATCGAACTGGTCGCGCTGGCGAAGTCGCTCGATCTCACCACAGCGACACGCTTCGTGACCCTGCTCGACGTCGCCGGCATCGACCGCCGTACCCGTGATCCGAATACCCCGCCGTTCCGCGAGCGCGGATTCGACATCGCATTCCAGATTCCGATCTTCGATGGCGGCGAGGTGCGCGTCCGGCGTGCCGCAGAAACCTACAACCTCGGCTTCAATCGCCTGACCGAAAAGGCAATCAATGTCCGCTCGCAGGCGCGCGACGCCTATCGCGTCTACCGCTCGACGTATGACATCGCGAATCACTACGAGCGCGAGATCCTGCCGCTGCGCGCGATCATCACCGAGGAGATGCGGCTGCGGCTCTCCAGCATGCAGGTCGACGTCTTCGCCCTGCTGACGGAAGCGCGCCAGCGCGTCGCGTCCTTGCGTGCGGCGATCGACGCCAAGCGCGAGTTTTTTCTGGCTCAATCCGACCTGCTGACCGCCGTCAACGGCGGCGGTGCGGGCGACGGCGAAGGAAATCCGACGACACCAGGCACGGCCGTGCAGGCGGCGGACGCAGGCCATTAACGGAGACGCATGATGTATTCACGCAGAGGATTTCTCGAAACCGCGGCTCTTGTCGGTGCGACTGCGGTCAGCGGGCGCGCGCAGGCCGCCGCGATTCCCGAGGCGCCGACGATGGACAAGGTGGTGATGCAGCCGCCGCTCCATCCGTCGAGCGGCCCACACTATCAGCCGGTGGTCACGCTCAACGGATGGTCGCTGCCCTGGCGCATGAACGGCGACTGGAAAGAATTTCATCTCGTCGCCGAGCCGGTGGTGCGCGAATTCGCCGAAGGCATGAAGGCGAATCTGTGGGGCTATAACGGGCAGGCGCCGGGCCCGACCATCGAGGCCGTCGAGGGCGACAAGGTCCGCATCTTCGTCACCAACAGGCTGCCCGAATACACCAGCGTGCACTGGCACGGCATGATCGTGCCGAGCGGCATGGACGGCGTCGGCGGATTGACCCAGCCGCACATCAAGCCGGGCAAGACCTTCGTCTACGAGTTCGCGCTGAAGAAGAGCGGCACCTTCATGTATCACCCGCACTCCGACGAGATGGTGCAGATGGGGATGGGCATGATGGGCCTGTTCGTGGTGCATCCGCGCGATCCGTCCTTCCGCGCTGTCGCGCGCGACTTCGCTTTCATCATGAGCACCTATCGGATCGACCCCGGCACCTCGCTGCCGAGGGTCAACGAGATGACCGATTTCAACATGTGGACGTGGAATTCCCGTGTCTTTCCGGGCATCGATCCGCTTCCCGTGCGTCTCGGCGACAAGGTGCGCGTGCGGATCGGCAATCTCAGCATGACGAACCATCCGATCCATCTGCACGGCCACAGCTTTGCCGTCACCTGCACCGACGGCGGCTGGATTCCGGACACGGCGCAATATCCGGAAACGACCACCGACGTGCCCGTCGGCGCCATTCGCGTGTTCGATTTCACGGCCGACAATCCCGGCGACTGGGCGTTCCACTGCCACAAGACCCATCACACGATGAATGCGATGGGACACGACATGCGCAACTTCATCGGCGTGCCCCGGAAGGATCTTGCCAGAGCGTTCGGCAAGCTCGCGCCCGACGTGATGGCGATGGGCGCGACCGGCATGGCGATGGGCAACATGGAGATGCCCGCGCCCGACAACACGCTGCCGATGATGACCGGCAACGGCCCGTTCGGGCCGATCGAGATGGGCGGCATGTTCACGGTCGTGAAGGTGCGCGAGGACCTCGCGCATGACGATTACAGCGATCCCGGCGCCTACAGGCATCCCCCCGGCACCGTCGCCTACGAAGTCGATGCACCGCCGCTCGAGCCGGCGCGCCGGGACGGCAAACGATAGCGAAATCAATCAATGAAGGAGAGAACAATGACGATCATCCGAACCGTGGCCGCCACCATGGCTGCCCTGGCATTCGCAGCGACGATGTTGATCAATGCAGCGACCGCACAGGACGCGGAGATCAAGGGCGAGGTCAAGAAGGTCGATGAAGGCGCAGGAAAGATCACGCTCAAGCATGGACCCGCGAAGAGCCTCGGCATGGACGAACCGATGACCATGGTCTACCGCGTCAAGGACCCCGCCATGCTCAAGCAGGTCAAGGTCGGCGACAAGGTGCAGTTCGAGGCCGAAGAAGCCGGCAAGGGCTACACCGTCACGAGGCTGCAAAAGTCCAGGTGACATCCCTTCACCTGCAAAAAATGACGGAGCGGGTCCGCTTAGAAGCGTGACCCGATGTCCGCACAGGCCTGCTCATCACTCGCTTCAGCGCCCCATCCCGCCGGTAATGGGTTCCCGTTAACTCTTTCCTAACCATACACCGGGCAAAAATTGCCGAGTGAAGTCGAGTGTCGTCGATCGCGGTGAACGGGGGAGATCTCCGTGGACGCCAGTGCGGTGCCTCAATTTCGAAGCGGTGGCCCAACGGCCGCCGCGAAGTCGCTTGGGGCCCGTGAACGGCAGACGCGGGGGGAAGAAACAATGGTTGATGTGACGGCAGGTCAGGGCGTCGGGGCCACGGGTGGCGGCTTCAAGCTCAGCGACATCGTCGATATCTTGAAGCGCGGCGACATCGCGCTGGCGCTCGGCATCCTCACCATCCTGGTGGTGCTGATCCTGCCGCTGCCGTCGCTGATCCTCGACCTGTTCCTGGCAATCTCGATCACGCTGTCGATCCTGATCCTGATGACCGCGCTGTTCATCCAGACGCCGCTGGAATTCTCGTCGTTTCCGACCATCCTGCTGATCTCCACGATGCTGCGGCTGTCGCTCAACCTCGCCTCCACGCGGCTGATCCTGGCGCGCGGCCACGAAGGCACCGACGCCGCCGGCCACGTCATCGAGGCGTTCGGCAACTTCGTGATGGGCGGCAATTTCGTGATCGGGATCATCGTCTTCGCGATCCTGATCACGGTGAATTTCGTCGTCATCACCAAGGGTTCGGGCCGCATCGCAGAGGTCGCGGCGCGCTTCCACCTCGACGCGATGCCCGGCAAGCAGATGGCGATCGACGCCGACCTCTCCGCCGGCCTGATCGACGAGAAGGTCGCAAAGGAGCGCCGCAAGGCGCTGGAAGACGAGAGCGGCTTCTTCGGCGCGATGGACGGTGCCTCGAAATTCGTGCGCGGCGACGCGGTGGCCGGCCTGCTCGTCACCTTCATCAACATCATCGGCGGCATCATCATCGGCGTCGCCCAGCAAGGCCTGAGCTTCGGCGAGGCCGCCCGCACCTACACGCTGCTGACGGTCGGCGACGGCCTGGTCACGCAAATCCCGGCGCTGGTGGTCTCGACCGCGGCCGGCCTTCTGGTCTCAAAGGCCGGCATCTCCGGCGCGGCCGACAAGGCCCTGATCAAGCAGTTCTCCGGCTACCCGCAGGCGCTCGGCATGGCGTCTGCCGTGATGCTCATGCTGGCGACGCTGCCGGGTATCCCGACCCTCCCGTTCCTCGCGCTCGGTATCGGCACGGGAGCGATGGCGTGGCAGGCCCGGAAGCAGAAGAACGCCAAGGTGGCCGCCGACGCCAAGGCCGCGGCCGCACCCGCCGCGGCCGCTGCCGCCGCTGCGGCAGAAGAGCCGATCTCCGCTGCGCTGAAAATCGACGACCTCAAGATCGAGCTGGGCTATGCGCTGCTGCCGCTCGTCAACGGGCCTGACGGCACCGACCGTCTCACCGAGCAGATCAAGGCGCTGCGCCGCTCGCTCGCGATCGAGATGGGATTCGTGATGCCGTCGGTGCGCATCCTCGACAACGTCCAGCTCGAAGCCAACACTTACATCATCAAGATCAAGGAGGTCGACGCCGGCAGCGGCAAGATCTGGCCGAACCAGTTCATGGTCATGGATCCCGGCGGCAGCCAGGTTTCGGTGCCCGGCATCCACACCATCGAACCGACGTTCGGCCTGCCGGCGACCTGGGTCGACGCCAGCCTGAAGGAAGAGGCTTCGCTGAAGGGCTACACGGTGGTCGACGCCGCGACCGTGCTGTCGACACATCTCACCGAGCTGCTCAAAGGCAACATGTCGGACCTGTTGTCCTACGGCGAGGTGCAGAAGCTGCTGAAGGAATTGCCGAAGGAGCAGAGCGAACTCGTCAAGGACATCGTACCGAGCCAGATCACGATCTCCGGTATCCAGCGCGTGCTGCAATTGCTGCTCGCCGAACGTATTTCGATCCGCGATCTCTCCACCATCCTCGAAGGCATTGCCGACGCGCTGGCCTTCTCTCGTAATCCGACCACCGTGGTCGAACATGTCCGCGCCCGCCTCGCCAGACAGATCTGCGCACAGAATACCTCCATCAACGGCTACCTGCCGCTGATCGCGCTATCGGCGAAATGGGAGCAGGCCTTTGCCGAATCGCTGGTCGGCCAGGGCGAAGAACGCAGCCTTGCTATGCAGCCGTCGCGACTGTCCGAGTTCATGACCGCGGTGCGCGACAGTTTCGAGCGCGCCGCGCGCGAAGGCGAAGCGCCGGTGCTGGTCACATCGGCCGCGATCCGGCCTTTCGTTCGATCTCTGGTGGAACGATTCCGCTCCCAAACGACTGTCTTGTCACAGGCGGAAATTCATCCGCGCGCGCGGTTGAAAACGGTCGGAAGCGTGTAGGAATAAGTACTTAGCTCCTGTGCTTTTTCGCCACAGGCAACCTATTTCTTGCAAGCCAGCGATTGCGGCCATTTTGCGCCGCATCATGGGCCGCATTTGTAAGATACTGGAATACCTAAATTTTTAGACACGCTTCGGGTTCCATCAATCGCGTACTATCAAGTCTTTTCACCGACTTGTGATCGCTACTTGGGAACGAAATAGCCAATCCCTACGTTCCTGACCACAAGGACGTTGAACCGATCGCTGCTGAGATCGACGAATCAGTAAACGGGTCAAAGTCAAAAGCAGTCGAAGTCAAGAGTAAAAATTCAGAACGAGCAGGAAGGCTTGGAGGCCTCCATGAACCACTCGATCTACAGCGCGGATCGTGCGACCCACCTGAAGGTTGTGGTGGTGGCATTGGTGGCCGGCATCACGGTCGCAGGTCTCGGTATTGCTGCTCGCTTGAACTCGGACGACGGCTACACGCAGACGGCGCGCGTCATCAAGGCGGACAAGCCGATGGCGGTGACCAGCACCAACACATCGGTGGTGCGCTAACGAAGAGGAATTTGTGAATTCACGCGGCCCTTTACCAGCCCCCCAAAGTCGCCACGTGGATATGTAGAAGACCCAACCCCCAAGTCGACTACAAAAGAAAACGCCCGCTCCCCACGGGCGTTTTCATTTTGTGGGGCATGCCTTCAGAAGACATTCGGATCATCACGTGCCCGCGCTTGATCAACCCACGGTCGATCGACGCGGCGCGATCAACGCGCCGGCGGCACCGTCTCGATCAGCTTTCCTGAAAACACCGGCGCCGAATGCGGATTGCCATCGGGCGAACCGCCGGCCTGCTCGACCGTGACCGCGTAGGTCGCGCCGTTGACGACATCGGCGTCAAAACCCGAAAGCACGGGACGTGCAGTGAACTCGTCGCCGCCAATGACGCCAAGCGAGCGCGGCTTCGGCAGCTTGTCCGAGATCAGCCAAAGCTCGAAACTCTTGCCGGGATCGGCGGACGTCGCGCCCACCCTTCGCACCGTGAAATTCTTGGTCGCGCCGTCGACGGTCAGGATGAAGGCCGGACCACCCGGCTGCCCCTGCAGCAAGGCGACGAACTGCCCCGACAACGCCGCGGCCGGCGGCGGCTTGACCTCGACGATCTGCGTGCGCGGTTTCGGACGCAGGCGTTCCGGCAACCAGTCCGGCTGCGCGACCTGTATGCCGATGACGGCGACGAGCGCGGCCGCGATCGCCGTCATCGCCGACGCGACACCACGCCAGCGCCTGGCTTGATGTTGCAAACGAACGACATTGCCGGTGTCGACGACGGCAGCCGCTTGTTCGCCCAGTCGAGGTGGCAGCTCCGGCGACGGCACGTCCGGCGGCATCGCGGTCAGCGCCTCCGGCAAGACGAGCGGCGCCTGCTGATCCGCCATGCCCGTCGCAGTCTTGATCCTTTCCCAGAGTTCAGGGCGCGGCTCGACGGAGCCGACCATCTGGTTCAACGACCCGAGCCTGTACTCCCAGGCGCGCACCATGGTCGTGAAGTCCTTGTCGACGGACATCATGGTCTCGACCTGGGCGCGCTCGTCGGCGTCGAGCGTACCGAGCGCATATTCCGCAGCTAGCGCGATATGGTCTTCGCTATAGTCCATCGTCTAAAGTCCAAGACACTCCCGGATTTCCATCAGGCTGCGGCGCAGCCATGTTTTCACCGTGTTCAAAGGCGCATCGAATTTCGTCGCCAATTGCTCGCGGCTCCAGCCGTTGTAGTAGGCCAGCAGCACGAGCTTCTGACGATCCGGCTCCAAACGGCCGACGCATTCCAACAGACGTTTCAACTCTTCCGTCATTTCCCGCCGCGCGAGCGGGTCTGGGCTGTCAGCGGCCACTTCCATCGCCGACGGCTCTTCTTCGATCGAGAGTTCGCTCCGTTTGCGTACGAGATCGATGGCGCGGTTGCGCGCGATCGATGCCATCCACGTGATGGGCGACGACAGGCCGGGGTTGAATTGTCCGGCGCTATTCCAGATCTTGACGTAAGTCTCCTGAATGACCTCCTCCGCGAGATCCTGTCTGCGCAAGATACGGAGCACGACGCCATAAAGTTTCGCGCGCGTCGCGGCATAGAGGCGCTCGAAAGCATCCTCATCGCCCTTGGCGACCGCAGCGATCAGCCAGACCAGCTCAGCCGGCGTCAGCATTCGGCGTCCCCCAGATCGCGATGCCCCATCGCTTCAACACCGGCACCAATCCTCATGGTCGTAACATAGACCGCATCGGATCGGGCCATCAAATGCCCTCCCGCAAGCGCCCGCAGTATTCGCCGAATTTACCGCGCGGATGTCAAACCCCTCGCAAGGCGAGCCTGTGCATATCCATCAAGAAAAAGCCCGGGCCTTCGAGGCCCGGGCTTGATTGTCTGGCTACGGCGCGATGCCGTCAGGCAATGACGCCGAGGCGTGCGCGCATCAAGCCGATGCTGTCGAGATCGGCCTGCTCGCGCGCGCTCTCTTCGGCACGCTCGCGGGCCTGGTCGCGCTCGTCCAGGAGCTCGACCTTCTTCAGTTCCTCGAAGGCTTCCGCCAGAAGGCCCTTGGCGTCCTCGAGCTGAACGCGCAGTTCGTCGGCGGACCGCGTCAGGTTTTCCCGGCGCTGGATCGCAGCCTTGGCATAGGTCGGATAGGCGAAGTGCGTGGGGTCGTTGATCCCGGCGCGATCCTGCTCGGTCTGAATCTCGCGCTCGAGATCGGTCGACATGCGCTGGAAATCGGCAATCATGCCTTCGATCTGGTTGACCCTTCGGCGCTTCTCGTCGACCTGAAACTTCTTCAGGCGGATCAGCGTTTCGCGTGACTTCATCAACTCATACTCCCCAGAAGTCCCAATTTGAACGCGGGACAGGGCCGGCGCGCGTTCGAGGCGGCGCCGGCGTTTGCAAGTCTCTGGCGGGGATCATGGCCGGACAAAGTTAGCTTTCCGTTTCCAGATGTCCGAGGATTTGTTCGAGCTGGCGGTAGCCCTCGCCGAGGTTCGCAACCTCGTCCTTGGCCTGGCGCAGGAAGGCTTCCAGCGGCTCGTGCAGCCTGATGGCTTCGTCGACTTCGGGGCTCGACCCTGCGCGGTAGGCCCCGAGCCGGATCAATTCCTCCATGTCGGCATAGGTCGCCATCACCCGCCGCCCCCGCTGGATGGTCGGCAGATAAACCGGATCGGCCGATTTCGGCATGGTCCGGGATACCGATCGGAGAATGTTAATGGCGGGATAACGGCCGCGCTCGGCGATCGATCGCTCCATCACGATATGGCCGTCGAGAATGCCGCGGACCGCGTCCGCGATCGGCTCATTATGATCGTCGCCGTCGACCAGCACGGTAAAGATGCCGGTAATGGAGCCCTCGCCGACGCCGGGACCGGCGCGTTCCAGGAGCTTCGGCAGCTCAGTAAAGACGGTCGGCGTATAGCCCTTGGCGGTCGGCGGCTCGCCGGCGGACAGGCCGATCTCGCGCTGCGCCATGGCAAAGCGGGTCACCGAATCCATCAGACACAGCACGTCCTTGCCCTCGTCGCGGAAATGTTCCGCGATCGCGAGCGTGAGGTAGGCCGCCTGCCGACGCATTAAGGCAGGCTCATCCGAGGTCGCCACCACCACCACCGAGCGGGCCAGGCCTGCCTCGCCGAGGTCGTCCTGCAGGAACTCCTGCACCTCGCGGCCACGTTCGCCGACGAGGCCGATCACTGAAATGTCGGCATCGACGTTGCGCGCCAGCATCGACAGCAGCACCGACTTACCGACACCGGAACCGGCGAAGATGCCCATGCGCTGACCACGGCAGCAGGTCAAAAAAGTATTGAGCGCGCGGACACCGAGGTCGAGCGGTTCCCCGACGCGCTTGCGCGAATGCGCCGGCGGCGGGGTGTTGCGGAACGGCACTGGCGAAGCGCCCTGCTCCAACGGCCCCTTGCCGTCGATCGGCTCCCCCATCGCATTGATGACGCGCCCCAGCCAGGCCGACGACGGCCTGACCTGGTTTGCAGCATTGGCGATCACCGCGCGGCAGCCGCGCCGTACACCTTCCAGCCCGGCGAACGGCATCACCACGGCGTTGCTGCCGGAGAAGCCAATGACCTCGCAAGGAATGAACCTATTGCCACCAGTTTCGACTATGATACGGGCCCCGACCGACATGGCGTGGATCGGACCCGCGACTTCGACCATCAACCCGCGAACACCAACCACACGGCCATATATATTGACGCCATCGATATCGCCGATCTGCTCTGCGAGGGCCTTCATTGCGAAAACCTTAAGTTTTGAAGAGTTTCTGACCGTTGCTTAACTTCGTGTTTACCCGCGTCGTTAATCATTGCGTCACTGTCTTTGACAACTGAGCCTGCTCGGCTGTGCGGCAATCGAACATCCGAGTCACGGGAGTCGGTTAGGTCCGGCTCTTAGTGTGGAACTTGAACGCTAACGGAAACAAAAAACTGACTTGACGCAACACCTTAGGGCGATTCGATAAAAATTGCACTCAAAGAGCTTGCGGACATAAATCAGTTTTTGTTAACCATGTATCGTCAGGATCCGAATCAGTTGTTCAAAGGCGTTTTGACTGCCGCAGTCTCGCGGCGGACCTGACGCCCGGTGCGGCGACTATGGGGAACTTGGCATGCGCGTTTTGCTGATTGAAGATGACAGCGCCGTCGCGCAGTCGATCGAATTGATGCTGAAGTCCGAGAGCTTTAACGTCTATACGACGGATCTCGGCGAGGAAGGCGTCGATCTCGGCAAGCTTTATGACTACGACATTATCCTTCTCGACCTGAACCTGCCCGACATGTCCGGCTATGACGTGCTCAAGCAGCTCCGGGTCTCCAAGATCAAGACTCCGATCCTGATCCTGTCCGGCCTCGCCGGCATCGAGGACAAGGTCAAGGGTCTGGGCGTCGGCGCCGACGACTACATGACCAAGCCCTTCCACAAGGACGAGCTGGTCGCCCGTATCCACGCGATCGTGCGCCGTTCGAAGGGCCATGCCCAGTCGGTCATCCAGACCGGGGACCTGGTGGTCAATCTCGACACCAAGACGGTCGAGGTCGGCGGTCAGCGCGTTCACCTGACCGGCAAGGAATACCAGATGCTGGAACTGCTCTCGCTTCGCAAGGGCACCACGCTGACCAAGGAAATGTTCCTCAACCATCTCTATGGCGGCATGGACGAACCGGAACTGAAGATCATCGACGTCTTCATCTGCAAGCTGCGCAAGAAGCTCGCCAACGCCTCCGAGGGCCGGAACTTCATCGAGACCGTCTGGGGCCGTGGCTATGTCCTGCGCGAGCCGCACGAGGAAGACGAACGCATCCCCGCCTGATTGCTGGTTCCATCGCAGGCCGCAGGGCCTGCTCCTCCCGGACTGACCCCGCCACGAATGGCGGGGTTTTTGTTTGGGATTGAACCGCCGGTTGCTGTGCGTCGACGGAATCCTCATGCCATCCTGCCGCAGGAATGGCATGGGGCGCTTCGATGATTCTCCAATCCCTGGCTGGGTTACCGGCCTTTCTCGTCTATTTCTGTACCGCGATCATCGCGGTGGTCGCCTACCTCTTCGTCTATACGCGCGTCACACCGCATAATGAGTTCCAGCTAATCCGCGATAACGATCCGGCGGCCGCGATCGCGCTCGGGCTTAGCCTTCTGGGTTTCACCCTGCCGGTCGTCAGCGCCATCGCGCATGCCGCCAATATCGTCGACTGTCTGATCTGGAGCGCGATCGCGCTGTTGGTGCAGATCGTGGTCTATTACCTCGTCAAGATTCCGGTACCGAACCTGTCGCAGCGGATTGCGGCGGGCGAGCTCGCGCCCGCGATCTGGCTCGGATTGTCGTCGCTGGCCGCCGGCGCGCTCAACGCCGCATCGATGATCTACTGACCATGTCCGAGCAGCGATCCATCGAGTTCGGCAAGCGACGGCCCGTCCAACCGCTTCCGCCGCAGCCTGCCGCGAAGCGTTCCGGTCATGTCGCGCTGCTCCTGATGGGGACATTTGCGGTCGGCGGCGGCGCCTATGCGCTGATGCCGCGCGATGGCTGCGGCCCGGCATCGCCCCAGACGCCTCCGCCGGGAATGGCGGCGCCGGCGATGCCGCAAACAACGACACCCTGTTCGTCATCGCGCGGTTCGTCGGGCGGCGGCGGCGGTTCTCGCAGCTCGTCGGGATTCAGCTTCTTCGGCGGCGATTCTTCATCCGGACATTCGTCGTCGGCAAGCTCCTCCGATTCGGGCTCGAGCGGCGTGACGCGCGGCGGCTTCGGAGGCCTCGCCCATGCGTTCGGCTTTTCCGGACGGGGATAGACGGCGCACGATGCCGTGAAATCACCGCGTTTCGCTTGCCTGTTCAGTGTCAAGCTGGCGAGGATAATCCGATCACTTTGACGAGGGGGCCTGTCATGAAACGCTCACGCCGCGTCGTGCTGACCTTGATGGGAAGCGCCACTGTTGGCGCTGTCTCGATGGGCTTCGTCGGGCGAACCGACTGCGGCCCCGGCTTGACCGTCATTCCCGGCCCCAACGGCGAGCCCTTTTGCCGCGCCATTCAGGGCGGCTTCGGCGGCACGTTGCACAGTTTCCATGGGCAGGGCTTCCATGGGCACGGTCACGGCGGCCACGCGCATGGTGGCGGCTAGCCATCGTCGATGCAGCGCATCATCTGCTCCGAGCGCGACGACTGGCAAAGCACGGCGGACGCCTGCGGCTTCGATTTCCACACCATCGACGGCGAGCGTTATTGGGACGAGCGCGGCTATTACGCGTTCACGCTGAAGGAGATCGAGCGCGACATCGAGCAGCCGACCGGCGAAATCGACGCCATGTGCCTCGAACTGGTCAGCCGTGCCATCGATGACGAGGAATATCTCGAGCGGCTCAAGATCCCGCAAGCCTATTGGCCGCTGATCTCGGAAAGCTGGCATCGCGACGAAGGCAGTCTCTACGGCCGGCTCGACCTGAGCTACGACGGGCATGGTCCGGCGAAACTCCTGGAATACAACGCCGATACGCCGACCTCGATCTTCGAGGCCGCGGTGTTTCAATGGACCTGGCTCGAACAGGCGATCGAGCGACAGATCATTCCGAGAAACGCCGACCAGTTCAATTCGATCCATGAACGGTTGATCGAGGCGTGGACGAAGATCGGCCAGGGTCGCCATCTGCATCTGACGGGAACAACCGAGAACGCGGAAGACGCGGGCACGCTGGCCTATCTCGAAGACACCGCCGTGCAGGCCGGTCTGCAGACCACGATGATCGATATCGAGGACATCGGCTGGCGGGAAGACGGCGGCGGTTTTGTCGATCTCGACAATCGCGAGATCGCACTCGCCTTCAAGCTCTATCCCTGGGAGTGGATGTTTCGCGATGCGTTCGGCGCAAAACTCATCGAGGCGCCGACGCGCTGGATCGAGCCGCCATGGAAGGCCGTTCTCTCCAACAAGGGCATCCTCCCCGTGCTCTGGGAGATGTTTCCGAATCATCCGAACCTGCTGCCCGCCTATTTCGAGGATGATCCACGAGCAGCCGAACTCGGGACATCCTTCGTGCGCAAGCCGCTTTATTCACGCGAAGGCGCGAATGTGGCGCTGATCAGCGCCGGCGTCACGCTCGCTACGCAGGAAGGCCCCTATGGCGCGGAAGGATTCGTCCGCCAGGCATTCGCGACGTTGCGGCCGTTCTCACGGCAATACCCGGTGCTCGGGAGCTGGCTGGTCGATCACACGCCCTGCGGGCTCTCGCTCCGCGAGGACGAAAGCCCGATCACCGGCAACACGTCCCGCTTCCTGCCGCACGCCATTCTCTGACGGTTTCGGCAGGCGCCTGGAGCTTCCGTTCCGATGGGATCGGAACGGACTTCGCTCGAAAACGCCTCAGCGTGCTGCGACCACCCTCAGCGTCTGCTGCAGCGCGCCGGCGGCGACCGGCCGCAGCGCGCGCGCCGGGTTGAGCTGATAGAGCCCGCGTTTGTCGGGATAGGGCCGGAATGCGTCGGAGATTCCGACCACGGTTTCCGCCGCGCCGAGCATCAGCGCGCCGTCCGGCTCGAGCACTTTGGAAAGCCGTTCGAACGTCCTGACCTTGGTGTCCTGGTCGAAATAGATCAGAACGTTGCGGCAGAAGATGACGTCGAACTTGCCGAGATGGGAGAAGTCCTGCAGCAGGTTGAGCTGCCTGTGCTGCACCATGCCGCGGATGTCGGCGTTGAGCTGCCAGAGCTCCCCGGTCTGCTTGAAATATTTCACCAGAAGCTGGATCGGCAGTCCGCGCTGCACTTCGAACTGGCTGTAGATGCCGGCCTTGGATTTCTCCAGCACTTCGTGGGACAGATCGGTTGCGACGATCTCGATCCGCCAGCCCGCAAGCATGGGGCCCCATTCCTTCAGGCACATCGCGATCGAATACGGCTCCTGTCCGGTCGAGGACGCCGCGGACCAGATCCGCAACTCGCGACGGCTCGCGCGCGCCGGAATGAGATGCGGCAGGATCGTGTCGCGCAGATGGTCGAACGGAATCTTGTCGCGGAAGAAGAACGTCTCGTTGGTGGTCATCGCTTCCACCACGTCCGTCGTCAGCGCCTCCGAGCCGTTCTTCATCTTCTGGACAAGCTCGCCAATTCCGCCAAGCCCAGCCCTGCGGGCAAGCGGGATCAGCCGGCTTTCAACCAGATACTGCTTGTCTGCGGAGAGATCGAGACCGGAACGTTCCTTCAGGAGCTTACGCAGATACTCATAGTCCAATAACGTCACGAACGATCTCCCGCGAACAGCCGGACCAATTTCGGCGCGATCTGATTGAGAGGCAGAATGGCGGCGCAGATGCCTGCATGGGCTGCGGAGCCCGGCATGCCCCAGACCACGCTGGTTGCTTCGTCCTGGGCGACGATACTGCCGCCGGCCGCAACGATTTCCTTGCCGCCGCGCGTTCCGTCCGACCCCATGCCGGTCAGCAGCACGGCGAGCGTAGCGCCTTGCCAGACATCGATCGCCGAGGTGAACAGCGGATCGACGGCGGGCTTGCAGAAATTCACCGGCGGACCGTTGTCGAGCACGATGACAGTTTCGGCGCCATGACGCGCGACGCGCATGTGACGTCCGCCCGGCGCCAGATAGATTCGTCCAGCCTTGACGACCTCGCCGTCGACGGCTTCGGCCGCGGGCCGTCGGCTCGCTCGCGCCAGATGTTCGGCCAGAATGGTCGTGAACGTCGGCGGCATGTGCTGGGTGATCAGCACGGGAAACTTGTCGATCACCGGTCCAATCTCGGTCACCAGCGACATCAACGCTTGCGGACCGCCGGTCGACGAACCGATCAGCAGCGCGCGGGGCATCTGGGTGCCGAAGGCGCGACGCACCAGCGGCGGATGCGCAGGCGACGCCGGGGCGTGGCGCAGCGCGGGGTCGCGCGATTTGTCATGGGCCGGCGCCGAGGCCGGAGCATGCGCAGGCTGCGGCTGAGAGCGCCGCAACTTTGCGCCAAGCGAGCGGATTTTCTGAATCAGGTCGTGATGAAAGATGTCGGCGGCGGCAGGCTCGCGCGTCGTTTCCGGTTTCGGGATGTAGTCGGCCGCGCCGAGCGAAAGCGCCTTGAAGCTGATCTCCGCGTTGCGGCGGGTCAGGGTCGACGCCATGATGACGATGAGATCACGCTTCTTGGCGAGAAGCTGCGGAAGCGCCGAGATGCCGTCAAGCTCGGGCATTTCGATGTCGAGCACGGCGACATCGGGCTTGATGCGGTCGAGCTGATTGACAGCCTCTAATCCGGTGCGCAGCGATGCCGCCACCATCATGTCGGGTTCAGATCCGACCCAGCGCGAGATCAACCCCCGGATCACGACGGAATCATCAACAACCATTACCCGGAGAGGTTCTTGCCGTGAGGAACTCAGGGTAGAGGCACTTGCCAAGGCAACAGTCATTGTTCACCAAAAACGGGCTCAAGCGGCAATATATAGAAACCATAACGCCGAGGGCCGTCGAGCCGCCGGAACGACAGGGACGGATCAGATCAGGCCAACTTCCTGGAATTTGGCCGTCACGATATCCTTGTCGAATGGTTTCATGATGTATTCGTTGGCACCGGCGTGCAGCGCGCGCGCGATGTGGGCGACATCGTTCTCGGTGGTGCAGAACACGACCTTGGGTGCATCGCCGCCGGGCAGCCGGCGCAGATTGCCGAGGAACTCGTAGCCGTCCATCACGGGCATGTTCCAGTCGAGCAGGATCGCCTCGGGCAATTGCCGCTTGCAAACCTCAAGCGCCTTCTCGCCGTCCTCGGCTTCGATGATCTGGAAATCCAGACCTTCCAGAATGCGTCGTGCGACCTTGCGGATGACGCTTGAGTCATCGACCACCAGACAGGTTCTCATTTCAGCCTCCTACTCAGTCTTACAAAGGGGGGAACATTTGCGTTCCCGCGTTTCCTGCTATTCGCGTCAGGCCGCCTTCGCGTCGGGCGCCATTTCGAGCACGCGATCGACATCGAGGACGACCATGAGCTGTCCGTCGAGGCGATGGACGCCGCCGGCGAACTTGGCCATGCGGGGATCGAGGTTGACGGGGTTCTCCTCGCGGCCGTCCTCGGACAGCCTCAGCACCTCGCCGATCGTATCGATCTGCAGGCCGTAGGACTCGCCGCGCAGGTCGACGCCGACCGCCATCGGCGGCTTGCCGTCGTCGGCCTTGGGCAGTCCGAGCCGGGCGCGCATGTCGACCACGGTGACGATGCGGCCGCGCAGGTTCAACACGCCTGCGATCTCGCTGGAGGACAGAGGCACCCGCGTCAGCCGCTCCGGCATGAACACGTCCTGCACCCGCGAGATCGGCAGGCCGAACAACTGCCCGCCGATCAGCGCGGTGACGTATTCGGCGACCAGGCCTTCGCTGGATTCGGTCTTGCTGCTCATCTTGCGTGTTCCTTACGCCGTCTCGTTACGCCGCTTTGGCGCGTTCCTCGGTCTGTTCCTTCAGCGCCGCGATCAGGCCCGGGCGGTCGAACTTGGCGACATAGTCGTGGAAGCCGGCCTGCCGGCCGCGCTCGATCGCCGCCGGCGACATCAGCGACGACACCGCGATGATCGGCATCTCGCTCAGGTTCTGGTCGGCGCGGATGGTCTCGGCGAACTCGAAGCCGTTCATGTCCGGCATCTCGATGTCGGTCACCACCACGTTGAAGTTCTGCCCCGAGCGCAGCGCCGCGAGCCCTTCCTGCGCGTTGGTGGCGACCCGCACCTTGTAGCCGGCGGCCTTCAGCACCGGCGCCAGCATGTTGCGGAAGAACGCACTGTCGTCGACCAGCAGCACCGACTGCGAATACTGCGCCGGCGTCATCTCCTTGCGGGCAAACCAGTCGGAGAACGCCATCGGCAGGAAGTGGCCGACATCGATCACCTCGGTGGCCTGGCCCTTGATCACGGCCGAGCCGAGGATGCCCGAATGCGCGCCGGCGACCTCGATGTTGAGCCGCTCCTCGACGATGTCGATGATCTCGTCGACCACGAGCCCCATCGAGCGCTTGTCGTCGGCGAACACCAGGATCGGCTGCGCCCCGGAGGTCCGGACGCTGATGCCTTCCATCTGCACCAGCGGCATCAGCTGGTCGCGGTACTGCACCATGTAGCGGCCGTTGGAGATCTCGATCTTGTCGGCGGCGATCTCTTCCAGGCGGGTGACCAGCGCCAGCGGCACCGCCTTGGGCTGATCGGTGCCGGCGCGGAACACCAGCAGCGAGGTGGTCTGCTCGCCGGAGATCGCATGATGGGCGGCATTCTCGTCGGCGACCGCGTGCGAGGCGGAGCCGGACGCGCCGAGCGCCTTGGCAATGCCGTTCGGGTCGATGATCATGATCACCGCGCCGTCGCCCAGGATGGTGTTGCCCGAGAACATGTCGATGTGGCGCAGCTTGGTCGACATCGGCTTGACCACGATTTCCTCGGTGTGGAACACGCCGTCGACCACGATGCCGAAGGTCTGGTTGCCGACCTGGGTCACCACGATGAAGCCGTTCTCCGGATCGGAGGACGAGCCGTCGTCGATCATCAGCAGCTTCTTCAGGTGCATCAGCGGCAGCAGCTTGTTGCGCAGCCGGAGCACCGCGGTGTCCTTGATGCGCTCGATGCGGTGTTCGGAATTGGCGCGGGCGCGGACCAGCTCGACCACCGACAATTGCGGGATGGCGAAGCGGTCGCCGCCGGCTTCCACGATCAGCGCCGACACGATCGCCAGCGTCAGCGGGATCTTGATGGTGACCGAGGTGCCTTCGCCGGCGACCGACTTGATGTCGATGGTGCCGCCGATCTGGTCGATGTTGGTGCGCACCACGTCCATGCCGACGCCGCGGCCGGACACCGAGGTGATCTGGGCTGCGGTGGAGAAGCCGGGCGCGAAGATGAACTTGTGGATCTGCGCTTCCGTCATCTTCTCGAGCTCGGCCTCGGTGACGAGACCGTTGGTCAGGGCCTTGGCCTTGATCCGCTCGGTGTTGAGGCCGCGGCCGTTGTCGGCGATGCAGATGATGATGTGGCCGCCTTCATGATAGGCGGACAGGCGGATGGTGCCCTGCTCCGGCTTGCCGCCGGCGGCGCGCTCGGCCGGCGTCTCCAGGCCGTGATCGGCGGAGTTGCGCACCATGTGGGTGAGCGGGTCCTTGATCAGGTCGAGCACCTGGCGGTCGAGCTCGGTATCGGCGCCGTGCATCTCGAGTTCGATCTGCTTGCCGAGTTCGCCCGAGAGGTCGCGCACGATGCGCGGCAGCTTCTGCCAGGCATTGCCGATCGGCTGCATGCGCGTCTTCATGACGCCTTCCTGCAGCTCGGCGGTGACGTTGGAGAGCCGCTGCAGCGGCACCTTGAACTCGGTGTCCTCGTTGCGGCGGGAGATCTCCAGGAGCTGGTTGCGGGTCAGCACCAGCTCCGAGACCATGGTCATCAGGTGTTCGAGCGTGTCGACATTGACCCGGATCGACTGGTTCGCCACGCGATCCGCGTCCGGGGCATCGTCGCCGGACGCCTTCGATGTCGCTTTCGCCGCCTTCGTCTCTTTCGCTGCTTCCGGCTTGGCCTGCTTCGCCGCGGCCTGAGGCGCGCGGCAGGGGCCGGCGCAGCTGCCTTGGCGTGGGCCGGCGCGACTTCGATTGATGTCTCGCGGAAGGCGCGCTCGAGTTCGTCGAGCGAGACTTCGCCCGGACGCAACGGACGCTCCAGCGTCTGCGCAATCAGCGTGCCCTGCGTGGCCGCCGGTTCGGCTTTTGCCGGCGGCTTGGATGCAGACGCCGCCGCTCCCATTTCCGCCATGCCGCGTTCAACCATCGCTTCCAACTCCCCGATCAGGTCTTGATCATTGCCCTCCGGCTCGGCCTCGGTCGCTTCCAGCTGACTCAAGATGTCCTTGATGCGATCGATCGTGGTCAGGATCAGCGTCACCGCTTCGCCCGTCACCGGCATGCCGTCGCGGAATTTACCCATCAAGGTCTCGGCCGCATGGGCCAGCGCTTCCAGCCGCGGCAATCCCAGAAAGCCGCAGGTCCCCTTGATGGTGTGAACCAGCCGGAAAATGTTGTCCAAGATCTTCGCGTTGTTCGGCTCCTGCTCGAACCGCACCAGCTGATTGTCGACGGTGTCGAGGCTCTCGCTCGTCTCCGTCAAAAACTCGCGCAACAAGTCATCCATGAAACCGGCCTTCGCACGCAGCGGCGCAATGTCGGCGCGCCCATCAAAGTCCGGCCAGCTTCTCTGCAAAGCGTTTAATATTGGTTGAGTATCCGCAAATGAATGGCCTCAACAAAGAGATAAGGCGACGCCAAGAAATTTTGGCGCCGCCTTTAAACTCTTGGTTAACCATACTGCAGGAGTTGCGCCGTAAAGCGCGATGAGATCAGGCTGAACTCGTCGCGCTTCAGGCTTTTAGTTGGGCATGATCTCCGCGCAAACGCGTTCCGTGCTCGTCGCGACGGAAAACCGCTGCACACCCGTCGGCTCGTAGCCCCGCCGGCTCGTAGCCCGAGGGCATGCTTTTCCGGATCATCCCCTACGAGGCTTGCACGATCATGGCGTCGCCTTCGGCCGCGAGCGTCACCTTCAATCCGCAGGACTCCGCGAGCAGCCTCGTATAGTAAGGCTGGACGGCATGAGCATCGACGCTCGGCCCCTGATCGCTGCTCAGGAGCGTGACGACATTCTGCGGCAGGCGCGCGTTCAATCCGGCGGCGGTGACGCGGAAGGCCATTGCCTCGCCCTCGCCGATCGGATCGACAGTGAGCGTGCCACCACGCGGAATGGTTTGCTGGGCAATGATCAGCATGTTGAGCAACAGCTTGACCCTGTTCTTCGGCAGCAGCAGCCTGGGCAGGTTCCAGGCGATCGTGCACTTGCCGTCCTCGATGTGGCCCTTCGCCATGTTCAAGGCGTCGCCGAGATCGATCTGCGCGCCGGCAGATCCCGCGGCGCCGAACGCCAGACGGCAAAACTGCAACCGCGCCGATGCGGTCTTGGCGCTCTTGCGAATCAGATCGAGCGCGAAGTCCCGATCTTCCGGCTTCGGATTGTCGTCGAGGACTTCAAGCCCATTGACGATGGCGCCGACCGGGCTGATCAGATCGTGGCAAACCCGCGAGCACAACAGCGCCGCGAGTTCGAGGGTATCGGGAGCGGGGCCTGTGGACGAGGTACCGGACATCAGATGTTCCTGGATGGGGGCGACGGCACGAACCTGGCGCGACAAAATGGCGAATCATGCATGCGTTCAGGCTAGATACACTGCCGGCCCGGGAACTGCCAACAGACGGACGGACCTGCGGATGATGAGGTCAGCCGATGAATGAGCCCCGATCACAGGCAGTTACGGTCGATCGCGATCGGGCAGCCGCCCTGATGGCCCCCCTGACCGATCTCGTTGTGCAGGCGGGAGAGGCCATCCTCGCCGTCAATCGGCACGCGATGAAGGTCGAAGGCAAGTCCGACGGCTCGCCGGTGACCGAAGCAGACCTCGCCGCCGACCGCGTCATCGGCGACGGCCTGTTGCGGCTGGCGCCGGATATACCGGCGCTCTCGGAAGAGCGCGTGCAACAGGGCAAGCCGCCCTATCGCGGCAGCTTCTTTCTGATCGACCCGCTCGACGGCACCAAGGAATTCGTCTCCGGCCGTGACGAGTTCACGGTCAATCTTGCATTGGTCACGAACGGGACGCCGTTGCTCGGCATCATCGGTGCGCCGGCCCTTGGATGGCTATGGCGCGGGCTGGTCGGCCGAGGTGCCGAGCGCCTGAGGCTGACCGAGATCGGTGCCGCGGCCGCCGAACCGATCCGCACCAGGAGCCTGCCCAAGCGAGGCGACCCCTGGATCGCCGCCGTCAGCCGGTCCCACGGGGATGCCGACACTGAGGCCTTTATTGCCGGACGGACCGGCGCGGTTCGCAAGCAGCTCGGCTCAGCGGTCAAATTCGGCCGGCTCGCGGAAGGCGCGGCCGATATCTATCCGCGTCTGGCGCCGACGTCGGAATGGGACGTCGCGGCCGGCTGCGCGATCGTGACCGCCGCCGGCGGCAAGGTCACCGACACTCGCGGCCGTCCCCTGCGTTTCGGCGAGCGAGCCGATGACTTTATCGTCCCGGCCTTCATTGCCTGGGGCGATCCCGGAGCTGTTAGCCCCTATTGAGCGAGCGTCTGCTGCAGCGTCGGCCAGCGGGCGCTCGCCGGCTGCACGTAGCGCTCCGGATCGGCGGCGAACTCATCGCGATGCTGCTCCAGCCCGAAGAGATAAAGACGGCCGCTTGCGATGACCCAAAACCTGGGGTTGCCGGCAAACGCGACGCCGCGCGCCACGTCGACCGGGTCATAACCGCCGAATTGCGGTCCATAGACCTCGGGGTGGGCGACGAAGGACGCGCGGTTGCCCTCGTTACGAAACCGCCAGACGGCGCCCGCCTGCGAGGCTTCGAAGTCCTGCGATCCCATCACCGGCTGGTGGTCGATGAAATAGGCGACCGGGTCGAACCCTTCGATCGCAAGCCCGCTGAAACGGTTGACGACCACCCGTTCGGTCGTTGCCGCCGTGGCGGCGAATCTTCCAATGAAGGGGCCCAAAACCGCGGACATCGCAATCAAGGCGATTCCGAGGCCTCGCGCCACAGCCTCGATCTTCCCATTTCTTTCTTGCCGTTGTGCCGTCATAGTTGGTGCGGATAACCTCGAATCGAGGGGACACGGACAGGGCGCAAGGCTAGAACCATGCTGTTGGCGTCAGGTTAAGGCGGCGGCCGGACTTTCCATATCAGGGGTTCTTTCATGAATTTCGTTCCACGGCTTGCTGCGGTGACCCTCGCGGCGCTGATGTGCTGGACGGTTGCGGCTTCGGCCCAGGGGGGCCCGCCGCCGCCCGACCTGCCGCCGCCCCAGCGCGCTCCCAGTCCCGACAGTTATGGCCCGGACGAGCTGGTCAACGCCGGGCACCGGTTTTTCGGCAACGTCTCACGTGGGCTGGCGTCGGTGATCGAGCGCGCGGTCAGCCAATGGGGCCTGCCCAATGGCTACATCCTCGGCGAAGAGGGCTCGGGCGCCTTCGTCGCCGGATTGAGATATGGCGAAGGCACGCTCTACACCAAGAATGCCGGCGACCTGCGGGTCTATTGGCAGGGACCGTCGGTGGGCTTCGACTGGGGCGGCGACGGCGCACGCACCATGACGCTGGTCTACAACCTCCCGGCGACCGGCGCGATCTACCAGCGCTTCGCCGGCATCGACGGTTCGGCCTATATCGTCGGCGGGTTCGGCATGACCGCGCTCACCGCCAACAGCATCGTGCTGGTGCCGATCCGATCAGGTCTTGGTTTGCGACTCGGCGCCAACATCGGCTATCTCAAATACACACCGCACGCGACCTGGAACCCGTTCTGATCCGCCGTCACTGGCGGCCTGCTGACACAAAGGCCACGCTCCGCGTTGCGAATTCACGTTAACGCCGCAACAGGCTGGAGTTTTGCCTTGCGCCCGTGCCATGGTGATCAGCACCTTCTCTCTCAGCACCTTCTCTCCGGGAGTAGCGCTCCATGATCGAGCCGATCATGTATCTGGCGATCGGTTTTCTGATCTCGATGCTGTGCGGTCTCATGATCGTACCGCTGGTGCACAATCGCGCAGTGCGACTGACGACGCGACGGCTCGAAGCCGCGACTCCGCTGTCGATGGCCGAAATCCAGGCCGACAAGGACCAGTTGCGCGCGGAGTTCGCGATGTCGGCGCGGCGGCTCGAGATGAACGTCGAGCAGCTCAAGCACAAGACGACGAGCCAGCTTGCCGAACTCGGCAAGAAGACCGACGCGATCAATCGGATGAAGATCGAGCTCGGCGAAAAGAACGCCACGATCTTCGCGCTCGAGGCGCGCGAGAAGGCGGTGAAGGAACAGCTCCGCGCGACGGAAGAGGAATTTGCGGCAAAGACCGAAGCGCTGCGGAGCGCCGAGCAGGCCCTCAACGATCGCCAGAAGGAGCTCGCCAAGCTCAATTCCGAACTCAACGACCGTTCGATGATGGCCGACACCCGGCAGGTCGAGCTTGTCGCCGTGCGCGCCCATATCGAGCAATTGAAGGGCCGGGTCGGTGAGGCCGAACGCGACTTTACAGCGACGCAGGCCCGGCTGGCGCAGGAGCGCGGCGAATCCGAAGCCGCGACACGCGAACTTTCCGAAGCGCGCGCCCAGGTCGAGAATTTGAGCGAGCGCGTCACCGATCTCGATCGCCAGCTCATCGTCCAGGTCAAGGAAGCCGAAATGCTCGGCAGCCGGGTCACCGACCTGGAGGGGCGCCTTGCGACGCAGGGCAAGCTGCTCGCCGAGCGCGATTTCGAGAACAACCAGTTGCGCCAATCCGCCCAGTCCGCCGAGCGCCTGGTGAAGGAGCTGCGCGACGAGATCAGTCTCAGCGGCAGCGGCCGGTTGCCGGCCATCGAAAAGCTGAAGGCCGAGAAGGCCGCCGTCGAGGAGCAGCTCCGCCTCGCGCGTGACGAGCGCGCCAAGCTGCAGCGCGACGTCCAGGCCATTCAGCAGCAGGCCGAGAGCTCTTGGGCGACGGAGCGCATGGAAAACGCGCTGCTGCGGGAGCGAATCAACGATATCGCCGCCGAGGTCGCCAAGCTCGCGATGCAACTCGAAGGGCCGAACTCGCCGATCGAAGCGATACTGTCCGAAACCCTTCCGGCAAAGCAGGCCCGGCCCGTCAATGGCGCGGCCAGCGGCGGAACGATCGAAGGCGGGACGATCGAAGGCGGAACACTGGCCGAACGGATCAGGGCGCTGCAAGCCCACGCGTCCCGCGCCCGCCAGCAAGAGGCATGACAGCCCCTCTTTGCGCGTCAGATCGCTTGACAGCTGTGGTCCGCGCTTCGTAAATCGCGGGCTCTGACGGCAGGCTTCGCCGGCATGGGTCTTTCCGGCCATCGACGAAGCAGCAAGTCCCGGGCGCATAGCTCAGCGGGAGAGCGTTCCCTTCACACGGGAGAGGTCCAAGGTTCGATCCCTTGTGCGCCCACCATTCCCCCCTTCTTTCATATTTTTTAGCCTCGCCTGAACGCTACCGGCGCAGGCCGGCAGAGCAGAGAAGAAATCCGGCACCCGGGATCCTGTCGGGATCCTTGGAAACGCATGGGATCTGTACATGGGATCTGTACATGCGATCTGTACTGCTCCGTTCGCCGCTGCAATCGCGCGGGCATCGAAATGCCCGGACGCGATCCGAACGAAGCCTATGATGACGCCAGCCGCATTGCGTCGGCCGTCAACAAGAACAGGCTCCCGTCAGGAAACCATCGGCTACTCTTCATTGGGCGAGTTGAAGCAACTCGTAGACGTTGCCCCAGGGGTCGGCGATGAAGGCAACCTTTTCTATGCCGAGTCCGGGCGGACCATCGAACACGTCGATGAGGATTTTGACTCCGCGGCGCCGTAGATCCGACATGCATTCTTCGACGTTACGAACCTGCAGGCATATGTGGTGCCATCCGGCTAGCTTCATGATGTCGGGAATATTTTCGGGAAGTGGACGCTTGTTTTCCACCGGGCCGCCAACGAGCTCTATGACCGGGGCCTTGGGGCGAAAGGAAGACGAAGTCATTACCCGCGATCTGAAATTCGCGCTCCACACGAAAGCCAAGCATGGTCGTGAGCCATATCTTTCCAGCCTCGACGTCGTCGACGCGCAGCGCGATGTGATGAATGATGCTTGTCGAAAACGGCGATTGATCCGCCATGCCATGCTCCAATCGATCTTGAGCAAGGCACAGAGCATTCGCCATGTTACCAATGCATGCACGTCACGGCGCAATGGCTACCGTTGCAACGGCATGCCAACGAGGCAGCGCGTTGCACGCTTGATTCCAGCGCTGTCCTTGATGTCCGCGCCGGCCGACGCGAGCGCTCGGGACCTTCGAGCGACACCGCAAACCAAGGCCCATGTCCGCGCTCCAATGATGCGCTGTGGTTTGATGCCCTCCCTCCAGTCTTTTCTTGTGCCGCTGATTTGATTGTGACGAGCTTCTTTCGATGGCCGCACGGCCGCCATCGCGCCAGCACGCCGTTCACTCAAAAACGACAATAGAATGGCTCTTCCCCTCACAAATAACTGATTGCGACAATGGAACGCAGGGTTGGAAAGTATGGTTATGGTGCGCCGGCACGCAACACGGAGGTTACTCGCATGCGGAAACTCATCATCGCCACCACTGCCCTCGCCTTTCTCTCCTCGACCGCGGCATTCGCACAGGACAAGGCGGCAGCGCCAAGCGGCGACAGCATGAGCAAGAGCGATATGTCCAAGGACAAGATGAGCAAGAAGAGCAAGAAAGCGAAGAAGTCCGACGATACGACCAAGCAGTAAGGCGTTTAACCGGCACTTACGGCGCGGCCGCCCTTTGGGGCGGCCTTTTCGTTGTGCACTTTTTGGTTGCGCATGACCTCCGCGCAAGCACGGTCCGCGTTTGTCGCGATGAAAATCCGCTACACACCTGTCAGGTTGTAGCCCGAGGGCATGCTTTTCCGGATCATGGGCTATCCTTACTGCGTCATAACCAGCTTATCCCCTCATCCTGAGGAGCTTGCGCCAGCAAGCGTCTCGTAGGACGAGGCCCGGAACAGGCACCCGGGCCTCATGGTTCTCCGGTGATGCGCGGCATCGTCCGGAGACGGCGCTGACGCGTCTCCTGAGGGATTACTGACGCAGTAGAACTATTCCGCCATCAATCCTGCCTGTTTCAGCCGCTCGGTGAACCACGCCGTCAGACCGCGATCGGCCTCGCCCCCGACATAGACCTCCGCACCGGAGACGTTCTTGCTTGCCAGCGTCAGGAGAGCGCCGATCCAATAGGCGAACCACTGATGCGCGTCGGTCAGCGCCCGTAGCTTGTGCCGGTCATGGTCCAGCGGCTGATGATTGGCCGCTTTCCTGACTTCGATCGCCAGCAGGTTTTCCGGAATGGCGCGCCGGTGCACGACGATATCAGGATAGACCGATTTGCCGAGCGAATTGTCGGTCGAGGCGATTGCTCCCCGCGGCAGAAGCATCCTGCGTTCGCCCAGCCGATTGTAGTCGCAGTCGACATCCCAGCCGGAAAACTGCGCCTCGATGTGCACCGCCAGGCGATGGGTCAGGGCACGCTCGCCGGAATCCTGCTCAAGCAGAAAGCTCTCACGTGCGTAGAACACCTGCAGCGCGGCTATTATTCTGTCCAGCTCGGCGTGCACGACGCCTCCGACCACAACGCATCATCATCGCGGTCAGGAGCTACAACGCAATCCGGGCATTGACGTGATGCTGGATCGGATTGCCTCGCTGCACCCATCGGCGCACAACGATGACCCTGACCAAAGCTTTCGCCGCCACTTGCGCGCGGCCACCCTTACATCTGCACTTCGATCAGCCGCGGTCCCGGCGCGGCAATGGCTTCCGCAAGCGCCTTGTTGAACTCATCGGCCGTGGTCACGGCGCGTCCCTCGACGCCCATGCCCTTCGCGAGCGCGACGAAATCGAGGTTCGGCCGGTCGAGCTTGAGCATGTCCTGTGCGCGCTTGCCCGGCTCGCCGGCGCCGACGCCGTCGAACTCACCACGCAGGATCTGGTAGATGCGATTGGCAAACACGATAGTCACGACGTTCAGGCCCTCGCGCGCCTGGGTCCACAAGGCCTGGATGGTGTACATGGCGCTGCCGTCGCCGACCATGCAGATCACCTTGCGATCCGGACAGGCGATCGCCGCACCGGTTGCGACCGGCGGCGAGAATCCGATCGAGCCGCCCATGTTCTGCAGCCAGTCATGCGGCGCGGCGGCGGCGGTCGGCGGAAAGAAGCCGCGTCCCGTCGTGATGGACTCGTCGATGATGATCGCATTTTCCGGAATCGCGCAGGCGATCGCCTGCGCGATCGAGGCGTGGTTCAACGCGCCGGTCGGCTTGTTGAGCTCGGTGAGCTTTTGCGGCTTCACGTCGGAGGGCTTGGCGCCGAGCGCGTCCGCCAGCGCTTCGAGCGCCGCGACGGAATTCTCGCCCCACGCGGTCATGCGATGCACCTCGCTGCCGTCCGCCTTCAGGATGCTCGGCTTGTTCGGGTAGGCGAAGAAGGCAACGGGATCGTTGGCCTCGACCAGTACGATGTTCTTGAAGTCCTTCAGGATCGGCAGCGCCAGCTCGATCACATAGGGGATGCGGTCGATCGAGAAACGGCCGCGGCCGCGCGCCATCCGCGGGTGATAGGTCTGGCCCATCACCTTGCAGCCGGTCTTGCCCGCGATCTGCTGAGCCAGCGCCAGTCCCTGCTCGGTCAATGCGCTGCCGGTGACCAGCAACAAAGTGTGCGCGCCGTCGTCATGCAACGCCTTCGCGGCCTTTTCGACGGCCTCGGCGGAGAAGCCGGGGCGCTGGGCTTCGGCGGGAACCTGCGCGATGCCGTCGGCCTCGTTCCAGGCCGTATCCGCCGGCAGGATCAAAGTCGCGATCTGCGGCGGCGAGCTCTTGGCGGCCGCGATTGCCGCCGCACCGTCCTTCGCCACCGATTTCGCGTCCGGAGAGGTGCGCACCCAGGCCGACATCGGCCGCGCCAGCCCTTCGATGTCGGAGGTCAGCGGCGCGTTGTAGCCGATGTGATAGGTCGCGTGCTGACCGACGATGTTGACGATGCCGGAATTGGCCTTCTTGGCGTTGTGCAGATTGGCAAGGCCGTTGGCGAGGCCGGGACCGAGATGCAGCAGCGTCGACGCGGGCTTGCCCTTCATGCGAAAATAACCGTCGGCCGCCCCGGTCACCACGCCTTCGAACAAGCCTAGCACGCAGCGCATCCCCTCGACGCGGTCGAGCGCAGCGACAAAATGCATCTCGGACGTGCCGGGATTGGCGAAGCAGACGTCCACGCCGCCCGCGACAAGGGTCCGCACCAGACTTTCCGCACCGTTCATTCGTTCCACTCCCGTTCGCAGGCAGGTATCACGATCATGCGATGATCAACCATTGTTCGCCCGCTTCGTCAAAGGGGGCGCATGCATGCCTATCTCACGTGGGCGTGGCTTGCGAAATGCCGCGGATTATGGCCTTTCTTGCGACGTTGTTCGCGTTTCCAAGAATTCGCTTTTCCAGGGGGAAGAACAAATGACCCGGGGCTTTCTGGTATCGATTGCAGCAGCGGCGCTTCTTGCAGGCGGCAGCCAGGCGCAGGCTCAGGGAGGCTTTTGGGACTCCCGGGATATCATGGGGGGCGGACCGAATTTCTTTTCAAGCGGCGCAAGCCCGATCCGCCGCCAGACAGTCATGTACCCGACCAACTATGGGCGGGGCACGGTTGTCGTGAATACCGCCGAGCGGCGGCTCTACCTCGTGCTCGGGAACGGCGAAGCGCTTCGCTACGGTATCGGCGTCGGGCGCGACGGTTTCCGCTGGGGCGGCGTGCATCGCATCACCGCGAAAAAGGAATGGCCGAGCTGGACCCCGCCGCGGCAGATGCTGGCGCGGCGCCCCGACCTGCCGCGCCATATGTCGGGCGGCATCGAAAATCCGCTCGGCGCGCGGGCGCTCTATCTCGGATCGACCCTCTATCGCATTCACGGCTCGAACGAGCCGGAGACGATCGGGCAAGCGGTCTCGTCAGGCTGCTTCCGCATGACCAATGAGGACGTGACCGATCTCTATAGCCGCGTCTCCGTCGGCACCACGGTGGTGGTCAAGAACTGAGCCGAGGCTGCGCAAGGTGGACGGCTTCGCGCTTGCTTCGTCGCCTCGGCATTCACGCCGGTCCGATCGCGGCAGCGTCGAGATGTCATGCGCGCTTTTGACCACCGTTCGCAGCTTTCACGGATCGTCGCAGCCAGCCTCGCGGTCGCGATGTGCGCTGCCGCTTGGCCGGCACGGGCGCACGCGGCGGAAATCCCGGCTGTCGCGGCGCGCCAGCGCGCGGAGAAGAAGACATTCACCGACGCCGAGATCATCGAGGGTTTCCTGAAGACGGCCTTCGGCGCCGAATATCATCTGGCCGGCCGGGTCGACCGCATCCGTAAATACGACGTGCCGGTGCGCGTGTTTGCCGACGGCAACCGCGCCGACCGTAAGGCGCAACTGGCAACGGTGGTCGCCGACATCGCGCGGCACGTTCAGCATCTCGACATCGCCATGACGGACAGAAGCGAAAACGCCAATGTCAGCGTCAAGCTGGTGCGCGACCGCGATCTCTATCGCACCATCGCAGCCTATTACGGAAAGGAACGGGCACGCGAGATCAAGAATTCCCTCGATCCGCAATGCCTCTCGGGATTTCGCAAGAACGAGAAACTGGAGATCGAGCACTCCGACGTAATCCTCACCGTCGACAGCGGCGATTTCGTCTTTCTGGATTGTGCCTATGAGGAGCTGCTGCAGTCGCTCGGCCCGATCAACGATACGAGTTCGGTGCCCTGGACGATGTTCAACGACAAGGTCTCCATGGGATTCTTCGACGTCTACGACCAATACATTCTCAACCTGCTCTATGACCCGCGGATCAAGGCCGGCATGACCGTCAGCGAGGTCAACGCGCTATTGCCGGAGGTCCTGCCGGACGTCCGCATCTGGGTGCGCAAAGTGAATGATCTGCCGGAGTGACCGGACAGCCTCCGGCGGTCATTCTGCTGCATCCGCCTCGCCGATCGATCAATCCAGCGAGGATTTGGGCTCCCCGTCTGCCTGCGCCACCGGAAACGCATCATCCGCCGGTCCGCTCGCCTTGGCGAGCCGATCCATAATGACCGCCAGGGCCCGTTCCAACTCCGGGTCGTCGATTTCAAACAATGCCTTCACAAAACGAAGGTGCCGATAGGTCTTCGCCATGTCGACATCGGAAAGCGGAGCGGAGGTGTCTGTGGGCTTTGTCATGGAAGGCCAGGTACGAGTTCAGGGAGCGTTGGGGGGATCTCACGGCTGTGGCAAACGCATCGGTCATCCACGGAAAGGACGTTCAGAATTTGACCGTCGCCGACGCCGCACTGCGATATTGGCGACGCCGACGGGGGACTGCCAGTGCGGACCAGGCCCCCGAAAGCATTGGACGAAGAAGCTTCTGACCGGACATTAGGACCGCCGTTCCTGCGCGAAGCGCTTGAAACGTTAACAGATTCATTTAATTCAATTGCCGCCGATCCCGACAATGAAAAGTTTAGTAAGAGTAAATTTGTGCTTTAAGAGAGTGCGCCCTGTCTAATGAATTGTTGGAAATGCGGTATAAGCATTCCAAATGAGCGAGCTCCCACGTTCCCAGGCCCTGCGCTGCTTTGTTACGGTTGCACGTGAAGGCACCGTATCCCGGGCCGCGTCATTGCTGCACCTGACCCAGCCGGCTGTCAGCCTGCAATTGAAGGGCCTGGAAGAGGCCACCGGCTTGCAGCTTTTCAACCGGACGCCCGGAGGTTTCACGCTGACGGAAGCCGGCGCAGCCCTGCTGCCGCTTGCGCATAAGGCGGTGTCGGCGGCGCTCGAGTTCATATCAACCGCAAGCGCGCTGAGGCAGTCGCAGCGCAGCATGCTGCGTGTCGGCACGATCCTGGATCCCGAGTTCACGCGCCTCGGGCCATTTGTCAGGAGCCTGGCCGCCTCCTCTCACAAGACTGAGATATTCCTGCGCCATGGCATGAGCGACGATGTGCTCACCCAGATCGGCAAGGGCGAGCTCGATGTCGGCTACTATATCGACCGGACGCCCGCCGCATCGGCGCCGCATCCGCATTGCGAGCGCTGCATCGAGGACGGCAAGTTCGCGGTGGCGCCGCTCCTGAACTATACCTACCGCGTCATCGCTCCGGCGGAATGGAGCGGCAAGGTGCTGGGAAAGGACTGGGCCGATCTCGCAGGCCTGCCTTGGCTAGCGACGCCTTCGCCGTCCGCGCACAGGCGGCTGCTCGATAATGTCTTCAGGCCGCTCGGCCCCCTGCCGAAACGGGTCGGCTTCACGGATCAGGAAGAAGCCATGATCGATTTCGTCGAATCCGGCGTCTGCCTCAGTCTCGCCCGCGACTCGGTCCTCGAGCGCGCCACGGGCAAGCGGAACTTCATCATCGCGGACAAGGTCTCGCTCGCCTGCGATCTTGGCTTCGCATGCCTGGCCACGCGACGCCAGGAGCCCACGATTTCGCGCGCCTTCGCAGCCATGCGCGCGGTGTGGGACGTCAACCCGCTCGCTGACGGGTCAAGCCATCCGGAAGAGTGATCCGGCGGGTATCGTAAATCCCACCGGACTTACGGCGGCCTCACAGCTTGTCGTGCGCGCCACAGATCGATTTGAGCATGCTCCATTCCGCAGCCGTCAGCAGCGGCGGGCCGCTGGCCGGCTTGTCCAGATCGCTCATCCGCTTCAGACGGTCCTCCGTCAGCGGATGATTCGCCAGGATCGACAGGCTCTTGCTCTCTTCCTTTCCGGTGACGCGAAACAGGAGCTCTCCCATCGGCTTGGGCGAACGGCCGAGCCTTTGCATGGTTTCGATCGCGGCCGTATCGGCGTTCTGCTCGGCCTCGCGCGAGTAGGAGGCGGTCACGAGCGAGCGCGACGCGAAGATCACCGCGCTGGAGCCTGTGACATCGCCGAACAGAAGACCGATCAGGAAGGACGTCCCGCCGTTGTAGATCAGCTCGCGAACATTGTCGCGATGCTTCAGGTGCCCGAGTTCATGGGCGAGAACGCCGGCGATCTCGTCCGGATTCTCCGCTTTCGCAAGCAGCCCGTTGAGCAGATAGATCCGGCCGCCGGGAAGCGCGAAGGCGTTCGGAATCGACGTCGCGAGCACGGCAGGCTGCACGAGGACGTCCAGGTCCATTGACTTGCGCAGCGTCTCGACCAGCTTGCTGAAGGCCGCCTGCCCCGCAGCATTGTTGCAGGCGCGCCCGCCGAAGATCGTCTTCATCT
Organism: uncultured Alphaproteobacteria bacterium; assembly: GCA_963770385.1. GTDB lineage: Bacteria > Pseudomonadota > Alphaproteobacteria > Rhizobiales > Xanthobacteraceae > Bradyrhizobium. Next base: position 2,738,162 of record CAVYPJ010000003.1, on the reverse strand, counting down.
GCACGTCGGCGGCATCTCCCATCCGCCGCTCGAAGCTTGCCGGCACCAGCGGCGCCAGCCGATCGGCGGCGAGTGGAATCGCGAACAGAACGACCAGGACAATCGAAACCGCCGCCGCCAGCGACCAGCCGACGATCTTGGCCGCGCCGTACTCGTCAGGGCGATATTCGCCGAGCCGCGGACAGCGGGAGGAGAGTTCGGCGGCGAGCGACGCATCCCGGATTTCGAGTCGCGCCAGCGGTGGCGCGCTCAGGCAACTGACGCGCAGGACTCCCGGCGCCGCGTCGACGCGGCGAATATCGGAATAGGCCCACGATACCGGGGACAGACCCTCCCCGCTAAGCTCGAGCTGCTCCTTGAAAGCAAGATCGACCGTCCACCGCCGGCTGGAGGTCCCGTCAAAATACACGGCCGACCGGACCGCACCGGCCGCGTCCGCAGCGACGCTATCCATCGAACCAACGCTCGCGCATTAGAACCCCGCCACATCCAGACCGTCGGCAAATCCTTCGCCAAGCGCGCTCGCCAGATCGCCCTTGGCCGTGACGTTCGCGGCGGCCTCGATGCCGTGCACCCCGATGGTCCCGGCCACCCTCGCCCACATGTCGCGCTGAAGATAGAGCCGCATGGCAACATTGAGCGAGAGAACCAGGGCAAGATAGCCGAGCCCAACCAGGACCAGGAACGGAATGCTCTTCGCCAGCGCCTGCTGGGCAACGACACCCGGACCGCTCATCTTCGCGACCAGAAACCCGCAGAAGGCGACATAGGCGCTCAAGCCGATGGACAGCAGCATCGACCAGCCGATGACCTTCCAATACAGCCCATAAAACGCCGTGTGGCCCAGCTTCGATTCAAGGCGCACGCCGCCGAACCGGATTCCGGAGAGCCACCAGCGCCACTCACGCGCCTTGAACTCCGCATAGAAGAAGGGCGCGAGTGGAAACACGACGAGCGCGATCGGGCTGAACAGCCACAGCCACCAGCCCTGCTTGAAGAAATCCAAGCCGCGCCCCTCGAAGCTGCTTTGCAGGTCGCCATAGTAGGAATGCCGCATCTTGTAGCGCTCGAGCGCGGCCTCGCGCCATGGCAGCGCGCCGCCGAGCGTCACGAGAACCAGAAGTCCCCATAGCATCGCGCGCCAGGCATAGGCCCAGCCGGAGCCGTCCATCCAGAAGCGGACGCCGCGCCAGACCGTGCGCGTCAGTCGATAGCGCCGGGCGCGATAGATCGCGAATTGCCCGAATGCATAGAACGCGATCAGCAGCGGGAAACTCGCGAACGCCCGGAAGCGCTCGGCCTCGATGCCGATCAGGAAATAGACCAGATAGATCGGAACCAGGATCGCCATCGCGAACAGGAATCCGATCAGCAGTTCCTTCCCGCTGCCGGTGTACTCCGCAGCGTCTCCATCGATCGTGGTGTGCGACCACAAATGCCGCCGAATGTCGGTGACGAGCCAGAACCGGTAGAAGCCGACCGTGACGAGTTCCAGCGCCGCGCCCCGCGCCGCCAACCGGAAGAACGCGCCGCGGTCGCCGGAAAAGGCGGCCGGCACCGGCGGAAGCGGCGGCGGTTGCTGCGAAACGAAACTCATCTGGTTCACGACACAATCTCCCTGAGTAGAAATTCCGCGCAGCACGCTCCATGAGAGGTAGCAGGCTACATGAGAGATTTGTCGGGCGGAAGACGATCGGGTTTGATTATCCCTGTGCGTAATTAATCATCCCTACGCGGATTTCTCGAACAGTTCGCGTCCGATCAGCATGCGCCGGATTTCACTGGTGCCGGCGCCGATTTCGTAGAGCTTGGCGTCGCGCAACAGCCGTCCGGTCGGATAGTCGTTGATATAGCCGTTGCCGCCGAGCAGCTGGATCGCGTCGAGCGCGCATTGCGTTGCCTTTTCCGCGGCGTAGAGAATGGCGCCGGCGGCGTCCTCGCGGGTGGTCTCGCCGCGATCGCAGGCCTTCGCCACCGCATAGACATAGGCGCGCGAGGCATTCATCGTCGTGTACATGTCGGCGAGCTTGCCCTGGACAAGCTGGAAGCCGCCGATCGGCTGGCCGAACTGCTTGCGCTCGTGCACGTAGGGCAGCACCACGTCCATGCAGGCCTGCATGATGCCGATCGGTCCCGCCGCCAGCACGGTGCGCTCATAATCCAATCCGGACATCAGGACGTTGACGCCGCGGCCGACGTCGCCGAGCACGTTCTCTTCCGGCACCTCGCAATTCTCGAACACCAGTTCGCAGGTGTCGGAGCCGCGCATGCCGAGCTTGTCGAGCTTCTGCGCGGTGGAAAAGCCCTTCATGCCCTTTTCGATGATGAAGGCCGTGATGCCGCGCGGACCGCTGTTGGGATCGGTCCTGGCGTAGACCACCAGCGTTTCCGCGACAGGCCCATTGGTGATCCACATCTTGCTGCCGTTGAGGACGTAACGGTCGCCCTTCTTGTCGGCGCGGGTCTTCATCGACACCACGTCGGAGCCGGCGCCAGGCTCCGACATCGCGAGCGAACCGACATGGTCGCCGGAGATCAGCTTCGGCAGATATTTGCGCTTCTGCGCCTCGTTGCCGTTGCGGCGGATCTGGTTGACGCAGAGATTGGAGTGGGCGCCGTAGGACAGGCCGACCGAGGCCGAGGCGCGCGAGATCTCCTCGAGCGCGACGCAATGTTCGAGATAGCCGAGCCCCGCGCCGCCATAATCCTCCTCGACCGTGATGCCGTGCAGGCCGAGCGCGCCGATTTTCGGCCAGAGGTCGAGCGGGAACTGGTTGGTCTTGTCGATCTCGGCCGCGCGCGGCGCGATCTCATTATTGGCGAAATCCTGGACGGTTTCGCGAATCGCATCGGCTGTCTCGCCGAGATCGAAGTTGAACATGCGGTAAGCGTTGGAAATCATCTCTGAAGCCTCCGGCTTTCGTCAGGCTCAAGGCTTATTCGCCGCCGACACCCTTGTCACGTGCGCAAAATCTCGGTTAATCTACCATGACGCGCATCTGGTGCATCACAAAAACCGGCGCGCTTGCTCCGGCGCGCACAACCAGATGTAATTCGCATCAAACATTCTCTCCGGGCACGATCGGAGAGATTGCCAGGGAGCAAGCGTCATGCACGGGACAATCGATCGCGCTGAGAGCAGCCGACTGGACGCCGCCCGCGAGCACGTGCGCTCGCTGCCGCTCTCCGAGCTCAATCCCGCACAACCGGAGCTGTTCCGCACCGACACGCATTGGCCTTATTTCGACCGGCTGCGCAAGGAAGATCCGGTCCACTACGTCAAGGACAGCATGTACGGTCCGTACTGGTCTGTGACCAAGTACAACGACATCATGGATATCGAGACCAACCACGCGGTGTTCTCCTCGGCGTCCGCGCTCGGCGGCATCATCATCCGTGACATGCCGTCCGACCTGCGGCGCGAGAGCTTCATCTCGATGGACCCGCCGCGCCACAGCGCCCAGCGCAAGACGGTGGCGCCGATGTTCACGCCGACGCATCTCGATCAGTTGGCGATCAACATCCGCAAACGCTCGGCCGAATGCCTGGACAACCTGCCGCGGAACGAGGTGTTCGAGTGGGTCGACCGGGTCTCGATCGAGCTGACGACGCAGATGCTCGCCGTGCTGTTCGACTTCCCCTGGGAGGATCGCCGCAAGCTGACCCGCTGGTCCGACGTCGCGATGACGATTCCCGGACCGGACGGCCTGGTCGCGACCGAGGACGAGCGGCAGGTGGAGATGATCGAATGCGCGCAGTACTTCGGCAGGCTCTGGAACGAACGCATCAATCAGCCGCCGAAGAGCGACCTGTTGTCGATGATGGCACATGGCCCCGCGACACGCGACATGGACCCGAAGAATTTCCTCGGCAATCTGATCCTGCTGATCGTCGGCGGCAACGACACCACCCGCAATACCATGACCGGCAGCATCCTCGCGCTCAGCCGGCATCCTGATCAGTATGAGAAGCTGAAGGCCAATCCGGCGTTGATCGACAGTTTCGTGCCGGAGGTGATCCGCTGGCAGACGCCGCTCGCGCATATGCGCCGCACCGCGCTCGCCGATTTCGAGTTCCGCGGCAGGCAAATCAAAAAAGGCGACAAGGTCGTGATGTGGTACGTCTCCGGCAACCGCGACGAAGACGTGATCGAGAAACCCTACGATTTCATCATTGACCGGGTGCGGCCGCGTACCCATCTGTCCTTCGGCTTCGGCATTCACCGCTGCGTCGGCATCAGGCTCGCCGAGCTCCAGTTGAAGATCATCTGGGAAGAAATCCTGAAGCGCTTCGACCACATCGAGGTGGTCGGCGAACCCAAGCGGGTGTATTCGAGCTTCATCAACGGCTACGAGACAATGCCGGTTCGGATTGCCGGATAACGAGCTGCCGCCGCCCGACGCTTTCGCAGGCCCGACGCTTTCGCAAGCAACGAACCGCTTGCAAGCGACGAACCACTCCTTGCTACAAGGATCGATCGACCATGAACGTCCAGGCTCCCATTCGTCCCGACAAGGCTGAACTCATGCGCCAGGCGCGCGAGCAGGCCTATGCGACGCCGCTGAAGGATTTTCATCCCGGCGCGCCGCGGCTGTTCCAGGACGATTCGCTGTGGCCCTGGTTCGAGCGGCTGCGCAAGGAAGCGCCGGTGCATTACTGCACCAACGCGCCGATCGAGCCGTATTGGTCGGTCACCAAGTATAACGACATCATGCATGTCGACACCAATCACGGCATCTTCTCCTCAGACGCCGCGCTGGGCGGCATCACGATCCGCGACATGCCGCCGGGCTATGACTGGCCGAGCTTCATCGCGATGGATCAACCGAAGCACGCGGCGCAGCGCAAGACCGTGTCGCCGATGTTTACCCCGGCCCATCTCGACGAGCTCGCGGTGCTGATCCGCAAGCGTTCGGCCAAGGTGCTGGACGAGCTGCCGCGCAACGAGACCTTCAACTTTGTCGAGAAGGTCTCGATCGAGCTGACGACGCAGATGCTGGCGACGCTGTTCGATTTCCCGTTCGAGGAGCGGCGCAAGCTGACGCGCTGGTCGGACGTCTCGACCGCGCTGCCGAAGAGCGGCGTCGTGAACTCGCCGGAAGAGCGCTTCCAGGAAATGGAGGAATGCAGGGTCTACTTCGCAAACCTCTGGAACGAGCGCGTCAATGCCGAACCGCGCAACGATCTGTTGTCGATGATGGCGCATAGCGAGGCGACGCGCCACATGGATCCCGACAACCTGATGGGCAACATCATCCTCCTGATCGTCGGCGGCAACGACACCACGCGCAACACGATGACCGGCTCGGTGCTGGCGCTGAACGAGAACCCCGACGAGTACAGGAAGCTGCGCGAAAATCCGGCGCTGATCGATTCGATGGTGCCGGAGGTGATCCGCTGGCAGACGCCGCTCGCGCATATGCGGCGCACCGCGCTGGTCGACACCGAACTCGGCGGCAAGACAATCAAGAAGGGCGACCGCTTGGTGATGTGGTACGTCTCCGGTAATCGCGACGAAGAAGTCATCGAGCGGCCGAACGAGTTCATCATCGACCGCGCGCGGCCCCGCACCCATCTGTCGTTCGGTTTCGGCATCCACCGCTGCGTCGGCATGCGGCTCGCCGAACTGCAGCTTCGGATCGTCTGGGAAGAAATGCTGAAGCGGTTCGAGCGGATCGAGGTGGTCGGCGAGCCGAAGCGGGTCTATTCCAGCTTCATCCGTGGCTACGAGGACCTTCCGGTCCGCTGGTACCGCGCATACCCGGGTAGGCCACCGACCGGCGTTTAGCCCCTACCCCAGACGGCTTGGCCCTGCTAACCAAGGTCCCCCGCCCCGGCTTTTCGCCCCGGCGGGCCCTTGATATGCCAGCCGAGCCGCGATGACCGTTCAAGACGAGCAAGACGAACATTCCGATATCCGCGACGCCGTCGCCAAGCTTTGCGCCCAGTTCCCCGGCGAATATTGGCGCAAGCTCGATCGCGAGATGGCGTATCCCAGTGCCTTCGTCGACGCGCTGACGCAGGCCGGATACCTTTCGGTGCTGATCCCGGAGGAATTCGGCGGCGCGGGGCTCAAGCTCTCGGCCGCGGCGGCGATCCTCGAGGAAATCCAGCGGGCCGGCTGCAATGGCGGCGGCTGCCATGCCCAGATGTACACGATGGGCACGCTGCTGCGGCACGGCAGCCTGGAACAGAAAGCCAAATGGCTGCCGAAGATTGCAGGCGGCGAACTGCGGCTGCAGGCTTTTGGCGTGACGGAGCCGACCAGCGGCACCGACACCTCCTCGCTGAAGACTTTTGCGAAGCGTGAAGGCAATGACAGCTACATCGTCAACGGCCAGAAGATCTGGACGAGCCGCGCCGAATATTCCGACCTGATGATCCTGCTCGCGCGCACCACGCCGAAGGAGCAGGCCAAGAAGCGCACCGACGGGCTGTCGGTCTTCATCGTCGACATGCGCGAGGCCAAGAAGGCCGGGCTCTCGATCCGGCCGATCCGCACCATGATGAATCACTCCACGACCGAAGTGTTCTTCACCGACATGAAGGTGCCGGCGGAGAACCTGATCGGCGAGGAAGGCAAGGGCTTCCGCTACATCCTCTCCGGCATGAATGCCGAGCGCATCCTGATCGCCGCCGAATGCATCGGCGACGCCAAATGGTTCATCGCCAAGGCCACCGACTACGCCAAGGAACGCTCAGTGTTCGGCCGGCCGATCGGCCAGAATCAAGGCATCCAGTTCCCGATCGCGAAGGCCTATGCGTCGATGCGCGCGGCCGAGCTGATGGTGAAGGAAGCGACCCGCAAATATGAAGCCGGGCTCGATTGCGGCGCCGAGGCCAACATGGCCAAGATGCTCGCCGCGGATGCGTCCTGGGAAGCAGCGAATGCCTGCATCCAGACCCATGGCGGCTTCGGCTTCGCCGAGGAATATGACGTCGAACGCAAGTTCCGCGAAACGCGGCTCTACCAGGTCGCGCCGATCTCGACCAATCTCATTCTGTCCTACGTCGCCGAGCATGTGCTCGGCATGCCGCGATCCTACTAGAGCCAGCCGGGCGAGCCGTCAGGGCGATTGCATATGGAAGAAAGCTTAGTCGAGCAGCCTCTGCATGGCCCATCCTTCGAGACGCCCGCCTGCGGCGGGCTCCTCAGGATGAGGTCGTCGTATGCAGCACGCCGCCAAACCCTCATGGTGAGGAGGCGCAAAGCGCCGTCTCGAACCATGAGGCCCGCGACGGCCTCGGCCAACGGCGTTATATGAGATCACCCTTTATATGAGATCACCCTTGGGCGAACCCGGAGTCGTTCACCGATAAAGCACATGCGAAAAACCAGACAAGAGACATATCATGCTGCCGCTTGAGGGAATTACCGTGATTGCCGTCGAACAGGCGGTCGCCGCGCCGTTCTGCTCCTCGCGCCTGGCGGACGCCGGCGCGCGCGTCATCAAGATCGAACGCCCCGAGGGCGATTTCGCGCGGGGCTATGACGCCGCTGCGAAAGGCCAGAGCAGCTATTTCGTCTGGCTCAACCGCGGCAAGGATTCCGCCGTGGTCGATCTCGCTTCCAAGCAAGGCCGCGAGGCACTGGAAGAGCTGATCTCAAACGCGGACGTGCTGCTGCAGAACCTCAAGCCGGGCTCGATGGACAAGCTCGGTTTCTCGCTGGCGCGGCTACGCAAGGATTATCCGGCGCTGATCTGCTGCACCATCACGGGCTACGGGGACGAAGGCCCCTATGCGCATCGCAAGGCCTATGATCTGCTGATCCAGGCCGAGAGCGGCCTCGCCTCGATCACCGGCGGCCCCGAGGGGCCATCGCGGGTCGGCGTATCCATCGTCGATGTCGCAACCGGCGCGACCGCGCATGCCTCGATCCTCGAAGCGCTGATCGCGCGCGGCCGCACCGGCAAGGGCGCCGACATCCGCATCTCGATGTTCGACGTGATGGCCGACTGGATGACGGTGCCGCTGCTCAATTCGGAAGCCGGCAATCCGCCGAAACGGATGGGCCTCGCGCATCCCTCGATCGCGCCCTACGGCGTGTTCCGCTCGAAGGACGGCAAGGACATTCTGATTTCGATCCAGAGCGAGCGCGAGTGGAAGAAGCTCTGCGCCGAGGTGCTGGACCAGCCGGACCTGCCGAACGATCCCCGCTTCGCCAACATGCTCGAGCGCGTGCGCAACCGCGAGCTCACCGACAAGACCGTCGGCGACAGCTTCGCCGCGCTGAGCCGCGAGGCGCTGTTGAAGCGCCTGTCGGATGCCGACATTGCCTTCGCCGAGGTCAACACGATGGCCGACCTCACCATCCATCCGCATCTGCGCCGGATCGAGGTCAGGACGCCGAAGGGCGTCATCACCTATCCCGCGCCCGCCGCCATCTTCGTCGATCAGCCACGCCAGTATGGCGCGGTGCCTGACATCGGCGAGCACCGCGAACTTCCGATGGCGTCTCGCAAGCGGGCATCGTCATGACCGACACGCTCGATCTCGATCATTTGCGCCAATGGATCGGCCGAAAGGCTGAGGTAACCGACATCGTCACTGCGCAGCTCGTGAAAGGCCTGCGCGCGACGCTGTTCCAGGAGATCGGCGAGCCGAAGACGGGAGACGCCGCACCGTTCACAGTGCATTGGTGCCTCGGACAGCCGGTGTATCCAATGTCGGAACTCGGCCCCGACGGCCACCCGACGCGCGGCGGCTTCCTGCCGCCGGTGCCGCTGCCGCGCCGGATGTGGGCCGGCGGCGAACTTCAATTCCTCGACCCGCTTCGCGTCGGCGATGAGACCACGCGCACGTCGCGCATCTCGGACGTGACGCTGAAGACCGGCTCGACCGGCACCCTGTGCTTCGTATCGGTCGAGCACGTCGTGACGACGTCGCGCGGCCCGGCGATCCGCGAGCGCCAGGACATCGTCTATCGCGACGTGTCGACAACGCAGCCAGCCGCACCGGCGAAGGCCGCATCGCCGCCACCGGCCGCCAAGCATCGCGAGACGCACGTGTCCGATCCCGTGCTGCTGTTCCGCTATTCGGCGCTGACCTTCAATGGTCACCGCATCCACTATGACCGCGACTATGTCACCAAGGTCGAGGGCTATCCCGGTCTGATCTTCCATGGCCCCTTGCAGGCGGCTCTCATCGTCGAGCTTGCGGCCAAGCTGCACGGCGGACAGTCGCCGAAGACGTTCAGCTATCGCGGCGTGCAGCCGCTGTTCGAAGGCAGCGAGTTCTCGGTGAACGCCAATGATGCCGCCGGCGGCCTGGAGTTGTGGACCGCAAACGCCGAAGGCCAGCCGACGATGAAGGGCAACGCGACGTGGTGAGACGCTAGCGGTGTCATTGCGAGCGAAGCGAAGCCATCCAGAGATTCATCCGCCGAGAAATTCTGGATTGCTTCGTCGCTTCGCTTCTCGCAATGACGCGCCGCTCTCTCTCCCCGTCATTCCGGGGCGCGCCGAAAGCGCGAACCCGGAATCTCGAGATTCCGGGCTCGATGCTGCGCATCGCCCCGGAATGACTTACTCTCAATGATCGAATTCCACCGGGGATCACAGATGTCGTCCCGCAAACCTGCCATCGCCAAGAGCAAATCCACCACCGTCAAGCAGGCCACCTTCGACCTGCTGCGCGCCTTCGGCATCAAAAAAGTCTTCGGCAATCCCGGCTCGACCGAACTGCCGTTCCTGAGCGACTGGCCCGACGACATCGATTATGTCCTCGGCCTGCAGGAGGCCACCGTGGTCGGCATGGCCGACGGCTATGCGCAGGCGACGCGCAATGCCGGCTTCGTCAACCTGCATTCGGCGGCCGGTGTCGGCAACGCGCTCGGCAACATCTACACCGCCCACCGCAACCAGACGCCGCTCGTCATCACGGCAGGCCAGCAGGCACGCTCGATCCTGCCGCTGCAGGCCTTTCTCTACGCCGAGCGCGCCTCGGAATTTCCGCGGCCCTATGTCAAATACAGCGTCGAGCCGGCGCGGGCCGAGGACGTGCCGGCCGCGATCGCGCGCGCCTATTACACGGCCATGCAGCCGCCGTGCGGACCGACCTTCGTTTCAGTCCCGATCGATGACTGGGCGCATCCCACGCAAGCCATCGAAGCCCGCAAGGTCAGCCGCGAGACCGGTCCCGATCCGCAGGCGATGAAGGCGCTGGCCGACGCCCTGGCGGCAAGCAAACACCCTGCCCTCGTCGTCGGTCCCGGCGTCGATCGCGCTGCGGCGGTCGATCTGATGGTGAAGGTCGCGGAGAAAACAAAGGCCGCGGTCTGGGTCAGCCCGTTCTCGGCGCGCTGCTCGTTTCCGGAGCGGCATCCGCAATTCGCGGGCTTCCTGCATGCTTCGCCCGGGCAGCTTTCGGAAGCCTTGCGCGCTTACGATCTGGTCGTCGTGATCGGCGCGCCCGTCTTCACCTTCCATGTCGAGGGCCATGCGTCGATCTTCGACGGCGCGACCACGATTTTCCAGATCACCGACGATCCGACCGCCGCCGCCGTGTCGCCGTCCGGCGCGAGCATCGTCGCGACGATGAAGCCGGCACTCAGCTTTCTGCTCGAGCTGCTGCCCGACACCAGGCGCGCTGCGCCGCCGGGTCGCACGCTTCCGCCGGCGCCATCGGCCGCCGATCCAATTCCAGTGGACTTTCTCCTGCACACGCTCTCCCAGGCGATGCCCGACGATGCCGGGCTGGTCGAGGAGGTGCCCTCGCATCGCCCGTCGATGCAGAAATTCATGCCGATGCGCGGGCAGGACAGTTTCTACACCATGGCCAGCGGCGGCCTCGGCTATAGCCTGCCCGCTGCTGTCGGCATGGCGCTCGGCCGTGGCGACCGGCGCACCGTCTGCCTGATCGGCGACGGCTCGGCGATGTACTCGATCCAGGCGCTGTGGACCGCCGCACAACGCAAGCTGCCGCTGACCATCGTCGTGATCAACAATGCCGGCTATGGCGCGATGCGCTCCTTCAGCCAGGTGATGCAGGTGCGGAACGTACCGGGGCTGGATCTGCCCGGCATCGACTTCGTGCAGATCGCGCAAGGCATGGGCTGCGATGCGGTCAGGATTACCAAGGCGTCCGAACTGCCATCAGCACTCGCGCGCGGCTTGTCACACAATGGCGTCAGCCTCGTCGAAGTGATGGTCAATTCCGCGGTGCCACTGCTCTACGCGCAGAAGAGCTGAGCAGGGATTAGACCACGTGGAGCGGAAGGCGTCCGGGCCTCATGGTTCGAGACGCGCGGCGTCGCCGCGCTCCTCACCACGAGGGTTCGGCTTTGTGCCACGCATCACGACCTCATCCTGAGGAGCCCGCCATGGGCGGGCGTCTCGAAGGATGGGCCACACAGGAGTTGTTCAAGTAAGCTTCGCTCCTCGCGCTCAGCACGCCAAGAAACCGCCGTCGGCGGCGAGCACGTGGCCGACGACATAGGACGACGCGTCCGACAGCAGCCAGAGGACGGCCTCGGCGACTTCCACGGGCCGCCCCATGCGCTTGAGGGGCAAACCGGCCGCGACGCTCGCCATGTCGCCGACGCCCGAGCGCAGCATCATGTCGGTGACGACCCGGCCCGGCGCGATCGCGTTGATCCTCACTCCCCGCGGGGCAGCCTCCATCGCCGCCGAGCGCACCAGCGAGATCACCGCCGCCTTCGAAGCGGAATAAAGCGACAGCCCGGGATTGGGATTGCGCACGCCGCTCACCGATGCATTGATGACGATCCTGCCCTCGCCGCGGGCGAACATCGCCGGAAGCTGATGGCGCAGGCAGAGGAACACCGAGCGTACGTTGGCGTCGAACACTTCCTCGTACACCGCGCTGCTCTGTCCCTCCAACGGCGCGCGCCGTTCCTGATGACCGGCATTGTTGAAGGCGACATCGAGCCGGCCGTAGCGATCGACTGTGGTTCCGACCAGGCGTTCGACTTCATCTTCCCGCGTCACGTCGGTGGGCATGGCGAGCGCCTGAGCGCCCAAAGCCTGACAGGCCGCCGCCGTCGCTTCGATTTCGGCTTTGCGCCGGCCGGCAATCACGACGGCGGCTGCGCCCTCTTCCGCCATCCTGAGCGCGGCGGCCCGACCAATGCCGCTCCCGCCGCCCGTGATCAGACAGACCTTCCCATTCATCCGGTCGCCGGCCGGGTCGCGAGAGTTATCTTTGGCCAAGGGCTCGCCCATCGCGCTTAACTCCTGAGGCCGCAGCTCACTGCGGCGTTGCCCGGCATATAGTTGTATGATACAACTATACGCGAGGAGTCAAGATGACCGCGCCCGACCTCGCCCTGATCGACGACGTTCGCGCCGCCTCACGGCAGATGGTCCGTGAGCTCGGCTTCATGGACGCGACCGTGGCTGAGACCGACTATCCGCCCTCGGCGGTTCACACCATTCTGGAGATCGGCATTCGCGGCCCGATGACCGCGATGCAGCTTGGCGATGTCCTGCATCTGGAGAAATCCAGCGTCAGCCGCATGGTCCGCAAGCTGATCGAGAACGGCGAATTGAAGGAAACCGTCGATCTCGATGATGCGCGCATCAAGCCGCTGTCGCTGACCGCCAAGGGGCGGCGCACATTGTCCGCGCTGCATGAATTCGGCCGGCACCAGGTTGTTGGCGCGCTGGCGCCGCTGTCGAAAGCCGAACAACGTATCGTCCGCGACGGGCTGATGCTCTACGCCCGCGCACTGCAGGCGATGCGGAGTGCGGAGGATGAACTCGAATCCGTGACGTGACTAAGGGGCGGCTTCGCCTCCGGGCTCGACGCTTGCGCGTCGCCCCGGAATGACTGCGATGGAAAGATCGTCATTGCGAAGAGCAACGCGACGAAGCAATCCAGTCTGCCTCCGCGGAACAGGTCTGGATTGCTTCGCTTGCGCTCGCAATGACGCTGGAGAGAACGGTGCGAAATGACGGCGAGATGGTTTCGCATGCACGCCATGCGTAAATTGCCCGTCGTGCCAATCTGTCGCAGGTCTCTGCTGTTGCGTCGTCGGGCAAATCACAACGATCCTCTCGCCCGTCCTGCTGCCGCAAGAGGGGCGCTTCGCGATCGTCACGAACGTTGGAAGCGGGATGCGATGGACGCGATGTCTCACGAGACGAATGACGATATCGCGGACGGCGAAATCGTGTGGTCCTGGCGCCCCAAGGCTGGCGCTACGCTGAGCTACGATGATGCGAGGCAACGGTGACAACAAAGCCTGGTCACCGGGGAGATCACGTATAAGCCGTAAAGCCATTGCGCAGGGAGGGCCGGAGTGACTCCGGCTACACCTGTGGTTCCTGCCCCGTGCATTTTTATTCGCACGGGGGCCATGGGTGCGGCGGGCACCCGGCCTTCCCTGCGCCCTCTCGTTATGCGAGGGCAACTTTCAGGGCATCACTCGGGCAGAAGCTGTCGCGAGAATGCGAACGCGTATCACCACGACTCGTCATGCCCCGCTTTAAGCGGGGCATCCAGTACGCCGCGGCCTCTCGGTGAAGCAACGACGTCTCTGGAATACTGGATCGCCCGGACCCGTCTTCGCCAAGGCTTCGACGAGGCCGCGCGTGCAGGGCGCGCCGTAGCTTTAGCGAAGGCGGCAAGCCGGGCGACGACGGCGGAACATTTGGCTAAAGTTGGCTGTTTGAAATTTGCATCAGAAACGCACTGCGCTGTCACCACAGCCGTCATTGCGAGCGAAGCGAAGCAATCCAGAGTCCCTCTGCAGTGACAATCTGGATTGCTTCGTCGCTAACGCTCCTCGCAATGACGCAGCACGACTATTTCCCGAACTCTTCCCGCATCCCGGCCTGGATCTTTGCCATACCCGCGATCCAGCGGTCGTAATTCTCGGTCTTCTTGCGCATATAGCCGAGCACCTGCGGGTGCGGCAGGATCACGAAGGTCTCCTGCTCGATGCCCTTCAATGCATCCTGCGCCACCTGCTCCGGCGAGAGATCACCGTCGCCGGACTGCGGGCCTTTCGGGATCGAGCGCAGCATGTTGGTGTCCACGCCCTGCGGGCACAGGATCGAGACGCGGATATTGTGCGCCTTGTGCGAGATCGCGAGGTTCTCGGCGAAGCCGACGGCGGCATGCTTGGTGGTCGAATAGGCCGGGCTGCCGACCTGCGACAACAGGCCCGCGGCCGAGATGGTGTTAAGGAAATAGCCGCCGCCGCGGGCCTTGTAGCGCGGGATCAGATGCCGCGCCGCATAGATGTGCGCCATGACATGGATCGCCCAGCTACGCGCAAACGGCTCATCCGAATCGCCGCCGGCATTCACCGAGAGCGGATCGAACCCGCCGCCGATGCCGGCATTGGAGCAGAACAGCGCGATCGGACCGAACTGCCGTTCGGTTTCCTCGATGACGTGAAGAACGTCCTTTTCCTTGGCGACGTCGCATTTGAATGCGGCACCATGGATGTCGGCCGCAACGGCTCTCGCGGCCGCGCCGTCGACGTCGGCGACCACCACCCTGGCGGCACCGGCGCGATGAAACGCGTCGCAGAGTGCCTTGCCGATGCCATTGGCGCCGCCGGTGACGACCACAACCTTGTCCGCCACCTGCATCGTCCCGCTCCGTGCTTGAGAGCTTTAGATCATGATGCGATTCGATGGAATCGCATCATGATCCAACCTCTTTGTTTGAGCATGATCTTTGCGGAAAACCGGTTTCCACTTTTCCGGATCATGCTCTAGGCCAAAATCAGATCGAGCACGGCGGTATAGTGGCAGGCCGCACCCAACAGTACGAAACAATGCCAGATCACGTTCTGGAAGCGCAAGCGGCGCCAGGCGTGAAAGATCACTCCGAGGCTGTAGAGCGCCCCGCCGGCCAGCACGAGCCACAGCGCCATGCGCGGCAACTCGTTGATCACGGAATTATAGAGCGTCAGGCCGCTCCAGCCCAGCGCGAGATAGAGCCCGACGGAGAGCCGGTCGAAGCGGCCGGGCCACCCCAATTTGAGCGCGATGCCGAATATCGCAACGCACCAGACGCCGATCAGAAGCGCGATCCCTACCACGCTGTCCTTCATTTCAATGATGAACGGCGTGTAGGTTGCCGCGATCAGCACATAGATCGCCGAATGATCGAAGCGGCGCAGGATCCATTTGGTGGGCGACACCGGCCACAGATTGTAGCTGGCCGAGAAGACCAGCATCGACAACAATCCCGCGACGTAAACGGACACCGCAAAGATATCGAGCGCCGAGGCATAGACCGCCGTCAGCACCACCAGCACGGTCGCAGCGATCAGCCCGAACACGATGCCTATCACATGAACGACGCCGTCTGCGATCAGCTCGATCCGGTCGTAATTCCAGCGGATCGCGCCTGTTGCCGCGTGGATCGAGGTCGAGGCGAATTGCTTCAGTCTGAAGATCGTCATGGGCACCTCAGGGCTCATTGCGCATCGATAAAACATAGGTCCTGTACGGTCAATGAACCGTTCAGGTTCGTTCCGCCTGCCATGTCACGCTTGATTTTGGCCCCCCAGTCGCCACTTTCGACAGTGAGATCCCGCACACAACACCTTCGTCTTCCATTGTTCTCCTTATGGCCCGTACATTTACCGACATCCTCGAAGAGGCGCGTCTGTCGGCGCGCGCGCTGCTCGATTACGGCGAGCATTTCTTCAATCCGACAATCCGGCTCGGAGTCACCGGCCTGTCGCGCGCCGGTAAAACGGTTTTTATCACCGCGTTGATTCACGGGTTGACACGCGGCGGTCGCTTTCCTGTGTTCGAGGCTTTCGCGACGGGGCGCATCGCGCGCGCGCAGCTTGCGCCGCAACCGGACGACGCGGTGCCTCGCTTCGATTATGAGAACTCATGTTCGCACCCTGATCGAGGAGCGGCGCTGGCCTAACTCCACGGTCGACATCAGCGAGCTACGGCTCGTCATCGACTATCAGCGGCCGAACGGCGCCGATCGCAGGCTGACGCTGGACATCGTCGATTATCCCGGCGAATGGCTGCTCGACCTGCCGCTGCTCGGCAAGAGCTACGAGCAGTGGTCGCGGGAAAGCCTCGCGCTGTCGCGGGAAGCGCCGCGCGTGCATCTCGCGGGGGAATGGCACGCGCAGCTTGCGACGCTAAACGCCGAGGGGCGCGAGGACGAGCAGGCGACGCTCGCGGCGGCAAGATTGTTCACCGGTTACTTGCGCGCCTGCCGCGACGAACGCTTCGCCATGAGCCTGCTGCCGCCCGGCCGCTTCCTGATGCCGGGCAATCTCGCGGGTTCGCCTGCGCTGACCTTTGCGCCGCTCGACGTGCCGCTCGATGGCACGGCGCCGGAAGGATCGCTGTGGGCGATGATGGTCCGCCGTTACGAGGCATATAAGGATGTCGTGGTGCGGCCGTTCTTCCGCGACCATTTCGCGCGGCTCGATCGGCAGATCGTGCTGGTCGACGCGCTGGGCGCGTTCAACTCAGGTCCCGAAGCGTTGCATGATCTCGAAGCCGCGCTCGCCGGCATTCTCGATTGCTTCAGGATCGGACGCAGCACGATCCTGTCGAGCCTGTTCCGGCCGCGCATCGACCGCATCCTGTTCGCCGCCACCAAGGCCGACCATCTGCACCATCTGAGCCATGATCGGCTCGAGGCCGTGCTGCGGCGTGCCGTGAGCGGCGCGGCGGCGCGGGCCGAGCAGACCGGCGCCGCGATCGACGTGGTGGCGCTCGCGGCGGTGCGCGCCACGCGCGAGGCGCTGGTCGCACGCGGCCGCGACAAATTGCCCTCGATCCTGGGAACGCCTGCTCCCGGCGAAACCGCCAATGGCGAGACATTCGACGGCAACACCGAAGTGGCGACCTTCCCGGGCGATCTGCCCGCCGATCCGGAAGAGCTTTTCAACGGCGCGGGCTTTCGCGGCATGTCCTCGACCGCCGCCGACGACAGCGATTTCCGTTTCCTGCGCTTCCGCCCGCCGCTGCTGGAGCAGGATGGCAAGGGCGAACCCGCGCTCCCACATATCCGGCTGGACCGCGCCCTCCAGTTCCTGATCGGAGACAGGCTGCAATGACCGAGCGAGGCAAGCACCGGCGGCCGGCGACATTTCGGCTCGATGACCCTGACGTCGTCGTGGTCGACGCCGACGATGCCGGCCGGCCCGCACGCGGCATGATCCAGATCACGCCGGAAGCGGATCCCGCGCAGCTCCCCGTGCCCATCGTGGCACAGCTTCCCGAACGGCGCGGCTTCCGCTGGAGCGCCGTATTCTGGAGCGGCGTCGCCGGACTGGTGCTGCTGGGTGTAGGCCTTGGGGTCACGCATCTGATCGAGGACCTCTTCGCGCGCAGCGAGGGCCTCGGCTTTCTCGGCGTTGCGTTCACGGCGGCGGCCGGGCTGGCGTTGTCGGTCATGACCGCGCGCGAAGCGCTCGCGCTGGCGCGGCTTGCGACCATCGAGAAGCTGCATCAGCGCGCGACCGATGTTCTCGTCAGCGATGACCGAACCGAGAGCCGCGCCATCCTGCGCGAGCTCGTCAGGATCGCGCATCAGAACCCGCAGCTTGCGCGCGCCCGCACGGCGCTCGAGGGCCATGCCGACGACATCATCGATGGCGCCGACATGATCACGGCTCGCCGAGCGCGAGCTGATGACGCCGCTCGATGCCGAGGCGCGGCGGCTGGTGTCGTCGGCCGCGCAGCGCGTCTCGATCGTCACCGCGGTCAGCCCGCGCGCGATGATCGACGTGGCGTTCGTGTTCATTGCCTCGCTGCGGATGATCCGGCAGCTCGCACGGCTCTATGGCGGCCGGCCCGGCGCGCTCGGCATGATCCGGCTGGTCCGCCACGTCATCGCCCATCTCGCCATCACCGGCGGCATGGCCGCGAGCGACAGCCTGGTGCAGCAGATGCTCGGCCATGGCGTCGCGGCAAAACTGTCGCAGCGGCTCGGCGAAGGCGTGCTCAACGGGCTCTTGACCGCGCGCCTCGGGCTCGCCGCGATCGAGGTGACGCGGCCGCTGCCGTTCACCGCCTTGCCGCGGCCGGCGCTCACCGACCTCGCCAAGGACCTGATGCGCAAGCGCGAGGAGGACGATTAGCGGTTTTAAGCAGCGCGCACGTGAAGATCTCCCGCCAGCACGCGCCAGCGGAAGAACGGCGAATCCGGCGGCGGCGACAGCTCGGGCGTCCAGCCGGTCAGCTTTTCCAGCGCGTAGGTATCCATCACGACACCGCGCCAGACACGCTCGACCCGCTCCAGCGGCTCGCGCGTCGCGCTCGTCGATAGTCCACAGCGGCAGCGTGTTGTCCGGCTCGCGCGCGACATAGAGGCCGGTATGGCCTGCGATTTTCGTCATGCCGGGGTCGGCAAAACCCTGGAACCGGCCGCGCTCGTTGATCTGGATCACCGGCACGCGATCCCCAAGGAACCAGCGCAGCATCGCATAGGTGCGATAATCCGTGGTCGCGATCCAGGTCGCGCCGGTTTTCTCGAGCTCCGCCTGCGCGCGCGCGACCACTTGCTCAAAGTTCGCCTCGCCCCCGATCGGATCGGCATGGCCGATGAAATTGTAGGGGCTGACGACGTAATAGAGGAACACCAGCACGACCATCGCGATGCCCGACACGATCGCGGCACGAGCCCACCAGATCGTCGATTTGATCATCCAGCCCGGCCAGCCCTCGCGCGGCAGCATCGCGATGTTGATGGCGGCGGCGGCAAAGCCGATCGGCCACATGAACATCGGCCAGGTGTCGCCGACGCGCAGGCTCAGCGACTTCCAGAGGAAATAGAGGAACGGCACCAGCACCGCCGTCGACAGCAGAACGGCAACCGGATCGCGCGCGAGAAATCCGCGCCGCGCCGTCAGCAGCAGGCCGGACAGCACCACCGGCAGCAGCACGAAGCCGACCAGCCCGAACTGCAGGCCGATATAGTCCGCGATCGTGCGCACCGACAGCTCATGCGTCGCGGTGGCCCGCACGAGTTGGAAGCGGAACGACGCCCAGCCGTGCTGCGCATTCCAGACCAGCACGGGCAGGAACACGATGACCGCGATCAGCGCGGCGAGCCAGGGATAGGGGCTCGTCAGCCAGCGACGGCGCCAGTCCGGCACCAGCGCAAACGCCCCAACCGCGGGCAGCAGCAGGATCGCGGTGAATTTCGACAGCAGCGCCAGCCCGGCGAAAAGCCCCGCGGCCAGCCACCAGCGCGGGTCATTGCTCTCGTGAAGCCTGACCAGCGACCACATCATCGCGACCGCGAACGGGATCAGCGCCACATCGGGTGCGACCTTGGCCATCAGCAGGCCATAATACAGCGCCGCCTCGGGCATCAGGATCGCGAGCACGATCGCGCGGATGTCGTGGGTGACGCGGCGGACCAGATCGGCGAGCAGCAATTGCGTCGCCAGCATCGCCAGGATGCCGGCGAACCTGACGCCGAGATTGGTGTCGCCGAAGATCGCGGTGCCGAACCGGATGAACCAGGCGATCATCGGCGGATGATCGAGGAAGGACAGCGCATTCTCCTTCGACCAGGTCCAGTAATAGGCCTCATCCGTGCGCAGATCGATCAGGCTGGCATAGACGATCCGCAGCGCGGTCATCGCCACGATCACGATGATCGCGACGATCAATTGCCGCGACGCGGCAGGATCCGGCTTGGCAGGGCTGAGGTCGGGCTGGGCGGCTGTCACGGCGCGCTTTCTCCCCAACTCCGCTGGGGGAGTCAACGTGGGGCGGGGAACGCGATATAGAACGGTTCGCAGACGTTGCAAAAAGGCCGACGACCGGCGCCGCCCGACCGGTCGCGCAAGGGAAAAGTGACGCACGTGGAATTAAATACCAGCATTGCCGATATCGGTTCCAGAGAGCCCATGAGCGCGACTTCACGCGAGCAATTGAGGACATCGATCCGCGGCGTCGGCGTGCGGCAGGTCCGGCTCGTCTGCGGGCTGGTCCTGTTCAGCTATCTGATCAGCCATTTCCTCAATCACGCGCTCGGCAACATCTCGATCGATGCGCTCGCCACCGGCGTCTATTACCACACGGTGTTCTGGCAGTTCCTGCCGGTCGCGATCACATTCTATGCCGCTGTATTCGTGCATGGCGGCCTCGGACTTTGGGCGCTCTACCAGCGCCGGCAGTTCAGCTGGAAGGCGGTCGAGCCGCTGCAGCTGACGCTTGGCTTGAGCATCCCGGCTCTCGTCGTCATGCATGTCATCGGCGCGCGGCTTGGGCAGAGCCTGTACGGGCAGGAAAAGCTCTATCCGCAGGAGCTCTATGCCTTCTGGGTCAGCCACCCCTATTTGATCTGGCAGATGTATGCGGTCATGATCATCGCCTGGGTGCATGGCTGCATCGGCCTGCATTTCTGGCTGCGCATGAAGGCGTTCTACGCGCGCAGCGCGCCCTATCTGCTGGCGGCGGCCGTGCTGATCCCGGCGCTCGCCATGCTCGGCATCTATCAGGCCGGGCGAACCGTTATCGCGGACAGCCCAAATCCGCAGTGGCGTGCCGAGAATCTGTCGGATCATCAAGTCGGCACACCGGCCGAGCAAGCGACCCTGGAAACCATCGTCCAAGCTTTCCTGATCGGCTATTTCGCCCTGATCGGACTGACCTTGCTGGCGCGCGGCGCGCGCTATCTCGGCGAGCGGCGCGGCGGCATGGTCGCGCTGTCCTACGGTAATGGCCGCACGATCCGCGTGCCGAAAGGGCTCAGCGTGCTCGAAGCGAGCCTGCGCCACAACGTGCCGCATGCGAGCGTCTGCGGCGGACGCGCGCGCTGCTCGACCTGCCGCATCCGCGTGATCGGCGACTGTAGCGGGTTGCCGCTGCCCTCGCCACGCGAGGCCTTCGTGCTGGCGCGCGTCGGCACGACCGATCCCTCGATCCGCCTCGCCTGCCAGCTGCGTCCGACGGCCGATGTATCGTTCTTCCAATTGTTCCTGCCGAGCGCGGTGTCTGCCAATGCGCACGCGACCGATCCGACGCGGATCGGCGAGGAGCGTCATCTGGTCAATCTGTTCGTCGACATGCGCGGCTCGACGCGGCTGGCGGAAAAGCTCCTGCCGTTCGACACCGTGTTCGTGGTCAACCGCTTCCTCGCGGCCGTCTCGCAGGCGGTGATCGAATGCGGCGGCCGGCCGAACCAGTTCGTCGGCGATGGCGTGCTGGCGCTGTTCGGGCTCTCGACCGACGACGGGACCGCGAGCCGCCAGGCGCTCCGCGCGGCAGCACGGATCGCGGCTAATATCGACGAGCTGAACCAGTTCCTCAGCCACGATCTGCGCGAGCCGATCCGCTTCGGCATCGGCATTCACGGCGGCGAAGTGATCGTCGGCGACATCGGCTATCGCGATCACATGGTGTTCACGGCGCTTGGCGACGCCGTCAATGTCGCTGCAAGGCTGCAGGACATGACCAAGACCCTGGCTTGCGAAGCGATCATCTCCGAAGAGGTTCGCGTCGCGGCGGGCCTTGCCGACGGCGACCTGCCGCGACAGGAGGCCGCAATCCGCGGCCGAGACGAGCCGATGATGGTCCGTGTGGTCACGGAGGCGAAAGCGTTGTCCGCCCTGGTCGACCGGCTGGAAGCTGCTCCCGCATGAGAAGGCCAGCTATTTCGCAAGGCGGGATTTTCTGCACCAAATTGGGACGGTTACGGAATCGAACGGCTTCCGGCGACGGCTGAAGACTATCGTCAGCACCGAATCGCGTCACCGCACACGGTGCTAGCGGGACGCTGCCCAAAGCGAAATCAGCACAGGACTCGGCGCGTCCCGCGTCAAATGCGCGCAAAACAGGGCAAAAAGCTAAAATGCGCGGTGAATATCAAATCGTTTCCAGCGTTATCTGCTGTTGTTTACGCTACCAAGGTCGCCACAACCAGCGTATCCTGCAGCGTTGAACTTTCCGGTTTTGCGGGGACTGGGCTGTTCGGTTTGTTTCTTGATCCCGCGGAGACGACGGATGGCTAAAGGTACGGTCAAGTGGTTCAACCCGACCAAGGGTTATGGGTTCATTCAACCTGCGTCGGGTGGCAAGGACGTGTTCGTTCATATTTCGGCGGTTCAGAAAGCCGGGCTTTCGACGCTCAATGAAGGGCAGACCATCGAATACGAAGAAATCGCCAATCGTGGCAAGACATCAGCCGAAAATATCAAGGTATAGCCCAACAAGCCCTTTTCAAATCTTTATTGAGCACATTGCATTCCGCAGGAGCGGGGTCCGCTCTTGCGTGCAAGCTGGTCTTTTAATGCCAGGCCCCGGCTGCGTGGTAAGACACCGGGCACGCCATGATGCTTGATTCTACCTCGCAACCGTTCATCGCGCCGTTCGCCCCGGACGACCGCGCGATTGCACGCGCCCTGCTGAAGGACGCCCATCTCACCGCAGAGCAGGATCGGCGGATCGATCGCACCGCCACGCGCCTGATTGAGGCCATTAGAGCCAACGACGACCGTCTCGGCGGCGTCGAGGACATGCTGCGCGAGTTCGCGCTGACGACCAAGGAGGGGCTCGCGCTGATGGTATTGGCGGAGGCACTCCTCCGCGTGCCGGACGCCCGCACCGCCGACCAGTTCATCGAGGACAAGCTGGGCGAAGGCGACTTCGTCCATCACGAGACCAAGTCCAGCGCCTTCCTGGTCAATGCATCGGCCTGGGCGCTCGGCATGTCGGCGCGGGTCATTCAACCCGGAGAGACGCCGGAGGGTACCATCGGCCGGCTCGCCAAGCGGCTCGGCGCACCGGCGGTGCGCGCGGCAACGCGACAGGCGATGCGACTGATGGGCAGTCATTTCGTGCTGGGCGAGACCATCGAGGCAGCGCTGGCGCGGGCGCAGGCCCGCTCCGCACGCGCGCCGCGCTATTCCTTCGACATGCTGGGTGAAGGCGCACGCAGCGCCGCAGATGCGGAGCGCTACTTCAAATCCTACCAAAGCGCGATTGCCGCGATCGGCCGCACCGTCAACAAGCGCCCTTTGCCCGACCGGCCCGGAATTTCGGTGAAGCTGTCGGCGCTGCACCCGCGGTTCGAAGCGGTAAGCCACGGCCGGGTCATGGCCGAACTGGTGCCTCGCCTTATCGAGCTTGCACAGCAGGCCAAGGCCTTTGATCTCAATTTCACTGTCGATGCCGAAGAGGCCGACCGCCTGGAATTGTCACTCGACGTGATCGCTGTGGCCTTTGGCGACGCGTCGCTTGTGGACTGGGACGGCTTCGGGCTTGCGATCCAGGCCTATCAAAAGCGTGCCAGCGACGTGATCGAGTACGTCGATGCGCTGGCGCGGGCGCATGACCGACGCATGATGGTCCGCCTGGTCAAGGGCGCCTACTGGGACACCGAGATCAAGCGTGCGCAGGAGCGCGGGCTTGGCGGCTATCCCGTCTTCACCCGCAAGGCGATGACCGACCTCAATTACGTCGCCTGCGCGCGGAAACTTCTGAGCCTGCGCCCGCGCCTGTTTCCGCAATTCGCGACGCATAATGCGCTGACGGTCGCGACCGTGCTGGAGCTGGCGGGCGACGAGAACGGCTTCGAGTTCCAGCGCCTGCACGGCATGGGCGAAGCGCTCTATGAGCGGCTGAGCGAAGACCGGCCCGGACTCGCCTATCGGACCTATGCGCCGGTTGGCAGTCACCGCGACCTGCTCGCCTATCTGGTACGGCGGCTGCTCGAGAACGGCGCCAACTCGTCCTTCGTCGCGCTCGCCGCCGATGAGGCGGTGCCGGTCGCGACGCTGCTGCGGCGTCCGGCGAAAATCCTCGGCAGCGCCGAACACGCGAACCATCCAAACATCCCGTTGCCGCGTGATCTGCTGCTGCCGCAGCGGAAAAATTCGCGCGGCGTCGAGTTCGGAGAGCGGGCCGCGCTGCAGGCATTGCTGGCCGACGTCTCCGCCGACATCGCGCCGGGCGCCGCCGCACCGTCGATCGGCGGACGGATGGCAACAGGCAGAGCGCGACAGGCCATCAGCCCGATCGATCTTGCGACAGCCATCGGCACCGTCATCGAGGCGAGACCCGAACAGGCCCAAGCAGCGGTCGCCGCGGCGCGTGCGGGATTTGCCGCCTGGAGCGCCACGCCGGCAGAGAGACGTGCCACTTCGCTGGAAAAGGCAGCCGATCTCCTCGAACAGCGAGCCGCCCATTTCATCTCGCTGCTCCAGCGCGAGGGCGGCAAGACGCTCGACGACGCGTTGTCAGAGGTCCGCGAAGCCGCAGATTTCTGCCGCTATTATGCCGCGCAAGGCCGGAAACTGTTCGGTGACGGCGAGGCGATGCCGGGACCGACCGGCGAGAGCAATGTGCTGCGTCTGCGCGGGCGCGGCGTATTCGTGGCGATTTCGCCCTGGAATTTTCCGCTGGCGATTTTCCTGGGCCAGGTGACGGCGGCGCTGATGGCCGGCAATGCGGTCGTGGCAAAGCCCGCCGAGCAGACGCCACTGATCGCCGCGGAAGCGATCCGGCTCCTGCACGAGGCCGGCGTCCCGGCGTCTGCGCTGCATCTATTGCCTGGCGACGGAGCGGTCGGCGCGGCGCTGGTCGCGCATCCCGACATTGCCGGCGTCGTGTTCACGGGCTCAACGGAAGTTGCGCGATCGATCAACCGGACGCTGGCCGCGAAGGATGGCCCGATCGTCCCGCTGATCGCCGAAACCGGCGGCATCAATGCGATGATCGCGGATGCGACTGCCCTGCCCGAACAGGTGGCCGACGACGTCGTGACATCGGCGTTTCGGTCCGCCGGCCAACGCTGCTCGGCGCTGCGGCTGTTGTTCCTGCAGGACGATGTCGCCGATCGCATGATCGAGATGATCTCGGGCGCCGCGCGCGAGCTCACGGTCGGAGACCCCCGTGATCCCGCCACCCATGTCGGCCCGGTCATCGACTTGGAAGCCAAGCAGCGCCTGGATGCGCATATCGTCCGCATGACGAAAGAGGCGCGCGTGCACTTCGCGGGGCGCGCACCTGGCGGCAACTACGTCGCGCCGCATCTGTTCGAACTCGCCAGCGCCAACCAGCTTACCGAAGAGGTGTTCGGGCCGATCCTGCACGTCGTGCGCTATGGCGCCGACCGGCTCGACCAGGTGCTGCAATCAATCGAACGGTCTGGATTTGGGTTGACGCTCGGCATTCATTCCCGCATCGACGACATGGTCGAGGCCGTGATCGACCGACTTCAGGTCGGCAATATCTATGTCAACCGCAACATGATCGGCGCCGTGGTGGGCGTGCAGCCGTTCGGCGGCCACGGCCTGTCAGGCACCGGCCCGAAAGCCGGCGGCCCGCATTATCTGGCCCGCTTCGCGACCGAGCAGACGGTGACGATCAACACCGCGGCGGCCGGCGGCAACGCCGCGCTGCTGTCGGGCGACGAATGAAGGCTGGCCGTGCGGAGTCCAACCGGGCGGACTTCAGACAGCGCCGTTGCATCCCCCGCCCGATATGGGCCAAATGGCGCGCCATCCGGGTCAAACGCGGCAACAATTCCGCCACGCGGGAACAACTGAAATGATCGCACGGGAGCGAAGGGAACATGGAAAAAGGCATCTTCGAAGGGCTGAAGGTTCTGGATTGCGCGAGCTTCATCGCCGCGCCCGCGGCCGCGACGGTGCTGTCGGACTTCGGCGCCGACGTGATCAAGATCGAGCCGCCCGGCTCCGGCGATCCCTACCGCAACCTGCCGAACCTGCCGGGCTATCCGGCCAGCGAGCACAATTTCGCCTGGCTGCTGGAGGCTCGCAACAAGCGGAGCCTGGCGCTCGACCTCAGCAAGCCCGAAGGACAGGCGGTGCTGCACCGGCTTGCCACCGAGGCCGATGTCTTCATCACCAACTACCCGCCAGCAGTGCGCGAGCGGCTCGGCATCACGCACGCCCATCTCGCACCTCACAATGAGCGGCTGATCTATGCGTCCTTTACCGGCTATGGCGAGAAGGGCGAGGAAGCCAACAAGCCGGGCTTCGACAGCAACGCCTATTGGGCTCGCTCCGGTCTGATGGATCTCGTTCGCGCCGACATCGACACGACGCCCGCGCGTTCGATCGCCGGCATGGGCGACCATCCCTGCGCGATGGCGTTCTACGGCGCGATCGTCACCGCGCTCTACAAGCGCGAACGCACCGGCAAAGGTTCGCATGTCTCATCGAACCTGATGGCGAACGGTGTGTGGGCGGCCTCGGTCTTGGCGCAGGCCAAGCTCTGCGGTGCGACATTCGGCGAGCGGCGGCCGCGCGAACGCGCGCTGAATGCCGTCACCAACCACTACAAGTGCAAGGACGGGCGCTGGATCATTCTGTCACTCCTCAGCGAGGAGAAGCAGTGGCCGACGCTGACTCGCTGCCTCGGCCGC
Source organism: uncultured Alphaproteobacteria bacterium (assembly GCA_963770385.1). GTDB lineage: Bacteria > Pseudomonadota > Alphaproteobacteria > Rhizobiales > Xanthobacteraceae > Bradyrhizobium. Next base: position 2,711,852 of record CAVYPJ010000003.1, on the reverse strand, counting down.
GAAGACCTGATCAACGACGAGCGGTTCGCTACCAAGGCCGGCCGTCACCAGCGCTCGATCGAGCTGATCAAGATTTTCGACGAGGTGTTCGCCACCAAGCCGCTCGCCGAATGGCGCAAGCTGCTGGATGGCAACGGGCTGGTGTTCGGCGTCGTCGGCATCCTCGACGACATTCCGAATGACAAGCAGATGCTCGACAACGGGGTGCTGGTGCCGTTCGAGAACGACACCATGCTGACCATCAGCAGCCCGATCTGGGTCGACGGTTCAGAGAAGGTGCAGCCCCGGCGGCCGCCCGGCATCGGCGAGCACAGCGATGACATCCTGCGCCAGGCCGGCTACGACGAGGCCTCGATTGCGAAGCTGCGCGCAGCCGGCGCGGTGGCCTGATATGCCCGTCTATCGGCTGCATTATTTCCCGGAATCGGGAAACAGCTACAAGCTCGCGCTGATGCTCACCCTTTGCGGGCAGAGTTTCGAGCCGGCATGGACAGACTTTGGCGGCGGCGTCACACGGACATCGGAGTGGCGGCGAAGCGTGAATGAGATGGGCGAAATTCCGGTGCTGGAGGAGGATGGCGTGCGGCTGACCCAGACCGCGCCCATTCTGCTCAAGCTCGCCGAGCAATATGGCCGCTTCGGCGCAGAAACCAAGGAGGACCAGTTCGAGCTTCTGCGCTGGCTGTTCTGGGACAACCACAAGCTCACCGGCTTCATGGCGACCTATCGCTTCCAGCGGGCGTTCACGTCCTCACCCGATCCGCACGTGCTGGCTTACTTGCGCAAGCGGCTCGACGACTTCCTGTCGATCCTCGAAGCTCATCTTCAACGCAACGCCTTTGCGATCGGCACACGGCCGACAATTGCCGACATTTCCATGCAGGCTTATCTGTCCTATCCGGGCAGCGAGACCGGCTATGATTTCGCGGCGAGCCATCCGGCGGTGCGTGCGTGGCTCGACCGCATCGCCGCCCTGCCCGGCTGGAAATCGGCCTACGATCTGTTGCCGGGCAAGCGGCTGACGCATTACGCGCGAGCCGATTGATCCTGCTCAGCGCTTGAGCAACGCCCAGACGATAGCCACGACGATCACGCCGATGATGACGGCAAACACGATGGCCCAGCCGCTGACGCGAACCGCGCTGACGGTCTGGCGCATCTCCTCGTTCTGCGCGATCTCGCGATTGCGCTTCTTGTCGTCGTTATCCGCGCTGCTCATCTCAGGCCTCGCTCAGGTTCCAGCCTTGGCTGCCGGGCTGAGCTTAGCGTCAAAAGATGTCGAATGGTCAACGGCGCTTTTGCCGGGGCCGCTGGTCAGCCGGCCAAGCCAGAACGCCGCACAGGCCGCACAGAGTGCGGCGGCGGCCGCCGCCATGAAAACCGACGCGGCACTCCATTTCTGCTCCAGCAGCACGCCACCGACGACCGGCCCGACAATCGAGCCGATTCGGCCGATGCCGAGCGCCCAGCCGACACCCGTCGCCCGGACCGAAGTCGGATAGAACGAGGCGGCCAGCGCATTGGCGGCGATCTGGCCGCCGACGATGCAGAAGCCCGCCGCAAAAATCGCGATCGTCACGAGAGCAGTGGAATGGCCGAGGTGGCCAATGGCGCCCACCGCGAAGACGGCGGCGAAATAGACCAGCGCGAGCGCGCGGAACGAGAAGCGGTCGATCAGGCTCCCCAGCGCGAAGGTTCCGGCGACGCCGCCGACCTGCAGCATCGAGCCGATCACAACCGCCTGGGACACGGACGCACCGAGATCATTGAGAACCGTGGGCAGCCAGTTCGCCAGGAAATAAAGATCGAGCAGGCTCATGAAGAACACGACCCAGAGCAGCAGCGTGACGGCCGTGCGCCCCTCCCGAAACAGATGCGCGACCGGAAGACCGGTGAGGTGGGTCTCCTGCACGACGAAGGCCGTATCGGAAGTAAACGCTGCCTTCGGGTCGATGCGGCGAAGCAGCTCCGCGACACGCGCGGACGCGTTGCCTTTTAGCGCAAGGAAACGCACCAATTCCGGCAGGCGCAGCGCCAGGATCGGGACCATGACAAGAGGCGCCACGCCGCCCACAATGAACACCGAGCGCCAGCCGAACCTCGGGATCAGATCAGCCGCGAGCAATCCCCCGAGTGCGGCGCCGACAGAGAAGCCACAGAACGTGATCATCACCATGGTGGCGCGGCGGCGATGCGGGCTGAACTCCGAGGTCATGGCGATGACGTTTGGCATCGCGCCGCCAAGTCCGAGGCCGGTCAGGAAGCGCACGATCAGCAGCGTGTTGACGTCCTGGACAACCGCGGTGACGAGCGCGCCGAGGCCGAACGCCAGCGTGCTACCGATGATGATCGTCTTGCGGCCGATGCGATCGGCAAGCGGCCCGAACACGAGCGCACCGATCATCAATCCGAACAGGCCGGCGCTGAACACGGGGCCGAGCGCGGCCTTGCCGAGTCCCCATTCCTTGGCGAGCGCGGGCGCGACATAGCCCATGGCCTGGGTGTCAAAGCCATCGAGAAACAGAACCGCCGCACAGGTCAGGAGCAGGCGGACGTGAAATCCGCCAACCTGCTGATTGTCGATGAAATCGATCACGTCGATCGGCGGCGAAGCGCCGGCTTCGCCTTTGGAAATCGCCATCGTCTCCCTCCCCTGAAAATCCGTTCACCGCGGCTCTTTCCGGCCGCCTTCACGCAATGTCCTGCCGCGCGTTACGAGACGCGCAACGCTTCTTTCGAATAGCCCGCGATACGCTTGTAGCCATCGGAGAGCGCGACAAGCTCCTCCCGGCTGATGACGTCGTCGATTGCCGCGAACGGCCGGTCATTGGTGCGCTGAAACACCTCGCGCAGGATCGCATCCGGAGGGTTGCTGCGGTTGGTCAGAACGATACGCGTGGTCGCTTCCAGCCGCTGCTTCTCGTAGCTTGCCAACGCCGCCGTCGGATCGTCATGCGCGAGCAGCGCAGCCGTCAGCGTTCGCGCGTCCAGAATCGCCTGGCCCGCGCCGTTGGAGCCGCGCGGCACCATCGGATGGGCGGCGTCGCCGAGCAGCGTGACCCGGCCAAAGCTCCAGCGCGGCAAGGGATCCTGATCAACCATCGGAAATTCCAGCACGCTATCGGCCGCGCGGATGAAGGCCGGCACATCGAGCCAATCGAAATGCCAATCGGCGAATGCATCGATGAAGTCGTCGAGCGATCCCGCGCGGTTCCAGTCGCGCTTGCGATAGGCCGGCGTTTCGATCTCCGCCACCCAGTTGATGAGTTGCAGCCCGTCACTGTCAGCGGCGCGGATTGGATAGATCACCATCTTGCCGTGCGACAGCCAGCCGGCCCGCACCATACTGGCACCGGACAGCATTGGCTTCCACCGGGTTACGCCGCGCCACATATTGATGCCGGAATAACGCGGCTCGCCTTCGTCAGGAAAGAACTGCTTGCGGATCGCCGAGTTGATGCCGTCGCATGCGATCGCCGCGCTGCCGCGCATCGCGAAACAATTCGCACCGCTCGGGCCATCAGCAAATGTCGCAGTGACGCCGGCATCGTCCTGCTCGACGCCGATACAATGGCAACCCGTCATCAGCCGATCAGCGCCCACGCGGGCACGGAACGCGTCGAGCAGGACCATCTGGAGGTCACCGCGGTGGATCGAGAATTGCGGATGGTCGTAGCCGGCGGCACGGCCGAGCGGCTCCTGGTAGATCAGTTGCCCGAAACGGTTGAAGAAGGTCGCGTCCTTGGTTTCGATCGCAACCCGCGCGAGCTGATCCTCGAGCCCGAGCGCGGCAAGTTCCTTGGTCGCGTGCGGCAGCAGGTTGATGCCGACGCCGATCGGCTTGATCTCGGGGACGGATTCAAAAATCCGGCTGGGAATGCCGGCCTGATGCAAGGCGAGCCCCAGCGTCAATCCGCCGATGCCCGCGCCGACGATGATGATGTCGTCCATGTTTCCGCCCCGAAAATCCTATTGCAGGCGATGAAACACGATTAGTAAGCTTACTGTCAATCTGGCCGATAGGACGATCCGCCTGCGGAGCTTCGTTCCTACCTGGTCTTGATGAAACACATCCCCATCCGCGTCGCCGGGCTCGCGGCCTGGCATGACAGTCCCTCGGAGCAGGTCCATGAGCGGAAGCTCCTGTCGTTCTCGGCCTCGTCGTCGTGCTGCTGGTAGCAATGCGATCCCCAGCCATCCTCATATTCGGTGCCGGCGAGTTCGGTGCTGCCGCGAGTTTGCGGACGGCTGGCGAAACCGCGCGAGAAGTCCGCCTTCCTATCCTCGCTGAACGCGGTGAGGATGTCGCGCCGCCTGACCTGCTCGCCGAAGAAATGCGGCGAGGCCGGAACGACCGTCGAGTTCGACGGTTTCGCCGCCATCCAGTCGACGCCCGGGAAATGGAAGCCGCCGATGCCGCGATTCTGGTGACAGCCGGCACAGCCGATGTCGTTGAGCCTGCGTTCGAAGCCCGCGGGCGACTGGATATTCTGCGGCGTCACGCCATGCTCGGCGGCCTGCTTCAATGCCGTGACGACGTCGTTCTCAGTGAATACCGGGTTGTCGGCGCCGTCCTCGCCCTGCACCAGACCGAAGGCCGGCTGCAGGTTCGATGGCGCAAACCCGATCGGCGTCGGCGCGATCGCGCGCTTGGCCAGGAAACGCTCCGGGATCAGGATCGTGCCACGATCGAGTTCAGCGAAATGCTCCGGCTCGAGCAGCCATGCCTTGAAATCGCGCCTGAAGCTGTCGTCCGAAAGCAGCCGGTCACTGTCGATCTGGTTCTCCAGCGTCGCTTCTTCGAACGTCGCCGACTTCGCGTCAAAGTCGAACACCTTCATCATGTAATCGGTGCGGAAATCGCGGACGGCGGATTTCGGCGCATGTGCGATCTGCACGTTGGTCTCGACGCGGAAGACATCGCCCGGCGCGATGGTTTCCAGCGGGCCGCCCTTCGCGGTCAGCTTGTCCGCAAGTGCTGCGCCGGTTTCCGTGAGATCGCCGCCGCGAGCCAGCGCCGAGCGATCGCCGCGCAGGTCAAAGGCTTGCCGTCGGCATCGACGGCGTGCTCGCCCCTCGCCTTCAGGATGACGTTCAGCGTCATCGGCAAGCGTGGCGACACCGCATTCTCGCCGATCTCGGCCTTGTTCGGCTGGGTCAACCGATAGAGCAGCCTGATCTCGCCGCAGTCCGGGCCTGGCACATAGGCGCGGTCCATCCGGTTGACGATGCCGGACAAAGCAAAACGCGTGTCGGCGGAATAGAGCAGCGCGCGATCGAACAGCTGGAAGGCGAAATCGGTGCCGACGCCGATGGTCTCGTTCGGCAGGGTCGCCTTGTGACTTGCGACATAGCGATCGTAATCCTGATCCAGCGCCTTGCGAACCGAACTCATCGACGGCAGCGCGAACAATTGTTCGTTGTTGAGCGGCGTATCGGCGGACCGCGACGGCGCGAGAATGCGGGCGAGACCGAAGCGGCCATGGTCCATCTCTCGCAGCGCAAATGGCTCGATGATCGCGGTTCCGCGCTCGAGCGGGGCGCCTTCGATCGCGCGCGCCGGCAACGCGCCGAAAACGAGCAAAAGGACAGCGACAAGAGATCGGGAGGCGTGCGTCATGTCAGGACTAACACCACGCAAAAATGTCTATTCAAGGCAAAAGGCGCTTCACGTCGGGGTGAAGCGCCTTTGCCGGAAACATCCTCGGATTTCGCCGTCAGCGCGCCATGACCAGGCCTTTGGTGGTCACGACGACCCAGCGCCCATCCTGCTTGCGGATCGCATCGACGCGGCCGAGGCCGGGCACGGGATCGCCGGCATAGACCTCGTAGAGGCCCTGGCGACCCTCGATCAGCGCGCCACCGCGATTGACGTCACGCAGCACCCATCCCTCGACCTTCGGCAACCGCGCGACCTCGGTCTTCGGCGGTGCCGCGGTCGGGAGCGGGACCGACGCCGTGGGCGATGCCGACGCGACATTGGTCGTTGCCGGCGTCACCGAACCGGTCACTTCCCTGGTGTCCCGCGTCTCTTTTGTCCTTCGCGTTCGTGTCCTTGGCGGCGACCGACGTGCCTCCAACGGCTGACGCCGGAACGGCGGCCTGCGCCGCGCGCAGCTTGTCGAGCGCCTCGCTCATCTTCGCGATCTTGGAGGTCGGCTCAGCCTGCGCCTTCTCGACCTTGTCGAGACGATCGTTGGTCTTGCTGATCTGCCCCTGGGCCGTCTTGGCGGCGTGGTCGAGGCCTGCCTTGAGCGCGGTGATGTCGGCATCGATCCGCGACACCGATGCTTCCAGCGCCTGGTTGCTGCCGGCCGTGTTCGCGGCATCGGCCGTCATCACGAAGTGCGAGACACCAATCGTCGCGAGCGCGCCGCTGACGGCGCCCGCAAGCGTAGCGAGCGCAATGATCGCCGCCATGCCGCCAACGCGGCGCTTGGCCGGAGCCTCGACGACCGGCTCGGCGTCGACCGTTTTGGCTTCCTCAGCCTCCTTCTGCCACGCGCGCACGCCGGGCGACATGATCAGGAGCCTGCCGGACAGCAGCAATTCCTTGGCCTTTTCGACCGCGGCCTGGTCGATGCCGCCGTGGACGGGTTCCGCCTTCACGGCGTCGGCCGCCTCGGCGCGAACCGCCGGCGCGTCCTCTTTCGGCAGCGTCTCATGATCCGGGGCGATCGCGGGCGCCTCGACGGTGCTCGATTCCGACGCTGTCGCCATGACCGGCACGCTTGCTTCGGACGTCGCGTGCACCGCGGGTTCTAACGTGGCTGAACCGCCCTCAACCTGATTTTGCTCGGCCTGTTGCTCGCTCACGATTTAAAGTCTCCGTTAAGGGTTGACCATTTGGTAACTTTCATTGCTTGCCAATTCGTTACCGGGCGCGCCCCGGCTTCCGGCTTACCGAAATTTTAGGGACTTTTCCGAGGCAAATTTGGGTCGGAACGACGAAGCTGGTGGGGTCGCGACCTGTCCCGATTTGAAGCATGCGCGGCGAAAACACCGCCCAGGCGCGGGCTGTGACGATTGCGCACGCCCGTTTCCCGATTAACATGCGGCGTGGGACGACGGACGCGACATTTGGCGCTTCTCGCCGAGGGGCTTGAGCCAGAACGCGGGAGGCGCCATGGCCATCGAGAAATGCATCAACGAATTCGACGTCGGCGACGTCATCTTCGAGGAAGGCTCGACCGGGCGCGAGCTGTATGTCGTGCTCGACGGCAAGGTCGACATCGCCAAGGTCAACGGTGCGAGCAAGACCGTCATCGTGACGCTCGGCAAGGGCGAGTTCTTCGGCGAGATGGCCGTGATCGACGGCTCCTCGCGCTCCGCCACCGCGATATCCGCCGCACCCAACACCCGCGTCATGCGCATCAACCATGCCCGTTTCGTCTATCTCGTCAGCCAGCAGCCGGCGTTCGCGCTGATGATCATGGATGCTTTGAGCAAGCGGTTGCGTGCATCGAACGAGGCCCATTATCGCGCGGCGGCCAATCTATGAGCGACCGCCGGCCAAGCCCGTTCAAGACCCTGCTCGACAGCGAGGTCTGCACGCTGATCGAGGCCGCGCAGGACGTCTACCAGATCCGTTTCAAGAACCGCGCCGCCAATGCCTATCTGGTGCGCGGAACGTCGCGGACGATCCTGATCGATGTCGGATTGTCGTCGAACCATCCGCATCTTCTGACCTGCATGGCCCATGTCGGCGTCACGCCCGGGGACATCGACATGGTCGTGCTCAGCCACGAGCATCTCGACCACATCGGCGCGGCCTATCATTTTCACGGCCGGAGCTTCATCGCGGCGCACCGGCTCGCGGCCAACAAGATCATGCTGCGCGACGACTTCTCGATGCTGCGCAAGATGTTCAACGAGCCGAACGTACCGATCAATGTCGATCTCTGGCTCGAAGAGGGCAACCTGATCGACCTCGGCAATTTCCGTCTCGGCGTGATGTACACGCCGGGCCATACCTCGGCCTGCATTTCCCTGTTCGACCAGGAAAAGGGCCTGCTGTTCGCCGCGGATACGCTGATGCCCGGCGGCGTGATGGGCGGCGTGTTCGGCTCGGGCAGCATCAGCGATTACATCCAGTCGCTGGAGCGCTTGAAAGGGCTCAACGCGAAAATACTGCTGTCCGGTCACGGCCGGCTCTCCGATACGCCGCAGGAGGACGTGCGCATCGCGCTGCAGCGCTCGCATGGGCTTTTGTCCGACACCGCAGAACTGTTCGACGCGCTCGATGCCCGGTCGAACTTCGAGCCGATCATGCAGTCGGTGCGCGACCTCAACAAGCTCGATGACAGCTAGATCACGCCGAGCGCCGCGCGCTGTCATTTGACAAGAAGCGCGGCGGCCTGTTGATAGGCAATCGCTGCGACAACATAAAAACAGGCTCGACAAAAATTGGCTCGGAGGACGTGATCCATGAAATTCTATGACTCGATCGGACCGAACCCGCACATCGTCCGCATGTTCATGGCCGAGAAGGGCATCGAGATGCCGAAGCAGACCGTCGATCTGCGCGGCGGCGAGAACCGGCAGGAGGCCCATCTGAAGCGCAATCCGCATGGCCAGATGCCGACGCTTGAGCTCGACTGCGGCAACTGTGTCTCCGAGGTCACCGCAATCTGCGAATATCTCGAAGAGAAACACCCCTTGCCGCCGATGATCGGCGCAACCCCGGAAGAACGCGCCGAGTGCCGGATGTGGACCCGCCGCGTCGATCTCAACATCGCGGAGCCGCTCACCAATGGCTATCGTTTCGGCGAGGCGCTGAAATTCTTCGAGAAGCGGATTCCCGTCGCGCCGGAGGCCTCGCCGGGATTGAAGCAGATCGCGGCCAACCGCCTGCAATGGCTGAACGGCCAGATGGCCGACGGCCGCGACTATCTCTGCGGCAAGCGCTTCACGCTCGCCGACATCCTGCTCTATTGCTTTCTCGATTTCGGCAGCAAGGTCGGTCAGCCGCTCGACGCCGCCAACACCAACATCACCGCCTGGTTCGGTCGCGTCGGCGAGCGGCCGTCGGCGAAGGCTTAGCAGAGTCACGGTGTTGCTTCGCAAGACGGGCCTCATGGTTCGAGACGCGCGGCTTCGCCGCGTTCCTCACCATGAGGGTTCAGCTTTGTGCCGCATATGATGACCTCATCCTGAGGAGTGCGCTTCGCGCGCGTCTCCGGACGATGCTTCGCATCGCCTAGAGAAGGATGGGCCGCGCAAAGATTGCCGACACGACTTCGCGTTCTCGCGGCGCATGACGTCCGAGCTTTTCAATCAAACCACCCTCTTCGAAACAGAGGGCGCAGGGAAGACCGGGCGCCGGCTGGCACCCATGGTCCGCGTGCAACAAAAAAGCACGCGGCAGAACCACAGGTCAGCCGAAATCGTCCGGCCTTCCCTGCGCAATGGTTTTACGGCTTATACGTGATCTCCCCGGTGACCAGGCTTTGTTGTCACCGTCATCAGCATGATGCGAAACATCATCGCCAACTTAACGCCAGCCTAGGGGCGCCAGGACCACACGACTTCGCCGTCCGCTGCAACGTCACTCGTCTTCTGACGCCGCCAGCGTCCATCGCATCCCGCTCCCAACGTTCGTGACGATCGCGAAGCGCCCCTCATTATGGGTGCGGGACGCGCGGGAGCATGGTTTTGATTTGCCCGACGGCGCAACAGAAAAATGCACGACGGGCAATTTGCGCATGGCGTGCATGCGCGGCTCCCATCGCGTCATTGCACGAATTCGTAGGGTGGGCAAAGGAGCGAAAGCGACGTGCCCGCCATCTCTCAGCGCGCTGGACAAATGGTGGGCACGCAAATGGTGGGCACGCTTCCGTCTACGCTCTTCGAGCTACGCCGGACAAGTCGCTTTGCCCACCCTACGATTCCGTCATTCGGAATCTCGAGATTCCGGGTTCAGCCCGTCGGGCTGCCCCGGAATGACGGCGGAGACCGTCATTGCGAGCGCTAGCGAAGCAATCCAGGCTGCCTCCGCGGCAACGGTCTGGATTGCGTCGTCGCGTTGCTCCTCGCAATGACGTCGCTCTCTCCGCTCGTCATTCCGGGGCGACGCACGAGCGGCGAGCCCGGAATGACGTAGATGGCTGCGGGCCTCACTCAATCACGCGCGGCGCTGCACGTGGCCGCGGCCGCGCTGTGGGCCCGGCCGCCCGGTACGCGGGGTCCGCTGATTGCGCGGCGGCGAGGTGCGGCGGCCGCTTGTCGGCTTGATCGGTTCGGCCGTCTCATCCGGTTGCCGTTCCGGCAATCCACGCAGCACTTTGCCGATCTGCCCGATCGTCATCGACGGCAGGAACTTGTCGTCCTTCACGATGTCCATCGCCTCCGTGGTCGTCAGCGCGCCCTTGCGCGTGACGTTCCGCTCGCCATCGCCGGCCGTCCAGGCGCTCTCCCACAACACGGCGAGAAGATTCGCGCCGTCCTGCATGACGCCGATGGTCTGGCGTCCAAACAGCGACCAGAGCTTCGTCGACGCGGCATTTCCACCTTTGCCGATGTCGACATAGGCCTGCACGATCTTGGCCGGCGGCACGGCCTTGAAAGTGTCGCGCATCAGCTTGATCGTGGCGATTGCCGCTTCACGGCCGGTACTGACGAGCTGGGATTGCTGTACGCGAGGCGTCTGCTTCAGGCCGTCAAGAATGGCGTCCCTGTTCTGGAAGACCATCGCATCCTCATAGGCGCTATGAACGCCCGCGCCCAAAGGCTGCAACTTGCTTTGGCCGGCCTTCTTGCCCTTGGTGAAGACGTGCTTGACCGGCCGCTCGGGATCGCCGTCATGCAGGAACGAGATGTGGAGCGGCTGGCAGGCATCGCCGACATAATGCGCAAGCACACCGGCGGCGCAGACGAACTCCTCGGCCTTGCCGGCCTTCGCGAAGTCGCACATCCTGTCGAAGATCTGCCAGACCCGGAAAGGAAGCAGCCCGCGACGATCCTCCGCGATCTTCTCCTTGGTCAGGATATCGGTGACGCTGTCATAGAAGCGCTCCCAGACATTCGGATCGATATTGGCGCTGTCTTTGGTCAGGTCCAGCAAGGTCTTTCCGCCCGGCCCCACCTGATCCATGTCGGCGAAATGGTTGCTCGGCTCATACTTGCGTGCGAAACCCTGCTTGCCGACACGCGGCTTCCAGAAGAAGTCGGGAACATCGGCCATCGGAACGAATGCGTCGCTGCCCATGCCCTTGAAGTCGCCCTGCTTCAGCTTGGCGTCGTCGTGACTGATGATGAGCAAGTTGTTCTGCATCAGCGTCTTCAGCTTCGGAAGCCGGTTAGACAACGCGCCCAATGCGCGTGAGGCAATCGAGAAATGCCCAAGCGCACCCCAGGTGTCGGGTTGATCGATATTCCAGCCACGAATGAAATCGACCTCGAGCATTGCGCAGACGCGCGACAGCAGCGTCGCCAGCGCAAAGGCCTGCGGCGGCGACTTATCGCCTGAGGTCAGCATGTTGCGGCCCCATTGCATCGCAAGCGGCAGGAATTGCTCGCTGTTCGGCTCGACTTTCCTGCCTGCGCTGTTCGTGGCCGCGTCGTGCTTGCCCGAACCGTTCTTGGCTTTGCCGTTAGCGGCAGCGCCATTTTTCAACGCCGGCTCGAGCAGCCACAGGGCTCCCGAATCGCCGGGAAAAGTCGCGAATTTGGGCGCGGGCTCCTTGCTTCCATGCGGTGCTATGCGGGGCCCGATCAGGAGGTCCGCGACAAATTCGAAGCCGCCCTGCTTCTTGTACCTGTAGAAAAGGCCATGAATCTCGCCGAGCATGGCGCCGCCGGCGGCACCGACGCCGCGCACATGGCACCCGACCAGCGAGAGCGAGAGATTGGTGCCCGAATAGTCGGCCATATTCCCGACGACACCGATGTCCAGGACATCGGTGGTCCAGCGCGAGATGTCGTCGATCTCCACCATGCCGACATCGAGATTCACGAAAGTGTCGCTGGCGGTGAAATTGGGATAGATCGCCGAGAACGGCAGGAGCGTGAGCTGCTTCTCCGCGCTTTCACCGATGCGCTCCTCGGCGCCCGCGATGATCGCCTTGACCACCTCGCCTTCCTCGCCCGTCACATGCCGGTTGGTGAGCGCATAAATCTTGTGCCCATCGCTGACCAGGCCGGCGATCGTCGCCACATAGGTCTGACCCTGCACATTGGCGATCAGTGGATTGCCGGGTCCGATGTTGTTGACGGGATAGACGATGTCGTTCGGTGCCTCGACCGGCACCGCCGATTCCCTTGGCGCCTGCACGACACAGATCGGCACGCGCGAGCCGTCCGGCATAAACACCGTGCTCGGGACCAAATCTCCTGGATGAGACAGGTCCTTCGGGTCCTGCCATTCCGAGACGAACACAAGGATGCAGGGCCATGAATACGGCCTGACCTCGGAATTATCGAGCCGACGCACGCCCGTGCCCTTATGCTTCCTCTTGTCGTTCGGCCAGCTGTCGCCCCTGCGGATCCGATAGCGGCCGAGTGCTGTCGCCACCACGTTGGGATGACGCATGAGATGAAAATGAAACAGCTCTCGCGCGTCCATCAGGTTCTTCAGTGACAGGTGAGCGAAATCATCTTCGACCTGAAACTTCGACAAATCGATTTGAGGCTGTGCCTGCACCATGGAGTCCTCCAAAGTATGAACTGAAATGATCTAAAAGCATGATCCGGAAAAGCGTGAAGCGGTTTTCCGAAAAGAGACCATGCTCAATAAAAGACCTAAAGCGCGATGATGATTCAACCTGATCTCATCGCGCTTTAGCCGCGCGATGCTGAATGCAGAGGGCGCTTAAACAAAGTCGCAGTCCGACAGGCGGACGCCCTAATTGCATCATGTAATCTTATCAACCGCAAGGAGTTATGCAGGGTTTGCTCCGCATGTGCTTCAACGTCGCAGCAAGTGCGCAACTGGGACGAGCAGCGCAGGCGTGCTGCAGGACATCCGACGGGGGTCGGACAGAGGGATCGAAAGTGCCCGGATACCGGATTTCTCCATTCCGGTTTCGGTTGCGTCTCGGACGTGCTACGCGTGCATCGACGTCTGAGGCCGTGACAAATTCCGGCTCCCCGAAATCGCCAGACCGTTGATCGAGGAGCACCTCGCATGCAATCTGGGCAGAAATATTGGTTTCCCGCCAAACGTTATGGTTACGGCTGGGGCGTTCCGGTGACATGGCAAGGCTGGCTCGTGCTGGTCACCTATGTGGTGCTGGCCACGGTCGGGACTTTCGTTTTCCCGCCGCAGAACGGACTTCTCCCCTACATTGCCTGCATCACCATCCTCACGGCCGCATTCATCGCGGTGTGCTGGTTGAAGGGCGAGACGCCGCGCTGGCGATGGGGCGGGGATGGACGCGAGTAGCGCGCGACGATTCCAGGACGAGCGTCAACACGCGTCAGGCCACGATGCCCCAGCCATGCGGTGGCAGCACGATCTCCGTTGCTTCTCCGGCGCGGCGCAGCGAGAACTCGCCGGCCAGTCTCTGCACGGCGGCCGGAATCTGGCGCGTGATCGCGGCATCGGCCGTGTTCAGCACGACCCACAGCCGATCATCCTGGTAGCGCGCTTCGTAAACGATGTCGGTGTTGTGCAGCTCGACAGGGTTGATGCGGGCCCGGTGCAGCCAGGGATGCCGCCGCCGCAGGCCGATCAACTCCTGATGCAGCCGATAGACCGGCCGGCCGAACGGCGCGAGCTCCTCAGGCGCCGCGGGAAAGGCCGGGCGGATCGCGTCGTCGCCGCCGGCGCGGCTCTCCTTGATGCCGCGGAACGCCTGCTCGTCGCCAGAATAAATCGACGGCGTGCCGCCTGACGTCATCAGCACCACCAGCGCATGGGCGATGTGGCGCTCGTCGACAAGCTTGCTCGCGATCCGCGTCACGTCGTGATTGCCGATGAAGGTCTGCGGCACGAAAGTATCGAGCATGTCGTTCTGCCGGCGCAGCGCCCAGGCAAGTTCGAAAAAATTGCGCTCGTTCAGCGACGACCAGATCGCCTTCCACAGCTCGTATTGCGTCACGGCGTCGACGCCGGTGTCGTGAACGAAGCCGACATAGTCGCCGTGGATGACCTCGCCGAGGATGTAGGCGTCCGGATGTTGGGCACGGACCATGGGCAGCACCTTGGCCCAGAACGGCTTTGGCACCGCATAGGCCGCATCGAGCCGCCAGCCATCGGCGCCGCGATCGAGCCAGTGAATCATCACCCGCGTGACATAGTCAGCGACCGCAGGCTCGTCGTGATTGAGCGCGACGAGCTGTTTGTGGCCTTCGAAGGTCGCGTAGTCGGGCTCCGCACCCGGCTCGGCATTCGCAGGCCAGGTCAGCCGAAACCACGACGCTTCCGACGCAGACGGGCCGCCCACGATCGCGCGGCGGAACATCGGATGTGTCGCGGCCGACATGATTGAACACACCGTCGAGCACGATGCGCAGGCCACGCTCACGCGCCGCGGCGACGAAGGCGTCGAAATCCGCGTCATCGCCAAGCCGGGGGTCGATCTGGAAATGGTCGATCGTGTCATAGCCATGCGTGGATGAGGCGAACACCGGCGCCAGCAGAAGCCCGGATACGCCGAGGTTGACGGCATAATCGAGCCATGCGGTCAGCCTGCCGAAGCGATGGACCAGTTGGGTGCTTGCGTCCGCCTCGCGCTCGGCGCCGACGAAGCCGAGGGGATAGATGTGCCAGAGGACGGCGTGGTCGATCCAGTTGGGCAGATGATGTCTCCGATCTCACACACAGGCGCCTGTCGCGCCGCCAGTCTACATTACCACGGGCTGATCCGGCAGCTCGTTGCGCCGAGGGCCGTCGGGCGGGAAATGCGCAGCGAGCTGCCGCGACACCGCCTCGATCCCCTTGATCACGCCGGTCTCGAAATGGCCGGCCCTGAAATCCGCTTCCATCGCGCGACAGATCGTCTCCCAACCTTCGCCGCCGACCTTGGCGTCGATACCGCGGTCGGCGACGATCTCGACGTCGCGGTCGGCGAGCAGGAGATAGATCAGGACGCCGTTGTTGTGCGCGGTGTCCCAGATCCGCAGATGCGAGAACACATCGAGCGCGCGCTCGCGCACCGGTTGGTTCTTGAACAGCGGCGCGCCGTCGAGCGCGCCCTCGACGACGAATCGGACCTGCCCCGCATGCGTGGCCTCTCCCGCTTTGATCGCCTGCTCGATGCGCGCGAGGACGTCGGGCGGAAACACGCGCCTCACCCGCCAGTGATGTGCGAGAAGATGCTTGCCGATCCGCCTGATGGTCATGACACTGCGCCCCCGCTACCAGCTTCCCGACGCGCCGCCGCCGCCGAAGCTGCCGCCACCGCCGCTGAAGCCGCTGTCGCTGTCCCGCGAACCGCCGCCACCGCTCCAGCCGCCGCCCGAATAGCCACCACCCGGCCAGCCGCCGCCATAGCGCCCGGGCGGCCCGGCCTGCATGAAGCTGCCTGCGATCATGGTCACGAAGAAGGCGACGACGCCGAGCAGAAGCGCCGCGCCGACCGAGCCCGCGATGAACCACGCGGCCAACGCTGCGACGCCGCCGGTCGCGGCAGCGCCGACCAGCCGGCCGAGCAGCGTCCGCAGGAAGGCGCCGACGATGAACAGCCCGAACAGCACGACGGGATTGAGCAGGTCGGACGCATCCATCGCGCCCGTGTCCTGCCAATGCGGGGGCTCCGGCGCCGGCAGCGGCTCGCCATCGATCACCTTGATCATCTTGTCGATGCCTGTCGATATGCCGCCCGCGAAATCGCCGGCCTTGAATTTCGGGGTGATGTCCTCGTCGATGATGCGGTGGGTGGTGACGTCGGTGAGGCTTCCTTCGAGGCCATAGCCGACCTCGATGCGCAGATGATGATCGTTCTTGGCGACGACCATCAGCGCGCCGTCATCGATCTTCTTGCGGCCGATTTTCCAGGCATCCGCGACGCGGATCGAGAACTGCTCGATGGTCTCGGGCTCCGTCGTCGGCACGATCAGGACCGCAATCTGGCTGCCCTTGCGGGTCTCGAGATCCCTGAGCTTTTGTGTCAGTGCGGCTTTGTCGCTCTCCGACAGCGTGCCGGTCTGGTCGACCACCCGCCCGGTGAGCGGCGGAATGGCGACATCGGCCCATGCGGTGAACGCGAAGCAGATGAAGAGTGCGAGCAATGCGGCTTTTGCTGCGTTCATTGCGAGCTGCACCCGGTCGGGCCTCATGGTTCGAGACGGCGCGTTGCGCCTCCTCACCATGAGGGTTCGACATGGTGCCGCTTGTGAAGACCTCATCCTGAGGAGCGCGCCTGCGCGCGTCTCGAAGGATGGGCCGCGCACGAACTGCCCGAGCATCGCTCGTCCCGCCAAATCATTCGAGCTATTTGGCAGGTGCAGGCGCTGGCGCAGCGGGGCGGCGCGGCCACAGGCGCGGCGGGCGGGTTGAAGTCCACCTTTGGCGCGGTCGAGATTTCCTTTTCGTTCTCGACGGTGAAGTTCGGCTTCTCCTTGTAGCCGAACACCATCGCGGTCAGATTGTTCGGGAAGGTGCGGATCCCGACATTGTAGTCCTGCACCGACTTGATGTAGCGGTTGCGCGCCACCGTGATGCGGTTCTCGGTGCCCTCGAGCTGCGACATCAGGTCACGAAACAGGGCATCCGATTTGAGCTGCGGATAGTTCTCGGTCACGACCAGGAGCCTCGACAGCGCGCTGCTCAGCTCGCCCTGGGCCTGCTGGAATTTCTGGAACGCGGCGGGATCGTTCAGCACTTCGGGCGTCGCCTGGATGCTGCCGACCTTGGCGCGGGCGTTGGTGACGCCGAGCAGGACGTCCTTTTCCTGCTGCGCAAAGCCCTTCACCGAATTGACGAGGTTAGGCACCAGATCGGCACGGCGCTGATACTGGTTGACGACCTCCGACCAGCTCGACTTGACCTGCTCGTCATTGCCCTGGATCGCGTTGTAGCCGCAATTGGTCAGACTCAACGTTGCCAGCGCGGCCAGCATAGTCAAAAATTTGCGCATCGAAGTCTCCCCGCTACGGTGGTCCGTAAGCGTACCAGAACAATCCTGACAGGTAAGCAACGAAAGCCGCGACCGCGGCCATTCTGCAAATGCTCGGGAACGCCAACTCGTTCCCGCTGCAGCGCAGCTTTCAGCCGGAAGCTGGCGCGGCGAGGCAGGTTTCGATCGTCGCGGGGTGGGTTCGCGGGCCTCCGAACCGGATGGACCGCTTCAGCGGTTTATTGATTGATCAGGCCGGGATTGATGGCAATGCCCGCCGCGATCAGCGCGTCGCTCGCCCGTTGCATCGCATTCGCGCAGGCCACGCTCAGCCGGTCGCCCTGCGATGCCAGGCAACGGACGATGCGGCCATTGCCCGGCACGACGTCGCCGCAGAGCCGCTCGTGATCCGCCATGCAGGCGTTGATGGCGGCGCGCATCTCCGGCACCCATTGCAGCCGCTCCATCCGCCTGTCCTGCTGCCTGTCTTGCGCATCGGCAAAATTCGTGGCCACAGCGATGACCGTCACCGCGACGGCAGCGGCACCCAGATACGTCCTGACCGAAAGCATTGAAGTCTCTCCTCCGCTTGCCTCGCCTCGCGCCTGACAGCGCCGGCGAAGCTTCGTCCGGCAACATTGCTCGGACGTTGCAGGGGGAGCGGCGGAATGTAACGAATTGTATCCGCGATCGGCCGGAGCTTGCCCGCCGCGCGGGTCTGTTTTTAAGGTGCCGGCATGAACCCGCGGCCGCATATTCTTGTCGTCGAGGACGACGTCGAGATCAGGAGCCTGTTGCGCGACTATCTCACGCGCGAGGGCTTTCGCGTCGAGGCCGGCGACGGTGGCGCGGCGTTGGACCGGTTTCGCGCCACCTTCGGCGAGCCTGACCTGGTCGTGCTCGACATCATGTTGCCGGGCGAGGACGGGCTGTCGATCTGCCGGCGCCTGCGCGCGGCCTCGCGGGTGCCGATCCTGATGCTGACCGCAAAGGGCGAGGACATCGACCGCATCGTCGGGCTGGAGATGGGCGCGGATGATTACCTGCCGAAGCCGTTCAATCCGCGCGAACTCGTCGCGCGCATCCGCGCGATCCTGCGCCGGACCGAGGCGCCGCCGATCGAAAGCCGCCGTTTCATGATCAATGCGACGCTTTGCGTCGATCTCGACAGCCGGGTGGTCGCGCTCGCCGACGGCGGCGAGCTTGCGCTCACCAGCGCCGAGTTCGACCTGCTCGGCTGCTTCCTGTCGCGCCCGAACCGCGTGCTGTCGCGCGAGCAATTGATGGACTGGACGCGCGGGCGGCAGGCCGATCCGCTCGACCGCACCATCGACGTGCAGGTCAGCCGCCTGCGCAAGAAGATCGAGCGCGAGGGCGAGCTGATCAAGACGGTGCGCTCCGCCGGCTATATCTTCACCGGCACGGTCAAGGAGGCCTGAGGTGCTCGGACGCCTCGGCTTTGCCGGCCGCCTGATGGCGATCGTGCTGTTCGCATTGATCGCGCTGTGGTCGATCGGCGTCGGCCTCGCCTTCGTCAGCGAGTCCCGCGACGAAATGATCAGCCAGATCTTTCCGCTGCCCGAGCAGGTGCAAGGCATCGTCTCGCTGATCGAGACGGCCGGGCCGCAGGAGCGGCCGCTGGTGCTCAAGGCCGTCAGCTCGGAGAACCTGCGCGTGACGCTCGCCCATGAGCGTCCGCTGAACGCCTCCGATCCCTCCCGGATGCCGATGGTCGAGCACTTCCTCGCCCGCTATCTCAGCACGCTGCAGCCGCGAGAGGTGATCGCGATCGCCATCGGCGGCCCGTTTCCGCGCATGCGTCAATGGCGCCCGGGCGACCGTATGCGCAACCTGCAGCGCTCGATGCGGTTCGCGGTCGGGCTGCGCGGCGGCGATTATCTGGTGTTCGAGGCGCTCGGCCCGATCGGGCGCCGCCTGTTCGGCCTGCCGGCGGGCTTCGGCATCGGCGTGCTCGGCTCGCTGATCGGGATCGCCACCATCATCGCGATCGCGCGCGAGGCGCGGCCGTTGCGCGCGCTGAGCGAGGCGCTCGGCAAGTTCACCGGCGACGCCGCAGGGCCGGTGATGGAGCCAGCGGGCGCGCCGGAGATCCGCAAGCTGATCATTTCCGTGAACGAGATGCGCGCGCGCATCTCCGAGCTGATCCGCGGACGCACGCTGCTGCTGGGCGCGATCTCGCACGACCTCAAGACCTACATCACCCGGCTTCGCCTGCGCGTCGAGCAGCTGAGCGACGACACGCAGCGCGACAAGGCCGTGCGCGATCTCGACGAGATGACGCGCCTGCTGGAAGACGCGCTGGCGGTGGCGCGCGGCGGAACCGCGAGCAATGGCCGCGCGCGCATCGATCTGCGCGCGCTGTTGTCCGGCATCGTCGAGGACCGGCTCCTGACGCGCACGGGTCTGCGCGCCGAGCTCGGCGAAGCGCCGTTATGGATCGCGGCAGAGCCGGTCGCGCTGCGGCGGCTGTTCGGCAATCTGATCGACAACGCGCTCGACTTCGCACCGCATTGTATCGTGCGGCTGCAGCGCGGCCGTGAAGCGCTCGTCTTCGTCGACGACGACGGTCCAGGCATCCCCGAGCACATGCGCGCATCCGTGTTCGAGCCGTTCTTCCGGCTCGATGCCTCGCGCAGCCGCTCGACCGGCGGCAGCGGCCTGGGGCTTGCGATCGTCAAGCAGATCGCGGATGCTCATGGCGCCCGCATCAGCCTCGCCACATCGCCCGAAGGCGGCCTGCGCGCGACCATCGCGTTCACGCCGGCTTAACACTCGCCGATTTGAATCGCGACTGAACCGCAAATCGTGCATGTTGAATCATGTCGCGCATTCTATCCGTATCGAGCTTCGTTCTGTTGTTGCTGCTGCCGGCCATCACGCTCGCGGCGCCGGCCCATAAGCGACAAAGCCGCTGGCATGGTTACGGCTTCCTGCCCGGCTACCATCAGCCGCCGAACGAGCACGTTCCGGTCTATGGAACCCACAGCGCTCCGGATTACACCCCGCAATACTGGTACAACGGCGCGCCATATTATTACGGCCGCCCCGGCTTCTATCGCGGACGCTACAATGGCGGCAGTATGGGCCCGTGCTGGACGTACACGCCGATCGGCATGATCTGGAATTGCGGATAGCAGCGGGGCGCGCGGGAAGAGCGGCAGAGTCCGGCGCGTTTGCGGTGGCCCAGGAAGACTAGTTCGCCGGACGGTTGGTCTTCTTGCCCAGGTCAAGGCGCCAGCCGCTCTCTATTCGAACCAGCTCTGCCTCCTGGTCGTAGGAGGTCTTGCCGTTGATCCACGCCTTCATCTTGATATGCGTGTCGTCCTGCCATGCCGTGACTTCCCAGCTCTCGTACTGCTTGGCCTCGTACCTGAATTCCAGCTTGGGAGGGTCCGTCTGCATGGACCAGATCGCGATGACGTACTTGCTGTCGCAACCGTCGCTCTGATTGATCGAGAGCAGGTATTTCGCATCCGGCGACAGCACCGGGATTTCAAACATGACCGTCTCGCTGCCGGTGTGTCGGCTGACGAACAGGTAGTCCCCGCACTCGTAATTTGCCCTTTCGACCACGAAGGATTGGATTCGCGGAAAATAACGCAGGACTTTGAAAACGCGGCACTTCGCGGTGTCGATATTCTCGCCATCGCAGGCAGCCAGGTTGCCGACATAGGTTTTCGATTTTCCGCCATCCAGAGCAAGGGTCAGCGTGTCGCCTTTGCGTCTGAACAGCCCTTTCAGCTTGGTCCGGCAGGCGGCGTCTTCGACATCGTTCTTGATGTCGCAGACAATCGGCGCCTGGTCCGGGTTGGTTTGAGCAAAGGCCGGACCGACAAAAAGCGGCAGGCTGGCGAGAAGAACCAATGAAAGGATTTGCCTCAACATGCTCCGCACTCGGCGATGATCCGGATCAGATTACCGCGCGATCTCTAATACAGAAGCGTCACCACTGTCGAGAGGGCCGGCGCTGCCGCGTCTGTTGTGAACGCCGACACCTAGACAATCACTTGCCGTTGGCTGCCTTCGCGTCGCGGATCGCCTTCCACACCTTTTGCGGCGTCAACGGCGTGTTGAGCTGGCTGATGCCGAGATCGCCGAGCGCATCCATCACGCCATTGGCGATACAGGGCGGGCCGCCGATCGCACCGGATTCGCCGCAGCCCTTGGCGCCGAGCGGATTGGTGCGGCAGGGCGCGGAGTCGTCCAGCGTGACCGAGATCGGCGGAATGTCGTCGGCGCGCGGCAGGCAATAATCCTGATAACTCGCGGTCAGAAGCTGCCCCGAGGAATCGTAGGCCACACCCTCATACAGCGCCTGCCCGATGCCCTGGGCAACGCCGCCATGCACCTGCCCCGTCACCAGCATCGGATTGACGGCGACGCCAACATCATCGACCGTCGTGTAGCGCACGACGCGCGTGATGCCGGTCTCCGGATCGATCTCGACCTCGCAGATATGGGTGCCGTTCGGCCAGCTCGGCCCGTCGACCTCGCCCTCGCTGTCGACGGAGAGCCGCGCGCCGTCTTCCTTCTTCGCGATCTCGAACAGGTTGATGCGGCGGTCGGTGCCGACCACGGTGAGCCAGCCGTCGCGATATTCGATGTCCTGCACCGAGGTTTCCAGCAGGTTCGAGGCCTTCTCGCGCGCCTTCGTGATCAGATCATTGGTCGACACCGCGACCGCCGTGCCACCGACGAACAGCGAGCGCGAGCCGACGCTGCCGAAGCCGGTGACGAGATCGGTGTCGCCCTGGATCACGTCGATCTTGTCCATGGCAATGCCGAGCGTATCCGACACCATCTGGGTATAGGTGGTCTGCAGACCCTGCCCCATCGCCATGGTGCCGGAATGCAGGATGATGCGGCCCTCGGCGGTCGCGCGCAGATGCACCTTCTCGGTGTGTGCGCGCCCGCCGGTCCACTCGATGTAACTCGTGAGCCCGCGGCCATAGAGCATGCCGCGCTTCTTAGCCTCGCGCTTGCGCGCATTGAAGCCGTCCCAGTCGGCCAGCTTCGCGGCACGCTCCAGCATGTGGGCGAAGGCGCCGCTGTCATATACCTGCCCTGCCGCGTTGGTGTAGGGCAGTTGCGCCGGCTTGATGTAGTTCGCCTTGCGGATGGCACGCGGGTCCATGCCGATCTGACGCGCGGCGGCATCGAACAGCCGCTCGACGATGAACACGGCCTCGGGCCGGCCCGCGCCGCGATAGGCGCCGACCGGCGCGGTGTTGGTCATCACCGTCTTCACTTCGAAATGCACCAGCGGCAAATCGTACACGCCGGTCTGCACGAACGGTCCGAGCACCAGCGGAATGATGTTGGTCGCGCCCGCCATGTAGGCGCCGGTGCCGCCGACCGAGCGCACGCGATAGGCCAGCACGCGGCCCTTGGCATCGAGCGCGAACTCGCCGGTCGAGGTGAGATCGCGGCCGTGGGTGCCGCCGACAAATTCGTCGACACGGTCGCCGCGCCAGCGGATCTTGCGATTGAGCCTGGTCGCGGCATAGGCGACGATGCCGTCCTCGGGATAGACATTGGTCTTCTGGCCGAAGCCGCCGCCGATGTCGCCGACCAGCACCCGCACGCTGTCCTTTGGCCGCTTCAGCACCGCTTCCGCCAGCACGTCGCGGGTCGAACCCGGGGTCTGCGACTGCACATGCAGGAGCAGCCGGCCGGTCTTCTTCTCGATCTCGGCGATCGTCGAGCGCGGCTCCATGGCCGAGGGCACCAGCCGCTGGCTGACCAGATCGAGCGAGACGACATGGGCTGCGCTTGCGAACACCTCCTCGACCTTGGCGGCATCGCCATAGCTCATGGCGGCGACGATGTTGTCGGGCGCCTCGGGCCAGACCGCGGGCGCACCGGGCTTGATCGCCTCGACCGGATCGACCACCGACGGCAGCTCCTCATAGTCGACCGCAATCGCTTCCGCCGCGTTCAGCGCAACCGTGCGCGAGGTCGCGACGATGGCTGCGACCGGCTCACCAACGAAGCGAACGATCTCATGCGCGAGCAGCCGCCGCGGCGGCACTGTCATCGGCGAGCCGTCCGGCCGCTTGAAGATCGCGAGCGTCGGGATGGTGCCGATGTCGTCCTTGATCAGGTCCGCGCCGGTGAACACGGCCTCGACGCCCGGCATCGTGGTCGCAGCCGTCGTGTCGATCGACTTGAGCTTCGCATGCGCATGCGGCGAGCGCAGCACATGCAGCCACAGCGCGCCGTCCTCCGGCTTGTCATCGATGAACTGCCCCTTCCCGGTCAGCAGCCTCTGATCCTCCAGACGCTTGACCGGCTGGCCGGCACCGAACCGCATATTGGCGGGAAGAATGTTCATCGATTTGTCCTGTGAATCTTTTCGAGAATTGGCGGGGTTTTAGAGGATTTGGGACGCGACACAACTCGCACCGTCATTCCGGGATGGTCCGCCAGGACCAGACCCGGAATCTCGAGATTCCGGGTTCGCGCTTCGCGCGCCCCGGAATGACGGAGGAGATGTCATGCAAAGTGCAAGCCACTTACACCGCGCCACTCACGCGAGATCCCGCAGCACGGCTTCGACCGCCTTGCGTCCTTCTGCCGAGAGCGCGGCCTGCGGCGGGACGGGATCGCCGACGTCATAGCCCTGGATTGAGAGGCCCGCCTTGATGCAGGCGGCGAGATTGAAGCGCGCGAAGGCCTCGTTGACGCGCCAGAGCTTCCTCTGCAGCTTCATCGCGTCGTCCCAGCAGGCGGCCTGGCAGAGATTGTAGAGCTCGACGCTCTGCCGTGGGATGATGCAGGCCGGGCCCGCCATCCAGCCGACGCCGCCGATCAGCATCACCGCCGCCGGAATATGCGCCGACGCAGAGAACACCTTGATGGCGTCGCCGCAGCGATTCATGATCGACAGCAGCCGCCCGGTGTTGGTCGAGGCATCCTTGATGTAGCCGATGCGCGGATGCTCGGCGAGACGCGCGATGACGTCGAGCGAGAGGTCCGAACGCTGGAATTGCGGATTGGTGTACATCACGACGGGAATGTCGACCGCATCCGCGATCGCGCGGAAATAGCTTTCGACCTGCGCATCGGCGAGCGGAAAATACGCTTCGAGGATTGCAAGAATGCCGTCGGCGCCGAGCTTCTCGTACGCCTTCGCCTGCGCGACCGCATCCGCCGTCGAGGTCGAGGCGACGCCCGCCACGACAGGCACGCGGCGCTGCGCGGCCTCGATCGTCGCCCGCACGATCGTCGCACGCTGCGCATTGTTGAGATAGGCGAACTCGCCGGTCGAGCCGAGCGGCGTCAACCCGTGCACGCCTGACTTGATGAGGTCGTCGCAGAGACGGCCGAGCACGGCGTCGCGAATTCGGCCGTCGGCATCGATCGGCGAGACGAGGTAGGGGAAGACACCGCTGAAATCGGGCATGGCAGCCGCTGTATAGCGATCCACGCGGCGACACCGCAAGCGTCGCAGACGCCCGAGACATCGAGGAATGGAGCCCGGAGACGATCGCCTCCGGGCCGGCGCTTGATCACCACCAATGGTGGCGATGGAACGGGTACGGCAGAATGACCGGAGGGGCGCCGTAATATAGCGGGGTCGGCCCGTAATAGACGCCCGGACCGTCCAGGGCCTCGGCCGCGACCAGGGGAAGGGTTGCCGCGGCAACGGCTGCGCCTGCCACCGCGGCGATGGCGCCGCCGGGCCGGATGACGCGCAGGCGATGCGCTTCTGCCGGCGCGCTTGCAGTCGCCGCGAGCGCCGCCACCGCCGCAATCGTTAAAATGATCTTCTTCATCTGAAGTCCTTCCTTTCGAAATCCTCCATGCACAGACGGAGCTTTCCGGATCGCGCGAACCGCGATCCACAGGGAAAGGCTACGCATTGAAAATACCGGCCGATGTGTCCGACATCACGCTCGACGACGCGGGCGAACCGGTGCGGAGACGGCCGCGCTGCTGCGATCGGCGGCATAAATGACGGTACCCCGCGGCTCATACGGGCCGGTGCTCGAATACGTCCCCGCGCTTCACAAAATGCGGCGAAAACGCGGATTAAGGCGGCGTTCACCGAGATTCTTAAAGTGCAATTTAAACCTGATCTTCATCATCGCGGGGCTTGGTCGGCGGACCGGGCACCATTGCGCGCGGATGCGCGCATCGCGTTTTGCGCGAGAGTGGCGAAGCTTTGCCTGATCGCAAAGCGGCCACGCATGCAGGAGTTTCCGGCAGGAGTTTCCGGCAGGAGTTTCGAATTTGGAGTTCGCCGGCGCACCAGCGCGTCGTTCGAGATTCCGGTGTTCACGCAGGGGCGGGGCTCGAGCGACGATGAGCGATCAATCCGAGATCACCTGGCGGCGCATCCCGCGCCGTCTGCCGATCGTCTTCGCGATCGCACTTTCCGGCTGCGTGCCGCAGTCGTCCGAATTACAGCCGCGATCGGAGCCGGCACGGTTCGCGGCGTCGCCGTCGCGTCCGGAGCCGCATCTGTGCAGGCCCGCCGCCGCACTGCTCTCCCCGGCGCGCGCGCCCGATTGCGTCTTCAGGCGTGCGGCCTCAAAGGCCATGGACCCGGATGAATTTTCTCGCCTAAAAGTTGAGTACGAGCTCAGTTGCTATCAAGACGCGGAGCGTGCCGTTCGCCGGCGGCTGCGCGAGCTGCAGGCGGCGAACAAATGCCTGATCGCGTCGGCGCATTAATGGTTACCGCGACGCATCAGTCGGCGTGACGCGGTAGGGTTAAGGCCCGAGCCGCACAATTTAGTCATTTTTTTGCCGTCGTGGACATGCATTATCTCGTGCATTAGCGCCTAATCCTCCTTAGTAAATTCGCGGCGTGAATTTCACATGGGGATGGGAGAGCAAGGGCCGCGAGTACGAGTATGGAGACGCTTTACGATCTGCTCGGAGCTCTTCCGAACGACGACGCTGAGAACTTGCGTGCAGCGTTTCGCCGAGCCGTCAAGGGGACCCACCCCGACATCAATCCAGGTGATCCGGCGGCGGCGATCAGGTTCAGGCAGATCGTCCGCGCCAATGAGATTCTGAACGATCCGGATCAGCGCGCGGCCTACGATCATCTGCTTGATCTCGCCCGCATCGAGCAGGCATCGCTGGCGAAGCAGGTGATGGCGCGCAAGGTCTATCACTTCGCTTCCGCCGTGCTCTCCTTCGCCGTCGTCCTGATCATGGCGGTTGGCGGCTATGCGGTCTACCTGCACCTGGCGTCCGCTCAGTACAGGCTCCCGTTGCAACAGCTCCAGGCCGCCGTACGCCAATTGCCGCAATTGGCCGCGCCCTCTCAAACCGCCACGGCACACGCCGGCGAGCACGCGCAGAGCCCTGAGATTCAGAAGCAGGCCGCCGAGGCGCTGAAGCAGGCGGTCGAGACGCAGAAGCTTGCCGTCGAGGCGCAAAAACAGGCGGTCGAGGACCAGAAACAAACCGTCGGCTCCGCGGCGGCGCCCGAGACGACCAGTGCTCTGGCGACTGAGAACCCCGACAGGGCCGACACGCCCATTGCGGCGGATCAGGCGCTCGCGATGAGCGCGGCGACACTGCCGGCCGACATGGGCGCCGCCATGGCTGCCAATCTGGGGCTGGTGTCCGATCTCACGGTCAGCGAAGCGCGCTCTTTCCGCGAGCGCGGCATCAGTGCTTATCGCAACGGCGACCTGAGCGGCGCGATCGCCGACTTCGATCAGGCAATCCAGCTCGATCCGAAATTCTCCGCGGCCTATATCGATCGCGGCATCGTGTTTTATCGTCTGCGCAAGTTCGATCGCGCCTTCGCCGACATCTCGCGGGCGAAACGTCTTGAACGCGCCAACCGCGGCTCGCCGTCAGGCGCCAATACGACTTCCGGTTCGGGCTCGATCGTGGCGAGGAAGCCGCGCCCGGCGCAAGCCGGCGGCATCGCGCTTGGCATGATGCCCATGTTCCAGCGCCGTTCGGTCGGGCTGGATTAAGCGGCGCCTTCGACGCTGATCAGCCGGGCCGAGCTGCAGGCATCCCTGATCGATTTGAGGCCCTGGTAGATTTCGCCGTTGTAGAAAGCCTCCCAGACATCTGCCGACGGAAATTCCAGGAGCACGATCCTGCGCGGCTCCCAGTCGCCTTCGTGAACCTTGTGCGGACCGCCGCGGACGAGATATTTCGCACCCACCGCTTCCAGCGCCGGCCTCACCGTGTCCATGAACTGCTTGTACTGCGCGGCATCCCTGATCTCGACGTCGAATATCACATAGGTTGGCATAGAGCCTCCGAACCAGTTGGTGAGCCGGCCGACCGTCGACAGCGAAGCAAGCCGGCAACTCCACGAGAGAACATAGGGCGCCGCCCTCACCGGTAGAAGAAAGCGATATCACAAGCAGGCGACATTGCTGTGATCTTGCTCGAAGCGAGACGGACGCGAGAGCGAAGTCACCTCTGCCCCTGTCAGCAACTTAAAATCCTCATCATCGTATCCTTCGATCTGACGTCTATCTCCGCAGGTAATCGATGCAGCCCGGGACGAAGCCGGTTGCGCGCGGCGTGCTTCCCGCACCACGCATCTTATGCCATCATTGCCGTCAGGTTGGCTCGGGAGCGTGTTACGGTGACGGACCATCGGCGGCGAGATTCATGTGTGGTCAGCGGATGACCCTGCGTCGGCACTTCCCGCATAGGCTTCGTAATTACCAGAGATGACATCGTTCCTTCTGCGCAGGCTGTGGCTCGCTATCCTGGTGTGCCTCACCGTCCTGGTCGTCAGCTTCATCCTGACAAGGTTGTCCGGCGATCTGGCTGTGTCCATCGCCGGGCCGAACGCATCGGCCGCCGATATTGCGATCATCCGGAAGAACTTCGGGCTCGACCGGCCGCTGGTCGTGCAGTTTCTCGATTGGGCCGGCCATGCCGCCCGGGGCGATCTCGGCCAGTCCTATCTCTATCATGCGCCGGTCTGGGACTTGATCCGCGACCGGCTGCCGGTCACGCTGACCCTGGGCCTCACCGGCCTTGCGATCGCGCTTTCGATCGGCCTGCCGCTCGGCATATTGGCGGCGATGCGGGAAGGTTCGGCGGTCGATCGCGGCATCATGCTGGTCGCGCTTTTCGGGCAGGCGATGCCCGGCTTCTGGCTCGGCCTGATCCTGATCGTCTGGTTTGGATTGGAGCTGCAATGGCTGCCGATCTCCGGCGTCGATACCTGGCAGGGCTACATCATGCCGGGCGTCGTGCTCGCCTTCTCGGCGATCCCCGCGCTGATGCGTCTCACGCGCTCGGGCATGATCGATGCATTGGCGGCGGATTACATTCGCACGGCGCGCGCCAAGGGCCTCAGTCGATCGAAGATCGTCCTCAAGCACGCCCTGCGCAACGCGGCGATGCCGGTGGTCTCGATTGCGGCCGTGCAGCTTGGCTTCATGCTGGGAGGGTCCGTCGTGACCGAGTCGGTGTTCGCGCTGCCGGGCGTCGGTTACCTCGCCTGGGAGTCGATCACCAAGAATGACTTCCCGGTCGTGCAGGCGGTGGTGCTGTTCCTGGCGGTGATCTACATCGCCCTGACATTGCTCGCCGACATGATGAATGCGCTGCTCGATCCGAGGCTGCGCTGATGAAGGCCACAGCGACCGTACCAGCCCTGTCCTTTCGCGGCCGGCTTCCGAGCTTTCGGCATTTTGCGACGTTCCTGGGCGTGGTGATCGTCGGCGCCGCGATCCTGATCGCGATCTTCGCGCCCTACCTGACACCGCATGACCCCTTCGCGCAGAATCTCAACCTCCGCATGGTCCCGCCGGTGTGGATGGACGAAAGCATGCCGGATCACCTGCTGGGCACGGATCAGCTTGGTCGGGATTACCTGTCGCGCCTGATCTATGGCGCGCGCATCTCGCTTTTGATCGGCGTGCTCACCGTCGTCACCTCGGGCCTCATCGGCATCACGCTCGGGATCATCGGCGGGTTCTATGGCGGCCGGACCGACCAGTTCGTGATGTTCCTGATCACCTGCCGCCTGTCGATCCCGCTGATCCTCGTGGCTTTGACCGTGGTCGCGCTGGTCGGCAGCTCGCTCGCAGTCGTGATCCTGACGCTCGGGCTGTTGCTCTGGGACCGCTTCGCCGTGGTCGCGCGAACCACGACCATGCAGGTGCGCAATCTCGATTACATCGCGGCAGCGCAGGCTGCCGGCGCATCGCGCATCCACATCCTGTTGCGCGAGGTGCTGCCCAACATCGCCAATCATCTCGTCGTGGTCGCGACGCTGGAAATGGCGCTCGCCATCCTGCTCGAAGCCGCCCTGTCCTTCCTCGGCCTCGGCGTGCCGCCGCCTCTGCCGAGCTGGGGGCTGATGATCGCCGAAGCCAAGGAATACATGTTCTTCAGCCCGTGGGTGATCATGACGCCGGGCATTGCGCTGTTCGTGCTGGTGCTGGGCATCAACCTCCTGGGCGACGGGCTGCGCGACCTGCTGACGGCCGGGTCACGCCGATGACGGCCTCCACACCAGAACCGGTGCTCAGTGTCGCGGGCCTGCGCGTCTCCTTCCGGCAGACGGAGGCGCTGCGCGGCGTATCGTTGACGGTGGGACGCGGCGAAACGCATTGCGTGGTCGGCGAATCCGGTTGCGGCAAGTCGATCTCCGCGCTGTCGGTGATGAACCTGCTGCCGCGCGGCGCGATCCGCACCGCCGATCACATCCGCTTTCAGGGCCAGGAACTCCTGAAGCTGTCGGAGACAAAGTTCGCACGGCTGCGCGGCGACAAGATCGCGATGATCTTCCAGGAGCCGATGACGAGCCTCAATCCCGCCTACACGATCGGCTCGCAGATGTCGGAAGTGTTCGAGCGTCATCGCCGCGCCACGCGGCGGCAGGCGATGGACAGGGCCGCCGAATTGCTGGCGCGCGTCGGCATCACCGCGCCCGGCATGCGGCTCGGACAATATCCCCACCAGCTCTCGGGCGGCCTGCGCCAGCGCGTGATGATCGCGATGGCGCTGATGTGCGACCCGGAGCTGCTGATCGCCGACGAGCCGACGACAGCGCTCGACGTGACCGTGCAGGCGCAGATCCTGCGGCTGCTGCAGAAACTGCAGCAGGAGCTGGGCCTCGCCCTGCTGCTGATCACGCATGATTTCGGCGTGGTGGCGCGCATGGCGCAGCGCGTCTCGGTGATGTATGCGGGCGAGGTGATCGAAAGCGGCACGGCGGCCGACCTGTTCGCGGCACCAACCCATCCCTATACGCGCGGGCTTCTCGAATGCATTCCGGTGCCAGGCCAGGTGGCGCCGGGAGAACCGCTCGGCAGCATTCCGGGGGCCGTGCCGCGCATTGCGCCGGGCTTCGTGGGTTGCGGGTTTCGCGAGCGCTGCGCGCTCGCCGCGCCGGAATGCGCACGCGCCGTGCCGAAGCGCGCGGCAGGCGGCGATCATTCCTATTTGTGCCGGCTGCAACCCGACTGGAAGCGGGACGCTGCGGCATGACCTGCGCGATCGAAGTCCGCGACGTGTACCGGCAATTTCAGCACGGCGGAGGCTTCGCGCACGCCAGCTACGCGGTGCGCGCCGTCGACGGCGTGACGTTCTCGCTCTCGGCGGGGGATGTGCTCGGCATCGTCGGCGAGTCCGGTTGCGGCAAGTCGACCCTCGGCCGCCTCATTGCCGGCCTGTTGCCGCCCAGCGCGGGCGACGTGCTGGTGGACGGCCGCAGTCTCGCTCGTCTCGACCGGCGCGAGCGCGCGCGGCTGATCCAGCCGGTGTTCCAGGATCCCTTCTCCTCGCTCAACCCGCGCCAGCGCATTCGCGACATTGTGCGCCTGCCGCTGATGGCGCAGGGCGAGCTGCCGAAGTCGCAGCAGATGGATCGCGTCATGGAGATGCTGGCGCGCGTCGGGATTTCCGGCGAGATGGCCGAGCGGATGCCAAGCCAGCTCTCCGGCGGTCAGCGCCAGCGCGTCGCCATCGCACGCGCGCTGGTGCTGCGTCCGCGCATCGTGGTGTGTGACGAGCCGACCAGTGCGCTCGATGTGTCCGTGCAGGCGCAGATCCTGAACCTGCTGGCCGAGCTGCGGCGCGAGCTCGGGCTGACCTACGTCTTCATCAGCCATAATCTCGCGGTCGTCGAGCACATCGCGACTGAAGTGGCGGTGATGTATCTCGGCCGGATCGTCGAGCATGCGCCGACGCAGGACCTGTTCCGCGCACCGATGCATCCCTACACGAACGCACTGCTCGCCTCCGTGCTGACGCCTGATCCGGCTTTGGGGATTCCCGATGTCGGTCTCGGCGACACCTATCCTGACCCTGCGAACATCCCGCCGGGCTGCCGCTTCCACCCGCGCTGCCCCAGCGCGTTCGCCGACTGCAAGACGACCGCGCCGGACGACATCCACAGCAACGGCCGTCTGGTCGAGTGTCTGCTGGCGGTGGAGAATGCAGGGGATGGCCAGCAGATGCTTTCGGCAGGCAACTAGCAACGAGCCAAGCGTTGGGTTGATCCTTCTCCCCTTGTGGGAGAAGGTGGCGCGGACGAAGTCCGCGACGGATGAGGGGTCTCTCTCCGCGAACAAAACCATTCAATTGTATTCGCGGAGACAGACCCCTCATCCGGATTTCATCTTGCGATGCAATCCGGCCTCTCCCACAAGGGGAGAGGCGCACCGTTACCGCGGTCACATCAGTGCTATTTCCAGGTCGACAGATAGAAGCGCGGCAGGTCGTCGGAGAAGCCCTCGAAGTTGAGCTGCTTCGAGAACGCGACGTAACGCACGTGGCTGAACAGCGGAATGAAATCGACGCGCTCGGTGGCGAGCCGGATCGCATCGCTGAAGGCCTTCTTGCGAATTTCCGGATCGACGCTCGCGCCGGCCTTGTTCAACAGCTGCTGTACGTCCGCGTCGCGGGCGTAGTCGTCGGGTCCGCCACCGAGGAAATAGGGCATGAAGGCCGAGGTGTCGTTGACCGAATTGCTGCCCCATGTTCCCGAATAGAGCGGCGCCTCGCCGGCTTCCGCCTTCTGGATCGCGGCGCCGATCTGGAGCTGCTGGATGCGCATATTGATGCCGACGGCCTTGAGATAGTTCTGCAGCGCCGCGTTGATCTGCGGCGTGTTGTAGGAGATGAGGTCGGTATCGAAACCATTGGGATAGCCGGCCTCGGCCAGAAGCTGCTTGGCGCGCGCGGGATCGTAAGTGTATTTCACGGCAGCCGACACATCGCAGCCGAACTGGGTCGGGTAGCAAGGCGTATCGATGACCTGCGAGTCACCCTGGATGAGCTGCTTGGCCATCGTCTCCCGGTCGATCGCGGAGATGACCGCCTGCCGCACCTTCTGCTTGGTCAGCGGATTGTCCTTGCCGGTCCGCCCCGCGGCATCGATTGTCAGAAAGTTGACACGCATGATGCCGAAGCGCAGCGCCTGCAAAGTCGGCACCTTGCCGATCTTGTCGTACTGGTCGGCATTGTAGCCCCAGATCCAGTCGGCCTTGCCGCCGAGCAGCTCGGTCATCTCCGTCGTCGCGTCGGGCACTTCGTGGATCTTGATGCTGCGGATCGCGGGCTTTCCCTTGGGACTGCCGGCGTAATAGCCGTCATAGCGCTCCATATCGATCTGGGTCGTGCCGTCGACCTTGGTGATCTTGTAAGGACCGGTCCCGATCGGGGCGCGCGAGAATCCCTCGCCGACTTTCTCGCGATAGGCCTTCGGCCAGATCGGCGTGACCATCGCGATATATTCCATCACGGCCGGCGAGATGCCGGTCAGCTTGAGACGGACGTGGAAGTCGTCGATCTTCTCGGCGCCGGCGTAGGACGTATAATAGGCAGGGATTGCCACCTTTTTGTCTTTGATGATGGTGTTGATCGTGTACACAACATCATCGGCGGTGAAGGGATCGCCGTTCTGGAACGTCACGCCCTGGCGCAGGGTGAACTCGATCGTGGTGTCATCGACCTGCTTCCATGAGGTCGCCAACGCAGGCTTCATTTCCAGCGTGGTGGGATCGCGATACACGAGGCAGTCGAAGGCCTGGAACGCCACCACCATGCCGGTGCGCTGTGAATTGTAGTAGGGATCAACATCGGGAATCGCGTCGCGCCAGGTGATGCGCAGCGTGTCCGCAGATTTTTGCGCCAGCGCCGGCGTCAGTGTTGCCAGCATCATGCAAACCGCCGGCAACGCGCCGCGACGCCAGATATTCAACCGCATTTGACCCGACCCTCTCGATTTCTGAAGCGGAAGTGACGTTAGAGACCACGGCGGCGATGGAAGCAACCCGCAAGCCGACACGGCGAATGCGCGTTGCTGTCGCAGCTTGGCCGTCCGACGGCCAGTCCCGGCGGCCGCCCTTTCCCTTCACTTTCGGCTCACTTGCAGCTCACTTGCAGCTCACTTGACTTCGGGGCAGCGGGCCGTGTTCTATTGGGTTACCAATGCCGCATCCGGCTCAAGGAGGATTACATGTCGCGCGAGAAGCTGAGGAGCATCTGGTCGCAGCTGCCTGCGTTGGGGGCACTTGCACTGGGCTTTGGCGCCCTGCTTGGGCAGGACGTGCGCGCGGAGGTGCCGCTGGTCCAACCCGCGGAATCGTTGAAGCCACAAGCGACGCGATCGGATGAGGTCGCGGTCAGGCTCGATGGCGACACGATCTTGATCTCGCAGGATGGACGCGCGTTCGAAGAGTTGCGGCTAGGGAATACAGCCGAGGCGGCGCATCTGAAGCGGCTGCTGCGGGATGCCGGCGCCGTCGGGCAGGCCGTGTCCGTGCCGGTCGGCGCGATGATCGTCGCAAGCGGCGGTGGCAGCGGCAAGGGCGAGAAGCCCAAGCAACAATCATCGCAGCGATCCTCGACGCCGCCGGCCGATTCCGGAAAGAGCAAATGAAGCCGTCGTGGACGCGTTGCGGTCTGTCGCGATAAACGCCGCGTCAGGCCGTGCAACGCCCGCACATCGATAGTCTCGCCCAAAGTCTCGATTCCCCGGTCCCCAAACGCTTCAAGAACGGAACGCACCGGACGAGCACGCCGGAAGAGACGCTCGCGCGCGTGGCGTCCAAGGCGCGACAGATCGGCATCACCCGTCTCGGCGACGTAACGGGGCTGGATCGGATCGGGATTCCCGTCACCGTCGCCGTCCGCCCGAACTCGCGCTCGTTTTCGGTCTCGCAGGGCAAAGGCCTTGGCCTCTCCCAGGCCCGCGCTTCCGCGATGATGGAGGCGATCGAGCTGTTTCATGGCGAGGAGCTGAGCGGGCGCACCGTGTCGGCAAGCTTCGAGGAGCTGTCGGCGAGATCCTGCGCGGCGCCGCCCGCCTCGCTCTGCGGCACCGGCAATCCCTTGCCCGACCACACCACGATCGAGTGGATCGAGGGCTACGATCTTCTCAATCGCGAAGCGTGCTGGGTACCGTGGGAAGTCGTGCATACCGACTACACGCTGCCGACGCGTCATAGCGGCGAGCATTTGCTGTCGGGCACGAATGGCCTGGCCTCGGGCAATCATCTCGCCGAAGCCCTCAGCTCGGCGATCTGCGAAGTGGTCGAGCGCGACGCCGTTGCGCTGTGGCATGCGCAAAGCATGTCGGAGCGGTCGCGCGGCCGATTGGACATTGCGTCGATCGACGATGCGGACTGCCGCGGGCTTCTCGGTCTCTACGACGCCGCGCAGATTGCCCCACGCCTCTGGGACGTGACGTCGGATATTGGAATCCCCGCCTTCGTCTGCGACATCCCCGCCCCGACCGATGACCTCTCGGACGGGTTGAGACGATATCGCGGCGCCGGCTGCCATCCCGATCGCGGCATCGCGCTCGCACGCGCCATGACGGAAGCGGCGCAGACCCGGCTCACCTATATCGCGGGCATTCGGGACGATCTGTCCGACTACACCGAAAGCGCGAAGGAGCGGCTGGGCGCGGCGCTGCTCGATGCGGTCTCGCAGGCCGCCGAGCCGCGCAAGTTTCGGGCGGTGCCGGGCTTCGCCAGCGACGACGTGGCAGTCGACCTGCGCTGGGAGCTGGAGCGCCTGCGCGCGATCGGCGTGCAGCGCGTCATCGCCGTCGACCTCACGCGCGACGACTTCGGCATTCCCGTGGTCAGGGTCGTGATCCCCGGCCTCGAATGGGATTGCACGCATCCGGATTATGTGCCGGGCCCGCGCGCAGCCCGCGCCGGGGGGCGCGAATGACGGCCATCATCTTTGCAGGCCCGTCATTACCGCCGCGCATGCGGCCGGACGCTGCCGGGATCGAATGGCGGCCGCCGGTCCGGCAGGGCGATCTCTACCTCGCTGCGCTGCAGCGCCCTGCCCTGATCGGCGTCATCGACGGCTATTTCGAACGCGTGCCGACCGTCTGGCACAAGGAAATCCTGTGGGCGATGGCCGAGGGCATCCATGTCTACGGCGCTGCCAGCACCGGCGCGTTGCGCGCCGCGGAACTGGCCGATTTCGGCATGAAGGGCATCGGCCGGGTTTACCGGCAATTCCAAAGCGGCGAATTGACAGACGACGACGAGGTCGCGGTCCTGCACGGACCACCCGAAGTCGGCTATGTGCAGCTGACCGAGCCGATGGTCGACGTACGCGCCACGATCAACCGTGCAGTTGAGGTCGGATTGATCGCCCCCGGGACTGCAGCGGCGCTTGTCGAGATCGCGAAATCGCTGTTCTACAAGGAGCGGACCTACGACGCGCTCATCGCCGCTGCGACCGCACGAGGGCTGGACGACGCGGCGCTCGGTCGCTTCGCGGACTGGCTACCCTGCGGGCGCGTCGGCCAGAAGCGCATCGACGCGAAGGAGATGCTGGACACCATGTTGGCGCATCTCACGCGCGGCGTGACGCCGCTGGACGTCTCGTACCGTTTCGCGCACACCTTCGCCTGGGAGGACGCGCGCAGACGAATCGAGGCTGCGCGCGGCTAGAGCATGATCCGGAAAAGCGTGTAGTGGTTTTCCCTTAGCTAACAAACGCGGAACGCGTTTGCGCGGAGATCATGCTCGATCAAAGAGCTAAAGCGCGATGACAATTCAACCCGATCTCATTGCGCTTTAGTCTCGGACACGAAAGCCCGGTCATGACCGGGCTTTCGTGTGAGCTGCTTACGGCGTGCCGGACAGCAGGCCGAGGTCGCGCAGACACGAGACCTTCTTCGCGACCGCCCCGGAATCGAGCAGGCGGAGCGTATTGATGTCGCGGCCACGCAGCCGCAACTCGATGGTCAGCTTTGGCGCGGCGTCCGCGAGCACCTTGTACTTGAAGGTTTCGACAAAGTCCTCGTCGGCATTGCTTCTCGCAAGGGCGCTGACGAATTCCTCGCTGCCGAGCACGCCACTGATCGCATCATTTGCCGCGTCGAGCTTGCCACGCCGCACCGCAGCTTTCAGCCGCCTCAAGTCGAATGCGGCATCGGGATTCTTGGCTTTGTTCTGGTATTGCTCGCCGAAATTGACCCATCGCCGCATGTCCTTGCGAAAGCTGTCCGGCTCCCAGGACGAGTTGAGAAAAGCGTCCTGGAAGCAGGCGCTTTTCGGCGGTCCGCTCACCTGCCGTCGCGGATGATTTGCATAGACGCCATCGCCATTGGTGTCGGCAAGCAGGACGTGACCGAGTTCGTGCGCGATTTCGCCGAGGACGGCCAACTCCGGCTCGGACGGCTCGGCAGATTTCAGGCGCAGCAGACTCTGCCTGGAACGCCGGCCACGATCCGACACCCCGAGAAGCCGCTGCACGGTCTCGTTTTCAACGTCGACGACGGATTTCTTGCTGGTCAGGTCCCGATCGGCGATGGCGAGATAGACGCTCTTTCCGGGCGGCCGGTCCGGTCCCTCCCAGAAGCCCCAACCAGAGGGACCGCCTGATGTCGGCTTGGTCACGAACAATTGTGTCAACCGGCAAAGCTTGGCTCGGACGTAGTCCGGCGCCCGCGCATATGCTTTCGCGAGCATCTCCTTCTGCTTTTCGTTCACCTTGTGCTTCTTGTCGCAGGTCGGTGGACGGTAGCGCGCGCCGAAGCCCACGTCTCCCGGATAGTAAGTGGTGTAGCAGGCTCGTTCAGCGAACTTCCTGCCATCGGGGTCGCTTTCACAAGTCCCCTGAAAATGACTGGCTGGCGACCCGGTCGGCTTTGGGTATTCCGCAGCCCTCGCCGAACAAACCGCTGCAATAGCAATCAAAGGAAACAACACACTCGATTTCATGGCCACGCTCCAATTCTCCCCGGCAAGGCCTACCCGAAAACCGACAGCCCAACACACTCGCGCGGACCGCTCGATTTTGTGACAATCTCCAATCTTGGGCTTGGATGCCCCCGGCCGAGCCTATTGAACAACCATGCCGAGTGCGAACACAAGCCCCTTTTCCCGTTTCCGATCAACCTCAGGGTGGACGGGCGAGCGGCCCGCCGTCCCAATGTCGACGCCACCGAAGGCCGTCGCCAGAGTCCAGAGTCGGCCCGAGAGTTGACAGCCCGCCATGGCAGAGTACCAGATGAAACTCTCCAGGTGACATGCGTCACCCCAATGACAATAATCTACATTTTGAGCGAAGTGAGCGTGGGAGCGCCCGCGACGCAAACCCGGTCGTACTATGTTTAAACTAGAATACATTTAGGGTGCCGCATGGAGTGTCCTAACTGCCGCGCCAAGGTTTCAGAACTCTCCAAGTTCTGCAGCCAATGCGGCGTGGCGCTGGTGCTCAATTGTTCGGCGTGCGGCAACAGCGCACAGCCAAGTTCGAAATTCTGCGGCAATTGCGGCTCGCCGCTTGCCGGTCCAATTGGATTTTTGCCCAGCCCTCATATTGCACCAAGCCTGCCGACACGCGTTGCGCTCGCCGAGCGCGGCCACCTCACCGTGATGTTCTGCGACCTGGTGGGCTCGACGGCGCTCTCCGTGCATCTTGACATAGAAGACCTTCACGAAGTCATTGGCGCCTATCACAAGCGCTTGGCCGAGATCGTGACCCGGTTCGGCGGCTTCGTGGCCCGTCGGGTTGGTGACGGCGCCCTGGTCTATTTCGGCTATCCCAACGCCAATGAAGACGATCCGGAGCAAGCCGTGCGTGCGGGCCTCGCCGTGATCGAAGGAATAGGGCTGCTCAGTCATGCCGAGCCGCTCCAGGTGAGGCTTGGGATCGCGACGGGCCTCGTGGTCGTCGGCGATCTGATCGGATCCGGAAATATCAGCGACAAGGAGGTTCTGGGCGAAGTGCCCAATCTCGCCGCGCGGCTGCTCGCACTCGCAGAGCCCGGCGCGATCGTGATCGCCGACAACACGCGGCGGCAGATCGGATCGGTATTCGCGCTCGAAGATCTCGGCTTCAGGGAATTGAAGGGCTTTACCGAGCCACAACGGGCATGGCGCGTGCTGGGGGAAAACCGGTTCAAGAGCCGCTTCGAAGCGCTGCGTTCCGCCGAGATGCCGCTCGTCGACCGCCAGGAGGAGATCGAGCTTCTGTTGCGGCGCTGGGCGCAGGCGCGAGCCGGCGAAGGGCGGGTCATCCTGTTTTCCGGCGAGGCCGGCATCGGCAAATCGCGCCTCGCGGTCGCGCTCAGGGATTCGATCGACGCGGATTCGTTCATCGACCTGCAATATTTCTGCTCGCCCCACCATCGAGACAGCGCGCTCTACCCGATCATCAACCTGCTCGAACGCATGGCAGGGTTCGACCGAGAGGATACGGCCGGGCTGAAGCTGGACAAGCTGGAAGCGCTGATGGCCGAGACCGCGGCGTCGGAGGAGGACATCGCGCTGCTCGCCGACCTGCTGCTGCTGCCGACCGGACGCTACGCCAAGGTCGAGCTCAATCCGAGACGTCGAAAGGATGAAACGTTCGAGGCCCTGCAGCAGCAGATCACGGTGGTCGCGCAGAAGAAGCCGATGCTGATCACCTTCGAGGATCTGCACTGGATCGATCCGACGACGCAGGAATTTCTCGATCTCCTGATCCGGCGGATCGACAACCTGCCCTGCCTGCTGATCGCGACATTCCGTCCGGATTTCATTCCGTCCTGGGCGGATCAGCCGCACGTGACCATGCTCAATCTCAATCGTCTCACCCGCAGCGACAGTGAGGCCCTGGTTCGGCAACTCGCCGCGAAGGTCTTGTCGTTGCCGGGCGACCTGATCGGAGAAATCGTTGAACGCGGCGACGGCATCCCGCTGTTTCTCGAGGAAGTGACGAAGACGGTCGTGGATGCGGGTCCAGTGCCCAAGCAGGGGATGGAGACAGCGATCCGTCCGCCTTTGTCCGTGCCGCCGACGCTGCATGCGTCCTTGATGGCACGGCTCGACCGGATCGGCCCGATGGCGAAGGAGATCGCGCAGATCGGCGCCGCGATCGGCCGGGAGTTTTCCTATGAGCTCACCGCGCTTGTCGCGGAGCGGACGGAACGGGAGATCAACGACACGCTTGGCCAGCTCGTTGACGCCGGACTTCTGTTTCGACGCGGCGAGCCGCCGCGATCGACCTTCATGTTCAAGCACGGCCTGTTGCAGGATGCGGCCTACAGCACATTGCTGCGTGGTCCGCGCCGCGACCTGCATGCGCGCATCGCGCAGGCGATCGAAGAGATCTTTCCCGATATCATCGAGAGCCAGCCGGAGCTGGTCGCGCGTCACCGCACTGAGGCCGGCCTCAAGAAACCGGCCACGGCGGATTGGCAGCGCGCCGGCGAGCTTGCGCTGCGCCGCTCGGCCGGGAGCGAGGCGCTCAACCACTTCTCCAGCGCGCTGCGCCTCCTCGAGGAGCTGCCCGACGCCACGGATCGCTGGCAGCAGGAGCTGGACATCCGGCTGGGGCTTGGGACCGCACTGATCATCGCACGAGGTTTTCGCTCGTCGGGTCCCGACATCGCCAGACACTACGCCCGAGCGGTCGCGCTCGGACGCGGGCTCGGAGACGGCAAGAAGCTCTTCAGGGCGATGTGGGGAAGCTGGTACGCCAATCTGATCACGGGACAGACCGAGCAGGCGCTCGGAATCGCCAACGAGCTGGTCGAGGTGGCGGAGCGGCTCGGCGATCCCGATCTCACCCTCGAAGCCTATCACTCCCGCTGGGCAAATTCGCACGTGCTCGGACTGAACTCGCTGACGCTTGCCGACGCGCAGCGCGGCATCGCGCTGTATGATGCGGATCGCCATCACGCGCATGCCTATGATTATGGCGGCCACGACACCGGCGTGTGCGCCTACGCGCACAGCGCGATGACGCTGTGGATCACCGGATTCCCGGATCAGGCGGTGGTGATGTCCGCGTCAGCGCTTGAGCTTGGCCACCGGCTTGGGCATCCGCCCAGCCTGGCGCATGCGGCGTGGTGGGCGGCCTGTATTCAGCAGCTGCTGCGCGAGCCTGACCTTTGCCGCGAGTCCGCCGAGCTGACGATCGAGATCGGCCGTGAGCAGGGGAGCAACATGTTCGTCATGTGCCCGCTGCTGCTGGGATGGACGATATTCGAATCCGGCCAGGTCTCCGAAGGCCTGCATCGGATGGAGGATGCGGTCAACGCCACGCGTCAGGGGGTCCGGCGCTTCTACTTCGAATACGAGCTTCTTGTCCTGGCGGAAACGCTCCTGAAGGCGGGCGAGCCCGAGCGCGCGCAGCACCTTGTCGAAGAGGCGCTTGACACCATCACGACCAGCCGAAACCGCCTGTTCGAAGCCGAAGCACATCGCATGTCGGGCCTTGTTCTCGCGGCCCATGGCGGCAACCGGATCGCCGAAGCCGAGGAGCGGCTGGTGCAGGCCATGGAGACGGCCGAGCGGCAGGGCGCGCTCTCGTTCAAGCTGCGTGCCGCGACCAATCTTGCCCGGCTCTGGACCGATCGGGAGCGGATCGGCGAGGCACACGACCTGCTGTCGGAAGTCTATGACCGCTTCACCGAAGGGCTCGACACCTCCGACCTGAGAGACGCCAAGGCGCTGCTGGATGAAGTGAGGCAGCGAATAGCCCGGGGCTCGTGATCGCCTTCCGTTTTGCAGAAACGGAAATCCAGGCGACGCGGCACGAGCTCAGTAGCGAACGCCGCCCCAATTGCAGCCGCCGATGCCGGCGACACAGGGCCCCGATACGCGGGATCTCCGGCGGATAGCTTGCGGTATGATGTCATCGAAGGCTCGCGAGCGATCATCTTCGAATGATCCGCAGGGACGAGACCCTGGTGCGGTGCCACAGTTCGTTGCCGACTTTGAAGGCGGAGCGCTCTTCGCGTCGCGACGTGGCGGTGAAACCGGTGGACCTGCAGGCGCAGCCGATGGCGATGCGGGAGCCGCCGAGGCCGGTGCGGGCGGAGGCGATGCAGGAGGAGCCGGTGTATTTGCCGAGGGAGCGGGGCCGATTGCGGGGTGCGCCGACGAGGTTGCGGATGCCGAGGGCGGCGACGGAGTTGGCGGCGCCGGGGACGCGGCCGGAGCAGACGAGGCTGGAGTGGGGCCCGCAGGCAGCGCCGTCACCTCCTTGGGTCGCCGCAAGATCTGGGCATTGACGAAAGAACTCACCGACGACATCGCCTTGTCCGCGCTCTGGCGGATGGCGGCAACGCCGTCGGAGGGAACAGCGCCACGCAAGGCGTAGAACAGCAAATAGGCGACGAGTGCGATCGCGAGAAAACGTATGGGATGTCGCAGTGGAAAGAAAACGATGCTCGCAACGAGAAAGAGCACTCTCACCCATGCGGAGTCACCCGGCTCGACCGGCATGTCGTACAGAGGCGCGCTCATCATCGGGTGCAGCGGTTCGCTTGTCGGCACCGGATCCTCGTATCGGAGCCCGGGTCTGCGTGCTAAATTCAATTGCCTCGGCAATTTGACGAAAGCTCTGGCCTTCTCTCCGGAGCGCGCTGCCTGCGTCGCGGAACGCGGCGTCGCCGATCATGCCGGGCTGATCCATGCGCTTGATGCCGGCCACGATCCTGGGGCGCAGCAGCAACCGGCGCTGTTCGATCAACTCGGCTATTTTCGAGAAACTCAGCTGGGCCTTGCCGAGGGTCTCTGCGGCCCGGTCCTTGGCGGCCTGGGCCACCTCAGGATCCTCCGCGTCCATCTGCTCCATGGCCTGTTTCAGGACCGCCATGTCATCGATCATCGCAAAACCGCTCCGGCGACAGTGCCAGCAATGGCACAGCTTCATGCCCTCGCACGTTAATGCAGCGAACCGTTGCGCTCGCACGTTGCCGACGACTGCCGGACTTGCAGGAGCGAAACCGAGCCGTCCGCCGCAGCGGCCTCAACGCTCTTCATTTGCGATTTGCGTAAGCTGCATCGTGACAGGTAACATACCAGAGAACAGCCAGTCGAGCCGCAGCGTTGCAGGCCAACGTTATCGACCTCATCGCCTCCCACTCAGAACGCTTTTGGCTCGTGGTTCGAGTCTTGACGCGCTGGAAGCTCGAGTCCGAGGGTGATCCATCTCGCGCGGATTTATCGGTCTCGACCGGGCTTCCCAGAAAGGCACGAGCGTGGCCGTCCGGCCCGATGGCCAAATTTACCGCGCGGATGGCAGCCTCGTAGGCGTCATTCCGGCGGCGGCTCGCTTAAGCCGTTCTGTTTCAACCGATATTTCCGCAGCCCGGAAGTTACCCAAGCGCCTGGGATGAGACTGGAAGCCGCTTCCGCCGCGTTCGGCCGTTTACTCGACGGCTCGATCTGGTAGACCAAGACAAACACTTTTGACTCCCTGTCGAGGGGGCGATGGCGCGTGCCAGACCATAACAATCAAGACTTGGCCATTTTTTTTGGGCCATTTCGACTGTTTCCCAAATCCCGGCTCCTGGAGAAGGATGGCGCTCCGCTTCATGTCGGAGGCCGCGCGCTCGACATCCTCATCTTCCTCGCCGAGCGCCCCGGCGAAGTGATCGACAAGAGAGAACTGGTCAAGCGCATCTGGGCCGGCGTGAACGTGGATGAAGGCAGTCTCCGCTTCCACGTCGCTGCGTTGCGCAAGGCGCTCGGCGATACCGGCAAGTCAGCCCGTTACGTCCTCAACGTCCCCGGACGCGGCTATTGCTTTGTGGCGTCTCTCACCCACACGGCGCCTTTGGTCGTGTCTTCTCCCGGCGATGCAGCTCCCCCTCGGTCACTGCCCCCTCCGCTCGCCAAGATGATCGGACGAGACGAGGTCATTCAGAAGATCTCAACCGGGCTTTCGCTTTACCGCTTCATAACCGTGGTCGGCCCGGGCGGCATCGGCAAGACGGCGGTCGCGGTGACCGTCGGCCATCGCCGGCTTGCCGACTTCGGCGGACAGGTTTTCTTCATCGATTTCGGACCGCTGAGGAATTCCAACCTCGTTGCGACCACCATTGCCTCCGCACTCGGGCTGGCCGTCAGTTCGGAGGACCCGGTGCCGAGCCTGCTCACATACTTGCAGGCCAGACCGATACTCCTGATCTTCGATAGCTGCGAACATGTGCTGGAGACTCTGGCGCCGCTCGCCGAGCGCATCGTTCGCGAAGCGCCGCAGCTTCATGTTCTCGCAACCAGCCGGGAGTCGTTCCGTAGCGAAGGCGAGCGGATCTTTCGGCTCTTTCCACTGGAATGTCCGCCTCGGCGCGATGACCTGGACGTTGCCGACGTCCTCGCCTACCCCGCCGCCCAACTCTTCGTCGAGCGCATCGCCCAAGGCTCCGGTCCATTTCAGCTCAGCGCGGAAGAGGCGTCCCTTGTCGCGGACATTTGCCGCCGTCTTGATGGCATCGCCCTTGCGATCGAACTCGCGGCAGGCCGCGTCAATGCGTACGGCATCGCGGGCACGGCATCCCTCCTCGACAGCCGCTTTTCGCTGCAATGGCGGGGGCGGCGCACGGCCATTCCGCGGCACCAGACACTGAGCGCCGCGCTCGACTGGAGCTACGACCTCCTGCCTGCGGCGGAAAGCGCCACCTTGCGACGATTGTCGGTATTCGTAGGACCTTTCACGCTGGAAGCTGCCGCCGCGGTCGCCTCCGGCGATGGGCTCAGCGCGTCGGAGACAATTGAGGCGATCGATAATCTGGTCACGAAATCGCTTATCGCGCCGTCAGGTGCACGGACGCTGCGTTATCGCCTGCTGGATACCACGCGGACCTACGCTCTCGGAAAGCTGACCGAGTTCGGTGAAGCAAGGCGCCTTGCGCGGCGTCATGCGGAATATTTTCGAGACGTGTTCGTTCGCGCCGAGTCCGAGACGTCGGTTCCACTGCCCGACTGGCTAGGCATCTACGGCGCCGAGCTGGACAATCTGCGCGCGGCGCTGGATTGGGCCTTCTCGCCCGACGGCGACGCGCAGCTGGGTATCGCGCTGACGGCGGGCGCAGTGACGCTATGGGTGCGCCTGTCATTGTTCGCCGAATGCCGCGAACGGGCCAGGACCGCACTTGCGGCGCTCGGAGACAACGCCGATGGCGGCGAGCGAATGCGCATGCAGCTCCTGGCGGCCCTCGGCTGGTCGCTGATGTATGGAGAGGGCCGCGCGCGCGAAGCCCGCCCAATTCTCGAAGCGACCCTTGAGTTGGCAGACCGGCTCGACGACCAGGATTTTCGGCTGCGCGCCCTGTGGGGATTGTGCATCGACCAGTTCAACAACGGAGAGTTCGGCAAGGCGCGCGCGCTCGCTGATCGTTTCGCGAATGCGGCAGCGCGTTCATCCGACAAAACCGATCTCATGCTGGCGGACCGGCTCATGGCCGTCGCGCTGCATTATCTGGGGGAACAGACGGACGCGCGGGTCCGTATCGAGCGAGTGAACGGCTCGCTGCATGTGCTGGCCGAGAAGCCCAAAATCTTTCCCCTCGATCTGCGGATATCGACGCAATATTTCCGGGCCCGCATCCTCTGGCTGCAGGGTTTCGCCGATCAAGCCCTGGAGCTCGC
This sequence comes from uncultured Alphaproteobacteria bacterium, assembly GCA_963770385.1. GTDB lineage: Bacteria > Pseudomonadota > Alphaproteobacteria > Rhizobiales > Xanthobacteraceae > Bradyrhizobium. The sequence continues at coordinate 2,667,034 of CAVYPJ010000003.1, read as the reverse complement.
TGCAAGGAACATCGAAGAAGGGCGTGCGAATGGTCACGCGCTGACCTTTTGCAGCGTGCTGGGACAGAGCGCCTGCCTGATCGCTTTCCTGGCCGGTGATTTCGATGCCGCGGAGCGTTATGGCGCCGAGTTGCTCGGACATACCGAACGCCACGCGATACGCCTTTGGGGTCTTTGGGCTCGCGCCTTCAACGCGATGGTCATCGCGAAGCGTGGAAACCTCGAGGCAAGCCTGCCCCTGTTGCGCGACGAGCTCAGCCGCGCCGGGGACGCTCGTTTCCTGCCGCGCTTTCTTCCTCTGCTCGGCGAACTGGCAGCATCCTTCGGAGAGGCCAATCAGGTCGATCGCGGCCTTGACGTGATCGAGAACGTGTTGACGCGCTGTAACGACAGGCAGGAGCGGTGGTATCTGCCCGAGCTGATCCGCATCAAGGGAGAGTTGATGCTCAGGGAGGCGCGGCATTCACCGGCCGCCGAGGCGTGCTTTCACGAGGCCATCGACATTGCCACACAGCAGGGCGCGCGCTTTTGGGAGCTGAGGTGCGCGATCAGCATCGCGCGGTTCAGGATTGGACTGGGCCGGAGTGCAGAAGCCGTTGAGATTCTCGAGAATGTCTGCGGGCCGCTCACGCAGGGGTCTCACATCGCCGACATGCGCATCGCGCGCGACCTGATCGCGCAGCTACGTTCCTGACGAGGCGTCAACGCAACGTCGCCAGCAGGCGCCCGGCCGCTTTCAGATCGGCCGTATCAAGGCCCTCGGTGAAGCGCATGAATACGGCCTCAAGAAGCGCCCGACCCGGCGCGAAGCCCGAATAGCCGCAGGACCCACGGACTCCCACGCGCGTCAGAAATGTGCCGCTCCGCAAAGATCAGTAGACGCGCTCTTTTGGCGGTATCGTCGCAACGTCATTCGAGAGCGGCTGCAAGTGGACCGGCCGATAGTCGAGGCGCACATGGCCATCCTGGTCGAGCCACGACAGCGTGTGCTTGAGCCAGGCCTCGTCATCGCGTTTGGGAAAATCCTCGCGCGCATGCGCGCCACGGCTCTCGGTGCGGCCGATCGCCGAGTGCAGGCTGACACTTGCCTGCGCCAGCATGTTGTCGAGTTCGAGCGCCTCGGTGAGATCGGTGTTGAACATCATGGACCGGTCGGCGACGCCGAGGTCGTCCCGCATCATCGCAATGACCTCTTCCAGCTTGTCCGCGCCCTCCGCCAGCAACGAGCCCGTGCGGAACACCGCGCAGTGACGCTGCATGGTTCGCTGCATCGCGAGCCTGATCGATCCGGCGCCGCTGTTGCCCTTTGCCCATCTGATGCCGTCGAGCCTCGCGATGGCGCGATCGCTCGCCTCGATCGGGAGCGCCGGATGGCCTTCGCCGCGATGCAGGCTCTCCGTCGCCCGAAGTGCGGCCGCCCGCCCGAACACGATGATGTCGAGCAGAGAGTTCGAACCAAGCCGGTTGGCACCGTGAACCGAAACACAGGCGGCCTCGCCGATCGCCATCAGTCCGGGCACGATGGCCTCCGGGTTGCCCTGGCGTTTGGTGACGACCTCGGCATGCAGATTGGTCGGTATGCCGCCCATGTTGTAATGCACGGTCGGCAACACCGGGATCGGCTCGCGCGTCACATCCACGCCCGCAAAGATCTTTGCGGTCTCGCTGATACCCGGCAGCCGCTCGTGCAGGATGCCGGCCCCGAGATGCTCCAGGTGAAGCTCGATGTAGTCCTTTTGCGGCCCGCACCCGCGGCCCTCGTTGATTTCGATGGTCATGGCGCGGCAGACGACGTCACGTCCGGCCAGATCCTTCGCGGTCGGCGCATAGCGCTCCATGAAACGCTCGCCTTCCGAATTGGTGAAATACCCACCCTCCCCGCGCGCGCCCTCCGTGATCAGGCAGCCTGAGCCGTAGATGCCGCTCGGATGAAACTGCGTGAACTCCATGTCCTCCAGCGGCAGGCCGGCGCGGAGCACCATGGCGTTGCCGTCGCCGGTGCAGGTGTGCGCGGCCGTGCAGGAGAAGTAGACGCGGCCGTACCCTCCGGTCGCAAGCACTGTCCGGTGAGCGCGAAAGCGATGCAGCGTGCCCGCTTCCATGTTCCATGCCAGCAGGCCGCGGCAGGCGCCGTCGTCATCCATCAGAAGATCGAGCGCGAGATATTCGACGAAGAACTCGGTGTCGTGCTTCAGGCATTGCTGATACAGCGTGTGCAGGATGGCGTGTCCGGTGCGATCGGCTGCCGCGCAAGTCCGCTGCGCCATCTGCTTGCCGAAATCGATGGTCTGGCCGCCGAAGGGGCGCTGGTAGATCTTGCCTTCATTGGTGCGCGAGAACGGCACGCCGTAATGCTCGAGCTCAAGCACCGCGGGCACGGCCTCGCGGCACATATATTCGATCGCATCCTGGTCACCGAGCCAGTCCGAGCCCTTCACGGTGTCGTACATGTGGAAGCGCCAGTTGTCGCCGTCTCCCATGTTGCCGAGCGAGGCAGCCATGCCGCCCTGCGCAGCAACCGTATGGCTTCGGGTCGGGAACACCTTGGTGACGCAGGCCGTCCTAAGGCCCGACGCGGCCATGCCGAGCGCGGCGCGCATTCCGGCGCCTCCGGCACCGACGATGACAACGTCGTAGGTGTGATCGATGATTTCGTACGCTTCAGCCATGGCTCTATTCCTGGCGATATACCCTGTAACCGGTCTTTGCAGGATTCGCCTCGGCATGACCTTCGTGATTGCGATAGTTGGCGTTCGTCACCTCGCCGCCGGTGCAGCCGACTCGTGTGGAGATCACGCCCGGCAGTCTGCGTATGAGATCCTGCTTGCCCCAGAAGCAGCCTCCGGCGAGAACTGCGCGCTCTGTCGTCATGTAATGTGCTCCATTTAATCGAGTTAGCGGTATCTCATGGTGCCAGCCGAAACTCGCGGATGACATCGGGATCGGGATCGATTCCAAGCCCTGCGCCCTGAGGCAGTTCATGCGACCGGAATTATCCGCGGACTGACCGCATCAAAGGTGATTTCACCCTATTGATGACGTGGATCGTCGTGCGGGTCATGATAGTCGAGGCCGAGCGGGCCGATCGCGGAGACCTGCGTGACGTATTCACCGGACTTGGCCCAGTGGAAATGCCAGGTCTCGCCCGGCAGGACGATGACGCTGCCCGGCGGATAGGCCTTCACCTTGTCGCCATCGAAGGTCTCCCCGAGCCCGATGTAGAAAACACCCGACATCACCGTGTAGATGCGGTCCTCGGGGTGCTTGTGCGGCATCAGCTTCGTTCCGCCGGGAACCTTCACCCTGACCACGTAGGGACCGGGTTCGGCGGGATGGCCAACCATCACGGCCAGCCGCGCTCCGGGCGGAAACGCCGGAAACGGCTCCCACGCGATGTCCTCGGGCAGGATCACCCGGAACTTGTCCTCGTCAGGCTGATGCTTGCGGGTCATGGCGCCATCCCTTCTCTGAGGTCGACTAGATCAGCTTAGCGTCAAGTGTGATCGCGGCGTTGAGGACTTTCGATACCGGACAATTCTTCTCGGCTTCCCCGGCGATGCGGGCAAACCCGGCGTCGTCGAGATTGGGCACCTTGCCGCGCAAGGTGAGGACTGACTTGCTGATCCGGAATCCCTTGCCTTCGGGTTCGAGCGTGATCGCGGCTTCGGTGGACAGCTCCTCCGGCGTAAAACCCGCGAGTTGCAGGCCGAAGGCCAGCGCCATCGTGAAGCAGCCCGCATGGGCAGCCGCGATCAGTTCCTCGGGATTGGTGCCCTTCTCGTTCTCGAAGCGGGTCTTGAACGAATAGGGTGTCTCGGCGAGCACGCCGGACTCGCTGGAGAGATTGCCGCTCCCGTCGCGGCCGGTGCCGTGCCAAACTGCCTTTGCCTTGCGGATCATGTCTCTTCTCCCTGTTTGTCGGATATTTGCGCGCCTGGAAGGCTATACCGGCGTCGCCGCATGTCGCCTTCACAACCAGTCGAACACCGCAGCGACCGTGTCAGCCGCCGAGTTGCCCGACGTGGAAGCCCAGCCGATTTTCGACGTCGCCGGCGCGATGGAAGCCGCGTTCCATGAGCGTCTTGATTCTGTTCTGGCTCGCGGGACGGCCGAGGGACGCCATGAACGCGTCCCACTCCGGCCTGATTTCCATATCGGGTGGCAAGCTCGCGACATCGACGAGACGCTTGGTCTCGGCAATCGCGTCCTTGTCGAATGACGCGATGCGCATGGCGAGCGCTTCGACGAAGCCATCGAGCTCGGCATCCGGCAGCGACCGGTTGACGTAGCCGTAGCGTTCGGCAAGATCGCCGCGGATGTCATCGGCGCCGAGCAGCACTTCGAGCGCGCGGCCTCGGCCCATCAGCCGCGGCAACCGCGCCATCGGGCCGCCGCCGGGCACCAGGCCCGCGCCGACCTCCCATTGCGACAGGATGGCCTTCTCGCGGCTCGCGAAACGCATGTCGCTTGCCAGAGCGAGCTCGCTGCCGACCCCGGTCGCGCGACCGCGGATCGATGCAATGGACACCACCGGCGCCCGGCTGAGACGCACCAGCATGTCCGGAAGCGCCTGGAGGCCGGTCGGCCCGGCGGGATGCTCGAGAGACTCCTCGAGCGGCGCGAGAAAGTCGTAATGCGTGATGAAGAAGCCCTCGACGGCGCTGTCGAACACGACGACCTTGACCTGCGGATCGGTCTCGATCGCCGTGATGATGTCGTTGAGCAGCGGCATCTGCTTTCGGACCGAAGATGTTCACCGGCGGCATGTCGAAGGTGACGCGCCAGTATGACGGCAGGCGCCGTTCCAGCCGGATCTGGTCCGTCGTAAAATTTCGTTCGGGCCGATTCATGATGTGTACTCCCTGATGTGTGTTTGAAGGGAGGGACGCGCGCCTCCGCGCGTCCAGTTTATCTCAGATCGACTGACGCAGCGGCCGGAACGCGGTGCGCATTTCCGCGCAGAACAGCTCCGGCTGCTCCCACGCCGCGAAGTGACCGCCCTTGTCGAGCCGGTTGTAGTGGATCAGCTTGGGATAGGCCCGCTCGGTCCAGCTTCGCGGAGCCGCATAGATCTCATCCGGGAAAACGCTGACGGCGACCGGGATCGCGACGTGCTTGGGCTCGAAGAAGGCGAGCTTGTTTTCCCAATACAGGCGTGCCGAGGAGACCGCGGTGTTGGTCAGCCAGTAGAGCGTGATGTTGTCGAGGATATCGTCGCGGGTCAGGCCTTCGCGTCTTCCCGTCGAACACGCGGGCGATCAGTTCGCCGCTGCGCGCATCATGATCGAGGATCCAGGACGCAAGGCCCGCCGGCGAATCCACGATTCCATAGAGCGTCTGCGGCCGGTTCGCCATCTCGATGGCATAGCCGAGGCCATGCTTGTAGAAATCGTCGAGCTGGTCATAGGCGTGCCGCTCGTCCGCCGAGAGGCCGGACGGCGCCGCGCCGCCGGGCTGAAGCGCCTTGGCGATATCGGCCGGAACCGTTGCGGGCATGTTGGTGTGAATGCCGAGCAGCTCCGGAGGCGCCTGCAGCGCCATCTGCTCCGTGATCGCATTGCCCCAATCGCCGCCCTGCGCCACGAACCTGTTGTAGCCGAGGCGCTTCATCAGCACGATCCAGGCGCGCGCGATGCGTACCGGGTCCCAGCCGGTTGTCGTCGGCTTGCCGGAGAAGCCGTAGCCCGGGATCGACGGGATCACCAGATCGAAAGCGTCCGATGCCTTCGCGCCGTGTGCTGTGGGATCGGTCAGCGGGCCGATGATCTTCATCTGCTCGATGATCGATCCGGGCCATCCATGCGTGACGATCATCGGCAGCGCATTCGCGTGCGTGGAGCGAACATGAATGAAGTGAATGTCGACGCCGTCGATCTCGGTGATGAATTGCGGCAAGGCGTTCAGCCGCGCTTCCACCTTGCGCCAGTCATAGTCGCTCTGCCAGTAGCGCACGAGTTGCTGGATCGTCGTGAGCTTCACGCCCTGCGACTGATCGGCGACGATCTCCCGATCGGGCCACCGGGTCGCCGCCAGGCGCCGACGCAGGTCGAGGAGATCTTCCTCGGGCACGTTGACGCGGAATGGGCGAATTGCGCCGCTTGCGGCCGCGTGCGCCGGATGCAGTGGAAGCAAGCTTGACACGCTGACGGCGAGCGCACCCATCGCCGCGGTGTTCAGGAGCTGCCGTCGGTCGGGATTCATGATGTCGACGAGTGCTCGCGTAGTCATTCGTATCTCCCTGGGTTTGGTCCGTGACGTTGACCGAATTCAAAACCGACAAATCGGTTCGTCCTGCAGATACATTGGCGCAGACATCATCAATTTGCTCGTTATGGGTTGTTAGACAGCGTTAGCCGTTGCGAGCCGCGCAAACGCGGGCAAGAGACCGGCGGCGATCGACGATGAGCATGGATAGAAGAAGAAGTTGCGCGGTCTTCGAGCCATGCTGACGCCATCGGAATGAGAGCAGCGAAGCACAACGAAGCGCAGGATTCTCTTGCTTACGATCTCGTCCGAGACACACATCGCGCGCGCCATTGTCACAACGCGCGATGCGCAGCGTCATGCCACGTCATCCCGGATTCAAAAACCGTCTTGCTTCAGAAGGATCGCAGGCCATTTTTCCTGCAATCGTTGAACTATGGCATGACCGCCCGCAATTCAGGATGGAAGCGGCTTGCCGGCCTGCTCGCGCACGATGTAGTCGGCGTACCAATCCGCCCAGTTCTCGTCGTGCGCACCGGTCCGCGTCTCGTGTTCTCCATGTGCGACCGCCGCGCGACGCAGCGCTGCGGCGAGTTCGGTCTGCGACGTGAACGTCGTGTCGGCCGCATCGATACGCCCGGGCAGCCGCGCGGTGATCTCCTGGCACAGCCAGCCATTGCCATCGGGATCGCTGAACGAGGCGAACGACCGGTAGCTGCGATGCTCCGGGTCCGGACCACTGACCCTTACGCGGCCGAAGAGATACGGTTGATCCGGTCCGACATAGACGTCACCGGCATCGTGGAATGGTTCACTGACCTCGACGCCGCGGCCAAGCAACTCCTTTCGTGCCGCCTCCAGATCGGAGACGATCAAATACAATCCCTGCGCCGAACCGGGCGCCGCCGCGGTGACATTCTTGCCGAAGATCACCGAACAGCTCGAGCCCGGAGGCGTGAACTGGATCACCCGGTAGTCATCGCCGGAGGCATAGTCGGCATCCAATCTCCAGCCCAGACCGGCGTAGAACGTCTTCGCGCGGTCGACATCTGAAACGGGGATGACGACAATCTCGAGCTTCAGGTCGATTCCGCGCGATTTCGAGGGCTTGACGTCAGCTTCGCGGCGCATCTCGGTCACGGTCATGTCGGGCTCCTGGGTTCGAGAATTGAGGTTTGGGTGGGCTAAAGCGCGATGAGGTCAGGTTGAATCATCATGGCGCTTTAGGTCTTTGATTGAGCATGATCTTTTCGGAAAACCGCTACGCACTTTTCCGGATCATGCTCCAGCCGCCCCTGGCATCATCCAGCTTCGCGCGAACCGGCGACGATTGCCAGTTATGTGTTGTTGGACCGCGTTAGCTGCTGGAAGCGGCGGCGGAACAGAGCCTCGCTTGGCTCGCCCGTCTTCATTCCGCTGTTGCCGGCATCGCGATGGTCACGCGCGTGCCGCCCTGTCCGGCCTCACCATGCATCCGGGCGCGGATGCTTCGCGCAAGACCTTCGAGGATTCGGCTGCCGGTGCCTTGAAGCGGACCGGTCGCACCAATCCCGTTGTCTGCGACCGTGCAGAACCAGTAGCCGTCGCGATTGGCCACCTCGATGCGGATGAGCGCACCATTCTTGTTCGGAAAGGCATGTTTTGCCGCGTTCGTGACCAGTTCCGTCAGCATCAGAGCAAGCCGATGGCATTGCGACGCCGACAGCGTGCCCCTTTCGATCGCAGCCTCGCAGCAAATGCCCGCCGGCTCCAGAACTGCCTCAGCGATAGCTCCGCAGAGTTCTTCGAAAAATGCCTCGACAGAGATCGTCGAAAGATCATCGTCATTCGACAAAAGTCGATAGAGCCTGCCGAAGGCGACAATGCGCCGCTCGAACCGGTCCACTGCGACCGACATGTCCCTGGACCCCGCCCGCGTAAAGTCGCGGCGGACTGACGCACCCAGCAGGGTCAGCGTGTTCTTCATTCGATGATGGGATTCGCGCAGCACGAGTTCCCAGTCCTTCGCCGGATCGTCAAGATTGGCGACCTGATGAGATTGAACGATGTTGTCGTTCGGCCGAGAGCCGATACCAGGCATGATAGCCTCCCCCATTTGAAGCAGGGCCTAACTTGCAGCCATACTGGAGGAGCCCTGCGATTTTTGCTCGTTAGACGTTGCGAGATTCTGTTATGATCAGTGGCGCGCAACGATTGTGCGGCTGGGCTGCCCGCTCGACAGCCAAGCATGCGAAGTTCGCCCAATTGCCTTGTAAGCCATTCGCGTCCAACCGAAATTTGCAATGACAGTCCGACGCAATTGGCCGCTATTTCGCTGCTTTCGGCCGGTCTACTCAAGACCTCGTTCGAGCAGATCAAACGGCAAACATCTGCACTTCCCTTTCGCTGGGATCATGGCGCGTGCCAGACACTAACGACAAGGACTTGGCCATTTCCTTCGGGCCATTCCGACTGTTTCCAAGGTCGCGGCTATTGGAGAAGGATGGCGTCCCGCTTCACCTCGGCGGTCGCGCGCTCGACATCCTCATCGTTCTCGCCGAGCGGGCCGGTGAAGTCGTCGACAAGCGAGAACTGGTCAAACGGGTCTGGGCCGACGTCAATGTGGACGAAGGCAGCCTGCGATTCCACATCACGGCGTTGCGCAAGGTCCTGGGCGAAGGCGGCGAGGGCTTCCGCTACGTCATCAACGTGCCCGGACGCGGATATTGTTTCACTGCGACGCTGACGCGGACCGAGCCGTCGGATAGGCAATCGGCCGCGCAGGCGCCGCCCCACTCCCTTCCCGCTCCGCTCTCCAGGATGATCGGGCGAGACGATGCAATCGAGAAGATCTCGGCCGAACTTTCGCTGCATCGTTTCGTCACCGTCGTTGGCCCAGGCGGCATCGGAAAGACCTCGGTCGCTATCGCCGTCGCGCATCGCCAACTGCCGGCCTTCGAGGGTCGCGTGTCCTTTGTCGATTTCGGCGCACTGACGGACGTCAAGCTGGTTCCCGGGACCATCGCCGCCGCACTTGGCCTGACCGTCAATTCCGAAGATCCGATACCGGCGTTGCTGACGTTCCTGCGCGGCCGGCAGATGCTGCTGATCTTCGACAGCTGCGAACACATCGTCGACGAGCTCGCGCCTTTGGCCGAACGCATCGTTCGAGAGGCACCCGAGCTGCATATTCTCGCGACCAGCCGCGAATCCCTTCGTACCGAAGGCGAACGCGTCTATCGGCTGTTTCCGCTTGATTGTCCGCCGCAACGCGACGGGCTGAGCATGGCCGACATCCTTGCCTATCCCGCGAGCCAGCTCTTCGTCGAACGAATTACCGAAAGCCTGAGCGAATTCCAGTTGAGCGACGAAGAGGCCCCTCTCGTCGCCGAGATCTGCCGGCGCCTGGACGGCATCGCGCTCGCGATCGAGCTTGCCGCCGGCCGGGTCAATGCCTATGGAGTAGCCGGCACCGCCTCACTCCTCGACAGCCGCTTCTCGCTGCTGTGGCGCGGGCGACGCACCGCGATCCCCCGGCACCAGACGCTGAGCGCGGCGCTCGGCTGGAGCTACGACCTGCTGCCGGCGACCGAAAGCGCCGCGTTGCGCGGATTGTCGGTGTTCGTCGGCCCGTTCACGTTACGAGGCCGCTCTTTCCGTTGCGTGCAGCCAGGGCATCAGCGAGCCGGAAGCCGTCGAGGCGATCTCAAACCTGCTTTCCAAATCTCTCATCGCGACGTCTCCCGCCGAGCGGCGGCTGAGATATCGCCTGCTCGACACCACCCGCGCCTTCGTGGCGGACAAGCTGTTGGAGAGCGGCGAAGCGGACCGAGTCGCGCGCGCCCACGCCGAATACTTCCGTGACTTCCTGCACGACATTTCGCTCAAATCCACCGGCATGCTGAGCGCAGGCGGCTTCCTTCCCTATGCCGACCATCTGCCCAATGTGCGAGCGGCGCTGAACTGGAGCTTCTCCGAGAGCGGCGACCGCGCGATCGGCGTGGATCTGGCGGCCTCGGCGGCCCAGTTCTTCCTCGAGCTGACATTGTTGACTGAATGCTACCGTTGGACACAGCAGGCGCTGGCGTCGCTCGACGCGACATCGGTGGACAGCCGGCAGGAAATGACGTTGCAGGCCGCACTCGGCGTCTCCGTGATGTTCACGCAAGGCAATACGGAGGCGGTCCGGTCGGCGTTCACGCGAAGCCTGCATCTTGCCCAGGAGCTCGACGATCTGCACTGGCAGCTATGGCTGCTGCGCGGACTGCACATCTACCTGACCCGGGTCGGAGATTTTCACGGAGCGCTCGGAACCGGCGAGCAGGGCGCAAAGCGTCGCCAGGAAACTGAATGACCCGACCAGCACGCTGAACGTCGAATGGATGCTTGGGGTGGCGCATCACCTGATCGGCAATCAGGACAGGGCCGTGCAGTTCTGCGAGAGCGCGATGCTGCAGAACCCCAGCTCGCAGCGGCTGAACATCGGGCATCTCGGCTATGACGACCGCATCGTTGCGTTGGTGGCGCTGGCGCGCGGGCTCTGGCTCACCGGCCGGCCTGATCGCGCGATCGAGGCGGCCAGATACACCGTTCGCGAGGCCGAACAGCTCGAACAACCGCTCACGCTCGGCATTTCCCTGATCTGGACAATCTACGTCTTTCTCTGGGTCGGCGACTGGGACAATGCCGAAAGCATGATCGAGAGGCTGATCGACCATGCCGCACGGCACTTCCTCGGCCCCTATCAGGCAGTCGGCATCGGCCAGAAGGGCGAGCTTCTGCTGCGCCGGGGTGACGCCGCCGGCGCCATCGATCATCTTCGTCGAAGCCAGGCCACGTTGTACGCGACACGGCATCGGATCATGACGACGGTCTTTGCGACGGCGCTTGCTGAGGGTCTCGCATCGGCGAGCCAGCCCGAAGAGGCGTTGCATACGATCGACGAGGCCATCGCCCAGATCGGCAGATCGGGGCGAATCCTTCGACATGCCCGAGATGCTCAGGGTCAAGGGTGACATCCTGGCACAGGCGGGCAACGCCGCGGAGGCCGAGAGCTATTTCCAGAAATCGCTGGCTTTGTCGCGCAAGCAATGCGCACTCGGCTGGGAGCTCCGCGGGGCGATCAGCCTCGGCCGCGTCTGGCGCCGGACCGGGCGGGACGCCGAGGCACGTGCCCTGATCGCGCCACTCGTGGCGCAATACCAGGAAGGCCTCGCAACGCGCGATCTGCGTCGCCGCGAAAGAGCTCCTGGGCGCCCTGAATTGAGAGTGTCTTCAACGGAATACCGCCCGGACGGCACTCTCGCAACTCCTAACAACTTCTAACACGCCAATCCGCAAATGCCCCGCCATGGTGGTGTCACATCATGGTGGATCCGGCGAGACATGACACTTCTTGGACGATGCGATCGATGCCAGCGGAGGCTTGGCCCGCTGGAACAGCTTGAGCCGATTCACGCTCCATCTTTCCGTCGGCGGCACGTTGTTCTCCAGCGCCGGACATGCCGGTGAGTTCAAGGACGTGATCGCGGAGGGATCGACGCGGACGCAATCGGTCCGATTCACCGGCATCACCGGTGGCGAAAAGTGCGGCTCGTTTCAACCGGACGCGATCACGATCGAAAGCCTGGATGGTCAGGTTCTGCGGACCTGGTTCAACCCGAGTCTGGCATTTCCCGACATCGGCGCTCAAGCGCTGGCGGACGAACTGCACCTGGTCTTTTTCTGCGGCGTCGCGATCTGGAATTATTTGACGACCCCGTTCCTCCTCGCCCATCCCGATGTCGTGGTGGAGGAACTGCCGCCCTGGCGTGAGAACGCCGAACTCTGGCGGCGTCTGCGCGCGCAATTCCCGCCGAGCCTTGTCACCCATGCGCCCGAGCAGATCGTTCTATTTCGACGAACGGGCTTTGCAACGCCGGACCGATCACGATCTCCTGGGAACGAAGGTCGCGCATTATTCATGGGCCCATCAGACTTTCGGCGGCATCGTGGTCCCGACCCTTCGACGCTCGCAGATGCTGCGGCCTGACGGAGCTGTGATCGCGAAGCCCGTGCTGATCGACGTCGAGATCTTCGACGCCGTTCTTCGAGTAGCGGCGCCGACACGCGAAATTCGGACAGCAAAGCTCGGCTCGCAAAGACTAACAATACATAACGAGCCAACAGCGCGGCCCGGGTGCAGGTTGTGACTCCGAGCCGGGAACGAAGTTACGAGCTCGAGGAGACTTACGCCGCCGCATCTCCGTCACGGCGGGCGGCGCGTCATTCAGCGAACGCATCAAGGGAGAGAGTCATGAAAGTACTGATGGTCATCACCTCGCACGATCAACTCGGCAACACCGGACGCAAGACGGGCTTCTGGCTCGAGGAGCTTGCCGCCCCCTACTACGTCTTCAAGGATTCCGGCGCCGAGATCACGCTTGCATCGCCGAAGGGTGGCCGTCCGCCGCTTGACCCCAAGAGCAACGAACCTGATTTCCGGACCGATCTCACGCTGCGGTTTGAAAAGGACGCGGCCGCGGAAGCTCAGCTCGACAAGACCGTTCGCCTCGACAGCGTCAAGCAAGAGGACTTCGATACGCTCTTTTATCCGGGCGGCCATGGCCCGATGTGGGATCTCGCCGAAGACAAGCACTCGATCAAGCTGATCGAGTCCTTCCTTGCGGCCGGCAAACCGATTGCAATCGTGTGTCATTCTCCGGGTGCACTGCGCCACGTCAAGACGCCGGACGGCAAGCCCCTGGTGCAGGGCAAGGAAGTTACCGGTTTCACCAATGGCGAGGAAGAAGAAGTCGGCCTCACCAAGGTGGTGCCGTTTCTTGTTGAAGATGAGATGTTGAAGCTCGGCGCCATCTTCTCGAAGAGAGCAAATTGGCTACCTCACGTCGTCAGCGCTGGCCTGCTGATCACGGGACAGAACCCGCATTCCTCAGGCCCGGCCGCACAGACTCTGCTGACGGCCGTAACGCAAAAGATGAAGCCGGCTCCAACTGCCCGGGCTTCGTAGAACGGCCATCCGTCGAGCGACTGCCGATTGAACGTTCGCTGGAGGTCGTCCTTCCAGAGTTTGCTTGGGCTGGCCGAAGCTTGTGACGTGCCTGTGCGGTGGTCGTGTCGAACGGGGGTCTGCGACACCTGCGAGACCGGGCTCCTGGCAGGGGGGATCGGCTATCGGCCGGACCGGGTGGATGCACCGGCGGGGGTAATGTGCTGATCTGCTGCCCACAACCCGAGGGCGACGTCGTGATCGATTTGTGACGGCAGTGGTCTGACTGCACCAAACGATGGAGGAGTTCAAATGCGATCCGATATGACGCAGGGAGCGGTTTTCCCAGACTATGAGCTTAGCGACCACACTGGGAAGCATCGAAAGCTCTCCGAGTTACAGGGACATGATCCGATGGTGGTCGTGCTTGGCCGCGGCGGTTTCTGTCCGAAGGATCGCCGTCAGGCCGAAGGCCTGCTGCAACTCCATCGTGAGATGGAGGTTGGCTATTGCCGGCTGGTCACGATCAGCACGGACAATATCACCCAGACGAGCGAATATCGCAGCGGCGTAGGAGCACACTGGCCTTTTCTCTCCGATCCGCGGCGCATTATTCAGAAGGATCTCGACATCGCCGAATACACCGATCCCGTCCACAATCCCATGATTCCCCACGTGATCGTGCTGGAGCCCGGTCTTGTCATTCACAAGATCTACAATGGCTACTGGTTCTTCGGACGGCCCACGATAGAAGAGCTCCGCCAAGACCTGCGTGCCGTCAGCAAGAAATGCCGTCCGGACTGGGACATCACAACGCCCGAACTCAAGGCTGCTTGGCAACAGAGCCGCAAGGAGCTCTTCTATCCGTACGGCAAGACCTACACTCAAACTCTTGGAGAACAGGATTAGGAGCAGACGCTGAAGCCGCTCCGGCCGACATCGTCAATTCCGTGGCGACCGTATTTTCAAGGGGAAGGCAAACTCGGCCCCGCCCTCTGCTATTCTCATCTACGAGCCCAACGCGGAAGTCGCCACTTTCATGCTTGCGAACTCCGCGCCGCCGAATTCAGTTCATCGGGTGCCGGGAATAAATCCGGGCACGCCGGTCTCGACCACTGAGTTGAACCTGACGTTCGCCGTGATGCGGTCCCGAATCTCCCGCATGGCGTCTTCAGGCAGGGTTGAAATGTCAAAGTTCTCTTCGATGCGCCGAGGTTTGGTCGACGTGGTCAGGAAAGCGGTGCCGCGCTGCACGGCCCAGGCCAAGGCAACCTGAGCCGGCGTCTTGTGTACACGCTGTGCGATGGCCGTAATCACGGGATCGTCCACGAACTCTTGGCTCCAGGGCATGTCCCAACGCTGCAAACGCCTGCAGCACGATCCCATGCTCCCGACAGAAGTCGAGCAAGTCCCATTCGGGGAGATACGGATGTGATTCGACCTGCACGACGGCGGGCTTGATCCGCGCGGCCGCAACGATCTCCCGCAGCTTCTCCAGAGTAATGTCCGATAGCCCGATCGACTTGCAGTGACCGTCGTCCACGAGGCGCTCCAGCGCCTGCCATGTCTCCACCAACGTGACCCCGGGATCATAGATCACCCGACCGCGCTCGTCTCTCGGGTCCTGCTCGTCGCCGGGCTGGAAGGCAAAGGGAGTATGGATCAGATAGCAATCGAGATAGTCGAGTTGCAGTCGCCGGCGACTCGCATCGAAGGCGGGCTTGACCCGCTCCGGGCGATGATTGGTGTTCCAGAGCTTCGTGGTCACGAACACATCTTCCCGCCGAACCGGGCCCGCCTTGAACACGTCCTGCATCGCATCGCCGACCGCTTCTTCATTGCGGTAGCGTTCCGCACAATCGAGATGTCGAAATCCGACCTCCAATGCAGCCTTGGCGGCCTGCTTGGTTGCGAGAGGATCCGGAATCAGCGTGCCGAACCCGACAGCGGGGATTGCACCGGATCCGTGGGCAAGATGAATCTTCGTGTAACGAAGCGTATCGGATGTTGTCACGCTCATGCTCCCTTTTCTCGCCAGCCTCCGCATAAGCGGCGGACGGGTTGGGTGTGATATAATGTCCGCATCCTCAAGCACGAGGGCGATCCCGCGGCACTTGCGGTCCTCGCATCAGCGACAATGCACACCATCGCCATCCGCGCCCGTGCCGGCGCTCGCCGTGACGAACTAAGGTTGCCGGAAGGCGGTAAGTGTAATCTGTGGATGCCCGGTAGAGCCGGGCTGAGCCGCAACGCATTCTGTGAATCGGGGATCGTGGCTAAGCGACCAAATGGATACTCGCCGAAGGCCGCTTTGCGCCGGAAGAGATCCTTCGCTGAAAATACCGCAGGACCTTGCCGGGGCCGGCAGATGCAACAGCGCTTAACAACGCTTAACGGGCCATCGTCGGCATTTGCGGCTAACCCCGTGGGGAGGCCAAGGAGTGCGGCCGACCGCGTCGAACAGCTGGATTCCGCCAAACGTCACGGACCAGATACAGGTTCCTAGCGGAGCTGACGGGCGTCGGCGGGCAGCATCTTCGCGGCACGAGAGGCTGCGCGATCGCCGTGCGCGGGCAACCCATGTGAAAGGTAACAAACCAGATGATTCTGCTGCTCGCAAATGCGATCGAGGCCCATGGTGGCTTGAGCCGATGGAATGCCCACGACAACCTCACCGCCACGATCGTGACCGGCGGCGATTTCTGGGCATTGAAGGGTCTTGTGCAGGATCAAGCCCCGCGGACGATGCGGATCGACCTTCATCGCGAGTGGGCGTCCGTCGCGCCTTTCGGGAAGCCCGACCAGCGGACCGAGTTCAGCCCCGAGCGTATCGCCATTGTCGGCGATGACGGACGAGTCGTCGCGGAGCGGCAGAGCCCGCGCGCGTCGTTTGCGCGACACGACATGCGGACGCACTGGGATCCGCTGCATCGCGCCTACTTCAACGGATACGCGCTCTGGACCTATCTGACCACGCCATTCCTGCTTGCGATGGACGGCTTCGAGGTCCGGGAGATCGAGCCCTGGCGCGAAGGCGACGAGATCTGGCGCGGACTACGGGCTGTGTTCCCGGCGGCGATCGCAAGCCACAGCATCGAGCAGGATTTCTATTTCGGCCCCGACATGCTCATCCGCCGGCATGACTACAGGGTCGACATCGCGGGAGGCTTCGCGGCGGCCCAGTACGTGTCCGATCCCGTCAGCGTTGACGGCATCAAAATTCCAACCAGGCGGCGAGCCTATTTGCGCGACGAGAATCTGAAGCCGATGCTCGATACGTTGATGGTCTCCATCGACCTCTCGGACTTTCGCTTCGGCTGAGGTCTCGGCTATCGCGCAGGCGTTTCATCCAGCATGATCCGCGCGGCCTTCAGATCGGCAGTCTCGAATCCTTCGGAGAACCGGGCATAGGTTTCGGCAAGATCGTCGAGCGAATCCCGGAAGCCTT
Source organism: uncultured Alphaproteobacteria bacterium (assembly GCA_963770385.1). GTDB lineage: Bacteria > Pseudomonadota > Alphaproteobacteria > Rhizobiales > Xanthobacteraceae > Bradyrhizobium. Next base: position 2,650,415 of record CAVYPJ010000003.1, on the reverse strand, counting down.
GCCGACGTCGAAGCCGCGCGAGCGACATCTCCGTCCGCAGCCTCCAGGACAATGCGCCCTGTTGCTCGGCCAGCGCGGCCGACGCAGCAAGGCTTGCTTCCGCAGCGTCGAGATCCCCACCACGTGCCTCGAGCTCACCGCGCAGGCGCAGCAGCTCGGGCATATCGAAGGCGCCGCCCTCCGACTCGATGCGCGCAATGGTTTCGTGAAGGACTTCGAGTCCTTGCGGCAGTTGCCCTAGCGCCGCCAGTCCCTGGGACAGCTCGGCCAAGAACGCCGATGCATAGAGCTCGTAGCGATCCGCGTGCAGACGCAGAAGCGCGGACCGCAGCAATTCGACTCCGCCCTTCGCCTCTCCCCGCGCAATCATCGTCTGTGCGCGAAAACCAGCGGCGACCGCTTCATAGGGCGCCAGCCCGTGCATGCCGGCATGCGTTGCCAGGCGACCGGTCATCGCCTCGACGGAGGCCCAGTCGCCGACCCATCCAAACAGCGACGCCGACCAGCACAGCGCGATGCAATGCATCACGACGTCACGCGGCACGCCTGCGCCCGTCAGCGGGCGGACGCATTCGACGGCACGGTCGGGAAAGCCGCGCAACCACAAGACGCGCGCGAGCGGAATCTGCGGCGTTCTCGAATAGGCAAAATGACCGGGCTGAGCACCGCGCAACGCCGCATCGTCTCGCACGCCTTCGTCCAGGTGGAGCTGGGCTTCGGTCTGGTTGCCGACGAGATGATGGGAAACCCCGACCAGGGCCTTCGCACCGGCGATCCCCGCGGTGTCGCCGATCAGGCGTGCAACCCTCTCGGCCTCGATCGCGATCGGCAGCAGATGCCGATAGCTGCCGGTCCGGCGATAGAACATGTTCAGCCGCGCCAGCAGCCTGAACTTGTTGGCGTGGTCACCCAAAGCTTCAGCGATCTCCAGGCCGCGCCGGAGCGCGCCCTCGGCCTGCTCGCTGTTGCGCTCCGTGAACATGAAGGCGTGGCCGAGCGTCGACTGGAGCTCGAGCTCCCACATGCTGCCACGGTTTGCGTCGTCGAGCATCGCAAGCGCGCGATGGGACCAGAGGCGTGCCTCGCTGAGCAGGTTGAGCTCGACAAACAGCCTCGCGCAGGCTCCAGCCAGCGGCAGGCGCAGCTCGGCGCCCCCATCATTCGCATAAGACCACTCCAGCGCCGCGCGGGCATCGGCGAGCAGTCCTGCGCGCTCCTGCGATCGGGAAGCCTGCTCGCCACGGCCCGATTCGGCCGTGGTCGCTTCGAGTGTCTGCTGGACGTATCGGACGTGTCGCCGCGCAATTGTCTGCGCTTCGCCGCCGTCGGTCAGCTTCCCCATCGCGTAGGCACGCGTGGCGTCAAGCAGGCGATAGCGTCGCGATGCGCCATCCGGCCGCGCAGACACCAGCGATTTGGCCACGAGTTGCTCCAGCGCATCGACGACGTGATCGATCGGCTCGCCCGCCTCGGCCGCGACGGCTATCGCGCCCTGAAGCGTGAAAGGTCCGGCGAAGATCGCAAGCCGCTGAAGGACGGTCCGCTCGCCCTCGCCGATCAGACCAAAGCTCCAGTCCAGCGTCGCTCCAAGCGTCTGCTGCCGCGGCGGCGCCGTGCGCCGGCCGCGCCATTCGAGCTTTAATCGGCTGTCGAGCAACGCGGCCATCTCGCGCAGTCCGTAGACGCCGACGCGCACGGCGGCGAGCTCGATCGCGAGCGCAATGCCGTCCAGCTTGCCGCAGATCTCCGCGAGGACATCCGCATCGTCGTCCGTGATATCGGCCCGATGCCCGGCCGCAGCGGCGCGCTCCACGAAGAGGCGCGCGGCCGGATAGCTCAGCACCTCGCTTGCGTTCAGGCGAGCTCCCTGCGGCGGGCCCGGCAGGGGAACGATCTCGAAGATCTGCTCGCCCTCCACCAGCAACGACTCGCGACTGGTCGCGAGGATGCCGATACCGGGCGCCTGGCGGTAAATGGTCTCCGCAAGCCTTGCGACGTCGTCGATCACGTGCTCGCAACTGTCGAGGACGAGAAGCAGGCGCCGGTTGCGCAGAAAGCTGATGATGCTGTCGGTCGGATCAGCGTGATGAACGACAAGACCCAGCGCCGCGGCGACCGTGCTGCCGACCAGCCTCGCATCCTTCAGAGGGCCGAGATCGAGAAAATGGACGTTGCCTTCGAATGTCTCCCACATGTCATGGGCCAGCGCGATCGCGACGGTCGTCTTGCCGATTCCGCCGGGGCCTCTAAGCGTGACGAAGCGTTCGCTCAGCAGGCGGGCTGATAGCTCCGGCAGAATATCCTCCCGCCCGACCATGCGATCCAGGCGATGCGGCAGTGACGGCGGCGCCGTCGTTCTCTCGGGCGCACTCGGCGCGGATGCCAGCGCCGCCGTCCGCTGGACGCGTTGCACGGAGGCGACAAAGCAGTAGCCGCGGCTCGGGATGTTCGTGATGTAGCGCGCGCCTTCCTTGCCATCGCCAAGCGCCTTGCGCAGCTCGGCGACGTGAACTCGCAGGCTGATCTCCTCGACGGCAAGACCGGACCACGCGTAAGCGAGGATATCGTTCTTCGCGACCACTTCGCCGGCGCGGCTGACGAGCAGCCGCAGGATATCCGTCGCGCGGCTGCCCAGCTTGACGGGCACGCCGTCCTTCTCGAGCAACCGCGATCTAAGCGAAAACGGTCCGAACGAGACGGCCTCAAGATCGTGAGCCGTCCCCTCGCCACTCGTGCGGGAGCCACTGCGCGTTTCCTGCTCGGTCACGTGCGATCCACCGGGATCGCCGCCTGGGAGAACAGATCCAGCCGAACGCCGACGGCGCTCGCCCTATCGCCAGAACAATTGCGGCAAATCCCCACCTGGGTCATTTCCAATAGCCGTTTCGACAAGGCAAACAACTGCGAAAAGAACAACATGTCCACCGCGGTGCGCAAAATATAGCGAACGCAGGGGTGCCCTGCATACTCAAAACGGGCGCCAAAATCGCACGTGGGGCCTGTAATGACAGGATGGCTTTGACGGTAGAATTGCTCCGTGGAGACGCTGCGCGCGAATTGCTGAATGTACGGCATTGGCAATGTCGCCGACAAATTCGGCGACGCACCCCTCGCGACCTTCGGCTGGGGTCCATAAATCCGTGAAGTCAACGAAGTCCATGCAGATGGTGCACGATTTTTTCGCGTTCTTGGTGCTTTTTTGCGGACGGGGGCAACAGCACGTAGCAGGGCAAAGGAGAACACCCGTCATGAAAATACGATTCATCGTCGGCGCGGCCTGCGCTGCCGTCGCCATTGCCACCGCAATGCCTGCCGCCGCCCAAGAGGTTGGCGAAACGGTCACGCCGCAATTCGAGCAGGCGATCACCAATATTCCCGGTAAGTCACTGATCGCCGTGGTCGTTGACTATGCGCCGGGCGGGGCGTCGCATTCGCACACCCACGCCAAATCGGCCTTCATCTTCGGCTACGTCTTGTCGGGAGAAATTGAATCGCAGGTGAATGACGGACCCAGGCGCGTCTATCGAGCCGGCGAAAGCTTCTACGAGACGCCAGGCTCACGCCATCCGGTCAGTCGCAATGCGAGCAAGACGAAACCTGCAAAGCTGCTCGCAGTGTTCGTCGTCGATACGGACGACAAGGAACTGACCACTCCCGTCAAATAAAGACCGATTATCAAGGAGCGAGAATGAGTAAGCGCCTCGACTACAACCAGATCGCACCGGCAGGCGTGAAAGCGTGTTGGCATGGCGAGTACACAAATTTGGACCGCCGGAAGCGATGATTTTGGAAAGGGTTCCCAGGCCAGATCCTGGTCCGGGCGAGGTTCTTGTCGATGTCCACGCAGCAGGAGTCGGTCCCTGGGACGGCTGGATCAGGGCCGGCAAGAGCGCGTTGCCGCAGCCTCTTCCTCTTACGCTCGGCTCTGATCTGTCCGGAACAGTCGCGGCCGTGGGATCCGACATTTCCGAACTGGCTATTGGAGATCAGGTTTTCGGTGTGACCAACACCCAGTTCCTTGGCGCTTACGCAGAATACGCCGTGGCCTCTGGCTGGGATGATCGCGAAGAAACCAAGCTCGCTGAGCTATGCCGAAGCGGCTTCCGTTCCCGTCGTCGCGGTCACGGCGTGGCAAGGATTGTTCGACCACGCTCGCCTCGAAGCCGGTCAGACGGTCGTCATTCACGGAGCTGCGGGAAACGTCGGAGCCTACGCGGTTCAGCTCGCTCGTCGCGCTCGCCTGCGTTCAGTCGCGACGGCGGGGACCAAGGATATCGAGTATGTGCGATCCCTCGGTGCCGACAAGGTATTGGATTATCACACTCAACGCTTCGAGGATGAGGTGAAGGATGTCGACGCGGTACTCGATCTCGTCGGAGGCGAGACGCAAATGCGTTCTTTTCAGGTTCTTCGCCCAGGCGGCAAGCTGATCTCCGCCGTGTCCCAGCCTGATCAAGACCGCGCAAAGCACCACGGGGTCACCGCAGCTTTCTTCTTGGTGGAAGTGACTACCGAGCGGCTGCGCACAATCGCCGAACTCATTGACCGCGGCGAACTGAAAACCTGCGTAGGTGCAGTCCTCCCTCTCGACGGACGCGCGAGACGCGCACATGATGTTGGAAGGCCGACGATTAGCGCCGAGAGGGAAGATCATTCTCAACGTAGAGGCCGCGGGCGAAGTCACCGCCCGCTTGAATTCGGGCTGACCATGAGCGTCGCGGCAAGCGGGTGTGGAGAAGGCCGTCGGTTCGCACATTCACGTCGGCCTTCTTCGGTAAGTCCAGCGCAGACCAGAGGAACACCAAGGCTCATGGCTTGGTTGACGCCGCCATAGCCTGATCCGATCAATGCAGCTTCCTGTCTCATGACATGGACGGCCTGGACTGTGTCGGTGAATACGTCACCCACGGCGCAGCTTCCCCAACGTGTTAATCTCGGCGCGACCCGGCGCGGCCGCTGGCCGGCACCGTCAGCAGCGCGGCCACGCTGAACGCCGCCGCCACCCAGCCGAGCCGCCCCACTCCGCCATCGGCGATGACCAGCGCGCCCACTGCCGCGCCCATGGCGCTGCCGAGATAGATGGCCGACGAGTTCAGCGACAGGCTTACCGTCGCCAGACCTGGAGTTAGCGCGACCAGCCGCGCCTGCTGCGCCGTCATCAAGCCCCAACTGGCCAGGCCCCAAAGCAGGATGGCCGGTAACAGCGCGAGCATGGCCCGCGCAGGCCCGAGCGCCGCGCCCAGCGAGAGGACAAGGTACGCCAGAACGGTGAGGCCACCACCCACAATGACGGTTTGGCCCGCGCCCCAGTGGTCGGCCGTGGTGCCGCCGAGCCGGGCGCCAGTTGCACTGGCGAGCCCGAAGCCGAGTAGCACGAGCGCCAATCCATGCGGTCCAATCCCGGCGACATCGGCAAGGAAGACGCCGAGATACGTGTAGACCGTGAAGGTGCCAGCGACCGTCAGCACGCTGGTCGCCAGGACCGCCAGCATATCGGAGCGCTTGGTTAGTGCCAGGCGCTCACCCAGACTCGCGATGGTGCCCGGCGGTTGACTTGGCATTCGGGCGAGGATCCCGAGCAGCGAGATCGCCGCCAGCCCCGCCACGCCGAGGAAGGTGGCGCGCCAGCCGAAGCCCTCGCCGACCAGCACCCCAAGCGGCACGCCGGCGATGATCGCCAAGGTCAGCCCGTTGGTGACCATGGACAGAGCACGGCCACGCCGCTCCGGCCCGCCCAGTGCGGCGGCATATCCGCTGGCCGCCGGCATGAAGCTGGCGGCGGACAGAGCCAGCAGCAGCCGAGCCGCCAACAGCCCGGCATAGCCCGGCGCCAGCGCTGCGAGCAGATTGGCAATGCTGAAACCGGCCATGGCGACGGCCAGCAGGCGGCGCCGCTCCAGCTTGGCCGTCAACACCGCCATCACGGGGGCGCCGATCGCGTAAGCGAGAGAGAAGGCCGTGACCAGATTGGCCGGCGGCGGGCAAGCCGACGTCCAGGTCTCGGGCGAGGGCGGGCAACAGCCCGGCGATCATAAAACCTTCGGTGCCGATCGCGAAGGAGCCGAGGGCTAACCAGAGGAGTGGAGCTCAGTGATCTAGGCATCGAGGCCCCGCACCAACAAACGGCGCACCTATCATGGCGATGAGCCATCTGCAATTCCGAGTTCACGGGAACGAACGCCCACGACGGCTCAGCTATGCCAAGGCGCATTACGGATCCGAGTGCATGCGTTTGGCCGGTGAAATGTGGGGTCGTGGTCTTGGATGTAGTCGAAATTGACGGTGCCGAACGTCGTCGGAGGCTTCTTCAAAGCCGAGCAAGTCTGAACCTGGATAAAATCACTTTTGAAATTATCACCGCGGGGAAAGGCGGCGATGACTTGGTCGCGTTGCTCCGGCGTGTACTCATCATATCCAATCCCGACGACGTCCACCAAGACACCCGCGTTTGTGAGAGCGATCTCGGGCCGCATGTATTGGGGGATACCGGGCGTGGTATGCAGGGCGATGGCTTCCCAAACCAGATCCGCTTTCGGGTCGGGAATGCCATGGCTGCGGAGAAATTCGCGCGCTGCGTCGGCGCCATCAACTTCAAACCGCTTTGTGTCGGTATGATAGGCGTCGACAAGTCCCAAGTCGTGAAACAGCGCTGCGACATAGAGCAGTTCAGAATCGAATTTGAGATTTTGCCGAACGCCCTTCATTGCGCCGAACACGAAAACGCGGACGGAATGGTTGTACAACAACTCAGTTTCATGTTGCCGCACGAGTTCGGCGGCTTCGCGCGCGATCTTGCTATCGGGAATCTTGATGCCAGAAAAAATGTCGGCCATTGTCGAACTCCTATCTCCGTATCTGCGATCTGCGCCGTCTGCATTGACCGGGACTCCCACGAAGCCTGATGCATCGGGATCGCTTCGGTCGCTGGTGTTAGCAAATAGATGCGTTGCGCCTGGTCATAAAACAGTACCACGATCGCCGATTTTGGCTGCACCATCGCGCTGTTTTGCCCGACGGTGCCGTTTCACCGTGAATTCGTCCGTCGCGAACTCGACGCCCTTTACGCGATGCACCTCCATGCTTTCGGGCACGATGCGGAGACTGGCGTCGCGCCAATCGGCATCCCGCGGGTCAAGAGGCATTGCTTCCGCAATTGCAGCGAAGTCCGGCCATCTCGGCTCTTGCTCGTTCTTATCAACCTCCTTGTGTAACGCTTGAACTCTCTCAACCACCTCGTAATCGTCTACCCAGCCATCCTCTGCCCAACGGCCCGTGCTCGCGCTGATCTCTGTTCCCTCTGGAACGTTCATGGCCTCGACACGGGCTGCCTTGTGAAAAAGGACGACGTTAAGAACATCTCCGGCGGCCTGCACCGACGGAAAAATGATGCCGTCGATCGGCACCGAAGCCTCCGTCGCAAGAAAATCGGCTATGGCCTGCGTTACGAGGTATTCAAACGGATCGTCATCGGGCATTGCCGGCCGCGTGATACGCCCACGCAGCGACCGCAGAAACACGGCGCCCTCAAAAATCAGCTTCCGGCGACGCGGACATCACCGAGGGCGGTCAAATCGAGCAGTCGAAGTTTTTTGATGATCTCGAATTGGGCCACCGCGATCTGACTACCAACAGGCGGGCGCACCTCGGCAATCGCCGCCTTCTGATTGTTTGTGCCGTAGAAAACCGAGATACCACGCGCGTTCATGCGACCGGCCGCCGCCAAGGGTGCTGGCGGCGAGCCGAGGTGGATGTCCGGCCTGCCGAGGGCGGCTTCGAGTTTGTCGTCAGATTGAAAGACCCGAGCGCGATAAAGGGTATGAAGATCCGTTCCGGGACCCGCATCCACCACGAGTGGACGGCCGTCGCGCGGTTGCAGCTCGCCAATATCATCGAGGATTGATGTAAGATGGTTTGCTGCCGTCCGACTGAAAAAGCGCGCCTCGGTCTTGAGTGAATTCTCGAAGCTGCGCCAATCCATGCATTGAGTCATCTGCGTTCCCCTTAGAAAGCATCGAGCCTCGGCCGAGCGACAACGCCGATCGTGCGGGTGACGTGAACACGCCTTCCACTTTAGACAGCCCTGCCACGAGAGATTGAAGTTGCATCGGAGCCGCTCAGGCCGTTGGCCGTGGCGAATAGATGCGTTGCGCCTGGTCATAAAACAGTACCAAGATGGTCGATTTTGGCTGTACCATCGCGTGATGGCTGCCCTCCCCATCCAACTCGATCGTGCCAAGAGGACCCCGCTGGCAGCCCAGATTTATTCGGCGATCCGAGAGGGCATCGAGAACGGGCGGCTCGCCTCGGGCGCGCGGTTGCCGTCTTGGCAGGATCTGGCCGCTCAGCTCGGCGTCTCCCGCGGCACCGTGCGTGTGGCGTACGAGCGTCTCATCGCGGAGCAGTTCGCGATTGGTCTCGGGCCGGCAGGTACTCGTGTGGCCGCGCGGCAGTCCCGATCCTCAATGCCTGACCGGTCGCCGGAAGCCCCGCTTCTGCCGGACCTCTTCTACGAGTTCGGAAGCAAGCCGCTGGTCTTTCAGATGGGCGTGCCTTCTCAAGACGCCTTCCCGTTCAAGCTGTGGTCACGCATCCTGACTCGTGAGACCCGGCGGACTGCGGCGGCGCCGGTGACGTATCCGGATCCGCGTGGCGATCCGGAGCTGCGAAAGGAGGTCGCGGCTTACTTAGGACTTGCCCGCGGCATTCCGTGCAGTCCCTCTCAGGTGCTCATCACGGGCGGATTCTCCGGTGCGCTCGGTCTGGCGATCCGAGGGCTTCAGCTCGGAAGGATGGGAGCTTGGATCGAGGATCCAGGCTTTCCGCTCACGCGCGCCGCGCTTGGCTTGGCTGGGATGTCTGTCACAGCCGTCCCGGTCGATACGGAAGGACTGGATGTCGTCGCTGGTGTCCGGACAGCCGCGGGAGCGAAATTGGCAGTTGTGACACCAGGCCAGCAGGCGCCGCTCGGGATGACGATGTCGTTGGAGCGGCGATTTGCACTGCTCGCCTGGGCTCGGCGGACCGACGCCTGGATCATCGAGGACGATTACCTGAGCGAACTGCAGCTCAAAGGACGGGCGGCTCCGGCTCTTGCATCGCTCGATCATGGCGGACGAGTGCTGCACATCGGCAGTTTCAGCAAAACGATCAGCCCGGCACTGCGCCTTGGTTTCATGGTCGTGCCGCGGGAACTGGGTCGTCGGTTCGGTGAGCTCGCGGCTTGCTTAGCGCCAGCGCCGGCTGCGGCCGTGCAGCGCGCTGTAGCGGAATTCCTGCGGGAAGGGCACTATCTTCGCCATCTGCGCCGCATGAAACGGCTCTACGCCGCCCGACGCGAGGCGCTGCTTCGTTGCCTGAGAGAGACGGCGTCCGACTCGATAAAGGTGCAATCAACCGCGGGTCTGGCAGTGGTGATCTTGCTTCCCGAGTTTGCGTCAGACGTGGACATCGCTTCGCGCGCCCTACAGTTCGGCCTGGCGCCGGCTCCCCTGTCACCGTGGTACAAGCAACCTTCCCGTCAGCAGGGACTGCTGCTCAGCGTGACCAACCTCAATGAGCGGCGGCTGCCGGCGCATTGTCGTCGGCTGTTGGAATTGGCGCGATAGCATCCATGGAAGCAAGACAGCTAAGCATTGTCGGTCCGTCTCGGTGCCGTCCTCAGCAATCCCCGCGTTCTGCAGCACAGATCTTGCGGACGCGCCTCTGGATGTGTCCGCAATGGGCTGACATTCAGCAATGGCGCTTTGCGCCAGAAGCCACAGGCGGGAAGATGCAATTGGCGCTCTCAGCAAATAGTCTGTCGCTTGGATCAGACGGGAGCGAGTGCAATGACGCGCAGCGGGCTGCCTGAGCCACCGGCGATCTTGAGCGGTGCGGCGATGACCACTGCGCCGGTTGGCGGCAATTGGTCCAAATTGATCAGGCTGGTGATGCCGAATTTGCCTGCGCCATGCATCGTACCGTGGTTGGGGAACGGGGGATCGAAGGTGCCGGCCTGCCCGGCGTCCGTTCCAACGGTCTCTACGCCGACGCCCAGGACGTCGCGTTCGTGCGCCAGGAACTCGGAGCATTCCTTCGAGAACGCCGGTGAGTGGGCGCCGTCTTCGTGCACGTTGAGGAATTCCTCGCGCGTCGTACGGGCGCTCCAGCCGGTGCGCAGCAGCACCCATGCCCCGGCGGGGATACGTCCATGCGCCATCTCCCAGGACTGGACGCGCGCGGGTGTCAGCAGGAAGTCTTGATTGTTCTGCACATCCGCCGTCACGTCGATGACGCAAGCGGGTCCGATGAATTTGCGCGGCGCGATCGTGTCGGTCGCGTTCTCGGGCAGATCTTTGCCCGTCACCCAGTGGATCGGTGCGTCGAAGTGCGTGCCGGTATGTTCGCCCAGAGTCAGGACGTTCCAGTACCATGCCGGCCCACGGGCATCGTAGCGCGAGATCTCGGTGAGCGTCAGCCCCGGCGACGGCGCGAAGATCGGCGGCAGATCGATCACCGGCGTCTCGGGGCCCAGTGTCGTGGTGAGATCCACGACGCGAATCCGCCGCGCGTTCAGCTCTTCCACGAGTTGGGCTAATACACCGCCTGATCGTCCATCCGCCATGCTCGCCTCCTTCACAAAACGCTGGCCAAGCTCCACAGGCCGTGCCCTCACTGGCCAAGCCTCACTGCCGCCGCCGCAGAGCCTCCAGCGCACGCTTGAACTGGAAGCGATTCTCCAACAGCGGCAAATCCATGTGGAACGACTTGGGTCCAATCGCCTCAACCTTGGAGACGATAGTCGTTAGCGTCTCGCCTGCCAATGCGTCTGCGACGGCCCGCTTGAGCCGCTCGGGCGTCTCCGCCTCCGCCACCTGTGGAATAGCGCAAGCCCGCGCTACGCCAGCCAGATCGGTCCCGGTCGCAGTGGCCGTGGGAAAGCCGCCGACGGAGAGCAAGCTTCCATTGTCGAAGACGATATGCACCAGGTTGCCCGGCCGATAGCGTGCCATTGTGCTCAGCGTGCCGAGGTTCATCAGCAGCGAGCCGTCGCCGTCGATCACAACGACCTTGTGGCGCGGCATGGCGAGCGCGATGCCCAGTCCCATCGAGGAAGCCAGCCCCATCGCGTGCTCCAGGTAGAAGAAGTTGGAGCGGTGGCCGAGCGTGTAGAGCTCCGCCGCGACGGCGCCCATGATTGTGACAACGATTTGGTCTTGCACCTCAGGATAGATCGCCTGCAAGGCATCCGCGCGCAGCATGGCTACTCCTCCCACATCAGCTCGCGGGTCAACAGCACAGCGACCGGCGAGAGCGCCGCGTTTGCCAGCGTCTGCGCATCCTTGATGCGGCGTTGAGCATCATGAGGGTCTGAGAGGTGCCAGACAGGGATGCCTAGCGTCCGCAACAGCGGCTCGGTCACCATGCCACCCTGCGTCTGCCAGGGATCGCGCTCGCCCATGTGGCCGCGGTAGCTGATGAGCATCAGCAGTGGAATCTTGTAGAGCAGCGCCAGCGAGACGATCGGGTTGATTGCTGCGAGGAAGCCGTGGTTCTGCATCAGCAGCGCGGAGTTGACGCCTGCCAGGTGTGCCCCGGCGGAGATGCCAATCGCCTCCTCTTCCTTGGCGACGCGTACCAGCGTGACTTCGGGGTCATCGTCGGCCATGCGGATGAGGTGCACCAGCCAGGTCTCCGGCAAGGCGGAAATGATCTTCACATCGCAGGCTTTGAGGGCATCGTAGATAATCTGGGAGTTGGCAACCGAAACAGGCATACGCCGCTCCCCTTCCTGCCGTCGCGCGCCCTATTGAGTAGTCGCAGTCTAGCACACGCGGTCGCGAGGCAGCAACGTGGCGACACGCTGCAAAAACAGGCTGCCCGGCATCGGCGGAGTCGAACCGCCGAACGCTACCCCGTCTTCACCACACGCTGGTCGCCTGATGAACAGTTCGTCTCAGACGCTCCAGAATGAAGAACCGTCCGACGGAGCGCCGTAAGACGGAGCGCCGTGAGTTGTCACCTCGCTGCGTCCGGCCTGCGAACAATGAGCACACCCGCCGGCGTTAACACGCGCCATGGCCCCAGCGAGCTTTATTGGCTAACACAATCTTAAAACCAACCAGCAGCGAACGGGGCATGGAGCCCGGCGCAACTCTTCATTGACCGTGTAACGCGGTACGCGTTGCCCTTGTGGTCTCCGGCCCGCTAGATGTGGCTTCGGCAATGCTGCCAACACCGGATGGGAGACTGACAGATGACACTCGGCGGGTCCGTTGGAGGCGTGAAAGCTCGCACGCACCGCTTCGACGGCATGAGCAAAACCAACCAAATTTTGGCAGCCCTCCCCGTGTTATTGATCGGCTTCCTACTGTTCGCGTCTGTCGTCGGTCACCGCGACGGCGGCCGAGCGATGGCGGAGGCGAAAATGGCAAGGCACGCCGCGTATGTCGCGGCATGCGCACCGCTCAAAGCCAAGTGGGCTAAGACACGCGAAGGCTCCGGCCTCTATGCGACGCTGGACGAGGAGCAGAACGCCGAGATCGCGTACAGGACCTGCATTGTTGGCGAGCGCGTTGACCCAATCATCGCCGGCGAGATCAGGATCGCGGGACGCTGAAACGCGAATGTCAGCTATGGCGCGGCCCAGCGGATCTCAAAATCATCCATAGTGTTTACCGCTGACCGAAAGCGGTCCCGAGCTACAACGCCAGCATCACGGCGCGCACTTGTATCTCGGCGTCCTGTTCAGTACCACCGCGGAATATATTCCTCTTGATTTCCATAGCGTATCACCGGCGCGACGGGCGGGCCGTATGGATCGACCCGGTCGTCCTCAGGGCGATAACGATATCGTGGAACAATATTAGAATCCCAGTAAGGAATGGTCCTTACCACCGGCACCCTGACGATAAGCCTCTCGCGTGGTTCACGAACGACTTTGGCCTTCTGCGCATGCGCTGCGGCACTAAAAGTCCCCAGGTTACACAGGACCAGGGCCGCTCCGAGAGCTACGGTCATTAGCCTCATGCTTCAGCCGCCTCACCGCGAACCTAATTAACGGCACCGCTGATTACGATGCCAGTCTCCGCGGGCCTATGGCGACGATGCGCGCTACCTGCCGCGGGTGTCGATACCGTCCTAAACCGCGACGAAAGAGCATCAGCGCGAGCGAGCAGTGATCAAACTCTGCCCCCGACCTGGGTTGCAGGTTGCGAAAGAAAATCGAGAAAGATCAACGGCGGAAAATCACCATGGCGCTCCCTAGGGGAGAGCGCCAAGTCAGCAAAAGCAAATACTTAGCCCAGGGTTTGGGCAGGCGCCGGAACGGTGGCCGGGCTCATCGTCAAAGGTGGCTTCGCAGATGGCTCGTCGCGCGATCCTATCTTTCCTTGGTACACGGGCTGCCCTAAACAATGAGCAGCCCACTTGTCACTTGCGGTCTATCCCCTGTCAGTAACCCTGGCTGACAGGGCGGTGGTGGTGATGCAGCCGCGCCTTTCTGCCAACGCCCATAAAGCCCGGGAAAATGGCCCGATGGATTCTGCAGTCTTCGAGAGCGAAACACGCAACCAGCTTCTTTGCCAAGAATAGCCGTCGCTTGAGGGCGAACGTTTGATCATGATTCCGATGGTCGGGCGCCTCAGGTTGCCGCGGCTTTCTTGGCGGTCGCGCGCGCGTGCCTTGCTGCCCCGCGAGCCAATCAAGGAGGAAGCTCATGCTTCGTACGCTAATAATTAGCGCAGTATCGGGCGTGGCTCTCACGCTCTCAGCCACCACTTTCGCGCAGCAGGGAGGCACGGCCGAAGAGGCTAAGGCTATGCTCGTCAAGGCAGTCGCCGCTGTAAAAGCAGATCAGGCCGTGGCACTCGCGATGTTCGTCAAAGGAGAAGGTGGATTTTTAGACCGCGATCTTTATCCGTTCTGCTTCAGAATCTCTGACGGGAAAACCCTCGCCAGTCCCAAGGCTGTTCTTGCTGGTACGGATGTTAGAACCCTCAAGGACTCTACCGGCAGCGCATATGGTATCGAACTCTACGCTGCAGGGCAGAAGCCAGAAGGTCAGGTCACTGAGTTGAAGGACTACCTGTTCCCAAAACCCGGCACCACCGCGCCGACGTTTCCGAAGGTGAGCTTCGTAACCAGAGTCGGCGAACTAGGCTGCGGCGTCGGATACTACAAGTAGACCATTCACAAGCCGCGACAGTTGGGGGCGGCAACTTATGTCGCCCTCTCTCGTCAACCCGCTGCTCGCTACGCCCAGAGTCCGTTTGGGGTCAAACCCGGAATAACTCGCCCTAAGCACAACGAGTCCGCTCTACCCCGGGCAGCCGACTTAGACGCAGACTCTGAAGGAAGTCCCCGTTGGGCCCTTGACAGCTTGATGCCCGAGTTTCAGGGCGGCAACGCTGGCGACTTCGCCGCCAGCTACTGCTCTCCAAGGACAAGCACGGCCCCGATCGAAACACACCAGCGCATGGCGGCCCTCGTTCATGCTGTACGCAATGATTACATCCAATTCCCGAGCCTGCTGCCGACATGACACTCTGGTCGGGGCCGCAACTAGGCGTGTACTCACAATCGACGACGCCGTTTGACGTCCGCTGTGCCCCAGACAGCGGCTCCAAAGCGGACGTCGCCGGAAGTCCGAGTCGGGCCAAGAGCCGAATTAAGCAAGGTCAGATCCCATCACGATCAACCGAGACGGGGTAGTAGCTTTCTCGCCCGGCCGATGATTGACGTAAGCACCGGCAATATTCGGATCAGCCAATCGGGAGTTCCAAGATGACGAAGGATATCAACTTCACCACTGTTGGCACGCTCGATTGCACGATCATTCTGAAAGTACTCTGGATGCGCGGGATACCAGCCCAGATATTCCTTGATGTCCTGCTGTAACTTCAAGCCGTCTGGCAATCGTACGGCAAAAGCCAGCTCTCTTCGAAAGCAGACCGCCTCGATCCTTGCGCGCTGATCTTCAGCGTAGCCGATCCCACATTGCTCCAGCCTTGCGTGAGTCGCTTCGTGAACAATAGCCGAAGCGATCCGCTCTACGGTCGTTTCTGGATTAGTGACAAATCTCTCATCGAGCACACATGCTCCGAGCGAATGCTTATATTCTGCCAACCCGCCAGGCACTAAGCAAACCCAAATGCGCTTCAGGTCCCGGCAGATGCGAGCATAATGCAGAGGACTGTTCTGTCTTATAAGAACGAGCGCTCGTTCAACGTGCGGCAAATACTCCGGCGCTCTGTAAGACCCGATCCAGATCCCATCAATGGCACGGCTGAACGAGACGGCCAGCATGAAGCGGTCGGCGAGGCTCGGGCGAACTTTGGCTGGTCTCTGGCGTTCTTTGCACATCGTAAACTTGGTGCTCGACGCCTTGACGATATGCCACGCTCCATTCTTCCCGCTTACCACGGATGATAAGAACTTCTCCGACCTAGTTAGTATTCTGTAACGAAGTTTAAGCCGGGTTTGATGAGTTTGCCGAGTCCGCTCCGGGTCACACCCGGAAGAACTCGCTCTGAGCACAACGGGTCCGCTTTACCCCCAAACAGCAGACGTAAAAGCAAACTCCCAGGAGGTCCGCGTGGGGCCACACGCGGAAATGGTGACAATAGGACTCTCGGCCTGATAAGTTTCAATCATCGCCAACTGCGGCCAAGCGATTGTGACCTTTATCCGCCCGCCAACAACTGGAAGGTGCAGGGATTTCATAAATTAATCACCACGCGAATACTCGTTTATTAACGTTTGGACTTCATTCCCGTGGGATGCTGGGCTTTCGCCCGCGGTGGCTGGTGGAGACGTTTATATGAACGGCGATTGGTTGTCGGTTTTGCTCTCGTGGTGGCCATTCGTAATACTCATCGCTGCGTGGATTTTGTGTGTTCGCTTTACTCGCCAGCGCACAGCCTCTGGGCTCACGATGATCCAGCTTTGTGAACAACAAATCGCAGAAACTCGGCGAACGAATGCGAACTCTAGAAAAAATCGCAGTGGCTCTCCACAAAGGTTCGGTGGATTGATCTGCCGAATGGATCGAAAATGCGATGGCCTCATTGGTACCCGACGCGCGCTGACGTTTTAGGCATTTTATTCGTCCTTGTCGTGACGTGTCTTTTCGCTTTCCTTGTCATGTGGTTTCCGAACTTCCATCAGGATACAGGTTTCGGCCGGAATGGGATTGCAAGAGCGCCGAATTCCAAAGCGGCGCCGAACCGCAAGTGCGGTCCGTCTGCCGTGGTCATGGCACGCACCCATGCCGGCGGCACAACGTCTCTCACCGCATTGCACATGTTGAGGCAGTGATGTTTTGCGATTCTGACCCCTTTCCTGAAAGCCACACGCTCTTTCAAGTCCCGTTTCCAGAAAAATCGTCTTTTCAAAATGCCAACGCATTTTGCGCGCTAGGATCGGCAACGAGGCGAGCGTCGTTGCGTTTATTCAATTGAATATCGGGGTGCAGTCTCATGAACCGTTTCGCAACAGGTCACGTGATCATTATCGGTGGTGGCGCCAGCGGCGTGCTGCTTGCCTACCAGCTCCTGCAAAATCCGGAATTCGGGTCTCGCGTGACGTTAATCGAGAGACGGCCGGAAATCGGCCGCGGTCCCGCCTATCACACTAGCAATCCAGAACACGTGCTGAATGTCCGCGCCGCCAACATGAGCGCGCTGCCGGATGATCCCGAGCACTTCTGGCGCTGGCTTTCCGACCGTGCCGAGGGGCCGCTATGTCCGGATCCGTATTGTTTCGTGCCGCGCCGCACCTATGGAGACTATCTTGCGAGCCTCATCGGATCTTTGACGTCGAGCGAAAGGGGGCCGCGCCGCCTGGCCATCGTGCATGGTCAATGTGTCGACCTGAACGAAGGCCCATCCGGTGTCACTGTCACGCTCGCTGACGGCTCCCGATATGTCGGCGAGGTCGCCGTCCTCGCCACCGGAAATGAAAGCCCGGTCGCTAAGCTGCCCTGCGACGCAGATCCGTGGTCACCGCCGTCGAGTACCATTGAGAAGGATGCAAGCGTGCTGATCCTGGGCACGGGACTTACGATGATCGACTACGTCCTGTCGTTGCTCCGCAACGGACATCGGGGCCAAATCGTCGCGATGTCTAGACGCGGCCTGCTTGCCAAAGCTCATCACCGTACCGATCCCATGCGTATCGAGGAAAAGGAAGTTCCCTTCGGCGTCGGCGCGAGCAGGCTCTTGCGTTGGCTCCGCGGCCGGATAGACGCGCACATGGCCGCCGGTGGGGACTGGCGCAGCGTGATAGATGCCATCAGACCCTACACCCAACAACTCTGGCAGGAACTCCCGCTCTCGTCGAAACGCTGTTTCCTCGAGCACGCACGCGCCTGGTGGGACGTCCACCGCCATCGCATGGCGCCGGAAGTAGAAATGCGCCTCGCGCAAGCGCTCGCGGCGGGTCGATTGTCACTGGTGGCGGCAAAAGTGACCGGCATCGAACCGAATGCGGCCGGTGCCCTGGTTCGCTACCGGCGACGTGGCCAACGCGAGAGCGCGAACCTCCAGGTCGGCATGATCGTGGATTGTACCGGCATCGTGAAAGATCCACGGGCCACCGGCAATCCGGTGATACAGCGCCTGTTCGAACAGGGCCTCGCGCGCGCTGATGCCCTGCATATCGGCGTCGACATCGCGGCAGATTGCACCATGATAAGCCGGAGCGGCATCTCTTCACGGCGCCTGTTCGCGGTGGGTCCGCTTACTCGCGCCGCCTTCTGGGAGATCGTCGCAATCCCCGATATCCGCAACCAGTGCGCTGAATTGGCTGCGCGTCTCGTTGCCATTTGCGATCCAGCCCTCGCGCCTCCGCAATCGCCTGTACTCAGCAAGGAAACGTCCTCGACGGCCCGGGCGATGCCGGCGACGACGCTGCACGATTAGCTGCTGATTCCCGCGGGAATAAACGCCGGCAACTTCTCTTATCGATTCGTCTTCGCGAATGCCGGCCTATGATGTGATCGGTACAAAATGATTGACCGCGATCAGTATAACGAGAAGCGAGATGCCGATGCCGAGGCTCCAGCCGATCAGCTTCTTCTCAATCGGTAGCAGAGGTTCAACAGTGGAGTTGATCTCTTCCTTGATATCCGTTTGCGACATGATGTGTCCTTTCCCGAGATCAGGATGCGAGCGGCGGCTTGAAGCCGGAGAAGAACAGCCAGGAAATCAGGAGTCCGACCCAGATCACGAAGCCGAACAGGCTCACGAAATAGACGGCGGCGAGCTTGCCAAAACCCTGCTGCCACAGCTTGCGGAAGTCCGAGAGCACGCCGATCGAAAAGAAGGTCAGGATGAAGAAGATCACCCGGAAGACATTGGCCTCTCCTGCAGCCGCAGGCACCGCCTTGGCGATCTCCGGCGTGGTGCCGACGGCAAGCCAGAGCGACATCGCAAACACCAGGATGAAGCCGAGTATGAATTTCGGGAAACGTTGCCAGATTTCGCCAGCCTTCGCCTTATCCGGTCCTTTGTCGATGTGGTTGGTCCAGATATAGCCGAGGATGAACGCCCATATGCCGATGAAGATGTCGATGAAGATCTTCACGGTGGTCGTCGTCGCGAGAATCCAGCCGGGCTGATATTTGATGCCTTCGGCCGCTGCCTTCGCCATTATCAGCGATTCCGTGATGCCACCTCCCGCGACCGCCGCACCATCGGTCTTGATGGCAAGTCCAATCCAGGCACCGGCAACCAGCGGCTCCTGCCAGAGAAACGTCTGTGCAAGGAACGGCAGGATCAGCACTTCCACAACGGCGAAGACGACCACCAGCGAGGACACTAGCACGGGCACCGCCGGCCGCGCGCGGATAGCACCACCCGTTGCGATCGCCGCCGCCACGCCGCAGATCGAAATGCCCGACGCGAGCGGCACCGACCATTCGCGGCTGAAGCCGAACCATTTGCGCGCGACAAAATAGATCACAGCCCAGTAGATCAGATAGGCCTCGACGATCGCGGCTGCACCTCGCAGCAGCAGCGAGGATGCGAGGTTGAGACGGCCGGCCGCCGTCACCGCAACAGTTGCGCCGAGAATGACGATCGCGATCTTGATGTAGAGTTCGGGCCTGATTGCTTCCTTCAGCCACGCCGCGAAACGCGGAAAGAAATTGGCGATGACGAGGCCCGAAAGCAGCGCGATGACGAAACCACCTTCATTGGTCAGCTTGAGCGACCAGGAGACGCCGAATTTCTGCTGCTCCGCCGGCGTCACCGCCGCGATGTAAGCATAACTGCCGGCGATCCAGCTTGCATAGGCGATGGCGAACACGACGGTAAAGGCGAGCGCGAATTTCCCAACGTCAGCCCCTAGCATGCTGACGCCGACGCCAAGCACGAGGAGAAGCGCGGCATAGGTGAGCAGCAAAGAGACGACGCCACCGAGTCCCGCATAGGCCTTGGCGATTGGCGCGAGCGCGCCGGCGACGTTTGTATAGACGGAGGTCGTCACAGCCCAGCCGAGCAAGTCGGTTCCACTGATTGAAAACAGCGACAGCGCAAACACCAGAAGGCCTATCGCAACGGCAAGCCAATCCTCGTTCAAAAGCCCCTGCTGTACGAGCGATGGCTCCGATACCTTAACCGCAATATCCGACATGGTCCTTCCCCACCCGAGTGCCAAAACGGCGAATTCGCTTGGCTTGAATTTCGGTCGAAAGGCCAACGTCGGCAATCTCATGGAATTTCTTTGTCAGAGCCGGAACAGCAAGGGTCTTCTCCAGATTTCCTGCGCCATAGAAGGAATGAGTTTGTGCCCGAAGGCGATCCTTGGCCGCTCGGGCGACTCTCTGGCAGAGGGGCGCGGCCGTGACGCACCATCGAACTGCCTGTTCGTGAGCCATGCTGCCTTCTTGGCTCCGATAGCTCCGTGAAAGCGGCGTGGGCGAACTCCGTAACGCGGCTGGCCTGGTAGCGTTAATCGGCATCGCGACAGCGACAGGGCAGCACAATTGCAAAACGTCATTCTCAGATCGGTGCCCCGGCGGAGAATTTTACGGTTAAGCCGGCTCATTCTCTGGAATTGCCAGCGCCCGCACTCAATTGCAAATGATAGCCAGGCTGCCAACGAAAGGAAAACCGATGCCATCTCTTCCCAATGTCATGCGTGGCCTCACCGCCGGCGTGATCGGCCTTGTCGGAGCCTCCCTGCTAACGCAGCCTGTCCGTTCCGAGGAAATTCGGGTCGGCTATCAAAAATCATCGACGCTGACAGCGATCTTGAAAACCAATGGCGAACTTGAGAAGGCCCTAACCCCGCTTGGCATCACGGTGACCTGGCGGGAGTTCACGAGCGGATTGCCGCTCTTGGAAGCCATTAATATCGGTAGCGTCGATTTCGGCGCAGACGTCGCCGACACGGTGCCGATCTTCGCCCAGGCCGCGGGTGCCAAGCTTGCCTATATTGCGGAAGAAGCGGCCTCGCCCTCGGCCCAGGCTATCCTGGTGCCGCGGTCTTCGTCCATCAAGACGCTGGCCGATCTTAGGGGTAAGAAGGTTGCGGTCACGAAGGGGGCCGGCAGTCATTATCTCTTGCTCGTGGCGCTCGCCAAGGCAGGTCTCAATTTCAAAGACATCAGCGCCGCCTACCTGACGCCAGCCGACGGACGCACGGCTTTCATCGGCAACAGCGTCGATGCCTGGGTCGCCTGGGATCCGTTCCTATCCAGCACGCTGAAACAATCCGAGGCCCGGGTTCTCGCCGACGGCAGTAATGGCCTTGCCAGCTACAAGCGCTACTATCTCGCCTCCGCCGCCTACGCGGATGCACATGGTGACGCGTTGAACGTCATCTTCAACAAACTGGCCGAGACCGGCAAATGGGTGAAGACGCACCCGGCGGAGGCGGCTACGGCATTAACCGGCTTGTGGGGGATCGACACGGCGACGGTCGAAGAAGCCAACAGCCATCGCTCCTATCTGGTCGGACCTGTGACGGCATCCGGCCTGTCGGAGCAGCAACGCATCGCGGACGCGTTTTTCGCCGAGCATTTGATCCCGGCCAAGCTCGATACCGGCGGCTTGAAGATCTGGACGCCCAGAGGACCCTGAGCCGGATTGAGCGGCCCGCACTTTACCACACCGGCACAAGGAAGCGGCCGTACTTGTTGTGGATGTAGTCCTTGACCTCCTGCGACCGATAGATCGAGACGAAGCGCAGGAGGCGCGGGTCGTCCTTCTTGTCGGTCCGCGCCACGAACTGCAGCGCATAACGCGGATCACCAAAGCCGTCGGCGATCAGGAGGCTTTCCGGGTCGCCGCCCGAAGCAATCAGATAGTTGATACTGACCTGCGCGAGTTCGACATCGTCGAGCACCCGGGGTAACTGCGGCGCCTCGATCTCCAGAAACTTCAGGTTCTTGGGGTTTTCCACGATATCGCGGACGCCGGCTTTCTCTCCGACCCCTTCGCGCAACTTAATTAGTCCTGCCTTCTCAAACAGTAACAATCCGCGCGCCTCGTTGACGGGGTCATTGGCGACCGCAACCCTCGTTCCTGGGTGAACCTCGCTGAGCTTGGCTATCTTCTTGGAATAGAGCCCAACTGGGAGCACATAGGTCGGCGCGATCGGCGTGAAGGTATAGCCACGCGCCGCGATGGCATTGTTCAGGAAAGGCGTATGCTGGAATAGATTGGCATCGATATCGCCGCTCTGCAGCGCCTCGTTCGGCGTCACCCAATCGGAAAATTCAATGACCCTGACGTCGAGGCCCTGCTCCTTGGCGCGCGCGGCGGCAAACTGGAGAATATCCGCAATCGGACCGCCCGATGTGCCGACCTTTAACGGCTCGGCGGCGTCACCCCGCGAAGCGAGCCCGGTTGCAAGCAAAACACCCGCCATTGCCATCGCAAGCAAACGGCGCCGGTCACGCGAAGTCCTAGTCCCGATATCGCTGTACATGCGAAACTCCCCTTTTACTTCGTCTCAAACAGCTACAGGACGCCTTCAGCCAACGGTGTCCGTCCGGTGCCGACCTCGATCGCCCGGCGATGCCGATAGGACGCCCCGACGTGCCTTTCCGGCAAACGCGCCGAGCCGCCGAACAGCTTTTGCCGCAGGGTCCCTTCGCGGTAAGCCGTCTTGTAGATTCCACGCTCTTGCAGGATCGGAACGACAAGCTCCACAAAGTCCTCCAACCCCTCCGGCGTCACGACGCGGCTGAGATTGAAGCCGTCGATCCCTGTCTCTTCGACCCAGTTCTGCAACTCATCGGCTACTTCTTCCGCTGAACCGATGAACGGCCTGCTGCGACTGCCGAGCCCCATCTCGCCAAGCAATTTGCGTAGGGTCCATTGCTCGCTGCTCCGCGTGGTCAACGCTTCCAGGATCGACTGCATGGAATTGGTCTGTTCGTGCCTGAGCGGCGCGTCGAGATCCTCCTTTGCATAGTCGATGCCGACCGAACTAGCGAAATGCGCGAGAGCCCCTTCGACGCTGCCGTAGGATTTGTATTCGGCGAATTTCTCTTCCGCCTCCTTGTGCGTACGCCCTACGACGACCGCACGGCTCGCGAAGACAACGATGTCCTCCGCGCTACGGCCATCCTTGACCGCTTGGGCCCTGACGTCCTTGACGAGAGTTCGCACGTTGTCCTTGGTCGAGGTCGCGAGGAAAATGCACTCGGCGTGCCTGGCCGCGAAAGCCCGGCCGCGGGTCGAGACGCCCGCCTGGAACAGCACAGGCGTACGCTGCGGAGAGGGTTCGCTGAGATGGATGGCATTGACGCGGTGCCGGCGCCCGACATGATTGATCGCGTGAACCTTCGCCGGATCCGCATAAATTTGGTTGATCCGGTCGGCGAGAGCGGCGTCGTCCTCCCAGCTTCCTTCAAGCAGCTTGTAGATGACCTCCATGTATTCGTCGGCGAGGTCATAGCGGTCGTCATGCTCGATCTGACGATCGAGCCCCATCGCCCGCGCGGCGCTGTCGAGATAGCCGGTGACGATGTTCCATCCCGTTCTTCCCTTGGTGAGGTGATCGAGCGTCGAAAGACGCCGCGCGAAGAGATAAGGCGCCTCGTAGGTAGCGTTCGACGTGACGCCGAAGCCGATGTTCTTGGTCACCGCCGCCATCACGGGCACGACGAGGAGCGGATCATTGATCGGAATCTGCACCGCGCCGCGGATCGAGGCCGCCGGCGACCCGCCATAGACATCGTAGACACCGATGATGTCGGCGAGAAAGATCGCATCGAAAAGGCCTCGCTCGGCCGTTTTGGCCAGATGCTGCCAATATTCGATATCGGTATAACGTGGCGACTGATCACGCGGATGGGTCCACATTCCGTGCTGGATGTGGCCGACGCTGTTCATGTCGAAGGCGTTGAGCCGGATTTCCTTTGACATGACTGGCTCACCGATGCCGCAGGCGACGGTTGACCCGGCGCGCCAGATAGTCGCCCGCAGTCTGCACTGTCTGCACCAGCGCAATCAGGACGACCACCACCGCCAGCATCATTTCCGGCATGAAGCGCTGATAGCCGTAGCGGATGCCGAGGTCGCCGAGGCCTCCGCCTCCGACTGCACCGACCATCGCGGAATAGCCGAGCAGGCTCACCACCGCCAGCGTCAACGCCAGCACTAGCCCCGGCAGCGCTTCGGGAATCAGGACCTTGAATACAATCTGCAAGGGACTGGCCCCGAACGAGGATGCGGTCTCGACCAAGCCACCATCGACCTCGCGGATCGCCGCTTCCACCAGCCGCGCGACAAACGGAGTAGCAGCGATCGTCAGCGGAACGATCGCGGCGCCCGATCCGATTGACGTACCAGCGATCAAGCGGGTGAACGGGATGATGGCGACGACCAGGATGATGAAGGGCGTCGATCGGGTGGCGTTGACGATCACACCGAGAACCGTGTTCACGGAGGGCGCCGCGAACAGTTCGCCCTTGCGGCTGGTCGCCAAGAATATCCCGATCGGCAGGCCGAACAACGTAGCCAGCGACGTCGCGACCGAGACCATGAACAGGCTTTCGCCGGTGGCCTCGACAATCAGATTCATGAGATCACGCGACATGGCCGAGACGCTCCACGAAGAACTGATGTTGCGAAAGCCAGGACAGCACCTGCCGGATCCGGGCATCGTCGCCCGGAATGCCGATCGTCAGCGATCCGACATGCTGGCCTCCGATCTCGTCGATGCGCGCCGACAACAGCGCGACATCGACCGAGAGCTCGCGCGCGAGCCGGGCCACGATGGTGTCGCCGACGCCCGTGCCGCGAAGCTGCACCCGGATGACCGCTTGACCGCCGAGAACCGGTTGCTGGCTCAGACGGCTCGCGAGCGAGACCGGGATGCTGTCGCCGAGGACTTCGGCGAGAAAGTTCTGCGTGATCGGGTGCGCCGGGTGAGTGAAGATGTCCGCTACATGTCCGCGCTCGACGATCCGGCCGGCGTCGATCACCACGACTTCCTTGGCGAGTTGCCGCACCACCGACATCTCGTGGGTGATCAGCACGATGGTGACGCCGAGCTCGCGATTGATGCTGGCGAGGAGATCGAGGATCGAGCGCGTCGTCTGCGGATCGAGCGCCGAGGTCGCCTCGTCCGAGAGCAGCACATTCGGCCGTGTTGCGAGTGCGCGCGCAATCCCGATCCGCTGTTTCTGGCCGCCGGACAATTCCGAAGGGTAGCGATCATATTTATCGCCGATGCCGACCAGCTCGAGCAGCTCGGAAACCCTGACCGCAATGTCCGGTTTCGACCAACCGGCTATCTCGAGCGGCAGCGCGATGTTGTCGGCCGCCGTCCGCGACGACAACAGGTTGAAGTGCTGGAAAATCATGCCGATCGAGCGCTGTGCCAGGCGCAGCTCCCGACCTGAGAGCGCGGAAACATCCCGACCATCAACCACGACGCGGCCAGCGGTCGGCTTTTCCAGCCCGTTGATCAAGCGGACAAGGCTCGACTTTCCAGCGCCTGATCGGCCG
This sequence comes from uncultured Alphaproteobacteria bacterium, assembly GCA_963770385.1. Lineage (GTDB taxonomy): Bacteria > Pseudomonadota > Alphaproteobacteria > Rhizobiales > Xanthobacteraceae > Bradyrhizobium. The sequence continues at coordinate 2,625,468 of CAVYPJ010000003.1, read as the reverse complement.
ATCACGCCGGTGATCGATCCTCGCGGGATCGCAAAGTCGATGTCTTGCAATGCGTGTACGCTCGGCTTGTCGCGATAAGCGGGATAGGTTTTTGCAACTAGCTCGAGGCGAACCATGGCGTCCGCTTCCGCTGCCTCCGCCACGATTGGTCCGGGCACAGGGACCCGTTCGGCAACCGTCGGGGATTGATGTACGTTCATTCGTATTCCAGTTTCTGATGGCGCGGCCGGAGTACTTTCCGATCGCGCGAGCGCCTTCAATGCCCAAACAGAAGGTAGCTGCGGTCAATGCCGCGTAGCTCACGGGTTTCATCGGTCCAGCCGACCGACCGGCGATAGCTGCCGAGCAGCGCTTGCTGCTTCAGGGCAACCACATCGACGTCCTGCGCCGTGTCGGCGAAGGGTGAGACGAACAGCGCGTCTTCCGGGCAATAGAGCTCGCAAAGGAAGCAGGTCTGGCAGTCGCCTTGGCGCGCGATGACCGGGATGCCAGTGGTCTTGTCGAAAACATTTGTCGGGCAGACGTTCACACAAATATCGCAGGACGTGCAACGCTCGGCGTCAATGACCTCAATCATTCTGCTGCCTCCGCGTAGGACGTCATCCGCGTGAGGGCGTGACGAGGTCCAAACCTCATCGAGGCCGCCGGCCGTGATGTAGTGACGGAACCGTTCGTCCTGGTTCGGAAAATCGTCGCGCCGGTGCATGCCGCGGCTTTCCTTTCGTGCCAATCCACTGCGGTACATCCACCGCGCGGTTGCCAGCATCGCGGCAGCCTCGCGGCACGCAGCAAATCGCTCTCGGACGCCGCGTCTGAACTGGACGCTTCCGCCCAGAGTGCGTCGAGCCGCTGCAGAGAGGCGCCGAGACGGCCAGCCTCGCGGAAATAGTTCAGGTCATAAGGAAACACTTCGTCCTGAACGGCGCGCGCCAATTCCGCCGGCGCGAAACGCCGGCCGGCACGCTCGCGAAGTGCGACCGTGCCGGCCCGCGCCGCCTGCCCCCTCGCCGCCGCGGTCAACTTGCTTCGCATAATCGGCTGCGCCCTGGCCCGCCCAGGTGCCGGACGACATGGCCCAGGCCGCGTTGTGGCTGCCACCGCCGGTGAAGCCGCCGCAGACCAATTCGCGCGTTGCCGCGTCACCGGCAGCATAAAGCCCTGGCACGGTGGTGGCGCAATTGTCGTCGACGATGCGCAGTCCGCCGGTACCGCGCACGGTGCCTTCAAGGCGCAGGGTTACCGGGAAGCGCTGGGTGAACGGGTCGATGCCGGTCCGATCGAACGGCAGGAAGAAATTTGGCTGCGACGCCCGCATCGTCCGCCGCACCTCTTCGTCGGCCTTGTCGAGTTGGGCATAAACAGACCCTTGCGTGAGGGCGCGCGCGATCGCCGAACGGCCGCCCTTGGAGGCAGCGCCCGGAACCACGCTACCGTCCTCGTAGGTGAACGTCGCCCAGCCGTAGAACAGCGTCTTCGTCACCGAGCCGAACGCTGCCGAAATCGCGTAGGGGTTGGAGAACTCCATGCTGCTCAATTCGGCACCAGCCTCCGCCGCCATCAGATACCCGTCGCCGGTCAGCACATTCGAGCCGAGCGTCTTGCTCAGAAACGCACAGCCGCCCGTCGCGATCACGACGGCCTTGGCGCGCACGATCCAGCGATCGTGCCTCTGCCGGCGTAGGCCGGTCGCGCCGGCCGCCGCGCCGTCATCGTCAAGGAGAAGTTCGAGTGCCGGACTATGATCGAGGATAATGACGCCGGAAGCCTTGGTACGCTTGCGCATCAGCCGCATATATTCCGGCCCCTGCAATGAGTTACGCTGGGATTTTCCATTCTCATCGACCGGATACGGATAACCCCACTCCGCCAGCCGGTTGCTCTGCGCAAAAGTATAATCGAGCGTGCGCGCCATCCAGCGGCGATCCTGGAGGTAGCCGCCCATCTTCTCGCGTCCTGCCATGGCAGCTTCGCGAAGCAACGGATCGGGATCGATATACCAGATGCCGGTGCCGGCCGCCGCCGTCGCGCCGGACGTGCCGCAAAATCCCTTGTCTGCCAGCACAACGCGCGCCCCGCACTCCGCCGCGTTGATTGCCGCCCACGTACCAGCTGGACCACCGCCGAGGACGAGGACGTCTGCGTCATATTCAACAGATCCGGCTGTGGCCGGAAGCTTTTCGGCGCGCCCCGTCATCGATCACTCTCCGTAGCCCAATTTCGCGCGGCACAGCGTTGACGCCGCGTCGCACAACATCGCGTGGGGCTGCGCTTCTGGCAATTTCAGATATTTACGCGGATTTGGGCCAAGCTTTCACTGGCGCGAGCGCCGAAAGAAAATTCATGTGGTGGCATGCGCCCTGTTTTCTTTCATCGCATAACCCAGCAGCACTCTGCGCCTCTGATGCGATATCAGAGCCAGATTTTTCTTTTTCGAGTCTCGCACTCGGCGTTTGTTTCCTGATCGGCCGCGGCACGATATCTCGTTTCATGTAACTCCCCGAACGCTAGGCCGACATGTCAGATCGTCAACTACACCTCAACGTCAATCTCCTGCACTCCGGCACCTACGCCTCCGCCTGGCGACTGCCGGACAGCGATCCGCATGCGTGCTTCGACGTCGGACACTACGTTCGCGTCGCGCAGATTGCCGAGCGAGGGAAACTCGATGCAATTTTTCTCGCAGACACGCCGGCGATCACCGATCGAATCGAGTATCGTTCCTTCATGTCGATGGAGCCGACAATCGTACTGGCAACGGTCGCAGCCTCAACCGAGACATATCGGGTTGATCGCGACGGCCTCGACGACCTACAACGAGCCCTACAACATCGCCCGTCGCTTCGCGACGCTCGACCATGCCAGCGGCGGCCGCTCGGGCTGGAACGCCGTCACCACGGCGGATGCAGCTTCGAGTTGCAATTTTGGCCTGTCCGGCGTCCTTGAACACAAGGCGCGCTATGACCGCGCCAAGGAATTTACGGAAGTCGTCCACGCGCTGTGGGATAGCTGGGAGGACGATGCGTTCGTCGGCGACAAGCTCAATGCACGCTTTGTCGACACAGCCAAGGTTCACGCGATCGCGCATCGCGGCATCCATTATTCGGTGGCGGGCCCGCTGAATGTGCCACGATCGCCGCAGGGACGGCCCGTCACCGTGCAGGCCGGTGGGTCGAATGATGGCCGCGACTTCGCAGCGAGCCATGCCGAAGCCGTGTTCACGCTCGCTCAAACGATCGACGAAGGCATCGGTTATGCACGCGACCTGCGCGCACGGGCCGCGGCTTACGGCCGGTCGGGAGAATCCATCGTCATCCTGCCCGGCCTTACGACCGTCATCGGCAGCACCGAGGCAGAGGCAAAGCGACGGCAGGATGAGCTTTGGGAGCTCGTCCCCCTCGAGTACAGCCTCGCGCGCCTTGCCAGCACGTTGCAGATCGATCCTGCCCAGCTCGAACTCGACAAGCCCCTGCCCGACCCCCTTCCGCTACCCGCCAACGCCAATCACACGATGTTCCAGGGGACGGTGAATTTGGCGCGCCGCGACAATTTAACGGTGTGGGAGCTCCTGCGCGCACTGGGCGGCGGCGTCGGTCATCGCATCATCGTCGGGACGCCCGAGCAGATCGCCGATGATATCGAGTCCTGGTTCAGAGCCGGTGCGGCTGACGGATTTAACCTCATGCCCGATGTGCTGCCGTCAGGCCTCAAAGTTTTCGTCGACACGGTCGTGCCGATCCTGCAACGGCGCGGCTTGTTCCGGACTGACTATAGCGGCCCCACCCTGCGCGACCATTTTGGCCTCGCGAAGCCGCCAAGCCTCTTTGCGAAATCGGCACCCACGGCCGCCTCCGCCTAGGACAACGCGGCCGGTTCGGGCGTCCGCACAGAGGATTCGGTCCGGGTTTGCCGCACCCGCGGTATGACCTCCAGCGCAAAGCGCCGCATCTCCGCTTCGAACGGTTGGAATTGCAGCATGAACAATTCAATGCCGGCGGCATGGAACTCGTGGATACGCGCCGCTACTTCATCATAGCTGCCGACCAGCCCGGCCGCGGTGCCGCCATTGGTCCCGACGCGCGCTGTCTTTTGCATCGTCTGCATCATCACGACCTTCGGATCGGTGTTCTGGCGCTGGATCGCCTTCATCGGCGCATCCTTTGCCGCCAGCGCCAACAAGCGCGCGTGCTCAGCCTCGGCCTGCTCAGGGGTCTCACGCGCGATGACGAAGGCGGAAAGGCCGAACCTTAGCGGATGGACTCCATTCGGCCGTGGGCGCGCCGCAACATTCGCGATCAAGCCGGCGACATCGTCCAGCGGCTGCCCGTTGATGAACCAGACGTCGCCATGGTCAGCCACCAATGCGCGCGCGGGCTCGGATTCGCCGCCGACATAGACGGTCGGCCGAGGCCGATAGAGACTCGTCGGCCGCAGCACATAATCGCGCACGTCAAAATACTTGCCTTTATAGGTCAAGCGCTCGCCTTGCATCAGGCGCGATACTACCGAAATCCACTCGCGGCCGTAGCCGTAGCGTTCGTCGTGCTCCGCAAAGCCGATGCCGGCCTTCTCAAGTTCCGGACGGTTCCAGGCGTTGACCAGATTGAGCGCAAAGCGGCCGCGGCTGATGTTCTCGATTCCAAGCGCCATCTTAGCCAGCACGACAGGATGATAGAGATAGGGCTTGATCGCGGCGATGATCTCGATCCGGCTGGTCAATGCCGCAATCGCCGCCGACGCGCTCCAGGCCTCGAGCTGATCGAAGTCCTCGATATGCGGGTTGATCGTGTGCTGCGCGATCAATGTCGAGTCGTAGCCAAGCTCTTCCGCGGCAAGTACCAGATCGCGATTGCGTTCCCATGACGCGTTATAGGGCTCATCGGGATCCTGGTACGCGCCACGCGAGCCATGCACCACCGCCCAGATGCCAAAGCGGGGGGACGTTGTCGTTGCTGTCATGGAAGCCTCTCTTCGTGAATGTTCGCGTCGTGTCGCGCACGAAGCAGTTTGTTTTCGCCAATGGATGCTCCGAATTCAAGCGCGGCCACATCAAAAGATATTCTTTGCCGCCCGAGCGCTCGTGAATGAACCAGAAAACTCCGGAACGAGAGACAATTGAAAAACCGCTCTATTTCTGTTCGCGCCAATTCGTGGGACAGTTTGCACGTGTGATGAGGGTTTGCTGTTAGCAGCAGCGCATCGAGCGGTTGCTCATGCCTGTTTTATGCGCAGCATAGTGCATGCACGTTGCATACTCTCCATGACACTCGAAACGGCGCAACAGGAACCGAGCAGCCTTGAGCAATATCGAGCAGGCGGTAGCGGCGGCCGAGTTTGATCAGGTGCCGGCCGTATCCCGACAGCCGAAACCTACACTGTTGTTGGGCAAACGCGGCTTGCTGCTGCTCTCGTGGCTCGCGCCAGCTGCGGTCGTGATAGCGTGGGAACTGCTGGCGAGAGCCGGATGGATCTCGCCGCAGGTACTGCCCGCACCGAGCAAGGTGATCTCCACCGCCATCAAGCTTGCGACGACCGGGAGCCTTTTGAACGACCTCGGGGTAAGCCTGTTGCGCGTCATTGCTGGCTTCGCGATCGGCGGCAGCATCGGCTTTGCACTGGGAATCCTGGTCGGCTTCTCGCGCGTCGCGGAGGCTGCGATCGACCGCAGTGTCCAGATGATCCGTGCAATTCCCTTCCTGGCGCTTCTTCCGCTCGTGATCGTGTGGCTCGGCGTGGGTGAAGCCGAGAAGATATTCCTGGTCGCGCTTGGCGTGACGTTTCCGATCTATATCAACACCACCCTGGGGATTCGGCAGGTCGATCCCAAGCTGATCGAACTCGGACGCGTTCAGGAGCTGGGCCAGCTCGAACTCATCCGGCGCATCATTCTTCCAGGCGCCCTGCCCTCCATCCTCACCGGAGTGCGCTATGCGCTCGCGACCGCATGGCTGGCGCTGGTCGTGGCCGAAACCATCGGGGCGCAGTCTGGAATTGGCTTTCTTGCCATGGATGCGCGGGAATTCCTGCGCACCGATGTGATCGTGCTCACGATCGTGATCTACGCCCTGATTGGCGTCGCGGCGGATGTGATCGCTCGGCTGCTGGAACGACGCCTGCTGGCCTGGCACCCGAACTATGGAGGCGCACGATGACTGCCCACGTCGTGCCGCCTGCTTCGACCGTCGAGACGGCTTTGCCGGCGGTGGTCGCGAGCAATCTCCGCCGCGTCTACGGCCATCGGGTTGTGATCGACAGGCTCAACCTGCGCATCGAACGCGGCGAGTTCGTTGCACTGCTTGGCGAAAGCGGCTGCGGCAAGACCACCCTGTTGCGAGCCCTTGCCGGTCTCGATCCGATCCAGGGTGGCCGCATCGCTGCACCCCGACGGCCGGCCGTCGTGTTCCAGGAGCATCGGCTGCTGCCGTGGGACAGCCTTTGGCGCAACGTATCACTTGGCCTTCGACTGCCGGACGCACGCGAACGCGCGGCTGCCGCGCTCGCCGAAGTCGGGCTCGGCGACCGGCTAGACGACTGGCCGCGGAATCTCTCGGGCGGACAAGCGCAACGCGTGGCACTTGCCCGCGCACTGGTGCAGCAACCAGAGCTTCTGTTGCTCGATGAGCCGTTCGCAGCGCTCGACGCGTTGACGCGCATTCGCATGCACGACCTTGTCCGAGAGCTCGTCGCCAATCATCGGCCCGGCGTGCTTCTCGTGACGCACGATGTCGACGAGGCGATCGCGCTCGCCGATCGGATTTTGGTCATGCGCGATGGTGCGATCGCCTTTGAGCACCGAAAAGCGGAAGACACCGCATCGATCAGACGCGCCGCGCTGCTCGCTGAACTCGGCGTGCTCGCTCCTCATGCTGCCGCGTAAAGTTTCCCAGAAGGACCGTACCCATGTCTGACTCTTCGTTTGGCAATCCGACCCGGCGCCGCTTCCTGGGCACCGCGGCGCTCGGCATCGGCTCGCTCGCCGGGCTCGATCTCGCCGAACCCGCCTGGTCGGCGACCGGACGCACCACTGATCTGGTGCGCCTGACCTGGGGGCTCAGCGGTCTCAACCTGATCGCCAAGGAGCGCGGCGAATTTGAAAAGGTGCTTGCCAAGGACGGCATCAAGGTCGAGTGGCTCGGGCCGTTTCCGAACCACGCGCCGACCTTGCAGGCCGTCACCGGCGGCAGCGCCGACTTCTCCTTCGGCGGCAGCACGACGCCGGCGCTCGCCGCGATCATCGCGGGCTCGCCGCTGGTTTTCACCCAATTCGTCGTCTACGAGCCGCGTACCACCGCGATCATCGCCAAGGATGATTCCGGCATCAACAAGGTCGAGGACCTGGTCGGTAAATCAGTCGCGGTCAACCGCTCGGGGCTTGGCGAGTTCCTGCTGGTAGCGGCGCTGGAGAAGTACAAGGTCGACCGCTCGGCGGTCAAGATCGTCTACCTCAACCCGCCGGATGCGGCCCCCGCCCTCGCGTCAGGGAAGGTCGACGCCTGGTCGATGTGGAGCCCCGGCGTCGACATCGCACGGCTGGAATACAAGGCACACGATATTTTCCTCGAGGGCCGCGATCTCGAATTCCAGATCGACTACACCTCCTATCTGACCACCCGCAAATTCGCGACCGACAATCCAGCGCTGGTCCGCGCGGTCAACGATGCCTTCCGCGCCGAGGGCAAGTGGATCTCCGAGAACAGCAAGGAAGCCGAATACATCGCGCAGAAGGCAGGCAAATACAGCGATCAAGTCCGAGACCAGTTCATCGCGATGAACCGGCAATACCGCTACTTCCCGGTGAATGACGAGAAATTCCTGTCCGAATTGCAACGCGCCGCGGACTGGCTTGTCGCGCGAAAAGTCCTGCCCGAGCCAATCAAGGTCACCGATCACCTCGCACAGCTCTAGAAGCCGCCGTCGTCTGCAATCGCCTGATTTCATTCGGATTCAAAAAAATGAACAAGCCTGTGTCCACCGGTAGTTTATCACCCTCCAAGCAGATCGATGTCGGCTCTTCCAAGCTGGAAAGCCTGCTGACGCAGATCGCTCAAGGCGAAAGCGACCGGGAGCGCGAACGTGTGCTGCCCTTTGAGACGATCGACCTGATCCGGCGTGCCAAGCTCGGTGCGCTGCGACTGCCGGCTTCCGCCGGCGGCGCGGGAAGTTCAATTCGCGAATTGTTCGAGATCATCATTCATCTCGGCGAAGCGGACGCCAACGTCGCGCATATCCTGCGCAACCATTTCAGCGTGGTCGAGCGGCTCGTCCGCAGGCCGCGGGACGACCAGGGCCGGGAATGGCAGCAAGCGGTTGCCGACGGTGCCATCATCGGGCTTGCCACGACCGAACTCGACAGCGCACAGGTCGGCAATGTCCTGCCGAGCACGACCTTCACGCCGGACGGCGACGACTACCTGCTCAACGGCACGAAATACTACAGCACCGGCACGCTCTATTCCGACTATGTCCTGGTTCGTGCCGCCGACGCGACCGGCAGGCTCGGCGCGACCATCATCCCCGTGAAGCGCGAAGGCGTCGAGCTGATCGACGACTGGGACGGACTCGGACAGCGACTGACGGCGACAGGCACGACCCATTTTCGGAACGTCACGGTGAAGCGGCCGGAGATCGTCTTCGATGCGCCTGACATCGGATATGGCGTGCCCTACTCAAACACGTTCGCGCAGCTCTTCCTGACCGCCATTGTTGCGGGTATTGCACGGGCTGCCTTGCGCGACGCCACGGCCCTCGTGCGGTCACGCAAGCGGACCTTCTACTACGCGCCGACCGAGAGTCCCGCCGACGATCCTATCCTTCAGCAGACCGTCGGTCAGATCGCAAGCGGCGCGTTCGCTGCCGAAACGGTCGTCCTCGCGGCGGCAGAGGCCCTCGATGTGGCGACCGACGCCTTCGACGCCGGCGCGCCCGATGCGACCGAGGCCGCACACAGAGCGGCGCTGCTATCAGCGAAGGCCAAGATCATCGCGGACGATTTTGCCATTCGCGGCGGAAGCCTGCTGTTCGACGCGGGCGGCGCATCCGCGACCAAGAAGGTGACCAATTTCGATCGCCACTGGCGCAACGCGCGAACATTGTCGTCCCACAATCCGACCACCTACAAGGCGCGATCGATCGGCCAATATGAAATCAGCGGCACCCCGCTTCCAGCGAAGGGCTTTTTCTGAGGCAGCCCCCTCCGGAGAGTTGTGAAGCAACCAGGAAATAGGAGGAGAGAGATGACCAGAGCGGACCTCCATCTCGTCGACAGAGCCAACGAAATTGAAAGCCAGTTTCGGTCGGTCATGCGCCGCCTCGCCGGCGGCGTCAGCATCATTACCGCGGGTCACGGCGACGACATTACCGGCATGACCGTCACGTCGCTGACGTCGCTCAGTGCCACCCCTCCCCGTCTCCTGGTCAGCATTAACCGGCAGGCATCTTCCTTCACGTTGATCGAGCGCCACAGGCTGTTCGGTGTCAATATCCTGGGATCCGATCAGCATGGCATCGCAGGGCAATTCGGCAACGGTCGGCTGAAGGGTAGCCAGCGCTTTGACGGCATCGAGTGGTTTCCCGGTTCGTCAGGCGTGCCGCTGCTCAGCCATTCCCTTGCGACGATCGAATGCCAGGTCGAAGAGATCATCGAACGCCACTCCCACGGCATCGTCGTAGGAAGCTTGCTGAGCTTCGAACTGTCTCCGCGGTTGTCGGGCCTCGTCTATTGGAACGGACAATATATCGAGATCGATCGCGACACAGACCTCGATCTGCTCGCCGAGGTCAGCATTCCCATGGCCCATGTGCGGTGATCCATGAAACGTGAAACCCCACCGGCAGAGGAAATCGTAGCAACCAGCCCGGACAACTCGGCGCTCATGCGATGGCAACTCGACCGCATCGTCGCCGAACTACGGCGATCGCGCGAGGAAACCCATAGCATCCGCCGTGACGGCGAGGCGCGCCGCGCTCCGTCCCGCGAGGCCCTGGAAGACATCCTCAACAGGCTGACCGAAGCTCTGTTTCCGCGTCATTATGGCCGGTTCGACCTCGACGGGGAGAACATCGACTATTTTGTCGGGAACACGCTCAGCATCGCCCTCGACCAGCTTTGCGAGCAGGTTCATCGCGGCGCCCTGTTCGTCGGCGACGAGCTGTTGCCGGGATTTCATCGGCAGGACGCGATCGAGCTGACACGCCGTTTCGCGTCCGAGCTTCCCGCCGTGCGCGGCGTACTCATCAGCGATCTCCGTGCGGCCTTTGTCGGCGATCCCGCCGCCAGGAACTTCCCGGAGATCCTGATAGGCTATCCCGGCATGACGGCGATCATCCACCACCGGCTCGCCCACACGCTGCATCGGCTGGACGCGCGGCTGGTGGCGCGCCTGGCCGCGGAGATCGCCCATGCCAGGACCGGAATCGACATTCATCCGGGCGCCAGCATCGGATCGGGCTTCTTCATCGATCATGGAACCGGCGTCGTGATCGGCGAGACAACGATCATCGGCGACAACGTTCGCATCTACCAGGCCGTCACCCTCGGCGCCCGCCATTTCCCCACCGATGACGAGGGCAAGCTGATCAAGGGCGATGCCCGCCATCCGATCGTCGAAGACGACGTCGTGATCTACGCAGGCGCCACCATCCTCGGACGCATCACCATCGGACGCGGCTCGACGATCGGCGGCAACGTCTGGCTGACGCAGGACGTTCCGCCGAACAGCGTCGTCACACAGGCAACGGCACGTAACAAACCGGGCGCGGCCTAAAGCGCGATGAGATCAGGTTGAAGCGTCATTGCGCTTCAGGTCTTTGATTGAGCGTGATCTTTTCGAAAAACCGCTACACACTTTTCCGGATCATGCTCTAAACGGCAGCTTTCCATCGCATCAGTCGGCCCTCCAGTGCCTCGAGCACGGCATTGAAGATCAGACCTATGACGGTAATGCCGAGAATGCCGAAATACATCTGCGGTATGAGGAAGCTGTATTGGCTGTAGATGATGAGATAGCCTAGGCCGGCCTTTGCGCCGACCATCTCGGAGGCGACGAGAACCAGCATTGCCGACGCGCTCGCCAGACGGATTCCGACAAAGATTGTAGGAAGCGCCGCCGGCAGAATCACCTTGCGGAAGAGCTGCTGCGGGCTTGCCCCCATGGTCCGCGCCGATTTGACCAAGAGCGGATCGACCTGCTTGACGGCTGCGATGGTGTTGAGCAGCAAGGGCCACGCGCAGCTATAGATCACCATGGTGATCTTGGAGAACTCGCCGATTCCGAGCAGCAGGATGAATACCGGCAACAGCGCAAGCGGCGCCGTGTTGCGGCAGACTTCGATGAACTGGTTGAGGAGATCGCCGAGCCGGGCGTACCAGCCGACCGCGAGACCAAGCGGTACAATCAACGTGACCGAGATCAGAAAGCCGCTCAGGGCGCGCAAGAGGCTCGCCGCAACGTCGTCGTAAAGCTCACCACTTTGGGCGAGTTGCCAACCCGCGCCGATGACGTCCGAAAACGGCGGTAGAAAGGCCGGATCGGCCAATCCGAGCCGCGGAACAACCTCCCAGAACGCAAGCAAAGCGAGCACCAGAAGAGAGCGTCTGCCGAATGCAATCAGCTTGCGGATGGCAGGACGAAAAGCCTTCCACCTGCTGGCAACCTGATCAGGCTGCTGACCGTGCATGAGCGGACGCCCCTGACCGAGTTCGAGCAGCGCCAACATTTCAAGGCTAGACATGGGCAAGCTCCTTTTCCGGGTTCTCCGCGCGCCGCGCATCCGTGTCACCCGCTAGCTGGCCACGCTGCGCCTTCAGCACTTCCTCACGCAACAGCGACCACACCTCATGCCTGGTCTGGCCGAACGCAGGGAGGGACCGCACATCGTCGGTCTCGCTATGCAGTTCCTCCGGGACGTCGATCACCTGCTTGATGCGTCCCGGACGCGACGTCATGATCGCAACCCGTTGGCCGAGCACGACGGCTTCATCGATCCCATGAGTGATGAAAACGATGGTCTTCCCGGTCGTCCGCCAGATGCGCAGAAGCTCGCCCTGCAGCGTTTCGCGCGTCTGCGCGTCGAGCGCCGCAAACGGTTCGTCCATCAACAGCACCTCGGGATCGTAGGCAAGGCTACGCGCGATCGCGACGCGCTGCTTCATGCCGCCGGACAATTCATGGGGGTAGCGGTCGGCGAACGCGGCCAGCCCAACCAGATCGAGATAGTGCCGCGCCCGATCGCGACGCTCCTTTGATCTCAGGCCCGCGATATCGAGCCCGAACTCGACGTTCTGCGCCGCGGTCCGCCAGGGAAACAGCGCGTATTGCTGGAACACGATGCCGCGATCGCGCGCCGGCCCGGTGATCGGTCGGCCGTCGAGCAGGATGCGGCCGTTGGTCGGAACGGTCAGTCCACCGAGTAGATCGAGCAACGTCGACTTGCCGCAACCGCTCGGCCCGACCAGCGCCAGGAACTCTCCGGAGCGGACGTCGAGCGTAACGTCTTCCAGAGCGGTGAAGCGACGCGGTGGCCCACCGCCCTCGGCACGGACGGAGAACTCCTTCCGGACCTGCTCGAAGCTGATCTTGATCGCGCTCATTTGGCGTCCGCCTGCTTGCCGGTTCGATAAAAGTTGAACTCGTTGGTGTAGGTATCCGACGCCTTGAGCTGGTTGGGCTTGAGCAAGCCGTCCTTGACCAGCCAGTCGATCCACACCTGGATTTCGCCATCGCCGATGACGCCACCCTTGCTGGCAACGCCCGTGCTCCTCCAGTATTTAATGGGTGAAGCATCCTCGTTCCGCTTGCGATCGGCGATGATCCGCTCGAAACGGGCGCGCACTTCCTCTGGCGGGGTCGATTGCGCCCAGGTGATGGCGCGCGAAACTCCCTCGACGAGCTTGCGCGATGTGTTGGGATTGTCCCTGATGAATTTATCGCGCAGGACATACGCGCCGCCGGTAAAGTTGCCGAACAGGTCGGTATCGGCGAACAGCCTGCGGATGCCGCCGCGCTCTAGCGCCTTGTCTCGCAACACTCCGTTGAGCGTGGTGACGTCCACAGATCCCTGGCGCAGCGCCTGCTCGCCCGTGACCGGCGGAACTGCAACCAGCGTAACCTGCTTGGCTTCGGCGGCGCTAATGCCGTTACGAGCCAGGTATTCGCGAAGCACGAATTCGAGATGCGCCCCCAAGGTGTTGACCGCGACCTGCTTGCCGATCAGGTCGCGCGGGGTCCGGATCGGGCTGTCTTCCTTGACGTAGTAGCCGTTGTAGGTGTTGTCATCGGAGCCGTAGTAACCGACCACGGCCTTGATCGGCGCTTTCGCGACGATCAACTTGATGATGGCGCCGTAGAATGCGCCGCCGATATCGACATCACCGGTGACGACGGTTTGAATGTCCTGCGGCCCTGAAATGGTGTTGCCGACCCATTTCAGTTTCAGCGGCGCCAGATAACCGAGGTCATCGGCAAGTTCCACAAATGTCACCTGCCCGGCCCAACCCTGGTACCGGATCTCCGCCTTTTCCAGCGGCGGCTCGGCCAACGCCTGGCCAAGAAAGCTTGCCATCGCGACGACCGCCCAGAATAGTCGCCAGGCCGCTTTCGCCGCGCCTGTTACAGCGATCGCTGCAACCGGCCTCATCGTTTTGTTTGAGCTCATCATCTGCAGTCTCCTATCGCGCGAGCCTGTTAAGCGGCCTTGGCTTGCGGCTTGGCAGTCTTGATCCGCGTGACGCTCTTGCGGCCATCGATGCTGACCGGAACGTCACCATCAAGAGTGACGCGGCGCACGATGCGGTGCTGATCGCCATAATCGTTCACGGCGTAATGCTGGGTGGCGCGATTGTCCCAGATCGCGACATCGCCCTGTTTCCAGCTCCACCGCACGGTGTTTTCGGGCGCGGTGACATGCGACTGGAACAGATCGAACAGCTTCTGGCTGTCGTACTTCGGCACGCCAACGAAGCGCTGCACGAAATTGCCGAGTACGAGCGTCCGTTCGCCGGTCTCGGGGTGAATGCGAACCACCGGGTGTTCGGTTTCGTAGATCGTGCCGGTGAAAATTTCGTCGAAATGCTTCTTGTCGGCCTCGCTGGCCCGCGCTTTCACCGCGTAGTCATAGGCGTTGCTGTGAACGGCCCAAAGTTCGTCGGCAAGCCGCCGTAGCGGAGGCGGCAGATCGAGATAGGCGGCCGCAGTATTCGACCAGATCGTGTCGCCGCCGAATGGCGGAATGACGACGCCACGCAGGATCGAGATCTTGGGATAGGCGTCGACAAAGGTGACATCGGTGTGCCACTGGTCGGCGCGCCCCCCGCCGCGAGCGGAATCGAGTTCGAGGATCGACGCGGTTCCCTTGCTGGCGCCAATGGTCGGATGCGGCACCAGCTTTCCGAGCTTGAGCGCGAAGCGCTCCTGCTCGGCGTCATCAAGATGATCCTGGTCGCGGAAGAAGATCACCTTGTGCTCGAGCAACACCTTGTTGATCGCGCCGATCACCTGGTCGGGCAGATCACCCGAAAGCTTGATATTCGTGATTTCGGCGCCGATGCGGACGGCGCGCTTGACGATATGCCCCTGCGGGATGACGTTGTCGATGGCAGTGATGTCAGTCATGGTGATGTTTCCCAAGTCGGATTTCAAAAGGCTGCGATCCGTTTCGAGGCAAGGCTCCGCCGTTCGCCGATCGCTTCAAGCGACGCCGGAGATGAGTCAGGTTGTCTTTTGATCAGTCCTCTTTGCGGCCCGCCGTCGGCGATCCTTGCCGAGCATCCACGTTCATCCCGGACTGTCTTTCTTCAAGCTGCTTCGGTGCAACTTGATGTGCAGTCGTGCACGCTGGCGTCTCGGTCGAGCTGAGGCATGATCTACATCCACCTTTCGAGATGACATATCGATGCCCGCAAATCCTAGAAGCGAATGATATTCAGTCAATGAAATGAAATCAGCTTTGTTTTTCGGGACGCACGAGGATTGCGCCGTCGCCGACGCCTTCACTGAAACATTTGCTGTGATATGCGATACCTCGAAAACACGAGGCGATTTTGCGATCGGCCGGAGCGCCGCTCGGCCGGCACATCTCGATCTGCACGCCCATCTATTTCAACGGGACTATGCATAACGTTCATGCTCGCTTCCCTTGCAACAACGTAAATTCATTTCATCGACATTGTTACAGGCTCCGACATAGAGTTTCTGAGTCTCTCGCACACACCGACCGCGTCATGCCGGCGTTCGGGCGGTGCGCGAAAGCAGCGATCGGGGAACCTCAATGTCGCAACTCGGCGGCGTCATCAGCCTTGCACAGGACACACCCGTGCTCGCTCAGGCCTACGAGCAGGCGGGTGTTCTGCAATTTCACCACGGCAAATTCTTGATCGGCCCGCTTGCGCTGAAAGCGGGAGATCACGTGCTCGATATAGGCGCAGGCACCGGCCGGTTGACCGAGTTCGCTGCAGGCCTCGTCGGCCCGACCGGACGCGTCATCGGGATCGATCCGCTCGAATACAGAATTGCGATCGCGCGTCTACGGCAATCGAAGACGCTGACATTCGAGACCGGCAGGGCTGAAGACCTGTCGCGTTTTGGCGCTGGCACATTTGACGCCGTCTATCTCAACAGCGTGCTGCACTGGATCGAGGACAAGGCGCGGGCGCTTGAGGAGATTCACCGCGTGCTGAAGTCAGGCGGCAGGCTCGGACTGAACGTTCAGGATCCTTCAAAACCGCACGAATCCCGTGCGTTGCTGCGCAAGGCTATCCAGCAAGTCGGTCTCGGTGACCGCCACGCAGAGTCCCATCCGGTTCTCGGCGTCGGCGATGACGCACTCAGGCGACTGCTGTCCGAAGCCGGCTTCATCGAATATCGCAGCGATCTTCGGTCGCTCGTCGAGATACACCGCGACGCGAATTCCTTGATCAGATGGTCGGATGCAAGCGCCTTCGGCAATTTTCTAGACGGCTTCTCCGAAACGGAGCGCGCGGTGGTTCGGCTCGCCTTCACGGATCTGCTCGAAACCAAGCGCGTCCCTGACGGTCTGCGGCTGGAGCGATACCTGCGCTTCGCATTTGCGCGCAAACCCCACGCTCCGGCAAACCGGCCGGCGCCTTCCGACTGATCTTCCTCTCACACCTGCAGCAGCCGCATGAGCACATGAACCATGAGTGACCGACGACAGCTTGCTCTCAACCTCTTCATCTATCCGGGCGGTCACCACGAAGCGGCGTGGCGCTACAAAAGCTCCGCTGCGAATCGTATCCTCGACATCTCCTTCTATCAGGAGCTCACCCAGCGTGCCGAGACCCACAAATTCGACGCCATCTTCTTCGCCGACGGGCCGGCGCTTGCCGACAACGTCCGCTATGCACAGCGCTTTCGATTCGAGCCGATTACCTGGCTTGCCGCGATCGCCGCGGTCACCGAGCGCATCGGCCTGATCGCAACCGCATCAACCACCTATACGGAGCCCTATAATCTAGCGCGGCTGTTTGCTTCGCTCGATCATTTGAGCCAGGGTCGCGCGGGCTGGAACATCGTCACGACGAGTACGCCCCAAGCCGCGCAGAATTTCGGATTGCCTGAGCATCCGTCGCACCATGAGCGATACGAACGGGCGCGCGAGTATCTCGACGTGATCACGAAGCTTTGGGATAGCTGGGAGGACGATGCCGTCGTCAACGATCCCGTCTCCGGCATTTTCGCCGACACCAGCAAGATCCACACGATTGATCATGTCGGTAAGCACCTTCGCGTGCGCGGGCCGCTCAACATTTCCCGGACTCCGCAGGGCCGTCCCGTCTATGTCCAGGCCGGCTCCTCCGACGACGGGAGGGCTTTTGCGGCCCGCTTTGCGGAAGCTATCTTCACCGCGCATCAGACGCTCGCCGGCGCCCGTGAGTTTTATGCCGATATTAAGCGGCAGGCAGGCTCATTCGGCCGCAGCCCCGATCAGATCAAGATCCTGCCGGGCATCAGCCCGTTCATCGGCAGCACGCAGACCGAGGCCGATCGCCTGCAGGAGGAGTTTAACGATCTCATCCAGCCAGACTATTCGCTGACCCAGCTCCGACAGATGATCGGGCTCGACCTCACCGGTTTTGACCTCGACAGTCCCTTCCCGCGGCATCTGATCGATACCAACGGTGCACGTGGCGTGGCGAGCCGCTTCAAGCTCGTCGTAGACATCGTCGACCGCGAGAAGCCGACGATCCGGCAACTCGTACAGCGGCTGGCGGGCGCGCGCGGCCATTGGGTGATCGCCGGACCTCCTGAAAAGATCGCGGATAACATCCAGACCTGGTTCGAGAATGGCGCGGCCGACGGCTTCAACGTGATGCCGCCCTGGCTGCCGGGCGGCTTTGACATCTTCGCTGAGCAGGTCGTGCCGATCCTGCGTAAGCGTGGCCTGTTCCGCGACGACTATACTGGCAAAACGCTGCGCGAGCACTACGGGCTGAGCAGGCCCGCAAGCGTCTTCGCTCATCCAACTCAAGCGATCGCTTGAACAAGCTCGCCAAGGAAATAACGCAGAGAGAAAGATGAAGAACTCCTGGTTGCTGCTATCCGCTTTCGTTCTTTCGACTTTCATCGCCGGCGGGGCCTTAGGTCAACAACCGGCCAAGCCGGAGCTCAAGATGGGCTTCGTTCCCGGTCCCTACATCGACGAGTTCAAGGCCGGCGTCGAACCGGAACTCAAGAAGAAGGGTTATTTCGTCCGTTACTTCGAGTTCTCGACCGGCTTGGAAGCAAACAACGCTGTGTTCAAGGGCGACATCGACGCCAATGTCATGCAGCACACAGTATTCCTCAACTCCTACAACGAGCGCCAGAAGACCGATCTGATCGGGATCGTGCACGTGCCGACGCCGCCGATGGGACTTTACTCGAAGAAACACGCCCTGGGCACGTCCATCAAAGCGGGCTCGACGGTCGCCGTGCCGAACGACCCCGTTAACCTGCAGCGCGCCCTCTGGGTTCTGCGGGACATCGGCCTGGTCGAGATCCGCGACAGCAAGCCGGTGGATGTCACCGAACTCGATGTGATCAAGAACCCCGGCGGCATCAAGATCGTGCCGCTAGAAGTCTGCCCAAGCGCCGCGGGCGCTCGACGACGTCGACTTCGCCGCCATCCAGGGCAATTTCGCAATTTATAGCGGCCTCAAGCTGACCAACGCTTTCGCGTTGGAGAAAATGACGACCCCCTACATCAATGTCGTCGCAGTCAAGAGCGACAAGGCCGATAGCGCTTGGGCGCAGGATATCGTGGCGGCCTACAAGTCGCCGGCGTTCAAGGCCGCGATCCTTTCGGACCCGTTCTATGACGGCTTCGCCTTGCCGGACTATCTGCGATGAGGTCTGATATTAATGTGAAACGTGCGGCTTCTTAGATCCTGTTATCTCAGATAGCTCTAGCTGTTCCACACTATGCAGCCCATTTTGTTGACCGGCTTGCGGTCCCCCAGTGTGTCGTAAGGGATCGCCAGTTCTGGCGGTCTCGTCGCATGTCGAACGTTAGAGAGCAACAATCCATCGCGGCGCTAAGCTTTATGCCTTTGCTTATCAATTTGGTCGCCCGACGCAATGTGGCTGAAACCTATCAACGGCAGACGACTGATCACATGTGCCGAGTGGCCGCAAGATCAACTCAGGACCTCGGCAACGAGTGGACCTTCCTCATAGGCCTTGCCTTCCTTTTCAAGGTCTCTTCGCCGTTTAGGCGACTGAACCGATGGCGCGCCAACTCACACTGCCGCCGACTCTAGCGCCCCGGCTGATAGGCCGTGACGCGGCTGCGGCATATGTGTCTGTTGCGCCAAATACGTTCGACGCAATGGTTCGGGACGGCCGGATCCAAGGCCCCGGATTTTGACACCAGGGCGGAAAGCCTGGGACGTGCGGTTGCTTGACCAGGCCATCGACGGACTACCCTTAGATGGCGAAGACGTTGGCGCCGACAACGATGGTTGGGATGAATAGTGCTGCGTCGCAGATTCCGCCGAACGTCGAAAGGAATGTCGTCAAGGGACACACCTACCTTTCCTATCGCGTCGGCAAGGGTCCCCGCACCAAGCTGCCGGACGATCCATCATCTGATGCATTCAAGACGGCCTATTCTGCTGCAAACATCGCGTCATATCTTGGAAGTGATGCATTTACTTCCCTGGGGGATGGAAGCAAACAAGGCTATCGAAGCCGATTGGATCAGATCAAGCGGGACCACGGCCACCGGGCCGTTGCCGGCCTGACAAAAGAGCGCATCGAGGAAAAGATCCTCAAGCCCCTCGCCAACCGTCCCGGCGCGAAAATCGACACGCTGAAAAAGCTTCGCATCCTGACCGGGCGTGCGAAGGATGATATGAAGTGGCTCGATCGAGACCCGCGGGAGGGGATCAAGCGCGGCAAGTCGAGGGAAATTCGCGCTTGGACAGATGCCGAAATGAAGGCCTTTGAGGATCGATGGGCGTTCGGCACAAGGCAGCCTGCGGCTTATGAGATGATGCTCAATGTTGGCACCGCTTGCATTGACACCCGCCTGACGACGTGGGTGCAGGCCGATGCTGACGACTTCGAGTACACTAGGCGAAAGACCGGAGTTTCAGTCCTGGTCAAAAAAGCCCAATCCCTTCGCGCCGCCCTTGCCGCACTTCCTCGCAAGCACGTCCTCATCTTGACCACCGAATGGGGCAAGCCGTTCACGGTCGACGGCTACAGCGGATGGATGCGCGATGCGATGAGGGAGGCCGGGCTACCGCCTGACTGTCGGCCGCATGGCCTTCGGCCGCCTCCTCGCAGACGCTGGCGCGACCGCTCACGAGATCATGGCCGCACTGGGCCATCAGACTCTCGCCGAAGCTGAACGCTATACGCGCGAGGCAGACCGCCGCCGCGGTGGCCGTCGCGCAATCGTAAAGCTTGAAGACCACAAGGCGAACAGAATTCCCCAAACCTCTTCCGTCAGTTTGGGGAAACCGCCAAAAACTAAAGGAGAATCAAAATGAAGAGAAGATCACTGGCGCTCCCTAGGGGAATCGAACCCCTGTTTCAGCCTTGAGAGGGCCGCGTCCTAACCGCTAGACGAAGGGAGCAGTGGGTTAGGGAATAACCTCGAAAGCTGGCGGCTGCAAGGCGCCTCTCGCGTTCCCCTGCTTTGCGTAAACGGGTGTGGGTAAACGGGCCACCCCAGCCCGCCAACGCTCAAGGCGCGTTGGTAAACCGCAGCCGCCCTACCGGTTTCAGCGTGCGCGCGTCGAAGGTGCGGATTTCGGCCGTCCCGCCTATATCGAGTGTGACGATCAGCCGGTCGCCGGCGACGGAGGTCCCCGCGATCCTGGCGCCCTTGGGCAGCATCTCCGTGACCTCGGCAGGCGCGAGGGCGCTTCCCTCCTCGTGGAAAAGGCGATAGCCGATGGCTATCACCACGGCCCCGACACCCAAGGCCGTGGTCAACCCCGCGATCAGCATCATCCGCCGCACCCGCAAGATCAGCGCGGCCTGCTCGGGGGTCGGTTCGGGCACAGCGGTTTCGGTCATGCAGGGCTCATCTGAAAAGACCACAGGAAAGCTCGAGGTCACGGTCGCGGGCGACGAAGGCTCGGTCCGGCTCGACCGCGTGCTCGCGGCCCGGCACCCGGACCTGTCGCGCTCGCGGTTGAAGGGGTTGATCCTGGCGGGCTCCGTCACGGTCGGAACCGCTGAAATCCGCGATCCCGCTTATCATGTCGTACGCGGCGATACGATCACAATCGATCTGCCGGAGCCGGTCGCCGCCGAGCCCGAGGGCGAGGACATCGCGCTCGACATCGTCTTCGAAGACCAGGACATCATCGTCATCGACAAGCCGAAGGGCCTGGTCGTGCATCCGGCCGCGGGTCACGCCTCGGGCACGCTGGTCAATGCGCTCATTGCCCATTGCGGGACCAGCCTGTCCGGTATCGGCGGTGTCCGCCGCCCCGGCATCGTGCACCGGCTGGACAAGGACACCACAGGGCTGATGGTCGTCGCCAAGAACGACCGGGCGCACCAGTCGCTGAGCGCGCAATTCGCCGATCATGGCCGAACCGGCGCGATGGAGCGCGGCTATCTCGCCTTCGTCTGGGGCGTCCCCAACCGGCAGCACGGCACGATCGACGCGCCGATCGATCGCCATGCCCATGCGCGAGAGAAAATGGCGGTGCGCGACGGCGGTCGTGAAGCGATTACACATTGGGAGATCGTCGAAACGTTTGCCGGGCGCGACGGCAAGCCCGTCGCCTCTCTCCTGGCATGCCGGCTCGAGACCGGGCGTACCCACCAGATCCGGGTGCATCTCGCCCATGCCGGTCATCCCCTGATGGGTGATTCGGTCTATGGGCCCCATTTCAAGACCAAAGCCAGCCATCTCGGCCCGGAAGGCCAAAAAGCGCTGGCCGACCTTGCGCGCCAAGCGCTGCATGCATACCTATTGGTAATAGAGCACCCCGGAACGGGAGAAATTTTACACTGGGAGGCGCCCCTGCCGGAGGATTTGGTTCACCTAAAGATGAAGCTCGAAGCGGCGCTATGACGCAGGGTCCTTCGAAAAGCCAAGTCATACCAAAAGGTTATAGCAGCCACACGGGGACGTGACGCTCGCCATCCTTCCAAATCGCACCTGTTTTAGTGTATGCTGCATCTGCGTCAGATATCCGACGCGGAACATCGCAGACTGACTGGCTTTAACAAAGCGGCCGTCTGCCTGGCCCGCCGCTAAGGGGGCCTGAACCACTGGAGGGCGCTGAATGGCCCGTACAGCTACTTTGCCGGTTCTCAATGGAGAATCCGGTCTATCTAGATACCTCGCCGAGATCCGCAAGTTCCCGATGCTTGAACCGCAGGAGGAATACATGCTCGCCAAGCGTTGGCGCGAGCATGACGATCGTGATGCGGCACAAAGATTAGTCACAAGCCACCTCAGGCTCGTGGCCAAGATTGCCATGGGCTATCGCGGCTACGGCTTGCCGATCTCCGAAGTCGTTTCGGAAGGCAATGTCGGCCTGATGCAGGCGGTGAAGCGGTTCGAGCCCGAGAAGGGCTTCCGTCTCGCCACATATGCAATGTGGTGGATCAAGGCGTCGATACAAGAGTACATCTTGCGGTCGTGGTCGCTCGTGAAGATGGGCACCACCGCGAACCAGAAGAAACTGTTCTTCAACCTGCGCAAGGCGAAGAGCAAGATCTCCGCGCTCGACGAGGGTGATCTTCACCCCGACCAGGTGAAACTGATCGCAAAACGCCTCGGCGTGACGGATCAGGACGTGATCGACATGAACCGCCGGCTCGGCGGTGATGCGTCGCTCAACGCGCCGATCCGGGACGACGGCGAAGCCGGCGAATGGCAGGACTGGCTGGTCGACAACTCGCCCAACCAGGAAGCCCTGATGGCCGAGCACGAGGAGTTCGATCATCGCCGCCAAGCGTTGAACGGCGCAATCGGCGTGCTCAACCCGCGCGAACGCCGCATCTTCGAGGCGCGGCGTCTGGCGGATGAGCCGATGACCCTGGAAGACCTCGCAGCCGAGTTCGGCGTGTCGCGCGAGCGCGTCCGTCAGATCGAGGTCCGCGCCTTCGAGAAGGTGCAGTCGGCGGTCAAGGGCGCGATCGCCAAGCAGGAAGCCGCGACGCTCGAAGCCGCGCATTGAGCGGCGTGAAGCGTCAGGCGAAGCCGACGGATTGAAACGAGACGAACTGGCCGGCGGTAACGCCGGCTTTTTTGTTGCCGCTTGAACGGTGGGCGAAGCCGGCGATCGAATATCTCGCACCGGACGAGATGCAGACTGCAGACGCGGCCCTACTCCCCCCAATCGCGCGCCATGGTCGCGAGCGTGCAGCCTTCGCAGTAGCGCGCGTCCTTGAAGTCGATCCAGTTGTGGGCATAGACGTGATCGAGCGGGATGCCGTAGCGGGCACGTATGAGCTTCACCAGGATCCGCCACGCCGCGATCTGCGCTTCGCTCGCAGGTCGCGTCACGTCGGGATAGTTGCCGGCGAACTCGACGCCGATCGAGTTGTCGCGGACGACCTGGTGATAGGTCACCTTGTTGTCGGTATATTTGTTGTCGTTGCGATTGGCGCCGTCGCCATGCGTCGTGACGAGTGTCTCGGACACCGCCCAATACACGGTGCCATCGGTTTCGACCCAGACCATCACGCCGCGCCGGGTCGGATTTTTCGACTGTTCGATCGCGCCCTGGCGCGCCGAGCCGGCGGGGCCTTCGGTCTGATGCACGATGACGTTGCGCCAGGGATGGGCTTTCGTGACGTCCCCCCAGGGCGCGAGCCAGACCATTTTCAAGCCGGGAATGTCCGGCGTGCCCGACTGTTTTGCGAGGGCGGCGAGTTCGTTGCTCCACGCAGCGTCAGGACGAGCGAGCACGATGGCCAGACATACCATCGCAACGAGACGGCAGATCATGCGTGCGGTCCTCTCGGACCGGCAGCGTAGCACGCCTCAACCGTGGTCATGCAACGCGAGCGACGGCATCGTCTCGGCCTCGGGCGCGAGCGGCGGCGAGTGATCGTAGGCCGCACAGCAGTTCTTGCCGTTCCGCTTGGCGGCGTAAAGCGCCTCATCGGCGGCCGCGGTGAGCCGCTCGGGGAACGCGCCCACCTCGGGATGCCACTGCGCGACGCCGATCGAAACCGCGATCGGAATCTCCGCGCCGACGCAGCCCTCGGCATCCTGCTGGCAGACGTCGAGCACGCGGTCCGCGATCATGACGCCGTCATGCAGCGTCGAGGCCGGCAGCACGATGCAGAACTCGTCGCCGCCGGTCCGCGCCAGGAGATCGCCGGGCCGCAGCCGCGTCTGTGCCATCAGGGTGAAATGCTGCAGGCATGCGTCGCCGGCCGCGTGGCCGTGGGTATCGTTGATCGCCTTGAAACTATCGAGATCGATCACGAGCAGCGTGAACGGCTCGCCGCTCCGCTCCGAGCGCGTGCATTCCTCCGCGAGCCGCTGCGTCAGATGCCGGCGATTGGCGACGCCGGTGAGATCATCGAGCAGCGCGAGATTGGCGACCTCGTTGCGCAACCGGTCGATCGCCATCAGGAGAAACGCGAAATTCCAGGCCATCGACAGGAACACCAGGACCAGGATCATGGCCGCCTGCACCGCGTTGAAGTCGACCACCGACGTCTCACCACCGATCATGAACAGCGCACAGGCGCTGCGCACGAGATGCGTGACAAGGATCGAAATCGCCACGATGCCGGACAGCCGCACGCCGGGACTGGCCCGCTCCTCGCGTCGCGCCAGCACCAACGGCAGCGTCGCGGCGATCGGGATCGACTGGCCTGCCGAATAGACCAGGATACGAACCGGCATGTTGTCGTAGACGATGAGGAAGAAGGCCAGTCCGGCGCAGGTCGCCAACGTGATCAGCACGCCGGGACGCCAGGAAACCGGCAGGCCATAGAAGCGCTTGATGCCCATGGCGGCGAACCCGCATGCCTGGATCATCAGGGCGTTGCCGACGAGGACCGGAACGACCGGATCGACCACGCCGCGCAGCATCGAGAACACCGAGCCGAGCGCGACCGACAGCGCGGCAAACGCCCAGTACCGCGCGGCATCGAACTTCGGATAGCTATGCAAGACGTAGGCCCACACGATGCCTACCGCGAGAAAATTGACGACGAACACCGTCCATAGCGTCGGAACGCTCAGCATCGCCGCCGCAGAACGCGCGTCGTCCTGTCCCCGCTCAAGCAAGCCCCGCCCATGGCCGCTCCTCCGTTGTCCTACTGCAGGATGCCGCACGGCCGCTTAACGGACTCTCAACATCTCCGTGGAATCCGCGGCGTGGTTTTGAATTGATGAATGGCGGCGCGGGCGCCTTCCGAAATTCGCCATATCTTTGCCGCGCGGTGGCCGCGAGGGGCGATGTGGGCGTGACGAAAAACGCGGCAAAACGCATAACAACTGTGGATAACGCCATGACACAGGCGTGACAGCACGATGCAGGCGGCTGCGAATTTGCTGGGATCAGTGTTGAGGATTTTGCAAGGCTGGCCCTCCGCCTGGCATCCCTCGTGTCGCGTTTCAATCCATTAAACCTTGAGAGGATACTATGGCTAAGAAAGCGAAGAAGGCGAAAAAGGCGAAGAAGGCCAAAAAGGCGAAGAAGAAGTAACTCACATTCCTTCGCGGCCCGGGTGGAGCCTCTCTGCCCGGGCACTCGGTGATAGCGGGGAGACTCCCAGAAGCGAGGATACTCCCAGAAGCGAGTACTCCCCAAAGAACGGCGGGCATGATGCCCGCCTTTTTTGTTGCGTATCGACGTTCGACCCATCCGTCCCTTGTTGATGAGCATGATCCGGAAAACCACTGCACACTTTTCCGGATCATGCCCTCAGCGTTGCGACGCCCGCGCCGCCATCAGCTGCGCTTCCTCGGCCTCGCGCAGCACGTCGAGCGCGGCCCAAGGCTTGGCCCAGAACTTGGCACCGTCGGGCAAGGGCTGCGACAACGGCCGCCCCGAGGTCACGACCACGTCGAGCAGCGGGTTACGCTCCTTGGCGATGTGGGCGAGCTCGACGCCGTTCATGCGGCCGGCGAGATTGACGTCGGTCATCAGGAACGACAGGCAACCGCCGACTTTATCGATGACCAGTTCAGCCGCTTCCGCACTCTCACACTGGATGACATTGTAGTCGCTCTCTTCAAGTAAGACGCAGATCATCTCCCGTTGCATCGGATCGTCTTCGACTATCAGTGCCGTTGCGCGAAAGGGTTGTGATTGGCCCATCGGTCGCCTCCCGAAAAAGTTGTCTCCTCAGAAAAGTAGTGAAGTGTTAAAGGCGAAAACGCTGGATGGTTCGGTTCCAATCTGAAAAAGTGTCGCGGAACTTTTTTTGCACAATCTCTGACCAGGCTGGAACCGACATGACGCTGAATTCGTGGAGCTGCAACCGCCGTGACGGGCGCCGCGAGCGGCATCGGACGCGCGCTCGCGATCGAACTCGCCGCGCGCGGCGCCGATCTCGCGCTCGCCGATCGCGACGAGGCGGGCTTGCAGAGCGTCGCGGCGGAGATCGCAGGCGCACATCGCGTCAAGGTCACGACGCATCGTGTCGATGTCGGCGCGCCGGCGGAGATCACGGCCTTCGCGCAGGCTGCGATTGCAGCGCACCCTGCCCTCAACATCCTCGTCAACAATGCCGGCGTCGCGCTGCTCGGCCAGTTCGGCGAGATCGACCAGGCGCAGATGGACTGGCTGATGAACATCAATTTCTGGGGCGTGGTGCATGCGACGCGCGCTTTCCTGCCGCATCTTGCGACGCGCGGCGAGGCGCATATCGTCAACCTCTCCTCGATCTTCGGCATCGTTGCGCCACCCGGCCAGCCAGCCTATGCGGCCGCGAAATTTGCCGTGCGCGGCTTTTCGGAATCGCTCCGTCATGAATTGCAGATGACAGGTAGCCCGGTGCGGCTGTCGGTCGTGCATCCCGGCGGCGTCGCGACCAACATCGTGCGCAATTCGCAGAGCGGCAGCGGCATCACCGACAATGCGCGCCGCGCAGAAGCCATCGAGCGCTTCGATCGCGTCGCGAAGACGACGCCGCAGGCGGCAGCGCAGCGCATCATCAAGGGCATCGAGAAGAACCAGCCGCGCATCCTGATCGGCAACGACGCGCGCATGATGGACATCATGCAGCGCCTGCGGCCGGCGACGTATTGGAGCGTGCTGGCGCGGCGGCTTCAGAAGGCCGCGAAGGCGAAGTGAGAGGACGCGGCGCCGGTTGTCTTTGGGCGCATGTTGTCTGAAGCATGTCGTCGCAGCGCATTCCGCTGTCGTCCTCGCGCACGCGAGGACCCATAACCACAGGATTGTGTTGCCGGGCATCGCTGTGGCTCCATCCTACTTCAACGACATCCCCCTGTGGTTATGGGTCCCTGCGTTCGCACTGGGCATGCACAGATCTGGTGCGGCGGATTGACTCGGTTGAGGATATGGGGATTCCAGAATTGGGAATCCATGTGATTTCTATTGTAGCACTTCGGGTTGGATGGAGTGCCGCCATGTTGTCACGGATAGACTGGACGTTAGGCCGGTTCGGGGATCGTCGTCTCGATAAAGGGGGGCGGCGCTTGTCGAACGCATGGTCGCGGGCAAGGATGTCTGCCTGCGGCGGCTTTCCAAGGGTAACCGCGCGCTGGAAGTGCGGTTCAACCGCTTTCTCGGCAACGACAAGGTGACAACGGAACGGATCATCGAAAGCTGGAGCGAAAGCACGGTCGCGGCGGTGGCAGGCCGCCACGTGCTGGCGATCCAGGACACCAGCGAGATCCACTTCAACACCACGCCGCGGCGCCGGCGCGCGCTCGGAGAAATCGGCAAGGGAAATCATTACGGCGTGCTGCTCCACCCGATGCTGGCGGTGGACGCGGGCAACGGGACCTGTCTCGGGCTTTTGAGCGGCGAGATATGGACGCGCCAGGGCCGCCGCACGGTCTCGCATGACAAGCGCGAACTGTCGGACAGGGAATCCCAACGCTGGCTCTCTAACGTGATTGCAGCCAAGCCGCTGCTTGCCGGCGCGGCGACGGTGACGGTGCTCGGTGACCGCGAGAGCGACATCTTTGCTCTTTATGCCAGTGTGGCCGAGCAGCGCTTCCACGTGATCGCCCGCAGCATGCACGATCGCAAGCTGGCCGACAGGGCCGGCCTGCATGCAGCCAGCGATGCCATGGCAGCCGTGGACCGGCGCAATGTCCCGTTGCCTGCGCGGGCGCAGCGGCCTGCTCGCTCGGCTCAGCTCGAACTCCGCTTTGGTGCCATCGAGCTTGCCCGGCCGCGACCAAGTTTGTGGACCAGTTGCCGAAAACATTGTCCCTGACCATCGTTGACGTGCGCGAGGTTAATGCCAGTCCCGGCGTCGAACCGCTGCATTGGCGGCTTCTCACGTCTCATGAGGTAGCCGGTACAGAAGACGCCTGGCGCATCGTCGAATGGTACAAGCAGCGCTGGATCATCGAGCAGTTCTTCCGCGTCCTCAAAACGCAGGGCTTCAAGCTCGAAGACAGTCAGCTCGGCACCGCCGACCGGCTCCTCAAGCTGGTCGCCATCGCCGCCAAGGCCGCCATCATCACCATCCAGCTCCTGCAAGCACGTCGCGGCGGCCAGCAGTCTGTCCGCATGGTCTTCACCGCCAATGAGATCGCCGCCCTGACCGCTCTCAACCAAACGCTCGAAGCCAGGACAAAACGACTGAAGAACCCGCATCCGCCTGACAGCCTCGCCTGGGCCGCCTGGATCATCGGCCGCCTGGGCGGCTGGGATGGCTATCCATCGTCCAAGCCGCCTGGCCCAATCACCTTCAAAAACGGCCTCGAATACTTCCATGCCGTCGCCGCGGGCTGGAGCCTCAGAGATCTGTGCATGCCCTAGTGCGTTCGCAGGGACGACGGGGAGAGAGTGGGGCCTCGTGGTTCGAGACGGCGCTGCGCGCCTCCTCACCATGAGGGTTTGATATCGCGCCACACGCGACGACCTCATCCTGAGAGCGCGCATAGCGCGCGTCTCGAAGCATGGGCCACAACGGATGTCGATACGACTTCGCATTCTCGCGGCGCATGGCGTCCGAGTTTTTCAATCAATCCACCCTCCTCGATAACAGAGGGCGCAGGGAAGGCCGGGTGCCGTTCGCACCCATGGTCCGCGTGCAACAAAAAAGCACGCGGCAGAACCACAGGTACGAGCCGAACAACCGGCCTTCCCTGCGCAACGGTTTTACGGCTTATACGTGATCTCCCCGGTGACCGGACTTTCTTGTCACCGTCGTTTCGCATCATCCGCGAAACTTAGCGCCAGCCTTGGGGCGCCAGGACCACACGATTTCGCCGTCCGCAATATGTTGCTCGTCTCGCAACACATCGCGTCCATCGCATCCCGCGCCCAACGTTCGTGACGATCGCGACGCGCCCCTCATATGGGTGCGGGACGCGCGGGAGCATGGTTTTGATTTGCCCGACGGCGCAACAGAAAAGTTTGCGTCACCTTGGCACGACGGGCAATTTGCGCATGGGGTGCATGCGCGCCCCGCTCGCTCCGCCGTCATTGCGAGCGCATGCGAAGCAATCCAGACTGTCGCCATGGAAACAGTCTGGATTGCTTCGTCGCTGACGCTCCTCGCAATGACGTCTCTCTCCACTGTCATTCCGGGGCACGCGAAGCGTGAGCCCGGAATCTCGAGATTCCGGGTTCAGCCCTGTCGGGCTGCCCCGGAATGACGGAGCGTGGAGGTTTCCTACCGCCCCACGAGTTGATCGGCGAAATAGGCGATCGTCTTGCGATAGATCGTGGCGCGATTCCATTCGCGCATGGCGTCGAAATTCGCGGTGCCTTCGCCGTAACCGCCGCCCATCTGGAAGCCGTTGGTGTGCAGCAGATTGGCGGTGGAGGCGAGCACGTCGGGGACGCTGTGGCGGAGATCGACACGGCCGTCGCCGTCGAAATCGACGCCGTATTTGATGTAGGACGACGGCAGGAATTGCGTCTGGCCGATCTCGCCGGCATAGGCGCCGATCATGTCGCGCGGCGTCAGGTCGCCGCGTTGCACGATCTTCAGCGCCGCGAGTAGTTCGCCCTGGAACAGTTCGGAGCGGCGGCAATCATGCGCGAGCGTCGCAAGCGTGCGGACCACCGGCAGCTTGCCCATGTCGCCCCTGCCGAAATCGGTCTCCAGCCCCCAGATCGCGACCAGGATCTGGCGCGGCACGCCGAAACGCTGCTCGATCCGCGCCAACAGCGCGGCGTGACGCTGCAGCATCGCGCGCCCGCCATTGATGCGGCCCGGCCCGACGCGGGTCGCGACATACTGCTCGAAGCTCTTGTTGAAGGTGTAGCGCTGGCGGCGATCGAAGGCGAGCACCGTGGGGTCCTGCGTCACTCCGCCGAGCGCGGTATTGGCGACACTCCCCGAAACGCCGGCGGCCTGCGCGTCCTGCTCCATGCCGGAGAGGAAGGAATTGAAATCTCCGCCGCAGCGCGCGGCAAAGGAAGGCGAACTGAGCATCAGAAGCGCAAGGACGACAGCAGCGCGGAAAAGAAGCATTGGATCGGGACCCCTGTACTGACAGCCCGGCGAGGGCTAAGCGGCCGGCACAATAGCCTTATTTTTCGGGATCAGACCAGCGCGCCCGGCGAAATACCGCGCTATTCAGCGACGTCATAATTTGGAACAATCTGCCGCATGGCCGCCACCGCGCGCAGGCTTTATTCCGGCCATCCGCTCCGGCGATTGTCATATTTGTGTTTGGGGGTTCGAAAAACATGTCGATGGTTCGTTCGCGCAAGATGCTCGGGCTTCTTGCGCTGGTCACCTCCTTGTCGCTTCAGGCCTGCCCCGCTGCGTATGCGCAGGCGCGCGACGTCGCGGGCGCAAAGGATTTTCCAGGCGTCGGCCGCTTCGCAGGCAGCGTCATCACGGGCTACCAGGTGAAAGACTTCGACGCCGTGCGGCTGCAGGCGGCGGCCTTCAAGGACGACAAGCCGGCCGACGCGCGGCGGCTGGAAGGCCGCGTCACCCGCATCGCCTATCGCACCAGGCCCGGCCCCTCGATCCTCGAAGTCTCCAGGAATTTCGAGACGCAGCTTGCGAAGGCCGGTTTCGAGACGCTGCTCGCCTGCGACACCGAGGCCTGCGGCAACATTCCCTTCACCGAGGCGATCGACCTGCTGCCGGTCCCGCAGATGTGGGTGGACGGCTTCAACTATCATTATTTCGCAGGCCGCAAGGTCGATGCTGGGCGCGAGATCTATGCCAGTGTCATCGTCAGCCAGAACAATCAGGACATCACCGCGCAGCTCACGGTCGCCGAGCTCGGCGCGATCGAGAACAAGATCGTGGATGCAGCCGAGATGGCGAAGGGCCTCGGCGAGGCCGGCCACATCGCGCTCTACGGCATCTATTTCGACACCGACAAGGCCGTGCTCAAGCCGGAGAGCCGCCCGACGCTGGAGCAGATCGCAAAGCTGCTGACGAGCCAGCCGCAGCTCAGCGTCTTCATCGTCGGCCACACCGACAATCAGGGCGCGTATGAGTACAATCTCGATCTCTCGAAGCGGCGCGCGGAAGCGATCGCAGCCGAGCTCGTGAAGAATTTTCGCATCGCGCAGCCGCGGCTGCGCGCGGCGGGCCTGGGCTTTCTCGCTCCGGTCGGCTCCAATGCGACCGATGCGGGACGGGCGCTGAACCGGAGGGTCGAGCTGGTGGCGCCGTGAGGCCGGGAATGCCGGCTCGCCCCGTCGCGTTGCTCTTTAGATGATAACCGACTCTCTCCGCCGTCATTGCGAGCGCAGCGAAGCAATCCAGACCTTTGCCGCGGAAACAGCCTGGATTGCTTCGTCGCGTTGCTCCTCGCAATGACGACCACTCTCACCCCGCGTCATTCCGGGACGCGCAACGCGCGGGCCCGGAATGACGCGGATGGTGCGCGTTCAGTTCGGCACAGCGGTGTACGCTCGGCTGGTTTGGACTCCATAACCACGGACCTGCGTTAGCGCGCCGGGTTCTTGCATGACCACACGCGCCACCGCATCATTGCGTCATGACCGAAACCGTCCCAAGCGCCCGCAAGCCTCGCGTCGGCTGCCTCACCAGTATCGTATTCCTGCTGATCTGCGGCGCGATCTTCTATGTCGCGGCCAACGCGGTATTCGCACCCTGGATCTATCGCGTCGGCGGGCGCTTCCGGCTATGGCCCGTTTGGGAAGGCGTCGGCAGCGCGCATGCGGTGTCCGGCAACTATACATTCTATATCTGGTTCACACCGGCGCCGTCGCGTTCGCGCACCACCGTCTCCACCAGCGTGGAAGGCCATGGCTATCTCTGCACGCCGCACGGCGAGCGCTACTCCTTGCGCGTGCGCGGCGGCACGCAGGGGCGGATCTGGTCAGACATGGACGGCCAGTCGTTCCGGCTGCGCGCCTATGCACGCTCCACCTTCTGGGGCTTCACCGCGCAGACCAACCAGCCGCCGCGGCTCACGTTCACCGGACACTGGTCAGGCGACGAGCTGGTCATGACCGACGAAGGCAGTTTTGATCGCGCGTTCGAGAAGGACGGATCACTGATCGCTCACCCCACCGGCCGGCACGTCACTGGCGGCGGCCTGCCGGTGACGTTCACGGAGACGAGCTGGTGGTTCAGGCCGAGTTGCGCCGCGTCGGGCGGATAGTGGCTCTTCCGCATCGGGCCTCACAATTGCCCTGGCGTATGTCCATCTCTCTCCGTTCGTCATTGCGAGCGCGAGCGAAGCAATCCAGGGTGCCTCCACGGCGATAGTCTGGATTGCTTCGTCGCGTCGCTCCTCGCAATGACGAGTTCGAGCCCGGGCAGACTTTCCTCCACTTGCGATGGCCCTGCCCGATACACATTCATCACCAACGCCCCTTCCGCTTGTTCCAGGCAAACAGCAGATCCGCAAAGCGATCATAGCCGAAGCGCGTAACGGGTAGCATCACGGGATTGCCGAGCAGCGTCGCGAGCCATCCCTCGCCCGGCGTCGCGCGCCAGACCGCGATCGCGACATCGGCGCCGACGATCAGCCTCCCCGTCTCATCCGTCGCATGCAGCCGCCGCCTAACGTCATCGAGCGAGGCGCCATAGGCGGCCAACGCATCGGGCTCCTCGTTGATATCCCTGAACGCGATGCGGCCGGCCCGCACCGCGGCCACGAGCTTGTTGCGCTGCCAGTCGATGCCGCCGTTACAGACCGGGCAGCGCGTGTTGTACCAGACAACGAGGAAAGGTGCGGACATGCTGGTCCTCGTTCATCGGATGTGAGGCTTGCGGCCCGCGATCGCCGGGACCGGCGCCCCAATCATCATGAAACATTCGTCATTTTTTGGATCGATATGCGCGCACGTCGGCATGCATTGCCATCAGGAAAAGACCGTCTTTTTTCTTTGACAGCGGCGTCCATTTCGGGGACAAGCCGCCCATGGCCAAGAAGCCCGGAACCAATCCCAAAGGCGAATTCGCCTTTTTCAACGTCATCTATGAAGACGATTCGCAGCGCTCCAACCGCCGCGTGCCCGCCGAGTTGCTCGGCGGCCTCGACGGCGACGAACCCGCGCGCGGCTTCATCATGGAGCAGGACCGCGAGATCGCCGAAAAATCCGGCCGCCCGCCACTGGCGATCAAGAGCCTCAGCCGGGTCGGGGTAAAGAAGAAGTAGCTCGCATCAGCAAGTTTGCAGATCATGATAAAAAACGGCGGGCTCTTGCCCGCCGCTTTTGTTTCGATGGATTGCCGGGTCCCGCCTTCGCTAAAGCTACGGCGGGCATGCAAGCCCGGGCATGACGACCTTGAATTAGTTGTCGAGGAACGACCGCAGCTTCCGCGACCGGCTCGGATGCTTCAGCTTCCTTAGCGCCTTCGCTTCGATCTGCCTGATACGCTCTCGGGTCACCGAGAACTGCTGGCCGACTTCTTCCAGCGTGTGGTCGGTGTTCATGCCGATGCCGAAGCGCATGCGGAGAACGCGTTCTTCGCGCGGCGTCAGTGAGGCCAGCACGCGCGTGGTGGTCTCGCGCAGGTTGGACTGGATCGCGGCATCGATCGGGAGGATCGCGTTCTTGTCCTCGATGAAATCGCCGAGGTGAGAATCTTCCTCGTCGCCGACCGGCGTTTCGAGCGAGAGCGGCTCTTTCGCGATCTTGAGGACCTTGCGGACCTTCTCCAAGGGCATGCCGAGCTTCTCGGCCAGCTCCTCCGGGGTCGGCTCGCGGCCGATCTCGTTGAGCATCTGGCGCGAGGTGCGGACGATCTTGTTGATCGTCTCGATCATGTGCACGGGGATGCGGATGGTGCGCGCCTGGTCCGCAATGCTGCGGGTGATCGCCTGCCGGATCCACCAAGTCGCGTAGGTCGAGAACTTGTAGCCGCGGCGATATTCGAACTTATCAACCGCCTTCATCAAACCGATATTGCCTTCCTGGATCAGGTCGAGGAACTGCAAACCGCGGTTGGTGTATTTCTTGGCGATCGAGATCACGAGACGAAGGTTGGCTTCCACCATCTCCTTCTTGGCCTGACGGGCCTCGCGCTCGCCCTTCTGCACGCCGTGCACGATCTTGCGGAATTCGACGATCTCGAGCCCGGTCAACGCGGCAAGCGACTGCACCTCGTGGCGCAGATCCTTGATGCGGTCCTTCTCGTGATGGACGAAGTTCTTCCAGCCCTTGGCCGAGAGTTTCGAGACGCGGTTGAGCCAGCGCGGATCGAGCTCCGAGCCCTGGTAGTTGCGCAGGAAGTCGTCGCGCGCGACGCCGTGGCTGTCCGCGAGCCGCATCAGCCGGCCCTCGAAGGAGACCAGCTTCTTGTTGATGTCGTAGAGCTGCTCGACGAGGGAATCGATGCGGGCCTGGTTGAGGCGCAGCGACTTCACCTCGACGATGATCTCGTCCTTCAGCTTCTTGTACTTGCGCTCCTGCGAGGGCGAGAGCGACTCGCTCTGAAGCTGGTTGGCGATGTCCTGCTCCTGCAGGCGGCGCAGCTTCTTGTAGTTGTCGGCGATCTTGTCGAAGGTCTCGACCACCTTCGGCTTCAGCTCGGCCTCGATGGCCGCGAGCGACATCTGGTTCTCGAACTCGTCGTCGTCCATGTCGGCTTCGGCGGCGGCCTCGCCCGGGTCCTTCTCCTCGCCACCGGTCTCAGTGCCTGCGGCAGGCGCGGGACGGAACGGCGTGGGCGACGGCGGTGCTGCCGGCGGCGCGACATGCGCGGGCGCGGCCTGCACGACGGTGGCGGCGCCGTTGGCGACCGCGGCGGCGGCCTCGCCGCCCTCCGCGGCCGGCTGGCCGTCGGCTCCGGGCGCGCCGATCAGCTGCGGGTTCATGTTGTTCTTGGCATCGGGACCGGCATAGGTCGCTTCGAGATCGATGATGTCGCGCAGGAAGATCTTTCCTTCGTTCAACTCATCGCGCCAGATGATGATGGCCTGGAAGGTCAGCGGGCTTTCGCAGAGCCCCGCGATCATCGCCTCGCGGCCGGCCTCGATGCGCTTGGCGATCGCGATTTCGCCCTCGCGCGAGAGCAGCTCCACCGTGCCCATCTCGCGCAGATACATGCGGACGGGATCGTCGGTGCGCTCGCCGGGCTCGGACTTCTTGACCTCGGTGACGGCCTTCTGCGTGACCTCGACAAGCTCGTTGTCGTTGTCGTCGTCGTCGTCCTTCTCGTCCTCGCCCTCGGCGTCGTCGGCCTCGGTCACGTTGATGCCCATGTCGGACAGCATCGACATGATGTCTTCGATCTGCTCGGGCGACGTGGTGTCGGACGGCAGCACTTCGTTGAGCTGATCGAAGGTCACGAAGCCGCGCTTCTTGGCCTGCTTGATCATCTTCTTGACGGCGGCATCGGACAGATCGAGCAACGGCGACGGGGCGTCCTGCGAATCCTTCTCAGGGGCGTCCGCTGCCTTGTCGTCTTTTTCCTTGTCTTTCACCTGCAGCGTCTTTGCCTTGCTGGCCATTCAATGCTCCCAAACCGCGCCTCACGCCTCGCCTGCGTTAGCGCGCCCGTCTTGATCTACTCGAACTTTGCTCTCGACGCGGAAAGGGCGGCGCACACCTGTCGCCACCCCCGAATCCCTTTTCGCTGGCTACGCCCCGTACCGGCACCGGCCCTGAACTGTGACTAATCCCTGCTTTTGCAGCCAAACCATGGATTTGGCGACTCTTTTTTCTATTCCGGCAGCGCCCTTGTGCAGCATTTTCGGTCAGACGCTCCGCTGGAACCGGCCGGACAGCTCACCGAAACCCTCGATCAGGGCTTCCGTGCCATCCGCTTCCGCCATCCGGGTCTTGATATCCCGCAGCCATGCCAGATTAGCCTCGCTGGGCTCCTCACCCAAGGCCAGCTCGGCGTCTTTCAGCTCCCTAAATAATGAGTGCCATTGACGATGCAAGACAACCAGTTGATGCCAGGTTGAAAGAACGTCGTCCCTGGCCGCGCCGGGACGCGCGGCCCACACGGCGCCGGTCGTGATCACCCGTTCAACCCGTTGAAGTGGTTGCGAAAATCCGCTTCGGTCGAGGTCGGCCCGCATCTTTTCGGCCTGCTCCTCCGGCGCGGAGGAATGATGATGGTCGTGGGCGAAGGCGGCGATGATGCCGGCGCTCAATTTGTGGGCCTCGGGGTGGCCCCATTCCAGCGCCGCCACCTCCTCCAGATGGTCATCCATCAGCCAGGGATGGTTAATCAGACATTGCAGGATCAGCGCCTCGCGGCGGGAGATCGCGCTGCGCTGGCCGCGCATCAGGGGGCTGGCGGCCAATTGCGGACTGGCAGCCTGGTAGGGCCCGGAGCCGAGCGGGGTGAGCGGATTTATCCCCTGATTTCGCGCGCCCTTGGGGGTAAACCGGCCGGGCGGGGCGCCGCCACGGGGCTGAAAACGGCGGACTGATTCGCCGCCGAAACGGCCGCGACCGCCGCCCCCTTGACGGGTCTCAGGGGAGAAAGCGCGCTGCAGGCGGGCGGAAAAATCCTGGCGATAGTAGCGGCGCACCACCTCGTCGCGGATGCCGTTGGCGAGTTCGCCGATCCGCGCCTCCAGCGCCGCGCGCCGCTCGGGGGTGGCGAAGTCGCCGCCCTCGATCTCGCGCGACCACAGCACCTCGGACAGCCCGCGCGCCGCCCCGATCACGTCCTCGATCGCCGCGCGGCCGCCGGAACGGGCAAGATCGTCGGGGTCCTGCCCCTCCGGCAGCAGCGCAAAGCGCAGGCTTTTTCCGGGCTTGAGATGCGGCAGCGCGAGGTCGGCGGCGCGATAGGCCGCTTTCTGCCCGGCGCGGTCGCCGTCGAAGCAGAGCACGGGCTCGTCCGCCATCTTCCAGAGCAGCGCGAGCTGGTTCTCGGTCAGCGCAGTGCCGAGCGGCGCGACGCTGCCGGCAAAGCCCGACGTCACCATCGCGATGACGTCGACATAGCCTTCCACCACGATCAGCGAGGCGCCGTCATGCGCGGCCTGGCGCGCGGTCGCGAGGTTGTAGAGATTGTCGCCCTTGTGGAAGAGCGGCGTCTCCGGCGAGTTGAGATATTTCGCCGGCACGTCCTTCTCGAGCGCGCGCCCGCCGAAGGCGATGACGCGGCCACGCACGTCGGTGATCGGAAACATCACGCGATCGCGGAAGCGGTCGTAAGGAACGGGGATGTCGTCACCCGCGATCAGGAGCCCCGCCTCCACCATGTCCTCGACAGGAATGCCGTGAGAGCCGAGATGCTCTTTCAGCGCGAAGCGATCGGCCGGGGCATAGCCGAGCCGGAATTGCAATTGCGTCTGAGGCGTAATCGCGCGGTCGCCGAGATAGCCGCGGGCCTTCGCGCCGTTCCGCGAGGTCAGCGTGTCGGCGAAGAATTTCGCGGCGAGTTCCATCACGTCATGGAGCGTCTTGCGGCGCTGCTCGTGGCGCACGGCATCCGGCGTCGCGATGGGCAGCGGCATGCCGGCCATCGACGCCAGCCGTTCCACGGCTTCCGGGAAAGGAGACGCCTTCGGTCTCCATCACGAAATCAAAGATGTTGCCGTGCTTGCCCGTGGAGAAGTCGTGATAAAATTGCTTCTGGTCGTTGACGGTGAAGGACGGC
This sequence comes from uncultured Alphaproteobacteria bacterium, assembly GCA_963770385.1. Lineage (GTDB taxonomy): Bacteria > Pseudomonadota > Alphaproteobacteria > Rhizobiales > Xanthobacteraceae > Bradyrhizobium. Next base: position 2,587,867 of record CAVYPJ010000003.1, on the reverse strand, counting down.
GTCTTCTCCTGCTGGAACGGCGACAGTCCCTTGAACTCGCGCCCCGCCCGCTTCAGCTTGACGCGCTTGCCCACGACCTCCGAAACCGGAAGCCGCGCTTTCAGTTCGTCGATGAATTCGGGCGTGAATCGAGGCATGGGGAATCTTGGCCTGAGTCGGCGGCTGGTGCCAATGGGGCTTAGCCATATAGGGGCCGGGCGCTGAAATGCGACAATTGTGGGTGTTGTCGGCGCTATTCACAGCCTCCAAGCCCGTCATTCCGGGGCGAGGCGCCAGCCTCGAACCCGGAATCCAGAGGTTGTTGCGCGAGATTCCGGGTTCGCGCTGACGCGCGCCCCGGAATGACGGAGGGAGCTAGGTCTCGAGAAATCGCCCCGACGCGATGCGCGGCAGGTTAGCCACGGGCCAGTTGTAGATGTAGGTCCACACCTCGATCGCGGCTCCGTCGTCGCGCATCACCTGCAGCATCTGCCTCACATATTCGGTCGGCGGCTGAAATCCTTCGCCGCAGGCTTCATAGGTATCGAACTCGGCCAGCAGTTCGTCGCACGCGCGCAGGCGATAAAGCTCGCCGAACACGACCTCAGTGGGATCGTCGGACAGCACGAGGCCCGGATAATGCTTCACGAGATAAAGCCGGCCGCGGCAGCGCGCTCGACCCGAGGAAGTCCGCATTGGCCGACAGCAGCCGTGCCATCGGATGGTCGAAGCCACGCATCAGCGTGCCGTAGACGAAGAGCAGGTCGGAGGTCATGGGCACGTCTATAGCCGTCATTGCGAGCGAAGCGAAGCAATCCAGAATTGCTCCAACGGCGAATGTCTCGGATGCGCACGAAGTGCTGGATTGCTTCGTCGCTTGCGCTCCTCGCAATGACGGTGGACTGCGGCTCAGGCAGCCACGACCTCGTCGCTGACGACGAAAAACTTCGTCAGATCCATCCGTCCGAAGCTCGTGGTGAGCGCGACGTCGGCGGCGTCGCGGCCGGTGGCCATCAGGATGCGGCCGATGCGCGGCACGTTGTGGCGGGCATCGAACGTGTACCACTGGCCGGAGAGATAAGCCTGGAACCAGCCGGAAAAATCCATCGGACAAGGGTCGGGCGGAATGCCGATGTCGCCCATATAGCCGGTGCAGTAGCGCGCGGGGATGCCCATGCAGCGGCAGAAGGTGAGCGCGAGATGCGCGAAGTCACGGCACACGCCGTTGCGCTGCTCGTAGACATCGTGTGCGGACTTCATGTGATGCGCATGCTCGTAGCCGAAGCTGACATGGCCGTGCACGAAATCGCAGATCGCCTGCACCCGCGCCCAGCCTTGCTGCGTGTTGCCGAACAAGGACCAGGCGATGTCGGTGAGCTTGTCGGTCTCGCAATAGCGGCTCGGCATCAGATAGAGCAGAAGCTCGTCGGGGAGCTGATCGACCGGCAATTGCTGCGCGGCCGGATTGACCATATCGGGCAGGCCGGAATCGCGCACCAGCGCCTTGCCGTGAAATGTCACGCCGCCCGCAGGCGCGATCAGCCGTCCGCAGACATTGCCGAAACTGTCGCGGTAGAAGCCGATCGGCACGTCCGGTTCGGCGACGATGGTTTCGGTGCCGACGATATCGGAATAGCGCGAGGGATGGATCGACAGCATCATGACCATCGGGGTCGGCTGCACGGCTGCATAGGCAATCTCGAAGCCGACCTTGATCTCCATGGCTAAATCCCTTCCTCGATGGCCATCTCTTCGCCCTGCTCGGCCGAGACGACCTTGATGTTCACCTCCATCGCGGCGAAGGCGTCGGCCGGGCCGAGATAGACGCCGTGCAGCGGGATCGCCTGGCGCGGATCGCGCGCCACCGCGACGCGGATCAGGTCGCGGCTGCCGACGATGCCGTTGGTCGGATCGAACTCGATCCAGCCGGCGCTCGGCAGATAGACCTGCACCCAGGCATGGGTCGAGCCGCCGCCGACATAACCGCTGACGCGATCGTCGGGCGAGAACAGATAGCCCGAGACGAAGCGCGCGGCGATGCCGAGCCGCCGCAGTGCCTCGATCATCAAAAGCGCATAGTCGCGGCAGGTGCCCGAGCCCGTCTGCAGCGTGTCGAGCGGATGCTGCGTGCCCTGCTCATGGCGCTTGCGATAGGCGAAGGTCTCGCGGATGCCATGGGTGATGGCGGTCAGGATATTGAACGTTGGCGTCGGCGCATCGGCATCCAGGAATTTGCGCGCCCAGGCCGACAATTCGCCATTCGGATCGCTATATTGCGGCGACACGAACTGCACGAGATCGGGAAATTCGTCGCTGTCGTAGAGGAACGGATAGAAATAGGCCGGATCGTCCGGGGTCAGCGCGAACTCCTCGACCGGACTGTGGTCGACGGTGACGGTCGAGGTGACGGTCAGCGTGTCGGCGCGCTCATCGAACCGGGAGATCGCCACGCTATTGCCGAAGACGTCGTGAATCCATCGCAGCGACATCGGCTCCGGCACGATGTCGAGCCGGCTTGCGAGCACGCGCAGGTCATGGCCGTCGCGCGGGCGCAGCATGATGCGGTGCTCGCCAAATGCGACCGGGCGCAGATAGCGATATTCAGTCTTGTGATGGATGGTCAGCAGCGGCATCGTCAGTCATCATCGTGATTCCGGGCAGTCGAATCTAGAGCGCTTCGTGCTTATTTCTAGACCGGCATGCCACTTCGATAGGCAACGGGTTTGAGTATCATGGCTTTGGACGGCGCGGGCAACACGTCTCGACTCCTGGGGCAGGAAGATGTTCCGCCGGTATTTGAGCTAAATGCGGCGGGCCGGTCACCGTTCCTGTTCACCTGCGATCATTATGGCCGGCTGTTGCCGAAGGCGCTCGGCGATCTCGGCCTGCCGGAAGAGGAATTGAAGCGGCACATTGCCTGGGACATCGGCATCGCCGAGGTCGCTGAGGCGATGTCGCGCGCGCTCGATGCGCAACTGATCGCGCAGCGCTACTCGCGGCTCGTGATCGACTGCAATCGCCCGCCGAGCGTGGCGAGTTCGATCCCCCGGCTCAGCGAAGCCACGATGATTCCGGGCAACGAGGCCCTGTCGCGCGAGGCGGCCGAGACGCGGCGGCAGGAGGTGTTCGATCCCTATCACGGCCGCATCACCGAAATCATCGACCAACGCCTGCGCGACCGCAGGCCCACGGTGCTGGTCGCGTTGCACAGCTTCACGCCCATCTATGCCGGCGTCGCGCGGCCATGGCACATCGGCACGCTCTATCACCGCGACACGATCCTGCCGCCGCGTCTGTTGCATGCGCTGCGCGCGGAAGCCGATCTCGTGGTCGGCAACAATGAGCCTTATGCAGTGAGCGACGAAACCGACTACACGATTCCCGTTCATGGCGAGGCGCGCGGGTTGATCAGTACCGGCATCGAGATCCGGCAGGACCTGATCGCCGATCATTCCGGTCAACAGGAATGGGCGGAACGGCTGACGCGCATCCTCAGCGAGATCGAGCCGCTGCTCGGCCTGCACCTGCCGCGCATGCATTAGACGCCTGCTCAACCAGGCGCGGCGTGAGATGCTCCCGTTCGGGCCACAAACTCGCTGTCGTCCCTGCGAACGCACTAATGTATGCACACATCACCGGGGGCGGCTCAATTCTCGCGCACGGGCGATGCAGAACGGAACCTAGCTGGGCCGACATCGGCGGGACGGCTTTCTTTCCGACAACAGATATCACGCGGTATGGGTCCCTGCGTTCGCACTAGGGTTGAGATCGGCAATGATGGAATTGCTGTCGAAGGCCTTGTCGGCGATGAAGCCATCAAAGGCGAGACCATCGATGAGCGGAGCGACGCCCACCGTATCGAAACGATGGCCGGGCAGGAGAACGAAGCGAACGAGATTGCCGAGTGCGTCGGTGAGCGCCAGAATTTTGGTCGTCATGCCGCCTTTGGAACGGCCGATGGCCTGGCTCTTAGACCCCCTTTTGCGCCCTGTCCGTGGCGATGGACCTTGACGATGGTGGCGTCGACCATGGCGTATTCCATGTCCGGCGCATCCGAGCAGGCCTCGAAAAGCTTAGTGAAAATGTCAGCTTTAACCCAGTCGCGGTACCGCTTGAAAACAGTGTTCCAGTTGCCGAAGAGCGGCGGAAGATCACGCCACGGGCTTCCCGTCCGCACGATCCAAAGCACCGCTTCGACAAACCGGCGGTTGTCGCTTCCGCTGCGCCCGGGGTCCGTCGGCTTACCCAGGCAATGCGGCTCCATCTTCGCCCATTGGGCGTTTGTCAGTACGAATCGATCCATCCAAAGCTTAAATCACAGACAAGCCTCAGGTGGAATCCGATTCTCAACAGCCCCTAGGGCATGCACAGATCTCTGAGGCTCCAGCCCGCGGCGACGGCATGGAAGTATTCGAGGCCGTTTTTGAAGGTGATTGGGCCAGGCGGCTTGGACGATGGATAGCCATCCCAGCCGCCCAGGCGGCCGATGATCCAGGCGGCCCAGGCGAGGCTGTCAGGCGGATGCGGGTTCTTCAGTCGTTTTGTCCTGGCTTCGAGCGTTTGGTTGAGAGCGGTCAGGGCGGCGATCTCATTGGCGGTGAAGACCATGCGGACAGACTGCTGGCCGCCGCGACGTGCTTGCAGGAGCTGGATGGTGATGATGGCGGCCTTGGCGGCGATGGCGACCAGCTTGAGGAGCCGGTCGGCGGTGCCGAGCTGACTGTCTTCGAGCTTGAAGCCCTGCGTTTTGAGGACGCGGAAGAACTGCTCGATGATCCAGCGCTGCTTGTACCATTCGACGATGCGCCAGGCGTCTTCTGTACCGGCTACCTCATGAGACGTGAGAAGCCGCCAATGCAGCGGTTCGACGCCGGGACTGGCATTAACCTCGCGCACGTCAACGATGGTCAGGGACAATGTTTTCGGCAACTGGTCCACAAACTTGGTCTGCGGCCGGGCAAGCTCGATGGCACCAAAGCGGAGTTCGAGCTGAGCCGAGCGAGCAGGCCGCTGCGCCCGCGCAGGCAACGGGACATTGCGCCGGTCCACGGCTGCCATGGCATCGCTGGCTGCATGCAGGCCGGCCCTGTCGGCCAGCTTGCGATCGTGCATGCTGCGGGCGATCACGTGGAAGCGCTGCTCGGCCACACTGGCATAAAGAGCAAAGATGTCGCTCTCGCGGTCACCGAGCACCGTCACCGTCGCCGCGCCGGCAAGCAGCGGCTTGGCTGCAATCACGTTAGAGAGCCAGCGTTGCGATTCCCTGTCCGACAGTTCGCGCTTGTCATGCGAGACCGTGCGGCGGCCCTGGCGCGTCCATATCTCGCCGCTCAAAAGCCCGAGACAGGTCCCGTTGCCCGCGTCCACCGCCAGCATCGGGTGGAGCAGCACGCCGTAATGATTTCCCTTGCCGATTTCTCCGAGCGCGCGCCGGCGCCGCGGCGTGGTGTTGAAGTGGATCTCGCTGGTGTCCTGGATCGCCAGCACGTGGCGGCCTGCCACCGCCGCGACCGTGCTTTCGCTCCAGCTTTCGATGATCCGTTCCGTTGTCACCTTGTCGTTGCCGAGAAAGCGGTTGAACCGCACTTCCAGCGCGCGGTTACCCTTGGAAAGCCGCCGCAGGCAGACATCCTTGCCCGCGACCATGCGTTCGACAAGCGCCGCCCCCCTTTATCGAGACGACGATCCCCGAACCGGCCTAACGTCCAGTCTATCCGTGACAACATGGCGGCACTCCATCCAACCCGAAGTGCTACAATAGAAATCACATGGATTCCCGATTCTGGAATCCCCATATCCTCAACCGAGTTAATCCGCCGCACCAGATCTGTGCATGCCCTAGTGCGTTCGCAGGGACGACAGACGAGATTGCCTTTCGAGATGCGCGAATGCCTTGGTGCGAACGCAGGGACCCATAACCACAGGCTTGAGTTTGTGGCACCACGGCGGGACGGCTTTCTTTCCAACAACAGATATCACGCGGTATGGGTCCCTGCGTTCGCAGGACGACGGAGGAGATTGCCTTTCGAAATGCGGCGCTTCCCGTCCCTGTCCACGGCGGACAGAATCACCTACACCTCGCTCAAGAACCTTGAGAGGTGTCGATGAACCGTCGCGACCGTCGGGCCTCTGCCCGAAAAGCCGGAAAAGCCTCGAGCGGCGCAACCGCAGTTGATACGCTTTACACGACGGGCGTTGCTCATCTCCAGGCCGGGCGATGGATGGATGCGCAGCTCTGCTGCCAGCAGGCCCTCGCGATCGAACCGCATCATCCGGATACCCTGCACCTGATGGGACACCTCGGCCTCAGAGCGGGTCAGGACGATCATGCGGTGGAATGGTTTGCCAAGGCGGTTGGTCAATCACCCAAAGCGGAATACCTGTCTTCGCTCGGCACCGCGTTGTGGCGCCTGGGACGCCGCGACGAAGCAGCCAAAGCGTTCGATCAGGCGGTGCGGCTCAAGCCCGACGATGCGCAAGCATGGAAGAACCTCGCCAACGTCCTCTTCGACATGCAGCGCCCGGACGTTGCCCTGCTTGCCTATCGCCGCGTGCTGACCCTCGACCCGCGCGATTGGGATGCGGCATGCAGGAGCGGGTATCTTCATTACCAGTCGGGACAATTGGAAGAAGCACTTGCACATTTCGGCATTTGCGACGAATTGCAGCCGAACCACGCGCCGACGCTGTACATGCGATCGGTGTTTCTGCACGGCCTCAGGAGGTTCGAGCAGGCCGTCGCTGAAGGTATGCGGGCACATGCGCTGGATCCGTCCGACGCCGATATTTGCAACACGATCGGCGCCGCACTCCAGGAATTGAATCGCCACGAAGAAGCGTTGCAGTGGTTCGACCGGGCGCTTGGGCTCAGGCAGGATTTCAACGAAGCGCTCTATGCCAAAGCCGTCTCGCTCGGCAGACTGCGGCGCTTCGACGAAGCGCTCGCGATCCATGATCGCCTGAAAGCTGCTCTCTCGCCTGAGAGCACCATCACGGACCTGAAATTGGCCGATCTGCTCATCAGGCTCGGCCACCTGAAGTCCGCGCTGGCCTCCCTCGACCAGTGCGTCGAAACACGGCCGGACCACGCCCCCACGCTGCAAATGCGCGCAGTGTGTCTTCATGGCCTCAGGCAACTGGAGCGAAGCCTGGCCGACAGCCGACGCGCCCATGCACTCGATCCGAACAATGCAGGTATCTGCAACAACATCGGCGGCGTCCTCCACGAACTCGGCCGTTATGAAGAAGCCTTGCGCTGGCTGGAGATGGCCATCGATCTTCAGCCGGACTATGTGGATGCGCTCAACAACAAGGCACTTTCGCAAGCGCAGCTGGATCGTCTGGCTGACGCCAAGGCGACCTTCGATTACATCAAGGCCATCGCTCCGAACAACGCAGAAGCAGCCCTCGGGGCGGCCAATCTGCAACTGCTCAACGGGAATTTCGAAGCCGGCTGGGCCGGTCGCGAAGCGCGGTGGAACGTTCCAAATCTTCCGATCGTCTACCCGACCTTCGTACAGCCGATGTGGCTCGGGGAAACCAGTATCGCCGGCAAGACCATCCTCATTTACGCGGATGAGGGGATGGGGGATGCCATTCAGCTCGCGCGCTATTTGCCGATGCTGGCCGCTCTTGGCGCGCGCGTCGTTCTTCGGGTCCACGAGGCACTGCAGCCTCTGCTGTCGGGAGTTGCGGGCGTCTCGCTGTGCGTGACGAACAATTCAACCGATGCGCTGCCACCGTTCGACACTTACTGTCCGATGCTGAGCCTGCCCTTGGCTTTCGAGACGCGCCTCGACACCATTCCGGCGGGGACAGATTATCTGCCTCATCCCGCCGCAGACAGCATCAGCGTTTGGAATGATCGGTTAGGGCCCCATGACAAGCTGCGGGTCGGCCTCGTCTGGTCGGGCAATCCGGATCATACCAACGATCGCAACCGATCGATCCCGCTTGACGTGCTTGCGCGCATCCTGGACGTCGATGCGACCTTCGTCAGTCTGCAGAAGGATCTGAGATCAGGCGACAAATCGATCCTGGAAAAGACCGATATCGTCGACCTCACGGCAGACATCACTGACTTCAGCGAGACGGCCGCATTGTTGTGTTGTCTTGACCTCGTGATCACCGTGGACACCAGCGTCGCTCATCTCGCGGCCGCCCTCGGGCGTCCCACCTGGATCCTTTTGCCCCATCCGCCGGATTATCGTTGGCTGCTCGATCGTGACGACAGCCCATGGTATCCGACGGCACGCCTTTTCAGGCAGGCCGAGACTCGTGACTACGCAAGCGTCCTCGATCGCGTGCGGACCGAGTTGGTCGCGTTGTCGGCCAGCTATCGTCGTCCGACGGTCGCGCCCTGAAACCCTCATTCGGTGATGTCGGTCTCATCCGGCCGCGTCGCCAATAGCGCGCCGAGCCGCCTCAGCGCGGCGCGCAGTTCATCGTGGCTCGGCTGGCCGAGCGCAAGCCGCACCGCATTTGGTGAATGGCCGGGTGAAACGGCGAACGCACTGGCCGGCGTGACGGCGATACCGGCGCGGGCGGCGGCAGCCGTGAGCGCCTCAGCGCGCCAGCCGTCGGTGAGATGCAGCCAGACGTGATAGGAACCCGGATCGGCCTCCATGCGATGGCCGGCGAGGCATTCGGAGACGATGGCCTGACGCGCGATCGCATCGGCACGTTTGCGCCGCGTGAGCTCGGCGGCGGTGCCATCCGCAAGCAGGCCCATCCCGGCCGCGAGTGCGAGCGGCGTCACCGACCAGGCGCCGGTGCGTACAGCGGTCGCGAAGCGCTCGCGCAACGGCGGGGGCACGTGGAGGAAGCCGACGGCGATCCCCGGAGCGAGACGCTTGGAGAGGCTGTCGACCACGATCGCGCGATCCTCGGCCTGGCTTGCGAGCGGCGGCACGTCGGACAGAAAGCCGTAGACCAGATCCTCGATGATCATCAGGTCGAGCTTGCGCACCAGGCGTAGAATCTCTTCACGCCGCGCCGCACTCATCGTGTGGCCGAGCGGGTTTTGCATCACCGGCTGCAGATAGACCGCCCCCAGCGCGCCGGCACGATGCGCCTTGGCGAGCGCGTCGGGGCGGATGCCCTCGCCGTCCATGGCGATCGGCACCAGCGTGACGCCGAGCCGCGCGGCGATGCCCTTGATCATCGGATAGGTCAGCGCCTCGACAGCCACGCGCCCGCCGACCGGCACCAGCGCCGAGATCGCGGCTGCCAGCGACATCCGGCCGCCGCCCGCGAACACGAAGCCCTCGGCGCGCGGCTGCCAGCGCCCGGTCGCGAAAAAGCCTGCGCTGATGCGCCCGGCCTCCACCAGCCTGCGCTGGGTGGTCGGCGCCAGCGCGGCCGCGAGCGCATCGGGCCGCTGCCAGATCGCGAGCGACTTGCCGATCAGCGCGGCCTGATCGGGCAGCGTGGGAAAATTGAATTCGAGATCGATACGGCCGTCGAACGGCTCCAGCCGCAGCGGTGGCAGCGGCGCCTGCCCGGCGATGAAGGTGCCGCGCCCGACCTCGCCGACCACGAGGCCTCGCCGCAGCAATTCGGCATAGACCCGCGCCGCGGTCGAAGCGGCGATCCCCTTTTCATAGGCGAACTGACGCTGTGGCGGCAGCCGCTCGCCCGGCCTCAGCCGTCCGGCGGCGATATCGGCCGCGATGTCGTCGACCAGCGCGGTATAGGGAGCGGTCATGTCATATTGCTCCGAGAGCAATGTTTTGATTGCTCCGAGATTTGTACTGAGTCATTGCTCTCCGGGCAACCGCGAAATCGAAAAGCCGAACGGTAAAAGCAATGGGTACGATGGCAAACGCACAGGTTCAGCAATGGGCTGCGCCACGGCCGCTCTGGTCAGCCGGGAGCCTGCTGCGGCTGCCGCAACTCTGGCTGCTGCGGCGCTTCCGGCGCAGCGAACTGGCGGCGCTCGACACGGCTCAGATGCGGGACTGCGGTCTCGATCCCGAAATCGTGTGCCGCGAGGCGACGAAACCGTTCTGGCGCGAATGAGGAGATGACGCATGCGCAACGTTCCCTTTCATCAGGTCGACGTGTTCTCGGCCGTGGCCTTCAAGGGCAATCCGCTGGCCGTGATCGCCGAGGCCGATGGCCTCGATGATCAGCAGATGCACGCGATCGCCAACTGGACCAATCTCAGCGAAACCACGTTCCTGCTGCAGCCGCAGAATCCGGCCGCCGATTATCGTGTCCGCATCTTCACCCCGCAGCGCGAATTGCCGTTCGCAGGCCATCCGACGCTCGGCTCCAGCCATGTCTGGCTTGCGCTCGGCCACAAGCCGAAGGGCAATGAGGTGATTCAGGAATGCGGCGCGGGCCTCGTGCGTATCAAGCGCGCCGGCGCGCGGCTCGCCTTTGCCGCGCCGCCGCTGCGGAGATCGGGCGAGGTCGCACCCGACCTGAAGGCGCGCATCGCGCGCTCGCTCGGGATTACCGAGGACGCGATCAAGGCGGCGCAGTGGGTCGACAATGGTCCGGGCTGGGTGGCGGTGATGCTCGGCTCACGCAGCGAGCTCCTCGAGCTCAGCCAGGATGCGAGTGTTCTGCCGGACCAGTCGCTCGGCGTCGTGGCGCCGTGGGACACGGCGAAGGACGGAAGCGAAGCACAGTTCGAGGTACGCGCTTTCATGGGTCGCGGAGGAGAAGATCCGGTGACCGGCAGCCTCAATGCGAGTCTCGCGCAATGGCTGATCGGCGCCGGCATCGCGCCGCCGCGCTATATCGCGGCCCAAGGCACGGTGCTTGGCCGCGCCGGCCGGGTTCATGTGACGCAGGACGGCGATGCGATCTGGATCGGCGGCGACGTCACGACTTGCATCGCCGGCACGATCAATTTGTAGCGGCACGTAGCGTGCAGGATGGGTTGAGCGCAGCGATACCCATCATGGCGCGGCATATCCGTAACGAACGACGGGTTTCGCCTACGGCTCCACCCGTCCATTACGGCTTGGCGCTTTCAGCGAAATGCTTGCGAAAAAACGCAACAACATCCTTGTGAAACCTTCCATGGAAGGCAACGCGATCGAAGCCCGGCGCATCGGTACAAATGGCAGGAGCCTCTTGTGTTTCCTTCGGGGTGCAGGTCGCGAGGAAGGAATAATGTTTGGCATCTTCCACGAAATGATAGTCCGGCTTTGCCGGAAGCCTTTGATTGATAGCCGCCGCACAGCACCCGGACAGACCGTCGGCATTCTGCGCCGGGTCAGAACTCCACAATTGGACCGGCACCGTTATTCCCTGCAGATTTTCCTCAGGGAAGACGAACACCGGGAATGGATCGATGATGACCGCGGCCTTGACTCGCGGGTCATGGGTGATCTGTTGATCGGGAAGTTCACCGTTTTCGAGCTGCTTGCACGCCCTCAAGCTCGACGTTTCGCAATTGGGCAAGCCCTTCCGTAGATCGGGATTGCCGCCAATGACGACGAGACCCGTGTAGCCACCGAACGAAAACCCATAGAGCCCGATACGCTGGGCATCAATGCGTGACGCGTCCGGCCACACGTCGAGCATGTAGTCGATCAATCGCTTCATATCTGTGGGACGTTCGACGAGAACCGAAAGACTGTCTGTACGGCTCGTATCGCGCCAAGTGTCGCCAGGATGATTGAGTGCTGCAACGACGAATCCAGCATCCGCCAAGGCCGCTGCAGTGTCGTGGTGACCGCCGAACCAGCCTCTCCTGCCGTGCGACATCACGATGAGTGGAAGCTTTTCTCCGGTGATCGGACATGCGGGCGCGGCGAAAAACGTGGCTCCGTGCGCATCCATCTCTTGAGGAGGCTCTGCACAAGGAGTCCAAACCAACAATCTGATCGCTGGTCCCGCCGGGCCGGCAGGAATGTCGAAACTTCTCACCCCTGCAGCTTGCGCTGTTGCCACCCCAAAGAAAAACAGGATAGCGAAGACCAACGTGGGCTGACGCATCATTGCTTCCTATGAGTCCGGATCAATCCCTTGTGGTTGGCCGAGACGGCGGAGCCGGCGCGTAGAGCGCCTTCAATATTCACCTCGCCCGCGTCAGCGCTAGCCAGACGCCGCCGCCGATCATGAAGCTGCCGGAGATGCGCGACACCAGCCGTGTGCGGCGTGCTGAAAAGAATTTTCGCGCGCGGCCGGCAAGCAGCGCGTAGACGCCGTCCGTGAGCGCTGCGATCACCATGAAGGTGACGCCGAGCAGCGCGACCTGCGAAACGTGATCGCGGCTCATGTCCATGAACTGCGGCAGGAACGCGCCGAAGAAGATCAGAAGCTTCGGATTGGAGAGCAGGACGAGAAGCCCCTGCAGGAAGAAGCCGCCGCGCGGCGGAGGCGGCGCTTCGTCGGCATTGACGCCTTCGGCTGGGCTGCGGATCAGCTTGATGCCGAGCCACACCAGATAGACCGCGCCCGCAAGCCGCAGCCAGTCGAACCAGTAGCCCATCGTCGCCATCAGCGAGGTCAGGCCGATCGCAACGATGCCGATCACGATCGCAAGCCCCGTCTGCACGCCCGCCATATTGATCATCGCCGCGCGCGTGCCATGTCGCAGACCGTTGGCGATCAAGAGCGTAACGACCGGCCCCGGCACCAGCGCAAGCGCGATGCAGGCAGCGACGAAGGCGAGATAGGCTTGCAGGGACATGGGCGGGGCTTTCGAAGGGAAGATACACGCATTATGCACGATGCGACGGAGAGCGAAAGCGGCCTAAAAACAGCCGTCGTCCTTTTTCGCAGTAATGTATGCACACATCTCCAGGCGCGGCGTGAGATGATCCCGTTCGGGCCACAAGCTCGCTGTCGTCCCTGCGGACGCAGGGACCCATAACCACAGGACGTGGTTTGTGGCACGAGCTGAGCGACTGCTTTCTTTCCGACAACAAGCATCACGCGGTATGGGTCCCTGCGTTCGCAGGGACGACAGTTTGAACTCGCTGAAGTCAGCGAGCAACTGGCTCAGGTCCGCCGCCGAATGCGGCTATCATCCAATGGTGCATGTCGTCCGAACTCCAGAAACGTCACGGCCATTTGCTGCAAAGCCGGCGCCTCTCCTTCGCCCTGCACCACCGCGACCATCAGATCGCAGCGGTGGGATAGCGCGATGCCGGTTACCGCGTGCTTCGTGCCATCTGACATTTTCAGATCGTAGTCGCGCGCACGGCCGGACATGTCGGCGACATGCACCACCCTGCCCGCTTGCTTCGGCACGAAGCGCGCGCTGATCAAATCGAGATCGGCGACGCGGTCGACCTCGTCATCATCGGCGACGCCGGTGTCGCAATTGCAGAAGCCGATCTTGGGCCGCACATAGATCTCGACCGCGCCGCCGCAGGCCGCCGCCTCGCAACGCACGGCGCGGCCCGCGGGCCACGCGTCGCGCAGAAACGGCCACGCGATCTCGCGCCACACCGGCTCGCGCAACGCTTCGCCCTGCCCGCGTGCGTCGCGCACGGCGGCGGCGCCCGACAACGCGCCGAGCGCAAGCACCGCGATTGCGATTGCCGGCAGGCGATACATCACCCTCACTGTATCACCCTCACTCCTGCGGCAGGCCGGCCGCCGCGCGCGCATCGCCGGTGAGTTCGAGAATGTGCAGGCCGGTATTGGCGCGATCGACCGCATAGACATAGCCGCGATCGTCGGTCTCGACATTGTTGGTCTGGATCGCGACCTTGCAGCGCTCCTTGCCGTCGACGGTGACGCAGCGCTTGTCGGTCTTGTCGGTGATCGGCGGAATGAAATAGCCCACTTCCTTCGGGTGATAGGGATCGCGGATGTCAAGCGCGCGCACGCCGGCATTAAAGAAGGCGATGAAGGCCATTTTCTTGTAATAGACCGGCGCCATGCTCTCGTTCGACGAATGCGAGCCGAACCGCCCGCCGCGTTCGCAGAACGAGCCGCTCGCCTCGGGGACCGTATAGCTCGAGATCATCATCGGCCGCGTCTCGGTGGTGACGTCGGCGAACCAGACCATCTGCCGCGGCTCGCCGCATTCGTTCTGGATCGCTTCATCCACGATCATCACGATATCGCGGGTCTGGCCGTCCTTGTCCTTCGCATATTCGGCGATCGGCATGCCCTTCATCGGGAACGTCGTGTGCGCGCCGTTGAATGCCGCCAGCGGCATCCGCGCGATCTCGGGATAGCGCAGATTGTCCGGCGTCGGCTCCTTCGGCCCGTTGATCAGCTTGTCGCGATCGACGATCTGCAGGAAGCCGCCCTTGTCGGTGCCGTAGCCGAAATAGATGCGGTTGCCCTCGGGGCCGAGCGAGATCGGCCCATGCACTTCGGTCGGCACGGCGCCGGTCGCGCCGGGCTCCTGGCCGGGCAAGCCGAAATCCCTGATCTTCTGCGGATGCGCGGGATCGGAGAGATCATAGACCTGGGTCATGCGGCGCGTGCGCCAATCCGGCGCGCCGGAGACGAGGAAGGCGATCCCGGTGTCGCATTCCCACCAGCTTTTGTGGGTGTCCTTCAGCCCGCCGAGGCGGGTGATGAGCAGGGGATTTGCCGGATCGGCGACGTTCCAGATCTCATGCGCCTCGCTGCCGAAAGTGCGCAGCATGTAGACCGCGTTGCGATCGCCCTTGGGCAGCGTCTTGCCGTCGCAGATGCGCACCATCTGCGCGCCGCCGGATTCATATTTGCCTTCCTGGCCGGGGATATGCCGCAGATATTTCGGGTGAGCGGGATCGGTGACGTCGACCATCGAGGTGCCGTTCGGTTCGGCCTTGCCGGTCATCGGATTGACGGGATCGGGAATAGCGTCAGTGCCGCCATGGTGGCCGATATAGGCGATCCAGCGGTCACCCTGATGGTGAATGGTCGGCTGATAGGCGCTGCGCGCCTGCAGGTCGCTGCTGCCGACAAGCTTCATGTTGGAGGCTTCGGGAGCCGCGCCAACCACCTGTTGCTGCGCGTGAACGGCACCGCAGGCAACGATGCCAACCCCCATCCACAACGCAAATTTCAATCGCCCGATCATGCTGTTCCACCCCAACTGCTCAACGCCAGTCTGTGCCGGCTGAACCGCAATCTAACACGGCGACATCGGAGGCGCCAAAACACGCCCTTGACATGCAACCATTTGGTTGCCTATTATTCCGACCATGGATGAGGTCTTCAAAGCGCTGGCCGATGCGTCGCGACGGTCGCTGCTGGACCGGCTTCACGCCAAGAACGGCCAGACCTTGAACGAGCTTTGCGACGGCCTCGACATGACGCGTCAAGCCGTCACGAAGCATCTTGCGATCCTCGAGGAAGCCAACCTTGTCACGGCGTTCCGCCAAGGGCGGGAGAAGCTGCACTACCTCAACCCCGTGCCGATCCATCAGATCGGCGAACGGTGGATCAAGAAATTCGAGCGCGGCAAGCTCACCGCGCTCAGCGAGCTGAAACGGCAACTGGAGAAGCGCGATGAGTAAACCTGAATTCGTTTATGTCACCTATATCGAGACCACGCCGGAGAAGCTGTTTCAGGCGCTCACCAGCAGCGAGTTCTCGCGGAAGTACTGGTTCGGCACCGAGCTGCGCTCCGACTGGAAAATCGGCGCGCCCTTCGCGCTGGTGACGGACGGCCTGCAGACCGATGTCGGCGAGATACTCGAATTCGATCCCCCGCGCCGGCTGTCCTATACGTTCAAGCATGTGCTGCAGGACCAGTTTCAGCATGACGCTCCGACCAAAGTCGTTTTCTCGATCGAACAGCACGGCAGGTTTTCGAAGCTCACGCTGACGCATGAAGGCTTCGCCGGAGCGAGCAAATTGCTTGACGGCATTTCCACGGGATGGCCGGCGATCCTCTCCAGCCTCAAGAGCATGCTGGAAACCGGCAAGGCGCTTGCGATCCCGAGATCGGCACTCGGCAAAGGATCGTGAACGATGGATATTACGACGTTCAAGCCGCTCACCGTCTACACCATCTATATCGCCTCCACGCCGGAGAAGGTCTGGGAGGCGCTGACATCGGCGGAGTTCAGCCGGAAATATTTCTTCGGCAACGCCGTCGAGGTCGAGCTGAAGGTCGGCGGCAAATACATCGTGCGCCAGGGCGACGGCGCGCTGCATATCAGCGGCGAGGTCGTCGAATGCGACCCACTGAGGAAGCTGACCTTCACTTTCAACGTCGACTGGCCGGCCTTGATCGAGAAGCTCGGGCCGACGCTGGTCAGCTACGAGATCGAGCGCGCCGGCGATGCGGTCCGCCTCACCATGACGGAATCGCATGACCGGCCGCTCTCCGACGACATCCTCTCCGGCGGCCGCCAGGGCTGGCCGGCGATCCTGTCGAGCTTGAAGAGCCTGCTTGAGACGGGCCAGCCGCTGGTGGTGAAGATGGGTCCGCCGGAACGGATGCTGGCGGCGCTGAAGGCGATGGGAATTACGACGCCGTAGCTGGGAACGCTGCGCGCCAGGAATACAGTGCGCTCCCTCGCCCCGGAATGACGGGGACCTACTTACCCCCGTGCGCGCAGCTCGCGGCGGAGCACTTTGCCGGTTGCGGTCATCGGCAGCGTGTCTGTGAACTGCACGAGGCGCGGATATTCGTGGGCGGCGAGGCGCACCTTCACGAAATCCTGGATCTCGCGGGCGAGCGTCTCGCCCGGCGCAAAGCCGGGCCGCAGCACGATCCAGGCCTTGATCTGCTCCGTGCGGATCGGATCGGGAATGCCGACCACCGCCGACATCGCGACCGCCGGATGCTTCATCAGCGTGTCCTCGATCTCCGACGGACCGACGCGATAGCCGGCAGTCGTGATCACGTCGTCCTCGCGGCTGACATACCAGAAATAGCCGTCGTCATCCTGCACGCCGAGATCGCCGGTCAACAGAAAGTCGCCGACGTATTTCTTCCGCGTCGCCTCCGGACTACGCCAGTATTGGATCATGGTGCACGGACATGGCTGCCGCACGCCGATGATGCCGCGCGTGCCTCGCGGCTGCTCCTCGCCCTTGTCGTTGACGATGCGGACGTCGAAGCCCGGCGTCGCCTTGCCCATCGAGCCCGGGCGGATCGGAAACAGTTTCGAATTGCTGCCGATCACGAGATTGCACTCGGTCTGGCCGAACACCTCATGCGCATCGATGCCGAAGGTGGCGCGCACCCAATCGAGCATTTCGCCGCCGAGCGACTCGCCACCGGTGAAGATGCTGCGCAGCCTGACGCCGTCATGGCTGACGCCGGCCTGCCGCATCAGCTTCAGCGCGGTCGGCGGCAGGAACACGTTGCGAATGCCGAGATCGGCCATCATCTGCATCGCGGCCTGCGGCTCGAACTTGCGCGCGCGGTGGCCGACGATCGGCACGCCGTGATACCAGGCCGCGAACAACCCGTTGATCAGCCCGCCGATCCAGGCCCAATCGGCCGGGGTCCACATCAGGTCGCCGGGCTGCGGCAGGAAGTCGTGGCACATCTCGACATTGGGCAGATGGCCGAGCACGACGCGATGGGCGTGCAGCGCGCCCTTCGGATTTCCGGTGGTGCCTGACGTGTAGATGATGAGCCCGGGATCGTCGCAGGACGTGTCGACCGTCGTGAACTCGGCGGAGGCTGCCTTGATGGAGGACCAGAACGGCTTGGCGCCGGCGGGCGCGCGCTCGGCGACGACGTAGACGGTTTTCAGATCCGGCAGACGGTCGCGGACCTTCGCAAGCTTCTCCCAGCCGGTCTCGTCGGTGACGATCGCCTTGGCCTGCGAGTTGGACAGGCGGTATTCCAGCGCATCCTCGCCGAACAGCGCGAACAGCGGGATCGAGATCGCCCCGGAGCGGAACGCGGCCATGTGCGCGACCGGCAATTCCAGCGACTGCGACAGGAACACCGCGACGCGGTCGCCGCGGGTCAGCCCATCCGCCTTCAGCACGTTGGCGAAGCGGCGCGAGGCGTCCGCGACCTCGTCGAAGCTGGTGCGTGTCGCCTTGCCGTCTTCGTCGACGTAGATCAGCGCAAGGCGACCACTGCCATCAGCGTGGCGGTCGCAGCAGGCGGTCGCGATGTTGAAGCGGGCCGGAACGTCCCAGCGGAAATTCCGGTAGAGCTCGTCATAGGTGGCGGCTTTGGTGAGCATGGCCCTTGGCGTCGTCCTCATCTGTCCGTCGGAACCGGACATCCACGTTCTTGCTTTGCGGACAGTTTTAAAGACGTGGATGCCCGGCACAAGGCCGGGCTTGACGCGAGAGAGGACTTTTTGCCCGGCTTGCGCCACGGCGTGGGGCTTAAGCCGTCAGCGCCGCCTTCACGAGGCCGCTGGCCTTGCCGAAATCCATCTGGCCGGCGTATTTCGCCTTCAGCGCGTTGATGACCTTGCCCATGTCCTTGATACCGGCAGCGTTGGTCTCGGCGATGACGGCCGAGATCGCGGCCTTAACGTCGTCATCGGACATCTGCTTCGGCAGGTATGCGGATATCACCGCGATCTCCTCGCGCTCCTGCGCGGCGAGCTCGGCGCGGCCACCCTTGTCATAGAGCTCGACCGACTCCTGGCGCTGCTTGATCATCTTCTGCAGCACGCCGAGCAAATCCGCATCGGACAGCGGCGGCTTGCCCTGCCCGCGCGCGTCGATGTCGGCGTTCTTGATGGTCGAATTGACCATGCGCAGCGTGGAGAGCTTGCGCTCGTTCTTGGCCTTCATGGCCTCCTTCACCGCATTGTTGATGTCCTCGCGCAGCATCCTATGTGTCCTTTCCGTTCTCTTAAGGACATGGTCTAAGCCGTTCGTGCCGTTGAAACAATCCAGTTTCCTACCCCGACCCGCATAAGCCGGGCACCCGGTCATTCCGGTTGTTAATCATGCAGCAAACGCATGTGAATCCTTGAGCTTCCGCTTTGACGTCGGCCTCGCACGGGACTATGTAACGCGCTCATGACACAGATTGAGAATGACGCCGCCTGGCCGGACCACAAACCGACCGCGCTGTTGGTGCTCGCCGATGGCACCGTGCTGGAAGGTTTCGGCCTCGGCGCCGAAGGACACGCCGTCGGCGAGGTCTGCTTCAACACCGCAATGACCGGCTATGAGGAGATCCTGACCGATCCCTCCTATGCCGGCCAGATCATCACTTTCACCTTCCCGCATATCGGGAATGTCGGCACGAACGAGGAAGACATCGAGACGGTGAACATGGCGGCCACGCCCGGCGCGCGCGGGGTGATCCTGCGCACCGCGATCACCGATCCCTCCAACTACCGCGCTACCCGCCATCTCGACCTCTGGCTGAAGGCGCGCGGCATCGTGGGCCTCTCCGGCATCGACACCCGCGCGCTGACCGCGCTGATCCGCTCCAAGGGCATGCCGAATGCCGTGATCGCACACGCGCGCGACGGCAAGTTCGACCTGCACGGCCTGAAGGAAGAGGCGCGCGAATGGCCGGGGCTCGAAGGCATGGACCTCGTGCCGATGGTCACCTCCGGCCAGCGCTTCACCTGGGACGAGACGCCCTGGGTCTGGGACAAGGGTTTTGGCCGGCAGACCGATCCGGAGTTCAACGTGGTCGCGATCGACTACGGCATCAAGCGCAACATCCTGCGCCTGCTCGCGGGTGTCGGCTGCAAGGTCACCGTCGTGCCGGCCACCACGGCGGCCGAGGACATCCTGGCGATGAAACCGGACGGCGTCTTCCTCTCCAACGGCCCGGGCGATCCGGCCGCGACCGGCGAATATGCGGTGCCGGTGATCCAGAAGGTGATCTCGTCGGGCACGCCGACCTTCGGTATCTGTCTCGGCCATCAGATGCTGGGGCTCGCCGTCGGCGCCAAGACGATGAAGATGCATCAGGGCCATCACGGCGCCAATCATCCGGTCAAGGACGAGACCACCGGCAAGGTGGAGATCACCTCGATGAACCACGGCTTTGCCGTGGACCAGACGACCCTGCCGAAGGGTGCGACCCAGACGCATGTGTCGCTGTTCGACGGCTCCAATTGCGGCATCCAGCTCGACGGCAAGCCGGTGTTTTCGGTGCAGTATCACCCGGAAGCCTCGCCCGGCCCGCGTGACTCGCATTATCTGTTCCAGCGCTTCGCCGATCTGATGCGAGAGAAGAAGCGCGCGTAAGACACCGCGCGGGCGACAGCTTAGGGAACGCAAGCCGCGCGCCGCGGTTTGATCCCTGTCGTCCTTGCGGAGCCGCCCATGCCGGCAATCAGCGCCGATCTCGAACCGCTCGCCATCGTCTTCGCAGACGATGGGCTCGTGCCGAACAATCCGATGCCGTTTCTCGTCTACAGAGGTGCGGTCGGTGTCGATAACACGCGAGCCGGAACAGACCATCGAAGACCTGTTCGGCGCCAACGGCTGGGGCGACATGTGGCGCAACGGCGTCTACGACTATCTGCATTATCATGCGACCGTGCATGAAGCGCTCGGCGTCGCGCGCGGCCATGCCCGCGTGCGCTTCGGTGGCGACAAGGGCGGCGAATTCGAGCTCAGCGCAGGCGACGTTGCGATCCTCCCCGCCGGCACCGGCCATCAATGTCTTTCAGCGAGTGCCGACTTTTCGGTCGTCGGCGCCTACCCGCCCGGGCCGAAGATGCAGATCACGCGGCCAACGCCGGACAACCACGCCAAGGCGCTGAAGACAATTCCGCAGGTGCCATTGCCGAAAAGCGACCCGGTGACGGGAGCGAAGGGACCACTGATCAGGTTGTGGAAGCGGGTTTAACCCTTCAGCCGCAGTGCGGCGCACCGGTTAGTGACCGGTGATGTGAATTCAATCACTTTCGGCGGCACCACCTCAGGTTGCTTCAAAAGCTGCAGCAGAGCGCGATATTTCTCATCCGGTATCTCAGCAACGGTCACCTTGCCTCCAACGTAGAGAATCTTGCCATGACGACCCGCTGTCGTTGCATTAACTGCATTGTTCCACCTCACCTGCTGAAGAAACTGCTTGAAAATCCGGACACCAGGATTCGCGACGCGGCGCAGCGCACCCTGCTGGTAACGTCGCGCCTTCGGGGCCAACGCGGCGTCCGCGGCTTTGCCTTCACCGCCGCAACTCCGTCGGAAGGCCGGCGAACAATATCCGACTGCGCAAAGAGCACGTCTCTCCCGGTGGCGACCGTGGCACGCACCGAGGACGGACCACCCTCGCAGGATGATGCGGTAAACCGCGCGTTTGACGGACTCGGGCAAACTCGCGATTTCTACAAGAAGATATTTGATCGCGACTCGCTGGATGGACGCGGCATGCGCCTGAATGCCTTTGTTCACTATGACAACGGTTACAACAACGCCTTCTGGAATGGCAGCGAGATGGTCTTCGGCGACGGAGACGGTGTGCTCTTCGCCGATCTCACCAAATCAATCGACGTGGTCGCGCACGAGCTGACCCATGGCGTCACCGAATTCACCGCGGCACTGGATTATCACAATCAATCGGGAGCGCTTAATGAATCGATTTCCGACGTCTTCGGCTCTCTCGTCAAACAGTGGGGCGCCAAGCAAACGGCTGACCGCGCGAACTGGCTGATCGGCGAGGGAGTTTTCACGCCTGGCGTCGAGGGTGACGCACTACGATCGATGAAGAACCCGGGCACAGCCTATGACAGCCCGACGCTGGGAAAGGATCTGCAGCCGGATCACATGAGCAAATACCAGCAAATGCCCGACACCGACGACGGCGACAATGGCGGCGTTCACGTCAATTGCGGCATTCCGAACAAAGCTTTCTATCTTACGGCTACGGGCATTGGCGGATACGCCTGGGAAGCACCGGGACAGATATGGTACGCGTCGCTGCTGGCGTCGCACGCGGACACGAATTTCCAGCAATTCGCCGATACGACCTACCTCCAGGCGGGTCAGCTTTACGGAGAGCAGAGCACCGAGCAGCAAGCCGTGTTTTCGGCCTGGAAGGAGGTCGGCATCAGCGTCAGCGGGGTGCGCA
Organism: uncultured Alphaproteobacteria bacterium; assembly: GCA_963770385.1. Taxonomy (GTDB): domain Bacteria; phylum Pseudomonadota; class Alphaproteobacteria; order Rhizobiales; family Xanthobacteraceae; genus Bradyrhizobium. The sequence continues at coordinate 2,565,996 of CAVYPJ010000003.1, read as the reverse complement.
CGCTGGCGGGCGCCGCGGCTCGCATGCGACGCCCCCCGATGTTGGCAAACGGCCCGGAAGAGGATCAGGCCGACATTGCCAAGAAAGTCGAGCAATTGTCCGGCCCGTAGGCGATGCTCACGAGGCAAATCACAAGCTCGAGGGGCCCCGCTTGCCTGGGCCTGGGCACGGATCACGACAGGCTGGAGTGTCGGTTCTAATTCGATTAGAATCGACACTCTAGCGCCGGACGCGTCGCCTGGTCCTGACCACCTTGTGAGATTGGCCGCCATGAAAGTTATTTTCGCCCAACATGGTGGCCAGGCGGCGGGTATCCATCTGCAGCGCCCGCCCCTCGTGATCGACACTTTGGCGCTCGACGAAGCGAAGGCGGCGGAGCTGAAGGACCTTGTTGCGAGAGCAACTTCCACGCCACCCCGTGCCCTAGGTCGCGGAAAGGTGCGGGACGAGATGAGCTACACAATTACCATTCAGGACGACGGGCACGAAACCGTGCTTTCGCAGTCAGACACGACCATGTCGGCGGAGTACGGAAAGCTGCTTGCCTGGCTGCAACTCTATCCCAAGCGTTGATCCGAAATCCCAAAGGATGATCCGGAAAAAAGCCAACCCCGCATTCGCTGCGGGGCTGGCCTGGTCATCCCTCGCGCGACGAACGCGTAACGCCTCATGTCGCGCACGAGGATGAGCATGCGCATCTTCACCAGTCCGGTACCGTCAGCCGCAGCTCACCCGCCTGAGTTTAGCAATGACCCTGGCAGCCTTGTGTGCTAAAATTCTCGTCCATAGAGGGTCCCGCACGAACAGGCAGCCAAAGAGCCCTTTCAAGCGACGTCAATCAATCCGCCGTGTAGCACTTTTTTATTGATGCTGTTTTCGACGCTGCAGACGCGTTTTGCGTCTTATGCAGTGAGCAACGCGCGTTCTCTTGCAGGCGATACTGCGATCTCTCGCGCGGAAGCGACAGAGCAAGCCGCGGATGACACCGTCAGACATCAAAGGAGGAGTGTTCGCTATGTTCCAAGGAATTGTGAAACTCACGTTATGTCTTGGCCTTGGTGCGGCAGCCATGCCGGCGCTGGCCCAAACGGCACCCATCACCGAACAAGAAGCTCACGCGATTGCGACCGACGCCTATGTCTATTTCTATCCCCTCATCACGATGGAGGTGACCCGCAAACAATTCACCAACATGGAGCCGGGCAAGGAATTGGGCAAAGGCCCGATGAACATGTTCAACAACGTTCCCGAGTACCCGCCCGCGAACTTCAGGGGCGTCGTGCGATCCAACTTCGACACCCTGTATTCCATCGCCTATCTCGACCTGACGAAGGAGCCCGTCGTCGTCTCGGCTCCGGACACCAAGGGACGCTACTACCTCCTGCCCATGCTCGACATGTGGTCGGATGTATTCGCCTCGCCAGGCTGGCGAACGACGGGCACCCAGGCGCAGACCTTTCTCGTGACGCCCCAGGGCTGGAGGCCGGATTTGCGCGACCGGTTCGCTGAGGAATTCAAGCTTCCGAAGGACACGCAACGGATCGAGGCGCCAACGTCCTATGTCTGGGTCATCGGCCGTACCAAGACGGACGGCCCGGCGGACTACGATGCGGTTCACCAGATTCAGGCCGGCTACAAGGTCAGTCTTCTGTCCGAGTTCGGAAAGCCGCCCAAGCCGGTCGAAGTCAAGATCGATCCCAGCATCGACATGAAGACGCCGCCCAAAGAGCAGGTCGATGCCATGACGGCGGGCGTGTACTTTGCCAACGCGGCAGAGCTGCTGAAGCTTCAACCGCCTCATGTCACCGATCAGCCGATCATCGCGCAGATGAAGCGGATCGGAATCGAGGTTGGCAAGAGCTTCGATATCGGCAGGCTCGATCCTGTCGTCCAGCGAGCATTGGAAACAGCGCCGCAGGATGGGCGGAAGCTGATGGCGTGGAAGGTGCCGACACTGGCGCGGGTCGCGAATGGCTGGTCGATGAACACCGACACGATGGGGGTTTACGGCAACTACTACCTCAAGCGAGCCATTGTCGCGCAACTAGGGCTCGGCGCGAATCTGCCGGAGGACGCGATTTATCCCCTCAATCTCGGCGACGAATCCGGCAAGCCGCTCGATGGCGCAAACAAGTACACCATCACTTTTGCGAGCGGCGCCGCCCCGCCGGTGGCGGCCTTCTGGTCGATCACCCTGTATGACCAGGACGGCTTCCAGGTCGGCAACGCACTGAATCGCTTCGCCGTCAGCAGCTGGATGCCGTTCAGTTACAACGCGGACGGCTCGCTCGACCTTTACTTCCAGAACGAGAACCCGGGCAAGGACAAGGAAGCGAACTGGCTGCCCGCGCCGAAGGGCGCCTTCAATCTGACCATGCGCCTCTACAGTCCGAAATCAGAGGCGTTGACAGGAAAATGGAACCCGCCGCCGATCGTGAAGACGCAGAGCACTGTCGGAATCTCGCCTCAATAAAATCAGATCGGAGGCTCGCGCCCAGGCGCTTGCCTCCGATCTGCAGCCGTCTCGATTTTTCGCCGTCTTAGTTTTCTCTCCGCAGAGCGTGCCTTGCCGGGCGCCTAAGCGGCGTTGCTGCCTTCCTGGCGGCTGGCCTCGAACAGGAACCAGGTGCGCCGCTCGGTCTCGTCGATGAAGGTTTCGAGCAGGCCCGCGGTGCCGGAATCCTCGTTATCGTCGCAGAGCTTGTGCGCCTTACGCATCGCGGCCGCGATGTGCTTGTTGTCCTCCATCAGCTCGCGGAGCATTTCACGCGGCGGGACATAGTCCTCGTTGTTATCCTTGATCGTCTGCAGCTTCGAGATCTGACCGATCGAGCGCACCGTGGTCCCGCCGAGCTTGCGGACGCGTTCGGCGAGCTGGTCGGTGGTGGCGAAAATCGCGTCCGACTGCTCGTCCAGCATCAGGTGATAATCGTGGAAATGCCGGCCGCTGACATGCCAGTGGAAATTCTTGGTCTTCAGGTAAAGCGCGAAGGCATCGGCCAACAAGGTGTTAACCGCTGCCGATATCTTGTCGACCGCCGCCGGCGACAGGTCGGTTGGCGTATCGAGGTCGGGCGATGTTTTGTCGGACTTTGTTTTGCTCACGTTGCACCTTCCTGTTAGGAACCCGGACGCAGGCGGCTGCGAACACAGCCCGCCGAGCCGTCTTAACGCTGCATCCCACCTCGGGTTCCTGGACAGGAACCTCAATTTACCGCTACTGACGCCCATGGACGACTGGATCGACTATTACGATTCCACGCATACGATCTATGCGAGCAAGCGGCATCGTGACCTCCACTTTCAGATCATTGCCAAGGACATCATCGGCTACATCCCTTCCAAGGATGCCGTGGTGCTCGACTATGCCTGTGGCGAGGCGCTTGCGGCTGCGAAGGTAGCGGATGCGTGCAGCACGCTGTTTCTCGTGGAGCCGGCGCCAGGCGTGCGCGGCCGCCTGATCTCGCGCTTTGCGCCGAACACCAAGATCAGGGTGCGCTCGCTGGACGAACTGAAGAACATGGCGGAGAAGTCGATCGATCTCGTGGTGATGAACTCGGTCGCCCAATACATGACGCCCGGCGAACTGGATTCGGCGTTCGCCGTGGTCCGCCGCCTCGTGAAACCCGCCGGAAGGCTGGTGATCGGCGACATCCTCCGTCCGAATGTCGGCATGCCGGCCGATGTGCTCGCGCTGCTGCGCTTCGCAGGCAAGCACGGCTTCCTCAAGGATGCCCTTTACGGCTTGCTCTCGACCGCACTCTCGGATTACCGCGAGCTGCGGTCCCGCCTCGGCCTGCAGCGTTACAGCGAGACCGATATGATCGCCAAGCTCGCCAAGGCCGGCTTCAGCGCCTCGCGCGCGCCCGTCAATATCGGGCACAATCCCTGGCGGATGACCTTCGTCGCGCGCCACGCCCTGGCACCCGCGCCCGATTAGGGTTAATCGGCGGTCGGCCTGGCTCACGCCGGCGTGATAGGCAATAATATCCGCGGCCCGGTGGCGGAAGCTTCAACGCAGGAGCGGTGCATCGTTCCTTATCCTGGTTCAAGTCCAGGCCGGGCCTCCAGCCTTCGCTGCCTTGCGGCAGCTTCGGCTCGGCGAGCCAGCCCAACACCAAGCCGCCCCCTTTTCCCGCCGACCGGCTTGCAGCAGGGCCAGTCGCGCTAGCCAAAAACAGCCTCTGTTGCCCGTGGGGCGGGCTTGCCGCGCCGAAGCTCGCAGAGCGAAGGCGGGGAAATTGCCGGTTGACGGACCTTTTCAGGGGTTTCGCGGCTGCGGAATCTGGTCTAAAGACCAGCCGCGCGCGTGGATAACGCGCTCTTGTTCGTAAGGGACGCGCGGCAGGCGCGCCCTTTTTTGTGCCCATTTCCGTTCGCGAGACTTGATGCCCAAACGAACCGACATCTCCACCATTCTGATCATTGGCGCGGGTCCGATCGTGATCGGACAGGCCTGCGAGTTCGATTATTCGGGCACCCAGGCGGTCAAGACGCTGAAGGAAGAGGGCTATCGCATCGTCCTCGTCAATTCCAATCCGGCCACCATCATGACCGATCCGGAACTGGCGGATGCGACCTATATCGAGCCGATCACGCCGGAAATCGTCGCAAAGATCATCGAGAAGGAACGCAACGTCGCTCCCGGCGGCTTTGCGCTGCTGCCGACCATGGGCGGGCAGACCGCGCTCAACTGCGCGCTGTCGCTGCGCCGGCAAGGCACACTGGAGAAGTTCAACGTCGAGATGATCGGTGCCACCGCCGACGCGATCGACAAGGCCGAGGACCGCCAGCTCTTCCGCAACGCGATGGAGAAGATCGGGCTGCAGACGCCGAAATCGCGTCTCGCCAATGCCTCGGCGCTCAAGAAGCAGTATCGCGACAAGTATCTCGCCGAACGTGAGAAGCTGTCCGGCGCCGCGCTGGAAGACCTCGAACGGCAGTGGACGCTCGGCGAGAACGAGCGCCGCAAGCGCTACCAGGAGCATGCCCTCGGCGAGGCGCTGATGGCGCTCTCCGAGATCGGCCTGCCGGCGATCATCCGCCCCTCCTTCACCATGGGCGGCACCGGCGGCGGCATTGCCTACAACAAGGAAGAGTTTCTCGACATCATCGAGCGCGGCCTCGACGCGTCCCCGACCAATGAGGTCCTGATCGAGGAATCCGTGCTCGGCTGGAAAGAGTTCGAGATGGAGGTGGTCCGCGACAAGAAGGACAACTGCATCATCGTCTGCTCGATCGAGAATTTCGATCCGATGGGCGTCCATACCGGCGATTCCATCACGGTGGCGCCGGCGCTGACGCTGACCGACAAGGAATACCAGATCATGCGCGACGCAGCACTCGCAGTGCTGCGTGAGATCGGGGTCGAGACCGGCGGCTCCAACGTGCAGTTCGGCGTCAACCCCGCCGACGGCCGCATGGTCGTGATCGAGATGAACCCGCGCGTCTCGCGCTCCTCGGCGCTGGCCTCCAAGGCCACCGGCTTTCCGATCGCCAAGGTCGCAGCCAAGCTCGCGGTGGGCTACACGCTGGACGAGATCGCCAACGACATCACCGGCGGCGCGACGCCGGCCTCGTTCGAGCCGACGATCGATTACGTCGTCACCAAGATTCCGCGCTTCGCCTTCGAGAAGTTTCCGGGCGCCTCCACCACGCTGACCACGTCGATGAAGTCGGTCGGCGAAGTCATGGCGATCGGCCGCACGTTCCAGGAGAGCCTGCAGAAGGCGCTGCGGGGACTGGAGATCGGTCTGACCGGCCTTAACGAGATCGAGATCGGCGGGCTCGGCCGTGGCGACGACAAGAACGCGATCCGCGCCGCGCTCGGCACGCCGACGCCGAACCGTATCCTGCAGGTCGCGCAGGCGATGCGGCTCGGCTGGTCGAACGAAGACATCTTCAATTCCTGCAAGATCGATCCCTGGTTCCTCGCCGAGATGCGCGGCATCGTCGAGATGGAGGCCAAGGTCAGGGCCAACGGCCTGCCCGGCAACGCCTTCGGCATGCGGACATTGAAGGCGATGGGCTTCTCGGACGCGCGACTTGCGGTGCTGTCGCATACCACGGAAGCGGAGGTCGCCGCGAAACGCCACGCGCTTGGCGTACGTCCGGCCTACAAGCGCATCGACACTTGCGCCGCCGAGTTCGCGTCGCCGACGGCCTATATGTATTCGACCTACGAGACGCCGTTCGCAGGCAGTCTCGCCGACGAGAGCGAGCCGTCGGACAAGAACAAGGTCATCATTCTGGGCGGCGGACCGAACCGCATCGGCCAGGGCATCGAGTTCGACTATTGCTGCTGCCATGCCTGCTTCGCGCTGCATGATGCCGGCTATGAAACCATCATGATCAACTGCAATCCGGAAACGGTGTCGACCGACTACGACACCGCGGACCGGCTGTATTTCGAGCCGCTCACGGCCGAGGACGTGCTGGAGATCATCGCGACCGAACGGACGAACGGCACGCTGCATGGCGTGATCGTGCAGTTCGGCGGCCAGACCCCGCTGAAGCTCGCGCGTCCGCTGGAAGCCGCCAATGTGCCGATCCTCGGCACCTCGCCCGACGCCATCGACCTCGCCGAGGACCGCGACCGCTTCAAGCGCGTGCTCGACAAGCTTCACCTGAAGCAGCCGAAGAACGGCATCGCCTATTCGGTCGAGCAGGCGCGGCTCGTCGCCGCCGATCTCGGCCTGCCGCTGGTGGTGCGGCCGTCCTATGTGCTCGGCGGTCGCGCGATGCAGATCATCCGCGAGGAGAGCCAACTCAGCGACTATCTGCTCGGCACGCTGCCCGAACTCGTCCCGGCCGACGTTCAGGCGCGCTACCCGAACGACAAGACCGGGCAGATCAACACCGTGCTCGGCAAGAACCCGCTGCTGTTCGACCGCTATCTGTCGGATGCGACCGAGATCGACGTCGATTGCCTCAGCGACGGCAAGGACACCTTCGTCGTCGGCATCATGGAGCATATCGAGGAAGCCGGCATCCATTCCGGCGACTCCGCCTGCTCGCTGCCGCCGCATTCTCTCGACGCGGAGACTCTCGCCGAGCTGGAGCGGCAGACCCGCGAGCTCGCGCTCGGCCTCGACGTGGTCGGGCTGATGAACGTGCAATACGCGATCAAGGACGGCGCGATCCATGTGCTCGAGGTCAATCCGCGCGCCTCGCGCACCGTGCCGTTCGTGGCGAAGGTGGTCGGTACGCCGGTTGCCAAGATCGCCGCACGAATCATGGCCGGCGAGAAGCTCGCCGATTTCAAGCTCAAGCAGCGCAAGCTGAAGCATGTCGGCGTGAAGGAGTCGGTGTTTCCGTTCGCCCGCTTCCCCGGCGTCGACACCGTGCTGGGGCCGGAGATGCGTTCGACCGGCGAGGTCATGGGCATCGACCGCTCCTTTGAGATCGCCTTCGCCAAGAGCCAGCTCGGCGGCGGCACACGCGTGCCGCGCAAGGGCACTGTGTTCGTCTCGGTCCGCGAGATCGACAAGACGCGAATCAAGGACGCCGTGTGCCTTTTGAACTCGCTCGGCTTCAAGGTGATGGCGACCTCGGGGACGCAGCGCTTCCTCACGGACAACGGCATTCCGACCGAAAAAGTGAACAAGGTGCTGGAAGGCCGGCCACACATCGTGGACGCCATTACCAATGGCGACATCCATCTCGTGTTCAATACCACCGAGGGTCCGCAGGCGCTTGCTGACAGCCGCTCGTTGCGGCGTGCTGCCCTCTTGCATAAAGTCCCATATTACACCACTCTCTCAGGAGCCGTGGCGGCAGCCCAGGGCATCCGCGCTTATCTCGGCGGGGACCTTGAGGTCCGTACATTGCAGAGTTACTTTTCCGAAAACTAGTCGTTGACCGGCCGGGGACGCCCGCTGCACGATTAGTGGCTAAAGCCACCATGGCCGGAACTCAGCGCCCCGTATGAACCAGGTATCGGCCCCTTCGGGGGCCGGAATTAAATGGGCTGACGGGCTTTGCTTCGAGCCGCGAGAGCCTGAATGAGCAAGCGTCTCGTGCGTGCCGCCGGACGGCCCGCGCGATCGAAGGACAAGAGAGATGATGGAAAAGGTTCCAATGACCCCGGGTGGTTATACCGCGCTCGAGGTCGAATTGAAGCAGCGCCAGTCTGTGGATCGTCCGCGCATCATCCACCAGATTGCGGAGGCGCGCTCGCATGGCGACCTTTCCGAGAACGCGGAGTATCACGCCGCGAAGGAGGAGCAGTCTCACAATGAGGGGCGCATCGCCGAGATCGAGGACAAGCTCGCGCGCGCCGACATCATCGACATTTCCAAGCTCTCCGGCGACACCATCATGTTCGGCGCGACCGTGACGCTGATCGACGAGGACACCGAAAAGAAGGCGGTGTGGCAGATCGTCGGCGAGGTCGAAGCCGACGCGAAGAAAGGCAGGATCTCCGTCACCTCGCCGCTCGCGCGCGCGCTGATCGGCAAGAAGAAGGGCGCCTCCGTCGAAGTCGTGACGCCCGGCGGCGCGAAGGCCTACGAGATCACCAAGGTCGAGTGGCGCTAACCTCCTCACTCATCCTACGCTTGCAAAAGGCCGCGCTGCTCGCGCGGCTTTTTTGTTGCGCTGCGACCATTCGCAACGACCGTCACGATGACGTTGTCGGGAATGTTTGGTCGGGAATGTTTGATTTTCACAGGTGTTGACATCACGCGCCGGTGACGGATGCCGGCGATTGCGATAGTGCTTGTTATGCGTGTGAGACAGGGGACAATGACATGGACCAAATGCTTTCCAGATGGCAGCCGACGGCGCTCAGCCTTCTTCGCGTGATCACCGGGCTGCTGCTGTTTCAGTTCGGCGTTGCCAAGATCTTCAAATTTCCGGTGCTGCCCTACTTCGCCAACATCCCCCCGCTGATCCAGGCGGCAGGCTGGATCGAACTCGTGCTTGGCGGCCTGTTGCTGATCGGCCTGTTCACGCGGATCGTCGCGTTCATCCTCTCGGGCGAGATGGCGTTCGCCTATCTCATCGGCCACGTATTCAAGACCGGTGAGCCGGTGCTTCATCCGCTCAACAATGGCGGCTCGCTCGCGATCGCCCTGTGCTTCGCCTGCCTCTTCATCTCGACTGCGGGCGGCGGACCCTACAGCGTCGATGCGATGATGGGCCGAAAGGACTGAGCGCGCGCAACACAACGTCATTCCGGGGCGATGCGACAGCATCGAACTATGGTGCGCAATGCGCACCCGAGAATCTCGACGTTCCGGGTTCGCGTCTTTGACGCCCCCGGAACGACCGACGCAACTAAGCGCGCGCCTTCACCTCCAGCGGTACGGCGGCTTCGTATTTTGAGTTCTGCAGCACCAGCGAGGTTCTGACATTGCGCACATGGGGCGCCGCGGTCAGATGCGTGACGAAGTCCTGAAACGTCGCCATGTCCGGCGCCACGCATTTCAGGATGAAGTCGACTTCCCCTGACAGCATCCAGCACTCCCGGACCAGCGGCTCGCCGCGAACGAATTCCTCGAACGCCTTGAGATCGGCATCCGCCTGGCTGGAGAGGTGGACGGCCGCAAATACCGTCACATCGAAGCCGAGCCTGCGCGGGTCCAACAGCCCCCGGTATCCCTGGATGTAGCCCTCCTCCTCCAGCGTCCGCACGCGTCGCAGGCAGGGCGGCGGCGATATGCCGACCCGCTTTGCCAGTTCGACATTCGTGATTCGGCCGTCGGCCTGGATCTCGCTCAGGATTTTGAGGTCGATCTCGTCAAGATTTCTTCGACACGGGATTTCCAGTTTCAGGGACCGCCCCCTTTGCGGCGGTATTGCTGGCAACTCTTCTAGCCCAGGTCGGCAAGCTTGCGCAATTTTATTGCGCGACTCTCTGACTGTTTACCCTGACTAAGGGGAAAATTCGCCGAGATGGATTGCAATTCTTGCATGGCTCGCCAGATGTCCTAGACTTGGATTTGACACTTTCGGTGCCCGGCGAGGCCCTCCCGGCTGCATTTCGCCTAGCACTGGCCGAACTCCCGCGCGAGACGTCTACCCATGCCTGCCCCCATCCATGCCAAAGTCGTCATCATCGGATCCGGCCCGGCCGGCTATACGGCGGCGATCTATGCCGCGCGCGCGATGCTGGAACCGGTCCTGATCCAGGGCATCCAGCCCGGCGGACAGCTCACGATCACGACCGATGTCGAGAACTATCCAGGCTTTGCCGACGTCATCCAGGGCCCCTGGCTCATGGAACAGATGGAGAAACAGGCCGCCCATGTCGGCACCAAGATCGTGACCGACCTCGTCAACAGCCTGGAGCTGACGCAGCGGCCGTTTCGCCTGACCTGCGACAGCGGCGACGTCTATCTCGCCGACACCGTCATTCTCGCCACCGGCGCGCAGGCGCGATGGCTCGGGCTGCCCTCGGAGGAAAAGTTCAAGGGCTTCGGCGTCTCGGCCTGCGCGACCTGCGACGGGTTTTTCTACCGCGGCAAGGAAGTGATCGTGGTCGGCGGCGGCAACACCGCGGTCGAGGAAGCGCTGTTCCTGACCAACTTCGCCTCGAAGGTGACGATCGTGCACCGGCGCGATCATTTCCGCGCCGAGCGCATTCTGCAGGAGCGCCTGTTCAAGCATCCCAAGATCAAGGTGGTGTGGGACAGCGCCATCGATGAGATCCGCGGCGCGGAGAATCCGGCCAAGGTCACCCATGTCCGGCTCAAGAACGTCAAGACCGGCAAGCTGACGGAAGTTGCCGCCGACGGCGTCTTCGTCGCGATCGGCCACGCGCCGGCGACCGAGCTCGTGGTCGGCAAGGTCAAGCTGAAGCCGTCAGGCTATGTCGAGGTGGCGCCGAACTCGACGGCGACTTCCGTGCCCGGCCTGTTTGCCGCCGGCGACGTCGCCGACGAAGTCTATCGGCAGGCGGTGACCGCCGCAGGCCTCGGCTGCATGGCGGCTCTCGAAGCCGAGCGCTTCCTCGCCCTGCGCGCGAGCGAGCGCGCCGCGGCGGAATGAAATCATTATGCCTCGAACCCGTGATGGATTTACCGATATGGATTGGGACAAGCTGAAAGTTTTTCACGCAGCGGCGGAAGCGGGAAGCTTCACGCATGCCGGCGAACAACTCGGGCTGTCGCAATCGGCGGTGTCGCGCCAGGTCAGCGCGCTCGAGCAGGAGCTCTCGGTCTCGCTGTTTCATCGCCACGCGCGCGGCCTGATCCTCACCGAACAGGGCGACCTGCTGTTCCGTACCGCGCATGACGTGTTCATGCAGTTGCAGGCGGCGCGCGCCAAACTCACCGACAGCCGCGAGCGGCCGAGCGGCGACCTCAAGGTCACGACGACGCCCGGCGTCGGCATCAACTGGCTGATCCCGCGGCTCGGCGAATTCACCGGCCTCTATCCGGAGATCAGGATCACCCTGATCGTCACCGACGAGGATCTCGACCTGTCGATGCGCGAAGCCGATGTGGCGATCCGCACCCGCAAGCCGACACAGCCGGACCTGATCCAGCGCAAGCTGTTCGCGATGGGCTTCCATGCCTATTGCTCGCCCGAATACGTCAAGCGCTTCGGCACGCCGCGCACGCTCGACGAGCTCGACGCGCACCGCATCATCACGCTGAGCGACGGACAGGTCGCTCAGCATCTGCAGAACCGCAACTGGCTGATCGAGGCCGGCCGTAACGGATCGGGTCCGCGCGAAGCTTACTTCAAGGTCAACAATATTCTGGGCCTGGTGCGCGCGTGCCAACAGGGACTCGGCATCGCCGCGCTGCCGGATTACCTGGTCGAGGAAAACAGCCGCCTCGTGCAGCTCTTCGGCGAATCGGATTCGATCCAGCTCGATACCTATTTCGTCTATCCCGAAGAATTGAAAACGGTCGCGCGCGTGCAGGTGTTCCGCGACTTCGTGGTGAGCAAGGCGCAGCGCTGGCCGTCCTGATTTGCGCATGACTGACATGCGGCTTCCCCGGTTGCTGCGAGGCGCAGACGAGGCCAATAATGTTTCTACGCTGAGGTTACGCGTTGCGCATTTGTCCCCCTCCTCCAGTGGCGCGTGAACTCAGTAATCCCTCTTGGAAGGTGATTGTGTCGGCCTCTTTGGCCAATACCTAAGCCGGGCCTTTGGCCCGGCTATTTTTTTGTGACACGAGTTGTGACGGCTTGGCGAATGCCCGATGACGGCCATAGCCATTCGGGCCACCATTGACAGCGCCGACCTCGCGCAGCATCATTACCGTATGGTCATCATCTCGCGCACCGCGATCGCCTCGAAAAAAGGTCCCCGTCCGGGGACTTCGGGATGGCGCGCGCGATAAGCCTCTTCGCACAAACCAAAATCCGGAAAACCCCGCCGTGAGTTTGCGGGGTTTTTGTTTGCTCCGTCTCCTCCGGCACCAAAGCATGACAGGAGATGGACTCATGAACGATCTCAGACATCAATTGCGCGGCCTCTGGCTTCCGCTGATCACGCCGTTTCACAACGGTGAGCTCGACGAGCCGTCGCTGCGGCGGCTGGTCAGGCACTATGCAAGCGGCCCGGTCGATGGACTGATCCTGGCGGCGACGTCGGGCGAAGGCCTGACGCTGTCGATGACCGAGCTCGAACGCCTCGTCACGGTGGTGCGCAGCGAGCTCGATGACATGCAGCGTCACATGCCGCTGTGTCTTGGTCTCTCGGGCGCTGCGACATGCAAGCTGCGGGACGCGCTCGACGACACCGCCGACTGGCCGATCGACGGCTATCTGATCGCCAGCCCCTATTATTCGCGTCCGTCGCAACGCGGCCTGCTGCAGCACTTCACTGCACTCGCCGATCACGCCTCATGGCCAATCGTGCTCTACAACATCCCCTATCGAACAGCCGTGAACCTGACCAACGACACGCTGCTTGCGCTGGCCGAACATCCGAACATCGTGGGCTTGAAGGATTGCTGCGCCGACCGTGCGCAGTCGATCGAGCTGTTGCGCCGGCGGCCGGCCGGCTTTCGCGTGTTGACGGGCGAGGACGCACAATATTTCGACGCGCTGACCGACGGCGCCGACGGCGCGATCCTGCTGTCGGCCCATATCGAAACCGATACCTTCGCCGCAGTCCGGACGCATCTTGCCGCGGACGAGCACGACGCGGCGGCGGCGTGCTGGCGACGCGTATCTGAATTGACGCGCCTGTTGTTTGACGAGCCGAGTCCGGCCCCGGCAAAATACTGGCTGGCGCGAGCCGGACTGATCGCATCCGCCGAAGTGCGGCTGCCGATGATCGAGGTGAGCGCTGAGCTCGCCGCGCGGCTCGAGGCCGAAATCGCAACGAGGACGCGGCCGCCGGAAAAAGCGGAGCTGGTTAATGTGGCGTGAGACGACGCGGCCTGCGTCACGCACCTGTTTACCGGTAGACGAGCGTATGGCCGCATGAGCAGCCGCGCAGGCGCGTCCCTGGTTAATCCGTGGTAGCGCCTGCACCCAAATCCAAGCGATGGCGCAACCGCGATTTTAAAGCCTGCCGTGTATCACTGTCTTTCAAGGGACAACGAGAACGCGGGGGCGCGTCACATGGAAGACCATCCGGTCGCGAGGCCAAAATTCTTCACCACCGAGGACGTCCTTTGGACGCTCGGCACCTGGTCGGTGATCATCAGTCTATCGCCGGTGATCGCGTTCTACATGCTGATGGTGGCCTGAGATCCAGTTGCGCGCATCGGGTCGAGGCGCGCTCTGGGGGGCAATAAGATTTAAGAAATGGCAACGCGCGGACCCCGCGCGTCTATCGGCTCCGGTGGCGTGAAGACCTCACGCCGCCTGCTTGTGCATCGCGCCGTTCGACGACACGGTCCCGCGGATCGCCTTGATCGAGCGCTCGATCGCAGCCCACAGCCGGCCGATTTCCATGGCTGCGCGGCCTTCCGCATAATATTCGCGAACGCCTTCACCCTGGCCCAGCGCCATCAGCAGATCGGCGCGGTTGGTGATCTGTCCGCCCCACACCGGCGCGCGGAATTTGGCGAGCGCTTCGCGGGCAATCGTGACAATCGGGCTCTCGGCATCGTCTCTGCGCGCGGGCGCGCCGTTCAGCACCACCGCGTAAGGCTTGCGCGCTGCGCGGCAAGTCTGAATCGTTTCCTGCACCGCGTTGACGTCGAACACGCCGGGCCGCGCCGGAATGATCACCATCGTCGCATTCCTGATCGCATCTTCCACGACGGCGGAGACGTTCGGCGGCGTGTCGATCAGAACCCATTCAACGCCGTCGCGCTTGGCTGTAGCGAGAATGCCGCTGACGGAATTTACCGCGGTCTTGATCTGCGGTTCGTTCGTACCGCGCAGCTTGTGCCACAGCGTCAGCGACCCCTGCGGATCCGCGTCGATGAGCAGGCAAGGCTTGCTCGCCTTGATCTGCGCGGCGAGATGGGCTGTCAGGGTACTCTTCCCCGAGCCACCTTTACGCGAAGCAAAAACAATTACGTTCATACCTTGGCCTCCAGATTGACCCCAGGGGTCCGAAAATGAAACAGCGCGCTGATTCGTGGAAGAAAAATCTGGGGGTAATTCCAGGACAGCCACTGAAAAGCCACCGAAGTTGGCATTTGAGTCACACGCTCACAACCAGTGCGAGAATCGGCTGGGCGCGGCTTGGCGGCGTTGTTTGCGCGATTCCATCCTGCGTCCGACGCCTGGATGATTCATCTCGCGCTCACCTGCTCATCAAGCTTGCGCGATCCCGCATGAGCAACATCTCACCCGAGCGGAGACGCGAACAAAAGGAGTCCTTTTACCGTAAGCGCGCGATTCCTGCGCGAAGCGCATGCGGGTGACTCAGGTCGCTGACGGCCTGGACTTCTTGATGTGATGCGGTCTGCGCGCCTTTCGCGCGACCGCCGGCTTGAGTTCGACAGACGCCCTCTCGGGCTCCGGGCCGGGACGGAAGAACGCCCGACACTCCGGCGAGAGCTGCGATTTATTGCGGATCATGCAGGCCGTGATGCGATCGACATCGGGAATTTCCGAGCTGCAGAGACGAAACGCATCGCCGGTGCAGGCCTGCTGCTGGTCGCCACTGTAGGCATGGCCCGCGTGCGGCAGGATCGCGAGCGCGCACGATGCGGCAATGATCGCGCCAAGGCGGCGCGTGAATCGAATGACAAGCATGAATCCCCCAACCCTCAGTATGGTGGAATTGTGAGTCACGGGGATGGGAATGGCAAGGACCGGCCTTCGTGGCCTGGATATCTCTTGGATCGAGGGCCGCACGGAAGGCGCATGTACGCCTCATACCGCAAGTCGGCGGACGCTCGGTGACATCATCAACCGCCTTTGGGATGACCCGTGGCGGCGCACCGCGGACGGCGTCTAAGAAGTGGCCCTGCAGGGAAATAGCCTGTCGGCGGAGCGATCAAGACGTTTCTCCGAACCTCTCGCATCGTTCAAATGCCCGACGAGTTCGCCGGACGGGCGATAGATGTTGCCACCTTTCAGTATGTAGAGCTTTTTGCCCGTGAGATCGAAGATGTCGGGGCCCAGCACGACCGCGACATGGATGCCTTGGCTATTGAAAATATTGCCGGTCACGACCGAGCTCCTATCGAGACCCCCAAGCAAGTTTGCGCTTGTTAGGTGGCAATAGCCAGATAAATCACGCTATTTGCGCTTCGCCTTCGGCCGGTCGACGCGAACCTCGCGAAACTCTTCAGGCCCCGTGATCAAGCGACGTTTCCGGCTGGCCTTTTCATCATTGTTCGGCGCACCAACCGTCAAGCGATCGATCGCCGTCGAAGCCAGTTCTTTCGCACGATCGGCCGTCGCTGCCGTCGTTTGTTTTGGTATGCCGCCGACGGTCAGACCGATCTCGACAAGCCGGCGGATCGCTTCGGAGCGCGTCGCGTCGTTTGCTGATGCCCACGCTTCGACCTCAACAATGAGAGGCGGAGGCATTCGGGACGTAACATGCGGATCTCGTCCGGTTGCCGGACGGACCCGCCTCTTTTTCGATGTTACCTTTATCGACTTCATGAACTTCTTCACGATCTTCGATGTGACAACAAATCAAGGCGACGAGCCGCAACCGTTTCCGCCTCGGCTCTGACCGGCACTACGGCCCGCGGCCGGAACGCGCACCAGCGGGTTACGCAGACTCGGCAAACGCGACCTTGCGAGAGACGTGCTTCGATCGACGCCGCCTAACCACCTGGCATGCCGTCGTCCAGGGGATCCTCGCCGCCAGGCGGCAGGCCACGCGCCACCTCGTTCACGATCGCGATGATCTCCCGCACGATGTCACCACGGTCACTGCCCGCGACGCCTTTGAGCAAATAGCGGACCGCCGCGCGGATCTCCCCCTTGGCACCCTCTTCGCCGTCAAAATCTCGATCGAACTCATCCGGCATGACGGCTCCGATGCCAAGGGCGCGCGGCGCCGGCGCCGTTACTTCGGCGGATGCAAATCGCCTTGAAGCCAGCGGCCGAGACCCCTGGACTTCATCGGGTCTTCATACGCAGCAAGCATCTCAAGAAGATGTTTGCAGATGGCGCATTCAAACGTGTGCAAGTCGATGCCCGCGCGTACCGGCGTGATACTGGCGAGCCTCATCGAGGCCTTGCACTTCGGACAGCTGGGACGCTCAATTGCGGCGAATGGAACGACGGATGAGAGGCGTTGAGACTGCGTCATGATGCTTCCCTCGACACAGGCGGGAGCGCGACACTCTCTGTCACCGGTAGTACCTGGAGGCGGAGCGGTGATCATCCAAGTATGCGCCTCCGGGTGTCTCGAACGCGAGTCAATTCGCGGGAGGTTGATCAGCGCGGCCCAGGACGCGTGCTATCCGCCAGGCGGGTCGTCATCGAACGGATTTGGCTGGCGCAGATTTTCAATATCGACCCAGCGGACCAGATTTCGCACTTCGTCTGCCGAGTTCGGAACATGCCACAGAGTCCGTCTGGCGATCTCGCGCAACAGGAAAATCTGATCCGGCGACGGGAGTGGCCCGCCGGCGCGCTCACTCGCCAACAAGGCCCCGTCGACGACATGATGCGCTGCCGCCCTCGCCCAACTCTCGCGCTCGTGTTGGTCCCGATTGACAGGCGACGTCTGAGGTTTCGGATATTCCCCTCGAGCGAGTGAGCGGACAAGCGCGACGAGTTCCTCGGCGATCATCGCGCGCTCGCCGGGAGGCTTTCCCTCGCAAAGGAATTCGATGGCTTCGCGGATCTTCCCTTGAGCGGTTCCCCAACCCTCGATTTGCCACTTGCCGTCGCCTGCCACGTGCCCTGCTCCAAAGACGTTTTGGGACCTTCCCAGCGCGAATTCTCTGGGAGGTAACCCAACTCATTGTTCCGGCTAAGTGCTTGATTTTCCTTGGTACAGTTGGGTGGGCTCGAACCACCGACCTCCTGTTCCACAGACAGGCGCTCTAACCAACTGAGCTACAACTGCATCCTTCAACGCGACCCCGCGAGAGCGGTCGGTCGACGCGGCGGAAACTAGGTGCAACGCCCGCCTTTGGCAAGGCCAAGAGCGCTTCAAGAGCACCGCAAGCCGCATGTCAAAGTATGCGTGTCAAAGTAAAAAGGCGTGCAAGGCGAAGGCCCGGGCGGCGTGCCCGGGCCGTTCAAAATCGACGCATACGCGATCAGGCCGCCGGCTTGTAATATTTCGCCGCGCTGCTCTTGATCGGCTCCATGGTCTCGGTTGCGACCTGCTGACCGAGTTCGGCCAGTTCCTTGGCCTGGGTGGAGAGCGTCTCGAACTGCTTGCGGGCGTGCGCGGTGTACAATTCCATCGCTTCGGAGGGGGACTTCGCGCTGAGCAACTGCTGGGCGAAATCCAGATTGGAGGTTGTGTTGGCCTTCAAGAACTCCATCAACTTCGCGGAATATGCGCTCGTGCCCTTGCTGGCGCAGTTGAACACGGCCTCGATCGTGCCGTTATGACTCTCGGCGGCATCCTTGAACTTGGCGTAGTTGTCACGTGCCTGCGAAACGCCCTTCTCGGCGAACGCTCGCATCTGCTCGGGGACTTCGAATGGAATGATGGAAGCTGAGAAAGGATCGGCGGCATTGCTCATGGCATGTATCCTTTGGTGACGGGGATGGAAACGAAGCGATGTGAGCCCCCTTGCGCGCCGGACAGCCAGGATGCCGGGTACGCGAAACGATGACACGCAATGGGGTTACCCTTACGGGCGCACAACCGGTACGCCCAATTAGTGTCATTTTTGTGCGTTGCACCGCCTTTTTGTGTGCAATGCCACATACCAGAGTCAACGTGCATGCACATGTCTCGCACACTTGAGGTTGTCGAGCCGAGAAAGCGGTATTGGGCAACGCGGGCCGCAGATTGCGGCCGAAAACCTCACGACCGGGGCTTGGCGGCCTCCATCGCCGCGCGGCCGACGATCTGCCCCATCTCGCTGGCCTGTTCCGTCAGCGAGCGCATCTGCGACTGTACGTAGTCGCCGTGCAGCCGCATCACCTCGGTGAGATCCTTGGCGTGCAGCAGCGATTGCGCATAGTCCAGCGACGACTGCACGTTCTTCTCAGCATAGGCCATGGCCTTGGCGGTAATATCCTTCGCGCCGGTCCGGACCGTCTCGCCGCGCTCCTCGAGCGAGCCCGCGGTCGCCTGCGCACCGGCCAGGAACTTCTCAAAGGTCTTGCGCGCCTGGACGAAACTCGCATCCGCCATCGACCGCATTTCCTTGGGAATTTCGAAACGGTCATGTCCATTTTCGTTCATGGTCCCACTCCTATTACGCTGGCAGGGCTGTCGACCCTGCCCTTCTCCCATTCGCCCACAGCCCGACTGAGATTAGTGGCAAAACCCTTCGCCGGTATGACGCTGCCATCCGGCGAGGTCCATCGTGGACCTCTGCCGGCGTTTTGCAATACCTCAACGCGGGGCCGGCGGAAGGGTTCGAGCTCGCCCGCAGGATTCGGGTTATCCAGCCCTTTGGAGGTCACCACCGTGGACCTGGCCCGGCTGACAGGCGATACTAACGCCCTGTTAACGCTAATAATGTGCAGCCGGCGCCGCTTCGACCAACCATCCGATGAAACGATCAGTCACGACCATGAGCGAGAGGGAATTCGAGTTGCAGGGCGTCGGCGATCCGCGGCTCGCCGCGCACGCAACGAGCGCGTGTCCCGTCTGGCTGTGGTCCACCGATGGCGGCCGGATCCTGTGGGCCAATCCGGTCGGCGCCCGGTCGTTCGGCGCGGCCAACGGCGCCGCATTGGCAAAGACGACGTTCGGACCGGCCGATGCACATCGGCGACAGATCGCGCAACTCGCCGGCCGGCTTCCACCTGACGGCGCGTCCCGGCTCGAGCGGCTGCGCGGTTTCGGCGCGGCCTTCGGCCGGCTCATGACCTGCTCCTGCGCGCGGCTCGTCTTTCCCGATGGCAGCCACGGCGTTCTGGTCGCGGCGGCAGAGCCGACCGGCCAGCCCATGCCCCTGATCGAACGACTGCAGCGCCTGGTGGACGGTGTGGAGACGCCGATCGTCGCCTTCGCGCATG
The DNA here is from genome assembly GCA_963770385.1 of uncultured Alphaproteobacteria bacterium. GTDB lineage: Bacteria > Pseudomonadota > Alphaproteobacteria > Rhizobiales > Xanthobacteraceae > Bradyrhizobium. The sequence continues at coordinate 2,546,505 of CAVYPJ010000003.1, read as the reverse complement.
ATGGTCTGTTCGTTGGCGCCAGCCACGCCGCGCGGGCGCTGCTCGGCTTTCCCGATCTTGCCGGGGCCGGACTCGATGCGACACGCAGCGACGCACTGACGCGCGGCCGCGTCGAGCTGACGACCGCCAGCGGCCGGATGGTGCTGCAGCGTGTCGGCACCGGCAGCGATGTGGGTCTCGTTGCGTTGATCGCGCCAGGCACGACGCCGGTATCGCGCCCTCCCCGGACCGTGCAGAACGTATCCGAGCGGCCCGCGCCCACGAACAAGATCGCAGCCGATGAAACGGACGAGACGCGCAGCGCATCGCCCGATGCAAACCGCCGCCGGCATCCGCTGCGCTTCACCTGGCAAATGGACGTCGACGGACGCTTCTCGTTTGGCTCGGACGAATTCACCCGCCTGATCGGTCCCGGTGTCTCGGCGGGCTTCGGGCGACCGTGGCACGAGATCACCGAGGCATACGGGCTCGATCCGTCAGGCCGTGTGTCGGACGCGGTCGCGACGCAGGAGGCCTGGAGCGGCATTACGATCTACTGGCCAGTCGACGGCGGCGGCCGGCTGCCGGTGGAGCTTTCGGGCGCGCCGATCTTCAATGCGGAAAGGAGTTTTGCCGGGTATCGCGGCTTTGGCGTCTGCCGCGTGCTCGACAGCCTCGCCTATCTGGCGGAATTGCGCGGCATCTCGCCCGACGAATCCGAGACCTCGCCGATCCATGCTGTCGACACCGTTACGGCGGATTCACGGCACGCCGCCGCCGCAGAACCGCCCGCGGCGTCCGCTGACATGTTGTCCGCGCCACCTGGTGCGCCCGATTCGACCGCTGACGATACTTCGCCTCACACCGATCTCGATGAGCCCGCGGCGATGCCCGAGAACGTCGTACCGTTCCGCCCGATCGGCGAGCCGAAATCGCCGGCGCTGACCGCAGGCGAAAACAACGCCTTCGACGAACTGGCTCGACAATTGTCGGCACGGCTCGAGCGCGAGAATGGCGACGGCAATGGTTCGACGCCCGGGGTGTTTCAGAGATTGCCCGAACAATTGCAAAGTTCTCAGCCGGATTGGCTCGCGCAGCCCGAACCGCCCGCGCGCGGCGAAAGCGCGCGCGACCGCGCGCTGTTCGACCTGCTGCCGACCGGCGTCCTGATCTATCGGCTGGATCGGATGCTCTACGCCAACCCGGCGTTCCTGCAGCGGATCGGCTATGACAGCCTGCATTCGCTGGAGCAGGCCGGCGGGCTGGACGCGCTCTATGTCGCTCCCGGCGTCTCTCAGGCCAGCAGCACGTCGGAGACCGGCACGCCGGTGACGATCTCGGCGATTCACGACGCGTCCGGACCCACACCTTCGGCCGAAGCGCGGCTGTTCACGATTTCATGGGATGGCGATTCCGCGCATGCCCTGATGCTGTCGCCAGACCAATCGACGGCAGCAACCGCCGGCGAAAGGACTTCGGAAGCCGTCCCGACGGAAGCCCTCATTCCTCAAGACATCATTTCTCAGGACGTCATTCCTCAGGACGTCGTTCCTCAGCCGGTTCACTCTCCCGCGGAGGAGCCTGCGCCCGCTTCAGGTCAGGCGAGCGCAGAGGATCTCGCTGCCATTCTCGACATCACCGCCGAAGGCATCGTGATGTTCGACACGGAGGGCAGCATCCACGCCTGCAATCGCAGCGCGGAGGCGCTGTTCGGCTATAACGGGGCGGAGTTCGTGCGGCATGGTCTCGCCGATCTGTTTGCGCCCGAGAGCCAGGGCGCCGTCCTGGACTATCTGGAGAGCGTCAGGGGCCAAAGCAGCGACGAGGGCAGCGACAAAGACGTCGAAAGCCTGCCCGACCATGGCCGTGACGTGCTTGCGCGCAAGAACGGGGGTGGCATCATCCCGCTGTCGATGACCGTGGGCCGCACGCGGCCCGACGGGCCGAATTTCTTCGCGCTGTTTCGCGATATCTCGCATGGCAGGAAGAACGACCGCGAATCGCAGCAGGAGCCGCCGCCGGCCGCGACCCAGGCCGACGTGCTGGCGCGGATCAGCCGCGAGGTGCGCGTGCCCCTGAACGCAATCCTCGGCCTTGCCGAAGGCATGATGGACGGGCGGCCCGGCTCGTCCGGCGATGAAGGCTACGCCGACTATGCCAGGGACATTCGCGCGTCCAGCGAGCGCGCCATCGCCATCATCAACGACCTGCTCGAGCTCTCGCGCATCGAGACCGGCGAAGTGGACCTCGCCTTCGCGAGCCAGAACCTCAACGAGATGGTGGAAAGCTGCGTCACCGCGATGCAGCCGCAGGCCAGTCGCGAGCGCATCATCATCCGCACCTCGCTGGCGCAGGCGCTCCCGCCCGTGGTCGCGGACGGTCGCGCGCTGCGCCAGATCACGCTGAACCTGATCGGCAACTCGATTCATCTCGCCAACCCGGCGGGCCAGGTCATCGTCTCGACCGCTCTCTCCGATGTCGGCGACGTCGTCCTGCGCGTCCGCGACACCGGCCACGGACTGAACGACAACGAGATCGCAGCCGCGCTCGAGCCGTTCCGCAATCCGCAATCGCCTGATCAGCCCGCCGACGGCTCCGCCGTCAGCCTGTCGCTGACCAAGGCGCTGGTCGAAGCCAATCGCGCCCGCTTCCACATCAAGCCCGGCGGACGCTCCGGCACGCTGATCGAGGTCGTGTTTCCTCACGCCATGGCGCGGGGTTAGGCCCGCGCCTTCGCCGCCGGATCGACCGAAAGTTCTGCCTCTACCCATCCCGCGAACTGTTGGCGAGCTGAAGTTGTTCAACACACGGTGAGCGAGAATAGCCACAGTCGACAGCTCGCTGGTTGCCCATCTGCCGGTGGACGTCCGCCTGCGATCGCTTCTGAATAGAAGCGGATCGGCGGGTTCCCGTAGTCCAAAGATGTGAAGAACTTGCGTTCTCGCAACACATCGTCAACGGCTTCATGCCATGGATAGTTGTCGACGAATCGGAGCCGCACAATGAACCTCTCCGCTCTTGGGATTGTGCTCTGGGTTTTGAGTATTCGTGGGCATATCCCACAGTTCGGCGAGTACGAATGTCCCCCAGCCCGGAACGAAGCCCCGGGCACGGTATGGCGTGTCGCGATCAGCGTTCTCGCCGGCGCCGCCGTTTTCGTGCTGACGCTGTGGCTCGCGATCCGGCTGATCTAGCGCCGGGCTCCTACAGAGAACGCTAACCGACGTTTCATGCGCGGTCGTGTCGCGCCGGATTAGCATCTTCCGGTACGGTTCTTGCTCTAGTTTTGCTGTTTTCAAGCAGGCTCAGAGCTCGGACCTATTTTGACGATGCGTTGTCTGATCGTTGCGGATCTGCACTACTCGCTGCCCCAGTTCGACTGGCTGCTCAGCGCCGCGCCGCAATTCGATCTCGTGGTCTTTGCGGGCGATGCGCTCGACATCGCCTCCGCCGTCGATTTCCGTGCCCAGATCCTCGTCGTCAAGAGATACCTTGCGCGTCTCGCCGGCATGACCCGCGTCATTCTCTGCTCCGGCAATCACGACCTCGATGAGCGCAACGCCGACGGCGAGAAGATCGCGCGCTGGATCGACGACGTCCGCGCGCTCGGCGTTGCCTGCGACGGCGACGATCTCGCGATCGGCGATACGCTCTTTACCGTCTGTCCCTGGTGGGACGGACCGCTGGTGAAGGCGCGCATCGACCTCCAGCTGCGCGAGGCATCCGCGCCGCGGCCGCAGCGCTGGATCTGGGTGCATCACGCGCCGCCCGCGAACTCGCCGACCAGCTGGGGCGGCAAGCGCTTTTTCGGCGATGTCGAGCTTCTGCAATGGATCGAGCGTCACCATCCGTCGATGGTGATCTCGGGCCATGTGCATCAATCGCCCTTCATCCCGGAAGGCTCCTGGTTCGACCGCATCGGCGAGACCTGGGTGTTCAACGCCGGCCTGCAGCCCGGACGGCCGCCCACCTACATCGTGCTCGACATTGATCGCGGCGCGGCATTCTGGCTCGCGGCCGGTGCGCGGCAGTGGATCGACCTCAACACGCCCCTGCAGCGGCCGGCGATGCCGGTCGTCGAGCCGCCGGACTGGCTCACATCCTTGGATCGGATTCCCGATCCGATCCTGGCGAGACCTGCTGCGGCGGCAGGCTGACCATGCTTTGCAGGATCTCGCCGACCATCTCGAGATGGGTGCCATGACCGGCATATTGCGTCATGAGGTCTGAAAGATAGGTCGTCGCGACATTCAGCCGTTGCGCGAGAAGGCGCGCGATCAGCCGGGCGAACGCCGGCTGCTGGTCCAGAAACGAGGCGGCATCGCTGATCTCATAGATGGTCGAAACGGCCGCCGCCCGCACCGTCGCGGTATGCGGCCGATCGAGCAAGAGCGACATCTCACCGGTCACGGCGCCGGGCTCCGCCAGCACGGCGACGACGCTGTCGCCACGGATGACCTCGAGCTGGCCTGTGATCAGAACGAACAGCCGCCCGGTCTTGCTGCCCTGCTGGATCAGCACGGCGCCCTCAGGCACCTCCCGCTGGGTAGCTCCAGAGCAATAATCCAATATCTCGCGCATCGGCCCCTCCGCTGGACGAAACCAAGCATGGACAATGCCAAGGCTGAAAGGAAGTCCGTACGCGCCCTGCCTAAATTGTCGGCAAATTGCGTTAGATCAGCGCCGAATGCGCCGCGGGCAGGAAATCCGCGATCGTATCCAGGAACAGTTTTGGCGATTGCAGCTGTGGGACATGGGCGCAGCCCGGGATGATCTTCAGCCGGGCGTTGGGCAGGCCCTCCGCGAGTTCATGCGACATCGGCGGCGGCGTGGCCTCGTCGTGCTCACCGACCATCACCAGCACCGGCACGTCCACCTTGGAGAGCTCGGGCCTGAGATCGAGCGTCGCGAGCTGCGCGCAGGCCGCGCGAAACACGTCGGGATCGGTCTTCAGGAATGCGGCCCGGCGATCATGCATCAGCTCGGGATTGGCCTCCTGGAATTCCGGTGCGAACAGGCGCAGCATCGCGACATCGGTGATCGCCGAAAGGCCCTTGGCGTGCGAGGCCGCGGCCATGTTGCGGAACGCCTGCCGGCCGGTGTCCGAAAACGCCGCGCCGCAATCAGCAAGGATCAGCCGCGCCGCGATGCCGGGATGGCGGATCGCCATCTGCAACGCGACGAAGCCGCCATAGCCGTTGCCGAGCACGATTGCGTCCTCACCGCCGGATGCGCCCTTGACCACCTCGGCCATGCGGTCAGCGATCTCGGCGATCCCGCCGGTCACCGCTTGCGAGCGGCTGAAGCCGGGTAGCTCCGGAATGATGACCCGGAACGACTGCGACAATTCCGGCGCGATGGCGTCAAAACTCGCGCGGTCCGACAAAAGTGAGTGGAAAAGGAACAGAGGCGGCCCGTAACCGACCACAGCCGCGTTGACGGTACCGTTGGCGTACTGCCGATACATCGCTTCCCCCTATGCGGCGCGTCCCCAAAACGCGCCAATGGGCCGATTGATAGATCAAATTCCGTCGATTTCAAGAACAGCCCCGCTTGACGTGATATTTCACGAATGGTCTTCTATGGGCAAGCGGAAACGGAAGTTCCCATGCTTTTACGGGACAATGTCTATGAGAGCCTTCGCTCTGATATCCTGACCTGTCGCCTGGCGCCGGGTGATGATGTGCGGGAGCAGGAGCTGGCCGAGCGTTATGCGGTCAGCCGTCAACCCGTGCGCGAAGCGTTGCTGCGCCTTGCGCGGGAGCATCTGGTCACGGTGCAACCTCGGCAGGGCTATCGCGTGAACCCGATTTCGCTGGCGGACGCGCGTGACCTGTTGCGGTTTCGCCTGGCGCTGGAGCCTGCCTGCGTGTCCGAGGCGATCGAGAACGCGAGCAGCGACGTGTTGAAAGCCCTCGACGAATTCCGCGCCTTCACCGGCGATCATGAAGCCTTCATCGCCTACAACCGCGCCTTTCACTCCGCGCTCGCACATGCCTCCGGCAACCATCGCATGGCGGCCGCATTGTGCGACCTGATCGGCCAGGCTGATCGGCTGGTGCGGGTTTCCGTCGCCAATGTCAGCCACCACGATCCGGCGCCGCTCGTCGCCGAGCATGTCGCCCTGATCGAAGCCATGCAGCGGCGCGATAGCCGCACCGCCGTTCGGCTCATCAAGGCCCATATCACACAGACCGAGAAACGCGTGTTGCCGGCGCTCAGGCGCAACGCCGTGATCGTCGAAGGGAGAGACCTATGAATATTCCTGCCAAAACATCCGCCATCGAAGTCGAGATCCATGGCAATTTCGTCGACGGCCGCGAGATCGAAGCCGGCAACGGCACGATGCTGGACGTGCGTAATCCCGCAACCGGCGACGTGATCGCGCGGATTCCCAATTCGACGTCCGAGGATATCGACCGCGCAATGAAGAGTGCGCGCGCCGCTTTCGAGGGCAAGGAATGGGGCGGCATGGACGTCCGCTCACGCGCGCGGCTGGTCAACCGGCTGGCGGATGCGTTCGAGGCCAATCTCGAGCAGCTGTACCGGCTGGAGACACTCAACAACGGCCGGCCGGTCAACGAGAACTCGCGCGCAGCTGTCGCGGCTGCCGGACTTCTTCCGCTATTTCGCAGGGCTTGCGCTGGCGCGGCGCGAACTCGGTGATCCCGGTCGAGGGCTCCTATCTCAACTATACGCTGCGGACGCCGATCGGCGTCGTCGCCAACTGCACGCCGTTCAATCATCCGCTGATGATCATGTGCAAGTCGCTCGCCGCGGTGCTGGCGACGGGCTGCGTCACCGTGGTGAAGCCGTCCGAATACACGCCGCTGACGACGCTGAAGCTCGCGAAGATCTTCACCGATGCCGGACTGCCGCCCGGCGTGTTCAACATCGTCAACGGTCTCGGCGCGAGCGCCGGCAAGATGCTCGCCGAGCATGGCGACATCAACAAGCTCGTGCTGACCGGCGGCACCGAGGCCGGCCGCATCGCAGGCGCTGCTGCGGCGAAGGTGTTCGCGCATCAGACCATGGAGCTCGGCGGCAAGACGCCGGTGATGGTGTTCGAGGATTTCGACATCGATCGCGCCGTAAACTACGCAGCCTTCGGCGCCTTCATCGGCGCGGGCCAGACCTGTGTCTGCGCCTCGCGCCACATCGTGCAGGCCTCGATCTATGACGAATTCGTCGAGAAGCTGAAGAGGAAGACCGAAAGCATCCGGATCGGCGACCCCTTCGACGCTGCGACCCAGCTCGGACCCGTGATCTCGGCACGGCAACGCGATCGCGTGCTGTCCTATTGCGGCTTCGGCCGTGACGACGGGGCACGCCTCGTCACCGGCGGCTACGCCGCCAACGTCGCGGGCCATGAGAACGGCTATTTCGTGCAGCCGACCGTGTTCGCCGACGTGAAGAGCACCATGCGCATCTTCCAGGAAGAGGTGTTCGGGCCGTTCACCTCGGTCACGCCGTTCAAGGACGAAGCCGACGCGCTACGGCTCGCCAATGATTCCCCGTTTGGCCTCGCGGCCGCGATCCGCACCCGCGACGTCGCACGCGCCCATCGCGTGGCGGCCGCCGTCAAGGCCGGCATCGTCTGGATCAACGACCACCACCGGCTCGACCCGGCGTCACCCTGGGGCGGCGTCGATGACAGCGGCGTCGGGCGCGAATTCGGCACCGAAAGCTTCGACGACCATTTCAACACCAAGAGCGTCATGGTCGCGACCCATGACGCGCCGTTCGACTGGTACCGCGACACGGCGGGCCAACGACGATTGAACTGACCGGCAGGGTCCCGCGCGACGGACGGGGACCCGTTCGCTCGGAGATCATGCTCAGACCACAGAGGGTGGCGCGACGAGTTCATCGCGCCACCGCGGGTAACCCGGCGAGAGAACCGGCGGCCGCGAGAACAGAATGAGACATTCAAAGGGAGGCAAGCGTCATGACATCCGTCAATTCAGGAGGCCGGCTCGACCGGCTGCCGATTGGACCATTCCACCGCCGCATCATGCTGCTGATCGGCATCGGCATGTTCTTCGACGGTTTCGATATCTATCTCGCCGGCACGGTGCTCGGCGTCACCTTGAAGACCGGCTTTTCCACGCTGCAGCAGAATGCCACTTTCATCTCGGCAACCTTCGTCGGGATGATGCTGGGATCGTTCGGCACCGGCTTCCTCGGTGATCGCTTCGGCCGGCGCTTCACCTACCAGTTCAATCTCCTGATGTTCGGCCTCGCCTCGCTCGCCGCGGCGTTTGCGCCGAACATGATCGTGCTGATTGCCTGCCGCTTCGTGATGGGCGTCGGCCTCGGCGCCGAGAACGTCGTCGGCTACGCAACCATGGCCGAATTCGTGCCGGCGCGCTCGCGTGGCAAATGGTCCGGCTTCATCACGGTCTGCGTGGTGACGGGCCTGCCGATCTCGCTCCTGGTCGCGTCTCTGCTCGTGCCGCAATTCGGTTGGCGCTCGATGTTCGTGCTCGGTGGCATCGGCGCGCTGATCGTCTGGTATCTGCGCAAATCGCTGCCGGAATCGCCGCGCTGGCTCGAGGCGGTCGGCCGCACCGAGGAAGCCGAAGCACTGATGCAGGCGATCGAACGCGAGGCCTCCCAAGGAAGGCCGCTGCCGCCGCCCTCGGCCCCGTCGACCGTCCCGGTGTCCAGTGAGATCGGCACGCTGTTCGCGCCGCCGCTGCTGTCGCGCATGATCGTAGGCTCGGTCTGCCTGATCACCATCAACACCCTGCTCTATGGCTTCGTCACCTGGCTGCCGGTGTTCTTCATCAAGCAGGGCCTGTCGATCGCGACCTCGTTCGGCTATTCGCTGCTGATGGCGCTCGGCGCGCCGGTCGGCTCGGCGATCGGGGCGCTCACCGCCGACCGCTGGGGCCGCAAGCCGACCATCATCGGCGCCTCGCTGGTCACTGTCGTGCTCGGCATCATCTATCCGATGATCACCGATCCCGTGTTGTTGCCTGCGGTCGGCTTCGCGCTGACGGTACCAATCTATGTGCTGGTCGCGCTGCTGTTCGGCATCTACATCCCCGAACTGTTCCCGACAGAAGTGCGCATGCGCGCCTCCGGCCTCGTCAACACGCTTGGCCGCGGCGCCACCATCGTGACGCCGTTCCTGGTGGTGATGCTGTTCGAGGCTCGCGGCGTCGCCGGCGTGATGGCGATGATGATCGGACTGCTCGTGGTGCAGATCATCACCGTGTTCGCGATCGGCATCGAGCCGCGACATCGCAGCCTGGAAGAGCTGAAAGGCGACGAGGCCGCGCCCGCAGTGCTGAAGCAAGCATCCTGAGCCAAAGCCGGGCGCGATGAGGTTTCAACCTGATCTCATCGCGCCTGTACTCCCAATTCGATGGACGCCGCACCGGCATCGCGGCGTCCGTATCTTCTTGGTTGACGCGCCGCGCCAGCCTTCGCCGCGCCAACTCTCCGCCATTCGCGTGTGATGGAATCACGGATCGGAGACGACGGGCCGCATCTAATCACAGATTTTTTTGGGCATGCGGCATCCTTTTCGACGCGCTACAGCTTTGGATTGTTTCAAACGATTGTACTTTTGCTGGTAGACACAACGCGGCAGAAGATCTTCATGCCGGCAATCGTGCGGGGCGATTTCATGAGAACATCACTTAAGGTCTTGTTGTGCTCCGTCACGGCGATCGCGATCAGCGCGCCTGCGCTGGCACAATCCACCACGCCTGCGTTGCAATACGCCAAGCAAGGCTGGACGGTGGACGATCGCCAGGCCTTCTACACGACCAGCCAGGGATCGCACATCATCCCTTATCTGTGGTTCAAGGCGCTGCGGCGCCTGGATGCGGACGGGCCGTTCGGCGGCGATCAGCTCGCGCGCTATGGCTATCTTCCCAACGACAAGTCCAAATTAAATCCGGAAGGCCTGCCGGTCGGCTTCGTGATCGACGGCGATGTCAGCACGGGATTCTTCGGCATGACATGCGCGGCCTGTCATACCGGACAGATCGAGTATCAAAAGAACGGTGCCACCCAGCAGCTCCGCATCGACGGCGCCCCGGCGACCGCCGATATCCAATTGTTCCTGAAAGACCTGACCGACGCGGTCCGCGCCACGCTCAACGAAGACGCCCGCTACGACAAGTTCGCGCGCGCCGTGCTGGGCAACCGCTATTCGGCGACGCGGGCCAAGGACCTGAAGACGGATTTCGCCGCCTGGGTGAAGCAGTGGGGCGACTTCATGGACAAGAGCCTGCCAGGCTCGCCCTGGGGACCGGCACGGCTCGATGCGTTCGGCATGATCTTCAACCGCGTTGCCGGCAAGGATCTCGGGATCGACGCCAACATACAGGTCGCCGACGCGCCCGTCAGCTATCCGTTTCTGTGGAACGCTTCGCGGCAGGACAAGACGCAATGGAACGGCGCCGTTCCCAACGGCCTGTTCATCAATGCGATCGGCCGCAATGCCGGCGAAGTGCTGGGCGTGTTCGCCGATTTCACCCCCAGGCGGCAACTGCTGCTGCCGTTCGTCAACTACAGCAGGAGCTCGATCAAGTTCGCCAATCTGCAGCAGGCCGAGGAAAAGATCGCGATGCTCACGGCGCCGCCGTGGCCGTTCGAGCTCAAGCAGGATCTGGTTGACAAGGGCCGCGTGCTCTACGCGCGCGAATGCGGCAGCTGTCACGAGGAGAAGCGCCTGCCCGAGGGCAAATGGCTCACGCCGGTCCAGGCGGTCGGGACCGACCCGAAGATGTTCGACAATGCCCAGAACAGGACGTCGCAGACCGGCATCCTGGCGGGCCAGCCCTCCCCCAATCCCCCGGGCTCGAAGCTTTCGAATCCGGCGGCAACCAGCGACGTGCTCGCAACGACGGTGGTCAATGCGCTCTTCCAGGACGCCTTTCCGCCCCTGCCACGATTTCCCAATCCGAAGACCAGCGGCGTCTGGCAGGCAGTCGGCAAGGACCTCCAGATCCTGTTGCCCGAACTGCAGCTAACGTCCCTGACCACGCTGCTACAGGACCGCTCGATGGTCGAAAACCTGAAGACCCAGATCAGTGATCGGCTCGGGAACATGTTCAAGGGCCCCGGAGAGCCGCACGCCTATGAATTGCGGGTGCTGCACGGCATCTGGGCGACTGCGCCCTATCTGCACAACGGCTCGGTGCCGAACCTCTGGGAATTGTTGACGCCCCCGGCGCAGCGCAAGGCGTCCTTCATGGTCGGCAGCAGGAAGTACGATCCGGTGAATGTCGGCTATGTCACTGACGAATCCCCATTCAAGAACGGCAAGCTCGTAGTCAGCGGCCCGGACGTCGTGGCCGGCAACGGCAATGCCGGGCACGATTACGGCACCAGCCTTTCAGACGACGAGAAATGGCAGCTGATCGAGTATCTCAAGCAGCTCTGAAAAAGATCTAAGAGATTGCGCGCGAGAAGCGGCGGAATCCCGGAGCGCCCGTCAGCCCCTCGAAGGCGGCGTCGCGCTTCTCCTCGGCGAAGCTGAACCCCGCTTTGGCATAGCATCGCTCGGCAGCGTCGTTGCCGATCAGGAACGTTATCGACGCGCGTGCGAAGCCCGCTACTTTTCCTGCCGCGAGCGCGTGATCAATCAGCCTGAGCATCAGCCCGCGGCCGCGATAGGCCGGCTGCGAGGCCACGTGTTCGATCAGCCAATCGTCATCGCCTCCCTGGATCCAGCAGGCGCGACTGTAATCGCCCCGCTCGAACATCGACGCGAGGTCGCGCGCGCTCATGCCGATGTCACGCGCAACCTCTTCGAGCGCGGGCTTTGCCATGGCCAGTGATCCACGCGACGGCATGCCACAGAGCGCCGCCGCCGACGTTCCTTCGACCTCCGCGATGAAAAACTTTGCGGTGTGCCACCAGGATCGCTGCCGCGCGACGGCAAGCCTTTTGATGAAATCCAGGACGTCCGGCTCCGGCGAGGCAAGGGCGATGTCAAACCAGCCGCGCCGCACCGGGCCGCGCTGCGCCAGCAGGATCGTATGCGCGATAAAATCAGCGTCTGCGGCACGCGCGGGGCGGATCGTCGGCATCACGACCGCCCTCGCGTCATGGCGTCAGGCGTTCTTCAGCGCGACGCGAAAGTCGGCTTCGGTCTTGGCTTTGACCTCGTCGAGCGTGACGCCGTCGGCGAGTTCGATCAGCGCCATGCCGTTATTGCCGTGCTTGTCGATGGTGAATACCGCAAGATCAGTCACCACCATGTCGACGACCCGCTCGCCGGTCAGCGGCAAGGTGCACTGCTTCAAGAGCTTCGCGCCGTCCTTGGCGGAATGCTCCATCACCACGACGACGCGCTTGACGCCGGCGACGAGATCCATCGCGCCGCCCATGCCCTTCACCATCTTGCCGGGGATCATCCAGTTGGCGAGGTCGCCGTTCTGCGCCACCTGCATCGCGCCGAGGATCGACAGATCGATGTGACCGCCGCGCACCATGGCGAAGGAGTTGGCCGACGAGAAATAGCTCGTGGTCGGCAATTCGCTGACGGTTTGCTTGCCGGCATTGATGAGGTCGGCGTCCTCTTCGCCCTCGTAGGGGAACGGCCCCATGCCCAGCATGCCGTTCTCGCTCTGCAGCTGAACGTCGATGCCGTCGGGGATGTAGTTCGACACCAGCGTCGGAATGCCGATGCCGAGATTGACGTAGTATCCGTCCTGCAGTTCCCTCGCGGCGCGCGCTGCCATCTGTTCGCGGGTCCAGGCCATGGGCTTTCTCCTGATTGCGCCGTTATGCCGCGGGACGCGGACGGGTGTTGCGGAACTCGATGCGCTTCTTGGCGGTACCCACCTCGACGATCCGCTTGACGAAAATGCCGGGCGTGTGGATGTGGTCCGGATCGAGTTCGCCCGCGGGAACGAGATGCTCGACCTCGGCGACCGTGACCTTCGCGGCAGTCGCCATCATCGGGTTAAAGTTGCGCGCGGTCTTGCGGTAGATCAGGTTGCCGGCGGTGTCGCCCTTCCAGGCATGCACGATGGCAAGGTCGCCGAACAATCCGCGTTCCATCAGATATTTCTCGCCGTCGAATTCCTTCACTTCCTTGCCTTCGGCGATCAGGGTGCCGACACCGGTCTTGGTGTAGAAAGCGGGAATGCCGGCGCCGCCGGCGCGAATCCGCTCGGCCAGCGTGCCCTGCGGATTGAATTCGAGTTCGAGCTCACCGGCGAGATATTGCTGCGCGAACAGCTTGTTCTCGCCGACATAGGACGAGATCATCTTCTTGATCTGGCGCGTCTCCAAAAGGCGGCTAAGCCCGATGCCGTCGACACCGGCATTGTTGGAAACTACCGTCAGGTTCTTCACCCCGGCGTCGCGGATCGCATCCGACAAGGTCTCGGCAATGCCGCAGAGGCCGAAGCCGCCGGACATGATCATCATGCCGTCCTTGAGAAGGCCGTCGAGAGCGGATTTGGCGTCGGGATAAACCTTTTTCATGAAACGAGGACCTGCGCACAAGGAGACGTGATGCGGGAAAGGCAAGAATGAGGCCTGGACGGCGAGCATTGGCCGGATTATTAGGCGAAATCTTCGCAGTGCGTCAATGAGACCTTCCGCTCGCGTCCAAACGGGTCGGACACGGGGCCGAAGCGGGTAAAAGCGTGCGGTCTTGTTCGCGGCAGGCCAGCGGCTGCCACCTCGGCCGCAAGCGTGACCAAAGCATGGCCTTGAAAGCGTCAAGAAAACCCATCAAGTTGATGGGGTTGGTACGGGTTCCAGCGCACCCGGCCAGCCTTTTTCAACAGAGAACCGATATCGGCCCGATCAGGACATGTCATTGACCATGGCCCAAGGAATGAAGCGCCTGTGGACACCGGTTGCGGTGCTCGTCGCCTTGGCGCTGACGGCCATGATCGCAACCTCCTGGCTGATCAACCGCGACGCCCTGTACCAGGCCGTCGAAGCGCAAATCCGCGCCGTCACCGGCCTTGATCTGGTGGTCAACGGCCCGATCGACGTCTCGGTATTCCCCGGAAGCTATGTGTCCTTCCATGACGTCGGCCTGAAGGGCGGCGGCGCCGTCGAGCCCGCGCTTCGCGTCGATGTGCTGACGGCGAACCTGCGCCTGCTGCCGCTCTTGCTGCGTCGCTTCGAGATCGCCGACGTCATGATGCTGCGTCCCCAGATTCACGTCACGCGTTCGGCGGACGGCGTGAGCAATTGGGCACCGTTCCTTCAGACGATCGCGCACACGATGAAGCCCGGCGCCGAAAACCAGGTGTCGTTCTCGGAAATTCGCGTCCAGGACGGCATCCTGACTTATGAGGACGCCACCAATCACGTGACCGAGAAGCTCGACGACATCGACTGGTCGCTCGCATGGCCGTCGATCTCCCGGTCGTTCGCGGCGACCGGACAGTTCGACTGGCGCGGCCAGCGCGTCGACGGCTCGATCAGCGTCAGCGACTTCGTGGCGGCCCTGTCGGGCGACCGCTCCGGCCTGAAGGCGCGTCTGACCAGCCCGCCGCTCAAGCTGGCGTTCGACGGCACGGTTGCCAACCGCACCAGCGCAATGATGGAAGGCACGCTGACCATCGACAGCGTCTCGCTGCGCAACGCGCTGCAATGGGCCGGTCAGGCTCCCCCCGGCGCAGGCGGCTTCGGCCGCTTCGCACTGAAGGCGCGCGCCAATGTCGTGGGCGCCTCGGTCGCACTGACCAATGTCAATGTCGAGCTCGACGGCAACGTCGCCGAGGGCGTGATGACCTACGCCAATAACGGCCGGCAGACGCTGCAAGCCACGCTCGCCGCCGATGCGCTCGACTTCACGCCGTATATTTCGACCGTCCGCCTGCTCGCGAGCGGCGCACGCGACTGGAACCGGCAGCTGTTCGACCTGGAGTCGCTGTCGGCGACCGATCTCGACATGCGCCTGTCGGCAGCCCGCATCACCATCGGCCCCTCCCGGCTCGGTCGCACCGCCTTCGGCGCGAACCTGCGCGGAGGGGCGCTGGCGCTTTCCGTCGGCGAGGCGCAGATGTGCGGCGGCCTCGCAAGAGGCTCGATCGGCGTCGCCCGCGCCGACACGGTTGCCGACGTCAAGGTGCAGTTCCAGTTCAACGACATCGACCTGCAATCCTGCGGCAACGAAATGTTCGGGGTCAGCAAGCTCTCCGGCCGCGGCAATCTCAGTATTTCGCTGATGGCGTCGGGATCGAGCGCGTTTGGCCTCGCGCAGTCGCTCGACGGGACGGCGACGTTGAACGGCCACGATGGCGCGATCTCCGGATTCAATGTCGAACAGTTCCTCAAGCGGCTCGAGCACCGGCCGCTGGCGGTGACCGGCGGCGGCAGTTTCCGCAACGGCTCGACGCCGTTCGACAACCTGACCGTGTCGATGAAATTCGCCGACGGCATCGCCACCGCCGACGACGTGCGCATGGATGGGCAGGCTTCGCGCATCACCCTCACCGGCACCGCCTCGGTGCCGACGCGTGAATACGACATGAAAGGCGTCGCCAGCCTGACGACGGACGGTGCCCCCAGTTTCGATCTGCCCTTCGTGGTGCAGGGACCGTGGGACGATCCCCTGATCTTTCCCGATCCGGAAAGCCTGATCCGCCGCTCGCAGGCAACCGCCCCGCTGCTCGATGCCGTGAAGGATCGCAAGACCCGCGACGCCGTCCGCTCGGTGCTCGAACGCTTCACCGGCGGCAGCCTCAGCCTCAAGCCATCCGCGCCGCCGGATCCCGCGCCCCCTGCCACCGCCGGTCCCGACAAGCCGAACTGAGAGACGGAGGACGCAGGCTCAGCCGGGCCGTGCGGAGGAATCCAGCACGGAGCGTACGGCGGCCGCGAGTTCGATCGGACGGAATGGCTTGCGCAGCAGCGTCGTGTCGCCGACGGCGGCCTCCAGCGCGGAGGAATCCGAATAGCCGCTGACGAACAGGATCGGCAGGCTTGGATATTTGCGCCGCGCGGCAACCGCGACCTCCGCACCGTTGGTGCCGGGCATCGCAAAATCGACAATGAGCAAATGGGGCGCATGGTCATTCAGCGCCGCGATCGCCGTCGCGAAGTCAGCCGCCTCGCCGATCTCGTAACCGAGGTCCGCCAGGAAGGTCGCCATCACGCTGCGCACATCCGGGTCGTCGTCGACGATGAGCAGGCGCTCCGAACGGCCAACCTTGAGCTCACCGGCGGCGTTCAGCTTGCGCACGGCATCCGCCCTGGCGGCCGGCAGATAGATCCGGATCGTGGTGCCTTTTCCGACCGCTGAATCGATCAGGATCTCGCCGCCGAGTTGGCGCACGATACCGTGCACCTGCGACAGGCCGAGCCCCGTGCCCTTGCCGGGCGGCTTGGTCGTGAAGAAGGGATCGAAGGCGCGGGCGACAATCTCCGGGCTCATGCCCGAGCCCCTATCGGCGACCGATATCAGCACGCGCTTGGACTCGGCGTCGTGCCGCGTACCGATTGTCAGTTCGCCCGTGTCATCCATGGCATCACGGGCGTTGATGGAGAGGTTGAGGATCGCAAGCTCTAGCTGGTTGATATCCGCCATGGCGGCGGGAAGCTCGTCTTCCAGATCGAGCCGGATCGTCACGGTCGGGCCGAGCGATTGCTTCAGCAGTTCGCCCATTCCGTTGATGAGACGATTGACATCGACCGGCTCGGTCGCAAGCTTCTGAGTGCGCGAGAAGGCCAGCAACTGCGCGGTCAGCTTCGAGCCGCGCTCGGCCGCCTTGTAGGCATTTTCCGCAAGCCGCGCGATCCTCGGATCGTCGGTGCGCGCCCTGATCAGATCGAGATTTCCGACTACGGCCGTCAGCAGATTGTTGAAATCGTGGGCGAGCCCACCGGTCAGTTGGCCGACCGCCTCCATCTTCTGCGCCTGCACAAGGGCCGCCTCGGCCTTCTGGCGCTGCGAAATCTCCTGACTGAGCCGCGCATTGGTTTCAATGAGATCGGAGACACGATCATGCACCCGCTGCTCCAGCGACGCATTCAGCGCGCGGAGCGCATCCTCGCTCCGCCGGATTCTCAGCAGCGCGTGAATGCCGGCAGCAAGCTCCAGGGGCTCGGCCGGCTGCACCAGGAACATGTCGGCGCCGGAATCGAAACCGCGCGTGCGCGAGGACGACGTGATGAAGGTCGACGAGGTCATCAGCACCATCGTCTGCGGCCACTTCTCCTTGACGAAGGTGCAGACGTCGAAGCCGGTGATATCGGGCAACTGAACGTCGAGCAGGAGGATTGGCGGCCTGGTCTCCTCCATGATACGGAGCGCTTCCGCCCCTGTGTTCGCTTCAATGACAGTGAAACCGCTCTCCTTCAGATCGCGGGTCTTGATGTAGCGCGGCACATCCTGGTCGTCGACGTTCAGGACAAGCGGCAAGTCCTGCTCCGTCATGCCGCCCCTCCCGTCGCGTCACGCAGAAACAGCGCGACGTTCTCCCGCGAAATGGTGTTCTTCGAAATGACGCGCGTGCCGGCCGGCAGCCGCGCCTTCAGCTCGGCATTGACATTCAATGAGGTCGAGACAATGACCGGCGTGACGCTGGTGCGATGATCGGCGTTCAATTCCTGGAGCACGGTAAATCCGTCCACGGTCGGCATCTGCAGATCGAGAATGATGACGTCCGGCCGCTCGGCGCGAGCCTTTGCCAGGCCAGCATCGCCGTCGTTCGCTTCGGTGAATTCGTAACCACTGTCGGCGGCGATGATCTGGCGCATGACGTAGCGGAATGTCTCGTCGTCATCGATCAGGAGCACCTTCTTGGTGCGGTCGTCGGCCGGCCGTGCCTGCCTGCTTGGATCGCCGCGCTGCGCCGGAATCGAAAGCGTAAAGACGGAGCCTTGCCCGAGCACACTTTCGACACGCAGCGTTCCGCCCAGAAGGCTCGCGAGCGAACGCGACAGCGACAGCCCAAGCCCGGTGCCCTTTGCCTTCCGGTGCAGCTTGGTGTCGACCTGAGAAAACTCCTCGAAGATGCGCTCGTGATCGAGGGGATCGATGCCGATGCCGGTGTCGCGCACGGCGAACACGACAAACCCGTTGGCCTGGTCGCCGCGTGCGGTGACCCGGACCTCGCCTTGCTCGGTGAACTTCAGCGCGTTCGAGATCAGGTTGCGCAGGATCTGCGTGACCTTGGCTTCGTCGGTGTAGAGTCCCGGCACGTCGGGGGGATGATCGAAGATCAATTCGACCGATTGCCGCGTCGTCAGCGGCCTCAACGCGCCGCGCAGGCCGCCGAACAATTCATGCACGGTGAACGCCACCGACTTGATATCGACCTTGCCCGCCTCGACCTTGGCCAGATCGAGCATGTCGTTGACGAGTTCGAGCAGCCCTTCGGCAGAGCGGCGAATATAGCCGACCTGCCGCTCCTGTTCGGGAGTGAGATCGCCGTCGATCCGATCCAGGAGCAGGCGCGACAGCGCCAGCACCGAATTCAGCGGCGTGCGGAATTCGTGGCTCATGTTGGACAGGAAGCGCGTCTTGAGCTCGCTTGCCTTGCGCAACTGCTCGGCGCGCTCGTCAAGCTCGGCGTAGAGCGCGACCACGCCCCGGTTGGTGTCGCCGAGCTCCTGGTTGAGCGCGCTGCTCTCTTCCGTGCGCCGGCGGATCTCTTCCAGGCTCTGCAGCAGCTCTCGATTCTGCTCACGCAGCGCGGCCAGGGGATCGGCGGCGTTTTCACGTAGCAGGATATCGCTGATCTCGCCGAGGCGATTGCGCGTGATCGGACCGGTGCGCAACGGCAGGTCTTGCCCGATTTCGACCATCGTTCCCTTGCCGACCACGGAATCGATCTTGAAATGGTCCATCAGCCGGCGCGCGCCGACGAGGCCAAGCCCCATGCCGTGCGGCGAGCGATAGCGGCCGTCCAGGATGTCCTGCAGTTGGGCGATGCCCTTGCCCTTGTCGCTGATCCGGACCCTGAAGATCTGCGGCGCGGCACCGTTGTCGACGATGAACTCGGCGCGGCCGCCTCCTGCGTAGCCGAATGCGTTGCGCGCCAGCTCGGAGACGGCGGTTGCGATGCGGGTCTGATCCTGCCGCTCGAAGCCGAGAAGTTCGGCAAGCCGCCGCGCGCGCTGTCGAACGGCGACGACGTCACCTTCGCTCTCGACCGGTACGGTGACGATCGGCCACGGCTTGCCGCTACTCATGAGATCACCATTTGGCGACGAGCACGCTAGCATCGTCACGGCCGCGCGTCAGGTCCCGATAGAGCACCGCCGCAATCAATGCCGGATGCCGTGCCGCAATGTTCGGATAGCGGTCCAACGTCCAGCTCGACAGCAGACCATCGGAGTGGAGAATGACCAGGCCGGATCCGAACGGATAGTCGAACGACTGGATCTTTCGCGCCCTGTGTCCGGCCGTGCCGGGCATCGACACCATGCGGCGAATGTCACCATTCGCACTCAGGACGCCGGCGACATTGCCGATGCCGGAAAAAATCACCTTGCCGGCGGCGCGGTCGAGGCGGGCTATCGATACCGCCGCCCCGCGCGTGGCCCGCAACCCGCCATGGATATAGTCGAGCAGGGTCGGCACCTGATGTCCCTGGAAGCGCTGGAACAGTCGCACCGCCTCAACCGAGGCTTCGGCCGCCTCAGGCCCGTGTCCCAAGCCATCCGCCACAAGCAGCGTGGCCGCCCCCTGCTGATCGGAGACGCTCCAGGAATCGCCGCAGACCTCTTCGCCGTGCATGGGCACCGCGACGGCACCGGTCCGCGCCGCGGAAGGTTCCCGCTTGCGGGATACGGGCTGGCCGGCCTCGAGCCGCGCGAGGACTGCGGTCCCCGTCCCCGGCCATGAGGCGATATCGACCTCATGCGACTGGCGAATGACGGAGCCCAGTCCGTGTCCCGCGGTGCCAGCGCTCGAATGGCCGTCCTCGAGGCAGGCGTCGACGTTCGTCATGCCCGGTCCCTTGTCCAGCGCGATCAGTTCGACCCCGCTCGCCCCATTGTCCTCGAAGAGGCCGATCAGAAGCTCGCCGCCCTGGCCGTGCTTGAGCAGATTGGTCGACAGCTCGGTTGCGACCAATGCCACGCGGCCGGTGTCCGAATTCGAGAAACCATGGCGCTCGGCGGCCGCGACGGCCCTTCGCCGCGCCTCCGCCACCTGACTCGGATCTTGGACGGACACGGCAATCATCTGCTACTTCCAACGCGCGATCACGACTTTGGTGCCCTCGCCGGGCCTCGAAGCGATCGAAAATTCGTTCGATAGCCGCTTGGCTCCGCCAAGTCCGAGCCCCATCCCACGGCCGGTGGTAAAGCCGTCTCTCAGCGCCGCCTCGATGTCGGGAATGCCGGGTCCCTTGTCCTCGAAGGTCAGCCGGACGCCGCGTCGCCCGATGCCCTCGACGATCTCCACCACGACGCTGCCGCCACCGCCGTAATCGATCGCGTTGCGGGCAAGTTCGCTGGCCGCGGTAATGATTTTGGTCTGATCGACGAGGCTCAATCCGGCCTCGGTCGCCAGCGTGCGGGTCAATTGCCGCGCCCGGACCACGTCATCCGAAGAACGAATGTCGAGGCGTTCAATCCTCGCCATCGTCGTCCGCGCCCTCCGTCGCCGCGAGGCGCGCCGTGATCAGCGCCATGCCGCGCTCGACGTTGAGCGCCGTCTTGACCCCGGACAGGGACAGCCCGAGTTCGACCAGAGTGATCGCCACGGCCGGGCGCATTCCCACCACCACCGTATCGGCGTCGAGGATGCGTGAGACGGCGGCGATATTGTCCAGCATGCGGCCGATGAAGCTGTCGACGATCTCCAGCGCCGAGATGTCGATGAGCACGCCCTTGGCGCCATAGGCGACGATCTTGCCGGTAAGGTCTTCCTCGAGCGCCGTCGCGAGCCGGTCATGCATATCGACCTGGATCGTCACCAAAAGCGCGCTGCCAAATTTCAGGATCGGAATGCGGTCCATGGTCAGCCTTCCTGCTGACCGGCGACCTTCGGCTTTTCGGCACCCGGCTGTTTCCTGATCTTGGTCACCATCCGCCCGGTGCGCTGCAGCGCAAGTTGGAAGGCGTCGGCCAGGGTCGCCTTCGACACCACGTTCAGTTCGACGCCGAGATGCACCATGGTCTGCGCGATCTGCGGACGGATGCCGCTGACCAGGCAGTCGGCGCCCATCAGCCGCGCAGCAGCGACGGTCTTCAGAAGGTGCTGGGCGGTCAGCGTATCGACGGTCGGCACGCCGGTGATATCGATGATGGCGATCTCGGCTTCGGTTTCGACAATCGTCTGCAGCAGGTTTTCCATCACGACCTGGGTACGCTGGCTGTCGAGCGTGCCGATCAGCGGCAGCGCCAGGACGCCGTCCCAAAGCTTGACCACCGGCGTGGAGAGCTCGGCGATCTCGCGCTGCTGGCGCAAGATCACTTCCTCGCGGCTCTTCTGGTAGATCTCCAGCGTGTAAATGCCGAGCTCGTCGAACAGCTTCGTCACCGACCACGTCAGCTCGACGATCTGCTTGGCCGACAGCGAGCTGTCGCGGTTCAGCGCATTGAACAGCGGCTCCTTCAGCGAGAAGACGAACCTTGCCACCTCGCCCGGCGAAAAGCCCTGCAGCGCGCGCGACCGGGAAAGATCGGCCAGCATGCCCCTGACCGGGTCATAGGTGGACGAACCGATGTCGGCCGCGCCTTGGCTCAGGGCTTCGCGGAGCAGATGAAGAAAATTCTGCGATTGAAAATTGAGCTCGGCTTCGCTGATACGCCCGGTCGTCAGCACTCCGGCTTTCTTCTGCAGGCTTAGCCATTCGGGCAGGATCGCCGCCTCGTTGGCACCGACAAGCGAGGCTACCGTTCCAGTTTCGTTCGTAGCCATTTGGAACTCCAAAACAAAGACAAAGGGTTGTCTAGCCGCTGTTTTTCGCGAGGGCAATCGCGGCCACGGGCCGAGAGGGGAATGTCGGGCCGAAAGGTAAACCGGCTGTCGGCAAACATCGGCGAACGCGAGGCCAAAGCTGAGGCCAAAGCTGCGCGATTACCTTTCCGCGCGCCGCGTGACACTTAGACAATATGCCGCTAGATCGCGCCATCGCGCTGCGCTAGTCTTTCACCCAACCGGTTAAAAGAACCCGGCACATCAGGGAGAAAGACGTGGATTCAAGGAGATCAAAGCTCGTTTCAATCGCGGTCGTGGCTGCCGGGCTTCTTTATGCCGCCCAACCCGCGATGGCCCAGGACAAGATCACGGTCTGGTGGGGCAAGGGCTTCTACAAGTCCGAAGACGACGCGCTGCTCGAAGCGATCAAGAAATTCGAGGCCAAGACCGGCATCAAGGTCGAGTTGTCGCAATACGCCATCCAGGACATGATCCCGAAGACGGTGGCCGCGCTCGACTCCGGCACGGTTCCGGACGTCGCCTATTCCGACAGCTACGACGTGCAGGCCGGCGGCAAATGGGCGTTCGAGGGCAAGCTCGAAGACCTCTCCGACATCCTGGTGCCGATGAAGTCCGCCTTCGCGCCCAACACGCTGGAGACCGCTTATCTCTATAACGACCAGACCAAGAAAAAGGCCTATTACGGCTTCCCGCTGAAGCAGCAGAGCATGCATGTGCAGATCTGGGGCGACATGCTGGACAAGGCCGGCTTCAAGGCGAGCGACATTCCGACCAAGTGGGAGGACTACTGGTCGTTCTGGTGCGACAAGGTGCAGCCCGGCATTCGCAAGGCGACCGGCCAGCGCATCTATGGCGTCGGCCAGCCGATGGGCGTGGAATCCACCGACTCGTTCCAGTCGTTCTACACCTTCATGGACGCCTACAACGTCAAGCTGGTCGACGACGACGGCAAGCTCCTGGTCGACGATCCCAAGGTGCGCGACGGGCTAATCCACGCGTTGAAGGATTATACGGACACCTACATCAAGGGCTGCACGCCGCCCTCCTCCACCACCTGGAAAGATCCCGACAACAACGTTGCCTTTCATAACAAGACGATCGTGATGACCCACAACTTCACGATCTCGATCGCGGCGAAGTGGTTCGAGGATTCCAGCAACCCGGCGCTGACGCCCGAGCAGCGCGCCGCCGGCAAGAAGGCCTATGAGGAAGATATCATCACGGCCTCTTTCCCCAACAAGCCGGACGGCACGCCGATCAAGTACCGCTCCGACGTCAAGACCGGAGTGATCTTCACCGCGGCCAAGCACAAGGAGCAGGGCAAGGAGTTCATCAAATTCCTGCTGCAGGAAGAAAACGTCAGGCCCTACGTCGAAGGAGCGCTCGGACGCTGGTTCCCGGTTACGATCGAGAGCCAGAAGAGCCCGTTCTGGCAGGCTGACCGGCATCGCAAGGCGGTCTACAACCAGTTCATGGGCGGCACGACGCCGTTCGACTTCACAAAGAACTGGAAGTTCACCATCCTGAACAACGAGAACGTCTGGGCAAAGGCGATGAACCGCGTCGTCAGCGAGAAGGTGCCGGTGGAGAAGGCCGTCGACGAATTAATCGCTCGCCTCAAGGAAGTCGCCGGCTAGTTTAGGCGCGTGATCCGGAAAATGTCTGCCTCGCAGTTGCCTTGCGAGGCAGACAACGATTTTCCGACAAGATCATGCCCGAACATCGAATCATGAGGCTGGCCGTCGTCGCGGCCAACCTTTGCAAATGAGTTTTCGCATGGCGATCACGCTTTCAGCAACAGATGCACCGAGCCCGCCGCTTTCCGCGCGGCTGACGCCGACGCAGGTGTGGGGCACCGTGCTGCTCGCGCCGTATCTGCTCGTGTTCCTGGCCTTCGTGGTTTATCCGGTCTGCTATGGCCTGTGGCTCGCACGCGACCCGGCGAACTATGTCGCGCTGTACAATGACCCGATCTTCGCGCGCACAGCGGTCAACACGCTGATTTTCCTGGTGATCGGCATCAACATCAAGATGCTGATCGCGCTGTTCCTGTCCGGCTTCTTCGCCGAGCAGCGCACCTGGATCAAATGGCTGTCGGTGGTGTTCATCCTGCCTTGGGCGGTGCCGTCGATCCCGACCATCCTGTCGGTGCGCTTCATGCTCAACCCCGAATGGGGCGTGGTCAATCATCTGATCTTCAAGTTCACCGGCGACGACGGACCGAACTGGCTGAACGATCCGACAGTGGCGCTGACCATGGCGATCGGCGTGCATATCTGGAAATCGCTGCCGTTCTGGACGCTGATCCTGATCACCGGCCGGCTCGCGATCTCGCATGATCTGTTCGAAGCGGCCGATGTCGACGGCGCGAGCTGGTGGCAGAAATTCCGCTATATCACCTGGCCGTCGATGCAGACGCTTTACATCACCTGCACGCTGCTCTCGATGATCTGGACGCTCGGCGACTTCAATAGCGTCTATCTGTTGACAGGCGGCGGACCGGCCGATTTGACCCACGTGCTGGCGACGCTCGGCATCCGCTATCTGAGGCTCGATCAGTTAAGCCTAGCGATGGCATCGATCGTCTGCGCAATGCCTTTCGTGCTGCCGCTAGTCTACTTCATGATGAAACGGTTGTCGCGATGAAGCTTCCCACCCTCCGCGAAGTCGGCAACGAGGCGCGGCTGCTCCTGATCGGCATCCCGGTCCTCATCTGGACGATGATTCCGATCTACCACATGTTCGTGTTCGCGATCTCGCCGAAGGAGGATGCCTTCTCCGGCAAGCTGTGGCCCGACCATCCGACGCTGCACAATTTCGAGATCGTGTTCCGCCAGCAGCATTATTTCCTGCGGGATTTCTGGATCCAGTTCGGCAATTCGGTCGTCATCGCCGCCGCCGTCGGCGCGCTGACGCTGCTGATTGCGACCGCGGCCGCTTTCTCGATCTCGCGGCTGCGCGTCCCCGGCGGGCGGACGGTGATGAACCTCGCGCTCTTCACCTATTTCATCCCCGCGGCGTTCCTCGCCGTGCCGATGTATCGCACGATGGGCAATTACGGCCTGCTCAACACGCACTGGGCCCTGATCCTGGCGATGGTCACGGTCGCCTCACCCTACGCGATCTGGGTCCTGAAGCAGGCCTCGGACAAGCTGCCCGTCGAACTGGACGAAGCAGCCGTGATGGACGGCGCGACCACGCTGCAGATCTTCCGCCTCGTCTACGTGCCGCTGATCATGCCATCGCTGGTCGCGATCGGTACCTATGCGGTGCTGCTGGCCTGGAACGAATATCTCTACGCGTTCCTGCTGCTGTCGAACGATCGCGACATTACGCTGCCGGTCGCGCTCGGCAATTTCCTCGCCGCCGACGACTCGCCCTGGGAATTGCTGATGACCACCGGCTTCATCTACGCCCTGCCGCCGGCCGCGGTTTATTACGCCTTCAAGCGCTATATGGTGGGCGGGCTCACCGCGGGTGCTGTGAAGTCGTAGCGATCCAACACACCGTCATTCCGGGGCGGGCCCGCAGGGCTGAACCCGGAATCTCGAGATTCCGGGTCCGGTGCTTGCGCACCATCCCGGAATGACCGTTTACAACGGCGCGGCGCTCTCGCCCTGCGCGCTCGACAGCTTCGACGCCAGCGACGCCACGACGATGACGATCGCGATCAGGCCGATCACCAGCGTGCAGATGGCGTTGATCTCGGGCTTCACACCGAGCCGCACCTCCGAATAGATCCGGATCGGCAGCGTCGCCGAGCCGGGGCCGGTCGTAAAGCTCGCGATCACGAGATCGTCGAGCGACAGCGTGAACGCCAGCATCCAGCCGGCCGCGATCGCCGGAATGATCAGCGGCAGCGTCACCGCGATGAAGGCGCGCACGGGGTCGCAGCCGAGATCCATCGCCGCCTCTTCCAGACTTTTGTCGAGCGAGCCCAGCCGCGACTGCACCACCACGGCAGCGAAACACATGGTGAGCGTCGTATGCGCGATGGTCACGGTCCAGAAGCCGCGCTCGGCATTGAGCGCAACGAACAGCAGCAGCAGCGACAGCCCGGTAATGACTTCCGGCATTACCAATGGCGCATAAAGCATTCCGGAAAACAGCGTGCGGCCGCGGAAGCCCTCGCCGCGCGACAGCGCGACCGCCGCGAGCGTGCCGAGCAGCGTCGCGATCGTCGCCGAGGCCGCCGCGACGCGAAGGCTCATCCAGGCAGCCTCGATCATCGCGGCGTCATTGAAGAACTCGCGATACCAGCGCAGCGACCAGCCGCCCCACACCGTCACGAGCCGTGACGCGTTGAAGGAATAGATCACCAGGATCAGGATCGGCAGATAGAGGAACGCGAGCCCGATCGCGAGCGAGGCGATGTTGAAGCGGGAGAGCCGGCGTTGCGCCATCATTGCGCCTCCAATTGCCGGCGCTGCATGCGCTCGTAGAGCAACAGCGGTGCGAGCAGCAGCACCAGCAGCACGACAGCGCTGGCGGAGGCGACCGGCCAATCCTTGTTGGTGAAGAACTCGAGCCACAGGGTCTGGCCGATCATCAGCGAATCCGAGCCGGCGAGCAGATCGGGAATCACGAATTCGCCGACGATCGGAATGAAGCAGAGCAGCACCCCGGCAGCGACGCCGGGCAGCGAGAGCGGGAACGTCACCAGCCAGAACACCTCCAGCGGCGAGGCACCGAGATCGCTCGCGGCCTCCTCCAGCGCCGGCTCCATTTTCGCCAGCGTGGCATAGAGCGGCAGGATCATGAACGGCAGGTAGGAATAGACGATGCCGAGATACATCGCGGTATCGGTCGAGAGCCACACCACCGGCTCCGATACGATATGCAGCCCGAGCAAGATCCGGTTCAACAGGCCGTCATGCTGCAGGATGTTGATCCAGGCATAGATGCGGATCAGGAACGACGTCCAGAACGGCACGATCACCAGCATCATCGCTATGCCCTGCCACTGCCTCGGCAGCCGCGACATGGCGTAGGCAATGGGGTAGCCGATCACGAGCAGGATCGAGGTCGCGACCGTCGCGACGACCAGGCTGCGCAAATAGGACAGGATGTAGAGATTGTCAGAGACGAGCAGCCTGAAATTGTCGAGCGACAGCGCCGTAAAGGCGGCCCTCAGCGCCGCCCAGCCTTCGCCGATGTCGAATACCGGCGTATAGGGCGGCTGTGCGATCGCGGTCTGCGACAGGCCGATCTTCAGCACGAAGCCGAACGGCACCAGGAAAAACAGCGCCATCCAGACATAGGGCGCGATCGCGGCGAACCGCGCGGGCCTTGCGAAGATGCGCCGCGCGCTCATTGCTCCAGCACCACGCAATCGTCGGGCGTGAACCAGGCGACCGCGCGCTGGCCCACGCCATAGGCATCGACACCGAGCCGCGCGGTGTTGGCCATCGACGCGCGCACGATCGCACCGGAATCGAGCTTCACCTTGTAGGTCGTCGTCGCGCCGAGATAGCCCACATCCGTCACCACGCCCTCCAGGCGGTTGATCGACTGGGCATCAGCTGCATCCGTGATCGGGCCGCGGCGCGACAGCTTGATCTTCTCCGGACGGATCGCGACTGACACGATCGGTCTGGTGACGGGATTGCGCGGCGTAGCGACGACCAGCGTTCCCGCGTCGGACGTCGAAACCGTCAAGCGATGGGGCTCGCGCGTCTCCACCTGCCCCTCGAACAGATTGACGTCACCGATGAACTCCGCGATCCAGCGCGAGGCCGGCGCCTCGTAGAGTTCATGCGGCGTCGCGACCTGGTCCAACTGCCCGGCCGACATCACGCCGATCCGGTTCGCCACCGTCATCGCCTCCTCCTGATCATGGGTGACGATGATGAAGGTCATGCCGAGGCTGCGCTGCAGCTCCATCAGCTCGACTTGCGTGCTTTCGCGGAGTTTCTTGTCGAGTGCAGCGAGCGGCTCGTCGAGCAGCAGGACCTGCGGCCGGCGCGCCAGCGAGCGGGCGAGCGCCACGCGCTGCCGCTGGCCACCGGAGAGCTGATCGGGCTTGCGCTTCACCAGCCCCTCGAGCCTGACCCGCGCCAACATCTCATCAACCCGCGCGTCGATATCGGCGCGCGCCATCCCGGCCCGCTTCAGACCGAATGCGATGTTGTCGCGCACGTTGAGATGCGGGAACAGCGCGTAGCTCTGAAACATCATGTTGACGGGGCGCTGATGCGGCAGCACATGCGCGATATCACTCCCGTTCAGGAGGATGCGGCCTTCATCCGGCGTCTCGAAACCGGCGAGCATGCGAAGCAGCGTGGTCTTGCCGCAGCCGCTCGGACCGAGCAGCGCGAAAAACTCCCCGGCCCTGATCTCGAGCGACAGCCGGTCAACGGCGCGGAACGTGCCAAAATTCTTGACGACGCCCTCGATCCGCAACAGCGGCGTCGGCGCGGCGACCGGCAGAGCCGCAGCGGGGTCGGGTTTCACGGGCTCCCTCGCCACTTCGATCTTTGTGTCTTCCTCTGCCATCTTCCCCGCTGGCCCAATAGTGGGGGCAAGCTAGCGGCGGATCCGATCGGGCTCAACAGCTACGCAAGCGCCCCGCAGCCAGAATCCACTTCCATCAACGGCACCGAAAGGCGTATTGTAGCAGTTATGACCAAACTTCTAGAGCAAGCACTGCAAACTGCGCGCAAATTGCCGCCGGATGCCCAGGATGATATCGCTCGCATTGTGCTCCAGCTTGCCGGTGCGGACGATGCACTGCCAGTAACGCTTTCGAACGATGAACGAGCGGCGATCGCAGCCTCGAAAGAGGCAGCAGCGCGCGGCGAATTCGCAACGGACGCCGAAATCCGCGCTATCTGGGTCAAGCACGACCTGTGAAACTCCGTTACACCGTTCCGGCCCTTGCGGACCTCAACTCGGTTCTCGACTATATCGCCTCCTTATCTCCGCAGGGAGCGAAGCGTGTCAAAGCACGTATTCAAGACGTCATCGATATTCTCTTGTCCCACCCGGAAATCGGTGTCCGAACAGACGATCCCGTCATTCGCCGCCTGACGACAACACCATATCCTTTCTTTGTGTTTTATGAGATTGCAGGAGATGAGGTCATCATTCATGCGATCCGTCACACCGCCCGTGATCCAACAGGCATGCCTGGGGCAACCTGATCGCGCACCTTACAATTTCCGCTCGCCATGAACGCCGCCAATGCCTCGCGCTCCGCCGGTTTGATCGTCAGTCCAAGCTTGGAGCGGCGCCAGAGGATGTCGTCGGGAAACCGCGCCCACTCATGCGTCATCAGATAGCGTACTTCCGCACCGGTTAGTTCCGCTCCGAACGTAGGGCCGAGATCGGCGCGGCTCTTGGCGTCGCCAAGGACCGCAGGCAGGCGCGAGCCATAGGCGCCGACCAGGCGCTGGGCCTGCGTCTCGCTCAGGAACGTCCAGCGCTCGCGCGCCGCGTCGACTTCGGTATCGAAACGGTCCCAGGCAAAATCACCGCCCGGCAGCGGCGCGGTCGCGGTCCAACGCGGAGACGTCGGAGAGAGGGACGCGAGGCGGGAGACCGCCCGCTCCGCGCGCAACCGCGAGGTGGTGACGTCGCCGCCGAACATCGTCATCAGCGGCGCCTTGCGGCGGCGGCGGTTGAACATCATCGAACCGTCACGAAGAACCTGATCATTATCGTGTCCCTGCGCCAGATTGGCGCCGGATATGGTCCGGACCACATCGGCCGGCTCGACCGGCCTGCGGAAATAGCGATTGGCGGCGTCGCAGAGATAGGAGACATCGTTCGCGCTCATGGTCACGATCGCCGGATCGCCGACGAATGCACGGGTGACGGTGCCGATCAGCGTGAAATCCCGCTCATAGGGGCTCGCGAAAATCAGCCGCCGGTCGTTGTTCTGGAAGACGTAGACATTGTCGGTGTCGAACAGGCGGGGAACCACGATCTGGTTGATCCGGATCGCCGGGACCTTGGGCGGCGGCTGACGCAAAACGGTCTCCGCGACCATGCCCGCCCAGGCACCGGTTGTGTTGGCAAGCGCCCGTGCGCTGACGACCCGGCGCCGGCCGCGATCGATCACGATCAGCCGCCAGACCTCGCCCCGCTCGGCGCGCACGCAGCGTGCGCCGGTCCGGATTTCGGCGCCACGGATCGCTGCGTCCATCGCGATCGATACCACGAGACGGGAATCGTCCACCATGCAGTCGGAATATTCGAAGGCCGTGCCGAATGGCCGCTTCAGCGCATCGCCGAGCGGATGGTGGGTAACGTCGACGGTCGCCGAGCCCGGCAGGCGGTTGCGCGCGCCAAGAAGGTCATAAAGCCAGAGGCCGGACCGCAGCAGCCATGGCGGGCGTTCATCCCTGTGATCAGGGATTGCGAAGCGCAGCGGACGCACCAGATGCGGCGCGATGGCGAGCCAGACATCCCGTTCGGCCAGTTGCCGGCGCACGCGCTGGACACGACGACGCTCCAGCACCGAGAGATCGCCATGCACCAGCCGCGGGGTCGCGGATGACGCCCCGGAGGCCAGATCGCCCTGCTCCAGCAGGATGACGCGCAAACCGCGTCCCGTGGCATCGCGCGCCACGCTGACGCCGTTGAGCCCGCCGCCGATGACCGCCAGATCGTAGTCCGCCATGCACGCGATTCGATGTCACGAGTGAGATGCTCGCTACACCTACAACGCTTTTCGGCGAAGTGGAGACCGCCTTTGAAAAGAAAACCCATCAGGCGAAAAAAGCACGGCGCGGCTCGAGGCGGGCTGCCGTTATCCGGTCTTGCGAGCGGGCACGGCGACGTCGTCGCGTCCGACCGCCGCCGCGTGCTGACTGATCGGGAACGGCTTGCCGATCAAATAGCCCTGCACGGCATCGCAGCCCTCGCGGGAGAGGAAACCGAGCTGATCCAGCGTTTCCACGCCTTCGGCAACGATCGACATCTGCATGCCGTGGCCGAGGTCGATGACGGCCCGCACGATGGCCGCCGACTGCGGATTGCGTCCGAGATTGATGACGAAGGCGCGGTCGATCTTGATCTTGTCGAACGGGAACGCCTGCAGATAGCTCAGCGAGGAGTAGCCACTGCCGAAATCGTCCATGGAGACGCGGACGCCGAGCGCCTTTAGCCGCCGCAGCAGCGCAAGGCCACGGTCGAAATCCTCGATCAAAACGCCCTCGGTGATTTCCAGCTCGAGCCGGCCGGGCGCGAGGCCCGTCTCGAGCAGGATCGAATGCACCAGCCCGACCAGATCGCCGTGCATGAACTGCGCCGGCGAAAGGTTGACCGCGATCTGCAATGGCTTTGGCCACGACGCCGCTTCGCGGCAAGCCTCGCGCAGAATCCATTCGCCCATCTCGACGATCAGGCCGCTCTCCTCGGCGAGCGGAATGAAATCGCTGGGCGGCACGAAACCGCGCACCGGATGCAACCAGCGCGCAAGGGCCTCGAAGCCGATAACCTTGCTGTCCGCGACCGTGCCCGCTGCGGCTGCCAGCGGTTGGTAGTACAGCGAAAGCTCGCCATTCTTGATTGCAGCCGAGAGCTCCTGGTGCAGGACGCGGCGGTCGCGGATCTGCTGATCCATCTCCGGCTCGTAGACGCCGATCGAGCCGCGCGACTTCTGCTTGGCGCGGAACAGCGCCGCATTCGCGTTGGCCAGCAGCGAGGCCGCATCCGAACCATTTTGCGGGAACACCGAAATACCGGTCGTGACTCCGGTACGCACCGACTTGCCGTCGATCGAAAATTCCTGGGCCAGCGCCTCGGTGAGCTTCAGGGCCAACGCCTTGCCGGCCTCGGGCTGCTCGCCGTCGATGATCAGGCCGAACTCGTCGCCGCTCAGCCGTGCCACGACGCCGCCGCGCGCCTCGGCCTGGATGCGGCGCGCCACCTCGACCAGGAGCTTGTCACCAGTCGCATGGCCGAACACATCGTTGACCTCTTTCAGGCCATCGAGATCGATGCAGAGCACGGCAAACGCCTCGCGGGTGCCGGCGCAGGCCTCGATCATCTGTGCCAGCGCCTGCAGGAACGCCGCGCGGTTCGGCAGATCGGTGAGGCCGTCGTGATAGGCCATGTGGGCCATCCGCGACTCGGTCTGCCGGCGGTCGGTGACGTCCTCGTGGGTCTTGATCAGATATTGCGGCACGCCCGCTTCATCCAGCACGGTCATGCGGCGCGTCAGGAACAGGCGCAGGCCGTCCTTGGTCGAGATCGGGTGCTCCTCGGTGAGCAGGCTGCGCTTTTTGATTGCCGCCTCGTCACGCGCGATGATCAGCTTTGCCTCGCGCGGATTGAAGATGTCGGACGCCGTCAGTCCCGTGACCTCCTCGCGCCGGCGATTGAGAATGGTCTCGGCGCTGCGGTTCGCCAGCAGATATCGCCCGTCGCTGACACGTTCCACGATCAGCGAGACCGGAATGTTGTCGACGATCAGCTCGAGGAACTTCTTGGCGTTCTCGAGCTCGTGCGACAGGGAGAGACGCTCGGTGACGTCGTCGAACATCGCAATCAGGAATTCCGGCTCGTTCCGTTCGTTACGCGCGATCACGCGATTGGAGGCAAGGACGCGCTTCTCGGCGCCGCGCTCGACAGCCAGCTCGTTATGATAGTGCCCGGTCTCCGACTGCAGCGCGGCGCGGTCCGCAGCCTCGATGCCGGCGGCGGTTTCGGGACGGAAGATCTCGTCGGCGCGCTTGCCGATGATGCGGTCGCGGGAAAAACGCGAGAAGCGCTCGAAGGCGCGGTTGGCAAAGATGTAGCGGCCATCCTCGATGCTTTTCGCGGCGACGCACACCGGAACATTGTCCAGCACCGATTCCAGGAATTGCTTGGTCGATGCGAGTTGCCGCGACAACTCGCGCTGTTCGCTGCAATCCTCATGAGTCGCAATCGAACCGCCGTTCGGCAGCGATACATATTTCACTTGGATCGACCGGCCATTGGGCAGCTTGGTGATCAGGCCTTCCGGCCTTGCTGCCTGCGCATAATAGTCATCGGCGCCGCAGTCCGATCCGCTGCGCTGGCGCTGCAGCGCAAGCAGATCCGCAGCCGCCATCTGTCTCGAAATATCCGCACGCTTGAGGCCGTAGATGTCGAGATACCGGTCGTTGCAGAACACGATCCGCTGCGACGGATCGGTCATGACCACGCCGTGGCTCAGATTGTTCAGCGCCGAGCTGACAAACGCGCTTCTGCGCGCCTGCAAGCGCTTGACCCGGCGTAGCGCCGAGTGAACCCAGAGCGCGATGGCCGCCAGGAAGGCGCAGACGGCCACGCCCCCGATCAGGGCTTCCCAGACGACATTGGGATCCATGGAGCCGACATAGCTTGGGGGTGCAAATTCGGCGGGCAAGGCGGACGCCGCACTGCATGGCCCGACCGTCCCGGCAAGGCAAATGAATGCCCACGCAGGAATCAAATCCTTGCCTGCCTGCCTGATCTTGCCAGCCATCATTCACCCGCGGATTCCAAGGCGGGAGTGTCTGGCTTCGCGGGTTTGGATCGGGTAAACGCGGAGAAATACGGTGTCCCAAAATCACTGAAAATACCGCAAAAGCCCTCGCATGATTACCGCTTTATTAACGGCGTGCCCCGATCAAAGGCGTCGCACCATCGCTCTCCCGGACATGCGGAAGCGATCATTCTTCCTGAGGTCGTGGACGGAGCACTGGACAGCCTATGGACAGGGTTGAATGCGTTGTCATCGGGGCCGGCGTAATCGGGCTTGCGGTGGCACGGCGGCTGGCGCAGGCGGGCCGCGAAGTCATCGTGCTGGAGGCGGCCGAAGGCATCGGCACCGTGACCTCCTCACGCAACAGCGAGGTGATCCACGCCGGCATCTACTACAAGGCCGGCAGCCTGATGGCGCGCATGTGCGTCGCCGGCAAGAAGGCGCTCTATGCCTATTGCGCCGATCACGGCGTCCCCCATCGCAATTGCGGCAAGCTGATCGTCGCGACGACACCGAAAGAAACCGAGAAGCTGCAATCGATCCGCGCGCATGCCGAGGCCAATGGCGTCGAGGGCATGCAGACGCTGTCCGGCGAGGCCGCGCACGCGCTGGAGCCGGCGCTGAACTGCGACGCGGCCCTGCTCTCCTCCTCCACCGGGATCATCGACAGCCACGCCTACATGCTATCGCTGCGTGGTGACGCCGAGGCCGCAGGCGCAGCCTTCGCGTTCCACACGCCGCTGCTGCGCGCCAAGGCAGCCGCGGGAAAATTCGAACTCGAGGCCGGCGGCGAGGCGCCGATGACGCTGGAATGCCGGCTCCTGATCAACGCGGCCGGGCTGGACGCGCCTGCCACCGCGCGCCGCATCGAAGGCATGCCCTCAGACCTCGTTCCGCAGGCCTATCTCGCCAAGGGCAATTATTTCAGTTGCAGTGCGAGAGCGCCGTTTTCCCGGCTGATCTATCCGGTGCCGGAACCGGGCGGACTGGGGGTGCACCTGACGCTCGACATGGCGGGCCAGGCGCGTTTCGGCCCCGACGTGGAGTGGGTGGACCATATCGACTATGCGGTCGATCCGGCGCGCGCGGAACGGTTCTACCCGGCGATCCGCAAATACTGGCCGACGCTGCCCGACGGCGCGCTGATGCCCAGCTATTCGGGAATGCGGCCGAAGATCGTGCCGCCCGCGATCGCCTCGCAGGATTTCGTTATCCAGGGCCCGGGGGATCACGGCGTGGACGGGCTGATCAACCTGTTTGGGATCGAATTGCCCGGCCTGACGTCATCGCTGGCAATCGCCGATCATGTCGGCGAATTGACCGAAGCGTAGATCTTTCAGAGGCTGTATGATGGAACAATGCACCGCCGGATGAGTGCGCCGCACCCATCCGGGAGTTGGCTTCAAGGCGGTGCTGGAGAGGGGGCTAGTGGACGGTTTCGTCGCTGGAATGCCTAAGACGCTCGATCTGATCCTTCACCATCAGTTTTCGGCGCTTTAACTCGGCTATTTGCAGGTCGTCCGTTGAAAGGTGTACGAGAGCTTCGTGGAGTTCGTCTTCGAGAATTTTGTGTTTGCGTTCCAGTTCAACGAGATGTGCCTGAATTGCCATTCCAAATCTCCTCGTTAGGATGAAGAGCCCAAGATTTGACGCGGATTTGTAAGTGTACACGACCAGTGCGATCTGTCGATGGGGGCGCGGCGATCCATCATCTCATATTTGAACGACATGTGTAACGAACCGTGAGCAAGGAACCTGCAGACTTTTGGGCGCCTCTAACTACATCTTTGCAAACCGGCGGATTCATCGTGAGCACTATTTTGACGGCTTGCGGAGCAGACTGGCAAGGACGATATTCGCCCGAGTTCCACAGCCTTTCGCAATCTCATCTATCAATTAGCGTGTGTCATGACTGACGAAGATGAGCGCGACCTGCAAGCAGAGCTTGCACGGCTGCAACAGGAGCATCGCGATCTCGACGCGGCGATCGATGCTCTGCATCAGTCGCCCGCACAGGATCTGTTGCGGCTGCAACGGTTGAAGAAGCGCAAGCTGCAACTGCGCGACCGCATCGCCTTCATCGAAGATCAGATCACACCAGACATCATCGCCTAAACCTGATCGCCTGGAGCTTCGGTTCTGAGAATCAGAATTGAAGCGCCGGATTCTTGTTTTGACCCGTTTCCTTCACGCGAACCGGCGTCCACTTCGCTCGAAAACGCTCTACACCCGGCGCGTCAGTTCGCGGAGCAGACCGCTCACCTGCATCGGGCTGTAGGGCTTGGGAAGGAAGCGGCCGCCTTCCGGCAGATCGGTCGCTTCAACCACGCACTGCCCCGAGGTCGTGACGATCTTGATCGGCGGCCATCGTCCGCGCACCGCGCGCGCAAGCTTCAACCCGTCCATCGAGCCCGGCATCTGGATGTCGGTAAACACCACCGCGACGTCGTTGCGGGATTCCAGGATCGCAATGGCCTCATCGGCGTTGGATGCCTCAAGAACGTCGAAGCCGGCATCCTTGATGATGTTGGCCGCATCCATCCGCAGGAGGAAGTCGTCTTCGACGACCAGGACCACGGGCTTATTGGGCGCAACATGGCCCATACTGAACTCCCCCTCTTTGTTCAACTAAGCGCCAGATTTTGTTTTCGTTCCGGAGGCGACCAACGAATTAATCTTGCGAGGCCACCGCCAACCCGAGACCGCCCGATCAAGGCTGTGCTTATCCAAAGCCTCCGATCCAAAAACGGAGGTGAGGCCTTGACTCCGCGAGAACAAAATAAGAACATTACGAGATCGCCGATCACCCTCGTCCCCGGGAGGCCGACATGTCCGCTGAGCCAGCATCTGCATTCGATAACAGCCACTACGAGCGGGCCTGCGACCAGGCGATTGCAATGTGCGACGGCAACCTGCGCAGCACCATCAAGGCGCTGATCATGGCCAACGAGTACCTCGAGCTGGAGCTCCTGGAATTGCAGGCGGCGATTTCATCCGGCTGCATTCCGAAAACATTGCCGGGCCCGGCCAGCAGCGCGGCCTGATGCGTGACGGAGCAAGATCCATGGCCGATGTCACCTACTACGTCGCGATGCCCTTCCTGCAGGACGAGAGCGGCTTGCCGGTCGCGGGCGCGGCGGAGGAATGTCAGAGTTCGTCGACGGCCTTGCGGCGGGCAGAAATCCTGTCGCGCGTAGCCGGCCATATCGGCGCGATCGCCTTCAGCCGCACCGGCGACCCGATGATGGGCGAGTTCAGGGACGCCCGGCTGCTGCGCAAATTCGGCGACGTGCCAGAGGATCTGAGCGAGCTTTGAAGCCGCTGCTGACCCTGTTCCGCGGCAATCGCCGCAAAACCTCATCTGGCACGGCTGCGCGCGCCCCATTGGCTCGAGCTGATCATCGCGCTTCCCTCGTGCCGCCGCTGGGCCTTGCGGACATACATCGCGCGATCGGCCTCTTCGAGCGCGCGCGCCGCGTCCGCATGCGTATCAAGGATGGCGACGCCGGCGGATGCGCCTGCGCTCACGGTCCGGCCGCCGAACACGAAGCTCAGCTGATCGACCGCTTGCTCCAGCGCTGCCGCCTTGGCCCGCGCGTCGGTTTCACTGAGATTCCACAGCAGGAGGGCGAACTCGTCGCCGCCCAGCCGAGCGACCACATCGGAAGCGCGGACCTGATGAGCGATGGTCGCGACGATCGCCTTCAACACCTGATCGCCCGCTGCGTGGCCGAACGCATCGTTGACCGGCTTCAGACGGTCGACGTCGAGCACGATCAGCGCGCCGGATGCGTGGTAGCGCTTGATGTAGGCGATCGCGCGTTCGAGCTCGCGCTGGAAGCCGCGGCGGTTGTAAACGCCCAGCAGAAAATCCATCTCCGCGGAGGCCTGCAGTTCCTCGATCTGCTTGCGGGCCTGCGCCAGTTCGCGCCTCAGACGTCGAATCGTGGCCTTGGCGCCATCCACGGCCGTCAGTCTCCGAGGGGCGGTTGCTCGGCTGGAAAGAACCTTACGGGGTTTCGCAATGCCCGGTGCCGGCGCGCGGGTGCTCTTTTTCATGGGCTCTCGGTGGAGGTTTGCTTAACAGGGGCTTGCCGCGATTCACCAAGACAGGATAGTGCATTCCCGTTCCCTTGCCACGCCTTGCGTCGATGGGCCTGAAGCTATAATTCGGCCTATGTTTCTGGATTCCCGAGAAGAATTAAGCTCATGCCCGTCCCTGTAGCCATTATCATGGGAAGCCAGTCCGACTGGGACACCATGCGGTATGCGGCCGAAACGCTCGGCGAGCTCGGGATCGACTGCGAGAAGCGCATCGTCTCAGCACACCGCACGCCGGAGCGGCTCTATGCCTTCGCCAAAGGTGCAAAGGCCGCAGGCTTCAAAATCATCATCGCGGGCGCCGGCGGAGCGGCGCATCTGCCGGGCATGACGGCCTCACTCACCGAGCTCCCGGTGTTCGGCGTCCCTGTTGAGTCGAAAGCGTTGTCGGGGATCGATTCCCTCTATTCCATCGTCCAGATGCCCGCCGGTGTGCCGGTGGGAACACTGGCGGTCGGCAAGGCCGGGGCTATCAACGCCGCCCTTCTCGCCGCCAGCGTGCTCGCGCTCAACGACAAGGCGCTCGCCAGCAGGCTTGCCGCCTGGCGCAAGCAACGGTCCGACGCCGTGGCCGAGCGTCCGGAGGAGTCCGCGTGACCGGTCCACGTCAAGTGAAGCTGAAGCCGGGCGACACCATCGGAATCCTCGGCGGCGGCCAACTCGGCCGGATGCTGGCGATGGCAGCGGCGCGGCTCGGCCTGCGCTGCCAGATGTTCGCGCCCGATCCGGATTCGCCCGCCTTCGAGGTCGTGATGAACGCGACCTGCGCCGAATATGCCGACGTCGAAGCGCTGGAATTGTTCGCCAGCGATGTCGACGTCATCACCTACGAGTTCGAGAACATTCCCTCCGCCGCCACGATGGTCCTCGGCGCCCGGCGCCCTGTGCTGCCCGAACAGAAAATTTTGGAAACGACGCAGGATCGCCTGGCGGAAAAGGATTTCGTCACGCGGCTTGGCATCGGCACGGCCGACTATGCCGATGTGACGTCGGCAGCGTCGCTGCGCGAGGCGATCACGCGCGTCGGGCTGCCCGCCGTGATCAAGACCCGCCGCTTCGGCTACGATGGCAAGGGGCAGGCCATGATCCGTGAGAGCGACGATCCCGACCAGATCTGGTCCGACCTCGGCACCAAGTCGGCGATCCTCGAGGCTTTTGTTCCTTTCGAGCGCGAGATCTCCGTGATCGCCGCACGCTCGGCTGACGGCCACGTCGAATGCTACGACGTCACCGAAAACGAGCATCGCGATCACATCCTGAAGGTGTCGCGGGCGCCGGCCGCGATCCCGGACAGCCTGGCCGCGGAAGCGCGCGCCATTGCCGAGAAGATCGCAACCGCGCTCGATTATGTCGGCGTGCTCGCGGTCGAGATGTTCGTGCTGGCCGGGCCCGACGGTCCAAAGGTCCTGGTCAACGAAATCGCACCGCGGGTGCACAATTCCGGCCATTGGACGCTCGATGGCGCCTCG
Source organism: uncultured Alphaproteobacteria bacterium (assembly GCA_963770385.1). Classification (GTDB taxonomy): domain Bacteria; phylum Pseudomonadota; class Alphaproteobacteria; order Rhizobiales; family Xanthobacteraceae; genus Bradyrhizobium. The sequence goes on along the minus strand of CAVYPJ010000003.1, from coordinate 2,507,684 downwards.
ATCTCCCAGTTTGAGCAGCATATCCGCGCTATTGCGGGCTGGCCGCTCGGAAAGCCGGTCCGCCATGGCCCGGTTACCATGACAAACCTGATCGGGGACGAGATCGTCACTTACGAAAAGTGGCTGAGTGTACCCGGCGCGACCGTTCACCTCTACGGAAAGGGCGCGCCCCGGCCCGGGCGGAAGATGGGCCATGTGACGCAAGTCGGACCGGCCAAGGGCGGCTGACCCGGGAAAAAAGCCGGTCTGGACGCGTTCAAAACCACGGCAACAGGACTGCCGACGGTGGACATTGTCACTTTTGTCTGATACATCCGCGCCCTCAAGGCTAAGGGCGAGGCTTTTTCGCCGGCCCTTGGTTTTTACCAGATTCCAATCCGAGCTACTGAAAAGAGGATGCCGCGTGCAGGTTCTCGTTCGCGATAACAATGTCGATCAAGCCCTCAAGGCGCTGAAGAAGAAGATGCAGCGCGAGGGGATTTTCCGCGAGATGAAGCTCCGCGGTCATTACGAGAAGCCCTCCGAGAAGAAAGCCCGTGAAAAGGCCGAAGCTGTCCGTCGCGCGCGCAAGCTGGCGCGCAAGAAGCTGCAGCGCGAAGGCCTGCTGCCGATGAAGCCGAAGCCGGTGTTCGGCGCTGGCGCCGATCGTGGTGGTGCTGGCGGCGGCCGTGGCGGTCCCGGTGCAGGTCCGCGCGGCCCGCGCTGATCGATCGCACATCGCATCGGAATAGACTGGAGAGCGCGGACCGAAAGGTCCGCGTTTGCATTTCGAAAGCTGGAACGATCAGGCCAAGACACGTACGGACCAAGACACGTGCAGGCCGAGACACGTGGAGGCCGAGACACGCGCAGGCCAGACGCGCGGCTTCGTTCGAACGCGATCCTTGCGCTCAGCCGGTTGACCCAATCATTACACGTTTTGAGCTGAGTGCGAGCCGTGCCTAGAGCATGATCCGGAAAAGTGTGTAGCGGTTTTCCCTCGCGACAAACGCGGAACGCGTTTGCGCGGAGATCATGCTCAAACAAAGACCTAAAGCGCGACGGCGATTCAACCTGATCTCATCGCGCTTTAGGCCGCAGCGTTTACTGCGGCAGCACCGTGTGGAACATCGACTTCGCGGCCGAGAGCACGTCTTCGGCAACATTCTTGGCATGATCGCGGGCGTTGTTGGCCTCAGCCCGAAGATCGAGCGGCGGCGGTGCCGGAATTTCGGCCGGCGGCGTCGGCCGGCTTGGATCATCGTTGCGAATGGAAGCGGTGTAAGGCGGATTCGTCGAGGGCGATCCCGCATTGTAGCCGTCACCCTTCGGGGTGGAGACTGTGATCGGCGGGGGCAGCGGACGAACCGGCGAGACGCTGGCAGTGCGCGGCGCTTCCTGCACGCGCGGGGTAGAGGCCTCCTGCGCGCGCGCCCCGCCTTCATTATTGCGTTCATTGCGCAGCCGTTCGATCGCCGCCCGCGCGAGATCATTGGCATCACGCCGCTCTTCCGTAGCGGCAGCTTCAGCGGCCGGCACCGGGCTCGGCTGCGGGGCTGGCGTGACCTTGGCGACGGCCTTCTCACGCGCTTCGCGCGGCACCGGGACTCGGCGCGTTTCGGCAGGTACGCTCGCTGTCTCGGCCGGCTTGACCTCAGCAGGCTTCACGTCGGAGGACTTCACGTCAGCGGACTTCACGTCGAGCGGACTTCACCTCGACGGGCTTCACCTCAGAAGCCTTCACTTCAGCCACTCCCTCGGACGCCGACTTCTCGATCATCGCGCGTTCGGAGATGCCCTTCGCCTTGACGCCGGGCCCGGGAATCTTGGCCGCCTCGGGCAGCGTCGCGTCGGCCCTGGAATCGGCGGGCGCCATGACAGCCGTTGCCGGCGCATTGGTGTCCGTTTTTACGTTCATATAGTGGTTGACGATGTAGGCGCCGAGGATGGTTGCGACCACCGAGGGCAACACGTCCATCGCGAATTTCGTCAGGTATTTCAGCATGTAGGCCAAACTCCCCGTGGCTCTCATGCGGGAACTTTGAGGCACATTAAGGGATCAACTACGTCAGATAGATGGCAAATCAGTAAACGGCAGATTAACGCCCGTCGGGTTTCAACTCAACTTCCAGGAACACGATTTCCTTAGCCGTTTCATTGAGCACGTCATGCTCCACGCCGGCCTTGCGAAAATAGGATTTTCCGGCCCCGAGCTGCGCCTTCGAGCGTTCGCCGTTGGGCGCCACGATCGTCATTTCCCCTGGGGTCACGGGAACAATGACGTAGTCCATCTCGTGAATGTGATGTCCCGTCGCGCTGCCCGGCGCCAGCCGCCACTCGGTGACGCGGACTTCGGCGGTATCGACCTGGACTTCGGACTTGGCGCTGATCATCGATACTCGTCTCCATGCATGGTCAGGGAACGAATACCATGAAGACGAACACCGCGAACACCAACATATGGACGAGCCCGAACAGGATGTTGGTCCGGCCGGTGCCGAAAGTCAGCATGCTCAGGATGAACGTCAAAAACAGCAACACCATCCCCTGTGCATCCAGCCCAAGCACGAGTTCCTTGCCCAAGGTTTGAGCAGCCGCCGCAACCGCCGGGATGGTCAGCCCGATGGTCGCAAGGGAGGAGCCAAGCGCGAGATTGATGCTCTTCTGCAGGTGGTTGTTTCGCGCGGCCGCGGCCGCCGCCACGCTCTCCGGCAACAGGATCAGCAGCGCGACCAGCACGCCGGCCAGCGCCGGCGGCGCGCCGACCTGCGCGATCCCCGCATCGACCACCAGCGAGAACTTCTTCGCGAGCAGCACAACGCCGAGCAGCGAGACCAGGAGCAACGCAACGCTGAGGCCCAGCACGCGGCCGGAAATCGCCGCGCCGTTCTCGGCGTCCTCGGCATCGCCGACGAAATAGTCACGATGCCGAATGGTCTGCGTATACAGAAACACACCGTAGAGCAGGATCGTCACGACGCTGACGAAGACGAGCTGGGCGGCCGAATACGCCGGCCCCGGCGTGCTCAGTGTGTAGTTCGGCAGCACCAGCGTGATCGTTGCCAGCATGAACAGCACGCTGAGATAGAGATTGGCCCCAGTGACCTGGAAATCCTGCTCGCGGTAGCGCAGCCCGCCGATGAAGATGCAGACGCCGACGAGACCGTTGCAGACGATCATCACCACCGCGAACACGGTGTCACGCGCGAGCGCCGGCACCGCCTTGTCGCCGAGCATGATGGTTGCGATCAGCGCAACCTCGATGATGGTGACCGCGAGCGTCAACAACAGCGTGCCGAACGGCTCGCCGATCCGATGGGCGATCACCTCGGCGTGGTGCACGGCCGCGAACACGGTGCCGAACAGAATGACCAGCAGCACCGCGGCAAAGACCAGCCCGGCCGGCGACAGCGTGAATTCGTAGCCGGTCACGGTGACCCCTGCGAACAGAAGAACGGCCAATGCGGGAAAGACCCACGCCGACCGCGGCATTGGAGCGTGCGCGCTCATTTAATCGATACCCCTGAAATCCTGCCGGACAATATGCGCCACGAAATGGCGGCCGTCAGCCCTTCCCGCCGTCGATGAATTGCCGCGCCGCGTCGAGCGCGCCGAAATTATCGAGATTGTCGTGCCCTCCCCCGGCAAAACGCACGAACTGCTTCGGCTCATGAGCCAGCGCGAACAGACGCTCGCCGAATGCTATCGGAATGGCCGGATCGTTTGTGCCGTGCATGATGAGAAGCGGCGCGGTGACCTTGGCGATACGCCGATCGGAATGGAACTGGTCGCGCATCAACAGGCTGACCGGCGCGATCCGAAGCATCGCACCCGCGACAGCCACCGTAGATGTATAAGGCGCCTCCAGGATCAATTTGCTGACGGGATGCTCCGCCGCAAGCGCAACCGCAACACCCGTGCCGAGCGAAAAGCCCCAGACGACGATCCGGTCAACGCCATAGCGCACCGACGTAAACGCGTAGGCCGCCTCTGCATCCTGCAGCAACCCGCGTTCGCTCGGCGTGCCGCTCGATCCGGCATAGCCACGATAAGACAGCGCGACAAGCCCGGTGCCATCCGCCGTCACGCCCTTGAAGCGGCTGACACGCCCGGCGAGAAAATCGCCATTGCCCGGAAAAAACAGGATCACCGGACGCCCCGGCTGCGCCGGCACATGCCAGACGATGACCTTCTCGCCATCCGCCGTGGTCAGCACGTGTTCCTCGGCCTGCGGCAAGCCTGCTTCGGCAGGCGCGGTGCGTCCGACCGGTGGAATCGGAAACAGCATCGAGCGTTGCGCAAAGAAGAGCACGACAAGCCCGCCGACATAACAGACGAAGACGGTGATCAAGAGCCATTTCAGCACGGTCATCAATCTACGTCGCCTGACGCTGTCCTATTGGGTTCGATCGACGACCACCGACATTGCAGCACGCTCGACGACATGACATCGCACATCACGCAGGGCAGCATACTTTGAACCACAGACGCCTATGCCTCTTTGCGAGGCGACTTTAACTGCTTCTCAACGTCCCGTCTGATGCTTTCGGGAACGGCACGGCAGCCGCAGGCGATTGCATGCGCGGCGTGCCATCTGATCCGCTGCTCCCGCGTGGCCTTGGGCGGCATGGGATGCAAGTGATGCCATGCCTTGTTTAGCGCCACGGCAGTTGCCTCACATCCCCTTGACGATGTTCTCGGTCATCTTCTTGGCGTCGCCAAGCAGCATCATGGTGTTGTCGCGATAGAACAAGGGATTGTCGATGCCGGCATACCCGGACGCCAGCGAACGCTTGATGAACATCACGGTGCCGGCCTTCCAGACCTGCAGAACAGGCATGCCGTAGATCGGCGAGGTCTTGTCATCTTCCGCCGCCGGGTTGGTCACGTCATTGGCGCCGATCACGAAGGCGACGTCGGCCTGAGCGAATTCAGAATTGATGTCCTCAAGTTCGAACACCTCGTCGTAAGGAACATTGGCTTCGGCGAGCAGCACGTTCATGTGGCCGGGCATGCGGCCGGCGACCGGGTGAATGGCATATTTCACCTCGACGCCTTCCTTCTTCAGAGTATCGGCCATCTCGCGCAGCGCATGCTGCGCCTGCGCCACCGCCATGCCGTAGCCGGGCACGATGATGACCTTGGAGGCGTTCTTCATGATGAAGGCGGCGTCATCGGCGGAGCCCAGCTTGGCCGGCTTCTGTTCGCCGCCCGCCCCGCCCACAGCCGCGGTCTCACCGCCGAAGCCGCCGAGGATCACCGAGATGAACGAACGGTTCATCGCGTGGCACATGATGTAGGACAGGATCGCGCCGGAAGAACCGACCAGCGCGCCGGTGATGATCAGCGCCGAGTTGCCGAGCGTGAAGCCGATGCCGGCAGCGGCCCAGCCGGAATAGGAGTTGAGCATCGAGATCACGACCGGCATGTCGGCGCCGCCGATCGGAATGATCATCAGGACGCCGAGCGTCAGCGCGATGATCGTGATCAGCCAGAAGTCCAGCGCGCTGCCGCTCATCACCAGGCCGACGATGAACACCACCAGCGCAATAGCGAGCACGATGTTGATGACATGGCGCGCGGGCAAGATGATCGGCGCGCCGCTCATGCGCGCGGACAGCTTCAGGAATGCGATCACCGAGCCGGTGAAGGTCAACGCGCCGATGGCGACGCCGAGCGACATTTCGACCAGGCTCTGCGGATGGATGTTGCCGGGCGTACCGATGTCGAAAGCTTCGGGCGCGTAGAACGCGCCGGCCGCGACCAGCACGGCGGCCATGCCGACCAGCGAGTGGAACGCGGCAACGAGCTCGGGCATCGACGTCATCGGCACGCGGCGGGCGATGACCGCGCCGATACTGCCGCCGATCGCAATGCCGAGTATGACGAGGAGCCAGGCAAGGCCGTCGGCCGGCGGATGGTTGGCGAGGGTGGTGCCGATCGCGATCACCATGCCGGCCATGCCGAGGAAATTGCCGCGGCGGCTGGAGGCCGGACTCGATAATCCACGCAACGACAGGATGAACAGCACACCTGCCACGAGATAAAGCAGAGCAGACAGATTGGCGTTCATCTCAGGTCCCCACTTGTCCCCATCATCCTGAGGCGCTTGCTTGCGACGGTCACTGGATCCGGCTCATTTGACCTTCTTCTTGTACATCGCCAGCATGCGCTGGGTGACAAGGAAGCCGCCGAAAATGTTCACGCAGGCGAAGACCAGCGCGACGAAGCCGAAGCCGCGCGCCCAGGTGCTGCCGCTCGAAACCAATCCGACGCCGACTGCAAGCAGTGCGCCGACCACGATCACCGATGAGATCGCATTCGTGACCGACATCAGCGGCGTGTGCAGCGCAGGCGTCACCGACCAGACCACGAAATAGCCGACGAACACCGCGAGAACGAAGATCGACAGCCGAAACACGAAGGGATCGACGACTTGGGCGACATGCTCCATGGCTTCTCTCCTTGCTCTAGGCTTTCGGTTGGAAGTTCGGATGAATGATGGCGCCGTCCTTGGTCAGCGCCGTGGCCTTGACCAGTTCGTCGTCCCAATTGACGGCGAGCGCCTTGGTCTGCTTGTCGACCATGGTTTCGATGAACGACAGCAGGTTGCGCGCGTAGAGGCTGGAAGCGGAGGCCGCGACGCGGCCCGCGAGATTGGGGATGCCGACGATCTTGACGCCGTCGACCTCGACGGTCTCGCCGCTCTTGACTCCTTCGACATTGCCGCCACGCTCGACCGCGAGATCGACCAGCACTGAACCCGGCTTCATGGACTTGACCATGTCGCGCGTGACGAGACGCGGCGCCGGCCGGCCGGGGATCAGGGCGGTGGTGATGATGACGTCCTGCTTCTTGATGTGCTCGGCCGTCAGCGCCGCCTGCTTGGCCTGATACTCCTTCGACATTTCCTTGGCGTAGCCGCCGGCGGTCTCGGCCTGCTTGAATTCCTCGTCCTCGACCGCGAGGAATTTGGCGCCGAGGCTCTCAACCTGCTCCTTCACCGCGGGCCGCACGTCGGTCGCGGTGACGATAGCGCCCAGACGGCGCGCGGTCGCGATCGCCTGCAGGCCGGCGACGCCGACGCCCATCACGAATACCTTGGCCGCCGGCACCGTGCCGGCCGCGGTCATCATCATCGGAAAGGCACGGCCGAAAGCTTCCGCCGCCTCGATGACGGCGCGGTAACCGGCGAGATTGGCCTGGCTCGACAGCACATCCATCACCTGGGCGCGGGTGATGCGGGGCATCAATTCCATCGCGAACGCCGACACGCCGGCATCCGCCATCGCCTTCAGCGCGGCGTCATTGCCGTAGGGGTCCATGATGGCGATGACCAGCGCGCCGCGCTTGTACTTGGCAAGCTCTGAAGCCTCGGGCCGCTTCACCTTGATGACGACATCGGCATCCTTCACCGCATCGGCGCTGACCGTCGCGCCGACCGCGGCAAATTCGGAATCCGGCAGGCCCGACTTCAGCCCCGCGCCAGGTTCGACGTCGATATCGACGCCGAGCGCCTTGAACTTCTTGATCGTGTCGGGCGAAGCCGCCACCCGCGACTCGGACGGATCGATTTCCTTGGCGACGGCAATCTTCATGAAGCCTCCGGCGGCGCGGTAGGCGCACGCAAAATACCTAGTGTGACGTGTCGGAAGTTCTCTTCATCGGCGCAGGACGCCCGTTCAAGAGCGCCGCGGCAGCGATGTCAGACCAGGAAGATCGCCATCAGGATGAGGATCAGGGCAACCGTCACGGTGCCATACTTCACGAGCTTGATGAAGCCCTCATAGGTCTGCTCGTGGGCCAGATAGTCGTTGCCGTCAGCAGTCGTGTAGGCCACTTCGCTATGGTCTGCCATTGGTGTCCCCAGTCGATGGTCGTTTCCCGCGTCGAATTAGCGCAAAGTCGAAGACAGGGCAACGGCGCACGAGCCGCATGCCTTACCTATCGGGTCATTGGGGAGGCCAATTGTCTCTGATCCAGCGCGTCAGGCTCTCCTCGCTGACTTCGCCGGCGGCGAGGGAGAGGATGATGGTGGTGGATTGCGCAGGATCAGGCGCGAACGGAACGCCGTTTTTGCGCAGGAACGTCATCATCGCCATGAAGGCGATGCGCTTGTTGCCGTCGACAAAGGCGTGATTCTTGGCAAGCCCGAACGCGTAGGCCGATGCAAGCCCAGCGAGCGTTGCCTGCTCATCGCTCCATTTGTTGACCGGACGTTCAAGCGCCGACCGTAGCATCCCTTCATCGCGCAAGCCCGGCGCGCCGCCAAAGCGGCGCAGCTGCCGGCTGTGGATTGCGATCGCTTGCTCGTGGGTAATCCAGAGCGGCTCTTTCGGCTCGCTCATTTGGCGAGCGCAGCAAGGGTGTCGCGGTATTGGTCCATGACCTCGTCGGCGATCTCCATCGTCCGCTCGAAGTCAGGATCATAGGGCAGCGCCTGGAAACCGCCGCCGGGCAGTTCGACGATATACAGTTGCTGCCCCCGCTTGAGGTCCAGCCGCTGCATCAGTTCGCGGGGAAGCAGGAAACCGTCGGAATTACCGATCTTCTTGATCTCGATTTTCATGGTCCGCTCCGTCGCGATATCAAAAGGCGCGTTATACAGATGTATAACGCGCCTGATCGCAATGTTCAACGGATGTTTTACGAGCGCCCGTCCGATCAGCCCATCGATTCCAGCTCGTCGATCATGCCGGAAATGACCGACAGGCCACCGTCCCAGAATTTTGGGTCCTTGGCGTCGAGGCCGAACGGTTTCAGCAGTTCCGAATAGTGCTTGGTGCCGCCGGCCGACAGCATCGCCAGATAGCGGTCGGCGAATCCCTCGGCGGCATGTTCGTAGACCGCGTAGAGCGAGTTCACCAGACAATCGCCGAAGGCATAGGCGTAGACGTAGAACGGCGAATGGATGAAGTGCGGGATATACATCCAGAAATTCTCGTATCCCGGCTTGATATCGATTGCGGGTCCCAGGCTCTCGGTCTGCACGCCGAGCCAGATCTGGCCAATCCGCTCGGCCGTCAGTTCACCGTTCCTGCGCTCGGTATGGACGGCGCGCTCGAACGAATAGAACGCGATCTGCCGCACCACGGTATTGATCATGTCTTCGACCTTGCCGGCGAGCAGCGCCTGGCGCTGCTTGCCGTTCTTGGTCTGCGCGAGCAGCCGCTTGAAAGTCAGCATCTCGCCGAACACGCTCGCGGTCTCCGCCAAGGTCAGCGGCGTCGGCGCCATTAGCGCGCCGTTCCTGGCCGCGAGCACCTGGTGCACACCATGGCCGAGCTCATGGGCGAGCGTCATCACGTCGCGCGGCTTGCCCTGATAATTCATCAAGACATAAGGGTGAGCCGACGGCGTGGTCGGATGCGAGAAGGCGCCCGGCGCCTTGCCGGGCCGCACCGGCGCGTCGATCCAGCGGTCAGAGAAAAAACGCTCGGCGATGTCGGCCATCTCGCCGGAGAAGCCGCGATAGGCCGTCAGCACCATGTTCTTCGCCTCGGGCCACGCGATGGTGCCGGTCGCCGAGAACGGCAGCGGCGCGTTGCGGTCCCAATGCGGCAGCTTCTTCTTTTTGAACCAGCCCGCCTTCAGCGCGTAATAGCGATGCGACAGCTTCGGGTAAGCGGCGCGCACCGAAGACACCAGCGCATCCACCACCTCGCGCTCGACGCGGTTGTTCAGATGGCGGGAATCCGCGACATCGGTAAAGCCGCGCCAACGGTCGGAAATCTCCTTGTCCTTGGCGAGCGTGTTGGTGACCAGCGCAAAGGTCCGCTCATTGGCCTTGAAGGTCTTTGCGAGCGCATCGGCCGCTGCCTTGCGCTTCTTGCCGTCGCGATCCTGCAGCAGGTTCAGCGTCGGCTCGATGGCCAGCTCCTTAGCCGCGACCTTGAAGCGCAGGCTGGAGATGGTCTGGTCGAAAAGCCGGTTCCAGGCCGAATAGCCGGTCTGGGATTTCTCGTGGAACACCTGCTCGACGCGATCCTCGAGCTGATACGGCTTGTCCTTGCGCAGGTCCTCGATCCATGGCCGATAATGGCCGAGTTCCGCGGTCTGCATCGCGCGCTCGATCACCTCATCGTCGATGCGGTTGAGTTCGAGCGGAAAAAACAGAAGATGTATCGACGCGGCCGTCAGCCGTTCGGAAACGTCGCCATAGAACTTAGAAATCGTGGGATCGACACTGTCGCCTGCGTGAATGAGGCCGGCGAACGATCCGAGCCGTCCGGCAAGGTCGTCGATCGCCTCATAGCGCTTCACCGCCTCGGCAAGCCAGGCGCCGCCATCGTCGCGCGCCACGTGCTCCGCGAGCTTGCCCTTGTAGTCCGTCTCGAACGCAACGCAGTCGGCATCCATCGTCTGCAGATCGCGCGCGACTTCCGGCGCGTCGACACCGGCATAGAGATCGGCCAGATTCCATTCCGGCAGCTTGACGGCCTTCCCCGAGCCTTTGTCGGAAGCCTTGTCAGAACCTTTGCCGGACGACACCTTTCCTGAGGCCTTGCTGCCCGAGGCCTTGCTGCCCGAGGCCTTGTCGCCTAACGCCTTGCCCAAAGCCTTGGTTTTGGCGGCCGATTTCGTCGCGTTCGGCTTACGCGCGGGTGTAGAGCGGGACTTCATTGCGTTCGGAACCCTGTGTTCACACGAAGGGGAATAACAGCGAGGCGGCAAGGTTTAAGAGGGCGTTAATCGGCATCAGCGAGAGTGCCCCGATTCGAAACAGATAGTATTAGTGCGGGGAGAAAGCCATGGCTGCCACCATTTTGATCGTTGACGACGATCCAGTACAGCGTCGTCTCGTCGAGAACATGGTGCAAAAATGCGGCTACGAAGCGGTCGTCGCCGATAGCGGTGATGCCGCCATCGCGATGCTCACCGCTCCGGACTCCGCAGCATTCGACGCCGTCGTGCTCGATCTCGTAATGCCCGGGCTCGATGGCATGGGCGTGCTGGACAAGATCCGCGAGGCCGCGCTCAATATTCCCGTGATCGTGCAGACCGCCCATGGCGGCATCGACAATGTCGTATCGGCGATGCGGGCGGGCGCCCATGATTTCGTGGTCAAGCCGGTCGGCATGGAACGGTTGCAGGTGTCACTGCGCAACGCGCTCAACGCATCGGCGCTGAAGGGCGAACTGCAGCGCATCCGCCACAGCCGCGAGGGCCGGCTGACCTTTGCCGACATCATCACCCGCAGCGAGACGATGACCGCGGTTCTGCGTACGGCGCAGAAGGCCGCAACGTCCGGCATTCCGGTGCTGATCGAAGGCGAGTCGGGTGTCGGCAAGGAGCTGTTCGCCCGCGCCATCCATGGCAGCAGCGAACGGAAGTCGAAGCCGTTCGTGGCGGTCAATTGCGGTGCGATTCCGGACAATCTCGTGGAATCGATCCTGTTCGGTCATGAAAGAGGGGCCTTCACAGGCGCGACCGAACGGCACACTGGCAAGTTCGTCGAGGCCTCCGGCGGCACGCTGTTCCTCGACGAGATCAGCGAACTGCCTTTGACCGCCCAGGTGAAGCTGCTGCGTGCGCTGCAAGAGGGCGCGGTGGAAGCCGTCGGCGGACGCAAGCCGGTGAAGGTCGACGTCCGCATCATTTCGGCCACGAACCGCAATCTGCTCGATCACGTCAAACGCGGACATTTCCGCGAGGATCTGTTCTACCGCCTGCATGTGTTGCCGCTGACGGTCCCGCCCTTGCGCACGCGCCGCGAAGACATTCCCCATCTCCTGCGGCATTTCCTCGCCCGCTTCGGCGCCGAGGAAAACCGAACGATCAGCGGCATCAGCGGCGAGGCAATGGCGCATCTGGCGCAGCTCGAATGGCCGGGAAACATCCGTCAGCTCGAGAACGCAGTCTATCGCGCGGTGGTCATGAGCGAGGGCGACCAGCTCGGGCTTGCGGATTTTCCCCTTGCTGCGGCGCAACCCGCAGTCACGGTGCAGCCGCACAGCGAGCCGCTGGTGCTGTCCCCTGCCCTTCACCCGACCGCGCCGGCGCTTGTATCGGGTAGCGATATACCCATCGCGCCGCTCCCCACCGGCGGAACGTTGTCGATGCTCAACAACGCCGGCGACGTGCGGCCGCTGGAAGAGATGGAGCACGAGATCATTCGCTTTGCGATTTCGCATTATCGCGGGCAGATGTCCGAGGTCGCCCGCCGCCTGAAGATCGGCCGCTCGACGCTCTACCGCAAGCTCGACGAGACGTCGACGGAAGATCCAACCGGCGGTGGCACGGAACAAACCAGCTGACACCGCAGATCGAATACCGCTCGGCCGGCCGCAAAAAGACCGCAAGCATCGGCTATTTCAGAACAATTGAACCGTTGCTTGCAAGTGACAGACAAAGACGGGCGCGCGTGGCAAAAGCGTTCGATCCGCGACTAGAGAAGAGGTTCATTCGAGGTCAGTTTGTCGTGAGTGGCCCCCCGTGGCGCTGGCTGCAAATGCGGGGCATGTGTATCGTTTGCGGAATCGTTGCGTGCATATGAGCCGACTGCTCAGACCGACTCAAAGAGCGAAGCTTGCTCAAGGCCAGATTTGCTCAAGGCCAGGCTTGCTCAGCTCCAGGTTTGCTCACAGGGCCGAGTTTGGCTGAGACGGACGATTGTTAGAACAGGCCCATTGCCGGGGCGATTTTCACCCAAGGGGTGCGACGATGCGAGACTGCTTGAATACCCGTGGCGGATTTGACCGCGTCCTGATGGCTGTCGCGGCGACCTTCCTCACGGTATCGACGACCGCGGCAATAGCCCAGGACCAGGCGCGGAGCAGCGCCGCGGAGCTCGCAATCGACGCAGCGATCCCCCGCCCCGAACCGGCCAACGTCCCACCGCCGACCATCAATGACTTCAAGATGGACTCCACCGCATCGGTGTCGCCATCCTCCAAACCGGAAGCTGCCAAAACGGAAGCCGCGACAGCTCCGGAAAAGACTGAGGCGAAGCCCGCCGATATCGCGACCGCACCGGCGGCCGATAGCAAGACAGCTCCGGCTGATCCCGCGACGGCAGCTGCCCCTGCAGCACCGGCGACAGCGTCCACTCCGCCGGCCACCGAGCCGGTGAAGGCGGCGAGCAACGTGCCGGCCGCCGATCAGCCGGTCGCCGACAAGATCAAGGACACGCTTGGCGCCAAGTCGCAGCGTTATTTCGACCGCAAGGGCGAGCGCGCCGCGGTCGAGAAGTTCTATGGCGCGCGCGACTACGCGCCGCTGTGGACGCAGAGCGGCGGCCTGACGGACAGCGCACGCGGCGCCATCGCGCGCCTCAAGGACGCGGCCTCCGATGGCCTCAACCCTGCCGATTATCCGGTGCCGGATTTTGCCGCCGCGACGACGCCAGATGCGCTGGCCGACGCCGACGTGAAATTGACGTCCAGCGTGCTCGACTATGCGCGCCAGGCCCAGAGTGGCCGGATGCACTACTCGCAGGTATCGGGCGACATCCAGTATCCGGAGCACCCGACCGACCCGGTGGAAGTGCTGACCAACGTCTCGACCGCCAAGAATGCGTCCGCGGCGCTGGACAGCTACAATCCGCCGCAGAAGGCCTACAAGGACCTGAAGAAGAAGCTCGCCGAACTGCGCGGCGAAGGCGATGCCGCGATGATCCGGATCGGCGACGGTCCCGCACTGCGCTACACGCCCGCGCGCAAGAAGGAGCCCGCGGCCGAGGTGATGCAGGATCCGCGCGTGCCGCAACTGCGCACCAAGCTCGGCATCACCGAAAATCCTGATGACAATCGCTACGATGCCAAGGTCGCAGAGGCCGTGCAGCGGTTCCAGGCGGGCGCCGATCTCAAGCCGACCGGCGTGCTCGACGAACGCACCGTCAATGCGATGAACAGCCCGCGGCGCGACAGGCAGATCGACACCGTGACCGTCAACATGGAGCGCTGGCGCTGGCTGCCGCGTGACCTGGGCGCGCAATCGCTCGGGGACGCCTATGTCATCCTCAACATCCCCGACTTTACGCTGAAGGTGATGCAGCACGGTTCGCAGGTCTGGACCACGCGCGTGGTCGCCGGCAAACCCGGCATTCACGCCACGCCGCTGCTCAGCGAGACGATGAAGTTCATCACGGTCAATCCGACCTGGAATGTGCCGCCCTCGATCATCTACAACGAGTACCTGCCGGCGCTGCAGCAGGACCCGACCGTTCTGGAACGCATGGGCCTGCGGCTCGAGCGCGGCCGTGACGGCTCGATCCATATCTCGCAGCCGCCGGGCGAAGCCAATGCGCTCGGACGCATTCGCTTCAACTTCCCGAACAAGTTCCTGGTCTATCAGCACGACACCCCGGACAAGTACCTGTTCGCCAAGGATGAGCGCGCTTTCAGCCATGGCTGCATGCGGGTGCAGTATCCGGATCAGTACGCATCCGTGCTGTTGAACATCGCGCTGCCGAACGACAGGTACTCGCCGGAGAAAATCCGCAGCATGTATGGCTCGAGCGAGATCGACATCAAGTTCCCAACTCCGATCCCGGTCAACATCACCTACCAGACCGCCTTCGTGGACGATGCGGGCAAGCTGCAAATCCGCAGGGACGTCTACGGCCGCGATAGCACCATGATCGCGCTGCTCAAGAACAGCCGGTCCAAGGACCTCGAGAACGTGGTCGCCCATTCGCAGCCGAGCTATTCGCGGCCGGCGGGCAGCAGCCTGCCGGGCGTCAACTTCGCCAGCGATAACAGCTATTCCTCGGGCGGCTACTCGTCCTCCGGTTCGAACTTCTTCGAACGGCTATTCGGCGGGCCGCCCACGCCTCCCGCTCCGATCGGCCGGCGGATGCAGCCTCAGCAGCGGCAAATCTTCACGCGCTAAGCGCCCGGTGCCCGGCTAAGCTGGATTCCTCCGAAAAAACAACGGCCTCGCCCCATGGCGGGGCCGTTTTGCATTAACCGCTCACTAACCATGAATCGCTGTCAGCACTTTTTTGCCACACTCAAGCGCTCTATTAACCCTCTCGGGGACGGGTAAGGTAAACACCATTTAACCCTCCCGCGTTAACTATGGGGGTCATGTCCTTTCGCAGTACGGGGTTTAGCGAAAGGGATCATTGACCGTTGTCGACTGGGTGGGCTCTAGGTGCTGGCTGGTTTCGCACGCCAATTGAATTCGCTGTCGATTGGGAAAGCCGGATGTCATGCCGGCTTGACTGCGGCATTGCTGATGCTTGGCGCCGGGTCCGTGCACGACGCCGCCGCGCTGAACGAGACTCGCACCCTTTCCTTTCACCACACCCATTCCAACGAAGACATCACCATCACCTTCAAGCGCGATGGCCGGTATGACGAAGCCGCGCTGAAGCAGCTCAATCACTATCTCCGCGACTGGCGGACCCAGGATGAAACGGTGATGGACCGTCACCTGTTCGACATCCTCTGGGAAGTCTATCGCGACGTCGACGGCAAGCAGCCGATCCAGATCATCTCCTCCTACCGCTCCCCCGCCACCAATTCCATGCTCCGCCGCCGGTCCGCCCATACGGGCGTTGCGCGGCACAGCCAGCACATGCTGGGTCATGCGATGGATTTCTACATCCCGGGCGTGCCGCTGGAGCAGATCCGCTATGCCGGGCTCCGGCTGCAGCGCGGCGGCGTCGGCTTCTATCCGACCTCCGGCTCGCCCTTCGTTCATCTCGACACCGGCAACATCCGCCACTGGCCGCGGATGACGCATGATCAGTTGGCCAAGGTGTTCCCGGACGGCCGCACCGTGCATGTTCCCACCGACGGCGTTCCCCTGAAGGGATATGAGCTTGCCCGCGCCGACATCGAAAAACGCGGCAATGGCGATGATGGCGGAAGCTCCGGCAAGCCCAGCCTGTTCGCGGCGCTGTTCAAGAGCAGTGCGACGGCGGATGACAGATCGTCGGAAGAGGATGACGAGGCACCGGCCGCCAGCGAGAAGCCCGCGTCTACCAAGTCCGCCGACAAGAAGCCGTCGGATCCGGTCAGGACGCCGAAGACCAGGGTACCCGCAGCGCTGCAGCTCGCATCGGCCGACGCCCAGGCCGTTCAGGCGCCAAAGGCGAGGCCCGCTCAGGCCGCTGACGCCAACAGACCTCAGACGGTAACCGACATCATCAATTCCCGCGGGTTCTGGCAAGACGATGCCAGCGCCGCGAACCAGCAGTCGACTGCGGACCAGATAGCGGCAGCGATCAACGCCCGCCGCGCGGTCGAATCCGCTGATCCGCAAGCAACTGCGAGCGTCCCGTCAGCCTATCAGGCGATGGCCTATGCTCCGCCGCCCGCCCCCGTCGTCGTGGCCGCCGCCGCGCCGATCCCGCGCAGTTCCCGGCCGGCGCCGTCGCGCAGCCTCGCTGCGGCCGGCGAGATCAACACCGTGGCTGCCAAGGGCATGCAGGGCCAGGCGGGTCAGATTTCGACCTCGACGCGGATCTCCGCGGCAAGGAACGACGGAACCTGGACGCGCATCATGATGCTGGCGCCGAGTGCGAGCACCTCGCTGTCGGTGACGGTGCTGGGCGATGCAGACCTCACCCAGATGCGCACGTTCTTCGTCAAGCCGCAGATGATCATCGCGATGCGATTTGCCGACGATCCGACGCCGGGCCTCGCCTACGACCAGTTCTCCGGCCTCTCCACCACGAAGCTCGAGACAACGTCGTTCGTGCAGCGTTCGGCATCGCTGCACTGAGCGCTTCCCTTTTCAACTGATCGAGTGACCTGACGCTGGACGAGCGCGCGCGCAACGCACTTCCGTTCCGCGTCGGTGAATTGGCGTGATCAAGCCGGCTGAGCGAGTGCCGCCGGCCACAGCGCATCGCTGACCGGAAAATTAGCCACGCGCAGCTTGATCTACGTCAAGGTGACATCCGAGGGAGCCGAAAACGTCAGTCCGACACAGCTACGACGGCCGTGTCGACAACCAGCGCCACGGAATGATCGCGACGGAAGGCCCCACCGCGGCTCACCGATTGAACGCCGCATCTCGACCGAGAGCCAAGCTCGACACGAGTTCAAAAAATGAGGCTTTGAAATGAGCACATTTGGACGAACGGTACTGGCGCTTGTGGTTTCCGTCACATCTTTGAGCGCGATCTCCTTGCAGACGCGAGAGCCGGGTGTGATCGATAACGAGATTCGTATCGGCAATGTCATGCCATACACCGGCGCGCTGTCGGCCTTCGGTGCAATCGGACGCGCCGAGGCGGCCTATTTCGAGATGATCAACGAGCGCGGGGGAATAAATGGCCGGAAGGTGCGCTTCATCTCCTATGACGACAACTCCAATTCTTCCACTGCTCTCGATCTGACCCGAGGCCTGGTGGAAAGGGACAACGTGCTGTTGCTGTTCGGATCGTTTGGAACGCACGGCAACCTTGCCGTCCGAAAATTCCTGAACGAACAACAAATTCCGCAGCTCTTCGTGGCTTCCGGCGACGAGGCGTGGAACAATCCCACCCTGTTTCCCTGGACCATGGGTTGGCAGCCCTCATTTCGAGCGGAGGGGCGCATGTATGCCAACTACATCCAGGCCTTCTATCCCGGACGCAAGATCGTGGTTCTTTGGGAGAACGATCAGTTCGGACGAGATCTCTTCAAAGGATTGGAAGAAGGCCTCGGTGACCTTTCGCGGACGATCATTGTCGATGTCGCCTATGAAATTTCAGATGCATATCTGGACACGCATGTGTCGATCCTGAAGAGATCCGGCGCGGAGATTTTCGTTTTCGCGGGCGTGCCGACCAACGCTGCTCGCGTCATCCGAATGGCAGCCGATCTCAATTGGCACCCCGTGTTCATACTGAACGACATGGCCGCCTCGATTGGTAGCGCGCTGAAGCCGGCCGGGCTGGAGAACGCCCAGGGCGTCGTTTCCGCATCTTTTCTGAAGGACGTGAGCGATCCCGCATGGAAGGACGATCCGCTCGTCAGGGAGTGGATCTTGTTCATGGACAAATATTATCCACGCGGAGACAAGGACGACAGCGCAGCTCTTTTCGGATATGCAGCCGCCGAAACACTGACCCAGGTCTTGAAGCAGTGCGGTGATGACCTCTCCCGGGAAAATGTCATGCGGCAGGCGGCAGCACTGAAGAACTACCAACCGTCCTTCTTGTTGCCGGGCGTTGCAGTCAGCACCGGCCCCCTCGACTTCCAGCCCATCAAGGGAACGCGACTGGTTCAGTTCGATGGCCGCACATGGCAGCCGATCGGCGATGTCGTCGAAAGCGCTTTCTCGGATGCCGGAAAGATACTTCGCCCCAAGGAAACCCTCCCGAAGCAAAACCCCACAAAGCAAAACCTCGCAAAGTAAAACCTCGCAAGCAAAATCTCGCATGCGGTGATCCGGCTCGTCGCGACAAGATCGGTCGCAAGTCACCGAGTGCCGATCGATCGAGCCGACCGGCACCCGCATTTTGACTTGTGGGCAGAAAGTCAGGTCAGCCGCGAGCCGCGCTCACAGCATTCCCAAGGCCTGCATATAGGTCTCGAGGATCGTCTCGGCCTCGGCTCGCTCGTCGGGATCCTGCTTGCGCATGCGTATGATCGCGCGCAGCGCCTTGACGTCGTAGCCGTTGCCCTTGCTCTCCGCATAGACGTCGCGGATGTCATCCGAGATCGCCTTCTTTTCCTCTTCCAGCCGCTCGATGCGTTCGATGATGGATTTGAGCTGATCTTTTGCGAAGCGCGTTGCGGGCGCTTCTTCTTCGTTGACGGCGGCAGAGGTGGCCATCTCTAACTCCTGAATGGAACTGGTCGTGAGACATGAGGCACGCCTGCGCGGTCACGCACGGCATCGCGACTTGACACTTCTAGTGTCGCGCCGCCTGGGTCAAGGCAGCATCGCCCTCATCCACAGGGCGGCCCACACCTTGTTTCGCGAGAGAAAAAACAGCTTGCCTCGCGAATCGCTTGTGCTCTCCCTGTTGTGTTGTGGTGGGAGACAGCCGAATAGGCCGTAAAGGTAAACAAACTCCATCCAATTTGAATGAACGGCCCACCGGGACCGCTTTCAACCTGAGTTGACGGGTCGCGGATGAAGCGCAATGTCGGGACTCGCGCGCCGTCAGTGCCACGCGCCCGTTAAAGCATGATCCGGAAAAGTGTGTAGCGGTTCTCCGAAAAGATGATGCTCAATCACAGACCTAAAGCGCGATGATGATTCAACCTGATCTCATCGCGCTTTAGTGCCCCGAATGGGACTTCTTCATCGTGGCAAGCTGCTCGGCGCTGGCCGCGCCCTGATATTTCTCTTTCCAGGTCTCATAGGGCATGCCGTAGACAGCCTCACGGCTTTCGTCCTTGGTCAGCGGTGTCCCCTGGGCATCCGCCGCCTCCTTCAACCAATTCGACAGGCAGTTGCGGCAGAAGCCCGCGAGGTTCATCAGGTCGATATTCTGGACGTCGGTCCGCTCCCGCAGGTGCCCCACGAGCCGCCGGAAGGCGGCGGCCTCGAGTTCTGTTCTGGTTTTGTCGTCAATTGACATGGTCGTTAATCCTGGCGTTGCAGAGCTTTGCTATAATGTGCACCTTGTCACGGATATTTGCCATATCGCAGCGCAAACAAGGGCTTGCGGCGGCAGCAATTTGGACACCCAGATACACGAAATCGCCGCCTTGGCCGTTGACAGTACGCGCCGGGCCACGCGAAATTTTTGGTGAATTGAGATAGCTTCGCGCATCATGCTCAAACCTGCCCTTCGATACCTCCGTTCCTCTGCACTTCACCTGCTGCCCATCGCGGTGCTCGCCGTCCTCTGCCTGTGGAGCGGTGCGGCGAAAGCGGACTTCCGTCTCTGCAACAACACGTCCAGCCGGGTCGGGATCGCGCTTGGCTACAAGGATGCTGAGGGCTGGACGACCGAGGGCTGGTGGAATGTTTCCTCGCGGAGCTGTGAGACGCTGCTCAAGGGAACCCTGGTCGCCCGCTATTATTACATCTACGCACTCGATTACGACCGCGGTGGCGAATGGTCGGGACAGGCTTTCATGTGTTCGCGTGACAAAGAATTCACCATCAAGGGCACGGAGAATTGCCTGGCGCGCGGCTTCGACCGCACCGGCTTCTTCGAGGTCGATACGGGCGAGCAGCGCGCCTGGACTGTGCAACTGACCGACGCCAACGAGCAGCCGGCGCAGCAGCGCGTGCCCGGAATTCCGGGAACGGTTGGCCCCGGAGGCAACGTTCCGGGCCTGCCGAAATCAGCCGGGTGCAACACCTCCTCCGGGTGGCTCTGGTCCTCCGGGTGGCTCTGGCCTCCCCCCAGCCACAGCACCCGGGTCCAAGCCATGAGGCGCCTGCGCCGAATCAAGATCCTCGCCACCCTCGGACCAGCATCATCGGACAGCGCGATGATCCGCCGTCTGTTCGAGGCGGGCGCGGATATTTTCCGCATCAATATGAGCCACACGCCGCACGACAAGATGCGCGAGTTGGTGGCGAACATCCGCAATGTCGAGTCGAGTTATGGCCGACCGATCGGCATTCTGGTCGACCTGCAGGGACCGAAGCTCAGGCTCGGTTCGTTCGCGGACGGCGCGGTTCAGCTGCACAACGGCCAGAACTTCGTGCTGGACTCAGACAAGACCCCCGGCAACTCCACGCGCGTGCAGCTTCCGCATCCGGAGATTCTCGCAGCACTTCGCCCGGGACATGCGCTGTTGCTCGACGACGGCAAGGTACGGCTGATCGCGGAAGAGACCTCGCATGATCGCGCCGTCACGCGCGTCGTGATCGGCGGCAAGATGTCGGACCGCAAGGGCGTCAGCCTGCCGGATACCGACCTTCCCATGTCCGCGATGACGCCGAAGGATCGCGCCGATCTCGAAGCGGCACTGACCACCGGCGTCGACTGGATCGCGCTGTCCTTCGTGCAGCGCGCGGAAGACGTGATCGAGGCCAAGAAGCTGATCCGCGGCCGCGCCGCCGTGATGGCGAAGATCGAGAAGCCGCAGGCGATCGATCGCCTCCCCGACATCATCGACGCCTCCGACGCGCTGATGGTGGCGCGCGGCGACCTCGGCGTCGAACTCCCGCTGGAGCGCGTCCCGAGCCTGCAGAAGCAGATGACACGCCTGTCGCGGCGCGCCGGCAAGCCCGTGGTGATTGCCACGCAAATGCTGGAGTCGATGATCCAGGCGCCGGTGCCGACGCGCGCCGAAGTCTCCGACGTCGCAACCGCCGTCTATGAAGGCGCCGACGCCATCATGCTGTCCGCGGAATCGGCCGCCGGAAAATTTCCGGTCGAAGCGGTCTCCACCATGAACCGCATCGGCGAGGAAGTAGAGCGTGATCCTACCTACCGCTCGGTGCTGACGGCACAGCGGCCCGACCCGGAAGCGACCGCGGGTGACGCGATCGCCGACGCCGCGCGGCAGATCGCTGAAACGCTCGACCTGCCTACGATCATCTGCTGGACCTCTTCGGGCTCGACTGCGATCCGCGTTGCGCGTGAACGGCCCAAGCCGCCGATCGTGGCGATCACGCCAAATCTCGCGACGGGACGGAAACTATCGGTCGTCTGGGGCGTGCATTGCGTCGTCGCGGAAGATGCACGCGACCAGGACGACATGGTCAGTCGCGCCGGCTCCATTGCGTTTCGCGACGGCTTCGTGCGTGCCGGCCAGCGCGTGCTGATCGTCGCGGGCGTGCCACTCGGCACGCCCGGCACCACCAACATGGTGCGTATCGCCTATGTGGGACCGTCAGGCGACGCGGACATGTGAGTTCGCTTAGGGGATGCGCGCAGCCGCGCTCCCCCGGTCACTGCAAAGCGGCGTCGAGCGAGATCTTGGTGTTGAGGAGCTTCGACACCGGGCAGCCGGCTTTCGCCTTGCCTGCCAGCTCCTGGAACGTCGCATCGTTCGCGCCCGGGACTTTCGCGCGCAGGGTGAGATGCACCGAGGTGATGGCAAATCCGTCGCCGACCTTGTCGAGCGTGACGTCGGCCTTGGTCTCCATGTGCTCTGCGGTGAGCTTGGCTTCGCCGAGGATCAGCGACAGCGCCATTGTGAAGCAGGCGGCGTGCGCGGCGCCAATCAGCTCTTCGGGATTCGATCCGGGCTTGCCTTCGAAGCGACTGGCGAAACCGTACGGATAATCAGCCAGCGCGCCGCTCTTGGTCGAGATCGTGCCCTTGCCGTCCTTGATGCCGCCCTGCCACTTGGCCGATCCATGTGTCGTCGTCATGCTGCACTCCCGTTCACGTTGATTGAAGCAACAGCATTTACAACACGAACATGACGGAATGTATCCCGCTCAGGATCAAGCATCCGTGCCGTGTTCGGCTGCGCAGTGAGCACTCCTGAGCATGATCCGGAAAAGTGTGTAGCGGTTTTCCCTCGCGACAAACGCGGAACGTGTTTGCGCGGAGATCATGCCCAAACAAAGACCTGAAGCGCGATGACGATTCAACCTGATCTCATCGCCCTTTAGGCGCCGACCAGCGTCTTGGCCGGCAGCAGCACCGCCTGCACGACGAGGCCCCGCGCGCGGGCATCCATCACGCCCACCGCGCGCAAGGCAAGCAGCGTCACGGTCTGCACGGCGTCGCGCAATTTGGCTGAATCATCGAGATTATCCGGCGCCAGCGGCCCGACCAGCGACTCATGCAGCGCCCCCAGCAAGGCCGCGGCGGCGAGTTGGGTATCCTGCGCCGGCAGATGTCCGGCGCGCACCGCTGCCTCGATCCGCGCCGCGATCTCGTCTGCGATCTCACGCCGGCTCGCAAGCCTTGAAGCCGTCACATCGACATCGACGGGTTCGGCAAGGATCGCCCAGGCGAGCTTGCGTTGAGACAGCACATGCAGGGCGACGGTGGAAACCGCCGCCGCCAGTGCCGAGGATGGCCCGGGTGCCGCATCCGCCGCGTGACGGATCGCAGCAAGCTCGTCGCGGGAGACATCGGCAATCAGTTCGGAGATCAGATCGGCCTTCGATGGGAAGTAGCGATAGACCGTGCCGGCCGCGACATTGGCGCGGACTGCGACAGGCGCAATTTGCACCGCGGCCATGCCGGCCTCCGCCGCGGCGTCGCGTGCAGCCGCCAGAATTGCACTCCGCCGTGCTGCGAGGCGTTTTACGACCTGATGGGTTCGCCGGTAGACCATGGCGCGCTTCCGTCCCGATACGCGGACCGGCCGCACGGCACGATCGAACGCGTCTTCACTGTTTTGAGCGATCCCGCCCGGAACCGCCGTGAAGAAGTGAACACCTGTTCAAGCCGGAACACAAGAGGCTGATTTTACCGATTTCACGACCCCGTGTGATCAGGCACCCGCCATTAATGCAACCGAAGCTGGTGCCGGAGCCCTGCGCCACCAGGAACCCGCGCGCCGGAGGATCAGGCCCCCGACAGTCAAGGTGGCAACAAAGCCCACCGGGATTCCAAAGAGGATGAAGATCACGATCAACGCAACCGCGAAGCCAAGCGCCGGCAATTCGTATGAGCGAAAGCCGCTCGCGAGACCAAGCCGCACCAGATAGGCAACGGGAATCGCCAGCACCATCATGTCGTACATGAAGAGATACGGCGTCGTCAGCAGCGCCCCAATGGCAAGCGCAGCCGCCTTCAGCGAATAGCGCAGATTGCTGCGCCACATCGCGACCAGCGTGGTCGCGACCGCAGCGGTCAGGACCCACTGGAAGATCCAGCCGATCTGCTCGCTGCCGCCCAGATAGCGCACCAGCGAATAGAGGCTCTGCAGTTTCCACCACGTGGCTTTGCCTTCAACGAGGAAGGCCTGCGAGAAGGTCGGCATCCAGTGGAAGAACGCCTGCCAGCTCTCGATCCCGAATGCGGCCCAGGAGACAAGCGCCAACACGATGGCCGTCATGCCGGCGGCGAAGAAGACTTTCCATTCCGAGGCCGCGATCAGGACGATCGGAAACAGGAAGCCGTATTGTGGCTTGTAGGTGAGCAGCCCAAGGCAGATGCCCGACAGGATCGGGCGTGTCGGGAGGAGATAGAGCGTGCCGCCGATCAAGGCCGCCGTGAGAAAACCGTTCTGTCCGACCAGCGCATTGCTCATCACCATCGGAAAGCCGATCGCCAGAATGAATGCGAAGGCGCGGCCGACGATCGCGCGCATCACCGCGAGATAGGGCAGGATGCTGACCGACACCCAGCCGATGAAGGCGACCGCGTAAGGAAACTGGGCGAGGAAAGAGGCCACGAACAGGAACGGCGGCGGATAATGCCAGGCGAAATAGCCGGGGAAATCCTGCTTCAGCACATCGAGTTCGATCTGCTTCTGAATATCCCAGTCATAAGCCAGCGCCGGATGGCCCGAGATAACCAGCTTGCCGGCCGCGAAGACGTTGATGAAATCGGTCGGAATGCCCTGCCCGTTCGCCTCGTAGATCCAGCAGTGCTGAAAATAGGCCGCCGGAAAGAACACCGCGTTGATGACGAACAGAGCGAAGCAAACCTTGAGCAGCGCAGGCGAAATCTCGCGCTCGCTCGGGGTCATCGCGGGAACGGCTACGCTCGTGGCCATACGTCATCCTTTTTCCTGCGCCGTCCGCAAGATCGCGGGCGCAGGTTTGACAAACATTGGCCGGACTGCGTTGAAGAATTGTTAAGGATTGTGGGCGCGCCCCATTTTTGACGCGAGAACATCCACCCACACATCGTGGGAGCGCCAAGGCGCAACGGCGAACCGGCTCAATTCCCGGTCTGCAGCTCGCCGAAGCGTTCCCAGCTTTTGCCATTGAAGCGCATGAACTGCATCTGATCGACCGGCACGTGATCGGTCGGCGAGGTATTCACCTTGATGTCGGGCAGCAGCATCGGCAATTCCAGGTCGTGGATCGCATAGGCCTGCTTCAGGATGTTCTCGGTCGACAGATCATCGCCGCAGGCCATCAGCACAGCCTCCAGCGTCATCGCGCTGTTGTAGGCGTTGACATAGTTGGTGTCGTGCTGATCGGCCTCCGGCACATATTTGGTCATGAACTCGCGCCAGCCTTTGACGCCGGGGTCGTCGTTCCAGGCGGCATCGTCGGGGTCCTTGACATAGGCGGTGGAGATGATGCCGATCCCGGCTTCGAGACCCGCCGGCTGCATCACCGTCGAAATCCAGACTGCGGTGCTCGAGAGGAATGTCATCGGACGCCAGCCGATCTCATAGGTCTTGCGAATCGCCTGCGCTGCAAACTTCGGCGTCGCCGCGATGACGAACACATCCGCGCCTGACGCCTTCAGCTTCACGATCTGGGAGTCGATGGTCGGATCGGTCACCTCATAGGTCGCGCCCGTGACGACGGCATCATATTTCTCGCCGAGCACATCCTTCAGCCCCAATAGATAATCCCGCCCGTAATCGTCGTTCTGCGAGAGAACGGCGAACTTGGCGTTTGGATTTTTGGCGAGCGCATGGCGGGCATAGAGCCGCGCCTCGTAACGGAACGGCGCCTGCACGCCCAATGTCGCTTGCGGGTATTGCGCAATGTCGGCGAATTTCGACGCGCCGGAGCCGACAAACAATTGCGGGATATTCTTGCTTTGCAGATATTTGGCAATTGCCGTGTTGTGCGCGGTGCCGATCGAGGAGAAAATCAGCGCGACCTCGTCGCTTTCGACGAGCCGTCGCGTCTGCTCGACCGATTTTGGCGGCGCATAGCCGTCGTCCAGCGAGATCAGATTCACCTTGCGGCCGTTGATGCCGCCGCGCTCGTTGAGCATCTTGAAGTAACCGACCTCGCCCTTGCCGAGCGCGCCGAACGCCGAGACCGGTCCGCTGTATGGCATGGTCTGGCCGATCTTGATCTCGGCGGCACTGACGCCGCGCATCTCGGCCGCGCTCGCGGTCATCGGCCACGCAAGCGCGCAGACAGCGGCAATCCTCGTCACAGGACGCATCGACCCCTCCCGATTTTTTCGATCATTGATGACGGCTGCCGTCCGACCGCCGTCCCGCGATCTGTTCTGCTGCGAACATGCCATGATGAGAGAACCGGCGCCATCCGAAATTGCCGTCGACCGTTGCGGCCGGGCCGTCTTGGCAGCGTTTCCAAAACATGTCAGCTCTGCACGATCTTGGAATGACCGCCGTCAGCATGCTCTCCTTCGTTCGGGCCACAATGCAGGATCTTTATTGGAAACTGTCGCGGTCCACGCGTGATCTCATCTCGCCGGCTTTGATCGGGCAGCCACCGACCTCGGTATCCCTGAGTGCGAGGCTTCGATGCGCCGATGAAAGTGGCGCACATGTCGGCCTAAAGCGCGATGAGATCAGGTTGAATCGTCATCGCGCTTTAGGTCTTTGTTCGAGCATGATCTCCGCGCAAACGCGTTCCGCGTTTGTCGCGAGGGAAAACCGCTACACACTTTTCCGGATCATGCTCTAGATTAGCTGTGCCAGAGAGCTCAGCGGGCGAGCGGATAGCTCGCGCGCGCCGGGCCCGCCGGCATCGGCCTCGCTTCCGCTCTTGCCATATCCGCGCAGTGGTTGAGTGCCGCGGCGATTTCCGCGGCCGAGATCGGCCAATGCACGACATCGGCAATTCCTGCCCCCAACAATCGATCGGTCCCGATCTCCTCGCTCGACTTCGTTGCGAGCACGATAGGCAGATGCGGGGCGGCCTCGTGCAGAGCCGCGGCGATTTCAAGCGAGGACATGGTCGAGCCGAAATGGCCCACGATCATCGCATCGAAACGATCCGGCTTCGCGCGACATGCGGCCAGCGCGGCGCCGGCTGTGCTAAATCCGACCGGTTCGAAGCCAAGCGCAGCCAGCGTCTCTTCGTCTCTCAAGAGACGTGTCGCATCGCTTGTCACCACCATCACGGTCTCGCCGTTCCCGATCGGGACCGTGGGAGCCGACACGATCGGGTACGATGCGGCGGTCTCGGTGATCGGCAGCCACACCTCGAAGCGGCTGCCCTGGCCGGGCGAACTCTGAACGTTGAGGGCTCCGCCGTGATCGCGCACGATCTCACGCACCGTCGCCAAGCCCAACCCATTTCCCGCGGCGCGCGTGGTGAAGAAGGGCTCGAAGATGCGCGCCAAAGTCGCCTGATCCATGCCATGACCGGAATCCGCCACCACGATGGAGACATAGCGGCCCGGATGCAGCTCATCATGCGTAAGCGGACGCATTTCAGTGACTTCACGCAATTCCGTCGCGATCTCGATACGGCCGCCGTCCTCCATAGCTTGTGCCGCATTGTTGCAGAGATTGAGGATAACCTGCTGCAATTGCGCGGACTCACCTGATACAAGCGCCGCCACACGAGATTCCTTGATCGAGAGGTCGATCCCCGGCGGCAGCGAAACGGTTAGGAGCGACGCCGTCTCCGTGACCAGCGCATCTGCGCTCAGCGGCCTGCGGCGCACATCGCGTCGCTGCCCGAACACGAGAATCTGGTCGACCAGATCGCGCGCACGTTCGGCGCCTCGCCGAATCGCTCCGAGATTGCGGGCAAGGCGCGCGTCAGGTCCGAGATGCTCCTCCATGACCTCGGAATGACCGAGAATCCCGCCGAGAATATTATTGAAATTGTGGGCAATGCCGCTGGTCAGCGTGCCGATCTTCTCCATGCGCCTGGCCTGCTGCAGCCGCGTTTCCAGCCGCGCACGCTCGGTCTCCATGGTCTGCCGGCCGGTAGCATAGACGATCGTGTCGAGCGCCATGCGCACGAGACTGAGTTCGCCGAGCGAGGTCATGCTGCAAGGCCGCCTGACGGTGTCAAATCCCAGCACGGCCGCACTACCGTCCTTGTTGACATTTGCCGCGCACGCCCATCCGCCGACACCGGCGGCAATCAGCATATTCTTGCATTCGTCGCGCGGCATGCGCTGGACGTTCGATGTATGGATGATTCCATCGGCGGTACGAGGGGAGCGCACCACGACACTCAGCACATTTTCCGGCCAGTCCGGCGGGAAATCGCACCCCGGCTTGGACCAACCATGCAGCCGCGGCTCGGCGCCGGACATCACGAAATAAGCGCGGTCGGTTCCGATGCAGCGTGCCATGTCGGCAAGCGCCCGCTCGATCTCGGCGCCGATCGTCGGCGGCTGCGCGTTGATGAACCGCATCGATATGGACGCAATCGTGTGTTCGAAGGCCGCACGACGCCGGAGCGTGCGCGCCCGCGCTTTCAACTGAAGGCCAAGGTAGACCAGGAAGCCAACCAGCAGCAGCGAGACGCCGTAAAGCAGCTCACGATATTGCCGCGCCGACGTCCGCGATGCCGCCTGACGCGCCTGGAGCAAGGCACGCAGGTTGTCCTGCTCCGGCTTTCGCGGCACCGCGCGCATTGCAGCCAAGGCCTGATCCACGGCAGGAAGCAGGTCGTGCAACAGCCGCCCATGCGCGAGCAATGGAGCGATATCTTCGCTGTGGTTGGGCGTCGCCTGCTTGTTGAGTTCATCCAGCCGATCCTGGACTTGGCGCGCGGCGTCCTGCGACGTGTCAAGCGTCAGGTTCAGCATGGCGGCGGCCGCTGCACTGATCGCCGGCTCGAGCTCGGTAGCCTTGCTGCCGACGCTGAATCGCCCGAAGAAGGCAAGCGAGTTGTGCATCAGCGCGTTGTCGCTCTTGAATTTCTCGACCAGACGCTCCTGCCGGTCGACCGATCCCGACAGGCGATCGACCGCTTCGGCCGTCTCGGGGTCAATCGCGGCCACCTGGCGAAGGCGGTCGCGTGAATCGCGCAGCCCCTCGATCTCCCGGACCAGCGGATCATAATTGCGCAACATGCCGGAACGCGCGCTGAAGACGTCGCGATACAGCGCGTTTTCGATCATTGCGAAATGATCGAGCTCCATGATGGCGACATCGAACGCTTCAGCCTCCGGGTTGATCGCGCGCAACGACAACCACGTCAACAGCAGGACGGCAAGTGAGGCGGTCACGGCGGCGGGAAGCGCTCTCATGGCTGCGCCTCGGCGGAAACCGGATTGCCCTGATACGTTCCTGTCAACGTCTTCAGGAACGCCACGAGCGAATCGACCTGCTGATCCGACAGCGTTCGATCAAGCTGCGCCGCAGCCATCCGCCGTATCGCATCTTGCAGCGTCGGCGCACTGCCGTCGTGGAAATAAGGCGCCGTCATAGCCACGTTGCGCAGGCTCGGCACACGCACAATTGCGGGCTTGCCCACTACGAGCTCCCGGAAAATCCCCTGGCGCTCCATGAGATTGCCGCCGACATTGACGCCCTGGTGGCAGGAGGCGCAGCCAAGCGATTTGAACAGCCGGTAGCCGTCCTGTTCCTTGTCGGACAGGGCCGACATATTGCCACCAAGCCAGCGATCGAACCGGCTGCCGGGGGTCACGAGCGACTTTTCGAACGTCACCAGCGCGTCAAGCAGGCTTTCGCGATCCGGACCATGCCCGTACGCCACGCGAAATTGCTCGACCATCGCGGGATCGGCACTCAGCCTGCTGACGACGCCACCCACGCTCGTGTTCAGGTTCGAAGAGTTCTCCAGCGACGATTCGACCTGATCCGCAAGTGTCCGGAAATTGCCCTCCCAGTTCAGACGAAAGTTGAGCGTGGCGTTGAACACCGACAGCGTATTGAACCGGATATTTGAACCGCCATGGGCGACCTTTTCCCTGCCACGGTCGGCGCCATTGGCTTGCAGGTCATGGCAGGATGAACAGGCAAGGTTTCCACCGGCGGACAGGCGCGTGTCCGAGAACAGGCGCTCGCCCAGTTCAAGCTTCTTCGAATCGGCGGCTGGCGGTGGAGGAATCGGCGTGATCGGCTCCTCGGGCAAAGCGGTCGCGCAAGACGGCCGGGATTCCGGGGCCGCCGGCATTGCTATCCCGCTCGCGAGCGGCAACGCCAGGCAGACCGACAGCAGCCAGCGTCGCGAGGCGGCTACGGCCAGACCGGCCCGCGCCCGGCCCGTTGCGACTCCTAAAAAACGTCGCCGGCGGGAAGCCGGCGACAATGATCCCTCCATCCGAGCCAATCCCTTAACCTCGCGGTCTATTCCATGCCGTAGCGAGGCATCGCGGCGCCTCGCGGGGTGCGGCGGTCGTAATTTCGGAGTTCGACGGTGACCGAACGGTTAGGCGCTGACTGCCGCCTTCTCGATAGCCATGTCGTAACGAGCAGCGCGGTCGATACGAGTCGTCGTGACGGAGTTTTTTGCGTCACGTTAAGCCAGACGATATTTCCGTTCTCGCCAGATCCGGTGGTCACCGGGCCGGCCTGGATCGACGGCGCTGGAGACTGTCTTGCTTCGGTATCAATCGCAAAACCCGACAACTCCCTCAGATCGGGCGCGAGCCGCGGCGAAAGGCTGACATGATCGCCCTCGGTTCGCTCGTTTTCCGTCGCGCCGTCCCCACGAAGAGTATCGTTGCTACTGACATATCCAGCGCTCGGATACATCGCCTCAGCATAGGCCGCACAGCCCACGAAGAACTGCGTCATGATCCAGGACAGAACCGCGACGGGGAAATTGGTGAATGCGAGGTCGGCGAAGATGGCACAACGTGTCGCGGTCCTGGATACCAGCGCAAATCCCGTGGCCACAATGGACCGCCGCGGGGCCCGGTTCGGCTGCACGAGCGCGCGAGGCTCGCCGTCCGGCGCCTGCGGCATCCCGGCCTTGCGCAGGTCGGCGGGCAGACGAAAGGCATGGACCCGGGAAGCCGGCGCGCACTCGGTGTCGTCCGCCTCGCATCGCTCGATACGTGTCAGTTCTGATCGGCCGGTAAAAAATTTCCTGCCCAAAGGCATAGAGGTCTCCCGAAATAACGTGGCGTGGGAGAACCTGCCGTTTGTGTGTTTCGGCACAATTCCAGTGCCGGAGATTCGGGTTACGGCTGTAATGGACCGTGGCCGCATTCGCTGGCCGCAGCGACGATTCGAAGCATATTGCGCGCGAAACCGCCCCCTCGCCAGCCTCTGGGCCTGACACGCCATCGTCATAGCGTGTCGACGGGGAGCGAAAAGACGTAGCCGACGCCGCGTTCGGTTTGAATGATCGACGGCGTGCTTGGATCGCTTTCCAGCTTGCGTCGGAGCCGCAGCACCTGCACGTCGATGCTGCGGTCGAAGACGTCCTCATGAATGCGGGTCGCCTGCAGAAGATGTTCGCGGGACAGCGGCCGCTGTGGCGCGTCGATGAAAGCGATCAGCAGCGAATACTCGCCTTTGGTCAGGGAGACCAGTTCGCCGGCGGAATTTGTCAGCCGCCGGGTGCGCCGATCGAGCAGCCAGCCGCCGAACCGGCAGCGGCCCCTCTCGGCATCCCGGGCGGCCGCGGCGTTTCCGGCTTCCCGCCGCCGCAACACCGCACGGATGCGCGCCAGAAGTTCGCGCAAACCAAACGGCTTGGTGATGTAGTCGTCCGCGCCAAGTTCCAGACCGACAACGCGATCGATCTCGTCTCGGCGATGGCCGGTCGTGATGATGATGGGAATGTCGGAGTGCGAGCGAATTTCGCGAAGCAGATCGAGACCATCCTCCTGGCCCAATCGCAAATCGAGAATGACCAGATCGGGTTCGCTGCGGGCAAGCAATGCAGCAACCTCGTCGCGCCGGGAGGCCGCGACGGCGCGGATGTCATGCTCCTCGAGGTAATTCATCACCAGATGCCGCATCGTGATGTCGTCCTCGACGACAATGCAGACCGGCTTCTTGCGCTCTGCGCCAACTTTTGGTTCGGACGGCTCGAAGGGCTCGTCGATAGCCCTGTCGGGCTCGTCTGAAGCAACGCGCACCGGGTGGGAACCACGTCCGGTCGCTGGATTTGCGGTCATTCAATCACTCCGACGCCCGGCCCCTAATATAGCACCGCATGTTGCACTACCGCACACAATTCGGAGAGGACGAAATTCGGCTCTCTTCGACACGCTGGATTTGAACTTTTCTGTCCGGAACTTGATGGAACCTGTTTCCGGGTCTCTGGTCCTCGAAGCATGTCTGCGTTGACCTGCCTCGTATCGCAGCGGGTCCTCACCGAAAAATAGGGGAGGAATTGGGCGGTATCATCAGAGCGCTACCGATCCGGGGAGATGTGTATCAAAAATGCCAGGACAACCGAGAGGTAAAGAAAAGTTAATCAATTGATGTCGCCAAATTGTCACTCTGATTTGATCGCCGACAGGCCCGTACCGCCGACACAGGATCAACGGCAAATTTGTACCGGCGGCGCGGTTTGAGGTTTGAGCAAACTCCACACGCGTCATCACCAGCGGGACTTTCCTCAGAAAGCTTGCCAACCGGCGCGCCACGACGGCTCAGCATGACCGCTCCCAATCAGCCACGGTCCGCCGACCCTCGCCGATCCGCCGGCAAACGCCACATTCGGCCGCCGCGAGCTCGGCGCAATATCACAGCCGCGGTGACGCGTCACGGGCATGAGTCGAGACCGGGGCTCATAAACCAGGCCGCCATCTGGCGCACAGGAGTCGATATCGACTCCCACGCGACAGGAGCGATTGGACGCCCGGTCGTGTCACTGCTCGCCTCCGTTGGCGGAATGCGTGACCTTTGGCGACTGCTTCTTGAGAAATGCATCGAGCCGGGCGTTCGCCTCATCATCGGTAAGGGTCAACGCAGCCATCAGGCTTTCGGCCAAGGCGCCGCCTTCCGTGTCCGCACGGGCGATGCGCGGCAGCGCTTGAAGCACTGCGAAATTGCTCAGGCTCGTGTTGGCGGCGACCTTCTCCGCAAGCTCGAGGGCCTTGGTGATACCTTGGCCGTCCTCGACGACGTATTGCGAGAAGCCGAGCGGCAGACCTTCGTCCGCGCTGTAAGTTCGCCCCGTCAGCATCATGTCGGCCATACGCGGCATACCAACCAGACGCGGGATACGGACGGCGCCGCCGCCGCTTACGAAGATTCCGAGCCCTGCTTCAGGCAGAGCGTAATAGCCGCTCCGCTCGGCGATGCGGATATGAGCAGCGGACGCAAGCTCCAGGCCAAGACCGATCACAGCCCCCTGCATCACCGCGATCACGGGCACTTCCGAGTTTTCGATCCTGTCGAAGGCGCGGTGACAGGACCGCGAGAAACGAAGGCTCGCCTGGGCGCGGACATCGGTGAGAGCCGAAAGGTCAACGCCGGCCGAAAAATGCTTTCCTTCCCCGTAGACGATAATGACACGAACCCCTTCCGGCGGGTCGCTGAAGAAAGCCTCGATTCCGGCGATCGTTGCGGGATCGAGCGCGTTCCGCTTGGCGGGCCGCGAAAGGCGCAGCAGCGCGATCGGGCCGCGCTGGCTGACAATGAGACTATTGGAAAGGATTTGCCCGAGCGAACTGGCGCGCCGAGTCCGGCGGGCGGCGCGGTTCGATCGCTCAAGTTCAGCAGCTGCGCGGGCCTCAAGAGAAAGCGGTTTGACGTTTGAGTTTTCGAACGAACCTGCCAGATCAGACATAGTGCGAGATCTCTCATAATCTTCGGGGCTAAAAACGCACGGTCAGTGAAGCGCTCACGCATTGCGGAAAGATTTCTGAATCAGACTATCGGATTACGCCTGTAACAGGATATGGAACTGCGGCGCCCCAGACCTCTCAAAAGCGTTAGACGCCCCGTTGCATCCGATGCAACGGGGCGTTGGCAGATAGGCAACAGAACGAGAACTGCGGCCCAATCTGCCGGCTCGCCGCATTTTCCTGCTGATTGAGCGCGCGTTGCCCGGCGCGCGTGGTGTGGCCGCCATTGAAGCGAGGCATCACCCATTCCTCGGTCCGGATAGCATGATCCCCAGCATGCAATCGCTTCGCCTGCAGCGGAGTGATCCGGCCCGCGACAACATCACGGATACGGAAGTCTGCACAGCAAGGCGGCTGTTCACCTCGACAGCGCGCGGGTGACGGGCCCGCCAAAGGGTTTCCGCCGATGCGGCGCTCGCGGCATGCCGAACGTCGCAAACGCGATGGCGATCATCGAGAGCTCGGTGATGCTGTCCCGGCTCGGGTTTGGCACCGACGGGCGCATCTGGTTACGCGGAGGAGAATGCGCTTGCATTCCGGAAGCGGCGCTGAATGCACCGTTCATGACGACGTCAGCAACGTTTAGGTCCGCACCATCTGCGCTTTCGACCCAAGGGAATAAGGGCCGAAATAAGAGCGAGCCTCCCAAATTTCTGACTTCTGACCGAAATGATCATCGAACTATTGATATCACGCGAATATCACGTTGACGTGTGATTTGGCGTGATCGGCCGACTGCGTCTCAGCGGGCTGCTCAGTTCGGATTCGCAGGCTGCGCCTGCTTTGGCCCAGGGGGCGCCGGCTCGACCGTAAGTTTCGGATCAGTCGGCAGCACATGAGCGCCAGCAGCCTCCGCCGCCTGCCCCGTCGTCGCAGAGCGCGCCTCTTCAGCCGTCTTGAGCTCGGGACTGTGCCAGCGATCGCGCACCAGCATCACCAGGACGCCCACGCAGACCAGGGCCACCGCGAACGATATCGCCGCGAGGCTCGCCCTGTTGATGTGTTTCCAGTTGCTCATCTCGATGACCTGATGGACCGCCGGGATAAGTCGTGGGCCTGACCCTCGGTTCCCTTTGATGGCCCGCCCGGGGACGGCTTCCCGCGGTAAAATGGGAAGCGGCGCGGCCCGCCGCACGGCGCTCGCCTCGATTCACGCCGGTTGTGTCCTTGGCTCGCGAAGGGCCCAAAAATGCGAAAGCCCGGCTGTTGAGCCGGGCTTTCACGAATGTTTGGCGGAATGAACCGGTCGGATTTCCGACGATACTTACGCCTGCGGTTGAGGCTCGAGCCCGGCGTCAGGATCGGGACGCGGGCGCGGCTTGCCGGCCGGCGGCACCGCGGAGGCGCGCGGCGTCGTCGGCTCGAGCACCGACTCGCGATTTGGCTTCTTGCCCTTCAAGAGATCCGTGATCTCCTCGCCGGTCAGCGTCTCGAACTCGAGCAGGCCCTTGGCGAGTGCCTCGAGATCAGCGCGCTTTTCGGTGAGGATCCGGTTCGCCTCGTTGTAGCCTTCCTCGACCAGCCGCTTGATCTCCGAGTCGATCTTCTGGACCGTCGCTTCCGAGGCGTTCTGCGTGCGCGAGACCGACATCCCCAGGAACACCTCGTCCTGGTTCTCGCCGTAGGACACAGTGCCGAGTTCTTCCGAGAGGCCCCAGCGCGTCACCATCATGCGCGCCAGACGCGTCGCCTGCTCGATGTCGGAGGCGGCGCCCGAAGTCACCTTCTCGCGGCCGAACACCAGTTCTTCCGCGACACGGCCACCCATCATGATGGCAAGACGCGAGGTCATCTGCTCCAGCGACATCGACAGCTTGTCGCGTTCGGGAAGCTGCATCACCATGCCGAGCGCGCGGCCACGCGGAATGATCGTGGCCTTGTGGATCGGATCGGTGGCGACGACGTTGAGGCCGACGATGGCGTGGCCGCCCTCGTGAAAGGCGGTCAGAAGTTTCTCTTCCTCGGTCATCACGAGCGACTTGCGCTCGGCACCCATCATCACCTTGTCCTTGGCCTCTTCGAACTCGGCCTGTGTGACCATCCGCTTGTTGCGGCGCGCGGCCGTCAACGCAGCCTCATTGACGAGGTTCATCAGATCGGCACCCGAAAAGCCGGGCGTACCGCGCGCGATGGTCTTCAGGTTGATATCGGGCGCGAGCGGGACCTTGCGCACATGCACTTTCAGGATCTGCTCGCGGCCGACGACGTCCGGATTCGGCACCACGACCTGGCGGTCGAAGCGGCCCGGACGCAGCAGCGCCGGATCGAGCACGTCGGGACGGTTGGTCGCGGCGATCAGGATCACGCCCTCATTGGCCTCGAAGCCGTCCATCTCGACCAGCAACTGGTTCAGCGTCTGCTCACGCTCATCATTGCCACCGCCGAGGCCGGCGCCGCGGTGACGGCCCACCGCGTCGATTTCGTCGATGAAGATGATGCACGGCGCGTTCTTTTTCGCCTGCTCGAACATGTCGCGCACGCGGGACGCACCGACGCCGACGAACATCTCGACGAAGTCCGAGCCGGAAATCGTGAAGAACGGCACATTCGCCTCGCCCGCGACAGCGCGCGCAATCAGCGTCTTGCCGGTGCCGGGAGGCCCGACCAGCAGCACGCCGCGCGGAATCCGTCCGCCGAGACGCTGGAATTTTCCGGGATCGCGCAGGAACTCGACGATCTCCTGCAGATCCTGCTTGGCCTCGTCGACGCCGGCGACATCCTCGAAGGTGACGCGACCATGCGCTTCGGTGAGCATCTTCGCACGCGACTTGCCGAAGCCCATCGCCTTGCCGGCACCGCCCTGCATCTGCCGCGACAGGAAGATCCACACGCCGATCAGCGCGATGAACGGCAGCCACGAGACGAGCAGCGAGACAAACCACGGCACGTTGTCGCCCGGCGGCTTCGCGGTGATCTGCACCTTGCCGTTGTAGAGGCGCGTCACCAGGGTCGGGTCGTTCGGCGCATAGGTCTGGAACGAGGAGCCATTGGTCAGAGTGCCGTGAATTTCAGGTCCCTGAATGACAACGTCCCGCACATGCCCCTGGTCAACCTCGCTCAGCAATTGCGAGAAGGAGATGTCCTGCGAGGATGTGCGTTGGCCAGGATTCTGAAACAGCGTGAACAGCGCCAACAGCAATAGGACAATGATGACCCAGAGGGCGAAATTGCGCAAATTGGCGTTCATTGATTTTCCTTCGCGGTCGCGCGGATCGCGGCCTTCTATCCTTCGGACCTATCCCTGGGTAACCACGAGGGAATCCCCCGCTCGACCGTAACACAATCTAGGTGCCGCCCACCTTGCTGCCAAGGGAACCACGCAGGACTATTTAGCGCATCTTGGCCCGATTCCCGCTTAAAAAATCGCCGGCTGGATGGGGTTTTCCGGGTTGGTTAAGGCGGCCAAAGGGGAAAGGGGCCGAGAACGATGGTGTTCGTTTGCCGCTTGAAAACGATTTGGCCCCAATTCAAGGCCTACATCGTCGCTTTGTTCGATCTGGTCCTGGGCTGGCGTGAAATACCGGTCGCGCGGCTGCGGCGAAGCGGCGCCGGTTCGATCCGGATTCGTCCCTTGCCGAGGCTCACCAGTGCCCCGGCGAGCGTTTGCCTGAGTTCGAACCTGGCAGGCTTTTCCCTCCTCTGGCCGGCTTTCTCCGCAATGCTCCGGTCGAGTTGCGCCAGGAGCGCCTCTACCTTGCCGAGCTGGGCCGGCCCTTCATGCCCGACACGGTCGATTGCGCGCATCAGCAGCCGAAGCCGAATTTCCTCCGGCATGGCCGCAAACGCGCGTGCATCGAACTCGTTGGCATCGAATTTCTCAGCATCGAACTTCTTGGCATCGAATTCCTTGGTCTGCTGATTGCCGGCTGCAAAGCCTCTTCGCGTTCCAAAATCCGTCAGCGCCAGATAGCGCTCCGCGCCATCGGCGAGTACATCCACCGCGGCGTTGGCGCGCGCCAGCCGCGACGCCAGCCGCGCCAGCCCGCGCGCATCACCGCCTTCGGCCGCCAGCAGCGGCAGCAATCCGCGGAGCCGCGGGCGCGTCAGCACCGTGTCGCGATTGGTCGGATCGTCCGCGAAATCGATCTTCGCTTTGTTCAGCGTCGCGATCAGCCGTGATTTCGGAACGTCGAGCAGCGGACGGACCAGCGACACGTCCTCGCGCGCGCTCTCGCGCGCCATTGCCGACAGGCCCGCGATGCCGCTGCCGCGAAGCAGGCGCATCAACAGCGTCTCGGCCTGATCGTCGCGCGTATGCGCCGTGAGGACATGCGTTGCGCCGAGGGTCCGCGCGGCCTGTGCCAGCAGACGATAGCGCGCCGTTCGCGCCGCAGCCGGCACGCCGGTCTTGGGCTTGTCGCCGGTCCAGCGCATCGTCCGATGCGGCAGTTCGAGCTGTTGCGCCAGGCGCTTGACGTCGCGCGCCTCACGCGCGGCTTCCGGACGCAGGCCGTGGTCGACGGTCACCGCGAGGAGACGCGGCCCGCGAGCGAGGCCGTCCCGCCAGCGCGCCATCAACCACATCAAGGCAACCGAGTCAGGCCCACCGGACACCGCGAGCACAATCGCAGGCAGCGCCTTCAAGTCCGCGAACAGCGCTTTCGCATCCTGCACCGAGATCGGAGAATTGTCGTCATCCTGCATGGCGCCTGCCGGTCCACAGCGCTTTCAGATGAGCTTTAAGGTGAGCTCACCGATGACTTGGCACCGGCGCGTCGATGCCGTCAACGGGCAACGATCGGGGGCAAGGATCGGGGGGCAACGATCGGAGCCGGCCTGGCCGAGCGGACTTCCCGACACCACCGGCCAATCCGGGTTGTCAGCACTTCACCCGTTTCTGCTCACGGTCGACCGCCGATTTCACGCCGGCGGACGCGCGCGGATATTTGCGCGTCACCTCGCTGAACGCGGCGCAGGCCGCCTCCTTCTCCTTCAAGGCAGCGAGCGACTGGCCGAGCCGCAAAAGCGCATCCGGCGCCTTTGCCGACTTGTCGTACTTGCTGGTGACGTTCAGGAACATTTCGGCGGACTCGCGGTATTGCTGGCGCTGGAACAGGCTCTCGCCGAGCCAGTACTGGGAATCGCCGAGCATCGGATCGTTCGGATATTTCTGCGCGAAGTTGCGCATGGTCTGTTCGGCGAGCGCATAATCCTTGCGCTGCATATAACCGATGCCGAGATCATATTCGTCGCGCGGCGAGTTCGTCGGCGGCGCGGTCGCAAGCGCGCCGCCGCCGCCCTGATCGCCGGAGGGCGACACCGGTGGCTGCGCTCCGCCTTGCGGATAGCGCGCACCGCCAGGACTTGGGTTGGCGTTGGCATAGTCGCCACGCCCGCCCGGTGAATTGGACATCGGAAGCTGGCCGCCACCCAGCGCGCGCGGCGCACCTGGCGCACTGGGATTCTGGTTCGGATCGAAGGCATCGCCACGACGTCCCTGCGCTCCGGACGATGGCTCCTGGGCGATCGGCGCCGGCGGCTGGCCATAACCAGGTTGCGGCGACTGCTGCCCATATCCGCCCTGCTGCTGGCCATAGCCGCGTTGCGGCTGATCGGAACCGCCGCCATAACCACCCTGAGCCTGCTGCGGCGGCTGGTTATAGTTCGGCGAGATCTGCATCGGCGGCGCGGCCGCGACGCTTGGCTGGGTGGCGGGGGCGGCGGTGGGCCCTGGCTGTGCCGCACCGCCCTGCAGCTGGCGGAGCCGCTCTTCAAGCTGGCGATTGCGGTACTGCAGTTCTTCGTTCTGGCCGGTGAGCTGGCGCAACTGGTTTTCGAGCTGCTGGATGCGCATTTCCGGATCGCCGTCATCGGATTGCGCCCGCGCCTGAGACGGCAGCGCAAGAGACGACAATGCAAAAGACGAGACGGAAAGGCACGCGGCAAGCACCGCAACGCCGGTCAGTTGATGAAATCTGGATGACATTTTGCCCTGATGATCAGGTCGGCCCAACATCCGAAGCACCGTACGTTGAGGCAGGGACTACGCCAAAAATGTGTCTGATACAATCGGTGAACGCGCAAACAAAACCGGCGCCTGAAGGCGCCGGCATATCTCGCAGAAACGTGACACGTGAACCTTAAGAGCTGGCGTTCAGCACCGTGACGGCACGGCAATTCTGCGACCAGCAGGAAATATCGTTACAAACCGCGACCGGGCGCTCCTTGCCGTAGGAGATCGTCCGCATACGGCTCGGATCGATACCCCGCGAGGAGAGGAAGGTCCGCACCGATTGCGCGCGCCGCGCGCCGAGCGCGATGTTGTATTCACGGGTGCCGCGCTCGTCGGCGTGGCCCTCGATGGTGAAGCTGTAGCGCGGATAGGTCTGCAGCCACTGCACCTGCTTCTCCAGGGTCGCGATCGCCTGCGGGTTCAACTCCGTCTGGTCGCTCTCGAAGAACACGCGGTCACCGACGTTGACCACGAAATCCTGCTGGCTGCCGGGGGTTGCGGCGCTCGCCATCGCATCGGTGCCAAGCGGGTTCTTGTTGGCGCAAGCGCCCATTGACAGTGCCACCGCAAGCACCGCGGCAAGCTTCAATCCCTGGAGGATACGCATCTGATATTTCATTCTTCCGGAGCCTCCACGCTCAGGTCCTTAATACTGTCATTCGGTCTACAGGGCGATGGTTAAGCGAACGTTCCGTCAACCTTGATGGAGAGTTGCCGCCCCCCATCAAATGCCCCCAAACGGCGAAAAGCGACCGCGATGGTTAATCAGTTGTAAATGTGGCGCGAGGGTGAAAGCAAGCCGACATCCCGCCGGGAACCCCGGGTTTTCGATGGATTTCGCGCTTGCGTGCCAAAATGGTCGCGCAGCGAATCGCCGATTTCGGAACCCGCAATCACTTAAGGCGCGTCCCTCTCGGAGATTCGTTTCCTCACCTTGAGCGCCGCGTCAGGCCTGCTGGCGGCCGGACGCCCGCTCGCACGAGGAAACGGCACTGCCCGTCGACAATAAGGGCCGCTCGCCCGGACGCTCGAACAGCATCCGCCGCTCGAACGCGCTCGATCGCATGAACGGGAACCTCTGGAACACCCGCTCTCGTATCTCCGGAAATTTCGCGGCCACGAGTCCGACCGGCTTGATCAATCCCGGATATAGACGAGGCTCACCCCAGGGCTCCTGTAGAAACACCTTTCGATAGAACGCGCGGTGCTCGGGACGAACATTGGCAAGCCCGATATCGGCATTGAAATTTGCACAGGCGACGTAACCAAGTCTCACCGTGACATAGGGGAGTTCGGGACATATCCGGGCTTTGTCCGGATCGGCGACGAAGCGGGTCGGATCGATGATGACGGCCCCGCGCTCCAGTTCGGGATGCAGGAGATCAGCAAACATTTCCGATGAGGGAGATCCCCGCCATTCGGAGGTCAGCACGCTGATCCTGATCGAACTATAGAGTTCGCCGCGGATATAGACGCCAAAGGTGAAATTGTTCGGCAGATCGTCGTAACGGTCTGTGACGCGTTCCAATTCCGATGGAAGGATCGCCCCTTCGCGCAGATAAGCGCGATAACGCAGGCGATAGATTTCGTCCTTTTGCTCGGGCGTGTCGGCCCGGCGATAGTCGACATGATCAAGAGGATCAACGCTGCGACCGGCAACGATGCCGGTAGCCTCGGCCGCAGACCTCATTCAGTGCCCCCTACGCAACTAGAAATATAAGCAACTCTTACGCGTATGAGTAATGCTTAACAGCTCCTTACGAGGATGCAAAGACATCGACGCAATAGGGTTAATCGCGCGCGATGACCTTCTCACGCCACTCGCAACTTTTGCGAGCATGAAGTTCTGTTAGGCGATCGATCGGGAGGACACCGCGATCCGCGGTTCTTTTCTCAAGCGCCGGCCGTGCGACGCGTTCAGCAACTGGCGAACCTGGACCGCAGGCACCGGCCGGCTGAACAGGTAGCCTTGCGCTTCGGTCACCGTGCCGTCGGCGCTGATCAATTCAAGCTGCTCATTGGTCTCGATGCCTTCGACCACGACCGACATGCCGAGGTCGGCCGACAGCCGCGCCACCCCGCGCAGCAGGGTCAGCGGCCGGTCGGTATCGATGCCTTCGAGGAAGGAACGATCGATCTTGACCTTCTGCAGGGGAAAGTTGTGCAGATAGCTCAGGCTCGAATAGCCGGTGCCGAAATCATCCAGCGAGATCCGGACGCCGAGGGCACGCAATTGGGACAGCACGTCGTGGGTCAGTTGTGTATTGCGCAGCAGCGACAATTCCGTGATTTCGATTTCGAGCCGGCCGGCCGGCAGGCCGGAGACCTCCAGCGCATAGCGAACCTCGCTCAGCACGTCGCGCTGATGGAATTGCTGCGGCGAGAAGTTGACGGCGACGCTGACGAAGTCCGGCCATTTCTTGCATTCCATGCACGCCTTGCGCAGGATCCAGCGGCCGAGATCGACGATCAGGCCCATGTCTTCG
Source organism: uncultured Alphaproteobacteria bacterium (assembly GCA_963770385.1). Classification (GTDB taxonomy): domain Bacteria; phylum Pseudomonadota; class Alphaproteobacteria; order Rhizobiales; family Xanthobacteraceae; genus Bradyrhizobium. The sequence goes on along the minus strand of CAVYPJ010000003.1, from coordinate 2,465,872 downwards.
GCGATCGGAATGATGTCGACCGGCGAGACCGTGCCACGCACGGGGTGATTCCAGCGCAGCAGCGCTTCGCAGGTCGAGATCTTGCCCGACTTGAGATTGACCAGCGGCTGGAAGAAAAGCTCGAACTCTTCATTGGCCAGCGCCTTGCGGAGGTCCAGCTCCAGGACGCGCCGGGCTTCGACGGTCTGCGCGAGTTCCTCGCGGAAAAAGCAGAAGGTCCCGCGGCCATCCGCCTTTGCGCGGTAGAGGGCCATGTCGGCGTTCTTGATCAGCGTGTCCGCGCTGATATCGGGCGACGTCATGGCGATGCCGACGCTCGCACCGATCTCGACCAGATGATTGTCGATCTGGTAGCGTTCGCTGAGCTGATCGACGACCCGCCGCGCAAAACCTGCCGCGTCGTCGTCGGACTGGATGTTCTGCTGGAACACCACGAACTCGTCGCCGCCGAAACGCGCCACGAAATCTTCCGGACGCAGCATGCCGCGCAGGCGGGCCGCGACCGCGCACAGCAACTGGTCGCCACAGGGATGACCGAGCGTGTCGTTGACCTGCTTGAACTGATCGAGATCGATGAACAGCAAAGCGGACATGTGACCGGCGTTGCGCTGAACCTTCAACAGACGCTCGATCTCGTTGCGGAAATTGACCCGGTTGGGAAGTGCGGTGAGCTCGTCGTAGCGCGCGAGATGGCTGATCCGTGCTTCCGCATTGCGCCGCTCGGTGATGTCCTCGAGCAGCACGACTGCTCCGCCACCGTTCATCGGCTGGAACGTCCACGACAGCGAACGTCCCCTCTCGATATCGGGATCGGCTGTGACGATGTCTCCAGCCTGCGAATGCTGGATTTCGGAGAGAATGATCCTCCCGCTCGCCGCGGAGATCGAGCCGGCGCTCACGCTGGCCTCGACAATGTCGGCCACCGAAACGCCGCGCTGAACGATGTCGTCCGGCAGGTTCATCATCTCGCCGAAGCGGTGATTCATGACGGCAAGCTGGCCGTCGGCGCGGAACATGCAGAGGCCGTGCGGCATGTTGTTCAAGGCCGTGTCGAACTGGTTCGCGAGCGCAGACTCGCGTTCGCGCGCAAGCAGCGCACGCACGAAGATTTTCTGCAGGCTCATCGAGATGTGCTTCAGCGCCAGGAAGAACAGCACATTGAGCGCCGCCATTCCGACGTAATACGGGCTGCCATAGAGCAACAGCGCAAGGGTCAGCGGACCGATAGCCAGTGCCATCTGCACGTGGAAGATCCATGGCCGGCCGTAAGTGCGACCGCCGCCGGCTGCAACATAGCACAGCGTGACCGAGGTGCAGATCATGTGGGCCACGGCATCATTGCTGCCCAGGATCGCGACCAGGCACCACAATCCGAGCGCGGCCGCGTACAGCATCGCGCCGAGCTGATAGCGGACTTCCCAATGTGCGACGCTTTCCGCCGAGAGCGTCGCCTTGCTGCGTTGATATTGGCGGGTATCGATCGCGCGCACCGCGCCGGTCACGATCAGAAGCGCAACGATCGGCCAGAGCCACACATTGTCGGTCTTCAGCGCCGTCATGACAGCGGCGACGGCGGCGCAGAGCGCGCCGGCGAACAGCGGACCCGGATCCTGAAAAAGCGAATCGATGAGAGCCGCGTAAATCGACGGCGACATCTTCAATTCGGCGTCTGGCGTTTGGCCGGTCAACTGCATCGGGGCGCGGACGTCCTCTCAGGGTCCGTAGTTCTACCGTTCCCGGATGAAGTCTTTCTGAGCGAACATCGTTAGCGGAACATTGCTGCCGGCTCGCGCATCTGAAATCTGCTCGCGAAATCAGGCGGCTGGGCAAATCTGGCCGGGTTCGGCGTCCTCCGTAAGATACCGGGGGACGCCCCTATTTCACGAAAGAAGAGGCGACCAGGCCGGGTCTGACGCAAAGCCCGGCGTCGGCACCTTCTGTTCGTTGCGCCCGTTCACGTCGATGGTGAAGAGTGCCGGTCCGGCGCCGATATCGCGGAAGAACATCACGACACGGCCATTGGGCGCGAAGGTCGGACCTTCATTATGGTAGCCCGCGGTCAGGATACGCTCGCCCGAGCCGTCGGTTTTCATGATGCCGATCGCGAACTGGCCGCCACCCTGCTTGGTGAACGCAATGAAGTCGCCACGCGGCGACCAGACCGGCGTCGAATAGCTGCCGTCACCAAAGGAGATGCGCTGCGCGGGTCCGCCCTGCGCCGACATGACATAGATCTGCGGCTTTCCGCCGCGGTCGGATTCGAAGCAAAGCTGCGAGCCGTCGGGCGAATAGGACGGCGAGGTATCGATCGCGGGCGTATCCGTGAGGCGTGTGGTCGATTTGGAGCGCAGGTCCATCACGAACAGGTTCGAGTTGCCGCCCTGCTGCAGGCTCATGATGATGCGCTGACCATCCGGAGAGAACCGCGGCGAGAACGACATGCCCGGAAAATTGCCGACGATTTCCCGCTGTCCGGTTTCGATGTTGTACAGGTAGACCCGCGGATCGCCCTGGCCGAACTCCATATAGGTGATTTCCTGGGTCGACGGCGAAAAGCGCGGCGTCAGCACGAGATCGGTGCCCTTCGTCAGGTAGTGCACATTGGCACCGTCCTGATCCATGATGGCGAGCCGCTTGACGCGCCGCTCCTTGGCGCCGAACTCGTCGACGAACACGACGCGGCTGTCGAAATAGCCCTTCTCGCCGGTCAGCCGTTGATAGATCTGGTCGGAAATGATGTGCGCGATGCGACGCCAGTATTCCGGCGAGGTGACATATTGCTGGCCGGCCAGTTGCTGGCCCGAGGCGACTTCCCAGAGCCGGAATTCGCCCTTCAGCCGGCCGTCGCCCTGCCGCGTGACACGCCCGGTGACGAGCGCCTGCGCATTGATCGTTTTCCAGCTCTGGAAATTCGGCTGCTGGTCGATATTCGTGATCCGCTCGATGAAGGCGGCGGGATCGATCGGCGCAAACAGGCCGGAACGCTTCAGATTGTTGGTGATGACCTGCGACACGCCGGCGCTGACCTCGCCATCGGCCGGCGTCCCCGGCACGAAGTTCGGGATCGCGATCGGTAGCGGCTGAAATTCCTGCGGATCGATGCGCAGACGCTGCGCAAATGCGGATCGACTGCCAAATGGACTGCCGAGTGCGGCAAACGTCAATCCGGTCGCCATCATAAACCGGCGTCGGTCAACAAAATGGGCCTTGCTCATTGGAATTGTCGCTTTCAGTTTCGCGCTACAGCAGTTCTTTCAGGCCGAACGTCATAGGGATATATTTCCAGGTGTCATATTGGGCTTTCGGCATGAACGCATAGGGTTGGCACTGCTCAACTGCTCGCTTTGCACTCTCTGCCATGGCCACACCGACTGACCTTGACGGCCCGCGAACGGCGACGATCACCGGCGCCGACGCGACCGTTCCATCGATCCGCAATTGGATGTCGATGTCGACTTCGAATTTATCCGCATCCTGCCCATTATACGGGAAGTTGAAGCAGCGCCTGACGGCGCCGACGAAGGCGCTCTTCCAGGTCGCCAGGTTGGTGTCTGCGGTCCCGGTATGCATGCCGAGCGCAGACGTCGAATTGAGCGTCGCGCCGGCGATGGCCTGCCGCGCCGGATCGCGCTTGTCGAGCAGCGCCGCGATCTTCGACTGATCGAAGGCACGCTCCTGCTTCGGCTTCGGCGGTTGCGGCGGCGGAGGCGGCGCCTTGGCTTCCGGCTTCGGCGTCGGCTTCGGTTTCTTGGCCTCTTCCGATTTCAGGGCTTCAGCGATCGGATCGATCTTGGGCGGATCGGGCTTCTTCTCCTGCGGCTTCGGCTCTTCCTTCGGCTTCTCCGCGACCGGTTTCGGCGGGTCGGGCTTCTTCTCGACCGGCTTCTCCTCGGTCTTGGGTGGCGGCGGGGGAGCGGTGGAGGTGACGACCTCCTGCTTCTCGGTGATCTTGCCGACGGCCTCATCGACCGGCTTGGCCTCGGCGACCTTCTCCACGAGCGGCTTCGGCTTGTCCTTCTCGCCGGTCTTGAGGCCGGCGGTCATTTTGGCAAGCTGGTCGGTGGTGATGATGTCGACCGGCATCGCCTCAGGCGGCGCTTCGAGCGAGCGCGCTGAAAAGGAGACCAGTCCCCATCCCAGCACGAGGACGTGGAGTGCGGCCGACGCAACGAGGGTCTTGTCGACTTTCACCTTCTCGCTATCCCTGATCCACCTCGGTCACCAGCGCCACGCGGCGGAAGCCCGCGGCCGAAAGCCGTCCCATCACCTTCATGACAGTGCCGTAATCAACCTTCTTGTCACCCCGGACAAAAATGCGTTCGTCCATCCCGCCCCGCGCATCCGTGATCGCCTTCAACTTCGGCACGAGATCGTCGAGCGGGATTTCGGTCTCATTGAGGAAGACCTGCCCTTTCAAATTGACCGACAGCGTCAGCGGGTCCTTCTGCTGATCCAGGCTTTTCGCCTGTGTCTGCGGCAGGTCCAGCGGCACGCCCACGGTCAACAGCGGCGCCGAGACCATGAAGATGATCAACAGCACAAGCATCACGTCGACCATCGGCGTGACGTTGATCTCCGCCATCACCGCCTTGCGCCGGCCGTGGCGGCCCCTGCCGCCCGAAGAGCCTGCTGCGTTCATCGCCATATCTTGCTGCTCACGCTTCTTGCATCATACCGTTTATCACGCCCGCTCGTCGATCTGACGCGACAAGATGGCGGAAAATTCATCTGCGAAGCCTTCGAGGCGCTGCGCCTGTCTGTTCACCTCAGAGGTGAACTTGTTGTAGAAGATCGTCGCGGGAATGGCGGCAATCAGGCCGACCGCCGTCGCAAACAATGCTTCCGCAATGCCGGGCGCCACGACCGCGAGCGAGGTGTTCTTCGATGCGGCAATCGACTGGAAGCTCGACATGATGCCCCAAACGGTGCCGAACAGGCCGATGAAGGGACCGGCCGAGCCGACCGTCGCAAGCACGAGGAGCCTTCGCTCCAGCCGCTCGATCTCGCGCGCGATCGACACGTTCATCACTTTCTCGATACGCATCTGCAGACCGGCGAAGGAGCGCGCGTGGCTTTCGAACGAACGCTTCCACTCGCGCATCGCCGCGACGAAGCAAGCCGCCATCGACTGCGTCGGTTTCGCCGACAGCGAACGATAAAGGTCCTCGATCAATTCTCCTGACCAGAAAGCCTGCTCGAAACGATCCATCGAACGGCGCGTGCGAGAGTAAAGAAAGATCTTGTCGATCGCGATCGCCCAGACCCAAACCGAGCACGACAATAAGCCGAGCATGACCCCCTTCACGATCCAGTGGGCCTGCCAGAACAATGCGATCAGCGATACATCGGCGGATGGTAGCGGCAGCGCCGCCTGAGCCACGTCGGCCGGATTCATATTCGGTATCCTCTCAACGCGAGTGTTCCAAAGTCTCCGGAAGCAAATGGCTACCCGGTTTCACAGTCGCGCCATCAGCGCGGCGGTAAGCCTGCACAAAGGAGCCTGGTCGCGTCGCATGGGAGGCCCGCCGAAGCCTTGGGCCTTGAATCCCCTGCCAACATGTCAAAACGAGGGCTATTTGCGCGACTTTACGTCCCTAACCAGACGCTAATCTTGGTTAAAACCCGGTTACCAAAGGGCAATTTGATCGGGCGAAAGGAAGGCCAGGCAATCCCTTAGGCCTTCTGCGCAAATTCAGGCCGGATGCGGGCAAAAACGAAAACCGCCCGGCTGCGGGGGCGCAGACGGGCGGTTCCATCGCCATCAGGTTTGGGGGCATTAGGCCTGAGGCTAACTGTCGCGCGCAGATCTTTGCGTGCTGACCTCAGCTTTGCGGCTGGTCGCTCGGCGGGGTCGGCGGACGCTGCTTGTGCTGGTTCATGAACGCGTCGAACTCTTCCTTGTCCTTGGCGTGGCGCAGGCGGCTCAGGAATTCATGGAATTCGCGCTGCTCTTCCTCCAGACGCCGCAAGGTATCCGTGCGGTATTCGTCGAAAGCGCGGTTGCCGCTGGAGGGCGGACCGAAGCCGAAGCCGTGCCGCCCCATGCGGTCGCGCATCCGCTCCATCTTCCACTGCATCCGCTCCATCTTGTTCTGCCAGCGATCCTGGTGGCTCCAGCAACCCATTTTTCTGCTCCCGAGTGTGAAAAAGAGAAGGGCAAGTCCGATCGGCCACCAGATCAGGAAGCCGAGAATCGTCACGGCGATCCAACCGGGATGCCACGGGCTCTCGAGCATACGTGGGCGGTAGGATTCCTCGCTGGGATTGGGGCCGCGCCATCGATTGACATCTGCGGTGTAGGCCATTCGCCTCTCCATGACGGCATCACGCCGTTGTGAATGTAAATAACATTTACATACGTAGCCGATCCCAGGTTTTTGTCAAGCCGGGCAGATGACGCAGCCGCCGGATTATTTTTGGAATTTTATTTCGGCTTGCCCCAAGGACCGGATGCAGGACCGGCGCCCGACGAAGCGTCAGGGGGAATTGGCGGAGGTCCCGACGGCTTGTTGCCTGCGCTCGCCGGCGCCTCGGCTCCGCGATCGGTCTGGAAGCCGAGACCACGCAGATAGATCAACACTTCGGCTTCCAGCAATTCTTCAGGCGACATCGGCAGCTTGCGCCGCGCGGCATCGCCGCGCGCAAACAGCGACGCGACGCCGTGGGACATCGACCAGATATGCAGCGCCATCATCATCGCGGGCGGACGCGGCACGCCCGGAGGCGCGAGTGCTGCAAGACGTTCGGCCGCGGCGCGGATGACCGCGAAGGCTCGCTCGCCTGCGGCCATCAGCGTCGGATTATCCTCGAGCGGAAGGCCTGACTCGAACATCGCCGAGTAGAACGAAGGCTCCTCACGCGCGAAGGCGAGATAGGCCTTGCCGACGCGCTCGAACGCCGTGACGGTGTCGGGCCGGCCGTCGTCCCAGGCGGTCGAGAGCGCGACCTCGAACTGCTCGAAGCCGCGCTGGGCGATCGAGGACAGCAGTTCATCGCGATCACGGAAATGCCGGTACGGCGCAGCCGGGCTCACGCCGGCCATGCGCGCGGCGTCGGCGAAGGTGAAGCCGGCCGCACCCTTCTGCGCGATCAGGTCGAGCGCAGCCTGCAGCAAGGCCTCTTTCAGATTGCCGTGATGATAGCCGCGCTCGGCGCGGCGGCCTTCTTTGCGCCAGCTCATGTGAAAGACGTTTACATGAGCCGGCAGCCGGCTGACCAGCACTTTTGCGTCAACCAACAGGACCGGCCCGGCCCGAAAGCTCAGACCGGGCGCGGGCCGCTGACGAAACCGGCTAACCCGCCGGTATCGGGAGAACGGGCATGATTTCCACGGACTCACCCGGGAAGATCGCATGATGCGGATGGCCCTCGAACATCTTCGCGGCAGCCTCGTGTGATGAGGCGCGAACGACCGTAAAGGCTCCCATCTGGTTGCTGGTGTCCTCGATGCCGCGCGCATCGACCCTCTTGGTCTTGCCGAGCGGCCCGCCCATCTCGAGGATCGCATCCTGATGCTTCTCGACCCAGGCCTTCCAGGCAGCGATCCCCTCTTTCTCCTTTGCGCGCCGCTCCGCTTCGGGAAGAGCGTTCCATGCGGCCATTTTCGCGCCGGTGTTGCTGCCGAGGAAAACAGCGAGGAAAGTGTTGTTCGCAGACATTGGATTTCCTTTCTGGTTGGTCGTTCTAGCGCCTGGCTGCGCGCGGCAGTTCAGAAAAGCCGGCTGCGGCCTTCTGAACGTCTTCGGGGAAATCAGCCATTTCCTGTACCTGGCGGATTTCGATGATCTCGTTCTCGGAGGCCGGGCACTTTTTCGCCCAGGCGATCGCCTCGCCGCGGGACGCCACGTCGATCATCCAGTAGCCGCCGAGCACTTCCTTCGCCTCGGCAAAGGGACCGTCGGTGACGAGCGGCGTCCCGCCGGCGAACGAGACGCGGGCGCCCACCGACGGCGGATGCAGACCGTCGAGCGTGATCAGGACGCCGGCGTCCTTGAGCGCCTCGTTGTATTTCATCATCGCCGCTACGCGCTCGGGATCGAGTTTCACATCGGGCGGCGCGGTCTCATAGCCCAGGGGGATCATCAGCATCATGAATCGCATCGTGGTTGTTCCTTGTTGTTTGCGGACGTCATTCCGGGGCGATGCAAAAGCATCGAACCCGGAATGACGGCGGACGAACGAGCTATTTCCTTGCGGCCTGGGCGCGCAGGCGCTCCTCCTGCTCGCGCAGTTCCGGTGTCAGCGCCTCGCCGAAATCCTCCGGCGAAAACACCTGGCGGATCTCGATCTCGGCGCCGCCATCGAATGGTGCGCGCTTCATCCAGTCGATCGCTTCATCGAGTGACTTGGCCTTGATCAGCCAGAAACCCGCCACGAGATCGCCAGTGAGATTAAATGGGCCACGCGTGACCTTGGCTTGCCCGCTCGCGTAGTTGACACGCGCGCCCTTCGCGCTCGGATGCAAGCCCTCGCCCGCTTCCATCATCCCTGCCTTCACCAGTTCCTCGTTGAACTTGCCCATTGCAGCGAGCAGGTCCGTACTCGGCATCACGCCGGCCTCGGAATCCTTGGTGGCCTTCACAATCACCATGAACCGCATCGTCACTCTCCGTTTGATCTTGCTTCTCAAGGGGTCGAAACCGGGTCTCACCAGAAAGACGAACCGCCTTTTGTAGTCCCGACACGGCCTCAGAAAATTATTTGCGAGGTAATTGCCCGAATATCGGACTCAGTCGTCGATGGCCTGATAGGCCAGGGTCCAGAAGTCCGACATCACGGCCGGCGGCTGCGGCGAATCCATCATCCGCTGCGTGAGGAGGATGCCCGTGAGTTGTTCCCTGGGGTCGGAATACCAGGACGTGCCATAGCCCCCATCCCAGCCGAAACGGCCCGGCGCAGTACAGAGATTGTCCCGCCGCGTGAAGACTGACAATCCCAGGCCCCAGCCCCGGTTGACGCCGAAGAACAGTTCCGAGCCGAGCTTGTGGTCCGGCATAAGCTGGTCCGTCGTCATCAGCTCGACGGAGGGCCGCGACAGAATACGTTCGCTGCCAAGCCGGCCGCCGTTCAGGATCATCTGCGCGAAGGCATTGAAATCATCCGCGGTCGAGACCAGACCGGCGCTGCCGTTTTCAAACACGGGCGGCTTTGAAAACCTTCCGGTCGCGGGATCGTCGAACACCTTCAGCTCGCCTGATGCATCGCGCGCATAGGATGTCGCAAAACGGTCGAGTTTTGCGGCGGGCACATGGAAGCCCGTATCCGTCATGCCGAGCGGCCCAAAAATGCGCTCCTGCAGGAATTCACTCAGGGTCTTTCCGGCCGCACGCGCGACCAGCACGCCGAGAATCTCCGTGCCGCTGTTGTAAAGCCAGCGCTCGCCGGGCTGATAGATCAGCGGCAGTGTGCCGTAGCGTCGCATCAACTCGTCGGGCGGGAACGAGGGAAACACCGGCCCCGGTGCAAAGCCCGCTTCTGCGATCGTCTTCTGGATCGGGTAGCGGTCCGGAAACACCGGGATCATGCCGAGCCCCAACCGGAATGTCAGAAGGTCGCGCAACGTGATCGCGCGTTTTGCGGGGATGACGTCGTCGACCTCGGATTCGAGGCTTCGGATGACCCGGCGATTGGCGAGTTCCGGCAGCAAGCCGTCCACGGGATCATCGAGCCGCAGCTTGCATTCCTCGACTAGGATCATCGCGGCAACCGCCGTCACCGGCTTGGTCATTGAGGTAATACGGAAAATGCTGTCGCGCTGCATCGGCGCACCGCCAAACGCGTTCCTGCCGATCACATCGACATGGACCTCGCCATGACGGCTGATCAGCGTGACCAGGCCCGGCATCGCGCCATCCTCGACATAGCGCGCCATCACATCGTGCATGCGGCCGAGCCGCATCTTCGACAGCCCGCCGGCGACAACCTTTTCCTGCATGTCCTACTCCCAAAGAACGTCCCAATCATTGAGACTAGGACGAACGGACATGCGGCATTGCGACAGGTCGTCGAAAAAAATTTCGCTACGTCGGCTGCTTGACGAAAACGCCTTCGTGATAAGTCGCGCCGAAATAGACGTCGATGCGGACGACCTTGTCGCCCGAGAAGGCAAAAAATTCGGTGTTGCGAAAGCTCTTGCCGCCTTTGGCGATGCAATTATAGGTCACGAAAGCTTCATCGCCTTGGACGAAGATCTTCTCCAGCTCATGGCGCTCGATCCAATCGGCATTCTTCCAGCAACGCTCGAAATAGGTCGCCTTGTCGATGCCATCGTCGAACGGACTGGTGAAGCGGAACTCATCAGCGAGCGCATCCTCGACCGCCTTGCGGTCGTTGTGCAGATAGGCCGCGAAGATGCGACGTATCGTCTCTGCCCGATCTCGTGCGGCCATTCAACTCTCCTTCGGCACCATGGCGAAGTACGGCCCGGCTTCCCCGATGACCCGCGCCACGGACGGGCGTGCTTTCAGGCGTTCGAAATAGTCGGCAAGCCTGCCGTGGTTGGCGGGAAACGGCTCGACCATGCTGCCGTAGAACAAGGACGGCAGCGCCGCGCAATCGGCGATGGTGAATTGTTCGCCCATGGCCCATACGCCCGAAGCCATTTGCGCCTCGATCATGCCATAGGACACCTTGAGCTGAGCCCGCGCGCTCTCGACACCATGCGGATCCTTGCTGCCCTCCGGACGAAGCCGGTCTTCCATGACCTTTTGCATCGGCAGATGCACATAGAGATCGAAAAAGCGGTCGCGCAACCGTGTTTGAAGCGCGAGGTCGTCCGACGACGGAATGAAGCTTGTCCGTCCCGGATAATGCCGGTCGAGATATTCGATGATGATGCTCGATTCCGGAATCGTCCGATCGCGTGCGTCGTCGCGCAGCACCGGAAACTTGCCGATCGGCCACAGCTTGAGCAGCGCCGCGCGCTCAGCCGCGTTGCCGAGATCGACCATGTTCGGCGTGAACGCAGTATCATTTTCATAGAGCGCAATCAGCGCCTTCCAGCAGAACGACGCCAGCGGATGATAATGCAGCGTGAGCGACATGGATCGCGAGCCTCCCATACCGATTGCATTTTGCAACCGGTTGCAGCATGCCCAAACCGATGCAATATTGCAAGCAGTTTGTCGGCACGCGCGCGCCGCTTTCCGGAACAGGCAAATGACCGAGGTTCAGCGCTCCGGCTGCCCGATCAATCTCACACTGGAAGTGCTTGGCGACAAGTGGAGCCTGCTGATCATCCGCGACATCATGTTCGGCAACCGCCGCCATTTCCGCGAACTGCTCACCAAGTCCGATGAAGGCATTTCGTCCAACATCCTCGCCGACCGCCTGAAGACGCTGCTGACCGAAGGCATCATCACGCGCGACGACGACCCGAGCCACAAGCAGAAGGGAATCTATTCCCTCACCGAGCAGGGCATCGAGCTGTTACCGATCCTCGCGCAGATGTCGGCCTGGGGTTACAAATATCTGCCGGTGACCGAAGAACTCGGCATTCGCGCCAGACTGCTCAGCGAAGGCGGTCCGAAAATGTGGGCCGAGTTCATGGACGAATTGCGCGAGATCCACCTTGGCGTGAAGCGCAGGAGGTCCGGGCTGAGCGTCGGGGAGCGGCTGCAAGCCGCTTATCAGAAGGTGCTCGCGAAGAAGGCCAAGTCGAAACGAGATTAAAATCGAAACGAGATTGAAGGCGTGACAGGGCCAAGCGTGAGGCCGGCGACGCGGCCGTCAGGCCGCCTGCCATCGCCGCGTGACCTCCGTCGCCCCTTCCGGAATTGCCTCGAAGACCGGCGACGCCAGTACGGCGCGGATGTGCAGCGTCGAGGTGCCGCTGTTGCGAAAGCCGTGGCTGCGGCCGGCCGGGATGATCAACGACCGCCCGGCCGGCACCGTGAGGCGCTCTGTCTCGATCCACATTTCGGCCTCTCCCTCGCACACGGTCAGCACTTCCTCGACGGGATGATGATGGGTCGGCGCGCCGGCGCCGGGCGCCACCCACTGCTCGAAGATGCAGAGTTGCGCGGCGCCGTTCATGGCCGAGACGAGCATCCGGGTTTCCACGCCCGGCCGCCAGACCTCCGGCGGATGGTCTTGATGCGCGATGGCTTTCATCGAAATTCCTCCCCGTTGCATGGAAACAGGCCATACAACCCAAACCTTTTCCGTCCTGCCTTCGCACGCGCAGCGTGATTTTGTCCATTGGCGCGCTTAAACTGCCCGACGGCGCGGCGATGGTCCGGCGCTGCGCGCGACGCTGCAGCTTAACACCCGGATTGCGGAGAAACGCGTCATGTCGGGAATGCTCATCAATTTGCTGATTCAAATCATCAGCGGCGCTGTCGGTGGAAATGTCGCCGCCAATGCGGCCAAGACCGTCGACCTGGGCACGCTTGGAAACACCATTGCGGGCGCAGTGGGCGGTGGCGTCGGGGGACAGATCCTCGGTATGCTGATCCCGCTGCTGGCCAACAGCGCCTCCACGCCGGATATCGGTAGTATCGTGGGCCAGGTCGCTGGCGGCGGCGTTGCCGGCGCCGTTCTCACGGCGATCGTTGGCGCGATCAAGAACCGGGCGGCGGCTTGACCGGAAAGCACTTTGCGTCATCCTGAGCGCGCGTTCCGCGACGTTCCTTGCGTCGCGGAACGAGCAAGCCTGAAAGGATGACTGCCCATGACGCCCTCCCCGCCCAAGGTCGCCCTCGTGACGGGAGCCGCGCGCGGGATCGGACTTGCGACCGCCAAGCGTTTCCTGGCCGAAGGCTGGCGGGTGGCGCTGCTCGACATCGAGGCCGACTTGTTGAAAGACGCGGTTGCGGGACTGGCGAAGCCTGATGTCACGCTCGCGCTTCATTGCGACGTGTCCGATGCAGGGGCTGTCGCTTGCGCCATCGATGCGATCGCAAAGCGCTTCGGCCGGCTCGACGCGCTGATCAACAACGCCGGCGTCGCCGTCTTTGCGCCGCTTCTGGAAACCTCCGAAGCCGACTGGAACCGGATCCTCGCGGTCAATCTCTCCGGCCCCTTCCTCTGCACCAAGGCTGCCGCCCCATTGATGCGCGAGCATGGCGGCGGCGCGATCGTCAACATCACCTCGATCTCGGCGGTGCGCGCCTCCACGCTGCGCTCGGCCTACGGCACCAGCAAGGCCGGCCTTGCGCACCTGACCAAGCAGCTCGCTGTAGAGCTGGCCTCCATCGGCATTCGGGTCAACGCGGTCGCGCCCGGCCCGGTCGACACCGCGATGGCAAAGGCTGTGCACACGGCCGAAATCCGCGCCGATTATCACGACGCCATTCCGCTCAACCGCTACGGACTGGAAGAGGAATTGGCCGAGGCCATCTTTTTTCTGAGTTGTGAACGCTCCAGCTACATCACCGGTCAAATTCTCGCCGTCGATGGGGGTTTTGATGCGGCGGGCATCGGGCTGCCGACGCTACGCGGCGCGCGACGGAATGGATAGGACCGCATGAGCAAGCAACGATTCCTGCTAGCCATCCTCCTCGTGACCGCGCTGAGTGCGCTGGTTTCACCGGCGATTGCTGAAATTCGCATCCTGGAGAGCCCGGGCGGACAGGTTGGACCATTTCTCGACCTGTTCGAGGAGGTGCGCCAGTCCGGCGAGCGCGTCGTGATCGACGGGCCATGCCTGTCCGCATGCACGCTGGTGCTGAGCATGGTGCCGAGCGAACGGATCTGCGTCACCCGCCGTGCCATTCTGGGCTTCCATGCCGCGCGATCGGTCGACCGGCGCGGCAGAACCTACGCGGAGCCGGAAGCCTCGCATCTCGTGCTGGAGGCCTATCCAACGCCGGTGAGGCTTTGGATCGAGCGCCGCGGCGGATTGAGCTCGCGGCTGCTCCTGTTGCGAGGGCGCGAGCTGGCGTCGATGTACCGGCGGTGCCGGTAGGACGCCGCACGCGCCTGCTTTGATCGGCTCACATGCCTTCGAGCGGCGAGTTGACCATCCAGGGAATCCCGAACTGGTCGATGGTCATGCCGAAACCTTTCGAGAAGAACGTCTTGCTGAACGGCATGGTGACGGCACCGCCCTCGCAAAGCGCATTGAACTTCTTTTCGGCCTCGGCGGGATCGCTGACCGTCAGCGACACCGAAAAGCCCTGCGGCTTGTGAAAGTGCTCGGGCGGCGAGTCGGACGCCATCAGCACCTGGCCGCCGACCGTCATGCGCGCATGCATGATCTTTTTCTCCCAGCCCGGTTGCGGTGGCATCGACTCCGGCGCCTCGTCAGCACGCAACATCATCTCGATCTTTCCGCCAAGCACCTTCTCGTAATACTTGAAAGCTGCCTCGCAATTGCCGTTGTAGAACAGATAGGGATTTAGCATCGCTTGCTCCTTGGTTTGGGTGGGGGACGTCGAAGTCCTTGATGCCGGGACTTATCGCTCGGCGATTTTCTTGAGATTGGCGAGGCCGGCCTCGAAATCCCGGCCGATCATTCGGTCCATGTTCATGAACACCTGCATGACCTTGTGCATGAACGGCGCCGGACCATGCATCACCCAGGTGACATCGGTACCACCGCCCTGCGGCGAGAGTGTGAACTCGGCGACGTTGTGCGCTTCAAACGGCTTGATGAAATCGAGCTTGATCGCGATGTCCGACGGTGCAGTCGCTCTGGTGATTTCCATGCGGCCCGCGCCGACATTCTTGTTGCCGTCCCACGCATAGACCGCGCCGGTGCCGCGTTCGGCACCGCTGAACGTCCGCTTCAACGCGGGATCGCGGCCTTCCCAGGGTGACCATTTGCTCCACTCGTGGAAGTCTGCGATCAGCGGGAAGATCGTCTCCGGCGCGGCCTTGACCACCGCGGCGCGCGAGACGCGGAACGTGTCCGGCTTTCCCGCAGCAAGGATCAGCGCAAGCGCAATGACGATTGCGAGGATGATGGCAATGAAGACGATGACTTCGAACATTCATGAACTCCGTGACGGAAGAGACGCCGGCAATACGAATTAACCCCGCAATGGCATCAGGCTACGCAGCTTCCGGTCGCGCAACCAGAGCCCGCCCCAGATCATCAGCCCCAGATAAAATCCGAACAAGACGTGCGTGAACAGAGGGCTGCCGATCCGAACATGTGTGGCGATTGCACCGCCCAAATAGCCGGTCAGCAGGATCGCACCGAGGATCGAGGTCGGTGGAATCGCATAGAGCACCGTACAGGCGATGGTGACGGCGCCGAGCGCACGCGCCAGCGTCTCGCTCGAACCATAGCCGATGCGATCCATCGTTTCCGTGACAATCGGCCACGGCACGAGCTTGATCGCGCCGTCGAACAGCAGGAACAAGATCACAAGACCGCTGAGAAGACGGCCTGACCACAATGCTGGCCCGGAGACCGGTTCATTTGGCGTGGGCGTCGGCATGGCTTGCTCCATTTGTGATGCTTGCCCAATAGACGAACGGGCCAGGAGCGGTCCGACACGAGGTGTGAAAATTATTTGCGCCGCCATGCCCACAATTTGGATGGCCGGACATGGACGAGCGAAAGCGACGCCGTCCTTCGGACTGCCATGCCCTGCCACGCGATCAAACGGTGAGGCTAGGTCCCGGCTTTCTTCGCGCTGCCCGGCTGGCTGTCACGCATCAGGCGATCGAGATGCATGCGAATATGCGCGGCCTCGGCCGAAGTGTTGGCGAGCGCGATGGCGCGATCGAAAGCAACATGCGCCTCGTCGTTACGGCCGAGCTGCATCAGGAGCGCGCCGCGCACGCCGAAGAAATGGAAGTAATTGGCGAGCCGCGGCGCCAACGGCTCGATCATCTCGAGCGCGGCCTCCGGCCCCCTCGCCTTCGACACCGCGACCGCGCGATTGAGCGTCACGACCGGCGACGGCTGCACGACTTCGAGCGCGCCATAGAGCAGATCGATCTGCTTCCAGTCGGTATCCTCGGGCTTGTCGGCACGACAATGCAGCGCCGCGATCGCGGCCTGAATCTGATAGGCTCCGCTCCTGTGATGACGCATCGCCTTGTCGATCAGCGCCAGCCCCTCGGCGATCATAGTCTTATTCCAGAGGCCCCGGTCCTGGTCATCAAGCAGCACGAGCTCGCCCGCGGGATCGAAGCGAGCCGCGGAGCGGGCATGCTGGAGCATAAGCAGTGCCGTCAGGCCCATGATCTCGGGCTCGCTCGGAAACAGCCGCAGCAGCAGCCGCGCCAGCCGGATCGCTTCCTCGGACAAGGGTGCGCGGATCGGCGCGGTATCGCCGCTCGCCGAATAGCCCTCGTTGAAGATCAGATAAATCATGGCGGCGACGGCAGCGAGCCGCTCGCTGCGCTCGACCGCGCCCGGCGTTTCGAACGCGACGTCGGCATCGGCGATCCGGGCCTTGGCGCGGGTGATGCGCTGCTCCATCGCCGCCTCGCTGACCAGGAAGGCGCGCGCGATCTGTTTCACGGTGAGGCCGGAAACGATGCGGAGCGCGAGCGCGATCTGCTGTGTCGCCGGCAGGTCCGGATGACAGCAGATGAACAGCAGCCGCAGGATGTCATCGCGATAGTGCGAGCCGTCGAGCCGCTCGGCGAGCGCGTCCTCGGCGTCGCCGAGGTCGGAGATCGCCTGATCGTCCTCCGGCAGCGGCTGCTGCTTGCGGCTACGGCGTACCTCGTCGATCGCGACGTTCCGTCCGACCATGATCAGCCAGGCCGCCGGATCGCGCGGCGGCCCGTTTTGCGGCCAGCTTTTCAACGCGCGCAGGCAGGCATTCTGGTAGGCCTCCTCGGCGGTATCGAGGTCGCGGAAATAACGAAGCAGCGCACCGACCGCCTGGGGCCGCGCCGACGTCAGGGCGGCGTCGATCCAGGCGCTGTCGGTCACGTCGCGATGCTCCCTGGCTGCAAACAGGCCGACCGGGCGGATCTCATAGGCGCCGCCGGGATTGGCGGCACCGAGATCGCGCGCGACGTCCAGCGCCTCATCGAGATTCTTGCAGTCGACGAGATAGAAGCCGAGCAATTGCTCCTTGGTCTCGGCATAGGGGCCGTCGAGAATGAGCGGCGGCTCCTCCTTGCGCAGCGTGGTCGCGGCCGTCGTCGGCAACAGGCGCGCCACCGGTCCGAGCCGGCCCTGCCGGGCCAGATTGTCCTGCACCACCGCGAGCTTTTTCATCACCGCGGCGTCCTGCTCCTTGCTCCAGGAGCCGACGAAGTCCTCATCGTGGTAGCAGAGAATGGCGTAGAGCATGTCGTAGGGTTCCTGTTCATGGCAAGGACGAACGAGTATGCCCCGAGCCGACAGGCCCAGAAAGAAATTTAAGCCAAAAAATTTAAGCCGAGAAATCCAGCGAGAAAAATTTTGGGCAGGTTCCGGTCGCCTGCCGGCGGTCGTCACGGCCCGACCGCCACCGCGACTGGTGGATTGAAATGCCGATAGACGTAGATGGCCGTTCTCGAGCACAGGCTGCAAACGCTCAGAACGATGAAAAGCGTCTTGATGGATTTCATGCCCGTCTCTCCCAAAGGGAGTGCAGGGCCGCGGCGGTGAGCTTCGCCGCGCGCCCTAAAGATCCTCCACTACCAATAGACGCCGTATTGCGCGGCAATGCGGCGCGCCTTCGCCTCCTGGGCGGCATAGCGTCCGGTTTGGACGTGGCGTGCCGATTTCGGAGGCAGCGGCTGCGCCGAAACAGCGGCCTGCGGCTTCGGCTCCTGCTTGGGCTCCTCCGACTTCTTGATCGGAGGAAGCGGAGCCGGTGTGTCGGAGGTGGATGACGCGTCGCTGGCCGCCAAAACGAGACCCCGGCTTTCGCCAGCGTGAGCCGAAACAGAGGCCAGCAACAGGGCGGATAACAGGACCAGTTTACGCATCTGAAGTCTCCCCTTCGTTCGATGAGGCGAGACTAGACCTGCCGCGCGATTTGCTGTGTGTTGCGGGTCATGTTTGAGTTTTGGGAGCAGAGAGAGATGAGTAGAGGCGCGCTGGCGCTCTTGATCCGTGGCCGGACCGAGAACTGGTCGGGCGAACGATGGAAGGCGCGGTTCGACGAGGTCTGCCGCGACCGGCGCGTCGTGGCGATCCCCGGCGAGACGATCGACCCGGCCGAGGTTCACTACGCCGCGGTCTGGAAGCCGGCGCCGGGCGAGCTTGCGGTCTTTCCAAATTTGAAAGTCATTTTCAATCTGGGCGCCGGCGTCGACGCACTGATGGCGGATAAATCGTTGCCGAACGCGCCGCTGGTGCGCGTCGCGGTCGACGATCTCACGGCGCGGATGACCGAATATGTCGTGCTGCATGTCCTGATGCATCACCGCCAGGAACTTTACCTGCGCCAATCGCAGCGGGAAAAACGCTGGGCGCCAAAATATCAGTGGGCGGCCGGCGCGATCTCCGTCGGCGTCATGGGCCTTGGCACGCTCGGCGCCGACGCGGCCGTTGTGCTGCACCGGATCGGCTTCCGCGTCGCCGGCTGGAGCCGCAGCGAGAAGCGGATCGACGGCATCGAATGCTTTCACGGCGCACATGGGCTCGACACCTTCCTGCGCCGAACCGATATCCTCGTCTGCCTGTTGCCGCTGACGCCGGACACGAGGCACATCCTCGATCGCGATGTCTTCGCGAAGCTCAATCGCGGCAGCCCGATGGGCGCGCCGGTCATCATCAATGCCGGTCGTGGCGGCCTGCAGAACGAGGCCGACATCATCGCCTGCCTTAACGACGGCACGCTCGGCGCCGCCTCGCTCGACGTCTACGAACAGGAGCCGCAGCCGCGGGACAGCCCGTTCTGGACCCATCCGAGGGTCGTGCTGACGCCGCACAATGCCGCCGACACGGATGCCGATTCGATCTCGCGCTATGTCGTGCAACAGATCGAGCGGTTCGAGGCGGGCAGCACGCTGGAAAATGTCGTCGATCGCACGCGTGGATATTAGCAACTCTCTGCGTCGCCCCCGCGAAAGCGCTAAGGCATTCACACATCTCGAAAGGCAGCCTCGTCTGTCGTCCCTGCGAACGCACTAATGTATGCACACATCTCCAAGGGTACCGTTCGGGCCACAAACTCGCTGTCGTCCCTGCGAACGCAGGGACCCATAACCACAGGCTTGAGTTTGTGGCACTGAGACGGGACGGCTTTCTTTCCAACAACAGATATCACGCGGTATGGGTCCCTGCGTTCGCAGGGACGACAGACGAGATCGCCTTTCGAGATGTGTGAATGCCCTAATGCGTTCGCTGGGACTACAGCGGAGAATGTGGCTGCGAATCCAGATGACGACGACTACCTCCCCACCATCACGTCGATCGCACCTTTGACGATCGCTTCCAGCTCCTTGCGCGGCACCCGCGCTCGGGCGCGGATGGCGATGGTGTGGATTGTTGCCGATGCCAGTTGCGCCAGCACCGCGGGATCGGCGCCCTCGGGCAACTCGCCCTTTTCCTTGCCGCGCCGAAAGCAGGCGGCAAACGCCTTGTCCAGCTCGACGAAGCCCTCCAGCACCATGGCGCGAATGTCGGGATCGGCGACGGCCTCGGACGCCGCCGTCATCACCGTGAAACAGCCCTGCGGCCCGGCCGCGCCGGACAGATAGATATCGAGCGCAATCGCATAGATGCGCCCCAGCCGTTCGCGCAGCGGCAATTCCTCACGAAAGATATCAATCATCGCCGCGCGCGCATCCTCGCGATAGCGCCGATAGCTCTTGATGTAGAGCTCACGCTTGTCGCCGAATGCGCCGTAGAGGCTTGGCCGGTTCATCCCGGTGGCGGCGCTGAGGTCGTCAAGCGAGGTCGCGGCGAAACCTGCCGTCCGAAACAGGGCGAGCGCCTTGCCGAGCGCGACGTCAGGCTCATAGGCCCTCGGCCGGCCCCGGCGTTTCGGAGTGGCGGGCGCATCGGCCACAACCGGACGCGACGGCTTCCTATTTTTTTGTACCATTTCGCAATAAATTCCTTGACCGAAGTTATATTATGCAGAACAGTATAAAAATCAACTTGGGCTGGGGTCACCGGCCCACTGGCAAGGAGGCACCCGATGGAGCTCTATTTCTCACCACTCGCCTGTTCGATGGCGACACGGATCGCGCTTTACGAAGCCGGCGCGGATGCGACCTATCTGGAGGTCGATCCCAAGACCAAGGTGGTGCTGAACGACGGCTCGGATTTCCGCAAAGTGAATCCGCTCGGCCTGGTGCCGACCCTACGCACCGACGACGGTACGGTGCTGACCGAGAACGCGGCGATCCTGCAATATGTCGCGGATCATCTGCCGAAGGCCGGCCTTGGAGCCGCCCCCGGAATCGACCGCAGCCGGCTGCATCAATGGCTCTGCTTCATCGGCACCGAGCTGCACAAGGGACTCTTCGTGCCCCTGCTCGACAAGAAGGCGGTACCGGACGTGAAGAGCTATGTGCTGGAGAAGAACCTGTCGCGGCTCGACTATCTCGAAAACTATCTGAAGGGCCGCGACTATCTGCTCGACCATTTCAGCGTCGCCGACGCCTATCTCGTCACGGTCATCAACTGGACCATGGCGACGCCGCCGGTCGAGCTGGCGAAATGGCCGGCCGTGAAAGCCTATTACGAGCGCATGCGCGCACGGCCGTCTGTCGCAAAAGCGATCGCGGAAGAGTTCGAGCTCTACAAAGCCGAACTCGCCCGCCACAAGGCCGCGGCGTAGCTTCGATCACCGCAGACGTCGTCCCTGAACACGAACGCAGGGACCCATACCGCGGAATCTTTCGTTGAGGCAGTGTGTTTGACATTGATTGCAAACGACTGCGTCCTGTGGTTATGGGCCCCCCGCCTTCGCGAGGGCGACGTCGATAAACTCCTCTCAAAACGGACTGTCGAGACGCCGCCTCCTATCGGCCGATTGCTAAGCCAGATCAACCTTGAACAGGCTACGCAATTCCTTCGGAATCGGCTGCGCTCGTCCTTCGCTGATGCAGGCGACCCGCACTTGCGCCTTCACGAGTACGTCACTGCCGCGCCTCACCTGCTGGGCCAGGATAATCGATGCGCCCTTGACCGCGACCGGCCAGGTCACCACGTCGAGCACGTCATCCATCCGCGCGGGCTTGAGGAAATCGATTTCCATGGAACGCACCACGAAGGCAACGCCCGGCCGCTCCTTTTCCTCCTCGGTGAACAGCGCATGCTGGTCGGCGCCCATCAGCCGCAGATGATTGGTGCGCCCGCGCTCCATGAAACGCAGATAATTGGCGTGATACACAATCCCGCTGAAATCCGTATCTTCATAGTAGACACGGACCTGCATGTGATGGCGACCGTCGCGGACCTCGCCGTCGAGATGATGAGCTGTCAACCTGTAGCCCCCCGATTGCCCGGTAAGCCACCGTTTTGCGCAAATCCGTCGCGCGCGCAAGCGCGCCTGCGTCACGAGACGCTGGAAGCCGCTCCGTTCAGCGTGACGATCACGATTTCCGGCGTGACGCCGAGCCGGAATGGCACGATGCTACAGCCGAGACCGCCGGACACGATGACATCGCAATTGATCTGGGCGTGTCCATAAGCGAGCCGATTGCCGTAGCGCGACGGCACGATCGGCGCCCATCCGAACAACCTGACCTGACCGCCATGGGTATGGCCGGAAAGCTGCAACGCGACCCGCTCCGGCACACGCATGGCAACGTCCGGCTCATGCGCCAGCAGAATGACCGGAGCATCATCGCTGATCTTCGAAAGCGTCGCGTCGAGATCATCGACGCCAATGCGGCGCACCGGCCGGAAGCGCCGCGCAGGCCAATAAGCCAGTTGATCGCCGAGTCCTGCCAGCCAGAACGGCCGGCCGTTCTTTGCGAGACGCACGACGTCGTTCTCGTAAACGGGAACGCCGGCCGCCTCGAGCGCCCGCCGGGCGATCGGAATGCCCTTCCCGTCTCGCTGTACCGTCCTGTCGTCCCAGTAATCGTGATTGCCGAGGATCGCGTGCACGCCGAGCGGAGCCTTCAGCCCGGCAAGCACAGCGGCCCACTCGCCGGCCGGAATGCGCCGCGTCACCTGACGATGGCCGGCGACGTAATCGCCCAGCATCACGATCAGATCCGCATTGAGCGCGTTGGTCCGTTCGACAATCGCCCCGATGTGATCCAGCGACATCCAGGGATCGCAGGCATGAACATCGGCGACGACGGCGATCTTGAGCTCGAGGTCGGCGGGCCAGCGCGGCGACGAAACATGATAGCGCGTGACGCGAAATCTGAGCGGTTCGACACCGAAGCCATAGGCTGTGGTCGAGAAGCCGGCAAAGCCGAGGCCGGACATCAGGCGAAGGAAGCTGCGGCGTGAGAACATCGGGTCCGATACCTGCGCGAAGGCGCTGCCTGCTAATCCAGGATTGCAGCGAATTTCGGATGGGTTTGCATGGATCAACCGGCCCTAATCGTCGTCCTCGGCGCTGCCGAACAGGCCGAACTGCGCGGGGTCGCGCGATGGCTCGGCCAGGCCGAGATGGCGAAAGGCATGCGACGTCAGCAGCCGGCCGCGCGGCGTACGCTGCAGATAGCCGCACTGGATCAGATAGGGCTCGATGATGTCCTCGATCGCGTCGCGCGGCTCCGACAGCGCCGCAGCCATCGTCTCCACCCCGACCGGGCCGCCGCCATAGTTCATCGCAATCGTCGTGAGATAGCGTCGGTCCATCGCATCGAGACCGGCGGCGTCGACTTCCAGCGCGCTCAACGCATGATCGGCGATCTTGCGGTCGATCGATGCGGCGTCTGCGGCGGAGGCGAAATCGCGCACCCGCCTCAGCAGGCGGCCGGCAATGCGCGGCGTGCCGCGCGCGCGACGCGCGATCTCATTGGCGCCGTCCGGCGTCATGCCGATGTTGAGCACGCGCGCACCGCGGGCGACGATCTTCTCCAATTCCTCCACGGTATAGAAATTCAACCGCACCGGAATGCCGAAACGATCGCGCAGCGGATTGGTGAGCAGGCCCGCGCGCGTGGTCGCGCCGACGAGCGTGAATTTCGCAAGCTCGATCTTCACCGAACGCGCGGCAGGCCCCTCGCCGATGATGAGATCGAGCTGGAAATCCTCCATCGCGGGGTAGAGCACTTCTTCCACCGCCGGGCTCAGGCGATGGATCTCGTCGATGAACAGCACGTCGCGCTCTTCGAGATTGGTAAGCAGCGCCGCAAGGTCGCCGGCCTTGGCGATCACCGGACCCGAGGTGGCGCGGAAGCCGACCCCGAGCTCGCGCGCGACGATCTGCGCGAGCGTCGTCTTGCCGAGGCCCGGCGGGCCGACGAACAGTACGTGATCCAGCGCCTCACCGCGTTTGCGCGCGGCCTCGATGAAGATCGAGAGATTGGCACGCGCCTGCGCCTGGCCAACGAACTCAGACAGAAGCTGCGGGCGCAGCGCGGTGTCGCCGACATCATCCGCGCGGCGCTCGGGCGTCACCATGCGCGAGGGCGCCTTCACTCGCTGCCCCGCCGATACTTGTTCGGCAACAGCTTGCCGATGCTCGCCACCCTCGGCTCATGGCCGTGGTCGGGAACGATCACGCGCGCTTTTGCGTCATAATCGTGGATCAGCTCGCGGCAGATACCGCAGGGTGAGACAACGGCAATCTTGCCGCGCTCGCCGGGCTTGGGGTGGCGTACGGCGACGATGGTCTCGATGCCATG
The DNA here is from genome assembly GCA_963770385.1 of uncultured Alphaproteobacteria bacterium. GTDB lineage: Bacteria > Pseudomonadota > Alphaproteobacteria > Rhizobiales > Xanthobacteraceae > Bradyrhizobium. The sequence continues at coordinate 2,442,259 of CAVYPJ010000003.1, read as the reverse complement.
GTCGCCAGTCTCGGTAATTGCGCGGCCGATCGCGATCGCTTCCGCGCACACGGCGTTGCGGCCCAGATAGGCATCGATATTCACCCCGGTGATGATACGGCCGTCGCGGGTCCGCATGGCGGCGCCGACCTCCTGCCACTTGTTGCGATAGCGCTCGCTGATGGCGGCTGTGGCGGCTGCGATCAGCTCCTTGTCCTTCTTACTCAACATGGCGGGAAATGCATTCCTTCAATCATTCGGCCTCAGGCCGAGCATATAATCTATTTTGCCAATTCCTTCAGGCCGAGGCGGATCAATTGCGCGGTCTCGGCTTTTTCGCCGGCGCTGCGTGAGGCCGCAGCAATCGCCGCTGCCGCCTGCGGCTGGCCATAGCCGAGATTGACCAGCGCGGAAATCGCGTCCGTCACGGGGCGCGGCGCGCGCTGCTCGTCGATCGCGCCGGACAGGCTGACGACGGCCGGATCGACATTGGCGAACTGCGGCGTCTTATCCTTCAATTCGGTGACGATGCGCTCGGCGACTTTCGGGCCGACGCCGGGCGTGCGCGCAACCGAAGCCTTGTCGCGCAGCGCAATGGCGTTCGCCAGTTCCGTCGGCGGCAGCGTTCCGAGCACCGCCAGCGCGACCTTGGCGCCGACGCCCTGCACCGTCTGCAACAGGCGAAACCATTCGCGCTCGGCGTCGCTCCGGAAGCCGAACAGCTTGATCTGGTCCTCGCGGACATAGGTCTCGATCGACAGCACCGCGGCCTCTCCGGTCGAGGGCAGCGCCTGCAGCGTGCGTGTCGAGCAGTGCACCTGATAGCCGACCCCGCCGACGTCGAGGATCACGAAATCCTCGCCGTAGGAGTCGATCAGGCCCTTGAGCTTGCCGATCATATGCCAACCACCCTCAGCCGCAGCGCTGCGCTCTGGCGATGATGCGCATGGGTGATCGCGATCGCAAGCGCGTCGGCCGCGTCGGCCGATTTCGGCTCGGCCTTCGGCAGCAGGATCTTCAGCATCATCAGGATCTGGTTCTTGTCGGCGTGGCCCGCGCCGACCACGGTCTTCTTGACCTGGTTCGGCGCATATTCGGCGACCGAAATACCGAACATTGCCGGCGCCAGCATGGCGACGCCGCGCGCCTGGCCGAGCTTGAGCGTGGCGACGCCGTCCTTGTTGACGAAGGTCTGCTCGACGGCGGCCTCCAGCGGCCTGAGATCGCCGAGCACGGCGGCGAGCCCCTCATGGATCGCGAGCAATCGGCTCGCCAGCGGCAGGTTGTCCTGCGGTTCCACCGATCCACAGCCGACAAAAGATCAGCCGATTCCCGTCGCTTTCGATCACGCCCCAGCCGGTGCGGCGCAGGCCGGGATCGATGCCGAGAATGCGGACGGGACTGCGAATCGGCTGTGCTGTCATGGGTCAGTGATAGCCTGACAGCCGGATTCGGCCTAGCGCCCCAGCCCGACACCCACATGTCATCGCGGGCGACGACAGCCGGAACGAGGCCCGATCACCCGCCCAGTTTCGCGACAAGCGCGTCGGAGATCTCGAAATTGGCGAACACGTTCTGCACGTCGTCGTGTTCGTTCAGCATGTCCATCAGCTTCAACAGCTTCTCGCCGGTCTCGTCGTCGACCGCCACGGTATTTTGCGGCTTCCAGGTCAGCGCCGCCTTGCGCGGTTCGCCGAACTTCGCCTCCAGCGCCTTCGCCACTTCGCGGAAACTGTCCTGCGAGGCGTAGATTTCGTGACCGCTCTCGCTCGATATGACGTCGTCCGCGCCGGCCTCGATCGCTGCGTCCAGCACGGCATCGTCGGAAGCGACGCTCGCATCATATTCGATGATCCCGGTGTGATCGAACATGAAGGCGACCGAGCCGGTTTCACCCAGATTTCCGCCGGCCTTGGTGAAGAAGGAACGGATGTCGGAAGCCGCGCGGTTGCGATTGTCGGTCAGCGCCTCGACGATGACGGCGACGCCGCCGGGGCCATACCCCTCGTAGCGGATCTCGTCATAGTTATCGCCCTCGCCGCCGAGCGCCTTCTTGATCGCGCGGTCGATATTGTCCTTCGGCATGTTCTCCTGGCGCGCCGCGACCACGGCCGCCCGCAGCCGCGGGTTCATCGCGGGGTCCGGAGTTCCCAGTTTGGCGGCCACCGTAATTTCGCGGGCCAGCTTGCCGAACAGCTTCGACTTCTGGGCATCCTGCCTGCCCTTGCGGTGCATGATGTTCTTGAACTGGGAATGGCCGGCCATCGGAGTTCTTGGGGGTGTCTTGGAGGTTTCTTGGAGGTTTCTCTTGGGGGTCTCTTCGGAGGTCTTCGAATTCGTTCAGCATCCCGCGGGAAGCGAAAGCGCGGCTTATAGGCCGTGCCCATCCCAAAATCAAAGATTTGGCAACCTTATTGGGCGTGGGGTGGCTTTTCCGGCCTGAGAGAATTGTTAACCATGACTTCACGCGTGAGTGCAAGAATGCCGTCTTCAACTCACAATTGTTCCAGAGGGCTGCATGGCGTTTGGTTTGTTCGGGAAGCGCGTGCCGGAACCGGCCGCGCCTGCGTTTGCCCTGGATACAGGCGACGGCAATCCCATCATGCTCCGAGGGATCAAGGTACGCGTCCGCGCCGCGGGACGGCACCACGCGGCATCCTGATAGCCTCCATGTTCGTCTCCTTAAGGAACTAAGCGATGTACGCCGCCCAGCCAGAAGTCTACCGCAGGTCCGTCCGACAGTGAGCGCCTGGTCGATCAGCTTGCGGGCAAGATCGGCGGGCTCGGCGTTGAGCTTGCCGATGTCGCAGGCAACGTCCAGGAAGTTGCGGGCCGCGTATCCACGCAGTCAGTGCGGTTCGGCCATCTCCAACAGACCGCCAAGACGATGGTGTCTGCCAACCACGACATCGCCGGCGCCTCGCGCTCTGTGCAGTCGGCGACTTCGGCCGCGGTCGGCGAAATCACCCAGTCGCGCACCGTGGTGGAGACGGCGGTCCAGCATATCGCTGAATTGGTCGAGTCCGTCGGACGCATCGAAAGCCGGCTTGGCTCGGTCTCTTCAGCGCTTTCGGACGTGGCAAAGGTGTCGAAGGCGATCGAGGCGATCGCCAAACAGACAAATCTTCTTGCGCTGAACGCGACCATCGAAGCCGCCCGCGCCGGCTCCGCTGGGAGGGGTTTCGCGGTCGTCGCAAACGAAGTGAAGAGCCTTGCCGAAGCGACGCGTCAGGCAACCCAACAGATCGGCGATACCGTCCGCGGCCTGGATGGTCAGGTCGGCAGTCTGATCGGTGAAAGCGGCGAGGCCTCGGTCCGAGCCAAGAATGCCGGCGAACGGTGCCACGCAAATCCAGGACATCATGGCCCGCGTGCAGGATGGCTTTGCCAGGGTAGGCCACGAGATCGACGGCGTCGCCAAGGCCGCGACTTCCAATCTTGCCCATTGCGACCAGGTGATCGAAGAGCTCGGTCAACTCGCCGAAGGGGTCGATCTGTCCTCAACGCACCTCAAACATGCCGAGGAAAGGGTCGCCCGTCTGCTCGAGCTGTCGGAGACACTGATCGCGATGATCGCTGATAGCGGCGTGGAGACGTCCGATGCGCCGTTGATCCGGATCGTGGTCCAGACGGCGAAACGAATCTCGACGCTGTTCGAAGACGCCATCGCAAGCGGCGAGATCGCCCTCGCTCAGCTGATGGATGAGAATTATCGCGAAATCCAGGGTACCGATCCCAAGCAATACTTGACCGACTACGTTGCGTTCACAGATCGCGTTCTTCCGCCAATCCAGGATCCGATCCAGAAATCCGACCCGCGCATCGTGTTCTGCGTCGCCTGGGCCAGAGCCGGCTACCTGCCGACCCATAACCCGAATTATCGCCTGCCGCAGGGCTCGGACCCTGTCTGGAACAATGCCAACTGCCGCAACCGGCGACTGTTCAACGACCGCGCCGTGAAGAAGGTTGCCGCCAGCACGCGGCCGTCTCTCGTGCAGACCTACCGCCGCGACATGGGTGGCGGTCAATTCGTGCTCATGAAGGACGTTTCATCGCCGATCTTCATTCGCGGCCGCCACTGGGGCGCATTCCGGATGGGCATCCGGCAATCCTGAGTTCGCAGCTGGCGAGTGGCAGTTCGAGCGGCTTCAGTCCGTCCAGAATTTCGGCAGCGTCGGCTCGAGCCGGCCGCCGATCCTGACCGGCGCGATGTTGCGGGCGAGTCCTGTCGCATCGTCGGTCTCCACCGCGACCCCGCTCAACGTGGCAGCGCCGCTTGCCGGCTCGAACCGGCCCGACGGAATGCCCGAGGTGAAGCGGCGCAGCGGCTCCTCCTTCTGCATGCCGATGATCGAATCGTAGTCGCCGGTCATGCCGGCATCGGTCATGTAGGCGGTACCGCCGGCAAGGATCTGATGGTCCGCGGTCGGCACATGCGTATGCGTGCCGACGACGAGGCTGGCGCGGCCGTCGCAGAAGAAGCCGATGCCCTGCTTCTCGCTGGTCGCCTCGCAATGGAAGTCGACCACCACGGCATCCGCCGCTTCGCGCAGCGGACACGCATCGAGCTCACGATTGAGCGCGGCAAAGGGGTCGTCGAACGGCGTCATGAACACGCGGCCCATCGCATTGATGACGAGCGCGCGCTTGCCGTTCTTGGTGTCGACCAGCGCGGCGCCGCGGCCGGGCGTGCCTCGCGGAAAATTCGCCGGACGGACCAGCTTCGGCGCACGCTCGATGAACACCAGCGCCTCGCGCTGATCCCAGGCATGGTTGCCGAGCGTGATGGCGTCGGCGCCGGCATCCAGGAGCTCCTGATAGATCGCCTCGGTGATGCCGAAGCCTCCGGCCGAGTTCTCGCCATTGACGATCACGAGATCGAGCGAAAGGTGTCGGATCAGGCCGGGCAGGTGCTCCAGAATGGCGGTACGGCCCGCCCTGCCAACGACGTCGCCAACGAAAAGAATGCGCAACCTAACCCCTCCGGAAATCGAGCGCCTCACGCTCCGTTAGTACATAATCCAACGCGACGTCATGAGACAACGCCGGAACGACCCCGATTTCCTGCAGCGCAAATGCAAGTCCGACGCCCACGATGGTCTTCACCTTCCGCAGGTGAGAGAACGTGAAGTCGTAATAGCCGGCGCCATAACCGATGCGGTGTCCCGCCCGGTCGAATGCGGCGAGCGGCACCAGCATGACGTCGGGCACGACTTCAGCGGCAGCAGGTGACGGCTCGGGAATGCCGAGCGACCCAAGCAGCAGCCTGTCGTTCACGGACCAGGCACGGAAGATCAGCGAATGGCCGCGTGCAGTTACCGCCGGCAGCGCGAGCCTGGCACCTCTGGGCCGCGAGCTGCCGCATCAGCGGCATCGGATCGATCTCGCTGCGGATCGGTGAATAGCCGCTGACCACGGCGCCTTGCGTCAATTCGAATGGCAGTCCACGCGCGGCAAGGGCCTGCGCCGCGGCCGCACGCTGCTGATCGCTCAAGGCGTCACGCGCTTCAAGCGCCGTCGCGCGGAGTTCCTGCTTCGACTGATGAGACGCGTCCGGCATGCAGTATCGCGTTCCGCTGTCGTCACCCACGAAAAGCAGGTGATCCGATATATGAAATAACTCCGGTACAAACCGAAAAACCGCGGCATTCCCGCCGCAGACTATTATCTGACCCGCCGACCGCGAAAACCAGCGTGGCGTGGCATCATCAACCGGAAAGAATAAGCGCGAAGCCGCGATCGCCGTTGAAGCACTCGATCCCGGAGTTCCCTACGAAAGTAGGTGGGCACCATATGTCCGAGTCCACGGACCCGGCCAGGGACAGTTCCCTAAAGGATCGATAAGGCCCCGGGGATATTATGGCTCCTGACGCACGTCACAGCCTCGCAGACCCAATGTAGCAATGGCAGCGCCGTTCCGCCAGCGCCACCGATGCTTCCTCCACCGCCCAGGGCCAGTAAATTCGGGCTTCTGATTCAGATTTCAAACAACCATGCAGCCCAATATCTCGCTGTCGTCGCCCGGCTTGCCGCCCTCGCCAAATTCTCCGACACAGAGGCGGCCGTGCTTGAACTGGGAAGCCGCGGCCTGCCGGATGCCCCGCTTGAAGCGGGGCATGACGACCGAGAGAGACGTAAAGGTACATTCTCGCGGCGCATGGCGTCCGAGTTTTTCGATCAATTCACCCTCGTTCGAAGAAGAGGGCGCAGGGAAGACCGGGTGCCCTTCGCACCCATGGTCCGCGTGCATAAAAAAAGCACGCGGCAGAACCACAGGTACGAGCCGGAGCAACCGGCCTTCCCTGCGCAATGGTTTTAACGGTTTCCTTCGCGCTCTCCTCGGTGACCAGACTGTGTTGTCACCGTCATCGGCGTGATGCGAAGCATCATCGCCAATTTAGCGCCAGCCTTGGGGCGCCAGGACCACGCGACTTCGCCGTCCGCGTCATGTCGCTCGTCTCACAACAAGCCGCGTCCATCGCATCCCGCATTCAACGTTCGTGACGATCGCGAAACGCCCCTCTCTTATGAGCGCGGGATACGAAGAGGAAACCAGCGAATCCTGACCATGCAAAGCAGATTATTTTTGCGCCGGCATCTGGACGCGCATGTTCGCTTTGAAAGCGCTGTGAAATTTAGCGTTTTGGCGCAGGCGATTTTCCGCCTTTGCGGCCTGCTCGTCAGCCTATGCCGTGACGAAATCGAGCTGATTTGCCCGTCAGGCAACCCGTTTCAAACACACAGCGAGGGCACGGCGTCGCGCGCGCATGAACGTTCAACACGCAGGGAAGTCCCGCATCCTCGCGAAGCCGGAGGATGCGTTCGGATTGCGATTTGCGGAGATGAAAAGCCAGATCCGGGTGAAGCCAAGCCCCGGTGCAAAGCCAAGTGCCCGGGGATTTGTGTTATCCTGAGAAACCCTTTTTGCGCTTCTTCTTTGCTGCAGCGGGACTGGCCTGTTGAGTTTGCGCCTCTGCTGCTTCCCTGGCTTCCCTCAAGGCGCGAAGGCGCCCCATGTTCTTGCGAATGGCGATGGCTTCCTGCTCGATATCCGCCATTGCTTGCGCCCCCTGTTCCGAGGCAAGCCGCTGCCGGTTGGCTCGCGCGATGCTTTCGGGAGAGGGTTCAGCGGATTTTTTGGTAGCCATCTCCTCATCCCGATCTGAAACAGAACAAAGCCCGCTCAATCCCAGGACCGAGCGGGCAACGGCGCCATTTCAGTACATCCGTGAAAGTGGCGCGAAACGGCTTATAACACCGCTAGATTTTCTGCGCTTACCTTGCCGCGCATCTTGTCGGTCTTGAGCTCGAACGAAACCTTCTGCCCCTCTGCAAGGCCGGAAAGGCCCGCTCGCTCGACCGCGCTGATGTGCACGAACACATCGTTGCCGCCATCGCTAGGTGCGATAAATCCAAAGCCCTTCTGGCCATTGAACCACTTGACAGTACCTGTCGCCATTTTCTTCTCCAAAAGCATTCTCTCGCGTGACCATCACGCGATCCATTCAACTGGTCGATGTCTTTGGGAAAGAGCCAGCAGGCACATTCAGAAAGGCACAGCGGCTAATCGAATGCCTGCACCATAGGCGCTTTGCCGACAAATTACAAGTCCGTGAGCCTAAATCGACCCTCGAGAAGTCCCACTTTTGCAGGGCGGGATGCGGGATGACCGGCCTGATTTAAAGGTTAATTCACGACGAATGCGACAGATTGGCGCGACAGGGGTCACGCTCCGCGCGCGCCTTCCGTCATTCCGGGGGCCGCGGAACGCGCGAGCCCGGAACCTATAACCGCCGCTGTTCGCCGTGACGAAGGCGGCAACGCCATCTCACGCAACAATCAAGACCTGTTGCGACGGATTCCGGGGCCGCGCCTCTGGTCGCGTCCCGGAAAGGCGGGGATGTCATCAGTGCTCACGTCAGCAATAGCGCCATGCCCGGATCGCCCTTCTCCATCGCCCGCCGGTAGGCCGGACGAGCTCCGATGCGGGCGAGATAGCCAATGATGTTCGGGCAGCGCGCGAGATCGTAGGGCTGGAAATAGCGCATCGTGGTGAGCGGGAAGCCCATCATGATGTCGGCGGTGGTGAACGCGCGGCCCGCCAGATACTCCGCTTCGCGCGTCCGCGCCTCGACGAGATCGAAGGCGCGGTCGACGCGGGCTCTGGTGGCGAGCAGGATCGGATTGTCGTCTGCAAGCTTGAGCCGGTTCAGGATCATCAACCGGCCCAGATTGGCCTGCAGCGTGCCGTTGGCGAAATGAAACCAGTACAGGAATTGCGCGAAGCCTAGATCATCAGCGCCAAGCGTGAGGTGGCCGTTGCCGTATCTGGCGATGATGTAGTCGACGATGGCGCCGGACTCGGCGAGCACGAGATCGCCGTCGGTGATCACGGGCGCCGAGCCGATAGGATGCAACGCCTTGTAGTCCGCCTGCGCCAGCATCGTCTTGGCGTCACGCGTATGGCGTTTCAGCTCGTAAGGAATTTCCAGTTCCTCGCAAAGCCAGACGATGCGCTCGGATTGCGACTTGCCGAGATGATGAACGGTGAGCATGGCGCCTCACTTCACCATCGCGCCATAGACGATGTCCTGCACCTGCTCGCGATAATATTTCCGCAGCTCGCCCGGCGCCGCCGTGCCCACGACCACGACGAGACGCTCCTTGGGGTCGCAGAAGAATTGCGTGCCGTAGGCGCCGTTCCAGGTGAACTCACCGGGATTGCCGGGAACGGATGACAGACCTTCGGTCGTCCGCACCGCCACCGCGAGACCGAAGCCAAAGCCTCCACGATGCGGCTCGATCTTTGCGACGTTGTTCTCGATCTCGGGCCCCAGATGGTTGGAGGTCATGAGACGCACCGTCTTGGGGCTCAGGATGCGCTGGCCATCGAGTTCGCCGCCGTTGAGCAGCATCTGTCCAAATCGCAGATAGTCGCCGACGGTCGCGAACGAGCAGGCCCCGCCGCAGTCGAACTTCGTTGGCGTGTCGAGCAGCTTGATGGCCTGCGGCTTGCCCGTCAGCGGATCATTCGGGAACGGACGGGCGAGGCGCGCGCGCTGCGCCTCCGACGGCGAGAAGGTGGCATCCTTCATGCCGAGCGGCTGCCAGACATTCTTGCCCAGATATTCGCCGAGGCGCTGCTCGCTGACTTTTTCGACGACAGCGCCGAGCACGTCGATCGAGAAGCCGTATTCGAACGCCGTCGACGGCTGATGCGCCAGCGGCAGCTTGGTGATGCGGTCGATGAAAGCCTGCGTGTCGCCCTCGATCCCTGGCGCGACGCCATCGGGATAAAGGCGCGCGACCGGACTCGAGCTGTCCGGCCGCCCGCCATACATCAGGCCGGACGTATGGCGATAAAGGTCGTGGATGAAGATCGGCGAAAGCTGCGTTTCCTGCTTCATCGAGCCATCCGGCTGGGTGACGCCAACTTTCATGTCGGCGAATGCCGGATAGTAGTCCGCGAGCTTGGCCTGAAGCGGCAGACGGCCCTGCTCCATCAGCGTCAGCCCGCCGACCGCCGCCATCGGCTTGGTCATGGACGCCAGCGCGAACATCGCATCGAGCGGCATCGCTCCGTCTTTTGCCGGATCGAGCCGGCCATAGGCCTTGTAGTGCACCAGCTTGCCGTCGCGGGCGATTGCGACCACGGCGCCGGGCACGCGCTTCGCCGCGATCTCGCGCGCGAAGAAATCGTCCATCCGCGCCAAGCCCTGTTGCGAGAAGCCGACATCATCGGGCTTGGCTTCCGGCAAGGGCGCGGCAATGGCGGCATTGAAAGCGATGGCGGCAATCGCGGCCGCGGTCATGACGAGCGTCTTCACTTGCACCTCCCTGAGCAGCGGATCGTTCTCGCTTATGCTGCGATTGAGTGTCCGCCTCACCGTATGAATAGATCACGCCGGAAGGAGCGACAAGTGAGAGCGTCGGGCGCGGCTCCGCATGGGTGCTCTGCTTCAGGCTTGCACACGCGCTGAAATCAGCACGTGTCCGGCTTTTCGGATGTCTCGGCCGTGTCGGGATAACCGAAGTGCGTTGTGTTCAGGTGTAATCGCATCCACCGAAATCGAAATGCGTTCGCAGCATCTCGATGAAACCGTCGCGCCGATATTGTGGCCAATCTGCGTGCGTCGGCTGACCCACGGATATTGGCTCACGAGCCCGGAAGAGAATGCGGCGGTCGGACTGGACGTCAACTGGAACGGCATTCACGTTGACCGCGGCGCGCCCGGCGTTCGCGGACCGGCCGATCTGCGGCACTAACTCGCCCAATTCTCGCGGAATTCGCTGAACAGCGTGACGCCGCCGCAGGCATAGATGGTCTGCCCGGTGATGTAGCCGGCTTCGTTGGAAGCCAGAAACGCGAATACGCCGGCAATCTCTTCCGCCGTTCCGACACGCCCGAGCGGAATGTGGGATTCGACAACGGCGCGCTTGGCAGGATCGCCGGTCCAGGCTGCGTTGATCGGGGTGTCGATCGCGCCGGGGCCGACCGCGTTGACGCGAATGCCGCGGCCGGCAAACTCGAGCGCCAGCGTGCGCGTCAGACCGGCCATGGCCGACTTGCCGATCGAATAGGCCAGATGGCCCGGCTTGGGGATGATCTGGTGCACGCTCGACGTGTTGATGATGTTGCCGCCGCCTCCGCGCGCGACGAAATGCGTAAGCGCATGCCGCGCGCAGAGCACGGCACCAGTCAGGTTGACGTCGAGAATACGACGATAGGTCTCCACGTCGAGTGCATCGCTCGGCGACTCCCGCTGGAAACCGGCATTGTTGATGAGACAATCCAGGCGCGGCCAGCGCACGAGCACCGTCTCGAACATCTGCGCGATATCGGCCTCGATGCCGATATCGGCGTGAACGATGAAATGGTCCCGAGCATCATGTCCCCGCTCGGCGGACGCCGCCTGCACACGGGCAAGCGTTTCTTCGGCACCTGCGGGCGCGCCGACAAAATTGATGGCGACGTTCGCGCCTTCCTGGGCAAACCGAACGGCGACCGCGCGCCCGATGCCTTGAGATGCGCCGGTGACAAGTGCGTATTGCCTGACAAGGCGAGATGAGAATTGAGGTGAGGGATTCGTTGGCTGTATGGAAGACATCAATTCCGCCTTTCGTCATTGCGAGCGAAGCGAGGCAATCCAGAACTCTCCTGCGGAGACAGTCTGGATTGCTTCGTCGCGTTGCTCATCGCAATGACGACGCCGAGGCGCCACGCGCTTCACCCGATCGCGACGCCGCCGCCGATGGTGCGGTTCAGGACCTGCGTGGTCTTTTCGATGCGCTCGGCGGCTGCGTTGAGCGCGTTCGCGACCGCGGCCTGTGTCGCCTTGGCGCGGTCGGTCGCGGCGACGCGGACGTCGCGCAACGTCTTCAGCTCGTCCTCGAGCTTGCGGATTTGTTGACCGGCATCGACGAGTTCGTCGCACGCGGTGAGCGCCGCCATCACGGTGAGCCGTGCGTCGCCGATCTCGCCGAACTTGCCGCGCAACGCCTCGACACGAGATTCCAGGTTCTCGGCGAGCTTGAGCAGCCGCAACTCCTGCCCCTCCTCGCACGCCATGCGGTATTGCCGGCCGTTGATGGTGACGTTGATATGGCTCATTCGTCGTCTTCCTCGCCGTCCTCGTCGTCTTCCTCTTCTTCCTCCTCCTCGTCGTTATCTTCGTCCTCTTTTTCGTCCTCTTCTTCCTCCGCCAGTTTTTCTACCTTCGCCGGCTTTTCGGCTTTCGCGGGTTTTTCGACGCTCACATCGCCGAGAACCGCACGGATCGTGCCGATCGCGGCATCGAGCCGCTCGGCGATGTCTCGATTGGCGCGTTCGAGCTTGCGGGTCTTCACCAGCGATCCGTCGAGCTCATCGGCAAGCCGTGAGCGATCCGCGCCCAGCGCCTGAATTCGGGTTGCGAGTTCGTCCTCGTCGCGGTCCGCCTCTCGCCGCCGTTCCACGGCGCTTTCCAGTGCGTCGAGCGCAGCCATCAGACGTCGCGTCGCAGCGTCCACATCGGCAGTGGACGGTTCCAAATGGCCGGACGAATTGGTCGGACGATCGTTCATGCGGTAAGCAACAGACCTTCCACAGGCCTCCTCGGCAGACGGCAAAAGCCCCGGTTCGGCAAGCCTTTACGCGACGAAGCTTACGTGCCTCGCCCGGTCAGCGCAACGCCGCGTGGAAGCTATGCACCACAAAGCAACTTTTCAGCCCCGCAAAACGTTGGACTCCCGGAACCGAGGTGCTATCCAACCCCCGACCCCCGCATCTTCCCAGTGTTCCCCTCCAGTGGACCGCCCCACAACCAAGCATCTCATTTCAGACGGATTTTCATCATGACGCAGGTCGATCACACCCGTATGGCCAATGCGATCCGTGGCCTTGCGATGGACGCCGTGGAAAAGGCAAAGTCCGGCCACCCCGGCCTGCCAATGGGCGCCGCCGACGTCGCGACCGTCCTGTTCACGCAGTTTTTAAAATTCGACGCCGCCAATCCGGCCTGGCCGGATCGCGACCGCTTCGTGCTCTCTGCCGGCCACGGCTCGATGCTGCTCTATGCGCTGTTGTACCTGACCGGCAATGCCGACATGACGCTGGACCAGCTCAAGCATTTCCGTCAGCTCGGATCGCTGACACCGGGACATCCCGAGAACTTCCACACCAAGGGCATCGAGACCACCACCGGCCCGCTGGGCCAGGGAATTGCCACTGCCGTCGGCATGGCGCTCGCGGAGAAGATGCTCGCCGCCGAGTTCGGCAAGAAGATCGTCGATCATCACACCTTCGTGCTCTGCTCCGACGGCGACTTGATGGAAGGCGTGTCGCAGGAGGCGATCGCCTTGGCGGGGCACTGGAAGCTCAACAAGCTGATCGTGCTCTATGACGACAACGGCATCTCGATCGACGGCCCGACCTCGCTCGCCGACTCCGTCGATCAGGTGAAGCGCTTCAAGTCGGCCGGCTGGCAGGCGGAGCTGATCGACGGCCAGGACCAGGCGGCGATCGCTGCCGCGATCACCCGCGCCAAGGCGTCCAGCAAGCCCTCGATGATCGCCTGCAAGACCACGATCGGCTATGGCGCGCCGACCAAGGCCGGCACCGCGAAGGCGCATGGCGAGGCGCTCGGCGCGGACGAGTTGAAGGCGGCCAAGGAGAAGCTCGGCATCTCGCTCGAGCCGTTCTCGGTGCCCGACGATGTCCTCAAAGCCTGGCGCGAGGCAGGCTCCCGCGGCGTCGCGGCGCGCCAGGAATGGGAGACGCGGCTCGGCGAGCTCGGCCCGCGCAAGCGCGCCGAATTCGAGCGGCGGCTGCGGCATGAGCGACCGCCGGCGCTCGCCAAGGCGTTCAAGGATCACAAGAAGGCGCTGCTGGAAAGTCCGCTCAACGTCGCGACGCGCAAATCGTCGGAAGCTGTGATCGAGGTCATCGCGGCGGCGATGCCGTTCGAATTCGTCGCAGGCTCTGCAGACCTCACCGGCTCCAACAACAACAAGGCGAAGTCGGCGGTGTCATTCTCCGCCAAGACGCCGAAGGGCCGCTTCATCCATTACGGCATCCGCGAGCATGGCATGGCGGCTGCGCTGAACGGCATCTTCCTGCATGGCGGCTTCGCGCCGAACGGCGCGACGTTCCTCATCTTCAGCGACTATGCCCGCCCGGCGATGCGGCTCGCGGCGCTGATGGGCACCGGCGCGGTCTATGTGATGACCCACGACTCGATCGGTCTCGGCGAGGACGGACCGACGCACCAGCCTGTCGAGCATCTGGCGGCGCTGCGCGCCATTCCCAACATGCGCGTGTTCCGCCCCTGCGACGCGATCGAGGTTGCCGAATGCTGGGAACTCGCGCTCAACCGCAACACCGGGCCGACGGTGCTGGCGCTGACGCGGCAGAACCTGCCGCAACTGCGCAGCTCGGCGCCCGCGGACAATCCCTGCAGCCATGGCGCCTACGAGCTGGTCGCAGCGGAAGGTGACGCAAAAGTGTCATTGTTCGCCTCGGGCTCCGAGGTCGAGATCGCGGTGGCCGCCCAGAAGCAACTCGCCGAGCGCGGCATCGCGTCGCGCGTGGTTTCCGTGCCCTCGCTCGAACTCCTGCTGGCGCAGCCGGCCGAGCGGCAGCAGGCCATCATCGGCAACGCCCCCGTCAACGTCGCGATCGAGGCTGCGGTCCGCTGGGGCTGGGACGCCGTGATCGGCAAGGATGGCGAATTTATCGGCATGCACTCTTTTGGTGCGAGCGCCCCGGCCAAGGACCTTTTCAAGCATTTCGGCATTACCGCCGAGGCTGCAGTTAACGCTGTTCTGCGTCGGCTATAGCGCGACGAATTCACGATGAATCGTCATCGCGCCATAGCTCTTTGTTTGAGCATGGTCTTTTCGGAAAACCGGTGCCCACTTTTCCGGACCTTGCTCTGCTGACGGTTGTTCTCCCCCGGAAAAAGGATTACCAAAGGACTATATTTTCCGCTCCCGCCCGGCAGAACCGGGCGTCCGCCCAAAAACTCTCGCGCGACAGCAGGTCCGTCGCGGGGATGACAAAAGCTATGAAGGAGACGAGAGATGGCAGTCCGGGTCGCAATCAACGGGTTTGGCCGCATCGGCCGCAACATCCTCAGGGCCATCGCCGAGTCCGGCCGCAAGGACATCGAAGTGGTCGGCATCAACGACCTCGGCCCGGTCGAGACCAACGCGCACCTGCTCCGTTTTGACTCCGTGCATGGCCGCTTTCCCGGCACCGTGACGGTCGATGGCGACTCGATCAGCCTCGGCAACGGCAAGATCAAGGTCTCGGCCGAACGCGATCCGTCGAAGCTGCCCTGGAAAGAGCTCGGCGTCGACATCGCGATGGAATGCACCGGCATCTTCACCGCCAAGGACAAGGCCATCGCGCACCTGACCGCCGGCGCCAAGCGCGTGCTGGTCTCAGCGCCCGCGGACGGCGCCGACGCGACGATCGTGTTCGGCGTCAACCACGAGACCTTGACCAAGGATCACCTCGTCGTCTCCAACGGTTCCTGCACCACCAACTGCCTCGCGCCGGTGGCGAAGGTGCTGAACGACACGGTCGGCATCGAGACCGGTTTCATGACCACGATCCATGCTTACACCGGCGACCAGCCGACGCTGGACACGCTGCACAAGGATCTCTATCGCGGCCGGGCTGCCGCGATGTCGATGATCCCGACCTCGACGGGCGCCGCCAAGGCGATCGGCCTGGTGCTGCCGGAATTGAAGGGCAAGCTCGATGGCGTCTCGATCCGCGTGCCGACGCCGAACGTTTCCGTCATTGATTTCAAGATCGTCGCCAAGCGCGCGACCGACGTCAAGGAGATCAACGAGGCGATGAAGCGAGCCTCCGAACAGCAGCTCAAGGGCGTGCTCGGCTACACCACCGCGCCGAACGTCTCGATCGACTTCAACCACGATCCGCACTCCTCGACGTTCCACATGGACCAGACCAAGGTGCAGAACGGCACTTTCGTGCGCGTGATGTCCTGGTACGACAACGAGTGGGGCTTCTCCAACCGCATGGCCGACACGGCCGTGGCGATGGCGAAGAAGCTGTAACCCACACGCCCGTCATTCCGGGGCGGGCCGAAGGGCCGAGCCCGGGATCTCGAGATTCCGGGCTCGATGCTGTCGCATCGCCCCGGAATGACGCAGTGGGCAACACCTCCGACGAGGGACCTATCAAATGAAACAGTTCCGCACCCTCGATGACGTCGACGTGAAGGGCAAGCGCGTGCTGCTCCGCGTCGACCTCAACGTGCCCATGGAGAATGGCCGCGTCACCGACGCGACACGGATGGAGCGCATCGCGCCGACCATCACGGAAATTTCGGACAAGGGCGGCAAGGTCATCCTGCTCGCGCATTTCGGGCGGCCGAAGGGCCGCGACGCCAAGGACTCGCTCAAACCCGTCGCGGCGGCGCTGTCGCAGGTGATCAAGAAGCCCGTTGCCTTCGCGGACGACTGCATCGGCGAGGCGGCTGCGAAAGCGATCGCCGCGATGAAGGATGGCGACATCCTTTGTCTCGAGAACACCCGCTTCCACAAGGAAGAGGAAAAGAACGATCCCGCCTTCGTGGCGGAGCTCGCCAAGCTCGGCGACATCTGGGTCAACGACGCCTTCTCGGCCGCGCATCGCGCGCATGCGTCGACCGAGGGCCTCGGCCACAAGCTGCCGGCCTATGCCGGCCGCACCATGCAGGCCGAGCTCGATGCGCTGGGCAAGGCGCTGGAAGCGCCGACCAAGCCGGTGATCGCGATCATCGGCGGCGCCAAGGTTTCGACCAAGATCGACCTGTTGCAAAATCTCGTCAGCAAGGTTGATGCATTGGTGATCGGCGGCGGCATGGCCAACACCTTCCTGCACGCACAGGGCGTCGGCGTCGGCAAATCGCTTGCGGAGAAAGACCTTGCGGCGACGGCGCTCAAGATCATGGAAAAGGCCGAAGCCGCCAATTGCGCGATCATCCTTCCCGTCGATGCCGTGGTCGCCAACCAATTCGCCGCGAATGCCCCCTCGCATGCCTACGGCCTCGACGCGATTCCCGCCGACGGCATGATCCTCGACGTCGGCCCGCAATCGATCGCGCGCATCCATTCCGCGATCGACGACGCGGCGACGCTGGTCTGGAACGGCCCGCTCGGCGCCTTCGAGATGACGCCGTTCGACCGCGGCACCATGGTGGCGGCCAAGCACGCCGCCGAGCGGACGAAGGCCAAGAAGCTGATCTCGGTTGCAGGCGGCGGCGATACGGTGGCTGCCTTGAACCAGGCCGGCGTGGCCGGCGCTTTCACCTATGTTTCAACCGCGGGCGGCGCGTTTCTTGAATGGATGGAGGGGAAACCGTTGCCCGGGGTCGAGGTTTTAAAAGTACGCTAGATTATTATCGGTCCGTGAGGCCCCAACCGGAGATTGGAAAAGATGGCTCGCATCACGTTGCGCCAATTGCTCGACCACGCGGCGGAGCACGACTATGGCGTGCCGGCGTTCAACATCAACAACATGGAGCAGGCGCTGTCGATCATGGAGGCCGCGTCCAGCCTCGATGCGCCGGTCATCATCCAGGCCTCGCGCGGCGCGCGTTCCTACGCCAATGACGTGATGCTGCGCCACATGATGGACGCGGTCACCGAGATCTATCCGCAGATCCCGGTCTGCGTGCATCTCGATCACGGCAACGAGCCCGCCACCTGCATGACCGCGATCCAGTCCGGCTTCACCTCTGTGATGATGGACGGCTCGCTGAAGGCCGACGGCAAGACGCCCGGCGACTGGGACTACAATGTCGGCGTCACCAAGACCGTCACCGACATGGCGCATCTCGGCGGCATCTCGGTCGAAGGCGAGCTCGGCGTGCTCGGCTCGCTCGAGACCGGCATGGGCGACAAGGAAGACGGCCACGGCGCGGAAGGCAAGCTCTCGCACGACCAGCTTCTCACCAATCCGGACGAAGCCGTGAAGTTCGTCAAGGAGACCAGGGTCGACGCGCTCGCGATCGCGATGGGCACCTCGCACGGCGCCTACAAGTTCACACGCAAGCCGGACGGCGACATTCTCGCGATGAAAGTTATCGAGGAGATTCACCGCAAGCTGCCGAACATGCATCTGGTCATGCACGGCTCGTCATCGGTGCCGCAGGACCTGCAGGACATCATCAATGCCAATGGCGGCAAGATGAAGCCGACGTGGGGCGTGCCGGTCGCCGAAATCCAGCGCGGCATCAAGAACGGCGTGCGCAAGATCAACATCGACACCGACAACCGCATGGCGATGACCGGCCAGATCCGCAAAGTCCTGCACGACCACCCGGAAGAGTTCGACCCGCGCAAATACCTGAAGCCGGCGATGGAAGCCATGACCAAGCTGTGCAAGCAGCGGCTCCAGGAGTTCAACACCGCAGGCCAGGCCAGCAAGATCAAGAAGGTGCTGACCACGGCCGAGATGGCCAAGCGCTACGCCAAGGGCGAGCTCGACCCGAAAGTCGCCTGAGGCCCGCCCGGATCGACTGACGTCACGGGCCTCATGGTTCGAGACGGCGCTCTGCGCCTTCTCACCATGGGGTCATGGATCGAGCCACGCAACAACCTCATCCTGAGGAGCCCGCCGTAGGCAGGCGTCTCGAAGGATGGGCCATGCAAAGACCGCCTGACCGGACTTTGCGCGGTCGCCCCGCCCTTCGGCCCCTGCCCTGCGACCAATGTTTTCTCGGCAATTGCCCGAGAACCGTCTATTTTGGTGTGCAGGGCAGGTCCACGCTGGAGGACGTCTCGATGAATCTCGCAGATTTGAACAGGATCGCGCTCGCCATGGTCACGCCTGGCAAGGGCATATTGGCCGCTGACGAGTCCTCGGGAACCATCAAGAAGCGCTTCGACGCCATCAATGTCGAATCCAACGAGGAATCGCGTCGCGATTACCGGGAAATGCTGTTCCGCTCGCAGGAGGCGATGAGCAAATACATCTCCGGCGTGATCCTCTATGACGAAACCATCTGGCAGAAGGCCAAGGACGGCACGCCGCTGATCAGGCTGATCGAGGATGCCGGCGCGATTCCCGGCATCAAGGTCGATGAGGGAACGCAGGCGCTGCCGAATTGCCCCGGCGAACTCGTCACCGCCGGGCTCGACAAGCTTGCCGAGCGTCTGAAGAAGTACTACGACCGCGGCGCGCGCTTCGCGAAGTGGCGCGCAGTGATCGATATTGGCGAGCATGTGCCGAGCATGACCGCGATCCACGTCAACGCACACGCGTTGGCGCGTTATGCGGCGTTGTGCCAGTCAGCACAGATCGTTCCGATCGTCGAGCCGGAAGTGCTGATGGACGGCGGTCACGACATCGATCGCTGCTATGACGTCACGCAGCGCGTGCTGAACAAGGTATTCCAGGAATTGCGCGTGCAGCGTGTCCAGCTCGAAGGCATGATCCTAAAACCCAATATGGCGATCTCCGGCAAGAAATCCCCGACGCAGGCCTCCGTCGAAGAGGTCGCCGAGAAAACCGTGCGGCTGTTGAAGGCCTGCGTGCCTGCTGCCGTGCCCGGCGTTGCGTTCCTGTCCGGCGGACAGAGTGACGAAGAGGCGACCGCGCATCTCAATGCGATGAACCGGCTCGGTCCGCTGCCGTGGAAGCTCACCTTTTCCTACGGCCGCGCGCTGCAGGCAGCGCCGCAACGGGCCTGGTCCGGCAAGTCGGAGAACGTCGCGGCGGGCCAGCGCGCCTTCACTCATCGCGCGCGCATGAATGCGCTCGCGAGCACCGGCACGTGGGAAACCGGCCTGGAAAAGAAGGTGGCATAATTGGCCGCTAAGCCCGCTTCGCCCCGGCCGATGCCGCGGCTCTATCTCGCGACGCCGGTCGTGGACGATCCCTCGTCATTGGCGGCGAGCCTGCCCGGCCTGCTCGCCGGCGCCGACATCGCGGCGGTGCTGGTGCGGCTGCAGCCGACGGACCCGCGCAGCATGATCTCACGCGTCAAGGCGCTGGCGCCCGCGATCCAGAACGCGGGCGCGGCGCTGCTGCTCGACGGCCAGACGGAGATCGTTGCGCGTGCGGGCGCGGACGGCGCGCATGTCACTGGCCTGAAGGCCTTCGAAGAGGCACTACCGGGCCTGAGGCCGGACCGCATCGCCGGCATCGGCGGACTGACGACCCGCCACGATTCGATGGCCGCGGGCGAGCTCGGCGCGGACTATGTGCTGTTCGGCGAGCCCGACCAGGACGGCAAACGCCCGTCGGTCGATGCGATCGCCGAGCGGCTCGCATGGTGGGCCGAGCTGTTCGAGCCGCCCTGCGTCGGTTATGCTGCGACGCGCGATGAGGCCTATGAATTCGCGCGCGCGGGTGCGGATTTCGTCCTGGTCGGCGATCTCGTCTGGGGCGATCCGCGCGGTGCCGGCGCAGCGCTCGCCGAAGTCGGACAAGCAGTTCGGGACGCCTACGCGGCGCTTCGAGAGGCGGCAAGGGCCGTACAGGCATAGTCGGAGAATGACGAGCCTTCGTTCCATATCGATCCCTATGTCGATCCTTGCGAGCGTGTCGATGCTCGCAACCAGCGCGTCGGCGCAGGTCTCGTTGACGCCGCCCGCCGTCGAAGCGCCCGCGACCAAGCCGGCCGCCAAGGCGCCACCCAAGCCGGCTCCCGTCGCGGCCAAGAAGCCGTCCGCGGAGGCAAAGCCCGCGGCCAAGCCGCCCGCCGCTCCAGGGGCGGCAGCCGCGCCGACGCCCGCGCCGGAGGACCCGAATGCCGATCTGGTTTATGGCGCCTATCAGCGCGGCCAGTACAAGACCGCGTTCGACCTCGCGATCGCGCGGGCGCAGACCGGCGACATCAAGGCGATGACCATGCTCGGCGAGCTCTACTCCAACGCGCTCGGCATCAAGCGCGACTATGTGAAAGCCCTCGACTGGTTCAAACGCGCGGCCGACGGCGGTGATCGCGAGGCGATGCTCGAACTCGCGATGATGCGCATTGCCGGACGCGGCGGTCCCATGGACAAGCAGGAGGCGGTCCGGCTGCTGGCCTCCGCGGCCAAGCTCGGCGAACCCAAGGCGGCCTATAACCTCGCGCTGCTCTATCTCGACGGCCAGACGCTGCCGCAGGATCTCAAGCGTTCCGCGGAACTGCTGCGCATGGCTGCCGACGCCGGCAATCCCGAAGCGCAATACGCGCTTGCGACCTTCTATAAGGAAGGCACCGGTGTCGAGAAGGATCTCGATAAATCGGTGCGGCTGCTGCAGGCAGCCTCGCTCGCCGACAATGTCGACGCCGAGGTCGAATACGCGATTGCACTCTACAACGGTACTGGAACGCCGAAGAACCAGCCGGCCGCGGTGGCGCTGTTGCGCAAGGCGGCCAGGCAGAACAGCGCGATCGCGCAAAACCGTCTGGCGCGCGTGCTGGTGAGCGGCCAGGGCGTGCAGGTGGACAAGGTCGAAGCCATGAAATGGCACCTGATCGCCAAGACCGTCGGCAAGGGCGATCCGGAGCTCGATGAGCTATTCGCCGGACTCAGCCCGGAGGATCGCGCCAAGGCCGAACTTGGTGCGAAACGCTGGTTCGGCACCGCCAGATGATCCGCTTGACGGACGGGCCGCCACAGGGCACCCCAGCCTCCAGCCTAAGTCCACTCACAAGCGCTTTTTCCGGCGCTGAACCGAAGCGAACCTCATGCTGCATTCCGCTCTCATCAACGTCATGGTCAAGGCCGCGCGCCGCGCCGGCCGCAGCCTCAAGCGCGATCTCGGCGAGATCGAGCATCTGCAGGTGTCGCTGAAAGGCCCGGCCAATTTCGTCTCGCTCGCCGACAAGCGCGCCGAGGAGATGCTCTACGAAGATCTCGCCAAGGCGCGGCCCGGCTACGGTTTCATCGGCGAAGAAGGCGGAATGCGAGAAGGCAACGACAAGTCACATACCTGGATCGTCGATCCGCTCGACGGCACCACCAATTTCCTGCACGGCATTCCGCAATTCGCGATCTCGATCGCGCTCCAGCGCGACGGCACGCTGATCGCGGGCGTGATCTACAATCCCGCCAATGACGAACTCTACATCGCCGAGCGCGGCAAGGGCGCCTTCCTCAACGACCAGCGGCTGCGCGTGGCCGGCCGCCGCAGGCTGGATGAATGCGTGATTGCCTGCGGCCTGCCGCATATCGGCCGCGGCGACCACGAGCAGTTCCGGTCCGAGGTGATGGAATTTCAGAAGCGCGTCGCAGGCCTGCGCCGGTTCGGCGCCGCCTCGCTCGACCTCGCTTTCGTCGCAGCCGGCCGGCTCGACGGCTACTGGGAGCGCAATCTGCAATCATGGGACATTGCGGCCGGACAGATCATGGTCCGCGAAGCCGGCGGCATCGTCTCAGGCATTGAAGGCAGTGACGATCCGCTGCAGACCGGCCATGTCGTCTGCGGCAATGAATATGTTCACGCCGAGCTGGTGAAGATATTGAAGCCGCTGGGGCAGTGACGCGGTCATCATCCGGAAATCGGATGATGACCCAAGGTGTCTACGGAAATCGCCGAGACCGTCATCAACGTGGACGCTGCGTGTTCATGTTACATCGCCATCCCGACGGTCATAGATTCTGCGCAAAGCGCGCAGCGCCCGCGACCGGCGCGAGCCATTTCACCGCGTGATCGGTATATATCTCGGTTTTCGGCTGCAACCCCTCCATACTGTCGAGAGTGCCGGCCTTCACCACGACCTTGCCGGGCGTCAATGCAGTCTTCGCAAGGATCGGAGACCCGCATTTCCCGCAGAAATGACGATAGACCGGCTGCCCGCTATCGCCCGTATCCACGTAGACCATGGTCTCGCCCCGCTGATCATAATCAGCTTCTCTTATGACGAGGTTGAAGGAGAACAAGCTTCCGCTCTGCCGCTGGCAGTGCGTGCAATGACATATTGCGATTGCCCGTGGATCGCCCTTCAACACGTAACGCACCGCGCCGCATAAGCAGCCGCCTTTACGATCCTGCATGATGTCTCCTTCCAAACGATCGTGTGGTTAAGTCGGCCGCCGCCGGTCGTCACGCTTGCGCCCAGCGTCGGTTGACGTTGCAGCCAGTTCACACATGCGACGTTACCCGGAAGCCTGCGGCGATACTTCGGTGAGGTGAACGCGCGCGCGATGGCAGCGCTCGCACGAGCGGTTCACCTCACTGACGATATGAGCTATCAACTCCAGAAAGTTTTTGACACGATGTCGAAAACCATGTTCTTGACATCGTGTCAAATACTTTTTTAGCCCGCGTTTGAGGCCGGATGGACCTGCGGGTGCAGAGGAGGAAAACTTGAGACCGCGAGAGTTCGACCACGACGACGTCCTGCGCATCGCGTTCGATCAATTCTGGCGCAAAGGGGTACGTGGCACGTCGCTCTCGGACATCGCGCGTGACGCAGGCGTCCAACGCGGCAGCCTCTACAATGCCTTTGGCAGCAAGGAAGCGTTGTTTCTCTGCGCCTATGAGCGCTATTCCGGCGAGTATCTGGGCGCGATTCAAAAGGCGTTCGGCTCGGGCACTTTGCGCGAGCGCCTCACAGCGTTTTTCGATTTGACGATAAAGAACTTCCGTTCCGGCTCACCGCCCCGCGGATGTCCGACGACGCGGGGCCTGATGGAGTTGGGGTCGGTCGACGGCAAAGGGCTGGACGAGAATGCGCGGCAAGCCTTCGCGGATTTGGTGGCTCGCATCACCGGTCTGATTCAGGAAGCCTTGTCGGAAGGTGTTGAGCGAGGCGAGTTCAACGGAGCCCCCGAGATCGCTGCATTACACATTGCCACCGTCACGCGCGGATTGGCCGTGCTCGAACGCGCCTTCGGGAATGAGGCGCAGCTTCGGAAGATTGCCGCACACACGATCAATCTCGTACTCGACCAGGAAAGCCGCTAGTCAAAGCTACGCTTGTTCTTTCCTGCAACGAACTCGAGACGGAACGAACGTTCCGGTGACATCACCAGGAATGGAATCCCGTGCCCGCCCCGGCGCTGTGCCCACCCTTGATATTGCCGAGGACTGTGCCCCTCGGACCAGGGACCACCCTGACCTGATTCAATTCACTTGCCAGTTCGGGGTTTCTGGCGAGGTATCGCGCGAGTTCACGCTCTGCGAGCACATCGACCTCTGACACGGCGACAGTCCTGGCGACAGCCGCACCGGCTCGCAGGACCACCGCACCGACGCCGGTGACGGTCAATGCAAGCGTGGCAACCTCGCCGGCCGTGCGTGCGACTTTGAGTACCTTCACGGTCCTCGCGGCTCCCGACACCGAGTCGTCACGGGCGGTCGACAGCAACTGCGCCGCATCGCGGGTCGCAATCGCGGCAACGACCAGGAGCGTTCGGAACCCATAAGTTTTGCCCGCATTTCTCATGTCCAGCGCGCGCATGAGCAGCTTATGCGGGCCTTCCCAAACCTCTTCACCGGGGAATGAGGCGCCTCCAAGCAGGTCCGACACGGCGACCACACCCGGCGCCGCGCCGTCCCGAATGCGCTTGAGCTCATAGTACAGCGTCATGATGTCGTCGATCTCTGAGGCGAGGCGGTTAGCTTCGCGTTCGAGTGTCGTGAGAACCCGTCCGTGGTCCACCGCGACATAGTAACCGGCACCAAGGACCCCAGTCCCGAGCAGCGCTTCGCGATCGATGCGTCCCGTCCGTGTTGGTATGGTGTCGCCGGCTGGTCCGAGCGAAAGCCAGACATCATAACGTCGCGGATCGGACACCCAGCGCGAGCGATCTTCGGCATCCCGCACCAGCTTCGGCGCAAGACGCAACCAAGCGCCGCGAGTATCGAGAACCTTACGAACGTGGTCGAGATAGTCCGCCTCGTCCGGGTTGTCCGTCGTGGGCGTGAACGCGGCGGCGTCGATAATTTGCTCGACCTTCAGGCGCACCCGATCATCGAATTTATTGATGAGGATGTAGTCGCGCATCGCCTTTTCAGCCTGACGCTCGATCGCCGGATCAATGACAACCAGTTGACCGTAGGACTTGGTCGCCTTGCGATGCCAGGCATTTGCCTCTTGCTGAACAACCGGATCGACCACTGCGGCGTCGAGGTAACGCTGCAATTGCTGCAACTGTGTTGGCGTGAGTTTTGGCAGGAGCGCCCCAAATCCAGCGGTCGTGAGGACTTCATAGACTGACGCCGCCCGCAGCGAGATCGCGCGTTGCCTTGAGGAACCCATGACTCGCTCCGATTGCCTGCGTGGAAGCGTATGACAGCGTTTCGTCCCGAACCGGCCGTATGACGTATGAGCCACACCTCGCCGGTCAGAAGTGACTGCGTCACACCGCCCCTTGGTTTCAGATACCATTTCCTCGGGCGTTGGTGCTTCCAGTCGGCCGCACGGTTCAATGGATCGTTGAACTTTCTCTCATCGCAAGAGTCATTTTCGACAGCTTCATCGCGCATCCACCGTTCGGATGATGTCCGCTATGGCAGCGCGAATATCGAGCCAGCAGTCATCGCCGCTCGAACCGCCGAGCGATCGAGAAGCTGAAGCATGATCAGATTCCGGGAATGCCGATACGTTGCAAAAGATCCTTGAATCCGGCGTCGGCGCGGATCGCGTCGAATGCGGGCCGTAACAGGATCGATGGATTGAATCGTACGTCGTAGGCCTTGTTGAGCCAGCTCAACGCCGCCTCACGGTCGCCGAGACCTGCATAGATCAGGGCGATGTGGGCTTCCGCCGACGGGTAGGTTTCGCGATCTGCTTTCATGTCATTGACGATCTTGAGGGCCTCTGCCCTATGGCCGGACATGGCATAGGCGTAGGCGAGGCCGGAATCGAAAACGCTGCCGTGTCCGGAGATTTCGATCGCCTTCTGGAATTCCGCGATGGCTTCATCGAATTGATGCAACTGCGCCAGAGCTTGCCCGAGCTCATAGTGGCCGACGGCAAACCGTGGCTCGAGCTCGAGCGTCTTTCGGCTCTGTTCGACGGACGCCTCGAAATCGTGGTTGATGCACAGGGCATCGGCAATATCGGCGCCGACGATGAGCGAGAGAGGATCAAGGCTTTCCGCCTGCCTGAGCTCGGCAATCGCCTCGGTCCTCCTTCCCATCAGCATCAGATGCCAGGCGTACCAATGATGCGCGGTCGCGTAGCCGGGATTGAGACGAATGGCGGCTTCATATTCCGCCTGAGCGACATCCCAATCCCAACCGTAGAGGTCCAACGCAAAGGCGAGCGAGGTGTGCGCTTCGCCCAACGTGCCGTCGAGTTCCAAGGCTTTGCTGGCGGCCGCGGTCGCCTTGGGGAATGCTTCCCGGGTCGAGAGCACGTCATATTCCCAATCGCCTGCCAGAGCATAGGCGTCCGCGAGACCTGAATAGGCTTCGGCATAACCGCGATCCATCTCGATGGCCTGACGAAAATATCTGATCGCCGCTCGAAGACCGTCGCTGGTGCGCTTGTTGAGGACATAGCGGCCTTTCAGGTAGTTTTCGTAGGCCGAAGGATCGACGACGCGAGCCCGCTCGGGTGCGGACTGTGGTGCCTGCTTCAGCGTTGCGCGCACCTGGTCCGCGACGGCGCGGGCGACCTTGGCTTGAAGCAGCAGCGTGTTGCGAACCTCTCCTTCATAGCTGTCGGCCCAGATATTCTTGTCATCCGACGTCCGGATCAGCTGGGCCGTGATCCGCACGCGCTCGCCGGAGCGCAGGACGCTTCCCTCCACGACGGCATCGATGTTGAGTTCGCGGGCGATGGTTGCAAGTGGCTTTTGCACGCTCTTGTAGGTCATCGCGGAGGTGCGTGAAATCACCCGCAAGGTGCTGATCCTACCGAGCTGCGTGATCAACTCGTCGGTCATTCCGTCCGCAAAGAAATCCTGCGACGCATCGCCCGACATGTTCACCAGCGGCAACACCGCAAGTGAATTGACCGCCTTCGTCCGAGGTTGCCACGGATCAAGCGAGAACCGATCAAGCCGGGACCGATCAAGCCAAGACCGATCAAGCCACGTCAGACAGGCTACAATCGACAGCAACACCAGTGCTGCCCAGACGGCCAGCTTCTGCAGGCCGCTGACGCCGCTCGGAGAGCTTTTACCGATGAACGGCGCACTTGCCGCGGGATGAGCGACGATTGCCTCGGTCAGGCTCTCGTCGATGACGGCGACGTCGGCGAGGAAACGATAGCCTCGGCGCGCGATCGTTTCCACAAAGCGCGGGTTCTCCGCGGAATCGCCGAGCGCCTCGCGGATCTTGCTCACGGCCTTGTTAAGCCCGTGGTCGTAGTCGATCACCGTCCGAGGCCAGAGACGGCCCTGAAGTTCCTCGCGCGTCACGATTTCGCCGGGCCGTTCCAGCAGGGCCGAGAGCAATTGAAACGGCTGCTCCTGCAGACGGACGCGCCGGCCGCTCTTGGTCAGCATGCCGCTCCTCGGATCGGCTTCGAAGACCCCAAACCTCGCACGCCTGCCAACCTGCGCTGCCGGCGTCATGAGGCACCTCTGTGTCGACATCGGTCGCGACCTCGTTCCGTGTTCGCTGAAATGCAGCGGAGGTGTTGTTGCAAGCCGTTGATTTCGCTCAAGCGTTTGGGGGATCGCGATTCCAGCGAAATGGCAGGCGCGGTCCATTGAGGGATGCGGGCACAGCGGTCAAACGATCCGCGCGTGGCGGCGGCCGCAAGCCGGTCGCGGACCGGCGCACCGGCAATTCGATGGCCGCATGGGATCACGGAGACAGAGATGCAGCACGATGTGAATTCGGGAGAGGACTGCATGCTCATGCTCGACTCGGCTTACAATCTTGCGCGGTTCCTGAGCCGTGATGCCGGTGCAACAGAGCACATCGTTCATGCGGCATTCCTCCAGGCCGGCCACTCTCCCGAGGCCGGCCGAAACGGCCGCGCCCAACTCCTGAAAAACGTGCGCGGTTGCTATCGGACATGGCTGACTGCCCGTCGGCAGAGTCATCGGCGGAACGGCGGATCCGCACAGACGTCGTTACCAGATGCGGTTGCCGGCTCCGTCATCCGTTCGGGTGACGACAAGGACGGGTTTGCCGTTCCGGCTGATGCCGATTTGGACGCCGCTCGCTTCGCCATCGAAGCCATGCCGCGCCGGCTCCGCGAAATCCTGGTGCTGAAGGAATTGGAGAAGCTGACTTACAGGGAGATTGCCGAAGTGACATCGTTGCAGATGGCACAGGTCATGTCGCGCCTGGCCTGCGCGCGTCAGATGCTGGCTCGGTCACTTGCCGAGTCACTTGCCAACTCACCTTCCAAATCAACGGGAAGTCGCGCGGAGCATGCCTGTGGAGAGGACGCCGTCATTGCGAGGAGCGACGCGACGAAGCAATGACGGGTGGCAAGAGCAACGCGTCGGAACAAGAGACGAGAACCTCCTTTCCGATTCAACCGGAATGGAGGTTTGCGACGTCGCCATGCAGCGGATTTGAGAACCCCACGGCGAGCTTGACCAGGTCGGCCTGGCGACTGGTGCCGGTCTTGGCGAACACCCGCTTCAAATGCGTCTTGACGGTCGTCTCGGCGACGCCAAGGGATTGCGCGACTTCCGACACGCCCGCGAGTTCGACGACAGCGAAAAGTACCCGTATCTCGCTCGGCGTCAGATTGAAGCTACGTGCGAGAAGTTCGCCTGAGGAGCGGGTGGACAGCGCCGCTTTGCGCACGAACAATGCGGCCACCGCCTCGGATGACCGTTGCGTGCCGTTTCGCATCACCGACGCCAGTGGAAGCACATGGGCCACGTAACGCTCGCCATCATGCGCAACCAACGACAGTGAGCGGTCCCCTCCGGCGATCGCCGCATGACTGCCGGCGCTGAAGATCTCGCGCAAGACCTTGTTGACCTGAACATCCCTGGTGACGAGTTGCCCACCGATCAAGCGCAGGACGTCGTCCGATTCCAGCATACGAAGGCCGGCCGCATTGGCATGGACGATGCGGCATGCGGCATCGAGAAGGAAAATGCCTGCAGCGAGACCGTTCAATGTTTCCGCAAACGCCGTCGCCTCGGCCTGCCTGGATTCGATTGTCCTGTTGATCATGAGTGCACGATTGGCGTGCGGCACGACCAGAGCGATGCGCCGCCGCATCTCCTCGTCCACCATGCGCTTGCCCGACAAGACGGTCATGAGAATCGGCCGGCTTGACTTCGACTTTTCCAGCACGACATTGGCAGCATCATTGCAGCCTTGGGGCTTCAGCCATTCCTGATAGAATCGCCCGCGCCGATATTCGTCGTAGTCGACCAGATCCGGAATACTGGCGACCCTTCCGTAGGGTGGCAAGCTGGCGAGCGGGTCGAACCTGCAATATGTCTCCGAGTAGAGCCTGATGTAATCGGGGTCGGCGCCGCAATAATAGTGCGTCAAGCCGAACTTGCTGATCGAATCCTTCGAGAACAATCCGCAGGCCTTGCCGCCGACGAAATCCCTGATCCGGACGACGACGTCATTCCACAACGCGGGCTCCAGGCCCGCGTCGTAGATATTCTCGATGACATCCGAAAGCGTGCCGGCTTTGGACATGGCCCCATCCATCAGGACGCGGCGATGCGCCCGGCGGAACATTACCATTCCAAAAGCGGACTGCGAGCAGGAAATTCTCCCCGCCCTTCGCCGCCGATTCAGCGCGCGTTGCGGAGCGTGACCGCCGTCAGGATTTTACCGCGCCGGCGGTCCAGCATGCCATCGCTGCGCGGCGACGAAGAGCACAGGCACCATCACAAGCGCAAGGATGACGACGACAATCATGCCACCCATGACGTTGGTGGGCCCACAAACTAATTGGGCCGGTGGCTGATCGACATGACGTAGGCGGTAGCCTTCCAAATTTCCTCGTCGGTCAATACGTCGCGCCATGCCGGCATGCGAAGGCCGCTCTTCTCTCGGCCGTCGGCGATCGATTGGAACACACCTTTGGGGTCAAGATCGCGGCGGGCGAGATTGACCCCGCCTCTGCCGTCCTCCCCATGACAATGGGCACACTGCCTTTCCAAAAAAAGATCATGGCCCGCCGCAATCATTTTCGGGTCTTTGAGGTTCGGAACGTCTTCTTGCGAATAGGCGGCGCCGCCAACGAATATCCAGGCGATCGCCACCAGCACCAGTCTGTACATCATGGGAATTGGTCCGACACTGAGGCGTGATAGGGGCGGCGACGGCCGCCCCTTGCTTACTTCGCCCGCAGTGCGATGGATCGGGTTGAAACGCCATCGCGCGCGGTTCTTGATCGAGCATGATGTTTTCGGAAAACCGCTACACGCTTTTCCGGATCGTGCTCTATTTCGAAAGCTTGAAGGCGATCAAGGTCGAAGCCGCCGGCATCGTTTCGAGTTGAGGGAACAACGCCGGAAGCAAGAGTGCGGCGTAGGAGCCCCATCCGCTTGGCACCAAAATGTACTGCTCGCCATCGACGGCGTAGCTGATGATGCCGCTGCGCATTCCTGAGCCGGTATTGAACCTCCACAGCACCTTTCCGGTGTCGGCATCAAAGGCCTGCAGAATGCCCATCGGGTCGCCGTTGAACACCAGCCCGCCGCCGGTGGTCAGGACACTGGCGAAGCCGGGGACATCCATCTCATGCGACCATTTGAGTTTGCCGGTGAAGGGATCGCGCGCATCGAGTCGGCCGGGCTTGCGCCCATCGGGCGCCATCGCGAGCCGACCGAAATCACCTGCGCCGATATGACCGGTGCCGTAGTCCTTGGGATCGTCCTTCTGGGCGATGGGTTTGAGGTAGCCGCAGAAATCCAGCACGTTGTTGTACCAGAGTCCGCTCTTGGGGTTGTAGGCGCCGGCATTCCAGCTGCGCCCACCGAAGGTGGACGGGCAGATCAGCGTCTCCTGATTTATCGGCAATTCGACGCGGCCGATCAGCTCGCCGGTTTTACTGTCGATCTCCTTGACAAAATTCTTCACGTCGCTGATCGGCCAGATGTTGTCGATGCTGCCATCATTCTTGTTCAGCACGAAAACATAGCCGCTCTTGTTCATGTGAACGATCAAATCCTTGCCGTCCCTCTTGAACAGCAGCACCTCATACGGCGAATCGTAGTCCCAGACGTCCTGCTTGATCTCCTGCCGATGCCATTTCAGTTCGCCGGTCTTGGGATCGAGTGCGATGATCGAGTCGGTGTAGAGGTTGTCACCCTGCCGCTCCGAATTAATGAAATCCTTTCCGGGATTTCCGGTGCCGTAGAACACCGTGTGCGTCTCCGGGTCGTAGGTGCCGGGCATCCAGGCGCCGCCGCCGCCGTATTTGCCGCTCGCGCCAGGCCAACTCTTTGGGTCGTCCTTGATGGTGTTGAATTCCCAGACCTTCTTGCCGCTTCTGGCGTCGACGCCGTAGATTTTCCCTTGCGTCGCCAGTTCGCCGGCGGTCGAGCCGAAAGTCAGCATCTCGCCGGCAACGACGGGCGGCGAGGTAAAATTGCAGCCATGGCAATTCGGAAAATCGGTCAACTGGACTTGCCACATCTCCTTGCCGGTTTTCTGATCGAGGGCAATGCCGCGCCCATCGACCGTTCCGATGAAGACCTTGCCGTCGCCGACCGCGACGCCGCGGCTATAGGGTGCGAACAACACCTTCTTGGTGAGCGGATCGAGCTTCGGCTGATAGCTCCACAGCTCCCGCCCGGTCTTGGCGTCCAGCGCCGCCACCCGATTCCCGGAGGTGATCGAATAGATCACGCCGTCGATCGCCAAGGGCGTCTCCTGAATGCCCATCGTGATGTCGCCGCCCTGGGCGATCCATGCCACCGAAAGCTTGCCGACATTGTCCTTGTTGATTTGATCGAGCGGGCTGTAACGCCACGCGTTGGTGGTCCGGTTGTATTGCGCCCAATTGTTGGCGTCTTCGGTGCCCGGGCCTTCAGCAAGGGCGATGGTCGTGGTGCTGAGCAAGCAAGCGAGACCCAAGCTTGCGGCGAAGGTCAATTTACCCATTGTCATTCCTTCCCCTGAGGTTTCGATGTGCCGCGCGCGCGATCAAGACGTCGGCGGCTCGGTTGTTTTCGGGTTCGGCGTGGAATCCGCCGGTGCAACTTGATTGGGCCGCCCGGGTGGTCTGTGTTGATCTGGATCAACGCTCGGCCGCGAGTCGTCCGCTCGGGGTCGTTTTCGACCGACGAGGCGGGCTTTGCCCGTCAGTTGATGTCCGCTCTGCCGCAAAAGCGAACGTAGGCGGGGACGGACGACGAGCAAAAAGGCGCGCGGAAGGCGCGCCCCGTTGACCGGCAGGGATTGGCGGGACGACTGTCAGGATTTCACAGGCGCCGGCGGTCCATAGGCCTCTTTCGCGACGGCCTCTTTCTTCTCCCGATCGCCGGCAAGCCATCGCTGCACGGTGACGAAGAACACCGGCACCATCAGAAGCGCGAGGATGACGACGGCGATCATGCCGCCCATCACGCTGGTGCCGAGCGCCTGCTGGCTCGCGCCGCCGGCGCCCTTGGCGATCACCATCGGCAACACGCCCGAGACAAAGGCAAGGCCGGTCATCACGATGGGCCGGAAGCGCAAGGTGCAGGCCTCGATCGTCGCCTCGACCAGCGGCTTGCCCTGGGCGCGCAGGTCCTTGGCGAATTCGATGATCAGGATCGCATCCTTGGCCGCAAGGCCGATGATGGTGATCAGGCCGACCGTGAAATAGACGTCGTTCGGCAGGCCGCGCAGCGTCGCCGCGACGACCGCGCCGAGAATGCCGAGCGGCACCGTGAGCAGCACCGCGAGCGGGATCGTCCAGCTCTCATAGAGCGCGGCGAGACAGAGGAACACGACGAACGCCGACAGCGCGAGCAGGAACGGCGCCTGCGAGCCCGACAGTTTCTCCTGCAGCGACTGCCCCGCCCATTCATAGCCGAAGCCGCGCGGCAGCTTGCCCGCGAGCCGCTCCATCTCGGCGATCGCGTCGCCCGAGGTGTAGCCGGGCTTCGCCTCGCCGGAGATACGCACCGCCGGATAATAGTTGAAGCCTGCGATCTGGGTCGGCCCTTTCGCCCATTCGATCGAGGCGAAAGCCGAGAACGGCACGAGCTGGCCGCTCCTGTTCTTGACGTTGTAGTTGAGAATGTCGTCCGCATTCATGCGGCTGATGCTGTCGGCCTGCACGATGACGCGCTGCATGCGCCCGCGATTGGGAAAGTCGTTGATGTAGTTCGAACCGAGATTGGTCGAGATCGTGTTGTTGATATCTTCGAAGGTGACGCCGAACGCGCCGGCCTTCTCGCGGTCGATCATGAGATTGACCTGCGGCGCGGACGGCAGGCCCTCGATAAAGACCTTCTGCAGGATCGGCCCGGCATTGGCCTCCGTAATGAGCTGGTCGGCGGCGCGCATCAGGGCCGCGTAACCCTTCTGCCCGCGATCCTGCAGGCGGAAGCTGAAGCCCGACGAATTGCCGAGATTGTCGATCGGCGGCGGCTGAAGCGCAGAGACCTTGGCGTCGCGGATCGACGACAGGTCACGGTTGATGTCGGCGACGAGCGCGGCGGCGGATTCCTCGGGGCCGCGCTCCGACCAGTCCTTCAGCGAGATGAAGGCCTGCGCCGTGTTGATGCCCTGCCCGGAGAAGCTGAAACCGGTGAGGAAGGTGACGTTCTCGACGCCCGGCCGCTCCGCGAGATATTTCTCGACCTTCTCGACCGCAGCTTCCGTGCGGGCATAGGAGGAATCCGACGGCGTCTGCACGTCGGTCGTGATGAAGCCCTGGTCGTCGACCGGCAGGAAGCCGCCGGGCAGCCGGGTGAAGGCGAAGGTGAGCCCGACCAGGAACGCCGCGTAGATCAGCATCAGCCGGCCGCCGCGCTTGAGCGCGCCCCGCACCACGCCCGTATAGCGATGGCGGCTGTTGTCGAGGAAGCGGTTGAACCAGCCGAACAGGCCCGTATGGGCATGGCCATGCCCGGCCTTCACCGGCTTTAACAGCGTCGCGCACAAGGCCGGCGTCAGCGACAGCGCCATCAGGGCCGAGAAGCCGATCGCCGCGACCATCGTGATCGAGAACTGGCGGTAGATGATGCCGACCGATCCCGGGAAAAATGCCATCGGCACGAACACGGCCATCAGCACCAGCGTGATGCCGATGATGGCGCCGGTGATCTGCGACATCGCCTTCTTGGTCGCCTCCTTCGGCGGCAGCCCCTCCTCCACCATGATGCGCTCGACGTTCTCGACCACGACGATGGCGTCGTCGACGAGAATGCCGACCGCGAGCACCATGCCGAACATGGTCAGCATGTTGATGGAGTAGCCGGCGAGCATCAGTGTCGCGCAGGCCCCTAACAGCGCCACCGGCACCACGATGGTCGGGATGATGGTGTAGCGGATGTTCTGCAGGAACAGGAACATCACCACGAACACCAGAACTACCGCCTCGACGAGCGTCGAGAGCACCTTCTCGATCGATGCCTCGACGACGGGCGTGATGTTGTAGGGAATTTCATAGGCGATATTCGCCGGGAAGAAGCGCGACAGCTCCTTCATCTTGGCTTCGACCGCGCTTGCAGTCGCGAGCGCATTGCCGGTCGGCGACAGCAGCACCGAGAGGCCCGCGGTCGACTTGCCGTTGAGGCGGGTGTTGAACTGATAGCTCAAGCCGCCGATCTCGAGCCGCGCCACGTCGCGCAGCCGCACCGTCGAACCGTCCGGATTGGCGCGCAGGATGATGGCGCCGAACTCGTCCGGCGAATCGAGCTGGCCCTTCACCAGCACCAGCGTCGCGGTTCGCTGCTCGGGCGTGCTCGGCTCGGCACCGATGCTGCCCGAGGCAACCTGGGCGTTCTGCGCGCCGATCGCCTTGGTGACGTCGTCGGCCGTCAGGCCGTAGCCGACCAGCTTGGCCGGATCGAGCCAGACGCGCAGCGAGCGCTCGGTGGAATAGAGCGTGGCGCGGCCGACACCGGGGATGCGGCGAATCTCGCCGAGGATGTTGCGGATCATGAAATCGCCGAGCCCGACCTCGTCGAGGCTGCCGTCGGTCGATTTCAGCGTGATGATCTGCAGCACCGCGCTGGAGGCTTCCTCGACCAGGATGCCCTGCTGGATCACCGCACGCGGCAACCGCGCCTCGATCCGCTTCAGGCGGTTCTGCACTTCGACGGAGGCCGCGCTGGTCTCGGTGCCCGGCACGAAATTGGCGGTGATCTCCACCTGCCCGAGCGAGTCGCTGGTCGATTCGAAATTCAGGATGCCGTTGGCGCCGTTCAGCTCCTCCTCGATCAGCCGCGTGACGCTGTTGTAGAGATTTTCAGGCGACGCGCCGGGATAGCTGGTCGACACCGAGATCGACGGCGGTGCGATGATCGGATACTGCGCGACCGCGAGCAGCGGAATACAGATCGCGCCGACCAGACAGATGAACAGCGCGACGACCCAGGCGAAGATCGGCCTGTCGATGAAAAAGCTCGGCATCGTCGATTACCGCTGCACGGCGGCAGCCTGTGACGAGGCTGTCGTCTCCACCGAAGCGTCGGCCTCGTCCCAGGTTTGCGGCTTGACCTTGTCGCCGGCGGCGAACTTCTGGAAGCCCTCGACCACGACCCGGTCGCCCGCCTTCAGCCCCTCCGTCACCAGCCACTGGCCGTCCTGCACCGCACCGGTTTTCACCGGCTGGCGCGCGACGCTGTCGTCCGCCTTGACGACGAAGACCTCGCTGCCGCCACCGGCGTCGCGCTGCACCGCCTGTTGCGGCACGGCGATCGCATCGCTGTCGATGCCCTGCTCGAGGCGGACGCGGACATACATGCCCGGCAGCAATTCACGCTTCGGGTTGGCGAACTCGCCGCGCAACGTCACCTGCCCGGTATTGGCGTCGACCTTGGCTTCCGAGAACAGCAATTTGCCTGATATCGGATAGAGCGAGCCATCGTCGAGCACGAGGCGCACCTTGATCGCGTCGGGCGCGATACGTTCGAGATCGCCGGACTCGAAGGCGCGGCGCAGGTGCATCATTTCGCCGACAGACTGGGTGAAGTCCGCATAGATCGGATCGAGCTGCTGGATCGTCGCGAGCGTCGCGGTGTCGTGCTGCACGACCAGCGCGCCCTCGCTGACCTGCGCAGCGCCGACAACGCCGTCGATCGGCGCGCGGATGGTGGCATATTCCAGATTGAGATCGGCGCGCGCGACATCGGCCTTGCGTCCCTCGACATCGGCCGCGGCCTGCCGCTCGGCCGCAATCGCCTTCTCGTTCTCGACTTCGGGCGCGGCGCGCTGGCTTGTCAGCAGACTGATGCGCCGCGCCTGCTGCGCGGCCTGCACGTGAACGGCCTCGGCCTTTGCGAGCGCGGCCTTGCTCGACTGCACCTCGACCTCGAAGGGCCGCGGGTCGATGCGATAGAGCACATCGCCGGCCTTCACCTCGCTGCCCTGGTGGAATGCGCGCTCGACGACGATGCCGGAGACACGCGGACGAACATCGGAGATGCGCGTCGGCGCGATACGCCCCGGCAATTCCCGCACCATCGCACGTGCCTGCGGCTTGACGGTGACAATGCTGACGTCCGGCACGATCGGCTGCTGCGCGTCGGCGGCAGCCTGGCTCGGCCGATCGCAGCCCGCGAGCAAAGGTGATAGCGCCGCCAGCAGCACCAGCGCGAGGCCTGCCGACTGCGTCCGAAATCCTGACATTGAAAAGCCGCCCCAAGGTTTGGAATGGAGACGCGACGGACGAAAACCCTGAACCGCCGCTGCGCACGGAACTGCGCGCCTCATGATCGACAAGGATAGAACCAGCCTGCTGCGGCGCAATACGAGGCGCGGGCGGCTCATTGTCACACAACGGCATCACGCTGAAATAACTCGGAGTTCCGTCGATTCACCGGATTGTGAGACCGGTCGATCGAGAGAACAGAGCGGAACACCAGGCGGGGAATTGTTTACGCGCGAATCGCTATGCGACAAGCAACCGCACGACATGCGACGGCGGACCGCATTGCGCGCCCTCCGCGCTCACCTTCATCCGATGGTGGCTGACCCCCCACTCGGCACCGCCGGCATGGCCGAACAGGCCCGCGGTCGCGAGGAAGAACCAGCGCCGACGCCGCATCCATAGCGCCGTGTCGTCGTCGTAGAGGCCGCAGCGCAGCCTCGATCGGCATCACGATGCGCATCGAAATTGGCGAGCCAGTCGAGCGCGGTGCGCCGATAATACTCGCCGCTGCCGGACACGGTGATGGCTCGGCATCACGCCTCCGGCGAAGAAGTGCTGGGCGATCCAGTCCTCGCGGTCGGCGCATCGAACAGATAGGTGCCTGCGCGATGGGTGAAGATGTGCATGAAGAAACGTCCGCCCGGCTCGAGCCATGACCGGAGGCGCGTCAAGCCCCATTCGGCGGCGACGGCGTAGCGCATCATTCGCTCGACTCTCCCGACCGAACGAGCCCGACCGAAAAGGTCCAGATGGCATCGACCCAGCCCGAATTGCCGGTGCGCTGCCGTGCGACCCAGGCGAGCGCCATCAGACCTAAAGCGAAAGACCAACGGCAAGGAGCGCTTCAAGATACAGAATAGTCATACGGATACGTGGCTTTGGCCGGTAGACGTCGGTCTCCCTGTAAATACGCGTTCAGGCGAAACTGGTTTCAACCTGGAGTTCCGGTTGAAATGGCCGGTTGATTCGGCGCATTGGATTAAGGTGATCTCAGCTTTTTTCCCGCCACCGCTGTGCCATAGTGAGGCCCAACAGTGGTTTCCCCACTATGGATGAGAGAATGTCCTCAGGCTCCGCTTCCCGCTCCGCGATCTCTGAGATCGACCCGACCAAATTGTCCTCGCCGCGGATCTTCCTGGTGCGGATGCTGGTTTTCCTGGTGCTATGCGCGCTGGTGATGGTCGTGCTGTACAAGCAGATCGCGATCGCATTCTTCGCCAACCCAGGCCTCAACGCCCTGATCGGCGCGGTCGCGCTGATCGGCACCATCCTGTCGTTTCGGCAGGTGATCCGCCTCTATCCCGAGGTGGCCTGGGTCAACAATTTCCGCATCGCCGACCCCGGGCTCGCACTGGCGAACCGCCCGACCCTGCTGGCGCCGATGGCGGCGATCCTCGGCCGCGAGCGCACCGGGCGGATGAGCATCTCGCAGCAGACCATGCGGCATCTGCTGGATTCGATCGCGACCCGCCTCGACGAAGCGCGTGACATTTCCCGCTACATGACCGGCCTTCTGGTGTTCTTGGGGTTGCTCGGCACATTCTGGGGCCTGATCGAGACCGTGGGCTCGGTCGGCAAGGTGATCGACGGACTGAAGGTGGGCGGCGACGCCGGCGCCCTGTTCGACCGGCTCAAGGACGGGCTGGCGGCGCCGCTCGGCGGCATGGGCATTTCGTTTTCGTCCTCGCTGTTCGGCCTTGCGGGCTCGCTGATGCTCGGTTTTCTCGACCTGCAATCGAGCCAGGCACAGAACCGTTTCTACACCGACCTCGAGGACTGGCTGGCCTCGACGGTGCGCGAATATGGCGGCAGCGGCGACGGCGCCGTCAGCGGCGATTTCTCCGCCGTGGTCGAACGGCTGCGCACCGCCGTCGAGGAAGGCAGTGGCCGCGGCACGACGACGGCGATGTCGAACCTCGCGGAAGCGATCCAGGGGCTGGTCGCGCATATGCGCACCGAGCAGCAGATGATCCGGGAATGGGCCGACGGCCAGGGCGAGCAGAACCGCGAGATCAAGCGCCTGCTCGAGCGCCTCGCCCGCCAGAAGGAGAAGAGCTAGAGACGAGACATTGCGCCCGGGCCGTGCAGCCCCGTCGTGCACTGCCAGATTAAGGCTCGACAATCGTCTTTGAGTCCCTGTTCTACGGCGCGGCGCCAGGAGCGCGGCGCGATGTCGGGGACAGCAGCGTAACGGAGAACCAAGATGGCCCTCGCTCGTGCCCGCCGCGGCGAATCCGGTTTCAACTACTGGCCGGGATTCGTCGACGCCCTCTCGACGCTGGTGCTGTCGATCGTGTTCCTGCTGTCGGTGTTCCTGGTGGTGCAGTTCTTCCTGTCGCAGGAGGTCACCGGCAAGGACAAGGCGCTGGAAGAACTCAACGCCAAGATCGCACAATTGAACGATCTGCTATCGCTGGAAAAGCTCGGCAAGGTCACGCTTGACGATCAGATCTCGCAGTTGAAAGCAGGCCTTGCCTCCGCGCAGTCCGAGCGCGACCGCGTCAAGGGGCTGTACGAAGGCCTCGCCAATGCCGGCAGTGATGCCGCCGGCCGCACCAGCGAACTCAACAAGGCGCTGGATTCGGAAAAGCAGGTGTCGGCGCGGGCGCTGGCGCAGATCGAGGTCCTGGCCCAGCAGATCAGCGCGCTGCGCCGCCAGCTTGCCGCGCTGGAGGAAGCGCTCGATGCCTCGGAGAAGCGCGACAAGGAATTGCAGAACCGGATCGCCGATCTCGGCCAGCGGCTGAACGTCGCGCTGGCGCAACGGGTGCAGGAATTGTCGCGCTATCGTTCGGAATTCTTCGGCCGCCTGCGCGCCATTCTCGGCAACCGCCCCGATATCCGCATCGTCGGCGACCGCTTCGTGTTCCAGTCCGAAGTGTTCTTCGAGACCGGCCAGGCGACGCTGCTTCCCGAAGGCCAGAACGAGTTGAACTCGGTCGCCACCGCATTGATCGATCTCGACAAGCGGATCCCTGCCGAGATCGCCTGGGTGCTGCGCGTCGACGGCCACACCGACGTGAGGCCGATCAACAGCCCGGTGTTCAAATCGAACTGGGAATTGTCGTCCGCGCGCGCGATCTCAGTGGTGCAATACCTCATCTCGCTCGGCGTGCCGTCGCAGCGGCTGGTCGCAGCCGGCTTTGCTGAATTTCAACCGCTCGATAGCGGCAACACGGAAGATGCCTACCGGCGCAACCGCCGCATCGAGCTGAAGCTGACGGAGAAGTAGCGCGATGACGGCGCGGTCTTGACCACGTCCTTCACCCTGCGCCCCTACCAGTCCTCCGACGAGGACGCGGCGATCGCGCTCTGGCAGCGCACCTGGCAGCTTGCCTATCCCGGGATCGACTTCGCCGCGCGCGTGCCCTGGTGGCGCGAGCGCTGGCGCAAGGAGCTTGTGCCGAATGCTGCGATCATCGTCGCGGAGCAGGTCGGCAAGCTCGTGGGTTTCGTGACGATCGACGGCGGCGGTTATCTCGACCAGCTCGTGGTCGTGCGCGAGCATTGGGGCTCGAAACTGGCCGACGCGCTTGTCGACGAGGCGAAGCTGCGATCACCCGGTGGCGTCACGCTGCTGGTCAACAGGGACAATGCCCGCGCCATCCGCTTCTACGAGCGTAACGGCTTTGTTCATGCCGGCGAGGATGTCAATCCGACCTCGGGCCGGCCGGTCTTGCGAATGGCGTGGGGGCCATAAAAGCAAACGGCCGCCTCGCGGGCGACCGTCATTGTCGAAAGCTATATGCCTCGGAACAACACGCCGATTGTCAGCACGACATAGGCAATTGCGAGCGCGTCGAACGCATGCGTTGCGCTGACAACCGGCACCGGCATATGCGTGTAATGCACGAGCATCGCGAACAGCGCGAGAATCAGCGCAATCACGAATATCATGAGCGAAGGAGGCGTGAGCACAAAGCCGCCGCGGCGATATCCCATGGTCGTCGTCCTGTCTGTTACCTGATCGGTTCCGGCAGGAAACGTGCAAGGGCCGACAAAGGTTGCACCTCGCGCGACATTTAGTTCGGCCGGCTGAAGCATGATCCGGAAAAGTGAGCAGCGGTTTTCCGAAAAGATCATGCTCGATCAGAAACCTAGAGCGCGCGGCGCGCTCTGGGTGATTCGGGAAACTGCGGTTTTCGTTCGTAGCGCCGAAGCGTCACGCGCCTTCGAACTGCAGTCGCGCCAGACGCGCGTACAGTCCGTTCGCTGCAACCAGTGAGGCGTGGGTGCCCTGCTCGACGATCCGACCCTGGTCCATCACCAGGATGCGGTCGCAGGACAGCACGGTCGCCAGGCGATGCGCGATCACCACCGTGGTGCGATGGCTCATCAGTTCTTCGAGCGCGGTCTGAACCAGCGTCTCCGATTCCGCATCGAGCGACGACGTCGCTTCATCGAGCAGCAGCAGCGGCGCGTCGCGCAGGATCGCGCGTGCAATCGCTATCCTCTGGCGCTGGCCGCCCGAGAGCGTCACACCGCGCTCGCCGAGCTGGCTGTCAAAGCCCTTGGGCAGGCGGCGGATGAACTCGCTCGCATGCGCGAGATTGGCGGCGCGTTCGACCTCGGCATCGCTGGCTTCGGGCCGGCCGAAGCGGATGTTTTCCCGCGCACTGGTCGCGAACACGACGGAGTCCTGCGGCACCAGCGCGATCTGGCTCCGCACCGCACGCGGATCGGCCTGCTTGATCGGCACGCCGTCGAACGAGATCACGCCTGAAGTCGGATCGTAGAACCGGAGCAGCATGTGAAACAGCGTGCTCTTGCCGGCGCCTGAGGGACCGACGATCGCAACCTTCTCGCCGGCCTTGACCGAGAACGAGACGCGCTCGACCGCGAGCACCGCTGGGCGCATCGGATAGGCGAAGCTGACATTGTCGAAACCGACATCGCCGCGAGAGGGCTTTGGCAGCACGCGCGGCGCAGCGGGCGCTGCGATCTCGGGCTTGACGTGAAGGATTTCGAACAGACGCTCCGCAGCGCCCGATGCCGCCGAGACCTCGCCCCAGACTTCGCTGAGCTGACCGAGACCCGTTGCGGCGAACGCCGCATAGAGCACGAACTGACCGAGCCGTCCGGGCGTGATCGAGCCGACGAGGACGTCGTGTGAACCGATCCAGAGGATGGCGACCACGCTGGCGAAGACAATGAAGATGATGATCGAGGTGAGAACTGCGCGCGCCTGGGTCGAGGTGCGCGCCGCTTCATAGGCCTGTTCGACCTCGCTGCCGAAGCGCGCGCCAGCCAGCCGCTCGGCGGTATAGGCCTGAACGGTGCGGA
The DNA here is from genome assembly GCA_963770385.1 of uncultured Alphaproteobacteria bacterium. Taxonomy (GTDB): domain Bacteria; phylum Pseudomonadota; class Alphaproteobacteria; order Rhizobiales; family Xanthobacteraceae; genus Bradyrhizobium. Next base: position 2,400,857 of record CAVYPJ010000003.1, on the reverse strand, counting down.
TGCCGCCGACCAGCTCCGATGCGTAGGCAGTCGCTTCGGCCAGTGTATCCTGGGCATTGCGCGACAGCCGCCGCACCCAGCGTCCGAAGGCGACGAGCGGCAGCACGATCAGCGGAATGGCCAGCAGCACGAACCCGGACAGCCGCGGGCTCGTGATCACCATCATGATGACGGCGCCGAAGAACAGCAGCAGATTGCGCAGCGCGATCGACACGGAGGCGCCGACCGCCGACTTGATCTGCGTGGTATCCGCGGTGAGCCGCGAGATCAGCTCCCCGCTGCGCGCGCTGTCGAAGAAGGCCGGCGACAGCGACATCAGATGCGCGAACACGTCGCGCCTGATGTCGGCGACGATACGCTCGCCGATCGTCGTCACGAGATAGTAACGGCCGGCGCTGGCGAGCGCGAGCACCGCGACCACCGCGATCATGACGCTGAAATAGCTGTTGATCAGCTCGATGCCCTTCGGCGTGAGACCAAAGTCGATCATCCGCCGCACGGCGACCGGCACCAGGAGCGTCGTCATCGCCGCGACCGTGAGCGCGATCAGGGCAAGGAAGGCCCGGCCGCGATAGCGCGCGACATAGGGCGATAGCGCCAGCAATGGGCGAAGCCGTGCCCGGCCCTTCGATGGCGCGAGCTCCGCCTCGCCAGCCAACAGATCGATTGCGGAATCCGGTCCTGCCGGGGTCACATCCTGCCGGTCTTCAAGCCGTTCGACAGCACTCATGATTTCTGACCATTTGCTTCGTTAGAGCGTTTTCGAGCGAAGTGGAGTCCGGTTCGCGTGAAGAAAACGCGCCCAAAACAACAATCTGGAGCTTCGGTTCTGATTTAGTCAGAATCGAAGCTTCAAGTCTCCAGATAGGCCCCGCGGCCAGAGCTGGCAAATCCGGATAGATACGAAGCTCGTCCAGCTTGTTTTGGCGGCCTGCCTGCGTTATAGAACCCGCCAATTCCATCCACGTCAGCCATCGAGAGCAGGCGCCCGCCGCCTGGGATAAGCTATGAAATCCGATATTCACCCGAATTATCATACGATTACGGTCGTGATGACCGACGGTACCGAGTACCAGACGCGTTCGACCTGGGGCAAGGCGGGCGACAAGCTGAACCTCGATATCGACCCCAAATCGCACCCGGCCTGGACCGGCGGCTCCCAGCAGCTCCTCGATCGCGGCGGCCGTGTGTCGCGCTTCCAGAAGAAGTTTTCGGGCTTCCTCAAGAAGGATTGAACGGCGGCGCGCCGTTTATGCCCGACAGACGACAAAGCGCCCCGGATGGGGCGCTTTTTTGTTTGGCAGGTTCAGGGATGTAGGCAAGGGCCACTGTCATTCCGGGGCGATGCGAAAGGCATCGAGCCCGGAATCTCGAGGTTTCGGGTTTACGCTGCGCGCGCCCCGGAATGACCGCAGGCTACTGCTCGAATGCAGCCTTCAGCCGATTGAGCTGCGGCACCAGAGGATTGCCGATCGCATTGCGCTCGGGCGGCGGCGAGTGGATGGTCGTATCAAGGCGGCGGACGCGCGCCTGCAGGTTCATGGAGCGTGTGATCAGTTCCTGCAGTTGTTCCGGCAGCTTGTCCAGCGTGTCAGCCGGGCCGGGATCGGCGGCCGTGAGCTTCACCTTGGTCTTTTCGCGATTGGCCTGGGTCAGCGTCATCTCGCCTTCCTTCACCGCGCGATGCAGCAGCAGCCACGACGCCATCTGCATCAAACGGGTCGTCAAGCGCATGCTTTCGGTCGCGTAGGTCAGGCTGACGGCGCGCTCCAGCGCCTTGGCCTCGTTGCGACCCGCCCCATCAAGATAGGCCGCGGTCTCCTCGACCAGGTCCATCCCCTCTCGAAACAGGCTGCCGAAGGCAGCCGAATTCGTCAGCCGCTCGCTGAATTGAACCAGCGCGCTGTCCCCTTGCGCACGATCAGACATGGTTAACGCCTCTTACGCCACAACCAACGCAGCCGGCGTCTCAGTGCCGGCGTATGATGAATAAATCATTGCGCGGCGGCGGACGAGAGTCCAGCGGCAAGCCGGAATATGGTTTCCGGCGAGTGCGGAGATTTGGACACGCTCGCCGCCCAGAGGTCTCCGGACCGGATGCGCCGGCGGAGCGCGCGCAAAAAAGAGCCGCCGTTTCCGGCGGCTTTTGAAGTTGATAACAGGGAGGCGTCAAACAGAGTGGACAGGAAGCCACTCGGTGTCCAAACGAGGACGATACAAGTCATAAACGCGAAAGCTTAATGAACCGTAAAAGGCGGTGCCTTTTTCAAACTTCATTAGCCATGTCGGCCAATGGCCGAGCCACTTTCCGGCCATTCTTTTTCGTCTGCCTTCTCGTCTGCTTAAGATTTGAAGATGCTGTTCGCCGCGTCCTTCGAGGCGCGTTTCTTGGTGAGTGCCGTCTGCAGCCGCTCGATTTCGCCCGTGAGCAGCGCGATGCGCTCGGTCAATTCCTCGACCGACAGCAGCGACAGATCCTGACCGATCTCGTGGCTGATTTTCTTGCGTGGGCGATCGTCGTCCTCGATAGGCATGTCTCTCCCCGCTGCTTGATTGTCTTCGGCGGCTTCTCGCAACCCGGGTCGTACGCATGATCGTTCAAGGGAATTTGCAGCGACTTTGGCATGCGCGCAACGGCCAGGATCGACGTCGCGTCCGACGGCCGGCGCATGGCGATTGCGCGCTTCTTTCGTTTTACTCGACCGCAAAAGGCGATATGCCATTCGGCCAATGACCCAATGCAAAACCGTTTCCAGGGACGCACCATGGACAAACTGCCCGCGCAAATGACCGTTATCGGCATCAGCAAACCCGGCGGCCCCGAGGTGCTGTTGCCCGAGACCCGCGCGGTGCCCGCCCCCGGCGCCGGCGAAATCCTCGTGAAGGTGCATGCGGCGGGCGTCAATCGCCCCGACGTGTCGCAGCGCTCCGGCAGCTATCCGCCACCGCCCGGCGCGAGCGACCTGCCCGGCCTCGAAATCGCGGGCGAGGTGGTCGCGCTCGGCAGCGGTGTGAAAAAGCACAAGCTCGGCGACAAGGTGATGTCGCTGGTTGCCGGCGGCGGCTACGCTCAATATTGCATCGCGCAGGATGCCCAGGCGATGACGGTGCCGCCTTCCTTCTCGATGCAGGAAGCCGGTGCTACTCCGGAAACGCTGATGACGGTCTGGCACAACGTGTTCGAGCGCGGCGCGCTGAAGCCGGGCGAAACGCTACTGATCCATGGCGGCTCGTCCGGCATTGGAACCATGGCAATCCAACTCGCCAAGGCGCTCGGTTCCAAGGTGATCGTCACGGTCGGCTCGCAAGACAAGGCCGACGCCTGCGTCAAGCTCGGCGCCGACCGCGCAATCAACTACAAGTCCGAGGATTTCGTGGCCGAGGTGAAGGCCGCGACCGACGGGGCCGGCGCCAATGTCATCCTCGATATGGTCGGCGGCCCCTATGTCGAACGGAACTACGACGCCGCGGCGATGGACGGCCGCATCGTCCAGATCGCCTTCCTGGGCGGGGCGAAGGCCAACGTCAATTTCACCAAGCTGATGATAAAGCGGCTGCATCATACCGGTTCAACGCTGCGCCCGCGCAGCAATGCCGACAAGGCTGCCATGGTCGCCGCGATCGAGGCCAAAGTGATGCCGCTGCTGCGCGAAGGCCGGATAAAGCCCCTGATGGACAGCACATTTCCGCTGGAAAAGGCGGCGGACGCGCACCGGCGGATGGAGACTTCCGAGCATATCGGCAAAATTGTGTTGGTGGTTTAACCCCCCGCGAACAAAGGGCAGCCCTAAACCCTTTGATTCCCCTAAGTTTCGTGGCAATTATCCGCTAGTGACCGAACCGGTTCGCGGTCGAACGCGGAGTACTGACATTGCGTCTGATCAGGTGCCTTGCGCCGCTTGCTGCGCTGGGCCTCATGATTGTCGTCGCCGCTTCGCCGGCGCGCGCGCTCGACGCCGTCAGCGTCCGCAGTGACGCGCCCGCAATCGACCTCACGGGAGTGCTGGAACACCAGCATTCCGACTCCGACCGCATCCAGGTTTCGACCGCGCCGGGAACCGACGGCATCGTCCGCCGCATCGAGGTCCGCGCCCGAGAGGGCGGCCAGAACTGGGTGGTGTTCGCGCTCGCCAACAACACCGACGACCAGCTCGACCGCCTGATCGTTGCCCCGCATTACCGCGTTGTCGGTTCCGGCCTGATGTGGCCCGATCTCGGCCTGTCGCGTATCGCGACCATCACGCCGTCGACCGGCGACCGTCCGGATCGCCAGGAAAGCCCGACCGCGGACGTCTTCCGCATCACGCTCGATCCTGGCGCGGTCATCACGTTCGTTGCCGAATTGCGCACCGACAAACTGCCGCAGCTCTATCTCTGGGAACCTGACGCCTACAAGGACAAGGTCAATTCCTTCACCCTGTATCAGGGCATCGTGATCGGCATTTCCGGCCTTCTTGCGCTGGTGCTGACCATCCTGTTCGTGGTCAAGGGCAGCATCATGTTCCCCGCCGCCGCCGCGCTTGCCTGGGCGGTGCTGGTCTATATCGGCGTCGATTTCGGCTTCTGGGGCAAAGTGCTCGACATGTCGAACAATGCCGAGCGCATCTGGCGCGCGGCGGGCGAAGCGATCCTCGCGGCCACCTTGCTGGTGTTCCTGTTCGCCTATCTCAACCTGAGCCGCTGGCATGTGCGCTACTCGCACATCACCATGGCGTGGCTCGTTTTCCTGGGCTCGCTGGTCGGGCTCGCGCTGTTCGATCCCGCGGTCGCCTCGGGCATCGCGCGCATGTCGCTGCTGCTGATTGCCTTCGCGGGCTTTGCGTTGATCGTCTATCTCTCGACCCACGGCTTCGACCGCGCGGTGCTGCTGATCCCGACCTGGTTCCTGCTGGTGGTCTGGGTGATCGCAGCCGGCATGACCGTCGCGGGCTCCGTCACCAACGACATCGTCGGCCCGGCGCTGCTCGGCGGCCTCGTGCTGATCGTGATGCTGATCGGCTTTACGGTCATGCAGCACGCCTTCGCCGGCGGCGGCGCCACCACCGGCATCGTCTCCGACGTCGAACGCCGCGCGCTGGCGCTGACCGGCTCGGGCGATCTGATCTGGGACTGGGACGTTTCCGCCGACAAGGTCTTTACCAGCTCCGAGACCGAGACCCTGCTCGGGCTGAAGCGCGGCGCGCTTGAAGGACCTGCCGCCAAATGGCTCGAGGTGCTGCATCCGCTGGACCAGGATCGTTTCCGCGCGGCGCTCGACAGTGTGCTCGACCAGCGCCGCGGCCGCCTGGTGCAGGACTTCCGGCTGCGCACGCCGGACGGCCATTTCATGTGGTTCGCGTTGAAGGCGCGGCCGGTGGTCGGCTCCGACGGCGAAGTCTCGCGCGTGATCGGCACGCTGACCGACGTTACCGAAATGAGGAACGCCGAAGAGCGCATGCTGCACGATTCCGTGCATGACAACCTCACGGGCCTGCCGAACCGAAAATTGTTCATGGACCGCCTCAACGGGGTCGCGAATTTCGCGCGATCGATGCCGGGCCTGCGGCCGACGCTGATGGTGATCGATCTCGACCGCTTCAAGCAGGTCAACGATTCCGTCGGCATCGCTGTCGGCGACTCGATCCTGCTCACGCTGGCGCGCCGGCTGACCCGCATCCTGAAACCGCAGGACACGCTGGCGCGGCTGTCGGGCGATCAGTTCGGCCTGATCCTGCTCTCCGAACAGGACCCGCCGCGCATCACCGCCTTTGCCGAAACCATCCGCAAGACCATCCGCGCGCCGATCGCCTTCAACGACCGCGAGATTTTCCTCACCGCCTCGATCGGCCTTGCGCTGTCCGATCCGCAGACGCAGCTCACCGAGGAGATCGTCAAGGACGCCGAGCTTGCGATGTATCACTCCAAGCGGATCGGCGGCGACCGCATCGACGTCTACAAGCCCGCGATGCGCGCGCGCAAGACCGACCGACTGACGCTGGAATCCGAACTGCGCCGCGCCATCGAGCGCCAGGAAATCTCCGTGCTGTACCAGCCGATCGTGCGGCTCGATGACCGCGCGATCGCCGGCTTCGAGGCGCTGGCGCGATGGGACCATCCGAAGCTCGGCCGCATGTCGCCGCACGAGTTCATCACCATCGCCGAAGAGATCGGCTTGATCGTCGATCTCGGCACCTTCGTCCTCGACCAGACCGCACGGCAGCTTTCGATCTGGCAGCGCGCGATGCGCTCGCGCGATCCGATCTTCGCCAGCGTCAACGTCTCCTCGCGGCAACTGCTTCGCCACGACCTGATCCACGACGTCCGCACCGTGCTGTCGCGGTCGTCGGTGGCGCGCGGCACGCTGAAGCTCGAGCTGACGGAATCGCTCGTGATGGAAAACCCCGAACATGCCGCGCAGATGCTGACCCGCATTCGCGAGCTCGGCATCGGTCTGTCGATCGACGATTTCGGCACCGGCCATTCGTCGCTCGCCTATCTGCAGCGTTTCCCGTTCGATACGCTGAAGATCGACCAGTCCTTCGTGCGCACCACGAGCCGCGGCACGCGGCCGGTGATCCTGAAATCAATCGTCGCGCTCGCGCACGATCTCGGAATGGATGTCGTCGCCGAAGGCGCCGAGACCGACTCGGACGCCGTCGAGCTCTATCAGCTCGGCTGCGAATATGCCCAGGGCTTCGCCTTCGGCGAACCCATGGACGCCGACGCCGCGATGCGGCTTCTCACCGAAGAACGGTTGCAAGCGGCGAGCTAGGGCGCGTCAGCGACGCGCGATCTAACTTTCGCACGTGGCATGCGTTTTCGCACGATGGTCACCCAGCACTCGCTGTCGTCCTCGCGAAGGCGAGGATCCATAACCACAGGCCAGTGTTATTGTCGTGCTGTTGGCCCCAGCCTTCGCAAAACATGATGCAGTGGGTATGGGTCCCGGGTCGCGCTTCGCCTGCCCGGGACGACAGGGAGACCTGTTACTCCTTGTCGGAGTCGCCCAACTTGCCGCCTTCGCTGAAGCTCCGGAGCAACGCGACGAAGCAATCCGGACTATCGCGTCCGGAGATAGTCTGGATTGCTTCGCTTCGCTCGCAAGGACGATGGAGAGGGCTTGCGCATCCGGAGACTGATTTGCCTTCTGCAAATCGGTTGCGATCACGCAAGCGGGACGCGCGCGGACGTTATCGACCGGCGCGCCGCATGTTTCTGCTTGGTGTTGAGAGATCGCCCATCCTACCGGAGTCCGAAGAAGGACAGCACGGCAACAACGACGACAATCAGACCAACCAGATAGATAATTTGGTTCATGTGACCCTCCGTTCATCTGCGCCGTGACAATCCTATCCACTGCGCAAAGTTCCGAAGGCTCGCCCGCAAACTCGGGAATGTCCGCGCGCTTCGTAAACCGCACGCGTCGCAAGTTCCCGGCTGATCGTCGAAATCGCCGGCCGGTTTCGCTCAAAAATTCGGGAACGAAGATGAAATGTCCGCTTTGTCCACCGGGCAGTATGAGGAGGAGGACTATGAGGACACTTGCAATCGCTCTGCTCGCGGGCGTCGGCGCTCTCTCAGCCGGAGCCAGCGCGAAGGCATCGGATATCTACACCACCACTGAATACGGTACTCCTGGTCTGGTCCAGCAGGTCCGCCTGGTCTGCGACGAAGACGGCCGGTGTTACCGCACCCACGGCGGCAGCCGCGTGATCATTCGCGATTCCTACGGCTATGCCCCTCGGGAACGTTATATCGAGCGCCGGTCCTATCGCGATTGGGACGATGGCCCGCGCGCCGGCGTTGGCTTTCGTGCCCCCGGCGTCAGCGTCGGGGTCGGTGTCGACGATCGCTGGTAACAGCTTTCACTCTGGTAACAGGTTTCACTGATGGCGAAGGCCGCCGAAACTCTCGGTGGCCTTTGTCATGCGCAAGTGACGGCCTTGATCGATCGCTTGTGCAGATCGATGGAACCAACTGCCGCTTGCATCATTGTTTTAACAGATATCGTTCAGGTCGCGTGCAACCATGACTGAAACGAACTGCTCATCCAATATCGTGCCCTACGGAGCCGACCAGACGCTCTATCTCGTCGTGGATAGTTTTGGAGAAGGCGCCACCCGCCGGGAGCTCGAGATCGAGCGTGCCAATCTCGAGGCCACGATCTGCGAGCTGATGCTCGGTCAATTCAATGATCCGCTGCGCGTGATTGCGTTCAACACGCTCGAACACTGGAGCGAGGACGTGTCGGCCGAGATCGCTCTCGAGATTCAGTCACGGTGCGACATGGACGGCCGCGATCTGCCCGAGCACATCAAGGATTTTGTCGAAAGGAGCACGCGTCGCGTCAGACGCTCGGCCGCTTGCCCATCGGGATATTCACCATCACCCGCACGTTTCGGATGCTGAGGAAGGCCATTCAGCCATCACTGCACGACGTCCATTTTGACCTTCGCGATACCGCCGCCCACCATTCCCAGTTGCTCGGCCGCGGAGGTGGAAACGTCGACATCCCGTCCCTGAATGAACGGACCGCGGTCATTCACCCGAACCGTCACAGACTGCCCGGTCGCGACATTCGTGACGCGCAGCTTGGTGCCGAACGGCAGCGACCGGTGCGCGGCGGTTAGTTCGCGTGGATCGAACGCCTCGCCGTTCGCCGTCTTCGTTCCTTCGCCGTAGAAGCTCGCAACGCCATAAGGCCTGACGCCGTCTGTCGTAGCCTCCCTGTGCGACGGGAACGGATTATGTCTTCTGACGATGCTCACCCGCCTGACCGGTGCGTAGCGGACTTCGCGGCTGGGTTCGAGCGCAGCCTGCCGGGTGACGCCGCGCGACGCGGATTGCCTGGTAACGGAAGTCTGCGCGCAGGCGGCGAGCGAAGCCGCCGCGAGCACGAGGACAAGACATCGAAAGATGTTTCGCTGCCTATCAACTGAACCGCGCCAAAGGCGCATCACGCGAACACGGCTTGCTTGAACGTCGACATACGCCGATCTGGCACAGGCAGTCATGGTGTACCCGCCTCCGACAACAACCGATGTCACCAAGGCGACAGGCAACGAAGGCAGAACCGTGGCGGCGCATTATCGCGCCTGGGATGACCATTCGATTTTCATTCGGTGTTGCGATCGCGTCACAGAACCACCGATTGCGGGCGACGTGATCGAGACGTTTGCGCGAGCGACAGGAAGAATCGACCGCCGGCATGATTGACGGCCTTGCGTCGATGGCCATCGACGCAAGTGTGCAGCGGCCGGAAGCGTCACTCCGCCGCCGAGGCTCGCGCCGATGACACTGCGTCGGAATTCACCGCACGCGCCGGCGTCGGACCGGGCTGCCCGGACTCCGATGCCGCCGTTGCGCTCGTCTCGAAGCGCACGCGATAGACTTGCACGTTCTCCATGACGCGCTGGACATAATTGCGCGTCTCGGCGATCGGAATGCGCTCAACCCAATCGACCACATCGACATTCGGGTCGCGCGGATCGCCATGCGCCTTGACCCAGTCCCGCACCCGGCCACGGCCGGCATTGTAGCCGGCGAAGGTCATGATGTGAGAGCCTCGATAGTCCAAGAGCAACGCGCTCAATTCGGCGGCGCCCATCTGCGTGTTGTAGACGGGGTCGGACACCATCCGATCCCAGTCATAGCCGACCTTGAACCGTTTCGCGGTGTCGCGTCCGGCTTCCGGCGTCACCTGCATCAGGCCGACCGCGTTCGCCGGCGATTTATCGCGCTGGTCGAACGCGCTCTCGGTGCGCGCCACCGAGTAAATGATGCTGCGATCAATCGCGGGACCGACAGGGCTGTGCTGGGGAATGCCGATCGTCGGGAAGGCATAGAAATCGAGCGCCAATCCGCGGGCCAGCGCCGTCTTGCCGATCTGCAGCATGGCGCGTGCGTCGTTGCGACGGCCGGTCAGTTCGCCAAGGGCGGTCAGCGCGGAGACGTCGGTGGTATGCTCCGCCAGATCACTCACAAAGCACAGGACGAGCTCGCGCTCACCGAGTGAATACAGCATATCGGCGGCGCGCACGCGCTCATCCGCAAGGCCGCCACTTGCCGGTTCTGCCTGCTGCGGCGTTCTGAGCTCGATCCTGTCGAGGCCGAGCCTGGCGCGCGCAAGCTGGCCGTAATAGGCCGTGGGATAGCGGGCTGCGGCTTCGTAAGCCGCGCGCATGCCATCTTTGTCGCCGAGCGCCTCGGCCGCCCTGCCCCGCCAGTAATTGGCGCGTGCCAGCACGATCGGATTTTGCGCGCCCTCGTCGATATGGGCGAAATGCGCGCGTGCGGCCGCGGGATCGCTGAGATAGCGCAAGGCGATCCAGCCGGGCAGGAAGTGAGACTCCGCGCGATAATTTTCGTTTTGCGGGGGCGCGGCGTCGCGCGTGATCTGATAGGCGTCCTGGTACTGTTCGAGATCGAGCAGCTTGCGGGCGAGCGTGCGACGCACACGCCACCATTCGTCCGTCTCCTGTTGCGCCATCGTCTCTTGCGGCGCCGCCAGTATCACCCGCGTCGCATCCGCGATGCGGTCGTGCCGCATCATGTACTGAATGCGGCAGAGCGTATAACCGAGATCGCCTCGCAGCCCGGCCGGAACATCGTCGAGCAGATCGGGTGCCTTCTTCTCATCCTCCTTGACGGCCACGCATGCCTTCACGATCGCGACGTCATCACCGCCGAGACGGCGCGCCGCGCGCGTCGCACCCGCGAAATCCTTTGCGCCGATCCGCTTGTCCATCCGCGCCCGATGGTCCTCCGGCCCAAGAAGATCACCGAACATCTCGGTCATGTCGGCTTCGGTGCGGTCCGACAATTCTTCCGAGCGCCAGACCGCGCGGACCTGACCTGCCGCGGCGTCGCGGTCGCCTTCCGCAAGCAGCGCCTTCGCCAGAGCCAGCCGGCCCTTCGCGCTCGCCGGCCGGTCGCCGATGAAGTTGCGGACGGCGGTCGCGTCGCCTCGCTCCTGCCATAGCAGCGATTCTGCGCGCCGGCGCATCAGATTGACGCTTGGCCAGCCCGGATTGTCGGCGACGAAGGCTGCATAGCGGCTGAAATTCGCCGCTGACTCCGAATGCCTCAACGTGAACCATTCGACGAGCTTGCGGGCCGCCGGATCATCGATCGTCTTGGCGGTCGCTGTCGCGTCGGTCGTCTTGCCCTTGCGGATCAGTTCGAACGCGGCCTTGACGGTAGCGAGGTCACCGGAAAGCGGAGGACTTTCCGGAGTTGCAGGTTTTGACTCGACGGATGGCGCCAGCTCGTGGCGTTCAGCCGCGACGCGGTCAACGTGCTTGCCCTTCTTGACCGCGACCTTGCGCTGATGCCGTGCTGCGCCTTGCGCATCGGCCTTCCTGGCGTGCGGCGTTTGCTTCTGCGCGTGCTTCTGGTGCGAGCGCGCGAGCGCATCGCTCGAAACGCCGGTGACCAGAGCCAAGGTCAGGAAACAGGTCAACGGCCGGACATAGATCATCCCGTGGTCCCCCTGCGAACCACCGGCACGAACCACGAGATCGCATGATCCGTCCGGTCTGAGCTGCAGGAAGGCTAACACACGGCCAAACGAGGCCTGTCACGAATGGGCAACACCGCCGAGGAAACGCTGGGGCCTCGAAATTGCAACCTCCGTAAATTCCCCGCGACCTCACGCGCGCCTCCCGAGAGTTTGCCTTGATTTGAGCATGATTCAGGCCGCAAATTAAGCGGCGTCACATACTTTGGAGGGCGGGGCGATGGCAAGATTGGGACTCGCGTTGTCGCTAGTTGGGTTGTTGCTGCTTGGCGGCTGCATGCAGACGACGTTGTCACCGTCATCGAATGCGAGCTTGACGCCGAGGGACCGGCAGTTGCTGGCGCATCCACCTTATGCGCAAGCGTCCATCCCTGAGCAATTCCAACGGCACATCGTCGATTATACGCGCAAGGAACAACCGGGCACGATCCTGGTCGATACCGATGCGCGCTATCTTTATTATGTGATGCCGAACGGCAAGGCGATCCGCTACGGCGTCGCGGTGGGCGAGGAAGCGATGGCTTTCTCCGGCGTCGCGACGGTTGGGCGAATGTCCGAATGGCCGGATTGGATTCCGACGCGGGACATCCAGGAGCGGCTCGGTCCCTACCCGGCGCGCGTGGCCGGCGGCCCGGCCAATCCGCTGGGCGCGCGGGCGCTCTATCTCTACCAGGGCAACAAGGACACGCTGTTCCGCATCCACGGGACCAACCAGCCGGAATATATCGGGCAGGCGATCTCGTCGGGCTGCATCCGCATGACCAACACCGACGTCATCGATCTTTTCGATCGCGTGAAGACGGGCGCGGTGGTCGTGGTGCTGCCGCCGAACCAAAGCGCATCGAGCAGTCTCGTCGGGGGCCGGCGCAGCTGATCAGGTCTGCGTGACGATCGGCTGATAACGGCTACTTGCCGAAGCGAAATGCGCTGAACTGGAACGACTGTGTGCCGCCCCAGGGCGTCGCGTGCGAATCGTTCCTGCTCGTGATCAGCGTGAAATCCGCACCAAGTGTTTGCCGCAGGCTGTCCGGGCTGTAACGCACGACCGGAAGTCCGCTGCAGCGTGCCGGTCCGTCGAGCGCGAAAGTCGCGATGATTGCATGCCCGCCGATCTCGAGGCCGCGCCGCAGCCGCGCGAGATAGGCCGCACGATCAGCCTCCTCGGTCAGGAAATGAAACGCCGCACGATCGTGCCAGACGTCATAGGCCGTCATCGGCTCCCATTGCGTGACATCGGCGACGATCCATGTGGCGCGGCTCGCGCGATCGCCCAGACGATCCTTTGCCGCGGCGAGCGCCGCGTCTGACAGATCGAGCACGGTGACGTCGCGAAAGCCGCGTTCGATCAGACGATCGACCAGCCGGGACGCTCCGCCGCCGATATCGATGACGGACGCAGCCGGCGTCACGCCGATCTCGTCGATCAATTCAAGCGAAGGCGTCGGCGTGTCCTGAAACCAGCTGACGTCGTGTTCACCCTTGCTTTGGTACAGGTTCTGCCAGTGAAGCTGGCGCTGTTCTTTCTGCATGACCGTGGCGCTCCGCCTCGCATGCGCGGACTATGATCGTACCGCCGAACCCGGGAATTGGAATGCGCGCCGAATTCGCGGACCGGTAGTACTACGGTGCGCGCTCGCGCGAACTATAAACCCTTCCTTAGCCGAATTTTTTATAAGTTTGTTTTGCCTAATCGCAAACCAAAGGCTTTCGGCGCGGCTTTTGTCCAAGCTCTGTCGGCCTCGCATTCAAGGATCAAACATGCGGCCGGGACGTTTCGGCTGGGCACCTTCGCTCGGCTTGGCGGTTATAGCAGTCAACCTGACCTTTCTCGGATTCACCCGGCCTGCGCCGAGCGCAGCCCTTGTGGGCGAAACACGACAGGTCGCGTTGCAGCCGCACGCGGTGACAAGTACCGACGCCCTGAAAGCGCTTTTTCGGCGGCCCGCGAGCATCCCATTCCCCAAGGACAATCCCTACACGCCCGAGAAGGCCGCACTCGGCAAGAGGCTCTACTTCGATACGCGGCTTTCGGTCTCCTCCGCTCAATCCTGCGGAAGCTGCCACAGTCCGAGCTTCGGCTGGGGCGATGGCCTCGAGGTCGGCGTCGGGTTCGGCATGCACAAGCTCGGGCGACATTCGCCGACGGTCGTCAATGCCGCCTGGAGCAGCATCTTCATGTGGGACGGCCGCCTGCCGACCCTCGAAGACCAGGCACTCGGTCCCATTCAGTCCGAGGGCGAAATGAACATGCCGCTCGACAAGCTGATGGTCCGCCTGAACGCGATCCCCGAATACAAACCGCTGTTCGACCGCGTATTCCCGCAAGAAAGCATGACGCCGAAGACCCTTGGGAAGGCGATCGCCACCTACGAGCGCACCATCGTATCCGAGCCTGCGCCGTTCGACGCCTGGATCGAGGGAGACGAGAAGGCGATATCCGAGGAAGCCAAGCGCGGTTTCGCAGTGTTCAATGCCAAGGCGCAGTGCGCGGCCTGCCACGAAGGTTGGAATTTCACCAATGAGGGCTTTCAGGACATCGGCCTGCCCAGCGACGATGTCGGACGAGGCCAGTATTTGCCGGGCGTCTTGAAGATGAAGCATGCCTTCAAGACGCCGAGCCTGCGCGAAATCACGCGTCGGGGACCGTATATGCACGATGGCTCGATGGCGACGCTCGAACAGGTCGTCGATCATTACGACAATGGCGGCGTCGATCGACCCAGCCGCTCCGACCTCATGCGACCGCTTCACCTGACGACGCAGGAGAAGTCTGACCTCGTCGCCTTCCTGAAGACCTTGTCCAGCAACCTGACACCGACCGCGGCACCCGTCCTGCCTCGCTAAAAAGGAATGTTCATGGCCATGCGCATGCAAAGCCTGCTCTCTCTTGCCATTATCGGAGGCCTCTCGACCGGCGCACTCGCCGCCACGCAGGTCATCCATCAGCAGGGGCGCGTCTTCTCGTCCGAGAGCATCACCGTCAAGAAGGGCGAGGCCGTCACATTCGTCAATGACGACAGTGTCCCTCACAACATCATGTCGGCAAGCAAAGGCAACGAGTTCAATCTTGGCTCCCAGCAACCGGGCAGTTCGACCGATGTCACCTTCAAGGAGACCGGCGACGTCGCGGTTATCTGCGCGATCCATCCCCGTATGAAGATGGCGGTCAAGGTGGTCGACTAAAGCGCGATGAGATCGGGTTGAATCGTCATCGCGCTTTAGGTCTTGGATTGAGCATGATCTCTTCGGAAAACCGCTACACACTTTTCCGGATCATGCTCTAGCTCTGGAGAATTGAGATGTCGATCCGCCTGCGGATTCTGGCCGTTCTGAGTGTGATGCTTGCGCTGGCCTGCGGATTGGCATTCTACGCCATTCGCAGCATCGATTCGACGGGTGGCCTCGTGGTCCGCCTCTACGATGGACCGTTGATGGGCATCAATCACGCCCGTTCCGCACATGCGACGCTCAACGAGGCGCGCCTCATCCTGCAACAGGGCCAGACCGCCGAGGCTTCGGACGAAGCGCTCGCGAAGTTCGAAAAGCGCGTCCAGGGGGTATCCGAAGATTTCGGCGTCGTGCGAGACCGCATTCAGGCCGCCAATGTCAATTCGGCACGCGAGCAGGCCGAAGGCAAGGTCCGCGCATGGGCCGGCGCCGCGCTGAAGATCCTCAAGCCCGCGCCGGGCGGTCTCACCGAATTGCCGACGACCTTCGCGGTGAAGAAGCTCGGAGATGACGCAGCCGCCGCGGTCGATGATCTCGTCGAGATCGTCGCGGCCTACGGATATGACTTCCGCAATCAGGCCGAAGCAGACGTCAGCGCGTCACGCTTGACGATGATCGCTGCGGCCGCGGTTGGACTGATTCTGGGTCTGCTGTTTGCGATCGGCTTTGCGTATTCGCTCAGCAGGCCGATCAGCGCATTGGCGAAATCGATGCTGGAACTCGCGGACGGCAATTTCGACGTCGTGCTCCCCGGGCTCCGGCGCAAGGACGAGGTCGGCCACGTCGCTCGCGCGGTCGAAAGGTTCAAGGCCCTCGCACAGCAGAAAGCACGCGACGAGGCCGAAGCGAAGATCGGGCAGGACCAGATAATCGCCGAACAGCGAAAGTCCGACATGCGCAACGTCGCCGACAATTTCGAGTCGGTCGTCGGCCAGATCGTGACCGCCGTCTCATCGACATCGGGCCAGCTCGAGTTCCTCGGCAAATGCGCTGACCGGCACGGCGCAGCGCGCCAAGGAGCTGACCACCGTCGTCGCGAAGGCTTCGGAGGAGGCCTCCTCGAATGTACAGTCGGTCGCGTCGGCAACGGAGCAACTGTCGTCGTCGGTCAACGAAATCAGTCGTCAGGTGCAGGAATCAGCCAGGATGGCCAGCGACGCCGTCGATCAGGCCCGTTCGACCACCGAGCGTGTCAGCGAGTTGTCCCAGGCCGCAACCAGGATCGGCGACGTCATCGAGTTGATCAATGCCATCGCCGGCCAAACCAATCTCCTGGCGCTCAACGCCACGATCGAAGCCGCCCGCGCCGGGGAAGCCGGCCGCGGCTTTGCCGTCGTGGCATCCGAGGTCAAGGCTCTCGCCGAACAGACCGCCAAGGCGACCGGCGACATCGGGCTGCAGATCTCCAGCATCCAGGCGGCGACGCAGGACTCGGTGTCTGCGATCAAGCAGATCAGCGGAACGATCGAACGGCTGTCCGAAGTCTCGTCGACCATCGCGGCAGCCGTGGAACAGCAAGGCGCCGCGACGCAGGAAATTTCCCGCAACGTGCAACAGGCCGCACAAGGCACGCACCAGGTCTCGTCCAACATCGTCAACGTGCAGCACGGAGCCAACGAAACGGGATCCGCGTCGTCGCAGGTGCTGTTGGCAGTGCAATCGCTGTCCTCGGACAGCCGACGCCTCAAGCTCGAGGTCGAGAAATTCCTCGATTCCGTGCGCGCCGCGTAATCGCCCGCTCGCGGAGCCCGGGCATGATCCGGAAAGGCGTGTAGCGGCTTTCAGACATCGCCGGCTTCTCGTTGCCGCCGCTTGTCCTGCAGCAACTTCCGAAACCGCACGCTCTTCCCGTCCGGCATCCGCGTCGCGACGTAGCCCGCTGCGAGGCAGGCTTCACGCTGTGGCATCTTCTCCTGCGGGCTGCGGAGGCTGTCCCACCAGGAGGCGCGGTGTGCGGCGCGCGGCAGCGCCGCATCGATGATGGTTTCGATCTCGTCGAAGGTCAGCACGAGTTCAAGGCGCGACTGTTGTTTCAGGTAGTCGCACAGGGCGTCGTATTCGGTCACGGGTCTCGCCAGTCATCAATTGGTCGGGCACCGACTCACGCAATCGTCATGGGCGGCGCAACCAATCGTTAACCGATCGGCGCAGCGTTGTCGTCCATTTAAGCCGGCGGCAATCATTCCGGCGCATGACGGAAGCGGGCAAATGGGCGAGATCGAAGCGGGACAAAGGCATGGCTGGGCGGCCCTGGCGGCTATCGGCAAAGCTTCTGATCCTCTGCTCCGTGCTCGCGGTGATCGGCTTTTCCGCGATCTGCGCCAATGTCATGCTCGACATGCGCCGTGGCCAGGAGCAGCTCGCCCATCAGTCTCTGGACAATCTGGCGTCCAGCATCGATGCCGACATCAGCCGCAACATCGAGCTCTATGACCTGTCGCTGCGCGCCGTCGCCGCCGGGATGCTGCTGCCCGAGATCTCGCAGGTCTCCAAATCCGTCCGCCACCTGATCCTGTTCGACCACGCCGCAGCGGCCAAGCATTTCGGCGCAATCGAGGTGTTCGACGCCCAGGGGCAGCTTGCGATCGACGCCTCCACGCTCGATCCGCAGCCCGAGAATCGCGCCAATGAGGAGTATTTCACCGTTCACCGCGACCGGCCGGATGCGGGGCTGTTCATCAGCCGCCCCACGCTGCATCGCGGCGCCTATGCCATCGTGCTGAGCCGGCGCATCAGTGGCCCTGACGGCAGCTTTCTCGGCGTCGTCGCGGGCTCGATCCGCTTCAGCTATTTTCACGAGCTGTTCGGCCGGCTCCGCCTCGACCCCAACGACATGATCGCGTTGCTGCGCCACGACGGCACGGTCATCATGCGCAGACCGTTCGATCTCGACGTCATCGGCAAAAATCTCGGCGATGTGCCGGCCGTGTCCCGGGCGCTGTCAGACGGCGGGACCGGCGCCTATTCGGGCAGCGGCGTATTTGACGGCGTACCGCGGCTGATTGTCTGGCGGAATGCTGCCGCGCCGCTGGTCGTGCTGGTCGGCAAGCCCTGGGACGATATCTTGAGCCTGTGGCAAAGGCAGGCAACGCGGATCGGCGCCATCATGATGGCGCTGGCCGCCCTGGTGCTTGCAGCGACGCTGGTGCTGGCACGCGAGATCAAGCGCCGCAGCGAAGCCGAGGACAAGCTCGAGGAGATGGCGACGACCGATGCGCTGACGGGGCTGCGCAACCGCCGCAAGTTCGATGCCGTGATGGACGTGGAATGGCGGCGCGCTCTGCGCCATCGCACGCCGCTCTCGCTCCTGATGATCGATGCCGATCACTTCAAAGCCTACAACGACACGTTCGGGCACCAGGCCGGCGACCAGGTGCTGATCGGGATCGCGATCTGCATCTCGGATTCGATCAAGCGCGCCGCGGACTGCGCCGTGCGCTATGGCGGCGAGGAATTTGCCGTTCTGCTGC
The DNA here is from genome assembly GCA_963770385.1 of uncultured Alphaproteobacteria bacterium. Classification (GTDB taxonomy): domain Bacteria; phylum Pseudomonadota; class Alphaproteobacteria; order Rhizobiales; family Xanthobacteraceae; genus Bradyrhizobium. The sequence continues at coordinate 2,382,662 of CAVYPJ010000003.1, read as the reverse complement.
CGGAGATGACGGCAAACGATGCGCTCGCGGTCGCCGAGACCATTCGCCTCAAGGTGCAGGGCTGGTCGGACGAGACCACACCGTCCACCGTGAGCATCGGCATCGCCAGCCTGACGCCGGCCATCGGCCTGGACTGGCCGGACTTCGTTCACGCCGCCGACAAGGCGCTCTACGCGGCGAAGGCCGCAGGCCGTAATCGCAGCGTGCTCACCGAGATCCCGGGGCTGCCGCTCGCGGCTTGAAGCATCATCATCGCGCCCTAGGTGGATTTCGCCAGCGCACGCGTGACGGCGTCCGGCTCCTTTTCGACAATCTTCAGCAAGAATTCTCGCGCTGCGCTCGGGCTGGCGGCGCCCCTGCTCCCAATCGCGCACGGCGGACAGCGCGAATCCATAGGTCTGCGCAAAGCTTTCCTGCGAGAGGCCGAGCCCTGTTCGAATTTTTTTGACGTTCACGCGCGCCGGAACATGGATCCGGTATTTGGTCTTGTCTCCTGATCCTTCCAGATAAGCCTTGGCCTCATCCAGCCCCGCCTTGATCTTTTCAAAAGCAGCTTTTGTCATTTTTGCCTCCGATAGGCCTTGACCATGTCGCCGACCATTCTGCCCAGTGCATTGCGCTCGGCGGCGGAAAGATCGGCTTTCTCGTTCTTGGCAAAGGCCGCCAGAATGAATACCGGCAGGCCTTCGCCGGTGTAGAGATAGATGATCCTTGCGCCGCCGCTCTTGCCACGCGCTCCAAAGCCAAACCGCACCTTCCGAATCCCGCCGCTGCCGGGCACGACCACACCGCATCGGGGATCGGCCGCGAGTCGGTCGACGATTGCCGCTCGCTCCGCCGCAGAGAACAATTTTTCCGCGTCGGCGAGATAGGACGGCGTCTCGACCACGGTCTGCATCGGAACATACTACGGCAATGCCGTAGTATGTTCAAGCGCGCCGGATGCAGCGCGCGCGAAACCGAGCGCGCCGCGAGAGCGTGGCTTCGCTTCACTCACGCTCCACGGAGCGCGCCGCGGAAGAAACGCTGGCTACGTCTCCAGATAGGTCCGCATGTCGGCGCGCAAGCCGTCACGCAGATCGGGGCGCGCCATGCCATAGGCGATGTTGGCGCGCAGGAAACCGGACTTGGACCCGCAATCGTGCCGCTCGCCCTTGAACTCCATCGCGTAGAAATCCTGCGTCTTGGCAAGACCGATCATCGCGTCGGTCAGCTGGATCTCGCCACCGGAGCCGTGCTCCTGCTTCTCCAGGATCTCGAAAATCTCAGGCTGCAGGATATAGCGGCCGGTGATGGAGAAATTCGACGGCGCGGTGCCCTTCGGTGGTTTCTCCACCATGCTGTCGACGGCGAACATGCTGCCGCTGTGGTGGCGCTCGCCGACGCCGCAGATACCGTATTGATGCGTCAGATGCTCCGGCACTTCCTGCACCGCGAGCAGGTTCGACTTGCCGCCGAGGTGTTTCGCCGCTTCGATCATCTGCGCAAGGCAACCCGGCGTGTGCAGCACCAGTTCGTCCGGCAGCATCACTGCGAACGGCTCGTTGCCGACGATGTCGCGCGCGCACCACACCGCATGCCCGAGACCAAGCGGCGCCTGCTGGCGCGTGAAGCTCATCGCGCCCGCTTCCGGCTGATTTCGCGCGAGAATTTCCTGCTCCGCTTTCTTGCCGCGTGCAGCGAGCGTGGCGTCGAGCTCGAACATCCGGTCGAAATGATCCTCGATCACGCCCTTGTTGCGGCCGGTGACGAAGATGAAATGCTCGATGCCGGCTTCCTTGGCCTCATCGACCACATATTGGATCAACGGCTTGTCGACGATGGTCAGCATTTCCTTCGGCATCGCCTTGGTGGCGGGCAGAACACGGGTACCTAGGCCGGCGACGGGGAAGACAGCTTTGCGGATTTTCATGGGGTTGCAGGTTACCTTGGCAAGTTACCTTGAGAGGACGCGGGAACACTTATTTTGCTGTATGTGGTAGCCGGTTTGCGGCCCTTAACAAAGGCGGATATCGCAGGCTTTGTTCCAAATGGTTGACGGTCCGCGCTTGGCAAAAGACAGAAATTGTTAATCTCTGTCGTTGATTGATCGGCAACCAAGGCGGGCCTCCTGAAAGCCGGATTCCTAGGGCAGTGCGGGTGGAGCATGGCGGAACGAACGGCACGAACGAGGGATTGGCTGATGGCTGCGGTCGGAGCAGCGGCGCTGCTCATGTCCGGCCACGCCCATGCACAGTCGTCCGGCGGCGGACCGCTGAATTTCCTCGATAATCTCTTCACCGGCACCTTCTCCAAGGGCGGCCAGACCGCAGCGACCACGCCCGGCGCCCCGGCGCAAACGCCGCCGTCCGGCAGTGGCCCGCAGAGTGGCCCGCAACCCTGGAGTGGCGAGGACGGCGCCTCCGGCCATCCCCTGATGACGGCCGCAGCGATTCGCGATGCCGCGGCCAATTTCGACAGCTGCGTCGCCGCGATGTGGCCGGATGCCGCGCGGCGGAACATCTCGCAGGACAGCTTTCAGCGTTTCACCACGGGCCTGTCACCGGACCTGCGCATCATGGACCTTCTCGACGCGCAGCCGGAATTCTCCAAGTCGATCTGGGACTATCTCGACATCCTCGTGAACGACAATCGCCTTGCCAAGGGCCGCGAGGTGCTCGCGAAATACAAGGCGCAGTTCGATGCGACCGAGAAGGCCTATGGCGTCGACCGCTACATCATCGCCTCGATCTGGGGCATCGAGTTCGAACTATTCCACCCAGATCGGCGACCGCAGCGTGCTGCAATCGACCGCGACGCTGGCCTGCGTCGGCCGCCGCCAGGCCTATTTCAAGGACGAGTTCCTCTCGGCGCTGGAAATCCTGCATCGCGGCGACCTGCGGCCCGAACAGATGCACGGCTCCTGGGCCGGCGCGTTCGGCGCGACGCAGTTCATGCCGACCGCGTTCAAGCGCTTTGCGGTCGACGCCGACGGCGACGGCCGCCGCGACGTGGTCGACAATCCCGCCGACCTGATTGCCTCCACCGCCAACAACCTGAAGAAGGACGGCTGGCAGACCGGCGCGAGCTGGGGCTACGAGGTCGTGGTGCCGCAGGGCTTCAACTACATGCTGGCCGATCGCGCCAAGGCGATGACGGTGGCGCAATGGCAGGGCCTCGGCGTTGCCAGGCCCAACAATCAGCCGTTCCCGCAGCCGGCCGAGAAAGCCTATCTGCTGGCACCGGCCGGAGCCGCGGGTCCGGGCTTCCTGATGCTGCAGAATTTCCGCGTCATCATGAAATACAACCCGGCCGAAGCCTATGCGCTCGCCATCGGCCACTTCGCCGACCGCCTGCGCGGCGGCCAGCCCTTCGTGCAGCCCTGGCCTCGGCAGGAGCGCGAATTGTCGCGGGCCGAACGGCTGGAGTTGCAGCAGCTCCTGGCCAACCGGGGCTTCTACAAGGGAACTCCCGACGGCCAGTTCGGCGGCCAGACCCGCGAGGCGCTGCGCGGGTTCCAGGCCTCGATCGGCGCGCCGGCGGACGGATTCGCCTCCGCCGACGTGCTGGAACGGCTCCGCGGACGCTGAAACGGCATGGTTGAGCGCGAAAGTAACCCTAAATCCGGCCTTCCGGGCGCGGCCTTGACGGTCCCCGCCAAGGCCCGATTTAAAGGGTGCCGAAACTGCCCGCTTGCAGCCTGATTCTGCTATTAGATTGGCGACGATTTCCGACAGCAACCGAGCCGCATGCTCAAGCCGAAATCCTTTCTCAAGCTGTTCACCGAGACCGGCCCGCTCGTCGTGCTGGCGGTGACGATCGCGATTCTGGTCGGGATCGTGGGGCCGGCTTCGGCGCAGTTCTTCAATTTCGGCGGGCCGCCTCGCCAGCAGCGCGGCGGCGGATTTGGCGGCGGCTGGTTCGGCGGCGGCGGCGGTGACTTCTTTACGCCATTCCAGCCCCAGCAGCAGCCCAAGCGCGTCTACCAGGATTTCTCCAAGGCGCCCCCGCCGGAGAAGCGCGACGGCGTGCCGGAGCGCAATGTGCTGGTGCTCGGCGATGGCATGGCCGACTGGCTCGCCTATGGGCTCGAGGACGCCTACACCGAGCAGCCCGACATGGGCATCATCCGCAAGGCAAAGAACACCTCCGGCCTGATCAAGTACCAGCCCAAAGGCGATCCCGCCGACTGGGCCGCTGCGGCCAAGGGGATTCTCGCGACCGAGAAGCCCGACGTCATCGTTGTGATGCTCGGCCTCAACGACCGCGTCTCGCTGCGCGAGCCCGCGTCCGACAAGACCGACAAACCGGCCGACAAGAAGAACGACAAGAAAGACGCGCGCGCCAAGCCCGACGCGAAGCCGGATGCCAAACCGGCGGATGGGAAGTCGGATGCCGCGGCGAAACCCGACGACAAGGCCGTCGACACCGAGGCGCCGCCGGACGACGCCGACAGCGCCGATGCGCCTGCGGCCGCTACGCCGGAAAAGTCCGCGCGCTCGCCGAACGGCCTGTATGAGTTTCGCGACGACCGCTGGGTCGAGCTCTACACCAAGAAAATCGAAGAGATGATCGCGGTGGTCAAATCCAAGGGCGTGCCGGTGGTCTGGGTGGGACTGCCCGCGATCCGCGGCCCGCGCGGAACCTCCGACATGCTGTTCCTGGATGCGCTCTATCGCGACGTGTCCAACAAGGCCGGCATCACCTATGTCGATGTCTGGGACGGTTTCGTCGACGAGGCCGGCCGCTTCCTGCAGAAGGGACCTGACTTCGAAGGCCAGATCCGCCAGCTCCGCGCCTATGACGGCGTCTATTTTACCAAGCCCGGCGCACGCAAGCTCGCGCATTATGTCGAGCGCGAGATCACGCGGCTCCTGGCCGCGCACTCGGCGCCGATCACGCTGCCGACCGAGCCCGCAACGCCCGACGCCAATGCCCTGCCCGGCCAGCCTGCGCCGCGTCCGCTGGCCGGCCCGATCCTGCCGCTGGTTGCCTCCTCCGTCGGCACCGATCAACTGCTTGGCGGCCCGGGAACGCGCCCGGCCGCCGTCGATGCACTTGCGGCGCGAACCCTGGTCAAGGGCGAAGCTCTGACGCCGCCTGCCGGCCGCGCCGACGATTTCGTCTGGCCGCGGCGCGACGTCGGACGCGAGCAGGCCAAGGGCGACACGCCCGTCGCCGCCACGACGCCTGCCGACAACAACAATGCGTCTGCAGCGCCGGCCGGAGGCACACCTTCTGCCTTGGCGCCGGTCGCGCCGCCGAAACCGAAAAGGCCGATTCAGCAGCAGCCTGCCCAGACGCAGCACGCGCCGCGGGGGGGCTTCCCGGACTTCTTCGGCTTCGGCGCACCACAACCCGCACCTCGCCAGTTCGCACCGCCTCGCGGACCGATCGGCCCAGGCATACCGCGTCCGCCGGCGGCGGTCGGACGCTCCGCCGCGGCGCAGGGCGACCCGGTGCGATAGATTTCGAGCTTTCGTAGAGCCCAAGTTTTGGTAGGGCCAATGACAAAGGGCCTTTCCGCTTCAAGACGGAAAGGCCCTTCTTTCTGAAATCAGCTGATTCAGCTGTAATAACGCCAGCGCGGCGGCGGGCGGCGCGCGGGGCGCGACATCAACAGCGCCAGCGCGAAGCCGATGCCGCCCGCGACCAAAAGCGCGCCGAGCGGATTGTCCCGCACCGTCTTTGCCATCGCCTGCGAGCCGCTGCGCAGGGTGTCGCCGCTGTTGTCATAGGCGTCCTTGGCGAAGTTGACGGCGGCATCGGTTGCGTCACTCGCCGCATCCTTGGCCTGGCCATAAAGGTTCTGCACCGTGCCCGCGGCTTCGCGCGCGCGGCCCGAAGCCTGCGTCTTGGCATCTCCCGCCATCTCGCCGACGGCGCCTTCCACGCGTCCGCCGAACTCCTTGGCAGACCCTACAATCCGATCCTTGTCCATCGCGGTCGCTCCTGTGTTTCCAGAGCTACCAACCGCCGAGGCAAGCGCGGGTTCCTCGGTTACAGAATCAAACCGCCATCGACCACGATGGTCTGTCCGACGATGTAGGACGAAAGCGGCGAGGCCAGGAACAATGCCGCGCCCGCCATGTCGGCCGGCGTGCCCAGACGCCTCAGCGGAATGCGCGCGAGCGCGCCCTCCAGCCGCTTCGGATTCGAGGTCGTCACCCTGGTCATCTTGGTGTCGACGAGGCCCGGCGCGATGCCGTTGACGCGAATGCCGTCCTCCGCCCACGCCTCCCCCAGCGTTCGCGTCAGCCCGACCGCGCCGGTCTTGGAGGCGTTGTAGGCCGGATTACCCATGGTCGAGTGATAGGCGGCGGTCGAGCTGACGATGATCAGCGAGCCGCCGCTCGCGCGCAGCATCGGATGAAATTTCGTCGCGCAGGCCATCAGGCTCATCAGGTTGATTTCGAGCACCTTGCGAAAGCCGTCCATCGCGAACTCGCCGCGCCGGTAGATTACCGCGCCTTGCGCCAGCACCAGCACGTCGAGCCTGTCGAATGACGGCGTGAAAGCATCGATCGCATCCGCCTTGCCGACATCGAGCTGCGCATAGTCGAGACCGTCGAGATGCGAGCCATCCTCGGCCGCATAATCGGCAGCGCCGGCACGGGTGCCGCAGACGGCGACACGCGCGCCCTTGGCGCGAAACGCCTGCGCGATGCCGTTGCCGATGCCGCTGGAGCCGCCGACGACCAGGACCTGCCTGCCCGAGAAATCTAGCTCATTCATCTCCCTGTCCTTTCTTGACTTTGTTTGAGGTGTCTTCAGGATCGCCGCCGGCCTTGTCAATGCTACCCCGGTCCACATTTTCCGCGAGCTGCAAAATGCCTGATTTCAAACCGCTCAGTCGTTCGGTGAAGGGATTGACCGTGCTCGTCACGGGCGCCGCGTCCGGCATGGGGCGCGCCACCGCGCGCGTGTTCGCCGACGAAGGCGCGAATGTTGCCGTCACCGATTTCAATGACGAGGGCGCGCAGAAGGTCGCAGGCGAGATCGCGTCCGGGGGCGGAAATGCGAAGGCCTGGCGGCTCGACGTCGCCGACCGCGATGCGATCACGACCGTCATCGACGATGTCGCCAATCATTTCGGCGGGCTCGACATCATCATCAACAATGCCGGCATCTCCGTGCGCGTCGCGATCGACGACGACGGTTACGACGAGGCGTGGGCACGCGGGCTTGCCGTGATGCTGACTGCGCATCAGCGCATCATCCGCGCCGCCCTGCCCTATTTGCGCAAATCGGCCTGCCCGCGCATCGTCAATATCGCATCCACCGAAGCACTCGGCGCCACCGCGCTGCACAGTCCCTATTCGGCCGCGAAGGCCGGCGTCACCGGGCTGACGCGCTCGCTCGCGGTCGAGCTCGGCCGCGATGGCATCACCGTGAACTGCATCTGTCCGGGGCCGATCCGGACCGCGATCACGGATCGGATTCCCGAGGAGCACAAGCAGATCTACGCCAAGCGCCGCACCGCGCTCGGCCGCTATGGCGAGCCTGAGGAGGTCGCGCATATGGCGCTGAGCCTGTGCCTGCCGGCGGCGTCGTTCCTGACCGGCGCGGTTATTCCGGTCGATGGCGGGCTGATGGCGCGCAACGCATGAGACGCGTTTCAAAGCTTGATCGATGCCCGGATCAAGTCCGGGCATGACTGCCGTGTGCGCGGCACGCAGCAGGCGACGTTGACTTGGTTCGAAGCAGGAGTAGCTTTCGTTGAAAACCGGGCGGATAACGGCCCGGCTCAGGAGAAACGCCATGGCCATCGCGATCCGTCAGCTCCATCCGCACTTCGTCGGCGAGGTCTCGGGCCTCGACCTGCGCAGGCCGCTGACGCGCGACGAGGCGATCGAAATCGAGGCCGGCATGGACAAATATGCCGTGCTGATCTTCCACGACCAGGACATCACCGACGAGCAGCAATTGGCGTTCGCGTTGAATTTTGGCGAGCGCGAAAAGGCACGTGGCGGCAACGTGACCAAGAAGGAGGATTACCGGCTGACGACGGGGCTGAACGACGTCTCCAATCTCGGCAAGGACGGCAAGCCGTTGCCGAAGGACCATCGCACGCACCTGTTCAATCTCGGCAATTGCCTGTGGCACTCCGACAGCTCGTTCCGGCCGGTCCCGGCGAAATTCTCGCTGCTGTCGGCGCGCGTGGTGAACCCGAAGGGCGGCAACACCGAATTCGCCGACATGCGCGCCGCCTATGACGCACTCGATGACGAGACCAAGGCCGAGATCGATGATCTGGTCTGCGAGCACTCGCTGATGTATTCGCGCGGCTCGCTCGGCTTCGTCGACTATAGCGACGAGGAGAAGGAGATGTTCAAGCCGGTGCTGCAGCGCCTGGTGCGGACCCATCCGGTGCATCGCCGCAAGTCGCTCTATCTTTCATCGCATGCCGGCAAGGTCGTCGGCATGAGCGTGCCTGAAGGCCGTGTGCTGCTGCGCGACCTCACCGAGCACGCGACGCGGCCCGAATTCGTCCATGTCCACAAATGGACGTTGCATGATCTCGTGATTTGGGACAATCGCCAGACCATGCATCGCGTCCGCCGCTACGATCAGTCGCAGCCGCGCGACATGCGCCGCGCCACCGTCGCAGGCACCGAGCCGACGGTCGCGCAACAGGCGGCGGAGTAACGGCTCAAAACCACAAACTCGCTGTCGTGGGGTGGGCAAAGGCGCGCAAGCGCCGTGCCCACCATCCATCCGCGAGCATCGTGAGAGACGGTGGGCACGCTGTCGCTTTGCTTACCCTACGGATTAGCTGAGAGAGCCGCTGCAAAAAGCCTATGCGTGGCCGGCTTCGTTCGAAAGCATGCCGGGATCGATGCCGATCTTGCGCAGTGCGCGGGAGTATTTGTCGTCGACATCGTCGCCGAAGACGAGTTCGGGATCGGCGTCGCAATGCAGCCAGCCATTGCCCTGGATTTCGGCTTCGAGCTGACCGGCGCGCCACCCGGCATAGCCGAGTGCGAGGATCGCGTGCTTCGGCCCGGAGCCGTCCGCGATTGCTTTGAGAATATCGACGGTCGCCGTCAGGCAGATGCCGTCGTCGATCCGCAGCGTCGCGTTCTCGATGAAGAAATCGCTGGAATGCAGCACGAAGCCGCGGCCGGTATCAACCGGGCCACCGCGCAACACCTTCATGCTCTCGGCATTTTCCGGCAGCTTGATCTGCTCATCCTTGTCGATGATATTGAGCTGCACCAGCAGTTCGGGAAAATCGATGCTGCCGACCGGACGATTGACCATGATACCCATGGCGCCCTCGGCGGAATGCGCGCACATATAGATCACCGAACGCTCGAAGCGCGGGTCACCCATCACGGGCATGGCGATCAGCAATTGACCGTCGAGGTAGCCGCTATTGGACGAATTGTCGCCGATGGCCGCGGCCTCGCGGCGACGTCCGCCGGTTTTTCTGCCTTCAGGGTCCATCAGCAAAGGCTCTCAAGTCGTGAACTATCCTGATATCGGGTGAGGGTTCTGTCAATCAAGCATGAGCGCGCAGCCTCACAAGCAATTCAGTGGCTCGCCTCTCTGCTTGCCTGTAAAGACGTCTCATGAAAGCCATAGTTCCTTTCCGCACAGTGGTCGGTTTTGGCACAGCACTCGTCGCATCGGCGCTGAGCGCGCACGCGCAGGATTCATCGCCCTGGCAGAAGGACGGCCATTCCGCAGTGCGGCTGCTGGCGGGGTCGCGCAGCGGCGCGGTACTCCTTGGCGGCATCGCTTTTCAGCTACAGCCGGGATGGAAAACCTACTGGCGCACGCCGGGCGATTCAGGCGTGCCGCCGCGATTTGATTTCTCGAAATCGGAAAATGTCGAGGCGGTGACGGTACTGTGGCCGGCGCCCCTGAAATTCGACGATGGCGCCGGCGGCGTCTCGCTCGGCTATCACGACCAGACCGTGCTTCCGCTGCGGATTGTCCCTAAGAATGTCGACAAACCGGTGATGCTGCGCGCTGCGATCAACTACGCGGTCTGCGAGAAAATCTGCATACCGGTCGATGCCAGCGCCGAACTCGCTTTCAACAGCGTCGCGAGCACCGAAGACAGCGCCCTGTTCGCCGCGCTCGACACCGTGCCCAAGCCCGCCAATGTCGGCGACCCCACTCCGCTGACCATCCGCGACGTCAAGCGTGACGGCAAATCCACGGTGCTGGTCGACGTCGCCGTTCCCGATGCGCGCGACGTCAATCTGTTCGTCGAGGGGCCCACCCCGGACTGGGGCTTGCCCGTGCCCAAACCTGTTGAGCACAGCCCACCCGGCGTGAAACGCTTTGCCTTCGCGCTCGACGGCGTGCCTCCCGGCGTCAGTCCGGAAGGCGCCGCACTGAAGTTCACGCTGGTCGGCGGTGACCGCGCCTACGAATTCAACATCAATCTGGATTGACGTTGGCCGTCGTCTCGGCCTGGTACGCGGGCAGCCGGTGGCGTCATTCCGGGACAGGCCGCCAGGGCCGAACCCGGAACGTCGGGGGCACCGAATCTTAAGGTTGGGTTGATAGACCAGAACCGCCGCCGCCTTGAGCGGTATTTTCTTTAGGTCCCGCCGTGACCGCGATGGACGCCGAGCCCGACACAGCCACGCCAGCCGGCCCGATCGCGCGGCTGCGTGCGACGCTGTCGGGCGGCTCAAACGAAGCCTCGGTGACGCGGCGGCTCGCCGGCACGATCTTCGCAATTCGCGTCATCAGTGCCGCGCTGGCCTATCTCTCGCAGATTCTGCTCGCGCGCTGGATGGGCGGGTCCGACTACGGCATCTATGTCTATGTCTGGACGTGGGTGCTGCTGCTCGGCAGCATGATGGATTTCGGCCTCTCCTCCTCCGCGCAGAAGATCATTCCGGAGTATCGCACACGCGGCGAGCATGCGCTGCTGCGCGGCTTCCTCGCCGGCAGCCGCTGGATGACGCTTGCGGCATCCGTCGTCGTCTCGCTGCTGCTCGCGGGCCTCGTCAAACTGCTGTCACCATGGGTCGGGGCCGGCGCCGTCATTCCGATGTATATCGGCTGCGTCACGCTGCCTGCCTTCGTGGTCGCCAACACCCAGGACGGCATCGCGCGCTCGCACGACTGGATGCGGCTCGGCCTGATGCCGCAATTCATCGTGCGGCAGGCGCTGATCATCGGCTTCACCGCGGGCGCCTTCGTGCTCGGTTTCCAGCTTGGCGCGACGGCGGCCATGCTGGCGAGCGCCTCGGCCGTATGGATCGCGATGATCGGACAGATGCTGGTGCTGAACCGCAGGCTCGCCGGTCATGTGGCGCCGGGGCCCGCAGCTTACGACATCAGAGGCTGGCTTTCGGTCTCGCTGCCGATCCTGCTGGTGGAAAGTTTTTATCTGTTGCTGTCCTACACCGACGTGCTGGTGCTGCAGCAGTTTCGTTCGTCAGAGGAGGTCGGCGTCTATTTCGCCGTCGTGAAGACGCTCGCACTGGTGTCGTTCATCCACTACGCGATGTCGGCGACAACGGCGCACCGTTTCGCCGAATATCACGCACTCGGCGACAAGCAGCGCCTGTCCGCCTATGTGGCGCACGCGATCAACTGGACGTTCTGGCCGTCACTGATCGCGACGCTGATCCTGCTCGCGCTCGGCGAGCCGCTGCTGTGGCTGTTCGGATCGCAATTCGTCGGCGGTTACAGCATCATGTTCGTCGCGGCGATCGGGCTCGTGGTGCGCGCGGCGATCGGCCCGGTCGAACGGCTCCTCAACATGCTCGGCCACCAGCACATCTGCGCGCTCGCCTATGCCCTGGCGTTCGTGATGAATGTTGTGCTCTGCCTCGCGCTCGTGCCGCGTTTCGGCGGCCATGGCGCGGCCGCCGCGACCTCGATCTCGCTGACCTTCGAGACGGTGCTGCTGTTCTGGATCGTGCGCCGCCGGCTCGGCCTGCACGTGCTGGCGTTCGGCGCAGGCGGTCACTAATCGCCTATTCCGGCAATTGGAAAATTCGATTGGCCGCGTTATAATGTCGGCATGAGTACGAGCGACCTGAAGAACCTGCTGGAGCGTGTTCAGATTTGGCCCGAAGAGGCCCGGGATGAACTTGTCGCCGTCGCGAACCAGATCGAGCGCGAGCTACGAAACAGCGAATATATGGCGACGGCGGACGAATTGCGGATCGTCGATGCCGCAATGGCCTCGCTCGACGCAGGCGAGATCGCGACCGATTCGGAAGTTGCCGCAGCCTTTGCGAGATTCCGCAAACAATGAAACTCATTTATTCGCGGCAAGCGCTGGCGGATATCGAATTGATTGCAACCTATTATTCAGAGAATGCCGGCCCGACGGTCGCAGAATCCATCGAACGACGTTTCTTGGGCTGTCATCGAGCGTATTCGCCACAATCCGGATTCCGCGCCACGCGTGACGCAACGATCCGAGGTAAGATGCGTCACCGTCGTTCGCTATCCGTTTCGAATATTTTATCGCGCCCGCAGCGACACTATCGAAATTCTGCACATTCGACACGCGGCCAGGCAGCCGGTGGAGGGCATCGATCCCGAACTGAAATGAAGCTGGCGTTCGGGAAATAGCCGCTCGCTTCGTCGTCACGGGGCACGACGTACGGCGTGGAACGCGTAGGGTGGGCAAAGCGCAGCGTGCCCACCGTCAAACCCCAATGACGATCGAATGGTGGGCACGCTGCGCTTTGCCCACCCTACGGAGCTGCGAAGCGGCGCTTACTCAGCGGTCCAGCCGCCGTCGATGGAGAGATTGGCGCCGGTGATCTGGGCGGCGTCGTCGCCGCACAGGAACAGCGCAAGGGCCGCAACCTGCTCCGACGTGACGAACTCCTTGGTCGGCTGCGCCTCAAGCAGCACGTCCTTGATGACCTGCTCCTTGGTCATGTTGCGTGCCTTCATGGTTTCCGGGATCTGGTGCTCGACAAGCGGCGTCCAGACATAGCCGGGGCTGATGCAGTTGCAGGTGATCTTGAAGGTCGCGAGCTCCAGCGCGGCGGTCTTGGTGAGACCGGCGATGCCGTGCTTGGCCGAGACATAAGCCGCCTTGAAGGGCGACGCGACCAGCGAATGGGCAGAGGCCGTGTTGATGATGCGGCCCCAACCGCGCTTCTTCATGCCGGGCACGGCGGCACGGATGCCGTAGAAGGCCGACGACAGGTTGATCGCGATGATCGCTTCCCACTTCGCCGGTGGAAACTCCTCGATCGGCGAGACGAACTGAATACCGGCATTGTTGACGAGAATGTCGACGGAGCCGAACGTTTTTTCGCCAAGCGCAACCATCTCGGCGATCTCGGCGGGCTTGGTCATGTCGGCCGGCGAATGCACGGCCTTGACCTTGAAATCGGTCTCGATGCCGGAGCGTTCCTTCTCGATGTCGGCGGGCACGCCCATGCCGTTGAGAACGATGTTGGCGCCGGCGCCCGCGAAGGCGCGTGCATAAGCGAGCCCGATGCCGCTTGTCGAACCGGTGACGACTGCCGTCTTGCCTGTCAAGGTACCCATGTCATTTACTCCTTTTTGTCGTGGGTTTCCGTGCTGTCCCCCAGGAGGTCGTAAGTCACCATGGTTTCCTCCGACTGCGGCCGTTCCAGCCATTCTTTGTGTCGCATGGACAGATGGACATCGCGCACACCAGCGTTCCAGTGCTCGACCATTGCCACATGCGAGAAGTCGTAATCCTTCGACGACGTCTCGTAATTCTTGCTCTTGTAGATCAGATGCACCACCGTGACGGTGTTTTCCTTTGCCGCCTCGCGCAGGAATTTCACCGACGGATCGTCTTTCAAATGATCGGGCAGCTTGCCGATCAGATCGCGCACCGCCCGGCGGGCATTGTGAAGCTGCCTGTTCTTGTCGGTGTTCATGCGGGTGCGGCTGGAAAAACGGATGTCCTTCTCGCGCTCCGCCGCCTCCAGAAGCGAGATCGGCACCTGCCCACGCGCTGAGAACAGATCCACCTGGAAGATCAGGAGGTCGCGCCGAAACTCCTCCTCCAGCACATAGTCGAGCGGCGTGTTGGAGGAGATTCCGCCGTCCCAATAATGCTCGCCGTCGATGACGACGGATGGAAAGCCCGGCGGCAGTGCACCGGACGCCATGATGTGCTCAGGGCCGATGCGCTTGCCGAGCTTGTTGAACTCGACATTGTCGAAATAACGGAAATTGCCGGTCGTGACGCTGACCGCGCCGACGCTGAGCCGGCACTGCAGATCATTGATACGGTCGAAATCGACCAGCCGCTCCAGCGTGCGCTTCAGCGGCGCCGTGTCGTAATAGCTCTGCGCTTCCGAACTACCGGGCGGCCACAACGGCGCCGGCGGAACGCGCGGGGTGAAGAAGCCCGGTACGCCGAAGGTTGCGATCAGTGCCGCACTGGTCTCGTTGAACACGCTGCGCCCACGGTCGCTGTTGAGAACCGGCTTCCACGGCACCGGCGCGGACACCATCTCCCAGAATTCCTTCAGGCGATCCAGGCGTTTGTCGGGCTCATTGCCCGCGATGATCGCGGCGTTGACGGCGCCGATCGAGATGCCCGCGACCCATTCCGGCTCGAATCCCTGGCGGCACAGCGCCTGAAAGGCGCCGGCCTGATAGGAGCCGAGCGCGCCGCCTCCCTGCAGGACAAGGACGCGCTGGGCCCGTGCCGGTGTGCCTGCCGTGTCTGAACCCGTATGATCCGTCATGAAGCGCCGATCGAATAAAGGGCTACCGCAACGTGGCGTCAGTTCGCCACCGCGTCAACCTGTGAGCAGCGACTAAAGCGCGATGAGATCATATTGAACCATCATCACGCTTTAGGTCTTTGATTGGGCATGATCTTTTCGAAAAACAGCTACACACTTTTCCGGATCATGCTTTAGCGGGCATCCCTCGATGCAAGAATGAGCGTCCAGAAAACCTTGTATTTCGTGTTCGGAGCATAGCTAGCCGCTATGCCCAATTTTGTGACACCGCCCTTGAGCATATTGGCGTTGTGCGGCGGGGAGTCGCGCCAGCCTGAAAAGGCTTCGGCCAGCGTGTGATAGCCCGCCGAGACGTTCTCGACTGCCACATTTGCGGGATAGCCGGACGCGTTGAGCCGCTTGGCAAGCGGCGCCTTGACGTCATGATCGAGCTTGTTCTGGTTCGCCATCGCCTGCGACTGCGTTTCCGCAAGCCTGACCAATTCAGGGTCGACCTCGACGGTACTGAGCCCGTTATTCTTCCGGTATAGCGAGATCATGGTGGCAGCGGCCACGGGATCGAGCCTCGCGCCGGCCGTTGCCATGTTGGCATACATCGTCGGCTCCTGGACCGGAGCTTCGGCGGCACAGCCTGCCACTAATAACGTCAAGAAAAGAGCGGCCGCCGCGCGCATGAATCACCCCACGAAGAGGCGGCCGTTGTTGCATACCAACCGTGGCTGAATGGTGAATGGGCTGCGACCGGCGTCGGTGTCGTACCGAGAAAGATCCCCGGGCGAAATCCTCGCCAAATCCCCCGGCCAACTCATTAGGTTGCTAGTTCCGCCTGAGCAACGTAAGGGTGGAACAAACTTGACTTTCCACCATTATGGTGTATTTACGTGTCCCAGATCAAGAACGGTCCGAGGCATGACCTTAAGGCAATTAAGGACGTATTTTCAGACACTAAAAGCCTGAACATTACGGGTTCCGCTCTGAGAGACGCCGCTGCTTTGGGTTATGGATCGGAGGAAATCGTGGAGGTGATCCAAAGCATGGAACCTGGTCATTTCTATAAGACAATGCCTTCCGAAAAACGGCCTGGATACTGGCAAGACGTCTACCGCGTGCCTGATGGTGAAATGGAACTGTACGTGAAATTCACCTCGGACATCGTAACTGAGTTCAAGCTCCTGTCGTTCAAGGAGAGGTGAAATGACTAGCAATCCTGTCTGCCCGGAAACCGGCAAACCGATGGTTCGGGACACTCGCCCGATGACCATCAACTACAAGGGCCAGTCAGCAACAATTCAGATGCCCGGCTGGTATTGCGATGAGTCCGGCGAGAGCATCCATACGGGCGAAGACATGAAGGTGTCTGACGCAGCGCTGAAAGAACTCAAGAACAAGGCTGATCTCCTGAACGCTCAGGAGGTCAAGCGCATTCGCACGAAAATCGGACTTACACAGCGCGAGGCCGGAGCCATTTTCGGTGGCGGACCGAACGCGTTCCAAAAATACGAACAAGGGACCGTTACGGTCAGCAAGCCAATGAGCAATCTTCTGCGTCTTTTGGAGAAGCATCCAGAAGACGTGGAAGAACTCAGGAAATATGCCTAGTAGGCCAGCCCCCGCTTCGGCGAGGCTTTCTTTTTCTTGGCGCACAGCTATTCCGCCGCGGCAAAAATCCGGTAGCGGCGGGGCGTCAGCCCGACGATATCTCCGACCTGGAGCCGATTGTCGCGCGGCGCGTCGATCTCGATCGCGGCCTGTCCCTGCGCCAGTTTCACCTCGGCGCGCTGGATCGGACCAAAGCTGCGAACATGGGTGACCGCGCCCTCGAAGGCACCGCTGCCGGCCGGCCCGAGCTGCATGTCATGGCGCCGGATGAAAAGCCGGGACGGACCGGAGGCCAGTCCTTCCGCTGCGATGGCAAGCGGCCTGCCATCCAGCCGGACCGCGCCCTCCCCGACCTCGACCGGCAGTTCAATGGATTCACCGATGAAGCCATGAACGAAAGCGGTGGCGGGATAGTCATAGACGTCGCCGGGCGTGCCGATCTGCTCGATCCGGCCCTTGTCCATCACCACCACGCGGTTGGCGACTTCGAGCGCCTCTTCCTGGTCATGGGTGACGAAGATCGAGGTCAGGTTGATCTCGTGATGCAGCGACCGCAGCCATTGCCGCAGCTCTTTCCGTACCTTGGCATCGAGCGCACCGAACGGCTCGTCGAGCAGCAGGATGCGCGGCTCGATCGCGAGTGCACGCGCGAGCGCGATGCGCTGGCGCTGGCCGCCGGAAAGCTGGTTCGGATAGCGGCCGGCCAGCCAGTCGAGTTGCACGAGATCGAGCAGCTCCTTCACGCGGGCGCGGATCGCGGCCTCGCTCTTGCGGATGGCGCGCGGCTGCACGCGCAGACCGAAGGCGACGTTCTCGAACACGGTCATGTGGCGAAACAGCGCATAGTGCTGGAACACGAAGCCGACATGACGTTCACCGGCGCCGCGCGCGAGCGCGTTCTCGCCGTCAAAGGACACGTCGCCGGAATCCGGCCAATCCAGACCGGCGATGATCCGCAGCAGCGTGGTCTTGCCGGAGCCGGATGGTCCGAGCAGCGCCAGCAACTCGCCCTTGGCGACCCTCAGGTCGACATTCTCCAGCGCCGTGAACGCGCCGAAGGTCTTGGTCAGGCTTCTGACTTCAATGCTCATGCGGCGACTATCCTTCGTCCAGACGTCGTTCGAGAATCGTTTTCATCACCAGCGTGATCAGCGCCAGCATCGCGAGCAGCGAGGCAATCGCGAAGGACGCGACGAACTGGTACTCGTTGTAGAGAATCTCGACCAGCAGCGGCATCGTGTTGGTCTCGCCGCGGATATGGCCGGAGACGACCGACACCGCGCCGAACTCACCCATCGCACGCGCGTTGCAGAGCAGGACGCCATACAGCACGCCCCATTTGATGTTCGGCAGCGTGACGCGGAAGAACGTCTGCAGGCCCGAGGCGCCGAGCGAGATCGCGGCTTCCTCCTCCTGCGTGCCCTGCTCCTGCATCAACGGAATCAGCGCGCGCACCACAAAGGGAAACGTCACGAACAACGTTGCCAGCGCAATGCCGGGCACCGCGAACAACAGGCGGATGTCATGGCTTGCGAGCCACGGCCCGAAATAGCCCTGCGCACCGAACAGCAGCACGAAGACGAGGCCGGAGATCACCGGGCTGACCGAGAACGGCAGGTCGACCAGCGAGATCAGGAACGTTTTGCCGGAGAACTCGAATTTGGCAATCGCCCAGGCCGCGACCAGCCCGAATATGAGATTGAGGGTCACGGAGATCGCCGCGATCAGCAGCGTCAGCCGGATCGCGGTGAGCGCTTCCGGATCGGACAGCGCAGCGAGATAGGCGCCAATGCCTTTCGAGAACGCCTGCGCGAACACGACGACAAGCGGCAGGACCACGAAGATGCTGAGGAACGTCACCGCGATCGTGATGATGACGATGCGGACGGCGCGCGGTTCGGTGCGCAAATCGCCGGCATCCGCGGCGGCGCGGCTTCCCCCGCTGTCCGCCACAGCGCTACGCCGATCCTGCCGCAACGTCATCTCGATGGTCATGGCGTGGCCGAGCCTCTTATCTGTGCCCAGCGCTGCAACCGGTTGACCGTGAAGATGATCAGGAAGGCGGCCAGCAGCATCACCACCGCTATCGCGGTGGCATCCGCATAGCGGAATTCGGACAGCCGGATCACGATCAGCAGCGGCGCGATCTCGGAGACGTTCGGCAGATTGCCCGCGATGAAAATGACCGAGCCGTATTCACCGACCGCGCGGGCGAAGGCGAGCGCGAGCCCCGTCAGCAGCGCCGGCACCAGGCTCGGCAGGATCACCCGGTAAATCGTGTGCCAGCGGCTGGCGCCGAGGCTCGCCGCCGCCTCCTCGATCTCGGGATCGAGGTCGATCAGCACCGGCTGCACCGTTCGCACCACGAAGGGAATGCCGATGAAGACCATCGCCACGAAGATGCCGATCGGAGTGAATGCGACCTTGATGCCGAGCGCGGCGAGCGGCGCGCCGAGCCAGCCTTTCTCGGCGAACAGCGAGGTCAGCGCGACGCCGGCCACCGCTGTCGGCAAGGCAAAGGGAATATCGACGATGGCGTCGAACAGCCGACGGCCCGGAAAGCGGTAGCGCACCAGTGCCCAGACGATGATCGTCCCCATCACGAGATTGACCAGCGCGGCCGCGAACGCCAGGCCGAATGACATCTTCAATGCGTTGAGCGTGCGGCGGCTGGTGACGATGGACCAGAACTGGTCGGGCGACAGTTCGAACGTCTTGAGGAACAGGCCGGCAAGCGGGATCAGCACGATGACGGACAGCCAGGTCAGCGTCAGTCCCATGGTGAGACCGAAACCGGGCAAGCTATCCCGTCGTCCTATGCGCATGTTCACAATGGTCCGCCCGCGTTGGCGCCATCAATTCTTGTAGATCTGGTCGAAAATGCCGCCTTCCGCGAAATGTTCCTTCTGCGCCTTGGTCCAGCCACCGAACATCTCATCGACCGTGAACAACTCGAGTTTGGCGAAGGATTTCTCGTAGTCCTTGGCGATCTCCGGATCATGCGGACGGTAGGAATTGCGTGCGGCAATTTCCTGACCTTCCCTCGTATACCAGTATTTCAAATAGGCTTCAGCGACAGCACGCGTGCCCTTTTTATCGGCAACCTTGTCGACTACGGCGAGCGGCGGCTCAGCGAGGATCGACTGCGGCGGCGCCACGATCTCGAACTTGTCCTTGCCGAATTCGCGTTGCGCCAGAAACGCTTCGTTCTCCCAGGCGAGCAGCACGTCGCCGACGCCGCGCTCAACGAAAGTGACGGTCGAACCGCGCGCGCCGGTATCGAGCACCGGCACATTCTGATAGAGATCGGCGACGAATTGCCGCGCCTTCTCCGGCGAACCGAACTTCTTTTGCGCAAAGCCCCAGGCTGCCAGATAGTTCCAGCGCGCACCGCCCGACGTCTTCGGGTTCGGCGTGATGACGGCCACGCCCGGCTTGATCAGGTCGTCCCAGTCCCTGATGCCCTTCGGATTGCCCTTGCGGACCAGGAACACGATCGTCGAGGTGTATGGTGCGGCATTTTGCGGCAGCCGCTTCTGCCAATCCGCCGCGATCAGGCCTTTGGCGGCGATGGCGTCGATGTCGTAGGCGAGCGCCAGCGTCACGACGTCGGCCTGCAGGCCGTCAATGACCGCACGCGCCTGCGAGCCGGAGCCACCGTGCGATTGCTTGATTTCGATGCTCTTGCCGGTCTCCTTCTGGTAGGCGCTCACGAACGCCTTGTTGAACTCGGCATAGAGCTCACGCGTCGGATCGTAGGAGACGTTGAGCAAGGTGACGTCGGCGGCAAAGGCCGAGCTTGCCCACAAGAGTGCCACAACAGGCAGAAGGCGACGGATCATCCGATTCTCCATTCGCTTCGACATTTTGGATCGGTGCCGAAGTGCGACGATAAAACTCGTGATCACATACACTGAAGTCAGCAAAAGCGGATTTTCTTGTTGACCCGCTCGCAGCTTCGTTGTGCTACGAAGTCTGCACCGTGTGAATGCCGCATTCTGTCTTGTCGCGGCCACGCCAGCGGCCCGCGCGTGCATCCTCGTCCGCGGCCGTGCGGCTGGTGCAGGGCATGCAGCCGACGGACATGAAGCCTGAGGCGACCAGCGGATGCGGCGGCAGGTTCGAAAGCTTGTAGATCGCCTCGATGTCTTCGCGCGAGACGTTGGCGAACGGATTGAATTTCAATCGGCCACCCTCTTGTTCGACGACGGCGATCTCGGACCGAAGCCCGCCCTGGAATCGTTTGCGTCCATTGATCCAGGCGTCGAACGGCTGCAGCGCGCGCGCCAGCGGTTCCACCTTGCGGATACGGCAGCAGGCGTCGGGATTGGAGAACCAGAGCTCGCCGGCAGGATCCTCACGCGTCAGCGCGTCTTCCGACGGCTTGATCGAACGGACATCGCGCAAGCCGAGCACGCTGATCAGGGTGTCGCGATAGGCCAGCGTCTCCTCGAACTGCCAGCCGGTGTCGAGAAAGATCACGGGGATCGCCGGATCGACATCCGCGATCACCTTCAACAGCGCCGCGGATTGGGTGCCGAACGAGGACACCACGGCCAACCTGTCGCGGCCGACGGTGTGCAACGCAGCCGTGACGATGTCTGCGGGCGAGGCGTGCCGCAGCGCGCGATCCAGCTCCTCGGCCTGCGGCAGAGCTACCGACTGCGACGAGACCTCGGGCACGCGTGCGTTCACAGGCCGGCTCCTTCGGAATGACGAAGCTGCATGCGGCGATGCAGCGCCGTCAGACGTCCGTCGCCGGTCGGCTGGTAGAACACCGAATAGCGCCTGGCGGTCAGGGCGAAGGCTTCCGCATCAGCCACCTTCTTCACCTCGAACGCATCGAAGCCGGCGCGCAGCATGAACACGAACTGGTCGCGCAGCACCTGGCCGGTGGCGCGCAGCTCGCCGCGGTAGGAAAAGCGCTCGCGCAGCAGCCGCGCCTGGCTATAGGCGCGGCCGTCGCGGAAGTTCGGGAACACCAGCGCGACCGCGGCGAGCCGGTCGAGATGCGGCGCGAGGTCGTCGACGTCGCGGTTGTTCGGCCAGATCACACCGAGCTTGCCCTTGCGCGCAAGCAACGCCTCGGGGCCTTCGAGGAAACGCGCCGCCGTCACGAGGATCGCGCCGTCGGCGGGCAGCTCCGCGCCGTCGGCGACGTGGACGAAGATGTCGTCCGCAATTTGTCCGCCCTTAACGAGTGGCATAGACGCGCTCCCTGAATGGCTCGACGCCAAGCCGCTTCACCGTGTCGACGAACAGTTCGTCCGGCCGCTGGCGCAGTGCCAGATAGGCCTCGACAATGTCTTCGACCACATCAGCAACTTCTTCGTAGCGCACGCCAGGCCCGATCAAGGTGCCGAGTTCGGCATTCTCGTCCGCACGGCCCCCGATCGTGATCTGATAGACCTCCTCGCCGTTCTTCTCGACACCGAGGATGCCGATATGGCCGACATGGTGATGGCCGCACGCATTGATGCAGCCGGAAATATTGATGTGCAGCCGGCCGATCAAATTCGCGGTGTCGAGATTGGCGAACCGTCGCGTCAGCTCCTGCGCGATGGGAATCGACCGCGCATTCGCCAGCGAGCAGTAGTCCAGCCCCGGGCAGGCGATGATGTCCGAGATCAGATTGACGTTCGGCGTGGCGAGCCCGATCTTGTCGAGCGCACGCCACAGCGCCGGCAGGTCTCGCTTCGCGACATGCGGCAAAGCGAGGTTCTGCTCATGGCCGACGCGGATTTCGCCGAAGGAATATTTGTCGGCGAGATCGGCGAGCGCATCCATCTGCTCGGCGGTCGCGTCACCGGGCGGGCCGCCCACCGGCTTCAGCGAGATCGTGACGATCGAATAGCCCTGCACCTTGTGTGTGAACACGGAGTTCTTCCGCCAGGCCTCGAACTCGGGCTCTGCCGCAGCCTTGCGCAGCTCGTCGGGCATGTGCGGCAGCTTTTCGTAGGCGGGATAGGAGAAGCGGGCGCGGATATCCTCGACCACCTCGTCGTCGAGCTTCAGCGCGCCGTCGCGCATCTGCTGCCATTCTTCCTCGACTTCCTGCGCGAACTTCTCGATGCCGAGCTCGTGCACCAGGATCTTGATGCGCGCCTTGTAGATATTGTCGCGGCGGCCGTACTGATTGTACACGCGCATGATCGCCTCGACGTAACTCAGGAGATCGCTGCCTGCGACATACGGCTTGATGGTCTTGCCGATGAACGGCGTCCGGCCAAGGCCGCCGCCGACCAGTACCTCGAATCCGGTCTCGCCTTCGGCGTTCTTGTGCAGCCGAAGCCCGAGGTCGTGAATCTTGACCGCGACGCGATCGTGCGCCGACGCCGTGATCGCAAATTTGAATTTGCGCGGCAGGAACGAGAATTCCGGATGCAACGTCGTGTATTGCCGCAGGATTTCCGCCCAGATGCGCGGATCCTCGATCTCGCCGGGCGCGACGCCGGCCCACTGGTCCGACGTGACGTTGCGCGTGTTGTTGCCTGATGTCTGCATGGCGTGGATACCGACCACGGCGAGATCGGCCAGCGCGTCGGGCAGCTCGGCAAGCTTGATCCAGTTGAACTGGATGTTCTGCCGCGTCGTGAAATGGCCATAGCCGCGGTCATAGCGCCGCGCGACATGCGCAAGCCTGCGCAATTGCTCCGAGGACAGCGTGCCATAGGGGATCGCGACGCGGAACATGTAGGCGTGAAGCTGCAGATAGACGCCGTTCTGCAGCCGCAGCATCTTGAACTCGTCCTCGGTGAGCTCGCCGGAGAGACGGCGTTTCACCTGGTCGCGGAATTCCGCGACGCGTTCATTGACCAGCGTGCGGTCAATCTCATCATATGCGTACATGGGGAGCGCCTTAAACTTGACCTTAAACCTGGACGGGCAGGCCGATTTGCGCAGGCAGATCGATGGTGACGCCCGAGCGGCGGATCTGCTCGCGCAGGTTCCCCGGCTCGATCTTGCCGTCGTCGGTGACCTCGACCGGCGCGATATAGGCGCCGATCGCGCCGACGTCATCGGCGACCGACTCCGCAAGCAGTGCGCGCGCTTCGTCGGCGGCGCGCACGACCGCGGCCTTCGACAGGTCCGTCGACCAGTCATTCGCAGCCGTGCGATAGATCACGACGCCATCCCAGGTTCGGTTGGCCGTAACGACCGAGGGGCCGGCGATTTTGATTTTTTGTTGCAGTGGAGAGGTCATTGGGCAGTTTCCAACAGGTCTGAGATCACTTGGTTGAGGTTCTGGCGGCGCCAAGGCGCGGAATGCGCCACGACGTCGCCGATGATGAGAATCGCCGGACCGCCGTCGATCCGGTCGACGAGATCAGGCAGTTGATCGAGGGTGCCGACCGCAGCCTGCGCGTCGGGCCGGGTCACTCGCGCGAACACGCCGACCGGCGTCCGCGGCGAACGTCCGGCCGCAAGCAGCCCATCGCGCACCGAGGGCGCGGCGGTCATGCCCATATAGACGACGACGGTCATCTTGCTGTCCGTCATCGTCGACCAGTCGACGATGTCGGCATCCGCCGCCTTGTGTGCGGTGAGAAAGCTGATGCGCAGCGCCTCGTGACGGAACGTCAGCGGCACCTCGAATTGCGCGGCTGCGCCGAGACCCGCCGTGATGCCGGGCACGACCGAATAAGCAACACCGGCCGCGCGGAGGGCTTCCACCTCTTCGCCGCCGCGCCCGAACACGAAGGCGTCGCCGCCCTTCAGCCGCACCACGCGCTGACCGGACGTCGCGGCGTCGATCAGAAGCTTGTTGATGGCCTCCTGGCCGATGCCGGGCTTGCCGACACGGCGGCCGACGGGGACGCGCGCGGCGTCGCGGCGAATGCGGTCGAGAATCTCTGGTGACACCAGCTCGTCATAGAACACGACGTCGGCGTCCTGCAGCGCGCGCAACGCCTTGACCGTCAGCAGATCGGGATCACCGGGGCCGGCGCCGACCAGCGCGACATGCCCCTTTGCCTTCCCCGACACCCCGGCGCCGGCAAAAGCGCTGGGATCAGCGATGCCCTTCAGCACCGCCTCGGCGTCATCCCGATGCCCGGACAGAACTAGCGCGCCGATCGGGCCGTCGATCACCCGTTCCCAGAAGCGGCGGCGCAGTGCCATCTCGGGGATGCGGGCGTGGATGGATTTCCGGAACCGCCCGATGAACTTCGCAAGATCGCCGATCCGCGCCGGCAGCACCGCCTCGATCTTCTCGCGCACGCGGCGCGCCACCACCGGCGACGTGCCCCCGGTGCCGATCGCGACCACGACATCGCCGCGATCGACGATCGCCGGGAAAATGAAGGTCGAGTGCGCGAGATCGTCCATCACATTGACCGGCAGGCCAACGGATTTCGCGCGCAGCGACATCGCCACACCGACATCGCCGGCGCCCGCGCAGAAGATCGCGACGACGCCGGTGAGGTCCGCTGTCAGCGGATCACCCTTGGCGAATTCGATCCGTGCGAGCTGGGAAGGCTCGAGACCGTGCACGTCGTGCTCGCCCTCGGTCGCATACCAGCGGATGCGCGCCTCGGCGGCCAGCAGCACGCGCAATTTGGCGCGCACAAGCTCGCCGGACCCGAGCAGAAGCACCGGGCCGGTTTGTAGATCGAGGAACACGGGCAGATAGCGCATTGCGAAGCTCACTCCCCCACGACCGGGGTTGACTGAAATTATTTTCTCTCTAAGTGTCTTGCAACCCTTCTAAAGAGAAAATTATTTCTTCTCTTTAGCGACACACAGATAGAAAATCTCACTACCGAGGCTGAGGCCGAGAGATGCCTGTTCTCATCAACGAATCCACCCACGACCGGTTGCCTCACGGCTCGCTACCTCAAGCAGCTTCCGTGCCGCAAATTTTTGCAGATGCGCCTTCGATGGATCACCTCGACGCCCTGGAGGCGCAGAGCATCTACATCCTTCGCGAGGCGTTCGCACGGCTGAAGAAGCTGGCGCTGCTGTGGTCACTGGGCAAGAACTCCAACGTGATGATCTGGCTGGCGCGCAAGGCGTTCTTCGGCCGCGTGCCCTTCCCAGCCCTGCATGTCGACACCGGCAAGAAATTTCCGGAGATGTACGCGTTCCGCGATCGCTACGGCAAGGAATGGGAGCTCGACCTCCGCGTCGAGCCCTGCCCGCCGATCGATGCCGTCGACCCGACCCTGCCGCCGGCCGCGCGATCAGCGGCGCGCAAGACCGAAGGACTGAAGCTCGCGCTGGCAAAGTATGGTTTCGACGGGCTGATCGCCGGCATCCGCCGTGACGAAGAAGCGACGCGGGCCAAGGAACGCGTGTTCTCGCCGCGCGGGCTGGAAGGCGGGTGGGACGTGCGCGACCAGCCGCCGGAGTTCTGGGATCAGTTCAATGCCTCGCCGCCGCCCGGCGCGCATTTGCGCATTCACCCGATCCTGCATTGGACCGAAGCCGATATCTGGGCTTACACGCAGCGCGAAAACATCCCGATCATCCCGCTCTATCTCGCAAAGGACGGCAAGCGCTATCGCTCGCTCGGCGATTCCGACATCACCTTCCCGGTCGTGTCCAATGCCGTATCGATCGAGGAGATCCTGACCGAGCTCGAGCAGACCAAGGTGCCGGAGCGCGCCGGGCGCGCGCTCGACCATGAGACCGAGGACGCCTTCGAGCGGCTTCGCGTCGCCGGCTATCTCTGACCAGAACTTGCGAATTGAGGGCGTTGCCATGAACATGATCGTGCCGCAAACGATATCGACGACGCCGAACGGCACCACGCGGCCCCAGGTCCGCATCGTGATCGTCGGCCATGTCGATCACGGCAAGTCGACGCTCGTCGGCCGCCTGTTGCACGAGACCGGCAGCCTGCCGGAGGGCAAGCTGGAGATGCTGAAGGCCGTCAGCGCCCGGCGGGGCATGCCCTTCGAATGGTCGTTCCTCTTGGATGCGCTGCAGACCGAGCGCGACCAGGGCATCACCATCGACACCACGCAGATCCGTTTCCGCACCGGCGCGCGCGACGTCGTGCTGATCGACGCGCCCGGTCACGCCGAATTCCTGCGCAACATGATCACCGGCGCCTCGCAGGCCGACGGCGCCGTGCTGATCATCGACGCGCTGGAGGGCGTGCGTGACCAGACACGGCGACACGGCTATCTCTTGCATTTGCTCGGCATCAAGCAGGTCGCGGTCGTCGTCAACAAGATGGACCGGGTCGATTTTGCGGCGGCGCGCTTTTCCGAGATCAGCGAGGAGATTTCCGCGCATCTCACCGGCCTCGGCGTCACGCCGACGGCGATCATCCCGATCTCCGCGCGCGATGGCGATGGTGTCGCCGCGCGCACGCGGCGGATGGCCTGGTATGACGGCCCGACGGTGGTGGAGGCGCTCGATGCGCTCGAACCGGCGCGGCCGCTGGAAGCGCTGGCGCTGCGGCTTCCGGTGCAGGCGATCTACAAGTTCGACGACCGCCGCATCGTCGCGGGCCGTATCGAATCCGGTCATCTCGCGGCCGGCGATGAGATCGTCATCATGCCCGCCGGCAAGATCGCGAAGATCAGGACGGTCGAGAGCTGGCCGCGTACGCCTGTCAGCGGCAAGCAGGGCGCGGGCCGCTCGGTCGGCATCACGCTCGACCGCGAACTCTTCGTCGAGCGCGGCGACATCATCGCCCATGCCGGACAAAGCCCGCGCGACACGCGCCGGCTGCGCGCCCGCATCTTCTGGCTGCACGACAAGCCGCTGGCGAAGGGCGACCAGATCCTGGTCCGCCTCGGCACGCGCGAAGCGCGCGCCACCGTGGTTGCGATCGAGAAGGCGGTCGATCCCGGCGAATTGTCGAGTGCCGAGAACAAGGCGATCGCGCGCAATCATGTCGGCGAGATCGACATCTCCCTGGCCCAGCCAATCGCCGCAGACAGCCATGCCGACAATCCGCGCACCGGGCGGCTGGTGATCGAGGTCAATGGCCGCATCGCCGGCGGCGGACTCGTGCTGTCGGTCGACGCCGGACAGCGCGCGGTACCCATCGACATCGTGCCGGTTGAAAGTGCGCTGCGCCCCGACGAGCGTTCGGCGCGCTATCGTCACAACGGCGCGGTGGTCTGGCTGACGGGCCTGCCGGGCGCCGGCAAGTCGACGCTGGCGCGCGCGCTGGAGTGGCGGCTGTTCTCGCGTGGCGGGTCGCCGATCCTGCTCGACGGCGACACGCTGCGCGCCGGCCTCAATGGCGATCTCGGCTTCTCCGCGGCCGATCGCGCCGAGAACATCCGCCGCCTCGCCGAAGTCGCAACGCATCTCGCGCGAAACGGCCATATCGCGATCGTCGCCGCCGTCTCGCCCGCACGCGACGACCGCGCCGCCGCGCGCCGCATCGCCGACAGCGCATTCCGCGAGATCCATGTCGCGACACCCGCCGAGGTCTGCGAAAGCCGCGATCCGAAGGGCCACTACGCCAAGGCGCGCGCGGGTGCGTTGCAAGGCTTTACCGGCATCGGCAATGATTACGAAGCGCCGGAGGCCGCCGAGCTCGTCATCGACACCTCGTCGCGGCCGGTGACGGAAGGCGTCGAAGAGGTCGAGCGGATGCTGGCAAGGACCAGCGTGTTGTTCGATGAAATCGCCGACTTCGCGGCGAACATCTAGACAAGCCATTTCCTCGTCATCGCCCGCCACCGGGTCGGCGCACAAGCGCCGCCCGATGACAGGCTCCAGCGGGCGATCCAGTGCAACCTCGCGCCGCTTGCTGCGAGACGCTCCCGTTCGAGCCGCAAACTCGCTGTCGTCCCTGCGAACGCACTAGGGCATGCACAGATCTCTGAGGCTCCAGCCCGCGGCGACGGCATGGAAGTATTCGAGGCCGTTTTTGAAGGTGATTGGGCCAGGCGGCTTGGACGATGGATAGCCATCCCAGCCGCCCAGGCGGCCGATGATCCAGGCGGCCCAGGCGAGGCTGTCAGGCGGATGCGGGTTCTTCAGTCGTTTTGTCCTGGCTTCGAGCGTTTGGTTGAGAGCGGTCAGGGCGGCGATCTCATTGGCGGTGAAGACCATGCGGACAGACTGCTGGCCGCCGCGACGTGCTTGCAGGAGCTGGATGGTGATGATGGCGGCCTTGGCGGCGATGGCGACCAGCTTGAGGAGCCGGTCGGCGGTGCCGAGCTGACTGTCTTCGAGCTTGAAGCCCTGCGTCTTGAGGACGCGGAAGAACTGCTCGATGATCCAGCGCTGCTTGTACCATTCGACGATGCGCCAGGCGTCTTCTGTACCGGCTACCTCATGAGACGTGAGAAGCCGCCAATGCAGCGGTTCGACGCCGGGACTGGCATTAACCTCGCGCACGTCAACGATGGTCAGGGACAATGTTTTCGGCAACTGGTCCACAAACTTGGTCTGCGGCCGGGCAAGCTCGATGGCACCAAAGCGGAGTTCGAGCTGAGCCGAGCGAGCAGGCCGCTGTGCCCGCGCAGGCAACGGGACATCGCGCCGGTCGACGGCTGCCATGGCATCGCTGGCTGCATGCAGGCCGGCCCTGTCGGCCAGCTTGCGATCGTGCATGCTGCGGGCGATCACGTGGAAGCGCTGCTCGGCCACACTGGCATAAAGAGCAAAGATGTCGCTCTCACGGTCACCGAGCACCGTCACCGTCGCCGCGCCGGCAAGCAGCGGCTTGGCTGCAATCACGTTAGAGAGCCAGCGTTGCGATTCCCTGTCCGACAGTTCGCGCTTGTCATGCGAGACCGTGCGGCGGCCCTGGCGCGTCCATATCTCGCCGCTCAAAAGCCCGAGACAGGTCCCGTTGCCCGCGTCCACCGCCAGCATCGGGTGGAGCAGCACGCCGTAATGATTTCCCTTGCCGATTTCTCCGAGCGCGCGCCGGCGCCGCGGCGTGGTGTTGAAGTGGATCTCGCTGGTGTCCTGGATCGCCAGCACGTGGCGGCCTGCCACCGCCGCGACCGTGCTTTCGCTCCAGCTTTCGATGATCCGTTCCGTTGTCACCTTGTCGTTGCCGAGAAAGCGGTTGAACCGCACTTCCAGCGCGCGGTTACCCTTGGAAAGCCGCCGCAGGCAGACATCCTTGCCCGCGACCATGCGTTCGACAAGCGCCGCCCCCCTTTATCGAGACGACGATCCCCGAACCGGCCTAACGTCCAGTCTATCCGTGACAACATGGCGGCACTCCATCCAACCCGAAGTGCTACAATAGAAATCACATGGATTCCCGATTCTGGAATCCCCATATCCTCAACCGAGTTCAATCCGCCGCACCAGATCTGTGCATGCCCTAGTGCGAACGCAGGGACCCATACCGCGTGATATCTGTTGTTGGAAAGAAAGCCGTCCCGCCCTAGTGCCACAAACTCAAGCCTGTGGTTATGGGTCCCTGCGTTCGCAGGGACGACAGTGAGTTTGTGGCCCGAACGGGAGCATCTCACGCCCAATGTCGGCCGCACGTGGGTTCCTTCCTGCACCGCCCCTGCGCGAGAATTGAGCCGCACCCCGGAGATGTGTGCATGCATTAGTGCGAACGCAGGGACGACAGATGAGATTGCCTTTCGAAATGTATAAATCTCGTAGGCATGAAGCGGGGCATGATAGTGGAGCGCGGATGGGCGCCTGGCAGCTTGCCGCTGCTCGGAGCAGGCGTATATTGCGTCGATGGCTGTCAGCTCGCCCGATCTGAAAGCGTTCTTGCTCGCCACACCGTTCTTCGGTGGCCTTTCGGATGCGAGCCTCGATCTCCTGGTCTCAATGCTGGTCGAGCGCCACTTTGACGTCGGCACCACTATCGTAGCGGAGGGAGAACCGGGCCGCTCGATGTTCGTCGTTCACTCCGGCAAGCTCGTGGTAAGCAAGCTCGGGGATTCGGGACGCGCAATTCGCGTGGCGGGTCTCGATGCCGGTGATTTTTTCGGCGAAATGACGCTGATCGAGATGCAGAACCGATCGGCCAGCGTCGTTGCGGAAAGCCCAACCGTCCTGTACGAGCTCACGGCCCAAAAGCTCTACACATGCTACAAGGCCGATATCCACGCGTATGTGATCGTGCTGCAGAATATCAACCGCGAGCTTTGCCGACGGCTCCGCCGGGCGGATCATCGGATTGCCGAACTGATTCACGCCGGGTGATGATGCCAAATCCGCTCCACTCGTCCATTGAAAGAAGATAAAAGAATGTCGCTCGATTGGGGATCGGGGCTGTGAAGGCATCTTCGGACCAAAAAGGGCGCGCGCCGAGACGGCCTGCTCTCGTCCTGTCGCTTCTATGCGTTCTTGTGATCGCTTGCCTGGGCCTCGGCTACTACGTGGGCGACCTGACAAAGTTTCAGACAGTCAACTCGGCGCAGGAAAGTCGGACCGCGTTGCGTGGCGTGAACGATCCCGAACAGCTGGACCGAGTGCTCAAGCAACATCCTTCGAACAAAATGTTAAAGATGGTCGCGCTGGCAAACAAGGACTTAGGTGAAATCGATGCCGCCGCTCGAAGGCTGCTCAATGACGCGGAGCCAAGGGACTTTCTGAAACCCGTTGACCTAGGCGCATACAGCCGCAGTGATCTTGATACACTTCGCCGAGATGTGAAAACCGCGCAAAGCAATGTCGTAACCGTTACTCCCCGCTACGTAGCTTTGGTCAACGACGCGCGTGCCAAGCTTGAAAACGACGCTCGCTTACTCGATGTGGAAAACGACACACTATCCGAGTTCATGACCATGATCGACGAGCAGCACGCGGAAATGATGACGCTCGCTTCCAAGGTGCTGGCGGCCCGTGCTGAGTATTACAGCGCCTTCGAACGATGTGTCGCGGTTTTGGTCAGGGAATTTGGCATCTACAAAGTGACAAACGGTCAGGTCATATTTCCCCTTCAATCTACGGCGGACACCTACAATCGCGCAGCAACGGCGATGGATGCGGCCGCAAAGCGTATCGCTGAACTGGAAGATGAAAGGACGGTCCTGAGACGATCGCAGCTCAACAGATGGAAGAGCTTCGTCGACCGTCAGGTGACTGAAAAACGCGCGGCGTAATTGTCGCAGCCACCAGATGCTGCCGCGAAGACATGAGATGCCTCGCCCGACGGGCGAATCGATTACAATTTTTGCTCGACCTCTCGCGCGGCGAAGCCTCTCGACGCTCTAAAAATCACCTGCGCCAAAATCCGAATTTCTCAAACGCCTTCAATCCGATTCCACCTGTCCAGTCCTGCCGCGAAAAATATTCCGCTTTCTGTTTTTCCGAAATCGATGTTCCCTACTCGCGTCCCGCCTCACACGAGGGGCGTTTCGCGATCGTCACGAACGTTGAGTGCGGGATGCGGTGGACGTTGCAACGTGAGGCGCGGATTGCGCGAAGACGACTTGCGGTGCGACGGACGGCCAAGCCGCGTGGTCCTGGCATCCCGGTGCTGATGCCAAGTCCGCGATGATGCTTTTGCATCGCGCGGGCGACGGGGGCAAGAAAGCCGGTCCCCGGGGAGAGCGCGGAGTAAGCCGTAAACCACCGCGCAGGGAAGGCCGGTTGCCCGGCGCGTACCTGTGGTTCCTGCCCCGTGCATTTTTATTCGCACGGGGGCCATGGGTGCGGCCAGCACCCGGCCTTCCCTGCGCCCTCCTGTCATCAAGAGGGCGGATCGTTCGCAAAGCTCGGGCAGATCGGTGCCGCGAGGCTGCGGGCGTATGCTCTCAAGCCGGCAAGAAAGGTAAACTTGCGTGCGCGCGCTCTCGACCCGTTCACATGGCCGTTGCCCTGGGCGTTCCGTGGCGACTGAGCCCTTCTCAGGGGGCCGGCTTTGGCGCTAAAAGGGCTGCCGAAAATGGCCCCTTTGGCGCGTCTTTTGCTGCTTTCACGCCGAAAGCAGCGTCCAGACGCCGATCCCTAGAGAAAGCCCGACATGAAGCGTATCGATGCCCACGGATTGAAGATCGCCCCCGTTCTGTTCGATTTCATCGCCAAGGAGGCGGCTCCCAAGACCGGGATCGATCCGGACAAGTTCTGGGCCGGGCTCGCCGCCATCATCCGCGATCTCGAACCGAAGAACCAAGAGCTCTTGGCGTTCCGCGACAAGCTACAGGCCAAGATCGACGACTGGCACCGCGCCAACAAGGGCAAGGCCTTCGACATCAATGCCTATACCGCGTTCCTGAAGGAGATCGGCTATCTCCTGCCCGAGCCCGCGACGCACAAGGTCGAGACCTCTGATATCGACGAGGAGATCGGCAAGATCTGCGGGCCGCAGCTCGTCGTTCCCTTGACCAATGCGCGCTACGCGCTGAACGCGGCGAATGCGCGCTGGGGCTCGCTCTATGACGCCTTCTACGGCACCGACGCGATCCCGCACGATCCGAGCGAGACGGGCAAGGGCTACAACAAGGCGCGCGGCGACAAGGTGATCGCCAAGGCCAAGGCGTTCCTCGATTCCGCCGCTCCGCTCGCGACCGCAAGCCACACCGACGTCACCTCCTACAGCATCATCTCCGGCCAGCTCGCGGCGAAGCTGAAGAGCGGCAATGCCACCGCGCTGAAAGATGCTGCCCAGTTCGCGGGCTTCCAGGGCGATGCCGCGGCACCGACCGCGATCCTGCTCGTCAACAACGGCTTGCATGCCGAGATCAGGATCGACCGCAAGCATCCGATCGGCAAGGACGATGCCGCCGGCGTCGCCGACATCATCATGGAAGCGGCGGTCTCGACCATTCTCGACATGGAGGACAGCGTCGCGACCGTCGACGCTGAGGACAAGGTGCTGGTCTATCGCAACACGCTCGGCCTGATGGACGGCACGCTGTCGGCGGATTTCGAGAAGGGCGGCAAGACGCTGACGCGCGCGCTCAACGGCGATCGGGTCTACAAGACGCCCGACGGCAAGGAGTTGACGCTGCACGGCCGCAGCCTGCTGCTGATGCGCAATGTCGGGCATCACATGTTCACCGACGCCGTGCTCGGCGACAAGGGCGAAGAGATTCCGGAAGGCATTCTGGACGCGGCGGTCGCAGGCCTGCTCGCGATCCACGATCTGAAGGGCAACTCGAAGATCAAGAACAGCCGCACCGGCTCGGTCTATATCGTCAAGCCGAAGATGCACGGTCCCGACGAGGTCGCGTTCACCTGCGAGTTGTTCGATCGCGTCGAAAAGCTGTTGTCGCTGCCCGAGAACACCATGAAGGTCGGCATCATGGACGAGGAGCGCCGCACCACCGTGAACCTCAAGGCCTGCATTCAGCAGGCATCAAAGCGCATCGTCTTCATCAACACCGGCTTCCTTGATCGCACCGGCGACGAGATTCACACCTCGATGGAAGCGGGCCCGATGATCCGCAAGAACGACATGAAGGCGCAGCCCTGGATCAAGGCCTATGAAGACTGGAACGTCGACATGGGCCTGATCGACGGCCTGCCCGGCCATGCGCAGATCGGCAAGGGCATGTGGGCCGCGCCCGACAAGATGGCCGACATGCTGACGCAGAAGATCGGCCATCCGCAGGCCGGCGCCACCACTGCCTGGGTGCCCTCGCCGACCGCTGCGACGCTGCACGCGCTGCATTACCACCAGGTCAACGTGCTGGCGCGGCAGCAGGAGCTCGCCAAGGGCGGCCAGCGCGCAAAACTGTCTGACATCCTCACCATTCCGGTGTCGCAGTCGAACTGGGCGCCCGATGACGTGAAGCAGGAGATCGACAACAACTGCCAGGGCATTCTCGGCTATGTCGTGCGCTGGATCGACCAGGGCGTCGGCTGCTCCAAGGTGCCGGACATTCACGATGTCGGGCTGATGGAAGATCGCGCCACCTTGCGCATCTCCAGCCAGCATCTGGCGAACTGGCTGCATCAGGGCGTCATCACCAAGGATCAGGTGATGGAGTCGCTCAAGCGCATGGCCGTCGTGGTCGACAAGCAGAACGCGGGCGATCCGCTCTACAGGCCGATGGCGCCCGCTTTCGATGGCACAGCGTTCAAGGCGGCCTGCGATCTCGTGTTCAAGGGCCGCGAGCAGCCGAACGGCTACACCGAATACATCCTCACCGCGCGCCGCCGCGAGGCCAAAGCGGCAGGGTAAGGCGCCGCTTCGTCCGAACCCATCGCACGCCACGATGCCGCATCTAGGAACGTCTCATCGCTCCGTCCGTTGATACCTCATCACAACGAAAGGAGGGACGATATGGATTGGAACCGGCTCGAAGGGAACTGGAAACAGTTCAAGGGCGCCGCCAAGGAGAAGTGGGGCAAACTCACCGACGACGATCTCAACGTGATCGAGGGCCGCCGCGAGCAGCTCGAAGGCAAGCTGCAGCAGCGCTATGGCTTCGCCAAGGATCAGGTCAGGAAAGACGTCGACGACTGGTTCAAGACACTGCAGTGACGCTGACAGAGTCGCACGTGAACGGCCCCGGCAAATTGCCGGGGCCTTTTCTTGCACGGCACGCGCGCCCCGGCATGACGCCGAGCGTCGCTAAAACACTGCGATGTATTTCAGCAGCGAAATTACGCCAAGAATGATGACGATCACCCGGCAGATCTGCTTCGCGCGACCGTCGATCGGCAACAGGTTGATGAGATAGAGGATGAGGATGACGACAAGAAAAGTGATGAGCGCGCTGATGAGCATTTGACCCCCTGAAGGCATCTGAAGACGCTGGTGGTGCGCTAACGCGCTGAGGGACAGCTGGTTCCCGGCTCCGGAACTCAACAAAAACCCTAGGCTTTTCAATCACCTCCGTAGTTCTACGGCGACGATAGTGTCTCAATATTTACTCTTTCTGGGCGAAATGGCTGCCATTCGCCTGGGGGCAAATTAATGATGAATCGTTTGACGGTGTCGGCACTGCTGAAAGCAGTGATCCTGATCACCTCGCTATGCGTGATCGTGGCGGTCTCGCTAAGTGCCTGGAGTTCCTGGGGCCGTCTGCAGGCCACGAGCCGCATGACGGGGGTAGCGGACGCGTCGGCGAACCTGTTCAGGGCGATGCATAATCTTCGCACCGACCGGCCCTACACGACGCGCAGCCTGAACGCCGAACAGCCCATCGATCGCGAGGCCGAGAAATATCTGCGCGACCTGCGCCAGGACCAGATGCCTGCGCTGGCGCGTGGACTGGATTTGCTCCCGGGCATCGAATTCACCGATAAAGCGACGCTGCTTCCCGAGCTTGACCGGCTGAACAAGCTTCTGCTCGCCCAGCAGGCGGAAATCTGGACCGAGGTCACCAAGCCGAAGGCGCAGCGCAGGCTGGCCCTGGTGAAGGAATATACGGACTCGACGCAGACGGCGCTGGCGACGCTCGACAAGATTTCCAACGCCCTCGCGGTCAACGTCATTCACGAGGACTCCACCTTCGACCAGCTGCTGGCGATCAAGCAGATGGCCTGGCTGCTCCGCAATACGGCGGGCGAGGCCTCCGTCACGATCTCGAACGGGCTCGCCTCAGGCTCGATCTCCGAGGAACGTCTGCTGTACTATACGAAATTCGTCGGCGGCATCGATATCGCCTGGAACGCCCTGCAGTTGGCGCTTGCCGGAATGCAGTTGCCGCCCGCGCTCTCGGCCACGCTTGAGACGGCCAAGACCGCCTATTTCGAGGAGAAATACGTCAAGCTGCGTGACGATCTCGCGAAAATGTTGTCGACCGGGCAGAAGCCGGACATGACCGCCAACCAATGGAGCCCGATCACCGTGGGACGCATGGGCTCGGCGGTGAAAGTCGCGGAAGCAGCCCTTGACGCGGCCAAGGAGCATGCGCAGGCACAGCATTCCGCGGCCGTTGGCTCCCTGGCGCTTCAGCTCGGTCTGCTGGCCGCAGCGATCGTGCTGACATTCGGCGCAATGACCATGGTGAGCCGCCGTGTCATCGGACCGCTGCACACCATCCGCGACGCGATGCTGAAGGTGGCCGGCGGCGATCTGTCCGTCGCCACGGGCTATGGCGAGCGGCAAGACGAGATCGGCGCGCTGGATGGCGCGCTCGAGACCTTCAAGCAGCAGGCCGAAGAGAAGTTCAAGATCGAGGAACAAGAGCGCGAACGCAATGCCGGCGCGGTGGCACGGCAGCGTGCGGTCGAAGGTTACGTCACCGAGTTCGAGGGCGCGATGCGCCAGACCCTGCAGCAGCTCGGCGACGCCTCCGGCCAGATGCGCAAGACCTCGACCGGCCTGTCGACCGTCTCCCGCCAGACCAATGCGCGTGTCGAGGTCGCCCAGAAGGCCTCCAGCGACGCCTCGACCAGCGTCGACAGCGTGGCGGCCGCCGCCGAGGAACTGAGCGCCTCGATCAACGACATCAGCCAGCAGGCGGCGCATGCCGCCGACATCGCCGGCCGCGCCGTCGACGAAGCTCGAAAGACCGACGGCACGGTGCAGGGGCTTGCATCATCGGCAGGCCGCATCGGCGAGGTGGTCGGACTGATCAATAGCATCGCGGCGCAGACCAACCTGCTGGCGCTCAACGCCACCATCGAGGCCGCGCGCGCCGGTGAGGCAGGCCGCGGCTTCGCGGTGGTCGCATCTGAGGTCAAGTCATTGGCGAGCCAGACCGCCAAGGCCACCGAGGAAATCTCCGAGCAGATCTCCGACATTCAGAAGGTCGCGGGCGAAGCGATCGACGCCATCAAGGGCATCGGCAGCATCATCGGCGAAGTCAACGAGGTCGCGACCGCGATTGCCGCCGCGGTGCAAGAGCAAGGCGCCGCCACGCAAGAGATCACCCGCAGCACGCAATTCGCCGCCCAGGGCACCAAGAACGTCTCGGAGAACATCACCGGTGTCAGGACCGACGCCGACGCGGCTGCGGCAGCCGCCGAGAACGTGAAAGGTGCATCCGAGACACTGGAAACCCAGAGCCAGCATCTCGGCAATCAGGTCACCGAATTCCTCGGCAGGATCCGCGCCGCATAGATGGGTTGAGCGCTGCAAAAGCTCATCCCCTCCGTTTCAAGGAGCACGCCTTCCCTTTTCGCCGATGGCCGAAATCCCGGAGCCAACATGTTGAACCGTCTGACCGTATCCGCGCTGCTCAAGGCAGTGATCTTGATGACCGCATCCCTTGTGATCGGCGCTGTCCTGCTCAGCGCCTTCAACACCTGGCAACGCCTGCAATCGGCGAACCGCATCGCGACCGTCGCCGAAGCTTCCGCGAACCTGTTCAAGGCGATGCACAATCTGCGGACGGATCGGACCACCACCAACCGCGAAATGAACGCCGATCAGCCGATGATCGCGGAGACCGAGACGTATCTCCGCGGCCTGCGCGGTGCCGAAGTGCCGGCCATCGCCAAGGGCCTCGAACTGTTGCCCGCGATCACGTTCCCGCAGCAGGAGACCCTGATCCCCGAACTGGACCGCCTCTATCGCAAGCTGGTCGACCATCACAAGGAATTCTGGACCGAGGTCGCCAAGCCGAAGGCGCAGCGGCGCCTGGCGCTCGTCAAGGAATTCATGGACAACACCCAGACGCTGCTCGACGTGCTCGACAAGCTGTCCGGCATTCTCGCCGCCACCGTCAATCATCAGGACGCCACCATCGATCAGCTGCTGGCGATCAAGCAGGCGGGCTGGCTGCTGCGCAACACCGCGGGCGAAGCATCGCTCGCGGTCGCGAACGGTCTTGCCGTTGGCAAGATCTCTCCGGAGGGGCGGCTGAAATACCTGAAGGATAGTGGTGGCAGCGATGCCGCCTGGAAAGCGCTCGAGCTCGCCGCAGGCGGCATGCAACTGCCCGCAGCATTGTCGACCGCGATGGCCGAGAACAAGGCCGAGTATTTCGAGCCGAAATTTCTCGCGCAACGCGACCGCGCGGTCGACGACCTGGTCGAGGGACGCAAGCCCGAATGGACCCCGACCGATTACGTGAAGGTTGCCGTCGGACGGCTGGCCGCCGCGGTCAAGGTCGCCGAAGCCGCGCTCGATGCGGCCAAGGACCATGCTGCCGAACAACACACTGCGGCGATGGAGTCGCTGGTCGTGCAACTGGTGCTGCTGTTTGCCGCGGTCACGCTGACATTCGGCGCAATGACCATGGTAACGCGCCGCGTCATCAAGCCGCTGCACGCGATCCGGGACGGCATGCTCAAGGTTGCGTCCGGCGATCTCTCCGTCGAGGCCCTCTATGTCGCGCGCCATGACGAGATCGGCGCACTGGCCGGCGCGCTGGAAACCTTCAAACATCAGGCCGAAGAGAAGGTCAAGATCGAGGAACAAGAGCGTGAGCGCAACGCCGGCACTGTTGCACGGCAGCGTGCGGTCGAAGGCTACGTCGCCGAGTTCGAGGGCGCGATGCGCCAGACCCTGCAGCAGCTCGGCGACGCCTCCGGCCAGATGCGCAAGACCTCGACCGGCCTGTCGACCGTCTCCCGCCAGACCAATGCGCGTGTCGAGGTCGCCCAGAAGGCCTCCAGCGACGCCTCGACCAGCGTCGACAGCGTGGCGGCCGCCGCCGAGGAACTGAGCGCCTCGATCAACGACATCAGCCAGCAGGCGGCGCATGCCGCCGACATCGCCGGCCGCGCCGTCGACGAAGCTCGAAAGACCGACGGCACGGTGCAGGGGCTTGCGTCATCGGCAGGCCGCATCGGCGAGGTGGTCGGACTGATCAATAGCATCGCGGCGCAGACCAACCTGCTGGCGCTCAACGCCACCATCGAGGCCGCGCGCGCCGGCGAGGCCGGCCGCGGCTTCGCGGTGGTCGCCTCCGAGGTCAAGTCGCTGGCGAGCCAGACCGCCAAGGCGACCGAGGAAATCTCCGAACAGATCTCCGACATTCAGAAGGTCGCGGGCGAAGCCATCGATGCCATCAAGGGCATCGGCAGCATCATCGGCGAGGTCAACGAGGTCGCGACCGCGATTGCCGCCGCGGTGCAGGAGCAAGGCGCCGCCACGCAGGAGATCACCCGCAGCACGCAATTCGCCGCCCAGGGCACCAAGAACGTCTCGGAGAACATCACCGGTGTCAGGACCGACGCGGACGCTGCTGCGGCCGCCGCCGAGAACGTGAAAGGTGCATCCGAGACGCTGGAAACCCAGAGCCAGCATCTCGGCAATCAGGTCACCGAATTTCTCGGCAGGATCCGCGCCGCATAGATGGGTTGAGCCCGGCAAAAGCTCATCCCCTCGCAAGGCGTCGCGCGATTGCGCGGCGCCTCCGTTTTAAGGAGCACGTCTTTCCTTTTCGCCGATGGCCGAAATCCCGGAGCCAACATGTTGAACCGTCTGACCGCATCTACGCTGCTCAAGGCCGTGATCCTGATGACGTCTCTGTGCGTGATCATTGCGGGTTCGTTCAGTGCCTGGAATTCCTGGGGCCGTCTGCAGGCCACGAGCCGCATGACGGGAGTCGCGGATGCTTCAGCGAACCTGTTCAAGGTTGTGCACACTCTCCGCACGGACCGGCCCAATACCTCGCGCGGCCTGAGCGCCGAGCAACCCATCGATCGCGAGTCCGAGAAATATTTGCGCGATGTGCGCCAGGTACAGATGCCGGCGCTCTCGCGCGCGCTGGAGCTGCTTCCCAACATCGAATTTGCCGAGAAGGCGACGCTGCTTCCCGAACTCGACAGGCTGAACAAGCTGCTGCTCACCCAGCAGGCGGAAGTCTGGACCGAAGTCGTCAAGCCGAAAGCTCAGCGCAGGCCGACTCTGCTGAAGGAATATATGGACTCGACGCAAGCGATGCTGACGACGATAGACAAGATTTCCGGCGCCCTTGCCCTCAGCGTCATCCACGAAGACTCCACTTTCGATCACCTGCTGGCCATCAAGCAGATGGCCTGGCTGCTCCGCAATACGGCGGGCGACGCTTCGCTCGTCATCTCGAACGGGTACGTGACCGGCACGATCTCGCAGGAAGGCGTGCAGTATTACATGAAATCCGTCGGCGGTATCGATACGGCATGGAATGCGCTGCAGCTCTCGCTCACCGGGATGCAGCTTCCGCCCGCGCTCTCGGCCGCGCTTGCGGAGACCAAGACCGCCTATTTCGAGGAGCAATATCTCAAGCTCCGCGACGATCTCGCGAAGACGCTGTCGGCCGGGCAGAAGCCGGAAATGACCGCCAACCAATGGAGTCCGCTCACCGTCGGACGCATGGCTTCGGCGGTGAAAGTGGCGGAAGCAGCCCTCGATGCGGCGAAAGAACATGCGCAAGCCCAACATTCCACGGCCGTCGGTTCGCTGACCCTTCAACTCGGTTTGCTCGTGGCAGCGATCGTGCTGGCGTTCGGCGCGATGACCATGGTGACCCGCCGTGTCATCAGACCGCTGCACACTATCCGCGACGCAATGCTCAGGGTCGCAGACGGCGACCTGTCTGTAAGCACGGGCTACGGCCAGCGCCATGACGAGATCGGTGCACTGGCGGGCGCACTGGAGATCTTCAAGCATCAGGCCGAGGACAAGCTCAAGATCGAGGCGCAGGAGCGCGAGCGCAATGCCGGCGCCGTGGCACGGCAGCGTGCGGTCGAGGGCTACGTCACCGCGTTCGAAGGGGCGGTGCGCCAGACCCTGCAACAGCTTGGAGATGCGTCGGGCGAGATGCGCAAGACTTCCGCGGACCTCTCGATGGTATCGCGCCAGACCAACGCGCGTGTCGAAGTGGCGCAGAAGGCCTCGGGCGACGCGTCGACCAGCGTCGACAGCGTGGCGGCCGCCGCCGAGGAGCTGAGCGCCTCGATCGGCGATATCAGCAAGCAGGCCTCGCATGCGGCCGGTATCGCCAGCCGCGCGGTGGATCAGGCGCGCCAGACCGACGGCACCGTGCAAGGCCTGGCGCAATCTGCGAGCCGGATCGGCGAGGTCGTCGGGCTGATCAACAGCATCGCGGCGCAGACCAACCTGCTGGCCTTGAACGCCACCATCGAGGCCGCGCGCGCGGGCGAAGCGGGCAAGGGCTTT
This sequence comes from uncultured Alphaproteobacteria bacterium, assembly GCA_963770385.1. Classification (GTDB taxonomy): domain Bacteria; phylum Pseudomonadota; class Alphaproteobacteria; order Rhizobiales; family Xanthobacteraceae; genus Bradyrhizobium. The sequence goes on along the minus strand of CAVYPJ010000003.1, from coordinate 2,341,559 downwards.
GCCGTCGTCGCCTCGGAAGTGAAGACGCTGGCGAGCCAGACCGCCAAGGCCACCGACGAGATCTCCGAACAGATTTCCGACATTCAGAAGGTCGCGGGCGAAGCCATCGACGCCATCAAGGGCATCGGCAGCATCATCGGCGAGGTCAACGAGGTCGCGACCGCAATTGCCGCCGCGGTGCAGGAGCAAGGCGCCGCCACCCAGGAGATCACCCGCAGCACGCAATTCGCCGCCCAAGGCACCAAGAATGTCTCGGAGAACATCACCGGTGTCAGGACCGACGCGGATGCCGCGGCGGCCGCCGCGCAGAACGTGAAAGGTGCATCCGAAACGCTGGAGAGCCAGAGCCAGCATCTCGGCAATCAGGTCAACGAATTCCTCGGCAAGATCCGCGCGGCGTAACAGCCGCGCGCACCAGGAGTATACGACAGCCGGACTGTCCAAATTACCCAGTTTTTTACCAGTCCCGGGCTACATTGAGAGTCGCCCGGGGAGCGCGATCATGTTGAACCGTTTAACTGTTTCCACACTACTCAAAACCGTCATCCTGATCACCACAACGGCGGTGATCGCCGGATTCGCCTGGAATGCGTGGACGTCCTGGCAGCAACTTCAGCTGGCGAGCAGGATTGCCGTGATCGCCGACGCTTCGGCGAGCACCTTCAAGGCCATGAACAATATGAGGGTCGACCGGGCCTACACGCCCCGCCAGCAGCTCGCGGAGCAGCCGATTGATCCGAGCTCGACCAAATACCTGCATGAACTGCAGGGCGTTCAAATGACCGCCCTGCAGCGCGCCGTGGATCTCCTGCCCAGCATCGATTTCGCGCAGAAGCAGACCCTGCAGCCGGAGCTCGAGCGGCTGAACAAGCTGTTGCTCGCCCAGCAGGCGGAGTTCTGGACCAACGTGGTCAAGCCGAAGGCCGAGCGCCGGCTCGATCTCGCCAAGGAATATCTGGAATCCACGCAAGCCGTGATGGACACGCTCGACAAGGTGTCCAACGCACTGGCAGCGGCGGCCAATCACCAGGACGCCATGGTCGACCAGTTGCTGGCGATCAAGCAGATTGCCTGGCTGTTGCGCAACTCGGCCGGCAGCGCATCGCTCGTGGTTGCAAACGGGCTCAGCGGCACCATCCCCATTACACCAGAGGTCCAATCCAATTACAGAAAATATGTCGGAGGCATCGAGGCGATCTGGAATGCGCTGCAATTGACGGCGTCGGGAATGGAGCTGCCGCCCGCGCTGTCCGCCGCAATGACGGCGACCAAGAAGGCCTATTTCGATCCCGAATATCCCGGCGAGCGCGACCGGCTGGTGAAGGCGTTGGCCGCCGGCGAGAAGGTCGACGTCACTCCCAATCAGTGGAGCGTTTACACGGGCAAACAAATGGGTTCGGCCGTTGATGTCGCCGAAGCAGCGCTCGACGCCGCCAAACAGCATATCGCGGTCCAGCACGATGCAGCCCTGCGATCGCTGATCATCCAATCCATCCTGCTGATGCTCGCGATTGCGCTCGCCTGCGGCGCCATGACCGCGGTCAGCCGCCGCGTCATCGGACCGCTGCACACAATCCGCGACGCCATGCTGCAGGTCGCCTCCGGCGATCTCAGGGTCGATACCGGCTATGTCGAAAGAGAGGATGAGATCGGCGCACTCGCGGGCGCGCTGGAGACCTTCAAGCAGCAGGCGCAGGACAAGATCAGCATCGAGGCACAAGAGCGAGAACGGAATGCGGCTACCGTGGCCCGCCAGCGTGCCATTGAATCCCATGTCGGCGAGTTCGAGGGCCTGGTGCGCGAAACCTTGCAGCAACTCGGCGGCGCCTCCGGCCAGATGCGGGCGACCTCCTCGGAGCTGTCGGACGTCTCGCGTCAGACCAATGCCCGCGTCGAAACGGCCCAGAAGGCATCCAGCGATGCCTCGATGAGCGTGGAAAGCGTGGCCTCCGCGGCGGAGGAATTGAGCGCGTCGATCGGCGACATCAGCAAGCAGGCTTCGCATGCGGCCGGGATTGCCAGCCGTGCGGTGGATCAGGCGCGCAAGACCGACGGAACCGTGCAGGGCCTGGCGCAATCTGCGAGCCGGATCGGTGAAGTCGTCGGGCTGATCAACAGCATCGCGGCGCAGACCAACCTGCTTGCCTTGAACGCTACGATCGAGGCCGCCCGCGCCGGTGAGGCCGGCAAGGGCTTTGCCGTCGTCGCCTCGGAAGTGAAGACGCTGGCGAGCCAGACCGCGAAGGCCACCGATGAGATCTCCGAACAGATCTCCGACATTCAGAAGGTCGCGGGCGAAGCCATCGACGCCATCAAGGGCATCGGCAGCATCATCGCTGAGGTGAATGAGGTCGCGACCGCGATCGCCGCCGCGGTGCAGGAACAGGGCGCGGCCACCCAGGAGATCACCCGCAGCACGCAATTCGCGGCGCAAGGCACCAAGAACGTCTCAGAGAACATCACCGGTGTCAGGACCGACGCAGATGCGGCCGCGGCAGCCGCCCAGAACGTGAAAGGTGCATCCGAAACGCTGGAGACGCAGAGCCAGCATCTGGGCAATCAGGTTAACGAATTCCTCGGCAAGATCCGCGCGGCGTAACACGAGCATGAAAAGGGTGGATCAGGCGCAAGCCTATCCTCCCCCAGCCCTTCCTATTGCCGAGCCTGGCTACCTGCGAGATCGCCCGGCGCCGCGCTCCGGGATGCCGATGCAAGTGGTGCTGCCGTCCGTCTCACGAGCCGACGTGGTGCAAGGGACAGCCCTCACCGTATCGGTCGAGACACCGTCATCTGCGGTCCTCGACAGGCCCACCGTCGTGCCCGGATTTTGCGGGCTTCCGACCACCGGCGCGGACCCGGCGGTGATCGGCACGTTCGATGGCGGCGACGAAGCCGCCGGCGGCGATGCGATGGCATCGCCGTTCGTGGTGGTGGTTGGGGTCTGTGCCCATGCCGATGACGACAGCATGACCACCGTCGCTGCAATGATGATGTTGCGCATCATGCGTCTCCTTGGTCCAAAAAAACAACGGCCCGATGGCTTGCGGGGTCGCCTACCAACATAGCGCCGTCTCCACGGCCGGCCGAATCACTCCGCCGCGACGACAGGAACGCGGCCGTAACGCTCCTGTAGCTCTTTGGATGCCGGCGAGAAACTCGACGAGGCGCGCTTGTTCGAGCGGCCCGGATTCGCCACCACGAGTCCGTTTTCGCCTGCGACGATGTCGCCCTTGCGCAGGGTCGGGTCCTTTTCAACATTGATCTGCGCGAGGCCGAACTGGTCCTTGCCGTTGCAGGTACACCCCGCCACGATCTCCTTGCGATAGCGGAAAGCATTCGGCAGTTCGGAATACGGCTTTCCACTCTCGGTGGCGGCATTGTCGATCTCGCTGCCATAGACGAGTTTGGTCTCGCCGGCGGGACAGAAATTATTGCAGGAGCTGGTTCGGCTCTGGTCGTCTGGCCCGGAGATCGGGAAGTAGCGGCCATCGCAAGTCCGGACGCACCAGGCCTGGCTGCCGCCACCGCCACCGCGCGCCCGCCGCTCCACCGGAGCACCTTCGTTTCCGAAGGGCGGCATGAGCTGCTGCCGCGGCCGGGCGCCAAATCCTCCAAAAAGTTGAGAGAAGAAGTCCTGCGCTTGCACGGACACCGGCAGGCCCGACGCGCCGAGCAGCAGCGTAGCACCCAACATCATTCGCTTCGCTGATCGCCTGCTCATCGCAACACCACTCACTGGATCGTCGTCGAAACCGGAACGTTCATGGCTTGGCGGCCCGACGGCAGCGTCGTCATCATAGGCCGCGATTGCGCAGGCACCGGCCTCGCCGCGACGGTCGCCCGTGCCGGAAGCGGCGCGGTCTTCGGCAACACCACGACCTTGGTGCCGACATTGACGCGGCTGAAGAGATCGGTGACGTCCTCATTGGTGAGACGAATGCAGCCCGACGAGACGAACTTTCCGATCGTCGACGGATCGTTGGTGCCGTGAATGCGATACTCGCTGGCGCCGAGATACATCGCGCGGGCGCCGAGCGGATTTCCCGGACCGCCAGCCATGAAGCGCGGCAGATAGGGTTGGCGCGCGATCATCTGCGCCGGCGGATGCCAATCCGGCCACTCCGCCTTGCGCGTGATGGCCTGGACGCCGGACCAGGTGAAGCCTTCACGGCCGACGCCGACCCCATAGCGGATCGCACGGCCGCCACCGAGCACGTAATAGAGCACGGTATGGCCGGTATCGATGATGACGGTACCCGGCGCCTCGCGTGTGTCGAGATTGACGGTCGTGCGGCGCAGCCGCTCGGGTACAACCGCATCGTCCTCGCTCGGCGCTGTCACATAATCCTGAGGAAACTGCTGCGGCTCAGTCGCCCCATAACCTAGTGCCTGTGCGTGCGCAGCGCTGGAAAACGAGATCGGCGCCAGCAGCGCACCGGCGATGGCGAGCGCGCTCACGGCGCGCAGCGACAAACTGCGGTTCATGGAAAAACACTTGATCATGGCCTGCCCCTGTCGGGATCTGCATCGCTGTCGATGCGTCCTGTCCCTGCAACGCGAACAAGGCCCGCTCGGTTCCGAGCGCGGCACATCATTCAGCGCCACTGTCAAGGTCAACTCGACTCACGTTCCTGCGATGGAACCTTCGCTGGTGCCGCAGGTTATCTGGGCTCGTGAGGCGCGCGGCCGTGACATCCGCGCGGAGGCTTCGCGCGGGGAAAGCCGATGGTACGCGTGCTGCCGACTGAACGTGTGCTCCCCGAGGCGAAGGGTTCGCCCGTTCCCGAGAGCAGGAGCGAATTGCCGCCGGTGGTCCGCCGCGCCGAGCTCGTCGCTTTCGCACTCGTTGCCCTGCTCGTTATTGTCGTCGTTGCGGTGTTGTGGGCGGCGAAACCCTTCTTTCTTCCCATCGTCATGGCGTTCGTCGTCGGCACCATGCTGTCGCCGGCCGCCAGTTTCCTGGAGCGCGGTCATATTCCGCGCGCGCTTGGCGCGGTCCTGATCGTGGGCACGGTGGGCGCAGGCGCGACCTTCATGATCGGCCTGATCTCTTCGCCGCTGATGGAATGGAGCGCGCATCTTCCCGAGCTCGCTTCCCGCTTCAAGGAGAAATTGCACGTGTTCGATCGACCGCTCGCGCTCTGGCAGGAACTGCAGAGCATGGTGGGCGGGCCCGGCACGCTATCGACATTCCAGATGCCGAAATTCGACTGGGTGCAGCCAACCATCGAATTCCTGTCGCCAACCTTCACCGAATTCCTGTTGTTCTTCGCAACGTTGGTGCTGTTCATCGCGAGCTGGAAGGATCTGCGGCGCGCGCTGATCATGAACTTCGGCGATCATGATGCACGGCTTCGCACGCTTCGCATCCTCAACGAGATCGAGATTCATCTCGGTAACTATCTCCTGACAGTCACAATGATCAATTTGGGCGTCGGAGTCGCGACCGGCATCGTCTGCGCGGCAACGCATATGCCCAATCCCGCGGGCCTCGGCGCACTGGCGGCCACGTTGAATTTCATTCCGATAATCGGGCCGGTCGCGATGTTTGTGGTGCTCGCGGCGGTCGGCGTCATTGCGCTGCCGACCATCAGCGCGGCCGTGATGGCGCCGCTGGCGTTCGTCGGCATCGCCTTCATCGAGGGCCACTTCATCACCCCGACCATCATCGGCCGGCGGCTCGCCCTCAACGCGCTCGCAGTGTTTATCGGGCTCGCGTTCTGGACCTGGCTGTGGGGCCCGATGGGCGGCTTTCTATCGTCGCCGCTTCTTATCGTCGCACTGATCATCAAGGAGCACCTGATGCCCACGTCCTCACCGCAACTGCCGGCCGATTGAGGCGCGGAGCATTGGAACTTCCGTCACAACGGAACGTTTTCAGGCCAACGAAGGAGCGTTCGATGTCGATGACCGATGGCGAGACCAAGATCAAGAACCTGACGGATGAAGCGACCTATGAACGCCTGGAGAAGGATGTAACAGCCGTGAAAAACGATATCGCAGCTCTCACCGAACAGATTACCGACGCACTGAACGCCTTTGCCGGCGAGGCCGGCAAGCAGGCACGCCGCGGCTACAAACAGGCGCGCGCGAACGTGGATTTGGCGCTCGACGACGCCTCCGCCCGTGGTGGCGCGATGCTGGATGCGGCGCAGGACACGGCCTATTCGATCGAGGAGACGCTGGAAGACGCCATCACGCAGCGCCCCCTCGCGACCGTCGGCATCGCGCTCGGCCTCGGCTTCCTGATCGGCATGACTTGGCGCCGATGAGATCTCTGATGCCGATGAGATCCTGCGCCGATCGGATCGGCGCAGGTAAGGATCGTTGACACGATTGAACGGGGGGGCGGATCGATGTTTCAGCGCATGATCGATGACTTCAAGGCTTCGACCGGCGCCGCGGTGCGGCAGACTTCGCTCGTCGCCATCGCGGGCTTCGCCCTGTTCATCACCACGTCGTTTCTATGCGCCGCGGGTTTTGTCGTGGTGCTCGACAAATACGGGCTGGTGCAGGCATGTCTCGCCGGCGCCGGCCTGTTCTTCATCGTCGCGCTGATAGCGGCGATCAGCTACATGATCCGCAAGCGCCAACTCCGGGCGCGCGCTGCGGAGCGGGCGAAGTCTGCCGGTCCCAGCCTGCTCGCAGATCCAATGATAGTCGCGACGGGCCTGCAGCTCGTACGCGCGATCGGCGTCAAGCGGCTGCTGCCGCTTCTTGCCGTGGGCGGATTGGCGCTGGGAATTATGGCGAGCCGCAACCACGCCGCCAGCGATCAGACGCCGGCCGAATAGTCGCTTTCTTCAAATACGTCCTCAGAAATACGTCGCCAGACAAACAAGCAGGCGAATCGGATGCCGGCGCAGATGGGTCAGGTCTGTTGTCCGAAACCGGGCACTCAGGTCACGCAGCGGCCGGGCTGCAGCCGCTTGGCGATCTCGGTCAGCACGCTCACCATCGGCTCGCAAGCGACTGTCGTCTTGCGCTCCTGCGACTGAATAAGTCTCGGCGCAGGTCCGCGGCTGATCGCGGAGGTCTTGGCTTCCTGCTGACGCGGAATGCGCACCAGCACGGATGTATCGGCGATCCGGTCGACACGAATTGAGATCGTCTGGGTCGGTGAGCCGGCCGCTACCGTCGCGACGCGGTCACCCTTGGCGGCGCGGTTGACGCCGCCGACCGGCGCTCCCCTGAAGGCCTTGATGCCGTTTGTGAGATCATGGCCGAAGGCCAGCTGCGCGGCGCCTAGCGTCGTGGAGACAGCGATGACGCCGAGTATTGCATTACGCTTGTTTGACATGTTCGGTCCCTCGCCCCATGGCGATCGGTGACTTAACGTTGGTCGCGCCAAGGCAGTTCTAGGACGGGTCGATCACTTAACCGTGTGAAAAAAATTCTGGGCCATGAGGAACGACTTCGCGCGCCGGGAGTCATCTCGGCAGCCGGTCATTCCCCCCTGCCCCATCGACCGGCGACGTAGGGCGCGACCGTGGTGATGCCGGTCGCGCCCTATCTTTTTGTGCTGCATCATCGAAGAAAGTCGAAGCTCTCCTCCGGCACGCGCGGTGATCCAGGCCAGCGCCAAGTCGAGCGGAGGGTTCACGGCGTCTCGACCGGACGACGCAAACCCTCTGCTCGGAAGCTAGCCGGTACTTGATTGCCTCAGCCGTTCGCTTGCGCGTTGGCTAGCGGCCGCGAGCTTCACTTCGATGTAAGTGGTGAGATCGCCAACTTCCGCTTCCAGCTCTTCCTTCGACAGACCGACGGTCTCGGCCATTGCGATGCAACGACGCGCCAATTCCGTCACGCCTTGTTCGCCGTTCGGCACTTCATATTGCTCCGCCGAATGAACACTGATCCTCGTCCAGAAATCGATGAATTCGTTCGCTTTTGCACGCATGTCTGTCGCCCATTCTAAATTGAAGGTAGAGTTACGAATTGCTCGGCAAAAAGTTGCGCTACGCGCGTTGAACGAATTTTCTCCGACGGCGGAACATTCTTCGAATTGACTGCCGGATTTCGGGAACCTCTCGCGCGTTGCCGCATCCAACGATAAGCCCCATCTGGCCGAGAGCGATATTGAGATGAGTCAAAGCCAAGGATACGCACAACGACAGGCACAAGCGCTCCAGGCGGCCGGCGACGGCGACCTGGTGAGGCGGGCGCTGGCGCGCGACGAAGCGGCCGTTCGCACCATCATGAAAGCAAATAACCGCAGGCTCTACCGGCTCGCGCGCGGCATTCTGCGCAACGACGCCGAGGCGGAAGACGTGGTGCAGGAGACTTATGTGCGGGCGTTCACTCGCCTGGCCGAATTCCGCGGAGACGCCAGCCTTTCAACCTGGCTGTCGCGGATCGCCATGAACGAAGCGCTCGGCCGGTTGCGGCGGCAGCGTCCCAGCGTCGATTTGTCCTCGCTGCCGGAACACACGCGCGAGGCTGAAATCATCCGCTTTCCCCTCGCATCGACCGACGATCCGGAAAGGTCCATGGCGCAGCGCGAAATCCGTGAGGTCGTCGAGCGCGCGATCGACGAACTGCCCGAGGCATTCCGCCTGGTTTTCATCACCCGCGTGATCGAGGGCATGAATGTCGAGGAGACCGCTGACATTCTCGGGCTTAAGCCCGAGACCGTGAAGACGCGGCTGCACCGCGCCCGCACGATGCTGCGCGACAATGTGGAACGGAAAATCGGCCCGATCGTGATGGAGGCGTTTCCGTTCGCCGGCCGACGCTGCGACCGCCTCACCGGGGCCGTGCTGGAACGGCTGGGCTGCGGCGGCTGATTTAGAGTCGCGTCTTCCCCACGCGAACCGGTATCCACTTTGCTCGAAAATGCTCCAATTACGATTTTTGGGAACCTCGGACGGCCTTTCTCATCCAAGCCTGTGTAGTCAGACCAGCGCCGGCGTGAACAACGCCCGGCCGTCACAGGAGGGTTCGCCCATGTTCGTTCGAATGAGCGCGGCATTTGCCGCGATAAGCCTTTTGGGAAGCACCGCGCTTGCGGACAATGCCAAGCTTACCGACCCGCAGATCGCGCATATCGCCTACACCGCGGGCGTGATCGACGTCGCGGCCGCCAAGCAGGCGTTGACCAAGGCCAGCAACAAGGACGTGAAGGCGTTCGCGCAGGATATGGTGCGCGACCATGAGGCCGTGAACAAGCAGGCGCTCGACCTCGTCAAGAAGCTGAATGTCACGCCGGAGGACAACGACACCAGCAAGGCGCTCTCCAAGCAGGCTGCCGACAAGCTTGCCGAGCTCGGCAAGCTGAACGGCGCAGCCTTCGAAAAAGCCTATGTCGCCAATGAGGTCGCCTACCACAAGACGGTGGACGGCGCGCTGGAAACCCAGCTCATCCCGTCCGCGTCCAATCCCGAACTCAAGAGCCTGCTGCAGACGGGCCTGAAAATCTTCCAGGGCCATGAACAGCACGCCGAGCATGTGGCTGCGGGCCTGAAATAGGAACGTCCTCATGTCGAGAGAACGTCAAGCCGTCATCGCGGCGTTACTGGCGCTCGGGGCGACGATTCTCCCGGCGCGGGCCGTGACCATTCAGATCACGATGGAGAACATGGCGATCTCGCCGGCCGAGACGGCCGCCAAGGTCGGCGACACCGTGGAGTTGATCAACAAGGATGTGCTGGTCCACAGCGCGACCGCGCGGAACGGCGATTTCGACGTCACCATGCCGGCGAAGAAATCCGTGACGATGGTGCTGAAAAAACCCGGCACCATCGACTATTACTGCCGGTTTCATCCCAACATGAAGGCGGTCCTGACGATCACGCCCTGAGCGGAATCGTACGAGCAGCAGCCGGGTCAGCGCAGCGCCGAGACCCGGCCGCCCTCCAGCCGGCTGATCGCCGCAATGATCGCGGCATCGGTATAGGGCTTCGGAAGGAACACGCCCCCATCGGGCAGATCGCCGTTCTGGACCAGGTGATGACCGGACGTCACCATGATCTTGATCGGCGGCCAGCGATCGCGGACATGGCGGGCAAGCCTCAGCCCGTCCATCGATCCGGGCATCCGGATATCGGTGAAAATCAGATCCACGTCGCGCTCCTGCAGCACGGCGATGGCCTCATCGGCGTTGCTCGCCTCAATCGTATCGAAGCCCGCCCGCTCGAACACGGCGGAGGCGCTGATGGCGATCAGGAACTCGTCTTCGACGATGAGGACGGTGGGACGGCGCGGCATGATCTCGTGATGACTTTTTGGGAGGTGGGCCCTGGCAAACTCACGACGGGCCGGAATCGTTCCGCCCTTCGCGCAATTTTCACATTTGCGGCAAGCCGCCGATCCCGCTGGAAAACGCCGTCCTTGGCTCACAGTTCTCGACTCTACAGTTCTTGGCTCTACAGTTAACATCTCCCGCAATGAGAGGCTTTCCATGGCGGCAAACAGTTTGCGCGGGCGGACCGCGCTGGTCACCGGCGGCTCCCGCGGCATCGGCGCGGCCGTCGTCAGGGCGCTGGCGGAGGCAGGCGCGTCGGTCGCCATCAACTACCGGGAACGCGCAGACGAGGCCGGCAAGCTTGCGGACGGGCTCCGGAAGTCAGGCACGCGAACGATCACCGTCGCAGCCGACGTTTCGCAGACGGAGGCAGTCAGCCGGATGGTCGAGACCGTCAAGGCGGAATTCGAAACCATCGACATCCTGGTCAACAATGCCGGGATCGCGATCACCCGCGGCATCGACGACCTCACCGAGGCGGATTTCGACCAGACCATCGCCGTCAATCTCAAATCGGTATTCCTGTGCACGCAGGCGGTGCTGCCCCTGATGCGCGCCCGTAAATGGGGACGCATCGTCAACATCTCCTCCGGCGCGGCGCGCGGTGCGGGCGCGATCGGCCCGCACTACAACGCCTCCAAGGCCGGCATGGAGGGACTGACGCGCGGCTACGCGGCGCGGCTCGTCAAGGAAGGCATCACGGTCAACGCCGTGGCGCCGTCGCTGATCGAAACCGACATGATGAAGGGCCAGGACAATCTCGTCGGCCGCATTCCGCTCGGCCGCTTCGGCAAGGCCGACGAAGTCGCGACCGCCGTGATGATGCTGATCGACAACGCCTACATGACCGGCCAGACCGTCGCGATGAGCGGCGGCATGGCGTTCAATTAAAAGGCTGGAGATTAGCGCTGCGGCACGGACGCCGGCGGCCGTTGCGAGACACGGGGCGAATGTTTCGCCGCGCCTCGCGATTTGGCAGGCGGCGGCGTATCGACCGACTGCAGATAATCGGCCAGCGCCGACGCCGTATCGGAGCCGCTCGAATAATGCTGTCGCAGGAAGTAGGTCAGCGTGAGATGGATGCGGCCCTTGGCAAGCCCGCGCGGGCTGCGGTGGCAGGTCACGCAACTGTCAGCGAACAGTTTTTGGCCCGTTTTGCCCCGATCAAGATTTTGCGCGAAGGCCTCGCCGCCCGCGAGCAAAACAATCGCGCCGAGCACGAGCAGGCCGTGCCTCAATCGCCACGGCGACATCAAATCCAATACCATCCCCAGCTCCTTCGTCCCACCCAGAACCGCTTTCGACAGTTGAAATGCTGATTAACGTTCACGCACGGCTCGCCAGGCGCTCGGCATATTCGATCGCCTCGATCATGCTGCGCTCGTTGGCGATGCCCTTGCCCGCGATATCGAACGCCGTGCCGTGGTCGACGGAGGTACGGATGATCGGCAGGCCGAGAGTGATGTTGACGCCGGACAATTCCTGCCACTTGCCGGTCGCCGGATCGATTTCGAAGCCGAGCAGCTTGACCGGAATGTGGCCCTGGTCGTGATACATCGCGACCACCGCATCATACTGTCCTGCGCGCAGCTTGACGAAAACGGTGTCGCCGGGAACGGGCCCGATAATGTCCAGGCCCTCGTTTGACCATCTCGTCGATCATCGGCTGCGACACCTCGATATCCTGCCGGCCGAACAGGCCGCCCTCGCCGGCATGGGGGTTGAGCGCGGCGATCGCGATCTTCGGACGCGCGATGCCGATCCCGAGCGAGCGCCTTGTTGGTCAGGTCGATGACGATGACGCAGCCGCTCCGGCGTCAGGCGAGACGGCACGTCCTGCAAGCGCGACATGGGTCGACACATGGCTGACGCGCATATTGCCGTGGGCGAGCAGCATCACCGAGCCGCGCACGCCAGTCAGTTCGGCCAGCATCTCGGTGTGACCGGGATAATGGTAGCCGGCCTTGTTGAGTGCCTCCTTGTTCAGCGGCGCGGTGACGATGCCGCCGATCCGTCCCGACACTGCGAGACGCACGCCCTGCTCCACCGCCTTGTAGGCGAAGCGGCCGCCATCGGCCGACAACACGCCGGGCTCGATCGGCGCGCCCTCGGCATCGGCCTGCAGGAAGCCGAGATTGGGCCACTCGGCGTCGTCGGCTCGGACCTCCGCGGCATCGATGCCGGCGGATAATTGCCGATTGGCCAGATCGAAGGCACGACGACTACCGATGATCAGGAGCTTGAGGTCGGACGTGTCAAGCCGGTCGCGCAGCCGCGCGCAGGCCTTGACGATGATCTCGGGACCAATGCCGGCCGGATCGCCCATCGTGATCGCGAGATGTCGTTTGGCCATGCGGTTCGTTCCCAGATTTCCTGACTAGATCAAGCCGTTCTGACTGAGCAGCTTCCACCAGAGATGGGGCGGCCCAAAAGCACCCGATTTCGAAATCACGTCAACCCCTGTCCAGGCACCGCCCTGGATGATGGACCGGGCCACGCCGGGCTCAAGCCGGCCGGACACGAGCAGCGCGCTGGCGCCGACCGCGATGCACTGCGCCTTGAGCGTCTCGCCGCCGGCGACCAGAAGCGTGGGAGGAACGTCGATCGATTGGCTGAGGCGCGCGATCTCTTGCGCGAAATGCTGCGCGGCCTCGGCGCGCGAAGCGGCAACAGGCGTCTCCAAACGAACCAGCGCGACGCCGTCGTCCAGTCGCCGCCTGATCCGGTCCAGGCTCTGCCCGACATCGGCGGTCCCGATCACGATGTCCCCGCAAGCCGCGAGTTGTGCGGCGGTCGCCGGATGATCCGAGCCGAAGACGCCAAGCACCGGTGTCTTCAGCCGCGCGGATGCGGCGGCCTCCGTGCCCCGCGCCAGCGCGCCTGCCAGACCGCCGCTGCCGCACCAGAGCAGTCGTCCCTGATAGCGACGGCCGGCCTGCACGATGCGGTCCAGATCCCCCTCCGTCTCGGCGTCGAACACGCTGATGCCCAACTGCAGCGCGGCGTCGGGATCGGCCGATCCGGCATCGAGCCCACGTGCGCAGAACTGTTCAACGATGCTGTTGCCGATCGGGCTCGAGCTTCCGTCCGGCGCTCGCACATACTGGCTGCTCGCGCGCGTCAATCGGCCCTGGTGCGGAAAAGCCGGGGCGACGATGCAGGCATCCCACAGGCCCGTGCGCAGGCAGGCATCGATCTCGGCGAGCCATGGCCCGCGCATGAGGCTGTCGATCTTCTTATAGGCGATGCCGGCGCCCGCGAGCCGCGGCGCCAGCGCCTGGACGATTCCGAAGGCTTCATCCGCCCGGCATTCGCGCGTGCCGCTGTCGATGGCAAAATGATCCCCTGCCGCCGGAATCGCGTCCACGGACCAGACCACACTGAGCGGGCCAAACAGGCCGACGAGTTCAGCTGAAGTATCGAGCGCGCCGGTCAGATCATCGGCGAGGAGCTTTAGGGAAGGCATGCGGGCGAGAGATTATGCCGGATTTCGCTCTTTGCCATCTTCGTGACAAGCACCTGGAGGTATTTTCGCGCTGACTCGCCGCTGCATTTCCTGGCCGGCCGCTCCGAGATGGACCATGAACAATTTGACGAAGTGGCTGCAAGCCGGTTGTCTGGGTCTTTTGACCGGCACGGCTGCGGATTGCTATGCGCAGACCGATGCGGTCGGCCGGTGGGAAGCCCAAATTACCCTTCGCCTGGCCGACCAGAGACGATTTCCGCCCGAAGCCAGGGGCCAGAGCGGTGCAGCGAAGGTGGCGTTCACGATTGACCGTTCAGGCAAGCTGACCTCCGAAACACTGGTCGAAAGCACGGGCTCTCCTCCCCTCGATGCAGAAGCTATTGCGATGGTCCAACGCGCGCAGCCGTTTCCAGCACCGCCTCCGGAAGTTCGCGACGACACGCTGAAGTTCGAGTTGCCGGTCGTTTTCAGCAGTCCACGGCCACGGCCCGGCTTGGCCGTCGACGCGGCCACAACCCCGAGCGAAGACGACGCGGTGAACGCAAAGATCCACGGCATCTGCCGCGGCTGTTAGATTTCCCTCGCGACAAACGTGGAACGCGTTTGCGCGGAGATCATGCTCAATCAAAAACCTAAAGCATGATCCGGAAAAGTGTGTAGCGGTTTTCCGAAAAGATCATGCTTAGTCAAGAACCTAAAGCGCGATGATGATTTAACCTGATCTCATCGCGCTTTAGAGCGCGCCCGCATCGCGCTCTAGAAAAATCCGGCGCGTCGATCAACGCGCCGGATCGAACGCGAACGCAACGACCCCCGCTCAGGAGGCCGCAGCCTTCGGCGCGCGGTTGCGCGAATTGCGCTGGAAGAACAGCGCCTGGCTTGCGACAGCCGACACCATCGCCGGCTGGAACGGCTTCGAAATCAGGAAGGCGGGCTCGGGGCGCTCGCCGGTCAGGAAGCGCTCGGGATAGGCGGTGATGAACACCACCGGGACCTCGAAGGTTTTCAGCAGCTCGTTCACCGCATCGAGGCCGGAGGAACCGTCGGCGAGTTGGATATCCGCCAGGATCAGCCCGGGCTTTTTATTCTTGGCCAGCGCGACAGCGTCCGAATGCGTGCGGGCGACGCCGATGACATTGTGGCCGAGGTTACGGACCAGGCTTTCCAGGTCCATCGCGATGAAGGTCTCGTCCTCGATGATGAGCACGTCGGTCGCGATTTCCGCGGCCATCTCGCGTCCGGCGGTATCGGCAAGCCGACGGGTTTCGCCGATATCGGTGCCGAGGATATAGGCCACCTCCTCTTCCGGAAAACCCTCCAGCGAGAGGAGAAGGAACGCTTGGCGTGGCAACGGCGTAATATTGGACAGGCGCCGTTCGGGCGGCATCGGCAGGGTCGCGATCTCGGCATCGTCGTTCAGCGCTACCGAGTTCCAGATCTGCGTGAAAAGCCGGAACAGGCCCGCGCGGGGGCCATGCTGGTCATCCATCAGCGACGGGTCCTGCAAAAGGGCCTCCAACATGGCGCCGACATAGGCGTCGCCGGACGATTGGCTTCCCGTCAGCGCGCGCGCATAGCGCCGCAGCAACGGTAAATGTTCAGCAACAAGCTGTGATCGGGACATCCCCACTCCATGAATTCTTAGGGCCGCGCATCCTTGAGGGGTGGCCCGGGTTCCCCTGCTAACGTTGATTACGCCTGAACCCGAGAAAAGTTCCCAAAGTCCTGGGAACTTTTGGACCGGTTTCGCATTAGCACTCTTACGAAAGGCCTCAAAATTGAGAAATTCTTGAAGCTACAGGGACTTAACTCCCGGGGAAACGTGGAACATGTCATGAAGGATGTAAAGTCTCCAGCCAGCAAGAATGCTGCAACGGGCAAGGCCGGCGGGCTTAACGCCGAGATCCAGTCCCGGATCGGTCATCAATTACGCGCGATGTACGACGACGTCGTGCGGCAGGGAGTACCGGACCGTTTCGCCGAGCTTATTCGTAAGCTTGATGTTCCGGCCAACTCATCCCAAGTGGAGGATACGGGCGGTGGCACTAATAACGACGGGAGGGACTGATGCCTCTCACGGACGCCTTACGGGACGACATTCTGGCTGCGGTTCCAAGCCTGCGTGCGTTCGCTATCTCGCTTAGCGGCAATAGTGATCGCGCCGACGATCTGGTGCAGGAAACGCTGCTACGGGCGCTGGCAAATATCGATTCCTTTCAGCCCGGCTCCAACCTGCCGGCGTGGCTGTTCACGATTCTACGCAACCTGTTCCGCTCGGATTACCGCAAGCGGCGGCGCGAGGTTGAGGACGCGGAAGGGAACTATGCCAAGACGCTGAAGACCCAGCCGTCACAGGGCGCGCATCTCGAGTTCGAGGAATTCCGCACGGCACTGGAGAAGCTTCCGCAGGACCAGCGCGAAGCCTTGATCCTGGTCGGCGCCTCCGGCTTCTCTTACGAGGACGCGGCGACGATCTGCGGCTGCGCAGTCGGCACCATCAAGAGCCGCGTCAACCGTGCGCGCTCCAAGCTCGCCGCGTTGCTCTATGTCGACGGCGCCGAGGATTTCGGACCGGACGATACCGTGCGCGCGGTGATCGGCGGCAACGGATAGACGGCGCACCTGCACATCCATCCAACATCGTGTCATTCCGGGATGCGCCGTCGGGCGCAGGCCCGGAGTGCGCATTTCTGTAAACTGAATTTCGGATCCGCGACGTCGTCGCACCGAAAGACATCGCGTGATTCTTATCGCGGCGACCGCACGGGCGCGGAAAACTTCTCGGTGCGATCGCGCTCGCTCATGTCGACGACGGTGACCATCGGCGCAGTCAATTCATAGACATAACTGCCTTCGGTGAAATAACGCTTGGACGTGCCGCCGAGCGCCTCCGGCGCGACGCGGTCGAGCAGGATCAAACCGAAATCGCTGTCCGGGCGGCGCGTCGCTTCGCTGGTGTTGAACTCCTCCCAGCGGAACATGAAAAGCGCGTCGGGCTCTTCGCCCGTCACTTCCCATTTTACGACAATGTGCGGGTGCTTGCCGACCAGCGATAATCCTTCATCGGAATGCGATGCCAGCTCGAAGAACAGCAGCGACAGGCTCTGCGCGGCCCGCGCGCTGACCGCGATATCCGGCCCGGTGACCGCGATGCGATCTGCATGCGGTATGGCGCGCGCCTCGAACAGTCCCTTGAGCTTGACGCCCTGCCATTGGCTTTCACTCAGCAGCGAGACCACATTGGACATCGCGTGGATACGGCCGATCAGCAGTTCACGCGCGACATCGATGTCGGAACCGTGGCGCAAGGTGCGTGTCACGATCGACTGGATCACCGCAAGGATGTTCTTGACCCGATGATTGAGCTCGTCGATCACCGCGGTCAGGCGACGCTCGAAGCCGATCCGGACCTGGATCTCGCGGCTCAGTCGCAGATTGTTATAGGCGACATAGCCGAACAGCCCGCAGACGATGCCGGTCAGCGCAAGACCGATGGTGCCGGCAATCGCCGCCGCCTGCTGCGCGCGCTTGGCGGCGTTGATCTTGGCGTAATAGCTGAGCGACCAGTCGCGGTTGCCGAACGTGACTGTGCGCGTCGCCGACGGCGCCGGACTATCGGGCTCGGCGGTGCGCGAGGTGACCACGCCCTGATCGTTGGCGATCAGCTCGCCGCCAGGACTGCGCGGATCTTTCAGCACGACCGAGAACAGCGAAAGGTCGTCGTTGGTCAGCATCAACGGCGCAAGCTCATAGGAAAACGTTACGAAGCCTGCGGGCTCGGCGGCGCCATCAGGCACCACCGGTGCGGCCAGCACGAGGCCCATCGGCCCGTCCTTCCGTATCAGGGGCTGCGGATCGGAGCAGATCGGCTTTCCCTCTGCCATCGCACGGGCGAGCGTAGGCCCGATCGTCGGACTTTGATCGAGCGCGCGTCCGGCCCATGCCTTGGTCTCGGGTGTGCGCGGTTCGAGGTCCATCAGCACGTCAAGGGGCTTGTCGACCGCGCGTTTGTCGATCGGCTTGTCATCGTATGAGCGGATCGTGGGATTGGGAAATCCAGCGCCGGCAAGCTCGGCGCGGGCGGTATCGAGCTCGTTCGGCCTGAGCCGCGCAATCCACGCCGCGACGACGAAGTCGGTCTTGAAGGCATAGATCGACGAGCGCAGGGGCTGCAGCATGTTCGCCTTGACCACCGACGGTGACCGGAAAAGGCCGGACGCGACACGGGCCAGCAATTCGCGCTCGGTCAACCTGTCCTGCACCAGGCTCGCATGAACGTCGATCGCCCGCGCCAGCGCAATCCCCTCGATCGCAAGCTCTTGATCGTGCACGCGATAGGCAGCGAGCCCGGAGAGCAGCACTCCGATGAACGCGATCAAGCCGATGATGACGCTCAGGCGAACCACTCGCTTACTCGGGCAGGCGGGGTTGGCGGAAAGCTTGCTCTCTCATTGAAAGTCCGCAGTGTCGGCAATTGGGTGATACTAAAAGAACGGTAACCGTCTGGTATTCTACTGAAGGCATGATCGTTACGTCACTGCGGTCAGGTGAGGCGCTTGGCGGGATGCTTAACACGGCTGGACGGTCTGACCCGGAGGTTGCTAACCGCCGTCGGCCGATTTGGTTCCGGGCGGCGCGCAAGAATCTTGCGACAACCGACAGCCTCCCGACCGTGCGGCAATCGCCGGGCACTCAAAGATTAAAAAGGTTAACAAAAAGACTGCTATCGAGCGCTGTGTTAAGCTTTTGCACTCAGGCCTTGGGCTTGAGACCGCCCTTCTTCTCGATGAAGCCAATGATGCGGTCGAGTCCTTCGCTTTTCTTCAGGTTTGTCATGACGAATGGCCGATCGCCGCGCATCCGCTTCGCATCCGTGTCCATCTTCTCCAGCGAGGCGCCGACATGGGGCGCGAGATCGATCTTGTTGATGACCAGTAGATCTGAGCGGGTGATGCCGGGCCCGCCCTTCGAGGGAATCTTGTCGCCGGCCGCCACGTCGATCACGTAGATAGTCAGATCGGCCAATTCCGGCGAAAATGTCGCAGCGAGGTTGTCGCCGCCGGATTCGATCAATACCAGGTCGAGATCCGGGAATTTCGCACGCATATCGGCAACCGCGGCGAGATTCATCGATGCGTCCTCACGGATCGCGGTGTGCGGACAGCCGCCGGTCTCGACGCCGGTGATGCGGTCCGGCGTCAGCGAGCCCGAGCGCACAAGGAATTCCGCATCCCATTTGGTGTAGATGTCGTTGGTGATCGCCGCGATGTCGTAATGCTCGCGCATCGACTTGCACAGCAGATCCATCAGCGCGGTCTTGCCGGAGCCGACCGGACCACCGACGCCGATCCGAAGCGGGCCGTGAGAAGATGACATGTCAAGTGTCCTTCCATCGTCGTCCCTGCGAACGCAGGGACCCATAACCACTGAAATCGATTGTTGCGATAGGCTGGAGCGCCACCCCGCCATAACCACGAACGCCTGTGATTATGTGTCCCTGCGTACGCGGGGACGGCAGATGGACAGACATCATGACCTGAACAGCCTCGTATATTGCGTCTCGTGACGCAGGCCGGCGAGATCGGCGCGGAACGTCGCGGTACCGAGATCGTCCGTTGTCGCGGTCATGGCGCGCGCGGCCGTCGCGGCGGCGACGGGTTCGAGCGCGGCGAGGACGCGCTGGCTGTCGGTTTGACCGAGCGGAATGAGGCGGCTGCCGGCGGAAATCCAATTCGAGACCAGCGCATGAAGATAGCCATGCAGCGTCGGCGCCAAGGGAATGTCATGCGCGGCGCTGACGAGGCCGACCGCAACTGGATAAACAACCGTGCCGGTGCAATAGCCGCGCGCGCGCTCCAACGCATCGCAGGTCCAGGCGGCGCGCGCGATCTCGATGAAGGCACGTCCCTGCGAGGAGGTCTCCAGCTGCCGCTCGCGCGAGGACACGAATGCCGCGGCAAGCTCGGCGATTTCGCGCAAAGCGGCCTCGTCATCAGCCTCGGTGGCGCGATGCGCATGTGCGAGAAACACGCCATCGCAGAAGCCGCTGCCTTCCGCGATCATTGCAGCCAGCCATTCCTTCAACGAAGCCGCGTCCACGATGTCGCCGGCCTCGACCGCCCATTCGATGCCGCTGGAATAGGAGAAGCCGCCGACAGGGAACGACGGCGACAGCCAGGTCATCAACCGGTACAGCGCCGCTGCCTCACGCTCCGTCATCCCGCCCGCCACCGCGGGCGCGGAGCTATTCGTGGTCATGAGCATGGGAATGGTCGTGATGATGCCCGTGCCCGCAATGCTCATCATGCTCGTGATGGCCGTGGGCGTGATCGTCGCCGGCGTGATGATCATGCGCGTGATGGTGATGCGCATGGTCATCATGGGCATGATCATGCGCTGGGTCGGCATAGGCGCCGCCCTCGGGATCGAACGGCGCCTCGATCTCGACCACGCGCGCGCCCAGCCCCTTCACCATCGCCTCGATGACATGATCGCGGCGGATGCGCAGGCCTTTCGGCATGATCTGTGTCGGCAGATGTCGGTTGCCGAGATGCCAGGCGACCCGTATCAGATGATGCGGGTCGGCGCCGCGGATCTCCACCAGCGGCTCCGGTGCCGCGACCACCTCGACCAGCCGGCCGTCGTCGAGCACCAGCGCATCGCCGCCGCGCAGCGCGACGGCGTTTTCCAGATCGAGCAGGAACTCCAGTCCGCGCGTGCCCGTCATCGCCATCCGCCGCCGATGCCGGTCGTCGAAGTCGAGCACGACGGTATCGGCTGCAGCTTCTTTCCAGCGATGCTGTCCCAGGACACGGGTCGCGCGGATCATGCAAGCATTCCTTAGTTTAGATCTTCTCGACCTTGCCGTCGCTGATGATCTCGATCACCGTCGGCGAGACCTTCAGTGGTGCGGAATATTCGCGCCAGACTTTCATGTGCGGCGCCTTGCCGTGCGCATTGAGGTCTTCGCGGGTCTCCCAGCGTTCGACCACCACGAACAGATTGGGATCGTTGATGCTGGTGTGGCTTTCATAGGCGATGCAGCCCTTTTCCTTCCGGGTGGCGTCGATACATTCCTTGGCGCCCTTGATGAAGGCATCGCGTGATTCCGGCTTCACCTGCGTGGTGGCGACGACGTAGATCATGATCTCTTCCTCCGTTCTTGTTGTTTGTCTTGTTGGTTAACGGACGTCGACCTTCTCGGGCGTGATGACCTCGATCCTGGGCGGCGCGGTCATGCACTTCACCGCCACGCGGCCGAAGGTCTTCATGTGCTCGGCCGTCCGGTGCGGCACCAATGCGTCGGCATTTTCCCACTGCTCGACGAACACCATCTTGGCCGGATCGGTCACGCTCTCATGCAGGTCGTAGGCGATATTGCCGGGCTCCTTGCGGGTCTCCTTGATACAGGCGGTCGCCGCCGCGATGAACTCGGCGCGAGTTTCAGGTTTCACGGTCAGCGTGGCAACGACGTAAATCACGAGATCCTCCCGGACGTTTCTGTTTTGGCTTTGAACGCCGGGCGGGACATTAGAACATGAAGTAGCGCTGCGCCAAGGGCAGCACCTCGGCCGGCGCGCAGGTCAGAAGCTCGCCGTCCGCGCGCACCTCATAGGTCTCGGGATCGACCTCGATCTTGGGGGTTGCGTCATTATGGATCATGCTCTTCTTGGAGATCTTGCCGCGGGTATTCTGGACCGCATAGAGCTTCTTGGCGATGCCGAGCTGACGACCGAGGCCCGCCGTGACGGCGGCCTTCGACGTGAACACGACGGAGGATGCGGTGAGCGACTTGCCGAAAGCGGCGAACATCGGCTGATAGTGCACCGGTTGCGGCGTCGGGATCGAGGCGTTGGGGTCGCCCATCGGCGCCGCCACAATCGAGCCGCCCTTGACGATCAGGTCCGGCTTGACGCCGAAGAAGGCCGGCGACCACAGCACGAGATCGGCGAGCTTGCCCTTCTCCACCGAGCCGATCAGCTTCGACACGCCATGCGCGATCGCGGGGTTGATGGTGTATTTGGCGATGTAGCGCCGGACGCGGAAATTGTCGTTGTCCTTGCCCTTGTCCTGAGGCAGCGATCCGCGCTGCTTCTTCATTTTGTCCGCGGTCTGCCAGGTGCGGATGATGACCTCACCGAGCCGGCCCATGGCCTGCGAATCCGACGACATCATCGAGAGCGCGCCGAGATCATGCAGGATGTCCTCGGCCGCGATGGTCTCTTTCCGGATGCGGCTCTCGGCGAAGGCGAGATCTTCCGCGATCGAGGGATCGAGGTGATGGCACACCATCAGCATGTCGAGATGCTCGTCGATGGTGTTGCGGGTGAAAGGCCGTGTCGGATTGGTCGAGGACGGCAGCACGTTCTTCAGGCCGGCAATTTTGATGATGTCCGGCGCATGGCCACCGCCGGCGCCTTCGGTGTGGAAGGCATGGATGGTGCGGCCCTTGAACGCCTTCACCGTGTCCTCGACGAAGCCGAACTCGTTCAGCGTGTCGGAATGCAGCATCACCTGCACGTCATAGTCATCGGCAACCGACAGGCAGTTGTCGATGGCGGCGGGCGTCGTGCCCCAGTCCTCGTGCAGCTTCAGCGCGCAGGCGCCCGCCTTGATCATTTCGACCAGCGCGGCGGGGCGCGCGGCATTGCCCTTGCCGGAGATACCGAGATTGACCGGAAACGCGTCGAAGGACTGGATCATCCGCGCCATGTGCCAGGGACCCGGCGTGCAAGTGGTGGCGAATGTGCCGTGCGATGGCCCGGTGCCGCCGCCCAGCATCGAGGTGACACCGCTCATCAGCGCGTGCTCGATCTGCTGCGGACAGATGAAGTGGATGTGACTGTCGAAGCCGCCCGCGGTGAGAATCTTGCCCTCGCCCGCGATCACGTCGGTGCCCGGGCCGATCACGATGGTGACGCCGGGCTGAATGTCCGGGTTGCCGGCCTTGCCGATCGCGCTGATCATGCCTTCCTTGATCGCGACGTCCGCTTTCACGATGCCCCAATGATCGACGATCAGCGCATTGGTGATGACCGTGTCGGCCGCGCCCTGCTTGTTGGTCACCTGCGACTGGCCCATGCCGTCGCGGATCACCTTGCCGCCACCGAACTTCACTTCCTCGCCATAGGTGGTGAAATCCTTTTCCACCTCGATGATGAGATCGGTATCGGCAAGCCGCACCCTGTCGCCGACGGTGGGACCGAACATGTCGGCATAGACGGAACGTTTGATTTTCGTGCTCACAGCGTGCTCCTTGCAAGCTTGATGGTGTCGTCAAAGGCGCGATCGAGGACGGCATTACCGCCCCGGCAGCCCGCGACGACCTGTTCGGCCCAATTGACGTAATCGATGAGGTCCTCGCGCTCCGCCTTGTTCGGATCGGGCAGGATGCGCGCGCGGATGTTGCTGATCTTGTCGGCGATCTTGATCAGCTTGGCGCTCGGGGATTTGTGCGGGGCGTCCTCGACCTGCTTTTGCCGGCGCACCGGCTTGTCCAGGCTCATGTCGTCGGTGCATTCGACGACGAGCAACGCCACGCGCTCGCTGAATTTTTCGGCCAGTTCCTCGCGCGTGGTCTCGGTGTCCTCGATGGTGTCGTGCAGCCAGCCGGCCGCCACCAATTCGGCGTCCGCACCGTCAGTCACCAGTGCCAGAAGATTCGCAACTTCCGCGAGGTGATTGATGTAAGGCTCATTGCCGCGTCCCTTGCGCGCCATTCCGTTGTGACGGCGGGCCGCAAGCTCGGCAGCTTCGGAGACGAGGCGCAGGGGCGCGAGCATCAGCTCACAATTTCCCCATCACGTCGCCGCGGAAGCCGTAAACGATGCGCTTGCCTGCGAGCGCGACGAGCTGCACGTCGCGAGTCTGGCCGGGCTCGAAGCGGACGGCGGTACCGGCGGCGATGTCGAGCCGCATGCCGCGCGCCTTCTTGCGATCGAATTTCAGCGCCGGGTTGGTCTCGGAGAAATGGTAGTGCGAGCCGACCTGGATCGGCCGGTCGCCGGTATTGGCAACTGTGAGCGTCACGGTCTTGCGGCCGGCATTGAGCTCGATCTCGCCGTCCTTGATGAAGAGTTCGCCGGGGATCATGTTTGCCTTCCCTCTGTCATTCGGGGTGCGCGAAGCGTGAACACGGAATCTCGATCAATTACCTCTGGATTCCGGGTTCGGCCGTTCCGGCCGCCCCGGAATGACGCGCGTGGTGTCAGCGGATCGGCTCGTGCACGGTGACGAGCTTGGTGCCGTCCGGAAAGGTCGCCTCGACCTGGATGTCATGGATCATCTCGGGGATGCCGTCCATCACCTGCGCGCGCGTCAACACTTGCGCGCCGGCCTGCATCAGTTCGGCCACGGTGCGGCCATCGCGTGCGCCCTCGACGATGAAGTCGGAGATGATGGCGATCGCTTCGGGATGATTGAGCTTGACGCCGCGCTCCAGCCGCCGCCGCGCCACCATGGCCGCCATCGAAATCAGAAGCTTGTCCTTTTCGCGGGGAGACAGGTTCATATCTGCACTCTATCAATTGACGTTCTTAATTGAGCCACAGCCTAACTGAGCCAGAGCCGCGGCAATGGCGAAGTCGAGGCGCGGCCGAGCACCGCCATCATGTCCGCGCGCAGCCGCGCGGCATCTTGGGCACAGAAGCGCGCCATTGCAAATCCATTCCAGGCGGAGATGCCGACTTCTCCGCCGAACGACGCTGAGATCTCCCGGATGCGCTCGACCAGCGCCTCGTCGCCGGGCACGATCAGCGCTGTACCGATCGCAACGCCGCCCTTGGCAATGGCGGCCTTGGCGAGCTTCTCGCCGATGTCGCCGTCAAGCCGGACCGTTTCCGCGAAGGCGAGCTTGCCGCCGCGCCGGAGCCGCCAGCGGTCGATGAACGTGCCGCTTTGCATTCGTTCGCCCATCGCAGCGCGGCCGAACACGACGATTTCGCAAAGCAGGAACGAGGCCTCTTCGGCAAGATCGATGTCGATCCGCCGCGACACACGCGCGCGGTCGAACAGGATCGTCTCCTGCGGCAACCAGGCCAGCCGTGCACCGGCCGCGGCCTTCAGCGAGATGTTGAGCCGCGCAGGCTCATCCGGCGCGCGGTAGACCTTTTCCGCCGCGGCCGTGGTCAGCGTCAATCGCGCGCCCGCGCCGACCGCAATCTCGGTGTCGAAGCGGTCGCCGCCGGCGACCCCTCCGGCGGTGTTGACGAAAACGGCCGAAAGCCCCTCGTCCTCGGGCGACGGAAAGCGCACCCGCAGCGAGCCGGATTCATGCAGCACGCGGCGGCGCGTGACTCCGTCCTGAAGATGCACGTCGAAGGCCACCGCGCCGCGGGCGCGGTTGGCAGCAAAGGTCCGAGAGGCGGCGTGCGAAATCCCGGTCTGCATCCCCTCCCCCAAGGCTCGCCCGTCTGGAGCGGCGTTGAAAGCCGTTACAACGCCATCTGGCGGCTGATTTCCGCGGGATCGAGGGTCGCGCGATCGCAGGCGTATTTGACCGCCCCCCGGTCCATCACCGCGAAACTGTCGCCGAGCTCGCAGGCAAAGTCGAGATATTGTTCGACCAGCACGATCGCGATCGTGCCGAGGCTGCGCAGGTATGAAATCGCCCGTCCGATGTCCTTGATGATCGAGGGCTGGATGCCCTCGGTCGGCTCGTCGAGCAGAAGCAGCTTCGGCCGCATCACCAGCGCGCGCCCGATCGCGAGCTGCTGCTGCTGACCGCCGGAGAGGTCGCCGCCACGGCGGCCGAGCATGCTGTTGAGCACCGGGAACAGCGAGAACACGTCGTCGGGGATGTGGCGGTCGTCACGTTTGAGCGGACCGAAGCCGGTCTTGAGGTTTTCCTCCACCGTCAGCAGCGGGAAGATCTCGCGACCCTGCGGCACGAAGCCGATGCCGCGCCGCGCCCGCTCATAAGGCTTCAGCACCGTGATGTCGACGCCATCGAAGTTGATCGAGCCGGAAGAAATCGGATATTGGCCGACCAGCGCACGCAACAGCGAGGTCTTGCCGACGCCGTTGCGCCCGAGCACGCACATCACCTTGCCGGGCTCCGCCTTGAGCGAGACGCCGCGCAACGCCTGGGCTGCGCCATAAAAGAGATTGATGTTTTCGACGTTCAGCATGCGCGGCCTCCGGCCGGGTGAATGGCGAATGGCGAATAGCGAATGGTAAGAATTGTCCCGCTCATTTCCTCTTCACTTCCCTATTCGCTACTCGCCACTCGCTATTCGCCTATCGACCCAGATACACTTCAATGACCCGCTCGTTCGACGACACCTGGTCGATGGTGCCTTCGGCAAGCACCGTGCCTTCATGCAGGCAGGTCACTTTGACGCCGAGCTCGCGCACGAACGTCATGTCGTGCTCGACGACCATGACCGTCTTGTCCTTGTTGATCTCTTTCAGCAGCTCGGCGGTCTGGTGGGTCTCGACGTCGGTCATCCCGGCGACGGGCTCGTCGACCAGCAGCAGCTTCGGATCCTGGGCGAGCAGCATGCCGATTTCCAGCCATTGCTTCTGGCCGTGCGACAGACTGCCCGCGAGGCGGTTGCGCGCGTCCTTGAGCCGGATGGTCTCCAGCACGCGTTCGATGCGCTCTGCCTCCGCCTTGCTGCCGCGCCAGAACAGCGTGCCCTTGACGCTGTGATCGACATTGAGCGCGAGCAGGAGATTGTCCTCGATGGTCTGGCTTTCGAACACCGTCGGCTTCTGGAATTTGCGGCCGATGCCGAGCTCGGCGATGCGGGTCTCGTCGAGCCGCGTCAGATCGGTGACGCCGTCGAACAGCACGGTGCCCTCATCGGGCTTGGTCTTGCCGGTGATGATGTCCATCATCGTGGTCTTGCCGGCGCCGTTCGGGCCGATGATGGCGCGCATTTCGCCCGGCGCGAGCGTCAGCGACAGGTTGTTGATGGCGTGAAATCCGTCGAAGGAGACGTGCACGCCGTCGAGATAGAGCAATGCGGAGGTGGCACGGGTGTCCATGACATTCATGTTCTCACTCCGCCGGATTCGGTTCGCTGATGCCGTCCTCGCGCGCCGCACTTTCGGCGTTGGCCGATTTGCGTTGCGCCTGCCATGGCTCCCACCATGCATAGAAGGTCCCGATGATGCCCTTCGGCAAGAGCAACGTGACCAGGATGAACATCGCACCCAGCATGAACAGCCAATAGGGCGCCAGCGCACCGGACGTGAAGAATGTCTTGGCGTAGTTCACGACGATCGCGCCGAGCGCGGCGCCGACCAGCGTGCCGCGGCCACCGACGGCGACCCAGATCACCGCCTCGATCGAATTGCCCGGGGCGAATTCGGACGGATTGATGATGCCGACCTGCGGCACATAGAGCGCACCGGCGACGCCGGCCATGCAGGCCGAAAGCGTGAACACGAACAGCTTGTAGGATTCGACGCGGTAGCCGAGGAATCGCGTGCGCGACTCGGCATCGCGCACCGCGATCAGCACCTTGCCGAGCTTCGAGGTCACGACCGCGCGGCAGATCAGGAAGGCGATGACGAGTGCCAGACAGCTCAACAGGAACAGCGCCGCGCGGGTGCCCTCCGCCTGCACGTTGAAACCCAGGATGTCCTTGAAATCGGTCAGGCCGTTGTTGCCGCCGAAACCGAAATCGTTGCGGAAGAAGGCCAGCAGCAGCGCGTAGGTCATCGCCTGCGTGATGATCGAGAGATAGACGCCGGTGACGCGGGACCGGAACGCGAGCCAGCCGAAGCAGAAGGCGAGCAGGCCGGGCACCAGCAGGACCATCACCGCCGCGAACCAGAACATGTCGAAGCCGTACCAGTACCAGGGCAGCTTCGGATAATTCAGGAACACCATGAAGTCGGGCAGGACGGGGTTGCCATAGACGCCGCGGGTGCCGATCTGACGCATCAGATACATGCCCATCGCGTAACCGCCGAGCGCGAAGAACGCGCCGTGGCCGAGCGAGAGAATGCCGCAATAGCCCCAGATCAGGTCGATCGACAGCGCCAGGATCGCGTAGCAGACATATTTGCCCCACAGCGCCACGAGATAGGTCGGCACCTGGAAGAACGAGCCGGCGGGCAACAGCAGGTTGGACAACGGGATCAAGATCCCGCAGGCCGCGACCACCAGGATGAAGATGGTTGCGGCGCGATCCAGCGATCTCGTGAGCAGATGCGGCGTCATGCTTCCACCGCCCGTCCCTTCAGCGCGAACAGGCCGCGCGGGCGCTTCTGGATGAACAGGATGATCAGCACGAGGATCGCGATCTTGCCAAGCACGGCGCCCGCCACCGGCTCCAGGAACTTGTTGGCGATGCCGAGCGTGAAGGCGCCGACCAGCGTGCCCCACAGATTGCCGACACCGCCGAACACCACGACCATGAAGGAGTCGATGATGTAGCTCTGGCCGAGATTGGGACTGACATTATCGATCTGCGACAGCGCCACTCCGGCGATTCCAGCGATCCCGGAGCCGAGCCCAAAGGTCAGCGCATCGACGCGGGAGGTTGCAATCCCCATCGACGCCGCCATCCGCCGGTTCTGGGTCACGGCGCGCATCTCAAGTCCGAGTGCCGTGAAGCGCAGCATCGCGAGCAGGATCGCGAACACCGCCAGGGTGAAGCAGAAAATCCAAAGCCGGTTGTAGGTGATGGTGATCTGGCCGACCTCGAACGCGCCGCTCATCCAGGAGGGATTGCCGACTTCGCGATTGGTCGGGCCGAACATGGTCCGCACCGCCTGTTGCAGCACCAGGGAAAGGCCCCAGGTCGCCAGCAGCGTTTCCAGCGGACGGCCATAGAGAAAGCGAATGATGCTGCGCTCGATCAAGACGCCGATCGCGCCGGCAACGAGGAAGGCGAGCGGTACTGCGATCAACAGCGAATAGTCGAACAGGCCGGGATAGCGGGTGCGGATCACCTCCTGCACCACGAAGGTGGTGTAGGCGCCTAGCATCACCATCTCGCCATGCGCCATGTTGATCACGCCCATCACGCCGAAGGTGATGGCAAGCCCGATCGCGGCCAGCAGCAGCACCGAGCCGAGCGATAGCCCATACCAGGCATTCTGCACCGTCGACCACATCGCGAGCCGGCTCTGGATCGCGGTGATCGCGCCGGCCGCGGCCTTCGTCACCGAAGCCGGCTGATCGCTGCCGATGTCGCTCAGCAGCGCGAGGGTCTCCTGATCGCCGCGCGATTTGATCGTTGCAATGGCCTCGAGCTTGTCGACTTCGCTTGCATCGGATTTGAACAACAGGATCGCCGCGCGCGCTTCCTGGAAGGCGGTCTTTGCCGCCTTGTTGGTTTCTTTCGCCAGCGCGCTCTCGACGACGGGAAGAGCCGTCTCATCATGCGACTTGAAAACCGATTGCGCTGCTGCGATGCGCGCGGCCGGATCAGGTGACAGCAGCGTCAGCCCGCCGAGGGCGGCTTCGACCGTGCGGCGCAGGCGGTTATTGAGACGGACCGCGCTTGCGCCGTCCGGAATGCTGTCGACCGGCGCACCGGTCGCGGCGTCGATCGCCTTGCCGTCGGCCTGCTTGATATAGACTTTCTTGCTGTCGCTATCGGCCATCAGCCGCTCGCCCTGCAGCGCGCTGATGATCGGATAGGCCAGCGGATTGCCCGATGTCGCAACCGTGCCGATCGCCTCTTCGGTATCGGAGAAATCGTCGTTGGCGAATTTGGCGACTGCGTCCTCGAACGGTCCGGCGAAGGCCGGCAGCGCGATGGCGGTCAGCACGATGGCAAGCGCAAGCGTGCGGACATGAGCAAGGATGTTGACAAGCACTTCAAAAACCCCGGCAGGAGGTAAAGAGAAGGCGGCGACGAGGCCGCCTTCTCCGGTCTTTCGGTCAGGCTGAGATCAGGTGCCCGAACCCAGGCACTTGTTGGTCTTGACGTTGTAGTTGCCGCACTTCTTGCCGACCCAGTCGCCGACCAGGTCCTTGGAGCCGTCGAGCTCCTTTGACCAGGCGTCGCCGGGCACGAGGTCCTTGGTCTTGTAGACGACGTCGAACTGGCCGTTGCCTTTGATCTCGCCGATGAAGACAGGCTTGGTGATGTGATGGTTCGGCAGCATCTTCGCCGTGCCGCCGGTCAGGTTCGGCGTTTCGATACCGGGCAGTGCGTCGATGACCTTATCCGGATCGGTCGACTTCACCTTCTCGACAGCCTTCACCCACATGTTGAAGCCGATCACATGCGCTTCCATCGGGTCGTTGGTGGTGCGCTTCGGGTTCTTGGTGTAGGCCTGCCATTCCTTGATGAACTTCTCGTTCGCCGGTGTCTTGATCGACTCGAAGTAGTTCCAGGCGGCGAGATGGCCGAGCAGCGGCTTGGTGTCGATGCCGGCGAGTTCTTCCTCACCCACCGAGAACGCGACCACCGGGATGTCGGTCGCCTTGATGCCCTGATTGCCGAGCTCCTTGTAGAAGGGAACGTTGGCATCGCCGTTGATGGTGGACACCACCGCGGTCTTCTTGCCGGCCGAGCCGAACTTCTTGATGTCGGCGACGATCGTCTGCCAGTCGGAATGGCCGAACGGCGTGTAGTTGATCATGATGTCGTCCTGGGCGACACCCTTCGACTTCAGATAGGCCTCCAGGATCTTGTTGGTGGTGCGCGGATAGACGTAGTCGGTGCCGGCCAGCACCCAGCGCTTCACCTTCTCTTCCTTCATCAGATAGTCGACGGCGGGGATCGCCTGCTGGTTCGGTGCGGCGCCGGTGTAGAACACGTTGCGCTCGCTCTCCTCGCCCTCATACTGGACGGGGTAAAACAGGATGTTGTTCAGCTCCTTGAACACCGGCAGCACGGATTTGCGCGACACCGAGGTCCAGCAGCCGAACACGACAGCGACCTTGTCCTTGGTGATCAGCTCACGGGCCTTCTCGGCGAACAGCGGCCAGTTCGAGGCGGGGTCGACAACGACGGCCTCAAGCTTCTTGCCGAGCACGCCGCCCTTCTTGTTCTGCTCATCGATCAAGAAAAGAATGGTGTCCTTCAGCGTGGTTTCGCTGATGGCCATCGTGCCGGAGAGCGAATGCAGGACGCCGACCTTGATGGTGTCGTCC
This sequence comes from uncultured Alphaproteobacteria bacterium, assembly GCA_963770385.1. GTDB lineage: Bacteria > Pseudomonadota > Alphaproteobacteria > Rhizobiales > Xanthobacteraceae > Bradyrhizobium. Next base: position 2,310,785 of record CAVYPJ010000003.1, on the reverse strand, counting down.
GCCGCTTTCGCCGACGTGAACGAGGCTAGGCCTAGAATGAGGCCTGCGGTGGCCGCCAGCCAGCGACGGCGGCTCATGGGCGTCGCTCTATCGTGAGAGGAAATAGTAAGCATGAATTGTGATCTCCCTGACGCAGGCGTCAGACGCTGCCGACACGGCTTCACGGCCGCCTGCGTTAAGAGAATCGCAAGAAGCATGCCATGCCTGGCACGCCAGCTAACGGGATGATTCTGCTACCTGTTTCGACGAAAAGCCCGATTCGGGCATGATTTTCTGCGCATTCTTTGTGCGGCGAAAATGTATACTTATGCGTCAATCAGTATATTTGTTGTGCAAATATCCACGCATGGCTAGATTTTTGGCACTCGATTTCGTCTTTTTGGCGGAACTGCAATCGTTGGCTTTCGTCGGAACCGACGCATCCGCTTTTATTCGACTTGAAAGCGCCGCGTTCCTGTTCCATATGATGTCAAGATCCGTGGAAACTATCGGATCGTCGCGAGCCGCGTGTTCTTTAGCCCTGCAGTGGGCTTCTGGCTTGCCCCTTTCAGCCAACCCAAGAATGGCGCTCCCAAACACGCGGGTGCCTTGAGAGAATTTGACCCGCTCCTGGCAGACAGTCCGGAGCGCGCGTCGCCCTTACATGGAAAGATCCACCTTTTGACCTCCTTTCAGGATTTCGGCCTCGCCGATCCCATCTCCCGTGCCCTCAAGGAAGAGAACTACGTCACCCCGACGCCAATCCAGGCCCAAACCGTCCCGCTGGCACTGACCGGCCGCGACATCGTCGGCATCGCACAGACCGGCACCGGCAAGACCGCCGCCTTCGCCCTTCCCATCCTGCACCGCATCCTCGAGAACCGCGTCAAGCCACCGGCGAAAGCCTGCCGCGTGCTGGTGCTGAGCCCGACCCGCGAGTTGTCGGGACAGATTCTCGATAGTTTCAAGGCTTACGGCCGCCACATCCGGCTGACCTCGGCGCTCGCGATCGGCGGTGTGCCGATGGGACGCCAGGTCCGCGCCATCATGGGCGGCGTCGAGGTGCTGGTGGCAACGCCCGGACGCCTGCTCGATCTCGTGCAGAGCAACGGGCTCAAGCTCAACCAGGTCGAATTCCTCGTGCTCGACGAGGCCGACCGGATGCTCGACATGGGCTTCATCAACGACATCCGCAAAATCGTCGCCAAATTGCCGGTCAAGCGGCAGACTCTGCTGTTCTCGGCGACCATGCCCAAGGATATCGCCGATCTCGCCCAGCAGATGCTGCGCGATCCGGCCCGCGTGGCCGTGACCCCCGTCGCCACCACGGCCGATCGCATCACCCAGCGGATCATCCAGGTCGATCACACAGCCAAGCCGGCCATCCTGGCGCAGATCCTCAAGCAGGAGCCGGTCAACCGCGCACTGGTCTTCACCCGCACCAAGCACGGCGCGGACAAGGTGGTGAAGAGCCTCGCCAGAGCCGGCATCCCCGCCAACGCGATTCACGGCAACAAGTCGCAGAACCATCGCGAGCGGGTGCTCGCGGCCTTCCGGTCCGGCGAGATCCGCACCATGGTTGCTACCGATATCGCCGCCCGCGGCATCGATGTCGACGGCGTCAGCCATGTGGTGAATTTCGACCTTCCCAATGTGCCCGAGACCTATGTCCATCGCATCGGCCGCACCGCGCGGGCCGGGGCCGAGGGCATCGCGATCTCGCTGGTCGCGGGCGCCGAGGAGATGGGCTATCTGCGCGATATCGAACGGCTGATCAGGACCGCGCTGCCACGCGAGGACCGCCGGACGGCCGGCCACCGCGAGCCAGCCCCCGCGGCTCCCCAGCAGCAGCCTCGGGGCGGGCGGCCTGCACAGCATCCGCACGCAGCCAGGGCCAATGAATCGAAGGGCGCTGCGAAAGGGCCTCGCCGCCGCCGCCGCAATGGTGGTAATATGAATGCTTCACCAACTCATCGTCAGGAGCCGCGACGTCCGCCACAGGGGGGCGGCAAGGCCGAAGGAATACAAGGCGTTGCCTTTTTGCATCGCGAGAGCCGCCCCAACCATCAACCCCAATCAACAGCCAAGCTAGCCACCAATCGATCTGGAGATAACCATGGCTAAAGAAGAGCTGATCCAGTTCGAAGGACTGGTCACGGAAATCCTCCCCGACGCGCGCTATCGCGTGCAGCTCGACGCCGGACACGAAATCGTCGCCTACACGGCCGGCAAGATGAAGAAGAACCGGATCAAGACGCTCGCGGGCGACCGGGTGACGATCGAGATGTCGCCCTATGACCTCGAGAAGGGCCGGCTCATTTTCCGTCACAAGGATGAGCGCCCGTCCGGCGGCCCGCCGCGCAGCGGCCCGCAGCGGGGTGGCGGGCAGTTCCGCCGCCGCTAAAAGGCACATCCAAGCCTGGTTGAGAGGCGCCGAAACCGCGCATGACGGGATCATGTCAATGCGCGGAATCGTGTCGTGCCGAAAACAAGCAAGCAAAAAAACTGCAGCTCAGGATTGTTTTGCAGGACCTATTCTTTTAATATATTGGGCAATCGATTTTCGGCCGGACGACATTAGCTATCACCGGTACAGCCGGTTTAGACGCTGACGACCCTTCCAAAAATCCGATCTCGCCAGCCCATCGAAAGTGGGTTTCGACATTTTTATACCTGAGAAGGGACTATCCCATGAGCATGGGAATTGTGAAGTGGTTTAACGCAACCAAGGGCTACGGCTTCATTCAGCCCGACGACGGCGGCAACGACGTGTTCGTGCACATCAGCGCCGTCGAACGCGCTGGACTTGGAACACTGCGTGAAGGCCAGAAGATCTCCTACGAGATCGTGGCGGACCGCCGATCGGGCAAGTCGTCGGCCGACAATCTGCGCGCCGCGAACTGAGCGATTTCGTCCAGGCGTTTGCCTGGAAAATCCTGCCCAACCTCAACATAAGAAAAAGGCCGCGCTCGTCACGCGGCCTTTTTCCGCTTGCAAAAAAATGCAGCGCCGATCAGGACGTCGTCGGACAACCAGCGGGCTTGCCGTTGTAGAGGACGCAAGTGTTCTGACGTGGCCTCGTATAGGCGATGTCGCTCAACGTCACGGAAGACTTCATCACGTAGCCGATCGTGGGCTTGTACGTGTAGCTGACTTCGCTGAGGATCAGATAGGTTTTCGCAACCTGCAGCTCCGGCGGGATGGTGATGACGTCGCCCGCATTGTGCGTTGACGTTCCCAGCGTCGCCTGTGTCGCGGCGGTGCTGATGGTCGCGCCCTTGCTCCACTGAACCTTTGCGACCTTGTTTGAATCCACATAGATCTCCGTGATCTGCGCCGTGGTCTGCGTTGCGTCATACGGCGCTACGATCGCGATGCTCGCGGTGAACACGTTCTGCAAATAGGGGTCATCCACGCTCGACAGCGCCTGCGAGGTCAGGTCAGACAGCGTTCTGGCGATCAGCGTGACCTTGCGGTCGACCGCAACCGCCGAGGAAAACTCCACCGTGCCGAAGAACATCACCAGCATCATCGGAACGATCACGGCGAACTCGGTTGCGGCGAGACCGTTGCGGTCCCGCGCGAGATCGCGTGCGGTGCGGCGGGCGGCAAACCAGAGGTCGGACAGCGACTTCATTGTTTTCAATCCCGGCATATTGCTCAAGGCTCGTTTTGGAATGCGGCGGTCGCGACCAGCAGGCGCTGGCTGCCCGTCAGATTCGACATATTGAAACCGAGTCCCGTGACAAAGAGCTGCCACGGGTAGAACACCCGGACGACGACAATGCTGCCCGCACCGCCGGGACTGTATTGCAAGTTGTTGCTGATGAAGTTGCCGTTGGAGTCGATCTGCGTGTTGAAGGTGATGCTGGAGAACGATGTATAGCTTTGGACATCGACATACATGCTGCTGCAGGTGAACAGCGCGGGGATCTGGCCGCAGACGAAAGTCTTGAACTGGGATGCCGTGAAGCTCTGGGCCTGCGCCTGCCCGGTGAAGATCATGCGCGCGGAGTTCTGCGTGATCGTTTCCAGCACCTGGCTTGCGAAGAACATCAGCGCCGTTTCGATGATGGCGAACAGCAACGCGAAGAACAGCGGCGCGACCAGCGCGAATTCCACGGCGGCGGACCCCCGGCCGTTACGCCGAAAGCGGCGCAGCAATGTCCGGAACGAGGCGGGTCGGGCGGCAGTCGGCGGCATCGGCAATCCCCGGTCAGCGATCATCAACCGCCAGTGATAGCTGAAAACAATTGTTGAACGGTTTCCGGCGATCTTTAGGGAACGCCCGAGCCGTTAATCGGCTGCTAACCACGTCTACCGAAGCATGATCCGCAAGCGTGTAGCGGCGCGATGACGATCCTCATCGTGCTCCAGCGGCGCAGTCGAGCCGACAAGTTCTGCGAAACAGTCTTAGTTCGGCTTGCCCGAGCCTGCTGCGCTGGCGCCCGCCTGGTTCGAGAGCGAGCCGGACTGACCCATCACCGAATTGAAATAGCTGTCGCCATCGCCAAGCGTAACGCGCCGCTGGCAGACCGGCATGCAGCTATAGGTCTCGCGCTCGACGCCGCGATAGACGGTGACAAGCTGGTCGGTCGGGCCTTCGACCTGAATGAGGCGGTCCACCAGAACTTCGCCGCCGCGATCCATCGCGATGAAGTTGGTCGCGCCATAGCCCTTGCCGGTCACCACGACGATCCCGCCATTCTGCAAGGTGACATCCGCAATCATAGGATTGCCAACCACGATGGTGGAAACGCGGCTCGGAAGCTTGACGAGCTTGGCCTGATCGACACTGACGGAAATGGCGTCGGCTGGCTCCGCCATTCCGACGACCGGCCACGACAGGAGACCGAGCGCGACTGCGAACGATCCGAATGCACGACTCAAGGACTTCAGCGACATACTCAACCCCGGGATGACGAGCCGGCTAAAGCGATACGCGGAACCGGCGCCCGTTACAGCCAATCTGGGCGCAATTGGTGAATGAACCGCAAACGATCCAAAGAAAGCCGCCGCTCATTGCCGGAAGGGATAAGCGAACTGGCCGCCGATCTCACGGGGCATCCCCGCTTCATCCTTGCCGTAGTTCTCGGGCAGCCTGCCTTCGGGCATCCGGAAGGTCCCGAACAGGATGTCCCAAAGCGGGAATGTGCCGGCGAAATTTGTGTTGCCGCCTTCTTCCAGCCCGGTGTGATGCCAGCGATGGAAGACCGGCGTCGCCAGGACATATCTGAGCGGGCCCAGCGTCCAGTTCAGGTTGGCGTGCACGAAGGCCGAGTGGAAGGTGGTGAAAGGTCCGACCCAGAGCATGATGTTCGGCGAGATCCCCGCCATCAGCAAAATCACGTCCACCGAGATCGTGCCGATCAACAGATTGACCGGGTGAAAGCGCGCCGCCGAGATCCATTCGAGGTCCTCCGACGAATGGTGGACGGCGTGATATTTCCAGAAACCGCCGCCGTGAAACATCCGGTGCAGCCAATAAAGCATGAAATCCGAAGCCAGCAGGAACAGCATTGCCTGCAGCCAAAGCGGAAGCTCGGCCAGCGGGCCGTGTCCGTTGTCGTAGAACGCAATCAGATCGTCCGCGTCATGAATGTTGAAGATGACACTCGCGCCGAGCACCATGAGGCCGATGCGAAACACGCGTGCGAACACCGGCACGAAGAACCAGTAGGCGATGTCAGTGATGAGCTCGCGCTTGCGCCACCAAGGCGCCGAGGGATTGCAGGCCCAGAAATGCGTAAACACCGTAAAAACAAGAGCCAGCACGATCGTGATCGGCACCACTTTTTCGATGGTCTGACCGAGCATCACGAGTACTTCCACCGGAAGATTGGACATAGGCGCGCCTCATCAGGAATTGACGATCAGGCCTACTCTTCTCGACTTAAGGAGTTGTGAAGTAAGTTTTCGGTATCTCGTTGACGCCGCGGTATCACCTTGCCTACTAACACTGCCTTCGTCGCATCGAACGCGGAGTCGCGCCCACAACCAGATCATCTTCGACGACAAGCTTTATTCCAAATTTACTGTGCTGAAGAACGGCGAATTGCACCGATGTTTCCGCGGTTGAATTAACTGCGCTGCAATTCTCGCCTTTTACGGTGACGCATGGTCACGGTGCTGAGAACGCCAAGACCAGACGTTAGTTCGACAGCCACGTGTACATGGAGTTTAGCTTATGAAGAATCTGATTGCTCGTTTCGTGAAGGACGAGTCGGGTGCCACCGCCATCGAATACGGTCTGATCGCTGCCGGCATTTCGCTGGCGATCATCGCCGCCGTCAATGGTCTCGGCACCACGCTGAATACCAAGTTCACCTCGATCAACAGCTCGCTCAAGTAAGCAACTGAATCGCGGAAAGAACAGAGGGCCTCGGATTTCCGAGGCCCTTTTTCGTTGGGCGCCGCGTGACAAGCGCGACGCTGCACCGACGATGCCGCATCGAAACAGATGTCGCATCGAAACTAAGAACGCAGCGGACATCTCGATCTGCGCAGCGAAAATCGTCGGCGACGACAATATCCGCGCAGCGCGCAATCGCGCGATTGCGGTTAATCCGGAATTAGACGTTTCGATCAAGAGTGACCGATGCCGGCAGTGTGAGCGCTCGTTGCGAGATCAGCTGCTCGGTTGTCGCGCGTTTTCGTCCTGTTGCCTCCAGTTGAGTATGCGTATGCGTAAACCTGCTTCCGCGTCTGCCGACGCAGAAAAGACGCGGCCTGGCATGGCCCGAGGGATCGGCCAAGCGACCGGCCAAGGGATCAGCCATGGCATCCCCCACGACCTTGCCACGGAAACAGTATGCCTGGCGCTTCTCCTTGCTCTGGTCGCCCTCGTCTGCCGCATCGCAAGCATCTGGTAATTTCGTCCTGACGTTTTCAGATTGTTCACCTGTCGACGCTACGCTGCGGCGATCCGATGCCTTGCGTCGATAAACCCGTGTAGCTTCCATGATCCTCGACCTCGCGCGCCTCATGCTGTTTCCCGCCCTGATGGCGTTCGCGGCCTCGAGCGATCTGTTCACCATGACGATCTCGAACCGGGTATCGGTGGGACTCGCTGCCGGCTTCCTGATCCTGGCAGTGGCAAGCGGGATGGGTTGGTGGGACATCCTCTCCCACATCGGTGCCGGCGGAACGGTGCTGGCGCTGGCCTTTGGCTGCTTCGCGATGGGATGGGTCGGCGGCGGTGATGCGAAAGTGGCTGCGAGCGCGGCGCTTTGGTTCGGCTTTGCGCATCTGATGGATTACCTGCTCTTCGCCTCGATCTTTGGAGGCGCCCTGACGCTGCTGTTGCTGCAGTTTCGGCAATGGCCGCTGCCTTACGTGTTCGGCGGTCAGGCGTGGCTGCTCAAGCTGCACGCCAAGGAAACCGGCATCCCCTATGGCATCGCGCTCGCGATCGGCGCGCTCGTGGTCTATCCCGACACCGATTGGGTGAAGGCGATCGACCTCTCGCACTTCGCCTTGTCCTGACAACACCGGATAACCCGGCGTTAAGGCGATTTAGATACGCCTCATTAACCATGCTTTGACGAATAACTGCTCAACTGCCTGCACGGCGGCGGCAGCGTCGCGGCGTAATTGTGGAAAGTGAAGCGTATGAACCCCGCACGCATTGTGGTCCTTGCCATCGCTATCGGCGCCGGCGGTATCGCTGCCTATCTCGCAAGCGGCTCCGACAGCAAGCCACCTCCGGCAGCGCCTGTCGTCCAGTTGCAGACCACCGACGTTCTCATTGCCAAATCCGAGATCGGACTTGGACAGGCGCTCAAGCCCGAAGATCTGCAGTGGCAGACATGGCCCGCGTCGACCGCGAGCAGCAGCTTCATTCGTCGCACTGAACGTCCCGACGCACCGAACCAGATCGCCGGCTGGCTTGCGCGCGCGCCTTTCATCGCAGGCGAGCCGATCCGGGAGCAGAAACTGGTGAAGGCCGACGGCTCGGGCTTCATGGCGGCCATCCTGCCGACCGGCATGCGCGCGGTCTCGACCGAGATCTCGCCGGAGACAGGCGCAGGCGGCTTCATTCTCCCCAACGATCGGGTCGACGTGCTGCTGACGCGCCGCCAGAAGAATCAGGAGCATCCGGAGCAGGCCGAGGTGTCCGTCTCAGAGATTATCCTGGCGAACATCCGTGTGCTCGCGATCGATCAGGCGCCCAAGGAAAAGGACGGCCAGACTACGGTGGTCGGCAAGACGGTCACCCTGGAATTGCGTCCCGATCAGACCGCGACGCTGACAGCCGCGCGCCAGGCCGGCACGCTGTCGCTGGCGCTGCGCAGCATCGCCGACGCGAAGATGGTCGAGAACACCGATGACCGCGCCGCCAAGCGGGCGGACAGCATCAATATCATTCGCTTCGGCATCGCAAACCAGGCGACGATTCAGAAGTGACAAGAGGACCGAGATATGACTTCCGGGGTTAAACAGCCGAAGATGCGGACCTTCATGGTCCGCGCCCTGTCGTTTTCGGCCGTCGCTGCGCTGACGCTCAATCCGGCACTCACACCTGTCGTGGCGGCAGACTATCGCGTCGCCGCGCCGCTGATGGCCGACGGCGGTCAGATGAACGCTCGCTTCCTGTCACTCGGCATCGGCAAGTCGATCGTGATCGACCTGCCGCGCGACATCAAGGACGTGCTGGTCGCAGATCCGAAGATCGCCAACGCCGTGGTCCGCTCCGCGCAACGCGCCTACATCATCGGCGCGGCGATCGGACAAACCAACATCGTGTTCTTCGACTCCGCCGGCCAGCAGATCGCAGCCTACGACATCGCCGTGAAGCGCGACCTCAACGGCGTGCGCGCTGCGTTGAAGCAGTCGCTGCCCAATGCAGACATCCAGGTCGACGGCGTCGGCGACGGCGTCGTGCTGACCGGTACGGCGGCAAGCCCGATCGAGGCGCAACAGGCGGCCGATCTCGCAGGACGCCTGACCGGCAGCACCGACAAGGTCGTCAACTCGATCGTGGTGCGCGGCCGCGACCAGGTCATGCTGAAGGTTACTGTCGCCGAAGTCGCACGCTCGATCGTCAAGCAGATGGGCATCGATCTCTCGGCCAGCCTGAACTACGGCACGTCGGTCGTGAACTTCAACAACACCAATCCGTTCTCGGCGTTGGGCCGCTCCCTGACCACGAGCTCGGTGCAGACCTCGTTCGGCGCGACGCCATCGGTCCAGGCGACGCTGCGGGCGATGGAAAGCGCCGGCGTGGTGCGGACGCTCGCAGAGCCGAACCTGACGGCGATTTCCGGCGAGTCAGCGACATTCATCGCGGGCGGCGAATTCCCGGTGCCAGCCGGCTACACCTGCGATCCCACGACGCATGTCTGTACGACGCAGATCAGCTTCAAGAAGTTCGGCATTTCGCTGAACTTCACGCCGGTGGTGCTGTCCGAGGGACGCATCAGCCTGCGCGTGATGACCGAAGTCTCCGAACTGTCGAACGAGAACGCGCTCACGCTGTCGCAGGCCGTGACCTCGACCACGACGAACTCGGTGATCATTCCCTCGGTCAAGACCCGCCGCGCGGAGACCACGCTGGAGATTCCGTCGGGCGGTGCGATGGCGATGGCCGGCCTGATCCAGGATCAGACCAAGCAGGCCGTCAATGGCCTGCCCGGACTGACGCAATTGCCGGTGCTGGGTGCGCTGTTCCGCAGCCGGGACTTCGTCAACAACCAGACCGAGCTGATGGTGCTGGTGACGCCCTTTGTGGTTCGGGCCGTGGCCCAGAAGGATCTGTCGCGTCCGGATGACGGGTTTGCGCCTGCGTCCGATCCGCAAGCCGATCTGATCGGCAACATCAACCGCATCTATGGCGCTCCAGGTCGCGTGGCCGGGCCGGCCCGCAACTATCGCGGCACCTATGGCTTCATCACCGACTGAGCGGACGAGGATTTGAACCGATGAGTAGCAGAATAACCCTCGATCGCCACCGCCCCGTCCGCCTGGCGGTAACGCTCTTCGGGCTTGCGGTGGCGCTCGGCGCCTGCACGCATACCGACGGCGTGCCGACCACGGCTGCGATTCCCGACGATTATCACATGCGTCACCCGATCGCGGTCGAGGAGGCCAATCATTCGATCGTCGTGTTCGTCGGCCGCGGCCGCGGCGGCCTTTCGGCCTCCCAGCGCACCGACGTGATCGGGCTGGCGCAAAGCTGGATCCAGGAAGGGACCGGCGCAATCGTTGCCGACGTTCCCGTGAATACGCCTAACGCACGCGCCGCCGCGGACTCCTTCCGAGAGATTCGATCGCTGTTCGCATCGGCGGGCGTGCCGTCGCGCGGCCTCGTCGTGCACAACTATCATCCGGACGATCCGCGGCTGATGCCGACGATCCGCCTCAGCTATCCGAAGATGACGGCCGTGGCCGGCCCGTGTGGGCTTTGGCCCGAGGACATCGGCGCCTCCTACAACAACAAGAGCTGGTACGAGAACAAGCAGTACTACAATTTCGGCTGCGCCGCTCAGCGCAACATGGCGGCGATGATCGACAACCCTGCCGATCTCGTCCAGCCGCGGCCGGAAACGCCGCCCTACACGACCCGGCGCAGCGAAGCTTTCGAGAAATACCGCAAGGGCGCGCCCACCACGACCGCCTACCCCGAAGCCGACAAGGCCAAACTTAGCGATACAGGCAAATGATCAGCTACGCCCGCCAAGAGACCGAAGACAGGTCGGAAGCCGCTTCTTCGCCCGCGGAAGACCACATCGCGCCGGCGCCTCGCGTGTCGGTGCAGGCTTTCTGCGAGACTGTGGAAACCGCAGCCGCCGTGCAGTCCGCCGGCGAAGACCGCCGGCTCGGCAAGGCTCATCTCAAGATCCAGATGGGCGGCATGGCCGCGGCGACCGAAGCCTATCGTTCGGCTCCCACGCCGAACGTAATCGTGCTGGAGACCGATTCGCGCGGCGACATCCTCGCCGGCCTCGACCATCTCGCGACCGTGTGCGATCCGGGCACGCGTGTCGTCGTGATCGGCCGTATCAACGACGTCGGGCTGTATCGCGAACTGGTGCGCCGCGGCGTCAGCGATTATGTGATCGCGCCCGTGACCACGATCGACGTGGTGCGTTCGATCTGCAACCTGTTTTCGGCGCCCGAGTCGAAATCCGTCGGCCGCATCATCGCGGTTGTCGGCGCAAAGGGCGGTGTCGGCGCGTCCACCATCGCGCACAACGTCGCCTGGGCGATCGCGCGAGATCTGGCGATGGACGCAGTCGTCGCCGATCTCGACCTCGCCTTCGGCACCGCCGGCCTCGACTACAACCAGGATCCGCCGCAGGGCATCGCTGATGCCGTGTTCTCGCCTGACCGCATCGACACCGCGTTCCTTGACCGCCTTCTGTCGAAATGCACGGACCATCTCAGCCTGCTGGCCGCGCCGGCGACGCTCGACCGGGTCTATGATTTCGGCGCAGAGTTGTTCGACGCGATCTTCGACACGCTGCGCACCACCATGCCCTGCATCGTGCTCGACGTTCCCCATCTATGGTCCGGCTGGACCAAGCGCGCGCTGATCAGCGCCGACGACATCCTGATCGTCGCGGCGCCCGATCTCGCCAGCCTGCGCAACACCAAGAACCTGTACGACCTCCTGAAGGCGTCGCGGCCGAACGACCGTCCGCCGCTCTATTGCCTGAACCAGGTCGGTGTACCCAAGCGGCCGGAAATCAACGCTGGCGAGTTCGCCAAGGCGATCGAAAACCAGCCGATCGTGACCATTCCGTTCGATCCGCAGATGTTCGGCTCAGCCGCCAACAACGGCCAGATGATTGCGGAAGTCTCCGCCAATCATCGGACCACCGAAATGTTCCTGCAGATCGCGCAGCGGCTGACCGGCCGCAGCGAGACCAAGAAGGCCAAGGGGTCACTCCTGTCGCCCCTGATCGAGAAGCTGCGGGGCAAGTAGCCCGCTCGTGGAGTATTGACGTGTTTGGTAAGCGTAGCGGAACAGACGACGCCCGGCCGACGAAGCCCGGCGCACCCATGCCGGAACCTGCCGCCGCGCAGGCCGCACCGCGCCCCGCGCCTGCACCCGCGACGGTCTCGCCGCCGCTCGCGCCGGCACGACCCACACCGCCTCCGGCGGCGATGGAAACGCGGCGATCCGACAACTACTATCAGGTCAAGGCGACGATCTTCGGCGCGCTGATCGAGGCGATCGACCTTGCCCAACTCGCCAAGCTCGACGGCGAATCCGCGCGCGAGGAAATCCGCGACATCGTCAACGAGATCATCGCGATCAAGAACATCGTGATGTCGATCGCCGAGCAGGAAGAACTGCTCGACGATATCTGCAACGACGTTCTCGGCTATGGTCCGCTGGAGCCTTTGCTTTCGCGCGACGACATCGCCGACATCATGGTCAACGGCGCCGGCACGGTCTACATCGAAGTCGCGGGCAAGATCCAGCGTACCGGCATCCGCTTCCGCGACAACCAGCAACTCCTGAACATCTGCCAGCGCATCGTCAGCCAGGTGGGCCGCCGCGTCGACGAATCCTCGCCGATCTGCGACGCCCGCCTAGCCGACGGCTCGCGCGTCAACGCCATCGTTCCCCCGCTGGCGATCGACGGGCCGGCGCTCACCATCCGCAAATTCAAGAAGGACAAGCTGACGCTCGATCAGCTCGTCAAGTTCGGCGCCATTTCCAAGGAGGGCGCGGAAATCCTGCAAATCATCGGCCGCGTGCGTTGCAACGTGCTGATCTCCGGCGGTACCGGCTCGGGCAAGACGACGCTGCTGAACTGCCTGACCAACTATATCGACGAAGACGAGCGCGTCATCACCTGCGAAGACGCCGCCGAGTTGCAGCTGCAGCAGCCGCATGTGGTGCGACTTGAAACTCGGCCGCCCAACATCGAAGGCGAAGGCCAGATCACCATGCGCGAGCTGGTGCGCAACTGCCTGCGTATGCGCCCCGAACGCATCATCGTCGGCGAGGTCCGCGGACCGGAGGCCTTCGACCTGTTGCAGGCGATGAACACCGGTCACGACGGCTCGATGGGCACCTTGCACGCCAACAACCCGCGCGAGGCGTTGTCGCGCTGCGAATCCATGATCACGATGGGCGGCTTCTCACTGCCCTCGCGCACCATCCGCGAGATGATCTGCGCCTCCATCGACGTCATCGTCCAGGCCGCCCGCTTGCGCGACGGCTCACGCCGCATCACTCACATCACCGAAGTGATGGGCATGGAAGGCGACACCATCATCACCCAGGACGTCTTTCTCTACGATCTGATGGGTGAAGACGCCAACGGCAAGATCATCGGCCGGCACCGCTCCACCGGCATCGGCCGGCCACGCTTCTGGGAACGCGCGCGCTACTACAATGAGGAAAAGCGTCTCGCAGCTGCGCTGGACGCCGCCGAAGTCGCCGGCGCTCCGAACTGACGGGACAGACCATGAAAATACAGGCGCTCGCTCTGGCCTTCCTTGCCTTCACCGCCATCGGCGGCATTGCGTGGGTTTTCATCTATCCCCTGCTGTCGGGAGAGAAAAAGGCCGAGAACCGCCGTGCCCAGATCGCCAAGCCGGAGCCTGCCGCCAAGCGGCAGGCGGACAAGACCCAGCGCTCGCGCCGCGAACAGGTCGAGGGAACGCTCAAGGAGCTCGAGGCGCGGCGGGAGAAGGAAAGCAAGGTCCCGCTCAATGTCCGCATCGGACAAGCAGGGCTCAACTGGTCGACCCAGAAATTCTGGGTGATTTCGGCCATCTGCGCCGTGGTGTTCTTCCTGGGAACGCTGCTCGGAGGCGGTGGACTGCTGGGCGCAGGCGGGCTCGCTTTCGCCGGCGGTTTCGGCCTGCCGCGCTGGGCCTTGAGCTTTCTGAAGAAGCGGCGCGAGAAGGCCTTCCTCAAGGCGCTCCCGGACGCCATCGACGTGATCGTGCGCGGCATCAAGGCCGGCCTGCCGCTGTTCGAGTCGCTCAAGGTGGTGGCCGCCGACTCGCCGGAGCCGCTGAAAAGCGAGTTCCTGGCGATCATCGAGACCCAGGCGATCGGAATGCCGCTCGGCGAGGCCTGCACGCGGCTGTATGAGCGGATGCCGGTGCCCGAGGCGAACTTCTTCGGCATCGTCATCTCGATCCAGCAGAAGTCCGGCGGCAACCTGTCGGAGGCGCTCGGCAACCTCTCCAAGGTGCTGCGCGACCGCAAGAAGATGAGCGAAAAGATCCAGGCGATGTCGATGGAAGCCAAGGCGTCCGCCGGCATCATCGGCTCATTGCCGCCGATCGTTATGCTCCTGGTTTACATGACCACGCCCGACTACATCGCGCTGCTGTGGACCCACCCGACCGGCCAGTTGATGCTGGTCGGCTGCGCGCTCTGGATGTCGCTTGGCATATTGGTCATGAAGAAAATGATCAATTTCGATTTCTGATGGTGTGACATGATCCAGCTTCTGGTCGACAAACTCCACGACGCGCATTTCATGACCATGCTGCTCGCGGCGATCGCCGCGAGCGCGACGGTGTACACGCTGATCATGCCACTGCTTGCGGGCGAAAACCTCTCCAAGCGCATGAAGGCGGTCGCCAATGAGCGCGAGCGGATCCGGCAGCGTGAGCGCGAACGTCTCGGCAAGAGCGAGAAGGTGTCGCTGCGGCAGACGCCGAAGCAGATCGTCTCCAGGGTCGTCGACGACTTCAACCTCACCAAATGGCTCGCCCAGGAAAGCGCGCTGGAAAAACTGGTCATGGCCGGCTATCGCGGCCACGCGCCCTATCTCACGTTCCTGTTCGCCCGCGCCGTAACGCCGATTGTCCTGTTTGCCGGTGCCGTGCTGTACGTGTTCGTGATTTCGCAGATGCAAAAATCCATGCCGGTCAAGATCGGCATTTGCCTCGGCGCGGCCTATCTCGGCCTGCAGGCGCCGATGCTGTTCCTGAAAAACGCGATCGGCAAGCGTCAGCTCCAGGTCAAGCGTGCGTTCCCGGACGCACTCGACCTGCTGCTGATCTGCATCGAATCCGGCATGTCGGTCGAAGCGGGATTCCGCAAGGTCGCCGCCGAGATCGCCACCCAGTCGATCGCGCTTTCGGAGGAGTTCACGCTCACCACGGCGGAGCTGTCCTATCTGCAGGACCGCAAGGTGGCGTATGAAAATCTCGCCAAGCGCACCGGCGTCGAGGGCGTGAAATCGGTCTGCCTGGCCCTGCAGCAAGCGGAACGCTACGGTACGCCACTCGGCCAGAGCCTGCGCGTGATGGCGCAGGAAAATCGCGACATGCGCATGAACGAGGCGGAGAAGAAGGCCGCGGCGCTGCCTCCCAAGCTGACCGTGCCGATGATCCTGTTCTTCCTGCCGGTGCTGTTCGTCGTCATTCTCGGACCGACCGGCATCAAGGTCGCGGCGATGCAGTGATCTAAGAGCATGATCCGGAGGACAGGAACGTAGCGGTCTTCCCTCGCGACAAACGCGGAACGACGCATTTGCGCGGAGATCATGCCCAATCGAAAACCTGGAGCGCGATGACGGTCTGATCTGATCGCATCGCGCGCTTGGCGCGCGACGCGCGTCGTCCGAAGAACGCCCGCGTCAATCGGGCTGGTTCAGTGCCGCGAGTGGTACCGTTCCACGGCCGCCGCGCGGCACGTCCTTGCCGCCGCCGCGCAGCATCTCTTTCAGATAGGCCACATTGGCAGCCGCTTCGTTGGTCGGCAGGTCGGCCTTGACGATATCCTCGGCCTCGGCGAAGCGGCCCTGCAGGCCAACCACGAGACCCAGATTCTGCCGCACCCGCGCATCGGCCTTCGGACTGGCGAAAGCCTGGCGGAGCGTCTCTTCGGCCTTAGGCAGATCCTTCGAGAGCATGTAGGACAGACCGAGGTTGGACAGGACCGACGGCTCGCCCGGCACGATCTTGAGCGCGCTGGCATAGTAGCGGCGGGCATCCTCATGGCGACCGAGCTGGTCGAGCGCGGTGCCCTGCACCGAGAGAATGCGCCAGTCCGGATTTTCTGGCGAATGCGCGCGCGCGAGCACGTCGAACGCCTGCTGGAAATTGCCGTTGTCGGCGAGCGCCCGGCCATAAGCGGCGAGCAGCGCCTTGTTGCCGGGATGGCCGATGGTCGCCTGTTCGAGCACGGCGGCGGCCTGGCCCCGCTGACCGTTGGCGCGCAGAGCCTGGCCGTATGCAAGCGCCGCGTCGGCATCTTTCGGGTTGGCCCGGTAGCGGTCGCCATAGGCTTCCGCTGCGCGCTGCGGATCGGCCGTGGCCGAAGCATCGGGCTTGGCTGAGATCGAACCGGTGATATCGGATACGGTCTGGCATCCGCCGAGGCCCGCGGCAAAAATCGCGGTGGCCGCCACGGACGCGAGAAGCCGCGCAAGATTGCAGTGAGGACGCCTGGGCACGTGGACTCTCGAGCAGGGATGCGAGCCGAACGCGCCAGCAATAAACTGTTAACCCTAACGTCTGGTTAATGGCGATTTCGCGCCCTGCCCCCGCAGGACCACGCAAAAGCCCGAGTCGGACGCACACGCCTTCCGTCCTCGACACTGCCGCGACAGTCGCATCAGCTGCTTTTCAATATTCGAGCGCCAGCCGCTTCCTGATTTCGTCAACTCGCTTCTCGATCGCATCGAACCTGGCGTGCAGAGCGCGGTCGTGCAGATAGAAGATGTAACCGAGGGCAATGAGTCCGAAAATCCAGTGGTGGGTTTCGACGTAACCCAGCACCGCTTCGATCGCGCGACCGATCGAGCCGACAATGCCCAGCAACGCGTCCATACCGCTTTCCCTCCCGCAAAATTGACCTCTCGCTTGCCTGATCTGCGCCAGTTGCGAGGTCGTTCTCAAACCCTGCTTTTGTCGGCGAAACCTATCACAATTCCGGCTTTCGCCGGTAGCGGGACATCTCGCAGGCGTCTTTCCGCGATTGCGGGGTTACGAAAACTCTGCGCATTCTGCCCTCCAGAGATCGCGACACCTGCCCTTCTCCTAATTCACGACGAGCAACGCATGCCATCCCCGTTCGAGAGCGCGCCCGCAACCAATGCCGTCCCCATCACGTTTGCGAGCCGCTCAAACTGGGATGCCATCCGCGCCGAACTGCCGATCACGGCGCGGCAATTCGCCGAGGCCAACGGGTTCACCGGCAAGCCGGGGGCCTGCCTGACCGTGCCGGCATCGGACGGACAAATCGCGGGCGTGCTGTTTGGCCTGGACGACATCGGTGCGCGAGCGCGCGACCTGTTCAGGCCCGGCGCGCTGCCGAACCTACTACCCGCCGGCGTCTACCGCTTCGCCAACGCGCCGCACGACACGCGGCTTGCCGTGCTCGCCTTCGCGCTCGGATGTTACCGCTTCGGCCGGTACCGCAAGGCGGATGCGCCCGATGTCAGGCTCGTGCCGCCCGACGGCGTCGACGCCGCCGACATCATGCGAATGGCTGATGCCGCGATGCTGGCGCGCGATCTCATCAACACGCCGTCGAACGACATGGGACCGGTGGAACTCGAGCAGGCCGCAAGGGAAGTGGCAGAACGTTTCGGGGCGCGTTTCAACTGCATCGTCGGCGACGAGCTCGTCACGCAGAATTTCCCGCTGATTCATGCCGTCGGCATGGCCTCGACGCGCGCACCGCGGCTGATCGATTTTGCCTGGGGCGATCCCTCGCATCCCAAGGTGACGCTGGTCGGCAAGGGCGTGTGCTTCGACACCGGAGGGCTCGACCTGAAGCCGTCCAGCGGCATGCTGATCATGAAGAAGGACATGGGCGGCGCCGCCAACGTGCTGGCGCTGGCGCAGATGGTGATGGACGCGAAGCTGAAGCTGCGTCTGCGGGTGCTGATCCCCGCAGTCGAGAACGCCGTCGCCGGCAACGCCTTCCGTCCGCTGGATGTCTTTTCCTCGCGCAAGGGACTGAGTGTCGAGATCGGAAACACCGATGCGGAGGGCCGGCTGATCCTGGCCGATGCGCTGGCGCTGGCCGACGAGGAGAAGCCGGATCTCCTGATCGACATGGGCACGCTGACCGGCGCCGCACGGGTCGCCCTCGGACCGGATCTACCGCCCTTCTACACGGAGGATGAGACGCTGGCGGCGGATGTTGCGCGTTGCGCGAGAGAGGAGAACGATCCACTGTGGCGCATGCCGCTGTGGCCCGCTTACGATGCCTGGCTCAACTCAAAAGTCGCGAACCTGAACAACGCGCCATCGGGCGCGTTCGCGGGTTCGATCACCTGCGCACTGTTCCTGCAGCGCTTCGTCGAGCATGCCAAGAGCTGGCTGCATTTCGATATCTACGGCTGGACACCGACCGCAAAGCCGGCGCGGCCCGAAGGCGGCGAATGCCAGGCCGCGCGCGCGATGCACCGCTTGCTGAGCCAGCGCTATGGATGATCCACGCCTGACACCCGCGCGCGGCGACATCGCGGCCAAACATCTCGAAGGCAAGGTCGAGGCCGCGCGCTTCGTTGACGGCGAGACCTTCGAGGTGATCGAGACGCTCGCGCCCATGCGCGACCGCCCGACTGGCGACGCGATGCTGCTGACGCAGGCCCTCGCGGGCGAGCGCGTGACCATTTACGATCGCAGCGACGAGGGCTGGGCCTGGGGCCAGCTCGACGGTGACGGCTATGTGGGCTGGCTTCCAGACGCCGCACTCGCCCCACCTTCCGCCGTGCCGACGCACAAGGTCACCGCAATCAGGACGTTTGCCTTTCCGGGTCCGTCGATCAAGCTGCCGCCGATCGATGCGCCTGTGATGGGCGCGCAGCTCATCGTCGTGCGGGAGGACGGCGTCTTCGCCGTCACGCCCGAAGGCTGGTATGTGCCGCGCCGGCATCTCGGCGCCCTCGATCAATACGAAAAGGATTTCGTTGCGGTCGCCGAGCGCTTCGTCGACACGCCCTATCTCTGGGGCGGCAAGAGCGGCCTCGGCATCGACTGTTCAGGCCTCGTACAGCTCTCGCTGCAAGCCGCAGGTATCGCCTGCCCGCGCGACAGCGACATGCAGCAGCATGCGCTCGGCCACGCGCGCGACGCGACCGAATGGACCAGACTGCATCGCGGGGATCTGATCTTCTGGAAAGGGCATGTCGCGATTGCGCGCGACGCCGAGACCATCATCCACGCCAACGCGCATCACATGGCGACCGTGATCGAGAACACCAACGATGCCGTGGCCCGCATCAAGGCCGCCGGCAGCGAGATCGCCACGATCAAACAACTCTAGAGTGCGATGCGATCAGCCTAAATCGTGATTGCGCTTTGGGTCGTTGATTGAGCATGATCTCCGTGCAAACGCGTTCCGCGTTTGCTAGCCAGGGGAAACCCGCTACACACTTTTCCAGATCATACTCTAAATTTCACGTCGCGATCGCGCCGTCGCCCGTGGTCTCGTTCCGGAACGCTGCGGCGAACAGCGCGCGTGTATAATCGGTCTTTCGATTCTTGAAGAGGTCGACCGCCGGCCCCTCCTCAACCACCTTGCCCTGACGCATCACAATTAGATGGCTGGAAAGGGAGGCGACCACGCGCAGATCGTGCGAGATGAACATGTAGGTGAGGTCGCGTTTGCGCTGCAGTTCGCGCAGCAGATCGACCATCTGTGCCTGGAACAGCATGTCGAGGGCGCTGGTCGGCTCGTCCAGCACCACGAAATTCGGCTCCAGCACGACGGCGCGCGCGATCGAGATGCGCTGGCGCTGGCCGCCGGAAAATTCGTGCGGATAGCGGAAGCGTGTGTCCGGATCGAGCCCGACATCCATCAACGCCTTGATCACCTTCGCCTCGCGTTCCTCATGCGACAGTGCACGCTGATGCACGCTCAGGCCTTCGGCAACGATGTCCCCGATCGACATTCGCGGGCTGAGCGAGCCGAACGGGTCCTGAAACACGATCTGCATGTCGCGGCGGAACGGCCTGACATCCCCAAACTTGAGACCCTGGATGTTGCTCCCGAGAAACACGATCGGCCCTTCGGATGAAATCAACCGCAGCAGCGCGAGCCCGAGCGTGGTCTTGCCGGAGCCGGATTCGCCGACGACGCCGAGCGTCTCGCCCTGGCGCACCACGAGGCTGACGCCGTCGACCGCCTTGATATGCCCGACGGTCGAGCGAAACAGACCGCGCTTGATCGGAAACCAGACCTTCAGGTCATCGGCCGACATCACGACAGGCGCATTGGGCCGCGGCGGCGCTGGGTCCGGCTTGGGCTCGGCGGCGAGCAGCGCCTTGGTGTAGGGATGCTTCGGGGCGTTGAAGACCTCTTCGACCGGTCCCTGCTCGACGATCTTGCCGCCGTTCATCACGCAGACGATGTCGGCGATCCGGCGGACGATGCCGAGATCATGGGTGATGAACAGAAGGCTCATGCCGAGCCGCGCGCGGATGTCCGCCAGCAGCGCGAGGATCTGCGCCTGCACGGTGACGTCGAGCGCGGTGGTCGGCTCGTCGGCGATCAGCAGATCAGGCTCGTTGGCGAGCGCCATCGCGATCATCACGCGCTGCCGCTGGCCGCCAGATAATTGATGCGGATAACTGCCGAGCCGCGTTTCCGGTTCGGGAATGCCGACCTGCCTGAGCAGTTCGAGCGTGCGCACCCGCGCGGCCGACGTGCTGACATTGCCATGCAGCTTCAGGATCTCGCCAATCTGCGCCTCGATCGTGTGCAGCGGATTGAGCGAGGTCATCGGCTCCTGAAAGATGATCGAGATGTCGTTGCCGCGGATTTCGCGAATCTCGTTTTCCGACAGCGGCAACAACTCGCGTCCTTTGAAGCGGATGCTGCCGGACGGATGCGATGCCGCCGGATAGGGCAAGAGCTTCAGGATCGACAGCGCGCTGACGGATTTTCCGGACCCGGATTTCCCGACCAGCGCGACGCACTCGCCGCGCTTGATCTCGAAGGAGACGCGGTTGACCGCGATAGACGTGCCGCTCTGCTGGTGGAAGGCCACCGAGAGATCGCGGACCGCAAGCAAGGGCTGGTTGATGGCGTCCATCGCGGGCCTACCTGAACGTCTTGCGCGGATCGAACGCGTCGCGCACCGCCTCGCCGATGAAGATCAGGAGCGACAGCATGATCGCCACCGAAAAGAAGCCGGTGAAGCCGAGCCATGGCGCCTGCACATTGGATTTGCCCTGCGACAGCAATTCGCCGAGCGACGGCGAGCCCGGAGGAAGGCCGAATCCCAAGAAGTCGAGCGCGGTCAGCGTCATCACCGAGGACGAGACGATGAACGGCAGGAAGGTCATGGTCGCCACCATCGCATTCGGCAGGAGGTGACGGACCATGATGACCTTGTTGGAGACGCCGAGCGCGCGCGCCGCCTGGATGTATTCGAAATTCCGCCCGCGCAGGAATTCCGCGCGCACGAGCCCGACCAGCGATACCCAGGAAAACAGGAGCAGAATGCCGAGCAACGTGAAGAAGCCCGGCACCAGCACCGAGGAGAGGATCAGGAGCAGATAGAGCGAAGGGATCGAACTCCAGATTTCGATCACGCGCTGGAAGATCAGGTCGATCCAGCCGCCGAAATAGCCCTGAATGCCGCCGGCGGCGATGCCGATGACCGAGGAGACCAGCGTCAGCGCGAGGCCGAACAGCACCGAGATGCGAAAGCCATAGATCAGGCGCGCGACCACGTCGCGGCCCTGGTCGTCGGTGCCGAGCCAATTGTATTCGAGATCACGGCAGCTCTTCAGCCCCTTCTTCTCGACCACCTGCTTGCACTGCGCTTCCGTCAGCATCCAGGTGGGCGGCGACGGCGCCGGCGTCGGCAGATCGAGATTGTGGGTATCGTAGGAATAGCGGATCAACGGCCAGACGATCGTGCCGCCCTTGTCCGCGATCAGCTTCTGCAAATAGGGATCGCGATAGTCTGCCGCGGTCTCGAAGTCGCCGCCGAACGTGGTTTCCGAATAGGTGACGAACGCCGGCCAGTACAGATGGCCATCGAACCTGATCAGGAACGGCCGGTCATTGGCAATCAATTCGGCGAACAGCGAGACGAAGAACAGGACCAGGAAGATCCAGAACGACCAGTAGCCGCGCTTGTTGGCCTTGAAGTTCTGCCAGCGTCGCCGGTTCAGGGGTGACGGCGCGAACGGCCGGCGGGTGACCGGCACGGCCTCGCCGAGCGGCGTTTGCGTGGTGGTCTCGACCGGTTGCGGAGCGAGAAGTGTCATCAGACCTCCCGCGCCTCGAAATCGATCCGCGGATCGATCCACATATAGGTGAGATCGGAGAGCAGATTGACCACGAGGCCGACCAGCGAAAAGATATAGAGCGTGCCGAACACGACCGGATAGTCACGGTTGAGCACACTCTCGAAGCTCAGCAGTCCGAGCCCGTCGAGCGAGAAGATGGTTTCGATCAGCAGCGATCCGGAGAAGAAGGCGTGAATGAACGCGCCCGGGAAGCCCGCGATCACGATCAGCATGGCGTTGCGGAAGATGTGATTATAGAGCACCTGGCGCTCGCTGCAGCCCTTGGCGCGCGCGGTCATCACATACTGCTTGCGGATCTCGTCGAGGAACGAGTTCTTGGTCAGCAGTGTCATGGTTGCGAAAGCACTGAGCGCCATCGAGATCAGCGGCAGCGTGAGGTGCCAGAAATAGTCGATGATCTTCCAGTACCAGGGAAATTGCGACCAGCCGTCTGAGGTCAATCCGCGCAGAGGGAAGATGTTGAAGAACGATCCGCCCGCGAACAGGATGATCAAGAGGATCGCGAACAGGAATCCCGGGATCGCGAAGCCGACGATGATGACGGCGGAGGTCCACGTATCGAATTTCGACCCATCCTTCACCGCCTTGCGGATGCCGAGCGGGATCGAGATCAGATAAGTCAGGAGCGTCATCCAGATGCCGAGCGACATCGAAACCGGCAGCTTCTCCTTGATCAGCTGGATGACGCTGATGTCGCGGAAATAGCTCTTGCCGAAATCGAACCGCGCGAAGTTCCAGACCATCAGCGCGAAACGTTCCGGTGCCGGCTTGTCGAAGCCGAACTGCTTCTCCAGGCTCTTGATGAAATCCGGATCGAGTCCCTGCGCGCCGCGATATTTCGAGCTCGCCACATCACCCGCGCCGCCGCCCGGCGCACCGCGCGGGCCGAAATCGCCCTGACCGCCCGAGATGCGCGAGGTGCCGCCGGTGTCGGCGCCGGAGAGCTGCGCGATCACACGCTCGACCGGTCCGCCCGGCGCGAACTGGACGACAATGAAGGAGATGAAGAGGATTCCGAGCAGAGTCGGAACCATCAAAAGGATGCGGCGGGCGATATAGGCGCTCATGAACTATTTCGCCTGCTCCAGCTTGGCGGCCTTTGCTGCGTCATACCACCAATTCTCGGGCGCGCCGACGCCCTGGGCGTACTTCGGCGGCTTTTCCGGGTGGCTGAATTGGTCCCAATAAGCGATCGGGTGCGTGGTACGGTACCATTGTGGCACCCAATAGCGCCCGGCGCGGAACACACGATCGAACGCCCGGCAGACGGTGGTGAGCTCGGCCCGCGTTTCGGCGGCGATGATCTTCTCGATCAGTGCATCGATCGCCGGACTGGTAATGCCCGCGAGATTGTAGGAGCCCTTGGTGGCGGCAGCCTGTGAGGAGAAGAACGGCCGCATGCTGTCGCCCGGCGTCGCCGACGCACTGAACCGCTCCATGCTGATGTCGAAGTCGAAGTCCTCGACTCGCGCGCGATACTGCACGGCATCGATCAGGCGGAACGTCGCCTCGATCCCGAGCGTGGCGAGGTTCTTGATGTAGGGCGCGTGATGCGGCTGAAGCGACGGTTCGTCGACCAGAAATTCGATCGTGAAGACGCTGCCATTCGGCAATAGCCGCTTGCCGTCCTTGATGACGTATCCGGCGTCGTTCAGAAGCTGCGCAGCCTTGCGAAGCAGCGTGCGGTCCTGCCCCGATCCATCGGACACAGGCGGCACGTAGGGCGAACCGAACACCTCGTCCGGCACCTGGCCGCGGAACGGCTCCAGCAGTTTCAGTTCCTCCGGCGGAGGCGGCCCCTCCGCAACCATGTCCGAGTTCTGGAAAGGCGACACGGTGCGCGCATAGGCGCCGTACATGATGGTCTTGTTGGTCCACTCGAAATCGAAGGCGTTGGTAAGCGCCTCGCGCACGCGCGGATCCTTGAATTTGTCACGGCGCATATTGATGAACCAGCCCTGGGCGCCCGACGGCGTCTGGTCCGGCAACGTCTCGCGCTTGACGCGTCCATCCTTCACCGCGGGAAAATCGTAACGCGTGGCCCAGACCCGGGCCGTAAACTCCTCGCGAAACAGATAGTTCTTGCCGGTGAAGCCTTCGAACGCGACGTCGCGGTCGCGATAGAACTCGTAGCGCACGACGTCAAAATTGTAGCTGCCTCGGCTGACCGGCAGGTCCGCCGCCCACCAGTCTTTCACCCGTTCATATTCGATGAACCGATTGACCTCGAACTTTCCGACCTTGTAGGGACCCGACCCGAGCGGCGTATCGAGCGTCGATTCTTCGAAGGCCCGCGTCGCATAATAAGCCTTCGAGAAAATCGGCAGGCCCACGACATAGAGCGGCACGTCGCGCGCACGCTTCTCGGCAAAGGTGACGACGAGCGTTGCATCATCCAGCGCTTCCGCCTTCACCATGTCTCGCAGCTGCACGACGATCAGCGGATGTCCCTTTTGCTTCAGCGTGGTCAACGAGAACGCCGCATCTTGCGCGGTCAGCTTCGAGCCGTCGTGGAACCGCGCCTCGGGACGCATGGTGAAGCGGTAGGTCAGCCTGTCGGCCGAGATCTGCACCGACTTCGCCGCGAGACCATACATCCCGTCCGGCTCGTCATTGGCGCGCACCATCAGCGGCGCGAAGGTCATGTCCATGCCCTGCGCGCCTTCGCCTTTCAGGATGAAGGCATTCAGTGAATTGAAGGTCTGGTAGGACTGGTTATAGGCGCGAACGGACGGAATCAGCGAGAATGTCCCGCCCTTCGGCGCCGATGGGTTGACGTAGTCGAAATGCTGGAAGTCGGCGGGATATTTCAGATCGCCGAACGACGACATGCCGTGAGCTTCGGCCGGCCCCTCCGATGCCCGCGCGATGCGCAGCCACGGCACGCTGAGCGCACCGGCGGTCAGACCAAGCACATGCCGGCGCGATAGAAGCGTCATACGCTGAGGCTTTCTCAAGACCGCTTTCCGATCTTGCCTGCCTTGTCTGCGTCGTACCACCACAGCGTAGGCAGACCGGACCGGCCGTATTTCGGCAACGGCTCTGCGTGGCTGAACCGGTCCCAGCGGGCATAGCGCGAGAACGGGTAGGTAAACTGCGGCACGACGTAGAAATTCCACAACAGGACGCGGTCGAGCGCACGCGTTGCCGCCACCAGCCCTTCGCGATCCTTGGCGAAGATCACCTGTTCGATCAGGGCATCCACGGCTGGGTTCTTGATGCCAACGGTGTTTTTCGAACCGGGCTGATCCGCCGCCTGCGAGCCCCAGAACTCGCGCTGCTCGTTGCCGGGCGACAGCGATTTGCCCCACTGGTCGATGATGATGTCGAAGTCGAAGTTGCGCAGCCGATTCTGATATTGCGCATCGTCAACGATACGGATCGACACGTTAATGCCGATGCGCTCGAGCGAGGGCTTATAGAAGAGCACGATCCGCTCGGACGATGGATCCTGCACCAGGATCTCGACGCTGAGCGGCTTGCCGCTGGCATCCACCAGCTTCTTGTCACGGACCTCGAAACCCGCTTCCTTCAATAGCCGCGCAGCCTCGCGCAAGTTGGAGCGAACCGCCTCGGGGTTGCCGCCGACCGGATTGGCGTAGGCCGTCGTGAACACCTCGGCCGGCACCTTGTCGCGTACCGCTTCGAGCATCTTCAGTTCCTGGCCTTGCGGAAGTCCCGAACAGGCGAGTTCAGTGCCCTCGAAATAGCTGTTGATACGCCTATACTGACTATAGAAGAGCTGCTTGTTCATCTCCTCGAAGTCGAAGGCGTAGTTGAACGCCCTCCGGACACGTGCGTCCTTGAATTGAGCGCGTCGGATATTGAGCGCGAAAGCCTGCATCCGGCCCGAATCGTTGATCGGGAATTCCTCCTTGACCACGCGCTTGTCGACCACCGCAGGGAAGTCATATGCGGTCGCCCACTGCTTGGCCGAGTTCTCGCTGATCCAATCTGCCTGGTCCGCCTTGAAGGCCTCCAATGCGACCGTGTTGTCGCGGAAGAATTTCAAACCGAAGCTCGTCGAAATTGTTCTGACCGATCTGCGCCGGGAGAGCGGCGCCCCAGTAATCTTTCACCCGCTCCAGCGTCACCGATCTGCCGGCGACGAACTCCTTGATCCGGTAGGGAGCGGAGCCCAATGGCTTCTCCAGCGTGGTCGCCGAGATGTCGCGCTTGCGGCCTTCGCTATCGGTGCCTTCCCACCAATGCTTGGGCATCACCAGCAATTCGCCGACAATGGTCGGCAGTTCGCGATTGCCCGGTCCGTCGAAGGTGAACTTGATGTCGCGCTCCCCGACCTTCTCCACTTTGGTCACGTGGCGATAATAGGACGAATAGGACGGGCTGAGCTTCTTCAGTGTCTCGATCGAGAAGATCACGTCTTCCGGTGTCACAGGCTTGCCGTCGTGCCAGCGGGCCTGCTGGCGCAGCCGATAAATCACCCAGGAGAAATCGTCGGGATGAGCTGCGGACTCGGCTAGCAATCCATATTCGGTCGCGACCTCGTCCTGGGCACGCGTCATCAGCGTCTCGTAGATCATCATCGCGGCCGGCGCGATGCTGCCTTTGATGCCGGCGACGGCGAGGTTGAAGTTGTCGAACGTCCCGATCGAAATCATCCGCGCAGCGCCGCCCTTTGGCGCATCGGGATTGGCATAGTCGAACCGCTTGAAGTCGGCGGGATATTTGACGTCGCCAAACAGTGACAGCGCGTGTCGCCAGGAAAGTCCGTCAGGAAGTTCGGGACCGGACTGCGCGCTTGCCGGACTGATCAGCGCAATGCCCGGGACGGTGCCGAGCGCGGGGCCTAATGCGGCGAACGCGCCGCTCTGCAGGAGCTGTCGACGATTGATAGCCAAATGAAGATGTCCTCTTAGGAAGCGACAACCGCTATTTGGGCGGCACTATACGGCAAGGATTCGACCAATGACGTTGCTTTTTCCTCATGATGGCCGCCGGGGAACCGAAGTGATGCGGCGAAACGTCTCAATAAAAACTCTGCGAGCCGACCATGCAAAAACGGCCAGGCAAAGCCCGGCCGTTCCTTGGGAATTTCGCGTGTTCTTGCGCGGCTACTTCGCCGCGGTCGGCAGCGGCTGCGGGCTGTCCGACAGCGAATTGAGATAGGCGATCACGTCGGCGCGCTCGCTGTCCTTCGGAATGCCCGCGAAGCCCATCGCCGTGCCGGGAACAAACCCCTTGGGACTGGCGATGAACTGGTTGAGGTCATCGATGGTCCAGGTTCCACCCTTGGCCTTCATGGCCGCCGAGAAGTTGAAATTGCGGCCCTCACCCTTGTGATCGCCGACGACGCCGAAGAGATTCGGACCGACGCCATTCTTGTCGCCCTTGGCGAAGGTATGACAGGCTTGGCACTTCTTGGCTGCGGTCGCGCCCTTTTCGACCGAGGCGGTCTGCAGCAGCTTCTCAATCGGCTCGGTCGCGGCGGGCACAGCCGCCTCCTTGGAGCCGCCGCTCTCCTCTTTCACCGCAATCGCAAAGCCCGGCTTTTCCGGCATCCTGGGCGCGAACAGCGCTTCGGCGGTCGAGTTCATCACCCAGAGCGCAATACAGCTGGCGAGCACTGCGCCGAGAATCTTATTAAGTTCGAAGGAGTCCATTTTGGATCAGGCTCCGGGCCGGAAAGGGTCGACATGAGGGCGGCCGGGCGGCCACCGGGAGGCCCGGGAATTGGACTTTCTTTGACGCCGCCCCCGAGCGGAAAAGGAGATATCGTTTTGCCCGTTCTCTGGCAACCCGTATAAGCGGGCTCAATTTCAACAACCCCCATCAATCCCTCGCACTTTCAGTCGGCCCCCGATGACCGAACCCCGCAATCTCGTGCTGATTCCCGCCCGCATGGCCTCGACCCGGCTCCCGGGGAAGCCGCTCCTCGATATCGCGGGGGTGCCCATGATCGTCCACGTGCTGCGGAGGGCCCAAGAGGCCAATATCGGCCGGGTCGCGGTCGCGACCGACACGCCTGAGATCGCGGACGCCGTGCAGGCCCATGGCGGAGAGGCCGTCATGACGCGCTCGGATCATCCCTCCGGTTCGGACCGGATTTTCGAGGCGCTTGAGCGGCTTGATCCCGCCCATGAGGCCGAGATCGTCATCAACCTGCAGGGCGATTTTCCAACCATTTCGCTCGACAATATCCGCGACGTGCTGCCGCCCTTGGCGGACCCCGCCGTCGATATCGCGACCTTGGCCGCGGAAATCCACACCGGCGAAGAGGCGACCAATCCGAACGTGGTCAAGGCGGTCGGCTCGCCGCTCGGCGGACGGCGGCTGCGCGCGCTCTATTTCACCCGCGCGAGCGCCCCGCATGGCGACGGACCGCGCTACCACCATATCGGCCTCTATGCCTATCGGCGGACCGCGCTGGAGCGGTTCGTCCGCCTGCCGCCCTCGCCGCTGGAATTGCAGGAAAAGCTCGAACAACTCCGCGCGCTTGAGGCGGGCATGCGGATCGATATCACGATCGTCGATACCGTCCCACGCGGGGTCGACACCCCGGCCGACCTCGAAACCACGCGGCGTCTACTGGCGAAAACATGAGCGGCTGCTACAAGGCGCCCGAGAAACGACAAGACCGAAACGATATGACTGAAACGACATGACCAAAACGATATGACCAAGAAGCTGAAAATCGCGTTCCAGGGCGAGCCTGGCGCCAATTCCCACATCGCCATCGTCGAGGCCTACCCCGACGCCGAGCCGCTGCCCTGCGCGACCTTCGAGGACGCCCTGTCCGTGATCACCTCGGGCGAGGCCGATCTCGGCATGATCCCGATCGAGAACTCCGTGGCCGGCCGCGTCGCCGACATCCATCATCTGCTGCCGCAGTCCGGCCTCTTCATCGTCGGCGAATGGTTTCTGCCGGTCCATCATCAATTGATGGCGCCGCGGGGCGCGAAACTCTCCGACATCAAGACCGTGGAAAGCCACGTCCACGCGCTCGGCCAATGCCGCCGCATCATCCGCAAGCTCAACATCAAGCCGATCGTTGCCGGCGACACCGCCGGCGCCGCCCGCCTGATCGCCGAGCGCGGCGACAAGAGCTGCGCGGCGCTCGCCTCGAAGCTCGCCGCCGAGATCTATGGTCTCGACATCCTGGCCGAGAACGTCGAGGACGAAGACCACAACACGACGCGCTTCGTCGTGCTGGCGCGCGAGGAAAAATGGGCCGCGCAGGGTTCGGGACCGCTGGTTACCAGTTTTGTCTTCCGGGTGCGCAACCTGCCCGCCGCGCTCTACAAGGCGCTCGGCGGCTTTGCTACCAACGGCGTCAACATGACCAAGCTCGAAAGCTACATGATCGACGGCAATTTCTTCGCCACGCAATTCTATTCCGACGTTGACGGTCATCCTGATGACAAGGGCCTCGCCTTTGCGCTCGAGGAATTGAAGTTCTTCTCGCGCGAATTCCGCATTGTCGGCGTCTATCCCGGCCACCCCTTCCGCGCGACATTCAGCGAGACGCGGGAGTGAGGTTAAGTGTTGAGGCCGTCATTCCGGGGCAGCCCTCAGGGCTGAACCCGGAATCTCGAGCCACATAACCTCTGGATTTCGGGCGTTCGCGCGCCCCGGAATGACGGTGGTCAACTGCAAATCTACGCCGCCGCCTTCTTCTCCAATCCGAACGCATCCGCCATCAAGGTGTATGACTTCTTGCGCGCATCATGGTCGTAGACGGCCGTGATGAGCATCAACTCGTCCGGCTCGCTCGCATCAAGCATCGGCTTGAGCTTTGCCATCACCGTCTGGGGACTGCCGACAAACAGCCGCGAGCGGTTGCGCAATACGGAGGCGCGCTCAGCGTCAGTGTAGGGATAGGCCAGCGCCTCCTCGGGGCTCGGCAGCGGCAGGTATTGGCCGCGATCGCGGCGCAGGCGATTGAGATCCATCGACGACGCCAGCCGCTCGGCCTCTTCATCAGTCTCGGCCGCGACCACCGCGACCGCGAGAATGCCGTGCGGCGTCGCGCGCCAGCCCGACGGCTTGAAATTCCTTCGGTAATTCGTCATCGCCACCACCGCGTCATGGGACGCGAAATGATGCGCGAAGGCGAAGCCCATGCCGACCTGCGCCGCGAGCTCGGATGAATAATCACTGGAACCGAGCAGCCAGATCGGCGGTAGCGGCGTGTCGTCGGGCATTGCCACGACATTGTTGTAGGGATGACCCGCCGGGAAATCGCGCGTCTCCCACAGCGTCAGCTCGTGAAGCCGCTCCAGGAAATCATCGCCCTGCCGGGCGTCGAGCCGGCTGCGCAACGCGTAGGCGGTCGCGCCGTCCGTCCCCGGCGCCCGGCCGAGTCCGAGATCGATCCGACCGGGAAACAGCGCCTCCAGCATCTTGAAGCGCTCGGCGACCATGAGCGGCGCGTGATTCGGCAGCATCACCCCGCCGGAGCCGACGCGGAGGTTTTTGGTCACCGCCGCGATCTGCCCGATCATCACGTCCGGCGCGGGACTCGCGACGGACGACAGGTTGTGGTGTTCCGCGAGCCAGTAGCGGACATAGCCGAGCCCATCGACATGACGCGCCAGATCGATGCTGTTGCGCAACGCGGCGGCCGGACGGGTGGCGGTGGTGACGACGGAGAGGTCGAGGACTGAGAGCGGTATCATGCGCTCAACCTAATGCACGCCGGCGGGCGGGCAATGGGCGCCCCAGCAGGGCTTCCCCGACGGGAACGCGGAAGAATGCGGATATGGACGTTGGGCCATATAACTGAAATATTTCAATTGAAATCACTCTGCCCACTCCTGTAGCAGCCACTTCAACAGCGGAATAATAACTATATCGGCGTAATTACAATTGCTTATCTGCCTCAAGCTACCTGCCCACCGACCGCACTGCCTTTCAAATATCGTACTCATATTTCGGTATATTGGGCTATTTCCCATTCCCAGTGGGCTATTGGGCCGAGCGCGTTCGGCATATCTTATCGCGCCACTGCTAAGTCCAAAGCTCCGCCCCACCGACCTGGAGTCCCTGGTGCCATGACCACCGACGTTACGCCTCCCGCATCGAACGGGCACCGCGCGCCGGCGATTTCCTTCGAATTCTTTCCGCCGAAGACGGCGGAGATGGAACGCAACCTCTGGGACACGATCAACCGGCTGGCGCCGCTCCACCCGAATTTCGTCTCGGTCACCTATGGCGCGGGCGGAGTCGACGCGCGAGCGCACCCATTCCACAATCTCCCGCATCCTCAAAGAGACGGCGCTGCTGCCGGCCGCGCATCTGACCTGCGTTGGAACTGCGCGTGGCGAGATCGACGAGATCGTCGATCGCTATCACGAGGTCGGCGTCCGCCACATCGTCGCGCTGCGCGGCGACCCGCCCGGCGGCATCGGCACGCCCTATCTTACCCATCCCGAAGGCTACCAGAGTTCGGCCGAGCTCATCGCGGGCATCAAGACGCGGCATCCCGATATCGAAGTGTCGGTTTCGGCCTATCCGGAAAAGCACCCCGAGAGCCCGACCTTCGATGCCGACATCGACATGCTGAAGGCCAAGGTCGATGCGGGCGCTGCGCGTGCAATCACCCAGGTGTTCTTCGATAACGATCTCTACTTCCGTTATCTCGACCGCGTCCGTGCCCGCGGCATCGACATTCCGATCGTGCCGGGCATCATGCCGATGCACAATTTCAAGCAGGCGCGCGGCTTCGTGACCCGCGCCGGCACCACGGTGCCCGACTGGCTCGCCGCGAAATTCGACGGCCTCGACGATGATCCCGAGACCCGCAAGCTGGTGGCGGCGACGGTCGCCGCCGGCCAGGTGCAAAAGCTCGCCAAGCAAGGCGTCGATACCTTCCATTTCTACACCATGAACCGCGCCGATCTCGTGTTCGCGATCAGTCACCTGCTCGGCATCCGTCCGAACGGCGCGCAGAAAGCTGCCTGATGTCCGTCTCCGTCTCTCCCAAGCGTACCGCCCTGCTCGCTGCTGCAGCCAAGCGCATCCTGGTGCTCGATGGCGCCATGGGCACCATGATCCAGGGCCTGCAGTTCGACGAGGCCGCGTTCCGCGGCGCGCGTTTCAAGGACTTCCATCGCGACCTGCGCGGCAACAACGACCTGTTGATCCTGACCCAGCCGCAGGCGATCGAGGACATTCACGCGGCCTATTTGCGCGCCGGCGCCGATATCGTCGCAACCAACACCTTCTCCTCGACATCGATCGCGCAGGCCGATTACGACCTTTCCGACATCGCCTACGAGATGAACCGCGAGGGCGCGCGCCTGGCGCGCAACGCCGCCGAGCGCGTCACTGCAGAGGACGGCAAGCCGCGCTTCGTCGCCGGCGCGATCGGGCCGACCAACCGCACCGCCTCGATCTCGCCCGACGTCGCCAACCCCGGCTACCGCGCCGTCACCTTCGACGACCTGCGCGAGGCCTATGGCGAGCAGATCAAGGGCCTGCTCGACGGCGGCGCCGACATGCTGCTGGTCGAAACCATCTTCGACACGCTGAACGCCAAGGCCGCGCTCTATGCGATCAGCGAAATCTGCGAGGCGCGCGGCGTCGACGTGCCCGTGATGGTCTCCGGCACCATCACCGACAAGTCCGGCCGCCTGCTGTCCGGACAGATGCCCGAGGCGTTCTGGAATTCGGTGCGGCACGCCAGGCCGATCACGATCGGATTCAACTGCGCACTCGGCGCAGAAGATCTGCGCGCGCATATTGCCGACATCGGCCGCGTCGCCGATACGCTGGTCTGCGCCTATCCGAATGCCGGCCTGCCCAACGAGTTCGGCCAGTATGACGAAACCCCGGACTACATGGCCCGCCTGATCGGCGAGTTCGCCCGCGACGGTCTTGTCAACATCGTCGGCGGCTGCTGCGGCACCACGCCGGATCATATCGCGGCCATCGCCGCCGCCGTCGCGCCGCACAAGCCGCGCGTCGTACCGGCGATCGAACCGCGCCTGCGCCTCTCCGGCCTCGAGCCGTTCGAACTGACTCCCACGATCCCCTTCGTCAATGTCGGCGAGCGTACCAACGTCACGGGCTCGGCGAAATTTCGCAAGCTGATCACGGCGGGCGACTACAACGCCGCGCTGCAGGTCGCGCGCGACCAGGTCAACAACGGCGCGCAGGTCGTCGACGTCAACATGGACGAGGGCCTGCTCGATTTGGAAGCCGCGATGCGGACCTTCCTCAACCTCGTCGCCGCCGAACCTGACATCGCACGCGTGCCGGTCATGGTCGACTCCTCGAAATTCACGGTGATCGAGGCGGGCCTGAAATGCGTTCAGGGCAAGCCGGTCGTGAACTCGATCTCGATGAAGGAAGGCGAGGAGAAATTCATCCACGAGGCAACGATCGCACGCCGCCACGGCGCAGCGGTCGTGGTAATGGCCTTTGACGAGAAGGGCCAGGCCGACACCTTCGCGCGCAAGACCGAGATCTGCAAACGCGCCTACGACATCCTGGTCGGCCGGCTCGATTTCCCGCCCGAGGACATCATCTTCGATCCCAACATCTTCGCGATCGCGACCGGCCTCGAGGAGCACAACAATTACGGGGTCGACTTCATCGAGGCCACGCGCTGGATCCGCCAGAATCTGCCTCATGCGCATATCTCCGGCGGCGTCTCCAACCTCTCCTTCTCGTTCCGCGGCAACGAGCCGGTGCGCGAGGCGATGCATTCGGTGTTCCTCTATCATGCCATCAAGGCCGGCATGGACATGGGCATCGTCAATGCGGGGCAGATGATCGTCTATGACGACATCGATCCCGAGCTGCGCCGTACTTGCGAGGACGTCGTCCTCAACCGCGATCCGGGCGCGGGCGAACGGCTGCTGGCGCTCGCCGAGAAATTCCGCGGCCAGGGAAAGCAGACCAAGGAAGCTGATCTCGCGTGGCGCGAATGGCCGGTCGAGAAGCGGCTCTCCCATTCGCTGGTGCATGGCATCACCGAGTATATCGAGCAGGACACCGAGGAAGCCCGCGCTGCGTCCACGCGCCCGCTGGACGTCATCGAAGGCCCGCTGATGGCCGGCATGAACGTGGTCGGCGATCTCTTCGGCGACGGCAAGATGTTCCTGCCGCAGGTCGTCAAATCCGCCCGCGTGATGAAGCAGGCGGTCGCCTATCTGATGCCGTTCATGGACGAGGAGAAGGCCCGCAACCTCGCCAACGGCATCACCGGCGGCAGCAACAGCGGCGCCGGCAAGATCGTGCTGGCCACCGTGAAGGGCGACGTTCACGACATCGGCAAGAACATCGTCGGCATCGTGCTCCAGTGCAACAATTTCGAGGTCATCGACCTCGGCGTGATGGTGCCGGCCGCCAAGATCATCGAGACGGCCAAGGCCGAGAAGGCCGACATCGTCGGCCTGTCCGGCCTGATCACGCCCTCGCTCGACGAGATGGCCTATCTCGCCTCCGAGATGGAGCGGCAGGGCATGAACATGCCGCTTTTGATCGGCGGTGCCACGACGAGCCGCGTGCACACGGCCGTGAAGATAGACCCGAACTACCAGAACGGGCCGGTGGTGCATGTCAATGACGCAAGCCGCGCGGTCGGCGTTGCCTCCGCGCTGCTGTCGCTCGAGAAGCGCACGGCGTATGCCGCAGACGTACGCGCCGAATATGCCAAGATCTCCGCGGCGCATTTCCGTGCCCAGAACGACAAGAAGCGGCTGAAGCTCGCCGATGCCCGCGCCAACGCCGTGCCGGTCGACTTCGCCAAGACGCCGCCGAAGAAGCCGTCGTTCCTCGGCACGAGGAGCTTCGATGCCTACGACCTCGCCGAGCTCGTGCCCTATATCGACTGGACGCCGTTCTTTCAGACCTGGGAGTTGGCCGGCCGCTTTCCCGCGATCCTCGACGACGCGAAGGTCGGCGAGGCCGCCCGCGCGCTGTACGACGATGCACTGAAGATGCTCGACCGCATCGTCAACGAAAAGTGGTTCACTGCGCGCGCCGTGATCGGCTTCTGGCCTGCGAATGCGGTCGGCGACGACATTGCCGTCTATGCCGATGACACGCGCGCCAAGCAGATCGGAACGTTCCACACGCTGCGCCAGCAGCTCGAGAAGCGTGAGGGCCGCTTCAATGCCGCCCTGTCTGATTTCATCGCGCCTGCCGCCTCCGGCGTGCCCGACTATATCGGTGGCTTCACGGTCACGGCCGGGATCGGCGAGGACGTGGTTGCCGACCGCTTCAAGAACGCCAACGACGATTATTCCTCGATCCTCGTCAAGGCATTGGCCGATCGCCTCGCCGAAGCCCTCGCCGAGCGCATGCATGCGCGGGTGCGGCGCGAGCTCTGGGGCTATGCGCCCGGCGAGACGTTGTCGAACGCGGACCTGATCCTCGAAAAATATGACGGCATCCGCCCGGCGCCCGGCTATCCCGCACAGCCGGATCACACCGAGAAGAAGACGCTGTTTGCGCTGCTCGATGCAGAGAAGAATACCGGTGTGAAGCTCACCGAGAGCTTTGCGATGTGGCCGGGCGCCTCGGTCTCCGGGTTCTATTTCAGCCACGCCGAAAGCTATTATTTCGGCGTCGGCAAGATCGAGCGCGACCAGGTCGAGGACTATGCGGCGCGCAAGGGCATGACGGTCGCGGAGGTGGAGCGCTGGCTGGCGCCGATCCTGAACTACATCCCTGCGCAGGAGCGGCCGACCGCAAGCCGCGCCGCGACGGAGGTCGTTCAGACGCGCGCTCCGGCGGCGACGCCCGCCAACGACATCTCGGCCCATCCGCCGGGCTGCACCTGCGCGGCGCATCTGGCCTGGCGAAAGAAGGCGGTCGGCGCGGGATAGGATTGCCCGCGTCAACATCGCGCGCGGTGTGCGGTACAATCCGACGGCGACGCGGTCGACCGCGACATGCACGAGCGGCATCAGCCGGCGCATCGTCAATTCGTTTGATCGCGCAGGTGTATCCGGCTTCCGCCTCGCACGAGCGCCCGGCGTAGACATCTGCCTTTGAAGCAGATGAAATGGGGTAGAATTCGGATGGTCCACAAGTCATGTCATTGAAGTTCAGGCTTGCCTCACGAAATCTGTTTCATGACCGGCTTCGATTTGTCGCAACCATCGTCGGAATTATCTTCTCCATCGTTCTTGTGACGGTCCAGATGGGCCTCTACGTCGGCTTCAGGCGCATGGTCACGACCATGATCGATCATTCCCCCGCCGCTCTCTGGATCATGCCCGTCGGCACCAAATGTTTCGAGGATCCATCCCTGCTGGATGACCGTCAGCGCTTTCGGGCGCTGGCGGTCAACGGGGTTGCCGAAGTGGCGCCTCTCGTCATCGGCTACGCGCAATGGCGATTGCCGGGCGGCACCACGACGCCCGTCTTCGTCGTCGGCTCCGACTTGCAACAGCTCGGATTGCCTCCCTGGAATCTGGTCGCCGGCCGCATGGATGATCTGTCGATTCCCGGCGCCGTGGCGATCGACGAGTCCTATTTTCAGCGGCTTGGCGTGAGCGGGACCGGTGAGAGCGCCGAAATTCGCGATCAGAAAGTTCAGGTGACGGCGGTAACCAAGGGCATCCGCTCATTCACGACAACTCCTTATGTGTTCACCGACGTCGATCGCGCGCGCGCCTATACCGGAATCTCGCCCAACAAGGCCTCCTATTTGCTCGTGCGCATTTCTCCTGACGCTGACGTCAACACCGTCCGACGCGAATTGCGGGCCAGCCTTTCCGATGTCGAGGTTCTGACGGCAAGCGAGTTTGCCGATCGCAGCCGGAGCTTTTGGCTGTTCGGCACCGGTGCGGGGGCCGCGCTGTTCGCAGGCGCCCTCCTCGGCTTCATCGTGGGCACCGTGATCGTCGCGCAAACGCTGTATTCGAGCACCAAGGATCATCTGAACGAATTCGCAACATTGCGTGCCATCGGATCGACCGGCCGCTACATCTACACGGTCATCATCTGGCAGGCGCTGACCAGCGCCGTCATCGGCTTTTGCGGCGCCGGGGCCATCTCCGCCGTCGTCGTCAGGATGACGGCGGAATCCGCGTTGCCGATCGTCATGCCGCCCGCGCTGACCTGCGCGCTGTTCCTGCTGACGGTCGTGATGTGCGTTGCGTCGGCCATCGCCGCGATCGTCCAGGTCATGCGTATCGATCCGGCCATGGTGTTCACGCGATGACCGAGCCCGTGCTCGACGCTGTCGACATCGTGAAATTCCTCGGCCACGGAGCGAGCCAGGTGCAGGCGCTCAAAGGCGTCAGTCTGTCGCTCCGGGGCGGCGAACTCGTGCTGCTGATGGGGCCATCGGGAAGCGGCAAGACCACGCTGCTCTCGATCCTGGGATGCCTGATGACACCGGCGAGCGGGATTGTCCGGATTCGCGGCCAGTCGGTCGCAGGCATGGATCCCGAGGCGCTTGCCAAGCTCAGACGCGACCACATCGGCTTCATCTTCCAATCCTACCATCTGTTTCCAACGCTGACTGCCGAGGACAATGTCCGGCTGGCACTCGATGTGCGCGGCGAGCGCTCGCGACGCGCGGCCAAAGCTGCACGCGATGTGCTGGCCATGGTCGGCCTCGCCCACAAGGCGAAATCGTTTCCCTCGGAGCTCAGCGGCGGCGAACAGCAGCGCGTCGCGATCGCGCGGGCCATTGTGGGCGACGCCAAGGCCATCCTTGCCGACGAGCCGACCGGCGCGCTTGACGGCAAGAACGGCCAGGCGATCATGACCCTGCTTGCCCAGATCGCCAAAGACCAGTCGCGCGGCGTGCTGGTCGTGACGCACGATCCGCGCGTCATACCCTTCGCCGATCGCATCGTGCATATCGAGGACGGCAAGATCGTCAGTGAAGAGTCCGCCGTCCCGTCCCAGAGAGTATCGATGTCATGATCGCGCCAAAGTCCAGCACAGTTCTTCTCGCCGCCCTGGTTGGGGCTGCGCTCGTCACGCCGGTGGCGTGGAACGAATTCCAGGCGCCAGCGGCCGCGGCCGGCGACCAGGCCGAGGACAAGCGTTGGCTGGCGGTCGCGCCGGGCCGCGTCGAGCCGTCGTCGGGGACAATCAAGATTGCCGCGCCCGTCATGGGCGTGATCCGCGACGTGTTCGTCAAGGCCAACGACACGGTGTTTGCCGGAGAACCGCTGATCCGCCTCGCCGACCGCGAAGCCCGTGCACAGCTTGCCGCCGCCGAAGCCCAGGTGGCCATGCGATGGCGCGTGCGCAACAAGGAATCCGCAGCATCCGGAGCCACTGCGCGACGCCGTGCCGAGGATGCGGTCGCCGACGCCGAGATCGCCGTGTTCGAGGCGAGATTGTCCGTCGACAGGACTGCCGTCCAAAGGCGGACCAGCCGCGGCTCGGATTCCGATGTGGAAGCGGCGCGCTCGGAGTTGACGCGCGCGCAGGATCGTCTGACGCGCCAAACCGACGAGCTTCGCAGGATCACGGCCGATGCACCGTTGCCAACGGCCGCCGAAGGTCAACTCAACGTCGCGCGTAGTGAATTGCAGGTGTCGCGCGCCGTCCTGGAAAAGCTGACGATCCGCGCGCCGATCGGCGGCACCATCCTGCAGATCAATGCGAGGCCCGGGGAATTGGCCTCGCCGTCGGCGACGCCGCCGCTGGTTCTGCTCGGCGACGTCTCCGCATTGCGCGTCCGTGCCGAAGTGGATGAACGCGACATCGAGAAGATCAAGGTCGGGCAATCCGTTGTGGTGCGTCCCATCGCGTTTCGCGGGCGCGAAATTGCCGGAAAGGTCTCCTTCGTGGCTCCGCTGGTGGAGACCGGACGCAACAGCACGCTGAACCAGCGCAACATGACCGATGTCGACGTGGTGGAAGTGCGGATCGACT
The DNA here is from genome assembly GCA_963770385.1 of uncultured Alphaproteobacteria bacterium. Classification (GTDB taxonomy): domain Bacteria; phylum Pseudomonadota; class Alphaproteobacteria; order Rhizobiales; family Xanthobacteraceae; genus Bradyrhizobium. The sequence continues at coordinate 2,271,785 of CAVYPJ010000003.1, read as the reverse complement.
TGAGCGAGCCCGGCCCGCTCGCCGTTGGAATGAAGGTGGACGTGTATTTTCAACAGGATACCGCGTCGCGATAACGGCGCCTGGCGCCTCATGACGTGCCTCTCGCCTTTGTTGCCGGGCGACGACATCCCTCATCGGACCGATCTCCGCCCGAGAATCGACTGAAAATGGCCGCACGGCGGATGAAAACTCTCCGCACGGCGAGCGTGGCTCGATCGTCGTGCCATTGGGGAGATGCCCCGATGCTGGAAGCTTCGCGCCGCTCGGGCATCGGCGCCGTTCCTGCCGCGCTCGCCTGTTTGCTCTCCTCCGCCTCTGCGTAGATAACATTGACCGAGCGGAGAGTCCGATGGCTTTGAACGCGATCGCGCTCCACAAGCTTCATTGTCCTCCCGAACACGAGGACCGATAACCACCGGCTTTCGTTGTTCGGATTTGCTGTGGCCGCGTCCTGCTTCAACGATAACCTCCGGTGGTTATCGGTCCCTGCGTTCGCAGGGACGACGGGGGAGAGAGTTGGGCCCCTGCTCTCGCCGCTGTCGTCGCCCGACTTGATCGGGCGATCCAGCATTCCAGAGGCGGCGAGCTTCAACCGAGGAGCGCGCGCGCGCGTACTGGATGCCCCGCCTACGCGGGGCATGACGAGTGAACGGACGTAACAGCACGTTCTCGCGGCGCGTGGCGTCCGAGTTTTTCCATCAATCCTACCCTCCTCGATAACAGAGGGCGCAGGGAAGGCCGGGTGCCGTTCGCACCCATGGTCCGCGTGCAACAAAAAAGCACGCGGCAGAACCACAGGTACGAGCCGAACAACCGGCCTTCCCTGCGCGATGGTTTTAACGGCTTCCTTCGTGCTCTCCCCGGTGAGACCGGGCTTTGTTGTCACCGTCGCTTTGCGTCATCTCGCAAAGCGGGGCACCTGCATCGGGGCGCCAGGACCACACGACTTCGCCGTCCGCGTCATGTCGTTCGTCTCACGACACGCCGCGTCCATCGCATCCCGCTTCCAACGTCCGTGACGATCGCGATACGCCCCTCATGTGGGTGCGAGACGCGCGGATCATCGTTCTGATTTGCCCGACAAGGCAATGCCCGTCGCCATGCGGCACATTGGCACGACGGGCAGTCACACTTCTGCGCGCCCTCTGTCGCTCCTCGCAATGATGGTCTCTCGTCGCCATGACGGAGTCGGGAACTGCAGCGGAAATCCATCATCGCCACCGCACATGAAGCAAAACATCTCCTGCAAATGCCTGGCGATAGCCGGGTGCGAACCCGGAACACTGTGTTCCCCGCATGACACGTTTCATCATTGGAATCACAAACGCTTTTCGCCCTTCTGCTCGCGAATAACACGCCTGGACAGGCGGTTTTTCGCAGTGCAGCGCACGTTGACATGCCGATTTGTCAGCATACGGTCTTCAACAAATTGCCAATGCTTCCTCACGAAAATGTTTGCGTGAGTTTTACAACCGATCCAGTATCTACGAGCGTTATGGGATTGCAAACGCACGCTGAGCGAGAATCTGTCAATTTAGTCATTTTACCAGGGACCGGATTGCTGCGATGACCGAAAGCATATTGAAGGCAGTTAGCATGGGACACGCCCTTGATATCAGCGGCATTAGCCGCGAGGGGATCACTGCTACGGAACAAGCCATTCGGCGCTATGTGCGGTGGACGCCGCTCGTGAAAGCGGATCTCGCCGATTTCGGCCTGACGACAGCACCGGTCTGCTTCAAGCTGGAGATGCTGCAGCATTCCGGCTCGTTCAAGGCGCGCGGCGCGTTCGCCAATCTTCTGCTGCGCAAGCCGCCTGCCGCCGGCGTGGTCGCGGCCTCCGGCGGCAATCACGGCGCGGCGGTCGCATACGCGGCGAAGCGACTCGGCGTGCCCGCGACAATCTTCGTGCCGAACATCACCTCGCCCGCCAAGGCCGAGCGTATCAAGAGTTATGGTGCCGAGCTCGTGGTGGTGGGCTCGCGCTACGCAGATGCGCTCGCGGCAAGCGAAGCGCATGTCGAGAAGACCGGCGCGATGCCGATTCATGCCTACGACCAGACTGAGACCCTGCTCGGCCAAGGCACGGTGGACTCGAACTCGAGCGCGACATGCCCGATGTCGACACGCTGCTCGTCGCAGTCGGCGGCGGCGGGCTGATCGGAGGCATCGCTGCGTGGTTCACGGGGCTCGTGCGTATCATCGCGGTCGAGCCGGAACAGGCGCCGACGCTGCACATGGCGATCAGGGCCGGAAAGCCGGTCGACGCGCCCGCAGGCGGCATCGCCGCCGACAGCCTGGCACCACGCCGCGTCGGCGATCTGATGCTTCCGATCGCGCAAGAGCATGTCGAACGCGTGATGCTGGTGAGCGACGACGCGATCCGCCGCGCGCAAGCCGCGCTGTGGTCGACTTTGCGCGTCGTCACCGAGCCCGGAGGCGCGGCGGCCTTCGCAGCACTGCTGTCCGGGCAGTATCGCCCGCGGCCGCGTGAGCGCGTCGCGGTGCTGATCTGCGGCGCGAACACCACGGCTGTGAATTTCGGGCCGTGAATTTCGGGTCGTGAATTTCGGGTCGTGAATTTCGAAGGCTAGGCGCAGCCGACCGGTACGACGCGCACTCACATTGCTTCATTCGTTCGCACGGCCAGCCACGACACATTACCGATTTGTCAGTGGCGGCTGAGGCCGAATCAGCCGCTCAATACGGCGCCGGCTTTCGCGAGGGAGCACCGCCGTGTCGCGCCATCACATCCTGCCGCCGATCGTCTATACGCCCGCGCCGCCGAAACCGAAGGAGACCCGACGCAAGCGCAACGCCGGCGGCGCGCAGGCCAAGCGCGCGCTCGATGCAACGGATGAAACAGAAGAGGCCAGCGAGGCCGCGCAAACTGCGCCCGCGCGCGGCGCGCAGAGCTTGCCGCAGCATTCAACACCGATCGAAGCCGCCGAGCGGCGCATTCCCTCCACGACAGGCAAGCTCAGCGACGGCACGCTGCAGGTGATGCTGGAGGTGCAGGAAAAGGGCGAGCGCTGATCACACCATTCGAATCTCCGCCGACGTGGTGCCCTCCTCACGTCATCAGCCGGCACGCTGGTAGAAGGTGAGCGCGCTCGGATGATCGTGCATACGCTCTACCCTTCTCGCTCATCACTCGCCAAAACACCCTTCACTGCCCTCGCCCAGCCCTTCAGCTTGCGTTCGCGCGTGGCCGCGCTCATCACCGGTTTGAAGCGGTGTTCGAGGCGCCAGTTGTCGGCGAATTTTGACGGCTCGGGATAGATGCCGGCAGCAAGACCCGCGAGATATGCGGCCCCTAAGGCTGTGGTCTCCTGGATCATGGGACGATCGACGGGTGCGTCGAGCAGATCCGCCAATCGCTGCATGGTCCAGTCCGAGGCTGTCATGCCGCCGTCGACGCGCAGCACGATGTTGGCGGCGTCGGCTTCCGGCCAATCCGCGCGCATCGCGGCCCAGAGATCGAAGGTCTGGTAGCAGACGCTTTCCAGCGCCGCATGCGCAAGCTCGGCGGGCCCCGTGTTGCGCGTCAAGCCGAACAGCGCACCGCGCACGTTCGGATTCCAATAGGGCGCCCCTAAGCCGACGAAGGCCGGCACCAGATAGACGCTCTGCATGGAGTCGGACTTGTCGGCGAGCGGGCCGGTCTCGCTGGCCTGCTTGATGATGCCGAGCCCGTCGCGCAGCCATTGTACCGCCGAACCAGCGACGAAGATCGAGCCTTCGAGCGCGTAGGTGCGTTGTCCTTTGAGCTGATAGGCGATGGTGGTGAGGAGCTTGTTCTTCGAAGCGACTGGCGTCGCGCCGGTGTTCAGCAGCGCGAAGCAGCCGGTGCCGTAGGTCGACTTGATCATGCCGGGCCTGAAGCAGGCCTGCCCGATGGTCGCAGCCTGCTGGTCGCCGGCGATGCCCGAGATCGCGATCGGCCCGCCGAACAGGCCAGGGATGCTGTCGCCGAACTTGGCGGAAGAATCCTTCACCTCAGGGAGCATCGAACGCGGCACGCGCAGGATCTTGAGGAGTTCGTCGTCCCACTCGCCGGTGTGGATGTTGAACAGCAGCGTCCGCGAGGCGTTGGTGGCGTCGGTCGCGTGCACCTTGCCGCCGGTGAGCCGCCACAACAGATAGCAATCGACGGTGCCGAACATCAGTTCACCGCGCTCGGCGCGGGCGCGCGCGCCGGGGACGTGATCGAGGATCCATGCGGCTTTCGTTCCGGAGAAATAGGGATCGATGATCAGGCCGGTCTTGGCCGAGATCGCGGGCTCATGGCCGTCGGCCTTCAGTTTGGCGCAGATATTGGCGGTGCGGCGGTCCTGCCAGACGATGGCGCGATGCACGGCCTGTCCCGTCGCGCGATCCCACACGACGGTGGTCTCACGCTGATTGGTGATGCCGATCGCTGCGATGTCCTTTGCCTTGAGCCCCGCTTTTTCCAGCGCGTCGCGGCAAGTGATGACGGTCGAGGTCCAGATGTCCTCCGGCTCATGCTCGACCCAGCCGGAGGCCGGGAAATGCTGCGGGAACTCCTGCTGCGCGGCCGCCGCGATCGAGATGTCGGAACGAAACACGATGGCGCGCGACGATGTGGTGCCCTGATCGATGGCCAGCACGAATGACATGGACGTTGCTTCCCGGACGGTGTTGTGTCGGGCAGAGGACAGCGGATTGAGCGGACGACGTCAACATCTTCGTGGTTGCCCCTGCATCCCCGCTGTCGTCCCTGCGAACGCAGGGACCCATAACCACCGGCTTGAGTTTGTGGCACTAGGGCGGGACGGCTTTCTTTCCAACACCAAATATCACGCGGTATGGGTCCCTGCGTTCGCAGGGACGACAGCCGGGATTGTCTTTCGAGATATGTGAATGCCTTAGTGTGTTCGCAGGAACGACGTGGGGAGGGATCGCGCTCGCTTACTTCGTATGGCTTTTTTGCGGGGCTACACCGAGGCTGTCGTCACACCACCGTCGACGACGATGGTCTGGCCGGTCATGAAGGTTGACGCATCGGAGGCGAGATAGGCGACGGCGCCGGCGATCTCGTCGGGTTCGCCGATGCGGCGGAGCGGTGTGGTGGCGCAGCGGTGCTTCAGCCGCTCCTCGTCTTCCCACAGCGCGCGGGCGAAATCGGTCTTGACCAGGCCCGGCGCGACGCAATTGACGCGCACGCCTTTCGGCCCCCATTCGCCGGCGAGGCTGCGGCACAGCGCGAAATCCGCCGCCTTCGAAATCCCGTAGGCGCCGATCACGGTCGACCCGCGCAGTCCGCCGATCGAGGAGATGATCACGACCGAGCCTTTGCCGCGCTCCGCCATCTGCGGGATCGCGAGCGAACAGAGCCAGATGTTGCTCTTGACGTTCGAGCCCATGATCTTGTCGAAGGCCTCGTCCTTGATGTCGAGCAGCGGGCCGTAATAAGGATTAACGGCAGCATTGCAGACCAGGATATCGATCTTGCCATAACGCTTGGTCGTGCCCGCAATCAGCGCCTCGACCTCGTCGCGACGGGAGATGTTGCAGGGGATGACATGCGCATCGCCGCCCGCGCTGTTGATGCCGTCCGCGACCTCCTTGCAGGCATCGGCCTTGCGGCTCGAGATCACGACCTTGGCGCCGAGTTTTGCGAGCAGTTCGGCCGACGCGCGGCCGATGCCGCGGCTCGATCCGGTGATGACGGCGACCTGTCCGGTGAGATCGAACGGGGTGTTTTTCATGTGTTGTTGCTCCGTTGGCCGTCATTGCGAGGAGCGTTTGCGACGAAGATTCCATGGGGGTGGATAGCGGCCGAGTTCTGAGGCCAGACTGAAGTTGCTAAACCACTCAACCTGGAGACAACCGATGTTTCTCGATCATCCTTCCGAAGGACCGGCCGCTATCCATACCCAGTTTGGCGCAATTTTTGTGTCTCTGGAACTGAGTCGTTCGAAGTGGTTGGTGACGTCGCTTTCGCCCGGCAAGGGCGAGAAGATGTCACAACATAACGTGGAGGCAGGCGACGTCGCAGGACTGCTGGCGCGCTTTGCCGAACTCAAGCGCAAGGCAAGGGAACGGACGGGAACGGGTTATCCGATCATCGTCATTCAGGAGGCCGGCCTTGACGGGTTTTGGATTCATCGTGTTCTTCAGAAAGAAGGGATCGAGAGCCATGTGGTCGATGCCGCCTCGATTGCGGCGCCACGCCGGCGGCGGCGAGCCAAGACGGACAAGATCGACGGTGAGGCGCTGCTGCGGGCGCTGTTGGCCTACAAGCGCGGCGAGCCGCGGGTGTGCTCAATGGTGGTTGCCCCCTCGCCCGAGGAGGAAGATCGTCGCCGGCTCTGCCGCGAGCGCCAGGCGCTGCTAGGCGAGCGCGTCGTGCATACCAACCGGATCAAGGGATTGCTGTTCTCGCAAGGGATATCCGATTACGCGCCGTTGCGGCGCGATCGGCGGGCGCGCCTTGAAGCGTTGCGCACGGGAGACGGGCGGCCGCTGCCGGCGTGTCTGAAGACACAGATCGGCCGCGAGCTTGACCGGCTCGAACTGCTGCTCGACCAGATCCGCGCCGTCGAAGTCGAGCAGGATGCCCTGCTGACCCAAGAAAGCGTCACCCGGAGCAAGGCGGGTGGCGAGGCAAAGCTGCCCAACGCGCTGGCTCAGCTATTGGCCGTGAAGGGGGTCGGCGCGCACGCTGCCGCCGTTCTGTGGACGGAAGGACTCTGCCGGCAGTTCTCCAACCGCCGGCAGGTCGCAGCTTATGCCGGCCTTGCGGCGACGCCCTGGCGAAGCGGGGCGGTCGCGCACGAACAAGGCTTGTCGAAAGCCGGCAATCCGCGGCTGCGCACCATGATGGTGCAGCTTGCGTGGCTCTGGTTGCGCCATCAGCCGCAATCGGCTCTGGCGCAATGGTTTCACGCGCGAAGCCGGCAGGACCGCAAAGGCTCCATCGTTGCACTGGCACGCAAGCTGCTCGTGGCCTTGTGGAAGTATGCGACGCAGGGCGTCCTCATCGAGGGAGCCGTGATGAAGCAAGCCGTCTAGCGAAGCGACCCGTTCCGACACGCCTCCAACAACAGGACAATACCAATCTGCCGAAGCCTGATCAGCCTCGGCCGATCCGGGTGGACGAACCGCTGGATTGCTTGGCTTCAAATGCCGAAACGAAGAATGGTCGCGTCCTCTCGAGCCTACCCGTCGCAAGCGGAATCCTGGTGCAGTCGCCTCGCGTGACGACCGAATGTGAGTTTGATCTGGCAGACAAACCAGATCGCCAAAACCGGCTCGAACCTGGGATCGAAACCAAAAAGGAAGCGCTGCCCGCCTTGACACACACCATCCCCATGTGAGCAATCCAGGCTGTCTCCGCGGAAAGATTCTGGATTGCTTCGCTTCGCTCGCAATGACGCTGAAATAGCGTTCGGTTCTTATAGTTCGTCATTCCGGGATGGTCCGTGAGGACCAGACCCGGAATCTCGAGATTCCGGGCTCGATGCTGGCGCATCGCCCCGGAATGACGTGATCATCATGAGCGCCGGAGTAACACGGCGTTTTGACTATATCAGCCCGCCCGCGTCAGTGACGCGGCGCAGGTGATAGTCGGTGTCGCCGAAGGTGTTCTCGATCATGGTCAGGCGCTTGAAATAGTGGCCGATCTTGGCCTCCATGGTCATGCCGATGCCGCCGTGGAGCTGGATCGACTGCTGGCCGACGAATTTCAGCGACTTGCCGATCTGCACCTTCGCGGCCGACACCGCCTTGGTGCGCTCCTTGGCATCGTCGAATTCCGCAGCCATGGTCGCGAACATCGACATCGAGCGCGCCTGCTCCAGCGCGACGAACATGTCGGCGGCGCGGTGCTGCAGCGTCTGGAAGCTGCCGATCGGCACGCCGAACTGTTTGCGGGTTTTGAGATACTCGACCGTGGCCTTCAGCGATTTATCCATCGCACCGACCGCCTCCGCGCACATCGCGGTGCGCGCTTCGTCGACGACACGCTCGATCAGCGGCAGCGCGTTTTCGGGATCGCCGATCGCGGCATCCGTGCCCACCTCGACATTGGTGAAAGTGATATCGGCGGCGTGCAGGCCGTCCTGGGTCGGATAGCCCTTCCTGACGACGCCCTTGGCGTTGCCAGGAACGAGGAACACGCCGATGCCGGTCTTGTCGCGCTGACCGCCTTTGGTGCGCGCGGTGACGATCAGCGTGTCGGCATTCTCGCCGTTGAGGACGACGAATTTCTCGCCGTCGATGACCCAGCCGTCACCCTTCTTTTTCGCCGAGGTCGCGACATCGTTGAGGTCGTAGCGCGAGTTCTTCTCGAGCTGGGCGAAGGCGAAGGTCTTGCTGCCGTCGATGATGCCGGGGATATGAGCGGCCTTCTGCGCGTCCGAGCCGCCATGGCGGATGAAGCCGCCGCCGATCACCACGGTGGCGAGATACGGCTCCAGCACCAGCGCGCGGCCGAGCGCCTCCATCACGATCATGGTTTCCACCGCGCCGGCGCCGAAGCCACCCTCTTCTTCCGAAAACGGCAGGCCGAGCAGACCCTGCTCAGCGAGCTTGCCCCAGATGGCTTTGCTCCAGCCGCCCTTCTCCGTCATGTATTTCTTGCGCTGCTCGAATTCGTACGCGTCGGTGAGCAGGCCGTCGACGCTTTCCTTGAGAAGCCGCTGTTCCTCGGACAAATCGAAATCCATCTGACTGTTCTCCATAATCGACGGAGGACGTCGCCCCTGCCCGTCGCCCAACTCTGCGTCGTCATCCCCGTGAAAGCGGGGATCCAGTATCCGCCGCCGTCGTCGTCGACTCCAACCGCCGCGGCGTACTGGGTCCCCCGCATTCGCGGGGGACGACACCTGACGTCGCGGCCGCGTTCGCCGCCTACAACCCAAGCACGGCCTTGGTGATGATGTTGCGCTGGATCTCGTTGGAGCCGCCGTAGATCGAGACCTTGCGGTTGTTGAAGTAGCTCGGCGCGATCTGCGCGGTCCAGTCCATTGCCTCATTGGAGCCGTCGTCGCCGTGCTCGTCATAGGGCGCAGCGAACGGACCGATCACTTCCATCAGGAGTTCTGTAGTGGTCTGCTGGATCTCCGAGCCCTTGATCTTCAGCACCGAAGACGCCGGGTTGGGCTTGCCCTTGCCGTGCTTGCCTTCGTCGGCGACGACACGGAGCTGGGTTAGTTCCAGCGCCTTCAGCTCGATCTCGCAGGCGGCGAGCTTTTCGCGGAACGCCTGGTCCTCGATGACGGGCTTGCCGCCGGACTCGACCTTGGACGCCAATTCCTTGATGCGGCGGAGGCGCTCCTTGGAGACGCCGACCCGCGCGATGCCGGTGCGTTCATTGCCGAGCAGGAATTTGGCGTAGTCCCAGCCCTTGTTCTCCTCGCCGATCAGATTTTCGACCGGCACCTCGACGTCGTCGAAGAAGACCTCGTTCACTTCAAGCCCGCCGTCGATGGTCTGGATCGGGCGCACCGTGACGCCTTTGCTTTTCATGTCGAACACGATGAAGGAAATGCCCATCTGCTTCTTGGCCGACGTGTCGGTGCGGCAGAGGCAGAAGATCATGTCGGCGTGCTGGGCCAGCGTGGTCCATGTCTTCTGGCCGTTGATGATGTATTTGTCGCCCTTGCGCTCGGCCTTGGTCTTCAGCGAGGCGAGGTCCGAACCCGAGCCCGGCTCGGAGAAGCCCTGGCACCACCAGTCGTCGACACTGGCGATGCGCGGCAGATACTGCTTCTTCTGTGCCTCGTTGCCGAACGTGTAGATGACGGGGCCGACCATGCTGACGCCGAAGGCCAGCGGCGCCGGTGCCGGATGCATCTGCAGCTCTTCGTTGAAGATGTAATGCTGCACCGAGCTCCAGCCGGTGCCGCCATATTCCTTCGGCCAGTGCGAGACGCCCCAGCCCTTCTTGTTGAGGATACGCCACCAGGTGACCATCTCGTCCTTCGACAGATGGCGGCCCTCCTGCAGCTTGCGCCGCGTATCTGATGGCACGTTGTCACGGAAAAACGCGCGCACTTCCTCGCGAAACGCCTGCTCTTCCTTCGTGAAAGCGAGATCCATGGGATCCTCCTGTGAAGCGATTTTTTCTCTCTCCGTCGTCCCTGCGAACGCAGGGACCCATAACCACCGGCCCATGTGGAGACGAAGGTGTCTCCCAGAGTGCCTCAAGCGCGGCCGCGGCGTATGGGTCCCGGGTCGCGCTTCGCTTGCCCGGGACGACAGCGGTTACTGCAGCACCTCGAACAAACCCGCCGCGCCCATGCCGCCACCGACGCACATGGTGACGACGGCATACTTCGCCTTGCGGCGGCGGCCTTCGATCAGCGCGTGACCGGTGAGCCGCGCGCCCGACATGCCATAGGGATGGCCCACTGCAATGGCGCCGCCATTGACGTTGATCTTGTCGGGATCGATGCCGAGCTTGTCGCGGCAGTAGAGCACCTGCACCGCGAACGCCTCGTTCAATTCCCAGAGATCGATGTCGTCGACCTTGAGCCCATGGCGCTTGAGGAGCCGCGGCACGGCGAACACGGGGCCGATGCCCATCTCGTCCGGCTCGCAGCCATGCGCGACGAAACCGCGGAAAATGCCGAGCGGCTTCAGGCCGCGCTTGGCGGCTTCCTTGTCGCTCATGATCACGGAGGCGCTGGCGCCGTCGGAGAGCTGGCTGGCATTGCCGGCCGTGATGGAGAAGCCGTCGCCGCGCACCGGCTTCAGGCCGGCAAGGCCTTCCGCCGTCGTTTCAGGGCGCGGGCCTTCGTCCTTCGACAGCGTGATGTCCTTGAAGGACACCGCGCCGGTCGCCTTGTCGGTGACGGCCATCTTGGTCGTGATCGCTGCCAATTCATCGTTGAACTTGCCGCCCTGCTGAGCGGCGGCGACGCGGCGCTGGCTCTCCAACGAATATTCGTCCTGCCGTTCGCGCGAGATATTGTAGCGCTTGGCGACGACTTCGGCCGTGTCGATCATCGGCATGTAGACCTCGCCCTTGATCTCCAGCAGCGCGGGGTCCTGGGTGTGGAACTTGTTGGCGTGGTCGTTCTGCACGAGCGAAATCGACTCGCCGCCGCCACCGACCGCGATCTCGACGCCGTCGAAGATCACCGAGCGCGCGGCAAGCGCGATCGCCTGAAGGCCCGAGGCGCATTGCCGGTCGATGGTAGTGCCGCCGACGGTAACGGGAAGACCGGCGCGCAGCAGCGCCTTGCGCGCGATGTTGCCGCCGGTCGAGCCCTGCTGCAGGGCCGCGCCCATCACGACATCCTCGACGTCCTTCGGATCGACCTTGGCGCGGGCAACCGCCTCGCCGATCGCATGACCGAGCAGGGTCGCGCCTTCCGTGACATTGAGCGCGCCGCGATAGGCCTTGCCGATCGGGGTACGGGCGGTGGAAACGATGACGGCGTCGGTCATGGGCGGCCTCCTGATGCGAGTTGCTGTTGTTTTGGTGGGGTGGATGGCGATGAGGATTGCTGCAGGCGCAGCTCGTGGCGTGACAATTTGCCGACCGAGGTGCGCGGCAGCTCGGCGACGAACTCAAGCGCGGCGGGCAGCTCGTGCTTGCCCAGCTTGCCGGTGAGGAATGCGCGCAGCTCATCCAGCGTGAACGGTGCCGCGCCGTCGCGCAGCTTGACGAAGGCTTTCGCCGCCTCGCCGCGGTAATCGTCGGAAATGCCGATCACGATCACCTCCTGCACGGCAGGGTGCGTATAGATCGCCTGCTCGATCATCTGCGGATAGACATTGAAGCCGCCGGAGATGATCATGTCCTTCTTGCGGTCGACCAGATAGAAATAACCGTCCGCATCCATGTAGCCGATGTCGCCGGTCAGGAAGCGGTCGCCGACGAAGGCCTCCGCGGTTTCCTTCGGCCGATTCCAATAGCCCTTGGTGACGTTCGGCCCGCGAATCCGGATCTCGCCGACTTCGCCGACCGGCATCGGGCTGGTCGCGTCTTCCAGCGACACCACGTCCATCTCGATGCCGGGCAGCATCAGCCCGATCGAGCCCGGCTTGTCCGGCCCCTCCGGCGGATGGCCGGTGCCGGGCGAGCAGGTCTCCGTCATGCCCCAGCCGCTCTTCAGCTTCATGTTGACCTTGCTCTCGAAGATGCGCGCGACTTCGACCGGCAGCGGCGCGCCGCCGGAGCCGGCGCTCACCAGCGAGGAGAGATCGCGCTTGTCGAGATCGGGCAGTGCCGCGATCGCAATCCACATCGTCGGTACACCGGGGAAATAGGTCGCGCGCTTCACTTCGATATCACGCATGACCGCCTCGACGTCGAACCGCTGATGCAGCGAGATCAGATTTCCGCGCTGGATCGACGAGAGCAGCACGACCGTCAGCGCATAGATGTGAAACAGCGGCAGCACGCAGATCACGCGATCGATCGCGTCGCGCTTCTCGCGCCCGGGGCGGCCCCAGACCTCGTAGATCGAGACCGCGGCGGTGAGATTGCCATGGCTGAGCATTGCGCCCTTCGGCAGGCCCGTGGTGCCGCCGGTATATTGCAACAGCGCGACGTCGTCGGCGCTGACCTGCGGCCATTGCGACGGCTTCACCGCGCCGTCGACGAATTGCCTGTACGTGATGATCGCGGGATTGTCGGGCAGCGGCGCTTGCGGCGTACCCGCCTTGCCCCAGTGATCGTCCTCGCAGACGATCAAGCGGTCGATCAGCCCTTTGGCGAGGAATTTCAGCGCGGTCTGCAATAGCGCGGTGAGATTGCTGGTGACGAGAATGCGCGCGCCGGAGTCGGACAGCTTGTGCGACAGCGCGATCTCGCCATCGAGCGGCGACAGGTGCACGACACGGGCGCCGGCCTTCAGCGCGCCGAAGAAATTCGTCGGATGATCCGGCGTGTTGCCGAGGAACAGCGCGATCGACGAATCCCTGCCGAAGCCCGCGCGCAGGTAGGCCGCCGCCGCGACCTCGACCATCGTTTCGAGCTCGGCATAGGTGATCGGGCGGTCGCGGAATTCGATCACCGGCCGCGCGCCATAGTCACGCGCCGCGTCCGACAACAGGTCAGGCAGCGTGCCGCGAACGATGCTGTCGTCCCAATGCACGCCGTCGGGATAGAACTGCTCGCCGGGATGGGTCATGGTGCTTCAATACTTCCAATCACACGACGTCATTCCGGCGCGATGCCTCAGCATCGAACCCGGAATCTAGAGATCCCGGGTTCGCGCTTTGCGCGCCCCGGAACGACCCGTTGCGAGAGCTGAGGCCCATCAGGCCGCTTTCGAGGCTGACGCCAGCGAGGCGAACGTCTTGCCTTCGGCTGCGAGACGCTTGAGCAGCGGCGCCGGTTCGAGCGACGGGTCGTTTGTCTCCTTGGCGTAGTAGGACAGCCGGTCGGCGATGTGCTTCAACCCGACCTGGTCGGCCCAGAACATCGGGCCACCACGATAGATCGGCCAGCCATAGCCATAGAGCCAGACCACGTCGATGTCGCTCGGCCGCGCAGCGACGCCTTCTTCGAGAATGCGCGCACCCTCGTTGATCATCGGATACATCATGCGCTCGAGGATCTCGTCGTCGCTCACCACGCGGCGCTTGCGGCCGAGCCGCATCAGGGTCTCGTCGATCAGCTTCTCGACCTCGGGATCGGGCAGCGGGGCGCGCGAGCCGCCCTCGTATTTGTAGTAGCCCTTGCCGGTCTTCTGGCCGAAACGGCCGGCTTCGCACAGCGCGTCCGCGATCTCCGACTTGATGCCGCGGTCCTTGCGCGAGCGCCAGCCGATGTCGAGGCCGGCGAGGTCGCCCATTGCGAACGGACCCATCGGCATGCCGAACTTGGTCACGACCGCATCGACCTGCTGCGGCAGCGCGCCCTCGAACAACAGTTTTTCCGACTGCTTGCCGCGCTGCGCCAGCATGCGGTTGCCGACGAAGCCGTCGCAGACCCCGACCACGGCCGGTACTTTCGCAATCTTGCGCGCGATCGACACCGCGGTCACCAGCGCGTCCGGCGCGGTCTTTGCGCCACGCACGATCTCGCACAGCTTCATCACATTGGCCGGGCTGAAGAAGTGCATGCCGAGCACGTCCTGCGGCCGCTTGGTCTCCTTGGCGATCTCATCGATGTTGAGGTATGAGGTGTTGGAGGCGAGCACCGCGCCCGGCTTGGCGTATTGGTCGAGCTTGCCGAACACCTCCTTCTTCACCGCCATGGTCTCGAACACGGCCTCGATCACGAGGTCAGCATCCCTGACGTTTTCCAGTCCGACCATGCCGTTGATCAGCGCCATGCGCTTGGCGGGCGCATCCGCCGGGATGCCGCCGCGCGCGGCGGTCGCCTCCCAGTTCTTCTGCATGATCCCCATGCCACGCTTGAGCTGCTCCTCGCCGGTCTCGATCAACGTAACGGGAACGCCCGCATTGGCGAAGGACATCGCGATGCCGCCGCCCATGGTGCCGGCGCCGATGATGGCGACGCGATCCACCTTGCGCGGCTTGGTGCCGTCAGGCACGCCCGCGATCTTGGCGGCCTCTCGCTCGGCGAAGAACGCATAGCGCTGCGCCTTGGACTGATCGCTGGAGACGAGCTTGAGGAAGCCCTCACGCTCCTTTTTCAACCCCTCGTCGAACGGCAGGTCGATCGCGGCGCCGACCGCGTCGGCGGCGGCGAACGGCGCTTCGAGCCCGCGTGACTTCTTGGTCATTGCGGCGACCGCACTGGTGAAGATCGAGCGGTCGGCCTTGGCGGCCGCAAGCTTGCTGTCGTCATCGCGCAGCTTGCGCAGCGGCCGCTTCTCCGCCAGCACCTTGCGGGCAAAAGACTCTCCGCCCGCCGCCGGACCTTCGACGATCTCCTCGATCAGGCCATTCTTCAGCGCTTCAGCCGCCGAGATGGGATCGCCACCGACGATCATCTTCACCGCAAGCTCCGGCCCCACCGCGCGCGGCAGGCGCTGCGTGCCGCCGGCGCCCGGCAGCAGGCCGAGTTTCACCTCGGGCAGGCCAAGCCTCGCCTCTTTGGTCGCAACGCGGAAATGACAGGAGAGCGCGACTTCCAGACCGCCGCCAAGCGCGGTGCCATGGATCGCGGCGACCACCGGCTTCGGCGAATTCTCGATTTCGGCCAGCACTTCGCTGAGGCCTGGCGGCTTCGGCGGCTTGCCGAATTCGGTGATATCGGCGCCGGCGATGAAGGTGCGCCCGGCGCAGGTGAGCACGATCGCCTGCACCTGCGCATCCGCGATCGCGGCCTTGATGCATTCGAGAATGCCGCCGCGAACCGCGGCGCTCAGCGCATTGACCGGAGGGCTGTCGATGGTGACGACACCGATGACGTCATGACGTTCCAGTTTGACGACTTCGCTCACGGCTACGCTCCTTGGTTTTATTGTTCGTTAATTAATTTCGCACAGCGGAATTTAATTCCACATCTTGACACGGAGGGTTATTTTGAAGCACGTCCGTTGTCAACGAGGACCGTTACAACGGCAGGACATGAAACGCTCAGGCAAGAAGGCAGCGACCGATCGCAGCTTCGTCATCGCGCTTTCTCGCGGACTGGATGTCTTGCGTGCATTCCAACCCAATGACGGGTTGCTTGGCAATCAGGAAATTGCCGCGCGCACCAATCTGCCCAAACCGACCGTCTCCCGGCTGACCTACACCTTGACGAAGCTCGGCTATCTGACGCCGGTTCCTCGGTTCGAGAAATATCAGCTGGCGCCGTCCGCGATGGCGCTCGGCTACGCCGCACTCGCCAATCTCGGCGTGCGGCATTTGTCGGAGCCGTTCCGCGAACAATTGATGCGCGAGACCGGCGGCGCCGTCGCGATCGGCGGCCGCGATCGCCACAGCATGATCTACTTTGGGCAGAGCCGGGCGGGCGTCGTTAACGTTCAACTTGACGTCGGCTCCCGCATCCCGATTGCAACCACAGCGATGGGGCGCGCCTATCTCTGGGCGTTGCCGGATGACGAACGCACCGCACTCTTGCGCGAGTTGCGCGAACATTACGGAAGCCGCTGGGCCAGGATGCGCGACGGCATCGAACGCGCCGGCGAAGCGGTTGCGAAATACGGTTTCGCGATCTCGGCGGGCGAGTGGCAGGACGACGTTCACGCCGTTGGCGTTGCACTTAAGCTCAATGACGGAACGGGTCCGTATGCCTTCAACTGCGGCGCACCGGCATTCCGCTTCGCGGAAGATCGTTTACGCAACGATATTGGACCTCGTCTCGTGGCGATGGTAAGGAACATCGAAGCGGCACTTGGCGGGGCGATGCCGCCATCGACGCAATCAAAAAAAGAACCAAGCAAAAAAGCCAAGTCTGGAGGGAAAGTTGCACGAGTGGCCGAGGGGATCAGACAGTCTTGATCGTCACGACCGGCGACTGATATCGTCCGGTCCGTCCCGCCCCGCGAGCGCGTTGGGCGGGACCATATGACGCAGGCACAACTTGCGCAGGGACAAGATCCCCTGCTCGCCGTTCGCGACGTCAGCGTCGTGTTCGGCGGCATCGTCGCGTTGAACGGCGTCTCCTTCGACATGCATGAGGGCCAGATCCTCGGCCTGATCGGACCGAACGGCGCAGGCAAGACCACGCTGTTCAACTGTCTCAGCCGGCTCTATCAGCCGAGCTCCGGCGACATTCTCATGGAAGGCCGCAGCATCCTGTCCCGGCCGCCGCATCGCATCGCCGAAATCGGCATCGGCCGGACCTTCCAGAACGTCGCGCTGTTTCCCAATCTCTCTGTGCTCGACAATGTGCGTATCGGCACCCATTCCCATACCTCCAGCGACATCGTCAGCGACTCCCTGAAGCTCGCCTGGGTGCGCCGCACCGAGAATGCGGTCAACAAGAAGTGTCACGAGATTCTCGGCTATCTCGACCTCGAGGACGTCGGGCACACCATCGTATCAGGCCTGCCTTTCGGCACGCAGAAGCGCGTCGAACTTGCCCGCGCGCTGGCCTCCGATCCCAAGATCCTGCTGCTTGACGAGCCCGCCGGCGGCCTCAACCACGAAGAGGTCCATGTGCTCGGCGATTTGATCCGCCGCATTCGCGACGACCGCAAGGTCACCGTGCTGCTGGTCGAGCATCACATGGGGCTCGTGATGTCGATCGCCGACCACGTCGTCGCGCTGAATTTCGGCCGCAAGCTCGCGGAGGGCACGCCGGCCCAGGTGCAGGCCGACCCGGACGTGATCAAGGCCTATCTCGGGAGCAAGGATCAATGACGATGCTGCTCAACGTCAAGGATCTGCGCGCCTATTACGGCCACGTGCAGGCGCTTTACGGGCTGAACTTCGCACTCAACGAGGGCAGCCTGACCACGCTGCTGGGGGCCAACGGCGCCGGCAAGACCACCACGTTGCGGGCGATCTGCAACATGGTTCGCTCGACCGGAGCCATCGAATTCGAAGGCGCGCCGCTCAGCAGCCGCTCGACCGAAAACATCGTTCGGCTCGGAATAGCGCATGTGCCGCAGGGCCGCGGCACCTTCACCACCATGACGGTCGAGGAGAACCTGCAACTCGGTGCGATCACGCGCAAGGACAAGGCCGGGATCGTCTCCGACATTGAGCGCATGTACGACCATTTCCCGGTGCTCAAGCAACGCCACACCCAGCAGGCCGGCACGCTGTCCGGCGGCGAGCAGCAGATGCTCGCGGTCGCCCGGGCGCTGATGCTGCGTCCGCGGCTGATGCTGCTGGACGAACCCTCGTTCGGACTTGCGCCGCTGGTCGTGCGCGACCTCTTCAAGATCCTCGGCAAGATCAACCGCGAGGACAAGGTCACCATCCTCGTCGTCGAGCAGAACGCGCAGCTCGCGCTGGAACTCGCCGACCAGGCCTATGTGATCGAGACCGGGCGCATCGTGATGGCGGGGGCCGCGAAAGAGGTCGCCAACAACGAAGACGTCCGTAAATCCTATCTCGGGTACTGAAGGGAACGCGGCCATGGAGCTGTTCACCAATCAAATCCTGGCCGGCATCTCCACCGGCGCGATCTACGCCTGCATGGCCCTTGCCGTGGTCATGATCTACCAGGCGATCGATCACCTGAATTTCGCCCAGGGCGAAATGGCGATGTTCTCGACCTTCATCTCCTGGCAGCTGATGCAATGGGGCATCCCATACTGGGGAGCCTTCATCCTCACCCTGGCCTTCTCCTTCCTCGGCGGCATCGCCATCGAGCGGCTGCTGTTCAAGCCGCTCGCCAAGGCGCCGATCCTGACCAATGTCGCAGGCTTCATCGCGCTGTTCTCGATCATCAACTCTTGCGCCGGCCTGATCTGGGACTTTACCATCAAGCAATATCCGACGCCGTTCGGCTCTTCCCCGTTCCTCGGCAGCCAGCTGATCTCGACTCACCAGGCCGGCATGATCGGCGTCACCGTGCTGCTGCTGGTCGGGCTCTATTTCTTCTTCCAGTACACGCGGGTCGGGCTCGCCATGCGGGCCGCCGCCTCGGTACCTGAATCGGCCCGGCTCGTCGGCATCAACACCTCCTGGATGATCGCGCTCGGCTGGGGCATGGCGGCCGCGATCGGCTCGATCGCCGGCATGTTGATCGCGCCGGTGGTGTTCCTCGAGCCGAACATGATGGGCGGCGTCCTGATCTACGGCTTCGCCGCGGCCGTGCTTGGCGGCCTGACCAGCCCGTTTGGCGCCGTGATCGGCGGCTTCCTGGTCGGTATCTTCGAGAACCTTGCCGGAACCTACATCCCGGGCGTCGGCAATGAGCTTAAGCTGCCGATCGCACTGGCGTTGATCATCACCGTCCTGGTCGTCAAACCCGCTGGCCTGTTCGGCCGGCCCATCGTGAAGCGAGTTTGATCATGAGCGCTGTAGAGGAAGTCGTCACCGAGGCACCTGCGGTCGAAGCCGTTCCGAAGCGGGCCATGACACTGGGCTATGGCACGTCGCTGGTGGTGCTCGCCCTGCTCCTGCTGGTGCCACTGGTCGTCAAGAACTTCATCATCTTCCAGATGACGATGCTTCTGATCTACGGCCTGGCGGTTTTGGCGCTGAACATCCTGACCGGCGGCAGCGGCCAGTTCTCGCTCGGCCAGAGTGCGTTCTACGCCATCGGCGCCTACACCTCCGCGATCCTGATGGAGCAATACAACGTCAACTACGCGCTGACCCTGCCGGTCGCGGGCGTCATCTGCTTTGCGGCCGGCTTCCTGTTCGGCCAGCCGGCGCTGCGGCTCTCCGGTGTTTATCTCGCGCTCGCCACCTTTGCGCTGGCGACCGCGATGCCGCAGCTGCTCAAGCTCGGCTTCTTCGAGAAATGGACCGGCGGCGTGCAGGGCCTGGTCGTGACCAAGCCGGACGCGCCGTTCGGCCTGCCGATGTCGCAGGACATGTGGCTCTATTACTTCACGCTGGTCGTCACGCTCGCGATCTACATCTTCTCCGTCAACCTGCTGAAGTCGCGCTCCGGACGCGCCTTCATGGCGATCCGCGACAACGAGATCGCGGCCTCCGCTATGGGCATCGACGTCGCGCTGTACAAGACGCTCGCCTTCGGCGTGTCCGCCGGCATCACCGGCGTCGCCGGCGGCTTGGGGGCGATCGCGGTGCAGTTCGTGGCGCCCGACAGCTACACCATCACGCTCGCGATCTCGCTGTTCCTCGGCATGGTGGTCGGCGGCGTCGGCTGGCTGCCCGGCTCGATCGTCGGCTCGGCCTTCATCATCTTCGTGCCGAACATCGCCGAAGGCATTTCCAAGGGGCTGTCGGGCGCCGTGTTCGGCGTGCTGCTGTTCCTCGTCATCTTCCTGGTGCCGCACGGCGCAAGGCAGGTTGCCATCGTCGGCCAACAGCTGGCGGGCAAATTTCGAAAGAACTAGGAGAATCCATGCATTCCAACCAGCAACGACGAATCGCCGTGCTCGCCACGGCGGTCCTTATTCTCACGTCCGGCGCAGCCTTCGCCCAAAAGAAATACGATACCGGCGCTTCCGACACCGAGATCAAGATCGGCAACATCATGCCCTATAGCGGCCCCGCTTCCGCTTACGGGGTGATCGGCAAGACCGAGGAAGCCTATTTCAACAAGATCAATGCCGAAGGCGGCATCAATGGCCGCAAGATCAAATTCGTGACCTATGACGACGCGTACAGCCCGCCGAAGGCCGTCGAACAGGTCCGCAAGCTCGTCGAAAGCGACGAGGTGCTGGTGGTGTTCAATCCGCTCGGCACGCCGTCGAATACGGCGATCCAGAAATACATGAACGCCAAGAAGGTCCCGCAGCTCTTCGTCGCGACAGGCGCCACCAAG
Source organism: uncultured Alphaproteobacteria bacterium (assembly GCA_963770385.1). Classification (GTDB taxonomy): domain Bacteria; phylum Pseudomonadota; class Alphaproteobacteria; order Rhizobiales; family Xanthobacteraceae; genus Bradyrhizobium. The sequence goes on along the minus strand of CAVYPJ010000003.1, from coordinate 2,251,525 downwards.
TGGAACGATCCAAAGGATTTTCCATGGACCATGGGTTGGCAGCCGAGCTACCAGAGCGAGGCGCACATCTATGCGAAATACCTGATGAAGGAGAAGCCCGACGGCAAGATCGCGGTGCTCTTCCAGAACGATGATTTCGGCAAGGACTATCTGAAGGGCCTGAAGGACGGGCTTGGGCCCAAGACCTCGATGATCATCACCGAGGAAAGCTACGAGACCTCCGAGCCCTCGATCGACGGCCACATCGTCAAGCTGAAGGCCTCCGGCGCCGACGTCTTCATTTCCATCACCACGCCGAAATTCGCCGCGCAGGCGATCAAGAAGCTCGCCGAGATCGACTGGCATCCGGTGCATATCGTCTCCAACGTCTCGGCCTCCGTCGGCGGCGTGATCAAGCCGGCCGGCTTCGAGAATGCGCAAGGCATCCTGTCGGCCAACTACGCCAAGGACGGCGCCGATCCGCAGTGGGACAATGACCCCGGGATGAAGAAGTTCGTCGAGTTCCTGGCCAAGTACTATCCGGACGGCAACAAGCTCGACGGCTCGGTTGTCTATGGCTATGGCGCGGCGCAGACGATGGTGAAGGTGCTGGAGATGTGCGGCGACGACCTCACCCGCGCCAATGTGATGAAGCAGGCCGCGAGCCTGAAGGATTTCGTGCCGGACACGCTTTTGCCCGGCATCAAGATCAACACCTCGCCGACCGACTTCGCCCCGATCGAGCAGCTTCAGATGATGCGGTTCAAGGGCGAGAAATGGGACCTGTTCGGCGAAATCATCAACGGCGACCTGAGCAACTGACCTATCCGCGTACCGCCGGAGCATGATCCGGAAAGGTGTGCAGCGGTTTTCCGAAAAGATCATGCTCAATCAAAGAGCTAAAGCGCGATGACGATTTAACCTGATCTCATTACGCTTTAATGGCTAGACTAAATGACGCCCCCTGCGACCCGCTCGCAGGGGGCTTTTTGTTGCCGGGCCTCGACGGCGGGTATTGAATGCGGCCAGGAGCCCGCGAGAGGCTCCCAATCAGAACAATCGACACATTCAACCAGCCCAAGGAGATCAAGATGCCCGCTATTCATGCGCGGTTGGCGGCCCTGTCGGCTGCCTTCATGATTGTTGCTGCGACATCGAATGCTGCGCTCGCACAGAAGACATACGACATCGGCGCCACAGATACCGAGATCAAGATCGGCAATATCATGCCCTATAGCGGCGCCGCGTCGGCCTATGGCGTGATCGGCAAGACGGAAGACGCCTATTTCAGGAAGATCAATGCGGAAGGCGGCATCAACGGCCGCAAGATCACTTTCATCTCCTATGACGACGGCTACAGCCCGCCGAAGACGGTCGAACAGGCGCGCAGGCTCGTCGAGAGCGACGAGGTGCTGCTCATCTTCAATTCGCTGGGCACACCGCCGAATTCGGCGATCCAGAAATACATGAACACGAAGAAGGTGCCCCAGCTGTTCGTGGCCACCGGCGCCACCAAGTGGAACGACCCAAAGGAATTCCCCTGGACCATGGGCTGGCAACCCAACTACCAGAGCGAAACCCAGATCTACGCGAAATACATTCTGAAGAATTATCCGAACGCCAAGATCGGCGTCCTCTATCAGAACGATGATTACGGCAAGGACTATCTGAAGGGGCTGAAAGACGGCCTCGGCTCGAAAGCCGCCTCGATGATCGTCATGGAGGAGAGCTATGAGGTCACCGATCCGACCATCAACTCGCATATCATCAAGCTGAAATCGAGCGGCGCCGACGTGTTCGTCAACATCAGCACGCCGAAATTCGCGGCCCAAGCGATCAAGAAGATCGTCGAGATCGAGTGGAAGCCCGTGCACTTCCTCAACAACGTGTCGGCATCGATCGGAAGCGTGATCAAGCCTGCCGGCTTCGGAAACGCGCAGGCGATCATCTCCTCGATCTATCTCAAGGACCCGACCGACCCGCAGTGGAAGGATGATCCGGCGGTCAAGGACTGGAATGCGTTCCTCGACAAATACTATCCCGACGCCAATCGCGCCGACGTCTTTGTGATGTACGCCTACATCGTGTCTCAGGGACTCGTGCATGTCTTGAAGTCCTGCGGCGACGATCTGACGCGCGCAAACGTGATGAAGCAGGCTGCAAGCCTCAAGAACTATGAACCGGCCGGGCTGTTGCCCGGCGTCAAGGTTAACACCTCGGCGACCGATTTCGCCCCGCTCTCGCAGCTGCAACTCATGCGGTTCAAAGGCGAGACTTGGGACCGCTTCGGCGACGTCATCAGCTCAGACGTTGGTGGTTAACGCCGGGCCAGATTGCTTACCAAACAAGCAGCCCCTGCGCTTTGCCGCAGGGGCTTTCTGTTGTGACGATCCGCGCAAAATGTTATCGATGACGCACATCAAAAGAGCTTTCGCTGAAGAAAGCCGCCACAACACAATCGGCAATGATAGAGGGAGAAACGTTAATGGACTTTGTCGCCACACGCTTGGCAATTGCTTCAACCGCATTGGCGATGTTCGCCGCATCGACAAGCGGCGCGCTTGCGCAAAAGAAATACGACACCGGCGCGACCGACACCGAGATCAAGATCGGCAACATCATGCCCTATAGCGGTCCGGCGTCCGCCTATGGGATCATCGGCAAGACGGAAGCGGCTTATTTCAAGAAGATCAACGCCGAAGGCGGCATCAACGGCCGCAAGATCAACTTCGTCTCCTATGACGACGCCTATAGCCCGCCGAAAGCGGTCGAGCAGGCGCGCAAGCTGGTCGAGAGCGACGAGGTGTTGCTGGTGTTCAACTCGCTCGGCACGCCGTCGAACTCCGCGATCCAGAAATACATGAACGCGAAGAAGGTGCCGCAAATCTTTGTCGCCACCGGCGCCACCAAGTGGAACGATCCGAAGGACTTCCCCTGGACCATGGGCTGGCAGCCCAGCTACCAGAGCGAGTCGCGCATCTACGCGAAGTACCTCCTGAAGGAGAAGCCCGACGCCAAGATCGCGGTGCTCTACCAGAACGATGATTACGGCAAGGACTATCTGAAGGGCTTGAAGGACGGGCTCGGCGCCAAGGCCGCCACGATGATCATCGCCGAGGAAAGCTTCGAGACGTCAGAGCCGACGATCGACAACCATATCGTCAAGCTCAAGGCCACCAATGCCGACGTGTTCATCAACATCGCGACGCCGAAATTCGCGGCGCAGGCGATCAAGAAGGTCGCCGAGGTCGACTGGAAGGCGCTGCACATCCTCAACAACGTCTCTGCATCGGTCGGCAGCGTGATCAGGCCGGCGGGCTATCAGAATGCGCAGGGCATCATCTCGGCGCAGTATCTGAAGGACACGACGGACCGCCAATGGGATAACGATCCCGGCATGAAGGCGTATCTCGAATTCATGACCAAGGACTTCCCGGAAGGCGACAAGCTGGATAACGGCACGGTGGTCGGCTACGGCGTGGCGCAGACGCTGGTGCAGGTGCTGAAGCAGTGCGGCGACGACCTCACCCGCGAGAACGTCATGAAGCAGGCGGCAAGCCTGAAGGACTTCCGCACCGAAGTGCTGCTGCCCGGCATCTCGATCAATACCTCGCCGACCGATTTCGCCCCGATCAGCCAGTTGCAACTTATGCGTTTCAAGGGCGAGAAATGGGAACTATTCGGCGATGTCATCAGCGGTGACGTCGGCGGCTAGAATGAGCTGATTTTCGTATCCCCTGCGGCCCACCGCCGCGGGGGATTTTTTTGTGAGGATTTCCTTAAGCTACACGGCAAAAGCCGGAGGCAGTACAGGCTTCCCGCTTACGATTTCGCGGCCTCTGCGCTAGGTATTAAAGCACCAAGAACAATAAGCTTCGCGGTTGCGAGGTGGAAATCGCAAAGGGGTTCGCAGAATCCGGACGCGATTGTCTTCTTCACCACGCCGAAATTCGGCGCGCAGGCGATCAAGAAGCTCGGCGAGATGAACTGGAAGCCGCTGACGATCGTCTCCAACGTCAGCGCCTCCACCGCGACCGTGATGCGGCCCGCGGGCATCGACAATTCGCAGGGCGTCATCTCGGCCGCCTATGCCAAGGACGTCAGCGACCCGCAATGGTCTAACGATCCCGGTGTCGCCGCCTTCAAGGACCTGCTCGCCAAATACCTGCCGGAAGCCAATCCGGTCGACGCCTCGGCCCTGACCGGCTACAACATGGCCACGACCATGGTTGAGGTGCTCAGGCGATGCGGCGACGAATTGACACGCGCGAACGTGATGAAACAGGCAGCGAATCTCAAGCAGTTCGCGCAAGGCGGGCTGCTGCCCGGCGTCACGATCTCGACCAGCCCGGACGATTTCCAGCCGATCGATCAACTGCAATTGATGCAGTTCAAGGGCGAGCGCTGGCAGCTGTTCGGCGACGTCATGAGTGGCGAGATCGGGCAGTAAGCCTGCTCGCGCAAGCGGACGCCGCGGCATGACCGACCGGCGTCCCCTGCTTCGGCAAATCTTCGACGCCGCGGTCGCTGCGGCGCATCCCGACGTCGTGCTTGCGGCGCATCTGCGCCCGATACCCAAGGGGCGCGTGATCTGCCTCGCCGCCGGCAAGGGCGCGGCGGCGATGGCCGCCAGCGCCGAGCGGCACTATCTCGACACGCTCAGGCTTCCACCCGAACGGCTCCTTGGCATCGCGACCACCCGCCACGGCCATGGCGTGCCGACGCGGCGGATCAAGGTGGTCGAGGCCGGCCACCCGATGCCGGACGAAGCGGGGCTGAAAGCCGCAGGCGATACGCTGCAACTCGCGGCGCAGGCGGAGGCCGGTGATCTCATGCTGGTGCTGCTCTCGGGCGGCGGCTCGGCGAACTGGATCGCGCCGGTCGACGGCGTGTCATTCGCGCAGAAGCAGCAATTGACACGCGCGTTGCTCCGTTCCGGCGCGCCGATCGGCGAGATCAACACCGTCCGCAAGCACCTGTCGCGGATCAAGGGCGGACGGCTCGCCCGCGCCGGGCAAAAGGCAGAGATCGTGACGCTCGCGATCTCCGACGTGCCGCATGACGATCCTTCCGCGATCGCCTCCGGTCCCACCGTGCCGGACCCGACCACGCTCGCGGACGCACGCGCGATCATCGCCAAGTATGGCCTGGAGGTCGACGACGCGATCCGCCGCGCGCTGGATGATCCGAAGAACGAAAGCTGCAAGCCGGGCGACCCCGCCTTCGCGCACGCGCATTTCGAGCTGATCGCACGGCCGAAGGCCTCGCTCGACGCCGCGGTCAGGCTCGCGAAGGACGCGGGCTACGAGACGATCGAGCTCGGCGCCGACCTCGAAGGCGAGGCGCGCGATGTCGCCGCCGCTCACGCGCGGCTGGCGCTCGACGCCCGCGCACAAGGCAGGCGCGTCGCGATCCTCTCCGGCGGCGAACTGACCGTGACCGTGCGCGGCGACGGCCGCGGCGGTCCCAACCAGGAATACGCGCTGGCACTCGCCGCACTCTTCAAGGATACGCCTGACATCTCCGCGCTCGCCGGCGACACCGACGGCGCCGATGGCGGCGCGGGCTCGGCCAGCGATCCCGCGGGCGCGATGATCGACCAGGCGACGTTCGCAAGGATGAAATCGCTGAAGCTCGATCCGCAAGCCTATCTCGCCAACAATGACGCCACCGCGTTTTTCGCGGCAACCGGCGATCTGCTGCAAACCGGCCCTACGCTGACCAATGTCAACGACATCCGCGTCATCCTGGTGGATTGAAGGCCAGTCTCTCCCCGTCATTGCGAGCGAAGCGAAGCAATCCAGCATCTCAACCCGGGCGCGACTGGATTGCTTCGTCGCTTCGCTCCTCGCAATGACGGAGGCAAAAGCCGGTCCAGGCCGACCTCTCGCGTCGCGAGTCCGACCGAGGCAATTGGCACCGTCATTCCGGGGCGCGCGACAGCGCGAACCCGGAATCTCGCGCCACACCTCTGGATTCCGGGTTCGTCGCTTCGCGACGCCCCGGAATGACGAAAGGGCTAAAACTCCCGCGCGATCTTGGTCAGCATCTCGAGCAGCGCCGCACGGTTCGTCGGGCCGAGCAGTTCGTTCAGGCGCGCCTCGTGCTTGGTGGCGACGAGCTTTTTGGCCCGGGCCAGCACGGCACGGCCCTTGTCGGTCAGCGCGACGATATGCGAGCGGCGGTCATTGGTGGATCGGCTGCGCGCGCAGAGATCGCGGCTCTCCAGCCCATCCAGCATCGCCACGAAGTTCGGACGCAGGATACCCAGCGTGCTGGCGATCTCGGTCTGATTGCGGCCGGGGTTCTTGTCGAGCAGGAGCAGCACCGAGAACTGCGCGGGCGTGAGCTGCAGCGGCGCCACGCAGCGCAAGAAGTCCTCAAAAACCTTCAATTGTGCGCGCTTGAGCGAATAGCCGAGCAGTTCGGACAATTCGCCCATGTCGAGCGCCGCGCTCTCGACCGGGACTTCCACGGCCACCTTGCGGGCCTTTGAACTATCGGCCATAGCGGTCTTCCGAAACGATCATCGGTGAAGCCCTTCATCCCCCGCCGTATCGGCCTTGAGGTTATAGTTGATAATTGTTATCCACCATATCAAACGCCTGCGGCGGATTTCAACTGCCGTGATCGCCGCTCCGGCGCGCCCAGCGCGACGTGACCGGTCCGCGATGTAAGGGGGAGCGTCAACTCTTGAACACCACGATCATGCTGTTCCTGATCCAGGACGGCATCACCAACGGTGCGATCTACGCGCTGCTCGGGCTGGCGCTGGTGCTGGTGTTCGCGGTGACGCGCGTGATCCTGATTCCACAGGGCGAATTCGTCACCTATGGCGCGCTGACCTATGCGTCGCTGTCGGCGGGACAGATGCCGGGTACGGCCAAGCTCGCGGTCGTGATGGGCATCGCCGCCTTTGCCTTCGATCTGTTCGCGGCGCGGCGTGCGCTGGACGCCCGGCGCGTCATCCGCGCCTTCATCATCAATGTCGTGCTGCCCTCGATCGTGCTGGCATTGACCGCCTGGCTCGCCGGCCGCCATCCGCCGATCGTGGTCAACGCCGCGCTGTCGCTCGTCATCGTGGCCGCGATCGGCCTGTTCCTCTATCGCATCGCGTTTCAGCCGCTCGCGCACACCTCCGTGCTGGTGCTGCTGATCGCCTCCGTCGGCTGCCATCTCGCACTGCAGGGCCTCGGCCTGCTGTTCTTTGGCGCCGAAGGCCAGCGCGGCCCGACGCTCGCGGATGCCGCGTTCACCGCCGGTCCCCTGCGCTTCACCGGCCAGAGCCTCGCGGTCTATGGTTTCACCGTCGCCTTCATCATCGTGCTGTGGCTGTTCTTCGGCTTTACGCTCTACGGCAAGGCGCTGCGCGCCACCGCGGTCAACCGGCTCGGCGCACGGCTCGTCGGCATCCGGACGACGCTGTCCGGCCAGATCGCGTTCCTGCTCGCCGCCGTGATCGGTGCGCTGTCCGGCATCCTGATCGTGCCGATCACGACGCTCTATTACGACACCGGATTCCTGATCGGCCTGAAGGGCTTCATCGCCGCGATTATCGGCGGCCTCGTCAGCTATCCCGTCACCGCCATCGCCGCGCTGCTGGTCGGCACGGTGGAAGCCTTCTCGTCGTTCTATGCCTCCAACTTCAAGGAAGTCATCGTCTTCATGCTGCTCGTTCCCGTGCTTCTGCTACGATCGCTGGCCGCGCCAGAGGTCGAGGAAGAGAAGGACTGAGCCGATGCGCGAGCGTCTCCCGGTCCTGCTGTTCGCGCTGGTGATGGCGGCGCTGCCGCTCGTGCCCGGCATGCCGCCGTTCTGGATCGTGTTGCTCGACAATATCGGCCTCGCCGCGCTGGTGGCGATGGGGCTCGTGCTGCTTACCGGCGTCGGCGGCCTCACTTCTTTTGGACAGGCCGCCTTCTGCGGCTTCGGCGCCTACACCACGGCGGTGCTGACGACCGCTTACGGCATGTCGCCCTGGCTGACGCTGCCGCTGTCGCTGCTGGTCAGCGGACTTGCCGCCGTGCTGCTCGGCCTCGTCACGGTGCGGCTCTCCGGCCATTATTTGCCGCTCGGCACCATCGCCTGGGGGCTCGGCCTGTTCTATCTATTCAGCAAGCTCGAATTCCTCGGCCGCAACGACGGCATCTCCGGCATTCCGCCGCTTGCGATCGGTTCGTTCAAGATGCTCGATCCCGGCGCGATCTACTACGCGATCTGGGCCGGGGTGCTGATCTCGGCGCTGCTCACCATGAACCTCCTGGATTCCCGCACCGGCCGCGCCATCCGCGCGCTACGCCGCGGGCACATCGCAGCCGAAGCCTTCGGCGTGCACACGCCGCGCATGAAGCTTCTGGTGTTCATCTATGCCGCGGTGCTGGCCGGCCTCTCCGGCTGGCTCTATGCGCATTTCCAACGCGCCGCCAACCCGACGCCGTTCGGCGCGCAGGCCGGCATCGAATATCTGTTCATCGCGGTGGTCGGCGGCGCCGGCTATGTCTGGGGCGGCGTGCTGGGCGCGGCCATTGTCGTGATCCTGAAAGAGGTGCTGCAGAGCTATCTGCCGCTGCTGCTGCATGGCGAAGGCCAGTTGGAGACCATCGTGTTCGGGATTCTGCTGGTGGCGCTGCTGCAACTCGCGCCGGCCGGCGTCTGGCCGTGGCTGGTGTCATTCTGGCCGTTCGAGCCGAAGCGCAAGCCGCCGGATACATCGCGGCCCTTGCCCGGCCGCCCCCGCGCGACCGGCGAGTCCAGCGCGCTCCTGGAGATCAACAAGGCGCGCAAGCAGTTCGGCGGCGTCATCGCGGTGAACGATGTCTCCTTCGACGTGAAGCCCAAGGAGATCGTCGCGCTGATCGGCCCAAACGGCGCCGGCAAGAGCACGACCTTCAATCTCATCACCGGCGTGCTGGCCCCGACCAGCGGCAGGATCTCGGTACTCGGCAGGCCGATCGAGCATGCGCGGCCGCAAGAGATCGTGCAACTCGGCATTTCCCGCACCTTCCAGCACGTCAAGCTCGTGCCCGACATGACCGTACTGGAAAACGTCGCGATCGGCGCGCATCTGCGCGGGACGTCCGGGGCATTGTCCAGCATGGTCCGGCTCGACCGCACGGACGAAGCCAGAAATCCTTGCCGAGGCCGCGCGCCAGATCGCGCGCGTCGGCCTTGCCGACCAGATCGACCAGCTCGCCGGCTCGCTTTCGCTTGGCCAGCAGCGCATCGTCGAGATCGCGCGTGCGCTCTGCGTCGATCCGACGCTGCTGCTGCTCGACGAGCCGGCGGCAGGGTTGCGGCACATGGAGAAGCAGCGGCTGGCGTCGCTGCTGAAGCAATTGCGCGAGGGCGGCATGTCGGTACTGCTGGTGGAGCACGACATGGGCTTCGTGATGAATCTCGCCGACCGCGTCGTCGTGCTCGATTTCGGCACCAAGATCGCCGAAGGCACGCCGGAGGCGATCAAGCGCAATCCCGAGGTGATCAAGGCCTATCTCGGAGCGGCCGCATGAGCGCGCTGCTCACCGTCGCAGACGTGCATGTCGCCTATGGCAAGGTGGAAGCCGTGCGCGGCGTTTCGCTCGATGTCGCGGACAACGAGATCGTCACCATCATCGGCGCCAATGGCGCGGGCAAGTCCACGCTCCTCAACGCCATCATGGGCATCCTGCCGCTGAAAGGCCGCGTCGCGTTCGCGGGCGATGACGTGGCGCGGCTCGAGATCGAGGACCACGTCGCAGCGGGCCTGAGCCTCGTGCCGGAGCATCGCGAGCTGTTCGCCAGCATGAATGTGGAGGACAATCTCGAGCTCGGCGCATTCCGTGTCGCCAAGGCGCGGGCAGCGAGCGCGTTCGAGCGGGTCTATGCGCTGTTCCCGCGGCTGAAGGAGCGGCGCAAGCAACTCGCCGGCACACTCTCCGGCGGCGAGCAGCAGATGCTGGCGATGGGCCGTGCGCTGATGGGCGCGCCGAAACTTCTGATGCTGGACGAGCCGAGCCTCGGGCTCGCGCCGATCATCGTCGCCGACATCTTCCGGACCATCGGGGAATTGCGCGCCGCCGGCGTCTCGGTGCTGCTGGTCGAGCAGAACGCACAGGCCGCGCTCGCGATTGCCGACCGAGCCTATGTGATGGAGCTCGGCGAGTTCGTGCTGAACGGCCCGGCAAGGACGATCGCGACGGATGAGCGCGTCGCGGCGAGTTATTTAGGCTTCCAGCATGAGGGTGGGAGCGAGTTGTAATCGCGCTCTTTCCGTCGTCCCTGCGAACGCAGGGACCCATAACCACAGGCCGGAGTTTGTGGCAGCAACGGCGGGATGGCTTTCTTTCCGACAATGAATATCACGCGGCACCGGTCCCTGCGTTCGCAGGGACGACGGGAGGAGAGAGTGGAGCTAAGCCATGCTTCCGCCGCGCCATCGCGCACTCTGCGTCGCCTGGCATGCAGGTGCGGCACACTTCGGGGCGGATCGCGTAGATGCCGCAGGCGGTCGAGACGCCGACCTTGCCCTGCAGCGCTGCGCAGCGGTCGCCGTCGCAACGCATGCCGGAGAGCCGGTCGTTGACCAGCGCTGCCGGAATCAGATCGAGCGCGGCGTCCTCTTCAATCGTGAAGCGCGGCCAGTTCGCCGAATAGGCACAGCAGGCGCCGCAGGCCTGGCAGGGACTTGCACTCTGCTCAGACACCCTTTCCCCAGACGTCTTCTCCTCAGACATCTTTTCTTCAAACATCTTTGGGCTGCTCCCAGACCAGGCTGCGCCGCCATTTCGCGCGCAGCGCCTCGCGCCGCTCGGGATATTTCTCGTCGAGATAGTCAGCCTCGACCACGCGATCGGTGCGGAAGCTGCGGAAGTCGCGGCGCAGCTCGCACCAGGCCGCAAGAATGCGCACCGCCTCGTGATAACCGACCGCGATCGGCCAGATCGTGCGCTCGCTGTCACGGCCATGCTCATCACGATAACGCAACGCGATCTTCTTGCCTTCATGGATCTGTGTGCGCGTGCGCGCCATGTCAATCCGATCCGGCTCGCGCTGCCAGGGCACACGGGCGCGGCTTGCCGGCTCAAGCACGAAAGGCCTGAGCCGTTCCGGCACCGTATCGGCAATCTTCGCCATCAGGTCCTCGGCCGCGCGCGCCAGCACGGGATCGGCATGGCCGATCACCCATTGCGCACCGAGCACGGCCGCCTCGATCTCGTCGGGCGTCAGCATCAAAGGCGGAAGATCAAAGCCCTTTTCGAGAATGTAACCCATGCCGGCCTCGCCGCGGATCGGCACGCGCTGGCCGATCAGCGTCGCGATATCGCGATAGATCGTGCGCTTCGACGTCTCCAGCTCCGCCGCGATCGCGTCCGCCGTCAGCGGATTGCGGGTACGCCGGAGCACCTGGATGATCTGAAACAGCCGGTCGGCGCGTCTCATGACAGCTCTCTTGGCAACTATTTTGGCGGGTCGTCTGCCGGATCTTCGACAAGTCTCTTTGGAGGCCCGTGTCGATGCTGACAGCATGTTGGCAGCAGGCGTTTTCTATAACGGGACAACACACAAGTCGAAGAGGATTTGTCCCATGATCATCCTTTATGGCGTCGCCCTCTGGTCGATGTTCGTACCGCTGCTGACACCATGGTGGCAGCAGCAATCCGCTAGCCTGAAACGCGTTTTGAAGAGATTGGGAGCCTGACATGATCACCCTCTATGGTTTTGGCCCGGGTTTCGGCCTGCCGGAAATCAGCCCGTTCGTGACCAAGACCGAGGTCCAGCTCAAGATGGCCGGTCTTGCCTATCGCAAGCAGCGGGCGATGCCGCCGGCCTCGCCGAAGGGGCAACTGCCGTATATCGACGACGAAGGCCAAAGCATCGCCGATTCCACCTTCATCCGCGCCCATATCGAGCTCAAATACGGTTTCGATTTCGATGCCGGTCTGGACCAACGTGAGCGCGCGCAGGCCTGGGCGTTCGAACGCATGATCGAAAATCATGTCTATTGGGGCTTGGTCGGCGCGCGCTGGGTCGATCCGGAGAATTTTGCCAGGGGGCCTGCGCATTTCTTCGACGGCGCGCCGGAAGACCGCCGCGAGAAATTGCGCGAGGATGCGCAATTCCGTGTCGCCGAGAACTATCTGCTGAGTGGCCTTGGCCGCCACGCGCCCGATGACGATGTCGAGCTGGCGGTGCGTTCGCTCTATGCGATCTCGCTGCAGATCGGCGACAAACCCTATCTGATGGGCGACAAGCCTTGCAGCACCGACGCTATTGCTTTCGGCGCATTGGCGGGAATCCTGACGCCGTTCTTCGAGTCAAAGCTGCGGAGCCGCGCCGAGCAGTTCGACAACATCGTCGGCTATGTCGACCGGATGATGCAGAATTATTATCCGGAGTTCGCCTGGAAGCAGGAGCGGCAGGCGGCGTAAGCCGCGCTGATCACTTACCGCTGTCGCTTGCCCTGATCACTTGCCCTGAAAGCTTGGCTTCCGGCGTTCGTTGAACGCGAGCACGCCTTCCCGACGGTCTTCCGTCGGGACCAGGCGATTGTAGGCCTCGATCTCGAAGGCGAGACCGTCGGCAAGCGACATCTGCAGGCCGCGATGGATGGCCTGCTTGGCCTGGCGGACTGAAATGGGACCATTGCCGGCAATCCGCGCGGCAATGCCCATTGTTGCGTCGAGCAATTCGCCTTGCGGGAAGACCCGATTGACGAGGCCCCACGCCTCCGCCTCCTGGGCCGAGAACGGCAGGCCGGACAGGATCAGCTCCTTGGCTCTGCGTTCGCCGACGGCACGCGGCAAATTCTGCGTGCCGCCCGCACCCGGCATGATGCCGAGCGTCACTTCCGTCAGTGCGAAGCGCGCATCCGTCGCGGCGTAGATGAAATCGGCCGCCGCCGCGATCTCACAGCCGCCGCCGTAGGCGGCGCCATTGACGGCTGCGATGACCGGAATTGGGCAAGCCATGATCGCGCGCAACATCCGCTCGAAGATCAGATGCTGCGCCTGCCATTCCGCATCAGTCATCCCGTTGCGCTGCTTGAGATCGCCGCCCGCGCAGAACGCCTTGGTTTCGCGTCCGGTAAGCACCGCCACCCTCAGGCCTTCGATGTCGATCGTTAATCCCTCGAACAGCTCCATGAGGTCGCGCCCCATCTGGGTATTCAAGGCATTCGCCGCATCCGGCCGATTCAGCGTGATCAGCAGGATGAAGTCGTCACGCCGTTCGACGCAATCGTCTCGAAATCGCTCCGCATCGGATGGTCCTCATTGGCAAACATCCAAAGGATAGCAGATGTCAGAGCGCTTCACGCCTTCTCATGATCGGGCATGGAGGCGGCGGCTCCAGCCGGGCTCGGCTCGCCCCTTCAGCTTCGCAAGCTCGGCCTCCAGTTCCGCGATTCGCGCGTCGCGCTGGGCCAGCGCCGCCGCGACATCCGCCGCATCGAATTTCTGCGGAATGTGCTGCGGACAGTTGGTATCCCAGGCCGTGATCTTGAACAGGACCACCTGCTCCGGCCGCGCGCGGTAACCTTGCGGCATCAGCGAGCGCGTCAGCGCGGGATCGTCCTCTATCACGCGCGCCTCGCCCCAGATCTTGACCCGACGGCGATGCGCGTAATCCATTACGAAAATATGGGCTTTCGGATTCTCCGACAGATTGCCCTGCGTGATGAATTGCCGGTTGCCGCTGTAATCGGCGAACGCAATCGTGCTCTTGTCCAGCACCTTGATGAAACCCTTTGGGCCACCGCGATGCTGGATGTAGGGCTGCCCGTCGGCACTCGCGGTCGCCAGATAGAAGCTGTTGGCATCGGCCAGGAAAGCCCGGAGGTTTTCGTCGATCTCGGTGCGCCAGCCGCCCTTTTGCTCGACATGAGCGTAGCCCTCGCGCGAGCCTTTCCGCGTCTGGATGGCCTTCACGGCGGGGGTAAATGCAACGTCGCTGGAATAGGTGTGAATGTCTGACATCGGAAGCTCTCCCTTCCGTCACGGGCGCAAACCGCCCTCTTCGCCCTGAAAAATGGCTCTTCCCGGGATTTAAACAATCCGGCGGATTGACACTTCATCATTGCAAGGATTGAAATAATGCCCATGGACCGGATCGACGCCATGCAGGCCTTTGTCGCGGTCGCCGACTCGCACGGTTTTGCGTCGGCGGCGCGCAGGCTCCATTTGTCGCCATCGGCCGTCACGCGGCTGGTCGCTGCACTGGAGGAGCGCCTCGGCGCACGACTGTTGCAGCGTACCACGCGCTCGGTCGCGCTGACCGACGCCGGCGCGCGCTATCTCGAACGCGCGCGACGTATCCTGGCCGACGTCGAAGAGGCGGAACTCGCCGCCGAAGGCGAGCGCATCCGGCCGAGCGGCCGGCTCGTGGTCTCGGCACCGGTCGGCTTCGGGCGGCTGCATGTCAGCCCGGTGATGTCGGCCTATCTGAAGCGCTTTGGCGATGTGTCCGCCGAATTGCGGCTGGAAGATCGCGTGGCGAGCCTGGTCGAAGACGGCATCGATGTTGCGGTCAGGATCGGCCATCTCGCCGACTCTTCGTTGGTTGCGCGGCAGGTCGGCGAGATGCGGCGGATCGTGGTGGCTTCGCCCGCCTATCTCAAGCGGCACGGCGAACCGAAGGCGCCCGCCGCAATTGCCGCGCACCAGGCCATCCAGTTCGGTGCCGCCGCGAGCGGCGAATGGCGCTTCGTCGAGAACGGCCGCGAGTTTCGCATCGACATCGCTACCCGCCTTTCGACCAACAGCGCCGACGCCGCAATCCAATATGCCGAAGCGGGCGGCGGCTTGACGCGGGTGCTGGCCTATCAGGCCGCGGATGGCCTCAAGCGTGGAAAGCTGAAAATCGTGCTGCAGGCCTTCGAGCCGCCGCCGCTGCCGATCCATACTGTCTACCCGACCTCGCGGCTGCTGTCGGCCAAGGTGCGGAGCTTCATTGATCTGGTGGTCGAGACCAGCGACTGGCGGTTTGGGTAGCCCGTCATTCCGGGGCAGCCCGTGAGGGCTGAACCCGGAATCTCGAGATTCCGGATTCGATGCTGGCGCATCGCTCCGGAATGACGGCAATAATCATCCCCGTTTCGGAACCACACGGAACGTGCCGTTGGCACGCGCGATGATGGCACCGTCCGCCTTGATCAGGCTTTGCGCAAAGCAGATCGTGCTGCCGGTCTTGATCACCATGCTTTCCACCGCAAGCCATTGTCCGATCTGGCCCGAGCCGACGTAATCGACCGCAAGCGAGATCGTCACCAGCGACGAGGCCCAGCCCATCGCCTGCGCGCAGCTATAGCCCATCGCGTTGTCGGCGAGCGAGGCGATCAGCCCGCCATGAATCAGACCGCGCGCATTGGTGTGCGGCTTGGCCAGCCGCAGGCCCATGACCACGGCCCGCTCGGTCTTCTTCGAATAGAGCGGCTCCCAGGGATCGGTGAACGGGCTCTTGCGGAAATGCGGCTCGAAGCCTGCGGGAATCTCTGTCGTCATGCGTCGCTCGCTTGTTGGTGTCGCGAGTGTCATTGAACGCGAAACGCGGATGGAATTCACCGCCTACAAAGTTTTAAACGGCTTTTCGGCGGGTGTTTGAAACGCTGCGGGCACCGTCATTCCGGGGCGGTCCGGAGGACCGAGCCCGGAATTCTCGAGATTCCGGGTTCGATGCTGCGCATCGCCCCGGAATGACGGGATACGACGCGAATCCATAACCGCTAAAACGGCAATCCCACATAGTTCTCCGCAAGCGACGTCATCGCGGCGTTCGAGCTCGTCACATAATCGAGTTCGGCGATCTGAATGCGTGCGCCGAATGCGCCCGTGTCGGGAAACTTGTGCAGCATCGATGTCATCCACCAGGAGAAGCGCACCGCCTTCCAGACGCGTGTCAATGCTGTTTGCGAGTAGGCGTCGATGCCGGCGGAGGATTTCTCGTCGTAATATTCGCGAAACGCCGTCGCGAGATAATGCGCGTCGCTGGCGGCGAGGTTGAGTCCCTTGGCGCCGGTCGGCGGTACGATGTGGGCGGCATCGCCGGCCAGGAACATCCGGCCGAACCGCATCGGCTCGGCGACGAAGCTGCGCAGCGGCGCGATGCTCTTTTCGATCGAGGGCCCGGTGACGAGTTGGTCGACCGCCTTCTGGTCCAGCCGCCGCTTCAATTCATCCCAGAAACGATCGTCGGGCCACTGATCGACGTGGTCGTCGAGCGGGCACTGCACGTAATAGCGGCTACGGTGCGTCGAGCGCATTGTGCAGAGCGCAAAGCCGCGCGCGTGATTGGAATAGATCAGCTCATGCGAGACCGGCGGCGTCTCCGACAGAATGCCGAGCCAGCCGAACGGATAGATCCGCTCAAAGGTCTCGATCGCGCCGGGCTTGACGCTCGCGCGGCTGACGCCGTGAAAGCCGTCGCAGCCGGCGATGAAGTCGCAGGCGATCTCATGCGTGACACCATCCTTCACATAGGTGACACGCGGATGATCGGTATCGAAATCGAGCGGCGTGACATCGGCGGCTTCATAGACCGTGGCGAGACCGGCCGCCTTACGTGCGTTCATCAGGTCGAGCGTCACCTCGGTCTGGCCGTAGATCATCACGGTCTTGCCGGTCAGCGCTTTCATGTCGATCCGATGACGGCCGCCTCCGAAGGCGAGCTCGATGCCGTCATGAACCAGACCCTCGCGGTGCGCACGCGCGCCCGCGCCCACTTCATCCAGCAGCGCGACCGTGCCCTCTTCGAGCAGACCGGCACGGATGCGGCCGAGCACATAATCGGCGGTCTGGCGCTCGAGGATGATGTTGTCGATGCCGCAGGTCCGCAGCAATTGCCCCAGCAGCAATCCCGCCGGCCCCGCGCCAATGATTGCGACTTTTGTCCGCAATACCTGCTTCCCCCGCTGGTGTAGACTTGGTTGCCGGCTGCGCGCCGGTGCCACGCTTGCAATGATGATTATATCATATAACAATGACTGCAAAGGCCGACGAAAGGCCGATCAATCCAAAGGAAAAGTTCAAGGGAGACGAGGCCGATGAGGAAGACGTTTTTGGCGTTGCTGCTGGCCGCCAGTGTGACGCCGGCGTTCGGGCAGGACAAGACCATCAACCTGAAGATTTCACACTGGGTGCCGGCGTCGCATCCGCTGCAGAAATCGCTGGAAGATTGGGCCGCCGCGGTCGAAAAGGCGTCCGGCGGCACCATCAAGTCCCAGGTGTTTCCCGCACAGCAGCTCGGCAAGGCGTTCGACCATTACGACATGGCGCGCGACGGTATCGCCGACGTGACCTACGTCAATCCCGGCTATCAGCCCGGCCGCTTCCCGATCATCGGCGCCGGTGAATTGCCGTTCCTGATCTCGGACGCCAAGGGCGGCTCGGAAGGCCTCGACGCCTGGTACCGGAAATATGCCGGGACGGAGATGAAGGACGTCAAATACTGCCTCGCCTTCGTCCATTCGCCCTCGTCCTTCCACATGCGCACCAAGAAGGTCGTGGTGCCCGAGGATGTGAAGGGTCTGAAGATCCGCCCCGCTGACGCAACCATCGCGAATTTCGTCACCCTGCTCGGCGGCACCAATGTGCAGTCCTCCGCGCCTGAGGTGCGCGACATCATCGAACGCGGCGTCGCCGACGGCGTCACCTTCCCGGCGGGATCGCTGGTGCTGTTCGGCGTCAACAAGGTGACGAAGTTTCACATGGACGCGCCGCTCTATGTCACGACCTTCGTCTTCGTGATGAACAAGGACAAGTACGACCAGATGTCCGCAAGTCAGAAGAAGGCGATCGACGACAACTGCAACACCGAGATGGCAGGCAAGGTCGGCGAGCACTGGGGCGCGTTCGAGGATGCCGGCATCGACAAGATCAAGGCCGAGTTGGGCCAGGATGTCTACAAGCTGACCCCGGAGCAGACCGCGCAGTGGAAGAAGGCGTCCGAGCCGCTGGTCAAGACCTGGGCCGAAGGCGTCAAGAAGAAGGGCGTCGATCCCGATGCCGCAATGGCGGAATTGAAGGCCTCGCTCGCCAAGTATAACGCGCTGACGCAGTAACCGCGTGACAACCGATCGCGGCGCGGCGGTGGGACGCTCCCGCCGCCGTTTGCTTGTAATCTAACAACAGGACGAACGCCGCATGAAGCGCGCTGCGATGGATCGTTTTATCGATGGAATCGAATGGATCGCGGCGGGTTTCGTCGGGCTCGTCGCGCTCGATATCTTTATCTCGGTGCTGCTGCGCAACACGTTGAACTATGCGGTCCCCGATTCTTTCGACATCGGGCGCATGCTGCTCGGTATCCTGATCTTCTGGGGCATCGCCGCCACGAGCTATCGCGGCACCCACATCACCGTCGATCTGGTCTGGGCCAATGTCGGCCCGCGCTATCAACGCTGGATCGACGTGTTTGCGACATTGGTGCTGTTGTTTGTCGTCACCGTGCAGACCTGGACGCTGTTCGACAAGGTGCGCGGCACCTACAACGACAACGTCCTCACCTTCGACATGCACATGCCGCAATGGCCGTTCTTTGCCGTCGCCTGGATCGGCGACGTCTCCGCCGTGCTGCTGATCGCTATCCGCACCTATCGGCTGATCTTCCATCCCGAAGAGATGCACGATCCCAAAATCAAGGCTACGGAGTAGCGCATCGTGAGCACCAATGCGGTCGCCGTTCTCGGCTTCGTCTCGCTGTTCGCGCTGATGCTGTTGCGCGTGCCTGTCGGCATGGCGATGGGCCTCGTCGGCGTATCCGGCTTTGCCTATCTGGTCAACGGCACCGCGGCGCTGAAGCTGGTCGGCCAGACCTCGATGCGTACGGTCACCGACTATACGTTCGGTGTGATCCCGATGTTCCTGTTGATGGGAACGTTCGTCTCCAATTCGGGCATGAGCCGCGAGCTGTTCCGCGCCGCCAACGGCTTTGTCGGCCACCTGCGCGGCGGCCTTGGCATCGCGACAGTTGCAGCCTGCGGCGGCTTTGCTGCGATCTCCGGCTCCTCGGTTGCGACCGCGGCGACCTTCTCGGCGGTGGCCTATCCGGAAATGCGCCGCTTCGGCTATCCGCAATCCTTCGCCACCGGCGTGATCGCGGCCGGCGGCACGCTGGGCGCGATGCTGCCGCCGTCCACCGTGCTCGCGGTCTACGGCATCATCACCGAGCAGGACATCGGCAAGCTGTTCATGGCCGGCATCATTCCGGGCCTGCTCGCGATGACCATGTATATGATCACGATCACCGTGATCGGCCGCGTCGCGCCGGGCTTCCTGCCGAAGGGCGAGCCGCCACCCTGGCGCGAGCGCTTCGCCGGGCTGAAGGACATCTGGGCGCCGGCGCTGCTGTTCGTCTTCGTGATCGGCGGACTTTACGGACTACCCTTCCTGCCGCGCTTCACGCCGACGGAAGCGGGCGGTGTCGGCGCGACCGGCGCGTTCCTGATCGGGGTCGTCACCGGCCGGCTCGACAGGGAGAAGATCCTGGCGTCGCTGCTACAGGCGACGCGGACGGCTGCGGCCGTCTTCACCGTGCTGATCGGCGCGCTGATCTTCGGCTATTTCCTGACGGTGACGCAGACGCCGCAGAAGGTGACGGAGTTTCTCACCGGCCTCGGACTCGGCCCCTACGGCGTGCTCGCGGTCATCATGGTGATGTATCTCGTGCTAGGCTGCCTGATGGACGCGATGGCGATGATCATCCTGACCGTGCCGATCATTTTTCCGGTGGTCACCCAGCTCGGCTTCGATCCGATCTGGTTCGGTGTCATCATCGTGATGACGGTCGAACTCGGCCTGATCCATCCACCGGTCGGCATGAACGTATTCGTGATCAAGAGTGTCGTGAAAGACGTCTCCTTTGCCACGATCTTCAAGGGCG
The DNA here is from genome assembly GCA_963770385.1 of uncultured Alphaproteobacteria bacterium. Classification (GTDB taxonomy): domain Bacteria; phylum Pseudomonadota; class Alphaproteobacteria; order Rhizobiales; family Xanthobacteraceae; genus Bradyrhizobium. The sequence continues at coordinate 2,231,695 of CAVYPJ010000003.1, read as the reverse complement.
TGATCCCCTTCGTCCTCACCGACCTGGTGCGGCTGGTGATTCTGATTGTGTTTCCGATGCTCGCGCTCTGGCTGCCGCAGCGCATGGCGGGGTAATCTGGGGAGATAAACATGACGACGCCCGTGCTCGAGACGAAATATGTCTTCACCATCACCGCCCGCATCGGCGAGGTGACGATTGCGGGCGAGACCGGCCACGGCGTCCGGCGGATCATCCCGATTATTGGCGGCGAGGTGCGCGGCGAACGCGTGAATGGAAAAGTCTGCGCGTTCGGCGCTGACTTCCAGATCATCCGGCCGAACGAGCTGATCGATCTCGAAGCCAAATACGCTTTCGAGACTGACGATGGCGCGACCGTCTATGTCGAGAACAGGGGCATCCGCTTCGGGCCTGTCGAACTGTTGCAGAAGCTGAAGCGCAACGAGCCGGTCGATCCCAAGCTGATCTATTTCCGCACCGTGCCGCGCTTCGAGACCGGTCACGCAAACTATCGCTGGCTGATGGAAAATCTGTTCGTCGGCTCAGCCGCCCGCCACGCCGACCGCGTCGTCATCGACGTGCATCAGGTGTTGTGAGTCACCGCTCTCTCCGCATGTCGTCCCTGCGAACGCAGGGACCCATACCGCGTGATATCTGTTGTTGGAAAGAAAGCCGTCCCGCCATTGCTGCCACAAACTCCAGCCTGTGGTTATGGGTCCCTGCGTTCGCAGGGACGACGGTGGGAGATTGACTTAGGGATAGATAGTTATACAATATAACTATTCCGCACAGGACCAAAACAACGCATGGGACACGCTGCCGACTCCGCGAATGCTGCTTCGTCCGAACTGCTCAAGATCGAGACGTCGGGCCGGATCTTGACCGTCGGGCTCAACCGCCCGGCCAAGCGCAACGCGCTCAATGACGGTATCATCCTTGCGATCGGCGAGGCTTTCGCGACGCTGCCCGACGACATCGGCGCGGTCATCATCCATGGCATCGGCGACCATTTCTCCTCGGGCCTCGATCTCTCCGAACTGACCGAACAGGACGCCACCGAAGGCCTCAGGCATTCGCAGATGTGGCACCGCGTGTTCGATCGCATCCAGTACAGCCGCGTGCCGGTCATCGCCGCGCTGAAGGGTGCGGTAATCGGCGGCGGGCTCGAGCTTGCCTGCGCCGCGCATATCCGTGTTGCCGAGCCATCGGCCTATTTCGCGCTGCCCGAAGGCCAGCGCGGCATCTTCGTCGGCGGTGGCGGCTCGGTGCGGCTGCCGCGCCTGATCGGCGTCGCACGAATGACCGACATGATGCTCACCGGTCGGGTCTATTCCGCGACCGAAGGCTCGGCCTATGGTTTCGCGCAATATCTGACCGAGCCGGGCGAAGGTCTTTCCAAGGCGATGGAGCTGGCCGGGCGGATCGCCTCAAACGCGCCACTGACCAATTTCGCCGTGCTGCAGGCGCTGCCGCTGATCGCGGAAGCCAACCCGCAGACCGGGCTGCTGATGGAATTGCTGATGGCGACCGTCGCGCAGAGCGACAAGGAAGCCAAAGCGCGAATACGTGCATTCCTCGAGCACAAGACCGCGAAGGTAAAGCCGTCGTGACATGAGCACACAAACAAGAACAACAGATCAGGGAGGAATGAACAGCGCGCCGACGAAAGGCGTGAGCCATTATCCGTTGCGTGCGATCTCGTTCAACGACCCCGCCGTTGGGATCGAGCGCACGAGCGACGGCACCATCTATCTTCGGCCGAAGTCGCCGCTCGCCGACCATCCCGCACGCCTCACCGACCGCATGCATCATTGGGCCGGCGCGACTCCGGATCGCGTGTTCATGGCCGAGCGCACAGGTGGACGCGGCTGGCGTGAGCTCACCTATGCCGAACTCCTGACTGCGAGCCGGCATATCGCCTCCGCGCTGCTCGCACGTGGGCTTTCGGCGGAGAGGCCGGTCGTCATTCTCTCCGGCAATGCGATCGACCACGCGCTGGTCGCGTTCGGCGCACTTTACGCTGGAATTCCGTTCTGCCCGGTGTCGCCGGCCTATTCGCTGATATCGCGCGATTATGGCAAGCTCTCTTACCTGATGAAGCTGCTGACGCCCGGCCTCGTCTTCGCCGACGACGCCGACAAGTTCGCCGCCGCGCTGGCCGCCAACGTTCCTGACGGTACCGAGATCGCGGCAGCGTTTGGCGGGGTCGCGGGTCGCAACGTCACCACCCTCGCCGATCTGATGGCAACGCCGCTGCATCCGGATCTCGACGAGGCGCACGACGCCATCGGCCCCGACACGATCGCGAAGTTCCTGCTCACGTCGGGCTCGACCGGCAATCCCAAGGCCGTGATCAACACGCAGCGGATGATCTGCGCCAACCAGGTGATGATCCGCGAGACCATGGCGTTCCTGAAGGACGAGCCGCCGGTCATCGTCGACTGGCTGCCGTGGAACCACACCTTTGGCGGCAATCACAATATCGGGCTGACGCTCTACAACGGCGGCTCGATGTATCTCGACCAGGGCAAGCCGATGCCCGGCGGCATCGAGGAAACGGTGCGAAACCTGCGCGAGATCGCGCCGACGGTCTATTTCAATGTACCGAAGGGCTACGAGTTGCTACTGCCGTACTTGCGCGACGACGACGCACTGCGCCGAAAATTCTTTTCGCGCCTGCACGCGATGTTCTTCTCCGGCGCCGCGCTCGCGCCGCACATCTGGAACGGTCTCGACGAGTTGTCCGTGAAAGAGACCGGCGCGCGGGTGCCGATGCTGACCGGTCTAGGTGCGACCGAGACGGCGCCGTTCTTCATGTCGGTCAATCCGCGCACCAGCCGCTCCGGCCATGTCGGGCTGCCGGTACCGGGCAACGACGCCAAGCTGGTGCCGAACAACGGCAAGCTGGAAATTCGCGCCAAGGGACCGAACGTGACGCCCGGCTATTGGCGCCAGCCGGATCTCACCAAGGCCGCCTTCGATGAAGAAGGGTTTTACAAATTCGGCGACGCGCTGAAGCCGGCCGATCCGAACGATCTCGATGCCGGCTTCGACTTCGACGGCCGCATCGCCGAAGATTTCAAGCTTGCCAGCGGCACATGGGTCTCGGTCGGCCCGCTGCGGGCGCGCTTCATCGCCGCCTGCGCGCCGCTGGTGCGCGACGTCGTGATCGCAGGTCTCAACCGCGACGAGATTTCCGCACTCGTCGTGCTCGACCTCGACGGCTGCCGCCTCATCAACGCGACGCTGCCGTTCGACGATATCGCTGCGACTGCTGCCGATCCGCTGGTGCGCGAAGCCTTCCGCGAGCGTTTTACGAAATTCCAGAGCATATCGACCGGCTCCTCGACGCGGATCACCCGCGCGGTCCTGCTCGATACGCCGCTGTCGATCGATCGCGGCGAGGTCACCGACAAGGGCTCGATCAACCAGCGCGCGGTGCTGGAACATCGAAGCCAGTTGGTGGACGCGCTCTATTCGCCGGCGCCGCCCACGCACGTGATTGCGCTGACCTGAAGATTGATTTCCGCTCAACCCGAGAACCAGTCAGGAGAAGATCATGCTGTTGAAGGATCAGGCCGCGATTGTCACAGGCGGCGCATCGGGACTGGGTGCAGCGACCGCGCGTGCGCTGGCCGCGCAAGGCGCGAAGGTCGCGGTCTGCGATCTCAACGCCAAGCTCGCCGAAACAGTCGCCGCCGAGATCAAGGGCACGGCCGTAGTCGCCGATGTGTCCGACGCTGCGTCCGCCGAAACCGCGGTCGCGCAGGCCGCCAAGGCGCACGGACCGGCGCGCATCCTCGTCAACTGCGCCGGCATCGGCGTCGCCAAACGCGTGATCGGCCGCGACGGTCCGATGCCGCTTGCTGATTTCGAGAGAGTGATCAAGATCAACCTGATCGGCTCCTTCAACATGCTGCGGCTCGCGACGGCCGAGATGTCGAAGCTGGAACCGTTCGCAACCGGCGAGCGCGGCGTCGTGATCAACACAGCCTCTGTCGCCGCCTATGACGGCCAGATCGGTCAGTCGGCCTATTCGGCTTCAAAGGGCGGCATCGTCGGCATGACGCTGCCGATCGCGCGCGAGCTTGCCCAATTCGGCATCCGCGTGCTCACCATCGCGCCCGGCCTGTTCCTCACGCCGCTGCTCGCCGGCCTGCCGCAGGAGGCGCAGGACTCACTCGCCGCCGCGATCCCCTTCCCGCGAAGGCTTGGCGCGGCCGAGGAGTTTGCCTCGCTCGCGCTGCACATGATCGACAATCCCTATCTCAACGGCGAGGTGGTGCGGCTCGATGCCGCGCTGCGCATGGCGCCGCGCTAGGCCAGTCTCATGTTCGTGCATCGACGCGACGTTCAGATCCAGTGGGGCGATTGCGACCCCGCCAACATCGTCTACTACCCGCGCTATTTCGAAATGTTCGACGATTCCACCTCGATCATGTTCGAGGCGGCCGGCTTCTCCAAGCAGGATATCGTCAAGCGGTACGGCCTGGTCGGCATTCCCATGGTCGATACGCGGGCGAAATTCCATATCGCCTCCACTCATGGCGACTGGATCACGATCGAAAGCCGGATCGAGAGCTTCAAGCGATCGAGCTTCGAAGTCACCCACAAGGTGTTCAAGGGCGAGGCGCTTGCAATCGAGGCGTTCGAGACCCGCGTGCTGGTCGGCCGTCACCCCGACGAGCCGGACAGGCTGAAATCGGCGCCGGTGCCGGCTGAAATCATCGAGAAATTCATGAACGGCTGACGAGTGGCCGACGAAAGAAAGGGTTGAATTATCTGCGGAATTTTGATCTGCACTGCATGATCGTCTCAGGGAGGAATAGATGAAAAAGGCTTATCTCGCGGCTGTGGCGTTACTGGTTTTGGCATCGCCGGTCGCCGCGCAGACCAATGAAATCACCATCGGCATCACGATCTCGACCACAGGCCCCGCTGCTGCACTCGGCATTCCCGAGCGTAATGCGCTTGAGTTCGTGCCGAAGGAAATCGGCGGCGTGCCGCTCAAGGTAATCGTGCTGGATGACGGCGGCGACCCGACCAACGCCACCACTAATGCGCGCCGCTTCGTCACGGAATCCAAGGCCGACATCATCATGGGCTCTTCGACCACGCCGCCCACTGTCGCCGTCTCCAATGTCGCCAACGAGGCCGGCATTCCTCACTTTGGTCTCGCGCCGTTCCCGATCAAGCCCGAAAACGCCAAGTGGTCGGTCGACATGCCGCAGCCGGTGCCGATCATGGGCAAGGTGCTGTACGAACACATGAAGGCGCATAACGTCAAAACCGTCGGCTATATCGGCTATTCCGATTCCTACGGCGATCTCTGGTTCAAGGACTTCAATACCCAGGGCGTGCCGATGGGCATGACCCTCGCCGACGAAGAACGCTTTGCACGGCCGGACACATCGGTCACCGGGCAGGTGTTGAAGCTCGTCGCCGCCAATCCCGACGCGATCCTTGTCGGAGCTTCCGGCACCGCCGCCGGCCTGCCGCAGACTGAATTGCGCGAACGCGGCTACAAGGGCCTGATCTACCAGACCCACGGCGCGGCGAGCATGGATTTCATTCGCATCGCGGGCAAGGCGGCCGAAGGCGTCATCATGGCCTCGGGGCCGGTGATGTCGCCGGAGACGCAGCCTGATTCCGCGCTGACCAAGAAGCCGGGCCTTGCGCTCGTCACCGCCTATGAAGCGAAATTCGGCCCGAACAGCCGCAGCCAGTTCGCCGGCCATTCCTACGACGCCTTCGAAGTGCTGAAGCGCGTCATTCCGGTCGCGCTGAAAACAGCGAAGCCGGGCACGCCGGAATTCCGCGAGGCGATCCGCCAGGCATTTCTGACCGAGCGCGAGATCCCGGCAAGCCAGGGCGTCTATAATTTCACCGAGAAGGATCGCTACGGTCTCGACGACCGTTCACGCATCATCCTGACCGTGAAGGACGGCAAATACGTCCCTGCGAAGTGAAACTGGCGATCCGCAAGGAAGCGGGTCGCGAAGTCACCGCGGCACCAGATTCTAGAGCATGATCCGGAAAAGCGTATAGCGGTTTTCCCTCGCGACAAACGCGGAACGCGTTTGCGCGGAGATCATGCTCAATCAAAGAGCTAAAGCGCGATGACGATTCTCATCGCGCTTTAGAGCCAACCAAATACCGAATGCCCCCCCGTTGCGGGGCATTCGCTTGTTTGGCCAATATTCGGAAAGAGATTGCAGGAAACTACGCCGTCATGCGTGCGGCGAGATCCTCTTCGTCGAGCTCGTCATCGAGCGGCGCGATCACGGAGAGCGGCTTGGTCGAAAGCGTGATCGGCTTGCGGTTACCATAGGATGGCGCCGGCTCGCGCGCGCCCGGCGCCTGACGGGAGAGCGCATACAGGGTCGAGCCGACACGACCGCCAAAATTGATCAGATCGCGCTCGCTGCAACTCGCGGCGATCGCAAGCGCCAGCGTGTGCAGGTGGCTCCTGCGGTAGCAGAACAGGGCGAGCTTTGCACGGACGTCTGACGACACGCTCTCCACCAGCATCGGCAGGCCGCTGTCGCTGGCGCGGTACATCTCGCCGAGCAGTTCGTCCCGCACCGGGCAGCGTTCGTTTTCGTAGGCGTCACGGCTTGAAAACATTGCAGTTCTCCCTCGGGAGGGAAGATGCAGCGCAATTCTCTAACGAAGGGTTAACCACGCGACCCGGTAGTGCTACGGAGCACTTGATTACCTTGTTTAAATCGAAATGCCGCGCGTCTCGCCACGGCCTGTGGACTCGACGATCTCAGCCGTTCGCCGCCATGAAGATCGACAGCACGAAGCCGGTGAGATGGTGCAGCGCCTGATCAACCCCGATCAGCGTCCAGAACCAGGGATGTTCCGGCGTCATGCCGAAGGTCGATGAGCAAAGCCCCTTGGCGCGATCGACCGTGATGTGGATGACGAAATCGATCACCGCAACGAACCAGAACTTTGGCGCGATGATCAGGATCAGCGCCATGGCGACCAGGAGGTGAACCAGGCAATGCACCAGAAGCGGCAGCGCCCAGCCGGTCTTCTGATCCTTGCCATGGGCCATCCAGGCGGTCTGCAGCACGAAGTCGGCGACCACGTGCTTGACGGTCAGCAACAACATCCATGCCAGCAGCGCACCAACCGGGACCGTCGACGACATGGTGGGAAATGACAAGCTGACGCCCTCTCAACCAGAACTAGACGCGCGGGCACTAGAGGCGCTCAGCATGACTTTTCCCCAACCCGGTAAGCCCGTGTGGTTCCTTTTATGACATTTCCGGGCCGGGTTTGCACCTCTCGGGAACCTGAAAAACGTGCAGTGTGGCTGGGTGACGCCATGTCCTCGGTGACTCCGGCGAGGTTACCGCCGCGCGATAATACGTCATCATCTATCGGGCGGATGCCATCCAAACACGTACGAATTATCGTTCTTTCAGAAACGGTTATACTCTCGTCATTTGTTCGCTCAACGCCATGCTGCAGCCTGGCCACCGCGGCCAATTGGCGCCCACCTGCACAATCTAAATGACATTTCTTATCGAATTGACAGTCAAAGGTTGTGAATAACTACGGACGATGGATGTGCCACGTACCAGGACCCGAGGGCTGCCTTCTTACGACTGTCGCGCCAGCGGCGGTCGCTGCCGTTGAAGCCGTCCAAAAGATGGCGAGACTGACACACAGGCGGCCGGACTTGGTCAAAGTTCTCGGGTTGCTCGCACGGCCGCTGCATCTCATTGGCAAGATTGTGATCGCTGAATTCGATCTTGCCCGCGGTCGACGGTTCGGGAACCGAAACCCGCATGGCGTGTTGGCAAGCGGGCAAAAGGGGTACCCGAAGGAGAACTGAATGAGACTGTTGAACAAGGCCCTTGCGAGTGCTGCGATCGGCGCCGGTCTGTTGGCGGCATCCGCGATGAGCGCTTCCGCAGCGATCGTCTGCAAGGGCAACGTCTGCTGGCACACGCACGACGCCTATGATTATCCGCACGGCGCGGGAGTGGTCGTCCACGAAGACGATTGGAAATGGGGGCCGCGCGAAAAGTTCGTGTTCAGGGAGCACGAGGGCCGCGGCTACTGGCGCGGCAGCCGCTGGGTCGGCTGGTAAGCTTCAGGATGTTTAAAAAGAGGCCGCCTCATTCCGGCGGCCTCGTCTCTATTTCAGCTGCTTGCATGAACCGCTTGCATTCGGGATTGCGCCGCCAGTCGGCATGCGAACTCATATCACCGGCACGCCGTAGTAATCATTGAGCGCGCGGTTGCGGGAAGCATCGCCCCAGTTCCAGTCGGTGTCCTCGCGATATTTTGGTGCGCCGCGAAGCTGGCTCTCGGTCACACCGGTGCGATAGCCGCCCAGCGCGGTGTCATATTTCAGCGATTGCCAGGGCAGCGGATAGTGATCGTTGCCGAGCCCCAGGAAGCCGCCGAAGCCGAGCACGGCGTAAGACACCCTGCCGCTGATCTTGTCGATCATCACGCGCTCGATCGAACCAATCTTGTTGTCATCGGCCCCGAACACGGCGGTCCCCTCCACCTTGTCGCTGCCGATCAGATTGCCCAACTCTCTCGCGTCCATCTCTCTTGCATCCATCGCCATTTGTCGTTCCTCCGTGCAAAGGGTGATGGCTGGCAACGGGTGTTGCGGGCGATGGTTCCTGGAACGCAATGTCCCGACGCATTTGACACATCAGCTCACCGTCGCGGCCGCCGCAAGCGCACGCGCCCTGATCTGCGCGATGGTCCGCCTGAGCGAGACCTGTCTTGGATCCGGCATGACCGCGGCGCGGGCCTCGGCGATCGCGCCGGCGAGATCGGCGAGCGGCAGCGCACCGTCGAAGGTCGGCTTGACGAGACCGTCGATGACTGCATGCCAGTCGGCGAGCCCCTGGCGATAGACGTCGCCATAGCCCTGGATCATGGTCGCGGTCTCCGCCACCGCGGCCGCGGCATCCGGCCGCCTGACCAGGCTGCGGGAGACCATGTGCAGCCAGCGCTCGACCCAGATGCGCTCCTGCTCGAAGCGGGTGGAGAACTGCCGCCACCGCCTCAGGCCTGCCTCGATCTTCAGGCGACGAATGCTCAAGCGGCTTGCCGTCGAAAAAGGGATCGAGACGCGCCTGTGCTGCCAGCCCGCCATGCCGAGCAAGTCGAGCACGGGATCCGCGACGGTGGCGGGCAGAGAATCGATCAGCTCATCCAGACGGAATTTCCTGATGTCGGTAGGGGAAGCGCGCGCACGCTCGCCGTCATCAAGTTCGGCAAGTTTCAGTTGCGCGATGCGGATCGGATCCTCGTAGCTCATCCGCACCGCCATCAGCCGGGCGATATCGCAGAACAGCGCCGTGTCGAGGTCCTGCCGTCCGATGAAGCGGCGCAGCCGATCGACATAGAGCTGGGCGTAGCTCGCGCTTTGATAGTCGATCAGGAGATGGATTGCGTCGCTGACGATGCCGGTCGCCTCTTCGGGCAAGCCATTGGGGAGGAACGGCGGCGCGCTGTCGTCTTCGCCGATGATGTCGGCGAGCAGATAACGCAGCGAGGACAGGAAGCTTGCCACCGGTCCTCTGGAGCCTAAGCGGGGTTCGCAGCGACGGCGGTCTGCTGCACCAGTCTCTGCTCCAGCGTATCGATGTTCTGGAACAGGCGCGCGCTGGCGAGGCGCAGGAAATAAAAGCCGAACGCCGGGTTCTGTACGTAGAGTTGCTCGACCTGGTCATAGCTCACGCCCAGCACGAAGCCCGCGTCCACGCACTCCAGGGTCTGCGTTCGCGCATTCGACGGCGACAGCATCCCGAGCTCGCCGACGATGGCGCCGACCGGCAGTTCGATACCGGATTCGACCAGTCGAAAGCGTCCGCTGACGATGTAATACATGCTCTCAGCCTTCTCGTCCTTGTAGAACAGAACCTCGCCGGCCGCGCATTTGCGCTCGGTCATGAACGGCCGCAGCCATTCCATCGACAGATCGCTGTTGACCGAGCGCTTCACGTCCCGCACGAGTTGCAGCATCTGATGCAGCCGGTAGCTGTTGAGCGGCAACAGCACGCCGTGAAGCAATAGCGTCGGATAATTGTGCGACGGGATCGCCGTCGCGATCAAAAGGATGTTCGTCAGAATGGCAAAAACCCGGAGCGGGATCATCGTTCGCATCGACAGTGTCGCGACCACGAAGATCGAGGCAAAGAAGCTGCCGGCGGCGCCTGCGTGTTCGACAAGATGTGAGGTGTCCATGGGCCAACCAAGTCTGAGCGATGTCGGAGCCTGAGCAGGATAGCGAGCCAGGTCCTGCGCGATCATCATAAGGTTCAAAGGAACGTCCTGGATATAGGCAGAAAAGGCGACGATTTGTCGGGTAATTGAGCTGATCCCGCGCAAATTTATTCCCATTTGGGTACAATCAGCCGGCCGGTCACGCAGCGAGGCCATTTGGTGGAATGCCGGCGCGGCGCGTTACCACCCCGCCCGCCGCGTTGACGCGCTTGTTCTGCCCGGGCACTTTAATTGACCTAAGGCCACGGCTAAAACCGGGTTTCCAGAATGATGGGCGATGCCTCGAAAATGTCCAAGCCGCTGGCTTTTCCAGCCTTGGCACAATTCGTAGCCGCGACGGCCAGCCGCAACATGACCAGCCTGGCCTATGTTGTGGTGGTGGTCGGCGTCGGCGCGATGGTGCTGCTAACGATCGATCCGGCCTACGAGCTGGCGCATCGCGCCATTGTCGGCGTGCTTTGGCTCTGTCTGATCTACTTCGCCTTCGAATGGGCCGTGCGGCTTCGCGCGACCGTTCAGGCCGGACGCGGGCTGTCCTATCTGAGGTCGGGCCATGGCGTCGTGGACGCGGCCGGCGTGATCGCGGTGCCGGTGGCGCTTCAACTCGGTGTCGAACCGAGGACGGCCTGGCTACTTGCGGTATTATGGATCGTCAAGGTGGTGCCCGGGGTCCCCGGCTTGCGCCGGCTGCGGCGCGTTCTGGTGCTGGAATCGGGGTCGCTCCTGAGCGTGCTGGTGATCTTCCTGACCGTGCTGTTCCTCGGGTCGGTCGGCGTCTACTTCTTCGAGCGCGATGTTCAGCCGGCGACATTCGGCAATGTACCTGCCGCCCTCTGGTGGGCCGTGGTCACGTTGACGACCACCGGTTATGGCGACGTGGTGCCGATCACGCTACCCGGACGGATCGTCGCTGCGCTGGTGATGATTTCGGGCCTTGGCGTATTCGGGCTGTGGACCGGCATCCTTGCCACCGCTTTTGCCGCCGAGACCCGGCGCGACAATTTCCTGAAGACCTGGGAATCTGTGAGCAACGTGCCGTTCTTCGCCAATCTCGGCCCGTCGGCGATCGCCGACGTGACGCACATGCTGCGCACCATCGATCTTCCGCCGCGCACGACCATCATCCGCAAGGGCCAGCAGGGCGACTGCATGTATTTCATCGCCTCCGGCGAGGTCGAGGTCGATCTGCCCGGCAAGAAGGTCAGCCTCGGCGAAGGCGCGTTCTTCGGCGAGATGGCATTACTGGGCAACAATCTGCGCTCGGCAAACATCGCCACGACGAGGCTGTCGAAGCTGCTGGTACTGGACCTCGTGGATTTCCGCCTGTTGATGGCGCGCCATCCGGATCTCGCCGAGACGATCGATACCGAGGCCAGGCGCCGCGAGTTGGAGAACCAATGATGCAAATGCAACAAACGACCGACGCCACCGAAGCGGCAAGCGCGCCCGTCCTTGCCATCGACGGCGCACGCGCTACGATCCGTCTCAACCGGCCGCGGCATCTGAACCGGCTGCAGCCCGATGATCTCGCGGCGCTGATGCGGCTGTTCGACCGCGTCGAGGCCGATTCCGCGATCCGCGTGCTGGTGCTGACAGGAACCGGTCGCGCCTTCAGCGCCGGCTATGACCTCAACTCGGTCGCCGAGCGCGCGGCCAGCACGACCGAGCAGCCGAGCGCAGGCTCGGCTTTCGAACTCGTGGTCAACCGGCTCGAAGACCTCGGCGTGCCGACGATCTGCCGGCTCAACGGCGGCGTCTATGGCGGCTCGACCGATCTGGCGCTGGCCTGCGACTTTCGTATCGGTGTCGACACCGCCGAGATGTTCATGCCGGCCGCACGACTCGGGCTGCATTATTACAAGAGCGGGATCAAACGCTATGTGTCACGGCTTGGTGTCGACAATGCCAAGAAGCTGTTCCTGACCGCGCAGAAGATCGAAGCGCCGGAGATGCTGCGCATCGGCTATCTCACCGCGATGGTCCCGGCCGAGGCGCTCGACGAGGAAGTCGATCGCCTGGCCGCCATCCTGGCCGGCAACGCGCCGGTTGCGATGCGCGGCATGAAGCGGGCCATCAATGAGTTCGCGCGCGGCGAGCTCGACGAAGCGGACGCGGATTTGCGGCATCGCGACAGCATGCGCGGCGACGAGATCAAGGAAGGTATCAAGGCCTTCGCCGAGAAGCGCCCGCCGACATTCTAAACAGCGCCTCGCCTTCATTATTCCCTCATAGGTACATCTTCGTAGGCCACCGCACAGTATTGACGCCCGACTCGCGGCGCAAGCGGCGGCTCGCGCGATAGCGCCAAATGCATTGTCGCTCTTTTTAGTTTGCAATTGACAGAGAGGTACCGGGCGATAGCCTTATCGTGGGGAGAATTTTCAAAGATGCCAGAATTAGAACCATATTGGGGTCGGCGTGCGCTGGATTTTGTCGATGCGATCGAGGCTTCGAAGACCGCCGCAAGCGTGGTCCGGCAGTTCGAGCGCGTGATCCACGAGCTCGGATTTCATGCCTACATCATGGCGGGCATTCCGACGTCGGGGCAATCGCTTGCGGACCTCACCATCGCCAATGGATGGCCGGCGGAATGGTTCGAGATGTACGCCCGCGAGAATCTGCATGCGGTCGATCCGATCCCGCGGCACTGCGTCAACAACCTGAACCCGTTCGAGTGGAAGGATATACCCTACGACCGCGAACGCGATCGGTCGGCGCACATGGTCATGATGCGGGCGCGCGATTTCGGCCTGCGCAAGGGATTCTGTATTCCGATCCACCATGACGACGCTGTCGGTGCGATCAGCGTCGCCGGCGAACGGCCCTATCTGGATCCGACCACCAAAGGCGCGCTTCACCTGATCGGCGTCTTTGCCTATGGCAGGTTACGCGCGTTGTCTCGACCGGCCAATGCGATGCGAGGCCGGCGCTTGTCCGGCATGGAAGCGGAAGTGCTGCGCTGGGCGGCGCGCGGCAAGACGGTATGGGAGACCGGTCAGATCCTCAGCATTTCCGAACGCAATGTTCGCTGGCACCTTGAAGAGGCCCAGCGCAAGCTGATGACCAACAACAAGACGGCTACGGTTGCGGCAGCGATTGTCAACCGGGAAATCCTGATCTGAACTGGAAGTTCTGACAGTAGAGGCGTTTTTTCGCTCTAGGCATGGTTGCGCGCGATTAAATCTCAATCCCGCGGAGATCAGATGCCTGAAATTCATGTGGTTCAAAAACACAATCGCCACCTTTATGAAAGGTATTTTGATCCTTATTTCCAGCTGCGCCATGACATCTACGTCAAGCAGCGCAAATGGATGGCGCTCGACCGGCCGGACGGACGTGAGATCGACCAGTTCGATACCGACCACGCCGTCTATCTGTTCTGCTTCGACGAGGGCCAGCTGATCGGCGCGATGCGGGCGCTACCGACGCTGTCGCCCACGCTATTGAGCGACATCTTCCCATATCTCAGCATGCGCGGACCCATCCGGCGACACGATGTCTATGAGCTGTCGCGGGTGTTCGTCATTCCCGAACGCCGCGGCGAGCATGCGGGACCACGTGTCGAAACGCTGCTGCTCACCGCAATCACGGAATACGGCGTCAGCATCGGACTGACGAGCTTCTCGATCGTGCTGGAGTCCTGGTGGCTGCCGCGGTTCGAGCGTTGCGGCTGGAAGGCCCATCCGCTCGGCCTACCCCGGATGATGGACGACATGGCGGTGCTGGCCGTGATGGTCGATTGCAACGAAGCGACGTGGCGGTCGCTCTGCAGGCAGATCGGCCGCACCGGTCCGATCCTGACATGGCAGGGACTGTCGGGCGTCAATCGCCAGCTTCTGCCTGATATCTCGCCTCTTCATTCGCCAGCTGTTCAGCCAGCGCAATGACCTCCTCGCGGTGCCGCAAGCTTCGCAGTTTGAGGAAGCTCCTCATCAGGCGGAGACCTAAAGCCGTCGTGTCGTCGACCTTCAACGCCGCAAGGTTGGACTGCATCTGGACAAGATCCATTGCTGACATTCTGGACCGAGAGCCGTGAACGAACCATCGCTAGAAAGAATCATTGAACGAATTCAATCCAGCATTGTTGACGCGCGACAGCTGCAACTCAAAATGTTAGAACGGATTTTGTCAATAGCATTGCTTGAGGCCTACGAAAGCCGGGGCAAGCCGGGCGACAAGCCCCACAGCAACAAACCCCACAACAATGGCTACTAGACGCAAGTTCACCCGCGTCACTTGCCGGCCTTGGTTCGCTCGCTCGCGTGCGCGCCGCGGGCGAACGGAAGGTCATCCGCCAACAAAAGTGACGGTGTCGGCGAGACCGGCGCGCGTGGTGCGGTAGCTGTTGGCCTTGTGCTCGCGATCGGGATATCCGAACGAAATGCCGCAGACCACACGCCGGTCATCGCCGAGGCCGAAGTGTTCGCGCACGACCCCGGAGTGAAACGCCAGGGCGGCCTGCGGGATCGTCGCGACCCCAAGCGCCTGCGCCGCCAGCATGAAGCTCGTGACATAGCCGCCGCAATCGATCGCGCCATAGACGCCGAGCGCCTCGTCGGTGTGCACGATGGCGACATGCGGCGCGCCGAAGAAATTGAAATTCTCCAGCGCCTGCTTCGCGTAGCCCGCCTTGTCGCCGCGGGGAATGCCGAGCGAATTGTAGAGCTGGAAGCCGCTCTCGCGCCGCCGGTCCAGATAGACGCCGCGATATTCGCGTGGAAACGGGAAGTCGCCGCTGTTCGGTCGTCCGCCGGAAGCCGCGCCATAGACCACGTCGCGGAATTTCCTGGTTTCTTCGCCTGACGTGATCTCGAGCCGCCACGGCTGGCTGTTGCACCACGACGCGGTCTTCTGCGCCGCCAGAAGAATGCGCTCGATGGTTGCGCGTGGCACCGGCTTCGGCAGAAAGGCGCGGCAGGAGAAGCGCGCGGCAAGCAGGTCTTCTATGACATCGATGGGTTGTTGGGTGTGGTTTTCGACGATGGAGTCCATGGGTTGACTTCTTTCCCTGTTGTACCCCCGTCATTCCGGGGCGATGCGAAGCATCGAGCCCGGAATCTCGAGATTCCGGGCCTGGTCCTTCGGACCATCCCGGAATGACGGCGACAGCCCGCTTTGCGTGGAGCGGAGAGTTCTAACTCCGTCCCTTGGTCGGAATCTTGTTGAACGGCACGTCCTTGTCGACCCGGATATCGCCGGGCAGGCCAAGCACGCGCTCGGCGATGATGTTGCGCAGGATCTCGTCGGTGCCGCCGGCGATACGCATCGACGGCGAGTTCAGCATCATCTGCTGGAATTGCCCGCGCGCCTGCGCTTCGTCGGCGCCCGCCAGAACGCCGGCTGCGCCTTCGAGATCCATCGCGTACATCGCGATGTCCTGCAGCATCGAGCCCGCGACCAGCTTGCCGATCGAGTTCTCCGGACCCGGGCGCTCGCCTTTCGACAGCGCGGAGATCGCGCGGTAGCTGGTATATTTCAACCCGCTCGCCTTCACCGCCCAGCTCGCGAGCCTGGAGCGCGTGGCCCGATCGTCGATTGCCGGTCCATCCTCCAGCATCAGATCGGAGCAGAACTCGAACATCTCGGGAAAGCCGGTCGCGAGCCGCGCGCCGATCGACATGCGCTCGTTCATCAGTGTGGTCAGCGACACGTTCCAGCCGTCGCCGACATTGCCGAGCCGCTGGCTGTCGGGGATCACGACGTCGGTGAAATAGACCTCGTTGAACTCCTGCATGCCATTGGCCTGCCTGATCGGCCGCACCTCGACGCCCTTGCTCTTCATGTCGAGGAAAAACATCGTCAGCCCCTTGTGCTTGGGCACATTGGGATCGGTGCGGGTGATCAGCAAACCGTAGTCGGAATAGTGCGCACCGGACGTCCATATCTTCTGGCCGTTGACGATCCAGTTGTCGCCCGTCTTTTCCGCCCGGGTGCGCAGGCCTGCGACGTCGGACCCGCCCGCAGGTTCGGAGAACAACTGGCACCAGATTTCCTCGCCGGACGCGAGCCTGGGCAGATAGCGCCGCTTGGCCTCCTCGCTGCCGTAGGACATCACCGTCGGCCCGCACATGCCCTCGCCGATCTGGAACGGCTGCGTCAGCTTGCCGAAGACGCCTTCCTCCTGCTGCCAGATCACCCGCTCGATCGGCGTTGCGCCACGGCCGCCATATTCCTTCGGCCAGTGCAGGCAGGCCCAACCACCATCCGCCTTCTTCTTCTGCCAGGCCTTGCCGACCTCGACCATGTCATGATGCTGCAGGCGGATGCGGCCGAGGGAGGATTTCGAAAGCTCGGACTCCAAATCCTTCGGCGCGTTGGCGTCGATCCATTTGCGCGCGGTCGCGCGGAATTCGGCTTCCTGCGGCGTGTCGTCGAAGTTCATGGGCAACCTCATCCAGCTGGAGGGTGGGTTGAGCGAAACGAACCCACCATTATCATTCTTGTCCGGTGTTTCCCCTCATGGTGAGGAGGCGCATTGCGCCGTCTCGAACCATGAGGCCCCACCCCTCGAGACGCTGCTGCGCAGCTCCTCAGGGTGAGGGTCTAACTTCTCCCCTTGGTCGGTATCTTGTTGAACGGCACATCCTTGTCGACGCGGATGTCGCCGGGCAGGCCGAGCACGCGCTCGGCGATGATGTTGCGCATGATCTCGTCGGTGCCGCCTTCGACGCGGGTGCCGGGCGCGCGCAGCAGCATGGCCTGGAATTTCCCGGCAAGCTCGGCCTCCGGCCCGCTCAGCACGCCGGCCGCGCCCTGCAGATCGAGCGCGAACATCGCGACATCCTGGACCATCGATCCCGCAACCAGCTTGCCGATCGAATTCTCGGGGCCCGGCCGCTCGCCACGCGACAGCGCGGAAATGGCGCGGAAGCTGGTATATTTGAGCCCGCTCGCCTTCACCGCCCAGTTTGCAAGCTTCGAACGGACATTGCGATCATCGATCGCAAGGCCGTCGTCCAGCATCAGATTGCTGCAGAACTCGAACAATTCGGGGAAGCCGGTGGAGACGCCCGCGCCAATCGACATGCGCTCGTTCATCAGCGTGGTCAGCGAGACGTTCCAGCCGTCATTGACGTTGCCGAGCCGCTGGCTGTCGGGGATTTTCACGTCGGTGAAATAGACCTCGTTGAAGTCCGATTGCCCGCTCGCCTGCCTGATCGGACGCACCTCGACGCCCGGGCTCTTCATATCCAGGAAGAACATGGTGAGCCCCTTGTGCTTGGGCACATTGGGATCGGTGCGCGTGAGCAGGATGCCGTAGTCGGAATAATGCGCGCCGGAGGTCCAGATCTTCTGACCATTGACGATCCAGTCATCGCCGCTCTTCTCGGCGCGGGTACGCAGGCCGGCGACGTCGGAGCCGCCGGCCGGCTCGGAGAACAACTGGCACCAGATCTTCTCGCCGGAGGCGAGCGGCGGCAGATATCCGCGCTTTTGCTCCTCGCCCGCAAACGCCATCATGGTCGGCCCGCACATGCCGTGACCGATGATGAACATCGCGCTCAGCTTGCCGAAGGGTCCCTCCTCCTGCTGCCAGATCACCCGCTCGATCGGCGAGGCGCCGCGCCCGCCATAATCCTTTGGCCAGTGCAGACAGGCCCAGCCGGCATCGGCTTTCTTCTTCTGCCACGCCTTGGCGACCTCGAGAATGTTGGCACCCCTGAGCTGGGTGCGGCCGAGCGAGGATTTGCGTAGCTCTTCCTCATATTGCTTCGGCGCATTGGCCGCGATCCAGCTTCGCGCCTCGGCGCGGAATGCAGCTTCCTGCGGGGTGTCGTCGAAGTTCATGTTCATAGTCCTCTTCGGATCGTCATTCCGGACGACCCGCCGCGCGGGTCGATCCGGAATCTAGAGGTTATTCATCTCGAGATTCCGGGTTCGCACCTTCGGTGCGCCCCGGAATGACGAGCATTGCCTCAAGCCGCGTTCTTCTTGCGCATGCGGTCGATCAGCGCGTCCTCCCAATAGGACAGGCTGCCGAGCCCGAGCGCGAGCGCGTTGGAGCGGCGGTAATACATGTGGCAGTCGAACTCCCAGGTGAAGCCCATGCCGCCATGGACCTGGATGTTGTTTTTCGAACAGTGCTGGAATGCCTGGGTCGCGCTGATGCGCGCGGTGGCCGCGGCCTCCGGCAACTCCGACGCGTTGGTCGAGAGCGCCCAGGCGCCGTAATAGCAGTTGGAGCGCGCCAGCGTCGCCGACACATACATGTCGGCAAGCAAGTGCTTGACCGCCTGGAACGAGCCGATCGGCCGGCCAAACGCGATGCGATCCAGCGCATAATCGCGGCCCATCTCCAGCGCACGGTCTGAACCGCCGACCTGTTCGAACGCGATCAGCACCGCCGCGCGGTCGAGCACTTGGGCGATGATGCTCCAGCCTTCGCCCGCCGCGCCCAGCGGCTCGGCCTTGCAATCCTTGAACGTGACCTCGGCCTGACCACGGGTCGGATCGACATTGGTCAGCGCCCTGGTCTCGACGCCGCCGCCCTTCATGTCGACCAGGAACAGCGAGATGTCGGTCTCGCGTCCGCCCGATCCGGTACGCGCGGCAACGATAGCGAAATCGGCAATCGCGCCATCAGGCACCGGCTTCTTGACGCCATTCAGCACGCCACCGGACGCCGCGAGCTTGATCGCCTGCGGCGAAGGGTTGCCCTTGCCTTCGAACAGCGCCAGCGTGCCGATCGCCTCGCCGGATGCGATCTTCGGCAGCCACGTCTGCTTCTGCGCATCACTGCCGGCGAGCAGCAACGCCTCGGCGGCGAGATAAACGGTGGACGAAAACGGCACCGGCGCCAGCGCGCGCCCCATCTCCTCTGCGATCACGCAAAGCTCGAGATGACCTGCGCCCGCGCCGCCATATTCCTCGGGGATCGCAACGCCGAGAAAACCCATCTCGGCGAGGCCCTTCCACAGTGTCGCGGTCGTAAGGCTCCTTGCCCTCAAGAACGACGCGCACCGCCTTCGGCGAGCATTTCTCGGCCAGGAATTTCCGCGCCTGGTCGCGCAATTGCTTCTGGTCGTCGGAGAAATCGAAGTTCATGGGATATTACTCGCCTTGGAGAGTCGAAACATAAACATCGTCGTTCCGGGGCGATGCGAAGCATCGAACCCGGAATCTCGAGATTCCGGGTCTGGTCCTTCGGACCATCCCGGAATGACGGTGAAAAACTTGAGCAGCGCCTTCATTGCAGCACGATCACGTCGTCGCCGGGCGTTTCCGCGTAAAGCTTCTCCACCAGCGCGGCGCGGCGTTCGAGGCCGGCGCGCTGATTGATGTAGCCTTTGTCGGTCAGCTCGTTGCCATCGATCGAGGCCGGCTCGACCATCAGCATGGCGCGCCCGATACGCAGGCTGCTTGCGCCCGCGCATGATGCGTTGTGTGCCTGCAGGCCACGCTTGAGGCAGACGATGATGTCAGGGTGTGCGACCACATCTGCGCAGGTCGCATCCGGATTGCCGATCATCTGGCGACAGGCGTGAAGATTTGGCCATGCGAGGAGTCCGATGAAGGGCCGATCCTGTCCCGCGACCAGCGCATCCTGAATGACGGGCGTCGCCGCGGCGATCGCGTCGGTGCGTAGCGCGCCGACATGCACGAAGGTGCCGGTGGTGAGCTTGAAATCCTCCACCACGCGGCCGGCAAAGATGATGCCCTGCACGGGATCATCGGGATCGACGAACACACCGGCATCGCCGATGCGATAGAAGCCTTCCTCGTCGAATGCCGCCTTGGTCAGTTCTGGCTGGCCGAAATAGCCGGGCGTCACGTTGACGCCGCGCAGCCGCAACTCATACTTCGAGCCGCACGGCACCATCTTCAGTTCGACGCCGGGAAATGGCAGGCCGATCAGGCCGACGCGCTCGGTATCCCAATAGGTGCCGGTCGAGGTCGGCCCGGTCTCGGTCGAGCCCCAGCCGGTGTAGAACACGATCCGCTCGCCGGTGGCGCGCACGGCCAACGCCTGCATCCGGTCGTAGAGATCGTCCGGCAGCCGCGCGCCGCCATAACCCATCAGGCCGAGATCCCGGAAGAAGCTGCGGCACAGCGCGTCGTCCTTCTCCATTGCGGCGGCGAGCGCGGCGTAACCGACAGGCACATTGGCGTAATAGGTCGGCGAGATCTCGCGCAGGTTCCTGATCGTTTCATCGAACTGGCCCGGCACCGGACGGCCATCGTCGATATAGAGCGTGCCGCCCTCGATCAGCAGCGGATTGAACAGCGCGTTGCCGCCCATGGTGTGATTCCAGGGCATCCAGTCGAGCACGGTGGAAACGGTAGCATCCGCCCCGCGCGGGCGGACCTGCATCATCATCGCAGCATTGGCGCACATCATGCCCTGCGTGTTGATGACCGCCTTGGGCATGCCGGTCGAGCCCGAGGTGAACAGCAGCTTACCAACGGTGTCGGGCGTGATCTTCGCGATCGACTCGTCGACGTCGTTTGTCACCGGCGTCGCCGCAAGATCGGCAAAGGCGATGCTGTTGATGCCCTCGCAAGGACGCGCAACATGCACGACCGTGACGTCTTTGAGATCGAGCGCATTCAGCGCCTTCGCGAAGGTCGGACCATCCTGGACCATCACGACCTTCGGCTTGATCAGGCCGAACAGATATTTCAGCTTGGCGTGATCCTGGCTCATCAGCGAATAGGCCGGCGACACCGGCGCCGCGGGAAGGCGTGCCTGCATCGCAGCCTGCGTCATCAGCGCATGCTCGATCGAATTGCCCGAGAGAATCGCGACGGGACCGCCGGCCTCGAGCCCGAGATCGAGCAGGCCCTGGGTCAATCCGTCGACGATGCGCTTGGCCTCGCCGTAGGTCATCTTGCGCCATTGCCGATCGGCACCGGTGCGCTGCGCGAGCCATGTCCTCTCGGGCGCTTCCTTGGCCCATTTCGCGAGCGAGGCCGGGATATGCGGCGGGAAAGACTGCAGCGGAATGCGCGATTTCATGACGATGACGCCGTCGTTGCGCCGTTCGACCGCGATGTCGCGCTTCAGCCAGTTGACCTTGCGAAAGGCCGGCCTTTCCAACACCGCGGCGGCATTCCCGTCCATTTTGCGTCTCCCGAAATATTGTCCTTTGCGGATCTTGATCGTTATCGCTTGGTATAGACCGGCTTTCGCTTTTCGAGAAAGGCCTTGATCTTCCCCGCGCCTTTCAACGGCTCGACGCAGGTGGAACGATTGCGGTGCAAGCCTTGAAAGTAATCATTGAGCGCATCGATCAACGAAACCTCGCCCCGCTTGCGGTGAGAAATTCCCATTCAGACCACAAACTCGCCGTCGTCCCTGCGAACGCAGGGACCCATAACCACAGGATGGAATTTTTTGGCACCAACGACGGGACGGCTTTCTTTCCAACACCAAATATCACGCGGTATGGGTCCCTGCGTTTGCAGGGACGACAGATGAGATTGCCTTTCGAGATGTGCATACATCAACACGTTCGCGGGGACGATGGCATGCCTGTACTACCGCGGCGCCATGCGGATCGCGCCATCGAGACGGATGGTCTCACCGTTCAGCATCGGGTTTTCGACAATGTGGACCGCGAGGTTGCCGTATTCAGAAGCATCGCCGAGCCGCGCCGGATGCGGCACCTGCGCACCGAGGCTCTTGCGCGCCTCCTCGTTCAGGCCCATCAGCAGCGGCGTCAGGAACAGACCCGGCGCAATCGTGTTGACCCGGATCTTCTGGCTGGCGAGATCGCGCGCCGCCGGCAGCGTGAGACCGACGACGCC
This sequence comes from uncultured Alphaproteobacteria bacterium, assembly GCA_963770385.1. Classification (GTDB taxonomy): domain Bacteria; phylum Pseudomonadota; class Alphaproteobacteria; order Rhizobiales; family Xanthobacteraceae; genus Bradyrhizobium. The sequence continues at coordinate 2,209,696 of CAVYPJ010000003.1, read as the reverse complement.
GCCCTTCGAGGCCGAATAGGCGATCTGGCCGATCTGCCCTTCATAGGCCGCGACGCTCGCCGTGTTGATGATGACGCCGCGCTCCTCGCCGATCGGCTCAGCCGTCACGAGCCGTTCGGCGAACAGCCGCAGCACGTTGAAGGTGCCGATCAGGTTGACATTGATGATGCGCGCGAACTTCGCCAGCGGATAGACGCCGTCCCGTCCCACGATTCGCTGCGAACCGCCGATCCCAGCGCAATTCATCAGCACGCGTGCGATGCCGTGCGAAGCTTCCGCCTTCGCGATACCAGCCTTCACCTGCTCCTCGTCGGTGACGTCGGCGTGGACCGCGACGCCCTTCACCTCGGCCGCGACCTTTTCCGCATTCTCCTTGCTCTGGTCGAGCACGGCAATCTTCGCGCCCTTGGCGGCCATCGCGTAGGCGGTCGCGGCGCCCAGGCCCGAGCCACCGCCGGTGATGAGAACGGCTACGTCTTTCAGCTGCATGTCAATCTCCTTGGACGTTTCTTCTCTAGACTTGCAATGGGCGAGTAGCGAATGGCGAGTAGCGAACAGGGGAAGCAGACCTCCACTCGCTACTCCCCATTCGCTATTCGCTCTCTTCTCACCATTCCGCCGCAGATCAGCGCTTCCATGTGCCTGATGTAATCGCGGCAGACATCGTCGGTCACGGGACCGATGCCGGCCGCGCGCGACATCGCGTGGCGGCCGAAAAACAGGTGATCGCAGGCACCGATCAGGCTGGTGTAGAACAGGACCGGATCGATATCGCGGAACTCGCCGGCCTTCATGCCTTGCGCAAGCAAGCGACGGTGAAAATCCAGCAGCGGGGCGACGAAAAATTTCGAGACCTCGTCGGCTGCCTCCTGGCTGCTCTCGTGCAGCAGAAAGTGGATCAGCCGGTTCATGTAGGGAAACCGGTGATAGGCGCGGATGACGCCGGCGATGTGCAGCTTCAGCTTCTCGGTCGGCGTGATCGGCTGCGCCAGCAGATATTCGAGGTTCGACATTTCCGTCGCGGCGTCGCGCGCGAGCAGTGCCAGCAACAGCCCATCCTTGTTGCCGAAATGATATTTCACCAGTGCGGCATTAGCCCCGGACTTCTGCGCGATGTCGCTCAAGGACACCTCGATCGACGAACGCTCGATCATCAACTCGCTCGCCGCATCGAGAAGCTTCTCGGCGGTGGCATTCTTGGCGGCCTGCTGTCTGATCGGTACGCTGGTGTTCAAGATGGACTCGTTTCCTGCCGGCAATTCCGCGTCTTGGGCCGTTGCGCGAGGCAGATAAGCCTAAGCCGTGGCCCATCTCAAGAGTTAATTGATTGATTGACTAAATCGCCAAGCATCCCTTAAATCCGCCCGTCATCAAGAACAACAGGGAGAACAGAGATGGCCGAGGCTTACATCGTCGCCACCGCCCGCACTGCCGGCGGTCGCAAGGGGGGACGTCTTGCAGGCTGGCATCCGGCTGATCTCGCCGCCGTCGTGCTCGACTCGCTGGTCGAGCGGTCGGGCGCCGCCCCTGATCAGATCGAAGACGTCATCATGGGATGCGTGATGCAGGCCGGTGAGCAGTCCAACAATGTCGCGCGCAACGCGATCATGGCCTCGAAACTGCCGGAGAGCGTGCCCGGCACCTCCATCGACCGGCAATGCGGCTCCTCGCAACAGGCGCTGCATTTCGCGGCGCAGGCTGTGATGTCGGGCGCGATGGATGTCGTGATCGCCGCCGGCGTGGAATCGATGACGCGCGTGCCGATGGGCCTTGCCTCCTCGCTGCCGGCCAAGAACGGCTTCGGCCATTACAAAAGCCCGAACATCGAGAAGCGTTATCCGAACATCGTGTTCAGCCAGTTCACCGGCGCGGAGATGATGGCCGAGAAATACGGCCTCTCCAGAGACCAGCTCGACGAATATTCCTATAACAGCCATCAGCAAGCGATCGCCGCGACGCAGGCCGGCCGCTTCAAGGACGAGATCGTCCCGCTGCAGATCACCCGCGCCGACGGCTCGACCGACACCCATCATATCGACGAAGGCATTCGGTTTGACGTCAGCCTGGACGGCATCAAGGGCGTGAAGCTGATCGCCGAGAACGGCAAGCTGACGGCGGCGAGCGCCAGCCAGATCTGCGACGGCGCGTCCGGAGTACTCGTCGTCAATGAGAGGGGCCTGAAGCAGCTCGGCGTCAAGCCGATGGCGCGCATTCATCACATGACCATGATGGGCGGCGATCCCGTCATCATGCTCGACGCACCGCTGCATGCGACCGAGCGCGCGCTCAAGAAATCCGGCATGACGATCGACGAGATCGACCTGTTCGAGGTCAACGAGGCCTTCGCCTCGGTGCCGACCGCGTGGCTGAAGACCACCGGCGCGGATCCGGCGAGGCTCAACGTCAATGGCGGCGCAATCGCGCTCGGCCATCCGCTCGGCGGCTCCGGCACCAAGCTGATGACGACGCTGGTGAATGCGCTCAAGCAGCGGAACAAACGCTACGGCTTGCAGACCATGTGCGAAGGCGGCGGCATGGCGAATGTGACGATCGTTGAGCGGCTGTAACGAGCCGACGAGCGAATGGTGAAGGACGTGCCGCGAATAGTGAGTGGCGAATAGCGAATAGAGGGAGCCAACAAGGAGAGCAGAGAGTGGGTGGCGAGTGGGGATTGGAGACGTTCCCCTATTCGCCACCCGCTACTCGCCATTCGCCAGGAGAGTGCCATGACTCACCCCTCCATCCACGCCCGGACGCATCCGAACAAGATCGCCTATCAGATGGCCGGCACCGGCAAGGCCATCACCTACCGCGAGCTCGACGAACTCTCGAACCAGGGCGCGCAGCTCTTCCGCGCGCTGGAGCTGAAAGCAGGCGACCACATCGCGCTGCTGATGGAGAACCGGCTCGCCTTCATGGAAGTCTGCTGGGCGGCACAGCGTGCTGGGCTCTATTACACCGCGATCAGCCGCTATCTGACCCAGGACGAAATCGACTACATCGTGAGGGATTGCGGCGCCAAGGTCGTCATCACCTCGCCGAAATGCGCCGAGCAGATCAAAGGTCTCGTTACCGGCGAACCGGGCGATCCTGTCTTCTATATGCTCGACGAGCCGCTGCCCGGCTTCCGTTCCTGGGACAATGAGGCCGGCGCGCAGCCGGTCACGCCGATTGCCGATCAGGTCGCGGGCTACGACATGCTCTATTCATCCGGCACCACCGGCCGGCCGAAGGGCATCAAGAGACCGTTCGAGGGCAACCCGTTCGACGCGGCGTCCGCCTTCCTGCTCGGCGTTTGCGGCAAGCTGTGCAGCATGGGCGGGGACAGCATCTATCTGTCGCCGGCGCCGCTCTATCACGCGGCGCCCTTGCGCTTCAACATGGCGCAGATCGCGCTCGGCGGCACGTCGATCCTGATGGAATCCTTCGATGCGGAACAATTCCTCAAGCTGGTCGAGACGCACAAGGTCACGCATTCGCAACTTGTCCCGACCATGTTCGTGCGCATGCTGAAGCTGCCCGACGACGTGCAGCAGCGCTACGATGTGTCATCGCTCCGCCGTGCGATTCACGCCGCGGCGCCCTGCCCGGTCGACGTCAAGGCAAAAATGATCGACTGGTGGGGACCTGTCCTGTTGGAATATTACGCGGGCACGGAGACCAACGGCCTCACCTTCTGCAATTCGCAGGAATGGCTGGCGCATCGCGGCACGGTCGGCCGCGCGGTCGTCGGCACGGTCAAGATCGTCGATGAAAACGGCGAGGAAGCCCCCATTGGGCAGATCGGCACGGTGTATTTCGCCGACGGACCGGAATTCGCCTATCACAACGATCCGGAGAAGACGCAGCGCGCGCGCAATGCGAAAGGCTGGTCGACGCTCGGCGATGTCGGCTATCTCGATAACGAAGGCTATCTCTATCTCACCGACCGCAAGGCCTACATGATCATCTCGGGCGGCGTGAACATCTATCCGCAGGAGACCGAGGACGTGCTGATCACCCACCCCGACGTCGCCGACGTTGCGGTGTTCGGTGTGCCCAACGAGGAAATGGGCGAAGAGGTCAAGGCGGTGGTGCAGCCGCACGACATGGCGCGCGCCGGCAAGGAGCTGGAAGCCGCGCTGATGCTGTTCTGCCGCAAGCATCTGTCGCCGATCAAATGCCCGCGCTCGATCGATTTCCAGGCGGAATTGCCGCGCACGCCGACCGGCAAGCTCGTGAAACGGCATCTGCGCGACAACTACTGGCCGAAGGCGGCGGTGCGGATTTAGCTATGGGAACCCAGGTGCAGCCGACATCGGGCGTGAGATGCTCCCGTTCGGGCGACAAACTCGCTGTCGTCCCTGCGAACGCAGGGGGGACCATAACCACAGACGCTCGCTGTGATAAGATCGCGGCCACAGCTAGCAACAAACAGACATCCGTGGTTATGGGTCCCGGCTCAAGGCCGGGACGACGTGGGGAGAGGACCGTAAGCAATGAACACAACAACTACTCTCCCCGACATTCCCCTCCCCGCCTCCATCCGCTCGCGCTATGTCGAGGGCATCAACGGCCTTCGCATGCATGTGCTCGAAGCCGGCTTCGAGGCCAAGGGCCGGCCCTGCGTGTTGCTGCTGCACGGCTTTCCCGAACTCGCCTTCAGCTGGCGCAAGGTGATGCCGGCGCTGGCGGAAGCCGGCTATCATGTGATCGCGCCGGACCAGCGCGGTTATGGCCGCACCGCCGGCTGGGATGCACACTATGATGGCGACCTCAATGCGTTCCGGCTGCCCAATCTCGTGCGTGATGCGCTGGGGCTCGTATCCGCCTTCGGTCATCGCCATGTCGACGCCGTGATCGGGCATGATTTCGGCAGCCCGGTCGCAGCGTGGTGCGCACTGGTGCGCCCCGACGTGTTTCGCGCAGTCGCGATGATGAGCGCGCCGTTCGGGGGCCCGCCGTCATTGCCGTTCGACACGGCTGAATCTCCCGCGCGTCCCGCACCGGGTGATCCCGTGCATCGCGAGCTCGCCGCGCTGCCGCGACCGCGCAAACATTATCAGTGGTACTACTCGACGCGCGAGGCGGACGCCGACATGCATCATCCGCCGCAGGGCCTGCACGATTTCCTTCGCGCTTACTATCACCACAAGAGCGCGGACTGGAAAGACAACAAGCCCTATCCGCTCGCAGCCTGGTCGGTGAGCGAGCTTGCAAAACTTCCGACTTATTATGTCATGGATCTGGCCAGGACGATGCCGGAGACGGTGGCCGAAGAAATGCCGTCGGCCGCGGAGATTGCGGCGAACCAATGGCTGCCGGACGCCGAGCTTACCTACTATGCATCGGAATATCAGCGCACCGGATTTCAAGGCGGGCTGCAATGGTATCGCTGCGGCACCTCGGGTGCGTTCAATGCAGAACTGCAGATCTGGTCGGGCCGGACCATCGACGTGCCGTCCTGCTTCATCTCCGGAAAGCAGGATTGGGGCACGTATCAGCGCGCAGGCGTGTTCGAGGCGATGCAGACGCGCGCCTGCACCAGGATGATCGGTTGCCATCTCGTCGACGGCGCGGGCCATTGGGTGCAGCAGGAACAGCCCGAGCAGGTCAACAGCCTGTTACTGCAATTCCTGCGCGACGCCGCAAAGCTTGAGTCGTAGCGCAACCCGAACAAACCTCCGACGTCAATCCGCCCACAAATCACGGAACATCACGCGCGGGGCTCGCGTTGCGTGCCGGGGCTATGCGCTTTGGAGGAGACTTTATGGACAAGAAGATCGCTGGACTTTTGGGAGCGGTGGCGGCGCTCGGAACATTGAACGCCGCCCAGGCTGCACCAGCTCCGGCGCCTGCAGACGTCCTGCAGGCGAATTCCTTCGCCGATCTGCTGGAGCCGATCCCGAACGCCAAAGCGATGCTGCAGGCAGTCGACGAACAGGGTCAGGCGCCGTCCGCTGAAGACAACGTTCAGCTCGCCCAGTTCCACCATCACCACCACCATCATCACCATCACCACTGGCGTCGGCCGGTGGTCGTCGTGGTGCCGCATCGCCACCGGCACCACCAGCACCACCATCATCACCATCACCATCATCACCACTATTGATGCTGTCAGATTTGTCGAACGAAGAGGGCCCCGGCGCGCGAGTTCCGGGGCCTTCCTTCTTTTGAATTCAATCAGGCCCCGGCGTTCAGTCCGGCCTCGCTTTTTCCTTGGCCGCCCGATGCAGATGGCGGTAGGTGCCGTCGAACACGGTGTCGGTCGATGACATCCACTCGGTGCCGGCGGCCAGCTTCGGACGGTTGGCATAGATGCGGCGCGCCTGCAGCTCGCGCTCGGCGGATTCGTCTTCGCTCATCGGCTCCAATTCAAACGATGCCTCCTCGGGGATGACGATGATCTGCGCGAACGGCTCATTGGGCCGGAAAATATGCGTGCGTCCCTCGACCGGCGCCTTGAACACGCAGAAGAACACCATCGGCCACCAGTTGCGGATCAAGGCCGGCACCGCGACCGGCACCGTGTCGCTGCGGTCGGTGTAGAAGCGCGGATGCGGCTCGGTCCGGATCGCCAGCCCCTTCTCGACCTTGAGATCGAGCAGCAGCTGATAGGTGTAGAAATTGTCGCCAAAATTGCGGAACGGCGGCCACTGCACGCCGTCGCTCGGCGGTTCGCCCCACTCGCCTTCCAGCACCAGCTGGCCGTCCCTGGTGCTGACATGGAGCTCGTTGTCGTAGGGGTAGAACAGCTCGATGCCGTATTGCGCGCCCTCCGAGAACGGAACGCAATGCCAGACCTGCTCGTGCGAACCGTCCGCGCGCGGTGAGCGCTCGCCCGCCCAGCCCGGAATTTCAAGCTTGGTGCGGCGCGGCGCGAGCCGCGGCTCGTTCAGACGGTATTTGACCTTTTCCATGGAAGCTCCGGAGACTGGTTGCGGGAACGCGAACGGGCATTTTGCCCGTCTGGTTCCCCCCGGACGGAACGTCAATCGAACAAATCGGCATCGATACGGCGGCCTCGGTGCATTTGACATCACATTTAGAACTCTTCTAAGTTAATCTAGAATTGTTCTAAATTGTGAGTCCGGAAGATGAAGAGTTTCACCGACTTGACCGAGCGCGAAGTGCTGGCACTCGCGATCGCCTCCGAAGAGGAAGACAGCCGCATCTACATGACCTTCGCCGAGGATCTCATCGAGCGGTACCCGGATTCGGCCAAGGTGTTCGAGGAGATGGCCGAGGAGGAGCGCAGCCATCGACACATGCTGCTGGAACTCTACGAGCAGCGCTTCGGCAAGAACCTGCCGCCGATCCGCCGGGAGGACGTGCGCGGTTTCCTGCGCCGCCGCCCGATCTGGTTGACCAAGAATCTGCCGCTCGAGACCGTTCGGAAAGAGGTCGAGACGATGGAGTTCGAGGCCGAGCGCTTCTACATCAAGGCCACCGAACAAACCCAGGATGTGCACGTCAGGCGATTGCTCGGCGATCTCGCCGAAGCCGAGAAGGGCCATGAAAAGCTCGCGGTCAAGCTAACGGGCGAAATCCTCAAGCCCGACGTGCGCGAGGCCGAAGACAAGACGCGCCGCCGCATCTTCGTGCTGCAATACGTGCAGCCGGGCCTCGCGGGGTTGATGGATGGCTCGGTCTCGACACTGGCGCCGCTGTTCGCCGCCGCCTTCGCCACGCACCAGAATTCTCAAACCTTCCTGGTCGGGCTTGCCGCCTCGATCGGCGCGGGCATCAGCATGGGTTTTGCGGAGGCCTTGTCGGATGACGGTTCGCTCACGGGGCGCGGCTCGCCCTGGCTGCGCGGCATGACCTGCGGGCTGATGACGACGCTCGGCGGCCTCGGTCACACCCTGCCCTATCTCGTACCGGATTCCTGGGCCAACGCATTCTGGATCGCCACCGCGATCGCCGGCATCGTCGTGTTCTTCGAACTGTGGGCGATCGCGTTCATTCGCTCGCGCTACATGGACACGCCCTTCCTGCAGGCGGTGTTTCAGATCGTGCTGGGCGGCGTCATCGTGCTCGGTGTCGGCATTCTGATCGGCGCGGCGTAAAGACTAATTACGCGCGAGCAAATAGCTCCGCAATTCCTGTCAAACCGTCCTTGCGGGCTGCCGCTAGGCTTTGCATCATCGCATGCAGAGCCTGGGAGGAACGACTTGGCCAAATCACAATGGAGCTTCAAAACGGCGGTCGAACTATCGGCGGCGTTAAAGGCAAAACAGGTGTCCGCGGTCGAACTGGCCGAGGACGCGATCGCCCGCATCGAGCGGCATGACGGCAAGATCAACGCGATCTGCGTGCGCGATTTCGAGCGCGGCATCGCTTCCGCGCGCGCCGCCGACGCGGCCATTGCGCGCGGCGAAACCAGGCCGCTGCTCGGCCTGCCGCTGACCATCAAGGAATCCTACAACATCGCTGGCCTACCCACGAGCTGGGGCTTCCCGGCGCAGAAGGATTTCAGACCGAAGGAGGACGCGCTGACGATCACCCGCGTGAAGGAGGCCGGCGGCGTCATTCTCGGCAAGACCAATGTGCCGGTCGGACTCGGCGATTGGCAGAGCTACAACGACATCTACGGCACCACCAGCAATCCCTTCGATCTTGGCCGCACACCCGGTGGCTCCTCCGGTGGATCGGCGGCGGCGCTCGCCGCGGGCTATGGCCCGCTCTCGCTCGGCTCCGACATCGGCGGCTCGTTGCGCGTGCCGGCATTTCATTGCGGTGTCTATGCCCACAAGCCAAGCTTCAATCTGGTCCCGGTTCGCGGCCATACGCCACCGCCATTCCCGGCGATCCCGGTCGAGCCCGACCTGTCCGTGCTCGGCCCGATGGCACGTTGCGCAGCCGATCTCTCGCTGTTGCTCGACGTGATCGCAGGACCCGATCCGCTGGATGCCGGCGTCGGCTACAAGCTCGCCCTGCCGCCGCCGCGGCATGACAATCTGAAGGACTTTCGCGTGCTGGTCGTCGAAGATCACCCAATCATGCCGCCGAACAAGGACATTCGCACGGCAATCGAAACACTCGCAGACAATCTCGCCAAAGCGGGCGTGACGACCGCGCGTGAAAGCCGCCTGCTGCCGGACTTCGCTAAATCCTCGCGGCTCTATATGCGCCGCCTGATGTCGTTCCTCGGCACCTTCTTCCAGCCGGAGGCGATCGCCGGCGCCAAGACCGCCGCCGCACAGCTTTCCTCGGACGACAAGAGCCTGACCGCGGAACGCCTGCGCGGCATGACGCAGAGCCACAGCGGTTGGGTGATCGACGACGGAATGCGAGCGCGGCTGCGCGCGCAATGGCGCGAATTGTTCCGATCATTCGATGCGGTAATTTGCCCGATCATGCCGACCCCGGCCTATCCGCATGATCACTCGCCGGACCAGGAAAAGCGCCGTATCAACATCGATGGCAAGGACTATATGTATTCCAACCAGTTGGTCTGGCCCGGCATCGCCACGCTGCCCGGCCTGCCTGCCACCGCAATCCCGGTCGGACTGTCCACCGGGGGGCTGCCGGTCGGCGTGCAGATCGTCGGTCCGTGGCTGGAAGACCGCACGCTGCTCAGGCTGGCCGAACTGATCGAGCGCGAATTCGGCGGCTTCGTTCCGCCGCCGATGTTTGATGATTGAGCCGATACCTCGTCATTCCGGGGCGCGCGTGAGCGCGAACCCGGAATCCAGAAGTTGGGCACGAGATTCCGGTTTCGCTTGCTTTTGCAAGTGCCCCGGAATGACGAAAGAGGGAAAACCCATGAGCAAGGACATCGACGAACTGACCGTCCTGAACCGCGACTATGTCGCCTCGGTGCAGAACTCCGACGTCAAGCGCTTCGACGAAATCCTGGCGATGGATTTCTATTGCACCAATCCCGACAAGACATTCGTCGACCGCGCGGGCTTCCTGAAGCAGACGGCACAACCGGTCGCTATCAGGAACCTGAAAGCCCATGACGTGAAGATCCGGGTGATGGGCGACTTCGCCATCATCCACGGCGCGACCAGCTACACGACATCGGATGGCCAGCACGCCGAGGGCCGCTACACAGATTGCTGGGCCAAGCAGAACGGCCGCTGGCTCGCGGTGTCGGCACACGTGTCGCGGTGAGCCCGACGTCATTCCGGGGCGGGCGGAGCGCGAACCCGGAATCTCGAAGTCGTGTGCGGCGCGAGGTTCCGGGTTCGCATGCTTTGCAAACGCCCCGGAACGACGCTGGCAACTCTAACCATCAAACATGATCACGCTGCGCAGCATCTTGCCGGCTTTCATATTCGCAAAGCCTTCGTTGATCTCGGACAACTTCAGCTTCGCCGAGATCCAGTCTTCCAGATGCAGCTTGCCGCGCATGTAGAATTCGATCAGGCGGGGCATGTCGACGCGGAAATGATTGGAGCCCATCGAAGAGCCCTGCAGCTTGCGCTCGCGCAGGAAATCAAAGCCATGCAGCTCGATCTTCTGGCCGAACGGGATCATGCCGACGATGGTCGCGGTGCCGCCGGGCGCCAGCATGCCGAAGGCCTGCTCTGCCGTTTCCTTGCGGCCCAGCACCTCGAACGCATGATGCACGCCGCCCTTGGTGATCTCGCGCACCTGCTGAACGACGTCGCCATTCTTCGGGTCCACGAGATCAGTGGCGCCCAGCTTGGTGGCAAGCTGCAGCTTCGCCGGGTTGACATCGACGGCTATGATGCGGCCCGCGCCCGCGATCGCCGCGCCGTTGATAGACGCCATGCCGACACCGCCGCAGCCGATCACGGCCACAGTCTCGCCCGGCTGGACCTTCGCGGTGTTGACCACCGCGCCATAGCCGGTCATGACGCCGCAGCCGATCAACGCCGCGAGATCAAGCGGCATATCGCGGCGGATTTTGACGATGGCGTTCTCGTGCACCAGCATCTGCTCGGCGAAGGATGAGAGATTGAGAAACTGATTGAGCTTCTCTGGCTTGCTCCAGGAGAGCCGGTTGGACGCGCCCGGCAGCATCTTGACTGTCGTGTCGGTGCACAGCACCGGCCGCCCGGTCGTGCAATTATCGCAGGTGCCGCAGAACACCGAGAGACAGGTGACGACGTGATCGCCAGGCTTCACATAGTTGACGTCGGAGCCGACCTTCTCGACGACGCCCGCGGATTCATGGCCGAGCACGGCCGGCAGCGGATGCGGATAGAGCCCTTCCATGAAATGCAGGTCGGAATGGCAGAGGCCGGCGACCGCGGTGCGGATCAGGACCTCGCGCGGGCCCGGATTCGGCAGGCTGACGTCCTCGATGACGAGCGGCGTGTTCACTTCGTGCAGCACGGCTGCCTTCATTGGCTTTTCCTCAATTTATTTTTGTTTATCGATTTTGTCGCGCACGCATGAGCGGTCCCGCGACAGGGCGCGACGCAAGCGCGTGCATGAAGCCTACGCTGCCGGAAGCAGTTCGCCAACCTCGGCCATGCCCACCGCACGGTCATCAAGCAAGTGGCCCGCGATCGGATCCTGAACGGTATTTTCCGCTAAGCGGAACGGATCGCCCGGTGAAACGCGATGATCGATCACGAGCCGCGACAGCAGGAGCCGTCGCGCATCGCCCCGCATCTCGTTGATGCGTCCGCCCTCCCAGGCCAACGCAACCGCGCTTGCGACGTGATAGAGCAGGCTGGTGGCCCGGCGCGCCTCGGATTCATTCTCGGCGCGCGCGGCGACCTCGCGCGCAAAACTGACGGCGCGATCGGTAAGACCGCGCAGCCGGTCGCGCCAGGCCGCCGGCACGTTGGCGCTGTCGTCGAGCCGGGCATGCAGATCGGCCGCAAGTGCCAACTCTGCGCCATGGCGCCCGACCGCGCGCTTGAGCGCATCGAGCGCGACGATGTTACCGGTGCCCTCCCAGATCGAGCCGAGATGGGCGTCGCGAAGCAGCCGCGCGGTCGCGAATTCCTCGATGTAACCGATGCCGCCGCGCATCTCCAAGGCATCGCCGCAAACCTTGCGCGCATCGCGCGTGGCACGGAATTTCAGCGTGGGGGTGAGGATGCGCAGCAGCGCCGCGGCGTCCTGGCTGCCGGCCTCCGCGCGGTCGAGCGCATCCGCGGTCAGGAAGCTCAAGGACAGCGCCTGCTCGGTCGCAAGCATGATCTTCATCAACTGACGCCGACCAAGCGGCAGATCGACGATGCGGTGGCCGAACACCACGCGGTTTGTCGCGACCGTCATCGCGTCATGATACGCGCGGCGCATCAAGGCCGTCGATTTCACGCCGTTGGAGAGCCGCGACGAGTTGACCATCTCGGCCATCTGCACAAAGCCGCGATCGAGCCGGCCGACCGCATAGGCAATCGCGCCTTCGAGCTTGATCTCGCCGGAGGCCATCGAGCGCGTGCCAAGCTTGTCCTTCAGCCGAACGATCCGATAGTGGTTCTGCGAACCATCATCAAGGAAGCGCGGCATCAGGAACAGGCCGACGCCACGCGTACCGCCGACCGCGCCTTGCGGACGCGCCAGCAGCATCACGACTTTCGCATCGGCGTTCGAGCAGAACCATTTCTCACCGTGAAGCCGCCAGTGGTCGCCTTCCTGCACCGCGGTCGTGGTCAGCGTGCCGACATCGGAGCCGCCCTCCTTCTCGGTCATGAACTGGCCGCCCTGGGTCAGCTTCTCCATGTCGGTCTGGGTCAGGCCGTCGAGATATTTCGCCTTCAAGGTCTCGCTGCCGAAATTCGCCAGCAGCTTCGCGCAGCCATCGGTGACGTTGATCGGACAGCCGAGGCCGAATTCGGCCTGGTTGAACAGGAAGGTGAAGGCGTGCTTGGCGACGACGGGATACTTGTCCGGCCAGCCCAGAATGCCCTTGCGGATCGACATTGCGTGAATGCCGAACTCGCCGAAAGCCGCCCGCTCCATTTCCCGATAGGCCGGATGATATTCGATCGATTGCACGTCACGGCCGAAGCGGTCGCGCTGGTGCAGCACGGGCACATGGCGATCGGCCAGCCGCGCGCATTCATCGAGGTAGCCGCCGGCCAATCCACCCAGTCGATCGAGATGCGGCTCGATATGATGGAACAGCACGTCGGGCAGATCGATTCGCAACAGGTCGGTTAACGCCGGATCGGCGCGATAGAAATTCATCCCCGAGGTGTCGGGCGCGAGCAACCCGGACTGGTTCGCCGCGGCCGTGACATCATGCTTGAGGGGCTGCCGCATTGTTGGTCCTCGCTCGATCCACCCTGTCGGTCGTAGCCGACGTCTTGTCTTCGACACGCCGCTTAAAATGATGTACATCATGCTGTGGCGCGGCCGTTATTGCCGCGGGCCATCAGGATGGCGACCCATGGCGGACCTCTACCGTGTGTTTGGTGCCGGGATGTCACCCTCTCCGGTCAAGATCTGCGGCTATTCTCGCCACAATGTCATTCGGCATCAATGGGTTTTGCCGGGTAACGCGAAATGGATCCAGAAGCCGCAGAAATATCACGCCCGCTCGATCGCCATGCCACCCGCCGGATATGCGGCAGTGCCGGACAAGGCCGCCCTTGATCCCATTCTGAAAGCCGCGGGTTGCCTTGCTGAATTGCGGGCATAGATCAGTCATTCCTGCCGTCTCAAGGACACACCCCATGGACATTCCAAAATACAAGACCGCCCTGATCGTCGGCGCCGGCGAAGGGCTGAGCGCCTCCCTGGCGCGCCTGTTTGCGCGCGAAAAGATCGCAGTGGCGCTTGCCGCGCGCAAGATCGAAAAGCTCGGCCCGCTCTGCGGTCAGACCGGCGCGCGCGCCTATGCGTGCGATGCGACCAAAGCCGAGGAGGTCGAACGTCTGTTCGGCCTGGTCGAGCGCGAGGTCGCCACCCCCGATATCGTCGTCTACAATGCCAGCGGCCGGGCCCGGGGCGCGTTCGTCGACCTGGTGCCGGCGGACGTGGCGCAATCGATCGCGGTCAGCGCCTTCGGCGGCTTCCTGGTGGCGCAGCAGGCCGTCCAGCGCATGCTGCCCAACAAGCACGGCGCCATCCTGTTCACGGGCGCGTCGGCCAGCGTCAAGGGCTATGTGCAATCGGCCCCGTTCGCGATGGGCAAATTCGCGCTGCGCGGGATGGCGCAGAGCATGGCGCGCGAGCTGTCGCCACAGGGCATTCATGTCGCGCATTTCGTGATCGACGGCGGCATCCGCAGCGGAACCCGCACCGAGGATCCTGAGCGGCCGGATTCGATGCTCGATCCCGATGCGATCGCCCTAAGCTACTGGAACGTGCTACAGCAGCCGCGTAGCGCCTGGAGCTGGGAACTGGAATTACGGCCGTGGGTGGAGAAGTTCTAGCCTACCGTCATGAACCCGTAGGGTGGGCAAAGGCGCAACGCGCCGTGCCCACCATCGGCGTCGACGGCTCAACGGTGGGCACGCTGCGTTTTGCCCACCCTTCGATCAACAACGAAAACACACCTGGGGCCTGAAATGACCAACGAGATCACGATCGATACCGGGACCGACGAACTGCTCTGCGTCATCCGCGACCGCGTCGCCGTCATCACACTCAACCGCCCCGAAGCGCGCAACGCGCTCTCCGACAGACTGAGCCCGGCGCTGCGCACGATGATCAGGACCTGCGGCGAAAATCCGGAGGTGGGCGTGCTGCTGCTCACCGGCGCGGGCAACGCCTTCTGCGCCGGCGGCGATGTGAAGGGCATGGGCGCGCATCGCGACAAGAAGAAGCTCGAAATGTCCTATGACGAGAAAGTCGCGGATTTGCAGGAGCGGCAGCGTCTGCTGACCGGCGCGCTGGCCTCGGTGCGCAAGCCGACGATTGCCGCCCTTCCCGGCCCCGCGGCCGGCGCGGGGCTTTCGATCGCGCTCGCCTGCGACATCCGCATCGCCGCGCAGTCGGCGTTCGTCTCCACCGGCTATCTGCGGGTCGCGTTGAGCGGCGATTACGGCATCGCATGGCTGTTGACACGGCTGGTCGGCACCGCGCGGGCGCGCGAGCTGATGTTCACCGCGGAGAAGGTCGACGCCGCCCGCTGCGAGCAGATCGGCCTCGTCAACCGCGTCGTGCCCGACGATAAATTGCAGGCGGAAGCCTTCGCGCTGGCACGATCGATGGCCGAGGGTCCGACCCTGGCGCTGCGCTACATGAAGGACAATCTCGACGAGGCCCTGCTGTTCGATTTTTCCACCGCGCGCGACCACGAGGCCGAACGCCTGGTCCGCCTGACGACGACGGCGGATCACAAGGAGGCCGTGCAGGCCTTCATCGAGAAGCGCAAGCCAGTGTTCAAGGGCGGCTAAAGCATGATCCGGAAAAGTGTGTAGCGGTTTTCCGAAAAGATCATGCTTAGTCAAGAACCTAAAGCGCGATGATGACTCAACCTGATCTCATCGCGCTTTAGACCTTCGCCGCCTTCGCGAAATCCACAAAAGCCCGCAAAGCCGCCGGCAACTGGCGACGGCTCGGATAGTACAGAAAGAAGCCGGGATAGGCGGGGCACCAGTCGGCGAGCACCCGGATGAGCTTGCGCTTTGCGATCAGTTCCTCTGCCTGCGCCTCGAACACGAAGGCCAGGCCGGCGCCTTCGCGCGCGGCGTCGAGCATCAGATCCTGGTCACTGATCGTCAGCGGCCCCGCGACGTCGATCTCGACCTCGACACCACCGCGCTCGAACTCCCAGCGATAGAGCGTCCCGCTCAGGAAGCGATAGCGGATGCAGGGCAGATCCTTCAGCTCATGCGGGGTCACCGGCGGCTTGTGCTGCCTGAAGTAGCCGGGCGAGCCGACCACCGCGAAGCGATGCCGCGGGCCGATCGGGACGGCGATCATGTCGGCGGCGATGGTCTCGCCGAACCGAACACCGGCATCGAAACCGGCCGCGACCATATCGATCAGCGTGTCGTTGACGACGATCTCGACATTGACGTCCGGAAAGGCCTTGAGGAATTTTATCACGATCGGCAGCAGCACCAGTTGCGTCGATTGCCTCGCCGCGTTGAAGCGAAGCGTGCCCGCGGGCTTGCCGCGAAAGCTGTTGAGGTCTTCCAGCGCGTCGTCGATATCGCGGAACGCCGGACTGATCCGCTCGAACAGTCGCGCGCCGGCTTCGGTCAGCGCCACGCTGCGGGTGGTGCGGTTGATCAGCCGGACGTCCAGCCGCTCCTCGATATTGCGCAACGCATGGCTGAGTGCGGACGCCGACACGCCGAGCTCGGTCGCCGCGGCGCGAAAGCTCCGATGCCGGGCGATCGCCAGGAAAGTGGCGAGGTCGGACGGGTCGACCCGCATTGATGAATTTCTCTCAATAACCTGAGGATCATATAGCGGATTATCTCATTTATGACGAGGCACTACAGTTTGCCCATCAGCCCGGCACCACCGCCGGGCCACAACAGAAAAGGGCAAGACGATGCGTGTCTGGTTCATCACAGGGGCTTCCCGCGGATTCGGCGCTCTGATCGCGCAGGAGGCATTGGCGGCAGGCGATGCGGTGGTCGCCACCGCGCGCGATCCCTCCACCATCACCAAGCGGCTCGGCACGCACGAGCGCCTGCTGGCCGCGCGGCTCGATGTCACGAACGAGGCCGAGGCGCATGAAGCGGTCGGTCAGGCCGTGAAGCGGTTCGGCCGCATCGATATCCTGGTCAACAACGCGGGCTACGGACTGTTGGGCGCGATCGAGGAGGCCAGCGCCGATGAAACGCAGCGCCTGTTCGGCACCAACGTGTTCGGCCTGCTCGGCGTCACGCGCGCGGCGCTGCCGCATATGCGCCGGCAACGCTCAGGCCACATCATCAATCTCTCTTCGGTCGGCGGCTACACCGGTTATCCAGGCTGGGGCGTCTACGGCGCGACCAAATTCGCGGTCGAAGGCATCAGCGAAGCCCTGGCTGCCGAAGTGGCGCCGCTCGGCATCAAGGTGACGGTGGTCGAGCCCGGCTTCTTCCGCACCGACTTTCTCGACGACACATCGCTGTCGCGCACCGCGCAGCAGATCGAGGACTACCGCGAGACCGTCGGCAACACCCGCGCGCATGCGGCCGATGTCAATCACGGGCAACGCGGCGATCCCGCCAAACTGGCAAAGGCATTCATCGCGCTGGTGAACGCGCCCAAACCGCCGCTGCGTCTGCCGCTCGGCAGCGATACGGTCGAACGCATCCAGACCAAGAACGCTCATGTCGCTGAAGAGCTCGCAGCTTGGCGCGCGCTTGCCACCTCGACGGATCACGATCAGACCGCGTGAGGCGATAACAGCCCGTCCCAAGACATGCTTCTCCCCTCTCTCCTTACGGCAGAGGGGCCTATCTCGCCGGGATCAAGACAAAGTCAATTGGAGAGGGAAACCGCCTCGGCCTGCCGCGACGCCGCCGCGATCCGCCAGCTCGCGCAGGGAATATCTTTTGGCGCGACGTCGATATGCTTCTGGAAGCGCACCAGCTTCCAGTCATCGGGATTGTTGATGAAGGCAAAGCCTGACTTGCGGGCAAGGCGGATCATCGCCTCGTTTGAGCGCAGCGTGTCGCCAAACAACCGCGTGACGCCGAGGGCCGCGGCACGGCATTCGAGGTTCTTCAGCAGCGCCGCGCCGATGCCATGGCCTTGCCACCGGTCATCGATCGACAGGCCGAACTCAAGGCTGTCATTCTCCGCGTAAAAGGCGTAGCGAGCTTCGCCGACGATCGTCTCGAAACCATCGATCTGCATGGTCGCGACGACGGTGAAGCCGTCATCCATCCCGACATGGGTGAAATGGTCAAGCACGGTTGCCGGCAATTCGCTCATCGCACCGAGAAAGCGGTTGTAGCGGGAGCCGATCGAGAGCGAACGGAAGTAGTTCTGCAGCTCTTCGCCGTCGCGCGGCTCGACGAAACGCACGCTGACCGCATCACCCTGACGGGAGCGCAACACGTCCGAATATTGCTTCAGATTGTCGAACCGCAGCGCGTTCATGGCCGCCTCCCGGGATTTGGAAGAAAAGGCCGGCGCCCCTCTCAGGAGGCGGCGCCGGCCAGGCTGCTATCAAGCCCGCCAAAACGGCTTTTCGGCCTCGCGCACGACATCGCTCCAGGTCAGGCCGACGTCGTGAAGGTCACGGTCGCTCCAGTGACTTAGTTCGCGACGGGTGCGGAAGCGCTGGTGCCATAGGTGCACGGTCTCGTTGACCGCTGCCCAGAGCCCCGTAACATGATGATTTGTCATCGCTTCATGGGTGCAGGTAGACATTTAAACCTCCTACCGCTAACTTCTGAAGCGAATATCGTGCTGTTTTCGTGCCGCCGCAAACGACACTTTGTACCGCTTCGGATGAAATAACGTCATGCATTGGGGGCAAAAGGAATGATCGCGAGGCTGCCGTCGCTGAACGGGCTGCGGGCTTTCGAGGCGGCGGCCCGGCACTTGAGCTTCACCCTGGCGGCGTCCGAGCTGAACGTCACGCAGACGGCGATCAGCCACCAGATCCGGCGGCTGGAGGACGAGCTTGGCATCCGCCTGTTCGTCCGCAAGAACCGCGCGCTGGCGCTGACGCCGGAGGCCCGGGACTATCTTCCCGGCATCCGCGCTGCTTTCAATGACCTCAGAGTCGCCACCGACCGGCTGCTGCGGAAGGAGGACAACAATGTCCTGACGGTCTCGACGCTGGCGTCGCTGGCCGCGAAGTGGCTGTTGCCGCGGCTGTCGGCGTTCCAGGAAGCGCATCCTGAGATCGACGTCCGCATCACCACCTCGACCGGCCTGGTCGAATTCAACAACGGCGATGTCGATGCGGCGATCCGCTACGGGCGTGGCCACTGGCCGGGTGTCCGCTCCGAATGGCTGATGGCGGACGAGATGTTCCCGGTGTGCAGCCCGGCGCTGCTGACGGGAAAGCATCCGCTGCGCAGCCCGGAAGACCTCAGGGATCATGTGCTATTGCACAACACCAATAACGGCGACGACTGGCGGCTATGGCTCACCGCGGCCGGCCTGCCACCGGACATTTCCAAGCAGCCGGGCATTACTTTCGACCTGATCCTGATGACAGTACAGGCGGCGATCGACGGCATGGGCGTTGCCATGGGCCGCACCACCTATGTGAAGGACGACATCGCTAAAGGCCGGCTCGTGGTTCCCTTCGAGATCACCCTTCCCGCGGACGCCGGCTTCTACATCGTTTCTCCGGAGGGCGTAACGGACTCGCCGAAATTACGAGCCTTCCGGCAATGGCTGATTACCTCGGCTCGAAACAAACCCTGAAAAACGGGGCACCGCAGCGGCCCGATCCCACGGACGATCATCACCTTTGCGGATCCTGCCTGCGGCACGGCTCGCCATGCGAAATATCTGGCGTTTTCCGGTTGGACCCGCGGCGAGGGCGTGGCAGATTGCCGCAAACATACCAAGCGCCGGCCGATGAGACGTCCATCGCTCAACGGCCGCATCGTCAAAAACCGGGGGAGAGAGTTACCCATGTCGCAAACGTCGCCATCACAACCGCCACAGATCAAGTCGCGCATCGGCGCGATTCTGCGCGCGACCAGCGGCAATTTCCTCGAACAGTTCGATTTCTTCCTGTTCGGCTTCTATGCACCCGTCATCGCGAAAGCGTTCTTTCCCTCGGAGAACGAGACGGCTGCACTTCTCAATGCATTCGGCGTGTTCTGGCTGGGCGCTCTCATGCGTCCGGTCGGCGCCGTCGTGCTCGGCGCCTATATCGACCGCATCGGCCGGCGCCAGGGCCTGATCGTCACGCTCGGCATCATGGCGATCGGCACCGTGGTGATCGCGTTCTGCCCGACCTACGCGACGATCGGCGTCGCCGCGCCCGTAATCGTGCTGATCGGCCGGCTGCTGCAGGGCTTTTCGGCCGGCGTCGAGCTTGGTGGCGTCTCGGTCTACCTCGCCGAAATCTCAACCCCCGGCAATCGCGGCTTCTACACCTCGTTCCAGTCGGCGAGCCAGCAGGTCGCAATTTTCGTCGCCGCCATCCTCGGCTACATCCTCAGCGAAGTGATGCCCGCGGCAACGGTGGCTGCCTGGGGCTGGCGCATCCCGTTCTTCATCGGCTGCCTGATCATTCCCTTCATCTTCCTGCTGCGGCGGACGCTGGAGGAAACGCCCGAATTCCTTGCCATGAAGAAGCATCCGACCGCATCCGAGGTCTTCGCTTCCGCAATCGCCAATTGGCGCATCGTGATTCTCGGCATGATGATCGCGGTGCTGACCACTACGACCTTCTACTTCGTCACCGTCTACACGCCGACCTTCGGCAAGAGCGTGCTGAAGCTTTCGACCCAGGATGCCCTGATCGTGACCCTGCTGGTCGCGGTGACCAACTTCATCTGGAATCCGGTCGGCGGCGCGGTGTCCGATCGGCTCGGCCGCAAGCCGGTGCTGCTGGCCATCGCCAGCCTCTCCTTCGTGACCGCCTACCCCGCCCTGCACTGGCTGGTGGCCGAGCCGACCTTCGGCAAGCTTTTGGCTGTGCAAATGATGTTCTCGTTCTATTTCGGCGTCTATAGCGGCACGATGCTGGGCTGCCTGGTCGAGATCGTGCCGGCCCATGTCCGCACCACCTGCTTCTCGCTGGCGTTCGCGCTGGCGGCTGGGCTGTTCGGCACTTTCACGCCGTTCGCCTCGACCTGGCTGATCGATCGCTCCGGCGACAAAGCCTCGCCCGGCTACTGGCTGATGTGCGCGGCCACGCTCGGCATCATTGCAACACTGACCGTCTATCGCGGCGGCCGGACCATCGAGACGCGCGAAGCCGTCACCGCCTGATGATCGCGCGAACGGCCGGCAAAACGTCCGGCCGCTCGCGCGGGCCCTCCCTTCCCGTACCCATGCAAAGACGATAACAAACACGCATGGTCGATTTTAATCGCAAGTACGACGTGCTGGTGATCGGCGGCGGCAATGCCGCTTTGTGCGCCGCGATCAGCGCGCGCCGCGCCGGTGCCTCCGTTCTGGTGCTCGAAGGCGCGCCAAAATTCTATCGCGGCGGCAATACCCGCCACACCCGCAACATGCGCTGTGCTCACGACGCGGCGACCGACATCCTCACCGGCCCCTATACCGAAGAGGAGTTCTGGGAAGACCTGCTGCGCGTCACCGGCGGTGAGACCGACGAGGAACTGGCGCGCTTCATGATCCGGGAATCCAAGGACGTCCTGAACTGGATTGTCGAACAGGGCGTGCGCTGGCAGCCCTCGCTCGGCGGCACGCTCAGCCTTGGCCGCACCAATTCCTTCTTCCTCGGCGGCGGACGCGCGATGCTGAATGCGCTGTATCGCACCGCCGAGCGGCTCGGCGTCGACATCCTCTATGAGGCCGAAGTGAAGGACCTCGACATCCGGGATGGCATGTTCCTGTCGGCCGCGCTGAAGCACGATGGCGCGCATGTCGACGCCCGCGCCTCAACGCTGGTGGCCGCCGCCGGCGGCTTCGAGGCCAATATCGAGTGGCTCAGGGAGTATTGGGGCGAAGCGGCCAACAACTTCCTGATCCGCGGCACGCCCTATAACCGCGGCTCTGTCCTGAAGATGCTGCTGGGCAAGGGCGTGCAGGAGGTCGGCGACCCGACCCAGTGTCATGCAGTCGCGATCGATGCCCGCGCACCGAAATTCGACGGCGGCATCATCACGCGGCACGATTCGGTCGTGTTCGGCATCGTCGTCAACAAGCGCGCCGCGCGCTTCTACGACGAGGGCGAGGACATCTGGCCGAAGCGCTATGCGATCTGGGGCCGGCTGGTCGCCGCGCAGCCCGACCAGATCGCCTACATCATCTTCGATTCCACCGTCGTGACGAGCTTCATGCCGACGCTGTTTCCACCGATCGGCGCGCCGACGATCCGCGAGCTTGCCGGCAAGCTGCAGCTCAATCCGGCTGCGCTCGAAAAGACCGTCACGGACTTCAACGCCGCCGTGCGTCCCGGCACCTTCGACCACACCATTCTCGACGACTGCCGCACCGAAGGGATCGCGCCGCCCAAGACGCATTGGGCGCGCAAGATCGAGACGCCGCCTTACCTCGCCTATCCGGTGCGGCCCGGTATCACCTTCACCTATCTCGGCACCCGCGTGAATCGCGAGTCGCGCATGCTGATGAAAGACGGCAAGCCCTCCGCCAACATGTTCGCCGCCGGCGAGATCATGGCCGGCAACGTGCTGGGCAAGGGCTACGCCGCCGGCATCGGCATGACCATCGGCAGCGTGTTCGGCCGCGTGGCCGGACGGGAGGCGGCGAGGAATGCAAGGAACTGAGACGGCAACGATTTTGACGTTCCGACCGCTGACGCGACTTACCTCGCCCCGCTTGCGGGGAGAGGTCGAATTTGCGCAAAGCGCAAATTCGGGTGAGGGGGAGTCTCCACAGACCCGCTCGTGGAGGCAGCCCCTCACCCTGACCCTCTCCCCGCGAAGCGCGGGGAGAGGGAAAATCCACACCGCGTTCTGGGAGGCGTCATGTCGCGTCTAGCTGTTGCGCTGACCGCTGCAACTCTGATCGTTACCGCCGTCCCGGCTCTCGCCGAGGAGCCCATCGCGCTGCGCGACATGGGATCATTCCACGTCGGCGGACGGCTGGTGGAAATCTCGGGCAAGCCGGTGAAGGAAGTGACCTTCACGGCCGGCGGGGTGCCGGCGAAGGTCGATCCGAACGGCACCTATCAGGTCGAGCAGATGTATGTGCAGTACTTTCTGCCGGCCAACGAACGCGGCGCCTATCCGCTGCTGCTCTGGCATGGCGGCGGGCTGACGGGCGTTACCTATGAGACCACGCCGGACGGGCGCGAAGGCTGGCTGAACTATTTCCTGCGCAAGGGCTGGGACGTCTATAATTCCGACGCGGTCGAGCGCGGCCGCGCCGGGTGGGCGCAATATCCTGACATCTTCAAAGGCGAGCCGGTCTTCCTCACCACGTCCAATCCATTCGAGCGCTTCCGCATCGGCGATGGCCCCGGCTCCTACGATCCGGATCCGGCGAAGCGACGGCTGATGCCGGGCAGCCAGTTCCCGAACGAAGGCTATGAGAACTTCGTCAAGCAAAACGTGCCGCGTTGGACCACCACCGACGATGCGACGATCGCGGCCTATATCGCCGAGATCGATCGTGTCTGCCCCTGTATTATCCTCTTCCACAGCCAGGCCGGGACGTTCGGCTTCAAGGTCGCGCAGGCGCGCCCCGACAAGGTCAAGGCGCTGATCGCGGTCGAACCCGCCGGCGTCGGCGATCCCACCAAGGTAGACGTACTCAAGAACATCCCGACGCTGTTCGTCTATGGCGACTATATCGACCGCGACACGCGCTGGCCGAAGATCCGCGCCACCGGCGTCGCCTTCGCCGAGGCCATGAAGGCGGCCGGCGGCAGCGTCGATGTCGTCGACCTGCCGAAGGCCGGCATCCACGGCAATTCGCACATGATGATGATGGACAAGAACAATCTCGAGGTCGCGGCTTTGATCCAGAACTGGCTCGAAGGCAAGAGCCTGAGCAAGAAGCCCTGAAGACGATGCACGGAACCAAGATTCTCACCGAGGCCGACCGTCTGATGACGGTCTGCAATTCCTGCCGCTACTGCGAGGGGCTATGCGCGGTGTTTCCGGCGATGGAGATGCGCCGCGCCTTCTCCGATGGCGATCTCAATTATCTCGCCAATCTCTGCCATTCCTGCGGCGCCTGCTACGCCGACTGCCAGTTCTCGCCGCCCCACGAGTTCGACGTCAATGTGCCGAAGATATTCGCGATTGCGCGCGGGGACTCCTATGCCGCCTACGCCTGGCCGCGGGCATTCTCCGGTCTGTTCGCCCGCAATGGGCTCGTGATCAGCGTGGCTGCGGCGCTCAGCGTCGCCGCGTTCATCTTCGGTTTCGCGGCGCTGAACGATTCGCAGGTGCTCTATGGCGTCCATACCGGCCCAGGCGCGTTCTATGCGCTGATGCCGCATAATGCGATGGCTCTGCTGTTCGGCGCGGCGTTTCTCTACGCGATCCTGGCGCTCGTCATGGGTCTGCGCGCCTTCTGGCGCGACATCAGCGAACCCATCGGCATGCGGGCCGATGCGCCCTCGATCTGGCAGGCGGTCCGCGATGCCGGCGAGTTGCGCTATCTCGATGGCGGCGGTGTCGGCTGCTTCAACGAGGACGAGCGGCCGACCGACCGGCGCAGGATCTTTCACCACCTGACGTTCTACGGATTCCTGCTTTGCTTCGCTGCGACCTGCGTCGGTACGCTCTATCACTATCTGCTCGCGCGCGAGGCGCCCTATGCATGGTGGGACCTGCCGGTCGTGCTCGGTACGCTCGGCGGCATCGGGTTGCTGGTCGGGCCGATCGGGCTCCTGGTCGCGAAGCAGACGCGCGATCCGGCGCTTGCCGATCAGGCGCGGTCGGGCATGGATGCCGCCTTCACCGTGATGCTGTTCCTGACAAGCCTCACCGGCCTTGCGCTGCTGCTTTTACGCGAGACGGCCGCGATGGGCCCGCTGCTCGCGCTGCATCTCGGCGTCGTGTTCGCCCTGTTCATCACGATGCCCTATGGCAAGTTCGTCCACGGTCTCTACCGCTTCGTCGCGCTGGTGCGTTACGCGCGTGAGCGGAAGATGATGGGACATAATTAGCCGCTCGCACTGTCATTCCGGGATGGTCCGAAGGACCAGACCCGGAATCTCGAGATTCCGGGTTCACGCTTCGCGCGCTCCCGGAATGACGGAAAGATTTACAAATCCACCACCACGTAGTCGCTTTCGACTGCGACCTTGATCGTCTCGACGACATATGGCCCTTTCACCACGGCGGTGCCCGGCTCGACATTGACCGAATAGGCCTTCGCGCGAAAGCGGCGCGGGTCGCAATAGGACTGGCCGGTGCGGACGTCGAACTCCCAGCCATGCCAGGGGCAGCGGATGATCTCGCCAAGCCTGGTGTATTCGATCTCGCCGGGATTTTGCGATTGCGCGAGACCGATCAGCGGGCCCTCGCACAGCGACGCGCCCTGGTGCGGGCAGCGATTCAGCAGCCCGAAGAACTCGCCCTTGATGTTGAAGATCGCAATGGGCCGCTCGTCGATGGTGACGAATTTGCGTGTGCCGGGCGGCAGTTCGTCCACCGGACCGATGACGTGCTTCGCCATGGCTATGTCCTACGCATGATCCTTATCGGAAAACCGGTTCCCACTTTTCCGGATCATGCGAGGCCGTAAACCTTCCGCGCATTGCCGAGATAGAACGCCTCGCGGTTGGCCTCGCTGACGCCGGCCGGCAACACGCGAGATGGCTCGTCGTAATCCCAGTGCGGATAGTCGGTCGCGAACAGCAGCTTGTCCCAGCCGATCCAGTCGATCACGTCGAACAGATGATCGCGCCGCTCCGGGTCCTCCATCGGCTGCGTGGTCCACCAGATATGATCACGGATGTACTCCGACGGCTTCCGCTTGACGTGCGGCACTTCGCTTCGCAGCCGCTCCCAGTTGCGGTCGAGCCGCCAGGCGAGCGAGGGCGCCCAGCCGAAGCCGGCCTCGACCATGACCATCTTCAGCCCGGAGAAACGCTCGAACACGCCTTCCAGCACGAGACTTGCCAGCGCGCTTTGCTGGCACTGCGCATGGCCGACCATCTCCTCGATATAGAAGCTCGGCCAGCCCGAGGGCGTGATCGGATTGCCGCCGAAGCCGAAAGCATGCACGCCGATCGGCAGGCCGGCCTCCTGCGCGGCTTCATAGATCGGCCAGTAACGGCGCTGGCCAAGCGGCTCGACGTTGCGGCTCAGCAGCAGCACCTGTACGAAATTCCTATCTCCCGCGCGCTTGCGGATTTCCGCGGCCGCCGTCGGGCCGTCCTCGTTGGCGACCACGATCGACGCTTTCAGACGCTGGTCCTTGCTGGTCCACTTCTCGATCTGCCAGTCGTTGATCGCCGAACAGATCGCGGCGGCAAGATCATGATTACGGAGGCCCTGCCCGGTGTTGAGCGGATTGAGCACGCCAAGCACGACATTGTTCGGATCGAGATGCTGCTTCTGCATGAAGGACAGCGAGGACCCCTGCGGTCCGCCTTCCGGCGGATAGGCGTCGCGGCGCGACGCGTTGGGCTGCGCCTTCGGATAGGGCGGGCCGTCCATCATGCCCTGATAGGCATGCTTGTCGTAGGTTTCGAGATGGTCGTGCCAGCGCTTGGCAAGGAACGGGTACAGTTCGGTCTTGGTCGCGCGCGCCGGGTGGATGTCGCAATCGGCGATCGCGGTCTTGGCCTGGACCGGCGCTGCCTGTTCGGGAAGATCACGAACCTGGATGTTCATGGCACGGTTTCCTTCAGCGCGGACTGTTGTAGACGGCCGTAGGTTGCAAGCGGATTGTCGACCATGATCTTGCGCACGAGATCGGCCGGCAATCCCTCCGGCAACGCCTCGTCACCCTCGAACTGCCAGTGCGGATAGTCGGTTGAGAATAGGAGCAATTCGTCCGACTGCATATGGTCAAACAGCCGGTGCAGGGTTACGGAATCCGGTGGCGCGTCGATCGGCTGCAGCGAGAAGCGGATATTGCTGCGCACAATCTCGAGCGGCGTGCGATCGACCCACGGCGTCTCCATGCGGATGCCGCGCCAGAACTTGTGCAGACGCCAGAGAAAAGGCGGCAGCCAGGTGAAGCCGCTTTCCAGCATCACCATTTTCAGCTTCGGATGGCGCGCGAACACGCCCTCGACGATCAGGCTGGTGAGCTGGGTCTGGAACGCCTGCGCCTGCGCGACGTAGTCCTCGATGTGATAGGACCCCCAGCCGACCGAGGTTGGCGGGCTGTGATAGGCGGAACCGGCATGGATCCCGATCGGCAGGCCGAGCCGTTCGGCCGTGGCGTAGATCGGCCAATAGGCGCGCTTGCCGAGCGGCATGTCACCCATCACGAGCATGAGCACCTGGACAAAGCGGCTGTCTCCTGCGCAGCGTTCGATCTCGGCAACTGATTTCTCGACGCTCTGCGTCGGGATCACGATCGAGCCGCGCAGCCGCGGTTCCCGGTCGAGCCATTCCTTGGCGAGCCAGTCGTTCAGCGCCCGGCAGAACGCATCTTGCATGTCCTCGCTGAACACCATCTGCACGCCAAACAGCGGATTGAGAATGCCGTAAGCGACCTTGAACGGATCGAGCGCCTGCCGCTTCAGATCGTCGAGGCTCGACCCCGGCTTGCCCTGCGCGGGACGCCAGTCCGGCCGCGCGGAGATCGGCGAATTGAGCGGATAGGACTGCGACACGAGATCCGTCATGCCGCGCGTGGTGACCTGATCGCGCCAGTAATCGTTGAGATAGGGCAACAGGCTCGTGAGATGAGGAACGGCCGGATGCAGGTCGCAATCCACGCCGCCCGCGATCGGTGACGTCATCGCCTTTTAATTCCCTTGCCTTGGAGTTCCTCTCCGGTTCCGCGTCGGCGCTTGTCGCGCCGCTTCTCTGTGTGCATTGAAGCAGGCTTAGCGTTTGCCTGCAACCATTGCTCCGATTCGAGACAACGCGTTTCGCGGCAAAAGTGCAACGTGAGGTCAAAACGCACGCAACGTCTGCTGCAATATCTCACGAGCACGAAGCTCTGGCGCAATCCCGGGGAAGCTGTGCTATGAGTTTGTGAGTATCGCTGCGCGTGTGGGGAGTTGTCTTCATGTTCCGGTTCGGACTGGCCTTGGCAGCCACTGTGCTGTGGGCTTTGACCGCAAGCGCCGAGCAGCAACATCCGCCCACAACCGGAGCATTGTCCGACGGCAAACCGGGGATCACCGCGACCAAGCTCGCCGAAGGCGTCTATGTTCTCGAAGGCCTCGGCGGGAACATCACCGTGGCTGACGCGAAGGACGGCGCGATCATGGTGGATGGCGGCCTCGCCTCATCGCACGACAGGGTCAGAGCCGCGATCGCGACGATCGGTCAGCACAAGATCAAATTTCTGATCAACACGCATTTCCATGCCGATCACACCGGCGGCAACGAGTTCTTCGCCAAGAACGGCGCCACCGTGATCGCGGATGTCCACGTCAAGACGAGGATGGCGGCGGGAACGACCAACGGCCTGACCGGCGTCAGGACACCGCCGGTGCCGACCGGCGCGCTGCCTGCGAAGACCTACAACGGCTCCTTCAGGATCAAGCTCGACAAACGCACTGCCGATCTCAACCACATCGCCAATGCCTACACCGATGGCGACACTTTCGTGTGGTTCAAGACCGCCAATGTGCTTGTGACCGGCGACACCTTCACCAATGGCCGCTATCCCGACATCGACTTCGCCAATGGCGGCAATATCGACGGCATGATCGCTGCCGCCGATACCTATCTCAAGCTGACCGACACCAAGAGCAAGATCGTGCCGGGCCACGGACCGATCGCCGACAAGACCGATCTTCTGGACTTCTACACCATGCTGGTGGTTGCTCGCGACCGCATGGACATGCTGATCCAGGATGGAAAGAGCGAGAATGACGTAGTGGCGGAACGGCCGTTCGCCGATCTCGACGCCAAATGGGCGCCGAACGAGATGGCGAGCAAGAATTTCGTTCGCGTGCTTTATCGCTCGATGACGGACAAGCCCGTGCCACCGAAAAAGCCGCAGCTGCTGCGGCAAGTGCTTCATAATTGAGGGACAATGCAGGACACCGCCATGCAAGACCTCGTAAACGTCGCCGAGCAGATCGCAGCCCGGCTGGTTGCCCGCAAGGAAACGATCGCGGTCGCGGAATCATCGACCGGCGGATTGATCTCGGCGGCGCTGCTCGCGGTGCCCGGCGCGTCCGCCTATTTCCTGGGATCTGCGGTGGTCTACACCCGCGATGCCCGGCGTATCCTGATGGACATTCCCGATGATGCGATGAAGGGCATCCGCTCGGCGTCGGAGCCCTATGCGAAACTGCTCGCGAACCAGGTTCGCGGGCGCTTCTCCACCCATTGGGGCCTGTCGGAGACCGGGGCCACCGGCCCGACCGGCAACCGCTACGGCGACGCCGCCGGCCATAGCTGCATGGCGGTCGCGGGAGGCGCCGAGGCAGTCATCACGCTGGAGACCGGCAGCGCCGACCGGCTCGCCAACATGCACGCGTTCGCGAACGCAGCGCTGAATTTGCTGCTGCAGAGTTTGTCGCGATCAGAATCATAGTGGAGTCGTCATTGCGAGCGAAGCGAACCAATCCAGAATGTGGCGGCATACTGGATTGCTTCGTCGCTATCGCTCCTCGCAATGACGGTGTGAAACCTGCGCTGTTCGCCCGCGGCACATTGTCGTCCCCGCGAACGCAGGGACCCATAACCACAGGTTTTTGAAATGTGAAAGGCCGGGGCCACAGCCCGACGTAACAACAACTGCCCGTGGTTATGGGTTCCTGCGTTCGCAGGAACGACAGCGAGGATGTGGTACGGCCGGAGAACTATTTCTCGCGGAAGGCGCGCATCAGCTGATCGCTCAGCGGCTTCATCAGGTAGGAGATCACCGTGCGGTCGCCGGTCTGCACGAAGGCTTCCGCGGGCATGCCGGGGATCAGCTTGACCTCGCCGAGGCGCGCGATCTCCTCCGGCGGCATCGAGACACGGATCGTGTAGTAGCTTTGCCCGGTACGCTGATCAGTGGTGACATCGGGCGACACACGGCTGACGACGCCGCTTAGCTCCGGCGTGGTGCGCTGGTTGAAAGCGGAGAGCCGCAGCAGCGTCTTCTGCCCGATCTGCAGCTTGTCGATGTCCTGCGGATTGACCTTGGCCTCGACCTGCAGGTCGTCGCTTTGCGGCACGATCAGCATGACGGTGTCGCCGGCGGTGATGACGCCGCCCACCGTGTGCACATTGGATTGCTCCACCATGCCGTCCTGCGGCGCGCGGATATCGACCCGCCGCAACTGGTCCTCGGCCGTGACCTTGCGCTCGACGAACTCGCCGATCTTGTCGTTGCTCTCGCGCAGATCCTTGGCGACTTCGCTAAGCAAGTCCTTGTCTACCTGTATGATCTGCAGCTCCGTCTCGGTGATCTTGCCCTTGGCCTGCGCGCGCGCCGCGACATATTGCGCGCGTTCGCCATTGAGGCGCGCGGCGTCGCGCTGCAGCGTGGTCAGGCGCGAGAGCTGCACCAGATGCTGATCGTAGAGCTGCTTCACGCCCGTGAGCTCTTTCTGGACCAGATCGATCTCCTGCAGCTTGGCCGTCTCCTGCGCGGTCAACCCCGCGATCTCCTCGTTCAGCTGGGTGATCCGCTCGCGGAGCTGCGCCTTCTGCCCGGTGCGGCCGTTGACGCGAACGTCGAACAACTTGGCTTCGCTCGCGATGATGGCGGCGACATCGGGATCACTTGCGCGGTTGGTGAGCTGCGGCGGAAACTTGATCTTGTCGAGCCCGCGCTGCTCGGCCTCGAGCCGCGCCGCGCGCGCCATCGCCGCATCGAGATTCTTGGTGACGATCGCAAGATTAGCCTTGGTGACCGTGTCGTCCAGCCGCACCACGACATCGCCGGCCTTGACGAGGTCGCCGTCGCGCGCCCGCAACTCGCCGACCACGCCGCCGGTCGGATGCTGCACTTTCTTCACATTGGATTCGACGACGATCTGGCCGGGCGCGATCAGCGCGCCGGAAATCTCCTGCATGGAAGCCCAGCCGCCCAGCCCGACGGCGACCAACACGACCATGGCAAGGCCGACGATCAGGTGAACGCGGATCGAGCGGCGTGCGCCCTGCAGCGTACCGCCGCCCGTGACGAGCCGCTTCATCCGATCGGCGCTCATGATCTGATCGAGCATGGCCTGGCTGCTCATGATTTCGCGGCTCCCGCGTCGGATACGATCTTGATCGGAGCCGGCGAAGCGACCCGCGGCTGCAGCACCTGCGCCAGCACGGTTTCCTTCGGCCCGAACGCCTGCATGCGCCCGTCCTTCAACACCAGGATCTGATCGACGCCTTCGATGCCGATCGGGCGATGCGCGACGACCACCACGATGGCGCCGCGTTCGCGCGCGGAGCGGACGGCGCGCGTCAGCGCCTCGTCACCCTCGGTGTCGAGATTGGAATTCGGCTCATCCAGCACGATCAGGAACGGTTCGCGGTACAGCGCCCGCGCCAGCGCCACACGCTGCGCCTGCCCCGCCGACAACGCCGCGCCGTGTTCGCCAACCTGGGTGTTGTAGCCGTCGCGCATCTTGATGATCATCTCGTGCACGCCGGCTTCCTTCGCGGCACCCAGCACCGCTTCTGGCGTGGCCTCGAGATCGAAGCGGGAAATGTTCTGCGCGACCGTGCCCGCGAATAGCTCGACATCCTGCGGCAGATAGCCGATATGGCGGCCGATCACATCCGACGACCATTGATCGAGCGCGGCGCCGTCGAGCCGCACCTTGCCGCGGAACGGCTGCCAGACACCGACGAGGGCGCGCGCCAGCGACGACTTGCCCGAGCCGCTCGGCCCGATCACGCCGAGGCCGGAGCCGGCGGTCAGCGTGAAGGTGACATCCTGAATGATCGCCTTCTGGTCGCCAGGCGCGGCGATGCCCACGCCCTCGACCGACAGCCGGCTCGACGGATCCTGCAACAAGGTCGGCGTCGGCTTGACCGGCATCTGTTCCAGGAGATGGTTGAGGCGGTGCCAGCTCTGCCGTGCGGCAACAAAGCTCTTCCAGTGCGCGATGGCGAGATCGACCGGCGCCAGCGCCCGGGCGCTCAAGATCGAGCCCGCGATGATGATGCCGGCGGTTGCCTGCTGATGGATCACGAGATAGGCGCCGACGCCGAGCACCGCGGATTGCAGCATCATGCGCATCACCTTGGCGATCGCGCCGAGCCCGCCGGTGATGTCGCTGGCGTTCTGGTTACCTGCAAGATATTTCGCGTTGGTCTCGCCCCAGCGCCCGGCGAGCCGGCTAGCCATGCCCATCGCCACCAGCACCTCGGCGTTGCGGCGGCTCGCGGCGGCGAGATCATTGCGCCGTGCGGCCAGCCCCATCGTCTCGCGCGCAGGCTCGCGCGACATGTACTCGGTGATCAACGTCAGAGTCACCAGGATGATCGCGCCGACCAGCGCAGTGACGCCGATGAGCACATGAAAGGCGAAGCAGATCGCGAGATAAAGCGGCAGCCATGGCAGGTCGAAGAACGCGCTTGGTCCCATGCTGCCGAGAAAGGCGCGGATGTTGTCGAGATCGCGCAACGGCTGCAGGCCCTCGTTGCGTCCCGCCGCCGTGAGCGGCAGCCGCACGATGGTATCGAACACCCGCGCATTGAGCGTTTCGTCGAGCGCCGTGCCAACCCGGCCGAGAATGCGGCCGCGGATCAGGTCGAGCGCGCCCTGCGCCATGTAGAGGCCGGCGGCAAGAATGATGAGGCCGACCAGCGTCGGCACACTGCGGCTCGGCAGCACCCGGTCGTAGACCTCCAGCATGAAGATCGAGCCGGTGAGATACAGCAGATTGATGATGCAGCTCATCACGCCAACGCCGATGAACGCGCCGCGACAGGCGCGCAACGCATCACCGAGTTCGGAACGCCGGACACCGGGACCAGCCGCCATCGAGCCCAATCTCGTCAAATGAGGGGATTCCCCTGATGGATCTAAGAATTAAAAACAAGGAATGCCGGATAGTACCTAATCTTCCGGGCGCCGTCCAACCAAGTCCCGTTAACCTAAACGGGCGGGCGACCACGGACCTGCGGAAGCCTGCCAAGGAAAAAGGCCTTTCCGCGGGAAAGGCCCTTTCACAATCGGGGATTTCGAGACGACCCGCCGTCAGAAACGGCCGCCGGTCCGGACCAGCCTGACGACCAGCAGCAGGATGATCGCGCCGATCGCGGAATAGATGATCTCAGACACAAGGCCGGAGCCAAGGCGAATGCCGAGCTTGGGAAACAGCCAGGTCGCGATTAGCGCGCCGAGAATGCCGACGATGATGTCGCCGACGATACCGAAGCCGGTGCCGCGGACGATCTTACCGGCAAGCCAGCCGGCGACGAGGCCGACGAACAGGATGACCAGCAGGCTTTCATTGGACAGATACATTCCTACGCTCCCAAAAAACGCACGCCGAAGACGCGCCAATGCCATCAGATCCTGCGCGGCACGCGGGACCCTATCCATAACCACCCCA
Organism: uncultured Alphaproteobacteria bacterium; assembly: GCA_963770385.1. Taxonomy (GTDB): domain Bacteria; phylum Pseudomonadota; class Alphaproteobacteria; order Rhizobiales; family Xanthobacteraceae; genus Bradyrhizobium. The sequence continues at coordinate 2,176,665 of CAVYPJ010000003.1, read as the reverse complement.
AGTGACGAGGGATTCCGGCGCTGCCCGGCCAGTTCACCGCGGCTTTGGCCGTCGACCGTTACGTCGCGGCAACAGTTTCGGCGGGTTCGGCAAGGATGCAGCGCGCCATCCGAGCCGGCCCGATCGCGACATTGGGCGGCAGCGCGTCGGTGCAACGCGGCTGCACCAGGCTGCAGCGCGGCGCGAAGGAACAATTGTGCGGCGCCTTGTCGAGCGACGGCGGCGTCCCGGGGATCGTCTCCAGCCGCTGCCCGCGCTTGGCGCCGTGAATGGTCGACGCAAGCAGGCCGCGCGCATAGGGATGCACCGGCGCGCGCACGACATCGCGCAAGGTGCCCTGTTCCACGATCTGGCCCGCATACATCACCGCGACGCGGTCGCAGATCTCGATCGCGACTCCGATGTCATGGGTCACGAAGATGACGGACATGCCGAATTCGCGCTGCAACTCGCGCAACAGGAGAAGGATCTGGATCTGCACGGTGGCGTCGAGCGCGGTGGTCGGCTCGTCGGCGAGCAGGATTTTTGGCTTGCAGGCCAGCGCCAGCGCAATCATCGCGCGCTGGCGCATGCCGCCGGACATCTCGTGCGGAAAGGCGTCGAAGCGACGCTTGGCCGAGGGAATGCGCACCACGTCGAGCATTTCGAGCGCGCGGGCCTTTGCATCCGCAAAGCTCTTGCGCTCGTGACGCATCACGGTTTCCACGATCTGCTGCCCGATCGTGTAGACGGGATCGAGCGCGAGCGCCGGCTCCTGGAAGATCATCGACACGGTCTGGCCGCGAAATGCCGACAACTCCTCGTCGTCGAGCGTGAGCACATCGCGGCCAAGCACGTTGACCCGGCCGGAGATCTGGGTCCGCTTCTTCGGCAACAGCCGCATCAGCGCCCGCAAGGTCACACTCTTGCCGGAGCCGGATTCGCCGAGCAGCCCGAGCACCTCGCCGTCGCCGAGCGAGAGGCTGAGATCGTTCACCGCATAGACGGTGCGTTCACCGGTGAAGCGGATATTGAGGCCGCTGATGTCGACGAGCTTGTTCATGGCAGCGACGGGACCCTGGCGTGGAAATCGGTGGCGCGCTGGAACCCGGCGCCGATGGTCAGCAAGGTCGCCTCATCGAACGAGCGGCCGATCAACTGCATCGCCACCGGAAGCCCGCTCCTGGTGAAGCCCGAGGGAATCGCGAGCGACGGCAGACCGAGATAATTGACCGGGCGGGTGAAGCGCGTCAGGCGCTGGATCACCGCTTCGGCGCCGGGCGTGTTGCCGATATCGCTCTCGGCGATGGTCGGCGCAGGCACCGGCGAAACCGGCGCGATGACCGCGTCGACGCCGGAGGTCGCCGCCACATGCGCGGCGAGCGCCGCGCCGCGCCAGCGCATGGCCTCGAGGTAGGTCACGCCGGGAATCGCAAGGCCGTTCTGCAGCCGCATCAGGACCTGCGGGCCATAATCCTGCGGACGCTCGATCAGCCAGCGTTTGTGAAACGCCGCGGCTTCGACCGCGAGGACGAGCTGGCTGGCGGAGGAGAGCTGGCGCTGGTCGGGCAATTCGACCTTGATGATGTCGGCGCCCTCGCGCTTCAGCACCGCGACCGTCTCGTCGAGGATGCGCGCGACCTCGGGATCGAGATCATCGACATAGTAGGACGTCGGCACGCCGATCTTGAGTCCCTTGATCGACGCCGCGGCCGCGGCCATGTAATTCGGCACCGCTACGCTGCTCGCGGTGGGGTCCTCAGGATCCGGGCCAGCCATCAATTGCAGCAGCAACGCGCAATCTTCCGCCGTCTGCGCCAACGGTCCGACGGTGTCGAGCGACTGCGACAGCGGCATGGCGCCGGCACGGCTGACGCGGCCGTAAGTCACCTTCAATCCCGTAACGCCGCAGAAATGCGCGGGCATCCGGATCGAGCCGCCGGTGTCCGAGCCGAGTGCCGCGAACGTCAAGCGTGCCGCGACCCCCGAGCCGGAGCCGGACGACGAGCCGCCCGTGATGTTGGGCAGCGACCAGGGATTATGTACCGCGCCGAAATGCGCGTTGTGGCCGGTCGGGCCATAGGCAAACTCCGCCATCTGCAGCGAGCCCAGGCGGATCGAGCCGGCGTCCTTCAGCCGCTGCAGCGCGGTGGACGTCGTGGTCGGAACGAAGTCGCGGCGGATCAGGGAGCCGCAAGTCACGATCTTGCCCGCGTCGTAATACATGTCCTTGTGCGCCAGCGGCACGCCATGCAGCACGCCTTTCTTGTTGCCCTTGGCCAGTGCGGCATCGGCCTCGTCCGCAGCTTTCAACGCGGCTTCGGCCTCAATCGCCATGAAGGCGTTGAGATGCGGCTGCCATTGCGCAATCCGGTGCAGACAGGACCGTGTCACCTCATGCGAGGACAGCTCTTTGTCGGCGATCGACCGTGCAACGGCGGTCAGCGTCATCAATGCGGGTTCAGTGCTCATTTCGCGACCTTCGCCGTCTGCATGAGAAGATAGGTCGCGGGCTCCAGATCGAACGGCAACGTGCCGGCGATCGCCGCGAAGCCCTCGAAGGCCGGACCGATGGAGTTGGACACGCGCTCAGCCACTTCGGCGTCGACGGGAATGCCCGCGACGTCGGCGACTGCCTTGATCTCTTTTGGATTGGGTTTGCTCATGCCTGTTCTTCTCACGAGTTGGATGGCGCGCGGCTGTGCCCGGAGCCCGGAACGGCCATGTAGCATGCCGCCTGATGACCCATTGTATCGAGCGCCGTCAGCTTTGGTGTTGCTTTTGCGCAGAGCGGCTCCGCGAATGGACAGCGGGTGTGGAACCGGCAGCCCGAGGGCGGATCGATCGGGTTGGGCGGATCGCCCGAAATCGGCGGCGTCTCGGTGCGGCGATCGGGATCGGACGACGGCATCGCCGCGAGCAGCGCCCGTGTATAAGGATGCGCCGGCGCGTCCCACACCTGCTCGACCGGCCCGAGCTCGACGACCTCACCGAGATACATCACCAGCACGCGGTCGGAGATGTAGCGCACGACGTTCAGATCATGGCTGATGAAGAGATAGGTCAGCCCGAACTCGCGCTTGAGATCGGCGAGCAGGTTGAGCACCTGCGCCTCGACAGACTTGTCGAGCGCAGACACCGCTTCATCGAGAATGACGAGACGCGGCGACAGCGCCAGCGCGCGTGCGATGTTGACGCGCTGACGCTGGCCGCCGGAAATCTCATGCGGATAGCGATTGGCGAAATTTTCCGGCCGCAGGCCCACTTTGCCCAGGAGCTCGCGGGCCGCAGTGCGCGCAGCGGCGTCGGCGACACCATGAACCTTCGGCCCGAACGCGATGGATTCCTCGATGGTCAGGCGCGGGTTGAGCGAAGCATAACTGTCCTGAAACACCATCTGCATGCCACGGCGCAGCTCGCGCAACGACAGCGCGTGTCCGACCTGCATGCCGTCATAGATGATCTCACCGGCATCGCACGGCATCAGATGCATCAGAAGCCGCGCCGTGGTCGACTTGCCGCAGCCGGATTCGCCGACGATGCCGACCGTCTCGCCCTTGAGGACAGAAAACGACACGTCGTCGACCGCGCGCACCGTCTTGCGGCCTCCAACAAGCCCACCACGCACCGGAAAATGCTTGGTCAGCCCGTTGACCTGCAGCAGCGGCTGCGCCGCGCCGCCGCGATCCTCAATCGGCTCGAGCAGATTCGGAGAGAAAGAAGTTCCGCTCATCGCATCAATTCCGGATGTCCATGGCGCTGCGCATGCCGTCGCTCAACAGGTTGAAGCAGATCGAGACCGCGAAGATCATCGCACCGGGCAAGGCCGCGACCCAGGGATTGACGTAGATCGCCGTGCGCAGCGTGTTCAGCATCAAGCCCCATTCCGGCTCCGGCGGCTTTGTGCCGAGCCCGAGGAACGAGAGACCCGCGGCCAGGATCATCGAAACCGAGATCAGACCGGTGGCGTAGACGAAGATCGGTCCCAACACATTGCCCAGCATGTGCACACGCATGATGGTGAACGTCCCGGCGCCGGAAGCGCGCGCGGCCTCGACGAAATCCATGTTGCGCACGCCGGTCGTGACGCTCTCGGCCACACGGGTGATCTGCGGCACGAAGACGATGGTCAGCGACACGATGGAATTGAAGATGCCGGCGCCGAGCGCACCGGAGATCGCAATCGCCAGCAGCACGGACGGAAAGGCGTAGAACACGTCGATCGTGCGCATGATCGCGGTGTTGACCTTGCCGCCGACATAGCCGGCGACGAGACCGAGCGACGTGCCGATGCAGAACCCGAGGATGACAGGCGAAATACCGATGGTCAGCGACAGCCGGCCGCCATAGATCAGCCGCGCCAGCATGTCACGGCCAAGCTCATCGGTGCCGAGAAGATAGCCGGGCGTGCCGATGTGGCGAAGCCTCCGGATCATCGAACCCTGATACGGATCGGCGAGACCGAGCCACGGCGCCAGCAACGCGGCAGCGAAGATCAGGAGCAGGATGATGGCGCAGACCATGCTGACCTTGTCGCGCCGGATGCGGCGGCCGACGGTGGCCCAATAGCCACGCGCCTTCGCAACCGGCGCGGCCTGCAACGCGGCGTCGGATATCACATCAATCGGCGTGACACTCATGACGTCAGCTCCGTTTGATACGCGGATCGATCGCAGCCTGAGCGATATCGACCAGGAGATTGAGAATCACGAAGAACAGCGCCAGCACCAGGATCGTGCCCTGCAACAACGGCAGGTCGCGCTGGAAGATCGCGGAGTTGAGCAATAGCCCTGAGCCGGGCCAGGAGAACACGGTTTCGATCAGGATCGAGCCGCCCAGCATGTAGCCGAGCTGCAGGCCCATCACCGCGAGCGCGGTCGGCGCGGCGTTCTTGATGACGTGGCGGAACACCTTGGTCTCGCGCAGGCCCTTGGCGCGTAGCGCTTCGACGAAATCCTGGCTCAGGATATCGCCGGTCAGCGCACGCACGGTGCGGGTGATGATGCCCATGGGGATCACCGACGTCGTGACCGCAGGCAGGATCAGATAGCGCAGATGCTCCCAGTCCCATGCCCAGGCGCCCGAGCCGTTGGGACCGGCGCCGACAGCCGGCAGCCAATTCAACTCCACCGAAAAGATGATGACGAGCACCATCCCCAGCCAGTAATGCGGCAGGGAGACGCCCGCGATGGCGATGGAGGTCGCGACCTTGTCGACCCAGGTGTCGCGGAAATAGCCGGCGATCAGGCCGAACAGCAGACCGAAGGAAAATCCGATCGTCGCGGCGGCAATCGCGAGCGTCACCGTGTTGCCGACCGCGCGGATCACTTCGGTCAGCACGGGACGGCCGGTCGCAATCGAGTTGCCGAGATCGCCATTGAGCGCACGCCACAGCCATAGCCCAAACTGCACCGGCAATGGCCGGTCAAAGCCATAGGCCGCGCGAAGCTGCGCCGCGAGCTCCTGCGAGGCATCAGCCGGTAGCACGGCAACGAGCGGATCGCCCGGCGTGATGTGCACGAGGAGAAAGCACACCAGCGCCACGCTGAGGATGATCGGAATGACGTAGACGATGCGTCTGGAAACATAGACGAGCACGGATCACCTTGGTCTTTCCTTCTCCCCTTGTGGGAGAAGGTGGCGCTGACCTTCGTCCGCGCCGGAAGAGGGGTCGCTTTCCGCAAATACAACTCGAATGCGAGGTTCGCATCCGCGGACGCAAACCCCTCACCCCGCTTCGTTTCACGAAGCAACCCCCTCCCACAAGGGGAGAGGGTTCAGCGCAGTCACGGCGCCATCGTGACCGGCGAGAAGTCGACGAGCCAGCTCTTCGGCTGCACGAAGCCCTTGAGCTTCGCGCTCATCGCGCGCGGCCCCACGTCGTGGGCAACATAGAGAAAGGCCGCGTCATCGACGGAGGCGGCATGCAGTTCAGCCAGCGCCTTGTCGCGCGCGGCAGGATCGAAGCTCTGCCGTGCCTTGGCCACCAGCTCATCGAACTTGGGATTGTTGATGTAGCCCCAATTATTCGAGACCGGCGGCGCCATCGATGAAAGCAGGAAGCGCACCAGCGAGAAGAACGGATCCATCGCCGCGTAGGTGACATTGGTAACGTTGGCACCATTCGCCGAAGGGTCCTTCACGCCGCGGCGCCAGTTCGTGAACAGCGTATTCCAGTCGATGACATCGATCTGCACATCAAAATAGCACTCAGCCAAAGCTTGTTGCAGATACTCGTTCATCGGCACGGGCAGCATCTGTCCCGAGCCGGAGGCCGAGGTCTGCACCTTGACCGCGACATGCTTGCTCGGGCCATAGCCGGCCTCCTGCATCAGCTTCTGCGCGGCCGCCTTGTCATACTTGATCTGGAAGGTCGGATTGCCGCGCCAGGGATGACCTACCTCGTAGGTGCCGGTCGCCGGCACCATCAGACCGGCAAGCAGGCCGTCCTTCAGCCCTTCGCGATCGATGCAAAGATTTGCCGCCTTGCGCACGCGGATGTCGTTCCAAGGCGAACCTTCAATGCGCGAGAACTGCCAGGGCCAGACATGCGGCTGCTCGTTTTGATAGAGCACGAAACCGCGCTGCTTGATCTCGGGCAGCGCATCCGGCGCCGGCGCCTCGATCCAGTTGACCTGGCCGGACAACAGCGCCGCGGCGCGTGCGTTGGCTTCCGGCATCGGCAGCAGCAGCATCCGGTCGACATGCGGGATGCGCGCCTTGTCCCAGTAATTGTCGTTCTTGACGAGCTCGAGCCGCTCACGCGGCGTGAAACTCGCCATCTTCCACGGTCCGGTGCCCGACGCATCCTTGGCGAACGCGCCCCACGCGGCCTGCGATTTCGCCTTGGCGTCGGCGCCGCTCGCGGCCTCGTAGAACTTCCGCCACTTCGCCGGGCTCGCCATAAAGAGATTGGTGAGATTGATCGGCAGGAAGCTGTCCGGCTCCTTTGTCGTCATCTCCACCGTGAGATCGTCGATCTTGCGCGCGGACACGAGCGTCGGCATGCGCGGGGTGGTCAGGCCAACCTGGCTCGGATCGTATTGCGGGGCGTCCTGCTTTAGGACTTTCTCGACATTCCACACCACCGCGTCGGCGTCGAACGGCGAGCCATCGTGGAAGGTGACGCCGGAGCGCAGCTTGAAAAGCCACTTGGTGTGGTCATCGTCGTTGACCTTCCACTCGGTTGCAAGATCTGGGATGATCCCGCTCGGCTTGTCGGAGGACGACAGATCCCACTGCGTCAAGCTGTCATACATGGTGACGCCGGTGAAACGGTTGCCTTCATAGCCCTGGTCCGGCTGTCCCATGGTGCGCGGAATATCGGCAGCGGTCATGCCGATGCGCAGCACGGTTTCGGCCTGGGCGCGCTGCGGCGATAAGGCCAGCCCGGCCATCGCCAGCATCGCAACCGCAAGCACCGCGCGGCTTTTTCCGGATTCTCCAATACGCATCACCAATCGTCCTCTCGACTTCCGTGACTAATTTCTAAGCAATTGTATGCAACGGCTGTGCCAACGGCGCACTGTTCTCGCGACTTGCCATTGGCATCACAACTCCTTGTGTGTCCGCGTGAGGCGTGGGCACAGATGCCTAATCTGGCATCAAGCTTGCAGGTTTACGGCCGAATATCGCTTGCGAAATCATCATTCCAACGGAGCTTGAATTTATGCGCGTCCGAATTTCGGTCTTTCTCGCGGCCTTTGCGCTCGCCGTCTCCGCGTTGTCCGCGCGGGCCGAGACGGTGGTGCGCTACGGCATCTCGATGGCGGATATTCCGCTGACGACGGGCCAGCCTGATCGTGGTGCCGGCGCCTATCAGTTCACGGGCTACACGATCTACGATCCCCTGATTTCATGGGAGATGGATGTCGCCGACCGCCCGGGCAAACTGGTGCCGGGGCTCGCGACCGAGTGGAAGGTCGACGACAAGGACAAGACCAAATGGCGCTTCACTCTGCGCAAGGGCGTCAAATTTCATGACGGCAGCGAGTTCACCGCCGACGCGGTGATCTGGAATCTCGACAAGGTGCTGAACGACAAGGCGCCGCAATTCGACAAGCGGCAGAGCGCGCAGGTGAAGACTCGCCTGCCTTCCGTCGCGAGCTACGCCAAGGTTGACGATTTCACCGTCGAAATCACGACCAAGACGGTCGACTCCTTCTTTCCGTACCAGATGCTCTGGTTCCTGATCTCGAGCCCCGCGCAATATGAAAAGCTCGGCAAGGACTGGGACAAGTTCGCAAGCCAGCCTTCCGGCACCGGCCCGTTCAAGCTGACCAAGCTCGTGCCGCGGGAGTTGGCGGAGCTTTCGAAGAATGACGACTATTGGGACAAGAAGCGGCTGCCGAAGGTGGACAAGCTGGTCCTGGTCCCGATGCCGGAAGCGTTGACGCGCACCAACGCGCTGCTGGCAGGCCAGGTCGATCTGATCGAGACACCGGCGCCCGATGCCGTGCCGCAGCTCAAGGCCGCCGGCATGAGGATCGTCGACAACATCACCCCGCACGTCTGGAATTATCACTTAAGCGTGCTGCCGGGCTCGCCCTGGACCGACGTGCGCCTGCGCAAGGCGCTCAATCTCGCGATCGATCGCGACGCCGTGGTCGGCCTGATGAACGGCTTGGCGAAGCCCGCCAAGGGCCAGGTCGACCCGTCGAGCCCGTGGTTCGGCAAGCCGACCTTTGACATCAAGTATGATCAGGCCGCCGCGAAGGAGCTCGTCAAGGAAGCTGGTTATTCAAAAGAGAAGCCGCTGAAGGCAACCTTCATCATCGCGCAGGGCGGCACCGGTCAGATGCTGTCGCTGCCGATGAACGAATTCCTGCAGCAGAGTTTCAAGGAAATCGGCATCGACATCGACTTCAAGGTGGTGGAACTGGAAACACTGTACACCCATTGGCGCAAGGGTGCGGCAGACGAGATGAACGCCGGCATCACCGCCAACAACATCGCCTATGTGACCTCCGATCCCCTCTACGCCATCGTCCGCTTCTTCGCCTCCGACCAGATCGCGCCGGTCGGCGTCAACTGGGGCGGCTACAAGAACCCGAAGGTCGACGCGCTGATCAACGAGGCCAAGCAGACCTTCGACGCCGCCAAACAGGACGAGCTGATCGCGCAGGCGCATGCACTTGTCGTCGACGACGCGGTCCTGGTCTGGGTCGTGCACGACACCAACCCGCACGCATTGTCACCCAAGGTGAAGAAATTCGTGCAGGCGCAGCACTGGTTCCAGGACCTGACCACGATCGGGATGGAGTGAGGCGGCCGGTTTGTTGTAGCAACGAGCGTCATTGCGAGGAGCGATAGCGACGAAGCAATCCAGACTACTCCACGGAAGCACTGGATTGCTTCGCTTCGCTCGCAATGACGGAAGCGCTGGGTGGGCAAACCGACCGCAACTACTTCGTCAGCAATGCGAACGCGCCGTTCCAGTCGGCGGGCGGCGGATTGTGCTGATAGCCGCGGATGCGCGCCTCATAGAGATCGTAGAGCCGCTCCAGCGTGTGCGCCTCGTCGGTCTTGCGGCCGCGTTCGATCGCTTCCAGCGCGCCGTCCCAGTCCCGGCTGCGGTAGCAGGCCAGCATTTCGATCGTGAGGTTGCGCAACCTTTGGAAGCGCGCCGAGTTCATCGTGTCCTCGCGGCCTGCGATCGCATAGATTACTTCTGGCTCGGTCTTACCCTTCACCATGATGAAGTCGAGCTCGAGGATCGCGAACCTGTCCTTGGCTGCCATGGCGGTCGTGGATCCGACGATGATCGGAAAGCCGTATTCCTTGGTCTGCCCTTCCAGGCGCGAGGCGAGATTCACGCTATCGCCGAGCGCCGAATAGTTGAACTTCAGGTCGGACCCCATGTTGCCGACCACGCCGACACCGGTGTTGAGACCGATGCCGACCTTCAGCGGAATATAGACGTGACCGCCGTCCTCTGCTTCCTGCTCGCGCTCGGCATTCACCTCGTCGATCCGCTCCAGCATATCGACCGCCGCCTCGCAGGCATTGAGCTGATGATCCCTGTCATCATGCGGCGCGTTCCAGAACGCCATGATGGCGTCGCCCATGTATTTATCGACATAGCCCTTGCGCGCGAGAATCGCGTTGGTCAGCGGCGTCAGGAAACGGTTCATCAGCTGGGTCAGGCCCTGCGGATCGTGCTTGTAGCTCTCCGAGATTGAGGTGAAGCCGCGAACGTCCGAGAACATGATGGTGATCTCGCGCTCCTCGCCGCCAAGCACGAGCTTCTCCGGCGAAAGCGCGAGCTGCTCGACCAGCGCCGGCGACAGATATTGGCCGAAGGCCGAGCGGATCTGCCGGCGCTGCGCTTGCTCGCGCACGAAGCTCGAGAAGATGAGCGTCAGATAAATCGCCGTGGTCGATAGCAACGGATAGGTGAAATCGATCAGCTGACGGTCGTGGATATAGTAGTACCAGGAGTTGCCAATCAGAAGCGACGCGAACAACGCGCCGACCGCGACAAGCTTCAAGGGACCGAGACCAGGCGCGAACACGATCACCAGCAGGCCAAGCAGCGTCGCAGCGAGGAATTCGATAGCGATGCCCTTGCTCGGCTGTGACAGCACGCCGCCGGTGAGCGCGCTTTCCAGCACCTGTGCGTAAATCTCGACGCCGGGCATGACAGGGGACACCGGCGTTGTCTTGATGTCGTTGAGCCCAATCGCCGACGTGCCGATCAGCACCAGCTTGCCCGCGATCTTGTCCTGCGGCACGCGGCTTTCCAGCACGTCGATGGCCGAAACGTAGATCGAGGGATCATGGTGCGCGTAGTGCACCCAGAGCTGGCCGTTCCTGTCGGTCGGGATCTGGAAGCCCTGCACGCCGATGCGCTGGATGCCGTCCTGATCGGTCTTGATCAGGATGGTGCTCGAGCGGCTTGCGACCCGCAGCATCTCGAAACTCAGCGACGGCATCATGATGCCCTGGGCCAGCATCAGCATCGGCACGCGGCGTATGATGCCGTCGCGTTCGGGCACGATGGTGAACAGACCCCGCCCGGCCGCGGCCTCCTCGATGACCCGCACATTGCGTAACAGCCCCGGAAATTGAGGCAGGAACCGATGAGGATCGTCGCCGAGCGTCGCCAGCCCCGTCACCGGAAGGTTCTTGTCGAGATCGGTATGCACGTTCGGTCCACCGGACTCGCCGAGCACCACGCGCGAGGCGCGAATGGCGTCGGCGAAAATCTGATCGTGGCTCGGCAGCGACCGCAGCTTTTCGCGCGTCGCCTCATCGAGATTGCGGAACGTCTCGACGGCGAGATCCGGATTGAGCCGGTCGGGCTCGGAGAAGACCACGTCGAACGCGATGACGGCGGCGCCGAGGCGGGTGAGATTTTCAACAATGTCGGCGACCCGCGTGCGCGGCCACGGCCACTGACCGAGCTTCGGATCGGCCAGGCTCTTTTCGTCGATATCGACAATGGTGACGGGTCTGACCGTCTTGATCCGAGGGTCGAGCAGCTGGAAGGTATCGAAGGTACGGACGCGCAGTTCCTGGATCGGCGCGGGATCGAGAAGGCGCAGGGCGCCGAAGGCGATCAACAGCGCAAGGCAGGCGAGCCGCGCATAGCCGAACTTACGCGCGAACCACCGCCGCAATATCCTTAGTCGCTTCATGCCACTCGGGTGTCGCGCCGGGGCGCCCTGGTCCGAAAATACTGGGAGTCAACGTATCCGGGAGCGTCCCGGCATTTGCAAGACAAAACGTCCCGGGCGCTCCGGGTGACGGCGCGAACCAATTGGCCGCCATAACGGGCCGTGGCTAGAGCGTTTTCGAGCGAAGTGGATACCGGTTCGCGTGAAGAAAACGCGTCAGAACAAAAGATTAGAGCCCCCGTTCCGATTCAATCGGAACGGAAAAGGCTTTAGACCAGATGGAAGTCGTTCGGATGCGCCTTGAGATCGGCGACGGTCACGCCGGTCAGCACGAGCTTATCATGGTTGGCGTCGGTGATGACGGTATCATGCCCGGAATTGCCGGGCTGTGCGGCGGCGAACAACGCCTCGACCGAGTCGAACACCCCGTGATCGAACTTGATAGTGTCGTGGTTGAGGTTGAAGTCGCCGATTGTTGCGCTGCCGAAATTGGAATTGAAGACGAAGGTGTCGTTGCCGCCATGACCGAAGATGGTGACGCCGCCGCCGACATGATCGAACACATCATTCTGCGCCGTGCCGTTGACGACCGACGCCCCGGTGCCGGTCAGCGTAATCGTCAGCGGCTGATTGCCGGCTGCGACGTGGCCGTCGCTGACCTGCGCATTGAAGGTAATGGTCAGCGTGTCGCCGGGCTCCAGGAAATCGAGGTTGTAGTTGGTCGGATTGTAAGTCCAGTGCAGCGTGTCCGACTTGCCGTCGCTGGTCGTGCTGTCGAACGTCACCGCGCTCGGATTGATCAGTGCATCGACATTGATGCCGGCCGGCAGCGTCGTCGAGCCATTGTACTTGATCACGGCGGGACCGCTCACCGAGGCCGTGAGTTGGTCGCCGACATCATCGTCGTGGACCGTCAGCGTCCCGATGATCGGTTCGGCCAGATGGATGTGCGAATCCGAGATATGGCCCGCGGACACATTGTCGAGTTCGAAGGAGTTCGTGGCGCTGCTCAGCACGACCTTGTTGAACGGCGCGAGATCCTTGAACTCGACATATCCGTTCGACGCGAAGGATCCCTGACCGCCGCTCGCCAGCAGCGGGCTGATCTCCGAGCCCGAATAAGACGCAACGAGCGTGTTTCCGTTGTAGAAATCGATCTTGTTGGACGGGTCGACCGAGCCCCAATAGAGTCCGAAAGCATTCTGCTCGGTGGCGAATGAAATCGTCTCCGCACCATTTGCGCCGATGCTCAGATAGTGCGTTGCATCCTGTTGACCTGGCAAGGGTCCGATAAACGGGGCCGCGCTGACCGACGACGAGCCGGTGGAGACGCCAGCGGAGCCCGATGCGCTGAAGGACGCATCGAGCGCAGAACTGGAAAAATCACCATGACTGAAGCCTTTGGAGCCGGCAGGCGTATTGTCGAAATTCTCGGTATGCAAACCAAGCGAATTCTCGAACACGCCCTGCGGCAGCACGATCGGCGATTCCGACAGAATGATCGTCTGCGTCGCCGGATCGGTTTCGCCAAGGATGACGGGATGCGCGTTCGGGCTCTCCTGCACCGTGCCGGCGGAGATCGAGCTGGTGTCGTGGTGGCCCTCGTGGTCCGTGAACGACATCACGACCTTGAGCTGCTTGCCCTCGTCCGCCTCGGTCGGCGTGTAGCAGTTGCTCGAACCGCTCTGCACCGGCGTCCAATCCTTGCCGTTGCTTGAGGTCTCGAAAGTATAGGTGGGATCCGTCACCGGCGCGCCGCCGTCGGTGATCGACACCGTGATGGCCTTCCCTTCGACCGCGTTGTTATGCGAATCGAGCCCGCTCAGCACGCCCGGCACTTCCGTGAGCCTGACGCCGCCCGAGCCGTCATCGGCGAGGTTCCAGCTCGAGCCGAGATAATCGCCTTCGAGCTTGATATGCGAGACCTCGCCATTGCTGGTGACCGTCAGCGTGCCGCCATTCGCATCGCCGGAGAAACTGACCGTTGCACCGGGCTTCAAAGCGATATCGGCGAGATCGATCGAGTCATCGTCGTCGAGGTTCGAAATCTCTCCGGCAAAGGACTTCGGCATGATCGAGTTTCAACGTAGCGCTGGAATCATTCGCGAAGTGGATTTCCAGGCCCGAATAGGCGTCCTTGGAGCTTGCGCCAAGCTCGAGCGTCGACGTGCCGGCAATCTCGGCGTTGCCGGACAGCCCGGTGTCGATGATCAGATTGCCGCCGTTCGCCTCGACGACTCCCTTGTTGTCGATGGTACTCGCCGCGTCGATCGTGAGCGTTCCGCCCGTGACCTCCAACAGACCGGTATTGCAGATGGTCGCGCCGTCGATCTCGCTGTTGCCGCTCGCGTCGAGCGTGCCGGCAACATTGATCGTTCCGCCCTTGATGATGGCGTCCACCAGATCGAGCGTCGACGTCAGCCCGACAGACACCACGCCGCTGTACGCGACATCGACCGTCGCGCCGTCGATGGCGCTGTGACCGATCGCGTTCAGCGTGCCGTCAATGCCGACGGCGCCGCCGCTGATGATGGAGTTGACGAGCTCGAGCGTCGAGCCCGCGGCGACCGACACCGCACCGTCGGTGTTGGTGACGGTCTCATGAACGATGTCGAGCTCGCCGCCGCTGACTTTGAGCGTGCCATCATTGGTGATGCCGACATTGGCGCCCGCGCTTTCGATCGTGAGCTTTCCGCTGGTGACCTCCAGGACGCCGCCTTTGGCGATGGTGACATGGGTGCCGCCAATATCGCTGGTGCCGGTCGAGTCCAGCGTGCCGGATACAGTGATCGCTCCGCCGGTGATCGTCGTATCCTCGATCGTCAGCGTCGTGGCCGCATCGATCGTCAATTGCGTGTTGCCGAACGAATCCTGGACGATCGAGCTGTCGCCGACGATCTTGACCGTGCCGAGATTGTCGACCTGACCTCCGGTCAGCGTTACGCCATCCAACGTGAGGCTCTTGCCAGCATCAACCTTGATCTCGCCGTAGTCGGCAATGGTCGTGTTCGTTAGTGATGTTCCATCGAGCGTCAGCGTCTTGCCTTGATCGATGATCAATTCGCCGCCGGTCACCGCGGTCTTGTCGATCGCGCTATTGCCGGTCACGTGGATCATGCCGAGATCGGCCAGCGTGCCGCCGGTGATCGTGGTCTGGCCCAGGGCGAGCAGAGAATTCTTGTCGATCTGGATGGCGCCGGAATTGTCGACGTCGACCGTGGAAAGGGAGGCGCCGAAATCGGTCGATATTTCCAGGATGCCGGCGATGCCGATCGTCAGCAGACCGCCCTGGATCGCCGTGCCGTTCTTGAGCGTCAGCCTGGCCGAGGGCGGCGAGCTGCCGGTGCCGAACGTCTGGTCGCCCGCAACATCGATCAGCCCGCCGAAATTGGTGACGATTTCGCCGTCCAGCACATTGCCGCTGCCGCTGACATCGACTTCCCCGACATTGACGAGCGAGCCGTTCTGCAAAAAACTCTGGCCTTCGAGCTGCAGGATCCCATGCACCGTAACCGTGCCGCCGTCGATTGCGCCTGCGTTGAGCGCGAGCACCGCGCCCTGATCGACCTTGATCTGACCAGAGTTGGCAATGTCGACCGACACATTGAGCGTGCCGCCCGATATCTCGACCGTGCCGGTCTCGCAATTGGTGATGCTGCTCTCATCGGCGAAGTGGCCCCCGCCCGCGAGATTGAGCATCCCCGAATTGACCACCACGCTGTGATCGAGGATCTCGATCGCGCCGACGACGTTGATTGTCCCCGAATTGTGCAGGATCGAATCCGCGCCGAGATGGAGCCCGCCGGATCCGACGTCGAGACTACTCAAATTGATCAACTTCGGCGGCGAGTCGCCGAAGTCGTTCATCGTGATCGACTTGGCTTCCGCGGGCGCATCGACCCTCACCGGAAAGGACGGCGTCAGTCCCCTCAGCTGATCGGTGATGATGATGGCATCGTCATTCGCGGTCGGGACCGTGCCGGTTTCCCAGTTCGCCCCATCGCCCCAAAATCCGCCTGATGCCTGGCCCGGCGCCGTGGTGGCGATCCAGACGAAGGCCGCATTGTCCGTGCCGGTAAGGGTGACGGTGACCGTCTGCTCGGCGGTCGCGCCCTGCGAGTCCGTCACGGTGACCGTGTAGGTCAACGTCAGCGTCTTACCCTTCGGGATGAAATCCGCGAGATAGACCGGAAGCTGCGCGAGCTTCCAGTCGATGAGTCCATTGCCCGTTCCGGTCGAGTCCGTTTCGATCGACGCCGTTAGCGCCTTTTCGAACAGCGCGAGCGGACCGGGAGGAACCTCCGATCCGCCTTCGAGAACCGCGCTCGTCAGCTCGGTCGAGACTGTATGTGTATCGGTCAGATCGGCATCCCCGAACGACAGTGTCCCCGAAGTGGGATCTGCAGATTCCATTGTGCCGCCGGGCACGCTGGTGCCGCCGGTAAACGAAATGCTCTGACTCGACGTCGTGATGACTGGCGTGTCGTTGGTGCCGGTGATCGTGACCGTGATCGGCACGAACTTCGTCTCATTGGCCGGCGCGTAATTGTTGTCGACGCGGACCATGTAGGTCATCGTCAACTGCTCGCCGGCCGCGAGGAAGTCGAAAGCCTTGTCGGTGATGCTGTAGGTCCAGGTCGCCGATCCGGTGTTCTTGTTGCCGGAGGCGGGATCCACCGTGATGCTGATTTCGGTCGCTGCAATGTCGGCGAGTTGCAACGGCGACAGATTTGCCGTGACATCCGTGTGGGCGGCGTTCTGATAGCTGAAGGAGTTGAACTCGACCTTCACCGTCGGCAGATCGCCGGCATTGACGTCGACAAAACGGACCACGCCCTGCACGACATCGAGATCGGTGACGGCGGTCTTTCCGGCGAGCTCGCCAAACGCGAACGTACTCGTCAGCGCGCCAACCGTATCCGCGACGACGACAGTCGGCGGTCCCGGAATATGCTGGAGGTTAGTCGACGGTCCGTTCGAATTCTGGATGCTGGGATCGCCGCCGACTTTCAGAAGCACGTAGTTCGGAATGGCGGTCGAGCCGTCCGCCAGCTTGATGAACGACCCCTGCTGCAGCGGATTGAGCGTGTCGTTGAACGGCGAGCTCTGCTTCGTGTTCGAATTGTCGGTGAATTTCTGCGTGAACACGTCCTGGATGAGCTTCTGCACATCCGGCGAGAGCGGCGCATTGCTTTGGCTGATGACGCCGTTGTTGATGTTGATTTGCTGCCCGGCCGTATTGACCGTTGCGATCGGCTGCAGCGTGGTCTTGTCGAACAGCACGTAGGAGCCGGTCGTGCCGTCCGGTTCGACCAGGACCTGGAAGCTCGCGTTCGGCACGCCGGCCTGCCCGGGAATGCTGAAATCGATCTGCACCAGAACCGCGGTGCCGCGGATGCCCATGGTGGCAACCGGCGTATCGATCTTCATGTCGCCGTGCTTGGCGGTCTGCCCCGCGACGAAGGAGATCGTGCCCGACACCAGATTGAACAGCGTGGAGTTGCTCGACCCGTTCGGGTCGTAGACCATCTCGTTGAGCACCATGCGTGCGTTCGACGACAAGCCGAACACGGTGCCGTCGATGAAGGTGATGCCGACGGTCGAGTTCGAACCTGCCTCGACGACATCGCCTTTCTCGACATTGTCCCCGTTGTTCAGGATGATCGAGACGCCGTTGCGGACCGCCGTCGCGGTACCCTGCAACTTGGTGAGATGCCCGATGACCTGCCCCGCGGCCAGACCGGTTCCGGCCTGACTGATCTCGACATGACCGGTCAGCGCGGTGACGACGTCGCCGGTCAGATGCGCGCCATCGGGCGAAGCCAGCGCGGCGCGCTTCTCACCCTTGAAGTAGTCGTGCAGGACAAGCTCGCGGTTGTCCCCTGACAGGATCAGGTCGACACCGGACCGCTTGAAGTCCGCGTTGAACAGAAAATGCGCATCGGGAACAACAATCGCATCCGCCGGGGCATGCGGGTGCGAATGGTCGAGGTGAATCGACTTGAGAGACGGCGCGGCCGAGCCATCGTGGGAAAGCGTGGCGTCGAATTTGCCAGCGTAATTCAATGGGCCACCAGAAATGGTTAATGATTACATAATAAATAATGTTCTAAGCTTGCATATCATCGACAGGTTGGATGCGAAACCATCTTGAGCTTGTGTGACCTTGGAGCGACAGCCGCGCATTCCAAGAACTGCCGCGTCAGTTTTGTGGCACATCGAAGTCAGTCCTGCGATCAACTGAAGTATTGATGAGTATCCCGTAAGATCTTCCGGTTCATCTCCCGTGATCTTAAGTATAAATTTACCAGCATATATTCGGGTAAGCTTGCTCCAGCGCTTGCCTGCACGATACTCCGCCAGTTTCCGGCCCAGAACTGTGAAACCAATAACAAAACGGCGAAAGAAGCCGCGTTAGCCATGCGCGGAAGAAGCCTCCGATCCTGCAACTCCCGCATGTATTCTACAGTTGTTCGCGGTGATTCTGCAGGCGGTTGTGGCAGTTTGACATCATAAAACTGTCCAGCCGGACGAAACCCGAGCTTCACCCTTTTTCGCGCTTTCCAGCCTTGAGCGCCCGCCTTTAAGCCGGCGAAAAGTCGCACTTCCCATCATCGCCCCCCAAACGATCCGGACCACGCGCGGGCGCAAAGACCCGGCCGATGCCCGGACAAGGGGTGTCAGATGGGATTTTTCGGTCAGGCGCGCGCGTGGCGCGGCGCCCTTCTCGCTGCCGGCGCGGTCTTCTTCGCAGCCGCAGCAAACGTACGCGCGGATACCCCAGAGCCTGCCGGCAGCCTCGACATTGCAGGCGCTTCGGAGCCGTTCGGGTTGCCTGCCTTGGCGCTGTCCGGCGGTGGTCTGCGAGCGAAATGGCTGGGCGCCGCCCGCAAGATCGACGACGAGCGCGTGCAGCTCGCGCTCTGCGACGGCGACCGCGACCATTGCGCCTCGGAGGCCGCGCTGAAGCTGCTTGCTATCGTCGACGAAGGCAGAGCCAGCGACGGCCGCACCCGGCTTGGCCAGATCAACCGCGCCATCAATCTCGCCATCCATCCGATGAGCGACCTGACCCAATATGGCGAGATCGACGTCTGGAGCTCGCCGCTTGCAACCTTCGATCGCGGTACTGGCGACTGCGAGGACTATGCGATCGCGAAATTCGTAGCGCTGCGCCTGGCCGGCGTCGCTGCGGAGGATCTGCGAATCGTGGTTCTGCACGACGTGCTGCAGAATGAGGATCACGCCGTCGCCGCGGCGCGGCTGGACGGGCACTGGCTGATGCTGGACAACCGGCGAATGGCGATGATGGACGATGCCCATGTCAAGAACTACCGGCCGCTGTTCGTCATCGACGAAACCGCGGTCATGAAATATCTGCACGCTCCAAGCGTTGCGGCCCTGCCGGATCAGGACCCCACGCCAGCGACCGCCCCGAATGGGGTCGTCGCACAATGACGCTGGACACTCGACGCCAAGGCGATTTGTCCGAATAGCAAGCGTGCGATCCACTCGGATTGCCCAACGCCTCCTCACGCGAATGAATGACTCGCGCAGCGGATCTTCACTTTCCAGCGTGGTCGATCAACTCCCGATTGACCCCATCGAGACGGACGGCGACACCGCCGGCCCGGGTCATCGAGGGAAAGTCAATGAAGCGCCTCTTGCCTATCTGTCCTGTCCGCGTATTTGCGCCGGCCGTCGCGATCTTGCTCAATTTTGCAGTTTCATCGAGCTGTTCTGTCGCCGCGGAGCTTGCAACGACATCGCCAGACCGCATCCGATCGGTCACTTCGGCGATCGACAGCACCACGATCAAGGCAAATACGGCGACGTCGCGTGACTGGCCTACGGTCGGCCTCGACTACGCCGAGACGCGTTTTTCCAAGCTTCGCCAAATCACGTCCGACAATGTCGGAGATTTGGGCCTCGTGTGGAGTTACAGCCTGGATTCCGATCGCGGCGTTGAAGCGACGCCGGTCGTCGTCGACGGCATCATGTATCAGACGGCATCCTGGAGCGTTGTGCACGCAATCGATGCACGTACCGGCAAGAAGATCTGGACCTTCGACCCGGGCGTCAACCGCGGCGAGGGATACAGGGGCTGCTGCGATGCCGTCAATCGCGGGGTCGCGCTGTACCAGGGCAAGGTCTTCGTCGCGGCCTATGATGGACGGCTGATCGCTCTGGACGCCGCGACCGGCGCGAAGCTATGGGAAACGGATACGCTGATCGATCACGACCATTCCTACACCATCACTGGCGCGCCGCGCGCCGTCAACGGCAAGGTCGTGATCGGCCAGGGCGGCGCGGAATTTGGCGCACGTGGTTACGTCACGGCTTACGACACCGACACCGGCAAGCAGCTCTGGCGCTGGTTCACGGTGCCGGGCGATCCCTCAAAACCGTTCGAGGACGCTTCGATGGAAGCGGCGGCTAAGACGTGGGATCCGTCTGGAAAATACTGGATCAACGGCGGTGGCGGAACGCCGTGGGATGCCATCATCTTCGATCCCGATCTCAATATGGTCTATATCGGGACCGGAAATGGCGGCCCCTGGAATCGCAAGCTCCGCAGCCCTGCCGGCGGCGACAATCTCTATCTCGCGTCAATCGTGGCGCTGAACGCGGACACCGGCAAATACATCTGGCACTATCAGGAGACGCCGGGCGATAGCTGGGACTACACCTCGACCCAGCCGATGATCCTTGCCGACATCGCAATCGATGGCTCACCTCGCAAAGTCATCTTGCATGCGCCGAAGAACGGCTTCTTTTTCGTCATCGACCGCACCAACGGCAAGCTCATCTCGGCGAAGAACTTCGTCGATGTGAACTGGGCGACCGGCTACGACGCCAACGGCCGCCCCATCGAAGTGCCGGCGGCGCGTGGCGACGCGCCGTTTGACAGCGTGCCTGGTCCGGTGGGCGCGCACAACTGGCAGCCGATGTCGTTCAATCCACAAACAGGGCTGGTCTATCTGCCCGCGCAGAACGTGCCGTTCAACCTCACTCCGGAGAAGGCGTTCGAGCACAACGCGGCGACGCCAGGCAAGTTCGGCGGCACGACCGGCTGGAATCTCGGCTTTGTCCTGAACGGCACGACGCCGGAGGCGCCGTCCTTCGGCCGTCTGCTCGCATGGGATCCGGTGAGGCAAAAGGAAGCCTGGCGCGTGGAATATCCCGGGCCCTGGAATGGCGGCACGCTGACCACCGCAGGCAATCTCGTGTTCGAGGGAACCGCCGACGGACGCTTCTTCGCTTATGACGCCACCTCGGGCAAAAAATTGTGGGAGACCGCTACCGGCACGGGCGTCCTCGCCGCCCCCGCGACTTACATGGTCGACGGCGTGCAATATGTCTCCGTCGCAGTCGGCTGGGGTGGCACATTAGGCATCTATGAGCGTGCGACTGAACAGCAGGCTCCGGGCACGGTCTACACTTATGCTTTGGGCGGCAAAGCCGCCCTGCCCGAGTTTGCGAAATATCAGACCGAGGACCTGTTGCAAGGCGTCAAATATGATCCGAAAGATATTCCTGAAGGCGCCGCAATCTATGTCGCCGCTTGTGCAAGCTGCCATGGCGTTCCGGGCGTGCACAATGGCGGCGCGATCAGAAATCTCGGATATGTTCCCGCGTCCGAAATTACGAACCTGAAGAAATTCGTACTTGCAGGCCCTTTCCGCGACAAGGGTATGCCGGATTTCACCGGCAGGCTGACCGATACGGACATCACGAAGATTCAGGCGTTCATCCAGGGCACCGCCGATCAGGTCCGCCCGCGATAACCGGCTGTATCTCCCGACGGGGTGTGGCTGCGGGCGAAGTCTCCCCGTTGGCATCCTTAATCGATTTTTTCGCTGATCGTACTTCCTTCGGACTTGGACAAGAGTTTTACTTTGGGGAGAGTGTTACTTTTGGGATAGTTTTACTTGCGGGAGAGTTTGGGCTTTGTCGGGACCAGGCGCCTCGACGCCTCGCCCCGCAAATGTCGTTCCAGTCCGCGGAATTTGGGTTTCGCAATTCATTGCGCCGAAATATCTTGCGTCCATGGTTCCGCTGCAAAAACAGGGAATGGTGCGTCCGTCATGACGTCACAGCAATCGGCGCTTCAGGTGCAAGGGTTAACGAAGCGTTTTGACCGCCTCGCGGTCGATGCGCTCGACCTTACCGTTCGCGCCGGCGAATTTTATGCGCTGGTCGGGCCGAATGGCGCCGGCAAGACCACTACGCTGCGGATGGTCGCGGGCCTGTTGCGGCCCGACGCCGGCTCGGTCGGCATCTTTGGCATCGATGCGCTGCAGGAACCGGTCGCGGCCAAGCAGATCATGGCCTGGGTCTCCGATGAGCCGATGATCTACGACAAGCTCACACCCCTCGAATATCTTGAATTCGTCGGCGGGCTCTGGGGCATCGACCCCAAGACTTCGCAAACATCGGCGCACGAACTTCTGGTCTCGCTCGGCCTGGCTGCGCATCTGCATGAGCGCTGCGAAGGCTTTTCCAAGGGCATGCGGCAGAAGGTGGCGCTGGCCGGCGCGCTGGTGCACGAGCCGCGCCTGATCATCCTGGACGAGCCGCTCACCGGGCTTGATGCAGTGTCTGCGCGCCATGTGAAGGGCCTTCTGGCCGACCGGGTCCGTGCCGGCTGCACAATCATCATGACCACGCATATTCTCGAGGTCGCCGAGCGCATGGCGGACCGGATCGGAGTCATCGCGGCGGGGCGCCTGGTGGCCGAGGGCACGCTGGCCGAGCTTCGGCAGCAGAACGGCCACACCGATACCAGCCTGGAAGATCTGTTCATTGCGCTCGTCAATGTCGAGGCCGCGGCGGCATGAGCGCGACCGCGGCGTTGACCTGGTTCGCGCGGCATGAGCTCCGGCTGACATGGCGCGAGTGGCTCGCGATGCTGACCGCGGGCCGGCGCCGGCGGACGCGCACGGCGATCATGGGTCTCGTGATTTTCGGCGCGGTCATGCACCTGCCGGCCTGGGCGGTGATCGGCCGCTATGCCGAACTGCAAGCCCCGCTCGACAAGTCCTCGCTGATCGTCATCACGGCAACGATCCTGCTGGCCTGGGCGCTGATGCTGTCGCAAGCGATCGAGTCGGTGACACGGGTGTTCTACGCGCGCGCCGACCTCGACCTGATCATGTCTTCGCCGACCCAGCTCGCTCAGATATTTTCGGTGCGCATCGCATCCATCGCGCTGTCGGTGACCGTGATGGCGCTGTTATTGTCGGCGCCGTTCATCGACGTGCTGGTGTTCGGCGGCGGCGTCAGATGGCTCGCGGCCTTCGGTGTCGTGATCGCGGTCGGCCTTTCGGCGGCGGCTATCGCCATAGCCGTTACCATCGCGCTGTTCCGCCTGATCGGCCCGGCGCGGACGCGGCTGACCGCGCAGATTCTCGCCGCGATCGTCGGCGCAGGCTTTGTCATCGCGCTGCAGGTGGCGGCGATCCTGTCCTACGGCACGCTGTCCCGATTTGCGGTTCTCACCTCTGACGCGGCTGCCGCGTTTGCTCCCGGTGATGACAGCCTGCTGTGGTGGCCGGCCCGCGCCGCACTCGGTGACGTCACGGCCCTGCTGTCGCTGTTGTCTCTAGGTCTCGTGCTGCTTGGCACCGTCATGGCGATCTTCTCATCGCGTTTCGCCGACACCGCGCTGAGCGCGTCCGCACAGGCGATCTCGAGCCGCCAAGGCGCTCGCACGACAACCTTTCGTGGCGGTTCGCGCCAGCAGGCGCTGCGGCGCAAGGAATTTCTGTTGCTGCGGCGCGATCCATGGCTGGCGTCGCAGACCCTGATGCAGCTCCTTTATCTGGTGCCGCCGGCGTTGCTTCTGTGGCGCAGTTTTTCCGATCACTCGACCGCAATCATCCTCATCACGCCGGTCATCGTGATGGCAGCGGGCCAGCTCGCGGGTGGTCTCGCCTGGCTGACGATTTCCGGCGAAGACGCAGCCGAGCTCGTCGCCACAGCGCCGCTGTCGCCCTCCTCTGTCATCCGCGCCAAGATCGAGGTGGTGCTGATCGCGATCGCGATCTTGTTTGCGCCATTAGTTGCACCGCTGGCCGTCCTGGCGCCACTGCAGGCAGTTGTGACGATGACGGGTATTGCTGTCGCGACGATCTCGGCGACCGCGATCCAGCTCTGGTTCCGCGTGCAAGCCAAGCGCACCCAATTCCGCCGCCGCCAGACCTCGTCGCGTCTCGCAACGTTCGCCGAAGCGTTCTCCTCGATCGGGTGGGCGGCGACAGCGGCACTGGCCCTCGCCATTCCCGTCGGCGCTGTTGTCACCGGCCTGATGACCGCGGCCATCGTCGCCGCGACATGGAAGCTCAGCCCACGCCGGGCGTGAGCACGTTTATCCTCTGACCAATTCCATCACCGCCGCCGCGAACGCCTCGGGTTCCTCCTGCGGCAGATTGTGGCCGGCGCGCGGGATGACGCGGTGGCTGCGAGGCCCGGCGAATTTCGCCGCACTCGCCGTTCCGTCAGTCGCGGGCGCAACGCCATCTCCGGCGCCGTCGAGCGTGATCGCCGGCACCGTGATCGCCGGCAGTGCAGCGAGGCGACGCTGGATATCGGCATAACGCGGATCGCCGTCGGCGAGGCCGAAGCGGTGTCGGTAGCTGTGGATGACGACGTCCACGTAATCGGGATTGTCATGCGCAGCAGCGGTTCGTTCGAAGCAGGCCTCGTCGAATTGCCAGTTCGGCGACCACTGCTTCCACAGGATTTTCGCGATGTCGCGCCGGTTCGCGGCAAGCCCGGCGCGACCGCGTTCGAGCTGGAAATAATATTGATACCAGAGCGCGACCTCCTGCGCCGCTTTCGCCGGCGCCATGGCCTTCGCAATGTTCTGAATGAGATACGAGTTCACGCAGACCAGGCCGATGCAGCGCTCCGGCCACAGCGCAGCGCCAACGCATGCCGCGCGGCCGCCCCAATCATAGCCTGCGAACACCGCGCGCGAAATCGACAAGGCATCCATCAGCGCCATCAAGTCCGCACCCATCGCGGCCTGCTCGCCGGAGCGGAACGTTGCGGGATCGCGAAAGCTCGTCGGGCCATAGCCGCGAAGATAAGGCACGATGACGCGGCATCCCTGCACCGCCAGCATCGGCGCGACATCGACATAGGAGTGGATATCGTAGGGGAAGCCGTGCAGCAGCATCACGGCCGGGCCGTCGGCCGGTCCTGCCTCGTAATAGGCGATATTCAGCACGCCGGCATCGATGTGGCGGAGCGGTTCCAGCCGCTGCGTTGACGCTGCGTGAGAACCCATGGCTGCAACTCCCGATATGCTCAAACGGTGACACGCTCTTGATGCTTCGGTGATAGTGCCGCCACCTGTTCGACGATACACTCAACACCGGCATTGCTGGAAGGGCCCTGACATGCTCCGCGCCGCCTCGACGATCCTCGGTCTGTTCGGTTTGCTGATCGCGCCTGCGTTGGCGGAGGATGCGCCGCGCAGCGAGTGCCTGGCGATGGCGAACGCACCGCCGCGCGCCGCACCCGTCAGCCTTCGCCGGGCCGCGGCCGGCACCGACGAAGTCGCCATCACCTATGTCGGCCACTCCACCTATTTCATCGACACGCCCGGCGGCGTGAGGATCGCGACCGACTATAGCGGCGCCTACCAGACCGGCCGGCTGCCCGACGTCGTCACGATGAACCGAGCCCATTCCACGCATTATTCGCTGTTCCCCGATCCCAGGATTCCGCACGTGCTGCATGGCTGGGGTGAGAACGGCCAGCCGGCCAAGATCAACGAGCGCATCGGCGACGTCCTTATCCGCAATGTCACGACCGATATCCGCCGCTTCTATGGCGACTATTCCGGCGTCGACATGATCAAGGACGGCAACTCGATCTTCATCTTCGAGGTCGCAGGACTGTGCATCGGGCATCTCGGGCATCTCCATCACCAGCTTGACGACACGCATTTTGCCGCGATCGGCCGGCTCGACATCCTGATGGTGCCGATCGACGGCACATACACGATGTCGCTGGAAGGCATCTCCGATATCACGCGCCGCCTGCGCGCCTCGGTCGTGCTGCCGATGCATCGCTTCGCCACGCCGCTCGAGGAGTTCATGGAACGCATCGGCAAGCAGTTCGAGATCGACCGCCGCAGCGAACGGACGCTTCGGATTTCCCGAGAGACATTGCCGACCACACCGACCGTCATTATCCTGGACGGGGTTTGACGGCGATACGCCGCGACCCGGACAACGACCAACAAAGAAGAACAATCAGGGAGCAGACATCCATGGCCGTCAGCACCGCGCCCGCCTCGAGCAGCGGGCTCTATGCCGATCCGCGCGAAGACTGGCTTGCGCAGCACACCGAAGAGATCATCGATCCCGGCCGCCCCATCGTCGATCCGCATCACCACCTCTGGGATCGCGGCGGCCTGCGCTACATGTTCGAGGACATGGCCGATGACGTCGCCTCCGGCCACAACATCCTCGCCACCGTCTATGTCGACTGCCGCTCGATGTACCGCGCCTCGGGGCCGGAAGCATTCCGCCCGGTCGGCGAGGTCGAGTTCGCCAATGGCGTTGCGGCGATGGCCGCGAGCGGCGCCTATGGCAAGACCCTGATTTGCGCCGGCATCGTCAGCCACGTCAGCATGATGCTTGGTGACGGCGCCAAGGCCGTGCTCGAGGCCGAGATCGCGGCAGGCAATGGCCGCTTCCGCGGCATCCGCCATTCCTCGGCGTGGGATGCGGACCCCAACGTCGCCCACATGTATGCGACGCGGCCGAAGGGATTGCTGCTCGATCCCGCCTTCCGCAAGGGATTTGCGTGCCTTGCGCCGCTCGGCCTCAGCTTCGACGCCTGGCTGTTTCATCCGCAACTGAACGAGTTCGTCGACCTCGCCCGCGCCTTCCCCGACACCCGTATCTGTCTCGATCACTGCGGCGGCCCGGTCGGCACCGGCAACTATGCCGGGCGGCGCGAGGAGATTTTCCCGATCTGGAAGGCGTCGATCCAGGAAGCCGCGAAATGCCCGAACGTCGTGGTCAAGCTCGGCGGCCTTGCGATGTGCCTGCTCGGTTATGACTTCCACCTGCGGCCGAAGCCGCCGACATCGGAGGAGGCGGCCGCGGCCTGGCGGCCCTATATCGAGACCTGCATCGAGGCGTTCGGCCCGAACCGCTGCATGTTCGAGAGCAATTTCCCGCCGGACAAAGGCCAGTGTAGCTATCAAGTGATCTTCAATGCCTTCAAACGCATCGCCACGCAATATTCTGAAGCGGAGAAGACCGCGCTGTTCTCGAAGACCGCGACGGACTTCTATCGCCTGAAGCTCGAATAATCACGGCGGCGGATAGGCGCGCAGGAATGCGGCCGTTGCGGCTTCCGCGCGCCGGGCGGTCTCGCGCTGGTTTGGGCGATCGGCGACGCCGAGCAGCAGGCCCATCATCTGATTGCCCCACAACAGGCCTGCGAAATGCTCGGCCATCTGCGCGGGCTCGCCGCCGAGCACCCCGGCTGCGCGAGCCCGCATGATCAGGTCGCGCAACGCGGTGCGGCTGGCTGCGACGCCGATATCGTTCAGCGCTTTCGCAACGTCGGGCGCACGGACGGCCTCCGCGATCGCCAGCCGGAACACGCCGATGACGGTGGGATCGCTGATCTCCTTGAGCAGATTGGCGCCGAAGGCGGTCAACGCCTGCGCCAGCGTTTCGCGATCGCGCGGCTCGGGCAGATCCGAAGGCAGCCGCAGGCGCTGCGCGCGTGCGGCGATGCAGGCGGCCAGGATCTCCTGCTTGCTGCCGAACTGCAAATAGAGCTCGCGCTTGGAAGCTTTCGCGCGCGTTGCGATCTCCAGTGTGCTGGTCTCGGCAAAGCCCCGCTCCATGAAGGCCGAGAATGCTGCTTCGAGAATGCGCTGACGCATAGGCGCTTCGTCAGTGTCTGCCGCGCCCGACTTCACAACTTGTTTAGCCGCCATTCAGCACCCTTGACTTGGTACCTACTGGTACCACACATTGAGTCATGTTGGTACCATACAGTACCATTTCATCCAAGAGGTGTTCGTCATGACAAACCCCGTGCTCGTCACATCCGCGTCCGGCGGCAGGCAAGGCAAGACCGGCCGCCATGTCTCCGAAATGCTGCTCGCCCGCGGCGTCCCGGTGCGCGCCTTCGTCCACACCATCGATGAACGCTCCGAGCATCTGCGCGCGCTCGGCGCCGAGATCGTCCAGGGCGACTTTCTCGATATTCGCGCGGTCCAGCGTGCTGCCCAAGGCACCTCGTCGATCTATTTCGCATATCCGGTCCAGGACGAACTCATGGACGCAACCGCTGCGATGGCGCTGGCCGCGCGCGAGGCCGGCGTCTCGCGGCTGGTCAATCTGGTCATGCTGCAATCTTCGCCCGACGCGCCCACGCCACGCATGCGCCAGAACTATCTGTCCGAGCAGGTGTTTGAATGGGCCGGCACCGGCGCGCTGCATATCCGCGCGACCATATTCTATGAGAATGTCGGCGCGCTGGTCCGCCAGAGCCTGCCGGCCCGGGGCGCGGTCCGGCTGCCCTGGGGCGACGAAAACACCGTGCTGCCGCTTGTCTCGGCCGAAGACGTCGCGCGCGTCGCGGCCGGCCTCTTGACCGGCCCCGAGCTGACGCCCGGCACCGCCTATCCGCTGGTCGGCGCCACGCTGCCGCTGAAGGAGATCATCGCGACCTTCGCCCGCGTCCTCGGCCGGGATGTGCGGTATGAGGCGATCTCCGACGAGGAATGGCGCCGCAACGCGCAGCAACGCAATTATAATCCGCACGCGATCGAACATCTCTCCGCGCTCTGGCGGGCGGTTCGCGGCGCCGCGATCGACCCGAAGGATTCCCGCTACGCGCCGAACGGGACGATCGAAACCATCGGCGGCTCGAAGCCGAAGACGTTCGAGGCGTTCGTGCGCGACGCGCAAGGCGAGTTGCTGGCGAAATCGGCCTAGACATCGTCGCTCGTCCGCCATCAGCGCTCTGACGCAGCCAGCACCCGATCGACCATCTCGGGCGCAAGCCCGAGATAATTCTTCGGCGCAGTCAACCGCTCGATGGTGGCGCGATCGATCCGTTCGGATACGCGCTTGTCCGCCGACAGCGCGTCCGCGAGTGAAATGCCTTTCTCGTTCGCAAGCCGGCAGGCATCATAGACGACGTCATGCGCGTCCTGCCGGCCGAGCTGCGGCGCGAGCCCCATCATCACGGCCTCGGCGACGATCAGTCCGCGGCTGATATCGAGATTTTCCGCCATCCTCTTCTCATCCACGATCAGGCCGCCCAGCGCGAACTTCGCCTGATGCAGCGCGCCGGCGGTGAGCACGAAGCTCTCCGGGATCGCCATCCATTCAGCATGCCACGGCCCGGTGGCGCGCTCGAAGTCCTGCACCATCGCATCCAGCATCAGGCCGGCATGCTGGCGGACCGCCTTGCAGGACGCGAGCATCAGCTCGGATGAGATCGGGTTGCGCTTCTGGGGCATGGTCGAGGACGCACCGCGTCCCTTGACGAACGGCTCGTAGACTTCGCCGAACTCGGTCGAGGCCATCATCATGACATCGAGCGCGATCTTGCCGAGCGAGCCGGTGACCAGCGCCAGAAAGTTCACGACCTCCGCGAAGCCGTCGCGCGCGACATGCCAGGTCGCCACGGGAACGCCGAGGCCGAGCTCTTCGCACAGCGCCTGCTGCACGTCGAATCCCCTGTCACCAAGCGACGCCAGCGTGCCGGCCGCGCCGGCGAACTCGCCGACCAGCACGCGCGGCTTCAACTGCGCAAGCCGCTCGGCGTGACGGTCGAACATCGCAAGCCAGATCGCCGTCTTGTAGCCGAACGTCACCGGCAGCGCCTGCTGCAGATGGGTGCGCCCCGCCATCGGCGTGTCGCGATAGCGCCTGGAGAGATCGGCGAGAATGCCGCGGAGCGCAGCGATATCCTCCTCGATGATCTTGAGGCCCTCGCGGACCTGCAGGACGACTCCGGTGTCCATGATGTCCTGCGTGGTCGCGCCCCAATGCACATAGCGGCCGGCCTCGCCGCACTGCTTCGCAAGCTGGTGGACCAAGGGAAGGATCGGATAACCGACGATATCGGTCTCATGACGAAGCAGATCGAAATCGAGCCGCGTGGCGTCAGTCTTTTCGGCGATCTCCTCCGCCGCTTCCTTCGGGATCACGCCGCAACGCGCCTCCGCCTTCGCCAGCGCAACCTCGATCTCGGCATAGCGCGCGATCAGGCTCATGTCGGAGAACACCTCGCGCATGCGCGGCGTGCCGAACGCATCGCGAAACAGAATGGAGTCGAGCACGGTGGTCGAAGGCGGGAACGCGGTCATGGCGTCATGTCCTGTCGGAGTCATAAGCTGGTGCCGTCGGCGCGAGGCGCGGCCAATGCCAATTCCAGAGGCTTCGTACACGCCGGTTTGTTCTGAGTGGCACGCACGCGCAATCCCTGTGCGCGTTGCACCGATAACAGGCGGCTTTCAACAGGCGACTTTCAACAGGTGACTTGCGGCGAGGTGTGCCCGCGTCATTCACGGCGTTTCTCCCAGACACGAGCCCTGGATAAAGAACACGTGATGGCCACATTTAAAGCGCTGCGACACGTCAAATTGGCTTGCGGGACGGATGCGGTCATCTGTTCTTCACGATTTCGTCACGAAGCCAATCCGGTCAGATAAGGAATCCCCTGATGCGAAAAATCGCTCTCGCTTTCGCGATGATGCTCTCCACTGCCACCCTCGCGACGGCCGGCGAAACATCCGCACCCGCGGACGCCAAGGTTTATTTCATCGGCCTGAAGGACGGCGATACCGTCACCTCGCCGGTTACCATCCGCTTCGGCCTGTCCGGCATGGGGATCGCCCCCGCAGGCACCGAGGTCCCCAATACCGGCCATCACCATCTCATCATCGATGAGAAGATCGAGGGCGAAGCGCTCAACGAGGCGATCCCGGTCGACGAACATCACATGCATTTCGGCAAGGGCCAGACCGAGGCGAGCGTTACTCTCGCCAAGGGAAGCCACACGCTGCAGCTCGTTCTCGGCGATTGGAGCCACGTCCCGCACAAGCCGCCGGTGATGTCGGACCGCATCACGATCAACGTCGAATAAGGCCGCCTGAACCACAGAGACGCTGCCCCGCGTGTCGTGCGGGGCAGTCCGGCTGCGGGACCAGCCCCCGTTACCGGGCGTCCGCATCTCGCCTGTTTCCGACAGCGCGAACAATCTGTGCGATCCCCTGCCCTGCGGTAAACGCCTTTATGCCCACTCGCCCTTTCGGAACACCGGCACGCGCCGTCCATCGGCATGGACGCCGTCGATATCCGTCTCGCCGGTGCCGATCATCCAGTCGATATGGATCAGGCTCTGGTTGCCGCCTTGGGCCGCGATCTGCTGCGGCGTCAGCTTGGTGCCGTCGACGAAGCATTTCGAATAGCATTGGCCGAGCGCGATGTGGGACGCGGCGTTCTCGTCGAACAGCGTATTGAAGAACAACAGTCCGCTCTGCGAGATCGGCGAGGAGTGCGGCACCAACGCCACCTCGCCAAGCCGCCGCGCGCCTTCGTCCGTGTCGAGCACCTTGTTCAGCACCTCTTCGCCGCGCGACGCCTTTGCCTCGACGATGCGTCCCTCTTCGAACCGTACCGCGATATCGTCGATCAGCGTGCCCTGATACGACAAAGGCTTCGAGCTGACGACATGACCGGAGACGCGCCGGCAATGCGGCGTGGTGAACACTTCCTCGGTCGGGATATTGGCGTTGCAGGTAATGCCGTTCTTGGCGGTCGATGCCCCGCCCTCCCACTCGTGGCCATCGGCGAGGCCGATGGTGAGGTCGGTGCCTGGACCCGAATAATGCAATGCGCCGAAGCGCTGTCCGTTCAGCCATTCGGTGCGCGCGCGCAAAGTCGCATTGTGTTTGTCCCAGGCCGCGATCGCACCATCCTGGTCGACGCGCGAGGCCTTGAAGATCGCATCCGCAAGCTTCGCCACCGCGACGTCGTCGGCATCATCGGGAAAAACCTGCTTGGCCCAGGGCAGGCTCGGGAACGCGATGATGTTCCAGTTGGTGTCGAAATTGACGATCTTTTCCAGCGCCGGCTGATAGGCCATCGAGTTGGCCTTGCTGGCGCGCGCGACCTTGTTGGGGTCCTCGCCCGACAGCAGCATCGGGTTGTCACCGACGATCGCAAGGCGCGCGGTGTTGGATGAGAACGCCTTGGCCATGCCCTCATAGAGCCAGTTCGCCGCGCGGTCGAAACTCGAACTCACGTCCGAAGCGGTAACGCGCTAACGTCAATTCGTCATCCGACATGATCGGCGTCACGATTCCCGCGCCGGCCTTGTAGGCATGTTCGGCAATCTTGCGCACCAGCGGCAGCGCGACCGCGGGCGCGGTCAACAAGAGATCCTGCCCCTCCTGCAATTGCAGCCCGACCTTGATCGCCACCTCGGCGAGACGGTCGAGTTTCACGGGGTCGATCGATGCAGAAAGATTGCGCTGGTATGCGGTCATGGAGATCCTCGTGTGGCAGAGCTTCTATGTAGCCCCGGGCGTGCGGCGCGCAATAGCGACGATTGTTGCATCGCCGTGCCATCGTTGCGTCATGGCGGCGACAACTTCACATCCGGCTCGGGACGGCCGTGAACGCCAACCGCGAGAATGAAGGTTCGCCCATGTTCGGAATCGCCGGCGCGCGCGGCCTCGTCCATGCCTTGCCAGGCAGATGTCACCAGAAGCCGCGACAGATCACGGCCGACAAAGGCCGGGCAACTGCATTGCCGGGCCGGCACACGCAGCGCACGCAGACGCACCCCCGCGGGACTATAGACGTCGACACAGCCACCGCCCCAGCGCGCATTCCAGATCAAGCCATCCGCATCGACGATCGCGCCATCGATCCCGCCTGCGCCATGATGCCGGATGAACGGTACGGGATCGCCGGCCGGCAATCCCGTTTCGGCATCGAGCGGCACACGATGCATGATGTTGGTCGCAGTGTCGGCGAAATAGCCGACATCGCCGGACGGCGAGAAGCAGATCGCGTTCGGGATCGTAATGTCGGCGAAGATGCGCGATAGCCGCCCGCGATGCAGCGCGTAGATCGCGCCTGCGCGGGGTTCCGCGCTGCGTCCCATCGTGCCAAGCCAGAATGTGCCCGAAGGATGAACTCGCGCATCGTTCGAACGGGTCAGCGGATTGTCGGCTTCGAGCGGCGTGAACAGCTCCATGCGTCCGTCGGCGACATAGCGCACATACAGACCATCTTCGGCAACGATGAGCTGCCGCCCGGAATCGATCCGGCCGAGCGCGCTCGCCATCCTGCCGAGCTGATGGATCGTGACGCGCCCTGACTCGACCCGCGCCTCGAACAGGCGGCGTTCAAGAATGTCGAACCACCACGCGGTATCGGTCGTCGCGTCATAGGTCGGGCCTTCGCCGAGGTGACAGCGCTCGGCGGAGAGCACCGTGACCGGAACCTCTTCGATCGGTACGTCTTTTCGTTCAGCGTCCATGGCTGTCACACCGTCATGAAGCGATAGGCGATCTCGTGCCGATAGCGCCGGCCGGGATCGAGACGCGCCGAAGGAAAGTCCGGGCGGTTCGGCGTATCGGGCCATGTCTGCGGCTCGAGGCATAGCGCGTCGGATTGCCGGTACAGCCTGCCGCCCTTGCCGGCGGCGGTGCCGTCGAGAAAATTGCCCGAATAGAACTGCAGGCCCGGCTGATCGGTGGAGAGCTCGAGCACGCGGCCGCTCCGCGGGGATTCCACGCGCGCAGCCAGGCGCAGGCCGCGGTCCGGCGCGAGACAGAAATTGTGATCATAGCCACGGCCCCGCCGGAGCTGCTCGTCGTCATTACGGATGCGCGCCCCGATGATCTCAGCCTTGCGGAAATCGAACGGCGTGCCCTCGACCGATCGCGGCGGCTCCTGCAACGGAATGGAGGCGGCATCGATCGCAAGATAACGATCGGCCGCGATCGACAGACGATGGCCGAGAATGTCGCTGCCGGATAGCGCACCATCGAGATTGAAGAAACTGTGATTGGTCAGGTTCACGACAGTCGGACGATCCGTGGTCGCTTCCAGCGTGATCGAGAGTTCGGTCGGGCCGCTCACACGATAGATGACGCGCATGTCGAGCCGGCCGGGAAAGCCGCCCTCGCCGTCGGCGCCGACGCAAGAGAGCGTTACGCTCGGCTCGGGCTGCGCAGTGACGTCGTCGATCCGCCAGAGCTTCCGGTCGAAACCGGCAAGGCCGCCGTGGAGCATGTTTTCGCCGTCATTGGCGTCGAGCTTGACCTTTGCGCCATCCAGCAGGAAGCCCGCGCCGGCGATACGATTGGCATAGCGCCCGATGGTCGCGCCGAAATAACGCCTTGCCGCGAGATAGCCGTCGAGCTCGTCATGGCCGAGCACGATGTCGTCGCTTTGCCCGGTCCGGTCAGGCACTTTCAGCGCCTGCAATGTCGCGCCGTAAGGGATGATGGCCGCCTCGAAGCCGTCCGCTCCGCGCAGCGCAATGCGCTCGACAACGGCGCCATCATTCATGACGCCGAACGGCGCGCGATCGATGCGGGCCATATGAGAAGACGTCATGCCCGATCCTCGAAAGCCTCGACCGTGCGCCATCGGCCAAGCAGGAAGCAATCCGCAACGAGCTGGAACGGCGCCAGATCGACGTCCGAGCGGCCTTCGGCGGCAAGTTGCATGAAGCGGCGATAGAGCAATGGGTATTCCTCTTTCTTGGCTTCGATCACCACCTTGTCGCCGTCGCTCAGGCATGCGCCGCCGCGGGACAGCAGCACCGGGCCGTGATCGGTCTCGAAATGCATGTCCCAGCTCTCCTGACCGGTCTGGCGAAAATCGAAGGCGGCCGTGATCGGCAGGCCCGCGGCGTCGGCGAGCTCGAGCTCGGCAGCGATCGGCGCCGCACAGTTTGCGGGAACGTCGAGATCGGCGCGCGTGACGAGCACGGGTTGCGGCAGGATGTGAGTGAGGATCGACAGCGCGTTGATGCCGGGATCGAACACGCCAAGCCCGCCCGCCTCGAAGATCCAGGCCTGTCCGGGATGCCAGACGCGAACATCCTCTTTCCAGACGATGCTGACGGATGCGATCTTACGGCCGGCGAGCAGCTGCCGCGCCGGCTCGACCGCAGGCGCAAAGCGCGAATGCCACGCGGTGAACAAGGCCCTGCCTGAACCTTGCGCCGCCGCGAGCAGCGGCGCGATCTCGCTGACGCTCTTGCCCGGCGGTTTCTCCAGCAGCACATGCTTGCCTGCCGCAAGCGCGAGCGCAGCCTGAGCGGTGCGGATCTGCGGCGGCGTGCAGAGCGCGACCGCGTCGATCGCCGGCCCGTCCTGCAGCAATTCCCGCAAACCCGGAAAGAGCGGAACGCCGGCATCGGCCGCGTTGGCATTGGGGTCGGCCACCGCGACAAGAGTAAGGCCAGGCGTCGCTGCGATCGCCGGCACATGCTGCCGCTGAGCGATCTTGCCGAAACCGATGATGGCGATGCGAAGTTCGGTCATGATGTGCTCCTAACGATCGCGCGTTGCACGCAGAGACGAACGCAATGTGCCAATCCGGAAAGACCGCCACAAGGGAAATGAAATGCGTCTTTTGATCGGGGAAGTGGCAAAGTGATCCAGCATTCGTGATGCGGCTTTGCGAAGACATAGCTCTCTCTGTCGTTCCTGGGAACGCAGGGACGACGTGGAGAAGTCGGGCCTCATGGTTCGAGACGGCGCAATGCGCCTCCTCACCATGAGGGTCTGGCGTTGTGCCGCGCATGACGACCTCATCCTGAGGAGCGCGCACAGCGCGCGTCTCGAAGGATGAGCCGCAACGGGATTGGTGACACAACTTTCATTCCCGCGGCGCGATGCGTCCGGGTTTTGCAAGCAATCCACCCTCATGGAATTAAGAGGGCGCAGGGAAGGCCGGGTGCCCGTCGCACCCATGGTCCGCGTGCAGAAAAAAAGCACGCGGCAGAACCACAGGTACGAGCCGGAACAACCGGCCTTCCCTGCGCAATGGTTTTACGGCTTATACGTGATCTCCCCGGTGACCAGGCTTTGTTGCCACCGTCGCCGATAGATCGTTCTACCGACTTAGCGCCAACCTTGGGGCGCCAGGACCACACGATTTCGCCGTCCGCAATATGTTGCTCGTCTCGCAACACGTCGCGTCCATCGCATCCCGCTTCCAACGTCCGTGACGATCGCGAAGCGCCCCTCTTGCGGCAGCGAGACGCGCGGAAGGATGGTTTTGATTTGCCCGACAACGCAAGAGGAAATGTGCACGACGGGCAATTTGCGCATGGGCCTATGCACGCCGCTCTTTCCGCGTCATTGCGAGCGCAAGCGAAGCAATCCAGAATGCACCCGCAGCGCCAGTCTGGATCGCTTTGTCGCTATCGCTCCTCGCAATGACGATGCGCCTCTACCACGCGTCATTCCGGGGAGACGCGAATGCGTCGAGCTATGGTGCGCGATTGCGCACCTGAGAATCTCGAGATTCCGGGTTCATCGCTGGCGCGATGCCCCGGAATGACGGCAACAAATAACGACTACGCCGCGCGGACGGAGGTCATGAACTTCGTGACTTCCTGCTTCAGCCGGCCGCTTTCCTTCGACAGGGATTGCGCGGCCGAGAGCACCTGGGACGATGCGCCGCCCGCGTCGGAGGCGCCGCGCTGGACGTCCGAGATGTCGGCGGCGACGCGCGAGGTGCCGTCTGCGGCGCGCTGCACGTTGCGCGAGATTTCCTGGGTGGCGGCGCCCTGCTCCTCGACGGCGGACGCGATCGCCGACGAGATTTCCGAGATCCGCCCGATGGTCGCGCCGATTTCCTTGATTGCCGTGACCGAATCCCCGGTCGCCGACTGGATATCGGCAACCTGCTGGCTGATTTCGTCGGTTGCTTTCGCCGTCTGCTCGGCGAGCGACTTGACCTCGGCCGCCACGACCGCGAATCCCCTGCCGGCCTCGCCGGCGCGCGCGGCCTCGATGGTCGCATTCAACGCAAGCAGGTTGGTCTGCCCGGCGATCGACTGGATGAGATCGACGACGGCGCCGATGCGGGCCGCGGCCTGAGAGAGCTGGCTGATACGCGCGTCGGTCTTCCTGGCCTGATCGACGGCTTCGCCGGCAATACGGGCGGATGCCTCGACCTGACGGCTGATCTCAGAAACCGACGAGGCGAGCTCTTCGCTTGAGGCTGCGACCGAATGCACATTCGCGGAGGCTTCATCCGAGGCGCCCATGGCGCGCTGGCTGACCTTGTCGACGGCATCCGTGGTCTTGCTCAAGGTGGTCGACGAGGCTTCGAGCTGGTGTGCAGCCGTCGTGACATGCGTGATGATCTCGCCGACGTGACGCTCGAACTGATCGGCAAGCTGGTTCATTTCGGTCTTGCGTTGCAGGGCCTGGCGGTGCTCGCCCGCCGCCTGCTCCTCGCGCAGGCGGTTGGTCTCGATCATGGCGTCGCGGAACACCTGCACGGTGCGCGCCATCTCCCCGATTTCGTCGGAACGGTCCGCGTTCGCAACCGGCGCGTCGAGCTCGCCGACCGAGAGCGCGG
Source organism: uncultured Alphaproteobacteria bacterium (assembly GCA_963770385.1). Classification (GTDB taxonomy): domain Bacteria; phylum Pseudomonadota; class Alphaproteobacteria; order Rhizobiales; family Xanthobacteraceae; genus Bradyrhizobium. The sequence goes on along the minus strand of CAVYPJ010000003.1, from coordinate 2,139,446 downwards.
CCATGCGCTGCCTCAGGCCCGTCAGCGGCTTGACCACACTGCGGGTGATCGCCCAGGCGATCGCGATCGACAGCAGCATCAGCGCGGCGATGACGGCGGAAGCGGTCCGCACCATCGACCAAAACGATGCATCCACATCCGACATGTATTCGGCGGTGCCGATCATCAAATGCCAGGGCGCAAAGCCGCGCGTGAATGCGACCTTGTCGAGCGGCGTCGGATCGGTCGAGCTGCGCAGGAACGAATAGCGCAGGCTACCCTGCCCCTGTCGTGCGAGATCCATCAGCATCGCTGCAAAGGGAAGCCCGAACGCATCCTTGACCGGACGCATGTCCTTGCCCAGCAGCGTCGGGACGCCAGGGTTGGAGACGCAGATGCCGGTCTCGTAGTCGTAGATGTAGGTGTAATTGGTGTGGTTCTCGTACCAGACGGCGCCGGCGGCGGCGAAGAAACGCTTCTTCGCCTCCTCCTCCGTCATCTCGCCTGAGGCTGCCGCCTTATGAAAGCTGTCGGCTAGGTGCCAGACGGCGTCCACGATCGCGTGTGCCTTCTCGGTGCGCTCGGTGACCAGCTGGCTGCGGGCGATCAGCAGGATGGTGGTGGCAACCAGCCCCATACAGACGGCGCCGACGATGGTCATAGAAGCGAGCTTGACGGCAATCGAACGATTGGAGAACAGCTTGAACATTCTCGGCTTTCGTTATTGCAAAGAGTGGATGCGCGGCGCGGTAGAAAAATCAGGCATAACAATTCATGATTTTTATGCGTCAAATTAGCGTTAAGTTTCGGAGCTTCCGGTTACACTTTGCGGCGTCCTAAGTAGAACACCGGGGCTTCCCGCTAAGGATTCGTTTACCAAGCGGGCCCTTGGCGTGGAGATCGAGCTGGCGCTCTTTGCCGAACTCGCGGGCTTCAGCCGCCGCGCTGACGTGCCTCATATGATGGGCCGATAGGAACGAAGGCGATGTCGAAAGAGACGCGGGCGACGCTGGAGCTTCGAGCGCTGGGCCTCGCCTTTTCGCTGCACACTTATGACTATGACGGCGACGCGGAACGCATCGGCCTGCAGGCCGCCGAGGCGATGGGCGTCGCGCCGCAGCGCGTGCTCAAGACATTGATGGCGGAGGTCGACGGCAAGCCGGTCTGCGTCGTCGTCCCTTCGGACAGCGAAGTCAGCATGAAGAAGCTCGCGGCAGCGTTCGGCGGCAAGGCCGCGAAAATGATGCGTCCCACCGACGCCGAACGGCTGACCGGATATCGCGTCGGCGGCATCAGTCCATTCGGCCAGAAAAAGAAGGTCCCGACGGCAATCGAGGAGACGGCGCTGTCGCAGGCGAAGGTATTCCTGAACGGCGGCCAGCGCGGCCTGCAGATCGAGCTCGATCCAAACGATGCCCGCAAGGCGCTCGGCGCCCTCTCCCGGCACCTGATCGCGTGACCCGGGAACCACCACGCCAGCGCCGCCAAATTGTCACGCTCCGAACCAATTGAGGCCAACGCCCCCGCGCAATCTGGCCACCTCCGAGTTGAGAGGGAGACGGTAGCGTGGCGTACAGGATGGTTGCGGAGCGGGATGACCAGAAGGTCATCAAGGAACGCGCGAGCGCGCTGATTGTGCTGGCGAATGCCCGGGTCTGGGAAAGCGAAGGCTGGCAGGTGATGATCACCGACACCGAGGGCAAGGAATTCGATCCCGCCGGTTTCGAGAAATTGCTGGGCCCCGGTTACGCCTGGTCGCCGCAGGAGCCGTTGGCCTTGTCGCCGCAATATCAGGCGATGGCCTTGGTCCCTCAGACAGACTTGGTCCCTCAGGCAGACTTGGCACCTGAGGCAGACTTGGTGCCCGAGGCAGAATTGGCACCCGAGGCGGAGGAGGCTTCAACGGAGGAAGCCGGGAATGCCGCCGACGCCGCATCGGAAACCGAGGCCGAAACCCTGGAAGCCGAAAACTTCGACGAACTCGAATCGATCGAAGAGACCGGGCACGATGAAGAGCTCGAACCGCTCGAAGAAACGAGTGAGTACGACGACTTCGAGCCGTTCGATGAGACCGAGGCGCTCGAAGATGAGCTCGAGCCGCATCATTAGGGGCGTTTTCCGTTCCGATTGAATCGGAACGGAAGCTCTAATCTCGAAAACGTTCTAGCGGCAGTCCCGTTCCGCTTCCATCCGGTGATCATTGCGCGCACGAGATTTTCTCGCTGCCGGATCGACATCAACACGACTCCAACGACGTGCACGAGCACGAGCACCATCACCGCGTCGGATGCATAAGTGTGGGTGTCCTGCACCCAGGCGACGCCGAAGAAACGGAGTGTCACCTGCATCCAGCCGCTGACGCCCGAGATCACGAGCAGGACCAGCATCGCCATGGAGATGGCGCTGCCCGCCGGATTGAGGCCGAGATACCGCCTGCTCCGCCCCCGCGCCATGTCCAGGAGATAACGCGGCAAGACGCGGCACACGCGCAACGGATTGCGGAAGCGCGAATGCCGCGTGCCGATAAATCCCCAGACCAGCCGGACCGGCAGCAGCACCAGAACGGCATAGCCGGCGCTCCGATGCATCGTGTCGTAGGTGTTCGGCGTGAACCACGCGACGAGGACGCAAAGGGCTGTCGCCCAGTGCAGCAGACGCAGCGGCAGATCCCACACCGGCACCAGCGCGGCTGAGCGCGCCGGGGCCGGCACGGAATCGCGCGGCTGTGGGACGGTCGCCGTCAAGTGCGGCGTGCCCCTATTTGGCGATCGTGTGCTTCAGGCTGAGATCTTCCGGGCTGTAGAACAATTCGAACAGCTTGCCCTCCTTGACGCCATAGACCTCGTAGCAGGAGCCTTCGATCTTGGTGCGGCGGACTTCGTAGCCGGCCGCCTTGGCCTTCGCCTCGGCTTCGCTCGCCGGCTTCCACGACGCCTTTTCGAGCTTCGTGCAGGTCTTGTAACCGTCGGCGCGCGCCGGCCCCGCGACGAGCAAGCCGAGCGACACGACGGCCAACGCGCTGATTAACGCCTTCATGACAATCTCCCCAAAAAACGTGCATTGCGCCGCGATCGCGAGCGACCGCGCCGATGAGGTGAGGATGCGATGCGCGCGGAGATGTCAACGGATGGCGGAGACCCGCACACGCTTAGAGAAATTCCAGTTTTTGCGGAAGTATTTGCGAATATTCGCGCTCGGGCCGTTCGATCGCAAGCTGCGGCCTTAAGCCTCAGGCTCAAGCCGCGACGGCCGCGGGACCATCGCGGGCGCTGCCCCGGTTTTCTACGGAGGCCGCATTAAGGCAATTCTTCACTAACGGATCATAAAGGTTACCAGTCGCTTCACGCCCGAAGGGAAGCCCGCATGTTCAGCCGCAGCAGCAAGGATCTCGAAAGCAAGGCCGAATGGCTGGATACGCTTTCGAATTATTGCGGCATCGGCCTGTGGGACGCCGTATTGTACGAAGGCGACGCCATGCATCCGAAGGCGAAGTGGACCTGGTCGGCGGAATTCCGGCGGCTGTGCGGCTACAGGTCTCAATCCGAATTTCCCGATGTCGTGACCTCGTGGTCCGACCGGCTGCATCCGGACGATCGCGACGCCACCTTCGCGGCCTTTGGCGCGACCTGCGCCACCGGCGTCGGTTATGACGTGAGATACCGGCTCAAGGTCAAGGACGGCTCCTACCGCTGGTTCAGGGCGACCGGCGGCGTGGTGCTCGACGCCAACCGCAAGCCGCGGCGCGCCTGCGGCTCGCTGGTCGACATCAACGATGTCGTGCTCGCCGAAATCGAGCGCAAGGCGTCGCTGCAACGCCTCGCCAACGATTTCGAGAAGGTGGTCGGCGAAGTGGTCGAGACCGTCAGCGCGGCGTCGTCGGAGCTCGAGACGTCCGCCGCTGCTCTGTCCGGCAACGCCGAAAAGACCCAGCAGGTGACCGCGCGCGTCGCGTCGGCCTCCGAGCAAGCCGCGGGCAGCGTGCAATCGGTCGCGGCGGCAAGCGAGGAACTGTCGCAATCGATCGCGGCGATCGGCCGCCAGGTGCAGGAGTCCGTCGGCATCGCGAGCGGCGCCGTCGAGCAGGCCCGTGTTGCAAACGAGCGCGTCACCGAACTGACCAAGGCGGCAGGCCGCATCGGCGACGTCGTCGATCTGATCAATACGATCGCCGGACAGACCAACCTGCTCGCGCTGAACGCGACCATCGAGGCCGCGCGCGCCGGAGACGCCGGCCGCGGCTTCGCGGTCGTCGCCACCGAAGTGAAATCGCTGGCGGAGCAGACCGCGAAGGCGACCGGCGAAATCGGCCAGCAGATCACCAGCATTCAGACCGCGACCGGCGTCTCCGCCGAGGCCATCAAGGAGATCGGCGCAACGATCGAACGCATGTCGCAGATCGCATCCAGCATCGCTTCCGCGGTGGAGCAGCAGAGCGCGGCGACGCGCGGCATCTCGAGTAACGCGCAGCACGCGGTGGCGGGCACGCGGGACGTCAGCGCCAACATCTCCGATGTGCAGAGCGGTGCGTCCCAGACCGGCGATGCCGCCTCGCGCGTCCGCGCCGCGGCGGGATCGCTCGCCAGTGACGGCGCGAAGCTGAAGGGCCAGGTCCGGCAATTCCTCGGCAGCCTTCGCGCCTGAGCGAGACGCACTAAGACAACGCGCGCCGGTTCGTCTCCCGGCAATCACGCGTCGAGGCTAGTCCTCACAAACGCCCTCGGAAAGCCTGAATGAAACGGGAAGACGCCGGTGCGGCGGACGCCGCCGCGTGGGCATGGCCGACGAGGGAGAACTGCGATGGGCGATCTGAACGGCGCAGCGATGAGCCGCGAAGAACTCTTCCATAAGCTCGCCGAAAGCATCGCCGCCGACGACGCCCTGGCTCTCGAGGGCTGGAAGGATCTCGTGCTGGTCAGCCATATCGACGACGGCACGCCGGATATGACCGGCTTCTGCTATACCGAAGACGGCCGCGCGATCCCCGTCTCACCGCGTGACTTCGCGATCATCGACGTGCTCGAGGCGCTGCGCGAAACCGTGGCGCGCATCGATGGCAAGACGCCGTGGCACGCCGCGCTGTTCCGCATCAACCGCGAGACCGGCAAGTTCGCGGCCGAATTCGAGTACCATCATCCCGAGCGCTGGCGCGTGACTCCCGCCAACGTCATGGCCCGTGCGCAGGAGTTTGGCACGGCCGGATGACGGGCACCATCGCAATGCATCCCAGCGGCCGGTTCGCCGATAGATCTTCGGAGCGTCTCTCCGTAAGGGGCGTGATCGGCTAGTCGCCATCGTGTAGGGTGCCGGGATTCCTTCGGGCATTCGATTCGGGGAGCGAGATGGCTTCGACGCACGCGGCCTGCGCGCGGCTACCAGGCAGTTCGGACGCGCTCGACCGCCCGATCGCGCCGGCGGATCGCATTGTTTCGATCGACATCCTTCGGGGCATTGCCCTGTTTGGCGTCATGGCAATCAACGTCGTTACCGAATTCCGCGTTTCGATCTTCACGCAATTCCTCCCCGAGAGAACTGGCGGGTCCTGGCTCGATCGCGCCCTGCACACGGTCCTGATGATCGGCATTGACTTGAAAGCCTTCGCGCTATTCTCGCTGCTTTTTGGGACCGGACTTGCAATCCAGCATGACCATTTGTCGAAAAGTCCGCACCGTACTGCATTGCTCGTCCGTCGCCTGACGTTTCTGATGCTCGTCGGCACCATCCATCTCGTGCTCATCTGGAATGGCGATATTCTGCTCGAATATGCGCTCGCAGGCTTTGCGGTGCTGCCGTTCCTGTCTGCTTCGGCGCGAACGCTCGTCATGGCGGGATGCCTGTTGCTCGCACTGTATATCGCTGCACCGTTCCTGCCGCCGATTGCTTCGCTACCAAGCCAAGCCTGGATGGCACAGCATGTCGCGGAGGCCACACGGACTTATGGCTCCGGCGGCTTTGCCGATGTCCTGAAGTTTCGTGTCCGTGAGCTGCCGGCGATCCTGCCCCTGCACGTGTTCATTTTTCCGCGAACTGTCGCGTTGATGCTCCTCGGCGCTTCGATCTGGCGGACGGGGTGGCTGCGGGCGGGCACGCCGTTGCCAAGCCAACTGCCTTTAGCGGCATCTGCGGGGATCATTGCCGGCGGCGCGATAACCTTGTCGCTGTTCGATGAACTGCTCAACCTGAATTGGAGGGCTGAGCTGGCACTCGATCGCCTGGGGACGGTCCTGCTTGCGTGCGGCTATGCTGCGGCAATCATCTGGGCGACGCGCAATGCGCTCGGGCAACGTGTGCTGGGTTGGGCCAGGCCGGTCGGACGAATGGCATTCAGCAACTATCTGCTCCAATCCCTGATCTTTGGCTGGATCTTTTACGGCTACGGACTTGGCTTGTTCGGAACGCTCGGTGTCACGTCGGCGCTCGGCATCGGCATCTGCGTCTACGTCGTGCAAGTCGTCTTCAGCGCATTCTGGCTGCGACGGTACCTCTACGGCCCGATGGAATGGCTGTGGCGCAGCGCCATGTACGGCGCATGGCAGCCCATGATGCGCGCATGAAGGCTCGGGCCATCGCCTGCGGACGACAATGAGTCATCTCTACGGCGCCGGCGTTCCCACTAGATCCGCGCGCGCGACGATGATCGACCCGACCAGTGCGGAGCCCTCGGCCGTGAGATGGCCGGCGTCCCACATGATGGGCGTGCCGTCGACGAACAGCTCGCACGCACGGTGCGGGCACATCGCCTGCAACGGAGAAACATAGCCGGCGCCGGACGACGTGCTGATCGCTTGCAGCCTGGCATCGATGTCCCATAGCTGCGGAACCACGCGCTCGGACAGCGGCGGCAGCAGAGTCTTCAGACGACTCCAGCTGACGAACAGCGAGGGCAGCGGCCCGTCCAGCTCCGGCGTCGGCCCGACGACGACGACCGCGATGCCGGCGCTGCGCAGCCTGGCGACGAGCGCAGGGAGTTCCGTGGCAACCGTGCGCGTGTAGGTGCCATCGAGCCAGTTGGCGGACAGCAGAACGACATCGGGGCGAGCCGACATGATGGCGTCGAGCACGTCCCTGTTGAAGGCGCGGCATCCCTCGTCCGCGAGGGCGTCACCGATCGCGCCGCAGCCGGCCCTGGTCGCCTGCATGACGACCGCGGCGCCAGCGGCCTGCCGCACCCCATGCACGAGATGCGCGGCGTAGCTATCGCCCCAGACCAGAATGTTGCGCTTGCCGGCAACCGGCGTGATGCAGGCGCCACGGTTCAAAACGTCGTCGCGCTGGACGAAGCAGCGTCCTTCGTCATAGAGCGCCGCGTGGTCGTAGGCGCTGAAGCGCCCGACGGCAGCTTCCTCCGGCGAGAACCGGCTCGGCGCGCCGGATGTCAGCTGGATCGGAATGCATGCGAGGACGACGGCCGTTCCGGCAACAGCGATCATCGCCATCGCACCATTCCCGGGCCGCCGGAACGGCGTCTCGACCCAAAGATAGGATGCAACGGCAAGCAACAGGCAGACCAGAAGCAGCAGCGCCTTGACGTGGGCCGGCTGCGACGAGCCCAAAAGTTCGTAGGAGAACACCGCCACCGGCCAGTGCCAGAGATAGAGCGAATAGGAGATCAGGCCGATGAACAGTATCGGTCGCATGAAGCGGTTCGGGGTCAGATCCACGTGCGACCAGATGACGAGCGCCGCCCCGAGACACGGCAGCGCCGCCCTGAAGCTCGGATAGGGAGCGCCGGTCCCGAACACATTCGCCGAGGCCGCCAGTGCACACCAGCCAAGCGCCGCGACCCACAGCTTATGACGATGAGGAACGTCCGGCACGGCGCCGATGGCGAGCACGGCGCCAAGGCAGAACTCCCACACGCGCGACGGCAGAAGATAGAAGGCCGCGGCAGGATAGGTCGCGGACTGATAGATGCAGAACAGGAAGGAGATCAGTCCCACGCCCGCGATCCAATGAACGAGCCGTGCACTGCGGCGCAGGGCCAAGCCCAAGGCCAGGGGAAACAGAATATAGAACTGCTCTTCGACCGCGAGCGACCATGTCTGGAGCAGCGGCTTGGTCAGCGCCGTGCCGCCGAAATAGTTCTGCTGTGACCAGAACCAGATGTTCGAGCTGAAGCCGATCGCTGCCAGCGACTGATTGGCAAGATCGACATATTGGCCCGGCGGCAAGGCCAGGTAGGCGAAGCCAATTGTGCCGAGAATCGTGACGAGCAGCGCAGGCAGGATGCGCCGGGCGCGGCGCGCATAGAAATCCCGAAACGAGAACCGCCCTGCCTTGCTTTCGGCGTAGATGATGCCGGTGATCAGGTAGCCGGAGATCACAAAAAACACGTCGACCCCGACATAGCCGCTTCGGATGGGCGAAATGTCGAAGTGAAAGCAGACCACCGCGAGCACCGAGAATGCGCGGAGACAGTCGATGTCGGGGCGGTATTTCAGAACGTTCAAGATCAGAACTCTCGGTGAAACAGACCAGTTACACAGCCGGGACGCGGCGGCAACATGGCAAGAACGGATCACCGCGCGATGCGGTTACGGGCTCGCCGCAGCGGGCAAGCGAGTTCCAGACGTTAGGCGGCTATCAGGACACGCGGAGCTTTCGCCGGGGCGCGTGCATGCCGCATCCTTGCGCCGCGCAGAACGCGCCGACCAGACGTGAGACCGTTGCTCCGGACGCGAAGACCTCCGCGTTGGACTCGTCCAGCCTGCGCGCGGCTTCCTGGGCGCGGGTCCGCAACGCGGCTTCGTCGAGCGTCAACAACTTGCCGTCACGAAAGACGATGCGGCCACCGATCATCACGGTCTGGACCGACGCGGCGTTCTCGCCGAACACCAGCTGCATCAGCGGCGAACGCAGCGGCACGAAATGCGGACTATCCAGCCTCAGGAATACGACGTCGGCCTCGTAGCCGACGGCGAGTTGACCGATCTTTTCGAAGCCGAGGACCTCTGCCGATCCCTCGGTCGCCATCCCTAGCGCTTCGTCGGCCGAAATCCATTCGTCGGCGGCAAATCCGTCGACGCGCGACAGGTAGGACGAGAGCCGCGTCGCCTCGAACATGTTCTGGCCGTCGGAGGTGTTGCTGGCATCCGTGCCGATGCCGACCGTCACGCCCTCGCGCAGCATCTGGCGAACCGGCGCGATGCCGGAGCCGAGCCGGAGATTGCTCGACGGATTATGCGCGACCTTCACGCCCTGCGCGCTCAATCGCTTGATGTCATCGCTCTCCAGCCAGATCGCATGCGCCACGCTCAGCCGGTCGGACAGAAAGCCGAGCTTGTCGAGATGCGCAACCAGGCTCACGCCATATCGCGTCTTCCCGATCGCGGCCTGCGCGCGCGATTCCGCCAGATGAGTCTGCAGGCGCACGCCCTGCTCCCGTGCGAGCTCGGCGCATTCGGCGAGAAAGCGATCGGAACAATGTAGCGGGATCGTCGGTCCCAATGCGGGACGAATAAAGCGACGATCGAATTGCCAGTTCGCCAGGATGTCCCGGCAGGTGTTCAGGGTCTGCTCCGTCGGCGGCGCGCCGAGGCCGGCATATTGCGACCGCAACCCTTCCGGCAACGCCTCCAGGAGCCCGGGCAATGCCTGATAGATCGTGCGGTCGGCGATCATCGGCGCGACGACCGCACGCATCCCGGCATCCTGATAGGCGCGCGCGACCGCCGACATGCCGTCGCATGAAGGCTCCGGGAATTCCACCGTGAGGTCGAAGCACGCGGTGCAGCCCCTCCGGATCATCTCGGCAGCCGACAGCGCGGCGCTGAGATATTTGTCCTCGAGGCCGCGCCCGCGCGTGCTGACGCCGCCTCCAGTCAGGAACATCTCGAGCGAGACCTTGTCGTCGACGGCGCCGCGATTGAGCGCGCCGTGCGAGTGCGTGTGCGCATTGACCAGCCCGGGGATCAGCAGCCGGTCGGACGCCGAGACGATTTCGGCGTCGCCCGAAACCGGGAAACCGGGATCGTCAATCGCTGCGATCAGGCCGTCCTGGATCAACAAGTCCCGCGGCAGCGCGCTTCCATCGCGCTGAAGCACGAGTCCTTCGCGGATGACGGTCTGACGGCCGGTCATGATCCCCGATCGCGCAAAAATGCGGTGTGGCTTATGCCTTCCACACCGAAAAACAGGCGCACGCCGTTGACGAGGACATGCATGTCTGAACGTTCTCTTCTTGAGCACCCCTTACGTGAAAGCTACAATAAATTTCGCACACAGAAAGCGAAATCTGCGTACTCGATTGGGTACGCACCAGACGCGCCGAGACTGCGAGCCGAGACTGCGAGCCGAGAGCAGGAACGCTACATGGTCGCAAGCAACAGCTTCGCCGGCTTCCTGCGCGAGCAGTTCGCGCCGCTCGGGCGCGTCACGATGCGGCGCATGTTCGGCAAGACCGGCGTGTTCTGCGACGGGCTGATGCTCGCCATGGTGCGCGACGACGTGCTCTACGTCCGGGTCGATGACAGCAACCGGGCGACATTCAAGGAGGCCGAGGCCCTTCCGCCGCTCAATTACGAGAAGAAGGGCGGCACCATCGACCTTGCCTTCTGGCGCGTGCCGGAGCGGCTGTTCGATGAACCCGATGAATTCGTCGCATGGGCGAAGGCTGCGCTCGCTGCAGCGCGCCGGGTTGCTGGGAAGAGGGAACGGACCGCGCCGAAGCGGAAGTCGAAACCGCGGCCCATTTGACGCGCGTGGCGGCTATCCACAAGCAGATGGCGGTCCGATCAATTGCTGCCGCGCGCGGAGGATTTGACGATGAGCCGCTCGCCTCGCCGCACGAAACTGACTTCGGTCGCTTCTTCACCGACTCGACCTGGCACGGAGACGGTCGCGGTCTGCTCAGGCGCAAGCGTTGCGACAAAGCGGACCGGAGAGCCTTGGTTGCCTTTGACCGTCGCAACGAGGCGCAGACCGCCGGGCTCCGTGGTGAAATAGGCCACGCCCATCGTGTCGCCGAGCACGAAGTCCTGCCCCTGCAGGGCAGCAATCTCGCGCTCTGCCGTCATCGCGTGCGGGGCCGAAGTCATATCGGCAGTGTTTTGCAACCCGTCTCCGGAAAATCCGGAAACCGGAATCGCCGCGCATATCACCAGCGCGACCAGTAAAAGTCTGGCCAAATAGCTCGTCGTCACGTGTCTTGCCTCCTGATATCGTCACGAGACGATGGCGAGGCGATGTCACGAAACGATTTCAGTTACCGCCTGCGATACTACAGTCGTAATATTCCGTGTCGGTGCACGACGCAGTGAATGAAAGTGATGAAAGGCGGCCGCCGGCTCCATTCAAGCAGTCGGTTTGGCGGCCGGCGCGGCGTAGCGTGCTTCGAGGGCGTCGAACGCCGGCTTGCCGACCAGCCGCTGGCGTTCCGAAAAGGACGTCACGGCATCCTCGGCGAGAACGCCGTTTTTCTTGAGCGCCGAGAGCGTCGTCTGCATGCCATGCACGGCGCCCTGCAGGGCAGCGTTGGCGTAAAGGACCAGGCTGAAGCCCATGTCTGCAGCGGCACCCTGGTCGATGATGGGTGTCTTGCCGCCGAGCACCATGTTGACCAGCTGCGGCGCCTTCAACCGGCGAGGAACGGCTTGGAGATCCTCGAGCGTCTCCGGCGCTTCGACGAAGGTGACGTCGGCGCCCGCTTCGATGTAGCTGCCGGCGCGCGTGATGGCCGCTTCGAAGCCTTCGACGGCACAGGCGTCGGTGCGGGCGATGACGACCAGGTTCTGACGCCGCGTGTCGACCGCGGCCCTCACCTTGCCGAGCATCTCTTCCAGCGGGATCAGCTCCTTGCCGCTGAAATGCCCGCAGCGCTTGGGGGCGTGCTGATCCTCGAGTTGAACGGCGCTCGCGCCCGCCTGTTCCAGCGTGCGGACGGCGTGCGTAACGTTCACCGCGTTGCCGAAGCCGGTGTCGGCGTCGACGATCAACGGAAGATCGATCACGCCGCGGATGGCCATGACATGAGCGGCGACCTGGCTCAGATCCATGAAGCCGAGGTCCGGCAGGCCGAGATGCATGTTGGTGAGCCCGGCGCCGGTCAGGTAGACCGCCTTGAAGCCGAGGTCGGCAACAATCCGCGCCGCGAGTGCATTCGGCGCGCCCGGCAGCAGCACGCCCCTCTCCTCGCGAAGCATGGTTCTGAGCACTTCGATATGGGACACCGGCATTGGACGCCTCCTGTCGCTTCAACATGCATCAGCCACAATACGAAACTTATCACAATTTAACGGCGCCCTGATCTCGCTAGGCTACTCAACGTTGACGCGGACTGTCGAACCGACCTGCCATTCTCGCTCACCCGCCGGAGTATGTATGATTGACTATCCACACGAAGCCGCGAAATATGGCGGATGGAGCCCGGTGGGTAAGTGCGCTGCGCTGGCGTAGGTTGTTTGGGCGGGGCGATGAGGACGTATTGTTCGAAGGTCGAATTGGCGCTGCCCCAGCCGTGCCTGATCTGGCTCACTCCGTATGTCAATTCCGTGAACATCGCGGCCGCCGGCGCCGCGATGCAGGGCGCCTCGCGAACGACCGGTCCGAAGACCAGTCCGGGCCATCTTCGCCGCGCACGTGTTCGAACCCGCTGTCGCTTCTCATGAAATCACTGCAAGCCAGCCGGGGACGACACGCGGCATCAACGCAAAGCCGGCACTCCCCGCCCTCATGCGTCCCCCGTTCCCTGCCAAAACGCCGGAGGGCGGTTAGGCGAACTGATGAGTGGACCAAGTCGGGGAGCGTCTGGGATAAGGGCGCAACACAGATGAACCACGCCGGATACGTGTCGCGTGGCCAAGAAGGAGGATCTGAGCCATGCGAGGCGTCATATTCATGAGCGTGCTTGCAGCGGGGTTGGGGCTGGCGGCCGCATCATTTGCACCGGCCTTCTCACAGACCGGGCGAGCCGCACGTGCCGCGACTGCAGCCAATGTCGGCGAGGGAGGCAAGATTCAGGAGTCGAACGAGTGGACGGTCGGCATCGCCGGCGGACTGCTCGAAGGCACCAACATTCGCTTCGCCGCCGAAATGGCCAAGGTCCTGGACGACAGACCCAACCTCCGCGTGCTGCCGATGGTGACCTATGGGGCTCTCGGCAATGTCGAAGATCTGCTCTATCTCAAGGGCGTCGACATCACGATCACTTCGGCCGACGTGCTCGACGAATTTGCCCGCAATGGCACGCTTGCAAACATCAAGGAGCGGCTTCGCTACATCTGCTCGTTCTACATCAATGAAGTGCATATCTACGTCCGCCCCGAGATCAAGACCTTGCAGGACCTCGCTGGCAAGAAGGTGAGCTTCAACACCGTCGGAAGCGCGGCGAACCTGACAGGAGGCATTCTGTTCGATCGCCTTCACATCAATGCGGAAAAGGTCTTCATCAACAACTCGGTCGCACTCGAAAAGATGCGGACCGGCGAAATCGCGGGCGTCGTGCATGTCACCGGCAAGCCGACGGATCTTTTCGCCAAGTTCAACCCGGAGCCGGGATTCCACTTCCTGCCGCTGCCATATTCGTCGAACTTGCAGGATTACTACGTTCCGACCGAGCTGACGTCGAAGGACTACCCCAATCTGATCAAGCCCGGTGAATCCGTGGAAACGATCGGGGTGCCCCAGGTGCTGGCCGTCTATAATTGGCCTGCCGACACCGACCGATATCGCCGCGTCGCCCGCTTCGTGAAATATCTTTTCGAGCGGTTCGATCAGTTCAAGAAGCCTCCGTTCCATCCCAAATGGAACGAGATCAATCTTGCCTCTTCGCTTCCCGGCTGGACCAGATTCCGGGCCGCCGACGAATTGCTGGTGGAAACCCGCTCGCAGGAATCGGACGGCGCGATGAAGCAGCAATTCGACGCGTGGATGAAAAGCAAGGCCCAGTCGAGCGGCCGCCAATTCAGCGGCGACGAGGCCAAGCAGTTGTTCGAGCAATTCCGTGTCTGGATGAAGCAGGGGAAGACTCCCGCCGGGCAATAGGCGGCTCGGATCGCAATCAGATTCAGCAGGACCCCAACGCGGCGGATCGCGAGACCGATTCGTCGTGTGCTCCTCGGCCACAGCGACGACTGGCTCGGAGTTCGCGGGGTCGCGCGGCCGGTGCCCATGGACAAGGACGTCAATGACACGATGTCCAGCGACAGACTTTCCAGCAGGGCATTGACCTTTGGGCCAATGTCCGCGGGCACAATGACTGACAAAGTGTGTCCCGCGTATAATCGACCATCGTACATTTGAATATTGCGCTGATCGACGTCGAGGCGCCACGCGCGCTCGCGCGATCATTTCGTTTTTGACGCAGTGACATCGGACAATTTGCCATTTTTGCATGGACAGGGCCGCCCCTGGAAGGCGCCACCAGGCTGTCGGCGGAAAGCGATGCGGTGTCGAAGGCACCGAGATCCTTGGAAGCGTGCCGGTCGGTTATCGATAAGTTCACACACGAGGAGAAAGCCGATGAGATCAGATACAGCGAGGAAGTACATGAAGACGTTGCTCGCAAGCTCTGCCGCAGTCGCAACCATTGTGCTCGGCCTCAACGCGGCATCAGCGCAGGTCCGTGCCGAGGGCAGCACGACCGGGCTCACGCCCGAACAGCGGAGCGCGATCCGCGCCGTCATCAAAGAGAGGCTTTCCGACGACATGCGGGACAGGATTGCAGACCGGCTCTCCGATGACGCCGCAGGCGTGACCCAGCTCACGCCCGAGCAGCGGACCGCGATCCGCAGCGCCATCCAGGAGAGACTTGTGAACGAGGCCAGAGGCGAACTCGCTGACCGGCTCGTGGACAAGGTCGCGGACCAGACGCGGGGGAGTTCGGCCACCGGGGCGTCCGGCACGATCGGGCTCGCCGCGGGAGGATCGAGCACGACCGGGCCCCAGTCCGAGCAGCGGAATGCCATTCGCAGCGCCATCAGACAGGGGCTCTCGGACGAGGCGTCGGGCGGCCTTGCAGATCGCGTTGCGGACGAGGCGGCCGGCGCAACCCGGCTCACGCCCGAGCAGCGGAGCGCGATCCGCAGCGTGATCCGCGAAAGACTTGCGGATGCCGTCAGGGCAGAGGCCACAGACAGGCTCGCCGACAGAGTTACCGATCAGATGCGAGGGAACTCGGCCGGGGAGGCGACGGGAGCAGGTGGACTTTCACCGGAGCAGCGCAACGCCCTCCGCAATGCCATCAGGGCAAGGCTCGCGGACGACGTGCGGGAGAGGATTGCAGATCGGCTCGCGGATGATGCGGGCAGCGCGATCCAGCTCACGCCCGAGCAGCGCACCGCCATTCGCAGTGCCATCCGGGAGAGACTTTCGGACGCAGTCAAGGGTGAGATTGCGGACAAACTCGTGGAGGGACTTGCCGACCAGTCGCGAGGGAACATGGCCGGTTTGGCGGGCGGGGCGAGTCAGCTCACGCCTGAGCAACGGAGCGCCATCCGCAGCGTCGTCAGGGAGAGGCTTGCGGACGAGATGCGAGGACGGGTCGCGGATCGGGTCGCCGACGCGGCGGCCGGGGCAAGCCAGCTTACGCCTGAGCAGCGAAGCGCCATCCGCAGCGTCATCAGGGATAGGCTAGCAGACGCCGTCACGGCAGGGATTGGGGAGCGGTTTGCGGACAACCTGGCAGACCAGATGCGAAGCAACCAGGCGTCCGCAACTCCCAGGCTGACGTCAGAACAGCGGAGCGCCATCCGCAGCGCCGTGAGGGAGAGCCTGACGGACGAGATGCGAGGACGGATCGCCTCCAGGGTTGGCGACGATGCGGCCACCGCGATCCAGCTCACGCCCGAGCAGCGCGATATCCTGCGCAGGGCCATCAGGGAGAGGCTTGCAGAGGAGGCAAGGACCGACCTTGCCGACAGGGTCGCCGACAGGCTTGCGGACGGCATGCAGAGGAACACCGCAGACCAGAGCCGTTGAAGGAGACTGTGCCTTCAGGCCGTTGGACGTAACATTGCGGGCGTCCCATCGAGGGGCGCCCGCAAATCTCGAACTGCCTGCTCATTTTAAGCGGCGGCGCCCGACATCCGTTTGAGGACTTCGGCTTTTGGGCCATCGGCAACGACCTTGCCGGAGTCGAGCCATATGAGGCGGTCGACCAGTTGCAGGACCGGCGCGCGATGTGTCGCGACAACCAGCGTCCGGTCGCCAATGAAGCTCCCGATATTCCTGACCAGCCGCGCCTCGAGCATCGTGTCCATGGACGCGGTCGGCTCATCCAGCAGAAGCACTTTTGGACTTGCGAGAAGCACACGGGCCAGCGCAACCGATTGCCGCTCGCCTCCGGAAAGCTTCTCGCCGCGAGGTCCGACATTCATGCCGAACCCCTGCGGATGACCCGCGGCGAAGTCGGATACGCCGGTCAACTGCATGACGGCGTCGAAGAATTTCGGATCGATCTCGCTTTGCCCGAGCACGAGATTTCTCATCAGCGTGTCTTCGACGATCCCTGCGTTCTGCCCCATATATCCGAGCGCGCGCCGCAAGTCCGACGGCTCATATTGTCGGACATCGAATCCGTCGAGCAGGATGGAGCCTCGCTCGGGCTCCGCGAGCCTGGCAATCAGCCGCAGCAGCGTGGACTTTCCCGATCCAGATCGACCGACAATGGCAACGCGCTCGCCGGGCTTGATCGTCGTCGTGAGATTGTCGATCTGACGGGAATTCTGCCCCGAGTAAGAGAAGGCGATGGCCTGCAGACGCAGCGCGCATTCCTTCGGCGTGCGCAATGCGCCGCTTTCGTCGCCGGCGGCCTCGCTTTGGTACCGGCTTTCACTCGCGAGCGATTTCAGCAGCGCGCTGCTTTGTATCGTGCGATGCACCGCCGTGATCAACGCTCCTATCGGAGCGATGACGCGTCCGACGAGAAGCGAACACGTCGATAGGCCGCCGATCGTCATGTTTCCGGCGGAGATCTCGTAGGCGCCGATGATCAGCACGATGGCCACCATCATCTGTCCGACCGTGACGTTGGCGTATGCTGCCAGGCCCTGCCACAGCCGCACGACATGCGTCGAATAGGCGAACTCGTCGAAGATGCGTTCGAAACGGTTCAGCACGCGCAGCTCGGTGCGGGTCGACTTGATCGTCTCGAGCACCTCAACCGCCTCGTTCAGGCGGTTTGTCTGAAGCTGCAACAGTGCCGTGGATCGCTTCTGCTCGGCTTCCGAACCGAGGCTCGTCCAGTGATGCAGCGCCACGAGGGCGACAATCCCAAGGATTGGCGCCAGCACGACCGGCCCGCCGTTCAGCCAAAGCAACGTGAAGACGATCAGCAGGAAGGGAAGATCAACCAGCACTCCGGTGATCAGCTGCGGCATCAACTGCGTCATCGCATCGAGATTTCTCAAGCGGAGCGTAATGGCGCCGGACGAACGAGGCGCCTCGCTCATCTTGGCTTGAAGCAGCTTTCTGATGACCGACGCCTGTATGGCCGCGCTGGCCGAGCTCGCAAGCGAATCCTGGATTTTCAACCTCACCCAGCGAACCGCCAGATCCGCAAGCAGCGCCAGTGTCACGCCGATCGAAATGGCCCACAGCGTATCAAATGCGGAATGCGGGATCACCCTGTCGAAGATCAAGCCTGAATAGACCGGCAGTGCGAGCAGCATGAGATTGGAAAATGCTGCCGCAATCAGCAGCTGGACCAGCATCTTGCGATGCCGGCTGGTCATGAAGCTCAAAATGCCGCGGACGGGATCGCCGGTCTCCGAGGACGCCAGCTCCGAGACGATTTCGGCGAGATTATGCGACGGGACGGTGCCGCGGGGACGCACCAGAAATATCGTCCCGGCCTCCTCCGCTGCGAGCGCATCCTTGTCGATCGAATAGCTTTTGCCGCCGTGTTGCGCGACAAATGTCCGCCCGCGACGCGCGAGCAGCATCCGTCCCCTGCCGTCACTGGTGAGCATCACCGCTGGAAGATCCTCGCCGGACAGCGAGGCGACCAGGCGGTTCTCGAAGACGACATCGATGTCATTGGTCGCCGCGAACGAGACCAATGTCTCGGGACTGTCGATATCGGCAATCGCCGCCGTGCCCGGACGCGCCGGCTCGCCGCGCTGCTTCCGCCAGATCGAGGCGATTTCAGTCAGAAGCCTGGCGAGAAGATCAGGGGGCGGCAAATGGGAGACGTCGAGCCTCTCGGGATCGCGCGCTTCCGCCAGGCCGATCTTCGCCAGTTGGTCGAGAGCTGCATCGAACACCAGGACAGGACGGCCAAATCTGACGCTGTTCTGAAACATGGAATCCGCCCGGCACCAAAAAACGATGCAACTCAAGGCCTAAGCGATTAACCTTAATTGTTCGTGAACCGGTTTCGGTTTCAATGGGTTAGCCCCATCAGGAAGCCGAGACGGCCTTGCATCCACTTCGCGCCCATCACGTTGACGCAGGTCCTCCAGTCGCGCCGGCCGGCGGCCCGCCCGCTCGGCCGAACCGCGTCGCCGCAGCCGCAGCAGACGCCGAGCGACCGGCATCCTTCCCTCGCCGCATCGATCGCATTGCGACCGAGGCTCAGGGACGATTTGTCGTCATTATCGGACTGTGCACGCTCGCGGCATTGATCTGGTCGGCGATCGTGCAGATCGACAAGGTGACCCGCGGATCGGGTCGCATCGTCACGCAACAGATGAAACAGGAAGTTCAGCATCTCGAAGGCGGGATCATCGCCGAGATCATGGTCAAGGAAGGCGACACGGTTCACGCCGGCCAGCCCCTGATGCGCGTGGAGAACAGCTTCTTCAAGTCGGAACTGGCACAAGCCGCAATCGAGCAGGCCGCAAAGCGGATTCGCCTCATCCGCCTGCAAGCCGAAACCAATGGCGCAGGCGACGTCTCATTCCCGCCCGCGGCTCTGAACACGAGCCAGCAGGTCATCGAGAATGAGCTCTCGCTGTTCCGTCGGCGCCGAGCGAACCTGGATGAGCAGCTCTCGATCGTGACGCAGCAGCAGCGCCAAAAGGAAATCGAACTGTCGGAACTGCGCTCTCGCCTTCCCTCGGTCACCCGCGAACGGCAGATTTCCGAGGAGCGCCTGACAAGCCTTCAAAAGCTGACGGCCGCAGGTGCAGCCTCCGTCAACGAGCGATTGGAAGCCGAGCGCGTCTTCCAGCAGGCTCTCGCCCGGCAATCCGATCTGGCGCATGAGATCCCGCGCGCAGAGTCAGCCCTGACCGAATTGGGACAGCGTAAGGCTGAAGTCACGTCCCGCTTTCAGGCCGACGCGGAAAAGGACCGCGCCCAGACATCGACCGAATTGGAAAAGCTGACCAAGAGCATCGAAGCCCTGCAGGACCGCATGAGCCGGTCCGACGTGAACGCGCCCGTCAGCGGTGTCATCAACAAGCTGAACGTGACGACGATCGGCGGAGTGGTCAAGCCGGGACAGGCGCTGGCGGAAATCGTGCCTTCCGATGGATCGATCGACGTCGAGATGAAACTGTCGCCGGCGGACCGCGCCGACGTCTGGCTGGGGCAGCGCGCGATCGTCAAGATCAGCGCCTATGAATTCTCGGTCTATGGCGGATTGAGCGCTCACGTATCCGACATATCGCCGGACGCCCATCAGGACGAACGCGGCGTCCCCTATTTCAGGGTCAGGCTGGAGGCCGACGCAGCCGCGCTCGGACCGGATCATCCGGTGCTGCCGGGCATGCTGGCCGACGTCGACGTCATTGGCAGCCGGCAAAGCGTCCTGGGCACGATCTTAAAGCCCCTGCGGCGAATCAAGGACAACGCTCTGCGGCAATAGAAGAAGGTTGCGTCCTGCGGACGCAGCGCGCGTCAGGCCACCAATGACAGGTGTGCGACGACGTTGGTGTGCGACGCATCGTCGTAGATCGTGTAGTTCGTCGTGTTGCCGGTGACCGCGCTCGTGTAGTTCGCCATGGGATCGCTGATGTTCAGCGTGTCACCCGCGTTCGTCAGCAGCGTCAGATTGTTGGACGGACCTCCAGCAATGTGGCTGATATCACTGCCCGAAAGATTCAGCGACGCATTGACGCTGCTGGCGGTGAAGTCGATCGTCTGCACATTGGTCAGCGAAGCCACCAGTTCGGTATCGGTGATCGTGCCCGAGTTCGCGGAGATGTTCACCGTGTTGTTGCCGCTGCCGCCATCGATCGTGGTGCCGAGCGCAAGCGACGAATGATCGACGATGAAGATGTCGTCACCGCCGCCGCCGAACAGATGATCCAGTCCACCGCCGCCCGAGATCGTGTCATTGCCGGAACCGCCGGTCAGCGTGTTGTTCGACGACGAACCGGTGATGGACAACGCGGAGGACAGCGCCGAGCCATCGACATTCTGGAAGTTGGTGACGTTCGTCGAGTTGCCGGACGTCTGGTCGGCGTTGGCGAGATTGACCGTCGTCGCGGCATTGAGGACCAGCGTATTGGTTCCGCTGCCGCCGTCGATCGAGGTTTCACTGCCGTGATAGTTGACAGTGTCATTCCCTCCACCGGCATTGATGACGTCGGCGCCGCCGCCGCCATCGATCGTATCGTTGCCGGAACCGCCGGTGATGGTGTTCGCGGAGGAAGAGCCGGTGATCGAAACGTCCGACGAAAGTCCGGACGCATCGATGTTATGAAAATTCGTGACGTTGGTCGTATCGCCGGATGTCTGGTCGGCATTGCCGAGATTGACGGTCGCCGCAGTAGCCATCACGAAGGTGTTGGTGCCACCGCCGCCGTCGATCGATGTCTCGGTGCCGTGATAGGTGACCGTGTCGTTTCCGCCGCCCGCTACGATGACGTCGGCGCCGCCGCCGCCGTCGATCACGTCGTTGCCCGAGCCCGTCGTGATCGTGTTTGCCGAGGACGAGCCGGTCACCGAAACGGCCGACGACAGGCCTGAAGCGTTCAGGTTGTCGAAATTGGTGACGCTGACGCTGTCGCCGGTCGTCTGGTCGGCACCGGCGGCAACCGCGAAATTGACCGCGGTGATGCCGCCGGCCGCCGCCAGAACAAGGGTGTCGCTGCCGCCGATGCCGCCGTCGATCGAGGTTTCGGTGCCGTGATAGGTGACCGTGTCGTCGCCGCCGCCGGCCACGATGACGTCGGCGCCGCCGTTGCCGTCGATCGTATCGTTGCCCGAACCACCCGTGATCGCGTTGGCCAGGGACGAACCTGAGAGCGACACCGCCGTCGACAGCGCCGAGGCGTCGATGTTCAGGAAATTGGTAACAGTGACGAAATCGCCGGAGGTCTGATCGGCGTTGGCGAGATTGACCGTCGCCGCCACGTCCAGGATCAACGTATTGGTCCCGACGCCGCCGTCGATCGAGGTTTCCGTGCCGTGATAGTGAACCAAATCGTTGCCGGCGCCCGCGGCAATTACGTCGGCGCCGCCGGCGCCGTCGATCGTATCGTTACCGGAACCGCCCGTGATGGTATTGGCCGCCGACGAGCCGCTCAGCGACAGCGCGGCCGAAAGCGCCGAGGCATCGATGTTCTGGAAGTTGCTGACATTCGTCGAATCGCCGGACGTCTGATCGGCATTGCCGAGATTGACGGTTGCCGCCGCGTTCATCACCAGCGTGTTGGTGCCGCCGCCGCCGTCGATCGACGTTTCAGATCCACGATAGGTAACGGTGTCGTTGCCGCCGCCGGCACTGATGACGTCGGCGCCGCCGCCGCCGTCGATCGTGTCGTTGCCGGAGCCGCCCGTGATCGTGTTGGCGGAGGACGAGCCGGTCACCGTCAGTGCGGAACTGATCGCCGACGCATCGAGGCTCTCGAAATTCGCGACGCTGACGCCATCGCCCGTGGTCTGATCCGAACCGGCCGCCACCGAGAAATTGACTGCGGTGGTGCCGCCGGCTGCCGACATGACCAGCGTATCGCTGCCCGAGCCGCCGTCGATCGAGGTTTCTGTGCCGCGATAGGTGACGCTGTCATTGCCGCCGCCGGCATTGATGACATCGGCGCCGCCGCCGCCGTCGATGATGTCGTTGCCCGATCCGCCCGTGATCGTATTGGCTGACGACGAGCCGGTCAGCGACGCTCCCGAGCACAGCGCGGACGCATCGACGTTCTGGAAATTCGTGACATTGGCGGCATCGCCGGACGTGACGTCGGTATTGCCCAGGTTCACCGTTACCGATGCCTTCAACACAAGGGTGTTGGTGCCGGAGCCGCCGTCGATCGAGGTTTCGCTGCCGTAATAGGAAACCGAATCGTTGCCGCCGCCAGCCGAGATCACGTCGGCGCCGCCGCCGCCATCGATAATATCGTTGCCCGACCCGGTCGTGATCGTGTTGGCAGAGGACGAACCGGTGACGGTAACAGCGGTGGAGAGGACGCTGGCGTTGACGTTTTCGAAGTTCGCAACGGACGTCGAATCGCCGGTGGTCTGGTCCGAACCGGCTGCCACCGTGAAATTGATCGCGGTGATGCCGCCGGCTGCCGCCAGCACCAGCGTATCGCTGCCGGCGCCGCCGTCGATCGACGTTTCAGTGCCGCGATAGGTGACCGTATCGTTGCCGCCGCCGGCGGCGATGGTATCGGCGCCGCCGCCGCCGTCGATCGTATCATCGCCGGAGCCACCCGTGATCGTATTGGCGGACGACGAACCAGTCAGCGTCACCGCCGACGACAGCGCCGACGCGTCGACGTTCTGGAAGTTGCTGACGGTGGTGGAATCGCCCGATGTCTGGTCCGCGTTGGCGAGAGTGACGGTCGCGACGGCTTTGAGGAGCAACGTGTTCGTACCGGTCCCGCCGTCGATCGAGGTTTCGCTGCCGTAGTAGGAAACGGAGTCGTTGCCGCCGCCTGCGCTGATGATATCAGCGCCCCCGCCACCATCGATCGTGTCGTTGCCCGAGCCGCCTGTGATCGTGTTGGCCGACGACGATCCGGTCATCGACAACGCGGCCGAAAGCGCCGAAGCATCGACGTTCTGGAAGTTGCTGACGGTCGTCGAATCGCCGGAGGTCTGATCGGCATTGCCGAGATTGACGGTCGCCGCGGCGTTCATCACCAGCGTATTGGTGCCGCTGCCACCGTCGATCGACGTTTCGGTGCCGCGATAGGTGACCGTATCATTTCCAGCACCAGCACCGATGACATCAGCGCCACCGCCGCCATCGATCGTGTCGTTCCCGGAACCAGTGGTGATCGTATTGGCAGCGGATGAGCCAGTGACGGCAAGCGCCGAGCTGATCCCGGACGCATCGATGCTTTCGAAATTCGTGACGCTGGTGCTATCACCGGTCGTCTGATCGGAACCGGCCGCCACCGCGAAATTGACCGCCGTGATGCCGCCGGCCGCCGCCAGGATCAGCGTATCGGTGCCGGCGCCGCCGTCGATCGAGGTTTCGGTGCCGCGATAGGTGACGGTGTCGTTGCCGCCGCCGGCGCTGATGACATCCGCGCCGCCGGCGCCATCGATGGTGTCGTTGCCCGAGCCGCCGGTGATCGTGTTGGCCGACGACGAACCGGTCAGCGATGCTCCCGAGCTCAGCGCGGACGCATCGACGTTCTGGAAGTTGGTGACGTTGGCGGCATCCCCGGACGTGACGTCGGTATTGCCCAGGTTGACCGTCACCGACGCTTTCAATACCAGCGTATTGGTGCCGGTGCCGCCGTCGATCGACGTTTCGGTGCCGTAATAGGAAACCGTGTCGTTGCCGCCGCCCGTGGCGATCGTATCCGCGCCGCCGCCGGCGTCGATGATGTCGTTGCCGGAGCCTGTCGTGATCGTGTTGGCCGCGGACGACGCCGTGACGGTCAGCGCCGAGGTCGCGATCGACGCGTTCAAGTTCTCGAAATTGGTGACGCTGACGCTGTCGCCCGTGGTCTGGTCCGAACCGGCCGCCACCGTGAAATTGACCGCGGTGATGCCGCCGGCTGCTGCGAGCACCAGCGTGTCACTGCCCGTGCCGCCGTCGATCGACGTTTCGGTGCCGCGATAGGTGACCGTATCGTTGCCGCCGCCCGCGGCGATCGTGTCAGCGCCGCCGCCGCCGTCGATCGTGTCGTCGCCGGAGCCGCCCGTGATGGTGTTGGCGGACGACGAACCCGTCAGCGTCACCGCCGAAGACAGCGCGGACGCGTCGACGTTCTGGAAGTTGCTGACGACGGTGGAATCGCCGGACGTCTGATCGGCATTGGCGAGGTTGACGGTCGCAACCGCGTTGAGCAGCAGCGTATTGGTGCCGATACCGCCGTCGATCGAGGTTTCCGTGCCGCGGTAGGTGACGCTGTCGTTGCCGCCGCCGGCGCTGATGACGTCAGCGCCGCCGCCGCCGTCGATCGTGTCGTTGCCGGAACCGCCCGTGATCGTGTTGGCGGCGGCGGAACCCGTGATCGACAGCGCCGTCGACAGCGCGGAGGCGTCGACGTTCTGGAAATTGCTGACGGTCGTCGAATCGCCGGCGGTCTGATCGGAGTTGGCGAGATTGATGGTCGCCGCGACGTTCATCACCAGCGTATTGGTGCCGGTGCCGCCGTCGATCGAGGTTTCCGATCCGCGATAGGTGACCGTATCGTTGCCGCCACCCGCGCTGATGACGTCAGCGCCGCCGCCGCCGTCGATCGTGTCGTTGCCGGAGCCGGTCGTGATCGTGTTGGCGGCGGACGAACCCGTCACGGTCAGCGCCGAGCTGATCGCCGACGCATCGACGCTTTCGAAATTGGTGACGCTGACGCTGTCGCCCGCGGTCTGGTCCGCCCCGGCCGCCACCGCGAAATTGACCGTCGTGATGCCGCCGGCTGCCGCAAGCACCAGCGTGTCGCTGCCGGTGCCGCCGTCGATCGACGTTTCGGTGCCGCGATAGGTCACCGTGTCGTTGCCGCCGCCGGCGCTGATGACATCGGCGCCGCCGGCGCCGTCGATGGTGTCGTTGCCCGAGCCGCCGGTGATCGTGTTCGCGGACGACGAGCCCGTCAGCGAGACGGCCGACGACAGCGCGGACGCGTCGATGTTCTGGAAATTGGTGACGTTGGCCGTATCGCTC
The DNA here is from genome assembly GCA_963770385.1 of uncultured Alphaproteobacteria bacterium. GTDB lineage: Bacteria > Pseudomonadota > Alphaproteobacteria > Rhizobiales > Xanthobacteraceae > Bradyrhizobium. The sequence goes on along the minus strand of CAVYPJ010000003.1, from coordinate 2,114,515 downwards.
GAGGTCTGGTCGGCATTGCCGAGATTGACGGTGCCCGCCGCGCGCATCACCAGCGTGTTGGTGCCGGTGCCGCCGTCGATCGAGGTTTCGTTGCCGTAATAGGAAACCGAATCGTTGCCGGCGCCCGCGGAGATCACGTCGGCGCCGCCGCCGCCGTCGATCGTGTCGTTGCCGGAACCGGTCGTGATCGTGTTCGCCGACGACAGGCCGGTGACGGTGACTGCGCTGGAAAGCACGCCGGCGTCGACGTTTTCGAAGTTCGTGACCGACGTCGAGTCGCCCGTCGTCTGGTCGACGCCCGACGAAACGGTGAAATTGACCGCGGTGACGCTGGCGCCCGCGGCGAGGACCAGCGTGTCGGAGCCGGCGCCGCCGTCGATCGAGGTCTCGGTGCCGCGATAGGTGACACTGTCGTTGCCGCCGCCCGCATTGATGACATCGGCGCCGCCGCCACCATCCATGGTGTCGTCGCCGGAGCCGCCGGTGATCGTGTTGGCCACGGACGAGCCCGTGATCGACATCGTCGACGACACGGCCGATGCGTCGACATTCTGGAAGTTGGTGACGGTGACGGAATCGCCGGTGGTCTGATCGGAATTGGCGAGATTGACCGTCGTGGCGGCCTTCAGGATCAGCGTGTTCGTGCCCGTGCCGCCGTCGATCGAGACTTCCGCGCCGTAATAGGAAACCGTGTCGTTGCCGGCGCCGCCCGCAAGGGTATCCGCACCGCCGGCTCCGTCGATCGTGTCGTCGCCCGAGCCGCCGGTGATCACGTTGGCGCCCGACGACCCCGTGACCGACACCGCGGACGAAACCGCCGACGCATCGACGTTCTGGAAGTTCGCGATCGTGCCCGCGCCGAACGATAGCTGGTTCGCATTGGCCAGATTCAGCGCGGCGGCAACTTTCAGGATCAGGCTGTTGGTGCCGGTGCCGCCATCGACCGACGTCTCGGTGCCGTAATAGGAAACGGTATCGTTGCCGCTGCCGGCGGTGATTACGTCCGCGCCGCCGGCGCCATCGATCGTGTCGTTGCCCGAGCCCGTAGTGATGGTGTTGGCGCCCGACGAACCGGTGACTGTCAGCGCCGTCGTGTAAACTCCAGCACTGACGTTTTCGAAGTTCGCGACAGTGACGCTGTCGCCGGTGGTCTGGTCCGCGCCCGCCGCAACACCGAGATTGATCGCAGTGACGCTGCCGCTCGCGTTGAACGTCAGCGTGTCGGTCCCGCCGCCGCCGTCGATCGAGGTTTCGGTGCCGCGATAGGTGACGCTATCGTTGCCGCCGCCGGCGTTGATGACGTCGGCGCCGCCGCCACCGTCGATGGTATCGTTTCCTCCGCCGCCGGTGATCGTGTTCGCCGCGGACGATCCGGTCAGGGTCACCGCAGTGCCGAGCGCGGACGCGTCGACATTCACGAAGTTGACCACGGAAACGCTGTCGCCCGTCGTGACGTCGGCGTTGCCAGATTGACCGTCGTTGCTGCGCGCAGCACCAGCGTGTTGGACCCGGTACCGCCGTCGATCGAACTCTCCGCGCCATAATAGGCCACAGAGTCATCGCCCGCGCCGCCGGATAGCGTGTCGGCACCGCCGCCGCCGTCGATCGCGTCGGCGCCGGAGCCGCCCGTGATCGTGTTGGCCGAGGATGTTCCGGAGATCGAGACGCCGGTCGACAGCGCCGAGGCGTCGACGTTCTGGAAGTTCGTGACCGTGACGAGGTCACCGGAGCTTTGGTCCGCGTTCGCCAGATTGACCGTTACGGCCGTGGCGAGCGTCAGCGTGTTCGTGCCCGTGCCGCCGTCGATCGAGGTTTCCGAGCCGCGATAGGTGACCGTGTCGTTGCCGGCGCCCGCGGCGATGACGTCGGCGCCGCCCGCGCCGTCGATGGTGTCGGCGCCGGAACCACCCGTGATGAAGTTCGTGCCCGAAGATCCGGTAATGGTGATGCCGGTCGAGAGCGCGCCGGCGTTCACATACTCGAAATTGGAGACGGCGACGCTGTCGCCCGTGGTTTGATCCGAGCCGGCCGTGACACCGAGATTGACCGCCGTGATTGTGACACCGGCCGCAAGGATCAACGTGTCGTTGCCGGTGCCGGCGTCGATCGAGGTCTCGGAGCCACGATATGTGATGACGTCATCGCCGCCGCCGGAACTGATGATGTCGGTGCCGCCGCCGCCATCGATCGTGTCGACACCGCTGCCCGTGATGATCGAGTTCGCGGCCGAAGACCCCGTGACCGTCAGGCCGTTGCCGACCGCGCTCGAGTTCAGGTTCTGGAAATTCAGGACCGACACGCTGTCACCGGTCGTGATGTCGGTGCCGGCCGTCGCCGCGAGATTGACCGCGGACAGGCCGGAGACCGATTTGACGACGAGCGTGTTGTTGCCGGTGCCGCCGTCGATCGATGTCTCGGTCCCCCAATAATCAACGGTGTCGTTCCCCGCGCCTGCGACAATCACGTCGGCGCCCGCGCCACCGTGAATGATGTCGTCGCCGGAACCGGTCGTAATGGTGTTGGCCGAGGACGATCCCGTCACCGTGACCGCCGTGGTGAGAACGCCGGCGTTCACGCTTTCGAAGTTCGACACCGTGACGGTGTCGCCTGTCGTCTGGTCGCTGCCAATCGAGAGGTTGATCGCCGTGACGCCGCCCGAGGCAGCCAGCACCAGCGTATCCGAGCCGCTGTTGCCGTCGATCGAGACTTCCGTGCCGTTGTACGTGACGGTATCGTTGCCGGTGCCCGCGTCGATCACATCGGCGCCGCCACCGCCATCGATCGTGTCGTTTCCGGTGCTGCCGGTGATCGTGTTGGCAACGGACGAGCCGGTGATGGATACCGGCCCGGACACCAGACTCGCATCGACGTTCTGGAAATTGCTGACGGCAGCCGAGTCGCTGCTCGTCTGGTCCGCATTCGCGAGGTTGACGGTGACGCTGTTGCGCAGGATCAGCGTGTTGGTGCCGGACCCGCCGCTGATCGAGGTGGCGCCGGAACGATAGTAGATCGAGTCGTTGCCCGCGCCGCCATCGATCGTGTCGGCGCCGCCCGCGCCGTCGATGACATCGTCGCCCGAACCACCGGTGATGATGTTGGCCCCGGACGAGCCGGTCATGCTCATCCCGCTGGCGATCGCAGAGCCGTTGACGTTCTGGAAGTTCGTGACCGTCGTGAGGTCGCCGGTCGTCTGGTCGGTATTGCCAAGGTTGATCGTGGCCGCCGCCTGCAGCACCAGCGTATTGGTGCCCGTGCCGCCATCGACCGAATTCTCGGTCGCGTAGTAGCTCACCGTGTCATTGCCGGCGCCGGCCACGATGGTGTCGTTACCGCCCTTGCCGTCGATCGTGTCGGCGCCCGAACCCGTGGTGACGTTGTTTCCGCCCGTCGAGCCGGTGACGGTCAATGCCGTGGTGGCAACCGAGGCATTGAGATTCTCGAAATTCGTGACGGTGACGGTGTCACCCGTGGTTTGGTCGGTCCCGGCCGTGACCGAGAAGTCCACCGCGGTGATGCCGCCGAGCGCGGCAAGATTGAGCGTGTCGGTGCCCGAGCCGCCGTCGATCGAAACTTCCGCGCCGCGATAGGTGACGCTGTCGTTGCCGCCGCCGAGGCTGATGACGTCCGCGCCGCCGCCGCCATCCACCGCGTCGTTCCCCGAACCGCCGGTGATGATGTTGACGCCCGACGTACCGGTGATCGACGCGCCCGACGACAGGCCCGAGGCATCGACGTTCTGGAAGTTGGTGACGACCGAAATGTCGCCGGAGGTCTGGTCCGCATTCGCGAGATTGACGGTGCCGGCGATCTTCATCAGCAGCGTGTTGTTGCCGGTGCCGCCGTCGATCGACGTTTCCGTGCCCCAATAGGCGACGATATCGTTGCCGGCACCGGCGTTGATCGTGTCGCCGCCCCCGTTGCCGTCGATCGTGTCGGCGCCGGAACCGGTGGTGATGACGTTTGCGGAGGTCGAGCCCGTGACGATGATGCCCGTCGACAGCGCGCTCGCGTCGAGATTCTCGAAATTCGTGACCGCAGTGGAATCGCCTGTGGTCTGATCGGCGCCGGCTGCGACGGAGAAGTTGACGGCGGTCGTTCCGCCGGTCGCGACCATCACCAGCGTATCGACGCCGCCGCCGGCATCGATCGAGGTCTCGGTGCCCTGATAGGTGACGATGTCGTCACCGCCGCCGGTCGCGATCACGTCGGCCCCGCCGCCGCCGTTGACAGTATCGTTGCCGGCGCCACCGGTCAGCGTGTTGGCTCCGGCCGAACCGGTCAGCGAGACGCCGATCGCAAGCGACGACGCATCGACGTTCTGGAAGTTGGCGACGGTCGTCGTATCGCCGGAGGTCTGGTCGGCATTGGCGAGATTGACCGTCGCAGCGGCGCGCAGGATCAGCGTGTTGGTGCCGTTGCCGCCGTCGATCGAGGTTTCGGCGCCGTAGTAATAGACCGTGTCGTTGCCGTCGCCGGAACTGATGATGTCGGCGCCGCCGCCGCCGTCGATGGTGTCGTTGCCCGAACCCGTCGTGATCGTGTTCGCGGCCGCCGATCCCGTGACCGTCAAGGCCGAGCTGAGTGCGCTGGCGTCGAGATTCTCGAAGTTGGCCACCGAAACCGTATCGCCGACGGTCTGGTCGAGGCCGGCCGCGACCGCGAAATTGACCGAGGTGATGCCCGCCGCCGTGGACAGCACCAGCGTATCGGAGCCATTGCCGGCATCGATCGAGACCTCGGTGCCGCGATAGATCACGGTATCGTTGCCGGCGCCGGCCACAATCGTGTCGGCGCCACCGCCGCCGTCGATCGTGTCGTTGCCGGAGGAGCCCGTGAGCAGGTTGACGCCAGTCGAGCCCGTGATGGAGACGCCGGTCGAAAGCAGCGAGGCGTCGACGTTCTGGAAGTTGGCGACGGTCGTGCTATCGCCCGTCGTCTGGTCGGCGTTGGCCAGATTGACCGTCGCGGCCGCCCGCAGCAGCAGCGTGTTGGTGCCGGCCTGGCCGTCGATCGAGACTTCGGTCCCGCGGTAGGAGACCGTGTCGTCGCCTGCGCCTGCCGAAATGATGTCGGCGCCGCCGCTGCCATCGATCGTGTCGGCGCCGGCGCCGCCGATGATCGTATTGACGTTCGCATCGCCCGGTGATGGAGACCGCGGCCGACAGCGCGGACGCATCGACGTTCTGGAAGTTGGTGATCGCGGTGACGTCGCCGGTGGACTGATCGATATTGCCGAGATTGATCGTGGTCGCGACGTTCATCACCAGCGTGTTGGTGCCGCTGCCGCCGTCGATCGAGACTTCCGAGCCGCGATAGACCACGGAATCGTTGCCCGCGCCCGCGGCAATGACGTCGGCGCCACCGCCGCCGTCGATGGTGTCGTTGCCGGAACCGGTCGTGATGACGTTGGCGGAGCTCGATCCCGTCACCGTCAATGCCGTCGAGAGCGCGCTCGCATCGACGTTCTCGAAATTGGTCACGCCGACGACGTCGCCGATCGTCTGATCCGTCCCCGCCGCCACGGCGAAGTTGACCGCAGTCGTGCCGCCGGATACGGCCATCACCAGCGTGTCCGATCCGCTGCCGCCGTCGATCGAGGCCTCGGTGCCGTTGTACGTCACGGTGTCTGCGCCCGCGCCCGCGGCGATGACGTCGGCGCCGCCGGCGCCGTCGATCGTATCGTTACCGGAACCGCCCGTCAGCACGTTTGTCCCGGCCGATCCCGTGATCGAGACGCCGGCGACGAGCTGCGACGCATCGACGTTCTGGAAATTGGTGACGGTGACCAGATCACCCAGCGTCTGGTCGGCGTTGCCGAGATTGACCGTGGTCGCGGCTCGCAGCAGCAGGGTGTTGGTTCCGGTACCGCCGTCGATGGAGAACTCGGTGCCGCGATAGGAGACCGTGTCGTCGCCACCGCCCGCAACGATGATGTCGGCGCCGCCGCCGCCGTCGATCGTGTCATTGCCGGAGCCGGTGGTGATGATGTTGACGCCCGACGAACCCTGCACCGTCAGCGCGGATGTCGCGATGGCGGCATTGAGGTTCTCGAAATTGGCAACCACGACGCTGTCGCCGGTGGTCTGGTCGGCGCCGGCCGCAACGGCAAAATTGACGGCCGTGATGCCGCCGGTCGCCGCAAGGACGAGCGTATCGGTTCCGGTGCCGCCGTCGATCGAGGTCTCGGTGCCCTGATAGGTGACCGTGTCGTCACCGGCATTGGCATTGATGACGTCGGTGCCGCCGGCGCCATCGATGGTGTCATTGCCCAGGCCGCCCGTGATCGTGTTGGCGCCGGACGAACCGGTGATCGAGACACCGGAAGCCAGCGCCGAGGCGTCCACATTCTGGAAGTTGGCGACGTTGGTGGAATCGCCGCTGGTCTGGTCGGCGGTCGCTAGAGTGACGGTCGTGGCAGCCTTGAGCAGCAGCGTGTTGACACCGGTTCCGCCGTCGAGCGAGGTCTCGCTGCCGTAATAGGAAACCGTGTCGTTGCCGGCGCCCGCGACGATCACGTCGGTGCCGCCGCCGCCGTCGATATTGTCGTTGCCCGAACCGGTCGTGATCGTGTTGGCAAATGCCGAGCCGGTCACGACGAGCGCGGTCGTCAGCGCACTGGCGTCGAGATTTTCGAAGTTGGTGACGCTGACGCTGTCGCCGGTGGTCTGGTCGGAGCCCGCCGCGACGGCGAAGTTGACCGCGCTCAATGTGGAGCCGGCGGCAATGATCAGCGTGTCGGTGCCGGTATTGGCGTCGATCGACACTTCCGAGCCGTGATACAGAACCGTGTCGTCGCCGGCACCGGCATTGATGATGTCGGCGCCACCGCCGCCGTCGATCGTGTCGTTGCCGGAACCGGCAATGATCGTGTTGGCCGATGAGGAGCCCGTGATCGCGATCCCCGAGCTCAGCGCCGAAGCGTCGACGTTTTGGAAGTTACTGACGTTGGTCGTATCCGCGGTGGTCTGGTCGACATTGGCGAGATTGACGGTCGCCGCCGCTTTCATCACCAGCGTATTGGTCCCGATGCCGCCGTCGATCGACAGTTCGGAACCGTAATACGCGACCGAATCATTACCGGCCCCTGCGGCGATGACATCGGCGCCACCACCGCCGTCGATCGTGTCGTTCCCCGCACCGCCCGTCACCAGGTTTGCGCTCGATGTGCCGGTGATGGACACCGCCGACGTCAGCGCCGAGGCGTCCACGTTCTGGAAATTCGAAACGGTCGCGGTATCGCCGGTCGTCTGGTCGGAATTGCCGAGATTGACCGTGACGGCCGCCTTCATGATCAGCGTATTGGTGCCGGTGCCGCCGTCGATCGAGACTTCGGAATTATAATAGGAGACGGTGTCGTCTCCGGCGCCGGCGCTGATGACGTCGGCGCCGCCGCCGCCGTCGATCGTGTCGTTGCCCGATCCCGTCGTGATCGTGTTGGCCAGGGATGAGGCCGTCACAGACAATGCGGTCGAAACGACCGATGCGTCCAGATTCTCGAAATTGGCAACAGTCACGGTGTCGCCGGTGGTCTGATCGCTTCCGGCAGCCACTGCGAAGTTGACCGCCGTGATGCCGCCAGAGGCCGCGAGGGTCAGCGTGTCGGAGCCGGTGCCGCCATCGATCGAGACTTCGGTGCCCTGATAGACGACGCTATCGTTGCCGCCTCCGGCGTTGATAACATCAGCCCCGCCGGCGCCGTCGATGGTGTCGGCGCCCGAACCGCCGGTGATCGTGTTGGCGCCCGACGTGCCGATGATGGAGACGCCGGTCGACAGCAAGGAGGCGTTGACGTTCTGGAAATTGGCGACCGACACGGCGTCGCCGGTGGTCTGGTCGACGCTCGCCAGATTGACGGTCGCGGCCGCACGCAACAGCAGCGTGTTGGTGCCGCTGCCGCCGTCGATCGAAACTTCGGAATTATAATAGGAGACGGTATCGTCGCCGCCGCCGGCACTGATGACGTCAGCGCCGCCGCCGCCGTCGATCGTGTCGTTGCCCGAACCGGTCGTGATTGTGTTGGCCGATGACGAGCCGGTCACGGTCAGCCCCGACGTCATGACCGACGCGTCGACGTTCTCGAAATTGGCGACGATCGCCGTGTCGCCGGCGGTCTGGTCGGCGCCCGCGGCAACGGTGAAATTGACCGCGGTGACGCCGCCCGAGGCCGCGAGCACCAGCGTGTCCGACCCACTGCCGCCATCGATCGAGGTTTCAGTGCCGTGATAGATTACGGTGTCATTGCCGCCGCCGGCGGAAATCGAGTCGGCCCCGCCCGCGCCGTCGATCGTATCGGCGCCGGTGCCGCCGGTCAGGACGTTGGCGGCCGACGACCCCGTGATCGACACGCCGGCGGTCATCGCCGAGGCATCGACATTCTGGAAGCCGCCGACGCTGGTCGTATCGCCCGTGGTCTGATCGACATTGCCGAGATTGACCGTCGTCGCCGCGCGCAGGACCAGCGTATTGGTCCCCGTCCCGCCGTCGATCGACACTTCGGTGCCGTAGTAGGACACCGTGTCGTTGCCCGCGCCGGCGCTGATGACGTCGCCGCCGCCGCCGCCGTCGATCACATCATTGCCGGCGCCGGTGGTGATCGAGTTCGCCGCAGCCGATCCGGTCACCGTCAACGCCGAATTGAGCGCGCTCGCATCGAGATTTTCGAAATTGGTGACGGTGACCGCGTCGCCGGACGTCTGGTCGGCGCCTGCGGCCACCGCAAAGTTGACCGCGGTGATGGTGGAGCCGGCACCGACCACAAGCGTATCGTTGCCGGTCCCGCCGTCGATCGACACCTCGGTGCCGCGATAGGAGATCGTATCGTCGCCGAGGCCGCCCGAAATGACGTCCGGGCCGCCGCCGCCGTCGATCGTGTCGTTGCCGGAGCCGCCGGTGATGGTGTTGGCGGCCGCCGAACCGGTGATCGTGACCCCGGACGACAGCGCCGAGGCGTCGATATTCTGGAAATTGCTGACGATCGTGGAGTCGCCGACCGTCTGGTCCGCGCTGCCGAGACTGACCGTGGCCGCGGTCTTCAGCGCCAGCGTGTTGGTGCCGGTGCCGCCGTCGATCGAGGTCTCGGTGCCGTAGTAAGAAACCGTGTCGTTGCCCGCGCCGGCGCTGATGACGTCGGCGCCACCGCCGCCGTCGATCGTATCGTCGCCGGCACCCATCGTGATGGTGTTGGCGAACACGGAGCCGATCACGGAGAGCGCCGAACTGACGGCGGTCGCGTCCAGGTTCTCGAAGTTGGTGACGTTGACAGCGTCGCCCGTGGTCTGATCGACGTTGGTCGCGACGGCGAAATTGACCGCTGTTGTGCCGCCGGAGGCCGCGAGAACCAGCGTATCGGTGCCGATGCCACCGTCGATCGAGGTTTCCGTGCCGCGATAGGTGACGGAGTCGTTGCCGGCGCCGGCCACGATGACGTCGGCCCCGCCGCCGCCGTCGATGCTGTCATTCCCGGAGCCGCCTGTCAGAGTGTTGACGCCGGACGAACCCGTGATCGACAGCGCCGAAGAGAGCGCGGACGCGTCAACATTCTGGAAGTTGGAAACGCCGGCGGTGTCACCGATGGTCTGATCTGCATTAGCGAGGTTGACGGTCGCGGCAGCCCGCATCACCAGCGTGTTGGTGCCTGCGCCGCCGTCGATCGACGCTTCCGTGCCGTAGTAGGAAACGGAATCGTTGCCCGCGCCTGCGCTGATCACGTCGGCGCCACCGGCCCCGTCGATCGTGTCGTTGCCCGACCCCGTCGTGATAATATTGGCCGCGGACGAACCGGTGATCGATACGGATCCCGACAAGGTCGACGCATCGACGTTCTGGAAATTCGCGACATTCGTCGCGTCGCCCGTGGTCTGGTCGACGTTGCTCAGATTGACCGTGGTCACGGTCTTGAGCACCAGCGTGTTGCTGCCGGTGCCGCCGTCGATGACGCTCTCGGAGCCGTAATAGGAGACGGTGTCGCTGCCGGCGCCGGAATTGATCACGTCCGCGCCGCCGCCGCCATCGATCGTATCGTTGCCGGCACCGGTCGTAATGATATTGGCGGCGGAAGACCCGATGACCGTCAGGCCTGAGGTGACGAGGGACGCATCGAGATTTTCGAAATTCTTGATGAGCGAAGAATCGCCCGTGGTCTGGTCTGAGCCCGCCGCGACCGAGAAATCGACCGCGCCAACCGTGGCGCCGCTGGCAATCACAAGCGTGTCGGCCCCGGCGCCACCGTCGATCGCCGTCTCCGTCCCATGGAACGTGACGGTGTCGTTGCCGCTTCCTGCGTTGATCGTGTCTGCGCCGCCGGCACCGTCGATCGTGTCGTTGCCGCTGCCGCCGGTGATCGTGTTCGCGCCGGCCGAACCGGTGATCGAAATGCCTGATGACAGCGCCGACGCATCGACGTTCTGGAAATTGGTGACGGTGACCGCGTCGCCGCTGGTCTGATCGAGATTGCCGAGATTGACCGTCGTCACCGCGCGCAGCGTCAGCGTATTGACGCCCGCGCCGCCGTCGATCGACACTTCGGAGTTGTAGTAGGAGACCGTGTCGTTGCCCGCGCCGGCACCGATCGATATCGGCGCCACCGCCGCCATCGATCGTGTCGTTGCCCGATCCCGTGGTGATGACGTTGGCGCTCGATGAGCCAGTCACGGTCAGCGCGGTCGCGACCACGGAGGCGTTGAGGTTCTCGAAGTTCGTGACGCTGACGGTATCGCCCGCGGTCTGGTCCGCCCCCGCGGTGACCGAGAAATCCACCGCGGTCACGCCGCCCGATGCGGCCAGGACCAGGGTGTCGTTCCCGGTGCCGCCGTCGATCGAGGTTTCCGTGCCGTAGAAGGAGATCGAATCGTTGCCGCCGCCGCCGCTGACGACGTCGGCGCCGCCATTGCCGTCGATGATATCGGCGCCTGCGCCGCCGGTGAGAGTGTTGGCGGCCGTGGAGCCGATGATCGTGATGCCTTGCGCGGCCAGCAGCACCGAGGCGTCGACATTCTCGAAATTGGAGACCGTGACGCTGTCGCCATAGGTCTGGTCGGACCCGGCCGCGCCGCTCAGATCGACCGTGGTGATGCCGCCGGACGATTTGAGCACCAGCGTATCGGTCCCGGTACCGGCGTCGATCGACGCCTCGGTGCCGCGATAGGAGATCGTGTCGTTTCCGGCGCCGGCATCGATGATGTCGGCACCGCCGCCGCTGTCGATGGTGTCGTTGCCGGAGCCCGTCGTGATGACGTTGGCGGCCGACGAGCCCGTCACCGACAAGGCCGTGGTCACGGCGCTGGCGAGCAGATTCTCGAAGTTCGTGACGGTGATGGAATCGCCGCTGGTCTGGTCGTTGCCCGCGACCACGCTGAAGTCGACGGCCGACACGCTGGTGCCGGCAGTCAGGATCGAGTGTGTCGGAACCGGCGCCGCCGTCGACCGATGCCTCGGTACCGTGGACCGTGACGGTGTCGTTGCCGCCGCCGGCGGCGATGACGTCGGCGCCGCCGCCGCCATCGATGACGTCGGCACCGGCGCCGCCCGTGATGGTGTTCGCCGCCGACGTTCCCAGCACCGAGACCGACTGGGTCGCGTTCAGCGCGGACGCGTCGATGTTCTGGAATCCGCTGACGGCGGTCAGATCGCCCAGCGTCTGATCGGCCGCCGACAAATCGATGGTCGCGGACGTGTGCACCATCAGCGTGTTGCTGCCGGTGCCGCCGTCGATCGAGACTTCGCTGCCCCAGAAGTCGACGGTATCGTTGCCGGCGCCGGCATTGATGACGTCGGCACCGCCGCCACCATGGATCGTATCGTCGCCGGAGCCGGTGGTGATGGTATTGCCGCGCCGCCGAGCCCGTGACGGTCAGCGCCGTCGTCATCGCGCTCGCGTTCAGGTTCTCGAAATTCTTGACGCAGACGGAGTCGCCGGACGTCTGGTCAACGCCGGCGGCGACCGCGAAATTGACCGACGTCACCGGCGCGCCGGCGCCGAGCACCAGCGTGTCGGAGCCCGTGCCGCCGTCGATCGAGGACTTCGGAGCCGTGATAGATCACCGTATCGTCGCCGCCGGCGGCATTGATCACGTCGGCGCCGCCGCCACCGTCGATCGTATCGTTGCCGGCGCCACCGGTGATGACGTTCGCCGCGCTCGAGACCGGTGATCGTCGCGCCCGTGACCAGCGCGGACGCATCGACGTTCTGGAAATTCGAGACGTTGGTCGCGTCGCCGCGTGGTCTGGTCGGCATTGGCGAGGTTGATGCTGCCGACTGCGGCTTTCAGCACCAGCGTGTTCGTACCGCCGCCGCCGTCGATCGAGATTTCGGTTCCGTAATAGGAGACCGGCATCGTCACCCGCGCCGGCCGAGATCACGTCGGCGCCGCCGCCGCCGTCGATCGTATCGTTGCCGGAGCCCGTCGTGATGACGTTGGCCGAAGACGAACCGATGACCGTGATCGCCGTCGACAGCGCCGAGGCGTCGACGTTTTCGAAATTGAAGACATCGACGGCGTCGCCGGACGTCTGATCGACATTGGCCGGCACGCCGAGATTGACCGAGGCTGGTTCCGCCCGATGCCGCAGCACCAGCGTGTCGTTGCCGGTGCCGCCGTCGATCGTGGTTTCCGTACCGTAATATTTGACGGTGTCGTTGCCGCCGCCGGCCGAGATCACGTCCGCGCCGCCGCCGCCATCGATCGTGTCGGCTCCGGCGCCGCCGGTAATGGTATTGGCCGCCGCGATGCCGGTGATCGAGATGCCCTGCGTGGCGCTCAAGGCGCTGGCGTCGACATTCCCGAAATTCGTGACATTGACGGAATCGCCGGACGTCTGGTCCGCGTTGGCCAGGTTCGACCGTCACGGCGGTCTTGAGCTGCAGCGTGTTGCTGCCGCTGCCGCCGTCGATCGAGGCTTCCGAACCGCGTAGGCAATCGTGTCGTCGCCGCCGCCGCCGCTGATCACGTCTGCGCCGCCGGCACCATCGATCGTGTCATTGCCGAGTCCGCCGGTAATGATGTTGGCCGACGAACTGCCGATGATATTGACGCCTTCCGCCGCGCTCAACGCGCCGGCATCGACGTTCTGGAAGTTCGTCACCGTCACGGCATCGCCGACGGTCTGGTCGACGCGGCCGAGATTGACGTCGGTCGCGGCCTGCAGGATCAGCGTGTTGATGCCGGTTCCGCCGTCGATCGAGAATTCGGTGCCGCGATAGGACACCGTATCGTCGCCGGCACCCGTGCCGATGACGTCGGCGCCGCCGCCGCCATCGACGGTGTCGTTGCCCGAGCCGGTCTGTGATCGTGTTGACGCCGGACGAGCCGGTCACGGTCAGCGCCGTCGTCAGCGCGCTGCCGTCGAGATTCTCGAAATTCGTGACGCTGGTGCGTGTCGCCGGACGTCTGGTCGTTGCCGGCCGGTCACCGAAAAATCGACCGCGGTCACGGTGGATCCGGCGATCAGGACAAGCGTATCCGAGCCCGCGCCGCCATCCACCGATAGCTTCGGTGCCGTGGAACGTGACCGTGTCGTTGCCGGCCGCCGGCCGCTGATGACGTCAGCGCCGCCGCCGCCGTCGATCATGTCGGCGCCGGCGCCGCCGATGATGATGTTGGCTCCCGATGAGCCCATCACCGAGACCACCTGCGTCGAGGTCAGGCCGGATGCATCGACGTTCTGGAAATTGGTGACGGTCGCGAGGTCGCCGGCCGACTGATCGGACGCGGACAAGGTCGAGCGTCGCCGACGCCCGCACGACCAGGGTATTGGTGCCGGCCGCCGCCGTCGATCGAGACTTCGGTGCCCCAATAGTCGACCGCGTCGTTGCCGGCGCCGGCGTTGATGATGTCGGCGCCGCCGCCGCCATGGATGATGTCGTTGCCGGAGCCGGTCGTGATGAGCATTGGCGGACGACGATCCCGTCACGTTCAGCGCCGTCGTCATGGCGCCGGCGTTGAGGTTCTCGAAATTGACGATGCTGACGCTATCGCCTGTCGTCTGGTCGGTGCCGGCCGCCACCGCGAAGTTGACCGCCGTGACGGTGCTCGACGCCGCCAGCACCAGCGTGTCGGAGCCGGTGCCGCCGTCGATCGACGCCTCGGTGCCGCGCGTCACGATCGTGTCGTCGCCGCCGCCGGCATTGATGATGTCGGCGCCGCCGCCGCCGTCGATCGTGTCGTTGCCGGCGCCGCCGGTGATCGTATTGGCCGCCGCCGATCCGGTGATCGTCGCGCCGACCGCCAGCGCGGAGGCATCGACATTGACGAAATTGGCGACGTTGACCGCAGTCGCCCGTGGTCTGATCGGCGTTGCCGAGATCGACGGTCGCGGCATTGCGCAGGACCAGCGTGTTGGTCCCGGCGCCGCCGTCGATCGAGACTTCGGAGCCGTAGTACGACACGGTGTCGTTGCCGGTTCCGGCGTTGATGGTGTCCGCGCCGCCGCCGCCGTCGATCGTGTCGTTGCCGGAGCCCGTCGTGATCGCATTGGCGGAGGACGAACCGGTCACGACGATGCCCGTGGTCAGGATGGACGCGTCGATGTTCTGGAAGTTGGCGACGTTGACGGTGTCGCCGATGGTCTGGTCGGAGCCCGGTGCTACGCTCAGATCGACGCGCGTGATGCCGCCCGCATTGTCGATCATCAGCGTATTGGAACCGAAGCCGCCGTCGATCAGGACTTCGGTACCGTGATAGTGGACGGTATCGTTGCCGCTGCCGGCATTGATGACATCGGCGCCGCCGCCGCCGTCGATGGTGTCGGCGCCCGCACCGCCGGTGATGGTGTTGCCCTGCGCATCGCCCGTGATCGATACGCCTTGGGCTGCGACCGAGCGCGCTCGCATCGACATTCTCGAAGCCGTGACATTGACCGCCGTCGCCGGTGGTCTGGTCGGCATTCGCCAGATCGACCGTCGCCACCGCCTTGAGCTGCAAGGTGTTGGTGCCGGTGCCGCCGGCGATCGAGGCTTCGGTGCCGCGATAGGCGACGGTGTCGTCGCCGGCGCCGGCATTGATGACGTCGGCGCCGCCGCCGCCGTCGATCGTGTCGTTGCCGGCGCCGCCGGTGATGATGTTGGCCACCGCGCTGCCGATGATATTGATGCCCTGCGCCGAGCCGAGCGCGCTGGCGTCGACGTTCTGGAAAGTTCGAGACCGTGACGGCATCGCCGACGGTCTGGTCGACGTGGCCGAGATCGATGTCGGTCGCCGTCTGCATCACCAGCGTGTTGACGCCGGCGCCGGCATTGATCGAGGCTTCGGTGCCGTAATAGGTGACCGTATCGTCGCCCGCGCCGGTATTGATGACGTCGGCGCCGCCGCCGCCGTCGACGATGTCGTTGCCCGAACCGGTCGTGATCGCTGTTGGCCACGCTCGAGCCGGTGACGGTCAGCGCCGTCGTCAGCGCGCTGGCGTCGAGGTTCTCGAAATTCGTGACAGTGACCGTATCGCCGGACGTCTGGTCGGTGCCTGCCGCGACCGCAAAGTTGACCGCCGAAATGCTCGAGCCCGCGCTGACGACCAGCGTATCGGAGCCGGCGCCGCCATCGACCGAGACTTCGGTGCCGTGGATCGTGACGGTGTCGGCGCCGCCGCCGGCGTTGATGATGTCGGCGCCGCCGCCGCCGTCGATGCGTATCCGCGCCGCTGCCGCCGGTGATGATATTCGCGGCCGTCGAGCCCAGGATCGAGACGCCGGTCGACACGGCGCTGGCGTTGACGTTGACGAAATTGGCAACCGTGCGTGGAGTCGCTCGTCGTCTGGTCGACGGCGGACAGATCGACGTCCGCCGATGCGCGCAGCACCAGCGTATTGCTGCCGGTGCCGCCATCGATCGAGACTTCGGTGCCCCATATAGTCGACGGCGTCGTTGCCGGCACCGGCATCGATGATGTCGCCGCCGCCGCCGCCATGGATGATGTCGTTCCCCGAGCCGGTCTGGATCGTGTTGGCCAGCAGCGAACCCGTGACGGTCAGCGCCGTCGTCATCGCGGTCGCGTCGAGATTCTCGAAATTCGTCACACTGGCGGTATCGCCGGCCGTCTGGTCGAGGCCGGCGGCGACCGCGAAATTGACCGCGGTGACGGTGCTGCGCAGGCCGGCAGCACCAGCGTGTCGTTGCCGTCGCCGCCGTCGATGCCGAGCTTCGTTGCCGTGAACGAACACGGTGTCGTTGCCGGCGCCGGCGCGATGGTGTCGGCGCCGCCGCCGCCATCGATCATGTCGTTGCCGGCACCGCCGATGATCATGTTGGCGGCGGCCGATCCCGTGATGGTCGCACCGGTCGTCAGCGCCGACGCATCGACGTTCTGGAAATTGGCGACGTTCGTCGCATCGCCGATGGTCTGGTCGGCGTTGGCGAGATTGACCATGGCCGCCGCACGCAGCACCAGCGTGTTGGTGCCGGTGCCGCCGTCGATCGAGACTTCGGTGCCCCAATAGGAGACGGAATCGTCGCCGGCGCCGGCATTGACGACGTCAGCGCCGCCGCCGCCATTGATCATGTCCGCGCCGGCGCCGCCGGTCAGGATGTTGGCCGCCGGCCGACCCGATGATCGAAATGCCCTGCCCGGCGCCGAGCGCGCTTGCGTCGACATTCTGGAAGTTGGCGACGCCGAACGGAATCGCCGACGACTGATCGGTGTGGCCAAGATTGATGTCGGTGGCATCGAGCAACCGGATCGTATTGGTGCCGGTTCCGCCGTCGATCGAGATTCGGTGCCGTGATAGGCAATCTGATCGTCGCCGGCGCCCGCGTTGATCACGTCGGCGCCGCCGCCGCCGTCGATGGTATCGTTTCCGCTGCCGGTCACGATAGAATTGGAGCCGCGTCGATCCCGATCACGGTCAGGTTCGACGAGAGCGCGCTGGCGTCGAGGTTCTCGAAGCGCGTCACATTGACGGTGTCACCGACGGTCTGATCGGCGCTCGCCGCGACGGCAGAAGTTGACCTGGGTGATGCCGCCCGACGCCGCCAGCACCAGCGTATCGACGCCCGCGCCGCCGTCGATCGACGGTTTCGGTGCCGTGATAGATGACGGTGTCGTTGCCCGCCCCGGCGGTGATCGTATCGGCGCCGCCTGCGCCATCGATGGCATCGTCGCCCGAGCCGCCCTTGATCGTGTTGGCGCCGGTCGAGCCGGTGATGCTGACGCCGACGCTCAGCGCCGACGCATCGACATTGATGAAATTGCTGACGGCCGGGGCGTCGCCCGTCGTCTGGTCGGCATTGCCGCAGATTGACCGTCACCGCTGCCTGCAGCAGCAGCGTGTTGTTGCCGCTGCCGCCATCGATCGTGTTCTCGGTCCCGCGATAGGCGATCGTGTCGTCGCCGCCGCCGCCGGAGATGATGTCCGCGCCGCCGCCGCCGTCGATGGTGTCGTTGCCGGCGCCGCCGGTGAGGACGTTGATGCTGCTTGATCCGATGATCGACATCGGCTGCGTGGATGTCAGTGCCGAGGCATCGACGTTCTGGAAGCTCGTGACGACAGTGGTATCGCCGCTGGTCTGGTCGGCCGCCGCGAGATTGACGTTGGCTTGCGCCAGCATCACCAGCGTGTTGGTGTCGCCGCCACCATCGATCAGGGCTTCAGTGCCGCGATAGGTCACCGAATCGTTGCCGGCGCCGGCATGGATGATGTCGGCACCGCCACCGCCGTCGATCGTGTCTGTTGCCGGACCCGCCGGTGATGACGTTGATCGCCGGTCGAGCCCGTGATCGAAACGCCGGTCGCTCAGCGCGGAGGCATCGACATTCTGGAAATTGGTGACATTGACGGTATCGCCGCTCGTCTGATCGGCATTGGCAAGGTTGACGACGACCGCGGTCGCCAGCGCAAGCGTGTTCGTTCCGGTGCCGCCATCGATCGAGATTTCGGAGCCACGATAGACAATCGTGTCGTCGCCGCCGGCGCCGATCAACGTATCGGCGCCGCCGGCGCCATCGATGACGTCGTTGCCGGCGCCGCCGGTGAGGACGTTCGCGCCGCTATTGCCGATCAGCGTATTGTTGCCGGTGGCCGAGCCGATCAGATTGCTGATCCCGATCAGCGAATCGCCGTTGGCCAAGCCCGCCGGAGCCGACACCGGTCGTCAGATTGACGGTAACACCGGTCGTCGAGCTGCTGTAATCGACGGTATCGACGCCGCCATTGCCGATGATGATGTCGCCGCCGCCGCTGCCGTAAAAGATGTTGTCGCCGCTGGTGCCGGTCAGCCGTGTCCGCAAATCGCGAGCCCTCGATGTTGGTGAAGTTCTGCAGGACGTCGCCTTCGGCATAACCGCCGTGCGCGCTGCCCGTGGACAGATCGACCGTGACGCCTTCGTTGGAGTACTTGTAGGAAACGGTATTGTTGCCGGTGCCGCCGTCCAGATTGTCGTGGCCGGGTCCCGCATAGACCAGATCGTCGCCGCCGCCTGCCGGAGATGTTCGCGCCGGGCGGCGTGGCGTTCAGCCCGTAGATCGTCGACTTGCCGTCCGCCGATGTAATGTCGACATCGGCCGTCGCTGGTAATGTCGCGAATGACGAAAGTCTGGCTTCCGGAATACAGACGCGTGGCACCGCTCGAATCGACGGTGCCGAACAGGATGTTGAGATTGAAACTGCCCAGGAAACCCGTTGGCGTCCGGCTGCGTGGCGGAAGTCGGCAGGACGTAGCGGAGCTCGATCTGCAGATGGTTCGGATCCGACGGATCCAGTGTGACGATCCAGTTCGAGCCGCTCTGGGTGCCGTTGTTGATCGCGAAGCCGGCCGGAAGGTTGGTGATCGTCGCGGTCTTGGCCGTGATGCCCGCATCGGGAAACGTGACATGAACGTCGATGCAGACGTTCAGTCGTGCCCGACGGCATGCGATTGGGATTGGCCGCGTAGATGATGTCGTTCTGGCTGGTGCCGACCAGCGTCCGCATCTGCTGCTGGACAGAAAATGTCGGATCGGTCGTTGCCGGGATTTCGGACGCGGCGCCGAGAATCTGCACGCCGCCTGAAGGCAGCGCCGAGACATGATCGCCGGACACACCCAGCAGGACAATGGAGAGATTGGCCGCGCTGACGTTGCCGTCACCGGTGTTTGTATTCGGAGCGTGTCGGCACGGTCATCGGACGTATGGTGCGATCCCGGCGGCGATCCCGACGAGGTCGGGATGCGCGTCATCCGGTCGGCCGCTTGAAGAACGATCGGGGGCGGCTTCGGCGGCTTGTCGAAATCTGCGACCGCAGTGACTTTGGCGGTGGGAGCCGCTGGCTGCGGCGGCGGCGCCGGCGGCGCTTCCTCCGCTGGACGTCTCCTTCTGGTCGTTCTTTGCCCTGGTCCTGATTCTGCTGATCCGCCTTGGAGCCCGTACCCAGCGGCGCATTGTTGTCGTTGAGCAGATGCAAGTTCGTCGACGAACGACAAGCAGCTGCTGCGGAGAGACGACCTTGTCGGAGAACGCGGCATCGGTACTTTCGGGCCCGACCAGGTTGAACGCATAGCCCGGCAGAATGACCTTCCCGCCATCCGGGAAACAGCAGCACCAGATCGACGTCGAGCACCGCGAACTTTGCTTCCGTCGACGCGAAGTCGAGCTTGAGATGCGCCCCCGGAGGTACTTCGACCACACTGATCGAGCCTGGCGCCGGACGATGAATAGATGTGACGATGGCGTCATTGGCCGGCGCGAGAGCAACCGCCGTCGCCTTCTCGTCATGCGAGGACGGGGAAGGATCGCTGGGTTTTGCGCCGTTCGAGTTTGTGTCGACAACGTCCATAACGGCAACACCGGAACAAATTGGCGACACGAAAAGCTGTCACTGGTCCGGCTCAGTATCGGCGCATTTCGTTAACTATGACTTAGGCTGCATCCGTAGAAGCACGTGTTTTCGCGATTGATATCAAGTCGTTGGCAGATTTATTGGCTGTTAACGCTTGCAGGCGCGCAGCGATCGGACATCTAGCCGGCCGGCGATCGAACGGCTGTTTCGACCAGCTGTCCCATGTTGCGCAGAATTCCGTAGGCGGCACGAAGCTGCTCATACTTGCCGGTGACGGCATTCTTCTGCATCGTGAATACGACCATTCGGCTATCCAGCACTTCGAATACTGTCCGCTTACCCGCCTTGAACTGCTCCAGATAGAGCGAGTTGGCTTTTTGCGCGGTCGCGGTCCCCTGAATGGCCGCGGTTTCCTTGACGCGATTTGCGGTGAGCGCCTGATAGAAGCGCTTCAGGTTGAGTTCGATACTTTCCTTTTCATCCAGCGTTCTGAAGTCGTTGGCTTTCCGGTCCTCGAGTATCCGGTCGGCTTGCGACGCCATGATCCCGCCGTCGAGCAGTTTGTAGGAGACCATCAACATCAAACGCGAATCGACGATACCCTGGCTGGCGGCAGCGCTTCCAACGTAGTGCTTGACCAATCCGTCACCCTGCACGTCAACGCGCGGCAGTCGCTGAGCCTGCTGCGACGCAAGTTGATAATCGATCGAAGTTCCGCTCGCACCCAAGGCAAGCAGCGAGGGATTGGATCGCCTGGCTGCTTCGAGCGCCGGTTCATACGACGGTGGAATGCGCGGCAACCCGGCTAGCGGCCGCCGAACCTGGCTCGGGTCGAGTTTCGTGAGGCGATAGAATTCGTCTTGGGCGGTTTGATATGCCGTGCTGATGTCGGTACGTACCGCCTCGACCTCGATGACTTTGGATCTAATTCGGTTTACGTCGGCAATGGTGCCGTTTCCCTGGCTTTCGTTGAGCTTCACGAGATTGGCAAAATTGTTGTCGTCGGCGACGACCTTGTCGATGAGAGCGATCAGCTCGCTCTGCTCAAGAAGGTTGAAGTAGGCATTGACCGTGCGAAGCGCGATGTCTTCCGCCTGGTCAGCAAGACGCAAGCGCTCGGCATCCACGAGCGACTTGCTGCGTGCGATATCCGCCTTCGCCGCGCCGAAATCGTAGACGAGCTGCCTCAACGTGAAACCCGCATCGGACCGCGCGCTGCCGGGGACATTCATCGCGTCAAACTGATTTGGATAGTTTGCGTATGTTCCAAGATACGACCCTCCGGAACCCGCATAGACCTGCATCTGAGGCTTGGTAGCGCCTTGTGCGGTCCGGACATCCGCGAGTGATCCCGTCACCCTGGCAGCCTGCGCGCCCATCAACGGGTGGCTCAGAACAGCCGCGCCGACGGCTTCACCGAGCAAAACTCCACGCCCTTTGAGTGCTGGTCTCGCAACTGCCCCCGGATCTGATCCACCAATCTGCGGAACGGATGGAGCGACAAGCGAAGCCATGTTGCTGGAAGCGTACGCAACCTGGGGATAGACCTCTTTTCGTTCGACGACGGGGCTCGCCGGCAAGGCAGCAGCAGCGTTCGACACGACTGGTTGCGGAGCGACTTTCTGACCTTGGCCTGGCGAGGCTGTCTCAGGCGCGGCCGGTCGTGTCGTCGAGTTATCGATCGCGGCTGCATTTGCGTTCACGACCGAGCTGGAGAGATTTGCAGGTGCCGCGCCGGCACCTGATTGAGGTGCGAACGGATTGGCGCGTATCACCGCAGTCAGGAAAGGACTCGAAGGAACCGTCGTCGACGCGGTCACGCAACCTGCGAGCTCGGCTACCAGAAGAAAGAGAACAGCGAACCGCCCGATGCCGGCGCAGGCTCGGAGCTTATCCACGCGCAATGAACTCGCGTGGCACATCATTCTGCAAGGCCGATTGAGAGCAGGCTCGCCGCGCGGAAATCGCACCGGGACGCGTCATGAACCAAGCACAGCAACTCGACAACGACATTCATGGTTCAATACGCTGATAAGCCCAATCTACGTCGTTGTTAATGCTCCATTATCGTTAATGCGGGTTAAAGGAACGAGTACGTAGTTTAACGGAGAACGCTGCAAATACAGGGGTGGAAGCGTTCACGACAGATCTGCTCGCGCAACATCGTCACGTACTTGCGGGCGCCGGTCGCGATGTGCAGCAAGTCGTGGCGATGAAGAAGTTAGTTGCGTTTTGCCAGGAACGAGTCGGTGACGTGGAAACCGTAGTCGGCAACGATACGATCGATCACGCCATCCTCGACTTCGCCGAAGAATTGTATGCCGTATCCTTCAGCGCGGACGGCACGGATCCGGCCTTCGAGCTCGAAAAACTCGGTGTGGATCAGAACCGTCTCGTTGATGCGCTCCAGGACAAACATGCTGGCTTGCCGGAACGTGCAGCCGCCCCGAGAGATCTCGAGCAGCGCGCCGTCAAACTCCGCGCCGATCTCGATGATCTTCATCGTGCCGATGACGACACACTCGTGACGGTTATGGCGCCTGGAAAAGGTTGGCTTCTTGGATCTCAGAAGCTTGGGCAACGGGAGTTGGATCCCGCCGGTACCCCTGGTGGCCGCATTGGTCATCCGAACATTCCTGTTTCGCTCATCTCATGGGGGATCAGACGTCAATGGCTCGCAACCATTTCCGTTCGATCCGAAGCCGCTCTTGCCTGGTCGAACGAGCGTCCGACCGGCTTATCCTGCGGAAATTGCGAAAAGGCTTTTTCCAGCCTCTGCATTTGATCCGCGACAGTCAGCCCCATCGGAGCGATGGCCTCTTTGACCGCATGATGAATTCGAGCTTCAATACTGTCACTCAACTGCGTGGACAATTGTTCCGCGATTTGCGCATTCTGTTCAATTGCTGCAGCAAATTGAACGGACGTGCCGGCATGACCGTCGGCGAGCAGCCTCAAATCTCCGCTGTGCGCGCGAGCCACGTCGTGCACCATGACCCGCGTCGCCGCCAATTCGGTGGCAACGGTTTTCGTGACACCGTCGGTGAGCGCATCCAGTCCGGCGCCCACACGGGACAGGGTTTGCATCACGCTCTCCACGAGTTTGCCGTGGTCCTGCTGCCTTGCCTCGAGGCTTTGCATCAATCGAACCGCATCTTCAAAGCTCGAAGCAACCTTGGAGTAGTCTGCCAGCATACTGGCGGTCGCCTGAATGAGAGAGCCGTTGAGCTGCCCCTCGGTTGCCATGGCGCCCTTTGGCGCCATCGCGTCCTCACGCTCCTGATCGCCGATCTGCACGACGCCTGCCAGCCACGATTCAAATTCATGCTTCAAGACGCCGGCAGCCTGCCCTGCCATGCGATTGAGAAGGCCGACGACCAGTGAGCTGAACAGGCCGAAAAGCGACGCCGCGAAACCCGACGCCATGCCCTTGAGCGGCTCCTGCAACGCACCGAGAAGCTTTTGAAACGCATCGGGCCCCGCTGCTTCAGCCGAACCCGCCAGGGAGCCGATGATACCGCCCATGGATCCGACCATGTGCAGCAGGCCGATGAAGGTGCCGATCAGGCCCATGAACACCAGGAGGCCGGACATGTAGCCGAGCAGCGACTTCTCGTCATCGATGGTCTGGCTGATCTTGTGGACCAGCGTATTCATCGTCTCGACGGAGATACGAATCTTCTTCGTGCGCGCCAGCTCTTCGGTCACGAGGTCGTAGGCGTGACCTAATAGCCGCGGCCTTCTGAACAGGCGACCCGGCCGCGAGCAGCGATAGTGCCGCCACAACGGATCCGACGCCTGCTCGGTGGGGCCCATCCGGATGTCGTCCCACATCTCCTTCAAGGCGTTGAAGGCGATGACTTCATTCTTGAGCTTCGAAACGAAGATGAACGCCATCACGATGGCAAACCCGAAGGCGGCCAGGATCGAACCCGTCACGTAGACGTGGGCGGTCACGCCTTCGGCGATGAATTCGTGCTGCCATGCGCTGACGAGCGCGATGATCGCAATCATTGCGATCATCTTGTTTCGTATCTGCGCGATTTGCTTTTCCATGATCCAGTCCTTCGGGCCCGACGTCTAGTGCGCGCCGCCCCCTGCAACTATCAATTCGACCGTCAGTCCTTTGCCCTTGTCGGCGGTATCATTGACGCTGATACGAATGTCTTCCGGCTTGACCTTCGCATCGACCAATTGCTTGCGGGCCATCATCGCGCGGTAATAGGCAAGCCGCCGCGCCTCCGAAATGGCGCCGTCACCCGAATATGCATATGCCTCGACGACGATCGTCCGCCTGGTCTCGACGGCCTTATTGTCATCGACGAATTTCGCGATCGATTGCGCCTCGTCGCTTTCGATCCTGAAGCTTCGATCACCGAAGCCTACACTCAGACGCGGCGCATCGGGCGGCACCTCAGGGGCCTGAGATGGCTGCGAGCGTGCTGCCTTTATCCGCGTCGCCGCCTGTTTTTCCGCATCGGGCTGCACTCTGTCCTCAACGGCCGGGGCCGGCTTTGCCGGATCATTGGCCGGCTCCGATCCTCGCAGACGATCGAGATG
The DNA here is from genome assembly GCA_963770385.1 of uncultured Alphaproteobacteria bacterium. Taxonomy (GTDB): domain Bacteria; phylum Pseudomonadota; class Alphaproteobacteria; order Rhizobiales; family Xanthobacteraceae; genus Bradyrhizobium. The sequence goes on along the minus strand of CAVYPJ010000003.1, from coordinate 2,090,215 downwards.
CTCTATCACGGATTGCGTCAACTGCTTGACGTTCGCGTCTGGCTTGACGTCGACATTGACCGCTTTTGCGATTGCTTCGACGGCTTTCTTCGATGCGTTTTGAGAGAGCGAGAATACGGCCATCGCCAGCATCATCATCACGAATGCCAGCACCTGGACCATCGACGTCAACGCATCGACGTATCCTGGCCAGTAGTTTTCGCCTTCCTCCGACCCGTGCGACATGAAATGGCCGTCGTTACCTCACGATGCCAGATCCGAACGCATCGGCTCCTCTTAAGTAAATGAGATTGGTTACCAACACGTGCAGGCCTGCCGTGCTGGACGTCGGTCCCCGAGAACCGGAGTTGTCTTCTTGCAAGCAACCGTATCCCGGTACGGCGACACTCCGAACATCGGTTCCTTCGATGCAAGTGATAACGCATTCTCGGAGTAATCGAAAACTGCGTCAGCCTTCATCACTGCGGAAGCATCGGCCTCTTCGACTAAGACGGGGAACTGGCAACAACATCCTTCGCGCTGACGGTGCCATCGTCGCGCTGCTCTGCGGTCGCTTGAACTATTGCTTCCAGCGTGACGCTGAATGAGCCGCCCGAAACGATCGCACCGGCTGCACGTATCGTCGGCGTGGCGGTCTCAGGTCCCAAGAGCGCGAGCAGTATGCGGGCGTCGGCGTTCTTCTTGCCGAGCCGGCGAACGACATCCTGAATCCTGGCGGGGGACGGTTGGCCGACGTAGCAGACACACGCCAGCGCGGTATCGGTCATGTCGAGCGAAAAGAACTTCGACGTTGACAGAGCGTCCGCCTCCTCCGCCATCGCTCCGATATCGCGGTGCCGCAGCAAATAAGCCAACACCAGCGCCGCCGCTTCGTCGAGCTTTCCGGATCCGGGAATGCAAAGGACCGAACGCGGCGATCTTCCTCTCTCTTCCGTCAACCTGTGTTGCGCCCTTGCTTCCTCGATTGCGAGAGCGGCGCCTGGATTTGCGCTCATGTCTATGGACGGGAAGTCAGTCCCTCCTAACTCGTGCTGTGTTTCGAGATCGGCCACCAGCTCGTCTACGGTCAAGACAATTCTGTTCAATCGTTCTTCGTCGAGATGGCCCAATCGGCGGTCGGCCTCGGCGAGCCTCAATCCCTCCAGCAGGATCGTGTCGCAGTAGTCCGTAAGCGAGGATCCCTTGAGAAAATCACGCGCTTGTTCTGCGGCCTCGACGGGATCACCCGCCAGCATCCGTTGGTAAATCAATTGAGGCGGCTTCAACGGAGGCCGGTCGCCGAGCATGATTTCGAGGAACTTGAGCCGCTCGACATGCCGGCCCGCGACAACGAGGCAGACCGTCAGGGGCGTTGCCATGACCAGCCCGACCGGACCCCACAGCCATGTCCAGAATGATGCCGATAGGATGATCGCGACGGGAGACAGGCCGGAACTATGACCATAGATCAGCGGCTCGATAACTTGTCCGGCGAGCAGTTCCAATGCCGCAAACAGGAGCGCCGTGAGCACCACCATTTCCCAGCCGGAACCAACGGCCGCGGCGAGGATCAGCGGAAATATCGCAGAGATCAGCGCACCGATATACGGAACGAACCGCAGGATCATCGCGATCAGCCCCCATAACGGAGCCGAAGGCACGCCAATGAGTTCGAGACCGATGCCGATTGCCAGGCCGAACACGGCGTTGAAGATGATTTGAGTCAGAAACAGTTTGCTCAGGCGTTTGCCCGCGTCATCAAGGGCTGCAGTCGTGCGCTGAATGTCGCCCGATCCGGCAAGACGAACGAGCCGATTTCTAAGATCCTCCCGTTGCAGCAAGATGAACGCTACGAAGATGACGACGATTCCTGTCGTCGTGAGCGGTGACAGCAATGGTTCGATGATCTTCGCGAGCGTCGTCAGAGCGCCTGGATCAGGCTGCTTGACTTCGACGGCTATCGGAGCCGCTCTGTCTGAGGCTTGTTTTGCCAGCTCACTGTTGGACCGGCTGGTCGCATCCCCATGCTGGAGCTGTGTCCCCAGTTCCTTGAGAACGGTGGATGCCTGCTCCAATGTTCCAGAGCCACCCATGAGGCCTCGAAGGCTTTCGACCTTGTCGCTCAGCGTTTGCTGATATGCGGGCAGTTTCGCGGCCAGGTGCGTTGCCTGCGATACCATCAGCCCGCCCAAACTGAAGATGATCGCAAATCCGAAGAAGACCACGATGAGCACGGAAGCCGTGCGCGGAATACGCCAGGAATGCAGACGTATGACGAAGGGCGCGAGGACGAAGCTCAGGAGAACGGCCAGCGCAACAGGAACGAAAATCTCACGGCCAAAATAGAGCGCAGCAATGATCAGCGCCGCAACGGCCATGTTGATCAGGGCCGTACCCCGCGCCTGTGTCAGCCTTATTTGAGCGGCCTTCTCCTGCAACTGCGTGGCCCTCATACGTAGCCGAACCGATATGCGGTGCGGCCTCGATGAATTCCCTCAGTTCACGGCACTAAATATCAGCTCCAGCATATTGCGAAGCAATGCCTTGGATCTTACGACGAGCGCGGACAACCATCCGCCGAAACAAGACGCTGCTCTTTCGGCGCCGTGTCACTTTACGCCATTTTTCGACCACACGTAAGAACAAAGTAAGCGGGCGCCGCCGTCGCGCGAACGCTGACCGAGACGCGCAAAGGCGATGCTCGATCTGTCACCGAGTTGTTCGAGGTTCACGCCGAGGCGGGCTTCCTTCCGCAGTGCTGCGCGCGACGGAGGTTTGGATAGCGTCCTGCTACTGCCAACCGAAGATCTGCGATAACGCCGATGGCTGGGGTGGCTGCGCAGCCTGGGGTGGCTGCGGATTTTGGGCGGGCACACTCTGTGCGCGCGCATCTTCTATCCGTCTCGCCCGAACCTGCGCACTTCGCTCGCGCGAGCTCTTAGCCCGGGAATTTCGCACGGACCGCATCTCTGCCCGCGCATTCTGCAAGGCACGAGCGCGCCGATGCTTTTTCGCCGTCCGGACCGGCGCCCGAACGTCCGGCTCAACCTTGGTCGGGGCATCCTTTGCGGACTCTGCCTGCCCGGACTGTGCACGCTGCGTGGGTTCAGCAGGCTGCGAGGGCGCGACCCGCGCTTGAGCAGACTGCTGAGAGTCCTGCTCCCGGGACCAGGCCTGGAATTGCCTGAACAAGGCATCAGACGACGGCTCGCTGGTTTCTGTCTGAGACGCGGCCGGTTGGGGCGCAGCAGCCACGTCTTGACGCGCCTCTTGGCCCCCTTGGCGGGTCGATTGACCCATCTCTTGGTGGGCCTCTTGGCGCGTCTCTTGGCGGGTCGAGGCGTCAGGTGCAGTCGCCGGCGGCGCTTGCACGTCGGCCGTCGATTGAATTGCCGGCGACGTCTGCTGGGTCGTCGGCGACGCCTGAATGTCGGAGGCTGATTGAACCGCCGGAGCCGGTTGACGATTGTCGGGCTGTGGCGCCGATACGTCGACAAGCGAAGCCGTCAGGGCTGCAAGGCGCGTCACCGGGTCCCCGAACGCGAACACGGCAGCACCGATCGCCGACACCGTCAGGACCACAAGAGCCGTCTTGAGAATTCGAGACGAATCCGACTGCACGACCACGTCGGCACGGTCGGCGAGAAAGAGCGGCAGCGGATGGCCCGGAGCGGAACCGTCGTTCATCGGCACAGGGTGATGCCTCCTATGATTGTCCTTGTCGGCAGATACCCTGTTCTTGATGTCCGGCGTGATTTAGGAAAAAACGTGATTTCACTGCGGCCGGAGGGAACCGCGCGATCACGAGGTCTCGACGTACCGTCGCATCAACCTCACGACGACTACTCGTTAACAGACCGAGCGGGCGGCGGGCTTCCGGTGCCGTTGCCCCATCAGAGCTGCTATCTGATTGTAATACCTATCAATCTGCGGTAGGGCGTAAGAAAAAATTCTAGCACAATCTTTGAAAGAGGGAGCATGGCGCGCAACATTCTGATCCTTGGGGCCTCGTATGGCTCATTGCTGGCGACGAAGCTGCTGATGGCCGGTCACAACGTGACCCTGGTTTGCCGGAGGAAGACCGCAGATCTCATCAATCGCGACGGTACCGAAGTTCGCATCAAGCTGCGTGACGAGCCGTCTCACCGGGCGATCTTTTCACGCGATCTGCCTGGGACCTTGGACGCGACACCGCCCGCAGATGTCGACCTTTCGCGTTATGATCTGGTCGGTCTTGCGATGCAGGAGCCGCAATACACCAACCATACGATCCGGGTTCTGATGATCAAGATCGCCGAGGCGAAGCTGCCTTGCCTTTCGATCATGAACATGCCGCCTTTGCCCTATCTCAAACGGATCCCGGCGCTGGACGGGATGGACCTCGAAGAGGCCTACACCAATGCCCAGGTATGGGAGCGGTTCGAGCCGGGACTGGTCTCGCTCTGCTCGCCAGATCCGCAGGCCTTCCGCCCACCGGAAGAGGCGGCGAACGTCCTTCATGTCGGCCTGCCGACAAACTTCAAGGCCGCGGCATTTTCAGATGAGGCACATAACCGGCTGCTTCGGGAGCTGGAAGCGGACATCGATGCGGTGACGTTGGATGGCCAGGACGTTCCGGTGAAGCTCAAGGTATTCGATTCACTGTTCGTCCCACTTGCCAAATGGTCAATGCTGTTGACCGGGAATTATCGCTGCATCACACAGCACGAGCCGCAGTCGATCCGCGACGCCGTGCACGATGATCTGGAGCTCTCGCAGTCGATCTATGAGCACGTCGATGCCATCGCTCGCCGTCTGGGCGCCGACCCGAAGGATCAGGTGCCTTTCGAGAAGTACGCCAAAGCGGCGGAAAGCCTTCTCAAACCCTCGTCGGCGGCCCGGGCGGTGGCCAACGGAGCGCCTTTCATCGAGCGGGTCGACCTGCTGGTGAAGCTGATTTCGCATCAGCTCGGCGTGCCCAATGCCGAGATCGACCACACGGTCCAGACCGTCGATCAAAAGCTCAACGAGAGGATCGTGGAAGGCGGATCCGGCGCGCCGTGAGTTGCGTCTGTCGCAGCTCTGGAATGGCGCGCCAAGGCCGATGAAGATGGGCACTACCCGTTCGCCGTGGCGCTATGATGGGCTAACCCGCCACGCGATTCACCCGGCAAATGTGCGAGGGCCTGCTATCCTGCATCCCGCTCCGGTCGGAGCGAGATACGTGGCTCCCTCACATTCATCCGGTGCTTCTGAGAACCGCGATCGTCCGCAGTACGATATCGCGCATCAATCCGATCTCGGTCAAATCCCATCCATCGGCGAGCGCTTTCGCAACGAGCGCGAGCTCACGCCAGCACAGATCGGCCTCGGGGGGCGCCTCGCGCATCCACAAGGCCGTGCACAGAACAAGCTCGGCCCATCTGTCACGGCGCTTTGCAAGGACGCTCTGCAAAAGATAGCTGGCAAGTTTCGCCCGATCGCGACCGCGTGCGCCCTGCACCGCTTGTGCGACCTGCGGGTCGTCCTCGAACCAAGACAGTGCAACGGCTTCGAGGTCGGCCAATTCGTCGCTCCTGCGCAGCACCGATCTGAGCGCCGCGGGCTCGCGCATCGCCTTCGGAACCTCGGCGATCAGCCCCGCAAGCGCTTCACTGAAGGCCATCCGCGAGGGTTGCCAGTCAGCACCGCCGATCGTCTCGGCAACCTGAAGCAACCCCAACGGCGGGGCTTCCTGTTTCTCTATGCTGAGCGCCAGATGGTGCGCCACGGCGCGGTCGAGATATGGACGGGATACCGCAAGCGTAGGGGCGTTCATCCCCGCGCCCGTCAAATTCGCGTCGATCCGGCGACGCGATTGCGGTTCGCTGCTCCAGGCATCTGCAATCCCACCTTTGGTCAGAACCGACGATAACCGCCTCTTCCGTCCGGCCGGAGACACCAGCAGGAAACCTTGCGCTGCGGAGCCATCGATCGCCGACGCGACAATTGGTTCGATACCGCCCGCCTCCCATCGCGCGCAATCGATGCCGGCCGCCCGCGCCTTGCGAATGACGGCGTCGACTTCGGCTCGTTCGTCCTCCGGCCGCCAATTGCGCATCGCAATCAGCCGCCGGACATCTGTCGGGGTCAGCAAGGTGGCGACTTGGTCAAGGGCTCCGGCAACCGCGCGGCGGACAGATAGATCCGGATCGAGCAGGAATAGAACCGCGGCGGCGCGGGCTTCCGGGATCCGGGCGAGCGCCATGGCTCCTGCCAGAGAGCCGCGGGTTTCTGCCGGCATGGCATGGCTGCTCTCCATCAGTGAGCCGACGACCACGAACGGATCGCCACCGCAGGCTTCGAGAATGCCGCCGAGCGCGGCGCGGACGTCGGTCGGAAGCAGCCCGCCCTCATCTTCATCGATGGGGTACTTGGCCGACGCCGCGGCAAGCTCCGGCGATGCTGGGATCTTCGATTGGTGCAGCGCCCCGCCCACGAAGGCGAGCATGTGTGCACCGACCTGTCCCGCCTCAACCCGCGCGACGACGTCGGCCTGAAAATCCGTGATCAGCTTGGCCGCATCCGCATAGCCGCGATCGGTGCGATAACGCAGATGCTCGAGCAGCCGTTGCAGCAGAAACAGATAACCGATGCCGAGCACCTCGTCCTTGCCGGACGGAGGCATGTGCCGGGCCGCGCCCGCGAAAGCTGCAAAGATTTCGCGCGGGGAACTTTCGCAGTACCGATCGAGGTCGTCGCTGAACGGCGGCGGCCGACCCTTGGACACGGCGCGCGCGATCAGTCTTGCATAGTCGTCCGTCGATGAAGACTTTGGCTGGGATCGAGCCATCGGCGCTACCTCCGTGAATCAATGCAAGGTAGCGGCGAGACGTGTGTCCGCTCCTTCAATGCCGCCGAAATCCACAGCTAATCCGCGCTCGGCGAAACCACCGAAACCTTTGTCAGGACACAACGATGGCGCAGCTCGGCTAAGACGAAACTCCTGGCATAGCGTGGCCACGTGAGCGCCGATCATGCAGCCTCCGGAAACAATATCGGGGAAAATCGGAGAATGGCGCGCCCGGAACGATTCGAACGTCCGACCCTCAAATTCGTAGTCTGTTATGTGAGTTTTACACTATCTTCGCTGCTCTACTGCCAACTACGCAACACGCTGGTTTTCCAGATGTTTCGTCTACTGCGACATACGATTTCACTCGCTCCAATTCCATCACTCGTGCTTACGTAGGGCTTACGCGGCGACCGGACCTGATCCGTGTGCGTCGACACCTTGTTAAGACAGTAAAGGCGAAAAGCCGTCCAAGCCGTCCACGCCTTCCCAGTGTGAGCAGCAGCAATGGCTTAGCTAGTTTCAGCAGGGTGTCCACGGCCGTCCACGAGGTGTCCAACCGGAGCGTCGCAGCCATGCCGAAACTGACGAAGAGGTTTGTCGACAGCCTGAGGCCCGAAGAGACAGATCAGGTCGTGTTCGACGACCTGGTCCCCGGGTTTGGAATCAGGGTGATGCCGAGCGGCGTCCGCAGTTATCTCGTTCAATATCGCAATGCGCAGCGTCGTTCGCGTCGGCTCACGATTGGCAAGCACGGAGCTCTCACCGTCGACGAGGCCCGCGATCGCGCCCGAAAGGTCCTGGCAGCCGTTCGCGACGGGAGAGATCCTGCCGCTGAGAAGTTCGCGTTCCTTAAGGCCCCGACGGTGAACGAGCTGCTCGATCGCTACGTGGTGGAACACGTCGACGAACGAAATCGCATCAACACTGCGGCTGAGGTGCGCAGGCTCGTCGACAAGCACATTCGTCCAAAGCTCGGCACCCATAAGGCCGCCGGGGTGACCAGGCGCGACATCGAATTGCTGCATCGAGCAATGAGCGGGACACCGCGCCAAGCAAATTTCACCCTCGCAATTTGCTCGAAGGCCTTTTCCTTGGCAGAGACTTGGCAATTGAGGCCTGCCGGATCCAATCCCTGCCGCGGTGTTGAGCGCTACGCCGAAGAACACCGCGAACGCTTCCTGTCCGGCGAGGAGCTGGTGCGGCTTGGCGAGGTGTTGCGTGCGGCCGTCACAGAGGGATTGCCGTGGTCTAGCGACCTGAAGCCATCCAAGCACCACCCTAAGCCCGAAAACCAGCGTGCAGTTTATCCGCGAGCGACCGCGGCAGCCATTGAGTTACTGCTCTACACAGGCTGTAGGCTGTCTGAAATCCTTAATCTCGAATGGCGGCGTGTCGACCTGGCTGAAGGCCTAATCATGCTGCGCGAGACGAAAGCTGGAAAGCCGCAGGTGGTAGTCATCAGCGCGCCAGCGCGACGGATCCTCCTCGAGCTCAAGCCCGACGATCTGTCGGCGGCCAAGTGGGTTCTACTTGGGAAAAAACGATCTGACGGAAAGGTGTCGAGACTGCGGAATGACGAAGCGGGCCTGCCGCTGTCAAAAACTGCGCTCGAGCAAGCTTGGCAGCGGATTCGAACTGTTGCCAAGCTAGATGACGTGCGGCTGCATGACCTTAGGCATACAGTGGGCACGTATGCCGGCCAGACGGGAGCTAACGCTTTCTTGGTTCGCGACCTCTTGAGACACAGCAATCTCGCCATGACGGGCCGCTATGTAAACCGCTCCGACGATCCGATCAGGGCGTTGAGCGACCAGGTCGCCCAGCGCATCGAAGCTGGCCTTGTCGGTCAGCGGGCCGCGAAGGTCATCGAGTTCAAGCGCTGAGTTACCGCTCAAGCGCGGCCGAAACACTCCCAATCCACCCGACCTTCTCAAAGCACCGGGAATATTTACGAGGGTTGCGACGGTTTTGTGCGAACCGTTGAGGTTTTGCCAGATTGGCGCGAGCTCCTCGCCGCGTCAGCTTCGGGGACATTTAGGACATGTCCGACAAGTCCCACAGATTGCGATGAGCTTCGTGATAGCTCTGAGGCTGTCATGGAGAAAAGATCAAAGCTCAATCACCTGCGGTTCCAAGAAGGACCGAGGCAGTTTTTGTTGCCAATCGTACAGGCGACGCGCTGTGCCGTGTGCGGCACACCGTTCGAGGTTCGTCGTCGCCGCGGCCGTCCGGAGCGCTTTTGTAGCGAACCGTGTCGCAGGGTAGAGCACCAAGGCCAAAAAAGCGATTGGGGCCATAAGAATGCGCGGCGCGGCAGATTTGCTGCGCCGGCGGCGCCGAGCGCAGCCAACCACGACAGCGATGACGAACCGGCCAGCCACTGACGCGAGCTATGCATCTCGTCTGGCCACGATCGAAAGCGCATAATTAGCCGCGCCGAGGTGCGTCTGGCACTGCCGTCTGATCCGTTCTACACTAAGGTTGTGGGTTGGAGCGGCAATGGTGGATGCGCGATCAGGGCGGGTCGAACGCAGGTTGGCGGCGATAATGGCCGCCGACGTGGCCGGTTATTCGCGCCTCATGCATGACGACGAAGAAGCTACGCACGCCCGTCTGACGGCGCTTCTTGCGGATGTTGTCGAGCCAGCCATTGCGGAACACGGAGGTCGCGTTGTCAAGCACACGGGCGACGGGTTTCTTGGCCGAGTTCCCGAGCGCGGTCGAAGCGGTTCGAGCAGCCGCGCATTTTCAGAACGGCATTCGAGATCTCACAGTCGGAGATGCAGAAAACAGACGCCTTGTTTTCCGAGTCGGCATAAACATCGGCGACGTAATCGTCGAAGCGCACGATATATTCGGCGACGGCGTCAACATCGCTGCCCGGCTTGAGGGGATTGCCGAGCCCGGGCGGCATCTGCATCTCATCTTCCGCCTATGATCAGGTTCGCGGCAAGGTCGCCGTCGAGTTCACCGACCTGGGTGAGCAGAACCTCAAGAATATTGCGCGTCCGGTGCGAGCCTATGCCGTGGTCCGGAATGGACCTGGCTCGGTCGACAGCAGGGCGCGCTCAGTGCCGCAGCACGCCTTCGCGCCGCGCCTTTCCATCGTCGTGCTGCCCTTCGCCAACATCGGTGGCAATCCCGAGCAGGACTATTTCGTCGATGGTGTCACCGAAAGCCTCACAACCGACCTGTCGCGCATTCCTGGCGCCTTCGTCATCGCGCGCAACACCGCCTTCACCTTCAAGAACAAGCCAGTGGACGCACGGGTGGTCGGCCGCGAACTCGGTGTGCGCTACGCGATGGAAGGCAGCGTGCAGGGCAGCGGCGACCGCATCCGGGTCAACGCGCAGCTCATCGACACGGAAACCGGCGCGCACCTCTGGGCCGAGCGTTTCGACAAGCCGCGCGCCGACATCTTCGACATGCAGGACGAGATCACCACGCGCCTCGCCCGGATCGTGGGCATCGAGCTCGTTGCCGCAGAAGGCCGCCGGGCGGAGCGCGAGCGGCCGAACAACATGGATGCCGTAGACCTGGCCATGCGCGGCTGGGCAATCCTCAACCAACCCTTGTCGCTGCGCCGCGACCGCGCGGCGTGTGACCTGTTCGACGCGGCGCTCCGGTTGGACGATCGTAATGTCGAGGCGTTGGTCGGTCTCGCCTTCTACCATGGTAACGACCTTCGCACCTTCGCCTCGACCAATCGGGACGAACAGCTACGTATCGCCGAGACGGCCATCACTGAGGCGTTGACGCTTGCTCCGGGCAACGCCTTAGCCCATTTTGTCCACGCCAATGTCCTGCATGTCTCGGGCGCGACGGAACGGTCGCTGCGCGAGCTTGAGTTCGCTATCACGCTGGATCGCAATCTGGCCTGGGCCCATGCCGACGCAGGCTTCATGAAGGTGCTACTCGGACGAGCGGAAGAGGCAGAAGCCGATCTAACAAACGCGATCCGGCTGAGCCCGCGCGATCCCGGACTGGATCGCTGGTACGCCCTGCTCGGGATCGCCGACCTATTCCTCGGCCGGCTCGAATCAGCCCTGGACCGGCTGCGTAAATCGGTTGAAATAAATCCTAACGTCGCCATGCCCCATTTCTTCCTGGCAGCGGCCTCGGCGCTGAGTGGCCGCGCTGCCGAGGCGCGGGAGGCGCGGAACGCCGGCCTCCGGCTCGACCCGAACTTTACCGTCGCCAGATTTCGCAACGAGCGGCGCAGTGAAAACCCGACCTTCCTTGCCCAGCGCGAACGTATCTACGCGGGCTTAAACTTGGCAGGCGTGCCAGCGGGGCAAATAGTGGTTGGTTTGGGCAAGCAATAGCAGCACTGGGTGGCTCGTTTGTCCGTTCCGGGTCAAAATGCGAAGAACTGAGCGTGAGCAAATTTAATTTAGTCCGCTCCACCCCCAATAAGCGGACCTCAATCAGAAGTGCAGTCACGTCGCATTCGGGCTACTAGCCGACACCAAGTTGAGACTCACTCATGTCTCCAGCGACGCTCTAAAATCTTCGTTGCAGAACGGCCCGCCGGGTAATCGGCAGGCCGTTCCAATGGACCGTCAGAAGCTTCGGCATTTGTTCAGAACAGGCCCGGCAGCAACATGGCAACCCGTTCGCGATATTTCCGGTATTCCTCTCCGAAGAAGGCGACCAAGTCCCGCTCTTCAAGCCAGATGCCGACGAAGATGTAAGCCGTCGTCACCGATGCGAAAAGCAGGTGTCCGATTGTCATCAGCGGCGTCGACCAAAAAGCGATGATAAAGCCGAGATAGATCGGATGCCGGATCAGGCGATAGAGCCCCGGCGTCTTGAACTTGATGGGTGCAGCTACGCGTCCGGCGAAGTGCGTAATCACCTGTGTCAATCCGAACAGTTCGAAATGGCTGATGAGAAATGTGCTGTAGAGCACAATGAACCAGCCGACCACACCGCCCGCGGTCGTAGCTCCGGCGAAGACCGAACCTTCGATATTCCAAACCACCGCAGGCAACGGCTGCCATTGCCAGAACAGCAGGCTCAGGCTCAGACTAGCCAGCAGTACGAAGGTGCTTCGTTCGATCGCCGGCGAAGCGAAGCGCGCAAACAGTCTCTTGAAGCCCTGCCGTGCCATGCCGCTATGCTGCACAGCAAAGATCGACATCAAAGCGAGATCAATCAACAAGGCCATAGGCCACGACAATGCCGGACCTGTATTGATGGTCTTGGGCACGACAAATCGCGAAACAAAACCGATCGCGTAAAGAAACGTACCAAGAAAGATGAAATAGGCTGTGCCGCCGTAACCGAGCGCGAGCAGTCTCATCGCTTGCGAAGACTTGCCGGCGTGCACTGTAGTGCAATTCGAGCCGGATTGTATCATCATGGACACGGAAATCTCCTTAGGTTTCAATTGATCGTTGTCTGGCAATGATTTTTCAGGTCTGCTCGGGTGGTCGCTTTCGGAACCAGCCCACCGCCCACGCAAAGAGTAGATCTACCGGGCCTTGGTAGATCCGCGTCCTGTCGAGTTGCATATGGTCGGGTTGTTGCTGCGCGAACAGCGAAGCCTGCTGCGCATGGTACGCAATCGCGGCCTCAACCCTTTCCTTGGTGAATCGTCTCAGGCGCGCGGCCACGACAAGGACTCGCCTTTGTAGAGTTGGCTTCGTTCCGGACCTGAAGGACGCGAGAGCCCACAATGAACCATGTTGTCGTGCGACAATGGACCGTCTGGCCAAATATCCGCACGGGTGGAAATCAGGTGGGCCGATCATATGGCATCTCCGGTTGAATGCGGTTTGATCGGTCTGTAAACTGAGCTGATCCCTTACGCTTGGTGGAATTCTTTAGGAGACGTTGTTTTTCCATTGCTGGAGGTTTGTTTCGATCAGACGTCCGGCGAGCCTCGATTTGGGATAGTAATGAGATACCGTTTTTCTGATTTCGAGATTGATCTCAATCAGCAAGAGTTGCGGCGCGCGGGCGCGTCTGTCCACATCGAACCTCAGGTTTTCGACCTGATTGTCCATTTGGTGCGCAACCACGATCGGGTCGTCAGCAAGGATGAATTGATCGACACTGTCTGGAATGGCCGGATTATCTCAGAGGCCGCGTTCTCCAGTCGCATCAACGGCGCTCGGCGAGTACTTGGGCGATAACGGAACCGATCAGCTGTTCATTCGAACGCTGCATCGGCGCGGCTTTCGCTTTGTCGGTGATGTACAGGGAATCACGGGGTCGGACGTTGCAGCAGTTCTTGCGCCTCGTGACGCCGCTTCGACAGGTAACGTTTCTCGGAGAGTATCGATTTCCACCGAATTGGCTCACCTCGACGATATCGTCTCGGAAGCCGTAAAGGCAGAAGCCATCACGCGACCGGCCGTCGCCGTGCTTCCATTCGAGAACAGGTCAAACGATCCGGAGAACGACTATTTCAGCTATGGCTTGACCGAGGACATCATTCGGCTGCTCGCGCGCAACCGTTGGCTTTCCGTCATCTCGCGCCATTCGACGATCGGATTCCAGGGGCGCGCGGTCGATGTCCGCGAAGTCGGAGTGCAACTCGGCGCGAGTTACGTGATGTCCGGCAGTGTTCGCAAAAGCGGAGACACGGCGCGAATTACGGCCGAACTCGCCAGGGCCGCAGACGGAGAGCAGCTTTGGTCTGACAAATACGAGCTTCAGCTGGAGAACATCTTCGATATCCAGGAAGAGATGGCGCGACAGATCGCTGCCATGATTGAACCTGAGCTGTCGAAGGTGGAGCAGCAGCTCGCCGCCCGCAAGGCACCCGAAAGTCTGGACGCCTGGGATTGCTACCAGCGGGGCTTGTGGAATTTGTGGCGCTTTACCACGCCGGGATTCGACTCGGCTGAAATCTATTTTCAGCGTGCGATCGCAGCGGACCCCGCCTTTGCGCGCGGCCATGGCGCGCTTAGCTACGTCAATATTCAGCGCTCGCTGTATGACGATCCGAAGGATCGCCGGACGCGTCTGGAAACGGCATTGCGGCAAGCCCGCGTCGCCGTCACCCTCGACGGACTGGATTGCTTTTGTCAATGCGCGCTCGGACGAGTTCTGTGCCTGACGCGGCAGAATGACGAAGCGCTTGCGGCCATCAGCCTGTCGCTGGAACTCAATCCAAGCTTCGCGCAAGGGTATTTTGCACAAGGCTTCAATCTATTGTGGTGTGGGCGCGAGCTAGAAGCGGAAACGTTACTCGATCGAGCGACAATGCTCAGTCCGCGCGACAGCCATCTGTGGAGTTTTCACCACACGCGCTCATGGGCCCATTTCTCGCTCGGTGAGTATGACATCGCCGCCGAGTTTTCCAGAAGAGCAACTCGGCAACCCAATGTAACATATCGGGCCTTTGCAACACTGGCGGCTTCGCTGGGCCAACTCGGTGACAAGGCAGAGTCGGAAGCGGTGGCCGCCGAGCTACTGCGGCGCAAGAGAAACTACACAACAGCGATCGCGCGACAGGAGCTTTTCTTCTGCAACGATTCTGCCTTCCTCGATCGGTACACTGAAGGGCTGCGCCTAGCCGGCATATCCGGCGACTAGGCCAACTGCGGCTGCTTGATTGCCGGCGGTCGGCTCCCCCATCTACATTTTCGCGACTTTAGTAAGCCGCCTCAATCTTGCCGAGCACGCTGGAAGCCGACCCCGGTCCGCTGTAGGCTATAGTCTGCCCGACCTTGATCTCGCTGTCGCTTACACCTGGACCGTACTTCTTCTCGGCCAGCGCCAGGCTGAGCAACCAGAACGCATGCCGCGCCGACCAGCGCGCAGACGCGAATAGACATTAGCTTCCTCCCGATTCGTCTTGCAACACTATCCGACGTACATCTGACCCAGCAACCGAGTACGAAAATGATCCCAGAACGCGACGGTTTTGGCTCTTTTTCAGGCCACCGAATTGTGTCCCTGATCGTACATAGCGGGTATACAGTTAGAACTATCTCCGGCAGCGGACGCGCCGGAGACTGAGAGTTCGGTAGACTCCCGCCCCGTAATACAAGGGTGTCCACCAGGGTCAGAGAGCAGTTCACCGAGATTCAGGATGAGTTGTGACTTTTCGGGCCTAGCTCGATGTCCGAGTTGAGTCCGTAACGCGCTCCGAAGCGGACATTGGTTCGCTGCGAACAAATATTTCTGCCGCAAAAGCGCATCAAAAACTTGCCATCGTCGCGTGGTTGTCACGCTTGCAATCCTCGACTCGGCTTGCCACCTCTTTTCGGTTTAGCAACGGTGGTAGCTGGCGAATTCGTCGCTGCTGGCGGCGACGCGCGCGAAGCGGTCATGGCGCTGAATTGTCGCCAGCCATTTTTTCTTGAAACCGAACTGGAGAAGCTGCGGGCGGCGGTCTCGCCAGGTAAAGCGGTCGCCGCTAGGGTGATGACGCCCATACGCAAAAGTCGCCAAGGTTTCCCTCGACGGCTCGTGCGTTGCGTTTTTACGTGGAGGTGCGCTGCGTCGATCTGTAATCGAACGCGGTGCCTCTTCTTGTTTGGACGCACTGCCTCAATGAGGCGGCGGGTGCGTTGCCAGTGTGTCGGGCCAACGATCCCCGATCGTCACTAAATGTGGATGGCGACGATGCTGATCAAGCCAGTGCTGTTGTCCCAAACGGACTGTGGCTCTGAGTTGGCTAAGACGCTGCCGCGTGATTGTAAGGATTGGTATGATTGAGCCGGGCAAATTGAGTCAGCACTTCTGACGGGAGTAGAGTATGGCTCTCCTCAAACGCGAATTATATCGTCAGATTAAAGGCCCTGAATTTCCCCACGCGGATCGTTGCACGCTCGTCTTCGATACCGACGCAAAGAATTTGTACGTCGAGCGCGAAGTGGCGCATTTGGATGCACGCGTTGGCGGTACGATTGAGATGGAAACCGCCACAATGGATATCGCAGATTATCTCAAGCAGGGCGGCCAAACAGCCGGGCACCGCGAATTGTGGCGGCTGCTGAGGACGCTCTTCAAAGACACTGATGATACCGACGAGCTGATCGACTAGACGTAGCGTTTGGCCAGCTTTTTGGGCCTCTTAAGCAGCATCAGCTTGGCCTTCGCCTCCGCACGCTTCTTGCGTTCGGCCCTGATTTTTTCGATCAGGGGTATTGCTTCCGGTGTCTGAATCTTAAGAGTGGAGTTCACGTGCGCGCCCTCCGAAAAGCTTCCCAAGGCTAACCCAATTTGACAATAGGGCAATCCAAAAACCTTGCTTGGGCAGCTTGTCAATTTAGCTGACACCGTCGCCCCGTCCGATCCTGTCCCAAGCCTCACGGAATTGATCTGTGTCGTACTGTTTCGGCTGGAGCCAGTAGGAAACGCGCTCCTCTTTCTCGCCTCTGTGAGCAAGTTGCTTCACTTCTTCCGGCTTCATGATGAAGCACACTGGATTGGCAGCGCCGGCACTGGTAACGATAACCCACCAGTCACCAATAAATCCATCAAGCGTTCTGCCGAGCGGGACGGGCAGCGTTTTGACAGCGCTTTGACTTGAATGCCGTTATAAGTATGAGCACCTACGTCATAAACGAGTAGGTCGACATCCCGCGCCTTCCTTGCAGTCGGCATGACGTTCCACCCCCGCTGAGATAAGCGATAGGCGGCGTAGTACATACCGATATTGCCGACAACTTGATTGCCGACAACTTGCGCGACACCCTACTGTGCCACGGCCAACTCTCCGTTTGCACCTGATTGGGTGGACTTGGGAAAGACAATAGATCGGGGCTTAATTCTCCCTCGCGCATCCCCATATGGTGTGTATGACAAACCGGCAAAAAACCTACACGCGCGAGCTTCCAAAGACGAAGACTGAGCTGCGCGAAATGCTGACAGAGGCTGTCCGTAACACACAACCCGAACTTAAGCGCCCGCTGAAAGCAAAAAGGGATCGGGGCGTAGAGTGGGTCGAGCCGACTGGGGACCCTGCGGCCACCGTGAGTACTTCCGGAATGGGCCCGCACAAGGCAGGATGATGCGCTGCGGTTCTTAAGGCGATGTTTCATAGATAGCCCTGCCAGTGCGCATGATGCGCTCGTCGCCAACAACCGATATCGCACGACGGGCCGTCTCAAACATCGAGATTACGTCCATTTCGTTGAATTGGTCAGCATGGAGCGACGCGGCCGTTAGCCAGTCGTCCCTATAGATTCCTATGTGTTTGGTCTTTTCCAGAATACCGCCTTGAACATGGGCTAGAAATTGGCCTTCACGGCTATCCTGAAAAGCCTCACTTACGCGCTTGAGGAGGTCTTCGGTTATTGGCACCTCAGCATCTATGGCACCAAATTTCTCGACGGCAAACGAAGCGAGCATCAACGAACCGACGGCGGCCTGCTTGCGGATGTGAACGGTTCGTCTCACGATAGCTTTCGAAAGCGGCCCACCGCGTTCCCAGATATCGAGCACCACCTTTCCGATCTCTTCCACGCCAAGCACCGCGAGCGCAAAAGCGCAGGCAAAGCGCTTATGATCGACTAGAAGCTTCGCATCTCGCAACAAACGAGCCGCGTTTTCAATGATCAAGGTGTTTGCCACTTCCGACATTCCGATAGTTGCATACGCTCTCTTCGTTGCTCTTCGATTCCAGCCATCGTCCGGGGAGCACTGCAATAGTGACAGCGAGCCACCCGAGAACGAGATCCACCGTTTGTAGCGCACTAAAGCGCATGTCGGCCGATCATTTTAATTTATGAATTCACGCCCGCGCTGTACGGTTTTGACTGACGATCGCGTTCTATTCCATCAGTCCTTAAGGCAGATCACGATCGTGCGTATACACGCCGGACTGGATGATTTTTCGCGCACGATTAAATGACCAACTTGGCGTGACAGCGCTCGGCTGCGCGCTTTCTCTAATCGAGGCATCAAGGCTTGTACCCCTATCTCGAATTCTGAATAAGGTTTCAGCGAAATGATTAGCCTAGCCTGCCGGAAGCGGTCGCGGAGATTTGTGAACTCTCCGGCTAGCTTCTCGTAATCCTTGATAATGCCCTCGAGATCGATCGCCTTGAAAACAGGCGGCAGAACAGTCGCTAAAAGCATAAATACTGCGGCTGGAATAGGTGCATCCGCGAGCAGCTTCCAAGTTGCCAAAGCACCAAAGACAATCGGCGCGACAATAAAGAAAATTCTGGTCCAGCGAAGCGCCTTCAACCAGACAATGAAGCTGACAGCCGTGTCGCGGCAGTTCTCGTATTGCCGTTCGCATTCGTCGGCCAGTGCTTGGGTGAGTTGCTCGGTCACGATGAACGCAATGGCACCGGTGAACCGAAAATTGCCTGCCATTCCTTACCGGCTAATATCTCGTAATTGTCATGCTCGTGCTCGCAGGCCGTCAGAGCGCGCTTGTATGCCGTTTGCGCCTTAAACAACCAATCATTGTCAAGCCAGACCCCTTCATTAGTGCCAGGCATATAGATGAAGGTGTTGGCTCGACCGATCAGATAGGCGAGAAAATCGCGGACCATCCAGTCGTACCAGAAATGATCTCTTTGATTGTTGCCCCATGTCGCCAAGAACTCGACCGACAGCCGTTCTAGTTGGAAGGACTTCAGCGGCACATTTTGCTCGCGCTGCCACTGCTTCATCATGCGCGTCAGCGCGCGGGTATTGCCAATGCAATAGGTATCCGAGCCACTGAGCGTTCTTTCTTCCGCTTCAGAAGTTGAGAAGGTGTAACGCCCGCCGTTGTTCGTATCACAGACGAGGACGCGCGACCCGTGCGCGGCATCAAGAACTTTGTTTCAGTGCGTTCGTACTCGGCGCCGCAATTGCATCTGACAATTGTCGCCATTTTAGGAATATGCGCCCGGAACCGTCCATTTTCCAGGGCTTAAGTCTGCCGCAATCAAACTAACCCACTGCCGGACGTTGGCATAAACGAACTCGAACCCGGATTTCGTGTGGTTTTGCTGCTACGCCAGCACATCATCGAGCCCGATCACGCGTGGGCCGCCGTGCGCGATGGCCGCATTCCATATGCGCAATCCGTACCCGCGCTCGCGCAAACTAGCCACTGTCGTGGAAACAGGCCGGTACCCGCTGTCCGGTGCCGTCCAGACACCTGCAATTTGAAATCAGGGCAGTGAGCAAAGTGAGCTGCGCGCCCCTGTTGAAGGAAGTTGCTGTTCTGCCGCTACCTACCCGATTTCATTGGGTCCTCAGCAAGTACATTGTAGACGTGCTCGCAATTGGAACATTCGAAGGTTCGCAGATCAGGACCGTTGCAACCGGGTTCGATGCGGGTCAGCATCATGCGAGCCTGACACGTCGGGCAGCGAGGTCGTACGATCGGAATTAGCGACGGTTCGGGGAGAGCATAAGTTTCAGGCATGTGCGATGCTCCTGCGAGATCAGGCTTGCAGTACTCTTAGCAGCCGAAAGACTGGCAATGATGAAGCGAGTATGCCGCATGGCACTGCCAGCGACCGTTCAATATTGCACACGTTCCAAGAATTCACGGTAGGTTCGGCCAACGTGTTCGATCAGTAAATGGGTCCATCCCGAGCGCACGATTGCAGCCCTAGATTCTAGTTTCAGTTGTCTTTCGTGCAGTTCCGGCGAACTCGGCTGTGAAAGGCTGGATCCCGGACTGAGCAATATTGCTCAGCAAAACGTCGAGACATGGATCAATGTTCGGGTTCGCACGGCGATCTCTTGAGTAAGGAGCCAAAAGTGAATCCGATCACTGTATTTCTCGCGATTGGCTGCGTTGCCATCGGCGCGGTCCTCGTTACGACAGGTTACCTCGTCCCAGGCGTCGTCTTCGTGCTCTTCGCGATCGTCATCGCTTCCGCCCTGAAGATGGCGAACACCTGGCAGAAATTCGTTATCCTGCGCGCCGGCAAATTGCGCGGCGTGAAAGGGCCGGGACTGTTCCTGATCATTCCGGTTATCGACAACGTCGTAGCCGTCATTGACGAGCGTATTCAGACTACCGCTTTCAGCGCCCAGGAGGCGCTTACAAAGGACACCGTACCGGTGAACGTGGATGCGATCATTTTCTGGTTCGTCCATGACGCGCAGAAGGCGGCTTTGAACATTACGAACTATCGGGAAGCCATCGATCGTGTTGCCCAGACCTCGCTGCGGGAGATGATCGGATCGTCGATGCTCTCGGCGCTTTTGTCGGAGCGGACCGCCGCAGACGAGCTTTTGCGTGTCGAAATCGGACGCAAAACGGCGGACTGGGGCATCTCGGTGAAGTCGGTCGAGATTCGCGACGTCGCGATCCCGGTGGCCTTGCAGGATGCGATGTCCCGGCAAGCCCAGGCTGAGCGGGAAAAGCAGGCCCGTGTCATCCTCGGGTCGGCCGAAGCCGCAATAGCCGGCAAATTCGTCGAGGCGGCTATGATCTATGCAGGTCAGCCGGGGGCCCTGCAACTCCGCGCGATGAACATCATCTATGAGACGACCAAGGAGCGCGGCACAACGATCCTGATGCCGACATCGATGGTCGACAGCATGAATCCTGTCGTGGCCTTGGCTTTGACAGGGCAGGACAGGACCGCGCCAGTCAATGCAATGGGTTCGCCGTCCCTTAGCAACCGCTCCACGCAACAGAAAAACGCTTCCAAAATCGACGAGACTTCTCTTGCTCCCCAGTCAACTTGATGCATCCAACGCGGTCTTGGATGTGTCGGCCAAGGGTTCGCTAGTGAACGGGCCTTAGACGCATGTTTGAAAGTAGTGCGGCATGGTTCAAAGTCCACCGGAAGTCCGCGCGCTTGCGCACCTGCTCGGCCGTTATCGAGAGGCGAACAGCACACGCGGCGGTTTTGAGTTGGCGGTCACGGGAGTGCCCTTCCTTGTCATCTGGGCTCTGATGTATGCGGCTCTCGACTACGGCTATTGGATTAGCTTTCTGGGGGCGGTGCCCGCTGCGGGCTTGCTCGTCCGTCTCTTCATGATCCAACACGACTGCGGTCATGGCTCATTTTTCCGCGGCCGTCTCACGAACGATTGGGTCGGCCGAGTCATCGGTGTCATGACGCTGACCCCATACGATTACTGGCGGCGTAACCATGCACTCCATCATGCGAGTTCAGGAAATCTCGATCAAAGGGGCTTCGGCGACATCGACACGCTGACCGTGCGTGAGTTCTTCGCGCGGTCTCGATGGGGTCAGATCCTTTATCGTCTGTACCGTCATCCGATCGTGATGTTTGGCGTGGGTCCCACGTATCTGTTCATCTTGCGGCACCGGTTGCCGATAGGGATGATGCGTGACGGCTGGAAGCCCTGGCTCAGTACGATGGGTACGAACGCCGCCATCGCCATTTTGGTCGCCGCGATGATTCGCCTGGTCGGCTTTGGGCCATTCCTACTGGTGCATCTGTCGATCACGGCTCTGGCGTCGTCGATCGGTGTTTGGTTGTTCTATATCCAGCACCAGTTCGAGGACACCTCCTGGTCCCATGACGAGGCCTGGAGTTTTCACGAAGCTGCGTTGCATGGCAGTTCCTACTATCACTTGCCGGGAGTCTTGCGCTGGTTCACTGCGAACATCGGTATCCACCACATCCATCACCTTTGCTGTCGGATTCCTTGCTATCGGTTGCCAGATGTGTTGCGGGATCATCCGCAACTGGCTGCCGTCGGACGAACTCACGCTGCTCCAAAGTTTGCGGTGTGTACGGCTGGTTTTGTGGGATGAGGACGGGCGGCGACTCATCTCGTTTCGAGAGGCGGCGGTCGTGGCGCCCGTCGGTCGAATAGGACAAAGAGGCAGCACACTTGGACTCTCGCCAGATTGTGGGCATGAAATACCCGCGAACTAAGGCGTTCAACCGCCAGCACATCCCTTCCGACGAGATTGGAGGGCCCTGCAGGCACGGCAAGTGCCTCCCCGCCAAAGGTTGCGTCGATGCCAGTCTCGAAGACTGGTCGGTCAGCGTTGATGAGATTCGCTTCTCGCGATTATCAGTATTAACGGCACGGCTCTCGGAACCATTGGGGCGCGAGCCAATTGGCTCACTGACACAATGACTTTTGGAGAAATGGTATGAAAAATCTCGCGATCTATCTGGCAGTCGGAGCAAATGCGCTTTTCGTCACCGCTGCTTCCGCTGCACCGCTCTCCACCGACGTATCGGTCGCACCGGAGAGCCAAATTCAAAACGTTCGGATGGTCTGCAATGAAGGCGGCCGTTGCTGGCGCGAACGTGGTGAGCGTCGTGTCATCATCCGTGACCCAGGTGATTCATATGGATACGCTCCTCGTGAGCGTTATATCGAGCGCCGAGGTTATGACGACCGTGGTGGTGTCGGCTTTCGCGTTCCCGGCGTGAGCGTAGGAATTGGCACCGACCGCTACTGAGGAAATTTACGCGGAAGGTCGCGGAGGAATCCGCGGCTTTTCTTGTGACGCAGTTTCAAATGGCGCAGATCATTCGGGGTCGGGAGTGTGCTCTGTCGTTCGTCGACGACCTCGACAAGCACCGGAGTTTTCGTTTCAAAAATTAGCGGCGACCAGGTCGTAAGAACCCCTGCTTCCGCGGATGTAGACCCTGGCAGCGGCGGCACATATCAAATCGCGGTTGGAATCGAACACGTTCAGAAAACCCAACTCATTGGGGCGAGCATCCGGTTGAATTCGCCTCAATGCGTCTTCGTCGATGAAAAATGATGTCTCTATCGCGCTGTCGTGTCCCCAAAACCGTACGGCCCGCCGCGTTCGGTCATACGATCGACTATGGTTTGGAAACTCAATCATCTGGTTGTGACCGATCAAGTTCTCGGCGCGTGACACTACCGTACCCGTTCTGCGCACGACCTGCACCGAGGCATATTCGATGGAAGGTTGTCGTGACCCGCGCCGCTCACATCGATACGACGTGCCGTCGGTCGATATGGCTAACAAGATTTGGCGACGCTAAAAGGTTCGCGCCACGGCAACAATCGTTTAGGCGATCCAATCGTGCTTAGCTTTAAATGGCTACTCCGGAATCGGATTACAACATTGCTTCCAACGAATGACTTACGACTAACCTCGTTATTCGGTGGAGGGTCACCATATCTTCCATATCACCGCGCGCTTCCCGGCTGTTATCGGTGACTGAGAGCGCTGCGCTCCCGCCGTAACCAAAGGCGGTTCATATGTCGAATATCAACAAATTCAGTGTTCGCAAGTGGCTGGTGCCTCCGGTATTGCTGCCGATCGTTTTTGTGCTGCTGGTTGCCGCTGCGATACTTATTCAGTGGTAGTCTCCACCTCGGCGAACCCGGGCCATCAGCTCTGGCAAACAGCTCGTTCGCTCCGATGAACCCAACCAAGTCATCGTTAGCTAACGAGCTGAACATCAGGGCGGTGGCCGCCCTGGATGAAGCTCGCGAGATGCCGCCGGGAAACGGGCGCACGATGGCGATGCAGAAGGCAATCATCCTTCGAAATGCCGCTGAAATGCACGGGCATTTCGTCGGCAAGAGCGGGCCGCCAGCCAAGTGAAGGCAGTTCAGCGCACCCCCCCCTCCAGATCCATCGTTTTCATGCGTTCCAGCCGTCGTTCTCATCGTCGAGGACGAGATGATGCTCCGCATGCGCGCGATCGACATGGTGGAAGACGCCGGCTACATGCCAGTTGAAGCCCTGGACGCCGACGAAGCCGTCGCAATCCTGGAATCCAGATCCGACATCGCGCTGATGTGCACCGATATCCAGATGCCTGGCAGCATGGACGGCCTGGGACTTGCGCATACCGTGCATGCACGTTGGCTGTCGATCAAGATCATCGTGGTGTCGGGGCGATTGAACCCTCTGAGCATCGATCTTCCTCCCTACAGCAGGTTTTTCGGCAAGCCACTCGAAGCTGGGCAAATGATTGCCCAGATGCGGAGCATGATCGGCCAGGCCTGACGC
This sequence comes from uncultured Alphaproteobacteria bacterium, assembly GCA_963770385.1. GTDB lineage: Bacteria > Pseudomonadota > Alphaproteobacteria > Rhizobiales > Xanthobacteraceae > Bradyrhizobium. The sequence continues at coordinate 2,066,564 of CAVYPJ010000003.1, read as the reverse complement.
CGGCAGTTTTCACGTCGAATGCCGCCAAAATCGCCTGATTGCTTCAGAGCCCGCCGAAGATCAGTGCGGCAACCAACTCATAGTGATACAATTGGGGATGCCTGAAGACGATCTCCGTACAGACCAGCGCCCCGGGAGCGGCGCAGAACCGCACCAGGACTATCTGGCGGCAGAGAACTGTCAGTCTGCGGCTTCTCCTTGCGCAGGCCGAGATCAATACCCGCAGCCTTCTTGCCAGGGCCGGCATCGACGCCAGGGAGCGCGAGGCGTCCGACAAGCTGCAGAAGCTGATCCTTGAAGAGCTGCACCACCGCATCAAGAATACGCTCGCGACCGTCGGGGCCATCGTCTCCCAAAGCCTGCGCAACTTACAGGGGGCTGAACATGCGCAGCACGCCATCGACGGCCGGCTATCGGCACTCGGCCGGGCGCACGATCTCCTTCTGCAGGCAAGATGGACCAGCGCGGATCTTGGCACGGTCGTCCGTAGCGCCATCGAAGCCTTCGACAATGCCGATGAGCCGCAATTCTCGATCTCGGGACCCGATATCCGGATGACCTCGGGTGCCGCAATCGCCGTCGCGATGACGCTCAACGAGCTTTGCACGAACACCACGAAGTTTGGATGCCCTTTCGGTCGCGGGAGGGTGCGTCGACATCACCTGGACGCTAGACCAACAGACAGCAGCGCTTGCACCTTACCTGGACCGAGAAGAACGGTCCGACAGTCCACCCTCCCGAAAAGCGCGGCTTCGGGACACGGCTGATCGAGACGCTCGGCAAGCAACTCAACGGCGACGTCCAATTAACGTATGCGTCGACCGGTTTCATGTACGCATTCGACGTACCAATAGCTTCTGTGACTTCGTCGGCGGCATAAGCTGGTATTCAGGCATTGCCGGCAGAATCAAATCGTGCCGACGGTTGCTCGCAAGGCGTCACAGTCAGCGCGCAACCGCGATGTCCGGCGGCGTAACCTTGCCGACGCACGCTATTGATTGAGAAGACCGCGGCCCTGATCGCGGTGATCTGGCATAAACGAACGTGGCGATGACCTCGATGGTGCCGTTATGTCGCCGTCGTCCTTATCGTGCTGCACAATACCCATTCGCACGCTCTTTTCGTGCCATCTTATTTGTGCCCTGGGGCTCGTTATTCGAACCTTTGATCCCTATATTCATGTATATCCTGATCAACCATCGAGATTGGTCGGAATGGGCAGAGACTTCCAACGAAAGGGCTCTGCATGTTCAAATCTCAGCAGTATCGCGCGAAAGCAACCGAGTGCGGCGAACTCGTCAAGAGTTCGACCAGCGCTGAGGAAAGCCGTAAATTTCAAGACTTGGAGGACCGCTTCGTCTCGTTGGCGGATAACGAGCGAGGCCTCGCGGATGCTTATAACGATGCCGTGCATATAGCGGAGCAGGACCGGTCCCGCGGCGCGGCCCTTGCTGCCGAAGAAGAGCACGTTTTGCGGTGTCTTGGGGCGGCGGTCATCATGCAATGGAACACCTTGCCGACGTCGCTGCAACGGGAGATCTTCGATACCGCCGGATCCGTGGGCAAGTTGTTGGAGACAGCGGCGCTCCGCGGGCAGATCGCCCGATTTCTGCACAAGCACAAGAATGAAGCCGGTCGCGGCAAACTGCCTTTGACAGAAGACACGCCTAGCGATGCGAGATTGGGCGCTGCGGCTCTGTCGCGGTGGGACAACGAGGGAGGCGCAGTCCGCGACGGACTGCCGATGTGAATAAACGCCGACAACAGGAGGACTCCCGATGTCACTTACACAATTCAGCGTCGATGGCGGACCCCATAACATGGATGGGCTACGACTTTACGCCCAGGATGGAACTGAACGGGTCGAGGCGTTCATAGGCCGCAAGGTGATGGACGTCTGGGCCGAGTCTGTCGAGCACCGTGGAGGACGACAAAGTCTGTTCCGCGATCAATACAATGCGCTTGGCAAGCTGAACCTTGCAGCGATTGAGCGGATTGTGAGCGCGAAATACCAGCGAGGCGCCACGTTCAACCGTCAGCATCCCTTTGTCGAGATTCTGGTCTCGGACATCACGGAAAGCGGCGAGGTTCTAAATCTAAGTGAACTCGTGCGCGAGCCCTTGCCGCCGGCATTTCATAGGCTGGCTTGAGATCTGCACCGCGAACAGATGGCGGATGTTTCATAAGAAGAAGGTCTCGTGACATGGCGCTCACGCGAGGAGGATTTCGGCACTACGACTATGACCGGATGGTGGTTCGGAAGTGGCATGCGCGATCAGCTCCGCTGCCATGGACGACCTGGATGGATCGACTGGAAGGCGTCCATCACCACATTGCCGGTGCTTTGCGTATGCTCAAGAGCGATCTTGGAGAGGGACAACGGCCGTCTGTCGAACGGTGAGCAAGTCAACCGCCTCGCAGCTTTGTCTTTGAAGCGTGGCAAGTCAGTTGATTTTGGTGGCTATTGGCAGCGGCACTCGAAAGATGTTCATGCCTAAGCAAAAGCTTCACACCCACGAAGAAGTCTTTAAGGATCATGTCTCCGGTCAGTATGACGAAACCATATTTCGTTTCAGAGTGCCGGGTGGCTGGATTTATACGCACACTATTATCCGGTTTGGTTCGGTCGATAAAAACTATGTAGCAGATACTTTCGTTCCTGACTCTACAGTGGACATGGATCTTCCAATTCATCCCACGGATGATCCGCGACGCGATCTATGACTTGGTCGCGCGCAACGGCTATCGCTGGTTCGGACTATGGCTGACTAGCCGCTCCCACCCGTGCAGCGCTTGTCGATTCAGTTGATTCGGCGGTCTTCGTGACTACCGAACTGCATCGTTGGACGCTGCACCGCTTGGCGATCGCCCGGCATGACGAAGGAAGTATCTGGTCCCTGAAATTGGGCTGCGCGTACCTCACGACATCAGGCGAGCGTCGTAGCCAAGCGCCTTGGTCACGACGATCACCCGAATGTGCGCCATCTGATCGGTTCCATGCCGATCGACAGGATCGGCATACTGCAAACGGGTCTCGAAGTCTGGTACGTGACCATTTGCTCGAAAGCCAATCCGAACCATGTATCCTGACCGTGCGGCCTCTCCTTGTGAGCAGCCACCTCCGCAGCAGCTACCGTCGATAGGCGCGTAGCAAATGCAGAAAGGCCCGGCATCGCGGCCGGGCCTTTCTTTTTCTTTTGAGCGCTGAACGGTTGGACTTAGAAGTCCATACCACCCATGCCGCCCATGCCACCGCCCCGCAGGCATGCCGCCGTCGCCGCGTTCTTCTTCGGCACTTCGGCCACCATGGCTTCGGTGGTGATCAAGCAGAGCCGCGACCGAGGCCGCGTTCTGGATCGCCACACGAACCACCTTGGTCGGGTCGATGATGCCCTTGGAGACCAGGTTGCCGTACTCGCCGGTCTGCGAGTCGAAGCCGTAAGCATACTGATCCTTCTCCAGGATCTTGCCGACGATGACGGAACCGTCTTCACCGGCGTTGATCGCGATCTGGCGGGCCGGATAGGACAGCGCCTTGCGCACGATCTCGACGCCGGTCTTCTGGTCGTCGTTCTTGGTGCGAAGCCCCTTGAGGTGCTCGGAGGCACGCAGCAGCGCGACGCCGCCGCCCGGCACGATGCCTTCCTCAACCGCCGCACGGGTCGCATGCATCGCGTCATCAACGCGATCCTTGCGCTCCTTCACCTCGACCTCGGTCGCGCCGCCGACGCGGATCACCGCGACGCCGCCTGCGAGCTTGGCCAGACGCTCCTGCAGCTTCTCACGGTCGTAGTCCGAGGTGGTTTCCTCGATCTGCGCCTTGATCTGAGTGACGCGGGCTTCGATGTCGGCCTTCTTGCCGGCGCCGCTGACGATCGTGGTGTTCTCCTTGTCGATCATCACCTTCTTGGCGCGACCGAGCATGGCGAGCGTGACGTTCTCCATCTTGATGCCGAGATCTTCCGAGATCGCCTGACCGCCGGTCAGAACCGCGATGTCCTGCAGCATGGCCTTGCGGCGATCGCCGAAGCCCGGCGCCTTGACGGCTGCGACCTTAAGACCGCCGCGCAGACGGTTGACGACGAGGGTGGCCAGCGCCTCGCCTTCGACGTCTTCGGCGATAATCACAAGCGGTTTGCCGCTCTGCACCACGGCTTCCAACAAGGGAAGCAATTCGTTCAACTGAGATAGCTTCTTCTCGTTGATCAGGACGTAGGCGTCCTCCATCTCAACGCGCATCTTGTCGGCATTGGTGACGAAGTAGGGCGAGATGTAGCCGCGGTCGAACTGCATGCCCTCGACGACGTCGAGCTCGGTCTCGAGCGACTTGGCTTCCTCGACCGTGATCACGCCCTCGTTGCCGACCTTCTTCATGGCGTCGGCGATGAACTTGCCGATCTCCGCGTCGCCATTGGCCGAGATGGTGCCGACCTGGGCGATCTCCTCGTTCGAGGTGACCTTCTTGGAGTTCTTCACGAGGTCGGCGACCACGGCGTCCACTGCCAGGTCGATACCGCGCTTCAGATCCATCGGGTTCATGCCGGCGGCAACCGACTTGGCGCCTTCACGGACGATCGCGGCCGCGAGCACGGTCGCGGTGGTGGTGCCGTCGCCCGCCGCGTCCGCCGCCTTGGAGGCGACTTCGCGCACCATCTGCGCGCCCATGTTCTCGAACTTGTCTTCAAGCTCGATTTCCTTGGCGACGGTGACGCCGTCCTTGGTGATGCGTGGAGCGCCGAACGACTTGTCGAGCACGACGTTGCGGCCCTTCGGACCGAGCGTGACCTTGACGGCGTTGTTAAGAATGTCGACACCGCGCAGCATGCGATCGCGGGCATCGACGCCGAATTTGACTTCTTTAGCTGACATAATGATCTCCGATTTCGACTGTCCCAGATCCCAAAGGCCGCGCAACCGCGCGAGTTTCTGAGGGAGGAGATTTCAGCTTGCGGCCTCATCCTTCGAGACGCCGGCTGCGCCGGCTCCTCAGGATAAGGAAAACTTACTGCCGCTTAAGCGGCCTCCTTCTTGGCGGCAGGAACGTCAGTGAGAACGCCCATAATGTCGCTCTCCTTCATGATCAGCAGCTCCTGGCCGTCGATCTTGACCTCGGTGCCCGACCATTTGCCGAACAGCACGCGGTCGCCAAACTTGAGATCGATCGGAATCAACTTGCCGGATTCGTCACGGCCGCCCGGTCCGACCGCCGTGATTTCGCCCTGCGAGGGCTTTTCCTTGGCAGTGTCCGGAATGATGATGCCACCCGCGGTTTTGTCTTCGGCATCAATGCGTTTGACCACGACGCGGTCGTGGAGCGGACGGAATTTCATGCGGTCCTCCTCGGCTATTATGATTATTTCTGGATTGGCAGTCGCGATGAGCGAGTGCTAGCCGTTCTTCACATAAGCCTGCGACACTGGGACACAAGGGCTTCGGCCCATGATGTTTGACTGCAACTTGAGTTTCTTGAGGCGAAGCGCTTGGGGCGATTGCTAGCCGGCGAAGCAACATGCTGCTAGCGCGTTGATTGCTATCATCTATTGAACGTTTTCGTTTTTGGCACGAGAATCATGCGGTGCTTTTAGGTTGGGCGGGAGATTGGCATGGTCGAAAAGGATGCAGTTTCCAAGGATTTCAGGAAGCAGATCTCAGGCTACGGACTGACCACAGCGGAAATCGTTTATCGCCGTCCGGATCGGCGCTGGCTGCTGCAAACTTACGTCTGGCAGAACTACGATATGTTTCCGAATTTCCCGGCGCTGAAGGATTTCCTCGCCTTCTGGCAAGAGAAGCTCGAAGGCCCGCTGTTTTCCGTCACCGTCGCGCACTCCAAGCTGATCAAGCCTGCTGAACTACGCGCCTTGGACGGCGTCTTCCGACTCCATTAACGCGAGGAAGCGGACTTTGGGGCGATCTTTGTCGCTCATGCGCAATTTGCTTTCGGGGACCGGCGAGCAAGAAATGCGGCACCCGAAACGATCGAATAACTTTAGTTGTTTGCTGCGGTGCATGAGTTTGCCACCCTCGATACTGCCGCCCGGTGAGGGTTCATGGCAACCGCCAGCGATCGTGAGTGCCGCGAAGTAAGACGATCTTGGCAATGTTTGCTGCCAAACGATGTAACCGAACGTATCACCGAGTCCGTTTCTTGGTGCGACGCAAATCATAGTGTCGCCTATTGGCACCTTTGAGACATGCCAATGCACCTATATGCCGCCCTGGCTGAGAAGGAGCGGCTCCAGCAGTCAAATTGATCATCGATCACGTTAAGTGAGTTCGCGGGCAATCCAATCCGTGATGGAACGATGCTTGGGCGCCCAACCGAGAAGTTCGGTTGCGCGTTTGCCGCGCACCCGGCTGTTGGAGTCGAGGGAGAACGTCGCCTTCTCCGACCCCCAGAACGCAATTGCCTGCTCGGCCGGCCAAGATTGCGCAGGTCCGAGATCAAGCCGCTTCGCGATGGCCCGCACTACCTCGCCCAATGCCTCCTCACCGTTCTCGACATACATAAAACTCCCGGCGGCCGCTCTCGACAACGCCAGCACGTAAACTGCGGCAACATCTGCGATATGCACGTTCGACCAGCAGTTCAGGCCTCGGCCGATGTGGCGCGCGACGCCGGATGCTTTGGCCTGCTGCACGAGCGCGGGAATCTGTACGCTTTGCACCGCAACCCCGAGGGCATTGCCGTAAATCATGGTGTTGCAGAGTACGACGGAGCGGATGCCGGGCGCATCGAGGACAAGCGGGTCGATCGCTACCCGAGCAACTCTTTCGACCTCGGGCGCGGTCGGCTTCGTTCATCGAAGACCCGATCCGAGGACTCCCCCATGGCTTTGTCCGCCACGATACTGCTGCCGCTTGTATGGACCAAAGGCTTGCCTGAATCGGCGAGGCCCGCGATCAAGGCTTCTACGGCGCCGCGGTGACCGCTATTGGCTGCATTGACGACGCCATCGGACCCCTGGGCTTCGTCTTGCAGCAACGCCGCGTCGTCGAGCGACCCGATGACCGCATCAACGCCATGAGCTGCAACCGCGTCGGCCTTGGCCTTGTCACGAACGAGACACCTCGAACAACATGGCCGTCCGCGATTAAAGCAGACGCGACTGCGCCGCCAACGAAACCGTTCGCGCCCGTGAGAAAGATACGCATGGTTGTCCTTACGAGAAGCACTCGACTAGGCCGAAGGTTGCAAGACCTCGCCCGCTTATTGTTGGCAAACGGAATTCGGACGCGATAGGTTGATGGTCAAGCTTAAAGGCATCGAAGAATGCCTCCTATCACGACACATCGCAATGTCTGGGAGGACAGCATGGTTTGTTCGCAACGATCCTGGCCGACTAATCGAAGGACAATCCTTAAAACAAGCGCTGCCATTGCTGCGGTGCAAATCACGTCGCCTTTCATCATCAAGGCACGCGGCGAAACACCGGTGCGAATCGGCATGGTCGATCCGCTGACGGGCGTCTATGCTGCGATTGCACAGAACGAGGTGGTGGGGGCAAAATTCGCCGCTGAAGAAATCAACAAGCAGGGCGGCATTCTGGGCCGGTCCGTCGAACTCCTGGTCGAGGACTCGGCCAACGATGTCGGCACCGGCGTACAGAAAACGCGGAAACTAATCGAACGCGATCAGGTGAGCTTCATTATTGGCGACGTGAATTCTGGCATCGCGATCGCGATGGCACAAGTCACCAGCGAAAAGAAGGTGTTGCATATCGTCTCAGGAGGGCACACCGACCCCGTTACCGGTACCAGTTGCTCCTGGAACGTGTTTAGGGTTTGCAACTCCACCACCATGGACGCCAGCGCCATCGCCCTTACGCTGATGGAGAAATTCGGCAAGAAATGGTATTTCCTGACGCCCGACTACGCCTATGGCCATTCGGTGCAGGCCGGCTTCGAAAAACTCCTGAAAGCCAATGGTGGCACTTCCGCGGGCTCGCTGGTTCCGCTGGGCACACCGGACTATTCGTCTTACCTGATCCAGGCGCGGGCCTTTGCTCCGCAAGTGCTAATCAACGTCATGGGCGGTGGCGACCAGGTCTCGAGCCTCAAGCAGTTCGTGCAGTTCGGTCTAGACAAGCAGATGGCCGTTGGAGGCGCCTTGTTCGAGCTTGAAAGCATCCGCGCCGTGCCCGATGGCGCGCGTGTCGGATGGTGGACCATGGAATGGTGGTGGGATCAGCCCGGCGTGCCGCATGTCGCGGAATTCAACGCCTCGATCAAGAAGATTACGGGCGCCGCGGCCACCGCGCGCAACTGGTTCGGTTATGCGTCAATGCAGACGCTGGCTCTGATCGCCAACCAGGAGAAATCGCTCGATGCCGTAAAGCTGGCGCGGGCGCTTTCCGGATTCAAGCTGCCGCCCGAGGTCGCCTTGCAGCCGGGTGCTCCGGCCTATCGCGAAGGAGACCACGAGTTGATGAGCACCGTGTTTGTCGGCGAGGCCCACCCGCCCCGGGGCGACCCCGACGATATGTTTACGATCCGCAATCCGGTACCTGGCGAAAAAGCCGCCGGACCGGTCGAGAACACCGGTTGCAAGATCCAGTGGCCGGCCTGAGACAAGAGATGACGCTTCGCCTGCCGCCCCGCGGCGTCAGGCGAAGCAACGCGTCCAACAAGAAAAGTCACGAACCCGGGAAGGAAAATTCATGACATCCTGGACCTTCAACCCGAAGTTCAATCGCCGCACGCTGATCAAGAGTGCCGCCGCGCTGGGTACCTTTCAGGTAGTGTCACCCTTCATCATCCAGGTGCGCGGCGAGACCGCGATCCGGATGGGCATGGTCGATCCCCTCACCGGCGTCTACGCCGCACCGGCTGGCAATGAGGTGATGGGAGCCACGCTAGCCGTCGAGCAGATGAACGCCAAGGGCGGCATACTCGGCCGTCAGGTCGAATTGCTGGTGGAGGATTCCGCGAATGACGTCGGCACCGGCGTGCAAAAGGCGCGCAAGCTGATCGAGCGCGATCAGGTCAACTTCATGATCGGCGACGTCAATTCCGGCATCGCCGCTGCAATTGCCCAGGTCACCAGTGAAAAGAAGATCCTGCACATTGTGTCGGGCGGCCATACCGATTCGATCACCGGCAAAGATTGCAAGTGGAATGTGTTCCGCGTGTGCAACACCACTCGGATGGAAGCCAATTCCGTATCGAACGTGCTTTACACTAAGTACGGCAAGAAATGGCACTTCATCACGCCCGACTACGCCTTTGGGCACACGCTCTATTCAGCCTGTACCGATAATCTGAAAAAGCTCGGCGGGACTGTTACCGGCAACGAACTGACGCCGCTCGGTACCACTGATTTCTCCGCTTACCTGATCAAGGCGCGGGCAGCCAGTCCGGACGTAATGATCCTGCTAGTGCAGGGCTCCGACATGATCAACTGCCTCAAGCAGGTCGTTCAATTCGGCCTCGACAAGCAGATTCACGTCGCAGGCACGCAGCAGGAGTTGGAATCGCTGGCTGCCCTGCCGCCGGAGGCGCGCATCGGCGTCTGGATGTTCGAATGGTACTGGAAGCAACTGGGCGTTCCCGGCGTTGAAAAATTCGTCACCGATATTCGCAAGATCAACAAAGGCAATGTGCCGACCGCGCGCCACTGGTTTGGCTATGCCTCAGCCATGAGCTTTGCCCTGATCGCGAACCAGGAAAAGACCGTCGACGCGGTCAAGCTGGCGGCGGCACTGGAGAATTTCGAGCTGCCCGCTGATGTCAAGCTGCAGCCGAACAAGGTCTACTACCGCAAGGGCGACCATCAGTTGATGACTTCGTCCTTCATCGGCGAGGCCCAGTCCAAGGGCAAGGATGATCCGGAAGACCTCTACCGGGTCGATGAAGTCGTGCCTGGCGACAAGACGGCACCCGCCGTCAGCGAAACCGGCTGCAAGGTACAATGGCCGTCCTAGCCCGAACTCGACTGTTTCTTGGTCTGGGAGGCGATGCCTCCCGGATTAGATGCAGGTTTCTCCTTCTGGTGAGATATGGCGCAACTTCTCCTGTTTAACGTCACCAACGGGCTCATCATTGGCGCCTTCTACGTACTAATGGCGCTCGGCCTTTCCCTGATTCTCAATTTGAGCAACGTCATCAATTTCGCGCATGGCGGGTTTCTCGTCATCGGCGGCTACATCGCCTACACGATCACGCCCTATATCGGTTTCTGGGGCGCGCTGCTCCTGGCGCCGCCCCTAACGGCGATCATCGGACTCGTGGTCGAGCGCGTGCTGATCCGGCCGCTTTACGGACGCGATCCGCTCTATAGCCTGCTGCTCACCTTCGGCCTGGCGTTCATAATCGAGGATGGCACGCGCTTCATCTGGGGTCCGCAGGGCAAGCCGGTCACCATTCCGGCATTTCTAGCACAACCCCTGAGCAACGACCTGTTTTTCATCACCGGTTATCGTCTGTTCATGGTGGCGGTGGTGATGATCGCCGTGACGCTGCTGTTCCTCCTGCTGCGCTATACCCGGCTAGGTATTCGCATTCGCGCCGGCACGCTCGACCTCGAGACCGTCGCGGCGCTGGGAATCAATGTTCAAATGCTGCGATCGCTCAATTTCGCAGTCGGCATTTTTCTGGCTGGTCTCAGCGGCGTACTTGCCGCTGGACAATTGGGGCTTGAACCAACCATGGGCACCGGCCTCCTGATGCCGAGCTTCATTGCCATCATTGTTGGCGGGATCGGAAGCCTACCAGGAACACTCGTGGGGGGACTGCTTATCGGGGTGGCATCCGGCTTGACCGCGGTATTTCTCCCCGCCGCCAGCGAAGCCGTCATCTACGTGATGATGGCGGTGGTCCTCCTTCTGCGCCCGCGCGGACTATTTGGTGAAGAAGGAATGATGAGTTGAGCTCCGGACAAACCCGCAAACTCATCGCCGTCTCGGCTATCTGGATCGTCTTGCTGCTGGCGCCCTACTGGATGGTACCGCTCGGCGGCTATACCGCACTGGCAACGCGTGTCCTTGTGCTAGGGCTAGCGGCCATGTCGGTAAATTTCCTGTTGGGATTTACCGGCGTGCTCTCGTTCGGCCATGCTGCCTATTTCGGCCTCGGTGCTTATGGCGCCGGGCTGACCCTGAAGTTTCTGGCCCCAAGCACGCCGCTCGCGCTGATCGCAGGTACGGTTCTGGCCGGCCTTTGCGGCGCTATCCTCGGTACGTTGATCGTACGACGCCGTGGCGTCTATTTCGCCATGGTGACGATCGCCTTCGGCCAGGTCTTCTACTACATCGCATTCCAATGGAGCTCACTGACCGGCGGCGACGACGGGCTTCGCGGCTTCTCCCGCCAGCCGATCGACTTCGGCGTATACAAGCTCGACATTCTCTCCAACGCCAACAACTTCTATTTCTTTGTTTTGTTCTGTTTCGCGCTGGTAGTCACCGTCATGGCCTTCATTTTGCGCTCTCCATTCGGCCGCACTATGATCGCGATCCGCGAAAACGAGCGCCGCTCCCGCTTCCTCGGCATCCCCGTCGAAAAGCACATCTGGATTGCCTTCACTTTGTCCTGCTTCTTCATGGGATTTGCCGGCGCGCTCTATGCACTCGTCAACAACTTCGCCGATCCGCGGGGCCTGCACTACAGCCAGTCCGGCGATTTTGTCATGATGGCTGTGATGGGCGGCATGCGAAGCTTCTGGGGCCCGCTGCTGGGTGCCGCCGTGTTCGTGGTGCTGCAAGATTATCTGTCGAGTATCACGGTCAACTGGATGTCGTTCGTCGGGCTGTTGTTCGTGCTGGTGGTCCTGTTTTTCCCGCGAGGACTGCTTGGCTTCATTCAAAGGAGCAAGGCATGAACGTTCTCGAAATCAACAACGTCACCAAAAGATTCGGAAATCTCGTGGCCGTACGGGACGTCTCGCTCAGCGTGACGAAAGGCGAATTATGCGCGATCATCGGGCCGAACGGCGCCGGCAAAACTACCTTCTTCAACCTGATCAGCGGATTTTTTCCGCCGAGCGCTGGCTCGATCACCTTCGATGGCCGCGACGTCACCAAACTGGCCACCCATGAACGCGTCACGCTCGGCATGGCCCGAACTTTCCAGATTACCGAGATCTTTCCGGAACTCACCGTATTCGACAACGTCCGCATCGCAGCGGAAGTAGCGGGTGGGTATCGATTGCGGCCCTGGATCAACCGCACGGAATCTACCCAAATCCGTGCACGCGTCGAGGAGACGCTGAAACTGGTATCTCTGGAGACCAAGACGGATCGGTTGGTCGGGGAGCTCGCTCACGGTGATCAACGCTCCGCCGAGATTGCTATGGCGCTAGCCTTGAAGCCGCATCTGTTGCTGCTCGACGAACCGACCGCCGGGATGGGCGACCAGGAAACCTACCAGATCACCCAGTTGATCCGCCGTCTGCACCGCGACAGCAACTACACCATCGTGCTGATCGAGCATGATATGCGCGTCGTTTTTCACCTTGCCGACCGCATCTGCGTGCTCGACCAGGGCAAGATGCTGGCGCAAGGCACACCGCAGGAGATCGTCGCTAACGAGACCGTTCAAGCCGCTTACCTGGGCAATGCCGCATGACCGCTGCACTGATCGCCGAAGGCCTGCAGACCTATTACGGCAAGAGCCACATCCTTCATGGCGTCGGCCTTGAGGTTGCCGAAGGCCAGATCACGGCTCTGCTCGGCCGCAATGGCGCTGGAAAAACCACGACACTGCGCAGCCTGATAGGCCTGACCCCGGCGCGCGAAGGTAAAATCACCATCTTCGGAGAGGACACCACGCAGTGGCCGACCTTTCGCGTCGCCGCTAGTGGGGTGGGCTATGTGCCGGAAGGCCGGCGCATCTTCGCCAACCTTAGCGTCGAGGAAAATCTCAAGGTCCCACTCGAGCGCAAGGGCCCTTGGACAGTCGAGCGAATCTACGCGTTGTTCCCGCGCCTTGAGGAGCGCAAGCTCAATCGCGGCCGTCAGCTTTCCGGCGGCGAACAAGAGATGCTATCGATCGGTCGCGCTTTGCTGCTGAATCCGAGGCTTTTGATTCTCGATGAGCCATCACAAGGGCTGGCGCCGCTGATCGTGCGCGAGGTGTTTCGTATCGTCCAGCAGATGAAAGCAGAGGGCATTTCCGTGCTGCTGGTCGAACAGAATGCGCGGATGAGCCTGGAAATCGCTGACAATGCCTATGTGCTGGACGACGGGATCGTCGTCCACTCAGGCCCAGCCCACGAACTCGCTGCCGACGAAGCGCGGGTCCGGGCCTTGGCCGGCGCAAGCGCCGAAGAATGGACGATAACTTAGATCTGCCCGGGCGAGCGATCCGCGTTCTCCCGTTCGCAAATCAGATGTTATGACATAAGCCGGCCAATGGCCGAGAAGTCGACACTCCTCCGGTGCCCTTGCTATCGGCGTGCCCGGCTATGAGTTGCTTGTGGATTGCAAATAACTCTCTAGCCAACGATTTCGCCGCTAAGCGTGGGCCCGAAGAATTCCCATGAAGCGGCGGCAGAAGCCCCGCCCATTATTCCGCTCGCCAGTATCAAGCAGCTCGCCTGCCCCGCTTCGGCTTGCCTGCGGCCTTAGTCACGCCTTTGGCCTTTGGCCGTTTGCTTTTTGCTGACGCGCGTTCCGAGCTCGGCACTTTCGTCGAGCTGATCATGGCAGCCAGCTCGTGCTTTTTCGCAACGTCCTCTACGACATCGGAAGCAGGAACGCTCATGACGAACGCGACCTCATCCGCCGTGTAGGCGGGATCCCAGTGGGTGTTGGCCGGGACATGGCAGTGTCCGTAGTGGCCGCCCTTGATCATCCAGTTCTGTTGATTGCGGTTGTGGTGCCCGGGATCGTGTCCATTAACCGGCGGATCGGGAAAACCGTTGGGCCACGCCAGCGGAACGTCGTGCGTACTCTCGATCCAGCGACATAACCGGCCGACATTGGCGAGACTCGCTCTGTTCTTGGGCTTTCCCGCAAAACCCACCAGCTCGAACTGCACGGCCGAATGCCGGTTAGTCTCGACCGTTCCCAGCGGGTGCGCCAACGCCGTCGCGGCAATTTCAGTATCGAGATGCTGATAGATGAATTTGTCGTCGACCGTGAAATGCGGAATGTCGTGCCGCTTTCGATAGGTCTCGAGAGCCCGGGTCGCTGTGGACCCTTGGTCGTATGATGCACGATCTTAAACGGGCTCGCGACGTAGGAGCCCGCGCTCCAGGGAAGTGGCATCCATTGTGCAAACGGACACTTGGCCATTTTCGTTCGTCCTTTGCTTGGCGGGGCATTGGGCGATGACGCGAGCTTGCATCGCGATGTTGTCGAGCTTTTTGATGTCCTTCTCAGTCAACTTCTGAAGAAAAGCCGCGGCGGCGACGGTGAGGTCCGCAATGGCTGTGCGCGCGGCACCAGTATTGCTCGGTCCGATGTCGACGAGCGGCAGTCGCGCCAGCCGACCGGTGCCAGGAAAGAAAACCTCGACGACCGCACGCAGTCCCTTGTCGGTCGGATGCAGAACCCCCTTCTGCTCGATCGCAAGCCCGAGTTCGAGCAGGCGCGCTTTCTTCAGCGATATGCCAAAGACGCTACTGTCGGTCTGCATGGTGCCGAAAATCGGGCTCCCCGTGCCTTCGTCGTCTGCGGCTCGGAGTGTCGCGATCCAGCGCGGCGCTCGACGGTGGCGGCAGCCCGCGCTCGGAAACTAGATTTTATGGAAACACTCGGCCAGCGCCCCACTAAGCCCGCGCTCAACTGCCGTTCAGCGGTCGAGTCGTTGATTTGGGCCGGCATGGCCGTCTCGCGTTGCGTTTAGCCTACGGATACGCCCGCCTTTGCCCGGCTTATTCCGAGAGTCAGAATGCGATGCAGCAGATCCGGGTAATCAAGCCCGTCATGTCGAGCCGCTGTAGCGAACTCTTGGCTCTTCGCGATTTCGGGATTCGGGTTCGCTTCAATGAAATACGGAATGCCGTCAGCAGAGAGGCGAAAGTCGATGCGCGCGTATCCATCGAGCCCCAGCGTTCGGTAGATGCGTTTTGCGATTCCCTGAATACGGGTGGATACCTCCGGCGTAAGGTTCTTGGCCGGCCCATCCACAATTCCGACGCGCTCCTGATAAGTGGGATCGTGTTTGACCTTCTCGGTGGCTATGTGTCGTGTACTTGGGCCGCCCATGGTGCCGAATTTCAATTCCCAAACCGGCAAAACTCGCAGCCGGTTGTTGCCGAACACACCGACATAGAGCTCACGCCCCTCGATATATTGCTCGGCGATGGCGGCGGTTCCAACCTGCTCGTGGATGAAGGCGACGCGCTCTGCGAGTTTCTCGTCCGTATCGACGATGGATGCTTGCGAGATGCCCCGGGATCCATCCTCGCTCAGACTCTTGACGATGAGCGGCAGCGCAAGACGCGCTGGCCGTTTGACCTTACGGCGTATCGGGAATACGCCGAATGCCGGCACCGCAATCCGGCGATAGTGCACTAACGTCTTGGACAGATCCTTGCCGCGCGCCAGGATCAGACCACGCGGGTTGCACCCGGTATACGGGATTCGCATCAGCTCGAGATAGCTGGGAATGTGCTGGTCATACACGGGCTCATGGTGAAACTGCTCGAGCAAGTTGAATACCACATGCGGCTTGAAACCTTCGATCTCGTCGCGCACCGGCTTGATTTCCTCCTGCACGCCAAGCGGGCGAACTTCATGGCCGGCAGCCCGCAAGGTGCTCACGACGTCGTACTCTGTTTTCCATTCATTGATTTGCCGCGGGGTGTATCCATCGGTCGAATCCGGGGGCACGAAGTCCGGATGCATGAGCACCAGAATGCGCAGGCGTCTCATAGCGCGATCCATTTGCGCCGCGACGGACCGAACAGGGCGTGCATTGTCTTAGCGGTCAACAGGATAGTGAAGTTGATCACAAGCTTCCGTTCGGGGCCGACAGCTCGCAGATCGAGTTCGCGGCAGCGGGAAATCATGTCGTCAAGCACAGCATCGAGCGTAAGTTGGTTCTCGCCCGTCCACCGCGCAACCAGCTGCCTGATTTGGGCGCGGTGCCGCCTGATGAAGGCCGAAGCCGGTTGCCCACGGCGATGCCGTGGATCGGCGGAAAAGAGCCGGGAGAGGTCGCGGTCGTAAGTCTTAGGTGGCTTGAAGGTGTAGAACGCCTGCTTTTTCCGGTAGTGGTCGCCAAGCGTCTCGCCGAGCTCGTGCAGTGGATCGACACGTTCCCGCGTCGTGATTAGCGGCCGCTTCCCGGCGATTTCGCCCATCAGTTCGTCGACATATTCGAGTTTCTTCAGCGCTGGCCAACCGGCATAGCGCGTCCGCCAGTTCGAACGCGGTCGCAGCCACACGGCGAAGGTTTCGGCGAAGTCTTCGTCCGGATGGCTCTGAGCGTACCAGAGCCGAAGATGCTGGACATAACGCCGGCTAGCGGGATTGGGCCGGTAGAAGCGCGGATAGTGTTTCGAGGACGGGCCGAACAGCCGCTGCCAACGCCGCCGGCGTTGGAATTGGTAGGCGTGCTGCATGGCATGGCCTGCCTCATGACGGAGAATGGCCATGCACTCGGACCAAGTGCCGCCCTCGACGTCGAGCATCATTTTCTTCTCGATCTTCATCAGGCGGGGATGGGCGAGATAGAATGGAATGGCAATGCCGGGCACATTTGACGGACTGAACCATTCGCTCGATATCCATACGTGCGGCCGCAGCCGGATGCCTCGCTCTTCGAGCTCTTCATGGAGAGTGCTGACACAATCCTTGAGCCAAGTATCTTCGACCGCAACCCTCAGACTACTGAGGCGTTGCTGGAGCAATTGCTCATCCGATAGCTTTTCCCAAGTATATTTCCGACGTGGCATAAGCATCTCTGTAACTGGATAGTGTCACGGGATTCTGCCGGCAACAACCGCAGAGTCTTCGCGGCGCGCCCGATCAGCGGCGCGCGTCGACTTAGGGTTACCTTCGGAACCGCGAGTTCGGAGAACCCGGGCTTGCTATCTCTCGCGAGCGGACCTTTGTCTCGCGGAGCAGGTGGATGACCGTTGGCGCTCGTCATTCGTAAACTAGGCGTTATGGAATGTGTGGGTTCGAATCCCTCGCACGATTATCGATTCCGAGATCAGACGTTATAGAACGACGACGTCTGCGCTCGCCTCAAAGTCAGAATAACTCAGTCTAAGCAAATACCTTCCGAGCCACCCCCGAGAACGGACATCAAATGACGAAGTCGGTGTGTCGCCAAAGTGCCAAACGGACTCATGTACCATGACAAAAAGTTTCTCCATTCGCCGCTACCGCAATGTCGCCAGGAGGCGTGCCGCAGACTTCAGGTCTACGGTATTCAGGCCCTCATCGAACTGGTCGTAGACTGGTTGCAGCAGCGCGCGAGCATCCTTGCGCCGGCCTTGTGCCGCCGTCAGCCTTGCCAGATCGATGGCGGTGCGCAGCTCGCTGGCGCGCGCGCCTTGCTTGCGGCTCAGCTCCAGCGAATGGATGAGGCTCGCTTCCGCCTCGTCGACGCGCGGCTCCGGCATCGAGAAGAGAACGGTGCCCCTTACGCGCAGCAACTCGGGCATGTTGATCATGTCCCCGTTGGTTTCGACCAGATCGATACCGTCGTCGACCATTCTCATGCTCTCGGCAAATCGTCCCGCGGCAGCCAGTCCTTCGGCGAGCGAGATGTGGAAGGCCGAGATCATCAGTCCATAATGCGTGGCGCGAAGCTCCTCCAGGGAGCCTTGCAGGAAATCGACTCCACCCTGTGCGTTGCCGCGGCGGATGGTCAGCTCCCCCTTGAGGCCGCGCCCGGCCGCGATCTGGGGCGCCAGGGAATGCGAGCGGGCATTCGAGATGTACCAGTCGATGAGCTCCTCGGCGTAGGGCAGGTCGCCGATCCAGAGGAACAGTAGCACGGCATGCCGCAACACGATGGACAGCACGATCGGATCGTCGATCCGCTCGGCGTCTTTGATTGTCCGGCGTGCGCGCTCGACGGCCTGATCCGGATGGCCCTGCAGGCACAGCGTATTTGCCAGGGCGATCGCAGCTAGAATATCGTAGTCGTAGCCGAGATAGGTCGTGCCGCTCTGCGGTGAGCGCGGCCGATGAAGAAGCGCCGCCTCCAGCTCGGCGCTGGCGCCGCCGAGGTCGCCGATGAAGTGGAGTGAATTTCCGAGCCCGAATTGGGCCAGCGCGATTGCCGCCGGGTCGCCCAAGATTGTGGCCGTGGCCGAACCGCGTCTTGCGTATTGCAGCGCTATCGTGAAATTGCCCTTTCGCGAGTGAAAGATGTTCAGCGAAACCATCAGCCACATCTGGTAGAGGATGTCGCCACGTTCTTCGGCGATGAGGAGGCTTCGGTCCAGCGCGGCACGCGCCGCGTCGCTTCCGCCCTGGGTGAACATCAGCGAATAGCCCAGCGCCGCCTGCAGCCGCATTTCTTCAGCCGTGCCGCGCCTGCCATCGCCAAGAACGAGAATCGCCCGCGCCGACCAGCGATGACATTCGGGCAGCATCGACGTCGCGAGCAGAACGGGCGCGGCGGCGACGGCAAGTCCGATGCGCAAGCCGTCATCGCTATTGCCGCGGGAGAACGCCCAATCGAGCGCGGCGCGCAGATTGTCGATGTCCCTGATGTAGTGCGGCAGATCATCGAGGGCCACACGCGGACTCACGGCGGCCGGCGCGAACAGACTGCGGAAGAACTCAGTGTGGCGACGAGCCACCTGGTCCGTTGCACCAGTCTCATCCAGCTTGTCGAGCCCATAGGCCCGGGTGGTTTCAAGCAATCGCCAGCGGCCCGACGCCACCGACGTGTCCAGCGACACCAGCGACTTGGCCGCCAGGCTCGCAGTGCCTTCGGCAACCGCGGAGTCCGTCGCGCCGGTGTCGCCCATCACGGCCGTCGCTGCCTCGAGCGTGAAGCCGCCGACGAAGATCGAAAGCCGCTGCAGCAATGTCCGCTCCGCGTCGGGCAACAATTCGTAGCTCCAGTCCAGCGTCGCACGCAGGGTCTGGTGCCGCGGCAGCGCCGTGCGGCGGCCGGCCGTCAGCAGGCTGAAGCGATCGTTCAGGCGCTCGGCGACCTGCTGAAGTCCCAGCATCGCGACGCGCGCCGCCGCAAACTCGATGGCAAGCGGGATGCCGTCGAGCTGCCGGCAGATCGAGGCAATCAGCGGCACGTTTTCCGCGCTCGCTGAAAAGCCGGTGTCGAGCGCCGTCAATCGGGTGGTGAACAGCTGGACCGAACTGTATTCGTCGACATTGACTGCGCTCTCGAGATGTGCGGCGGCACATCCAGCGGCGGAACGCGATAGACATACTCACCCTCGATCCGCAGGATCTCCCGGCTCGTCGCCAGCACGGACGCATTCGGGCACATGCGCACCAAGGCTTCCGCGAGTCTCGCGGCCGCCTCCGCGAGGTGCTCGCAATTGTCGAGTACGAGCAGCAGTTTCTCGCCACCGATGGCCCGGGCCACAGATTCGGCGGAAATCACGGTGCCCCCGATCTTCAGCCCCAGGACGGGCACGACCGCGGACGGCACCAGCGCGGGGTCGGACAGTGAAGCCAGTTCGACCAGCCAGCAGTCGCCCTCAAATGTCGGAAACAGGCTGCGCGCGACCTCCAGCGCCAACGCACTTTTCCCGATCCCACCCGGCCCGGTCAACGTGACGACGCGATAGGCCGACAAGACATTGAGCAGATGCTGCCTGGCTGCGCTTCGACCGATCAGGGCCGATCCCGCGATCGGCACATTAGATCGAAACGGCTGCCTCGGCTTGCGTTCCGGATGATCGGTCCGATGCTCCGGCCTGCTTGCCTTCCGGATGGTCCAATGGCCAAGCAGACGATAACCGCGGCCCGAAACCGTGTTGAGCAGTACCCGGTCGGCGCCCAGCGCCTTGCGAATGGCGGAGATGTGGAAATGGAGGGTATTTTCCTCGACCACCGCGCCCGGCCACACGCGATCGATGAGATGGTATTTGTTGACGAGTTCGCCACCGGACTTGACGAGAACCTCCAGGATCTCGAATGCGCGGCTGCCAATGGGAACGGAGACACCACTGGAGCGCAACTCGCGCCGGTCAAGATCGATTTCCCACTCCTTCGCCGCATAGACGGCTCGTGGGCCTTGCTCTGCCATCGCCGTCTCCGCGGGCTCGCACCATCCTCAGAACTTCTCAGCACTGACTCAGGGAATTGACGCGCCAAGCCAGCTTAAACGCTCGTCTTGGCGGTGAGAAGGGCCGTCGCGCGGTCAGGAAACCGGGCGCCTCAACGACCCCGAACACCGCGGACATTTGCCTATTCGGCAGACAAGGACCCGTTGCCATGAATCACATTGGAAAACTCGCAGCCCTTACATTCGGAGCAAGCATGATGACACAAGCAGCCCTCGCCGCAGACCCCGACGCCGCCACCGACCCGCAGATCGATCCACAGGTCCGAGCCTTCCTCGCGAAGCTCAACAAGGACTCCAGTCCATTCTGGGAGCTTCCCCAACCGAAGCCGCAGGAGATTCTCACCGCGCTGCAGTCGCAGACCGATGTCGACATGACAGGGGTCACGACCAGCGAACGGACGATCGACCAGGACGACCGCAAGGTGAAGCTTTACATCATGAAGCCCGCGCAGATGCGCGGCAATCCCGGCGTGCTGTTCTTCGTCCATGGCGGTGTCTGGATCGTCGGCAATTTCCAGAACCATCAGCGCCTGCTGCGCGATCTCGTGGTCGGCTCCGGGCAGGTCGGCGTGTTCGTCGAATATACGCCGCTGCCGCAGGCCAAATTCCCGACCCAACTGGAAGAATGCTATGCGGCATTGAAGTGGGTCGGCGAGCACGCCCGGGAACTTGGCGCGGACGGCAGCCGGATCGCGATTGCCGGCAATTCGGTCGGCGGCAACATGAGTGCCGCACTAACCTTGATGACCAAGGATCGCAGCGGCCCCAAGATCAGCTACCAGGTGCTGCTGATTCCGGCGACCGACGCCAGCGTCGATACGCCGTCCTACCACGCTTACGGGACCGGCCGCTTCCTGACGCGCGCCTTCATGAAGTACGGCTGGGACCTCTACGCTCCCGACGCGAAGACCCGTGACAATCCCTATGTGTCACCGCTTCGCGCCAGCACCAGCGAGCTCAAAGGGCTGCCGCCAGCGCTCGTCATCACCGCGGAGAACGATCCGCTGCGCGACGAAGGCGAAGCCTACGCCCGCAAGCTGAAGGAGGCGGGTGTCAGCGTCGATGCGGTCCGCTACAACGGCACGATTCACGATTTCGTGGCGCTGAACGCGCTGCGCCACGTGCCCTCGACCGAGGCTGCGATCGACCAGATCAACGCCGGCCTGCGCCACCTCGAACTGGCAACGCATTAGCTGGTGCGATTACGACGCGGCGGCGAATTTTGCCGCCGCGTCCATTCCACATGAGTAGATTCATGACGTCTCCGGCCAATCCGACGAGCCGAAATATATCCGCGTTCGATCATTCTTGACCGAATCGGTCTGTCCGCATCATGTCGGATTCACCCCTGATCGCGACCGTGAAGCGCACATCCCAGCTCCGCAGCTTCGTGCCGATATTGTTGCAAATGGTCCGGGCGGAAAGGCACCGAGAGATGACTACCCCCACCCCCCACCTAATTTCGCGACAGTTTTCGCGCGGCACGTCGGCGAGACTTCGACGTGGCGGAAAATAGATCACGTGAATTCTCGCGGTTCGCACCCTCGTGCCAAAAGCGGCTCGGCCGGGCCGCATTTCTAACCCACCAGGCCGCATAGCTGTGCGGCCTAATCCTTCAACAGAAAAATCAATAGAACCTTCAACAGAACGTTCAATCGAATATCCACGTGCGAAAAGGCCTTCCGGCTCTCTGGCGAGACGAGAGGCCTGGCGAGGGAAGCAAGCGGTCGAAGTTATCCAAGATCGCATAGCTCGCAGGTTGGGGCCCGAAGGCTGGTCGATCATAGTCGAGCTCAGCACAGACGAACTCAATCGCCTGACAGAGCTCGAGCGGTTCAAGAGGCTTGATGACGAAAACGCTTCAGCACGCCGCATTGCAGCACACGCTGCGAGCGCGTCAAGCGCATGCAACGTAGCGACCTTGGCGAGGCAAATCGATGTCGGCCAATATTCTCAATTTGAGGAGTTTGCAGAAGCCCGGGCTCTACAGCTTCGCCGCGGCTAATGTTCGCAATTTGCGAAGATTGGAACTGGCGTCACGGCCGTATCGCTTAAGCGCCTTACGCCTAACCCACCTAACGCGCACGTATGTCGCCGGGGGTGGCCAAAAGTCTGCAGGTACAGGGCGCGGACCAGTGCGCTAGCGTCAGATTTTTTGCCGCAAAATTCCTGACGTTATTTTTTTGGAATCGATCAGCGCTCTGGCGGCTGGGCCATCTATGCGTAAATCGACGACCCGACAGATGTCTGCTTACCCGCGAAGAGCGGCGCTAGAGCAGACATTGCTGAACAGCCGCTCAGGCCAACAGCCGATATAGGTTGCTACTTGAATGGAGCCACAGGGCCGGTCTAGCACGCGGACTCCCCTCTGATCATCGAGAGAACCGTGCGGGCGAGATCAGCAGCGGATTCCACCAGCTGGTCTGCGCCAACAGTTTCAAGGTTGGTCTCACGTGCCATAACCGCTGCGAAGCCGGACAAAGTCATGTTGTGCCCTAGGACGCTTCCAACAGTAAGCCTTTGGCTGCAAGCAAACGACCACGCACCAATTGCTGCGTGACTCTCGCCACGCGCTCGCCGAGGTGTTCGGCGGTCAGAAGATCGGATTCGGGTGGCGCATCGTCAGGTCCTTGATCGTTGTTCGACTGCGCCGCAGCGCCGAGCCAGAAGCCTAGCCGATTGAGGTCCTGATCCGAGCCGTGCGTACTGTTGTTGCCCGGCGGCAGACCAAGATTGACCCAGTGCATGCCATGTTGTGCCGCAAGGATGGCGAATTGGGTCAGTGTTGCGAGCTTGTCCCCAGACCGTGACGCCGAGTTTGTGAAGCCTGCCGCGATCTTGTCCTTCCAGGCGCCCGTGGAGTAGGATTTTGACGTCGAATCCATGAAAGTTTTGAATGGTCCGGACGCGCTTCCCATGTAGGTCGGGGCGCCGAAGATGATCGCGTCTACGAGTTCGAGATCATCCGAGTGGTCTTGAGCCTCATCTGACGTTAGATAGAGGGTAGATGCGCCCGCGACCCGTTCGATTCCACGCCGTACCGCTTCGGCCTGCCGCGCGGTGTGGCCGAAACCGCTGTGAAATATTACGGCAACCGTTATTGGAGTGGCTGCGTAGTTGATACGATCACTCATGACGAACCCTTCTGTTTGCTGGTTGATGGACCTCTATCGTGCTGCATCTTGGCCTACCCTCTGACTGCGCGCTGACCACTTCGGGTATCGCCTGGCAAGCAACACGCCACAAGGTGCCGAGGCATCGCCACGGCTTGGCATGCTGAACCGGCGTGCGAAATCGTCAGGCCGGAAGACGAAAATCGGGAGTCCAACCCAGCTCCGCGCGTGCCTTTTCGGTCGCAACGTATCTGTTGGACTGCGCGATGTTATAGATGCCCGGCTCACCGTGGTCGATGGCGAGCAGAGCGGCATAGGCGGCCGCATCCACATGAATGGGTGCCGAATTTGACGGCCGGTCCGAAGCGGTTCCGGGGCCGTAAAGCTGGCCGTAGCGAAGGACGACGCCCTCGAGCGGCGGCGATTTCAAAGTGAGATCTTCCAGCGCGATCACTCCTTGCAGGTTGACAACACTATCTCCCTCGGCCCCGGCATCGAGCGGGTCCGTCTCCGCGTGCGGCTCGGCCCCCGGCGCGTAGGCCCACGCGATGCTTTGCGCCACCAACCGGTGCGCACCCGCTGCAATTGCGGCCCTGACAAGATTCCGTGTTCCTTCGCTACGGATGCGGGCGGTGCGAACGATCGCTGCTCCCATTTCACGTGGATTAAGATCCTTCGGAAGATCGGTGAGCTGATGGATCACGACATCTGGGCGTGCCGACGCGACGGCCCGTGACAGCGCCGACGCGTCGAATACGTCGACCACGATCGGGTCCGCCCCGAGCAAGCGCAGAGCGTCGACATTCGCTTTCGACCTGGTGCTGCCACAGACGTAATGGCCAGCGCTGTTCAGGAGTGGCGTCAGGCGCCTGCCGATTGCCCCGGACGCACCGGCAAGGAAGATTCTGTAACTCATCGTCGTTACTCCTTTCGCTATGCACCCCAACAAGCGCAGCGCTGCCAGGCGGGCCGTTCAATCTCAGATCCCTATCGGCGTCGAGATCGCCCACCTTCCCCTCGATTCGGTGGCTTCAACCCTGATCAATTTTGCCATCGACACCCGGATCGATGCCGAACGCTACTTCGCCATGTTGATGATCTTGGCTTGGGTGAAGGCTTCGAGCCCTTCCCGACCCAATTCGGCGCCGATGCCCGATTGCTTGGCGCCACCAAAAGAAATGTCGGGTGACACGTCAAGAAACGTGTTGATCCAGACAGTACCGGTTTCAAGCTTGGCTGCCACCGAGAACGCACGATCGAGATCCTTCGCCCATACCGTTCCGCCGAGTCCATAATCCGAGTTGTTCGCACGCGCGATCGCGTCGTCGACGTCAGAATAGCGCAGCACCGGAACGATCGGGCCGAACTGTTCCTCTGTCACCAGTCGCGCATCGTCGGAGATGTCCCGGACAATCGTCGGCTGAATGAAGTAACCCTTGCGGCTGAGCACCTCGCCGCCGGCGACGATCCTGCCGTTCCGCTTGGCATCCTCGACAAAGCCCTTAACCTTCTCGAACTGTGCCTTGTTCTGCAGCGGGCCCATCTGCGTCCCCTGCTTCAGCCCGTCATCGACCACGGACTCGCGCGCCAGGCGTCCCAGTTCATCGCAGATCTCGTCATACTGTGAACTCATGGACATAGATCCGCTTGGCCCCAAGGCAGATCTGGCCGGCGTTCATCATCGAGGCGGCGAGTAACTTGGGAGCAACCTCGATTGGATCGACATCATCAAGCACGATCGCGGCGTCGTTGCCGCCCAGCTCCAGGGTCAGCCGCTTCAACGTTCCAGCCGCGCTGCGCATCACCTTTTTGCCGGTCGCAGTCGAACCCGTGAAGGCGACCTTGGCCACATCCACGTGACTCGAGAGCGCATCACCGAGATCATTGTGATCGACGATGACGTTGATCACGCCCGCCGGCAGGATCTCGCCACAGATCTCTCCGAACCGGAGCGTGGTTAGCGGCGTCGTTGGTGCCGGCTTCGCGACCAGCGTGTCGCCGGCAAGCAGCGCCGGAGCCACCTTGATGACGAGCAGGAGCATGGGAAAATTCCATGGCACAATCGCCGCGACCACGCCGAGAGGGATGTGCTGCCGCACGATTTTTTGTGTGGCGTCTTCCTTCAAGACTTCGTTTGGCAGATCGAGCGTCGCGTAGTGGCGAACAATCCGGATGGTAAAATCGACCTCCCAGTTCGCCTCAGAAAGCGGCTTGCCCTGT
The DNA here is from genome assembly GCA_963770385.1 of uncultured Alphaproteobacteria bacterium. GTDB lineage: Bacteria > Pseudomonadota > Alphaproteobacteria > Rhizobiales > Xanthobacteraceae > Bradyrhizobium. The sequence continues at coordinate 2,041,062 of CAVYPJ010000003.1, read as the reverse complement.
TCCAGGGTCAACAATCGCGCGAATTCGTCTTGTCTCGCTTCCAGCGCATCAGCCAACTTACCCAGCAGCGCACCGCGCTCAGGAATCGGTTTGGCGGACCACACCGGGAGCGCCGCCTTCGCGGCGGCGACCGCCTCGTCAAGCTGTACGCGATCAGCTCGCGGCGCCTCCGCCAGCACGTCCTCGGTCGCTGGGTTGATGACATCAAGCCTCGCGGCGCCGGATACCAACTCTCCATTGATCAGCAGCTTGAATTCTCTCATTGCTCTCTCCTCACCGGATGTTGCGGCGATGATGCACTCCCTCAAGAGTTTACCATCCACACACCTGTGATGGCACCAAGCTGGGGACGGATCTATCAGACCTAGGTGTCGCCGATACCTTAGGATCAGTTGCGGAAACCGCGGATCCTTCATCGGCCCGAACAGATCTTGCACGGCCAGTCGGCACACTTGAGAGCAGCAAATCCGGCACAAGATCATTTCGCGAAGGTGCCCTATGCCGCAACGGACCCGACACCAAAGAACAATGGATGCTTCGCGACAGACGACCATCTTTTCCAGAAGCGAAGTTGCCCCCACGACTGTAGTGGAGGCCTTCTGACGCACGCGGCCGGAGCGCCGATGAGCAACCAGACCATACCGAAACTATCAACGTAGGGATTCATCATGAGCAATCGCATAGACTATGCTAAGGCTTCACCCGCAGGTTACAGGGCGTTCAGCGGGGTATACGCCCATCTTCAGAACAGCGGCCTTCCAAAGGATCTCACCTATCTCATTTATCTGCGAGCTTCGCAGATAAATGGCTGCGCATATTGCATCGATATGCATTCCCGCGACCTACTTAAGCTCGGCGTTGCAGTCGAGAAGCTCGTTCTCGTGCCGGTGTGGCGTGGAGCGGGTGACGTATTCAGCATTCGCGAACGCATTGCGCTCGCCTGGGCGGAGACCGTAACAAACGTCGCGAAAACCGGCATTCCTGATGCGGACTATGAAGCCGCGGCTGCCGAGTTCAGCGATAAGGAGCTTGCTGATCTTACGTATGCGATCAGCTTGATGAACGTCTTCAATCGTTTATCGATTGCGTTCCGCACGCCCCCCGCTGCCGCGGTCAAGGTTGGGTATGCTGCATAGACTGAGCGTCGCCTGGAGCTTAACAGCCGGCGGCCTGGCTGCTCGAAGGTGCGTTTGGGGCTAGCCCTTTCCAGCCGGCAAACGATAGAGCGGCCGAATTCAATGCGGCATCTGCGTAAGGTGAAGTTTCGCAGCCATTGATGCCAGGTCGACCAGGGAATTGGCCTGCATCTTGTGCATCACCCTGCCTCGGTGGGCCTTCACAGTGATCTCACTGATGCCCAGATCAAACGCAACCTGCTTATTCAACAAGCCAGTCACGACCAGAGCCATCACCTCCCGTTCGCGAGGGCTCAACGTCTCGTAACGATCGGCAAGCATACGAATCTCCGCCTCGTGATCAAGTACCGTGCGGCTCCGTTCAATGGCGTGCCGGATCGCGCCCAGCAACGCATCGTCGCTGAACGGCTTCGTCAAAAACTCGACCGCGCCGGCCTTCATGGCTCGCACCGTCATGGGCACGTCCCCATACCCCGTGATGAAGATGATCGGCATGTCGATCCGATCACCAGCGACGCGCATTTGAAGGTCGAGGCCATTCAGGTCCGGGAGATTGACGTCGAGCACAAGGCAGCTGGGTGCGTGTGCTCGCGGGTGGGACAGAAACTCTGTTGCGGAAGCAAATATCTCCGGCTTCCAGCCGGCCGAGCGGATCATCAGTTCGAGCGACTCGCGCACCGACACATCGTCGTCGACAACGAACACAATCGGCATGACGTTCGACATGGATGCTGACCCAAACAACGATCGCTCTGACGAATTTAACCTACTTTCCCGCAATCAACGGCACCACGTGGCATTCTGCCCATACGAAGCGCGACATCGAGGGCCTCGCGCAGCGAGGCGTCGCTGAACGGCTTGAGCAGACATTCCGCGGCGCCTTCCGCCAGCGCGCGCGGCCGAACCGTCTCATCGCCGTGACCGGTAATGAAAACGATCGGAATGTCTTGCCGGCGCAACCTGAGCTCTCGCTGGAGATCCGGTCCGGACATTCCCGGCATAGCCATATCGAGAATCAGGCAACTGGTTCGGCCAATATGGTCGGAAGCAAGAAACGCTTCTGCCGACGAAAAGGCTTCCACTGCGAACCCGAATTCCTTGAGCAGGTCTGGTAGCGATTCACGTACCGATTCGTCGTCATCGACAATCGAAACGAGCAAACGACCCGTCATTTACAGTCTCCTCATCACCTGCTCCCTCACAGCAGGACTCCAATTGACATCAAGTCCGCGGCCCTCCTTGCTCCCAAGTCCAAGCGGAATGGAAAAGGAAAATGAGGCGCCATGGCCATCATTCGGTTTCGCCCACAACCGACCATGGTGATTCTCAATAATGGATCGACTGACAGACAAACCAATCCCCATGCCGTTATCTTTTGTGGTAAAGAAGGCATCAAAAATCCTATGCAGGTCCTGCGAATTGAAACCCACTCCCGCGTCCTGCACGGTCAGGCGCGCATGATCGTCGGCATCCCGTTCGGTTCTGACGACCAGCCGTCTGGGACGATTGTCGATACCGATCATCGCGTCCGAAGCATTGTGGAACAGATTCAGGATAACCTGCTGAAGCTGAACGCGATCACCCATGACCGGCGGAAGACCGTCGACAAACTCCGTCTGAAGATTGATTCGGTCTCTCTTGAGTTCGCTTATCAACAGTGCAATTACCTCTTGCGTCGCTTCGTTCAGATCAACCAACTCCATCATGAATTTTCTCTTGCCGAAGAGCGCCCGCAGTCGAACGATCACGTCAGATGCACGGTTACCGTCGCGAATCGTGCGCCGCGCAGTTTCGCGCGCTCCGTCGACATTGGGCGGATCCGCAGCCAGCATCCGCAAGCAGGTGCTGGCATTGGTGAGGATACCCGACAACGGCTGGTTGACTTCATGCGCAATCGACGCCGTCAATGCTCCAAGGCTCGCGATCCTCGAAACATGCGCGAGCTCTGATCTCACGTCCTCAAGCGCTTCTTCCGAAATTCGGCGCTTCGTCACGTCCTGCACTGCACCGATGTATTCAAGTTGACCGTTTCGGTTTCGGGTTGCATGGGCGACGAGGTGAAGGTGTTTGACCGAACGATCGGGCATGAGCAGCCGGTGCTCGTACTCAAAGTCCTCGGCCTCCATTCTCGCCCGGGCAACCATGTCCTTCATCAGCGGGATGTCTTCCGGATGAACCCGCGTGGCGATCAGCTCGAGCGTCACGGGAGCCGCCTGATCAAACTCGAAAATGCGATAAACTTGGTCTGACCAAACGATCTCCCCTGTCGCCACGCACCATGAAAGGCTACCAGTTCGGCTCAGATGCTGGGCTTCGGCAAGAAACGCCCCGCTTCGTTGTAGCGCCTCCTCCGACTGTTTGCGTTCCGTAATGTCACGCAGGTAGCAGGTAAATGATGGCGGTCCCTCAAGCGGAATCCGAGAGATCGCGAGTTCGACCGGGAACTCGCTGCCGTCGGCACGGACTGCCGTCATCTCCACGCGCCTGCCAATTAATCGCGTCTCGCCCGTCGCCAGATATCGGGCCAGTCCCTGCCGATGCTTCTTCCGCAGGGCTGGCGGGATAATGGCATCCGCCAATTGCTTGCCCACGATCTCATTCCGGGGATAGCCGAAGGTTCGCTCAGCGGCAGGGTTGAACTCTATGACCCGCCCTTCGTGGTCTATCGTGATGATGCAATCGAGCGCCGCGTTCAGGATCGCTGCCTTGCGCGCCTCACCTTGCTTCAGTGCTGCGTCGCTCTGCGCACGTTCAATGGCTATGCTCGCCACGTGGGAGAACTGGGCAATGAGGTCCTGTTGCTCCGGCGTGGGCGCCCGGGGCTCGCCATAGTAGATCGCGAAAGCACCCACGACCTTGCCCATCGTTGATAGGATCGGCGTTGACCAGCACGCCTGGAGACCATGCGCCATGGCCATTGGGCACCACGCGTGTGTCTCCCATCGTGTCTCCAAGGTGAGATCAGCAGCAATCACCTGTTCGTTCAGATACACCGCCATCGCGCATGGACCCGAATCGACATTTACGGGCCGGCCAATAATTGAGTTGATGAAGCTGGCTGGAAGGCTCGGTGCCGCTCCATTTTCAAGCCTCATGCCGTCTGCATCGACCAGCACGACGCTGCAGTAGCAGCCCTCGGTCGCAGCTTCGACCAATCGACAGAGCGCCGCGAGAATGTCCGACATCGAGTTGCCGGCCGCCGCTATTTCCAGCAGGTGCTTCTCTCCCGTGAGCAGAGCTTCGGCCCGCTTCCTGTCATCGATGTCGGTCTCGATGACGTACCAGCGAACAATATTTCCCTGCACATCCCTGCGGGGCATTCCACGCACATGAAACCATCGATAAACGCCGTCAGCACGGCGCATGCGGTGCTCCGTATCGTAGGGTTCCCCAGTGTCGATCGCTCGATCCCAGGCAGCAATCACCGAGGGAAGATCGTTTGGGTGAACTAAATTTCCTGACTTCCAGCGCTTCAGCTCTTCGAGCGTTGTGCCGACGTACTTCAGGAAGTGCTGGTTGACGCTCTCGAGTTCGCCGGCCGGCGTCATGAAGGAGATCATCGCCGGAATGGTGTCGGTAATTGAGCGATAAAGGCCCTCACTCGCACGACCAGACCGCCCTCGGTCTTCAATATCGACATTCAGTCCTATCCATCTGACGATCTTTCCGGATGCATCGACCAACGGTCGAACTCGGAAAGTAAACCAGTGATAGCCTCCATCGAAGCGGCGCAGGCGCGCTTCCATGGCACTCACCTCGCCGGCTAACAGAATGGATCGCCAGCGTTCGAGCAGATCAGGCAGATCTTCTGGATGGATCGCGCGCTGCCAACCCGTTCCAAACAGCTCGCCAGCACCAAACCCAGTGTACTCACACCAAGGCTGGCTTGCGAAGTCCACACGCCCGTCGGGCAACGCTGTCCAGACCAATCCTGGGAGCGCATCAAAGAGGGGACCGAGGTCATTCTCCATGGAGGTCCTTTCTCGACGGTCGCCGTGCCAGGACGATGCGCCAAATAACCGGCGAAGGTCGATGATACCTTGGTGTCGGTTCGGAAGGAGCCGAGACGCCCTATAGCCCACCATCCTACCCTCCGTAGCCGTCGGTCGGCAATCGGCCTCCCGTACCGATGCCAGCCTCACTGACACCCAGGTTTCATTGGGTTTTCGAGCGACCGAAAAGATATCGGTGCGCTGGGCCGTCACGCATGATCAAGCCGCGCGCAGAAGCGCCGACGACACCTAAGTGCAATAGATTCAATCGCGGGTCTGCGTATCTTCGCAACAACACATCCGAGCCATCACATTAAAGCCATCAGAAGGTATCCGGGCATGACCATCATCAAGGCGGCCGCAGTGCAGATCAGCCCTGTCCTCTACAGCCGCGAGGGGACCGTGGACAGGATCATCCAGAAAATCATCGAGCTTGGTCGCCAAGGTGTCCAGTTCGCGACCTTCCCGGAGGCAATCGTACCTTACTATCCCTATTTTTCGTACGTGCAGCGGCCATTTGAAATGCTCGGGCAGAACCTCATGCTGCTGGAGCAGGCAGTGACAGTGCCGTCGCCGGCAACATTCGCGATCGGTGAAGCTTGCAGGCAAGCAGGCGTGGTGGCGTCCATTGGCATCAACGAGCGCGATGGCGGAACGATCTACAATACTCAGTTGCTTTTCGATGCGGACGGCACCCTGATCCAGCACCGCCGCAAACTGACGCCGACCCACCATGAGCGCATGATTTGGGGCCAAGGCGACGGTTCGGGACTGAGAGCTGTCGATAGTGCCGTTGGGCGCGTGGGCCAACTGGCATGCTGGGAACACTACATTCCATTGGCACGATACGCGCTCATGGCCGACGGCGAGCAAATTCATGCGGCGATGTATCCGGGATCCTTCGGGGGCGATCTTTTCGCCGAACAAACCGAAATCAACATCAGGCAACACGCGTTGGAATCTGGCTGCTTTGTCGTCAACGCGACCGCCTGGCTGGACGCGGATCAACAAGCCCTCATTGCGCGAGACACCGGCTGCCCAATCGGCCCAATCTCCGGTGGATGCTTCACCGCAATTGTCACGCCACAGGGCCAACTGCTGGGGCAACCGTTGCGCACCGGCGAAGGAGCGGTCATTGCCGATCTCGATTTTGCCCTGATCGACAAGCGCAAGCGCTTGATGGATTCGCGCGGCCACTACAGCCGTCCGGAATTACTCAGTCTTCTGATCAACCGCACGCCTGCCGCCCACGTCCATGAACATCATGCGCAGGTTCCGTCAATCGCTGTCGAAAGCGCCGACACTCAATGCTGCGTTCCGGCCTGACGGCCTGGAGGCGTACAGGTGAGCGAAACAATGGAGACAACAATGTCCAGCATTGCAATGTCGGATTCACCCAGCCTGCCGAGCGTTAGCCGCCACCAGTTCCTTGTCGAACATGTTCGCATCGATTCCGAGAAGCCATACCTCGAAACCCGGGCCGCACTGGAAACGCTTCCCCGGTTCGACGAGCGCATCAGAGCCCACCTGCAGCATGGCGACATCGAGCGCGTCAAAGCTGAGCTCAGCACCATTCAGGGTGATGCCGGGCTTGTTATCTTTTCCGTTGCAACCCATGGGGACTGGCTGCAGATTCTTTCGGGAAAGCGCCATGTTGTGCAGTACGTCATAGGCAACGTGCTCGTATCGACGCAAATGACACAACATGAACTCGCTGCCGGCCTTTATGCACCACTCCGGATCGTGCTTTACGAGAACAGGGGCCGCACCTCGACGTTCGAATACGACCGACCGTCTTCACTCTTCGGCCAATACGGCAACAAAGATGTGACTGCCGTAGCCAGTGAGCTCGATCAGAAAATCTATAGCGTCCTGATCAATGCAGCACAGTAAGTGCAGCTTGTATGTGAGAGCAGTTGGAGGATGCGGCGAGCGAAGCAGCTGGGTTTGCGCTACCGGGAGCCCATATCGAATGGATAGCGTTGCAAGAGTCCGGCGCAAGGGGCGAATGCACGATGCAGAAGCACATGGAATTCATTCTGTTTTTTACGGCGTGCGCAGAGATTCGCGCGAATTATCCGGGGAGTTTGGCCAATGCATGCAGTTCCGATCAAGAGCGACGTTGCAACGGCCATCAGCGCCGACCAGGAAGTGCCTTCGAACGAATTTCTACTTCTTCGAGAGCTTTCGCACAGGATCAACAATGAGTTCGCGTCGGCAATCGGCTATGTTTCAACGATCGCGTCGCGATCGACGAGTGAGGATGCCAAATTGGCTTTGACAGGCGTCGCCGATCTCCTGCACCGCTACGCCGGCGTACATCGGGCGCTTCAAATGCCGACATACAGCACCGCGATTGATGCATCCGGCTACATTCGCGCGCTCTGCCAATCGATCCAGGGCGCCAGACTGGATCACAGAAATATCAATCTCGTGCTGGTCGAGTTTCCGCTTCGGCTTCGATCCGAGCAATGCTGGAAGCTCGGCATGATCATTGCGGAATTGATCACGAACTCGGCGCGGCATGCTTTCGATGACGGCGGCGGAACAATTCGGATTCAAATGTCCGCGTCCGGCCCGTTTGCCCAATGCTGCATCACGGACGATGGATCCTCGCGTGGCCCACTCCAGCCTGGACATGGACTGAAGATCGTCGATGCCCTGGCAAGAGAATTAAATGGCAGGATTGACCATCGATTTGGATTCGGAGGCGCCACCTCAATATTGTCGTTTCCGATCAACGACGAAGCTTCGCGATTGACGCGCAGCGCCCGGATTAGTTCGGACGATCCAGCCGTTGACGACGCGCAGATCTCTGCCGCCGCCGCCAACTCCCACTGCGTTGATCACCCGTGACGAAAGCGAGCCAAACAGGGGAGAGTTCGATGGCGAGTACTTACGACCCCAAGATCACGGCGGTGCTGTGCATCGACTTCTACAACGACTTTTTGAGTGCGGGAGGAAAGCTCTGGCCGTGGGTCAAGGACATCGCCGAGGAGGTCAACCTGCTCGACAATCTTCGCACGATCGTACGGACCGCCCGCGAGGCAGGGATCAAAATTTATCACGTTCCGCATCATCGCTGGGAGTCGGGCGATTATGTGGACTGGAAATACCCGTCGCCTTATCAGCTTGGCGCTGCGGAGCGACAGGCCTTTGCGAAGGACACTTGGGGTGGGACCTTCCACGACGACTTCCAGGCGCAGCCGGGCGACATCGTCGCAACCGAGCATTGGGCATCGAGTGGATTTCCAAACACCGACCTCGAACACAAGCTCAAGCGATACGGCAAGGAAAAGATCATCTGCATCGGCCTGCTGGCCAATACCTGCGTTGAAGCCACGGCACGCATCGGAATGGAGCTCGGCTTCCATGTCACGCTGGTCCGAGACGGGACAGCAGCCCGCTCACATGAGGCCCTGCATGCCATGCTCAACATCGACGGACCGACCTTTGCCCATGAGATCCTGACGACGGCTGAGCTGGTGTCGGCAATCAGACGCTCGGCGTTTGCTGACGGGTTTGCAGCCTAGGCAGATCTCCGACTTGAGTCGGTAACCGAGAGCCGGCTTCCAACAGAAGCTCTTTTAGAAAGCGATTATTAAGGCGTAACCGGCAGGAGAACTAAAACATCGGGAGAAGGCGTCATGCATCGATCGTCGATACTCACTTATGTCTTCGCTGGACTATTGCTCAGCTTGGCCAACGCGTCTGCGCAAGAGATGACGAAACTGAACGAGCTTGTCGCCGGTATGCCCCAGGGCGAAAAACAGCAGATCCGGGTGCTGACCGCCACCCTCGAACCCGGCGACAAGACTGTGTTCCATACTCACCGTTTCCCAGTGACCTTGTACGTACTTGAGGGAGCTTTTACTCTCGAATTGGAGGGTCGTTCACCGATGACGATCAAGGCGGGCGACACCATTTTAGAGCCGCCGAACGTGAAGATGACCGGTTATAATCGCAGCACAACTGAACCGATGCGGGTTGTCACCTTCTATGTTAGTGATCCGGACACGCCTTTCCTCGATCCGATCCATTAGACAGCGCTGGCTATGGCCGGATGGAACCTGCATGTCCGCTAATGGGATGGTCCGGCCGTGCTCCTGCCCCGCCAGCGAGCGAAGCTGGCAAGGGGCGTCAAAGACAAGGAGCACGCCATGTCTCAGACACCCAATACCGCGATCGCCGTGATCGGCATCGATATCGGCAAGAACTCGTTCCACGTCGTGGGCCACGATGCGCGGGGCGCCATCGTGCTGCGGCAAAAGTGGTCGCGTGGCCAAGTGGAAGCGCGGCTCGCCAATATACCGCCTTGCCTGATCGGCATGGAAGCCTGCGTCGGCGCCCATCACCTGAGCCGCAAACTCGCATCGCTCGGTCACGATGCCAGGTTGATGCCGGCCAAATATGTCCGCCCCTATAGCAAGGGACAGAAGACCGACTTCAATGATGCCGAAGCGATTGCCGAAGCCGTACAGCGCCCGACGATGAAGTTCGTGGCGACCAAGACCGCCGAGCAACTGGATCTCCAGGCACTGCACCGGGTGCGCGAGCGGCTGGTGTCGCAACGCACCGGCATCATCAACCAGATTCGCGCCTTCATGCTGGAACGCGGGATCGCCGTGCGCCAGGGTATCGGCTTTCTGCGCACGGAACTGCCCACCATCCTTGCGACACGCACCGATGCCCTGTCGCCCCGCATGTTGCGTGTCATCGAAGAGTTGGCAGGCGACTGGCGCCGGCTGGATCAGCGCATCGATGGCCTATCCGGCGAGATCGAAGCACTGGCCCGTCAAGATCAGGCATGTTCGCGCCTGATGACGGTGCCTGGCATCGGGCCGATCATTTCGAGCGCCATGGTGGCCGCGATCGGCACGGGAGACGTATTTTCCAAAGGCCGCGACTTCGGCGCCTGGCTCGGACTGGTGCCCAAGCAGATCTCGACGGGAGATCGCACGATCCTCGGTAAAATCTCGCGGCGCGGCAATCGCTACCTGCGCGTTCTGTTCGTGCAGGCGGCATGGGTTGTGCTGGTCAGGATAAAGAACTGGGAACGTTACGGGCTCAAATCCTGGATCGAAGCCGCCAAGAGGCGGTTGCACCACAACGTGCTGGCGATCGCGCTCGCCAACAAGCTTGCCCGCATCGCCTGGGCGGTGCTGGCCAAAGGACGCGCCTTCGAGCTGACGAGGACCGACGATGCAGGCGCCCGACCCGCTTGATCCTCGCGCCGTGCTCGGCGCGGTCAAGGCGCAGCCTGGCAACGCCGGAGCCAGCCGCAAGCCAGGCGCGACGGCCGGCCTTGACCACCCCTGCGCGCGACGCGATCGACGCTCTGCGGGCCGGGACGAAGGAACGGCCCTTGGCTCGAACAAAGGAACTGCGCGATATGAGGAGCACGCGATGACGTAACCTATCAAACAGCTTCCAGCCGAGGTCTGCGAGAGGATGAGACGAGATGGAGGTTCGGTCTTCCGAGCGCGTGCGAACACTGGTGACCCAAATGGTCCAATCGAGGCCTGTCCGCTAATGAGAACGCACGCGCGCTGATATCCATGATGGCCCGGAGCACAACACGCTCCAATCAGAGGCCGGATACATTGATGCAAGACCGCTTACCGCCAGCTCGACGAACCTCTTGCAACGCACGGCCGGACCATACAATCGGGTCATTCGTCTCGTTCTGAAAGGGCGCCTGCGACTTCCGGTCTACCCCGAACAACAGACCTGGGCGTAATGCATGCCATCCCGTCCCGCCCAGTTCCACGCGCGTCAGCCGCGCAACCGCGCTGCGCTCAATGTTGAAATCGAAAAGGTATGGATGTCGTATCATGACCGCTGCCCTTTGGTCAGGCGGGAGAGAGGCGGCCTTACGTTGGCGCTCGCAATTCGCCCTCGAGCCAGCCCGCTGTTTCCGGAGATTTCATCGGATCGCCAAGCGCGACCAGGCGCTGATGCACGCGATTGCAGGCGGGGCATTCGAATGTTCGGATGTCAAAGCCGGAAGGGCCGGGAGTGATCTGTGCCAATGTTGTCGATGCCGTGCACTCGGGACATGGCGGCCTGTGGAACGCGATGATCATGATGTTTCGCCTTGGATCAGGCGAGAGCGCTACAAAACACTCAGTCACCGGTAGACGCCGTTACAGGGCGGTATGGGATAGTCTTCCACACCAATGTACCGACATGCTGGTCAAAACAGACCACATCTCGGAAAAGTTAACGACATCATTTCTTTGCCTTCAGCGCGAGCTCGACCAGGCGGAACCGTTTGATTTGTGAGGGCGCGTGTCGACAAATTTCAGCACGCTTTTGCACTTCGGGCAGACCAGCGTCACAAGCTCATAGTTCTTGTTCCGCGGCTCAGCGAACAACCGATCGCGAGCCGATCCACAAGCAGGCGCCGCCGGCATTCCCGCTGAATATCGTTTGTCCGACGGAGAGGACGGCCAATGAAAGGCGCCTCCGAAACGGGATCGTTCTTCGTCGCGGCTATCCTGGTCTTCATCGGCATCACGATCCGCGCGCTAGAGCAATCGCCGATCATGTTGCAGCGTATCCCGCGGCGGTGAAGTAGTTTTTGCATTCGGTTTGGGTGAAGCAGTCGATGATACGGCCGATGGCGCTCCAGAGGCCCTCGACCGATCGTTCGGCAGCTTTGCGCAGGAGAGCCTTGAGCTTGGCGAAGGCGTTCTCGATGGGATTGAAGTCCGGACTGTAGGGCGGCAGATAGCGCAGGCTTGCGCCGGCGGCCTCGATCATTTGACGCACCCGTGGCCCCTTGTGGCTAGACAGATTGTCCATGATCACGATGTCGCCTGGGCGGAGCTCGGGGACGAGGACCTTCTCGAGATAGGTCTCGAAGGCGTCCCGGTTGATCGGGCCATCGAGCACCCAAGGGGCGATGATGCCGCGCGTGGTGAGCCCGGCGACAAAGGTCGTGGTCTTCCAATGGCCGTGAGGAACGGCAGCCCTCAGACGCTCACCTCGCGGACAGCGGCCATAACGACGGGCCATGTTGGTAGAGGCCCAAGTCTCATCGATGAAGACGAGGCGGTCGGGATCAAGAGCGAGCTGGTTGTCGACCCAATCCTGCCGCCGCTTCACGACGTCCGGACGTTCCTGTTCGCTGGCGTGCGCCGTCTTTTTTTACGCGTGATCCCGTGCCGATCGAGGAAACGACGGACGGTGCCCTCGCCGAACAGCAATCCCTTCTCGGCCAGGCGCCGGCGCAATTCCTCGATCGCGAGGTCCGGTGTTGCCTTCAGCACGGCCAGAATTGTCTCCTTGTGCGCCTCGATACGGCCTGACCTTCGGTCTCCACCCAGCGCCTTCGGTCGAGCGTCGCCTTGCTGCCGTTCCAGATTGCGCCAGCGGCTCACACTTGCTGCGCTAACACCAAACCGTTCCGCCGCCTCCCGGTGCGACGCGCCCGCCATCACCGCGGCCAAAGTCCGAACGCGTAGATCCAGCGAAAGTGCCTTCGACATGCCCGCCTGCCTCCGCCCCGGCAGGCAGTTTGAATCAGATCCGCGCTGATTTGGGAATCCCTTTCGATTCACTCAGGTAGACGAACGCTCTAGCTACCGATGCCTTGGACGACGCCATCTTGCGCAGCTGCATGGTGAGGTCGATCCGATGACCGAAATAACCCCTAGCCATGTGATCTCCGACTGGATCGAGGAAGAGCTCGCCGAGTGCGTGCCAGACCGGCCGGCGCTGCCACAGCTATCATGGAACGGCTGCGGGACCCTGGTTTCACGGTCTGTGCAACTGAGAAGCTGACCGACGTCGTCGATTTCCTGGACGACGCCCGTGAAGCCGCTATGCGTGTCATTTCGTCAGGCACCATCGCCAAGGCAAAAATCCGGATGGCGGAGGCAAGCAACCATGAGGAGCTCCGTCGAATGTCGCCGCCGGCGACGAGTTTAGCAAGCCAGCCGGACGCATGCCAGTCCGCGCGCGATTCGATCGAACCATGCCGCGCTGAGCCGACTTATACGCCCGCGCTGGAGGCGTTGCAGTAAGTCGGAGATCTCTCATGAACATTCTTGCGTCAGCTGCGGCGGTTGCCACCGCGTCGGCCGTCGATCGTTTCGCCGCATATGAACCTATTGCCCCGCCGGCGGCGCCCCCAACCGTAGACCTAATATTTGCGGCGATCGCCAGACACAAGGAGAACACGAAAGCCTTTGATGAAGGCCCTGCGTCGTCAGTACGCACTGCAGGGTGTTTTGCCGGTCGAGAAATGCCGATCCAGTTGTGAGGACATCGTCGAGACCGACGACATCCAATATATCGCTGCAACGCGCACGGTTGGCGCTGGTAAGGATGAGATGCGCGGTGTCGCGGTCGCGCTGCTCGATATTCGACCCACGACGATGGCGGGCGCCAGCGAGCCGCTCAGCCATGTTGCCGAATCCTGCAATGATCTCGAACTCGATTGGGCGTTTCCGGATAGTGTGACCTTCGGTGATGACGAAAAAGGAAATGCCATTCAGCTGCGCCGTCGCAAAACACGTTCGCCAGGCGATCGATAAAATGTCTGCCGTTATCGCCCTGTCGATCGCAACCGAGGTCCCAACAGCGGAGGCAGGGAGGCAGACTACTGCCGGCCCGGTGCAAACCAGGTGGCGAACGAGACAGGAAGACATGTGGCTCGGCTGAGGAGGGCCCGGCCAGCGACCATCGATGGCATCGCGGCAAAAGTGCTGGTTGCCCGGCGCATGACGAACCACCGTTGTCGCGAGTGGTCGCGTGATCTGCTGAATGCCGTCGCGAGAGACGTCGAAAGCTTGGCCGCTGGTTCGCGCGTCGGGCCGAGGTTCCCGATCGTCTGATCGAAACAGCCAAGCTTGTGCCAACTGGCGCAGGCTCGGCGTTCATCGAAATCAGTGGAAACTCAGCGAGGACCCATGGCGAATAGCCGATTCTTGGATCAGCCTGCACACAGCACGGGGCTAGGCCGGCCAGCCGAAAGCCGTCAACCACAACGGTTGCCCCGTCGCTCTTTGTGGTTTCGCCATTGTGGAGGCGATGACATGCTGCGCGACGCAGAACCATTTTCGGTCGATGAAGTCGTCGAGGCGCGCACGCTTGCGACCGCTCTTGATCAGCTCGTTTTCAAACATCCGCAAATCATGAATCTGCGCGAGACTGCAAGGAAGGCTGCCGCAGCCGCGGCCTGGCATCCGTTCGAGGATCACGTCGGCATGATCGTGCCGGTGTACGGTCATGAAGAGGAAATGCTTCCACTGAAGCGCTTCGCACCCAAGGACTATGAGCCGCTTTCAGACGAGGAAGAGCTTAACATCCTCACAAAATCGAATACATCGATGGCTCGCGCCATTCTCGCTCATGGTATGCGGCCGCGAGCGGTGGAGAAGTTCTATCGAGAGCTCGAACGATATGCCCAAGTTCTTTTCGGCATGCTGACCAGCGGTCAGGTTAACGTCTACTGCGACAACGCCGTCAACCATCAGTACGAACGCATTTCGAGCGCTGCTTGGATCCGAGATGAGTTCTATGTTTTGCCACGCACGGGCGATGTCTTCGAAGCCACCGGTAATCTCTTCAGAGGCAATGCTGGAATGAAGTTGCGCTGGAGAGCGGTCGAGTTTCGAAGGGATCGCGCGGTCGCTTTGGCACCTCTGCCGTTGACTGCGCTTACGCAGACTGCGCCAAAAAAGTCAGCGCCGAAAGAAGAGGCCCTAGTTGAGGAGATCCTCGCGAAGAGACTTTCTCGCGATATGGGACTGAAGGTTGTCTTTAGTCAGCTGTCTCCTGAACTTCAGAAGCGCTTTGCGACGGCAGACGCTGGCGCAAAGGCGACTGGTCGTGCCTTCGAGAGGATCAAGCTTAGGTCCACGTCCGAGAATATTGTTCCGATCAGGAAACGTCGCGGCCCCCAAAAATAAGTGACAGTTCGGACAATTCGGACATGTCCGCGATGTCCCTGGGGTGCCACCCCTATCTCCGGTAACTCTCAGTTCGCAAATGGTCGCAGGCGCTTCGTCTGCATCAAACTGCGAGGCACATCATGCAACATCTTGTCGACAACGACCTGCTTACAGAGGTCGAAGCTGCTCACCTGAGGCGCCAATCGGTGCGCACCTTGCAGGCCGAGCGCGTGCGCGGCGGCGGCTGCCCGTTCGTGAAGCTCGGACGGAGCGTCCGCTACCGGCGCGCCGATGTTCTCCGCTTCATTGAGGTGAATGTGAAGGCATCAACAAGCCAAGCTGACGTGGGGCAGCGGCCGTGAAGCGGATTAGCATCGATCTGCGCATTGGGCCGCTTCGGCTCGCGCTGCTTGCACTGGCCCGCGCGCATGCGAGTGAACATGTTCTTAACCCGCGTTCGGCCGTCAAGGAAGTAAAGTCGGCCGCGGCGCTGCTCGACCTATCGGATCTCGGAAATCAGAAACGGCCGTCGACCAGAAGCCCGCTGATTCCGGCCTACAAGACCCGTATCAATGGGGCGCTGTTGATCCAGTTTGGTTGCCCGGCGTGCAACGGCATTCACTCGCACGGCCTGTCGGAGCCGTCGGCGGTCCCGTTGCAACATCGCGTGTCTCACTGCGACTTAGATTTTGGTCAATCGCGCGGTTACCGGCTTCTGATTTTCGGCTGGAAACACGGCGACGATTTGCCCGTCTGCTCGTCGGCGGAAATCGATGCGCTAAACGCTGCCATTTGCGAGAGCGCCCAATGACACTGGGCCGCATCGATTTTCGCAAGGTATCAAGCGCCGCCACCGCGCGAGCCGAAACGATCGTCCGGCGCTGGTTGCCGGATGGGCGTCGGGAAGGCCCTGAATGGGTCGCGCACAATCCACGGCGCAATGATCGGCGCGTGGGATCATTCAAGGTGAATCTCCGCACCGGCGCCTGGGGCGATTTCGCAACGGGCGAAAAGGGTGGTGATCTCGTCTCGCTGGCGGCTTACTTGTTTGACCTTACACAGGCGGAAGCCGCGAAACGCGTCGCCGATATGCTGGGAATCGACGCGCGTGGATGATCCTTTCGCCCCGATTGAAAGCAGCGAAAGCGCAGAAGCTCAGCGGGATCGTCGAAAAGACGAGTGGCTGCCGATCGCGCCCGTCCCGCCTGGCACGACTGCCGCGCCAGGCAGGCATCCGAAGCTCGGCGAGCCTACAGCGAAATGGATCTATCGTGACGCAACTGGCGCGCTGCTCGGCTTCGTTTATCGCTTCGACGGGAAAGAGGGGAAGGTCTTTCGGCCCCTGGTGCTTCATGGCCGGGGCGCGAAGCGCGAATGGCGATGGAGTTCCTGGTCGACGCCGCGACCTCTCTACGGTCTTGAGCGCCTGGCTGAGAAGCCGGACGCTACGGTCCTGGTAACCGAAGGAGAGAAGGCAGCTGACGCCGCCGCGCGCCTCTTGCCTGAATTGGCCGTAGTCACTTCGCCAAACGGATCAAAGGGCGCATCGCATGGGGACTGGACGCCATTACGCGGGCGTCCAGTGGTCGTTTGGCCCGACGCCGACGGCGCGGGCTTGGATTATGCGAACGCGGTGGCGCATCTCGCTAAGCAGGCTGGCGCCACAAGCGTTGCGATCATCTCGGTGCCGTCGGACGCGTCAGTTGGTTGGGATGCAGCGGATGCGGAAGCCGGTGGCTGGACCAGGGAACGAAGCGCTGGGCTTGTTCGC
This sequence comes from uncultured Alphaproteobacteria bacterium, assembly GCA_963770385.1. Taxonomy (GTDB): domain Bacteria; phylum Pseudomonadota; class Alphaproteobacteria; order Rhizobiales; family Xanthobacteraceae; genus Bradyrhizobium. The sequence continues at coordinate 2,024,261 of CAVYPJ010000003.1, read as the reverse complement.
GCGGCGAAGTCGATTGACGCCGCATCGGCGGCTTCGCCCAACGCTGGCGATGGCCGGAAGCGAACGCCCCAGCGCGATACGCTGATCGGCCTGACTGAGTTGTGCGACCTGTGGCATGACAGCTACCGAACGGCATTCGTCACTTTTCCGGTCAACGGCCATCGCGAGAACTGGCCGGTGCGAAGCCGCGAATTCCGCATGTGGCTGTCGGGCCGCTTCTTCGAGGAGACGAGCGGTGCAATCGGCGGTCAGGCGCTTGAGGACGGCGTCCGGATCCTCGAGGCGCGCGCCGTGAATGATGGGCCAGAATACGCGCCAGCGACGCGCGTTGGGCGCGAGAGCGATCGGCTTTATCTCGACCTGGGCGATGCGACCTGGCGCGCGGTCGAGATCGACGCCAACGGATGGCGAATAGTGAAGTTTCCACCGATCAAGCTCGTGCGCTCAATGGCTATGCGGCCTCTGCCGGAGCCAGAAGCCGGCGGGACGATTGAAGAGCTGCGGCAGTTTCTGAATGTGCGCGATGAAGGCAGCTTTATGCTCGTCATCGCCTGGCTTGTGGCATCGCTTCGCGAGCGCGGACCTTATCCCGTGCTTGTGCTCAATGGCGAGCAGGGAAGCGGTAAATCAATGTTTACGCGCTATATGCGCGCACTGATCGATCCGAGCGCAGCGCCGATCCGCGCGGTACCGAAGGACGATCGCGATCTCGTCGTCTCGGCCGGCAATTCTTGGGTTCTCGCATTCGACAATCTATCATCGGTCCCGGTGTGGCTTGCAGATGCATTATGCCGGCTGGCAACCGGCGGCGGCTTTGCAACGCGCATGCTGCATACCGATCGCGAAGAGACAATTTTCGAAGCCTCGCGGCCGATCATCCTTAACGGCATTCCGTCGCTGACGGATCGCGCGGACCTTGCCGATCGCGCAGTGTGCATCCATCTGGCCGCGATTCCGGAAGAAAGCCGCCAGCCGGAGGACGAGCTATCGGCGATGTTTGAAGCAAAGCGTCCGCTGATCCTCGGAGCACTGCTTGATGCCGCTTCTTCGGCGCTCCGCAATGTCTCCAGCATTCGGCTCGAGCGATCGCCTCGCATGGCGGACTTTGTCAAATGGACCGCTGCTGCTGCGCCTGGCCTCGGCTGGGACGGCGCCGAAGAGTTTCTCAGCGTGTACGCCGACAACCGGCGCGACGTAACGGACGGCACTTTCGAAGCCGATCCGGTCGCAGTCGCCATACGAGACTTTGTCCTCACCGCGCATCGAGAAGAAGGCTGGAGCGGAAGCGCTACCGAGCTGCTTGCCATACTGAATGAACGCGTCAGCGAAGGCGTACGTCGCTCAAAGCTATGGCCTCTGTCAGCGCAAGCGATGGGCAATCGCATCGAGCGTATAGCGCCTCTGCTCCGCGGCAAAGGCTTCACGATCGAGCGGCGTCATTCCGGCGGCAGGATCACCACCATCGTCCCTCCACAGTTCACGATCTGAAACGCTGCGTCTCCCCGCGCCCCAACTACATTTGTCCCACACGCCGTTCGAGGGTGGCCGTTGATCGCGGCGGTCGGCTGAGGCTGCGACCAGACGGGAGGGGATGGGGGTTTAATTCCTAAGAGCGAATGGGCTTCGCAACCGCCTATGGTGCCACGCGCAGATTTTTTATTTGCCCCGCGGCATTTTGAATTCCTCGGCAGCAATCAAACAATCAAATCGGCCGCCGATCGCGCGCAGGTGCACGCCGATGGGGCTCGTCCACTTTCGAGAAACATCGCGAAGTCGCGGCCCGGTGCGTGAGTGCTCGTCGTGTCGCCGTGAATGGCCCCTCGGCTGTCAATGGTCGGTGGCTGAGCCGTGCGAATGAATATTTTGCAGCGGTATTTGGACGGCTTGGACGGCAGTGGCCACCAGAGAGTAGCGCCGTAAGCCACTGAACTTCCTCATCGCTGGACGGCTTGGACGGCTTGGACGGCTCCTATTCTTTTAGAAAGAAAGGAAATTGTAGAAGCAATGCAGGGTGTGCATGGCTTTCTGAAAATGGTCGGCCCCAACCACCGGTGTGTCGACCAAATGTCGAAGGGGGCGGGCAACTCTGAAAATCGCTCTGAAGCTTACGGCGTGCTTACGGGCACAGAGAGGCTGAAGGGAGCGGCACATGCGCGACGCTCTAACCTTTTGGATTTGCTCACGAATGATGGCGCGCCCGGAACAATTCGAACGTCCGACCCTCAAATTCGTAGTCTGATGCTCTATCCAGCTGAGCTACGGGCGCGTTTTCGCGGATTCATGCCGGGCGGAGCCGCCCTCATAGACAGGCAAGCCTCTTCGAGAGGCCGCGAAAGAGCGCACTAGCTACCGGCTTCCGCCGGACTTGGCAAGGTCCGGATCGCAGCTTTTGGCCGGGCATTCCAGCGACGCAGGGGTGGTCGGGCAGGCATCTCGTTCTGCGACCTCTGGATTCCGGGTTCGCGCGATGCGCGCCCCGGAATGACGGCTCGGGAAGGAGCCTAAGCCCTTGCGCGTTCGTTGCGGATGCTTTGCAGTTCCACGGGGCGGTCGGGGATGACGATCCGGAAGGTGGCGCCGATGGTGCCTTCGACCAGGTGGATGTCACCGCCATGGAGGCGGATCAGCTCGGCCGCGATGGTGAGCCCAAGGCCGCTGCCGCCGGGCCGGCCGGAGGTCTGGAACGCCTCGAACAGGTGGTCGCGGGTTTTCGCCGGCACGCCGGGGCCGGTGTCGGAAACTTCCAGGATCGCGACCCCGCCCTCGCGGCGGCCGGTGACACGGATCTGCATGCTCGAACGGTCGGCGCTCGGATGGCTTTCCAACGCCTGAGCCGCGTTGCGCACGAGATTGAGCAGCACGCGAAACAGCTGGTCGGGATCGGCGTCGACGGTGAGCCCGCGCTCGATCGCGCTGATCCAGGTGATGGACGCGTCGTTGGCGAGGCCTGCGGTCTCACGCACCTCGGTCACCACCGGCTCGATCGGGATCAGGCGGCGGTCGGGTGCTGCCTCCTGGGCGCGTCCGTAGGACAGGGTCGACTGGCAGAAGGCGATCGCCCGCTCCAACGAGCGCATCAGTTTCGGCGCAAAGCGTTGCACCCTGGGATCCGGCACGGTCGCAAGCTGGTCCGACAGGAGCTGCGAGGACGCCAGCAGATTGCGCAGATCGTGGTTGATCTTGGAGACGGCAAGGCCAAGCGCCGCCAGCCGGCTCTTCTGATGCAGCATCGACACCAGGTCGCGCTGCATTGCCGACAATTCGCGCTCGGCGACGCCGATCTCGTCGCCGCGATTGCTCGGCACGATGATCCGCGCCGAACTTTCCGGATTCTCGTGGAAGCCGACCATGCTCGCGGTGAGCCGCCGCATCGGCCGCACGAACAGATAGTGCAGCACGAGATAGACCAGCGCGGCGGTCAGCACCGTGATCAGCAGCGTGACCAGAACGAGGTTGCGGGAGAACCGGTAGATCGCCTGTCGCAGCGGCAATTCGTCGATCACGACCTCGATGAATTGCGCCCCGCCCGGGGACGGGCCCACCACGCGGATCGCCTGGTTGCCGTGATCGAGCATGATGTCGAACGTGTTGGCGATCGCCTCCCACACCGTGAGCGTACGCATGTCGATGTCGCGGTCGATCGAGGCCGGCAGGTCGGCGCTGGCGAGCAGCCGCCGCTGCTGGCCCATCTTGATGGCCACCGCCCGCGCGCCGATGCTGCGCAGGATGTCGCGGGCGAGCGAATCAGGCACCATGCCGAGCGGCGCCGCATCCAGCACGAGCGCGGCTGTGTTGGCCGCGGCCAGGCGGTCGTTCAGCCGGTTCATCTGGAAGTTGGCGATCGCCGGCACATAGATCAGCAGGCCCGCGATCAGCACCAACGGGATGGTCAGCAGGAGCAGTTTTCCCGAAAGGCCGAGCCGGAGCGGCAGTTTGACCCGCGGCCCTTCCGTGGCCAGCTCTTCCTCGGTCGATGACACCATAGTCGCTTTCGATGACCCCGGTTGCAGCATGCGGTTCGCACCAAGGAGGGGTCAAATTACGGTTCGCTAATGTCTGGCTGGCCTTTCAGTTAAGCAGCGGATGCCGCACACACCATCTTCACTGCACCAAACACTCCGAAAATCGAGTTATTCTAATAAATCTTGGGCTTTTGGAGGACGCACGGCGATACTTCGCGGCAGATTGACGAAAAGCGGACGCTCCCTTATAAGCCGCGCCAATCGTCCGTCGTGCCCGGCTTGGCCGGGGCGGGTCATTTTGGGCCGAAAACGGCCCGGTTTGGGCCGGTTCACAGCAACGGATCCAGCTCTCATTCAACGACAACAGGCAGATTGCCCGCAACAGGCAGATTGCCCGGCCAGCGGAGAAAGAACCCGTGAAGCGGACCTATCAACCCAGCAAACTGGTGCGCAAGCGCCGTCACGGCTTCCGCGCCCGCCTTGCCACTACCGGTGGACGCAAGGTTCTCGCCGCCCGCCGCGCCCGCGGCCGCAAGCGTCTGAGCGCCTGAGCCGCGCGGCTCCGGAGACCTCCATCATGGATCGGCTGCGGCAACGGGCGGATTTCCTCGCCGTTGCCGATGGCAGGCGAGTGAGCAGCACTGCGTTCGCTCTGCAAAGCCGCCAGCGCGACGATTTAGGCCCGATCCGGGTCGGATTCACCGTCACCAAGAAGAACGGCACCGCCACCGAGCGCAACCGCATCCGGCGCAGGCTGCGCGAGGCGATACGGCTGCTCGGCGACGTGGCGATGCGCCCGCATCATGATTATGTGCTGGTCGGCCGCCGCCCGGCGCTGACGCGCGATTTCACGGCCCTGCTCGACGATCTTCATACGGCGCTCAGGCGCCTCGACCGGCAGCCTGCCGGCACAGCCCGTAAAGCCGGCGCAAGCCGCCAACCGGATTGAATGACGAGACCCTGAATGATGAACGATAATCGCAACACCATCCTCGCCATCATTCTGTCGGGCCTCGTGCTGATCGCCTGGCAATATTTCTACAACATGCCGCAGATGGAGCGGCAGCGCGCCGCGCAGCAGGTGCAGACCGAGCTGCAGAAGGCGCAACAGCAGCAGCAGGCGCAGAACCCGAACGCGTCGTCCGCGCCCACAACCCCGGCCAACGGTCCGGCCGGCGCGCCGACAACTCCCACCACCGCGCCGATCGTTCCCCGCGAGACCGAGATCACGTCGACCCCGCGCGTCAAGATCGAGACCCCCCGCCTCACCGGCAGCATCGCGCTGAAGGGCGGACGCATCGACGATCTGTCTTTGATAAAGTTCCGCGAGACCGTCGATCCGGCTTCCCCGCCGATCGTGCTGTTCGCGCCGTCGAACACGGCGAATCCCTATTATGTCGAGTTCGGCTGGGTGCCGACCGCGGGCTCGACGGTGCGGTTGCCCGATATCAATACGGCCTGGCAGCAGGAAGGCACCAACAGCCTCACCCCGGACAGCCCGGTGGTGCTGAAATATGACAACGGCGACGGCCTCACCTTCCGCCGCACGATCGCGATCGATGACCATTATCTCTTCACGATCCGCGACGAGGTCACCAATGTCAGCAACGCACCGGTAACGCTCTATTCGTACGGGCTGATCTCGCGCGGCGGCACGCCGCCGGTCTCGGGCTATTCGATCCTGCACGAAGGCTTCATCGGCTATCTCGGCGACAAGGGCCTGCAGGAACTCACCTACAAGAACATCGACGACGGCAAGCCGTTGCCCGACAATCCGGATGCCAGGGGCGTGGCCTTCAGCGATATCGTCAACGGCTGGCTCGGCATCACCGACAAGTACTGGGCGGCGGCGCTGCTGCCCGAGACCGACGCAACGCTGGTCAATGCGCATTTCTCCACCGGCGGGCGGCAGAAGCGCTATCAGGCCGACTACATGCAGGCGGCCCAGACCATCAATATCGGCGGCGTCGGCACCGCGACGACGCGCGTCTTCGCCGGCGCCAAGGAAGTTGGCGTAGTCGGCATCAACTTCCCCTTTGTCGGCGTCGGCGGCTACAATCAGCAGCTCAACCTCAACCATTTCGATCTTCTGATCGACTGGGGCCACTTCTATTTCATCACCAAGCCGATGTTCCTTGCGCTCGACTGGTTCTATCACCTGGTCGGCAATTTCGGCATCGCGATCCTGCTGGTGACGGTGCTGGTCAAGCTGTTGTTCTTCCCGCTCGCCAACAAGTCCTATGCGTCGATGGCGAAGATGAAGTCGGTGCAGCCGCAGTTGCAGGCGCTGAAGGAGCGCTTTCCCGATGACAAGGTGAAGCAGCAGCAGGAGATGATGGAGATCTACAAGAAGGAGAAGATCAACCCGATCGCGGGCTGTCTTCCCGTCGCGCTGCAGATCCCGGTGTTCTTCTCGCTATACAAGGTCCTGTTCGTCACCATCGAAATGCGGCACGCGCCGTTCTACGGCTGGATCAAGGATCTCTCCGCGCCGGACCCGACGAATCTGTTCACGCTGTTCGGCCTGCTGCACTTCGATCCGACGCAACTTCCACTGTTCGGTCACTATCTCGCGCTCGGCATCTGGCCGATCATCATGGGCATCACGATGTGGTTCCAGATGAAGCTCAACCCGTCGCCGCCGGATCCGACGCAGAAGATGATCTTCGACTGGATGCCCCTGATCTTCACCTTCATGCTGGCGGGCTTCCCGGCGGGACTCGTGATCTACTGGGCCTGGAACAACCTGCTCTCGGTGATCCAGCAGGGCTTCATCATGCGCCGCAACGGCGTGAAGGTGGAGCTGTTCGACAATCTCAAGGCGACGTTCACGCCGAAGAAGGCGACGTAGCGCGTGTCGTCATTCCGGGGCGCACGGAGTGCGAACCCGGAATCTCGAGATTCCGGGTTCGATGCTAGCGCATCGCCCCGGAATGACGGTTGAAAGAACTTTCACATGACCGCTGCCGAGACAGATGCTGAGCTGATCGAGCAGGGCCGAAAGCTGTTCGCCGGCGACTGGCGTTTCGTGTTCGCCTCGCCCTCCATCGAGACGCTGCCGCCGATGGGCAGCCTCGAGATCGCCTTCGCCGGCCGCTCCAATGTCGGCAAATCCTCGCTGATCAACGCGCTGACCGGCCGCAATGCGCTGGCGCGGACCTCGCACACGCCGGGCCGCACCCAGGAGCTGATCTTCTTCGAGGGCCCCGAGAAAGCAGGCGTGCGGCTGGTCGACATGCCCGGTTACGGCTATGCCTCGGCGCCCAAGACCAAGGTCGCGTCCTGGACCGCGCTGATCCATCAATTCCTGCTGGGGCGCGCGACGCTCGCGCGAGTCTATGTGCTGGTCGACGCGCGGCACGGGTTGAAGGACGTCGATGGTGACGTGCTCAAGACGCTCGACAAGGCGGCCGTGAGCTATCAGGTCGTCCTCACCAAGGCCGACCAGGTGAAGCCCGCGGAACTCGCAAGCCGCATCGCCGAGACCGAGGCGGCGCTGGCGAAACATCCTGCCGCCTTTCCGAGCGTGCTCGCGACATCCTCGCGCGACGGCAACGGAATGCCGGACCTGCGCGCCGCGATCGTGCGGCTGATGGAAGAGCGCGCCTGACGATGCTGCGCCCCCATCGCATCCTGATCATCCTGGCCGGTATCCTCGGCGCCGACGGCGTCGTGCTGGCGGCGCTTGCCGCGCATGAGCCGGATGCGACGCGGCTGAGCGCCGCCTCCTCGATGCTGCTGTTTCACGCCAGCGCAGCGCTCGCGGCAGTGGCGTTGGCCGAGCGCGGCGTCATTCGCGGGAGGATCGGGCTTGCGGCGGGATTTGGCTTCGTGCTGGCGGCTGCGCTTTTTGCCGGCGATCTGACCATGCGCCAGTTTGCAGGTCACGGGCTGTTTCCGATGGCCGCACCCACCGGCGGTACTTTGCTGATCGTGAGCTGGCTGACGCTTGCACTCGCTGCCGCCTGGCCGCGGCACGTGTGAACCAACACGCACGCCGCGCGGCAATCCGGACTGCGAAATACGAGGGCGCCTGCAAAGCCGCACTTTGCGCTTGCCTGCCAATCAGCTAGAACCCGCCCGACCCTCCCCGCTCGCGAGACCCCGCTTCATGACCGACGCGACCCAGATCAGCCCGCTCGATCAGGCCCGGATCCTGTCCGAGGCGCTGCCGCATATGCAGCAGTATGACGAGGAAACCATCGTCATCAAATATGGCGGCCATGCCATGGGCGCCGAGGAAACCGCCAAGGCGTTCGCGCGCGACGTCGTGCTGCTCGAACAGACCGCGATCAATCCCGTGGTCGTGCATGGCGGCGGGCCGCAGATCGCGACCATGCTGAAACGGCTCGGCATCCAGTCGGAATTCGCAGCCGGCCTGCGTATCACGGACGCCGCCACCATCGAGATCGTCGAGATGGTGCTCGCCGGCTCGGTCAACAAGCAGATCGTCGGCTACATCAACGAGGCGGGCGGCAAGGCGGTGGGCCTGAGCGGCAAGGACGCCAACATGGTGAAGGCGGCAAAGACGACGCGCACCATGGTCGATCCCGGCTCCAACATCGAGAAGGCGGTCGATCTCGGCTTCGTCGGCGATCCGGAGAAGGTCGATCTGACGCTGTTGAATCAGTTGATCGGCTATGAGCTGATCCCGGTGCTGGCGCCGCTTGCGACGTCGCGTGACGGACAGACGCTCAACATCAATGCAGATACGTTCGCGGGCGCGATCGCAGGCGCGCTGAAGGCCAAGCGGCTGTTGCTGCTGACCGACGTGCCCGGCGTGCTCGACAAATCCAAGAAGTTGATCTCGGAACTGTCGGTCAAGGATGCGCGAAAGCTGATCGCCGACGGCACGATCTCCGGCGGCATGATTCCAAAGGTCGAGACCTGCATCTACGCACTCGAACAGGGCGTGCAGGGCGTCGTCATCCTCGACGGCAAGGTGCCGCACGCGGTGCTGCTCGAACTCTTCACCAACCAGGGCACGGGCACGCTGATTCACAAGTGATGCGCGAGACGCGTCCGCAGACGAAGGTCGTCATGGCCGGGCCTGTCCCGGCCATCCACGCATTGCCTGTCCGCGGAGATACCGTGGATGCCCGGGAGCGCGGACAAGTTGACGCAGTCTGCGCAGGGCAGACTGCGTTGACCGGGCACGACAGGCGGAGAGCATCGCGGTCCCAGCGTTCCCGCCTCGCGCACCTCTTGATGGCGTTGCCCGCGGCAGTGCTGTCGTTTCTCGTCTCCGCCGAGCCGGCGCATGCCGACCTGAAGCTGTGCAATCGCATGAGCTATGTGATCGAGGCCGCGATCGGCATCGACGACAAGGCTGCGACCGCGACGCGCGGCTGGTTCCGCATCGATCCCGCCACCTGTCGCGTGGTGGTGCAGGGCACGCTCTCGGCCGACCGCATCCTCCTCAATGCGCGCGCGCTCGGCGTCTACGGCGCCTCACCGCTGCCGCAGAACGGCACCGATACGCTCTGCGTCGCGCCGGGCGACTTCGTCATTGCGGCCGCGCGGCAATGCCGTTCCGGGCAGACACAGGCGCCCTTCACCCAGATCAAGCCGGCACAGGCTGACGACGGCAATATGGTTGCCTATCTCGCCGAGGATTCAGAATATGACGACGAGCAGGCACGGCTCGCCGGCATCCAGCGCCTGCTGGTGATCGCTGGCTACGATGCCGCGCCGATCGACGGCGTCGATGGTCCGAAGACGCAAGCCGCGCTGGCCGCATTCCTGAAAAGCCGCGGGCTCGCATCCGACATCGCAGCCTCGCCGAACTTCTTCACCACCATGATCGACGCGGTGCAGTCGCCATCGGCAACGGGGCTCACCTGGTGCAACGACACGCCGCACAAGGTCATGGCCGCGGTCGCGACCGACGACGGCAAGTCCGTGGTCAGCCGCGGCTGGTATCGGATCGAGCCCGGCCGATGCCTGCATCCCGATGTCACCGGCCAGCCGAAGAAAGTCTATAGCTTCGCGGAAGCCGTCGATGCCGACAACCGCACCATCAAGGTCAAGGACAAGCCCTTGAACTGGGGCGGACCAACTCAGCTCTGCACGCGCGAGAACAAGTTCGAAACCAGCGAACAGGGCGACTGCCTCAGCCGCGGCTTCGCCGCGACCGGCTTCGCGCCGGTCGATCTGGGTAGCGGCGGCAAGACGCTGCGCTTCGCGATGCCGTGATGATGATGCCTCTGATGCCGAAATTGTTGCCACAAGCACCTCTGTCGTCCCTGCGAACGCAGGGACCCATAACCACAGGCTTGTGTTTGTGGCACTACGGCGGGACGGCTCTCTTTCCAACAACAGATATCACGCGGTATCGGTCCCTGCGTTCGCAGGGACGACAGCCGGGATTGTCTTTCGAGATGTGTGCATACATTAGTGCGTTCGCAGGGACGACGGGGTTGAGAGAACGATGATCAAAACGCCGCGCACCTTCACCCATGTCGACACCTGGGTGTTCGATCTCGACAACACGCTGTACCCGCATCACGTCAATCTATGGCAGCAGGTCGATGCGCGGATCGGCGAGTTCGTCGGAGCCTGGCTGAAGGTGCCGCCGGACGAGGCGCGCGTCATCCAGAAGGACTATTACCGCCGTTATGGCACCACCATGCGCGGCATGATGACCGAGCACGGCGTGCACGCCGACGACTATCTCGCCTATGTACACAAGATCGATCATTCGCCGCTCGAACCGAACCCCGCGATGGGCGAAGCGATCGCGAGGCTGAAGGGCCGCAAGCTGATCCTGACCAACGGCTCGACCGATCACGTCGACGCGGTACTTGCGCGGCTCGGCATCGCCTCGCATTTCGACGGTGTGTTCGACATCATCGCCGCCGAGCTCGAGCCCAAGCCCGCGCCGCAGACCTATGATAAATTCCTCAGGCTTCATGATGTCGATCCGACGCGAGCGGCGATGTTCGAGGACCTCGCCCGCAACCTCGTGGTGCCGCATGAGCTCGGCATGACCACGGTGCTGGTGGTGCCGGATGGCACCAAGGAAGTCGTGCGCGAGGATTGGGAGCTCGAAGGACGCGGCGCGACCCACGTGGATCATGTGACGGATGATCTGACGGGGTTTCTGCAGGGGCTGGCGAAGGGCTAACCCTCCTCTATCCCCACGTCGTCCTGGACGCGCGAAGCGCGATCCGGGACCCATAACCACAGGCTCCAGTGTTGAAAAAAGCTGGGGCCTCAGCCCGGTCCTACAACAAAAGCCGGTGGTTATGGGTCCCCGCCTTCGCGGCGACGACAAGTGGAGAGGACGACTGTCAAAGCCTTGACTTCTCCCCCTCCAAATCCCGAAAAACCTCGCCAAGCCAGTCTTGCCGAGCCAGTCTTGCGCAAACAACACCGCCCAAGGAATCCCGCGATGTCCCTCTCTGCCCTGGAATCCACCATCAACGGCGCGTTTGAGGCGCGCGACGGCATCTCGACCGCGACCAAGGGCGAGGTTCGCGACGCCGTGGACAGCGCGCTGGAGCTGCTCGACAAGGGCGAGGCGCGGGTCGCGATGCGCGAGCCGAGCGGCAAATGGAAAGTCAATCAATGGCTGAAGAAGGCGGTGCTGCTCTCCTTCCGCCTCAACGACATGAGCGCGATTTCCGGCGGCCCCGGCAAGGCGAGCTGGTGGGACAAGGTGCCGTCGAAATTCGAGGGCTGGGGCGAGAACCGTTTTCGCGACGCCGGCTTCCGGGCCGTGCCCGGCTCGATCGTGCGTCGCTCGGCCTTCATCGCCCGCAACGTCGTGCTGATGCCCTCCTTCGTCAATCTCGGCGCCTATGTCGATGAAGCGACCATGATCGACACATGGTCCACCGTCGGCTCCTGCGCGCAGATCGGAAAGCGCGTACACATCTCCGGCGGCGTCGGCATCGGCGGCGTGCTGGAGCCGCTGCAGGCCGAGCCTGTCATCGTGGAAGACGACTGCTTCATCGGTGCGCGCTCGGAGGTCGCCGAGGGCGTGATCGTGCGCAAGGGCGCGGTGCTGGCGATGGGCGTGTTTCTCGGCGCGTCCACCAAGATCGTCGACCGCGAGACCGGCGAGGTTTTCATCGGCGAGGTGCCGGAATATTCCGTGGTGGTGCCGGGCGCGCTGCCGGGCAGGCCGATGAAAAACGGCCAGCCCGGTCCATCGACCGCGTGCGCCGTCATCATGAAACGCGTCGACGAACGGACCCGCTCCAAGACCAGCATTAACGAATTGCTGCGGGATTGACGCAAACTTGAAGCGTGCCTCTCGCGGCCAACGAGCCTTGCGGCCTTCCGCCGCAGGCTCACATCTGACTGAACGACAGACGCATTCTCGTGCGGCATCACGCGGGATTAAACACGAGATCGAATTAAAGCCCGACGAAGCTGGCCCCCCAACGGAGTGACGTGGTAAGCGGGGCGCATGAACGATGCGCTGTCCATTGCCCGCGACCTGATCCGTTGCCCATCCGTCACTCCGGCTGAGGCCGGTGCGCTCGGCGTGCTGGAAAATATCCTGAAAGCCGCGGGCTTCGAGGTGCATCGCGTCACCTTCTCCGAGGCAGGCACCGCCGACGTCGAAAATCTCTACGCGCGCATCGGCAAGGATGCGCCGCATATCAGCTTTGCCGGTCATACCGACGTCGTGCCTCCGGGCGACGAGAGCGCCTGGAGCACGGGAGCGTTTTCCGGCGAGGTGAAGGACGGGTACCTCTACGGCCGTGGCGCGGTGGACATGAAAGGCGGTATCGCCTGCAGCGTCGCGGCGGTGCTGCAACATCTCGAAAACCACGGCGGCAAGCCGCAAGAGGACGGCAAAGGATCGATCTCGTTCCTGATCACGGGCGACGAGGAAGACGTCTCGATCAACGGCACCATCAAGCTCCTGCAATGGGCGGCGGCGCGCGGCGAGAAATTCGACCATTGCGTGCTGGGCGAGCCCTCCAACCAGGAAGTGATGGGCGACTGCATCAAGGTCGGCCGCCGAGGCTCGCAATCCGGCACGCTCGTCGTCGAGGGCGTGCAGGGCCATGTCGCCTATCCGCATCGCGCATCGAATCCGGTGCCTGACATCTCGCGGCTGATCGTGGCGCTGAGCGACGAGCCGCTCGACCGCGGCAGCGCGCAATTCCAGGCGTCGAACCTCGAATTCACCTCGGTCGATGTCGGCAATCCCGCAAGCAACGTGATTCCCGGCAGCGCGCGCGCCAAGTTCAACATCCGCTACAATGACAATCATACGCAGGAGTCTTTACGCAAGCTCGTCGAGGAGCGCGTCGAGAAAGCCGCCGGCAACCGCATTCGCGCGCATATCGAATGGCAGCCGTCGAACTCCAACGTGTTCGTGACCAAGCCCGGCCCATTCACCGACCTCGCGGTCGCCGCGATCGAGGAGGTCACCGGCCGCAAGCCGGAGCTCTCGACCTCCGGCGGCACCTCGGATGCGCGCTTCATCTCGAGCTACTGCCCGGTGATCGAGTTCGGCCTGGTCGGCCAGACCATGCATCAGATCGACGAGCGCACACCGGTCGCGGATCTCGAGAAGCTGACCAAGATCTACCGCGCCGTGCTGGATCGGTATTTCGGCTAAAGCGCGATGAGATCAGGTTGAATCGTCATCGCTCTTTAGGCCTTTGATTGAGCATGATCTCCGCGCAAACGCGTTCCGCGTTTGTTAGCTAAGGGAAAACCGCTACACACTTTTCCGGATCATGCTTTAGGCAGGCCCACCTTCCAATCCAGTTCGCCTCGCTCATTCACGCTCTCATAGAGCGGGCCGCGAGCAAATGCTTCACCAAAGCGATCTTCGCGTCCAACGTATATGAATGCCTTCGTCGGCAACCGCTCGCCGCCGGCGAGCAGTAAGGTGGCGTCGATCAGCTTGCGGTCGTAAGAGCGGCCTTCGCGCTCGAGCTGGTCGAGCCGCGCCAGCGTCTCGTCATCGACGGCATAGATTTCACCGGCCAAGGACTTGCCTTCCGGATCAGGCATGACCACCGGGAAGCCGTTCTCAATCATCTTGTAAGTCGGCACGGTAGCGGCGCCACCGAAGAATTCGCAACCCTCAAGCAAGTAGTGGTTCCACAAGCCGCTCTTGAGGGTGCCGTAAACGAATACTCTATGTCTCATGCTCCGCGCCTCCTTTCCATTTCGCAGAGGCGTCAGTCATCGGTCTCCTCGCTTATATGATGAAGGGTCGTGGCTCATGTTTCCGTCGGATCAGGATCGGAAGAACCCGGTCCGAGAAAATGTCGTCCGGGTTGTCATTGAAAGCGAAAATCAGGGTTTGGCTTTGGTCTCGCTCGCAGTCAGCGCAACGGAGGCTTCCGTCGTCAGCAGGAGGAAAGTAAATGTCTCCTGAAGGTAGAGGCGGACCGCTTTATCGTCGTGGCTCAAATAGCCGATCGACACATCCTCTCCGAGATACAAACCGAAATCGCCGCCGCGCGTCGTCAGAACGAACGCGTCCTTGATCGCCGGCGCCCAGATGATTTCGCCGTCGACCAGGCCTTTGATGTGCCGCAGGACGGGATAGCCGTGATCACTGGTCTCGCTCAAAGCTGTATATGCATCTGCACCCAGCAACACTGTGTAAGGACCGTTGACGCCCTCTAGGCGCAATTGACTGAGTGCATGGGCAATGACGTCGGGATAGGCGCGCACATCGGGCGGCAGCGTCAGGACAGGATTGCTGGTTCCCTCGCGGATGCCGCCGATGCCTGCGGCGGCGTAGCCTTCGAAGATCGCCCGGTCTTCTGCAAAGGCCAGAATCCGCGCGGCGTCCTTTGCGGGCTGCCAATCCGAATCGTTGGCGCCACGCTCCACGTCATCGATCTGCTGGCGATCGAGTTCGAAGGGAACGCGGAGTTCGACCAGCGGCTTGACCTCACGCTGTCGCGCGAGGATTCCGTCTCCCGGCGCCGCTACATTACGCAAATGACCGGTGCCGATCGCGGAGAGAGCGATGCCGCCCGGCCCCTGCACGTCGACGACACGCCGCCCGGCGAGATAGCGCTTGATGGTGCGCGACGTCTCCTCTTCGATCTGAGACCACGCCTCGTCGGAGATCGGGGCAAGCTCGCGGTGAAGATTATTCATGAGGCGGGGTCTCCTTTGAGCGAACCAATATCGAGCGAGCCCTTGCGTTTCGGCGCAGGGTTTGCCGCCGGAACGGCAGGCTCGGACGAAAGTCCCGCAACCGGATCGTCGTCGGCGATATTTTCCAGGAAAGTCGCGGATGGCACGAAGAACAGATTGCCGGTCTTGGCAACGCTGAAATCGAGCAAACGATCGTAGTTGCCGGGAGGGACACCTACGAACATATTTTCGAGCATCTGCTCGATCGTTCGCGGCGATCGCGCGTAACCAATGAAGTAGGTGCCGAACTCCTTCTCGGCCACGCGGCCGAACGGCATGTTGTCGCGGATGATCTTGATTTCCGTGCCATCCACTACGACCTTGGCGAGCGCGTTGTGGGCGCAAGTCGGTTTCACGGCGTCATCGAGCTCGATATCAGAAAGCTTAGCTCGACCGATGATGCGCTCCTGCGCTTCCGTGGAGAGCGCATTCCAGCCGGCCATATCGTGCAGGTATTTCTGCACGATCACATAGGTGCCGCCTGCAAAGACGGCGTCTTCGGACCCCACGTAAGCGGCATCGATCGCGGCTTGTCCCGTCGGATTTTCCGTTCCGTCGACAAAGCCGATCAGATCGCGGTCGTCGAAATAGCGAAAGCCATGCACTTCGTCGAGCGGCGAAACCGCCCCGTCGAGCCGGGCCATGATCTGCGTCGCCAGCTCGAAACAGAGGTCCATGCGTTTGGCGCGAACGTGAAAAACGAGATCGCCAGGTGTCGCAACGGCATGACGCGAGCCGGCCTTGATCTCCCGAAAGGGGTGCAGTTCGGCCGGCCGTATCTGGCCAAACAGCCTGTCCCAGGCGTCGGATCCGATCCCCATCACGCAGGAGAGATTTCCTTCGATATCGCGGAAGCCAACCGCACGTACCAGCGCCGGGAGGTCGCCGCAAAACGACCGGATCGCCGCTCTATTCGTCGTGCCGGGGTTGATCGTGACGATCAGAAAGATCGCAGCGCGGGTCAAATCCTGAACCACCAGCTGAGACACGGGTGGCAGGTCGGATGGTGTGCCGGGCGCGGTCATTGGATTGACTTCGTTCGTCGGGCTTCAAAACAAACCATTCGTCATGTGCCTGATCTGTACGGAATTGCCCGAGAGATGGACAACCAACCTTCGAACCAACCTACCGCCTCTAAACGCTGCCAGCGGCGCCGCAGCACCTTATCGGCAGTCTGGCCCGGGTTCAAATACGGAGAGCGCCCCGCACTGTCGAGCGGGGCGACCGGCTGCCTCCCATGCTGAATCACATCGGCGACATTACATGCCCTGATACTCCACCCGCATCAGATAGAGGCCTTCCGGCGGGGCGACAGGGCCGCAGGCCCCGCGGTTGCGGGCGGCGAGGGCCGCGGCGAGATCGTCGGCGCTCCAGCGGCCTTCGCCGACCCACACCAGCGAGCCCACCATCGAGCGTACCTGGCTATGCAGAAACGAGCGCGCCGAGGTCATGATGTCGATCGCATCGCCGTTGCGCGTGACGTCGAGCTGATCGAGTGTCTTCTCCGGCGATTTGGCCTGGCACTCGGTGTCGCGAAATGTCGTGAAGTCGTGCTTGCCGATCAGCCGCTGCGCGGCCTGATGCATCGCCTCCGCATCGAGACGTCGCGGCACGCGCCAGACGCGCCCGATATCGAGCGCGAGATTGGCCCGCGTGTTGGCGATGCGATAGAGATAATGCCGTTTGATCGCCGAGAAGCGCGCCTCGAAACTCTCGGGCACGATCTCCGCGTTCAGCACGCCGACCGGATTGGGCCGCAGATGCGCGTTCAAACCGTCGCGCAGACGATCCGGCGCGAACGGCTTTGCAATGTCACAATGCGCGACCTGCCCGCGTGCATGCACGCCGGCATCGGTACGGCCGGAGCCATGGACACGCGCGTGCTCGCCGGTCATGGCTTTGACGGCGGCTTCCATCGCGCCCTGCACGGTCGGCAGACTGTCCTGGAGCTGCCAGCCGCAGAACGGCGTGCCGTCATATTCGATGGTGAGCTTGTAGCGAGGCATCTCAATCCGGGGAACGTCATCATCCGCGAAGGCGGATGATCCAGTACTCCGCGGCTCCTCGGTTCAATCTCAATGCCGTACTGGATACCCCGCTTGCACGGGGTATGACAGCCCTTAAGAGAGGCGAGCACCTTGCTTCAACGGCAGGCCGCGCAGGAAATCCGCCGCTTTCATCGGCCCCTTGCCGGCGCGCTGCAGCTCGATGATGCGGGTCGCGCCGTCACCGCAGGCAATGCCGAGCTGATCATCAAGCACGACGCCCGGCGCACCAGCGCCGCTGGCTGGCTCGCAGCGCAGGATTTTCAGGCGCGCCGGCTCGGTGTCGCCGGCCATCTCGCACCACGCGCCTGGGAACGGCGAAAGGCCGTGGACGTGGCGCAGCACCTCGCGGGCGGGCTTCGTCCAGTCGATCCGCGCCTCGGCCTTGTCGATCTTGGCGGCGTAGGTCACGCCCTCCTCGGGCTGTTTCGTCAGCTGAAGCGTGCCGCGCTCGAGCGCGGCCAGCGCGCGCACCATCAGCCCTGCTCCGAGCCGTGACAATTCGTCATGCAGATCGGACGCGGTCATTCTGTCCGATATCGCAACGCGCTCGGCCATCGCGACATCGCCGGTGTCGAGACCGACATCCATCTTCATCACCATGACGCCGGTCTCGGCGTCGCCGGCCATGATGGCGCGATTGATCGGAGCGGCGCCGCGCCAGCGCGGCAGCAGCGAGGCGTGCAAATTGAAGCAACCGAGCTTCGGAGCGTCGAGAATGGCCTGCGGCAGGATCATGCCGTAAGCGACGACGATTGCGGCATCGGCGTCGTGCCCGCGCAGTTCTTCGACAGCCTCGGGTATCTTCAATGTCTTCGGCGTCAGCACGGGAATCTTGAGCCGCCGCGCCTCCTGCTCCACGGGCGTCGGCTGCAGCGTCAGCCCGCGGCGTCCGCCGGGCTTTGGCGCACGCGTATAGACGGCGGCGATGTCATGGCCGTACGCCACAAGCTCCAGCAGCGTCGGCACGGAGAAATCCGGCGTACCCATGAAGATGAGGCGGAGGGGCATCGGCCCTACTCCTCCCCGCGCTTGGCTGCCTTGGAAAATTTCTTCTGCACGCGGTCGCGCTTCAGCTTCGACAGATAGTCGATGAAAAGCACGCCGTTGAGATGGTCGATCTCGTGCTGGATGCACGTCGCATACAGCCCCTCGGCATCCTCTTCGTGCACCTTGCCGTCGAGATCGGTGTAGCGAACGCGCACCCGTGCCGGCCGCTCCACCTCCTCGTAATATTCGGGGATCGACAGGCAGCCTTCCTCGTAGATGGAGGTTTCCTCGGAGCTGGAGAGGATCTCGGGATTGATGAAGACGCGCGGCCGCGGCTCGGCCTCGCCGTTCTCGTCCGGCTTGGCGAGATCCATGGTGATCAGCCGCAAGGGCTGCGCGACCTGGATCGCCGCAAGCCCGATGCCCGGCGCCGCGTACATGGTCTCGAACATGTCGTCGACCAGCTTGCGGATCTCCGGCGTCACTTTGTCGACAGTTTTGGACACCAGCCGCAACTGCTTGTCCGGCAGGATGATGATTTCTCTTGTGGCCATGGCGGGCGATTTAAGCGGCGGGACGCTGGGGGTCAATCGGATCGGGAACTTGTTAACGCGATGCTAACCATGAAAATTAGGGCCGCGTTAACCAAGAAATTTTACCGTCCATTAACCATAAATGTTCTCTCTTCGTTCGCGCTACAAGGGCGAATTGGCTACACAGGCCACATGAACCAGACTCTTTTTCATGTTCGGCGACTGGCCAGTCCACCTCACCGAGCTATTGCTCGGCTTCGGCGCCCTGACGCTGATCTTCCTGCTCACGATCGCGGTCGCGGTGGCGCGCTCCGGCAGCCGCGGCGCGGCGGTCGCGATGGCCCAGGCGATCCGCGCCGACGAGCTCGAAGACCGCCTGCACGAGATGCTTCGCGCCCAGAGCGAGGCAAATGGCCGCGTCGATGCGATGACGCAGGCTCTCTCCGGCCGGCAGGCCGAAATGGCGCGCGCGATGAACGAGCGGCTCGATTCGGTCACCCACAGGGTCGGCCAGTCGATGGAACACACCACCCGCAATACGATGGAGAGCCTGCGGGCACTGCATGAGCGGCTCGGCATCATCGACAATGCGCACAAGAATCTGACCGACCTCACCTCGCAGGTCACGACGCTGCGCGACGTGCTAGCCAACAAGCAGTCGCGCGGCGCGTTCGGCCAGGCACGGATGGAGGCGATCGTTCAAGACGGCATGCCGAAGGGCAGTTACGAATTTCAGCACACGCTCTCGACCGGCAAACGGCCGGACTGCGTGGTGTTCCTGCCCGACCAGCGTCCGCTCTGCATTGACGCGAAATTTCCACTGGAAGCGATGACCGCGCTGCATGACGCGCGCACAGACGAGGAAAGGAGAATTGCAGGTCAGCGCTTGCGCAGCGATGTGATGAAGCACGTCAGCGACATCGCCGAGAAATATCTGATCACGGGCGAGACACAGGACACGGCGCTGATGTTCGTGCCGTCGGAGTCGGTCTATGCCGAGATCCACGACAGTTTCGACGACGTGATCCAGAAGGCCTATCGGGCGCGCGTGGTGCTGGTGTCGCCGTCGCTCCTGATGCTGGCGATCCAGGTGATGCAGCAGATCCTGCGCGACGCCCGCATGCGCGATGCCGCCGACCAGATCCGCACCGAGGTGCTCAATCTCGGTGACGACCTCGGGCGCCTGCGCGATCGCGTAATGAAGCTGCAAAAGCATTTCTCCGATGCGAACGAGGATGTCAGGCAGATCCTGATCTCCGCCGACAAGATCGAGAAACGCGCCGGCCGCATCGAGGAACTCGATTTCAGCAAGGAGCCCGCCGCCGAGCCGCCGCGTCTGGTCAAGACAGCCACGCCGGAGCTGTTTCCACGCCTGCAGGCGGGGGAGTAGACACGCGGCAACGGGCGCCGCGTGTCACCACCGCACACGAAGCAAGACCCTCGTCCTGAGGAGCTTGCGCAGCAAGCGTCTCGAAGGACGTGGCCACACATGTGGCCTCATGGTTCGAGACGGCGCCTTGCGCCTCCTCACCATGAGGAAGAGAAACCGAGTTGGGCACGGCGAGAAACCCGCTCTACGCCGTTTTTCCTGCGGCCAAATCTGCTACCAACGGTCCATGACCGCACCGGACGCCATCTCCGAACAAACGCCGGCAACGGCTCCCGCCCCCACCTGGCGCGAAAGCCTGGCCGTTTATCTGCAGCGGCGGGTGCTGATCGTGTTGCTGCTCGGCTTTTCGTCGGGGCTGCCGCTGGCGTTGTCGGGCTCGACGCTGCTGGTGTGGATGCGGGAGGCTGGCGTCGATCTCGGCACGATCGGGCTGTTCGCGCTGGTCGGCACGCCCTACACGCTGAAATTCATCTGGGCACCGCTGGTCGATGCGCTGCATCTGCCGTTCTTCACGCGACGATTTGGCCGCCGGCGCGGCTGGCTGTTGTTCTCGCAGATCCTGCTGATCGCAGCGATCTTGCTGCTCGCGCTGACCGATCCCGCGCGCTCGCCCTTGTTCGTGGCGGTTGCAGCATTACTGGTGGCGGCGACCTCTTCGACGCAGGACATCGTGGTCGACGCCTTTCGCGTCGAGAGCCTGCCGGAGAGCGAGCAGGCCGCGGGCATGGCATCTTACGTCGCGGCTTACCGCATCGGCATGCTGGTCTCGACCGCGGGCGCGCTGTTCATCGTCTCCGGCTTCGAATCGAGCGGCCTCGCGCGCAATGCGGCATGGATGTGGGGCTATGTGGTGATGGCGGCGCTGGTCCTGATCGGCACGCTCACCGCGCTGGCCGCGACCGAGCCCGAGCAATCCGTACGGGCCGAGGCGGCGACGCAGGCCGAAGATGCGGTCTCGCGCGTGCTCCATGCGGCGATCGGCGCCTTCTCCGATTTCCTCGGCCGCAAGAATGCGCTCGCCGTGCTTGCCTTCGTCGTGCTGTTCAAATTCACCGATGCGTTTTCCGGCACCATGACCGCGCCTTTCGTGATCGATCTGGGCTTCTCCCGCAACGACTATGCCGCGATCGTCAAGGGCGTCGGCCTCGCGGCCACGCTGATCGGCGGTTTCGCCGGCGGCTTCGTGGCGCGACGTTATTCGCTCGCGGCCAGCCTGTGGATCGGCGGCGTGCTGCAGGCGCTCGCCAATCTCTCCTTCTCCTGGCTCGCGATCACCGGTGTCAACGAGTGGGCCCTGGCGGTCGCGATCACGGCTGAGAATTTCACCAGCGCGATCGGCACCGTGATCTTCGTCGCCTACCTGTCTGCGCTGTGCCAGAACCCGCTGCACACCGCGACCCAATACGCGCTGCTCACCGCGCTGGCCGCCGTCGGGCGCACCTATCTGTCATCCGGCGCGGGCTATGTGGCGAAGGCCGCCGGCTGGCCGCTGTTTTTCGTGATCTGCGTCGTGGTCGCGGTGCCGAGCCTGATCCTGCTGACATGGCTGCAGCGGCGCGGGCATTTCGACGCGCTGGGACCGGTGCGGGTCTAAAGCGCATAACTCTATCACGAACGTCTAACGCTTCGTCACGATGTTCCATTTCGTGACCACGGCCTCGCTCACCTGCCCGGCTTCGTGGGCACAGGCAATCTCGCCGATCTTCACCGAGACTTCCTTGCCCACGAGGCTCTTGAGTTGCGTAGCCTGGGCGTCGCTGGTGGTGATGAGCTGAAACGTTTCCGGGCCGGTCTCGAGGTTGCAGAGCCCGTTCGGCGGCGGCAACCGGCGTGGCTCGCTGGTGATCTGGTAGGTCGCGACGCGCTTGCCGTTGTTGCCCTCGCGCACGCGCATCGCGTTGAGTTCCCCCGACAGCACGTCGCCGGCGTTGATCGGCTTTCCGGGCCTGGCCGGGGGAGGGGCTTGCTGTGCCGGTGCCGCGGATGCCGCGAACGATATCGCCATGATTACGGCAAAAGCCAAGCGTCCGGCGAATCGTCGTTTCGTCATGTGCCGCATGTCCGTAGTTTTGCTGATTTGAGGGAGGCTAAAGCGCGACGAGATCAGGTTAGATCGTCATCGCGCTTTAGGTTCTTGATTGAGCATGATCTTTCCGGAAAACCGCTACGCACTTTTCCGGATCATGCTTAGAACAGCGTCCGCTGCCGCATCGCTGCAGATAGCGTACCTTCGTCGAGATAATCAAGCTCACCGCCGACCGGCACGCCATGCGCGAGCCGCGTCACTTTGACTTTAGCGTCCTGCAGCAGATCGGTGATGTAATGTGCGGTAGTCTGGCCGTCGACAGTCGCGTTCAGCGCGAGGATGATCTCATTCACCTGCTCGTCATGCGCGCGCGCGACCAGCGCATCGATCGTGAGATCCTGCGGACCGACGCCGTCGAGCGGCGAAAGTGTGGCGCCCAGCACGTGGTACCGCCCGTTGGTGGCATTGGCGCGTTCCAGCGCCCAGAGATCGGCGACGTCGGCGACGACGACGATGATCGAGGGATCGCGACGCGGATCGGTGCATACCGTGCAGGGACTCTGGGTGTCGATATTGCCGCAGGTCTTGCAGACCTGGATCTTGTCGATCGCGACCTGCAGCGCGCCGGCAAGCGGCGTCATCAGCGCTTCGCGCTTCTTGATCAGGTGTAAAGCCGCGCGTCGCGCCGAGCGCGGGCCGAGCCCCGGCAGGCGCGCCAGAAGCTGGATCAGGCGTTCGATCTCGGGACCGGCAACGGCGGGCATCTGGTGCTAGCCGAACCCCAGCAATCCCGGCGGCAGGCCGAGTCCGCCAGTCAGGGCCTGCATCTTTTCCTGCATCGCGAGCTCCGCCTTGCGGCGCGCGTCGCCATGCGCGGTGACCAGGAGATCCTCGAGGATCTCACACTCTTCCGGCTTCATCAGCGACGGATCGATCTTGACGGCCTTCACTTCCATCTTAGCGCTCATGCGCACGCTGACGAGGCCGCCACCGGAACTGCCCTCGACCTCGATACTGCCGAGTTCCTCCTGCATCGCCTGCATCTTCGATTGCAGCTGCGCCGCCTGCTTCATCATGCCGAGAAAATCGGGCATCGGTGCTCCCTCAATGATGGCTTCAGAGATCGTCGTCGTCGGGACCGGGCCCCGTATCATCGGCGACGATGTCATCGGCACTAATATCGGACTCCGGCGGCTCGGCGGCAAGTCGGCGCACTTCGATCACCTTGGCGCCTGGAAATCGCGTCAGCACTTCCTGCACCCGCGGATCGGCCTCGGCCGCGCGCTCGCGCTGGTTCTTCGCTGCCAGATTCTGCTCGCGCAGCGTCCTCTCGCCTTTTTCATTGGAGACAATCACGGTCCAGCGACGGTTGGTCCATAGCTCGAGCTTGCGCGAGAGCTCATTGACCAGCGTGCGCTGGGCCTGCGGCTCAAGCCCGATCTCGAGCCTGCCCTCCTCGAACCGCACCAGCCGGACATCGGCCTCCAATGCACCCTTGGTCATGACATCGCGCTTCTCCGAGGCCAGCGCGACGAGTTCCGGAAAGCTCTTGATCCTGCGCACGGGCGCGGACGGCTCTTCGGATGCCGGCGCCATTGCCTGCGGACGCAGTGAGGCCTGCGGCGCGGTGGAACTGCGGACCGGCGCAGAGGCGACCGCCGAGGCGGACGGCCCCGGCGCACCGCGCGACGGCGCAGACGACGTTACGGCCGGCGAAGCGCCGCCATTCTGCTCGATCATGCGGAGCGCTTCATCCGGCGTCGGCAGGTCGGCGACATAGGCGATGCGAACGAGAACCATTTCGGCAGCCGCCGCGGGCCGGGTCGCAGCCTGCACTTCGGCGATGCCCTTGAGCAGCATCTGCCACATTCGCGACAGCACCCGCATCGAGAGCTTGGTCGCGAAATCGCGGCCGCGCACGCGCTCGGTCTCGCTGAAGGCGACGTTGTCGGCTGTCGCCGGCACGATCTTCACGCGGGTGACGAAATTGACGAACTCCGCGAGATCGGACAGCACCACGATCGGGTCGGCGCCGGTGTCGTATTGCTCGCGGAACTCACGGAACGCGCTGGCGATGTCGCCGCGGGCAAGCGAATCGAACAGATCGATCACGCGGGTGCGATCAGCAAGCCCAAGCATCTGCCGCACCGCGTCCGCCTGCACCTTGCCGGCCGCGTGCGCGATTGCCTGATCAAGCAGCGACAGCGAATCGCGCACCGAGCCTTCGGCCGCGCGGGCAATGATGCCCAGCGCCTCCGGCTCGATCTCGACATTCTCCTTGGCCGCAATGTTGGCGAGATGCTTCATCAGCACGTCGGCCTCGACCCGGCGCAGATCGAAGCGCTGGCAGCGGGATAGCACGGTAACCGGAACTTTCCGGATCTCGGTGGTCGCGAACACGAATTTGGCGTGCTCCGGCGGCTCCTCCAGCGTCTTCAGGAAGGCATTGAACGCCGCCGTCGAGAGCATGTGGACTTCGTCGATGATGTAGACCTTGTAGCGGGCGCTGGCCGGCGCGTAGCGCACGCTGTCATTGATCTGGCGTACGTCGTCGACACCGGTGTGGGAGGCAGCGTCCATCTCCAGCACGTCCATGTGCCGGCTTTCCATGATCGACTGGCAGTGCACGCCGAGCTGCGGCATGTGGATGGTCGGTCCCGTCACCGATCCATCGGGCAATTCATAGTTCAGCGCGCGGGCAAGGATGCGCGCGGTCGTTGTCTTTCCGACACCGCGCACGCCGGTCAGGATCCAGGCCTGCGGAATCCGCCCGGTCTCGAACGCGTTGGAGACGGTGCGAACCACGGCGTCCTGGCCGATCAGATCCTGGAAACTGGAGGGACGGTATTTGCGCGCGAGCACGCGATAAGGCTTGGCCGCATCCAGAGCGGCAAGGCCGCCCTTCTCGGCGCTCTCGGGCATGGCAGGAGGGGCGCCAGCGTCGGTCATCGATCGATCCGCAATTGATTGTGTTCCGGCCGGTCTCGATCGCTGGCTTCAGGCGTGTCCCGGTTGCAGAACCGGCACCGCCGTCGCGGACATCACCTCAAGAAACGGCGCTGAACCTTAAGCCGCCGCCTTTTAAGCGATTCGCTCGAAAAACAGGTAGGAGACTGACGAGCGACCCGATCCGGACCTCGTTAGGGCTGCTTCCTTCCGGACCTGACCCGGTTGGCGAGTGGCTCGTCCACCGCCAATCTCCCACCTTCTATTTGGGGCCAAAAGCTCCGGAAAGCAAGCCGAAGAAGCGCCCTGTTCCGTCATGGCCGGGCGTGTCCCGCCCACCCACATCTTTAGCCATGCGAGACCAGCAAAAAGGCGTGGATGCCCGGCACAAAGCCGGGCATGACAGGTGTTGTTTGCGGGCAAAGTCTCTGCGACTTTGAGCCGGCAATTTCGAGAACCATTCATGCCCGATTCCGCCTGGTCGCTGCATTCACAGCTTACCAAAGACACCATCGACATCGGCGACCTGCCCCTTTGCCGGGTGCTGGTGATCAAGGATGCGAACTATCCCTGGCTGCTCCTGGTGCCCCGCCGGGAGAACGCAGTCGAGATCATCGACCTCGCCGAGGTCGAGCAGGCGCAATTGATGACGGAAGTCTCCCGCGTCGCCCGCGCGCTGAAAGAGATCACCAAATGCGACAAGCTCAATATCGCGGCGCTCGGCAACGTGGTGCCGCAGCTTCACGTGCATATCATCGCCCGTCGTGCGGGCGATGCTGCCTGGCCGCGTCCGGTCTGGGGTGTCGTACCGCCACTTCCCCATGACGCCGAGGAAGTGCAGAATTTCATCAGCGCGCTCCGCCGCAAGATATGGCTTGGTTAGATAAATGTCCGCATACGATTCCTTTCCCCTGGGTCAACCGGCCTTCGTCACCCACGTGCTTGATCGCGCCGCGCATCTGCGCGGCAATGACGACAAGCTGCTCGCGCTCGAAGGCAAATCCAACTCACGCGCCTATGTCGTGCACCGCGACTCGCTGGTGGTGAAGCGAGAGGGCGAAGCGTCGCGTGCGCTACTGTCGATCGACGAGGCGCTGCAATTCGGCGCCAATCCGGGCACGATCTTCCTGGGCCTGCGCGATGGCGGGGCGCTGTTCGGGATGGGCATCTCGGCAGCCGCAGTCGAGAAGCTGATGACCCGGGATGACGTCGCGGTCAATGAGCTGCGCGGCATGGCGATGAGCGGCGCCGTTTCGCCGGACCAGCTCTCTGCCATCGCGATGGCGAAATCGATGGTGAACTGGCATCAGCGCCACGGCTTCTGCGCCAATTGCGGCCAGCGTACTGCGATGAAGGAAGGCGGCTGGAAGCGCGACTGTCAAAGCTGCAAGGCGGAGCATTTTCCGCGCACCGATCCCGTCGTGATCATGCTGGTCACCCACGGCGACAAGTGTCTGCTCGGGCGGCAAGCGCGTTTCCTGCCCGGCATGTATTCCTGCCTCGCCGGTTTCGTCGAAGCCGCCGAGACGATCGAGGACGCGGTCCGGCGCGAGGTCTTCGAGGAATCCGGCATTCGCTGCACCGACGTCGGGTACTACATGACGCAACCCTGGCCCTATCCATCGTCCCTCATGATCGGATGCACCGCGCGCGCCACCAATGAGGACATCGTCGTCGACCGGGTCGAGCTCGAGGACGCGCGCTGGTTCAGCCGCGACGAGGCCCGCCAGATGATCACTCGCACGCATCCCGACGGGCTGGCCGGGCCGCATCCCTTCGCCATCGCCCATCACCTGGTCAGCCGGTGGGTGTACGGGAACGGCGCCTAGAGCATGATCCGGAAAAGTGCGTAGCGGTTCTCTGAAAAGATCATGCTCAATCAAAGACCTAAAGCGCGATGACGAATTCAACCCGATCTCATCGCGCTTTAGAGCTAATCCGGTGACGATGCGACCTGACCCCCTCGCACTTTAGGCCGCAGCGGGCTGCGGCCTCGCTTTCCTGAAGCCATCATTCCGGCCGCCCTGAGCGAGCTGCGCCACGCGTAGTCCGAATGACCCTGCCGGCATGCCCCCGTTCCGCCCAGCCGCAACCGGCTGAAATCGAAGCGCTTTTCAGCGCAGACTGAACTGCGCCAGCCGGGGTTGCATGACACGGCTTGTCATAGAAGATTTTTCTATATATTGGTGACAACAGCCAGAATATTAGAAAGTTATTCTCATGACCGATCTAGCCGTTCAGGCCACTGAGTCCAACCGGCGCCTTGACGCCATCGACCGCAAGATCCTGACGGTCCTGCAGGAGGACGCCTCGCTGTCGGTCGCCGAGATCGGCGATCGGGTCGGGCTGTCCTCCACCCCATGCTGGAAGCGCATCCAGCGCCTGGAAGCGGACGGCATCATCCAGCGCCGGGTCGCACTCGTCGACCAGAACAAGATCGGGCTCGGCATTACCGTGTTCGTCTCGGTCGAGAGCGCCGATCATTCGGAAACCTGGCTGAAGAAATTCGCCGAGGCCGTCAGCGCCATGCCGGAGGTAATGGAGTTCTACCGGATGGCCGGAGACGTCGATTACATGCTGCGCGTGGTGGTCGCGGACATGCAGAGCTATGACGTCTTCTATAAAAAACTGATCGGCGCGGTGCCGCTGAAAAACGTGACCTCGCGCTTCGCGATGGAGAAGATCAAGTCGGTCACTGCGCTTCCGGTGCCGGCAGCCTAACGCGCGCTGAGATCGGGTCTGAACCGCCACGCGCTTTACGTTTTTATGATCTCCGCGCCGACGCATTCCGGTTTTTTGGCTAAGGGAAAGCCGCCACACACTCGTCGAGTTGTAGCCCGACGGCATGCTTTTCTGGATCACGCTCCGGTCGGCCGCATCTAAATACCGTAACCAACCCCTATTTCGACCGCGACGAGAATGCGTCCCGGCACGGTCGGTTCCACCGTAGAATTCCGGAAGCCGATCTTCACGCGCGGTTAGCCCTCGTCGTGCATTTTAACCGTGATGGCGCAGGGCAATACCATCTCGACGTCGCGTTGGCGCGACTGGCTGGGCGCGGTCGGCTTGCTGGCAGCAAGCTGGATCGCGGTTGCTGCCCTGACTCTGCAGGTGCGCCCCGGTACCGATGTCGTGGCCGTGGCGTTTCCACCATGGTGGGGCCAGAACCATGCCATCACAGCTGCCGCCTCGGCCGGTGCGGCGATCGTGCGGATGACGGCGCTTCCGTCGCTGCTGATCGTAAGGCCTGACGAGCAGGATGGACTGAACCGGCTGCACAGTGCCGGCGCGTGGTTCGCAATGGACCCTCAGGCGATCGCCGCCTGCTTTTCGAAATAGGAATTTTCCGGGGACTTAAGACATGAGCATCGAAAACGACGATCTGGCGACACTGCGTGAAACCACGACCAAGATGCTGCTCGTGGTGGTGTGGCTGCATGTGCCGATCGCCTTGCTGATCGGCTTGATGCGCGATGGGGCCTGGCTTACGCCGACTGCATTGCTGGTGGCGATGGCGCTGGCCGCGACGCTGTCGTGGCGCATGGTCGGCAACGAGCTGTCCACCCGCTTGCTCTTCGCGGTCGCCGTGATGGGCGGCGTGTCCGTGCTGGTCTTCCAACTCTCCGGGCATGCCTGGCAGATCGACATGCACATGTATTTCTTCGCAGCGCTCGCCTGCCTCGTCGCCTATTGCGACTATCGCCCGATCGTCGCCGGTACGGTGGCGGTCGCGCTGCATCATCTGACGCTGAATTTCGTTCTTCCGGCAGCGATCTATCCCGGCGGCGGCGACTTCGGCCGCGTCGTAATGCACGCCGTAATCCTCCTGATCGAGGCCGCAGTGCTGATCGCGGTCACGTTCAAGCTCTCACAACTGTTCGAGACCACCGCGAGCAAGACCGCCGAAGCAGAGAAGGCGCAGGCGGCCGAAGCGCATGCCAATGCCGAGCGCAGCGCGGCCGAACAGCGCGCGAAGCAGAGCAGCGACGCAGCGCGGCGCGAGCTTGCGGCCGGCTTCGAGCGCAAGATCGGCGGCATTGTCGAGGCGGTCGCGATCGCCGTCCGCGAAATGCAGGGCATGTCTGCCTCCATGCGCAACAGCAGCGCGGAGGCGGCGGATCAGACTGCGGCCGCCGCCAGCGCGTCGACCCAGGCCTCCAGTAATGTGGAGACCGTGGCGGCTGCGACCGAAGAGCTGACCGCATCGATCAACAACATCTCCCAACAGGTCACCCGCTCAGCCGAAATCGCCGGCAAGGCCGCCGAAGAGGCCCGCCGCACCAATGCGGTTGTCGAAGGGCTTGCGGCCGGCACGCACAAGATCGGCGAGGTGGTGACGCTGATCCAGAACATCGCAAGCCAGACCAACCTGCTGGCGCTAAACGCCACCATCGAGGCCGCGCGCGCCGGTGAACACGGCAAGGGCTTCGCGGTCGTGGCGAGCGAAGTGAAGGCGCTGGCCAACCAGACCGCCAAGGCGACGGAAGAGATTTCCACCCAGGTTCAGGGCATCCAGAACGCAACCGGCGACGCCGTCACCGCCATTCAGGCGATCGGCGGCACCATCGCCGAGATCGACTCGATCTCCAACGAGATCGCGACCGCGGTCGAGCAGCAGGGCCTGGCGACTCGCGAAATCTCCGGCAACGTGCAACAGGCCGCCGACGGCACGAGAAATGTCAACAACAGCATCCTCAGCGTTTCGCGCACGTCAGAGGAAGCCGGTGCAGCCGCCTCCCGGCTGCTCGACGCCGCCAACGGCCTGTCGTCGCAGTCCGAACGGCTCAAGTCCGAAGTCGGCAGCTTCCTGGGCTCGCTCAACGCGGCTTAAGCCAATCCCAGAGACTGTCATCGCCCGCCACCGGGTCTCGCCTTTGGCGAGCCCGATGACAGGCTCCAGCGGGCGATCCAGTATTCCAGAGGCAGCAATGATGGAATTCGGGAGAGCGCGGCCTACTGGACACCCCGCACGCGCGGGGTGTGACGACTTGAGAGATCATCAGATCTTCTGATTGTACTCGCCGACTTCAGGGTGGGTGCGCAGCACCCCATCGACCGCGGTGAACATGTCGCGCATACGCTGCTCGGACACCGGGCTTTCGACGACCACCACCAGTTCCGGCTTGTTGGATGAGGCGCGCACCAGCCCCCAGCTGCCGTCTTCCACCGTCACGCGCACGCCGTTGACGGTGACGAGATCGCGGATGCGCTGGCCGGCGACCTTCTCGCCTTTCTTCTGCGCGTCCTGGAAATGCTTCACCACCGCATCGGCGATGCCGTATTTCTGCTCGTCGGCGCAATGCGGCGACATGGTCGGCGATGACCAGGTCTTGGGCAGCGCGTTCTTCAGGTCCGCCATCGACTTGCCGGGCGAACGGTCGAGCATTTCGCAGACCGCGATCGCCGACAGCAGCCCGTCGTCATAGCCGCGGCCGAACGGCTTGTTGAAGAAGAAATGGCCCGATTTCTCGAAGCCGGCCAGCGCGCCAAGCTCGTTGGTGCGGCGCTTCATGTAGGAGTGGCCGGTCTTCCAATAGGTCGTCTTCGCGCCCTGCTTCTGCAGCACCGGATCAGTTACAAAGAGCCCGGTGGATTTCACGTCGACCACGAACTCGGCGTTCTGATGGATCGCCGACATGTCGCGCGCCAGCATCACGCCGACCTTGTCGGCGAAGATTTCCTCGCCGGTGTTGTCGACCACGCCACAGCGGTCGCCGTCGCCGTCGAAGCCCAGCCCCACATCGGCCTTGTGCTCCAGCACCGCATCGCGGATCGCGTGCAGCATCTCGAGATCTTCCGGGTTCGGATTGTATTTCGGGAAGTTGTAATCGAGGTTGGTGTCGAGCGGCACGACCTCGCAGCCGATCGCCTCCATCACCTGCGGTGCGAAGGCACCCGCGGTGCCGTTGCCGCAGGCAACGATGACCTTGAGCTTGCGCTTCAGCTTGGTACGATTGGTGAGATCGGCGATATAGCGCGCCGGAAAATTCTCGTGGAACTGATAGGAGCCGCCCGCCTTGTTCTTGAACTCGGCATTCAGCACGATCTCCTTCAAGCGCGTCATCTCGTCCGGGCCGAAGGTCAGGGGGCGGTTGGCGCCCATCTTGACGCCGGTCCAGCCATTGTCGTTGTGCGAGGCCGTCACCATGGCGACGCAGGGCACGTCCAGTTCGAACTGCGCGAAATAGGACATCGGCGTCAGCGCAAGGCCGATATCGTGCACCTTGCAGCCCGCAGCCATCAGCCCCGAGATCAGCGCGTATTTGATCGAGGACGAGTAGCCACGAAAATCGTGGCCGGTGACGATCTCCTGCTTGGCGCCGAGTTCGGCGATCAGCGCGCCCAGCCCCATGCCGAGCGCCTGGATCCCCATCAGGTTGATTTCCTTGTTCAACAGCCACCGCGCGTCATATTCGCGGAAGCCGGTCGCCTTCACCATCGGCTCGGATTCGAAGGCAGAGGTATTTGGAACCAGCACGGATTTCGGCTTCGGAAACATCGGGACGGCCTCGTGGTGAACGCGAAATGAGCGCTTAGCGCAGGCTTAGCGAAAGCACAGCCGGAGCGGAAGGCAGGAACGGCGGCCGGGAGTAATAATTCGGCGGGGCCGGAAGGTTGCGACGGCTGGTCCGGGCTCATCGACCGGTTGGTCAAAAATTGACGCCGGACCATCGCTGGATTTCGGAGGCGTCGACGCAGTTCATGGCGACGGTATGGCGCAAGCAGGGGTCGCCAAACGATAACCCAGATCAGAACGTGGCTGCTTGCTTACTGCTCCAGCACCAGCTGGCCGTTGGCGTATTCGAAGCGTTTCAGCTTCGACAGGAACGACAGGCCGAGCAGGTTCTCCGACAGCGCCCGGTCGGGCAGCACCATGGCATCGACATCGCGGACGATCAGATCGCCGACCTCGACCATGGCAAGCCGCATGCGTGCCGCCTTCACCGTGCCGTTGGCCGTCGTGACTGTTGCGGTGTACTGGCCGGGCGTCGGGCGCAGGCCGAACCGCGCCGCGGACAACTCGTTCAGCGCCACCACGGAGGCGCCGGTATCGATCATGAATGCGAGGCGCTGGCCGTCGATGCGCCCCTCCGTCGCGAAATGGCCGCGCGCGTCGCGAGGAATGCTGAGGCTTCGCCTCCCGCTCTGGGGTGGGACGTCGGCAGGGACGGTCGCCACCGCGGAGGCGGACGCTGGCGCAGGCGTGATCTTGTCCGCCATCTGCGCCATGACGACGCCGAGGCCGGCAACGATCCCTGCGGTGATAAAAATGTTACGCATCACGCCACGCCTTGAGGACACACCCTGCCGATCTCAGCACGCAAGCCGCGACCCCGCGACTAAGCCGCAGCCCTGAACACCGCGATTTTGCCGAGAAGGATGAGCGAAGGGTTAACGCGCTCGCTCTCAGGTGCCGCGCGGCTTGACCCGGCGCGTCGGCGGCGCGGTGGCGGGGTCCTCGGGCCAGGGGTGGCGCGGGTAGCGGCCACGCAGGTCGGAGCGCACGGCGGCATAGCTGCCGCGCCAGAAGCCGGGCAGATCGCGCGTCACCTGCACCGGACGCTGCGCCGGCGACAGCAATTCCAGCACCAGCGGTACCGCGCCCTTGGCGATCGAGGGATGAGCATTGAGCCCGAACAATTCCTGCAGGCGAACGGCGATGGTCGGCCCCTGCTCGGCCTCATAATCAATCGCGAGCATGGTGCCGGTCGGCGCCTCGAAATGCGTCGGCGCCTCACGCTCCAGCCGCGCGCGCAAATCCCACGGCAGCAGCGTCACCAGCGCCTCGAACAGGTCGCCCGGCGACAGATCTCTCAGCGAGGTCTTGTCGGCAAGCGTCGGCACCAGCCACTCTTCACGGCGCGCGGCCAGCGCAGCATCGGCGAGGTCGGGCCAGTCGTCGCCTTCGGCCTTGCGAAGGAACATCACGCGGTCGCGCCACTGCTTTGCAGCCTTCGACCAGGGCAGCCTGTCGAGGCCGGCGGCGACGAGACCATCAGCAAAGATCTTGGCTGTCTCGAGCGACGGCGACAGCGCGAGCGGCGCTTCCGAGAGCGCGATCGCGTGCAGCGTTCGCCTGCGGCGTGCTCGCAATGCCATGGCGTTGCGATCGAAGGATATCTCGTCCGTGTTTTCGATGTGGTCGGCGAAATTGAGCTCGATCTCGGCCTGCGAGATCGGCGCCGCCAGCAGGATGCGCCCGCTCGCGGCGGTCCCCGTGAGTTCGCCGACGGCGATATAAGGCGCGCGCGCCAGCGCGGAGGTCTGCTCTACCGCCGCGCCACGGCCATTAGCGAGCACGAAGCTGCCATTGCCGCGATTGCGGGCCACGCGGTCCGGGAAAGCGAAGGCGAGCATCATGCCGGTGCTTGGCTCCTCTCCCCCTTGCAGAGCGGGATTGGGGCTGGGGGTAGCCCCACGGGCGGTCGAACTCGTGATCCCCCCTCCCCGGCCCTGCCCTGCAAGGGGGGAGGACGAATCGACCGATGCCACCTGCGCCGCCCAGCGCCGGGCCATGTCGCGCGCGCTCGACGCGCGCTGCGAGCGGTCGCGGCGGAACTGATCGCGGCGCGCGTCGAGATCGACGCTGTCGCCGCCGAGGCCGCGCTCGGTGAGAATGGCCGCAATCTCCGCGGCGGCGTCGGCCGCGCCGAACGCCGCGGAGTCGACGATCATGCGCGCGAGCCGCGGCGGCAGCGCCAGCGCGCGCAGCCGCTTGCCCTCCTGCGTGATGCGGCCGTCGGCATCGAGCGCGCCGAGCTCGGCGAGCAGGCTCTTGGCTTCCTTCAACGCGGGCCCCGGCGGGGAATCGAGAAAGGACAGCGTGGTCGGATCGCTGACACCCCATTGCGCGCAGTCGAGCACCAGTGACGACAGATCGGCGCTCAGGATTTCGGGCTGGGTGTACGCGGGAAGCGACGCGGTCTGCGGCTCATCCCACAGCCGATAGCTGATGCCGGGCTCAGTACGGCCGGCGCGGCCGCGGCGCTGATCGACCGCGGCACGCGACGCGCGCACGGTTTCGAGCCGGGTCAGCGCGATGTCCGGCTCGTAGCGCGGCACGCGCGCGAGCCCGGAATCGACCACGATACGCACGCCCTCGATGGTCAGCGAGGTCTCGGCGATCGAGGTCGCCAGCACGACCTTGCGCGTCCCTTTCGGCGCCGGCGCGATGGCGCGGTCCTGCACGCTGGCATCCAGCGCGCCGAACAGCGGCACGATCTCGATGCTCGCGTCGTGCACGCGCTCTCGCAAAAAAGTCTCGGTGCGGCGGATCTCGGCGGCGCCCGGCAGGAAGGCCAGCACCGAGCCGGGATCGGCGCGCAAGGCAGTCGCGATCGCGTCCGCCATCTGCCGCTCCAGCGGCACATCCGGCTTGCGGCCGAGATAACGCGTCTCGACGGGAAACGCGCGGCCTTCGCTCGCGACGACCGGCGCATCGCCGAGCAGCTTTGCGACCCGCGCGCCGTCGAGCGTTGCCGACATCACCAGGAGCCGCAGATCCTCGCGCAGGCCGGTCTGCGCGTCGCGCGCCAGCGCGAGCCCCAAATCAGCATCAAGCGAACGCTCGTGAAACTCGTCGAACAGCACTGCGGCGACGCCCGACAGTTCGGGATCGTCGAGGATCTGGCGCGCGAAGATTCCTTCGGTGACGACCTCGATCCGGGTCGCGCGCGACACCTTCGAGCCGAAGCGGACACGGTAGCCGACGGTCTCGCCCGCACGCTCGCCCAACGATTTCGCCATGCGATCGGCGCTGGCACGTGCCGCGATCCGGCGCGGCTCCAGCACGATGATCTTTTTGCCCTTGGCCCAAGGCGAATCGAGCAGCGCCAGCGGTACCCGCGTCGTCTTGCCGGCGCCGGGCGGCGCCACCAGCACGGCCGCATTGCCGCGTTGAAGCGTGCCCGACAATTCGTCCAGCACCGCGTCGATGGGTAAGGGCGTGTCGAAACTGCGGGGCAATATCTCGAATCCGTCATCGCCCGTGACAGCGGGCGATCCAGCAAACTCAGACTTCTTTGATCACGAAGATCGGGAGTACTGGATACCCCGCATGCGCGGGGTATGACAACAACACCCGCCTCAAGCCCCCTTCGAGGGTGGCCGGCCGACGCTATCATAGACAAAGCCATGGGCGGCCATGTCCTCGGGACGGTAGATGTTGCGCAGATCGACCACGACCGGATGGGCCATGGCTTCCTTCAGGCGCTCCAGGTCCATCGCGCGATATTGCACCCACTCGGTCACCAGCACCATGACGTCGGCGCCGTTGGCGCAGACATAGGGATCGTCGCAATACTCGATATCCGGCAGCTCCTTGCGCGCCTGCTCGATGCCGACCGGATCATGAGCGCGTACTTTGGCGCCCATGTCGAGCAGCCCGGTCACCAGCGGAATCGACGGCGCCTCGCGCATGTCGTCGGTATCAGGCTTGAAGGTTAGCCCAAGCACTGCGACGGTCTTGCCCCGCAACGTGCCCCCAGCGGCGATCGCCACCTTGCGCGCCATCGCGCGCTTGCGATTGTCATTGACGCCGAGCACCGCCTCGACGATGCGGAGCTGCGCATCATGATCCTGCGCGATCTTGATCAGCGCGCGGGTGTCCTTCGGAAAGCAAGAGCCGCCGAAGCCCGGACCGGCATGCAAGAACTTCGAGCCGATGCGGTTGTCGAGCCCGATGCCGCGCGCGACTTCCTGCACATCGGCGCCGACTTTTTCGGCGAGATCGGCGATCTCGTTGATGAAGGTGATCTTGGTAGCGAGGAAGGCATTGGCTGCGTATTTGATCAGCTCGGCGGTGCGCCGCTCCGTGTACATCACCGGCGCCTGGTTCAGCGAAAGCGGACGATAGATGTCGCCGATCACCTTGCGGCCGCGCTCATCCGAGGTGCCGACCACGACGCGGTCAGGCCATTTGAAATCGCGGATCGCTGCGCCCTCGCGCAGGAACTCCGGATTCGAGGCAACGACGACATCGGCGGACGGATTGGTCTCGCGGATCAGGCGCTCGACTTCGTCGCCGGTGCCGACCGGCACGGTCGACTTGGTGACGACGACGGTGAAGCCCGACAAGGCCTTCGCGATCTCGCGCGCGGCGGCATAGACGTAAGTGAGGTCGGCGTGACCATCGCCGCGCCGCGACGGCGTGCCGACCGCGATGAACACGGCATCGGCCTCGGCGACGGGCACGGAGAGATCGGTGGTGAAATCGAGCCGCTTGGCCTTGACGTTCGAGTCCACCAGCGCGTCGAGGCCAGGCTCGAAGATCGGGATTTCCCCGCGCTGCAATGCTGCGATCTTGCCGGCGTCCTTGTCGACGCAGGTGACCTCGTGGCCGAAATCCGCAAAACAGGCCCCGGAGACCAGCCCCACATAGCCCGTACCAATCATGGCGATGCGCATGACCCAACCTGCCTCTCGTATGGTTAACGCGACCGCCTCTTAGAACATTTGCCGGCGGAGGGGGAGGCCGAAAACGGCATGACGCTTGGATGAATAAAGGGGAAAGAAACCGCTTGCTCCCATGATGCGGCGATACCGCACCGAAAAGAGACACCGATGACTTCGAACGGCACGCAAGCCATGACGCCACCCGGGACGGGGGACGGCCGCATCGACTGGGTGGACTACGCCAAGGGCATCTGCATCGTCATGGTGGTGATGATGCATTCGGTGCTGGGGGTCGAGCTTGCCGCCGGCCAGACCGGGTTCATGCATGCGTTCGTCGCCTTCGCCAAACCGTTCCGGATGCCGGATTTCTTCCTGATTTCAGGACTCTTTTTGCCCCTCGTGATCGACCGCGACTGGCGGACCTATCTCGACCGCAAGGTCGTGCACTTCGCCTATTTCTATGTGCTGTGGGTAACGATCCAGTTCGGCTTCAAGGCGCCGGCCTTCGCGGCCGAGACGAGCTGGAGCCACGCCGGATATCTTTACCTCGAATCCCTCATCGAGCCGTTCGGCACGCTGTGGTTCATCTATCTTCTGCCGATCTTCTTCGTCGTCATAAAACTGACACGACGAATCGCGCCGCCTGTGCTCTGGATCGCCGCGGCGCTGCTGGAATCCGCGCATGTCGCAACCGGCTGGACGGCAATCGACGAGTTCTGCGCGCGCTTCGTCTACATCTACTCCGGCTATCTGTTCGCAAACTATGTGTTCGCGCTGTCGGATCGCGCACGTGCACATCCGCTTCTTGCGCTTGCTGCGCTTGCGCTGTGGGCGATCATCGATGGCGGGCTTGTCGCACTCGGCGTCAGCGAGTGGCCGATGATCTCCCTGATGCTCGGCCTTGCCGGCGCCTGCGCCATCATCACGATCGGCACGCTGCTGGCGCGGATGAACTGGCTTGGTGCGTTGCGTTTCTGCGGCGAGCATTCGATCGTGATCTATCTTGCCTTCTTCCTGCCGATGGCTGCGACGCGCACGCTGCTGTTGAAGACCGGCGTGATCCCCGACATCGGAACGATCTCGCTCATCGTCACCATCGTCGGCGTTCTCGGCGCGCTCGCGATCTGGCGCGGCGCGCTGGCGCTCGGCGCCAACTTCCTGTTCGAACGGCCGGCTGCATTCTGGATCGCACCGAAGAAGGCGCGACCCGTGCTGCAGGCAGCGGAGTAGCAGTATTCGCGATCGTCGTCGCCCGGCTTGCCGCCTTCGTTAAAGCTCCGGCGCGCCACGAACTCGCGGCTCGTCTGAGCCTCGGCGTAGACGGGATCGGGCGACCCAGTACGCCGCGGCCGATGGGATTGTCTCGGAGCGCCCGAATACTGGATCACCCGCATTCGCGGGTGATGACAGCGTGGATTGCGGTGCATGCAAGGGCAAAAATCACTCCCAAAGGCTGTCAATCGCCGCAAAACTTCTTAAATTGCCACCATGCCCAAAGCCCCGCAAAAAGCCGCCACCGAGTCCGCCACCGCCGCATCCAAGGCCGCAACGGCTAAGTCTCCCGCGCCCAAGCCGGTCGCCGCCAAGGGCGCCAGCAAGAGCGACCATGTCTTCCTGGTGGACGGTTCCTCCTACATCTTCCGCGCCTACCATGCGCTGCCGCCGCTGAACCGCAAATCCGACGGATTGCAGGTCAACGCCGTGCTGGGTTTTTGCAACATGCTGTGGAAGCTGTTGCGCGACATGCCGGAGGATGACCGGCCGACACATCTCGCCATCGTGTTCGACAAGTCGGAAGTGACGTTCCGCAACAAGCTCTATCCCGATTACAAGGCACACCGGCCGCCCGCGCCCGACGACCTGATTCCGCAATTCGCGCTGATCCGCGACGCAGTGCGCGCCTTCGACCTGCCCTGCCTGGAGCAGAACGGCTTCGAGGCGGACGATCTGATCGCGACCTATGCCAGGCTCGCCTGCGAGCGCGGCGCCAACACCACCATCGTCTCCTCCGACAAGGACCTGATGCAGCTCGTCAATGACTGCGTCACCATGTACGACACGATGAAGGACCGCCGTATCGGCATCCCCGAGGTGATCGAGAAATTCGGCGTACCGCCGGAGAAGGTCGTCGAGGTACAGGCGCTCGCGGGCGACTCCACCGACAATGTGCCGGGCGTGCCGGGCATCGGCATCAAGACCGCGGCCCAGCTCATCGTCGAATATGGCGACCTCGAGCAGCTTCTGACCCGCGCGGGCGAGATCAAGCAGCCGAAACGGCGTGAGGCGCTGATCGAGAACGCCGAGAAGGCGCGGATTTCGCGGCAGCTTGTCCTGCTCGACGACAAGGTCACGCTCGACGTGCCGCTCGACGATCTTGCCGTACACGAACCTGATGCACGCAAGCTGATCGCGTTTCTGAAGGCGATGGAGTTTTCCACGCTCACCCGGCGCGTCGCTGAATATTCGCAGATCAATCCCGCGGATATCGAGGCGGACGCGGGGAAAAAGAGTGGCGTTGCTTCGGCCCCATCGCAGTCCGAGCCGGACGTGGGCGCGCGTGCCGAAAAGGACGCTGCCATTTCGCCCCAGACCGCGAACGCCGCAGCCAACAAAGGTGACAAGGCGTCCAGCCCCAAGGGTACGCCAATCTCGCTCGCCGCCGCACGCGCAGAAGCGGCGCGAAAACTTCCCGTCGATCGCGCAAAATATCAGACCATTCGCAAGCTCGACGAGCTGAACGCCTATCTCGCGCGGGCGCGCGACGCCGGTCAGTTCGCGATCGAAGCCAAGGCGAATTCGATCGATCCGATGCAGGCCGATATCTGCGGCATTGCGCTGGCGATCGCGCCTAACGATGCCTGCTATATCCCGCTGGCCCACAAGCAGTCCGGCGACGGCGTCGGCCTGTTCGACGCCGGGCTTGCGCCGGATCAGATCACGGAGAGCGAGGCACTGGAAGCGCTGCGGCCGCTGCTGGAAGCACCGGGCATCCTGAAGATCGGCTTCAACATCAAGTTCAACGCGGTGATGTTCGCGCAGGCCGGCATCACCGTCCGCAATTACGACGACGTGCAGCTAATGAGCTACGCGCTCGACGCCGGCCGCAATGCGCACGGGCTCGACTCGCTTGCCGAGCTCTGGCTTGGCCACGCCACACTCACCCACGGCGAACTGATCGGCAGCGGCAAGAACAAGCTCACCTTCGACCAGGTCGCGATCGACCGCGCAACCGCCTATTCCGCAGAAGATGCCGACGTGATCTTGCGGCTCTCGCGTCTGCTCAAGCCGCGCCTCGTCGCCGAACACATGGGCGCGGTCTATGAGACGCTGGAGCGGCCACTGGTCGCCGTGCTCGCACGCATGGAGCGGCGCGGCATCTCGATCGACCGCCAGGTGCTGTCGCGCCTGTCGGGCGATTTCGCCCAGACGGCCGCGCGGGTCGAGGCTGAACTCCAGGAATTGGCTGGCGAGCCGATCAATGTCGGCAGTCCGAAGCAGATCGGCGATATTCTGTTCGGCAAGATGGGAATCCCGGGCGGCACCAAGACCAAGACCGGCGCGTGGTCGACGTCCGCCTCGATCCTCGACGAGCTCGCAGAGCAGGGCAACGATTTCGCGAAAAAGATTCTCGAGTGGCGGCAGGTCTCCAAGCTGAAATCGACCTATACCGACGCGCTGCCGACCTACGTCAACCCGCAGACGCATCGGGTGCACACCACCTACGCGCTGGCCGCGACCACGACGGGACGGCTGTCCTCGAACGAGCCGAATTTGCAGAACATTCCGGTTCGCACCGAGGACGGCCGCAAGATCCGCCGCGCCTTCATCGCGACGCCCGGCCACAAGCTGGTGTCGGCCGATTACTCTCAGATCGAATTGCGCCTGCTTGCCGAGATCGCCGACGTTCCCGTGCTGCGTCAAGCCTTCCGCGACGGGCTCGACATTCACGCGATGACGGCATCGGAAATGTTCGGCGTGCCGATCAAGGACATGCCGAGCGAGGTGCGCCGCCGCGCCAAGGCGATCAATTTCGGCATCATCTACGGCATCTCCGCCTTCGGCCTTGCCAACCAGCTCGGCATCGCGCGCGAGGAGGCCTCGGCCTATATCAAGAAATATTTCGAGCGCTTCCCCGGCATTCGCGCCTACATGGACGAGACGCGTGAGTTCTGCCGCAAGAACGGCTATGTCACCACGCTGTTCGGCCGCAAGTGCTATTACCCGGATATCAAGGCGTCCAACGCCTCGCTGCGCTCATTCAACGAGCGTGCCGCGATCAACGCGCGCCTGCAGGGCACGGCCGCCGACATCATCCGCCGCGCGATGATCCGCATGGAAGAGGCGCTGGCGGAGAAGAAGCTCTCGGCACAGATGCTGCTGCAGGTGCATGACGAGTTGATCTTCGAGGTGCCCGACGACGAGGTCGCGGCAACGCTGCCTGTCGTTCAGCACGTGATGCGGGACGCGCCCTTCCCCGCCATCGTGCTCTCGCTGCCGCTGCAGGTCGACGCCCGCGCGGCGACGAACTGGGACGAGGCGCACTAACCACAAAAAGACTGTCATCGCCCCGGCTTGACCCTAAGGCACTCACGCATCTCGAAATGCAATCTCGTCTGTCGTCCCTGCGAACGCAGGGGCCCATACCGCGTGATATCTGTTGTTGGAAAGAAAGCCGTCCCGCCGTAGTGCCACAAACTCAAGCCTGTGGTTATGGGTCCCTGCGGTTCGCAGGGACGACAGCGAGTTTGTGTGGCCCGAACGGGAGCAGCGCTCTCTTGGATGATTCGATTGCTCTCGGTGCAATTTGTGGGATGACCTGACACGGCCGTCCGCTATAGACATCGGCATTCGTCTTCACGGTTGACCAGCAATGCCTCCCACATCTTCTCTCGTCGCCTTCACGCTTGTTTCCCTTGGCATCGTGCTGACGCCCGGGCCGAACATGATCTACGTAATCTCGCGCTCAATCACGCAAGGACGCGGAGCCGGCATCGTGTCGCTCGGCGGCGTCGCACTGGGCTTCGTTTTCTACATGCTCTGCGCGGCATTCGGCATCACTGCGCTGCTGCTCGCCGTGCCCTTTGCCTATGACGCGCTGCGTTTCGCGGGCGCCGCCTATCTGCTGTGGCTGGCTTGGCAGGCGGTGAAGCCCGGCGGACGCTCGCCGTTCCAGGTGAAGAAGCTCACGGTCGACAGCCCGCACAAGCTGTTCGCGATGGGCTTCGTGACCAACCTGCTCAACCCGAAGATCGCGATGCTGTATCTGGCGCTGCTGCCGCAGTTCATCGATCCCGCAGGCGCAAGCGTGCTCGGCCAGTCGCTGGTGCTCGGCGCGATCCAGATCGTGATCAGCGTCGGTGTGAACGCAACGATCGCGCTCGCCGCCGGCTCGATCGCGCTGTTCCTATCGACGCGGCCAAGCTGGGTGCTGGTGCAGCGCTATTTGATGGGCACGGTGCTCGCCGGGCTTGCGATGCGATTGGCGTTCGAGGCGCGGCGGGGATGAGGAACAAGGCTGTCATGCCCCGCGCATGCGGGGCATCCAGTATTCCCTGCCATATCGATCGAAAATGACTGCCTCTGGAATACTGGATCACCCGCTGGAGCCTGTCATCGGGCTCGCCGAAGGCGGGACCCGGTGGCGGGTGACGACGAGAACGGGCTCAATCCAGCTTCGCATCCATGCCGCGCTTGGTGGCCGGCCGGGCCATCAGCGCGTCGTACCAGCGCTTGACGCTGGGAAAATCCGAGAGCTCGACCTTGTGCCGTGGATGGCGCCAAGCCCAGCCGAGAATGGCGAAATCGGCGACCGACAGCGGGCCCGCGACGAACTCATGGGCCGCCAGACGGCGGTCGAGCACCCCGTAGAGCCTGCGCGTCTCCGTCATGTAACGCTTCAGGCCGTAGGCGCGGTCCTGCTCGTTCTCCAGCGCGATGAAATGGTGCACCTGGCCGGGCATCGGGCCGAAACCGCCCATCTGCCACATCAGCCACTCATAGACCGGGATGCGTTCCGCCAGCGGCTTGGGCAGGAATTTGCCAGTCTTCTCGCCGAGATAGAGCAGGATCGCGCCGGATTCGAAAATACTGACAGGCTTGCCGTCGGGGCCCTCGGGGTCGACGATCGCAGGTATCTTGTTGTTCGGGCTGATGGCAAGGAACGACGGCGCCATCTGCTCGCCCTTGGTGATGTTCACCGGAATCACCTTGTACGGCAGGCCCATTTCCTCCAGCGCGACCGAGATCTTGCGCCCGTTCGGCGTGTTCCAGGTATGAAGTTCGATGGTCATCAAAGTCCCTTCAGCTCTTGTTCAGGCAGGCGTCTGTAGCATCCACATGATCGGCGGCAAAACGGCTCATTTTTGCGGCCGCCCCCTTTTGCTAGAATGCGTGCTGGCCGCTTCTGTTGACGGACCTGCCTCCGCGCTGGAATGTGCGCCGGCTCGCCGATAGATTGCGGGCCCTTGCCAGAAAACCGGGGTCAACGATTTTGTCCAAGTCCGCTTCCCGCGCCCGTCTCGCCGAGATCATCCGCCGCCGCTCGTTCGGCCGCGGCGAGATCACGCTCGCGTCGGGCCGCAAAAGCGATTTCTATTTCAACCTCAAGCCGACCATGCTCGATCCCGAAGGCGCGACCCTGCTGGCTGAGCTGACCTTTGAGGCGCTGAAAGACGACAGGTTCGACTATATCGGCGGGCTGGAGATGGGTGCGGTGCCACTCGCCGGCGCGATCGCGCAGATTTCCTGGATCAAGGGTCACCCGATCGCGGCCTTCTTCGTGCGCAAGAAGCCCAAGGAACACGGTGCACGGCTGGCGGTCGAAGGGCTCGCCAAGGGGGAGACCCTGGAGGGCAAGCGCATCGTCATCGTCGAGGACGTCACCACGACGGGCGGCTCGGCACTGAAGGCGGTGGAGGCGGTGCGTGAGGCCGGCGGCGTGGTCGCACTTGTCCTGACCATGGTCGACCGCGAGGAAGGTGCAACCGAAACCTTTGTTGAGGCCGGCCTGCCGTTCCATGCGCTTTATAAGGCGACTGAATTCTCGAACGCCTGAAGGCGCGTGGCTTCGTTATCCCTGTACGAGCCAGGGCACAACGACATAGCGAGGATCACGCATCACTCTGATATTCCGTCATTCCCGGGAGACGCGCCCGCGTCGAACCCGGAATCTGGAGGTTGGTGCGACAGGTCGTGCCCCAAACCTCTAGGTTCAGGGTTCGCGGCTCCGACGCGCCCCGGAACGACGGAGTGGAAGTCGATCATGCTTAGCCGCGGGTCCTGCCCGCTCACCTGACGTTTACCATCCCAACCTATGTTGAATCAGACTTGGGGCGTGGGGCGCTTCAGGACTGTGAAGTCGCGTGGGGTGGAGTTGGCGTTGCGTAACGAGTTGCCTATTCAGCGCAAGCGGCAGCGCCTGATGCTTGTTGCCGCGATCATCGCGGGATCCGTTCTGGTCGCACCGGGCGCCGCCAGCGCCGAAGGGCTGTTCGATTTCCTGTTTGGCGGCATCGAGAAGCCGCAACAGCGTCAGGCGCCGCAAGCGAATCTCTTCGCCGATCCGTTCGGCACCGGTCAGCAGGCCGCACCGCCGCCATCGCGCCCGGCGGTCGCAAGTTCCGGTCCGGCCTTTTGCGTGCGAAGCTGCGACGGCAGATATTTTCCGCTGATACGCGGCACCGCCGCCCCCGCACAGATCTGCCAGGCTTTCTGTCCGGCGAGCCCGACCAAGGTATTCTTCGGCTCCAGCATCGACAGCGCTTATGCGGCCAATGGCGAGCATTATGCCGACAGTGAGAACGCCTTCCTCTACCGCAAGGAACTGCGCGCCAGTTGCACTTGCAACGGCCGCGATCCCGCAGGTCTCGCGCCGGTCGATCTGGCGCTCGAACTCATCGCTCCGTCCCGGCGACGTAGTCGCCACGACCGACGGCCTCGTCGCCTATTCGGGCAACCGCTCCGGCTCCGGCCAGAACGCCGAGTTCACGCCGATCGCGTCCTATCCGGGATTGACCAACGATGTGCGCGCGCGGCTGAACGAAATAAAGGTCGCCCCGGTACGAGCGGACATGATCGCGAGCGACGCGCCGTCATCGACTGCGGGCACACCCGCCGCGCCGCTCAACATCACGCCGCAAGCTCCAACCCGGGACAAGCGCGCGGAAGCGAACTAAGGCCGTCATTCCGGGGCGACGCGCCAGCGTCGAACCCGGAATCCAGAGGTTACGGCGCGAGATTGCGACCGAAGATTGCGGCTTGAGATACCGGGTTCGACGCTTCGCATCGCCCCGGAATGGGGCGCGGGAGAAATTACCGCCCGACGATCACACCGATCACATTCGGTGCCGCCAGATATTTCTCCTCGATCGCCGCGCGCGTCGCGGCACGGTTCTCCGCCGTCAACAGCCCACGCTTCTCGGCGAGGATCATCCAGCAAAAGCCCCACCAGTCCGTCAGCATGCCCTCGTCATCGAC
Source organism: uncultured Alphaproteobacteria bacterium (assembly GCA_963770385.1). Lineage (GTDB taxonomy): Bacteria > Pseudomonadota > Alphaproteobacteria > Rhizobiales > Xanthobacteraceae > Bradyrhizobium. Next base: position 1,979,370 of record CAVYPJ010000003.1, on the reverse strand, counting down.
GAGGTCGTAGCCTTGCTCCGCGGCGAAGATGCGTGCCTGCGCCTCATCAAGCGTGTCGAGAAAGGCGTGGTCCTCGACCGAGAACAGGTCGTCGGAGATGTCGTCGGCGGTGTAACCCCAGATCGACATGCAGACCGCGTTGAATTCACGGTCGATCTGGTCGTCGTCCACCGAGCGGCGCCGCGATGCCTGATGCAGCCGCGACAACGTGCGCGCGAAGTCGGCGATTCGAGTGAGAGCGAACTGATCGAAGGCGATGGTGGACATATAGTCCTCGCTAGGCTTGACAGACCATAGATGTTGTATCGGCATTGCGCCGAATCACCATGATATATCAATGGCTTGCTAAATTGTTCTTAATTCGTTCTCGCGGTCCAAGAAAGCAGCAAACCCCGGTCGCCCGCCTGCCCGTCCAATCGGCCGGCGAGACGAGCGGCCTACTACTCGAACTCCCGCATCAGCTTCTCGATGTAGTCGTTGATGGCGTCCGCGAAACAGAGTTGGTGGTAACCCGACGCGGCCTCCCGGTGCTCTTCGACGGCCGTTTTCACGCTTTCCAGCGCGGAAGACTGATCAGGGCGAGGCGTCCCTGCCACGTACTCATTCACGGCTTTCTGAGCCAGATGAAGCTCATCCGTGTCACCCTTCTCAATCAGCGGGCGCAAAGCAGAGGTGCATTTGTCCAAATGGTCCATGCGGCCAATATGGGCCAGGGATTGCCAACATGCCAGCCGGTCAATTTGCCACAACGCTCGGGCATCAGTTCCCGGGGCGATGCGCCACATAAGCGGTACGAAGCCCCGGCCTGAAGCCGCATCCTTCGTAGAAGCGATGCACGCGGGGATCGGCGCGGCCGCTTTGCATCAGCACGTGGTGACAATCTCTCGCCCAGGCTTCTTCCAGCGCGGCGTGCAAGACGGCACGGCCATGGCCCTGCCCGCGAAACGCGGGATGGGTCACGACATTTTCGAGGAAACCGTGCCGACGGCCCGAACGCAGCAAATTCGGCGCTGTGATCAGCATGCAGGTCGCAACGATCCCTGACCCTGCTTCGGAGACGAAGACCGCGACACTTTCACACGACAGCGTGTCCGACCAGATCCGCGCGGCGCGCTCACGCGGCTCGGCGTGTGCGCTGACTTCCGATGCACGAAACAGCGCGAGCAGCGAATCCAGATCGTCCGCTCTCGCTGCTCGCGCATCCGGCATGCAAACCGCGAAGCCTATCAACTCGCCGATAGCAGCCTGTCGCCGCAATAATTCGCCCAGAATTTTCCGCCGCATTGATGCTTGATCGCGGCACAACGCGCGGCTGGCGAGGCATTCTGCGGCACGCTGTACGCACAGCTCAAGCCGTCGGCACTGCTCGCCGCCCTGCCGGCGGCGAAGGCGGCACTACTGGCAGTGAGACAGAACACCAGGACGATAGCGGCAAGGGCGGCAATGATCTCGGTCGTCAATCGCATGGCGCGGACCTCCCCAAGATTTCGCGGCAATTCTCTGGCAAGCATAGCATCAAAATCGGGATATCCGACTCCGCAATCCGGCCCGAGACTTGCATAAAAATGATGCATGCCCACACCGTAACCAGGGCGGGTTTCGATCGCATCGGAAGCAGCGTATCATTTGGCAGGATTCAAAAGTTACAGGTTAGACGTGCCAGACCCATCCTTTCCTTTGCCCGCACCTGGCCAGCCCGTTGACGAACTGGCGGTCGCGGAGATCAAGAGTGCCATCCTCGCCAAGCTCACACTCGCGATCGGCAAGGACGCCGCCATGGCGACGCGGCACGACTGGTATCAGGCGACGGCGCTGGCGTTGCGCGACCGGATCGTCCATCGCTGGTTGACGGCGGAAAAGGAGAGCTACGACGCCGGCCGCAAGCGGGTCTATTACCTCTCGCTCGAATTCCTGATCGGCCGGCTGTTCACCGACGCGCTGAACAATATGGGGCTGATCAAGGTGTTCGAGACCGCGCTCGGCGATCTCGGCGTCGGATTGTGGGACCTGCGGCAATGCGAGCCGGATGCCGCGCTCGGGAACGGCGGCCTCGGGCGGCTCGCAGCCTGTTTCATGGAGAGCATGGCGACACTCGCGATCCCCGCGATCGGCTATGGCATCCGCTACGATTTCGGACTGTTCCGACAGATCATCAATCAGGGCTGGCAGCAGGAATATCCCGACGTCTGGCTGAGCTTCGGCAACCCCTGGGAGTTCCAGCGGACGGAGGTGATGTATCACGTCCACTTCGGCGGCAGCGTCGAGCATATCGACGACAAGGGCCGCGACCGCGCGGTCTGGCGTCCGGCGGAGACGGTGGAGGCGGTCGCCTATGACACGCCGATCGTCGGCTGGCGAGGCCAGCACGTCAACGCGCTGCGGCTGTGGTCGGCCCGCTCGCCCGATCCCATGAAGCTCGACGTCTTCAACACCGGCGACTATCTCGGCGCATCCGCCGAGGAAGCACGCGCGGAGTTGATCTGCAAATTCCTCTATCCGAACGACGAGAGTCCGGCCGGACGTGAACTCCGGCTACGCCAGGAATATTTCTTCGTCTCGGCCTCGCTGCAGGACCTGGTCAAGCGTCACCTCGGCTCCGATGGCCAGTTGCGCAGCCTGCCGCAGAAGGCCGCGGTGCAGCTCAACGACACGCATCCGAGCCTCGCGGTCACCGAGCTGATGCGCATCCTGGTCGACCTGCATAATTTCCGCTGGGACGAGGCCTGGAAGATCACGATCGCGACGCTGTCCTACACCAATCACACGCTGCTGCCGGAGGCACTGGAGACCTGGCCGGTCGAACTGTTCGAACGGCTGCTGCCGCGGCATCTGGATATCATCTACCGCATCAACAGCGCTCATCTGGCGCTCGCCGAGGAGCGCTGTCCCGGCGACGTCGATTTCCGCGCCGCGGTCTCGCTGATCGACGAGCGGAGCGGCCGGCGAGTGCGGATGGGGCAGCTCGCCTTTGTCGGCTCGCATCGTATCAACGGCGTATCGGCGATGCATTCCGACCTGATGAAGGAGACCGTGTTCCACGACCTCAATCATCTCTATCCCGGCCGCATCACCAACAAGACCAACGGCATCACCTTCCGCCGCTGGCTGATGCTCGCCAATCCCAAACTGACCGAGCTGCTGCGCAAATCCTGCGGCGAGGCCGTGCTGGACGATCCGACCCAGCTTGCAGCGCTGGAAAGCTACGCCAGCGACGGCGCCTTCCAGCAGCAGTTTCGCAGCGTGAAGCATCACAACAAGATCGCGCTCGCGCGGCTGGTCGGCGAGCGGATGAACATCGTGCTCGACCCGGGCGCGTTGTTCGACGTGCAGATCAAGCGCATTCACGAATATAAGCGCCAGCTCCTCAACATCCTCGAAGCCGTCGCACTCTACCAGGCGATCAAGGACGATCCGCAAGCCGACTGGGTGCCCCGGGTGAAGGTCTTCGCCGGCAAGGCGGCGGCGAGCTATCGCTATGCCAAGCTGATCATCAAGCTGATCAATGACGTCGCCGACATCGTCAACAACGATCCCGCCATCGACGGCCGCCTCAAGATCGTGTTCATGGCGAACTACAATGTCAGCCTCGCCGAGGTGATCATTCCCGCCGCCGACCTGTCCGAGCAGATTTCAACCGCGGGCATGGAAGCCTCCGGCACCGGCAACATGAAGCTCGCGCTGAACGGCGCCTTGACCATCGGCACGCTCGACGGCGCCAATATCGAAATTCGCGACCATGTCGGAGCTGAGAACATCGCGATCTTCGGCATGGAGGCGATGGACGTGATGCAGCGCCGCCAGCAGGGACTTGACGCGACCGATGTGATCAACCGCTCACCGCGGCTTGCGCGCGCCATCAACGCCGTCGCAACCGGCGCGTTCTCGCCCGATGAACCCCGCCGGTTCGAACCGATCGCGCATGCGCTGAAGCATCTCGACCATTACATGGTCAGCGCAGATTTCGATTCCTATTACGAGGCACAACGCGGCATCGACGCGCGCTGGCAGGTGGCGCCGGCCTGGACGAGGGCCTCGATCCTCAACGTCGCGCGCATGGCCTGGTTCTCGTCCGATCGCACCATCCGCGAATACGCCCAGGACATCTGGAACGTGCCGGTGAATCCGGCGCCGGCGCTCCACGAGGCGGGCAAGCAGCGCGGGGTGACGCGCTGAGACGATTCCCCTCCGCACGACCCGTACGACGATCGTCATTGCGGAGAGCGAAGCAACAAAGCAATCCGGTCCGGCGCACGCGGAACGGCTGGATTACTACGCTCGCGATGACGGCGGCGGCAACGTTTTTCATCGAGACGATTTCATGCTGACAGAACCACAGCACCTTTTCGACGACACCACCCGCGTCACCGCCGGCGACAGCCGCTGGCAGGGAAGGACCAGCCCGGACTACTGGGCCTTTGTCGGCCCGTTCGGCGGCACTACCGCGGCGACGATCTTGCGCGCGCTGATCGAGCATCCGCAAAGGTCGGGCGATCCGCTCGCGCTGACCGTGAACTACTGCGCGCCGATCGCCGAAGGGCCATTCGATCTCGACGTGCGCCTCGTCAAGGCCAACCGCTCATCGCAGCATTGGAGTGTGGAGCTCACGCAGGGTTCCGATGTCGCAACCCTTGCAACGGCCGTGTTCGCCATGCGGCGTCCATCATGGACGCACCAGCCGGCCTCATATCCAGAGGCGAAACCGTTCGAGCAGATCAAGCCCTATCCGAACATCGCGGCGTCATGGGCCAACCAGTATGACTTCCGTTTCGTCGAAGGCGCTCCCGACTTCCGCTCCGGCGTAAAAGCGGGGTTACAGAGTGCATTCACCAAGCTCTGGATCGGCGACCGCAAGCCGCGCAAGATCGACGCGCTGTCGCTCGTCGCGATGTCGGACGCGTTCTTCGGCCGTATCTTTCAGGTGCGCAACGAGCTGGTGCCGTTCGGTACAGTGTCGCTGACGACCTATTTCCATGCCGATGCGGAGGATCTCGCGCAGGAAGGCATCACGCGCGTGCTGGCGGTCGCCGATGCCAAGATCTTCCACAAGAGCTATCAAGACCAGAACGGCGAGTTGTGGTCGCCCTCAGGCCGCCTGCTCGCGACGACGACGCAGATTGCGTATTTCAAGGCCTGAGAAGAAAGCTGCCGATCAGCTCTGGCTGGCGTCGCCGGTGACCAGACCTGTATCGCCGGTCACGGGATCGGTCACGGCGTTGCGGATCTGCGCTTTGCCGGCCGCGGTCAGCGTGAACTTGGTGTCGCCGACCCGGAACGAGGAATCGCGTATCAGCACCTGCTGATACTGCACAGTTCCGCCGCTCTGGTATTTGACCTGGGCACGGAAGCCGTTGACGTCGGAGATCGTGAACTCGAATTTCTGGTTGTTGGAATAGGTCCCGCTCCAGGTGCCCTGATAGCTCTTGGGATCGACATTTGTGTAGGGCTTGTCGGAGGTCGTACTGAGCGGCGCGGTGGCGTAGGAGGACGCGATGACGCTGAAGATGTCCGACATGCCGATGCTCCGCGTTGGTGAGGCAATCGGTCGCAGTTCTGACCGTTTAGGGTTAAGGCGGAGTTAAATCTTTTCGTATTGCGCAGAACACAAAAAAGGGCAGCACGCGGCTGCCCTCTTGTTGATCGTCAGTTCTGTTTGCCCCGTCATTCCGGGGCGATGCGACAGCATCGAACTACGGTGCGCAATTGCGCGCCTGAGAATCTCTCGAGATTCCGGGTTCAGTCCTGCGGACTGCCCCGGAATGACAGCGAACCTTACTCCGCCGCCAGCTTCACTTCCGGCGCGGCGGCGCGGACTTCGGCGTCGACCTGAGCTTCGAACTTCGCAAAATTCTTCTGGAACATGCCGACCAGCGCGCGTGCGGTCTTGTCGAACTCCGCCTTGTCCTTCCAGGTCTTGATCGGATCGAGGATGTGCGGCTCGACGCCCGGCAGCGAGGTCGGCACGGCAAAGCCGAAATAGCGGTCAGTGCGGAAATCGGCATTGCGCAGCGAGCCGTTCAGCGCGGCGGTCAGGAGCGTGCGCGTCACCTTGATCGGCATGCGGCGGCCGGTGCCGTATTTGCCGCCGGTCCAGCCGGTATTGACCAGCCAGCAATCAACATTGTGCTTGGCGATCAGATCGCGCAGCAGATTGCCATAGACCGACGGATCGCGCGGCAGGAACGGGCGAGCCGAAGCAGGTCGAGAACTCGGCTGCGGCTCGTTGCCGAGACCGCGCTCAGTACCCGCGACCTTTGCGGTGTAGCCGGACAGGAAGTGATACATCGCCTGCGCCGGCGTCAGCTTGGCGATCGGCGGCAACACGCCAAAGGCGTCGGCGGTCAGCATCACGATGTTTTTCGGATGGGCGGCGCAGCCGGTGCGACGAGGCGTTGGGAATGAAATCGAGCGGATAGGCCGAGCGGGTATTCTCGGTCTTCGAGCCATCGTCGAAATCCGGCACGCGCGTATTGGCGTCCAGCACGACGTTCTCCAGCACCGTGCCGAAGCGCTTGCTGGCGGCATAGATCTCGGGCTCGGCTTCCTGCGAGAGCTTGATGCATCTTGGCGTAGCAGCCGCCTTCGAAATTGAAGATGCCGTCTTCGCTCCAGCCGTGCTCGTCGTCGCCGATCAGCGTGCGTTTCGGATCGGCCGAAAGCGTAGTCTTGCCGGTGCCGGAGAGGCCGAAGAAGATCGCGGTGTCGCCGTCGGGCCCGACATTGGCCGAGCAGTGCATCGGCATTACGCCCTTTTCGGGCAGATAGAAGTTCAGCATGGTGAACACGCTCTTCTTCATCTCACCGGCATAGTAAGACCCGCCGATCAGGACGATCTTGCGAGCGAAATCGATGGCCACGACGTTCTCGGAGCGCACGCCGTGACGTTTGGGATCGGCGCGGAAGCTCGGCAGATCGACGATCGTGAGTTCCGGAACGAAGCTCGCGAGCTCGGAGGCCTCGGGGCGGATCAGGAGCGTCCGGATGAACAGCGAGTGCCAGGCAAGCTCGGTGAAGACACGCGTCTTGATGCGATGGGTCGGATCGGCGCCGCCGTAGAGATCCTGCGCGAACAGCGTCATGCCTTCGGCATGCTTGAGGAAGTCCTGATACAACGCCTCGAACTGTTCGGCGGTGATCGACTGGTTGCCGGCCCACCACATGGATTTGTCGGTGAGGCCGTCGCGGACGGTGAACTTGTCCTTCGGGCTGCGGCCGGTGAACTCGCCGGTGTCGGCGCAGATCGCGCCGTCAGCGGACAGCACGGCTTCCCCGGCGCGCAACGAGTGTTCATAGAGCTGCGGCGCACCGAAATTCCAGTTCACGCCCTTGAGCTTCTTGAAGCCGAATTCATCGGCGCCAAAAGCACCATTATGCACGCCCGTCTGTTGCACTCACAACCTCCCGAAAAGCCGCGTGCTAAAGCCCGAACGGCATTCAGCGCCTGATCGCGGCGACCCTCACTATAGCTCGCGGAGCCTTGGTCTAGCGACCTAATACTGATGAACGCTTGGCTTGCCAAGCCGATCCCGCTCAGTTTGGTTTATTGCGAACCAGCCCTGCTTTTTGCGACGCCCGCATTCATGCCGCTCAAATCTCCACTGCGCTCCGCGCGCTTGATTTGCGAGGTTTTTCAGCAGTCGCGGCATCAGGTCGTTCGCGGCGATCGGCCGCTATGGCAATACCGTCCGCGAACGCCATTTCGCAGCGCACCATCGACAGGTTCTAAACGCGCGCCCCGTTCAGCCGCTCACACTTTGTGTCAGCACCTGTAACATCCCTCGTCTATCCCTCGATTTATCCTTTGGCCCGCGCCTCCTCGGCGAGCCTGCTCAGCATCAAGCGAAGCCCGGCGGCGCTGGTCGCCCGCTCCGGAAAATCCAGCCGAAACACACTACGCCCGGCGGCGTCAGGAATTGCTCGGGCAACAGATCAACGATCCGTCCGAACCCGGCCACCAGATGGACGCCCGCGGGGCGGATACGAAAGAAAGAGAAATCCTTGAAGTCGGCGAAGACTTCGGCCGACGGATGCACGTTCTGGTAGCGCCGTCGAACGACCTCAAGGTCGCCGGCGCCGGCTTCTTCCCGCCCGGCCCGCCAGCATGATTCGCGCGCCTTCGAGGGGATCGCCCGCCGCCCGCTCGTCCAGCATCAGCGAGACCCTGCCGTCGGCAAGGATGTTCTTGGCATGGATGGCAAGGCGGGACAGCAGGAGAATCGCCGACCCGTCGGGATGGCTCGCGACGTTGACCAGCAAGCAATATGGGTCCCCAAGAACGGGCATCAGGGTCGCCAAAGCCCCTAGCGGCTACGCCGAAGCAGGGACCGGGTGACCTTTATGGAATCGAAATCGGCTGTCGATTGCATCGATATTCGCTCGTTATCCTATTGCGCCACGGGTGTTTTTTCGGGTAAACGGGCTCTGGACGGGCCGAACGCCTCGCTGAAAGCGAAGCGTTTTATGGAACATGGTCACACTTCAGCCCAGCTTGCATTGCTCGTTGACCACGTACGAAGCCCAATTACGCGGCGCATCGCTGGAATGCTCGCTGTTTCAGCCACCGTAACTGAAAGCAGGCTCATGCCCACTATCGCCTTGGTCGATGACGACCGCAACATCCTCACCTCCGTCTCGATCGCTCTCGAGGCCGAAGGTTATCGCATCATGACCTATACGGATGGCGCCTCCGCGCTGGACGGCTTCCGCTCCAGCCAACCGGATCTCGCCATTCTCGATATCAAGATGCCGCGGATGGACGGCATGGAAACGCTCCGGCGGCTGCGGCAGAAATCCGACCTGCCGGTGATCTTCCTCACCTCGAAGGACGAGGAGATCGATGAATTGTTCGGCCTCAAAATGGGCGCCGACGATTTCATCCGCAAGCCGTTCTCGCAGCGCCTCCTGGTCGAACGCGTGAAGGCGGTGCTTCGCCGATCGCAGCCGAAGGATCCGACCGCCGCTCCGAAGGAGAACGACGCCAAGGCGCTCGACCGTGGGCTGCTGCGCATGGATCCGGAGCGTCACACCTGCACCTGGAAGAACGAGCCGGTGACGCTGACGGTCACCGAATTTCTGATCCTGCAGGCTCTGGCAACCCGCCCCGGCGTCGTAAAGAGCCGCAACGCCCTGATGGACGCGGCCTATGACGATCAGGTCTATGTCGACGACCGCACCATCGACAGCCACATCAAGCGGCTGCGCAAGAAGTTCAAGGTCGTTGACGACGATTTCGAGATGATCGAAACGCTCTACGGCGTGGGGTATCGCTTCAAGGAAGCTTGATCTGCGGGGAACTCATGCGCGCTTGCGCACTGACGTCGCAGATCCCTTGGGTTATACGATAGTTGGGGTAGGTGCTCCCCCAGTTGCTCGAAGCAAGTGTTGACCATTGCTTGATCGAACGAAGCCCGCTCCTGGATTGATGGCCGAGGACGGTTCGTCGTCTCTCGGGTTGGATACTGCTGGCGTCGAGAAACCGCCGCTCAAGGGCTGGCGGCGCCCGCTGGGATGGCTGAGTCGTGCCGGACAGTTTCTGTTCACGCTCAGTTTCTCCAGCCTCACCCGCCGCATCGTTTCGCTGAACATCGCGGGCCTGCTGGCGCTGGTCGCCAGCATTCTCTATCTGTCGCAATTCCGCGCCGGCCTGATCGACGCCCGTGCGCAGAGTCTGCTGGTGCAGGCGGAAATCATCGCCGGCGCGATTGCGGCCTCCGCCACAGTCCAGACCAACACCATTACCATCGATCCCGACCGGCTGCTGGACCTGAAGCCGGGCGAGACCTACGGCTCGCCCGACGAATATTCGCCGCTCGATTTCCCGATCAATCCGGAGCGAGTCGCGCCGGTGCTGCGAACGCTGATTTCGCCGACCAAGACCCGGGCCCGCATCTACGATCCCAATGGCGGGCTGCTGCTCGACAGCCGCAATCTTGAGAACGTGGTGCGTTTCGACCTGCCGCCGATCTCCTCCGAAAAGCCCGGACTGCCCGAGCGCGCGATGATCGCGGCAAGGACCTGGCTCAACCGCGGCGACCTCCCGCTCTATCGCGAACTCGGTCCGGAAAACGGCAACGGATATGAAGAGGTCGGCGACGCGCTGCGCGGCCAGAAGCGCAGCATGGTGCGGGTCAATTCACGCGGCGAGGTCATCGTCTCGGTCGCGGTGGCCGTACAGCGCTCACGAACCATCCATGGCGCGCTGATGCTGTCGACGCAGGGCGACGACATCGATCAGATGGTCACCGCCGAGCGGCTCGCGATCGTCAAGGTCGGCGGCGTCGCCTCCGCGGTCATGATCGTGCTGTCGCTGCTTCTGGCGAGCACCATCGCCGGCCCCGTGCGGCGGCTCGCCGACAGCGCCGAGCGCGTCCGCCACCGCATCAAGACACGCGTCGAGATCCCCGATTTCACGCTCCGCCGCGACGAGATCGGCCACCTGTCCGGTGCGCTGCGCGACATGACCGGCGCGCTCTACAACCGCATCGAGGCGATCGAGATGTTCGCCGCCGATGTCGCCCATGAGCTGAAGAACCCGCTGACCTCGCTGCGCTCGGCGGTCGAGACGCTGCCATTGGCGAAGAACGAGAACAGCCGCACGCGGCTGCTCGCCGTCATCGAGCATGACGTCAGGCGGCTGGACCGCCTGATCTCCGACATCTCCGACGCCAGCCGGCTCGACGCCGAGCTGCAGCGACAGGACATGTCGCCAGTCGATCTGCGGCGTCTCCTGACCACGCTGACCTCGGTCGCCAACGAAACCAAGCTCGGTCATGACATCGCGGTGGAAGCCCGCTTCGAAGGCCGCGGGGCCAGCGACACCTTTTCCGTCCCCGGCCATGATTCGCGGCTCGGACAGGTGGTTTCGAACCTGCTGTCGAACGCGCAGTCCTTCTCCAATGCCGGCGGCAAGGTGCGTATCCTGTGCCGCCGCATCCGGACGGGGGTCGAAATTCTGGTCGATGACGACGGTCCCGGCATCCGTCCCGACGCACTGGAACGCATCTTCGAGCGCTTCTACACCGACCGCCCGCACCAGGGCTTCGGCCAGAACTCCGGCCTCGGCCTGTCGATCTCCAAACAGATCATCGAAGCGCATGGCGGGCGCGTCTGGGCCGAGAACCGCCTTGGTCCCCCCGAGGACGATGACGATGAACCAACGGTAGTTGGCGCCCGCTTCGTGGTGAGGCTGCCGGCATCATGACCGACAGCGTGCCCGGCGCGAGCGTGCACGCCTCCGCGGTGAAAGTTGGCGATCGGGCAGTGCTGATACGGGGACCATCGGGCGCGGGGAAGTCGCGCCTTGCCTTCGACCTCATCGTCTGCGGGCGGTCCGGACAGGTTCCGCCGGCCATTCTGGTCGGCGACGACCGTGTTCATCTCGCAACAGTCGGCGGACAATTGTTGGTCTACCCAACACCAGTTCTGGCCGGGCTCATCGAGGTCCGCGGGCTCGGAATTCGCCGGTGCGACTTTGTGGAGCAGGCAATCGTCGGCCTGATTGTGGACCTCGCAGCCACAGATACGGCGCGGCTGCCGAATTCAGAAAGTCTTCAAACAGGCATTTTGGGTGTCATTATACCAAGAATTCCGGTCGCGAGCGACTATTCTCCCCTGCCGATAGTTATTGCCGCTTTGACAACAACTGAAAGTTCACCCTCCGTTAACATTTCGGTCGATTGTGTGAAGGGGATTAGTAACCATATCAGGCACACTATCGCGCCCGAATAGACCGGCGCAATCTCCCAGTTTGGCGTTAGGGTTCACGGGAGGACCGGTAACATCCCCTCTTGCGCAGGCGCTCGGGATGGTCAAAGTGGCGCGTTCGTGCGGTGCACCAAAAGAATAGCACCCGCGAGGAGTTTCCGATGATTGGTCTAGTACTGGTGACCCATGGGCGCCTCGCCGACGAGTTCAAGGCGGCGCTCGAGCACGTCATGGGTCCTCAAAAGCAAATCGAGGCGATCACGATCGGGGCCGAGGACGATTCCGATCTCTGTCGCGGCGACATCATAGAAGCGGTAAACCGCGTCGATTCCGGCGACGGCGTCGCCATTCTCACCGACATGTTCGGTGGCACGCCTTCGAAATCTTGCGATCTCCTGTATGAGTCGGCCGAAGGTCGAGGTGCTTGCAGGCATCAACCTTCCGATGCTGGTCAAGCTCGCCAAGGTGCGCGAGGAACGTTCGCTTCCCGATGCGATCGCCATGGCCCAGGAAGCCGGCCGCAAATATGTGACGATCGCGAGCCGTGTTCTGGCCGGCAAATGACCGACGACGACGAGTCGGCGGCGCTCGTCCCCGGGCCAAGCGTGCCTGCGGGAGCAATCTCGAACGAGCTTCTGATCACCAATAAGCGCGGCCTGCATGCCCGCGCGTCCGCGAAATTCGTCCAGACCGTCGAGCGCTTCAGCGCGGAAGTCTGGGTGACGCGCGGTGGCGAGACGGTCGGCGGCACGTCGATCATGGGCTTGATGATGCTGTCGGCAGGCCCCGGCACCACGATCACGGTCTCCGCGATTGGTCCCGAAGCACAGGCCGCGATAGACGCGATCACCGAGCTCGTCGAGAGCAAGTTCAACGAAGAAGGAACGTGAGCCGCTCCGCGCTCATACCGTCATCACCCGCGCATGCGGGTGATCCAGTATTCCAGAGACGTTAGAGATCAATCGAGATAGCGGAGGGTACTGGATACCCCGCTTTCGCGGGGTATGACGATCTTTCCTGGACCGCCGCGCTTTCACTTCCCCGGCGGCTGAACGTAGATTTTCCAATCGATCGCCGGGCCCGGATGGCCGCGGAAGAAGCGCTGCGTGGTCATCACGACCTGCTCGGCGTCAGGCGCATTGGCCTTCATCCAGGCCTCGCATGCCGGCAGCCGGAAGTCGGTGGTATCGCAGATGCCGATGAAACCTTCACGCTTCGCTTCCTCAAGCGACGTCAGGCCTGACGACCACACCTCGCCCGGCGTGTACGGCGCGGGATGGTCGGGGCTATAGAACGTCATGGGCTCGCCGACCTCGGTCGTGCCGGCAACGACGGCCCAGCGCGCACCGAACTTGTTGTGCCACAACTCCGTCAGTTCGCGAGCCAATTGCGAGCGTGCCCCATAGCCGGCCGCGCCATTGGGATTTTCCGACATCTCAAAGGCCGCGATATAGGGCGAGGCAATGAGCGTGGCGAGCGTCAGCACGAGCCAGATCGCCACGATGCGGAACAGCGCCATCGCCTGCACACGCAACGAGGGGATCGCGACCAGCGCCAGCGGCACCAGGAAGAACAGCGAGATGCCCCAGTCGGTTTTCATGTAGACGGCGAAGGCGAGACCGCCGAGCGGCGGCCCGATCGCCACGATCAACTGGATCATCCAGACGTTCAGCGCCTGCGAACGGTTGACGGCGGGGTTTTCGCCGCCCGACCAAGCCAGCGACAACCATCGCGGCGGAAAGAACAGCGCAAGCGCGGCCAGCACGATCGGAACTGCGAGCAGCGAGAGATTGTGCCCGACATAGCCGAACACGAGCTTCGCGCTCTGCGCCCTGCTCGACAGGCTATAGACGTCGCCGGCATAGGTGAGCGGAACGAAGTCCACCTGCTTGAGCCAGATCAGATGCGGGATCATGGCGACGACGAGCGTTGCGATCGCGACCCAAGGCGCAGGCGAGCGCAGAAATTTCAGCCGCTCGGGATGGATCAGCGCCGCGAGCCCGATGGCGCCGATCATGGTCAGCACCCAGTATTTGGTCATCAGCGCCAGCGCGCCGGCAAGGCCAAGCCATATGCCCGAGCGCCATGTACGCTTCTCGAAGGCGTGGAGATAAGCCAACACCAGAAGCGGCAGCGTCACGAGCTGCAGCAGATCGGGATTATACTTGAAGCCCTTGAAATTGAAGATCGGATAGAGCGCGAGCATCACGACGGCGAAGAAAGCGCGGCGGCGATTGACCACGCGGCGCGCGATGAACCACGATATCACGAGGCCGAAGCCCAGCGTCGTCATCGCCAGCGCATAGGTCGACCAGTCTCGGACCGGGAAGAACCTGAACCAGAGCCCTGCGATCCATCCCGAGAGCGGCGGATGCTTGCCGTAACCAAGCTGGAATTTCTGGCCCCAGGCGAAGGCTTCGGCGACGTCCATATGGACGTCCTGCGCTGCCTTCAGATTGATCAGGATGAAGGTCCAGAGCAGCGCGTGGACGATGGCGAAGCTGATCACGAGCCAAAGGCTCGTTTCCGGATTGCGGACGCGTTCCACAAGCCATGCTGCGGGCCGGCGGAGGCTGAACGAGCGGCGCACGCGCGCGGCCGCGCGCAGGGTTGATGCGGTCGACATGCCATTACGCGTAGCGCGTTTTCGGCCTTCGTGGAATCAGCTAAGCGTGAAGAAAATCCTTTAAAATACAGCAATATGGTTGCCGCGCGCAGACGTGAATGCTATCCCGCGCCCCATGACGACCGTCCCCATTTCCAACATCCGCAACTTCGCCATCGTCGCCCATATCGACCATGGCAAGTCGACGCTTGCGGACCGCCTGATCCAGATGACCGGCGGCCTGACGGATCGCGAAATGGCCGGCAAGGAGCAGGTGCTCGATTCGATGGACATCGAGCGCGAGCGCGGCATCACCATCAAGGCGCAGACGGTGCGGCTGCACTACCGCGCCAAGGATGGCAAGGATTACATTTTCAACCTGATGGACACGCCGGGCCATGTCGACTTCGCCTATGAAGTCTCCCGGTCGCTCGCGGCCTGCGAAGGCTCACTGCTCGTGGTCGACGCGAGCCAGGGCGTCGAGGCGCAGACGCTCGCCAATGTCTATCAGGCGCTCGACAACAATCACGAGATCGTGCCGGTCCTCAACAAGGTCGACCTGCCGGCGGCCGAGCCCGAGAAGATCAAGCAGCAGATCGAGGACGTGATCGGCATCGACGCGTCCGATGCGGTCATGATCTCCGCCAAGACCGGCCTGGGCGTACCCGACGTGCTGGAGGCGATCGTCACCCGCCTGCCGCCGCCCAAGGGCGACCGCGACGCGACCTTGAAGGCGCTGCTCGTCGACAGCTGGTACGACGTCTATCTCGGCGTCGTCGTGCTGATTCGCGTCGTCGACGGCGTGATGAAGAAGGGTAGCCGCATCCGCATGATGGGCACCAACGCGGCCTATGATGTCGAGCGCGTCGGATTCTTCACGCCGAAGATGCAGCAGGTCGAGGAACTCGGCCCCGGCGAAATCGGCTTCATCACCGCCGCGATCAAGGAAGTCGCCGACACCCGCGTCGGCGACACCATCACCGACGACCGCAAGCCGGTGACGGAGATGCTGCCGGGCTTCAAGCCCGCGATTCCGGTGGTGTTCTGCGGCCTGTTTCCGGTCGATGCCGACGATTTCGAGACGCTGCGCGCCGCGATGGGCAAGCTGCGCCTCAACGACGCGAGCTTTTCCTTCGAGATGGAGACCTCCGCCGCGCTCGGCTTCGGCTTTCGCTGCGGCTTCCTCGGGCTGCTGCATCTGGAAATCATCCAGGAGCGGCTGTCGCGCGAGTTCGATCTCAACCTGATCGCGACCGCGCCGAGCGTGATCTACAAGATGAAGCTGACCGACGGCGCCGAGATCGAGATTCACAACCCGGTCGACATGCCCGACGTCGTGAAGATCGCCGAGATCAACGAGCCCTGGATCGAGGCCACGATCCTCACGCCCGACGAATATCTCGGCAGCGTGCTGAAACTCTGCCAGGACCGGCGCGGCGCGCAGAAGGAACTCACTTACGTCGGCAGCCGCGCGATGGTGAAATATGACCTGCCGCTAAACGAGGTGGTGTTCGATTTCTACGATCGGCTGAAGTCGGTCTCCAAGGGCTATGCCTCGTTCGACTATCACCTGACCGACTACAAACCGGCCGATCTCGTCAAGATGCAGATCCTGGTCAATGGCGAGCCGGTCGACGCGCTGTCGATGCTGGTGCATCGCACCCGCGCCGAGGGCCGCGGCCGCGCCATGGTCGAGAAGATGAAGGAACTGATCCCGCCGCACATGTTCCAGATCCCGATCCAGGCGGCGATCGGCGGCAAGGTGATCGCGCGCGAGACCGTGCGCGCGCTGCGCAAGGACGTCACCGCAAAATGCTACGGCGGCGACATCACGCGTAAGCGAAAGCTTCTGGAGAAGCAGAAGGAAGGCAAGAAGAAGATGCGGCAGTTCGGCAAGGTCGACATCCCGCAGGAAGCCTTCATTGCCGCGCTGAAGGTGGATAGCTGACGTCACCGCCGTCATTCCGGGGCGCGCATCAGCGCGAACCCGGAAACTCGCGCCGCAACCTCTGGATTTCCGGGTTCGCGACGTCGTCGCGCCCCGGAATGACGATGGACCCACCTTGCCTCCCTGCCCCGAATAGACCACCATCGCGGCTTCCAATCAGACCCCAAGAAGAGGGCAGAGGAAACGCGAATGAACAAGCCCCAGGCTTTCGGCCTTATTGAGCGCGCCCGCGCGTTACAGTCTCTCATCGCCGGCGAGGCCAATGAGATCGAGCGGACGCGGCGATTGACGCCTGCGGTCACCTCGGCGCTGATCGAGAACGGCCTCTACCGCGCGTTGCTGCCGCAGAGTTTCGGCGGCGCCGAGGCTCCGCTCGAGATCTTCATGCAGATGCAGGAGGAGATCGCCAAGGCCGACGCTTCCACCGCCTGGTGCCTCGGCCAGTGCAGCGTCTGCGCCATGACCGCCGCCTATCTCGACCGCGACGCGGCGGAGGAGATCTTCAACACGCCGCCCGGCATCCTGGCCTGGGGCGCGATCGCCCATGAGGTGAAGGTCGTACCCGGCGGCTATTTGGCTAACGCGCGCTGGGATTTCGCCTCGGGCTCGCGGCAGGCGAGCTGGCTCGGCGCGCATGTGAAGATCGTCGAGGCCGACGGCACGCCGCGCAAAAAGAAGGACGGTGCGCCCGAAATCCGCACCATCCTGTTCCCGATCACGAGCGCCACGATGTACGACGTCTGGGACGTCATCGGGCTGAAGGGAACCGGTACCGATTCCTATTCGGTCGACAACCTGTTCATCCCGGACAAGTTCGCAGCACTGCGCGACGACCCGACGGCGCTGCGCGAAAAAGGCCCGCTCTACAAGCTCTCCACCAACATGGTGTTCAGCATGGGATTTGCGGCGACCTCGCTCGGCGTCGCCCGCGCCACGCTCGATGCCGCGATCGACCTGTCGCGCACCAAGCTGCCGCAGGGATTGGCGGCGATGCGCGAGAATAACGCGGTCCAGGGACTGATCGGCCGCACGGAAGCAAGCTTGCGCGCCGCGCGGGCCTATCTCTACGCGACCGCGGCCGAGGTCTGGCGCGATCTCGAAGGCGGCGGCCCGATCACCGAAGCCCATCGCATCGCGATCCGCATCGCCGCGACCTGGACCATCCACCAGTCGGCTTCCGTGGTCGACGCCGCCTATCACATGGCCGGCGCGACCGCCGTGTTCGCCGCGAACCCCTTCGAGCGGCGGTTCCGCGATATGCACGCCATCGCACAGCAGATCCAGGCGCGCGATACGCATTATGAGGATGCCGGCCGCGCCATCCTGGCCTCCAATCTGAAGGCCGCTCCGACGACACGCTGAGGCAGGTAACTCACGTCGGTCCGTGGCGTGCCACGCGGGTTTCGAGATTTATGTCGCGGATGTGAATGCAACTGACGGATTGATCACGCGATCGCGCATCCGGCGTCGATGGGGAAACTCGCACAAATTCGTGGCAAACCTTACTCGAAAGTCGAATCTCTTGTGCCCTCCCGCGAGGCTGCATAACAACATGCGCGTATTGCATGACGCTCAGCAGCCCGGCCGCACCGTGTTTGTACGGTTCTCATTGTGCAGATGTTAATGTCTTTCCTGCAGGTTTCGAACAAAATCATCCTTTGGAATGACAATGTTCAAACTCCGCTCGATCGGCGCTCGCCTCATCCTTGCCATTTCGCTTACGGTCGCAGTTGCTTGCGGAGTGCTGGGGACATTCTCCATCATTCAACAGCATTCGCTGACGCAGCTCGCGCTCGATCGGGAGCTCAAGCTGCAATATGACAGCGTCATCGCCGCCGTCGACTACGAAGGACGCGCGGCGCTCGCCGTGAGTTCGGTGATCGCAGGCCTGCCGCCGGTGGCCGACGTCATTGCCAAAGGCGACCGCGACGGACTCGGCGCCCTGCTCGAGAACTCGTGGAAGTCGCTGAAGGCGCAAGGCATCCCGCTGATCTCGTTCCAGACGCCGCCGGCGCTGACCTTCTACCGCGTGCATGCGCCGAAAGTGTTCGGCGACGACGTGTCCGCTCGTCGGATCACGGTCGTGAAGGCACTTGAGAGCGGCAAGCAGATCGTCGGCGTCGAGCCTGGGCGCGAAGAACTCAGCGTATTCGGCATCACACCGATCGTGAAGGACGGCAAGAGCCTCGCCAATGTCGACGTCGGCGCCGCCTTCGGCAAGGAGTTCGTCGAACGCGCCAAGCAGCGCTTCCGAATCGACCTGGCGGTGCATTCGTTCGATGGTCAAACCTTCAAGAGATTGTCTTCGACGACGGGCGACGTCGCGGTCGCGACGCCCGAAGAGTTGAAGCGAGCCTTCAGTGGCGAAGCCGTGCATCGCGACGCCACGCTCGGCGACCATCCGGCCGCGCTCTATGTCGGCCAGATCAAGAATTATGCCGGCGAGCCGATCGCCGTGCTCGAAATCATCAAGGACACCACGCAGTATGAGGCCGCCGCGGCGAATGCCCAGCGGACGCTGTTGTGGGGGACGCTGGCCATCCTGGCCGGCGCGGCACTGGTCGCGTTCTTCCTCGGCCGCGGCATGTCGCGTCCGCTGGTCGCGATCACCGCAGTCATGAACCGGCTTTCCAACGGAGACACCGACGTCGAGATCCCCGGCGGCAACCGCAAGGACGAGCTCGGTACCATGGCGCAGGCCGTCGACGTGTTCCGCCGCAACATGGCCGAGACCCGGTCGCTGCGTGAGTCGCAGGAAGCCGACAAGCAGCGCTCCGAAGGGGAGAAGCAGGCCCTGCAGAAGAAAATGGCCGACCGCTTCGAGGCCGACGTCAAGGGACTGGTCGGCGCCGTCGCGAAGGCCACCGAGCACATGCAGCGCGCAGCCTCCGAGATCACCACGAGCGTCAGCGGCACATCTGATCAGACCGCCGCCGCAGCCGCAGCCTCCGAGCAGGCGTCGTCCAGTGTCTCGACGGTGGCATCCGCCACCGAGGAGCTCGCCTCGTCAGTGGCCGAGATCGGCCGTCAGGTCACCCACTCCGCAAGCGTGGCCGATGGCGCCGTTGCCAAGGCCAGCAAAACCACCGAAATGGTCGGCAGCCTTGCCGCCTCCGCCGAGAAGATCGGCGACGTGCTGCGGCTGATCGATGCGATCGCAAGCCAGACCAACCTGCTCGCGCTCAACGCCACGATCGAGGCGGCGCGTGCGGGCGAAGCCGGCCGCGGCTTTGCGGTGGTCGCAGCCGAAGTGAAGGAACTCGCGGGCCAGACCGCGAAGGCGACCGAAGAGATCGCGGGCCAGGTCAATGCGATCCAGTCCGCGACCGGCGACTGCGTCACCGCGATCGGCGACATCAGCCAGACCATCCGCGACATCAGCGGCATCGCGACCACGATCGCAGCCGCCGTCGAGGAGCAGGACTTCGGCGACCCGCGAGATCGCACGCAGCGTGCAGCAGGCCGCTGCCGGCACCAGCGCAGTGTCGCAGAACGTGAACGGCGCGAGCCGCGCGGCTGAACAATCGCGTGCGCTCGCCGACAACGTCCTCGCCGCATCCGGCGAACTCAGCCAGCACGCCACCGACCTCTTCACCAGCGTCGACGACTTCCTCGCAGGCCTGCGCGACGCGGCGTAACGCCGCCGCCGATCCAGCTTCGCAGACAACGCTAGCGACAATCAACGGCAACGCGAGCGCGGACTTTCCCGCCGCGTTGCCGACGCGCCCGGCAGCAGCATAAACGATCAGCACGAGGCCACAGCCTTTAATAGGCATGTGGAACAATATGCAACTCCAACCTGGCCCGATGATCGAGGGCAAATTTTAATCACTCTCTGAAATATTTGGGGCGGACTCCGAACAAAGAAGGCTCGGGATAACGCCCATGTTCAAGCTTCGTTCGATCGCTGCTCGTCTCGTCCTCGCCATCTGCGTCACTGTCGCAGTGGCTGCAGCCGTGCTCGGAACGTTCTCGCTCATCAAGCAACGTTCGCTGACGCAGCTCGCGCTCGAACGGGAACTCAAGCTGCAATATGACAGCGTGATCGCGGCCGTCGAATATGAGGGGCGCGCGGCGCTCGCAGTGACCTCCGTCATCGCAGCGATGCCTCCGGTCCAAGACGCGGTCGCGCGGGCCGACCGCGATGCATTGATGGCCCTGCTCGGTGAGTCGCAAAAGGCCTTGAAGACGTTAGGCATGCCGCTCCTCAATTTCGAGACGCCGCCGGCGATCATGCTTCTGCGCACCCATGACCCCAAGGCGTTCGGTGATGACATCTCGGCGAGACGCGCGACCATCGTGGAGTCGAACCGGACCGGCAAGCCGATCTCGGGCGTCGAGATGGGACGCGACTCGCTCAGCATCTTCTCGATGACGCCCATCATGCGCGACGGCAAGAGCCTTGCGGTCGTGGAGGACGGCATTCCCTTCGGCAAGGATTTCGTCGAGCGCGCCAAGCGGCGCTTCGGCGTCGATCTCGCCGTGCACGGCTTCGACGGCAAATCGCTCATCAGGCTCGCCTCGACCTTCGGCAGCGAGGCCGTCGCCACGCCGGACGAATTGAAGCGCGTTTATGACGGCCAAGAGGCAGTCCATCGGGAAACGACACTCGCCGGCCGCCCGGTTGCGGTTTATGCCGGGCAGATCAAGAACTATGCGGGCCAGCCCGTCGCCGTGCTGGAGATCGTGAAGGATACCAGCGACTACGAAGCCGCCGCGGCGAATGCCCAGCGCACACTGCTGTTCGGCGCGCTGGCCATCCTGGCCGGCGCGGCGCTGGTCGCGTTCTTCCTCGGCCGCGGCATGTCGCGTCCGCTGGTCGCGATCACCGCAGTCATGAACCGGCTTTCCAACGGCGACACCGACGTCGAGATCCCCGGGGGCGATCGCAAGGACGAGCTCGGCACCATGGCGCAGGCCGTCGACGTGTTCCGCCGCAACATGGCCGAGACCCGGTCGCTGCGCGAGTCGCAGGAAGCCGACAAGCAGCGCTCCGAAGTGGAGAAGCAGGCCCTGCAGAAGAAGATGGCGGACCGCTTCGAGGCCGACGTCAAGGGCCTCGTCGGCGCCGTCGCCAAAGCCACGGAGCATATGCAGCGCGCAGCCTCCGAGATTACCACGAGCGTCGGCGGCACGTCTGAACAGACCGCCGCCGCAGCCGCGGCCTCCGAGCAGGCGTCATCCAGCGTCTCGACCGTGGCGTCCGCCACCGAGGAGCTCGCCTCGTCAGTGGCCGAGATCGGCCGTCAGGTCACCCATTCGTCCAATGTCGCCGACGGCGCCGTCGCCAAGGCCAGCAGAACCACCGAAATGGTCGGCAGCCTTGCCGCCAGCGCCGAGAAGATCGGCGACGTGCTGCGGCTGATCGATGCGATCGCAAGCCAGACCAACCTGCTCGCGCTCAACGCCACGATCGAGGCGGCACGCGCGGGCGAAGCCGGCCGCGGCTTTGCGGTGGTCGCAGCCGAGGTGAAGGAACTCGCGGGCCAGACCGCGAAGGCGACCGAAGAGATCGCGGGCCAGGTCAATGCGATCCAATCCGCGACCGGCGACTGCGTCACCGCGATCGGCGACATCAGCCAGACCATCCGCGACATCAGCGGCATCGCAACCACGATCGCGGCCGCCGTCGAGGAGCAGGATTCAGCGACCCGCGAGATCGCACGCAGCGTGCAGCAGGCCGCCGCCGGCACCAACGAAGTGACACACAACGTGAACGGCGCGAGCCGCGCGGCTGAACAGTCGCGTGCGCTCGCCGACAACGTCCTCGCGGCATCCGGCGAACTCAGCCAGCACGCCACCGACCTCTTCAAAAGCGTCGACGCCTTCCTCGCAGGTCTGCGCAACGCAGCATAACGATTCCTTCTCGACTTCACGACGACACCCGCGGAGGAACCTGCCGCGGGCGTTCGCGTTTTGGGATCATTGCAACCCCGGAGCGTCGGTTCTGATTGGATCAGAACCGAAGCTCCAGGCTTGTCTCGACGCGTTTTCTTCACGCGAACCGGTATCCACTTCGCTCGAAAACGCCCCAATCGAACAAGGGAGACGATCATGCCGCGCGGCGACAAATCCAGCTACACCGACAAGCAGAAGCGCCAGGCCGAACATATCGAGGAGGGCTATGAGCAGCGCGGCGTTCCCGATAAGGAGGCCGAGCGCCGCGCCTGGGCGACGGTCAACAAGGAAACCGGCGGCGGCAACAAGAGCGGCTCGGGCCGCGGCGTTCCCGACACCAACGTCTCCGCGAAACGCGGCGGCAGGATCGACGGACCGCGCGGCGGCAAGGCCTCGGCAAGTCGGCCCGCGGCGGCACGGTCACGCTCCGCCAAGAAGGCAGCCGCGTCGCGGAAGCGGCAGGCAACCAAACGATCATCCGCCCGGACGAAGAAATAACGCTATCGTTCCGTCACACGCCTGCCCTAACCTGCCGGCCGTTCAAACCGAGCGACCGGCATGGCACGCCCCGCGACAGACCGCGCCAAAAAGCATCCGCTCAAACATCGTTCCGTAGCGACGCAGGATCCAGCCGTGGCGGCGGTCTTTGAGGCCTATCCCAAACCGCTCAAGTCGAAATTGCAGGCGCTCCGGCGGCTGATCTTCGACACCGCCAGGTCCACCGAAGGTGTCGGCAGGCTCGAAGAAGCGCTCAAATGGGGCCAGCCGAGTTATCTGACGACCGAGACGCACAGCGGCAGCACGATCCGGATCGATCAGGTAAAATCCGTCCCCGATCAGTACGCGATTTATTTTCACTGTCAGACCGACCTCGTCTCGACGTTCCGCGAGCTTTATCCGGAGCTGACCTATGCCGGCAATCGAAGCATTCTCCTGGATGCATCCGACGCACTTCCCGAAGCCGCGCTGCGCCACTGCGTGGCGCTGGCGCTGACCTACCACGTGAACAAGCGGGGCGCGCGGCGTAAATGACGCTTCGTCGCTGAAGGCCCATCGTTCAGAAGCATCGAACCCGGAATCCGTGGATTCCGGGTTCGCGCTTCCGCGCGCCTCTGACCGAGGCCCATCAAGCGACGCGCGTTTCGTGTTCCAGCGCCTCCACCCCGCATTGCGCCCGCAGGAGCGCAACGATCTCCGCATTGGGGCGCGCGCGGCTGAACAGGAAGCCCTGGCCCTCGTGGCAACCTTCAGCGCGAAGACAGCTCAATTCCGCTTCCGTCTCCACGCCCTCGGCCGTGATGGTGACACCGAGACCTTTTCCGAGGCTCACGATCGCGCGGATGATCGCCTGCGCATCGCGATTTTCGGCAAGATCGCGCACAAACGACTGATCGATCTTGATCTTGTCGAACGGAAAGCTGCGCAGATAGCTCAGGCTGGAATAGCCGGTACCAAAATCGTCCATTGAAATACGCACCCCCAGCGCGCGCAGCGCATGCAGCGTCGCCAGCACATGATCGCTCTTCTCCAGAAGCGCAGTTTCGGTGATCTCCAGTTCCAGCCGCTTCGGCGTCAGGCCCGACTGCTTCAACGCATCGATCACGATCGACAGGAGGTTACCGACAGGAAACTGCGCGGGCGACAGGTTGACCGCGACCCGGACGTCGTCCGGCCAGCGCGCCGCATCCATGCACGCGCGCCGCAGCATCAAGGTGCCGAGCGCGTTGATCAGGCCGGTCTCCTCGGCGACGGGGATGAACTCGCCCGGTGAGATCATGCCGCGTTCCGGATGCGGCCAGCGCACCAGCGCCTCGAAGCCGGTGATGCGCCCGGTCGAAAGGTCGACCAGCGGCTGGTAGTACGGCCGCAGCACGTCATTGTGGATGGCGTCGCGCAGATCGAGCTCGATCTTGCGGCGGCTCTGTGCCCGCGCATCCATGCCGGCCTCGAAGAAACTGAACGTGCCGCGCGTCTCGCTCTTCGCACGCGACAGCGCCATGTCGGCATGTTTCAGCAACTCATCAAACTCGTCGCCATCGTTGGGGGCCATCGCGATGCCGATGGTGGCGCCGATCACGACGGCCTGACCATCGAGCACGAAGGGGCTGTCGATCGCCTCCAACAGCCCTTGCGCCAGCAAGGCCGCGTCGTCGGGCCGCGTCTGCCCGGTCTGCACGATTGCGAATTCGTCGGAGTTGAGGCGCGCGACAATATCGTCCTCGCGCAGCGTCGAGCGCAGGCGCTTCGCGACGCCGCGCAGCAGCTTGTCGCCGATGCCGTGTCCCAGGGTGTCGTTGACCGACTTGAAATTGTCGAGGCCAAGCACCAGTACCGCAACCTGTTCGGCGGTTCGGCGCCGGCGCACCAGAAGTTCATCTATCTTCTGGCGCAACAGAGTGCGGTTCGGCAGTCCGGTCAGTGCATCGTGCTGCGCCATGAATGCGAGCCGCGCCTCGGCGCGCTTGCGCTCGGTGATATCCATCAGCGCCAGCAGCACGGCCGGACGCTCATTGTAGACCAGGTGGCGCGAATAGATCACGAGATCGATCAGCGAGCCGCCGGCCTTGACATGCTTCCATGTATGGGCCGCCTGTTCGTCGCCGGTGCGGTCGCTGACCCATGGCGGATCGGACTCGAAGGCCTGCAGGTCGCGAAGGGAGAGCCGTTCGAATTCAGCCCGGCCGTAGCCATAATGCTCGATCGCAGCGTCATTGACGCCGATGATGCGCTGGTCGTCGCGCGCGCAGACGATCATCGGAACCGGGTTGCTGTCGAACAGCAGCCGAAACGACGCTTCGCGTTCCTTCAATTCGGTGATGTCGATACGAAGGCCGATGATGCCGCCGTCCTCGGTCAGCCGGTCATCGATCAGGACGACACGGCCGTCGGCGAGCTTCTGCTCGTAACGTTTGCCGGGCTGATAGAGCCTTGCCAGCCGCTCGGCGACCCATTCCTCCTCACGGCCGACGGCTTCCGGATAATCACCGCGCTGGACGCCGATGCGCAGCGTGTCCTCAAGCCGCGCGCCCTGCTGAAAGAGATGGGCGCTGCGGCCGTAGATCTCGGCATATTTCCTGTTCCAGAGAATGTAGCGGGCTTCGGCATCGAGAAACACGATCCCCTGCGGCAGGATATCGATAGCCTCGGTCAGCCGCTCATGGGACTTGCGCGCTTTCGCGATGGCAGCTCCTGCCTCGGCGCGCGTACGCACGACCTCGTCCGCGATATCGACCGATCCGCCCTTGTGGCCGCGACTGAGCTTTGGGCTCGGCCGGCTGGGCCGCCGTGAGCCCCTTGGGATCGCCGCACGCTTTCGCTTCTTTTTCTGGACTGGCCGGAAACTCCGCATCGGGCGACCCATACGCAACTGCAACTCACCAATGTTGTCGGTCAACTCTCTGAACAAAAGGTATCTCGATCCGGATCACAACCGGCACAAGGCATCCGACATTCGACCTATGCACCTGAAAGAGAATCCTCCGACTTGACCTACCAATGGTTGCATTGGATCGCCCGCGGCGCGAAAAAACGCGGTGTCGATGCGAAAGCCCCCGTTTCCTCAACGAATAACCCGGCGCGGCAGCACTTCGACGCAGGAAGGCAACGCTCGCACCGGATGCACACGACATCTAGACAACGACAGCGACGGTTAGCGCGCGGTTAACAAAACGCTCGAGCGCGACGGTCGAAATTAAAGGTTGATAAGCGACCTCAATATTCGACCGAATCCATGCCGAGTGGAATCATCGCTCCCGGCGATCAAGCAATTGCGACTGGCACCTTTGACGCCCTTTCGTGCTACCTTCCCGCAGATAGAGTGGTCTCATGCTGGCTCGCCCGATTTATCTCCGGCTCTCGCATTGTTGGCACTGTCGGTTGCGTCAATGGCGCTGGCGCAGGACAGGGGCACGGTCGACCCGAAGCCGATGCCAACCCTGGAAAATCCCAACGATCCCAAGCTTCCGGCCAAGGAACTGTTCGCGCGCAAGCGGCTGTCGGCGGCCATGCCGGTTAGCGTGATCGGCGCCTACAACAAAGGCTGCATCGCGGGCGCGGCAAAGATGCCAATCACCGGCGACACCTGGCAGGTGATGCGTCTGTCCCGCAACCGCAACTGGGGCCATCCGGCGCTGGTGGCGCTCTTGAAGCGGCTTTCCGAAAAAGCACACAAGGACGCGGGTTGGCCCGGCATTCTGGTCGGCGACATGGGGCAGCCGCGCGGCGGCCCCGCGCTGTCCGGCCACGCCAGCCATCAGATCGGCCTTGATGCCGACGTCTGGCTGACGCCGATGCCTGACCATCTGCTGTCGCGCGAGGAACGCGAAGAGATGTCGGCCACCATGATGGTGCGCGACGACCGGCTCGACATCGATCCCAAGGCCTGGACGCCTCGTCATCTCGCCGTCATTCGCGATGCCGCGCAGGAGCCCAGCGTGCAGCGCATCTTCGTGAACGCCGCGATCAAGAAGGCGCTATGCCGCGAAGCCAAGGGCGATAGGAGCTGGCTTTCGAAAGTGCGGCCCTGGTACGGCCACGACTACCACTTCCACATCCGCACACGATGCCCGTCGGGCAGTGACGCCTGCCATGGGCAACCCGAGCAGGAGGGCGGCGACGGCTGCGATGACCTCGCCTATTGGTTCTCCGACCCGGTGCTGCATCCGAAGCCGCCGAAAGAGCCGCCCAAGCCGCCTCCGGTCGTCACGCTCGCGCAATTACCGGCGGCCTGCCGCCAGGTGCTGAATGCACCGGATGCCAAGGAAGCAAAGTCTGGACGGTAACGATATTGCCAGCGGGCTATCGCCCTCGCCTCGGGATGGGCTAATGTGCCTTCGCCGCACGCCGTAAGCGTCCGGCTGAGCCGAGACGCGGGTCCCCGCCTCTCACACCCGCCACACGGCCGCAGTCAGGCGTGGCATTTGCCGCGCGCGGCCCAACATTCATGAGATCCCCAATGCGCATCAGTGCACGGAATCAGATCAAGGGCAGCGTTGTCGAGGTGAAGAAGGGCGCTACCACCTCGCATATCCGCGTCGATATCGGCGGCGGCAAGATCGTGACCTCCTCGATCACCAATGAGGCCGTCGACGAACTGGGCATCAAGGCCAAGGATCAGGTCACGGTCGTGATCAAAGCCTCAGACGTCATGATCGCGGTGGATTGATCATGCGCGGCGTCGTTCTAACAGCGTTATTGTTGCTCGGCGCCGCCGCCCCCGCTTGGGCGGCGGAAGAGCCGAGCGGTTGCGACAAGTTCAAGTGGGGAATCGAGCACGAGCGTGCCGCGCTGACCGCACCGGATCGCATCAAGCTCAATTCGGGAAGCGATCAGGCCGCGTTGCCCGCGACCGGCATCACGCTCGCCTTGGTGACACCTGCCGATGCCAAGCTGCCGGCGCCCCCCGAACGTGCCCCGAAGGAAGGTACGTTCGCAGGCTTCGCGCGCTTCACCAGCGCGCCGAAGGCCGGCCTCTACACCATCAGCCTGTCGTCCGGCGCCTGGGTCGACGTGACGCAGGATGGCCATTTCCTCAAGCCCAAGGCCTTCAGCGGCGCCACCGATTGCGACGGCATCCGCAAGACCATGAAATACGAGCTGTCCGCCAACCCCTTCACGCTGCAAGTTTCGGGCGCGAAAGACAATTCGATCTCGATCGCGATCCTGCCATCGGAGTAGAGCATGATCCGGAAAAGTGGAGACCGGTTTTCCGAAAAGGTCATGCTCAAACAATGAGCTAGGGGTTTACCGGAGCCCCTAGGCTGCTATTGTTTTCCTTGCGAAATCCCGCTGCGGCCGTAAGCCCTGAGGGACCAGCGGAACGGCGCTTCCTGCTGTCGCAGTTCGATACTACCGACGCCTGATTTGCGCGCGCGGACATTTCCGTACGGCGTGAATTTGCATGGAGCGCATGATGTCCCGTTTTGCCGGATTTTTCCTAAGCCTCGCTATCCTCTGGGGAGCGGCCCATTCGCCGGCCCTGGCCGAGGACAAGACCCTCACCGTCTTCGCCGCAGCGTCGATGAAGAACGCGCTCGATGATATCGACGCAGCCTTCACCGCCAAGACCGGCGTCAAGGTCAACGCCAGCTATGCCGCGAGTTCGCAGTTGGCGAAGCAGATCGAACAGGGTGCGCCCGCGGACGTCTTCGTCTCCGCCGACACCGACTGGATGGACTACGCTACGGCCAAGAAGACCATCAACGAGCCGACCCGGATCAACCTGCTCGGCAACAGCATCGTGCTGATCGCACCGAAGGATTCCAAGATCGACAATGTGACGATCGGCCAGGGCTTCGACCTCGCCAAGCTCGCCGGGGACGGCAAGATCGCGACCGGGGACGTCAAGTCCGTACCGGTCGGCAAATACGCCAAGGCCGCGCTGGAGAAGCTCGGCGCATGGACTGCGGCGGAGCCGAAATTCGCGATGGCGGAGAGCGTGCGCGCGGCGCTGACGCTGGTCGCGCGAGGAGAAGCGGCGCTCGGCATCGTTTATTCGACCGACGCCAAGGTCGAGCCCGGCGTCAAGATCGTCGGCACCTTCCCGGCCGACAGCCATCCGCCGATCATCTATCCGGTGGCGGCGACCTCGACCGCGAAGCCGGAGGCCAATGCCTATCTCGACTATCTGCGCTCATCGGCTGCGAAGACCGTGCTCGAGAAATACGGCTTCACCTATCTGATCCGCCCGACCTCCTGACGTGCTCGACCTTACACCTGCGGAATGGACGGCGATCCTGCTTTCGCTTCGGGTCGCCGCGGTCGCGACGGTGGTCGCGACGCCGTTCGGAATCGCACTGGCTTGGCTGCTGGCGCGGCGGGATTTCTGGGGTAAATCGCTGATCGACGCGATGGTTCACCTGCCGCTGGTGCTGCCGCCCGTCGTCACCGGCTATCTGCTGCTGTTGACGTTCGGCCGGCGCGGCCTGGTCGGGGCATGGCTTGCCGACACTCTCGGCATCGTATTCGCGTTCCGCTGGACCGGTGCGGCGCTCGCCTGCGGGGTGATGTCGTTTCCGCTGCTGGTCCGCCCCATGCGGCTGTCGATCGAGGCGGTGGACCAGCGGCTCGAGCAGGCGGCGGAGACGCTCGGCGCGGCTCCGTGGCGTATCTTTCTCACGGTCACGCTGCCGCTGGCGCTGCCCGGCGTGCTGGCCGGGATGGTGCTCGGCTTCGCTAAGGCGATCGGCGAGTTCGGCGCCACCATCACCTTCGTCTCGAACATTCCCGGAGAGACGCAGACCATTTCGTCCGCGATCTATTCGCTGATCCAGACGCCTGACGGCGACGTAGCAGCGCTGCGGCTGGTCATCATTTCCGTCGCCATCGCGGTGGCGGCGCTGATCGGCGCCGAATGGTTCGCGCGGCGCGCCACGCGGCGGCTGCACGGAAACTGACGATGCTGCGCGTCGACATCGAAAAGCAGCTTGGCGAATTCACCTTGCAGGCCTCGTTCGAGAGCGAGGGTCGCGTCACCGGCCTGTTCGGAGCGTCCGGCGCCGGCAAGACCTCGCTGATCAACATGATCGCCGGCCTCCTCACACCCGACCGCGGCAGCATCTCGATCGACGGCGAAATGCTCGACGACGTCGCAAAGCGCCTGCATGTGCCGCCCTATCGGCGCAGGATCGGTTATGTGTTCCAGGACGCACGGCTGTTTCCGCATCTCGATGTCCGGCAGAACCTCGATTACGGGCGACGGATGAATGGGCTCGACGATGACCCGGCGCAGCTCAAGCGTATCACCGAGTTGCTCGACATCGGGCATTTGCTGGATCGACGGCCGGGGAAATTATCCGGTGGTGAGCGTCAGCGCGTCGCGCTGGGACGCGCGCTGTTGTCGAAGCCGCGCCTGCTCCTGCTCGACGAGCCGCTCGGCGCGCTCGACGAAGGACGGAGGGCGGAGATCCTGCCCTATCTGGTTCGCCTGCGCGACGAGGCCAGGATCCCCATGGTCTATGTCAGTCACGACGCCGCTGAAATGCGCCAGCTCGCGACGCAGATCGTGCTGCTGCAGCGCGGCCGTGTATCGTCATTCGGCGGCGTCAAGGTCTTGCCCGGCGCCGCCGCATCGGATGACAAGTGATCGCATTATGAACGATCGACGTTCACGACGTTGCCGGTGACGACGTCGACATCGACTTCCATGTAACGACCATAGGCGTCACGTCCCTCGATCTGCCATTCATCGCCGGCGAACTCCGTATGCGAGACGGTGACGAGGCCGATATCGGTCGCCACATCGAGCGCCTGCTGCATCGAGATGTAGCTGCCGGAATCATAGGCGAGAGCCGGCGTCGCGATCCCGAGCGCGACAGCAGCAACGGCTGGCAGGATGTATTTTCGCATGGTGGACCTCCTCGAAAACTCAGTTAGGACGGTTCCGCCGTTGTATACGGCGCAACCGTCCTAGAACCGCTTTGCGGCGAGGTGCGTTCCGCTTCGTAACATCACGAAGGCGCGCGTGGATCGAGCGCGGTTGCGGCGATTTCTTGACTGCAGAGAACGGCGTTCGCTTGGACGTGCCCGCAAGAACGGAGAGGGTCGTTCCGGGGCGCTCGTGAAACGAGCGAACCCGGAACCTCGAGATTCCGGGTTCGACGCTAACGCGTCGCCCCGGAATGACGGCGCAGAAACTCAAATTCCCGCGACTGACGTCCACAATTCGCCGAGCTTACGTTTGAAGTTCCCGATCCGCGTCGGCGGCGGGACGTCGTCCTCGTCTTCGGGCAAGCGCAGACCGACGATGCTTACACGGCCGCCGGAGATGCTGCGCGCGACCAGCACGATGGAATCGAGCGCCAGCGTCGCGCCCTCCTTCGGCGAATGATCGAGGTGGACGTCAAAGTAATCGGCGAGCGTCAGCTTCGCGTGTTCGTCCGGCGTTGCGATGGCGTAAGCCTGCGAGAGATCGCCGAGCGTGATCTCACCGGAGACGACGAAATCACCTAGCAGGTGCGGATCTGGCGCCGTGCTAAGCGGCATATCGACGAAGAAGCGGTCGAGCGCCTCGGCCTTCTCCGGCGGCGCCAACAGATAGATGTAGTCGCCGGGCGCGACCGGCTCGGCCTCGGCAGGCGACAGGATGTTCTGGTTTCGGATGACCAGCGTCGGCCTCGACCACGAAGGAATCAGGCCGCGCCGGAAGTAGAGGCTTTTCGCCCGCACCGGATAGCCGACCAGTTCCTGCTCAAGCTGTCCCGGCAGATCGAGCTCGACGCGACGCGGACCGCGATCGGCTCGCGGCAGCGCCACATGCAGCCGCCGCGCAGCTGCGGCCAGCGTCCAGCCCTGGAACAGCAGCGAGATGATGACCACGACGAAGGCGACGTCGAAATAGAGATAGGCCTTGTTCAGGCCAACCAGCATCGGAATCGACGCCAGGAAGATCGCGACCGCGCCGCGCAGGCCGGTCCAGGCGATGAACATCTTCTCCCGCCAGTTGAATTCGGAATGGCGCCAGGCAGAGAAATACCGCAACGGGCCGCGCCACCAGCATCAGCACCAGCGCGACGATCACCGCCGGCCCCGCGCTCGCGCCAAGCCGCTGAGGCGAAACCAGAAGCCCGAGCAGGACGAACATGACGATCTGCGCGAGCCAGGTCGCGGCGTCGAGGAAGGTGACGACCGAATTATGCGCGCGCGTCGGCCGGTTGCCGACGATGATGCCGGCAATATAGACCGCGAGGAAACCCGAGGCATGAACGAGCTGTGCGGCGCCGAAGATCACCAGCGCCGTCGTCATGACAAACGGCGCGTGCAGGCCCTGCGGCAGCGCGACACGATTGAGCGCAATCACCATGGCCCGCCCGCCGATGACGCCGATGACGGCGCCGAGCACGGCCTCGCGGCCGAGTTCGAGGGCGACATGCGCGGGCGAGCTGTGCCCGACCGAGATGAACTCGACCAGCATCAGCGTGAGGAACACCGCGAATGGATCGTTGCTGCCGGACTCGGCCTCCAGCGTTGCGCCGACGCGGGGCCGCAGCCGCAGGCCCTGCGCATGAACCAGCAGGAACACCGCAGCCGCATCCGTCGACGCCACCACGGCGCCGATCAGGAGCGCCTCGGTCCAGTTCAGATCGAGCGCATATTTGGCGACGGGCGCGGTGATCAGCGCGGTAAACAGCACACCGACCGTCGCCAGCACCATTGACGGCGCAAGCACCGAACGGATGCTCTGAAAGCGGGTACGCAAGCCGCCGTCGAACAGGATCAGCGCCAGCGCAACCGACCCCACCAAATAGGTGGTGCGCACGTCATCGAACTGCAGCTGACCCGGGCCTGAATCCCCGGCCAGCATGCCTATCGCCAGAAATACCAGCAGCAACGGGGCGCCGAAACGCAGCGCCAGCAGGCTCGACAAGATGCCAGCCATGAGCAGCACGGCGCCGAGGAGGATAGCGATGCTGACTGAATTGAGAGAAGCCATAAGAAGCGCATATCACCGCATCAAGCTGGGATCGCATCCTTATCGATGCCGCCCTTGGCCGCCAACCCATTTCACGGGGATCGCGGCGATATGCCCGGTTTTCAAGGGCTTATCATGCTTTGCGATATGCCATTCCGATGGCGCCCCGCGCCCAATTGTGGGAATTTGCCGGATATTCGCATGGCGTCGGGCTGGGACGAGATTTGACGATGGACGTTGATACCAAAGACATCCTTGATTTCCTGCAGGCGGCGGCGCGATCGGTCGGCGCCGAGGTGACCTCGCCCTGGTTCTACTTCCAGATCGGCCTGATCCTCGTGGCGGCGGGAATAGCCTATGCCACCGGCGTCGCGGTTCGCACACGGATCGACCTCAAGACGCTCGGAGCAAACTGGCCTGCGCCGTTCCGCATGATCGCGCGCGTGCTCGTCCTCGATGCCTCGACCTCGATGTTTGCGCTGCTGATGCTCATTGCACGCGCGATCATGGTCATGTCGACATGGCCGAGCCGCAGCTATCTCCTGTCGGTATTCTCCAAGCTGGCTTTGGCATGGCTGGTGATCAGCCTGCTGACCTCGGTGATCCGCAACCAGTTCATGCTCCGGCTGGTGTCGATCTCGGCCTGGCTCGTGGCGGCGCTCAGCATCATCGGCCAGCTTCAGCCGGTGATCGACGCGCTGGATTCGGTTTCGGTCATGTTCGGCGGATTGCGGCTGACCCCGCTGCTGCTGATCCAGCTCGCCGTGCTGCTCGCCGTTGCGTTATGGCTCGCGAACGTCGCGAGCAATTTCGCCGAGAGCAGGATCGCGCAATCCGGCGACCTGACGCCATCCGTGCAGGTGCTGCTGGTCAAGGTGATCCGGCTCGGCCTGATCGTGTTCGCGATCGCCGTCGCGCTCAGCGCGGTCGGCATCAATCTGCAGGCGCTTGCGATCTTCTCAGGTGCTGCGGGCGTCGGCATCGGTTTCGGCCTGCAGAAGATCGTGGCCAACTTCATCAGCGGCATCATCCTGCTGGTCGACAAATCGGTGAAGCCCGGCGATCTCGTCACCATCGGCGACAATTCCGGGCGCATCAGCGCAATGAAGACGCGCTATATCTCGGTCGCGGCCGGCGACGGGCGCGAGTTCCTGATCCCCAACGAGGATCTCGTGACGCAGAAGGTCACCAACTGGACCTACACCGACAAGAACACGCTGGTGAAGGTCACTTTCAGCACCAATTACGACGCCGACCCGCGGCAGGTCTGCACACTTGCGATCGAAATCGCCGCGCACGCCGAGCGCGCTCTCAAATCCAAGCCGCCGAACTGCCTGCTCACCGAATTTGCGGAGGCCGGCATGAGGTTCTCCTTGACCTTCTGGGTCGCCGATCCCGCCGACATGGACAGCATGAAGAGCGAAGTGATGTTGTCGCTATGGGAAGCCTTCAAGCGCGAGGGCATCCGCGTACCCTATCCCGTGCGCGAAATCCGCGTGCGCGGTGGCACGCTGCCGGTGGACACGACGGTCGAGGTGTCCGGTTGAGCGGGCGATCCGGAGGTTCCCGGTGACCTTCAGGGCAGCTTGCTTTGACCGCCCCGATCATTAAATTGGAGGGTCAAATCATTCTCCTCACCGGAAAACACCCGACCATGAGCTATATCGAAGCCACCGAGACGTCCCTGCGCAAAACCGGGCAGATCAAGCTGCACGGCGCCAGCGGCTTCGCCGGCATGCGTAAGGCGGGCAGCCTGGTGGCCAAATGCCTCGATGAGCTCACCGACATCGTCAAGCCGGGCGTGACCACCGCGCGGATCGACGATTTCGTCCGCGATTTCGCATTTAGCCACGGAGCCTATCCCGCCACCTTGATGTATCGCGGCTATCGCTATTCGACCTGCACGTCGATCAATCACGTCGTGTGCCACGGCATGCCCGGCGATCGCGCGCTGAAGGACGGCGACATCGTCAACATCGACGTCACCTTCATCGTCGACGGCTGGTACGGCGATTCCAGCCGGATGTATGCGATCGGGCCGATCGCGCGCAAGGCCGAGCGGCTGATCGAGGTGACCTATGAGGCGATGATGCGCGGCATCGCCGCAGTGAAGCCCGGCGCGACCACCGGCGACATCGGCCATGCGATTCAGAGCTTCGTCGAGCCGCAGGGCATGAGCGTCGTTCGCGACTTCTGCGGTCACGGGCTCGGTCGGCTGTTTCACGACGAGCCGAACATCATCCATATCGGCCGGCCCGGCGAAGGCGTGCCGCTCAAACCCGGAATGTTCTTCACCATCGAGCCGATGATCAATCTCGGCAAGCCGCATGTGAAGATCCTGTCCGACGGCTGGACCGCTGTCACGCGCGACCGCTCGCTGTCGGCCCAGTTCGAGCATTCGGTCGCCGTGACCGCGACCGGAGTCGAGATCTTCACCCTCTCCGAACGCCACGGCGAGAAGCCGCTGCACGTCGCTTGACGGCATAGTCACGCCCGAGACTCTTGCACCGTTCGGTTGCTTCCTTCACCAACTCCAGCACTAAGGCCTTGCCGGGCATCTCCCTTGCCAAGGGGGCAGCCTGACCCGACCAGAGCGGCGTGAAATCGCTGCGTTGTCGCGGTTCCGTCTCGGCCCGCAACGGCCCCAACTCTCCCATCGGGAGCGGGAACTCCGGAGGCGCCTCCGACAGAGGACCGAGTTCGAGCGCGAGGCGGTTGGCGATGGCGCGTGCGGGTCGCCCGGAGAATACGTTCGTCAGCACGGTTTCGTCGTCGCGCGCATGCAGCAGCGCCTCGCGATGCAGAGGTGATGTCCCGGCCTCCGGACAGAGGAGAAAAGCAGTCCCGAGCTGCACGCCTGACGCGCCGAGCGCGAACGCGGCGGCGATGCTGCGTCCGTCGGCGATGCCGCCGGCGGCAATGACCGGCACACTGACAACATCCACGATTTGCGGCACCAGTGCCAGTGTGCCCGGCTGAGAGGCCATCGCACGGTTGAGATCATCGTGGAGGAACGTCGCACGATGTCCGCCGGCCTCGGCACCCTGCGCAATGACGGCATCGACGTCGTGAGCTTCCAGCCAGAGCGCCTCTTCGACGGTGGTCGCCGACGATATGACGAGACAACCCGCCGCCTTGACACGTGCCAAAAGCCCGGCGTCCGGCAGGCCGAAATGGAAGCTCACCACCTCGGGCCTGGCCTCCTCGACGACCTTGCACATGGCCTCGCCAAAGGGTGCGAGATCCAGACGAGGCGGCGGTTCAGGGTCGATTCCCAATTCGCGGCAATAGGGCGACAACCGACCGCGCCAGGCCTGCTCGCGCTCGACGTCGACCGGCGCCGGGCGATGACAGAAGAAATTGACGTTGATCGGCCGGGTCGTCAGCTTGCGCAACTCCTTGATCGTCTCCGCGGCAAGGTGCGGCTGCATTGTTGCGCATGTGATCGAGCCCAGTCCGCCTGCATCGCAGACCGCGGCGGCCAGCCTAACGGTCGCGAATCCCAACATGGGCGCGAGAATGATGGGATGCTGGATCGCAAAAAGGTCAATCAATCGTCCGTCGGGCCACATCGCGCGCCTCCTACCATCGGCCAGTCGAGGCACCGCCGTCGACATGGAGAATCTCGCCCGTGACGAAACCGGATTTTTCCAGATAGAGCACGGCATCCCGGATCTCGTGCGTCTCCGCCATGCGGCCCATCGGCTGCAGGCCTGCGAGAAAACCATGCGTCTCCGGTGCATGCATCGACGTCTTGGTAGCGCCTGGCGACACCGCGTTCACGCGGATGCCGCGACTGGCATATTCGAGGGCCAGCGCGCGCGTGACGCCGTTGAGGCCGACTTTGGTCAGCGAAGCAAGCGCCGCAGGAAGCGATGTCGTCGGCAGTTCGGCGATGGTCGCAGTCACATTGACGATATGGCCGGAACCCGCTCTCAGCATCCCCGGTATCACCTTCTGCGAGATGTGGAAGAAGCCCGCGAGGTTCACGTTGATCATTGCCACGAAGTCGGCTTCGGAATAGTCGACGAAAGGTTTCGGAATAAAGACTCCGGCATTGTTGACCAGCGTGTCGATCCGTCCGAAGCGTTCGAGGGCTGCGCTGAGGATGCGGCTGGCGGTCGCGGGGTCAGCGATATCGCCCTCAACGAGAACGGTCTGAGAGTCGTGAACGATGTCGGCTTTGCCGATCGTACGCGAATTGGCAACGACGCCATAGCCGAGCTTGTGGAAGCCTTCCACGAGGCTTGCGCCGATGCCCCGGGACGCGCCGGTGATGACTGCAACTTTTCGTTCGGAGCTCATGATCGTTCCTGTTCCATCGGGAAGGCGTCCCTCTCCTGATAGATGAACTCATCCGAGCCCCACGGCTTGGCGCTGCTTGCGGTCCTCTTGTCATTTCTTGCTGACAGCCATCCGGCAGGCGTCTCGCCGCCTGTCACGCCGGGAGATGGCGCCGATACTGACCGGGCGTCTGTCCGGTGGCCGCGCGGAAGGCGCGTGTGAAATTGGCCTGGCAGGAAAAGCTGAGCGCCAGCGCAATGTCGACCAGCGGCCGATCGCCGTCGGCCAACAGTGCCTTGGCGCGCTCGAGCCGCCGGTCGCTGATATAGCGATGCGGCGATCGGCCAATGGCTGCCTTGAAGGCCCGCGCGAAATGAAACTGGCTCAGGCACGCAATCGATGCCAGATGATCGACCGGGAGATGGCCTTCGAGATTGGCCTCGATGTAGTCGAGCACGCGGGTTAGCCTGCGCTGATCGAGCCCGCTTCGCACTAATCGTCGTGACTGCGGTGCAAACCCGTCAAAATGATTCTGCACGAGTTCTGGCAGCGAGACAGGTCGCCAGGGTTTCGGCAAGCATGCGACCGCCGGATGTCTCGTTCTTGAGTTCAACGGCGATCGCATAGGCAATCTCGGCCAGCAGAGGGTCACGAAAGCCGCTGTCATAACGCAGCGAAGCGATCAGCGATGGATCGATCTCGACACCGAGGACAGCCGGCGAGAACCGCTCCGGCGAAAGAAAGATATGCAGGATGTCCCGCACTGGATCGGAAATGTCGAGGACGCCCCCGTCCATGCCGGGTGGCGTGAGCCAGATCGTCCCTCGTTCGGCGACCGTACGGTTCACGCTGCCACCGCCGCGCCGCGTGATCACCGAGCGGTTGCCGTGGATGTCGACGCAGATCTCGGCGTGCGGCTGCGGGTTGTTCCAGGCGATCACGCCCTCGCGATGGCTGCGAAGTTCTGCGGACAGGCCTGACCAGCCACGATCCGTCGAGGATGCCAGCAGTCCGGCGGATCCGTATTTCTCAACAGCATAGTCCAGAACTCAACTCGCTTCTCCTGCAAAAATGCAAGCCACGCCCTCGCCCGACCACCGATATCTGATGGCTCGGACCGCCGAACGCAACCGCGCCCGGCACGGGTCCGTTCACAAGAACGAACACTTCCCGGTTGCAAAAGCCCGCGAGAGCGGCACATTTGCGGCGATGGACGACAAGATTGCCCCACCGAAAGGCCCGCCCGCGGAGACGCCGCACTATCACGGCCATCGGGCGCGGCTGCGCGAGCGCTTCAGCAGCGCCGGCCCGGATGCGCTGAGCGATTACGAACTTCTGGAAATGGTGCTGTTCTCGGCGCAGCCGCGCCGCGACATGAAGCCCTTGGCGAAATCCCTGTTGAAGAGGTTCGGCTCGTTCGCGGAGGTGATCCATGCGCCGGAGCATCTGTTGCGCGAGGTCGACGGCGTCGGTGATGCTTCGGTCAACCAGCTCAAGCTGATCGCAGCCGCCGCGATGCGGATCACCAAGGGCGCGTTGCGGGAACGCACCGCGCTGTCGTCATGGCAGAATGTCATCGACTACTGCCGCACCAGCATGGCCTTCGCCGACAAGGAGCAATTCCGCCTGCTCTTCCTCGATAAGAAAAACCAGCTGATCG
Organism: uncultured Alphaproteobacteria bacterium; assembly: GCA_963770385.1. Taxonomy (GTDB): domain Bacteria; phylum Pseudomonadota; class Alphaproteobacteria; order Rhizobiales; family Xanthobacteraceae; genus Bradyrhizobium. The sequence goes on along the minus strand of CAVYPJ010000003.1, from coordinate 1,940,867 downwards.
CCGACGAGGTCCAGCAGACAGGCACGGTCGACCACACGCCGGTCTATCCCCGCGAGGTCATCAAGCGGGCGCTCGAATTGTCCGCGACCGCCATCATCCTGGTGCACAATCACCCCTCCGGCGATCCGACGCCGTCGCAGGCGGACATCACAATGACGAAAGCCATCATCGATATCGCGAAGCCGCTCGGCATCGCCGTACACGACCACATCATCGTCGGCCGCAGCGGACATGCCAGCCTGAAGGGCATGCGGCTGATCTAAGGTGCGATGGCTTGTCGCACCGAGACACGCGTCGTCACAACGGTTTGATCGACGACCGCTTCCAACATTTCATCTGTAACCAAACCGCCGGTCTTCGCCACCGTGCAGAAACACCTGCGACGTAGCAGTTCCTGCCGCGCTGGGGTGCTGTCATCACGAAACATTTTTATGGAGACGATCTTGGCCACGACGAATGTCCAGACGGCGCGTAAGCGCATCGACGCGACCGCCACGCAGCAGCCTGCAACCGAGGCGGCGCGACTGCTCGAGGCTCTCCGTGATCTCTCACCCGAGCTAGCCAGCCGCTCCAAGGAAATCGAGGACGGCCGCCGGGTGCCCAACGATATCGCCGTCAAGCTGCGGCGACTCGGCCTGTTTCGGATGCTGCTGCCGCGCAGCCTTGGCGGCCTCGAGCTGAGCGCTCCTGATGCGGTGCAGATGCTCGAGACATTGGCCGCTGCCGACAGCTCGGTCGGCTGGGTGGCGATGATTGCCATGACGTCGCAAATATTCTCGACCAGAGCGCCGCGCGCCCTGATTGAGCAAATCTATTCGGAAGAACCCGATGCGCTCTTGGTTGGGGTGGGTACGCCGGCGGGCCAGGCCGAGAAGATCGACGGCGGCTACCGGGTTTCCGGGCGCTGGCCGTTCGCCAGCGGCTGCCAGAATGCGCAGTGGATCGCCGGTCATTGCGTGATTTGCAAGGATGGCCTGCCCGTGATGTCGGAGCAAGGCCCGCAGACCAGATTTGTCTTCCTTCCGGCCGATCGCTGGCGCATCGAGGAGACATGGCAAGCCTCAGGACTGACGGGCTCGGGCAGCCACCATGTGGCCCTGGACAAGGTCGAGGTGCCCGAGGCGGATATGTTCGACTTGTTTCACGGACCGTCATCGGTTCCGGGGCCGCTCGAAAGCGCGCTCATGCCCCTCAATGCCAGCTTTCATGCCGCCGTCGCGGTCGGAATCGCGACGGGCGCGATGGCTGACCTCGCTGCGATGGCCGGCTCCGGTCGCCGTCAGCTTTTCGCCGCAACCGATCTGAGGGATTCGCCCGTCTTCCAACACGAGTTTGGCCGGCTCGACGCCGAACTGCGCGCCGCCCGCGCGCTTACGCAGGTGCAAGTTGAAAACCAGTGGCGCCGAGCGCTCGAAGGCACGCTGGACGACACGGCCGACCTGGCCGAGGGACTGCAGGGGAGCGCCTGGATCCATACAGCCTGTACCAATGTCGTCAGCGGCTGCTATACGCTGGGCGGATCGAGCTCCATCATGAACACGTCACCGCTGCAGCGTCGCCTGCGTGATGTCCACGCTGCCAGGCAGCACTTCTTCGCGCAGGAGCGATTCTACGCCGCGGCCGGCAAGAACGCGCTCGGCTTTCCGCCGGTCCATCCGATCTCCGGGCAATAACCCTTCTACGGCTCGATCCAGCGCCGCACCGCCTCAGTGGTGTCGGCAGGCGTCGTGTTGAAGCAGATGCGCGCCGCGGGCGCCAACGCGTGCACGAGGTTGAGAACCTTTTCAAACAGCGGCAATCGCTCTGGCGGCAGCCGCAGCCCTGCGCCTATCACGACGCAGTCGAAACGCGATGACTTCAACGCGGAGGCCAGCACGGCCTCCGCAGTCTCGCCGGTGTCGATCAGGCAGCTCACGACATCGAAGCCTGTATCGCGCAGCCGATCGAGCTGCGCATCGATGTAGCTCCGGAACATGCCGGGCGTGAATTGCGGAATGGCCGTGAAGTCCGCGAATGCGGGATCGAGACCGATGGCAAGTACCTTCTTCTTCGTCATAACGCGAGCTCCGTGCAGGATCGCGAGCGAACGTCCTCTGCACTCCGGTCTCGGGCGCCTGATCTGGCGCTGGCCTACTGCCGCAGCATGATCAGCGGATTGGCGCTGTCGGGCACGAGCCGCCACTGCGCATTGTCGTCGGCCTCGAACCGCCATGTCTCGCCGCGGTCGGACATCAGCATGATCTGCCCGCGCTCGAGCCGCCACTGCGTCGGCGCGAAGGCCGCGACCGCCGCATCGCATTTCGGCTTCAGGAACACCTGGAAATTGTCATTGCCGGCGTCGTTGTTGGTCAGGGTCAGGCCGCAGATCGTGTTGCCATCGCCGTGCACCATCGCCCAATCGCCGATCATCTGATCCATCGACTTGGCCAGCGAGCGCGCGGCAGCGAGGTTCTGCAGGATGTAGACGCCTTCATTGGTCCGCAGGCCCTCGAAGATTCCGGCTTCGACCTCGGTGAAGTCGATCACCGATTCGCCCGCGCCGTCCTGCAGGCGAACGATGTCGTCCAGGCCCTTGATGCTCCAGGCCTTGATGTCCTTGGTGAAGGGCAGCGCATTCTGGCAGCTCGGCTCGAGGTCGAGCTTTAGCCCTTGCGGCGCCGTGTCCGGCTTCAGCGTGACCACGCAGGTCTTGCTGCGATCGGTCGTAGCTAGCTCCCACTGGCCGATCATGTCCTTTCTCAGGCGCCCGGCATCCTGCGCGCATGCGGGCGCCCCCGTCATCACGGGCGCCAGCAGCACAGCCAACGCAAGCGAGAACGCTGATCTCATCAACGGGCCTTTGCGGGGGTCTCCGGAACGGGCGTCAGTGGCGGTTTGCCCGCGAACCAGGCCTTGAGATTGTCGACCACCAATTGATCCATCGCGTTGCGCGTTACCACGGAAGCCGAACCAATATGTGGCAGCAATACGACGTTTTGCATCGCCTTCAGCTCTTCCGGCACGTTGGGTTCCCGCTCGAACACGTCGAGGCCCGCCGCGAGGATGGTCCCCGATTTCAGCGCGGCGATCAGCGCCTGCTCGTCGACGACGGTGCCACGCGCGACATTGATGATCACGCCGCGGGGGCCCAGCGCCTTCATGACCTCGGCATTGATCATCTTGGCGGTGCCCGGGCCGCCCGGGACGATGACGACGAGCGTATCGACGTCCTTCGCCATCTCCATCAGGTCGGGATAGTGCTTGTATGACAGGCCCGCGACGGGATTGCGGGTGTGATAGACCACGGGCACCTGCGAGGCCTCGATCCGGCGCGCGATCGCCTGCCCGATCCGGCCCATGCCGACCACGCCCACCGTGCGGTCACGGAGCGAACCGGGGCTGAGGGGAAACTGCGCGGTCTCCCACTGGCCGGCGCGCAAATAGCGGTCGGCCTTGACGAACTCGCGCAAAGTCGCGATCAGCAGCCCCATCGCGATGTCGGCAACCTCCTCGGTCAGCACATCCGGCGTGTTGGTGACCATGATGTTGTGGCCACGGGCATAATTCGCATCGACATGATCGTAGCCGACGCCGAAAGAGGAGACGATTTCAAGCTTCGGGAATTGCGCCAGCGTCTTGGCGTCGCCGCGCACCGTATTGTAGGTGATCGCAATGCCCCGCACCTTGGCGGCGACATCCGGCGTCAATCGCTCCAGATCATGGGTTGTCTCGAAATGGTGCAGGACGAATTGGTCGGAAAAACCGTTGTCGACGATCGGCTTGCGCGGCCCATGCACCAGGAGATCGATCTTTTCGGAAGAATTTGTACCGGCCGCCATCAGTTGTCCTTTCCAAGCGCGCTCTCATGCCAGCGCCGCAGTGCGAGATGGGAAATTAGCGCCAGCAGGCCGTAGATGACAATCCCGGCCAGCGACAACAGAAGCAGCGCCGCGAACATGCGGGGAATGTTGAGACGGTAGCCGGATTCGGCGATCCGGTAGGCCAGTCCGGAGCCCGCGCCCGCAGTACCCGCCGCAATTTCCGCCACCACAGCCCCGATCAGCGACAGGCCGCCGGCGATCCGCAGGCCTCCGAGAATGTAGGGCAGCGCCGCCGGCAGCTTCAGATAACGCAGCGTCTGCATCCGCGATGCGCCGTAGAGCTGAAACAGGCCGGCCAGGTTACGGTCGACGGAATTCAATCCCAGCGTGGTGTTGGACAGAACCGGAAAGAACGCCACGATCCAGGCGCAGACGACGACCGCGGCCTCCTGCGGCAGATAGATCAGCAGCAAGGGTGCGATCGCGATGACCGGCGTGACCTGCAGGATCACGGCATAAGGGAACAGCGAATATTCGATCAGCTTCGACGAATTGAACAACAGCGCAAGGGCGATCCCGCCGACGACGGCAGCGACGAAACCCTCAAGCGTCGTCGTCAGAGTGGTCAGAAGCGATTGGGACAGCACGCTCCAATCGCCGACCAGCGTCCGCACGATCGCGACCGGCCCCGGCAGCACATAAGGCTGAATGTCGTAGATTCGCACCGCCGCTTCCCAGATGATGGTCGCGGCAGCCGCGACGATCACGGGGAGCAGCACCCGCAGGCCGCGCAGCGCCCGGCTTTCCGGCGTCTGCTTCCGCGGAGTGCTCATAGTGCCGCCTGTCCCTCATAGGATGGCGCCAGCGCGGCGGACACTTTGCGGCAATAGTCGACATAGACCGCCGAGGTCCTGAACTCCTCGCTACGGGGTTCGCTGGTCTCGACTTGGATCTGGGCGTGGATCCGGCCGGGCCGTGCGGTCATCACCACCACGCGCTGCGAGAGATAGACGGATTCGAACACCGAATGGGTGACGAAGATGACGGTCTTGCCGAGATTGCGCCACAGCGTCAGCAGATCGTTATTGAGGCGGAAGCGGGTGATCTCGTCGAGCGCGGCGAACGGCTCATCCATCAGGAGGATGTCGGGATCGGTGACCAGTGCGCGCGCCAGCGACACGCGCATCTTCATGCCGCCCGACAACTCGCGCGGATAATTATCAGCGAAGTCGGATAGGCCCACGCGCGACAGCGCCTCCGCGATACGCGCGTCGGCGTCCGCGGCCGGCACATGCGCGAGTTTCAGCGGCAGGCGGACATTTTCGCGCACGCTGGTCCAGGGCATCAATGTCGGCTCCTGGAACACGAAGCCGATTCCACGCCCGGGCTGCTGCATGTCGCCGGCGGGATGCGACACCTGCACGCTCCCCGCGCTGGGCGCGGCGAGCCCTGCGATCAACCGCAGCGCGGTCGACTTTCCGCACCCAGACGGGCCGAGCAGCGAGACGAACTCGCCGCGGCCAATGTCGAGGTCAAGCGGGCCGAGCGCCATGACGCCGCTGTCATAGATTTTGGTAACCCCGCGCAGGCTGACCGCAAGGCTTGCCGCGTCAGTGCCGGCGCCGGACGACTTTCTCTCGGCCATCTACTTGTTCGGCCGCAGGTCGACGCCGATGCCCTTGTTGACGAAGCGAAGAGTATAGGACTTGCGGTAATCGACATCGGACTTGATCACGCCGGCGCGGACCATCTTGTCGAAGAAACTCGTCACCCGTTCGTCGCTCATCGCGCCGATGCCGTTCTTCGACGCGTCGCCGGAGTCAACAATGCCGTATTCCTTCATCTTGCTCACGGAATAGGCCAGGAGCTCGTCGGTCATTTCCGGATTCATTTTCTTGATCATCGCGTTACCGGCAGAGTTGTCGCCGTAGAGATAATTGTACCAGCCGATCGCCGAGGCATCGACGAAGCGCTGGACCAGGTCCGGCTTCTTGTCGACGATGTCGCGGCGCGTTTCGATCAGGGTCGAATAGCTGCTGTATCCGTGGTCAGCCAGCAGGATGACGTTCGGCTTGAAGCCGGCGCTCTTTTCCACGGCGTAGGGTTCGGAGGTGACATAGCCCTGCATCGCGCTTTTTGCGTTAGCGATGAACGGCTGCGGATTGAATGTATAAGGCCTGACGTTCTTCTCGTTGAAGCCATATTCGGATTTCAGCCATTGAAAATAGCTCGTCATGCCTTCCTTGGAGACGAACAGCGTCAGCGGCTTCAGATCTTCCAGCTTCGTGATCTTGAAGTCCGGATGGGTCAGAAAGATTTGAGGATCCTTCTGAAAGATCGCGGCGACCGACACCACCGGCACGTTGTTGGTGACCGCGTCGAACGACATCAGCGTGTTGGCGGTCATGAAGAAGTCGATCTTGCCCGCGATCAGGAGCATGCGGTTGTTGTCGTTCGGACCGCCGGGCACAATGGTGACGTCGAGCCCGTACTTTTTGTAGGTGCCGTCGGCGACGGCCTGAAAGAAGCCGCCATGCTCGGCCTCGGCGACCCAGTTGGTTCCGAACGAGACCTTGTCGAGCTTCTGGAGCCCCGCTTGTCCCTGGTCGGGCTTGTCCTCGGCGGAGGCCGGCCAAACCGCCAGCAGAACGGCCGCGGTCAAGGTTACCGTTAACGCTGGCGGCAAAAGAGCCTTTTTCATGATTGGACTCCGTCGTTCATTCTGGCCCAAAATGGCGGCGGCCCGAAAGCAAGGGCCTCACTAACTACCCTGCAAACCCGACGAATGAAACATCCCGCCCGATGAGTTCGCTCCTGCCTCCCCGCGACTGGACCGCGATCCACTGGCCCGACATCGCCGCACGCAACTGCGAACAGTGGATCGCCGTGCTTCCGCTGGCGGCGACGGAACAGCACGGCCCGCATCTGCCGCTCGGGACCGACGTGATGATCGCGCAAGCCTATCTCGCGCGAGTGTGGGAGCTTCTGCCACAGAATTTACCGGTGACGTTCCTGCCGGTGCAGCCGGTGGGGATTTCGACCGAGCACGTCGACTATCCGGGCACGCTGACTCTGCCGACCGATGTCGCCCTGAGGAGCTGGATGGCGCTCGGCGAGAGCGTCGCGCGCGCCGGCCTCAAGAAACTCATCATGGTCACGAGCCATGGCGGCAACAACGCGGCAATGACGCTGGTCGCGCAAGACCTGCGCGCGACGCATGGGCTTCTCGCAGTGACCACCTCATGGTCGCGCTTTGGCGTGCCCGACGGCCTGTTCGACGCCGACGAATTGCGCCACGGCGTCCATGGCGGCGCTGTGGAGACGTCGATCATGCTGGCGCGGTTTGCCGAGCACGTTCGCAAGGACAAGCTCGCGGACTTCCGTCCTTCCAGCGTCGCGATCGAGAAGGACTATCGCTGGCTGTCGACGCAGCGTCCCGCGCCTTTTGCCTGGCAGGCGCAGGATCTTCATCCCAGCGGCGCGATCGGTAATGCGACCAAGGCATCGGCGGACAAGGGCGAGCAACTGCTCGATCACGGCGCGCGCGAGTTCATCGCATTGCTTCAGGACGTCGATAAATTCGACGTGAAGGCGCTGTCAAACACGCCCAAAGCCTAAACTCGCGCAAGACTTGCGCGCCGTTAACCAGAACACCCATTACCGAAATTTCACGACGCCTGCTGCGAACCGGAATCGGCAAGCCTCCGTCCAATCGGTCATGCGGACCACGAAGGCCGCATCACCAGGATGGAGACAATGATGTCGATCAAGACCAGGATTGCCGCTCTCGCTGTTGCCGCGCTTGCCGTCACCGGCAGCGTCGCATCCACCACCGCGCCCGCCGAAGCGCATGGCTTCCATCACGGCTGGGGAATCGGTGCCGGTCTCCTGGGCGCCGCTGTCGTCGGCAGCGCGATCGCTGCGAGCAACTCGTACCCCTACTCCTACTACGACGGCTATCACCGCTGCGGCTGGGTCCGCCGGTTCGACGCCTTCGGCAATTACATCGGCACCGGACGCAGCTGCTACTGATTGATTCCCGACCGGCATGATCTTGATCCGACTCGTTTCTTGACCCGACCCGGCCACCGCTCCGCTTGAAACACGATCGATCGTGGATCGCGCGTCCGGCACGGGCGCTTCATCCACCCTGTGTCGTCCCCCCGACCCGCCCGGCATCGCTCCGGGCGGGTCGTCGTTTTTGAGCCGGGACCGCCGGGACTACCACCGGCAGGTGTTGCACGGCGGTCACATAACGATGCCAACCAATCGAATGATCCCTGAGTTTTCTTGCAATTGCGACTTATTCGCAATTAAGTTCCACGTTAATTCAAGGGATTGGGGGCGATTCCGCCGTCTGCAGAGCCGAAACGAAGCCGCAATGGCCGTTCGCTTCGGTGATTCTCGGGTGGCAGCGCGCCGGCAAATCAGATCATGAAAGGGACCGCCGGAATGCCGGGGCTGGAAAAATCTTGCCGATGAGCCGCCCACGCCGATCATGGACACGCGCCTCGGTCGTCATGGGGCTCGGCGCGCTCATGCTCGCTGATCCGGCATCCTCGGCGGACCTGACGGTCAAGGCGCCGGCGGTCAACGCCGTGTACGACTGGACCGGATTCTACGCCGGCGGCCACTTCGGCTATGGCGGTGGAAGCTTTGGACCCGGGACCAACCCGCTCCCTCTGCACGGCATCTTCTTTCCGCACAGCGCCACGGGTGTCATCGGCGGCTACCAGCTGGGCTACAACCGTCAACTGTCGAACCATCTGGTGCTCGGCGTCGAAGCGGATTCGACATTTACCAGCTTCGTCGACGGACCGGCGCTCGTGCCCGCGCCGTTCAATTCGACCGTCGACTATATCGGCACAATGCGGGGCCGCATTGGATATGCGTGGGGCAACTGGATGCCTTACGTCACCGGCGGGTTCGCGTGGGGACATAGCCACGTCAACGTCAACGACGCCGCCGGCGAGGTCGCCGAGTCGCGCGGGCATTACCAGGCCGGATGGACCGCGGGCCTCGGTCTGGAATTCGCCGTGAGCGGCAATTGGACCGCGAAGGCCGAATATGAATATGTCGACCTGTCGCGTCATACCTACGATCTGAGCGACTTCGGATTGACGCCCGTGAACTCCGATCCACGGCTTCATCTCTTCAAGCTCGGGCTGAACTACCATTTCGGCGACACGCCCTGGAACGTGCCGCGCGACGCGAAAACCGCGCTTCCAGAATCGAACGACTGGAACATCCACGCGCAGACGACGTTTCTGCCGCAGGGCTATCCGGCCTTTCGCTCGCCCTATGCCAGCGCTTTCAGTCTTCCCGGCGGCGGCCAGATTCAGCAGACCTGGACGACAACGGCCTTCTTCGGCGTACGGCTCTGGCAAGGCGGCGAGTTCTATTTCAATCCGGAGATCGCGCAGGGTTTTGGTCTCAACGGCACCCTCGGTCTCGCCGGCTTTTCGAACGGGGAAGCGCAAAAGGCCGGCGCGGCGTTTCAAAAAATCCGTCCGCAGCGCTACTACATCAAGCAGACCTTCGGTTTCGGCGGCGAGCAGGAAGACGTTGCCGACGGACCGAACCAGCTCGCCGGCAAGCGCGACGTCGACCGCGTCACATTGATCCTTGGACGATTCGCGGTCGGAGACTTCTTCGACAACAATACCTACGCTCACGATCCGCGCGCCGACTTCATGAATTGGGCGTTGTGGTCGTCAGCGGCTTACGACTTTCCGGCTGACCTGCCGGGCTACACGGAAGGCGCCATCGTCGAGCTCAACCGCAAGGCTTGGGCAATCCGCGCCGGTGCGTTCGAGGTGCCGGCGGCCCCGAACAGCGACGTACTGACGTTCAAGACGGGCGGCACAGTGATCGAGTTCGAGGAAAGGCACACGATATTCGATCAGCCCGGCAAGCTGCGGCTCGGTGCATTCATCAACAGCGGCAACACCGGCAACTACAACGAAGCCCTTGCGATCGCCGCGGCGGATCCAACCTTGGACATCAACAATGTGATGGCAGGCATCCGTCACGCCAATCGCAAATATGGATTCTACGCCAACCTCGAGCAGCAGATAGCCACCGACATCGGCCTGTTTGCACGGGCGAGCTGGAACGATGGCCAGAACGAAATTCTCTCCTTCACCGATATCGACCGCAGCCTTTCGGGCGGCTTGTCCATCAAGGGAAGCCATTGGGGCCGTCCGAACGACACGATCGGCATCGGTGGCGCCATCAACGGACTTTCCGCCGGGCACCGGGACTTCCTTGCAGCCGGGGGCACCGGGCTGCTGATTGGCGACGGACGGCTCAATTACAGCCCCGAACAGATCCTTGAGACCTACTATTCGCTGAAACTCAACAATTGGAGTGCGCTGACATTCGACTACCAGTTTGTCGCAAACCCCGCCTATAACGCCGATCGTGGACCGGTCTCGGTGTTCTCGGGACGGCTGCACGGCGAGTTCTAGACAAGACATTTCCCATGGCGCGTCAGACCATCGGGGTGCCGGCCCTCGGTCAGGCGCTTCGCCCGAATGTTTGGGACATTGTGGCGCTGATCCTCGTGATCGGCGCGATGGTAACGATCGTCTATGGTGGCAAACAGACGACGCTGCCGCTGTCTGCGCTCGACGTAGCACCGGTGTCGCTCGACCCCGCCAACCTTCCCGGCTACGCGCTGCGCACGACCATGCGGATGCTGCTCGCGATGGTCTGCTCGCTCGTGTTCACCTTCGTCTACGCGGCGCTCGCCGCCAAGAGCCGGCGGGCGGAGATGGTGCTGATCCCGCTGCTCGACATCCTGCAGTCGGTGCCGATTCTCGGCTTTCTCACCTTTACCGTCGTGTTCTTCATGAACCTGTTTCCCGGCAAGGTGCTGGGCGCTGAACTCGCCTGCGTGTTCGCGATCTTCACCAGCCAGGCCTGGAACATGACCTTCAGCATGTACCAGTCGATCCGCAACGTTCCGAAGGATCTCGAAGAGGCGACGCAAAGCTTCCATTTGAGCGGATGGCAGCGTTTCTGGCGGCTGGACGTACCCTTCGCCATGCCCGGCCTGATCTGGAACGCGATGATGTCGATGTCGGGCGGCTGGTTCTTCGTGGTCGCGTCGGAAGCCATCACGGTCGGCAACACCACGGTCACGCTGCCGGGGATCGGCTCCTACGTGGCCTTGGGAATCGAGAAGCAAGATCTCGCCGCCATCGGTTATGCGATCCTCACCATGCTGCTCGTCATCATCGCCTATGACCAGTTGCTGTTCCGCCCGATCGTGGCCTGGGCGGATAAATTCCGCTTCGAGCAAACCGCGTCCGGCAACGCACCGACGTCATGGATGCTTGACCTGTTTCGCAGGACGCGAGCGCTACGGGCGCTGTCCCGTCCGTTCTCCGCGGTCAACCGCGCGTTCTCGAATTTGCGCATCATGCGGCTCGTCCAACTGGGAAGGCCAGCGAACCCCAGACCCCCGTCGCGCGCGATCGATGCGCTGTGGCTTCTGATCATTGCCTTCGGCACGGGTTACGCGGCCTGGCGGGCCTACGACTATCTGTTTGCTACCCTCACTCTGTCAGATGTCCTGATCGCCGTGGAATATGGCCTGATCACGCTCGCGCGGGTCGTCGTGCTGATCGCGCTGGCGACGCTGGTCTGGGTGCCGATCGGCGTCTGGATCGGGCTTCGTCCGAAGCTCGCCGAGCGCATCCAGCCGCTGGCACAGTTTCTGGCCGCGTTCCCGGCCAACCTCGCCTTCCCGGTCTTCGTCAGTCTCATCGTGCATTACGGGCTCAACGCGAATATCTGGCTCAGTCCGCTGATGATCCTCGGCACCCAATGGTACATCCTGTTCAACGTGATCGCCGGCGCCAGCGCGTTTCCGAGCGATCTTCGTGAAGCCGCCGGCAGCTTCCACCTCAAGGGATGGCGATGGTGGGTCAAGGTCATCCTGCCCGGCATCTTTCCCTACTACATCACCGGCGCGATCACGGCGTCCGGCGGCTCGTGGAACGCCTCGATCGTCGCCGAAGTGGCGAGCTGGGGCGACACGCATCTTTCGGCCGCGGGGCTCGGCGCCTACATCGCCAAGGCAACCGAGGCCGGCGACTTTCCGCGGGTCGTGCTTGGGATTGCCGTCATGTGCATTCTGGTGACCCTGTTCAACCGGCTGGTCTGGAGGCCGCTCTATGCCTTCGGCGAACGCCGTCTCCGTCTCGGCTGAGGTGCGCGCGACAGATTTGGAGACCGTCATGCTCGATACACCGTCCACGCTGATCGACATCCGCAATGTCTGCCGGTCTTTTCCAAAGGGTAGCGGCGAGGATCTGCTGGTGCTGGAGAATGTCGATCTGACGATTCGCTCCGGCGAGATCGTCGGCCTTCTCGGCCGCTCGGGCTCGGGCAAATCGACGCTGCTGCGCATCATCGCCGGCCTGATCGCACCTTCTTCCGGCAACGCCTCGTGCCGCGGCGAGATGATCAAAGGACCCCCGAACGGCGTTGCCATGGTGTTTCAATCCTTCGCGCTGTTTCCATGGCTGACGGTGCTGCAGAATGTCGAGCTGGGCCTTGAGGCGCTGGGCATCGACAGCGGCGAGCGCCGCAGCCGCGCGCTCGCCGCGATCGACCTGATCGGCCTCGACGGCTTCGAATCCGCCTATCCGAAGGAGCTGTCGGGCGGCATGCGCCAGCGCGTCGGATTTGCGCGCGCGCTCGTCGTGCATCCGGACCTTCTGTTGATGGATGAGCCGTTTTCCGCGCTCGACGTGCTGACCGCGGAGACCCTGCGCACCGACCTCGTCGATCTCTGGTCCGAAGGCCGGCTGCCGATTCAATCGGTGCTGATGGTGACGCACAACATCGAGGAGGCAGTGTTGATGTGCGACCGCATCCTGGTGTTCTCCTCGAACCCGGGCCGGGTGGCCGCCGAGTTCAAGGTCGACCTGCTGCATCCGCGCAACCGGCTCGATCCCGCGTTCCGGCAGTTGGTCGACAATCTCTATGCACGCATGACGCAGCGACCCGAGCCCAGGCCGCCCACGGTCGGCGACGCGCAGGCGCCCGGCCATGGCGTCGGCATGCCGCTCACCCATGTCTCCTCCAACGTGCTCTCCGGCCTGATCGAGACGCTGGCCGCGGGCCCCTATAACGGGCACGCGGATCTGCCGGTGCTTGCCGCCCATCTGCAGCTCGAGGCCGACGAAATCTTTCATCTCGGCGAGGCGCTGCAGCTGTTGCGTTTCGCCCAGCTCAGCGAGGGCGACCTGATGCTGACGGACGCCGGCAAGCGGTTCGCCAATCTGGCGACCGACGCGCGCAAGAAACTGTTCGCGCAGCATGTGCTCGATTATGTGCCGGTCATGAACCTGATCCGCCGCGTGCTCGACGAGCGGCCCTCGCACACCGCGCCCTGCCGCGCGCTTCCGCAACGAGCTCGAGGACTATATGTCCGAGGACTATGCGGACGAGACGCTCAAGACCATCGTGTCATGGGGCCGCTATGCCGAGCTGTTCGCCTATGACGAGCAGTCGGAGACATTCAGCCTGGAAAATCCGCACTAAAGGCCTTCCGCTAACTCGGAATCTCCCCGAACGTCTTGCCGATCGGAAGCACCGCGTGCCGGATCAGGCGTGAATCCTCGACCGCGGCCTGGCGGTGTTTCACCGCCTCGCGATAGACGGGATCGCGGATCATTTCGACGAAGGCGCCGACATCGGGATATTCGGCGATGAAGCAATGGTCCCAGCGCTCCTCCTGCGGGCCAATCAGCATCAATTCGAAACGGCCCTGCCAGACGATCTTGCCGCCCAGCCGCTGGAACACAGGCGCACTCTCACGGCCATAGGCCGCATAGGCTTCCGCGCCGCTCGCCTTGCGGCCATCGGGATAAGCAGCCTCTTTCCGCAGCCGCACCAGATTGAGCATGTGGATCGGCCCCGGCCGGTCATTCTCCCGGAATTGCGCGAACACCTCCTTGGTCGGATCGATATGGCCCATTCTGGAACTCCCTTTTGCTCTTGCGTTCGCTCACCCTATCACGCCCTGCCCCACCCCCTAATCGCGCGTTAACCTCTCGCTAACCGGCCCTTAAACTCCGCCCGCTAGCGTACAGCGGGGCATCGTGCAGGCGGCGTTGGCGTATGGCGTGGGGACGGAAAAAGGGCGGACGCAAGGAGCCGCAATTCGGTCCCGGCCCTTCGCTTGACGCTCTGCGGCTGTCCCCTGAAGATCGCATCGGGGCCGGCGATGAGGAAAAGCCGAAGAAGAAGTCCACCAAACGCAAAGTGGTGGAGGACGACGAAGACGACGCGCCACCGCCGCCACGCGAACGCAAGCCGCGGGCCAGCAAAAGCGTGAGCAAGCGACGCTCCCGGTCATACCTTCCCTTCAGCATCTCGCGGTTGATGTATTGGTGCGTCGTGCTCGGCCTTTGGGGCGCGATCGCGGTCGTCGCCGCCGTGGTCTGGGCCGGTGCGCATCTGCCGGCGATCCAGTCGCTCGAAATTCCCAAGCGCCCGCCGACCATCGAGATCGTCGGCATCGACGGCAGCATGCTGGCACAGCGCGGCGAAATGGCCGGCGCCAATGTGTCGCTCAAGGACCTGCCGCCCTACCTGCCGAAGGCCTTCATCGCCATCGAAGACCGCAGGTTCTATTCGCATTGGGGCGTCGATCCCGTCGGCATCCTGCGCGCCGCGGTGGCGAACGTGCTGCATCGCGGCGTCTCGCAAGGCGGGTCGACCTTGACTCAGCAGCTCGCCAAGAACCTGTTCCTGACCCAGGAGCGCACCATGCAGCGCAAGCTGCAGGAGGTGGAGCTCGCGCTGTGGCTGGAGCGCAAGCACTCCAAGAACGAGATCCTCGAGCTCTATCTCAACCGCGTCTATTTCGGCTCCGGCGCTTATGGCGTGGAAGCCGCCGCGCAGCGCTATTTCGGCAAATCGGCGCGCCAGGTCACGCTCGCGGAAGCCGCGATGCTGGCAGGCCTCGTCAAATCGCCCTCGCGCCTTGCGCCGAACCGCAATCCGGAAGGTGCCGAAAAGCGCGCGCAGACCGTGCTGGCCGCGATGGCGGACGCGAAATTCATCACTGACGCCCAGGCGCAGGCTTCGATCACCCGCCCCGCGATCTCGGTGAAGCCGGCCGGCGCCGGCACCCTCAACTATGTCGCCGACTGGATCGGGGAGGTGCTGGACGATCTCGTCGGCCAGGTCGAGCAGAGCATCCTGGTCGAAACCACGATCGATCCGAAGCTGCAGAGCGTGGCGGAAGCCGCCGTCATCGACGAACTCGCCGCCAAAAGCGTGAAGTTCAATGTCACGCAGGGCGCGCTGGTGGCGATGAGCCCGGACGGCGCTGTGCGCGCCATGGTCGGCGGCCGCAATTATGGAGATAGCCAGTATAACCGCGCCGTGACCGCCAAGCGCCAGCCGGGCTCGGCCTTCAAGCCGTTCGTCTATCTCACCGCAATCGAGCATGGCCTGACGCCGGACACGGTGCGGCAGGACGCGCCGCTCGACCTGAAGGGCTGGAAGCCCGAGAACTACAGCCGCGAATATTTCGGCCCGGTCACGCTGACCCAGGCGCTGTCGATGTCGCTCAACACCGTTGCCGTCAGAGTGGGCCTCGAGGTCGGACCGAAGAACGTCGTGCGGACCGCGCATCGGCTCGGCATCTCCTCCAGGCTCGACGCCAACCCCTCGATCGCGCTCGGCACCTCCGAAGTGTCGATGATCGAGCTGGTCGGCGCCTATGCGCCGTTCGCCAATGGCGGCTACGCGATCTCGCCGCATGTGGTGACCCGGATCAAGACGCTGGACGGTAAGCTGCTCTATACCCGCCAGCCCGATCAGCCCAACCAGGTGATCGAGCCGCGCAATGTCGCGATGATGAACGTGATGATGCAGGAGACGCTGGTCTCCGGCACCGCACGCAAGGCCGAGATTCCCGGCTGGGTCGCCGCCGGCAAGACCGGCACCAGCCAGGATTTCCGCGACGCGTGGTTCATCGGCTATACCTCAAACCTCGTCACCGGCGTCTGGCTCGGCAATGACGACAACTCACCGACCAAGAAGGCGACCGGCGGCGGACTGCCCGTGGAGGTGTGGACCCGGTTCATGCGTGCCGCGCATCAGGGCGTGCCGCCTGCCCCGCTGCCGCCGAGCATGCAGGCCGTCGCCTCCAACACGCTCACGCAGATCGCGTCACAGATCAGCCCGTCAACCCAAGCCGCGCCGCAGACCACGACCGGCGCCGCGCGCCCGCCCCCCGCCCGCGCCTCGGCGCGGCCCGAGCCTGCCGCAGGACTTGATGGCTGGCTGATGGAACGGCTGTTTGGGGCGCGGTGAAGAGCCGGCCGGCGCACTTAAAGCGCGATGAGATCAGGTTGAGGCATCATCGCGCTTTAGGTTCTTGACTAAGCTATGCCCGTCGTACCCCGCGCATGCGGGGTACCCAGTACGCCGCGGCTTATCGATCCAGGCACCGCCATCTCTGGAATACTGGATCACCCGCTTTCGCGGGTGATGACAGTAGGGATGCGGATGTCGATACGGCCGTGACCGCGCCTCAATCCTCGATCCCGTAACGATGCAGATCGTTGCCGTAGGTATCGAGCCACTTCTTGGCGCGTTCGGCCGAGGGACAGATCTTCGCAACCACTCTCCAGAAGCGCGGCGAGTGGTTCATCTCGACGAGATGCGCCACCTCGTGAGCCGCGAGATAGTCGAGCACGAAGGGCGGCGCGAGGATCAGCCGCCAGGAGAAGGACAACGAGCCTGCCGAGGTGCACGAGCCCCAGCGGCTCGACTGATCGCGGATCGAGATCCGCCGCACCCGGACGCCGAGCGCGTGCGCATACTCGACCGCCGCCTTGTGCAGATCGCGGCGCGCCTCGCGCTTGAGAAAATCGCGGATACGGCGATCGACATGTTCGTAACCGCCCGCGACACACAGTATTTTGTCACCGCTGTCGCGCGTCTCCGTCCACACCGTGCCGCGCTCGGCCGAGCGATGCACGATCCGGTGCGGAACGCCACGCAACGGAACCACCGTCCCCGGCTGAAACGGTGCGGCCTTCGGCAAACGTCCGAGACGCGCTGCGATCCAGCCGCCGTGAAGCTGCGCAAAGTCGCGCGCCTCGACGATCAAGCCGCGTGGCGGCATGGTCAGGATCGCTTCGCGATCCGTCGGGTGGATTCGCAAGGTGTAACGGCGCGCGCGCCGGTGTCTTCGCAGTCGAACCGCGAAAACTTGCGAGCCATGCTTGACCAAAAGAGTTGAAGGTTCGGCGGGGCGCCGATACAGGAGCGCGCGAGTAGCCATGTCTGTCATTCCGGGGGGTAGCAGTGCGCCCGGATTCTGCCATATCCGCAGCCACGTAAAGCGCCCGGCGCAAAAACAAATCATTTGCCCAATATACAGGGGCAAATCAGCCTGCGGGCCCTACAGGATGGGCCTGGCGCGAGAAAATTTCGGTCCAAAATTACCGTTCCGACCCCTTCAAACCCAGAATTAAGATTTACGACTTCGGGAACCCGGAATCATCCCGTTTCGGGCCGGTTCCCGCAGGGTTCCAGTCCCCGACAAGCACGTCAGTTGCGCGACTAACATCGCGAATTCGCAAGTGAAACGCGCGAATGTCGCGCTATTCGGCGGCTGCAGCCAACGAGGCCTTCGGATTCGCTGCCGACACCATGAAATCGGAGATGCGCGGAACGATTTCCGATTTGAATCGGGAACCATTGAACACGCCGTAATGCCCGACACCTTTCTGAACGTAATGCACGCGACGATCCGCAGGGATCGAAGTGCACAGACCATGCGTCGCTTCAGTCTGACCAAGACCTGAAATGTCGTCGTTCTCACCTTCGACGGTCATCAGAGCGACGCGGGTGATCTTCGACGGCTCGACGAGCTTGCCGCGATGGGTCATCTTGCCCTTCGGAAGCGCGTGCTCGATGAATACGGTCTCGACGGTCTGCAGATAATACTCTGCCGTGAGATCCATCACCGCGAGATACTCGTCATAGAAGACGCGGTGCTTGTCGACGAGATCGCCGTCGCCCTTCACCAGATTGCTGAACAATTGCTTGTGCGCGTCGACATGGCGGCCGAGATTCATCGAAATGAAGCCGTTGAGCTGCAAAAAGCCCGGATAGACGTCGCGCATCATGCCGGGATGCGGGAATGGCACCTTGGTAATGACATGGCCGCGGAACCAGTCGATACCGCGCTCGGCGGCAAGATCGTTGACCGCGGTTGGATTTCTGCGCGTGTCGATCGGGCCACCCATCAGGGTCATCGACAGCGGCACGAAGGGATCGCGGCTCGCTTCCATCACGGAGACCGCGGCCACCACAGGCACCGAGGGCTGACACACGGCGATCACGTGCATGTTGCCGCCCAGTGCATGCAGCATCTCGATAAGGTAATCGATGTAGTCGTCGAGATCGAAGCGGCCTTCGGTCAACGGCACCATGCGGGCGTCGGCCCAGTCGGTGATGTAGACCTCATGCGTCGGCAGGAAGGCTTCGACCGTGCCGCGCAACAGCGTCGCATAGTGGCCCGACATCGGCGCGACGATCAGCACGCGCGGCTGCGGGCTGCGCAACGGCCGCGTCAGCTTGCGCTCGAAATAGAGCAGACGGCAAAACGGCTTCTCCCAGACGCTGCGGATTTCGATCGGGGTGCGGATGCCATTGACCTCGGTCGTGTCGAGGCCCCATTCCGGCTTGCCGTAACGGCGCGTCGTGCGCTCGAACAATTCGCAAGCCGCCGCGACGGACTTGCCGAATTCGGTGTGCGACCACGGGTTCAGCGGATTCTGAAACAGGATCTTGGTGGCATCCGTGACCGCGCGGGCGGGATTCAGCGCGGACTGGGCCGTTTCGTACATCCAGTACATCGGCGTCGTCAGCGCCGGACTGCCTTCGGCCACCAGCGGCGGTGCGCCGCCAAACTCACCTATCGGCATGATCGCTCAACCCTACTTTTGCAACGCAGCATCATGCCGAATGCGTAATATTGCGTCAACGGCTTAAGTATGATGCCCACAAGGTGAAAGGCCCGTAAATCCGCGGGAATCCACTATTATTCGCCGCCGGCGAGCAGCGAGCCGTGATGCCGTGCGCTGCGCAAAAGGGCAAGGAATGCCGCAAACGACGCCAGGATCAGAACCACGTTGATGACCAGCGCCGCCGCCATCAAGTCGGCGCGAAACACGTGATCGATCAGAAGCGAGCGCATGCCCTCGAAGACATAGGTCGGCGGCAGCGCCCAGGACAGATATTGCAGCCAGTGCGGCAGCACGCTCACCGGATAGTAAACGCAGGCGAGCGGCATGAGCGCGAACATCAGCGTCCAGACGATGCTCTCGGCGCCCATGCCGTTGCGCAGCACCAGGCCCGAGACGAAGATGCCGACCGCCCAGCTGGTGAAGATCAGGTTGCAAAAAAAGGCGATCAGCGGCAGGCCGAAACTGAAAACATTGAAATGAAACAGGACGATCGCGAGCACGCTCATCGGAATGAGGCCGATCGCAAGGCGGATCAGGCTCATCGCCATCAGCGAGAGCAGGAACTCGATCGGCTTCAGCGGCGACATCATCAGGTTGCCGAGGTTGCGCGCCCACATCTCTTCCAGGAACGAGATGGAAAAGCCGAGCTGGCCGCGCAGCAGGATATCCCACAGCATGACCGCGCCGATCAGCGTGCCGCCGGCGCGCGCGAAGAAATTGGCGTTCTGCGCGACATAGGTCTGCAGGAATCCCCAGGTGATGATCTGCAGGGTCGGCCAATACAGGAGTTCCACGAATCTCGGCCAGGACGAGAGCAGCAGGTACCAGTAGCGCAGGATCATCGCGCCGATGCGATGTGCCGAAAGCCCGCCATGCAGCGACAGGTCGCTCATGATGCCGCTCCCTTTGCGTCCTTGCTTGCCTTGGCCCCATTGGCTCGGCCGCGCGCGACGTCGAGGAACACCTCCTCCAGCGTCGTGCGATTGTAGCGCGCCATAATGCCGTCCGGGCTGTCGTCATCCTCGATGCGGCCGCGCTTCAGGATGATGACGCGGTCGCACAGCCGTTCGACCTCCAGCATGTTGTGGGAGGCGAGCAGGATCGTCGCCTCATGCGTCTTGCGATAGGTCTCCAGATGCTCCCTGACCCAGTCCGCGGTATCGGGATCGAGCGAGGCCGTGGGCTCGTCCAGCAGCAGCAACTCGGGCTGATTGATCAGCGCTTTCGCCAGCGCCACGCGCGTCTTCTGTCCGGCCGAGAGCTTGCCGTTGGGACGGTCGAGAAATTCCGTGAGATCAAGATCGGCGGCAAGCTCGGCGATGCGTGAGCTCAAATTCTGCACCGCATAGAGCTTGCCGAAGATGGTGAGGTTCTGCCGCACCGTGAGCCGCATCGGCATGTCGACATACGGGCTTTCGAAATTCATCCGCCCGAGCACCTTGGCGCTCTCCTGCGGCATCGGATGCCCGAGCACCTGGACACGGCCGGAGGTCGGCAGCACCAGTCCCATGATCATTGCGATCGTCGTGGTCTTGCCGGCGCCGTTGCCGCCGAGCAGGCCGGTGATGCTGCCGCGCGCGATGCGGAAGGAGATATCGTCGACGGCACGGGTCTTCTTGTAGACCTTCACCAGACGCGCAACCTCGATCGCCGCCGCTCCGGGTGGATCGGCAGGCGTCAGACGGGTCACTACTGCGTCATTCTGTGCCAAATCGTGCCATGTGGTTGGTGCCGTGGCCGTTCATTCACCCATCGCGGGCGGAAGCGCAACCTGTGGCAGGGATCGCAGCGCCGATTTGTGATCCGCGCTGGACACCGTTAAACTCGCGCCATGACCGAGATCGCCGCTTCCGATTTCCGCCATCCGCGGCGGCATGTCCGTCTGGACACGATTTTGCGGCTGCGCTGGCTCGCCGCTCTGGGCCAACTCGCGGCGATCTTCATCGTCGAACAGGGGCTCGAATTCGAGCTGCCGATCGTGCCCTGCCTGGTCATCATCGGCCTGTCGGCGCTGCTCAATCTCGTGCTGCAGATGGCCTTCAACCCGATGCAACGGCTGGAGCCCATCTACGCCGGCGCCCTGCTCGCGCTCAATATCGTCGAACTGGCTGGACTGTTGTACCTGACCGGCGGACTGCAGAACCCCTTCTCCTTCATGTTCCTGGCGCCGGTCCTGATTTCGGCGACAGCCCTGCCGGTCCGGATGACGGTCGCGCTCGGCGTGCTCGCGGTGGCCTGCGCGTCCGTGCTGGTCTTCGTCTATCAGCCGCTGCCTTGGGATGGCGATGAACCGCTGACGCTGCCGCCGATTTATCTGCTGGGCGTCTGGCTCTCGATCGTGCTCGCGATCGGCGTCACAAGTCTCTACTCGTTCCAGGTCACCGAGGAAGCACGCCAGCTGTCGGATGCGCTGGCCGCCACCGAGCTGGTGCTGGAGCGTGAGCAGCACCTGACCCAGATCGACGGCCTTGCGGCGGCCGCGGCGCACGAACTGGGCACGCCGCTCTCGACCATCGTTCTGGTGTCGCGCGAACTGGAGCGCACGCTGCATGACAACACGCTGGTCGCGTCCGACATCAAGACCTTGCGCGAGCAGGCGCAGCGCTGCCGCGACATCCTCTCCAAGATCACCCAGCTCTCCGCCACCGGCGCCCCGTTCGACAACATGAAGCTGTCGACCCTGATCGAGGAGGCGGTAGCGCCGCATCGCGATTTCGGCGTTGCGATCAAGGTGCGGATCGCGGTGTCGGGCGCCAGGGAGCCCGTCGGTGCGCGCAATCCGGCGATCCTCTATGGCGTCGGGAACATCCTGGAGAACGCCGTCGACTTCGCGCGCGCGACGGTGGAAGTGAATGCGTGGTGGAACAACGACACCGTCGAGATCGTCATTTCGGACGACGGGCCGGGCTTTGCTCCGGAGATCATCAAGCGGATCGGTGAGCCCTATCTGTCGCGCCGGCGCAGTGCTGACGATGCGCAAGGCGAGCAAGGCGGCGGCGGGCTCGGGCTTGGCGTGTTCATCGCCCGCACGCTGCTGGAGCGCACCGGCGCAAAGGTCACGTTTACCAATCGGGCGTTCCCCGACCACGGGGCGGTGGTCGCCATCGCGTGGCCGCGCAGCCGTTTCGAGGCCGCCGAAAACGCGGAAATACCAGCGATTTAGCCCGTTTTCGAGCGAAGTGGATACGGGTTCGCGCGAAGGAAGCGCGTCAGAACAGGAGACTGGAGCCTCCGTTCCGTTTCAATCGGAACGGAAAAGGCTCTTACGCGGCGTTCGGCCGCACCTTGCGGGTCAGCCCTTTTGCGGGCTTGGCAGCGCCTGATCGGCTAGCCATATGTTTAGAAGTACATCAACAGGGATCACCCATCTTGGCCGCCACCGCCGAACTCGCCGATTACACGGACCGCTCGCTTCTGATCGTCGAAGACGACAAGCCGTTTCTTGAACGGCTGGCGCGCGCGATGGAAACACGCGGATTCAACGTGACGTCCTGCGATACCGTATCCGACGGTCTTGCGCAGATCGGCAAGGCGGCGCCCGCTTTTGCGGTCGTGGACCTGCGGCTCGGCGACGGCAACGGCCTGGACGTGGTCTCGGCATTGAAGCGCAAGCGCCCCGAGGCGCGCGCGATCGTGCTGACCGGCTATGGCAACATCGCAACCGCAGTGACCGCGGTGAAAATGGGCGCGGTCGACTATCTCGCGAAGCCGGCCGACGCCGACGACGTGATCGCTGCGCTGCTCGCCACAGGCACCGAGAAATCCGAGCTGCCGCAAAACCCAATGTCCGCCGACCGCGTGCGCTGGGAGCATATTCAGCGCATCTACGAGATGTGCAACCGCAACGTCTCGGAAACCGCGCGGCGTCTCAACATGCATCGCCGCACGCTGCAGCGCATTCTCGCCAAGCGCGCGCCGAAATAAGCCAGCGCCCGGTTCACGACGCTTTTCGGCGGCGCCGTGCGCGCCAAGCCATGGCGATGCCCGACAGCACGACCCGCAGCAGCACGATGACGGCCGTGACCTGCAGCCAGAAGCTGCCACCCAGCTCGCGCAGCACGATTTCCACGCGATCACCCCAGGGATAGGGCAGCGCATCGCCAATCGCCTCGATGCCGCCCGTCGCTCCACGCAGTCCCCATTTGATCCAGTCGGGCCGATAATAGAACGCAGCGACGATCAGGACCCAGGCGACGAGCGCCGTCGTGATGCGGAACGTGTGAACCTTGGCGTGTTGCTTCAGGGCGGAATAATCGCGCGCCATTAAAATTCCGCGTGCCCTTGCGGATCGATCAGCCGGCTGATGCGCTGCGCCGCCGCGATGGCGAAACGCACGGTCATCAGCTTGCGTGTCGGCGCCGGCAGGCGATGCTCCGGCGCCTCGCAATGCAGATGCGCCCCATAAGCGTCAGCCACGATCAGGCCGGTGTCCTTCGGAAAGATCTCGCATGGCAGATCCTGGGTGAAGGCGAAGAACAGCCGGTCACAATGGGCGCGGTAATCCTCCCATTTGTGGTCGGCGCGCAGATCCTCCACCGACGACTTGATCTCGACGATCCAGACCTCGCCGCGCTCGTTCAACGCGACGAGATCGGCGCGACGGCCCGAGGGCAGCGGCAATTCGCTGATGCAGGCGAAACCAAGCGAACGCAGCAGCCGCGCGGTGCCGCGCGCGATCGCAAGCGCGGTCTCCGACTGGCGACGATCCGGCGGCGGCACGAGGCTGATCTGGCGGGCGGGCGATTCCATTCGCGCTATCCTAACCGATCTCGCCGCGGCTGCGAACCTTCCGTGACCCGGCATTTCGACAGGCGGGAACTCAAGACCCCCTCACCGCTTATCAGTGCGCCGCTGAACAACGGAGGCGGACGAGGGCTGCCTCTGATGATCGACGATCTCTGGTACAAGAATGGCGTTTTCTACTGCCTTTCCGTCGGCACCTATATGGATGCCAATGGCGACGGCATCGGCGATTTCAAGGGCCTCCTGCGCCGGCTCGACTATCTGCACGGCCTTGGCGTCACCGCGATCTGGCTGATGCCGTTCCAGCCGTCGCCCGGCAAGGACGACGGCTATGACATCGCCGACTATTACGGCGTCGATCCGCGCTACGGCACGCTGGGCGATTTCGTCGAGTTCGCCCACGGCTGCAAGCAGCGCGGCATCCGCGTCATCATTGACCTCGTCGTCAACCATACTTCCGACCAGCACCCTTGGTTCAAGTCGGCGCGCAGCGCCAAGGATTTACCCCATCGCGACTGGTATGTGTGGTCCGACAAGAAGCCGGCCAATGCCAATAGCGGCATGGTGTTTCCCGGCGTGCAGAAATCAACCTGGACGCACGACAAGGAAGCGCGCGCCTGGTACTTTCATCGCTTCTATGATTTTCAGCCCGATCTCAACACGTCGAATCCCGAGGTGCAGGCCGAGATTCTGAAAATCATGGGCTTCTGGATCCAGCTCGGCGTCTCCGGCTTCCGGATGGACGCCGTGCCCTTCGTGATCGCGACCAAGGGCGCGAAGGTCAGGAAGCCGGTCGAGCAATACGACATGCTGCGCGCTTTCCGCGAGTTCCTGCAATGGCGCAAGGGCGACGCCATCATCCTCGCCGAAGCAAACGTGCTGCCGGAAACCGATATGGAGTATTTCGGCGACGACGGCGACCGCATGCACATGATGTTCAATTTCCACGTCAACCAGCATCTGTTCTATGCATTGGCGTCCGGCGACACTCGTCCGCTCGCGAAAGCGTTGAAGGACACCAGAACGCGGCCGGCCACTGCGCAATGGGGCCTGTTCCTGCGCAATCATGACGAGCTCGATCTCGGCCGGCTGACGGCGGCGCAGCGCAATGTCGTGTTCAAGAATTTCGGTCCCGACAAGAACATGCAGCTCTATGATCGCGGCATTCGCCGGCGCTTCGCACCGATGGTCGGCGGCGACCGCAGGCGGCTCGAGCTCGCCTACAGCCTGATGTGCACGCTGCCGGGAACGCCGGTGATCCGCTATGGCGACGAGATCGCCATGGGCGACAATCTCGCCCTGCCCGAGCGCAATTGCGCGCGCACGCCGATGCAATGGTCAACCGAGCCGCATGGGGGTTTCACGGAAAGCGACAAGCCGTGTTCGCCCCCGATCGACCAGGGGCCGTATGGCTATGACCATGTCAACGTCGCCAAGCAGCGCCGCGATCCCAATTCCATGTTGAACTGGACCGAGCGCATCGTCCGCATGCGCAAGGAGGTGCCCGAGATCGGCTGGGGCGAGTTCCAGGTGATCTCGACGCGCGATCCCTCGGTGCTGATCATGCGCTATGACTGGCGCAACAATTCGGTGCTGTTCGTGCATAATCTCGACGAGAAACCGCGCGAGATTTCATTCGCCGCCGGCCTGCCCGGCGAGGCCGGCAAGCTCTTGGTGAATCTTCTGGCGGAAGACCACAGCCATGCCGACGAACGCGGCCGGCACAAGCTTGTACTGGAGCCCTATGGCTATCGCTGGTACCGCGTCGGCGGCCTCGACTATCTGCTCAAGCGCAGCGATATCGACGTGGATGCGGCCGGCAAAGCCGGCCACCCGGCGTAATTTGGACTCCCGCTCTCTCCACCCGTCGTCCCTGCGAACGCAACCACCGGCCGATGTTATTGAGCGCCATGGGGCATCGTCCTTCGTTACAACGACGCCCGTGGTTATGGGTCCCGGCTCTACGCTTCGCTTCGGCCGGGACGACGGAGAGTTATGCTTGCGCGCCCAATCACCACACCCTCATTGCCGCGCAGGTCGAGCGTGCCGTGGATGCCTTCGCGGTCACGGTCCATGTGCGTCGACAGCAGAATCTCGCCATCGAGGCCGATCCGTTCGGCGGTGATCGAGACCGGCTCGGCACCGAGATTGAGCGCGACGACGATGGCTCCGTCATCGCTCTCCCGCCGATAGAGCAGAAGATCGCCGTCCGCCGCGATCGGGACATAGCTGCCCGACACCAGTGCCGGAGTTTCCTTGCGCAGCCGGATCAGCGCCTTGTAAAGCCTGAGGATCGATTGCGCATCGGCATCGAGATTGACGACATTTTCGTGCACGAAATCGTCGGCCAACGGCAGCCAGGGCTCGGCCTCCGAAAAGCCCGCATGAAGCGTCGCGTCCCACTGCATCGGCGTGCGGCAGCCGTCGCGACCGACGCCGATCCCCGGAACGTTCTTCTCGAAGGGATCGCGCACCTGCTCCGGCGCGATCGCGACCTGATGCATGCCGATCTCATCGCCATAATAGAGCGTGGGCGTGCCGCGCAGCGTGAGCAGCAGCATCGCGGCCACTCGTGCCTGCTCCTGCCCGACCCGGCTCGCGACCCGAGGGCGATCGTGATTGCCAAGCACCCAGTTCGGCCACGCACCTGACGGCAGAGCCTTCTCGTAATCGGCAATGATCGCCTCGATCTGACGCGCGCTCCACATCGTCGACAGCAGTGCGAAATTGAACGGCATCTGCGCGCCGCTGAGATCATTGCCGTAATAGGCGACCAGCCGGTGCAGCGGCAGATAGATTTCGCCGATCAGCACGCGCGCGTCGAACTCGTCCGTCACCCGCCGCATCTCGGCGATGACCTCGTGCACTTCGGGCTGGTCGGTCGAATATTGCGTCAGGATCATCTCGTTCGGCGGCCGGCCCTCGTGGAAACGCGGGTTCGGCGGATTGTCGCGAAACCCGGCGTCCTTGATCAGGTGCCAGATCACGTCGACCCGGAAGCCGTCGACGCCCTTGCGCATCCAGAAGCGCATCACGTCGTAGATCGCCTCACGCACGTCCGGATTGCGCCAGTTCAGATCCGGCTGCTGCGCGAGGAAGGCGTGATAGTAATATTGCCCCGTCGTCTCGTCATAGGCCCAGGCGCTGCCGCCGAATTCCGACAGCCAGTTGTTCGGCTCGGAGCCATCCGGCTTCGGATCGCGCCAGATGTACCAATCGCGCTTCGGATTGTCGCGCGAGCTGCGCGACTCGATGAACCATGGGTGCTGGTCGGACGTGTGGTTCGGCACAAGATCGAGAATGATCTTGAGCCCGCGTTCATGCACGGCGCTCACCAGCGCGTCGAATACCGACATGGTGCCGAAGATCGGATCGATGGCGGTGTAATCGGAGATGTCGTAGCCGAAGTCGGCCATCGGCGAGGGGAAGATCGGCGACAGCCAGACCGCGTCGATGCCGAGCTCGCCAAGATAAGGCAGCCGGAGCATGATGCCCGTGAGATCGCCGACGCCGTCCCCATCGAAGTCCTGGAACGAGCGCGGATAGAGCTGGTAAAAAATGCCGTTTCGCCACCAGGCGTCGTTGTCAACCATCGCCTAAAAAACATCTCCGCCAACACATCGCACCGCGGGGCAACGCGGAACCGGCCGCAAGGTTCGCACTGATCGGGGCGCCGATATGACGGCGGATAGGCCTGTTATCGCCCAAAAGCACGAAACTTTGCCTTGGCGGATGGTCAAAAATCGGCATGCTGGCGTCATGACCGAGAAAACCGAGACCGAAGCCAAGGCGAAAGCCGGCGCGATCATCGTGCCGGTAACGGCGTTCGAGCAGAACTGCACCATCATCTGGTCCGAGCCGACCAAGAGGGCTGTGGTCATCGATCCCGGTGGCGACGTTCCCAAGATTCAGGCGGCGATCAAGCAGACCGGCGTCACCGTCGAGAAGATCTGGCTGACCCATGGCCATATCGACCATGTCGGCGGCGCCGCCGAATTGCGCGACGCGCTCAAGGTGCCGATCGAGGGACCGCACAGAAGCGACAAATACCTGCTCGACAATGTCGTGATGAGCGGCGAGCGATTCGGCATGACCGGCGTGCGCGACTTCGCGCCCGATCGTTGGCTCGACGAGGGCGATAAGGTCGAGATCGGCGATCTGAGCTTCGACATCCTGCATTGTCCCGGCCATTCGCCGGGCAGCGTCGTGTTCTTCAACAAGGAGCTGCGCTTCGCCCATGTCGGCGATGTCCTGTTCAATGGCTCGGTCGGCCGCACCGACCTGCCCGGCGGGAACCACGAGACGCTGATCCGCTCGATCATCGATAAGCTCCTGCCGCTCGGCGACGACGTCGGCTTCATCTGCGGCCATGGCGCAGGCTCGAGCATCGGCCAGGAGCGGCTGACCAACCCGTTCATCACCGGTGAGATGTAGCGCACGATCCCGAAAAGTGTGCAGCGGTTTTCCCTTAGCTAACAAACGCGGAACGCGTTTGCGCGGAGATCATGCTCAATCAAGGACCAAAGGCGCGATCAAAACTCAACCTGATCCCATCGCGCTTTGGTGTTGCGGCTCACTCCGCCGCCAACGCGCCCGGGCTTTCGCTCAGATAGCGATCACCCCAGTCGCGGATCGCCGCGATGACGGGGACGAAGCTCTTGCCCTTGCGGGTCAGGCGATACTCCACCTTCGGCGGCACGACGCCATAATCCTTGCGATCGATCAGGCCGCTTTCCGTCAGCGCCTTCAATTCGCGGCTTAGCACCCGCGGCGCGATCTCGGCGCTGCCGTCCATGCCGCGCAGCAGCCCGGTCCTGATCTCGCCATAGCGACGCGCGCCGTCTTTCAGGTCCCAGACGATCCTGAGCTTGTATTTGCCGCTGATCAGCTTCTGGAACGCCGCGACGGGACAGGCGTGCGCTTTGCCAGATCCTGCTTTCGCCATGCCGTCATCTCCTAAAGGCACCAGCATGAGCGCCAGATCACAAAAAGTCCATACTATCAATTTTGTCCATACTTGCGTCTTTGTACCTAAAGGCCAGATCATCCCGCACCACCCGACCCAGGGAGTGAAGGGAGAGCGAGATGAAATATTCCATGATCAAATACCAGTTCACCAACGGCACCACCGAGGACTGGCATCGCGAAATCGACCGCTTCATCGCTGCGATCGAGGCCGATCCTGAGCTGAAGGGCAGGATCAGCTATCGCTGCATGAAGAACGCGGACGACAAGAACTACATGCATCTTGCGGCCGCAGCCGACGACGCCGCGGTCAAGACGCTGCAGTCGCGGGATTTCTTCCAGCACTACCGCGAAAAGACGCGCGAGGTCGCCGGCGGCAATGTCACGGTGACACCGATCGAGATGATCGCGGGAACGGCGAACTAAAGCGCGATGAGATCAGGTTGAACCGTCATCGCGCTTTAGGCCTTTGATGAGCATGATCTTCGCGCAAACGCGTTCCGCGTTTGTTAGCTAAGGGAAAACCGCTACATACTTTTCCGGATCGTGCTTTAGGATCGAGAAAAGCCGCTACTTCATCAGCCCCGCGGCGGTGAGCGCGCGCGTGATCACGGCGTTGACGTCGACCACGCGCTGCTGCTTCTGCGGCTGGCGCGGCCCGTGCGCTTCGCGCTTCGGCTCCGGCGAGGCTTCGGCCTCGACCGTGGCTGCCGGCCACAGCGACTTGCCGAGATTCGGCATCTGGATCGGCAGCGGCGAGGGGATCGGCGACACCATCGGGATCAACTTCGCGCTCGGCGAGTCCGCCACCGGCAGTTTCGGAGCAGACGGCTTCCGTTCGCGGATCCAGCCCGTGAGGCCGAAGAATTTCGCGATGTGATACGACGACGAAATGCCCGCCTCGATCATGAACGCGCCTTGCGTGCCGTAACGCTTGTCGGTCTCCGCGATTCCAAGCGGCGTGCCATGCGCCATGTCCGCGATGGTGTAGGACTCCACGACGGTCTCGCCGTCGGGCCCCCACCACACCTCGCGCGGATGACCGTCGACGGTCGACTGCGCCATCGGCTCGAGCGGCAGACCATGCACGTCAAGCCATTGCTTGACGATCTCGTCGGCGTTGCCGGGATAGACGGTACGGTCGGCGGTGCCATGCCAGACCGAGACTTTCGGCCACTTGCCTTTATGACTCGACGCCTTGCGCACGAGATCGCCGAGTTCGGTCGCCGAACGGGTGCGCGATGCGCGCATGCCGATCAGTGCGTCACGGAGATTGGCCGCGACGCCGAAAGGCAGGCCCGCGATGATCGCGCCGGCCGCAAACAGTTCGGGATGGATCGCAAGCATCACCGACGTCATGGCGCCACCGGCAGAGAGCCCGGTGATGAAGATGCGGCGCGGATCGATGGCATGGTCCTTGACCATGCGCGCGATCATCTGCCGGATCGAACCGGCCTCGCCGCGCTCGCGCGCGGTATCCTCAGGATAGAACCAGTTGAAGCACCCGTTGGCGTTGTTCGACGCCAGTTGCCCCGGCATCAGCAGCGCGAAGCCATAATGCTTCGCAAGCGTCGACCAGCCAGAGCCGACATCATAGGCCGCCGCCGTCTGCCCGCAGCCATGCAGAACCACCACCAACGCGCGCGGATGCTGCAGCACCACCGGCGCGTAGCGAAACATCCGTAAGTTTCCGGGGTTGCTGCCGAAGTCCTTCACCTCGGTGAGCGGAGTATGCAGATCGGGCCGCAGATTCCGCCCGAGCTCCGCCAGCCCGCCGAAGCGGGCAGGCTTCGGCAGATGCTTTAGAAACTCGACATTGTTCGCAAGGGACAAAGACAACTCCGATGCAGCGGACTCATTAACCCCACCATGGAGAAATAGTTGCTGCACCGCAAACTAAAAAGGCCGTGTGCTGTCGATCCCCAAAAATTCAACGATAGTGATCGACATTTTACGCGAAACGTGAAGCGTTCAGGCCACAGCGCGACGCATCCACGTCAGAAATGCGACGCTGATCACAATCGAGAGCGCGAACAGCGCAAACGATGCAAACAAGGCGTGTCGCGCCGAGCCCGTTGAATTCGATCGCGAGGAAGACCGCGCCGATCGCGGCGACGCCCGCCGCATTGGCGATCTGCGCTGTCGTGCCGTACATGCCCGAGCCGGCGCCGGCACTCGTCGGCTTCACTGTCGCAAGCACCACGCCTGATAGCGGCGCCATGACCATCCCCTGACCGAAGCCGAAGATCGTCAGCACCGTCGCGAGCAACAGCGCGCCCGGTGATTCGACGCAGGCTACGGTCAACGCAATAGCCGCGAGCCCTACCATCTGGAGCAGGCAGCCCTCGATCAGGACCAGCGTACCACGACGTTTCGCGCGGGCGCCGCTGACACGGGAGGCGATCGTGAAGGTCAGCGCCATCGGCAAGAACACGATGCCGCCCTGGAGCGGCGGAATCTGCAATGCGCGCTGCATGAACAGCGTCATCACCAGATAGAACGACAGGTTGGCGAAAAAGAAGAAGAACGCAGCACCCAGGCCGCGCATGAAAGAGACGTCGGACAGTAGCGCAAGATCGATCAAGGGCATGCCGCCGCGCCGTTCGACCAAGCGCTCCAGCCTCACGAAGACGGAGGTGATCCCGATTCCCGCAACCATTACCAGCCAGACCCAGGGCGCCCAATGCACGTCTTGTCCGAACAAGAGCGGGCCGATCAGGCACAACAGCCCGAAAAACAGCACGACCGCGCCGGGCATGTCGAGCCGCGTGCCGGCGCGCCGCGGCACCGGCGGCATGATCCGCAGCGCCGCAGCAATGATCAAAAGCCCGAACGGGATATTGACGAAGAACACCGTGCGCCAGCCGAGCCCGGCGAGATCGAGCGTCACCAGGAGACCGCCGAGCGCGAAGCCAGCCGCACCCGACAGCCCCATCACGATGCCATAGATGCCGAAGGCGCGGCCGCGCGCCTGATCGGCAAACAACAGATGCAGCGTCGCCAGCACCTGCGGCACCATCAGTGCGGCGGTCGCGCCTTGCGCGAGCCGTGCCAGGATCAGCTCAGGCCCGGATTGCGCCAGCCCGCACCACAGCGAGGTGAGCGTGAAGCCGAGCACGCCGGCGATGAAGACGCCCTTGGTGCCGTAGATATCGCCGAGCCGGCCACCCGTCACCACTAGCGTCGCATAGGCGATCAGGTAGATCGCGATCACGGCCTCGATCTGCGCCGCCCCGGCGTGCAGTTCGAGCGCGATCGTCGGCAGCGCCACGTTGACGACGAAGGCATCGATGCCGAACATGAATTGCGCGGCGACGACGATCGCCAGCACGACCCAGCGGCGCGACGCCTCCACATTGGCCGAAACCATCTGATGCATGGGATGAGACCTAGAGATGCGATCTGGACAAGTTTACCGGCGGATATTCTCAGCCCAATGGTACTTGCGCGATTACCTCGGAAGTAATGAAGCCCGTCCTGACGTCTCTGTGAGCCAAGCACATTGTGAGCGAGCAAGCCCGCCGGTAGCGATGCCGTTCGCGGGACCAGCAGGCCCAGGCCGATCCGCCAGTCGTGATATCGCAGGACGCAGGGATCACTGCATCGTTGCGGGCGCGGCCTCTCGAAGGCCGGTCTCCTCGCCTATAGTTGGCGCGATGCGATCCATCAGCGGCACGCATGGCAGCCTTCCGCCCGCACCGCGTTGGTTGTGGGCGATTGCCTTGCCGCCTGCCAGCACGTAGCTTTGTGGTCACGAGCAACCACAACAAATTCCGTTCGGGAGAAAAACCTTATGGCGCGCCTCAAATTTGGAGCCTTCCTGGCCCCACATCATCCGGTCGGGGAGCATCCGACGCTGCAGTTCCGGCGCGACCTCGATCTCGTCCAGCAGCTTGATGATCTCGGCTATGATGAGTTCTGGTGCGGCGAGCACCACTCCTCGGGCTGGGAGATGATTGCCTCCCCGGAAATGTTTCTGGCCGCTGCCGGTGAGCGGACCAAGCGTATCAAGCTCGCCACCGGCGTGATTTCGCTGCCCTACCATCATCCCTTCAACGTCGCGCAGCGCATCGTGCAGCTCGATCACATGACCGGCGGCCGCGTCATCTTCGGCTCAGGCCCCGGCGCACTTGCTTCCGACGCGCATACGCTCGGCATCGATCCGATGACGCAGCGCGACCGCCAGGACGAGGCGATCGGGATCATCCGCCGGCTGTTCAGGGGCGAGCGCGTCACGGCAAAGAGCGAGTGGTTCACCTTGCAGGATGGGGCGCTGCAGATTCTTCCGCTGCAGGAGGATATGCCCTTCGCCGTCGCCTCGATGATCTCGCCCTCGGGCATGACGCTTGCCGGCAAATACGGCATCGGCATCTTCTCGCTGGGCTCGACCTCGACGCAGGGCCTGACGGCGCTGTCGCAACAATGGGAATTTGCCGAGGATTCGGCGAAGAAGCACGGCACCAAGGTCAATCGCGCCGACTGGCGCGTGCTGATGAACTGGCACATCGCCGAGACGCGTGAACAGGCGTTTCGCGAGGCGGGCGCCGGGCTGCTGAAATGGCACAATGAATATAATGTCGGGACGCTGATGCGGCCGGGCGTCGAGCCTTACAAATCGATCGACGACGCGCTGGAGAAGGCGGCCGTCGGAGAAAATGCGTCGGCCACGATCGGTACGCCCGATGATCTCGTTAAGTCCATCAGGCATCTGATGAAGATTTCCGGCGGCGTCGGCGCCGTCATGGGCTTCGTGCACGACTGGGCCAACCCGGAGAACACCCGCCGCAGCTGGGACATGGTGGCGCGTTACGTAATCCCCGAAGTCCAAGGCTTCATCGAGCCCTTGCGCAAGTCACGGCAGTTCCTGGTCGAGAACCGCGGCGTGTTCGAGCGCGCGGGGCAGGCAGTGATGGCCAAGATCATGGAGAACGACAAGGCAGCTGCCGCGCTGGCGCAGACCGGTCCGGGCCGTGTCGCCATCAATTCTCCCAACGCGCCGGACCTGCAGAAGGAAGCCGAGAAGCGCAGGAAAGCCTGAGGCCAAAGCGCGATGTCGTCCCTGCGAAAGCAAGGGACGACAGTGTGCCTCGGGCGCTCAGGCCCGCCAGCCGCCTTAAGCAGCTTCGAAGATCACTTGCCGTAGTAGGCCTGCACTGTGTCCCACGCGACCTGCTGCAGGAACTTCGCCGTCGGCTCGTCGATATTCGCATGGTAGCTGTTGCCGACCGGCGAACGGCCGGTCAGCGCAGCGAATGTCGTGCAGGCGGCGAGATAGGTGCCTGCGGGGCTCGGATGCCGCTTGTCCGGCGCATAGAGATTGAGCTCAGACTGCTTCTCGCGCGCGCGCGCAAATGACAGCCCCGCTGGGATCACAAGCGCGTTGTTGGCGTTGCCCGCAACCGTATAGGCTTCCGCGAGCGCCGCCGTCATCTCGGGCTTGTCTTCATAGGCCCAAGACATGAAGAACACGGGCTTGGCTTCGTGGGCACGAACGATGTCGCTGTCCTTCTTGGCAAATTCGGTGAAGGCGGCTTTCAGCCCGGGATGGATCGGGCACTGGCTGCAGTCCATCATCACGGCCGCGTCGAACATCCTGCCGGGCGGATTGAAGACGACATTGTTGTGATCGTCGAACGAATAGGCGCCGATGCCGTTCGGGCGGAAGTAGCTCTCGACATCGTGCCAGTTAAGCCCGGAGCCACCGATGGTCACCATGGTGGCGCGATATTCATGCTCATGCTCGGGGTCGGCAGCACGCTCCAGGCGGCGCAGATGTTCCGGCATGCCGTTGTTGTAGTAGAAGAAACTGTTGCCGATGAAAATCTCGCTCTTCGGAAAATCAGGCCCGAGGCCAGTCACCACGGGTTTGGTCTGGGCCTGCGCCGCAGCGGTCCAACAGGCGGCCGCCAGCGTGAGAAGAATCACGCGAAAAATTCC
Source organism: uncultured Alphaproteobacteria bacterium (assembly GCA_963770385.1). Classification (GTDB taxonomy): domain Bacteria; phylum Pseudomonadota; class Alphaproteobacteria; order Rhizobiales; family Xanthobacteraceae; genus Bradyrhizobium. The sequence goes on along the minus strand of CAVYPJ010000003.1, from coordinate 1,906,408 downwards.
CGACATTTCTAGTCTCTCCGATTGACGTTTTCTTAACCAGTTTTGCCTTCGGCAGCCTGCACCGGCCAAGCGGACGCTGCTTTAGCACGATGCGCGGCTTTGTCGCGCCCCCTTTTGATCGACGCGGGTCTGCACCGAACACAAAACGCGGACTTTGCGCATCCGGCACAAAAGTCTATTAATGCAGGTGAACAAGGACTGCCGATTGCGCCAGATGGAGCAACTGCCATGTCGATGCAGAGTGTCACCTCTTCCGCGATTTCCTTTACGCCGCCGAAGCGAAACTCGCTGACCCATATCCCCGGTGACGAGGGCTGGCCGATCATCGGCAAGAACTCTCGAGGTGCTGGCCGATCCCAAGGGACATGTCGAGCGGAACGCCGCGAAATACGGCCTCATCTATCGCAGCCACTTGTTCGGCGAAACAAGTCTCGTGCTGCTTGGACCCGACGCCAACGAACTCGTGATGTTCGACCAGGCAAAATTGTTCTCTTCCGAACTCGGCTGGGGACGAATTCTCGGGTTGTTGTTTCCGCGCGGACTGATGCTGCTGGATTTCGACGAGCACCGGATGCACCGGCGCGCGCTGTCGGTTGCATTCAAGTCCGGGCCGATGAAATCCTATCTTGTCGAGCTCGACAAAGGCATCGCGCGCCGCGTCGCACAGTGGAAGAGCAAGCCCGGCGAGATGCTGCTCTACCCCGCGATGAAGCAGCTCACGCTTGATCTTGCCGCGACGTCGTTCCTCGGCGCCGATATCGGGCCCGAGGTCGAGGAGATCAACCGCGCCTTCGTCGACATGGTGGCGGCGGCCGTCGCGCCGATCCGCAAGCCCCTGCCCGGCACGCAGATGGCGCGCGGGGTCAAGGGCCGCAAACGCATCGTGGCCTATTTCTCCGAGCAGATTCCGCTGCGCCGGGCCAAAGGCAGTGGCGACGACCTGTTCTCGCAGCTCTGCCGCGCGACGCATGAAGACGGCGCGCTGCTGTCGACGCAGGACATCGTCGACCATATGAGCTTCCTGATGATGGCGGCGCACGACACGCTGACGTCGTCGCTGACGTCGTTCATCGGCGAACTTGCCGCGCATCCCGACTGGCAGCAGAAACTGCGCGACGAAGTCTCCGGACTCGGCCTTACCACCGATGCCTCGACCAGCTTCGACAATCTCGAAGCGATGAAGCTGACGGAGATGGCCTTCAAGGAAGCGCTTCGGCTCAAGCCGCCGGTACCCTCGATGCCGCGCCGCTCGGTCCGCGAATTCACGTTCATGGGTCATGCCGTCCCCGGCGGCACCATGGTCGGCGTCAATCCGCTGTTCACCCACCATATGCCCGCGATCTGGCCGGACCCCGGCACGTTCGATCCGATGCGATTCACCGAGGAGGCGCAGCGCAATCGCCATCGCTTCGCCTGGGTGCCGTTCGGCGGCGGCGCGCATATGTGCATCGGGCTGCACTTCGCCTACATGCAGGCGAAATGCTTCGCGCGGCATTTCCTGCAGAATCTCTCGGTCTCGCTCGCGCCCGGGTACGAGCCGCAATGGCAGATGTGGCCGATCCCGAAGCCGCGCGACGGCCTGCGGGTGACGGTGAAGCCTGTGTGACGGTTGGGCTCAAGCATGATCCGGAAAAGTGTGAAGCGGTTTTCCGAAAAGATCATGCTCAATCAAAGACCTAAAGCGCGATGATGATTCAACCTGATCTCATCGCGCTTTAGACAGTTTCTCCGCGGCCCATCCTTCGAGACGCTTGCTGCGCAAGCTCCTCAGGATGAGGTCGTCATGCGTACCGGGATGGTGGACCCTCATGGTGAGGAGGCGCGAATGCGCCGTCTCGAACCATGAGGCCCGGCGCTGCCGTCGTCAGTCGAGATAGGTCGTGAGCTCCGCGCCTTCATCGGCGACGAACACCGCGATCAATTCGGCGGGCTCGGTCGCGCTGCCATTGGCCGAGACCATGTGCGTCGACCCCGGCGGCTCGAAGAAAGACTGCCCGACCTGGAACGTCTCGACTGGACCGCCGCCCAGTTGCGAGCGGATCTGGCCCTTGGTGATGTAGGCGGTGACCGAACCGGCATGGCGATGCGGCCGGCTGAAGCCGCCGGGGCCGTAGGACACGCGCACGACCGTGATGCGCTTGCCCGGCACGTTCGGCAGAGCCTGGGACGTGATGAGCTCGACGCTCTCGCCGGCCGCCCCCGCGTTTGCGCTCGTCGCGCAGAGCGGCGCGATCGTCGTCGAGATCGCATCCATCGTGACGGGCAGCGCCTTGCCGATCGCGAATGCACAGGCCAGACCGCCGATCATGGCCATCAGGACCGGCCGGGCTTCGGCCCGGGCCGGCAACATGGCTGACATCGCAGACATCTCTCTCACCCCGCTTGCTGATCGAACGCCTTGCGCAGGGCAACATAGCCCTGCTGCTGCTGGCTCCAGTTGCGGCCACCCGTGATGGCGCCGTCGACCACCAGATCATGACCGTTGATGAAACTGGACTCGTCGCTGGCCAAAAATACGGCAGCGTGGGCGATATCTTCCGGCAGGCCGGCACGAGGGATCGGCTGGGCGGACTTGTAGACCTCGCGCATGACGGTCGGCGTCTTCTCGGCGGCATCGACCGAGAGCCCGAGCGCCTTGCCGAAGATGCCGGTCGCGATGGCTCCCGGCGAGATCGAATTGACGCGAACCCCGGATTCGCCGAGCTCCATGGCGACGCATTTGGTGAGATGGATCACCGCGGCCTTCGCCGCGCCATAGACCACCGACGAGGAGAAGCCGGCGAGCCGTCCCGCGATGCTGCCATTGTTGATGATGCTGCCGGAGCCCTGCTTCTTCATATGGGGCGCCGCATGCTTCATGCCGAGCATGACGCTACGAACCAGCGTCGCCATCGCGGCGTCGAAGCGGTCAACCTCGAGCCCTTCGATGCCACCGGTCTGCGCCGGGCCGCCGGCATTGTTGAACAGACAATCGATCCTGCCGAATTTGTCCACCGCCAGCGCAATCAGCGCGCGCATCTGTTCCTCGACCGTGACATCGGTCTGGCGAAAGATGCAGTTTGTGCCAAGCTGTTTTGCCAGCGCCTCGCCCTCCGCCACGCGGCGGCCGGCAATGACGATCTTCGCGCCTTCGGCGACGAAGATTTCCGCCGTGCGCAACCCGATGCCGCTGGTGGCGCCCGTGATCACCGCAACCTTGCCGTCAAGCCGTCCCATGTCGTTGTCCTTTTCTTCATGTGCTTCGGATGAGCGCGATCCGGCGACGCTGCGAGCCGTTTTCGACGACCGCGCAGCGCCCCTGGAACTCCATCATCTGGGAACCAATATTCACGGTAGCTGAATGACAACGCAAGCTATGCTTGCAATCGGGAAGCGCGTATTTTCTCGATGCCCGGCCTTATTTTGGATTGGCTGATCGGGCTCTTGTCAATCCATGAGGAAGTTGATGGACGAATTTCGCCGCGGTTGGCACGGCATATCGGATATGCCTCCGCCTGCCAGTCTGGGGTTTGCGCTTCTCTGCCTCCTGCTTGCGACCGGCTTTCGCTGGGGGCTCGCGCAGATCCGGCCGGACGTCTTCTTCACGCCGTATATTCCGGCCGTGTTCTTCGCGACCGCGCTCGGCGGCCTGTGGATCGGTATCCTGACCGCGATCGCAGGCGGCGTGCTCGGGCTCGTCATCGATTTCAACCACACCGCTGCGGAGTCCTCGCGGCTAGCGTTGCTGCTGATCTTCTGGATCGTCGCCGCGCTCACGATCTGGGGTGTCCAGCACTACCGGTCCACCGTCACGCAGCAGCGCAGGATCGCAAAGCGCCTGATGGAGGAGGAGTCCTATCGTAAGCTCGTCGTTGAGGAGCTTCAGCACCGGCTGAAGAACAAGTCATCCACCATTCACGCCGTGCTGCGTCAGGTGCTCGAGAACCAGCCGCAGGTCTGGGCGAGCATCGACAGCCGCATCCGGGCGCTGTCGGCCACCGACGACCTGATCGCAAAGGTCGACGGCAGCGGCTGCGACATCAAGGACCTCCTGCTGATGGAGCTCGGGCCTTACGGCCATGTCCGCTTCAACCTGAACGGCGATCCGCTGTTTCTGCCCGCGAAGCTCGCCGTCAGCCTTGCGCTGCTCTTTCACGAGCTCGCAACCAATGCCGGCAAATACGGCGCCTTCGCATCACCGCAGGGCATGCTCCAGGTGTCCTGGACAATGACGGGCGACCGCCTCAACCTCACCTGGGACGAGACCGAGGGCCCGGCGGTGGAGACGATCGGTGCGGCCGGCTTCGGCACCAAGCTGTTGAGATCCGCGCTCACTTCGTTCGACGGCAGAACCGAGATCGCCTATCTGAAGAGCGGCCTCCACTGCACGCTGCAGTGCCGTGTCCCGCCGAGCTGAACGCTTCCGCACCCATACGGCCTCCGCGGATACCTCCCCATTCTGAACCGTCATTGGCGAGCTGTTAACCCGTGCGACGGCGATGGCGTCCCCCATGGCGTTGCAAAGGCCGCAGAAGCGCAGAATTGATCAATACCCCCGCATTTCTCCATACGGTTTAACTAAAACTAAGAGCGCTCCCTTCAGAATCCCGAGACATGCAACGTCTCGCCCTCGAAGACTTCCGAACCACCGAAGCCGACGCCGATGACCGGCGCGCGGCCGAAACCGAATTGAGCCTGCTGCGCGACGTCGTCAGGCTGCTGCCCTCCGGCGTCACGGTTCAGGACGAGCAGGGCAAGTTCCTTTTGATCAACGACACGGCCGCGACGCAGTTCGGGCTCCATGACAGTGGCCAGGCCATGTCGCAGCCGCCGCAACTGGGCCAACGCGGCGAAACCGGCCTCGAAGTCCTGCGCAGCGGACGGGCCACAGTCATCGAGGAGAGCATCGACGACGGCCATACGCGCCAGGTGCTCCTCACTTCCCACCGGCCCGCGTCGATCAGCGGCCGCAAGCTCCTGATCTCGTGCTCCGCCGACATCAGCGACCAGAAGGCGTTCGAGGATCAGCTGTTTCGCTCGGCCTATTATGACGAATTGACCGATCTGCCGACGCGGCGGGTGATCGAACACCGCGCCAACGGGCTCCTGAGGAGCGATGACGGCGGCACGAAGTTCGCGCTGGCCTTCCTCGACGTCGATAATTTCAAGCATATCAACGACTATTACGGCCATGGCGTCGGTGACGCGTTGCTGGTCGAGATTTCCAAGCGCCTGAGCCGCGACCTGCGCGACTTCGACATGCTGGCGCGGATCAGCGGCGACGAGTTCCTGCTGCTGCTCAGCCCGATCGACGGCGCACAGGAGGTGGAGGAATTCCTCCACGCCACGCTGAACCGGCTTGCCGCCCCCTTCTTCATCGACGAGTTCGAGATTTTCGCCTCGACCTCGATCGGTGTCAGCCTCTATCCCGAGCACGGCACGAGCTACGAGGTGCTGCGGCAGAACGCCGATCTTGCGATGTACCGCGTCAAGAACGACAGCAAGGGAGCGATGGCGTTCTTCGACGCGACGATGGAGCACGAGGCGCTCGCGTGCATGAAGATCGAGCAATCGCTGCGCCAGGCGATTCTCGAGAAGCGCTTCTGCTGTGCCTTTCAGGCCAAGGTCGACATCCGCACGGAGGAGATCAAGGGCATCGAGGCCCTGGTGCGGCTGCGTGACAACGAGGGCGTCATCAAAGCGCCGGGGAATTTCATCAATCTCGCGGTGGAGCTCGGCCTGATCGACGAGCTCACGCATCTCGTCCTCGCCGAGATCACGCGATCGATCGATCTCATCAACGACACCTTCGGCGCCGACGCCAAGATCAGCATCAACGTCGCCGCCAAGCAGGCCGTCAATCCCGAATTCATGCACTCGTTCGCGCTGGCGCTGGAAGCGACGGGCTTTCCGAGCCGCTTCATGATCGAGGTGACGGAGGATGCATTCGTCACCAAGACCTATTTCCAGGAAGAAATCCTGCCGATCTTCCGCAAGCTCGGCGTCGGCATCTCGATTGACGATTTCGGGATCGGCTATTCGTCCCTGTCGGCGCTGGCCGACATCACGGCCGACGAGATCAAGATCGATCGTTCCTTCATCACGGACATTCACAAGCGGCCGCGCAGCCAGGGCATCCTGCGGGCGATCGAATTGCTGAGCGAGGCGCTCGGCATGACCGTGATCGCCGAAGGCATCGAGTTCCTTCGAGGAACTCGCCTATCTGCAGGCCGCAACCAAGATCCGATACGCACAGGGTTACTATTTCTCGCGGCCAATCTTCCTCGAGGAACTGAAGCCGGAGCTTTCACGTACCAGCGAGGTGCGCATGAGCCTGGAGAGCCGCCCGGTGCAGCAGAACCGCATCGCCTATTCGCGCGGCAGCCGCTATCGCCGCTGATTTCGGCATTAAACGGCCGTTAACGCTCCGGCTGGTTGCGGGACCTGCCGATTAAACCTCAAAGTAACCGGATTTCCTAACCGCTTTTAATAATGCTGCAGCTTATGCATGTCCCTCTGGGAGGGAGGGAATGCGCAAACTGTTTTCCGCTATCCGCAGCGCACTCAGCCGCGCCACCGCGAAGGGTGCGCGGCGCGTTGGCGTGCCGCGTGGCCGTGATCCGATCGCGTGGCTGATCGTTTGCGGCACCCTGCTCGTCGCGGCCATCATCGTCGGCACCGTCGCGATGGTCGGTGAGTATCGCGAGCGCGCACTCAGCAACAGCGAGCGCGAGCTGGAAAATACGGTGCTGCTGCTGAGCCGCCATTTCGAGCAGCAATTCGAGGATTACGACGCGATCGCCGCCAACCTGACGGCGCAGATGCAGATCGCATCGATCCACTCGTCCGAGCAATTCAGGGCACGGATGTCGACGCCCGCCGTCCATGAGCTGCTGCGCGACCGTGCCAATATCTCCTCGCATGTCGGCGACGTCAGCATTTTCGATTCCGCAGGTCAGCAGATCAATTCCTCGGCCAACTGGCCGGTGGCGCCCGTCAACATTTCCGACCGGGGATTTTTCACGATCATCCACGCGGATGAGCAGCAACGAGCGGTCACGGCCGAGCCCGCCGGCGGCGCATTCTCCGACACTTCGACCCTCATCATCGCGCACCGCCTGAGCGGAGAGAACGGCGTTTTCCTCGGCGTGATGACGCGGCGCATCGACCCCAGAAGTTACTCGAAGTTCTTCGCGACCGTCGCGCTCGGCAAGGGGGCGGCGATCTCGATGTTCCACAGCGACACGACGTTGCTTGCACGATACCCGCATGTGGACACGATGGTCGGGCGGAAACTGACGAACGCGCCGATACTGCAAAACGTGCTCACCGGTGGTGGCCGGCAGACGCTGCGCGTGCAAAGCCCGATCGACGGCGAGGACCGGCTCGCCTCAGCCGCGATGCTCGGCCGTTTCCCGGTCGCGATCATCGTGACCAAGACGGTGCCCGCAGCACTGGCCGACTGGGGTGCCCAGACCCGCTTTCTGATTACCGCCGCCGCGCTGTGCGCGGCCGTGATCGCGCTCATCTTTTTCCTGATCATTCGCCAGATCGCGCGCCAGACCCGCGACGCGCAGCATCGGCTCGAGCGGGAAAAGCAGCGCCTCGACACCGCGCTCAACAACATGACCCAGGGCCTCGTGCAATATGACGCCTCAGCGCATGTCGTCACGGCCAACCAGCGCTATCTGGACCTGCATTTCCTGACGGCCGACCAGGTCAAGCCCGGCCTGCATTTCCGCGGGCTGATCCAGCTTCGCAAGGACACCGGGACGTTCAACGGCGACGTCGACGAGTTCTGCTCCAGCGTCATGCATGAAGTCGCGCGCGGACGCGTTCATCACCGCCTGCTCGAATGCGATGACGGCCGCGCCTTCCTGATCGTCAACAAGCCGCTTCCGCAAGGCGGATGGGTGGCGACCATCGAGGACATCACCGAGCGCCGCAATCTCGAACAGGAACGCGACCGCAGCTACGCGTTCCTGCGCGAGATCATCGACCACATCCCCTCGCAGATCACGGTCAAGGACGCACGCGACCGGCGCTATGTGCTGTCCAACCAGATCGCCGAGACGCATTTCGGCCTGGGGCGCGAGGAGATCATCGGCCGGACCCCCTCCGAGCTGTTCGACCCGGAGTGGGCCGGCAGGATTACCGCCGACGATGACAAAGCGCTCGAATCCGCCGGCAAGCTCTTCATCGACGAGCACCGCTGGGACACCAAGCTGCTCGGCAGCCGCTACATCACCTCGAAGCGGATCGTGATCCGCGACCAGGCCGCCGAGCCGCGCTACATCATCAATGTCGTCGAGGACGTCACCGAGCGGCGGCGCGCGGACGAGAGGATCGCGCATCTTGCGCATTACGACGCGCTGACCGACCTGCCGAACCGCGTGCTGTTCCGCGAGCGGATCGAGCGTGAGCTGGAACGCGCCGGTGACGGCACGCCGTTCGCCCTGCTCTATATCGACATCGACGAATTCAAGGCCATCAACGATTCGCTCGGCCATCACGTCGGCGACGAATTGCTGAAGACCCTCGCAAACCGCATCCGCGCCTGCGTCAAGGAAAACGATCTGGTCGCCCGCCTCGGCGGCGACGAATTCGCGATCATCAAGACCGCGATCGAGGGCGCCGCGGAAGTCGAGGACTTCGTCACGCGGCTCTACCAGGAAATCCGCAAGCCCTGTCAATGCCTCGGCCACCAGCTTGCGACCAATGCCAGCATCGGCATCGCGCTGGCGCCGCGGGACGGCACCGAGCTCGACCAGCTGATCAAGAACGCCGACCTCGCGATGTATGCCGCGAAATCCGGCGGCCGGCGGACCTATCGCTTCTTCGAGCCGGCGATGGGCGCGAGCGCCCGTGCCCGCCTGACCATGGAGCAGGATTTGCGGCAGGCCATGGCGCGTGGGGGCTTCGAGCTGCACTATCAGCCGCTGGTCGACCTCGAAGACGGCGAGGTGACGGGCTGCGAGGCGCTGTTGCGCTGGCGTCATCCGGAGCGCGGCATGGTTTCGCCGGCGGAGTTCATTCCGGTCGCCGAAGACGCCGGCCTGATCGACGAGCTCGGCGACTGGGTGCTGCGCACGGCCTGCGCGGAAGCCGCGACGTGGCCGGATCATATCCGCATCGCGGTGAACGTCTCGCCGATCCAGCTGAAGTGCCAGACGCTGGCGATCCGCATCGCGGGCGCGCTCGCGACATCCGGGCTCAGGCCGGAGCGGCTGGAGATCGAGATCACCGAGGCGGTGCTGATCCGCGACGACGAGGTCGCGCTCGCGATCCTGCATCAGCTCCGCGGCATCGGCGTGCGCATCGCGCTCGACGATTTCGGCACGGGCTATTCCTCGCTGAGCTATCTGCAGCGCTTCCCGTTTGACAAGATCAAGATCGACCGCTGCTTCGTCCGGGATATCGACGTGGTCGACGGATCGCCCTCGATCGTGCAGGCCGTGGTCAACATCGCTGCCGCGCTCAATATGACGACGGTGGCCGAAGGGGTGGAAACCGAGCCGCAGCGCGCCCTGCTGCGCGAACTCGGCTGCACGCAGATGCAGGGCTACCTGTTCAGCCCGCCGAGGCCGGCCGCCGAGGTCAAGCGGTTCTTCACGACGGCGCCGGACCGAGCGGCCGTGGCCTAAAGCGCGCTGAGATCAGGTTGAATCGTCATCGCGCTTTAGGTCTTTGTTTGAGCATGATCTCCGCGCAAACGCGTTCCGCGTTTGTTAGCTAAGGGAAAACCGCTACACACTTTTCCGGATCATGCTCCAGGTTCTTGTTTGAGGCGTTTCCTTCACGCGAACGGATGTCCACTTCACTCGAAAACGCTCTGGTTCGCCGCCGGCGCGGTCATCAAGTCAGTTCCCGCACGCAACAAATTTCCGGCGTCTTGCTATCGCCATCGTGCTGAAGGCGCTATAATTCGCTTCGATATCTTGGCGTAAACGGGTGACCACATGCAACCTGTCTCCCTGCTTCTGAACATCCTATGGATCGTCTTCGGCGGCGCCTGGATGGCATTCGGCTGGCTTGTCGCCGCGATCGTCATGGCGATCACCATCGTCGGCCTGCCCTGGGCGCGGGCCGCCTTCAACATCGCCGTCTACACGTTCCTGCCGTTCGGATCGCGAGCCGTGCGCCGCGACGAGATCACCGGCGAAGGGGACATCGGCACCGGTCCGCTCGGCGTGATCGGCAACATCATCTGGTTCATTCTGGCCGGCTGGTGGCTGGCGCTCGGCCATCTCATCACCGGGGTGATGCTGGCGGTCACGATCGTCGGCATTCCCTTCGCGTGGGCGCATCTCAAGCTCGCCGGCATCGCGCTGTGGCCGGTCGGCAAGACCATCGTGCCTGCGTAGGATACAGACGATCGTTGCGAAGGCTTACGCCGCGAGCCGGCCGCGGTTGTTGGCGGCAAGGATCGGCCGCACCAGCCGGCCGAAGCGCTCCGCCTCCTCGTCGTGCAGATAGCCGGACAGGCAGAACGAGTGGCAGCCCGCGTCGATGAATTGCTGCAGTGTCGCGGCGCATTGCGCGGGATTGCCGACCACCGCGATGCCGGCGCCGGGGCGGACCTTGGTGATGCCGGTCCACAGATGCGGCAGCAGCAGATCGCCATGCTCGCGCGCGAGCTGCTGCACGCGCTGATTGGCGACCGAGTTATAGTAGAGCGTCTTGACCTCCTGCTTCTGCCGCTCGCCGGCATGACGCACCAGCCGGTCGGCCGCCTCCCAGGCCTCGCTCTCGTCCTCGCGGCAGATGATCTGCAGCCGCATGCCGAAGCCGATTTCGTTCTCGCGGCCGTGTTCGCGCGCAAGTGACCGGATCGTGCCGATGTTCTGCGCAATCGTCTCAGGCAAATCGCCCCAGAACAGATGCACGTCGGAATGTTTCGCCGACATCTCCCACGCCTGGCGCGAGCCGCCGCCGAGATAGAATTTTGGAAACGGCTGCTGCAGCGGTCGCGGCCGGACATGCGCGCCCGCGATGCGTGTGAAACCTGCCCTGAAAATGCACCGGGACGCGCGCGGTCCACAGCATCTTCAAGATCGAGACCTCCTCCTCCATCAGCGCGTAGCGCTCTTCCTTGGCATGGCGCACGCCTTCGGCCTCGACCTCGCTCTCGTTCTGGCCGGCGATCAGGTTGATGCAGATTCGGCCGCCCGACATCTGGTCGAAGGTCGAGATCATCTTCGCCAGCAGCACCGGATTGATGTAGCCGGGCCTTGCCGCGATCAGCGGCTTGATCTTCGCCGAGCGCGCCGCCATGAACGCGCCGGAGATCCACGCCTCCCAACAGGTCGAGCCGACCGGGATCAGCAGATATTCGAACCCCGCCGCCTCCGCGGCCGCGACCACCCGCTCGCAAAGTTCCGGCGACCCCGGCACCTGAGCCTCAGGCATCACCGTAGGCAGTCGTGTCGCCATGGGTCGGCAGATACCAGCCAAATTCGAGCGGACGCATGAGTTTCTCCGGACCACGCGGGCACCACGGCCCGCATCTCGGAGGCAGTCTACCCGCTCGGCTACGCCGGACAATCGCAAGCCGCGGCATGCGCCCTCCCCGCCGGCGCACACCATCCGGCCGCGCGGAGCCATTGCCGATATCAGCCCAATCGGCTAAAGGAGGCCTCCACGCACCCGTAGCTCAGCTGGATAGAGCGTTGCCCTCCGAAGGCAAAGGTCACACGTTCGAATCGTGTCGGGTGCGCCAGTTTTCTGCCTTACCTAACATCGCTGTCAGCGGAATGCCGCGTGACCCGTTCTCGCGACGTTCCTCCCTACACCAGCGATAGGCCGCCCCAGGGTAGCAAAACCTCAGAACAAACGGACGCGGGCCGGTGACTTGGAAGCACATTTTTTTACGCAAAATTCCTGAACTATTTTTTTGCCGTGCCTAATCATGGCCACGCCTCGACTAGAGGAAATTCTCCCTCACCATCTCCCAGACGTCTCCTCCAAGGCCGTCCAAGATTGCGCGAGCGGAATAAAGCGCCATCCCGGTTGCCGGCTCCACTTGCATGAAAGGCCGCATGACGAGCTGCATCGGGTTGACGTGCACGCGCAGAAGAGCGGTCCTGGTTGCGCGAGCCAGTCCTTGACCGCGATCTCCAACTGCTCCGCCCTCGAGACCGTCTGGCCCCAGAGACCTAGCGCGCGCAACCCCTGCAAAATTTTCGTCCCCCCATGGCTGGAGAGGCGCCACACTACGCCAAGAGCCGGCCACTTGATCCGAGATTGTTTCGCAGCGACCGCCACGAAGTTGGCCGAGCAGCAGGCAACGATCGATGCGAGAGCAGCAGCTTTCAACAAGTAAAGCATCAAACATTCAAGCAGGAGCAATGGACAAGCCGCATGGTCGGCCCTCCTGCTCGGAAAACTTCAACGCATCGAGATTGGACAGCGCTCAACAACCAAATATAGTCAAATGGTGGTCCCGGTCATGATAAAGGGAGTCAGGCATGAATATGCCGAACTCTGACAAGGAAATTCAAAATCCGCCCGACGCACCACCCAGCGGCGGACATGAGAAAAACACGACCACGACGACGCGTACTCCCTCAATCATCGTCGGTATCGTTGCAGTTGCGGTCGCCGCGCTATCTGTCTTCTATCTCTTGCGGCCGGAACCGCTGCTCGTACAGGGCGAGGTCGACGCAACGCGGCTGGATTTAGCTGCGCGCGTCGACGGACGGGTGAAGGAGATACCCGTCGAACGCGGTCAGAACGTTGCTGCAAATGCTGTGCTCGTAAAGATCGATAATCCGGAGAATGTCGCCAAACTCGAGCAAGTGAAGGCTGCAAAGGCTGTTGTGGACGCCCAACTCGCCAATGTGCTCGTCGGAACGCGGGTAGAGACCATTGCCGCGCGGAAGGCGGAGCTGGAGCGCGCGCAGGCGGCTCTGGTATTGGCGCAGAAGACCTTTGACCGCACTCATACATTGACCGAGCAGGGCAACGCGCCCCAAGCCCGCCTCGACCAGGTGACCGATGCGCTGCACGAAAGCGAACGCGCGGTCGATCAGGCCAAATCGGCCTATGAACAGGCGGTCAATGGCTACACGAAAGAAGAGCGGGCGATCGCCAGGAGCAACGTCGAAAAGGCCAATGCGGATATCCAGAGCGTTCAATCGATCATCGATCAACTCGTGGTCTATGCCCCGGTCGCCTCGCAGGTCTATCAGCGCAATGTGGAGCCGGGCGAATATGTCTCGCCGGGCGTTCCGCTGGTTACCTTGATCGATCTGGCCGACGTCTGGATTCACTTCGATCTGCGCGAGGATCTCGTCAAGAGCCTGAAGGTCGGCGACCGGTTTGACGTCAGCATTCCGGCTCTCGATGACCGCCGCGTCACGGTCGAGGTCAAGCTTATTGCGACCAAGGGCGAATATGCGAGCTGGCGGGCCACGCGTGCGTCGGGCGATTTCGACTTGCGGACGTTTTCGATCCGCGCCTACCCGGTCCAGCCGATCCCCGAGCTGCGACCGGGAATGAGCGCCTATCTCGACTGGCGGTCACGGCAATGAGGCCGGCGCCAAAGCCCGGATTTTGGCTGGTCGCCCGGCGCGAATGCCGCTGGCTGTTTCACGATCGCGTGGCGCTGCTTTTGATCTTCGGCGTGCCTCTCTTTGCGTTCGTGGTCCTCACGACGGTCTTCAGCCATCCGGTCATCCGGGGACTCGGGGTGACGGTGGTCGATGAGGACAAGTCCGACGCTTCGCGTGCCCTGGTGGAATACGTCGCGGCGTCTCCGAGCCTGCAAATCGTCGATCGCTCCGGGACGCTGTCCACGGCCGTGCGGGACATCCGCTCCGGCAAGGCGATCTCGGCCATCTATATCCCGCCGGATTTCGAGCGCGACCTGAAGGCCGAACGCCGCCCGCAGATCGTCGGGTTCTATAACCAGCAGTTCCTGACGGCGGCCGGCATTGCGTCCTCGGGGCTGAGCGATGCGCTTTCCGCCGCCGCAGCCGTGGCGGCGCCCGCCAAGCGCGCCGCCCCTGCTCCGGCGTCCATGGGAACGCTGGCGGGAGAGACCATCGCGCTCGTCAATCCGCAAAAGAACTATGCCCAGTTCCTGCTGCGCGCGTTGCTGCCGACGATCATCCATGTGGTGATCACGCTCGCCGCGGGCTATTCCGTCGGCTCCGAATTCCGCCGTCGCGACGCGCGGGCCTGGCTCGAAAGTGCCGGCGGCGATCCGCTCGTCGCGTTGGCCGGCAAGCTCGCGCCGCTGTTCGGCATCTTCTTCCTGATCATGCTGGCCGAGCCGCTCTTTCTGGAGGGCGTGCTGCAAATCCCCTTCAAGGGAGACCTGCCGTTGATGGTCGCCGCGGGCTCCCTCCTGATCATTGCCTACCTCTCGCTGGGCGCATTGCTGCAGCTCCTGACCGGCGACTTGCCGACGGGGCTGGGACTTGCGGGCCTGTTCGCCTCTCCCGCATTCGGCTATGCGGGCGTCGGCTTTCCCACGATCGGCATGAATGCGTTTGCGCAGGTCTGGAGCGCCATCCTGCCGCTGCGCTGGTACATGGCCGTCCTGCTGGGACAAGCGGCGCGCGGATTGCCGGTCTCGGAATCCGCGGTTCCCTTCGCGGCACTCGCGGGCCTGGCCGTGCTCTTTGCCGGCCTTGCATTGCTGCGCATGACGAGCCTCAAGCGCAAGGGCTGGTTTGAGGCGCCGCCGCCTGCCGCGCAACCCGAGATCGACGTGACGCCACGCGGCCTCGGCGGCGCCTTCAAGGCGGAGTGGCGGCGCGTGCTGGGAACGCGGAGCGCCTTCAGCGTGCTGTTCCTGGCTCCCCTGGTTTACGGCATTTATTATCCGCAACCCTATCTGAACCAGATCCTTCGCAAGCTTCCCATCGCGGTCGTCGACAACGACCTGAGCGATCTCAGCCGCCGGATCGTCGAGACACTGGACGCGAGCGGAGCATTGAGCGTCACGGTTCGCGCTCGCACACTTGCCGAGGCGCGCTCCGAAATCGATCGCAGGAAGGCTTTCGCCGCCGTCGAAATCCCGGCAGGCACCGAGCGCGACGTTCTCAAGGGCATCACGGCTCACATCCCGGTTTACGCCGATGCCACCTATCTCTTCATATTCAGGTCGACCGCAAGCGGGGTGGCCACGGCCGTTGGAGCACTGACATCCGAGCTCGTTTCGCGAGGCGGACGCGCGGACGGAAGCCTCGTCAAGGCGAAGCTGGCCAGCATGAGCCCGGCCGACGTTCTGCTGCAGCCGATCTTCAACCCGGTGGGCGGCTATGCGAGCTACATCGTTCCGGCGGCGTTTGTGCTGATCCTGCAGCAAACCCTGCTGATCGGGGCGGCGATGCTGACCGGCACCGCGCTGGCCGGCGGCGGCGGAGCATTCGCCGGCGTGCTCGGCCGCGGCGTCGCCCACCTGACCGTTTACCTTCCGGCGCTCGCGCTCTATCTGATCGTGCTGCCGCGCATCTACGGCTTTTCCACCCTCGGCCACCTGCCGCAAATCTTCGCGCTCGCGACGGTGTTTTTGCTGGCGACAAGCTTCATGGGCCAGGCCATCGGGGCCTGGTTCACGCGGCCGGAAAACGCGACCCTCCTCCTGCTCGCAACCAGCCTGCCTCAGTTCTTCACCGCCGGCTTCGCATGGCCGCGCGAAGCAATTCCCGACGCGGCTCTTGCGCTCGGTCGGCTTTTCCCCGCCGACTCCGCCATTGATGGCCTCGTGCGCATCAACCAGCTCGGCGCCAACATCTGGGAGGTCGCGCATGATTGGCTCGGACTGTCGATTCTGGCGACGGCCTATTTCGCGCTCGCCGTGATCTCGGCACTTGCCGTCAAGAGAGGACGGAGACATGCGTAAAGCCGGGCGTGCTGCCATGATTGCGATCCCGATCGCGCTCGTCGCGGGCGCTCTGGTGTACTCCGCGCGTCGTTCCGGATCGCCGGCCCCAATCGTTGGCGTGGTGCGGGCGACGGAAGTCCGGGTGGAGCCGGAGGTGAACGGCCAGCTCGTCTCGATCGCGGTCGAAAAGGGCGCGCATGTGCGCGCGGGCGATGTGCTGGCGAGGCTCTCCGCGGTCGAGTTGACGGCGCAAGCAGACCAGGCGCGTGCTGCGCTCGCATCGGCAACCGCGACCCGCAACAACGTCTATGCCGGCGTCCGTCGTGAACAGGTCGATTCGCTGAAAGCTGCCATCGCCAAGGCAAGCGCCCGCCTCGACTATGTGCAGGCCCAGCTCACCAGGACCAGCACGCTGGCACGCCAGAGCTTTGAGTCCCAGCAGTCGCTTGACCAGGCCGAAAACGACGCTGCGAGCGCGCGCGCCGACGTGGCAGAAGCGCAGGCGAATTACGATGCAGCCGCGGCGGGCCCGACCCGGGAGGAACGCGCGATCGCCGACGCGCAGGTGCAGGCCGCGGCCGCCGCGGTCACCGTGCTCGAGCGTCGTCTTGACAAGATGGTCTTGCGTGCGCCGGCCGACGGCGTCGTCAGCGTCATCGCCGCAGAGGTGGGCGAGAATGTTCGCCCGGGTCAACCGATCCTGATGGTCGAAGCCGCGGGCAAGCAATGGCTTTCATTCAACGCACGCGAGGATCATCTCAGCGGTCTCACGATCGGAAAACAAGTGAGCGTGATGCGGAACCGTGCCGACGGTGCGACCAACGCGGTCATCACCGAGCTGCGGCCGCTCGGCGTCTTTGCCACCTGGCAGGCGGAGCGGGTGATCGGCGATCATGACCGCAACACGCTGCGCCTGCGCCTCGACCCACAGGGAGAAGCGGCGGGCCTTGAACCAGGCATGACGGTTCGGATCGAGAACTAGCGTATCCCGCAGATACAAGCTCGGCTTCAAAGGCAGCCTGATCCATCGTTGTCCCCTCTAACTGAGTTCAACCTGCGACCGTTTGGCCGTCCTAATCAACGCCGGCGGCCGACCACGACACCGGCGAGAAACGCGACGAGCAGGGCGTGCAGTGGCGCCTCTCTCGTCCAATTTGCCAAACGATCAAGCGGTGCGCCAGGCCTGCGAGCGGCATCGATCTTTTCTGCAAATTTCTTCGTGGTTGCGGCCACGGCCTCGGTGGTCGTTTGGACCGCCTCCACGGCTTCTCCTAAAATGCTGGGCGCGTCAGTGGTGTGTAGAGGTTCGCCTTCGCCGATCATGTGGGTTCTCCAATACAGCGCGTGCCGGACGATAGCCGGCAGCATGAGGATCGACGTAATTGACGGACAATTGTTCCATACCAGTTTGGCCCCGTGGCAGGGTTCGTCGACACGGCCTACTGACATTCGGATATAGCGCTCGCCAAACCGCGGCCGCCACGCCCACGGCGGCTGGGAGAGCGGGCAACGGCTATGGCCGGGATTCGGGGCTGGCAAAACCACAACCAAGCCACCGCCCACCCCTCCCCATAACCCACCAGAGCCGAACTGGGTCCATCACATTTGGTGTCGTCTGCGCGCTATTCGGACGCGTCCAACGAACGAACGCTTGCGGCCGATCCGTCCGCAGGCAAGAAGCCGGGCCGCGCCCCGGCGACGATCTATGCTCAATTCTCGGGACCATTTGCAACGCTTCCACTGTTACGCTTTCGTTCCGAATATCTCCGCGCATCATCTACATTCCCGCTCTCGGGCGGTTGGTTACCGGGCGCCATTGTTCGGCTTTACCGATATCAGCCGAAGCCATACACGTCAGTCGCGCTTGAGATTCTAACCTCCCGGGATAGTATAGATGTCGCTATCAGCGGGCATCATGCTACATGATGATTCAGGCCGCGATACTCATTACAACGGGAGGAAAGATGAAGATTCTTTTTGCAGCAATTCTGTCTGCCGGCACCATCGCGGGCTTCAGTAGCGCCAATGCTGCAGGCGGATGCGGCCCCGGCTTCCATCGTGGGCCGTATGGCGGATGTGTCGTCAATCGCGGTCCTGTTGTCGTGGTGCCAGGCGGCCCCGTAGTCGTCGAGCGCCCCGTTGTCGTTGTGCCAGGCCGCGGCTGCCCTTACGGCTTTGTCTGGCGATACGGACGCTGCCGGCCGATCTGAGGACCGCTGGCCCGGCAATCGAATACGACATCAACGCCGCTGCGATCCGCCGGCCATAAACTTCAGGGCATGATCCGGAAGGTTTTCCCTTAGAGCGTTTGCGAGCGACGTGCGGACCGTGTCCGCGCGGAGATCATGCTCAATCAAACAGCTGAAGCGCGATGACGACTCAACCCGGTCCCATCGCGCTTTACGCGGGCGAAGGCAGATCGAGCTTTCTGCCGCCTCATCCGATCGTCGAGAGATAGATCGTCGGGTCAAAGTAATCCGACGCCTTGGTGGACTCACGGTCGCCCGCTTCCGACATGAAGAAGTCGCTGACCTGCTGCAACCATTTGACGACGGTGCCGTCCGCATAGAGCCGCTTCCACTCCCGGGAGCTGAACATCTTCTGCGCCGTTCGCGTGATCGAGGAAACGCGATCGAAGCTCAGATAGACCGGCGTGAGGCCGACGAGCAGCACGACGGCGACGAACACCGTGATGATCGATGCGCGAAAGCCGATGCGAACCTGAGGCCGGCCGGCAGAGCCGATCTTGTCGGTCAGAAACTTCGTCGCGGCCTCCTCGTCTTTCAATACTTGCGTACGATCGGCTTCGCAGCCGTGCTCTCGGGAGCCGCGGGTGAGATGGCCAGGGTGACCCACGTGGTCCATCCTTCGGGGCGGTTCTGCGCGGCAAAGTCCTTGTAGGCCTTCGCGTTGAGATAACCCTGATAGCCCTCGGAGACCGGAAAGATGAAACCGACCTGCGGACCAATTCCGAGAACACGCCCCTTGAAGTCACCGAGCGTCGCGCCGGGGCCGCTGTCGCCGGTAAGCTGCTGAAAATAATAGCCGGCCGCGCCGATGAGAAAGTTCTTGCCGATGAACTGCGACGCGCCCCAATCGAGATGAAAGTCGATACCGTTCTGGTACTGCAGATCAGGGTTCATCAGGCTGTAGGTCACGCCGCCGACCACCGAGAACTCGTGCCCGGTCTTCGGATCGAGATAGGTGTAGCCCACGCCGCCGTCGAACGCCGTGAAACCGAAGCTCAGATTGGCGAGCCGATTCGGATCGTAGGTGCCGCTTGGAATGTTGCCGGTGATATAGACCATCTCGTTGTGGACGCCCTGATTCCATTTCAGCGAGCCCTGATAGAAGACGTCGGTAAAGGTCGTGCGATTGTCGCTCGAGCTTCCCGCGATCGTATTGCCTCGCGGACCGGTCAGCGAGGCGTCGATGCCGACGCCAAGATCGCCCGGCGCACCCAGGAGGGTGAAGGCGGCCTGGCCGCCAAGAACAGGCATCGGCGAGGTGTAGGTGACGCCCTGGACGAGGACGTCGGCACGCGCATTGATGCCTGCGGCGACGGAGCCGCGCACGCCCCCGCTGGTGACGAAATTCGTCCCCGCACCGGCATTCTGCTGCAGATGAATATAGATCGTCTCATACGCCCAACCGGGGACCGTCGGGGTCGCGACAAGGCTGCCGAATATTCCGGGAAGCCAGAAGCTGACGCCTCCGGAGGCAGCGAGCGCCGTTTGCGGAACGGCATACAGCGCGAGCGCGCACATGCTTCCAAGTGCTGCGATCTTTCGTCTCTTCATTCTTAAGTCTCCCCTGCTCGCGCCTTGAATGGCTGCCTTCCGTCCTGTGGACCGATTGCAGCGGCAATAACCTACCCTTATTTTCTGATCGCGCTGTAGTTGCAGTGCGAAATTGTCTCCTCCAGTGGAGCGAGAGCCACATCGGCGAACTGACGCGGTCCTGTCATTTCGTTGCTCCGCTTCCAACCGTCGCGCCGACCTTCTCGACATCCGGCAGCACCCAGGCTTTGTCGAACAGCGCCTTGGTCGGCGCGTAGAAGCGAGCCATCAATTCGAACTTGCGCGCGGGATCGGTCGGAATCCAATTGGCGTCCTTGCCCGCCGGGGCCGCCGGGCCGAAATAGATGTCGACCGAGCCATCCGTATTCTTGAGCATCTCGGGAATCTGCGAGGAACGGCTGGCGCGCAGCATGTTCTTGATCAGCGCGTGCGTCTGCCGGTCATAGGCGGTCACCGACCAGTATTGTTCGACGGGCGCATTCGGCGGCACAGTCAGGCGATAGGACGCGCCACCGTCGAACGGCTGGCCCTCCTTGTCCCTGATCGAGATCAGGTAGAACTGACCGGCGCCGAGCCGTTTGATGCCTATAAAGGCGTAGCTGTAGGCCATGCCACGATTATCGGTCGGATATAGATCAGGATCGGCATAGGCCGCCTGCGCGGCCTTGGTGAGATCAGCCGGAGCGGGGTAGGTCCAGCGGCTCGCGGTCGAGAAGAACGGTGGAAGGCCGGCGTCGTATTTCGCCTCGAGCCATGCACCGGCTTCGCGCGCCGCGGATTCGAGCGCGGCCTTGGTCACGTCGTCCGGCCTGAACGGCTTGCCTTTCTCGATGCCGAGCGATTTGAGCGGATCGATCATGGCGCGGTCCCGCTGCAGCCATGGTTCGCTCTGCACGATCCGGTCGAGATGCTCGAAGAAGCTGGCATCATAGCGGATCGTGGAGTCGTAATTGACGTCCTTCACGTCAGTGAAAACGGTCGGCGGAGGACTGGCGGCCTGCGCCAAGGGATAAACCTTGAGCTGCTTTCCATATCCGATCGACTTCGCGACGTCGGCCGCATCGTGACTCTTCAGGTTCGAGCGAAACAAGATGTAACCGCCGAACGTGTCCGACTGCAGCGCAATGTAGCCGTCCGGCGCCTTCTCGGCATAACCCGGCGGCAGGATCAGATATTTGCCGCCTTTGCCCTTGTCGGCACCGAGCAAGCCTGCGTCCTCCAGCGGCATCTGCCAGATGGTGACGATGTTGCCGTTGAACGAGCCATCCTTGTCACCCGGCGGCAGATCGAGCACGACGGGCCCGTCCTTGGTGTCGAAGAACGCCATGAAATAAAGCGCGTCGGGATTCGGCGTGAGCGTCTGGTTGTGCCAGTCGAGCGGACGGCCCCAATAGATCACCTGCCCCACCTTGCCGTCGGTCTTCTTCAACATTTCCTGAAGCATCAGGTCGTAGTTGACCGCGGGCATGCCCCAGATCACCGCCTCTACGGCGCGGCGCTCGACCATGCGGCGGTTGAGGTCATCGGCAGATGGGGTTTGCGCCTGTGCCGTTGCGGTTGCGGACATCAATGCGAGGGCAGCGATCGACATTCTCTTCATGAGTTCCTCCATCCCGTCAGAACGGATTGATGTAGTTGAGGATCGCTACCTGCCGTAGCAGGACGCGGCGGATGATGTGGCTGACCTTGACATGTTCGGTGAAGATCGCCGCCGTGCCGGTCGCGCCCGCCGGCAGCCGTTGCATGAAGGCGGTGTCACCGAGCCTCACACGCACGATAAAGGGCGCGGCTTCGATCGCCTTGGGTGCAACCGCCGTCCCGGAAATCTCGGCCTGGCCGCTCGCGATCGCCTGCAAGATGCTTTCGACCTTGCCGGCATAGACATGGCCGGGCAGGAACTTGAAGGTGACCTCGACATCCTGGCCGGGCGCGATGTAGCGCGCATTGATCTGGTTGATCTCGACGCCGATGAGGGTGTCCGACGTATCGATGAAGGCCATCGCCGGCGACAATGGCAGGTTTCCGACCCGCGCGCCCTTGCGCAGCGCAAGGTTGGTGACATAGCCGTCGGCCGGCGCGCGCACCGTGGTCTTGTCGAGATTCCACTTCGCGCCCTCAAGCTGCGCGGTGAGCTGATCGACCTCGGATTGCCGCTGCTCGACATCGAAGCCGCGGCCGGAGTCGCGCTCGAACAATTGCGTCATTTGCGCAAGCCGCGTCGCCGAGAGCTTGAGCTGCGCCTCGATCGCCTTGACTTGTGCGTCGTAAGGCATGGGATCGATCTTGAACAACACGTCCCCCGCCTTCAGCGGCGTGTTGGCGACGACCGGCACATCGATCACTTCGCCTGCCACATTGGGCACGATCGCCACCGAGTTGCGCACCACCATCACGGGCCCCTGCGGCGCGCCCCAGCCCATCGGGATGAACAGGCCCAGGTTGAGGATAATCAGCAGGATGACCGGCGAAGTCTTCCAGAAGGTGTTGAAGCGGATGACGCCAAGCCACACCAGCCCGAACAAGAGCGCCAAGTAGACCGACATGATCGCGACCATCATGGCTCGGTCCTCCGTGGCTCACGCGGTGCGGGCACGTCGACATAGGCCCAGATCATCACGATCGGCCACAGCACGAAGCCAAAGATCAGCGTGATCCAGCCGGCAACCCCGACCGCATCGGCCCAGGGGTGGCCGCGCAATTTCGCGATGTGCCCAGGCAGCCAGCCGAGCAGGCAGAACACCACGACGAGCGTCGCCAGCAGGATGACGAGAACGATCCAGGCGAAGAGGTCGAGGCCGCTCACGGCTTCTTCTCCATGGCGCCACCCACCGTACTTGCCGGGGGAAAGATCTCCTTCCAGTCCTGCTTCATGTCGACGATGGTCCAGCCGCGCTGCTTGGCTTCGTCCCATGCCTTGTCGAGCTTCCCGACCCGCGAGCCGCGGTCGTAAGCGTATTCGCGCACGTCATCGGTGTGGTGCACGATGCCGGCGAAGCGTGCGCCGGAGCCGCCGAGGGTGGTCCATTGCAGCATCTGCAGGTCGCCGTCGGAATTGCCGAAGGCGAAGATCGGCCGCCGCCCGATGAAGCGGTTGATGCCGACCGGCTTGCCAGGGCCGTCATCGACAAACTCGATCTTGTCGAGCTTCATCAGGACCGGCCGTCCATCGGCTGTGATTTCAAACCGCGTGACGCCCGACGAGCCGACGACTTGCTCGGGCGGAATCCCGTAGGCCTTCTCAGTCCACACCCGCATGAATTCGACGCCACCGCCGGACACGATGAACGTCTTGAAGCCGTTGGCGCGCAGGTAGCCAAGCAGCTCGACCATCGGCTGATAGATGAGCTCGTTGTAGGGCCGGTTGAAACGCGGGTGACGCGCCTCCGCGAGCCAGTCCGCAACCGACTTCGCGAACGCGTCGGTCGTCATGCCGCTATGCGCCGCCATGACCAGCGTGAGCAGAGCCTTTTCACCCTGCGCGGACAACGCGGTCCTGTCGCCGGCAAGGAACGCACGGAACGGCTGCTGCTGCTTCCATTCGGGATGTTGAGGCGCCATCGCCTTGACGCGGTCGAGCCCGAACGCGGCCTCGAAATACATCGGCTGCTCGCACCACAGCGTGCCGTCATTATCGAAGGTCGCGATGCGCTCGGCCGGCGGCACGAAGTCCGCGCCGCCTTGCATCGTCACACGCGCAACAAAATCGGTGATGGATTTTTTCACCGCGCCAGCGTTCCAGGACGGAAGAGGATCGGATTGGGCAAGGGCGTGACCGGCAGACATGGACAACGCACAGGCAAGCAGTGCGACGAGTGCACGCCGACGACTGAGTGTGCTCGTCAGGAGCCGCGGCGGCGGCCCACATCCGCCCAGGTCATGCATGGTTCATTTCCCTTCCGGCTGACATCACGACGATGAACTCGGAGCCGGAGCCGCGTCCTTCGAGTACTATCTCCCATTCCGTACGGGTTCGCGGCGGACAGCTCATGCCGCCCGCCGCGATCCGCCTTACTGCGGCGTCATTCGTTCAAGCTCATTGAGGCGCTTCAACGCCGCCTGCTGCCTGAGCAATCCGTAATTGATGCCGCTCGCATTCAGCGAGCTGCCCTCCTGATAGGGAAACTGATCGAAGTCGGTGAAGAACTGCTTGATCTTTCCCTGGACGGGCACGATCAGCCACATGTTCTGCGCGAGGAATTGCATGGCTCCTCCGCCCTCCTCCTGACCCCGCTCATAGGGGTCCATGCGAAGGTTGGCGATCAATGCCCAGGCAGTCACCTCCCGCGTCGAGGTCGCTATGTTTCCCTTCGATGCCTGCGCGAAACTGAGTTTCCAGTCGTTCCACCGGATGGCATTGAGGTTGCCGCCTTGATCGAAGTAATAGATCGCATCGCGCGGCGGTTCTTTCGTCTCGCCTTTGAAGAACGGCAGGAAATTATAGCCGTCGAGATGAACCCTGAAGTTCTTGCCGCCTAAACCGGTGAAACCCGTTTTCATGCTCTCCTTGATGTTCGGCGCTCCGGCTGCGGCGCACAAAGTCGGGAACCAGTCGATCAGCGAGATGATCTCGTTGTATTGCGTTCCTGGCTTCACTACGCCCGGCCAACGAACCATCATCGGAATGCGGAAGCCGCCCTCCCATGTGGTGCCTTTTTCGCCATGGAACGGCGTCATGGCGCCGTCGGGCCACAGCGCGATTTCCGCGCCGTTATCGGTGGTGTAGAGAACGATGGTGTTGTCGGCGATGCCGAGATCATCGAGCTGTCGAAGAAGCTCTCCGACCATTCCGTCATGCTCGGCCATCCCGTCAGCATGGATACCCTTTCCGGTCTTGCCAAGCGACGACGGCTTCAAATGCGTGAAGACATGCATCCGGGTGGTGTTGAACCAGACGAAGAACGGCCGGTTGGCCCTGGTCTGACGGCCGATGAAATCCTTCGCCGCGCCGAGAAATTCCTCGTCGACCGTCGGCATGCGCGCGGTCGTCAGCGGTCCGGTGTCCTCGATCTTTCCGTCCGCCGATGACTTGATGACGCCGCGAGGTCCGAACTGCTTCCGGAACGCCGGGTCCTTTGGATAGAAATAGCCCTCCGGCTCCTCTTCGGCGTTGAGATGATAGAGGTTGCCGAAGAACTCGTCGAAGCCATGCTTGGTCGGCAGATGTTCGTCGCGATCGCCAAGATGGTTCTTGCCGAACTGTCCGGTGGCGTAGCCTTGCGTCTTCATCACATCGGCGATCGTCGGCATCCAGTCCTGGATGCCATGCGGATCGCCGGGCATGCCGATGGTGAGAAGACCGGTGCGGAACGGCTCCTGGCCGAGAATGAATGACGCACGGCCGGCGGTGCAGCTCTGCTGGCCATATGCATCGGTGAAGATGGCCCCTTCCTGCGCGATGCGGTCGATGTTGGGAGTACGATACCCCATCATCCCCATCGTATAGGCGCTGATCTGGGGAATGCCGATGTCGTCGCCGAAAATGACGAGGATATTCGGCTTGCGGCCGGACGATGCCGCGGGCGCAGCGGCCGGAGCCGCGCTCTGAGCCTGCGCCAGTGCGCCGGAGGTCAGTGTCGCCGCCGCGATCAGCGTAGACGTGCCGAGCAGAACGTTGCGGCGATCGATGGTCTTCTCATTGCACTTGCCTAAATGGACCTGGCCGTTTCCTAGATCCTTCGCTTCGCTGTTCATTTGTTACTCCCTTACAAAATTGGTTAGTGATACGACGCCTTACTCCTCCAACATCGACGCGCTCGGGCCTGCGCAATTGCCGGGCGGGAACGCATGACAACGGTCAGTTCTTATTCGGTCCCGCCGTGGTCAGCTTGTCCATCACGTCGCCAATGGTGAAGCTCGCCGCCTTGGCGCGTGGCGGGAATTCCTTGAAGCTTTCGATGTATTTGGCGATGAATGCCTGCGCGGGGACCTGCAGGAATATTCGGCGGGCCAGCCAGTCGCCGTAATAGATGCTGGAGGGACCGCGCTCGAACGGATCGGCGCGCAGGTCATACAACATGGGCGCGCGCAGCTTGGTGAAGTTACCTTGCCAGACTCCAATAGGGGTCTGAGGATTGACCTCGGTGTGCTGCTCCATGAAAGCTATTTTCCACCGGTTGACGCGCAGGCCCATCAGGTCGCCGTCATCGCTCCAGTAGAGAAACTCCTTCCGCGGCGATTCCTTTACGTCGCCCTTGAGGAACGGCATCAAATTATAGCCGTCGAGGTGAACCTTGAAGGACTTGCCGTTCAGCGTCGTCCCCTTCATCGTTTTCTCGACGAGATCAGGGTCGCCATTCGCCGCCGCGAAGGTCGGTATGAAGTCCTCATGCGCGCAGATATCGTTGACGACCATACCCGGCTGGATGACGCCCGGCCATCTGATCAGGCAGGGTACGCGAAAACCGCCCTCCCAGTTGGTCGCCTTCTCGCCCTTGAACGGCGTGGTGCCGCCGTCAGGCCAGGTGAAGACTTCAGCGCCATTGTCGGTGGTGTAGACGACGATGGTGTTGTTGGCGACGCCGAGATCGTCGACCAGCTTCAAGAGTTCGCCGACCATGCCGTCATGCTCGACCATGCCGTCGGGAAAGGTACCAAGGCCGGTCTTGCCCTCCGACTCCTTTTTCAGATGCGTGAAGATGTGCATCCGGGTCGAGTTGAAATAGCAGAACCACGGTTTGTTGGCGCGATGTTGCCGGTTGATGAAGTCTTTGGCTCCATCGAGAAACTCCTGGTCGATCGTCTCCATCCGCTTGGTTGTGAGCGGTCCCGTATTGTCGATCTTGCCGTCGGCATAGGAATGCAGCACGCCGCGCGGGCCGAACTTCTTGCGGAATTCCGGATCCTTCGGATAGTCCGGATTCTCCGGCTCTTCCTCCGCGTTGAGATGATAGAGATTGCCGAAAAACTCGTCGAAGCCGTGCGCGGTCGGAAGATGCTCATCGCGGTCGCCGAGATGGTTCTTGCCGAACTGCCCGGTCGCATAGCCGTAGGTCTTCAGCACGTCGGCCACGCTGGGATCGAGCGGTCCGAGGCCGAGCTCGGCGCCAGGAAGACCAACCTTGGTCAGACCGGTGCGGATCGGCGTCTGGCCGGTGATGAAGGCAGCGCGGCCCGCGGTGCAACTCTGCTGGCCGTACCAGTCGGTAAAGACGGCGCCTTCCTTGCCGATACGGTCGATATTGGGCGTGCGATAGCCCATGATCCCCATATTGTATGCGCTGACATTGAACCAGCCGATGTCGTCGCCCATGATGAACAGGATGTTCGGCTTTCCGCTTGCTGCCGGCGGCGGCGCGGACATCGGGCCGGGAGCAGCCTTCTGGGCTTGCGCGAGAGCTTGCGACGTCAGCGTTGTCGCCGCCAGGACCGACGATGAACCCAGCAGCACGTCTCGACGATTGATCGTGGATTGATCGCCGTTGTTCGCTTCGGAAACATCTTGACCAGGATTATTGGCTTCACCGCTCATCCGACGCTCCTTGACTTTACGCAAAGGTTGCTCGTGATCGTGATAGAAAGGTCTGTGGCCGTGCTCCGCTGGCTTTATCCGCCCCTTTTCATCTTGCCGGCACTCGCCGGCGATAGGCTGACGAGGCGCCGTCGTTGACTGGATTGAGGTGTTGCGGCAGCCCTGACCTCGCGGCGCGGGCGCGATCCGGCCGCAAGCGGCGACGGGCGGCACCAACCGCGCGCAGCAACTGATGCGCTGACCAGCCGCCCACGCCGCGATCGGCGGTAAACAGCTCACGCTCAATCGCGCTGATCTCATGATCGAGCGCGGGGTCGCGCGCAGCAGTCGTGAAGGCCTGGACCGTATGCGACGGCGCGACCGGCTCGAACCGTTGCAACCATTCAAGCAGCGCGAAGTACACGCGCTTTGCGTCGTGGCTGCGAGCCGCGTGCCGCAACTGGCCGAAGGAGAAGGATTTCGGACCGCAGATAGGCCACGCGGCGTTCCCGATAGCGTGTCGCGATCCATCGCGTTGCGTGCGGGGCGAGCCATCCAAGCGCCGCGAGCGCGAGCGCCGCCAGCAGGGCCAGAGGCCAATGATCGGCAACGAGGTTGGAAAGATCACCCAGGTCCCAACGGGTGCCGGTTTCACCGGCGGGCGGCGCGCCTGCCGCCGGATCGGCAGCGACCTGCAGCGTCACGCTGTCGAGATGCGCGAGTTCGACCTTGTGTGCAGCGTCATTCCACCAGCGGACATCGATCGCAGGCAGCCGATAGTTGCCCGGCCGTTCCAGCATGTAGGTCGCCGAATCGACGCGCGTCGATGACAGCACGTCGGTTCGCGAGTCCGTCTTGTCCTGGAGTGACGGCTGCGCCGGATAGAGCGCGAGACCTTCAATCACCGGGAATGTCGTCGGCGGCAGCAGCATCGCTGGCGTGTCCCCGGCCTTGACCGTGACAACGCGCGTGACGGAATTGCCTGCCTTGAGCTGCTCTGACGAGCGTTGGATCACCTGTTCGATCGTCAGCGTCTTTGCGGTGACGAAGGGGCTGAGCGTGGATGCCGCATCCGGAATGACGGCCTGGAATTCGATGCGCGGGATCGCGATCGTCGCTTCACGCGTCGCCGGCGGCTCCGCCGCATATCGAACCCTGAGCTTCTGCTCCGCGATGGCGTAGGAGCCCGGCTCCTGCGGGTAGATCGCGAATTCGAAGCGCACACCGGCATAGCTCGTCCCGCCTCGCTCCTCCGAGCGATTGACGCTTTGCAATTGGCGCGTGATGGCATTGCGGACCTGGAAGTTCGGAAGCTCCGGCGGCGACGTCATGTAGTTCGGCGCCAGCACATCAATGCGCAGCGTCGTCTTCTGCCCGACGACGACATGCGGCGGATCGATCGCCGCCTCCAGGATCGGCTCGGGCGCACTGCCTTGCGCACCAGCGTCATGCGCCAGGCATTGCGCGAGAAGCAGGGCGATGGCGGCGCTTCGGTATCTCATCGCGACGCCCCCGTTGCGGATGGCGCCGTGGCGGCCTGGATGGCGAATTTGAGCTTGAGAAAGTCGGCCGGCGAGGTCTGAACTTCCCGCATCCAGGCTTCCGCGGCACCCGCGGTGGTCACATCGCCAGGCGTCACCTGGATGCGCTTGCCGCCTTTCTGATCCGGATCGACGCGGGTCTCATCCGCTTTTTCATCCGGTGGCGCCGGGTCGTCCTGTTCCTGCTTGCGGCGCTTGTCTTCGCGCGCCTTCAGCGCGGCGACCACGATCGCGCGGTTGATCTTGGCGGCGGCGTTATCAGGCTGTGCGTTCAGGACCTCGTCATAAGCCTTGATCGCCTTTTCATAGGCATGGTTCTGCGCTTGCGCATTGCCGAGCGCGAAACGTCCCTCGGTGGTGTCGACATGCGCGAACTCCTGCGCGGCCGTGAGGAAATCGAAGGCCCGATACGCAGCGATGCCCCGCCACATCGGGTCGGCGAACAGCTTCGCCGCGTCCGCATACGCGCCGCGATCGAACGCCAGCCGTCCCTGCTGATCCTGCGTGAGCCACAGATCCCTGAACCAGGACGATCCGCCCTGCGCGTTCGCCGGGTGGGCCTGACACGACATGAACAGTGCAAGAGCCCATGCCACCGTCGTGCCGCGCCGGAACCACAGCATCGACAGCAGCGCGACGGGCAAGAGCAGCCAATAACCTTCATCCAGCCATTGCGCGCCGAATGTCTCGCCCTGCGCGGCCTGGAAACGGGTTTCGATGCGGCGTTCGAGCGATCGGATGTCCGACGCGTCGACGCTCACCCGAACCACATTCGATAGCAGCGAAGACGCGCCGCCTTCCGCAGATTGCGAAGGCGTCACACTGAGCATCAGCAGGTTGTTTCGCCCGGCGGCCTGGCGCAGCGCGGCCTCGTCGGCGTTTCCGAGATCATCGGCGACGATCAGAATCGTGCCGGCGACCGGCTCGGTGGCGAGAGACTGGGCCGCCAGCGTAACCGCGCCGATCGCATTGTTGCCGCCGGTCGGCATCAGACCGGGCGCGAGCGCGGCGAGGAACGGCTCGATCACGGCGCGATCATCCGTCAACGGCATCACGAGGTGTGCCGTGCCGGCATAGGCGATCAGCCCGGTTCGGGCGCCTGCCCGCGCCGTCAGCAGATCGCGGATTTTCTGCTTTCCGCGCTCGAGGCGCGAGGGCGCGACATCGGTCTGGCCCATGGACGATCCGACGGCCAGCGCAATCATCAACGGCGCCTTGTCCTCGACAAACGGCGGCAATTCGCGCCGCCAGGTCGGCCCCGACAGCGCGATGATGCCGAGCGCCATGCCGGCGCCCACGAGATAGACCGGGCGGACGCCGCGTGAGCCGCCGGGCTGCACGATGAGGTTCTTCAAGAGATGCGGCGCAATCACCCCGCCCCATTGCGCCTGCGGGCTTTGGCGCCAGAGCACCAGCAGCATCACGGCGGCGACGGGCACCAGCGCGAGCAGCCACATTGGCCGCAGCAGATGGAAGGTGATGCCGGCGGCGTCATGCATGGCGCGGCGCCCTCCTCCGGTCCCACTCGCTGCCGGCGAGCAGCGCGAGCCACAACACCAAAGCAACGATCACGGCCGCCCCCAGCGGCCATTGGAACAATGGCAGCTTCGGACGCCAGGACAGCGTTTGCAGTTTCGCAGGGACAAGTCGCTCGATGTCCGCATAGATTGCCTGCAGTTGCGCGCCATCCTCGGCGCGGAAAAATTCGCCGCCCGTCGTGCTCGCGACAGACTTCAGGACGCCGAGATCGACCCGGTTTTCGCCTGATGCCGCGGGGTCGCCGACACCGATGGTGTAGATGACGAGACCGTTCTGCTGCGCAATGTCCGCGGCGTGTTCCGGCGGGACGCGGCTTGCGGTGTCGTTGCCGTCGGTCAGCAGGATCAAGAGCTTCTGCTTCGCGGTGCTGCCTTCCAGCGTCTTGATGGCAAGCCCGATGGTGTCGCCGATCGCGGTCTGTTGTCCGGCCATTCCCACCCGCGTCTGATCGAGCAATTGCTGCGCGGTCTGCAGATCCTGCGTGAACGGCACCTGAACATAGGCTTTCGTCCCGAACAGGATCAGCGCGATGCGGTCGCCATGGCGGCGCGCGATGAAATCCCTGATGACGCGCTTGACGCCGTCCAACCGCGTCAGCATCTGGCCTTCCGACGTACGGAAATCGGTCTGGTCCATCGATCCCGAAATATCGACGGCAAGAATCAGATCGCGCGCGGAGACGTCGCGCGTTACGGGATCGCTGACCCATTGCGGCCGCGCCAGCGCTGCAACGATCAGGATCCAGATCAGGGTGGCCGCAATCATCTGGGCGGCGCGGCGCCGCATCACGACCGCGCCGCGTTGCGGTGTTTGTCCGGTGGCCGCGGCCACACGATCGAAGAACGGCACTTGAATGGACGCCTGCCGCGCGCGATAGGGCGGCATCAACCACCACACCAGAATTGGCAGCGGCAGCAGCGCGAACACCCAGGGCCACGCAAACTCGATCGGAAGCTCAAACATGATGCCCCCTGATCCAGCGGCGGACGAGATCGGCCAGCGATCGCAGTTCGACGTCGTTCGGCGCGGTCGATTGATAGGGCGCGTTCACGAGCAACCGTCCCGGACCTTGCGAGAACTGCAGGCCGCGCGAGCTGCGATCGAGGAAGGCGAGCCACGCCGAGCCGGCCAATGGCGCGATCGTTTCGCGGGGGAACGCTGCGAGCGCAGTCCGTCGCACCAGCACGGACAACCGGGCCACGAGCTCCGCAGGCGCCTTGTTGGAATCAAATGTGCGCTCGATCCGGCTCAGTTCGGCGAGTGCTTCCCGACGGTATCGATTGACGCGCCACTGATGGATGACGCGCCACAGCCCCACGATTGCCGCCGCGAGCAGCAGGGCAATTGCGATCCGCAACGGCCAGGTTTGCGGCCACAGACTCACCGGCTGCGGCAGCGGAACGTCGATCAGGCCGGCGACAGGATCATTCGCAATGGGTTGGGTCCCAGCCAAGGATTTCAGCTAAGGATTCAGCCAAGGGTCGCCTCCGTCTGGCTGTGACCGCCGGCGCCTGCGTGACGAGCCGGCATCGCGCCGAGCAGGCGGCGAAGCTGCGAGGCCGTTTCTTCGGCTGCGCTCAGCGGCAGCACGGGAACGCCGAGTTCGGTCGTCCATGCGAACACGCCCTTGAGCCGTTCCTGCGTCACCTGCGACAGGCTCTTTCGGACGCTGTCGCGCCCGACCTCGAGCTGGATCTGCAGCTCGCCATCGGTGACGGTCATGCGGGCCGAAGCAGGAAGGTCGCTCTGCAGAGGATCATGGACCAGCAGCGCGACGACATCATTGTGCCGGGTCATCGCGCCGATCATCTTGCGGGTCTCGTCGTCGGCGCCGTCGAAATCGCTGATGACGATCACGGCGGCGTCGTGCAGGGCCAGGCGCCGCGCACGCGCCAGCGCAGTGTTGAGCATGATGGGCGCGGTGACGAGGCCGCGGCCGACGCCGAGCGCCCGGTTCTGCGCGACGATCGTCGCGAGAATCTGCAGCACAGTCGCCCGGCTGCGTCGCGCCTTGACTTCCACGACATCGCCGTCGTTGAACACGATGGCGCCGACGCGATCGCCGACGCCAAGGACACGCCACGCGCCGATCGCGGCCGCCTGTGCCGCGGTGACCGACTTCATCGCAAGCCGGCTGCCGAAGAACATCGACAGCCGCTGATCCACGACAAGCAGCGCCTGCCGGTCACGCTCCTCATTGAACACGCGGACATGCGGCTTCTGCAGCCGCGCCGTCACTTTCCAGTCGATCGAGCGGACATCGTCACCGGCGCGATAGTCCCTGATCTCCTCGAAATTCAGTCCGCGGCCGCGCATGCGCGAGGCGAACCGCCCGGACAGCAGGCTGTGCACCGGCTGCCGCGGCAGGAAGGAAACACGGCGTCCTCTGTATTCGAGCCCGATCAGGTCTTCGAGATCGACATAGACACCGGGTATCTTGGCTTCGGCATCGGCCATGGCACCCTCATGCAGCCGCGACCAGGGCGGCGATCTTGTCGATGACCTGATCGGCATTCACGCCCTGCGAGACGGCCTCATAGCTCAGGATCAGACGGTG
Source organism: uncultured Alphaproteobacteria bacterium (assembly GCA_963770385.1). GTDB lineage: Bacteria > Pseudomonadota > Alphaproteobacteria > Rhizobiales > Xanthobacteraceae > Bradyrhizobium. The sequence goes on along the minus strand of CAVYPJ010000003.1, from coordinate 1,873,710 downwards.
GCGCAGGCAGTCGTGCATCACGGCGCGGACATGGTCCGGCGTTACGAATGTATGGCCGTCCAGCCAGGCCCGCGTGCGCGCGCAGCGGTCGAGCGCGAGGCTGCCGCGCGGGCTGGCGCCGATCTGAATCCACTTGCTCAGGGGTTCGCCGTAGCGCGCGGGAAACCGCGTCGCGTAGATCACGTCGACCATATATTTCTGCGCCAGATCCGAGACGAAGATTCCGTCGATCTCGCCGCGCGCATCGAAGATCGCCTGCTGCGGCACCGCGGCGGGCTCTGCTTCATGGCCCTTCGGCGCCTGCGCGTTCTCGGCGCGGTTCAGCTTGATGATCTCGCCTTCGACGGCCTCATCCGGATAGGTGATGACGACATGCATCAGGAAACGATCGAGCTGCGCTTCGGGCAGCGGATAAGTGCCCTCCTGCTCGATCGGGTTCTCGGTCGCGAGCACCATGAACAGACCCGGCATCTTGTAGGTCTTGCCGGCGACAGTGACCTGGCGCTCTTCCATGGCCTCTAACAAGGCCGACTGCACCTTGGCGGGGGCGCGGTTGATCTCGTCCGCCAGCACGAGATTGGCGAAGATCGGCCCCTTCTGAAACTGGAATTGGCCGCCCTTCTCCGTCTGCAGATAGATCTCGGCGCCGGTGACATCCGACGGCAGCAGGTCCGGCGTGAACTGCACGCGCGACAGATCGGCTGCGAGATGTTTTGCCAGCGTCTTGACCGCGCGGGTCTTGGCGAGGCCCGGCAGGCTTTCGATCAGGAGATTGCCATTGGCCAGCAGCGCGATGAGCATGCTCTCGACCAGATGATCCTGGCCCAGCACCGATTTCCCGATCCGTGCCTTGAGATCGCGCACGGCGTCGCGGGCCGCAGATGGCGCTTCTTGCGCCGCCTGCGGCGCCGGCGCTGACGTTGGTTTTGCGCCCGGTTGCGGCATTGCGTTGTCTCGAATGGTGACCCCGGCCGCCTCCATTGGCGGCCGGGACGCCGGCGTCCCCGTGACAGGAAGGTCCTGCGCGTCCACCTCGCGTGCTTGTTACGCGCTATTTCGTCGCTGCCTTGTCCAGCGTCTTCATCAGCGCGTCGACCATCTGGTCGATGCTGAAGCTGGCCGACCTTTGGCTCGGCGGATAGTCCTTGAAGGTTTGCAGGAATGGAGCCACCCGCCACACGCCGTATTGAAGGAGATAGGCGTTCTTGGCCAACCAGTCGTAGTACTGGTCGGAGACGACGTCGGCACGTTCGAACGGGTCCATGCGCAGGTTGAACACCTTTGGTGCGCGCAGGCAGGTGAACGGGTTGGACCACACTTCGAATCCGCCGGGCTTGCGCTGCTCACAGAACACGATCTTCCAATCGCCGTAGCGATACGAAACGACTTCGCCGTCATCGTTGAAATAATAGAACTCGTTGCGCGCGGATTTGCCCTGGCCGGTCAGCAACGGCAATTGATTGTAGCCATCGAGGTGCACCTTGAAGGACTTGCCGCCGAGATCGGTGCCTTTGAGCAGCCGGTCCTTGATATCGGTATCGCCCGCCGCGGCCACCAGCGTCGGGAACCAGTCCAGTCCGGACATCATCTCGTTGGAGATTTCGCCGGCCTTGATGTGGCCCGGCCAGCGGACCATCGCCGGTACACGGAACGCGCCTTCCCAGTTGGTGTCCTTCTCGCTGCGGAACGGCGTCGTCGCGGCGTCCGGCCAAGACCATTGGTTCGGGCCATTGTCCGTGCTGTAGACCACGATGGTATTGTTCGCGATGCCGAGATCGTCGATCGCCTTCAGGAGTTTGCCGACATCCCCGTCATGCTCGATCATGCCGTCGGCATATTCGTTGCCGGGCATGCCGCTTTGACCCTGCATCGAGGCGCGGACATGGGTGAAAGCATGCATGCGCGTCGTGTTCATCCAGGTGAAGAACGGCCTGTTGGCTCTCGCCTGCCGCTGCATGAAGTCGATGGCCGCAGCGGTCGTTTCGTCATCGACGGTTTCCATCCGCTTTCGATTGAGCGGTCCGGTATCTTCGATCTTGCCGTCGGCTGACGCCTTGAGAACACCGCGCGGCGTGTTGCTCTTGGTGAATTCGGCGTCGTTCTTCGGGTAATAGGGCCGCTCCGGCTCCTCCTCCGCATTGAGGTGATAGAGATTGCCGAAGAATTCGTCGAAGCCGTGCTTGGTCGGCAGATATTCGTCGCGATCGCCGAGATGGTTCTTGCCGAACTGGCCGGTGGCATAGCCGAGGGGCTTGAGCGCCTGCGCGATCGTGGCGTCGCGATCCTGCAGCCCGACCGGAGCGCCGGGGATGCCGACCTTGCACAGCCCGGTCCGCAGGCAGACCTGACCGGTGATGAAAGTGGACCGGCCCGCCGTGCAGCTATTCTCGGCATAATAGTCGGTGAACCGCATGCCTTCCTTGGCGATTCGATCGATATTGGGCGTCCTGTAACCGACCAAGCCATCGGTATAGGCGCTGATATTGGACTGTCCGATATCATCGCCGAAGATGACGAGGATGTTCGGCTTTGCCGTGCTCGGCTGCTGGGCGGAGGCCGGAGTTCTCGCTAATGGGGAGAGGCTCGTCGCAACGAGCGCTGCAGCGAGCAAGTTACGAAGCAAATGGCTGCGGCCATTGCGTGACTGATTGGTGCCGATGCCGTTCTTGGAATTCTTCTTGGCTTCACTATGCATTCTACACTCCCTACGCGATGCAAAACTCCTCAAGACGACTGGACGTTTGGTGGTCGGACCACGCATCTGAATCCGACATGGCTTGTCGAGGTATCGATCGGCTCCGCATGGCGCGCCGCCGGGCGATAGCGCCGGCAATAGTTCGGCGCGCAGAGATGTGAGCCACCCTTCAATACTTTTCGTGGAATGCGGATGTTTGGTTGACATGGATCAAGGCTCGCCGCCTCGGAACCGCCACGCGGGTTGCTGGGAATGCAGCAGGCCTTCGGCGCGTCGGCTTCGTGACGCGCGGACCACCAGTCCGAGGTCCACTCCCAGACATTGCCGATCATGTCGTAGACGCCGTAGCCATTCGGCGGAAAGGCCATCACCGGCGAGGTGTGCTCATGGCCGTCCTCGCGGAGATTCTCGACTGGAAACTTCCCCTGCCAGGTGTTCGCCAGGTGCCAGCCGCCCGGCATGAACGTATTGCCCCAGGCATACTCCGCGCCGTCGAGGCCGCCGCGCGCGGCGAACTCCCATTCGGCTTCGGTGGGGAGATCCTTGCCGGCCCATTGCGCGTAGGCCAGCGCATCGCTGTATGAGACATGCACGACCGGATGGTCGTCGAGCCCTTTGATGTTGCTCTTGGGCCCATAGGGACGACGCCAGTTGGCGCCTTTCATGAACGTCCACCACTGGCTCCAGTCGCCGAGATCGGTAATTCCCGGCAGCGGCGCGAACACCAGTGATCCCGCGTAGATCATGTCCGGCAACGCGCCCGGATAGTCCTTCGGATCGGGCGGAACCTGCGCCGTCGTGACATGTCCGGTCGCGTTGACGAAGGCCTTGAACTGCCGGTTGGTCACCGGCGTGCGATCGATCCAGACACCGTCGACGCTCACCTGATGGGCGGGCGCTTCCTCCGCATAATGGTGATCGGACCCCATCCGAAACGTGCCGCCCGGGATCCAAACCATCTCATCCGTCCGGACATTCTCCGGCCGCCATTCCCCGCTCTCGACTCGAACCAGTGACATGGTGATGTCCCCGAACGCGACTGTTTGCTTCCAACAATTAGGGTCAATAGTCCCAGAAGCCCTGGGTTCTGGACGCGTCCCCCTTCCTTAACTCTGCTCTGTTGCGCAGCACGTCTTGCTGTTGCCTGCTAGACAGCTGCGCTCGGCTCGTTGTTAGGAAACAAAGCTTATTTCGTCAGCGATCCGTCAGATAGGCGCTTTGTGCCACCGTCTGCGCGCGACGCGAAATTTGTGAGAGATGGTAAGGCGATAATCGTTTCGAGGACATGCTGCGGCTTAGCGGCGCAGCGTCTGATGCGGATATTCGCCAAACACGGCGCGGTATTGCCGCGCGAACCGGCTGAGCTCGAGAAACCCGAACTCCGTTGCGACCTGCGTCACCCGATTTGTTCGCCGGTCCAACTGGCGCAATGCTGAATGGACGGAACACAGTCGCTTGTGCCGCAGGAAGGCGCCAGGACCGATCCCGAGGACGTCTTCAAAGCAACGATGAAGCGTGCGACGGGAAATTTTCAAAGCAATGCAAAGCTCGGAGATATGGACCGGCCTGTGCTGTATCGCATCGACGAAATGCTCCACCTTTCGGACAATAGCCACTTCCGATGCGATTCCCGACGACTGTTTGGGAGCACTCGCTGTCGCTAGAGGTTCAGCAAATCCCTCGAGGATGGCGCGCTTGAAGTACGTCGCGGTCGTGGCTGACAGCGTCCTTTGTCTTGCCAGCGTGGCAAAGACCATTCGCAGGCGCCGGTCGATGTCCAGGGACGCTTGCGGGTTTTGCGGGCGGCAGCGATGCAATCGCGACCAGTATTCAGGCTGTGAAAGAACCGCCTCACCCCCGAACAACGTTGCCAGCTCGATCGGATCGATCGTCAACCCAATGAACGAAGCCGGCCCGCTATAGACGTTATGATGGTCGATCCCAGGAGGGATGATGAAGATATCGCCGGCGATCGCCGGTAGCCCGGACGAATCTCTCACGGGCTCGGCACTTCTCAGAAGAAGTCCGAGTGTCAGCCTGGTCCGGCTGAGGACGCCCGACGCGCGGATCGGAAGCGAGAACGAGCCCCTGCTGAACGAAAGGTCTCCAATGGTTGCGCGGCTCAGGCTGCCCGTGATGCAACCTTTGCCGAGTTGCACGATCTCGGCATCTGCGCCGTCCACCGGTCTCTTCAGCACGTCGATGCTGTCGACGGCAACCGACTGATACGAAAAAGCCGGTTCGCTGACCCAGGCCTTCCCCATGGGAATCTCCGCCGCGCCGAGCGCGTCGCACTCTTCAGAACACATTCGCCCGACACCAAGCGTCGCTTCGAGATTCGAATCCGGTGATTGAAGCTATGCGTGCATGTGTCGGCAGTCTGCCTCCGCGACCTCAGTGCCGATTTGCGTCGCTGCAGGCTACGTCGCTGACCTGCCCCTTCGCATCACGGCACTGTTTCGAATAGCCACGTCCTCGTCTAACGCTGGTAATTAGGGTAGCGATACTACCCTAGGTTAGCAACAGTAACAAAATGTCGCAACATAAGCATTTGGAACTGCTCATAAAAGCGCACTCGGGAGGTTTTTACGCACCGGGCGGATCATCGCCGGGATGCCGCCGGTGTCCCTCTCATTTGGTGCAAGGTTTGGCTGGTCCCGTATCGCGGCCTCCATCTGCCTCAACGAAGAAAGGTAGAGGCCGGACGCGACCCGAGCCGCATCTTTCGTTCCCGGGATGACGACGCTGGAAGACACCCGCGGTTCACGCGGGTCGGCGCGATGAGGACGTCGAAGTCCTTGGACGTGATGTTGGTCAAGTTCGGATGCGAGACAACGGCAGCCGCCACCTCGCTCGCACGATCCTTCCAGACATAGACGCCGCCATAGGCGTTGCTCGCACGATCGGCGAGCCAGAATTTCGTGAGCAGGCCGGGCATCGAACCGAATGTCGGCGCCAGTTCTTCGCAGAGCTTGAGGTACTGCTCTTCGGCCGCATCCCTGAGTTTGAAGTTGATGATCTGGATATGCATGAGATGGCTTCCTTGTTTCATGGATAGGCGCCCTCGCTGGGCGGTTTCTCGACCTATGCGACCTCGCGAGGGAAGTCATGATGCGATCATGAGAAAAAGATGAGATGCCCGGCGGCCGGCAAGTCGCGCGCACCGACACGCTTCGACCGTCGGGACGTCGTCATTCCGAGGCGACGCGCAAGCGTCGAGCCCGGAATCTCTAACCACCATCGTGAGTATGGATTCCAGGCCCGCGCCTAGCGGCGCGTCCCGGAATGACAAAGGAGAGAAAGATCGTCATTGCGAGGAGCAACGCGACGAAGCAATCCAGACTGCATCCGTGGAGGCAATCTGGATTGCTTCGCTGACGCTCGCAATGACGGTCGAGAAAGCGGCGCATACACGCCATGCGCAAATTGCCCGTCGTGCCAACGTGACGCAAACTTTCCTCTTGCGCCGTCGGGCAAATCAAAACCATCCTTCCGCGCGTCTCGCACCCATATGAGGGGCGTATCGCGATCGTCACGGACGTTGGGAGCGGGATGCGATGGACGCGGCGTGCTGTCGGACGAACAGCACAATGCGGACGGCGAAATCGTGTGGTCCTGGCGCCCCTAGGCTGGCGTTAAGTTGCGCTGACGACATCAGCGCGGCGACGGTGGCAAGAAAGCCTGGTCACCGGGGAGATCACGTATAAGCCGTAACACCATTGCGCAGGGAAGGCCGGTTGTTTCGGCTGAGCCTGTGGTTCTGCCGCGTGCTTTTTTGTTGCACGCGGACCATGGGTGCGGCCGGCACCCGGTCTTCCCTGCGCCCTCTGTTAAGGAGAGGGACATCGAATTGGAAAACCTCGGACGCCATGCGCCGCGAGAATGAGAAGGTGTGTCGCCAGTCCCTTCCTGGCCCATCCTTCGAGACGCGCGCAAGCGCGCTCCTCAGGATGAGGTCAGCATGCGTGGCACGACATCAACCCTCATGGTGAGGAGCACGGCGAAGCCGTGCGTCTCGAACCATGAGGCCCCCGACGGTCCCCGGAGCGAAGTCGTGAGGCGTGCAATGACGAAGGAAAACCTGGATGGATGCTCGGCGAGCCAACACGAAATATTTGCGTAACACAGATCTACTATTGGCCGGCGTTGCAGATCGGCGAGCGCTGCTCTCCTTCTGCAAACAGCTCATCTGTGTTTTTCAACCCGGAGTTCGTCCATGCCGAGATACGCCCTGATGGGCATCATGAGCGCAGCGATTCTTTTCAGTCCGTTGAGCAGCCACCGCGCGATCGCGGATGAACTCAACCCGGACTATGCTGCCCTGGAGAAAGCCGTGCTCGATGGCAAGGACGTTCGCATGGTGATCGATCTGTCCGCGTGTCAGGTGCACGACTTCGACAAATCGGGCCCACCGGTCAAGGGAAGCCTGCGTGCCGATGGCTTTATGGTGCAGGCCGACGGCACCATTGCTTTCGCGACAACGCACTTCACGGTGAGACCCGACAAGACGCCCGTCAACGAATTCCTGTCCTACAGAGTGCGCACCAACGGCAAAGTCGAAGCGCACACGACCGTCCTCAACCCCGTGACCTTCGCGGTGCTTCGAGAGGCCGCGTTCGATTGCGATATCGGCAAGGGCGCAACGTTCCACTGGTGAGGGGCGGCCGCCGGCAATTGGTGCGCAACGCGCAGAGTCGGCCCGCAAATTCATTGCGGCGCCACGCTCCCGACCAACGGTCACACCGCCTCGTTTCGCTCCATCGCAAGCTCGGCCTTGAGGCTCGCAACATCGCGATAGATCGAGGCCACCGCCAGCACGCGGCCATTCTTCTTGTAGCGCAGGAGGCAATCCCTGCCCTTGATGTCGCCGTCGACTGCGATCTCGTCCCAGCTTTCGGCGTGGCCGACATAGTTGATCGGCACGTCGTAATGCTGGCTCCAGAAGAACGGCACCGCATCGAAGGCTTCGCGCTGCCCAAGCATGTTGCGCGCGGCGGTCTGTCCCTGGCGTTCGGCGACGACCCAATGTTCGACGCGGATGTTGTCGCCCGAATGCCGATCCGGCCAGCGCGCGATGTCGCCGGCTGCAAAGACGCCGGGGGCGGTGGTTTCGAGATAGGCATCGACGACGACACCGCGATCGATCGAAAGACCGGCCTGCTCGGCAAGAGCCAGCCGCGGGCGCACGCCGACGCCGACCACCACCACGTCCGCATCCAGCGCACCACCGCTCTTGAGCATCGCGCGCTTGCCCTCGATGGCCGCGACGGTGTCGCCGAGATGGAAGATCACGCCGTGCTCTTCATGGAGAGCGCGCACGAAGTCACCCATGTCAGGCCCCAGGATACGCTCCATCGGCCGCTGCTCGGGCGCAACGACATGAACCTCGATCTCGCGTGTCCGAAGCGCGGCCGCGGCTTCGAGCCCGATAAAGCTCGCGCCGATGACCACGGCCCGCTTCGCCCCTTTCGCCGCGTCGATGATTGCGCGGCAATCGGACAGCGATCGCAGCGTGCGCACGTGCGGCTGACCTGCGCCGGGAATCGGCAACCGCACCGGTTCGGCGCCGGTCGCGAGCAGCAGGCGGTCATAAGGCAGCGTCTTGCCACCGGCGAGCGTGACCTGACGCGCCTTGGCATCGACCGACCCGACGTCGGCCGCGAGGTGGAGATCGATGTGGGATTCCGCATAGAAACTGTCCGGACGCAGCGGCAGCCAGTCCTCCGGCGCGCTGCCGGCGAGATAGTCCTTCGACAGATTGGGGCGGTCGACCGGCGGCGCCGCATCGCTGCTCAGCATGGTGATGTCGCCGTCGAACTGCTCGCGTCTCAGCATCTCGGCCGCGGCAAAGCCGGCCGCGCCGCCGCCGACGATCACGATCCGCTTCGGTGCATCGGCCGCGGGCTTTCGCGACGGCTTTGGCTGCTCCTGCTTCTCGCGCACGGCGATGCGGCCGCCCTTCTGCTCCACGCGCCAGACCGACAACGCCGACAATGCCGGCGCGCGCACAGCCTCTCCGGTGCGCAGATCGAAGCAGGCATGGTGCCAGGGGCAGCGGATGCCCTCGCCGACCACGAGCCCCTCGGCCAGCGGTCCGTGATAATGGCTGCAATGCGCGTCGATCGCGAAGATCTCGGAGCCGGCGCGAACCAGCAGGACATCCTGGTCGCCGACATGCCCGAGCAGCATGTTGTCATTGAAGTTGCTCGGTTCGACGCCTGCCGTGAGATCGGGGCCGGAGGGTTTGCTCTGATCGTCCGCCATCTTGATGTCCTCACTTGCCTGAAAGTCGGACTGGCCTATGCGGGACGTCCGCCGCAGGATCAAAGCGCGGCGTCGCCAGCGGTTCCTGGGGGATCCGCGTCAGACACCATCATCGGCGTTGATCCCGCTGTTGTCCATGCCGGGATCGCCCGCGAGCGACGCCGGATCGGCGGGCTCGCGAAGCAGGCGCTACAATGTGAGGGAAGATCAGGCCGCGCGGATGTTGCCGAGGAACTTTCCGGTCTCGTTCTTGAGCTGCTCGGACTGGGCGGTGAGCTGCCCGGCGGCGCTCAGAACGCGCGCGGCGGCGCTGTCGACCTGGCCCGACGCCTCGCGAACGCCGACGATTGTTTGCATGACATCGTGCGTCCCCTGCGACGCCTGCTGCACGCTGCGGGCAATTTCCTGGGTTGCTGCGCCCTGCTGCTCGACGGCCGCGGCGATCGAGCCGGCGATCTCGTTCATCTGCCCGATCGTCGTGCCGATGTCGCGGATCGCATCGACGGTCGAGCCGGTGGCCTCGCGGATGGCCTGAATCTGGCTTGCGATCTCGTCGGTGGCCTTGGCCGTTTGCGACGAGAGCGCCTTGACCTCGTTCGCGACGACGGCAAATCCCTTGCCCGCTTCGCCGGCCCGCGCCGCCTCGATCGTTGCGTTGAGCGCCAGCAGGTTGGTCTGTCCCGCGATCGTCTGGATCAGGGCCATGACTTCGCCGATCTTCTGGGTCGCGTACACCAGTTTTTCGACCATGGTTTCGGTACGGGTCGCCTGCTCGACCGCATTCTGGGCGATCGACGTCGACTGCGTGACCTGCCGCGCGATCTCCTTGATCGAGGACGACAGCTCCTCTGCGGAGGCCGCCACCGTCTGGACGTTCGATGCGGTCTGTTCGGCGGCGGCGGCGACCTTGGCGCTCTGCCCCGTCGTGTCCTCGGCGATCTCGGACATCGACGACGCCGAATTCTGCAGTTCGTCGGCGGCCGCCGCGGTGCCCCGGATCACGCCACCGATGCTGTGTTCGAATTCATCCGCGATGCGGGCCATGACGGTCTTGCGCTCCTCGGCGGCGCGAAGCTTCATCTGCTCCTGCTCGATGCGGAGCCGCGTCGTTTCGACCAGATGATCCTTGAACACCTGCAGGCTTCGGGCGATCCGTCCGATCTCGTTGTTGCGATCGACGAACGGCACGTCGAACGCAAGGTTGCCCTTGGTCATGTCGTCCATCACGTTGCAGGTCTTCGCCAGCGGAACGACGATGCCGCGGCCGAGCCAGAACGCGGTCAGTCCCGCGATGAGAAGCCCGCACAATGCGGCGATGGCGGCCGAGATCGACCGGCTCACGACAACGGCGTCGATGTCGTCGACATAGACGCCGGCCTGGAGTGCAAGACGCTGCTCGCCCGTGCCAAACGAGCCGACGTAAGAGAGTTTGCGCAGTTCGGTGCCGCCGGCCGAGCGCGGCGCGAAATATTCGACATAGCCGCCACCCGCACGGGCCGTCTGCACGATGTCCTGGATCAGGAGTTTGCCGCGGCTGTCCTTGAAGTCCCAACGATTGACGTTGATATATTTGGGATTGGAATGGACATAGGTGACGCCCGCGTCGGCGCTTCCGGTGCCGTAGACGCCGACGTAATCGGAATACTCGCCCCAGCGCATCGCGCCGATCGCGGAGAACGCCGCCTGTCGCGCGCGGTCCGGCTCGATCCTGCCGGCCTTCGCCTCGCCATCGTAAAAGGAGAGAATCTTGACCGCCGCGTCCACCATGTCGTGAATCATGGTTCGCCGCTCGTCCAGCACCGCATCACGCAACACCATGATCTGCATGGCGGAAACGGCAAAAAAGGCGATCGACAGCACCGCGATGATCATCGCAAGGCGCTGGTAGACTGACAGGTGACGCATCCGTAAATCCTCTTCCGGTTGAATACGGGTAGCAACTCAACATTAAGCGAATCTTAGCGGACGCTGTGACGGACGAGGTTCATCGTGCATCGTGATCCAGCCGCGACGGCCGGAAGAAGGTCTGTTTCGGGATCGAATGCGAACCAAATCCGCAAAACACGGCAATGCGCGCCTTGACGACGCGCGTTGCCTAACGGGAGGTTAAGAATGTCGGGAGCGGCGCTTTGACGCGGAGCGGAGCTTCAAGCGCCTGCAACGGCTGTCGCGAGCGAAATCTAGTCGGTCTTCGTCGTTCGCGAACGAGACATGTGCGTCAGATACTCATAGATGGCGCTCAGCTCGACATCGTCCATCTTGCCGAGCGCGCGCCACGGCATCCGCTCATTGATCTCGTGCCCGCCCGGGTCCTTGCCGGTTCGCAGCGTGGCCATGAATTCGTCGCGGCTCCAGCCTTCGACCAGGCTCAATCCGGGTCCGATCGGCGCCCACTGACCTTGAACACCGCCGGTCAGATCCTTGCCATGGCACTCTCGGCAATCCTGATAAGACAGAAGATATTCGCCGTATTGGAAAGTCGGAGCCTTGAGTGGTCCCGTGATGACGCCAGTATTCACAGGCTTGGCCGGCGGAAACTGGCCGACCCCCAGCATAACGAGCCCGAGCAGGCTGAGTTGATCGGGCGGGTCCGGCGTCGCCACTCCGTCAGCCGGGAGCCTGCGGATATAGGCGATCAACGCGTGAGTATCGTCATCGCTCAGTCGGCCCGCGTTGGTCAGCGACATGATGACAAGCCGATGTCCTTCGGCATCGACGCCGTTGCGAATGGCCCGGAAAATCTCGCCGTCCGACCAGTTCTTCAATGCACCGGCATTGGTGAGATTGGACGATATGAAGGAGCCCAGATTGATCGGCAGATGCTTCCCGAGATCCTCGCCGCCGGTCATGGTCCCGATCCTGGAATGACAGGAACTGCAAAAGCCGGCCGCAATGTCCTGGCCGCGCTGGACCTCGTCGTCAGTCAGTTCGACCCGCAGATCCGGAATTGGAGCGCTACGCGAGCCCTCCTTGTAAAGTCCGGCGCCAGCCGCGCCGCAAATCAGGAACAGGATCAGGGCCACAAGTCCGCTTGTCGCCATACCCGGCCATCGGAGAAATGCCTTGGCGACACGGCGCAGTCGGCTGCAGAGCCAAACGAAAAAAACAGCGGCAGCGAGAATAATCGCAAGCACGATAATATTGAGCATGATTGTTTTGTCGCTCTGTGAATTGTCCGGAAACGGGCGATTGGGAATGATCGGCCGAACAAAACTCAGCTCCCGGCATTACGCGGCGATTTCACCGCGAAACGTTCGGGTTACAAACGTAACTCCTGCGGAGTAACTCATTACCTACGCATCATGGCGCGGAGTTGGACGTCGCGATCGCGTGGATCAAGAGCAGTGCCGCGAACACGATGAAGAGCGCAAAGGCCTGGAATTCGCGCAACGACATCTCGATGAGGTCGAGCAACCATCCCATCGGAAGGCCGGCGATTGCGAGCATCATCACGAAAGTGACAACGATGAAAATTCCGTCGAGGATTTTGAGAGCAACTATTTTCGACGTCATCAGCGCCCCCCGCCTGCTTCGCGTGTCGCGTGAAAGCGCGGGAGCTTGTCGAAAGGGCCGCCTGGTTCAGGCAGAACGAGACCGAATTGATCGCGGTAGAGCCCAATGTCCCTGAGATCTCGATCGCTGAGGTCGTCCAGCTTGAAAAGCGCGGCTTGTCGCTCGGAGCGTGCGATTGCTGCCGCGACCGATACGTCGATGAGACCGCGCAATCCGCCAAGCGCCGATCGCAGCGCGCCGGTTGCCCTCGGCCTGAACGCCATGGCCCAAAGCAGGTTGGACGCAAGCGACGTGGTGACGACAACCCCGGCGGCTGCCGTCAGATAAAATTGCTTCATCAACAGCTCCACTCGTGATGAAATTGATTCCGATCAAATATCCGGAAGGAGCTAACGCAGGTGGCGTGCCGCGTCTTGGTCCGTCGCGACAACCGATCGGACCTGAGAGACTAAATGTCAGATGTCTCTTTCGCCCCGCACGTCACGCGGCGTAAGGCCATACTGACGCCGGAAGCGTCGATTGAAATAAGAGAGATCGCCGAAACCGACATCATAGGCGATGGTGCTGATCGCGGTCTGGCCGGCATTCGGATCGCAGAGCGTCCGGTGGGCTCGCGCCAGACGTTGCCCGATCAGAAACTCGGAGAACGTCGTACCCTCCGCCTCGAACAGGCGCTGCACATAGCGCGGCGTCACGTTGAGGCTGGCCGCGACCGCCGAGATCGAAATATCACGCCGATGGCTATGGGCGACGATGAAGGACTTCGCGAGATTGAGCCGGGCCGCCTTCAGTCCGCGCATCTTGGCGGGGTCGATGAAATCGGTGACAGGGCCGATCGTGAGTGCCAGCAGGTCCTGGACATGCTGGACCGACAGATTGAGCAGCTTCTGATCGAGCGATGGCGCCGCGGTCAGAAGCCAGGTCGCGTAATTCTCCAGGAGCCCGAGCGCCCCACGGTCACCCGGGATCGGCCGCAGCAACGCATCATCGATCCTGATGACGGTCTTTTCCAGCGTGGCGCGCGGGACGCGCAACGTGAAGGAATTTCCGAAGCTTGTGCGATCGAACGCTGCCGCCTCGCCGCAACTGAGGACCACCGCTTCGTGGTCCTTCAGCAGATGCTGTCGCCCCCCGGACTCGACAAGCGCCGAACCGGTCCGGTTGATCGCAAAGACGATATCGTCGTTGCCATCGGCGAGATATTGACCGGCTCGCGCGATCTTCGCCGGCGAACACGAGCCTTCCATCAACTGCAGGCCGGGCAACGCCAGAGTACGATTGTGAGCCGTAAAAATCTGGCCCGCCGCAGGCTCGATATCGACGCGGAGCATCACATGGCCGTAGTGCTCGCGCCAATAAGCAATCCGATCCTGCTCGGGAATATCGTCAGTGGAAAATTCGAAAACACGAGCACCTAAATCCGTCATGTGCGTGATGCCAATAAAATGAAACCATTATGGTCCACCCCCGAGAGTGCATCCCTCTGCCCGACAGCGTGTTAGCGGATCGGCGTCCCCCCAGCGTCCTCCGATCGGATGACAATGTGATCTGGCGCACACAACAAGCAACTTTATTGTGTCGCATCGCACTTACGGTTGGTCGTGGCAGTCCAAGATTTTCCGCCGCGCAAATGATTGCTCTCTCTTCATTTGAAGAGAGAATGAGGACGACGCATGAAATTAACCGGAAAATGCTTTTGCGGAGCTGTCGAAATCGAGACCACGGGCTCGCCGGAGGCCATGGGCTATTGTCACTGCAGTTCGTGCCGTTCGTGGTCCGGAGGACCTGTGAACGCATTCAGTCTGTGGAAGCCCGAGACGGTGCGCGTGACCGCTGGCGCCGAGAATGTCGCGATGTTTCAGAAATCCAAACTCAGCCAGCGACAATACTGTTCGAAGTGCGGCGGTCATCTGATGACCACGCATCCGCCGCTCGGTCTGATCGACGTTTTCGCCGCGACGCTTCCGGAACTGGACTTCAAGCCCGGCGTGCACGTCAATTACTCCGAAACCGTTCTGCCGATGCGAGACGGTTTGCCGAAGCTGAAGGACTTTCCGAGCGAATTCGGCGGTTCAGGAGAACTGGTCAAGGAGTGACAGGAAGCCGGTCAGGCGACCGCGGCTCGTGGCGGTCCTTCCGCCGCGAGCCCGGCTGCGGAAGGGCGATCGGACCATCGAGTTTCTTGTCGAAGCGGACGGCGCGCCAGTCTGACGAACGCGTGAATTCGAAGCCGGCCTTGCGCGCCAAGTCCTTCATCGCGACATTGGATTTCAAGGTCTCGCCGTACAGGCCGACATAGCCGAGACTGACCGCACGATACTGCAGCGCACAGAGCAACGCGGAACCGACGCCCTGGCGCTGCCAGCGATCGGCGACCGATACCGCGAATTCGCCGCATCGCTTGTCACGATCGAATGCGTAGCTTGCCTCACCAACGATGATATCGCGTCCTGGCCGCTGCCATTCGGCGACGAGCGTGAAGCGTTCGGCCCTGCAGCCTTGCACCAGGCAATCGACGGCGATCTTCGCGAAATTGTCGACCGCGCCCATGAAGCGATCATATCGCGCCGGTGGCGACAACGCGCTGAAATGATCGGCGAGCCGATCGAGATCGCCGATACAAGCGGTTCGAATCGAAACCGGCCCCGGCGCGTCGGCGATAATCGCGCCAGGCCACGCTCGGTCTTTCATCGCTACTCCGTCACGTCTCGCCCAACCGGGCCCTCCGTCATCCGCCACATTGACGGCGATAGCTCTCGATCATCGAGCGGGCAGTTCGCCTGCGTGACTCCTGCAGGGCTTCCAGCAAGCTTCGGATCATCCGCGATAGCAGTGGCGTCACGCTGCCACGAACGGCCACCGGCATTTCCATCGAATCGACCTTTGACAAAGCAGCCCTCCTTGATCGTTGTTGGGGACTCTGGTCATCGAGAATGAGACGGAAAACAGCCGCGCTTAGTGCGCTGGCGCACGGTTGTTTAATGGAGAAACTTGCTACTCTGCTTGGACAAATGCGCCAATCGTTCGGCCTGAAACGCAGCAGAGCTGTGCTCAATAACGCGACGCCGCCTTGAACCTAAGCAGCGGTTGGCGCGACCAATCCTGGGGATTTTTGTCTCTGGGCGCGGAATGGGGAGCAATAGGCACGCGGCGTGCGATTGGCCGCGCGATGGTCTGGAGAGACAATGGCGATTGGGGGGTCCTATGTGCAGGTCATTGCGGCGACCGATGATCGCGAGAGCCTGCTTGAGAATGCGCTCGATCTATTGACCGATGGGATCGCGCTGCTCGGCCGCGACGGCCGAATCGTCTACCTCAACGAGACGCTGCGGCTGTTGGCCGGACGCGGAAACGATTTCCGGATCGATCGCGATACGATCGAATTCTCCACGCCGAATCTGCGCGGCAAATTTGCAAGCGCGGTTGATCGCGTGCACGCCCCCGCAGCCAGCTCCCTGCGCACGGACTTCGCTGTGCCGAGGGAAAGCGGCCAGCCACCCTACACGGTGTCAGTGCGGCCATTGCCGCGCGCCGGCACGGGAGGGAGCCATCCCAGCGCAGTGGCCATGCTGCTGATTCACGATCCGCTGCAACGCAATTCGGCGACGACCGGAATGCTGCGGGACCTCTATGGCCTCACCAACGCGGAAGCGAATCTCGTCGAGGCGCTGAGCGGCGGCATGACCGCGGTCGCCTATGCGCGCAGCCGCAGCGTCAGCATCACCACCGTGTATACCCACCTGCGGCGCACCCGCGAGAAGACCGGATGGAAGAGCGTCGCCGAGCTGACGCGGCGCTTCCACGAACTCAACGTCACCCTGCGGGCGGATTAGCGCACGAGCTCGAACGCCGCGATCCGTTTCTGTAATTCCGCGCGCACGCGCGGCAACACGGTTGCATAATCGCGGTCTTCGCCCTGCCGAAACAGCCGCACCGTCGGATACCAGGGGCTATCGTCCCGATCGAGCAGCCAGCGATAATCCGGCGTATAGGGAAGCAGTATCCAGGTCGGACGACCGAGTGCGCCGGCAAGATGCGCAACACTGGTATCGACGGTGATGACCAGATCCAGGCAGGCCATCAGCGCCGCCGTGTCGACGAAGTCGGACAGGTCGTCAGTGAGATTGACGATCTCTTTCCGCGCGAACAGCTCCGCTTGATCGCCGGATCGCGCGTCTTTCTGCAGACTGACGAAGCGGGCATCCAGATCGAGGATCGACGATAGCGCGGCCAACGGCATCGAGCGGTTGCGGTCATTGCCATGCGCCGGATTTCCCGACCAGACCAGACCGACGCGCAACTTGTCGTGTGCGCCGAGCCGCGTGGCCCAGGCCTGCACGCGCCGCTCGGGCGGCGTCGGCAGATAGGAGACCGCGGACGGGATCGTCTGGAGACGCGTGCCGAACGCCAACGGCAGACCCGACAAGGGACACTGCAGATCAAAATCAGGCAGCGCCGCCCCGGTCTTGGGCAGGCACAGCGCCACGCCTTGCATCGCGGATAACAACGGGTGGACGAGGTCCTGGACTTCGAGAATGACCCGCGCGCCGAGCTTTGCGACCATCGTCACGTAGCGGGAGAACTGAATGGTGTCGCCGAGCCCCTCGTCGCTGTGCAGCAGAATGGTCTTGCCCGCGATCGGCGCTTCGCCGCGCCAGAGCGGCTTGGTGAATCCCCGGTCGACGAAACCGACGGCCTGGGACTTCCGTCCCCATTCCCGCGCGCTCCAGCCCGAGGCGAAATCGCCGAGCAGGAGCTGCAGCAGGGCGCGGTTCCAATGCGCATCCGCGTAGTCGGGATCGATCGCCGTCGCGCGGCTGAAACTCGCCAACGCGTCGTCAAAGCGGCGCAGTTCGGCCAGCGACGCGCCGCGGTGATTGAACGCCAGCGCGAAGTGCGGATTGAGCTCGATCGCCCGATCGAAATAGACCAGCGCCTCTGCGTTCCTGGCGAGGCGCTGCAGGACAAGGCCGGTATTGTTGATGATGTCCGGATGATCGGGTGCGAGTTCGAGCGCCTTCACGCAATCGGCGAGAGCGCCTTCGAACCGCTGCAGGCGAAGCTGACAGAGTCCCTTCCAGTGAAAGGCGCCGGCCTGTGTCGGATCGATCGCGAGCGACCGCTCGAAACACAGGATCGCGTCCTCGTAATGTCCGGTTTCAAAATACGAGAGTGCGCTGGCATTGACCGCTTCGCGGTAGCCTGGGTCGAGCTTGAGCGCCTGATTGAAGCTCAGGAGCGCTTCGTCATGCCGTTTCTGCTGCCGGAGAAGCTCACCAAGCTTGTACCAGCCCTCCGACAGGTCGGGCTGCAGCACCAGTGCGCGATCGAAGCTCTTGATCGCATCGTCATAGCGGCCCTGCTGCTGCAGCACAGTCCCGAGACTGGAGAAATAATCAGCGACGTCAGGATTCTGCCGAATCGCGCGCGCAAACCATTCGACGGCCAGATCATAATGTTTCGCAGCGAAGCACAGCAATCCCATCAGATGCAGGGAATCGGCGTGGCCGGCATCGAGCGTGAGCGCCTGCCGTCCACATTTTTCGGCCTCGGCCAGTTCCCCTGCCTTCAGGAGTTGAAGCCCGGCTTCGAAGAACGCCGCCGGCGTGCCGGTGCCTGTGGCGCTCGACGATTTCTCAGATTGGCTGGCGGAAGCTTGGCCCTGGTGACGGTCCATCGGCGCATGTCGGCGTGGCGATGCAATCTTGGTAGATGATTCCCGCCTGACCGGAAAGCTGGCCGCCGACGATCCGGCGATCAGACCGTTAGGCCGGCGCGGGCTCGAGCGGCAAAGGCTGCAGGCCGCCGAAGCGCCGTTCGCGGCGATCGAAAGCCTGAAGGGCCTGCGCGAGATCGTCCGCATCGAACTCGGGCCACATCCGCTCGGTGAAATGCAGTTCGGCGTAGGCTCCTTCCCAGAGCAGGAAATCCGACAGCCGCTTCTCGCCACTGGTACGGATGATGAGATCGACCTCGCGCAGGCCGGCCTCGCCGGTGACCAACTCGGAAAATGTCTCGCGCGTCGGTGCGACGGAACCCGCGAGCTTGACCGCGGCATTCAGGATCGCATCGCGCGCCGAATAGTCGACCGCAATACGCAAATGCAGGGCGTCGCCGTTGGCGGTCGCGGCTTCGGCCCGCGCGATTGCGGAGGCGATGCCGTCCGGCAGGCGGTCGCGCCGGCCGATCACATTGAGACGTACCCCGTTCTTGACCAGGCTCTCGACCTCATTGGCGAGATAAAATCGAAGGAGTGTCATCAACCCGGTGACCTCGGCTTTCGGCCGGCGCCAATTGTCGCTGGAAAAAGCGTAGAGCGTCAGCGTACCGATCCCGTGATTGGGTGCGGCCTCGACGATGCGGCGGATCGCGTCGACACCGGCCTCATGGCCGCGCAGCCGCGACATGCCGCGCCGCGTCGCCCAGCGGCCGTTGCCATCCATGATGATGCCGACATGAAGCTTGGACACGAGTTTAGGCTGGAGACGACTTTGCATTGCAAAGCTCCGATGCAAAAAAGACGATCAAGTGGAAAGGAGACCGAGCCGGGCCAAGGCCCCCTGCTCGCGGCCCGCGGCTTTCGCGGCGTCGCGCACGAGCCGTTCCAGCACGGCGAGATAATCGAGAAAACGGCGGCGGCCGGCCTTGGTCAGGCGGCAGGACGTGTGCGGCCGATTGCCTTCATATCCCTTGGTGACTTCGACCAGGCCTGCCTCCTGCAGCACCTGCAGATGACGGCTGAGATTACCGTCGGTCAGGCCGCAGAGCTGCTTGAGATCCGCGAATGCCAGCCCGTTCGGATGCGCAATCAGCGAAGTCAGAAGGCCAAGCCGCGCCTTTTCGTGGATCACCCGGTCGAGCCCGTCATAGGCGAACGGCGCGCTACTCATTGTACTCTTCGACATCGGTTTCTCCGGAGGCGAAATAGAGAATTGTCGCCATCAGCGATTGGCCGATCGCGAATGGCAGGCCCATGGTCCAGGGCGATAGCGCGTGGCTTTGGCTCGACAGAATCAACACGGTGAAGCCGGCCAGGAAATACCAGGCGCCGGCGAGCGCGACCGAGCGCGGCAGCGAACGAACGGAAGCGAATACGCCGAGCGAAACCAGGATCTGCCAAAGGCCGGGCAGCATCCACAGCGTCTCCGGCGCGAACTTCCAGAGCATCACCCCCAGCAGCAAGCCCGCAATTCCCGCCGGCAGCGACTGCTCGACGGCCTGATGGATCATGGCGTCAGCGAGGCCCGAATGATGCCGGCGCGAGCGGGCCAGCGTTTCGATCCAGATCAGGATCGAGGACAACACGGCGGCGGCGACCCAGCCAAGAAAGAACGTCGGCGCGGCCCTGGTGGGATCACCGAGCAGGACGGCCTGCAGAACCGAGGTCACGAGCGCCACGACACCGGTTGCGGCAATCGTGGCCGGACCGTAGCCGCGAAACGCTGTCCCGGCCGCGATCTGACTACGGATCGCAATGATATCGGCCAGCGCCTTATCTAGGTCGCTCATGCCTGCCCCTTCACTTTGCAATGCAAAGTATACCGGGTCGCAAAGTCAGCGCAAGCCCGTGGGGCGGCCAGAACCAACTCGTCGGCCATCTGCCCAGGCAGTCCACGGGCAGCAATCACCGGCGGATAGTGCCGGTTGCATTCCCGCCCAAGTAGACGGTACAATATCACCACTATCATGGGGACTCCCAGATGTTGAAGAAGTTCATGGTCGCCTGCCTGCTCCAGGCGGCATCCACCTCGTTCGCCTGCGCCGCCGGCCCCTATGGAATGATCCATGTCGGGGCCTGGATCGGCGGCGCCTATACCGATGATTCGAGCGGCAACTTTTCGCATTGCGCGGCCGTGACCGCCTACGCCAACGGTGTGTCGCTGATCGTCAGCCAGACCGCGACCGGCTCCTGGCTGCTGGGCTTCGGCAGTCCCTCCTTCCGCTTCAGCAAGGGTCAGTCAGTGACGGTCGACGTCACCTTCGATGGACAATCGCAGGCCCGGCTGTTCGCGACCGCGAATTCAGCCGAGATGGTCTCGGCCATCATGCCGCCGAACATCGCGCGCGACTTCCGCAAGTCGAGCCTGATGGTGGCGGCTGCGCGCGATGCCCCCGTTCAGTTCAACCTGACATCCACCGGGCCACTGATGGCCGCACTCGCCAACTGCGTTGCCAGGATCAAGGCCGAAGGCATCAAAGGCGCCGGAGATTTCGCTACGCCAAAGCCGGTGGCGGCGAAATCGGCTGATACGGGCGAATCACCGAATGCCGCGCCGGGCACTTCCAAGCCCACCAGAACCCAGACCCAGACCGGCACCGGTTTCGTGATCAGCGCCAACGGCCACATCATCACCAACCATCACGTCATCCATGGCTGCAGCGGCGATATCCGTGGCAATCTCACCGGCGAAGCCGCGGCAACACTGCGCGTGGTTTCGAGCGATGAATCGAACGATCTCGCTCTGCTGCAGGGACCGGCAAGCTCGTTCAAGGAGTTCGCCAGGATACGCGACCGCGCGATGCACTCCGGCGATTCGGTCGTCGCAATCGGCTATCCCTATCACGGCCTGCTGACGTCGGATTTCACCGTCACAACCGGCATCGTCAGCTCGTTGAGCGGCCTGTTGAATGACACCCGCTTCCTGCAGATCAGCGCGGCGGTGCAGCCCGGCAACAGCGGCGGACCGTTGATCGACACCAGCGGTCGGATCGTCGGCATGGTTGCCGCCAAGCTCAACGCCATGAAGTTCGTGCGCGCGACCGGCAACATCCCGGAAAACATCAATTTCGCCATCAAGACCGGCGCGATCCGCGATTTCCTGGACAACAGCGTGGTGCCTTACGAGACGGCCGAGCCGAAGGGCGAACTCAAGACCGCCGACATCGCGGGGGCGGCGCGGGCATACACGCTGCTGATTTCCTGCACCGCCACAGAACAGGCCGAGGGTTCGAAGAGGTAAGCGCCGAGTTTCAAACGCAAAAGGCGCCGCCAATCGATGTGGCGCCTGAATTGTCACGGTTCAGACCTTAACCAGGCTTTCGAACCCGCCATAGATCATGCGCTTGGCATCGAACGGCAGCGACTTCGGGTCCGCCATGGATTTCAATCGCTCGTCGGCCATCACCTTGGCGTTGATGCGGTCGCGTTGCTTGCGCGACTTGTAGGTGATCCAGGAGAACACCACGGTCTCATCGCGCTTCAGCTTGACGCTGCGCGGAAACGAAGTGAGCTTGCCCACCTTCACGTCCTCGGCGACCCATTCGCGATAATCCAGCGCACCGTACTCACGCCAGATCCTGCCCGCCTGCTTCGACATTTTCGCGTAAGCCGCAAGTTTCTTCTTCGGTACCGCAACCACAAAGCCATCGACATATGACATGGAATCTCCTCTCCTTCCTTGCCGTTGCGAGGCAAAGAAGGAGAGGCCTGCAACGACGTCTATGAATGGCAGCAAGATGCCTGATCAGATGTCGGTTGATACTGGTCATGTAGCCGCACCCAGGCCATCGGATGTGACAAGCCCTCCTCATGGCGGCCAAGCGGCGTCAGGTCGAGATAGTGATAGGCTGCGTTCATCATGTCGAGGCCGCGCGCGAAGCAGGAATAAGTGTGGAAGATCTCGCCCGCCTCGTCGCGATAGAACACGCTGATGCCGGGCGCCTCCTCGATGTGGAAGCCCGAGGTGCCGAAATTATAGACCTTGGCGCCGGACTTGACCTCATCGGGCGTGAAGGAAACGCCGTAGTCGTAGTTGAAGTCGCTGCCGGCGGAAGACACCCAGTCGAAGGTCCAGCCCATCCGCTGCTTGAACGGCAGAAGTTGCGCCAGCGGCGCACGCGAGACGGCCGCGAGCGTCGTGTCACGCGCTGCCAGATGCGGGACGATACGCTCGAAGCCATCGGCCCAGAACGAGCAGCTCTTGCACGCCTCCTCCCATTCGGGCGGATACATGAGATGCTGGACGATGAGTTGGCTCCTTCCCTTGAACAGATCGGCCAACGACTTTCTGCTGTCCGCGCTGTCAAAGGTATAGGGCTTGTCCACTCTGACCCAGGGCAGCGCGCGGCGCTCTTCGCTGAGACGATCGCGGGCGCGCGTGAACTCCTTCTCATGGGCCAGATGCACCCTGCGCGCTTCGATCCATTCCTGGCGTGAGACGATCTTGTGCTGTTCCATGTTGTCCTCCTTCTGCTCTACCAGGGACGTCATTGCGAGACGCGTTAGCGGCGAAGCAATCCAGTCTCCTTCCGCGGAGGCATTGCTGGATTGCTTCGCTTGCGCTCGCAATGACGAAGGGACTGCCATTTCAGACCAGGAGCTTCCCGAGGTTGTCGAGCATTCCCGACCAGCCACGCTCGTGCGCGTCGCAGGCGGCCTGATCGGCGAATTGCGCGTGATGCAGCGTCAGCAAGGTTCGTTCGCCTTCGGCCTTGATCGAGATCGCGACTAGCGATTCCCGCTCGGGCGTCGAATGCCACGCCCAGGTGAAGACCAGGCGCGCGTTCGGCACGACCTCGCGATAGACGCCCGCGGCTTCGAAATATTCGCCGTCATCCTTCTCGAAGCTGAAGCGGTATTTCCCGCCGACGCGCAGGTCGATCTCGGCCTTGACCGTACCGGGAACGACGGACGGCGGCATGAACCATTGGATCAGGTTTTGCGGGTCCGTCCACGCCGCGTAGACTTTTTCGGGGGATGCGTTGAAACGTCGCGTGAGGGTGAGGCTTGGTCGCGCGGCGAGGCCGGCGGCAGCGGTTGAGCTTGAAGATCGGGCCATCGTCTATCCTCCACAAAAGCAGCGAGGCGATCGAGATTGTCGGACCAGAAGCGCTGGTAGCGTGTCAGCCATTCCATGGCCTGCTCCATGGGCTCCGCCGTCAGCCGGCACGCAACGACACGCCCGGTCTTCTCGCGCGCAATCAGGCCAGCATCCGACAGCACATCGAGATGCTTCATGACCGCCGGCAACGACATCGCAAACGGCTGCGCCAGTTCGCTGACCGAAAGTGTCTCGCGGTTACCGAGCCGTGCCAGCAGCGCGCGCCGGGTCGGATCGGCCAGCGCCGCGAACGTGCGGTCCAGCGCCTCATCGTTATACTTAACCATGTGGTTTAGTATATGCGCAAGAAAACAGGAGTCAACCCAAAAGGCCTGACTCCTGCCTGACGTCGGCGATCAGTAGTAGTTTGGATAAACCGGACGCCCCTGGCGCACGCGGCCGAAGGCAACGCGCGGATTGATATTGCAGTAGACGGCGCGGCCCGACGCGCTCGCCATGCACTGGTCATAGGTCTGGTACGAGCAGTCGCCGGGGACACCGACACCCCGGCCCTGGACGCACCAGGGATAGTCATGGGCCGCGGCCGGCCCCGACGTGGCCGTCGTGATGATTGCCGCCGCTGATAACGCCGCCATCGTCAATATCGTCTTGCGCATGATCGCTTCTCCTTACAAGCAGAAGGTTTGTCGCTCATTCGCAAAACAAAGTTCGGACAATCACGGTTCCATCACTCAACCTTGAGACCGGCGAACTCGACCACCTTCTTCCATTTGGCGGTCTCGGCCTTGATCATGTCGCCGAACGCCTCCGGCGACTGAATCAGCGGCTCGCCGCCGAGCTCGACCAGACGCTTGCGCATCTCAGGCTCGGCCATCACGAGGTTGATCTCGGAATTGAGCTTTTCGATGATGTCCTTCGGCGTGTCCTTTGGCGCGCCCATGCCGAACAGCGCGCTCGCCTCATAACCAGGCACGGTCTCGGAAATCGCCTGTACGTCGGGCAGTTGTGGCGATCTTTCGGTGGTCGTCACGCCCAGCGCGCGCAGCGAACCTGCGCGAATGTGCTGAATGATCGACGGCATGTTGTCGAAGATCACCTGCACCTGGCCACCCAGCATGTCGGTGATCGCAGGCGCTGCGCCGCGATAGGGCACGTGCTGCATCTTCACGCCGGTCATCGCCATGAACATCTCGCCGGACAGATGCACCGAGGTGCCGTTGCCCGACGACGCCATGTTGATCTTGCCGGGATTGGCTTTCACATAATCGATGAACTCGGCAACGTTCTTCGCCGGCACGTCCTTGCTCACCGTCATCACGTTCGGCACGCGATTGAACGAGGCAATCGGCGCGACGTCGCGGACGAAGTCGAATTTCAGATTGGCGTAGAGCGTGGAATTGATGTAGTTCGCAGGATTGATCAGCAGAACGGTGTAGCCGTCCGGCGCGGAATTGATCGCCGCCTCAGTGCCGATGTTGTTGCCGGCGCCCGGCTTGTTCTCGATCACGAATTGCTGTCCAAGCTTCTCTGACAGCCGCTGGCCGATCAGCCGCGCCAGGATATCGGTCGCGCCGCCCGGTGGATAGCCGACCAGGAAACGCACCGGTCGCGTCGGATAATCCAGAGCGGAGGCTTTGCGCGCGGACGCCAGGAGGGACGGAACTCCGGCGGCAACCAGGCCGATCGCGGCGCGACGTGACAACATGAAATTCTCCCACTTTTGAACATTCTTGGGTTGACTTAGGGCTGCGTTTTAACAAGCAAAGTTGGGCGCTGCCAGTGCGGCACACGAGCACGGGCGTTGCGACGAAAGGATGATAAATGGCGGTCAAGGTTCATGCGCTCGATCACCTCGTGATCAATGTTGCGGACGTCGCGCGCACCACCGAATGGTACCGAAGGATCCTCGGCATGGAGGTGAAGGTGTTCGATCCCGGGCAGGGCAAGACGCCACGGACCTCGCTGATCTTCGGCAGCCAGAAGATCAACGTGCGTCCGAGGGATGCCGACAAGATCGAGTGGTTCACCGCAGACCATGAGGCAGCCGGCAGCGACGATCTGTGCTTCCTCACCGCCAGCACACCGGACCAGGTGGTCGCCCATCTGAAGGCGAACGGCATCGCGATCGAGGAAGGCCCTGTGGCGAAACAGGGCGCCCGCGGCACCCTGCGCTCGGTCTATTGCCGCGATCCGGATGGCAGCCTGATCGAGATTTCGTCGTACGAAGGTTAGCCTCGTCGCGGCGGGGGCGTAATTCGTGAGGCGCCGCCCACGACGCCCCAACCTTTGGTTCGTCATTCCGGGATGGTGCATAAGCACCAGACCCGGAATGACGACCTCGTCACGTCGATTTGCCCATCGCCACGTCCGGTGGCACAACTCGTCCCAAGCAAAATGAAAGCGGCATGCTCCAAGGCTGCTCGGGAGGATCAATGTCAAACTCAAAGACAGCGCCGGGAATCGTGGGACCGTTCGCGGGGCTCGACGTGCCCTGGCTGCTCCGGATGCGCAGCGAGACCCGTCGCGATCATCCGTTCCTGATCTGGGCGCCGTTCGACGCGCCGCCGCGGATCTGGACTTATGGCGAATTCCACTACCGTGTCGGCGCGCTGGCCGCGGGCCTCGCCCGGCGAGGTGTCAGACCCGGCGAGTTCGTGCTGATTCATCTGGAGAATTGCATCGAGGCGATGCTGGCCTGGTTTGCCTGCGTCGAGCTCGGCGCCATCGCCGTCACGACCAACACGCGCTCCGCGCCGGCCGAGATGGAATATTTCGCCGGCCATTGCGGTGCGGTCGCCGCGATCACCCAGCCGGCCTATGCCGAGACGATCGCGCGCCATTGCAAGGATCTGCGCTGGATCGCGGTGATCGCGCACGACGCCGGCGCAACACCGCGCCAGGGAGCTCCTGCCCGTGCCGACTCCTTCGAAGCCCTGTTTGCGGACAGCGCCGACCGGCCGCGCCGTCCGACCGATCATTCTGCGCCCTGCAGCGTGCAGTACACCTCCGGCACCACGTCGCGGCCAAAGGCGGTGCTGTGGACCCACGCCAATGCGCTATGGGGCGCCAAGGTGAATGCCGCGCATCAGGATCTGCATGAAGGCGACGTGCACCAGACCTATCTGCCGTTGTTTCACACCAACGCGCTCGCCTATTCGATGCTCGCAAGCCTTTGGGTCGGCGGCACCTGCGTGATCCAACCGCGTTTTTCCGCCAGCCGCTTCTGGAGCGTCGCGCTGGAGTATGGCTGCACCTGGACCTCGACAATCCCCTTCTGCATGAAGGCGCTGCTGGAGCACGAGATCCCGAAGACCCACAAATTCCGGCTCTGGGGCACCGCGGTGTGCGAGCCGCCCGCCTTCTCGGTCTTCGGCATCAAGATTATCGGCTGGTGGGGCATGACGGAGACCATCACGCACGGCATCGTCGGCGAGGTCGACCAGCCCAACACGCCGATGTCGATCGGCCGTGCGGCAACCGAATATGCCATCCGCGTCACCGACGACGACGGAAGGCCGACCGAATTGGGCGGCACGGGCAATCTCTCGATCAAAGGCGTGCCGGGGCTCTCGCTGTTCAAGGAATATCTGCATAACGAGAAAGCGACGCGCGAAAGCTTCGACGAGCACGGTTATTTCCTGACCGGCGATCGTGTCACCCTGCTCGAGCGCGGCTATATCCGGTTCGGCGACCGCGCCAAGGACATGCTGAAGGTCGGCGGCGAGAACGTCGCGGCCTCCGAAATCGAGCAGGTCATCGCAGTGGTGCCGGGCGTGCGCGAAGCCGCCGTTGTCGCGATGAAGCACCCGATGCTGGACGAGGTGCCCGTCGTCTTCATCATTCCGCAAGGCGGCGTCGAGCGTGCGCCACCCGACCTGCCCGACACCGTCATGACCGCCTGCCGCAAGGCACTTGCTGATTTCAAGGTGCCGCGCGAGATCCGCCTCGTCGACGACATGCCGCGCTCGACGCTGGAGAAGGTGGCGAAGGCCGAATTGCGGAAAATGCTGGGGTGAAATGACCCCGTCATGACGAAGCAGATAGACACAAACTGGGACACAATATGCATCGCCTCAATTTAATTGCGATCTTCGCGGGCCTGCTGCTTGCTTCTGGAGTTGCCTCCGCCGAAACGGCGGACACCATTCTCTATAACGGGAAGATCGTCACGGTGGATCGCGACTTCTCCGTTCGCGAGGCGATCGCGATCGCGCATGGCCAAGTGCTGGCGACGGGCACGTCTGCCGAGATCAGGAAGCTCGCGGATGACAGGACCGGCCTGATCGATCTCGGCGGCCGCACCGTGATTCCGGGGTTGACCGACGGCCATATTCACGGCATCCGCGCCGCGCTGACCTTCGGCACCGAGGTGAACTGGATCGGCGTGCCGTCCCTGAAAGACGCTCTGGACAAGATCCGGCAGGCCGCGAAGACCCAACCTCAGGGCGCATGGATCGTGGTCGCGGGCGGCTGGACCGAGGAGCAGTTTGCCGAGAAGCGCCGGCCGACACCGCAGGAAGTCGCGGAAGCAGCAGTCGACCACCCCGTCTACATCCAGCATCTATATGACTGGGTGCTGCTCTCGCCCAAGGCGATGGATATCCTCAATATCCACGGCGATGCCGACGTTACGCCCGGCGGCAACGTCGAGCTAGCTAGTGACGGCAAGCCGACCGGCGTCATCGTCGCGGGCGGCAACGCGCTCGGCAAGATTTTCGACCGGCTGCCGAAGCCGACGCCGGAGCAGCAGATCGAGGGCTCCAAGGCGTTCTTCCACGAGATGAACGGTCTCGGCATCACCGGCATCGTCGATGGCGGCGGCGTCAGCATGTATCCGGCGAATTACCAGGCCGTGTTCAAGCTGTGGCACGACAGGCAATTGACGGTCCGCGTCGCCTATCACCTCTGCGCGCCAAAACCCGGCAGCGAGCTCGCCGATCTGCAGAACCTGACACAACTCCTGCCGCAAGGATTCGGCGACGACATGCTGCACTTCAACGGCCCTGGCGAAATCCTGATCTGGGCCGACTGGACCGATGGCGACATCACGCCGGACGGCAAAGCCCGGCTCGCTGAACTGCTGCGTTGGGCAGCTTCAAAGGGCTACACGATCCAGCTGCACTGGAATCCGGACCGCACGGTGCATGACCTGCTCGACGTCGTCGAGGACATCAGCAAGGACTTTCCGGTTCGGAATCTGCGCTGGACGGTGCTGCATCTCTACAATGCGTCCGAGGATAGTCTGCGGCGGATGCAGGCGCTGGGGCTGATCTGGGGCGTGCAGGACGGGCTCTATTTCGGCGGTGAACGCTTGCAGAAGGAAGTTGGCGTCGAAGCCGCCAAGGACATGCCGCGGATCGCAACCGCGATGAAACTCGGGTTGACGGTCGCCGGCGGGACCGATGCGCATCGTGTCTCGTCCTACAATCCCTTCGTGTCGCTGCAATGGTATCTCGACGGCACGACCATCGGCGGCACGCCGACGCGGGGCGAAGCGGAAGCGCCGAGCCGCCGTCAGGCGCTCGAGATGTACACCCGGAATTCCGCGTCCATGGCAAATGATGATGACAAGCGCGGCACGCTGGAGCCTGGAAAATTCGCCGATCTTGCGGTGCTTTCCGCCGACTACCTGACGGCGCCGGTCAAGGACATCGGCAAGATCAGGTCGCTCCTGACGATGGTCGGCGGCAAGCCGGTTTACGTGAGTGAGCCCTTTGCGAGCCTGACCAGGTCAAGTCGATAGAAAGGCTTCGTCATTGCGAGCGCGAAGCAATCCTGAGAATCTCGCCACGCGGCGGACTGGATCGCTTGGTCGCTTGCGCGCCTCGCGATGACGATGGTCAGTAGCTGCCGAACGCGACCGGCCGGAACGCCTGCAGCAATTGCTGGTCGAGCTTGTCGCCCATCTTTTCCATTATCGAGAACGCGCGGGCATGCGTGTAGGGCAGCCGGTAGGCGCGCTCCTCGATCAGCGCCGAATAGATATCGACGATGGTCGTCAGCCGCACGATATCGCTGATCTGGTTGCCGGAGAGACTGTGCGGATAGCCGCAGCCGTCGAGCAGCTCGTGATGATGCAGGATCACGTCCAGCATCTCCGGCGGAAAGCCGCCTTGGGCTGCGAGCGCCTCATAACCGCGGCGCGGATGCTCGCGCATCACGGCCATTTCTTCGTCGGTCAGCTTGCCGGGCTTGTCGAGGATGGCGACCGGAATGAAGGCCTTGCCCACGTCATGCAGCAGCGCGGCGCGCGTCAGGCGCCGCTGATCCTGCTCGCGCATGCCGAGATGCTGCGCGAACGCCACCGCGAAGCCGGTGACGAACAGGCAGTGACGATACGTATCGGTGTGGTGGCAGCCGACGGCCGTCAGCCACTCCCGCAACGAGGAATGCTTGATCGCTTTCAGAATCTTGTTTTCGGCCTCCACGACATCGTCGAACTTCAACGGCATGCCTGCCGGAAGATGCTCGAACATCTTGATGATGACCGCGTGCGCCGCGGCCACGCCGCGGTTCAAGACCTTGCCGTTATCGGTGGCGTCATAGCCGGCGCTATCGGGAAATGCGGCGTGAATACGTTGCAGGAGCGCCTTGGCATCGAACGGCCGGGAGATCGTGTCGGTAGCGCCCAGCGCCCAGGCCTGCATCGAAGCATGGTGAAGCGCGTCCGCAAGCACAAACAGTCGCGGCATGGCGCTGTAGGCATCTGCTCGCAGCCTGTTGCGAACGATCTGCACGCTCTCCGGCGATCGAAGATTGATATCCACCACGACGCCAGCGAAGTCTTTGCCCGGGGCCAGTGGAATTTCCGCGGTCGTGACGGTGTCCACATCACTGACCGATCGAAGGATCGTGGCAAGCTCGCCGCTCCGATCGATACGATCCGACGCAAGCAGCAAACGGCGCTTGGATGAAGCCTGTTTGGTCGAGGTGGCCATGGGACCCTTTGCCGATACGCGGGTGGCGATACACACAAGGCTACCGAAAACGCGTTCCATGCGGCTTAAGAGGCATAGTCAACATCGACCTGCCGCGAACCGTAAATATTGAGCGAATGACGCCGCGGAACCTGAATTTGCCGGCGATTCAAGCCAAGAAAAATCCGCCGGAGGTGCGCTCCGGCGGATTCTGTCGTCACTCCGATAAAGTACGGAATCAGGCTTTCATCGCCGCCTTGACCGCCTCCGCCGTGATCGGCAGCGCCCGGACACGGGCGCCGCAGGCGTTGAAGATCGCATTCCCAAGCGCGGGTGCGATCACGGTCACCGCAGGCTCACCGACACCTGTTGCCGGTTCGCCATTCGCGATCACAGAGATCGCGACTTCCGGCACCTGGCTCATCCTGAGCGGGGTGTAGCTGTCGAAGTTGGTCTGCTCGATGCCGCCATCCTTCAATGTCGCCTTCTCATACATGGCAAGCGACAAACCCCACAGCGCCGCGCCTTCGACCTGAGCGCGGATGTTGTCGGGATGCACCTGAGTGCCGACATCGGTCGCGACCGTCAGCTTCTTCACCTTGACCTCGCCCGATGGCGCCACCGCGACATGGGCCACGCAAGCGGTCCAGCTCGCGGTCTTCCTCTCTTGTGAGGACACGCAGGCCACACCCATGCCCTCGCCTTTCGGCAATTGCCTGGTGCCGTAGCCGGCGAGCCCCATCGCCGCGAGCAGCGTGTTGCGCAGCCGCTGCGCGCCGCCGGCATTGTCGCCCTTGCCGTCGAGCAGATCGACGCGGAACTGCGCGGGGTCCTTGCCGGCTGCATACGCCAGTTCGTCGATCATGCTTTCGACCGCCCAGAAGGTCCAGCCGGGCGCCACCGAGCGCAACTGGCCCGATGGTGTCGCGTTGTGTGCGAGCTCGTTCTTGATCGCGCGCACATGATGATTGGGCACCGTGTAGAAGAAGTCGGCGCCATTCACCGTGAAGGAGTCGAGCGGCCCCTTCTTGTCGACCGAAGGCGTCAGGAAATCGGGGATTCCCCAGCGGGCGGTCGGCCACGCCGATACAACATCGTGGCTCATCGCGACCAGCTTGCCATCGCCATCGAGGCCCGCCTTGACCTTCTGGTAGGTCAGCGGCCGCGAGAAATCCATGGTCATGTCGTTCTCGCGCGAATAGATCACCTTGACGGGCTTGCCGACCGCTTTCGCCGCCTGCACCGCGGGCACCATCATGTCGGCATCGAGCCGCCGGCCGAAGCCGCCGCCGAGCCACATCTGATGCATCACGACGTATTTCGGATCGATCCCGGCCGCGCCAGCGGCGATCCCGCCGGAGCGGGTCGCGAACTGGTTGCCGGAATAGATGTGCAGAATGTCGCCCTTGAACTCCGCCGTGGCGTTCATTGGCTCCATTGGCGCGTGGATGTTGATGTTGGTGGTGTATTCCGCCTCCATCACCTTCGCGGCCGTGCCGAAAGCTGCGGCCGGGTCCCCGTTCTTGACGAAGAACTGGCCGGAGTCATCGAGACCTTGCAGGCGCTTGGCCTCGTCCAGCAGCGATTGACTCGATGCCTTGGCATTGGGACCATCGTCGTAGGTGATTTTCAAGGCGTCCGCCGCCTTGCGCGCATTGCCGTAAGTGTTGGCGACTGCGACCACCCAGCCGGTCGTGGTGCCGGTCTTGTCGTCGAGCGTGATCGCCTTGATGAAGCCCGGCACCTTCTTCGCCGCACTGTCGTCAACCGACTTGACAGTAGCGCCGTAGCGCACCGGAGGGGTCACGACCTTGCCGTAGACCATGCCCGGCAGCATCACGTCGATGCCGTATTTCGCCGTGCCGTTGGTCTTTGAGGGAATGTCGAGCTGCGGCACCGAGACGCCGATCAGCCTGTACTGATCAGGCGTCTTCAGCGTGATCGCCTTGAGCTCGTCGGACGAGAAGCTCTTGGTGGCCTTGCCGCTCTTGACGATCTCGGCAAACGTCATCGACTTCTTCGACTTCGAATGCGAGATCAGGGAATCGCGGACAACAAGTTCACCAGACGGCACGCCCATCGATGCGGCCGCCGCCTCCGTCAGCGCGATCCGGCCCGCCGCACCCGCGCGGCTCATGGCGTCGAAGTTCATCATCGTGCTCCAGCTGCCGCCGGTGATCTGCGCGCCGAGCACGGGATCGTTGAACTTCGGATCGTTGGAGGCGAGTTGGACCCGCATATTCCGCCAATCCGCGCCGAGCTCTTCGCAGATGATCTGCGCCATGGTGGAAGCGATGTGCTGCCCCATGTCGGCCTTGCCGCAGGTGATGGTGACGAGACCGTCCGGCGCAATCGAATACCAGACGCTCGGCTCGAAACTGGCGCTCGTCGCAGCGAACGCGCGATCGGCCCCCAGCATGTCGGGAAGAGCGGAATACCCGAATGCGAGGCCGGCGGTCGCAGCGCCGACCAGGAACGAACGGCGGCTCAGATCGGGCGTCTCAACCTGATTGATCTTGACGTGCGTATTCATGTGGCCCTCCGATCGCTCGAGGTGTTGGAGGCCGTCCGCATCTCGGACGCGGCACGCATGATCGCCTTCTGAATGCGCGAATAGGTCATGCAGCGGCAGAGATTGCCGTCCATGTGCTCGACGACCTCCTCCTTGGTCGGATTGTTGTTCTTGGCGAGCAGCGAGGCGGCCTGCATGATCTGGCCGGACTGGCAATAGCCGCACTGCGGCACCTGCTCGGTAATCCAGGCCTTCTGCAGCGGGTGATCGCCCTTGGCGCTCAGGCCTTCGATGGTGGTGATCTTCTTGCCGGCAACATCGCCGACCATGGTCTGGCACGACCTGACGGCTTCGCCATTCACGTGAACGGTGCAAGCGCCGCACAGGCCTGCGCCGCAGCCGAACTTGGTACCGGTCATCTGCAATTGCTCGCGGATCGCCCAGAGTAGCGGCGTATCACTCGCCGCTTCGACGGACATATTCCGTCCGTTGATATTCAACGTCGCCATTATTTCTTCCCCTGCCGGTGCATGATGCCGCTTACGGCGGACAACTCACTTTTGGGTGGCTGGCACCCACCGGGTCGATGCCAGCCTTGGATGCGAGAATGATCGGGTTCCGGTGCCGGTGCAAATCCAATTTGAAATTGCGGAGGGGAAAATAAATTTCCCGACATTCTCCTTGTGCGCTGCGGCAGCGATCACGGCGCCGGCCTATGCAATGCATGACGGCATGGGAGCCAAGCAGGGCGCAATCCGTTCTGCTTGACGGTTCACACGCGCGAAGCGTTCGCGGTAGAGTGAGACCAGCAACCGAGAATGTGGGACAGCAGGATAATGCCGACAATCGATCGAAGCGGAGTCAAGATCCATTACGAGGTCCATGGCGATGGTCCAGTCCTGATCCTGACACACGGCTATTCGTCGACATCGGCGATGTGGCAGGGACAAACCGCGGCGCTGTCGAAGCAGCACAAGCTCGTACTGTGGGATATGCGCGGCCACGGCCAATCCGATTATCCGGAGGATCCTGCGGCCTACAGCGAAGCTCTGACGGTCGGCGACATCGCAGCCCTGCTCGACGCGGTCGGCGCGAAGACCGCGATCGTCGGCGGACTGTCGCTCGGCGGCTACATGTCGCTCGCCTTCTATCGCGCCCACCCGGAGCGCGTGTCCGCGCTGCTGATCATCGATACCGGCCCGGGCTTCAAGAAGGACGATGCGCGCGAAGCCTGGAACAAGCGCGCGCTGGACACGGCGGAGCGTTTCGATCGGGAGGGGCTTGCCGTACTGAACTCAGCCACCCGCGAGCGCGCCATCGCCAGCCACCGCGACGCCACGGGCCTGGCCCGTGCTGCGCGCGGCATGCTGACCCAGCGAAATGCCCGCGTCATCGAAGTGCTGCCCGAGATCAAGGTGCCGTCGCTGGTCGTGGTCGGCGCCGACGATACGCCCTTCCTCGCCGCATCTGACTACATGGCGGCGAAGATCCCCGGCGCGAAGAAGGTCGTGATCCCATCGGCCGGCCATGCCGTGAATATCGACCAGCCGCAGGCTTTCATCGACGCAGTGCTGCCGTTCCTCGACAGCCTTCCGCGCGGCGCGACCGCGAAAGGCTGACGCGATGACGCCGCACTTTGTTCATCCCGTCCTGCTGGCCGCAATCCTGTTCGCAGGATGCAGTCACGCCCGCGCTCAACAAGTTGCGCCTTTCGGCGGTCCGCGGCAGCCCTTTACGGCTACCCTCTCGAACAACACGCCGCTGGCGTTCGGGATGGATGTCGAGCAGACGTCGCGGGCGCTTGGGCAGTCCCTGCAATATGTCAGCGGCCGTCCGGGTCAGGAAGTCTACCTGGCGCTGCGGAATCTCGGCGGCAGCGGATTGATCAATCATCACGATCGATTGTTTCTGCAATTTCGCCGCGGCAGGCTAGCAGGTTGGAAAGAGGACTATGGCCGCAACTGGATGTGGCAGTGAGGTCCCAAGAATGAGGTCCCAGAATCTGCGCAGAAGACTCTGCGCAAAAGGGCTCTCGGCAAGAACCGCGTCAATCAAGATCAACCCCTCGAACCGAATGGATGACCCGTGGGACAAGACATCAAGCTGACCGCTTCGGACAATTTTCAACTGGGCGCCTATCGGGCCGATCCTGCGGGGGCCCCGAAGGGCGCGATCGTGGTGATCCAGGAGATCTTCGGCGTCAATCACCACATTCGCAATGTCTGCGACCGGCTCGCCGCTGAAGGTTATGTCGCGATCGCGCCGGCGATCTTCGATCGCGTCGAACCGAATTTCACTTCCGGCTATTCGCCCGATGAAATCGCCGTGGCGCGCAAATTCGTCGCCAATCCCGATTGGACCGCGATGCTGCGCGACACCCAGGCCGCGATCGATGCCGTGAAGAGTGTCGGTCCGGTCGGCATCATCGGCTTCTGTCTCGGCGGCAGCATCGCCTATGCGGCGGCAACCAAGCTGTCGGGGCTCAAGGCCGCGGTCGGCTATTACGGCGGCGTCATCGTGCGCTTCGCCGACGACAAGCCGACGGCGCCGACGCAACTGCATTTCGGCGAAAAGGACACCGGCATTCCGCTGACCGATGTCGAGACCATCAAGGCCAAGCGGCCCGACGTCGAGGTCTTCGTCTATCCCGGCGCGCAGCACGGCTTCCATTGCGACGAGCGCGCAAGTTACGACAAGGCAAGCGCCGACATCGCGTGGCCGCGCAGCATGGAATTCTTCGCCAAGCATTTGAAGAAATAGGGCGACGTCAGTCCGGGGCGATGCGAGAGCATCGAGCCCGGAATCTCCAGGTTCTCAGGTGCGCAATTTGCGCATCGTGGTTCGTCGCTGTCGCGGCGCCCCGGAACGACGCGGTTGAAGCATCAGAACCAGCGCTCGCCGACGAGCACCGTATCGCCCGGACCGAGCCAGGTACCGAGCGGCACTTCATAGCGTGCCGCGCCGCCGGCACCGGTATGCGTCAGCGTCACCATGTCGCGCTTGGCGCGCGGCGAAAATCCGCCGGCGATCGCGATCGCGCTTTCGACCGTCATGCTGGGCACGTAGGGATACTGACCCGGTGCGGCCACCTCGCCGAGGATGAAGAACGGCCGATAGGTTTCAATCTCGACCGCGACCGAAGGCTCACGGATATAGCCATGACGTAGTCTGGCAGCGATGTCGGCGGCGAGCGCAGCAGGCGTCCGGCCACGCGCCGGCACCTGGCCGATCAGCGGCATGGTAATGGCACCGCCGGCATCGATGGCGTAAGTGTTGGTCAGGCCTTCCTGGCCATAGACGACGACCCTCAGCTTGTCGCCGGCGTCGAGCCTGTAACCCGCATCATGACGCACCGGCACCGGCGTGGCGGCGTAGACAACGGGCGTTGGCGGTGGCCTGTCGCCTTGCGGAGCCGCCGCGAAGGCGTTGCGCACAGCGCCGATCGCACGTCCGCCGCCTGCATCGGCAACAGCCGGCTGCGATGCTGCAATAGTCCCATAAGCAAACGAGTCGAGATCGCCCGGCGATTGTGCCATCGCGACGGGGCCGTCCGCGTGCATGCACCCCGACAGGACGAGTGCGACCGCGGCGGCAATAACCGACAATTGAAACGCGCGCACGCGCACAGGAAAGCCATCCCTTCAAGCGAGATCGCTTCTTTATGAACCCGTTAAGGTTAACATATCGTTCGCGGGTACCACGTCGAACGGCTTAGGCCGTGCATACTCCGCCGAGCGCATCAGGCGCCAAAGCGCATGAGATCAGGTTGCACCATCATCGCGCGTTGGGACTTTGATTTGAGCATGATCTCCGCGCAACGCGTTCTGCGTTTGCTAGCTAAGGGAGAACCGCTCCGCACTCTTCCGTATCACGTTCCGACGCCAAACCCAATCGGACAGGCGACGCCGGTGCCGCGAAGCCCACAATAGCCGGCGGGATTCTTGGCGAGATATTGCTGATGATAGTCCTCAGCGAAATAGAACGCATCCGCAAGTGCGATCTCGGTGGTGATGGCCGAGAGCCCCTTTGCCGACAGGGCCTTCTGGTAGGCGGTCTTCGAACCTTCCGCTGCGCTGCGTTGCGCGTCATCGAAGGTGTAGATCGCGCTTCGATATTGGGTGCCGACGTCGTTGCCCTGACGCATGCCCTGTGTCGGATTGTGGCTTTCCCAGAACGTCTTCAACAGCCGCTCAAAGGAGATCTTCTTCGGATCGAACACGACCAAAACGACTTCGGTGTGAGCGGTACGACCCGAGCAGACTTCCTCATAAGTCGGATTCGGCGTGTGACCGCCGGCATAGCCGACCGCGGTGACGAAGACGCCCTCACCCAGCTCCCAGAACTTGCGCTCTGCGCCCCAGAAGCAGCCGAGCCCGAATACGACTTTCGCGAGACCTTCGGGATAAGGCGGCAACAGCTTTCGTCCGTTGACGAAGTGAACCGAGGCGGTCGGGATCGGTGTCGCGCGGCCCGGCAATGCCTCGGCGGCGGTGGGCAGAGCGGTGGTCTTGCGCATGAACAGCATGAATGTCCTCCAAAATGAAGGCAGCCCGCGACGCAAAGGGCTTGGCCGAGACGGGCAGAGCCCGCGTCGGAGCCGGACTCTAACATAGTGCCTTGCGCGCGCCATCGTTACGCATGTTACGCGCCGGACCGGAAAGCGGGCGTCAGTCGCGCGAATAGCCAATCAAGGGCTTTCGCGGCCGGAACAGCAGCATCAGGAGAATGCCGAGCAGACCGAGCACGGCGAATACCGGCTGATCAAGGATCACCCTGACGACATTGGTCCAGAGCCAGGGAGCGACACCCTCGACCCAAGTCCGAAACATCGCCTGGCTCGACTGATTGATGTCGTTCCAGAACTGGCCGAACCGCGTGAAACTCAGGCTCTGATCGGCGACCCAGCGGGCGCCATCATAGACCATGAAAATAAATCCGCAGGCCAGCAGCAAAAGCCCCACAAGTCGGAAAAAACCGCGGATCATGCTTCACCCCTATGTCCATTGCGCCCCCGCAACGCCGTCAGCCAATACCGGGCCGGCGGGGGAAATTCAACCTCATCAGTACCTTATGGGAGGTCCGGGACGCCTCGAAGCGCCCCCGGCGGGGCCATAAGGCGTTGACGCTGCGAAACCCTCCCTCTATAAGGGGCGCAACTGGCGGCGGGCGCAATCCCGCCGCCGCTGTTCTTTGGATGACGCTGGTTTTGTGCGTGGACCTGAGTCCCGCCAGCGGCTTTCTCAAAGACAATTTTCGAGACAACCAGCGGCGTCGATCACGTGCTTGAAGCGGCCGGCGCGCTATCTGTGAGCCAACGAGCGAGCGGTCAACGCGAAGGATATTTGAGACCATGGCCAACACGACTTCCGCCAAGAAGGCGACGCGCAAGATTGCTCGCCGCACCCTGATCAACAAGTCGCGCCGAACGCAGATGCGCGGCGCGGTGCGCAACGTCGAGGAAGCGATCAAGCGCGGCGATCGCGACGCTGCGTTGAAAGCGATGGCGCACGCGGAGCCCGAATTGATGCGAGCTGCGCAACGCAACATCGTTCACAAGAACAATGCGAGCCGCAAAGTGTCGCGTCTTACGCATCAGATCGCGAAGCTCGCGAAGTAACCATTCGATAAAATATATTCGATCATCAGCCCGGCCTTCGCCGGGCTTTTTCTTTGCTGCGAACGCGCTGCTTTTCTTCGGCACACTCGTCCGCTGCGTGCAGCAAGTGCAATCTTTGCGCGCCCGTACTAGTACCTTGATGCAATTTTATCTCACCTGAAACATCTCGCGCATCACGCAAAAGCGCGCATCAAGCGCTTCAGATCGAGTGTTGCCGACTTTGGTGCTGAGCAACACGAGAGGGAGTTACCCTGAAAAACAATCGCAAAAAACACCGTCTCGATAATTACTTATCCCCATAGCGGCTCCAAGCGCTTGGAAAAGCGGCTCTCGCGCATGCGAACATAAATATTTTATGAAAATTTTTTGCGACTGCGATGAGAATTGTGACACCAACGATTCTACGCGGTGATTCAAAAACTTGCTTTCGTGACGGGCAGTCACACTGCCATGACCGTGGCGAGGACTCGCCCGACTACCCGCATAGGAGCATTGCGGGAAATCTCGCATCGTGTATTTCTAAAACCCGCTCGCGGCGCCCACGATCTTGAGACCAGCGCGGTTTTAGAAACGGGGGTGGACGTGCAAATCGGCGGCGGTGTGCGCGTTGGCGACGCTTTCCAAGCGAATGTCGAATCGCGATCCATAGCGATATGGATAACGATAGAGCTGTGTCGGAATTTCTCAAGCAGGACTTTGCGGTCTTGCGCGCTTTGAACAAGAGAAATCCGTGTCAGTCGATCGGCAGGCGTTCCGGAAGTGAACGACGGGGCAAGTAAGTTTGTATGGGCTGAAATCCAGCGTAGCTGAGCTTTTGTTCGGACGCGGCTGATTTTGGGATGCAGGTAAAACGACAACTTGCCGTGAGCGATCACGGTGAGATGGGGAGGTTGTTGCATGTTATACGGAACCATCGCGGTATTTAATCAATCATCACTTTCGGGCCAGGCCGCTTGGGGAGCGGCCAATACCCAAAACGACATCCGGCCTCAGACGCGCGCTCTGGCAAGTCCATCGAGTATGGGCTGACCTCGCGGAACCTTCCGCTCCTACCATCGCTAATCTGATCGCGGCATCTTCGCCGAGCGGATGAGCTTTGCCCGGAGCAGACAGCCCGCTCGAGGTCACGCCGTGGCAAGAAACATGCAACGGCGCTTTCTGGAGCCAACATCACTCGTTTTGGAAGTTTTCAAGCAATGACAAATTCGGAACAGGATCGCTGGTCACGCGTCAAAGGTCGGCTGCGTTCGACCGTCGGTGAAGATGTGTATACGAGCTGGTTCGCACGCATGGACCTCGAGGACGTGCAGCACGAGAGCGTGCGTCTCTCGGTTCCGACGCGTTTTCTCAAGAGCTGGATCCAGGCCCATTATGCCGAGCGCGTCCTGTCCTGTTGGCAGGCTGAGATGCCGGAAGTCCACCGTGTCGATCTCACCGTGCGATCGGCGATGCGCAACGCGATGCCCGTCAAGGAATCCGCGCCGGTGGTCGAAACCCGCCGGCCCGAGCGGACCGACGGCCGTCCCGCGCTCGAACTGCGCGCCACCGCCACCATGCCGGTGTCCGCCAATCATGACGCGCTCGGCGGCTCGCCGCTCGATCCGCGCCTGACATTTGCGAGCTTCGTCGTCGGCCGGTCAAACACGCTGGCGCACGCGGCGGCTCGCCAGGTGGCGGAAGGACGGCGCGGCGATCCCGTGATGTTCAATCCACTTTATATCCACGCTGGCGTTGGGTTGGGCAAAACCCACCTGCTGCAGGCCGTCACCTGGGCCGGCAACGCTGCCGGCGAACGCAAGGTGCTTTACTTGACGGCCGAGAAATTCATGTACGGCTTCGTGGCGGCCCTGAAGACGCAGACCGCACTGGCATTCAAGGAGGCGCTGCGCGGCATCGACGTGCTCGTGATCGACGATCTGCAGTTCCTGCAGGGCAAATCGACGCAGGCCGAATTCTGCCACACGCTGAACGCGCTGATCGACGCCGGCCGTCAGGTCGTGATCGCGGCCGATCGTCCGCCGTCCGATCTCGAAAGCCTCGACGATCGCGTCCGCTCGCGACTTGCCGGCGGCCTGGTGGTCGAGATGGGGACGCTCGGCGAAGAACTGCGGCTTGGCATTCTCAAGTCGCGCGTCGCGGCGGCGCGGGCGCACCATGCGAGCTTTGAGGTGCCGGAGCCGGTGCTGGACTATCTTGCCCGCAGCATCACCCATAACGGCCGCGACCTCGAGGGCGCCATCAACCGCCTGCTCGCCCACTCCAAGCTGAATGCCCAGCCGGTGACGCTGGACATGGCCGAACGCGAGGTGCGCGACCTGATCAGGCCGCAGGAACCGAAGCGGATCAAGATCGAGGACATCCAGCGCGTGGTCGCGCGTCAATATAATGTCAGCCGCTCCGACCTGCTGTCGTCGCGCCGGACTGCGAATGTCGTCCGGCCGCGCCAGGTCGCAATGTATCTCGCCAAGACGCTAACCCTGCGCTCGCTGCCCGAGATCGGCCGCAGGTTCGGCGGGCGCGACCACACCACGGTCTTGCACGCGGTGCGCAAGATCGAGGCGCTGGTGTCGAAGGACACCGCACTGTCCGAAGAAGTGGAATCACTGAAACGGCAGCTGCAGGAGTGACGCGAGAGCGCTGCCCCCTTACCTCTCTCGAGGGGGCATGCTTGCGCCGGCGAAGCCGAGACCGCCCCGAACCGCCGATAGGGCGCTAGGCCGTCCGGACTTCTCTCGACCCTCCTGAACAGCCGCCGGGCCGCCCGCTCCCCTTAACGCAATTCCTCGCCAAAAGGGGGGCGGGCGCTATTGCCAAAAGCTGGGAAACGGCGCCCCGGTCCCTTGAACTTGCGCCCCATCCGCGCCACTTTACGGCCCCCGAAGGCCCTCAAGCATCAGGCTACCGGGTGTCATCAGCCGTGGCGCTCCTTACTGCAGCCCGGCGTTCCCACGACATGCTCTGTTGAATCGGGCGGAAATTGCACATGAAGGTCACCGTCGAACGCGCGCAACTCCTGAAGTCGCTGGGCCACGTCCATCGCGTGGTCGAGCGTCGCAACACCATCCCGATCCTGGGCAATGTGCTGCTGCGCGCCGAAAATGCGCAATTGTCATTGAAGGCGACCGACCTCGATCTCGAGGTCACGGAAACGCTCGCCGCCGAAACGGGAACCGGCGGCTCGACGACGGTGCCGGCGCATATGTTCTACGATATCGTGCGCAAGCTGCCCGACGGCTCGCAGATCGTGCTGGAGGCCGACGGCGACCGCTCGGTGCTGGCGATCCGCGCCGGCCGCTCGCGCTTCACGCTGCAGACCTTGCCGGAAAGTGATTTTCCCGATCTCGCCGCGAGCGAGATGACGCATCGCTTTTCGCTGCCGGCCTCCGACGTCAAGCGCCTGATCGACCGCACGCAATTTGCGATCTCCACCGAAGAGACCCGCTATTATCTCAACGGCATCTACCTGCACTCCGCCGGCAGCGCCAAGGCCGCCACCTTGCGCGCGGTCGCAACCGACGGACACCGGCTCGCTCAGGTCGACATGGGCTTGCCGAAGGGCGCCGACGGCATGCCGGGCGTCATCGTGCCACGCAAGACGGTCGGCGAGGTGCTGCGCCTGATCGAGGACAACGATGCCGAGATCTCGATCGAACTGTCGCAGGGCAAGATCCGCTTCACCATCGGCAATGTCGTGCTGACGTCGAAGCTGATCGACGGCACCTTCCCCGATTATGGCCGTGTCATCCCGCAGAACAATGACAAGGAACTCATCGTCGACAAGGCGGACTTCGCTTCCGCGGTCGACCGTGTCTCGACGATTTCCAGCGAGCGCGGACGCGCCGTGAAACTCGCGCTGTCGGCCGGCAAGCTCGTGCTGTCAGTGACGAACCCGGATTCCGGCAGCGCGACCGAGGAACTTGAGGTCGATTACGCCTCCGACGCGCTCGATATCGGCTTCAACTCGCGCTATCTGCTCGACATCGCCGCGCAGATCGAGGGCGAGGTCGCGGTGCTGAAGCTCGCCGACCCCGGCTCGCCGACGCTGGTGCAGGACAAGGACAACAAGAGCGCGCTCTATGTGTTGATGCCGATGCGGGTGTAGTCATCTTGCTTGTCATGGCCGGGCTTGACCCGGCCATCCATCAATAGAAATGACTTACTGGGTCTATATCCTTGCCACCAAGCCTGGCGGAACGCTGTATGTCGGCGTGACAAACAATCTGGTACGGCGCGTCTACGAACATCGCGAGGGTTTGGCACAAGGTTTCACCAAACGATACGGCGTCAAAACACTGGTCTATTTTGAGACGCATGACACAATCGCTGCGGCACTTCAGCGTGAAAAAAATATCAAGCATTGGTCTCGTGAATGGAAAATCGATCTGATTGTCGCAAGCAATCCCGATTGGCGCGATTTATATGACGACATTGTCCGCTGAAGCGGACGATGGATTGCCGGGTCAAGCCCGGCAATGACGACTGAGATTGACTTTCCCCCATGACCCCTTCCCGCATTCATCGCCTGACGCTGACGCATTTCCGCAATTATCGCGTGGCAGGGATCGAAACAGTCGCCGACATGGTCGCGCTTGTCGGCCCCAACGGTGCGGGAAAGACCAATTGCCTGGAAGCGATCTCCTTCCTGTCGCCAGGCCGCGGCCTGCGCCGCGCAACGCTGGAAGATGTCGCGGACAATCAGGGCGACGGCTCCTGGGCCGTATCGGCGGAGGTTGAGGGCGCGCTGGGGCTTTCGACACTCGGCACCGGCATCGAGGCGCCTCGCGGCGACGCGGCGGGCACCGGCCGGCGCTGCCGTATCGATCGCGAGAGCGTGGGTTCTGCGACGGCCTTCGGCGATCATCTGCGCATGGTCTGGCTGACGCCTGCGATGGACGGCCTGTTCATGGGGGCCGCATCGGAGCGGCGGCGCTTCTTCGATCGCCTTGTACTCGCCGTCGACAGCCAGCATTCCGGCCGGGTCTCGGCGCTGGATCGCTCGTTGCGCTCGCGCAACCGCCTGCTGGAGGTCCGCAATTTCGACGATCATTGGTGCGACGCGATCGAGCGCGAGACCGCGGAACTCGCGGTCGCGGTCGCGGCGATGCGCGGCCAGACCGCAGTGAAACTGGCGGCGATGCTGCGCGAACGCGGGCGGACATCGGCGTTCCCCTCCGCCTCGATCGCGCTCGATGGCTGGATGGAGAATGCGCTGCTGTCGGAACCCGCCACCGCGGTCGAGGATCGTTATCGGCAGATTCTGCGCGAGAGCCGCGTACGCGACGCCGC
Organism: uncultured Alphaproteobacteria bacterium; assembly: GCA_963770385.1. Lineage (GTDB taxonomy): Bacteria > Pseudomonadota > Alphaproteobacteria > Rhizobiales > Xanthobacteraceae > Bradyrhizobium. The sequence continues at coordinate 1,830,125 of CAVYPJ010000003.1, read as the reverse complement.
GGCGGGCCGCACCCTCGATGGACCGCATCTCACCGACCTGCAGGTGATCTACGCGCCCAAAAACATGCCGGCGCGCGACGCCTCGACCGGCGAGCAGAAGGCACTCCTGATCGGGCTGATCCTGGCCCATGCCGCACTCGTCGCGGAGACGACGGGGATCATCCCGCTCCTGCTGCTTGACGAAGTCGTCGCCCATCTCGACCCCGGCCGGCGCAGCGCGCTGTTCGGCGAACTCGGCAAGCTCGGCGCGCAGGTTTGGCTGACCGGCGCGGACCCGGCGGCATTTGCCGAGATCGACGCCTCCGGCGAGGTCTTCGACGTCGAGAGCGGCCGGATTGCGCGACGGCCTTAACTCGCGCCAACCGTGTCTCGGAATGCGGGGTTTTGCGGTACCGGAAAGCTCTTCGAATCGCGCTTTTTTCGCCCCCTCAAAAGGGCCATCTCAGGGCTTGCAAAACCATCGAAAAAACCCATTTATTCAATATCTTACCAATCCAGACTTTGCGCTAGGCGCGCATCTGCTTTCATGGCAGAAATAAGCCAATCAGCGCCTTCTGCTGCGCAGCTGATTCGGGACATCCTCGAAGGCCTCACATGATTGAACCTGCCCGGCAACCGATCGCCGACACTGAGCATTCCATCGCGAGCGAATACGGCGCTGAATCGATCCGGGTCCTGAAGGGGCTCGACGCCGTGCGCAAGCGGCCGGGCATGTATATCGGCGACACCGACGACGGGTCCGGCCTGCACCACATGGTCTATGAGGTCGTCGACAATGCGATCGACGAAGCGCTCGCCGGTTACGCCAGCGCCGTCGAGGTGGTCCTCAATCCCGACAACTCCGTCACCGTGCGCGACGACGGCCGCGGCATTCCCGTCGACATCCACAAAGGCGAAGGCGTCTCGGCGGCCGAGGTCATCATGACCCAGCTTCACGCCGGCGGAAAGTTCGACCAGAACTCCTACAAGGTGTCCGGCGGCTTGCACGGCGTCGGCGTCTCCGTCGTCAACGCGCTGTCGAGCAAGCTGCAGCTTCGGATCTGGCGCGAGGACAAGGAGCACTTGATCGAGTTCGCCCATGGCGACGCGGTTGCGCCGCTGAAGGTGGTCGGCGAAGGCAAGGGCAAGCGTGGCACCGAGGTGACCTTCCTCGCCTCCACCGAGACCTTCAAGATGGTCGAATATGATTTCGCGACGCTGGAGCACCGGCTGCGCGAGCTCGCCTTCCTCAATTCCGGCGTCAACATCGTGCTGTCCGACATGCGCCATGCGGTCGAGAAGCGCGAGGAGATGCACTATTCGGGCGGCGTCGAGGAGTTCGTCAAATATCTCGATCGCAACAAGAAGGCGATCGTGCCGGTGCCGATCATAGTGCGTTCGGAAGCGAATGGCATCACCGTCGAGGCGGCGTTGTGGTGGAACGACAGCTACCACGAGAACGTGCTGTGCTTCACCAACAACATCCCGCAGCGTGACGGCGGCACGCATCTCGCCGGCTTCCGTGGCGCGCTGACGCGCCAGGTCAACGGCTATGCCGAGGCGAATGCGAAGAAGGAAAAGATCGCGCTCACCGGCGATGATTGCCGCGAGGGTTTGACGGCGGTGCTCTCGGTGAAGGTGCCCGACCCGAAGTTCTCCTCGCAGACCAAGGACAAGCTGGTGTCCTCGGAAGTCCGCCCCGTGGTGGAGAACGTCCTGAACGAGGCACTTGCCGCCTGGTTCGAGGAGCATCCGACCGAGGCCAAGGTGATCGTCGGCAAGGTGATCCAGGCCGCGGCGGCGCGCGAAGCCGCCCGCAAGGCCCGCGAGCTCACGCGCAAGAGTCCGCTCAGCGTTTCTTCACTGCCAGGCAAGCTCGCCGACTGCCAGGAAAAGGACCCTGCGAAGTCCGAACTGTTCATCGTCGAGGGCGACTCGGCCGGCGGCAGCGCCAAGCAGGGTCGCAACCGCGAATTCCAGGCCGTGCTGCCGCTGCGCGGCAAGATCCTCAATGTCGAGCGTGTGCGCCCCGACAAGATGCTCTCGAGCGAGCAGATCGGCACGCTGATCACCGCGCTCGGCACCGGCATCAGCGACGACTTCTCCGCCGACAAGCTGCGCTATCACAAGATCATCGTGATGACGGACGCCGACGTCGACGGCGCCCATATTCGCACGCTGCTGCTCACCTTCTTCTATCGGCAGATGCGCGAGCTCATCGATCGCGGCCATCTCTATATCGCGCAGCCGCCGCTCTATAAGGTCACGCGCGGCAAGTCCGAACAATATCTGAAGGACGAGCGTGCGCTGGAGGATTATCTAATCGAGACCGGTCTCGATGATTGCATCTTCAAGTCTGCGGCCGGCGACGACCGCAAGGGCCGAGACCTCCTGGCGCTGGTTGAGGACGCGCGCATCATTCGCGCCGTGCTGCGCAACCTGCACAGCCGCTACGACCGCAAGGTGGTCGAGCAGGCGGCGATCGCAGGCGTGCTGCGGCCGGAAATCACCCGTGATCCGGAAACAGCCGCGGCCGCCGCCGACTACATCGCCAAGCGCCTCGACGCGCTGGCCGACGAGGTCGAGCGCGGCTGGGTCGGACGGTTCAGCGAAGGCGAAGGCTTCCTGTTCGAGCGCACCGTGCGCGGCGTCAAGGATGCCGCCATCATCGACGACGCCCTGCTCGGCTCTGCCGACGCACGCAAGCTCGACGATCACGCGGCGGCACTGCAACAAGCCTATGCGCGGCCCGGCCTGTTGCGCCGCAAGGACTCCGAAACGCCGATCTACGGTCCTGTCGACCTGTTCGAGGCCGTCACCGATTCCGGTCGCAAGGGCGTCGCACTGCAACGCTACAAAGGCCTCGGCGAGATGAACCCGAGCCAGCTCTGGGAGACCACGCTGGATACCGACGCGCGTTCGCTGCTGCAGGTGAAGGTCAAGGAGGTCGACGAGGCCGACGACATCTTCACCAAGCTGATGGGCGACGTGGTCGAGCCGCGCCGCGAGTTCATTCAGGATAACTCGCTCAGCGCCAACGTCGACGTGTAGGGTTTTGATGTCGCAGTTTGGGATTTCGGCGTCGGTTGCCGCAAGTTCGGACTATGACTTCCCTTTAAAAAGCGCTACTAGGGCATGATCCGGAAAAGTGTGTAGCGGTTTTCCGAAAAGATCATGCTCAATCAAAGACCTAAAGCGCGATGACAATTTAACCTGATCTCATCGCGCTTTAGCAAAGTCAGCAATCGCCCCTCTGTTTTCCAACCTTCGCGGCGGAGGGGTTGCGATGGATCACGAACTTCAAGAGACGGGGCATCGCGCACTTGCCGCCCATTCAATACATCGTTGAGGGCGGCCACCGGCTGAAGGGCGCCATCGAGCCGTCCGGCAACAAGAATGCCGCGCTGCCGATCATCGCCGCCGCGCTGCTCACCGAGCACCCGGTCACGCTCGACAACGTTCCGCGCATACGCGACACCGAGACGCTGGTGGAGTTGATCCGATCAGTCGGTGCCTCGGCCGAATGGCGCGGTCGCAACCGGCTCGCGATCCACGCCAAGGACATTCGCGCAGCCGACCTTGATCCCGTGCTCTGCGCCCGGATTCGCGCCTCCATCCTTTTGGCCGGCCCTCTGCTCGCCCGCTGCGGCGAGGTGGCGCTGCCACCGCCGGGCGGCGATGTGATCGGACGCCGGCGGCTCGACACGCATTTTCTGGCCTTCGAACAGCTTGGCGCGACCGTTGCGTCGACCGATCGGCTGGAGTTCCGCGCGTCGCAGCTCAAGGGCGCCGACGTCTTCCTCGACGAGCCGAGCGTCACGGCGACGGAGAATGCGCTGGTCGCGGCGGTTGCCGCACATGGCACGACCTATTTGCGCAACGCAGCGTCTGAGCCGCATGTGCAGGATCTCGCGCATTTCCTGGTCGCGCTCGGCGCAAATATCGAGGGCATCGGCACCAACACGATGGTGGTGCACGGCGCCTCGACACTTGGCCAGGCCAGCTATTCGATCCAGCCCGACCATATCGAGGTCGGCTCACTGATCGGCCTCGCCGCGGTGACACGCTCCTCGCTCCGCATCGTACGCGCCGGAACCGAACATCTGCGCTCGATCCGAATGGGTTTCGAGCGGCTCGGCATCGTCTGCGAAGTCGCGGGCGACGACCTGATCGTGCCGTCAGAGCAGACACTGAAGATCAAGGATGATTTCGGCGGCCATGTACCGAAGCTCGAGGATCAGCCGTGGCCGGCATTCCCCGCCGACCTGATGTCGATTGCGATCGTCACCGCGAGCCAGTGCGACGGCGTGATCCTGATGTTCGAGAAGATGTTCGAATCGCGGATGTTCTTCGTCGACAAGCTGATCTCGATGGGCGCACGCATCGTGCTGTGCGACCCGCACCGGGCGATCGTCGCCGGTCCGAGCCGGCTGCGCGGCGCATCCATGATATCGCCCGATATTCGCGCCGGCATGGCGATGCTGCTCGCCGCGGTGTGCGCCGAGGGCACCTCGACCATCAACAATGCCGATCAGATCGAGCGCGGCTATGAGCGCATCGAGGAGCGGCTGAACGCCCTCGGCGCGAAGATCACGCGGGTGCCCGAGCGGGGACGCTGAGCGGGCCCCCAACTATAAGCCCTCGTGCCCCGCGCATTCCAAGGGCCGCGATGCTAAGCTCGCGCCATGATGTCCATAAAAGAAGCCGAGCGAGCCAAGGTAGCGGCGCAACCGGCCAAGACCACATCCGGCACTGATCTCGTCCATGAGCTGACCGAGACGCTCAAGCTCGCGGCGCCGATGGCGCTGACCCAACTCGGGCAGATCGCGATGACGACGACCGACCTCGCCTTCATCGGCTACACCGGCGATGAGGCCGTCGCCGCGGCAGGCCTCGCGGGCACGATCTACTTCGTCGGCTTCACACTCGGCATGGGACTGATGGCGGCGGTCGCGCCGCTGGCCGCGCAAGCCTACGGCGCGGGCGATGCACCGCTGGTGCGGCGCGCGCTCCGCACCGGGCTATGGGCCGCGTTTTTTATAGCGCTGCCCATCATGGCGTTTCCACTGCGTGGCGAGCGGATTCTGCTCGCGCTGGGACAGGCCGGCTCGACGTCGCATCTTGCGCAGCAATATCTCTTCGGCCTGGCCTGGGGCGTGATCCCGGCGCTTTGGTTCATGGCGATCCGCAGCTTCATGGGCGCAGTCAATCGGCCGCAGCCGATTCTCTGGATCACGCTCGCGGCAATCCCGGCCAATGGGCTCCTGGCCTATCTTTTGATCTTCGGCGAACTGGGCTTCCCGCGTCTTGGTTTGTTCGGCGCCGGCCTCGCCACCACGATCGTGAATTTCGGCACATTCTTCATCGGCCTCTGGTTTGTCACGCAGCGGAAGCCGTTCAGCGACTACCGCGTCCTGACCCGCTTCTGGCGCATCGACTGGGCGCTGATGCGGCAAATCGTCGTGATCGGGGCGCCGATCTCGATCGCATTCCTGCTGGAATATGGATTGTTCTCGTCGGCCGGGCTGCTGATGGGGTTGATCAGCACCACCGCGCTGGCGGCGCATCAGGTCGCGCTGCAGATCACCGCCATCCTGTTCATGGTGCCGTACGGCATCGGCATGGCGGCCACGGTCCGTGTCGGACATGCCGTTGGCCGCGGCGATCCAGCGGCGATCAGGCGCGCGGGCTTCATTGCCATGTCGCTCGGCCTCGCACTGAGCGCGTTCCTCACTTTCGTAGTCGTCATCGCCAGGATTGCCGTCGTGCGCTTCTTCCTGGGCGGCGCAGTTTCCGGCGCGGACGCGACGGTCGGACTTGCCGCCTCGCTGCTCCTGATCGGAGCGACATTGTTCATTCCTGACGGACTGCAGGCCACAACCAGCGGCGCGCTGCGCGGCTTGAAGGATACGCGCATGCCGCTGTTGTTCGCCGCGATCAGCTATTGGCTGATCGGATTTTCGGCAGCCTATGCCTTCGCATTCTTCACACCCTTCGGCGCCATCGGCGTGTGGGCCGGATTGTCACTGGGAACCGCGGTCCACGCGACACTGCTGGTCTTGCGTTTCCTTCGGCTCACCAGCAGATTTCCCTCTGCATGAATATCGTTGAAATCAGACCTGACGTGCCGGCCGACCCATGGCTCGCCGGCGCGCAATTCATCGACGCCTACCGCATCGAGATCGCCGGCAATACGCTCGACGCGCGCGAAGCTGCGAAACGGATGTTTGCGCGCGCGCCGCGCTGGATCGACGCGCTACTCAAGCTGCGCAACCTGATCGTGGCTCCGCTTGGCCTGAAGACATCGGGCGCCGGCGAGGCTGCAGCCTCCGGCATGATCGGAATATTCCCGGTCGTAACCGAGACGCCGGAGCGGCTCGTCGCCGGCTTCAACGACAGCCATCTGGACTTTCGTGTTGTCGTCGACGTCGCAACGGTCGGCGCGGGCCAGCAGGTCACCGCGACGACGCTGGTGCGGACGCACAATCGGCTCGGCCGGATCTATCTGGCGACCATCATGCCATTTCATCGATTGGTCGTCCGCGCCATGCTGCGTCAGGTCGCGGCGTGAAACAGTACGAGAGTGTTTTCTAGACTAGCCGCCGGCCTCGTCGGCGGCCTTTTCCGCGAGCGGCGCGTCCACAGACGCGTGTGCAGACGCGTCCGACCATTCGGCCGCGATGCGCTCGAGGTCGATGAGATTCTGGCGCATCTGCTCCAGCGAAAATCCAAGCGCGAAGAAGCGCTCGGCGGCGTCGCCCGGCAGGCCGCGCGTCAGTCCCTCGCTGCGGAGGGCGGCGACCTCGGTCGCATAGGCCTTCATGGCTAAATGAACCGGCCAGATCGCGGGCGGACTGGCACTATCCCGGAGTGCTGCAGCGCAGCCGCGCAAGTAGGTGGTGATGGCCTCGCTGACCCTCGCGACCGGGCCGGTCAAACGCGTCTGTAATCGCGACGGCAGCGGCACCACGCTGGCGCGTCCGATGATCACGACATCATGGCGCAATCGCAGGATGGTTCGCAGCAGGGGCCCTGTATCCGCGCCCGACGACAGCCGGGCCGCGCGCTCGCGCTCGGCTTCCGCGCCCGTCGCGTTCAGTTCAACCAGCGCCGTGCCGATGCCATCCTGGATCCGGTGCAACGCTTCATTATCGCGGCCGCGCGAAAGACCCGCGAGCAACTCGGACAACGCAGCGGCGATCAACTCCAGCAATTTGGCCGCAGCGCTTCGGATCTGACCATGAGCACGCGACGGCAGCACGAGGAACGCCACCGCGAGCCCGGTGAATGCGCCGACCGTGACTTCGGAGACGCGATCGATCGCGGAGCCGAGCGGATCGATATGGCTCATGACGGGAACGAGCAGCACAATCACCCCCGTCACCGTCGCGGCATTCAGGCTCGGATTGAGAGCGGCGACGAAGGCCAGCGGCGCCACCGCCAACACCAGAACCGCCAGCAACTGGATTTCCCCGGAGTGCGGAATCAGCACGGCAATGGCGCCGCCATAGATGGCCCCGCCGATCGTCCCGAACATATAATCGCGCGTCGCCTTGAGCGACCGCCCGACGCTCATCTGCGTCACGATGATCGAGGTCAGCACCGCCCAGAGCGGTAGCCTCAGGTTGAGCGCAGTGGCGATCGCAAACGCAATGGACGCCGCGACGGTCGTCCTGACGGCAAGCGCCAATTGCCTCTTCCTGGCGCGCACCCGGTCCAGCAGCTGCTTGGGAAAAGCCATCATGCATCTCGTTCCGGATCGCTGTGGGTCCGGGTTCTCACGACATTAGGCATACCAGCTGCCCGCCGCACGGTCGCGCCTTGAAACCGCAAATCAGCCCGCCTACGGTTAAACAATAGACCGAGGAAACACGATGGCCCACGAAACCGCAACGCTTGCCAGCTACGTCGCCGACCTGACCTATGAGGATATCCCTCCAGAGGTGTTGGATCGCGCGAAAGTCCTGACGTTGGATTTCCTCGGTAGCGCCATTCGGGCAAGGCGCGACGCCGAATCCACACCATCGCTCCTGAAAATGCTGGAAGCCTTGGCGCTCGACGGCAAGGGCGAGTTGACCGTGTTCGGCGACGACAAGACCTGGACACCGGCGGTTGCCGCCCTGCTCAATGGCGCGCTCGGCCACTCCCTCGATTTCGACGACACGCATGCAGACTCCTCGCTGCATCCGAGCGCGCCTGTCGTGCCGGCGGCATTTGCGGTCGGTGAGATGGTCGGCGCGTCCGGCCGCGACGTGCTGACCGCGATCGTCGCGGGTTATGAGGTGTGCTGCCGCCTCGGCAATGCGCTCGACCCGACCTCGCATTATGCACGCGGCTTCCACCCGACCGCGACCGCCGGCACTTATGGCGCCGCCGCGGCGGCGGCGAAGCTGTTCGGACTGTCGCAGGAGCAGATCATCTCCGCCTTCGGCGTCTCTGGCAGCCAGGCCGCCGGTTCACTGCAGTTCCTGGTCAACGGTGCCTGGAACAAGCGCTATCAGGTCGGCGCGGCGGCAATGAACGGCGTGATCGCCGCAACGCTTGCGCGCAACGATTTCGTGGGCTCGACGGAATCGGTCGAGGGCAAGCACGGGCTGCTGGTGGGCTACAGCGACAACGCCCATCCGGACAAGGCGGTATCGAGCCTAGGGACGACCTATGAGACGATGAAGATCGGCGTCAAACCCTATCCGAGCTGCCGCTACACCCATGCGGCGATCGATGCGATCATCGCCATGCGGCGCGAGCACAATCTGACGCCGGACCAGATCAAGCGCGTCGAGGTCGGCCTGCATCGCAACGGCATCACGCTGACCGGCGATGCCGCGACCAAGCGGCATCCGCGCTCGGTCGTCGGGGGTCAGTTCTCGATGTTCTTCACTGGCGCGATCGCGCTCGACCAGGGCCGCTTCGGCTGGGACGACTATGATCGGCTTGGCGATGCCGCGATCGATGCGCTCGCCGACAAGTTTGACGTGGTGCAGGACGATCGCCTCGAAACCGGCCGCAGCCATCCGTTCGGCGCCCGCGTCTCCATCACCACCGACGATGGCGTGCATGAGCGACTATTCGCCGATCCCTCCGGCGAACCCAGTTCGTTCCCGGACGCGGCAGCGATGCAGCAGAAATTCCTGACGCTCGCACGTCCGGTGCTGAACAGCCGCGCGGACCAGTTCGCCGATGCGATCCTGTCGCTGGAGCGGTTCGACCGCGTCGAAAAGGCGACACGGCTCGGGCGCCAGTGAAAGCGTACGAGAGCGGCCGTTACGCAGCTCCCTCGACGATGATGAAATCGGCCTCGGCATATCTCTGCCGAATGAGCTTGGCTGCCTGATACTCCGGGCTTTCGTAGCATGCCTTGGCCGTTGCGCGATCGCTGAACTCGACCACAACGTTGCGGGCGCGCGCGTTGCCTTCCATCAGATCGAAGGCGCCCCCGCGCACGACGAAATGGGCACCATATTTCTCGAACGCCGGCTTCGCGGCTGCGAGATATTCAGGATAGTGCGCCTCATCGTGCACCGAGACGCGGACGATCCAATAGCCCTTTGGCATGGCTTTCTCCTCTGTTGTGGTTTCCCAAATTCTCTCTTAGGTCGTTCACTCGCGCACCGATCTGAGGTCCGTGCCTGTTCGGATGGCAGCCTGAATGCCAAGGCGTGAGATTCCGATATCCTTCAGCGCCATGTCATCCATCGCGCAGAGTTCGGCCAATTCGCGCAATCGCGCGCGGCGTTCGACGTAGCGGGCCCATATCGTCCGCACCGTTGCGGCCGCGCGGGTCGCGACCTGCTGGATGTCGCTCACGTGAAATTTCGAATCCACAGATGACATATCGATAAACCTAGCCCGATCGGCCGAGATACAATTCGAGGCTCAGCGCCGTGCGACGGACCGTGCCGCCGCAAACCCGCAAGCGCGCCACAACACGTCGCGCAACCTGGTCCCGCGCCGCAGCAAGGCCGTACCGATGTCACGGGCACGCTCCTCGCGCGCTTGCCTGGCAAGGATCATGGGCAGCGCAGCCCTCTGCGCAGGCGTGAGCGATCTCCAATCGAAGTGACGAGCATCAAAGCAGCCAGTGCGCATCGCGCCCTCCATCGCGACGCGGTTTACATCGTCATATTGATCACATAAAATGAATAATTATGATCTCTTTCATCTCATATGGAGATGATCTGAAGCGATGGATTTATCAGACCTGCGCATCTTCACAGCCGTGGTACGCGAGGGCAGCATCACCGGTGCGGCGAAACACCTGAATCGCGTCCAATCGAACGTCACCACGCGTATCCGCCAGCTCGAGGATGATCTCGACGTCACGCTGTTCATCCGGCAGGGCAAGCGGCTGCATCTCGCGCCAGCAGGACAAGCATTGCTCGGCTATGCCGAGCGCCTGCTCGCGATGGCCGACGAGGCGCGAGCATCGGTGCGCGATCCGAAGCCGCGCGGCCTGTTTCGCCTCGGCGCGATGGAAAGCACCGCGGCGGTCAGACTGCCGGCAGCGCTGGACGAATATCACCGCCGCCATCCCGACGTGACGCTTGAACTGCGGACCGGCAATCCGCCGACGCTCGGCGCGGCGATCCTCGCCGGCGAACTCGATGCGGGACTTGTGGCCGAGCCGATCCCCGACGCGCCGTTCGACAAGGTGTTTGTCGTGGCGGAAGAGCCTGTCATCGTCTCGGCGGCCGGACAGCCGCCGCCCGGACGAAAAGGCATCTATCCCAAGACGATTCTCGCCTTCGAGCACGGATGCCCGCATCGCAAGCGGCTGGAGAATTGGTATGCGAAGCGCGGCGAGATGCCGGAACGGGTCATCGAGCTTGGCTCCTATCACGCGATGCTCGGCTGCGTCGCGGCCGGCATGGGCGTCGCGCTGTTGCCGAGAAGCGTGCTCACCACTTTTCCCGAAAGCAGGCGACTGGCAATTCACCGCCTGCCGCCCGGCGAGAACCGCGCAGAGACCGTGCTGATCTGGCGCAAGGGCGCAAGCTCGCCGAATATCGAAGCACTGCGTCAGATCCTATCCGAGATGCAGAACGGAAAGGGTCCCAGACGAACCGCCGGATGACGCCGTCGGTCGCCGATCAGTCCTTGCTCGCCAGGCTGCCTTTGCCGGTTGCCGCGACCACGTCGCTGACGAGCCGTGAGACGCCATCGGCATCGGGTGGCCAGTTCGGCGTGACGCCGAAGCGCGCGATGACAAGTCGCTGCGACGGAATGATGATCACATACTGCCCGATCGTGCCCTTGGCAAAGAAGGCATCGCGCGGCCAGCCATGTTCGACGCGGTACCTTGCGCCAAAACTGTCGCCGAGATTGGTCCAGAAGCCGGCGCCATAACGACGCCGGGGGGTTTGCTGCGACCGAGATATCGCTTGCGGCAGGAAACAGATCCCGCGCCGTCACCTGCATCATTGCGATGGATATCGTGGCAACGATCAGCAGCAACACGGCCGCATTCACCGTATTCGCGACGGGCGCCTCGCCGCTTCCAGTTCCGGCGATCTGAAGAATTGCATTCATGCCGCCATAGAGCGCAGCCGCGCTTACAATGAATATCCGCAAGCGGCGGCGGCTCTCGACGAGATCGGCAGACCAGGACAAGATCATTTGTCCGACGGCCAGCACGATGAAGCCTAGCGCAAGCAGATTGACCGCAACGATGGCCAAGCGAACGCTGCCAGCACGCGCGATCCAAAGGCAGTTGACGAAACTGAAACCGGCGACAGCGAGCCAGATCAATGCGTACCACAAGCGCAGGACGAAGGCGTCATCGAACAGCGCGCGCGTGAACAGCCAGAACACCACGACATTCCCGGTCGACAGCGCAATCAGCGGCGCATGCCAGCCCGATATCGGCAATGCGGCACCAATGGCCGATGTGGCCGCGTGTGCAGCCGACCCGAGCGCGAAGGCAACGGCAAGGCGCCCCGCGACGGAAGCCCTGAAATCGCGGATGAAGGAGGCAGCCAGGAGCAGCAGCAAAGCGACGCTCGCAGCGCGCAGCGCAATATCGGCGGTCGCAAGCGTCATCTGGATCGGCTCGACGCGATGGGCATCCGCTGATTTCTAGGCGAGATCGCCGCCCGGTTCAATTTGCCCCGCGCCAAAAGCCACGCCGCCATACATGAGCTTGTGCATCCCCGCGCGCGACGGGCCGGACGATTGCTGTTATACTGCTTAAAAATGTGACGGAGTATCCCATGAGCTGGCTTCCATCCAACGACCCCGTCCTGGGCGATCCCACCTCCTGCGATGCGCTCGAGCTTGTCATCGTGCCGCGCACGCGCGATCTCGGCGACGGCTTCGAGGTGCGCCGCGCGCTGCCGCACGGCAAGCGCCAGATGGTCGGGCCCTTCATCTTCTTCGATCATTTCGGCCCGGTGCAGTTCGTGTCCGGCAAGGGCATGGATGTGCGGCCGCATCCGCATATCGGGCTTGCCACCGTCACCTATCTGTTCGACGGCAGCATCATGCATCGCGACAGCGAGGGCAACATCCAGGAGATCCAGCCGGGCGCGATGAACCTGATGACGGCGGGCCGCGGCATCGCCCATTCCGAGCGCACGCCGGACCTGCAGCGACAGAACGGCCAGAAGATGCTGGGCCTGCAGAGCTGGATCGCGCTGCCGAAAGCATCCGAAGAGATTGCGCCGTCGTTCCAGCATTACGGGGCCGGCGACCTGCCGATGATCAGCGAGCGCGGCTTTACTGCGCGCGTCATCGCCGGCAGTTCGTTCGGCATCACCTCGCCGGTTGCGATGGTGTCGCCCTGGTTCTACACCGAAGTGGCTGCAGACGCCGGCGCCAGTGTTCCGCTCGATCCCGATCACGAGGAGCGCGCGATCTATCTGATCGATGGCGAGGTCGAGATCGCCAATGAGCGGTACGAAGGCCCGCGCCTGCTGATCTTCCGCCCCGGCGACCGCATCACGGTGAAGACCCTTCAACCGACGCGGATGATGTTTTTGGGCGGCGACGCGCTGGAAGGGCCACGCCACATCTGGTGGAATTTCGTCTCCTCCAGCAAGGAGCGGATCGAACAGGCCAAACAAGACTGGAAAACCGGCCGCTTCGACCCGGTTCCGCAGGAACACGAGTTCATTCCCCTGCCGGAGTAAGCTAGATCCTGCGCTTCTCCTGCTGTTCGCGCACGGTGCGCGGGCGGCGCCTGCTCTGAAAGACCGCCTCATGACGACGATGCTCGCCAGCGATTTGCCTTTACCGAAGATCGGGCGCGGCAAGGTGCGGGATATCTACGCTGTGGGCGACGACCGCGTGCTGCTCGTCACCACCGATCGCATCTCGGCCTTCGACGTCGTGATGGCTGAAACCATCCCGATGAAGGGCGCGGTGCTGACGCAGATCTCGGCCTTCTGGTTCAACGAGCTCGAAGGCGTGGTGCCTCATCACATGATCAGCGCCGATGCCGACGAAATCATCCGCCAGGTGCCGGAGCTCAAGGACCATCGCGCCGACATCATCGGCCGCGCGATGCTGTGCCGCCGCACGACCGTGTTTCCGATCGAATGCGTGATCCGCGGTTATCTCTCAGGCTCGGCGTGGAAGGAATATGCCGCGCAGGGAACGCTGGCGGGGGAGAGCCTGCCGTCAGGTCTTGTCGAGAGCGCGAAGCTCGAGCCTGCGATCTTCAGCCCCGCGACCAAGGCCGAGACCGGGCATGACGAGAACATCACGATCGCGCGGATGCGCGAGGTCGTGGGTGACGAAGTCGCCCAGACGCTGGAGAGCATGACGCGCGCGATCTATACGCGCGGCGAAAAGCTCGCCCGCCATCAGGGCATCATCATCGCCGACACCAAGTTCGAATTCGGCCGCGACCAGGATGGACGGATCATCCTGATCGACGAGGTCATGACGCCGGACAGCTCGCGCTTCTGGGCGGTCGACGCCTACAAGCCGGGGCAGCCGCAGCCGAGCTTCGACAAGCAGCCCTTGCGCGATTATCTCGACGCCGAGCGCCGCGCCGGCCGCTGGAATGGCGACGCTCCGCCGCCTCCGCTGCCGGCCAGCGTGGTGGATGCGACCAGCAAGCGATATCTCGAAGCGTTTCAGCGCGTGACGGGGAGAGAGCTTCGGATCTAGTTCGTCATTCCGGGAGGTCCCAACGGGTCCGCGCTAGCGCGGCCCGATGACAGGCTCCGGACCCGACTCGGAATGATGTCGAGCATGGCTGCATAACGTCCTCTCCGCCGTCATTGCGAGCGATAGCGAAGCAATCCAGAATTTCTCCGCGGGAAGACGGTCTGGATTGCGTCGTCGCGTTGCTCCTCGCAATGACGGTCGCGGTGACGTTCTGATTCACATTTCAAACAGCGAAGCACATGGTTGCTACATCGGGGCCTCATGGTTCTCCCGGCGATGCGAAGCATCGTCCGGAGAGCATCGTCCGGAGACGGCGCGTTGCGCCTCCTCACCATGAGGGTCTGATATCGTGCCGCGCATTCCGACCTCATGGTGAGGAGCCGCGTGCGGCGCTCTCGAAGGATGGGCCGCGACAAGATTGGTCACGCGACTTCGCGTTCTCGCGGCGCGTTGCGTCCGAGTTTTGCAATCCGATCACCCTCATCGAGAACAGAGGGCGCAGGGAAGGCCGGGTGCCCGTCGCACCCATGGTCCGCGTGCAACAAAAAAGCACGCGGCAGAACCACAGGTACGAGCCGGAACAACCGGCCTTCCCTGCGCAATGGTTTTACGGCTTATACGTGCTCTCCCCGGTGACCAGGCTTTCTTGCCACCGTCGCCAGTCAATCGTTTGACTGACTTAGCGCCAGCCTTGGGGCGCCAGGACCACACGATTTCACCGTCCGCGATATCTTCATTCGTCTCTTGAGATATCGCGTCCATCGCATCCCGCTCCCAACGTCCGTGACGATCGCGAAGCGCCCCCCTTATCGGGTGCGGGACGCGCGGATCATCGTTCTGATTTGCCCGACATGGCAACGCCCGTCGGGATGCGGCACGTTGGCGCGACGGGCAAATTTCGCATGAAGCTCATGCACGTTTTGCCCGCCGGGCAAGCCAGCGGCCGCGAACTGGATTGCTTCGCTTCGCTCGCAATGACACCCTGGGAAGAGAACAAGCAAGCATCAGGGAGCCGCCCATGTCCGAAGCCGATGCCGTGCTCGTCGAACGCGATGGTCCGATCACCATCGTGTCGATCAATCGCCCACAGTGCCGCAACGCCGTCGACGGTGCGACGGCGCGGAAGCTCTACGACACCTTTCTGGCCTTCGATGCCGATCCGGATGCGTCCGTGGCCGTCTTCACCGGCACCGGCGGCTATTTCTGCGCCGGCGCAGACCTGAAGGCCGTGGCGGCCGGCGATCCCAACAAGAGGCGCGAAATCGGCGGTCATGATTCGATCGCGCCGATGGGCCCGAGCCGGCTGCGGCTGTCGAAACCCGTGATCGCGGCGATCGAGGGCTTTGCGGTCGCCGGCGGCATGGAGCTGGCGCTATGGGCCGACATGCGCGTGGTCGCCGAAGACGCGACGTTCGGGATCTTCTGCCGCCGCTTCGGCGTGCCCCTGATCGATCTCGGCACCATCCGCCTGCCGCGCCTGATCGGGCATTCGCAGGCAATCGACCTGATCCTGACCGGCCGCCCCGTCGGCGGAGCGGAAGCGCTGCGCATGGGGCTCGCCAACCGTCTGGTGCCGAAGGGCGAGGCGCGCGCCCATGCCATCGCGCTGGCAAAAGAGATCGCACGCTTCCCGCAGGCCTGCCTTCGTGCCGATCGCCTGTCGGCGCTGCGGCAATGGGACCTTTCCGAGGAGGAAGCGATTGCCGGCGAGATGCGCGGCGGCCTCGACGTCATTGCCTCCGGCGAGACGCTCGAGGGCGCGAAGCGCTTTGCGTCCGGCACCGGACGCCACGGATCATTCGTCAAAGAGTGAAGCGAGAAGAGCCTGGGATGGCGTTTTCACGCTCGCGGTGGCGAGCTTGGGCGCCTAGCCTCCGGCGCCCGCGAGGGCGTAGCACTCCGATTTCAAGCCGAGTTTTATTGTCCGAACGCGAACGATTTCTCCACCGGCAGCTGGACCATCTGACGTCCGCCATTCATCGTCTTGAGATTGTTGACGTATTCCTCGGGTCGCTGCCAGCGATGAGGAACCTTCAATCCCATAAACTCAGCGATGTCGCCGATAAACGACGTGCAGTTGGTTGTCTCGGCGTTCCACACCGGTGAACTCGCCTGTAATTTCTTGATGTATGCGAAAACCCGCTTTGCGTCCGGCTCGCTCAAATAAACCCGGTAGTTAGCGGTCAGGTATTGCGGATCAAGATCGCCATAGCTTGCCCCGGTCTCGGACGGCACCCACGTCAAGTAGCCGGCCATATAAGAGGCCGTGTCTCCCGCAGGGGTAAGGCCCGCGACCTCAACTTTTCGTTCGCTTGTCTTTCCATACCAGACGAAAGCGTGTCCCCAGCTTGCCGCCGTTCGGGCTCTGAAATCGACGTAATACGGACCCTTTGTCGATAATGCCCCCATCCGTCGCATAGGCGGTGACGCCGCTCTCGCGGCCGTCTCGTTGGAGACAAGCGCATTCGCGTCAGCGGTGCGTTTGATTTCCTGCGCAGACGCTGCTGGAATTGCGCACTCGAGCGTAACGCCAAGTGCGCCGATCGAACCAAGAAGGCATAGCGCCAACCTATTGAGTCTGTTCGCCATGCCTTCTCCCGTCCACAGTCCGAGCAGTCCACGAAAAGTGCCCAGATTCGACAAACCAATCGAGACCTGAGCGATACCTCGTAATCAGAGCGTCTCCGCGCGAACTGGCAACCGGTTCGCGAGAAGAAAGCGCGTTAGAGCATGAAAGGCCGGAGCCTCCGTATTCCGATCCGATCTGGACGGAAAAGGCTCTAGTAGGACCGGGTCACGACCGGGCCCTTGCCGACCGGGCCTTTGCCAATCGGGGCCTTGCCGATCGGTGACTTGCCAATCGGCATCTTGCCGACTTGAGCAGTCTGATAGATGGGCTGCGGGTGCGGGAGGTCCGCAGCCGCAGCGGCACTCACGAAAGCAACCGTTGCACCAGCTGCGATCAGAATCTTCACCACGTATTTTCTCCTCAAGGCTGGAAGAACAATAGAGTAACCGGCCGGGCGCTCCCGTCCAATGCTCGGTCAGATGAACCCGGGAATTCGTTTAGATTGCGGCAGATTTGACACAGCGAAAGAACTCAGCGCCACTGTGGTCCGATCGCAACAAAAGTCGGTTCCGGGGCCAGATATGAACCAGATATGAACTTGCGTCCCCCGGGCCGCGAGCGTGGCGATCGACCACGCAGTGAAGCAGCGACGACGGTTGTCATGACCAACCGAATCGTTCTTACGGCACCGTTTTTGCTGCGCGATCGAGGACTCTCAGGGAGCGGCATGAAGCCCGGCGGCTTCAGACGCCCGCCATCATCACGTATTTGATCTCGACATATTCCTCCATGCCGTGGCGCGAGCCTTCGCGGCCGAGGCCGCTCTCCTTCACGCCGCCGAACGGCGCGACTTCGGTCGTGATGAGACCGGTGTTGACGCCGACCATTCCGGACTCCAGCGCCTCCGCGACGCGCCAGACCCGGCCGAGATCCCGCGAATAGAAATAGGACGCGAGACCGAACGGCGAGTTGTTGCACATCGCGATGACGTCCGCTTCTTCCTTGAAGCGAAAGACCGGCGCCAGCGGCCCAAAGGTTTCTTCATGCGCGACCAGCGCGTCCGTCCTGACATTGGCGAGCACGGTCGGCTCGAAGAAGGTGCCGCCGAGCGCATGACGCTTGCCGCCGGTGACGATCTTGGCACCACCCTTGACCGCGTCAGCGATGTGCTTTTCGACCTTGTCGACCGCCTCCATGTTGATGAGCGGTCCCTGCGTCACGCCCTCCTCGGTGCCGTCGCCGATCTTCATCGCCGCCACCTTCTTGGAGAGCTTTTGCACGAACTCATCGTAAATCTTGTCCTGGGCGTAGATGCGGTTGGCGCAAACACAGGTCTGGCCCATGTTGCGATACTTCGAGACCATCGCGCCCTCGACGGCGGCGTCGATATCGGCGTCGTCGAAGACGACGAAGGGCGCATTTCCGCCGAGCTCAAGCCCGAGCTTCTTCACCCCGACGGAGGCCTGCTGATAAAGAATCTTGCCGACCTCGGTCGAGCCGGTGAAGCCGACGAAGCGCACCGCGGGATGTTCGCACAGGACCTTGCCGATCGCCGATGAATTGCCGGTGAGCACGTTGAACACCCCCTTGGGGATTCCGGCCTTTTCCGCCAACGCCACCAGCGCCAGCGCCGTCAACGGCGTTTCGTTCGCGGGTTTGAGCACCACGGTGCAGCCGGCAGCGAGCGCCGGCGAGACCTTGCGGGTAATCATCGAGCAGGGAAAATTCCACGGCGTGATCGCGCCGCAAACACCGATCGGCTGCTTGATCGCGAGCAGCCGCGCGTCCGCGCGCTGCGTCGGAATGGTCTCGCCATAGACCCGCCTTGCCTCTTCGGCAAAGAACTCGACATAGGCGCCACCGATATCGACCTCGCCCAGCGCCTCGCTGAGCGGCTTGCCCTGTTCCGAAGTCAGGATCAGCGCGAGGTCTTCACGGTTGGCGGCGATCAAATCGAACCATTTGCGCAACATGTTGGAACGTTGCTTGGCGGTGAGCTTCGCCCACGCCGGGAACGCGCGTTCGGCGGCTTCGACCGCCTGTGTCGTTTCCGCCGTGCTCATGACCGGCACTTTGGCAAGCTCCACGCCATTGACCGGATTGGTCACCGGCCGTGACGGCGTGCCGACCCAGACGCCATCGATGTAGCACTGCTCGCGCAGCAGCGATGGATCCCTCAAACGGTCGCGCAACGAGTGTGCAGTAGCCTTTGAAGCGCGCGCGGCGGCGGTCGGTGTCATGGCGTTACTCCTCGGATATTATGCGACGTTGTATCCGAGTATAGGCGCGAACCGGCCGCGATGCACCGACGGCGATCGCACCTCTGCTTCAAGCAATCGTCAGGTCTGTGAGCCTTGCGCGCGCCGATCAGGCCGCGCCGCTCATGTAGGTCTCGCGCCGGCCGATCATACGCTCCGCCGCCGCCTTGGCGTCTGCCTTGGTGGAAGTGGCGCAAGTCCGGTATTCCAGCTCAGGAAACCGGCTGGCATCGCGGCGACCGAACCAGGACTTGGAACCGACCTGCAGCTGAGCCAACGCCTGTGCGACATTTTCGACCGCGCCGAACGAATGCAGCGCGCCGCTGCCGGCGAAGCGGACTTCATAAATGCCTGGCGAGATCGGAGCCTCGATGTTCTCTCCACGCGACGCACGCGGATACCGCTTCCATTCACTCCATGTCGAAATCATGATGATCGCCTCGAGCGGCTCAATGCAGCCGCAATCTCTGTTAACCAAATCGGTTGTCGGACAACACAACGCGGTCTAGCGTTTTCCGCTGAATCCTAAACGCTTTACAACAAAAGCTGCGGCAATGGGCAAGCGCAAATCAGCATAGCCCTCATGTAGGGAAGGGTCACCCGCTCGGACACAATTTCACGGTTAATTGTGGCAGGTGTTGCAGTTGGGTCCCGTCTCACCGAACGTTTCCTTGCACCGCAAGATCAATCAACAGAATGCGAAAGATTCGCTCCGATGACGTGGTGTGCTTGCGGGCTCACGCAGGCGGGAGGAAGATCGCACCACTTCCAACAAAGCCGCCGGAGGCAAAAGCCCAATGCACAGCCAAGCTCAGATCGATCAGATTCTGCGACAGAAAAGTGATGCCGGGGAAATTCCCGGCGTGGTCGCGATGGCCGCGAACGGAAACGACGTGATCTATAAGGGCGCGTTCGGCAAGCGCGACCTGTCCAAGACCGATGACATGACGGTCGACAGCGTATTCTGGATCGCCTCGATGACCAAAGCAGTCACGACCGCCGGCGCGATGCAGCTGGTCGAGCAAGGCAAACTCGAGCTCGATGCGCCGATCGGGAAACTGCTACCCGATCTCGCTTCGCCGCAGGTGCTTGAAGGATTCGATGCCAAGGGCGAACCGAAGCTGCGTCCCGCGAAGGGCCCGATCACCCTGCGCCAGCTCATGACCCACACCGCCGGCTTCTGCTACAATATGTGGAATGGCGACATGGGGACCTATCTCGACAAAGCGGGTCTCCCGCCGATCACCACCTGCAAGAACGACGCATTGAAGACGCCGATCGCGACCGATCCCGGCACGCGCTGGGAATACGGCAGCAACATCGACTTCGTCGGCAAGGCTGTCGAGGCTGTCTCGGGCAAGCGGCTCGATGCCTATCTGCGCGATCATCTGTTCGCGCCGCTCGGCATGATCGACACCAGCTTCAAGCTGACCGACTCACAGCGCAAGCGTCTCGTCGGCATGCATGCCCGCGGCGAGGATGCATCGCTGGCGTCGATCCCGTTCGAGATGGAGCAGGATCCGGAATTCCACATGGGCGGCGGCGGCCTCTACGGCACCGCGGCCGATTACATCAAGTTCTGCCAGATGATCCTCAACAAGGGCAAAGGCAACGGCAACCAGGTGCTGAAGCCTGAGACCATCGCAACGATGGGGCAGAACCATATCGGCGATCTCAACGTGACCAAGATGACGACGGCCACGCCGATGTATTCCAACGACGTCGATCTCTATCCGGACATGGTGAAGAAATGGGGCCTGAGCTTCCTGATCAACACCGCGAAAACGCCTGAGGGCCGCAGCGCCGGCAGTCTCGCCTGGGCGGGATTGGCAAACACCTATTTCTGGATCGATCCGTCGCGCAATGTCGCGGGCGTGATCCTGATGCAGTTGCTGCCCTTTGCCGATGGAAAATGCCTGGAAGCCTTCGCGGGCTTCGAGCGCGGCATCTACGCCGGCCTCGATGCCGGCAGCGGGCAGAAGGCGGCGTAGGCTCTCCTCAAGCAGTCGTTCCGGGACGCCTCGACAGAGGCGAACCCGGAACCTCGACGTTTGGGGCACCACTTTCTTCCAACAAACTCCGGATACCGGGTTCGACGCTGACGCGTCGCCCCGGAATGACGGCGAGGCGGAGCTAGACCGGCAAGCCGTTTTGCTTGGCGAGATCCTTCAACGACACCTGCGGCCGCGCGCCGATGTGCTGGATGACTTCGGCGGCCGCCAGCGCGCCGAGCCGCCCGGCATTCTCATAGCCCGCGTCACGGACCAGGCCGAACAGGAAGCCGGCGGCAAAGAGATCGCCCGCACCGGTCGTGTCGACGATCTGCCCGACCGGATAGGCCGGCACGGCGATCACACCCTGTTCTGATGCGACAACGCAGCCCTTCTCGCTGCGGGTCACCACACCGAGCTTGATGTCCTTGCGCAATTGCGTCAGCGCGCTGTCGAAATCCGACGTCTGATAGAGCGAGTGCAGCTCGGCCTCGTTGGCGAACACGAGATCGACCGTGCCCTTGCGCATCAGATCGAGAAACTCGTCGCGATAGCGATCGACGCAGAACGAATCCGACAGCGTCAGCGCCACCTTGCGGCCGGCACCGTGCGCGATTCCGGCGGCCTTCACGAAGGCCTCCTTCGCGCTCTGCGGATCCCAGAGGTAGCCTTCGAGATAGGTAATGCCGGCGGCGGCAATCTCGCCTTCGTCGATATCGACGGGCGTCAGGTCCTGCGCCGCGCCGAGATAGGTGTTCATCGTGCGCTCGCCGTCGCCGGTGACGAGAATATAGGAGCAGCCGGTGGCCGGTCCCTCGATGGCCGGCTCGGTCTCGAACGCGACGCCGGCTGCGCGGATATCGTGCGCATACATGCGCCCGATCTGGTCGTTCTTGACCTTGCCGACATAGGCCGTCCGGGCGCCGAAGCTTGCGATACCGACGATGGTATTGGCGGCCGAACCGCCCGACATCTCCGTCGCCGGGCCCATGTCCTTGTAGATCGCGGCCGCCCGCGGCTCGTCGATCAGCGCCATACCGCCCTTGGCCATGCCGTGGCGGCTCAGAAAGCTTTCGTCCGTCTTAACCAGCACGTCGAAAATCGCGTTACCGATCGCGAGAACGTCGTATTTTGCGCCTGCCATGTGACCCAGATCCGTAGCGGTCATTGCGAAAGGCTGCGGCCTATCACACGCGATGCGGTAATAGAAGCCTTAATGATCCGCTCCTTCTTCACAGTCTCTTCGGGAACGCTGGCCTCCCGGCTGCTTGGATTTGCGCGCGACTCGATGATCGCCGCGCTGCTCGGCACCGGCGCGGTCGCGGACGCTTTTCTGGTCGCCTTCCAGCTCGTCAATGTCGTGCGCAGGCTGCTGAGCGAGGGCGCGTTGAACGCGGCGCTGGTGCCGGCCTGGCTGCGGCTGCGCGATGCCGAGGGCGCGGAAGCCGCGGCGAGGTTTGCCGGCCGCGTGCTCGGCACCGTCAGCGCGGTACTGATCGCGGTCACGGTGCTGATCGGGCTCGCGATGCCGTTCGTCATCATCGTGCTGGCGCCGGGATTTGCCGGTCGCGAGACGCTGCAATTCGCGATCGACGATGCGCGGCTGATGCTGCCCTATCTCGCCTTTGCCGGACCCGTGACCGTGATGCTGGCGCTTGCCAGCGCCCAGTCGCGCTTCGCGCTGACCGCGTTCTCGCCGGTCCTGTTCAACATTGCGATGATCGCCGTGATGATCGTGCTGATCGCCTCGCAACGGGACGCGGTCTTCGCTGCGCTGGCACTCGCGGCAACCGTCGGCGCCGCCGGCTTTCTGCAGCTGCTGATTCTCGTCCTGCGTCGTGGCGAGAATACCGCGACGCCGCTTCGCGTCTCCTTCGACTCCGAGATGCGCGGCTTTCTTGCCCGTGCGCTTCCCGGCATGATCGCCAGCGCTGCCCCGCAATTACTGATCGTCGCTGGCGCGATCATCGCATCCGCCTCGCCGTCGGCGGTATCGTGGCTTTACTTCGCCAATCGGCTGATCGAGCTGCCGCTCGGCATCGTCGGCGTCGCGATGGGAACGGTGCTGATCCCCGAATTGACGCGCGCCCTGCAGGGCGGCGACAAAGACGTCATTGCGCATGCGGAATCGCGCGCGCTCGAGCTTGCGGTCGGGTTGGCGCTGCCGGCGACGCTCGGCCTGATCGTCTTGAGCGAGCCGATCGTGCGGCTGTTGTTCGAGCATGGCGCATTCACGCCGGCCGACACCGCCGCGACCGGGCAGGCCCTGATCTGGCTCGCGCTCGGCCTGCCCGCGCAAGTGCTGGCAAAAGCCATTTCACCGGCCTTCTTTGCACGCGGAGACACGCTCATCCCGCTACGCGCGACGCTGAAGGCGGTCACCGTCGCGGCGGTGTCCTCCGTCCTGCTCGGCCATTTTTTCGGCGCGGCGGGCATCGCCGCCGGAGTTGCGCTCGGGGCCTGGAGCAATGCGCTCTCGCTGGCCCGCAACGGCGCCGCCGGATTCGGCTTCTCCATCGATCAGGCCGCCCGGCGACGGCTGCCCCGCATCGTCATCGCAGCAATGATCATGGGCGGACTGCTCTGGCTTGCTGCATCCGCCATTGCGCTTCCGGCGCATGGCTTCTGGCAGGCCGTCACATTGCCATGCCTGATTGCAGGCGGGATCACCGTCTACGCGCTGTTCCTCGCCCTCTTTGCGGTCACGAGCTGGCGCGAGGCGGTCAGTGCGATCCGGTCCTCCCCTTCGCGCGACTTGCGCGCGTAAGGCGCACATGGCAAACGACTGCGCCAAACAGACATTTCAGGACAAAAGACCATGGCCATGGTTGAACGGGTTTTTTCGGGCGTCCAGCCGACGGGCAATCTGCATCTCGGCAACTACCTCGGCGCGATCGTCAACTTCGTGAAAATGCAGGAGACGCACAACTGCATCTATTGCGTCGTCGACATGCACGCGATCACACAGGGGGTCGATGTCTGGGGCGGACCCACTGAGCTCGCCCGCAACACCCGCGAGGTCACCGCGGCCTTCATTGCCGCCGGCATCGACCCGAAGAAGCACATCGTGTTCAACCAGAGCCAGGTGTCCGGACACGCGGAACTCGCCTGGATCTTCAATTGCGTCGCGCGGATGGGCTGGCTCAACCGGATGACGCAGTTCAAGGAAAAGGCCGGCAAGGATCGCGAAGCCGCCTCGGTCGGTCTTTACGACTATCCGGTGCTGATGGCCGCCGACATTCTCCTGTATCGCGCCACACACGTGCCGGTCGGCGAGGATCAGAAGCAGCATCTGGAACTGTCGCGCGACATCGCGCAAAAGTTCAACAATGATTTCGGCAACTCGATCCGCGGCCAAGGCTTTGCCGACGGCCTGTTCTTCCCGCAGCCGGAGCCGTTGATCACCGGCCCCGCGACGCGCGTGATGTCGCTGCGCGACGGCACCAAGAAAATGTCGAAATCCGACGCATCGGACAATTCGCGGATCAATCTGACCGATGACGCCGACACCATCGCGCAGAAGATCCGCAAGGCAAAGACCGACCCCGAGCCACTGCCGACGGAAGAAAAAGGCCTGGAGACGCGCCCCGAAGCCGATAACCTCGTCGGCATCTACGCCGCGCTGTCGGGCCGCTCCAAGGCGGACGTGCTGCATGATTTCGGCGGCGGGCAGTTCTCGAACTTCAAGAACGCGCTCGTCGACCTCTGCGTCGCGAAGCTCGCACCGATTGCCACCGAGATGAAGCGGCTGACGGCAGATCCAGGCTATGTCGATAGCGTCCTGATCGAGGGCGGTGACCGCGCACGCACCATCGCCGCCGAGACGATGCAGGTAACCAAGGATATCGTCGGCTTCATTCGCAAGCGTTAGTTTTGCACTGCGAAGCGCGGGCCGATGCGCCCGCGCGATCGTGAGTTCCGTGAGCCTGATCATGAACTCCCGCACGCCCTCTCCCAAAGCGACGGCAGGTGTGGCACGATGTGCGGCGCCAGTGCCGCCGATTTGAGGTTCCTGCACCGCTCGCGGCAGGCGCAGCATTGGGACACGCATGAGCACGCCGCGACGAAGCTACGAGACAGGTCACAGGCCGAAATGCCTGGTCATCGTTGACGACACCGCGGAATGGGATCGCGCGGTCTACTACGCCAGCCGCTGGGCGATCCGCTACGATGCCGGCGTGGTGATGCTGCGCATCATCGAAACCGAGGACCAGAACCAGCAATGGCTGGGCGTGGCCGACATCATGCGCGCCGAGGCCCATGAAGACGCCGACGCCGCGCTCGACCGGGCTGCGGGACGCGCCAACGGCATCGCCGCGATCACGCCGGAACGGGTGATTCGCGAGGGCGAGGCGATCGAGCAGCTTCTCGACGTGATCGAGCAGGACGTCGATATCGCCATGCTGGTGCTGGCCGCCAGCCCCGGCGCGGAAGGCCCGGGGCCCCTGGTTACCACCATCGCCAATACGGTCGGCTCCTTCCCGATTCCCGTCGTGATCGTGCCCGGCGACCTCAGCGACGCCGATGTCGACGCGCTGTCGTAAAGCATGTGCGGCCGGGGAAACGCTGTATTGCGCCCCTTGATCGTGCTTTTCCGGTCGCCATCTGGTAGTGATGAACCCACGCGCCGGCCTTGAACCGGCGACGCCGGAGACAATCATGTTCATTCAGACCGAAGCCACCCCCAATCCCGCCACGCTCAAATTCATTCCCGGGCGCGTCGTCCTAGACGGCGGCACCATGGAATTTGCCAGCCGCGAAACCGCTGCGCGTTCGCCACTCGCCGAACGGCTGTTCGGCGTCACCGGCGTCACCGGCGTATTCTATGGTTCCGACTTCATCACCGTGACCAAGGACGACGGCGACTGGCAGCATTTGAAGCCCGCAATCCTCGGCGCCATCATGGAGCACTACATGTCCGGCGCGCCGCTGCTCGCCGACGGCAGCGCGGCCAATGACGACCTGCAGGATGAAGACGACGAGTTCTTCGACGAGCAGGACGCCGAGACGGTCGAAATGATCAAGGACCTGATCGAGACACGGGTACGGCCGGCGGTGGCCAATGACGGCGGCGACATCACCTTCCGCGGCTTCAAGGACGGGATCGTCTATCTCAACATGAAGGGCGCCTGCTCGGGCTGTCCGTCATCGACCGCCACCCTGCAGCACGGCATCCAGAACCTGCTGCGTCATTTCGTGCCCGACGTGGTCGAAGTCCGGCCGATGTAGTTGGCGAATGGCGAATTGGGAGGAGCGAATGGAGCTATTCGCCATTCGCCACTCACCATTCGCCCAATTCACGCCGCCTTCCCGATGCCGCCGGCTTCCGCGGCTGCGCGACGCATATTGGATGACATTTCATTCGTCACCGCGCTCTGCTCGTCGACAGCCGCAGCGGTCGACGAGACGTATTCGCTGACATTCTGAATCGCGTGCTTGATGGCTCCGAGCGCGTTGACCACGTCCGACGAAATGCCGTTCAGATTGCCGATTTCGCTGCCGATCTTGTCGGTCGCCTGCTTTGCCTGATTGGCGAGGTTCTTCACCTCCGAGGCGACTACCGCGAAGCCTCGGCCGGCCTCGCCTGCGCGCGCCGATTCGATGGTGGCGTTCAGCGCCAGCAGGTTGATCTGCCCGGTGATGCTGCCGATCAATTCGACGATGCTGCTCATCGAGCCCGCCGCGCTCGACAGGCGCTGCGCCTGCTGGTCGGCGACCTCCACGCGGTCGACGGCAGTCGTCGCGGTCTCCCTCGACCTGGCCATCGCTTCCGAGATTTCCTGGACCGACGAATTGAGCTGTTCGGCTCCCGCTGCGACCTGCTCCATCATGCCGCGTACCGTTTCGCTCTTCTTGCGAGCGATCACCTGCGCGGTGGTGTCGGTCGCATATTTCACGACCTTGAAGGGTGCGCCGTTCAGGTCACGGATCGGATTGTAGGAGGCCTGGATCCAGATCTCCCTCCCACCCTTGCCGAGCCGCCGGTACTCACCCGACTGGAATTCGCCGCGATTGAGGGCTACCCAGAACTCGCGATAGGTGGCGCTGTCGCGCTCCTCCGCCGGCATGAACATGCTGTGATGCTTGCCCTGAATATCCGATAGCGAATAGCCGAGCGTGCTCAGGAAATTTTCGTTGGCGTTGAGCACGGTGCCGGCCATGTTGAACTCGATGACGGCCTGCGACTTGCCAATCGCCTCGATCTGGCCGGCGAAATCGGCCGCCTTCAGTTTTTGCGCCGTGATGTCGGAAGCAAATTTCACGACCTTGAAGGGCTTGCCGGCGTCGTCGAGGATCGGGTTGTAGGATGCGAGGATCCAGACTTCCTTGCCGCCCTTGCCGAAGCGCTTGAACTCGCCGCTGCGGAATTCACCGCGATTGAGACCCTGCCAGAATTCACGATAGGCGGCGCCGTCGCGCTCGGCGGACGCCACGAACATGCCGTGGTGCTTGCCCTGGATTTCGGCGAGCCCATAGCCGAGCACTTTGAGGAAAACATCGTTGGCTGCGATGATCGTGCCATCGAGATTGAACTCGATCACGGCCTGCGCGCGGCCGATGGCAGCGATTTTGCCGGCATCCTCCATGCTGCGGATCTTCTGCGCGGTGACGTCGCTGGCGAATTTGACGACCTTGACCGGCTTGCCGCCGGGACCGAGGACCGGATTGTAGGAAGCCTGAATCCAGATCTCCCGACCGCCCTTGCCGACGCGCTTGAACTCGCCGGCCTTGTATCGTCCGCGGTTGAGATCGACCCAGAAGGCGCGGTATTCGGCACTCTCGCGGACACCGGGGTCGACGAACATTGCGTGATGCTTGCCGGCAATATCGGCAAGCTGATACCCCATCGCGTCGAGAAAGTTCTGGTTGGCCGTGATGATGGTCCCGTCCATGTTGAACTCGATCACCGCCTGCGATTTGCTGATCGCGTCCGCCTGCGCGAGCGCATCACGCGCCCTCGACGCACTCTGCCAAAACGACATGGAATCCTCGTCTGCCCTGAAGGAACTTGCGCGGCGTGATCCGCCGACGCTGCATCACCCTCTCCGGGCTGCAAACGCTCTGATCTTGTGGAAAGGTTTCATCAAACGGCTAATTTTTAATTAATTCCCTATCCTTTCAAATACTTAGTGTCGTAGAGGTTGTGTCATCGGCCGGTACGTGCCGAGAATCGGACGCGAATTTCCTGGAGACGAATCGCTTTGCCAGAACCTCCGCTGCAATGCGGCGCGCCGAACAATGCTAGGCTTGCGCCATGCTGATCCTCGCCATCGATACCGCACTGGACGCGTGTGCGGCCGCGCTGCTCGACACCGACGCAGGCAATGTCATCGCGCATGAATCGCAACCGATGAAGCGCGGACATGCCGAAGCGCTGATGCCGCTGATCGGACGCGTGATGGCTCAATCCGGACTGGCATTCGCAGCACTTGATCGGATCGCGGTAACAACGGGTCCTGGCAGTTTCACCGGATTGCGCGTCGGGCTGTCGGCCGCGCGCGGCATTGCGCTCGCTGCGAAAAAGCCTGTCGTCGGACTGACCACGTTATCCGCTTACGCCGCGCCCCTGATCGGCGAGGACAGCGAGCATCCCATCATCTCCGCGATCGACGCGCGGCACGACCATGTGTACTTCCAGGTCGTCAGTGGCGTCGGCGACGCGCTGGTTTCTCCACGTGTCGTGCCGATCGAAGAGGCGCTCGATGCATCGCGGTTCGGCGCAGCGTATCTCGTCGGCAACGCCGCGCTTCTTCTTGCCGAGCGATGGCCGACGCATACGCCGCCGTTCAGCGTAGATGCTCAGCCCGCCCCCGACATTGCCTGGGTGGCGTGGCTGGGCGCCGCTGCCGATCCCGACGTCGCGCCGCCCCGGCCCTTTTATCTGCGGCCGCCCGACGCGAAACCCAGTCAGCAGCAGCCGCTTCAACCCGCGCGGTCGGCCGCCTCCTCATGATGACATGGTTTTCTGATCTTTGGAGCGGCGGCAAGGTGGCCGTCGAACCGGCGACGCTGCGCGACGCCGCCCGGCTCGCCGAGTTGCACGGCGCCTCGTTCCATCGCGGCTGGGGTGAAGCTGAATTCGAGAGCATGCTTGCCGAGCGCAACACGCTGGTGCACCGGCTTCGGCGCGGACGAAAGACCATCGGCTTTGCGGCGTCGAGAATGGGAGCCGACGAGGCTGAAATCCTCTCCGTCGCCATCGATCCCCGCCATCGCGGCAAGGGGCTCTCGCGCGAACTGTTGCTGACACATCTTGGCCATCTAGCCGGCCGCGGCGTGCGCAGCATATTTCTCGAGGTCGAAGAAAATAACCGGCCGGCACGCCGGCTTTACGAACGGACGGGATTTACCGTCGTCGGACGCCGCGAACGCTACTATCGTCAACCCGACGGCGAACAATCGAATGCCCTTCTGATGCGACGCGAGTTGTCGTAAGATGCGCGGTGGCAGAAGGCGTTCCCTCAAGGCAAGAATCCATGACCGCATTGAAATCCCCATCCGCGCCGAAGCCGACCGGCATCGAGGCGCGCTGCGCGGCGACCGGCATGCGCATGACGGAGCAACGCCGCGTCATTGCGCGCGTGCTGGCGGAGGCCGCGGATCACCCTGACGTGGAAGAGCTCTACCGCCGCTGCGTGGCAGTGGACGACAAGATCTCGATCTCCACCGTCTACCGCACCGTCAAGCTGTTCGAGGATGCGGGAATCATCGAGCGGCACGATTTTCGCGAGGGCCGCGCCCGCTATGAGCAGATGCGCGACAGCCATCACGACCATCTGATCAATCTACGCGACGGCAAGGTGATCGAATTCACCAGCGAGGAAATCGAAAAGCTGCAGGCGGAAATTGCCCGCAAGCTCGGCTACAAGCTGGTCGATCACCGGCTGGAGCTTTATTGCGTGCCGCTGGACGATGACAACGCCTGACACGGACCAATTGACCATTCTTTTGATCATTCTTGCGCCAATCGATCGCAACTTTCCGGGACGGGACAAACGTGTCGTTTGATCTCGTTATCTTCGATTGCGACGGCGTTCTCGTCGACAGCGAGGTCATTTCCTGCCGCGCGCACGCGGTTGTCCTGTCCCGCCATGGCTATTCGATCACTGCCGAGCAGGTATTCCACCGCTTCCTTGGCCGATCGACGCGCCAGGCCAATCTCGAAGTCGAAGCGGAGCTTGGACGCAAGCTGCCCGACGCGTTCCATACCGACTTGCAGGATGAACTGTACGGCTCGTTCACAACCGACCTGGAAGCGATTCCCCATATCGCCGCTGTGCTCGACAGCATCACGCAACCCGTTTGCGTCGCATCGAGCGGCTCGCACGAACGGATGCGGGTGAGCCTCGGTCGCGCCGGGCTCTACGGGAGATTTGCTCCCAACATCTTTTCCTCTTCACAGGTTCGCAACGGCAAGCCGGCACCGGACCTGTTCCTGTTCGCAGCAGAGCGGATGAAGGTCTCGCCGGCGCAGTGCCTCGTCATCGAAGACAGCGTGCCCGGCGTAACCGGCGCCCGCGCCGGAGGAATGACGGTGTTCGGCTTCCATGGCGGAAGCCATTGCAAGGCAGGCCATGCGGAGACGCTCCGTGCCGCAGGGGCGGTCGAAACGTTCGACGACATGCGGCAATTGCCCGCGTTGATCGCGCAAGGCCATGCAAAGGCGATGGCGTAGCGCGCCACCCGAGCGGGAACCGCCGGTTACGGGTCAAATGACAGGATTGACACACCGGCCCAGCCGGAATCACGGTCCGGCTGGATTTTCAGCCGCTTAATCTATATTTGAGCGCCGTGCGCCCGGTTGGCGCCGCCCACGACCGACAAGCAAGGGTCCATGACGCCGCCGCGCAAGCTGCACATCAAGTCTTATGGCTGCCAGATGAATGTCTACGATGCCCAGCGCATGGTGGACACACTGGCCGGCGAAGGCTTCGTCGAGACTGCCAGCGCCGATGACGCGGACCTGGTGATCCTCAACACCTGCCATATCCGCGAGAAGGCGTCCGAGAAAGTCTATTCGGAACTGGGGCGGCTACGCGCCGCCAAGGAAGAAGCAGCGCGCAGTGGCCGCGAGATGAAGATCGCAGTGGCGGGCTGCGTTGCGCAGGCCGAGGGCGAAGAGATCATCCGCCGTGCGCCTGCGGTCGACGTCGTCGTCGGACCGCAGAGCTATCATCACCTGCCCGAGTTGCTACGGCGCGCGACGATTGACGGGCGCGCGATCGAGACCGAATTTCCGGCTGAAGACAAATTCGGCTTCCTGCCGCAGCCCAAGCGAGAGGCGATCCGCGCGCGCGGCATTTCCGCTTTCGTCACGGTGCAGGAAGGCTGCGACAAATTCTGCACCTTCTGCGTGGTGCCCTATACGCGCGGCGCGGAGGTGTCGCGGCCCGTTGCGAAGATCGTCGATGACGTGATGCGGCTTGCCGACAATGGCGTGCGCGAGATCACCCTCATCGGACAGAACGTCAACGCCTATCACGGCGAAGGCGCAGACGGGCGAAGCTGGCCGCTCGGCAAGCTGCTGCACCGTCTCGCCGACATTCCCGGCGTCGGGCGCCTGCGCTACTCGACCAGCCACCCGAACGATGTCGATGACTCGCTGATATCAGCGCATCGCGATCTGCCGGCGCTGATGCCCTTCGTGCACCTGCCGGTGCAGTCCGGCTCGGACCGGATCCTTGCCGCAATGAATCGCAAACATACCGCTTGTGATTACCGGAAGGTGATCGACCGGTTCCGTGCGGTCCGTCAAGATATTGCATTTTCATCAGATTTTATCGTCGGCTTCCCCGGCGAGAGTGAGGAAGATTTTTCCGCCACCCTCGCGCTTGTCACGCAAATCGGGTACGCTGGCGCTTATTCGTTCAAATATTCGCCGCGGCCGGGAACGCCTGCGGCGGAGATGCGGGAGACGGTTTCAGCGGCTGACATGGACGAGCGTTTGGAGCGACTCCAGGGATTGATCGACAGCCAGCAATCGGCCTTCAACAAGGCTGCGATTGGCACGACCGTCGATGTGCTGTTCGAGCGGGCTGCGCGCAATGCCGGCCAGATTGTCGGCCGCACCGCTTACCTGCAGCCGGCGCATGTGATGGCGCCGCCGGACATCATCGGACAGGTGCTGCCGGTCAGGATCGAGAGCCTCGAGCGTTACAGCCTGCTCGGCGAGCTCGCGGCGCCCCGCGACGCGCATAAGAACCGGCCCGAACCTTCTCACATCACCATTGGAGCCTGAAGCCCTTGCCAAAAAGCGCATCGGATTCGCCTTCGCTCGCTCCCCGCAAATTTGACCGCGACATGCAAATCCCGCCTGAGACGCAAGTCGTCATCGATTTCGATGACAATCGCGCGGCCTCGGCGCTGGTTGGCCCTTACGGACAAAACCTGGCACAGCTCGAGCGTCGGCTCGGCATCGTCGTCGACTCTCGCGGCAACCACATCACCATCGCCGGCTCGCGCGACGGCTGCGACGCCGGCCGCAGGGTGCTGGAAGCGCTCTATGCCCAGGCGGTCCAGGGGCACGAGGTCGCGCAGGGCGACGTCGAGGGCGCGATCCGCGCGGTCATCTCGCAGGGCTCGCTGTTCGAATACGATGCCAAGGCGGCGAAATCGGCCTTCGAGCTCATCAATCTGCGCAAGCGCCCGGTGCGCGCCCGCACCGCCGCGCAGGATTCCTATATCCGCGCGCTGAAGCGCCACGAGCTGGTGTTCGGCGTCGGCCCCGCCGGCACGGGCAAGACCTGGCTCGCGGTCGCGCATGCGGCGCAGTTATTCGAACGCAAGGAGGTCGATCGCATCATCCTGTCACGACCGGCGGTCGAGGCCGGCGAGCGGCTCGGCTTCCTGCCCGGCGATCTGCGCGAGAAGGTCGACCCCTATCTCCGGCCGATCTACGACGCGCTGTATGACCTGATGGATGCGCGGATTGTCGAGCGCGCGCTGCAGACCGGCGAAATCGAGATCGCACCGCTCGCCTTCATGCGTGGCCGCACCCTCACCAATGCCGTCATCATCCTGGACGAGGCGCAAAATACCACGGCCATGCAGATGAAGATGTTCCTGACCAGACTTGGCGAAAACAGCCGCATGATCGTGACCGGCGACCCCTCGCAGGTCGACTTGCCGAACGGCCAGACGTCCGGGCTGGCGGAGGCCTCGCGGCTGCTCGACGGCGTCGAGGGGATTGCGCAGGTCAAGTTTACGGCCGAAGACGTGATCCGCCACGAGTTGGTCGCAAGGATCGTCGCAGCCTACGAAGACGCGGCGAAACGCTGATGCACAAGCCCTTGCGCGCCGCGGGCGCGCCTGAGACGCGATTTCGGATCGCACGATACATTTTGCAATGATGCCCCATTCAATTCTTCCCATGACCGAGGTTCTTGTCGTCGCCGATTGCTGGCAGCACGAACCGGACGCTGAAGCCGTGATTCAGCGCGCGATCGCCGCGGCCGCCGAGACCGTCGATGCCGATGTCGGAGACGCCGAGCTTGCGGTCATGCTGACCGACGATTCCGGCATCCGCACGCTAAACAGCAATTGGCGCGGCATCGACAAGCCGACAAATGTGCTGTCGTTCCCGGCACTGCAGCCCACGGGACCGCGCAGCGACGACGATGCCCCGCGCATGCTCGGCGACATTGCGATCGCCTATGAGACGATGCGTAAGGAGGCCGACGAGCAACAGAAACCATTCGATCATCATCTGAGCCATCTCGCCGTGCACGGCTTCCTGCACCTGCTAGGCTACGATCATGAACAGGATGGCGACGCCGAGGCGATGGAGGCGCTGGAGCAGGAGATCCTGGTGCAGCTTGGGATTCCCGATCCCTATGCAGACCGCGATCGGGTGAACTGATATGCCGGACTCCGAACCAACCCATGACAATCCGCGCAATCCGCTCAACCTTCCGGCCGTTGTGCCGGCGGGCGAGATTGCCCGGCCCGCGACCGATCATTGGCTGCTGCGCGCGATCCGCACGCTGTTCGGCTGGAAGGCGGGCTCGGTGCGCGACGACCTTCAGGTCGTGCTCGACGCGTCGACGCCCGACGACGTCGGCTTCTCCGCGGTCGAGCGCACCATGCTGCGCAACATTCTCGGCCTGCATGAGCGGCGGCTCGCCGACGTCATGGTCCACCGCGCCGACATCGTCGCCGTCAAGCGGGATATCCAGTTGGGCGAACTGCTGGATTTGTACGAGAGCGCGGCGCATTCGCGCCTTGTCGTCTACAACGAGACGCTCGACGATCCCGAGGGCATGGTTCACATCCGCGATCTCCTGGCCTTCATGACCGCCAAGGCGCGCGTGACCGAAAGCACGAAGGCGAAACGGAAGAAACCGTTTCCAGCGGGGCTCGACCTGCGCGCCGTCGATCTGTCGCTGCCGCTCGCCGACGCCAACATCATCCGCAAGCTGCTCTACGTGCCGCCTTCGATGCGCGCCATCGACCTCCTGGTGCAAATGCAGGCGTCGCGCATCCATCTCGCACTCGTCGTGGACGAATATGGCGGGACCGACGGCCTCGTTTCGATCGAGGACCTCGTCGAACAGATTGTCGGCGACATCGATGACGAGCATGACAGTGACGAGCCGCCGGCGATCGTGCGGCAGCCCGACAACTCCTTCATCGCCGACGCGCGCGCCAGCCTCGAAGACGTTCGCACAGTGATCGGCGAAGAGTTCGTGACCGGCGAGGCCGGCGAGGAAGTTCAGACGCTGGGCGGCTATCTCGTGAGCCATGTCGGCCGCCTGCCGGTGCGTGGCGAGGTCATTTCCGGTCCCGGCAATTTCGAGGTGGAAGTGCTCGACGCCGACCCGCGGCGGGTCAAGCGGCTTCGGATCGCCACCCGCAAGGAGCGCCCGCCGCCGCGTAGCCAACGCGAAAGCCGGCGCCGCGAAGCGCCCCCCGAGCCCGGTCAACAGGGCCAAGCGCAAGCCAACGACAACGCACCGCCGTCGTCATCCGGCGAGGGAGCCGGCCCGCAGTGACCATTGCCGATCGACTGCGCGCGGCCTGCCTCGCAATCATCCTGGCCTGGGGCTGGAAGCGTGCCTGCATTGCCTTTTCGGCCGGCGCGCTCTCCGTGCTGGCGATGGCGCCGTTCGATGCATGGCCGGTGCTGTTCCTGACTTTTCCGGTCGTGGTGTTCCTGATCGACGGCGCGGGCGCCGGCCGATTGCGCGGCGTGCCGGCCGCGGCCATGGCCGGCTTCTGGTTCGGGCTCGGCTATTTCGTGCTGGGACTTTACTGGATCGGTTATGCATTCCTGGTCGATGCGGCCACGTTCGCCTGGCTGTTGCCGTTCGCCATCCTGGGCCTGCCTGCCTACCTTTCCTCTGTTCACCGCCTTCGGCTTTGCAGTCGCCCGCCTGCTGTGGACACGTGACGCCTCACGAGTGCTCGCACTCGCAATAAGTCTCACCTTTAGTGAATGGCTGCGCGGCCATTTGCTCACCGGCTTTCCCTGGAACGCGTTCGGCTACGCGCTGTCGGAGCCTCTGGCGCTAGCACAGATTGCTTCGGTGGTCGGCATCTGGGGAATGACTTTTCTGAGCGTCGCAATCTTCGCCAGTCCGGCGGCACTGATCGCCAGCCGGTCCCGCGGGCAAAGACCCTGGATCGCGCCGGTCGCAGCGCTTGCGGTTCTGATTGCGATGGCAGTCTTCGGCGCGGTTCGGCTCTCTCGAGAACCCACCCGAACGGTCGCCAACGTCAAGCTGCGCATCATGCAGCCGAACCTGCGGCAGGACGTCAAATTCAACTACTCCGCCAAGGCGGACGTGATGTCCAAATATTTGACACTGTCGGATCGGGCATCCGGACCGGAGTCGACCGGCGTGCGCGACGCCAACATCCTGATCTGGCCGGAGTCTGCGTTTCCGTTCTTCCTCACGCGCGAAGCTGACGCGATGGCGCAGATCGCCGATTTCCTGCCGAAAGGCACAGTGCTGATCACCGGCGCCGTCCGCGCACCCGATTTTCCTGCCGGTACCCGCATAACTCGCGCTTATAACTCCATTTATGTCATCGACCATGAAGGCAGTGTGCTGTCCATCTACGACAAGCTTCACCTCGTGCCGTTCGGCGAATACCTGCCGCTCCAGCAGTCGCTGGAAGCGCTCGGCCTCGAGCAACTCACCAGAAATTCAAGGCGGATTCATCGCAGGCACGGTGCGCCGGACAATGCAGATTCCAGGCGCGCCGGCCGCTCTGCCGCTGATCTGCTACGAAGCCATTTTTCCCAGCGACGCCGCGGCACGCGACGAAAGGCCCGGCTGGATCGTTAACCTGACGAACGATGGGTGGTTCGGAATTTCGACGGGTCCATATCAGCATCTGCAGCAGGCGCGGCTGCGTGCGATCGAACAAGGCCTGCCTGTCGTACGCGCTGCAAATACAGGGGTTTCCGCAGTGATCGACCCCTTGGGACGAATCGTCGCGCAACTCGGTCTCGGCGTCGAAGGCGTGCTTGATTCGAGCCTGCCATCACCCATCCGGTTGACTGTCTATGCTCGCGTCGGCGACATTCCGCTGGCCATCATTGCCGCAGTCGCCTTGATATTCGTCATTCGTCGCCGCATCGCGAAGCCAATTGTGTGACGTCTGCAATATTGCGGCTGCAAATTCATGTTCAGTTTTCGATTTTCACTAGAAATCCTCTACCAGCGAAAATCGAAGAGTTGACAGACGGACGTTGCCATTCGCATTGTGTCGCCCGCCAGCCCGGCCCGATCAGTTCGTTGCTCAGTGTCCGTAAACTTCCCCAATCTCCGAGCAAGATTTGACGGTGTAGGCGTCGAGAGCTTAATCAACTTCGTTCGCCTCTTTCCCCGCCTGGTCGCAAGGAGAGTTGGAGATGTCGACTAAAGCACCGAACCCTGTTGACAAATATGTCGGCAGTCGGGTGCGGATGCGCCGCATTATGCTTGGAATGAGCCAAGAAAAGCTCGGCGAAGCACTTGGACTTACGTTTCAGCAGATCCAAAAATACGAGAAGGGCACCAACCGGGTCGGCGCCAGCCGAATCCAGCAGATTTCTGAAATTCTGCAGGTCCCGGTGTCCTTCTTGTTCGAGGGCGGGCCAACCGGCTCGCCAAACGCCGAGGGATTCAGCGAAGGCACTTCGCCGGCCTACGTTTCTGATTTCCTCGCGACGGCAGAAGGCTTAGCGCTCACGCGCGCGTTTACCCGCATCACCGATGCCAAGCTTCGGCGCAGCATCGTCGATCTGGTCGAACAGATCGCGGCCCGCGAGGCGCCGGAAAAAGCCTGAGATCATGACTTTCGCGCATGATCCACGCGCGAAAGCGATCTCCATCTGATAGTCTGGGCTCTCATTCGCCCCTAGCGTGGCGCAACCGGGGATGTAACGTTACATCCTCTGGATGAGAGATGACGACTGCCGAAATTCTTTATCAGGTAACAACCAGGCCGATGACCGCAAGCAATCCCTTCGATTCGAAAACCATCCTTGAGGGCATCCGCCAGTGGGTTGAAATCGAGACGCCGACGGAAGCGCCCGCGCAGGTGAACCGGCTGGCGACGCTGGTGGCCGACGGCTATCGCGATCTGCCTGCCACCATCGAACGCATCGCGGGGCGGGACGGCTGCGGCGATCATCTGGTGGCGCGCTCTTCGTGGGGGCAGGATGCACCGGGGATTCTTGTGCTGAGCCATCTCGACACCGTTCATCCGCTGGGATTCATCCAGCGCCTGCCGTTTCGGATCGAGGGCAACAGCGCCTTCGGTCCCGGCATCTACGACATGAAAGGCGGCGCCTATCTCGCCTACCACGCCTTCCGGCAACTCTGCGCGAGCGCCGAACGTTCGCCGTTGGGAATCACGCAGCTCTACGTCTCCGACGAGGAGATCGGCAGCCCGACATCGCGTGCGCTGATCGAGGCCGAGGGGCAGCGGGCCAAATATGTGCTGGTGACCGAGCCCGCCCGCGACGGCGGCAAGATCGTGACCGGGCGGAAAGGCGTCGGCCGTTTCGAGGTCTTCATCAAGGGCGTCCCCGCGCACTCCGGCAGCAGGCCGCAGGACGGCCGCAGCGCCATTCGCGAGCTCGCCAACGTCATTGCGACGCTTGATAAGATGAATGATCCGGCGCGCGGCGTCACCGTCAATGTCGGCGTCGTCAGAGGCGGCACGCGTCCGAATGTGATCGCGGAGGACGCCTATGCGGAAGTCGATCTCCGCATTCCCAGCATCGCCGATGCCGAGGACGTCGCGACCCGAATCCTGAATTTGAAGTCGCAAAGCGAAGGCGTCACCGTCACTGTGACCGGAGGTCTGAACCGGCCGCCTTATGAGAAGAGCAATGCCGGTGCCGCGCTGTTCGAACATGCCAGGACGCTCGCGACCGAAATCGGCTTCGAACTGGTAGATACCTCGACCGGCGGCGGCTCCGATGGCAACTTCACCGCGGCACATACCGCGACGCTTGACGGCCTGGGCGTCGACGGCAAGGGCGCGCATACCCACTACGAGCAACTCTACATTTCGTCGATCGAGCCGCGGGCGCGGCTCCTGCATCGACTGTATCAGACGCTGAGATGAGCGCGCCTTCCGGCGACTCCACCAAACACGACGCGAACGATCTGCATGCGCAGCGCTCGCAAGGTTCGTTCTTCGGCCGCCGCAAGGGCCACAAGCTTCGTGCGCATCAGGCCGACCTGATCGAACACCTGCTGCCAAGGCTGACCCTGAACATCGCAGACCCTGCAACGGCTGATCCAGGCGGCTTGTTCGATTACCCCGCAAGCGAGATCAGGCTCGAGATCGGCTTTGGCGGCGGTGAGCATCTGATCGCGGAGGCGCAGGCGTATTCTGACCACGGCTTCATCGGCTGCGAGCCCTACGTCAACGGCATGGCGAAGATTCTCGCCCAGATCGAGGCCGGCAACGTCAGCAATATCCGTCTGTTCGCCGGCGACGCCGCTGAATTGCTGGCCTGGCTGCCGCAGCGATCGCTCACGCGCATCGACCTGATCCATCCGGACCCCTGGCCGAAGCGGCGCCATTGGAAACGGCGTTTCGTTCAGGACGCAACCGTAGCCGCAATGGCGCGCGTGCTGAAGCCGAAGGGAGAGTTCAGGTTCGTCAGCGATATCGACGATTACTGCGCATGGACACTGGCGCATCTCATGCGTTCGCGCGATTTCGCCTGGGCCGCGGAGCGATCCGTCGACTGGCTGGAGCCGTGGGACGGCTACACGATGACGCGCTACGGCCGCAAAGCCGAGCGCGAAGGACGCAAAGCGACATATCTGCGGTTTCTGCGTATTGACTAAGAGGGACTGGAAGCTGCGCCGGCGCGCGATCATACGGCCAGTTGGCGGGCCATCCAGAAGCCCACCACGCGCTCGGCAGTCGATGGCATCAGCCGCGCAAAGTTCACCCGCGAGCTTTCGATGTCTTCAGGTGCGACAATACGATTGGGGCCGAGCCGCATCAGGATCAGGGCACGCACAGTGGCCCATTCAAGGCAGAGCTTTTTCCCTATGATCAGGATCGGATCGTAACGGTCGCCTGAAATCAAGCGGTCGAGTGTCGCGATCTTGACCCCCGACATCGCGGCCAGTGCGGCGACGGCTTCTTCGTAGCGATGCTTCTTGGCGAAGGCGAACAGCGCGGCTTCGTTGAGTTCGACCGGCAGCGTGCAGCGCCAGGATCGCGCGCTGCGCCGGCGCGAAATCGCGCTTGCCTTGGACAGGCTCGTCGAGCCCCGCGAGTTCGATCATCGCCTGCGTGATTGCCGCATGCCGCTCCGGCTTGACCACATCGAGCAGGCGCCGGCGCACCACGTCGAGCGAACCGGCCAACAGATCTCTCAATTGCGGATCGGATAGATCCGCGCGCTGTCCGACGGCAAGCGTCAGCAAGCCGTCCCGGCCGGAGCGCTTGATCAATTCCGAGTAGCCCTTGTCCGAGAACACTGCCCCGGCATTGCCGGCCGCACGTCGAACCACATTGCGGTCGCCGCGCCGAACAATGACGTCGGTCAGATCGGATGACAGCTTCGGCCGCTCCGACATCGCCAGCAGATGACCCTGCCCCTTGAGCTGCGCGATTTCGAGCAGGACGCCTTCTTCGAGCACGGGCGAGCGGCGCAGGATCGGCGCGGCCACCAGGATCTCGTTCTCGCGCGCGAGCTGGCCGACCAGCGTACGCGGCGCATTCGCGAGAAACGACAGCCGCTCGGCCAATTCGGCCCTCGCGATCGTCTCCGTGAAGGGGACAAGATCGATCAAAAGCCCGTCGAACAGTTCGACATGGCTGGGCCGCAGCTTCGCGGCCCCTTCGAAAAACAGCTCCGCGATGCGGTGAGCAGCCTCGGCGCGGCGAGACGGGTCGCCATGCGCGATGATTTCATCAAGGCCGGGGATCAGCGACGTGGCGGCTGTCATCAAACCCACTCAAAACGCAACACGACTTGAAGCAACGCCCACCCCTCGATCCCCCGAGGTTGATCGAACGTCCTGCAATCTAGGCGGGTTTGGTGAATTAAGGGTTAGACCCCCAAAAATACCGGCGGGGCGGCGTCGCAAATCCGCTGCAGTCCGGCATGGCGGGCCTTGCTGGAATGGCGTAAAAGCGCTATATGGAGCCCAACTTACTGTCTCATACGATCGCGTATTGAGAGTGGGCCCTGCGGGACCCGCTCTTTTTTATTATCTGGATCTGACCGAAGCCGGTCGCGGCCGAGGTCGATCCAGATAGCACGCAGCCGGGCGGATGTGATGTCCGACCGACCAATGCTGATGCGGGCAACACGAAACGAACAATACAAAACGAGCAAGACGAAACGAGCAAGACCTGGCCACGAGCACGTTAAGAGCGACTTTGACGCTGGACATGACCGACCCAACACCCGGTTCCGTTGATGCCGACCTCCTGGCCGAGCCGCGCCTGGTTGTCGAGCCGGGCGTTGCTGCGCGCGTCTCTGCGGTGGCTGCGCCCGTGCTCCAGCAGATGGGCTACCGCCTGGTCCGGATCAGGATTTCGGGCGAGGCCGGCTGCACGGTCCAGATCATGGCGGAACGGCCGGACGGGTCGATGCAGATCGACGATTGCGAGGCGATTTCGCGGGCACTGTCGCCAGTCCTCGACATCGCCGATCCGATCGAGCGCGCCTACAGACTGGAGATTTCCTCGCCCGGCATCGATCGGCCGCTGGTGCGCCGCTCGGATTTCGAGCGCTATGCAGGCCATCTGGTCAAAATCGAGATGGCGGTCGTCAGCCACGGCCGCAAGCGGTTCCGCGGAACCCTCGCGGGCGTCGAAGGCGGCGCCATCAGGCTGCATCGCGACGATGCTTCAGAGGGTGACGACGCCGATGTTCTCCTGACCATGGAAGACATCGCCGACGCAAGGCTGGTGCTGACCGATGAGCTGATCGCCGAATCGATGCGGCGCGGCAAGGCGGCCGAACGCGAATTGAAGCGGGATCTCGGGCTTGCCCCGCCACCGGCGCCGCACGCCAATCGTTCGCCGAAGTCCAAGCCGGGCACGAAGCCGGCGAAGAAACCGGTCCCGAAGAACACCAAACAACATCGCCTCGCCGCCACGAAGGCGCGCAAAGGCGAAATCGATCCTACCGAAGGAGACTAACCATGGCAGTCAGCGCTAATCGACTTGAACTGCTGCAAATCGCCGACGCCGTCGCGCGCGAAAAATCGATCGACCGCGGGATCGTGATCTCCGCGATGGAAGACGCGATCGCCAAGGCGGCGCGGGCACGTTACGGCAGCGAGACCGACGTGCATGCCGAGATCGACCCCAAGAAGGGCGAGCTTCGGCTGTCGCGTCACATGCTGGTCGTCGAGAAGGTCGAGAACGCGTCGAACCAGATTTCGCTGGACGATGCGCGCCGCGCCAATCCCGGCGCACAGATCGGCGACACCATAGCCGATACGCTGCCGCCGCTGGAATATGGCCGCATCGCAGCTCAATCCGCCAAGCAGGTGATCGTGCAGAAGGTGCGCGAGGCCGAGCGCGACCGGCAATATCAGGAGTTCAAGGATCGCATCGGCGACATCGTCAACGGTGTCGTCAAGCGTGTCGAATATGGCAGCGTCATCGTCGATCTCGGCCGCGGCGAGGCCATCATCCGCCGTGACGAGATGCTGCCGCGCGAAGTGTTCCGCAACGGCGACCGTGTGCGCGCCTATATTTTCGACGTGCGGCGCGAGACGCGCGGCCCGCAGATCTTCCTCTCCCGCACCCATCCGCAATTCATGGCGAAACTGTTCGCTCAGGAGGTGCCGGAAATCTATGACGGCATTGTCGAGATCAAGGCGGTCGCGCGCGATCCCGGCTCGCGCGCGAAGATCGGTGTGATTTCGCGCGATTCCTCGGTCGATCCCGTCGGCGCCTGCGTCGGCATGCGCGGCTCGCGCGTGCAGGCCGTGGTCAACGAGCTGCAGGGCGAGAAGATCGATATCATCCCGTGGTCGCCTGACATCGCGACCTTCGTCGTCAACGCGCTGGCGCCGGCCGAGGTCGCCAAGGTCGTGATCGACGAAGACCGCGAGCGGATCGAGGTCGTGGTTCCCGACACCAACAACCAGCTCTCGCTGGCAATCGGCCGACGTGGACAGAACGTGCGCCTCGCCTCGCAGCTGACCGGCTGGGACATCGACATTCTCACCGAGCAGGAGGAGTCCGAGCGCCGTCAGGCCGATTTCGAGAATTCGACACGGGTGTTCATGGAAGCGCTCAATGTCGACGAGGTGGTCGGCCAGCTTTTGGCGTCGGAGGGCTTTACCTCGGTCGAGGAACTGGCGCTGGTGGACGTCAAGGAACTCGCCGGCATCGAAGGTTTCGACGAGGAGACCGCCACCGAACTGCAGAACCGCGCCAAGGAATATCTCGATCAGCTCGACGCCGAACTCGAAAACAAGCGCAAGGAGCTTGGCGTCGAGGACGCCCTGAAGACGGTGCCGGGCGTAACCGCGAAGATGCTGGTGAAATTCGGCGAGAACGATGTCAAAACCATCGACGATCTGGCTGGTTGCGCCACCGACGATCTGGTCGGCTGGACCGAGCGCAAGGACGGCGGCGAGCAGACCAAATACGCCGGCATTCTCGACGGGATCGAGATTTCCCGCGACGACGCAGAGGCGATGATCATGCAGGCGCGCGTCAGCGCCGGCTGGATCACCGAGGCGGAGCTCGCCAAGCAGAACGTGGAAGCCGAACCCGCTGAAGAGCACACGGCATAGCGCAGCGCATCTGGCAGGAATGGAGCCCGGCTTTGCGTAAGACCACGCACCAATGAACAAGGAGACGCCCAACGCATGCTCGCTATGGCCGACCCCGAACTCGACGACGGACCGCGGACAGGAAAGTCCGCGACCGTTCGTATGTGCGCGGTCAGCCGCGAGGTGCGGCCGATCGATGAGCTGATCCGCTTCGTCGTCGCGCCGTCGGGCGAGATCATCGCCGACCTGAAGCGCAAGCTCCCGGGACGGGGATTGTGGGTCTCGGCGTCGCGGAAAGCGGTTGAAGAAGCCGTTCGGCGTCACCATTTCGGCAGGGGGTTCAAGCGCGACGTTGGCGTGCCGCCTACCCTTGCTGCCGATACCGAAAAGTTGCTGGCCCGCGGTGCGGTCGAGGCCCTGGCCATGGCCGCCAAGGCGGGGCAGGTACTATCCGGCTTCGGCAAGGTTGAGGGCGCCCTTGGGGCGCGCCAGACCTCGATCGGGGCCGTGCTCCACGCCTCGGACGGTGCGGTGGACGGAATCCGGAAATTGGACGCACTGGCGCGGCAAAATCGAGGGAATACGGCCAAATCTCAGGAAATTCCGATCGTCACGGCGCTGACATCTGCAG
This sequence comes from uncultured Alphaproteobacteria bacterium, assembly GCA_963770385.1. Classification (GTDB taxonomy): domain Bacteria; phylum Pseudomonadota; class Alphaproteobacteria; order Rhizobiales; family Xanthobacteraceae; genus Bradyrhizobium. The sequence continues at coordinate 1,786,374 of CAVYPJ010000003.1, read as the reverse complement.
AATTGGATTTGGCACTGGGGCGGTCAAATGTGGTACATGCTGCCCTGCTCGCGGGCCCGGCGAGCCGGACATTCCTGTCGCGCAGCCAGACCCTGGTCCGATACCGGTCGGCCGATGCTGACAAGAATGCCGGAACCGCGGCCGGGAACACGAAATAGCATTCGAAATAACGAACTTACATCAAATGACGGGTGCGCACGCGCACAACAAGATTAGGACTGCTGAATGGCCGATCAGAATACTCCTGGCGACAAGAAACTGAGTGTCCCGAGCAAGACCTTGACGCTCAAGCCGCGCGTCGAGACGGGCACCGTGCGCCAGAGCTTCCCCCATGGCCGCACCAAGCAGGTCGTGGTGGAGAAGCGCGGCAAGCGCCGGGTCGGTGGCGATTCCCCGGGCGAGGCGCCCCACGCCGCACCGGAACCGGTCGCTGCCAAGCCAGCGCCCAGCAGCGGAAGGCCTGCGCCCTCGCGCCCTGCAGGAGGAGCGCCGTCGGCATCGTCGCGCAACACGTCCGGCGTGGTGCTGCGGACCCTGACCGAAGATGAACATGCCGCTCGCGTCAGCGCGCTCGCCGACGCCAGGCTCCGCGACCAGGAAGAGCGCCGCCAAGCCGAGGAAGAGGCCAAGCGCCGCGCCACCCGCGAGGCTGCCGAGAAGGTGGAACGCGAGGCCGCAGAGGCGCGCCGCAAAGCGGAAGACGAACGTCATCGCCTGGAGGAGGACGCCAAGCGCAAGGCCGAGTTCGAAGCCAAGAAGCGCTTCGGCGAGGCTGAAGCGCCCCGCGCCGCAGCAGCCCCGGCGCCAGCCGCGGCCGCCGCCCGTGCTCCTGCCCAGCCGAGCCGCGCGCCCGCTCAGACGACGGCCCGCGCACCTGGTCAGACGCCCCGTGCACCGGTGCCAGTGCCGGTCGCCGGCCGCGCGCCGGGCGTCGCCGCGGAGGTGGAAGAAGACGAGGGTCCGCGCCAGATCCGCCGTGGTCCGGGGGGCGCCATGCGTCCTGTGGCCGCGCCGAAGACCACACACAAGCCGGCGCCGCAGAAGCAGCGCGGCCGCCTGACCCTGGTCACTGCGCTAACTGCCGACGACGTGCGCGAGCGCTCGATCGCCTCGTTCCGCCGCCGCACCCAGCGCCTGAAAGGACATGCGTCGAACGAGCCAAAGGAAAGGCTGATCCGCGAAGTCACGATCCCGGAAGCGATCACGATCCAGGAACTCGCCAACCGCATGGCGGAGCGCGCGGTCGACGTCATCCGCATGCTGATGAAACAGGGCGCGATGCACAAGATCACCGACGTGATCGATGCCGATACCGCGCAGCTGATTGCCGAAGAACTGGGCCACACGGTGAAGCGCGTGGCCGCGTCCGACGTCGAGGAAGGCCTGTTCGATACGGTCGACACCTCGAACGACAGCGAGCCGCGGTCCCCTGTCGTGACCGTGATGGGTCACGTCGACCACGGCAAGACCTCGCTGCTCGACGCGCTTCGCCACGCCAATGTGGTGTCGGGCGAGGCCGGCGGCATCACCCAGCATATCGGCGCCTATCAGGTGACGGCGCCTGACAGCGGCAAGAAGATCACCTTCATCGATACGCCCGGCCACGCGGCCTTCACCGCGATGCGCGCCCGCGGCGCCAAGGTGACGGATATCGTCGTGCTGGTGGTCGCTGCCGATGACGGCGTCATGCCGCAGACCGTCGAGGCGATCAACCACGCCAAGGCGGCCAGGGTGCCGATGATCGTCGCGATCAACAAGATCGACAAGCCGGACGCCAGACCCGAGCGCGTGCGCACCGAATTGCTGCAGCATGAGGTGCAGGTCGAATCGCTCGGCGGCGAGGTCGTCGATGTCGAGGTGTCGGCCAAGAACAAGACCAATCTCGATCGTCTGCTCGAGATGATCGCGCTGCAGGCCGAACTGCTTGACCTGAAGACCAATTCGGATCGTCCGGCCGAGGGCACCGTGATCGAGGCCAAGCTCGATCGCGGTCGAGGACCGGTCGCGACCGTGCTGGTCCAGCGCGGTACGCTGCGCGTCGGCGACATCATCGTGGCCGGCGCCGAGATGGGCCGCGTCCGCGCACTGATCTCGGATCAGGGCGACACCGTCGAGGAAGCCGGTCCTGCCGTGCCGGTCGAGGTGCTCGGCTTTAACGGCCCACCCGAAGCCGGCGACCGCCTCGCGGTGGTCGAGAACGAGGCCCGCGCCCGTCAGGTCACGAGCTATCGCGCGCACCAGAAGCGCGAGAATGCAGCCGCGAGCATTTCGGGAATGCGCGGCTCGCTCGAGCAGATGATGTCGCAGCTCAAGACGGCGGGCCGCAAGGAATTTCCGCTGATCGTCAAGGCCGACGTGCAGGGCTCGCTGGAAGCGATCCTGGGCTCGCTGGAAAAGCTCGGCACCGACGAGGTCGCCGCGCGCATCCTGCATGCAGGCGTCGGCGGCATCAGCGAATCCGACGTGACGCTGGCGGAAGGTTTCAACGCCGCCATCATCGGCTTCTCCGTGCGCGCCAACAAGGAGGCGGCGGCCGCGGCCAAGCGCAACGGCATCGAAATCCGCTATTACAACATCATCTACGACCTCGTGGATGACGTGAAGAAGGCGATGAGCGGCCTGCTCGCGCCAACCCTGCGCGAAACCATGCTCGGCAATGCGCAGATCCTGGAGATCTTCAACATCTCCAAGGTCGGCAAGGTGGCCGGCTGCCGCGTTACGGACGGCACTGTCGAACGCGGCGCGAATGTGCGCCTGATCCGCGACAACGTCGTCGTTCACGAAGGCAAGCTTTCGACCCTGAAGCGCTTCAAGGACGAAGTGAAGGAAGTGCAGGCCGGCCAGGAATGCGGCATGGCGTTCGAAAATTACGGCGACATGCGGGTCGGCGACGTGATCGAGTGTTATCGCGTGGAGACCATCCAGCGCTCCCTGTAAGTCCAAATCTTACGAAGCGCGCGGATATTTCGCGGTGCGGCCGGACTTTTTCCGGCCGTCCGCGACTTACCTGATTGAACGGTAGAGATCACCGATGCCGGCCAAGGCGCGGGCATGACGGCTTTTTAAGGACAATAATGCCTCGCCATCACCAAAAGAAATCGGCGTCCAGCGGCGGTTCGCAGCGGCAACTGCGCGTCGGCGAGCAGGTACGCCACGCTGTTGCCGATATTCTTACGCACGGTAACGTACACGACGCCGACCTCGAAGGGCACATCATTACGGTGCCGGAGGTTCGGATGTCGCCGGACCTGAAGCTCGCAACGATCTATGTGATGCCGCTTGGCGGACGTGACACCGAACTGGTGATCGCGGCGCTTGAGCGCAACAAGCGATTCCTGCGCGGCGAAGTCGCGCAGCGCGTTAACTTAAAATTTGCTCCCGATCTCCGTTTTCGAGTTCGACGACCGATTCGATGAAGCGGAACGAATAGAGAAATTACTGCGAACGCCTGCGGTGCAAAAAGACCTCGCATCCGATTCGGACGAAAGCTGATGAATTTGAGACCCGCCAAGAGCGAGATTGCCTCGCCGGAATTCGAATCCTCCGCCGTCGAAAAAAATAATCTTTCGGATTCGCAGCGTGACGGCGCGACGCCGCGCCAAAGCGCTCGCCGCGACGAGACGCGGGGCAACAACGATCCACGCAACAAGCAACCGCGCCCGAACAATCAGCCGCGCCGCGACAAGCGCGACATTCACGGCTGGATCGTGCTGGACAAGCCGATCGGGATGACGTCGACACAGGCGGTCGCGGTGGTGAAGCGGTTGTTCCAGGCCAAACGCGCCGGTCATGCCGGCACGCTCGATCCGCTGGCCTCCGGCGGCCTGCCGATCGCACTCGGCGAAGCCACCAAGACCGTTCCGTTCGTGATGGACGGTCGCAAGCGTTACCGCTTCACGGTGCGCTGGGGCGAGGAGCGCGACACGGACGACACCGAGGGTCAGGTCGTCAAGGCCAGCGAAACCCGGCCTGATGCCGAGGCGATCCGCGGCCTGCTGCCGCAATTCACCGGCCTGATCGAGCAAACTCCGCCCCGCTATTCGGCCATCAAGGTGCAGGGCGAGCGCGCCTATGACCTGGCGCGGGACGGCGAAATCGTCGATCTGGCCCCGCGGCCGGTCGAAATTCACAAATTAACCCTTGTGGAACAACAGGATAGCAGCAATTCGGTGTTCGAGGCCGAATGCGGCAAGGGAACCTATGTGCGGGCGCTCGCCCGCGACATGGGTCGAATTCTGGGCTGTTACGGCCATATCTGCGCCCTGCGGCGGACATTGGTCGGTCCATTCGGCGAAAACGACATGATTCCGCTGGAACAGTTGGAGGCTTTATGCAATAGAGCCGCGTCTGGCGAGGGTAGCCTCGCCGACGCGCTTTTGCCCGTTGAGACCGCGCTGGACGACATCCCGGCACTGGCCGTCACACGGGCTGATGCGGCAAGGCTCCATCGGGGCCAAGCCGTTTTGTTGCGCGGACGGGATGCGCCCAATTGTAGCGGCACAGTCTATGTCACGGTGGCAGGCCGTCTTTTGGCGCTTGCCGAAATTGGCAATGGCGAACTCATCCCCAAGCGCGTGTTCAACCTGACCGGACTGACTGCCAGCCCCGGTCGCAACGAAAGAGTCTGACGATGTCGATTACCGCCGAACGCAAAGCGGAAGTCATCAAGACAAGCGCCGTCAAGGCCGGCGACACCGGCTCGCCCGAGGTTCAGGTCGCGATCCTGTCGGAGCGCATCAACAACCTGACCGGGCACTTCAAGACCCACGTCAAGGACAATCACTCGCGCCGCGGTCTCTTGAAACTCGTGTCGACACGCCGTTCGCTTCTGGACTACCTGAAGAAGACGGATGAGGCGCGCTACAAGGCGCTCCTCGAAAAGCACAACATTCGTCGTTGAGCTTGTTTGTAAGTACACGCGCGCTTGTTGCGCGCGTTTTTGCATGATCGTTCGAAAGCCGGCGTAAACGGCCTTTGGAGACGGTGGTGCACAAGAGCATGATCTAGGGAATTGGATACAGTCTTTTTCAAACAGGTCATGCTCAAACGTAAGCGTCCAGCAGCAATCCGGCCGCTGGGCGTGACGGGCAAGGAGCCCGTGATACCCGAGGGGATGGACGCCATCCAAAAATCAAAAACCATGGCAGGATCGCCGGACGCTGAGCTTTCGATCAGCGTCCGGCCATCTTGCGCATGGTTTTTGTTTTTGGGGCGCACGTTCTTTCGTGAACCCATGAAAGCAATCCGAAATGTTCAATATTCATTCAGTGGAAATCGACTGGGGTGGACGTCCCCTCAGACTTGAAACCGGAAAGATAGCTCGCCAGGCCGGCGGCGCTGTCATGGCGACCTACGGCGAAACCGTGGTTCTCGCCACCGTCGTTGCCGCCAAGACCCCGCGCGAAGGCGTCGACTTCCTGCCGCTCACCGTCGACTATCAGGAAAAGACCTATGCCGCAGGCCGCATTCCCGGCGGCTATTTCAAACGCGAAGGCCGCCCCACCGAAAAGGAAACGCTGGTCTCCCGCCTGATCGACCGTCCGATCCGTCCGCTGTTCGTCGACGGCTGGCGCAACGAGACCCAGGTGATCGTGACGACGCTGTCGCACGACATGGAAAACGACCCCGACATTCTGGCGCTGGTTGCATCCTCCGCGGCGCTGACGCTGTCGGGCGTGCCGTTCAAGGGACCAATCGGCGCGGCGCGCGTCGGCTTCAGCAACGACGAATATGTGCTCAATCCGACCCTCGACGAGATGGTCGACACCAGGCTGGATCTCGTCGTCGCCGGTACGGCCGATGCCGTGCTGATGGTGGAATCGGAGGCCAAGGAGCTCAACGAGGAGATCATGCTGGGCGCCGTGATGTTCGGCCACCGGCACTTCCAGCCCGTTATCAAGGCGATCATCGAGCTGGCCGAGAAGGCCGCCAAGGAGCCGCTCGAAGTTCAGATCGTGGACCAGAGCGCGCTGGAAAAGGAAATGCTCGGCATCGTCGAGCAGGATCTGCGCAAGGCTTACGCCATCGCGGTCAAGCAGGACCGCTATGCCGCGGTCGGCGCCGCCAAGGAAAAGGTGATGGCGCATTTCTTCCCGGAAGGGCAGGAGCCGAAATACGAAAAGCTGCGCGTCGCCGACGTCTTCAAGGAGCTCGAGGCTAAGATCGTCCGCTGGAACATCCTGGACACCGGCAAGCGTATCGACGGCCGCGACGTCAAGACCGTGCGCAACATCGTCTGCGAGGTCGGCGTGCTGCCCCGCGCGCACGGCTCGGCACTGTTCACCCGCGGTGAAACCCAGGCCATTGTGGTGACCACGCTCGGCACCGGTGAGGACGAGCAGTATATCGACGCACTGTCGGGGACGTACAAAGAGACGTTCCTGCTGCACTACAATTTCCCTCCCTACTCGGTCGGCGAGACCGGCCGGCTTGGAGGCACCAAGCGCCGCGAGATCGGCCACGGCAAGCTTGCCTGGCGCGCGATCCATCCGGTGCTGCCGCCGCACCACGAGTTCCCCTACACGGTGCGCGTCGTCTCCGAGGTCACGGAGTCGAACGGCTCTTCGTCGATGGCGACCGTCTGCGGCTCGTCGCTGGCGCTGATGGATGCCGGCGTGCCGCTGAAGCGTCCGACCGCGGGTATCGCGATGGGCCTGATCCTTGAGGACAAGCGCTATGCGGTGCTCTCCGACATCCTCGGCGACGAGGATCATCTCGGCGACATGGACTTCAAGGTCGCCGGCACCGATCAGGGCATTACCTCCCTGCAGATGGACATCAAGATCGAGGGCATCACCGAAGAGATCATGAAGGTGGCGCTCGCCCAGGCCAGGGACGGACGCATCCACATCCTCGGCGAGATGGCGAAGGCGCTCACCGCGGCCCGCGCCGAGCTCGGCGAATATGCCCCGCGGATCGAGACCTTCAAGATCGCCACCGACAAGATCCGCGAAGTGATCGGCACCGGCGGCAAGGTGATCCGCGAGATCGTCGAGAAGACCGGCGCCAAGGTCAATATCGAGGACGACGGCACCGTGAAGGTTGCCTCGAACGACGGCGAGGCGATGAAGGCTGCGATCAAGTGGATCAAGTCGATCGCCTCCGATCCGGAAATCGGCCAGATCTACGACGGCACGGTCGTCAAGGTGATGGAGTTCGGTGCTTTCGTAAACTTCTTTGGCACCCGGGACGGCCTCGTCCACATCAGCCAGCTCGCGGCCAATCGCGTGCAGAAGACCTCCGATGTCGTCAAGGAAGGCGATAAGGTCAAGGTCAAGCTGCTCGGCTTCGACGACCGCGGCAAGACCCGGCTGTCGATGAAGGCGGTCGACCAGGCGACCGGCGAGGACCTCGAAGCCAAGCAGAAGACCGAAGCGCCTCCGCCACGCGAAGCAGCGGGCGAATAGGCCATCGAAACCAACACAAAAGGGCGGCGCTTCGGCCGCCCTTTTTCTTTGCGCCTCGTGGCTCCCTGGTCTTCACGCTGGCCACCCCTCCTGCGCCAGGGCAACGGCATATGGAGGACAACTCGTTCGGGCAGTCTCTGCGCGGCCCATCCTTCGAGGCGCGCGCGATGCGCGCTCCTCAGGATGAGGCGGTCATGCGTGGCGCGATCACAGACCCTCATGGTGAGGAGGCGCGCGAGCGCCGTCTCGAACCATGAGGCCCGAGACGAGGTCTGCCAACATAGAGCCATATGCGATAGCCCCGCCTCTCGCGCGGGGAATATCTTTCGGTCATCCCGCCAAGCCGGTACAAAAGACGACGCCGATCCGAGCGGATTGGCGGACCTGAGGGCTCCCTGATGACAATGCCGATCATCCGCCCTGCCCGCATGGACGAGCATGACGAGATCGCGCGCGTCTGGATGAAGAGCTGGTGCTCGACGGGGCTTGCGGAGCCCAGCGGCTTTCTGTTGGCGCAATTACGTGCCCGCGTGCCGCGGGAAATCGAAAACGGCTGGAGCCTGTTCGTCGCCGACGACGCCGGATCGCTCGCCGCGATGCTCGCACTGCACCTGCCGAAACGTTATCTCGACCAGCTGTTCGTAGCGCCCGCCTATCAGGGCCGTTCGCTCGGCCGGCATTTGCTCGCCTTCACGCGAACGCATCTGCCCGACGAAATTCATCTTCGCTGCGTGCGTGAGAACGAGAAGGCCTGGCGCTGGTACGAGCGCGAAGGCTTCGTCTTCGAGAAGGAGCAGACGGAGCCGATGACGGGCTTTGTCATGAAACATTATTGGTGGAAGAAACCAACGTAACGGCCGTCGCTCGCCTTGCGGACGGGACTGCACTGGCGGCATGTGTGGCTAAACACCTTGTCTTGTTCCTCAGGCCATAATTCGACCCTGCAATCTGTCTCAACTGCCCGCCGAAACCGCACCGAGGAAACCGCGCCATGATGCAGCTCTACTGGTCGCCCCGCTCGCGCTCGTTCTCCGCACTCTGGCTGATGGAAGAAACCGGCCAGCCCTATGACCGCATCCTGACCGACATTTCGACCGGCGCGCAGAAGACACCCGAATATCTCGCCATCAATCCGATGGGCAAGGTGCCGGCGCTGAAAGACGGCGAAGCGACGCTCGCCGAAGCCGCGGCGATCTGCGCCTATGTTGCCGAACGCTGCCCGGAGGCCAAACTTGCGCCGCCAGTCGGCGACCCCTTGCGCGCAAAGTATCTCTATTGGCTGTTCTTTTCCCCAGGCTGCATCGAGCCCGCGATGGTGCAGATCGCAACCAAGATGGAGATGAATCCGGTCGCCGCCGGCTGGGGTGAAGCGAACCGCGTGTTCGACGTGCTCGACCAGGCGCTATCCAAGGGACCGTGGATACTGGGTGAGACCTTCTCCGCGGCCGATATCGCGATTGGCGCCGGGCTGAATTTCGCGGTCCGGCTGTTCAAGATGGTGCCGTCGCGCCCTTCGTTCGACGCCTATGTCGCGCGTTGCGTTGCGCGCCCGGCGTTCCAGCGCGCGGAGAAGATCGCGGCCGGTAACTAGGGCGTTTTCGAGCGAAAGCCTGCCCCGCACTTGATGCGGGGTGGGCACCGGTTCGCGCAAAGAAAACGCGTCAAAACAAGAATCATTCCGGCGCCATGTTTTCTGGCCGCGGCTGCAGCACGATGTTGTAGCCGGAGTCGACATAGTGGATCTCGCCGGTCACACCGCCTGCAAGATCCGACAGCAGATACAAGGCCGAGCCGCCGAGCTCATCGAGCGTTACGCCGCGCCCGAGCGGTGAATGCTTCTGCTGGAACGCGAACATCGCGCGCGCATCGCCGATCACCGAGCCCGCCAAGGTCCGCACCGGTCCCGCCGAAATCGCATTGACCCGAACGCCCTGCGGGCCGAAATCGGCCGCGAGATAGCGCACCGATGCCTCCAGCGCCGCCTTCGCCACGCCCATCACGTTGTAGTTCGGCATGGCCCGCATCGAGGCGCCGTAGGTCAGCGTGATCATTGAGCCGCCCGTCGCCGGCATCATCCCGGCCGCGCGCTTGGCGATCTCGGTGAAGGAGAAACATGAGATCAACATCGTGCGCGAAAAATTCTCGCGCGTGGTATCCGCATAGCGGCCACGCAGCTCATTCTTCTCGGTAAAGCCGATCGCATGCACGAGGAAGTCGAGACGGTCCCACCGCTCGCGCAAAGCCGCAAACATCTGGTCGACGCTCGCGATGTCCTCGACATCGCAGGGCAGCACGATATCGAAACCGAACGGCTGCACCAGCGGCTTGAGACGCTTGGACTGCGCCTCGCCTTGATAGCTGAAGGCGAGCTCCGCGCCCTGTGTAGCGAGAGCCTTCGCGATCCCCCAGGCAATCGAATGATCATTGGCGATACCCATGATCAATCCACGCTTGCCCTTCATCAGGTCCTGCATCGTCGGCACGCTCCACTTGATCTTTCGAACATCATCGCCCAGTTCGACCGGCCGATGCAATCGCGCGACGCGCGCAATGATGCGGGCGGCCACAGATACGCGATGCCCCGCTTTCGCGGGGCATGACAACATGAAAGTTCACGCATCCAGTCGCTTGAAGACCAACGTCGCGTTGGTGCCGCCAAAGCCGAAGGAATTGGAGAGAACGGTCGCGAGCTTGGCGTTGTCGATGCGCTTGCGGACGATCGGCATGTCGGCGAAGACCGGATCGAGCTCGTTGATGTGCGCGCTCTCGCAGATGAAGCCGTTATTCATCATCAACAGCGAATAGATCGCTTCCTGAACGCCGGTCGCGCCGAGCGAATGGCCGGTCAGCGCCTTGGTCGCGGAAATCGGCGGGCAATTCTCGCCGGTGCCGAACACCTTGCGGATCGCCTCGATCTCCGGCGGATCGCCGGCCGGCGTCGAGGTCGCATGCGGATTGATGTAATCGATCCTGGTCTTCACGGTGGACAGCGCCATCTGCATGCAGCGTTCGGCGCCCTCGCCCGATGGCGCGACCATGTCGTAACCGTCGGACGTCGCGCCGTAACCAACGATCTCAGCGTAGATGCGTGCCCCGCGCGCTTTCGCGTGCTCCAGTTCCTCTAGCACGACAACGCCGGCACCGCCTGCGATGACAAAGCCGTCGCGGCTGACGTCGTAGGGACGCGACGCGGTCGAGGGCGTCTCGTTGTATTTCGACGACATGGCGCCCATCGCGTCGAACAGCACCGACAGCGACCAATCGAGCTCTTCGCAGCCGCCGGCGAAGATCACGTCCTGTTTGCCGATCTGGATGATTTCGTAGGCATTGCCGATGCAGTGGTTCGAGGTCGCGCAGGCTGACGAGATCGAATAATTGACGCCCTTGATCTTGAACCAGGTGGCAAGCGTCGCAGACGCCGTCGATGACATCGCCTTCGGCACGGCGAAGGGACCGACCTTCTTCGGACCCTTGCTGCGGGTGATGTCGGCGGCTTCGACAATCGCGCGGGCGGACGGTCCGCCCGAACCCATGATGATACCGGTGCGAACGTTTGAGACCTCGGACGGATCGAGGCCGGAATCCTGGATCGCCTGCTCCATGGCGATGTGATTCCACGCCGCGCCCTCACCCAGGAAGCGCATCGCACGCCGATCGATCACGCCGGCCGGATCGAGCGTTGGCGCGCCTTGCACCTGCGAACGGAAACCGAGCTCGGCATACTTCTCGGCCCGCGTGATCCCGGATTTTGCCTCATGAAGGCTCGCAAGCACTTCCTGGGTGTTATTTCCGATGGACGAGACAATGCCCATCCCCGTGATGACAACCCGCCTCATGTCCGTTTCGCCCTGCAGTTATGGATATGAATGTTCTAGACGGCTTCCGGTTCAAGCCGGCGCCGTGCCTTGCTTGAACAAACCGACCTTCAAGTCCTTGGCGCGATAAATAATCTCGCCATCCATAGAAAGCCACCCGTCGGCAATACCGAGGACGAGTTTAGAACGCATTACCCGCTTGATGTCGATATTGTACACAACCTTGCGGACGTTGGGCACCACCTGACCGGCAAGCTTGAGCTCACCAAGCCCCAATGCGCGTCCTCGTCCTTCGCCGCCGATCCAGCCGAGGTAGAAACCAACCATCTGCCAGAGCGCGTCGAGGCCAAGACAGCCAGGCATGACGGGATCGTTCTTGAAATGGCAGCCAAAGAACCAGAGATCGGGTTTGACATCGAGTTCGGCGCGCACCAGTCCTTTGCCGAACTCGCCACCGGTTTCTGTGATCTGACTAATGCGGTCGAACATCAGCATCGGGGGCAGCGGCAATTGTGCATTGCCCGGGCCGAACATCTCTCCACGACCGCAGGCCAGCAAATCCTCATATTCATAACCGCCGCGCCGATCCAGCATGCCAACTGTCCTCTTCCACAATCTCCGATTGAACGATCTTGGCGAAACGGACCCGTCTTCGCATGGGGGAGCGCGCCAGAACAACCCGTAAAGGCGCAAACTCTCGCGACCAAGGACACCTCCGCGGTCAAAGGCGCTTGCCTTGCCGGATTCGGTCAATCGGGTCCGGGCGCTCTCTATCATAGCCCTTGCAGGGGTCAAAGCACTGTCGGAAGCTAAATCGCCGCAAGGTAGTATATTCCGAGGTTCCGGCTTAGGATCATTCTAAGCTTAGGCCCATTCTAGTTGCGACAAACTTGCATCTGGGGAATATAGTTCTTATATCTTGATAGGATAAGTGTGAGCTTGAATAGCGAGTGCGGTGCCAGACGTGGACATTAACGAAAACGGTTCATCCCTGAACGATGACGCCGCCGATTCTGCCTCCCATCGGGGAGGCCGGCATCCGGAATTGACCGGCTGCCCGTGGCATGACGTCAACGAGATGCTTCAGGCTGCCGGGCTGCGCCCGACGCGGCAGCGCATGGCTTTGGGCTGGCTGCTGTTCGGCAAGGGCGCGCGCCACCTGACTGCGGAAATGCTCTATGAGGAGGCGACGCTCGCCAAGGTGCCGGTGTCGCTCGCCACCGTCTACAACACGCTCAACCAGCTGACCGATGCCGAACTCCTGCGTCAGGTCAGTGTCGACGGCACCAAGACCTATTTCGATACCAACGTCACCTCTCACCACCACTTCTATCTCGAGAACAACCACGAGCTGGTCGACATCCCCGATCCGCATCTGGCGCTCTCCAAGCTGCCCGAAGTGCCCGATGGTTACGAGATCGCGCGCATCGATATGGTCGTGCGGCTGCGCAAGAAGCGCTAGCCAGTTCACGCGTCATACGCGGGGCTTGGCCCGCGTATCCATCGGCGATTATCCATCGACGGTTGCCGAAACGATCTTTTCAAGAGGCGGACGGATTGTTGCGGGGTCGAGCCCGGCGATGACGTCGCAACTCAATCCACCCTTTCGTCTGCGTAAACACCCCACAGGCGCTGCTGCTGGATCCAGCCATCGAAGCCGTTGCCCGTGACGTGGCACCAGTTTGACGTGCACTTCTTGACCTGGGCAACGACGCCAACCTGCAGACGCGCGGTCACCGCGCTGGTCGAGTCCGGGCTCTCGTAGAGTGCGGCGAGGTCGTCCTTGCTCTTCATCGTGACGACCGCGGTCCGCCGGCCCGACAGCAATGAGTGGTAGACCCAGCCTTCCGCGCCTTCGGAATCTCGCACCCGCCGCCAGTTCTCATATTCGGCGGTGATTTCAACCGGCAGGCCGGAGCGGGTAAAGACCCAGGCAACATCATTGTCCTTGGTCGGACCAGCCCTGACGTTCACATGATCTGATTTCAGGCTGACATAACGTGGGATCGGCAAGCCACTCGACGCGAGCGCGGCGTCTCTCGCCAATGCTGCAGTGGACATCGACGTGCTGAGCAAACCGCTCGCAACAAGCACCATCGAACCGAAACGCCCCAACACCATTCAACCCGTCTCCTGTCGGGACCGTTCAACCCAAATTCATCGAGTTGATCAGAACCCGCGCCGATCCCCTTTTCCCGTCCCCGATCGCCCCGGGTGTGCAGTGCCGCCGGGGGTAATGCCGGAGTTCTTGTCTTGTCCCGGCCTTCTGCTAGACAGGACCAAACATCATGAACCAGAATGCCCCAGCCCTCCGACGCAACCCAGGGAACAACGGGGAACCCGAGGAGACGCCGGGACCAAGCGGCGACGGCAGTTTCGAACAACCGGGTTAATGAGGCCTCAACGGCCTCATGAGAGCAGGACATGTCGGTAAAGAAAAAGCCCCTCGTTGTCGTCACGCGCAAACTGCCGGACTCGATCGAGACCCGCATGCGCGAGCTGTTCGACGCAAGGCTCAATCTCGACGACACGCCGATGAGCCCGGAGCAGATCGCGGAAGCTGCGTGCTCTGCGGAAATCCTGGTACCGACGGTGACGGACCACATCACCGAGGACCTGATCAAACATCCCGACTGCAAGCTTCGGATGATCGCCAATTTCGGCAATGGCGTCGACAATATCGACGTGGTGGCAGCGCATGCGCGCGGCATCACCGTGACCAACACGCCGAAAGTTCTGACCGAAGACACGGCCGACATGACGATGGCACTGATCCTGGCCGTGCCGCGGCGCCTGATCGAGGGCTCAACCGTGCTCGCCGAGGGCAAAGCTTGGGCCGGCTGGTCGCCGACCTGGATGCTCGGTCATCGGATCGGAGGCAAGCGGCTCGGCATTATTGGGATGGGCCGTATCGGCCAGGCGGTCGCGCGGCGCGCGCGGGCCTTCGGCCTACAGATCCACTATCACAACCGCCGGCCGGTGGCGCCGGTCATCGCCGAGGAGCTTGGTGCGACCTATTGGGAAAGCCTCGACCAGATGCTGGCGCGGATGGACATCATCTCGGTGAATTGTCCGCATACGCCCGCGACGTTTCACCTGCTGTCGGCTCGGCGGCTGAAGCTGATCCGCAAGGACGCCTACATCGTCAATACCGCGCGCGGCGAGGTCATCGACGAAGAAACCATGATCAAGCTGATCGAGGCCGGCGAGATCGGCGGCGCGGGGCTCGACGTGTACGAGCACGAGCCCGCGGTTAGCCCAAAACTTGTTCGGCTCGCCAAGGCAGGCAAGGCAACGCTGCTGCCGCATATGGGCTCGGCCACGATCGAGGGCCGTGTCGAGATGGGCGAGAAGGTCATCATCAATATCCGCACCTTCCTCGACAATCACAAGCCGCCGGATCGCGTGCTGCCGAGCATGCTGTGAGCGCTCAGGACTCCCCCTACACGCTAAAGCGCGATGAGATCAGGTTGAATCGTCACCGCGCTTTAGGTCTTTGTTTGAGCATGATGTATTCGGAAAACCGCTGCACACTTTTCCGGATCATGCTCTAGGCAGATCACGGCTTGTCCATATGGATAGCGAGAGGCCCGCCGCCTGACGATCAGCGGTGCCCGCTGAGGTCGGTGATGACGGGACCATCTCCGTTCAACGGATTGGCGGGATCGCGCGCATAACGCAACGTCTCGAAGCGCATGGTGCGGGCGTCCAGCATCAACAGCCGCCCCACCAGGCCTTCACCGAAACCCACGATCTCGCGAATTGCTTCCAGCGCCATCATCGATCCCAGGACGCCTGCGAGCGCACCCATCACGCCGGCCTCGGCACAGGCCGGCACCGTGCCCGGCGGCGGCGGCTCGGGAAACAGGCAGCGATAGGTCGGGTTGAACTCGCCCTTTTCGTTTGTCTCGTGCGCGCGGATCGTGGTCAGCGATCCGTCGAACGTGCCGAGCGCCGCGGTGATCAGCGGCCTCGCCGCGAGAAAGCAGGCGTCGGAGACGAGATAGCGCGTCTCGAAATTGTCGGAGCCGTCAAGCACGAGGTCATAACCGCCGATCAGCTCCATGGCGTTGCCGGCGTTGAGCCAGGTCGCATGCGCCGCGAACTGGACATGCGGATTGAGGTCGTGGATGCGCTCAGCCGCCGTATCGACCTTGCGCCGGCCGATGTCGGGCGTAGTGTGGATGATCTGGCGCTGCAGGTTGGACAATGACACGACGTCGTCATCGACGACGCCCAGCCTGCCGACTCCGGCGGCGGCGAGATACATCAGCGCCGGCGCGCCGAGGCCGCCCGCGCCGATCACCAGGACCGACGCCTCCTTCAAGGCCACCTGTCCGGGACCGCCGACATCGCGCAGCACGATATGGCGGGCATAACGTTCGAGTTCATCGGCGCTCAGCATCGTTTCGCCATCTCGCTTCCTGAACCTGTGCGCGGTTGTTGCCGACCAAACAGATGTGTTTAATTACCGATCCTTCAATGACCTCGGCGGGATTTGTCATGAGATCAATGCTGGCGGCAATATTGATGTTTGTCGCCCATGGCGCTTCCGCGCAGGCCCAGATGACAGGACCGGCTACGGCCGGCGCCAAGCCCAAGGCGGTGGCAACCATCCCCGTCCGCCCAGCGCTTCAGACACCCGCAGATACCGCGAACGCGATGGCGCAGAACGAACGGCTGGCGCTGCAGTCGGATCTTGCCTGGGTCGGCGAATATAACGGCGCAATCACCGGCGAAGTCAGCGAGCGCATGGTCGCCGCCATCAAGGAGTATCAGAAGGCCAAGGGCGGCAAGCAGACCGGCGTGCTCAATCCGCAGGAGCGCAGCGTGCTGGCCGAAACAGCCCGGCGGAAGCAGGAGAGCGTCGGCTGGAAAATCATCACCGATCCCGCCACCGGCGCGCGGCTCGGCATTCCGGCCAAGCTCGTGCCGCAGCAGACCAGCGACGCCAATGGCGCGAAATGGAGTTCGCCGAGCGGCACGGTCCAGATCGTTTTGACCCGGCGCAAGGAAGCGGGTCCCACGGCTGCAAAACTCGCCGATCAGGAAAAGAAGGAACCGGCCGGACGCACGGTCGACTACACGGTCGTCAAGCCGGATTTCTTCGTGCTGTCGGGCCTTCAGGGGCTGAAGAAATTCTACCTGCGCGGCACGTTCAAAGGCGACGAGGTCCGCATCCTCACCATCCTCTATGATCAGGCGACCGAAAACACCGTCGAGCCGGTCGTGATCGCGATGTCGAGCGCGTTCAATCCGTTCCCGACCGGCGCGCAGGCCGGTCCGCCGCCGCGCAGGACCGTCGATTACGGCACCGGCGTCGTGGTCGGCGAGGAAGGCACGATCATCGCCGACCGCGAGGTCACCGAGGGTTGCCTTGCCATCACGATCGGCGGCTTCGGCCCGGCCGACCGCGTGGCAGAGGATAGGGAGCACGGTCTTGCACTGTTACGGGTCTATGGCGCGCGCGGATTGAAGCCGCTTGCGCTGACCGATGGCGCGGTGAGATCCGGCGTGGACGTCACGGGCATCGCCGATCCCCAGAGCCAGGGCGGTGGCGCGGCGGTCACGAGCGTCAAGGGATCAGTGACACAAGTCGCCGGCAGCAGCGACCTCGCGCTCGCGCCGGCGCCGGCGCTCGGCTTCTCCGGAGCTGCAGCGCTCGATAATGACGGAAAATTCGCAGGCCTCGCACTGTTGAAGCCGATGGTGGTTGCGGGCACTTCCAATGCACCGGCCGCGCCGCAGGCGGTGGTGGTGCCGTCCGATACTTTGCGCGATTTTCTCAAGGCGAACGGCGTCAACGCCTCCGGCGGATCGGAGGATGCCAAGGCGGCCGCGGTGCGGGTGATCTGCGTCAGGAAGTGACAGGGCGCCGCGAGGCCGAGCCACTTCATCGCGGGAAAGTCGGATTTCCGTAGGGATAGAACTGCCTCAGGTCGACATTCCGATATGGCAGCGCGTCGAGACGCCGCGTGCCGAGGAATGGATCGGTCGGCTCGACCAGCAAAATCGTCTTTGCAAAACCGCTGTCGTGAAAGCCGCGCCGAAAATGCGCCCGCGATTTGATCGCGATGACCTCGAAAGCATCGATGTCGAGGCCGAGCGGCTTAAGTGAGGACGGCTCCATGATCTGCACCAGATAGGTCGAGAGGATCAGCACATTGTCGCGGCCGAAGGCGATGCAGACCCAGAACTGGCCATGACCTTCGACCGCGTTGAGGATCGTGCCCCGGATGCGAAGGGGCTGGCCGGCGGATTCGTCCACGAGCCCGCCGATCTCCATGTCGAAGGCGTCACCGGCCTTGGCTCCCTGCGCCTTCAGTTTCGAAGTCGTGGCGGCATCGGCGATGGTCGCAATCAAAGTGCGGGAAAGATCCTGCGCGATGATCTCCTTCAGAAGAAAGATCGCCGAGCCCGAGCGATCGCTGTGGTCCGCGAGCACGACAGGTGTCTCGCGTTTCGTCACGGCCTGCTTTGCCAGCGCCACGCCTTCCTGGATCGTGTAGATCTTCGTCGAGTTGAGCAGCGCCTCGCGCTGGCGCCACGCAAATGCGGCGATGTCGCTGGCGACGTGATCGGCGAGTCCTGGATTGTCGTTGGTCAGAACCTGGACGGTCATGCCGACATCGGGCACGTCGGCAAAGGGAAAGCCGAAGAACACGTTGACATAGACATCCGGTTCGCGCGCTTCCCAGACAAGAGCGCGCTGCGCCAGGTCCATCCATGGCGACGCGCCGGTCCATTGCACCACCGTCGCCGAGATGATCGGAACCTTTACGGTGACATGAGCAGGCTTGTAATCGCCCTTGATCGCGCGGATCAGCATCCGCGCCGCGCGTTCGCCCTGCAGATGCTCGTCGTAATGCGGAAAATATTTGACCGCAAAAGCCATGTCGGCATGACGGAGAAATTCCTCATCCTCATTGCCGTGAAGATCGAAGGTCGCGGCGACGAACACCTTGGCTCCGACGACCTCGCGCACCCGGCGCGCCAACTCGGCTTCCGGGCGCGGCACGCCCCGCACCGCCATCGCCCCATGCAGGCAGAGATAGACGCCGTTGAACGGCGCTTGCGCCTTGATCTCGGCGATCATCTTGCCGGTCAGCGTCTCGAAAGCATCCCCGGTAACCCAGCCCGATCCCATATAGGTTTTCGGCCATAGCGGCGATTCGATGCCGACCAGTTCGACGCCGTCGAACTCGCGCGCCATTTTCACGAAGCCGCCCATATAGGACTTCGGGTATGATCCCAGCAGCGCCTCGCCGCTCGCCGGCGATCCCGGATAGATGAAGTCGTCGAGCGTCGTGTCGTTCTTCAGGAACGTTACCGTCTCATGGGCGAAATGCAGCACCGCAATTCGGATGGATTTGCCCATGGATTACCTCAGCCCCGAAACAGATGCCCGCATTGCGCGGCAAATAAATACCTCATGCAATGTTCAAGGCGTTTCGGCGCCGGGTCAAGCAGTTGGGAGAGAGCCTCGGCAGGCTATCGCCGAGGCCCTCCTCGTCTGATGGAGTGACGGCTATTCCGGCAACAGTTCGCCGGAGCCGCCCATCTCCGCCGGAAAATCCTTCATCTTGGGAAGCCCGTCCTTGATGCGCAGAACGGTCTCGCCATAGTTGACATGAATGGCGGGCTGGAAATTGAGCGTCGGGATCGTCGCCGCATAGACGTCGATCAGGCCGGCGGGCGCATGGCCGCTCATGACATGTCCGCCGCAGACCTTGCAAAATTTCCGTTGGCTGAAAGATGTCTTCTCGTAGGATCCGAGGTGCTCGGCCCCGGCCTTGACCTTCACCGCATCCTCTTTCCAGAGCGTGAAAGCGTTGACCGGGCCAGCCGACCAGGAACGGCAGGAACTGCAGTGGCAGTAGCCCATCGCCTCCGGTTCGCCGGTCACTTCAACTTCGACTGCGCCGCAGAAACAGCGTCCAACATGGCTCATTGATTTCCTCCTAATTTGATCAAACGACACCGTTATTCGGCGTTCGCGGATATTGGTCCAGTTCACCAACTGTACCAAGCCGGCCTTTGCGGCAGGCTTGCGACATGCCTTGCGGTTTAGCTCGCGAGCTTCCGCTCTTTCGCGAATGGACTGAGACCGAGCCAGATCTGCATCGAGGCTGAAAGCTCGCGACTGCCCGTCAATACCATCCGCTGGCTGGCGATGGCGGCCCGCACCGTATCAAGCCCGAGCCAGATCGCGGTCATGGTCCGAAGATCGACCGAGACATAGAGATCGATTTCAAACCCAGGATCGATCTTGCAGAGATCCGTACCGGTCTCGGGATCGACGACGAGCCAGAAATGCCGCTGCGCAGCCGGCAAGGCCGGATAGATGAACTCGACGACGCTCCGCCGCTTCGGCATCGGCGTCGTGTTCAGGCTTCGCCGCATGTCCCACATCAGGAGATCCACATCGAGATGCTGCAGCGACAGGTTCGATTCGATGCGCCGCTGGCCCCAGATTCCGAAGGACTCCACCAGCGGCCCGAGTTCACGGCCGGATTCCGTCAATTGATATTCGAACACGGCCGGGTCGGATGACAACGCGGTGCGCGCCACAATGCCGGCCGATTCCAATTCCTTCAGCCGGCGCGAGAGCAGTGCCGGCGACATCCGCGGCACGCCGCGACGCAATTCGTTGAATCGCGTCGAGCCTGCGAACATCTCGCGAAGCACGACGATGGTCCAACGGGTGCACAGGATCTCCGCGGCCATCGCGACCGGGCAGAACTGCCAGTAGCTCGCTGTCGTCATGGTTTCCTCCGCCGGTAGCGCGAGCAAAGCCTACGTTCGGGGTTCCGGCTTTTCCAGTTCAGATTGTGTACCGGGCAGCTTCACTCCCTGAACTGGAAGCTCGGGCCCCGAGCCCTTACTCGTCGATCCCCGGCGTTTGGACCCGGGTCCGCATTCGGCGGCGGCGATCAACTTATTTCAATGATTCGAAGGACGACGGATTATGAGGGAGTGTGACCATATTGCGCTATTGCTGATCTGCATCGCGCTTCTCGGTGCGATCACGGAAGCCGGATTTGGCATCTTGCCCGGCCTTGTTGCGACACTCTTACGCAGCGCGGATGTTGACGCGACCCTCACAGCAATGTGGTCGATCGGTGAAGCGATCGCCTCCTTGAGAAATCGGCGGAGACCTTTATCTCTGCGCGGCTAGGCCGATCGAACGATCTTGCCGCGATGATTCTCCGGGGAAGTGGCATGACTCTCTTGAACTACGTTTCGTCCTCGGCCGGACGTCACCCTGCGGCCATCAGCTTGATCATGGGTATTGTCGGCTTCGTGCTGGGCTTCCTGCTGTCGCTCGCTGTCGCGGCGCAGAGCCTTTATGTCTGCACCGAGATTTTCTGACGGCACGAGGCGCCTGCCGGGACGGCTCCCCTCACCGGCGCGAATTTTCGGGAACCCGGTTCCAATTCATCAATTTTTTGCTTCGGTAGTCGTACGGATAGCGGACCGTTAACGATCATTAACCATGTTGGGCGATGGTCGATGAGAGTGATTCGTACCGCCACGATCTACTTTCCTTGGATCGGGCTGGAACGTCCTGAGCAAGAATTGCTCGGCATCGTCGAACGCGATGCACATTGAGTATGGCGTATCCACAGAGCCCGTAACTATCCCAAGGACTGTCTTCAATGCATACGATCGTCATGGCCACCCAGAAAGGCGGCAGCGGCAAGAGCACGCTATCCATTGGTCTCGCAGTGGCGGCAACACAGGCCGGCCATATTGTCCGCCTGATCGAGACCGACAAGCAGGGCACGCTGTCGAACTGGCAGCACCGGCGCGGCCTGGTCGAGCCGATCGTCGAGGCCGTTTACGATGCCCGTGACATCGAAACCCGGCTTCAGGCATTGGAGCAGGGTGGCGTGACCCTGACCATCATCGACACCGCGGCCGGTATCAACGCCGCAACCACGGCGGCCATCCGCCACTGCGACCTCTGCCTGATTCCAAGCCGGCCCAGCGTCGCCGACGTCGAGGCGACAGCCGCGACTTTGAGCGTGGCGCGCGCCTGGCGGAAGCCGTTCGCTTTCATCCTCAACCAGACGCCGATCCGCGGCGGCCATCGGGTCAGCGAGGCCACGTCGGCGCTCGACGAGGAAGCCCCGCGCGACATCGCCGACGTGCTGGCGCAACCCTTCATCGTCATGCGCAACGATCACCAGGATGCGCTGGCCAGCGGCCGCGGCGTCACCGAGCATGCCCCATCGAGCAAATCGGCCGAGGAAATTCGCAGCCTCTGGAAGTGGACGGAGCTGAAGCTGAACGGCGGCCTCATGACCGAGGAAGAGCAGCCTAGCGAATTCGCGGAAATCGACTTTCCGATCATCCTCACGCCGAGCACAGAAAATTCATCCGTCGAGCAGAAGGATCGTCCGCTGTCGACCTGGGCGGACAACGGCATCTCGTGGGACGCGGGCCTCTGAGGCGAGACGTTATCCGGATGCGCTCTTAAATCGCGCTGGTTGGGCGCCGACCCAGCCAGCTTTCGCGCGTCACCTTCCACTTTTCCGATTTCGACTGGCCGTCGTGATGCGCCAGCTCGATATGGCCGACGAACTCCGCACCGGTCTTCTGCTTGACGCGGCGCGACGCCGCATTCGAAGCGGCGTTGCAGACATGGAAGCTTTCAAGCCCGAGCGTCTCGAACACGAAATCATTCACCACGGCGACTGCTTCGGTCATCAGCCCCTGATTCCAATAGGGCTCCGCAAGCCAAAAGCCGCGGCTGCCCTTCGGCCCGTCCGGCTGCGAATGGAAACGTATGTTTCCGATCGCTTCGCCAGTGCCTTGTCGCAGCACCAGGACCCATAGGTAGATCTCCTCACCGGCGGCGACTTTTTCAAACTGCTGGCGGATGAATGTTTCGGCCCCGTCATCGGGATAGGGCCAGGGCACGACCGAGGCCAGATTCCTGATGATATTCCAATTGTTGAAGTGACGCTGGATCGCCGGAGCGTCAGCGACGGAGAGCGGCCGCAGAATCAGCCGCGGGGTATCGAGAACGGGCGTGCTGATCATTTCTGGCACTTCGGGCACCAGAAGGTCGAGCGACCGTTCTGAGTGAAACGCCGGACGACGCCTTCGCTTCCCTTGGTCCCACAGGGCTGACCCTCGCGGTCGTAGACCTGAAAGGAATGCTGGAAATAACCGAGCTCGCCCGAGGTCTGGCGGTGATCGCGCAGCGACGAACCGCCGGCCTCGATCGCCTGATTGAGCACCGCATGGATGGCGTCGACCAGACGCCTGGCGTGCTCGGTCGGCTCGCGCTTCTTCGTGGCGAGCGTCGCTGCAAGCCGTCGCGGCGACAGTCGCGCGCGAAAGAGCGCCTCGCAGACATAGATGTTGCCGAGACCGGCAACCACGCGCTGATCGAGCAATGCCGCCTTAAGGCTGGTCTTCTTGCCGGCACAGGACCGCGCCAGCATGGACGCATCGAACTCGTTGCCGAGCGGCTCGGGGCCGAGCCCGCGCAGCAGCGGCTCGTCATCGATCGCATTGCGGGCGATGATCTTCATGTAGCCGAAGCGGCGCGGATCGTTGAACACCACGTCCGCCCCCGACGACATGTGAAACACGACATGGTCGTGCGCGGTATCCTTGCCGCGGGGATGGTGGAACTCTCCCGGGGTCTGGGACTCGTCCGACTTCTGCACGCGAAACGAGCCGGACATGCCGAGATGCATCAGCAGCACATCGCCCGATGTCAGGTCTGCCATCAGGTATTTGGCGCGGCGGCCGAGCCCTGTGATGGTCTGCCCCTGCAGCCGTGCGACGAAATCCTTCTGAAAGGGAAAGCGCAGGTCCTTCCGGCGGGCCTCGGCTCGCAGGATCCGTGCCCCCTCCATGACCGGCTGCAGGCCGCGGCGGACGGTTTCGACTTCGGGCAGTTCGGGCATTCCGGGTCGTTCAACTCCAGGCCGGCATTCAAGTCATTCACCTTACGGAAGTGACGTGATAGCCCCATTGCGCCGGGCGCGCTATGGTCCCGGTAACGGAGTGATGTTGATGGATCGGCCGGGCGAGACCACCCATTTCGGCTTTCGGGACGTGCCCCTGGGCGACAAGCAGACGCTGGTCAACGAGGTCTTTCACAGTGTCGCATCGCGCTACGACTTGATGAACGACCTGATGTCGGGAGGCCTGCACCGGGCCTGGAAAGACATCATGGTCAATTCCCTCAATCCGCCGCGAGGCGACGCGCCGTTTGCGTTGCTCGATGTTGCCGGCGGCACCGGCGACATCGCGTTTCGGGCGGCCAAGGCCGCCGGGAGGGGCTTCCACGCCACAGTCTGCGACATCAACCTGGAGATGCTCAATGTCGGACGCGAGCGGGCCGCCAAGCGGCACCTCGATGACCGCGTCTCGTTCGTCGAGGGCAACGCCGAGGCGCTGGCCTTTCCGGCTCGGGCGTTCGACGGCTACACCATCGCCTTCGGCATCCGCAATGTCCCGCGGATCGACGCGGCGCTTGCCGAGGCGTTCCGCGTGCTGCGGCCCGGCGGGCGATTTCTCTGCCTGGAGTTTTCGACCGTCGACGTGCCCGGGCTGGATCGTCTCTACGATCTGTTTTCCTTCAAGGTGATCCCCGGGCTCGGCCGCGCCGTGACCGGTGATACCGAGTCCTACCAATATCTGGTGGAATCCATCCGCAAGTTTCCCAGGCCGAACGCATTCGCCGACATGATCCGCGCCGCCGGCTTTTCGCGCGTGAACTGGCAGGTGCTCTCAGGTGGTATCGTGGCGTTGCATTCAGGCTGGCGTTTGTGATCTCTGCGTTGACTCACATTGCGCGGCTCGCCCGCGCCGGTTTCGTGTTCGCGCGTGAGGGTGTCTTCGGCGTCGTCGATCCCGTGCTGGTTCCCCCGCCTGGACAGCTTGCGCTGAAGATCGCGCGGCTGATCGAGCGGCGCGGCTCCAAATCCGGTCCGCGGCTGTCGCCTGCGCTGGAGCGGATGGGCCCGGCCTATCTGAAGCTCGGCCAATTCCTCGCCACCCGGCCCGACGTGGTCGGCGTCGTGATGGCGCGCGACCTGGAGAGCCTGCAGGACCGGTTGCCGCCGTTTCCGCAAAGCGAGGCTGAGTCCGTGATCGCGACCTCGCTGGAGCGCCCGTTGGCTCAGGCGTTCGTGAGCCTTGGGCCGGCAGTCGCCGCAGCTTCTATCGCGCAAGTGCATCGCGGCGAGATCAATCGCGACGGCGTCCGCAGACCGGTCGCGGTCAAGGTGCTGAGGCCCAATGTCGCCGCCCGTTTCCGCCGCGACCTGTCCGATTTTTTCTTCGTCGCCTACCGGGCCGAGGCCCACTCGGCCGAAGCGCGGCGGCTGAGGCTGGTCGAAGTCATCAACACGATGTCGCGCTCGGTCGCGATGGAAATGGACCTCCGGCTCGAAGCCGCCGCAATGTCCGAGATGGCGGAGAATACGCGCGACGATCCGGACTTCCGCGTGCCCTCGGTCGACTGGGACCGCACCACGCACAATGTCCTGACCATGGAATGGATCGACGGCATCGCGCTGAACGACCATGCCCGGCTGAAGCAGGCACAGGTCGACCTGCCCGATCTCGGCCGCAAAGTGATCCAGAGCTTCCTGCGCCACGCTTTGCGCGACGGCTTCTTTCACGCCGACATGCATCCCGGCAATCTCTTCCTCGACGATGCCGGAAGGCTCGTTGCGGTCGATTTCGGCATCATGGGGCGGCTCGGCATGAAGGAGCGCCGATTCCTCGCCGAGATCCTGCTCGGCTTCATCACGCGCAACTATCGCCGCGTCGCCGAAGTGCATTTCGAGGCCGGCTATGTGCCGGCCCATCATTCGGTCGAGAACTTTGCCCAGGCCCTGCGCGCAATCGGCGAGCCGATCCACAATCGCACCGCCGAGGAAATATCGATGGCGCGGCTGCTGACGCTGCTGCTCGAGGTCACGGCGCTGTTCGACATGCGCACGCGCCCTGAACTGATCCTGCTGCAGAAGACCATGGTGGTGGTCGAAGGCGTGGCGCGCGCCTTCGATCCGAAGCTCGACATCTGGAAGGTCGCCGATCCCGTGGTCCGCGAATGGATCGAGCGCAATCTCGGCCCGATCGGGCGGATCCAGGGCGCGATGTCCGGGGCCGGCGAACTCGCCCGCCATCTGACCGGCCTGCCCATGATCGCAGGCCGCGCCGTTGCGGTGCTGGAGCAACTCGAAACCATGACGCGGGAGGGCATTACTCTGTCGCCCGAAACCATCGCCGCGATGGGCCGGACCGAAGGCAGGAAGAACCGCGGGCGCACCGTTGCACTTTGGGTGATCGCGGTCATCTTTATCGGAATTCTCCTCGCAATCAGGCAACTATGATTGCAATGCAATCGATGTTTCGATAGCATTGCAATCACCGCTCATTGGGAGGCTGCCATGG
This sequence comes from uncultured Alphaproteobacteria bacterium, assembly GCA_963770385.1. Taxonomy (GTDB): domain Bacteria; phylum Pseudomonadota; class Alphaproteobacteria; order Rhizobiales; family Xanthobacteraceae; genus Bradyrhizobium. The sequence continues at coordinate 1,760,723 of CAVYPJ010000003.1, read as the reverse complement.
CCAGCCTGACCGTTCGCAAGCTCGACGAGGCTATCAAAGTCTATCTCCGACTGCGCTCGGCCAGGAACGGCCGCTCGGTCGAAGAGGAGGTGCGGGTGATCCTGCGCGAGTACCTGGAGGGACGCCCGGAGCCTGCCCTGCCATCTGGCGCTCCCGGCCGAGCCTCCCTCGCCCACCCCACGCGGCGATGGCGCGCAGGCCCAGGCCCGGGTCACCCTGATCATCGGCGGCGGAATCGCGGCCTACAAGGCGTTGGACCTGATCCGGCGGCTGAAGGAGCGGCACATCCGGGTCCGCTGCGTCCTGACCAAGGCCGCCCAGCAATTCGTCACACCGCTTTCGGTGAGCGCCCTGTCGGGCGGGCGCGTCTATACCGATTTGTTCGATCCCGAGAGCGAGTTCGATGCCGGCCATATACGCCTGGCGCGCGACTGCGACCTGATCATGGTGGCGCCGGCGACCGGCGACCTGATGGCCAAGATGGCGCAAGGGCTTGCAGACGATCTCGCCAGCGCCATTCTGCTCGCCGCCGGGCGGCCGATCCTTCTGGCGCCCGCCATGAACCCGATGATGTGGAGCAATGCGGCGACCCGGCGCAACGCCGCGCAGCTTGAGCGCGATGGCGTCGCAATGGTCGGCCCCAATGCCGGCGAGATGGCGGAAGCCGGCGAAGCCGGGATCGGGCGGATGGCGGAGCCTCTTGAAATCGTCGCGGCCGCCGAGCGCTTCCTGCGTCCGGCCGTGCCGCGTCCACTGGCCGGCAGGCGCGTGCTGATCACCGCGGGCCCTACGCACGAGCCGATCGACCCGGTTCGCTACATCGCCAACCGCTCTTCCGGCAAACAGGGCTACGCAATTGCCGCCGCGGCGCAGGCCGCCGGCGCCGACGTCACGCTGATCTCGGGCCCGGTCGAACTCGGCCCGCCCGAAGGAGTGACCGTCGTGCGGGTGGAGTCGGCACGCGACATGCTGGCGCGCGTGGAAACCGCACTCCCCGCCGACATCGCGATCTTCGCGGCAGCCGTCGCCGACTGGCGAGTGGCCAGCGAGGGCGAGCAGAAATTGAAGAAGACCGGGAATGCGATGCCGCCGCTGCAGCTCGTGGAAAATCCCGACATCCTCGCGACCATTTCAAAGCTGAGGGACAAGCGTCCGCCGCTCGTAATCGGTTTCGCAGCCGAGACAGAACACCTGATCGACAACGCCAAGGCCAAGCTGAAGCGCAAGGGCTGCGACTGGATCGTCGCCAATGACGTCTCGCCCGCGACCGGCGTCATGGGCGGCGACCGCAACACGGTGCATCTGCTCACGCGCGACGGCGACGATATCGAGGTCGATTCGTGGCCGGTCATGACCAAGGAGCAGGTCGCGGTCGAGTTGGTCGCGCACATCGCCGACAGCTTGCCCAAGAGTTTGCCCAAGAGCTTGCAGACGAGGACGACGGAGGAAACCACTTGAGCGCATCAGTCAGGATCGACGTCCGCCAGCTGCCGCACGCCGAAGGCCTGGCGTTGCCGGCCTATCAGACCGCACATGCGGCCGGCCTCGATCTGCTCGCCGCGGTGCCCGAGGATACGCCGCTTGTGCTCTTGCCGGGAAAACACGCGATGGTGCCGACAGGGCTCACCATCGCACTGCCGGAAGGTTATGAGGCGCAAGTCCGTCCGCGGTCGGGCCTCGCGGCCAAGCACGGCGTCACGGTGCTGAACGCGCCGGGCACCGTCGATGCCGACTACCGCGGCGAGATCAACGTGCTTCTGATCAATCACGGAACGGAGCCGTTCGCGATCCGCCGCGGCGAACGCATCGCCCAGATGGTGATCGCATCCGTCGCGCGCGCCGAGTTTGTCACCGCAGACCAGCTATCATCGACGGAGCGCGGCAGCGGCGGCTTCGGTTCGACCGGGCGCTGATCTCCAGCGCTCGCGCGAGCGCGGCCTCTCGGACCGGCGCCTTGACATCGTCGGCGCGATGGAGCTTCAGTCCAAGCCAGATTCGTAACCGCGGCTGCGTTATTCACTCAATCGAGTCACGGATTCAATTTTGCGAGCGTCGCGCGACCGCGACTTAGTTCTGCTTTTTTCCCCAGCGAGATTCGCGTTCACGATCTGGACTCTACCCCGTCGAGTCCCATTGAAGGATATTGTTACTCGATTCGTGAACCGGAGCGGTCGGCAGCGGCACTCCAAAGATCAATGAACGCAGGAACTTATTGCCGGCCCACCGCTTTGGGGAATTATGCGGCGGGGCACGTGCATAGATCGTGCGGCTTGGGGCAAATCATGTCGGGCGTGATCATCGCGATGCGTCGGACCTTGCTGTCGTGCACATCGCTCGTGCGCAACGGCCTGATTGGACTCACGGCCGCAGCGCTGCCGACATCGGAGCCGGCCTGGGCCGGCGATCCCTCGCTTCTGGACACGATCTCAACCTTCTTTGATTTCAATCGGCCCGAGGTCGCGGTGCTGGCCACGGCGCTGGCACCTCTCGGTTTTTCTGTCGTCGCCGCGATCCTCCTGATGCGCAGCCGCGTTCGCGCCGCACGATCTGAGGCGCGGCTGCGCGCCCACATCGCCGACCTGCAGATCCGGGCCGACCGTTACCGCGCGCTGTTGTTCGCCGAGCCGCAGGTCCTGATCTCTTGGGGTGCCGGAGACAATCGTCCGCGAATCTCCGGCGACATCGCGCTTCTGGTGCCGCCCGATTCGCCGCATCGCGTCCTCGCCTTCGGGACGTGGCTGCATCCTGAGCCGGCGCTGCAGATGGAGCATGCGATCAACGCTTTGCGCGAGGCCGGTGAAGGCTTCCTGCTCAATCTCACGAGCTCGAACGGCCACGCCATCGAGGCGATCGGCCGGGCCATCGGTGGTCAGGCGATCGTCCGTGTCCGCGAACTCTCCGGCTTGCGGCGTGAACTGGCCGAAACCAATTTGCGCCTGCGGAGCCTGCATCAAGAAACCGAAACACTGCGCGGCTTCGCTGCGACCGCTCCGTGGCCGATCTGGGCCAAGGATGCGAAGGGCGGCTTGAACTATGCCAACGCGGCCTATGCGCAGGCGGCCGAGGCCAGCAGCGTGTCCGAGGCGATCGACCGCAATCTCGAGCTGCTCGACAGTGCCGACCGTATCGACCTCGAGCGCGGCTTGAATGCGGCGAGCACCTTCAACGCGCGGCTGCCGATCGTGACCGGCGGTGAGCGGCGAATCTACGACGTGCGCGCGGTCGCCGTCAGCGGCGGCGGTAGCGTCGGCGTCGCCATCGACGCCAGTGAAGCCGCCGCGCTCAGTTCGGCGCTGGTCCGCATGGCGGAAGCTCACCGACGCACGCTCGACCAGCTGTCATCGGGTGTCGCGGTCTTCGACAGTCAGCGGCGGCTTGCCTTCTACAACGATTCATACCGCCGGCTGTGGGATCTCGAATCATCCTTTCTCGATGCGAACCCGGACGATTCCAGCGTGCTTGACCGGTTGCGTGCCGCGCGCAAACTGCCGGAACAGTCCGATTTTCGCGGCTGGAAAGCAAAACTGCACGAGGCCTACCGCGCCATCGAGCCTGCCAAGGATACCTGGTATCTGCCGGACGGCCGCGCCTTGAGCGTCGTCACGACGCCTAACCCGGAAGGCGGCGTCACCTATCTGTTTGACGACGTCACCGAAAGCCTCGACCTGGCGCGGCGCTTCGACGGCCTCATCCGCGTCCAGCGCGAGACGCTCGACAGTCTCGCCGAGGGCGTTGCGGTGTTCGGCAGCAATGGCCGCGCGCAACTGTTCAACCCGACCTTTGCCAAAATGTGGAAGCTGTCGCCCGATTCTCTGCGCGACGAGCCGCATATCGACACGGTCGCGGCCTGGTGCAGGCCGCTGTTCGACGACGCCAATGCATGGCAGACGATCCGCGAGGCGATCACCGCCATCGAAAACCGCATCGACGTACCCCTGAAGCTGGAGCGCAAGGACGGCAGCGTGCTGGATTGCATGAGCCGGCCGTTGCCTGACGGTGCCACCATGCTAACCTTCCAGGACATTACCGACACCGAAAATGTCGAGCGGGCTCTGCGAGAGAGCAACGAGGCGCTCGAAGCCGCGGGCCAGATGAAGATCGATTTCGTCCACCACGTGTCGTACGAACTGCGCGCGCCGCTGACCACGATCATCGGCTTCGCGCATTTCCTGAGCGACCCGTCGACCGGTCCGTTGACACCGAAGCAGGCCGAATATCTCGACTATGTCACCAAGTCGACCAACGCACTGCTTGCGCTGACCAACAACATCCTCGACCTCGCGACCATCGATGCCGGCGCCATGCGGCTGGAGCTCGGACCTGTCGATGTCGGCAAGACCATTGAAGCGGCTGCCGAAGGCATCCAGGACCGCCTGGCGACGGACCGCATCCGTCTCAAGGTCGATATCGACCCCAATATCGGCAGCTTCATCGGCGATGAACGCCGCATCGTGCAGGTGCTTTATAATCTCCTTGCCAATGCGGTCGGCTTCTCGCCGCAGGACGCGGCCGTCCTCGTCAGCGCGCGCCGCGCCGAGCGCAGCGTGATCTTCACCGTGACCGATTCCGGTCCGGGCATTCCGCCCGACGTGAAGGACAAGGTGTTCGACTGGTTCGAGAGCCGCTCTCACGGCTCGCGCCATCGTGGCGCCGGCCTCGGTCTCTCGCTGGTCCGCTCCTTCGTCGAATTGCATGGCGGCAAGGTGCGGGTCGATTCGATGGTCGGCAAAGGCACGACCGTGACCTGCGACTTCCCGACCGATCAGGCAGCCCATCGTAGCGCGGCGGAATGACGGGCTCCGCGACATACTCAGTGGAATTGGCAGACGAGACGGCGACGGCCCGATTGATGGCCGACCTCGCGCTATTGATCGGTCCGGGCGATGTCATCGCCTTGTCCGGGGACCTCGGCGCCGGCAAGACCGCCGCTGCGCGGGCCATGATCCGTTATCTCGCCGATGACGATTCGCTGGAAGTCCCGAGCCCCACCTTTACGCTGGCCCAGACCTACGAACTGCCGCCCTTCCCGGTTCTGCACGCAGACCTCTATCGGATCAACGATGCATCCGAGCTTGACGAGATTGGCCTGTCGCCCCTGCCCGTGGGCACGGTGGCGCTGATCGAATGGCCGGAACGTGCCGGCGGCCTGTTGCCGTCGGACCGGATCGATATCGCGCTCGGTCATCGCCCGGACCTCGATGCGACAGCACGATCGGCTGAGGTTACCGGCCACGGCAAGGGCGCGGCCGTCGTCGAGCGGCTGCGGATGTTGCAACAATTCCTGACCGAGGCCGACTATGCGGACGCGACGCGGCGGCGAATGGCCGGCGACGCGTCGATACGGTCCTACGCGCGCCTGGTCCGGGACGATCAGGTGGTCATCCTGATGAATTCGCCGCGACGTCCTGACGGTCCGGCGATCTATGACGGCAAGCCCTACAGCGCCGCGGTGCACCTCGCCGAAGACGTCAAACCTTTCTTCGCGATCGACAACGGCCTTCGCGCACAGGGCTTCTCGGCACCAACGATCCATCACGCCGATCTCGAAGCGGGCTTTCTCATCACCGAGGATTTCGGTAGCGCCGGCTTCGTCGAAGGCGATCCACCGCAGCCGATCCGCGAACGTTATGAAACCGCAACCGATCTGCTGGCGGCGCTACATCGGAGCGACTTGCCCGACACCGTTTCGCTGACATCGCATGTCGACTACCGGATTCCCGCATTCGACATCGACGCGTTGCTGATCGAACTCGGACTGATGCTCGAATGGTATCTTCCGGATCGCGGCGTCATGCCGAGCGATGATCTGCGTGCCGAATTCGCCGCGATGTGGCGCGAGCTCTTGCTGAAAGCGGACGCCGCCGCGCGAACCTGGGTGCTGCGGGATTTTCATTCGCCGAACCTGATCTGGCTCGGCGATCGGAGCGGGATTGCGCGCGTCGGCATCATCGACTTCCAGGATGCCGTGCGCGGCCCGGGCGCCTATGACGTGGTGTCACTGTTGCAGGACGCGCGGATCGACGTACCCGAGGCGATCGAGCTCTCGCTGCTGACACGCTACATCAAGGCGCGGCGCGAAGCCGACCCCACCTTCGATTCGGCCGACTTCGCCGCGCTGTATGCCTTGATGTCGGCACAGCGCAACACGCGGCTGCTCGGCACCTTCGCGCGGCTGAACCGCCGCGACGGCAAGCCGCAATATCTGCGCCATCAGCCCAGGATCTGGACCTACCTCACCCGGTCGCTGGCTCACCCGACGCTGACAACGGTGCAGGCGTGGTATGCCGCCAACGTCCCTCCACCAACTCCGTAGATTTACCGGTTGTTAGGCACCTTGCCATAGTCTTCCGCGAGTCCGAGCCGCGACCGCGCGCCGGCTGTTGGAGCAAGACCATGGCTAACGAGCGCCTCAAGGGCGAGCGTGTCGTCTTCGAGCGGGGAATCCCCGCACATATGATGGGGATTGACGGCACCTGGCGGCGCGACTGCACCATGGAAGATGTCTCCGAGACCGGTGCGAAGCTGACCGTCTCGGGCTCGGTCGAAGGATTGCATCTGAAGGAATTCTTCCTGCTGCTGTCATCCACGGGACTTGCCTATCGGCGCTGCGAACTGGCCTGGGTCAACGGCGACCAGATCGGCGTCAACTTCCTCAAACCGGGCGACAAGAAGAAAAAGGCCACGGGCAAGCGTGCAGCCGCGGAAACCTGACATCGCGTAAACCCGACATTAAGGCTGTCGCATAATCGTCACCTGAGGCGAATATGGCCTCATGGAACTGACGTTGCCGGATCGTCGTGTTATGATTTGCGGCGGTACAATTATCGGCTCGAAAAGTCCTCAGAGAATGTCGGTCAAGCCCAGCAAAGCCATGGTCCTCTCCGCCGGTTTCGGCCTCCGGATGCGTCCGCTGACGGATCACATGCCGAAGCCGCTGGTCAAAGTCGCGGGCCAGCCGCTACTCGACCATGTGCTGGACAAGCTTGCGGCGGCCGGTGTCACCGAGGCCGTTGTCAATGTGCATTATCTGCCCGACCAGATCATTGATCATGTTGCCTCGCGAACGCGTCCTCGCGTGATCATCTCGGACGAGCGCGACCAGGTGCTCGGCACAGGCGGCGGCGTGGTCAAGGCGCTGCCGCTGCTCGGAGACCAGCCGTTCTTCCACATGAACTCGGACACGATGTGGATCGATGGCGTGCAGTCCAATCTCGTGCGGCTCGCGGACGCCTTCGATCCCGTCCGCATGGACATCCTGCTCCTGATGGCGCCGACCGCGAGCAGCATCGGCTATGGTGGCCGCGGCGACTACGCCATGCTGCCGGACGGCGCGCTGCGCAAGCGGCGCGAGCATCAGGTGGTCCCATTCGTCTATGCGGGCGCGGCGATCATGTCGCCGTCGATCTTCGCCGGCGCGCCGAAAGGCGAATTTTCGCTGACCAGGATGTTCGACGAAGCCAACGAGAAAGAACGGTTGTTCGGCTTGAGGCTCGACGGCGTCTGGATGCATGTCGGAACGCCCGACGCGGTGCAGGCGGCAGAAGAGGCGTTTCTCGAAAGCGTGGCCTGAGTCGCTGCGTCGCGACCCCACCACCGCCCATATCTGTTGTTTGATCCCGCAATCCACTGTTTTGCACTCAATTTTACAAGGGATATGCGCGTCAAGCCCGCGCGTAATCGCGACGGAATCCCTATATTCGCTGCCGATCTCGAATTAGGCAGCCCATGCGCGTTTTCAGTGTTCCCGTCTCCGTGCCGTTCCTGCGCAGCGTCATCGCCGCGCTGATCGACGGCCGGCTGGTTGAGGGATTTGAAGCCCGCAGCAATCCGGCGCGTCTTGCCGACGCCACGCTCTACCTGCCGACGCGGCGCGCGATGCGGCTGGCGCGCGAGGTGTTCCTTGAAGAGCTGAAGACGGATGCGGCGATCCTGCCGCGCATCGTCGCGCTCGGAGACATCGACGAAGACGAACTGATATTTGCCGACGAAGCCGACGTTTTCGGTGTTGCGGAGCCGCTCGATATTCCGCTGAAACTCGGCGAGCTCGATCGCCGCCTGACGCTTGCGCGGCTTGTCGCGGCCTGGGCCAAGGGCCCGGTGCTGGCGCCACTCGTCGTTGGCGGTCCCGCCTCGACGCTGGCACTGGCCGGAGACCTTGCGCGGCTGATGGACGACATGGTGACTCGCGGCGTTGCGTGGGAAACGCTCGACGGGCTCGTGCCCGATCAGCTCGATCCCTATTGGCAGCATTCGCTGCAATTCCTGCGGATCGCGCGCACGGCCTGGCCCGCGCATCTCGCGGAGATCGGCAGGATCGAGCCGGCGGCGCGGCGTGATCGCTTGATCGCAGCCGAAGCCGCGCGGCTGACTGCACATCACAGGGGACCGGTGATCGCAGCCGGCTCGACCGGCTCGATGCCCGCGACCGCGAAATTCCTGCATGCGGTTGCGCGCCTGCCGCAAGGCGCGGTCGTGCTGCCCGGGCTCGATACCGATCTCGACGAGGAGTCCTGGCAAGGGATCGGCGGCGCCCGCGATGCGCAGGGCAGGTTCACGACGCATCCCGCGTCGAACCATCCGCAATATGCCATGCATGCGCTGCTCGACCGGTTCGGCATCAAGCGCCGCGACATCGAGATTCTTCAGCCGCCGTCGCCGCACGGCCGCGACGTGCTGCTCTCCGAGACGATGCGGCCGTCAAGCGCGACCGCACAATGGCATGACCGGCTGGAACGGCCGGAGGTCGCGGCCCGGATTTCCGAGGCGATGAAGCATCTCGCCGTGATCGCCGCGCCCAATCCAGAGATGGAAGCGCTTGCCGTCGCGATCGCACTGCGCGAGGCATGGCATCTCGGAAAGTCCGCCGCGCTGGTGACGCCGGACCGCGCTCTGGCGCGCCGGGTGATGGCGGCCCTCGCCCGCTGGAATCTCGAGTTCAATGATTCCGGCGGCGACGCGCTGATTGAAACATCTGTCGGCGTTTTCGCGCGCCTTGCTGCGGAAGCCGTCGCGCGTGGCCTCGAGCCGCCGACGCTGCTTGCACTCCTCAAGCATCCGCTGTGCCGGCTTGGCCGTGCCGCCGGCGCCTTCAAGACAGCCGGCGAGGCGCTGGAGTTGGCGCTGCTGCGCGGCACGCGGCCACAGGCAGGAACGGCTGGTCTCGCGCGCGAGTTCGCCCGCTTCCGCGACGAGCACGACAAGCTTGGACGCGGCGAGATGTCGTCGCTGCATCGTGCCGAGCCGCGCGCGCGACTGAGGCGTGAGGACCTCGACCGCATTCAGCGGCTGGTCGACGCCCTCAAGACCGCGTTCGCACCGCTGGAAAGCCTCGCACCGGCCAAGCCATATGATTTCGCCGAGCTTGCGCAACGGCACCGCGAGATCCTGATTGCGCTCTCGAGCGACGAGAACGGTGTTGCCGTTGCCTTCGAGGGAACTGAGGGATCATCGCTCGCATCGGCGTTCGACGATCTGCTCCGGGAACAGAGGATGAGCGGCCTGATGGTCGCGCTCAGCGATTACCCGGAGGTTTTCCAGACCGCCTTTGCCGACCGCGCGGTGCGTCGGCCCGAAAAGCCGGGCGCGCGGCTGCACATCTACGGTCCACTGGAATCGCGGCTGATGCAGGCCGACCGTGTCATCGTCGGCGGATTGATCGAGGGCGTGTGGCCTCCGGCGCCGCGGATCGATCCATGGCTGAGCCGGCCGATGCGACATGAACTCGGACTGGACCTTCCTGAACGGCGTATCGGCCTGTCCGCACATGACTTCGCGCAACTGCTCGGCGCTGGCGACGTGATCCTGAGCCATTCCGCGAAGGCTGGTGGCGCGCCCGCGGTCGCCTCGCGTTTTCTGCATCGGCTCGAAGCCGTCGCGGGCGGCAAGCGCTGGGACGCAGCAACTCTTGCCGGCGATCAGTATGTCCGCTTCGCCGAAGCCCTCGACCGACCGCAAAAGGTCGAACCGATCGCCCAGCCCGCACCCAAACCACCACGCGCCACACGACCGCTCAAGCTCTCGGTGACGGCGATCGAGGACTGGCTGCGCGATCCCTACACCATCTATGCGAGATACATCCTGAAGCTCGATGCGCTCGACCCGGTCGACATGCCGCTCTCGGCCGCCGACCGAGGCTCGGCGATCCACGATGCGATCGGGGAATTCACGCGGGATTTCGCGGCCGACCTTCCAAGCGATCCCGCACTCGTCCTCAAACAGATCGGCGAAAGATATTTTGCACCCTTGATGGAGCGGCCGGAGGCCAAGGCCTTGTGGTGGCCGCGCTTCCAGCGCATCGCGGCGTGGTTCGCGACATGGGAAACCGCAAGACGTGAAGGCATCGCGGCGATCGAGGCCGAGATCAGGGGCGAAATATCTATTCCGCTGGACAATGAGCGCACCTTCACGCTGTCGGCCCGCGCCGACCGCATCGAACGCCGGGACGACGGCAGCTTCGCGATCCTCGACTACAAGACAGGCCAGCCGCCGACCGGAAAGCAGGTGCGGATGGGGCTGTCGCCGCAGCTCACGCTGGAAGCGGCGATCCTGCGCGAAGGCGGCTTCGACGGCATCGCCGCGGGCTCATCGGTCGGCGAACTCGCTTATGTCAGGCTGAGCGGCAACAATCCGCCGGGCGAACATCGCAGCCTGGAACTGAAGATCAACAAGAGCGACAAGCCGCTGGAGCCGGACGTGGCGGCCGATGACGCCCGCCAGAAGCTCGAAGCGCTGATAAGGAGTTTCGAGGACGTGAACCAGCCCTACACCTCGCTCAATCTGTCGATGTGGGCGAACCGCTACGGCGCCTATGACGATCTCGCCCGCATCAAGGAATGGTCCGCTGCCGGCGGCCTGGGGCTGGAAGAATGGTGAAGTCGCCCCGTCCAATTCCCGGTGCGGTGAGCGATGCGCAGAGGCGCGCGTCGAATCCCGCGGCTTCGGCCTTCGTGTCGGCCAATGCCGGCTCCGGCAAGACGCATGTGCTGGTGCAGCGGGTGATCCGGCTGCTGCTTGCCGACGTGGCGCCGGAGAAGATCCTCTGCATCACCTTCACCAAGGCCGCAGCCGCCAACATGGCCGAGCGGGTGTTCACGACACTCGGCCACTGGGTTACGCTGGATGACGCAAGCCTCGATGCGGCGATCCGGGACGTCGGCATCGCGCATCCGAGCGCACGCCTGCGCAAGACGGCGCGGGAATTGTTTGCCAGCGCGCTGGAAACGCCGGGCGGGCTGAAGGTGCAGACCATTCACGCGCTCTGCACGCGGCTGCTGCAGCAATTTCCGTTCGAGGCAAATGTGCCGGCGCGGTTCGCGGTGCTCGACGACCGCGACCAGACCGAGATGATGGAGCGCGCGAATCTCAAGGTGCTGCTCGAGGCGTCGCGCGCCCCTGGAAGCGCGACAGGACAGGCGCTTCAGATGGCGATGGCGAGCGCGGCCGACGTCACGTTCAAGGACGTGGTCCGCGAAGCCTGCCTCAGCCGCGATCACTTCATGGCCTGGACCGACGCCGCCGGGAATGCGGAGGTCGCCGCCGCGCAGATGTCGGCCGCGCTCGGTGTTGCCGACCATGACAGCATCGAAGCCATTGAGCGCGGGATCGTTGATGGACCGAACCTGCCGCGCGCGCGCTGGCGCGAGGTTGCAGCGGCCCTCGACGGCGGCAGCAAGTCCGACCAGAAGCAGGCGGACCAGTTGCGCGAAGCCGCGATCTTCACGGGCAGCAACCAGGTCGACGAATATCTGTCGGTCTTTCTCACCGACGATCGCACGCCGCGCGCCGCGGTCGTGACGAAGAACTTCTTCAAGGCCAATCCAGGGATCGGCGCGCTGTTCGAGGCCGAGGCGCGGCGTCTCGGCCCGCTGATCGAGAAGCGGCGCGCGGTCGTGACCCGCGACCGCTCACGTGCGCTGCTCCATATCGCGACTGCGGCGGCGGCAAACTACCGCCGCGAGAAGCTGGAGCGCGGCCTGCTCGATTATGACGATTTGATCGACAAGACGCTGGCTATGCTGTCGCGGGTGTCCGCCGGCTGGGTCCACTACAAGCTCGATCGCGGCGTCGATCATGTGCTGATCGACGAGGCGCAGGATACCAGTCCCCGGCAATGGGACATCGTCTTTCACCTTATTTCAGAGTTCACCGCGGGCGCGGGCGCACGCGACGGCTTGACGCGCACCATCTTCGCCGTCGGCGACGAGAAGCAGTCGATCTTTTCATTCCAGGGTGCTGCGCCACACGAATTCGATCAACGTCGGCGGGACCTGCAGAAGCGATTCACCGATGCCGGGCTCACATTCGATCCGGTGTCGTTCACCTATTCGTTCCGCTCCGGGTCGGCGATCCTGCAATCGGTCGACCATGTGTTTCGCGAGCACGAGATCTATCGCAGCATCCATTCGCCCGACATCGGCTATCCGATCCATCATGCGCTGGACGATGCCGGACCGAGCCTGATCGAGCTGTGGGATCTCGCCGAGGCCGATGATCGCAAGAACATCGAGGGCTGGCGCGCGCCGTTCGACGGCGTCTCCGTGACGAGCCCCGAGGTCAAGCTCGCCAAGCGCATCCAGATCGAGATCAAGCGTCTGATCGACGACGGCACGATGACCGGTCCCGCCGGCGGCCGCCGGCGCCTGAGCTATGGCGACGTGCTGGTGCTGGTGCGGCGCCGCGGCAATATCTTCGATGCAGTGATCCAGGCGCTCAAGCATGCCGGCATCCCGGTCGCCGGCGCCGACCGGCTGAAGCTGACCGAGCACATCGCGATCATCGACCTGATGAATCTGGCCGACGCGCTGTTGCTGCCCCAGGACGATCTGGCGCTTGCGGTCGCGCTGAAGAGTCCCCTCTTTGGGTTGGACGACGATGATCTCTTCGCGCTCGCGTGGGAGCGCCGAGGCTCGTTACGCAGGGCTTTGTCGGAACATGCCGCGACCAACGACAAGCTCCGCCGCGCCGACGACCGGCTGCAGGAATGTGAGCGCCGCGTTGGGCTCGAAACGCCGTTTGCGTTCTACGCCTGGCTGCTTGGCGGCGATGGCGGCCGGCAACGAATCCTCAGGCGTCTCGGGCACGAGGCTAATGATGCGCTCGACGAATTCCTCGAACTCGCGCTGAACTACGAACGCAAGGCCCCGGCGTCGCTACAGGGCTTCATGGCGTGGCTGCGTGCGGCCGACACCGAGGTGAAACGCGACATGGAAATCTCGCGCGACGAAGTGCGCGTCATGACCGTGCACGGCGCCAAGGGGCTGGAAGCCGGCGTCGTGTTCCTGGTCGACACGACGTCCTCGCCCTCCGATACGCAGCGACTGCGACTGATTCACCTGCCGAGCGGAAATGGCGGCGAGGTCGTGGTCTGGGCCGGCAGGAAGGCGGACGACCCGGCCGCGGTCGCGACCGCGCGCTCCGCGATGCTGGAAGAGACCGAGGCCGAATATCGCCGGCTGCTCTACGTGGCGATGACGCGCGCCGCCGACCGGCTGATCATCAGCGGCTGCATGCCGGGCAACATGAACAACGTCCGGGCTCTCTGCTGGTACGATCTGGTCCGCAGAGGGCTCGCCGGGTCCGGATTGCAGGAGCAGACCATCGAGACACCCGACGGACCGATCAAACGATATTCGCGGCCCGAAGACGAAGCACCTGTCGCGAGCGTCCCCGCGGCCACCACAGCGAGCAAGCCGGTCGAACTGCCGGCATGGCTGCGCACGACCGTCTCGCTTGATGCACCGACGGGAGACCCGCTTCGTCCCTCGGACAGTGGCGGCGCGAGTCACCGGGTCTGGTCGGGCGAAGCCGCCGCCTCGCGGGCGCGCGCGATCCAGCGCGGCACGCTGGTACATCGGCTCTTGCAGTCGCTCCCGGATCTTGCGGCAGAGCGGCGGCGCAATGCAGCGCTCACCTATCTCCTTCGCAACGCGGCGGATTGGAACGAGGCGGAACGGACTTCGCTCGCAGACAGCGTGCTGGGCTTGATCAGCGATTTGCGATTCGCAGCGGTTTTCGGCGAGACCAGCCGTGCCGAGGTTCCGATTGTCGGCAGGATCGCACTCCGGGGCCGGGCGCCGGCCTTCGTATCCGGGCAGATCGACCGGCTCGTGGTGACGCCGGACGAGATCCTGATCGTCGACTTCAAGACCAACCAGGCGCCGCCACGGACCGCAGGCGAGGCGCCGCAGGCCTACATCCGCCAGCTCGCGCTATACCGGGCGCTGCTGGGCAAGCTTTATCCCCAGCGGCGCCTCCGGGCAGCGCTGCTCTGGACCGAAACGCCTGAATTGATGGAGATTTCTGCTCCCGCGCTGGACGCGGAACTGGCATCCCTTGGTGCCGGGATGGCCGAACTTGACCCGGCAACCGGCCGTTCATAGTTTTACTTTCATGATCCCGGCGCGATTCCTATTCCCCGCGCCCCTTCCTTAACCGAACGAGGTATTCCGATGGCCGTTGGCAAGGTTTCTGACGCCGATTTCGAAGCCGAAGTGCTCAAAGCGCAAGGTCCTGTCGTGGTCGACTTCTGGGCCGAATGGTGCGGCCCCTGCCGCATGATCGCGCCGGCGCTCGATGAGATTTCCGGAGCGATGGGCGACAAGGTCAAGATCGTCAAGCTGAACGTCGACGAGAGCCCGAAGACGGCTTCGAAGTATGGCGTGATGTCGATCCCGACCCTGATGATCTTCAAGGGCGGCGAGATGGCCTCCCGCCAGGTCGGCGCTGCGCCGAAGGCGAAGCTGCAGCAGTGGATCTCCGCTGCTGTCTGATCTCGCGCAACCCGCGAATATTTCGAAGGACGGCCGGCGATTTGCCGGCCGTTTTGCGTTGGACCGGCATGTTTATCGTCTCAGGGTGCGGTTCCGATGCCATCTCGATCCCGAAAGGAAGTAGCAAGACCATCGGGGATGGCCGCGATGGAAGCGCGATCGGTGGATGCCATCCCGCGCGGCAAGGAGTGGCAATACGAACCCAAATGGGACGGTTTCCGCTGCCTGCTTGCCAGGCACGGCAGCAAGGTCGACCTTCGCTCCAAGTCCGGCGAGGCTCTTGCGCGTTATTTTCCGGAACTGGTCGACGCCGCACTCAAGCTGAAAGCCACCAACTTTCTGCTCGATGGCGAAATCGTTGTTCCGCATGGCAAGTCGTTTTCATTCGACGCGCTCCTGCAGCGTATCCATCCGGCGGCCAGCCGGGTGCAAAAGCTGTCACGGGAAACACCTGCGTTGTTCATCGCGTTCGATCTCCTCGCAACAAAGGAGAGCAGCAAGCTCGCCGCGCAGGTATTGAAAGAAAGACGGCCCGCGCTGGAAGCCTTCGCCAAAACCAATTTCAAGTCTGGTGGCTCGTTTCGGCTCTCACCCGCAACAACGAGTTACGCGCTTGTGCAAAGATGGCTCAAGCAAGCCGGCGGTGGCTCGGATGGCGTAATCGCCAAGCGGCTTGACCTGCCCTATCAGGCCGGCAATCGCGATGGCATGCAGAAGATCAAGAAATTCCGCAGCGCCGATTGCGTGATCGGCGGCTTCCGCTATGCGACCAAGCGCAGCGGCGGAGAGAAAGAGGTGGGCTCGTTGCTGCTCGGCCTCTACGATCACGACGGCTTGCTGCATCACGTCGGCTTCACCTCCGCGATCAAGCAGAACGACAAACCCGGTTTGACGGCTAAGCTCGAACCGTTGATCGCAAAACCCGGGTTTACCGGCAATGCTCCCGGCGGTCCGAGCCGCTGGTCGACGGATCGCTCCTCACAATGGTGCCCGCTCAAGCCGAAGCTGGTGATCGAGGTCTGCTATGATCATTTCAGCGGCGATCGGTTTCGCCACGGCACATCCATCCTGCGCTGGCGACCGGACAAATCACCGCGGCAATGCACCTTCGATCAATTGAAGCAGAAAACAGCCGATCCGCGGAAGCTGCTCGTCTGAGTTCATCCAGGCGGCGTGCATGAGCGCGAGCACGTGGCCCGCGAGATAAAGCGAGCCTGTGATCGGGATGCGCCGCGCCACTTCATATGAGCGGCCGGCGCAACGCCGGCCGTTTTCACTTGATCCAGCCGGTTGCCAGAGCGGCGGCGAGCTCGGGCTGGCCGTTGCGACGGGCCAGCGCGGCCATTGCATCGTGATCATACAGCACGTGGCGGAAGGTGACCTGCCAGCCGCCAACCACCGGCGTGAGAATCGCATAACGCGCGTCGGGCGTTCCTGCTTCGATGACGTGCGGAAACGGATGGGTGTCCCGATAGCCCGGACAGCCGACGCTGCCGGGATTGACGATGAGCCGCCCGTCGCGGAGTTGCACGGCGCGCGCGATATGACTATGCGCGCAAAGGATCAACGACTGCTCGATCCCTTCGGCCGCGCGTTCGATCTTCTCCCGCGGCGACAGGCACACGGAGCCGTCGGGGTTCACGGTTTCCAGCCAATAGATCTCGTCATTGTCAGGCATCGCGTGACACAGGAAGGCGCGGCCCAGGAACACGCATGTGGCCGGAACAGAGCGCAACCAATCGAGATGAGCGGCATCGAGCTGCGCATGAGCGGGCCGATCCCACGAACCCATCTTCTCCGGCGGCCGGTCGATCAGGTAACGGTCATGGTTGCCGAGCACATGAACGGCGTCGAGCGCCATCAAGACGTCCATCGTCCGCCGCGCATCGAGCGCTCCGCTGGCCATGTCGCCGAGGTTCACGATCTCGTCGATGCCCTGCGCACGGATGTCGGCAAGGACCGCTTCAAGCGCGAGATGATTTCCATGCACATCGGCAATCGCTGCAAACCGCATCGTGAATCCACCTATCGCGGCGGCGTGCCGTTGAGCGCCAGCACATGGCCGGCGAGATAGAGCGAGCCGGTGATCAGGATGCGCGGCGGTACTTCATACGCAAGACACGCCAGCGTATGCAGCGCCGGCTCGACTCCGGCCGCGATCTCCACCCGCATGCCGAGCGCGCGCGCCGCGTCCGCGAGCCGCTCCGGCGGCATCGCGGCGGACTGATCCGGGATGGCAACCGCCATGATGTGGCGGGTCAGCCCCGCGAAGTTGGCGAGGAAGCCGCCTGCATCCTTGTTGGCCATCATGCCGGCGATGATGACGAGCGGGCGCGAGACGCGTTCCTCGAGATCGCCCAGTGCCGCAGCCACAACGCGGCCGCCTTCGACATTATGTCCGCCGTCGATCCAGATCTCGCAGCCCGGAGGCGCCCAATCGAGCAGTGAGCCCGACGAGATGCGCTGCATTCGCGCCGGCCATTCCGCGTTGATGATGCCGGCTTCGTAAGCGGCGTTGGGGATTTTGAACGTGCCGATCGCGCGCAGGGTTGCGACGGCAAGGCCCGCATTGTCGAACTGATGCCGGCCGAACAATCGTGGCGCGGCCAGATCCATCAGACCGCGATCGTCCTGATAGACCAGCCGTCCGCGCTCGATATTGACATGCCAGCCTTCACCCGCCGCAAACAGCGGCGCCCGCATACGCTTCGCCTGCTGCTCGATCACGGCCATGGCTTCGGGCGGCTGTTCCGCCGAGATCACCGGCACGCCGCGCTTGATGATGGCGGCCTTCTCGCCGGCGA
The DNA here is from genome assembly GCA_963770385.1 of uncultured Alphaproteobacteria bacterium. Lineage (GTDB taxonomy): Bacteria > Pseudomonadota > Alphaproteobacteria > Rhizobiales > Xanthobacteraceae > Bradyrhizobium. The sequence goes on along the minus strand of CAVYPJ010000003.1, from coordinate 1,743,151 downwards.
TGGCGGCCAGGGAATCACCGAGAAAGTCCATGTGGTCCATGCTGATCGGCGCGATCACCGACGCGAGCGGCTCCTCGACCACGTTGGTCGAGTTCGAGCCGTCCGCCAAGCCCGACTTCAAGCAGCAGAACATCAGCCGGGTGCTTTGCAAACAGCCAAAACGCGGCCGCGGTCTTCCCCTCGAAAAATGTCAGGGGTTCGCCGGCATTGGTCCGCTCGCAAAGTGCGAGCGCCTCCTCGAGCTCCTCATCGCCGACCAGCACACCGCCTCCAACCCGGCCGAGCCGAAAGGACTCGTTGATCCGCACGAGATAGGGCGAGGTATAAACATGGACGCGGAGCCCGGCTGCTTCCAGCATCGCCCGCAGATAGGCGACCGTCGACCCCTTGCCATTGGTGCCGGCGACGTGAATCACGGGCGGCAGCTTGAGCTCGGGGTGATCCAGCCGTGCAAGCAATCGATGCATCCGGTCCAGACCGAGTTCGATGCGGTTCGGATGCAGTGCCGATAATCGCGCGATCAGTTCGTCGAGCGAGGTTTTCGGGCTGTCGGCGGGCGCGTTCACGCGGAGGGTGCGGCCGGCGCGACTTCCGGAGCCGGCAGTATCTGGACAGGCGCGGAGAGCAGCGCCGTCGGTTTCGGCGTTCCTTCAAGCGCGGGAGATTTCGTGAACAGGCGGCAGAGCCGCGCGAGGGTCGGCCGCAGATCGTGGCGGTGCACCACCATATCCACCATGCCATGATCGCGGAGATATTCGGCGCGCTGGAAACCCTCGGGCAATTTTTCGCGGATGGTCTGTTCGATCACGCGTGCGCCGGCGAAGCCGATCAACGCGCCCGGTTCGGCGATGTGCACGTCGCCGAGCATCGCGTAGGACGCGGTCACGCCGCCGGTGGTCGGGTTGGTCAGCACCACGATGTAGGGCAGTTTCGCCTCACGCAGCATCTGCACGGCGACCGTGGTGCGCGGCATCTGCATCAGCGACAGGATGCCTTCCTGCATGCGGGCGCCGCCCGACGCCGCGAACAGAATGAAGGGTGAGGTCTTCTCCAGCGCGAGCTCGAGGCCGCGCACGATCGCTTCGCCGGCGGCCATGCCGAGCGAGCCACCCATGAAATCGAAATCCTGCACCGCGACGACGGCGGCCGCACCTTCGAGCTTGCCGTAACCGACCTTGACGGCATCGTTCAAACCGGTGCGGGCGCGCGCATCGCGAATGCGGTCGGCATAGCGCCGCTCATCGCGGAATCTCAGGGGATCGGGCGTGACCTCGGGCAGCGCGATGTCGTACCAGGTCTCGTTGTCGAAGACCGACTTCAGCCGCGCCGCCGCGCCCATGCGCAGATGGTAGTTCGAGCCCGGAATGACGAACTGATTGGCCTCGACATCCTTGTAGAACACGAGCTGCCCTGAGTTCGGGGCATTTGATCCACAAATTCTCAGGCGTCTCGCGCCGCAGGATGTTGCGGATTTTCGGTCGGACGACATTCGTCAGCCAGTTCATGGTTCGCTCCGAGTGACGCACTTCCCAGATATATGGCGGCCGGGCCGAGCCCGGCAAGCCGCTGATCTGGCTTAACGTGGCCTAAAAATCCGCCTATTCCGCGGCCCGCTTGGCGCCCCGGACACCCTTCGCCAGTGACGCCGCAAGATCGGCCACCGCGCTGACGGTTTTTGCGGTCGCACGGCCCTCGCCGTCAAGGCTGCCGCGCAAGGCGTCGACCAGCGCCGTGCCAACCACCGCGCCATTGGCACGCTCGGCGATCGCCTGAGCGGCTTCGGGCGTGCGGATGCCAAAACCGACACAGACCGGCAAATCGGTATGCCTCTTGATGCGCGCGACGGCCTCGCCGACCGCTTTTGAATTGGCCGCCGCTGCGCCGGTGATGCCGGTGATCGAGACGTAATAGACGAAGCCCGAGGTATTGGCGAGCACGGCGGGCAGCCGCTTGTCGTCGGTGGTCGGCGTCGCAAGCCGGATGAAATTGAGCCCGGCCTTCAGCGCAGGCAGGCAAAGCTCGGTGTCTTCCTCCGGCGGCAGGTCGACGATGATCAGCCCGTCGACACCAGCCGACTTCGCGTCGGCCAGGAACTTGTCGACGCCATAGATGTAGATCGGATTGTAGTAACCCATCAGCACCAGCGGCGTCGCATTGTCGGCTTCGCGGAACGCGCGCACCATCGCCAGAGTCTTCTTCAGGGTCGTGCCGGCCTTCAGCGCGCGCAAACCCGCCGCCTGGATCGACGGGCCGTCGGCCATCGGGTCAGTAAAGGGCATGCCGATCTCGATGATATCGGCGCCAGCCTTCGGCAGAGCCTTGATGATCTGAAGCGATGTATCGGGATCGGGATCGCCGGCCATCAGAAAGGTGACGAAGGCCGAGCGGCCTTCGCGCTTCAACTCGGCGAAACGTGCGTCGATGCGGGTGGTCACTTCTTCTTCCCCCGGAGAATGTCCCCGACCTGGGGCACGTCCTTGTCGCCCCGGCCGGAGAGATTGACCACCATCAGATGATCCTTTGGGCGCTCGGGCGCGAGCTCCATCACCTTGGCGATGGCGTGCGCCGGCTCCAGCGCCGGAATGATGCCTTCGAGCCGCGACAGCAGTTGAAACGCCGCGAGCGCCTCGTCGTCCGTCGCGGACAGATATTTCACCCGCCCGATCTCATGCAGCCAGGAATGCTCCGGACCGATGCCGGGATAGTCGAGCCCTGCGGAGATCGAATGCGCGTCCTGGATCTGGCCGTCATCGTTCATCAGGAGGTAGGTACGGTTGCCGTGCAGCACGCCGGGCCGGCCGCCTGCGATCGAGGCGGCGTGCAGCTGCGTGAGCCCGTGGCCCGCTGCCTCGACGCCGAAGATCTCGACGGAGGGGTCGTCGAGGAAGGGATGAAAAAGCCCCATCGCGTTGGAGCCGCCGCCAATGCAGGCGACGAGCGAGTCCGGCAGACGCCCCTCCACCTCCTGCAACTGCTTGCGCGTTTCAGTGCCGATCACCGACTGGAAATCGCGCACCATCGCCGGATAGGGATGCGGACCCGCGACCGTGCCGATGCAGTAGAACGTGCTGTGCACGTTGGTGACCCAGTCGCGCAGAGCTTCGTTCATCGCGTCCTTCAGCGTGCGCGTCCCCGACTGCACCGGGACCACTTTTGCGCCGAGCATCTCCATGCGGATCACGTTGGGCTGCTGCCGTTCGACGTCGACGGCGCCCATATAGACCACGCATTCGAGCCCGAACCGCGCACACAGGGTCGCGGTCGCGACGCCATGCTGGCCGGCGCCGGTCTCGGCAATGATGCGCTTCTTGCCCATGCGTCGCGCCACCATGATCTGGCCGAGCACGTTGTTGACCTTGTGCGAACCGGTGTGGTTGAGCTCCTCGCGCTTGAAGTAGATCTTCGCGCCGCCAAGATGCTCGGTCAGCCGCTCGGCAAAATATAGCGGCGATGGCCGGCCGACATAGTCGCGGAGATAGCCGTTCATCTCCGCCTGGAACGCCGGGTCGGCCTTGGCCTCCGCATAGGCTTTTTCCAGATCGAGGATCAGCGGCATCAGGGTTTCGGCGACGAATCGGCCGCCGAACATGCCGAAATGCCCGCGCTCGTCGGGACCGCTGCGGTAGGAATTGGGAAGGGCTGGAGTCATCGGAGGGTCAATTCCTCGCTGGCGCGCGCGGCGCGGATGAAGGCGCGGATCATGTCGACGTCCTTGATGCCGGGCGCGCGCTCCACGCCTGACGAGACATCGACGCCGCCGGCGCGGGTGACGCGCACGGCTTCCGCGACGTTGTCGGCGGTCAATCCGCCGGAAACCATGAACGGCAGGACAAGATCGACATTCTTGAGGAGCTGCCAGTCGAACACGGCGCCGAGGCCACCGGGCCGGGTCGCGCCCTTCGGGGCGCGCGCATCGAACAGGATCCGGTCGCAAGCCCCGGCATAGTCCGGCAGCACGGCGAGGTCGGCGGAGCGCTCCACCGGGATCGCTTTCATCGTCTCAAGTCCGAACTTCTGCTTGATCTCGCGCAGACGCGCCGGCTTTTCGTGGCCGTGCAGTTGCAGAATGTCGGGCTTCAGCGCCTCGACGATATCTGCAAGCGTGGCGTCGTCGGCATCGACGGTCAGCGCGACTTTGGTAGCGCGGCCCTTGGCTCGCAGGCCGAGCTCGCGCGCCGCCTCGAGACCGAGGTGCCGTGGCGATGGCGGAAAAAACACGAACCCCACCATGTCCGCGCCGGCGTCGAGCGCGGCGTCAAGCGTTTCGCGCGTGGACAGGCCGCAAATTTTGACAAGCAGGGGCATGGTCTCTTCGCGTGGCGAGGGTCGGAGTTGGCGGGTCGGGTTCTACAACGTCGCGCTTTGCTTGTCTCGCCCGGAGGACCCATAGAATCCGGCCTGTGCCGACGGTGCCGCAAGGCGCCCCACGTCCCCGCGCGACGAGGCCAGCGTCGCCGCGCGAAGCTCGGTCAGCTGCGCCTTGGCCGTGCGCGCCTCGGCCTCATGCTGACGCGCCGCACGCCGCCAGCGGCGCTGCCCGAACCAGGTCGCGCAACCACCTACGACCACACCCACGATAGCGACCGCGATGATCAGCACAAATAACGGCAGCGAGACCGAAAGGGCGGCATCGGTCGCATTGAAGGGGTCGAAGGACACCGTGACGAAGTGCCGGTTGGCCACGGCAAACACGACAAAGATCAAGCCCAATGGAACAATGATCAGAGCCGAGAGAAACTTTCGCATGACGATTGCTCTCATTGATCAGAACGGGCCGCATCATGAGCAATCGCGGCCGCGGCGTATCGCCCGCCAATACGGGAACCGTCAGGCGCCCGCTTCTTCGGGATTGTCGCGATTGAGCCGCTCGCGCATTTCCTTGCCCGTCTTGAAGAACGGGACGCTCTTTTGGTCGACGGGCACGTGAGCGCCGGTACGGGGATTGCGGCCGGCGCGGGCCGGGCGATGCTTCACCGAGAAAGCACCGAAACCACGCAGCTCGACCCGGTCGCCGCGCGCGAGCGCCGCAACGATCTCGTCGAGGATCGCGTTCACGATATTCTCAACATCCCGCTGGTAGAGGTGCGGGTTGTGCTCGGCAATACGCTGAACGAGTTCGGATTTGATCATCGAGAGGTAAAACCAAGAGGCGCTAATTATCCATTTCCGTGAAAATGCCTAGAACTGTCAAGACGCTAAATCACTTTTGCGCTGCGCGAAAAGGCGTGACAAACCCCGAAATGTCGACTTTGCGCAACACCCGCAGAGCGGGAAACTCCTGAAAATTGCATTCTCTGGGGTTCAATTGGTCCCCGCCGGATGCCAGAGGGCCAGCATTCCGTCGAGACTGAGACGGTCGACCGCCTGCGCAACACCGATCTGCTCGACATGCCGCGCGATCGCGCTCAAACCCAGCGAATCCAGCACAATTGAAGCTGCGGTCTTCAGGAACGTGAGGTCGCCGAAGCGCGGCCCAAGCTTGTAGTCGCGCACGGGCAGATCCTTCTTGACGTTCTTCTGCTCCACCAGCCACGTCACGGCGGCCTTCTCGTCACCAAGTTCATCGATCAGCTTGAGGCCCACCGCCTGACGGCCGGTGAAGACACGGCCGTCCACGACTTTTTCAAGCTGCGTATCATCCATGCCGCGCCGCGTTTTCACGAGGTCCTTGAACCAGGCGTAGGAATCCTTGACCAGCGCATCCAGCGCGTCGCGGGCTTCCTGGCTGGTCGGCTCGAAGCCGTTCGGCGCGGCCTTCAGCGGCGATGACTTCACCTCCTCCACCTTGACGCCAACGGTCTTCAGAAGGTCCGTGAAATTCGGGAACTGGAACAGCACGCCGATCGAGCCCACGAGCGAGCTCTGCTGCGCCACGATGTGATCGGCGGCGATCGCCGTGATGTAGCCACCGGACGCCGCCAATCCCTCGACGACCACGACGAGCGGCTTCTTCGCCTTCAGCCGGACGAGCGAGTCGTAGAGCTGTTCCGATCCCGCCGTCGTGCCGCCCGGCGAATTGATGTGGACGACGACCGCCGCCGCCTGGGAGTTCTCCAGCCGCTCCAGGGCCTCGACACGATCCTGATCACTGCGGATCAAACCTTCGATATTGATCCGTGCGATCGATCCGGACGTGGAGAACGTCCCTCGCCCGCTCGGCGACAGGGCAATCCCGACGACGGCGATGGCCGCGATCGCGAACAACGCCGCGAGCACGCGCCAGAACGTCAGCTTGCGGCGGATCCTGCGGCGATCGACGATCAGATCGGAATCAAGCGACATCGAAATTCCCCTGAAAATATGCCCGGCGCGTTTGGCATTGGCAGCATAACCAACGGCTTAACTGAATACATCAATCGCGGCGCAATATGAAGAAAACAAGGCTCGGCCCTGGCTGACCAAGCAGGGCAATGCCCAGGAAAAGGAGGGGCGGCGCCCAAGAAAAAGGCCCCGGTCGAAACCGGGGCCCGATAACGTGACGCGCGACGGACGACTTACTTGTCGGTGCCGGCGCGATTCTTGAGCGCGGTGCCGAGAATATCGCCCAGGGTCGCCCCCGAATCGGAGGAGCCGTATTGGGCGATGGCTTCCTTCTCCTCGGCGACTTCCAGTGCCTTGATCGAGACCTGCACCTTGCGGGCCTTCTTGTCGAACTGGATCACCCGCGCATCGACCTTTTCACCGACCGCGAAGCGTTCGGCGCGCTGGTCGTTGCGATCGCGGGCCAGTTCGGAGCGCTTGATGAAGGTGGTGAAGTCGGTGCCGGCGATCTTCACCTCGATGCCTGCGTCCTTGACCTCCAGCACCTCGCAGGTGACGACGGCGCCCTTCTTGACGTCGCCGGGCTCTGCGAACGGATCGCCTTCGATCTGCTTGACGCCGAGCGAGATGCGCTCCTTTTCGACATCCACATCGAGCACCACGGCTTTCACCACGTCGCCCTTCTTGTAGTTGTCGATCACCTGCTCGCCCGGAAGCTTCCAGTCCAGATCGGACAGGTGGACCATGCCGTCGACGTCGCCTTCGAGCCCCAGGAACAGACCGAACTCGGTCTTGTTCTTGACCTCGCCCTCGACCACCGAACCAACCGGGTGTCCCTCGACGAAGACTTCCCAGGGGTTGCGCATGGTCTGCTTGAGACCGAGCGAGATGCGGCGCTTGACGGAATCGACCTCCAGCACCTGCACTTCGACTTCCTGCGAGGTCGAAACGATCTTGCCGGGGTGCATGTTCTTCTTGGTCCACGACATTTCCGAGACGTGGATCAGGCCTTCGATGCCCGGCTCCAGTTCGACGAACGCGCCGTAGTCGGTGATGTTGGTAACGCGGCCATGGAAGCGGGCATTCAGCGGATACTTCGCCTCGATGCCCTGCCACGGATCATCCAGCAGTTGCTTCATGCCGAGCGAGATGCGGTGGGTCTCGTGGTTGATCTTGATGATCTTGACCTTCACCGTCTGGCCGATGGTCAGCACCTCGGTCGGATGGTTGACACGCCGCCAGGCGATGTCGGTGACGTGCAGCAGGCCGTCGATGCCGCCGAGGTCAACGAACGCACCGTAATCGGTGATGTTCTTGACCACGCCGTCGATCACCTGACCCTCTTCGAGGTTCTGCACCAGTTCCTGGCGCTGCTCGGCGCGGGTCTCTTCCAGAACCGTGCGGCGCGACACGACGATGTTGCCGCGGCGGCGATCCATCTTGAGAATCTGGAACGGCTGCGAATTGTTCATCAGCGGCGCGACGTCGCGGATCGGCCGGATGTCGACCTGCGACCGCGGCAGGAAGGCCACCGCGCCGTCGAGATCGACGGTGAAGCCACCCTTGACCTGATTGAAGATGACGCCCATGACCTTTTCGTTGCCCTGGAAGGCCTTTTCCAGCTTGCCCCAGCTCTCCTCGCGGCGCGCCTTGTCGCGCGACAGCACGGCTTCGCCGAGCGCATTCTCGATCCGGTCGAGGAAGACTTCGACCGTGTCGCCGACCTTCAGCTCGCTCTCGCGGCCCGGGCCGGAAAACTCGCGCAACGCGACGCGGCCCTCGGTCTTCAGGCCGACATCGATGACGGCCATGTCCTTTTCGATTGCAACCACCGTGCCCTTGATGACGGAGCTTTCCTGCAGGTTGCCGCCGGCAAAGGACTCGTCCAGCATTGCAGCGAAATCGTCGCGGGAGGGGGTATAAGAATTAACAGAGCTACTCGCAGCCATTTGTTCTCCAGATGCGGAAGTTTGCCGGCCGTTTTGGTAAAGGGCGTATCGCGCGTGAAGTGTCGAGGTCCGCAAACCCAAACGACCGCTCTCTGCGTGAGGATCGCAGGGGGCGGGCCGGCAGATGCCTGCACGTTCGATACGTTGATTGGCGCGCATCCCGGGAAAAGCGGGAAATGGCTCTGCGAAGGAATGCGCGTAACTTTTGATGCTGCCCGGAACTAGCGATCCCGAAAGAACGGGGTACCGACATCTAAGGACGGGAGCAGGCTTTCCTCCAATGACGGCAGGGGCTCAACCCCGTTGCCGGCCTGCTCGAACGGCCTCGACAATGTCGATGGCGGCCCGGACGCCGCCTTCTATATCCAGATTGGAATTATCTAGCAAGTAAGCATCTTCGGCCGGTTTTAAAGGCGCGACGGCACGGTTCTTGTCGCGCTCGTCGCGCTGCAGGATGTCCGCCAGCACCGCCGCTTCGTCGGCCTCCTCGCCGCGTGCCAGCGCCTCCAGCGTCCGGCGGTGCGCCCGGACTTTCGGGTCGGCCACCACGAAAATCTTCACGTCGGCATCGGGACAGATCACGGTTCCGATGTCGCGGCCGTCGAGCACCGCGCCGGGCTGACCGGCCGCGAACTGACGCTGGAAATCGACCAGCACCGCCCGCACCCCTGGGATTGCGGAGACCACGGAAGCGGCCTCCCCGACCTTCTGGCTCTTCAGAACCGGATTCTCGAATTTGTCGGGATCGAGCCCGAGCGCAGCCTGGACCGCCCGAGCCTCGTCGCGGAGATCGTCACCCGCGCTGATCAGCGCATGAGCGACCGCGCGATAGATCACGCCGGTATCAAGGTGACGATAGCCGTAATGAGCGGCCAGCCGCTTGCCGAGGGTACCCTTGCCGGACGCGGCCGGTCCGTCGATGGCGATGATCATTCTGGTCTATACACGTCTGGTTGGGGTCCGCGGGCGCGCCGCAACGGCCTTTCCTCGGTAAAGATGTTACGAGACGCAAACTCGGCAGGACTGCAAAAGGTCAAATATTCCCGCATCGGGGCCGTCGGCGAAGGTGTCGTGAACCAGGGCTTGGCGAGACGTCTGGCCGGGCCGCCGGCCCAGGTTGGAACGCGGCCAAGCCGGCGCTGCTTGGCCAGATACTCGGCTATCGCACCAACCAGCGCATCCAACCGATCGTCGCCTGTCAGACGCGGCTCCCGCTCGATCGACGCATAGCGCTCCTCGTTGGCTCCGGCCAAATCGAACATATCGACAAATTCAGCAAGAACATCCTCACGCGACGCGCCTGCGTCAATACGCTCGACCGCGTCAGCGAGGGTAGTTGGGCGCATCGGTCACTCCCTCGCGGTTCATATTTTTCAATAGAAAGCGCTGCTTCTCGGATGAAGCCGCGCTGACCGGAAAATATCGGGCTAGCACGGCAATCGCCTCTTCCGCGGTCGATACGCCGAGCACCCGCATCAAATTCAGAATATCCAGCCGCTCAGCCTCGCCCCGCACCGGATCGGTGATCCGTGCAGCCTTGAGTTTAAGCGCCAGCAGATACTCGGCCGATGGGACGGAAACGACAAGTCCGGGCGGCGAGCCGTCGCGGGGAAACGTCCCAAATTCCAGGTGATCTGCCGCCCGATCGGCCAAAGGACTTAAATGAAACGCAACGCCGTCGTTAAGCCAGTCGTCGTCCCAGCCATTTTGCCCGGCAATGTCGTGCACAATCTTTTCCAACCATGCAGGCAACGGCCGGGGCAGTTCGGCCACATCAACGTCCTCCGTCGCAAAGCGGAAATTGCTCGCCAGCATTAGCGCAGAGCCGCCATAGACTGCGATTTGCAGCTTCGTTCCGGCCTGGACCGCCGCATGGCCGATCCGGTCGAAAGCGTCGAGCAGCGCATCGCGGTCCAGGGTTGCCGTCATCGCTCCCAGCTCATGTAAAATCGGCTCCGAGCGAACGCATCATCGGCACGAAGTCCGGGAAGCTCGTTGCGATGAAGGCGGTGTCGTCGACCTTGACCGGCTGGTCCGCAGCAAGGCCCATCACCAGCGCCGACATCGCGATGCGATGGTCCATATGGGTGGCAACGAGGCCGCCGCCCGGGACATGGCCGCTGCCCTCGACGATCAGATCATCGCCGGATATTTCGACCTTGACCCCGTTGACCCGCAGCATGGCGGCGGTCGCTTCCAGCCGGTCCGACTCCTTGACGCGCAGCTCCTGCAGGCCGCGCATGATCGTGGTGCCTTCGGCAAAGGATGCGGCCACCGCCAGCACCAGATATTCGTCGATCATCGAGGGGGCGCGCTCCGGCGGCACCTCGACCCCGCGCAGCTTCGAGCCGCGCACGCGGAGCTGCGCCATCGGCTCGCCCGCGTCGCCACGCTTGTCGCTCTCCTCGATGGATGCGCCCATCTCGCGCAAGGTGGTGAAAAGCCCGGTGCGCAACGGATTGGTCATGACGTCGGGCAGCACGATATCGGAGCCTTCGACGACCAGCGCGGCAACAATCGGAAACGCCGCGGATGACGGATCGGCCGGCACCACGACGACCGCGCCATTCAGTTCCGGCTGCCCTGTGAGCGAAATCCTGCGGCCGTGACGGCCCTCCGGTTCGGAGACGATTTCGGCACCGAAATGCCTCAACATCAGCTCGGTGTGATCGCGACTAGCCTCCTGCTCGATGACCGTCGTCACACCCGGGGCGGCAAGTCCGGCGAGCAGCACCGCCGACTTGATCTGCGCCGAGGCGACCGGCGTTTTGTAGACGATCGGGACGGGATTTCGTGCGCCCTCAAGCGTCAATGGAAGGCGCCCGCCCTCGCCGCCCACCGTGATGCGCGCGCCCATCAATGCGAGCGGGTCGAGCACCCGGCGCATCGGCCGGCTGCGCAGCGAGGCATCACCATCGAACACGGCGGTGATCGGACAGCCCGCCACCGCACCCATCACCAGCCGGCAACCCGTACCGGAATTACCGAAATCGAGCGGCGCGGCCGGCCGGGCAAACCCGGCGACCCCGACGCCGTGCACGGTCCAGGCGAACTCGCCCGTCCGCTCCACCTTCGCACCGAGGGCCCGCATGGATTTGGCGGTGTTGATGACGTCCTCACCTTCCAACAGACCGGAAACACGGGTTTCACCCACCGAAAGCGCGCCAAGGATCAGGGCGCGGTGCGAGATCGACTTGTCACCGGGAACCCGGGCTATGCCGGTCAGGGGCCCGCTGACACGGGCCTCAAGCGGGGTCTGCTGGTCGGATTTGGTCAAGATTTCGTCCCCTTGGAGGTCTCGGGCGGCAGGTATCACAGGGGCCGCGTGCCGTCACCGTCCTGTCTTTATTGCCCAAACTGCTATTGACAGCAGCGCGGCAACTAGCCAAGTGAAGCACCGCTTTTCAGACATTCCCAGGATGCCGCACGTGGCCAAATCCGATCTCGGAACCAAACGCATTTGCCCGACTACAGGCAAGAAGTTTTATGATCTGAACAAGAGTCCGGTGATCTCGCCGTATACCGGCGAGGTCGTGCCGATCGCGCCCATCGTGACGACGCGGTCGTCGCGTGGCGAGGCTGCACGCGCCAGCGCTGCTGCTGCAGCCGAGGCTACGCCGGAGCCGGCAGAGGCCGAAGAGTTGGTTTCGCTCGAGGAGGCCGATGCCGAGGAGAAGACCGGCAAGGTCAAGGCGGTCGTTCCCGAATCGGAAGACGATATCGAGGTCGACGAGACGATCGAAGACGACGATGACGATGATTCGACCTTTATCGCCGATGAAGAGGAAGGCGATGAGGATGTGACCGACATCATTGGCGACGTCGGCAACGACGAGGAGACTTGAGATCGGCCCTGAACTATGTGATCAGGGTCGTCCGACGGCGCGTCGCTCAGGACGCGCCGCCCAGGGTTAAGGGGCCATAGCTCAGCTGGGAGAGCGCTTGCATGGCATGCAAGAGGTCGGCGGTTCGATCCCGCCTGGCTCCACCACGCTTCGCCCTTCGGGCTTCGCGTGGCGCAGCCACGTGATGGCCGAAGGGCGAAGCGTGGTGCCCGGCGTAGCCCGCAGGGCGAAGACGGGCTGCGGGACGTCTTACTATCGATTGGCGCGCCTGAAGCGCAAAAGCACTGATGTGGTACGTCTACATCCTCCGCAGCGCGAATTTTCCAGAGCAAGAATATATCGGTGCAACTGCGGACCTGAAGCGGCGGCTACAGGAGCACAATGCCGGCAGATCCGCCCACACCTCCAAATATAAGCCCTGGGACCTCGTCTGGTATTGCGCCTTCCCCGACAAATACAAAGCGCTGGCTTTCGAGAAATATCTAAAATCCCACTCCGGCCGCGCGTTCGCCAAGAAACGCCTCTGAGAACGGCCTTACTCCCCCGCCGCCTCGTTCAGCCTGTCGCGCAACGCGACGAGTTCGTTCTTGATCGTTGAAAGCTCGGCGACCGAACAAGCGGTTGCCGCGAGGATCGATTGGGGAACGGCTTTGGCTTTGTCCTGAAGCGCCTGCCCCTGCGGCGTCAACGCGATCAAGACCTGTCTTTCATCCGCGCTGCTGCGCGCGCGCTTGATGAGCTGGGCCTTTTCCAGCCGCTTGAGCAGCGGCGTGAGCGTGCCTGAATCCAGAAACAGGCGCGCGCCGATATCCTTGACCGGAACGCCGTCGCGTTCCCACAGCACCAGCATCGCCAGATATTGCGGATAGGTCAGGCCGAGGTGGTCGAGCAGCGGCTTATAGACCCGGTTGAACGCATGCGCGGTCGAGTAGATCGCAAAGCAGATCTGGTTATCGAGCCGCAACGCGAGATCCGCGTGCTTCTTCGTCATTTTCGTCCTCGTCGAGTCGGTCGAAGTTTCATTCCATCTTGGGCTGCCCCGCGCACGCATTCAATTGCGAACAATTAAATGTGAGGCCAGATATTGTACATTGCACACAACTAGATTTTACGCAATACAAATGCGATCGAAATCGAGCCCAAAGGGAGATGACCATGTCAGTGAACGTGCTCTACAAGACCAGCGCAAAGGCGACCGGCGGCCGCGACGGCCATGCCGCCACGCTCGACGGCGCTTTTGACGTCAATCTCGCCACTCCCAAGGAGCTTGGCGGCGGTGGCGGTGCGGGCAACAATCCCGAGCAGCTGTTCGCGGCCGGCTACGCCGCATGTTTCATCGGCGCCATGAAGTTCGTGGCCTCGCAGGGTGGCCCAAAGGTTCCCGCCGACGCCTCGGTGACCTCGACGGTCGGCATCGGCCCGCGCGCGGAGGGCGGCTTCGGCCTCACCGTTGAGCTCGCGGTTTCCCTGCCGGGCGTACCGCGTGCGGAGGCGGAAGCGCTGGTGGAAAAGGCGCATCAAGTGTGCCCCTACTCGAATGCGACCCGCGGCAACATCGATGTCCGCCTGAGCGTCGCGTAATTGGGTACCGATGGGTGGCTCGCCGCAACAGCCGCGGGCCATCATTCTGTCTGCGGCCGGTGGCCGCGCCGCGCCAGTTGTCCCCGTAGGGACCTGCGCGCACGAAGGCATTGCCGCTGCGTCTCAAGACCGCTAGCTCTGGAGCCCGGCCTGATCGGATTCCATTTGAGCGAAGGTTACTTTGATGAACTCCTCGGCCACGGGCGCGATCGCCGGACTGCGTGTGATCGATCTCACGCGCGTGCTCGGCGGCCCCTACTGCACGCAGATTCTCGCCGATCACGGCGCTGACGTGATCAAGGTCGAGCCACCCGCCGGCGACGAGACACGGGACTGGGGCCCGCCCTTCCATGAGGAGGACGCGGCTTATTTCATCGGCGTCAACCGCAACAAGCGCTCGATCGGGCTCGACCTCGCCTCCGAGGGCGGGCGCGCGGTGCTGATGAAGATGCTGGAAGGCGCCGATGTCCTGATCGAGAATTTCAAGCCGGGCACGCTCGACAAATGGGGCATCGGCAACGACGTGCTGCGCGCGAAGTTTCCAAAACTCGTGCACTGCCGGATCTCCGGCTTTGGCGCAGATGGTCCGCGCGGCGGCAATCCCGGCTATGACGCGATCATCCAGGCGATGACCGGCATGATCGCGGCGACCGGTTCGCCACAGAGCGGGCCGATGCGGATCGGTGTGCCTCTGGTCGACATCACCACCGGGCTCTATGCCGCAATCGGCATCCTGATGGCGCTCGCCGAGCGGCAGAAATCAGGCCTCGGCCAGTTTCTCGAAACCACGTTATACGAGACCGGTCTTGCGATCATGCATCCGCACGCTGCGAATTATTTCATGCATGGCAAGCCGCCGGGCCTGACCGGCAATGAGCATCCCAATCTCGTGCCATATGCGATCTTTCCGACCAGGACCGACAACATCTTCATCGGTGTCGGCAATGACGGCACGTTCCGCAAGCTGGCAAAGGAAATCGGCAAGCCCGAACTCGGTACCGACCCGCGCTTCGCCCGCAACAAGGATCGCATCGCCAACCGTGAAGCGTTGCGCGAGGAGCTTGCCGCGGTGTTCTCCCAGCACGACGCTGAGCCGCTCTGCAATCGGCTGCTGGCCGCCGGCCTGCCTGCGGGGCCAGTCCAGAAGATCGATCAGGCGCTGACCAACGAGCACACGATCCACCGGGGCGACGTGATCCAGAAGGATTGGTACAAGGGCGTCGCCTCCCCGATCCGCATGGATCGCAGCAAGCCGAGCCTGCACAGCACACCGCCGAAATTCAGTCAGCACACGCAGGAGGTGCTCACCGAGTTCGGCTATTCCAAAGGCGAGATTGACGCGCTCGTGGCCAAGGGCGTGGTCTGCAGCGGTGGGCGAAAGCGTTAAGAAAAGCTCGCGGTGCAGCGTCCCTGCACCGCGGCGGCGCGCCATTGCGGTCCGGGATCGCACAGGCGCCGCGCGAAGCTCGGAGGCCGACCGGGCGGCTCAGCCTTTTTCCTATCTTCACGCTTCCCACAGGCTGCGCTTCCCTCCTAACATTCCGCTGTCTATACAGTCATTTGCACGTCATCCGGCACTGTTACGCGACTTTCGAAGATGACGGTTCCATATGGGAGGTTCTTTTGATGGCTTTTCGACAATTCGGTGCTGCTGCGGCAGTGGCAACTATGCTGGCCTTCGGCGCCTCGCCCGCGCATGCGGTGGTCGAAATCCAGTGGTGGCACGCCATGACCGGCGCCAATAACGACGTCATCGTCAAGCTGGCCAACGACTTCAATGCGTCACAGGGTGACTACAAGGTCGTTCCGACCTACAAGGGCAACTATGCCGACACCATGAACGCCGGCATTGCGGCGTTCCGCGCCGGAAACTCGCCCCACATCATGCAGGTCTTCGAGGTCGGCACCGCGACGATGATGGCCGCAACCGGCGCCATCAAGCCGGTGTACAAGCTGATGCAGGAGACCGGCGAGAAATTCGATCCCAAGAACTATCTGCCGGCCATCACCGGCTATTATTCCACCTCGAAGGGCGAGATGCTGTCCTTCCCATTCAACTCGTCGTCCACCGTCATGTGGATCAATCTCGACGCGTTCAAGAAGGCCAACATCGCGGATATTCCGAAGACCTGGCCGGAAGTCTTCGAAGACGCCAAGAAGCTGAAGGCCGCGGGCTACGCCACCTGCGGCTTCTCCAATTCCTGGGTGACCTGGGTCAATCTCGAACAGCTCTCCGCCTGGCAGAACGTGCCGCTCGCCAGCAAGGCCAACGGCCTCGATGGCTTTGACACGGTGCTGGAGTTCAACGGACCGCTGCAGGTCAAGCACCTCGAAAATCTGGTCGAGCTGCAGAAGGACAAGACCTACGATTATGCGGGCCGCACCAATACGGGCGAGGGCCGCTTCACCTCGGGCGAATGCCCGATCTACCTGACCTCGTCTGCCTTCTTCGGCAATGTCAAGGCACAGGCCAAGTTCAACTTCACCAACGCGCCGATGCCCTATTATCCCGACGTCAAGGACGCACCGCAGAACTCGATCATCGGCGGCGCCTCGCTGTGGGTGATGGGCGGCAAGACACCTGACGAATACAAGGGTGTGGCCAAGTTCCTGACGTTCCTCTCCGACACCGACCGCCAGGTCTGGATCCACAAGGCGTCGGGCTATCTGCCGATCACCAAGGCTGCCTACGCGAAGGCGAAGGAAGAAGGCTTCTACAAGGACCAGCCCTATCTCGAAACGCCGCTGATGGAATTGACCAACAAGGAGCCGACCGAGAACTCGCGGGGCCTGAGGCTCGGCAACATGGTGCAGCTTCGTGAGGTGTGGGCGGAAGAGATCGAACAGGCGCTTGCCGGCAAGAAGACCGCCAAGCAGGCGCTCGACGCCGCCGTCGAACGCGGCAACCAGATGCTTCGGCAGTTTGAAAAAACCGCAGTGCATTGAGATGATCTAAGACACGGCAGAGCAGGCCGCGTGGGGCGGCCTGCAGTTTTTTTCGAGATCATGCAGAAACAAAGTTTTTTCCAATCGAAGCTGCTGCCCTATCTGCTGGTCGCGCCGCAGCTTGCGATCGTGCTGATCTTTTTCTACTGGCCAGCGGCCCAGGCCGTCCTGCAGTCGTTTCTGCTCCAGGACGCCTTCGGTCTTTCAACGACCTTTGTGTGGTTCGACAACTATCGCGAGTTGTTGAGCCAGCCCGACTATTTCGCGGCCGTCGTCAGGACATTTGTCTTTTCGTTTGCGATCGCTTTCTTGTCGCTTTCCTTCGCACTGCTGCTCGCAGTGATGGCGGACAGGCCGCTGCGCGGCGGCACGATCTATCGCACGCTCCTGATCTGGCCTTATGCGGTGGCCCCGCCGGTGGTCGGCGTGTTGTGGATATTCATGCTCAATCCCTCGCTCGGCATTCTGGCGCGCGGGCTGCGTGACATGGGGGTCGACTGGAACCCGCTACTCAATGGAAATCAGGCGGCATTGCTCGTTATTCTCGCCGCCGCCTGGAAGCAGATTTCCTACAACTTCCTGTTTTTCCTGGCCGGTCTGCAGAGCATCCCCAAGAGTGTGATCGAGGCGGCCGCGATCGACGGCGCGCGGCCGATGCGACGCTTCTGGACCGTGATCTTTCCGTTACTCTCGCCGACCATCTTCTTCCTGCTGGTCGTCAATATCGTCTACGCCTTCTTCGATACTTTCGGCATCATCGACACCATGACCCGTGGCGGGCCGGGGACTGCGACGCAGACGCTGGTCTACAAGGTCTATGTCGACGGCCTGCTCGGCGGCAATCTCGGCGGCTCCGCGGCTCAATCGGTCATCCTGATGATCATCGTCATTTTGCTGACCGCGGTTCAATTCCGCTTCGTCGAGCGCAAGGTGAACTACTGATGGTCGAGCAAGAAGGTATCCAGCGCTATCTGGCCCACGTCATTCTGTGGATCGGGATCGCGATCGTCGCTTTCCCTGTCTATCTCGCCTTCATTGCCTCAACGCAGGACAACGCCGTGATCGCCAACGGCCAGATGTCGCTCCTGCCCGGCGGTCATTTTCTCGAAACCTATTATCAGACGATTTTCGTCGGCTCGAGCGGCTCGACGCGCGAGCCGGTCGGCACGATGATGCTCAACTCGCTGATCATGGCGACGCTGATCGCGGTCGGGAAGATCGCCATCTCGATCATCTCCGCCTATGCGATCGTCTATTTCCGCTTTCCATTCCGGATGGCGATCTTCTGGGTGATCTTCATCACGCTGATGTTGCCGGTGGAGGTCCGCATCTATCCGACCTACAAGATCGTCGCCGATCTGCATCTGCTTGACAGTTACGCGGGACTTTCATTGCCGCTGATCGCCTCCGCGACGGCGACGCTATTGTTCCGGCAATTCTTCATGACCGTTCCGGACGAGCTGCTGGAGGCGTCCCGCATCGACGGCGCGGGCCCCTTCCGCTTCTTCTGGGATACGCTGTTGCCGTTGTCGCGCACCAACATGGCGGCGCTGTTCGTGATCCTGTTCATCCTGGGCTGGAATCAATATCTCTGGCCGCTCCTGATCACTACGCGCGACGACATGCAGACCATCCAGATCGGCATCCGCAAGATGATCACCACGACCGACGCCCTGACGGAATGGCCGATTGTGATGGCAACGGCTGTGCTCGCGATGCTGCCGCCGGTCTTCGTGGTTGTCGTCATGCAGCGGCTGTTCGTGCGCGGGCTGGTCGAGACGGAAAAATAATCTCATGGCAAATGTTACGCTTCGCGACGTCCGCAAGGCCTACCCGAACGGGTTCGAAGCCATCAAGGGCGTCGACGTCGATGTCGCCGACGGCCAGTTCTGCGTCCTCGTCGGCCCCTCCGGTTGCGGCAAGTCGACGCTGCTGCGGATGGTCGCGGGACTCGAGACGATCACCTCCGGCGAGATCGACATTGGCGGCCGCATCGTCAACCAGATCGAGCCGGCCGATCGCGACATCGCGATGGTGTTTCAGAATTACGCGCTCTACCCGCATATGAGCGTCTACAACAACATGGCCTACGGCCTGCGCAACCGCGGCATGGCCAAGCCGGAGATCGATACGCGTGTCCAGGAAGCGGCCCGCGTCCTCGAACTGACGCCGATGCTCGAGCGCAAGCCGCGGCAGTTGTCCGGCGGTCAGCGCCAGCGCGTCGCGATGGGCCGCGCCATCGTCCGGCAGCCGAAGGTGTTCCTGTTCGACGAACCCCTGTCCAATCTCGACGCCAAGCTTCGTATCGCCATGCGGGTCGAAATCCGCAAACTGCAGCGCCGGCTCAAGACGACGTCGATCTACGTCACCCACGATCAGCTCGAAGCCATGACGCTTGCGGATATTCTGGTGGTGATGAATGCAGGCCAGGTCGAGCAGATCGGCAATCCGCTCGATATCTACCAGAAGCCCGCCACCACCTTCGTCGCAGCGTTCATTGGTGCGCCACCGATGAACCTGCTGCCACTGCGCGATTCCGGCCTTCAGCTCCAGGGCGTGAGCGGCGAGGCCGGCATCCTCGGCATCCGGCCGGAGGACTTTCAGGTCTCCAACGGCGCGGTGCCGTCAGGCGGTGTCGCGCTGGGCCTCACGGTCGAGGCGATCGAACGGGTCGGTGCGGAGACCTATGTCTACGGTCTGCGGGCGCAGCGGGACGGCGAGGCCGCCGTCAGCGCCAAACCCGGCGAGCTGCCACCCGGCGAAATCCTGATCCGCGTTCCCGGACAGACCGGCCCCGCGATCGGCGAGCGGATCACGGTGGCAGCCCCGCGGGACAAGCTTCATTTGTTCAGCGCCGACGGCCGTCAGCGAATTGCGCTCTGAACGAGCGCTCCTTTCCGGCGCGCATCCGAAGCGTGCGGTCCGCACAACCCTTGCTGCCGTCTTGGGAAATCCTCCTGGGGAGGGCCGCCCTGGGGCGCTTGAACGCCTCTCCCATCGTGCCCATATTCGTTGCAAGGGGTGCCGTAAGGGCCCTGAAACATCAAAGTCGCTTCGAGAGGACTTTGTTAACTATGTCTCGTGTTCCTTCGTTATCCAGTCCGTTTCTTCTGGGATTTGATGAAATCGAGCGTGTGCTCGATCGAGTTGTCAAAGGCGCCGACGGCTATCCGCCCTACAATATCGAGCGGTGCGACCGTACGAACGGCCAACCCGAACGGCTGCGCATCACGCTGGCGGTGGCGGGGTTTACCCGTGACCAACTCGATGTAACGATTGAGGAAAACCAGCTCGTGATTCGGGGCCGCCAGCAGGACGACAAGGCCCGGCAATACATCCATCGCGGTATCGCGGCGCGCCATTTCCAGCGCACCTTCGTGCTCGCGGAGGGAATGCATGTGTTGGGCGCGGATCTGAAGAACGGGCTGTTGTCGATCGATCTGGCCCGGCCGGAGCCGGAGAGGATCGTTAAGACAATCGCTATCAATGAACACGAATAATGGAACGAGTAGCGGACTCGACCGCTTAGTCTCACAGAGGAGTTGAGACCATGACTGAAGGTAATGTTGCGTTTGAACCGAGCGTCACACCTGAGGCGCTGGCGACCCTGGGCGAAGGTCATATCGCCTATGTCAAACAGATCCGCTCGGAGGACGTGCCGGGGCTTTTCCCGCAGGCGCCGAAGATCGCGCCGGGACTGAAGCTTTTCGCGCTCCACGCTGCCGACGGCACGCCGATCATGCTGACTGATTCGCGCGAAGCTGCGATTGCCAATGCCTGGAGCAACGAACTGCAGGCGGTCAGCGTCCACTGACGTCAGTGGCGCCGCGATAGCCATTTGGAAATTCTCAAATCGACGGGCGTGTCCCTGGACGGTCAGGGCACGCCCGTTTTCATTTTCGAAACGATGAACAAGCCGAAACTACAAAACTTCAACTCCGCCGACGTGGCAGACACTGCGACGCTTGGCACGGCCATGCTCGCGCTCAACAATGCGCATGCGCAGGAGCTTTCCTGGCTGAAGCCGGAGAAGCTGCAGGACATCGCGGCACGCGCTTTCCTCGCCCGGCGGATCGGCGAAGTCGACGCGTTCGTTCTCGCGCTGGACCAGGACGCGCCCTACGACAGTCCCAATTTTCTCTGGTTTCGCGACCGCTATCCGCGCTTCGTCTATGTCGACCGTATCGCCGTCGCCTCATCCGCCCGCGGGCTCGGCTACGCGCGAGCGCTCTATGACGACTTGTTCGATCACGCCGCAAGGGCCGGGCACACGCGCGTCGTCTGCGAGGTCAATTCGCGGCCTCCAAATCCTCAATCGGACGCCTTTCATGCGGCGCTTGGATTTGCCGAAGTGGGCAGCGCGAGCATTCACAACGACAGCAAGACGGTGCGCTATTTGATGCGTGCGCTGTAGCCGAAGGTGTTGGGCGTAGCGATCAGGCCGCGCTCGCCGGCGGCAGCGCAAGGACCGAATAGATCGCCTGCGCGTCGCGCGAGGCGCGCAGCTTCTTGGCGACATCCTGGTCGCGCAGCAAGCGGGCGATTCGCGCCAGCGCCTTGAGATGATCGGCGCCTGCGCCCTCCGGCGCCAGCAGCAGGAACACGAGATCGACGGGCTGGCCATCCATGGCCTCGAAATCGATCGGCCGCTCGAGCCGGGCAAACAAGCCGAACAGCTTCTCGAGCTTTGGCAGCTTGCCGTGGGGTATAGCCACCCCGTAGCCGACCGCGGTGGTACCGAGCTTCTCGCGCTGCAGCAACACCTCGAACACCGAGCGTTCGTTCTGCCCGCTCAGCTGCGCCGCCTTGGCAGCGAGCTCCTGCAGTGCCTGCTTCTTGCTGTTGACTTTCAAAGCCGGGAGGATCGCCTCGGGTGCGACCAGATCGGTAATCGTCATGGGGCGTTCCGAGGTGGATTGAACCGTCAGGTTGCGAAATAGGCCTTCAGCGGCCGGCGTCAAGAAGTGGAGGCGGGTGCTTCTGTCCGGGTCCTGATTTGTGGGCTTCTACTCCAACGCAAGGGCGGTGCCAACACCCCCGAGAGCATTGCCGGTACCTATCCCTAAAAACCGGGAGGGCTCAAAAAAGCCGCAGGTCAGGAGTTAACAGCCGGCGGATCGACCCAGCCGATATTGCCGTCGGAACGCCTGTAGATGATGTTTACCCGGCCGCTCGAACCGTGCTGGAACACAAGGCAGGCCGAACCCGTCAGGTCG
Organism: uncultured Alphaproteobacteria bacterium; assembly: GCA_963770385.1. Lineage (GTDB taxonomy): Bacteria > Pseudomonadota > Alphaproteobacteria > Rhizobiales > Xanthobacteraceae > Bradyrhizobium. The sequence goes on along the minus strand of CAVYPJ010000003.1, from coordinate 1,721,353 downwards.
AGCTCGAGGACGGCCTCGCTGACCGAAAGCCGTTTCAGCGAGGTAGTGGCTTCCGCAATGATGACCGGATTGTAGCCGGTCACGTCTTCGTCGCCTTCCGCCGGCGCCTCGATCACATAGCTCGGCGCATCGAGAGTCGGTTCCGACAGTCCGGCCAACGCGGCAGACGCCACATGGGCCTTGCGGGCCGAGCGGTCCTTCAGCCGGCTCTTGTAACGGCGCAGCCGCTTCTCGATCATCAATAGCGCCTGGTCGGCGCTGGCATAAGCATCAGTCGCATTCGAATCGGCTTCCAGCGTGATCCCGGAATCCAGATGCAGCGCGCAGTCGGTCCGGAAGCCGAGGCCGTCCTTGCTGACCGTGATGTGCCCGGAATAGTTGCCGTCGAAATATTTTCGCAGGACCTCCTCGGTCCGCCCCGTCACCCGCTCGCGCAACGCATCACCGACATTGATGCTCTTTCCCGAAATCCTAAGAGTCATTGGATCCCTCGACTGGATTGATCTGGAAGGGAAACCGACACTAATCCCGGTCCGGCCGGGAAGTTCATTAAACCGAACTTAAATCGGCAGCGCCAGTGCGCTTTGCTTATCGCGGCGTCGCTGCACCGAGGACGGAATACGCATCGCCTCCCGGTATTTCGCGACCGTACGGCGGGCGATATCAATGCCCGATCCGCGCAACCGTTCCACGATCGTATCATCGGAGAGGATCGCATTGTGATCCTCCGCATCAATCAGTTGCTTGATGTGATGACGGACAGCTTCCGCCGAATGCGCTTCCCCGCCATCGGCGGATGCGATCGACGCGGTGAAGAAGTACTTCAGCTCAAAGGTGCCGCGATTTGTCGCCATGTACTTGTTCGCGGTGACGCGCGACACCGTCGATTTGTGCATCTGGATCGCGTCGGCGACCGCCTTCAGATTGAGCGGCCGCAGATGCGCCACGCCGTGGGTGAAGAAGCCATCCTGCTGACGCACGATTTCGGTCGCGACCTTCAGGATGGTACGGGCGCGCTGATCGAGCGCGCGCACGAGCCAGGTCGCGTTCTGCAGACAATCGGTGAAATAAGATTTGTCACCGTCCTTGCGGATCGTCTTCGATAATTCCGAGTAATAGGTCTGGTTCACCAGCACCCGCGGCAACGTGTCGCTGTTGAGTTCGACATGCCAGCCACCGTCGGGACCGGGCCGCACGTAGACATCCGGCACCATCGTCTGCGTGCGCGCCGTGCCGAATTTCAATCCCGGCTTCGGATCGAGACGGCGAATTTCGCCGATCATGTCGACGATATCTTCGTCATCGACTCCGCAGACCTTTCGAAGCGCGGCGAGATCGCGTTTCGCCAGCAGATCGAGATGCTCGATGAGCGCCTGCATCGCAGGGTCGTAGCGATCGAGCTCGCGCAACTGGATTGCAAGACATTCGCTCAGATTGCGGGCGCAAACGCCGGGCGGATCGAACGTCTGCAGCACCGCGAGCACCGCGCCGACGTCGGCCTGCGTCGCGCCCAGCCGTTCGGCGGCCTGGCCGAGATCGGTTGGCAGATAGCCTGCGTCGTCCACGAGATCGATCAGATATTGGCCGATCATGCGCTGCGAGGGCGCGGTGAACGCGACCGAAAGCTGCTCGGCCAGATGATCGCCCAGCGTGACTTCGGCGGCGACGAAGGCCTCGAGATTATATTCTTCGTCATTCGAGGCGCCGCCACCCCATTCGGTGTAGGTCGTCGGAGCTGCGTCCTGCGCGTTACGCGCCGCGGCCTCGGCCGGCTCCTCCGAAAAGACGTTGTCGAGACCTGTGTCGAGGGTCTGCTCGATCTCGGTGCGGCTTCCAAGATCCCCGCTTAGCCATTCCTCCTGGGCCGGCTCGAAGCCGTCCGCGCCCGACGTCTCGGACGAACCGCCGGCCGCATCGTCGCCATGGCTGCCGCCCAATTCATCGCGGTCGGCAAATTCGGAACGTTCCTGCGCGGGTTCCCCGGCAACCGGCGGTTCCGGGCCATCGTTCGCCCGGTCCAGCAGCGGGTTGCGTTCCAGCTCCTCCTCCACAAAGGCCGAGAGATCAAGATTCGACAGCTGCAGCAGCTTGATCGCCTGCATCAACTGCGGCGTCATCACAAGCGACTGGGATTGCCGGAACTCTAGTCTCTGCGTCAGCGCCATGGAGGCAAGATCGATCCCTGAAGTTGGTCCGATTCTTGCTTAGCGTAGTCCAGGGAAGTTGTATACGGCTTGACGGATGCAAAAAATACGCTAGAGGCGGAATTCCTCGCCAAGGTAAAGGCGGCGCACGTCCGGATCGGCAACTATTTCTTCCGGACTTCCCTCCGTCAAGATCTGCCCCGCATAGACGATGTAAGCGCGATCGGTCAGTCCGAGCGTTTCCCGGACGTTGTGGTCGGTAATCAACACCCCGATACCGCGATTGGTGAGATGGCGCACCAGATCCTGGATGTCGCCGACGGCAATCGGGTCAATGCCGGCAAAGGGTTCGTCGAGCAGCATGTAGTTCGGGCGGGTCGCCAGCGCGCGTGCAATCTCGACCCGCCGCCGCTCACCGCCCGACAGCGCAATGGAAGGCGACGTCCTGAGCCGCGTGATGCTGAACTCTTCGAGCAGCGAATTGAGTTCCGCCTCGCGCTTTTTCCGACTGGGCTCGACGACTTCGAGCACGGCACGGATGTTCTGCTCCACGGTCAGACCACGAAAGATCGAGGCTTCCTGCGGCAGATAGCCGATTCCGAGCCGGGCGCGCTGATACATCGGCAGTCGTGTGACATCGTGGCCATCGAGCTCGATGGCGCCGCGATCCGCCTTGATGAGGCCGGTGATCATGTAGAACACCGTGGTCTTGCCGGCCCCGTTCGGACCCAGCAGGCCGACAGCCTCGCCGCGGCGCACATGGATGCTGACGCCGCGCACGACCTGGCGGGAGCCGAAGCTCTTTTCCACGCTATGCACAGCCAGAAATCCCGGCCGCCGTAACAACTGCGGGCTACCGGAACCATTTGCCTTGCTTTGCTGGGCGGGAGCCTTGCCCGGCTGCGCTGCTTTGCCCGGCTGAGCCGGCTTGGCGGCCTTCGACCGTAGACGCGGCCTTTCCGCGCCAGGAAGCTCCGCGCCCGGCGAAGACTGCCGGACGCCGGAGGCCGGCACCGTGGCTTCACGCGCAATCGGTGGCGCGTCGCGGACCGCGCTCGCCAGCATGCTCAGAGGATCATCATCGACCGCAGTGATGTCGCCACGCGGACGAGCAAAACCCGCTCCGCCGCGTTTCGCGGGACGTCGACGAAACATGCCGAGGAGATCCACCATTCCCGCTTCGCTCAGCCTTTCGAAGGTTGTTCGGCAACCCGCCGCGGCGATCTGATGCGCGTACGCGGCGTGAAGGATTGGATGACCCAGCAGAACGCCCCGGACCAGGGCGGTAAATACAGGTTGGCACAGCCCGCTTCAACCAGGTGGTCCCAGCTTAGCGAATAAGTGATTGATATTATTTCGGTTTAGCCGAACCCGGGGCCAGTGGAGATCCTGCGCCGGGCCCGCCCGAACCGCATCCCGGCCCCGAGGACTGGGCAAACAGGCCTTGCACCTTACCACTATCCGATTCCACCCTCGATACGCCCGATGTCATATCGACATATAGCTTATCGCCGCGCAGCACATTCTTGCATTGCGTCAAAACTACGCCCCCGATCATCGTGATCAGGTTGGTCTTGGTATCGAAGATCGCAGCTTCGCCCGTCACGATCTGATCTTTCTGGGTCACGACCACACTGCCGCGTGCCTCCAGCCGTTTGATCGACGATGCGCCGCCTGGTCCTGGTGTCGCGGACTGCATCGTCGCCGATTTCGCCGCCGGCTTCGCACTGGGCGCCGGCGTCGCAGCCTGTCCCGAACTTGATTCGTAGAACACCACGAGCGTCTTCGACGTCATGGTGGTGTCGCCCTGCACCACTTTCACGTTCCCGGAGAACGTCGCCTCTTTCTTCTTGTCGCGCATCTCGAGCGACGCCGCTTCGATCTGGATCGGCTGATCGCGGTTCTGCGAAAAGCCCTGCATTGCATTGGGGACGCCCTGCACTGCGGCCTGCGCATTCGCAACCGTTACTGCGCCAAGCGCAAGCGCAATGACTGCCGCGCCCCTTCGGAGCGTGCTGCTGGCGGAAAAACCGAACCGGAAAAGCTTCATAAGGATCATTTCGGATTGGCCGACTTGCTGGTCGGCGGCCGTGTCTTGGGCGGCTGCGCGTTGCCGGACGGAGCCGAATCAGCCGGTGCAGCGTTTGCAGATTGAGCGGTGCCGCTGCCATCGTCGAGATGATCGATGTTCATCACGACGTTGCCCTCGAACCTGACGACAGCTCCGCTTTCGCTGATCCGAAGCCTGTCGGCTGACAGCGTTCCGTCGGTCAGTTTGACATTGACACGTTCATCCGAACTCACCGTGCCTTTGTTCATGTCGACAAAGGCCTGCTCCAGGCGCGCCTCGTAACCGCTCGAGGTCTGCAGAAAAACGTCTTTGCGCAGATCGAGCGTCTGCTGCTTGTTGTCGAATATGCCGGTGCGGGCATCCAGGGTCACGGTGGTGGACTTGTCTTCCATCAGGACCTTGGAATGCAATGTCTTCAGTTCGACACGATCGGGATCGGTCAGATCCTGCGTCGCGGATTTCGCCCAGAGATCATAGGGTCGTCGATCCGGCGTCGTGTAGCCCGACAGATGCGGCGATTCCATGGTGATCTTGGACCCGGACACCACGAGATTCTCCATGCTGGGCAACTGTGGCATCAGCGCACGGAACGGATTGAAGATCGAAATCAGGACGATCGAGGCCATGGAGAGCGCAACCGCCGCCGGCACCGCGACCCGCAGGATCCGCACCATGCGACTGTGGCGCGCAGCCATGGCGAAGCGCGCCTCAAGTCCCGAGTCAAGCGTTGCGTTACGAACCGAATTCACCGCTGCTCCGACGCGCGAGATCCCGCCCAAGACGGGTGGCCTTCTGCCGGCCTAATCTATCCGGTCTTGCACTGCGATGCAGCCCGGAACTGGCGCCCTGACTATGACCGAAACGAGGCTAATGGCCGCGTCAGGAATGCGCAAAAATGTCTTCGGCTTCCCAGCCCTGCAGATCGAGCTTCGCCCGTGTCGGCAGGAAATCGAAACAGGCCTGAGCCAGGGGAACGCGCCCTTCGCGCGCCAGCATCGCATCGAGCCGCTCGCGAAGCGCATGCAGGTGAAGCACGTCGGAGGCCGCATAGGCGAGCTGTGCCTCGGTGAGGGAGTCCGAGCCCCAGTCGCTCGACTGCTGCTGTTTCGACAGATCAATGTTGAGCACCTCGCGCACCAGGTCTTTCAGGCCATGGCGATCGGTGTAGGTCCGCGTCAGCCGCGACGCGATCTTGGTGCAGTACACCGGCTGCGGCATCACGCCGAACGTGTGGTAGAGGACTGCGATATCGAAACGCGCAAAATGAAAGATCTTGGTGATCTTCGGATCGCCCAGCAGCTTCTTCAGGTTCGGCGCGTCGGTATGCCCCTTCGGAATCTGCACCACGTCGGCACTGCCGTCGCCGTTCGACAGCTGCACCACGCAAAGCCGGTCGCGATGCGGGTTGAGGCCCATGGTCTCGGTATCGATCGCCACCGAAGCGGTGTAGCGGGACAGGTCAGGCAGATCGCCGCGATGCAGGCGTACGGTCATGGCGTAAAATCCTCGTCGAATCGAAACGCAATCACGCTAAAGCATGATCCGGAAAAGTGTGTAGCGGTTTTCCCTCGCGACAAACGCGGAACGCGTTTGCGCGGAGATCATGCTCCAACAAAGACCTAAAGCGCGATGACGATTCAACCTGATCTCATCGCGCTTTAGCGCTCAACCCCGGGAGGCGAGCGCAGGGAAGCCTCGAAAGTATCGGGACCATAAATAAAGTGGTGCCCAGGAAAGGACCAGGTCGCCACCGACCAACTACGCTGATCTTGCGGGGCTTTTAGCCGTCCGACCTACGGTTCTATGTACCGATTCTAGGTACTGGACACAAGTCGACAGAGTTTGTGGAGTTGGCTCCATCCCCGACCACCGCGCAAGCCTGAGCGAGCCGAAAAGCACGGCCAAGCTCGCTGCCTGTCTGATGCCGCAACTACCTCCACGCGGCGAGTACGACGCCCGAGACGGCAGCAAGCGCCAGCACCATCAAGCTTGCCCGCCACAAGAACTGCTGCCGCAGGGCGCGCCGATCGTGGAAGGTCAGCCAGTCGCGGACAAACCCCGGCGGTATGTCGAAGACGACGGACGGCTCGTCGCCATGATGGGTTTCGTGCTCGCAGAACATCGTCCTGACATTCGGCACGCCCAATCGCTCGAGCTCGCAGTGCCACTGCCACGCGTGCTCGCCATTGGTCCAGCGATTTTCGAAGGGAACAGCGTGTGATTTCATGACGAGCCTCCTTCGGCTCACCTCGAACCCACGCGGCCAGTATACTCGGTCGAACAGGCTGGCGCATTGGTTTTTCACGCGGCTGCGCTTGGCCAAGCTCAGGCCGGCTGCGCCCCTGCATGGCGGCCATCTTCAAACTGCCCGTCGTGCACATTTCCTCTTGCGCCGTCGGGCAAATCACAACGATCCTTCCGCGCGTCTCGCTGCCGCAAGAGGGGCGCTTCGCGATCGTCACGGACGTTGGGAGCGGGATGCGATGGACGCAGCGTGTTGTGAGACGAACAACATGGTGCGGACGGCGAAATCGTGTGGTCCTGGCGCCCCAAGGTTGGCGCTAAGTCTTCGCGGATGATGCGAGGCGACGGTGGCAACAAAGCCTGGTCACCGGGGAGATCACGTATAAGCCGTAAAACCATTGCGCAGGGAAGGCCGGTTGCTCCGGCTCGTACCTGTGGTTCTGCCGCGTGCTTTTTTGTTGCACGCGGACCATGGGTGCGAAGGGCACCCGGTCTTCCCTGCGCCCTCTGTTTTTGATGGGGGTGGATTGATGAAAAACTCGGACGTCATGCGCCGCGAGAAGGAGGACTCGTGTCATCGATCTCTGTGCGGCCATCCTTCGAGACGCCGCTGCGCGGCTCCTCAGGATGAGGTCTTCATGTGCGGCGCATAACCAGACCCTCATGGTGAGGAGGCGCACAAGCGCCGTCTCGAACCATGCAGGCCCCGCTCTCTCCGTTGTCATGCCCGCGCAGGCGGGCAGCTGGTACGCCGCGGCCTCCCGGCTCAAGCACTGCCGCCTCTGGAATATTGGATCGTCCGCCTTCGCGGACGAAGACGACCCAAGGGTGTTTTCTAAAAGGCTGTTTGACAATCGAGTAGGAATTCGAAGCGCCCGGCCTCACGCTGGACGCTTCCTCGGCGCCGGCTCGCCGCAGCGGCGCTTGGCCGCGCCAAGCGTAGCCGCAAAGCGGCAAAGCTTGGTGCCCAGGAAAGGACTCGAACCTTCACGGCCGTTAAGCCACTGGCACCTGAAGCCAGCGCGTCTACCAATTCCGCCACCTGGGCATGTGGGGGCGGTTACTACGGGATCAGCCGCGCGCTTGTCAAATTGGTGATGGGTTGCCGAAATGGCTATACAGAAAATGTCCGATGCCGTATCCGCACGGCTCAGGAGTGCCTTCGACCGCCCGATCTGCCCTCAAGGAAACCGACGCCATGGCATCAAATCAGGACACATTGGTCACGATTTTCGGCGGATCGGGGTTTTTGGGCCGGGCCGTGGTCCGGGCGCTTGCCAAGCGCGAGTACCGCCTTCGGGTCGCGGTGCGCCGGCCGGAGCTGGCCGGCCATCTGCAACCCCTCGGCAGGGTCGGCCAGATCCATGCCGTGCAGGCCAATGTGCGCTATCCCGCCTCCGTCGAGGCGGCCATGCGCGACTCCGAGGTGGCGATCAACCTGGTCGGCATTCTGACTGAGGGCGGCGGACAGACGTTCGACACCGTCCAGGCCAAGGGGGCCGAAGCGGTCGCCAAGGCCGCGGCCACGGCCGGCGCCCGGATGGTGCACGTTTCGGCGATCGGCGCCGACGAGCAGTCGCCGTCGCGCTATGCCCAGGCCAAAGCCGCAGGGGAGCAGTCCGTGCTGGCAGCGCTGCCGTCAGCCACCATCATGCGCCCGTCGGTCGTGTTCGGGCCGGAGGATCAGTTCACCAACCGCTTCGCTGCACTCGCGAGGATTTCGCCGGCGCTGCCCCTGATCGGTGGCGGCCTGACCCGGATGCAGCCGGTTTATGTCGGCGATGTTGCGACGGCGATCGCGAACGCCGTGGACGGCAAGGCCAAGGCCGGCGCGATCTACGAGCTCGGCGGCCCGGAAGTGCTGACCATGCGCGAGATCATGGAGTTCATCCTCGAGATTACCGACCGCCGGCGCATGCTGCTATCGCTGCCGTTCGGGCTCGCCTCGTTCCAGGCATTGTTGCTGCAATTCGCTCCGGGCGCGTTCAAGCTGACGCCTGATCAGGTCGAACTGCTGCGCGCCGACAACGTCGTGTCGGATGCGGCCAAAGCGGCCGGCCTCACGTTGGAAGGCCTCGGCATCACGCCGGATTCGCTGGAAGCGATCGGTCCGCAATATCTCTGGCGCTTCCGCCCGGCGGGACAGTTTCAGCGCAAGAACGCGTAACCGCTCCTCGAAAACGCTTTTAGTGCCCCATCGCCAGGGCGATCAGGCCGAGCGTCCCGACGATCACGCGCCACCATGCGAACAACGTGAAGCCGTGGCGCGTCACGTAGCCGAGGAACGTCTTCACCACGATCATCGCTGTGATGAAGGACACCACAAAGCCAATCGCGATGATTCCGATATGGTCGGTCGTCATCTCCGCGCGGCTCTTGTAGAAGTCGTAGGCAAAGGCGCCGACCATGGTCGGGATGGCCAGGAAGAATGAAAACTCCGCGGCTGCGCGCTTGTCGGCGCCGAGCAGCATCGCCGCCACGATGCTGGCGCCGGAGCGCGAGACGCCGGGGATCATCGCGAGACATTGCGCGATACCGATCCAGAGATAGGTGAGAAGCGGAAATCTCATCGCGTCGTGTTCGTGCGGCTTGTGATCGATCTGATCGACCCACAGCAGGATCGCACCGCCGACGATCAGCGAAAAGCACACCACCCAGGGATCGAACAGGTGTTCCTTGATGGCCTTCCCCGCGATCAGGCCGATGATGACCGCGGGCAGAAAGGCGATCAGCAGACCGATGACGAAGCGCCGGTCGTCCGCATTGGTGAACATGCCGAGTGCAACGCGCCACAATTTGGCGAAATAGAGGACAACGATGGCGAGGATGGCGCCGAGCTGAATCAGGACCGCGAAGCTCTTCCAGAAATTGTCTTCGCCGAGGTTAAAAAAGCGTTCGGCCAGCAGCAGATGTCCGGTCGAGGACACCGGCAGAAACTCCGTGACACCTTCGACAATGCCGAGAATCACCGCCCGCAAAGCATCTGACATCATGAGTTCGTCCGTTCTGGTCCATTTGGGCCGAAAAAGGCGGGTTCTTCTCGCCTATTCGCCTCGTTGCGGCAATCGATAAAATAGCGAAAACTCCGGTTGCTCCCCGAATCAGCTCAGGTAGTTTGAGCGCCTTTCTTGTGCCTCCTTTCCGAAGTTCGTCATCCCGTGCCGCCTTCCTGCAGGAACTCGACGATCGAAGGGACGCACGCGTATCGATGACTCCAGTTCCGCTTTCGATTTTATGTCCCAATCGTGTTCACGATCCGCGCCGCGGTGGCATGCAAATCCGCTGCATCGGTGGTTGATGGTTTCTTAAGCAGTCGCGAAATAATCAAGGCCGCATGCTCACGCTGTTTCATCATCCGTTCTGTCCGCAGTCGCGCTTCATTCGCCTCGTGCTGGGCGAGTACGGCATCGATGTACAGTTGGTGGAGGAACGTCCCTGGGAGCGGCGCGAGGACTTCCTCGGAATGAATCCCGCCGGGGCCACGCCGGTGCTGCTGGTCGAAGGGCAGCCTCCCATTCCGGGAGCGGCCATCATCGCCGAATATATCGACGAGGTCTACGGCGCCGAAATGACGCAAAAGCGGCTGCTGCCGACCACGATGGCCGAGCGCATCGAGGTGCGACGGCTGATGGCCTGGTTCAACGAAAAGTTCTATGAGGAAGCCAGCCACCTGCTGGTCACCGAGCGCATCTACAAGCGTTTCATGAGCGAGGAAGACGGCGGCGGCGCCCCGGCGACCGACGTGATTCGCGCGGCCAAGACGAATGTGCGCTATCATCTGGCCTATATCGGCTGGCTGGCGCAGCGACGCAATTTTCTCGCCGGCGAACGGCTGACCTATGCGGATCTCGCCGCCGCGGCACATCTTTCGGCGATCGACTATCTGGGCGACGTGCCATGGAGCGAGGACGACGCAGCAAAAATCTGGTACGCGCGGATCAAATCCCGCCCGTCATTCCGTCCCCTGCTCAGCGAGTGGCTCGCGGGCGTGCCGGCGTCGCGGACGTATGTGGACCTGGATTTCTGAGTGCTTTCGACCTGAAGGCCTCGCTCGATCGGCAAGCGCTTACGCTCGGATTCGATTGCGTCGGCGTCACCGGACCCGATGCCATCGCGGGGATTGCCGGGCATTTCCATGAATTTCTCGCTGCCGGCGCTCATGGCGACATGGACTGGCTGGCGCGGGAGCCGGAACGCCGCATGGACCCTCGCACGCTATGGGCGGACGTGCGGTCGGTGATCATGCTCGGAGTCAATTACGGCCCGGATGACGACCCGCTCGCGATCCTCAAACAGCGCACGCGCGGCGCGATTTCGGTCTACGCACGGGGTGACGACTATCACGACCTGATCAAGAAGCGGCTGAAAACTCTCGCACGATGGCTGGTCACGACCACCGGCTGCGAGGTCAAGGTTTTCGTCGATACTGCCGCGGTGATGGAAAAGCCGTTGGCGCAGGCCGCCGGCCTCGGCTGGCAGGGCAAGCACACCAACCTCGTCTCGCGCCCTTTCGGCTCATGGCTGTTTCTCGGCGCAATCTACACCACGCTCGATCTGCCGCGCGATGCTGCGGAGACCGATCATTGCGGCACCTGCCAAGCGTGCCTGGATATCTGCCCGACCGCGGCATTTCCCGCGCCCTACAAGCTCGATGCGCGGCGCTGCATCTCCTATCTCACGATCGAGAGCAAGGGGCCGATTCCGCACGAATTCCGGAAGGCAATCGGCAACCGCATCTATGGCTGCGACGACTGTCTCGCGGCCTGCCCGTGGAACAAGTTCGCGCAAACCGGACATGAGGCGAAGCTTGCCGCGCGCGATGAACTGCGTGCCCCCGCTCTCGCCGAACTTGCTGCTCTGGATGATCCCGCGTTTCGCAGCCATTTCTCCAAGTCGCCGGTCAAGCGCATCGGCCGCGACCGCTTCGTGCGTAATGTGCTGATCGCGATCGGCAATTCCGGCGATGCATCGCTTGTGGAGCCGGCCGCAAGACTTCTTCGCGATGAGAGCCCGCTGGTGCGCGGCGCTGCAGTCTGGGCGCTCTCGCAACTGATCGGGCGAGAGCAGTTCGAAGCGCTGGCGTCGAAGACGATGCCGTCAGAGGTGGACGACGGCGTGCGCGCCGAATGGAGCGCGGCATTGGCGGGTTGCGCCGCCTGCTCTTGATTTCGGTGCGCAGAATCCGTCATGGTCGCCCGACCCGTGACGAAATCCATGACAAATCAGCCCTTTTTCACCCGCGCCGACGATACCTTCATGCCCACCGAGGTCGCCAACGGACCGTGGGACCCCAAATCGCTGCATGGCCGCGTCATTATCGGGCTGCTCGCCTTCGTGATCGAGGAGCGGCACGGCGATCAGGATTTCGTACCGGCACGGCTCACGGTCGACATGTTCCGGCTGCCGAACATCATGACACCGATTGAGATCAGAACGCGCGCGATCCGCGAGGGCATGCGCATCCGCGTGGTGGAAGCGGATTTCGTTTCAGGCGGCGTGGCGATGGCAAGGGCCTCCTGCCAGCTGCTACGGCGGACCGAAAACCCGCAGGGAACGGTCTGGTCGCCTGCGAACTGGGACGCGCCCTCGCCTGCCGACATTCCGGCGCCGACCGATCGCAGGCTCGGCATGAACGGCAAATGGACGACCCGCCCGATCATGGGCGCAATGGGCACCGTCGGCCCGCGCCGGCTCTGGATGAGCGAGGTGCGCGAGCTCGTTCAGGGAACACCGCTGACGCCCTTCGTGCGGGTCGCCCTCGCGGCTGATTTCGCAAGCCCGTTCGCCAATGCCGGCGACCAAGGTCTCGGCTTCATCAACAGCGACGTCACGCTTTACCTGCACCGGTTGCCGGTAAAGGAATGGATCGGATTCGAGGTGGTCAACCATCACGCGACCGACGGCATCGCGATCGGCGAATGCTGGCTCCACGACGAACAGGGACCGATCGGCACCGCGACCGTCGCGGCGCTGGCGCAGCGCAAGCCGATGGCCAACCCGCCACCGCCATAGCGCTCCGCTGCTGTCAGTCCTTGAAGTGGCGCTGCATCTCGGGCCGCGCCTTCAGCTCCGCGCCCTGCCGCGCAGCGATCTTGGCGATGCGCTCGGGCGCGAAATTCATATCGACGAAGGCAGGCGCGGTATTGGCGACCTCGCGATAGTCGGCAATACGGCCATCGCGCAACGCCATGATCGCAACGCCCTCGAACATGGCGCGTGCGCCCTTCGCTTCCGGGAGCAGCGAGCGATAGCTGAACGTGTAGCGTGCGTAGAGCGTCTCGCCGTCACAGACCGGCGAATGCATGTCCCAGCGAAAATCAGCCGCCGTGCGGTAGAAGTGCTCGTCGATCATGCCGGCGATCTGCGGGCGGCCTTCGAACGCGCCATAGAACACGTCGTGATAGACGCCGTCTTCGGTGAAGAGTTCGGCGAAGCCCCGGCCGTCACGCCGCTCGACGGCGTCGCAGAAGCTGCGCAGCATTGTCGACACGTTCATTGGTAGCCTCCTTGTCACACCTCGCCGGCCCGGGCATTCGGCACCAAGGCGTCATCCCATTTCCGCCACTGCCGCGATGATCCGGGCGATATCCTGCGGACGCGAGAGCCTGTGATCGCCGTCCTGGATCATGGTCAGCACCACATCGTCGGCCGGGAGCCGGTGCGCCAACGCAAAGGCGTGCTGCCAGGGCACGTCCGGGTCCTTGCCGCCCTGCAGGATGTGCACGGGACAACCGACATCAATGGAACCGCCGAGCAGGAGATGGTTACGCCCCTCCTCGATCAGGGCCCGCGTGATCGGATAGGGCGATCCGTCGCCATACGGCGACGGCCTGAGCCAGACGCCGGTGGTCTCGATCTCCTTGCGGACCTCCGGCGAGAAAGTCTTCCACATCAATTCCTCGGTGAAATCCGGGGCCGGGGCGATCAGCACCAGCCCCGCGAGCGCGGCCTTGCCCGGTCGCTTTGCTATCTCCCGGGCCAGCAGCAGCGCCATCCAGCCGCCCATCGATGAGCCGACCACGACCTGTGGGCCGGCGCAAAAGCGCTCGAACACCGCCAGGCTCTCCTCCAGCCATCGTCCGATCGTACCATCGACGAACTTTCCGCTGGATTCGCCGTGGCCCGAGTAGTCGAACCGCACCAGGGCGCGGCTGCGCTCGGCTGCCCACTCGTCGAGCGCGACAGCCTTTGTGCCTTTCATGTCCGAATTGAACCCGCCCAGCCAGAATACGCCCGACGCGGCCCCGACCCGTGCACGTACGGCAATCTTGCGCGCCTGGTCTCCCGTACCGACATCGATGAAATCCGGCGCAGGCTCGGAATTGAGGGAATCAGCCATTCGCAGGTCACTCCGGTTCGACGCCGCAACCAGGGGCGCGCACCACCCGTTAAGGGAAAATCCGGTATCGACTAGGGCATTCCCCACGCTTGCGGAACAGAAGATTGGTGTCTATCTCGCTCGCGTGACCCAAATGCCTCGCATTTGTCGGTTTTCTTGCACAGGTTGCGACTTCGCTTGCTCGCTGCCGTGTATTGTTTCAAGGTATCGCCCTTCCTTTTCATAGCTTTGGAGAACTACCCATTCGCCGTCCCAACAGAGCCCCGCCCGCTGCCACCAAAGACGGGCCGCGCACCAATGATGAGATCCGTAATGCGCAAATTCAGCTAATCGATCAGAACGGTACCAACCACGGCACCACCGAGACCGTGGTTGCCATTAGGTTGGCGCTCGAAGCGGGCATGGATCTGGTTGAGATTTCGCCGAACAACAATCCTCCCGTCTGCAAGATCATGGACTACGGGAAGTACAAATATTCGGCGCAGAAGAAAGCCGCGGAAGCCCGCAAGAAGCAGAAGGTCGTGGAGATCAAGGAGATCAAGCTGCGGCCGATGATCGACGATCACGACTACGACGTCAAAATGCGTGCGATGCAGCGTTTCTTCGAGGAAGGCGACAAGGTCAAGATCACGCTGCGCTACCGCGGACGCGAAATGGCGCACCAGGAGATCGGCACCAAACTCTTGGACAAGGTCAAGGCCGACGTTGCCGAGTTCGCCAAGGTCGAACAGGACGCCAGATTCGAGGGTCGTCAGGTCGTCATGGTGCTCGCGCCCCGCTAAAGCGCGATGAGATCTAGCTGAGTCATCATCGCGCTTTAGGTTCTTGACTAAACATGATCTTTCCGGAAAACCGCTACACACTTTTCCGGATCATGCTTTAGGCGGACGCTCCCGAATCAAGCTGGCTCGCGCGGCCCGTCAGGTGATCTGGCGGGCCGTCTGCGTTGTGGGGCTTATCCTTTACGAAGCTTTTCCCTCGCGGCCAAAGCTGTCTTCAATCACAAGGTACCATGGTAATTCTTTGATGCTTGACTGCGCCCAAAATTGCGGAGGGCGCTGGCATCATGATCGCGCGTGCTATTTGGCCGTTGCTTGTCTCGTTGATGTGCGCGGCGGGCGCGGCGCCTGGCGTCGCCGCGGAACGCGACACCCCGCCAACCTGGGTCGATCCAGGATGGCGACGAACGGTGGTTCGCTATGCCGTCACTTTCGACGAGCGTGGCTTGAGCACGACCGTGTTCGACTTCGAAATCCTCGCACTCGATCCGAAGGGCGCCGAGGCGATCGCCCAAAAGATCCTCTCCTACAACGGTTACTATGGCGAGCTGACCGTCAGCGACCTCGCGACGGTGAAGGCCGACGGAAAAATCATCGGGGTCGACCCTCGCGCGGTCCGGGACCAGCCGGCCTCGGCCGATACGTCTTCGCCCTATTTCGGTGAGGAGCGAAACCGGCTGATCGCCTATTCTGACGTTGGTCCGGGTGACAAGGTGAAAGGGCGCGCCATCTACCGGGACAAACGCCCGCGGCTTGACGGCGAGTTTGAGCAGTATTGGACGCAGCCGACAGATCAGCCACCGGAGGTGATCGAACTGACACTCGATGGCCCGGCTTCAAAGCCATTGCGGACGTCCGGCCGCGATGTCGAGCACAGCGAAGAACAGTCCGGCAACCGAATCATCCATCACGTCCGCCTGCGACAGGACACGCCGGCGCGCCGGCAAAACGAGATCGACGAATTCGATACGGCTCGGCGCTTCGAGGCCAGCACCTTCACCGATTATGCAGCGCTGGCTGCGGCGCTTAACGTTCGCAACGCGCCGATGGCAACACCCAACGAGGCCGTGCGGGCCGTCGCGGCCCGCATCGCCGGCGATGTCACGACGACGGCCGAAAAGGTCGAGCGCCTCCACAACTGGGTGGCACAGAATATCCGCTATGCCGGCATCGGGCTGGAGGACGGCGGGTTGACTTCGCAGCCGGCCGCCGCCGTGCTCGCGTCGCGATATGGCGATTGCAAGGCGCATATGACCCTTCTCAAGGCCTTGCTCGCCGCGCAGGACATCGACGCCAATCTTGTTCTCGTCAATGCCCGGCCGCGCTACATGCTGACTGAGCTGGCGACACGGAATTTCGACCACGTCATCCTCTACGTGCCGGCACTCGACCAATATCTCGACCCCACCGCGTCGCACGTGGCATTCGGCGCCCTGCCCTCGGCGCTCGCCGGCAAACCAGTCCTCAACATCGACACGGGCAGGCTGGACACGATTCCAATGACGCCGCCCGAGCGTTTTTCGCTCGCGTCCGAGACCGACACGACGCTTTCGCCGGACGGCACCCGCCAGGGCCGGACCGTCTTTTCCGGCCAAGGATTGGGCGCCGCGTTAAGCCGTGACGCCGCAAGACGCCTCGAACAGGTCGACCGGCGCCATCTCGCTGATGAGATGATTGCGAAAGACAACCTCAGCGGAACGGGCGGCTATATCGTTCCCGATCCGCGCAAATTGTCCGACAGCTATGCCCTCACGGCGACGTTCCGGCTCGGGCCAGTCAAGCTCGACGCGCTGCCCGTCACGGTGCTCAGCGATCCCCGGCTGCCGCTGCTGCAATTGATCACAGGTGACGTCCGCGAAGAGCCCTTCCTTTGCCGCCCGCTGCAATATCGAGAAACGGCCACGCTTCACCTGCCGGACGGGCTCAATCTTTCCTACCGGCAAGCGCCAGTCGCTTATACGGCCAACTTCGAGGGCGAGACCGCCTATGGAACCGTGCGCGGACACGTCGAAGTCAAGGCCCGCATTGCGGTCGATGACCGGACCATTCGAACCGAGGCCGAGGTCCAGGTCCGTTTCGACAAACCGGTCTGTCCCGCGGAGTTCGTCAACACGGTCAAGCTTGGCCTGTCGAAATTCAACGAGTTCCGGCGCAGCAACATCGGCCTGACACGCAAGCCGGTGGGCTACGTCGTCGAGATGAGCCCGGACTACAATCTCGGGACCAAGGCCTTCCAGTCCAAGAACTACCACCTCGCGATGACCTGGCTGAAACCGCTTGCGGAACAGGGACACGCCGGTGCGCAGTCCTTCGTCGGCTACATGTTCGAATATGGCCGTGGCGTGCCGCGCGATTATCGCGAGGCCGTGCGCTGGTATCAGCTCGCCGCGAACCAAGGCGATACATTCAGCCAGACGTGCCTGGCAGAAATCTACGAGAAGGGATGGGGCGTCGCGAGCGACGACGAGATGGCCGCGCAATGGTACGGTAGGGCGGCCGCGCTTGGCGACAGACAGGCCCAGCTTCACTTTGGGACCATGTATCGAGACGGCCGCGGCGTGACCAGGGACTTCAAGCAGGCCGAGAAATGGTTCGGGCTGGCAGCCGACCAAGGTTCGGCCTGGGCCCAGATGAGCATCGGCGTGCTCTACACCCATGGCGGCGATGGGCTGCCGGTGGACTACGACAAGGCGGTCGATTGGTTCAGGAAGGCTGCTGACGATGAGGAACCGACCGCCGAATACAATCTGGGCTGGGCGTATGAAGCCGGACTTGGCGTTGCCAAGGATCTCGATCATGCGGTCGAATGGTACCGCAAGTCCGCCGACCACGGCGATCAGTCAGCCAAGCGCCGGCTCGACGAGCTGAGTGGCAAAAGCCCTACGGCGATTGCCGCCCAAGTTTTCGTCATGCTTCTGAAGGTCCTGTTCTAGATCATGATCCGGAAAAGTGGGTAGCGGTTTTCCGAAAAGATCATGCTCAAACAAAGACCTAAAGCGCGATGACGATTCAACCTGATCTCATCGCGCTCTAGCCTCGCGTCGCGTTCCAGACGCCGCTGCAGGGATCACCGGAAATGATCCCGCGCCAAGAGCCTGCGCCGTTATTGCCGACGAGCCGGCCACCGCCGCTCGCCCTGGAGGCGCCGACCGAGACTCTGACCGCGACGGCGCCGTTCCGGCTGACCGCGCCGGAGACCCGTCCACCGCCAGCCGACGACACGCGGCTGCCGATCACGGTGAATGGGACGCGATAGCCCGAGCTGCAATTGCCCCGCGTGGTGGCGAAGACGACATTCCAGATGCCGTCATAGGCCCCGCCCCTGACAATTCTCGCCTCGGCCGTGAGCGGCGCCGTCGCGGCGGTGACCACGATGGCGGCCATGAACCAGCGCCAGCCGCGCACACGCGCATTGGCGGCAGGAGTTTCGCTCTCTTTGATTGATCTCGTCATTTTCGTCACGCCCCGGATGAAGATTAGAAATGACAATCCATACGTCAAATCAGCCGCTTCCATGGTTCATCGATTGCCAATCGGCTCCCGTTCTGTCATAAGCGCGGCCTTAAATCGCCCGGCTGATCAAAGGGCTGCCGTGGCGGTGCCCGTGCTGGTTGCTTCCCTTATGGAAAAACACCAGCACTTCCAACGCTCTAACGAGCATTTAGCCGAACGACCGCCCTTCCCGGGCGGTTTCGTGTTGCGGCTTTGAGGAGAGCCAAATGCCCAAGCTGAAGACCAAGTCAGGCGCCAAAAAGCGCTTCAAGGTGACTGCTACCGGCAAAGTGATGTATGCCCAGCGCGGCAAGCGCCACGGCATGATCAAGCGGACGAAGAAGCAGATTCGCCAGCTCCGCGGCACGCGCGTGCTGTTCAAGACCGACGGCGACAACATCAAGAAATACTTCCTGCCGAACGCCTGATTGCGTTCGCGGCCGTCCGAGAGCTGAGCCGCGTTCGCGCGGCTATCCCGTCACCTCATTTTGTCTGAAGGATAACCGTCATGTCTCGCGTCAAACGCGGTGTGACCGCCCACGCCAAGCACAAGAAAGTCTACAAGGCCGCCAAGGGTTTTTACGGCCGTCGCAAGAACACCATCCGCGCCGCCAAGGCGGCCGTCGAAAAGGCCGGCCAATACGCCTTCCGTGACCGCAAGCGCAAGAAGCGCACCTTCCGCGCGCTCTGGATTCAGCGTCTCAACGCCGCTGTGCGCCCGTTTGGCCTGACCTACAGCCGCTTCATCGACGGCCTCTCCAAGTCGGGCATCACGGTGGACCGCAAGGTTCTGTCGGATCTCGCGATCCACGAGCCCGCGGCGTTCCAGGCGATTGCCGAGAAGGCCAAAGCCGCGCTGGCGGCCTGAACCAAGGCTGCTAGAGCAAGATCCGGAAAAGTGTCTAGCGGTTTTCCGAAAAGACCGGGCTCAATCAAAGGCGCGATCGCGTTTTAGCGGGCCTTCGGGTCCGCTACTTTCAGCGCCTGACGCGCGTAGCGCTGCGAGACCTCGGCTCGGCAGAACGCCGTGAAGGATCGGTACATCGTGCCGTCCTTATTCCGGTACTTGGCGTCACAACGGCCGAGCTGGCTCGCATAAGTCTTCTTCTGCGACGCCTTGAGCCGGGACAGGAAGTCCGCCTCGCACTTCCTCTCGACGGCGATGCCAAGTTGGATATCTCCACTGGTGCCGGATTCGCAGTCCTCGAAGATCTTCATCGCCGGGTCGCACCCGGGCGAGGCGCTGATAGCGTCGACGATCTCTTCGAGCGTCATGGATTTGTCGAGACAAACCGCTGCGAACGCCGGAGTTCCGGCAATCGACATCAAGACGGCCAGAATGGCCAGACCCGCGCCAAAACGCATTGCATCATTCTCCTCGTTTCCCTTGGTGTGAGCAGGAGCCTGAGGGTTCAAAGCTGGCCGGCCACAGGGGCGGGATTGCAGGCTTTTGGCTTGACCTTTCCGCCCCGAGATGGCCACAACCAGCGGCCTTTTGCGGAGAGATTCAGCCGTGTCCGACCTCGTAACGCTTGAACAAACCATCCTTGGCGACATTGCCGCGGCCGGCGATGAGGCAGCGCTGGAAGCCGTCCGCGTCGCGGCCCTGGGCAAGAAGGGTTCGATCTCGGCACTGCTCGCCACGCTCGGGAAGATGTCACCTGACGAGCGCAAGACGCAGGGTGCGGCGATCAACCTCGCCAAGGACAAGGTGACCCAGGCGCTCGCGGAGCGGCGTGATGTCCTGAAATCGGCGGCGCTCGATGCGCGGCTGGCCTCCGAGACGATCGACGTCACACTGCCGCTGCGCGAGGCGCCGGCGGAGACAGGCCGGATTCATCCGCTCAGCCAGGTGTTGGACGAACTGACGACGATCTTCGCCGACATGGGCTTCTCGGTCGCCGAAGGTCCGGACATCGAGACCGACGACTACAACTTCACCAAGCTGAATTTCCCGATCGGCCATCCCGCGCGCGAAATGCACGACACGTTCTTCTTCCAGCCGAAGGACGACGGTTCGCGCATGCTGTTGCGCACCCACACTTCGCCGGTGCAGGTGCGGACCATGCTGAGCCAGA
Source organism: uncultured Alphaproteobacteria bacterium (assembly GCA_963770385.1). GTDB lineage: Bacteria > Pseudomonadota > Alphaproteobacteria > Rhizobiales > Xanthobacteraceae > Bradyrhizobium. Next base: position 1,701,206 of record CAVYPJ010000003.1, on the reverse strand, counting down.
AGCCGCCGATCCGCGTGATCTGCCCGGGCCGCACCTACCGCATCGACTCGGATGCGACGCACACACCGCAATTCCACCAGGTCGAAGGCCTCGTCATCGACAAGGGCTCGCATCTCGGTCACCTCAAACGGATCCTGCATGAGTTCTGCAAGGCGTTCTTCGAGGTCGACCACATCAACATGCGGTTCCGGCCGTCATTCTTCCCGTTCACCGAGCCGTCGCTCGAAGTCGATATCCAGTGCCGCCGCGACAAGGGCGAGATCCGTTTCGGCGAGGGCGAGGACTGGCTGGAGATTCTCGGCTGCGGCATGGTGCATCCGAATGTGCTGCGCGCCTGCGGCATCGATCCCGACGAGTACCAGGGTTTTGCCTGGGGCATGGGCATCGATCGCATCGCGATGCTGAAATATGGCATGTCCGACTTGCGGCAGCTGTTCGAAAGCGACGTGCGCTGGCTATCTCATTACGGCTTCAAGCCGCTCGACGTCCCGACGCTCGCGGGAGGTCTGAGTTCGTGAAACTGGAGACGATCCCCGAAGCCTATCGCGGCCTGAAGGCGTTCGCATTCGGCGACGGCCCCGGGCTCGCCGATGAATTGCTTGACCTCGTGATCAGAGGCGTCAAGACCGCAACCTGCAGCACCGAGGACGAACCCAACACCTCGACGCCCGGCGAACGCTGGATCGTTCTTGATGGGCGCGGCGATCCACGCTGCGTCATCGAGTTCGACCGAAGTCAGCTACCGCCGCTTCGATGAGGTCGACGCAGCCTTCGCCTTCGATGAGGGAGAAGGCGACAGAAGTCTGAGTTATTGGCGCGAAGCGCACCGGAGCTACTTCACCCGACAAGGCAAGTTCAGCGAAACCATGATGCTCATGTGTGAGCGCTTTCGTCTTGTCGAGGTCTTCAGGGATCGCAGGGTTGCATCATGAAATTCACGCTCTCTTGGCTGAAGGAACATCTCGACACGGATGAGCCTGTCGAAAAGCTCGCCGAAAAGCTCACCATGATCGGACTGGAGGTCGAACATCTCGAGGACAAAGCGAAGCTGCTCGCGCCGTTCACGATCGCACGCGTGATCTCCGCTGAGCAGCATCCGAACGCCGACCGTCTGCGCGTCTGCATGGTCGATACCGGCGACGGCGCGGCGCCCGTGCAGGTCGTCTGCGGTGCGCCCAATGCGCGCGCCGGCCTCGTCAGCGTGTTCTCGGCGCCCGGAACGTTCATTCCCGGCAAGAACATCACGCTCGGCGTCGGCACCATCCGCGGCGTCGAAAGCCGAGGCATGCTCTGTTCGGCGGCCGAACTGCAGATCTCCGAGGATCACGACGGCATCATGGAATTGCCTGCCGACGCTCCAATCGGCAGAGGCTATGCCGAATGGGCGAGCCTCGGCGATCCCATGTTCGAGATCAATCTCACGCCCAACCGGCAAGATTGCACCGGCGTGCACGGCATCGCACGCGACCTCGCCGCGGCCGACATGGGCAAGTTCAAGGACCCTGTTATCAGGCCGGTGAAGGGCGAGTTTCCCTGCCCCGTGAAGGTGACCGTCGAGGACGAGGAACTCTGTCCTGGCTTCGCGCTGCGCCTCGTGCGCGGCGTCAAGAACGGACCCTCTCCGCAATGGCTGCAGCGGCGGCTGACGTCGATCGGCCTGCGGCCGATCAACGCGCTGGTCGACATCACGAACTTCATGACCTACGACCGCGCCCGCCCGCTTCACGTCTTCGATGCCAAGAAGGTCAAGGGCAATCTCACCGTCCGCCGCGCCCGCGACGGCGAGACGCTGCTCGCGCTCGACGGCCGCACCTATACGCTGGACAGCGGCGTCTGCGTGATCGCGGACGAGCATGGCGTCGAGTCGCTTGCCGGCATCATGGGCGGCGAGGCTTCGGGCTGCGACGAGAGCACGACCGACGTGCTGATCGAATCCGCGCTGTGGAACGAAATCAACATCGCCCAGAGCGGTCGCAAGCTCGGCATCAATTCAGATGCACGCTATCGCTTCGAGCGGGGCGTCGATCCGGCCTTCATGGTGCCGGGACTGGAGCTTGCGACCAAGCTCGTCATGGAGCTGTGCGGCGGCGCGCCGTCGGAGAACGTCGTGGTCGGCAAGCAGTTCGCCGACGAACGCGTGATCGATTTCCCGCTGTCGGAAGTCAAGCGGCTCGCCGGCATCGAGGTGCCGCTGACCCAGGTGCGACGCATCCTTACCCATCTCGGCTTCGTCATAGCGGGCAATGGCCCCGTGGTGAAGGTCGCGGTGCCATCCTGGCGAACCGACGTGCACGGCAAGGCCGACCTCGTCGAGGAGATCGTGCGCATCGTCGGCGTCGACCAGGTACCGATGACGCCGTTCGAGCGCGGCGAAGAGCCGCGCAAGCCGGTGCTGACGCCAATGCAGCTTCGCACCCGCCGCGCCAAGCGCGCGCTGGCCTCGCGAGGCATGGTGGAAGCGGTGACGTGGTCGTTCATCTCCAAGCAGGCTGCCGAATTGTTCGGCGGCGGCAAGAAGGAACTCGCGCTCGCCAACCCGATCGCGTCGGACCTTTCCGACATGCGGCCAACCCTGTTGGCTGGGCTGATCGCAGCGGCGCAGGCCAACAGCGATCGCGGCTTCCCGGACGCAGCGCTGTTCGAAGTCGGTCAGATCTTCAAGGGTGACCGGCCGGAAGATCAGTTCGTCGCTGCCTCCGGCGTCCGTCACGGCTTTGCGTCGTCGAAGGGTTTGGGGCGCCATTGGTCCGGCTCGGCTCCTGCCGACGCTTTCGACGCCAAGGCCGATGCGCTGGCCGTCCTGGCGGCCGCCGGCGCACCGATGCAGGCGCTGCAGGTCGTGCCTGGGGGGCCGAGCTGGCTGCATCCGGGCCGCTCGGGGACGATCCAGATCGGCCCGCAGAACGTGCTCGGCCATTTCGGCGAGGTTCATCCGCGCGCTCTGGAAGCGTTGCGCGCCGATGGCCCCCTGATGGCATTCGAGGTGATTCTCGACCGCATCCCGGCGGCCAAGCAGAAGCCGACCCGCGCCAAGTCCGTGCTGGAGCTTTCCGCGTTCCAGCCGGTGTCACGCGATTTTGCCTTCATCGTCGATCGCACGGTCAAGGCCGGCGATATCGTGCGCACGGCACAGGGCATCGACAAGAAGCTGATCACCGATGTCACGGTGTTCGACGTCTACGAAGGCAAAGGCATCGATCCCGCGAAGAAATCGATCGCCATTGCCGTGACGATGCAGCCACGCGAAAAGACCATGACCGATGAGGAGATCGACGCGGTCGGTGCGAAGATCGTCGCCGAAGTGACCAAGAAGACCGGCGGCGTCTTGCGCGGATGACGTTCTGGGATTTGATCCCGGCGGATGTCAGCGGCCGCGCCGCGCTGGCCATTTGCGCGATCGCTTTCGTTGCGGGGACAGCGCGCGGCTTCTCCGGCTTCGGTGCTGCGCTGATCTTCATGCCGCTGGCCAGTAGCGTGGCGGCGCCGCGCCTGGTCGCCGCGCTGCTTCTCATCGTCGATTTTGTCGCCGCGGCGCCGCTGGTGCCGAACGCCTGGCGGCGGGCCGATCGTAAAGCGACTGCGGTGATGGTGCTCGGCGCGTTGGTCGGCGTACCAATCGGCACGTGGCTGTTGAGCCGGCTCGATCCGGTGACGACGCGCTGGATCATCTCCGGTTTCGTGATTGCGCTTCTGGCGTTGCTGCTGTCCGGCTGGCGTTATCACGGCAAAGACCACGCGGTGATTTCGGTTGGGATCGGCACGCTCTCGGGCTTCTGCAGCGGGCTGGCGCAAACCGGCGGCCCGCCGATCGTCGGCTACTGGCTGGGCCGGCCTATCGAATCGAAAATCGCACGCGCCAACATCATGCTGTTCTTTGGTGCTTCCGCCCTATTTTCCGCGGTCAGCTATGCGGTGGGCGGCCTGATCACGTCCGATGCGATCCGCCTCGCGCTGGTCGTCGGGCCGATCTATGCCGCCGGTGTCGGATTGGGCGCTGCGTTGTTCGGCCGTGCCAGCGAACGGCTCTTCCGCGGCATCTGCTACGCACTGATCGCCCTGGCAGTCGTCGTCGGCCTGCCCCTGCTCGACGGCCTGCTGCGTTAGAGGATACAAGAATCAATTGATCGTAGATGCCTATCGCGATGAACCGCGTCGTCGCGATTTCGACGTCCGCGCCGGGGCTTCGACGGGTTCGGCATCCCTCAATGCACCGATCCTGCGAAGCGCCGCTTCAGCGGCGCGCTCGCCGCTGTCCCATGCACCATCGACGGTGCCCCACATCGTCTCGTGCGTCGCTTCGCCGGCGAAAAATACGGCGCCGATCGGATCGGCCAGGACCTTTCGCGACGGTTGCCCGCCTGGCGCTGCCGCCGACATCGCACCGAGCACATAAGGCGAGGCATTCCACTGCGTCGCGCTCGATTTCTTCACCGCGGCGCCGACATCGCTGCCGAACAGTTTCGCCAGCCATTCCTGCGCGAACGCCACCATCGCGCGCTCACCCTGCGCAGACAGGTCGCGGCCAAACGAACCAGCGATATCGATCGTGCACAGTGTCGAGCCGCCGATATTGGCTGACAGCAGCGCCGTCCGCGTCGAATTGCTCTGCTCGATCAGCACGTCGTCGCGCGACAGTCCCAGCGGATTTCCGGGCATCTGCACGGCGATGCGATCGTAACTGCCGAGCGTCAGTCTCGATGCGGCATCAAGATAGCGTTTCGGGATATCAGGGTCGAACTTGATCATCCCGGCGGCCAGCACATTGCTGGACACGGTGATGATGGCTGCACGCGCGGCGATCTTGCCCGCCGATGTCGCGACGGAGACGTCGCGCCTGCTCCAGTCGACGCGACTGACGGGCGTGGAAAGCGACACGGGAACCTGCTCGCCGAGCTTGGCGATCAAGGTGCCCAATCCCTGACGGCAGCCGATCGCCGAGCCGCGGTCCTGCGCATGCGCCTTGTCGACCGCCGAAAGGTCCTGCAAATCCTTGCCCGTCGCGTTGGCGCCGAGCACGAAGTCTACCGCGCTTGCCCAGTCGCCGAGATCTTTTGGCAACGCCGAGATGCACGCGACATCGGCCCTGCCGCGCGACGCCTCGTCGATCGCGCGATTGGCCCGCACCAGCGCTGCCAGAAATTCCTCGGTTTCGCCGGCGCGTGCATAACGACGGCCGATGCGGATCTTACGGCCCGGTGACGCCGGCACCAGGTCAAGCCCGGCGCTGCGCGCCAGCTTGACCATCGGGCTGATCTCCGGATTGTGCATCCACCGCGCACCGCGATCGAACGGCGCGTCGAAGGTGGCGTTGTCGGTGAGACAACGACCACCGATCTGTCCGGATGCCTCCACCACGATCACCTTGCGGTTGGCCGCCATGATACGCCGCGCTGCAGCGATGCCGGCCGCGCCCGCCCCGATCACGACGATATCGGCCTCGCGCGACAATGGCGCAGACCACGCGTCTCGACCTGCGACGGGTGTGAGTGCGAAGGCCGCGGACGCCGAAAGAAAGCGACGGCGCGTGATCTTCATGTCATGGTTTCCGGAGCTTTGCGGAACAGGCGGAGAAACGGGAACAACCGATGAACTTTGCCGCATCCGAGTGTGACGAGCAACACTCATGGTGAATCAATCATGATTGATCCCGCGCCACGCATGAACCAAATGGCAACGGCTTTCAACCATGATAAGAGAAGGGAAAAAAGCGGCAGGAAACGCCGTCGGGGCAATCCATCATGGGCGTCGTGCTCGATACGATCGGCAAGGTGATTGCCGGCTACCTCGAAAAGGAGGTGCCGGGTTACGAGCCGTTCACGCCAAGCGATCCGGAACATCTGCGCAGCATCATCGAACCCGGTGATGTTCTCCTCGTCGAGGGCAACAGCCGCATCTCCGGCATCATCAAATATCTGACGCAATCGACGTGGTCCCACGCCGCGCTCTATGTCGGTCCTGTCGACGGTGCGTCGGAGGAAGATGGCGAACAGCATGTGCTGATCGAGGCCAATGTCGGCGAGGGCGTCAGCACCGCGCCGCTGTCGAAATATTTCGCCTATCACACCCGTGTCTGCCGCCCGGTCGGGCTATCCTATGAAGACCGCAACACGGTGTGCCGATATGCGATCAACCGGATCGGCTTCGGCTACGACACCAAGAACATCGTCGATCTGATGCGCTATCTGTTTCCGCTGCCAGTCCCGCAACGCTGGCGCCGGCGGCTGATCGCGTTCGGGTCGGGCGACCCGACCAAGATGATCTGCTCCGCGCTGATCGCCCAGGCGTTCGATGCGGTCCGCTACCCCATCCTGCCGAAAATCACGCAGGCCGGCAGCAGGAAAGCGCGTCGCGAGATCCTGCACATCCGCGACTCCTCGCTCTACATGCCGCGTGACTTCGACATCTCGCCCTATTTCGAAATCGTCAAACCGACCATCGTGCGCGGCTTCGACTACACCGCGCTGCATTGGGCCGACAAGCAGAAGCCGCTCGCGGAGGTAGCGGGCGAATTCGGGGTGTTTCCAGAGACGATCGGTTCGCCGCCGCTTGTTCCTGAAACGATTGACGAAGAAACGCCGCTTGCGGCTGCAGAAGTGATGTCGACTGAGACTGACACGCTGATCGAGCGGTTCACCGTGGAAGAGCACTTCCTGCGGGTCGAGTATGTACCTGCACGCGTGCCTGAACGGCGCGCGAGGCGCCGCGAGAACGAGATCGCGGTTTAGACGCCGCCAAATTCGGAACTGTTCATCCCGCTGTCATTCCGTGATGGTGCGCAGCACCAGACCCGGAATGACCGTGATAAACTCACCTGTCCGACCGGCCGATCACCGCCATTAGCTCCGCGATTTTTTCCCGCTGGTCGGCCTTGTCACCGCTGGAGAAGGCGTGCTCGACGCAATGCGCCACGTGATCCCGCAGTACCTCTTCCTCGACACGGCGCAGGGCAGCGCGCACCGCGGATATCTGGGTGACGATGTCGATGCAATAGCGGTCCTCGTCGACCATCTTCGACAGGCCGCGCACTTGTCCCTCGATCCGGCTCAGCCGCTTCTGCAGGGATGTCTTGATGTCCTTTCGCATGCGGCCTATATACCCCTATAGGGTATATGTTTCAAGGCCGGAGCTTGCGATGAACGAAGCCGCACATGACCATACGGGCGGGGCAAAGACCGGTTGCGGCGGGCACCATGATCGTTCCGGCCACGATCATCACGATGCACCTGCCGACGCTAAAGCGCTCGCGCGCGATCCCGTTTGCGGCATGAGTGTCGATCCCGCGACATCGAAGCATCGTTTCGACTATCGTGGCGAGGCCTTCCATTTCTGCTCGGCGGGATGCCGCACCAAATTCGCCGCCGATCCCGCGAAATATCTCGACAACGCCAAGCCACAGCCGCAGCACGCGAATGTGCGTGACGACGCGGTCTACACTTGTCCCATGCATCCGGAGATCCGGCAGATCGGACCCGGGAGCTGCCCGATCTGCGGCATGGCGCTCGAGCCCGAAGTTGCGAGCCTCGAAACCGGCCCCAACCCCGAACTCGCCGACATGACGCGGCGCTTCTGGATCGGCGCTGTGCTGGCATTGCCGCCGGTCGTGCTCGAAATGGGCGGCCACATCGTCGGCGACCATGGCCTGATCGACCCCGCGCTCTCGAACTGGATCCAGCTCGTATTTGCGACGCCGGTCGTGCTGTGGGCGGGCTGGCCGTTCCTGGTCCGCGGCTGGCAGTCGCTCGTGACGCGCAACCTCAACATGTTCACGCTGATCGCGATGGGCACCGGCGTCGCCTATCTCTACAGTCTCGTCGGCACGATTGCGCCTCAGATTTTCCCCGCGACGTTCCGCGGCCATGGTGGCGCGGTCGCGGTGTACTTCGAAGCCGCGAGTGTCATCACCGTGCTGGTGCTGCTCGGCCAGGTCCTGGAATTGCGCGCGCGAGACGCGACGTCAGGCGCGATCAAGGCACTGCTGCAACTCGCGCCCAAGACCGCCCGCCGCGTCGATGAGGACGGCACCGACCACGAAGTTGCGCTCGACGCGCTGCAGCCCGGCGACAGGCTGCGGGTGCGGCCTGGCGAGAAAGTGCCGGTCGACGGCGTCATCCTGGAGGGTCGTTCCGCACTCGATGAATCGCTGGTGACCGGCGAATCGATGCCGGTCACCAAGGAGGCCGGTGCACGCGTGATCGCGGGCACGCTGAACCAGTCCGGAAGCTTCGTGATGCGTGCCGACAAGGTCGGACGCGATACACTGCTTGCACGGATCGTGCAGATGGTCGCCGAAGCGCAGCGTTCCCGGGCACCGATCCAGCGACTGGCCGATCAGGTCGCAAGCTGGTTCGTCCCAGCGGTGATCGCTGTCGCCATTGTTGCCTTCGGCGTGTGGGCGATATTCGGACCGGAGCCGCGCGTGCCGTTCGGTCTCGTTGCCGCCGTCAGTGTTCTGATCATCGCCTGCCCTTGCGCGCTCGGGCTTGCGACCCCGATGTCGATCATGGTGGGCGTCGGACGCGGCGCGCATGCCGGCGTCCTGATCAAGAATGCCGAAGCGCTGGAGCGCATGGAAAAAGTCGACACGCTGGTGGTCGACAAGACGGGAACGCTAACCGAGGGCAAGCCGAAACTGGTGACGATCGTTCCAGCGGTGGGCTTCGACGAGAACGACACGCTGCGGCTGGCGGCCAGCGTCGAGCGCGCGAGTGAGCATCCATTGGCCGACGCCATCGTGCGAGCAGCCAACGAGCGCGGCTTGAACCTCACCAGGGCTGACCGGTTCGATTCACCAACCGGAAAGGGTGCAACGGGCGTGGTGGACGGCAAAACCGTCGCATTAGGGAATGCGGCCTATCTCGAATCGACCGGCGTCAAGACAGCTCAGCTCGACGGCGAAGCCGAGCGGCTGCGCAGTGACGGCGCGACCGTCATCAACATCGCCATCGACGGCCAGCTCGCCGGGCTGTTCGCCATCGCCGATCCCGTCAAGCCGACGACGCCGGAGGCGCTCAGGGCGCTCGCCGCTGAAGGCATCAAAGTGATCATGCTGACCGGCGACAATCGGACGACGGCAGACGCCGTCGCGCGCAAGCTCGGGATCGCCGATGTCGAGGCGGAGGTGCTCCCCGATCAGAAAAGTGCTGTCGTCGCGAGGCTCCGCAAGCAAGGCAGGATCGTCGCCATGGCAGGCGACGGCGTCAATGACGCGCCGGCACTCGCCGCGGCCGATGTCGGCATCGCGATGGGCACCGGCACCGACGTGGCGATGGAAAGCGCCGGCGTGACGCTGCTGAAGGGTGATCTCACCGGCATTGTCCGCGCGCGAAAATTGTCGCAGGCGACCATGGGCAATATCCGCCAGAACCTGTTCTTTGCCTTCATCTACAACGCAGCCGGCATTCCGATTGCTGCGGGCATTCTCTATCCCGCCTTCGGCATCCTGCTGTCGCCGGTCATCGCAGCCGCGGCGATGGCGTTGTCGTCGGTCAGCGTAGTCGGCAACGCTTTGCGGTTGCGCGCTGCAAGGCTGTAGGTCTAGTTGAGCATGGTCTTTCGGAAAGTCGCTTCACGCTGTTCCGGATCATGCTCTAATTACGCCGCCTGCGCCGCGGTCGCGCGCGGCAGGCCGGCGCGGGCGAGCCCGCCATAGAGCGGCTCGTTCGGCATCTGCTCGCGCAGGATCTGCCGCACGCCAACCAGTTTCTCGATGTCGATGCCGGTCGCAAAACCCTTGCTCTCGCACAGGAACACCAGATCCTCGAACACGACATTGCCGGTCGCGCCCGGCGCGAACGGGCAGCCGCCGAGGCCGCCGAGCGAGCCATCGAGAATGCGTGCACCGGCGTCGAGCGCGGCGGACGCGTTGGCGATGCCCATGCCGCGCGTATCATGCAGATGAACGCAGATCGGCTTGGAACCGGCGAGCCGGACGGCGGCCCGGGTCAGTTCGCCGACATGCTTCGGCCCGGCATAGCCGACGGTGTCGGCAATGCCGACCACATCGGCGCCGGCATCGAAGCATTTCTCGACCAACCGTAGAACCTCGTTCGGATCGACATCGCCCGTGATCGAACAGCCGAGCGCCATCGAGATCGCGGCATGCACGATCGGCTTGTGCGCGATCGCGTCGCGCAGATCGCAAAGCCGTTTGACGTTGGCGATCGCGGCATCGCGCGAACGGTTGGCATTGGCCTGGCTGTGAGCTTCCGTCGCCGAGACGACGGTGGCGATTTCGCCAACGCCGGACTCCAGCGCGTCGTTGACGCCGCGCTCATTCAACACCAGCGCGGCACTGTGCGCGCCCGGCAGCGACGACACGGTCTCGATCATGTCGCGCACATCGACGAATTGCGGGAAGGTCTTGGCCGGCAGGAACGAACCGACCTCGAAATGCCGCACGCCTGCGGCGTATTCCTCGCGGATCCAGCGCCGTTTCGCGTCCGTCGAGGGGAACGTCTTGACGAGCTGGAGACCGTCTCGCAGGCCGACTTCGCGCAGCGTGACACGGCTGGCGGGATAGATATCCTGGGTCCTCATACGCGCCTCCCTGCGGCTTTAATGTTCGGAGCGACTTGTTGATTTTCTGCGAGCTCTGCACGAATCGCCGCGGTATCGGCGCCGAGCACCGGCACCTTAAGTCCTTCACCGATATTGGCGCCATCCCATTGGATCGGCAATGCGGGAACGCGGAACGGCGCACCATCGGCATTGACATTGTTGACGAGGCCGCCGGGCCTCAGCACATGCGGATCGTTGAACAGATCCTCGGGGCGATTGATCGGCGAGAAACAGATGTTGAGCCGGTCGAGCTTCGCCGAAAGCTCCGCGACATCCCAGCGCTTGATCTCCTCGGTCACGCGCGGAATGATCCGGCCGCGGGCCATGATGCGGGCGGTCGTCGTGTCCAGCGACGCATCATCGAGGAATTCCGCCAGACCGAACTCCCGGCAGAAGCTTTGCCAGTGGCCCTCGGTGACGACGCCGATGAAGATCCGCTCTCCGCCCCTGGTCTCGAAAATATCGTAGATCGGCCAGGCGTGCTCGCGCTCGGGCATCGAGCGCGGCTTATTGCCGGTCATCTCATATTCGACCATGTGCTGCGCGACCAGAAACAGACAGTTCTCGAACAGCCCGATGCGGATATCTGCGCCCTCGGCCCGACCGTTGCGCTTCTGGTAGAGCGCGGCGAGAATCGAGATCACGCCGAACATGCCACCCATGATGTCGTTGGCGGAGGAGCCGACGCGCTGCGGTTTCTCACGGGTACCGGTCATCGCAGCGAGCCCCGACATCATCTGCACGACTTCGTCGAGCGCCGGACGATGTTCGTAGGGACCGGAGAGAAATCCCTTATGTCCCGCGATGATCAGATGCGGATATGTCTTGCGCAGCTCCTCCGCGCCAAGCCCCTGCTTTTCAAGCTGGCCATCGCGGAAATTTTCCAGGAATACGTCGGCGGTCGCAAGCAGCCGGTGCATCGTCTCGCGATCCTCGACCTTGGCGAAATCCAGCACGACGCTGCGCTTGCCCCGGTTGAATAGCGGAAAAAACGATGTTCCCATGCCGCCCAGGCTGCGCGTCTTGTCGCCGGCGGGCGGCTCGACCTTGATAACCTCGGCGCCGAGCTGCGCCAGGATCATGCCGCAGGACGGGCCCATCACCATGTGGGTCATCTCAACGACCCTCACCCCCTCAAGCGGCAATCCAGTTCCGGTCATCGCTATCTCCTCGTCTCCGCAGACGATCACATTAGGCTCTCCCGAGCGATGGGAGAAATATAATCTCGCGAAGGCAGCATTCGTCCCTCCAGAATGCAATCCACCGATGCAAGGACAGATTTCGTCAATTCATTGCGGCGGGGGCCGCGCGGGATTCGATGGCCGTTCAGCTCGGCTCGCTCAAACTCCATTTACAAACGCCGCTGAATGCGCCTCAAATGTTGTTCAACCGGCACGCGCGAAGGCGTGATGACCGGAGAAGCAACGGTTGCGGGACAGCCGCGTTGCCCGGGAGGATAAGCGAAGATGAGCGCCGTCGGTATCGATACCAGTTTTGATGTTGCAGAAGCGGCGGGTGGACCCAACGAGATCTCGCAGCGGCTCGAAGCGCTGCCTGTCTCCGCCTATCTGTGGCGGCTGGTGCTGCTGCTGTCGCTGGGCGGCTGTTTCGAGATCTATGATCTGTTTCTGACGGCCTATATCGCGCCCGGCCTCAATCGCAGCGGGCTGTTGACCACAACCACGCAAGCGTTCTTCGGGTTCTCGGGGATCGGCGCGTTCGTCGCGGCGACGTTCGCCGGTTTGTTCGTGGGCACCTTCTTCCTCGGCTTTCTGGCCGACCGGTTCGGACGGCGGTCGATCTTCACCTTTGCGCTGCTCGGCTATACCGCGGCGTCCGTCATCATGGCGTGCCAGACCACGTCGGGCGGCCTGCTGCTCTGGCGCTTCATTGCCGGGATCGGCGTCGGCGTAGAGGTCATCACCATCGACGCCTACATCACCGAACTCGTGCCGAGCTGGATGCGGGGCCGGGCGTTTGCCGTCAATCAGTCCGTGATGTTCATCGCCGTGCCCATCGTGGCGCTGCTCGCGTGGTGGCTGGTGCCGCTGTCGCCTTACGACGTCGACGGCTGGCGCTGGGTGGTCCTGATCGGAGCCGCTGCCGGCATGGTGATCTGGGTCCTGCGGTTGTATCTGCCGGAAAGCCCGCTCTGGCTCGCGCGCCAAGGCCGCACCAAGGAGGCGATCGAGATCGTTCGCAGGCTCGAGGCCGCGGCCGGCGGTGGTATCCGGCCCATACAGGCAACCGAGGCGCGGCCTGCAGCGCCGGGCGGACCGACCGGCTTCGCCGAGCTGTTCAGAGCGCCGTATCTGTCACTCGTCGTGCTGTTCATGGCGTTCAATTTCTGCCAGGCCTTCGGTTTCTACGGTTTCGCCAATTGGGTCCCGACGCTGCTGGTAGAGAAAGGCATCAACGTCACCAAGAGCCTGCAATATTCCTTCATCATCGCATTCGCCTATCCGATCGCACCGCTGCTTGCGGCGAGCTTTGCCGACCGTTTCGAGCGCAAGTGGATCATCAACGGCGCCTGCGTCGCGATCATCGCTCTTGGACTCGCGTTCTCACAGCTCACCGAGCCTGCGCTGCTGATCAGCTGCGGCGTACTGCTGACGGCGGCAAACACGACGATGTCCTATGCCTACCATGCCTATCAGACGGAGGTATTTCCGACTGCGATCCGCGCCCGCGCCGCAGGACTGGTCTATTCGATGAGCCGGCTGAGCGCGACGTTCTCCGGTTTCATCGTCGCCTACGTCCTACGCGAGATCGGCGTCGGCGGCGTATTCGGCCTGATCACCGCGGCGATGTGCATCGTGATCGTAACGCTCACGGCTTTCGGTCCAAACGTCCGCGGCAAGCCGCTCGACGGCTGACGGCGCGGAACACGCATGGACACACCTTGTCGAAACTGCCGGGTGTGTCTACCTCTCGGTGGCCAGACCTTCGGTTCTGATTGAATCAGAACCGAAGCTCTGGGTTATTGTTTTGACGCGTTTTCTTCACGCGAACCGGTATCCACTTCGCTCGAAAACGCTCTAGACACCGAAAGGGTAACGCCGCCATGTTGGACGCCGCCGTCAAGGCGCTTTCGCAGATCCTGTCACCGCCGATGCGCTCCATCCTGTGGCGATCGATCGGGCTTGCGCTTGTCCTGATCACTGTGCTGGCGATCGCCCTGCAACGCCTGCTGAGCTGGTTTGCGACCTCTGGCGAAGGATGGGCGGAGACGATGCTCGGATCGAGCTTCCACACCCCCCTCAATGTGCTGGCCTGGATCGTCTCGATCGCCGCCGGACTGGGCGTCGTGCTCGGCGCGATTTTCCTGATGCCGGCGATCACGTCGCTGGTCGCGAGCCTGTTCGTCGACGACGTTGCCGACCATGTCGAGCGCGAGCACTACCCGGCAGAACGCCCCGGTGTCGCGCTGCCGTTCGGCGTGGCCGTGACCGAGGGCACCAAGACTGCGCTGCTGACCATCCTGGTCTACCTGATCGCCCTGCCCTTCGTGTTCGTGGCCGGCGCTGGATTCCTCGTCTTCTTCTTTGCGACCGCCTGGCTGCTCGGCCGCGAATATTTCGAGCTTGCGGCGATGCGCTTCCGTTCGCCCGCTGAAGCCAAGGCGATGCGGCGGGACAACGCCGCGACCGTCTTCACCGCGGGACTTGTCATCGCGGCTTTCGTCTCGATTCCGGTCGTCAATCTGGCGACGCCGCTGTTCGGCATGGCCTTCATGGTTCACATGCACAAGCGCCTCTCCGGTTCGCGGCCGGAGCTGATCGAGCCCGCCCGACGGCGAAGCGGCCTGCCTACGGTTTAGGTTCCAGCGCGATCGCGCGCAAATGGCACGAGCAGCAGACCGATCACGGCGACGAAAGCGAGCATCGCCCAGGCCTCGTTGACACAGAGCGCGAGCGAGGCCTTCTCGACCAGCGGGCGAACGAATGCGATCGCGGCCTCGTCCGGAGGACCGGGCGGCCTGTTCAGGAACATCTTAGTGTTGAGGCCAATCGCCTGCGCCGCGCTGACGTCGCCCGCCAGCAAACGATCACGAAAATTCTCGGCATACCCGACGACCCGGCCGTAAAGAATGGTGTCGATCAGGGCGATCCCGATCGCGCCACCGAGATTACGCATCAGGTTGAATAGTCCGCTGGCATCGGCGACCTCCGATTCCGGCAAATCGCCGAGCGCGATCCGTGTTGGCGGCAGCAGGCAGAACATGATGGCGACGCCGCGCACGATCTGCGGCCAGAGCATCTCGTCAAAATCGGCAACGCGGGACTGAAATGCGCTCAGACCAAGGCCGAATGCGAACAGGGCGAAGCCGACCGCCGTCAGCCATCGCGCACCGAACCGGCTCTCGAGAAGTGCGGCAAATGGCGCCGCGATCAGCTGCGCGAGGCCTGTCGCCAGCATGATGATTCCGATCTCGTATGCACTATGATTTCGCACGAACGCGAGAAACACCGGCATCAGATAGACCGAGCCGAACAATCCAACGCCGAGACAAAAGCTCAGGGCACACCCGACCGCGAAGGAGCGCCGCCGCAATGCCGACAGCCGCACCACCGGATGCGCAGCACTCAGTGTTTGCCGGATCGCAAGAGCGATACCGACGGCGCTTACAAGCAACAGGCCGGCGCTCATCGGCGAAAGCCAACCATATTGCGGCGCCTGCTTCAGCCCGATCTCCAGGCACGCAAGCGATGCCGCCATGAGTGCAAGCGTCCGGACGTCGAGCTTCGCAAATTCGGCAAGGTCTGCGTCGTCATGCGGCAGCAGGAACGGCGTCAGCGAGGCCGCAACGATTCCTGGGATCACATTGATCAGGAACAGCCACGGCCATGACCAGGTTTCCGTGATGTAGCCACCAACGATCGGCCCAATGGTCGGCGCCAGCACCGCCACGACGCCGCCGATCGTGGTCGCGACCGCGTGGAGCCGCGGCGGAAACAGCAGGAAGACAGCGGAGAAAACCGCGGGAATCAGAACGCCGCCGGAAAAACCCTGAATGACTCGGAACACCAGCAGGACTGCAAAACTACCGCTCAGCGCGCAGCCGATCGACGCCAGCGTAAAGACGCTCACGGCGCCGGCGAACAGCCATCGCAACGTCAGCACGCGCGTGAGCAAACCCGTCAAGGGGATCGCGATGACCTCGGCAATGAGATAGGCGGTCTGAATCCAGCTCATCGCATCCTGGGAAACGCCGAGCGCAAGCTGGATCGTCGGCAATGACGTCGCCACGACCTGGATGTCCAGGATCGCCATGAACATGCCGAGGCACATCAATAGAAAGGCGAGCCAAATCGAAGGTGAAGTCCCAGGCCAGGTAGCTACCCAAGGCCCCCCGATGGGAATGTCTGTCGGAAGCGCCTGATGCTCGCTCATGGATGCGCGCGCGACAATGCAACGCCGGCCGACAGCGCGCGTGTCTCCGCGCGAATGCGGATGACGAGCACCGCCGCATTCAACAGCGTGAATGCGGCCGCGACGACGGGTAGGTGAAGCGCAAGCGGAAGCACGACGATCTCCGCGACCACGACGGCATAGTTGGGATGAGAAAAGTAGCGGTACGGACCGGTGGCGATCAAGGGCTCGCCCGGCACTATGATGATACGCGTCGTCCAGCGAGGCCCAAGCGTTGTCAAAATCCACAACCGAATACCCTGCAGCAGAATAAATACTGCTAGCAGCCAAAGATTCACGTCCTGGTCGCGACCAAAGATCCACAATGTCAGGAGCCATGCCGTATGCACGAGCACGATCAGCGGATAGTGCTCCGCGTCGAATTCGATTGCACCGCGTGCGCGCAGTCTTTCGGTGTTGCGACGAGCGATAACGAGTTCGCCGAGCCGCTGCAGCGTAACCAGCGTCAGGATGATCGCCGCGAGGCTCACGCGGCGTGTCGCAGCGCGACGCAGCTCGCGGTGAAGCCGGGCCCGAGCGCAGCCAACAGCGATCGTGGCGGCAGCCCCTGGGCGCGAGCGCGTTCGAGCACGAAGAGAACCGTCGGCGCGGACATGTTGCCATAGTCGGCGATGACGTCACGCTCATGGTCGAGCGCGCCTTGACCAAGCGACAGTGCCTGCTCCAGCGCCGCAATCACTTTGGACCCGCCGGGATGACAGATAAATCGATCGATCTCGCTGAGCGAAAGTTGCATGCGCGCGACGATTTCAGCGATTGCCGCTCCCATGTGATCCCGGACGAAATCGGGAATGGTGCGCTGGAAGATCACGCCGAATCCTTGCGGGTCGACGCTCCATCCCATGATGTCGAGCGTGTCAGGCCAGAGCTTTTCGCCGGTCGCTTCGATCCGCGTGGCGCCGCCGTCGCCGGCGCGCAGCACGACGGCGGCAGCGCCATCGCCGAACAGGCTGGCCGCGACGACATTCGCCTTGGTCAGTTCGTCATGTCGGACAGCGAGCGTGCAGAGCTCGAGCGCGACCATGAGCACGTTGGTGCCAGGCCGCGACTGCGCGAGCCTCGAGGCGATCGAAAGTCCGGAGACGCCGCCGGCGCAACCAAGCCCGAACACCGGCACACGCGACACGTCGGCGCGGAATCCCATCTTGCCTGCAACACGCGCTTCCAGCGTCGGCGTCGCGATGCCGGTCGAACACACGGTGACGACAGTGTCGATATCGCTGACATCAAGATCGGCGGCAGCGATCGCCTTGCGCGCGACATCGATAAACAGGGCTTCGGCGCCATCGAGAAAAGCCTCCGTTCGCTCCGGCCAGCCGCGTGGCACGAGGTACCATTCGATCGGCTTGACGCTATAACGATGAACAATCCCGGTGTTCGCAAACAGACTCAGAAGATTTTCAAACTGCTCATCCCGCTCGGCAAATATGCCGGTCGCGGCCTGCAGAATTTCCTTTTGTTGCAACTGATAGGGCGGGACGGAGGTCGCCAATGACACAAGCGCGGCCGTGTGGTTCATGTGCTGTCCCTGCGTCTGAAGTCCCTTGGCCTATGAACCGCGCGAAGCAGCGAATATTTCGACCGAGGGCGTTCATGGGCAGCGGGTTACGTTCACTATACGGTGAATGAGGCTTTCCTTTGCTGCAACGGTGGCCGTCAGCCGATCAATGCACGGCCAACGGACAGCCGCTTTCTGCGAGCGGGCGGAATGCCTGATCGCCGGGAATCACGCCGAGAATTTTGTAGTAGTCCCAGGGCTTATTGGATTCCGATGGCGTCTTCACCTGCGCGAAATACATGTCGTGAACCAGACGGCCATCTTCGCGCAAATGGCCATTTCTGACATAGAAGTCATTTACCGGCATCTCGCGCATCTTCGCCATGACGGCCTTTGCTTCGTCCGTGCCGGACGCGGCGATCGCAGCGAGATAGTGCCGCACGGCCGAATAGACGCTCGCCTGCGCCATGGTCGGCATCCGGCCATGCCGGTCAAAGAATCGCTTGGACCATGCACGGCTTTCGTCATCGCGATCCCAGTAGAACGCCGTCACGAATTTCAGGCCCTGTGCGGCTTGAAGCTCCATGCTGTGCACGTCGGAAATGAAGACCAGCAGGGAGACCATGCTCTGCTTTTTCGTCAGGCCAAACTCGTTGGCCTGCTTGACCGCGTTGACCATGTCGCCGCCACCATTGGCGAACGCCACGACCTTCGCGCCAGAGGCCTGCGCCTGCAGCAGATAGGAGCTGAAGTCGGACGTGTTGAGCGGATGACGGACGCTGCCAAGCACCTTGCCGCCGGCAGCCTTGACCGCGGCCGTTGCATCCGCTTCCAGCGAGTGACCGAAGGCATAATCGACCGTGATGAAGAACCAGGTGTCGCGGCCTTCCGCCACGGTTGATTTCGCGAGACTCGTGGTCAGCGCGTAGCTGTCGTAGATCCACGACGCCTCGTTCGGCGTGCAGCTCTTGCCGGTGAAAGCGGTGCTGCCGACCGCACCCGCGATGGCGATGCGATGATGTTCGGCGGCGAGCTGTTCGACGCCGAGCGCCACCGATGAATTGTCGAAGCCGATGGCCATATCGACATTCTCGTTTTCGAACCAGCGACGCGCGACGGCGACGCCGATATCGGCCTTGTTCTGGTGATCCGCAAATACGATCTCGACCGGCTTGCCGAGCACCGATCCGCCAGCATCCTCCGCGGCCATTCGCGCGGCCACGACCGAGCCCGGGCCGCCGAGATCGGCATAGAGACCGGACTGATCGTTGAGCACACCGATCTTGACGACGTTATCGGAGACCTGCGCTCGTGCGCCGGGCGCTCCGAGAACCAGAAAGGCAGAAAACAGCAGAAGCGCGAGTTGCGGTCGCACGGCGAACCCTCCCAACCATTTTGTATGATCCTTGATCCGGACCTTGCCGCACAGCGTAAGCTGGCCATCGTCCATCGACAAGCCGGCGCTGCTTCGGCGCGACCGTGGGCACGCGCCCAAAGCCGTGAGCGGATCATTACAAGCGGCGGAGAGACGTCCCCTTATCGCACGGCCATTCCGCACTTGCGCAGCACGGCCTTGGCCACGGCGAACGGCTCAGGCGTGAACGGCCCGGGAGGCGCTCTGGTAACCAGGCTGACAAGGATCAGCGCAACGATCGCCAGCCAGAAGCAGAGCCAGAAGCCGTCGATATAGGCCAGCACGTTCGCCTCACGCGCCACTGCGCTGGAGAGCGTCGCGAGTGCCCGCGCCGAAGAGGTCCCGGTGCCGTGGCCCATGAAACCTTCTGCCAGTTGCTTGAGCACGCGCACCACATCGACGCCGCCATTTTCGATGTGCAGCCCGATGAAGTTGGAATGCACCTGCTCGCGCACGCGCAGCCACGTCCCCATCAACGCCACGCCGATTTCGGCGCCGCCGAGTCGCATGATCTGGATATAGGCGGCGAACGCCGTCGCCCGCGTCGGATCGGAATTCGACAGCGCCAGAATGATGATCGGCAGCAGCGTGAACGCCTGACCCACGGACTGCAGCAGCACGATGGTCTCGAAATCCCCGCGTGCCCAGTCGTGCGTGAGCTGCGTGCCGAGCAGGTTCGCGGTCGCGAAGGCCGACAAGCCGACGACCAGGACCGTGCGCGCATCGAAATGCCTGAGCAGGAAGATCGATATCGGCACCAGCACGAACATCGGCAGCGCGCCGAAGACCAGGAGCAGAACGCCCGACTGCTCCGGCCGCATCAGGCCGACGACGCTGAGAAAGTTCGGCACCAGCGACGAATTGGACAGGCTCGTCAGCGTGTAGAGCAGGATGATGACCAGTGAGAGCCCGACATTGCGCGAGAACAGCACATTGACATGGGCCCAGGGATTGCTGACGCAGGCTTCGTTGACGAGAAAGCCGATGAACAGCGCGCCGCCGCCGATCAGCAATGCCATCACCGTCCCTGACTCGAGCCAATCCAGTCGATTGCCCTGATCAAGGCCGGCATAAATCATCGAGACGGATGCGCCGAGAAGCAGCATGCCTCCCCAGTCCGCATTCCGCACAAGGTCCCGATTGACGTCCTCGTGGGGCGTTCCGAGATAGACCATCAGCCCCATCAGCGGCGCGACCAGCGCGCCCTGCCAATAGATCCATTGCCAGCCCCAGTGCTCGACATAGAATCCGACCGCGGCCGTGCTGGTATCCAGCGCAAATCCCACTCTGATCGAATAGATCGCGATCGCCGGCAACCACCACCGGATCGGCAGGTTGCGGAGGACGATCATCAGGGTCGCCGGCACGAAGGTGCCAAGCAACATGCCATGGATGACGCTGAGCGCGAGCAGCAGCTGATAGTCGCGCACGAATGGGATCACGAGCGAGATCAGCGCGAAAGCGAGACTTGGGATGCCGAGCACGCGGCGCAGCCCGAAAGCAGTCGCAAGCCAGGCAACCGCCGGAGCAATGAAGATCTGTGAACCGATCCCAGTGGTGCTGAGCCAGGCGCCTTCGTCGAAAGTGAGCGAGAACGCGCCACGCAGGTCAGGCAGCCCGGCCGAAGTCAGACGGCTGTCGAAATTCGCCAGAAACGAGCCGAGCAGGACGGCCCCGACCGCGAACAGCGGCTGCGCCGCGACGCCGCCGCGCGACAGCGGTCCCCTGTCGGCGTCATTGTTCGCCATCTTGCTTGCCGTCGGTGTGAATACGGGTCACGACCGACATGCCCGGCAATAAACGTTCCAGCAGCGGTTGGTTCTTGTCGAGCGCAATACGCACGGGGATGCGCTGGACCACCTTGGTGAAGTTGCCGGTGGCGTTGTCCGGCGGCAGCAGCGCGAATTGCGATCCGCTGGCCGGCGAGATGCGCTCGACCGTGCCGCGCAATTTCTCGTGCGGAAAGCTGTCGACGGTGAGATCGACCGGCTGCCCCGGCCTGACGCGCGTAAGCTGAGTCTCCTTGTAGTTGGCAATCACGTAGACATTCGGCAGCGGCACGACGTTGACGAGATTGGTGCCGATATTGACATAGTCGCCCTGCTGCACTTCACGCTCCCCGGTGACGCCATCGAATGGGGCGACGATCTTGGTGTAGCCGAGCTTGAGCTTTGCCGCGGCCAGGGCTGCCTTCGCGCCCTCGAGATCGGCTGCGCGCTGCTTCTTGGTTCCGGACAACACTTCGAGCTGGTGCTTCTGGGCTGCGATGAAGGCACGGCTCGCGCGAACGTCGGCGTCCGCCTTGGCAAAGGCCGCGGTGGCCTGCTCGAGTCGTTGTCGCGTTCCGGCTTCGGTCTGCGACAACGATTGCTGCCGCTCCTGCTCCTGACGCGCCTCCACCTGCTGCGCGGTCGCGGAGAGTTGCTGCGCCTCCGCCTGTGCGATCGTTGCGTATTGGAGCTCGACCTGATTGGCGAGATTGTCGAGCGCCGCCTGCGCCGCGGCGACGCTGGCCTCGGCCTGCGCGACCTGTGCCTGATAATCGGCCGGATCGATCTGGACGAGGAGATCGCCGGCTTTGACGCGCTGGAAATCGCTTACCGCGACGGTCAACACCTCTCCCGCGACGCGGCTGCTCAAGCGCGTCAGATCGGCTCGGACATAGGCGTCATTTGTGGTTTGAACCACCGCATCGCTGGTCCATTCGTTCCAGTTAAACGTTGCGATCACAACAAAGACGAGCGCGGCAACGACCGCAAACAAGGGAATCACGAGCCGGGTCCAGGTACCGGACGATTTGGACGGCGGCCCCGCCGCAGGCGCGACGGCTGGAGCCGAGACTGGTGCAATCGTCGGGGCGGCTTGATCCTGTTGGCTCACGATACTTCCCAAGATTCGTCGGCCCAATGTGAGCGTCCACGGCGCGCGACCAGAAGCACAACGCCGAACGGCGCGTCAGAGACGCACACCCATCATGCCTCAGACCGTCTTTTCAGGCCAGCGGCACAGATCGTTGATCAGGCATACCTCGCAGCGCGGCTTGCGGGCGAGACAGGTATAGCGCCCATGCAGGATCAGCCAATGATGAGCGTGCAACATGAACTCAGGCGGGATGAGTTTCTCCAAGCCGAGTTCGACTTCGAGCGGCGTCTTGCCTGGCGCGAGCCCGGTGCGGTTGCCGACACGGAACACATGGGTATCGACCGCGAGCGTGTGCTCGCCATAGGCCATGTTGAGCACGACATTGGCGGTCTTGCGCCCAGCGCCGGGAAGCGACTCGATTTCGGCACGCGTGCGCGGCACCTCGCCGCCGAAATCCCTGATCAGTTTTTCCGACAGCGCGATGACGTTTTTCGCTTTGGTGCGATAGAGCCCGATGGTCCTGATGTAATCGCGCAGCTTCTCCTCGCCGAGCGCGAGCATTTTCTCCGGCGTGTCGGCGACGGCGAACAGCGCGCGCGTCGCGCGGTTGACGCCAGCGTCAGTCGCCTGCGCCGAGAGAACGACAGCGACGAGGAGCGTGAACGGATTGAGATGTTCGAGTTCGCCCTTCGGTTCGGGATTGGCTTTCTGGAAGCGGGTGAAAGCCTCGCGGACTTCTGCCGGCGTCCAGGGTTTTTGAGCTTTTGATGGCGATGATTTGGACTTCGGCGATTTGGGCTTGAGCGCTTTCGGCGCTTTTTCGGGGGCCCGCGTCGGGCTGGCCTTGGCTCTCGCTGCCGATTTTTTCGGCAGCAATCCGGGACTTGCTTTCCCAGCACGTTGAGCGCGGATGATTTTCGCCATGAAGGGGATATACTGAGACACGATGACGACAGGCAATCAAATTGATCCGGCCACGCCTGAGCCCGAGCTATTTTCGGCGCTGCTCACGCCGCATCGCTCGCTCAACCGGACCGGCTTCGTCGTGCTGATGGCGTTTCTAAGTGTCGTCAGCTTCGTTGCCGGCGTCGCGTTTCTTTTGATGGGGGCGTGGCCGGTGTTCGGCTTTTTCGGGCTGGACGTGCTCGTGATCTACTGGGCATTCAAGGTCAATTTCCGCACCGCGCAGGCGCGCGAGGAAATTTCGTTGACGCCGTCCGAGTTACGCGTGCGCAGGGTGAGTCATCGCGGTCATGTCGCCGAATGGGTGCTCAACCCGCTGTGGGTGCGGCTCGACCAGCAGGTCCATGAGGAATATGGGGTCGAAAGGCTCTATCTGGTCTCGAGAGGGCACCACGTATCGATCGGGAGATTCCTGGGGCCTGACGAAAAGGCAAGCTTTGCCAAGGCCTTGAATGCAGCGCTGGCCGCCGCCCGGCGCGGGGTGACATACAACCCCATAACTTGAGGCTCGTCGGAAATCGGGTGGTTTCATATGCCGGCACGTCCTACATCCACCTCCATGATGACACTCGCCATAGAAAACCCACGCCTTGCGAAGCCCGGGCCGCAGAACGCCGCGGTGCGCGACTATGATTCGGTCCGAAGGGCGATCGCGTTCATTTCCGAACACTGGCGGAACCAGCCGACCATCGAGGCGATGGCGGACGCGGCCGGCGTCACACCGGACGAATTGCATCATCTGTTCCGCCGTTGGGCCGGACTGACACCGAAGGCCTTCATGCAGGCCCTGACGCTGGATCACGCCAAGGGCCTGCTGCGGGACTCCGCGAGCGTGCTCGATGCCGCGCTCAACTCCGGCCTCTCGGGCCCTGGGCGGCTGCACGATCTGTTCGTCACCCACGAAGCCATGTCTCCGGGTGAATGGAAGAACGGCGGCGCCGGCCTGACGCTGCGCTACGGGTTCCACCCCTCTCCGTTCGGCACAGCGATCGTAATCGGAACTGACCGCGGCCTGGCTGGCCTTGCCTTCGCCGATCCCGGCCAGGAGCAGGTCGCATTTGCGGACATGACACGGCGCTGGCCGAACGCCACCTATGTTGAGGATCGCGACGGGACGGTTGCCCTGGCGCAGCGCGTCTTCGACACGAAGTTGTGGCGGCCGGATCAGCCGCTGCGCGTTGTGCTGATCGGCACCGATTTCGAAGTACGGGTCTGGGAAACGTTGTTGAAGATCCCGATGGGCAGGGCCGTCTGCTATTCGGATATCGCCTGCAGCATCAAGTCGCCGAAGGCCTCACGCGCCGTCGGCGCGGCAATCGGGAGGAATCCAGTGTCGTTCGTCGTGCCCTGCCATCGCGCGCTCGGCAAGGACGGCAAGCTTACCGGCTACCACTGGGGCATCACCCGCAAGCAGGCAATGCTGGGCTGGGAGGCGGGGCAACTCGCTGCCCCGCAGGCGGCCGCTTCGAGTCAGTAACGCGAGCTCAGGTCGCCAGATCGAGCTTCGACGCCACCGTCGCATCCGCATTCAAGCGATAAATGATCGGCACGCCGGTGGCGAGCTCGCGCTTGAGAATGCCTTCCGGCGAAAGCTTTTCCAGCACCATGATCAGCGCTCGCAGCGAATTGCCGTGGGCCGCGACCAATGTGCGCTCGCCGCGCAACACGCACGGCAGGATCTCCTTGACGTAGTAAGGCAGCGTGCGCGCCAGCGTATCCTTCAGGCTTTCGCCGCCTGGTGGTGGCACGTCATAGGAACGGCGCCAGATCAGGACCTGATCCTCACCCCATTTCTTGCGCGCGTCGTCCTTGTTCAAGCCGGAGAGGTCGCCATAGTCGCGCTCGTTCAGCGCCAGATCCCGTTTGACCGGCAAATCGGTCTGGCCGATTTCGGAGAGGATGAGATCGAGCGTGTGCTGAGCGCGCAAGAGCACCGAGGTGAAGGCAACGTCGAACGACAGACCCTGCGCTTTCAGCTTGCGGCCGGCGTCCTTGGCTTCGGCGATACCCTGCTCGGTGAGGTCAGGATCTTTCCAGCCGGTGAAGAGGTTTTTCAGATTCCATTCGCTCTGGCCATGGCGCACCAGTACAAGAAGTCGCTCGCTCATACGTCCGCTTCCATTTCAATTCATCAGATTTCGCCCAGGCCCAGCACATCGGCCATCGTGTAGAAGCCGGGCGGCTTGCCATGCGCCCACAACGCGGCTTTCAGCGCACCGTGGGCAAAGAGTATGCGGTCCTCGGCATGGTGGGAGAGCGTCAGGCGCTCAAACGGACCGGCGAAGACGACGCTGTGATCGCCGGCGGCGGTGCCGCCACGCAAGGAGGCGAAACCAATGTCGCCCGGACGGCGGGCGCCGGTGACACCGTCACGGCCGCGGGCCGATCGCTCGTCCAGCGCGATCCCTCGGCCGGCCGCGGCAGCCTCGCCCAGCATCAAAGCCGTGCCGGACGGCGCGTCGATCTTGGCCTTGTGGTGCATCTCCAGGATTTCGATGTCGAAGTTCTGGTCGAGCGTCTTCGCGACACGCCTGACCAGCGCCGCCAGCAGATTGACGCCAAGGCTCATGTTGCCCGATTTGACCACGATCGCGCGCGAGGTGACGCTCCGGATCACGGCGTCGTCGGAGTGCGACAGACCGGTGGTGCCGATGACATGAACCAGACCGCGTTGCGCGGCGATCGCGACATTGGCGATGGTCGCGCCGGGCACGGTGAAATCGAGAATGCCATCCGCATTCGCGGACATCTTCCATAGATCAGCCGAGAGCTCCACGCCGTTCGCAGGCAGCCCTGCCAGCACGCCGGCATCCTTGCCAAGGAGCTCCGAGCCTGGCGCCTCCAGCGCACCGGCCAGAACGGCGCCCGGCGTCTCCGAAATGACGCGCGTCAGCGCGCGGCCCATCCGGCCGCCGGCTCCTGCAACGATCAACCGCATATCGGTCATGGCTCAACCCTCTTCCGGCTCTTGTAGCGGGGGCAGGCCGTTCCAGCAACCGATCACGCCCTTAAACGTCAGGGCTGCGGACCCTCGTGTCCTTCCACGATGATGAGATCGGCAATCGCATGCGCCTGCCGCACCTTGATGTTCGCCTGGTATTCCGGCGACTGGTAGCAGGACAGCGCGGTATCGTAGTCGGCGAACTCGATCACCACGTTCCGTGACCGGCTGTTGCCCTCGACGCCGGTGAACCGGCCGCCGCGCACGACATAGCGCCCGCCGAATTTCTTGAAGATCGCGGGGTTCGCCGCCGCATAAGCCTTGTAGCCGTCCTCGTTGTGAACGTCGACGCGCCCAATCCAATATCCTTTTGCCATCTCAGTAGGTCCTTCCTTACGCGACAAGTGCCGGAGCGATCTCGGCCTGAATGGCCTCGGCAGCAGCCTTGGGATCGGCGGCTTCCAGAATAGGGCGGCCGACCACGAGATAGTCGGCGCCGGCTGCGATCGCGCGGGCCGGCGTCATGATCCGTTTCTGGTCACCGCTCGATGAGCCGGCCGGCCGAATGCCGGGAGTGACCAGGCTCATCCGACGCCCGACCACCTTGCGCAGCGCCGCAGCTTCCTCGGCGGAGCAGACGAGGCCGTCGACGCCAAGCAGCTCGGCCTGCTGCGCACGCGACTGCACAAGATCGGACACGCCGAACCGATAGCCGGCGGCCTGAAGATCATCGTCGTCATAGGAGGTGAGCACGGTGACGGCGAGAATTTTCAGATCCGTGCCGGCCCGCGCCTCGACCGCCGCCTTCATGGTTTGCGGATAGGCGTGCACGGTAAGGAAAGTCGCTCCGAGCTTGGCGATGCTCTCGACGCCGCGCGCAACCGTATTGCCGATATCGTGCAGCTTGAGATCGATGAAAACCTTCTTGCCCTTCTCGGCGAGCTTGCGCACCAGCGGCAGACCGCCGGCGTAAGCGAGCTGATAGCCGATCTTGTAGAAGGTCACGCTGTCGCCAAGCCGCTCCACCATGGCCTCGGCGGCTTCGACGCTCGTCAGATCGAGCGCGACAATCAGCCGGTCTTTGTTAGCTATGTCGGACGGCGGCATGGTCCTCACCTCATTTCAGATGCTGGGAGAAATTGATCAGCTGCCGCACCAGCGCTTTCAGCGCCTCGATATCGGCCGAATTCTTCAATCTGTCCATATCGTCGTAGGCCTGATCCGCGAACGACAGCGAAAGTTGATTAGGCACGACTGTCGCGTGGCAGGCGGACAGGATCAATCGTAGCGCCGCGAGAGCACGGGTTCCACCGAGCCGCCCTTGCGACGCTGCTGCGATCGCAAACGGCCGCTCGCGAAACACCTGGCCCCGAGCCTCGTTCGCATCCTGCACCCGCGAGAGCCAGTCGATGGTGTTCTTCACGAGCGGCGGCACCGAGGAATTGTATTCGGGCGTCACGAGCAGAACGCCGTGATGGGCGCCGATCATGCGCTTGAGATTGATCGCGTGCTTCGGCACGCCCGATTTCGCCTGCAGGTCGCCGTCATAGATCGGCAAGGGAAAATCGCCGAGAGATAGGCGAGTTACATCCACGCCGGCTTGGGCGAATTCATAAGCCGCTGCCGCGGCAAGCTTCACATTGTGCGAGCCGGTGCGCAGCGAGCCGGGGATGACCAGGATTTTCAGTGCGGACACGTTTCCAATCGCATTCGGGGCAAATCTGATGCCGCCGAGCGAAAGGGCCAGGCGACGTTAGTCCTTGCGATACACCCACACGCGGGCCGGCGGAAGGTTCATCCAGATCCGCTCGGAGGCTTCCGTCGAAACGCCCGGCAACGATTTCGGGATCGGCGGCACCACCGAATAGGTGAACTGGATGAAAGGCGCACCCGGCGCCAGTGCCGCGAAGGAATCGCGAACGAGCCTTACGCGCGTCAGCATTGGTTTTGTCACCAGCGGCAGACCCGACACCACCGCACTGGCGGGCGCGCTCAGAACATTCCAGAGCGTGTCCCGCAGTCTATAGGCGTCACCCTGCACGACCTTGGCCTGAGGATAACGGTCGCGCAGCAGAGCGCAGAAACTAGGATTATACTCGACCAGCACGAGACGTTTCTGATCGACGCCGCGATCGATCAGCGCGCTCGTGATCGCGCCGGTGCCCGGTCCGAGCTCGACCACTGGTCCCGTGGCGTGAGCATCGACATATTGCGCCATGGTACGAGCGAGCAGCCGCCCTGACGGCATCACTGCGCCAACGTGAAGCGGCTTCTCGATCCACGAACGGAGAAAACGCACCTCGTCGTCAAGACGAGGGGGTTTCTTCAACGCACGCACGGACGATTGGGGCATGTTAGTACCAGACGGGACCGCGTTTCCGCGGCGATGTCAGAAAACGGTCATAAAGACGTATAGGTCTCGGACGAGACGGTCAAGACGATCCGTGCCACACGGAACCGCCGAGATAACGTGTTTTGCTGTCGAGGTTTTTCGCTGCCGCGCACAACAGTGACCATTTAGTTAACTGGCGCGACTACCGAAGAAATCCTTCACCTTGGTGAAGAAGCCCGACGCTTCGGGCTGCGTAGCCCCTGAGGAAAGTTTTTCGAACTCGGCCAGCAACTCCTGCTGCTTCTTGGTCAGGTTCTGCGGCGTTTCGACGACCACCTGGACGTACATGTCGCCGGTCTGACGCGAACGGAGCACCGGCATGCCTTTCGAGGCGATGCGGAAACGGCGCCCCGATTGGGTTCCGGAAGGAATCTTGACCTTGGTCTTGCCCTTGTCGATGGTCGGCACCTCGAACTCGCCGCCGAGCGCCGCCGTCACCATCGAGATCGGCACGCGGCAATGCAGGTCGGCGCCATCGCGCTGAAAGAACTCATGCGCGGTGAGCGACAGGAAAATGTAGAGATCGCCGGTCGGCCCGCCGCGGAAGCCCGCCTCGCCCTCGCCCGCCAGCCTGATTCGCGTACCATCTTCCACGCCCTGCGGAATGTTCACCGACAAAGTCCGCTCGCGCGTCACACGGCCTGAGCCGGTGCATGACGGACACGCATCCTCGATCATCTGGCCGCGGCCCTGGCAGCTCGGGCAGGTTCGCTCCAACGTGAAGAAGCCCTGCGCCTGCCGCACCCGCCCCATGCCGGCGCATGTCGAACACGTCTTCGGCTTGGTGCCGGCCTTGGCACCCGTACCCGAGCAGGCCTCGCAGGTGACCGAGACCGGGATCTCGATCTGCGCTGTCTTGCCCTGGAACGCTTCCTCGAGCGTGATTTCCATATTGTAGCGAAGATCGGCGCCCCGCTCGCGTCCGCCACCGCGGCCACGTTGTCCGGCCATCCCGAACAGATCTTCAAAGATGTCGGAAAACGACGTGGCGAAGCCTGCGCCGAATCCCGGACCGCCTCCGCCCATGCCGCCTTGCTCGAATGCCGCGTGGCCGTAGCGGTCATAGGCGGCGCGCTTGTCGCCGTCCTTCAGGACCTCATACGCTTCGTTGATTTCCTTGAAACGTATCTCGCTCGTGGCGTCGCCCGGATTGCGGTCCGGATGCCATTTCATGGCGAGCTTTCGGAACGCCGCCTTGAGCTTGGAATCGTCTGCGTTGCGCTCGACTTCGAGGGTTTCGTAATAGCAGCGTTTGGTAGACATCCGTCAGACCCGCCCGAACTTCGTCTTCATTCCGAAGCGATGCAAGAAAGATGCAATCCTCGGCGAAATGAAAAATGACCCCCATCCATCGAGACGCGCTGCGCGCTCTTTGGCGTGAGGGTCATTGTCCGTTGCCCGCCTAAGCAGACTTCTTCTTGTCGTCGTCGACCTCGGTAAATTCCGCGTCGACCACGCCATCCTTCGCAGCATCCCGAGCCGCATCGCTTTCGGCCTGCTGTTTATACATGGCCTCGCCCAGCTTCATCGAAGCCTGCGCCAGCGTGTTGGTCTTGGCCTTGATGACCTCGGCATCGTCACCCTTCAGCGCTTCCTTCAGATCGCTGACGGCGTCTTCGATCGCACGGCGCTCACCTTCGGCGATCTTCGAGCCATGCTCGGCGACAGCCTTCTCGGTCGAGTGCACCAGCGCATCCGCGTGGTTCTTGGCGTCGACGGCCTCGCGGCGTTTCTTGTCCGCTGCAGCGTTGGCTTCGGCGTCCTTGACCATCTTTTCGATGTCGGAATCCGACAGACCGCCGGATGCCTGAATACGGATCTGCTGCTCCTTGCCGGTCGCCTTGTCCTTGGCCGAGACGTTGACGATGCCGTTGGCGTCGATGTCGAACGTCACCTCGATCTGCGGCATGCCGCGCGGGGCCGGCGGAATACCCATCAGGTCGAACTGGCCGAGCATCTTGTTGTCGGCTGCCATCTCGCGCTCGCCCTGGAAGACCCGGATGGTCACCGCGTTCTGGTTATCCTCGGCGGTCGAGAACACCTGGCTCTTCTTGGTCGGGATCGTCGTGTTGCGGTCGATGATTCTGGTGAACACGCCGCCCAGCGTCTCGATGCCCAGCGACAGCGGGGTCACGTCGAGCAGCAGCACGTCCTTGACGTCACCCTGCAGCACGCCGGCCTGGATCGCAGCACCAATCGCGACGACTTCGTCCGGATTGACGCCCTTGTGCGGCTCCTTGCCGAAGAACTGCTTCACCATCTCCTGAATCTTCGGCATGCGGGTCATGCCGCCGACCAGCACCACTTCGCCGATCTCGCCGGCGGTGAGGCCAGCATCTTTCAGCGCCTTGCGGCACGGCTCGATGGTTTTCTCGACGAGGTCGTTGACCAGCGCCTCGAACTTGGCGCGCGTCAGCTTCATCGTCAGATGCTTCGGGCCGGACTGGTCCGCCGTGATGAACGGCAGGTTGATCTCGGTCTGCGTGGTCGAGGACAGCTCGATCTTGGCCTTTTCGGCGGCCTCTTTCAGGCGCTGCAAGGCAAGCTTGTCGTTACGCAGGTTGATGCCCTGCTCCTTCTGGAACTCGTCGGCCAGATAGTTGACGAGCCGCATGTCGAAGTCTTCGCCACCCAGGAAGGTGTCGCCATTGGTCGACTTCACCTCGAACACGCCGTCGCCGATCTCCAGGATCGACACGTCGAAGGTGCCGCCGCCGAGGTCGTACACGGCGATCGTGCCGGTCTTCGTCTTGTCGAGGCCATAGGCAAGCGCAGCCGCGGTCGGCTCGTTGATGATGCGAAGCACCTCGAGACCGGCGATCTTGCCGGCATCCTTGGTGGCCTGACGTTGGGCGTCGTTGAAATAGGCGGGAACGGTGATGACGGCCTGGTCGACCTTCTGGCCCAGATGGGCCTCGGCGGTCTCCTTCATCTTCTGCAGGATGAAGGCTGACACCTGCGAAGGGGAGTAGCTCTTGCCGTCGGCCTCGACCCAGGCGTCGCCGTTGGAAGCCTTGACGATCTTGTATGGGACGAGCTTCTTGTCCTTCTCGACCATTGGATCGTCGTAGCGGCGCCCGATCAGGCGCTTCACCGCGAAGAACGTCCGCTCGGGATTGGTCACCGCCTGGCGCTTGGCCGGCTGGCCGACGAGGCGTTCACCATCATCGCTGAAGGCGACGATCGAAGGGGTCGTCCGCATGCCTTCCGCGTTCTCGATAACTTTGGATGTCTTGCCATCCATGACGGCGACGCACGAATTCGTGGTGCCGAGATCGATCCCAATGACCTTTCCCATGGTCCTCATATCCCTCTTTTTGTGGCAGGTCGGAAGGGCCCTGACGGCACCCCAATCCTTACCCCCTCAGATCAAATACTCGCGATATCGCGGCGTTGTGCCTCATATAGGAGAGGGGCATTGGCCCGCAAGGAGGTGGCGCAACCTTGGCCCATGAAAACCCATTGCCACTGAAAGATAATGTCCATTCCGCGCTTGTACGCCCGAGCGCGAATCAATCGGCAATATCCTGTTAACGTATGGAGAGCGTATCGGAGTCCTGGACCGCAGGGAACGGAACGGCGCCACACCCTGTTGCCGGGCCCGCAAAAGGGCTAAAAGCGGTCGCCCCCGAGCCGCGCTACCCCGGCTGACCATTTATCGGCCGCAATACCAACCAAATAGGCCCCTCATGATGCGCTTTCGAATACTGACCGTCGTTGCGTTGCTGATCGCCACCCTTCGGCCTGGATCAGCCGCGGACGCGACCTTTCCGCCGGGGCTTCGGATCGGATTGGCACCGCTGGTCGGTCTCGTGCGCGCCAAATCATTTTCGGGATTCGAGTCCGACGACCAGCGCGTCAAGGTCCTGATGACCGAGCTTCCTGCCGAAGCCTATAACGAGGTCTCGAACGCCTTCAAGAACAACCCGGGCGGCGCGGGCGGGATCAAGCCGGAGAAGATCGAGACACCGGCGGGGACCGCCTACTACACGGCCGAAACCGCCAAGGACGGCGCGGATACCGTCCGGCGCTATTCGATGATCGTATCGGGCGGAATGTTCTCGGGCTATGTCGCCGTCCAGATCCCGGAAAATGTGATCAAGATCTACAGCGACGACGCCGTGCGCCAGATGTTTGCATCCACCACGATTTGCAAGGATGTCCCGGTCCAGGAACAGCTCGGGCTGATGCCGTTCAACCTCACCGATCTCTCGAACTTCAAGAACGTTCGCACGCTGGCGCCCGGCGCCGCACTGGTGCTCGCCGATTCCGAGGAAAGCAAAGGCTTCGAGGTCGCCCCCTTCATGGTGATCGGCCTGCTCGCCATCACGCCGCCGCCGCCGGATGATCGCGCGCGTTTCGCCCAGCAGGCCGCAACGACAATTCCGGGCGTCCGCGACGCACGAATCACCATGTCGGAGCCGATCCGTATCGACGGCCAGCCGGCCTATGAGACGCGGATCGACGCGACCAGTGGCAAGGACAACACCTCTGTGACGGTGGTGCAGTGGCTGCGGTTCGGCGGCCCGAACATGCTCCGGATCATCGGCAGCGCTCCGCGCGACCAGTGGTCAGCAGCGTTCCCGCGCTTCCGCGCCGTGCGCGACGGGATCCAGCCGCGGAGCTGAGCGGCTGGATTCGCCAAGCACAAAGTCATGCCACGAACGCCAAGAGGTCCGCGTCAGGCCGCCGTGTCGGGTTCATTACCGTTGGCGGGAGCGGCTGGAGACGCTTTCGCGCCGCCCTTGGAGACGCCGACCAGCGCTGGACGCAGCACCCGCTCGCCGATCATGTAACCGGCCTGCATGACCTGCACCACGGTACCTGATGGAACGGACGGGTCTGGGACCTCGAACATCGCCTGCTGAAAATTCGGATCGAATTTGCCGCCCGTTGGGTCGAACTTCTTCACGCCGTTCTTTTCCAGCGTATTGAGCAGCGACCGCTCGGTCAGCTCCACGCCCTCGATCAGCGCTTTGAGCCCCGGATCGGCGGTCTCACGCGCTTCCACCGGCACCGCGTCGAGTGCGCGCTGCAGATTGTCGGCGATATCCAGCACGTCGCGCGCAAAACCCGTGATGCCATAGGTTCTGGCATCGGCGACTTCGCGGCTGGTACGCTTGCGCAGGTTTTCCATCTCCGCCAGCGTGCGCAGCATCCTGTCGCGCGCATCCGCGGCTTCCTTCGCCAAGGCTTCGACAGATCCGGTCTCGGGATCGTCAGGCATGACGTAGGGTTTCGAAACCACGGGCTCGCTGGCCTGCGCCGGGTCAGCCGGATCGTTTTTCTGCAGGTCGGGGTCAGTCATGGCTTGCCTTCTCGAAAAGTCGCCTGGATTGAGTGGGGAGGGGATGCTGGCCCGGGATATCGTGCTTCAGACGTCGAAAATCAAGCCAAACCCGCCTTTCGCATCGGTTGTCGTCAGCCGCCCAATATGCGGCTGACGATACGCGCGGCATAGTCTACCGTCGGAATCACCCTCGCATAGTTCAGGCGGGTCGGCCCGATCACGCCGAGAACGCCGACGATATGGCCGGCTCCGTCGCTATAGGGGGCGACGATGGTGGATGAGCCGGACAGCGAAAACAGCTTGTTCTCCGATCCGATGAAAATCCGCACGCCTTCGGCGTGCTCCGCGCGTCCGAGAAGATCGATCACGCCGCGCTTGGTTTCGAGATCATCGAACAGCGATTTGACCCGCTCCAGATCTTCCAGCGCGTGCAGATCCTCCAGCAGATTGGCGTGCCCGCGCACGATGAGCTGCCGATTCTCGCTTTCGCCGCCCGACCAGCCTGCGATTCCCGCCGCAATCACCTTCTGCGTCAGTTGATCGAGTTCGGATCGGTCCTGCGTCAGCGCTGTTTCCAACTCCAGCCGCGCTTCCGCAAGCGTCCGACCTCGGATACGCGCGTTGAGATAATTGCTCGCTTCGGTGAGCGCCGATGAGGGCACGCCGGGCGGCAATGTCAGCACGCGATTTTCGACCTGGCCGTCTTCGCCGACCAGCACGACAAGGGCCCGTTCCGGCTCCAGACGCACGAACTCGATATGCTTCAGCCGCGCATTGGACTTTGCGGTCAGGACCACCGCGGCGGCTCGCGTCAGGCCCGAGAGCCGCGTCAAGGCTTCGTCCAGCGCGGCCTCGACCGATTGCGCGCGCCCGACGGAGGCGAGCTGGCCCTGGATCGACTGGCGCTCGTCCTCGGTGAGATCGCCGACCTGCATCAGCGCGTCGACGAAGAAACGCAGGCCCAGCTCAGTCGGCAGCCGGCCGGCGGAAGTGTGCGGCGCATAGATCAGGCCGAGCTGCTCGAGGTCGGCCATCACATTGCGCACCGAGGCCGGCGACAGCGGCACCGCAATCAAGCGCGAGATATTGCGCGAGCCGACGGGGTCACCGGTCGCGAGATAGCTTTCGACGATCTGGCGGAAGATGTCGCGCGAACGCTCGTTGAGCTGGGCGAGCCCGGCATACGGCGTGATCAGGCCGATCGGATCGTGGTGGGCCACAGAGAACTCCTCAGGCTGCTCAATAGTTTGGCTATTGGGCAGCCCCGTGACAAGCGGGCATTGATTCCCTTGATAAGGCCACCTTAGGGCCTTGCCGCCTTCCCTTCCCCCTCCTACAAGCAGCCCGAAGCGATTTTGCTTGATTTCCGGAGGGTTCCCATGCGGCCAAGCCGCCGTGCGCCGGACGAACTGCGCGCCGTGTCGCTGGAGCGCGGGGTCGTCAAATATGCTGAGGGGTCCTGCCTCGTCAAATTCGGCGACACCCATGTGCTGGTGACCGCCACGCTGGAAGACCGGTTGCCGCCATGGCTGAAGGGCCAGGGCCGCGGCTGGGTGACGGCTGAATATGGCATGCTGCCGCGCGCCACGCTCGAGCGCACGCGACGGGAAGCGTCCGCGGGCAAGCAGAACGGCCGCACGGTCGAGATTCAGCGACTGATCGGCCGTTCCCTGCGCGCGACGATCGATCTGGAAGCTCTCGGCGAACGGCAGATCACGGTCGACTGCGACGTGCTGCAGGCCGATGGCGGGACGCGCACGGCCTCGATCACCGGCGCCTGGGTCGCACTCGCCGATTGCATCGGCTGGATGAAAGCACGCAACATGGTGAAGACCGACGTGCTGCGCGACAATGTCGCCGCGATTTCCTGCGGCATCTATAACGGCACGCCGGTGCTCGATCTCGATTATGCCGAGGACTCCGAAGCCGAGACCGACGCCAATTTCGTCATGACCGGCGATGGCCGCATCATCGAGGTACAGGGCACCGCCGAAAAAACGCCCTTCTCGCAGGAGGAATTCCTCAGCCTGATGGCGCTGGCGCGCAAGGGCGTCGCGCGGCTAGTCGACTTGCAGAAAATGGCCGTGGCATAACTCGCATGCATCGGCAGCTCTCGGGTCAGCTCGTGATCGCGACACACAATGCCGGCAAGCTCGCCGAGATGCGCGAATTGCTTGCGCCCTATGGTGTCGAAGCCGTCTCGGCCGCCGAGCTCGGACTCGATGAGCCCGAGGAGACCGGCGACAGCTTCCGCGCCAATGCAGCGATCAAGGCGAGCGCCGCGGCAAATGCTGCCAGGTTGCCGGCTTTTGCCGACGATTCCGGCCTGGTCGTCGATGCGCTTGACGGCGCGCCTGGAATCTTTTCCGCACGCTGGGCCGGCCCGACCAAGGATTTCAACGCGGCGATGGCACAGATCGAACGCCTGCTGCAGGAACGAGGTGCGACCGCGCCGGACAAGCGCAGCGCGCATTTCGTCTCCGCGCTGTGTATCGCTTGGCCGGATGATCACCTTGAAGAGGTGGAGGCGCGCGTTGACGGGACACTGGTGTGGCCGCCGCGCGGCACCGCCGGTTTCGGCTACGACCCGATGTTCATGCCGGATGGTTTCGATCGGACCTTCGGCGAGATGAGCAGCATCGAGAAGCACGGGCTGCCGCCGCTCGGGCTCGGTCTCTCGCATCGGGCTCGCGCGTTCGTCAAGCTCGCGGAGATCTGCCTTGACCGCCGCTGAGCGAAAGGCCTTCGGCGTCTACGTGCACTGGCCGTTCTGCCTGTCGAAGTGCCCCTATTGCGACTTCAACAGCCACGTCCGTCATGCCACGATCGACCAGGAGCGGTTTGCGCGGGGTTTTGCCCGTGAGATCGAGACGACGGCTGCGCGGGTGCCCGGACGCGAAGTTACGTCGATCTTCCTTGGCGGCGGCACGCCGTCGCTGATGAAGCCCGAGACCGTCGGCACCATTCTCGATGCGATCGGCAAGCATTGGCGCGTCGCGTCCGATGTCGAAGTCACGCTTGAGGCCAATCCGACCAGCGTCGAGGCGACGCGATTTGCGGGCTACCGCGCGGCCGGCGTCAACCGCGTGTCGCTCGGCGTCCAGGCGCTGGACGACGCCTCGCTGAAAATGCTGGGACGGTTGCACTCCGCGCGCGAGGCGCTCGATGCGGTCGCAATCGCGCGCCGCAGCTTCGAGCGCTATTCATTCGATCTGATCTACGCCCGGCCCGACCAGACGCCAGCGATGTGGACGGATGAACTCAAGCTGGCGATCGCGGAAGCCGCCGAGCATCTGTCGCTCTATCAACTCACCATCGAGGAAGGCACGCCGTTCTTCGGTCTTCATGCTGCGGGGAAACT
Source organism: uncultured Alphaproteobacteria bacterium (assembly GCA_963770385.1). Lineage (GTDB taxonomy): Bacteria > Pseudomonadota > Alphaproteobacteria > Rhizobiales > Xanthobacteraceae > Bradyrhizobium. The sequence continues at coordinate 1,664,495 of CAVYPJ010000003.1, read as the reverse complement.
GAAGACACCAGACGAAGCGATCGCACGCGCACTCTATGATGTGACGCAGGAAGCCTGCGCACAGCATGGACTACCGGCCTACGAGATTTCCAACCACGCAAGGCCGGGCGCCGAATGCCAGCACAATCTGGTCTATTGGCGCGGCGAGGAATATGCCGGTATCGGCCCGGGCGCGCATGGCCGCCTCGACATCAATGGCGCTCGGCATGCGACCGCGACCGACAAGCGACCCGAGACCTGGCTGATGCGTGTCGAGGCCAACGGCCATGGCGTAATCACCGACGATCATCTCAACAGTGTCGAGCGCGCGGATGAATTCCTGCTGATGGGATTGCGGCTCGCGGAAGGCATCGACCCCAAGCGTTACGCGGCGCTCGCCGGCCGCCAGCTCGACCCGGATCGCATCGCCATCCTTCGCGAGGAAGGAGCGATCGAGGTCGAAGCCGACGGGCGCTTGCGCGTCACGCAGGCCGGCTTCCCCGTGCTCGATGCGGTCGTCGCCGACCTTGCAGCTTAGCTTCTCCTAAGCGCCGAAACTCTTCGGCGATCCCGCGACTGGCGCGCCACCCCCGGATGCAACTCGCATCACGGCAAGGCCGCGCTCGTTGGTGCCGTCAGGCCGGAAGCGAAACAGTCCATCAATGCCGGCAAATCCGGACGGATTGGTCAGCACGTCGGCCGAGTAATGCTGTCCACCCTGCTTTGCGAGCGCGGCCACCAGCGCGACCGCATCATAGGTCAGCGTTGCGGTTCGCACCGGCTCCGCGCCGTATCGGGCATGATAGCGGCCGGCGAAAGCGCGGAAGCCGGACGGGTCCGGCGCCGCGTAGAGGCCGCCCTGCAGTGAAGCGCTGGCGAAGATGCGCGGATTATCCCACAGCCCCGTGCCGAGCAATTGGACGTTACGCAGATTGGCGCCCGCAGCGGTTAGCGCATCGGCCGTCGCCACAACCGACTCACCGTCATCGGCGAGAAGAAGCGCGTCCGCCTGGCCGAGTGCCTGCGCGACATTGCGCGCCGGCGTCGCGCGATCGGAGCCATATTTCTCGAACGCGACGATCCGGCCGCCCTTGCGGGCAACAGCTTGCTTGAACGCGACCTCGACGACATTGCCGTAGGCATTGTCGGGCAGAAGGGCCGCGAAGGACTTCTTTCCGATGCCCGCCGAGTAATCGACGATGCGATTCACGTCCGATTCCGGCAGGAAGCTCAGGAGATAAACACCGCGCCCGGCAATGCTCGAATCGGTCGAGAAGGCGATACAGGACACGCCTTTTCCACGCGCGACCTGCGCGCTGGAGGGCACCGACGTCGCGAACAGCGGTCCCAGGATGATCTCGGCGCCTTCGTCGACCGCCTGCTGGGCGCCTTGCTGCGCCCCTTGGGGGTTGCCGCCGTCATCCTTGATCAGAAGCTGGACGTTCGGGTTCTGGAATTCCGCGAGCGCCATCTCCCCGGCATTCTTCATGGATTGCGCGGCAACGCCGGCATTGCCCGTCGCGGACAGTGGCAGGATCAGGCCGACCTTGACGTGGCCGTTGCCGGCGACGGCCGGCTGTTGGGGTGGTCCGGCCGGCGCGGCCCCCTCGGAATTGCCGAACGAATTGGAGAACTGCCCAACCGAGCAGGCCGACAGCAGGGGTGCACCGAGCAGAAGGCTGATCGCCGTCCGCCGGGTTGCGCCTGAGGTCTGCCCGGCGGGGTTGCCAGATCCGGATTTGAGCGGGCCCACTTTCATGTCTCTTGGGCTGACCGACGGTTCGGCCTGAGCCCCCTCCTTGAAGAACGACCAGAGGGTGATTCAGGCACATTGTCGGCGAATAGTTAACTAAAACAAAAGGATTATGGCACGCGACGCGCATGTGGAAGTCGCAAAAGATAGCTTCTTCACCGTTGAACACCGCATGAACGGCGATCCCGGATGGCAGCAATTGTGGCGCCGGAGCTATCTCCCCTTTAAGCTGGCATTATGCGCGCAAAAGCGATCCCAATAAATAGCGAAGGCTCGGTGGAACCCACAGCCAAGACAACCACCAACACTTTCGTGATCGACGGACAGCTCATGACCGCCGCGAAGGCGGTGCCGGGACTGCATCTGGTCGCGACGCCGATTGGCAATCTCGGCGACATCACATTGCGCGCGCTGCAGACGCTCGCCGGCGTCGACGGCATCGCCTGCGAGGACACCCGAATCACGCGACGACTGACCGAACGCTATGGCATCACGGCTGAGCTCACACCTTATCATGAGCACAACGCGCCGACCGCGCGGCCGAAGCTCCTGCGACGGTTGGCCGAGGGCGGGTCGATCGCGCTGGTATCGGATGCCGGCACACCGCTGATTTCCGATCCCGGCTTCAAGCTGGTCCGCGAGGCCTGCGCCAACGATCACGCCGTGTTCACCCTTCCCGGCCCCTCGTCCGTCCTGGCGGCGCTGTCGGTCGCAGCACTTCCGACCGACCGCTTTTTCTTCGAGGGCTTTCTGCCACCAAAGGAGGCCGCGCGCCGCGCGCGGCTCGCCGAAGTCGCCCGAATCGATTCAACGCTGGTGATGTTCGAATCCGGTAACCGGGTCATTGATACGCTTCACGACCTCGCGAGCGTAATGGGGACGCGCGAGGCGGCGATCTGCCGCGAGCTGACCAAGCTGCACGAAGAGGTGACGCGCGGGACGCTCGATGAATTGGCGCGACGCGCGGATCAGCTGGAGACGCGAGGCGAATTCGTCCTGGTGATCGGTCCGCCGGCGGCGGACGCACGGACCATGACAGCCGAAGCGCTGGACGAGCTGCTACGTGGCGAGTTGCAGCACCATAGCGTCAAGGACGCAGTGGCGCATGCCGTCGAATTGTCCGGCCGGCCGCGCCGCGAGATTTATGCGCGCGCACTCGCGCTCGCCAAGGACGAGCGGGGCCGTCATGGCGAAGACTGAGCGCGGGACGCCGGATCAGGCGGTCAAGGCCGCCTCCCCCGAACGCGTGGCCGCGTTTCGCACCGGCCTTTCCGCCGAAAGCCGCGCCGCCGCCTATCTGATCGCAAAGGGATATCGGATTCTCGCCAGGCGCTTTCGCACGCCGCATGGCGAGATCGATATCGTCGTCAGGCGGCGCAACCTCATCGCTTTCGTCGAAGTCAAGGCGCGCGCAAGCCTGGACGAGGCTGCGTTCGCAGTGACGCCGCGGCAGCAGGCGCGCATCATCAATGCCGCGCAGGCCTGGCTGGTTGCGCATCCCGAACATGCCGAATTTGAGCTGCGTTTTGATGTCGTCCTGATTGCGCCGCGGCACCTGCCGCGCCATCTGTTGGCAGCATTCGACGCGAGCCCCTGAAGTTCATGCCTCCAGACCTGCGGATCCCGATATGAAATTGAACGTCGCCGTCCAGATGGACCCCATCGCGCGCATCAACGTCCGCGGCGATTCGACCTTCGCGCTGCTCCTCGAAGCACAGAAGCGCGGACACGGTTTGTCCTATTACACGCCGGACAAACTATCGCTGAACGGCGAGGAACTGGTCGCGCCAGTTCAGGTGCTGACCGTCCGCGACGAGCCCGGCGACCACTTCACCCTCGGCGAGCCGCACCGCGAGCCGTTGAATGCCTTCGACGTCGTCCTGTTGCGCCAGGACCCCCCGTTCGATCTTGCCTACATCACCTCGACGCATTTTCTGGAGCGGATCCATCCCAAGACGCTGGTCGTGAACGATCCGGCAAGCGTACGCAACGCGCCGGAAAAGCTGTTCGTGATGAACTTCCCGCAACTGATGCCTCCGACGCTGATCTCGCGCGACCTGGATGAGATCAACGCATTCCGCGACACGCATGGCGCGGTGGTGATGAAGCCGCTGCACGGTCATGGCGGCGCCGCGGTATTCCGGGTCATGCCGCAGGACATGAATTTCGGCTCGCTGTTCGACATGTTCTCGGTGACTTTCAAGGAGCCCTGGGTGATCCAGCGCTTCCTCCCCGAGGTCAAACACGGCGACAAGCGCATCATCCTAGTCGACGGCGAGTTCGCCGGCGCCGTTAACCGCGTGCCGGCGGCGGACGATCTCCGCTCGAACATGGTGCGCGGTGGCGCCGCACAGGCAACCGACCTCAGCCCGCGGGAGCGAGAAATCTGCGCCACGCTCGGTCCGGCGCTGCGCGAGCGCGGACTGTTGTTCGTCGGCATCGACGTGATCGACGGCAATCTCACCGAGATCAACGTCACCTCGCCGACCGGCATCCGCGCGGTCGCACGGCTCGGCGGACCGGACGTCGCCGCCAAGATCTGGGACACGATCGAGGCGAAGCGAGCGAAAGCCTGACAGAGCGCGCCCGCACCTTCTCTCTCCTGTCGTCCTCCGAACGCTTTCAGGTTGCAACGCCTTCCAAAGGACCAAAAGCGGCCTCATGCTGGGCGTTGCCGCACGAGCCAGGCGGTTCGCGCGGCATGACTCTGATCCAATCATAATAAGAGTTGGAGGAAGACCCCCATGAGCAACCCGCTTTCACGGCGATCCCTGCTTGCGTTGACCGCCGGCCTCGGCGCTTCGGCCATGCTCGACGGCAACGCACTCGCGCGTGAGCCGAAGCTCGGCACGCAGTCCCCCTATTTCCACCGCTTCAACCTGGGCTCGGCGGAAGTCACCGTCGTGTCTGACGGACCGCTGCCGCTCGGCAACCCAAAAGGCACGTTCACCGGCGCCACCGACGACGAAATCAAGAAGATGCTGTCCGACAATTTCCTGGCTCCGGACAACATCGTGCTCGAGCAGAACTCCCCGATCGTGAACACCGGCGACAAGCTCGTTCTGTTTGACACCGGCATGGGAAGCTCGAAACTGTTCGGGCCGACCACCGGCCGGCAGCAGAAGAGCATGGCGGAGGCCGGCATCAAGCCGGAAGACATCGATGCGATCGTGTTCTCGCACGCTCATATCGATCACATCGGCGGCGTGGTCGACGACGCGGGAAAGGTGCTGTTCCCGAACGCGCAGTACTATATCGCACAAAGCGATCTGGACTACTGGACCGACGAGGGCAAGCTCGGCGGCCCGAACAAGGACTTCATCGTCCACGCACGCAAGAATCTGCTCCCGGTCCGCGACCGCATCGTGTTCTTCAAGGACGGCCAGGAGTTTCTGCCCGGTATCCAGGCTTTGGCCGCGCCCGGTCACACCGTCGGCCACAGCATCTTCATGATCTCTTCCGGCGACAAATCGTTCGCGTTCCTCGCCGACCTCACCCATCACCAGATCCTGCTGATGGAGAAACCGCGAATGGAGTTCTCTTACGACACCGATCCGAAGCAGGCGGCGCAGAGCCGGGTGAAGATGCTGGACATGCTCGCCGCCAACAAGATCGCGGTCATGTCCTATCACTATCCCTGGCCGGGGGTGGGCCATGTCGCGAAGAGCGGTGAGGGATTCCATTACATCGCGCAGCCGATGCAGATGGTGCTCTGACCTGGCGACGAACCCCGGAGATGCGACCGGCCCGCGCGGCCGGTCGGCCTCCGGGGCATCGTGTTCCCTTAATGTTCTTGCGTTCGCGACCGTGTTCAGTTACCTTCGTCTCCTGACAGAGGGGCGGCATGGTCCAGCGCGTTTCCACGGTGGCGTTTGAGGGAATTGAGGCCCGCGCGGTCGACGTGCAGGTCCAGGTCGCGCCGGGCCTCCCGGCCTTCGCCATCGTCGGGCTACCCGACAAGGCGGTCTCCGAGGCGCGCGAGCGGGTGAGGTCGGCGCTGATCGCGTCGGGCCTGGCACTCCCCGCGCGGCGAATCACGGTCAACCTCGCCCCCGCCGACCTGCCCAAGGAAGGCAGCCATTACGATCTGCCGATCGCACTCGGGCTAATGGCGGCGATCGGCGCGATCCCGCCTGACGCGCTGTCGGGCTTCACGGTGCTGGGCGAACTCGGCCTCGATGGATCGATCGCCCCGGTGGCGGGCGTGCTGCCGGCCGCGATCGGCGCGAATTCACGCGAGGAGGGATTGATCTGTCCCGCGGCCTGCGGTGCGGAGGCAGCCTGGGCGAGCCCTGATATTCAGATCATCGCAGCCAACTCGCTGATCCAGATCGCCAACCATTTCAAGGGCACGCAGATGCTATCGCGCCCGCAGCCAAAGGTGCACGAAGCGCGAGGCAATGAGCTCGACCTCCGCGACATCAAGGGCCAGGAGAGCGCCAAGCGTGCGCTCGAAATCGCGGCGGCCGGCGGCCATCACCTGCTGATGATCGGCTCGCCGGGTTCGGGCAAATCAATGCTCGCGGCCCGGCTACCTTCGATCCTTCCTCCACTGTCGCCGTCCGAGCTACTCGAGGTCTCGATGATCGCCTCGGTCGCGGGCGAGATCGAGGGCGGCGCACTGACCTCGCGGCGGCCGTTCCGGAGCCCGCACCATTCCGCCAGCATGGCCGCGCTGACCGGCGGCGGCTTCCGTGCCAGACCCGGCGAGATCTCACTGGCGCATCAGGGTGTCCTGTTCCTCGACGAATTGCCGGAGTTCGACCCCCGCGTTCTGGATTCGCTCCGGCAACCGCTCGAGAACGGCGAGGTCTCGGTGTCCCGTGCGAATCATCGCGTCACCTACCCGGCGCGCTTCATGCTGGTCGCCGCAATGAATCCCTGCCGCTGCGGTCACGCCTTCGAGCCCGGCTATTCCTGCAAGCGGGGTCGAATCGACCGTTGCACTGCTGACTACCAGATGCGTATTTCGGGTCCGCTGATGGACCGCATCGATCTCAGGATCGAGGTGCCGGCCGTGACCCCGGCCGACCTGATCCTTCCACCACCGTCGGAAGGATCGGCCCAGGTGGCCGCCCGCGTCGCGGCAGCGCGCGACGTGCAACTCGCGCGTTATGCGGCGGCCGGTCTGCCGCACATCCGCACCAATGCGGAAGCGCCGTCCTCGGTGCTGGACGAGATCGCCCAACCTGATGCACAAGGCCAGAAGCTGCTCCGCGATGCCGCCGAGACCATGCGCCTCTCCGCGCGCGGCTATCACCGCGTGCTGCGGGTGGCACGCACGCTGGCGGATCTCGATCGTGCGGACAAGATCGGCCGGCTGCACCTCGCCGAGGCCCTGTCCTACCGTGCCCTTGCTGACGACGTCCGCCGCGCGGCGTGACCCAAATCCTGCGGCGCAGGTTAACGAGACCCCGATCATGTCAACCATGCGGTAACAAGTTTTCTTTACGCTCCGCCAACCATAACCCCGGTCTGCTCCGGACCGGGCTCAAGTGAGTTGGTGCATGTTGCGTCTGAAGGTGTTGGTTTCAGCGGTTCCGCTGATCGCCGTAGCGGTTGTTGCCCGCTTCGAGTTCCTACCCAGTCCCCTCCCGTGCATCGCGATCGGCGCAGACACGCTGCAGATCGCATCCGCCCCCTGGCACGCCGACCTTCACGTCAGCTTCACCGACGATCCGAAGCTTGCGACGGTACGGGTCGCGGTTTCGGACCGCGCCGAGACCGCCGACTTCGCCGTCATCGACGACGTCGATGACACCGACGACTCCGCCTGCCGATCGACGGCGGCCACCCAGTTCGTCGCAATTTCGGCAGAGAGATCCGGCTCGGCGCCTGTCATCTATCTTTCTCATGATGACGGGCCATCGGACTATCGGATCTTCGTCCACTCGACCCGGCTGAGTGAGCAGGACGCCGCAGCTCTGGTGGTTAGCGCCCGCAGCGATCATCCACGTCTCGCCGCCGCGTCGCTCTGACGAGAAAGACGGAGCCTCATCCCCCGGGGTCCAGATTTCGGGTGGTTCGCTAACTTTCAAGTAACCCTGTTCGCATCGCTCGGTGCATGGCAACGCGCCTTCAAATAGTTCGCAACATCGCCATCGCATCGTCGTCGAACAAATCGATCACAAGACAAGAACAGCAAAAGTTAAGGGGTCGGCGATGGGACGGTTCTTCCGGGTCAGACTGCAGGTGCGCCGCTTCGGGCGCCGTCACCGACGGCTTTTCAGTTCCATTCGTCTGCTACTGATCTTCTCCGCGGTCTTCGGCGGCGCCTACGGGTTCATTGCCGGAAGCCTTTCGCAGAAATCAGGCTATGACCCGAACGCCTTTGCGATTGGTGCGAGCTTCCTGTTCGCGATAGCCTGTGTCGCCCTCGCGGCACTGAGCATGCGGCTGCGCTTCCTGCGCAAGAAGCTGCGCAAGATCACCACACACAACGAGACGCTGGCCGACCGCAATTGGGAACTGCAGGAGGCCGAGCAACGTGCCCGCAGCCTGTTCGAATCCCAGAGCGACTTGATCGTCATGCGCGACCCGGAAGGCCGCATCACATTCGTCAACGACACCTACTGCCAGATAGCCGATCGACCCACCGAGTCCCTGATCGGCAGCCGCTTCGCGTTCGAGATTCTCGAGCAGGGCGACAGCGCGATCGATCCGAGCGGCACCCGAATTCACGACCAGCAGATCGCAACCCCTCTCGGCCCGAGATGGATCGCCTGGCGCGAGGGTCTGCTGCGGCCGGATGCCGGTCAACCCGCCGAGTTGCAATGCGTCGGCCGTGACGTCACGGATCGCACCGAGACCGAGCGCGCCTTGGCCGAGGCGCGCGACCAGGCGGACGCCGCCAACCGCGCCAAGTCCCGATTCCTGGCCATGGCCAGCCACGAGATCCGCACACCTCTGAACGGCATCATCGGGATGAGCTCGCTGCTGCTCGACACGTTGCTCACGCCGGAACAGACCACCTATGTAAAGGCGGTGAAGACGTCGGGTGACGCGCTGCAGTCGCTGATCGAGGAGCTGCTCGACTATTCCAAGATCGAAGCCGGCAAGATCGATCTCGCGCAACGGCCGTTCGCGCTGACCACGCTGATAGAGGACATCACCGAGCTGCTGGCGCCGCGGGCCCAGGCCAAGAACCTGGAGATCGCCGCCTATGTCGACGATCGCCTGCCGGCCGAGTTGGTCGGCGACGCCGCGCGGCTGCGCCAAGTGCTGCTCAACCTCGCCGGCAACGCCATCAAGTTCACCTCGAACGGCGGTGTCGCGCTGATCGTCGAACCCGGCATCTGGCCGGACGAGATCAGCTTCATGGTGCGGGACACCGGCATCGGCATCGCGCCCGAGGCACAGGAACGCATCTTCCGCGAGTTCGAACAAGCCGACGACCGGATCGCCCGAAGCTATGGCGGCACCGGTCTGGGCCTCGCGATCTCGGAGCGGATCGTCAAGCGGATGGGCGGCCGTATCACGCTGGACAGCCAGCTCGGCGCCGGCTCGACCTTCGAAGTATCGGTCTCGTTACGCCCCCAATGCGGTGATGCGCCGCCTTTCGATCCACCCAATCTGGCCGGCCGGTCGGTCATGCTGGTCGCGCCGCAAAACATCGAGACCTCCCTGATCGCCCGGCGGCTGCAGCGTTGGGGCGGGCAGACCTGCCTGGTTTCGGATGCCGAGGTCGCCCGCGTGCTCCTGCCGGAGCGCTCCTGGCACACCGTGCTGATCGACCGCGCGCTCGGTGCAGACGCGATCGAGCAACTCGGTCAACTCGCCCGTGCTCATGCGATGCAACGGATCGTGATGGTCACGCCGGCGACCCGACACGAGCTGAGCCCCTCCTCCGCGTTCACCGGATACCTGGTCAAGCCGCTGCGGGCCGCCTCGCTCGCCGCACGTTTCTCTGCAGATCCGGATGTGACGGCGCCGAGTCTGGCGGGCGACGCCACGATCGTAACGCTCGAGCCCAACGACCCGTCGGCCGAGAAACCGGCACCAGGCTTGTCGGTCCTGGTGGCCGAGGACAACGAGATCAACGCGCTGTTGATGCGCTCGCTGCTGACCCGGCTTGGCCACCATCCCGTGATCGCGATCCACGGCCGGGCGGCGCTCAAGTCCTGGTTCGCGGCCAAGTCCGCCGGCGCGCCCTATGATCTCGTCCTGATGGACGTGCAGATGCCGCAGCTCGACGGAATCGAGGTCACCAAGCGCATCCGCGCCAGCGAAGCCGGACAGCCCGGCCGGCGCACGCCGATTCTCGCACTCACCGCCAATGCGCTGGTCGAGGATCGCTACGCCTGCTTCGAGGCGGGCATGGACGGGTTCCTGATCAAGCCGCTCGACCGGGAGAAGCTCGAAGAGGCGCTATCCGGAATGACCGCTGCGTCGCATCTGGCCGCGTGAGCGGGGCGGCGCGCCGGGATCACAGCCGGCGCAGCGCCACGGTCTCGACCAGATGGTCGGCGCCTTTTCTCAGGATCAGGGTCGCGCGCGGCCGCGTGGGCAGGATGTTGTCCTCGAGATTGGCGAGGTTGGTGCGCTCCCAGATCGCGATCGCGGTCGCGGTTGCTTCTTCGTCCGAGAGCGGCGCGTAACGATGGAAGTAGGATTTTGGATTGTGGAACGCGGTGTCCCGTAGCGCGAGGAACCGCCGCACATACCATTCCCGCAGCACCGGTTCGTCGGCGTCTATATAGACAGAGAAGTCGAAGAAGTCCGAGACGACAGGCACCGCCTTGCCGTCACGGGGCAGCCGCCCGGTCTGGAGGACATTGACGCCCTCGACGATCAGGATGTCGGGCTGGTCGATCTCGACCCACTGGCTCGGCACGATGTCGTAGGTCAGATGCGAATAGACCGGCGCCCGCACTCTCTGCCGGCCGGCCTTGATGTCGCTGAGGAACCCGAGCAGCGTCGGCAGGTCGTAGCTCTCGGGAAAGCCCTTCTTCTGCATCAGGCCCTGCCGTTCGAGGACCGCATTGGGAAACAGGAAGCCGTCGGTCGTCACCAGATCGACCTTCGGCCGCGGCGACCAGCGCGTCAGAAGCGCCTGCAGCACGCGCGCGGTGGTCGACTTCCCGACCGCCACGGAACCCGCGACGCCGATGATGTAAGGCATCTTGCGGTCGCGGATTCCCAGGAACTGGCGCTGTGCGTAATAGAGCCGCTGCATGGCGTCGACATAGATCGAGAGCAACCGGGACAGCGGCAAATAGATGTCCTCGACCTCCTTCGGGTCGAGGCGATCATGCATCGAGCGCAACCGGGAGAATTCGCCGGGCTCCAGCGTCATCGGCGTGTCATCGCGCAGGCGGGCCCACTGCTCGCGGGAGAAGAGCCGGTAAGGATTGTATTGCTGATCTGCTGCCCGGATATCCATGGCATCTCTCACTCTATCCCGAGAACCGGGTCACTCTTTCTTGCGTGATGCTTTCTCTTCCAGTCCGGACATGGTCGTCCGCTTCGCGAGCGCCGCCTCGACATCTTCAAGCGTGACACCACGCGATTTCAAAAGCACAAGCAGGTGAAACAACAGGTCGGCGCTCTCGGCGATCAGGTGATCGCGGTTGTTCTCGACGGCGGCGATCACCGTCTCGACCGCCTCCTCGCCGAGCTTCTTGGCGCAATGCTCGGCGCCTTTGTCGAGCAGCTTTCTTGTATAGGACGCCTCCCCGCCCGCCGCAGCGCGGGCATCGATGGTGGCGGCAAGGTCATGGACCGTAAAACGCGGCATCAGGCCAGTACTCAATACAAAACGCCCTTGAGGCGGCGGGGCGCTACGCCTTCTACGGATGTAGCACTTTTGTGACGCGAAGTCGTCAGGGATCGAGCCGCATCGGCAGGCCGGCGCGGATCATGTGATCCTTGGCTTGGCGGATGGTAAATTCGCCGAAATGGAAAATCGAAGCCGCGAGCACGGCCGTCGCATGACCCTCGCGGATCCCGTCCACCAGATGGTCCAGATTGCCGACGCCGCCGGAGGCGATAACCGGCACCGGAATACTGTCCGCGATCAACCGCGTGAGCTGGAGATCAAAGCCCTGGCGCGTGCCGTCGCGGTCCATCGAGGTCAGGAGGATTTCTCCGGCGCCGAGCGAAACCACCTCCTGGGCGTATTCGATCGCGTCAATGCCGGTGGACTTCCGGCCGCCATGGGTGAATATCTCCCAGCGCTCCGAACCGCCGGGCCGCGTGACCCGCTTGGCGTCGATCGCGACCACGATGCACTGCTCGCCGAATTTCTCCGCCCCTTCCTTGACGAACTCGCGACGAGCGACGGCGGCCGAGTTGATCGAGACCTTGTCGGCGCCGGAGCGGAGCAGAACGCGGATGTCGTCGATGGTCCGCACCCCGCCGCCGACGGTCACCGGCATGAAGCAGGCCTCGGCGGTGCGCCGGACCACGTCCAACATGGTGCCGCGGTTCTCATGGGTCGCGGTGATGTCGAGGAAGCAGAGTTCGTCGGCGCCGGCTGCGTCATAGGCAATCGCCGCTTCCACGGGATCGCCGGCGTCGCGCAGGTCGACGAAGTTGACGCCCTTCACGACCCGTCCGTCCTTGACGTCGAGGCAGGGGATTACGCGGACCTTGAACATGGCAGTCTCCTAGGCAGCCGACCGGGCGGCGCGGATCAACGCCAGCGCCGCGGCCGGGTCGAGCCGGCCGTCATAGAGCGCCCGGCCTGCGATCGCGCCGGCGAGCTTCTTCGCACGCGGCGTCAATATCGCCTTGACGTCCTCGATCGAGGCAAGGCCACCCGAGGCGATCACGGGAATCGAGATGCGGTCGGCCAGCGCGAGTGTCGCGTCGAGATTGAGACCTTTGAGCAGGCCGTCGCGCGCGATGTCAGTAAAGATGATCGCGGCGACGCCGGCATCCTCGAAGCGTTGCGCGATCTCGAGCGCGGTCACCTGCGACGTCTCCGCCCAGCCTTGGACCGCGACCTTGCCGTCGCGCGCATCGAGCCCGACCGCGACGCGGCCGGGAAATTTCTTCGCCGCGCTCTTCACAAGGTCCGGGTCGCGCACCGCCGCCGTGCCGATAATCACCCGCGTCACGCCCTTGGTCGAGCCAGGCCTCGACCGTGGTCAGATCGCGGATGCCACCGCCGAGTTGCACGGGCATGGCGACCGCCTTGAGCATCGCCTCGACCGCGGCTGCGTTCATCGGCTGTCCGGCGAAGGCGCCGTCGAGATCGACAACGTGGAGATATTCGAAGCCCTGTGCGGCAAAGCTTTTGGCCTGTGCGGCGGGATCGAGGTTGAACACGGTCGCGCGCGCCATGTCGCCCTGCTCGAGCCGGACGCACTGGCCGTTCTTCAGGTCGATCGCGGGGAAAAGGATCACGGCTTCCACTTCAAGAAGTTCGAGATCAGCGCCAGCCCGAAGCGCTGGCTCTTCTCGGGATGGAACTGGGTGCCGATCGCGGTGTCCTTGCCGACAATCGCGGTGACCGGGCCGCCGTAATCCGCGCGCGCCAGCACGTCCGCCTCGTTCGCTGCCTTGAGGTGATAGGAGTGGACGAAATAGGCATGCCGACCCTTCGGCCCAAGCGGCAGGCGCTCCAGCACCGGATGCTCGCGAACCATGTCGAGTGTGTTCCAGCCCATATGCGGGATTTTCAGGCTCTCGTCGCGCGGCGCGATCTTCACGACATCGCCCTCGATCCAGTTGAAGCCGTCGGTCGTGACATGCTCCTTGCCGCGCGTCGCCATCAACTGCATGCCGACACAAATCCCGAAGAACGGACGCGCCTTGTTGCGGACGGCTTCAGTCAGTGCGTCGAGCATGCCGTCGAGCGTGTCCAGTCCCCGACGGCAATCGGCGAACGCGCCAACGCCGGGCAACACGATCCGATCGGCGCGATACACCGCCTCCGGGTCGCGCGTGACCACGATCTTCTGCGGATCTTCCATGCTCCGCGCCGCCCGCTCGAACGCCTTCGCGGCCGAGTGCAGATTGCCGGAGCCGTAGTCGATAATGGCGACGCTCATCTTGGCGCTCCCGGTTCAGGGAACAGACCGATGATGCCACCCTGTGGCAGCGGCGGGGGCGGTCTGGAGAAAGGCTGTCCGGGAACGTTGCGGGTCGGCGGCGGACCACCGCGATCGACCGTCAAGGGATCGTAGCCCGATCCGCGCGAGCCGTTGGTCCAGCGATCGAAGAAACGCCGCTCGGCCGCCTCCTCGTCATCGGCCACGACGATATCAAGCTGATGCCATTTGCCGCGCGAGAATGTCCAGCGCTGCAAGCTCGCGGCTTCCAATCCCATCAGCAGCGCGACCATCAAGTCGGCAGACCAGGTCACCAGTCGTCCGGCGCCGAGAGCGTTCAAGCCAAGATGTAGCCCAACGGTGACGATGATCCAGCCGATCGTCGCCAGCCACAGCCTGTTCCAGATCAGCCAGAACGGACCGAAGACGAACGCCCAGAAATGAAATCCGTCGCGAACGAACACGAATTTGTCGGTAAGACGGACGTCCGCCCCATTCGCGGTGGGACCATGAATCGTAAAGACCGGCATTGGATTCTCCGGCGTGAACTGAACCGGTCAGCCGCCGAGCTGACCCTTGGTGGACGGCACTTCGCCGGCGGCGCGCGGATCGATCGAGACCGCCGCCCGCAGCGCCCGCGCCAGACCCTTGAAACAGGATTCGGCGATATGATGGCTGTTCTCGCCATAGAGCGTTTCGACATGCAACGTCACGCCGGCATTCATCGCGAAAGCGTTGAACCATTCGCGCACGAGTTCGGTGTCGAACTCGCCGACCTTGTCGCGCGGGAACGTCACGTTGAACACGAGCACCGGCCGCCCCGAAATGTCGATCACCACGCGCGACAACGTTTCGTCCATCGGCATGTGGACCGACGCATAACGGGTGATGCCCGCCATGTTGCCAAGCGCCTGCTTCATGGCCTGGCCGAGCGCGATACCGACATCCTCGGTCGTGTGATGGTGGTCGATGTGGAGATCGCCAACCGCCTTCACCGTAATGTCGATGCGGGAATGGCGGGCGAGCAGATCGAGCATATGGTCGAAGAAGCCGATGCCGGTTGCGACATCGGCGACACCCGACCCGTCGAGGTTCACTGCCACCTCGATGTCGGTCTCCTTGGTCTTGCGCTTGAGATTTGCCGTGCGCATCAGATAGGCCTTCGATCCCTGTACTCGAGCATGATCCCGTTCGGGAAACCGCGATCGACCGGCCTTGAAGTCCGGGCGGCGGTTTACCGGATCATGCGCTGAAAACGCGCTCCTTTTAACAGGCCGCCACAGGCTTCGCTACTGCGGTATGGTGCGGACAGGGTTGAACTTCCGCTTATCGTGACCAGGCCCATTCGGGCGAGCGCCCAATTGTAACCTTGGGCCCGAGCCCTTAAATCAGCGGGCGCGAGGTAATCTGATGCAAGCTTCCCAACATGAACCAACGGCCTGGCACGGCACCACCATCTTAACCGTAAGAAAGGGTGGCAAAGTCGTGATCGGCGGCGATGGCCAGGTCTCGATCGGTCAAACCGTAATCAAGTCGAACGCCAAGAAGGTCCGCAAACTCGGCAAGGGCGACGTGATCGGCGGCTTTGCCGGCGCGACTGCCGACGCCTTTACCTTGTTCGAGCGGCTGGAGAGCAAGCTCGAACAATATCCGGGACAGTTGACCCGCGCCGCGGTCGAGCTCGCCAAGGACTGGCGCACCGATCGTTACCTGCGACGGCTGGAAGCGATGATGATCGTCGCGGACAAGGAGGTCTCGCTGGTCCTGACCGGCACAGGTGACGTGCTCGAACCCGAAGCCGGCGTGATGGCGATCGGCTCTGGCGGCAACTACGCCCTGGCCGCGGCGCGCGCGCTGATCGATTCCGACAAGGACGCCGAGACCATCGTCCGCCGATCGCTGGATATCGCCGCGGACATCTGCGTCTACACCAACCGTAACGTAACCATCGAGATCCTGCAGGCCGGCTGATCGATGACGCGGGACTATGCATTCCGCGCGATGTCGGCGGCCGATCTCCCATCGGTGCGCCGCTGGCTGGAGACACCCGAGGTGGTCCGCTGGTGGGGGCAACCGGACGAGCAATATGAGCTCGTGAGCGGCGATCTCGATCATCCGGACATGGACCAGTTCATCGTTTCGATCGACGGCCGGCCGTTTGCCTATATCCAGTGCTATGCGCTCTCAGCCTGGAATCAGGGTTTCTGTCCGCAGCCCTCAGGCACGCGCGGGATCGACCAGTTCATCGGCGAGCCCGATATGATCGGGCGCGGCCATGGGTCGCATTTCATTCGCCAGTTTGTCGACCAGCTGCTGCGCTCCGGCCTGCCGCGCGTCGTGACCGACCCCGATCCGGTCAATGGCCGCGCGGTACGCGCCTATGAGAAGGCCGGATTTATACGGGATCGCATGGTCGAGACCCCGGACGGTCCGGCGCTCCTGATGGTCCGCAATGGATGTGACTTGTCCTGATCCCGATCCGGTCTTAGCTAGGACGCCATGACAGACTTCTCCCCCCGCGAAATCGTATCCGAACTCGACCGTTTCATTGTCGGCCAGGCTGACGCCAAGCGTGCGGTGTCGATTGCACTCCGCAACCGCTGGCGGCGACTACAGCTCGACGGTAGCCTGCGCGAGGAGGTGCTGCCGAAGAACATCCTGATGATCGGCCCGACCGGCGTCGGCAAGACCGAAATCGCGCGGCGGCTGGCGAAGCTTGCGGGCGCGCCCTTCATCAAGGTCGAAGCCACCAAATTCACCGAGGTCGGCTATGTCGGCCGCGACGTCGAGCAAATCGTCCGCGATCTGCTCGAGGTGGCAATCATCCAGGTCCGGGAGCGCCGGCGAAAGGATGTGCACGCCCGCGCGCAACTCGCCGCCGAGGAGCGCGTGCTCGACGCCCTCGTCGGTCCGAACTCCAGTCCCGCGACGCGCGAGTCCTTTCGGAAGAAGCTGCGCAATGGCGAGCTCAACGACAAGGAGATCGAGATCGAGACGCAGTCCTCCGGTGGTGGCTTTCCGATGTTCGAGATCCCAGGCATGCCGGGCGCGCAGATGGGTGCGATCTCGATCGGCGACATTTTCGGCAAGCTCGGCAACCGGAGCAAGACCCGGCGGCTGACGGTCGAGGGCTCGCACGAGCTTCTCGTCAACGAGGAATCCGACAAGCTGCTGGACAACGAACAGCTCGTTCAGGAGGCGATCAACGCGGTCGAGAACAATGGCATCGTGTTCCTCGACGAGATCGACAAGATCTGTGTGCGCGAAAACCGGCACGGCGGCGATGTCTCCCGCGAGGGCGTGCAACGCGACCTGCTGCCTCTGATCGAAGGCACCACTGTGTCAACCAAGCACGGCGCGGTGAAGACCGACCACATCCTCTTCATTGCTTCCGGCGCGTTCCACATCGCAAAACCTTCCGACCTCTTGCCGGAGTTGCAGGGCCGCCTGCCAATTCGGGTCGAGTTGCAGGCCTTGAGCCGGGACGACATGCGCCGCATCCTGACGGAGCCTGAGGCATCGCTGATCAAGCAATATGTCGCGCTGATGCAGACCGAGGGCGTGACGCTCGACATCACCGACGAGGCGATCGACGCGCTGGCCGATGTCGCTGTCGCCGTCAATTCGACGGTCGAGAACATCGGGGCGCGGCGACTGCAAACCGTGATGGAACGCGTACTGGATGAGATTTCCTTCACCGCGCCGGACCGCAGCGGCGACACCGTTCAGGTCGATGCCGACTACGTGAAGAAGCATGTCGGCGATCTCGCCAAGAATGCCGACCTCAGCCGCTTCATTTTATGATGACTTCCTGAAGTACCGCCTGATCCCGAGTGTCGGGATCGTGCGGCCGTTCTGATCAGTCTTACGAACGTGCCCGCCTGATCCGCACGTAGAGCGCGCCCTCGCCGCCGTGGCCGATATGGGCTTCCTCGAAGCCGACCACAAGCGAACGGAATTCCGGCAGGCTGAGCCAGTGCGGCACTTGGCGTCGCAGTACACCGCGCTCCGACTCCGGCCCGCCTGCTTTTCCCTTGCCGGTAATGATCAGCACGAATGTCAGACCGTCGTGATGCGCGCGCTGCAGGAACCCCAGCAGCGCGTGATGGGCGCGGATCTGGGTCATGCCATGAAGATCGAGCCGGGCATCGATCTCGTTCCGTCCCCGCGACAGGCGGGATCGCTCGCGGCGTCCGAGCGGCGCGAGCGGCGGCGTCGCCGGCTTGCTTGGCTTCGGGGCGTGCACTGAGGCGGCCAGCCGCTGAACCGGGATCGGTTTCGCGGGAATTTGCGATTCCTGAAATTCCGCTCCCGCTCCCGGTTTTGCGGGACGCCGTTTCTTCCGCAGCGGCTTGACCTGTCTCGCGACGCTTTCCCAGAGCACGCGCTCTTCTTCGGTTAGGCCGCGCCGGCGGTTTGGCCGCAAAGGCAAGTCCGGCAGCGAGAAAGAATCACGGCGTTTCATCGGTCGCGGCGGTGACGCCGGATGTCACGCGCGCCGCGAACGTCGCCAATTGGCGCAGCCGCGGGTCGCGGCTCGGGCAGGGGAACGACCGACGCAACGGTCGACGTCGTCACCGTCGTGGCCTGACCCGTCGTCGTCGCCGGCGTGGGTCGTACGGCAGCCTTGCCGTTTGACTGATCCTTCGCCGGATCGGTCTGCGGAAATAGCTTTGCGATTTTCTCCGACGGCCGCGGATCGGGGACCGGCAGCCTGCGGCCGCGTTCGACCGGATCAAGGCTCTTCGGCACCAGCATGACAAAACGCATGCTGTGCTTCAGCCGTCCCGACACTTTGCCGGCATCGGCGCCGGCGCCGAAATACAGATCGGCGCGCGCCGGACCTGTGATCGCCGAGCCCGTATCCTGCGCGATCATCAGCCGGTGGAACGGCGTCTTCGATCGCTCGGATTCGATCGGCAGTTCGCCCTCGATGAAGAACGGCGTGCCATACACATGCAGCGACTTGTCGACCGCGATCGAACGGCCCGGCGTCAGCGGCACGCCCTGGGCGCCGACGGCCTCGTCCTTGTCGGAGAGGTTCACTTCACGGAAGAAGACATAAGACTGGTTTTGCCGCCGCAGCTCCTTCGCGCCGTCCGGATTCTGCTCCATCCACTCCCTGATTCTATGCATCGACATCTCCTCTTTCGGGATGATGCCGCGTTCGATCAGGATGCGTCCGACGGCTGTGTAGGGATAACCGTTATGAGCGTCGTAATTTATGCGGACGGTAGATCCGTCTTCCATGCGTATGCGGGCCGAGCCCTGGATCTGCGCGAACAGAAGATCGGTCGGGTCCTTGAGCCAGCCGATTTCCAGACCTCTGCCGGCGATCGCGCCGTCTTCGATTTGACCACGATCGTAATAGGGCACAAGCTTGCGACGGCCGATCTTGCGGAACACCTGCCCCTTGTTGGGCAGATCGAGCGCATCCTGCTTGTAGCCCCTGACGAACAGGTTCGACGGACGGCGATAGACCGGCACGTTGTAGACGTCCGTCTGCGTCTTGGATCCCTGGAGCACCGGCTCGTAGTAGCCGGTCACGAAGCCGTCGCCTTCGCCGAGCCGCGAGATTTTTACGGGAACGAAATGCGCCTCGAAAAAGCTGCGGGCCCGGGCGCCGTCCGAGATATCGGCGGCCCGCGCCTCCCCGCAGGGATCGCGCAGCGAACCGCCCAACGCCTTGGGATCGGACGCGGCGCCACGCTGCGCCGTGATCGGGCGGCAGCTCGCGCGGAAAGTCCGGAACGCCGCAAGCTGGTCGTCCTCGTTCCAACCGGGAATGTCCGCCCAGGCCAGCGGGATATATTGGCTGCCATTGATCTGCATCGGCAGATCGAGATGCGGATAGGGGACGGGTCTTGGAATCGGAGCGCGCGTTGCGGCTGAGTGCGTATGGTGCCTGTGCGCAGCCAGCGCCAAAAAGGGCACGAACGCCTGCGCGGCCGCAGCGATATAGAGCACCGCGAGGCCTCGCTTGAGACGAGCAGACCTAGTGACCGCTTCCCGTGCCAACCAACTTCCAGTTCGGATCGCGTGAGGTGGTGTCCCTGGCAAAGGTCCAGACATCGGTGATGTCGGCGACCTTGTCCGGGTTGCCATCGACAATCGTGCCGGTCTTGTCGCGGGTGACGGAGATCATCTGCGACACGAACCGGACGGTGAGCTGGGCCGCGCGATCACGCAACTCGGCGCCGACCAGCTCGGCCTTGTCGATCGATACGAAACGCGTTTCGGTCTTCTGCTCGTGCTTTTCGCGGTCTCTGATGACCGTCTCGAAACTTTCATAGACCTCCGACGACAAGAGATCGCGCAATGCACGCCGGTCGCCGTTGGCGAAAGCCAGTACAATCATCTCATAGGCGCCACGCGCGCCGCTGAGGAAATGCCTGGGATCGAAAGAGCCGTCCTGCGCCACGATGGCGTCGAGCCCTTGCTCCACGGCGGTGCCGGGTTCGGCGAGTCCTTTCCAACGATCGGACGGCGGCAGGATCTCGGCACTGGGCGCCAGGGGCGCCTGATCCAGCACCTTGCCGGGCATCGACACGATATTGGTGTCGGGTGCCCCCTGAACGGCGTTGCGCGCGGCGCGGTCGAACGGCGGCCGTTCACTGCCCGTCCGCTGCCCAAGCACGTTGCGCAGGCGTACGAAAATGAAAACCGCCAACGCCAGGAAGATGATGGTATAAATGTCCACGTCGTTTCGCTTTCTGGTCTCGGCCGGCAACGGGTCCGGCGGTAGAACGTTCCCGTTTGGGGGAACGGCATAGACTACATCATCGATTTAAGTCTGGAGGATGTAGGCACGAAATATTGCCAGGCCAATGGCACCCAGGCAGGAAAGGAATTGTAGCGCGTTTTGCCCGTCAGGGGAAATCCGATCCTGCCTGGAAATATCGCAGCTTCAATTGTTTAAGGCGTCCTTAATGGGTCAGCCGGACGGTGTTGTTTTTGTGCTTTTCGGCCGAACTGAAGCTAGCGACCGGTCGTCGCAGTCGTCCTTGTGGAACGATGCGGGGCTATGTTAGCCACTCGCCCGATAAACGCCTTTTTCGCGCCAGGAGAGTTCTTTCATGACCAACGGCAATGGCACCCCTCCCGAGGCGGGCGCCCCGCCCCAGTTGAATGTGTTGGCGCAGTACACCAAAGATCTGTCGTTCGAGAATCCGAACGCGCCGGCCTCGCTTGCGCCGCAACCGCAGCCGCCGCAGATCAATATCCAGATCAATGTCGGCGCGAATAATGTTGCCGAGCACGAGTATGAAGTGGCCCTCTCGATCGAGGGCAAGGCCGAGAACGCCGGCAAGGTGCTGTTCAGCTTCGATCTCGTCTATGCCGGCGTGTTCCGCATCGTGAACGTGCCGCAGGAGAATCTGCATCCGCTGGTGATGATCGAATGCCCACGGCTGCTGTTCCCCTTCGCCCGCGAGATTGTGGCAACGGCAGTGCGCGACGGCGGCTTCCCGCCGCTGATGCTGGATCCGGTGGACTTCGTCGGTCTGTATCGGCAGAACATGGAGCGGCAGGCGGCCACTCAAGGCAAGCCGAGCTGAGCTGAGAGCTCGGTCAAGCCGCTCCGAGAAATTCGTTCCAGATCGCTTTGTCGCCGAGGGTGGCGATAAAGGCCCGATGCGCATCGCGATCGGCATCAGTCACCCGTGGCACAAGCGGAACAAGCCGCTGCCGCCGCGGCATGTCGCCTGATGTGCCAACACGGATTTCCTGGTTTTCGGACGCCAGGATCAGCTGCGACTGCCTCGCACCGATCAGGTCGATATAGACCTCGGCCAGAAGCTCGGCGTCGAGCAGTGCGCCGTGCTTGGTGCGGCGAGAATTGTCGATCGCATAACGCGAACAAAGGTCGTCCAGCCGGTTCGACACGCCGGGATGCTTGCGCCGGGCCAGCAGTAGCGTATCGACCAGCTGCTCGCGCGGGACCGGCTGCCGCTTGATGCGGTCGAGCTCGGCATTGATGAAGCTGATGTCGAAGGATGCGTTGTGAATGACGAGCGGCGCATCGCCGATGAAGGCAAGGAACGCGTCAACCTCTTCCGCGAAGAACGGCTTGTCGGCCAGGAACTCGCTCGAAAGGCCATGCACGGCGAAGGCTTCCGCCGGCATGTCGCGTTCGGGATTGAAGTAGCGGTGGAAGGTCTGACCCGTCGGCATGCGGTTGAATATCTCGACACAGCCAATCTCGACCAGCCGGTCTCCGCGAAGCGGATCGAGGCCAGTGGTTTCAGTGTCGAGAACGATTTCACGCATGAGCTAAGGTGTCCAAGGCAAGCGGCGAATCAAGCTCGCCGCCGGGGCATCTTAACGGCCTCAGCCAGGATGTCGCGAATGCGTGCGCGAACGGGGGCGAGTCCGTGTGAGGTATCCACGATGAAATCGGCGCGCTTGCGCTTTTCGACGTCCGGCAACTGCCGTGCCAGGATCGAGTCCAGCGCCTCGCTGGTCATGGTGCCTCGCGCTAGAATTCGGGCACGCTGATTTTCTGGCGAGGTCGTCACCACGACCACCGCATCCACACGCTTCTCGCCACCGGTCTCGAACAGCAACGGCACGTCCACGACGGCAACCGGCGCGCCGGAGCGTTCGGCCTCGTCGAGGAATTTCCGATGATAGGCGCCAAGCATCGGATGAACGATCTGCTCAAGCTGCTTCAAGGCTGCGGGGTCGTTCACGACCCTGGCCGAGAGCCGGGCACGGTCGACCTTGCCGTTCACCGTGGTGCCGGGAAACGCCGCCTCGATCGCCGGCGCCGCTTCGCTCTCGTAGACTTTGTGAACTGTCGCGTCGGCGTCATAGACGGGGACACCAGCCTCCGCGAACAATTTCGCGGTGGTCGACTTCCCCATGCCGATCGATCCGGTCAGTCCCAGCACTCTCATTGATCTGTCGCCATCCATACGGGAGGACTATAGCGCGAGAAGCCGCCGGCTACGCAAGAAGGCAAGCAGCGGCAACATCGGCAGACCGAGGACGGTGAAGTGGTCGCCCTCGATCCGTTCAAACAGATGCACACCGAGACCTTCGAGCTGGTAGGCACCGACGCTCGACGTCACGATCCCCTCCCCGGCTTCGTCGACATAGGCCGCGATCTCGGCCTCGTTCAGCGACCGCATCGTCATGCCGGCGACCGAGACATGCTCGAAGATGATCTGCTCATCCCGCGCGACGGCCACGGCGGAGTGAAGCTCATGCCGGCGGCCGGCGAGCGATCGCAACTGCTCCATCGCTTGAGCACCGTCGCCCGGCTTGTTGAAGAGACGATCGCCGAGCGCCAGCGTCTGATCTGCGCCGATCACATAATGTCCGGCGCGTCGTGACGACACCCAACGGGCTTTCTCGCGCGCCAGCAGAGCGGCGACCTCGCCTGGAGCCGACAGCTTCGACGCCTGCTGAATCGCCCGTTCGTCGATGTCGGCTGGAATGGCCTCGAAGCTGAACCCGCCGCTGGCCAACAGCGCCTGCCGCGCCCGGCTCTGTGAAGCGAGGATCAAGGATGTCGGTTCGCGCCAGAGCGTCATTTCGTCCGTATCACTCCGAGAGTCGCGCGCGTTGACGGTCCGTATAAAGTTTTAGGACGGCGGCGGCCGTTTCCTCAATTGACCGTCGCGTCACGTCGAGCTGCGCCCAGCTGAATTTCGCACTCAGCTTCCGCGCATAGGCAACCTCCTCCGTCACGGTCTGGCGATCGATGTAATCTTCGCCACTGGTGGAAGGACCGGCTCCCATGCTCAGCAGCCGGTTCTGCCGGACCTGGATCAATCGCTCGGGCGTGGCGTGCAGGCTAACCACGAGCGGGTTCTTCAAACTCTCCAGCTGATGTGGAAGCGGAATGCCGGGCACCAGCGGAACATTGGCAGTGCGGATGCCACGGTTGGCGAGATAGATCGAGGTCGGAGTCTTGGAGGTGCGGGACACCCCGACGAGGACGACGTCGGCCTCTTCCAACCCTTCGACGTGCTGACCGTCGTCATGCATCATCGTGTAGTTGAGCGCGTCGATGCGCTTGAAGTATTCGGCATTGAGAACGTGCTGGGCACCGACGCGTCCTGTAGTGGCGGCACCGAGATAGGCTTCGAACAATTGCATCACCGGGCCGATGATCGACAGGCTCGGGATGTTGATCTCCTTGCACTTGTCTTCGAGCCGCAGGACGAGGTCCCTCTCCAACAGGGTAAAGAGAACGATCCCGGGCGCTTCCTCGATCTCATCGAGCACCCGATCAAGCTGCTTCTGACTGCGCACAAGCGGATAGACATGCTCCACCGCGGTCACGTTGGCGTATTGCGCCGCCACTGCACGCGCCACCGTGATCAAGGTTTCGCCGGTCGAATCGGAAACCAAATGAAGGTGAAAATAGTTACCTGAGGTGGGCACTTCGCTCCCTGTGTGTTCTGTAAATCCCTGTGGAGATAAACCCCAAAAAACGACCGCAGCCCGGCGGGTCCGGGATAACCCCTCCCTTTCTTCACACCCGTCACAAAAGGAAAAGTCTGATCGACCTTGATCATGATAGTGGGATTGTGTGGACTTGTCTCTGGATAAGCCGACGCGCGTTGGAAGCAACCAACTGACTCCGATCGCTTATTCGATGGAAGCCGGAAGCCCCCGGGAAAATCCGGACCGCTGTGAACAAACTGCCTGGAGCAGTGGAATGGTTTCTTGTAAGTCCAATTCACCGCCAAGTAAACTCAAACCTAAAATTCAAAAATTTTTTAGTATGGAAGGGACCTGTCGGCGAGTATGCCTGCGGATGAGATCGATCGCAGTGGGGAACTGGCGGCGAGCAATCGATCGGTGCGGCGACAGGCAAGTGGGGCGTTCGGATGTACGAGTGGATCAAGGCGCTGCACGTGATCGCGGTGATCTCGTGGATGGCCGGCATGCTCTATCTGCCGCGGTTATTCGTTTATCATTGCGATGCCGAGATCGGCTCGAAGCAATCCGAGACCTTCAAGGTGATGGAACGGCGGCTTCTCAAGGCAATCATCAATCCGGCGATGATCGTCACGTGGCTCGCCGGACTTTACCTGGCCTGGTCGGGTCACTGGTTTGCCTCGCCCTGGTTGCACGGCAAGCTTCTGCTGGTTCTGATCCTCTCGGGCGTCCACGGCTTTTTTTCTCGTTGCGTGAAGGCCTTTGCGGCCGACCGCAATCCGTACGGACAGAAATTCTATCGTATTATCAATGAGGTGCCTACCCTGCTCATGGTCGGGATTGTCGTCCTGGTGATCGTAAAACCGTTCTCATGAGACCTGCTGTGACCTGGCGTCGCTGTGACGCTGCTTGCGGAACAGCGACTGATTTTCTATATTGCACTTATCCCACCCCACGCAGGCGGATGTCGTCGCGTCCCGGATCAAACCGGCCGCCGCATCAGGTTTGAAGCCTCTCCGGCACTGACCTTGCTTTGACCTGCGGACCTTCCTTTTCGAGTCCGCTTTTCCAAAAGCACCTCGCACTTTTTCTCCCTACGCTACCCACAGGACCACCCCAATGCGGGAAATCAAACTTCAAGACCTCAAGTCAAAGACGCCGGCGGAACTGGTTTCGTTTGCCGAAGAGAACGGGGTCGAGAATGCCAGCACCATGCGCAAGCAGGAGTTGATGTTCGCGATCCTCAAGCAGCTTGCGATTCAGGAAACCGACATTATCGGCGAAGGCGTCGTCGAGGTTCTCTCCGACGGCTTCGGCTTCCTCCGGTCGCCGGATGCGAATTACCTGCCAGGACCGGACGACATTTATGTCTCGCCCTCGCAAATCCGCCGCTTCGGTCTGCGCACCGGTGATACCATCGAAGGTCACATCCGGAGTCCCAAGGAGGGCGAGCGCTACTTCGCTCTCCTCAAGGTCAACACCCTCAATTTCGAAGACCCCGAGAAATCCAAGCACAAGGTCAATTTCGACAACCTCACGCCGCTGTTCCCCGATCAGCGTTTCCGCCTCGAGTTGGAAGATCCGACGAGGAAGGATCTCTCGGCGCGGGTCATCGACATCGTGGCTCCGATCGGTAAGGGCCAGCGTGCGCTGATCGTCGCCCCGCCGCGCACCGGCAAGACCGTGCTGATGCAGAACATCGCGCACTCGATCACAGCCAATCATCCCGAGTGCTACCTGATCGTGCTGCTGATCGATGAGCGGCCGGAGGAAGTCACCGACATGCAGCGTTCGGTGAAGGGAGAGGTTGTCTCCTCGACCTTCGACGAGCCGGCGGTGCGTCACGTCCAGGTCGCCGAGATGGTGATCGAAAAAGCCAAGCGGCTTGTCGAGCACGGCCGCGACGTCGTTATCCTGCTCGACTCGATCACGCGTCTCGGCCGCGCCTACAACACGGTCGTGCCGTCATCCGGCAAGGTGCTGACCGGCGGTGTCGACGCCAACGCCTTGCAGCGGCCGAAGCGCTTCTTCGGCGCCGCGCGCAATATCGAAGAAGGCGGATCGCTGACGATCATAGCCACCGCGCTGGTCGATACCGGCAGCCGCATGGACGAAGTGATTTTCGAAGAGTTCAAGGGCACCGGCAACTCCGAACTCATCCTCGATCGCAAGGTCTCCGATAAGCGCACCTTCCCGGCGATCGACATCTCGCGTTCGGGTACGCGCAAGGAAGAGCTGATCACCGATCCGCAGCTTTTGAAGAAAATGTACGTGCTGCGCCGGATCCTCAATCCGATGGGCACGATGGATGCGATCGACTTCCTGCTCGACAAGCTGCGCAACACGAAGAACAACTCCGAGTTCTTCGAGTCGATGAACACCTGAACCTCGCCAGATGAGGTGATGATTGAGGGCGTCCCCGATGGGGCGCCCTTTTTTCATGGGTTTCGTTTTGTGTACGAGGCGTCGAGGCCAGCTTCGTATTGCATTGCAACAAATGCACGGCGATCAGTTTGGCAATTGCGAAGGCCTTTTCGGGATTCAACATTGCCGGGTGAGCATCTGCTGTCCTAATAGGCCATGCACTTACGAGATCAGACCATCTTTGCATTGTCCTCTGGCCGGACGCCGAGCGCGATCGCCGTCATCAGAGTGTCCGGTACTCAGGCTGGACCGGTGTTGACCCGGCTCGCGACAAAGATGCCGGAGCCGCGCAAGGCAACGCGGGTGCTGTTGCGGGATGCAGCGGCACAACCAATCGACGATGCCGTTGTCCTCTGGTTTCCCGGACCCGCCAGCGCGACGGGCGAGGACGTCGCAGAGCTTCACGTCCATGGTGGACGAGCCGTCGTCGCCTCGGTCTTTGCGGCACTGTCGGCCCTGGAGAATCTGCGTCCGGCTGAACCTGGCGAGTTCACGCGGCGCGCATTCGAGAACGGCAAGCTCGACCTGACCGAGGCCGAAGGTCTCGACGATCTCATCCACGCGGACACCGACCGGCAACGCCGGCAAGCGCTGCGACAATTGAAAGGTTTGCTCGGCGACAAGGCGCGCAACTGGCGTGCGCAGATCGTCGAGGCGTGCGCTCTGATCGAAGCCGGAATTGATTTCTCCGACGAAGGCGACGTGCCTGCGGAATTGATCGCGCCCGCGCTTGAGAAGATCAAAACTCTGCTTGATGAAATCCGCTCAGTGCTCGACGCCAGCAGTCGAAGCGAGCGGCTTCGCGATGGCCTCGTGGTTACGATTGCGGGACCACCGAACGTCGGCAAATCGACCCTGATCAATCAGCTTGCGCGTCGTGAGATTGCGATCGTCTCACCACATGCCGGCACCACGCGTGACGTCATCGAAGCGCAGCTCGATCTCGACGGCTATCCCGTCACGGTGATCGACACGGCCGGCATTCGCGAGACGGACGATCCGGTGGAGCAGGAAGGCGTGCGACGCGCGCGTGCTCGTGCGGAGGAAGCCGACCTGGTGCTGTGGTTGGCAGACGTGGAGAGTGAGGAGGTCGTGCAGGACGAGTGACGTGACGGTCTGGCTCGTGCGCAACAAGATCGATCTCGAAAGCGATCAGCTTAGCGTACGGAAGTCTGCGCAATCGGTTACGCGCGAGTTTCGGATCTCGGCTCGGCGTGGAGATGGTGTCGCGGAATTGGTTTCGGCGCTGGTCAGTTTCGCCCAGGACTATTTCGGGGCGAACGAGAGCAGTCTGATCAGCCGGGAGCGGCAGCGCCGATTGCTCCAGGAGACGGCGAACTCTTTGCAGCGAAGCATCGACACGATTGGTCGGGGGGAAGAGTTCGCAGCAGAGGATTTGAGGATGGCGGCTTATGCACTCGGGCGGCTGCTGGGGCGGGTCGATGTCGAGGACATTCTGGACGTGATCTTTCGCGAGTTCTGTATCGGGAAGTGAGGCTCCCCTATCCGAGGAAAAGTCGATTTAAGGTTAATAGCGAGTTTCATGGTTAACGGTTGTTTCACGTGAAACGTCCACGGAACCCGAGCAGTTGTTTCACGTGAAACATCGATTGCTGCGGGGAGGAGCTGTTTCACGTGAAACGTCTTCCGGCCTTTGCGATCTCGCGGTAGAAGTCCGCGCCATGAACACAAGTCAGGATGCATTCGACGTCATCGTAATCGGCGGCGGCCACGCCGGCTGTGAGGCGGCCGCTGCGTCAGCGCGCCTCGGCGCCAAGACGGTGTTGGTGACCCATCGTTTCGCGACCCTCGGCGCGATGTCCTGCAATCCCGCAATAGGCGGGCTCGGCAAGGGACACCTGGTCCGGGAAGTCGATGCACTGGACGGCTTGATGGGGCAAGTGGCGGATGCGGGTGGGATCCAGTTCCGCGTCCTCAATCGCCGGAAAGGACCTGCCGTGCGCGGCCCTCGCGCCCAGGCCGATCGCAAGCTCTATGCGGCAGCGATGCAGGCCGCGATCACCGCGACCGCCAATCTGAGCGTGATCGAAGGCGAGGCAGATGAGTTGGTCATCTCCGACGGACAGGTCACCGGGATTCGTCTGGCCGATGGCCGGGCAGTTCGGGCGGGAGCCGTCGTCGTCACGACTGGGACGTTTCTGCGCGGCCTGATCCATCTCGGTGAGAAGAATTGGCCGGCTGGTCGGGTCGGCGAAGCGCCGGCGCTTGGACTTTCGAAGTCGTTCGAGCGCGCGGGCTTTGTCCTGGGCCGTCTGAAGACCGGAACGCCGCCGCGGCTCGATGGTACGACGATCGACTGGGACGCGGTCGAGATGCAGCCTGGTGATGATCCGCCGGAGCCGTTCTCGGTCATGACCGAACGGATCACCACGCCGCAAATCCAGTGCGGCATCACCCGCACCACGGCGGCAACGCATGAGTTGATCCGGGCCAATGTGCATCGCTCGCCGATGTATTCCGGACAGATCAAGAGCAGCGGCCCGCGCTATTGTCCGTCGATCGAAGACAAGATCGTCCGCTTTGGCGATCGCGACGGCCACCAGATCTTTCTGGAGCCGGAAGGTCTCGACGATACGACGGTCTATCCGAACGGCATCTCGACGTCGCTGCCGGAAGAGGTTCAGCTGGCGATCCTTCCGACCATCCCGGGCCTCGAAAGGGTGCGGATGGTCCGGCCGGGCTATGCGATCGAATACGATCACGTCGATCCGCGTGAACTCGACCCGACGCTTGAGACCAAGCGTTTGCCGGGGCTGTTCCTGGCCGGCCAGATCAATGGGACGACCGGCTATGAGGAAGCCGCGACGCAGGGATTGGTAGCGGGTCTTAATGCGGCGCTCGCTGCCAGCGGATCGGCGCCGATCGTATTCGATCGCGCGGATGGATATCTCGGTGTGATGATCGACGACCTTGTTACGCGAGGCATCACTGAGCCGTATCGGATGTTCACCTCGCGCGCTGAGTATCGGTTGACCCTGCGGGCCGACAATGCCGATCAACGTCTCACCGATAAAGGCGTCGGCCTGGGATGTGTTGGTAGTGCGCGCGCGCTTCGGCATCGGACAAAGATGGCAGAACTCGGAGCTGCGAAGGCGCTCGCCAAGTCACTGAACTCTCACGCCCAACGAGGCGGGGAAGCATGGGCTTGCGTTGAACAGGGATGGACAGCGCCGTTCGGCGTTCGAGCTGTTGGCTTATCCTGAGGTCGGTTGGAGCCAGGTCAAGACGATCTGGCCGGAATTGTCGGCGATCGATCCGGCCATCGCGACCCATCTTGAAATCGACGCCAAGTACGATGTCTATCTGAAGCGCCAGACCGCCGACGTCGATGCCTTCCGCCGGGACGAGGCGTTGGTCCTTGGCGAGGTCGACTACGATCTCGTGCCTGGACTTTCCAACGAGGTTCGCGGGAAGCTCAGGGCGGCGCGGCCGTGGACGGTCGGGCAGGCAGGGCGCCTGGATGGAATGACGCCAGCCGCGCTCGGTATCCTGGCGGCTTATCTCCGTCGCGAAGCTCGCCGCAGACCGTCGAAGGCAACAGCTTAGGCGTTTCACGTGAAACACTCGGATCGCTCGCGAGGGCGGTCCATCCGGATGGCGCGCTCGCGGATCGAGGCACATGACCAGAAAAGCTGAGACCCGCGCCAAGCCGATGCCATCAGACAAAGCCAGCGCTCTCGCACTGACCCCTGTTTCACGTGAAACGGAGATGCGGCTCGATCGCTATGTCGAGCTTCTCGGCGAATGGCAGGCCAAGACCAATCTGGTTGCGCCGTCTACGCTTCCGCATCTCTGGACCAGGCACATCTCCAATTCGCTTCAGCTTCTGACGCTGGTGCCAGACGCCAAAATCTGGATCGACCTCGGCAGCGGCGGCGGATTTCCGGGTGTCGTTTTGGCCTGCGCGCTTGCGGACACGTCCGGCGCGACCGTGCATCTGGTCGAACGCAATGCCAAAAAATCTGCGTTCCTGCGGGAAGCTTTGCGCGTTACGGGTTCACCAGGGATGGTGCATTTGTCTGACATCGAGGATATTGTGGACAGAGTCGGAGATCCCATCGATTGCGTCACCGCGCGGGCGTTGGCTCCGCTACATCAACTGATCGGCTTTGCGGAACCGCTGATGGCGAAAGGTGCGAAAGCATTGTTTCTCAAGGGTCAAGATGTTGAGGCGGAATTGACCGAAGCCACTAAATATTGGAAAATGAAGCCGAATCTTCATTCCAGCCGCACGGGCGGACAGGGCTGGATCGTCGAACTCGATCGCGTCGAGCGGCGCAACTAACTCCGCGTCAGCAAATGGCAGTCGCGCAATGACCGTAATTGATCAAATATATCAAGGTGATAGGGCGCATCAACCAGATGGCCATCCGCGTATCCTGGCGCTCGCCAACCAGAAGGGCGGCGTCGGCAAGACCACGACAGCGATCAATCTCGGCACGGCGCTGGCCGCGATCGGCGAGCGCGTCCTGATCGTCGATCTCGATCCGCAGGGCAACGCCTCGACCGGTCTCGGCATCGATCGGCGCAGCCGCAACTGCTCGACCTACGACGTGCTGATCGGCGAAGCGCCGCTGCGTGATGCCGTGGTCCCGACCGCGGTGCCGCGGCTGCGACATTGCATCGTCGACGATGGATCTGTCCGGTCTCGAGCTCGAACTCGGATCGACGCCAGGCCGTGCCTTCCGTCTGCGTGACGCGATCGCCGCTCTCAACACCAACGTGTCGCCGGACTCCGATTACAGCTATGTGCTGATCGACTGTCCGCCGTCGCTGAATCTTCTCACCGTCAATGCGATGGCTGCCTCGGACGCGATCCTGGTCCCGCTGCAGTGTGAGTTCTTCGCGCTCGAAGGTCTGTCGCAATTGCTGCAGACGGTTGAGCAGGTGCGCACCACGCTCAATCCCAACCTGACCATTCACGGCATCGTGCTGACCATGTTCAACTCGCGCAACAACCTGTCGAACCAGGTCGTCGCCGACGTCCGGCAGTTCATGGGCAGCAAGGTCTACGACACCATGATCCCGCGGAACGTGCGCATCTCGGAAGCGCCGTCCTACGGCAAGCCCGTCCTGGTCTACGATCTCAAATGCGTCGGCAGCGAAGCTTACCTGAAGCTGGCGACCGAAGTGATCCAGCGCGAGCGCGAGCTGCGCACGCATTGATGCTCCTCCCGTCATTCCGGACGATTCGCCTTGCGCGGGTCGCTCTGGATTCGTGAAGTCACGAGGTGACGTCGGGTCTCCGGGTTGGCACGCCGCGTGCCCTGGAATGACGGCAGAAGCAGGAGCATGCGAGTGAGTCCAAGGGAGCAGGTGATGGCCGAGGAAGTGCGTTCGCGACTGGGCCGAGGGCTTGCGAGCCTGATCGGTGATGTCGGCGGTGAGGCCGCCCATGTCGAGCGGCCGCGCAATCAGCGCAAGGTGCCGATCGAATTCTTGAAGCCCAATCCACGCAATCCGCGCCGCATGTTCACGGAAGCCGAGCTCGGTGAACTCGCCGAACTCGATCAAGCAACATGGCTTGATCCAGCCGATCGTGGTCCGCCCGGTGAAGGGTTCGCAGGATCGCTTCGAGATCATCGCAGGCGAGCGCCGCTGGCGTGCCTCGCAGGCCGCCGGCCTGCATGAGGTCCCGATCGTTCCGCTCGATGTCAGCGACAGCGACGCGCTCGAGCTTGCAATCATCGAGAACGTCCAGCGCGAAGACCTCAATGCGATGGAAGAGGCGCAGGGCTATCACGCGCTCGCCGACGAGTTCAAACGCAACCAGGAAGAGATCGCGCGTACCGTCGGCAAGAGCCGCAGTCATGTCGCCAACATGATGCGGCTGACCAAGCTTCCCGCCGAGGTGCAGGCCTATATCTCCCAGGGTCAGCTGTCGGCCGGCCATGCCCGCGCGCTGATCGGCGTTCCCGATCCTCTCGCCGCGGCCAAGCGCATCGTCGAGGAGGGACTCAACGTCCGCCAGACCGAAGAGCTTGCGCATGTCGAAGGCGTCCCGGTGCGCAAGCCGCAGAAGGCGCGCGCCGCTGGCGGCAAGACCAAGGACGCGGACACCGTCGCGCTGGAGAAGCGAGTCAGCGACGCACTCGGACTGACGGTCAGTGTCAACCACCGCAATCCCGGCGGAACGGTCCAGATCAACTATCGCAATCTGGAGCAGCTCGATGAGGTCATGCGGCGGCTCGCCAAAGGCTGATCGTCGCTGATGGCGACGCCGGCCCCCTGCCCTCACCCTCGCCGTCTGGCGTTGACTGCGATCGAGAGAAGCGTGCGCTGCGCGATGGCGGCTGCGAGCGATGGCTGTTTGCGCATGTCGAGCGCCGCAGTGGCGAGTTGATCGATAATGGCCGCAAGCCTCGGCACCGTGAAATTTCTGAGCGCCGTCTCGGCCATCGGCTTTCGTGAAAAGTGCAGCCGCGGGAAACCGCCGTCGAGCAGCGATGCGATCGGCGTCCCCTCGGCAACTGCGAGCGCAGATTTGTGCAGCCATGCCGCCTGCCGCTGGGCCGCCGAGATGATGACGCCGGGATAGGTACCCGCGACCATCGCCTTGGCGAATTCGTTCTCGACCAGATCCGGTCGTCCGGCAAAGGCGCCATCGACGATCGGGTCGAGCTTCATTTCGGAGGCGTCCGCGACCACCGCCATGACATGGTCGAGCGTCACCTCGCCCTCGCCATGCGCGAACAGCGTCAGCTTGCGTAGCTCGTTGCGCGAAGCCTGCCGGTCACCGCCCAACAGGCTCGTGAGGGCCGCACGCGCGTCACTCGCCATCCGCAGATTGGCAATGCGGAGTTCGTCGTCGATCAGCTTCGCCAGGTCGCGCTCGCCGTCGGGATAGCAGCCGATCGCGACCGCGGTCTTGGCACGCTCACAGGCCTTGCGCAGTGGTGACTCCGCGCGCAGATCGCCGGCTTCGATCACGATCCGGCAATCCTTCAGCGTGATGTCGGCCAGCGTCTCCACGCCGCCGGCAAAGCTGCGCGACCCGGCCCGGACGCGGATGGCGCGACGGCCGCCGAACAGCGGCACTGTCAGCGCCTCATCGACCAGCCGGGACGGCTCGGCCGACAACTCGTCGCCATCGAGCTTCACCAGCGAGAATGGATCGTTGGGATCGTCGACCGCGGAGGCGAGCAACGCGTCCGCGCGTTCACGCACGAGGCCGGCGTCGGGACCATAGAGCAGGATGATGGGACGGCCGGGATCGGGGCGGGCAAGGAACGCGTCGATGTCTCTACCGCGTAGTGCGACCACGATCAGCCTCGTTGGACCTGCGATGTCATATCGTGATGCACATCCTCGCGTCCACTGCTGCGCGCGACCTCGTCAGCCCGGTCCCCACGGCGCACCACGAGTGCGCCGTTGCGTCGTCAGGTGCCGGCGACGAAGAACGAGGCCAGCCGGGTCTGGATGCGTTCGGCGATTTCCTGAGCGGCGCGATCCTCTGCGTCGCGGAAAGCGCGAGCGCGGGAGAAACGCTGATAGGAGCCGGGCATGTCATAGGACACGCGGGAAAAAGTCGTTCCTGTCATCACCGATTTGTTGGTCGCGATCTCGATGAGGTTGAACTGTGCGTCGATGCCGAAATTCTCGGTGGTCGGCAACCCCGTGTTCTGGTCGACGAGCAATGACGAGCGAGTGGTATTGAAACGCAGCACGAGCCGGTGCGTCGGCGCCATGCCGGTGGCGTTACCGTACAGCTTGAACGCCAGCGCGTTGCGGATTTCCACGCCGATCCGGGCCTCGGGCGATCCGTTGGACTTGTCCACGGGCGGGACTTCCACGCCCAGCAATTTTTCGCGCAGCCCCGGGGTGCCGTCGCTGTGCTCGGCGTACATCGGCTGGAAACAGCCGGCCGTCAGGGCCGCCATGGCGGCCACGGCGAACAGCCGGGCGGCAATGCGGAACCTAGCCAACGACATTTACGATCCTCATAGGCACGACGATAACCTTACGGACGGCCTTGCCGCCCAGCGCCTGCTTTACCGCATCGAGCGCCAAAACGGCAGCCTCTATTTCCCGATTTTGAGCCGTCCGTGGCACAGTAACATCACCCCGCTTCTTGCCGTTCACTTGAACGACGAGCGTGACGGTATCCTCAACCAGCAAATCGCGTTCGATTTGCGGCCAGGTGGCCTCCGAAACCAGCCCCTGCTGGCCCAATAGCCGCCAACACTCCTCGGCGAGGTGCGGCATCATTGGCGCGAAAAGTTGAACGAGGATCAGCGCCGCCTCGCGGACAGCCCAGGATAGATCCGGCGCGAGGTCGGCCGTTGGCTGACCCTCGCGCAGCACGACCTCGGCCAATGCGTTGGCGAACTCCCGGATATGGGCGAGGCAGACGTTGAAATGCAGCCGCTCGATGCCGCCCGAGACTTTGTCGAGAGCGCCATGGGCAGCCTTGCGCAGCGCCGTCGCCTCCGGGCCGAAGGACGCCGGCCGTCCCGCAGGCGCCGATTTGGCCATCTCCGCGGACTCGTTCACCAGCCGCCACAATCGCTGCACGAAGCGCGATGCGCCCTGCACGCGCTCGTCGCTCCAGATCACGTCGCGATCCGGCGGCGAGTCCGACAGCATGAACCAGCGCGCGACGTCGGCGCCATAGGTCGCGATGATGTCGTCGGGGTCGACCGTGTTCTTCTTCGACTTCGACATCTTCTCGATCGCGCCGATCGTGACGTCCTCGCCGGTTGTCATCAGCACTGCGCGGCGGCCGTTTCCGCCGGTCTCGACCTTGACCTCGGCTGGCGTCACGTAGCTGCCGTCGGCCTTCTGGTAGGTCTCGTGCACCACCATGCCCTGCGTGAACATGCCGGCGAACGGTTCGTCCATCGCGATGTGGCCGGTTGCCTTCATCGCGCGGGTGAAGAAGCGGCTGTACAGCAGATGCAGAATCGCGTGCTCCACGCCGCCGATATATTGATCGACCGGCATCATCCGGTTGGCCACAGCAGGCGTGGTCGGCGCGTTTTCATTCCAGGGATCGGTGAAGCGGGCGAAGTACCAGGACGAGTCGACGAAGGTGTCCATCGTGTCGGTTTCGCGCAGCGCCTTAGCCCCGCACTTTGGACAGGTGACGTGCTTCCAGGTCGGATGGTGGTCGAGCGCGTTGCCCGGCTTGTCGAAGGTCGCATCCTCCGGCAGCGTTACCGGCAGGTCCTTGTCCGGCACCGGCACGACGTCGCAGGTCGGGCAATAAATCACCGGGATCGGGCAGCCCCAATAGCGCTGGCGCGAGATGCCCCAGTCCCGCAGGCGAAAGTTCACCTGCCGCTGGGCGACCGGCTCATTGCCGCGCAACTCGCCTTCCAGGCGCTTGGCGACCTCTTCCTTGGCCTGCTCGATCGTCATGCCGTCGAGGAAGCGCGAATTGATCATGCGGCCGTCGCCGTCATAGGCGGTGTCGGTGATGACGAACGTCTTCGGGTCCTGTCCTTCCGGGCAGACCACCGGCGTGTTGCCCAGATTGTATTTGTTGACGAAGTCGAGGTCGCGCTGGTCATGCGCCGGGCAGCCGAAGATGGCGCCGGTGCCGTATTCCATCAGCACGAAATTGGCGACATAGATCGGCAGCTTCCAGGAGGGATCGAACGGGTGAACGGCCCGAATGCCGGTGTCGAAGCCCTGCTTTTCTGCCGTGTCGATGACCTCCTGCGCGGTGCCCATCCGCTTGATCTCGGCGATGAACGCCGCGAGCTTCGGGTTCTTCGCGGCTGCGGCCACAGCCAGCGGATGGTCGGCCGCGATCGCCATGAACTTGGCGCCGAACAGCGTGTCGTGCCGGGTGGTGAAAATCTTCAGCTCGGTCTCGCCGGCCGGCGTCGTCGCAGGATCCAGCGCGAAGCGCACCAAAAGACCCTCGGAACGGCCGATCCAGTTACGCTGCATCAGCCGCACCTTGTCCGGCCAGCGGTCCAGCGTATCAAGCGCGTCCAGCAGCTCCTGCGAATATTTGGTGATCTTGAAGACCCACTGATTCATCTCGCGCTGCTCGACGACCGCGCCGGAGCGCCAGCCACGCCCGTCGATCACCTGCTCGTTCGCCAGCACGGTCATGTCGACCGGGTCCCAATTGACCTTGCGCTTCTCGCGCTCGACCAGTCCGGCCTTCAGAAAGTCCAGGAACATCTTCTGCTGATGCTTGTAGTAGGCGGGGTCGCAGGTGGCGAACTCGCGCGACCAGTCCAGCGACAGCCCGATCGAGCGGAGCTGCTTCTTCATCGCGGCGATGTTGTCGTAGGTCCAATCCTTGGGCGCGACCTTGCGCTCGATCGCGGCGTTTTCTGCCGGCAGGCCGAAAGCGTCCCAGCCCATGGGGTGCAGCACGTTGAAACCCTTGGCGCGCATGAAGCGCGCCAGCACGTCGCCGAGGGTGTAGTTCCGGACATGACCGATATGAATGCGCCCCGACGGATAGGGGAACATTTCCAGGACGTAATATTTCGGCCGCGGATCGTCGTTTTTGGAGGCGAAGATCGCCTGTTGGTCCCATTGGCGTTGCCAACGCGGCTCGGCGTCGCGGGCGTTATAGCGTTCGGAGGTCATGGAATTGCTTGGCTTTTCGTGGATTCGCGCCGTCTCAAAGACGGCGCGGACTAGGCCACAAAAGCGGTTGTGGGGTCAACGGGTTGACGCCCCTCAAAAATGGCGGCGATCGACGTGCAGGGTGGTTGCCGCTGCGCTGGTGACGGCGCTCTGGCGAGCAAATCCGACGGCGCCGCAGCGAAGGGTTGGCCACACGATCTGGCGCCGGCGTCGGATCGATCTATCGGTGGTTGCGTACGGGTCCCGAGACGACCATGACGATGGCAATGCGGCGCCGAGGCATCATCGCCGCTGCGCATGTGCAACAAGCGACCGACCTAGGCGGCTTGGCTGCCCGTTCGCCCGAACACCGTATTTGTACTCATCGGCATCCAACCGAATCCTTTGCGCGGCGGCCCCGGAGAACTACGGAACGTGTCGGACAATTCGTATCAACATTTCGCCGAGCTTGATGAGAAGGCGTTCTTTCCCGGGTTTTTTCGGTGCAGCCGTACCGCGGAAGCCGTAGGAAACGGCGTTTTACAACGCGCGGCTTCCGTTCTGTGGCCGGTTTAGCGGTGTTCGGCTTCGGATTGAGGCGCGGTTAAGACTTCGATGGGACATTGTCGGGGAAAGATACGCTCAGCCCACCAGATCAGGATCATCCCCAGTCGTGACCGGTGCCACGTTCGACGAGATTGATTTTGAGTACGCGACGACCGTCGCGGAAAAGGCCATGTCTGTCATGGCCAAGCACCGCGTGCCGGCGACACCGAACAATTATCACCTCTGGTTCAAATACTCGCTTGGCGCCTCGTCCGATCTCAAGCGCACCATCGACATCCTGATCAGCAACAAGCGCAAGTTCGACAAGGCGACCAATCAGGATCTGTACACGTCCTATATCGGGTCGCAGGCGACCGAAGCCGCGGTCGTCCACCAAGTCTCGCAGCAGCTCCATGGCGTGATGGATTCCGCCAAGCAGTACCTGACCGCCGCGATCGCCGACAACAACACTCACATCGAAGGGCTCGGCGAAGTTGAGGAGCAGACGCATACCGGCGTCGATCCGAAGGTCCTGATCGAGAACCTGGTGAGCGAGCTTGCGAAGGCGACCGCGCGTGCCGCCAAGCTCGAAGCCAACTTCGCGGAAAAATCCCGCGAACTCGACACGATCCGCGACTCGCTCAACAAGTCCGAGGAGCGCGCCCGGACCGATACGCTCACCGGCCTGCCCAATCGCCGCGCGCTCGAGGAGTTCTTCCGGCAAGCCCAGATCTCCGCCATGGAGAAGGATGAGGCGCTGAGCGTACTCCTGATCGACATCGACTATTTCAAGAAGTTCAACGACAATTTCGGTCACGGCGTCGGCGACCAGGTGCTTCGCCTGGTGGCCAAGGCGCTGAAGGATCTGGTGCGTGAATATGATCTTCCGGCGCGCTACGGCGGCGAGGAGCTGATCGCGGTTCTTCCCCGCACCGATCTTGCGACCTGCAGCGCCATTGCCGAACGCATCCGACGGTCGATCGCAGACTGCCAGTTCACGCGCCGGTCCACCGGCGAGATCCTGCCTCAGATCACGGTGTCAATCGGTGTCGGGCAGTTCCAGTATGGTGAGTCAATGGCCGATCTGATCGATCGCTGCGACCGCGCGCTCTATCTCGCCAAGAAGGCCGGCCGCAACCGGGTCATCAGCGAACTCGACCTGCAGCGCAAGGCAAGCTGACAAACCTGGGCTTCCGAAGCATGATCCGGAAAAGTGTGTAGCGGTTTTCCGAAAAGATCATGCTCGATCAAAGGCCTAAAGCGCGATGACGATTCAACCTGATCTCATCGCGCTTTAGCCCGTCATCGCGATGTCGCCGCTATCGTCGGCGGCTCTCGCAAAGCCGTGCGCGACGACGGTGTTACGGCCGCTATGCTTCGCGGAATAGAGCGCCGCGTCGGCCGCCTCGATCAGCTCGCCAGGATGCTGGCTCTCGTTGGGTCTGGCGCAGGCAACGCCGACGCTGACCGTGACATACTCATGATTGGAGGTGGCGTGCGGCAGCGCCAGAGCGGCGACCGCCGATCTCACCATCTCAGCGATTTCCTGCGCGCGCCGGCCATCCACGTTGGGCAGCAACAGGCAAAACTCTTCGCCGCCATAGCGTCCCGCAAAGCCCATGGTCTCTGCCGCGATCCCCGCAGAGCGCTTCGCCGAGCCTGGACAGGCAGGTGTCGCCCATCGGATGTCCGTAGGTGTCGTTGTAGAGCTTGAAATGGTCGACATCGATCATCAGCAGCGACAGTTCGCACTGGTATTGATGCGCCTTCATCCATTCGAAATCGAGCCGGCTCTGGAAGCCGCGCCTGTTGGCCAGGCCCGACAGCATATCGATCGAGGCCATCACAGTCAGACGGTCATTGGTTGCGACCAGCTCACGCTCGCGCTGGCCGAGCTGGGCTGCCATCGCGTTGAACGCGCGTGCCAGCGGCACGAATTCCGCCGGCAGGTGATTGCGTGAAGGACGCGCCGACCAGTCGCCCTGCCCGAATCGTTCGGCCATTGCCGCGAGCATGTGGATCGGCTGGATGATGAGCTTCTCTGCTGCCACCAGCGCGCCGAGCAGGACGAACAGGCTGACAAAAAGCAGCTGCAAATAGGCCGTCCGGATCTCGCGGTTGATCGCGGAGGTGACCTTGTCTTCGTCTATGCTGGCAATCAGCCGCGCGCCGGTCTCCGCGATTCGTGCAAAGGTAACGGCGCGTCTTGTGCCGTCGGCGGCGACGAAGGACAGGGATCCTTCATCCTTGTCGGAATTGAGGGCGCTCTCGGCGATGGCCGACATCAGCGGCACGCTGTCGATCGAACGGCCGACCATGCTGGACTGATCCGGCGGCGCCGCCAGAATCGTCCCGGCGCTGTCGACAAGGACGGCCGAGATTCCCGGCCGTCCGCCGAGTCCGCTCATCATCTTCGATAGCCAGTCGAGATCGACGCTTGCGAGGACGATGGCGCGGGAATCGCTACTGATGGCGGCGACCGGATAGGCTGCGATCACCGTCGGCCGATTGTCGGATTTGGCGAGCAGGAAATCGCTGAAAACGATGTCGCGCGTGGTCGCGGCCTTCTTCAGGTAGGACCGGTCGCTCAGATCGAAGCCGACCGACATGTTGTTGGTCGAACACTGGACCCTGCCATCGCCGCCGACCATCAAGAGATTGTGAATCCAGGGCAGATTGTGCGGCAGACTCGCGCGCAACAGATCGCAGCTGCGGCTCACGCCGCCCGCGGACGCGCGGATATAGGCCGCCGATTTCAGTATCGTCTCGACGGAGGAGAGTACCTCGCGCTGGGTATCGGCGCTGTGCTTCGCCAGGCTTGAGAATTCCGCGGTAGCGTGCGCGACCTGCTTGGTACGGGCATCCTCGAGGGATCGGGCGCGCTCGAGCATCAACGGAGCCACGAGAATCACAGCAAGCAGCGCCAGCCTGGCGCGGATGCCAAGAAGCTGCTTGAGTTTGACTCTCTTGCGGTTGAAACTAATGCTCATCTTGGTCCCGCTATCCCCGCGCAAAGCGTAGAGGGAATGGTTCAAGAACCCTTTCCCGAACTCGGTAAAATTCGAACTACTCAGTAAAAATACGACGGGCAGATGATATGGCGTCTGAGACTCCTG
Organism: uncultured Alphaproteobacteria bacterium; assembly: GCA_963770385.1. Lineage (GTDB taxonomy): Bacteria > Pseudomonadota > Alphaproteobacteria > Rhizobiales > Xanthobacteraceae > Bradyrhizobium. The sequence continues at coordinate 1,623,735 of CAVYPJ010000003.1, read as the reverse complement.
AAAGCGTAACTCCGCATTTACCAAACGCGCTGGCCGTGGTTGAGCAGGAGATCTTGCGGGCCTGCAATGACGCTAGGCGGGACCGCGCTTCGGTCACGCTGATCGCGGTCTCCAAGACTTTCAGTGCCGATGCCATTGCGCCCGTGATCGGGGCGGGGCAGCGGGTGTTCGGCGAGAACCGCGTGCAGGAGGCGAAAGCCAAATGGCCGGGGTTAATGTCTTCTTATCCGGGACTGGCGCTGCACCTGATCGGTCCTCTGCAGTCCAACAAGGCCAAGGAGGCGGTCGCGCTGTTCGATGCCATCCATTCCGTGGACCGCGCGAGCCTCTGCCAGGCGTTGGCCAAGGAAATCGAAGCGCAGAAAAAGAAGCCGCTGCTGTTCGTGCAACTCAATACCGGCGAGGAACCGCAGAAGGCCGGAGTCGCGCCCGGCGAAGCGGACGCCTTCATTGCAAGCTGTCGCGACAATTACGGCTTGGGCATCTCGGGGCTGATGTGCATCCCGCCAGCCGATGAGGCGCCGGCGCCGCATTTTGCGCTCACCGCGAAAATCGCCGCGCGCAATGGATTGCAAAATCTCTCGATGGGCATGAGCGCGGACTTCGCGACCGCGATTCAGTTCGGCGCCACCCATATCCGCGTCGGCTCGGCGATTTTCGGACACCGGTAGCCGCGGCCGTTATTCAAATCCTACGGATACCTTCCCGATGACGCCGAAGTCCGCGGCGACATGATCGCCTGATTGAATCGGGAGTGGAGGATGGCAGGTGCCGGTCGTCACCACCTCCCCTGCCCTCAGCGTCAGCCCAAGCTCGCGCAATTCGTTGGCAAGCCAGGTCAACGCAATCCTCGGATCGCCAAGCACGTTCCTGCCGTGGCCGACATACTGCCGGCCGCGCAAGGTGATTTCTGGCTTCTCTTCGACGAGGTCGCGCGCGCGCCAGTTGGCTTCCGTCGGAGCACCGAGCACGAACAGATGTGCGCACGCATTGTCGGCGATGATCTGTGCCTCGCCAGCCTTGACGCATTCAGCAAACCGCGAGTCCGGGATTTCGATCGCGGGATGCAGGGTGGCGACGGCGTTCAGGACCTCGTCGACCGTGTAGGGAGCAGCGCGCGGTGGCAAGTCGACGCGCATGCGAAAGGCAAATTCGGGCTCGGCGACGCGCATCTCGTTGCCGGCCATCGAGGCCATGCCACCATTGGCGATGACGGTCTCGGCCAGGATGCGGCCGGCCATCGGCCCGGCGACATTGATGTGCTTCTGTCCGGCTTCACTCGTCGCGGCAATCTTCCAGCCGAACAGTTTCGCCGGGGAGTTGCGTTCGAGTTCGGCCTGGATGGCATAGGCTTCGCGGCGATCGCTCGGTCGCTGCGACGGATCAAGGTCGTCGAGCTTGGTTCCGGCGCGCCAATGGTCGCGCAATGTCCGCGAGGCCGAAGCGATCTGATCTCTGTCGAGCATGTCGGCTGATGTCCGTTGTCTTCACCCGATGATGATCTTGGTGCGCGGGCTCAGCCGCTGCAACAGGTGCAACATCGCCGACTGGGTCATCGAAACGCAACCGGCGGTCGGCCCGAAATTATCGGGCGCCAAGTGCAGGAATACCGCGCTGCCTCGGCCCGACACGCGCGGGCGCGTATTGTGGTCGATCTCGACGATGAAATCATAGAGATGATCGTCGCGCTTCAATCGGTCGCCGGTCTGTTCGTGCTGCAGCCGGACCGGTCGATTGTAATGCCGATCGTTTGGATCTTCGCACCAGGCGTCCGTGCTGCCGATGGCTCGAATCGGCAACAAGGTGCGCGGGCGCGGGTGCCGGTCGGGGCGCCACCACAGACGCAGCGGGTGGAAAGTTCCCATGGGCGTCCCGCCGTCGCCCTCGCGCTTGTTGGCCAGCACTCCGCTGCGGCCAAGCGCCACAGGAATGATCATTTCGCCGGCTTTGAGCCATCCCCGGCGAAAATCGCCGGCGCTCCGGCGAATCCATATCGCGGAAAGCGGCCCGTTGCGCACAGTCTTCTCATAACACATTGAAAAAACAGAAGTTTTCATTCATCAGCCTTGTTCGTGCAGGGCCGTCGCAATGCCCGGTTCCATTACAGGACATTCATAAAAATGGTTGTGATTTCTGAAGTAAAGTTCTCGCCGTCTTGTGAATCTGGAATGGTTCCTTACCTCAATTAAAAACAAGACAAGGCGACTCCAAACTTTACCAACGTTCGGCTGATGACGCGCCGCGTCTAGTGCAGCCGCAAAAAGGATTGTGACCATGGCCAATGCCCGCAAGATCCTCATCGTGGATGACGATACCGATCTGCGTGACACGTTGGTCGAGCAACTGTCGTTGCACGACGAGTTCGAAGCTTCCGCCGTCGATACCGGCGCCAAGGGAGCCACTGCCGCGAAGGCCAATTCCCCTGATCTGGTGCTGATGGATGTGGGATTGCCCGACACCGACGGCCGCGAGGTTGTCCGCAGCTTGCGCAAAGGCGGTTTCAAGGCGCCCATCATCATGTTGACCGGACACGACACCGACTCCGACACCATACTCGGGCTCGAGTCCGGCGCGAATGATTATGTCGCCAAGCCCTTCCGCTTCGCCGTGCTGCTGGCGCGCATTCGTGCGCAGCTGCGCCAGCACGAGGCCAGCGAGGACGCGGTATTTTCGGTGGGCCCCTACAGTTTCCGTCCGGGCTCGAAGATGCTGACTGGCGCGAATGCGAAGAAGGTCCGGCTCACCGAGAAGGAGACCGCAATCCTCCGTTTCCTGTACCGGGCGGGCCAACTTCCGGTTTCGCGGGAGACGCTGCTACAGGAAGTATGGGGCTACAATTCGGGCGTGACGACGCACACGCTGGAGACGCACATCTACCGGCTGCGGCAGAAGATCGAAAAGGACGCCGCCAACCCCGAGATCCTGGTCACGGAAGCCGGTGGCTACAAGCTGGTGCCGTGATATAAGTTCGGGACGGCGAATTCGCCTTCGATAACCCGTCCCGATCCCAGGCCTGCATGTCCATCGAAGATGACGTGGTGCTGTTGGAGCGCGTCCCAACATTGCGCTTGTTGGGGAGCTCCTCGCTACGCATGCTGGCGATCGGCTCCGAACAGAAAGACATCCCGCGCGGTGACTACCTGTTCAAGCGTGGCGACGAGGCCGATGCGGGTTTCGTCGTTCAGCGTGGCGCGCTCCGGGTTGAAGACGGCTCGGGCGCCGAGGTCACGGCGGGTCCGGGCGCATTGATCGGTGAACTTGCGCTTGTGGTGGCGATGCGGCGGCCGTCGAACGCGCTCGCCCTGGAATACTCCTCGGTCGTCCGCATTTCGCGCAGTCTCTTCCAACGCGTGCTCGAAAGCGATCCCGCCGCTGCGGTTCGGTTGCGCGACGAGTTCGCGCTCCGCTCGAGCCAGATCGCCAGCGATATCCTGATCGCAGGCGCAAAGCTGAGCGGCTAAAGCGCGATGAGATCAGGTTGAATCATCATCGCGCTTTAGGTTTTTTGATTGAGCATGATCTTTTCGGAAAACCGCTACACACTTTTCCGGATCATGCTTTAGAGCCTTTTCCGTACCGATCGAATCGGAACAGAGGCTCTAGAGCGTTCGTCTACCTGAGTGAATCGAAAGGGATTCCCAAATCAGCGCGGATCTGATTCAAACTGCCTGCCGGAGCGGAGGCAGGCGGGCATGTCGAAGGCACTTTCGCTGGATCTACGCGTTCGGACTTTGGCCGCGGTGATGGCGGGCGCGTCGCACCGGGAGGCGGCGGAACGGTTTGGTGTTAGCGCAGCAAGTGTGAGCCGCTGGCGCAATCTGGAACGGCAGCAAGGCGACGCTCGACCGAAGGCGCTGGGTGGAGACCGAAGGTCAGGCCGTATCGAGGCGCACAAGGAGACAATTCTGGCCGTGCTGAAGGCAACACCGGACCTCGCGATCGAGGAATTGCGCCGGCGCCTGGCCGAGAAGGGATTGCTGTTCGGCGAGGGCACCGTCCGTCGTTTCCTCGATCGGCACGGGATCACGCGTAAAAAAAGACGGCGCACGCCAGCGAACAGGAACGTCCGGACGTCGTGAAGCGGCGGCAGGATTGGGTCGACAACCAGCTCGCTCTTGATCCCGACCGCCTCGTCTTCATCGATGAGACTTGGGCCTCTACCAACATGGCCCGTCGTTATGGCCGCTGTCCGCGAGGTGAGCGTCTGAGGGCTGCCGTTCCTCACGGCCATTGGAAGACCACGACCTTTGTCGCCGGGCTCACCACGCGCGGCATCATCGCCCCTTGGGTGCTCGATGGCCCGATCAACCGGGACGCCTTCGAGACCTATCTCGAGAAGGTCCTCGTCTCCGAACTCCGCCCAGGCGACATCGTGATCATGGACAATCTGTCTAGCCACAAGGGGCCACGGGTGCGTCAAATGATCGAGGCCGCCGGCGCAAGTCTGCGCTATCTGCCGCCCTACAGTCCGGACTTCAATCCCATCGAGAACGCCTTCGCCAAGCTCAAGGCTCTCCTGCGCAAAGCTGCCGAACGATCGGTCGATGGCCTCTGGAGCGCCATCGGCCGTATCATCGACTGCTTCACCCAAACCGAATGCAAAAACTACTTCACCGCCGCGGGATACGCTGCAACATGATCGGCGATTGCTCTAATCTCTTGTTCTGACGCGTTTTCTTCACGCGAACGGTATCCTCGCCAGAACCGGTCAGACCTCGAGTACCGCTGTGACCGGGACGTGATCGGATGGCCGTTCCCAGCCGCGTGCGTCACGCAGAATCCGAAAATCGCTGACCGCGTCCTTCAGTGCGCGCGAAACCCAGATGTGATCGAGCCGCCGGCCGCGGTTTCCGACCGTCCAGTCCGCGGCGCGATAGCTCCACCAGGTGTAGACCTTTTCCGAAAAAGGAATGCGCATCCGCGCGACGTCGAACCACTCGCCATGCGTCTGCGCCGCGAGCAACTTCTCGCACTCGACCGGGGTGTGCGAGACGACCTTCAAGAGCTGCCGGTGCGACCAGACGTCGTTCTCATGCGGCGCGACATTGAGGTCCCCGACCAGCACGTGGCGATCGTCGCCCCGCGCATGCAAGGCCTCGCACGATTTCATCTCGTCGAGAAACTGAAGCTTGTGCTCGAACTTCGGATTGAGCGTGGGATCGGGAATGTCGCCGCCGGCGGGAACGTAGAGATTGTGCAGCACCAGCGGCCTTGCAAGCTGCGCCTTCTCGCCGAACACCACGGAGATGTGGCGCGAATCGATTTTGTCGCAGAAGGCGCGGATGTCGGTGGTCTCAAACGGCAGCCGCGAAACGATGGCGACGCCGTGATATCCCTTCTGTCCGTTCAGCGCGATATGTTCATAGCCCAGCCGGCGGAAACGCTTCAGCGGAAACGCGTCGTCGATGCATTTCGTTTCCTGCAGGCACAGCACATCTGGGCGCACCGACTTGATGAATTTTGCGACGAGATCGATGCGCAGGCGCACCGAGTTGATGTTCCACGTGGTCAGGGAAAGCCGCATAAGGCGCTGGAGGATGTTTCCAAGGAAGGAAACCACGGCTTAGCTCATCCCGCGTCCTCCGGCGAGGCACATGGAGAAAGTCAGTGCTCCTGATTCGCGCTATCCACCGCGAATGCGCCGCCTGAACGTAGATTTCAGCCCGGCGGCTGCGACGGGTAATTGGTGAAGTCGATCTTGAACATGCTCGGATCGACCTTCTTTGCGGCGTCCAGATTGTAGACCGCGACCGTCGTGTCATAGCCCTGCGGGTCGGTCACCGTCCATTGCTTGAGCTGACCGTCTTTGGCGCCGACCATCAGCATCAATCGGCTGGTTCCGATCAGTGCCTGCTTTTCCTCGATGGTGATGCTGATGAACATATCGTCGGACGAGACGCCGACGACGTTGGTGTCTTTCAACAGATCGATGCGGTCCGACAGCAGATAGCGCAACGGCGTCTGCGACAGCGGGTAGACGTCCTGGGTCGCCAGGTTGCGGTCTCGCACGACGAGCGACGAGCCGTCGGCGATGATGTCGATGGGCGTCGGTGGGTCGTATTCAAAGCGGACCTTGCCGGGTTTTTGAATGTAGAAATCGCCCTTGGTCTTGGTTCCGTCAGGGCCGACCTGAACGAAGTTGCCGACCAGGGTCTGCAGTGAGGACAGATAGGAGCTGACCTTCGCGGCCTGGGCTTTCTGACCGGCGTCGAAAGTTGCGAAGATATTGCTGGGGACGTTGCGGCGAGGATCGGGGATCACCGGATTTGGCGGTGTCGTAGCGGTCGCCCCGGTCGTCATCTGACCCCTTGCATCATTCGCCTGCGCGCCGAAGCGGGCTTTTGGTGCAGCCTTCGGGACCGGCACGCTCTGCGCGACGGACGGCGTTGCGATCGCAGGTGACCAAATGGCGAGCACCAGCGCCGCAATGACGGGCCTGCAGCGGACTGAAAACGGCTCGGCGATTCGGAGTTTTCGTTCTGTTTTCAACGCACAGTCCTATCTAGCTTCCGGCCATTTTATCGTGGTTTAGGTGCGAAGCGGTATTGTTTTTACGTGAAATATTATGTCCGCCGGACAGTCCGGCGGCGCCGGCTCAGAAGCCGCTTTCTTCCTCCGGCACCAGGATTTCGCGTTTACCGGCGTGATTGGCCTGCCCGACGATACCTTCGAGTTCCATGCGCTCCATCAATGATGCTGCGCGATTGTAACCAATTTGCAGCCGCCGCTGAATGTAGCTGGTGGACGCCTTCCGGTCGCGTTTGACGATGGCGACCGCCTGGCTGAACAGGTCGCCGCCGCCGTCGCCGCCCATTCCGGTCGAATCGAACACCGCCCCGTCCTCCTCGGACGGCTCCTCCGCGGTGACCGCCTCGAGATATTCGGGCGAGCCTTGCGTCTTGAGGTGGCGCACCACCTTCTCGACCTCTTCGTCCGAGCAGAATGGTCCGTGCACGCGGCTGATGCGTCCGCCGCCCGCCATGTAGAGCATGTCGCCCTGTCCCAGCAGTTGCTCGGCGCCCATTTCACCGAGGATTGTGCGGCTGTCGATTTTCGAGGTGACCTGGAAGGAAATGCGGGTCGGGAAATTCGCCTTGATCGTGCCGGTGATGACGTCGACCGACGGGCGCTGGGTGGCGAGGATCACGTGCAGTCCGGCGGCGCGCGCCATCTGTGCGAGACGCTGCACCGCGCCTTCGATGTCCTTGCCCGCGACCATCATCAGGTCGGCCATTTCGTCGACGATGATGACGATATAGGGCAACGGATCGAGGGCGAGTTTTTCTTCCTCATAGATCGCCTTGCCGGTCTCCTTGTCGAAGCCGGTGTGAACGGTTCGGGTGAGGTCGTCGCCCCTGGAGCGCACTTCCGACAGGCGCGCGTTGTAGCCGTCGATGTTGCGGACACCGAGCTTGGCCATGTTCTTGTAGCGCTCTTCCATCTCACGCACGGCCCATTTCAGCGCGACGACGGCCTTTTTCGGATCGGTCACCACGGGCGTCAAAAGATGTGGGATGCCGTCATAGACCGACAATTCGAGCATCTTGGGATCGACCATGATCAGCCGGCACTGATCCGGACGCAGCCGATAGACCAGGCTCAGGATCATCGTGTTGATGGCGACCGATTTGCCGGAGCCCGTGGTGCCGGCGATCAGGAGATGCGGCATGCGCGCCAGATCGACGATGATGGATTCGCCGCCGATATTCTTGCCGAGGCAGAGAGGCAGTTTGGCAACCGATTCGGTCGTCTCCTTCGCGATCAGCAATTCGCGCAGGTAAACCTTCTCGCGATGCGCGTTCGGCAATTCGATGCCGATCGCGTTGCGGCCGGGAACAACGGCAACGCGCGCGGACAGCGCGCTCATCGAACGCGCGATGTCGTCGGCAAGGCCAATGACGCGCGACGACTTGATGCCGGGCGCCGGTTCCAGCTCGTACAGGGTTACGACGGGACCAGGATTGCCTTTGACGATCTCGCCGCGCACGCCGAAATCCTGCAGCACCCCCTCGAGCGCCCGTGAATTTGTCTCCAACTCGGATTTGCTGAGCGGCTGGCGATCCGCCGCACGGGGAGCCGCGAGCATCGATACCGAGGGCAGTTCGAACTTGTCGGAGGATTTGCGTGCCGTGGCGCGCGAGGCAGGTGCCTTCTTGCGCGGCGGGGGAGCCTCCTCCTCTTCTTCGTCTTCCTCTTCCTCGGCATCATCTTCGTCATCGCCGCCCCTCGGCGCCAATGCGGCGCGGCTGCCGAGAGTCGGCTCATGCCGATCGAGAGCGGACAGCCGGGGTTGGGAAGCGCTTGAGACCAGTGAGCCATAGGCCTTGCGCAGGAACCAGATCAGCCGTGCCTTTGCGCTCATCAGCGCGTGAAACACCCAGCCGATGGAAACCGATTTGCGGTCTTCCTCTTCCGTGCCAAACGGCGTGTCGTCATCCTCGATCGTCGCCTGATCTTCGTCCTGTGCCCTTGATCCGACACCCACCGCGACCAAGAAGGTTGCGATCATCGCCGCGCCCATGATGATTCCAAGAACGAGGCGATAGATGAAGTTGGGCGGACCGAGTACGACGGCGGGCGCGCGCAGCAGTGCGTCCCCCACGACGCCGCCAAGCCCGGTCGGCAACGGCCATGCGCCGCTGTGCGGCCAGCAACTCGCGAAGCCCGCTGCGAGCACTGTGCAAAGCACCCAGCAACCAAACCGCAGCGCTTCACGATCGAAGTGGCGGTGGTTCATCATCCGCCAGCCCCACACGGCGATCGGCAGGATCACCATGATCGAACCGAGTCCCAGGATCTGCATCAACAAGTCGGCGCCGATCGCGCCCGGATAGCCGACGATATTGCGGATGGAGCGCGACGTGGCATGGCTGAAACTCGGATCCTGAACCGACCAGGTTGTCAGTGCCGCCACCGCAACGGCGGACAGAGTGATCAGACCGAGTCCGGTCAACTCGCGCAGCCGGCGCGTTAGGCCCTCCCGGATGGAGACCGGCAAGTGATGGACCAGTGGGAGGACTCGTTCGATCGTCGCCATGCGCTTCAGCCTCGCGCCTAACCCAGAGTTTCGACCAGGCGGTGCAATGCCTCGGCCGTTGATTCACTGTCGGAGACCAGCGCCAGGCGGATGTAGCCTGCGCCGGGATTGGAACCGTCGTTCTGCCGCCGCGCCAGATAGCTGCCGGGTATCACGCGTACGCCGGCATCCCTGTAGAGCTTCACTGCCATGGCCTCGTCGCCGCCATGCGACGACATGTCGAGCCAGACGCAGAAACCGCCGGCCGGGCGCTTGTAGCCGTAACGGTTGCCAAGGATCTGGTCGGCGAGGTCGAATTTGATCCGGTAGAGCTTGCGGTTGTCCTCGACATGCGTTTCGTCGCCATAGGCTGCGACCGCGACATGCTGCAGCGGCACGGGCACCTGCGGTGCGGCGACATTGCGCAGCTCGTGAAATGCGCTCAGGAACTTGCGATCGCCGGCCGCGAAGCCGACACGCATCCCCGGCAGGTTCGAGCGCTTCGACAGCGATTGGAATGCGACGACGTTGCTGAAATCGGGCTCGGCATATTCGAGCGCGCTGCCAGGCGCATCTTTCGTGTAGATCTCCGAATAGCATTCATCGCTCAGGATGATAAAGCCGAAGCGGTCCGCAAGCTGCTTCAACCTTCGGAAATAATCAGGAGAGGCGACCGCGCCTTGCGGGTTGGCCGGAGAAGCGATGTAGAACGCAACCGTTCTGGCGAGCGTCGCTTCATCGAGCACGTCGAGGTCGGGGAGGAAGCCGTTGGCGACGGTGGTCGGCAGATAGATCTGCTCGCAGCCCGCGGCGCGGGCGCCGGCGCCATAGGCCGGATAAAACGGATTGGGCATCAGGATCGCGGGGCGGCCGCGGCGTTCCCCGACGTAACGTACGGCGGTCAACGCCGCGAAAAACAGGCCCTCGCGGCTGCCGTTCAGAACCAGAATTTCGCTCTCGGGATCGACAGGCCGGGGCAGGTTGAAACGGCTCGACAGCCAGGCTGCCACCGCCTGCCGGAACGGCTCTATACCCTTGGCCGCCGGGTATCGCCCGAAATCGGCGATATGCTTGGTCAGAATCGGCCCGACAAAGTCCGGCACCGGATGTTGGGGCTCACCCAGCGATAGCGTGATCAGGGGTTTCGCGGGCGTGTAAGGGGCCAGCAACTCGGTCGTGCGCGCAAAAGGTGAGCGCTCTTCGTCCGGGTGGCTGACGCCCTGCGGCGCGCGGGATGGAACGGTCATTGCCATAGGTTAAGACGCCAGCACTCTCGAGGCCTGCGATCGCCCTCCGACCGGGTTTGGGGGCGGATCAAATCACCATAGATAAGGCGAGGTTAAGACGCGATTAACCATCAAGGCCAACCTCGATTTTGCTTGGTTTTTCCCGCCTTCCCGGCTGCCATGTTTCGCAGGTCCGGTTCGTCCCAAGGGGCCGATCGCCCGGGGCGCTCGGTACCCCATCTGCAATCGCTAGAAAAGGCAGTTTTCCGCGAGGACAAGTCATCATCCCGGGAACCGCGGCACTCCGGCCACACAAAAAGAAAGGGGCTCCAACTTGCGCTGGAGCCCCTCAACGGTCAGGGCATTGCCGGGTATGTGCCCGAACCGGAGTTCTGGGGCACGGGCTCGTGAAGAACCCGCGTCCCGGGAGGAAGACTTACATGTTGTAGGCGCGCTCCGTGTGCTCGGTGATATCGAGACCTTCACGCTCGGTTTCGATATTGGCGCGCAGACCGACGATCACGTCGACGACCTTGTAGAGGATCGCCGATCCGATGCCCGACCACACCAGCGTGGTGCAGACGCCCCAGCACTGCGAGATCATCTGGGCGCCGAAGTCGTAGTCGGCGATCTTGCCGGCGGTGTAGTCCATGATGCCGGTGCCGCCGAGGGCCGGGTTCACCAGGATGCCGGTGCCGAGCGCGCCGACGATGCCGCCGACGCAGTGGACGCCGAACACGTCGAGCGAGTCGTCATAACCCAGCGCATTCTTCACCACGGTGCAGAAGAACAGGCAGACGATGCCGACGACGATGCCGAGCACGATGGCGCCCATCGGACCGGAATAACCGGCCGCCGGCGTCACCGCGACGAGGCCTGCGACGGCGCCCGAGAGCGCGCCGAGCAGCGAGGGATGACCCTTGATGATCCATTCGGCGAACATCCAGGCCAGCGCCGCGGCTGCGGTTGCGACGAAGGAGTTGGTCATCGCGAGCGCGGCACCACCCGACGCTTCCAGGTTGGAGCCGGCGTTGAAGCCGAACCAGCCGACCCAGAGCAGCGAGGCGCCGATCATGGTCATGGTCAGCGAGTGCGGAGCCATCAGATCCTTGCCGTAACCGGTCCGCTTGCCGATCAGCAACGCGCCGACGAGGCCTGCGATGCCGGCGTTGATGTGCACGACGGTGCCGCCGGCGAAGTCGATCGCGCCCTTCTTGAAGACCCAGCCTGCGTCGGCGTTCACTTCGTCGAGCTTGGCCTGTGCCGCGGTCTTTGCGGCCGCATCACCCGCAGCGGCGAGCGCCTTCACTGCATCCGAGATCGCGTCCGGACCGGCCCAATACCAGACCATGTGAGCGATCGGGAAATAGATCAGCGTGACCCAGAGCGGGATGAACAAAGCGATCGCCGAAAACTTCATGCGCTCGGCAAAGGCACCGACGATGAGGGCCGGTGTGATCGCCGCGAAGGTCATCTGGAAGCAGACGTAGACGAGCTCCGAGATGTTCGCGTCGACGCTGAACGTCGCCGCCTTCGAGTTGGGCGTCACACCCATCAGGAAGGCCTTGGAGAAGCCGCCGATGAAGTCAGAACCGCCGGTGAAGGCGAGGCTGTAGCCGTAGAGCGCCCAGAGGATGGTGACGATGCAGACGGTGTAGAAGACCTGCGCCAGGACCGACAACATGTTCTTGGAGCGGACCAGGCCGCCGTAGAACAGCGCAAGGCCGGGAATGGTCATCAACAGCACGAGCACTGTCGATGTCAGCATCCAGGCGTTGTCTCCCTTATTGACGGTGGGCTCTGCGTAGGCAGCGGTCGCGGCGAACAGGCCGACCGCGAGGGCCGCCAAACCCGCGCTATAGGGCCGCTTAAACGTCATTGTATTTTACTCCTAATTGGTAAGGTGTGAGCGCGAAATCAAAGAGCCGCAGCGTCGGCCTCGCCGGTACGAATGCGAACCGCGTGGTCGAGGTTGATGACGAAGATCTTGCCGTCGCCGATCTGTCCCGTTTTCGCGGCCGACGTAATCGCGTCGATGGTCTTGTCCACCTGATCCGCAGCGATCGCGACTTCGATCTTGATCTTGGGCAGGAAACTCACGGCATATTCGGCGCCGCGATAGATTTCAGTATGACCTTTCTGGCGGCCATATCCCTTGACTTCGGTCACCGTGAGACCGTGAACGCCGATGGCGGTCAGGGCGTCCCGGACTTCTTCGAGCTTGAATGGCTTGATAATCGCCATAACAATTTTCATGGGTCCTATCCCCGCTTGAGCCCGGTCAAGGACGTGACCAGGCCTTCCCGACTGAGGTTCACCACGCAGAGAGAGCTTCACGACGCGGGCACAGCCGGGACCCCTAGAATCAAATGCCGTGCCAGAACTGCCGTGCTGCCTAACGGACTATGAACGCGCGCCTTTTCGCGCTTTGCGGGTGCTGCCCCCACCTGCGCTATTCGGTCGCGCCTACACTTTAATCACGCGTGACTGGAAAATAAGCAGGTCAAACTCCCGACATAATACTGCTTATCGGGCGTGCACACCAACGGTATCAAAGTAGCGGGGCTACTGAAGCGCCTCACCGTGCTGCGACAGGTCCAGGCCTTCGAGTTCGTGCTCGCGCGATACGCGCAGGGGCACGAAGACGGACACCAGCTTCAACAGCACATACGTTACGCCGGCCGACCAGACCAGCGTGACCGTAACGCCATAGAGCTGGATCAGCAAAAGTTGCGGATGGCCTTCCAGCAGTCCCGCCGTTCCTCCGATCGATGCAGTCGCAAAGATGCCGGTGAGCAGAACTCCGGTCAGGCCGCCGATGCCGTGAACGCCGAATACGTCGAGCGAATCGTCGTAGTTGAAACGGTGCTTCAGCCAGGTGCAGGCCCAATAGCAGATCGAGCCTGCGGCCACGCCGACGATGACGCCCTGCCATGGTGCCACGAACCCGGACGCCGGCGTGATCGTGCCGAGGCCCGCGACGGCGCCTGAGATCATGCCGAGCACGGACGGCTTGCGACGCTTCGTCCATTCGATCGCGCCCCAGGTCAGCGCGCCGGCACAGGCCGACAGATGCGTCGCGATGATCGCCATCACGGCGCGGGAATCGGCGGCGAGTGCGGAGCCGCCATTGAAGCCGAACCAGCCGACCCACAACAGGCCGGTGCCGACGACTGCCAGCGACAGATCGAATGGCGAGAGGTTTTCGGTGCCGTAGCCGTAACGGCTGCCGAGCACTTTCGCCGCGACCAGTCCGCCGACGCCGGCAGACAGATGCACCACCAGACCGCCGGCGAAATCCAACACCCCCATGCTGCCGAGAAAGCCGCCGCCCCAGACCCAGTGCGCGAGCGGGATGTAGACGAACATGAACCAGCCGACCGCAAACAAGAGATAGGCTGAAAATCGCATGCGATCGGCGACGGAGCCCGCGACCAGCGCCACCGTGATGATCGCGAAGGTCATCTGATAGAGCATGAACAACGCTTCCGGAATCGTCTTGGCCACGGGATTGACGCTGTCCATGGTCATGCCGATCAGAAACCAGCGATCGAGCGTTCCAATCCAGGGACCGTCACCGACAAACACCAGCGAATAGCCGAAGGCGACCCAGAGGATCGACACGATCATCACGGCAGCGAGGCTCTGTGCCATTGTGGCCAGCACGTTCTTCTTGCGCACCATGCCGGAGTAGAACAGCGCGAGGCCGGGGATCGTCATCATCAGCACCAGCGCGGTCGCCACGATCATCCACGCGGTGTCCGCCGTGTTGATGCTACTCGCGCCGGCTCTCGCCGGCGTCGCAAGCAGGATCGCGGCGAGCGAAATCGGCGCAACGAATTTCGCCGCGCGGCGCGATGATGCCCCCATGGTGTTCCCCAGAATGTTGTCGTCGCTCGTCCGGCGCCGTTGCCGCGGGCGAGATGTTCGAATGACGTCAGAGCGCGTCGGTGTCGGTTTCGCCGGTGCGTATCCGCCGCGCGTGATCGATCGGGGTCACGAAGATCTTGCCGTCGCCGATCTGGCCGGTGCGCGCATTCGCGGTGATGACTTCGACGGCCTTGTCGGCAAGGTCGGTTGCGACAGCGATCTCGATGCGAAGCTTGGGCAGGAAGTTCACGACATATTCCGCGCCGCGATAGATTTCGGTGTGACCTTTCTGGCGTCCGTAACCCTTGACCTCGGTGACCGTCATGCCGTGCACGCCAATGGATGTCAGCGCCTGACGGACTTCATCAAGCTTGAAGGGTTTGATGATCGCGACGACGAGTTTCATGGCAGTCCCTTCGTTTACCCGGGGTTTTTCGCGGGTCTGACCCGCTCAAATCTGGTAGCTTTCTAGGCAAATGGCACAAAAAACTTGCAGCGTTAAGCGGAAACATTCGGCAGGCTTGCGAGGCCGGCCCTGTACAGACGACGTGATCGTCCGCCAAGATACGGTTTCCAGCGCGGATTGAGCGGCCGGCCGATGCATGGCCTTTTTTATTTTGGGGAGCGAAATGTCTAGTCGATCCTGGTTTTTTGCCGCCAACGGCCAGCAGCAAGGGCCATATCCGGAAGCGCAGTTTCGCGATTTCCTCGCGCGCGGGACGATCAAAGCGGAAACGCTGGTATGGACGGAGGGCATGGCGGGCTGGCAGAAGGCCGGAGAAATTCCCGGCCTGATGTCCGGCGGCGGGGCCCCTCCGGCAATGCCGCAAGGCAGTGCTGCGGCCGGCAACGGTAACGCTGGCAGCGGCGGTCAATTGTCGTTCGAACCCGGGCTGTGGCCCCTTCTGGGTCGAAGCATCCTGTTTGTCATCGGCACGTTGCTGGTGATCCCGTCCCCCTGGGTGGCCGTAAGCAATTATCGTTGGGCGGCGGCTCGCCTGACCGTGCCGGGACGGCCGAACTTCGGCTTCACGGGCCAGGTCGGGGACATCTGGTACGTGTTCGTGCTGACTGCGCTCTGCAGTTATGCCGGGTTGACCCACTCGACCGCGCTGAAGCTGCTGGTGATTCCGGTCCAGGCCGTTCTCTCCTGGATGATCCTGCGCTGGGTTGCGCCGAATCTCAGTTCGAACGGGCGGCAGCTTCCCATCTCCTTCGAGGGCAGCTGGCTCGTCTATCTCGGCTGGTTTGTGCTGATGTACGTCTCCTTCATCACAATCATCGGCTGGGCCTGGGTGGTAACGGCATGGATGCGCTGGGTTTGCCGCAACGTTGCTGGCACGCGACGCGAAGTCATGTTCAAGGCCTCCGGATTGCAGGTGCTTTGGCGAACGCTCGTGTTTGCGGTCGGCTGCGCGTTCCTGATCCCGATTCCCTGGGTCCTCCACTGGTACGCGCAATGGTACATTTCGCAGTTCGAGCTTGCGCCGCGAACCGACGTGGTGACCGCGTGAAGCTTACTTGCGCTCGCGCACCGAGCCTTCCTGGGCCACCGACGCGACGAGTGTGCCATCCTGCTTGAAGATCAGGCCGCGGGTCAGCCCGCGGCCGTCCTGTGCACTCGGCGAATCCTGGGCGTAGAGCAGCCATTCGTCGGCGCGGAACGAGCGGTGAAACCACATCGCGTGGTCGAGGCTCGCCGGCATCATCCGCCTGTCGAACAGCGTGCGGCCGTAACGCGCCATCACGGCATCGAGCAGGGAAAAATCTGACGCGTAGGCCAGCGCGCACATGTGCAGCGCCGGATCGTCAGGCAGCTTCGCCGCGGTGCGGATCCAGACATGGATGCGCCCGTCGTCGATCTTCTGTCCGAAATAGCGGCCGAGCTCGACCGGACGCAATTCGATCGGACGATCGGATTCGTAATAGCGACGGATGAAGTCCGGCATCTCGCGGAACATCGGCTGCTTGGAGACCTCCTCGGCGGTCAGCTTCTCCGGCGGCGGCACGTCGGGCATTTTGTCCTGATGATCGAATGCGCCCTGCTCTTCTGCATGAAACGACACCATGATCGAGAAGATCGCGTTGCCGTGCTGGATCGCGGTGACCCGCCGTGTCGAATAGCTCTTGCCGTCGCGCAGGCGCTCGACCTGGTAGATGATCGGAATCTGCGGGTCGCCCGGCAGGATGAAATAGCAATGCAGCGAATGCGGTAGCCGGCCTTCGACGGTGCGGCATGCCGCCACCATCGCCTGCCCGATCACCTGTCCGCCGAACACGCGCTGCCAGCTCGTTTTTGGGCTGCTGCCGCGGAACAGGTTCACCTCGAGCGGCTCGATATCGAGGATCGCGAGCAAATCGATCAGGCTTTTTGACATCGGTGGCGCTTTCGGTGCTGGCGCTTTCGGTCGGTCGAGGAACAATGATGAATTAACGAATAACCGTCCTTGTCTTAGAACCCTGTTTCGCCCAGCTATACTCTGGTAGCAAGTAGAGTCTCATGACCTGAGCGGGTAACGGTCCTCATGACGGCACAACGAAGCATAGTCATCTGTGGTGGCGCGTTTGCGGGGCTGGCGCTGGCGCTGGCGCTACGCCAAGGCCTCGGCGCGGACGTTTCGGTCGTTGTGGCCGATCCGGCGCTCGCCACGCGACCGAGCCGCGATCCGCGCGCGACGGCCATCGTCGCCGCCTGCCGGCGAATGTTCGAGACGATCGGCGTCTGGGGCGAAGTCGCGGACCACGCGCAGCCGATCCTCGACATGGTGGTGACCGATTCCAAGCTGGAGGATGCGACCCGACCAGTCTTCTTGACCTTCACCGGCGATGTCGCACCCGGTGAGCCGTTCGCCCACATGGTCGAGAACCGCCACCTGATCGATGCGCTGGCAAACCACGCGGAGGCTTGTGGGGTCGAGCTGCGGGCGACCGCGGTGGCTGGCTACGAGGCCAATGCCGATGGTATCGATGTGACGCTCGCCGATGGCAGCGTCGTCGCTGCCGGTCTTCTGGTCGCAGCAGATGGCGCGCGCTCAAGGCTCAGGGAACGCGCCGGAATCGCGACCCATGGCTGGGACTACGACCAGTCCGGCATCGTGGTCACGGTTGGCCATGAACGCGATCATGGCGGCCGCGCCGAGGAGCATTTCCTCCCCGCCGGGCCCTTCGCCATCCTGCCGTTAACGGGAAAGCGCTCCTCGCTGGTCTGGACCGAGAGACGCGTCGAGGCCGCCCGCATCGTTGGGCTGAACGAAGACGAATTTCACGGCGAGCTGGAGCGCCGCTTCGGCCTGCACCTCGGCGAGATCAAAACGCTCGACAAGCCGCGCGCATTTCCGCTGTCCTATTTCGTCGCGCGCTCCTTCATCGCCGAGCGGCTCGCGCTCGTCGGTGACGCCGCGCATGTGATCCATCCGATTGCGGGACAGGGGCTCAACATGGGCCTGCGCGACGTGGCTGCACTCGCCGAAGTCATCGTCGATGCGGCGCGGCTCGGCACCGACTTCGGGCAGGCCGATGTGCTCGAGCGCTACCAGCGCTGGCGGCGGTTCGACACCATGGCCATGGGATTTGCGACCAACTCGCTGAATTTCCTGTTCTCGAACCGCTCGACGCTTCTGCGCACCGTGCGCGACATCGGCCTCGGCATGGTCGATCGCGTCCCGCCGCTGAAAGACATGTTCATCCGCCAGGCCGCGGGCCTGTCAGGCGAAGTGCCGCGCTTGTTGAAAGGCGAGGCGCTGTAGCATTGGTGCTGCCGTCCTCGCGTTTCGCAGGGACGGCGCGTTAGCGCGCGTCGTTTTCTCCGACGAACGTAGCGACTGCATCGACAAGATCGGGATCGAGCGGCCGCTCCGGCTGATTGTAGCTGGCGAGGTCGTCGGCCTCGTCGGAGACATCGTTCAGCACATGGTTCATGTCCGGCAGCCACAGCGTTTTCGCGGCGGAATCTGCTACCGACAGTGCCACGAGATCGAGCCGCGCGAGTTGACGATCGCGGCCGCCGGCAATGATCAGCGTCGGCGCGATGATCTTTTTCAACGGGTCGATCGGATCTTCGGTGAAGGCCGATGCGATGCTGGGCTGCATCGCGGGCGGGATCGCGAGCGCCGGAGGGGGCGGGTCGACGATCTGTCCGGCCATGATCGCATCGATCGCTTTGGCGATCGGCGCGAATGCTTCGGGCGACATCTTCTTTTCAAGTTGCGCCTTGAGCAGGTCTCCTTGTCGCCGCGCGGCGGTAGCGAGCAGGACGAGTCGATCGACGGGAACGCGCTGCGCGGTCAGGATCGCGACCAGCCCGCCCTCGCTATGTCCGATCACCGCGACGCGCGAGAATTTTCCACTGCCGCGCAGATAATTTACCAGCCCGACGGCGTCGTCGACATAGTCCTTGAAGCGGAAATCCTCCGGCCGTCCGAAAGCCGGCTTCCATCCGCCCGCGCCGCGCTTGTCATAGCGCAGCGTCGCAATGCCGCGCGCGAGCAATTGCTCGGAAAGCTTCTTCAGCGTCGCGGGCTTTGCTTGCGGGCCGTTGCCGTCACGGTCCGTCGAGCCGGAGCCTGCAATCAGAAGCGCAACCGGCGGCCGCTCGATCCCTGGGGGGACGGCCAGCACCGCGTCGATGGCGCCGACGCTGATCTTGCTCTCGTCGGCGCGTGCAGCAATTGTGACGCCGAACGCAAGGATCAGCGCGGCGAGCGCCCGCAGCATCGTGCTTACGCGCATGGTCACTCGATCTTGCGGGCCTCTTCCGGCAGCATGATCGGGATGCCGTCGCGAATGGGATAAGCGAGCTTGGCCGAGCGCGAGATCAACTCCTGCTTCGCTGCGTCATATTCCAGCTGACCCTTGGTCAGGGGGCAGACCAGGATTTCGAGCAGTTTCGGGTCGACGGTGTTTTCGAGGCGTTCAGGGCTGGCGCTCATCGCTGTTCTCTCCGGCTTTGCCCGAACCCCTAAAGCGCGATGAGGTCAGGTTGAATCATCATCACGCTTTTGGTCTTTGTTTGAGCATGATCTTTTCGGAAAACCGCTACACACTTTTCCGGATCATGCTCTAGCACATCTGCAGCGAGCCTGTCGTCCCGCCCTTAGGATGGCGATGCGATCCGGATCAATTCATCGAGCACGGCCTGTTGCTGGGTTTTCGGCAGCGGCTTGTCCGACAGCGCCGAGCCGAGAAACGCCCAATAAAGGATTTGCGCTCGCGCTGCGGCGACCTGATGCGGGAAACCGGCATCGCGGAGCAGGCCCTCCAGATAGCCGAGCCGCCGGCGATCGATCGCCTGCACCGCGCTTCGTGCGGCGACATCGAAGGTCGCCCAGTTCCGCACAGCCCGCTCCAGCGCGAGTGTGCCGGGGAAGGCCCGGCGCAGCAGCAAGTGCAACGGCTTCTCGTCGCCTGTCGCGGACTCGAGATTGGCGATGATCTGTTCGGCGGCAACCTCGCGCCATTGCTTCAGGATCGCGGCGTGAAACGCGCCGATATCGGAAAAGTGCCAATAGAAACTGCCCCGCGAGACCCCCATCGCCTTCGCCAACGGCTCGGCTTTGAGCGCCGTAAAGCCGTGTGCCGCGAGCGTCTTGAGCCCCTGGTCCAGCCAGTCCCGTGCGGACAATTGATCGGTCATGATGCCGCACCATACAGGACTGTATTGACAGGCGCCAGCGCCGGGCATATCACCATACATAGATGTATGGTGCATAGGTGGAGGCCGGTCATGCGCGATATTCTGCTGCAAAGCTCGGGCGTCGTCGCGATCATGGCGGCCGTGATTCACGGTATGCTCGGAGAGTTCAAGGTCTTCCCCCGCGTGACCGTCGAGCCGCAACGATTGCGAACGCTGCTTCGACTGGTCTGGCAGGCGTCGACAGTGGCGTGGATCGGTTGCGGCGTGCTGCTGTTGGCCGCACCATGGATGGCGTCGGATCGGGCCCGGCACTGGATCGTCGCAACGCTGGCTGTCGTGTTTGCCTTCGCTGCGTTCGCCAATGCCTGGGCGACGCGCGGCCGGCATTTCGGCTGGATGGCGCTGAGTGCTGTCGTGGTGATGGCGGTCGCGGGCTACTGACTATTGCAGCGGCGGGTCGCCGCTGGTGCGTTTCTTGGCGAGGTCCATCTCGGTGACGGCGATCAGGATTTCCGCGCGGGTCTTCAGGTCCGGCGCCTCCAGCATCGCCTGCTTCTCGGCAAGCCCATAGGGCGACATCATCGCGAGCGCGTTGACCAGCGCCTCATTGGGCGCGCTTTCGACACCCGCCCAATCCACTTTCAGATTGTTGGCTTTCAGGAAATCCGTCAGCACCGACAGCAGCGCCTCGCGGTCGACCGCTTCTTCGCCCTTGCGCGCGGTGAAATCGTCGATGAAGGGGAAATAGTCGACCTTGCACTGCCGGTAGGACGTGAGCACCTTCATTTCCCCGATCACCCTGAAGCGGGCAACGCCGGTCAGTTCGAGGATGTAGCGTCCGTCGCCGGATTCCGCGAGCTGGGTGATGCGGCCGACGCAGCCGACATTGAACAGTTCCGGTCTTTCTTCGTCGCGCGAGTGGGTGACGTCGGGCTGGATCATGCCGATCAGCCGATGCCCGTCCCGAAGCGAATCGTCGACCATGGCAAGATAACGCTGCTCGAAGATGTTCAGCGGCATCTGCCCGCGTGGCAACAGCAGCGCGCCGGGCAGCGGAAACACGGGGATCACCTCGGGAAGGTCGGTGGGCCCGCGATATTCGGCGTTGATCGGCATCCAGTGCCTCGTTTCCGAAATTTCGTGAACTTCCGCACCCTCGACGCCAACGTCTTGAACGAGGATGCTCGACTCTAGCCCAGTGCGACTACCGATTGAAAATCCGCGCGTGCAGGTCCGGGCAGCCGCCGCGCGCTGTCGTCATGAGAACAGGATGGTCGACAGCCGTTTGCGTCCTTCCACGGTCGCCTCATCGGCACCGCCCCACGCTTCAAAAAGCTGCACCAGCTGCTTGCGCGCGCCGTCATCGTTCCATTTCCGGTCGCGCTTGACGATTTCGAGCAGATGGTCAGTCGCCTCGCGGCGCTTGCCCATCGCGTTCAACGCGGTCGCGAGATCGAATCGCGCCTGATGGTCGAGCGGGTTCGCCGCGACCTTCTGTTCCAGTTCGACGACCGGGCCGACCGACTTGGCTTGATCCGCGAGATCGATCGCAGCCTGCACGGCCTTCACCGCGGCGTCGTTGCGCTTGGCTTCCGGAACCATCTCGAGCGTCTGCTTGGCCTGGTCGATCGCGTCGGCGGCAACGTAGCACTTCGCCAAGCCGGCGAGCGCCGGAACATTGGTGGCGTCGATCGCGAGCGCCTCGGCATAGATCTGCGCAGCGGTGGCGGCGTCGCCCTCGGCCAGCACGGTCTCCGCATCGCTGATGATCTCAGCGATATTCGGCTCGCCTGTGGCCGGTACGCCTTTGGTGATCTTCTCGATGAAGGCGTTGACCTGGCTCTCCGGCAGCGCGCCCATGAAGCCGTCGGCCGGCTGGCCGTTGACGAAAGCGATCACCGCTGGAATCGACTGGATCCCCATCTGGCCGGGGACCGCGGGATGCTCGTCGATATTCATCTTGACGAGCTTCACCCGGCCCTTGGCGGCGCGGACCGCCTTTTCAAGCACGGGGGTAAGTTGTCGGCACGGGCCGCACCACGGCGCCCAGAAGTCGATCAGCACCGGCTGGCGCTTCGATTCCTCGATGACATCCTTTACGAATGTCTGGGTGGTCGTTTCCTTGATCAGATCGGACGCTGGCTGCGGCGCCGCTCCGCTCATGCCCTGTTCTACGATCGTCACGAGATTCCTCGTCCGTTGTCTGGAACGGTGCCGGTTCTAGCACGGCCCGAAATAGTTGGTGACAAAGTCTGGCCCCCTTAAGTGGCGGTTTTGACGGAAATTTCAATCGGTTCGAATGAGGGATGCCGCGGGATCGGAGACCGGGTGGCCTGGATGGGGCCCGGAGGTCAATGCCGAGCCGGTCGAAGCGTTATTGAGCGAGGTCGCGATGGCCAGGGCTTATTGCAGCACCGTGATCCAGCGGCCGGCGCCGGATGTCTGGAAAATCATTCGTGATTTCAACAACTACTCCGTCTGGGTCGACGGCACCGGGAGATCCGGCAGAAGCTGCTGGCCCTGTCCGACATCGATCGCGCGCAAACCTACGAGTTCTGCGGGCCTCCATCGCTCCCGGACGAAGGGTTCCAGGCCACCATGCGTGTGGCACAAGTGGTCGACGGTAATCGCTCTTTTGTCGAATGGCGGGCGGATTTCGACTGCGATCCGGGCCGCCGTGAGGAAGTCACCGCGACACTTCGTAGCTGGTTCGCGACCTGGCTCGAATCGCTGCGAAGGGCTCTGGACGGCCTGGTTCCGCCGCCAAAACGCCGATCATTGACGAACCGCGCCAGTACCAGCGCGTTTTCAACCGACATCGGGCAATTTACCGTGCATTTGACCGGTCACGCGGCTGTTGCATTCATCGGCCGCATTTGGCATAGGTCTGCCGTTGTCGGCGGGTCGCCGACGACTCTTTCGGATGCGGGTGTAGCTCAGTGGTAGAGCACGACCTTGCCAAGGTCGGGGTCGAGGGTTCGAGCCCCTTCGCCCGCTCCAGAACCGCAGGTCCGGTAACTCCTCGACGCGCGATTGCTTCTTCCAAGCCGCTCCGCTCTGTTGTCGGCTCGTGCCTTGGGCTGGCCGCCGTGTTGCTCGCATGTCCGCGCGACGCACTTGCGGAATCTCGCGCGGCCGTTGCGACCACTGACTTTATCAACAGCATCGGCGTCGTGACGACATTCCCCGATCGAGGCCAGCCGC
Source organism: uncultured Alphaproteobacteria bacterium (assembly GCA_963770385.1). Lineage (GTDB taxonomy): Bacteria > Pseudomonadota > Alphaproteobacteria > Rhizobiales > Xanthobacteraceae > Bradyrhizobium. Next base: position 1,600,787 of record CAVYPJ010000003.1, on the reverse strand, counting down.
TGGCCAGGACGATCGACATGATCCGCTATGGCGGCTTTCGATGGGTCCGCGCCGGAATCGAAGGGTTGAGCGATAACGGTCCCACGACCATGCAGACTTTCCTCGATCTGCATCGTGAAACCGGCGTCCGGCTGAGCTGGGGGCTTGTCAGCGGCGGGACCGACGTGAAGAAGCTGGTGGCGACGGGCAAGGTGCTCGCCGAGGCCGGGGCCTTGCTCGCGTTCGAAGGCAACAACGAGCCGAACAACTGGGGCGTCACTTATCAGGGTGAGAAGGGCGGCGGTCGCGAGCCATCCTGGATGGCGGTCGCGAAGCTCCAGCGCGACCTGTACGAGGCGGTGAAGAGCGATCCCGTGCTCGCGAAATATCCTGTCTGGTCGATCTCGGAACCCGGCGCGGAGAAGGACAATGTCGGCCTTCAGTTTCTGACGATCCCGTCCGGCGCCCAGACCCTGATGCCCGACGGCACGCGATACGCTGACTACGCCAATGTCCACAACTACCTCTATCATTCGCACTCGCCGTATCCGGCGGACAACAAGACATGGGATGCCGCCGATCCGACCGCCGCATCCAAAGTCGACGGCCTGTTCGGCAATTTCGGGGTCACCTGGTCGAGACGATTTCGCGGCTATGCTCAGGAACAGCTCAATACGCTGCCGCGCGTGACGACCGAAACCGGTACGACTATCGGCGGGACGGTGACGGAAGAGATGCACGGCTTGCATCTGATGAATTTGTATCTCGCGCAGTTCAAGCGCGGCTACACCCATACATCCGTCTACCTGCTGCGGGACCGCACCGACGAGGACGGCAATCAATCCTTTGGCTTCTTTCGGCCCGATTATTCACCCCGCAAGGCCGCGACCTATCTCCACAATCTGACGACCATTCTGGCGGACACCGCGACCTCCACCAAGCCCGGCCAGCTCGACTTCGAACTCATCAACCAGACCAACACCGTTCATGAGCTGCTCCTGCAGCACAGCGACGGCACCTACCAACTCATCATATGGGATGAACGCTTGAAGGGCGAAGACCACGTGATGGTCAAACTCGGCGCCGCAAGCGCATCGGCAAGAATTTACGATCCCACGATCGGCGTCGAGCCCGTCCAGACGCTTGCCAACGTCAGTTCGATCGAACTGACGCTCAGCGATCATCCTGTCATCATCGCGATTCCACCGGGCATGCCGTAGTGCTGATGGGCCTGCTGCTGCGGCTCGCGGTGATTTCAGTCGCGCGGGCCGCGCCGAGAACTTACGACATGATCCTGGGAATGCCGGGATCGAAGGCAAGCGCCGTCTCAGCCCATTTCGCAACCCGGAGCACGTGAAGGTCCTCCCGATAGCGACCAACGAGCTGGATGCCGAGCGGCAGGCCGTTTGGCCCAAAGCCTGCCGGCAAGGTCACGGCCGGTGCGCCGAGGAACGTCCAGGGCGCGCAATAAGCCGCGTCTCCCGTGGAATGCAGACCGCGCGGCGCCTCGCCGAAGGCCGGCAGCGTCAGGACGGCGTCGTAGCCCTTCATTTCGGTTGCGAAAGCCGACCGTTGCTTCTCCTGCGCGGCCTTGGCGCCAAGGTAATCGATCGCCAGCGTGTTCTTGCCGTTCGCGACGTGGGCTTTCAGGATATCGCTGCTGCGATCGGGATAGCGCGCGACGAGATCGGCGAAGAACGCGGCGGCTTCGCTCAGCAGGATGGTGTTGATCGCAGCCCAGTTGACCTTGTCGAGCTCGGCAAGCTCCAACTCGTCCACCACCGCGCCTGCCTCACGCAGCGTCGCGACCGCGGCATCGAACACCTTCTTCTGCTCAGGCTCCGCGCGCGACCATTGCTCGAAACGTACGACGCCGAGCTTCGGCCGGTCGAGCAGCGAGAGGCCTTGATCAAGATCGACGTTAAAGGCCGGAACCGGCCGGCCATGCAGGTCGCTATCACTCGTGGCGGCAAGTAGCGACAAGGCCAGCGCCACATCGTCCACGCGCCGTGCGAAGAATCCGACATGGTCCAGCGACGGGCTCAACGGATGCACGCCGATGCGCGGGATCGCGCCATAACTCGGCTTCAGCCCGACAATGCCGTTGAACGCCGCCGGGCGGATCACCGAGCCGAGCGTCTGCGTGCCGAGCGCAAGCGGCACGAGACCTGCCGCGACAGCCGCGGCCGAACCGGAAGAGGAGCCGCCCGGCGTATGATCGCTGTTCCAGGGATTGACGGTCGGGCCGGGATGCCGCCAGGCAAATTCCGTCGTGACGGTCTTGCCGAAGATCGTGGCGCCGAGATTGCGCAGCCGCTCGACCACCCAGGCGTCGGCTGCCGGCACGTGATCCCGGTAAATCGCCGAGCCGTTGGTCGTCGGCATGTCCGATGTCGCGATGATATCCTTGATCGCGACCGGAATGCCCGATAGCGGGCCGGGCCGCCGCCTGGTATCGGTCGGAAGATATTCGAAGGCCTTCAGCCGCGGCTCGACCGCCTTCACCTTCTCAAGGCAGGCCGCGGCATATCGATCTGCCGCCGACTGATCCTGCCGAAACTGGCGAAGCAAATCGAGAACGCCGGGGCCAGCTTTGGGTGAAGGCAGCATTGTCGTCTTGGTCATGTCGGCTATTTCTCAATCATATGACAGCGACCTGCAGTGTAGCGCCACGCGCCGCGGCGCGTCTTCCGCTATTTCAGCACGAGCGCCGCGCTTCGATGAAGAGCAGCACCGCGTCATGTGCCGGCGCGTTGCGCGCAACTGGGATCGACGTCCTCACGCGCAACGGCTCCGGTGAATGCATACGGATTGCCGCCACTTTAGGCAGGGCCCGGACAGTTTGAGGCCCGCGGAAATGTGAACGGTATGTGCAGGCGATCCCGCCGGCCATTTGCGCGTACCTTCAAGACATATGTCGCTGCAAAGCGCTTACGCTCATCCCTTCAATCGCCCAGGCGGTTCGCATGAACGTTGGCTTCAATCGAATACTGCGGTGCAGCACGGTGGCTCGCAACAAACCCCTGTCCGACATGCCACCCGGCGGCTCAATCTTTCTTGCGCAGGACGCATCAGCGCAGTGTGCGCTTCTCACCGCGCGTGGATGTGCTAACATTTTTCGGTCTGGTCTCGCAGACTTCAAAATTCGTCCCTCAAACGTCCAAAATAATAAGCAGCCGATAGGCTGCCTTAGGGAGTGATGCGATGAAATCGCCTTTCCATCGATCCGTACTTGCGCTTGCTGCGATCGGTCTTCTGGCCGGCGCGAGCCCGGCCGGCGCGCAGCAGAAATCCGATTCAGCGCGGGCGCTGAAGAAATATGAATCCGGCACCAAGGATTTCTGGACCCATCCGCCGGATGACTGGTTCCTTGGCGACGAGACCGAGGCCCAGAAGGGCCTCGCGCCACCGTCGGGGCCGCCGACCGGTGCGTCGGATGCGGAACTGGCCGCCCTCGTCAAGAAAATCAAGCTGCCGCCGGGTTTCAAGATCGAAGTGTGGGCCTCTGGCGTGCTGGCTGCGCGGCAGATGGCCTGGGGTGACAAGGGCACGTTGTTCGTCGGCTCGTTCGGCCTCGGCAACGTCTACGCGATTACCGAGAAGGACGGCAAGAAAGAGGTCAAGACGATCCTCAAAGGCCTGAACATGCCGACTGGCCTCGCCTTCAGGGATGGCGCGCTCTACGTGATCGCGGTCGACAAGTTGATCAGATACGAGAACGCAGAAGCCAATCTCGATCACCTCGGCGACGGCAAGGTGGTGTATGACGACATGCCGTCCTACGCCGCGCACGGCTGGAAATATATCTCGGTCGACAAGGACGGCTGGTTCTACATTCCGTTCGGACCTCCCTTCAATATCGGCGTCCCGCCGACCAGCGTCTCGCAGATCCGCCGCGTCGATCCGAAGACCGGCAACGCGGAAATCTGGGCACTCGGCGTTCGCAACAGCGTCGGCGGCGATATCGATCCGCGTACCGGAAAATACTGGTTCACGGAGAACGCACGTGACTGGATCAGCGATGACCTGCCCTCCGACAAGTTGAACGTCATCAACAAGATCGGCGAGCATTTCGGCTATCCCTATTGCCATCAGGGGGACTTGCCCGATCCGAAATTCGCGATGGGCCACAAATGCTCGGAGTTCGCGCCGCCAGCCTATAATCTCGGCGCCCACGTGGCTCCGCTCGGCATGAAGTTCTATACCGGCGATCAATTCCCGTCCGAATACAAGAACTCCATCCTGATTGCTGAGCACGGCTCGTGGAACAGGCATAAGTACCAGGGTGGTCGCATCGTGCGCATCACTGCGGGCCCCGACGGCAAGAACGCCAAGCAGGAGGTGTTCGCGTCCGGTTGGATCGAGGGTGACCAGGGCTATCTCGGCCGTCCCGACGACATCATCCTCGCCAAGGATGGCTCGATCCTCGTCGCCGACGACTGGGCCGGTGCGATCTATCGCATCAGCTACAGCAAGAAGTAACATTTGAAACAACAGGGGCTGCGGCGGCCTTAAGGCTGCCGCGGCCTCAACTATTTTGTTCGCCGTGCGTTGAAATCGGGATCGTCATGCCCGGATCAGGACCGGGTATCCATCGAACGAGCGTCTGGATGGACTGCGGTCGTGCCCGGCGGTGGCGCCGGAGGGAGGCAACATGCGTAATGCGTTGATCGGACTATTGGCTATCGCGGCTTTCGGCGCCCTGCCCGCTCGAGCTGCCGACGTCGCCGCCGGCAAGGCCAAGGCGACAGAGATCTGCGCCGGCTGCCACGGCGAAAATGGCATCTCCCAGATGGAGAACATCCCGTCCCTCGCCGGCCAGCTCGATCAATATGTCCAGTGGCAGCTGGTCTATTTCCGCGCCGGCTCGCGCAAGAACGAGCAGATGCAGCCGATCGTCGAGCAGCTCGACAATGAGGACATCCGCAATCTCGGCGCCTATTTCGCCTCGCTGACACCCCCGACGGCGCCGAAGGACGACGATCCGGACTTGTCCGCGAAGGGCAAGCAGGCCGCGGCCGGCCGGCGCTGCGCGTCATGCCACACGGATAGCTACGCCGGGACCAAAGCGGTCGCCCGGATCGCCGGCCAGCGCGAGGAATATCTCGTGAAGGCGCTGCACGACTACAAATCCGGCGCGCGCTCCGGCGGCGGCCAAGCCGCGATGGCCGACGTCGCCTATCCCCTCAGCGACGAGGAGATCACCGCCCTCGCCCACTATCTCGCGCATTTGTAGTTTTGTTTGGGTTTCTAGTCCGGCAAAGCAAAGCGCAGAGCCGGGACGACAGAAGCCCCCTACCCGCGTTGCTTCTCGTAGGCCTTGAGATGCGTATAGGCCACGCGCAGGCGCGGCACGGGCACCTTGCCGGCATCGCCGCGTGCGATCAGGTCGCCGATCACGTGATCGGCTTCGACCGGCAGGCCCGCTTTGATATCGCGGAACATCGACGCCGTCATCGGCGAGCCTTCGGTGGTCAGCATGCCACGGGTGCGCTGGAAGAAGGGGCCGTTCGGCGTATGGCCCTCGGCGGTCGCGACTGCGCTGGATTCGTCGAGCATGCCGAGCAGGAAGTCCTTGCCGTCGGGAGCCGACAGGATATCGCCGACCGACGCCCGCATCAGGCTGGTGGACGCAGCGAGCGAGGCCAGAAACACCCATTTCTCCCACATGTCCTGGATGACGTGCTCGCTCGCAGCGGTGCCGCAATTGCCTTTGGCGAAATCGTCCGCGATCGCGCGGACGCGGCCGCTCATGGTGTCGTCGCGCTCGCCGAAGCCGAGCGACTGCATCGGCTGAAGCTGCACCACCTCGCGCTTCTCGTTGAGCGTCACCGCGATCGCGCAGAGCCCGCCGAGCACGCGCGCGCGGCCGAACTTGCCGTCGAGCACGTCGAGATGCTTCATGCCGTTCAGGAGCGGAATGATCGCAGTCTTATCCCCGACGGCCGGCGCGAACGACTTGATCGCATCGTCGAGATCGAAGGCCTTGCAGCTCAACAGCACGACGTCGAACTTCTCCTTCAGCGCGTCGGCCTGCACTGTCGGCGGATTCTTCAAGGTGACATCGCCGTTCGGGCTCTTGATCACGAGACCGGCCGACGCAAGCTCTGCGGCGCGGCGTGGCCTCACCAGGAACGTGATGTCGCAACCGCCTTGCAGCATCCTGCCGCCGAAATATCCGCCGATGGCTCCGGCCCCGACCACGAGAATGCGCATGTCCTGAATTCCTTGCTATTGAACAGGTGAATAGCGAATGGCGAGTAGCGAATAGGGTCATTTTTCTTGCTTCCCTATTCGCTACTCCCCATTCGCTATTCGCCTTTCTACCATTTTTCCCCGAACGGACGGATTTCCATCTCGAAGGTCCAGGCGCTTTTCGGCTGCTGATAGAGTTGCCAGTAGGACTCCGCAACCGAGGCGGGCGGCATCAGCAGGTCCGGATTGTTCAGGGCGTCCTTGCCCCACATCTGCTCGCGGCGCTCGCGCACCCAGGCGGTATCGACGCCCGCGTCGATGATCAGATGCGCGACATGGATGTTTTTCGGCCCCAGTTCGCGTGCCATTGCCTGTGCCGCTCCGCGCAGGCCGAACTTCGCGCTGGCGAAGGCGGCAAAACCACTGCCGCCGCGCAGGGACGCGGTGGCGCCGGTGAAGAAGATGTTGCCCCCTCCCCGCGCCAGCATCAGTCGCGCCGATTTCCGTCCCGCCACAAAGCCGGCCCAGCACGCCATTTCCCAGACCTTGCGGAACACGCGCTCGGTGGTTTCCAGAATCGGAAAATTGACGTTGGCACCGACATTGAAGATGCAGACTTCGAGTGGTGCATGCTTGTCGGCGTCGTTGAGGAAGGCGGTCGTCTCCTCTTCCTTCCGTGCATCGAGCGAGCGGCCGAAGATCGTGCCGCCGGCGGCCTCGACCTCCTTCACCAGCGGTTCGAGCTTCTCGCCGTTGCGCCGCCCGGCGAAAACTGTGAAGCCTTCGGCCGCGAATTTCTTGGCGATCTCGGCGCCGATATAGTCGCCGGCGCCGATCACCGCGACGGTGGCGTTACGCTTCTGCATGGTTGGTCTCCGCGCTGTTCTTCGCCCTTCCCGCCCTGTCATTCCGGGGCGCGTCGCAGACGCGAACCCGGAATCTCGAGATTCCGGGCCTGGTCCTTCGGACCATCCCGGAATGACGGTGCTTATGTCCCCGCGACCATCTCCTCAACCTCGCGCAACTGCTCCTTGCCGAAGAAGATCTCCTTGCCGACGAAGAAGGTCGGCGAACCGAACGCGCCGCGCTCGACGGCCGATTGGGTGTTCTCGATCAGCTTCGCTTTCACGTCCGGCTCCTGCGCACGCGCCAAGAGCTTCGCACCGTCGAGGCCGGATTCGCTCAGCGCCTTCGCCGCGACCTCCGGGTCGTCCATCTTCTTCGGCTCGCGCCACATGTGATGGAACGCCGCCTCGACATATTTCTCGGAAACGCCTTCGAACTGCGCGGCCACCGCGGCCCGCATCAGGTTCAGCGTGTTGATGGGGAAGAACGGATTCCAGACATAGGGCTGGACCTTGAATCGCTTGATGAAGCGTTCGGTCTCGATCGCCAGAAACTCGCGCTTGTTCTTGATACCGGCGAGCGTTTCGGCCGGCGACTTGTTGTTGGTGGCTTTGAAGATGCCGCCGAGCAGGATCGGCACGTACTCGAACTTGGCACCGGTGCGCTGCTCGATCGCAGGAATCGCTTCATGGCTCAGAAAAGCGTTCGGGCTGCCGAAGTCGAACATGAATTGCGGATTTGAGCTCACGCAGTCTCCCCGGGGATATGATCTGGATTCTTATATGATCACTGTCATTCAACCAGCCTTGTGCTCCCGCATCAAGGGATCAATTGTTCGGCATGATCGCGGTAGGCGAGCTTCACGACATGGTCGCGGATGTCGGGGGGCCAGCTCGCGATCCGTTCGACGAAGCGCCGCCGGTCGTCGGCGAACAGCGCACGCGACGCTTCCTCGAAATGCGGCAGGTTGCCGGCCAGCGCCGACATGAAGTGATAGGCGGCATCGCGCGCCACGCGCTGGCGGTCCCGGTCGCCGCTCGTGCGACGGGCATCGTCGACCAGCTTGCGCAGTGCTACCGAGGCACCGCCGGGCTGGGCATTGAGCCATTCCCAGTGGCGCGGGAGCAGTGTGACTTCGCGCGCGACCACGCCCAGCTTCGGCCGACCGCGGCCGCGCGGCTCGCTGGTCACGGTCGGTTCTGCCGAAGGGTTCGTCGGGGTCAGCCGCGTCAATATGTCGTCGGCGCTGCCGCGCAGATCCAGATCGATGGCCCGGCCGGTTGTATCGCTGAAAATCGCGACCGGTTCCGACATCGGCCGGGAGGCATGTCTGATCGCAAGCGCGACCTCGGCGAGGGGGCCTGAAGCCAGACGGCGCTGGCCCTCGAATGCGGTGAAAGTCTCGGACATGGATCGGCCTCGATGGGTGAGGCTAATAATACCCGGGTGTAATTAGCAAAGTCAATATCACCCGGGTGATATATTGATGCCAAGACACATCCTCGGATACGTCGCTCATCGCACAATGGCCTGATAAGTGGAGCAAACGACGACGCGCTGCCGGGGACATCGCATGCTGACGGTTCATCATCTCAACAATTCGCGCTCGCAACGGGTGCTGTGGCTCCTCGAAGAGCTCGGCGTGCCCTACGAGATCGTGCGCTATCAGCGCCTGCCGGACATGCGGGCTCCGGCGGAGCTGCGTGCGATCCATCCGCTCGGCAAATCGCCTGTTATCACCGACAACGGCAGTACCATCGCCGAGTCCGGCGCCATCATCGAGTATCTGATCGACACCTACGGACAGGGACGTCTGATCCCGCTGCCGAACACGCCCGCGCGGCTGCGGTACACGTACTGGCTTCACTATGCCGAAGGCTCGGCGATGCCGCCGCTGCTCCTGAAACTGTTGTTCACTGTGATGCCGAAGCGCGCGCCGGCGCTGTTGCGGCCGATCGTGCGCAAGGTGTCGACTCAGGTGCTGACCGCGCTCGTCAATCCGCAGCTCAAGCAGCACATGGCATTCTGGGAAGCGGAGCTGTCGAAGACGCAATGGTTCGCCGGCGACGAGTTCACTGCCGCCGATATCCAGATGAGCTTTCCACTCGAAGCTGCCGCAGCGCGCGCCGGGCTAGACCAGGGCCATCCGAAAGCGATGGCATTCCTCGATCGCATTCACGCGCGGCCGGCCTATCAGCGCGCGCTGGAGAAGGGCGGGCCTTATACGGTGGGGAGGTGAGGTGAGGCACCGTCGTTCCGGGGCGCACGAAGTGCGAGCCCGGAACCTCGAGATTCCGGGTCTGGTCCTTCGGACCATCCCGGAATGACAGATCAACCTACGCGTCCGCGTGCAGAACCCGTCCGCGCGTTTCCGGCAGCGCAAACGCCGCAAGGAAGAACAGGCAGAACGCGGCCACCGCAAAGATCGCAATCGCATTGCCAAGCGTCGTCGAGTTCGACAGCGTGCCGACCAGGAACGGAAACAGTGCGCCGATGCCGCGGCCGAAATTGTAGCAGAAGCCCTGGCCCGAGCCACGCAGCCGGGTCGGGTAGAGTTCGGTGAGGAAGGCGCCGAGGCCCGAGAAATGGCCCGACGCAAAGAAGCCGAGCGGAAAGCCCAGCACCCAGAGCAGCTCGTTGGTGAGCGGTAATTGCGTGTAGAGCAGCACCACCGCGATCGCGCCGAGGGAGAACGTCAGAAACAGGTTGCGCCGTCCGATACGATCGGCGAGCCACGCGCCGACGAGATAGCCGATGAACGAGCCGACGATCAGCGTCGCGAGGTAGCCGGTCGAGCCGACGATCGACAGGTGGCGTTCCTTGGTCAGGAACTGCGGCACCCAGAAGCTGATGGCGTAATAGCCGCCCTGGCATCCCGTCACCGCCAATGCGGCGATGATCGTTGTCTTCAGCGTCGAACCGGAAAAGATCTCCCAGATCTGCGGCTGACGACCTTGTTTTTCCAGAATGACCTGCGCAGTCGCTGCGATGTCGGGCTCGGTGACGTAGCGCCGCAGATAGAACACGAGCAGCGCGGGCACGGCGCCCGCCGCGAACATCCAGCGCCAGGCCTCTTCCGGGGCCATTACGGAGAACAGGACCGCCTGCATCAACGCCGCCAGTCCCCAGCCGACGGCCCAGCCCGATTGCACGGAGCCGACCGCGCGCCCGCGATATTGCGGCCGGATCGCTTCGCCCATCAGCACCGCGCCGGCCGCCCATTCACCGCCGAAACCAAGGCCGAGCAGGGCGCGCGCGATCAGGAGTTGATCGAAGTTCTGCACGACGGCGCAGAGCAGCGAGAAGAACGAGAACCAGATGATCGTAAATTGCAGCGTCCGGACCCGGCCGATGCGGTCGGCAAGATAGCCGGCGGCCCAGCCGCCGACCGCGGATGCGAGCAGCGTTACGGTGCCAGCGAGACCGGCGGTGCCCGCATCGACGCCCCACTGCTTGATGATGATTTCGATCACCAGCGGGTAGATCATGAAATCCATGCCGTCGAGCGTCCAGCCTGTCGCGCAGGCCCAGAATGTCCGCCGCTCCGGGACGTTCATGTCGCGGTAAAAGGCCAGCAGGCTGGTGTCTTCGATCTCAGCCGTCTCTATGGCGCGTGATGGATCGACGGTCGTCATTTGCGTTGTTTCTCCCTGAATTTTCAGACGGCGCTTGTTGTCCGGCGGCCGCTTGACCGGCTTGGCCACGCTCCGCCCTGATGAGGTTTCGTGACCGATCGCCCCGCAGTGAGTTATTGCCCGGCGGCTTCCGCTCCACGCGTACGCGGATCGGGCGCGCCAAGCAATCCGTTCGCGGTCACCAGGATCGAATTGGCGGAAGTCTGACCCAGCGGTTCCACGATCTGGTGGCCCTTGGCTTTCAGTGCCGCGAGCGTGTCGTCGGCAAAGCCATGTTCGACCCGCACGACATCAGGCAGCCATTGATTGTGCAGCCGCGGTGCGGCGACCGCGGCCGCGACATCCATGTGGTAGTCGACCACATCCACGATCACCTGCAGCACCGCGGAGATGATGCGGCTGCCGCCGGGCGAACCCGTCAGCAGCATCGGCTTGCCGTCCTTCAGCACGATGGTCGGCGACATCGAGGAGAGGGGGCGTTTGCCCGGTCCTGGAAGGTTGGCCTCGTATCCCACGAGGCCAAACGCATTGGAGGCGCCGGGCGCCGCGGTGAAGTCGTCCATCTCATTGTTCAGCAGTACGCCCGTTCCTTCCGCGACCAGCCCGACTCCGTAGGGAAAGTTCAGCGTGTAGGTGTTGCTCACGCCGTTGCCGTGGCTGTCGACGATGGAATAATGCGTCGTGTTGCTACCCTCGCGTGGCGGCAAGGCCGAGGTGACGTCGGCCGCCGGCGTTGCGCGGTCGGGATCGATGCCGGCGCGCAGCTTGGCTGCATAATCCTTGGCCAGCAGGATGCTGGTCGGCGCGTTGACGAAGGCGGGGTCGCCGAGATAGCGGGCACGATCGGCATAGGCGCGCTTCATCGCCTCGATCAACAGATGCAGCGACGCAGGCGAACCCTGTTTCATCTCGGGCAGCGGATAGCCTTCGAGGATGTTCAGGCTTTCAAGCAGCACGGTGCCGCCGGAGGAGGGCAGGGGCATCGACACGATGTCATAGCCGCGATAGCTGCCCCGCACCGGCGTGCGGATCACCGGCCGATAGGATTTGAGATCCTCCAGTGTCATGATGCCGCCGGCATCGCCGATGGCCTTGGCCAGCTTCGCTGCAACGGGTCCTTCATAGAATCCGCGCGGCCCTTGCTCGGCGATCGCGGCAAGCGTAGCCGCAAGGTCGGGCTGCACAAGTATGTCGCCTTCACGCAATGACGTGCCGTCCGGACGCGAGAAGATTTTTGCCGAAGCCGGCCAGCGCGCGAGCCGTTTCACATAGGCCTCGGGAAGTGTGTCAGCCATGTCGTCGGCAATCGCAAACCCGTCGCGCGCGAGATCGATGGCCGGCTTCAAAAGCTGCGCCAATGTGAACTGACCCGAGCCGTATTTGTCGCGCGCCAGCGCAAGTCCCGCGACCGTACCGGGAACGCCGATGCCGAGCGCGGAATCCAGCGACTTCTTGCTGTCCGGCTTGCCGTCGGCACCGAGGAAGATATCGCGCGTGGTCGCAAGCGGCGCGGCCTCGCGATAGTCGATCGCGATGTCTTCGTTACGCTCGGCAAGATGAATCACCATGAAACCGCCGCCGCCGATATTGCCCGCGCGCGGATAGGTCACGGCCATCGCGAAGCCGGTCGCAACCGCCGCATCGACCGCATTGCCGCCTTGTCGCAGGATGTCGGCGCCGATGCGCGCGGCGATCTTCTCCTGTGCCACGACCATGCCATGTTCGGCCAAGGTCGCGTGCACGGTATCGAGCGCCGGAGGCGTATAGACGAGGCGACCACGTTCTTGTGCCTGCGCGGGAAGGATCAATGCGCCCGCCAGCGCGATCACGGCGAATATTTGGCGTCGGATCATGACTTGATACTCATCAAAAAACTCGCCGCGGCTTGTGACCGATCGGATGTCATCGTGATGCTATAGGGGTTCGAATCCGATTGACACATGCGGAGATGCAGATCGTGACGGACATTTCGGCATCGATGGGTGCTACTGGGGCAGCCAAGCCGGCACTCGAACCGACTTATCCTCCACGATCGGCCGTCGTGAGCTGGATTTTCTTCGACTGGGCAGCCCAGCCCTATTTCACGCTGATCACGACCTTCGTGTTCGCGCCTTATTTCGCGACCCACGTCGCGCCGGATCCGGCCAGCGGGCAGGCGCTGTGGGGCTTTGCCACCGCTGCGGCAGGCATGGCGATCGCGCTGCTGTCGCCGGTGCTGGGTGCGATCGCGGATGCCACCGGCCGTCGCAAGCCCTGGATTGCGGCATTCGGCGCGCTCCTCGTCATCGGTTCGTCACTGATGTGGTTCGGCAAGCCCGGCGATGTCAGCGTCATCCCGCCGCTGTTGTTCGCTTATGCGATAGCCACCATCGGCGTGGAGTTCGCGACTGTCTTCAACAACGCGATGATGCCGACGCTGGTACCGCCTGAGCGCATCGGACGCCTGTCGGGCACTGGTTGGGCGACGGGCTATATCGGCGGCATTCTGAGCCTGATCCTTGTGCTCGGATTTCTCGCTGCCAATCCCCAAACGGGGCGGACGCTATTTGGCTTCACGCCGCTGTTCGGGCTCGATCCCGCTGCGCATGAAGGCGACCGCATCTCCGGTCCCCTGACCGCGATCTGGTTCGTTGTCTTTGTGCTGCCGATGTTCCTGCTGACGCCGGATCATCCGGCGCGGCACCGGTTACGCGCTGCGGCGCGCGCTGGCCTCATCGAGTTGAAGGAAACGCTGATCGAACTGCCCCGGCAGCGCTCGCTGGCCGCGTTCCTGCTTGCCAACATGATCTACACCGACGGCCTGGTGTCGCTCTATGCTTTCGGCGGCATCTATGCCGCGGGCATGTTTGGTTGGAACACGATTCAACTCGGCACCTTCGGTATCATCCTCGCGATCGCCGGCACGTTGGGCGGTTGGCTCGGTGGCAAGCTGGACGATTATCTGGGGCCGAAATACGTCATCGCCGGCAGCGCGACGATCCTGCTTGCGTCAACCGTAGCGATTTTGCTGGTGGAGAAGGATTCCGTCCTGTTCGTCAGCGTCACACCGCCCGTTCCCGGCGGTGCACTGTTCGCCTCCGCCGCCGAGCGTGCCTATCTGGTGCTCGGTTGTCTGATCGGCGCCGCCGGCGCGCCGCTGCAGGCGGCGTCACGCTCGCTCCTGATCCGCATGGCGCCGAAGGAGCGCGTCGCGCAATATTTCGGGCTGTTCGCGCTGACCGGAAAAGTCACGTCCTTCATCGGCCCGCTTCTGATCGGCATCGTCACCGCGGCGACCGCAAGCCAGAAAGCCGGCATGGCGACGCTGGTGCTGTTCTTCGCGACGGGGTTGGCGCTGCTGCGGAGGGTGAGGGACTAACTCTGCTTCCGTCATTCCGGGGCGCGCGAAGCGCGAACCCGGAATCTCGCGCCTCACATCTGGATTCCGGGTTCAGCTCTGCGGGCCGCCCCGGAATGACGGCGTGAAGGAGACCAGGTTAGTGCCGGAAATGCCTCACGCCGGTGAACACCATCGCGATGCCGTGTTCGTCGGCGGCCTTGATCACCTCGTCGTCGCGCATCGAGCCGCCGGGCTGGATCACTGCGGTTGCGCCGGCTTCGATGCAGGCGAGCATGCCGTCGGCGAAGGGAAAGAACGCGTCGGAGGCCACGACCGATCCCTTGGTCAAGGGCTCTGCGAGCTTCAGCTCGTTCGCCGCATCTTGCGCCTTGCGCGCGGCGATGCGGGCCGAATCGATCCGGCTCATCTGTCCGGCGCCGATGCCGACGGTTGCGAGATCCTTGGCGTAGACGATGGTGTTGGACTTGACGTGCTTGGCGACGCGGAAGGCGAATTCCAGGTCGCGCAACTCGGCGTCGGTCGGCGCGCGCTTGGTTGCGACCTTCAGTGCCATGTCCTCGACCACGGCATTGTCGCGGCTCTGTACCAGTAGTCCGCCCGCGACCGACTTCGCGGTCAGGCCCGTCGCGCGCGGATCGGGCAAGCCGCCTGCAAGCAGCAGACGCAAATTCTTCCGCTTGGCGACGATGGCGATGGCTTCGTCCGTTGCGTCCGGCGCGATGATGACTTCGGTGAAGATCTCGGTGACGGCGCGCGCGGTCTCCCCGTCGAGCGTCCGGTTCAGCGCGATGATCCCGCCATAGGCCGAGGTCGAGTCGCAGGCGAGCGCCTTGCGATAGGCGCTGACGAGGTCGGCGCCTTCGGCGACGCCGCAGGGGTTGGCGTGCTTGATGATGGCGCAGGCCGCGGTGCGCGAGGGGGCAAACTCGGCGACGCATTCATAGGCCGCGTCGGTGTCGTTGATGTTGTTGTAGGACAGCTCCTTGCCCTGGAGCTGACGTAGCGTCGAAACGCCGGGACGCTTGCCGGGCAGGCGATAAAAGGCCGCGGTCTGGTGCGGGTTTTCGCCATAGCGCAACGCCTGGATCAGCCGGCCGCCGAAGGCGCGGAAGTCCGGCGCCTCGGTCTTCAGCTCCGCGGAGAACCAGTTCGAGATCGCTGCATCATAGGCTGCCGTGCGCGCATAGGCCTTGGCTGCGAGACGCCGGCGCAGCCATAGCGTGGTGGCGCCATCATTCGCGGCGAGGTCGTCAAGCACGGCCTGATAGTCCGCGGCTTCGACGACGACCGCGACATCATTGTGGTTCTTCGCCGCCGCGCGGATCATCGCCGGACCGCCGATGTCGATGTTCTCGATGCAATCCTCGAAGCCCGCGCCTTTGTCGACGGTCGCCTCGAAGGGGTAGAGGTTGACCACGAGCAGATCGATCGGGGCGATGCCGTGCCTTTTCATCGCCTGCGTGTGCTCGCTGTTGCCGCGAATCGCGAGCAGTCCGCCATGCACCTTTGGATGCAGCGTCTTGACCCGGCCGTCCATCATCTCCGGAAACCCGGTCAGGTCGGACACGTCGCGGACCTTCAGTCCGGATTCCGCGATCGCTTTTGCGGTGCCGCCGGTCGAAACCAGTTCGACCCCGCGGACGGCGAGGGCGCGGGCGAACTCGATGAGGCCGGTTTTGTCGGAAACGGAAAGAAGAGCGCGGCTGACGCGTCGAAGGGTGTCGGTCATGGGCAAAGTCCTCAATAAAGGGGAAAACTTATGCCCAGGCGCGCGGCGGGTTTTCTCGCGCTTCCCGATGGTGCTCCATCCAAAGTCGCCAGTCGCGCAAGAGAGTTTTTGGTTAGCAGTTTTCTCCGCGCTAGACAATATTTGGTGCCGCGCAGGGCGAGCACTTTACAACGGCAGTTCCGGCTCGCGGCGTGAACTGCGGCGGGCGTTGGTCGTGCTGGGGGACGCGTTGGAGCGCACGAAGCTCCAGCGGATCGAGGACGCGTGCCGCGAGTCTTGCCGGATCACGATCTGGGCGGTACGGCGCGGGCCGTCATTGCCGGCCAGGAACACGCTGTCTTCGAGGTCGACGCGGTCGTCCTGCGCCTCGAAGGTCCAGACGTCGCGGTTCGGCAGCACCAGCATCACTCCGCGCGCGTCGCTCAGCCGGCTC
The DNA here is from genome assembly GCA_963770385.1 of uncultured Alphaproteobacteria bacterium. Lineage (GTDB taxonomy): Bacteria > Pseudomonadota > Alphaproteobacteria > Rhizobiales > Xanthobacteraceae > Bradyrhizobium. The sequence goes on along the minus strand of CAVYPJ010000003.1, from coordinate 1,584,630 downwards.
CCTTTCACGGAGGGGTGCAAGTGAAACCGAAGCGCATAGTCGGTATCGTTGCCCCTGAACCGTCCACCAGGCGCCGGCGACACCGAATCCTCGCCGTCGATCCGGGCGCCGTCCTGCGACAGCATGATGATGCGCCGGTGGATCACGCCGAACCGCGCAAGATATCCGTCATGCGAGGTCGTGAGTAGGATGCCGTTGTTCACCGCTTCGCGAAAATTCTCCACCGTCACCGGCCCGGAGACAATCGGCGCACCGTGCAGAAAACGCTTCATCGCGGTCAGCTCGACGAACTGGCAGGACGAGGTGTCGTGATAGGTCAGCGTGGAATGCGCGGCGGTGCTGCGTGCAAAAGTGCGCCAATTGTCGCGGCCGGTCGAGGGCATGCCGCAATTGATGACGATGCGGCTCGGCCCCGAGGACAATTCGAAGGAGAGGCATCCGGCGTGGGCATCGTGACTCACCGCCGGCTGCGGCGGCGCGCCGGTGTCCATGATGATCGTCGTCGGGCCCGCATCGAGCCGCTGAAAACCGGTGTGCGGCATGCTGGCCATCGGCGTGCCGTGGGTGTCGTCATAGGCAAGCAGGGTGGCGAGCAGGTCCGACGGCGTGCCGCTCATGCCGTTGAACAGCGCGATCGAGCCGTCGCCGTGACGGTAGAAGCGCAGCATCGGCATCATGCGGTCGATCGCATTGAGAAGAGCAGGGGGCGGTGCGATGTTGCGCGCGGCGAAGGTCTGCCGCAGCGGCAACAGATCGATCAGGAGCTCGATCAGAGCGCCCGGATTGCGCGAGACGTGCCCGCCGTCGGGCAGGATCTGCTGCTGCAGTTCATCCGACAGCTTGCGGGTCGTGCTGCGGATGTGTTTCGCCTGGTTGGCGAGGCAGAGCGAGGCGTAGCACTGCGCGATCAGCACCTGCAGCCGCGGCAGGCCATCGGTGATGTCGAGCATCGCGTAGCGCAGGTAACGGATTTCCCGCGTCAGCCCTCGCAGGTAACGGCGATAGAACTTGTTGTCGGTTTCGCCGAGCACCAGCGGCGCCTGGGACAGCATCGAAATCACCCTGCGCGCGAGCACGTCGGCGCGGCGGGCCACCGGGCGGTGATAGGAGGGGGTCGAGATCCAGTCCTCGATCAGGGCACGCGCATTGGCGCGGGTCAGCGCGGTGTCGGCGGCGCGCAGATGGCGGAGCCAGCCGAAGCCGAGCAGCGCCACCTCCCAGTCCTCCGACGGCGGCTCGAGATCGAAGATCGAGCGGCCATGGCAGGTCACGATCTTGCCGGCGAACACGAAGCGGCCGGCATAGATCTCGGCCGCGCGGGTCGCGTCAGCGGTACGCAGGTCGTGCGGCGCGATGATCAGCCGGTCGGCGCGCCCGGGCCATAACCGCGACAAGGCCACCGAGCCGCCGCTCGCACGCGCCATCATGGTCCGCGCGAAGCGGCCCATGATCAGCGTCGAGATACGTCTGCGTTGAGCGACCGACACGTGCTGCCTTGTCAGGGGGGAGGAGTCTCGGCCACCCTTTTAATCTGGAAACGCGAGTCTGACACCCTCTTGATAGAGGACGAATCAGGGAGACCCGGTCGAAATCCGATGTAAAATCAGCGCTTAAATAGCCTGGCAATATAAAATCCGTCGAGTCCTCCGAGCCGCGGGTCCGGTCTCGGCAGGTGGCAGGGCAGGGTGCGCAGGTCGCCCTCGGCGGTGATGATCTCGGAAAGGCCCGCGACTTCAGCGGCCTCGATCGGTCGCCGCTGCAGGCTTGATTCGGCCGCGAGCAGCGCCGTGATCGCCTGGTCGCCTTCCTCGGGCTCCAGCGAACAGGTGCAATAGACGAGCGTGCCGCCCGGCTTCAAAAGAGCCGCGGCTTTTTGCAGCAGGCGCCTTTGCAGGGTGGCCAGCGTGGGGATGTCGGCCTCCTGCCTGAGCCAGGCGATGTCCGGATGGCGGCGAATCGTGCCGGTCGACGTACAGGGCGCGTCGAGCAGGATGCCGTCGAAGCCATCGGGTTCCGTGCCCTGCCATTCGATGGCGTCCGCGACCACGGCGTCCGCGGAGAGTGCAAGCCGCGCGAGATTGTCGCGCAGCCGCGCCATCCGCGCCGGCGAACGGTCGACCGCGACAACGCGCGCGCCGGCCTGCGCGAGCTGCGCGGTCTTGCCGCCGGGCGCGGCGCAGAGATCGACGATGCTCTTGTCTTTGATGTCGCCGAACAGCCGCGCCGGCAGCGCCGCCGCGGCGTCCTGCACCCACCATTGACCTTCGGAAAATCCCGGCAGCATGGTCACCGAGCCATGAAGCAGCGTGCGCACCGTCCCGGTCGGCAGCTCCTCGCCGTGCAGCCGGCTCGCCCATTGCGCCGCATCGGTCTTCACGGTGATGTCGAGCGAGGGTTCGTGGCCGAGCGCGAGCGCCATCTCTTTCGCGGTGGCTTCGCCGTAATGCGCGGTCCAGCGGGCCAGCAGCCATGGCGGAGTGTCGAGCACCTGCGACTTGGCTTCCTCGACGATGCTGTGGCCTTCCCGTGCGCAGCGGCGCAGCACTGCGTTGACCAGACCGGCATATTTCGCGGCACGCCGGTCCGACTGCACGAGGCGCACGGAAAGATCGACCGCGGCATGGTCGGGCACGTCCATCCAGAGGATCTGCGCGGCGCCGATCAGCAGTGCGCTCTGCGCGCGCGGCGCATCTGTCGGAATGCCGCGATCGAGCAGCCGGGACAACACATGGCCGAGCGTGCCAAGCCGCCGCAGGATGGTCGCGACCAGCCGCCGCATCAAGGCGCGATCGCGGTCGGCGAGCGACTTCAATCCGGGATGAACGCCCGCGCCGTCGAGCTGGTCATCCAGCGTCCGGTGCTTGTGCAGCACGCCGTCGAGTATATCCGCCGCGATCCGTCGCGCCGCGAGACCGGGCACGTCGGAGGAGGAGGCGAATCGTTGAGGAGGCATGCTGGAACGTTACTCGGAAGGAAGGCAGTTCCGCGAGGGTTCGGCGCGTGCCATGTGACGGCTTCGCTTCTGCCATGCGAATATGCCAAATGTAAGAGTCGTGCTGGCATTTTCGCCGGCGCGCACGATCTGTTGAAGGTTTGTGTTGGCGTGAGCCGGCGCGCGTGAGATGATTCGAAAACAGGAACCTGGTGATGAGTGACGATTCTTCCCAGCACCAAACACCGGCGCGGAAGAAGCTGACGCCCGCGGCAGAGCGCGCACTGGCCGAAGCCGAGGCGCGACGGCAGGCCGCCGCGGCCAGCGCCAAGCAGACGCCGAAGGAGTTTCAGGGCCCGCAAGGTCCCGAGCCGACGCGCTATGGCGATTGGGAGAACAAGGGCATCGCCTCTGATTTCTGATCCTTCGACATAAAGCCCTGCGCGGCACGGCCCCTTTCTTTCGTCGCTCTCGCCGACATTCAGCGCCCCACGACCACGGTGGTGCCAACAGACACCCGGCTGAAGAGGTCGGTGATGTCATCGTTCAGCATGCGGATGCAGCCATAGGAGACGAACCCGCCGACCGAGTGCGGCACGTTGGTGCCGTGGATGGCGTATTCGCCGCCGGCGAGCGTCATCGCCGCAACGCCCATCGGATTCCGTGGCGAGCCGCCGGGAATCAGGTCCGGAATGTTCGGCTTGTCGTGCTTGACCTCCGCAGGCGGCGACCAGGCCGGGTTGCGATATTTGCCTTCGATCGTGGTCGTGCCGGCCCACTGCTTGCCGGCCTTGCCGACACCGACCGGATAACGCATCGCGTGGTCCTGATCGAGGATCAGATACAGGCGGCGCTCGCCGGTCCTCACCACGATCGTTCCCGGTGAATATTCGCTTCCGTGCATGCCGACTATTTCCGGCCGCGCCTCGGCCATGTCGTTCATCAAGATTCCCGCCCCGATAGTGGCGGCGAGCGCCACCGCAAGCCTCATCGACATCTGTCCTTCTCCGCTTCGTCTCAAGCACCGATGGGAAGCCGGGCGCATGGTTCAAAACGGTGCGAAGCCCGGACTGCCCATGCATGTTAGTCGCCCATGTTAACCGGATGGTTTCCATGCGCGACGCCGGCCCCTGTTCGGCAGGCGAAGAAGAAAAAATGCTGCGAACAAAGTAAATAACCTGAAAACAACACCCGTCCGCAAACCGGCGCATAAACGCGACGCTCGCTGACATGTGAGAGCGGATGACCTCATCGTGCTACCGGCTGCACAACCATCGATCAGCGAAGCAACCCGCCGGCAACGCCCGGATTGCTTCGCCGCTTCCCTAAAGCGCGATGAGATCAGCTTGAATCGTCATCGCGCTTTAAGCCTTTGACTGAGCATGATCTCCGCGCAAACGCGTTCCGCGTTTGTCGCGAGGGAAAACCGCTACACACTTTTCCGGATCATGCTTTAGCTCTCATGCCGGCGTCTGCTTCTTGTTCTGCCGGTTCTTCACGAGATCGTCGACCACGGCGGGATCGGCCAGTGTCGAGGTGTCGCCGAGGCTGCCCGGCTCGTCCTCGGCGATCTTGCGCAGGATACGTCGCATGATCTTGCCCGAGCGTGTCTTCGGCAGGCCGGGCGCGAACTGGATCTGGTCGGGCGAGGCGATCGGACCGATGTCCTTACGCACCCACGCCACCAGCTCCTTGCGCAACGCCTCGCTTGGCTCGGTGCCGGCCATCAGCGTCACATAGGCGTAGATGCCTTGGCCCTTGATGTCATGCGGATAGCCGACGACTGCCGCCTCGGACACTTTCGCATGCGCGACCAGCGAGCTTTCGACTTCGGCGGTGCCCATGCGATGACCCGAAACGTTGATGACGTCGTCGACACGGCCGGTGATCCAGTAATAGCCGTCGGCGTCGCGACGGCAGCCGTCGCCGGTGAAATACTTGCCCTTGTAGGTCGAGAAATAGGTCTGCTCGAACCGGGCATGATCGCCATAGACCGTGCGCATCTGTCCGGGCCATGAACGCGTGAGACACAGATTGCCTGTGGCCTCGCCGTCCAGCACCTTGCCGTCGGCATCGACGATCTCCGGCACCACGCCGAAGAACGGCCGTGTCGCCGAGCCCGGCTTCAGCCTGGTCGCGCCGGGCAGCGGCGTGATCAGGATGCCGCCGGTCTCGGTCTGCCACCAGGTATCGACGATTGGGCAGCGGCCGTCGCCGATCACGCGATGATACCATTCCCAGGCTTCCGGATTGATCGGCTCGCCGACCGAGCCGAGCAGCCGCAGCGACGCGCGCGAGGTCTTCTTCACGGGATCGTCGCCGGCCTGCATCAGTGCACGGATCGCGGTCGGCGCGGTGTAGAAGATGTTGACCTTGTGCTTGTCGATGACCTGCCAGAATCGCGAATTGTCCGGGTAATTCGGCACGCCTTCGAACATCAGCGTGGTCGCGCCGTTGGCGAGCGGTCCATAGAGAATGTAGCTGTGGCCGGTGACCCAGCCGACGTCGGCCGTGCACCAGTAGATATCGCCGTCGTGATAGTCGAACACATCCTGATGCGTCATCGACGCGAACACGAGATAGCCGCCGGTGGTGTGCAGCACGCCCTTGGGCTGGCCGGTCGAGCCTGACGTATAGAGGATGAACAGCGGATCTTCCGCGTGCATGTGCTCGCACGGGCACTCCGTCGTCACCATCTGCGCCGCGTCGTGATACCAGAGATCGCGCGACGGATTCATGTCGACCTTGGCGCCGGTGCGCTTGACCACCACGACCCAGTCGACGTCGTCGACCTTGCTGAGCGCCGCGTCGACATTGGCCTTCAGCGGCACCTTCTTGCCGCCGCGCAGGCCTTCATCGGCGGTGATGATCACCTTGGACTGGCAGTCCTTGATGCGCTGGGCCAGGCTGTCCGGCGAGAAGCCGGCGAACACCACCGAGTGGATCGCGCCGATCCGGGCGCAGGCGAGCATCGCGTAGGCCGCTTCCGGAATCATCGGCAGATAGATCGTGACGCGGTCGCCCTTCTTGACGTTCCGGGTGCGCAGAATGTTCGCCATCTTGCAGACTTCGTCGTGAAGCTGCCTGTAGGTGATGTGCTTGGATTGCGAGGGATCGTCGCCTTCCCAGATGATCGCGGTCTGGTCGCCGCGTGTGTGAAGATGACGGTCGATGCAGTTATAGGCGGCGTTCAATACGCCGTCCTCGAACCATTTGATCGAGATGTCGCCCGGCGCAAAGGAGACGTTCTCGATCCTGGTGGGGGATTTCATCCAGTCGACGCGCTTGGCCTGCTCCGCCCAGAAGCCGTTGGGATCGGAGACCGAGCGGGCGTACATTTCCTTGTACTTGGCGTCGTCGATCCAGGCCTTCTTCGCCCAATCTGCCGGCACGTCGTAGATTTTCTCGGACATTTCTCTCCCTCCACCAAAGCGGCCCGTGATTGCGCACACTGAAAGCCGTCTTCATCGTTCCCTAATTATGCGTCGCGCCGCCTTATGGCGACAAGACGAACGAATAAGACCTTCGGTATCCCTCCCGCCATGCGCGAAATCAAAGGTCGGTTCGCGTCTCCTGGCGGGGTGGCCGGGCGGCTGGAACGCCCGGTCGGCCTCCTCTCCGTCAGGCTGAAATCAACGATATCGGCCGAATGGCTCCTATGAAAGGTATTCGTTAACCTCTATGGCACTTATTGGCTCTGGTATTGGTCAGCATTACCCCCTAAATGCCGGCGTCGGTGCCCGGCGACGGGTAGGAACTGCCAAGCGACAAGGTGCATTAGGCCCGGTAGTCCAAGGACTTGAACCAGACGAGACGTAAGAGAGATGATGGATCAGCAGAGTTTCGAGCCCGCGCGGCCCGCTTCCGCCGATCCCGCCGTTGCGCTCGCCAAGGCCCTCGGACAGTGGCCGCCGAAAAAACCGAATGAGACGTCCGGGCTCGCCGCCAAGGCCTCGGTCGAGGAGCTTGCCCGCGAACTCGGCCTGACGCTCGGCGACCAGAACGAATTGACCATCCGCCGCATCAAGCGCGGCAAGAGCTACAGCTTCGTCCGCGCCAACGGCACCCGCATCCGCCATGTCGGCACGATCCGCCGCCTGCATGCGATGGCGGTGCCGCCCGCCTATGTCCAGGTGCGCTACGCGCCCGATCCCAATTCGCATCTTCAGGCGGTCGGCCGCGATGCCGCCGGCCGGCTGCAATATCGCTATCACGCCGATTGGGAAAAGGTCCGCGAGCACCGCAAGGCGCACCGGCTGGCCAAGCTGGTCGGCGCGCTGCCGAAGATCCGCCGCAACGTCTGGAAGCAGCTCGCCGGCGACGAGCCGACGCGGGAGTTCGCGCTTGCCGCCGTGATCGAGCTGATCGCGCGCACCGCGATCCGTCCGGGCAACGAATCCTATGCGCGGCTCAACGGCACCCGCGGTGCCACCACGCTGCTGAAATCGAATGTCACGCTGGAAGACGATAGCGTGGTGCTGACCTTCAAGGCCAAGGGCGGCAAGGCCGTGCGCAAGGAATGCGACGCCGAGAAACTCGTCCGTGCGGTCGGCATCCTGCGCACCGTGCCGGGCAAGCGCATGTTCCAGTATCGCGATGCGTCGGGCATCGTGCGCGCGGTTTCGACCACGCAGGTGAATGCCTATCTGCGCGACATCGCCGGCATCAAGATCTCGCTGAAGGATTTCCGCACGCTGATGGCATCGGCCGTCGTGGTGGAATCGCTGTCGCGGATTTCGCCGGCGGCGAGCGCGCGGGGCCGCAAGAAGCAGGTGCTCGAGGCCGTCCGCGCGGCGGCGGATCATCTCTCGAACACGCCCGCGATCTGCCGTCGCAGCTACGTCCACGACACGATCGTCACGGCTTTCGAAGACGGCATCCTCGAACGCTTCGCCGCGACCATGAAAGGCCAGCGCTCGCAAGCCAAGCGCGAACGGCTCCTGGCGCAGGTGGTGGTGGCCGCTGCGGCGTAGGGCCGATCTCGGCGCGTCTTCATACCAACATTCTATAGTTGCCCTCGGTTTCATTCTCGCGAACGCGAGGACGCATAACCATGGGTTTTGTTGTCAGGCACAGCGGCGGCTCCAGCTCGTTCTAACAACATGCTCCTGTGGTTATGGGTCCCTGCGTTCGCAGGGACGACGGGGAGAGTGGGGCCTCATGGTTCTCCTGGCGATGCGAAGCATCGTCCAGAGACGGCGCTGCGCGCCTCCTCACCATGAGGGTTTGATATCGCGCCACACGCGACGACCTCATCCTGAGGAGCGCGCATAGCGCGCGTCTCGAAGGATGGGCCACAACGGGAGCATCGACACATCTTCGCATTCTCGCGGCGCGATGCGTCCGAGTTTTTCCAATTAAACCACCCTCGTTCTAAGAAGAGGGCGCAGGGAAGGCCGGGTGCCCGTCGCACCCATGGTCCGCGTGCAACAAAAAAGCACGCGGCAGAACCACAGGTACGAGCCGGAGCAACCGGCCTTCCCTGCGCAATGGTTTTACGGCTTATACGTGATCTCCCCGGTGACCAGGCTTTGTTGTCACCGTCGCCTCGCATCATCCGCGAAACTTAACGCCAGCCTTGGGGCGCCAGGACCACACGATTTCGCCGTCCGCGAGATCTCATTCGTCTCGTGAGATATCGCGTCCATCGCATCCCGCTTCCAACGTCCGTGACGATCGCGAAGCGCCCCTCTTGCGGCAGCGAGACGCGCGGGAGCATGGTTTTGATTTGCCCGACGGCGCAATAGAAAAGTTTGCGTCACCTTGGCACGACGGGCAATTTGCGCATGACGCGCATGCGTCAGTGCTCAGAACTGGAAGTACAGAAATTCCAGACGCTGCCACATGCCGAACAGCGAACTCGCCAGCGCCAGTGCTGTGAAGACGGCCCATGCGGCGTTGGGTTGCCATCGCACGAACGTCGATCGCTCGGGTGGACGGCGATATTCATGATAGCGGAATATCTGGGACACATTCGGAAGCAAGAGCGCGATGGCAAAGGCCGCTACGACCGCGCCGGCGCCGATCAACAGCAGCGGCTCCTGGCCCACCAGAACGGGCAAGTCCATCATTCGCAAGATGCCGGGAGATTCATAAGCGGTGCCAGCGCCGGCAAATCCCGACAGGCCCGCCAACATTGCTCCCGCGCCCGCCAATGTCTTGGCGCGGAAGAATACCCAGGCGACGACGACTGCGAAGAGCGTGATCGCCCACGACAAGCCTTTTCCGGCCGGTCCCGATGCCGCGCGGCGCTTGTTGCCGTCTCGCCAATCGCTCCAGAGATGATTGATGCCGAGATAGAGGCCATGCAGGCCTCCCCAGATCAGAAAATTCCAGCCAGCGCCATGCCAGAGTCCGCCGAGCAGCATGGTCACCATCAAATTGGCGTAGCGACGTTGCTTGCCGAGCCGGTTGCCGCCGAGCGGAATGTAGAGATAGTCGCGCAGAAAGCGCGACAGCGTGATGTGCCAGTGCCGCCAGAATTCGATGATCGAGGCCGCCTGATAGGGCGAGCGAAAATTGATCGGGAGGCGGATGCCGAATAACAGCGCGAGCCCGACCGCCATATCGGAATAGCCCGAGAAGTCGAAATAGATCTGCTGCGTATAGGCGAGGGTCGCGAGCCACGCCCACGATGGAGCGACGCTGCCGCCGGCGTCGAGATGCGCGAACACCGGAGACGCGAATTGGGCGAGATTGTCTGCGATCACGACCTTCTTGAACAAGCCGGCCGCAAAGATGGCCAGTCCCCGCGCCGCGAGGACGGCCGAACGGCCGGTGCGGCTCCGCTTGAACTGCGGGATCATCTCCGCATGATGCACCAGCGGCCCCGCGATGAGATGCGGGAAGAAGGTCACGAACAAGGTGTAGCTGACGACGTCGCGCTCGACTTTCGCGCCGCGCATGACGTCAACCAGATAGGCGATCTGCTGGAAGGTGAAGAATGAGATTCCGAGCGGCAGGACGATGTCGGTGAATGGCAGGGGTGTCCCGCTCAGTGTGCCGACGGCGTCGAGAATGAACCCGGTATATTTGAAATAGCAGAGCACCACGAGATTGAGCGCGACGCCGAATGTCCCGACAGTGCGGCGGCGGACCGGATCTTCCATCAGCAGGCCGAGCGAGAAATTCGTCGCGATCGAGGCGATCAGCACCAGCAAATAGGCCGGTCGCCATGCGCCATAGAAAAACAACGAAGCGACGGCCAGCACCAGAATGCCTGCGCGTGCGGAATGACGCCGCGCCGCCGCAAATGCCAGCAGTGTCGCCGGCAGGAATTGAAACAGGAACGTATACGAGCTGAACAGCATCGATGTCGGCTATGGTCGAAGCTGCGCGACGAGATATCGCGTATAGACTGGAATGCCGGACGCATTGGTGTGCATCTCGTCGGCGTAGTTCGATTGTTCGAGCCCGGGAACTGTCTGAATATTCAGAACGTCGAAGCCGCAGCGTCGGCCGGCGTCGGCCACGAGAGCGGCATACTGATCATCCTTTTCGCGCCATGAGGCATCGGCGCCTCGTTCGTAGCGCGGCGCCCACGGCGGAATGACGACAGTCAGCTTGCGCACCAGGCGCACCATGTCGCACAGTGCCGCGGCTTCGAAACGCGCTTTCGGACCGGACAAATTCCAGCCGCCGTAATGCGGATGCGTCCCGAGATCCTTCGGCCATCGATCGTCAGGCTGCGATGCATGGAGAACTGAAAGGCCGTAGGCGGCCGGCTGCGATGCCTGTCTCGCCATGTGCTGGTCGGACGCAAGGCGTGCGTTGAATGCTTCGCGAATGAAGCGGAACAGCGTACCTATGCGCAACGGCAGAAAGGACGTCATCTGCTCGAAAACATTGAGACGGGCGGTCACATCGAGAGGGTAGATCGCCGCGGATCGGACGCCCTCATTGAAGATGAAGGGGGCGACGCTGACCACCACATGCGCCCTGCCGAACAACTCGGGTTGCTGCTGGATCGCGGCGAGCACGGCCAGCGGCTCACCTGCATCATAGGCGATGTTCACGGCTCCGCCGGCAGGTCTGCCGGTCAGCTTCGCCGCCAGTTCCGCGTCGACCTGATACTCGGTCCGGCTTTCACCGGCAAAAACCAGATCGGGTCGAGACTGCAGCAACGGAAGTTTGACGGCCAAAGCCTGGGGGATATCGACATGGACACGGGAGGCGACGGCCAGCAATCCGGCGAAGGCCACGATCCATACCGCTCCGGTGATGACGAGGGTGCAAGCGATCCAGCGCTCGGTACGGCCTTGCACACCCGGACGTAGGACTAGTGCCAAGGGATATCCTCAAGTCGGTTCGAGGCTGATTTGAGTATTCGCGATTTCCCGAGCCCGCAAGATCGAAGACAGCTCGGGAACGGAAGCTGCTGACGCGACGCCTGTCGGTAGTCCTGACGTGAAGTCCAACGCGCAGTGAAATGGGATCAAATCGCCATCGCGATACGGAACCGCGGTTGCCGATCAATGCACCCTTCGGGGAAAGCTGCTCAAAGCCCGCCCATCTTGCAGACCAGCTTCCATTCCTCCGCCGTGACCGGCTGCACCGACAGGCGGGAATATTTCACCAGTGCCATGGCGGCGAGTTTCTTCTCGGCCTTGACCGCGGCCATGGTCACGGGCTCGGGCAGCGGTTTGACGGCCTTGATGTCGACGCAGACGAATTTGCCGGTTTTGTCGGTCGGATCGGGATAGGCCTCCTTGATGATCTCGGCGATGCCGACGATCTCCTTGCCCTCGTTGGAGTGATAGAAGAAGACGTGATCGCCCTTCTTCATGTTCACGAGATTCTGCCGCGCCGTAAAATTGCGCACGCCGGTCCAGGCCTCGCCCTTGGCGCCTTTCGCCACCTGTTGGTCCCACGACCAGGCCGACGGTTCGGATTTCACCAGCCAGTAGTTCATTGCACCAACCATCCGTTTGCGTCACGGCCGGGCGAAGGCCCAGCCATCCACGTCTTTGCTAGACTAGCATAGGCAAGACGTGAATGCCTGGGTCAAGCCCGGGGGATGACGATCGAGTGAGCAATCGCAGACCTATTCCCTGAGATGCCTGTCGAAGAATTTCGCGATGTCGGTGAAGGCTTCCCTGGTCTCGGGTGCGCTGACGTTGAACTGATACTGCGCGTGAGACTGTCCCTCATAGACATTGAGATCGGCAATCACGCCGGCGCGACGCAATTTACGATGCGTGCGGACCGTATTGCTGAGAAACAGGTCGCGCGTACCAGTCGTCAGGATCGTGGGCGGAAAACCTTTGAAGTCGCCATAGATCGGCGAGATGTAGGGATTCTTCAGGCTCTCGCCGTTCGCATAGAGCTTGGCCGCACGGCCGAGCCAGCCGTCCCAGGTCACGAGCACGTTGTCGACCCACTCGTTGCTCCCATAGGTGTCGCCGATCTTGTCGATATCCGACCAGGGCGTACCCGGCGCGATCGCCGCCGGCCGAGGCAGCTTCTCGTCCTTTGCACGCAGCACCATCGCGAGCGTCATCGCGCCACCCGTCGATGTGCCGAAAATCGCCATCCTGCGAGGATCATGCGTTTTCACGACCTCCTTCCAGACGGCCATCGCATCGTCCATGGCGGCCGGATAGGGAAAATCCGGTGGCATGCGGTAGTCGACCGAGATGACCTTGAAGCCGCCAAAGCCCGCCATCATGATTGCTTCCGGCAAGGCCGCTTCGCCGGGACCGAAGACGTAGCCGCCGCCATGGACGTGAACCAGCAGGCGCCGCCTGTTCTCCGAGGGGATCTTCTCGGGCGTGACGATGTAGCAATGGACGCCGGCGATTTTGGTCTCCTCGACCTTGACGCCGAGCTTCTCCTTCATCGCCGGAATGTTCGCGATCGCGAGCTTGGCGCGGCGATCGATCAGTTCCTTCCACTCGGCCGGAGTCTTCGGATCGGCATTGAAATGCGGCGGGTAGGGCGCGCCGATCATCGCCTGCATCTCGGAGCTGACGCCATCGCCGGGATTGCCCATCGATTTGACCGGCGCAACCCGCTTGCCGTTATCGGCGTTGGCAGCGGCCTCGCTCTTGGCGAGCTCGTCGTACGGCACCGCCGTCTCTGCGTGGGCCGTGGCCATCATCGCGGCGACGGCCAACGCGATGCTCATCGACATGATGGCATGATGCGATCTGCGCATGAACTTCCCCCCTTGGGATTTGTCTTGTTTGACCGGCTTCTGCCGGTTCGCGTCCACGCTATTACAGCGAACGAACGCCGAGAAGTGCGGGCAGGCCGCGCACAGCCATGCCTATTCCTCAGCCTTGAACGGCCGGGTCAGAAGGCTCTCGATCGCGGCATCGATGGTCAGTTGGCCTGCGAGCACGGCGGCGACCGCGCTCGAGACCGGCATCTCGACATTCTGCGACGTTGCCAATTCGATCAGCACCGGTGCGGTGAACTCGCCCTCGGCGAGCTTGCCGGCCGGCCGTAGCTCGCCGCGTCCGAGTGCGAGGCCGAGTGCGAAATTGCGCGATTGGGCGGTCGAGCAGCTCAGGATCAGGTCGCCGAGGCCGGAGAGGCCCATCATGGTTTCGCTGCGCGCGCCGCAGGCGCGGCCGAGACGTGTCAGCTCGCTGAAGCCGCGCGTGGTGAGCGCGGCCTGTGCGGAGGCGCCGAGTTGCTTGCCGGCGACGATCCCGGCGGCGATGGCCAGCACGTTCTTGGCCGCGCCGCCGATCTCGACGCCGCGAATGTCGGTCGTGTGATAAGGGCGGAAGGTCGGAGAGCCCAGCGCCTGCACCAGCGCGGCGGCAAGCTGCTCGTCCTTTGCGGCGAGCGTGATCGCGGTGGGCAGGCCGCGCGCGACGTCGTCGGCGAAGCTCGGGCCGGACAGGATCGCGGCCACGGCGTCGGGCGCGGCCTCCGCGATCACGTCGGTCATGAATTTATGTGTGCCGTGCTCGATGCCCTTGGCGGTGGCGATCACCGGCGTTTCTTTTCGAAGATGCGGCGCGAGCGCATTCACCGCGCCGCGCAGATGCTGCGCCGGTGTGGCGACCAGCACGATGTCGGCGCGTCCCGCCTGCGCGAGATCGCCGGTCACGGCGATGGAGGCGGGGAGTTGTGCGCCTGACAGCCGCGGGTTCTCCCGATGTGATGCGATGTGCGCCGCGTGACTTGCGTCGCGCGCGTAGAGGGTGACGCTACGTCCAGCCCGCCCGGCAACGAGCGCCAGCGCCGTGCCCCACGCGCCAGCCCCGATCACCGCGACGGAGTTGAAGGCTCTCATTCGCGAACTCAGTCGTGCTCCCTCTCCCCGCTCTTGCGGGGAGAGGGTTGGGGTGAGGGGCTTCTATCCCCGAGTTTGATGGCGAGATGGAATCCGCGGCGGCTCCCCCTCACCCGGATTGCGCTTCGCACGATCCGACCTCTCCCCGCAGGCGGGGCGAGGCGAAGAGGATGCGCGTGGTGTGATCGAGCCGACACTTGATTGGGCGCCATCTCTCAAAACCCCGCACGCGTATTCGCATAACCCGCGGGCGGCTTCGCGTTCGCATCGAGCAGCCAGCGGGCGCGGGGAGCCGCGTCCATGTCATCCGTCAGGCCGAGTGCGAGGCGTTCGGCGCCGGCCCATGCGATCATCGCGCCATTGTCGGTGCAGAGCGCGGGCGGCGGGATGATCAGCGTCGTGCCGGCTTTCTCCGCAACCTCCTGCAGCGCGCCGCGGATGGCCTGGTTGGCGGCGACGCCGCCGGCGGCGACCAGCGCGGTCGGCGCGCCGAAGCGCGCGTGGAACAGCCTCAAACCGACGCTCAGCCGGTCCGCGGTCGATTCCAGCGCTGCCGCCTGGAAGCTCGCACAGAGATCGTTGATGTCCTGCTCGTCCAGCGAGCCGAGCTTGCCGATCTCGTTGCGCACGGCGGTCTTCAAGCCCGACAGCGAGAAGTTCGCATCGTTCCGGCCGAGCATCGGGCGCGGGAATGCAAAGCGCGTGGGGTCGCCCCGGCTTGCGGCGTGCTCGACCTGCGGGCCGCCGGGATAGGGCAGGCCCAGCATCTTCGCCACCTTGTCGAAGGCCTCACCCATCGCGTCGTCAACCGTGGTGCCCAGCCGCACATAATCGCCGACGCCGGCCACTGCGACGATCTGGGTGTGGCCGCCAGAGGCGAGGAACAGGCAATAAGGAAAGGCGGTGCCGTCGGTCAGCCGCGGCGTCAGCGCATGCGCTTCCAGATGGTTGACCGCGACCAGCGGCGTGTCGTGCACCATCGCGATCGCCTTCGCCGTGGTGAGGCCGACGATGACGCCGCCGATCAGGCCGGGGCCGGCTGCGGCCGCGACGGCCGATAATTCAGGGAAGTCGACGTCGGCCTCGGCCATGGCGCGCGCGATGATGCCGTCGAGCAGCTCGACATGGGCGCGCGCCGCGATCTCCGGCACCACGCCGCCGAAGCGGGCGTGCTCGTGGACTTGCGAGTGCACGATATTGGAGAGAATGGTTCCGCTGCCGTCAGTGCCGCGCTCGATCACGGCTGCGGCGGTCTCGTCGCAGGTGGTCTCGATCCCCAGCACCAGGCTTGGCTTGTCGTTATCCAATGGGAGCCCTTGCGCTATGATATGAAGCCGCGTCTGTTCGTCCTTCGCGTAGCATTCCGCACCGCGAGCGCGCAATCGGCAAGAGCGTGAAGCATGACCATCCTGGTGACCCGCCCACAGCCTGACAATGAGCGGACCGGCGCGAGCCTGCGCGCACGCGGATTTGATGTGCTGCTGGCGCCGATGCTGCGCTTCGAGCCCGTTCCGTTGCAGGATGCGGGTGCGGGTTATGCTGCTGTCATCGTCACCTCGGCCAACGCGCTACGCGCCGTCGAGGCGCAACTGGCCGGCAGCGGCCTGCTTGCTTTGCCTGTGTTCGCGGTCGGCGACCGCACCGCCGCCGCTGCACGTGAGGCGGGCTTCCGCACCGTGGTCTCCGCCGGCGGCGACGGGGGCGATCTGCGCGACCTCGTGCAGGCAAAGGCGAAAGAGCTTGGGGCGCGACCGTTGCTGTATCTTGCCGGCGCCGATCTGTCGCGCGACCTGGCCGGCGAGTTGGGCGAACACGGTTTCACCGTCGTGACACAAACGACCTACCGCATGGCCGCTTACTCGGAGCTGCCGACCGACGTGCTGGACGCCATCGCCGACAATCAGGTCGAGGCCGTGCTGCATTATTCCGGCCGTAGCGCAAAGGCATTCGTCGAGGCGGTGCGCGCGGCCGGCGTCGAAATATCGGCGCTGGCGCTTCCGCAATGCTGTATTTCCGCTACGGTCGCCGCCATCCTGCGCGACGCCGGCGCCACCCGGGTCACGGTGGCGTCATCGCCGGACGAAAATTCACTCTTTCAGGCGGTCGATCGTGCATTGGCGGGCTGAATGGCTTAAGAGGGCGGGCCAATTCTGATACCCTCCGGCCTCGTGGTATCCGGGTGAAGGCCCCCCGCAGAACTTTAGGGAACCGTCGCGATGGTCGATGACACGCTCGAGGATGCAGGATCGCGGCCTGACTCCGGCCGGCCCAAGCGCCCGCCGCCGACGATCGATCTCAAGGCGACCGAAGTCTCGAGCGAGACCAAGCCGGGTCCGGAGCCGCAGCCGGAACCCGTGGCCGAAGCCAAATCAGACAGCACGATCGAGGACACGGCCGATGACGCGGCGCCGGCGCCGCAGCCGGAGACCGTAATGCCGCCACCGGCCGCGCGCGCTGCGTCCAAGCCGGTGTCGCCCTGGGTGATCGCGCCGTTTTCCGGCGCGGTGGCGGCCGCGCTGGTGATCGGAGTCGGCTGGATGCTGGGCTGGCCGCCGGTCCAGCCCGCATCGACCACGCTGTCGCCATCCGCCGCCGCAATCGACGATCTGACCGGCCGCGTCGCCGGGCTCGAAACCAAATCGAAGCAGGCGGCGCTCGATCCCGCGCTCGCGGCACGGCTCGGTGCGATGGAGAAGGCGGAGGCCGCCTCGCGTTCCGATCTCGCCAGCCTGCACGCGCAGGCCGACAAGCTCGCAGCCGCCGTGAGCACAGCGACGGCGACGCCGGGCAATGCGACCGATGTCGCCGCGCTGAACGAGCGGATCGACCAGATCGAGCGCGCCAGTCGCGCGCAAGGCGCGGACACGGCCCAGCAGGCCGCAAAGGCTGCCGATGACGTGCCGCTGCGCCGTGTCGTCGCGGCCGCGCTGCTCGACGTCGCGGTGCGCCACGGCGATCCCTATCCGGCGGCGCTCGCGGCAGCGAGGTCGCTTTCGCCGAATCCGGACGCGCTGAAGCCGCTGGATGAATTCGCCGCCGGCGGCGTGCCGAATCTGCCGGCGCTCAGCCGCGAATTGCTGACACTGGTGCCGAAGCTCTCGCCGACGCCGCCGCAGGACGCGACGGCCACCACCGGCAGCGGCATCGTCGACCGTCTGCAGGCCGGCGCTGCAAAACTCGTGCGCATCGAGCGCACGGATGCGGTCGGCAATGATCGAGGCGCTGTCGTCACGCGGGTCACGGCGGCGGCGCTGCGCAACGAGTTCAACGAGGCGCGACGCGAACTGCTGACGCTCGCGCCGGCGGATCGTGCCGCTGCGCAGGGCTGGCTCGACAAGGCCGCGGCGCGCGAGGCCGCGCTGGCTGCGTCCCGACAATTTGCTGCCGACTCCATGGCGGCGCTCGCCAAGGCGGCGCAATAGGCTTTTTATGATCCGTATTGTTTTCTTTCTGCTGTTGATCGCTCTCGCAGCGGCCGGGGCCGCGTGGGTGGCCGACCAGACCGGCGGTGTGGTCCTGACCTGGGGCGGCTGGCGCGCCGAAACCTCGCTGCCGGTGTTTGCGCTCGCGCTCGGCATCATCCTCGTGGCGGCGATGTTGGCCTGGAGCATCGTCAGCGCGCTTTTGCGGACACCGGGGCGGATCGGTCGCAGTCGGCGCGAGCGCCGTCATGCGCGCGGCCGACACGCCATCACTCACGGGCTGCTCGCGATCGGTCACGGCGATACGGTCGCGGCGCGCCAGCATGCCGAGGTCGCGCGCCGCCTGGCGGGCCATGATCCGCTGGCGCTGCTGCTGCACGCGCAAGCCGCGCAGCTCGAGGGAAATCGCGACCGCGCCAATGCCGCCTTCCGCACCATGACCGAACGCGAGGACACGCGCCTGCTCGGCCTGCGCGGCCTGTTCATCGAGGCGCAGCGCGCCGATGACCCGATCGCCGCCGTGATGGTCGCGGAAGAGGCGCTGAAGATTTCGCCGTCATCGACCTGGGCCTCGCACGCGGTGCTCGGCTTCCGCTGCGCGCAGGGCGACTGGGCCGGCGCACTGAAGATTCTCGACCACGATCTCGAATCCGGCCTGATCGACAAGGCCGCCTATCGGCGACGGCGCGGCGTGCTCCTCACTGCGCGTGCGCTGGAGCTGGAGACCGTCGACCGCGACCTGTCGCGCGAAAACGCAATGGAGGCCGTCAAGCTTGCGCCGACGCTGGTGCCGGCGGCGGTGCTGGCGTCGAAGTTCGAGAGCGAGGCGCATCAGGTGCGCCGCGCGATGCGGATCGTCGAGGCGGCCTGGCTGGTGCAGCCGCATCCCGATCTCGCCGACGCCTATGCGCATGTGCGGCTCGGCGACGCCGCGCGGCAGCGGCTGACGCGGGTCGAGACGCTGGCGTCGAAGACGCCGGGCCATATCGAGGGCGCGCTCGCGGTTGCGCGCGCCGCAATCGATGCCGCGGAATTTGCCCGGGCGCGCGAAGCGCTCAAGCCGTTCATTGCATCCCCGACGCAGCGGGTGGCGATGCTGATGGCCGAGATCGAACGCATCGAGCATGGCGACAGCGGCAAGGCGCGAGCCTGGACCTTGCGGGCGGTTCGCGCGCGGCACGATCCGGTGTGGACCGCTGACGGCTATGTCAGCGACCGCTGGCGGCCGGTGTCGCCGGTTACTGGACGGCTCGACGCCTTCCAGTGGCAGACGCCGGTGGCGAGCCTGCCGTCGGACAAGGGCGCGACCATCGAATCCTCGCCGTTCGAGGAAGCGATGCTGGCCGCGCCGAGCCCGCGCCGTGATCACATGGCGAGCGAGGGTCCGGTCGAGCCGCCACGCCCCGCGCTGACGCAAGCCAAGCCTCAATCGGCGTCCCAGCCGACGCCGCAGGACAACGCTCCGCTCGCGCCGATCGTGATCGAGCAGGCGACTGCGCCTGCAGCGCCACCCGAGCCGAAGGCCAGAGAAACGGTCAAGGAAACCGTCAAGGAGCCGGTCAAGGAATTGATCAAGCAACAGCCGAAGGAGCCTGCGCAGCCGGCCGCTGCGGCGCCCCAGCCGTCTCCATGGGCTCAAGATGCTCCGGCCGCGGCTTCCCCATCGCCGCAGCCCGAATCTCCGCCTTCCGTCGCGCCAGCCCCGTTGTTCCGCACCCGCGCCGATCTCGGCAGGCCGTCGGCCGCACCGATCCCGGCGGTGATCCCGATCGTACGGGCGCCCGACGACCCCGGGATCGACGATGACGCACCGGTGGACGAGTTCACCGAGCAGATCGGTACGCCAAAGGCCCAGGCCGGCGGCTGGCGCGGCTTCTGGTCCCGCTGGGGCGGCTAGCGGTCACCGGTGAGCAGCCGGGTTGTCCTTGCCATTTCGGGCCATGCCCGATATCAGGGGCGCGGCGCGTGTCTCGGGTGATCCGCCAAACGCGTTCAACGGTTGGCCGCAATAGCTCAGTTGGTAGAGCACGTCATTCGTAATGACGGGGTCGGGGGTTCGAAGTCCCTCTTGCGGCACCAGTTAAATCAATGAGTTAGTTCCCTCGGCAAAGCGAAGACAGCTTTCTAGGTACGCTATCGGTACGGCGCGTGCACCTTTCGAAATCGGGTTGCTTCGCCGTCGCGAAGCAGCCTTAACACACTGCTATGGCTCAGCGCGTGGAGGACACGACGACGGGCCAGATACGTCGCTATGGCCCGTTATTGTGGGCGGTTTTCTGACGGTTCCTGGATTAACGCGCAGCAAGGCCATCAAGCTTAATGCGCGTCTCTCGTTGCCAAGCGCTTCCCAATCGATAGCCTGCACGACATCCGGCGATCAATGAAGCGACGGCGCGACAGGCCCGCAAAGACGACGCCACCTTCGCCGGCTTTTACCGCTGATCCTGAAGGTCAAATCATGAGTTACAACAAACGCGCAGATGAGGCCGGCAAAGCGTTCCGTTCATCGGAAAAGCCCGTGAGCGAATACGAGATGGAGCAAAGGGCCTTGCGCAAGAATCTTGAACGTTTGAAGGCCGAACGATTGGCTCGAGAGGCTGTCAAGTCGAAAGACACCGCCAAGTCGAAAGACGACTGAGCGCCTTTGCCAAATTACCGGTCGCTTACCGGCGGCTCGACACTCACGACTTATCGTCGGCTGGTCGCACGCACGGTTTCGCCCGCATATATTTTGATGGTGTCGATCACTTGCATCAGTTGGAGCCGTTGAAAGGCAACTGCTCTCATCGCCGATGCATGCGCGAATGCAAATTCGAAGAAAGACGCGGCACAAGATCAGCGGATGATCATCGGCCGGCCAGATGCTTCCATGCTTCGCGGGTTCGTTTCGCAACCTGTGGGCGAATGCAAAGGTAAGCATCAGGCGCGTCCGGGCCGATGATCTCTGGCCCCGGGATTGGCCTCGACCCGCTCGCCAAATGACATCATCAGCGGGAAGCCGTCGTGCCTGATTTCGTTAATCCGGAATCCGTTGCCGTCTTCTTTTTCAGCGCTCGCCGTTTTTTGGTTGCGGTCCTGAGTGTCCGCAGCGGCTGCAGTCGGGTGTCGAAAGCGCTTTTCAGCAAACTTTCGATGCGGTCCTGATACTCTCGTTCGCTGATCTGATTTTTCTTTTTCATCGCTAACCCCACTCCGCTGTCAAAAAATATTGCGCAACAGCTTTGGGGCGGCGGCAGTCAAAAAAATTAGCGAACGGTTTAAAACACAACGCAAGGTTTATTCGTTGGGCACTCCGTGCCGATGCACGAAATGCGACAGTATCGCTGTCTCACCGATATGTCGCCACATTTTGTGCGAGAGGCGATCGGTCCGGGTCAAGCGATTAATTTCAGCCCCAGGGCTGGACTCTTGCGCATTGTGCGGAATTGCGATCGACCGATCGAGCGAAAGTTAGAACTTCTGCCCGATCTCGCTTGGGTTGATTTGCCAAACAAGATGACGGCGTATGCCTCGTCAAGTTGGCATCCACGGCGAAAGGTCGCGTGAGCGCGACCATATCATCCGGAGAGGGGCATACGTGCAGGCAAAACGTCGGCGACCGCTGTCGCGCTCATCGGATGACGGGCCTGCCATGGCGCCCGGCATATGCAGGCGGGAAACTCGCAGGGGGGAAAAAGGGATTGATCAGGCATTGGGCCGCGCGGCCGGACGCTGACGCGCTGCATTGCGCCAGCGACGTGTAGGCGCATTCGATATAGCCGCCTTGAATGTCCCAGAGCTGCGCGCAAACCGGATAACTTGGATCATAGGTTTGAGCTTGTACCGGCCCTGAAATCAGGATCGTTCCGGTCGCCAGAATCGTCCAAGCCAAAGCACGCATTCGAATCTCCCGTCACTTCATCGTTGGTGAACACCTTATGCTCGAAATTCCCGTGGCTCTCAATGGGTCACCATAGCATTTCCTAAGCAAGCCGCAGGTGGTCCAACAGCGGTCTTTCTCGCGTTCGACCCTTCGCATGACGCGACGTTCGCGAACATCGCCACGCTAGTCCCAGCCGGGAATCCAAGCTACCGTCCGTCTCGGATCGAATCAGCGAAGGCCGGGTGGCTCGCGCAGCGAGCAGTCCATTGCCAGGCTGACAGTAGCTGCTTGGTATTTAGTAACCCCCCATTTGATGATGAGTTCACTCGTGAGCCCCCAAAGCGCGCGAGAAGAAGTGCCACTGCATCGAAATGCCTCCGGCTTTGTCCGGAGGCGATGCTGACTTAAGTGAACTCAAGGGCGCATCTCAGACATGACCACTCAACTTGATTCGCACGCCGAGTTTCAATCTCTGCTCGGTCAGATCAGACAGCTTGGCTACAAGTATATCGAGGACAAGGACTTCGTCAGCGCTCAGCTCGCTTTCAAGAAGCTGCTCGAACTGGACAACAAAGATATCAGTGCGCGCTTCGTCTATGCGCAGCTGATCGACGACGGAACACACAAAAAGCGCGCTGAAGCGCGCGACATGATGTTGTCGATCCTGGACGAGCACCCCGAAATATTCGACAGTCCGACCGACGGTAATCTTCTCCTGATTAGAAGCGCGGCACAGAGGTGCAGCCACGTCGGGCCGTTCCCGAAAGCCATCGACCTCTTTCGCAAAGTGGCTCACGCTTCAAACAAGGCTA
Organism: uncultured Alphaproteobacteria bacterium; assembly: GCA_963770385.1. Lineage (GTDB taxonomy): Bacteria > Pseudomonadota > Alphaproteobacteria > Rhizobiales > Xanthobacteraceae > Bradyrhizobium. The sequence goes on along the minus strand of CAVYPJ010000003.1, from coordinate 1,562,354 downwards.
GCGACTATTTCCAACTCAGCGAAATCCTGACCCAAGGCGATTTCTTCGAAGACTCGATTGCGAGTCTCGAAAAAGCAATCGCGCTGGATCCCGCGACTTACGATACGCCGGTCAATCGAGAGACGCTGGACGTCGCGAGATCGCGCTCGAGCCAGATGGCTTCCAAGGATCTCTCTAAGACCGCGGACAACAAGAAGAAGGTCGGCCGTTACCCGGAAACACGGGATTTTCTAGGCGATCTTCAGAAGCTGATCAGGGATCATATCGCGGTCAATTTGAACCGCGAGGACAAGTTCGTAAACAAGACGACCAGATTTTTTACAATGGGTTCGTGCTTCGCCAGGAATCTGGCGAAGAGCCTCAACGATAGCGGCTACGTCAGCCATCACATGGAAATCTCCGAATACATCAATACGACATTCGCAAACAGAGTCTTCGTCGATTGGCTCAGTAACTCAGATGTTGATGACGTAGTTCGCGACAGGATCGTCGAGCTGTTGCCGCCAGGCGCGAGCAAGGAGAACACCCTTCAGGTCATCAAGAACAGCGATGTCTTCATTCTGACCCTTGGTGTCGCGGCGGCGTTTTTCGATCGAGCGACCGGCGCTTTCGTCTTGCCGCGGCCGACCGCGCTGAATTCCAGGGCGCTCGCAGAGAAGTTTCTATTCCGGACGACGAGCGTCAAGGAGAACGTCGACAATGTCCTCCATCTGATCGAATTCATCAGAAGCATTTCTCCGGAGATCAAGATCGTGGTCACGGTTTCCCCCGTGCCGTTGTTGGCTTCGTTCGAACATGAGTCGGCAGTGCAAGCTGACTGCCTGTCGAAAAGCACGATGCGGCTGGTCGCTCATGAGGTGGTGAGCAATTCGAACGTCCCGAATATCTTGTACTGGCCGTCATTCGAAGTCTTCAGATGGGCAGGTTCGAATGCCAGCAATTATTACGCGGCAGACGACGGTGCCGCCTGGCATGTTTCCGAAGAGAAGGTGGCAGGCACGATCAGGGCGTTTGTCGACATGTTCTCGCCTGAGTGACCGTGGCCTGTCTCCGGTCTGAGCCAGCGATCGACTGAGGCTGGCGCGCAGGCTTGTGCTGTACCGCGTTGAAGCCGCGCGCTGGACGATGGGCGCAGCCGCGTCGATGGTGTAGGATTGTCACGCCTGCTCGTTCGAAGGTAGGGTCAATGGCAATTCAGGCTCCCTCGCGTCGCCGTGTCCGTTTCGCTATTGCAGCGCTTTCGGTAGCCGGCGCATGTCATGCCACCCTTTGTGAGGCGGCTGATCGCGACAGGGTGTCTCTCAGCGAGTTGACGATCAACTGGAGCACCGTCAAATACGCAACCGATGCGGAGAATGGATTCGTCAGCGGCTCGCTCGACAAGACGACCATGGTCGGTCGTACCTTCAAGACCTACCTGCTCGAGAACCGTTATCTGAAGGTCACGCTGGTGCCAGAATTCGGCGGACGCATTCTTTCCATCATCTACAAGCCGACCGGTCACGAGGAACTCTACCGCACGGACGTCGGCGTTCCCTACGGAATCATGGCCGGCAATTTCTATTACGATTGGCTGATGGTGTATGGCGGCATCTTCCCGACCTTCCCGAATCCCGAGCACGGCAAGACGTGGCTGAAGCCGTGGGACTTCAAGTTGGTGAAGGAGGATGCCGGCGAAGTGACGGTGTCGATGTCGCTGAAGGACGATTTCGAATATTCCGCGGCACCGGCGAAGTTCAAGGGAGCAACGGGTATCGAGGCGACCTACTATGTCACGCTGAAAGCCGATCGTGCCGCGCTCGACGCGCGCGTGGTGCTGAAAAATCCGAGCGCCAAGGCGATCAAGTACGAGTACTGGACGTGCACGACGCTCGCGCCGGGCTCGGACCCGAATTGTCCGAGGACGACCGGCGGCGCCGAGATCATCGCGCCGATTGCGACGTACACGACGCCGGGGTGGTCGGCCAATCTGTCCAAGGGAGACGAGAGTCCAGGTCCGGGCAGAAGCCGTTTCGAAAAACTGCGCTATTTCAGGAATTGGCCGACGATGGGCATCGCCTACGCGTCGCCGGACATGCAAGGCGGGAATTTCTGGGGCGTGATCAACCACGACAACGACGAGGGAATCATCCGCGTCGCCGATAATCGGGTCACGCGCGGCCTGAAGATGTGGACCTGGGGATTTCCGTCGTTCACGGATGAAACCGATCCGCGCAAAGACCCGAACGAAGCGCGGCCTTACGTCGAATTGTGGGCGGGGATGTCGGACCAGTTCTTCCACAGCGCCGAATTTCCGGCGCTGAGCGAAGTGTCGATTCCGGAAACCTACAGCCCGACCGTCGGCATGAGCAACGTGACGTATGCGAACGAAAACATCCTGGTCAATCTCTCGGCCGAGGCGTCCGCCGTGAATCTTCAGTTCTTCAGCATCGATCCGGCCACGCCGTTGCGCGTCACGTTGAAGCGCGGCGGCGTGGTATTTTTCGATGAGGGCGTAGAAGCAGACCCGAAAAACGGTAACCGCATATCAGCGACGATTCCTGCAAGCGGCAGCGGCGAACAGATTCAGCTGTCGATCAGGACCAAGGCAGGCAAGGAACTGATCACGGCCGAGACGGAAATAAAATAACCCTCGCGTCGATCCCCACGGTTCGCAGGTCCTATCCAGGAGACACAGGCATCGGCGCGTCAGCCGACTGGATCGATGATGATCGCTCCGTCAGCTGCCTGGACGGCCGCATCGTATGCCGCCGGTGTTTCTCCTTGATGCCGGCGATCTCGTTGGCCATTGTCTCAAAGGCCGCGATCGCCTTGCGGTCGTCCGGCGTGAGCGCCGCGTGATCAGGCAAATGCTCAAGCAGCACGGTCACGGCGTCGATGAGCTGCCCAAGCTGTCGTCCATAGGTGCCGACGCGATCGAGGATCTCAGACTCGACCTCGGGTGCGCTGGACTCCCCAAGATAGACGTTGGCGGTGACCTGGTTGCCGCTCATGAACCAGGTGACCGGGTTGATCCACTGAACGACGTCGCCTGAAAGCGGGAGTTTGAAGAGGGCCATGGCAATCTCCGAATGTGGAGTGATTGTACCGGATGCTCGAAGCCTGAAGGCGCGATTTAGGAGGTATGACGAAAACTTTTTGCGAAGTATGAAAATTTTCACATTTACGATGCGCAGGCCGGCGATGTCCGCTTTCGCGCCGCTGTCGGGGGCATAGCGGACGTCAAACGGCGTCCCCGATTTATGAGTACACGCCCTGATAGGTATTAGCCGGGGTAGGGCGGCCTGATTTGATTGGTGTTATTTTTTCTTTGTCGTACTCGCCGATATTCGAAAGCCGTAAGAGCGGTGTTCCTGCGGCGCTAAAGCGCGATGAGATCAGGTTGAATCATCATCGCGCTTTAGGTTTTTGATTGAGCATGATCTTTTCGGAAAACCGCTACACACTTTTCCGGATCATGCGTTAGCAACGCCAAGGCGAGGATAATTCGCATAATAAGTCCCTGCGCATTGCAATACGCCGCCACATTGGCGCCGTGCCGCCGCTCCGCATAGAGCGGTTTTGAACGCTGCCGGTTCGGAAACATTTTACCGACCGATCCCAGGGCCCAGCTCTGATCATGGCAAATGTCCCGTCCCCAAGGTAGCGCGACGGCTCATCATTCGGCAGGTCCTGGCTTTCTCGCCGGCTTTCGCGCGGACCAATGAGCACGAAGCCGCTTCAACGCGCGAAGCGTTCTCGGAGCCAGCACTTGAAATGCCAGAGAAGCGCCTCCGACGACCAACCCTTTGACAAAATCGAGTACGAAATCCGGTCCAAAATACTGCCACATGGCCCTGCGTCCTTTACAGGTGCACCGCCGGCAGTAAGGGCAAATAGGAAATGAAAAAGCCCCGTCCTTTGCCGGCGGGGCCTAGAAAATCCCTGTACGCTACATTCAGCGCACGCGAAACCTCTCAGAATCACCCGCTCAAGGTGGATTTAAGAATAAGAGAGGTACACACCATGGTCGCGCGATCGAAGTTGCGCATGACGAGGCTCCTAAAATGCCTTGTAGCTAGGCCATCAAGACCGGCTAGGTCTACGAAAGGGCGATCCCAATATAGACCAACTGGATGGCCTTGGTATGTGGGCCATTTCACAACTGCCGAGCGACGGGGTGTCGGCACGCGTCGCGCACCGGACAGAAACATTCCGGCAACCGGTCTCAGAGCACAGCTCTGACCATGGTGAAAAATGTCCACTCTCGACCTGCAAGCGCTCGTAAACTCAGCGAAGACTGACGCGCTTGCGGCCATATCCGCAATCAATCTGTCCGACGAATGCGAGCGTTCTGCCTCTCGCGTGACCTCTCTCACATATTGCCGCCCGGCCGCCGTCTAGGGTCCGCGTCGACCGAAAGACGGAGACTTCAAATGCGTAAGCTGATTGTGGTTGCGGCGATGATGGTTGTGGCGTCGGCCACGGCGCAAGCGGGCCAGTCGCGAAGCCTGTCGCTGGCGGGCAGCGACAAGGCGGTTCAGGACACCAAGACCGCAGAGCCGGTCAGCGCGGTGGAAACCCGGCGGGCGCCGCTGCCGCCGAAGGCGGCTGATGCGACCGCCGCCACCGGCGCGACCGAGACGTCTTCGGTGAACGAGAAGCCGAAATTCAGCGAACGTCCGCCCGGCGTCGACATGTCGAAGCGAAGCCGCATGAAGGCCGCCGCCATGAGCCAGCACCGCGCGCAGCCGCGCATGGCAGGCATGGAGATGAGGCGTCCGCGACCCAAGCACTGGTCCTCCGCGCGCATCGTCGCGACGCTGCACCGCTATGGGATTTATTGGTAAGCGGCGTACGATCGCACCGCGTTACGCGAGCGATAACTCAATTTTGGGCACGTCATTCCGGGGCAGCCCGTCAGGGCTGAACCCGGAATCTCGAAATTCTCAGGTGCAGCAATTGCGCACCATGGTTCGATGCAATCGTATCGGCCCGGAATGACCGGCTGGCTTACTGCTGCGACACCGTCTGCACGACGCTCGAGATCGGGCGCGAACCGACGGTCGGCACCTTCAGCTCCTTCATCAGCGCATCGTCATATTCCGGCAGTGTCTCAAGCGTCGTTTTCGCCTTCATCTGCACGACCTTGTAGCCGCCGGCCTTCAGGCGGCGCAGCAGTGTCGGCAGGGCTTCGGCCGTGCGCTTCTGGAAATCGTGCATCAGGATGATGCCCTTGCCGAGCTTGTCGACCTTGGTCATCACGGTGTTGATGATCTTGTCGGGCGTGCTGTCGCGCCGGAAATCGAACGAGTTGAGATCGCAGGAGAACATCGCGACGTTGCGCGTGCCGAGATATTCCACCGCCGACGGCCGCTGCTGCAGCTCCGGGAAACGGAAGAACGGCGAGGGCGCGGTGCCGAGCGCCATCTTCACGGCGCTGAAGCCCTTCTCGAGCTCGTCCTTGGCGAGCTGATCGGTCATCTTCTTGCCGTTCAGATTGACATGCGACCAGGTGTGCGCGCCCACGGTGTGGCCGGCGGCCAGCACCTGCTTGAGGATTTCGGGATGGTAGGTCGCGTGCTTGCCGATCGGGAAGAACACCGCCTTGGTGCATTCGTCGTCGAGCGCCTTCAGCACGGCAGGCGTGTTGCCCGGCCACGGGCCGTCATCGAAAGTCAACACGACCTCATGGTCGGTCAGGAAATCGAACTGCTTGAACTGCTCGAAGCCGAAGCCGGGTCCGCCGGTGGTGTCGATCTCGACGACGCGGGAGACGCCGAGCGCATCCGGATTGGCGCAGTTGGACTTCTGTGGAACGGGCAGCGGCATTGCGGCCGGCGACGTCACGGGCTTGGTCGCCAGCGCGGATGTGAATTCGACGTCATCCTTCGCTGCGAGCTTCGCTGACGAGGGCGGCAAGGGCGGGGGCTCTTTTGCTGCAACGGTCTGCAGCGCCTGGCTCGCCCGCAATGAGGTCGCGAACAGCCAGCCTCCGCCGATCATCGCCGCTGCAAGAAAACAGCCCAGCATCAGACCAAACGCGTTACGCATGTTACTTTTCCCCTACACAATACAACCGCGGGATGCGCGACCTCTGCGCGGAGTCATTAATGCGAAGGAAATCTTAACGGCTCACCAACACGCCCCGGTTTGGTGAACGAATTCCGGGGGCTGTGACGAAGTGACCGATGTCACATTCCGGGTATGCTTCGTGACTGTCATCACAGTCCTAAATGGGGGCTGAGCGCATCGTCGTTCCCATCGGAAACCGGCCCGCCACGCGGTGCCAATGGGAGCAGAAAATGAACGCGTCTCTTGTCAGTCAGTTTCGCAAGGCCGGCCTGGTATTGGCCCTCGCCGTCTCGGTTTCGGCGCTGTCGTCGAGCCAGAGTTTTGCGTTCAGCTCTGAAGCGCAGCAGATGTGCACCGGCGACGCGTTCCGCCTGTGCAGCTCCGAGATCCCCAACATTCCGGCGATCACCGCCTGCATGGTCAGGAACCGCGCGCGGCTAAGCGCGGGTTGCAAGACCGTGATGGACCGTGAGCTCGCCAGCAAAGGCAAGAATGTGGCGGCGACCGAGTAATGTGTTCGCAGGCCAAAGAGCGCGATGAGATCAGCTTCGATCCTCATCGCGCTCTTATTTCTTTGACGATCCGTCGAGCGGAAGCCCAAGGGCATGCTTTTCCGGACCATGTCTCACGGGTTGCGCCCTGGCTCTGCACTCACTAGCTCTCCCTGATCACAAGGCCGCAGAGGCGCAACACGATGATCCGAGTTCTTCTCGCCGTTCCGTTGATGCTGATGGCGGCGGACGCGTTTGCGCAAGGCGCGCGCGACAATGATGCCTGCGCGCGTGACGTCTCGCGCTTCTGTCGCGCCCGCATGAACGACGGTGACTCCGTGGTACTCGCATGCCTGAAGGAGCACCGCGCCCGTCTGTCGAAGGCATGCGAGAAGGTGTTGACCGCGCACGGGCAGTGAGGCGACGGCTCTCTTTCAGCATTTGCGCTTAGCCATTCACCGCCATTTCGGGGCACTCTCTATTTCTCGGCCGTCATTCCGGGGCAGCCCGCAGGGCTGAACCCGGAATCTCGAGCGAGTGGGCACGATTCTTTCTTTTCCCTTATCTCGAGGTTCCGGGTTCGCGCTTCGCGCGCCCCGGAACGACGGTGCTGCTGGAACACAACAGCGCTGGTTGGGAATGACGGAGAAACAGCTACGTGCTGCTTCCCGCGGCGCTGGCGACCACCGGCAGCACTTCGGCTGCCTGACGTTCGGGCAAATCTTCCTTCCAACGTACAGAGCCGAACGGCCGCTCCAGCATGCGGCGGATCCGTACGGGATCCGGCCCCAGGTGAAACGCCATCGCCCGCTGATGCAGCTCGCGCTCGGACTGGGTCGAGCGGTTGCGCTGGCGCAGGTAGTCGAGCCAGGTGGGGCAGTGATAGCGCTCGGTCCAGAGTTCGGGATCGGCAATGTCGCGCGCGACCGACCAGCCATAGGCGCCGTTGCGCTGGCGGCTGAGCTGCACGTCCTGCATCACATTGTGGAACGCGCGCGCATTGTCCTGCGCGACGCGATATTCGATCTCGACCACGAGCGGACCACTGCGTCCGGTCAATACGAGCTGCGCTTCGGGGTCTGCCAGCAGCTCGGCCGGCTCGTTGCGCCCGCCGACGCGCGGCATCGGCAGCAGGAAGCCCAGCAGCGGCAACAGCAGCATCAATCCGCCCGAAACCAGTAGCGCCGTCTCGACGCCGGCCGCGTCGGTGAGACGACCCCAACCCCAGCTCCCGATCGCAATCCCGCCGGCGATCGAGGCCTGAAACGCCGCCAGCGAACGGCCTGCCACCCAGCGCGGCGCGGAGAGCTGCACGCCGATATTGTAGAGCGCGACCGCGAGCATCCAGGCGGCGCCCGCGACCACCAGCGCCGCGGCCGTCAGCACCGGCATGCTGCTCAAGGCGACGGCGATGATCGCGCTGCCCATCGACAGCGCGCAGGCGCGGATCGCCGCCTCGCCACTCAACTGCTTGCGGATCATGCTGATATTCAGCGCGCCGATCACCGCGCCCATGCCGAAGGCGCCGAGCATGATGCCATAGGTCTGCGCGCCGCCATGCAGCAGGTCGCGCGCGACCAGCGGCATCAGCGCCGACACCGAACCGCCGATCAGACCGGTGGCAAAGGTGCGGGTCAGCACGATCTTGATCGAAGGCGAGTTGGCGATGTAGCGCACGCCGGAGACGATCGCGCGGTTCAGCCGCTCGCGCGGCAGATTCGACGGCTCGGTGACGCGGCGCCACAGAAACAGCACCACCAGCAGCGGCAGATAGAGCAGGGCATTGGCCGCGAAGGCCGCGACAGCGCCGGCGGCCGCCACCACGATGCCGCCGATCGCGGGCCCGAAACTGCGCGCGATGTTGTAGCTGATGCCGTTCAGCGCCACGGCCGACGGCAGCGTCTCCGTCGGCACCTGCTCGCTGACGGAGGATTGCCAGGCCGGTCCGAACAGCGCCATGCCGCAGCCGACCACGAAGCACAGCGCCAGCAGGATCTGCGGATTGATCTGGCCGAGCCAGCTCAGCGTGGTCAAGGCGGTCGCGCCGGTGAGCGAGATCGACAGCGAGACCAGCGCCACGATGCGCCGGTCATACATGTCGGCGACGGCGCCGGCCGGCATCGAGATCAGCATCACCGGCAGCATCAGCGCGGTCTGCACCAGCGCGACCTTGTCGGCGGACGAGGTCATCTGCGTCATCGCCCAGGCGGCACCGACGGCCTGGATCAGCAGGCCGAGATTGGACAGCAGGCTGGCCAGCCAGATGCGCCGGAACACGCTGTGCCGCAGCGGGGCGATAATGCCATCGGCAGTCGGGTTCGGCTGGTTGGTCATGTCCGGTTCCGTCGCGAGTCATCCAAACGTGCTATGTGATGCCTGCGAAGGTCCATCCCTGTCCAGTGTGCTCACAGGCTTCGTCACGGGGCGAAACGGGCGGGCAAGATATCGAAAACAGGGGCGGTTTGTCGGATATCCGGGCTTTTCATGCAGCGTCCGGCGAGGCCATGAACCCGCTTCGCTGCCAGCCCGAGGATGCCGGTATCCACGCCCTGCCGCTGCGCTCTTAGAAACGGCCCAGAAACGTCGCATCCGATTGCGGCTGCTTAAGTCCGCCAAATTCCGCGGCTAACATCGATCATCATGTGCTGCAGCGTCGCGGATTGACCGTCCTTCGACGGCGGGATTGCGACTGCACGATCGATCACCTAGCTGTCGTCCAGGGGGCGGCGCCGCTGCAAGAAGAGGCTGTTGCATGAGCGTCGCCGAAGTCTACGAATTGCCGGTCGCGCGCCGGCCGCTGGTGCCGCCGAGCCCGCCGCGCGCCCCGGACAAGTCCGGGATGTTCCGCTGGATGAATGCCGTGCGCAAAAGCGCGCTCGGCGCCTGGAGTCAGCGCGCCTATGAAGAAGACATCATCCTCGGTCGCTTCTTCCGCCGCAGCAGCTTCACGCTCAACGCGCCCGACGCGATCCGCCATGTGCTGGTCGACAATTACGAGAACTACACCAGGACGCCAGCCAGCCTGCGCGTGCTGCGTCCGATCCTCGGCCAGGGCCTTCTGATCGCCGAGGGCCGAGCCTGGAAGCATCAACGCCGCACGCTCGCACCGGCCTTCACGCCGCGCGCGGTCACCAGTCTCGTTCCGCACATGATCGCGGTCATCGAGGAGACCATCGCGACGCTGAAGGCACGCTGCGGCGGGCCGATCGATTTGCGCGGGGTCATGCAGCACATGACGCTCGAAATCGCCGGCCGCACGATGTTCTCCTTTGGCATGGAGCGCCATGGACCGCAGCTGCGCGACTTCGTGATGGAGTATGGCTACCGGCTGGCGCGCCCTCAGATCCTCGACATGGCGCTGCCGTTGTCGTGGCCGACGCCGCAGGATTTCGCGCGCGCGCGTTTCCGCAAGCGCTGGACAGCCTTCGTGGCCATGCTGATGGCCGAGCGCCGCGCGGCCGGCAAGACCGACGGCGCTCCGCCACGCGACTTGTTCGACCTGATGGGTGACGCGCGCGATCCGGAAACCGGCAAGGCCATCACCGACGAGCAGCTCGGCGACGAAGTCGCGACGATGATTCTCGCCGGTCATGAGACGACGGCGACCGCGCTATTCTGGGCGCTTTATCTGCTCGCGCTCGACCCAATGAACCAGGACAAGGTCGCCGCCGAGGTAAAAGGCTTGCCGGTGAACGCGGCCGCCGATCTCGACCGGTTGAAATTCACCCGTGCCGTGCTCGACGAGACGATGCGGCTCTATCCGCCGGCCTTCCTGATCGCACGTGCCGCCAAGGCGGCCGACACCATTGCAGGCCACCCGGTCAAGCCGAACGACGTGATCCTGATCGCGCCCTGGCTCCTGCACCGGCACGAGAAGCTCTGGTTCAATCCCAACGCCTTCGTGCCGCAGCGCTTCATGCCGCCGGCGCCGCCGCCCGATCGGTTCGCCTATCTGCCGTTCGGCGTCGGCGCGCGCATCTGCATCGGCGCGCATTTCGCGCTGGTGGAGGCAACGCTTGCGCTCGCCAAGCTGATCGGCGCGTTCCGGGTCGAATTGGCCGACACAACCCCGGTCCTTCCGATCGGAGTGGTGACCACCCAGCCCGACCGGTCCCCAATATTTGTCGTCAAGCCACGCTAATCAGGGATTGTTTCAACGGTAGTGCAATCCCACTTAGGGTGCCATGAGCGAGATCGACGCCCAGATTTCGGTTTTGAAGCAGACGGCCGATCCGGCGGTTGCTGACGCGATCGCAGAGCTGATCAAGACCGGGGATGATCCCGCGCTCAACCGCATCAATGTGCTGGACTTTTCCGCGCGCTCCTCGCTCGACGAAGAAAAGGTGATTTCCGGATTCCTGCATGCCTCCCGCCTTGGGCTTTTCGATCTGAGCTGGAACGTGCTGTGCCCCGGTTGCGGTGGCGTCCTCGGCGCCCACGACACGCTGAAATCGCTGCGTCCCGACGACTATCATTGCGGACTATGTGCCTGCGGCTACGCGCCCTCGGTCGATGAGCAGGTCGAGGTTGCCTTCACCGTCAGTCCCAAGGTCAGGCGGATCGCGGCCCATGATCCGAACACGCTGCCTTTGTGGGATTACTACAAGCAGGTCTTCTGGAGTTCGGGGATCGATCTCAACAAAGCGAATTTTGCAGCCTTGACCGACGAGGTCGTGCTCAATTCGCTCGAGTTGGCGGCGGGCGAGAAGGCGGTTCTCTCGCTGCAATTGCCGCCGCAATTCATCATCGTTTTCGAGCCCGTGACACACTCGGCGCACTTCATCGACGTGCAGGGCGAGCCGACCAAGGAGCGCCAGCATTTTTCGCTCGTCTACAACAAGGCGCATCCGCCGACCGGGTCCATGACCTTGCGTCCCGGACCGCTGCGGCTGTCGATCGACAATCAGGCCGATGTGCGGGTGCTGCCCAGCGTGTTCATCGCCGGCGACGCGCTGCATGAGCTGCTCGGCAAGCGCAGGCCGTTCCTCACGGCCAAGCGCATGCTGTCCAACCAGACTTTCCGCGACGTCTTCAAGGCCGACAATCTCAACGTCGACCAGCGGCTGAAGATCACTTCGCTGACCTTCCTGTTCACCGATCTGAAGGGATCGACCGCGCTCTATGAGCGGGTCGGCGATCTCGCCGCCTTCGATCTCGTGCGCGCACATTTCCGGGCGTTGTTGGAGATCATTGCCGCCGAGAAGGGCGCCGTGGTGAAGACCATCGGCGATGCCGTGATGGCGACCTTCATCCGCCCCGAGCATGCGGTGTTGGCCGGCTTGCGCATGCGCGCGGCGATGGACGAACTCAACCAGCAGCGCGGCGGCAATGATCTCGTCGTCAAGATCGGCATTCACGAAGGACCGTGCCTCGCCGTGATGCTCAACGAGCGGCAGGATTATTTCGGCCAGACCGTCAATATCGCCGCCCGCGTCCAGAGCCTGTCGACCTCCCAGGAGATCCACGTCACGGCGCCGGTGATCGACGCGCCGGCGGTCGCCGTCATCCTGGAGAAAGAGGCGATCAAGCCGATCCAGAAGCACGCGGCGCTGCGCGGCATCGCCGACAAGATGGTGGTGTACGAAATACCTTAGTTGCCGCCGCCGTCGCTCGTCGTCGCGAGGAGCGCCGCGACGCTGCGATCCAGGATGACTGTGGCGAAGACTGGATCGCTTCGCTTCGCTCGTAATGACGGGCATGCGGTAATTGACGCCGCGTCATTTTGCAGCACAGATTGCCGAAACGTAACCGATCCACGGCGTGGTGCGGATTGCGCCCGCGCATTTTCAACTCATATATTCGACGTGACGCTCGCCATCGGCGGGTAGGAAGCTCCTTTTCGGCGGAACATCATGCTTGACGGATTGCGCCAATTCATTGCCGACGTTGTGTCTCCCCATGCGCATGACGATCGTCAGTTCGACGATACCGGCTATCGGCTGGCGGCAACGGCGCTGCTGATTCATGTGATCTCGCTCGACGGCGAGCCCTCCGAGGTCGAGAAGCGCAAGCTGCACGGCCTGATCGAGTTCGAGCTTCGGGCTAGATACGGGCACCGCCGACCGGCTGATCGCTTCCGCCATGCTGGTCGAGGGCGAGGCGGTCGATCTCTATCATTTCACCAGCGTCATCATGCGCTCGGTCGATGAGGCCGGCCGGCTGCGCATCGTCGAAATGATGTGGGAGCTCGTCTACGCGGATGGCGATGTCACCGAGTTCGAGGATAATGTCGTCTGGCGTGCCGCCGACCTGCTGGGCATTTCATCGCGCGACCGCATCGAGCTGAAGCATCGCGTGGCCGCGGCGCAGTCTGCATCCAAATCGGCCGGCTAAGGCCAGCGCGAAATGTACGGCTGGTGGAATGCGCGGCCACCGCGCCACAGACACCGACAACCCGCTGACATGACGAAACTTTAATTTGTAGGTAGCCCGCTGTTACCGGGTAAAGTGTGCGTGCACGGCCGGTTTTCGCGACACAAATTGGTGTGTGCGATCAACCTGCCTCCCACCTCACGCCGATGGTCTCGTTCGGGACGTCGGCAAGTTTTGATCGGCTCAAGAGCGCCATGTCGTGACCGAGCGTGTAACGCTGATTACCGGTGCCTCGGCGGGGATTGGCGCCGCACTTGCGCGGGTCTTCGCGGCGAACGGCCACCGTCTGGCACTGGTGGCGCGGCGGGAGGATCGCCTGAGCGCGTTGGCCTCCGAGATCACCGCGGCCGGCGGGACCGAACCGATCGTGATCCCGAGCGATCTGACGCAGCCGGATGCCTGTGACAGCATTGCGGCCGCGCTCGCGCAGGCCGGTGTGGACGTCGAATATGTCGTCAACGATGCCGGCTATGGCCTGTTCGGCAAGGCGGTCGAGCTCGATCGCGACGCCCAGCTCGGCATCGTCGCCGTCAATATTCGCGCGCTCACGGACTTGTCCTTGAGGTTTGCCGACAGCCTGATCCGGCATCGCGGCGGCGTCCTCAATGTCGGCTCGGTCGCCGGCTTCCTGCCCGGTCCCGGGATGGCCGTCTACTATGCCTCGAAGGCCTATGTCGTGTCGTTCACCGAAGCGCTGCGGCACGAGCTTGCGCCGCACGGCGTCCGGGTGACCGTGCTGTGTCCAGGTCCGGTGCTGACGGAATTCCAGGACCGCGCAGGCTTCAAACCGGGATTCGATTCGTCGGTTCTGAACGTTTCGTCCGCCGCCGTCGCGCGGCAGGCCTATCACGGGCTGATGACCAACAGCCGCATGGTTCTGCCCGGTTTCGGCATCAAGATGGTGCCGCGCATGCTCCGCTTCTTTCCGCGCGGCTTCATCCTCGCCGCGGTCGGCGGTTTCCAGCTTCGCAAGCGCTGAAAACAAGGGCAGGTCTGGCCCATCCCTTGCTTGTCAGGAACGTGCGCCCGCTCACGCCAAATTAACCTTTGCTTAGGTAAGATTGCGGCTCGATGACGAGACAGCATCTATCGATCGCGCCGCGGTCGGCCGGCAAGACCGATTCCGCCAAGTCCGACACCACGATACGGCCCGTCCTGATCGTTCTGCATCAGGAAACGTCGACTCCCGGCCGTGTCGGCAACGTGTTGCGCGCGCTCGGGCACCCCCTCGATATCCGCAGGCCGCGTTTCGGTGACCCGCTGCCGGAGACGCTCGATCAGCACGCAGCTGCCGTTATTTTCGGCGGCCCGATGAGCGCGAACGATCCGGATGACTATGTTCGCCGCGAGATCGAGTGGATTTCCGTTCCGCTCAGAGAGCAGCGGCCGTTCCTGGGCATCTGCCTCGGCGCGCAGATGCTTGCGGTCCATCTCGGCGCGCGGGTGGCGCCGCATCCGGAAGGCCGTGCGCAGATGGGCTATTACCCGATCCGCCCGACCGAAACAGGGCTTTCGCTCTGCCCGGACTGGCCGGATCACGTCTATCACTGGCATCGCGAGGGTTTTGAGCTTCCCGTCGGCGCAGACCTGCTCGCCGAGGGTAGCGATTTTCCGAACGAAGCCTTTCAATATGGCCACGCCTTCGGCCTCCAGTTTCATCCCGACGTGACCTACGCGATGATGTATCGCTGGACCACGCGCGGCCATGCCCGCCTCGAAATGCCGGGCGCGCGGGCACGCCATCACCATTTCGCCGATCGCGCCGTCCATGACGTCACGGAGCGCGCCTGGCTGACGCATTTCATCCAGGATTGGCTCGCGCGCGAGCCGGTGCAGGTGCTGGCGCAGGCGGCGGAGTAGGGGGGCGGGCGTCGTCGCGCCAAGCGTTGGCTGAATTTGTGCTTGTTTCTAAAGCCCGTCTTCGCCCTTCGGGCTTCGCCGGGCACCACGCTTCACCCTTCGGGCGTTGCGCGGCTGCGCCACGCGTAGCCCGAAGGGTGAAGCGTGGTGGAGCCAGGCGGGATCGAACCGCCGACCTCATCATTGCGAACGATGCGCTCTCCCAGCTGAGCTATGGCCCCGGGATAGCCGCACCTTAAGGTTAAGAAGCGGCCAAGACCGGGCCATTTAAGTCCGCGCCATGGTCAAGTCAAGAACGGTGAAAACCTGTCACATTAGCCTTGACGGTCTCCTTCCCTTGTTTGGCGAGGGGGGAACCGATATCTAGCGGACAGCAAAATCGCCGATCGAACCGCGAGTTCCTCCCCCAATGCGTGCCGTTCTCGACATCGTTCTCATCGTTCTCGATCTCTACATCTGGCTTTTGATCGCTTCGGCCATCCTGTCCTGGCTGATCGCCTTCAACGTCGTGAATACCCGCAACCAGTTCGTCGCCGGGGTGGCCGAGTTCCTTTACCGGATCACCGAGCCCTTGCTGGCGCCGATCCGCAATTTCATGCCGAATCTGGGCGGTCTCGACATCTCGCCGATCATCCTGATCCTGATCATCATGTTCATCGAGCGGGTGATCACCTACTACATCTATCCGGCCGTGTTCTGACCCGCAGCACGGGGTTGCGGGTTGAAGGAACTGGCCGGTTGAAGGAGCTGGCCGTTCGAAGGAGCTTGAACGGGCCTTTCAATGGATCCTGAATGGATGCTTGGCGCTATTCTGCCGGCGGCATCAGCATCGCGCTCCGGGTGACGCCGCGCGGCGGTCGTGACGACATCGACGGCGTCGAGACGCTGGCCAATGGCCGCAGCGTGTTGAAGGTACGGGTCCGCGCCATTGCCGAGGGCGGCGAAGCCAATCGCGCGGTGACGGAGTTGCTGGCGAAAGCGCTCGGGGTCTCCAAAGGAAGCGTGCGGCTGTTGTCGGGGACAACGTCGCGGTTGAAACAGGTCGCGGTCGACGGCGATCCGAAACGACTCGGCGAGGCGTTGCGCGTCCTCACGACGCCGAAGCCGATTTGACGTGAGGGGAAAAGACATGACGGCCCGTATCATCGACGGCAAGGCCATTGCCGCCGACCTGCGCACCCGGGTGGCCGGCGAGGTCGCGCGGGTCAAGCGCGACAACGGCCTGACGCCCGGGCTGGCAGTGGTGTTGGTCGGCAACGACCCCGCGAGCGAGGTCTATGTCCGCAGCAAGCACACCCAGACACAGGCTGCCGGCATGGCATCGTTCGAGCACAGGCTACCTGCCGACGTTTCGCAGGACGATCTGCTGGCGCTGATCGCCAAGCTCAACGGCGATGCAGCGGTGCATGGAATCCTGGTGCAGCTTCCGCTGCCGAAGGGGCTGAACACAGAGGCCGTCATCAACGCCATCGATCCCGCAAAAGACGTCGATGGATTGCATCCGAACAATGCCGGACGGCTCGCCGGAGGTTTCGCCGCGCTGTCGCCCTGCACGCCGCTCGGCTGCATCATCCTGACCAAGAGCGTGCACGCCTCGCTCGAAGGCATGAACGCGATCGTGATCGGCCGTTCTAATCTGGTCGGCCGGCCCTTGGTGCAATTGCTGCTGAACGAGAATGCGACCGTCACCATCGCGCATTCCCGCTCGCGCGACTTGCCGCAACTCTGTGCGCGCGCCGATCTCGTCTACGCCGCAGTCGGCCGGCCGGAGATGGTGCGTGGCGATTGGATCAAGCCGGGTGCGACCGTGATCGATGTCGGTATCAACCGACTGCCGGCGGCCGATGGCGGCAAGGCGCGGCTGGTCGGTGACGTCGCGTTCCAGGAAGCGCTCAATGTCGCAGGGGCGATCACGCCGGTGCCCGGCGGCGTCGGCCAGATGACAGTCGCGTGCCTGCTGGTGAATACGCTGCGCGCCGCCTGCGCGATCGCGGGCCTGCCGAAGCCGGCGGTGTGACGTTCGTCATTCCGGGTTCGCTTGCGCGCCCCGGAACGACGGAGAGAGATTTACTTGTTCTTTTTGACGGCGCGCTCGATGCCTTCGGCGATCAGCCGATGGGCCTCCTCCGCGTTGCCCCAACGCAGCACTTTGACCCATTTCGTGGGCTCGAGATCCTTGTAGTGCTCGAAGAAGTGCTGGATCTGGTGCAGCGTGATGTCGGGCAGATCGTTGTAGCTCTTCACCTTGTCGTAGCGCTGGGTCAACTTCGATGACGGGACCGCGATGATCTTCTCGTCGCCGCCGGCCTCATCTTCCATGAACAGCACGCCGACAGGGCGCACGCTCATCACGGCGCCGGGCACGATCGCGCGGGTATTGGCGACCAGGACGTCGCAGGGATCGCCGTCGTCCGACAACGTGTGCGGGATGAAGCCGTAATTGCCGGGATAGCGCATCGCCGTATAGAGGAAACGGTCAACCACCAGCGTGCCGGCTTCCTTGTCGAGTTCATATTTGATCGGCTCGCCGCCGACTGGAACCTCGATGACGACGTTGACCTCGCGCGGCGGATCGACCCCGATCGGGATGGCGTCAATGCGCATGGCTAACTCCGTTGCGCGATGGG
The DNA here is from genome assembly GCA_963770385.1 of uncultured Alphaproteobacteria bacterium. Classification (GTDB taxonomy): domain Bacteria; phylum Pseudomonadota; class Alphaproteobacteria; order Rhizobiales; family Xanthobacteraceae; genus Bradyrhizobium. The sequence goes on along the minus strand of CAVYPJ010000003.1, from coordinate 1,544,950 downwards.
GTTAGGCCCGGAATGAGGTCGCAACCGGCCAGTCGCACAACAGCGCTAGCTGGCCCAGGCGAAGGCGACCTTGTCGAGCGATTTCGGCCCGAACCGCTCCGAGGAGCGTGCTACCATGCGTCCGCCGAGCGCGCGATAAAATTCCGTTGCAGGATCGTTATCGGAAAGCGCCCAGACGACCATGCTCTTGAGGCCGCTCTGCCCGAGGTCGCGGCGCGCCGCGTTGAACAGCCTCCGGCCGAAGCCGAGACCCTGGAATTCGGGCCGTAGATAAAGCTCGTAAATTTCGCCTTCGAAATGCAGGCTGCGGGCGCGATTGCGGCCGTAATTGGCGTAGCCCGCCACCTTGTCGCCGAACACCAGCACGCTGACGCGGCTGCCTTTGCGAATTGCACTGTCCCACCATTGCGGGCCACGGCGGTTGATCAGTTTTTCCAGCTCTGAGCCGGGAATGATGCCCTGATAGGCCGCTCTCCAGGCCTCGTCATGCGTCGACGCTACCGCTGCAGCGTCTGCGGCTTTGGCCGGCCGAACCTCGATTAGCGTTGTGCTCATGGGTGTGATCAAAGCAAGTCGGCGCTGTCGCTTCAAGGTCTGTCGTTAATTATCGGTTAACCTGTGGACTTTCTGCATCAGTTTACCAGCTTCTTTGTGCCGAAAGAGGACATTTCTTCCACCGATCCCGGACCGGGACCCTACGCAGGGTGACAATATCGCGCCGAGTACGCACAGGCGGCACTCGGCATGTGGAAAATTCCAGATCGGGACACTGGATTTGATTCGCGCGCACGCGTCTGTTGTCGAAGCCGCCCGCCGCGAAGTCATGCCACCCATGCATCCGGCTGAAGCGCTCGTTCACGGAACGCGGGTGACCGGAAAGCGATGACGTTCTATTTCCTCATCAAATATCTGCATGTGCCGGCGCCATCGTGATTCTCGGCACCGGCAGCGGAATTGCCTTCTTCATGCTGATGGCGCATCGCAGCCGCGACGGTGATCTTGTTCTCCGCGACGAAAGCGATCTTGGCGTCGCACGGCTTTCCACCCGCCATCGCGACGCCATTTGCCGCCATTACCAGCATGATGGACATCAGCATGGGTGCGCTGATCGCGTTCCGCAGGACCTGCGCGACGGGCCTTGTGGCGGGCATCGTGCTGTCGCTCGGCTACATGGTGGGCTGCGCAATCCTGACGCCGGACCTCTGGATCGAGCCGCTTGGCGCGCTGGTCAAGACCGGACCGGCGATCATATTGATGCTGGTGGCGCTGATGACGATGGACAACCGATGATGCCGTGGCCCGACGATGACATGATCCTGTTTGACGGCGTCTGTGTGTTCTGCTCGCGTTGGGTGCGTTTCGTCGCCACGCGCGATGTCGAGAGACGTTTCCGTTTCACCGCGATCCAGTCGCCTTACGGCACGCGCCTGGCCCAGGCTTTCGGCATCGACCCCGCCGATCCCGACACCAATGCCGTCATTCACGGCGGCGAAGCCTTCGTCAGATCCGACGCCGCGCTCACCGTTCTGTCGCATCTGCAGGGATGGCGCTGGACGCGCGTATTCTTTGTGGTGCCGAAAGCGTTGCGCGATCCGATCTACAGTCTGGTCGCGAGGAACCGCTACCGCATTTTCGGAAAATTTGACGCGTGCTTTGTGCCCGATGCGAGAATGCGCGCGCGCGTCGTCGAATGATGTCAGCGAAAAATTCGCGTCAATCGTCAGGACGGTGCGATGGCTCTTGATCGTCGAACCGAAGTGGATACGGTATGCAGGCACTACCCTGGGATGATCGGGCGAACTTTTCATGGTCTCGAAATCGGATCTTCCATCCTCCGTGTCGGACACGACAGGCCGCGACGGATCGGCGGGCTCGGAGGAGACGGACGCGGAAGGCCCAAGGGACAGCGATCGAGCCGACGATATCAGACCTCAGGCAGTGAAGAGCCCGACCGGGCCGCGCGAACAACCAGGCTGGCAGCCGCCAATTGATCTCGCACCGGTTGAGACGAATGTTTCCATTGTCCCGGGGCAACCAGACGACCCCGACAGGCAGCGGCGGAAACGGGAAGTCCGCGAGAAACAGGAGCAGGCGGAGAAATATCTGCGCGCCATCGGGCACGTGAAGCCGCCTCACGCCTCCGCCTTCGAGCTTCCATGGCAGGACTTGCTGCTGAATTGCCTGCTCAAGATGAATCCCAGCGCGTTCGAGCGGCTGTGCCAGAAAATCCTGAGGGAGTCCGGCTTCATCAAGGTGGACGTCACGGGACGAAGCGGCGACGGCGGAATCGACGGCATCGGCGTGCTTCGGATCAATCTCCTGTCGTTCCACGTTTTCTTCCAGTGCAAGCGATGGAAGGGCTCGGTCGGCGCGTCGGCGATTCGCGATTTTCGCGGCGCCATGGTCGGCCGCGCGGACAAGGGACTCGTGTTGACCACCGGCACGTTTACCGCCGACGCGCGCAAGGAGGCCACGCGCGACGGCGCGCCTGCGATCGATCTCGTGGATGGCGAGGCGTTGTGCAATCTGTTGAAGAGATTGCGGATCGGCGTGTCGACGCAGAAGGTCGAGCACGTCTTCGTGGAGCAGGATGCCTTCCTGCAATTTTGAGGATGATGAGAACTTTCACGCCGACATCACGATGCCAATCTCAAAGCTTGATCGGCGGCAGATGGACTTGCAGCGATCGATCATGCACCTCGGCAAAACGTCAGGCACGCGTTCGAGCTCTGACGATCCGAATCCGCATCGCCGTCGACTGACGATCGGCACGTCGCTCTTCTGACTTTCCTGGAATGGCCAATGACCACAGTTCAATGGAGTTTAATTCTCGCTGGCGCCCTCGTTCTGCTCGGCGGTTTTCGCTTCATAGCTCTAGGACTCCTTTTCATCGGCTATGTGCTGGCTTTCATCAACGGCGAAATCGACGTCTATGCCCTGCCATTTCTTGTGCTGCTGATCGGCGCGGCAGCCGGCATTTCGCCGCAACGTCAGCGGGCGGTTCGTATCGCCGGACACGCGGTCTTTGTCGTTCTGGCGGCTGCGTTGTTCGTTCATCAGGTTCCCGGATTTCACAATCTGCGCGTCATCGACCCGACGAATTTCACGCCGGATGCCATTCCCTACAGCATGTACCTGAATCTCGATAAGCCGCTGGTCGCCTATTGGATTGCGCTGGCGTCGACCTCTGTCGAATTGTCCAAGCCAAAAGCGGAGTGGCCGAAAGTTGCGCTAGCGGCCATCGTGACAATCCTGGTGTGTATTGGCGTGGCGTTTCTGATGCGCTTCATGACATGGGAGCCCAAGTGGCCGGCGTCCGGATGGATATGGGTTGTCAACAATCTGCTGCTTGTCGCGTTTCCCGAGGAGGCGCTGTTTCGTGGATACATTCAGGCTGGCCTCAGTCGCCAGTTCAGCCGCTGGCCGTTCGGCCAATCGCTGGCGATTCTCATTGCGGCGGTGTTATTCGGACTGGCTCATTTCCAAAGCGGCGGCGCGATGATCATGCTGGCCACCATCGCGGGCATTGGATATGGGGCCGCCTATCGCTGGGGCGGATTGCAGGGCTCGGTGATGACACATCTTGTCCTGAACCTGACGCACTTCTCGCTGTTCACCTATCCGGCGCTGATGCGCTGACGGAACGCGTCTGGCCTGGAAGGCGGAAGTCGACGTCGCGGCTATTTTGCCGCGTCCAACACTTCCTTTGCCGCTCGTTCTCCGCTGTCCCGCGCGCCATGCGCGGTGGAGAAGAAATTCGGCGAGGTGGCTTCGCCCGCGAAGAACAGCCGGCCGTCCACGGGTGCGGCGAGCACCGCGCGCTTGCCGGCGTGACCGGGAAATGCATGCGAATAGGAGCCCCTCGCGAACGGGTCCTGTGACCAGCGCGACTCCTTTAGCGGCGTCAGCTTCCTGCGATAGTCGTTGCCTAGGAACGAGGCGATCTCGTCGATGCTTTCCGCCGCCAGCGCGCCCTCTCCGGCGTCCTCGATCTGCTGCGCAAAGCGGCCGCCGAAAAAGCCCTCGATGCAGCGCTGCCCGAACGGCAGCAGGTGGAAGCCGCCCATCTCCGTGCGCATGGTGGCGCCGCGCAGATTGCCGTCCTTCGGCAGGTCGCCGGGATCGTCAAGCGCCAACATCACCTTGTTGGCGAGGCCGAGCGGCAGGCCGGCGGCCGCATCGAGCTTCTCAGGCAGCGTGGGGTGAAAACGGATCGCCTCGTCCGCGATTAGATTGGTTGGCACGGTGACGATAACCTTGTCGGCGGTGACGGTGCCGCGTGAGCTCTCGATGCGCACGCGTTTGCCGCCGTGATCGATCAGCGTGACTTCGCAATTGAGCGCCAGCGGCGGCAACTTCGCGCCATAGGCCGTCATCAGCGCGCCATAGCCGCGCCGCACCCGCCAATTGATCTCGGTGTCTTCATAGGCGTCCATGTCGAGGACCGAGACCCGGTCGAGCTCGCAACCGTTCACGTAGGTCGAGACCGCGTCGATCATCGGATTCCAGCGATTGCCCGGCTCGAGATAGAGGTTCGCCGGCTTGTCGCGGCCATCCTGCGCGGCTTCCTCCGCGCGAACGTAGAAAGCATGCAGCTCCCGGAGAAAATCCTCGCGCTCGTGTTGTGGGAACGCCGTGGTGACGACGCGCTCGCTCCAGGGCGGCAGCGTCCTGTCGATCTCGAAATCGAGTGCTTCAGCGATGCTGACGAAGAAATTCCTGTCGGCCGAGTGCAGCCAGCCGCAACCGAGGTCGAAGGTGATGTCGGGCGCGGCCATGATCGTGTGCCCACGTCCGCCGACGCGATCGCGCGCCTCCAGCACGACGAACGAGAGCGAGGAGCCCTTCAGCGCATGTGCGGCCCCGAGGCCCGCGGCGCCCGCGCCGATGATGGCGACATCGATGGAAGAGGGGAGGGACATGAAGGGCGCGAATGGTGAGTGGCGAATAGGGAGTGGCGAGTAGAGTATCGGAAAGCCGAACCCCCGAAAACACCCCTACTCGCTATTCGCTACTCACCATTCGCTCAACGCGCATCCGCGCGGCTCACGCCACTGCTTCCTTTGCCTTCTCGGCGCGCTTGCGCTCGTTCGGGTCGAGGAACTTCTTGCGCAGACGGATCGACTTCGGCGTTACCTCGACGAGCTCGTCGTCCTCGATATAAGCGAGCGCTTTTTCGAGCGTCATCCTGATCGGCGGCGTCAGCCGCACAGCTTCGTCCTTCGATGTCGTGCGGATGTTGGTGAGCTGCTTGCCCTTGAGCACGTTGATCTCGAGATCGTTGTCGCGGGTGTGCTCGCCGACGATCATGCCGCGATAGACCTTCCAGCCCGGCTCGATCATCATCGGGCCGCGGTCCTCCAGCTTGAACATCGCATAGGCGACAGCCTCGCCCTGGTCGTTCGATATCAGCACGCCGTTGCGCCGGCCCTGGATCTCGCCCTTGTAGGGCGCATAGCCGTGGAACAGGCGGTTCATGATCGCGGTGCCGCGGGTGTCGGTGAGCAGCTCGCCCTGATAGCCGATCAGGCCGCGGGTCGGCGCGTAAAACACCAGTCGCAAGCGATTGCCGCCGGACGGCTTCATCTCGATCAGCTCGGCCTTGCGCTCGCTCATCTTCTGCACGACGACGCCGGAATGCTCCTCGTCGACGTCGATGACGACTTCCTCGATCGGCTCCTGCAACTGTCCGGTCGTCTCGTTCTTCTGGAACACCACGCGTGGACGCGACACGGAGACCTCAAAGCCTTCGCGGCGCATGGTCTCGATCAGGATCGCGAGCTGCAACTCGCCGCGGCCCGCGACTTCCATGGAATCCTTGTCGGAGGCTTCGGTGACGCGCAACGCGACATTGCCCTCGGCCTCGCGCAGCAGACGGTCGCGGATCATGCGGCTCGTCACCTTGTCGCCCTCGGTGCCCGCGAGCGGAGAGTTGTTGACGATGAAGGACATCGACACGGTCGGCGGATCGATCGGCTGTGCCGGCAGCGGCGTCTCGACCGTGGGATCGCAGAAGGTGTCGGCGACGGTGCCCTTGGTAAGGCCCGCGATGGCGACGATGTCGCCGGCCTCGGCTTCATCGAGCGGCGTGCGCTCGAGACCGCGGAAGGCGAGGATCTTGCTGATGCGGCCCTGCTCGACGAGCTTGCCGTCGGCCGAGAGCACCTTCACCTGCTGGTTCGGCTTGATCATGCCGGACGAGATGCGGCCGGTGATGATGCGGCCGAGATAGGGATTGGCTTCGAGGATCGTGCCGATCATCCGGAACGGCCCTTCTTCGACATGGGGTGCGGCGACATGGCGCACGATCAGGTCGAACAGCGGCTGCATGCCTGCTTCTTTCGGACCTTCCGGGCTGTCGGCCATCCAGCCCTGCTTGGCCGATCCGTAAAGGATCGGGAAGTCGAGCTGCTCCTCGCTGGCGTCGAGCGCCGCGAACAGGTCGAACACCTCGTTGATGACCTCGGTCGGACGCGCGTCCGGCCGGTCGACCTTGTTGATGACGACGATCGGCTTCAGGCCGACCTTGAGGGCCTTGGAGACCACGAATTTGGTCTGCGGCAGCGGGCCTTCGGCAGCGTCGACCAGCACCAGCGCGCCATCAACCATGTTGAGGATGCGCTCGACCTCGCCGCCGAAATCGGCGTGGCCGGGGGTGTCGACGATGTTGATGCGGACGTCCTTCCACTGCACGGACGCCGCCTTGGCCAGGATGGTGATGCCGCGCTCGCGCTCCAGGTCGTTAGAATCCATCGCGCGCTCGGCGACCTTCTGGTTCTCGCGGAAGGTGCCGGACTGCTGCAGCAGGCGGTCGACGAGCGTGGTCTTGCCATGGTCGACGTGGGCGATGATGGCGACGTTACGAATGTTCATGGATGCGTCTTCTGATAGAGCGAAAGGGGCCTCAAACGCGCATTTCGCGGGGCCCAAAAAGGAAGCCCGGCCAAAAGACCGGGCAACCCTTACGCGTTGCGGCGCAATATATTCAGAAAAGGTCAAAAAACAATGACTTGTTTACGAATTCGTAGCCCGAATTTGCCCCGATCAGCACGGTTTTGAGGCGTCCCGCAGGAGTCCGGACCCTGGGTCAGCGGATCGCCCCAGTCCGGGTCAACTGCTCAAGGCTTCTTGCGTCGGGTAGACGCCGCGCAGCACCTCTTCGAAATGGTTCTTGACCGATTCGTTGCAGAGGCAGGCGCGCTTCTGCAGCGCGTCGCGTTCCCGCACCAGGATCGATCCGCGACGGGTGTCCAGGATGCCCTCCGCCTTGAACGTCTGGATCACCCGGCTGGTATAGCTGCGGCCGACACCGAGCAGGGTCGCCAGCTGCTCATGGGTCAGCGGCACCGTGTCGGCGTCCTCGGTGCGCTCCATCGCCGAGATGATCCATTTCGCGGTACGCTGCTCGATCGAGTGGATCGCGTTGCAGGCGGTGGACTGGAAGATCTGCGCCAGCATGCAGTCGGCGTAACGGGCGAACACGTTACGGAGCGTCTTGGACTGCATCTTGGCTGCGTCGAGCTTGCCGACATGCAGCCGCACGAAGGGGCCTGCGAACTTCACCATGATCCGCGTATAGGCGGGCAGGTAACCTTCACTGACGATGCCGCCGACGGCACCCTCGCGGCCGACCAGGATGGTCTCGACATCGCGGCCGTCCTCGTTCGGCACCAGGTAGGAGGCGAGGCTCGGCCCGCAGGGAAAATGCACGATCTCGACATCGTCGCCCGGGCTATAAAGCAGGTCGTTGGCGCGGGCGTCCTCGGGCGCGAGATGCGGCGCGATCAGCGCGTAATCGGCGACGCTGAGACGGCGCAGTAGATTGTTGTAAGGCCGCTTTGAAAGCTCGGAAGCGGGTCCGCTGGGCGCCGCCATGGCAAGAAACCCCTGTGGTAAATTCGTGTGGCTTTTTGACAACATAGCCGATCGTAACGGCGCGTTGTGTGCACAAGTGCACCGACAGGGGGAACGAAGATGTGGTGGTTTCGTTCCGGGAACCCGCCGATGCGCGTCTCGCAAGGCTTTGGCCGCGGGCGGTCCTGATCAGAGTATCGATCCCAGCATTGGCGTGATCATGGAACCCGCGCGACCCGACGGCATGCCCAGCGACGTTCTCGTCGTCGAGGACGATCCCATCATCGCCCTCGATTTCGAGGACACGATTGCCGGCTTCGGCGTGCAGACCGTCCGCACCGCCGGCAATGTCGCGACGGCGCTTCAGATGATCGACGAGCGCGTGCCGGAGTTCGCGCTGCTGGATGTCGGCCTGGTACGTGAGCACTCCTTCGCCATAGCCGAACGACTCGCCGCGCTGAACATCCCGTTTGCCTTTGTCACCGGCTACGGCGCCGACCGGGTGCCTGCGGCGTTCGCCGATCGGCCGCGGCTGCCGAAACCCTGCACGATGGATGCCCTGCGCGCCGTGCTCACGCGCCCATCCGGCGGCGGCTGATCAGTCCGATCAGTGGATGCACAGTTCTGCGAGGTCAGCCTCGACGCCCCGGAAGAAGGTTGCAGGGCCGGTCTTCTCAGCCTGGTCCGTATTGACGGCGGCGGTCGTTGCGTCCGCGGCGTTCTCCGACAGTTTCAAATATCTCTGCAAGCTCGGCGACTGATGGGTGGTGACGAAATCCTTCAGCGCCTTCTCGCTGGCTTCGGTCGGATCCTTAGCTAAAAGCACGTCATTTCCGTCCGCAAGCGGCGAGACCGGCGCGATCTTGATCCGGGCGCTCTCGGCGTAACGATCGAACTGCTCGAACACGGCGTCGAGCACCGCCGTCAGGCGGATAGGGCGCTCGAGTTCGCGATAGCGCTTGACGTCGGTATCGTTCGCGAGCTGCACCAGTTCGCTCGATGCGCTCCGTCCGCCGGCCGCGGCGAATTTCTCGTCATAGGCTTTCGGGTCGATCAGGGACGTCGACTGCTCGAGCATCCGCGTGCCCCGTTTGACCATCAGATCGAGGCCGCGCTGGCGAAGATCCGCAACCGCGATTTTCTTCGCGCCGAGACAGGCGGGGTCGGCGGCCTTGCCGAGCGCCTTGCCGAATTCGTCGGCAAGCGCCTGGCCATAGCTCGATGCGAAGGCATCCCGGACCAGAGGGGCCGCTTTCTCGCCTGACATCTGCAGCGGCCCCTGCGCATGCGCCGCTGACATCGCGGCAAGAGCGACGAGAAGGATAAAAACGGTTGATTTACCAAATGCCACGCGACGATCTCTTGGCTGTTTTCCGGCCCCAGCGGCCCCCCGCGAACCTATCACAGGTGCAGGAATTGGAAAAACAGCCCGGCTCGCCGCGTGGCTAGCCGATCTTCGGATCGAGCGTGGTTGACCACAGCGCTACGTCGGCGCGGTCGCGCAGTGTCACCGTCATCTGGCCGGTCGCACCTTCGATCTTGACATGGCCGAAGAACTGCATGCCGGCGGAGGGCGGCAGGTTCTGCTTGTCGGCGCCCGGCGCTTTGACGAAGCGCACCTCGGGGCCGAAGGTGTTATCGAGCTCGTTCGGGCCGAACGTGCCGGCATGCAAGGGACCCGAGACGAATTCCCAGAACGGCTCGAAATCCTGGAACTGCGCCTTGTCCGGATTGTAGTAATGCGCGGCGGCGTAGTGCACGTCGGCCGTCAGCCAGACCGTGTTCTGGATCGGCGCGGTCTTGATGAAGCGCAGGATCTCGGCGATCTCGAGCTCGCGGCCGCGCGGTGCGCCGTCGCCTTGCGCGAACGCTTCCGAACCCTTCCTGTTGGCCGCATCATCATAGACGATCAGGCTAAGCGGCATGTCGGAGGCGATCACCTTCCAGGTGGCGCGCGAGTTGAGCAGTGCGCGCTTCAGCCAGCGCATCTGGTCGGGACCGAGGAAATAGGCGTCGGGGCCGTAAGCGGCCTGCTGGTTCGGTCCGTTGGGGCCGCGATAGCTGCGCTCGTCCAGCATGAACACGTCGAGATGCGGGCCGTAGCTCAGCGTACGATAGACCCGGCCGGGTTCGACGATGCTCTCGCGCATCGGATACATTTCGTGGAACGCGCGGGCCGCGCGCGCGGCGAGCAGCGAGATGTTGCGCTCCTTGTAGGCCGCCGGAAGATCCTTCGAGAGCGACCAGTTGTTGGTGACCTCGTGGTCGTCCCACTGCACGAAGATCGGGACTTCGGCATTGAAGGCGCGCAGGTTTTCGTCGAGGAAATTATACTTGTGCGCGGCGCGGTACTCGTCGAGCGTCTCGGCAACCTTGGCCTTTTCGGGGATGGTGACGTTCTTCCAGAGCTTGCCGTCGGCAAGCTTCACCTCCGAGGGGATCACGCCGTCGGCATAGATGGTGTCACCGGAATGCAGGAAGAAGTCCGGGCGGCTTTTGCGCATTGCCGAGAAGGTGAACATGCCGCCGTCATCGGGGTTGATGCCCCAGCCCTGGCCGGCGACGTCGCCGCCCCAGACAAAGCTGACGTCGCGCTTGTCCGACGGCGCGGTGCGGAAGCGGCCGACGACCGGCTCGCTCTCGACGTCGACATGCGCGAGATCGCGGAAGCGGACGCGGTAGAAGATGTCCTGGCCGCCCGGCAGGTCCTCCACCAGCATCTTGGCGGTGAAGTCGCTCTCCGGCAGTGCGGCGATCGGTGGCAGCTTGCGGGCGTCCTTGAACGATTCGGTGGTCGCGACCTCGACCTGCATCTGCGAGGGCCGGTCGGCGCGTGCCCAGATCACGCCGCCATCGCCGCTGACGTCGCCGGACTGTACACCATGCGTAATCTGCGGCCGGTCGGCGGCGCGGCTCAGACTGGGCATCGCGATCGTGCTGACGCCGGCTGCCGCCGCGGTCGAGAGAAAACGCCTGCGGGTCAGGCCACGGAAATTCCTGCGCGGGAGAAGGATCGTCATGCATGCCTCCTTGGTGGGCCGGTCGAGGGTTCCGACAGACCTAGAAAGGTTCTATGACGCAGCGATAACAAGACGGTGGATTTGGGAAGACCTGCGGAGGCTTACAGCGTGCCGGTGGCGCGAAGCTGTGTTCCGGCCCGCTGCAGGTTCTGCGGCATGCTCAGCAGCAGCATTTTGCGATCGGCGACCGCATTGTGGAACTGCTCGAGCGCAATGTTGAAAGCGGTCAAAGAGGCCGCTTCGATCGCGCCGTCCTCAAAACAATGCAGCGTGCTGCGCAGGATATCGTCGGCCTCGGCCTGCAACTGGTCGAGTTCCTCCGGCGAATTGCTGCGCCGCGCCACGACGATCATGTCGAGCAGCCGCTCACGCAACGTCGTGTTGTTGTTGCGCTCATCCTTCTTGAGATAGCCGGCGAACCATGCGCCGACCGAGCCCATCGCCGACAGCGCCATCAGGCCCCACCAGATGTAATCGCTGTAGCGGTCGAGGAAGGTCTTCTCCTCGCCGTCGACAAAGGCGGCGGCTCCGGGATGCACGGGGATTGCCGCGTCCTTGTCGGTGTCGGGCGTCTCGATCTTGGCGGCGAGTGGGAACTCCGTCAGCAATTGCTGCCGCACGGCGAACAATTGATGCGTGAAAGCTGCAATGGTCGAGTCCGACAGGCCTTTGCGCGCGACAATGTGGTGCGCGAAGCTGATGGTCTTGACCTCGTCCTCCGGACGGTGCGGCGAACCGCCGAATGTCCCGGCAGGAATCTCCGCGGCCTCGTAAGATGGATGGTTCTGCGCGATCGCTTCCGCCGAATCGATTGCCAGGAAGGTGGGAGAGCCGCCCTCTTTTGCCGAAGCTGCGATCGCTTCGGCCGTGACCTTGCTGTTGACGGGGCCCGCGGCGAGATACGCGTCGGCCTTCTGGTTGTGGATCGCGTCGGCGACCTCGTTCACCGGAAACTGCACGATCTCGACCTTGGCCGGATCGACGCCGTACTGCTGCAGGATCACCTTGAGCAGATTGACGTTGGCCGGCGTGCGTCCGACGACGCCGATCTTCCGCCCCGAAAGCTGCGAGATCTTGGTGATCTTCGGGCCCTTGCCTTTTCCGCGCGCCGGCGCCCACAACACCGCGACATTCTTGCGCAGCGTCGCCACGGCTTGCGCATTGCGCGGCACATCGAGGTCGCCGCGGATGATCGCCAGATCCACCTTGCCGCTGGCAAGCGCCTCGGCGCTCTCGATGGCGCCCTCGGTTTGCACCGGTCGCAGCCGGACATAGGAATGGTTCTGGGCAAACGCTTGCGTCAGCGCCTGGACGACCTTGACGTCATCGCTGTTCGGCGGCCCGACCGCGATTTTCAGCGGCACCGGTTTCATCATGAAGTAATAGCCGCCGGTCAGCGCGCCGACGATCGCCAGAATACCGGCAAGCGTAATCAGCGCCGCTTTCCCGATCCCTGAACGGGACGGCGGCGCCGGTGGGCCGACAAAATCCATACCCCCGGTCATCGATCTGGCAAACAGTCGTTCAAGGCTGAGCGTCATTCTACCGGTTCGGTTTCGGTTTGTTCTACCAAATTCGCTGCCGATGGGGGGTTACATCTGCGTCATGGTTACTGACCGGAAGCTGAAGGGTGACTGAACCCAAAGAGGCTACTGAAGCGTTACGTTCCAAACGATACGTTTCAAGTCGTGTTAAGGTTCCGCTCAACGATGGAGGCGATCATGATGGAGAAGTTGTCGGCAGAGGCGCGTCAATCGGCCCTCAAGGGTTTAACGGGCTGGTCGGAGGCTGCCGGCGGCAATGCGATCGCCCGTAAATTTACGTTCAAGGACTTCAACGAGGCCTTCGGCTTCATGTCCCGCGTGGCGCTTGTCGCTGAAAAGAACGACCACCATCCGGAATGGCGCAATGTCTACCGCACCGTGGATGTGCTGCTGTCAACGCATGATGCGGGCGGAATAACCGCGCGCGATATCGATCTCGCCAAGGCCATGAACGCGATCGCGGCGCAGCTTGGCGCTGGCTAGAGCATGATCCGGAAAAAGTGCGTAGCGGTTTTCCCTCGCGACAAACGCGAAACGCGTTTGCGCGGAGATCATGCTCAAACAAAGACCTAAAGCGCGATGACGATTCAACTTGATCTCATCGCGCTTTAGCATGATCCGGAAAAGTGGACACCGGTTTCCCTCACGACAAACGCGGGACGCGTTTGCGCGGAGATCATGCTCAAATCAGAAACACAGAGCGTGGCGGCGCTCTCGCTGGTCTTGCGAGCGAACTGGAGCATCCCCAATTCGTTAACGAGTGTCCCGCGGCGATTGGCCGCGCGGGATGCAGGCGAGGGAGCAGGAGTCGATGGCATCGGAGTACAGCGTGGGTTTCGAACCGGCCAAGCAGCTGGCAAAGGACCGCGAGAGCGTGCGCCGGCGTTTTTGGAGCAAGCTGAAGCGGGTGGCCGCCAGGCTGCCCTTTGCCGAGGACCTGCTCGCCGCCTATTACTGCGCCTTCGACAAGGAGACGCCGCGCCATGTGCAGGCGGCGCTGCTCGGCGCGGTCGCCTATTTCATCCTGCCGTTCGACTTCGTGCCCGACATGCTGCCGGTGCTCGGCTTCACCGACGACGCCGCGGTGCTCGCCACCGCGATCAGGATGGTCGCGTCTCACATCACGGACGATCACCGGCAGGCCGCGCGCGCAACGCTGAAACGCGGCGTCGAGACGATGGATGCGCACGAATAGCGCTGGAGGCTTCGTTCCGATTGAATCGGAACGGACCTCCGGTCTCTCGGCCCGGCGCCTTTTCTGCACCGCGAACCGGTACCTACTTCGCCCGAAAACGCTCGAACGCCGAGGCGCAAAAAAACCGCCCCGTACGCGGTACGGGGCGGCGGATCAATGATCTAACTTCGATCTAACTTTGTCCGGGATGCTTCAGCGCCCGACTTGCGCCCTCGCACCCTTGTCTGCTTCCCAAGCCTGATACTGCTTGAAGAGCGCCTCTTTATCGCTATCCGAATTGACGTTTTTCGCCGCCGTCGGATTTTGCTTCAGGAACTCGTCGAACCGGCTACGCGCCGTCGAAGCGACGCCGTGCTCTTCCAGCCATGTCTTCGCGTAGGGCAGGCGCTGCCAGCCGGGCAGCGGAGCCGCGAGCGAAACTTCCTTCCACTTCGGATGGAAGGGCGGATTCTGGAAGGTCGGGAATTTCGTGAAGAACGCATCCACGAAAAGGCTCAGCTTGCGATAGCGCTCGGTATTCGGGGCCCAGTTATAGGCCGCAAGCACGGCCGGCACCGCGATGGTGTCGACCTTGTCACCGTCCGCGATCAGGTTCGGATAGTCTTTCGACGTCAGAGTCGCGGGCAGATAGTCGTTCTGCAGCGGCCTTTCGTAGTCGACCGTGACGAGATGGAAGCGGCCGTCATTGACGAAGTTGCTGACGGACTTATAGGGCTTGCCGCCGACGACGATCACCGCATCGAGTTCACCCTTCTTCAGCTTCTCCATCGCGATTCGCTGCTCGATATAGGCGAAGTTGCTTGCGTTAAGCCCGACCCGCTCGAACACCGCCAGCGCGGTTACGAAGGTGCTGCCGTCGGGAAGATCGACGCTGACCCGCTTGCCGTCGAGGTCGCGCAGATTGCGGACTGCCAGCGGAGCGATGACCTGCATCTCCTCGTTGTACAGCTTGGTCACATAGGTGAGCTGCTTTCTGATGTCGCGCGCGAAGCCCTTGCGCTCGAGATAGTCGAGCGAGTCGGCGCGCACGACGCCGAGATCGACGCCCTGCAGGAACAGGATGTCGGCGATGCTCTGCACGGAGCCGCGCCCGACGATCGGAAGAATGCGCAGCTTGTTGCCGTCATCGAGCACCGAGGAGAGGTCGGCGCCGAACTGCACATAGGTGCCGCCGATCGTGCCGGTGATGATGGTCACCGTGTTGGCGTTCAAGGCCTGCTTGGTCTGGGCCGAGCCGAACTGGAAGATCGCCTTGAGGCTCTCGCTGATCTTGCCCGGGTCATATCCATTTCCGGCATTCTGGGCGTGTGCTGCGAAGCCCCACGCCATCACGATGGCGCCAAGCGCCAGTCCAATTAAACGTCGCATATATCCCCCTTGAACTTACTGCATTTGGGCGAGGCGCCGCTGTGCGTCTGCGGAGCCGAGCTGGGCTGCTTTCTGGTACCAGGCACGCGCCGCAACCGGGTCGGGCGTGATGGTGCGCGCGTCCCTCGCTCCCAGCACGTCGGGATCGTAGGTCTGCGCCAGCAGGAATGCCGCGGCCGGATCCTGCGCGTCAGCGGCGCGTTCCAGCAGCAGGCGGGCGGGCGGAATGTCACCCGAGGCGAGCAGGCCCCTGGCGCGCTTCATCAGCATCGCGAGTTCGTCCGCATCCATGCGCCGGACGATCGGCGACGGCATGACCACCGGCGAAGGTCCGACGACCGGCGGCGTGACGGGGGTCGCAACGGCGACAGGGGCGGCAGCGGGCGGCGGGATCGCCGCGAGCTGTTGGGGAGCCGCGGCTGGAGGGGCAGCTGCCACCGGCGGAGCTGCCGGGGGCAGGGCCGTCACAGGCTGCGGTGCCGTTGCCGGCGCGGCAGGGGTCCGCAGCGCCGACTGATAGGCGTTCGTGATTTCCTCGCGAGACGGCGAAGCCATCGCGACTTGGGTCTGGGGTTGGGGACCACCCGCCCAATTCGCGGCAGCGCCGAGCCGCGTCGGATCCTTGAGCTGGATGTCCCGAGCCGTCAGTTGCGTCTGGTCGGACTGAGCGTTCGCCGAGGGAACCGGCAGCACGGTGGCAAACGAGGCCTTGGCGCTGTCGATGGCATCGCGCATCGCATCCGAGGTGAACAACGCAAACAGCATCGCGACGGCCGAAGCCGCCAGAACACCCATCAGGATCTTCAGCGAAACGGAACTCTTGTTCTTCCGCAAGAGATCGGGAAAGTCCCAGGGATCGGAACCCCCATCCTGGTCGAGCGTGTATTCGTCCTCGGAATCGGACAGGAAGAGCGGCGCCAACTCGTCCTCGCCGAAATCCTGGCGGGCGGTTCGCCCAAACGAATACGACCTGGCGCCGGATCTCGCGCCGCCACCAGTGATGTCTTCGTTATAACCTTCGAAGTCGGGATCCTGAGATCGGAATCGTGACCTATGGTCCACCATGTTGATGTTCCCCACTCACTGTGACGCAACAACCGGACGCCCGCCAAACAGGCAAAGTTTTGGCATTTTGACCGCCCAGACTACCCCACTGATTACCAGTGACTCTGTAGTTGAATCAGACCAAAAGACGACGGCTGGTGGCCCGATTGGGGATATATTTTGATTTCATTGCGGCAATCCCGTGGCAGACCCGTAAACGAACAGAGAATCTTGTACATTTTCTCATTTTGAGACAGCTTTCTGCTCTTTTTAGTTGCAGTCTGGGTTCGAACTCTTCCCGTCGTGCCTATTTGATCACCACTTGTTCTCGGGCGCCGCCTTCACGTCGAGCCGCCGCCTCTGGGCGGCACCGACGGTCCCCTGGACCGCCTCTCCGGAGGGGTGGAAGGGTGCCTTGCACGCCGCCAACACGTTCTACGCGTCGGCAGTTTGTGCGAGGCACCATCTGAGGTCAACATGTGACAAGAATTAGTCCTCGGGACCCGTACTAGTACTGGGAAGCAACTTTTCCAACCACAACGCGTTTTCGAGCCGCCCTCTCAGGGATGGAGGATGACCTTGCCCATCGCCTTGCGGCCGGCGAGCACTTTCAACGCATCGGCGGTCTGCGCGAGGGGGAAGGTGCGGTCGACATGCGACGAGATCTTGCCCCCCGCGGTCCACTTCACGAGCTTTTCGAGATTGGCGCGATTCTTCTCGGGATTGAGGCGGGCCCAGGCGCCCCAGAACACGCCGCGAATATCGCAGCCTTTCAGCAGCGCGAGATTGAGAGGCATTTTCGGAATGTCGCCGGCCGCAAAGCCGATCACGAGGAATCGGCCTTGCCACGCAATCGAACGCAGCGATGCCTCAGCATAGCTGCCGCCGACGGGATCGAAGATGATGTCGACGCCCTTGCCATCCGTGAGACGCCGCAGCCCTTCCTTCAGGTCTTCCTTGGCGTAGTTCAATCCGATTTCCGCGCCGTGGGCGCGCGCGAATTCGAGCTTCTCGTCCGAGGACGCGCAGGCGATCACCTTGAGCCCCATCAGCTTGCCAAGCTCGCAGGCTGCAAGCCCGGTGCCGCCGGCCGCGCCGAGCACGGCGAGCGTTTCGCCCGGCTTCGGGCTCGCGCGATCCTCCAGCGCATGCAGCGCGGTGCCGTAGATGATGATGATGCCCGCAGCGCGATCGAAGTCGAGATTGTCGGGAATTTTCACGATCGAGGCCGCCGGCAGCGCGATCTTCTCGCGCGCGCCATTGTGGCCGCAGGACGCCACCACGCGATCGCCGACTTTCAGATCGGTAACGCCGGCACCGACGCTTTCGATTACGCCTGCGACTTCGGCAGCCGGGGAAAACGGAAACGGCGGCTTGATCTGGTATTTGCCCTGAATCATCAGGATGTCGAAGAAATTCAGCGCCGCCGCCTTGATCGCGATCACGGCCTGTCCGGGCTCTGCGACGGGATCAGGCACGTCGGCCAGCACGAGATCGTCCGGCTGGCAATATTGCGAGCAGAGAATGGCTTTCATGGTGCACCCGATCCCGTTACCTGATCCTCGGACTCGACCTTAGGACTCGACCCTCGGACCCGACCCTTGGACTGTTGAATTGATCTTTACCGCTTCATGCCGGATTTGGCGTCGTGCGACAATCCGCTTTCGACGCTCGGGATGCTGTGTTCAGCCGTGACCCAGCGATGACTGTCGGCCGATGAGGCGAGAGGCACGCCGGAGAGGAAACCAGGATGTTCGAAAAAAATCTGCTCGCCGGAAAGCGCATTCTCGTCACGGGTGGCGGCTCCGGACTCGGCGCCGCGATGGGTCGGCGATTTCTGGAGCTCGGTGCGGAGCTTTTGATCTGCGGCCGCAGGCTTGACGTGCTGGAGGCGGCCGCCGACGAGATGCGGCGTGCAAGCAGCGGCAAGGTGACGCCGCTCCGCTGTGATATCCGCGACGGCGCTGCAGTCGATGCGATGATGGACACGATCTGGCGCGCCGCGCCGCTCGACATATTGGTCAATAATGCTGCCGCAACCTTCATCGCGCAGACCGAACAATTATCCTTCCGCGCGGCCGATGCGATTCTCGCGCCGACGCTGCACGGTGCGATGTACTGCACGCTTGCCGCAGGCCATCGCTGGATCGGGGCCAAGGAAAGCGACAAGCGCAAAGGCGTGGTCCTGAGCATCCTGTCGACCTCAACGATCACCGGCCGTGCTTTTACGGTACCGTCGGCGATGGCGAAATCCGCCGTGCTGGCGATGACCAGAAGTCTCGCGGTTGAGTGGGGACCGAAAGGTATTCGCACCGTGGCGATCGCGCCTGGCGCGTTTCCCACCGCGGGCGCGACGGGACAGCTTCGTCCCGAGGGACGGGAACAGGGCTGGGCGTCGCGAAATCCGCTCGGACGTGCGGGCGAACATCAAGAACTTGCAGATCTCGCGAGCTTTTTGATTTCCGACAGTGCCGGCTACATTAATGGCGAGATGGTCGTGCAGGATGGCGGTGCTCACTTACGCAGCTCGGGCGCCGAGGATCTTCTGCAATGGACAGAGGAACAATGGGAAAAACATCGGGCCGCGCGGGCCAGAGGCTAGGCGCGTCGTTTCCTGGTTCTGGTCCTCTGCGGTATTTCCAAATCAACACTTCCCCGCTATTTAACACGCGGGGCACGCTACGATGCCGGGCCATCTTCCAGTCACAATATTGGTGGAACCAAGGCTTGGGGGAATCACTTCTCGACATGTTCATTTGGCGAATAATGACAGCGCTGGCCGCAAGCGCGCTGGTGTGCGGCGGCACAACCCTCGCTGCCGCGCAGGGCGCGCCATCGAAGGCTGCCAAAGTCGCGCCGAAGGTGGAGGCCAAGCCGGCCATACCGGCCGTGGCAGGTGCGGAGCCCACCTTGATCGGCCAGTTCGGAACATGGGGCGCCTATACGGCGACGGCGAACGGCAAGAAGGTTTGCTTTGCGCTCGCCAAGCCGAGTTCGTCGAAGACCAATCCGCCAAATCGTCCGCGTGATCCGGCTTATGCTTTCGTATCCACGCGCCCGGCGGAGAAGGTCATCAACGAAGTCTCCGTCATGATCGGCTACGCGCTGAAGCCGGGTTCGGAATCGACGCTCGAAGTCGGCGGCGCGGCATATGCGATGTACACTCAGGGCGACGGGCTGTGGATCAAGAACGCCGCCGAGGAAGAGCGCATGGTGGAAGCCATGCGCCGCTCCGCCGATGTCGTCGTCAAGGGCGTCTCCGCCAAGGGCACCGAGACCACCGACACCTTCTCGATGAAGGGCCTGTCCCAGGCGCTCGACAAGATCGGGCAGGATTGCCGGCGCTGAAGCAGTCGTAATTCCGGTGCGAACTGCTATATAGCCGGCTTGAGCCCATGGTCGTCGTGATCGGGCTTGTCCCGGCCGTCCACGTCTTGGTTAACGGCAAGTCTTGGTTAACCGCAGAGAGGCGTGGATGCCCGGCACGGAGCCGGCACGACGATCCCGCGGGCACAGCTATTGGACCAGATCAATGCAACCGACCGCCGGGCCGCGCGAGATGACCGCGCCCCTCGAAAAGACACCACTCGAAACCTATGTGCCGCCGGCCAAGCCGTCGCTGATCGGCCTGTCGCGCGCCGAGCTGGCAGAACGGCTGAGCGAGATCGGCGTCGCGCCGGCGCAGCGCAAGATGCGCGCGCAGCAGCTCTGGCACTGGATCTATTTCCGCGGCGCCAAGTCCTTCGATGAAATGAGCAGCGTCTCAAAGGAGACGCGCGCACAGCTCGCGCAGCATTTCACCGTCGATCGTCCGGAAGTCATAGCCGAGCAGATCTCCAATGACGGCACTCGCAAATGGCTGTTGCGGCTGCCGAGTGGCGATGCGGTCGAGCGGCCGCATGAGGTCGAATGCGTCTACATTCCGGAGACCGACCGCGGCACCCTCTGCGTCTCTTCGCAGGTGGGTTGCACGCTGAACTGCTCGTTCTGCCACACCGGCACGCAGCGTCTGGTGCGCAATCTCACCGCGGGCGAGATCGTCGGCCAGATCATGGTGGCGCGCGATCGTCTGAATGACTGGGCCGATCGCGACACGCCGTCCGGCGGCCGGCTCGTCACCAACGTCGTGATGATGGGGATGGGGGAGCCGCTCTATAATTTCGACGCGGTGCGCGATGCGCTTCTGATCGTCGCGGACAATGAAGGCATCGGCATCTCGCGCCGCCGGATCACGCTGTCGACCTCGGGCGTGGTGCCGAACATCATCCGTACCGGCGAAGAGATTGGCGTGATGCTCGCGATCTCGCTGCATGCGGTGCGCGACGAATTGCGTGACGAGCTGGTGCCGCTCAACCGCAAATATCCGATTGCCGAATTGCTGCAGGCCTGCCGCGATTATCCCGGCGCATCGAACGCGCGGCGCATCACCTTCGAATATGTCATGCTGAAAGGCGTCAACGATTTGCTCGATGATGCGAAGCTGCTGGTGAAGCTCCTGAAGGGCATTCCGGCCAAGATCAACCTCATTCCGTTCAATCCGTGGCCGGGTACGCGCTACGAGTGCTCGGACTGGGACCAGATCGAGAAATTTTCCGAATACATTTTCAACGCGGGTTATTCCTCGCCGGTGCGCACGCCGCGCGGCCGCGACATTTTGGCCGCCTGCGGCCAGTTGAAATCGGAGACGGAGAAATTGTCAGCGCGCGAGCGTCAGGCGCTGCGTGCGATGGCGATGACGGATTGAGTGGCGATGTGCTGGATGGCGTCTTTCGTCATTGCGAGCGAAGCGAGGCAATCCAGAACAGCCGGCAAGATTCTGGATGGCTTCGGCATTTGCGTTCCTCGCGATGACGGTGTGGACGGTTTATCGCCATGACGCTGATCATTCGTCTGCTCGTGATCTTTGTGGCCTTCCTCGCCGCCTGTCTGGCGGCCGGCATGATCGTCGTCGGCGCAGTGCTGTTTCCGGAATTGTCCGACCTCGGCAGCGGCTCGATCGATCCACGCGCGTTCGATGTCGTGATCGGCTTCGCCTTTATTTTCGTCTCGGGTTTCGCGCTGCTGCCGGCGATGATCATCGCGCTCATTACCGAGGCTTTCTCCATACGCGGTGTGCTCACTTACGCGATCGGCGGCGGACTTGTCGGGCTTGCCTGTTATCTCGGCCTCATCCCGTTCGACACCGAGACGCTCCGCTTCGAAGGCATCGTGCGGCGTCACCTCGAGATCATGACCGGCGCCGGCATCGTCGCCGGTCTGGTCTACTGGATCATCGCAGGCCGCAACGCCGGCGTCTGGCGCGAGCCGCCGCGAGCGCTATCGTCCCGGAACGACGGCAGAGTGGACTTCCCTTAATGGCTCGCCTCCACTAAATCGCACCTCATGAACCGTACCGGACTCTTCATCGGGCTGTCGCTCGCACTTGTCGTCGGGGTGCTCTTCGGCATCTATCCCGAGCTCGATCTCAAGCTCGCCGCGCTATTCTACGATCCGCAGACGCGAAACTTTCCGCTCAAGTTCAACTGGATCGCCAGCCTTGCACGTGATGTGGCGATGTGGATCGCCTGGGGGCTGGCCGCACCCGCAATCGTCGCGCTGATCCTCAAGTTTGCGCGGCCGGATCGTCCACTGATCATGTCGGGACGCGCCGTGGTGTTCCTGCTGCTGACCATGATCCTGTCCGCCGGCGTGCTCACCAATCTGACCTTCAAGAGCTATTGGGGCCGGCCGCGCCCGGTGCTGGTGACGGAATTTGCCGGCGACCTGCCGTTCGTGCCCTGGTGGGACCCGCGCGGCGGCTGCACCCGCAACTGCTCGTTCTTCTCCGGCGAGGGCGCGACCGCGTTCTGGACGCTCGCGCCCGCCGCGCTGGCGCCGCCCGGCTGGCGACCCCTCGCCTATACCGCCGCCACGATCTTCGGCATGGTGACAAGTGGGCTTCGGATGGCGTTCGGCGGGCATTTCTTCACCGACGTCGCGATCGCGGGGCTGGTGACGTTTCTGGTCACCTGGCTGACTTTCGCGCTGATCTACCGCTGGTCAGCGACCAGACTCACCGACGCGCAGATCGATGCCGCGCTGACGCGGCTGGCCTGGCCGGGCTACCGCCTGATGCAACGCTGGCGCGGGCGTGAGGTAGGAGCGAGCCCGACGGCGTGAGCGCTTGCACGAAACGCGACGGCCAGGGTCGTCCGGCTCCGGCGGCTCGACTTCAGCGCGCCGCCCGCCATTAAACGCGTGCCCAAGGCCGCGAAATTTGTTATTCGCGCACTCAATTCACAAAGACACATCAGCAATTCCGACCGATTGGAAGCTCCATGAGTACGATCTTGAAAAGCCTGCCCAAGGGGGAAAAAGTCGGCATAGCTTTCTCGGGCGGTCTCGATACCAGCGCGGCGTTGTTGTGGATGAAGCAGAAGGGCGCGCGCGTCTTTGCCTATACGGCGAACCTCGGCCAACCCGATGAGGCCGACTACAACGAGATCCCACGCAAGGCCCTGGGCTTCGGCTCCGAAAAAGCCCTGCTCGTGGATTGCCGCACGCAACTGGTTCACGAAGGCATTGCCGCCATCCAATCCGGTGCTTTCCACATCTCGACCGGCGGCGCCACATACTTCAACACCACGCCCCTCGGCCGTGCCGTGACCGGCACGATGCTGGTCGCGGCCATGAAGGAGGACGGCGTCAACGTCTGGGGCGACGGCTCCACGTACAAAGGCAACGATATCGAGCGGTTCTACCGCTACGGCCTGCTGACCAATCCGAGCCTCAAGATCTACAAGCCCTGGCTCGACCAGCAGTTCATCGACGAGCTGGGCGGCCGCGCGGAAATGTCGGCGTTCCTGACCGCCAACGGCTTCGACTACAAGATGAGTGCGGAGAAGGCGTATTCGACCGACAGCAATATCCTCGGCGCGACCCACGAAGCAAAGGATCTTGAAAGTCTGGATAGTGGCATCAAAATCGTGAACCCCATCATGGGCGTGCCGTTCTGGCGCGACGACTGTGTCGTCAAGGCCGAAGCGGTCACCGTGCGTTTCGAAGAGGGCCAGCCTGCCGCACTGAACGGCCAGACATTCGCCGACCCGGTCGCGCTGTTTCTCGAGGCCAATGCCATCGGTGGCCGGCATGGTCTCGGCATGAGCGACCAGATCGAGAACCGGATCATCGAGGCCAAGAGCCGCGGCATCTACGAAGCGCCCGGCATGGCGCTGCTGCACATCGCCTATGAGCGGCTGATCACCGGCATCCACAACGAAGATACCATCGAGCAATACCGGATCAGCGGCATGCGCCTCGGCCGGTTGCTCTATCAGGGGCGTTGGTTCGATTCTCAAGCCCTCATGCTGCGCGAAACCGCCCAGCGCTGGGTGGCTCGCGCCGTCACCGGCGAGGTCACGCTCGAACTGCGTCGCGGCAACGATTACTCGATCCTGAACACCGAGAGCCCCAACCTGACCTATCAGCCGGAGCGGCTGAGCATGGAGAAGGTGGAGGACGCGGCGTTCACGCCAGCGGACCGTATCGGCCAGCTGACAATGCGCAACCTCGACATCACCGATACCCGCGCCAAGCTCGATCTCTACGCAGACACAGGCTTGCTGTCGATTCCGGACGGCTCCCACATCTTCAAGCTCGATAGCGACAAGGACTGAGGTCACAGGCGCCGTAGGGTGGGCAAAGCGTAGCGTGCCCACCGCTCCTGACAGCGTTGCCGAACGATGGTGGGCACGTCGCTTACGCTACTCTGCCGACCCCTTGTATTAGCGCGCTACGGCACTGCCGCCATCGCTGTTTTCGCCGACGCACGACACAAAAATGGCCGGGATTTCTCCCGGCCATTTTCATTTTCACATTAGCCGCGCCTATCGCGGCGGCGCGGTGCCGGGCGGAGGTGGCGGGAGCGCTGCGGTGCCGCCATTGAGCAGCGGCGTGATGCGTCGGACGGTGACGCGCCGGTTGAGGCGGCTCGGCCCTGGCGTCTGCTCCTTCAGATATTGCGAGCCATAGCCCTGCGACGTCAGGTTTTCGGCCGCCACTCCGAACTGCTGTGTCAGCAATTCGGCCGCGGATTCGGCGCGACGGTCCGACAGCGACAGATTGTCGGTGTCGTTGCCGACCGCATCGGTGTGTCCCTCGATCAGGAACACCTCGCGCGGGTTGGCCTGGATGGCACGGTTGAGTCCATCCGCGATCCCTTGCAGCTTTGCTGCCTGATCCGGCGGGATCTCCCACGAGCCAGTGTCGAAGTTGATGGTGTTGACGTCGATGCTGGGCATCAGCATGCGCACGTTCGGGCTGTAGCGGATTTCGTCGAGCGAATAGCGCCGATCGATCCGGTCCACCGGCGGTGCGATCATGGTGTCGTAGAGCAGATCAGGCGGCGCGCCCTCGGAATCGACGATGTAGCGATCGTAGGGAATGCGGACGATCGGCGGCGCCAGGTCGACATAGAAACCGCCGACCGCGCGCGGATCGCGATAGCTGTTGTCGATGATGATGATCTCGCGGCCCGCAGGGTCGCGCCGGATTCGCCGCAGCAACTGGCCGTCCGAGCCGACCACGGTAATCACCTGCGATCCGTCGGGACGGATCACGACGGTGCGGTTCTCGCCACGGACCGTCTCGGTGCGGATGTCGCGCGCGCCGAAGCGGAAGCGATCCACTTCGTTGTGGCGCACGAATTCCTGGCCGCCCGGATCGCGGATGATGATCCGGCCCGGCTCCGTGATGATCGTGCGGCCGCCTTGCTGAACTTCCTGCCGCTGGCTGCGGAAATCCTCGAGGCGGCGCGGACCGGGAGCTGCTGCGCCGGGTGCGATCGGCGTCAGCGCCTGCTGCGTCGGTGGCGGCGCGGCCGGCAACGGCGCAGTGATTTGAGGCGGTCGTCGTAGAGCTGGCGCGGGCGTCGGGGGTGCGGCGCTCTGATTGCCGGGCGCGGCGCCCGGTGCTGCAGGGGCTGCGCCTGGCGCTGCACCCGGCTGCGTCAAGCCGGGTCGTATCTGCGGCGTAGGTCCGCCCGCAGGTGGACTTGCCGATGGTGCGGGCTGCGCTGCTCCAGGTGCGGGCGGCGTCGCTCCGCCCGGTGGTGGCGTGCGGCCCGGCGGAGTCGTGGGCGCACCGTTGGGAGCAGGCGGCGCGGCATTCGGCGTGGCAGGTGGCGCAACGCCGGGGCGCGTCTGCGGAGCGCCTCCCGCAGGTGGAGTCGGCGGAGGTGATGGCGGTGTCTGTGCCGGACGGGTCTGGGGTGCGCCTGCCGCGGGTGGAGTCGCCGGCGGCGGAGGAGTTCGGAGTCGGACGTGTCTGTGGCGCGGCGGCAGGTGGTGGCGCGGCCGCAGGCGGCGGTGCAGGTGGCGGTGGTGGTGCAGGTGGAGTCGGACGCGCGG
Source organism: uncultured Alphaproteobacteria bacterium (assembly GCA_963770385.1). GTDB lineage: Bacteria > Pseudomonadota > Alphaproteobacteria > Rhizobiales > Xanthobacteraceae > Bradyrhizobium. Next base: position 1,519,539 of record CAVYPJ010000003.1, on the reverse strand, counting down.
GCGCAGTCGGCGGCGCCTGATGCTGCGGAGGTGCGGCTGCCGGTGGTGGCGGCGGCGTGGGACGCGCGGGCGGTGCCGCCGCGGGCGGTGGTGGCGGCGCGACATGGGGAGGTGGCGCAGGAGGTGGCGGTGCTGCCGGACGCTGTGGTGCGGCGGCAGGCGGCGGAGGAGCCGGCGGTGCTTGATGCTGCGGAGGTGCTGCGGCCGGAGGTGGCGCAGCATGCGGTGGCGCGCCCGGCGGCGGCCCGCCCGGCCGTGCCGGCGGTTGTCCAGGCGGTTGCCCCGCAGGTGGACCCTTCGGCGGCTGCTTCGGTTTGCCGTCAGGACCGGTCTCGCCTTGCTGCTGCGCGACGACCAGCGGCGCGGTCTGTGCATGAGATGTGGCACTTGCAAACTGCATCGCAGAGAGAGCAGTCGTCGCAAGCAGCACAAGGCGAAGTTTGGTCATGAGGATCTCGTTTCCTGGAATCACTTTAGTGACAAGTGTGACAAGGCGGGGCGGATCAACAGATAAGCGTTAGGCCGGAATGTGGCGGCGTTCAAACGCGAATCTGGATTTATTTCTTGCGCGACGGCGCACAGACATACCACCGTTCATGGCGTATTCAGGCATTCCCTTCAAACCGTTTTTTTGTTTGTTCGTGTCGGGGTTCAGATTGTCGCACGCGCGTTGATCATTGCAACGGCGGTTGCCGGGTTCGGCGTGGTGGGGCTGTTCGGTCCGCGCGTTGGAAATTCATCCGGTGTTTGCCCCGGCAACTCGTCGGGCGTTGACGGTTCTCCGGGTTCGCGCACGGGCGGGGGTGCCTCGGGTTGGGGAGTCCCGGGCGGATCTTCCTGCGGCGGCTCGGTGGGATTTCCCGGCGTCGCAGGAGGAATTTCGGGCGGCTCGATCGGCATCTACAGCACGACCTTGCGATTGTCGCCGAGATCAGGCCGGCTCCCGGTGACGGCGGCCGCAGCCATCTTCACATAGCTGATGACCGAGCCCGGCGAGTCCCAGAACTCGGCGTCCTCAGGCGCGATCTTCAATACGCGGATATTTGGATCATCGGCACTGTCCCACCATGCTTTCGCGGGCGTCGAGAACAGCTGCTTGATCTTGGCGCGATCATTGCTGACGGACGCGGTGCCGCTGACGGACACGTATTTCTGATTGCCGGCGTCGGCGAACGAAAGATTAATTGATGGATTACGCGCGATCTCCTCGTCCTTGTGACGTCTCGCGTCCGTCAGGAAATAGATCGTGTTCGCCTCGCGTTCAACATAGGCCGCCATCGGCCGCGCACGCAGCTTACCGCCGTCTTGCGTGACCAGCATCGCAAAGCCGATCTTCTTCATCAGCTCCCAGGCGCGATCGAGATCGCGCGCGTTGTCGTTGCTCACGGCTTGGCTCATGGCTTGCTCCGTTGACTGATTCCCTGATGCTCCGTGACGATAACGATGCCGACGTGCCGATGTTCCTGCGCATCGAACCGGAAACCGCAATTCCGACTCTGCGCTATTCCGGCGAATGGCAAACGGCTTCGATATTGTGGCCGTCGGAATCGAGTACGAACGCGCCGTAATAATTGGGATGATAATGCGCGCGGATGCCGGGCGCGCCGTTGTCGCGTCCGCCCGCAGCGATCGCCGCCTTGTGGAATGCATCGACGATGGTGCGAGTCCCAGCAAGGATCGCGACATGCATCGGCTTGTTCAAGCCGCCTTCACCACTGATCCAGAAATCCGGCTTGCCATTGGCGCCGAAGCCGGCCGCCGGATGATCGCCGGTCTGCTCCTGCGTCACCTCCATCACGAGGCTGTAGCCAAGCGGTTCAAGCGCTTTCAGATAGAAGGCTTTGGCCTTTTCGTAATCAGAAACCGAAAAACCAATATGGTCGATCATCGAGGGCGTCTCCGGGGTGCAGGGATAGGAAACGCGATGCTGAACTAGCTTCGCAGCAGGAATGTGTTGCTCCGATTCTTGCCGGTCTCGCGATAGCCGCGTGTGATCATGTCGGCGATGCAGTCCTGCTGCCATTCGTCGCGCGACAGGTGTTCGATCACCACCGCGCGGGGCCACAGTGCTTGCGGCGCGTCGGCGAAGAAGCCGATCAGCGCGCGGTCCTCGAAGCCCTCGACATCGATCTTCAGCGCATCGACTTTCGATATGCCGGCTTCCTGCAGAATGCGTTGCAGCCGCAGCGCCGGTACCTTGACCGCGTTCGCCGTGGCTGCGCTCGTCACGATGTGGCTGGCGCCGAGATTGTCGCCGTCGGTCTCGATCAACAGCTCGCCATCGGAATCGCTGGCTGCCGCAGCGACGAGCGTCGCCTGCCCGAAGCCCGAGGCGGTGCGGTTGAAGGCAAGACGGGCAAAGGTCACGGGATGCGGCTCGATCGCGATCACCTTGCCGGATGGTCCGACATGGCGCGCCAATGGCATGGCATAGGTGCCGACATTGGCGCCGATATCCACAAACACGCCGCCGGCGGGCACGTGGCTGCGCAGGAAATCGAGCTCTTCGAGATTGTAGTCGGGGTTGAGCAGCGCGCCGCGCTCGGTGGCGCTGAACTGATGATAGAAGCGGAACGACGCGCCCTGATACTGCACATCGACCGGCCCCTCCCGCAACAGATTGATCACCCGCGACAACATCGGGCGGAAGGCGCCGCGCTTCAGCCGCGACCGATGCGCGAGGCCGATGATCGCGGTCTGCGCCGCGTTGGGCGCAAACGCGCCAAAGGGCGCGGGCGAAGCATCATTGTCGGGCGTCAAGCAGGGATCCTCGATCAGGGCGGCGGGCGGCGAATTGCATAACCGGTTTTGTCGTGAAGGCCAACCGGGCGGAGTGAGATGCTGACGAGGAACAAAGCGGAGGGGCTGGAGGTGCTATCACGCCGCCTTTTTCTGCGGCGTCTTGCTCGGCGCGGACTTGTTGTTCTTGCGCCCGCGCAGGAAACGACCGAGCAGCCGCCGCTTGCCCTTGCGAGGAATGAGTTCGATGTCGCTGACGAGCTTGGCGCCCCCTTTACGACGCTCGAGCACGATCTTGCGGCTGTGGAAGGCTTCGAGCTCGACACGATGTGCGACGCTGACAATCGTCGCCTTCGGCAGTTCGCTCGTGACAATTTCCATCATCTTGTCCTGGCTCTTCTCGTCGAGCGCCGATGTTGCCTCGTCGAGCACCACGATATCGGGGTTGTGCAGAAGCAGGCGCGCGAAGGCGAGCCGTTGCTTCTCGCCGCCGGACAGGGTCTGGTCCCAGGGCGCCTCTTCCTCGATCTTGTCCTTCAGATGATCGAGACCGACCTTGTGCAGGGCGTCGCCGATTTCGTCGAGCGTCCAGTCTTCGGCGGCGCCGGGATAGGCGACCGCGCGACGCAGCGTGCCTGAGGGCACGTAAGGCCGTTGTGGCAGCATGAACAGCCGCCGGTCGGGATGGAAATTGACGCTGCCGCCACCCCAAGGCCAAAGCCCGGCGATGGCGCGCACCAGCGTGCTTTTTCCGGTGCCGGATTCGCCGGCGACCAGCAGCCGCTCGCCCGGCTCGATCACCACCTCGGTTTCACCGACCACGGCAGTGCCGTCATCGAGCGTCACCGAGAGATCGTTGAGGCTGAGCATGGCGTCGCCCTCAGTCTCACCGTGCTTGATGCGGCCGAAACCGTCGCCACGCTCGGCCCGCTCCAGTCCGTCGAGCGACATCATCAGAGAGGCGATGCGGCGCGCGCAGGCGTTCCAGTCGGCGAGCCGCGGATAATTGTCGACCAGCCAGCCGAACGCACTCTGCACGATGGTGAAGGCGCTCGCCGCCTGCATCACCTGGCCAAGCGTCATGCTGCCGTCGAGGAATTTCGGCGCGCAGAGCAACAGCGGCACGACGGGCGCGATGATGCTCGACCCCTGCGAGACCAGCGTGGTCCGCATGTGCTGACCGGCCAGCGTCGCCCATTGCCGCAGCACATTTGAAAACGTCCTGTCGATGCCGTCGCGCTCTTCTTCCTCGCCGCCGAGCAGCGCGATGCTTTCGCCGTTCTCGCGCACGCGGGTCAGCGTGTAGCGGAATTCGGCCTCGGCCTGGTTCTTGTCTTCGGAGATCTGCACGAAGCGGCGGCCGATCGTCAGGATTGAGCCGGAGGCGATCGCGGCATAGACGATCGCGGCGATGACGAGGAAGCCGGGAATGGTCCAGGTCGAGCCGCCGAGCGTGACCGTCAGCGCGCCGCCGATGGTCCAGAGCACGACGATGAAGGTCGCGGCCGAGAGCAGCGCGGAGGAGACCCCGGCGATGAAATCCACCGGCGAATTGGTTGCGATCCGCAGGTCCTCGGCGATGCGATATTCGGGATTCTTGTGGTCGCCGCCGACGAGATTGAGCTGATAATAGCGGCCGTTCGTCAGCCAACGCGTGATCACCGAATGGGTCAGCCAGGCGCGCCAGCGGCGCTGAATGCCCATCCGCGCCAACACCTGCGCCACGCCAAAGGCGACGCTGCCGATCGCGAGCGGAAAGAACAGCGCGGTGAGATGGAAGACCGTTGCGGAGTTGCGTTTTTCGATCGCGTCGAAGATCGCGCGATTCCAGACGTTGATGCCGTATTGAAAGGCGACCGTTCCGATGATCAAGAGCAACAGGCCGATCGAAAACGGCCACGCCAGCCTGTCACCTTGACTGCCCCAGTAGCCACGCGCGCTGATCCAGAAGCGTGTCAGCAGATAACTCTTGCGCGCTTCCTCGGCCTCTTCCGGCGACATCTCCGGATCCGGCTCGACCACCTCGGGTGGCGGCGGCTCTACCTGGTCGCCATCTTCGGCGAGGACCTCGATGATTGGCGCCTTTTCCGGGTCGGGCGCCTTGGGTGCCTTGTCCGGATCAGACGATTTTCTAGCCGGGTGATGCTTCGCGGCGGGTTTAGCCATGCCCCGACAACGCGAAGAAAATCAGAAGGTTCCGTTCGGGTTCCGGCGGTGGTCGGGGCTATCGCATATGGAGGAAAGCTGCCCGCGCACAAAGTCAAACCCTCGTGGTGAGGAGGCGCGTAAGCGCCGTCTCGAACGATGAGGCCCGACACGATCACGGTCGGGAAGAGCCATATGCGAAAGTCCCGCGGCGATGGCGGTCTGCTCAACCCGGTACACGATCAAGCGACCGCAAACACCAGGAAGCCCGCGCGCGGGAAATGAACGATGACCTCACCGGCGCGCGGATCGTGGCGGCGGATCGCGATATGCTGCGCGGAAAGCGCGACGATCTCGCCGCTGACACGGATCTTGCCGTAGTCGTCGGGCATGACCTCGACCTTGTCGCCGGGCTTGCGGCCATTGGGATCGTCAGGATCGGACAGCTCTTCCGTCTGCGGCGTCGCATTCGCGGCGATGGCAAGCGCATCGGCGGTGGACATTTCCGTGCGTTCGCCATGGCCGATCGCGTGCAGCCGCGCCGCCCAGGCCCGTGTGTGATCATATTCGGCGAGCAGCTCGTCGGCATTGTCGAGACTGGAGCGCGCGTACCAGATGTTCATGTAGGCGTCGACGTCGCAGAGGCTTGGCGCGTCGCCGGCGAGCCAGGGGCGTTCGTCGCAAAGCTGGACATCGATCCATTGCAGATGGGCGCGAAACTGGTCACGCATCTGCGGGATTGCCGCTTTCATCGCCGCGACGTCGAACTTGGCGCCGCGCAGCTTCTCGCGGTCGGCGATGAATTCGGCCGGCACCTTATCCGCCAGCACGCCGAACACGAGATTCACGGTGTTCTGGAAGAACGGGCGGTCGGTCCACATCGCGCCGGCCCAGGCGAGGCCTTGATAACCCTTCGGCAGCAGGCTCGGCTCCGGAAACCGCCGCTCCAGCTCGCGCATGATGCATTGCGTGTCGCAATAGATGTCCGCGCCGATCTGCATCACCGGCGTGCGCCGGTAGCCGCCGGTCAGCGGCATCAGATCGGGTCGCGGCATGATCCGCGAGATCCTGACCGAGGTCCACGCGATTGTCTTCAGGCCGAAGATCAGGCGGATTTTTTCCGAGAACGGCGACTGATCGAAGTGATGCAGGATGATGGGCGAGGCAGACATCGCGCGATCCCTTCCATGGTGTCCACGGTAAGGTAGACCGCGATCGCTCGGCCCGCAACGCAGGCCGAGATGCCGAGAAAATTGGAACCTAAAGCGCGATGAGATCAGGTTGAATCGTCATCGCGCTTTAGGTCTTTGTTTGAGCATGATCTCCGCGCAAACGCGTTTCGCGTTTGTCGCGAGGGAAACCGCTACACACTTTTCCGGAGCATGCTCTAGATCTGCCGCTCGACTAGCTTCAACTTCAACTCGGCGATTGCTTCCGACGGGTTGAGGCCCTTCGGGCAGGCCTTGGCGCAGTTCAAGATGGTGTGGCAGCGATAGAGCCGGAACGGGTCTTCGAGATTGTCGAGCCGCTCGCCGGTCGCCTCATCGCGGGAGTCGCTGACCCAGCGGTTTGCCTGCAAAAGCGCGGCTGGGCCCAAGAAGCGGTCGCTGTTCCACCAGTAGCTCGGACAGGATGTCGAGCAGCAGGCGCACAGAATGCATTCGTAGAGGCCGTCGAGTTTCTCGCGGTCCTCGTGGCTCTGCTTCCATTCCTTCTGCGGCGTCGGCGAGGTCGTCTTCAGCCACGGCTCGATCGAAGCATATTGCGCGTAGAAATTGGTGAGGTCCGGCACCAGATCCTTGACCACGGGCTGATGCGGCAGCGGGTTGATCTTGACCGCGCCGTCTTTCACGTCATGCATCGACTTGGTGCAGGCGAGCGTGTTCTGGCCGTCGATGTTCATGGCGCAGGAGCCGCAGACGCCTTCGCGGCAGGAGCGGCGGAAGGTCAGCGTCGGATCAATGTTGTTCTTGATCCATATCAGCCCGTCCAGCACCATCGGGCCGCAATCGTGAATGTCGATATGATAGGTGTCGACGCTCGGGTTCTTCCCGTCGTCGGGGTTCCAGCGATAGACCTTGAGTTCGCGCGTCTCGGTTGCGCCCGGCGGTTTCGGCCAGGCCTTGCCGCCGACGATCCTGGAATTCTTGGGAAGCGCGAATTCAACCATTTATTCTGCCTCTGCGGTTCTCCTCGTCATTGCCGGGCCTGACCTGGCAATCCATCCTCTTTTGAAGATGGATGCGCGGGTCAAGCCCGCGCATGACAATCGCGCTAATACACTCGTGCTTTCGGCGGAATGTACTGCACATCGTTGGTCATGGTGTAGTCGTGCACCGGGCGGTAATCGATCGCGGTCTTGCCCTTCTCGTCGATCCACGCCAGCGTGTGCTTCATCCAGTTCTTGTCGTCGCGCTCGGCGAAATCCTCGCGGGCATGCGCGCCGCGGCTTTCGGTGCGGTTAGCGGCGGAGTCCATCGTGACAACCGCCTGCACGATCAGATTGTCGAATTCGAGCGTCTCGATCAGGTCGGAATTCCAGATCAGCGAGCGGTCCGACACCGAGATGTCGGAAATGCCGCCGTGCACCTTGTGGATCAGGTTCTGGCCTTCCTGCAGCACCTCGCCGGTGCGGAACACCGCGCAATTGCTCTGCATCACATGCTGCATGCTGGCGCGCAGCTTCGCGGTCGGCGTGCCGCCGGCGGCGTAGCGATAATGATCGAGCCGGCCGAGCGCCTTGTCCGCCGAGCCCGCGGGCAATTCCGGCTGCTTGGCGTTCGCCGTCAGCTTTTCCGCAAGCCGCAGCGCCGCGGCGCGGCCGAACACGACGAGATCGATCAGCGAATTGGAGCCGAGACGGTTGGCGCCATGCACCGACACGCAAGCTGCCTCGCCGATCGCCATCAGGCCCGGCACCACGGAATTGTCATCGCCGTTTACCTTGGTGAGAACTTCGGCGTGATAGTTCGTGGGGATGCCCCCCATGTTGTAGTGCACCGTCGGCACGATCGGGATCGGCTCGCGGGTGACGTCGACATTGGCGAAGATCTTGGCCGACTCCGAGATGCCCGGCAGGCGTTCGGCCAGCACTTTGGGATCGAGATGGTCGAGATGCAGGAAGATGTGATCCTTCTTCTTGCCGACGCCGCGGCCCTCGCGGATCTCGATGGTCATCGCGCGCGAAACCACGTCGCGGGAGGCGAGATCCTTCGCTGAGGGCGCATAGCGCTCCATGAAGCGCTCGCCTTCCGAATTGACGAGATAGCCGCCTTCGCCGCGCGCGCCCTCGGTGACGAGGCAGCCCGAGCCGTAGATGCCCGTCGGGTGGAACTGGACGAACTCCATATCCTGCAGCGGCAGGCCGGCCCGCAGCGCCATCGCGCCGCCGTCGCCGGTGCAGGTGTGTGCCGAGGTGCAGGACGCATAGGCGCGGCCATAGCCGCCGGTCGCCAGAATCGTGGTCTGGGCGCGGAAGCGATGCAGCGTGCCGTCGTCGAGTTTCAGCGCAATCACGCCGCGGCAGGCGCCCTGGTCGTCCATGATCAGGTCGATGGCGAAGAACTCGATGAAGAATTCCGCGGCATGCCGCAGCGACTGGCCATACATCGTGTGCAGCATGGCATGACCGGTGCGATCGGCGGCGGCACAGGTGCGCTGCGCCTGACCCTTGCCGTAGTCCAAGGTCATGCCGCCGAACGGACGCTGATAGATCTTGCCGTCCTCGGTGCGCGAGAAGGGGACGCCCCAATGCTCCAGTTCGTAGACCGCGTCGGGCGCGTTACGCACCATGTATTCGATCGCATCCTGGTCGCCGAGCCAGTCCGACCCCTTCACGGTGTCGTACATGTGCCAGCGCCAGTCGTCGGGATGCATGTTTCCGAGCGAGGCGGAAATGCCGCCTTGCGCCGCCACGGTATGTGAACGCGTCGGAAACACCTTGGTGATGCAGGCCGTGCGAAGCCCGGCCTCGCTGCAGCCGACCACCGCGCGCAGCCCCGCGCCGCCGGCGCCGACGACTACGACGTCGTAGGTGTGATCCTCGATCGGATAGGCTTTTCCGTTGCTTGCCGGGCCGGCGCCGTTGGCGGCCTTGTTTGTGCCCTTGCCGTTACCGTCACTGGCCATGGGTTACACTCCCGATGACAGTTTGAGGATGGCGTAGATCGAGGCGAGCGCGACCGCGAACGAGAAGAAATTGTTGGCCATGATGGCCGCAAGCTTCAGTTTCTCGTTGTGCACATAGTCCTCAATCACGACCTGCATGCCGATCTTCATGTGCCAGGTGCTGGCGACGATGAAGAGCAGCAGGATGATTGCGATCGGCAGAGAGCCCAGGATCTGCGCCGCGCCGGCCTGGTTGCGGCCGAGCAGCATTAACACGATCACCAGCACCGGCACGATCAGCAGCGTCATCGCCACTGCCGTCAGGCGCTGGCGCCAGAAATCGGTGGTGCCGGAGTGCGAGGCGCCGAGGTTGCGCACGCGCCCGAGCGGCGTTCGCATGGAGGGCGAACCGGAGGAGTGTTGCCCGCTCATCGTCCGCCTCCGATCGCATAGGCTGCGACCCACACCAGGACCGTCAGCGAGATGCCGCCGACCAGCGCACCCCAGGTCAGCGCCTCGCGCTCATTGGCCTTGAAACCGTAACCGAGGTCCCAGAAAAAATGCCGGATGCCGCTCAGGAGATGGTGCATCAGCGCCCAGGTGTAGCCAAACACGATCAGCCGGCCGATGAAGCTGCCGGTGAAGGCCTGGACATTGGAATAGGCGCCGGGGCCCGAAGCCGCCGCGATCAGCCACCAGGCCAGCAACAAGGTGCCGAAATACAGCGCAAGGCCGGTCGCGCGATGGACGATGGACAGTATCATCGTCAGCGTCCAGCGATAGGTCTGCATATGTGGCGAGAGCGGCCGTTCGATCCGAGCTGTCATTATCGACTTTTGGCGGTTTGCGGCCCGTGCGGGCGCTGAGATCGCGATGTGAACTGCAGGCTTATTTACGGAGTCGAATCACCCAGCGCAATGACGAAATGCCGCAAAACCGAACCGTAATTCAGAGCTAGGACGTCCGGCGAGAAAGAGCCAATGGCTCCCGTGGTATACCAAGGCGTAGTCTATTCTAAAAAGATGAACATTTGTTCTTTTCTTGATGAATTCGGTTTACACGGAACCTCCCGCCTCATGCAGCGGATCGCCATTTTCCCATTGCTGAACAAGGTAATCGGCGAACAACCGGGTCTTGAACGAGCCGATTCGAGACGGTGGAAACAGCAGGTGGATCGCCGTCGGCAGCGGCGCAAAGGACGTCAGGATCGGCTGCAGCCGGCCCGCCGCGACGTCCTGCGCGACTTGCCAGGACGGCACCCGCACGATGCCAGCGCCAGCTTTCGCCGCCGTGACCAGCGCGTCGAGACTGTTGATCCAGAGCCTGCCCGAAAGCTGAACCTTGTCACCGCGCTTTCCGTCGATTGTGAAACGCCATTCCGCGCCTCCCGGGGTGTCCGAAAACAGCAGGCAGTCATGTCCGTTCAGCTCTGCGGGCGTCTGCGGAACGCCGCGGCGTTGCAGATAGTCCGGCGACGCGCAGACGATCATGGCGATTTCGCCAAGCTGGCGGGCGATAAGCTGCGAATCCGGCAAGCGCCCGACCCGGAGTGCCAGGTGAATGTCCTCTTCGATCATGTCGACCGCACGATCGACCAGCAGAAGGTCGACAGCCACGGCCGGGTGGCGACGCAGAAACTCCGGAAGCAGTGGCGCAATCAGCAAGCGCCCCATCAAGGTCGGCGCGCTTATCCGCAGCCGCCCTGACGGCTGGCGATGGCTCGACGACAAGGACATCTCAATATCCTTCAGCTCGCCGAGAACCGCCTTGGCGCGTTCGTAGAGCAATCGTCCGTCGTCGGTCAGGGACAGCCGGCGCGTGGTCCGGACGATCAGCGGCGTTCCGTAGTGCTCTTCCAGTGCCGCGATCTGCCGGCTGACCGATGTCAGCGACGTCGGCATCGAGCGCGCCGCGCCCGACAGGCTCCCGCTGTCCACGACCCGCACAAACGTCGCCATGGCCGCCAGCCGGTCCATGCCGTCGATCCTTCCGGAAAACGCAAGAAAGCGAACCGATCTTTGCCAGTACCCCTTCGCGGCGAAAGAGTCTACTGGAGGCCCGTGTCGCCGCACGCAAATCATAAATCGCCGGCCGGAGGAGTTTCGGAAGAATGGCCATCGCTGGAATTGATGCCGGAGAGTTGCTCGAACTGGCCGCGCTGTTGATCGCCACGGGAGCGCTGGCCGGCTTCCTGGCCGGCGTGTTCGGGATCGGCGGCGGCGCGGTGCTGGTGCCGGTGTTCTATGAGTGCTTTCGGCTGGCCGGCGTTCCACTGGAGGTGCGGATGCCGCTTTGCATCGGCACTTCGCTGGCCGTCATCATCCCGACCTCGATCCGGTCCTTTCGCGCCCATTATCACCGCGGCGCGGTGGACATGGCGATCCTCCGGCAGTGGTGGCTGTCGATCGTGCTCGGCGTCGTCGCCGGCACCGTGATCGCCCGCTTCGCGCCGGAGCGGCTGTTCAAGTTCGTCTTTGTCGGCGTCGCGTGGTCGGCGGCGGCGCGACTGTTGCTGGCGCGCGAGAGTTGGAAGCTTGGCGACAAGTTCCCGACCGGTCCGCTGATGAAGGCGTATGGCTTCGCCATCGGCCTGTTCTCGACCCTGATGGGGATCGGGGGTGGCCTGTTCTCCAATCTCTTGATGACGTTCTACGGCCGGCCGATCCACCAGGCGATTGCGACGTCATCGGCGCTCGCCGTGCTGATCTCGATCCCCGGCGCCATCGGCTACGTCTATGCCGGGTGGCCTGCGGCGGCACATTTCCCCGATGTCGCAGCGCTGCAATGGCCGTTCGCGATCGGTTACGTCTCGTTGATCGGCGCGCTTCTGGTGATGCCGACCAGCCTCGTGACCGCGTCACTCGGGGTGATGGCCGCGCACGCGCTCTCCAAGCGAAAGCTCGAGATCGCGTTCGGCTGCTATCTCTTCATCGTCGGCGGCCGGTTCGTGATCAGCCTTTGGTCGGGCCAGTAGGTCTGGCGGCCCGGCCGTTCGCAAGTGCGCCGTCACGTCTTCGTATAAATATCCTTATACGTGTCGCGCAGAACGTTCTTCTGCACCTTGCCCATCGTGTTGCGCGGCAGCTCGTTGACCACGAACACCCGCTTGGGCATCTTGAATTTCGCAAGCCGTCCGTCGAGGCCTTTCAGCACCGACTCCTCACTGACGCCGGCCGAGGGATTGCAGACCACCACGGCGGTGACGCCCTCGCCGAAATCGGCATGCGGCACGCCTATCACGGCCAACTCCATGACGCCCGGCATGGCGTCGATCTCGCTCTCGATTTCCTTCGGATAGACGTTGAACCCGCCGGAGATCACGAGGTCCTTGCCGCGGCCGAGGATGTGCACATAGCCCTTGTCGTCGATCTTGCCGAGATCGCCGGTGATGAAGAAGCCGTCGTCGCGGAATTCGGACTTGGTCTTCTCCGGCATCCGCCAGTAGCCCTTGAACACGTTCGGACCTTTCACCTCGATCATGCCGATGGTCTCCGGCGCCAGCACCTTGCCGGTTTCGGGATCGGTGACGCGCACGGAGACGCCGGGCAGTGCATGGCCAACTGCGCCCGGGACGCGCTCGCCGTCATAGGGGTTCGACGTGTTCATGTTGGTCTCGGTCATGCCGTAGCGCTCGAGCACGGCGTGTCCGGTGCGCGCGGCCCATTCGCGGTGGGTGTCTGCGAGCAGCGGCGCTGAGCCCGACACGAACAGCCGCATGTGCCTGGTCGTCTCCTTGCTGAGTGCCGGATTCTGCAACAGCCGCGTGTAGAAGGTCGGCACGCCCATCATGACGGTCGCGTGCGCCATCAGCTTGATGATCAGGTCCGGATCAAATTTCGGCAGGAAGATCATCGAGGCGCGCGCGAACAGCGTGACGTTGCTCGCCACGAACAGTCCGTGGGTGTGATAGATCGGCAGCGCGTGGATCAGGACATCCTTGTCGGTGAAGCGCCAGTAATCGACAAGGCTCAGCGAGTTCGACGCGAGATTGTCGTGGGAGAGCATCGCGCCCTTGGAACGGCCGGTGGTGCCGGAGGTGTAAAGGATCGCGGCGAGATCGTCGTTGCCGCGCACAACAGTCGCGAAATCCTGACTCGCCTTGCCGGCGGCCTCCGTCAGCGAGCCCTTGCCGTCGGCGCCGAGCGTCTCGACCTTCGCGCCAACCTTGGCCGCGATCTTGGCAATACCGTCAGCCTTCGACGGATCGCACACCACCAGCGACGGCTCGGCGTCGGTGATGAAATAATCCAGCTCGTTGAGCGTATAGGCGGTGTTGAGCGGCAGATAGACGCCGCCGGCCCGTACGGTGGCGAGATAGAGCACGAGATTTTCGACCGATTTCTCGATCTGGACCGCAACGCGGTCACCCGGCTTGACGCCACGCGCGACCAACACATTCGCGACCTGGCCCGCGCGCGCGATCAAATCGCCGTAGGAGATGCTCTGACCGTCGACGGTCTCGATCGCGAGGCGCTTCGGATCGTCGAGCGAGTCGAACAGGCGAGAAAACAGATTGGCGTTGGCTGGCGCGTTCATGCAACATTCCCCAAGGGCGGTGCCGGGAGGCTGCAATAGCAAAAACGCCCTTTAAAAGGCAACGGAGAACAGTTGGCATGACAAATGGCGGAACACGCGTGGCATGGGTGACGGGAGGCGGCAGCGGCATCGGTGAGGCGGGCGCGGAGGCGCTGGCGGCGGATGGCTGGACGGTTGTGGTATCGGGGCGGCGCAAGGATGCGCTCGAAGCCGTGGTTGCCAGGATCTTAAAAAGCGGCGGCCAGGCGGAGGCGATTGCGCTCGACGTCAGCGTTGCCGCCGATGTCGAGAAGGTGGCCGACCAGATCGTCGCCAAGCATGGCCGCATCGATCTCCTGGTCAACAGTGCCGGCATCAATGTGCCGAAGCGCCGCTGGGCCGACATGGAGATCGACGGCTGGAACAAGCTCGTCGAGATCAATCTGAACGGTGTGCTCTATTGCATGCGCGCCGTGCTGCCGGCGATGCGCAAACAGAAGGACGGCTGCATCATCAACGTGGCGTCCTGGGCCGGCCGCCATGTGTCGAAGATGCCGGGCCCGGCCTACACCACCACCAAACACGCGGTACTGGCGCTGACCCATTCCTTCAACATGGATGAATGCGTCAACGGGCTTCGCGCCTGCTGCCTGTCGCCCGGCGAGGTCGCAACGCCGATCCTGAAATTGCGCCCGGTGGTGCCGAGCGAGGAGGAGCAGGCCAAGATGCTGCAGCCGGAAGATCTCGGCCGCACCATCGCCTTCGTCGCCAGCCTGCCGCCGCGCGTCTGCGTCAACGAGATATTGATCAGCCCGACATGGAATCGCGGCTTCATTCAGACGCCGTCGAGCAGGGACTAAACGCTCGTCGCTGCGGAACATAGGCCCGCGTGATGTCGGCGACGACGTCTCCCCGTCGTCATTGCGAGCGTCAGCGAAGCAATCCAGAAATGTCTCCGGGGAAAGACTGGATTGCTTCGTCGCTTGCGCTCCTCGCAATGACGCGGCGAGCGTCGTCTGACGGTCTTTTGCCTCACACGATAATCTCGTTCAGCTCCTTTCCCGAATGCTCGGGCACCGTCATCGCGACGCCGATCGCCATCGCGACCATCAGGACGGGAATGCAGAGAAACGACAGCGCGAACGAGCCCGTGTGCTGTTGCAGGCCGACGGTGACGAATGGGAACAGCACGAAGCCGACGAAATAGGCGATCGCCCACACCACGCCGTTGGCGGCGCCGCGAATGCGGGTTGGAAACACTTCGGCGGTCAGCGTCGTGCTCGGTCCCCAGAAGCCGAGGAAGCCGAAGCTCCAGGCAAGGCCGAACACCCAGAGCAGCACGTGGTTTTCGGAAAAGACCCAGAGCGTCATGAAGATCGCACCCTCGATCAGGGTCACTATGAAGGCGAGCCTTCGGCCGATCCTGTCCGCAAGCCAGCCGGCGACGCAAAGGCCGAGGAAGCCGGAAATACCCCAGAACACGTAGAACAGGCTGTATTCGGCGGTTGACCAGTGTTTCTCGGTCGCAAGATAGAGCGGCATCCAGCCGCCGACCGTTCCGAAAATGCAGGTGCTGCAGCAGGCCACGAACAAGGCGACGAGGGTTGCGGGCAGCACGTCCGGCAGGAAGACCTGGCGAACGCCGACCGATTTGGCCTTTCCGAACCATGCGCTGTCGTCGTCACTCACGCGATCGCCGCGCGCCAGCGTCTCGGCAATGCGACGTTTGCGGTCCTGCGCCCGCACCCAATACGGCGATTCCGGACAGGTCGCGCGGACATAGATCGCAAGCAATGCGATCACACCGGGGACCATGACCGCGATGCGCCAGCCGAAATTCGCGGCGACGAGACCCGTAATGCCGCCGGCGAGCGATGCGCCCAGGCACCAGGTCGAGCGCGTCATGCTGATCACCCGGCCGCGCAGCCGCGCCGGCCAGGTCTCGGCAACCAGCATCGATCCGAGTGACCATTCGCCATTGAGCGCGAAGCCGAGCAGCGATCGCGCGGCGACGAAAATCGTAAATGTCGGCGACAGCGCCGCGACCGGCATCAGGAGCGAGAACAGTGCGATATTGACGGCCAGCAGCGTGCGCCGCCCGAGCCGGTCGGACAGCCACGGCCAGAAATACAGCCCGGCGATGCCGATGAGCAAAGCGATCTGCAGGCCGGACCGATATTCCGGCACAGTGAGCGAAAATTCCCTGATGACCATTGGTGACACCAGCGCGAAGATCACGCCGTCCATGCCGTCGAACCCCCAGCCGAGTGCATTCGCCGCGGCGATGTGCCAGTGCGTTTTCGATAGCTCCGCGCCGCCGGTGACAGCGCGATAATTCGCGTATTGCAGATGTTTCTGTTCCAGCGGTCCGACTTCTGCGCCCGCGAGGTTCGCCGTAGGCGCGGCTATTCCATCTGCCGTGATGCTGCTCATGATCGCCTCCCGCAATCAGCGCCGCTTCGTCGTCGGCGCTTGCTGTTGCCGGTCTTCCGCGAAAGATGCGGTGCCGGATGGTTCAGGCTGGATCAACTGATGGATGCCGGCAAGCAAATTGCTCGCGGCGGCGCACACGCGTTCCGCTCGATGGAAATTGGTGGAAGCGGCAAGCTACGGATCGCGCGGCGCAAGGTTTCAGGAATCACAAAGAGTTATTTTCCGAAACCAGTGCGCAAATCCCTCCGTAATTCCAGGCAGCGACGGCGCGACCTTCTCGATCACGGAAACTGCGCCGTTGTTGCCCTTCCAGTTCCGGCGGCATCTCGCCGGTCTGATCAATCATCGGGAGATACTCCATGTCCAAGCGCATTGCCCTTTTGTCTGCCGCCTTCAGCGTCCTCGCGATCACCTCGACCATCGTTGCGCCCGCGCGCGCCGAAGAGAAGACCGTGATGGTCGGCGGCGCGGCGATGTTCCCCTCGAAGAACATCATCCAGAACGCCGTCAATTCGAAGGATCACACCACGCTGGTCGCCGCGGTGAAGGCCGCGGGCCTCGTCGAGACGCTGGAAGGCAAGGGGCCGTTCACGGTCTTCGCGCCGACCAACGCCGCCTTCGGCAAGCTGCCGGCCGGCACCGTCGACAATCTGGTCAAGCCCGAGAACAAGGCGACGTTGACCAAGATCCTCACCTACCACGTCGTGCCGGGCAGGCTCGACGCGTCCGATCTCACCGACGGCAAGAAGCTCAAGACCGCAGAAGGTGAAGAACTGACCGTCAAGCACGCCGACGGAAAGATCTGGATCATCGACGCCAAGGGCGACCGTTCGATGGTCTCGATCTCCAACGTGCACCAGTCGAACGGCGTCATCCATGTGGTCGACACCGTGCTTTTGCCGGCGTCCTGACGGACCAACCGCGTGTCCTGATCTCCTCGACCGTCCCCACCAGGATACGCAGGCGAGCCGGGGAAACCCGGCTCGCTTTTTTGTGAAGTCGATCCCCGTAAAGCATCCGTTCCATCGCCAAAAGCGGTGGTAACGAATGGAATATTTCGGACGTATAATTGTCGTACGGGCATCAGCGACGGAGCAGCCATGTCCAGCCTAGCAGCAGCCGACAGTCATCTCGCGAGCGAGCCGGCGAAAGTCATCCAGCCGGCCTGGGTCCGGATCATGCACTGGACCAACGCGGTCGCGATGGTCCTGATGATCATGTCCGGCTGGCAGATCTATAACGCCTCGCCGCTGTTCGACTTCCGCTTCTCGCACAGCGTCACGCTCGGCGGCTGGCTCGGCGGCGCGCTGTTGTGGCATTTCGCCGCGATGTGGCTGTTGATGATCAACGGCCTTGCCTATCTGATCACGGGTATCGCCACCGGCCGTTTCCGCAGGAAGCTCCTGCCGATAACGCCGGGTGGCGTGCTTTCCGACGTCAAGGCGGCGCTGACCTTCAAGCTCGCCCATGATGATCTCTCGACCTACAACTATGTGCAGAGGCTGCTCTATGCCGGCATCATCGTGGTCGGCATCGTGATCGTGCTGTCGGGACTGTCGATCTGGAAGCCTGTGCAACTGCACTGGCTGGTGACGCTGTTCGGCGACTACGACAGGGCCCGCTATGTGCATTTCTTCTGCATGGCGGCGATCGTGGCCTTCCTCGTTATCCATGTCGCGTTGGCGATCCTGGTGCCGAAGAGCCTGCGCGCCATGATCACTGGCCGCTGAACCGGAGCTTCGAGGAGACAATCATGGGCCGCTTACGCAAGCTTCTGATTCCCGGCGTCGACAAGAAGCTGCTGGTCAAGGATGCGACCACGCTGATGCCCGATCTGACACGCCGGCGCTTCATCTCGGGTGGCGCGAGCCTCGGCGCCTTGACGCTGCTCACCGGCTGCGACGTCGTCGACAGCGACTCCGCCGACAAGCTGCTCGCGCAGATCTCGAAATTCAACGACGCCGTGCAGGCCTGGATCTTCAATCCGGATGCGCTGGCGCCGACCTTCCCGGAGAGTGCCATCACCAAGCCGTTTCCGTTCAACGGCTATTACGATGTCGACGACGCGCCGGAGATCGACGGCAAGGAATGGAAGCTCGAGGTGCGCGGCCTCGTCGACAACAAGAAGTCATGGACGCTGGACGAACTGCACGCGCTGCCGCAGGTCAAGCAGGTGACGCGGCATATCTGCGTCGAGGGGTGGAGCGCGATCGGAAGCTGGACGGGCACTCCCTTGCGCGATTTCCTCAAGCTGATCGGCGCCGACACCCGCGCGAAATATGTCTGGTTCCAGTGCGCCGACAAGGAAGGCTACAACTCGCCGCTCGACATGCGCACCGCGCTGCATCCGCAGACGCAGATGACGTTCAAATTCGCCGATGAGATTTTGCCGCGGGCCTACGGCTTCCCGATGAAGATCCGCGTGCCGACCAAACTCGGCTTCAAGAATCCGAAATACGTGATCTCGATGGAAGTCACCAACGATTACAAAGGCGGCTACTGGGAAGACCAGGGCTACAATTCATTCAGCGGAAGCTGAGTTTGCTGTCGGCCCTGCGAAAGTAGAGACGACGCCCGAGGTTGATCAGGTCGCCTGCAATTTCCGTTGAAATGCCGCAAGGATTGCGCCGAGCGCGAGCAGCGCGGCGGAAACATTTAATGCATAAGACAGGCTGCCCAGCGCATCCGTGATCGCGCCGACCGCAATCGGCCCGAGCGTCTGGCCAATGCCGAACGCGATGGTCATTGCGGCGATTCCCGACGGCCATTCCGATGGCGGATAGTTGAAGCGCACGAAGGCCGTGGTGGAGCCGACGACGGCAAAGAAGGCAACGCCGAACACCAGCGCCGAGATGGCAAGCAGAAGCGGCGAATGGCCGAAGATCGGCAGGCTCGCGCCCAGCGCATTGACGCCGAGAATGATCGTCATGGACAATCCGCCGCGGTCGAGCGCCAGCACACGCCGCCACACCCAGGGCGTCACGAAGGCGCTCACGCCGATCAGCCCCCAGAGAGTGCTTTGCGCGGCGGCGCCGCCTCCGCCATCGCGGACATAGGCGATCATGAAGGTCATGTAGGCGATGTAGCCCGCGCCGAACAGGAAATAGGCGAGGAGATAGACCGCAACGGGCTTAATGGAAAAGCGGACATGCACCCTCGGTGCGGCGAGCGCGCTGGACGCAAGCGGCGCCAGCAACAAGGGCACGATCATGACGGCGGTGAGAACCGTCATCGCCCACCACACGATCCACCACGAGCCCGGACCGAACGCCTGCAGCACAAAGGGCGCTATCAGGCCGGAAGAGAGGATGCCGATCCCGGGCCCGGCATAGAACAGGCTCAGGAGAAAATCGGCGCGATCCGGCCGCGATTGAGCGAGCATCGCGGCCAGCGCGCCGCCGCCGACGAAGCCGGCAGCGCCGCCGAAGCCCGCAAGCAGGCGCGCGAAGCTGAGCACGACGAAGTTCTGCGAGACCGCGCAAAGCGCGAGCGAAACGACGCAGGCCAGCGTCCCCCAGCGCACATTGGCCGCAAGTCCGAAGCGGCGGATCAGCCGCGACGCCACCAGTGCGCCGGCGAGATAGCCGACGGCGTTGATGGTGTTCATGAAGCCTGCTGCCGAATATGACCAGTTCAGCGCCTCGCGCATGTCCGGCAGGACCAGCGCATAGGCGAAACGCCCGACGCCGAGCCCGATGGTCGGCGCCAGCGAGAGGATCAGGATCAACCACGCAAGCTGCGCATATGTCTTCGGCGTATCGGGGGATCTCACAAATTGCTCCGGCAGGGCCGACACTTTGTCAGGCTAGAGCACGATTGCACAGGCGCGGCACCTGCAATGGTGTCCTGCCGATTGCGCAACAGGCGCAACTTGGCTTGCTGACTTGCCACACCCGCGCGAGGCGGCTTGCCAAGCCGCTTCCCTGGCATTAGCACTCCGCGCGGATTTTCCTCTTTTCGACGTCGCCGGGCTCGACCCGGCAATCCGTCCGTCCTGCACCGTAGAATCTGCAAGATGGAGCCCGGGCCAAGCCCGGTCACGACAAGCGCTCGCGAGGTACCTGACTATGGCAACGCATAAACTCCTGCTGCTCCCCGGCGACGGCATCGGCCCCGAAGTGATGGCCGAGGTGAAGCGCCTGATCGACTGGCTCAGTGCCAAGGGCATCGCGAAGTTCGAGACCGAGCAGGGGCTGGTCGGCGGCGCGGCCTATGACGCGCACAAGGTCGCGATCAGCGAGGGCGACATGGCGAAGGCGATGGCCGCGGATGCCATCATTTTCGGCGCGGTGGGCGGTCCGAAATGGGACGGCGTACCCTATGAGGTGCGGCCCGAGGCCGGTCTGTTGCGGCTGCGCAAGGAGCTCGGCCTGTTCGGCAATTTGAGGCCGGCCGTGTGCTATCCGGCGCTGGCGGAAGCCTCCAGCCTGAAGCGCGAGGTGGTCGAGGGGCTCGACATCATGATCGTGCGCGAGCTCACCGGTGGCGTTTATTTCGGCGAGCCGAAGACCATCACCGATCTCGGCAATGGCCAGAAGCGCGCGGTCGATACCCAGGTCTACGACACCTATGAGATCGAGCGCATCGCGCGGGTCGCCTTCGACCTTGCGCGCAAGCGGCGCAACAAGGTGACATCGATGGAAAAGCGCAATGTGATGAAATCCGGCGTGCTCTGGAACGAGGTCGTCACGCAGGTGCATGGGCGCGAATACAAGGACGTGACACTGGAGCACCAGCTTGCCGATTCCGGCGGCATGAACCTGGTGAAATCGCCGAAGCAGTTCGACGTCATCGTCACCGACAATCTGTTCGGCGACATGCTGTCAGATATCGCGGCGATGCTGACCGGATCGCTCGGCATGCTGCCGTCGGCGTCACTCGGCGAGGTCGACGCCAAGAGCAAGAAGCGAAAGGCGCTCTATGAGCCCGTGCACGGCTCGGCGCCCGATATCGCAGGCAAGGGCCTCGCCAACCCGATCGCGATGATCGCCTCGTTCGGCATGGCGCTGCGCTATTCCTTCGACATGGGGGCGCTCGCCGACAAGCTCGACGCTGCGATCGCAGCCGTGCTCGCGAGTGGGCTGCGCACCGCCGATATCAAGTCGGAGGGAACGACCGCGGCCTCGACGTCGCAAATGGGCGAGGCGATCCTGGCGGAATTGCAGGCGCTGCACGCCTAAAGCGCGATGAGATCAGGTTGAATCGTCATCGCGCTTTAGGCCTTTGATCGAGCATGATCTCCGCGCAAACGCGTTCCGCGTTTGTTAGCTAAGGGAAAACCGCTACACACTTTTCCGGATCATGCTTTGGCCAGCCACTATGCCCGTGCCGGCCGCAGGCCGCTGTGAGAGTCTGTTGCCAAAAACGTAGATGGCCGGGACAAGCCCGGCCATGACGACGTCCTATGACGCGTTAAGTCGTAGCGCGTGCCGCGCCTCTCACCGGTCAGTATAGCGGGAAGCGGGTCGGCTCGCCGCCGAGATCAGACGGCGGGTTGAGCGGCTGGCGGTCGATCGGACGGTTGTTGTTCTCGCGCGCGAAGGTCGGGAACCCGTACGGCGACGGAAACGCATAGTCCGTGAATTTCCGGTCGCCCGGCAGAACCTCGGTACCGCCATCGAGCCAGGAGCGCTTCGAGACATAAATGCGGGTGTGCGGACCCTGCTGATACACGACGTTGGGGCCGTTCGAGCTGGAAGGTTGCCGGGGACGCTGGGCACTTACGGGTGTGGTAAGGCCAATGGCGATCGCAACGCCCGCCAGTAGCAGCGTGGGATTTTGAACGGCAGGGAATTTCCAGGTCATCATGTCCTCATCCGGGGCCGGACGGCCCACCACTTCCGATTTGGAATCCATTTTATCGGCCGGGGATGTGGCACCACAAGGTCATTCCCGCCACACCGCAAGAGATAAATGCCAGGCGCTTCAAAAAAGTTGCATGAAAACCAGCGCCTTGGCCGTGCCCCAAGTCCGGCCGGCAGCCATGCGGCCCCGTGAGGCACAAAGCCGCATGGGCCAGCCCGAGTCAGAGCGTCCCGCGCAGCTTCGGGTTTTCGACCCCCGTCACCCAGTCTGGGGTGCTTGTTGCCGCACAATTGCCGCGCTTGAGCTCGGCACGGGCAAAGAGGTCGGCCAGCTTCGGCTCCTTGCCGGCGCTGAGCAGGGTCAGCCGGTCGAGCATGCAGCCGATGGCGGCGCGCCGGGCAGGCGCATTGTCGCCCTCGCAGGACCAGCCCGAGATCTGCAGGTCGGGATCGTCGATCCGCTTGACGAAGCCGAGACAGGCGCCCGCACCGTCCCGCGCGTCGGTGCGGCCAAGCAGCGCAACCGTGCCGAACTTGCTTTCGACGATGCCCGCCGCCTCCAGTTCAGCCGCGCCGGACATTGGCATCCGGGCGGTCAGGTTGGCGCTCGGGGACGAGCCGTCCTCCTCATCGCCCGGGCGGTAAATTTCGAGTTCCGCGATCGGCCTGTTGCTCGCATCTTGCCAGCGCAGGATGTCCTTCCGGCCGCCCTCGGGATGGCGGAGGATGACGTAAGTCTCTGATCTGTCGCCATGATCGGCCTGACTGATGGAGAAGGCCGGGCGCGAGTGGTCCGCCAAGCTCCATTCGGCCCTGGCCGCGGGCTCGGCCAGCCGCATGCCGTGGTATTTGTTCCAGACGTGGATGCCGAGGATGCCGAACAAGGCCAGCGTCCCTACATAGAGGAACATGCGCGCGACGGTCGCGCAGACTTCGTCGGCGAAACTCGTTTGCGACGGATGGATTCCGTTCGGAACGGACGAATTGGCCTGACGATTGATCCAAAATGACGACATCAGTGGTCCGCACACCGTGCTAACGTTGTGTTCACCGCGTTTCTCGCATAGAAGCGCTGCCGCTTCTCTATCCGCGTTAAGCGCGGGCTAAGCATTTTTCATCGGAGAGTGAACGATGGGTTACAAAGTCGCAGTGGTCGGCGCGACCGGCAATGTTGGGCGAGAAATGCTTAACATCCTGGACGAGCGCAAATTCCCCGCCGACGAGGTTGTCGCCCTGGCGTCACGTCGCAGCGTCGGCGTCGAGGTCTCCTACGGCGACCGGACCCTGAAGGTCAAAGCGCTGGAACACTATGATTTCTCCGATGTCGACATCTGCCTGATGTCGGCGGGCGGTTCTGTGTCGAAAGAATGGTCGCCAAAGATCGCAGCCGCAGGCACGGTCGTGATCGACAATTCGTCCGCCTGGCGGATGGACCCGGATGTGCCGCTGATCGTGCCCGAGGTGAACGCGGCCGCGGCGGCCGGTTTTACCAAGAAGAACATCATCGCCAACCCGAACTGCTCGACCGCGCAACTCGTCGTCGCGCTGAAGCCCCTGCATGACAAGGCGACGATCAAGCGCGTGGTGGTTGCGACCTATCAATCGGTGTCGGGCGCCGGCAAGGACGCGATGGACGAATTGTTCACGCAGACCAAGGCCGTCTACACCAATGACGAGCTGATCAATAAGAAATTCCCGAAGCGTATCGCCTTCAACGTCATCCCCGAGATCGACGTGTTCATGGAGGACGGCTACACCAAGGAAGAGTGGAAGATGATGATGGAGACCAAGAAGATTCTTGATCCCAAGATCAAGCTGTCCGCGACCTGCGTGCGCGTGCCGGTCTTCGTCGGCCATTCCGAAGCCGTCAATATCGAGTTCGAGAATCCGATCTCGGCGGACGAGGCCCGCAATATCCTGCGTAACGCGCCGGGATGCCTCGTCATCGACAAGCATGAGCCCGGTGGTTACGTCACGCCCTATGAGGCTGCCGGCGAGGATGCGACCTATATCAGCCGCATCCGCGAGGACGCGACGGTCGAGAACGGGCTCGTGCTGTGGTGCGTGTCCGACAACCTCCGCAAGGGCGCGGCGCTGAACGCGATTCAGATCGCCGAGAGCCTGATCAACCGCAAGCTGCTCACGGCCAAAAAGAAAGCCGCGTAAGACAGGTCGGGATCAGGAGCCGGAACCATGTCCGAGCAACCGGCGCCTTACCGGCCCAACCCGGTGCTGAAGCCGATCGAACGCGGGTTTGAGAGCGTGATCTTCAACAGCCGCTGGCTGATGGCGCCGTTTTATTTCGGCCTCGTCGTCAGCCTCGCGGTGCTGTTGCTGAAATTCTGCATGATGCTGTGGGAGTTCATCGTGCATGCGCCGGGCTCGAAGGAGTCCGACATCATTCTCGGCGTGCTCTCGCTGATCGATGTCTCGCTGACCGGCAATCTGATCCTGATCGTGGTGTTCTCCGGTTACGAGAACTTCGTCTCCAAGATCGATCCGGGCGGCCATCCCGACTGGCCGGACTGGATGACCAAGATCCATTTCGGCGGCCTGAAACAGAAGCTGCTCGCCTCGATCGTCGCGATCTCCGCAATCCAGGTGCTGAAGGCGTTCATGAATATCGACACCGTGTTCGAACCGAGCCGGCTCGCCTGGCTGGTCGGCGTGCATCTGTTGTTCGTGGTGTCGGCCTTCATGCTCGCGATCTCCGACCGCTGGAGCGGCGGCGATCACGGGGGAGAATGAAGGGGCGAGTAGCGAATGGCCAATGGCGAATAGGAAGTGGCGAATGGAATTCTCCAATTCGCCATTCGCTACTCGTCCGCTTCCGTCTCGCGCGCGCAGCGAAATTCCTTCGTCGTCTTGTCCAGCACGAACAGCGAGCCTTCGGCCACGCCGAAATAGGCACCGTGCAGCAGCATCGCACCGCTTTCGACCGCTGATCGGACGAACGGAAACGTCATCAGGTTCTCGAGCGAGCGGAACACCGCGGCCTTCTCGATCCGCGTCGCGAAATCCTGCATGGTCTCGTGATTGCGCTGCTCGACGACCTCGCCGGGCTTGATGAACATCGACATCCAGCGGCCGATGAAATCGCCCGGCGACAGCGGTGCGATCTTGTCGATGAAGGCGCGGATGCCGCCGCACTGCGCGTGCCCGAGCACCACGATATGTTTCACACGCAACACCGAGACCGCATATTCCAGCGCAGCGGAGACGCCATGAGCGCCGCCATCGGGCTCATACACCGGCACCAGATTGGCGATGTTGCGCATGACGAACAACTCGCCGGGGCCGACATCGAAGATCACCTCGGGCGAGACGCGCGAGTCGCAGCAGCCGATCACCATCACTTCCGGCGACTGTCCGCGCTCGGACAGTTCGCGATAGCGGTTCTGTTCGGTCGGCAGCCGCTGCGTCGTGAACGTGCGGTAGCCGTCGAGAAGCCGTTGCGGAAACGTGATCATGCCTATGGCTAACCATATGCGCCGTTATGGAACAAGCCTTTCGAATAGGCAGGCGAAGTGCTATTCGCGGAGGCATCGCCAGATCGTTGAAGGAACCGACCATGATCCGCCCCCGTCGCAGCCTTTTGTTCATGCCGGGATCGAACACGCGGGCGCTGGAGAAGGCGCGGAGCCTTGCCGCCGACTGCCTGATCCTCGATCTCGAGGACTCGGTCGCGCCCGACGCCAAAGCCAAGGCGCGTGAGCAGATCGCGCAGGCGATCGCGGCGAAAGGTTTCGGCAAGCGCGAGATCTGGGTCAGGACCAACAGCCTGGATACGCCATGGTGGCGCGATGACGTCGCGATGGCCGGTCAGGCGAAACCCGATGGCATCCTGGTGCCGAAGATTTCGACCGTCGATGATCTCCACACAATCGGGGCGCGCCTCACCGAGGTCGGTGCCGATCTCGCAATCGAGGTCTGGGCCATGATCGAGACCGCGCGCGCGGTGCTCGATGCGGACAAGTTGGGCGCCGCCTCACACGATCCGAAGACGCGGCTGGCCGGCTTCGTGTTCGGACCGAACGACATCGCGCGCGAAACGCGCATCAGGATGATGCCGGGCCGCTCTGCGATGATCCCGATGATCACGCATTGCATTCTTGCCGCGCATGCGCACGGCCTCGAGATGCTCGACGGACCCTACAGCGATTTTTCCAATGCGGCGGGCTTCGCGGAGGAATGCATGCAGGGCCGTGATCTCGGTTTCGACGGCAAGACGCTGATCCATCCGAGCCAGATCGAAGCCTGCAACGCGATCTTCACGCCGCCGGCGGAGGAGGTTGCGGAAGCGCGGAAGATCGTTGCGGCGTTCGAACTGCCGGAAAACGCCGCGCGCGGTGCGATCCAGCTCGATGGCCGGATGGTGGAGCGGCTGCACGCCGACATGGCCAGGCGCACGATCGCGATTGCCGATGCGATCGCGGCGATGGGCTGATCGTCATCTCGCCTCGTTGATCCCGGTGCGTCGCGGAGCCCGTTCGTCAGGATACCGGAACTCCGAATTGTTCCGCAGCCCACGCATAGAGGCTGCCGGGGATCGGCGGCTGGTTGCCGCGGCCCTTGGGCGAAATATGCAGGCCGATGATCTCCGGATCGGCGATCAGCGCCGAGAAATCTGACGGATCGAAAACCAGTTTCGGCTCGGCGTGGACGGCATAGAACGACTTCTTCGGCAGCGCGTAGCGCAATTCATCCGAGCGGCGGGCGAGCGCGGTCAGCGATGCCGGGCCGAAGATCGCGACGCGAATGTCGGAGAGCCGGTGCGAGCGGCCGCGCAGTCGCTGCAGAGCAAAGGTCAGGCGATGGCGTAACGCCAGCCAATCCGGCGTCAGTTCGTCCTGCGCCATCAGCCTCTCGAAGGCGATGACAATCGGATCGTCCGGCGGCAGGTAGAGCACGGAGTTGCCGAGTTGGCGCGGGCGCTCCCAGGCAAAATAGGGCTTTGCCGGATCGATCTCGACCGGGCGCAGCAGCAGCACGTCAGCGTCGAGCCACAGTCCGGCGCGCTCCGCCATCAGCCGCATGCGGAAGAAGTCGCTGAACTGCAGCAGCGTCCAGTCGCGCCACGAGCCGTCGGGCTGACATGGCCGAAGCCGTTCGGCGAATACATGCGGCAAGATCGCCTCCGCATCGGCGCTGGCGATCCCGTCCGGCAATCCGGCGATTGTGTCGAAGCTATAGACGGTCACCTTGTGGCCCGCCGCGACCTGCGAGCGCAGGCAGGTCTGCCGGAGCCGGTCGAGCGGGCCATGCCAGAAGGTGACGATCTCGGGAAGCAAGACTCGCGATCAGGCTCGAAGTCAGGCCCAGGCGCGCTCGGTCTTCGCCTTTACCTCATAGGCGTCGATCGACGACTTCTTCTCCATTGTCAGACCGATGTCGTCGAGGCCGTTGAGCAGGCAGTGCTTACGGAACGCATCGATCTCGAACTTCACCTTGCCGCCGTCAGGACCGCGGATCTCCTGGTTCGGAAGATCGATGCTCAGCGTTGCATTGGCGCCGCGCTCGGCGTCGTCGAACAGCTTGTCGAGGTCTTCCTGGCTGACGCGGATCGGCAGGATGCCGTTCTTGAAGCAGTTGTTGTAGAAGATGTCGCCGAACGAGGTCGAAATCACGCAGCGGATACCGAAATCGAGCAGTGCCCAGGGCGCATGCTCGCGGCTCGACCCGCAGCCGAAATTATCGCCCGCAACCAGGATTTTCGCATTGCGATAGGACGGCCTGTTGAGGACGAAGTCCGGGTTCTCGCTGCCGTCATCCTTGTAGCGCTGCTCGGCGAAAAGCCCCTTGGCAAGGCCGGTGCGCTTGATGGTTTTCAGGTACTGCTTGGGGATGACCATGTCGGTGTCGACATTGATGATCTTCAAGGGTGCCGCGACGCCCTCCAGCGTGGTGAACTTTTCCATCGTCGCACTTCCTGCGGGTTTGACCAAAAGATGACCGCGATGGTTTATCGCGAATGTGTCCATCGATAAAGGCTTATTCGGCCTCCGCCTCAATGTCGGCCATGTCGTCGTCACTCAACCCAAAGTGATGGCCGATCTCATGGATCAGCACGTGCCGCACCAGGTGGCCCAGCGTCTCCTCATGCTCGGCCCAGTAATCCAGGATCGGGCGGCGGTAAAGCCAGACCATGTTCGGCAGCCGTCCGATATCGTCGTTGCTCCGGAATGGCACTCCCGTGCCCTGGAACAGGCCGAGCAGGTCGAACTCGCTTTCCGCGTCCAGCTCGTCCAGCACCTCGTCGGTCGGGAAGTCGTCTACCCGGATGATCACGCCCTCGCAGAGCTCGCGGAAACGCGCGGGCAGGCTCTGGAAAATGTCATGCGCCATCATCTCCATCTCGACCAGGGAAGGGGCTTTCAGGGTCGTCCACATGATGGCCTTCTATCTTAGGTTCCGGACTGAAGCAGCCCGATGTTGCGACGGGGCTAGCTGCCGGAGAACGCGGATGTTAGAACCATGACGGGTCTCGGTGGAGTGAATGAGCGTGATGATACGGTTGGGGACTGTGGCAATTTTTACGGCTCTCGTGGGTGTTTTCTTGCTGCCCGGGGCGGTTGCGAGAGCGCAATCCGCAACATCAGGGATCAGGCTTGCGCAGGCCGATGACACCGGTCCCGCAGTGCGGCGCGTACGCCGGGCGGCGCCACGGCTTCGAATTTATCCGAACGAGCAGCCCGGCGAGGTCAATCCGTACTACTTCCCCGGCTCGAACGCGGTGCGGGTGTGCAACGCGACCTATGTGCAGGAATTTCGGCCGAGCGGTACCGTGATCGTGCCACGTATGAGCTGCCACTGGCAGCAGCGCGGCTAAAGCGCGATGAGATCAGGTTGAATCGTCATCGCGCTTTAGGTCTTTGTTTGAGCATGATCTCCGCGCAAACGCGTTCCGCGTTTGTCGCTAAGCGAAAACCGCTACACACTTTTCCGGATCATGCTCTAGGTCAGTCGGCCTTCCATCACGCGCTAACGCCGCCGCCTGATCGCGCTGATCAGGCCTGCGCCGACCACGAGCGCAGCGCTTCCATACACCGCGACAGCCATCCCAAGCTGAATCACAGTGCTTGCGGGGCCATGGCCTGCGCCTGGGCCTTGCGACGCCAAGGCGATGCCGGCCGGTGACAGGGCGCTGACGCCGAGGACCGCCGCGCAGACGAGCGGCTTCCTCCAATGCAATCTGCCGAAACGTATCATGGCGGCCTCCGTCTGGATTGAGCGGGCTGTTCGGAAGATACGACGCAAGCTTTCGTTCGTTTCGAAATGTCGCACGGGTGAATTATTGCGCGCGGGCGGGAACGGATCGCGGACTCATCGCATTCTTTTTCCCGGCGCGGCTATTCAGTCCACATTCACGTCGCTCATTCCAGAGTGGCCTGCGTCGCGGCGAGGCGGTTGGTCATGAGACTTGAGCCGTGCGGCGCAGACGTGACATTCCGTCATCGAAGGAGGGTTTATATGAACGCAACGAAGTTTCTCGGCCTTGCGGCGGTCGGCGCTTGCCTTTTGCTCGCGGCTCCGGCCCAACAGGCACGAGCGTTGTCGTTGAGTAATCCCGGCGCTGCCGCATCGGTTCAGGCCGACACCAAGCAGGCGACGACCGAGGTGCACTGGGGGCACCATCATCACCGTCTTGGCATCCTTGGCATCACCGCCATCATGGCTGGCACCGTGGCTGGCATCATCACCATCACCGTCATTGGTGAGATCGGCGCGGCCGATATTGTTTTCGACGGGCCCGCATCGCGGGCTCGTTTCGTATCTACGTCGCAAGTGCTAGGATCTGCGCGTGCTGGTTCTGACGAGAGTGCTGCGATGATGACATGGTTTGGTGCGGCCATCATGATTGCGACCTTGATGCCTGGCGTTACCGCGACAATCCAACCAGTCGCCGCTGCTTCAGTCGAAGTGGAACGGCACGCGGCGCCTGTGCCTGATATGCGCACGCACCGTCATCATCGCGATCGCAACCGTTATGTCTATCGACCCGAAGAACAGCCGCGTTACTACGGCCGGCCGGTTTACTACACGCCGGCGCCGTTCGTTCCGCTCCCCCCGTTGTTCGGTTATGGCTGGGAACCACCGTGGTGATCGTTGCATGTAACGACGGCGATCAACACGTCGAGCGATGGCGCGGCGATGTGCGGTATGGCTATCGTGAGTTGCACGATCGCATGAACTGTCATGGCGAATATCTCCGTCATGTCGCTCGGCATCGTGCCGCCACGTCATTCATGCCGCATTCACGTCGCTCTCCCTAATTTAATCTTAAGGACGACTTAAACCGAACCAGCGACGGATGGCAGCTTGTTCGCGGCTGCGTGCTTTCGGCTGCCTGCAATTCAGGGAAACTCAAACACATGAAGGCTGCAGATCCAACGCGCCGACTTGCGCGGTTCCTTAGCCTTGCGGCGGCAGCGGTGTTGTTGCTCACGGCAGCGCCGGGTGAGCGCGCCGCAGCGATGTCGCCAATCAGTCCGGGTTCAGCGCCCGCTGCGAAATCGGCGTCCGGCGGCCTCGTGACTGAGGTGCGCCATGGCGGTGGTCATGGTGGCGGTGGTCATGGTGGCCATGGCGGTGGAGGCCATGGATTTCATGGCGGTGGATTCCATGGTGGTGGCATGCGCGTCGGTCACTTTCACGGCGGCGGTGGCTGGCATCGAGGTTGGCACGGTGGTGGATGGCATCGAGGCTGGCGCGGCGGTGGCTTCCATCATGGCTACCGTTTTCACCATCACCGCCGCTTCTACGGCGGCGGCTACTACCCGAGCTACTATCATCACCGCCGCTGCCGAGTAATCTGGACCCACTATGGCCCGCACCGGGTCTGCCGCTGGCACCATTGGCATCACCGGCACTATTGGTGAGCGGCCGGTCGCAACTGAAACCCAAAACGAAGAGGGCGCCGCTATCCGGCGCCCTCTTGCGTATGAAATTCAGTCTGGCGTCAGTTCCAGTCCTTGAACGTCCAGGACTTCACCGACAGCTTCCACGGCGTCAGGTTCTCCAGCCGCCATTGCGCGAAGCGTGCCGGCGGCCAGTTGCCCAGCAGCTTCCTCTTGCCGACCTTCTCCGCCGCTGGAGCCATCTTCGCCTCAGTGAGCACGCGCTGATTGCGACGCCAGTTCTGACGCGTCGCATCGGATATCAGGTCGACAAAGTCAGGTTTGTTGGCCAAGGCTGCCTCCCCGCGAAACGCGTTGAGGCACTCTGCGCCCGGACCATTAAGGAGCCGTTGCCT
The DNA here is from genome assembly GCA_963770385.1 of uncultured Alphaproteobacteria bacterium. GTDB lineage: Bacteria > Pseudomonadota > Alphaproteobacteria > Rhizobiales > Xanthobacteraceae > Bradyrhizobium. The sequence goes on along the minus strand of CAVYPJ010000003.1, from coordinate 1,488,543 downwards.
AAACCCGTCGAGGTTGAGGGAATGGCGTTACCGCCAATCCCTCACATCGACGAAGTGTCCGGCGATCGCCGCGGCGGCGGCCATCGCGGGCGAGACCAGATGCGTGCGGCCCTTGAAGCCTTGCCGGCCTTCGAAGTTGCGGTTCGAGGTCGAGGCGCAACGCTCTTCCGGGCTCAGCTTGTCCGGGTTCATCGCAAGGCACATCGAGCAGCCCGGCTCGCGCCAGTCGAAGCCGGCCTTGATGAAGATCTTGTCGAGGCCTTCAGCTTCCGCCTGCTCCTTCACGATGCCCGAGCCGGGCACGATCATCGCGTTGACATTGGCGTTGACCGTCTTGCCCTCGGCGATCTTGGCCGCGGCGCGCAGGTCTTCGATACGGCCATTGGTGCAGGAGCCGATGAACACACGGTCGAGCTTGATGTCGGTGATCTTCGTGCCGGCCTGCAGGCCCATATAGCTCAGCGCGCGATGCTTGGAGAGCCGCTTGGCCTCGTCCGCGATCTTGTCGGGATCAGGCACCATGCCCGTGATCGACACGACGTCCTCGGGCGAGGTGCCCCAAGTGACGATCGGCGGCAGCTTCGCCGCGTCCAGCCGGATCTCGTGATCGAACTGCGCGCCATCGTCGGAACGCAGCGTCTCCCAGTAGCGCATCGCCGCATCCCAGGCCGCGCCCTTGGGCGATTTCGGCCGGCCGCGCAGGAAGTCGAACGCCTTCTCGTCAGGCGCGACCAGGCCGGCGCGCGCGCCGCCTTCGATCGACATGTTGCAGACGGTCATGCGGCCTTCCATCGACAGCGCGCGGATCGCCTCGCCGGCATATTCCAGCACATAACCTGTGCCGCCCGCGGTGCCGATCTCGCCGATGATGGCGAGGATGATGTCCTTGCCGGTCACGCCCTCGGGCAATTTGCCGTCGACGACCGCGCGCATGTTCTTGGCTTTTTTCTGGATCAGCGTTTGCGTCGCCAGCACATGCTCGACCTCTGACGTGCCGATGCCGTGCGCAAGCGCGCCGAACGCGCCATGGGTCGAGGTGTGGCTGTCGCCGCAGACGATGGTGGTGCCGGGCAAGGTGAAGCCCTGCTCGGGGCCGATCACGTGGACGATGCCCTGGCGCTTGTCGAACTCGTCAAAATATTCGATGCCGAATTCCCTGGCGTTCTCCGCCATCACCCGCATCTGCTCGATGCTCTCGGGATCAGGATTCGGCTTCGATCGGTCGGTGGTCGGAATGTTGTGGTCGACGACGGCGAGCGTCTTCTCGGGCGCGCGCACCTTGCGGCCGGTCGCGCGCAGACCCTCGAAGGCTTGCGGCGAGGTCACCTCATGGACGAGATGGCGGTCGATATAGAGCAGGCACGTGCCGTCGTCGGCCTCATGCACCAGATGGTCGTTCCAGATTTTGTCGTACAAGGTGGTCGGTTTGGACATGAGCGTCAGTCCTGGAGAAAAAATGCGTGAGCGGGACAAGCGCGACGGTGCGCTGGCAACGAAGTTTCGGCGCGGTTTCAGCGCGCCGATGTAAGCTCTGACGTTGCCGATGTCGCAAAACGCCCGAAAAATCGGCCGGGCAGGCGGCAATGATCGTCGATCACGACGCGCCGACATGCGCTGCTGATGCGATCACAGGCCATTAGAATTCTCTAACACATCGTCCGTTGGTCGGACAATCGATGGGCAACGGCTGACATATAGTGTGAAGCAACAAAAAAGCGCGGTATGACCCGCGCTCCTTGTCTTCGAAAACCCTGTTGTCTGACGATCACTCGTTGACGGCCGTGGGGCGGTCCTGCTTCTCGACGATGCGGGCGGACTTGCCGCGCAGATTGCGCAGGTAATAGAGCTTGGCGCGGCGCACCTTGCCGCGGCGCACGACCTTGATCGAGTTCGATCATCGGCGAGAGGACCGGGAACACGCGCTCCACGCCCTCACCGTAGGAAATCTTGCGAACGGTGAAGCTTTCGTTCAGCCCTCCGCCGGAGCGGCCGATGCAGACGCCCTCATAGGCCTGCACGCGGGTGCGATCGCCTTCCACCACCTTGACGTTGACGATCACGGTGTCGCCGGGGCCGAATTCCGGGATGACCTTCGTGGCGGACAGTTTATCGAATTGCTCTTTTTCGAGCTGCTGAATGAGGTTCACGGGTAAATCTCCATCGGCGGCGCGCCCAGCCGACGGGGGGCTCGCGCTTTATCCTGCCATTACACTTGCGGAATTGGCGGTCCGTATACGGCAAAGAACGGCCCTTGTCACCCGTCTGTCGTGCTTTTTGTCGAGGTCCGGCCCGGTTGCCGGGCCCACAGATCCGGACGCCGTTCCCGGGTCAGGGCCTCGGCCTCCGCCTTTCGCCACGCTGCGACCCTGCCATGGTCCCCGGAGAGCAGGACCTCTGGAATCGGCCGCTCTTCGAAGGTCTGGGGCCTCGTATATTGCGGGTATTCCAATAATCCGTCCGAAAAACTCTCGTCCGCCCCGGATTCGGCTTTTCCCATCACCCCGGGCAACAGGCGGACGCAGGCGTCGATCAGGGTGAGGGCTGCGATTTCGCCGCCCGACAGTACGTAATCGCCGATCGAGACCTCCTCCAGGTTCCGCCCCTCGATCACCCGCTGGTCGACCCCCTCGAACCGGCCGCAGACGATCAGCGGGCCGGGCCCGGCGGCAAGCTCCCTGATCCGTGACTGGGTCAATGGCCGACCGCGCGGGCTCATCAGGAGGCGCGGGCGGTCGGCGGCGATGCTGGCAGCGTCGATCGCGGCGGCCATGACGTCGGCGCGCAACACCATGCCCGGTCCGCCGCCGGCCGGTGTGTCGTCGACGCTGCGATGGCGGTCAGTGGCCGAGTTGCGGATATCGCGCGTCTCCAGCGCCCAGAGGCCCGAGGTCAGCGCCTTGCCCGCAAGGCTGATGCCGAGCGGGCCCGGGAACATCTCGGGAAATAGTGTGAGGACCGTTGCCCGCCATGGGCGGTTGTCTTGGCGTGAGAATGAAGCCGTCATGGCGGGGAAACTGGCGCGCCGCGCGCTGGTCGTCAAACCCGAATAATGCCGGCGCGGGCTGATGCCGTCAGTCGCTGGCGCGTCGTCCGTCAGCCTCGTCGGGCAGATATCTCGCGAGGCCCAGTGCCAGAGGACATATCGCCATCGCCGTGGCTGCAGTTGCGGCGGTCGCTATGGTCGGGCCGACGGCATCACCCAGCAGGCCGTAGAGCACGGGCGCAATCGCGCCCGAACCGATGGTTCCTGTATAGAAAAGAGCGAACGCGCGTTCGGTGCGGTCGGGCGGTGTCAACTCGGGGACTGTTCCATAGAGCACGGAGGACGTGCCGTTGAGCATCACGCCCAGCAGCGGCAGCAGCACGATGGTAGGGGTGAGCGGCAACACCAGCACCGCAAGGATGCAGACCGCCGTTCCGCCCTCGGTAAGTAACACGGTCCGCAGCGTGCCGACCCGTTCGCCGAGCCAGCCGCAGGTAAATTTGCCGGCAGCCCCTCCGATGAAAACCATGGCAAGCGCGAAGCCAATCGTCGGCAGTGATGCTCCCTTTCCGCGCAGCAGAAACGGCAGGAACGTCAGGAGACCCATCCTTACGGCGCTGTCGAGAATTCCGATGCAGAGCAGCCAGGCAAAGCCACCGCGGTTACTATCTGCGCGGTGCGAGGAAGCGGTCGGCTTGCTCGCGTGCCCTTTGCCGATTACGGGCATCCATAGCGCCACGCAGGTCGCCACGAGCAAGCCTGCGGATGCCACCAGCAGCAATGCATGCCGCCAGGACATGATCACCAGCAGCATCGAGGTGAGCGTAGGGATCGCGGCCTTTCCGAGGTCGCCGGTGAAGTTGTAGATGCCGAGCGGTCCGCGGGCCGCTTCGCCATAGGCGCGTGACACCGCGGCAGATGCGATCGGGTGCTGAGTACTGGAGCCGGCGCCGGCCAGGGCGAGCGCCAGACCGAGTGCCAGCACGCTGCCGGACAGCCCCACGCAGACATAGCCGAGTGCCGATAGCGCGGTGCCGAGCGTCAGGATGATCTTGCCGTCGATGCGTTCGGCAATGCGGCCGACCGGGATTTGCAGCCCGGCCATGGCGCCGGAATAGAGCCCCCGCAGCAGCGCCAGCAGCCCATAGCTCAGCGCGAACTCGGTCTGCCACACCGGCAGCAGCACATAGATCAGGTCACTGTAGCCATCATGGAGGGCGTGGTTGAGGCCAGTCACCGTCAAGGTACGAGCTGCCTGCGCGCGCCCGGACTGGGACGGCTCGGTGGCATCCGCCATTGGTCCTGGCGCGGCCGTCGTCCGCTGCGAGCGAAGGGATTGTGACGATGTCAGAGAATTCTGAAGAAGGCGACGACATTGTTCCAGTACAAAGGTCAAGAAAGTAAAGCTCAGTGAGCGGCTTGGCAGTCAGTATGGTACGCTTCGCAGTTCTGTCACAAACCAGTAATAGTCGCATCCAGCGTTAGAAAATCTCATCCATAAGCCATGTTCGTTCGCCGCCTGCCGCCCATGAACGCAGTCCGCGCTTTCGAGGCGGCCGCCCGGCTCGGCAGCTTCAAGGAGGCGGCCGCGGAGCTTGGCGTGACCCACGGCGCGGTGAGCCAGCAGATCCGGCTGCTGGAGGAATGGTTGGGTCCTCCAGCATTGTTCCGGCGATCGGTGCGGCGGGTGGTTCTAACCCCGGCCGGTGCTGCGATGCTGGCGGAGTTCAGTCCGGCTCTCGACCGCATCTCGGCCGCCGTGGAGCAGCATCGGGAGCGGCGCGGCGATCCACCGGCGGTCGTGCTGCGCGTCAATGCGCTGGCGACGTTCAGTCTGCGCTGGCTGTTGCCACGCATGAACCGGTTCCGGGCCGAGCACCCCGATATCGAAGTGCGCCTGACCACGTCCAATGATCAGGTGGATGCGCTGCCCCAGTCCTTCGATGTGGTGATCCGCGGTGGCCCCGATACCTTCCATGGATTTGCGTCGCGCTTCCTGCTGTCGGAGCGCCGGCTGCCGGTCTGCAGCCCGACTCTGCTCGCGCAGCTGCCCTTGGTCGACGCGGCGGATCTGTCAGCGCATACGCTGCTGCATGTCACGTCCATGCCTCGGTTGTGGCGCGACTGGCTCACCGAAGCCGGGCAGTCCGCACTCGACCCGGCGGCCTCGCTGACGTTCGATCATTTTTATCTGACCATTCAGGCCGCGCTCGATGGTCTCGGCGTGGCGATGGGGCCGACGGCTTTGATTGCAGACGATGTCGCGGCTGGGCGCCTGGTGACGCCGTTTCCGAAAATCAGTCTGCCGGCGCGGAGCTATTTCGCCTATTTCCCCGACGCGCGCCGCAACGATCCGCACGGCGCGGTGTTCTGCGACTGGCTCGAACAGCAGGGCCGCCAGACCGCCTGAACACGGAGCTCATGGAATCACGGCCGTGAGATCGAGCCCCTGCATCAGCGCCGCCGCATCGACGGCGCGCCTGAAATCGGCAAGCGGGAAGCTCGTGACGATGATCTTGCCGAGGTCGAGCAGGCCCTCGGCGGCAAGTGTCGCGAGTTGGCCCGGCGCGGTGCGGTCGTACATGAACTGGCCGACCACTTCCCAGTCATTCGCCAGCATTTCGCGGAAGGACAATTCAAGCGGCACCTCGGCGCTGCCCATCAGCACCAGCCTGCCGCCGCGCTTGAGCGCGCGCAGGGTCGACAGCGTTGTCGAGGTGTTCTTGGCGGCACCGAGCAGATCAAGCGCGACGTCGGCCCCGCCGCCAGCGGCGTGACGGATGATCGCGAGATCCTTGGCGGCATCGCCGCTCACGACCGCCGGGATCACGCGAGGGCCGAAGGCGTCGGCGAGTCTCTCCAGCGCCTCGCGCTTGCGTCCGACCGCGACAATGCGGCCGGCACCCATCGCGACCGCGAGCATCACGGCGCCCGAGCCGAAATAGCCCGATGCGCCGTTAACGATGACAGTCTGACCGCCGCGCAAGCCCGTCCGCTGCAGTCCGCCGAACGGCACGATCAGCTTCGCAAGGCCGATCAGCTCGGTTGCGGGCCGGTCGTCGAGTCCGGCGAGCGGCGTGACGCAGGCCGCCGGCCAGTGTGCGATCTCTGCGAACACGCCGTCGCGCCAGCGCGCCTGCAGCGCCAGCGCGGCATCCGTATTCGCCATGCTGGTCAGCCCGATCAGGATCTGGGGCGGTTCGGGGTCGGGCACGTCGCCGCGAAGATGCGGGCTCAGGAAGACGCGGTCGCCTTCGCCGACATGGCCGACATGTTCGCCCACGGCGATCACCCGGCCGATCGCATTGGTGCCGGGAACGAACGGCATCGGCGGCAGGCCGTAGGGCACCGCGCCGGACAGCACGCGGCCCATATAGGACAGCACCATGCCGGCCTCGATCTTGACCAGCACGCCGTCAGGCGCGGCCTTTCGCGTTTCGACGTGGTCGAAGCGCAGATCGTTATGTGCGTGCAGCCGCCAGGCTTTGTGGGTCGTCATCACCGTCGTTCCAGTTTCGATGTCGTCGCGGACAACCGACCGAAAGCGAGGGTGATCCGGGACCCATAACCACAACTCTTTATTTGTTACCACATTGGGACCCGCGCGTGCGAGACAACCCAGCCCTGTGGTTATGGGTCGCTGCGTTCGCGGGGAAGATTTGCGGAGAGGTTCGGAGCCGTTTCATCAATCGTCGGCCCGTCGTCGCGGCCCTCGATTTCCTCGGGCAGTGCGATGATCACGCGGCCGCCGGTGATGTCCACCGTGGGCACCACGGCGTTGGAGAACGGCAGCATGATCGTGGTGCCGGCCGGCGGCGCGATCTCGATGATGTCGCCCGCGCCGAAATTATGGATAGCGATTACGTTGCCGAGCGGTTCGCCGGTCGTTGTGACGGCGTCAAGGCCGATCAGGTCGGCGTGATAATATTCGTCATCGTCGGTTGCGGGCAGCTTGTCGCGCGCGACGTACAGTTCGAGGCCGTTGAGGCGTTCGGCCTCGTTGCGGCTGGTAATGCCCTTGAATGTCGCGACCAGATGGCCATTCGCCTCGCGCGCCTGCGCCAATTCGAAATGACGCGCGCCGTCCTTGGTCGCGAGCGGCCCGTAGCGCGTCACCGCGAGAGCATCTTCGGTAAAGGTCCACAGCTTGACGGCGCCACGCACGCCATGCGCGGCGCCGATCCGCGCAACACAGATTTGCGACGGCATCAGCGGGCCTCGCCCTTCGGGACGCCCGCGAGAAAAGCAGCTCGTTCCTCATGCCGATGCGCACGGCGCAAGCCGTGCGTCTCGAAGCATGAGGCCGTGCCCATGGCGAGCGTTAGCCCTTGGCGGCAGCTTCGGCCTGCGCCTTGCGCTCCTTGCGCGGCACGGCCTTGACCGGGTTGCTGCGCGCTTCGCGCTTCTTGACGCCGGCGGCATCGAGGAAGCGCATCACGCGGTCCGACGGCTGCGCGCCCTTGGCGAGCCAGGACTTGACCTTGTCCATGTCCAGCTTCAGCCGGGCTTCATTGTCCTTCGGCAGCAGCGGATTGAAATGGCCGAGACGCTCGATGAAACGGCCGTCGCGCGGAAAGCGCGAGTTGGCGGCAACGACGTGATAGACGGGACGCTTCTTGGTGCCCGCGCGAGCGAGGCGGATGACGACTGGCATTTGGTTCTCCTATCGAAATTCAAAACATGAGTTGGTGAGGTCGGTTTCCGTTCTCGTCATTGCGAGCCAACGGGTCGGCGCGTTGCGCCGCCCGATGACAGGCTCCGCGAAGCAATCCAGAATGTCTCGATCGCAACAGGTCTGGATTGCTTCGCAATGCTCGCAATGACGAACGAAATCATTTCTTCTTCCCCGGTCCCGGGCCGCCGAGGCCCGGCAAGGTCGGCTTGCCGCTGAGGCCGGTCAGTCCCGGAAGATTCGGCAAGCCGGAGCGCAGGCCCGGGGGAAGGTCTTTCGGCAGGTTCGGCAATCCGCCCGGCAACCCGCCGCCCTGCATTTTTTCGGACATCGCCTTCAACTGCTCGGGCGAGGGCGCCGGCATGCCGCCGCCAAAACCCATCGCCTGCGCGATACCGGCGAGCGGGCCGCGTTTGCCGGAACTCATCGCCTTCATCATGTCGGCCATGTTCCGGTGCATCTTGAGCAGCTTGTTGACCTGCTCGACGGTCTGGCCGGCGCCTGCGGCGATGCGCTTCTTGCGGCTTGCCTTGAGAACGTCAGGATGGCGGCGTTCCTGCCGCGTCATCGAATCGATGATCGCAACCTGCCGCTTGATGATCCTGTCGTCGATGCCGGCGGCCGCGATCTGGTTCTTCATCTTGGCGATGCCGGGCATCATGCCCATCAGCCCGCTGATGCCGCCCATGTTCGCCATCTGCAGCAGCTGCTCGCGCATATCGGACAGGTCGAACTGGCCCTTGCGCATCTTCTCGGCGGCGCGCGCGGCCTTTTCGGCGTCGATATTGGCCGCAGCCTTCTCGACCAGCGAGACGATGTCGCCCATGCCGAGGATGCGGCCGGCGATGCGGCTGGGATGGAAATCCTCCAGCGCGTCGGTCTTTTCGCCGGTGCCGATCAACTTGATCGGCTTGCCGGTGACCGCGCGCATCGACAGCGCGGCGCCGCCGCGGCCGTCGCCATCCACCCGCGTCAGCACAATGCCGGTCAGGCCGACACGATGATCGAAGGAGCGGGCGAGATTGACCGCGTCCTGACCGGTTAAGGAGTCTGCAACCAGCAGCACCTCGTGCGGAGTGGCGGTCGTTTTGATCTCGGCCGCTTCCGACATCATCTCTTCGTCGAGGGTGGTGCGGCCGGCGGTGTCGAGCAGCACCACGTCGTAGCCGCCGAGCTTGCCGGCATCCAGCGCGCGCCGCGCGATCTGCGCGGGCTTCTGGCCTTCGACGATCGGCAGCGTCGGGATATCGAGATCGCGGCCGAGCACGGCGAGCTGCTCCATGGCGGCCGGACGATAGACGTCGAGCGAGGCCATCAGCACCTTGCGCTTGTCGCGTTGCACGAGGCGGCGGGCGAGCTTTGCCGTGGTTGTGGTTTTGCCGGAGCCCTGCAGGCCGACCATCATGATCGCGACCGGCGGCACCGCGTTGAGATCGATGGTCTGTCCCTCGGAGCCGAGCATGGCGACGAGTTCGTCATGGACGATCTTGACCACCATCTGGCCGGGTGTCACCGACTTGACCACGGTGGCGCCGACCGCCTGCTCGCGGACCTTCTCGGTGAAGCTGCTCACCACTTCGAGCGCGACGTCGGCATCGAGCAGCGCGCGGCGCACCTCGCGCATCGCCGCATCGACATCGGCCTCCGACAGCGAGCCTCGCCCCGTCAGCCGATCGAGAATGCCACCAAGCCGTTCCGACAGATTGTCGAACAATGCCGTTGTCCTTTGCCCGTGCAGGCGCTCGCGTCACTCGTTCCTCGGTCATACCCCGCGAATGCGGGGTATCCAGTACGCCGGGACCTCTCGATTCACGTCGAGCCGCTCTGGATACTGGATCACCCGCTTTCACGGGTGATGACGACGTCCGTTCCGGTAGATAGTGCCGAAACGGACATTCCAAACACGTTTGCGCCCGAGGGCGCACAGCGCTGTCGGGCGTTAACCTCCGGTCTCCGGGACCGGGCGGCGGATCGAAAAGACAAGCCTTTCCGAAGAATGGCGGCGGTTAAACTCCGGCGGGGCCCAAAAGTCAAGGAAAGTTGGCGAAAGGACCCGGTTCCTGAACCGCGGGTGGCCTGTCAACCCCTTGCCGAATCCAAGCTTTTTAGCACCAATCGGGCATGACAATGACCCGCCGCGGTCTCTTGGGCTCACTTGCCGCCCTCGGCGCGGCCATTGGTGTGCCCGTCTTCTGGTTAGCCCGCATGAAAACCTATTCCGGTCCGGTATCCGATCATTTCGACGGGGAGCGTTTCTTCGATCCCGACGGTGTGCCGCCAAAGTCGCCAACAAGTATCCTGCGCTGGCAGTTCGGATCGGATCGCAAGCGCGCGACTTGGCCGGACTGGGCGCCGAGCCCCTATGCCGACACGCCGCCCGCGCGCATCGACGGCGCCAAGGCGCGTTTCGCCTTTGTCGGCCATGCGAGCTGGCTGATCCAAACCGCGGGGCTGAACATCCTGGTCGATCCGGTGTGGTCGGAGCGAGCCTCGCCGGTTTCCTTCGCCGGACCGAAGCGCCACAACGATCCCGGCATCGCCTTCGAGGCGTTGCCCAAGATCGATATCGTCCTGGTCTCGCACGGCCATTACGACCATCTCGACACCACCACGCTGTCACGGCTCGCCAAGACATTCGCGCCGCGCGTGATTACGCCGCTCGGCAATGACGTCACGATGCGCGCTGCCGATGATGCGATCAAGGCGGATGCCTTCGACTGGCACGATCGCGTTGAACTCGGCAACGGTCTCGCCGTGACGCTGGTGCCGACGCGGCACTGGTCGGCGCGCGGGCTGTTCGACCGCAACAGGGCGCTGTGGGCGAGCTTCGTGCTGGAGACACCGGCCGGCAAGATCTACATCGTCTGCGATTCCGGCTACGGCGAGGGCAAGCATTTCCGCCGTGTCGCCGAGGCGCATGCACCGCTGCGGCTCGCGATCCTGCCGATCGGCGCCTACGAGCCGCGCTGGTTCATGCGCGACCAGCATATGAATCCGGAGGACGCGGTGAAGGCGCTGGCTGATTGCGGCGCGCGGCAGGCGCTCGCCCATCATCACGGCACGTTCCAGCTGACTGATGAGGCGATCGACGCGCCGGCGATTGCATTGAAGGAAGCGCTGGAGGCGGCGAAGCTGCCACCTGAGAAGTTCGCCGTGTTGAAGCCGGGACAAGTCGTGGAGATTTGACGCGAACCTATCAGCACGTTGTCACTGCGACACGTTCGCAGGGACGACATCGGGGCCTACTGCGCGGCCTGTTTAATGGCCCAGGTGACGTTCACCGACACCGACAGTGTCTCTTCGCCCTGCGCGATCGGCGCCGACGCGGCGGCCATCGGTGCCATCTTGGCGCGGAACAACGGGATCCCCGGCGCGCCTCCCTCCGAAATGATCAGGGGCGCGCCCAGCGTGACGCCGGCGGCCTTGGCGTAGATCTCGGCCTTGCGGCGGGCGTCGGCGACGGCCTTCTCGCGCGCCTCATCGAGCAGCTTGGACGCCTGCGACACCGTGAAATTGATGCCGCCGATCTCGTTGGCTCCGGCGGCGACCAGCGTGTCGATGACGCCGGCGACCTTGGCGACGTCGCGCAGCTTGACGGTGACATGGTTGCTGGCGCGATAACCGATGATGCTCGTCGGCCCCGGCCGGCTCGATGCGGTCGACGCATATTGCGGCTGCAGTGACAGCCGTGAGGTCTGGATATCCTTGTCGTCGATATTGGCGCCCTTGAGCGCCTGCAGCACCTTGGCCATCGCGGCATTGTTGGCCTCCGAGGCGTCGCGCGCGGTCTTCGCGTCGGACGCTACACCTGCATCGATATGCGCAAGATCGGGTGGGGTTGAGATCGTGGCTTCGCCGGTAACGGAAATCGCGGGCGGAATGTCGGAATCCGCCAGCGCGGGCGTTGCCAACAGCATGACCGCGACGCCCGCCGAAGCGATATGGCGCGCAGCCCGGCTCATTTCAGCGGCACATAGACGTTGATCACGAGCTTGTCCTCCGCCGTCTTCAGCGGATCGGTCAGATACTCCTCGATGAACATGTCCTTGGCTTCGAGCTTCTTGTCGTCGAGGTGATTGGTGATCGCCTCGTAGGTGTTGTCCATGTTGTCGTAGGACCCGCGATGGACGAATTTGAGCGCCTTGCCCTCCGGCGACTTGCCCATGCTCATGTCCTTGCCCAGGTTCTTCGGTTCCTGCTCGACCGGAATTTCCGCCAGGTAAGTAAAGCCGGTGTCGTCAGTCGAAGTGTAGACGATCATCACATTGCCGGCGGGCTTGATACCCTGCTTGTCCAGTAGCCCGGTCAGCGCCTTGAACGAATCGACCAGGGTGTCGAAAGCGGAATCCCAGTTCGCCGTGCCTCGGTGGATGACGACCTTTTTCGGCTCCAGCGTGAGCGGCTCGCCGAAGGGGTCGGCGGCCTGGACCGGGGCCGCGGGCGCCGGCGTCTGCTGCGCAGCGCTAGGAGAGGGCGAGGGAGCCGGTGCCGTTTCGGCCGGCGCGGGGGCCGCGCTCGGCGCCGGAGATGGGGTGGCGGAAGCGGCCGGCGAGGGCGTGGCCGCCGGCGCCTGCGCCCGCGCCGCGCCCGATGTCAGCGCGATCGCGACGGGCAGAATCAGGAAGGCCAAGCCCGCACCGAACGAGGCCAAGCGGAAGTTACGGAAATTCATGAGGTATTCTCCAGAACCGTCCTGATGTCCCGGTCAGTCGGCAAGGTATTTATAATCTAGCATGCAGAGCAAAGCTCCGTCCCATGACAGTTCGGTCATCTGCCCTGCGGTCTTCGCCACTCTGGTCAAGCTGTCGGTCATCCGCCATATAGAACGGACACAAATTGGATATTTTCATGAGTGTGCTCGCCAACCACGCCTTCGCCAAGATGAACGGCATCGGCAACGAGATCGTCGTGGTCGATCTGCGCGACACTGCCGGCAAGGTCTCGGCGGAAGAGGCGCGCGCGGTGGCATCCCACGTCTCCTACGACCAGCTGATGGTGCTGCAACGCCCACGGCTCGACGGCACCGAAGCCTTCATCCGGATCTACAACAATGATGGCTCGGAGGCGGGCGCCTGCGGCAATGGCATGCGTTGCGTGGTGCGAAGCCTGTTCGAAAAGACCGGACAGAACGCCGCGACCTTTGAGACCGCGGCGGGGCTCTTGAACTGCTGGCAGGGGCCGGCGCCCGATCTCTACACCGTCGACATGGGCGCGCCGAAATTTGGCTGGCAGGATATTCCGCTCGCGGAGGAATTCCGCGATACCCGCTATATCGAGTTGCAGATCGGGCCGATCGACGCGCCGATCCTGCATTCGCCGTCGGTCGTCAGCATGGGCAATCCGCACGCGATCTTCTGGGTCGACGACGTCGATGGCTATGATCTCGCCCGTTTCGGGCCGCTTCTGGAAAACCATCCGATCTTTCCCGAGCGGGCCAACATCACGCTCGCCCATATCGTCGACCGCGACCACATCACGATCCGCACCTGGGAGCGCGGCGCGGGCCTGACCAAGGCCTGCGGCTCGGCGGCCTGCGCCACCGCGGTCGCAGCGGCTCGGCTGAAGCGCGCCGATCGCAGGGTGCAGATCATGCTGCCGGGCGGCGATCTCGCCATCGAATGGCGCGAGCGCGATGATCACGTGCTGATGACGGGGACGGCGACTTTCGAATATGAAGACCGCTTCGATCCCGCGCTGTTCGCCAGCGTCGCATGAGCGTCGAGGTCATCACCTTCGGCTGCCGCCTCAACGCCTTCGAGTCCGAGGTGATCGCCTGCGAGGCGGAAAGAGTCGGACTTAGCGATACCATCGTCATCAATACCTGCGCGGTCACCAATGAGGCGGTCGCGCAGGCGCGGCAATCGATCCGCAAGCTGAGGCGCGAGCGGCCCGCGGCGCGCATCATCGTCACCGGCTGCGCGGCGCAGACGCAAAGCGGCATGTTCGCCGAGATGGCCGAGGTCGACCGCGTCATCGGCAATGACGACAAGATGCGGAGCGAATCCTGGCGCGCGACCCGCGCGGCGTTCGAGCTCGATGCGGATGAGAAGATTGCGGTCAGCGACATCATGGCGGTCCGCGAGATGGCGCCGCATCTCGTCGAGAGCTTTCAGAGCGGCCTGCCGCGCGCCTTCGTGCAGGTGCAGAACGGCTGCGATCACCGCTGCACCTTCTGCATCATCCCGTACGGCCGCGGCAATTCGCGCTCGGTCCCGATGGGCGCAGTGGTCGAGCAGGTCCGCGCGTTGGTCGGGCATGGTCATGCCGAGATCGTGCTGACCGGTGTCGATCTCACGAGCTACGGCGCCGATCTGCCGGGCGCACCGAAACTCGGCACGCTGGCGAAGCAGATATTGCGGCATGTGCCGGAGCTGCGGCGTCTGAGAATTTCCTCGATCGATTCGATCGAGGTCGACTCAGATCTGCTCGACGTGATCGCGAGCGACGAGCGGCTCATGCCACATCTGCATCTGTCGCTGCAATCCGGCGACGATCTGATCTTGAAGCGGATGAAACGGCGGCACGCGCGGCACGATGCGATCGAATTCTGCGCGCAGGTGCGGCGCTTGCGGCCGGACGTCGCGTTCGGCGCCGATATCATCGCGGGATTCCCGACCGAGACCGAGGATGCCTTCGCGCGATCGCAAGCGCTTATCGATGAATGCGGCCTGACCTTCCTGCATGTGTTTCCCTATTCGCCGCGCCCGGGCACGCCGGCGGCGCGGATGCCGCAGGTCGCCGGTCAAACGATCAAGGAGCGCGCGAGGCGGTTGCGCACAGCGGGCGACGTGGCGCTGCGGCAGCGGCTCGCCGCCGAGATCGGCGCGATGCGCGAGGTCCTGATCGAGAGCGATCGACAAGGGCGTACCGAGCATTTCCTGCCGGTGGCCATTTCGGGGGAGAGGCCGGGCTCGGTCCGACGGCTCGAGATCGTCGGGCACGACGGAGCTCGTTTGACGGTCTAGCAACACCCCTGACCGTCATCACCGGGCGATCCAGTATGCCGCGGCTTCTCCGACGATAACGCACGTCTCGGGAATACTGGATCATCCGCTTTCGCGGATGACGACGAGCGGGGTCTGTGGAGACTGAAGCGCTCTTCGAATCCTCAATCCCCATTCCACCCGCACGCCTTGAGCCGCTCCCGCATGTGCTCCGGCGCGGGGGCCACGACATGCACCGGCTCCTTGTTCCTGGAAATCGGAATTCCGATCGCACGGGAATGGAGATGCAAGATCGGTTCGCCGAAGCGCGGGCCGTTGCCGTAGATGTTGTCGCCGACGATCGGCCAGCCCTGGCTCGCCGCATGCACCCGCAATTGATGCGTGCGGCCGGTCACCGGTTCCATGGCGAGCCAGGCGAAACCCTCGCCGCGGCCGAGCACCTTCCAGTTGGTGACGGCCGGCTGTCCGTCCGGGTCAGGCTTCTGCCACCAGCCGCGCTCGGCGTTGAGGCGCCCGAGGGGGAGTTCAATGGTGCCTTCGTCCTCGGCCGGTCCGCCCTCGACCACGGCCCAATAGGTCTTGGAAATCTTGCCATGCTTGAACAACAGCCCGAGCGAGGCGGTCGCTTTGCGGTGACGTCCGAGCACGAGGCAGCCGGAGGTGTCCTTGTCGAGCCGGTGGGCCAGCACCGGCGGCCGCGGCAACCCGAACCGCAGCGCGTCGAACGAAGCTTCGAGATTTGCGCCGCCTTTCGGACCGCGATGCACGGGAATGCCGGCCGGCTTGTCGACGACCAGCATCAGCCCGTCACGATGGAGCACGCGTGCCTGGATCTCGTCGGCGGTCAGATCGTGAACGTTCATCGCCCGGTCAAGTCTTTCGTTTGCAGGGCGAAACGGCTAACACAGCCCTCCCATGAGCGACAGTACGGAAGACAAGCCCAAATTGAGCTGGTGGCGGCGGCTCTCCAGCGGGCTGAAGCGAACCTCGAGTTCGCTCGGCTCGGCGGTCGCCGATCTCGTCACCAAGCGCAAGCTCGATCGCGCCATGCTCGATGACATCGAGGAGGTGCTGCTGCGCGCCGATTTGGGAACCCAGGTGGCTGCGCGCATTGCCGAGGCGGTCGGCGCCGGTCGCTACGACAAGGCGATCTCGGCCGACGAGGTGAAGGCGGTGGTCGCGACCGAAGTCGAGAAGGTGCTGTCGCCGGTTGCGAAGCCGCTCGAGATCGATGCTGAGCGCGCGCCCTTCGTAATTCTCGTGGTCGGCGTCAACGGCTCCGGCAAGACCACGACCATCGGCAAGCTCGCGGCGAAATTCGCGGCCGAGCGCCACAAGGTGATGCTGGCGGCGGGCGACACGTTCCGCGCGGCCGCCATCGAGCAGCTCAAGATCTGGGGCGAACGCACGAAGTCACCTGTCATCGCCGGCGCGCAGGGCTCCGACTCCGCGAGCCTTGCCTTCAACGCGCTGACCGCCGCGAGGGAACAGGCGATCGACGTGCTGCTGATCGACACGGCCGGCCGGCTGCAGAACAAGGCCGAGCTGATGAACGAACTCGAGAAGGTCGTGCGCGTTCTGAGGAAAGTCGATACGACGGCGCCGCATGCGGTGCTGTTGGTGCTGGATGCCACAGTGGGGCAAAATGCGCTGTCGCAGGTCGAGGCGTTTCATCGTACGGCCGGGGTGACGGGCCTCGTGATGACCAAGCTCGACGGCACTGCGCGCGGCGGCATCCTGGTGGCGCTCGCGGAGAAGCACAAGCTGCCGGTGCATTTCATCGGCGTCGGCGAGAGCGTCGACGATCTCGCGCCGTTCACCGCGCGGGATTTTGCGCGGGCGATCGCAGGCATCGAGACGTAGTTTTATCGAGGCATAGTGTTTTATCGAGGCATAGTTTTTGAGCCACAGGTTCCCGCGCCTGGATCCTTTTCCCGTGTTTTCGCTTGTCATGCCACATGTGCGCGAGGCATCCACTAGGCCGCCCCGGAGGCGAGATTCGGGGCGCATCGGAACACCGGATCATACGTCTTCCGGACGATGGCGAAGTTAAAGGTTAACGCATGGACAAGACCCAGCCGCATCCGCTGTTCAAGCTCGCGACCGAAATCGGGCCGCTGCTCGTCTTCTTCGTGGTGAACGCCAAGTTTAATCTGTTCGCTGCGACCGCTGCGTTCATGGTGGCGATCGTGGCGGCCATGATCGCATCCTATGTCGTGACGCGGCACGTGCCCATCATGGCGCTGGTCACGGGCGGTGTCGTGCTGGTGTTCGGCACGTTGACGCTGGTGCTGCATGACGAGACCTTCATCAAGGTCAAGCCGACCATCATCTACGGTCTGTTCGCGGCGGTGCTGCTCGGTGGACTCCTGTTCGGCCGCTCCTTCATTGCGATCATGTTCGATCAGGTCTTCAACCTGACGCCGCAGGGCTGGCGGATCCTCACCATGCGATGGGCATTGTTTTTTTTGAGTTTGGCTGTCCTGAATGAGGTGATCTGGCGCACGCAGAGCACGGATTTCTGGGTCGCGTTCAAGGCGTTCGGCGTCATTCCGCTGACGATGATCTTCGCCATCTCCCAGATGCCGCTGACCAGGCGCTATCATCTGGAGCCGGTGTCGCTGGAGACGAGTGAGGCCGACGCGGGGGATTTGAGGAAGTAGAGCGCGCACTCTATCCGGTGTCATTGCGAGGAGCGTCAGCGACGAAGCAATCCAGACTGGCGCGACGTGGATGCATTCTGGATTGCTTTGCTGCGCTCGCAATGACGGATAGACCTAACTCCCTGCCTTCAGCGCCTTGTCGATCTGGGCCTTGAGCACGGCGTCGAAATTGTCCGGTGTCACAGGGCCGACCATCTTGTAGACGATGGTGCCGTCGCGGCCGACGATGAACGTTTCCGGCACGCCATAGACGCCCCATTCGATCGCGGCGCGGCCGTTGCCGTCGACGCCGACCACGCCGAACGGATTGCCGTAGCGGCCGAGGAAGCGCCGCGCGTTGTCGGGCGCGTCCTTGTAATTGATGCCGACGAGCTGCAAGCGCTTGTCCTTGCCGAGCTCGGTGAACAGCGGCGCCTCGTCATGGCACGGCACGCACCACGACGCCCAGACATTGACGACGCTGACCTTGCCCTTGAACATCGCGGGATCGAGGCCGGGCACCTGCGTGCCGTCGACCGTCAGTTCCGCGAGCGGCGGCAGCATTGTCTGCGGCGCTGGACGGCCGATCAGCGCCGACGGAATTTTCGAGGGATCGCCGTCGCCAAGCTTGAGCCAGAACAGCACGGCGAGACCCGCGAACACGATCAACGGCAGCAGCATCAAAAAGCCGCGGCGTGTGGGCGGGGTTTCGGACGTGGCCTGCTCGCTCATGAGAGCTCCGTTGCGCTGCGCCCTGAGCGCCTGGCGACGCCGCTTTCCTCGAGCGCGCGCAGGCGCTGGGTCTGGCTGCGATAGTCGAGCGCGATCCAACCGATCAGCATCGCGACGACGAGCGTCGCCGCCAGATAGGCCGTGACGATGAAAGTTGCGTAGGGGCCGAGCGACATGGCGATCACGCTGCCTGCCGGCTGGCTTGCATCATCTGCAGGCTGCGCACGCGGCGGCGCAGGATCTCGTTGCGCATCGCCGCCAGATGCAGCGTCAGGAACAACAGCATGAAGGCGATGCCCATCACCAGCAGCGGGGTCAGGAAGGCGCGGTCGAGCGTCGGGCCGCCCGCGCGGAGCACCGAGGCCGGCTGGTGCAGCGTGTTCCACCAGTCGACGGAGAACTTGATGATCGGAAGGTTGATGGCGCCGACCAGCGTCAGCACCGCGGCGGCGCGGGCCGCGCGCGAGGGATCCTCGACCGCGCGCCACAGCGCGATCAGGCCGAGATACATCAAGAACAGGATCAGGACCGAGGTCAGCCGCGCGTCCCATTCCCAATAGGTGCCCCACATCGGCCGGCCCCATAGCGAGCCGGTCACCAGTGCAAGGAAGGTGAAGGCGGCACCGATCGGTGCGGCGGCCTTCGCGGCGACGTCGGCGAGCGGATGCCGCCACACCAGCGTGCCGAGGGATGCCGCGCTCATCACGGCCCAGACGAACATCGACAGCCAGGCGTTCGGCACGTGAATGAACATGATCTTCACGGTCGCGCCCTGCTGATAGTCGTCGGGCGCGGTCGCGGACTGGTAGAGGCCGATCAAGAGGACGATTGCGGTCAGGCCCATGAGCCATGGCAACACCCGCGCGGTGAGCGCCAGGAACCTGGTCGGGTTGGCGAGGTCGATCAGCGTCATGGCACCCTGTTAATAGCCGCTGCGGTTGCAGGCAATCGGCATAAGCTCGCTCTATAAGAGTTGATTGGGGTCAATTCCGGTCATTGTCCTGAAGCATGATCCGGAAAAGTGCGTCGCGGTTTTCCGAAAAGGTCATGCTCAATCAAAGACCTAAAGCGATGACGATTCAACCTGATCCCATCGCGCTTTAGTCGAGGCCCTGGCGCAGGCTCGCTGCGGCCGCGAACGGCCCGATCACGAAACTCGCCAGCGACAGCGCGCAGAGGATTGAGAATGGCGCACCGAAGGTTAACGGCCCCGATATCGCGGCCTGCGACGCGGCAACGCCGAAGATAAGGACCGGAATCGACAGCGGCAGCACCAGGACGGCCAGCAGGAGCCCGCCGCGGTGCAACGTGACAGCCAGCGCCGCCCCGATCATGCCGGTAAAAGTCAGCGCCGGGGTGCCGGCGAGCAACGTCAAGGCCACGGCTGCGGTCGCCTGCATGTCGAGATTGAGCAAAAGTCCGAGCACCGGCGTCGCGACGACCAGCGGCAGACCGGCCGCGAGCCAGTGCGCCAGTGCCTTCGCGGCGCAGGCAAGTTCCAGCGGTGTGCGGCTCATCACGATGAGATCGAGCGAGCCGTCCTCATGATCGGCCATGAACAGCCGGTCGAGGGTGAGCAGGCTCGCCAGCAGCGCGCCGAGCCAGAGGATCGCGGGGCCGAGCCGCGCCAGCAGCGCCAGATCCGGTCCGACCGCGAACGGCATCAGCACCACGACGGTGAGAAAAAACAGCACGCCGATCAGCGCGCCGCCGCCGACGCGAAGCGCAATCCGGATATCGCGTTTGATGAGCGCGGCGAGGGCGGTCATGCGGTGCCCCCGATCCGCAATTCCCTGGCCTCGATCCCCAACGGCCCATGGGTGGCCGCGACAATGATCCCGCCGGCTGCGAGATGGTCGCGCATCAGGGCGGCAAACACGCCCTGTCCGGCCGTATCGAGTGCGGAGGTCGGCTCGTCCAGCAGCCAGAGCGGGCGCCGAACCGCCAGCAGGCGTGCGATCGAGAGCCGCCGGCGCTGGCCGGCCGAGAGATAGGCCGCCGGCAGGTGCGTGGCGTGATCGAGCCCAACCGCAACCAGGCATTTATCCAGTTGGTCGTCGGGGGTTTTGCTCGCGTCGGATATTTCGCTGCCCAGAAAATTGCGCCAGAAAGCGAGGTTTTCCTGAACGCTCAGAGCCGGCTTCAGCGCATCTCGATGGCCGAGATAATGGGTCTGTTCGGCCAGCGTCATCTCGGCCTCGCCGCCCTCCAGCGCGACCGATCCGTCGGCCGGCAACAACAGCCCCGCGACCAGCCGCAGCAGCGATGTCTTGCCCGACCCGTTGCGGCCGACGACTGCCAGGGCCTGCCCGGCCGAGACCTCGAAATCGAGGCCGGCGAACACCTCCCGTCCGCCTCTCACACATCTGACGCCGCGTCCCAAGAGCCGCATTTTGCCTTTCACAGCCCTCTGAAATCGATGGGTAGCGCCCGAGAAATTCATGGGTATCCGCACGCCGCGGCATGCTTCTCGGTGTGGCAGTGTCGTTAGAAAGCTTCTATAAGCCGGAACTTGATGCAGCACGACATCGCCGGCTGCAAGCCAATCGGCCATCCGCGTTGACGGTGCAAAAGTACCCCTTAATTGGGTATAACTGAGAATTGGGATTTCCTCACATGACTTCGCTCGACAGCTTCAAATGCCGCAAGACCCTGAAGGTCGGCGGCAAGTCCTACGTCTATTACAGCCTGCCGGCCGCCGAGAAGAACGGTTTGAAGGGGATTTCCAAGCTGCCCTACTCGATGAAGGTGCTGCTGGAGAACCTGCTGCGCAACGAGGACGGCCGCACGGTCAAGAAGGAGGACATCGTCGCGGTCAGCAAGTGGCTGAAGAAGCGCCAGCTCGAGCATGAAATCGCATTCCGCCCGGCGCGCGTCCTGATGCAGGATTTCACCGGCGTGCCGGCGGTGGTCGATCTCGCGGCGATGCGCAACGCGATGCAGAAGCTCGGTGGAGATGCGGAAAAGATCAACCCGCTGGTGCCGGTCGATCTCGTCATCGACCATTCGGTCATCGTCAATTTCTTCGGTGACAACAAGGCGTTCGGCAAGAACGTGGTCGAGGAATACAAGCAGAACCAGGAGCGCTACGAGTTCCTGAAATGGGGCCAGAAGGCGTTCTCGAACTTCTCCGTCGTGCCGCCCGGCACCGGCATCTGCCACCAGGTCAATCTCGAATATCTGTCCCAGACGGTTTGGACCAAGAAGGAGAAGATGACGGTCGGCAGAAAGACCGGCACCTTCGAGGTCGCCTATCCGGATTCGCTGGTCGGCACCGATTCGCACACAACGATGGTCAATGGCCTCGCCGTGCTCGGCTGGGGCGTCGGCGGCATCGAGGCGGAAGCCGCGATGCTCGGCCAGCCTTTGTCGATGCTGCTGCCCGAAGTGGTTGGTTTCAAGCTCAAGGGCCAGCTGAAGGAAGGCGTGACCTCGACCGACCTCGTGCTGACTGTGACGCAGATGCTGCGCAAGCTCGGCGTGGTCGGAAAATTCGTCGAGTTCTTCGGCCCGGGCCTCGACCATCTCTCGGTCGCGGACAAGGCGACCATCGGCAACATGGCGCCGGAATATGGCGCGACCTGCGGCTTCTTCCCGGTCGACGCCGCAACCATCGACTATCTGAAGACTTCGGGCCGCGCTGCGGCGCGCGTCAAGCTGGTTCAGTCCTATGCCAAGGCGCAGGGCCTCTTCCGCACCGCGAAGTCGACTGACCCCGTCTTCACCGAAGTCATCACGCTCGATCTCGCCGACGTCGTGCCGTCGATGGCCGGGCCGAAGCGCCCTGAAGGCCGCGTCGCACTGCCGTCGGTGCCGGAAGGTTTCTCGGCCGCGATGGCGACCGAATACAAGAAAAGCGAAGACTCCGCGCACCGCTATGCCGTCGAGGGCCGCAACTTCGATATCGGTCATGGCGACGTGGTGATCGCGGCGATTACGTCGTGCACCAACACCTCCAATCCGAGCGTGCTGATCGGCGCGGGCCTGCTGGCGCGCAAGGCGGCGGCGAAGGGGCTCAAGGCGAAGCCGTGGGTGAAGACCTCGCTTGCGCCGGGAAGCCAGGTGGTTGCGGAGTATCTCTCCAATTCGGGCCTGCAGGCCGATCTCGACAAGGTCGGGTTCAATTTGGTGGGCTTCGGCTGCACCACCTGCATCGGCAATTCGGGGCCGCTGCCGGAAGAGATTTCGAAGACGATCAACGACAACGGCATCGTTGCGGCTGCCGTGCTCTCGGGCAACCGCAATTTCGAAGGCCGTGTCAGCCCCGACGTGCAGGCCAACTATCTCGCTTCGCCGCCGCTGGTGGTCGCCCACGCGCTGGCGGGATCGGTGACGAAGAATCTCGCGGTCGAGCCGATCGGCGAAGGCAAGGATGGCAAGCCGGTCTATCTGAAGGACATCTGGCCGACGGCGAAAGAGATCAATGCGATCATGAAAAAGTTCGTGACCGCGTCGATCTTCAAGAAGCGTTATGCCGACGTGTTCAAGGGCGACACCAACTGGCGCAAGATCAAGACCGAAGGCGGCGAGACCTATCGCTGGAACATGAGCTCCACCTATGTGCAGAACCCGCCCTACTTCGAGGGCATGAAGAAAGAGCCCGATCCGATCACCGACGTAGTCGATGCCCGGATTCTCGCGATGTTCGGCGACAAGATCACCACCGACCACATCTCGCCGGCCGGTTCGATCAAGCTGACGTCGCCGGCCGGAAAATTCCTCAGCGAGCATCAGGTCCGGCCGGCCGATTTCAACCAGTACGGGACGCGGCGCGGCAACCACGAGATCATGATGCGCGGCACCTTCGCCAACATCCGCATCAAGAATTTCATGCTGAAGGGCGCGGACGGCAATATTCCGGAAGGCGGTTTGACCAAGCACTGGCCCGACGGCGAGCAGATGTCGATCTACGATGCCGCGATGAAATATCAGCAGGAAAGCGTGCCGCTGGTGGTATTCGCGGGCGCCGAATACGGCAACGGCTCCTCGCGTGACTGGGCTGCGAAGGGAACGCGACTGCTCGGTGTGCGCGCGGTGATCTGCCAGAGCTTCGAGCGCATCCATCGCTCCAATCTCGTCGGTATGGGCGTGCTGCCTCTGACGTTCGAGGACGGTGCGTCGTGGCAGTCGATCGGCCTGAAGGGCGACGAGACCGTAACAATACGGGGGTTGCAGGGCGATCTGAAGCCACGCCAGAAACTGACGGCCGAGATTGTTTCCGGCGATGGCGCGCTGCAGCGCGTTCCGCTGCTTTGCCGGATCGATACGCTGGATGAGCTCGAATATTATCGAAATGGCGGCATCCTGCACTACGTGCTGCGCAAGCTGGCGGCATAGCCAGATGTGATGATCCCCTCACTGCGAAGTGAGTGGCAGCTACAAAAGAGGCGGCCTAAGAGGGGGCCGCCTCTTCGTTTATCAGGGGCCTTGCGGGGATGAGTTCAGACGAAGTTAAGAAGCGTTAACGCCAGCGGGTGTAGTTTGCGGTTATGACAGTGATGATGGCCTATAATCGTCTTTCGCAATGGTCAGGCACCCTTGGCATTTGTGCGATTGTCGCCGTGATCCGCCCCGCCCACGCCGATCCGCGCGCTGTGGTTGAACTCTTCACATCGCAAGGATGTTCGTCCTGTCCGCCTGCCGACAAGGTTCTGGGCGAACTCGCGAAGGATCCGTCGGTCATCGCGCTGAGCCTTCCGATCGATTACTGGGATTATCTCGGCTGGAAAGATACGCTGGCGGATTCCCGTTTCTCGGCGCGTCAGAAGGCCTATTCGCACATGCGCGGCGATCGCGAAGTCTATACGCCGCAAGCGGTCGTCAACGGGTCGGCGCATGTGATCGGCAGCGACCTTGCCGGCATCGAGAGCGCGATCGGCGTGACGACGCAGGCTCAAGGCGTGATGTCGGTGCCGGTGACGATGACGCAGGCCGGCAAGTCGCTGACCGTATCGGTCGCGGCATCGGCGAAAGATACCGCCACGAGGCATGGCGAGGTCTGGCTGTGTTCGATCACGAAATCGGTGCCGATCACGATCGGTCGCGGAGAGAATAGTGGTCGCGAGATCACCTACCATAATGTGGTGCGCAATCTTCTGAAGGTTGGCGACTGGAACGGCAACTCCGGAAGCTGGACGGTGCCGCTCGACAGCGTGGTGCGCGACGGCGCCGATGGCGCAGTGGTCTATGTCCAGGACGGTAGTCGCGATAAGCCCGGACCCATGCTGGGCGCAGCTTACACCTCCCTGCACTGATCTTCCCAATTCCCGTATCGCCTGTCGGAATTCGCGACGTTGACGCGATCCGGTTCGCGCGGCTTTGCCGCAGCGATCAGAGTGAAATCAAAGTAAAATCCAGAAAGTTGCGGTCGGCGAGGCGGGTTCGTACGAGGGCTCATGCGCAGCGAGGGCCACAAAAACAAAAAGGACCAACTTGCGTTGGTCCCGTCTTGGGTTCTGCGCTAGGCCCGATCCCGACGATCCCGGGGGGCTGGGGGCTGAGGAATCCGAAACCGAAAGGACCGGGCCAACGCAGTATCTTCTTGTCGCAACCTAGGAGGGCGGGCGGTTGACCAAAGTGGGGCGGCATTATGATTCCGCTAACGATCCTGTGACGCTGGATGCGGCAATTTGACTTGTCGATTTAGTGGCTTCGTTAAACATCGGTAACGTCTTATCGCTTGGAAGTGTCGCCTATTTTCAGGGCGCCCCTTGCGGCGCCGCGCGGTTGGCGCGATCATGTCACTGACATGACAGGAGGCGCTCCATGAGTCTGACTTCGGAGGATGCCGATCCAAGCGGTACCCTCGCAACGGCGCGGAACGCCGTTGCGCCCCCTCAGCCGAATCGGGTGACATTCAACCGTTTGGAGCTCAGCCGGATTTTGAATCTGTATGGCCGCATGGTCGCCGACGGCGAATGGCGCGACTATGCGATCGATTTCCTGCGGGACCGCGCGGTGTTCTCGGTGTTCCGGCGCGCGTCCGAAGTCCCGCTTTACCGGATCGAGAAGGATCCGCGGCTGGCCCGCAAGCAAGGCATGTACAGCGTGATCTCGGCGACCGGGTTGATCCTGCGGCGCGGTCATGAACTCGACCGCGTGCTGCTAGCGATCGATCGCAAGCCGGCGCTGGTCTAAACCGCGATGAGATCAGGTTGAATTGTCATCGCGGTTTAGGCCTTTGATTGAGCATGATCTCCGCGCAAACGCGTTCCGCGTTTGTCGCGAGGGAAAACCGCTACACACTTTTCCGGATCATGCTTTAGCCAGCTGTTCGGTCATTCCCGGATGCGCCGATAAGGCGGATACCCGTAATCTCGAGATTGCGGGTTCATGCTGACGCATCGCCCCGGAATGACAGCAAACAACAACCGCTACGAATTTCCTCCTGGCACCGTGCTCGCGCCGTCGCCGAGCGGGAGCTGCATCATCACGGTGTCGAGCCAGCGGCCGAATTTGAGGCCGACATGGGGATGTGTGCCGATCATCTGAAATCCGCACCTTGTGTGCACGCCGATCGAACCCGAATTGGCGGAATCCCCGATGACTGCGATCATCTGACGGAAGCCGCGTGTCGTGCATTCGGCGATCAGACGCTGCATCAGCTGCAGACCGATGCCGCGGCGATGAATCGCGGGCTCCAGATAGACCGAGTTTTCCACGGTGAAGCGGTAGGCCGGCCGCGGCCGGTACGGGCCGGCATAGGCATAGCCGACCACGCGGCCGTCAAGGACCGCGACGAAATAGGGGAAGTCGCCTGCGATCAGCGTGTCGAAACGATGCGTCATCTCGGCAAGGTCTGGCGGCGTCAGCTCAAATGTCGCGGTGCCGTGGAGCACGGCATGCTCGTAGATTTTGGTGATCGCGAGAAGGTCGGCCGCAGTGGTGGGCCTGATTTCAAGGGCGGACATGGCAGCGCGAGGATATCAGGCGGAGGTATCCGATCAACGTTCTTTCACATCAGGGGCGAGGGGCTGCCTGCACAAAGAAAAGCCCCGGCCGCGAGGCCGGGGCTCGATCTCTTGGTTTCGGCTCAGCGCTTAGTCGCGCTGGCCGAGGAGCTGCAGGAGCAGCGTGAACAGGTTGATGAAATTCAAATACAGCGACAGCGCACCGGTGATAGCCGCCCGTTCGGCAACGTCCCCGCCGGCCGATGCGTAGCCGTAGATGTACTCGTTCTTCAGCCGCTGCGTATCCCAGGCGGTCAAGCCCGCGAACACCAGCACGCCGACGACGGACACGATGAACTGCAGCGCGGAGCTCGCCAGGAACAGGTTGACCAGGCTGGCGATGATGATGCCGATCAGGCCCATGAAGAGGAACGAGCCCATACCGCTCATGTCACGCCGCGTGGTGTAGCCGTAGAGGCTGAGCGCGCCAAAGGTCGCCGCCGTGATGAAGAACACCCGCACGATCGAGGTGTGAGTGTACACCAGGAAGATCGACGACAGCGAAACGCCCATCAGTGCCGAGAACACCCAGAACAGCATCTGAGCCGTCGAGGGCGCCAGCCGATTGATGCCGGCCGAAATGGCAAACACCATGACGAGCGGTGCCAGGATGAACAGCCACTTCAAGGGGCTCACGAACATTGCGTAGCCGAACGGTGTCAGGAACGAACTGCCAATCTTGGCCGCGGCGCCCGACGGGTCGGAAGTCACCGCCGCCATGTAGACGCCGAGCGCGGCAAGGCCGGTGATGGCGAGGCCAATGCTCATGTAGTTGTAGATGCGCAGCATGTAGGCGCGCAGACCGGCGTCGACGGTCGCGGCGTCAATGCGCCCGGCGGCCCGGCCGAAGGGAGAGGCATAATTGCGGTCTAGGTCCGACATGGTCGAATTCCCGTTGGTTGCCCGGCGGCCACAGGGTCTGCGGCGCCGGCGTGAAAACCTATCTCAGATCGCCCGGATTGCGGACATTAAATTTGCGTCATCAACCCGTGTCTGAACCCGAGATTTATGTGGGAAACTAACACACTTGCTGCAAGCTTCCACGCGCGGCTGAATGTCGCTCCGCACGCGAAATCCGCGACAAAATGCCCGTTAACCGTGCAGTAACATCGGTGCCGGCACCGGCGGACGGGCGTCGCTGTCTTTCTTCTCGTGCGTGTCAAATCTGCCGCACCGGCTTAATCAATTCTTTACAAATTCCGTAGCACCGAGGCCGGCTTCTGGTTCAGGGCCAGGAGTGTTCCCGCAAGCCCGAGCCCGACGGTGACGACGAGTGCGGCTACGACCACGCCTGTGGCGTTGCCGGCCTGCCAGACGAAGCTGAGCGTCATCAGCCGCGTCACGATCAGCCAGGCCGCGACCGAGCCCGCAATCACGCCGAACACAGCGGTGGCAAGGCCGATCAGGAGGTATTCCAGCGCATAGGCGCCGAGCAGCCGCGCTCGGGTGGCGCCGAGCGTTTTCAGGATGACGGCGTCATAGACCCGATGGCGATGGCCCGCGGCCAGTGCGCCGCCCAGGACCAGGATCGCCGAAATCAGCGTGACCGCGCTGGCACCGCGGATCGCGAGTGCGAGATTGGAGACAACCGCGCCGACTGTCTCCATCACCTCGCGCACCTGGACGCTGGTCACCATGGGAAAGACGTCTGCGACCTGCCTGATGATCCTCGCATCGCTCGCAGCATCCAAGTTTGCCTCCGTCAGCGTCGCGACATGGGTATGCGGGGCGCCCTTGAAGGCATTGGGCGAGAACACCAGCACAAAATTGATGCCCATTCCCTGCCAGTCGATGTTGCGCATATTGCCGATCTTCGCGGACATATTCCGACCCAGCACATTGACCACGATCTCGTCGCCGATCTTGAGCTTGAGCCCTTCGGCGATCTTCTTCTCGATCGAGACCAGCGGCGGCCCGGCATAATCGGCGCCCCACCATTCGCCTTCCACGATCTGCGATCCCTTGGGGATCTCGCCGGTATAGGTCAGCCCGCGGTCGCTCTGCAGCACCCATTCGGAATCGTTCGATGGATTGAGATCCTCGGCCTTGACGCCCCGCGCGGCGACGATGCGTCCACGCAGCATCGGTACGTCTTCGATGGTCGATTGCGGTTCGATCTTCTTCAGGAAATCGCCGAAGCGCGCCGCGTCGGCGGATGGAATGTCGATGAAGAAGAACGACGGTGCGCGCTCGGGCAGGGCGGCCAGAAACTGCCGCCGGAGATTGCCGTCGATCTGCGTGATCGTCACCAGCACGGCAAGGCCGAGGCCGAGCGACAGCACGACCGACGGCGTCAGTGCGCCCGGCCGGTGGATGTTCGAGATCGCCAGCCGCAGCATCGTGAAGCGCGACCGCGGCAGCCGTCGCGCGAGCGCCATCACCCCGGCCGATATGCCGCGCAGCAGCGCGAACACGAGCGCGGCCGAGGCGACCGAAATGGCAGCCACGCGCCGGTCATAGGCCAGGCCGATCACGACCGCGATCAGAAGCGCAATCACCGCCGCCATCAGCGCCAGCGTCTGCCAGCGCGGCCGATGCCATTCGGCAATCACCGCTTCGCGGAACAGGGCGGCGACCGGCACGTCATGGACGCGGCCGAGCGGCCAGAGGCCAAAGGCCAGCGCTGTCAGCAGGCCGTAGATGAAGGAGAGGGCAAGTTCGCCCCCATGCACGGCAGGCACGACCGGCAGCGGCAACAGCTTGCCGAACAGCCCGACGACGACAAAGGGAAGCGCCGCGCCCGCCGCGAGCCCGATCACAGAGCCGATGCCGGCAAGCAGCACGACCTGTGTCAGATAGATCGAGAAGACGTCGCGACCGGTGGCTCCGAGCGCCTTGAATGCAGCGATGACGTCGAGGCGGCGATCAATGTGGCTTTTCACCGCATTTGCGACCCCGACGCCTCCGACCAGAAGCGCGGCGAGGCCGACCAGCGTGAGGAACTGGGTGAAGCGGTCGATGGTGCGCTCGAGTTGCGGCGAGGCGTTGGCGCGGCTGCGGATCTCCCAGCCGGCCTCCGGCGCGCTTGTCCGCGCATCCTCGATCAACGCCGTAGTGGCGCTGTCGTCGTCGGCGTTTTCAGGAAGTTTGACGCGATAGTTCCAGCGTATGAGGCTGCCGGGCTGGATCAGTCCCGACGCCCGCAGGCCGGTCTCGCCGACCAGAAATCGCGGGCCGAGGCCGATGCCGCCAGCGAGCTTGTCGGGTTCGGCCTCGACGACGCTGCGGATCTGAAAGCGTGCCTCGCCGACAGTGACGGTGTCGCCGATCTTCAGGTCGAGCCGCGCCAAGAGCGTCAGATCGACGGCCGCGCCGAACGCGCCGTCGCGCTCGGCGAAGAGGTCATCCGGCGCGAGCTTCGGCTTGAGCGCCAGTGCGCCGAGCAGGGGATAGGCGCCATCGACGGCCTTGAGTTCGACCAGCGCGAGCCGGCCGTCGGCCGTGCGTGCCATGACGCGCGAGGTCGCCGCGACCGACACCTGGCCGCGCGAGCGGAGGAAGGCGAATTCGGCCGGCTTGGCCTCGCGTTGGAACAGCATGAAGGACGCATCGCCGCCGAGCAAGGTACGACCCTCGCGCGCCAAGCCGTCGCGCAGGCTAGCCGCAATCGAGCCGACGCCTGCAATCGCCATCACGCCGAGCGCGATGCAGGCGATGAAAACGTAGAAGCCGCGCAGGCCGCCGCGCAACTCGCGCAGTGCATAGCGCACGCTGAGTGATGCCGGACGGCCGCCAGCCGTGGTTTCGGGGGCGATGTCCCCCGGAAGGCTTTCGGATGCGATGCTCATGAAACGGCTGCCGGCGCGGCCTTGCGGTCGGCCGGGCTGTCGTCGATGCGGCCCGAGCGTAGCCGCACCACGCGGTCGCAGCGCTGCGCGAGCGAGGCATCATGAGTTCACCAGCACCAGCGTCATGCCGCGCTCCGCGCGCTTGGCGAACAAGAGATCGACGATCTGCTTTCCGGTGGCTTCGTCGAGATTTCCGGTCGGCTCGTCGGCGACCAGGATGGCGGGATCCGGCA
This sequence comes from uncultured Alphaproteobacteria bacterium, assembly GCA_963770385.1. Taxonomy (GTDB): domain Bacteria; phylum Pseudomonadota; class Alphaproteobacteria; order Rhizobiales; family Xanthobacteraceae; genus Bradyrhizobium. The sequence goes on along the minus strand of CAVYPJ010000003.1, from coordinate 1,458,600 downwards.
CCAGCGCGCGAGCCAATGCGACGCGCTGCTGTTCGCCGCCGGAAAGTTGTGTCGGATAATGGTGCAGCCGATCTCCGAGGCCGACGGACGCGAGCTCGTGCGCCGCCCGTTGCGACGCATCGGGATTTCCGGCCAGCTCGAGCGGCACTGCAACGTTCTCCAACGCCGTCATGGTCGGGATCAGATGAAACGACTGAAACACGATGCCGACCTGCCGGCCGCGGAAACGGGCGAGCGCGTCCTCGTTCAACGCATTGAACGGCGTGCCGTTCACCACCACTTCTCCGCTGTCAGGACGTTCCAGGCCCGCCATGACCATCAAAAGCGTTGACTTTCCCGAGCCTGACGGTCCGATCAGGCCGATGGTTTCACCTGACGCCACGCGAAGGCTGATGTTTTTGAGGATATGGACCCGCGCCGCACCCGTGCCGAGCGAGAGATTGACGTCGGAAATGGAAATGGTGTCCGGCGATATGCCGGCACGCGATGAGGCTTCGATGAGACTGTCCATGGCTCGGTCATATGGCACTTTCGCACACGCGGTCGAGAGGCGCTTAGTCGCGATAGCGCACATACTTGTGTTGATGACGGCCTTGACCGCGACGGGACAGGCGGGTGCGCAGGTTCCGGCAGCGCGAGGTGCGAAGGCGGTCAAGATGGTTGTGCTCGGCGACTCGCTCAGCGCAGGGCTTGGTCTGCCGGCCGCTGCGGCGTTCCCGGCGCGATTACAAAAGGCATTGAAGGACAAGGGGATAGATGTCGACATGATCAACGCCGGGGTATCCGGCGATACCTCCTCCGGCGGACGCGATCGGCTCGACTGGTCGGTGCCCGAGGGAACCGAGGTCGTCGTCGTTGAACTCGGCGCCAATGACGCGTTGCGCGGCGTCGATCCGGCCGTCACGCGTGCCGCATTGTCGGATATCGTCAGCCGGTTGAAGACGCGCGGGATCGCCGTTCTCCTGTGCGGGATGTTTGCGCCGCCGAACTACGGCCATGATTATGCGGACCGCTTCAATCCGATCTATCCGGACCTCGCGAAATCATTCGACGTGCCGCTCTATCCGTTCTTCCTTGACGGCGTCGCCGCCGATGCCAAGCTGAACCAGGCGGACGGCATTCACCCGACTGCCGAGGGCGTCGACATCATTGTGCACAGGATTTTGCCCAGCGTGGAGGCACTGATTGGCACGATAAAACAGCAGCATCAGTGAAAAACAGGCTGTGATAACCTTACCCATAAGGGTTTATTCAAGGAGGTTCTCGACCCGTTAACGCCACATGCTTCGCAGAGTCACACAAGTCAGATAAAAATTGCTATCGGTGATTCGTCACCGGGATTGTCGGGCATGTCGATCCCCAAGCTTTCATCCACCATTTGTGATGCAGGCTTTCACGGACATCATGCCCAAGCATCGGGAGTCCTTAAACGATGCCGCGTCTGTTCACTGGACTGGAAGTTCCGGCCGAAATTGGTCAGACACTTTCCAATTTGCGGGGCGGCCTCCCCGGCGCCCGCTGGATCGATCCCGAAAACTACCACGTCACGTTACGTTTCATCGGCGACATCGATGGGGTTTCTGCCAACGAGATCGCCTCCATGTTGTGGCGGGTGAACCGCAAGCCGTTCGATGTGACGGTGCAGGGCCTGTCGAGCTTCGGCGGCCGCAAGCCGCGCGCGGTGGTTGCGTCCATCGTCCCAAGCAAGCCTCTGATCGAATTGCAGGCCGAGCTGGAGCGCATGATGCAGCGCATCGGGCTTGATCCGGAGGGCCGGAAGTTCACCCCGCATGTCACGCTCGCGCGGCTCCACGACGCCTCGAGCCAGGACGTTGCGGACTATTTGTCGGTGCGCGGCTATTTTCCGAGCCGGGTTTTTACGGCCGAGCGCTTCGTGCTGTTCTCCGCCCGCGCCTCCACCGGCGGCGGGCCCTATGTGGTCGAGGATTCCTACGCGCTGAGCCCCTGACGGATCGATCCGCCTCTTTAGTTCTTGCGTGATGGCGGGGCTCGTCCCGGCCATCACGTCTTGGATACCACGAAGTAAAGCGTGGTTGCATGGCACAAGACCGGCATGATGACTGGTTGAGTTTCGACATACCCCCTCGACGGAATAGCCGCTTGCAATTTCTTCAGCGTTGGGGCCGTAAGGTAGGGCATGTTGTCCAATCCCTCCGACGCGTTCCGCAGCCAATACCAGGCGCTTGTCACCTCCGGTGCGATCGAGCCTGACGCGGCGCAAGCTGAAGTCGCCGATGCCTTCGCCGCGCTCGAACGGAGGCTTGCGACCTATAAGCCAGCGCGCAAGCAGAGCCTGCTCGGCCGGCTGTTCGGCGACAAGGACGAGGCGCCGCCGCGCGGCCTTTACATCCATGGCGAAGTCGGTCGCGGCAAGACCATGCTGATGGACCTGTTCTTTCAATACAGTCCGGTCGAACTCAAGCGGCGCGCGCATTTTCACGAATTCATGGCCGACGTGCATGAGCGGATCTATGGCTATCGCCAGACCATCGCGCGCGGCGAGCTCGCCAATGGCGACGTGATTGCGCTGACGGCGAATGCGATCTTCGAGGAAGCCTGGCTGCTCTGCTTCGACGAATTTCATGTCACTGATATCGCCGACGCAATGATCCTGGGCCGGCTGTTCGCCAAGCTGTTCGAGTTCGGCACGGTCGTGGTCGCGACCTCCAATGTCGCGCCGGATGACCTGTACAAAGGCGGGCTGAACCGTGCGCTGTTTCTGCCGTTCATCGCACAGATCGCCGATCACATGGATGTGCTGCGGCTCGATGCGCGCACCGATTTCAGGCTGGAGAAACTGGCCGGCGCCAAGATGTGGCTGGTGCCGGCCGATCGCGACGCTGATGCCGCGCTCGACAAGGCCTGGGCACGGATGACCGGCAAGGCGCCATGCAAGCCGCGCGATATTTTGATCAAGGGGCGCACGCTCCATGTGCCGTGCTCGGCAAATGGCGTGGCACGGTTCTCCTTTGCCGATCTCTGCGAGCAACCGCTCGCTGCCTCGGATTACATCCGGCTGGCGCACGACTATCACACGATCCTGGTCGACCGCATTCCGGTCATGGACTACGCCGAGCGCAACGCGGCCAAGCGGTTCATCTCGCTGATCGACACGCTTTATGACAACGCCGTGAAGTTGATGGCCTCGGCGGAGGCTGATCCGGTGTCGCTGTACCTGGCGACCGAGGGGGTTGAAGCCAATGAATTCAAGCGGACCTCGTCGCGCCTGATCGAGATGAGCTCGGAATCCTACCTTGCCCTGCCTCACGGTCGTAAGGATTCCGCCGCCAGCGGGTCGAGCACCGGCCTAGTCGAGACGTAGAGCCGCTCTTCCGCCCGTCATTCCGTGGCGTGCGTTTGCGCGACGCCGGAATCTCGAAGTTTTGACCCAAAAGCTCGGGTCTATGCTCTCAGGCGTGCGAGATCGGAGATCAGCGCTGACCGAAATCCAGGCACGTGCGGCAATCCGGCACGGCGCGACTTGAACGGCTCGGTCGAAAGGGATAACCAGCCTTTCAGCTTTTCAAACCGCTCCCCTTCGGACTCGCAAAGGACAGATTTCCCATGGCACGCGACAAGATTGCTTTGATTGGCTCCGGTCAGATCGGCGGAACGCTGGCTCATCTCATCGGCCTGAAGGAATTGGGCGACGTTGTGATGTTCGACATCGCCGAGGGTGTGCCCCAGGGCAAGGCGCTCGACATCGCGCAGTCCTCCCCGGTCGACGGCTTCGACGCGAGCTTTGCCGGGGCCAATTCCTATGAGGCGCTCGACAACGCCAAGGTCTGCATCGTGACCGCCGGCGTGCCGCGCAAGCCTGGCATGAGCCGCGACGACCTCCTCTCGATCAATCTCAAGGTGATGGAGCAGGTCGGCGCCGGCATCAAGAAATACGCGCCCAATTCCTTCGTCATCTGCATCACCAACCCGCTGGACGCGATGGTCTGGGCGCTGCAGAAGGCCTCCGGCATGCCGCACAAGAAGGTGGTCGGCATGGCCGGCGTGCTGAACTCGGCGCGCTTCCGCTATTTCCTCGCCGATGAGTTCAACGTCTCGGTCGAGGACGTCACCGCCTTCGTGCTGGGTGGCCACGGCGACACCATGGTGCCGCTGACACGCTATTCGACCGTGGCCGGCATTCCGCTGCCTGATCTTGTCAAGATGGGCTGGACCTCGCAGGCCCGGATCGACGAGATCGTCGACCGCACCCGCAATGGCGGCGCCGAAATCGTCAATCTCCTGAAGACCGGTTCGGCGTTCTACGCACCGGCGGCGTCCGCGATCGCGATGGCCGAGAGCTATCTGCGCGACAAGAAGCGCGTGCTGCCCTGCGCCGCCTATCTCAACGGTGAGTACAGCGTGAAGGACATGTATGTCGGCGTTCCCGTCGTGATCGGGAGCAAGGGCGTCGAGCGGATCGTCGAGATCGAACTCGCCGGCAAGGACCGCGAGGCCTTCGACAAATCCGTCGGCGCGGTACAGGGTCTTGTCGACGCCTGCAAGAAGATCGCCCCCGACCTGCTCGGCCGGTAATCCCGTCCGCGGGCAAGCTATCGATTTGCCGGCTTCGGGGTCTTGCAGTTGCCTTGGTATATGGTATGCCAGACCTAAAGCCGGTGTAAACTTCACAATGCACCGCGCGAAGGTTCGGGGAGCGTCCTTATGAATATCCATGAATACCAGGCAAAGGCGCTCCTGAACGAGTTCGGCGTCCCGATCTCGAAGGGCGTTCCCGTGCTGCGTCCGGAGGACTCCGAGGCTGCAGCCAAGCAGCTTCCCGGACCGATCTGGGTGGTGAAGAGCCAGATCCACGCCGGCGGCCGCGGCAAGGGCAAGTTCAAGGAAGCCGCCGCCGGCGACAAGGGCGGCGTGCGGATCGCCAAGTCGATTGCCGAGGTCAACGAGTTCGCCAAGCAGATGCTCGGCAAGACGCTGGTCACCGTGCAGACCGGTGCCCACGGCAAACAGGTCAATCGCCTCTACATCGAGGACGGATCCGACATCGACAAGGAGTTCTATCTCTCGATCCTGGTCAACCGTGAGACGTCCGAAGTGTCATTCGTGGTGTCGACTGAAGGCGGGGTCAACATCGAGGACGTCGCCCATTCCACGCCGGAAAAGATCGTCACCTTCTCGGTCGATCCGGCCACCGGCATCATGGCCCACCACGGCCGCACCGTCGCGAAGGCGCTGAACCTCAGCGGCGATCTCGCCAAGCAGGCCGAGAAACTGGTGTCGCAACTCTATGCCGCGTTCGTCGGCAAGGACATGGCGATGCTGGAGATCAACCCTCTGGTGGTCACCAAGCAGGGCCAGCTTCGCGTGCTCGATGCCAAGGTGGCGTTCGACGACAATGCGCTGTTCCGTCATCCCGAGGTCGCCGCGCTGCGCGACGAGACCGAGGAAGACGCCAAGGAGATCGAGGCGTCAAAATATGACCTCAACTATGTCGCGCTCGAGGGCACCATCGGCTGCATGGTCAACGGCGCCGGCCTCGCCATGGCAACGATGGACATCATCAAGCTCTATGGCATGGAGCCCGCGAATTTCCTTGATGTCGGCGGCGGCGCCAGCGTCGAAAAGGTGGCCGCGGCCTTCAAGATCATCACCGCGGACCCCAATGTGAAGGGTATCCTGGTCAACATCTTCGGCGGCATCATGAAATGCGACGTGATCGCCGAGGGCGTGGTCGCTGCCGTGAAGCAGGTGGGCCTGAAAGTGCCGCTGGTGGTCCGGCTCGAAGGCACCAACGTCGCACAGGGCAAGAAGATCATCAGCGAGTCCGGACTGAACGTGGTGCCCGCCGACAATCTCGACGACGCCGCGCAAAAGATCGTGAAGGCCGTCAAAGGGAGCTAGCGCTATGGCCCAGGACCATCTCGCCGCACCGTCGCCGCTACCGGAGCATCAAAAGCTTGCGGTGTTCGCCGGCGAATGGGACGGCGAAGAGGTGGTCCATCCGTCGCGCTGGACGGCGGGCGGTCCGGCGATCTCCCGCGTCACGGCGCACATGGGCCTCAACGGCTTCTACCTGATCCAGGACACGCGCCAAATGCGCGACGGCAAGGAAACCTTCGCGACCCACGGTCTCTTCACCTATGACCGCGAGGATCGGACCTACAAGTTGTTCTGGCACGATTCTCTCGGCTACTACCCGCCATCGCCGGCCTCCGGCGGCTGGGTCGGCAAGGTGCTGACGCTGGTGCGCGGCTCGCTGCGCGGCAACGCGCGCCATCTCTATGAAGTCGTCGACGACAATACCTACAGCCTGAAGATTCAATTCTCGCCCGACGCAGAAGGGTGGGCCGACGTGCTCACCGGCGTCTACCGGCGCGCCGGCTAACCCTCCAAAGATCGTCTCCCGCGAAAGCAGTCCAGAGCATGTCCATCCTGATCGACAAGAACACCAAGGTCATCTGCCAGGGCTTCACCGGCAAGAACGGCACCTTCCATTCCGAAGCCGCGATCGCCTATGGCACCAAGATGGTCGGCGGGACTTCGCCGGGCAAAGGCGGCTCGAAGCATCTCGGTCTGCCGGTGTTCGACACGGTGGCCGAGGCGCGGGAAAAGACCGGCGCCGACGCGTCGGTGATCTACGTGCCGCCGCCGGGTGCTGCGGATGCGATTTGCGAGGCGATCGATGCCGAGATCCCGCTGATCGTCTGCATCACCGAAGGCATCCCGGTGCTGGACATGGTCAGGGTCAAGCGCTCTCTGTCGGGATCGAAGTCACGGCTGATCGGGCCGAACTGCCCGGGCGTCATGACGGCCGGCGAGTGCAAGATCGGCATCATGCCAGCCAATATCTTCAAGCCGGGTTCGGTCGGGATCGTCTCCCGCTCGGGCACGCTGACCTATGAAGCGGTGTTCCAGACCACCCAGGAGGGTCTTGGCCAGACCACCGCGGTCGGTATCGGCGGCGACCCGGTCAAGGGTACCGAATTCATTGATGTGCTCGAAATGTTCCTGGCCGACGACAAGACTACGTCGATCATCATGATCGGCGAGATCGGCGGCTCCGCCGAAGAGGACGCCGCGCAATTCCTGAAGGATGAAGCCAAGCGCGGCCGCAAGAAGCCGATGGTCGGATTCATCGCCGGTGTCACCGCGCCTCCCGGTCGCCGCATGGGTCATGCCGGCGCGATCATCTCCGGCGGCAAAGGTGACGCCGGTTCCAAGTCCGCGGCCATGGAGGCGGCCGGAATCACGGTCTCCCCGTCGCCCGCGCGGCTTGGGCACACGCTCGCGGAAAAGTTGAAATCCTAATTCAGAGTTTAGTTCTTTTAAACGCGAAATTTCCGCCTAAATAGGCTAAAGGGTGCTGACCCACACCGATCCACTCGCCTGGATCGGTGTCCGCGCCGTTTGTTACGCGCGTAATGAAAATCACCAGGACGCCATCATGTCTCGCCAGGACGCGAACGCAGCCTTTGCCCTCTCATCATTTTTGCAGGGCACAAACGCCACCTACATCGACGAAATCTACGCCCGCTACGAGAAAGACCCCGCTTCGGTCGACACCGACTGGCAGCAGTTCTTCAAGAGCTTGAAGGACGCCCCGGCCGACGTTCGCAAGAACGCCGAGGGCCCGTCTTGGGGCCGCGACAACTGGCCGCTGTCCCCGCGCGATGAGCTGACCTCCGCGCTCGACGGCAACTGGGTCGAGGTGGAGAAGTCGGTCGGCAGCAAGATCGCCGCCAAGGCGCAGGAGAAGGCCAAGGCCCCGGGAAGGGACCAAGGCGCTGACAAGGGCGCCGACGTGACGGCGGCCGAGCTGCACCAGGCGACGCGCGATTCCGTCCGCGCCCTGATGCTGATCCGCGCTTACCGCATGCGCGGCCATTTCCATGCCAAGCTCGATCCGCTCGGAATCGAGGCGCCGCGCGACCGCGAAGAGCTTGATCCACGCACCTATGGGTTCGAGGAGAGCGACTTCGACCGCAAGATTTTCCTCGACCACGTGCTCGGCCTCGAATACGGCTCGCTGCGCGAGATCGTCGCGATCTGCGAGCGCACCTACTGCCAGACGCTCGGCGTTGAGTTCATGCACATCTCGAACGGTGCGCAGAAAGCCTGGATCCAGGAGCGCATCGAGGGGCCGGACAAGGAGATCAGCTTCACCCGCGAGGGCCGTCGCGCGATCCTGAACAAGCTGATCGAGGCGGAAGGCTTCGAGAAATTCTGCGACCTCAAGTTCACCGGCACCAAGCGCTTTGGCCTCGATGGCGCGGAATCGTTGATCCCCGCGCTGGAGCAGATCATCAAGCGCGGCGGCAATCTCGGCGTGAAGGAGATCGTGGTCGGCATGCCGCACCGCGGCCGCCTCAACGTGCTGACCCAGGTGATGGGTAAGCCTCACCGGGCGCTGTTCCACGAGTTCAAGGGCGGCTCGGCCAATCCCGACGCGGTCGAAGGCTCGGGCGACGTCAAGTACCATCTCGGCGCGTCCTCGGACCGCGAGTTCGACGGCAACCGTATCCATCTGTCGCTGACCGCCAACCCGTCGCATCTGGAAATCGTCGATCCCGTGGTGCTCGGCAAGGTCCGCGCCAAGCAGGACCAGCATGGCGATCCGCCGGACATGCGCATTTCGGTGATGCCGCTCCTGATGCATGGCGATGCTGCGTTCGCCGGCCAGGGCGTAGTGGCCGAGTGCTTCGGCCTGTCGGACCTGAAGGGCTACCGCACCGGCGGCTCGGTTCATTTCATCGTCAACAACCAGATCGGCTTCACCACCTATCCGCGCTATTCGCGCTCCTCGCCCTATCCGTCGGATGTGGCGAAGATGATCGATGCGCCGATCTTCCATGTGAACGGCGACGATCCCGAGGCCGTGGTGTTCGCCGCCAAGGTCGCGACCGAGTTCCGGCAGAAATTCCACAAGCCGGTCGTCATCGACATGTTCTGCTACCGCCGGCATGGTCACAACGAGGGCGACGAGCCGGCCTTCACCCAGCCGGTGATGTACAAGAAGATCGGGTTGCATCCGTCGACGCTGGAGATCTACGCCAAGCGCCTGATCAGCGAAGGCGTGATGACGGAAGGCGAGGTCGACAAAGCCAAGGCCGATTGGCGCGTGCGGCTGGATGCCGAGTTCGAGGCCGGTACCGGCTACAAGCCGAACAAAGCCGACTGGCTCGACGGCAAATGGGCCGGCTTCAAGATCGCCGACCAGGAAGAGGACGCCCGCCGCGGCGTCACCGGCGTCGATGTCTCTGAGCTGAAGGAAATCGGCCGCAAGATCACCAAGGTTCCGGATGGCTTCCGGGTTCATCGCACCATCCAGCGCTTCCTCGACAATCGCGCCAAGGCGATCGACAACGGTGTCGGTATCGACTGGGCGACCGGCGAGGCACTGGCGGTCTGCTCGCTGTTGCAGGAAGGCCATCACGTGCGGCTGTCCGGTCAGGACTTCGAGCGCGGCACGTTCTCGCAGCGGCATTCGGTGCTGATCGATCAGGAGGACGAGAGCCGCTACACGCCGTTCAATCACCTCGGCGGTGACCAGGGTCATTACGAGGTCATCAACTCGCTGTTGTCGGAAGAAGCCGTGGTCGGGTTCGAATACGGCTATTCGCTCGCCGAGCCCAATGCGCTGGCGATGTGGGAAGCGCAATTCGGCGACTTCGCCAACGGCGCACAGGTGCTGTTCGACCAGTTCATCTCCTCCGGCGAGCGCAAATGGCTGCGCATGTCCGGCCTCGTCTGCTTGCTGCCGCATGGCTATGAAGGCCAGGGACCGGAGCATTCCTCGGCGCGTCTGGAGCGGTATCTGCAGATGTGCGCCGAGGACAACATGCAGGTGGTCTATCCGACGACGCCCGCGAACTATTTCCACGTGCTGCGCCGCCAGCTGCATCGCGAGATCAGGAAGCCGTTGATCCTGATGACGCCGAAGTCGCTGCTGCGCCACAAGCGCGCGGTGTCGCGGCTCGACGAGCTGGGCAAGGACGCGACCTTCCACCGTATCCTCTATGATGACGCCCAGATGCAGCCGGACGAGAAGACCAGGCTGGTGCCGGATGCCAACATCCGCCGCCTCGTGCTGTGCTCGGGCAAGGTCTATTACGATCTCTTTGAGGAGCGCGAGAAGCGCGGCATCGACGACATCTACCTCATGCGCGTCGAGCAGCTCTATCCGGTGCCGCTGAAGGCGCTGGTCGCCGAGCTCACCCGCTTCAAGGGCGCCGAGGTGGTCTGGTGCCAGGAAGAGCCGCGCAACATGGGTGCGTGGCACTTCATCGAGCCCTATCTCGAATGGGTCCTCAACCAGGTCAACGCGACGCATCGCCGTCCGCGTTACGCCGGACGCGCAGCATCGGCTGCGACTGCGACCGGCCTGATGTCGAAGCATCTGGCGCAGCTCAAGGCGCTGCTCGATGAGGCTTTGAGCTAGAGATTTCACGTGTCATGCCCCACGCAAGCGGGGCATCCGGTCCAGTCGAGTAGCCGACGTTCGTTTTGGCAGCGCTAGGTACTGGATCGCCCGTCTCCGCGGGCGATGACTGCACAGGGTAGTGGGGAAAGACGATGACTGAAATCCGCGTTCCGACGCTTGGTGAATCCGTGACCGAGGCCACCATCGGCCGCTGGTTCAAGAAGGCCGGCGATCCCGTTGCCGTCGACGAGCCGTTGGTCGAACTCGAGACCGACAAGGTCACCATCGAGGTGCCTGCGCCGTCGGCCGGTACGCTCGGCGAGATTGCAGCGAAAGATGGCGATACGGTCGCGGTCGGCGCGTTGCTCGGCCTGATCAATGACGGCGCAGCGGCGGCGAAGTCCGCAGCCGCGCCCGCCAAGCCGACCGCTTCGGCTGCGCCTCCTCCGCCGCCACCGGCTCCTGCACCAGCCAAGGCCGCGCCGGCCGACGCGCCGCTCGCGCCGTCAGTGCGGAAGCTCTCGGCTGAAAGCGGGGTCGATGCTTCCACCGTGCCGGGCTCCGGCAAGGACGGCCGCGTCACCAAGGGCGATATGCTGGCCGCGATCGAGCGCGCCGCATCGGCGCCGACGCCGGTCAATCAGCCCGCGGCCTCCGTGCAGGTTCGCGCGCCGTCGCCGGCCGACGATGCCGCGCGCGAAGAGCGCGTGAAGATGACGCGGCTGCGCCAGACCATCGCGCGGCGGCTGAAGGACGTACAGAACACGGCCGCGATGCTGACGACCTTCAACGAGGTCGACATGACGCACGTCATGGCGTTGCGCGCACAATACAAGGACGTGTTCGAGAAGAAGCACGGCTCCAAGCTCGGCTTCATGGGCTTCTTCACCAAGGCCTGCGTGCAGGGCCTGAAGGATATCCCGGCCGTCAACGCCGAAATCGACGGCTCGGATCTGATCTACAAGAACTATTATCACATCGGCGTTGCCGTCGGCACCGACAAGGGCCTGGTCGTGCCTGTGGTCCGCGACTGCGATCAGAAGTCGATCGCCGAGATCGAGAAGTCGATCGCCGACTATGGCCGTCGCGCGCGCGATGGTCATCTGAAGATCGAAGAGATGCAGGGCGGCACCTTCACGATCACCAATGGCGGTATCTACGGCTCGCTGATGTCGACGCCGATCCTGAATGCCCCGCAGTCCGGCATCCTGGGCATGCACAAGATCCAGGAGCGGCCGATGGTGGTCGGCGGCAAGATCGAGATCCGCCCGATGATGTATCTGGCGCTGTCCTACGATCACCGTGTCATCGACGGCAAGGAAGCCGTGACCTTCCTGGTGCGTGTCAAGGAGAGCCTGGAAGATCCGGCGCGGCTGGTGCTGGATCTGTGATTTCCGGAGAAGCCTTTTGCGAATAGCGCGCATCGGGCAGGGCGCGCCGAACCTTGGGGGCCAGCTTGACGGACAAAGTTGTTGTGATCACCGGCGGCAGTCGCGGCATCGGCCGCGCCGCCGCGCTCGCAGCTGCTGCACGCGGCTATCGTGTCGTGGTCGGCTATGCGAGCAACGAGGCTGCGGCCAACGAGGTGGTCGGCGAGATCGAGGGTAGGAACGGCAAGGCGATCGCAGTGAAATGCGACGTCGCCCTCGAGAGCGACATCCTCGCGCTGTTCAAGGCCGCCGATCAGTTCGGCACGCTCGGTGCGCTGGTCAACAATGCAGGCATCGTGGGTCCGTCGCAGCGGGTCGAAGATATGTCGGCCGAGCGCATTCAGCGCATGATGGCCGTCAACGTCACCGGCAGCATGCTCTGCGCCCGCGAGGCGGTGAAACGGATGTCGACGCGCCACGGCGGCAAGGGTGGCGTCATCGTCAACCTGTCGTCGGTGGCGGCCAAGCTCGGCTCGCCCAACACCTATGTCGATTACGCGGCCTCCAAGGGCGCGATCGATTCATTCACCGTTGGCCTTGGCTATGAGGTGGCGGGCGAGGGCATTCGTGTCGCGGCGATACGGCCGGGTCTGATTGATACGGACATCCACGCCTCGGGCGGCGAGCCCGATCGCGCGCATCGGCTGGCGCATATGGTGCCGATGAAGCGCGTCGGCACCGCGGACGAAATCGCCAACGCCATCGTCTGGCTGATGTCGGACGATGCCTCCTACGTGACCAGCGCCATTCTTGATGTGTCGGGTGGACGCTAATAGCTGTCACACAGCTCACTTACAGGACTAACTTCATGGCTACTTACGATCTCGTTGTCATCGGCACCGGTCCGGGCGGCTATGTCTGCGCGGTGCGCGCGGCGCAACTCGGCATGAAGGTCGCCGTGGTCGAGAAGAACGCGACGCTCGGCGGCACCTGCCTCAATGTCGGCTGCATGCCGTCGAAGGCGTTGCTGCACGCCTCCGAGATGTTCGAGGAGGCCGGGCATTCGTTCGCCAAGATGGGCGTCAGTGTGCCCACGCCGAAGCTCGATCTGCCGGCGATGATGAACTTCAAGCAGCAGGGCATCGACGGCAACGTCAAGGGCGTCGAGTTCCTGATGAAGAAGAACAAGATCGACGTCATCCAGGGCAAAGGCAAGATTTTGGGCGCCGGCAAGGTCGAGGTGTCCGGCAACCCCAGCACGCAGATCATCGAGACCAGGAATATCGTCATCGCCACCGGCTCCGACATCGCGCGGCTGAAGGGCATCGACATTGACGAGAAGCGCATCGTGTCGTCGACCGGCGCGCTGTCGCTGGAGGGCGTGCCCGGCAAGCTTCTGATCGTCGGCGCCGGCGTCATCGGTCTTGAACTCGGCTCGGTGTGGCACCGGCTCGGCTCCGAAGTCACCGTCGTTGAGTTTCTGGATCGCATTCTTCCGGGGATGGATGGCGAGATCGCGAAGCAGTTTCAACGCATCCTTGAAAGGCAGGGTTTTGCATTCAAGCTCGGCGCCAAGGTCACCGGCATCGACACGTCAGGCAACCGGCTCGTCGCTAAGGTCGAGCCCGCGGCGGGCGGCGCGGCCGAATCAATCGAAGCCGACGTCGTGCTGGTCTGCATCGGGCGCGTGCCCTATACCGAAGGCCTCGGGTTGCAAGAGGCCGGCGTTGCGCTCGACAACCGCGGCCGCGTGCAGATTGATTCGCATTTCGCGACCAGCGTGAAGGGCGTCTATGCGATAGGCGATGTGGTCGCGGGCCCCATGCTCGCGCACAAGGCCGAGGATGAAGGTGTTGCGGTCGCGGAAATCATCGCGGGGCAGGCGGGACACGTGAACTACGACGTTATCCCAGGTGTTGTGTATACCACGCCCGAGGTTTCCTCGGTCGGTAAGACCGAGGAAGAGCTGAAGGAAGCCGGCGTCGCTTATACCGTCGGTAAGTTTCCATTTACCGCAAACGGCCGTTCCAAGGTGAATCAGACCACGGAAGGTTTCGTCAAGGTTCTCGCGGATGCGAAGACTGATCGCGTGCTCGGTGTCCATATTATCGGGCGAGAAGCGGGCGAAATGATCCACGAAGCAGCCGTATTGATGGAGTTTGGTGGCGCTGCGGAGGATCTCGCTCGCACCTGTCATGCTCATCCAACCCGTTCCGAGGCCATCAAGGAAGCTGCGCTTGCGGTCGGCAAGCGCGCCATCCATATGTGATCGACGCCCGGCCGCCGACCGGGGTGAGATGACCTTGATGCGCCGTTTGCTACAGCCGTTCTGGGTTCTGCTTGCGATCATCTTCCTGATCGAAGCTTGGTTATGGGATCACCTCGAGCCGATCGTGGCCAAGGTGGTGGCGGTGATCCCGCTGCGCACGTTCAAGCAATGGCTTGCCGAGCGGGTCGACACGCTGTCCCCGGCGATGACGTTGATCGTGTTCATCGTCCCGGTCCTGCCCCTGTTTCCGCTCAAGCTGGTCGGTCTTTGGCTGCTCACCCACGAGCACTGGATGAGCGCGGTCTTCACCATCGTGTTCGCAAAGTTCTTGGGCGTCGGTGTCACCGCGTTCATCTTCGACGTGACGCGCCCGAAACTTCTCGAAATGGGTTGGTTCGAGAGACTCTACGAATTCATCCTGGGGCTGCGGGCCAAGGCCAAGGCGCTGGTCGATCCGATCAAGGCGCGGATCGTCGAGATGATGAGCGGCGAGGGATGGTCCTCGCGCACGATGCGGCTGATCATGCGTTTCCGCAAGAGCGTGCGCGAGGCGCGGTAGCATCCCGCTTCAATGCAGATGGAGAAGGTGCGGCTGGAACAGGCCGAGCGCGGTCATGATGATGCCGATCACGGTCAGCGCGCCCGAGATCCAGGCCAGCGCAATGATCCCCGTGATGATGGTCGCGGACGCCAGCACGATGCCGATCTGAAACGCGGCTGAGGCGAGTTCATAGTGATGATATTTCGCCGTGGAGAGGTCGCGCTCTTCTTCGGCATGCTTGGCGCGCTCGGCCAATTGCTCCGAGCCTTCGCCGGTCTCGGGCTCCGAGCGGTAGCGCGCAGCGGTTTTCATCCAGTCGTCGATCTGCTTCTGCACCGTGGCTTTCACGGCGTCGTCGCTGATCGATCCAAGAGTGAGCTTGGCCTGTTCGGCCGCGGTCTGCACCGACGTGCGGCGGATGGTCTTGGCCTGGAAGAACGCCCAGAGGTTGGAGGCTTCGACATTCCTGCTGATGGATTCGGTTTGCGCGCCCTTGCCCAGCGTCTCCGACAGCGCAAGGCAAAGCGCGATCACCGCTATCAGCAGCGCGATCTTTCTGTTCTCGGTCGACGCATGCTCGGCGTGTTCGGCCTGCTCCATGCTCTCATGTGCGCTCATAAATCCCCTCCGGATAAGTCCCCCGGCACGATTGCCGGAACGACGCGTCCTGCGCAAGGGGCAAACGGATGTGACGGAATGGTGTCGGAGCGCTCCGTTCATCCACGGTTCAGCTGCGCGGATGAGCGCTGGCATAGACTTCGAGCAGCCGCTCGGTGTCGATGCCGGTATAGACCTGTGTGGTCGAGAGCGAGGCGTGACCGAGCAACTCCTGGATCGCGCGCAGATCGCCGCCACGTGACAACAGGTGAGTTGCAAAAGAATGACGCAGCGCGTGCGGCGTGGCGCTATCGGGTAGTCCCAGCGCGCCCCGCAGCCGCTCCATCGCGAGTTGGATGATGCGCGGACTCAACGGGCCGCCCCGCGCACCGACAAAGATCGGTCCTTCGGCCGGTAGCGGGTAGGGGCACAGCGCGACATATTCCGCGATCAGCGTCAGCACGTTGTACAGCACCGGCACCATGCGGGTCTTGTTGCCTTTGCCGATGATGATGAGCACGTCGCCTTCGCCCGGCCGCGGCACGTCGCGGCGTTTCAACCCGAGCGCCTCCGAGATGCGCAGTCCTGAACCGTAGAGCAGTGCCATCGCGGCGGCGTCGCGCGCCAGGACCCAGGTCTCGCGGGTCTCTCCGGCGCGCTCGTCGGCGTCGGCCAGGCGCTTGGCAGCGTCGATCTGGATCGGCTTTGGCAGGCTCTTGGCTACTTTCGGGGCGCGGATCGCCGAGAGTGCGCCGAGCTTGCCCTTGCCTTCGCGCTCGAGAAAGCGGCCGAAGGAGCGCAGTCCCGCAAGCGCCCGCATCAGCGAGCGGCCCGCGATCTCGTCGGCGCGCCGCATTGCCATGAATGCCCGGATATCGGTGGTCTCCAGCGCAGCGAAGCGCGCAAGCGTGACGCGCTCGCCCCAGTGCAAGCAGAGGAAATCGAGGCACTGCCTGAGATCGCGGGCATAGGCTTCCAGCGTCTTTGGCGACAATCTGCGCTCGGCGCGCAAATGCGTCAGCCAGCGCGTCATCTGCAGCGCGATGCTCTCGTCGGCTGAGGCAAGCTCAACCGGCGGGGGGGCCGAAGAATCCGATGACATGGGTGCTGTGGCTCCCGTGATTCCAAATGACTATATCGCACCTCTTTCGTTTACTGTTCGCTAAACCGCGATGAAGTCAGACTGAATCGTCATCGCGCTTTAGGTATTTGATTGAGCATGATCTTTTCGGAAAACCGCTGCACACTTTTCCGGATCATGCTCTAGCTTTCCGAACCGGCCACCTGATTCTGAAAACATGGACCACGCCCCGCGCACGAGCCGCTTTTCTGGAACATCGACGCACATCGTCGATGTGCTGGTTCCGGTTGCGCTCAACCAGACCTATTCCTATCGCGTGCCGCGCGGCATGGAATTGAAGGCCGGCGATGTCGTCGGCGTTCCGCTCGGGCCGCGCGAAGTGCTCGCGGTGGTGTGGGGCGAGAATGCCAATCCCGATCCGCGCCTGCACAATCGTCTGAAGGACGTTGCCGAGAAACTCGACGTGCCGCCGCTCAAAGGCGAGCTGCGCTCACTCGTCGACTGGGTCGCCAATTACACGCTATCCGCCCGTGGCATGGTGCTGCGCATGTCCTTGCGGATGGGCGACGACCTCGGCCCGGAGCGGGTTCGGACGGGCGTGCGCCTCGTGGGCGAGCCACCGAAGCGGCTGACGCCGGCGCGCCGGCGGCTGATCGAGGTACTGTCGGATGGCCTTCTGCACGGCAAGTCGGAAGCCGCGAAAGAGGCTGGCGTCAGCACCGGCGTTGTCGACGGTCTCGTCGACGAGGGCACGCTTGTCACGGAAGCGATGCCGCGCGCGCTGCCGCCACCACCGCCCGATCCCTCCTATGCGCAACCTGAAATTCACCCGCCAGCAGCGCAGTGCGGTCGACGCCATGCGCGCGCTCGCCGCGAACGGCAGCTTTCACGTCGCGTTGCTCGACGGTGTCACGGGCTCTGGCAAGACCGAGGTCTATTTCGAAGCTGTCGCCGAAACCGTCCGCCGCGGCCGGCAGACGCTGATCCTGATGCCGGAGATCGCGCTGACCGGACAGTTTCTCGACCGTTTTGCGCTGCGTTTTGGTGTCCGCCCACTGGAATGGCACTCCGAACTCACGCCGCGCACCCGGGCGCGTAACTGGGCCGCGATCGCGGCAGGAGAAGCGCCGGTCGTGGTCGGCGCGCGGTCGGCGCTGTTTCTCCCTTACGCCAATCTCGGGTTGATCGTGGTCGATGAGGAGCATGACCAGGCCTACAAGCAGGATGACGGCGTGCACTATCACGCCCGCGACATGGCGGTCGTCCGCGCCCACATCGCAAAAATTCCAATCGTGCTGGCCTCGGCAACGCCGTCGGTCGAGACCGAGGTAAACGCTCGCAAGGGCCGCTACCAGCGCGTCGTGCTGCCGTCGCGGTTCGGCGGCCAGCACATGCCGCATATCGAGGCGATCGACCTGAAGCGCGAGCCGCCACAGCGCGGCCGCTTCATTTCGCCGCGGCTCGCCGAACAGATCAAATTCGCGGTGGAGCGGCGTGAACAGGCGTTGTTGTTCCTCAACCGCCGCGGCTATGCGCCGCTGACGCTATGCCGCGCCTGCGGCCATCGCTTCGCCTGCACGATCTGCGACGCCTGGCTGGTCGATCATCGGTTTCGCCAGCGCCTGGTCTGTCACCACTGCGGTTTCTCGATGCCGCGTCCGCCCGCGTGCCCCAACTGCGCAGCGCAGGAATCTCTGGTCGCGGTCGGCCCCGGCGTGGAGCGCCTGCAGGAAGAGGCGGCAGCACTGTTTCCAGAGACGCGCACCATGGTGCTGTCGAGCGACCTGATCACCTCGATCGAGACCATGCGCAGTGAGCTGAGCGAGATCGCCGAGGGGCGCGTCGATATCATCATCGGTACGCAACTCGTGGCCAAGGGCCACAATTTCCCGCGCCTCAATCTGGTCGGCGTGGTCGATGCCGATCTCGGCCTCGGCAATGGCGATCCGCGCGCCGCGGAACGCACCTGGCAACTGCTCAACCAGGTGATCGGCCGGGCCGGGCGCGACCAGGGCCGCGGCGTCGGCTATCTGCAGACCCATCAGCCCGAGCATCCCGTGATGAAGGCGCTGATCGCCTGCGATCGCGAGGCTTTCTACACCAATGAAATCGATGCGCGCGAGCGTACCCTCTATCCGCCGTTCGGCAGGCTTGCGAGCCTGATCATCTCAGCCGGCGACCGGCCGACCGCAGAAGGCTTTGCGCGCAGGCTCGCGGCCTTGGCGCCGCGCGACGAGCATGTGCAGGTGCTGGGGCCGGCGGAAGCGCCGCTCGCGGTCATCAAGGGCCGCTACCGCTTCCGCCTGCTGGCAAAATCGGCGCGGGGCTTCGACCTCTCGGACTACTTGCGGCAATGGCTCGCCGCCGGCCCGAAGACCACTGGCAATCTCAAGCTCGAGGTCGATGTCGATCCGCAGAGCTTTTTGTAGCCTTTCCCTCCGTCATTCCGGGATGGTGCGTTAGCACCAGACCCGGAATCTCGAGATTCCGGATTCGATGCTGTCGCATCGCCCCGGAATGACGATGGCGAAAAACGAAAGAGCCCACCGTCCGAGGGAGACCGTGGGCTGTTTTCGGCGCGCAGCAAGCCCACGCGCCCATTCTGGACGCAACGCTCGGATACGCGACTTAGGGAAGGTGGCGCCTGTATATGCGCCGGTGGACTTATGAAACGACTTCTGCAGTAACGTGGGCAACACCGTCCATGCCAAGCGCGCGGGCTGCGCCCTTGGAGAGATCGAGCACGCGGCCACGAATGAACGGCCCGCGGTCATTGACGGTGACGACGACACTGCGGCCGCCGGCGCTGACCTTGAGCTTGGTGCCGAACGGCAGCGAGCGGTGCGCGCAGGTCATGGCATTCTGGTTGAAGCGCTGGCCCGATGCGGTCTTGCTGCCGGATTCATTGCCGTAATACGAAGCGACGCCGGAGAAGCTCCGTCCCGTCCCGGACGATGCCGTAACCGCCGCATTGGCGTTGCGCCAGGACGACCGCGTGGACGATGACGCGCTTTCCGAGAGCGAGCCCCAGGACGTCGCGTCATTGCCGGCACTGGCCACATCTACGTGATGGTGGTGGCGGTGGTGAGACGCGAAATGGTGATGATGGTGCCTGGACCTCGCCGATGCCTCGGTGGCGGTTCCGCCGACCAGGAGAGTGGCTGTGACAACAGCGCAGGCCGTACGCGAGCGGGTGATTAGGCCCCCCGCCTTTACAATCTTCGATGCCAACATTGATCAGTCCCTGAGTAGTATTGCCACACACGTGACAAGTGGAACCCCCGCTCCGGTTTCAACGTTGGGGCGTTTCGTCGGACAATGCGGCATGAATTTGGCAGTAATCACCGAAGGACTACGGCTGAAATATCTTGTGATTGATCTCGTCTAATCGAAGGATATTCCGTAATCTTGCCATTTAACGAATTTTTAACACTTTCTATACCTGCGAATACTGATAAATTAAGTCATCGCCGCATTTCGTGAGTTCTGGTGAAGTAATCCGTGAGTGAAACACCGGAGGTGCTCAGGTGTGTGCTCCCGCCAGAATTTCGGGGCACGTATGCGCCAGCCGGCGGAACGAAAGTACCGTGCGGGCCGTGGTCGTGACCGGTCCGCGGGGACGGTCGCGGCCGAATCAGAAGAGCGCTCTCAGAAGGTGTGTAAGGGCGCTGATGAGAGCGACGACGACTTCACGACGTCGTGTTGCACCTGCGCTTCCGCTATGTTAGCAAAGCCGCGATTTTTGCGACGCCGGCATTCCCTGTGCCGGCCGAAAATCGAAGTCCCGCTTGAACTCCAAGGGCTTGGATCGCTAGGCGCCGCACCACGGCGACGGTTCTTCCCTTGCGAGTTTGACAGCTAATAAAGAGCGCGTCTGTGGCAGCAGAAGATCCGTCCGTTTCGGGAGTATCCGGCCGTTACGCAACGGCCTTGTTTGAACTGGCTCGCGATGAAAAATCCATCGATGCGGTCAAAGCCGATCTCGACAGGTTCGTCGCGATGCTGGCCGAGAGTGACGACCTGAAGCGGCTGGTGCGGAGCCCGGTTTTCTCGGCTGATGCACAGGCCAGGGCTCTCGGCGCGGTGCTCGACAAGGCCGAAATCTCCGGCATCGCCGCCAATTTTCTGAAAGTGCTCACCGCCAATCGCCGCCTGTTCGCGGTCAGCGATGTGATCCGCGCTTTCAATGCGCTGGTCGCCAAATTCAAAGGCGAGGCAACCGCCGATGTCACGGTGGCCGACGCGCTTTCCGACAAGAATCTCGACGCCCTGAAGGTCGCCCTCAAGTCGGTGACCGGCAAGGATGTCACTCTTAATGTGAACGTCGATCCATCGATCATCGGCGGGCTTGTGCTCAAGCTCGGCAGCCGGATGATCGATAGCTCGCTGCGCACCAAACTCAATTCGATCAAGCACGCGATGAAAGAGGCAGGCTGATGGACATCCGCGCCGCGGAAATTTCCGCGATCCTCAAGGACCAGATCAAGAATTTCGGCCAGGAAGCCGAAGTCACCGAAGTCGGACAGGTGCTGTCGGTCGGTGACGGTATCGCCCGTGTCTACGGGCTGGACAACGTCCAGGCCGGTGAGATGGTCGAGTTCGAGAACGGCACGCGCGGCATGGCGCTTAATCTCGAAACCGACAACGTCGGTATCGTTATTTTCGGCGCCGACCGTGAGATCAAGGAAGGCCAGACGGTCAAGCGCACCCGCGCCATCGTCGATACTCCGGTCGGCAAGGGCCTGCTCGGCCGCGTCGTCGACGCGCTGGGCAATCCGATCGACGGCAAGGGGCCGATCCAGGCGACCGAGCGCCGCCGCGTCGACGTCAAGGCGCCCGGCATCATTCCGCGCAAGTCGGTGCACGAGCCGATGGCGACCGGCCTGAAGGCGATCGACGCGCTGATTCCGATCGGCCGCGGCCAGCGCGAGCTGATCATCGGCGACCGCCAGACCGGCAAGACCGCGATCGCGCTGGACGCGATGCTGAACCAGAAGCCGCTGAATGCGACCGGCGACGAGAAGATCAAGCTCTATTGCGTCTATGTCGCGATCGGCCAGAAGCGCTCGACCGTGGCGCAGTTCGTCAAGGTGTTGGAAGAGCAGGGCGCGCTCGAATACTCGATCATCGTCGCTGCGACCGCATCCGACCCAGCGCCGATGCAGTACATCGCGCCGTTCACCGGTTGCACCATGGGCGAATACTTCCGCGACAACGGCATGCACGCCGTCATCATCTATGACGACTTGTCCAAGCAGGCCGTCGCCTATCGCCAGATGTCGCTGCTGCTGCGCCGTCCGCCGGGCCGCGAAGCCTATCCGGGCGACGTGTTCTATCTCCATTCGCGCCTGCTGGAACGCGCCGCCAAGCTCAATGACGAGCAGGGCTCCGGCTCGCTGACGGCGCTGCCGATCATCGAAACCCAGGCCAACGACGTGTCGGCCTACATCCCGACCAACGTGATTTCGATTACCGACGGTCAGATATTCCTGGAGACCGACCTGTTCTTCCAGGGCATCCGGCCTGCGGTGAACGTCGGTCTGTCGGTGTCCCGCGTCGGATCGTCGGCGCAGACCAAGGCGATGAAGAAGGTCGCCGGCAAGATCAAGGGCGAGCTTGCGCAGTACCGCGAAATGGCCGCGTTCGCGCAGTTCGGCTCCGACCTCGATGCCACGACGCAGCGCCTGCTCAACCGCGGCTCGCGCCTGACTGAGCTTCTGAAGCAGCCGCAGTTCTCGCCGCTGAAGATGGAAGAGCAGGTTTGCGTGATCTGGGCCGGCACCAACGGCTATCTCGACGCGCTTCCGGTCGCCAAGGTTCGGGCGTTCGAGGACGGCCTGTTGTCGCTGCTGCGCGGCAAGAACGCCGATCTCCTCAACGCCATCCGCGACAGCCGCGATCTCTCCGACGATTCGGCCGCCAAGCTGAAGTCGGTGGTCGAGGGCTTCGCCAAGAGCTTCGCCTGACGCCCGAATGGCCGGGCGATAGGCGCGAGGGCTTAGGTCTTTGCGCTGAGCACTACTGGCCAGGTCCGGACGGCAGGTGCGGATGCTTAAGACATCAAGGACGTGGATGCCCGGCATGAGGCCGGGCATGACGAAGACCAAAGAGGTTTGCGATCGGGTCCTTAAGGGTCTGGTCGCCGGGGTGAGCTGAAGAATGGCGTCACTGAAAGACATGCGGGTCCGCATCGCCTCCACCAAGGCGACGCAGAAGATCACCAAGGCCATGCAGATGGTGGCGGCCTCGAAGCTGCGCCGTGCGCAGACGGCTGCCGAGGCGGCGCGTCCCTACGCGGAAAAGATGGACGCGGTGATTTCCAACATCGCGAGCGCTGCGGCTAGCTCGCCCGGCGCGCCGGCGCTACTTGCAGGCACTGGCCGCGACCAGGTGCATCTCCTGCTGGTCTGTACCGGCGAGCGCGGTCTGTCCGGTGCGTTCAATTCCTCGATCGTGCGCCTGGCGCGCGAGCGGGCGCAGGCCCTGATGAACCAGGGCAAGGAAGTGAAGTTCTTCTGCGTCGGCCGCAAGGGCTACGAGCAGCTTCGCCGCCTGTTCGAGAAGCAGATCGTCGAGCACACGGACCTGCGTTCGGTCCGCCAGCTCGGCTTCGTCAACGCGGAAGACATCGCCAAGAAGGTGATCGCCCGTTTCGAGGCTGGCGAGTTCGATGTCTGCACGCTGTTTTACTCGCGCTTCCGTTCGGTGATCGCGCAGGTCCCGACCGCGCAGCAGATCATTCCGCTCGAAGTGACCGAGGCGACCGCTAACGGCAACTCGACGTCCTACGAATATGAGCCGGAAGAGGACGAAATCCTCACCGGTCTGCTGCCGCGCAATCTTGCCGTGCAGATCTTCCGCGCGCTCCTGGAAAACAACGCCTCGTTCTACGGTGCGCAGATGTCGGCGATGGACAATGCCACCCGCAACGCCGGCGAGATGATCCGCAAGCAAACCCTGGTCTACAACCGAACCCGTCAAGCCATGATCACCAAGGAGCTGATCGAGATCATCTCCGGCGCCGAGGCGGTCTAGCGCGAACAACCCGACGATCGTTCAAGACAGAATTTCGAAGGAGAGCATTCCATGGCTACACCAGCCAATCAGGTCGGTCGCGTCACCCAGGTCATGGGCGCGGTCGTCGACGTGCAGTTCGAAGGCCAACTGCCGGCCATTCTTAATTCGCTGGAGACCAAGAACGGCGATAATCGCCTCGTTCTCGAAGTCGCCCAGCATCTCGGCGAGTCCACCGTGCGCACCATCGCGATGGACGCCACCGAAGGTCTGGTCCGCGGTCAGGAAGTGACCGATACCGGCCAGCCTATCGAGGTGCCGGTCGGTGCCGGCACGCTCGGCCGCATCATGAACGTCATCGGCGAGCCCGTCGACGAAGCCGGCCCGATCCAGGCGGAAGGCAAGCGCGCCATCCACCAGCCTGCGCCGGAATACACCGAACAGTCGACCGAAGCCGAAATTCTCGTCACCGGCATCAAGGTCGTCGACCTGCTCGCGCCTTACGCCAAGGGCGGCAAGATCGGCCTGTTCGGCGGCGCCGGCGTCGGCAAGACCGTGCTGATTCAGGAGCTGATCAACAACGTCGCGAAGGCGCACGGCGGCTACTCCGTGTTCGCCGGCGTCGGCGAGCGTACCCGTGAGGGTAACGATCTTTATCACGAGTTCATCGAATCGAAGGTCAACGCCGACCCACGCAAGCCCGATCCGAGCGTGAAATCGAAGTGTGCCCTGGTGTACGGCCAGATGAACGAGCCGCCCGGTGCGCGTGCTCGTGTCGGCCTCACCGGCCTGACCGTTGCCGAGCACTTCCGCGACCAGGGCCAGGACGTGCTGTTCTTCGTCGACAACATCTTCCGCTTCACACAGGCAGGCTCGGAAGTGTCGGCGCTGCTCGGCCGTATTCCCTCCGCGGTGGGTTATCAGCCGACGCTCGCCACCGACATGGGCGCGCTGCAGGAGCGCATCACCACCACGACCAAGGGCTCGATCACCTCGGTGCAGGCGATCTACGTGCCGGCCGACGACTTGACCGACCCGGCTCCGGCGACTTCCTTCGCCCACTTGGACGCGACCACCGTGCTGTCGCGCTCGATCGCGGAAAAGGGCATCTATCCGGCGGTGGATCCGCTCGAACTCGACCTCGCGCATGCTCTCACCGCTCGTTGTCGGCGACGATCACTATTCAACCGCGCGTCAGGTTCAGCAGATTCTGCAGCGCTACAAGTCGCTGCAGGACATCATCGCCATTCTCGGCATGGATGAATTGTCGGAAGAGGACAAGCTGACGGTTGCCCGCGCGCGCAAGATCGAGCGTTTCCTGTCGCAGCCGTTCCACGTCGCCGAAGTCTTTACGGGATCGCCGGGCAAGTTCGTCGACCTCGCCGACACCATCAAGGGCTTCCGTGGTCTCTGCGAAGGCAAGTATGACCACCTTCCCGAGGCTGCCTTCTACATGGTCGGCGCCATCGAAGAGGCGGTCGAGAAGGGCAAGAAGCTGGCGGCCGAGGCCGCGTAAGAGGGCGAATGGTGAATAGGCAGTAGCGAATAGTCGCGCTCCCTCCTTCGCCACTCGCTATTTGCCACTCGCTATTCGCAGGTTTCCCCATGGCCACCTTCCACTTCGACCTCGTCTCCCCCGAAAAGCTCGCTTTTTCCGGCGAGGTCGATCAGGTCGACATCCCCGGAGCCGAGGGTGATTTCGGTGTGCTCGCCGGCCATGCGCCGGTGATTGCCGCGATGCGGCCGGGCATCCTGACGGTGACAGTCGGCGGCAAGCACGAAAAGATTATCGTGGCCGGCGGCCTTGCCGAAGTCTCCGAGAAGGGGCTGACGGTGCTGGCCGATGTTGCGACCTCGCTCGATGAGCTCGATCGCGCCCGCTTCGCCGATAAGATCGCCGAGATGGAAGCCAAGCTCTCCGAGAAGGAAGGATCCGAACTCGATCGCGCCATCGAGCGACTCGATCACTTCAAGAGCATCCAGCAAGAACTCAACACCACCGCGATGCATTAGGCGCGTCGCGCTGGAATCTTGAAATCAGGAAGGCGTCCGTCGTTGCACGACGGGCGCCTTAACTTTGTTGCGCCACGCGAGGTCTGACGGCATTCTGCTGCCGCTGATCGTTCCCCGGGGCGGGCTCTTATGAAACGCAAGATCGCGGCGATTTTTGCGGCCGATATTGCCGGCTACTCGCGCCTCGTTGCCGAGGACGAAGAGGAGACGCTGCGTCGCCTTGCCGCCTATCGCGCCGTTACCGACGATTTCATCGCCAAGGCAGGCGGCCGGATCTTCAACACGGCGGGGGACGCCGTGCTCGCCGAATTTCCAAGCGCGGTGGAAGCGGTGCGTTGCGCGATCGACATCCAGGAAAGCCTGCGCACGCGAAACATGGCCTATCCGCCCAGCCGTCAGATGAGTTTTCGCATTGGGATCACGATCGGCGACGTCGTCGAGCGCGACGGCGATCTGCTGGGCGACGGCGTCAATATCGCCGCGCGGCTGGAAGGCCTGGCCGAGGTCGGCGGCATCTGCATCTCGCGCGCCGTCCACGAGCAGGTTGCCAACAAGTTGTCCGTGCAGTTCGCCGATATCGGCGCGCAAGAGGTGAAGAACATTCCGACTCCCGTCCACGCCTACATGGTAGCGATGCGGCGCGGGGACGGGACCTATGCGACGCCGCAGGTCAAGAAGCCTCAGACCAAGTCAGCCGCTGGGTTGACCTGGATGTGGCCGCTGGCTGTGACGGTCGTCTGCGTGGCGGCGATCGGCGTTGGCGGATATCTCTATCTGACCAAGCTGCAGATGACGAACAAGGATGCTGTGCCAGCAAGCCAGATGACGGCTGCAACGCCGCCCGTGCCCGCCAGGTCTACCTCACAGCCGGCGATGCCGATCGCTGCCGCGCCAACAACCGCGCCGTCTCCGACGACGCGCGCGTCGGGAGACCAATTGGCGGCCAATGCGGTGCCCTTCATCAGCGAACGCACGCGGCTGAATCTGGCGAACGACTACGTTCCGGCTTCCGACCACAAGGCCTTCGCGCTCAACATCAATGGTTTCAACGCCACCGCCGTGGGCCAGCCGAGCGACGATGCCGCCAGGGCCACCGCGTTGGAGCAGTGCCAGAAGCGCGCGGATGCTGCGCAGTCACCGCGCAAATGCGAGGTCTACGCGGTCGGCAATACGGTGGTCTATCCGAACGGCGCGCCACCAATGCCGCCCATGCCATGGATCAGGCGCGACGCATCGATCGAACGGACCTTCAACGCGAAGGAGGTGCCGCTGATCCGCGATGCCGGCAAGGAGCGGCTCGACAAGAACTACCTGTCGGCCAAGAAGTCGAAGTCGGTCGCGGTCGGACCAGGCGGCCAGTTCATCTATTTCGTTGGCGTGGAGGCGATGGACGAGGCGAACCGCCGCAGCCTGGAATCCTGCGGAGCGCTGGCGGGCGTTCCCTGCATGGTCGTCGCTGTGGACGACGTGTTCGTCGTGCCGGTGCCGGTTGCGATGAAGGTCACCGGTTTCTTTCGCGCGGCCGGCAACGCGTCGATTGCCGCCGATGTGCGCAATGATGTCGTGCGCAGGCTGGCCGACGCGTCATCGGGATGGAATGCGGTTGCGGTCGGCGCGTCGGGCCGGCCCGGTCTCGGGCTCAAGGCGACGTCGGAGCAGAATGCGATCAACGACGCCCTTGCCGATTGCGCCAGACGCGACAGCGATTGCCATGTGATCGCGATCGGCCCCTTCTCGGTCGGGCCGAACTGACAAGTCGTCGTCCCGGGAAGGGGAGCGTCGCCTCAGCCAGCAAATGCGGCGAAATGCCGCGCGACCTCCCGATAGACCTCGCGCCGGAACGGCACCACGAGATCGGCGACTCGATCGAGCCGCTCCCAGCGCCAGGCATCGAACTCCGCGGGCTGATCATTGCGCGGCGTCAGCGGGTCGATGTCCGCGTCCTGCCCCCTGAACTGCAGCGCGAACCATTTCTGGCGCTGACCGCGGAATTTGCCGAACCGATGCGGTGGTCCGTCATAGGGCGGAAATTCGTAAATCAGCCAATCGGTCTCGCCGAGATAGTCGGCCTCGGTCACACCGGTCTCTTCCCAGAGTTCCCGCCGCACCGCCGCGCGGAGGTCTTCGCCCTCATCGACGCCGCCTTGCGGCATCTGCCATTCGTGGCCGGGCAGGATGATCTCCGGTCCGTCATCCTTGAAGCGCCGCCCGATCAGGACCCGTCCGGCGCTATTGAAGAGGGCGATGCCCACATTGGGGCGGTAGGGCTTGTCATCGATCATCCGGCCTCTCCTAGAGCCATTTCCGTTCCGATTGAACCGGAGCGGAAGCTCTAGTTGTTGTTCTGACGCGTTTCTTTGCGCGAACCGGTATCCACTTCGCTCGAAAACGCCCTAAAGCCGGAGCTTATACGTGCAGCGCGGACGAACTGGGAGGGCGATCACGCTTTGTTTAAGCGAGGCGCGAAAAAGACGGCGTGGCCGGGCCGACTTGGGCGCTCGCGGATGCGATCAAAGCTTCCGATTTCGTGGCCTGGATCGCTCCGGTCGTAAAATCGATCGCGAATGTGATCTGGCTCGAATGGACCGCGACGGCATTCGTGGAGACCGTTCCGGCGTCCGTCGATACCGTCGTGCTCAATCCTGCGGCATCGTTCTCGGTGAGCGTGATATATTCGACATTGCCTTGCTGATGGCTGGCTGCGCTTGTGCCCGGTTTCAGGCCGCTGAAGCCGGTCACTTCGCCGGAATGTCCGAAACGAAAATCAAAGAAGCTCAGGCCATCCGGGCCGACGAGTTCGGTGCGGAACGAGCCATCCCTGGCCCGCGCCGCTACGGATAGGGTAAACCCTTCGAATTGAGCGCCGTTCGAAAAGTCATGCCCGGCTTCGACCGGGCTGAAATCATCGGCATTGTCAGTCGCCTGGGAGCCGGCGGTCAGCCGCTTGAATACGTCGTTCACGGCGTTTTTGTTGGCGTCGGGCTTCGAGCCATCGCTCCCTTTCGAGTTGCTGGCAGCGTCATCGGGCCGCTGAGCTTCGACGAAAGCTTTCAGTCGGTCGGCGACGTCCTGGTCGGTCGTCGCTCTTGCCAGGATCGATTTCACCTTGTCAGACAGCACAACATTCGTGGCAGGCCCGCGATCGTTGCCCGGCACGGCGCCGGAACTCGATCCCGCATCGGTCGGGAGCGCGGATCCGTCGGCGGCATCCTTTCCGAGCAGGGAAGCGACCGCGTTCGCGGATGACGTGGCTGGCGCGATGCTGCTCATGGCTCACCTTGTCATTCTGACAATGAGCCATGTGTCGGTGAACGGCATTAAAATGGCGTGTATGTATCGTTGTGCTTGTAATGAGCAATACTGGGTATTGGAGCGCTTTCGAGCGAAGCGGCCACCGGTTCGCGTGAAGAAAGCGCGTTGGAACAGGAGACATTATAGTCTTCGTTCCAACCGGAACGAAAAAGGCTCTACTCGCCCGCCAGTTCGGCGAACTCCTTGACCACCCGCTCATAGACCGGCCGCTTGAACGGTACGATCAGCTGGGGCAGGTTCCGCATCGGCTCCCAGCGCCAGTTCACGAACTCGGCCTTGTGGCCGCCGCCGCCCGGGCTTGCCACATTGATCTCGGCATCCTTGCCGATGAAGCGCAGCGCAAACCATTTCTGCCGCTGGCCGCGATAACGTCCCTTCCAGGCGCGTCCCGCAACGGTGCGCGGGATGTCGTAGATCAGCCAGTCATCGATCTCGCCAAGCTTCTCGATCGAGCGGACGCTGGTTTCCTCGTAAAGCTCGCGCCTGGCGGCGTCCCAGGTGTCTTCACCGGGGTCCACGCCGCCTTGCGGCATCTGCCAGACATGGGTTTCGTCGACATGCTCGATGCCGCCGGCACGGCGGCCGATGAAGACCAGCCCCTTCGTGTTGATCAGCATCACGCCGACGCACGTCCGGTAGGGCAGATCTTCGTAACGAGCCATTCCGTCAATGCCTCTTCGGGTCATCCGGGCAAGGGCCGGCAGAGAAAAACCGTCAAACGCGCCGCCAACCTCGGAGCAACTATAATCAGTTCGATTTTGATTTCAGCATCGCGGTTGTCAATGGCACAAGCAGGATGCCATGGGCTTCCAAAGTCTTAGTCCAGACCCCGATCCGTTCGATCGAGATAGGAAGCGCCGAGGCGGTACCGATCGCGACGCCGCGCTCCTTTGCCAGAGTTTCCAGGTCCGACAGCGCGCGGTCAATCTCAGCCGACGTCGGTACGGCGTCGATTGCGACGTCGCCCTTGCCGAATGGCAGCGACTGGGCCGAGGCCAGCGCGGCGGCGACGCTACGCGGCGCCGAGCCGTCGTCGAAATAGCCGAGGCCGCGCTTGGCCGCTTCACGGATGATCGGCAGCATCGCGCTGTCGGTGGCGACGAAGCGGGCACCCATGAAATTGGCGATGCCCGCATAGCCCTGCAGGCGGCCGAGATGCCAGTACAGCCGGTCGAGATTCTGCTCAGGCGCTAGCGTCGCGAGCAGCGTCTGCGGACCGGGATCGTTGTCGGGATAATCGTAGGGTTCCATCGGAACCTGCAGCAATATCTCGTGCCGCTGCGACCGCGCGCGTTCGGCGAGCTTGCCGGGATCGGAGCCGTAGGGTGTGAACGCGAGCGTCACCGCGGCCGGCAATTTCATGATGGCGTCCGTCGTCTTGGCGGCGCCGACACCGAGCCCGCCGATCACGATTGCAACAACCGGCATTTTGGCGGCCTTCGCCTGATCGGCGGGGGCGGCGTAGACGCTGAACGGTTTGAGGCCGCCCGAGATCGCCGGAATCAGGCCGTAACGGGATTTTTCCAGAAGCCGCTGGTCGATTCCGGTCATCATGGCGGGCGTTGCGGCCTCGGCCTTGTCAGCCGGAGCCGTCTCGTTGGGAGCTTTTTCGACGGCGTCGCCGGTGCCGATCTCCACGTTGTGGCGCGTGCCGCTCGATCCGTCGATGATGGTCACCGTCTTGCCGCCGGCGGCCGGCTCCTGCTTCGGCGCGGCCTTCGTGCCACGTTCAGGCGCCGGTGCCGGCTTATCGTCCGATGGCTTGTTGTCGTCAGATGCCTTGTTGTCGTCAGACGGCTTGGGCTGATTGAGTGCGATACGCGCGATCGGCTCACCGCCCATCGGATTGTGGTTGAAGATCGCAAAGCCCGCGAAAGCCGTCAGAAACAGCCCGAGCACCACGGCCAGCAATTGCATCGCGGTGAAGGGCAGCCGAAATCGGCGCTTCCGCGCTGTCTTCTGTCCAAGCGGGGCGCTCAGATCGTCGACCGTGTCCGCCATCAATCTTCCCGAATCAATCGGGCCGACGATAGCACGCCGGGGTGCAGCCGCGGCAGACCGGTAAACCGCGAGGCGAGGCGCGGTGCGGTCATCAAGCAAAAGGGCGGCTGAATGCCGCCCTTTGTCAGATGCTTACCGGGAAACCGGGATCAGTTCGCAGCCTTATTCGCCGGCTTGTCGATCGCGGCCTTGTCGCTGTTCGCCGGTGCAGGCGCCGGGGTGGCCGAGGAGGACGACTTGATGCCGTGCAGCAGGTCGTCTGCCATCTTCAGAGCCTTGTCATCCTTGGCGTCCGGCGGAACGTATGACTGCGAGCCAGTCTTCTCATCGCCGTCGGACTTCAGGTGGCCGCGCAGCGAGGCTTCACCCTTGGTGTCGGTCCGCGCCTTCAACTCATCCGGCACGTCCTGCAGCACCTCGATGTCGGGCACGATTCCCTTGGCCTGGATCGACTTGCCGGACGGCGTGTAGTAGCGCGCGGTGGTCAGGCGTAGCGCGCCATTGCCGGAGCCGAGCGGAATGATGGTCTGCACCGAGCCCTTGCCGAACGAGCGGGTGCCGACCAGCGTCGCGCGCTTGTGGTCCTGAAGCGCGCCGGCGACGATTTCCGACGCCGAGGCCGAACCGCCATTGATCAGCACGATGACCGGCTTGCCCTTGGTCAGATCGCCCGGATGAGCGGCGCGGCGCTGGGTCTCTTCAGCATTGCGGCCGCGGGTCGAGACGATTTCGCCCCGCTCGAGGAATGAGTCGGACACCGTGACCGCCTCTTCCAGCAGTCCGCCGGGATTGTTGCGCAGGTCGATGATGTAGCCCTTCAACTTGTCACCGATCTGGTTCTGCAGATTGGCGACCTCCTTCTTCAGGCCTTCGGTGGTCTGCTCGTTGAAGGTGGTGACGCGGATATAGGCGATGTCGTCGGTCTCGACGCGCGCGCGTACCGAACGGACGCGGATATTGTCGCGCATCAGAGTCACTTCGATCGGGTTGTCCTGGCCCTTACGGACGATCTTCAGCTTGATCTTGGTGTTGACGGGGCCGCGCATCTTCTCGACGGCCTGGTTGAGCGTCAGGCCCTGCACGGCCTCATCGTCCAGATTGGTGATGATGTCGTTGGCCTGGATGCCGGCCTTGGAGGCGGGCGTGTCATCGATCGGCGAGACGACCTTGATCAGACCATCTTCCATCGTGACTTCGATGCCGAGCCCACCGAACTCGCCGCGGGTCTGCACCTGCATGTCGCGGAAGCTCTTGGCGTCCATGTAGC
The DNA here is from genome assembly GCA_963770385.1 of uncultured Alphaproteobacteria bacterium. Lineage (GTDB taxonomy): Bacteria > Pseudomonadota > Alphaproteobacteria > Rhizobiales > Xanthobacteraceae > Bradyrhizobium. The sequence goes on along the minus strand of CAVYPJ010000003.1, from coordinate 1,426,736 downwards.
TCGAATGCGGATCGAGGCCGGCCAGCATGCCGCTGATCGCCGATTCCACGAGCTTGCTGTCATCGGGCTTCTCGACATAGTCGCTGCGCACGCGCTCGAACACGTCACCGAACAGATTGAGCTGCCGATACGTGTCGGACGTTGCGGCCCGCGCGCTCGATCCCATCAATACGGCGCGCGGCTGGGTGACCAACAATGTCAATGCCGCACCGGTTGCAGCGCTCAGAAGAATTACTGAAGTCTTGCGCATCATCCGCGAACCTTTTCGCCTTCATTTGCGGCCCACCATGGGCCTGGATCGATTGGAGTGCCGTCTTTGCGGAACTCGACATAGAGCACGGGTTGGCTTGCGTTGGCCGCGAAAATGGATGCCACCTGGGACGTCGTCCCCATGGTCGCGACCGGCTCCCCCGTTTGCACGAACTGGCCGATGTTTACCGAAATGCGCTCCATCCCGGCGATCAGGACATGATACCCGCCACCGGCATTGAGGATCAAGAGTTGTCCGTAGCTGCGGAACGGTCCGGCATAAACAACCCATCCGTCACACGGCGTTGTTACCTGCGCGCCGGCCCTGGATGCCAAAGAAATGCCTTTTTCTACCCCCCCGGAGCCGTCGGAACCGCCAAAATCGCGAATCTTCGTGCCGTTAACCGGAAACGTAAGAAGCCCCTTGGCTGACGCAAAGGCGATCGCCGGGCTGCGGCGATTTGGATTCTTGAGTGCCGCCAGGTCAGGCTTGCCATTGGCGGTCGCGGGCGTGCCTTGCGCGTTGGCAGTCGCGGCGGCGTTCGCGGCGCTTCTGATGTCCTGCTCCATCTTGGTGATCAGGCCCTGGAGATTGTCGACCTGTTTGGACAGTGCGATCGCGCGTGCGCTTTCCGACTCGATGTCTTTCTCCATCGACGCCTGCTTGCGCTGCCGCTCGTCGATCAGGGCGGCCATTCTGGTCTGATCATCCCTGAGCTTGTCGCGATTGGCGGCGAGCCGATCGCGTTCGCTCGAGATGGTCTTGCGCAGCGTGACGAGCTGATTCAGGTTGCCCGTGAGCTCGTCGGCGCGAGCGCGCAATTCGGGCACGACGGCGCCTAGCAGCATCGCGGTGCGCAGCGATTGCAGTGCGTCTTCCGGCGTCACCAGCAGGGCGGGGGGCGTACGCCGCCCGGCGCGCTGCAGGGCGGCCAGCACCTCGACCACCTCAGCGCGGCGCGAGCCCAGCGTCATGCGAATCTGCTGCTCGCGCGAGTTCGAGCGAGCGCAGTCGCGTCTCGGCATCACCGATATTGTTCTCGACGCTGCGGACCTGCGCGGCGATGTCGATCAATTGCTGGTTGAGTTTGCTGCGATCCTGGCCGATCGCGGCGATGTCGGCCTTGAGCTTTGCCTGAAGCTCGGCCGCGCTCTTCTGCTGCTGGCGGGCGGCCTCCAGCTCCTGCGCCCGCTGCTGGATGGCATCGGGCGTGCCGGCCGCAGGCTGCACAGTTGTCGCAGCCGCCTGCACCGCCGCGGCGGGGGCCTGGGCGGAGGCCGGCAAGATCATGGCGCCAGCAAGGCCGGCCGACAGGAGGGCGACGAATAGCGGGGCACGCAAAAGCCGGCCGCGACGGGCGGTGCTAGGGTATGAATGAAAGGTCCGCGCGCTCGGCATCGACAGGTGTGAGGGGTTCTTGCTGCGCTCAGGCGCGGTGATAAGGGTGGCCGGCTAGAATTGTCGCGGCCCGGTAAAGCTGTTCCAGGAGCATAATGCGCACCAACTGATGTGGCCAGGTCGCGGCCCCGAACGCGATCCTCACACATTCCTTGCTGCGCAAATCAGGCGAAAGTCCGTCTGCGCCGCCGATAACGAAAATTGTGCTTGGAATTGCCTGATCCCGCCAGCGTCCAAGACGATCCGCAAGACCGACACTGCCGATATTGTCGCCTCGCTCGTCGAGCATGACAAGTACGGACTTTTCCGGGATTGCAGCCGAAATTGCCGCTGCTTCCTCGGCCATTCGAGTCGAAGCATCCCGCGCGCGGCTCTCCGCGATTTCAACAATCTCAAGGCCGCGAAAGCCCAGCTTGCGACCGGCGTCGTCGAACCGTTTCCGGTAGCGTTCGACGATCTCCCGCTCCGGTCCCTGCTTCAAGCGGCCAACCGCGATGACGATAACGCGCATAAGTCTGAAACCTGCACGCGCGTCCACATCGCACGCCCGCAACAGGCTATAGCATGCGTCAGCCGATGCGAAATCGGCCTACAAACTCAGATCGCCGTCGCCGCCGTCGGGCCCTGCGTCCACAATCGCTCGAGATTGTAGAACTCGCGCACCTCAGGTCTGAACACGTGCACGATCACGTCGCCGGAATCGATCAGCACCCAGTCGCAATTGGGCAAGCCTTCGATATGGATGTTCTGGATGCCGGCTTCCTTCAGGCCCTTGGCCACGTTTTCCGCGATCGCGCCAACGTGCCGGTTTGCCCGGCCGGAAGTGACGATCATGTAGTCGGAAAACGCGGATTTGCCGCGAAGGTCGATTGTGATCGTTTCTTCCGCCTTCATGTCGTCCAGGCGGGAGAGGATCAGATTCTAGCGTCTTGTCGGCGTCGGTTTGCGCCTTCAAGGCTGCAGCTTCGGTCGATGTTTTACGCGGGGTCTTCTGAGACTTCGGTAAAACTGACTTGGACAATACAGATGGGGTCAGGGACCATTCCTTTCGCTGTATCGCGGGCGCCGAATCCTCCAACGTCCGCCTCCCATTTTAGGCATGTGGGGTTAACGGTTTCAATATTCCAGTAACCCCCGGCTCACTTCCCAATCTTCCAGCTCCCATCCGGGTTCCGAAGACCGGTCGATGACAGGCTCAATTTCATCCCGCTGAGGAACACCCAAGCCGGCGGACGGCAGTTGGCCAACTGGCCTGCCTCACTCTCAGGCAAACGATAGCGGGCAAGGGATTGCGCGGCAGGTGCGGTCAGCGCGCGAAAACTTTGCGGAGGGCGGTCGATCACCGCGATCGGGACCTGGGTCGCGATCCGCTGCCAGTTCTGCCAGCGATGCAGTTGCGCGAGGTTGTCGGCGCCCATGATCCATACAAAGCGCAGGCCGGAAGCGCGGCGCCGCAGGTAGGTTATCGTGTCAGCAGTGTAACGTGTTCCAATGACGGATTCGAGACAGGTGACGTCGATGCGCGGATCCGCCGCCATCTGGCGGGCTGCTGCCGCCCGCTCCTCGAGTTCGTGCAGGTGGCCGTTGTCCTTAAGCGGATTTCCAGGCGTCACCAGCCACCACACCCGGTCGAGTTTCAGCCGCTTCAGGGCGAACAGGCTGATGGCGCGATGTGCGACATGCGGCGGGTTGAACGAGCCGCCAAGCAGGCCGATCCGCATGCCGTCGGCGTAGACCGGAATCTCGCGGGCCGGAGCGTGCGGCGCGGCTGACGCTGCTTTCAATGCGGGCCCCGACCTGCGTCACGCGGACGCGTTCTATGCGTGCGGACCGGCTTCCGCCTGAAGCGAAAACGCGAACGACAGATTTTCAAGGCCGCGTCTGTCCCGTGCCGTGAACGCGATATTTGAAGCTCGTCAATTGCTCGACGCCGACCGGGCCGCGCGCATGGAATTTCCCGGTGGCGATGCCGATCTCCGCGCCGAAGCCGAATTCACCGCCGTCAGCAAACTGTGTGGACGCATTATGCAGCACGATTGCCGAATCCACCTCGTTGAGGAATTTCTGCGCCGTGCCGGCATCCTCGGTCACGATCGCATCGGTGTGGTGCGAACCGTGATCGTGAATATGTGCGATCGCGCCATCGACGCCGTCGACGACCTTCGCCGCGATGATGGCGTCGAGATATTCAGTGTTCCAGTCTTCCTCGGAGGCGGGCTTGACCCGCGCGTCGATCCGCTGCACGGCCTCGTCGCCGCGCACCTCGCAGCCGGCATCGACAAGCATCGTCACCAGCGGTTTGAGATTGCCGGCGGCGGCGCGATCGACCAGCAGGGTCTCGGCCGCGCCGCAGACACCGGTGCGGCGCATCTTCGCATTGAGCACGATGGATTTCGCCATATCGAGATTCGCGTCGCGATCGACATAGACGTGATTGATGCCTTCCAGATGCGCGAATACCGGCACGCGCGCTTCCGCTTCGACGCGCGCGACCAGGCTCTTGCCGCCGCGGGGCACGATCACGTCGATGCCGCCGTTCAGTCCGCTCAACAGCAGTCCCACGGCGGCGCGGTCGCGTGTCGGCACCAGCGTGATGGCAGCCTCGGGAAGACCCGCCTCACGCAAGCCCTGCACCAGGCACTCATGGATCGCGCGGCAGGAACGGAAACTGTCCGAGCCGCCGCGCAGGATCACCGCATTGCCGGACTTCAGGCACAGCACGCCCGCATCGGCCGCGACATTGGGCCGGCTCTCGAAGATCACGGCGACGACGCCGAGCGGCACTCGCACGCGCTCGATCACCATGCCGTTCGGCCGCTGCCAGCTCTCGGTCACGACGCCGACGGGATCGGCGATCTCGCGCACGGTGGCGATGCCGTCGGCCATGGCGTCGATGCGCGGCTGTGTCAGTGTCAGCCGGTCGATGAAGGAGGCTGTTGTACCGCCGGCGCGGACCTCTGCGACATCTTCGGCATTGGCTGCGAGAATGGCCGGCGCATGGCTACGGATGGCGCGCTCCATCGCTGCAAGCGCGCGGTTCTTCTGCTCCGGCGGCGCGAGCGACAGCACCCGGGCCGCAGCGCGGGCGGCGGCGGCGAGTTCGTTCATCAAAGCGGGCAGATCGGCGTTGCCGTCGATGGCCTTCAGGGACGCGGTCATGTCGTTTCCAGCCTTACATTAAGGCCATGTCCTAGCATGGAAATTGCGGACTTGGCGAGGCACGGAACTGGCGGAGCTGATAGCCGAGGGCCGATTGAGCGAAGCGTTAACCCTGTTCGGGCGCGCTCGTCCGGCGCCATTCCGCCGGCCTATTTCGGCGCAAAAGCGCCGCTTGGACCCACGACCAGATCGTCGCGGTGGATCATTTCCGACCGGCCGCTGATGCCGAGAATGGCCATTACATCGGGCGAGGAGCGGCCTTTGATTTTCTCGGCATCCTCGGCGTCATAGGCGACAAGGCCGCGACCGATTTCATGGGTGTCGGGGCCGCGCACCACCACGGCGTCGCCGCGGGAAAACTGGCCGTCGACGCGGATCACGCCGGCAGGCAGCAAGCTCTTGCCCGCGCGCAGCGCGCTGACGGCGCCCGCGTCGATCGTCAGCGTGCCCTTTGGCTCCAGCGAGCCCGCGATCCAGCGCTTTCGCGCCGCCACAGGGTTTGCGGGTGTGAGGAACCAGGTGCAGCGGCCGCCGTCAGCGATCGCCTTGAGCGGATGCTCGATCTTGCCCGACGCGATCAGCATATGCGTGCCGCCGATGGTCGCGATCTTGGCCGCCTCGATCTTGGTTCGCATGCCGCCGCGCGACAGCTCCGATCCGGCCGAGCCCGCCATGGCCTCGATCTCCGAGGTAATGCTCTCCACCACCGGAATGAGCTTGGCGTCCGGGTTCTGCGTCGGTGGCGCATCATAGAGCCCGTCGATGTCGGACAGCAGGATGAGCAGGTCCGCGCTCGCCATGGTGGCGACACGCGCGGCGAGGCGGTCGTTGTCGCCGTAACGGATCTCGTTGGTGGCGACCGTGTCGTTTTCGTTGATGACAGGTACCGCGCGCCAATCCAAGAGCTTGGCGATGGTCGAGCGCGCGTTGAGATAGCGCCGACGTTCCTCCGTGTCCTGCAGCGTCACAAGGATCTGGCCTGCGCCGATGCCGTGATCGCCGAGGACCTCCGACCAGATGCGCGCCAGCGCGATCTGTCCGACCGCGGCCGCGGCCTGGCTCTCTTCCAGTTTCAGCGCGCCGCGCGGCAGCTTGAGACGGCTGCGGCCGAGCGCGATCGATCCGGACGACACGATCAGGACCTCGCGCCCCTCGCCATGCAGATGAGCGATGTCAGCCGCCAGCGCGGACAGCCATGATGCGCGCACCTCGCCGGCCTCGGAATCGATCAAGAGCGAGGAGCCGACCTTGACGACGATGCGGCGAAAATTCTTCAGCGACGGGCGGGTCATGGCGGGGTTCAAGGTGGGACGTAGAAGGCCAAAGCAATACGCGCCACCTCCCGACTTTGGAAGTGGCGCGCACGCAAGAAAATCCGAGAAAGTTAAAGGTCAGCCCATCACAAAGGCGTTGAGCTTGTTACCCTCGGGGTCGCGGAAATAGGCGGCGTAGAACTGCTCGCTGCGCTGGCCGGGAGGGCCCTCGCAGGTGCCGCCGAGCGACAGCGCCAGCTTGTAGACGCGGTCGACCTGAGCCTTGTCCTTGGCGCCGAACGCCGCCATCACGCCATTGCCGACAGTCATCGGCTTGCCGTCATAGGGCAGTGCGACGCCAAAGCCCGCGCCCTTGCCCGGGCCGCCCCAGGCGATGATGCGGTCATTGGCCATGAAGCGGCCCATGCCGAGCTCCGCGCAGAGCTTGTCGTAGAATTCACCGGCCTTCTTCAGGTCATTCGTACCGATGGTGACGTAACCGATCATGACATCCTCCCTCAAGGTGCTATGGAACCGCAGCTTCGCGCAGGACGGGCGCCCATGCAAGATTGCCCGTATGGCCGACGTTCGACCGATGGCGCATTTGAACCGCAACGCGCGTCTAGTTTAATCGCTAATAAATCGAAGGGATAGGAAATGCACCGTCGCGATTTCGTTGCCGGGTGTCTTGGTCTGCCGCTGATCGCGCTGGCGGGCGAGGCGTTTGCTGAAACCGGGCCGTTGACGAAAATCATCTTTCCGTTCTCGGCGGGCGCGGGCGGCGACACGCTTTGCCGGATCGTGGCGCAGCACGTCGCGCCGCTGCTCGATCGCACGATCATCGTCGAGAATCGCACCGGCGGCGACGGACTGATCGGGATCCGGGCGGTGAAGGGTGCAAAGCCCGATGGCGCCACCATCCTCGTGACGACGGGGCCGACCATGTATCTCCTCCCTATGGTGGAGACCGAGCCGAGCTTCGATACGGCGAAGGATTTCGTGCCGGTCTCGCTGCTCGCACGCTTCGATTTCGGCATCGTCGTCGGGCCGGCGATCGAGGCCAAGGATTTCGCAACCTTCGTGGCCTGGCTCAAGTCTCACCCGGACAAGGCGACATTCGGCGTTCCAAGCAACGGCACGATCCCGCATTTCACGGGTTCCAAACTTCAGGACGTGCTGGGCGTATCCCTGACCCGCGTGCCCTATCGCGGCAGCGCGCCGATCATCAATGACCTCGTCGGCGGTCATCTGCCGTTCGGCATCACCACCGTTGCAGACGCGATGGCGCAACATCGCGCAGGCGGCGTGAAGATCCTCGCGGTGAGCGGCGCGGCGCGCTCACCGTTCTTGCCGGAGGTACCGACGCTGAAGGAAAGCGGCGTCGATCTAGTCGCGGACGGCTGGTACGGGATGTGGCTGCCGGCCGGCAGTTCGACTGATTTTGCCGCAAAGCTCAGCGCGGCCACAGCCGAGACGCTGCGGAAGCCCGACGTGAAGGAGAAGCTGCTCGCGATCGGGCTGATCCCCGAAGGCAGCACACCGGATGGCCTCGTCAAGGAACTCGCCGCCGACATCGCGTTCTGGCAGCCGATTGTGAAGGCGACGGGCTACAAGATCGAGAATTAGCTTGGCTACGCAAACGCGGTCTATCTCCTCGTCCTGAGGAGCTTGCGAAGCAAGCGTCTCGAAGGATGAGGCCAGATTGGGGCCGCATGGTTCGAGACGGCGCTCGCGCGCCTCCTCACCATGAGGGTCGGGAAGAGCGGCCTGAATTACGAGGCAATTACTGCTTCGCGCGTTGCGCGATCTTCTCCCTGATCGCGGCGAGTTCGGCCTCGTCCCAGATGCCGATCAGGATGCCGCCCTTGACCTGCAACTGATTATCCGCATAGGCCGCGATCTTCCCGTTGCTGGTCGTGATGTGATTGTTCGGATGCAGCGCCCAGTCGAACAGCACGTCCTGCAACCGCGTGATCACCTCGGCGCATGATGTGTCTTCGCCCCGATCTACCAGTTCCTGTGGATCGCTTTCCAGATCGTACAGCATCGGGCGGAAGCCCGAGGCATGGATGTATTTCCAGCGGCCGTCGAACACCATGAACAGGCGGCAGCGCTGGATCGGCTGATTGAGCTTCAGCCGCACATCCTGCATGGCGTAATCATATTCCGAGAAGACGGCCTTGCGCCAATCGGCGGGCTTGTCCCCGCGCACCAGCGGCATAAGGGAGCGGCCTTCGAGAATATGCGACGGCGGCGTGCCGCCGAAATAGTCGATGAAGGTCGGCGCGAGATCGATCGCTTCGACCAGCGCGTCGCAGACCGTGCCGCGCGTCGCATCCGCCTCGGCTGACGGATCGATCACGATCAGCGGGATCTTTGCCGACTGATCGTGGAACAGGTCCTTCTCGCCCATCCAGTGGTCGCCGAGATAGTCGCCGTGGTCCGAGGTGAAGACGATCATCGTCGTGTCGAGCAGCCCGCGACGCTGAAGGAAATCCATCAGCACGCCCATCTGATCGTCGATCTGCTTGATCAGGCCCATATAGGCCGGGATCACCTTGGCGCGCGCCTCGTCGCGGGCCATGTTCCTGGAATAGCGCATGTCCATATAGGCTGCGAACACCGGATGCGCGTGCTGCCGTTCCGCATCCGAGCGGATTGCAGGCAGCATATCGGCTTCGCCGTACATGCTGGCGTAAGGCTCGGGCACGATATAGGGCCAGTGCGGCTTGATGTAGGAGAGATGCAGGCACCATGGCCGTTCATCCGCCTCGGACTCGGCGATGAAATCCATCGCGCGGCGCGTCATGTAGGGCGTCTCGGAATGCTCCTCCGGAATCCGCGCGGCCTTGTCCGCGTGCACCAGCAGCCAGCCGTTCTGCAGGTCGCCGTCCGCGTCCTCGCCTGAGTTGGCCCAATGCTCCCAGGGATTGGGTGCGTCGAAGCCTTGCTCGCGCAGATAGCTGTCGTAGCGCGGGCGCGGCCGCCCCGTGGGATGCAGCCCGTCGTCGCGCTCATAGGGTTCGAAGCCGCATTCGGACACATGCACGCCGATGATCGAGTCCGGTGCGATGCCGAGCACCTTCAGGCCTTCGAGATCGGGCGCCATATGCGTCTTGCCGACCAGCACGTTGCGGACGCCGATTGTTTTCAAGTGATCGCCGAGCGTGGGCTCGCCGACGCGCAAGGGCCAGCCGTTCCAATGCGAGCCGTGCGAGCGCATATAACGGCCGGTGTAGAACGACATCCGCGACGGGCCGCAGATCGGCGACTGCACATAGGCGTTCGAGAAGCGCACACCGCGCCTCGCCATCGCATCGATGTTCGGCGTTTTCAGCGACGGATGGCCGGTGCAGCCGAGATAGTCATGGCGAAGCTGATCGCACATGATCCAGATGATGTTTTTCGCGCGTGCCATTCTGAAGCTTTACTGATCTGCCGATGCTTCATTGATTTGACGGCGTCATGCTGATGCATCGGCGCGCCCATGACAAGCGCGGGACGGCGCGTCTCAGGCAGTCCACGGCTCCATTTCCGCGGCGCTCTTGGCCTTGCTGGTGACCGGTGCCTCGCCGATCACGTCGGCGAGCGCGCGAAGCGCCTCTTTCACGCCGGTGCCTACCGCGCCGGAGATCAGGAGCGGCGTTTTCTTGGCGGCACGTTTGAGCCGATCCTTCTGCTTCTTTAGCTCGTCGGGATCGACCGCGTCGATCTTGTTCAGCGCGACGATCTCGATCTTCTCCGTGAGCGCTCCGCCATAGGCATCGAGCTCGTGGCGCACCGTCTTGTAGGCCTTGCCGGCATGCTCGCAGGTCGCATCCACCAGATGCAGCAGCACGCGGCATCGCTCGACATGGCCGAGGAAACGGTCGCCGAGGCCCGCGCCCTCATGCGCGCCCTCGATCAGCCCCGGAATATCCGCAAGCACGAATTCGCGGCCGTCGGCATTCACCACGCCGAGCTGCGGATGCAGCGTGGTGAAGGGATAGTCTGCGATCTTCGGCTTGGCGGCGCTCACCTTGCTCAGGAAGGTCGATTTGCCGGCATTGGGCAGGCCGACGAGGCCGGCGTCCGCAATCAGCTTCAGCCGCAGCCAGATCCAGCGCTCCTCGCCGGGCTGCCCGGGATTGGCATGGCGTGGCGTACGATTGGTCGAGGATTTGAAATGCGCATTGCCAAAGCCGCCATTGCCGCCTTCGGCGAGCTTGAACGTTTCGCCGAGCTTGGCGAAGTCGTGGATCAGCGTCTCGCGATCCTCGTCGAACACCTGCGTTCCGACGGGTACTTTGAGGACGATTGGCTTGCCGTTCGCGCCATGACGGTCCTTGCCCATGCCGTTGACGCCGCGCTCGGCCTTGAAGTGCTGCTGGTAGCGGTAATCGATCAGCGTGTTGAGCCCGTCGACAACCTCGATGATGACATCACCGCCCCGCCCGCCATTGCCGCCCGACGGTCCGCCGAACTCGATGAACTTCTCGCGCCGGAACGCAACGCAACCGTTGCCGCCGTCGCCGGAGCGGATATACACCTTGGCTTCATCGAGGAATTTCATGGCCCTTAGGTAAGGCACCCGGGCCTTGCCGGCAATCAAAACCGCGCGAAACCGCACCAAAAGACTTTAATTTTATAGGGTTCGCGTCTAGTGGCGGCTCCATCGACGCTGCTGGCGCTACGACGGTGGAAGATTGCCGTCACCCCGTTTTTCGATTTCAAGAGTGTCCGTCGGCACGTTGGTCGGTGACGGCAACGTACCGATCACCCATCGGGCCAGTTGCGGTGCGGCTGCACTGGTTCCGATCAGTCGAAATACACTTCCGCTTCTGGTGCCGCCGGCGCGGATACCCTGAAGGGCATAGGACTCATCGCAGGGGAGCGCATAGTCGGGACCGAGGCGACGTGCGAGAGTGCCGCGGCGCGCGGGGCCGGCCGACGAATAAGGCGACTTGCGCCCATCCAGGATCACGTAGCCCCCGGCCACGTGCACACCCAAATCCCAGGCGGTCGCAATCCCGTTGAGAGTGCCTAGCCGCGACACCAATGACCCGGCATTGTCGAACTCTCCGTAGACGCGGGTGCAACTCGCGGACGCTGCCCGGGTTCGCTCCCATTCGGGATCGACGAAACACGAGCCTTTGGCGCCGGTGTGAGTGTTCATGTTCGGATCAGTGCGCGCCACATAGGCGTGGACGGACGCATGATGCACGATCCCCGTAACGCGGATCGTGTAGTCCCCATGCTCGGCTACAATCGGAGCCGTAGCAAGGGTGGGTTTCACTTCAAGCCGCCATAGCGTGTCATTGCTGCTCCCGGGCGTAGGTCCGCCGACTCCAACTGGGGAATCTAAAGGCGCCACGGTGGTTGACGAGTAAACGACTCCGCTGGGCGATTTCAGATAAACGGTAACGTAGCCGGCGTGTGCTGTTTTCATCCACACTTCGGCGAAGCAAAGCACGGGGTTGTCAGGAGCAAGGCGCCAGGTCCATTCGATATCTTGCTTATCGTGGTCATGGTGCCGATGGTAATCGACGTGGCCGTCAGTGAGATAGGAATTGCCTGCGGCCAGAGCGATTTCAAGTTTAGGTTTTCCGCCAGTTCCATCATACTCTGCAACGAGGTCTGTCAACGCAGATTCCAACAGCGCGATGCCATCGTGAGGGCCGGTCGTCGGTCCGTAGCTGAGATTGATGATCACTTTCCTTGTGACGTTCTGCTTAGCGAATGAAAGGATGTACTGGATGCCTTGGAGGGCGTAGGTCGGGAGCCAAACGCCGGTGGCGTCACGGATGTTATCTTCGGAGAATTGCACAAACACCAATTCGGCGCTCGAAGCGGCGTCGGTGCCAGCCTTCCAGGTCGGCGGGTCGCGACGGTCACCTGGATCGGGACCAATACGTGAAGAAACGGGGGTTGATCCCGCGAACACGTCCATGACATGCGCGCCATGTGCCTCTTGGTACTTGAGGCTCGTGAAGCAGGCATCCGCGTAACAGCTATCCTCGTCGATGACGCTTGTTGGCGACGAATGCTTGTCGATCCATTCGTCGAGACCGATATACTGGCTGTCAAGTGGACTTGCGAAATCACGCCGGTACTCGAGACCGTAGTCAAAGTCGAGCAGCTTCTTTCCGAAATCGCGTCCGCCGATTGTAACTGGCTGCTTGTCCTGGTTCTGGTCCCAGATTGCCCGCACGCGCGTGCTGTTGCTGCCGGGCACAAGAAACTGCGCCGCAGCGAACGGACAGCCGTCGTCGAGGATGCCGATCAAGAGTGAACCTGGCGGATTCAGGCCCTGACTATCGCGACCGTCGAGATCAGCTTTCCTTTGGATTTTTTTTGGCGACGACGGCTTCACTGGCAGCGACAGCTCGACTCTGGAGACATAAGTGTTCCAAATGACGTCTGTCTTTTCCCGATCAGTCACTGCCGCTTTGTGGCAGCGCATTGTGACGTATCGAGTGTGGCCGACATCCGGACCGAATTCGGCGGCGAACTCGGTGTGCTGCCACATTGCACTCTCGAACGCACGAACGAAGTCTGCCTGCTTCAATTCCACAAGTAGAAGCAGCCTGAATTGATCCTCGTCGAAAAACGGAAACCTTTTCGCGAAATTCTCTAGGTCTGTCGTGAAATTCTCGAAATCTGAATCAATTGCATATCGGAGGTATGGGCCATAGCAGCTTGGGTATTGCTCACGATCGGCCATGGATGCTCTCCATACGGCTACACGGCGGGGACGCCGAACCTGCCGGCCCACTCTGCCTGCGCCTTGCCCCACAAATAATACATCAAAGGAGACTGGGTGACATTTGGCCCCTGCAACGCGGAGTAGAACGGTCCTTGATCGAGATCCTCCTGCTTCGGGGCGATCGTGTTGTTGAACGGATTGAAATCCGTAGTCGGATAAGTATCGATGCCCGTGGAGGTAACGAAGGTTCGGTTCATGAATGTTTGGTGACTCTGGTCATCGTTGCAACGCCCGACGAAGTATTCGCCCAGTGCCACGCCCAGCATGCGTCCAGCCATACTATCAACCGGGAAATGGACTCCTGCGATCACACGATTGGTGGCGATCCGGGCCGACAGACGGTCTAGCTGGTCGGCCACGGTTTGATGTGACGCCTGGAGGTTCAGAAGCTGCTTGAGCACATACGTGACGGCATAGGTCTGTGTCGCGTGTCCCATAGGGAATGTACCGTGACCTGGCGTCGTGATCATCGGCTGTATTTCGGCGTTATATTCGACAGGGCGATAGCAAGCGAGCGCCTGCTTGAATCGCATTTCCACATAGACACAGAACTGCAGCACCATGTTGACGAGTTCGAGTGTCCGCCTTGTCCGGTCTGGATGCATGTAGATGATGGACGACCAGAAAGCGTATTGAGGGTCGATCTGCGCGATGATTTCCGTGGCGCGTTCGTTGCGCAATTCCGCCCAGCTGAGGACCATCGGAATCTGTCGCTGGAAGGTCGATTCCAACGGGCGCTGAATTTCCGCGATCAAGGCCGAGGATGAGGATCCAGTGAGGGATGACCAGACCTGGAAAGCGTTCGTGTCCGCCTCAAATGTGATGCCTTGCAGCATCTCGCCGACTGCGACATAGGCGCGGACCCACGGCTCCCAGCGCTCCATTTGATCCAACTGATCGATGTCCGGGAAGGGAGTCGGCTCGTAGTAATTTGGATCGGGAACGACGATGGTCCCTTCGCGGGAATGGATCAGCGCATCCACCATGATCGAGTTGGCATAGGCGTCGGCCATTGTGCCGAAAATTGAGCCGCCCGCGCCGCCTACGCCACCGGCTCCGCCCGCTCCTCCGGCTCCGCCTGCACCTCCGGCGCCGCCTGCGCCGCCCGCTCCACCTGCGCCGCCCGCTCCGCCCAGTTGGCTCATTTCGGCCTCCCTGTGAGTTAAGTCAGCTTCTTGATGGTAACCTGCCCAGGCAATCTGCCCGGTTATCTTCATTCCAAATGTGGAGTCCTTCACACGCGCGAACTATTTTTGCTGATCAATGCCGGTTCGAGTTGCCGTTTCCGGTGGGCAAGCCGGCCAAAGCCAGGCAGCGCGCCCACTCCTGGCCGGTTTCGAGTTCCGCATTCGGGGCGCGCGCAAGATATCGATTGACGGTCAAAAGCGGCTCAAGCTGCCGCAATTTTGCAAGCGCCTCGCGCGCCTCGTCCATTCGTCCCTGGGAGACAAGCGAGATCGTCAGGACACGCCACGTGGAAGGGTGCATGCGGTGGAGCGCCAGCGACGAGCGCGCCAGCCTTTCGGCACTTTCGTAGTTCTGCGCGGAAAGCTCTGCTGTCGCGCCGAGGGACTCGAAATAGTAGCGCATGGGATCGAGCGGAGAGAGCTCCATCGCGCGTCGCGTCGCCTCTACAGCCGCTTTCCCTTCTCCCTTGAAAGCGTTGACCGTGCCAAGATAGAGCCAGCCGAGGGCATGGCTGGGGTTGGCATTCACGGCCTCGTTGCAGCGATTGCGCGCGGTGTCCAAGTCCTTCAGCAAGTGACAATAGACAAATCCTTCGGTGGCGAGCGCCAGCGCATCGGATGCATCGCGGTCGAGAGCGGCGTGGGTGGCGCTCAAGGCCTCGGTAGCCTCGCGCGTGCGGTCCTCCGACCAGCCGCGCGTGACCTGCAGAATATACCAGTTGCCAAGCCATGCGCGCGGAGCGGCGATGCGGCCATGTCGGTAAATAAGTTCGTCGAGGATCCTGCGCGTCTGGCGAAACTCGTCCTTACTGGAGCGGTGCATCAACTTGATGCCGCCAAGCAGCAGCGAATAGCTCTCGAGGGTCGGCAGTGGCTGGGTCAGAATGTGCTCGACCTCCGCGTCCAGTATGGCGAAATGCACCCCCTTGGCGACGCGATCCGCCAACTCGCTTTCCGGCCTCAAGAGATCGCCGATTTCTCCGTTCAGCTGGTCGGTCCAGACCACCTGGTTGTTGCGGGCCTCGGAAAGTTCTGCAGTCACCATGATCCGGCCTGCATTTACGACATAGGCGCCGCCGAGGACGTAGGTGGCGCCAAGATGTGCCGACACCTCCCCGACATCATTCGCGCGGCCGCGGAACACCGCTGTGGAGAGCCGTGAAATCACTCTCAGGTCAGCGGCCTTCGACAGTCGCCAGATTACACTGTCGGCAATCAGGTTGCCGACGTCGAAAAGCGCTGGCGTGTCGTTCCTCGCCGAAAAAGGGATCACCGCAACGATCGGCTGCATGGCCGTTCCATAGTCGCGCCGGCCGGTGAGCATTGGATGCGGACTGGCCGGGCCGACCCGATAGGCCCGAACCGGCTTGTCAAAGTGTTTGAGGATGCACTCGCCGAGGTCCTCGCACGACGCGTCCACTCCATGCGTCAGTTCGTCGCGTGCCGCGGCGCTGCCGATGGTCTCGCCGGGATTGGCCAGGCTTGCCAGGGCGGCGGCCAGCTGCTCATGGGCCGACGCGCTGGCAATCGTCTCGCCCGGCCCCGCCAACGTTGCCAGGCGCGCCGCCAGGTTAACGCCCGTTCCGTAGATATCGACGCCGTCGCTCCATGCCATCGCCGCGTTGATTCCGGCGCGCAGGTGAAAATGCTGATCTTCCGGGATGCCGACGTTCTGCTCAGCAAGCGTCCGGTGCATCTCAGCGGCGGCATCGGCGGCGTCGGGCACCGCCTCGAAACGCGCGAGCAGCCCGTCACCCAGGCTCTTCACGAGCACGCCGCGATGCCGGGGCAGTATCTTGGTAATGACGACGCGGACAAAGTCAGCCCATCGGCGGACCGCGGAGGCTTCGTGCTCTCGCATGAGCCGAACCGATTCCACGAGGTCGACCAGCAGCACGACCGTCTCTTGGCGTACGAGTTCAACATCTGCGCCCCGAACCTCGGTTGGCCTGGTCGGGGCGGTGTGATCTTTGGCCTTATCTGCATCATCATTCATGTCTGGCTCGCGATCCCGGCCTGGACACCCTAGTTCGAGTGGAACTACGAGCCAAGGGGCGGGCGAGACAGACTTGGAATCGTCATCTTGTCCTACGCCGCGCGCCGACGGATCAAAAATTTCTGCATCCCTTCCAGCACCAGCTCGCGGTGCTGATTAAAAATGGTGCTGCGAAGGACCACGACGCCGGTGGTGCGGCCGGGGACGAGCTCGGTCACCTCGAGCGCTGGATAGATCGTGTCGCCGGCATAGACGGGCTTGAGGAATTTGCTCGACTGTTCGAGAAAACCGACCAGCGATTCCTCGACCAGGAACGGAAACAGCCCCGCTCCGGGCGCGGTGTGGATCAGCGTCTGGAAGCCGTGCGCCAGCAGGTCCGGCATGCCGCGGGTGCGGCAATATTCGACGTCGTAATGCACCGGATGGGTATCGCCGCTTGCGGTCTGGAACGCTGCGAACACCGCAGACGTCATGGTGCGGCTCGGAATCACAAAGCGCTCGCCGAGGATGAAATCCTCGAACCAGCGCTGCTCTGCGACCATGCGATGGCTTGCGGGATCGAACTCGGTCATGGCTTGTCTCCTCACGCGTCGCTCAAGAGCTGCCGAGACTATCGGTAACGTGGCGTGGGTGATGCGGCAATCCGTCCGTCGTCATTCCGGGCTCGCGGTTTCGTCGCGCCCTGGAATGACGATAGAGAGTGCGTGGCCAACCTGATAAGCAGCGCCCATGACCCTTCTCGCCCGCATCTCTCCCCACAACGACGAACGCTCGGCGCGGCTCGCCGGCATCGGCCTGATGCTGCTGTCGGTGTTCATGTTCTCGTTCGGCGACGCGCTGGGCAAGTTCATTGTCGCGACTTATGCCGTTGGACAATTGCTGTGGCTGCGCGCCTGTGCGGCGCTGATCGTGCTGTCGCCCGCGATCTGGCGCCATCGCGCCGAATTCATCCGGATGGAACGGCCGTGGCTGCAGCTCGTCCGTGTGATTCTCTCCACGCTGGAAGTCGCGGCGTTTTTCGTCGCGACCGTGTACCTACCGCTCGCCGACGTTGTCACCTATTACCTGGCCTGTCCGATCTTCGTCACTGCGCTGTCGGCGATCGTGTTGCGCGAACGCGTCGGCTGGCGGCGCTGGACGGCGGTCCTGATCGGCTTCGCCGGCGTCCTGATCGCGCTGCGGCCGTCGGCGCAGACGGTAAGCTGGCCGGCGATGATCGCGCTCGGCGGCAGCTTGTCGTTCTCGATCCTGATGCTGTTCACGCGCTCATTGCGTGCGACGCCCGATATCGTGATGGCGACTTCGCAATTCGTCGGCACCTTCCTGCTCGGGGCGCTGATGTCGCCATTCGGCTGGGTGACGCCGAGCGCGGGAAGCCTTGTGATGTTCGCAGCCGCCGGCGTCATTTCGATCAGTGCGCTGCTGTGCGTCAACCGGTCGCTGAAGCTGGCTCCGGCCAGCGTCGTCGTGCCCTATCAATATTCGATGATCGTGTGGGCCGTGATGTTTGGCGTCATCGTGTTCGGCGACATACCATCACCGGCCACGATTCTTGGCGCCGCGATCATCATCGGCGCGGGGCTTTATATTTTCTTGCGCGAGCGCGATCTCGGTCGCGAGGAGACCGTCGTCAATCCTCCGGCGTAATCTCCGTTGTCGTCCCTGCGAAACGCAGGGACGGCGCCGTTCGTATTGAGAGATTGGGAGCTACGGCTCGCGTCGCGTCGAACTCGTCCAGTTCTTCAGCGATGACCAGACGCCGCGCGAAAGGCGGAAGCAGTCGACGGGGCTGGAGGAGCCCAGTGCCTCGAAGCGGTGCAGCTCCACGCCGCTCCACTGGAAGCCACACTTCTCCAGCACGTTGCGTGAAGCGGGGTTGGAAACGCGCGCGCCCGCATAGAGCAGCTCTTGCTCGGTCTCCTCGAAGAAGTAGTCGATCGCGGCGCGTGCGGCCTCGGTGGCAAAGCCGTGCCCCCAATGGTCGATACCGATCCAATAGCCGAGTTCCGGCGTGTTCTGGTCACGCCAGGTGATGCCGACCATGCCCACGGGCACGAAACTGTTTTCGATCAGGAAGGCGAGGTCGCGGTGGTCGTGCGGCATGTCGCGTACCAGGCTGACCGCATGATCCTGTGAATAGGGATGAGGCAGGCGACGGGTATTTTCCGCGATGCGGCGATCGTTGGCGAGACGCGCAATCGCTTTTACGTCCGCGAGAGTTCGGCCGGCGCAAGGTCAGCCGTTCGGTCTCGAGGACGCAAGGACTGGCCTCGCGCAATGTGGGCGTCGCAACGTCCTGCAGCATGTCGGGCTCCTGTGCTCGCAGCTGGCGCGATCTAAGGGCGCGCCACGGGAAAATTAAAAGGAGAGGCCGGTTTCCCGCCTCCCCTTTCAGGAGCCTTATTTGAGCTCCGCGGGTTTGACAGGACCCGGCGGACTCATGTTGTCCACCGTCTATTCGGCCGCATCAAGCATCGGGCGTACCGATACGAATGTCCGGCCATTGGCTTTGGCTTGGAATTCGACATGACCCTCGACCTTGGCGAACAAGGTATGATCGGTGCCCATGCCGACATTAAGGCCGGGGTGCCAGGTCGTGCCGCGCTGACGCGCGATGATGTTGCCGGGAATCACATGCTCGCCACCAAAGGCTTTGACACCAAGGCGCTTGCCCTTGGAATCACGTCCGTTCCGCGATGAACCGCCTGCTTTCTTGTGAGCCATGGCCCGTCTCCGATTTAACCGTTTCTTAAGTCAATTCCTTGAAGGAATCATTTCACTTTTTGTCGCGCCTGCCTTGGCACGCATCACTTTCGGGCAATTCTAGCGCCTGCTGCCGCCTGCTTCGTGCGTTTCGTAGACGCATATCCCGCCTGGCGTGCCGTTTTGCCGCGTTCCCGATCGCCCGATCGTGATTGCCTTACTAAGCCGCCTCTTCGCCTGCCGCCGGTTGCGCCTTGACCCTCTTCGGCCGCGGGCCGACGGTCGGCTTGGCGTTGTCGGCGAGGATCTCGGTGATTCGAAGCACCGTGATCTCGTCGCGATAGCCACGCTTGCGGCGCGAATTCTTGCGGCGGCGCTTCTTGAAGGCGATTACCTTCGGTCCGCGCTTGTGCTGCAGCACTTCGGCGGCGACTGTCGCGCCGGGCACGGCCGGCGTGCCGAATTGCGGCTTGTCGCCGCCCAGCACCAGAACTTCGCCAAGCTGCACGATCGTGCCGACATCGCCGGCAATCTTGCCGATCTCGAGGACATCATCCGGAACGACGCGGTATTGCCGGCCGCCGGTCTTGATGACTGCGAACATCGTTTTATCCCTTCGTGTTCGATCCCGGCCTCGGATCTGCTAGAAATCCGGGCCGGCTTTTTGTTCAGTCGTTATGGTTGTTCAGTCCGCAATTTTGCGCGCCGGGCGTAAACCCCTTAGGCTGCATCGAGCCAATTCACGCAAAAACAAGCGGCGCGAGAACCCCCGCGCCGAATGGTTGCGGACTTATAACGGCTAAGCGGCCCGAGTCAAGGACAAGCAAGACGAAAAGCCGCCAAAAATGAAGGGTTTGGCCGGAAAGGGCGCGAACGCCGATTGGCGATAGCGAATCGCGAACAGAGGCGGAAGCTTACATTCCCCCTAATCGCTACTCCCTATTCGCCATTCGCCCTCTGCCTCCCAATGAAACCAAAGGGTTCCCCCGCCGTTGTCCCGAGGTTCCGAACCGGGCAAGGGTCTCCATGGCTGAAGAAGCTGCAACTACAACGGGCATCGCCCGTCACGGCGGTGGTCGTCTGCCGTCGGTGGACGTCGACAGCTTCAATATCGAATTGAAGGATGATGAGGGCTTTCTCGGCGACCGCGCCTCAAAGGGGGCGTTTCGCAAGATTCTCGACCACTGGCGTAAGCCGCTGCGCAAGACCGGCAAGGACCCGTTCGGCGACGAGCCCTCGGAGAGCATCAGCAAGAAGACGCTCGACGACATTCTGGTCGGCGACGACGCCGAGGCGGCGGCCATCGTGCACAGCGCGATCGAGGAATTCGCGCAGGAACTCGCCTATGTGACGCGCCGCTTCCTGAAAACAAAAGCCTGGGCCAAGACTGAGCGCATCGTGGTTGGCGGCGGCTTTCGCGACAGCCGGCTGGGCGAAGTTGCGATCGCGCGCACCGAGATCATCCTCAAATCCGAGGAGTTCAAGATCGACCTCGTGCCGATCCGCCATCACCCCGATGATGCCGGGCTGGTCGGCACGCTGCATCTCGCGCCGTCGTGGATCTTCGAGGGCTACGACAGCATTCTCGCCGTGGATATCGGCGGCACCAATATTCGCTGTGGCGTGGTCGAGACCGGCTGGAAGAAGACACCTGATCTGTCCAAGGCGTCGGTGTGGAAGTCCGAGTTGTGGCGGCACGCCGATGACGAACCCACCCGCGAAGGCGCGGTGAAGCGGCTGGTGAAGATGCTGGAAGGATTGATCGAGCAGGCCGATGCCGAGGGATTGAAACTCGCGCCCTTCATCGGCATCGCCTGTCCCGGCGTCATCAACGAGGACGGCTCGATCGAGAAAGGCGCGCAGAATTTGCCCGGCAATTGGGAGAGCAGCAAGTTCAACCTGCCGGCGAGTTTGGTCGAGGCGATTCCAGAGATCCGGGGTCACGACACCGCGGTGCTGATGCATAATGATGGCGTGGTGCAGGGGCTCTCCGAAGTGCCGTTTATGCAGGATGTCGATCGCTGGGGCGTGCTCACCATCGGCACCGGACTCGGCAATGCGCGCTTCACCAACCGCAAGAAGGAAAATGGCAAGCGCCGCGACGACGACAAAGGCAACGGCAAGAAGGACAAGAAAGCTAAAGAGTAACCTTTACAAGGCGAAGCAGTAACCTTGACCGGTTAGGTTAAGACCGGGATTGCGTTGCACAGCGGGAGGTGGGGGCTACGTTGGCGGCGTCGCGTCGCAGCTGCCCGCGAAGCCGCGCCTCCCGGACAGCTTCAACGATGCGGCACGGGACCGCCATTGTGTACAAGCGTATGGCGGTCCCACTTTTCATGTAGCAATTTGTCTGCCTCGTTCTTTTTTTAGCGAACGGCCCCTGCCTCACACTCCATGTGTGGGGCAGGTTTTCGTTTTCAGGCTTTGTTTCCTGGCGTGCCCCTCATCTCCAGCCGATTCAATTCCAGCCGATCTTTGCGAAGAACGCGGCGATCTGTGTCGCCGCGCGATCCGGATCTTCCTTGTGCGGAAAATGTCCAACGCCGGGCAGGAGCGCGAGATCGAGATTCGTAAAGGTCTCACCGAGACGATCGGTCCACGAAAACGGAAACAGGGGATCGCGTTCGGCCCAGCGAACGCAGGTCGGCACGTTGATCGGCGGCAGCGTCGGCGCTTCGCCCTTCATCATCTTGACGCGGCCTGCATGCGCGGCGCGATAATGCGCGAAGCCGCCGGCGAGGTTGCCGGGCTTCAAGAAGTTGTCGGTGAAAGCCTCCAGCACGTCGTTGAACGCATCCTTGCGATGCGCCCAGTGCTTCAGGAAATGGCCGATATAGGTCCGGCAGCTTTCGCGCGAGGCGCCGATCAGTGCTGGCGCCATCTCCATCTGGTTGAACGATTGGTACCAGATCTCGCTGAGCCGGTCGGGCTCGGCCATGCGCGGGCCGATGCCGGGATAGACGAAATCGAAGAAGAACAGTCCCGCGATACGGTGCGGCGCCTGTCGCGCCAGCGGCTGCATCACCGCGCCGCCGACGTCGTGACCGACCACACCGGCCTTCTCCAGGCCGAGCGCGTCCATCAGCGCGAGCATATCGATCGCGTGCTGATCGGGACCATGGGCACCGTCCGGCTTGTCGCTGTCGCCGAAGCCGCGCAAATCGGGCGCAAGCAGGGTGTAGCGATCGGCAAGCCGGTTCATCACCGGTTCCCAGGTCAGCCAGAACTCCGGCCAGCCGTGCAGCAACAGCAGCGGCTTGCCGGTCCCGAGCCGCGCGACGTGGAACGCCGCGCCATTGGCGCGAAGGGTCAGATGCTCGATCATCGGTCCTTGCCTTTTTCTTGGGGGCGGGACTTATTTCTAAGGCTAAGTCTTACGGATTTATCATTCCGCGCCTTGTCTGGTCAGCCGTCCTCGCCTAGAACACGGCCCCGACCATGGGGGCAAGCCCCGATTTGGCGCCTTGGAGAGGTGGCAGAGTGGTTGAATGCACCGCACTCGAAATGCGGCATAGGTGCAAGCCTATCGGGGGTTCGAATCCCTCCCTCTCCGCCAGTTTTTAAATTGTCCAGCCCGGACACATGGGTGACGGAACGTACCTAAGACATGGGTGACAACCTCGTGCCGAACGGGTTGTCGAGGGGGTGCAGGGTCTTCTGCTCCAGGTCGAGGAAGATGGTTTTTGGCCAAAAGTGAGGAGTGTGGACTGGTCCAGCGTCGAATTTGGATGGGTATGTGGGAATTTCGTGATGCAAATTCGCAGTGCGACCGAGGCTGACCTTCCAGAACTTTTGCAAATCTACAATGAGGTCATAGCCAACTCGACGGCGATCTATTCGGAACAACCTGTGGCGCTGGAAGACCGTGTGAATTGGTTTCGCGCCCGCCGGGAACAACAATATCCGGTACTCGTCGCGACAGACGCAAGCGGCGTCGTCGGCTTTTCGTCATTTGGTGATTTCCGCGCGTGGCCTTGTTATCGCTTTACTGTAGAACACTCAGTCCACGTTCGAGCAGACCGACGGTCTCGCGGCATAGGTCGTGCGCTGATAGAAGCGCTTGTCCCCGAAGCGTCGGCTTTAGGCAAGCACGTCCTTATCGCCGGGATAGACGCAAGTAATATCGCTTCCTTAGCCCTGCATCGGCGGCTTGGTTTCGAGCAGGTTGCACATTTCCGCGAGGTTGGCCGCAAGTTCGATCGCTGGCTCGATCTTGTCTTTATGCAGCGGCTTCTCGATAGTTCAACTACCGCGCAAGCGACCTAACGACAATTTGGTGCAGAAGATCGATCGCGCGGCGGCAAGAACTTCGGCGATGTCGCATATGGATCAAACGCGTTGTTTGGACACCCCGCCTTCAGCTTCCGGTCCATCCCCAGGAACTGGCATCGGCGCGCTGTCCACGGACCGCGATATCGGAAAATGCCCCTGTGGGAGCAACGCCAGATCGCAGGCAGTCGTTCGGCCCCCGCGTGTTGTTGGCTCCAGTATCATAGGGCTACGGCGAGGCAATATTGCTCCCATCATTATCGTTCGTGGCCCGCCAAGCTCGCCGAAAGGGGCTTATTTTTCAACGCTTCCTGAAACTGACGGTTTAGCGGCCACCATTGCGATCGCGACGGACGCTGGTGATGCCTACTTGGCCGCGACCACCATGATCTCGACGTGATACTGCGGTGCTGCCAGCTTCGCCTCGACGGTGGCGCGCGCGGGCGTGTTGCCCGGCGATACCCAGGCATCCCATGCCGCGTTCATCTCGGCGAAGTTCTTCATGTCGGTGATGTAGATATTGGCCGACAACAGTTTCGATTTGTCGCTGCCTGCCTTCGCCAGATGACCATCGATGATGGCGAGGATCTCCTGGGTCTGCTTGGTGACGCTTTCCCCGGCCGACTTATTGGCGACGACGCCTGCAAGATAGACCGTGTTGCCATGCACGACGACTTGGCTCATGCGCGGGCCGGTTTCAAAACGCTGAATGGACATAGAGAGTTCTCCGATCTGAATTGAGGGTCTTTACCTAGCGCGCGGGGCGTCATCGCGCCAGCCGCGCGTTTATCGGGCGCGCAGGCCGATAGCTGGGTGCGGCGCGTTGAGTAGCCGCGGCCAAACGAACGGCTGTCAGCCCGCGGCCCGCCGCGGCATCGCGTCCGGCGCGATGTCGGCCGCCGGTGCGGGGACGTGCATCAGGATGGTTTGGCCGGCGGAGGCAATCTCGATGCCGCATTCCTGGAAGCGCCGCTTCATGCGGCGATTGAACTCGCGCTGAACCGGCCAGCGTCCGCTGTCGGTGCAGCGGATCTGGCCGACGATCGTCGCCATCGACCCATCCACCTTGTCGACGCCCCACAATTCGAGATCGCCGCGGATCGACATCCGATACTCCGGCTCCTTGCGCATCTCGGCCACGATATCCTTCAGGATCTGGCTGGCGCGGTCGGTGTCTTCCTTGTAGGCGACGCTGACGCTGACGGCGGCGTTGCCGGCGCCGCGGCTCGCATTGGTGATGGTCGTCACCGCGCTGAACGGAACGATGTGCACCGAGCCGTCGGCGGCGCGCAGGCGAATGGTGCGGATCGACACGTTCTCCACCGCTCCGGACAGGCCCGCCACGCTGACATTGTCGCCGACCTGGACGCCGTTTTCCAGCAGCAGAAACAGCCCGGTGATCAGGTCCTGCACCAGCTTCTGCGAGCCGAAGCCGATGGCGATGCCGACGATGCCCGCGCCGGCGAGCAATGGTGCGACATTGACGCCGATTTCGCTCAGCGCGGTCAGGCCAACGACGGTGACGATCAGGCACAAAAGCGCGGTGCGCAGCATCGGCTGGAATGTGCGCAGCCGCGCGGCCCGCGCGTAGTGGCCGTCGCGTGACAGCGCACTGATCTGGCGATCCATCAGCGCGTTGCTGACCTCCCAGATTGCCGCGGCCACCAGTGCTGCGATGGCGACGGTGGCGAGCGCAGACAACAGCCGGCTGCCGATCTGGCCGCCATAGAACCAGACGACGGCGTCGACGCCCCAGACTTCGAGCACGGCGACGAAGCCGATGAAGGCGATGATGGTCGCGACGATCCTGCGCAGGAGCGGCAGATAGCGGTTGGCACGGGTTTCCAATCCGGGGAAGCGCTGCAGGATTTCGGGGCGGATCGAGAAGCCTCGATCGATCAAGCTCAGCACTACGATGCTGGCGAGACGTGTGATCAGGATGACCGCGACGGTGCCGACGAAATATTGCAGCAGCAGCGAATAGCCGTTGCGGATATTCAGCGCCCACACCGCCCAAAGTGCAATGTCGAGTGTGATGGCGAGATAGTGCCACACAGCCGCGAGGCGATTGCGGGCTCTGGCGGCGATGCCTTCGCGTCCATCAGGCGCACTGATGAGATCCGCGACCTGCCTGCGGCATTGCAGGATGATGACGACGATGAAGAGATGCACGACCAGCATCACCAGGCGCAACAGTCCCGCATAGCCGCCGCGATGCAGGCCGAGCAGCAGCGCCACATTCGCAAAGGCAATGCCCGAGACGGCGACGGTGACGATGCGCCGCGCCCAGATCTCGATATAGGCCGCCGTCTCGGCGCGGATGCGGAACAGGCCGAACGGCCCCACCAGCGCGCGCACGGCGCAGATCAGCCCCCGCGCCAGCGCGTAGGCGTTGACCACTGCGAGGATGGCGAGCCGCGTGGTCGGCATGTCGCCGATCTCGGTGCCGAGCAGCATCGTCGCGACACCGACGAAGACCACCACCGGGAGCAGTTCAAGCAGGAGCCGTCCCAGCACGAAGGGCAGCCGGATCACCGATTGCCAGGCGCGCGTCAGGCTGAGACGGCGCCGGTGCGGCGCTTGCTCCGCCATGACATCCGCTGCGGAGGAGGGCGGATCGATAGCCGCCAGCGCCCGTGCCGGCGCGCGCGCGGCTTGCGGGATGCGCGCTTCCAGGAGCGCCACCGGCCGCTTGATCAGGCGGAAGATCAGCCATTCGGCGGCGAAGGCGCAGCAGAACACCAGCGCAAGTTTCCACGCGATGTCGATCAACTGGCCATAAGCGTCGGGATCGTTGGCTGTGCGGACGAACCACCAGTAGAACGCCTTGAAGTGCGTCAGCGTGCGCGCGACGTCGGCGACCTCGCGCGAAATCTCGCCGACCTGCTCGGACACCGTCAGAAGCAACTGCGCGCCGAGACTGTCAGCGGTGAGCGGGATCGCAGATTGCTTTTCCGGTGCGGGCTCCGCCGCCTGGGGCGAGGCATTGGCGATCGCACGCAGCGTGTCGATCATCTGCGCGCGTTTCTGGTCGTCCTGCAGTGTATCGAGCGCCCGCTTCGCCTGATCCGGCGTCAACGCGTCGGTCTTGTTCGCCGGAGAAGTGGCCGGCGGCGCGTTGGTCTGAGCAAAGGCGGGAGTGGCGAAAAGTGCGAAGGCGAGCAGGATCGCGGAGAGGAACTTGTGCGACACGAAGGCCTCATTCAATCTGGTTGCGAGCAATGCCGGAACCGGAATTGCGCATGCGCATGCGTCATGTCGGCGCACGCCTTTTCGCCGCCATCATGTGTCGGAAGTTTGCCGGCGTGGCGACATTCTCTTGGCATTTGCTCTTGGTATTTGCCCGATGCACGCGCAGTTGAGTGCTTGCGGCCGGAACCATTTCACGCGTGTGAAACGATTGCACAGATTCATGCTATCCGAGCGTCTGCGGCCAAGTCGCTTCTGCGGCCCGTCGATAGGCAGGCCGCGCACCCAATCGCTTGTTCTTGTCGGCTGGGATATCCGGTCTGGCTCGTCCTAACGGGACCAGGAATCCGATGGGAGTTCGGCGGGGACAGGCATCACATCCGGCTCTTCGGTGGCTTTTCGAAGAATCGCGGTTTTGATGGATTCGGCCGTAACTTCGATTGGCATCCCACCGGCGTTCACAGCCAGCAGTCCAATAACCTCGATCGGAGCTTTCATGACGTAGCTCTCGGCGAGATCCATTTCCCTCGTCACGTCCGTTCGAATGAACTGCGGTGTCCAGTCCGCCGGCAGGCCCTTTACAGCGGCATATTCATCATCCGGAATGCCTTGGGCGTGCCAGCGAATTTGTTCGACGATCTTCTGTGGCGAATAGGCCGGCGGTTTTCCGGCCGCCGCCATGATCAACGGTCCGATAGGACACATGTTGACGGAGATCGCGACGATGTCGGCGAAATCACGTGCCTTCCTCCGGCTCGATGCGGCGAGGATCTTGTTGACGGCCAGATCGGCCTGGTGAAGCCGCAGTCCCCACTGTTCATCACTGACCAAGGGAAAGAAGCGCATTCGCGTATCGCTCATCCACTGGATGACGGTCGATGAGGAATTGTCGGAAACTGTGGCCTCGTAGGTACCGTAGGCTCGCACGTCGATCGTGACGCAGAAGCCGTCGTTCCGCAGATCGGCGATGTCCTTTTCCGCGACATCAGCCACCTCCTCATCGGTATCATGGAAGATGTCGATGTCGTCCGATCGCCGGGGCCAGTTCAGGTTGAGAACGAGCCCGCCCGCCAGATAGCTTGTCTCTGAGCGGTTCTTGGCGAGCCTTTGCATGATCCGCTTTTGAAGATCGGTCAGCGCCATTGCGACGGCTCCGCTTGGGCAAGGAGTTCGCGCCCCAGCGCGAACGCACGCGCGTCTCCTCGTTCGATCATCGCCCGCGCAATGACCCGTGCTCGGGCGCGCGCGTCGGGCAGTCGCTCGAGGTCGACATTGTCCAGAATGCGCGCGCCGTAAAGGGACAGCGCACGATGGCAGAGCAGGTTGATTTCCTTGTCACGCCGATGATCCGCGCGAAGCCGTTCCGCCAGCTGCAACACGTCGTTCCGGGCGGATGAAGGCACAAGCACCTCCACCCTCACCAGATCGGCGCCGCCGCCTGAGCGACGATATTTTTCGATACGCCTTTGAACCGGCATAAGTTCTCCTTTATAAACAATATACTACGCGTATCCCGGATACGCAAGAAGATGGTTTCAATGCTCACGTCGATCCCACGTTGCCTACGTCGCTACCTCGCCGATTTACCCGCAATTAAGCCGCCAACCTTATGGTTAACGCTGGAACTATCCCTGGATGATGAAACGCTCCTGACGAGGCCGTGCATGGCTCGGCCTTGACGAGGTCCTTGATGCCTTCAGTCACGACTATGTTGCGGAACGCCTGCGTTGTGCTGGTCTTGTTCGCGGTTCGATCGGAGCCC
This sequence comes from uncultured Alphaproteobacteria bacterium, assembly GCA_963770385.1. Lineage (GTDB taxonomy): Bacteria > Pseudomonadota > Alphaproteobacteria > Rhizobiales > Xanthobacteraceae > Bradyrhizobium. The sequence goes on along the minus strand of CAVYPJ010000003.1, from coordinate 1,398,825 downwards.
GTCCACGCCGCCGATATTGTCTTGCGGCTCGGCTCGATCAATACCGAAGGCACCGCGCCCTATGACCAGGCGCTGGTGCCGTTTGTACGCGCCGTCGAGGAGGAGTCCGGTGGCCGGATCGAGATCGCGCTGAAGCCGATCGGCGGCTACGGCAAGCCGGCCGATCTGTTCAACATGGTCGAGCGCGGCGACATCGAGATGGCGGCAACGGTGCAGGGCTACAACCCCGGCCGTTTTCCGCAATCCTCGGTGATGGAATTGCCCTTCATGTTCCCCAACGCCGTGGCGGGCACGGAAGCGATGATGTCGCTCTATCGGGAGGGCCTGCTCAGCGACGACTACGCGTCGGTGAAGGTGCTTTCGCTCTACGTGCTGCCGCCCTATCCGATTTTCACGACGGGCAAGAAAATCCAGTCTGTGCGGGATTTCCGCGGCCTGCGCATGCGCACGCCGAGCATCACGGTCGGTCTCGCGCTCGCCAAGCTCGGCGCCGTGCCGCTCGGCATTCCACTCAATACGATCGGGGACAGCATCGCCAGCGGTTATGTCGACGCAATAGCCTATGGCTGGGATTCGACGACGACGACCAAGGGCGTCGGCGGGAAGGTCCTCTCCGATCAGCTCAGCGTCGTGATCGACGCGCACCTCGCCGCGCCCGCGCTGATGATGGTGATGAACCGCGCCAAATGGGAAGCCCTGCCGAACGATCTAAAGGCCATCCTTGAAAAACGCGGCGTCGACCTCGCGATGACCAGCGCCCGCGTTCGCGAGGCGCAGGAAACGATCACCAGAAAGAGGCTGCAGAGCGATCCGCGCTTCACCGCGCTGACCTTCAGCGACGAGCAACTCGCGGAATTGCAGCGGGTGACCGCGCCGGCCGTGCAGGAATGGAAGGTCAACATGACCAAGCAGGGCATCGATGCCGATCGGCTCTATAAGCGCGCGATCGAGCTGATCCAGCGCTACAAGGTCGCCGCGAAATAGAATGCACGTCGCCTGCGGGGGCAGGATTTAGGGGGGATTGAGGGTGACAGCGCGTAGCCGGCTCGGCATCAGGGCCAAACTGTTCTTCGCCTTTGCGGCAGTGTCGGGCACCACGGTCATCGCCGGCTTCGCCGCCTGGCTGATGCTGTCGCAGGTCCGCGATCTCTTCCATGGTGTTGCCGGGCGCAGCATTCCGGAAATCGTCGGCACCCTGGGTCTGCAGACTGAAACGCAGGCGCTGGCCGGAGCCGCGCCGACCCTGCTTGCAGTCAGAACTCCCGTACAGCAACAGCAGGAAGTTGCCGCGCTGAAGGCGCGGCAGGAGGTCATCGCGAAGCGGCTGGATGCGATCGCTGCCGCGCGTGCGGATCAGCAGTCGATTGCGAGGTTGAAGTCGCTGATCTCGGCGATGAACGACAAGCTGGACGCGCTCGACAGAGTGGTCGCCGATCGCCTCAAGCTCGGCGCGCATGGCGCCGGCAGCGTGAAGGCAGCTCAGGACGCGCAGACGAAGCTCAACGACGTGCTGCTGCCGGCGGCCGAGAAGGCACAGGCCGACATCACCATGGTCTCGATGACCATCGGTGGCGACGCCAATCAGTCGATGATGACCCTGCTCAAGCTGGTCTCGACCCAGGTGCCGGTGTCGCAAGGCTTTGCCGACCTGATCGGCTTCGTGAATCTCGCCGGAAGCCTGGTCGACCGCGCGGCGGTCGCGCCGAATGCCGACAGCGTCGCCGCGCTGGAAAAGAGCTACAAGGCGATGGCGGCCCGGATCGAGGAGAAGCTCGACATCGTCGAGACCCTGCAGCCGACCAACGAGCTGCGCAAGACGGCAGAAGCGTGGCTGAAGATCGGCGCCACCGACAGCATTTTCGAGACGCGCCGCAAGGAGATCGCCGCCGGTCAGCTCGGCGAGAAGCTGCTTGCCGAGACACGCAGCCTCACCGACGAGCTCGCACAGGAGGTCGCGAACCAGGTCGAGACGGTCACCGGCAAGGCCAAGCAAGCGACCGATCGCTCGGACCAGGCCATCGATTTCGGCACGACGGTGATGCTGCTGATCGCAGCCATCAGCGTCGCGGGCGCCGCCTTGTTTGTCTGGTTCTATATCGGTCGCAATCTCGTGGCGCGGCTCGTCGGCCTCGAAACCACGATGACGCGGCTCGCGGCGGGTGATCTCTCGGCGGACGTCGGCGCGGGGCATAGCGGGGACGAGATCGGGCAGATGGCCGAGGCGCTGTCCGTTTTCCGCGAGGGCATCGTCAGGGCCAATGCTGCGGCGGCGGATAAGGAACGCGAGCAGGATGCAAAGCAGCGTCAGGCCACAGCCTTGAGCCAGTTCACGCGCGAGTTCAATGACGGCGCGGCCAGCGCGCTCGCCGCGGTGTCGACCGCGGCAGCCCGCATGAAGGGCTCGGCGGAAAAGATGTCGCATGTGGCGGCGCAAGCCAAAGCGCAGACAAATGCCGCCGCGTCCGCCTCGGTTCAGGCGTCGCAGAACGTGCAGACAGTCGCATCCGCGACGGAGCAACTTTCCGGCTCGATCCGCGAGATCTCGCGGCAGGTCGGCGAATGCACGCGCATTGCGACGGAAGCGGTCGCGCAGGTCGGCCGCAGCGAAGTCACGGTCACTGCGCTTGCGAATGCCGCCGATCGCATCGGCGAGGTGGTCGGCCTGATCAACACGATTGCCGGCCAGACCAACCTTCTCGCGCTGAACGCGACCATCGAGGCGGCTCGCGCGGGCGAAGCCGGCAAGGGTTTTGCGGTCGTCGCCTCCGAGGTCAAGACGCTCGCCACGCAGACGGCGAAGGCCACCGAAGGGATCACCGAGCAGGTCGCCGCGATCCAGGGCTCGACCCAGGAAGCCGTGGACACCATCAAGGGCATCGGCCAGATTATCGACCGGATGTCACAGATCGCGTCAACCGTCGCGGCCGCCGTCGAGCAGCAGGGCGCCGCGACGGCCGAGATCGCGCGCAACATCCAGCAGGCCGCGGCCGGCACGCAGAACGTCACGCAGAACATCGACGGCGTCTCAAGCGTCGCCAATCAGAGCGGCGAGACCGCAGCTCACGTTCTCGAATCCTCAGGCAGTCTCGCGGCGGAATCGGAAGCGCTGAGCAACGAGGTCGCGCGCTTCCTCAATCGCATCAAGGCGGCATAGAGATTTGAAAGAGCGCCGTCCGCGGCGGGCGCTCTTGCCAGCCGCGGGCGCTTGGCCGTCATTTCCCAAGGTGCTTGTCGAAGAACAACGCGATCTCTTCGAACGCCGCCTTCGCCTCGGGAGAAGTATCGTCGCGATAATACTGAGCGTGCGATTGCGCCTCGAACACCTGCAGCTGCGCTTCGACACGGGCTTCGCGCAGCTTGCGATGGACGCGCACCGTGTTGCTGAGCAGCAGATCGCGCGTGCCGCTGGTCAGGATCGTCGGCGGAAATCCCGCCATATCGCCATAGACCGGCGACAGCAGCGGATCCTTCAGGTCGTGACCATTGGCGTAGACCACGGTGCCCGCGTCGCAGAAACCGTCGGGTGAGACCAGCACATTGTCGAGCCTGGCATTGGTGATGAAAGTGTCGCCGACCTTGGTCACGTCGGACATCGGCGTTCCCGGCGCGATCGCGCCCGGCATCGGTATTCCGTCCTGCTTGGCCTTCAGCATCATCTCCAGCGTCAGCGCGCCACCCGCCGAGCTGCCGAACACCGCGATATTCTTCGGATCGGTGGTCTTGATGAGGGATTTGTAGACCGTCATGCCATCGTCCAGCGCGGCCGGAAAATAAGCCTCGGGCGGCATGCGGTAATCGACTGCGATCACCTTGTAGCCGCCGAAGCCGGCCATGAACAACGCCTCCGGAAGCGCGGCCTCGCCGGGGTTGAGCACGTAGCAGCCGCCGTGCATGTGAAGCAGAACCCGGTTCTTGTTCTGCGGCGCGATGACGTCGGGCGTAACGATGAATGCCCGAACGCCGTCGATCATCGTTTTCTCGACCTTGACGTGGAGTCGCTCCTGCATCCCCGGAACGTTCTTCAGCGTCGCCGCGGCGGTGGCGGCAACGACAGGTTTCCACTCTTCGCCCGTCTTCGGAAGGGTGTCCCAGCCGGTGCGGAGCGGCATGCCGACGATCTTGGCCAACTGCGGGCTGACGGTGCCGGGGACCGGCACCGATTTCGCGGGAACCTGCAATGGCTCGCCGGGCGGTGATTGAGCCTGCGCTGCGCAGGGTATCGCTGCGATCAGCGCGCCGGCCAGTGCGATGACGTTGAAAGAGTTCGTGCGGGCGCGCGTGTGCTTGATCATGAAGTGCTTGGCGGCGATCAGGGTCACGCTCGCCCCAAAAAACCGGGCACCGCAGACCATCGCACGGTCCGCGTTCACACTGCGATAGGGCATTTCCTCACCTGCGTTTGTTCTTGTCTCGCAAAGCTATGTCGGGCGGCGTCCCTGTTGCAACGGGGTCGCGGGCTCGACGAAATCTTTTTCAACGCGAGGAATAATTCGCAGGCAGTCCAGTGATACCCCGGGACTTCACTGAACGGGCGCGTCGATCGGAACGAAGAACGCGAAAATGGTGCCTTCATATTCTCCGCGGGCGATCTCGGCCGTCAGCGCGATCTGCAACTCAGCATCCTCCGCGACGCCGGCGCGCCGGAGGCTGAGGCGACGATTGCTGTCCCATAGCGGGCGGCCGCATGACCGAAAGGAGGCGAGCTCCTCGGTAAACCATGGCCGGCTGCAGAGGTCCCGCGCGTGTTCGAGATCCTTGGCGTAGAAGGCAAGAATGGCGCGCCCGTCCGCTTCCAGGACAAATCCCTCTCGCGTGATGTCTCGCCGTCTGGACATGGCCTGTCCGGTTTGCTGCGCCTGGCAGATCAAACACCACGGGCAATAGCTTATTCCGCCGGGATTGGGATCACAGAGTTTGGATTGATTCAAGAAACGGTCGGGCCTGCTCGCTCGCGCGGTCGCCCGCAGCTAGACCATGATCCGGAAAAGCGTGTAGCGGTTTTCCGAAAAGATCATGCTCGAACAAAGACCTGAAGCGCGATGACGTTTCAACCTGATCTCATCGCGCTTTAGCTCGTTCCCTTCGATTGCCGCGACGTCTTTGCAGGCGAAGCCTTCCCCCGCTCTCCCTTGTGCACGGCGCTCCAGAATGCCTCCGCTGGAGGAGTCAGGCGAGAGCGCGAGCGGAACAGGCAGACATTGATCGCGATGTCCCAGTCCTCCGCACCGGCGCGCATCAGTCGGCCGGCGGCGAGATCGTCGGCAACGAGGCTGCGCGGCGCCCAGGTGACGCCACGTCCCTGACGCGCCATGTCGATCAGCAGCGTCACCGGCGCGGAGAAGCTCGGTACCAGGCAGCAGGGCGGCACTTTCGTGGCAAGAAAGGATGTCACGATTCGTCCCACGCCGGAGCCCGGGTGATAGGCGAGATAAGGCAGCGGCGCGTCGCTGGTCCCGGGCAATGCGTAGCGCGGCTCGGCCTGTTTGCGACGCCCGCCACGCTTCGCGGCCGCCGGAGAGCTGATCGGCACCAGCACGTCCGTATCGAGATCGATCCTGTGAAAGCGATCGGAATCCAGCCGGCTCGTGATCGACGGATGATAGTGCGCCGAGCAGGAATTGCGCCTGCGCATCGAGCAGGAGTTTTTCGCACGCCGCGAAATTGGCCGCGACCAGTTGAATGGCCGCGCCCGGACCGTTGGTCTCCGCGTGGCGGATCCATTCGGGAAAGAAGGTCTGGGACAGCGCGTGCGTCGCCGCGACATAGATCGTCTCGGCCTTGAGCCGTGCAACCTCGAGCGCCTCCTGCCGCCCGGCGAGGATCCGTCGCAGCACGTCCTCCGCTGTGTGACGAAAGGTTTCACCCGCTTGCGTCAGTTTCAGGGTGTGCGAGCTTCGTTCGAACAGTGGCGTGCCCAGCCATTTTTCCAGTGAGGCGATCCGGCGGCTGAGCGCGGGCTGGGTCACGTGGCGACGTTCGGCCGCGCGCGAGAACCCGCGGTCCTCGGCGATGGCGAGGAAATCCTCCAGCCAGATCAAGTCCATGACGGATCGTCCTTAAATCATGCCAATACGGCATTAGCGCACGGAACGCGGCTGGTCCAATCTAGTGGCGCTAAGAAGAAGAGCCATGGTGAATGGTCATCGATTCAATGGAGGTACTTTCAATTGCAGATCGCCGCGACCCCGCTGTCCACCCCTGTTCCGACGTCGGCTGGCGATCGGCGCAGCAAACCGTTCTGGCGCGAGCAGTATGTCCTGGTGGCGGCCGGCGCTGCGCTGGGCGCGCTGGCGGGTGCGTCTGTTTCCGGCGCTGGCCGTCGATTTCAAGCCGCTCGGTGACGTCTTCATCTCGCTGGTCAAGATGACCATCACGCCGCTGATTTTCCTGGTCGTCGTCACCGGGATCGCGCAGGTCGGCGACATGCGTGCGGTGGGCCGCGTCGGACTCAAGGCCCTCATCTATTTCGAGGCGGTCACGACGCTCTGCCTGCTGTTCAGCCTCGTGGTGGTGCACTGGGTGCAGCCCGGCGCCGGCGTCGCGCACGCAACCTCGCAGCAGGCCGAGACGGTCTCCGCTATGCCCAGGCCCATGTCGGGTCTCTCTCCGCTTATCTCCAGCACATGATTCCCGACAGTTTCGTCGGCGCCTTTGCCGCCGGCGACGTGCTGCAGGTGCTCGTCCTGGCGCTGCTCTGCGGCATCGGGCTGCTGCTGCTCGGTGAGCGCGGCGGTCGCCTTGCGCACCGGGCTCGAGCGGATTACCGAGCTCGTGTTCAGCGTCGTGCATGTCGTCGTCGCGCTGGCGCCGATCGGCGCGTTCGGCGCGATGGCGTTCACGGTGGCGAAATTCGGCGTCGCCACGCTCTATGCGCTTGGCGCTTCTGGTCGGCACGGCCTGGGCGATGATGGCGTTCTTCATCTTCATCGTGCTCGGCGTAATCTGCCGGCTGGTCGATATCCGCCTGATGGATCTGTCTGCGGATGCTCCGCACCGAGCTGCTTGTCGTGCTCGGCACCTCGTCGTCGGAGACCGCGATCCCCGGCATGATGGAGAAGCTGCCGACGGCCGGCGTGGCGCGCGCGGTCGCGGGCCTCGTCATTCCCTCCGGCTATTCCTTCAATCTCGACGGCGTCGCGCTGACGCTGCCGCTCTGAGCACCATGTTCGTCGCCCAGGTCTACGGCATCGAGATGACGACCGCGCAGCAGTCTGAGCCTGTTCGTCGTCATGCTGTTCACCAGCAAGGGCGCGGCCGGCGTCACCGGCGGTGCGTTCGCGGCGCTCGCCGCGACTGTCGTCGCCGCCGGGCTTGCCGGCGGAAGGGCTGGCGCTGCTGCTCGGCATCGACCGCTTCATGTCGCTGGCGCGCGCCATCACCAACACCATCGGCAACGCCGTCGCTGCCATCGTGGTCGCCAAATGGGACGGCGAATTCAATCGCGAGGACTGGGCACAATCCGTCGCTCAAATCCAACAAGCTGAAGTAAGGATCCAAGAAGTTCCAATATGGCTACCAGCACCAACAACCTTCTGCCGATCATCGCGCTGACCCCCGGTGACTGCACCGGCATCGGCCCCGAACAGATCGCGCGCATCCTCTCCGACGACCATCTCGCCGACGTCGCCGACTCGTCGTGGTCGGCGACGCCCGCGTGCTCGAGATGGGCATGTCGCATGCCGGCGTCGAAGCTCGAAGTCGAGCAGATCGCCTCGCCCGAAGGCCGCGTTCAATGGGGCCGCGGCACGGTGCAGCTCGTCGATCTCGGCAACACCGATCCCGTCGCTGTTCCCGCTCGGCAAGGCCAGCGCCGAATCCGGCCGGCTGACCGGCGAGACGCTGTCGCGCGCGATCGATTTCGCCAAGGCAGGCGAGGTCGACGCCATCACCTTCGCGCCGCTGAACAAGCGCGCGATGTTCGACGGCGGCTGGAAGTTCCCCGACGAGCACAAGATGTTCGCGAGCCTGCTCGGCCATCAAGACCTACTTCTCCGAGATGAACGTGCTCGACGGCCAGTGGATGTCGCGCGTCACCGGGCATCAGTCGCTGCGCGAGGCGCTCGATGGCATCAATCCGGAGAGCATCACCGATGCGATCGAGCTCGTCGACCGGATGATGCGGAAAGCGGGCGTCGCCAAGCCGCGCATCGCGGTCGCAGCGCTCAATCCGCATGCCGGCGAGAGCGGCCTGTTCGGCCGCGACGAGATCGAGATGATCCGGCCGACCGTCGAAGCCGCCGCGAAGACCGGCATCGCCTGCACCGGGCCTTATCCGGCCGACACCGTCTATATCCGCGCCTTCGCGGGTGAGTTCGACAGCGTGGTCGCGATGTATCACGACCAGGGTCAGATCGCGACCAAGCTGCGCGGCTTCAACCGCGGCGTCACCGTCACCGCCGGGCTCGAGACCGTCTTCACCACGCCGTCGCACGGCACCGCGTTCGATATCGTCGGCAAGGGCGTGGCCAAGACCGGCGCGCTCGAGAGCGCGGTGCGGCTTGCCGCGCAACTCGCGAATGTGAAGATCAAGCGTCCGCGGCGGCTTAGATAGACAGCAGAGAAACGTTGGAGGACCACATGCCGATCACTGATCGCAGAACCCTGCTCCAGGCGGCGGCCGCGCTGCCGCTCGTGACAGCCGCGGCGACGCATGGCGCTTCGCGCGAAGGACCTGCTGCCGCGCCCGCCGCGGCGGCGAAGCCCGCGCCGGCCAAGGACGTCACGCGCGCGCTGGCGCATTATCTCGTCACCGCGAATTACGACGACCTGCCGGCCAATGTCCGCAAGGAAGGCGTCGCGCACGCTGCTGAACTGGGTCGGCGTCGCGATCGGCGGCTCGCATCACCAGACCGTCGATATCGCGGTCTCGGCGCTCGGCCCGTTCTCCGGCCCGCAGCAGGCGTCGCTGTTCGGGCGTCGCGAGCGCTTCGACATCATGAACGCGGCCTTCATCAACGGCGTGTCGAGCCACATCTTCGACTACGACGACACGCATCTGAAGACGATCATTCATCCCGCCGGTCCGGTGGCCTCCGCGATCCTCGCGCTGTCGGAAATGCAGCCGGTCTCGGGCAAGGACTTCCTCAACGCGCTGGTGCTCGGCGTCGAGACCGAATGCCGGATCGGCAACGCGGTCTATCCGAACCATTACGATGTCGGCTGGCACATCACCGGCACGGCCGGCGTGTTCGGCTCGGCCGCCGCCGTCGGCAAGCTGTTGAAGCTGAACGAGCAGCAGATGATGTGGGCGCTCGGTCTTGCCGCCTCGCAGCCGGTGGGCTTGCGCGAATCCTTCGGCTCGATGAACAAGAGCTTCAATCCGGGCCGCGCCGCGTCCAACGGCATCTTCGCCGCGATGCTGGCCTCGAAGAATTTCACCTCGCTCCGACGCCATGATCGAGGCCAAGCGCGGCTGGGCCAACACGATCAGCACCAAGCAGGACTACAACGAGATCCTCGGCGATCTCGGCAAGCGCTACGAGGCGGCGCTGAACACCTACAAGCCGTTCGCCTGCGGCATCGTCATGCATCCGGCGATCGACGCCGCGATCCAGTTGCGCAACGAGAACAAGCTGACCGCCGACCAGATCGAGCGCGTCGATCTCAAGGTGCATCCGCTGGTGCTCGAACTCACCGGCAAGAAGACGCCGCAGCGAAGGGCTCGAAGGCAAGTTCAGCATCTATCATGCGGTCGCAGTCGCGCATCGTCGAAGGCGCCGGCGGCGAGAAGCAGTTCAGCGACCGCGCGGTGAACGATCCGACCATCGTCGCGTTGCGCGGCAAGGTGATCCCGGTGATCACACCGGGCATCGAGCCGGCGCAGGTCGACATGACGATCGTGCTGAAGGACGGCCGCACGCTGCATCGCTACATCGAGCATGCCGATCGGCAGCGTCGAGGTGCCGATGACGGACAAGCAGCTCGAAACCAAGTTCTCCGACCTCGCCGACGGCATCATTCCCGCCGCGACGATCCGGCGTGTGATGGATGCCTGCTGGAATGTCGAGAGCTCTGCCGAACGCGGCCGAGATCGCAAAGATGTCGGTGTCATCCTGAATGGCGTTGCGTCTCGCCGCCTGACGCCGCCGGGCGTCGGCGGGTCGCGACCGGACGAAAAATTTACTCCCGACTGTCCGAAGGGCTGCGCCACGCGCGGCCCTTCCTTCTTTTCATGCCGTCGCGGGATGGCCCCGTTTTCTGCTATCAAGTGGGTTACGCACATTCACCCGACCTAAGGGCTTGTCATGCCCACGCTTGCCACCGCTTTGCTCCAGGCCCTGAAAGATCACGGCGCCCACGAGATATTCGGCATTCCCGGCGACTTCGTGTTGCCGCTGTTCAAGGTCATCGAGGAAAGCAACATCCTGCCGAACTTCACGCTGAGCCATGAGCCGGCGGTGGGCTTCGCGGCGGACGCCTCGGCGCGCTACCATGGCGGCCTCGGTGTCGCCGTGGTGACCTATGGCGCCGGCGCGTTCAACCTCGTCAATTCCATCGCGGGCGCCTATGCGGAACGCTCGCCGGTTGTCGTGATTGCAGGTGCGCCGGGTGCGCGCGAGCGCACCAGCGGCTTCCTGCTGCATCACCAGGCGCGCACTGTCGACACGCAGCTCGCCGTGTTCCGGGAGATCACCTGCGACCAGGCGGTGCTGACCGATCCCGCTACCGCACCGGCGCTGATCGCGCGCGTGCTGCGCAGCGCCCGCGAGATGTCGCTGCCGGTCTATCTCGAATTTCCCCGCGACATGGTCGCAGCCGAAGTCGAGCCCGTCGTGCCGCTGCCGCCGCGGGCGGCGGACCCGAGCGCGCTCGCCGAATGTGCCGATGAAATCCTCGAGCGGATCGAGACGGCGTCCGCTCCGGTCGCGGTGGTCGACGTGGAAATCCGTCGCTATGGCGTCGAGGACAAGATCGCGGCGCTGGCACGCAAGTTGAACCTGCCGGTGGTCACGACCTTCATGGGGCGAGGTCTTCTGGAACAGCAGGACGATGTGGTTGCCGGCACCTATTTCGGAGCCGCCGGGGATCCCGCGATCACGCGGCTGGTGGATGACGCCGATCTCGTGCTGATGCTCGGCGTCATCTTCTCCGACACCAATTTCGCGCTGTCGAATCGCGCGCCTGATCCGCGCCGCACCATCCTGGCGTCCAGCCGCGAGGTGCAGATCGGTCATCACGTGTTCCGCGACATGCCGCTCGCCGATCTGATCCCGGCGTTGGAGGCCCGCGCCAAGCGGAGCGCGTCGCGCAAGCGAGCGATCAAGAAGCGCTCGGCCTATCCGCGCGGGCTCCACGCGGACGACAAGCCGATTGCACCGTCCGATATCGCGAGCGCGATCAACGACCTGTTCGATCGTCACGGAAAGATGCCGATGACATCCGACATCGGCGATTGCCTGTTCACCGCGATGGAGATCGACAACACGGCGCTGGCGGCGCCCGGCTATTATGCCGGCATGGGCTTCGGCGTTCCTGCCGGCGTCGGCGTCGCCGCCACGGGCCTGCGGCCGCTGGTCCTGGTCGGCGACGGCGCGTTCCAGATGACCGGCTGGGAACTCGGCAATTGCCGCCGCTACGGGCTCGACCCGATCGTCGTGCTGTTCAACAACCAGAGCTGGGAAATGCTGCGCGTGTTCCAGCCGGAATCGCACTTCAACAATCTCGACGACTGGCATTTTGCCGATATCGCGCCCTCCATCGGCGGCTTCGGCGAACGGGTCACGACCCGCCGCGAGCTTGCCGCAGCCCTCGACCGCGCCGTCGCGCGGCGCGGGCAGTTCTCGCTGATCGAGGTCATGCTGCCGCGCGGCGCGACGTCGGACACGCTCGCGCGCTTCGTCTCCGGCTTCAAGTCGGTGCGCGAGCGAATGGCTAAGGAGTAGGGGCGTCGTTCTAATCGGCTTGCGACCGCCGTCCGACCCGGACAAGCGTCTCATCCGGATCGGAGAGCGAGAACTCGTACATGCCCCACGGCTTATGCTCCGGTCCGTTCTTTTCGATCGTCTCGCCTTTGAATCCCGCGGCCAGCGCGTCGACATCGTCGGCGTAAAGATACAGCCCGAACGGATTGCGGCCGGGGATCAGCCATCCCTCGACCGCGTCCGTCAGATGCAGATGCCCGCCCTTGCCGTCGGAGAGCATGCGATAGCTGTCCTCCTCGCCTTTCGCCGGCTTCTCGCTCTCCGGCCGCGCGAAGCCAAGCCGGTTATAGAAGGCCTCGGACGCATCGAGGTCGTTGCACGGCAGGATGGCGATCAGGGCGTGGGCTGGACGCATCGGGAAACTCCTCGGGAGCGAGGGCTCATCATACTCCTTTGTCGACCGCCCTGGATGACCTGCGGCACCTCCTCCGAGCTGTTCGGCTTTCCCAGGGAGTGTGATCATGTCCACATACCGACTCGAAGCGGCCATGGCATCGTCCTGTTCAGACGAGAGGACAAGGTTCCATGATCATCATCGACGCGCTGCTCATTGTCGCAATGTTATTTTTTATCTTCCTGCCGATCACGGACCGCAAGACCGTGCGCATGAAGCTTTGCGTCATCTGCGCGATCGCAGCCATGTTCGCGGTGTCGGTCACCCGCACGGGCGGGCCAAACGTTCAGGTCGCCAGCGTCACGCACGATCGCTGACGATCCCCGGCCGTTACTTGATCGGGTTATCGGCCGTGGATGCGCCGTGAACGCGCCTCGGAGGCGATGGCTTCCGTCGCGGTCAGCTTCTCCAGTTGCACCGCCACATGCTTGTGGTAGGGCGTGCCTGCAACGGGGTCGCAATGGAGGCTGTCGGTCAGCGCGTTGATACGCGGACCATTGGTCAGGTGTTCGCCGTCGTTGGCAGGATAGGACTGTCCATAGCCATGCGGCAGCGCGAGCTGGCCCTGGCGGACACTGTCGTCGGCCTTGCAGCGAACGACCACCCGTCCCGCCGGTGAGCGGACCGCGATCCATTCGCCGTCGCTCGCGCCCAACGCCTCGAGATCCCGCGCATTGATCAGGAGCGCGCCATCCGGATCGTCGCGGCGCCAGGCGGGATCGCGGAAGATCTGGTTGGCGTTGAACATTCGCCGCTGTCCGGCCGCAAGCACAAAGGGATAGTCCTTCGGCGCGCCGGCGACCGCGGGGTCGAGCGTCTCGAGCCACTCCAGCATCGAGGGAATCGCGAGCCGGACTTTCCGGTCGGGATGGCTGACCAGCGACCACACCTCGTCATAAGTGTGCTCGGTGATGGCCGTGCCGCTGCGCGTCCCGACCACCGCATCGAACAGTGCGTCGCCAAGCTGATTGTCCGGAACGGGCTTGTCGCCAAGTGCCCGCCGCACGGCCGTGGGATCGCGTTTCGCGCACATCTGTGCCGCCTGCCAGAGCGGCGCGGCTGCCGCCGTGCCGTCGGGCAATGTCGCACCGAGCGTGTGGTAGAGGATCAGCGCGCCGACCGGCGCGGCCTGCGGATTGGCGCCCATGAAGCTGCGCAGCGCGCCGGCGAACGCCGCGCGCGAGTGGAACGCCGCCTCGCGCAGCGGCGCAAGCACGTTGTCGCCGGGCAGCAGCCCGAGCGCGCGGGCGAGCCGCGTGTAGATTTCCGGTTCGGGCAGGGTGCCTTCGAGCGGTGGAACGGCGGCGGCGCGGACGTGGAAAAAGTTGGTCGGGAATTCGAAGTTGAACAGCGTGAACTCGGTCTTCTCATATTGAGATGAGGCAGGCAGCACGTAGTGTGCAAGCCGTGCCGTCTCGGTCATTGCGACGTCGACAACGACACAGAGGTCGAGCGCGGACAGCGCCTTCTCCACTTCCGCCGTGTTCGCCACCGTGTTGGCCGGATTGGAGCTGTCGATCCACATGCAGCGCAGCCGGTCGGGATGATCGTTCAGGATCGCCTGCGGCAGCAGGTTCGCCGGCAACAGCCCGCCGATGACCTCGGTGTCGGTCGGCGCGAACCGCTGGTTCGGGGTATTGCTCCACAGCGGCTGCAGCCATGAATGCAGCTGGTTGGTGCCTTTCCGGCCGAAGCTGCCGGTCAGCATGATCAGCAGCTTCTCCAAATAGGAATTGAGCGTCGAGTTGATGCCCTGCTGGATGCCGAGCTCGACGCGGACCGTCATTGCCTTCGCGGCCACGATCATGTCGATGCAGCGGTCGATCTGGTCGAGTGGAACATCCGCCGCCGCCGCCCATTGCGCGACGGGAATACGGAGCAGGGCTTCCTTCACCTCGGCAAATCCGGCCGTATGTTGCTCCAGGAAGGCGTGATCGAGCGCGTCGCGGCGCACCAGCGTCGCCAGGATCGCGCCGAGCAGGAAGGCATCCGCGCCGGGCCGAACCGCGAGATGCAGGTCGGCCATCTCAGCGGTCTCGGTGCGACGCGGATCGATCACGATCAGCTTGCGGTTCGCATCTTTCCGGATCTGGTTAAGGTGATCGCGCGCGTTCGGGAAGCCGTGGGCGATCCACGGATTGGCACCGATCACGAACAGCAAGTCGCAGTGGTGGACGTCCTCGGCCGTGTGGCAGGTCTGGCTGCCGAACATGTGGCCGTTGACCCAGAAGTCGCCGGTCTTCTCCTGCGACAAGGCATTGAAGCCATATTGCGAACCCAGCGCACGCAGGACTGCGCCCGAATAAGGGCCGCCCGCGTGATTGCCCTGGCCGCCGCCGCCATAGCGCGCGATGCTCTTGCCGCCGTGCCGCTCCACCAGCTCGCGGAGCTTCGCGGCGATTTCCGCAATCGCGGTGTCCCAATCGATTTCATCGAAGCCGCCGTCGGCGCGGCGCCGCAGCGGCGATGTCAGCCGATCCTTGTGATGCGCATAATAGGGAATGCGTGCCGCCTTGTTGCACAGATAGCCCTGCGATTTCGGGTTCTCACGGTCGCCGCGCACCTTCGTGATGCGGTCTTGATCGACCAGAAGCTCGACGCCGCAATTGACGTAGCAGATATTGCATGCGGACTTCCGCCATTCCGGCTTCGACATCGCGCGTTCCTTTCAGGATCGGACGCGTGCATGTTACATGACGAGCATCATTCAAACAACCGCCTCCCGAAAGCTTGACGTTCGGTTGAAGGCGCGGAGTTCCAGGCTGTCGGGTAAGGCCTCATGCGACCATAGGCGGGCGTATCCTGGCAATCAGCAATCCCAGGCTGCTTGTGCGGTCTGACGAATGGTGCAGTGCTTCAAAGCAGAGCTCGCGCCTCTCGTACTTCCATACCTCCGGCGCGGCCGCTCCAACCCGACCGCTAACCGTGCGACCCCGGTTTTGTTGACTTCGCCGGCCGTTTTCTGGTTTCTTCTGCCGTATAGTACGTTTTTTTAAGGAGTTTCATTATGCGTAACTTGAGCTCTTTGACCGCCATCCTCGCGTGCTTGATGCTTGCTCCCGTTACGGTGAGCCTCGCGGCGGAGAAAAAGGCCAGCCCTGTTTCCGAGAACAAGGCTCAGCCGAGAACCCTCCATCGCCTTGTGATTCAGGTCGACCAGAACGATCCGGCGGTGATGAATCTGGCCCTCAACAACGCCACCAATGTCATCGAATATTATCGTGCCAAGGGCGAAGAGGTCGATCTGGACCTCGTCACCTATGGCCCCGGCCTGCACATGCTGCGCGCCGATACCTCGCCGGTCGCGGATCGCATCAAGCACCTGAAGGATCTCGCGTTCCCCAGCAAGATCCAGTTCTCCGCCTGCAACAACACCAAGGAGGGCATGGAGAAGAAGGAGGGCCATCCGGTCGCGGTGATATCCGAGGCCGTGCTCGTGCCCTCCGGCGTTGTCCGGCTGATGGAGCTGCAGGAAAAAGGCTGGAGCTACATCCGGCCGTAACTCCCGGACGGGGCGTGATGTCCCCGGCCATCCAAGCGATCGTCAGGAACGGTTACCGTCCTGACGATGCCTGAGCATCTGCTTTGGGCCATTTGCAGGCCGTCCCGATTCGTTTTCGAACGGCTTCCAATCCGGCGAGCATGAACGTCGCTTCGTGTCTTGCGTTGCCGCTGTCAGGCACATTGATCGTCAGCCGCGTTCCTTCGGGAAGCAAACGCAGCAGTGCGACCGGATCGCCCGTGTAGGTCGCGTTCTTCGCATCCGCGGACAAGGTCCACATCTGCCGCACGACGGATTGATCGTTGATCTGATGATCGACGGGAAGGGCGTTCTTGTGTGGCGCGTGCCATGCGCCCTCGGTGTGAATCGAGAGCGCCGTCTGTCCTCCGAGACAACGGACTGTGAGGCCGCTCGGGCCCCCTTCCGAACTTGACGTCGGGCGGATGACGGCCATCAGCAGCGGCCGGTAGTCGATTGGCGACGTCGTCTCGCTGACCACCCAGCTCGATTCCGGCGGTTTCGTCGCCACGCCGCTCGTCCTGGGCGGGACTTTGACCGAATCCTTCGGTTCGCCGACCGCATCTGCCTGGCGCGGAGGCGGCGCGCTTTGGACGGTCGGCGTTGCAGGTGGCTGCGGCGCAGGTGTAGCGGTCGCTGTGCTTGCCGGCATGTCGGCAGGCGCTGCGGTCTTGGCCGGAGTGTTGGTCGCATCCTTGGCCGAATCCTTCGCCGAATCCTTGGCCGGAGTTTTCGGTTCGCTGACCGCATCGGCCTGTCGCGCAGGCGGCGAGCTTTCAGCAGTCGGCGTTGCGGGTGGCTGCGGCGTTGGCGCGGCAGTCGTCATGCTCGTTGCTGTGTCGGCGGGCGCGTCCGTCTTGGCTGGAGCCTTGGTTGCCTCCGTGGTTGCTTCCTTGGTCGAGTCTTTGGCCGGAGTTTTCGGCTCGCTGACGGTATCGGCCTGTCGCGCAGGCGGCGAGCTTTCGGCAGTCGGTGTTGCGGGTGGCTGCGGCGTTGGCGTGGCAGCCGTTATGCTGGCTGGTGCGTCGGTCTTGGCCGGAGCCTTGGTTGCTTCCTTGGTCGCATCCTTGGCCGAATCCTTCTCCGGAGTCTTCGGCTCGCTGATCGCATCGGCCTGCCGCGCAGGCGGCGGGCTTTCGACGGTCGGCGTTGCGGGCTGCTGCGGTGCCGGCGCGGCTTTCGCGATCGATGCCGTATCGGCAGGCGCGTCGCTGGTTGTGCTGCTCGCCGGCGGCCCAGCTACGTTTGGTGCCGAGCTATCCGGTGCCTTCTTCGTATCCGGCGCACTCTTTTGCGCGGTCTCCTGCGCGCCGCCTTGCGGATTAGCCGGGGCGGTTCCCTGCACGGGACGATCCCTGCGAGAATTGTCCGGGGCCTTCGACTGCGCGTTCTCCGGCGGCGAAGGCCGCGTTGGCGCACCCGACGTCGCGGCCTTCGGAGCAGGCTCGCGCGGTTGGGCGCTGTGATCGCCATCCATCGTCGTGGTCTTGCTGGTCACATCGGGCAGCGCACGCTGCAGGCACGCAAGCTGCTCGTCGCGTGCCCGCTGGAAGCAGTCGAGCCGCTGCGCCGGGTCGTTGGTCAGTTTCGCACAGGTCGCGTCGGTCTGACGCGCGTTGTCGATGCAGACCTGCAGTCCTGCGCCGGTTTGATCGAGGGCGCGCGCTCCGCCGGCACTCGCGACGAGCAACAAAGTGATGACGATCGGTTTTGCCGGGATCATGGGCGTGCGCTCTGCTTGACGGCCGCGTTGCGGTCGAGCCATTCCTGCGCGGCCTGGAAACGCTCCAGCCCGGGAGCGCGCGTGGCGATGTTGACGTCCTTCCATTTCGGATCGAAGCCGGGCGATTTCAGCTTGTCGATCCGGCTGAACAATTCGTCGACGAAGCGCGCGACCTTCCGATAGCGGGGCGAATTAGGCCGCCAGTTGAATGCGGCGAGAATGGTCGGCACCGAGATGGTCGGCACCTTCTCGCCCTTGGCGATCAGGTTGGGATAGTCGGTGGAGTCGAGGGAGGTCGCAAGATAATAGTCCTCGAATTTCGGGCCGAACTCTACCGGCAGGAACTTGTAGCCGCCCTCCCATTTTCCCTTGGCGAAGGCATCGACCGGCTTCGCCGTCACGAACACAACGGCGGCGATCTCGCCGCGCTTGAGCTGTTCCAGCGCGACGGGATGCGGGATGAACGTCTTTTCGACATCGATGCCGAGCCGGCTGAAGATCAGCGGGCCGGAATAGGCCGCAGCCGTTCCTTGCGTGTTGAAGTTGACCTTCTTGCCGGCAAGGTCCGCGAGCGACTTGATCTCGGGACGGACGAAGATTTGCAGCTCCGAGGGAAACAGGCTGAACAAATAGGCTATGCGCTGCCTGATCTGCGGCACCTGGACTTTGTATTCCTCGAGGGAATCGCTGTTGATGATCGCCGCGTCGATGCCCCTGAGGTAGAGCAGGTCATTGACGTTCTCGGTCGGGCCGCGGGTGACCACGGGCAGAACATGCATCGTGCCGCCATCGTTCACGACACGCGAAATCTCGGTCGCATAGCGAATGGGGGCGCCTTCAAGCAACCCGCCGGCAAGGCCGACGGTCCAGGAATTGAGCCGGTCACGGATCTCCGCCTCGTTCGAAGAGATCGATGGGGAATTATTCGTGCCGCGGCGGGTCTGAGCGACGCTTCCTTCAGTGAGGACGAGGGCGGCGAACAGAAAGACAATGACTCTTGCTATAAAACTCATTGCTACTCCTAATGATTTGCAACGAATTTCCCGCGGCTCACTTTCTCCTTTCTGCGAGAGAGATCGAGCTGAAATTTTCTTGATAAAATCTACGTTGGCGTCGCGGTAATTCGCTTGTCCGTATCCGGACATCTTGCAACGGCTTCGCGCGCGAGGCCAGAAAATTCAGCATTTTAAGTAAGTTAGTTTAATACCCTAATGGTATCCGGGTCTGGCTCGGTTCCGTACGTCCATCCCGTCGGGCCGCCCGTGGTTCCTGACCAAGCCTCCGCGCCTACTCGTCCGATGTCATGCGTTGCAGCCTGTTGCGCAGCGCTTCCAGGACTATGCGCGTGGAGTTGATCGCCCGTCCATCCAGGCTCTTTGCCAGGTTTCTGGCCCAAGGCCGCTGACGCTGTCCGGCTGCGCGAAACAACGCTTCGCCTTTCTTCGTCAAGCGCACGAGCTTGGCACGACGGTGATGAGGATTGTCCTCAAGGACGACGATTTCCTCCGCCGCGAGCTCATTGACGATGCGTTGCACGCCCTGCCGGTGCAGGCCCATGGAGCGGGCAAGCCGCGCGACCGTTTCGGCCATTGGCGCCAGCGCAATTGCTCCCAGCACCTGCCAGCGGGCGCTCGTCAGGCCAAGATCGGCGACGAGGTCGTCTCCGGCCGAGATCAGCGCGCCGTTCAGCCGGAACACCTCGAGTATCAACGATGTCAGCGCAGCCGCGCCACCGGCAGGCGGTTGAGATTTGATCATGACATCATATGTCCATATTGACAATATGTTGTCAATATGGAATGAGCGGCCAGGTATTCTTCGAAGGAGTTTGCATGATTGCTGGCTTGCTGGGACTGGTGGTCGCCGCAGCCTTCGCCGGCGCGGCCTTCTACGTCAACGTCGCCGAACAGCCGGCGCGTCTGCGTCTCGACGACGAAGCGCTGCTTGCGCAGTGGAAACCGAGCTATGTGCGGGGCTTTGCAATGCAGGCGAGCCTCGCCGTCATCGCAGGCGTACTCGGCTTGGCCGCCGCATGGCAGTTGCAGGATTGGCGATGGATGATCGGCGCCTTGCTGATCCTGGCGAACTGGCCCTTTACGCTCCTGGTGATGATGCCGACGAACAAGCGGCTGAGCGCATGGCCGGCCGGCACCGCGGGACCGGCGTCGCGGGCGCTGATCGGATCCTGGGGAAGATTCCACGCCGTGCGGACCGGGCTCGGGCTCGCGGCGGCCGTGGTTTATTTCAGCCTCGCTGCGAAGCTTTCGATCGAAAGCGCGATGAGATTAGGTTGAATCGTCATCGCGCTTTAGGTCCTTGATTGAGCATGATCTCCGCGCAAACGCGTTCCGCGTTTGTTAGCTAAGGGAAAACCGCTGCACACTTTTCCGGATCATGCTTTAGGACGACGGGTCATGCGCCGGCTTACGGCGGTGCAGTCCGTGCCGCCCCCGCAACGCGCGCGGGGAGCCCTGGTGAACCATGGCGCGACGAGTTCATCATGAAATCGTCGCGGCACGGAGCGTGTCACAGCGCCTTCTCGTGCGCTGCGAGGCCGATCGGCTTGTAATCGTAGGTCGGATAAAATTCGGTGCGATAGGCACCCCAGGCCATGGTCTCGAAAATGCGGTTGACTTCGCGCAGCCGCGAAGCCGGCAGCCTCAATGTCACGACCTGGCCGATCCCCATCATCACGTACCAGCTCACGACCTCGACGCCCGTCGGCGGGAATGCCTTGTAGTAGCCCTGCTTCTCGAGTTGGGCGTTGAGCTCGCCAAGCGGTCGCGATTGATCGTGCTTCAGAAATACGGTGATCATGACCGCGTTGTCGGGTGTCGGCGTGGCAGCGTCCGTCGAACCCGTCTGCGCGCCGCTATCCGAATTGAACATCGCCGCCGACGCCAGCACGGCCAGTGCCGTCAGCAAGCCTTTTACTCGTCCCATCGCCATCTCCGTTCCTGAATGCGCCGCCCTTTCCGGGTCAGCCGTCGCAATCATCGATAGGGGCACGCGGCGAGTAAAAGGAAATCGCCATGACCCGCCCCGCGCTCCGCCGAATGTGAACTAGATCACATTGGCCGGAGCGCATCGGGTCTATGCCTGCACCGGAACATTGTACGGAAATCGAGGACAGGCAGATGTCGACGCGGCGGAAGGTCTATTGGTGGTTCTGGTTCGTGGCGTCGGGCCGGTTTCTTGCGACCTTCCTGAAGGTCCAGGGGCCGAGGCGCTCGTGAACGGCGTGGCAGGTGAGGGCGGCTCTCGTCTCTTTTCTGACGCGTTGACGCGTTTTCTTCACACGAACCGTTGCCCACTTCGCTCGAAAACGCTCCCGGTCAGGCGCTGATCAATCTCATGCAGAACGACGCGCCATTGCTGATCGCGTCGCGTCCCCTCCAGGCGAAATAGGTGAGACGACCCGCGAGCGACTGGTAGCCGCGCAGACGGCGCGAGCCGAGAACGTGGCCGACCTCATCGGGAAAGCGCTTCACCTCGGCCTCCACGAGGTCGGCGATCCCATCCATCAGGCCGCGAAGGCGAACGCCCCAGTCGGAGTCATCGAGCTTGTCGATACGCACCCGTAATGCATATTCGATGTTATAGGCGTCCGCGAGCAACTCCTTGGCGATCAGCACCCGGTTGTTGCGCAAGGCAATGCGCAGCGCCGCGCGGTCGTCGTCGATACGGTCCATCACCATCGCGACCGCGACCGCGAACGGCGTGGCCGCGACGTCGGAGGCCTTCTTGGACGCCGCCGCCTTGGTGGCAAGCCGCAGGATCTCCCACGGTGTTTTCATCCGCTTGGCGATCAGCGTGATCGCGAACGGGAGCGCCTCGGCATTCGTCTTGCCGAATGCCGTCAACAGGCCGCTCATCCTCGCGACCCGGGGGTTGTCGAATTTCACGATCTGCCTCTTGGGCAGCGCCTCGTCGAACCTCGCCAACGCGTCCCGCGCGCGCAGCACGCACATCATCTTGACGAGGTCGCCATAGGCCGAGCGTGAGGCCGTGTAGGACGCAAGCTTGACGCGGGTCTGAACGGCGGCGTCCGGTGCGCTGAGCGTGCTTTCAAGATATTTGACCACCTTGGTCTGGAACGCGGAGGCCACCTGTCTCGCTTCGCGCTGCTTGTCGGCGGCGATCAGGTCCTTCATTGTCGTGTTGAAATCGCGCGTCATGGTCGGCAGCAGGTCGCGGCCGATCCATTCCCAGATCGGCGCCAGCGAGCTGCGCGGAATCCGTCCCGGATTGTCGTGCTCCGGCGCACCCTCGATCAGGAACGGATCAAGCGGCATGAAGAAGACGCGCGATGGCGTGTTCATGCGGTTCTGATTCGGGCCTTCCTTACGGAATTCGGCGCGGAGCCTGGCTTGAATGTCCGCAGAACCGGGGATCTCGACGCCGCAAACATCGAGGCGCTCAAGTTCGTTGAGCAGGCAGCTACGCGTCAGCGGCGTCAATCGCTGCAGAAATTCCCATATCCGTTCGATCTGCGACATTGGGCCTGGTTGTTCCGCTGATCTTGCAGCTGAGCTTGATCAAGACAAATCCGCGTTCTGCCGGTCATCGCCGTAAGGAACCATGGAAACAGTTGGCACTAGATTAAAGATTGGCTGGCGGTGTCGAGGTATTGTTCATTTTTCCCTGTGGATAGTGGAAGGCGTAAAGTCTCTTTGCAACTTTGCCGCGACTGTTAACTCGACGTCGCAATTTCGGCGCGAATTTTGGTATTGACTTGCCGGTCGTCGTTTAAACTACAGTAGTCTTACGGAGACAAAATTTAACCACCGAAAAGCCTCAGTCCCGTTAAATACGCGGCATGTCACAACACGACAGCCGCGTCATCGCTCCGCATCTTCCAGAAGGGAGCCAAAGTGATAGCTCCGGCGTACTGGAGGTCACCCGTCCTACGCCGGCTCGCGCGCGGGCCATCGATGAAACCGGTGCCGCGCTCGCCCGCGAGCTGAACGGACCGCTCACTGCCCTGCTGCTCTACATGGGCGAGATCAAGCAACACAGCCACCAGTTTGCGCGGTCCACGGGCGAACGGGATTATCTGCAGAAGGTGGTCGACAACGCGGTTCAGCAAACGGAGCGTGTCTGCTCCCTGGTCAAGCAGATCGGCCGTGCGTATGAGGGCGTCGTTGCGGAGCCGGAATCGAAGGGCGGATGGGATAGGTCTCCGAGGCATCCAGCCGAGAGCGGCCGCGTGCAGCGGATGATTGCCGCGCCGGAACTTCGCCAGAAGCCCCTGACCAAGCGCGAGCGCGAGGTCCTGAACCTCATCAGCCAGGGATACTCCAACAAGCAGGGCGCGTTGCGGATGCAGATCAGCCCGCGCACCTTCGAAAGCCATCGTGCCGAAGCGATGCGCAAGCTTGGCGCCCGCAACACCGCGGATCTGGTTCGCGCGGCTTTGCTGCAACCCATCGATTAGAACAAGCGAATTGTCGCTGCACGCGCCGGGGCGCCGCTCGCTTGCGCGGTCGAGCGCCTGCGCGAGCCTTTAGCTGCGACCGGTGCATGAGGCTCTCGCGGCGCATCGCCGCGAGATGCGGTTCGCCGTGCGTGGCTGTCTGTTTGAAAGATCGCGGCCGCCCGCGAACGCCCCGGAGTTGCGAGGCGATCGCGCAAATTTGTAAGACGCGGTTTGCGGATGAGCGCGAGGCCGGAGACGTCGCGCGATGTGCTTGCTCAGCAGTAGTCGTCAGCGAAGCTGCGAACCCGGGGGCTCGGCCGCGATGCGGCGCCTCTCGCTTTGGGCTGAGTCGGAACGATGGTGATGATCCAGCGCGGTGGAACGCTCGATTCCTGCTCCAATACGGATCGAACCAGACCGGTGATGGTCGTGTCGCCGGATTTGATCGTCGCCGTTCTGCCGTTGAATTGCGCAATACGGAAACGCCGGACTTCCTTCTGGTCCGCAGTTTCATACGTGAACATGCAGCTCTCCTGTGCTCGCGCGAATATCGGCGATCAAGATTAGCCGTGTATGAAAATCCAAAACCGTAGTAGTACGGTAGGGGTGCTCAGAGCTGCTCTTCCTGCACATCGAGTGCGCGCGCTTGGCTGTAGGCCGCGTCGAGCTCATTGATCAGTTCGCGATACTCGCGCGCCGTCAGGTGCTCCACATTCTTCTCGATGTGCTTGGCGAGTTTCGCGAGCTGGCGATAGCCGAACGTTCCCGCCGCGCTCTTGAGCGAATGCGCTTCGCGACGGATCGTCTTGCGATCGGCCTCGATCGAGAGCCGACGGAATGATACGAGCCTGGTGTCAGTCTCATTGAAAAATATGGTGCGAACTTCGTCGGCAGCGTCCTCTCCGATCTCGGACGCCAGCTCCTGGAAAGCTTGTGGATCGAATGCGGGCTCCTCGCCGACGGACGCGTCGATCACGGCCGCCAGCGGCGGTGTCGCGCCTTCCGTCAGAACCACGACGGTCTGCTCGGGTTGCGGCAGCATTCGCAGGATGGCTTCGACGAGCGCCTTCTTGCGCGCGGGCTTGACGACGAAGTCGTCCATGCCTGCCTCGCGACATGCCCTGATATCCTCAGGGAATGCGTTGGCGGTGAATGCAATGATCGGCACGGCCGATGACCGCTCGCCTTTGGCGCGGATGATGCGGGTCGCCTGAAAGCCGTCCATCTCAGGCATCCGCACATCCATCAGGATCAGGTCGTAGCTGAACTGGCTGGCCGCGGTGACGGCTTCCGTGCCGTCGCAGGCCGTGTCGGTCTGCACGTCGAAGTCTTTGAGCATCTTGGCGGCAACCAGACGATTGGTCGGATTATCGTCGACGACGAGGACGCGGAGCGGGCGGCCGAACGCGGATATCCGTGCCCGCAACGAGGCGTAGAGCAGGTCGTCATTCTGCTCCGGCGCCGCGACGTTGTCAGCGACTGGAAGCGTGAGCTTGAAGCTGAACGCCGTACCTTTCCCGAGTTCGGATGTGACACTGATGCCGCCGCCCATTTGCTCGACGAGGCGTTTGCAGATGGCAAGTCCCAGCCCCGAGCCGCCGAAGCGGCGGCTGATGGAGTTGTCGGCCTGCACGAAATCCGCAAACAGCAGTCTGAGCTTGTCTTCGGCAATACCAATGCCGGTGTCGCTGACCGTCCATTCGACGGTTGCCTTCTGATCGTCGCGGCAAATGCAGCGCGTGGATATCACCACTTCGCCGGACTGCGTGAACTTCACCGCGTTCGAAACCAGATTGAGAAGGATCTGGCGAATTCGGCCGGCGTCGCCCATCAACGCCGGCGGCAGCGTCAGATCGTGGACGTGGCGAATGTTCAGATCCCTGGCCGAGGCGCGCGGTCCGATGATGCTGAGCGCATTGTGTACGAGAGCTTCGGCGGAGAAGGCGATCGTCTCCAGCGACAACTGGCCCGTTTCCAGCTTGGAGAAGTCCAGAATGTCGTTGAGGATTTCGAGCAGATTGTCGCCGGCATTGTGGATCGCCACCACGGAATGCCGCTGATCGGCGTCGAGATCGGTCTCGAGCAGCGTCGTGGCGAGCCCGAGCACGGCGTTCATCGGCGTGCGGATTTCATGGCTCATCATCGCCACGAAGGTCGATTTGGCGGCATTGGCGGTTTCAGCCGCACTGATCAGCTCTTCCTGTCGCCGCCACCAGCGGGTCACGACAAAGGCGGCGGCGATGACGACGATCGCGCTGATCAGCGCCATGGTGGTGAGCAGGGTCCGCATGCCCTGCCAGCGGCGCAAGGTGCTGTCCTCGGCCATGGAGACCGTGACCAGTGCCGGATAGTTTGACAATGTCGCCGCCGCGTTCACGTGCACGCGATGATCGCCGTCGTCCACTTCGCGGGCGATTCCGCCATGGGCGAGCGCGCGCAAGCCGCTGCCCGAGGTCTGGTTTCCGATCTCCTCGGTCGGTGGAAACTGGGCCAGCAGGATGCCATCTTCGCGGGACAGCGAAATTGTCGCGTCCAGTCCGAGCGAGGTCGTGCCGAAGAAGTTCTGCAAATATTGCAGCGACATCGCGCCGAGCACGAGCCCCATGAACTCGCCGTTGGGGTCGCTGAGGCGACGGGCGAGGTAGACCGTCCAGGTTCCATTGCCCCGGTTGCGAACCGGCTCGCTGATGAAGCTGTCGAGACCGGGATTGGCCTTCAACGCCTTGAAGTAGTCGCGATCGGCAACGTTGACGTCCGGGATCGGCCAGTAACGGGAGAAGTTGAGCAGCTTGCCGTTGGCATCGATCAAGGTCACCGCGTCGATATCGAGAAGGCCCGCGAACTTTTCCTTGAGCAGGAGGTGGATCTTCCGGTCCGACGCCAGCAGGCGATATGAAGTGGCGTCGACCGCGCCTTCGCGCATGAGATAATCGCCGAGGCTCGACAAGATCAGATCGAGCGACTTGAACGAGCGGCTGGCGTTCTCCGCCAACGTCAGGCTGTAGCGATTGAGGTTGGCTTCGGCCGCCCTGAGCGTGCTTTCCTTGAGATTGCTGAGCGCAAAGATGTTGGTGCCGGCGATCGTGCCGATCAGCGCGAGCGTGATCGCGACAAGCGAGGCGAGCGAGCGTCCGGGGGTCTTCATGGTCAACCGCCGACCGCGGCGAACCTCTGTTTCTCGTTTTCCTCGGCGATCCTCGTCAGCGCCCGCCGCAATGCCGAGAGGTGGATCGGCTTCGGAATCGGCGAGCAGATATTGAGGTTCAGGCCGTTGCCGATCCTGACCGTCTCGTCGCAGGCCTGCTCGCCCGATGCGCTGATGACGATGATCGGCGTGGGGCACCTGATTTTCGAAAGCTCCTGCAGAACCTCGATGCCGGACTCTTCGCCGAGCGACAGATCGAGCGTGATGCAATCGAAAGCCCGTTCATGCAGCAATTGGCTGGCTTCGGCGACAGAGTGCGCGCCCGTGGCCCGGAAGCCGACTTGCTCCGCGATCTTGCATAGGACCGCCAGATGGAGTGCGGCATCGTCGATGACGAGGAGTTCGTGATGCATGTTGTCTGTCCCGTTACGGACGTCGCGCGGGTGACAAGAGCGCCTCTGCTCAGCGCACCTTGATCAGCCGCGTTCGAACGTCCCCCAAACCGCCCGTGTATTTTTAGGAAGCGAGGCTACGCTCGCGTAAATTTTCATTTCCGTACAAATACGGGACGCCGCGTGTGGTCGCGTTTAGGTGCAATTTCCAGGACGCCCGGCGGCCGCCGCATGATTTGGCGCGTTTCGAATTTGGCGTGTCTCAAAAATGACGACGCCGCCTTTCGGCGGCGTTCGCAAGGGCAACTCTGTTGCGGGGAGGCGGGCTATTCCGCCGGTCCGAACACCGCTTCCATCTTGGTTTTCAGGGTCGCCGCATTGAACGGCTTGACGATGTAATTGCTGACGCCGGCCTTCTTCGCGGCGATGACGTTCTCGGTCTTCGATTCCGCGGTGATCATGATGAAGGGGGTCTTGGAAAGCTCTGGGCTGGCCCGCACCTCGCGCAGCAGGTCATAGCCGGTCATCGGCTCCATATTCCAGTCGGAGATCACGAGGCCGTACTTCTTGACCTGCATCTTGGCAAGGGCGGCCGACCCGTCGCTGGCATCGTCGACGTTCTCAAACCCGAGTTGCTTGAGCAGGTTGCGGATGATCCGGATCATGGTGTTGTAATCATCGACCACCAGAATCTGCATCGACAAATCAAAAGCCATGTCTTTCTCACTCCGCGCAGGTCAGACTGCCGAACCCGGACGCAAATTCACGGCACACGAAAAGGATTCGAAGCTCGGGGGAACTCGCGCTCGTCAGCATCGCGACAATTATCAGCCGTCGTTGAACAGCGCGTTAATTTGGGGATTGAATAAATTCCGCGGTCCGGGGCTCGGTATTTGTACGGAATCGGGCGATTTCGGTCATCTGGACGACGACCCGGCCCGCCCGCGCGGCGCTTCCTCGGCGACGCATTGGGGGCGAAGCAGCCGCTCGTAATGCGCCTTGACCGACGTATAGCATTCGCAGGCAGTCTTGGTGAGGCCTTCCCGATTGACGATCTCGATATGGCCGCGGCTGTAGTGGATGAAATTGGCCTGTTGCAGGGTGCTTGCGACCAGCGACACGCTGTTGCGCCGGGCGCCGATCATCTGGGCCATCGATTCCTGGGTCAGGACGAGCTTGCAGCCGCACGCCAGGTCGTGGGTCTGCAGCAGGCACCGCGCCAGCCGCGATTCGACGGGATGTGAGGCGTTGCAGCCCGCGGTCTGCTGGATCTGGGTATAGACCGCCAGTCCGTGTCGGACGAGGGCGGCGCGCAACGTCGCGCTTTGGTCCGCCGCCATGCGCAGCCGCTCGAGATCGATGGTCGAGGCAACGCCGGGCACCAGCACGACCGCGCTGTTGAGCGCGGTCGAATCGCCGAGCGAGGCGAGCGAGCCCAGAAGGCTGTCGCGACCGACCATCGCGACCTGGACATGCTCTCCCTTTGCCAGGTTAACGACCAGCGAGATGACGCCCCGGTGCGGGAAATAGGCGCGCTTGAGCGTCTCGCCTGTCGCGGCCAGAACCGTGTCCTGCGCGAGATCGGCCGCACGCAGATGCGGGCGGATCAATTCGAAATCATCCGCGGTCAGTGCTGATAGAAAACCATTGGGTGAACGAGAAATAGAATCCAAAGCCATCTCCTGCCCGATTGGCAAAACGAGTCTCTGGCCGCCCAGCATTCAATGCACGCCATCCATCGCACAGGATGGGCTTCGAAAATTTGGTTGGCAAGAAAAATCAGTCGCTATGCGAAGACGTCCAGGCGCCAATGCGATGCGCGCAAACCTATGCGTGCTAACGTGCAGATATAGCGGCGGCGATCGCAAGGCAAGTGTTCTTACCATCCAAGTGTCCTTACCATCCAAGTGTCGTTACCATGGTGGCGTCGTTACCATCCAAGTGTTGTTACCATCATGGTGTCACCACCATCATCGGCTCACGCTAGTGCGTGATCCCGAGCAGATGCTCATGCTTCGCTTTGACGGTCCGGTGGCATTCGCACGCCGTTGCCTGCAAGGCCTCGCTGTCCGTGATTTCGATTCGCCCTCGGCTGTATCGGATGATACCTGCTTGTTGCAGCGCGTGGGCCACGATCGATATCGCGTTGCGCTGAACGCCGATCAGGTGCGCGAGCAGCTCCTGCGTCATCGGCAAGGCCGTGCCGTCCCAGAGATCGCATGCGCGCAGGAGCCAGCGCGACAGGCGCGCTTCGACGGAATGCGTGGCATTGCATGCCGCCGACTGCTGCGCCTGTACGTTGAGCGCCTGCTCATGTCGCGCCAGCAGATTCCGAAGCGTCGGATTTTGAGCGGCGAGCGTTCTGAGCTCCTCCATCTCGATCATTGAAGCGGCGCCGGGCAACAGCACGACCGCATCGATTGCCGATGTGCCGCTGCCAAGAGACTTGGCGGCGCCGATGATGCTGTCGCTGCCGGTCATCGCAACCAGCGACGTCCTCCCGCCGGAAAGGCCGATCGTGATTGCGATGGCGCCGGTATGGGGCAGGCAGACATGGGTAGAAGGCGCTGCCGATTTGGCAAAGGCAGCGTTCCTGACCATTTCAAAAGGCTTCAGGCGCGCGCTTAGCGCCTCGAACTCCGCCTCCGGCAGCGCCCGAAGCAACTGGTTGGATGGCCGCTCTCTCGAAGACATGAAAGGCGATCCCGAAAAAGTAGCACTGCAACACTATACACGTTAAAGGGCAGACAGGCCGCTATGTTTGCAGCGGAAATGAGAAATGGATGCTGATTCGCTGTCGAATAAGACAAAGCGTAATCAATACGGGACCTTTGACAGCGTCCGGTCGGCCAACAGGACTGCCATGCGCCGTATTCTTGTCGTCGAAGACGATCCGCACATCGGCCGGGCCGTCGAGATTGCGATGGTGGGTGGAACCGTTCCGATTTTCCAGGCGTTCATTGGTTGCCGCAGCCGCACTGCAGCGAGATAAAACTCGAACAAGAGGAGGATCCGCGTGCGTCATGAACCAGAAGCTGCCGAGCGAATGCCTCAGAAAATCCAGCCGCAACGCAAGAGCATGCCGCATATTCTTGTCGTGGACGACGATCCGATGGTCTGCATGGCCATCGAGGCCTATCTGGAGCGGCACAACTTTCGAGTGACGATCGCCGACGGCGGCGAGGCAGGGCTTCGCGCTCTCGAAGGCGGCAAATTCGATTTGATGATCGTAGACATTTTCATGCCGCATATGCGCGGATTCGAATCGATCAGGGTTTTCCATGAGCGTGCACCGACGGTGCCGCTGATCGCCATGTCGGGTTATGCCTTCGCCAATCTCAATTCGCCGGCGCCGGATTTCCTGAGGATGACCCTTGAACTCGGCGCCTCGCGTTGCCTGCGCAAGCCGTTTGCGCCGGCCGCATTGTTGACCGTGATCAACGAATGCCTGGCCGAGGTCCACTCACGCTCCGCCGGCACCGCCCAATTCGGCTGAGAGCGGCGCTCTCGCGATTTCAATAGCATTCCGACAGTCATCACAAGCACGATCGATATCCTGTCAGCCGCGCTCGCCGATCGGGCGGAGTTCATCGCGATTGCGGCACTGATCGACGAACGCGGCGACGCCGCCGCGGATGCGAGCGGCATCTTTACCGTAACCTATCTGATGAATGATCTGATCAGGCGTGGCCGCATCAGAGTCGATCGCCGCGCCTGCGATGGCGTGCGCGCCATGATCATCCTGCCCAGGCTTCACCAGACGTGTGGTGCACGACGCCGATAGTCTCAGCGCGGCGTTCCGCAATGTGAGCTACGTGAGGGCTGCCCTTCGGGCGATGGTTAGCAATCAGCTAAGTTCATAGCGTCACCGCGATCCGATGCAGGAAATTAGCGCGCAGTTAGTATTAACGACGCTCGGTCCGCGGCTTCTGTACTAGTACCGACCCTGCTTTAACGAACAGGTAGCGCATAGGGAAGAGGCTTGCCAGGTCGCCGCCAGAAAAAGCGGCGATGCGTCAATTGTGTTCATCCAGAAGGGTATCATTATGTCAGGCATTGTTCTCTCGGCGTCAGTCCGCCAAAATCTTCTCTCGCTTCAGTCCACCGCTTCGTTGCTTGCGACCACGCAGAACGATCTTGCCACCGGCAAGAAGGTCAACTCGGCTCTCGATAATCCGACCAACTTCTTCACCGCGCAGGGCCTCGACAACCGCGCGAGCGACATCTCCAATCTGCTCGATGGTATCGGCAACGGCGTGCAGGTGCTGCAGGCTGCCAACACCGGCATCACGTCGCTGCAGAACCTCGTCTCCAGCGCCCAGTCGATCGCCAACCAGGTGCTGCAGAGCCCGGTCGGCTACTCCACCAAGTCCACCATCACCTCGGCCGCCATCACCGGCGCGACCGCCAACAACCTGCTCGGCACGACCGGCAGCAACGCCCAGGTGACCGGCAGCTCCGTCAACAACGACAACACCACGCCCGCCGCGATCAGCGGCTCGACCCTGCTGTCGGGCACCGGCGGCTCGACCTCGAACGACCTCGCCACCGGCATCACCACCGGCGACACGCTGACCGTCGACGGCACGACCTTCACCTTCGTCGCCGGCACCACGAGCTCGGGAACGAATATCGGCATCGGCGACTCGCTGACCCACCTGCTCGGCGCGATCGATACCGTGACCGGCGCCACCGGCGGCAATGCCTCCTCGGTAGCGGGCGGCAAGATCGTGCTCTCCACCGGCACCGCGCAGAACCTTGTCCTGGCCGGCACCGCGCTGTCCAAGCTCGGCCTCACGGCTGCCACGACCAATCTCGGCGTCCCCGCGCTGAGCGGCCAGACACTGACCATCGGTGCAACCGGCGGCGGCACGGCGA
Source organism: uncultured Alphaproteobacteria bacterium (assembly GCA_963770385.1). Classification (GTDB taxonomy): domain Bacteria; phylum Pseudomonadota; class Alphaproteobacteria; order Rhizobiales; family Xanthobacteraceae; genus Bradyrhizobium. The sequence continues at coordinate 1,367,433 of CAVYPJ010000003.1, read as the reverse complement.
CCAGCATCACCTTCGGCACCGGCAACGGCCAGGTCTCGACGCTGAACCAGCTCAATACGGCGCTGTCGGCGAACAACCTGCAGGCGACGATCGACGCCGCGACCGGCAAGATCAGCATCACGACCTCGAACGATGCTGCCTCGTCGACGATCGGCGCGGTCGCCGGTACCTCCACGCTAAGCGGCCAGTCCTTCACCGGCCTGACCCCTGCGGCGGCGGTGGCTGATCCGACTTCGCAGTCGCAGCGGGCGAGCCTGGTGGCGCAGTACAACAACGTGCTGGCGCAGATCAACACGACGGCGCAGGATGCCTCCTTCAACGGCATCAACCTGCTCAACGGCGACACGCTGAAGCTCACGTTCAACGAGACCGGCAAGTCGACCCTGAGCATCACCGGCGTGACGTTCAACTCGGCGGGCCTCGGCCTTTCGCACGCTGGCGAGCGGAACGGACTTCCTGGACAACTCCTCGGCCAACAAGGCGTTGACATCTCTCAACAGCGCCTCGAGCACGTTGCGTTCGGTCGCGTCGAGCTTGGGTTCGAACCTCTCGATCGTGCAGATCCGTCAGGACTTCAACAAGAACCTGATCAACGTTCTGCAGACCGGTTCGTCGAACCTGACGCTGGCCGACACCAACGAGGAAGCGGCCAACAGCCAGGCGCTGTCGACCCGCCAGTCGATCGCGGTCTCTGCGCTCGCGCTTGCCAACCAGTCGCAATCGAGCGTGCTGCAGCTCCTGCGCTAAGCCAGGCTGTAGTTCAAGGATCAGGCGGCGGGGACAAACCCCGCCGCCGTCCACCTGACCATTCCAGAAATCATCGGATGCTGGTCCGCCCACCGCGCTTTCGCGCGCGTGATCGCGCGACCCGGCCGCGGCCACGCATGTCCGCGCCATACGCCGAAGGGAGACGGCGATGCCGTTAAGGGTCGAATTGAAGCCTTTCGAGCGCCTCGTCATCGGCGACAGCGTCATCATCAATTCCGGCACCCGGACATGCTTCCTGGTCGACGGAGCGACGCCCATCCTGCGCGAGAAGGACACCGTGACTGCGGAGACCGCCAATACAACTGCCAAGCGGCTCTATCTCTGTGTGCAGACGATGTATCTGAAGAACGATGCGACGCGGCAGCGGGAACGCTACCTTGACCTCATCAAGGAGCTGCGGGAGGCCGTTCCGGGATCCGACGATCTGATCGAAGCGGTCGAGAAATCCGTCGCCACCGGATCGCTCTACAAGGCGCTCAAGGAAATCAGGAAGCTGATGAAGCGCGAGGAAGAGCTGATCGCGATTTGATCGCCTCCTTCCCGCCGCCGGCCGATCGCGCGCCGTCGGATCACTCTCTGCACCTTCTCTTTGAAAAGCCGCGTCGATGGCTTCCGCGCCCTGTGCCGGAGGCGTTCTCCGTATTAGCACGGACGTCTTTATTAACGGGAAAGACAAACCGGTGCGGCTAACGATGGAGAGCTCAATTCTGCTGGTTGTCCCGAACGCCTCCTCACGTAACCGGTGCGCACTGGTCGGAAAGGGAGAAGTCTGGCCACCCGGCGGTCAGTTTTCAGTTTGCGGGAGCTGAAACCGGGCCGCGGTCACGAGTTCTCGGAAGGTAGGGGTCATGGACGATCTGTTGCGGGAATTTTTGACGGAGACGAGCGAGAGCCTCGACACCGTCGACAATCAGCTGGTGCGGTTCGAGCAGGAGCCGAACAACGCAAAGATCTTGGACAACATCTTCCGGCTGGTTCACACCATCAAGGGGACCTGCGGCTTTCTGGGATTGCCGCGGCTGGAAGCGCTGGCCCATGCGGCCGAGACCTTGATGGGCAAATTCCGCGACGGCATGCCGGTGACGGGCGAAGCGGTGACGCTGATCCTGACCACGATCGATCGCATCAAGGACATCTTGGTCGAGCTGGAAGCGACCGAGGCCGAGCCGGAGGGCAACGATCAAGACCTGATCGGGGAGTTGGAAGCAATGGTTGAACGCGGCATGGCGGCCATGGAAGGATCTGCTGCTTCGTCAGATGCAGCGTCGTCGGATGACATCATTGCGGTTGTTCCGGCCGCGCCTGCGGTCGCGCAGGGCACGCTGATTGCGCAGACGCTGGAGCGTCCGTTGCGTCCGGGCGAAGTCTCGCTGGACGAACTCGAGCGCGCCTTCCGCGAGACCTCAATCGAAGTCGCGCCGGCACATGACAAGCGCTGCCGCAGCCCGCGCCCACCGCACCGGTGGAAGCGAAAGCTGCGGACAAGCCGGCCAAGGCGAAGCCTGCCGGCAAACCGGCTGGCGGGAAACCTGCCGATGACTGATGCCCCGGACGCGGATCGCGTGGCGAACCAGTCGATCCGGGTCAATGTCGACACGCTCGAACACCTGATGACCATGGTCTCGGAGCTGGTGCTGACCCGCAACCAGCTCCTGGAGATCTCCCGCCGCAACGAGGACACCGAGTTCAAGGTGCCGCTGCAGCGGCTCTCCAACGTCACCGCCGAGCTGCAGGAAGGCGTCATGAAGACGCGCATGCAGCCGATCGGCAATGCCTGGCAGAAGCTGCCGCGCATCGTGCGCGACCTCTCGGGCGAACTCGGCAAGCAGATCGAACTCGAGATGCACGGCGCCGACACCGAGCTCGACCGCCAGGTGCTCGACCTGATCAAGGACCCGCTCACCCACATGGTGCGCAACTCCGCCGATCACGGCCTGGAGACGCCGGCCGAGCGCGCCGCCGGCGGCAAGCCGGAGCAGGGCACCATCCGCCTGTCCGCCTATCATGAAGGCGGCCACATCATCATCTGCATCGCCGACAACGGCCGCGGCCTCAACACCGAGCGGATCAAGGCCAAGGCCCTGACCAACGGTCTCGTCACCGAGGCCGAGCTCGAGAAGATGACGGAAGCGCAGATCCACAAGTTCATCTTCGCGCCCGGCTTCTCCACCGCAGCCCAGATCACCTCGGTGTCCGGCCGCGGCGTCGGCATGGACGTGGTGCGCACCAACATCGACCAGATCGGCGGCACCATCGACATCAAGTCGGTCGCCGGCGAAGGCACCTCGGTCACCATCAAGATCCCGCTGACGCTGGCGATCGTGTCGGCGCTGATCGTGGAAGCCGGCGGCGACCGCTTCGCCATCCCGCAATTGTCGGTGGTCGAGCTGGTCCGCGCCCGCGCCAATTCCGAACACCGCATCGAGCGCATCAAGGACACCGCGGTGCTCCGGCTGCGCAACAAGCTGCTGCCGCTGATGCATCTGAAGAAGCTGCTGATGATCGACGACGGCTCGTCCTCCGATCCGGAGAACGGCTTCATCGTGGTGACCCAGGTCGGCAACCAGACCTTCGGCATCGTGGTCGACGGCGTGTTCCACACCGAGGAAATCGTGGTCAAGCCGATGTCGACCAAGCTGCGCCACATCGACATGTTCTCGGGCAACACCATCCTGGGCGACGGCGCGGTGATCATGATCATCGACCCGAACGGCATTGCCAAGGCGCTCGGCGCGTCCGGCTCCGCCTCGCACGCGGTCGCCGACGAGAATGCCGCCCATCATGCGATCTCCGGCGAGCAGACCACCTCGCTGCTGGTGTTCCGCGCCGGCACCGATCAGCCGAAGGCGGTGCCGCTGGCGCTGGTCACCCGCCTGGAAGAGATCGCCGCCGACAAGATCGAGATCTCCAACGGCCGCTACATGGTGCAGTACCGCGACCAGCTGATGCCGCTGGTGCAGATGGAAGGCATCAGCGTCCGGACCTCCGGGGCGCAGCCGATCCTGGTGTTCGCCGACGACAAGCGCTCGATGGGGCTCGTGGTCGACGAGATCATCGACATCGTCGAGGAGCGGCTCAACATCGAGGTCGCCGGCGCGCATTCGGGCATCCTCGGCTCGGCCGTGATCAAGGGCCAGGCCACCGAGGTGATCGATGTCGGCCACTTCCTGCCGATGGCGTTCTCCGACTGGTTTGCCCGCAAGGAGATGACGCCGGCGCAGTATTCGCAGTCGGTGCTGCTGGTCGACGACAGTGCGTTCTTCCGCAACATGCTGGCGCCGGTGCTGAAGGCCGCCGGCTACAAGGTGCGGATCGCGACCAACGCGCAGGAAGGGCTCGCGGCGCTGCGCTCGGGGCAGAACTTCAACGTGGTGGTGACCGACATCGAGATGCCGGACATGAACGGCTTCGAGTTCGCCGAGACCATCCGCGCCGACCAGAACCTGAGCGAGATGCCGATCATCGCGGTGTCGTCGCTGATGTCGCCGGCGGCGATCGAGCGCGGCCGGCAGGCCGGCTTCCACGACTATGTCGCCAAGTTCGACCGTCCGGGCCTGATCGCGGCGCTGAAGGAACAGACCGAGGAACGCGCCAAAGCGGCGTAACGAGACGGCGTAAGGAGCAGCGCAAGATGAGCAGCAAGACCGAATCCAGCGAAGGCCTGGTCGCCGAATATGTCACCGCGCTGATCGGCGGGCAGTTGTTCGGCCTGCCGATCTCGCGGGTGCAGGACGTGTTCATGCCGGAGCGGCTGACGCGGGTGCCTCTGTCCTCCAGCGAGATCGCAGGCGTGTTGAACCTGCGCGGCCGCATCGTCACCGTGGTCGACATGCGCGCCCGGCTCGGACTGCCCAAGGCCGACGACGGCAAGCCGCCGATGGCGGTCGGCGTCGACCTGCGCGGCGAGTCCTACGGCCTGCAGATCGATACGATCGGCGAGGTGCTGAGGCTGTCCGAGGACGGCCGCGAGGAGAACCCCGTCAACCTCGATCCCCGCATGGCCAAGTTCGCCGGCGGCGTCCATCGCCTCGACGGACAGCTCATGGTCGTCCTCGACATCGATCGCGTGCTCGAAATGGCACCCAAGATGGCGCTGGCCGCCTAGTTTACTTCAGGAACGTAACGTCTCAGCAGGGAGAAGCTCGAAATGAGAACGTGTCTGGTCGTCGACGATTCCACCGTCGTACGAAAAATTGCACGGCGGATTCTGGAAGAGCTGGAGTTCCAGGTGATCGAAGCCGAGGACGGCGCAAAGGCGCTAGAGGTCTGCAAGCGGCAATTGCCAGAGGCGATCCTGCTCGACTGGAACATGCCGGTGATGGACGGCTACGAGTTCCTCGGCAATCTGCGCCGGCTGCCCGGCGGCGACGCGCCCAAGGTCGTGTTCTGCACCACCGAGAACGACATCGATCATATCTCGCGTGCACTCGCGGCCGGCGCCAATGAATACATCATGAAGCCTTTCGACAAGGAAATTATCTCGGCGAAATTCGCGGAGGTCGGTTTGCTGCAGGTGGCATCGCCGGAAGCCGTCTGATCTTCTCCTTGTCTGCACAAGAGGCCGTCCGTGACACCTCCCGACTACGAGTATTTGCGGAAATTTCTGAAAGACCATTCCGGTCTCGATCTGTCTGCTGACAAGCATTACCTGATCGAGAGCCGTTTGCTTCCGCTTGCGCGGAAGTCGGACTTGAATGGCATCAGCGAGCTCGTGCAGAAGCTGAAAGGCGGCTCCGCCACCTTCGTCACTCAGGTGGTCGAGGCGATGACTACCAATGAGACTTTCTTCTTTCGAGACAAGATTCCGTTCGATCACTTCCGCGAAGTGATCATGCCCGAAATGATCAAGGCGCGTGCGAATCGCAAGAGCATTCGGATCTGGTGCGCCGCCGGTTCGACCGGTCAGGAGCCCTATTCGCTCGCCATGTGCGTCAAGGAGATGAGCGCCGCGCTCGCCGGCTGGCGGGTGGATATCCTCGCGACCGATCTGTCTCAGGAAGTGCTCGAGAAGTCGAAGTCCGGAATCTACAGTCAGTTCGAGGTGCAGCGCGGTCTGCCGATTCAGATGCTCGTCAAATATTTCAAGCAGACCGGTGAGCTCTGGCAGATCAACCCCGAGATGCGCGCGATGGTGCAGCATCGGCAGCTCAATCTGTTGCAGGATTTCGCGCAACTCGGCGTCTTCGACATCATCTTCTGCCGCAATGTTCTGATCTATTTCGATCAGGATACGAAGGTGAACATTTTCAACCGGCTCGCAAAGGCGACCGAGTCCGACGGCTTCCTGGTGCTCGGCGCCGCGGAGACCGTGGTCGGACTGACGGATGCTTTCAAGCCGTTTGCGGACCGGCGCGGCCTTTACCGCCCGAATGCACCGGCAGCAGCGCCTGGACGGATGCTCGGCATCGGCGCGGGCATCAAGAAAGCGGCCATCGCGGGGACATAGCCATGCCTGAGGACAAACAGGGTTCGGAACGTGTCACGTTCAGCCGCGGCTACGATGTCTGTATCATGGCGATCGACGGCACCTGGCGCCGCGACTGTCAGCTCAACGCGATCTCCGACAATGATGCGGTCCTGACCCTCGAAGGCTCGATCCAAGGTCTCAACCTCAAGGAATTTTTTCTGCTCCTGTCCTCGACGGGGCTCGCTTATCGCCGCTGCGAGCTCGTCCGGGTGAACGGGTCCGAGATGGACATCCAGTTCATCAAGGGCAAGAAGAAGAAGCGGCAGGCGGGCTCGTCCGTTCAAGAGGCTTCGGTAGGCCGCGCCTGAGGCAAGCTTCTTCGCGTCGGTTTCGGCCAGATCATGATCCCGAACAAAGCGTAGGTGGCGCTGCGGCGCGGATGCCGGCGTTCCCTTGCCGACAGGTGCAAATCGAATGTGTGCGGCCATCGCGCTGAGCGTGCGCATGACGATGACTTGCGCAGCGATGGAGCAGGCCGGTCTGCTGCACAAATGCTGAATGCGACCTGCCGGATTTCGACGGACGGCTTTACCCGGCTGCAGGCGGAGCAGGTGTATGTGTGACCATGCGCGGTGATGCTTCATTCGGAAGCCATCGTGTTTCGAGGACCACGATGCCAGTCAGTTTGCCTATGTCGAGCGACGCGCCGGGCGACGGTGAGCGGCGCGCGCTGCAGTTGCTCATCGTCGACGACGATGCGACCCAGCGAAGGCTGATTTCGATCGCCGCCAAGCAGGCCGGCCATGCCGTCACCTTGGCGCGGTCGTGTGCGGAGGCGCTACGGGAATTGCAGGATCAGCGTTTCGATTGCATCACGCTCGACCTGATGCTGGGCGATGGTGACGGCATCGAGGTTCTCCAGACGATCGCCGACACGAAGTTCGCCGGCTCCGTAATCGTGATCAGCGGCATGGATGCGGCCCGCCGCGCCGCCGCGAGGTCGTATGGCAGATCGCTAGGGATTGATTTGCAAAGCCTGCCCAAGCCCGTCGACCTCGCAGCTTTGCGGGTCTGCCTTGCCAACCTTCGCAAGACCGCGTTGGGCCTGCCGGTCATGCATACATGGGGCGGCATTGCTGCCGACAGAGTGGCGGCACGACACCGGTCTTGAGCGGGAGCGAAATCGTCAGTTTGCTGACACTCGGGCGGATGCGCCTTGTCCTGGATTTGGTCAGTGCTGCTGACTGCTCAGTGCAAGCGTAGAGAAGCCAGTGCGGCTCATGCTGCACGCACGCTTGCTTCTCGTGCCGGCACACAGCGGCTCGCGACATCGCGCAATATTATCGACATATTCGGCATCGGATAACGACCTGTCGTGGCGACAGCCGTCTCGATTTCCCACATGCTGGCCTGGACATGATCGGGCAGAGCGGTTAGCTCAGGAATGATTGAACCGAAGCTGTCGATGCGGTGTTTTGGTACGGCGCGAAGCGCGTCTGTTCCACTGCATTCTGCGACGAATATTCTCTTTCTCCCGCATGGTAGATAGGACGCCGCTACTTGTGGGTTAAGCTCTTGTCCCGTACAAATGCGGGTGGGTCGATTCTGCGCCGAACAGTATACCGTTTGGCAAGTGCGCGTCATGATTCGTTTTCTGGGACGGTGGCACATGGTCGAAAAACCTGCTTCCCGTGGTGAGATTTTCGTCGTCGATGACGACCCCGCCGTTCGCGATACTTTGTCGATGGTGTTGCAAGCGGCAGGCTATGAAGTGATTTGCTTTGCGGACGGTGCGGCGCTTTTGGCGGTAGCAAGAAACCGTACACCCGCATGCATGCTGCTGGACGTTCATATTCCCGGCAAATCCGGTCTCGATATTCTCAGGGAACTGCACGGCGAGGATTACCCCGCACCGATTTTCATGATCTCGGGCCAGGGCGATATCGCGATGGCAGTCAGCGCCATCAAGAATGGCGCGCTGGATTTCATCGAGAAGCCGTTCCGCGGCACCGAGATCGTCGCCCGGTTGGACGAAGCAATTGGAGCCTATGCGCGCCGGCTGGCGAAGAACGGCGGGGCGTCGAGTATCGCCACGCTGCATTTCCCGGGACGCGAGCCGCTCACGCGCCGGGAGCGTGAGGTGCTGGAACAGTTCACCTCGGGCGCCTCCAACAAGGAGGCCGGTCGCACGCTTGGCATCAGCCCGCGGACCATCGAAGATCACCGCGCCAACATCATGAAGAAGCTCGGAGCGCGGAATGCCGCCGATCTCGTGCGCATCGTGATGACCGCGCAGCAGCGCGCCTCCTGATCGCCGCTGATTTGAAGTGATCGCAGCCGGCCTCTGGCTGCTCACGCTCAGCTGTCGAGCGCTCGCCGGATCATTCTGGCCATGTCGGACTTGCGATAGGGCTTGGCCAGCAGCAGCACGCCGGAGTCGAGCCGGCCGTGATGGATGATGGCGTTTTCGGTGTAACCTGAGGTGTAGAGAACCTTCAGCTCCGGCCGGTGCTGCTGAATGATGTCGGCGAGTTGGCGGCCGTTCATCGCTCCGGGCATGATGACGTCGGTGAACAGCAGGTCGAACTTGTGTCCGGCCGCGATGATCGCAAGCGCTTCGGCGGCATTTCCCGCATCCAGCGTCACGTAGCCGAGCGAGTGGAGCTGGGCCAGCACATATTCCCGCACGAGCCTGTCATCCTCGACCACGAGGATCGTCTCATGTCCGCCTTCGATCTCCGCCGCCAGGGTGGCTTCGGGGGCAAGCGAGGCTCCGGTGCCCGGCGGCACGTACATCTTGATCGTGGTCCCGTGGCCTTCCTCGCTGTAGATCTTGATGTGGCCGGCCGACTGCTTGATGAAGCCGTAGACCATGCTCAGGCCGAGCCCGGTGCCTTTGCCGGGTCCCTTCGAGGTGAAGAACGGGTTGAATACCTTGTCGACGATGGTGGGGGGAATGCCATTGCCGGTGTCGCTGACGGCGATCAGCGCGTAGTGGCCGGGCTGCACGTCGTCGTGCATGTCGGCATAGGCTTCGTCGAGATAAGTGGACCCGGTTTCCAGAATGAGTTTGCCGCCATTGGGCATGGCATCCCGCGAATTGAGCGCCAGGTTGAGGATCGCGGTGGCCAGATGGTTGGGATCGACGATGGCGAAGCAGGTTTCGTCCTTGAACACCGATTCGATCTCGATGTGCTCGCCGAGAGTCGGGCGCAACAGCTTCGCGGTGTCGATGATCAACGTGTTGACGTCGATCTCGCGCGGCTGCAGCGGCTGCCTGCGCGCGAAGGCGAGAAGATGCTGGGTCAGGTCGGCGCCGCGGGCCGCCGCCTCGTCGATCATCTTGGTGATGGCCGCGAGCTGAGGTTCCTTCGCCACCGCACCGGCCAGGATTTCGATGGTTCCGGTGATGACGGTGAGGATATTGTTGAAATCATGTGCGATGCCGCCCGTGAGCTGGCCGATCGCTTCCATCTTCTCGGACTGCCTGATCCGTTCCTCCGCCACGATCTTGTCGGTGAGGTCGCGGAAGAATCCGTTGAACAGGAAGCCGTTGCGCGTCTTCATCGCGGTCACGCTGAGCTCCGCCTTGAACTCCCTGCCGTCGCGCCGCCGGACAATGAGCTCGCGGCGGCGTCCGACGGATCAGGCCCTGCCCCGACGAGAGGAAGCGCCCGAGCGCCATCTTGAGTTCGCCGTGATCATCGCCCGCCACGATCAGGTCGATCAGATCGCGGCCCAGCGCCTCCTTGCGTGACCATCCGAAGATCCTTTCGGCCTGCGAGTTCCAGCTTCGCACCGCCCCGTTTTCATCCGCCTGCACGAAGGCATCGAGCGCTGTCTCCACGATGTTGCGCGCCAGCTGGGCGCTCTCGCGCAAGCTCTCCTCGGCGAGCCGGCTTTCGGTCATGTCGCGGCCGACGAAGAAGTGCCGCTGGACCGGTTCGGACCAGGCGCCCATCCAGGAGAACCATACGGTTCGCCCATCCTTGTGGATGAAGCGCGAGTTGACGTCCCGCACCCGTTGATCCTTTCGTGCGTCACGCATCTTCACGCGCGCATATTCCAGATCGTCGGGGTGGAGGAAATCGACCCCGTTGCGGCCGATCATCTCTTCCGGCCGATAGCCCAGGATGGTTTCGGCACTGGGGCTGACCTGCACCATGATGCCTTTGGAATCGGTGATGAGGATCAGGTCCTGCGACGTCTCGAAGATCCGGCGACGCTCCTCGATCTGCTGGCGGAGAGCCTGCTCGGTCTTTCGGCTTTCCGTCAGGTCACGGGCGATCTGGGACGCGCCGATGATCGCGCCCGACGGCGATTTGATCGGCGACAGGCTGAGCGAGACCTGAACCGGGCTGCCGTCCTTGCGCAGCCGCACCGTCTCGTATTGCTCGATCCGCTCACCTTGCTGGACGCGGCGCAGGATATCCTGCACCTCGGCCGCGCGGTTGGCCGGCACGATCATATCGATGCATTTGCCGACGGCCTCCTCGGCCGAATATCCGAACAGGCGTGCGGCTGCGGGATTCCATCCGGTGACCGTGCCGTCGAGCGCCTGCGTCACGATCGCATCATTCGACGATTGCACGGCCGCGCTGTAGAGCCGCTCGCGCGCGGCATAGAGGTCGCGCGCTGCCTCGGTGAAGCGGTGCTCGCGGATCTCGCGTTCCAGTTCGGCGGTTTTTGCCTTCGCCTCGCCGATCATGCGCGCGAACGCGCGTGCCAGCACGCCGGTTTCGCCGCTTGCATCGAGCGGAATGTCGACGGGAGCGCCGCGGCCGATCCCTTCGACCGCTGCCGTCAGCTGATTGATCGGCCGGGTCAACGATCTCGCAAGGATCACGGCCAGCACAGCCGCGCACAGCATGGCGATCAGGCCGACCTGCAGCGTCGTGTTCCTGATGGCGAGCGCGGGCGCCATGAAAACCGCATTCGGCAGGGTCTCGATGATCGCGATCCATTCCTTGCCGGCCAGAAGCGTTGGGGCGAATGCCATTCCGCCGCGTCGCCCGGCTTCGTCCGTAACGATCTGCGTGGAGCTTTGCGTGCCGCCGATATCGGCGACGAGCGAGGGAAAGTCCGCCTTCCAGTTGGTCGGCTGGCCACGCTCCGAACCGAATTCGCGGGCGGATTCGGGATGGACGAGATAATTGCCCCGGGCATCGACAATATAGAGTTGGGCGCCGGGCCTCACGGTCGACAGCACGTGCTTGAACACGTGGCTCATGTCGACGTTGAGAACGAGAACTCCGAACGTCTTGCCATCGGGTGCGAAGATCGGCGTCGCGAGCCGCAGCATGGGCGTGCGCGTCGTCGTCTCGCCGTCGCTGTGATCAAGGCTGACCGGCGAGACGTAAATCTGTCCGGCCGAAAGGCCGACCGACTCCTTGAAATAATATCGGTCGCTCCGGCTCCGCAGCTCAGCATCGGTGGCGACGTGGACTGCGCCGTCCGGACCAGACCTGTCGACGCGGACGATTTCGCGCTGATTGTCGTCGACCCCGATCAGCCGGATCATTGCATAAGCGGGCTTGGCCTCCAGTTCCGCCGTGAAGTGCATCGCGATCCGTTGGCGCCAGACGTTGACCGGGACGTTGTCCGTGGGATCGGCACCGCCGGCCATGCGCGCTCGTATCAGGCCGGCAAATCCGGGAATGAAGCGGTAGCTCGCGACATCGCGGCGCGCCCCGGCCGCGTGGGATTCAAGCTCGGTCGCCATCAGCCGCGCATGCGCCTCGATGCGATCCAGCACGCGCGGCAGCAGCGCCTGCTCGAGGCTGCGGTAGTTCAGCCAGCCGACGGCGATGACGGTGATCACCACCACCAGCGTCATCGCGATGGCCAACCGGGTCGCAAGCGTCGTCCTGGAGATCGCACCGCGGTCGCGCATTGATGCGCTGGCTGGCTCGACACCGGAGGCTATCTTGGTTTCAGCGGCGTGAAGCGACATCGCTACCTGGCTGGGAGCCGTTGAATGGTTTGGACAAGCCACGAACCGCACCGCGCCTGGTGGCCATGGTCAGGAAATCGTCTTCCGGAACCTTGTCCGGCGTTGCCGGACGAGCCGACCCTTGCAAGGATCGAGGTACTCGACTGCAGCTCGGGGAGTGTCCTCATGGTCTCCAGTCCGTTCATGGCCGGCATGAAAATATCGAGACACACCAGTTCAAAATGTCCAGTCCTGAATACCGCGAGAGCATCGTTGCCATCGTCGGCCACGACGGCGCTATACCGTGCCCGCTGCAGAGAGAGACGGGATCGTCGTCGGCGACCAGGATGTTGACCACGGCCGGGTCTCCGTCTGACGCGGAATCAACATGACGCAGCGGACAATCGAGCTTGTGACGAATTCGAGTGTTGCCGCAAGCACTTCAGGGGGCGACACCCGTGATTACCGCCAAAAAGAAAGTATTGGGAGTGCATAAAATACCCCGTTTGGGGTAGACAAATCGACCGGAGCTGTTCTCGCTGCACAAGCCAAGGGTTGTATGGCCGAGCCGCCACCTCCACGCGACGTGATCGTGCAGCGGCATGATGCCACCGCCGAGCAACTCTTGTGGAAGAGGCCCCATAGCCGCGCCTTGCGCGCTCGCCTGACGCGGAAGACCGGCCGCAGCCGGCGCCCGATCTTCCCCAGCCCAGCATGAAACGGCGACGCCCGATATACGGATCAGCGTCCGGCTTCGCGACGGCTTCGGTGCGCTGCGCGTCGGCTTTGCCTCCGGCAGTCATCGCGATTGCGGAAGGTGCCGAACGAATGGACCGGCGTTCGCAGGACGCGATCCGTCGTTCTTGTAAGGGCTTGCTCGACCGGGACGGCCTGTGAGAAGACCTGACGATCTTCTCACAGGTGCCACATGACGGAAAAAAAGACCAAGAAAACACCGGAAACGCTCCGCAGCGCGCGCTGGTTTGCGCCCGACGATCTGCGCGCCTTCGGCCACCGCTCGCGCGCCATGCAGATGGGCTATGCGCCGGAGGAGTGGAAGGACCGGCCGGTGATCGCGATCATCAACACCTGGTCGGATGCGCAGCCCTGCCACATGCATTTCAGGAGCCGGGTCGACGACGTCAAACGCGGCGTCCTGATGGCCGGCGGCTTTCCGATCGAGCTGCCCGCGCTGTCCCTGTCGGAATCGCTGCTGAAGCCGACCACGATGCTCTACCGCAACCTGCTTGCGATGGATGCCGAAGAGCTCTTGCGCGGCCATCCCGTCGACGGCGTGGTGCTGATGGGCGGCTGCGACAAGACCACGCCTGCGCTGCTTCTGGGCGCGACCAGCATGAACATCCCCGCGATCTATCTGCCGGCGGGACCGATGCTGCGCGGCAACTGGAAAGGCAAGACGCTCGGCTCCGGCTCGGATGCCTGGAAGTACTGGGACGAACGCCGCGCTGGCAAGATTTCGGAGAAGGACTGGGTCGATGTCGAAGCCGGCATCGCGCGCAGCTACGGCACCTGCATGACCATGGGCACGGCGTCCACCATGACGGCGATCGCGGAATCGATCGGCATGACATTGCCGGGCGCGTCCTCGATTCCGGCGGCGGATGCGAACCACATCCGCATGGCGTCCGAATGCGGCCGCCGCATCGTCGAGATGGTCTGGGAGGATCTCACGCCGAAGCAGATCCAGAGCCGCAAGGCGTTCGAGAATGCGATCACGGTCGCGATGGCGATGGGTTGCTCGACCAACGCGATCATTCATCTGATCGCGCAGGCGCGCCGCGCCGGCCAGGATATCGGGCTCGACGATTTCGAGACCGCGAGCCGCAAGGTGCCTGTCATCGCGAACGTGCGTCCGTCCGGCGACACCTATCTGATGGAGGATTTCTTCTATGCCGGCGGCCTGCCGGGCCTGATGAGCCGCATCAGGGATCATTTGCATCTCGACTGCATCACGGTGACCGGCAAGACGCTCGGCGAGAACATCGCGCGCGCCGAGGTCCATAATGATGACGTCATTCGCACTGTCGAAAACCCGATCTACAGGGAAGGCGCGCTCGCGGTGCTGAAGGGCAACCTCGCGCCCGATGGCTGCGTGATCAAGCCGTCGGCCTGCGATCCGCGCTTCCTCAGGCATACGGGTCCTGCGCTGGTGTTCGACGACTACCCATCGATGAAGAAGGCGATCGACGATCCCGATCTCGATGTGACCGCCGATCACGTGCTGATCCTGCGCAATGCGGGGCCGCAGGGCGGCCCCGGCATGCCGGAATGGGGCATGCTGCCGATCCCGACCAAGCTCGTGAAGCAGGGCGTGCGCGACATGGTGCGGCTGTCGGATGCGCGCATGAGCGGCACGAGCTATGGCGCCTGCATTCTGCATGTGGCGCCGGAATCCTATGTCGGCGGCCCGCTCGCGCTGGTGAAAAACGGCGACAACATCACGCTCGATGTCGCCGCGCGCACCATCAATCTGGATGTCCCGGAAGCCGAGCTTGCCAGGCGCCGCGCGGCGTGGAAACAGCCGGAGCGGCGTTTCGAGCGCGGCTATGGCTGGATGTTCTCGCGCCACATCAAGCAGGCCAACGAAGGCTGCGATTTCGATTTCCTCGAAACCGGCTTCGGCGCGCCTGTGGGCGAGCCGTCGATCTACTAACGGTCTACTACCGTCGTTCCGGGGCGCGTAGCGAACCCGGAACCTCGAGATTCCGGGCTCGATGCGTCGCATCGCCCCGGAATGACAGCAAGGATCAAGACATGACCAAACTTACCGACTCCACCCGCAACAAGCTGAAGACCGTCTCCACCGCGACCGTAGCGACCGCGCTGTTCAAGCGCGGCCTGCGCATCCAGTGCATTCAGGACGTGCATCCGCTCAGCCCCGATCAGCCGACGCTGGTGGGCGAGGCCTTTACACTGCGCTACATGCCCGCACGCGAGGACCTCAACACGATTGACGTGTTCCGCGACCGCTCGCACCCGCAACGCAAGGCGATCGAGGATTGCCCGCCCGGCGCGGTGCTGGTCAT
The DNA here is from genome assembly GCA_963770385.1 of uncultured Alphaproteobacteria bacterium. Classification (GTDB taxonomy): domain Bacteria; phylum Pseudomonadota; class Alphaproteobacteria; order Rhizobiales; family Xanthobacteraceae; genus Bradyrhizobium. The sequence goes on along the minus strand of CAVYPJ010000003.1, from coordinate 1,352,279 downwards.
GGACAGCCGCAAGGACGCGCGTGCGGCCTCGGCCGGTGCGATCCTGGTGACGCGGCTGATGCAACGCGGCGTCGCCGGTGTCGTCACCGATGGCGGCTTCCGCGATTCGGCAGAGATCGCCAAGCTCGACTTCCCCGCCTATCACCATCGTCCCAGCGCGCCGACCAATCTGACGCTGCATCACGCGATCGAGATCAACGTGCCGATCGGCTGCGGCGACGCGCCGGTGTTTCCCGGCGATGTCATTCTCGGCGATTCCGACGGCGTCATCGTCATCCCCGCGCATCTCGCCGATGAGATCGCGAACGAAACCTTCGAAATGACCGCTTTCGAGGATTTTGTCACCGAGGAAGTGGGCAAGGGCCGCGGCATCTTCGGCCTCTATCCCGCGACCGACGAACAGACGCTGAAGGATTTCGCGGCGTGGCGGAAGAAGATGGGGCGATGATCGCCTAAAGCGTGATGAGATCAGGTTGAATCATCATCGCGCTTTAGCGGATTGAGCATGATCTTTTCGGAGAACCGCTACACACTTCCGGATCATGCTTTGGCCACACACTCGATGTCGTCCCGGGCAAGCGAAGCGCGACCCGGGACCCATAACCACAGGGTGTTGTTGTTACGAAGATCGACACCCCGTCGTGCTCAACAATATTGGCCTGTGGTTATGGGTCCCTGCGTTCGCAGGGACGACAAGGTGCAGTGAGTGGCGCCTCATTAGCTCACAACAAAACTGAGGCCCAGCCTCACAACATCCCCGGCTTGAACAGCCTGCGATACTTTCTCGTCTCCTCACCGGAGATCATGAACTCGCCGTCGCCGCGATAATGCATCGTCTTGGGCGTTTTCGGCGCGGTGGCCACATGCGCCTTCACCACCTCGAACACGAAGATGTTGTATTTCTTCACCCAGCTCGTGTCCGCAAGCTGGCATTCGAAATTGGCGTAGCATTCGTCGATCAGCGGCGCGCGAAGATGCGTCGCCGGTTTCGGCGTCAGGCCGAACTCCGCGAACTTGTCGATGTCACGCCCCGAGCTGTTGCCGATCTTCACGACGGTCGCTGCGAGATCGGTCGTCGGCAGATTGATCACGCATTGCCGGCTCCTGCGCACCAGTTCGAAACTATGGTTAGTCGACGAGATACAGCAGCCGATCAGTGATGGCGTGAATTCCATGACCATGTGCCAGCCCATGGTCATGATGTTGGTCTCGTCCTTGAAAGCTGAACTGAGGAGGACGATCGGGCCGGGCTCGAGGAAGCGGCGGACGTTATGGACGGGAAAGTCTTTCTTGGAGTAGCGCGGCATGGCTTTCGGCTCTTATTTCTTTAAGGACGCGCCGGTCTTCTTGCCTCGCCCCGCTTGAAGGTCGGATCGCATCGTTAGATGCGATCGGGTGAGGGGAGTCTCCGCGACTCCGACTGCAAGTATTTTCGCGGCGCTGCCCCTCATCCCGACCCTCACGGAGCGAGCTTCGCTTGTCTCGGCCCCGCGAAGAGCGGGGCGAGGGTCTACACCTCCGCTTTCTCGGTCATCCCGACCGCCCACAGCGCGAATGCGTAGACGATCGCGACTTCGTCGAGACGGTCGAAGCGGCCGGAAGCGCCGCCGTGGCCGGCGCCCATGTTGGTGCGGAGCAGAACCGGGCCGCCGCCGGTCATGGTGGCGCGCAGCCGCGCGATCCATTTCGCCGGCTCCCAATAGGTGACGCGCGGATCAGTGAGGCCGCCCATCGCGAGGATCGCCGGATAGTCCTTCGCGGCGACATTGTCATAGGGCGAATAGGACAGGATGGTGCGAAAATCCTTTTCGCTGTCGATCGGATTGCCCCATTCGGGCCATTCCGGCGGCGTCAGCGGCAGGGTGTCGTCGAGCATCGTGTTGAGCACGTCGACGAACGGCACTTCTGCCACGATGCCGGCGAACAACTCACCGGCGCGGTTCGCCACCGCGCCCATCAGCATGCCGCCGGCGCTGCCGCCATGACCGACGATGCGCTTGGCGCCGGTGTATTTCTGATCGACCAGCGCGCGAGCGCATGCCGCGAAATCGTCAAAGCTGTTGGTCTTCTTTTCGCGCTTGCCGTCGAGATACCATCCCCAGCCCTTGTCAGTGCCGCCGCGGATATGCGCGATCGCATAGACGAAGCCGCGATCGACAAGCGACAGCCGGTTGGTATTGAAGGACGCCGGAATCGACACGCCATAGGAGCCATAACCGTAAAGCAGCAACGGCGCCTTGCCGTCGCGTTTGACGTCGCGCCGGTGCAGCAGCGAGATCGGCACTTCGGCGCCGTCATGCGCCTTTGCCATGATGCGTGTGGTGACGTAGTCCGCCGGATTGTGGCCTGACGGAATCTCCTGCCGCTTGCGCAAGGTCCGCGTGCGGGTCGTCATATCGTAGTCATAGACTTCCGACGGTGTCGTCATCGACGAATAGGAAAAGCGCAGGTTCGTCGTGTCGAATTCATAGGAGCCCATCGTGTCCAGCGAATAGGCGGCCTCGTCGAAGGCGATGGCGTGCTCTTCGCCGCTCGTGAGATCGCGGATCACGATCGCGGGCAGCGCATTGGCGCGCTCAAGCCGTACCAGATGGCCGGAATACAGATCGTGGTCGAGCACATAGATGCCGGCGCGATGCGGGATCAGGTCGCGCCAATTGGCGCGCTCGGGTGAGGCCAGCGGCGCGGTGACGATCTTGAAGTCGATGGCGTCGTCCGCATTGGTGAGGATGAACAGCTCATCGCCGCGATCGGCAATCGAATATTGCACGCCCTCTTCGCGCGCTGCGATCAGCCGTGGCGGGCTGTCGGGATTGGCGAGATCGATCATCCGCTGCTCGGATGTCTCGTGATCGCCGCCCGCGATCACGCAGAAACGGCCTGATGTCAACTCATGCAGATGGGTGAACCAGCCGCTGTCCTGCTCCTCATAGATGAGGATATCGTCCGCCTGCGCCGTGCCGAGGCGATGCCGCCAGACCTGCATCGGACGGTGATTGTCGTCGAGCTTGACATAGAAGAAGCTCTTGCAGTCCGCGCTCCACACCACGGCGCCGTCCGTCTCCTCGACGAGATCGTCGAGGTCTTTCCCGCTCTCCCAATCCCGCACGTGGATCGAGAAATATTCCGAGCCCTTGGTGTCGGCGCTCCAGGCTTGCAGCTTGTGATCATTCGAATGGCGGCTGCCGCCGAAACGGAAGTATTCGTGCGACCGCGCCAACTCGTCGCCGTCGAGCACGATCCGGCTTTCGCCGCCGTTGCGCGGCATGCGGCCATACATTTCGTGCTGGCCGCCCTCGCGGTACCGGCGGAAATAAGCATAAGGACCATCGGGCGACGGCACGCTGGAATCGTCTTCCTTGATCCGGCCGCGCATTTCGGCGACCAGTTTCTTCTGCAAGGAAGCCGTATGGCCGAGCAGGCTCTCGGTATAGGCATTCTCCGCTTCCAGATAGGTGCGGATGTCCTTGCCCAGAATCGAGGGATCGCGCAGCACCTCCTGCCAGTTCTCGTCCTTCAGCCAGGCGTAATCGTCGGTCACGGCGATGCCATGGGTAGTGAAGGAACGCGGCCGGCGCGGCGCGGTGGGAACGGCAGCCTTTTTGTCCGTTGCTTGGGTCACGTAATCCTCGTTCGGTCTCAGACGTCCGCCTTATATCGGGAGGCGCGCCGGGATTGCCAGATGCGTTGACCAGGAACGAGGGCCCATCCCCGTCATTGCGAGGAGCAGCGCGACGAAGCAATCCAGTCTGTCTCCGCGGCAAGACTGGATTGCTTCGCTACCGCTCGCAATGACGGTTGTTATGTGTTGCGCAGGCGAGCGTCGGCGCTCGTTCCGAACATCGGGATTCGGTTCACGGCCATAACGACTGCAAACGTGATCACCAGCATCGCGATACCGAGCACCGCGATTGCGGCGAGATCACCGCTTTCGTTGAGGTCGTAGATCAGAACCGAGAGCACCTTGGTCTGCGAGGTGAACAGCACGATCGCAGCCGACAATTCGCGCATCACGCCGATGAAGATGAAGCACCAGGTCGCGATCACGCCGGTGCGCAGCAGCGGCGCAGTGATCCGGATCAGCGATTGCAGCCGCGTGGCGCCGAGGATGCGGCTGGCTTCCTCGAGCTCGGGGTGGATGGTCGTGAACGCGGCCTGCAATTGCTGATAGGCCGATGGCAGGTTGATGGTGAGGAAAGCGATCAGCAGGATCCACAGCGTGCCATACAGCACGAACGGTGGCCTGGTGTAACTCAGGAACAGCCCGACGCCGAGCACAATGCCGGGCACTGCGACGGGCGCGGTGGCGAGGAAGCCAAGCACGCGCGAGCCCGCGATCACGCGCCGCGTCGTGACATAGGCGATGACGAGCGCGAGAACCGTGCCGATGGTCGCAGTCGCGGTCCCCAGGATGACCGTGTTCTTCAGCACGAGGCCGGTCGAGGACAACTCGGTGAACACGAAGACGATGTTGTGCAGCGTTAGTGTCGACGGCGTTGCGAGCGTCGTCGCGTTCGGCGAGAATGCCGCATTCAGCAGTGCGAAATAGGGCAGGAACACCGGGTTCAGCAGCACGAAAAGACAGAAGCCAAGTGCGGCCCATCGCCAGCCTTTCAGTTCGACCCGCCGCGGCGCGCCATATTTGCCGCCAACGACGGAATAGCCGCGACGACCTAGGATGAATTTTTGCGCCTGCAAAAGCAGGATCGTGAGAACGAGTAGCGGCACGGCGGCGGCCGCCGCCAGTTCGAGCTTCGGCGGATACTGGAACAGGCTCCAGATCTTGGTTGTCATGGTGTGGAAGCCCGCCGGCAGCGCGAGGATCGCGGGCGAGCCGAACAGCGTCATCGCCTGCAGGAACGCGATCAGGCTGCCGGCCACCAGCGCCGGCAGCGCCAGCGGAATGGTGATGCGCCGCGCCGTGGTCCAGGCCTTGCCGCCGAGGATCGCCGAGGCGTCTTCAAGTTCACCCGGCATGGTGTCGAGCGCATTCGCCACCAGCACGAACACGAAAGGGAACGTGTAGCAGGAGATCACGAAGATGATCCCCGGCAGCGAGTAGATGTTGAAGAGATGCTCGTCGGATTCCGCGCCGGTGAGGAAGCGAAACAATTGATTCAGGAGGCCGCTGTTCGGCGCCGCGAGCAACTCCCAGGCGACCGCGCCGAGGAACGGCGGCGTCACGAAGGAGGCCGTCACCAGCGCGCGGATGGTCTGTCGCCCGGGCATGTCCGTGCGCGACACCAGCCAGCTGATCGGCGCGGCCACGACGCAGCAGAGCACGGCCGACGTCGTTGCGATGATCGCGGTGGTGAACAGTGGATCGAGGAAATCGGGGTCGGTGAACAGCGTGACGAAATTCTGCAGCGTAAAATGTCGCGCCTTGTCGGTGAAGCCGTAGATCGCAAGCCATGACAGCGGCAGCGCGATCAACGCCACCAGCACGATCGCAAACAGCCACAGCACCGGCTTGGTCAGGTCGAGGCCGCGTTTCGGGGCGGCGATGTCGGCGGTTACAGAGTCGACGGTCACGGCCATGGCCAAACTCTCTCCATCGTCATTCCGGGGCGATGCGCCGCATCGAACCCAGAATCTTCGAGATTCCGGGTTCGCCTCTTCGAGGCGACGCGGAATGACGGCGGTGGTTGGAGCCGCACTGATGTCACATCGGAATCGAACGGTCTCGCTCATTCTCTCCCCCTCATCCTGAGGAGCCGTGCAGCGGCGTCTCGAAGGATGAGGCCCCACTGTGGCCTCATGGTTCGAGACGGCGCATGCGCGCCGCCTCACCACGAGGGTCTTATCACTGACGCTCACGTCACACCCGGAACAGCTTCGCATAGCGCGTCTTGATCTCTTCGCTCATTGCCTCGACCCCGGCCGGGTCCTCCTTCATCAGCTTGATGTCGGAGAGCTTTCTTCGTCCCGGCTTCGACTGCACCTGCGCGTGCACCGAATATTGCGCGGTGAAGTCGATGAAGAACTGCTGCGTCTGGCGCGTATGCAGCCAGGCCTGAAACAACTTTGCCGCATTGGGATGCGGCGCGCTGTCGAAAATCCCGGTCGGGCCCGAGACCGTCGGCGTGCCTTCGTTCGGATACACCGGCTCGACCGGTTGGCCCGCCTCCTTCAGCAGCACGATGCCATATTCATTGCCGTCAGCCATCACGGCGCGCTCGCCGAGCGAGAGCTTCTTCGGCGGATCGGTCGACGACTGCACCTGCATGACGCGCTGCTTCGAAAGCTTCTCCAGATAGTCCCAGCCGAGCTCGCGCACGAGCTGATAGGTCGCCGTCATGATGGTGCCGCTATAGGCCGGATGACCTTTCACGAGTTTGCCGGCCCATTTGGGATCGAGCAGGTCGGCAAAGCTTTTCGGCGCATTCTCCGCCTTCACGAGATTGGTGTTGTAGGCGATCGACGACAGCCAGACGCGCGAGGTCGCAAACATCCCGTCTGGATCGCGAAACTGTTCGGGAAAATACTGCGCGACGTCTTCGGAGACGAACGGCATCAGCCAGCCGCTCTTCTTCCAGGGAATGAAATGCGCGGCATCCGAGCTGTTGATCACGTCGCAGGCGTGAATGTTGCTGGAAAATTCCTGCGCGACGCGCTGGAACAGCCGCTCGGAGCCGGAGCGCTCGATCTGGATCTCGATGCCGGGGTATGCCGCCTCGAAGGCCTTGCCGAGCTTCTCGCCGACCGGCAGGTCCATCGCGGAATAGAGCACGACCTTGCCTTCTTTCTTCGCCGCCTCGATCAGCGCCGGCGTGACGGCTTCCGCCGGCGGTGCGGCAGCACGCAAGGGCGAGGCGAACACCGAGCCAAGCGTGAGCGCGGCCGATCCCTTGATGATCTCGCGTCGCGAAGGCCGGCGCTGTCGCATCGTGCTTTCCTCAGCGTTCGAGCGCACGGCAGCGCTGCGGCGGCAGATAGAGCCAGACCAGCGTGCCCGGCGCGACCTGGATGTCGGGTGTCGCAGCGACACGCAATTGCGTGCCGTCGGACGTTTCGACCAGATAATCGCGGGTCGCGCCGAGAAACACCTGCCGCTTGACGCGGGCCTGCAGCGCGTTCTGCGGGCTCTGCGGCGCATGCACCGCGAGGAAGATGTCGTGCTGGCGAATCGCGACCGCCGCGTCCTGACCCGCGGTCAGCCTGGCACCGACGACCTGCAGCATCGCGCCACAGAACTCGATATGGTCGGCGTCGCGCGCGGTACCGCGAATCACATTGCTGGCGCCGATGAAGCGCGCGACGAATTCCGATTGCGGCCGGTCGTAGATGTCCTCCGGCGTGCCGAGCTGGTCGATCCTGCCCGCATTCATCACAGCGATCTGGTCCGCGGTCGTCATCGCCTCGGACTGGTCGTGGGTGACGTAGACCGTCGTGTAACGGTATTCGTCATGCAGCCTGCGGATCTCGAAGCGCATCTCCTCGCGCAGGTTCGCGTCGAGATTGGAGAGCGGCTCGTCGAGCAGCAGCGTCTGCGGTTCGACGATCAGCGCGCGCGCCAGCGCCACGCGCTGCTGCTGTCCGCCGGAGAGCTCGCCCGGATAGCGCTGCGCCAGCGCCGCGAGCTTCGTGGTCGCAAGGATCGTATCGAGCTTCTTGCCGATCGTTGCGCGATCGAGCTTTCGTAAGCGTAGACCGTAGGTGATGTTGTCGGCGACCGTCATGTGCGGCCAGAGCGCGTAGCTCTGGAAGATCATCGACATCTTGCGGTCTTCGGGCGGCAGGGTCTTCGCCTTCGAGGACACGACCCGCTCGCCGACATGGATCTCGCCGTCGGACGGCTCCAGAAACCCCGCGATCAGTCGCAGTGTCGTGGTCTTGCCGCAGCCCGACGGGCCGAGCAGGCAGACGAGTTGTCCATGATCAATGGTCAGCGAAACATCATCGACGACCGTGAGCGATCCAAATCGCCTGGTCAGGCCGCGCAGCTCAACGGACGCCAATCAACTCCCCCCGGGGTCATCTTTCGCGCCGCCGCGCGTTGGTGCTTGGCAAACAGTAAGCACCAAAAATGACGCCCGGGAAAGGGCTCAGGCGCTCACACTTTGGCCGAGCCATTCGATCGCGGCCTCGGTTCCGCCCTTGCCGTGGGGAATGCCGAGCGCATTGAGGCCGACCTCGATGACGCCGAGCGTGCCGAGGATCATCGGCGCGTTGACGTGTCCCATATGGGCGATACGAAACGCCTGTCCCTGCAGATCGCCGATACCGACGCCGAGCACCACGCCGCATTTCTGCTTGCAATAGCGATGCAGCTTGGCGGGGTCGTGGTCGCCGGACATCAGCACGGTCGTCACCGTGTTGGAGCGTTCGGCCGGCTCCTCGATGTTCAGGCCGAGCACTTGGCCCTCGGCCCAGACGGAGACGGCGCGGCGCACCGCCTCGCCGAGCAGGAGATGACGCTTGAACACGTTCTCGAGTCCTTCCTCGAACAGCATGTCGATCGCCTGGCGCAGCGCGAACAGCAGATGCACCGGCGCGGTGCCGGCGTAGCGGCGGTAATGCTCGACGCCCTCGCGCTCGGTCCAGTCCCAATAGGGCGTACGCAGGTCGGCCTTCTTGTGTACGGCCTGCGCGCGGTCGTTGGCGGCGACAAAGCCTAATCCGGGCGGCGTCATCAGGCCCTTCTGCGAGCCGGACATCGCGACGTCGATGCCCCATTTGTCCATCTCGAACGGCATGCAGCCGAGCGACGCCACGGTATCGACCATGAACAAAGCCGGATGGCCGGCGGCCTTGACCGCCTTGCCGATCGCCTCGATGTCGTTATAGGCGCCGGACGCCGTGTCGACCTGCACGGCGAGGATCGCCTTGATCGTGTGATCCTTGTCGGCACGCAGCCGCGCCTCGACTTCCTCGGGACGGATCGCGCGACGCCAATCGCCCTTCAACACCTCGACCTCGGCGCCCATCGCGCGCGCGGCGTCGCCCCAACCGATCGCGAAGCGGCCGCTCTCCAGCACCAGCACCTTGTCGCCGCTCGACAGCACGTTGGACAGCACGGCCTCCCACGCGCCGTGGCCGTTGGCGATGTAGATGTAGGTCTTGCCCTTGGTCGCGAACAGTTTGCCGAGATCGCCGATCAGGCTGTCGGTCAGATTGACCATCTGCTCGGAATAGATGTCGAGCGCCGGGCGATGCATCGCGCGCAGCACTTCGTCGGGCATGTTGGTCGGTCCCGGGATGGCCAGAAATTCCCGGCCCGCACGAACGGTCATTGTCGGCATTCCTTACAGATGAGAGGTCAGGGGCATGGATGCAGCCTTAAGCGCGGAATTTCAAGGTGGCGGGCGCTCATTTCGTTAACGTGTCGGCGATTGCATGCCAGATCTGATCTTTCAGCTCGGTTGCGGGCGGGCTCGGAATCACGTCGACCGTGCTCGTCTGCTTGTGACAATCCTCCACCAGCCGCAGGATCCAGACCTCGCCGTCGGTGTAATAGTGATCGCCACCGCCGTTTAGTCCGGTCACCGTAGGGCCGATGCCTGTGACCTGATATTTGGCCGTCGCCATTCCTGCGGCCTCGATATCGGCGACGAGCAATTTCCGCTCGGCGTCGATGTCGGGTCCGATATGATGCGTGATCGCGCCGGTGAAATGGCTGAAGCCGACGCTGCGGTCGAAGGTCACGGCTCCGAGCCAGACCGGCCGTTGTTCCTCGCCTTTGTCGAGCGCCTTCCAGAAGCGCACGTGATGGCGATGGTCGGCGCTCTTGCCGGCCGGCTTCTCGAAGGCGAGATCCTCGCGGCGGTCGAGATAAAAAAGAGGCGAGACCGGCGCGTCGTGATAGGCACGATCGAGCAGCACGCTGCCGGCGATCTCGATCGATGAGCGGAAGGTCACGGGATCGGCTGGAAACCAGCCCGCATTGTTCATGGCGCAGAGGACTTCCTTTTCGTTGCCGATCAGGCCCACATTGATCGGATCGCCGGGAATGCCCTGCGCGGTCCGCGTGACCATCGGCAGGTTCGCGAGTCCCTTCTGGTGCTCGTGATGGGTCCAGAAGGCCGGCAGCACGGCATAGGCCAGTGCGGTGTAGGCGAGAACCGCGAACAACAGCCACAGCAGGACGCGCTGGAGCCGGCGATGTTTCGCCTGGCTTGTCGCATCAAGCGGCTGGTCGGTCACGGCGACACCCGCTGAAGGTTCTGCGTGGTTTACTCGCTTTAGCGCCGCGTCTCACGGCAGCCGGCGGCTTCGGCCTCTTCCACCGAGCAGAACCAGCGCGTCCCCTTGCTGATCTGCATCTTGATCTGCGCGTACCAGCGGCTGGTCGGCTGGTGAAAGATGCACTCGCCGGAGCGGTTGACATTGCCCTTGATGGTGCAGTCGGGCGAGGGCGCCACCGCGCCGGAGGCCGACGCCAAAAGGATCGCGTTGGCGTTCTCGGGCGGCTTGACAGCGCCGAGGATGGTCGTCTTCTTGTTGCGGACCCGCCAGTCCCACGGCGCGATGAAGGCACCCTGCCACATGCCCGCCTTGGCCTCGCGCGCGGCGGCCTGATCGGCCTCGTAATCGTGTGACTGCCGCTGATAGGCGAGCGCCCAGCCATTCGTCACCAGCCATTTCTGAATGTCCTCGCCATCGACCTCGCAGCGCGCGATCAGGCGGCCGCGGCGGTCGGTACGGCTCGAATGGCAGGTCCAGCTTTTGTTCTCGGCATGCTTGATCAGCTCGTCGCGCGCAGCGACGCCGCAGGTCCAGCGCTCACCCTTGGTGTTGAGGCAGAGTTGGTCGACCGACGGCGCGTCGATGCCCTCAAGCCGGATGCGGGCGGAGCCGATCTGGATGATGTCGGCATCGCGGAATTTGGGAACGCCGCTGATGTCGGCCGCCTGCGCCAGCGATGGCAATGAAACAACAAGAACCGCGAACAGAAATCTCTTCGACATGCCAAGCCATATCCAAGGGTTGAACTGGATCGACAGATACGCGAATTGTGGTGCGGATCGGGCCGCCGCACCAGTATTAAAGTCCGTTCATACACGTCAACTTGATGGGGCCCGATGTAGGGTGAGCAAAGCGCAACCGTGTCCACCGTGCGCCGCCGATGCGGATGAATGGCGGGCACGGCGCAAATGCGCCTTTGCCCGCCCTACATTTTAGCGCCGACCGATCATCGCCTTGCGCGCCAGCGCAAGCCCCATCAGCACGAAGGCCGAGGTCACTTCCGGACCGCCGACCAGAATCCGCGTCGGCGTCTTCATCTTGTTCCATTCGTAGCCGCGGAACGGCCCGTGCCGGCCGCCTTCGCCGACCTGCGTGACGATGCAATTGAGCGCCGGCGTGAAGGTCCCGACGTCGGCACCGAGATGGGCGAGCGCGATCAGCGCCAGCGCGGCGTCGAACGGATTCATCTCGAAGGCGATCAGTTCGTCCTGCACATAGGCCAGCACGCGGGTGCGGATGACGTCGAACGCGCCGGTGGGATCGATCGCCGCGCGCGCCGCGGCCGGCAGCGCGATGAAGGCGGCATAGCAGCGGCCGAAATAGGCGCAGTAGAGTTCCGGCAGATAATAGATGTGCGAGCGCGGATTGGCGAAGGCGCCGCTTTCGACCAGCCGCCTCTGGAAGCCAATGATGCGATGGACCGTCTCCAGCCGCTGCGGCGTCTCCAGGATCTTCCAGCGGGCCAGGTTGCGGAAGCTGACTTCGAGAATGTCGAGATTGAGCGTCGGGTCGAGATCGTTGCCATAGGGCCGCTCGCCGGCGAGGCTGTCGATCCAGGTGGCGACGCCGCCCTCGTAGTCGACATTGTCATTGAGCGGCACGGTCACGCGCGGCTCGTTGTCGCCGCTCCGCACCTGGTAGCCGGCATAGAAGTCGAGCAGCGGCTGGTCCAGCATGGGATCGTCTGATCCCGCCTGCGTCGCGGCCGAGAACGCACACGCCGTCGTGTCGCAATCCGGCACATAGACGCCGAAGCCGAGGTCCTGTTTGATCTGCGCGAAAAAACGGGAGAAGCGCGGATGCGGCAGCGGCGCCAGCGCGGTCACGACGTTGAAGTTCGTTCCGTTCGGCGCGCGCACCTCTTCCCGGCTGATATTGAGGCAGAAATCCAGCATGTTCGCGATCGCGCGGCGCGATGCCGCGGTCTCCTCGAGCGAGGCAAGTCCGGTCTCGATGAAGCCGAGCAGCGCCTCGGTGAAGAAGGCATCGTAATAGGCCGAGCGGTGGCGGATCTGCACCGGCTCCCAGAGCGGCTCGGCAATGCCCTTCCATGGCGGATTGATCAGCACGCCTGCCGGCGAGCGGGCGATGAACACGCGCGCCAGGCTGAACAGCAGTGTCGAGTTCTTGTAACCGCGCGCGTTCAATCCGGTCAGCGCCATCACCATTTCGCGGCCGCGCAGATCGGGATCGCCGATCAGATTGAAGGCGGCATAAGTCGGGATGAAGCCGTTCCTGCCGAAGGAGCGCAGCAGATGCGCGCCGCAGGTGCGGATCACGGCGTCGATCCGGGCGGGCGACGGGGCTGTCTCCGAAACCTGCGCCGCCGGCGGCCGTGGATGGGCGAGATCGATGGTGTCGACCAGTTCTGCGACCGGTTCGCCGACCGCGGCCCAGTCCGGCTCGGCGTCGTCTCGGGCCTGGGTGAGCGCGCTCCGTAGTGCCTGCAGGCGGCTCTCGTCGCGCAATTCGGGCAGTCCGGCCCGGCGCAGCAGTGCCCGCAACGGCGGATTACCAAGCGCGGTGCGGTAGAATTTGGAGAGGTGCGCGTCGCCGCCGTGATGCTTCAGAAGCAGCGGGTCGCAGATGTCGTAGAGCGACGGCCCGTCCTTCCGGGCCAACAACGCGCGGCAAACGGCTCCCGCCGTGTCGTGGAAATTCATCGAACTCGTCCCGCGTGACGCCGCCGCACCGTCTCCAATGCAGCGGGCCGCGCCGGCCCGATATCGCCCCCGAACCGGCAAGAGTTTGGAACGCTATACGATCGGACAAGAATTACAAATGTGACTTACGTCACATATGTGATTAACGGTTTGGTCACCGTAATGCCACGTGGACTGCGGGCCGCAGGCCGGGAAAAGGCCCCGATAAGTCAATTTTAATTCAGGTTTATCAATGTCTTGGCTCGTAAGAACGGTTTCCTATTGCTGGCTGTGGCCGGGCGGGTTAATGGATTGTATGTTGCGGCGCCGCAATTTGTGCGCAATTCGCCGACACCTGATCGGCTAATCCCTAAAACCGAAAAAGCTACGGCGTGCCTCGCCGCGCGCTCGTGGAATGCAGCGACCCAAGGATAGACCGTATGACTTTATGGCAGCCTCGCGTCTCACATCGATCCATCGGCATCTTTGCCGCACTGGCCGGTACGGTGTCGCTGGCAATCGGCGCCCATGCCGCACTCAGCCTGCGTGCGCTGGATGCCGCCAAGGCGGCCGTGAGCGAGCAGGCGACCGCCTCCGTCCACAAGGGTTCGCGGCTGGCGCTGGTGATCGGCAATGGCCACTATCCCGATGCTTCCGAGCCGCTGGCCCAGCCGATCAACGATGCGCGCGCGCTGACGCATGCGCTGCGCAGTGACGGCTTCGATGTCGAGGTGGTCGAGGACGCCAGCAAGGACGACATGACCCGCGCGCTGGACCGGCTGAAGTCGAAGATCCGTTCCGATTCCGTGGTGATGCTGTTTTTCGGCGGCTATGGCGTGCAGACGGGCCGTGAGAGCTACATGATCCCGGTCGACGCGACGATCTGGAAGGAGTCCGACGTGCGCCGTGAGGGCGTCAGCGTCGAATCCGTGCTCGATGCGATGAAGGCGCAGGGCGCCCGCGCCAAGCTCGTCGTGATCGATGCCTCGCGCCGCAACCCCTATGAGCGGCGCTTCCGCTCCTTCTCGCACGGGCTCGCGCCGATCACCGCGCCCGACAATGCGCTGGTGCTGTCGTCGGCGACGCCCGGCAAGGTCGCCGACGATTCCAGCGGCCAGAACAGCATGCTGGTCGGCGAGTTGCTCAATCATTTGAGCGAGAAGCCGGTCGGCGCGGAAGCCGCCTTCAACAAGACCCGGGTCGCGATCTCCCGCGCCTCCGACGGCGAGCAGGTGCCCTCGGTGTCGTCCTCGCTGCTCGAAGACGTCCGCTTCGGCGCGCTCACCGAGAACGCCGGAAGCTGATTCAACGCTTAGTCTTTAACGTCGTGCGCGATCGGATGGCTCAAGCCGCAAGCTCGCTGTCGTCCCTGCGAACGCACTAAGGCATTCACACATCTCGAACGGCAGCTCAATTCTCGCGCAGGGACGGTGCGGAACGGAACCCAGGTGCGGCCGACATCGGACGTGATATGCCCCCGTTCGGGCGGCAAACTCGCTGTCGTCCCTGCGAACGCACTAGGCTATGCACACATCTTTTCGAACCGAAAAACCAACTCTTGATCAAGGACTTGGTCGCTACTCGATGACGAAAGTTCGCGAGTGCAGCTTCGCAAGAATGCATCATATCTCTGCGTTCTTAGGCAAGTCGTTGATAAAACTCCAGAAGATGTGTGCATGCACTAGTGCGAACGCAGGGACCCATAACCACAGGCTTGAGTTTGTGGCACTACGGCGGGACGGCTTTCTTTCCAACAACAGACATCACGCGGTATGGGTCCCTGCGTTCGCAGGGACGACAGTGTGCCGGGACCGGCGCACGGGTGGCCGTTGAGCCGCATATGTGCATGCCCTGGTCCGCGCTGAGGCGTTCAGCCAGTCACTTTCCGTTTGCGGTCGTCGCCACCGGCCGCACCGGGTCGCCTTCGCGGAGCAATGCGCCGGCGCGGGCGACCACGTCGTCGCCTTCGTTGAGACCTTCGCGGATTTCGATCTGTCCGCCGGACATCAGCCCCACCTCGACACGTCGCGTTTCGATGCGCGCGCGTTTCACCACCTGGACCACGGTGCCGGCGCTGCCGTAGAGGACCGCGGTGAGCGGCACGGATACGCCGCAGCTCTGGCCGGTCTTGATCTCCGCGCGACCGGACGCGTTGATCGCGAGCCGGCGGTTCGTCGTGATGCCGATGAAGACCTGGCCCAATTGGCTGTTAGGCTCGACGGTCGGCGCGACGCGGCGCACCTTGCCGTCGACATTGCCCGCGCCGATGATCTTGATGGCGGCGGGCTGGTTGGCCGCGACCTTGCCGATATCCTCGGTCGACACCAGGCCGACGAGATCATATTCGCTGCGCGAGATGATGCTGAACAGCGCTTCGCCGCGGCCCGAGGCAAACGCGCCGATCGTGGCGGTAGAAGCCGAGACCACGCCCGCGACAGGCGCCTGCACATTGATATTGCCGCCCTCGGGCGGCGTAAGGCGGGCCAGCGTCTGACCGGCGGTGACGGTCTCGCCGGCATCGACCAGCACCTCCGAAACCTTCAGCCCCGGACGTTCCGGCCGCACCGCGGTCTCCTCGCGCGCCAGGATGATGCCCGACACCTCGACGATGTTGTTGAAGCAGGATTTTGCGGCCTTCAGCACCGAGACGCTCTGTCCCTTCGGCGCGTCGGCTTCCTCCGCAGCCAGCATCGGCTCCGCGGCAAGGCAGAAAAGGCTCGTGGCCGCGAGCGCGGCGAGCTTTCGGGAATGGGAGCGCGCAGGAAGAAAGCAACGTGCGGTAAAATGGCTCATCGAAAGTCCCGTCGGCAAGTGAGGGGCCATCGATACCAGATGCCCGGCCAGCCCGCCAAGCGGCAACCGGTCTCGGAACGGGGTTGCTGTGGCTGACGTCACAGAGCGGTGGCGGAGCGAACGCCGGCAATAGCTCTCCATCGTCATTCCGGCGCAGCCGTCAGGGCTGAGCCCGGAATCCATTGTCACCTCATGCTCCGTGGTGAAATCGATTCCTGGCTCGCCGCTGACGCGTCGTCCCGGAATGACGGCGGGGCGAGTGAGCGGGACGTCATTGCGAGGAGCGATAGCGAGGAAGCAATCCAGACTTTCGCCGCGGAGGCAATCTGGATTGCTTCGCTTGCGCTCGCAATGACGGCGGAGCGCGCGGGATGCGCATGGACGCCCTGCGCAAATTGCCCGTCGTGCATTTTTCTGTTGCGCCGTCGGGCAAATCAAAACCATGCTCCCGCGCGTCCCGCACCCATACGAGGGGCGTTTCGCGATCGTCACGAACGTTGGGTGTGGGATGCGATGGACGCGGTGTGTTGTGAGACGAACAACATGGCGCGGACGGCGAAATCGTGTGGTCCTGGCGCCCCAAGGCTGGCGTTAAGTTTCGCGGATGATGCGAAGCGACGGTGACAAACAAAGCCTGGTCACCGGGGAGATCACGTATAAGCCGTAAAACCATTGCGCAGGGAAGGCCGGTTGTTCCGGCTCGTACCTGTGGTTCTGCCGCGTGCTTTTTTCTGCACGCGGACCATGGGTGCGAAGGGCACCCGGTCTTCCCTGCGCCCTCTGATCTCATGAGGGTGATTTGATTGAAAAACTCGGACGCATCGCGCCGCGGGAATGAGGACTCGTGTCGTCGTTCTTTGAGTGGCCCATCCTTCGAGACGCCCGCCTGCTGCGGGCTCCTCAGGATGAGGTCTTCACAAGCGGCGCGAAGCCAAACCCTCATGGTGAGGAGGCGCGCGAGCGCCGTCTCGAACCATAGGGCCCCGCACTCTCCCCGTCGTCCCTGCGCACGCAGGGACCATAACCACAGGAGCATCTTGTTAGAACGAGCTGGGGCCCCCGCCGTGCCTGATGACACAATCCTGTGGTTATGGGTCCCTCGCGTGCGCGAGGACGACGGTGGAGAGAGTCTTGCGTTCGCTGACACGCAACGACAGCTCCGCCGTTACGTTCCTACGTCGTCCCGCTACGTCCCCTTGCGGCGGCGTGCGGCGGTGCCGGCGTCGACGATGTTGTCGACCTCTTCGCGCCATTGCAAAATCTCGACCGCGAGCACGGGATGATTGAATCCCTTCAGCACGAGATCGTCGATCGGCGCGGCGTCGACCCATTGCTCGACCATGCCATAGACACGGCGGCTCGCCACGATCTGGTCCGCCTTGGCCTCGTCGCACAGGCGCGAGGCGAGATTGGTGACGCTGCCGATCGCGGCATATTCCAGCCTATGCTCGAAGCCGACCTGGCCGAGCGTGGCGTAGCCGAGCGCGATGCCGACGCCAAATCCCAGGCTGTGCCCGCGGTTGCGCCACTTCTGCGTCAAAAGCCCGATCTGGTCGCGCATCTCGACCGCCATCTTCACCGCGCGCTTGGTGTGGTCCTCGAACTGAATCGGCGCGTTGAACAGGATCATCACGCCGTCGCCGGCATAGCGATCGAGCGTGCCTTCATAACGGAAGATCAGCTCACCGAGCGCTGCGTGATATTCGCGCAGCACGTTCATCGCCTCCTCCGGCTCGGTGGTTTCGGTGAAGGAGGTGAAGCCGCGCAGGTCGCAGAATACGACGGTGACTTCGCGGCGATGGCTGTCGAGCAGCGAGTCGTGGCCGTCGGAGGACGCGATCAGTTGCGCGACCTGCGGTGCGAGAAAGCGCTCGAGCCTGCGGATACGCTCGATCTCGCCGAGCTGCTTCTCGACCCGCTCTTCCAGCGACTTGTTCCAGTTGCGCAGCTGCTCGGTCTGCGCCTGGAGCTGGTCGGCCTGCTGTTGCACGGTGTCGCGCGCCGAGGCCAGCTCGCGGCCTTTCTGATCGACCTCGGTGAACAGCCGCGCATTGCGCATCGCGAGAACGGCCTGGTTCGCGAAGGTCCGCATCAGCCCGATCAGGTTGCCTGCGAATTCGCCGGTAGCCTTGCGCAGCACGACCAGCGCGCCGAGCACGCCCTGCTGATCGACCAGCGGCACCACCAGCACTGCGTGGAAGCCGGCGGCGATCGCGACATCGCGCAATGGAACGTTGGCGGCGCTCGCGAGATCCGGAATCGCAATCGGCTCGCCGTGTTTCGCCGCCTCGCTCAGGATGCTCTTGCTCTCGTCGATGGTGAGATGCTCGCCATCCGTCGATTCGTCGATGCCCTTGGCCTCGACGAGATTGAAGCGATGGTTGCCGGCATCGTAGCCATAGATCAGCACCGCGTCGGCGCGCGTGATCTCAAGCGCCCGCGCCGCGACCGTCGGCAGCACGGCGTTGAGATCGAGCGAGGAGGCGACGGCGCGGCCGACCTCTTCGAGAACTTTCAATTCGTTGATCGACTGCGCGAGATCCCGCGTGCGCTCCTCGACCTTGGACTCCAGCCCCTCATAGGTCTCCTTGAGCTGGCCCGCCATGCCGTTGAACTGGCCGGCGAGTTCCTCCAGCTCGTCATGGGTGCGGACGTCGATACGGTGGCCGAAATCGCCGTCGCCAAGCCGCCTTGCGCCGGTCGAAAGCGCCGTGATCGGGATCAGCATTCGCCGCGCCAGGATCGTGCTGGCGAGCAGCGCCACCAGCAGGCCGACGCCGATCAGCGCCGCGACGCGAACGAGCTGGTCGCGGATCGGCGCCAGCGCCTGGGCCTTCGGTTGCTCGACGAACACGATCCAGCCGAGCTTCGGCACCGTGCTGGAGGCGGACAGCACCGAATTGCCGTCGGCGCCGGTGCCTTGCTCGAGCTCGCGGCTGACCGGCGCGGTCTGCGCTGCAACCTGCGGAAGCTTCGACAGGTCGCTTGCGACGTCTGGCCCCTTGGCGGAGCTGGCGATGACCTGGCCGCGCTGATCGACCACATAGGCAAAGGTTGCCTTGCCGATCTGCGCATCACCGAGGAAATCCGACAGGAAGCGCAGGTCGACCTCGGCGACGGTGACTTCGGCGTTGAAGCCGGAATGCGCCATCGCGATCGACATGAAGGGCTGCGTGCCGTTGAAATAAATCGGCGAGAAGGTGACGCGGCGCGCCACCGTCTCGAGGAAGCGCGGGTCGTTCGAGAAATCCGTGTTCCTGTTGGTCACGCGCGTCAGGCGCGTCATGCGCAAGATCTCGCGGCCCTGGCCGTTGAGCAGGTAGATCTGGCTGATCGCCGGGACCTGGTTGAGAAGCTGGGTATAGTCTGCGCTGTGCTGTTCCAGCTTGTTCTGGCTTGCACCCGTCACCCAGCTGATCTGCCGCTCGAGCTCGTAGATCGACTGGTCGATCCGCTTGGCGGCCGCCTCCGCCTTTTCCGACATCGCGTCGGTCAATGCGGTCTTGGTGGAGCGGTAGCTGATCCAGGTTTCGACCGCGCCGTTGACGGTGAGCACGAACACCACGAGCCCGACCAGCGAGATGACGTATTTGGCGAACAGCCCTCCGCGCAGAAACCAGACCTTGTCCTTCACGCCGGTCATCCAAACCCTCGTGCGCGCATCCTGACCGGGGGCACACCGTTTGTCTTAGCGGGAGGTGATGTCGGGACGATCCGCCGTCACGCTCCATCCAGTTTCGTGTTCGACCATTGTCCGCCCCGCCGTGCGATGCGAGGCAAGCTCTACCTGGAGCACGCTCCATGGCCGCGGAAGCGGGGGTGCAAGTGGCGGGCCGCGTCGGGGCGGCCGTTCCCGCTTTCATTAACTCTAGCACAGTTCGGTGGCCCTGGCCGGAAGGCCCGAGGTTTGGTTAGCACCGGCATGGCCTGCGAAACTGATGGGAATAAACAGCAGCGGCGCCGATTCCCTGTACTCCGATCGGAGGACGCAGGCAGCCGGCCTGCCGCTTACAGTGCCGGCCGGCGTCGGAAGGTAAGTGAATGCGCGGCAAAGGGTTCAGTTCTGCGACCGGTTGAACAATTGCCGCAGCACGTCATTCATGGGCTGGCTGTCCTGAGGCGTATTGTCGCTCTGCGGCTCCGTCGGCGGGGGCACTGCGGGTTGCGGCTGTGTAGCTTGCGCGTCCGGCGTGCCGCCGATCGGCGGAATGCTGCGTCCACGGCTGCGGCCGCCGCCACCCAATCCCTGTTGGATCATGTTACCCAGGGTCTCGCCGAGACGGCCGCCCAGAAGGCCCCCTTGTCCGTTGGCATCGCCGTCATTTCCATTGGACGTTCCGGACCCCGACGGGTTGTTTCCAGTAAATCCGCCGAGGTTGCCGCCGAGATTGCCCAGCAGTCCGCCCAGGCCGCCGCCATTGGCGCCGAACAGGCCCTTGCCCATCTCCTTGAGCTTGGCATAGGCGGCGTCGGGATTGTCGAGGATGCCGGACATCTCGGGATAGATCCGCGGCTGCGCCCAGGACCCTTCGAGCACAACGGGGATGCCGAGCCCGATCGGATCGGAGGTACGGCCCTGGCCTTCCGTCGTCATCACGAGCTTGGGCTCGAGCCGGAACGCCAGCATCCTGGTTCCGAGATCAACGGTGCCCGCACCGGTCATCTTCACCAGCGGTCCGATCAAATTGAGATCGGTGGTCGTGGCCTGGCCCCGATCGACCCGGAACGAGGCCGACAGCTGGCTGAGGTCGGTGGTCTGCTCGTTGGCATCCTGCCAGCCGTTCAGCGTCTTCGCCGTCAGCGAGCGGATCATCTGGGCGACGTTGAGCCCGCGGATTGCGCCATCCTGGACGGTGAGGAAGGCCGTGCCGCTGAGATTGCTCATGATCGCCTGCTGGCTTGCGCCGGTCGAACGCAAGGCGATCTTCGCCTGCATCTTGCCGTCGATCTTGTCGAAATCCATCAGGCCCTGCAGCAATTGCAGCGCGCGTACGCCGACGACGTCGCAGTGCATCGCGTAGGACGGACTGCCGCTGGAGACGTCGACGATCGCCTCGCCGCTGGCCTGCCCGCCATAGGTTGCGAGATTGGCGACTGCGGCCTTCATTACGCCGCCCGCGAGTGTCGCCTCGATTCCTGCCTGCGCGAAGTGCGCCTCGCCGATGTTGAGCTGCGCGGCCGAGATGCGCATCTGCGCGTCGACATAGTTCAATCCGCTCAGGTTGATCGGCGCGTCGCTCCAAGGCTGCGAACCTGGCTGCGAGCCCGCCTGCTGCGGAGCCTTCGCCGAGGCTGCGAGGTCAAGCCGTTGGAAATCGAGATCGACCTTCACCAGCGGCTTGCTTGCGACATCGACCGAAGCCCAGCCGTTGAATGCGGCGTCGCCGATGGTGCCGGTGACGCCGTTGAACATCACGACCATGCCGTTCAGCCTCACGTCCGTCTTGGCCGAAAGGGGCGCGTTCAGAAGGCCGGGCGCGTCGATCGTGAGCTCGATGGGAATGGTCTGCCGCTCGACCTTGGGCGTCGGCGCATTCGCCTTGATGATGAATTTGGCCGGCGCGTTGCCGGCGCGCGCGGTGCCGGTCATGGTGACCTTGCGGTCCGCGTCGATGACCGCATCGGCATTGATGTTGTCGATGCGACGTTCGACGCGATCGCGCGCGTTGGCGGCCACGAACGCACCGCCTGCGATCTTCACACGGTCGATCGTCACCGTGTCGGCGTCATTGACTTCGGTCGCGGAGGTGGGCGCGGACGAAGCCGGCCGGGTGCGCTCGCGCAACAGCGGCACGTGCAGGACAGGGTTGGTGATGATGAGTTCGGTGACGTGCGGGCGTCCCGACCATATGCTCGACAGCGTCACGTCGGCCTGAACGCTTCCAAGCGTCACGCGCCGCGCGCCCTCGCGGTTCTTCGGATCCACCAGCGTGATGTCGCTCAAGCTGACGTTCAGCGACGGCCACAGGCTGACCTTGGTGGTGCCCGCGATGCTGACCTGATAGCCCGTCGCGCGTTCGATGCGGTCCTCGATGCTCGAGGTCAGGAAACCCGACGGGATACCGACGATCAAGGCGAGCGCGAGTACCAGGATAACGGCGACGACAGCGGCGCCTGCGAATTTCAATGCTCTCATCTCGACGTTCCCGGGCAACGGCACATGTGCGGCCACGCGGCTATACCCATCCTGGCCGATCCCCTCGAGCTTATCCCGGAAACGGGATGTCGCTCAAAACGGCACTTAAAAATAATCGGTGGAGGCGGCAAGTTATGTGACGTATGACACAGATGTTCTTGCGTAACCGCTCCGATGCTTATGTCGGATGATTTGAAGGAATTGGAATGAGTAAACAGGCCGAATTTGCGGTCATTTTGAAAATGAACCCGATGTTCGCGGACTTGGGTCCGGACGAATTGCAACGGATTTCGAACCTTTGCCACACCCAGCATCTCGCATCCGGCGAGGTGCTGTTTCAGAAGGGCGATCCCGGCAACGCGCTGTTCGGCGTGCGCCGCGGACAGGTCCGCATCGAGACCGGCGCCTCCGACGGCAGCCGGTTGACGCTGAACTTCATGGGGCCGGGCGATCTGTTCGGCGAGGTGGCGGTGCTCGACGGCGAGCCGCGCACCGCCGACGCGACCGCGGGCGAGGCCGCGGAACTATTCGTGCTGCGGCGGGAGGATTTTCTGGGCCATCTCGAACGCGAACCGAAAGTCGCGATCAAGATCATCCAACTGCTGTGCCAGCGCATCCGTTACCAGAGCGAGCGGATGGAAGAATTGATGCTGCAGCCGTTGCCGGTGCGGCTTGCGCGACGGCTCTGCGCGCTCGCCGCCGACTACGGTTCCGAAGTGCACATTTCGCAGGAGCAACTCGGCGTCTTCGTCGGTGCCGCGCGCGAGAGCGTCAATCGCCAACTGCAGTCGTGGCGCAAGGACGGCATCCTCGATCTGCAGCGCGGCCGCATCATGCTGCAAAACATGCAGAAGCTGGAGGGGATCGCTCGCAACGAGTAGGATCGCGGGTGGCGCGGTTCGTCATCCGCGGCGCAAGGACGCGCGGGTGATGGCGATCATCGTCATTGCAATACGGCTTGCTTGGCGAAGTGCGGATCAATCGTTCCGCGAACATGCTTGAGGCTTCGCCGGCCAAAACATGATCCCATTTGAGACACCGTTCGTCAGCATTTGAGACATGAACGTTTTTTAATGAGCGCAGACAAGTTGTCCGGCAGTCATTGACCATTCTCCACCTACGCTCGCATCGCGAGCGCGGAACGGCGTCGTCTTGCCTGCCGCAAGCGATGAGTTTGTGTTGCGATGTGTGGTTCGTTTTCAGTAGCGGCTCTGCGCGCGGAACTCTCTCCGTCCCGCTGGCGGGATTGGGCTTCAAATCTGGTGGATGGTGTCGAGGCGGGTTGGGCCGTCCCGCTTTTGCTCGGAGGCTTTGTCGGAACCTGGCTGGTCTATCTGATGATCGCCTATATCGGCGGCGACCTGCATTCCGACGTGCTGGAGACCTGGACGCTCGGACGCAGCATCGAATGGGGCTATTCGAAACATCCGCCGCTGATGGGCTGGGCTGCACGGGCGTGGACGTCGGTCTTCCCGCTTGCGAACTGGTCGTTCCAGTTGCTCGCGCTCACCAACGCGGCGCTTGGGCTCTGGATGATCGATCTCATCACGCGGCGCTTCGCATCGGGCGACAAGCGGCTGTTCGTCCTGCTGCTCCTGATGCTGCTGCCGGTCTATCAGTTTCACGCGCAGCGGTTCAATGCGAACGCGGTGCTGCTGTCGACATGGCCGCTCGCGACCTATTGTTTTCTCCGTTCGTTCGAGACGCGGCGCATCGATTGGGCCATCGCGGCAGGCCTGACGGGCGCGCTGGCGATGCTGGGCAAATATTATTCGGTTTTCCTGCTTGCGAGCTTTGCGCTTGCTGCAATCACCCATCCGCAATGGCGGGCTTATTTCAAGTCGTATGCGCCCTGGATTTCGATTCTGATCGGCCTCACGGCGCTCCTGCCGCATATCCATTGGCTGGCGACGACTGGAGCAAGACCGTTTGCCTATGCGCTCGAGCGGCACACCGGCAAGGCCTTCCTGCCCTCGCTGGTCGAGGCCGGGCTGTTCGTTCTGGCTTTGGCGGTGCTGCTTGCCGTGCCGGCGGCGATCTGTGCCCTCGTCGCACGCGATCGCCTCAAGACGATTCGACGGGACATCGGCACGATGGATGACGGCTTGTGGCTTCTGCTTTGCATCGGCATCGGGACAATCGCATTGCCTGCGATCGTTGCTGCGGGATGGGGAACCGACATGCCGCCGGTGTGGGGCGTGCAGGGCTTGTTTCTGTTCATCATCGTGATGGTCTGCGGCCTGCGCGCACCGATCTCGCGGGTCCACTCCGTCAATCTGGCCGGCTCGGTCATCGGCATCGCTCTGATCGCGGCCTTCATCGTCGCACCGATTCACGCCGTGTATCGCAACGATCATCCGCTGCACGAGGACCGCAATTTCTATCGGCAGGCTTCCGACGAACTGACCCGGCTCTGGCACGCGCAATCCGAGACGCCGCTTGCATCGGTCGGCGGCGATGACGGCCTGGCGTTCGCGGCTGCCTTCTACAGCGCCGATCATCCCATCTATGACGATCGGGTCGTCTACCCCTTCAATGAGCATCTGCCGGCCGATGTCACGTTGGAGGCCGGCTGGGCCGCGCTGTGTCATGCCGAGGACTTGCCCTGCATCCAGTCGATGGAGCGGAGCGCGGCGCGTTTTCCGCACGTCGTCAGGTCCGTTTTCGTCCTGCAATCGACGTTGTTGGGGCAGCCCGGCGCGATCCAGCGTTTTACCGTCCTCGTCGTGCCGCCAGCTTCGGATAACGAGGTCCCGCCGGCGCAGAGCCCCGGCGTGGCGGAGGATTTCAGCGCCGTTCGCCGCGCGCGGCCGCACTGGGACTAGGCCTTGCGTCAGCTTGCCGTTGCCGGTTGACCGCGTTCGCACAGCGAATAGAGTGCGTGCGCGCGTCGCCCGGAAAAAAATGTCAAACAGGTCCCATCGCAACGCCGGTCATATCGGGATGAACCTGTTGCGGAAGAATGGCATGCTCCATTCCTCCGCGCGCGCGGCAGTCGCGCCGGCTGCGTCTCCAACATCGCATATCCTCGCGGTCGATGATTGCCTCGACACGCTGCGAAAAATTCCGTCGCAATCGATCCAGCTCGTGATCTGTGACCCGCCCTACAACATCAATGTCGCGGCATGGGACGATCTCGTCGATTATGTCGACTGGGCCGGCCGCTGGCTTGCCGAGGTCGAGCGTGTGCTGGCGCCGGCCGGTAACTTCGTGCTGTTCGGAGGCCTGCAATACCAGGGTGAGGCCGGCAGCGGCGATTTGCTCAGCCTGATGGGCTGGATGCGGCAGCACAGCCGCATGCTGCTCGCCAACCTCATCATCTGGAATTATCCGAACGGCATGGGCGCGCAGCGCTTCTTCGCCAACCGGCATGAGGAGATCGCCTGGTTCGCCAGGACGCCAAAATACTATTTCGATCTCGATGCGGTGCGAACCAGGCTCGATGCGAAGACGCTCGAAATCTACAAGCGCGACAAACGGCTCAATCCCGAAAATCTGGACAAGGGCATCAATCCAACCAATGTCTGGCGGATTCCGCGGCTCAACGGCAATTCGAAGGAACGCGTCGGACATCCGACCCAGAAGCCGAAAGAGCTGATCGAGCGGATCATCCGTTCGCTATCTTATCCGGGATCGACGGTGCTGGATTTCTTCGCGGGCAGCGGCGTCACCGGCCGCGTCGCGATCGAAACCAAAAGACATTCGATCTCGTCGGACGAGGATGATGCGTTCCCGGGCTATTTCAGGCGGCATATGGACCAGCTCGGCGACAGCGATCCGAAGCCGCCGGATTACGCGCTGATCGAAACGCGGGATTGGTCGGGCCATCCCGTCTTCGCGGAGACAAAGGCTCAAATCTGATTTGTCGAACAAGGCGAGACGCGCTTACTCCGCCGCGGGCGCAATGGCGGATGGGGACGATGGCGGCTTCGTGGCCGGAGGCTCCTGATGGTGGTCTTCGTGCTCGGCCGAGGAGACCACGAGCTTCTTGCCGAAGCGCCAGATCAACGAGCCGACGTCGTCCATCAGCATGAACATGGCCGGCACGAACACCAGCGACAGGACGGTCGAGAACAGCAGGCCGCCGATCACGGCGAGCGCCATCGGCGAGCGGAACTCGCCGCCATCGCCGACGGCGAGCGCGCTCGGCGTCATGCCGGCGATCATCGCGATCGTCGTCATCACGATCGGGCGCGCGCGCTTCATGCCGGCATCGATGATCGCCTCGTCGCGGGGCGTTCCAGCGCGCATAGCTTCGACGGCGAACTCGACCAGCATGATCGCGTTCTTGGTGACGATGCCCATCAGCATCAGGATGCCGATCCACACCGGCGTGGTGAGCTGCTTGCCGGTGAGCAGCAACGCGAGGATCGCGCCGCCGATCGAGAGCGGCAGCGAGAACAGGATGGTGATCGGCTGCAGGAAAGTGCCGAACAACAGCACCAGCACGGCATAGACCATCAAGAGGCCCGCCGTGATCGCGGTGGCGAAGCCGTCGGACAGTTCGTTGAGGCTTTCCGCATCACCCGAAGGGTTGATCTTGACGCTTTTCGGACGATTCTTGCTGACCGGCAGCTCGTCGATCAGTCGCGTGGCCTCGCCGAGCGCGGCGGATCCGACGAGGTCGGCTGCGACGGTGGCTTGCCGTTCGCGATCATAGCGGTTGATGCTGGTCGGGCCCTGATCGAGCTTGATGTCGGCGACGACCGAGAGCGGCACGCCGCCCTTTTCGCCGTGCTGGCCAAGCGGCACCCGCAACTGCTCGAGTGTCCTCAGATTACCACGCGCGCCGTCTTCGAGCTGGACACGGATCGGCACCAACCGGTCGCCGGCGTCGAACTTCGCGAGCGCCGGGCCGACGTCGCCAATGGTGGCGACGCGGACAGTCTGCGAGAGGCTTTCGGTCGAGACACCGAGGCGCGCCGCGATATCCGCGCGCGGCTCGATGCGCAGCTCGGGCCGTTCGAGCGAGGTTTCCGCCGTGACGTTGCGGATGATCGAGATCCGCCGCATCTGCGACGCCAGCTCATTGGCGACATTGTTGACGATGTTGCTGTCGGGGCCGGTCACCACGAGCGAGATCGCGCGCAGGCCGTTCTCGTCGAGGAACCAGTAGCGCATGTCGGGAATCTGATCGAGCTCGTTGCTGATCGACAATTCGAGCTCACGCTGCGAAACGTCGCGCTGGCTCTTCGACGTGTAATTGATGATCAGCGCAGCGCGGCGGACTTCCTGGATTCCCGGCGGCACGCGCCCGCCGTCCACGAACACGCTCTTGACCTCCGGGCGCTTGCGCAGGCGCGCGACGATGTCCTCGGTCACCTGCTCGGTGAAGGCAAGCTGTGTGCCGGGCGGCAGTTCGACCGCCAGCAGCGAGCGCGCAGTGTCCTGCGCCGGCAGAAAGCCTTGCGGCAGCAGCTTGATGCTCAAGATGGACGCTGCGAAGATCGCCAAGCCGATCAGGACGGTGATGAAGTGGTGCTTCACCGACCATGCGACGATGCTGTGATAGGCCCGCAGCAGGCGGCCGGGCGGCGGTTCGTCATGGGTGTGAGGCTTGAGGAAATAGGCCGCGAGCATCGGCGTGACGAAACGCGCGGCAAGCAGTGAGAAGAATACCTGCACCGATACCGTGATGCCGAATTGCTTGAAGAACTGCCCGGCGATGCCCGACATGAAGCTCGCCGGGGCGAAGATCGCGATGATGGTCAGGCTGATCGCGATCACCGCGAGCCCGATTTCGTCGGCGGCTTCGAGCGCCGCGCGGTAAGGCGTCTTGCCCATCCGCATGTGGCGGACGATGTTCTCGATCTCGACGATGGCGTCGTCGACCAGGATACCCGTCGACAGCGTGATGGCGAGGAACGAGACGAGGTTCAGCGAGAAGCCGAGAAGGTCCATCGCCCAGAAGGCGGGGAAGATCGACAGCGGCAGCGAGATCGCGGCGATCATGGTGGCGCGGATATCGCGCAGGAACAAGAGCACGATGATGACGGCGAGGATCGCGCCCTCGAACAAGGTCGAGATCGCGGCCTCGTAATTACCCCTGGTAAACTTCACCGAGGTGTCGATCAGCTTGAGGTCGACGTCGGGATAAGCGATCTTGAGTGCGTCGATGCGCTTCTGCACGGCGGCCGCCACGACCACGTCGCTGGCGCCCTTGGAACGCTTGATGCCGAGCGCCACGACCGGTTCGCCATTGTAGCGGGCGAAGGTGCGGCGATCGGCGATGGTGTCGGTGACGGTGCCGAGATCGTCGAGGCGCACCTCGCCACCACCGAACAGCGGGATCATGGTGCCCGCGAGATCGTTCAGCGTCTTGGCGCCGGCGAGAGTCCGGATCGCCTGGTCGTTCTTGCCGATCTCGGCGCGGCCGCCGGCGAGGTCGACATTGGTGCCGCGCAGGCTCTGGCTGACATTGACGGCGGTGAGGCCCGCGGCCTGCAGCCGGTCGGGATCGAGCGACACGAGAATCTCGCGCTCGACACCGCCGATGCGCTCGACCTGGGAAACGCCGCGCACGCCCTGCAATGCGCGTTTGACGACGTCATCGACGAAGTAGGACAGTTGCTCAGGCGTCTTGCCGGGCGAGATCGCGGCGTAGGTCACGATCGGCAAGCCGATCACGTCGACCCGCTGGATCAAGGGCTCGGTGACGTTTTGCGGCAGGTTGGCGCGCACGCGGGTGACGGCGTCCTTGACGTCGTTGAGCGCGCGGTCGGTGTTGGTTTCCAGCGCGAACTGGATCGTGGTCAGCGACAGGCCGTCGGTGATGGAGGAGGAGATATGCCGGACACCTTCGACGCCCGAGACACCATCCTCGATGGTCTTGGTGACCTGGCTTTCGAGCTCGGCGGGCGCTGCGCCGAACTGCGACACCGCAACCGAGATCACCGGGATATCCGCTGCCGGCAGGCGGGTCACGGCGAGCTTGGTGAAGCTCACCCAGCCAAGGATCAGCAGGATGATCGAGAAGACGACAGACGGAAGCGGATTTCTTATCGACCAAGCCGAGATATTGAGCGCCATCAGCGTGTCCGTCGATCGAGTTCGTCCGCGAACATTGTTTTGACCTGGTCGCCATCGTGCAGCGAACTGCCGGCGTCAGCCACGACGATTTCGCCGACGTCGAGGCCTTCCAGAATTTCAGTCGAAGTGTCGGACACCAGCCCGACGCGGACCTTTCGCGTTTCCACCGTGTTCCCTTTGATCACCTGAACGGTCAGGTGGTCAATGGCGGTGCGTGGAACCGCGACGCCGCAGGAGCGCTTGGCGTCGATACTGGCGCGGGCGAACATGCCAACTTTCAGCGACGGATTATTGGTCAGCGAAATACGGACATGGCCAAGCTGGGTGGTGCGGTCGATCTGCGGTGATACCAGACGGACACGACCGATCATGTCCGGGGCGTCGTCGCGGCTGATGCGCGCGGTCGCGCCGGGATTGAGCTTCGGCAGATGCACGCTCGGAACCTCGGCGTCGAGCTCGACCTCATTGTTGACGGCGATGCGGAACATCGGGCCCGCCTGCGGCGATGCCGGCGCACCGACAACGGTTCTGACCTCGGTGACGAGACCGGCGGCCGGCGCGCGTAACGAGATGTAGGCCGGTCGCGGCGCATTCGCAGGCGCACCGGGTTGCGGCGGCGGCGCGCTCAGGCGCGCCAGTTCCTGGTTGTCGGTGACGATATCGCCTTCGCGGGCAAAGAGATCGGTGACCTTGGAGCCTTCCTGGTCGGCGCCGACCACGGCTTCGCGGCGCGGCACGACGAAGCCGGTGACGCGCACGAGATCGGAGAAGCAGGCGTTGGTGGATTTGGTGACGACGACCAGGGCTTGGCCCGGCTTCTCCTTTTCCTCCCGCTCGGGCCGATGTTCCCACCAGTAATATCCCGCCGCCAGAGCGACAAAGAACACGGCGCCCAGCGCGCGCTTGAGGTTTTCGGAAAGCGACATCGCCGGCTCAATCCAGGTAAGCGCAAGACGCGGTGGCCGCGGCGCGGCCCCGTACGGAAGTACATAATTCTGGTCTCAATGGAAATCTCAATAGAACAGGCATCCCGCGACGGGGCGGGACGCTTGCTTGCTGTCGGACTTCAGACGGTGACACGAGAGCGGACTTGCAAATCTGTTGAGCGAGATTCTTGTCGAACAAGACCCGGCGGATCACTTAGATGCGGTAGACTTGTTTTCCATGTTCACCACCTGCACCCGGCGGTTCACTTCCGCCAACGGCTGGCTCGCGTCCTTTAGCTTGCTCTTGCCGTATCCCACGGTGACGAGATCGGCGCCGGCGATGCCGAATTTGTCGACCAGATAGCGCTTGATCGAATCGGCGCGGCGTTCCGACAGATCCTGATTGTAGCTGTCGGTGCCCGCGGCATCGGTGTGACCGGCGACGATGAAGGTCGAGCCCTTCAGGTCCGGGTTCGTCAGCGCACGGCCGAGTGCCTGCACTGAGGGAAGTGACTTCGCGCTGATATTGGCCGAGTTGTAGTCGAAGGTGATTTCCAAATCGATGTTCGGCTTGTCCTTCGCCATGGTGGCGATCTCTTCGCGCTCGGTATTGGAGAGCGAGCGGGTGGCCCGGCCGCGAATGCTCTGAACGAACTTGGCTTCCTCGGGGTTCGCCGCCGCTTCAGCCGGCGGCCCTACCGACAGGCCGCGGGTCAGCGGCGCCTTCTTGGCCGGGGCGAGCGCGCGCACGATCTGGTCCTCGCTGACATCGTCGCCGGCAAGCGCCGCGCCGATCCCGAAGGACAGCGACGCGCCGATGACCGCGACCGAAAGCATCGCGGAGAAGTTTCTCCTTGTCGACTTGCTCGACATCTACAGTCCCCTTTTGCGCCGTCAGCGCGGTTCCGAAAACTCTGTTGGCGCGCCCAGAATGTGGCCCCCGTCACCCAACCTCGCTGTTAGTCTCCGACGCGGAGACGGGGGTTCGAGAGCGCGCGCCGTCGAGCAGAAAATAATTGCTATTTGACCCCGTAACTCTCGAATTCCTGGATGATATTCGGGTCCATCGCCTTGGCGTTGGCGACGTCCAGATTGCCCTCGGAAACCGAGCCGTTGCGCTGCTTGGCAAGGCCGCGGCCATAGAGCGAGGAGGTCAGCCGCGGATTGATCTTCAAGGCTGCATCGAAATCGGTGATGGCGTTCTTCGTCGCGCCGCTCTTCAGATTGACGAGGCCGCGGCTGTCGAGCGCATCGACAAAGTTCGGGCGCAGCCGCAACGCTTCGTTGCAATCCTTCAAGGCGGCAGGCAGCTCGCCGACGACCGCGCGCGCCCAGCAGCGATTGTTGAGGGCTTCGACATCCTTCGGATTCAGCCTCAGCGTATCGTCGAAATCCTTGATCGCGAGGTCGTAGGCGCCCTTGCTGGCATAGACCTGGCCGCGCCGGTAGAGCGCATTGGCGTCGTCGGGATTGGTGGCGAGCTTTGCGGTCAGGCTCTTGATGGTCGGATCGTCGGCCAGCGCGAGCTGCGTGTTGCTGCTGCTCTTGTCGGCATTCGTATTCTTGTCTCCCGATTTCTCAGGTTGCGGCGCCGGTGCCGGCGTTTCCACCGGAACCGGAGGATTGCGCGGCGGCGGCGATGCATCGGCAACCGGCGGCAGTGGTGGCGGATTGCCGGGAGGCAGCGGCGGTGGGGGCGGATTCGGCGCAGGCAATGCAGCCGACGGTGCCGGCGTCGATGGGCGATTGCCGCCCGCGCCCGGAATGAAGGAGAAGTCCTCCGCCAGCGATGAGGAAATCCACGGCACTTGTTCGCCGCGCGAGGCGCGCGTGACGCCGACACGGGTGCGGTTGAGCGTCTCCTCCGCCATCAGGTCGGGCACGCGAACTTCTTTCAACAGTTCCTGCACGAACAGGCTGTGATCGCCGCCATTGTCGGAAATCACCGACGAAAGTGCGGCCGAATACATCACCAGCGTACCGTTCGGCGCGATCACCGGCGCAAGCCCTGCGGAGAAGCTGCGGAACCTGCGCTCGAACGGATTGCGCCTGGACGCATCGACGAGAGCGATCTTGACGCCGGCGCCGCGGCTGTTGATCTCGCCGAGCACCGTTTCGAGGCTGAAGCCGTCGCGGCGCACATCCGGCTCGGTCCAGATCTGCGCGTCGGTCGGAATCATGTAGCTCTGGCGGTTGGATTGGACGCCGAAACCAGAGAAGAAGATCAGCGCGACCGAGCCGGGCTTGATCTTGCCGTACAGCCGATCGAAGGCGCGGCGCATGCCGTCGCCGTTGAGATTTTCCTGGATGTCGACACTGAAACCGTCGCGCTTGAGCTCATCGGCGACCTCGCGGGCGTCGTTGATCGGCTCCTTTAGCGGCGTGTCTGCATCGGGATATTTGGCGTTGCCGATCACAAGAGCATAGCGATCGCCAGCGGCGAACGACGGGGCGATCGAGACTGCCGAGACAATCAGCGACAGAAGCAGGGCAAGGCGAATTTTCATGCTACGGCAGTCCAGCAAAAAAGGCGCCGACTCCAGCTTGCGCCCCGGCGACATTACTCCACGCATTGGGCATTATCAAACTGCTGTGATTGAGCGTCAACTGCTTGTAACGCCAAGGTATTCGCGACGATTGACCGCAACTGGCTCTCCCCATCGAACGGCTTGATACGCGCGGAATTTTTCCGTGCGATCCGCTCGTGGCGGCTGCACGTGCCCGAGTGAGGCGTGTACGGTAAAATCAGATGCAGGTAATGTGACTGCCCTCACACTGAGCGGTCTTCGCGATGCTGCCGTGACGGGCAAAATACAATTCGAAGCCGCAGCCAAGTCGATTTGACCTTTTGCGGTGAGGATGGCTTGGTGGCGTCGTCTGCCAAACCGCATCGATGCGGAAGAAAAGAACAAAGAAGAGAAATCTGATGGGAAACGCCTACGAAATCTATGCGCTCCGCTACGCGACCATGGCGCGTACGCCTCAGATGAATTTCCTGCAGCCCGATCCGCACGACACCGCGGCGCAGGATCTGGATTATTTCGTCTGGCTGATCCGGGGCAACGGCCGCGACATCCTGGTCGACACCGGCTTCAACGCGGAAGAAGCAAGTGTGCGCGGCCGCAAGCTCATGCTCAATCCGGTCGATGCGCTGGCCGGATTCGGCGTCAAGGCCGAGGCGATCCACGACATCATCGTCACCCATCTGCATTACGACCATGCCGGCAATCTCGACCGCTTCCCGAATGCGCGGTTCCATCTGCAGGATCGCGAGATGGCCTATGCCACGGGACGCTGCATGTGCAACGGCCTCCTGCGGCATCCGTTCACGGTCGAGCACGTCACGCAGATGGTGCGGCATGTCTATGGCGAGCGCGTCACCTTCCATTCCGGCGAGGGCGAGGTTGCGCCCGGCGTGACCGTCCATCGCGTCGGCGGCCATTCCGACGGCCTGCAGGTGGTGCGCGTCGAGACTGCGCGCGGACCTGTCGTGCTGGCCTCGGACGCCGCGCATTACTACGCGAATCTGCATCGCCGGAGCCCGTTCCCGATCGTCTACAATATCGGCGACATGGCGCAGGGCTGGGAGATCGTCGAGCGTCTCGCCGGCCATCCCGATCGTTTCATTCCGGGGCATGATCCGATCGTCACCGAGATCTATCCCCGTGTCAGCGACAAGGTCGAAGCCTTTGCGCTGCATCAGGCGCCGTCACGCTCCTTTGCGAAATAGGCCTGCGTGATGCCGGAATTCGAGACGATCGGCTTCATCGGCCTTGGCGTGATGGGTGAGCCGATCTGCCGCAATTTGGTGAAGAAGAGCGGCGCGCGCGTGCTCGCGTTCGATCTCGCCGCCGAACCGCTGCAACGGCTGCGCGGGGAGGGCGCCGGGGTTGCAGCCTCCGTTGCCGATGTCGTTGGCGCGAGTGACGTCGTCTTCCTCTGCCTGCCCAGCGTGAAACATGTGCGCGCTGTGTTCGAAGGTGATGGCATCGCGAAGACCATTCGGAGCGGCCAGATCGTCGTCGATCTCGGCACCTCGTCGGTCAGCCAGACCCGCGATTTCGCCGGGCTGTTGCAGGCGAAGGGCGCGGCCTGGCTCGACGCACCGATCGCGCGCACCCGGCAGGCGGCGCAGGACGGCACGCTCAGCGTCATGGTCGGCGGAGCGCGCGAGCTTTTTGACAGAATCGAGCCCGTGATCCGCTGCTTTGCGACCGACGTCACCCATTGCGGTGATGTCGGCGCCGGGCAGGTGACGAAAATCCTCAACAACATGGTGCTGTTCGAAACCGTCAACGCGCTCAGCGAGGCGGTTGCGGTAGCGCGCGCGAGCGGCGTCGATCCGAAACTGCTGCTGGAGACGCTGTCGAAGGGGTCGGCGGATAGTTTCGCGTTGCGTAATCACGGCCTCAAGGCGATCGTGCCCGGCGTGTTTCCGGAGCGCGCCTTCTCGACCGAATACGCGCTGAAGGATTTGTCCTATGCGCTGGAACTCGCGGACGACGCCGGCATCAAGCTGCGGGGTGCCGAGTTGATCGGCACGATCCTGCAGGAAGCGATCGATGCAGGGACCGGGGAGAATTATTTCCCGGTGATCGCGAAGCTGATTGCGAAGGAGTAGTCGCTCTCTCTGCCGTCATTGCGAGCGCAGCGAAGCAATCCAGTGTCTCCGAGTTGTGAGATTTCTGGCTTGCTTCGCTGCGCTCGTAATGACGGATCGTGTCGCTAATACGCCTCTTTCGCGTCGGCCTCGGCGCTGGTCTGCACGAGATCGAGGCTCCGCTCGATCTTGCCGAGCAGCCGCGCGAAATCCTTGCGCTCCTGCGCCGATAAGCACGACAATATTTCATGTTCCTTGCGCAACAGGCGCGGGAACAGCTCCTCATACAGCGCGCGGCCCTTGCGGGTCATGCGCAGACGGAATTCGCGGCGGTCGTAGGCATTCTCGACGCGCTCGACAAGGCGCCGTCGCGTCAGCGCCGTGACCGCGCGGCTGATGGTCGATTTATGCGTGCGGGTGCAATCGGCAATGTATTGTGCGCTGCACGCATCGCGGCGGAAACCGAGCGTCGCAATCACGCGCCATTCCGGAATATCGAGCCCGTAACGGAGTTGGTACTCGGCGGACAGTGCCGAACTGACCTCGGCCGCCAGCCGGTTCAACCGGAACGGCACGAAGCGAAGCAGGTCGAGACGCGCGTTCGGCGCCGGGATGTCGTTCGCCGCCGTCTGCTTCTCCCGCTGAGTGGCGCCCATGGCGCCTGACACTGCCGTTGCCAAATTCGTTATCCCTCCGGGTTGACGTGGGAGCGCGCCGCATTAAGATAGTTGCAAGTGAGACTATTTGGCAAGCCCGGCTTTCGAAGCCAAAACCATCGGCCAGAGCAGGTTGCGCATGGCGCCGGCCAACGATCAGGCAAAGACCCAGTTCGGTTATCGCCGTCATCCCGACCAGGATCGGGCCGGCGATGATGTCGCCGAACATCCCGTCGTCGTGGTCGGCGCAGGTCCGGTCGGACTATCGCTTGCGATCGATCTGGCGCAGCGCGGCCATCGCGTGGTGCTGCTCGATGACGCGGACCGGATCGGCGAAGGCTCGCGCGCGATCTGCTTCTCGAAACGCTCACTTGAATATTGGGACCGGCTCGGCGTCGGCGATCGCATGGTGGCCAAGGGCGTGGTGTGGAGCGTCGGCAAGATCTTTCACGGCGACTCGCAGCTCTATCAGTTCAACCTGCTGCCGGAAGAGGGCCATAAGCGGCCCGCCTTCATCAATCTGCAGCAGTTCTATGCCGAGGCTTATCTCGTCGACCGGGTCGGCGAATTGCCGGATATCGACCTGCGCTGGCGCAACAAGGTGGCCGTCCTCGAGCAGCGCAATGACGCCGTGGCGCTGACCATTGAAACCCCTGATGGTCCTTACCAACTGCACGCGCAGTTCGTGGTCGCTTGCGACGGTGCGCACTCGTCATTGCGAAGAATGGTTGGGGCGGAATTTTCCGGCCAGACGTTCGAGGACCAGTTCCTGATCGCGGATGTCAAGATGACGGCGGCGTTTCCGACCGAGCGCTGGTTCTGGTTCGATCCGCCGTTCCATGCCGGCCGTTCGGCACTGTTGCACAAACAGCCCGACGACGTCTGGCGCATCGACCTGCAGCTCAACCGCTCTGCCGATCCCGCGGTCGAAAAGCAGCCGGAGAATGTCCGGCCGCGCATCGCGCGCATGCTCGGCCATGACAAGTTCGAGTTCGAATGGATCTCGCTCTACAAGTTCCAGTGCCGCCGGATGGACCGTTTCATCCATGGCCGGGTGATCTTCGCCGGCGACTCGGCGCATCAGGTCTCGCCGTTCGGCGCGCGCGGCGCCAATTCGGGGCTTGAGGACGCCGAGAACCTCGCCTGGAAGCTCGATCGCGCGCTGCGCGAGACGTCGCCGGAGACGCTGCTGGAGACCTATCATATCGAGCGTAGCACCGCGGCGGATGAGAACATCCGCGAGTCGACGCGCTCGACCGATTTCATGGCGCCGAACTCCCACCAGGAAGCTCGCCTGCGGAAGGCTGTGCTGTCGCTCGCGAGAGAGACCGAATTCGGCAAGCGCATGGTTAATGGCGGCAGGCTCTCCGTGCCGTGCGTCTACGATACGCCGCTGTCGACAGCGGACAGCGAACCCTGGCGCGGCGGACCGCGGCCGGGCGCGTCGATGCCGGATGCGCCGCTGGCAAACGGTTCGGACGCGAACGCATTTTTGACCGACGCTTTCATCAAGGCGGGGCGGCGTTTTACGCTGCTCGCCTTCGGCAATGGCGCCGACATCGACGCGCCAGAGGACGTCAGCGTCATCCGTATTGGCGGCGAGAGCGGTCTTGCCGATCGGCAAGGCCTCACCGGCAAGCGCTATGATGCGGAGGCGGGGACAGCCTATCTGCTGCGGCCCGATGGCTATGTTGCCGCGCGCTTCCGGCATGCGACGCGAGCGGCAATCGATGCGGCTCTCGCGCGTGCGACCGGCGTGGACTGAGGTTTTGTCATGGCGCTTTCGACCAGTTCCAACTTTGCGAAGCCGGACGACGCGTTTCGCACCATCGTGGAGGCGCATCGCGGCCTCAGCGACGAGCAGAGCGCCGATCTCGACGCTGCGCTGGTGCTGATCCTTGCCAACCACATCGGCGATCTCGATGTGCTGCGCGAGGCGATTGCGCTCGCCGGGCGGCGCATGATCGATGGCGGCCAGCAGCAACAACAACAGCAGCAACAACAAACGTCAAAGGAATGAACTGATGGCGAAGGGTTTCGCGTCCACCACCGACCTCTCCGAGAAAAAGGTCACCTTTTCCGAGATCGGCACCGATCTCTACGCCTTCACCGCTGAAGGCGATCCCAACTCCGCCGTGATCGTCGGCGAGGACGGCTGCCTCGTGTTCGATGCGCAGGCGACGCCTGCGATGGCGAACAAGGTGATCGAGCGCGTCCGCACCGTCACCGACAAACCGATCAAATATGTCGTGCTGTCGCATTATCACGCGGTGCGCGTGCTCGGCGCCTCCGCTTACAAGGCGCAGGCCGTGATCGCTTCGCAGGAAACGTATCGGCTCGTCGCCGAGCGCGGTCAGCAGGACTGGGATTCCGAATATGGCCGTTTCCCGCGGCTGTTCCAGGACGCGCAGAGCATTCCGGGCCTGACGTGGCCGACGCTGACCTTCGAAGGCGAGATGTCGATCTATCTCGGCAAGCGCGAGGTGCGCCTGATGCAGCTCGGGGCGGGCCACACCTCCGGTGACATCGTCGCCTGGGTCCCCGACGCCGAGGTGATGTTTTCGGGTGACCTGATCGAATATCACTCGGCCTGCTATTGCGGCGATGCCCTTCTGCGCGAATGGCCGGCGACGCTGAACGAGATCCGCAACTTCAATCCAAAGGCCATCGCGCCGGGGCGGGGCGATGCGCTGAAGGGTCTCGCCACCGGGCGCGACGCGATCGCGATGACGCGCGACTTCGTCACCACGCTCTACGGTGCGGCCGAATCCGCCGTCGCCAAGGGCCGTAACCTCAAGGACACGATGGCCGCGGCGCGCGAGGTGATGGACCCGAAATTCTCGAGCTTCGCGATCTACGAACATTGTCTCCCCTTCAACGTCTCGCGCGCTTTTGATGAAGCATCCGGCATCGATGATCCTATCATCTGGACCGCCGAGCGTGATCTGGAGATGTGGGCTGCCCTGCAAGGAGGATAGCGATGAACATCAACACCTCGCCTGATCAGATCGCAAGAAGCTCCGCCCAGGTGACGCCGGGCTACATGTCCGGCTTCGGCAATAGCTTCGAGACGGAGTCGCTGCCCGGCGCGCTGCCGATCGGGCGCAACTCGCCGCAACGATGTGCCTACGGACTCTACGCCGAGCAGCTTTCCGGCTCGCCCTTCACCGCGCCGCGTGGCGCCAATGAGCGCTCCTGGCTCTATCGCATCCGCCCCTCGGTGAAGCATTCCGGCCGCTTCACCAAGGTCGATGCCGGGTTGTGGCGCAGCGCGCCGTGCCATGAATACGATCTGCCGATCGCGCAGCTGCGCTGGAATCCGACGCCGATCCCGACGCAGGAGATGACGTTCCTGCAGGGCGTGCAGACCATGACGACCGCGGGCGACGTCAATACGCAGGCCGGCATGGCGGCGCATGTCTATCTCATCACCAAGTCGATGGTCGACCAGCATTTCTATAATGCCGACGGCGAGATGATGTTCGTGCTGCAGCAGGGCAATCTGCGCTTTGTCACGGAGTTCGGCCGCATCGACGCCGAGCCCGGCGAGATCGTGGTAATCCCGCGCGGCGTAAAGTTCCGCATCGAAATTCCGTCCGGTCCCGCGCGCGGCTATCTCTGCGAGAATTACGGCGGCGCCTTCACGTTGCCGGAGCGCGGCCCGATCGGCGCCAACTGCCTCGCCAATGCGCGCGATTTCCTGACCCCGGTCGCGTCATACGAAGACAAGGACACGGCGACCGAGCTTTATGTGAAATGGGGCGGCTCGCTGTTCAAGGCGGAACTGCCACATTCGCCGATCGACGTGGTCGCCTGGCACGGCAATTACGCGCCATACAAATACGACCTGCGCCACTTCTCGCCGGTCGGCGCGATCGGCTTCGATCATCCCGATCCGTCGATCTTCACGGTGCTGACCTCGCCGTCGGAAACCGCGGGCACCGCGAACATCGATTTCGTGATCTTCCCGGAACGTTGGTTGGTCGCGGACAACACCTTTCGGCCGCCCTGGTATCACATGAACATCATGTCGGAGTTCATGGGCCTGATCTACGGCGTCTATGACGCCAAGCCGCAGGGTTTCGTCCCCGGCGGCATCAGCCTGCACAATTGCATGCTGCCGCACGGTCCGGATCGCGAGGCGTTCGATCATGCCAGCAATGTCGAGCTGAAACCGGTGAAGCTGACCGGTACCATGGCTTTCATGTTCGAGACGCGCTTTCCGCAGCGTGTCACCGCGCATGCCGCGACATCGGCGACGCTGCAGGATGATTACGCCGATTGCTGGAAGGGACTGGAGAAGCGGTTCGATCCGAACAAGCCGTAGCTCCCGCCATTCCGGGCCTGCGCCTGACGGCGCATCCCGGAATGACGACGATGGAAAGGTCTCGTTAAGAGGAAACAAAGGAAACGACCTTGCCAAACCCCAACGATCCCAAGCTCTATTCCTTCATCCCCGTCGATCCCATGTCGGACTTCCCGATCCAGAACCTGCCTTACGGCGTGTTCTCGGCCAACGGGCTCGCACCGCGCATCGGGGTTGCGATCGGCGCTTACGTGCTCGATCTCTGGGCGCTCGCGCAGGAATGCCGGATCGACGTGGTCGAGCCCGGCGTGTTCGCGCAGCCTTCGCTGAACGCCTTCATGGCGCTGGGGCCGAAGGTCTGGTCGAAGACGCGCGGGCGGATCAGCGAGCTTTTGCGCCACGATCATCCGGAGCTGCGCGACAATGACGA
Source organism: uncultured Alphaproteobacteria bacterium (assembly GCA_963770385.1). Classification (GTDB taxonomy): domain Bacteria; phylum Pseudomonadota; class Alphaproteobacteria; order Rhizobiales; family Xanthobacteraceae; genus Bradyrhizobium. The sequence goes on along the minus strand of CAVYPJ010000003.1, from coordinate 1,312,576 downwards.
GCTGCGCCAACAGGCCCTGGTGCCGATGGCTGACGCGACGCTGCACATGCCGGTTGCAGTCGCGGGCTATACTGACTTCTACTCGTCGAAGGAGCACGCCACCAATGTCGGCGTCATGTTCCGCGGCAAGGACAACGCGCTGCAGCCGAACTGGCTGCACATGCCGATCGGCTATAATGGTCGCGCTTCCACTGTCGTCGTCTCCGGCACAAAAGTGCGCCGGCCGCGCGGACAGTTGAAGCCGCCGAATGTCGAGGCCCCGCACTTCGGTCCGTGCAAGCGGCTCGATTTCGAGCTCGAAATGGGCGTCGTGATCGGGCAGCCGTCGCCGATGGGCGAGATGCTCAACGAGGCGCAGGCGGAAGAGATGATTTTCGGCTTCGTGCTGCTGAACGACTGGAGCGCGCGCGACATCCAGCAATGGGAATATGTGCCGCTCGGGCCGTTTCAGGCCAAGGCCTTCGGCACCTCGATCAGCCCGTGGGTTGTCACGCGAGAGGCGCTGCAGCCGTTCCGCGTGCAGGGGCCGGCGCAGGAGCCTGCGCCGCTGCAGTATCTTCGGCAGAAGAATGCAAACAATTACGATCTCGAACTGGACGTTTCACTGCGCGGGACCGGGATGGATGCACGGCAGAGTATCTGCCGGACCAATTTCAAGTACATGTACTGGTCGAGCGTGCAACAGCTCGTGCATCACGCATCAAGCGGCTGCGCGATGAACGTCGGCGATCTCCTCGGCAGCGGCACGATCAGCGGGCCGGAGAAGCACCAGCGCGGCAGCCTGCTGGAGATCAGCTGGAATGGGACGGAGCCGGTTGAGCTGCAAGGCGGCATCAAGCGCTCGTTCCTGGAAGACGGCGACTCGCTCGTCATGCGCGGCTGGTGCCAGGGCGACGGCTATCGCGTGGGGTTTGGGGAAGTCGAGGGGACGATCGTGGCGGCGGAGTAGGTGCCACCGTCATTGCGAGCGAAGCGAAGCAATCCAGGCCGCCTCCGAGGCTGCATTTCTGGATTGCTTCGCTTCGCTCGCAATGACGATGTGGCGCGATTATCGCTCCTTCGGCGGAACATCCCGAATCCGCGCCACGTGCGCTGCGATATCATCCGCCGAAAATTTCAAATGCACACGCTGGTCCGACGGCAGGTGTTTGGTGACACATACGCCCAGTCGCCATTCGCGCACGGGGCGAATCGGACGCGGTGCGAAGCCGCCGCCGCAGTTCGGGCAGACATTGAAAATCTTGGTCTCGACGCAGTCAGCGCAGAAGGTGCATTCGTAGGAGCAGATGCGCGCGTCCGTCGCATTTGGCGGCAGGTCCTTGTCGCAATATTCGCAGTTCGGCCGAAGTTGCAGCGCCATGGTCGTCTCGCGGTTGTGTACACGATCATCGCAAATCGGTCGGGCGACTCGAAGGGCGAATTTCCCTCGATTTGCGACGGGCATCGTCGTGCGAGAGCCCATCCCCGTCGTCCCGGCCGGAGCGAAAGCGGAGAGCCGGGCCCATAACCACAGGCCTCCGTGTTTGGCAGGCTGGGGCCGTCGCCCTTCGTATAACAAGGGTCGGTGGTTATGGGTCCCTGCTTCGCCGGGACGACAGAGGCGATTACTTTGCGGCCTTCCACGCAGTCACGAGACCACGGATATCCGCCACCTCCGGCTCGCGGATGTTCGATGGCGTCCGGGCGAAGCGCGGGGCGGGGGCGGGCTGGGTGACGCCGTGGCGTTCGACGAAGACGTTTCGCGCCGCCATGTGCGGATGTTTCGGCGCCTCCGCCATGGTGAGGATCGGCGCGAAGCAGATGTCGGTGCCCTCCATGATCTTGCACCAATCTTCGCGCGTCTTGCTCTTGAAGATTGTCGTGAGCTTGTCCCGCAATCCGGGCCACGCCTTGCGGTCCATCTGGGCGTCGAAATCGGCGTCGGCGAGTTCGGCATGCTCGCGCAGCAGCGCGTAGAACTGCGGCTCGATCGAGCCGATCGAGATGAAATGGCCGCAGGAGCATTCATAGATGCCGTAGAAATGCGCGCCGCCATCGAGAAAATTCTGCTCGCGCCCCTCGACCCAGCGGCCCGCCGCTGCGAGATCGAAGAACATCGACATCAGCGAGGCCGCGCCGTCGCACATCGCGGCATCGACCACCTGGCCCTTGCCGGATTTAGAGGCTTCCAGCAGCGCAGCGAGAACGCCGACCACGAGATAGAGCGCGCCGCCTCCGAAATCGCCGACGAGATTGAGCGGAGGCACCGGCTTGTCGCTGGTGCCGATCGCGGCCAGCGCGCCGGTCACCGAAATATAGTTGATGTCATGACCGGCGGCATGCGCCAGCGGGCCTTCCTGGCCCCAACCGGTCATGCGGCCGTAGACCAGCCTGGGATTCGCCGCGAGCACGACATCGGGGCCGAGCCCAAGCCGCTCCATCACACCGGGACGAAAGCCCTCGATCAGCGCGTCGGCATTGGCAAGCAGATCGAGCACTTGCGCCACCGCGGCCTTGTCTTTCAGGTCGATCTCGACCACTTTCCGGCCGCGCCCAGCCACCGATTTCAGGTTCTTTCGCGCGCCGACGCGATCGAGCGTGACGACCTCCGCGCCCATGTCGGCCAGCATCATGCAGGCGAAGGGACCCGGACCGATGCCCGCGAATTCGACGATGCGGGTGCCGGCGAGGGGGCCCGTGGCTTTGACGTGAGATTGCTGATCGGGTTTTTCGAGCACCGTGCGTTTCCTCGAAACGTTGCCTTGAGCGAAATTGTCTCGCCTTGCGACCGGCCTAGCAAGGACGTTGTCGGAAGAACAGGGTCAAAAATGCAAAGCGGCGCGCCTTGCAGCGCGCCGCCCGAAAGTAACTTGCGTTGAGGCGCTGCTCAACCGGCCGCGTCAACCGCGCGTTGCGCCATCACCTTGATGAGATTGGCGCGATAGGCTGCCGAACCGTGGATGTCGGCCAACAGCCCGCTGGCGGAAATCGACACGCCGTCGATCGCGCTCGCCGACCAGTTTGCCTTCAGCGCGGCCTCGATCGCCGGCACGCGCATCACGCCGCTCTGCGAGGCGCCGGTTGCGGCCACGCGAACATCGCCCGCCTTTGTCTTGGCGACGAATACGCCGGTCAGCGCGAAGCGTGAGGCAGGATGTCGCATCTTCGCGTAGCCCGCCTTGGCCGGGATCGGGAACGAGACCGCGGTGATGATCTCGCCGTCCTCGAGTGCGGTCGAGAACAGGCCCTGGAAGAAATCGTCCGCCGGGATCGCGCGCTTGTCGGTCTTCACCGTCGCGCCGAGCGCGACCAACGCAGCGGGAAAATCCGCAGCCGGATCGTTGTTCGCGATCGAGCCGCCGATCGTGCCGCGATGACGCACGGCCGGATCGCCGAGCATCGAGGTGAGTTCCGCGATTGCCGGAATCGCCTTCTTCACCTCGGCGCTGGTCATGATGTCGTAATAGGCCGTCGCGGCCTTGATGGTCAGCATGTCGCCCGAAGCCTCGATGCCGATCAACTCCTTGATCTTGCCGAGGTCGATGACATCGGTCGGACCGGCGAGCCGCTGCTTCATCACCGGGATCAGCGTATGGCCGCCGGCGAGATATTTCGGCTCCGAACCCTTGGCAAACAGCGCCGCAGCCTCGGCGACGGAAGAGGGGCGATGATAGGTGGTCTGGTACATGGTTCGCTCCCCTCAACCGTGAATGGCGTGCCAGACGCGATCGGGCGTCGCCGGCATTTCAAGTTTGTTGTGGCCGATCGCATCCGTGATGGCATTGATGACGGCGGCCGATGAGCCGATCGCGCCGGCCTCGCCGCAGCCCTTGACGCCGAGCGGATTGCCCGGACACAGCGTCGGCGTATGCGACAGCTTGAACGAGGGCAGATCGTCCGCCCGTGGCATGCTGTAGTCCATGAACGACGCCGTAATGGGCTGGCCGTTCTCGTCATAGACCGCGCCTTCCAGCAGGGCTTGCCCGATGCCTTGCGCGAGGCCCCCGTGAACCTGGCCTTCGACGATCATCGGGTTGATCAGCCGGCCGAAATCGTCGGCGGCAACGAAGTTGACGAAGGTGGTCTTGCCGGTGCCCGGATCGACTTCAAGTTCGCAGATATAGGCGCCTGCCGGAAAGGTGAAGTTGGTCGGGTCGTAGAACGCCGTCTCCTTCAGGCCGGGCTCCATGCCGTCGGGCAGATTATGCGCGGTGTAGGCCGCAAGCGCGACCATCGGCAGCGCGATGGACTTGTCGGTGCCGGTGACCTTGAACTCGCCATTCTCGATGACGATGTCGCCTTCGGATGCCTCCAGCGCGTGAGCTGCGATCTTCTTCGCCTTGGCTTCGACCTTCTCCATCGCCTTGATGATGGCGGTGCCGCCGACCGCGATCGAGCGTGAGCCGTAGGTGCCCATGCCGAACTGCACCTTGTCGGTGTCGCCATGAACGATCTGCACCTGGCTGATCGGAACGCCGAGCCGTTCCGCAACGAGTTGCGCGAAGGTTGTCTCGTGGCCCTGGCCGTGGCTGTGCGAACCCGTGAGGATTTCGATGGTGCCGACCGGATTGACGCGTACCTCGGCCGATTCCCACAAGCCGACGCCGGCGCCCAGACTGCCGACCGCTTTCGAGGGTGCGATGCCGCAGGCCTCGATGTAGCAGGAGACGCCGATGCCGCGCAGCTTGCCCTCGGACTTGGCCTTGGCCTTGCGGGCGGGGAAGCCGGCGTAATCGATCGCCTTCATCGCGGCGTCAAGCGACGCGTTGAAGTCGCCGACGTCATAGGCCATGATGACGGGTGTCTGATATGGGAATTGCGTGATGAAGTTTATCTTGCGCAATTCGGTGGGCTCGACCTTCAACTGACGCGCCGCGGTCTCCATCATCCGTTCGAGCAGATAGCTCGCTTCGGGCCGGCCCGCACCGCGATACGCATCGACCGGCGTCGTGTTGGTGTAGACGCCCATCACCTCGGCATAGATCGCGGGGATGAGATACTGCCCGGAGAGCAGCGTCGCATAGAGATAGGTCGGCACCGCCGACGAGAACAGCGACATGTAGGCGCCGAAATTGGCGTAGGTCTTTACCCGCAGCCCGAGGATCTTGTTGTCCTTGTCGAACGCCATCTCGGCCTTGGACACGTGGTCGCGGCCATGCGCGTCGGTGAGGAAGGCTTCCGAGCGATCGCCGGTCCACTTCACGGGCCGGCCGACTTTCTTGGAGGCCCACAGCGCTACCATCTCTTCCGGATAGATGTAGATCTTGGAGCCGAAGCCGCCGCCGACATCGGGCGCCACCACTCGCAGCTTGTGCTCCGGCGCGATGTTGTAGAACGCCGACAGCACGAGGCGCGCGACATGGGGATTCTGCGAGGTCGTGTACAGCGTGTAGTGCTCTTCCGCCTCGTCGTAATCGGCGACCGCTGCGCGCGGCTCCATCGCGTTCGGCACCAGGCGATTGTTGGTGAGATCCAGCGTCACGACATTGGCGGCCTTGGCGAAGGCGGCGTTCACCGCGGCCTCGTCGCCCAGCGCCCAGTCGTAGACGACGTTACCCGGCGCTTCCGGATGCAGCTGCGGCGCGCCCGGCTTGATCGCCGCGCGAACGTCAGGCACGGCCTGCAGTTCTTCATATTCGACGACGACGGCTTCCGCCGCGTCGCGCGCGAGATTCTTGCTCTCCGCGATCACGACCGCGACCGCCTGACCAACGAAGCGCACGGTTTCCGGCGCCATCGCCGGCCACGCGCCCATCTTCATCGGGGAACCGTCTTTCGAGGTGATGGCCCAGCCGCAGATGAGGTTGCCGACCTTGTCGTCGACGATCTGCTGGCCCGTGAGAACGGCGAGCACGCCCGGCATCTTCATCGCTTCGGATGAGTCAATGCTCTTGACCTTGGCGTGAGCGTGGGGGCTGCGGATGAAATGAGCGTGGGTCATGCCCACAAGCTTGATGTCGTCGACGTAACGGCCCTTGCCGGTAATAAAGCGTCGATCTTCCTTGCGCACGACGCTGGCGCCAATGCCTTCGATACCCATGTCCTGGTCTCCCTACCGGAGTTCGTGTCCCCGCCATTTCCATCGAAACGCGGCGGTCTTGAATTCGAGCTGTCAGATTCTGCAGAGCTCGCTATTCGGCGGCCTGCGCGACTCTCATGCGCCCGGCGGCATCCAGCACCGCCTTGACGATGTTGTGGTAACCGGTGCAGCGGCAGATATTGCCTTCGAGCTCTTGCCGGACGGTCGGCTCGTCGAGCTGGCCGCCGTGGCGGTGCACGATGTCGATCGCCGACATGATCATGCCCGGCGTGCAGTAGCCGCACTGAAGTCCGTGATTGTCGCGGAAGGCGGCCTGCATCGGGTGCAGCTCATCGCCTTTCGAGATGCCTTCGATGGTGGTGACGTTGGAACCGGCGGCCTGTCCGGCCAGCACAGTGCAGGATTTCACCGCCCGGCCATCGATATGCACGACGCAGGCGCCGCATTGGCTGGTGTCGCAGCCGACATGGGTTCCTGTCAGGTTCAGATGCTCCCGCAGGAGATGGACCAAAAGCGTGCGGTCTTCGACCTCGACCGACACGGCTTTGCCATTCACCGTCAATTTGACTGTGGACACGTGTATTGCCTCCCGATGATTTCTAATTATTCCAATTAGAGACAGGGGCCCGGAACATTGCAACTAGGATTTTCGTCGCCAAGGCCGCTGTGCCGGTCGGCGTCGTGGCCCCCTTGCTTACGCGAACGGATGCCAGCAGCGATCGGTATCCTCGCCCCAGCTGAAGACCGTCGGCCTCTCGATGGCTCGCGGAATTGGGGGGCGCGCGCTGCTTCGGCCTCGGTCCGCGTAACGGGCTTCGCCATGCGCTGGGCGCATTGCTTCGCGCTTGATGATTAACGAGCCGTTCCCGCCGGTTTACGGGCTTTTATCCATTGTGTCTTAAGCTTGCGCGCCGGAATGGGACGCCGGGGACAATTGGCGCCCAATGATTTCGGAAGGAAGTCGGGGGTTGGAGATGTCCGTGCGCGCCGGTCCGCAGTCGCGGTCCTCATTGTTTCCGGCTTTACGATTTCGCGCCAAGGTCATGCTTGGCTTTGCCGTGATCCTGGTCATCTCGTCGGCGAGCCTCGGCTTTGCCTATCTCGGTTTCGAGCACATCGCGACCGCCGTCGCGTCCTACCGGACGAGCGTGGCGGAAGCCGACATCGCCCGTAACATCGATCGGGAGCTGATCTCCTATCGGGCGCTGGTCAACTACTATGTGGTGACCGGCAGGGAGGAAGACGCGAAGGCGGCTCAGGCGGCCGAGGCGGGCTTGAAGGGCGCCATCGATCGCTCGCTGCAGGGCACCCGTAAGGCAGCCGGCCGCGAAGCGCTCTCTCGGCTCGCCAAGGAATTCGAGAATTTCGCCGCGACCTTCGCGGAGATCCTCAAGCTCAAGCGCGAGAGTGCGTTGCTGACGCAGAACCAGCTGATGCGCGATGCGAACATGCTGCGTTACAAGCTGGACGACATCGCAAGCAGTGCCGCCGATGCCGAGCAGTCCGCGGTCGAACTTGGGACCAAGCAGGTCAGCGCGCAATTCCAGGCCGCGGTTGCGATCGCCAATACCTTTGTCGTCAACTCCGACCAGACGGTCGCGGTTAGCGCGCTGGCGCGGCTGAAATTCGTCGAACACGCATTGCAGGCGGTTTCCGCCACCGACGAGAAGCTGGTCGCCGGCCTGAAGGAAGCCGGCAACCTGCTCGGCGAGTACCGGCAGGCGCTGACGAAGCTCGTCGAGAACGCCAAGAGGATCGACGAGCTCGTCACCGCGATGTCCGGGTCCGCCAGTGCGATCATGCAGGGCTCGGGCAGCATGAAAGCTGATCTGGTCGCGGATCAGCAACGATTGGAAACCGAGACGAACCAGATCATCGGCGAGACCGAACGGTTTATCATCATGCTGGCGGCCGGCGGCTTCGTGCTCGGCTGGCTCTGGGCGGTGTTGCTCGGCCGGGGCATCGCCAGGCCGATGACCGCGATGTGCAAGGCGATGCGTGAGCTCGCCAGCGGCAAATTCGATGTCGTTCTGCCCGGCCTTGGCCGCCGGGACGAACTCGGCGAAATGGCAAGCGCGGTGGAAGAGTTCAAGGTGCAGGCCGTCGCCAAGGCCGAGCGCGACGCCGCGGCCCATGATGCCCAGGCTCAGGCGGCCGGTGCCGCGCGCCGCGCCGAGCTCATCCGCTTTGCCGATGATTTCGAGACGGCGGTCGGCGCCATCGTATCGAACGTGTCGACGTCCGCCGGACAATTGGAGCACGCTGCCGATACGCTGACCCGAACCGCCGAAACCACCCAGAGCCTGTCCGGCCGGGCCGCAGGCAATTCGGAGGAAGCGTCCAGCAACGTTCAATCGGTTGCGTCCGCGACCGAGGAGCTTTCGGTCTCGGTCGACGAGATCGGCAGGCAAGTGCGTAAGTCCAGCCGGATTGCGGAGGCGGCGGTCGCGCAGGCCGAGCAGACCGATGGACGTATCGGCAAGCTGTCGCGCGCGGCGCAGGACATCGGCGATGTCGTCAAGCTGATCACGGCGATCGCCGAGCAGACCAATCTGCTGGCGCTGAACGCCACCATCGAGGCCGCGCGCGCCGGCGAGGCCGGCCGTGGCTTCGCCGTCGTCGCGACCGAGGTCAAATCGCTGGCGAGCCAGACGGCGAAGGCGACCGACGAAATCTCCGGGCATATCTCGGGCATGCAGGATGCGACCCGCGAATCCGTCTCGGCCATCAAGGAGATCGGCGCGACGATCGGCCAGATCTCCACGATCGCCTCGTCGATTGCAACCGCAGTCGAGCAGCAGGGCGGGGCGACCCAGCAGATTGCGCGCAGCGTGCAGAGCGTGGCGCAGGGAACGCGTGCGGCCTCCGCCAGCATTGTCGAGGTCAACCGCGGCGCGACCGAAACCGGCTCGGCCTCCACCGAGGTTTTGAACTCGGCCAAGGCATTGTCCAGCGAGAGCACGCGACTCAAGGCCGAGCTCGATCGCTTCATGGCCAATATCCGCGCAGCGTAGCCGCCAAAGGCGCCATTGCGCGCGGCCTGGAATGACAGGTCCGCGCTCCGCGGTGGTGCAGATCAATCATCCATTGCTATAAACCGCTCCCGAAACGGCGCGCGGCGGCTGACGCGCCGATCAAGAAACGGAGTGTGGGTCTTGTCGGAGTTCGAACCATCCAAGCCCGCGCGAACCGCTTTCGTGTTGGCCGGCGGCGGCAGTTTCGGCGCGGTGCAGGTCGGGATGATGCAGTCGCTCGCCAAGCACGGTGTGGTCGCCGACATGGTGGTCGGCTCCAGCGTCGGTGCGCTCAACGGCGCCTACTACGCCGGCGATCCCTCGCTGAAAGGCATGCTGCGGCTTGCAAAGATCTGGCGCGGCCTGCGGCGCCGTGACGTCTTTCCGGTCACCTGGCGCACGCTGCTCAGTTTCCTTTGGCGGCGCGATTTCCTGGTGTCTCATGACGGGATCAGGAAGCTGATCGACGATCATTTGCCTTACCGGAATCTGCAGGAGGCGCGGCTTCCCATCCATATTGTCACGACCGACATCCTTACGGGGGACAGCATCGTGCTGTCGGAAGGTTCGGCGGCTGACGCGATCGTCGCCTCCACCGCCATTCCCGGTGCGTTCTCGCCGATCCACTACGGGAATTTCTATCTGGCCGATGGGGCGATCTCGTCGAACACACCGGTCAAGATTGCTGTCAGGAAAGGCGCGACCCGCCTGATCATTCTGCCGACCGGGCACGCCTGCGCCAATCAGGCGCCGCCTGCCGGCGCGTTCGCCAACGCCCTGCACGCGCTGACGTTGTTGATCGCGCGGCAACTGGTCAGCGACCTCGAGAGCCTCGGTCCGGAGGTTGAATATCACGTGGTTCCGCCGCTGTGCCCGCTGGTGGGCTCACCGTATGATTTCTCGCGAACCGTCGATCACATCGATCGAGCCGCGGAGACCACGGACGCCTGGCTGTCGAAAAACGGCCTGGGCGCGGCAACGCAGAGCAGGATCCCGGGAGAATTGCTCCCGCATGGCCACTGACCTGCTTGTGATCGGGTATAATCTCGTTGCACCGCAAAACAGCACCGCTGCGGGCTGGATTGAGTCCCGGTCACGGGATTATGCTGATCTGAAGCAATGTCATATCCCTGACCGCTGCGCCGGATAGCGTCGGCCTATCGTTCCGGTCGCCGGATCACGCCGCTGCCTCTAACTACAAATTGTCCGAGGGTGCCATGGAAACGCTGCTGCTCCCGTTCTCGCCACGTTTCATCGTGCTGACGATCTGCTCCGTGGTCACCGTGCTGCTGTTTGTGTTCGCAATCTCCGATCACAAGATTTTCGACATCGTGCTGATCCCGCTCATGATCTTCGGCGGCCTCACTTTGCTCGGGATCCGCGATCTCATGCAGAAGAACCACGCCATTCTGCGCAACTATCCGATCGCGGCGCACATGCGTTTTCTGCTCGAGGAAATTCGCCCCGAGATGCGGCAGTATTTCTTCGAGAGCGAGAAGGACGGCATGCCGTTTTCCCGCGACACCCGCGCCGTCGTTTACCAGCGCGCCAAGATGGTGCTCGACAAGCGTCCGTTCGGCACGCAGGAGGATGTCTATCGGGACGGCTATGAGTGGATGCACCATTCGGTCGCGCCGAAGGTCTCGACAGCCGAGAAATTCCGCATCACCATCGGCGGTCCCGATTGCCCCAGGCCTTATTCGGCCTCGGTCTTCAACATCTCGGCGATGAGCTTTGGTGCGCTCAGTCCCAATGCGGTGCGCGCGCTGAATGCGGGCGCGAAGAAAGGTGGCTTCGCGCACGACACCGGCGAGGGCGGTGTCAGCCCCTATCATCAGGAGAATGGCGGCGACATCATCTGGGAGATCGGCTCGGGCTATTTCGGCTGTCGCCATCGCGACGGTGCTTTCAATCCCGACGAATTCGCACGTGTTGCCGCGAGCGACCAGATCAAGATGGTCGAGCTCAAGATCAGCCAGGGGGCCAAGCCCGGGCATGGCGGTGTGCTGCCGGCAGCCAAGGTCTCCGAGGAAATATCCAAGATCAGGGGCGTTGCGGTCGGCGAGGACTGCATTTCGCCTGCGTCACATCGGGCGTTCTCGACACCGATCGAGATGATGGCCTTTGTCGGCAACATGCGGAAGCTCTCCGGGGGCAAGCCCGCCGGCTTCAAGATGTGCATCGGCCATCCCTGGGAGTTTCTCGCGATCTGCAAGGCGATGCTGGAAACCAACATCTATCCCGATTTCATCGTGATCGACGGCAATGAGGGCGGCACCGGCGCGGCTCCGCTGGAGTTCATGGATCATCTCGGCATGCCGATGCGCGAGGGTGTCAATTTCGTTCACAACGCATTGGTCGGCATCAACGTCCGCGACCGCATCAAGATCGGCGCCTCCGGCAAGATCGCGACCGCCTTCGACATGGCGCGTGCGATGGCGATCGGCGCCGACTGGTGCAATTCGGCGCGTGGCTTCATGTTCGCGCTTGGCTGTATTCAGTCCCTGAGCTGCCACACCGACCGCTGCCCAACCGGCGTCACCACGCAGGACCCGATCCGCAACCGCGCGCTGGTAGTGCCGCACAAGATCGAGCGCGTCTTCAACTACCATCACGCCACGCTGCATGCGCTCGCCGAGCTGCTCTCGGCCGCCGGCCTTGAACATCCGCAGCAGTTGCGTCCGATCCATTTCTCACAGCGAACCTCGACCGCCGAGGTCTGCTCGTTCGCGGAGCTCTATCCGTCGCTTCGCCCGGGTGAATTGCTGGAGGGCACGCAAGATCGCCGCTTCCGCGACGCATGGGCCATGGCGCGGCCGGATTCGTTTCAGCCCGTGATGTAGGGCGTCATTTCGGGCGATGCGACAGCGTCGAACGATGCGCAATTGCGCGCCTGAGAATCTCGAGATTCCGGGTTCAGCCTGACGGCTGCCCCGGAATGACGGTGCAAGTGGTGCGAATTCGCAAGGTGGGCAAAGCGACTTGTCCACCGTAGCTCGAAGAGCGAAGAAAGAAGCGTGTCCACCGTCCCCAAAGAAAGAAGGTGGGCACGGCGCGTTGCGCCTTTGCCCACCCCAGAGATCAGCGTTCCTCAGCCCGCCGCGCCCGCGTCCTCGAGGATCGGGCCGAACAGCTCCCAGCGCTCGCCGTTGAAGCGCTCCATCTGCAACTGCTTGTTGACGCGATAATCGGTCGGCGAGGTGTTGATCTTCATTCCCGGCAGCGAGAAGTCGCCGGTCACGTTCTTCAGCGACGCCGCCTGCTTCATCACGTTCTCGCGCGTCAGGTTGTCGCCGCACATCTGCAGCACTGTCACCAAAAGCTGCGCGGTTGAATAACCGTAGGTGTTGAAGTTCGAGTTCTTGTCGCCTTCCGGATAATACTTCGCCATGAAGTCGAAATAGCGCTTCAGGCCGGCATCGTCCTTCCAGGTCGGATCGAGCGGGTCCTTGCCGTAGTTGACGGAGATCACGCCCTTGGAAGCTTCCAGGCCTGCCGGCTGCATCACCGCGCCGACCGACGTCGCATTGATGTCGACGATGTGGACCGGCTTCCAGCCGAGTTCATAGACCTTCTTGATCGCCTGCGCGGCCTGCTTCGGCGTCGCCGCCGAGAACAGCAGATCGGCGCCGGAGGCCTTCAGTTTGAGGATCTGCGAGTCGATGGTCGGATCGGCCACCTCGTAGGAGGCTTCCGAGACGATCATGGTCGCCGCCTTGTCGCCGAGACCGGCCTTGATGCCGTTCAGGTAGTCCTTGCCGAGATCGTCGTTCTGGTAGAGCACGGCGACCTTGGCGTTCGGATAGTCCTTCAGAATGTACTGGCCGTAGATGCGCCCTTCGACGAAGTAGTTTGGGTTGTAGCCCATCGTCCAGGGGAAGTTCTTGGGATCGGTGAATTTCGACGCGCCGGTGGCGGCGAACAGCTGCGGCACTTTCTTCGCATTCAGATATTTCTGTACAGCGGCATTCGAGGGCGTGCCGATGATCTGGAAGGTGAGCAGCACCTCGTCGTCCTCGACGAGCTTGCGCACCTGCTCGACCGCTTTCGGCGGCGAGTAGGCGTCGTCATACTGGATCAGGTTGATCTTGCGGCCGTTGATGCCGCCCTGATCGTTGATCATCTTGAAATAGGCGGCCTGGGTCTTGCCGATCGAGGCGTAGGCGGAAGCGGGACCCGAGAACGGCACGGTCTGGCCGATCTTGATCTCGGTGTCGGTCGCGCCGGTGTCGTATTTCTTCTGCGCGAAAGCCGATGTCATGGACAGCGCGAGCGTCAGCGCTGCGCCCGTGGCCAGATGGAAAAGCCCATTCCTCATGTCGATGCGTTCCTCGTTATTTTGGATTGCTTATTGGAATTTTACCGACGGTCTCGATCGCTGCGCCCATTGAAAAAGGAAGCAGCCGCCGTCGCTGGCGTGATTGTGGATGAAGGGTTGTTGCATTGCAAGGCGAGACCTGCCGAAAAGGTGAGCGACGCCGGGCCGACCAAAGTAGGGTTAGCGCCGGCTTGTACTCAAGCAGGCTCTCGCTGAACCAAGCCTTTGGTTAATGGCCTCTGCTGAAGTGGGCTTGGGCCGCGACAGCAAACGATCGCCGGCGCCATGGAGACATGACGTCGGCGGTTTTTCTGATTGAAGCTCCAGATTCTTGTTTTGACGCGTTTTCTTCACGCGAACCGGTGTCCACTTCGCTCGAAAACGCTCTCTAACCGGCTGCGCCGGTGTCTTCGATGATCGGACCGAACAGTTCCCAGCGCTCCCCGTTGAACTTCATCATCTGCATCTGCTTGTTGATGCGGTAGTCGTTCGGCCCGGTCGTGATCGACATGCCGGGCAGCGCCAGGCTCGGGATGAAGTTCTTCAGGCTGGTTGCCTGCCGCATCAGGTTTTCGCGGGTGAGATCGTCGCCGCATTGACGCAGGATCTGCACGAGCAATTCCGCGGTCGAATAGCCGTAGGTGTTGACGGTGTTGAGCTTGTCACCCTCGGGATAATATTTGTCCATGAAGGCGAAATAGGCTTTCAGGCCGGCGTCGTCCTTCCATTGCGGATCGGCGGGGTCCTTGCCGTAATTGGTGCTGATGATGTCCTTGGAGATGTCGAGGCCTGCGGGCTTGAGCGTCGCCGACACCGGGCTCGCATTGATGTCGAGAATGTGGACCGGCTTCCAGGCAAGGTCGGCAACCTTCCTGATCGCCTGTGCCGCGAACTTCGGCGTCGATGCATTGTAGAGTAAGTCGACGCCCGCCGATTTCAGCTTGACGATCTGCGAGTCCACCGTTGGATCCGTCAATTCGTAGGATGCCTCGGCAACAATCATCGTCGCCGCCTTGTCGCCGAGCCCGCTCTTCAGGCCGGCGATATAGTCGCGGCCGAGGTCGTCGTTCTGGTAGAAGATGCCGATCTTGGCGTCGGGATGGTTCTTCAGGATATACTTTGCGTAGATGCGGCCTTCCGACTGGTAGTTGGGATTATAGGCAATGGTCCATGGCGCATTCTGCGGATCCGAGAAGCGCGATGCGCCCGTGGAGGCGAGGAGCTGCGGCACCTTCTTGGCGTTGAGGTATTTCTGCACGGCGGCGTTCGACGGCGTGCCGATGATCTGGAACGTGAACAGCACCTCGTCGCCTTCGACCAGCTTGCGCACCTGCTCCACGGCCTTCGGCGGCGAATAGCCGTCGTCATATTGAATTAGATTGAGCTTGCGGCCGTTGATGCCGCCCTGGTCGTTGATCATCTTGAGATACGCCGCCTGTGTCTTGCCGATTCCGGCATAGGCGGAGGCCGGGCCTGAGAACGGCACGGTCTGGCCGATCTTGATCTCGGTATCGGTCGCGCCGATATCGTACTTCTTCTGTGCGGTGGCGGACGATGCCGACAGCGCGATCGCAGCCGCCGTCCACGCGGCAAGCTGGAAAACTCCGCTCTTCATGACGCTCCTCCCACTTGTTGCCGATGATCTTGTCCGCTGGTCTGCCCAGGCCGGATGGCCTGTCCGACGTTGCGGATGTCATCGTTGGCGGGATTGTGGAGTAACGGTCCTGGCGGCGCAAGGCGTTGCGGCGCAATCTTCCAGACGGCTTCAGGTTTCGGGTGGACGCTGGCACGCGAGCCGTGGAAAGTGCGGCCTGTCGTTTTTCTCGGATGACATGAGATGCCTGAACGCCGCATCAAGAGAGTGAATGCCGTGCCGTCCTTCGGCCTCGATCGCCTGCAAACACCGATCGGGGTCGCCTTGCTGGTCACCGATGCTGACGGCGTGCTGCGCGCGCTCGATTGGGACGATTATGCGCCCCGCATGAAGGAGCTGCTCCGGCTGCATCATGGCGCGGTGACGCTGAAGGAGGCGCAGGCGCCGGCGGCGATGCGCGCGGCCCTCACGGGGTATTTCAAGGGCGATCTCGATCGGCTGGCGGACGTTGCGTGGCGCGTCGCGGGTACGCCGTTCCAGCAGAAAGTCTGGTCGGCACTGCCGAAAATTCCGGCAGGTCAGACCATGAGCTATGGTGCGCTGGCGGCGCAATTGAACGCTCCGAATGCAATGCGTGCAGTCGGCCACGCCAACGGCTCGAACCCGATCAGCGTCGTCGTGCCCTGTCATCGCCTGATCGGCGCCGACGGCAAGCTGGTCAAATATGGCGGCGGCATCGACCGCAAGCGCTGGCTGCTGCGACATGAGGGCGTGGCGGTTTGATTCGTACGTGTGAGACGCGAAGGCTTCTCCTCCGTCATTCCGGGATGGTCCGAAGGACCAGGCCCGGAATCTCGAGATTCCGGGTTGGATGCTGGCGCTTCGCCCCGGAATGACGGATGGGGAGAGAAGGGCCCGTAACTACGCCGCCGGCTGCGCCGCTTTCTCGTCGCTGGCGAGCAGGTGCAACAGCGCGCTGCGAATCGCAGCCTGCCTTGTCGGAGCGTTGATCTGCGCGCCGAGCAGATCGGTGACATAGAACACGTCACGCGCGCGCTCGCCGAAGGTCGCGACATGGGCGGAGGCGATGTTGAGGTTGAGCTTCGAGAGCGCGGTGGTGAGCTGATAGAGCAGGCCGGGCCGGTCGAGCCCGGAGACCTCGATCACGGTGTAAAGCTCCGACCACTGGTTGTTGATCGTCACTTCCGGCTCGACCACGAAGGCGCGCACCTTGCCGGCACGGCCCGCAGCGCGCCGCTCCACCGCGTCCGGCAGACGCAGCTTGCCTTCCAGCACGTCCTCGATCACTTCACCGATCCGGGTGGCGCGCCGGGCCTCGTCCTCGTCGCGGTCATATTCGCGCGAGATCGCGATGGTGTCGAGCGCGCGGCCGTCGGTCGTGGTGTAGATCTGCGCGTCGACGATATTGGCGCCGGCCGAGGCGCAGGCGCCCGCGATGATGGACAGCAGCCAGGGATGGTCCATCGCCAGGATCGTCAGTTCGGTGACGCCGCGCGCCTCGTCGAAGCCGACATTGATCGCAAGCTTGTGGTCGGCCTGCTCGCTGGCGCGGACAAAGCGGGCGTGGCGAATCTTGCGCGGCAGCTCGACCTTGAGCCAATAGGCCGGATAGTGCCGTCCGATATAGGCGTCAAGTTCGGCGTCGGTCCATTCGTCAAAGGCTATGCGGAACTCAGCCTGCGCCACCGCCAGCCGCTTCGCGCGGTTGACCTCGGAGAAGCCGCCGGTCAGCACCGGCTCGGTCTCATAATAAAGGGTACGGATGAGCTGGGCCTTCCAGCCATTCCAGACGCCCGGGCCGACGCCGCGGATGTCGGCGGTGGTCAGGATCGTGAGCAACTTCATCTGCTCGACCGACTGCACCACGGCGGCAAAATTCTCGATGGTCTTGCGATCCGTCAGGTCGCGCGATTGCGCGACGGTCGACATGGTCAGGTGCTCCTCGATCAGCCAGGCAACCAGCTCGGTGTCGGCCGGGCTGAAGCCGAGCCGCGGGCACAGCCGCCGCGCCACCTTGGCGCCTGCGATCGAATGATCCTCGGGCCGGCCCTTGGCGATGTCGTGCAGCAGCGTGGTGATGTAGATCACCGGGCGATGCTCGGGCCTGATCTTGCGCATCAGGTCGCTCGCGACCGTGAACTCGTCGTTGCCGCCCCGCTCGATATCCTGCAGGAAGCCGACACAGCGGATCAGGTGTTCGTCCACCGTGTAGTGATGATACATGTTGAACTGCATCATCGAGACGATGCGGCCGAAGGCGCGGATGAAATGGCCGAGCACGCCGGTCTCGTTCATCCGCCGCAAGACGACTTCCGCGTCGTTCGAGGTCAGGATTTCCATGAACAGCCGGTTGGCTTCCGGATTCTCGCGCAGGCTCGTATCCACGAGCTTCAGCGAGCGTGTCACCGTGCGCATCGCGTCGGGGTGGAAGGCGAGGTTGTTCTTTTGCGCGAGCCGGAAGATCCGGATCATGTTGACCGGGTCGTGCTTGAAGACGTCGGGGACGGCGAGGTTGATGCGGTTGTTGTCGACGATGAAATCTTCGCTCTCGGGGATTTGCCGCCGCACCGTGCTCGGGCGGAGTCGCGCCATCATGCGGCTCAGCACCGGCGCCGGCTTCGCCTGCTGGTCTTCGAGCTTCGCGCAAAGGATCGCGGTGAGATCGCCGACGTCCTTGGCGACGAGGAAATAGTGCTTCATGAAGCGTTCGACATCCTGCATGCCGGGATGCGATGTGTATCCCAGCCGTAGCGCGATCTCGCGCTGCAGGTCGAACGACAGCCGCTCCTCTGGCCGCCCCGCGGAGAAGTGCAGGTTGCAGCGGACCGACCACAGGAAATCCGCGCAGCGGCGGAAGACACGATACTCCTGCGCGTCGAACACGCCGCGCTCCAGGAGTTCGTCGGTTTCGCGCACCCGGTAGACATATTTGGCGATCCAGAACAGCGTGTGCAGGTCGCGCAGGCCACCCTTGCCGTCCTTGACGTTGGGCTCGACAAGATAGCGCGACTGCCCGGCGCGGCGGTGCCGCTCCTCGCGCTCGGCGAGCTTGGCGGTGACGAACTCGGCTGCCGTGCCCTGCACGACTTCCTTGTCGAAGCGGCCGACCAGTTCGTCATAGAGCGGCTGGTCGCCGGCCAGGAACCGCGTCTCAAGGATTGCGGTGCGGATCGTCATGTCGCCGCGCGCCTGGCGGATCGATTCGTCGACCGAGCGCGTGGCGTGGCCGACCTTCAGCCCCATGTCCCATAGGCAATAGAGGATCGCCTCGGCGACCTGCTCGCCCCAGGCGGTCTGCTTGTAGGGCAGGATGAAGAGCAGATCGATGTCGGATTCCGGCGCCATCAGCCCGCGGCCGTAGCCGCCGGTTGCCACCACCGCCATGCGTTCCGCGCCGGAGGGGATCGGCGAGCGGTAGAGATGGCGGGTCGCAGCCGAATAGAGGATGCGGATGATCTCGTCCTGCACGAAGCAAAGCCGCTCGGCGCAGCGCCGTCCGTGCCGGTCCGTCAGGAGCAGCGCCTGCGCTGCAGCACGTGCCGCGATCAACTCGGCCTTGAGAAACTGCGCGACACTGGTCCGGAAGACGTCCTCCTTGCCCGCATGCTTTTCGGCAAGTGCGTCGATCGCGGCGGTAACCCGCGCGCTGTCGAAACCGGTATCGGTTGCGAATTTCGGCTGTATGGCAATGCTGTCCATCTGTAATCGGATATAGAAGCGCAAGGCCGCGCTGTCACGGGCCATTCTGCGAGGACAGCTGATCCATGCTGTCATTCGTCCGTGACGGGTAACCCCGTTCTCGGCAAGCTCGCGCAAAGATACGTATTTTCTCGTTGACCTGCCCGTTAACTAATTGAAATAACGTGCTGTTTCAGAAAAAGCAGGGAGGGCGTGAGGATGCCGGGAATATCAACCCGTATTTTGGCTGCGATCGCAGCAGTCGTGATGCTGATGCCGGGTGGTGCGATGGCTGCCGAGGCACTGAAGGAAATTCGCATCGATTGGGCGACCTACAATCCGGTATCGCTGGTCTTGAAGCAGAAGGGTCTCCTGGAGAAGGAATTCGCCAAGGACGGCATCGGTATCGTCTGGGTGCAGTCGGCCGGATCGAACAAGGCGCTCGAATTCCTCAATGCGGGCTCGATCGATTTCGGCTCCACGGCGGGCTCGGCGGCGCTGGTCGCCAGGATCGGCGGCAACCCTATCAAGTCGATCTATGTCTATTCACGCCCGGAATGGACGGCGCTGGTCACCACCAAGGACTCCAAGATCGCTGATGTCGCTGACCTCAAGGGCAAGCGTGTCGCGGTGACACGCGGCACCGATCCGCACATCTTCCTGGTGCGCGCGCTGCTCGCCGCGGGCCTGTCGGAGAAGGACATCACCCCGGTGCTGCTGCAGCACGCCGACGGCAAGACCGCGCTGATCCGCGGCGACGTCGATGCCTGGGCCGGACTCGATCCGATGATGGCGCAGGCGGAGATCGAGGACGGCGCCAGGCTGTTCTATCGCAAGGCCGACGCCAACACCTGGGGCATCCTCAACGTCCGGGAGCAGTTCCTGAAGGATCATCCCGATATCGTGCGCCGTGTCCTCGCCATCTACGAGGAGGCACGCAAGGAGTTGCTTGCGAACTATGACGAGCTGAAGAAGACCTTCATCGCCGTGACCAAATTGCCGGAGGCCGTGGTCGACAAGCAGCTCAAGGAACGTACGGAGCTCACCCACAGCCGGATCGGCGCGCCGCAGCGGGAGTCGATCCTCGCCGCAGGTCTTGCGCTGCAGCAGGCGGGCGTCGTCGACGCCAAGGTCGACGTGAAGGCGGCGCTGGACTCGCTGATCGACGATCAGGTCCCGCTGCCGACGAACTAGACGCCGTCCCGCCTTTCTTGGTGGGTTCGTCATTCCGGGGCGCGCGAAGCGCGAACCCGGAATCTCGAGATTCCGGGTCTGGTCCTTACGGACCATCCCGGAATGACGGCGCAAACAAATAGCCGGCGCCGCAGCCTGCTGAAGACTTCAGCCCCCGCCTTGCAATCTCACCGGGAAGCGTTTCAGCTATGACGATGACGATTGACGTGCCGGCACTCGAACAGACCGACGCGATCGCGCCGCATGCGCCGGCGCGGCGCGTCCGCTATGCGCGGCCGATGCTCGGGCTGCTGCTGCCGCTTGGGCTCGCGCTTGTCTGGGAACTCGTCGTCGCGTTCGGTTTCTCCAGCGGCCGGCTGGTGCCGCCGCCGACGAAAGTTTTTGCGACCATCGCGGAGCTTGCACGTAGCGGCGAACTGACCCGTCACATCGCGGCGACGCTGATGCGGGTTGCTGCGGGCTTCGGGTTCGGCGTCGTCGGAGGTACGCTGTTCGGGGCGATCTGCGGCTATTGGAGCCTGGCGCGGCGGCTTGTCGATCCGACCGTGCAGGCGCTGCGTGCGATCCCGTCGATCGCCTGGGTACCCCTGTTCATCCTCTGGCTCGGCATCTTCGAGACCTCGAAGATCGCGCTGATCGCGGTCGGCGTGTTCTTCCCGGTCTATCTCGGTGTGATGGGCGCGATCCTCTCGGTGGATCGCAAGATCGTCGAGGTCGGCCGCACCTTCCGCCTGTCGGGGCCGGCGATGATCCGCCGCATTCTGTTGCCGGCGGTCCTGCCGGCCTATGTCGTCGCGCTGCGCGTCGGCCTCGGCTTAGGGTGGATGTTCGTGGTTGCCGCCGAATTCATGGGCGCGTCCGAAGGGCTGGGCTACCTGCTGATCGACGGCCAGCAACTCGGCAAGCCGGCGCAGATCGTCGCCGCGATCGTCATCTTCGCCATTCTCGGCAAGGCGACCGATTGGCTGCTGGAAATCGGGACCGCGCCCTGGCTGCGCTGGCAGGACGCCTTCGGCCGAAGCGGAGCCAATTGATGTTGGTGCTCGACAAGGTCGGCAAGGTCTATCCAAACGGCGTCCATGCGCTGGAACGCTTTTCGGCCGAGATCGGCCCCGGCGAGATCATCGCCATCATCGGCGGTTCGGGCTGCGGAAAATCGACGCTGCTGCGGGCGATCGCCGGCCTTGACCGCGCCAGCGCCGGAAGGGTCTTGCTCGACGAGACGCCGGTCGTCGCGCCGCATCCGAAGATCGGCATCATCTTCCAGGAGCCGCGCCTGCTGCCCTGGCTCAGCGTCGCCGACAATATCGGCTTCGGGCTGTCCGGCCTGCCGGCTGATGTGCGGCGGGAGAAGGTCGCGCGTGCGCTTGCCCGGGTCGGACTTGCGGACAAGGCCAACGCCTGGCCGCGGGAACTCTCCGGCGGGCAGGCGCAGCGGGTGGCGATCGCGCGTGCGCTGGTACCGCAGCCGGAAGTGCTGTTGCTCGACGAGCCTTTCTCGGCACTCGACGCCTTCACCC
The DNA here is from genome assembly GCA_963770385.1 of uncultured Alphaproteobacteria bacterium. Lineage (GTDB taxonomy): Bacteria > Pseudomonadota > Alphaproteobacteria > Rhizobiales > Xanthobacteraceae > Bradyrhizobium. The sequence goes on along the minus strand of CAVYPJ010000003.1, from coordinate 1,291,218 downwards.
GGCGCGATCTGCAGGATCATTTGCTCGACCTCTGGGCCGACACGCGGCCGACGCTCGTGCTGGTGACTCACGATGTCGACGAGGCCGTGGTGCTGGCCGACCGCGTGCTGGTGATGCGGCCGCGCCCGGGCCGGCTGTTCGAGGAGATCAAGGTCAATCTGACCCGGCCGCGCGACCGCAATTCGCCGCTGTTCGGCAGTTTCAAGCAACACGTCCTGATGGCGCTCGACCGTTCGCTCGACCGTAGCGTCCCGGATCGGGACGCCAAGGCTGTTGGCGGCGGCTCAATGTGGTGGTGACATCCAGGCGTCAACCCGGTAAATCCGGGGAGTATTGAACATCCGGGAGAGAGAACAACAAATGGACGCCGCCGAACTCCGCGCCATGCAAGCTCCGATCAAGGATCGCTACAAGGCCGACCCCTCCGCTGCCGTTATCACGCTGAAAGCCAAGGGCTCGATCGAGAGCGATGGCCTCACCTGCAAGGTCGAGACCGGCCGCGCGCTGGCACTCGCAGGGCTGCATCCGGCGACGGGCGGTTCGGGGCTCGAACTGTGTTCCGGCGACATGCTGCTGGAGGCGCTGGTCGCCTGCGCTGGCGTCACGCTGAAGTCGGTCGCGACCGCGATCGAGGTGCCGCTCGCGAAAGGCAATGTCATCGCAGAGGGCGACCTCGACTTCCGTGGCACGCTCGGGGTCGACAAGGAAGCGCCGGTCGGCTTCGCCGAGATCCGCCTGCGCTTCGAGGTCGCAACCGGCGCGGGGCAGGACAAGCTCGACCTCCTCTTGAAACTCACCGAGCGTTATTGCGTGGTCTATCAGACCATCAAAAACGGCCCGAAAGTCTCGGTGTCGATGAAGCGCATCTAGTCGTTTCCGTCATGGCCGGGACAAGCCTGGCCATGACGACTGTCGATGCAAATCTCTCCCGAAATCTATTTCATCCTCACGCTTGTCCTGCGCATGGCGGTGACGGCCGGCTTCGTCGTCTCGGCGTCCTTCATTGCCGAGCGCTCGGGGCCGGTGATCGGTGCGCTGGTCGCGACCCTGCCGATCTCGGCGGGTCCGTCTTATGTGTTCCTCGCGATGGATCATGATGCGGCGTTCATCGCCGAGGGCGCGCTTGCAAGCCTGCCGATCAATGCGGCGACGATCTATCTCAGTCTTACTTACGTCCTGCTGGCGCAGCGCCAAAGCATGCTGGTGAGCTTTGCCGCGTCCGTCGCGGTGTGGCTTTTGATCGCGCTCGTCATGCATGCCGCGCACTGGTCGCTCCTCGGCGGGCTGCTCGTGAATGTGGTGACGTTTGCAATCTGCGTGCCGTTGCTGCAGCGCTATCGCCATGTGGCCAAGATGCCGCTGATCACACGCCGCTGGTATGACATTCCCCTGCGCGCCTCGGTGGTCGCAACGCTTGTCGCCATCGTAGTCACGCTGTCAGGCTGGGTCGGACCGGCTATCTCCGGCGTGCTCGCGCTGTTCCCGGCGGTATTCACCAGCATGATGCTGATCCTGCATCCGCGCATCGGCGGCCCACCGACCGCCGCGGTGATTGCCAACGGCGCCTGGGGACTGATGGGATTCGGGCTTGCCATCGCGGTACTGCATGTCGCCGCGCTACACTTCGGCTCCGCGATCGGCCTGTCGCTCGCACTATCGACCTGCATCGCCTGGAATCTGGCGCTGTGGTGGAATGGGCGGCGGAAGGTCATGGTGGCGAGGTAGATCCGCGCCCGTCATTGCGAGCGTAGCGAAGCAATCCAGAATCCTTCCGCGGAAAGAAAGCCTGGATTGCTTCGCTACGCTCGCAATGACGATGTGGCTCGATGGTCGCTAATACTCCGTCATTCCGGGTCTGGTGCTTGCGGAATGACGGTGCCTCAATTTTTGGGCAGCTTCGCCCTCAGCGCATAGAGCGCCTCCAGCGCTTCACGCGGCGACATGTCGTCGGGATGCAGCGTTTTCACCAAGGCAACGAGTTGCTCTGCCTCGCTCGGCGGTGCAGCTTCGGCGGCGGCGCGCGAGGGCACGGCGAACAGCGGCAGGTCGTCGACCAGGGCCCGCGCGGTCTGGCCGCGGTCTTGCGCTTCGAGTTTTGCCAGCACCGATTTCGCCCGCGCGATCACGGGCGGCGGCAGGCCTGCGAGCTTCGCGACCTGGATACCATAGGAGCGATCGGCCGAGCCCGGCAGCACCTCATGCAGGAACACGACGTCACCCTGCCACTCCTTGACGCGGACGGTCGCGTTGAACATGCGCGGCAGCTTGGCCGAGAGCGCGGTCAGCTCGTGATAATGCGTCGCGAACAGCGTCCGGCAGCGATTGCTCTCATGCAGATGCTCGATCGCCGCCCAGGCGATCGACAGCCCGTCGAAGGTCGCGGTGCCGCGGCCGATCTCGTCGAGAATGACGAGCGAGCGCTCGCCGGCCTGGTTGAGGATCGCTGCGGTCTCGACCATCTCCACCATGAAGGTGGAACGGCCGCGCGCAAGATCGTCGGCGGCGCCGACGCGCGAGAACAGCCGGTCGACGATGCCGATCCGCGCCCGCGCCGCCGGCACGAAGGAGCCGATCTGTGCCGAGCAGCGCGATCAGCGCGTTCTGGCGCAGGAAGGTCGATTTACCGGCCATGTTGGGACCGGTGATCAGCCAGAGCTGACCGGATTTTTGCGCCGGCGCCGGCGAGAGGTCGCAGGTGTTGGCGATGAACGGCTGGCCGTTACGCTTCAACGCCTGCTCGACTACGGGATGACGGCCGGCCTCGATCGCAAAGCCGAGCGAAGAGTCCACCTCGGGTCGCACATAATTGTCGTCAACCGCGAGCTTGGCGAGCGCGGTCGATACGTCGAGCAACGCGAAGGCATGCGCGGCGTTGCGGAGATCGTCGCTCGTCGCCATTGCCATCGCGGAGAGCCGTTCGAATATCTCGAGTTCGAGATTGAGTGCGCGCTCGCCGGCATTGGCGATCTTGGCCTCGGTCTCGCCAAGCTCCGCCGTGGTGAAGCGCACTTGCCCGGCGAGCGTCTGGCGGTGGATGAAGGTCGCATTCAGCGGCGGCGACATCAGCTTGTCGCCATGCTGGGCGGTCACCTCGACGAAATAGCCGAGCACGTTATTGTGGCGGATCTTCAGGCCCTTGACGCCGGTCTCGTCGAGCGTAGCGCGCCTGCATCGCGGCGACCACAAGACGCGAGGCGTCGCGCAGGCTGCGCGCCTCGTCCAGCGCCGGCTCGTAGCCCTCGCGCACGAAACCGCCGTCGCGCTTGATCAGCGGCAATTGTTCGGACAGCGCGCGCTCGAACTCGCGCGCGAGATCGCGCGAGGGCCGGCGCAGCGCCGCCATCACGGCGGCGATCTCCTGCGACGGCTGGTCGAGTTCCGCAAGCCGCGCCAGCGCATGGTCGGCCGCGATGATGCCGTCGCGCAAGGCGGCGAGATCGCGCGGGCCGCCGCGGCCGACCGAGAGCCGCGCCAGCGCGCGCGACATGTCGGGCGCGCCACGCAGGATCGAGCGGACATCCTCGCGCGTCGCGCTGTCGGCGACGAAGGAAGAGACTGCATCGAGCCGCCGCGCGATCTGCGTGCTGTCGGTCAAGGGTGCCGCGAGCCGCTGCGCGAGCAATCGCGAGCCTGCGGGCGTCACCGTGCAGTCGATCGCATCCAATAGCGAGCCGCGCCGCTCGCCCGCGAGTGTGCGTGTCAGCTCGAGATTGGCGCGCGTGGCCGGATCGATCGCCATCGTGGTGCCGACCGCCTCGCGCGCGGGTGGCGACAGCGGCGGACGTTTGCCCACTTGCGTGCGGTCGATATAGGTGACCGCGGCGGCCGCGGCGGTCGCCTCCAGCCGCGACATCGCGGCGAGGCCATCCATGGTCGCGACCGCGAAATAGTCGCACAGCCGCCGCTCGGCGGTCGACCCGTCGAACACGTCGCGGGTCAGCGGCGTCACTGCCGGCAGTTCGCGGAGCAGGGGGCCTAACTCGTGGTCGCCATAAAGCGCGTCGGTGACGATCGCCTCATTCGGATTGATGCGCGCGAGCGTCGCCGGCATCTCGGCGAATCCGCATTCCATCACCACGAACTCGGATGTCGAAATGTCGATCCAGGCCAGCCCGATGCGGTCGCCGCCGGACGAGCCGCGCGCACGCGCGATCGCGAGCAGATAATTGTTGGTACGGGCATCGAGCAGCGTGTCTTCAGTGAGCGTGCCCGGCGTGACCAGCCGCACCACGTCGCGCCGCACCACGCTCTTGTTGCCGCGGGCGCGCGCCTTCGCCGGGTCTTCCATCTGCTCGCAGACCGCGACGCGGAAGCCTTTCTCGATCAGCCGGTGCAGATAGTCTTCGGCCCGCTCCACCGGCACGCCGCACATCGGGATGTCCATGCCCTGATGCTTGCCGCGCTTGGTCAGGATGATGCCGAGCGCCTTCGAGGCGTGCTCCGCGTCCTCGAAGAACAATTCGTAGAAATCGCCCATCCGGTAGAACAGCAGCAGCCCCGGATGGGCCGACTTGATCTCGAGGTACTGCTCCATCATCGGCGTGACGCGGGCGGAGGTGTCCGCGCTCGGCGTCGTGTCGGCCGGCGGAGACGCGGGAACTGGAATTTGCTGCTGGACCGTCATGGGAGGCGCAAACTAGCCAATTTCGTCTTCCGGTCCTATCGCTTTACCCGCTGAGTTGGGGTTTTCCACCCTCTCCACGATGCGTTATCCGCGCCTCGGACGCGAACGCATGACGGTCCTCGCGCGAATGCGCTTCCCGGCATGAAACCGTCAATTGACCTCCTCCGAACGCGCTCCTAAAACTCGCAATCAATTCCAGCGGTTGAGCGCCAGAGAGCGGCATTGAGGGAGAAAAACATGCGTGATGTCTATATTTGCGATGCCGTCCGGACCCCGATCGGCCGCTTCGGCGGATCGCTCGCCAAGGTGCGGGCCGACGATCTGGCTGCCGCTCCGATCAAGGCGCTGATCGCGAAACATCCGAAGCTCGACTGGTCGTCCGTCGACGAGGTCTATTTCGGTTGCGCCAACCAGGCCGGCGAGGACAACCGAAACGTCGCGCGCATGGCGCTGCTGCTCGCGGGCCTGCCGGATTCGGTTCCCGCTCAGACCATCAACCGGCTCTGCGCCTCCGGCCTCGATGCGGTCGGCGCCGCGGGGCGGGCGATCCGCGCCGGCGAGATCGATTTCGCGATCGCCGGCGGCGTCGAAATCGATGACGCGCGCGCCCTTCGTGATGGGCAAGGCGGCGGAGGCCTTCTCGCGCTCGGCCGAGATTTTTGACACCACGATCGGCTGGCGTTTCATCAATCCGTTGATGAAGCAGCAATATGGCGTCGATGCGATGCCGGAAACCGGTGAGAATGTCGCCGAGGAATTCCAGGTGTCGCGCGCCGACCAGGATGCCTTCGCGATCCGCTCGCAGCAGCGCGCGGGTGCCGCAATCGCCGCCGGCTATTTTGCCGAAGAAATCACGCCGGTCTCGGTGCCCGGCGGCAAGGCCGGACCGATCACGGTCGACAAGGACGAACATCCGCGTCCCGAGACCACGCTCGAAGGCCTCGCCAAGCTGAAGCCGATCGTGCGCAATCCCGGCACCGTGACGGCGGGCAACGCGTCGGGCGTCAATGACGGCGCTGCTGCGATGATTCTGGCGTCGGAAGAGGCCGTGAAGAGGCATAGCCTGACTCCGCGCGCGCGAATTCTCGGCCTTGCGTCGGCCGCGGTGCCGCCGCGCATCATGGGCATCGGCCCGGTACCGGCGACGCGCAAGCTGATGGAGCGGCTTGGCCTGAAGATCAGCGATTTCGATTTGATCGAGCTCAATGAGGCCTTCGCCTCGCAAGGCATAGCCTGCCTGCGGCAGCTCGGGGTCAAGGAGGACGCCGATTTCGTCAATCCGCATGGCGGGGCGATCGCGCTCGGCCATCCGCTCGGCATGAGCGGCGCGCGGCTCGCAATGACCGCCGTCCACGGCATGGAGAAGCGCGGCGGCAAACGCGCGCTCGCCACCATGTGTGTCGGTGTCGGCCAGGGCGTCGCGGTCGCGATCGAAAAGTTGAACTGACGCCTGCCGCTCCTCATCCGGAGGAGCGCGAAGCGCGTCTCGAAGGATGAGGCCTCATGGTTCGAGACGGCGCTAAAGCGCCTCCTCACCATGAGGAACGGACATGAGGAGACTTGAATGACACTCGTCTATCCCGTCGAAAGCAACCGCGCGCATCCCCTGCCGCTGTCGCCGGAGTACAAAAGCTCGATCAAGCGAGCGCCGAACAAGCCGCTGATTCCGATGCGTCACACGCTGTCGGAATTGACCGGGCCGGTCTATGGCCACGAAACGGTGCGTGCGGGCGACGCCGATCTCACCACGCAGCACAAGGGCGAGCCGCTCGGCGAACGCATCATCGTGCACGGCCACGTGCTCGGCGAGGACGGCCGCGGCGTGCCGAATGCGCTGGTCGAGGTCTGGCAGGCCAATGCCTGCGGCCGCTACATCCATGTCCGCGACCAGCATCCGGCGCCGCTCGATCCGAACTTCACCGGCGCGGGCCGCGCGCAGAGCGATGCGTCCGGCTATTACAAATTCACGACCATCAAGCCTGGCGCCTATCCCTGGGGCAATCATCACAACGCCTGGCGGCCGGCCCATATTCATTTCTCGGTGTTCGGTCACGCCTTCATCTCGCGTCTGGTGACGCAGATGTATTTCCCGGGCGATCCGCTGTTTGCGTTCGATCCGATCTTCAACTCGGTGCCGGATGAGAAGGCGCGCGCGCTGATGGTCTCGTCCTTCGACCTGGAAAACACCCAGCCGGAATGGGCGCTGTGCTACCGCTTCAACATCGTGCTGCGCGGCAGGAACGCCACGCCCATGGAGACCAGGAAGTGAGCGAAATCACGCCATCGCAGACCGTCGGGCCGTTCTTCAAATACGGCCTGACGCCGAACGGCCAGTACGAATGGAACGACGCCTTCACCAATAATCTCGTCACGCCGGATGCTTCCGGCGATCGCATTCGGGTCGAGGGACGCGTGTTCGACGGCGACGGGCAACCGGTGCCCGACTGCATGCTGGAGGTCTGGCAGGCCGACGGCCAAGGCCGCTTCGCCGATCCGCAGGACAAGCGCGCGCTGCCGAATGCGAAGTTCCGTGGCTTCGGCCGCTGCGGCACGGATGCGAACGGCACATTCGCCTTCGACACCATCAAGCCGGGTTCGGTGCCTGATCCCGACGGCAAGCCGCAGGCGCCGCATCTTCTGCTCGCGGTGTTCGGGCGCGGCATGCTGCGCCATCTCTACACGCGGATCTATTTCGGCGGCGAGGCCGCGAATGACAGCGATCCCGTGCTGGCGCAGGTGCCGGCCGATCGCCGCGCCACGCTGATCGCTACGCGCGACGGCGCGGGAGCGGTCTATCGTCTCGACCTGCGTCTGCAGGGCGACGATGAGACGGTGTTCTTCGACGTCTAACGGCGTCGCGGTTTTGAAGCGGGATCACTCTTGATCGAAGCAGTCGGCCCCCGCAAACTCAATTCGCCTCTCCCCGGCGGGGGAGAGGCTGGACGAAAGAGACTGCCGCTCTTCACCCCAGCCGTCGTCGGCGAGAGGAAACGCGCCTACGCTCGCGGCTAGACCTTCGCGCGGCGCTTCGCCGGCGAGGCGACCTTTGTAGAGGCTTGCTTGTCGACATTCTTGTCCGGCTTTGCGGCCGATTTGCCCGCCGAGGGCTTCGACCCGTTGAACAAGCCCGCTTTGTCCTCCTTCAGCGCGTGTTCGACGCATCCCTGAATGTGCGACACCATGATTGCCTGCGCCTTCTTCCAGTCGCGGACGAGCGCGTATTCAAGCAAGGCCTGATGTTCGCGTGCGGCGATTTCGCCACGGAAGACCACGGCGATCATCTGGTAGCGCAAATACCGGTCGTAGATCAGCGCGTGGGTCGACAACAGTGCGTCCGAACCGCAGGCCGATATCAGCGCGTGATGAAAATCCCAATCGCACCTCTTCCATAGCTCCTGGTCCTGACGCTGGCCCTCCAGCATGCGTTTTTCCATCACGGCGAGCTTGTGGTGGGCGGACACCACCCGGCCTTCCCAATCGAGATCGCCGGACGAGAACGATTGTTGAAGGGCATGGTTCTCCAGGAGCAGCCGAAGCTCCGCCACTTGCCTGAAGTCTTCGGCCGAAACGGGCGCGACCTCGAAACCGCGCTGCCCTTCGGCGACGATCAAGCCTTCCGCTCCCATTCGATTGAGCAACTCGCGGAGTGTGCTGATGCTGGTGCCGTAGCTTTCGCTGATCTTTTCCAGCCTCAGCTTTTGGCCGGGCGTCAACACGCCAAAGATGATGTCCGAGCGAATGCGGCGATACGCGGACTCTCCGATTGTTTCAGCTGTCGTGGTTTTGGTCAGCAAGGGCGGCCTCTTGAAGTCATGCGAGTCTAGCATGCTCGGAGACGTCAGTCCCCTCCGGGTTTGACGGTTCGTCTTCCAAAAGCCCGGCGATGCCCATCGCCGCTCTCCAGGCAAACACGATGGCGGGACCGATCATCGTTCCCGGACCGGGATAGGTGCCGCGAAAGACCGAGGAGGCATCGGTCCCGACCGCGTAGAGGCCGCGGATCGGCTCTCCATTTGAGGTGAGAACCCGTCCATTCGAATCCGTGCGCAAGCCGGCGCTGCTTGCGAGGTCCGAGGGCCAGACCTTCAGGGCAAAAAATGGTCCCGGACCGATCGCGCGCATGCAAGGGTTAGGCTTGTTCGCGGGGGCGCCATTGAACTTGTTGAGTTCGCTGTTGCCCCTGCCGAACTCGCGATCAACGCCCACTTCGGCATCGCGATTGTGCCGCGCGATCGTCTCGGACAGGACCGCGCCGTCGATCCCGATTGTCCGCGCGAGGGCGTCCAACGTCTCGCCGCCCTGGACGTAGCCGGCATCGATATAGCGCGTCAGGCTTCGCGTGTGTGGATGAATGAGGCCAAGGCCATAATCCCGGATGAAGCTCCGGTCGCAGATCAGGAACGCCGGGACGCTTGCCGCTTCGCCTTTCGAACCGAGCATGGCCGCGACGAAGTCATGATACGAATCGGCTTCGTTGACGAAGCGGCGTCCTGAACTGTTCACGGCAATCACGCCCGGCTTGGCCCGATCGAGCATGATGTGCGGAAACACCGACACGTGGCCATCAGGCTGTGTCATCACCGAGCTCGGCATCCACAGCGCCCGACCTTCCATGTCCGCGTCGATCGCACCGCGCGCGCCTTCCGCGATGAGAATCCCGTCACCGGTGTTCGAGTCCGGGGACAGGGAGTACCGGCGCGCATGCTCCGGCAAGTATCGATTGCGCAGGGCGTCACTCCAACCGATGCCGCCGGTCGCAAGCACGACGCCCCGTCGCGCGCGCACGACGGTCTCGCCCTTCGCCGATTTCAGCCTTGCGCCGACGACGTGTCCGTCCACCACGATCAGATTCGCGATCTCGACGCCGTAGCGTATGTCGACTGCCAAGGCCTTCAGGTCATAGAGCAGCCGCGCCACCAGCGCATTGCCCATGACCAGCCGCGTCCCGCGCACATGACGCATGCGATCCGTCAGCTGCCTTACCAACAGCCGCAGCGCGTGATGGAAATTTGTCAGCGAACGGAAGGGATGCAGCAGCGGCTCGATGTCGGCCTTGCCGATCATCATGCCACCCAGAACCATGAACTCGCGCCGCGGCGGCCGGACACGCGCGAAGTCGTTACCGAGCCTTCGGCCGTCGAACGGGAGGGTTCCGAGTGCGCGCCCGCCCACAGCCGCTCCCGGTAATGGACGGTAGTCGGGATGCACGGGCGGCGGGGCGAAACGAACGCTCGTCCTCCGTTCAAGATAGTCGAGAACGATGGGCCCGCTTTCGAGATAGGCGGCGAGGCGTGGATCGTCGGCGTCGCTTCCCAACAGGGCGGCAAGATATGTTTTCGCGGCGTCGAGCGAGTCGGCGACACCCGCCGCCGCGCTTTGATGACTGCCTGGAATCCAGACCGTTCCGGCCGACGTCGCTGTCGTGCCGCCGACCATATCGGACTTCTCGCACAGGACGATTTGCAGTCCCTCCAGCGCGCCGACCAGTGCCGCCGTCATCCCAGCCGCGCCGGCTCCCGCGACCAGAAGATCGGTTTCCAGATCCCAGCGGTGCGGCTGCGTCTCACTCACAGAAATCCTATCGATATCCAGGGAACGAAGGCCACCAGCAACAGGCCGATGATAAGGGCCAGCATATAGCCTGCAATCGGTTTCAACCCCTCGTCCGGGTGCACCCGGCTGATCGCGCAGGCGGCATAATAGCCGACGCCGAAGGGTGGCGCGAACAGTCCCACTCCCATCGCGAGAATGATGACCATCGCATAATGGACTTCATGAACCCCGACCTGCTTTGCGATTGGAAACAGCAGCGGACCGAACAGGACAATGGCGGGAATCCCCTCGAGCACGCTGCCCAACACGATGAACGCGGCCATCGAGACCAACAGGAAGGTCGGAACGCCACCGGGAAGTCCCGTCATCGCGCGGGCGAGATCGCGCGAGAAGCCGGATTGCGTCAAGGACCAGGCCATGCTCGTCGCCGCTCCGATGATGAGCAGAATGGAGCCGGACAGCGCCGCGGTCTCGACCAGCATCGGATAGATCCGTCGCCACTCGAACCTGCGATAGATCAACAATCCGGCCAGGGCCGAGTAGGCGATCCCGATGGTCGAGACTTCGGTCGCGGTGGCGACGCCCTCGATCACGGCCGCGCGGATCACGAACGGCAAAGCGATCGCGGGAAGCGCGACGAGGAGGGCGTAGCCAATCTCGCGGGCGGACGATTTGGTGACCTCTGACAAGTCTTCGTTTCGGTTGCGTCGCCAGACCACGACGCAAAGGATCGCGCCGACGACGAGACCCGGCATCAGGCCGCCCGTGAACAAGGCGGCAATCGAGACGCCGGTGACCGAGCCGACCGTGATCAGCACCAGGCTGGGTGGAATGGTCTCGGTCTGGGCGCCGGTTGCGGACAGCAGCGCGACCAACTCGCCCGGCTTGGAGCCTCTCGCCTTCATCTCGGGAAACAGCGCGGGCGCGATCGCGGCCATGTCGGCAGCTTTCGAGCCGGAAATGCCCGAGACCAGATACATTGCGCCGATCAGCACGTAGGACAGTCCGCCGCGCACATGCGCGAGCAGGCTCGCCAGAAAGCCAACCATCGCGCGCGCCATTCCCGTCATCTCGATCAACAGACCGAGGAAGACAAACAGGGGGACTGACAGCAGGATGAGATGCGACATTCCTTCTTCGATACGGCCGACCACGACGACGATGGGAGTCTGCGTGGTCAGCGCCTGGTATCCGAACGTCGCCAGACCGAAGGCGAACGCGATCGGAACGCCCGCGAACACCAGGCAGGCGACGATTCCGACGAAGAAGATCAACAGGTTCAAATTGCCGAGATTTTCGAGCGTCGGCTGCAGCAGGCTCAGCCCGCCGACAACCAGTACGGTGCCAAAAGCCGCGCCGGCGATCTGCTTCCAGCTACCGGCCTCCAATAGCCTGACAAGACCGATGACGATCATCACCGCGAATCCGACCGGAAGCGCTGCCGCGCGCCAGGCGTCCGATATTTGCATCGCCGGCGTCGTGACGGGGATTTCGTCCATCGCGAAGTCATAAGCCGATGGCAAGATGAGCAGCAGGAACGTCAGCGCGCCGACGATGGCGACGACGTCGAGGGCGAGACGTGCCGGCGGAGACAGCATGCCCACGAACGCGGTCATCCGCATGTGCTCGGCGCGGTGCAGGGCGATCGCCGATCCCAGCATCGCGAGCCACAGAAACAGCGTCGAAGCCAGCTCGTCCGACCAGATGATGGGATGGTGAAAGACGTATCGCGAGATGACGCCGCTCAGGAGAACGAGAATCTCCAGCAGAACGAGCACAGCAGTCGGCACGGCGACCAGAAGCCCCAACGCCCGGTCGAGCTTTCGTAACGATCCACGGCGCGGCGGCTTTGCGATCAGACCGTCCGATGACATCTGGTCGCTCCGAAGTTCTGATGCGAACGCCGTATCCGCCACGGAATCAGACCAGGGTGCCCGAGTATTTTTCCAGGGTTGCCCAGGCTTCAGGGCCATATTTCTGCTTCCAGTCCGCGTAGAAGCCGGCCTTCGAGAGGGCTTCGCGGAACGGCTTCTTATCCGGATTGTTGAACACGAGCCCCTTCGCCCTGAGCGCGCCTTCGAGGTCGGTGTTGAGACGCGCCGTTTCGACGCGCTGCTTGGCGGTTTCTGCCTCGAACGACTTGGTGATCAGCGTCAGGTCATCCGGCGCCAGCGACTTGATCCGCTTGCCGTTGGCGATGATCCAGAGGCCGTCCCACATGTGCTCGGTGATCGAGCAGTATTTCTGCACCTCGTAGTACTTGCCGGCCTCGATGACGGTCAGCGGGTTCTCCTGGCCGTCAACGATCTTGGTTTGCAGGGCCGAGTACAGCTCGTTGATGGTGATCGACGTCGGCGACGAGCCGAGCGCGGTGAACAGCGAGACCCAGACCGAACTCGGCGGCACGCGCATCTTCAGGCCCTTGAGATCGTCCACGGTATTGATCGGGCGCGTGCTGGTGGTGATGTTGCGATACCCGCTGTCGAGAATTTTCGGGAATGCGTAGATGCCGACCTTGTCGAGACCGGCGCGGATGCTCGTGCCGAGTTCGCCGTCCATCGCCTGCCAGACATGAGCGTAGTCGTCGAACGCGAACGCCATGCCGCTGATGCCGGCGATCGGCGCCACCACCTGCATCGAGATGCCCGAAGCGGTCATCATATCGAGCGCGCCCGACCGCACCTGGGTCAGCATCGCGGCATCGGAGCCGAGCTGGGCGTTGGGAAAGAACTGGATGTCAATCCTGCCGCCGGATTGCGCTCTGATGTCGGCGCAGGCGGCTTCCATGGCTTTGGAAGACGGGTGCGAATCCTGGAACTGCCCGCCGACCTTGAGATTTACCTTTGCCCCTTGGGCAAGCGACGGCACACCCCACAAGGCGGCTACCGAGCCAATCGCCGTCGCGCCGAACTGCCGTCTGTCGAAAAGCATGCTCATTCCTCCAGTCTTGATTTTTATGTGTTTTCAGGCGCGCTAAGCTCTCGGGACGTGCACCTCTAAGACTTGCTTGTCTTTGCGAGCGCCGCCAATGCGTCGACAGCGAGCACGTAGCCCATGGTGCCGAGACCGGCGATCACGCCGGTCACGCCGTGCGAGATCAGGGATTTCTGGTACATCGGCTCACGCTTGTGGATGTTGGTGATGTGGACCTCCACCTTGGGTCCGTCGAACATCTTCATGGCGTCGAGCAATGCGATGGAATGAAACGACAGTCCCGCCGGGTTGATGGCGACGCCAATCTTGGTGCCGCGCGCTTCATGCAGCCAGTCGATCAGCGTCCCTTCGGAGTTGGACTGCCGGAAATCGACCTCCAGGCCGTGCGTTTTGGCCCGCGCGATGCAGCGGCCCTTGATGTCATCCAGCGTGTCGCGGCCATAGATCTCGGGTTCGCGCACGCCAAGCAAATTCAGATTGGGCCCGTTCAGGACCAGGATCGTTCCGGACATTTTGCCTCCCAGCAGCGCCGGTCTGCCGAGTCCCGAACGCCGTATGGCGTTGGATTAAACATCAGGTGTTTCTTAAATCAACTGGTATTTTGTAAATCATATGCGAATATCGGCGTTGCTCGCAACAGCCGGTGGGAAGCAAGTACCGGGTTTCCAGGGATCATGCACCGCGACCGCGAGTGTCGGCGCTCGTGGCATTGCGGCTCGGCGATCTCGGCTGCCGCCAGTTTGATCAGGCCCGCTGCGCGCGATCAGGGAATGATCCGCGCCTCGCGCAGCCTTCGGAACAGGTCAAAGAAGCTGTCGTCGGTTGCCTGGTAGTCGAGGAAGCCGAGTTTGCGGCTGCGCGTCATGTCGGTGACGACCTCGATCGGGCGGCCGAGGTCGGCGTCGGTGTGCCAGGCAGACGCAAGCACGCCGAGATCTTTTTCGAACAGATCGTGCTTGTGCGCGATCTCCGACCAGATCGGACCGGCATCGGCGAGTTGCCGCTCCAGCGGCGCGCCTTCAGTTGGAAACGGCGCGGGCTGCAGGCCGAACCAGTCGGCGAGCCGGGTCCACATCCAGCTCCAGCGAAAGACGTCGCCATTGACGACGTTGAAAGCCAGGTTGCGCGCGGCGGTCGTGGTGGCTGCCCATTCCAGATGCCGCGCGAGCAGCCGCGCATCGGTCATGTCGGTCAGGCTGTTCCACTGCGTCGCCGAGCCCGGAAACTGGAACGGCCGCCCGGTCTCGCGGCAGATCGTGGCATAGACCGCGAGCGTCGTGCCCATGTTCATCGCGTTGCCGACGGCATAGCCGATGATCGTGTGAGGGCGGTGAACGCTCCAGCTGAAGCCGTCGCGCTTCGCCGCCGCGAACAGCTCGTCCTCCTGCGCGTAATAGAAATTCTCGATATCGAGCCGCGGCTGCTCCTCGCGAAACGGCGTCGGGGGAAGCCGGCCCTTGCCGTAGGATTCGAATGGGCCGAGATAGTGCTTCAGCCCGGTTGCCAGCGCCACATGCCTGACCGAGCCCGCGTCCGAAAGCGCTTGCAGCACGTTGCGCACCATCGCAGAATTGACCTGAATGTTTTCAATCTCGGTCGGTTGCCGCAGCCATGTCGCGAGAAAGACGTGCGTCGGCTGTGAGCCATGCAAGGCGTTGCGGAGCGACTCCGGATTCAGGAGATCAGCGGCCACGGGGCGCAGGCCCTCGATGTCGGTCGGCGGCCGTCTTGCCAGCCCCAACACATCCCAGCCGCGCTCGCGAAGACGGCGCGCGAGATTGTTGCCGACAATGCCGCTGGCCCCGACCACAAGCGCGGTGTTCGTCATGATCATTCCCCTTCTTGTGCTGATGCGAACGGAAGATAGGAACTCACGCGCGATTGGTGAGTGGTGCCGGGCTCAGTCACCGTCTGTTGAAACGCGACCGGGGTCCGTAAGCCAAAGAGAGCATGTGAGACGGCACGCCGGGCGTGTGTTATGCCGACGCGTTCTGGTTTGCGCGAGAGTGATCCATGACGAACGCATTGCCGCCTATTGCCGATACCGTGCATTTGACGGACGCATTGCGCGCGGCTGGCGCGCTCGATACCGCACGTGTCCGCGGCGTCGCGCTGATGGCGCCTCCGATCAAGAAGCTGCGGTCGCAGAGCTTTACCGAATGGCCGCAGCCGCCCACGACCGCACATTGCGGGCAGATCGTGCAGGCGCTCCGTGGGATCGGCGCGCGAGTCTGGTCGAATAATCTGGAGCGGATCTTCCTCGCCGTCGACGATCTCCCGTTCGGGCCACAAGCTCGCTGTCGTCCCTGCGAACGCAGGGACCCATAACCACAGGCTTGAGTTTGTGGCACTAGGACGGGACGGCTTTCTTTCCAACAACAGATATCACGCGGTATGGGTCCCTGCGTTCGCAGGGACGACAGACGAGATTGCCTTTGGAGATGTGTGAATCCCCTAGTGCGAACGCAGAGATCCTCCGTGGAAGCTATCGATCGAGCGCAACCGTAGAGCCTGCGCGCCAATGACCGCTTCTTGTGGTTATGGGTCTTCGCGTGTTCGCGGGGACGACAGGAGGCTGGCATCTGCGTCAACCAGAAAAGCACTTCCGCCGTCACGCCTGACCTTTGGGTCGCTTGAAGTCAGGCATCCACGCCTTGGAGGTCACGTGGATGGCCGGGATAGCCCGGCCATGACGGCGGAAGTTTCCTTAGAGCACGATCTGGAAAAGCATGTAGCGGTTTTCCGAAAAGATCCTGCTCAATTAAAGATGATCTAAAGCGCGATGACGATGCAACCGGATCCCATCGCACTTTGGCCTACTCCATCACTGCATGTTCCGGACCGGCCGCCTGCTTGCGCAGTGCAGCCTTGCTCGAACCGATGATCAGCGCGAGCGGGATCGAGCAAAGGATAAAAATCATCACGAGCTGGTAGTCGTGCGAGAAGGCGATGACCTGCGCCTGCGCGGCCACCATGACATCAGCCAAGGCGCGGCCCGCATCGGTGCTCAAGTTGATCATGCCCGAGACATCAGGCATTTGCATCGCATGATTGAACGGGTTGATGTGCTGGGACAGGATCGCGTAGGTACGGCGCGTGCCCTCGGTAAGCTGCGCGATCACGATGGAGATCCCGATCGAGCTGGCGACGTTGCGGAGCAGCGTCAGCATCGAGGTTCCGTCGGTGCGCAGATGATTGGGTAGCGTGAGGAACGCCACGGTCGACAGCGGCACGAAGACGAGACCGAAGCCGAAGCCCTGGATGATGCTGATCGTGACGATCTCCTGCGCCCCGGTCTGGTCGGTCCAGCCGGTCATCGAATATAGCGACGCCGCGGTCAGGCTGAGGCCGGAGACGATCAGCGTGCGGGCCTCGACGAAGCGCATCATGCGGCCGACCAGCATCATCGCGACGAAGGTGCCGCAGCCGCGGCTCGCGAGCAGCACGCCGGCGGTGATGATCGGATAGCCGATCACGTTCTGCAGATAAGGCGAGGACAGCGCCATGGTGGAATACAGCACGAGCCCCATCACGGTCATGAACACGCAGCCGCCGACGAAGTTCTTGTCCTTGAACAGCTCGAACTGGATGAATGGCCGTGACGTCGTGAAGGAATGCGCGAAGAAATAGTAGAAGCCGACCCCAGCGATGATGAACTCGGCCACGATCTCGTTGGATTCGAGCCAGCCGAGCTGCTCGCCACGGTCGAGCGCGACCTGCAACGCGCCGATGCCGAGCGCAAGCGCGCCGAAGCCGAACCAGTCGAAGCGCAGGTTGAGGTTCTGCCTGGTCTCGTCCATGAAGATGACGAGGCCAAGCACCGTGATGATGCCGAACGGCAAATTGACGAAGAACACCCAGTGCCAGGAATAGGTCTCGGTCAGCCAGGCGCCGAGCGACGGTCCCATGATCGGGCCCATCATCACGCCCATGCCCCAGATCGACATCGCCTTGGCACGCTCATGCAACGCATAGGAATCGAGCATCACGGCTTGCGACAACGGCACAAGTGCTGCGCCGAACACACCCTGCAGCAGGCGAAACAGCACCATCTGCGTGATGTCCTGGGCGAGGCCGCACAGCACGGAGGCGATGGTGAAGCCGGCGGAGCAGACGATGAAGGTGCGCTTGCGCCCGTAGCGATTGGCGATCCACCCCACGGGCGCGGTCATGATCGCAGCCGCAACGATATAGGACGTCAGCACCCAGTTGATCTGATCCTGCGAGGCCGACAGCGTGCCTTGCATATAGGGCAGCGCGACGTTGGCGATCGTGGTGTCGAGCGCCTGCATGATGGTCGCCGTCATGGCGCAGATTGTCACCATGTTCCGGCGCAGGCCGGGAACCGCACTCGGGGGCGGCAGCTCGGTCGGCGACATCGCCGTCAGTCCTCTTTGGCCGCGGCCGACGACGACAGGCCGAGCAGGCCTGCGAACGTGCGCTTGTGGCCGGTGTCGATGGTGGCATAGACGCTCATGCCGGCCTTCAGCTTGGCGACGAACTTGTCATTCTTGTCGAAGTAGATCCGAACCGGTACGCGCTGCACGACCTTGACGAAGTTACCGGTCGCGTTCTGCGGCGGCAGGATCGCGAACTGCGCGCCCGTGCCGGGCGAGAGCGAGCCGACATAGCCCTTGAACTCGTGGTTCGGGAAGGCGTCGACATCGAGCGTCACCGGCTGGCCGACCGCGACATAGGTGAAGTCGCTTTCCTTCGGATTGGCGTCGACCCAGGGGTTCGCGATGTCGATGACCGAGAACACCGGCGTGCCCGCCGGCACGAAGCGGCCGAGCTGGATCTGCTCGACTTGTGTCGCAATGCCCGCCATCGGCGCACGCATCACGGTGTGATCGAGATTGCGCTGCGCCTGTTCGAGATTGGCCTTGGCCTGCGCATAGGGCGGGAATTGCTCGAGCGGCAGCTCGGGATTGCCGAGCAGCTGCGTCTTGGCGTTCGAGAGCTGCTGCTTGATGAACTGCGTCTGCGCACCCGCCGTCACCAGTGCATTCGCCGCATTGTCGAGGTCGAGCTGCGAGCCGACGTTGCTCTTCACCAGCGACGTCTTGCGATCGACGTCGCGCTGCTTCAGGTCGACGCCCTGCTGCGCCAGATCAAGCATCTGGCCGTAAATCTTGATGTTGGCGACCAGGTTGTCATAGGTCGTGCGGGCCTGCTCGAGCTGCGCCCTGGCCTGGTCCACCGCGAGGCGGAACGGCACCGGGTCGATCTCGAACAGCACGTCGCCTTCATTGACTTGCTGGCCTTCCTTGACGACGACCTTGTCGATCTTGCCCGAGATATCGGGCGTGATCAGAACTTTCTGTGCGCCAACATAGGCGTCGTCGGTGCCGACATAACGGCCGCCATTGAGATAGAAAGTCACGCCGCCGATCACGGCGAGCACCGGCAGCACGACCAGCAGGAAAAAGCGCCGATAGCGGCGCATGCCGGCCGCCAGGCCACGCGGCTGGGCGGCCGCGGCACCTTTGAGGCCGGCCGGATTGGTTTTCTGTTCGGGCGGGAATTTGAGAACGGGATCAGCCATAGCGCTGCTCCTTGCCGCGCGGCGGCTCCGATTCGGCGGTCTGAATCGCGTTACGCACGTTTTCCTTGATCATTTCCAGTTGGGTGAGCATGCGATGCGCATCCGCCGGGCTGATGCCGTCGAGCGCGGTGGCGGTGAGTTCGGAGCGCAGCCCGGCCAGCTTGGCGAGCAGGGGACGCGCCGCCTTGCGCAGATAAAGCCGATTGACGCGGCGGTCGGTGTCGTCGCCGCGGCGCTCGATCCAACCATTGTCGCAGAGCTTGTCGATCAGCCGGGTCAGCGTGATCGGCTGCATCTCCATCTGCTCCGCGAGTTCCGACTGCTTCATGCCTTCGTTTCGTTCCACCTTCGCCAGCACCGCCCATTGGGCGCGGGTGATGCCGTAACGCGCGGCTTCCCTGTCGGCATAGGCGCGCATCATGCGCTGCACTTCGCCGAGCGTGAACAGGAAGTTCAGATCCACGGAACCGCGGGTCATAAGCTAGGTCTCCAATGAGCTTTGGCTATAATAAGCAAGCTTATGAATTTCACAAGTTACCAAAGTGCTACGGAAATGCTGCTTTGCCAAAAGCACATGGCTCAAAACACCCGTGAAGAGCAGGCGCGCGCGGGCGGTTGGAATGGCTGACACCGGGTTTCCGCGGGCCGCCGGGCTTTGGGATTTCGGCGCGAAATGCTACAAATCCCGGCGATGGCTCCCGACAAACCAGCCTTTCCCGCGCCGGATCACGACCACGGCCGCTGCGCGGCTGAGGGCATCCAACATGCCGAGCGGCTTTGCCAAGCCCGCGCGCAGAAATTCACGCCGATCCGCCGCCACGTGCTGCAGGCGCTGCTCGCAAGCCACCGTCCGCTCGGCGCTTATGAGATCATCGACGCCCTGGCGCAGTCCATGCCGCGTCCGGCGCCGATCACGGTGTATCGTGCGCTCGATTTCCTGATGACCAACGGCCTGGTTCACCGCATCGAAAGCCGCAACGCCTATCTCGCCTGCGCCCATGGCCATGACGAGGCGGCGCTGGTCGCCTTCCTGATCTGCGACCGTTGCGGTTCGGTCGGGGAAATCCCGGCCGCGCCCGTCGCGCAGAGCCTCAGCCTGGCCGCGCGCGCCACCGGCTTTGCTCCGAAATTATCAGTCGTCGAAATTACCGGTGTCTGCGCGCATTGCCAGAAAGCTGCGTAGTTCAAAAACAAAACCCGGCACCCAAGCCGGCCATTTGAGGAAACATGACTCCCAGAAATGCCGAATCTTTCGCCGCGCGGCCGTTGAGCGCGGGCGCGATCGCCCTCATGCTGATGCTGTGCCTGTCCTGGGGCTTCAACCAGATCGCGGTGAAACTGGCGCTGCCCGACATTCCGCCGATGCTCCAGGCGACGATCCGTTCCGCCGGCGCGCTGCCGGTCTTGTTGCTGATCGGATGGTTTCGCGGGGTGAAGTTCTTCGAACGCGACGGCACGCTTGCCGCCGGCCTGTTTGCCGGCCTGCTGTTCGGGTTCGAATTCGTCCTGATCTTCCGCGGGTTGCTTCTGACCTCGGCCTCACGCGCCGTCGTGTTCCTTTACACCGCGCCGTTCTTCGTTGCGCTCGGCTCCTACCAGGTGCTGGGCGAACGGCTCAGCCTCTCGCAATGGTTGGGACTGGCGTTGAGTTTCGCCGGTGTCGCGCTCGCGATCGGCATGCCCCAGGCGGATGTCGATGCCAGCGTTCTGCTCGGCGACCTGATGATTGTCGGCGGCGGGGCGCTTTGGGCCGCGACCACTCTCGTCGCCAAGAGCACACGGCTTCGCTTCGCGCCCCCGGAAAAGGCTCTTGGTTATCAAGTGGCGGTCTCGATCCCGATCCTGGGGCTCTCGGCATGGCTGTCGGGCGAGACGCTGCTGCGGGTTCCCGGCCCGCTGGCCCTGTCGCTGATGGCCTATCAGGCGATCTGGGTGGTCGGGACGACGTTCACGCTTTGGTTCGCGCTGGTAAAGACGTATTCCGCCAGCAAATTGTCGGCTTTCACCTTCATCACCCCTTTGTTTGGCGTCGTGGCTAGCTATTTCATCATGCACGATACGCTGAACCCGGTGTTTGGCGCAGCAGCCCTGCTGGTGATGGCGGGGCTTTATTTGGTTAACAGGCCGGGGCCCGTAACCGACGATGTGCCACTCTCGCCGGGCGCGGTGCAGCCGAGCGCGGCTGAAACTGAAAGTGTAGTGAGATCAAGAGTTTGATTTGGCCGTGGCTCGAATCGTCCCGCGCAAGGCGGCCTCTTCCGGTGCTGCATGCCGGTTGTGTGGCTCCGGTCACTGATCCGTTGCTGTAAGTCGATAAAAAACCTGCTAGTCGAGACGCCATGAACAAGCCCGAAACAATGACAGCCAATGACATCGCCGGCCCGAGCGCCCGGCATCACACCACGCAAGTCAAGGTCGGCAATGTCGCGGTCGGCGGCGGCGCGCCGATCGTCGTGCAGTCCATGACCAATACCGACACCGCCGATATCGCCGGCACGGTGGAGCAGGTCGCAGCGCTGTCGCGCGCCGGTTCCGAGATGGTGCGCATCACCGTGGACCGCGAGGAAGCCGCCGCTGCCGTGCCGCATATCCGCGACGGTTTACGCAAGCGCGGCATCGACACGCCCCTGATCGGCGACTTCCACTATATCGGCCACAAGCTGCTCGCCCAATATCCGGCTTGTGCCGAGGCGCTCGACAAGTACCGCATCAATCCCGGCAATGTCGGCTTCAAGGACAAGCGTGACACGCAGTTTGGCGACATCATCGAGATCGCCAACAAGAACGACAAGCCGGTCCGCATCGGCGCCAATTGGGGCTCGCTCGATCAGGAGCTGCTCACCAAGCTGATGGAAGAGAACGCGGTGTCGGCGAACCCGCGCGATGCGCGCGCCGTCATGCGCGAGGCGATGGTGCAGTCGGCGTTGCTGTCGGCCGCGCGTGCCCAAGAGCTTGGTATGTCGAAGGACCGCATCATCCTGTCGGCGAAGGTCTCCGCTGTGCAGGATCTGATCGCGGTCTACCAGGTGCTCGCGCAGCGTTCGGATTACGCCATCCATCTCGGTCTCACCGAGGCCGGCATGGGCTCGAAGGGCATCGTTGCCTCCTCGGCTGCGCTCGGCATCCTGCTGCAGCAGGGCATTGGCGACACGATCCGTATTTCGCTGACGCCCGAGCCCGGCGGCGATCGCACCCGCGAGGTGCAGGTCGGCCAGGAATTGCTGCAGACCATGGGCTTCCGCACCTTCGTGCCGCTGGTCGCGGCCTGCCCGGGCTGCGGCCGCACCACCTCGACGACCTTCCAGGAACTGGCGCGCTCGATCCAGGATTTCATCCGCGACGAGATGCCGAGCTGGAAGATCAAATATCCGGGCGTGGAAGAGCTGAACGTCGCGGTCATGGGCTGCATCGTCAACGGCCCCGGCGAATCCAAGCACGCCAATATCGGCATCTCGCTGCCCGGCACCGGCGAAGCGCCTGCCGCGCCCGTCTTTGTCGACGGCAAGAAGTTCCGCACCCTGCGCGGCCCGACCATTGCCGCCGACTTCAAGTCGCTGGTGATCGACTATATCGATCAGCGCTACGGCAAGAGCGCCAAGGTGCCCGAAGCGGTGACGGCGGCCGAGTAGGCTAGCACTCGATCGCGCTGACTTGGCCAGTTTCGCTGTATTTCAGCAGCAATCGATCTCGGGTAATCAACGTCGCTCCCAGCTCCCGCGCGGTCGCAAGGATGATGCGATCGGCTGGGTCACGCGGCGGTTCGCCGGGTAGGAACGATGACGCGATCAAGATATCTGGAGAGAGATCGGCCAATCGGACTCCGGGGATCGCAAGCAGCCGCGCGAACCAGCGTTCTGGACGGGCAGACAGGCCCACGCGGTTGCGCGCGACGAGCAGCCCGATCTCCCACGCCGTGATCGCCGAGACAAATATAATGCCGTCAGAGCGATATGACGCGTCGATGGCATGGACGGCAGTCGACGCCAGCGATTGATCCTCGACAATCCAGATTGCGGCGTGCGTATCGAGTAAAAGCGCCGGCACGTCACTCATAGAGCTTGCCCCAATCCGGGTCGGCCGGTTCGGTTAGATCGACGCCGGGGGGGACGTGAACGAGTCCTCGTAGGGCGCCGAATAAAGGGTGACGTCCAACTTTGTCCGCCGGTTGCGCCTCGCGGGTCTTCTGTTCGACACGGCGAAACACGATTTTCCGAGACTTCACATCGACCTGTTCGGTTCGAAAGCCGGCCTTGAGCCAGACCTTGGTCATGACGTTGTTCGACGGATTGTTGCTCCACCAAGCCGGATATTGTGGGGAACTCGGCGGCAGCTTGGCTCCAATGACTCGCTCGATCTCGGCGAACGTCATCGGAACTTCCTTGGTACGTTGTGTTCGCAGGTAGTCACCCAGGCGATCATATTTGCTCATGGAAACCTCTCAAATTATGTAGACACACTACTTACACTTTTAAATGTGTCAATACATATTCTCGGATTGCGCTCGCCGGCGTTGCGGATACCATGTCTCCGAAGAGCCGCGCCGGGAGGAAGATCATGAGCTCGCTGTCCAGCAAGCAGGGGCCCCGCTATCGGCACATCGCCGATGACACCGAGCCCTACGAAACCATCGCCGTCGAGAAGCTCACCCCGATCATCGGCGCGGAGATTTCCGGCGTCGATATCGGCAAACTCGTCTCGGACAACGAGCGCCCGAACCGCCAGGTGGACGAAATCCATCGCGCGCTGGCCGAGAATCTCGTGATCTTCTTTCGCGAACAGCACATCACGCCCGATCAGCATCTCGCCTTCGGCCGCCGCTTCGGCGAGCTGCACATCCATCCGGCTGCGCCCAGCGACGGCAGCGATCCCGCGCTGATGAAGATCTACGCCGACAAGGATTCGCCGCGCGCCAATGGCGAGGGCTGGCATTCCGACGTGTCCTGCGACGTCGAGCCGCCGATGGGCTCGATCCTCTACATCAAGCAGTGCCCGCCGCACGGCGGCGACACGCTGTTCGCCAACATGTATGCAGCCTATGAAGCGCTCTCCGATCGCATGAAGGCCTATCTCGACGGGCTCACCGCGCTGCATGACGGCGAAAGCGTCTATCGCGGGCTTTACGCGAACTATGGCGTTGCCGATCGCCCCAGCTATCCGCAAGCCGAGCACCCCGTGCTGCGCACGCATCCGGTGACGGGTAAGAAGGCGCTCTATGTCAATCGCGGTTTCACCCGCCATCTCGTCGGCATTCCCCGCGACGAGAGCGACGCCATCCTTTCCTATCTCTACCAGCACGCGGAGAACCCGCTGTTCCAGTGTCGCTTCCGATGGAGCGAGAATGCGATCGCGTTCTGGGACAATCGCTGCGCGCAGCATCGCGCGATGTGGGATTATTGGCCCCACACCCGATCCGGCACGCGCGTCACCGTGAAGGGGGAACGGCCGGTATAACGCTGCGTCCTGCAGCGCCTGCAGCGGGACGGCACAGGTTCAAATGCCGGATGGGCCATGCTAAAGCTGCGGCTTCATCTTCAATGTTTTGCGAGCTCGCGTGGATTCAACCGACTTCGAGGACCTGCATCGTCGTCTCAAGACGCTCGAAGAGGAAAACCTGCGCCTCAAGGCGCTGCGTGTCGCCGATCTGACTGAACGCAAACGCGCTGAAACCGCGCTCGCAGAAAGCGTCGAGCGTTACCGCACGCTGTTCAATTCGATCGACGAAGGCTTCTGCATCATCGAGTTCTTCGACGGACCGCACGGGCCGCTCAGCGACTACGTCCATATCGAGGCCAATCCGGCCTACACGCAGCACGCCGGCATTCCAAACGTGGTTGGCCAGAAGGTGCGCGAGATGGTTCCGCTCGAAGCCGGCGGATGGGTCGAGCTCTATGGCGGCGTGCTTAGTACGGGCGTGCCGATCCGCTTCGAGCGCGAACTCGTGGCGACGGGTCGCCATCTGGAGCTCGCGGCGTTCCGCGTCGAGCCTGCGAGCCGCCGCCAGGTGGCCGTGCTGTTCCAGGACATCACGGCACGCAAGCGCGCGGAAGCGGAGCTCCAGCGCCTCAACGAGACGCTGGAGGCGCGCGTGGTCGCCGCTCTCGCCGAGCGCAAGGTGCTTGCCGACATCGTCGAAGGCACCAATGCGTTCGTTCAGGTGGTCGACCCGCAGTTTCGCTGGCTCGCCATCAATGGCGCGGCGGCTGGAGAGTTTCATCGCATTTTTGGCGTGATGCCCAAGGTTGGCGACGACATGCGCGAGCTGCTCAAGGACTTGCCGGAACACCAGCAGGCCGTGATCGGTATCTGGTCACGCGCGCTGAGCGGCGAGGAGTTCGTGGAGGTCGCCGAATTCGGCCATCCCGGCCGCGATCGACGCTGTTACGAGATGCGTTTCAGCACGCTGCGCAATGCGCGCGGCGAACAGATCGGCGCCTATCAGTTCGTCTACGACGTCACTGAACGGCTGGAACAGCAGAAGCGGCTGGGCGAGGCCGAGGCGGCATTGCGCCAGTCGCAGAAGATGGAGGCAGTCGGTCAGCTCACCGGCGGCATCGCCCACGACTTCAACAATCTGCTGACCGGCATCATCGGCTCGCTGGAGCTGTTGCAGTCGCGCTTGAGCCAGGGCCGCCTCAACGAGATCGACCGCTATGTCGCGACCGCGCAGGGCGCGGCCAGACGCGCGGCCGCGCTGACACATCGCTTGCTTGCCTTCTCGCGCCGGCAGACACTCGATCCCAGGCCGACGGACCTGAACCGGCTGGTGGCGGGGATGGAGGAGTTGATTCGGCGCACGGTCGGCCCGCAGATCGCGCTGGAGGTGGTGACGGCGGGCGGCCTGTGGCCGACACTGATCGATTCCTCGCAGCTCGAAAGCGCGCTTCTCAATCTCTGCATCAATGCGCGCGACGCGATGCCCGAAGGCGGACGCCTCACGATCGAGACCGCCAACAAATGGCTCGACGACCGTGTGGCCGCCGAACGCGACCTGCCGCCGGGGCAGTATATCTCGCTGTGCGTCACCGACACCGGCACCGGCATGTCGCCTGATGTGATCCAGCGCGCCTTCGAGCCCTTTTTCACGACCAAGCCGATCGGCCAGGGCACGGGCCTCGGGCTGTCGATGGTCTACGGCTTCGTGCGCCAGTCCGGCGGGCAGGTGCGCATCTATTCCGAAGTCGGTCACGGCACCACCATGTGCCTCTATCTCCCGCGCTACTACAGCAAGGGCGCAGAGCAGCCGGCCGCTCCCGAGACGAGAACCGCGGCGCGCGCGCCCAACGGCCAGACCGTTCTGGTCGTTGATGATGAGCCCAGCGTGCGCATGCTGGTCACGGACGTGCTGGAGGAACTGGGCTTCCATGTCATCGAGGCGGTCGACGGTCCTGCCGGGTTGAAGGTGCTGCAGTCCGACGCGCGCATCGATCTCCTGATCACCGATGTCGGACTGCCCGGCGGCATGAACGGACGCCAGCTCGCCGACGCCGCGCGGACGACGCGCCCGGCGCTCAACGTGCTTTTCATCACCGGCTACGCCGAGAACGCCATCATCGGCAACGGCCGGCTCGCGCCGGGCATGCAGATCCTGACCAAGCCGTTCGTCGTCGAAACGCTCGCGGCGCGCGTGCTCGACATGATCCGGGCCGGCGCGACGCCGAAATAAGTTGGGGCGTGGCCTCCCTAAGCGGCAGGCATTGACGCGTTCTCCCGCCTGCGCGAAGCTCGCTCAAAAGCAAGAACGACAAAGCAAGAACGACAGTGGGAGTCCGCCATGCTGCGCGCTGAGGACAATAGGTTCCTGACCGAGAGCGGTGCGGGGACGGGGATGGGCGAGCTGCTGCGCCGGTTCTGGCTGCCCGTGTTGTTGTCGGAAGAACTTCCCGAGCCCGACGGTGAGCCGAAGAAGATCGTGGTGCTCGGTGAGGAGCTGCTCGCCTTTCGCGACAGCCGCGGCATGGTCGGCGTCATCGACCAGTATTGTCCGCATCGCGGCGCCAATCTTTGGCTCGGCCGTAATGAGGAGTGCGGCATCCGCTGCGTCTATCATGGCTGGAAGTTCGACACCGATGGCCGGTGTGTCGACATGCCGACCTCCTATCCCGACCTCAACGCCAAGGACCTGATCCGCATCAAGGCCTATCCGGTGCGCGAATGGGGCGACATGATCTGGGCCTATATGGGGCCAGCCGAGTGCGTGCCGGAATTGCCCGCGCTGGAGATGGCGCTGTTGCCCGCCTCGCACCGCTACGTTTCGAAGAAATGGCAGGACTGCAACTGGGTGCAGGCGCTGGAAGGCTCGATCGACACCGCGCACTTCACCTTCGCGCATCTGGCCTTCGAGAAGGAAGAGAACGAAATCCTCGACATCAAAAAGCATTTCGTGAATCCGTTGACGCGTGTCGCCACCGATCACATGCGCTGGATCGCCGAGGATCCGCGGCCGGTGATCAAGGTGATGCCGCACGAGGCGGGACTGACGGTCGCAGGCGGCCGGCTCACCGGTAGCGACGACATCTATTGGCGCATCGCGCAGTACCTGATGCCCGTGCATGCCTATGCGCCAAGCGCGATGCCGGGCGAGAACATTTTCGGCCAGAGCTTCGTGCCGGTCACCGACACCAATTGCTGGATCTACACCTATGCCTGGAATCCGGAGCGGCCGATCACGCAAGCCGAGCGCGACGGCTATGATCGCGGCAACGGCGTCATCTCGGAGGTCGACGATAATTACGTGCCGCGGCGCCACAAGGGCAACGACTACCTGATCGATCGCAAGCTGCAGAAGACGAAGAGTTACACCGGCATCAAGGGCGTCTCCGAGCAGGACGCCGCCGTGCAGGACAGCCAGGGGCCGATCGCGGATCGCACGCGGGAGCATCTCGGCCCGACCGATCTCGGCATCATGCGTTTCCGCAAACTGGTGATGGATGCGGCCCGCGCTCTGCAACGGGGGGAAGCCCCGCCGCATCTTGCGCATCAGGACCGCTACACGGTGCGCTCCGGCGCCTGCGTTACGCACAAAGCCAAGGACCTGCCCGAGGTGATGGTCGAGCGTTTCGGCGATCCCGCCGGCTTCGTCGGCCGGCCGCGCATCGCGGCGGCGGAGTAAAGTGCATTTGTGTCGAAGGGCGAAAGGCTCTCTCCGCTCGCCATTTCGCGCCCGTTCTGATCGTCATTCCGGGTTCGATGCTTTGCATCGCCCCGGAACGACGGTGGAGATTGACGCGATGCCCTCACATCCTCGGTTGCGTAAATTTAATGAGCAGCTCTTTAGTTGATTTCGCATGACTTCATCGACCCCATCTGCTACAAATCGTAGCAGTAATGAGCCATCCGGTGGCGAAGGAGTGACCTTCATGGCAACCCTGTCCACGCCGTGTGCCGGCGCCAAAATCTCGGCATGGCTTCCGATCGTGATGCTGCTTTTGGCGGGCGGACCGCCCGCAAGCGCCGAAGAGCCGAGCGCATCCGCAGGCGAAGCGCTCTATCAGAAGCACTGCGCATCCTGCCACGAGGGTGGCGCCGTGGCGCGGGCGCCGGAAACAGCCGCGCTGCGGCAGCTTCCGCTCGAGCGCATCAGATTCGCGCTGGCCTTCGGGCTGATGAACCAGCAGGGACGCGACCTCAGCCAGAGCGAGATCGGAAACATCGCCCGCTATCTCGCCGGAACGTCATCCGCGCCGCCACCGCCGCTGCCGGACTCCTCCTGCCGGGAGCCGGGACTTCTGCAACGTGACGCCGCGCTGCCGCGCTGGAACGGCTGGGGCGTCGATATCCGGCAGCACCGCTTCCAGCCGGCGGCGATGGCCCAGCTCGCGCCCGAGGACGTGCCGCGCCTGAAGCTGCGCTGGGCGTTCGGCTTTCCGGGCGACACGCGCGCGCAAGCGCAGCCGACGGTCTGGGGCGGACGGATCTTCGTCGGCAGTGCCGGCGGCAAGGTTTACGCGCTCGATGCGAAGACAGGTTGCCAGCGCTGGATGTTCGACGCCGGCTTCGGCGTGCGCACCGCAATCACGATCGGCGAGGATGAGCGCGGCGCGACCGCCTATTTCGGCGATCAGCGCGGCGAAGCCTATGCGCTCGATGCCGAGAGCGGCAAGCTGTTGTGGAAGCAGCGGGTCGAGGCGCATGCCGGCGCCGTCATCACCGGTGCGCCGACGCTCGCCGATGGCGTGCTCTATGTGCCGGTCTCCTCGCTCGAAGAAGTGATGGCGATCGATCCCCGTTATTCCTGCTGTACGTTTCGCGGCCTGATCGCGGCGCTCGATGCGCGCACCGGCGAGGTGCGCTGGCGCGGCTATGTCAGTCCGCCGGCCGCGTCGGTCGGCACCAGCACGACGGGGACGCCGCTCTTCGGACCATCCGGCGGCGCGATCTGGTCGTCGCCGTCGATCGATCTCACACGCAACCGGATTTACGCGACGACGGGCGACAGCTATTCCGATCCACCTTCGAAAACGTCGGACGCCTTCGTCGCCTTCGATCTCGCGACTGGCCAACTGCTGTGGTCGCGGCAGATGACCGAGCGCGACGCCTACAACGTGGCATGCGTTGGTCAGTTCCGCAGTAACTGTCCTGCTGCCGAGGGTCCCGATTTCGATTTCGGTTCATCGCCGATCCTCGTCGATCTTCCCGAGGGAAAGCACGAACTGATCGCCGGCCAGAAATCCGGCATGGTGCATGCGCTCGATCCCGACCACGACGGCGCCATCTTGTGGCAGCGCCGGGTCGGACGCGGCAGCAAGCTCGGCGGCGTGCAATGGGGCATGGCGGTCGACGAGGCCAATGTCTATGTCGCCGTGTCGGATGTCGGGATCACGCGGGTCTCACCTGAGACGGCCGGCGCGCAGAAATCCGTGCTCGGAACGCCGCTCAAGCTCGATCCGAGCCAGGGCGGCGGCCTCTTTGCGCTGAGCCGGGCGACCGGCGAGATCATCTGGCATACGCCGCATCCGGGCTGTCAGGACAAGCCCGGCTGCAGCCCCGCGCAGTCGGCGGCGGTGACGGCGATTCCCGGGGTGGTGTTCTCCGGCGGTCTCGATGGCCATCTGCGCGCCTATGCGTCCAAGACCGGCGAGATCGTCTGGGACGTCGACACAGCGCATGACTACACCACCGTGAACGGCGCGCCGGCGCATGGCGGCTCGCTCGATGGACCCGGCCCGGTCGTCGCCGGCGGCACACTCTACGTCAATTCCGGATACACCAACTACGGCACCGCGCCCGGCAATGTGCTGCTCGCCTTCTCCGTGGACGGGCAGTAGGGATCGTCATTGCAGCGAACGAACGCGACGAAGCAATCACTTTCGTCGGTCAAACAATTTCTGGATTGCTTCACCGTCGCATCGCAATGATGCGACGATCTCTATGGCCCCTCTTGCCGGCCGTGCCGGACGTGCAAAATGACGACTTGGTCGGCTGCGAGGTCGATCGCGTAGAAAATCAGATATGGATATCGGACGACTGAGACGACGCGGACGTCTGGCTCGTCCGTGAGGTGACCGGCATGAGGGAATTGCTGAAGGAGTATCGTCAGGTTCTCAATGCGGTCGACGACTGCGGAAGCTGCGGATCGGTTGTACTCGTAAATATAGGAGAAAATCTCGCCGATTTCGGCGAGCGCGGTCTCAGACCAGCGGACCCTCATGCACGATAGCGATCGAAAACGGCAGCGACGGCATCGTCGTCGGCCAAACGACGCTCCCGCATTTCCATCAAGCCGCGTTGGACGGATTTTCGCTCATCGTCGCTTAGCCGATAAGGACCGAGGTATTTTTGCTCGATGCTCTCGAGTGATCTGACAAATTCTTCCTGGGCGTCTTCGGGCCAGGTCGAGATGCGTTCCAGGAGAATTTCGAGGGCTTCGCGTGTCATAAGGAGCAGCTTAGCAGATCCATCCGCATGATCAAAGCAAGCGGATGAGTTCGATGCAGGATAAGTTTTCGCGACGACGCGCAGGGACGCGTCTAGGCGCGAGGCCTCACAGCGGCACACCGCGATATTCGCGGTTGGCGAGGCTGGCTTCTTCCAGGTCGAGGTCGCGCTCGATGCGCCGCCTGATCTCGTCGGTGATCTTGCCGTCGCGCAGCAGAATGTGGATGAACTTTCGCTCCGTTGCGATCAGCTCGCGCGTCAGCTCCGTGCCGGCCGCCGAGACGTCGTGATGATCGGGATCGAGCGACTCCGGCAATTGGCTCGCGCGTGTCTCGTGCCGCGCGCGCAAAAGCCGCACGACCTCAGCGGATAGTTCGCGGTCCTGTGTCAGCGCATCGAGCGACTGCAGCGCCACGCCCAACGCCTCGCGCCGCGCCGCGATCTCGGATTCGTGCTCGGCGATATGCTCCACGCGGCCGGCCTGCAGCAGGCCGAGCCAGCGCACGACGGAGGGCAGGCTGAGGCCCAGTCCGACCAGCGTGACGAAGATGACGCCGAAGGAGACGAACAGGATCAGGTCGCGATAGGGAAAGGCGTCGCCGTTCGCAAGCGTGAACGGAAGCGCCAGTGCCGCCGCCAACGATACGGCGCCGCGCAGTCCGGCGAATGACAGAATAAATGCCCATTGCCAAGGCGGCGAGGGATCGCGCCTGCGCAGGCTCTTGCTCAGCACCCGGGGCAGATAGATCGCGGGATAGACCCAGGCGAAGCGCGCGACGATGACGATGGCGGCGACGAGTGCGGTTATGATCAGGATGTCGTCCAGCGGGAACGCTTTCGACTTCTCGTACAGCAGCCGCATCTGGAAGCCGGTCAGCAGGAACAGAAGGCCCTCGATCAAATAGATGACCAAGTCCCAGAAGAAGATGCCCTGCAGGCGCGTCGCAGAGGAAATCAGCAGCGGTCCGTTCCAGCTCATATAGAGCCCGCAGGCGACGGTTGCGATCACGCCGGAGCCGCCGAAATGTTCCGGCAGCCAATAGGCGATGTAGGGCGTGATCAGCGACAGCGTGATCTCGACCTGCGGGTCGCGCGCCCAGTGCCGCGCGCGCAGGCTCAGCCAGCCGACCGCGGCGCCGAACGCGAGCTCGCCGGCGACGATCGCTCCAAACGTGCCCGTCGCCTTCGACAGCGAGAATGTTCCGCTCAGGATGGCGGCGAGCGCGAAGCGATAGAGGATCAGCGCGGTGGCGTCGTTGGCAAGCCCCTCGCCTTCCAGCACGACCATGATCCGGCGAGGCATGCCGAGCCTTCGCGCGACCGCAAGCGGGGCAACCGCGTCGGGTGGCGCGACGATCGCCCCGAGCAGGAAGCCGACTTCCCAGGGCAGGCCGATCAGGTAATGCGTCGCGGCGGCGACCGCGAAGGCCGTAAAGATCACGCAGCCGACCGCGAGCAGGATGATGGGACGCAGATTGTGCTTGAACTCGCGCCAGCTCATCGCGACGCTCGCCGAATAGATCAAGGGCGGCAGCACCAGCAGCAGCACGACCTCCGGCGGCAGTTCCAGCGTCGGCATGCCCGGCACGAAGGCCAGCACAATACCGGCGAGCAGCAGCAGGATCGCGGGTGCGATGCTGATTCGGCGAGCAAGCAACGCAGTGCCCGCGAGCACCGCCAGCAGGATCAGGAAAATCTGAAACTTGGCTTCCATATCGGGCTCGGTTTCGCGCGGAAAAGCGCCGAGGTCAATGCGCCCGGGCGCGGATCAGCGCGGCCGCGTGATCTGATCGAGGCTGCGCCTGACTTGTGGGTGAGGCGGCTGTTCGCGCCCGGCAAAAACCCCAATCTCTCATCGGTATGCCGCCCCTGTGCGGAGCGCGCAGAGTGGATTGGAGCGCATCATGACGTCTGTCGGTCGCCATGCGGTCGTGATCGGCGCGAGCATCAGCGGTCTGTTGGCCGCGCGGGTGCTGTCGGAATTTTACGAGACCGTGACCGTGCTGGAGCGCGACAGGTTTCCGAAAGCCGATGTTCCGCGCAGGGGCGTGCCGCAGGGACGCCATCCACATGGCCTGCTCACGCGTGGCCGCGACGTGATCGAGCAGCTCTTTCCCGGCTGGAGCGACGAGGTCGTGGCGGCCGGGGGCATCAGCGCCGATTACGCCGATGACATCGCCTGGACTGGCTTTGGCGCCACGTTGCGATCCGGTCCGAGCGGTTTGATCGGGGTCCTCGCGTCGCGGCCGGTGCTGGAAGGCCAGCTCAGGCGGCGGCTGCTCGCGCTGTCGAATGTCCGAGCGATCGAGGACTGCACGGTCCTCGGCGTGGTGGCGAGCGACGACAACGCCGCGGTCAAGGCCGTGCGGGCCATCATCGGCAATGCCGGCCACGAAAAGCTCGTCCTGGCGGATATGATCGTGGACGCGTCCGGACGCGACTCGCTCAGCCCGGCATGGCTGAAGAATCTCGGCTATCGGCGTCCGCAGGTGGAGCGGATCGAGATCGGCATCGGATACACTACGCGGCTCTATCGCCGCCATCCGACCGATCTCGGCGGCAGGCTCGGCACGCTGGTGTCGGCGAGCGCGCCGAACTGGCGCAATGGCGCGCTGCTGTATCACACGGAGGATTGCTGGATCGCCTCGATCGGGGGCTATCTCGGCGACTACGCGCCGGCCGATCAGCAGCAATTCGCTGCCTTCGCGCGTTCGTTGCCGGTGCGGGACATCCATGACGTCGTGGCCCGGGCAGAGCCGTTGAGCGACTTCACCGTCTGCCGGCATCCCGCGAATGTGCGAGTCGGCTATGAGCAGCTGGCGCGATTCCCGAACAACTATCTCGTGATCGGTGATGCGCTCTGCAGCTTCAATCCGGTCTATCACCAGGGCATGGCGGTGGCCGCGCAGGAAGCCGCCCTGCTGCGGCAATGCCTTCGCGAGGGCACGACCGATCTGGCCAAGCGGTTCTTCGGCGGCGCGGCGGCCCTGATCGATCCGCCCTGGGCCATGGCCGTGAGCAGCGATCTCAGGCATCCGCAGGTGATGGGGGCTTGCTCGGTGACGATGAAGTTTCTCACCTGGTACATCGGCAAGCTCTACAAGGCCGGGCAGCACGATGCCCGGCTGACCGATGCGCTGCTCCAGGTCAGGAACCTGCAGGCGTTGCCGCTGAGTCTGCTCCAGCCGGCGATCATCGGCCGGGTGATGCGCGGCAATCTCGGCCTTCGCGGAGGGAGCAGACCAGAGTTGTGTCCTGACGACGGTGCAGCGCCGTTCGGAACGATCAGTCCCGCAAATCGTACCGATAGGACTTCGAGACGATCTGCCAGCCGTCGCTCAATTTCATCGCGACCAGATAGTCCGTAAAAAAGCGCGGCGGCAGCTGACAGCGCACCTTGATGAAGGCCGTGGCGTCATCCGAACGGTCGATGGTGACGATGAAATCCTCGCGCGGCTTGCCTTCGGCCTTTGCGGAAGGTCGCTTGCGCACCCAGGCCAGCCAGTCCGGCACGGTCAGGATCTTGAGTTCCCCCTTTTCCACCCAGCGCAGATCAGCCGAAGGATGGAAGGCTGCCGCTAGCTTGTCGGCGTTGCCCTCGTAAAGGCCGTCAAAATAGGTCTGCACCACGGCTTCGACGCTGGAACGGTCCGGGCTCATGATCCTGCTTCCTCCTGTTGGGGAATAAGCGAGTTTTGAACGGATAATTGCCGATGGCAAGAGCGAACCGGGCGCCCTGCGCGGCGACTAAAGATGATGGAGAGGTGTTTACCATCCAGGCCGCGCGCTTTGGCTGAGTGATCTGGCTCACGAGACGCGCTATCAGAATCTGATAGGTAAGCCCGATGATAAGAGGTTTCTGGAGTGTCGCGATGATGAGGCCCGGATTGCTCAAATTGCGCGGATTTCTACGCGGGTTTTCACCCGGATTTTCACCCGGATTTTTCCTGGCTGCGGCGATGCTGTTGCTGTGTCAGCCGGCCTTTGCCGAAAAGCGCGTGGCCCTGGTGCTCGGCAATTCCACCTATCAGAACGTGCCGCCGCTCTCGAACCCGACCAACGATGGCGGCCTGATGGCGGCCACCTTCAAGCAGGCCGGCTTCGACATCGTGGACACCCGCTACGACCTGACCGCGCTGGAGACGCGGCGGGTGCTGCGCGACTTCGCCGACCGGGCGCGTGATGCCGACATCGCGGTGGTTTATTATGCCGGCCACGGCATGGAGGTCGACGGCACCAACTACCTGATCCCGGTGGACGCGCGGCTCGAGCGCGACACCGATGTCTATGACGAGGCGTTTTCGCTGGACCGCATCCTCGTCGCCGTCGAGCCGGCCAAGCAGCTCCGGCTGGTAATCCTCGACGCCTGCCGCGACAATCCGTTCGCCAAGAGCATGAAGCATTCGTTGGCGTCGCGTTCGATCGGCCGCGGTCTCGCCAGGGTCGAGCCGACCAGCACGAACACGCTGATTGCCTATTCGGCGAAGGCCGGCTCGACCGCGCAGGATGGCGACGGCAGGAACAGCCCGTTCACCACCGCGCTGTCGCAGCATCTGACGACGCCGGGACTCGACGTCCGCAAGGCGTTCGGCTTCGTCCGTGACGACGTCTTGAGGAGCACCGGCAATCGCCAGGAGCCGTTTGTCTATGGTTCGCTCGGCGGCAACGATGTCGCGCTGGTGCCGGCGCGCGCCGTTCCAGCCGCCGTCCCGGCGCCGCCTGCGGCCAGTCCGCAGGTCGCCAATCCGCAGGCCGATATCCGCCGCGACTATGAGCTCGCGCTGCAGGTCGGCAACAAGGCCGCGATGAGCGCTTTCCTCGCGCAGCATCCGGACGGCTTCTACGCCAGCCTCGCGAAACTGCAGCTCGACAAGATCTCGGCCGAGGAGGCGCATGTCGCGGCCACTGAAAAGGCGCGCGCTGCCGAGCAGGAGCGGGCGCGTCTCGCCTCTGAGGGCGCGAGGAAGGAGGCCCAAGCCAAGGCCGATGCCGACGCAAAGGCCGCCGAAGCCGCGCGGCTTGCAGCCGAGAGGACCAAGCAGACCGCACAGGCACAGGCAGCCGAGGCCGAGCGCCAGCGCGGAGAAAAGATCACCAGCAATCCCGTCGTCGCGCCGGACGCTGCAACCGACACGTCGGCGCCCGCGGAGCCGGCCGCGCCGGCCGACAAGGCAACCAACCTCGCCGCGCTCAGCACCGGCCCATCGCAGCCTGATCTCGCCAAGTCGGTGCAGGGCGAGCTGCGCCGTGTCGGCTGTCTCAAGGCCGATGCCGATGGCGACTGGAATGCAACTTCAAAGCGGTCGCTGACGCAATTCAACCGCTACGCCAAGACCGATCTCGACACCAAGGTCGCCAGCAGCGATGCGCTCGATACCATCAAGCAGAAGCAGTCGCGCGTATGCCCGCTCGCCTGCGAGCACGGCTACCAGGCCGATGGCGATCATTGCACTCGAATCGTCTGCGCCGAAGGCTCGTTCCTCAACGAGGATAATGAATGCCAGAAGCGTCGCGGGAAGAATGCGGTCGTGAAGCGCGACGAGCAGGACCGTCGTGGTCGCCGCGACCGCGCCGATCGCACGGATCAGTTCGATCGCCCCGAACGCATGCCTCGCGGATCGACCGGCTATGATATCGGGGTTGGCGGCTATGCCCCGGCACCCGCAAGGCCGCGCGCATCCCACGGCGGTGGACCACGGCAGATCGTGTGCGACAGCCTCGGCTGCCGTCCCGTCGCCGCCGGCTGCCACTTGGACTACCGGACGACGGCGCAGGGTGGCCCGAAGGAAGGCGGCGGCGGCAACGTGCAGATCTGCAATTGACCGATCAACCCGAAATCGCGCTGGCGGCGATGTTGACCATCAGGGCCACCAGCGCCGTGTTGTAGACAAAGGAGACGATGCCGTGCGCCGTGGCGGTGCGGCGGATGCCTTTGTCGGTGATGCCGACGTCGGAGACCTGCGCGGTCATGCCGATGACGAAAGAGAAATACACGAAGTCCCAGTAATCGGCGTGATCCGTTTGCTCGCCGCTTGGGAATTGCAGCCCGCCGGACTTCGCGCCGCGATAATAGTCGTGGGCGTAATGCAGCGCGAAGGCGGTATGCACGGCCGCCCATGACAGCGCGATCGTCGTAGTCGCGAGCGCCAGCTCGGCCGGTCCGCGATGCGAGCCGCCGAGCTCGAACACGATCGCCGCGACGCTGGCGAAAGCGCCGAGCGCGGTCAGCATCAGAATGAGAAAGCGCCCGTCGTCCTGCAGCGCCGCGTTGCGCTTGATGTGACGATGATGCTCGTTGCGCAGCATCATCGCAAAGACCAGCAGCAGGTAGGTCGCGACGAAGACGTCCCAGCCCAGGAGCTGTCGCGTGACCAGACGCAGCACCACGGGACTGATAAGGGGGCTTGCGAAAAACGCTGCGATCCCGAGGCCGATTGCAAAAAAAGTGCGCGGCCGGGCGTAGACCACGCGCACCGGCCGCGACATCTGCCGAAAGCGGACTAGGACGGGATCTTCGGTCTCCTTGTCCGCTGCCATGGGTGACCGCGTCAGCTCTTGCGCTCGGCGACGAAGCGGGCCGCGGCGCGCAGCACATCGCCCTTGTCGCCGAAGATCGACAGCGCGGCATCGGCGCGCGCGAGCAGGTCGCGCACGCGCTGCTTGGCGCCTTCGATGCCGAGCTGGGTGACGAACGTGGTCTTGCCGAGTTCGGCGTCCGCGCCGGCGGGCTTGCCGAGCGTGGCGGCGTCGCTTTCGACGTCGAGCAGGTCGTCGGCGATCTGGAAGGCTTCGCCGAGGGCGCGGCCGAAATCGTCGAGCGCGTCGTATTCCTTCGCCGAGGCCTGGCCGAGCAGAGCGCCCGCGATGCAGCCGAAGCGGAGCAGCGCACCGGTCTTCATCTGCTGCAGGCGCGCCACGTCGACCGGTTCGCGGTCGCCGAAGCGGCCTTCGCCGGCGAGATCGAGGATCTGGCCACCCACCATGCCGCCGATTTCCCGAGCCGCGCGCCAGCGCACGGGTCAGGGCGAGCCGCACGCCGGCATCCCTGTGGATCTCGTCGCGGGTGATGATGTCGAAGGCCAGCGTCAACAGGCCGTCGCCGGCCAGGATCGCGGTGGCGTCGTCATAGACCTTGTGTACGGTCGGCCGGCCGCGGCGCAGGTCGCTGTTGTCCATCGCGGGGAGGTCGTCATGGACCAGCGAATAGCAATGGATGCACTCCAGCGCCGCGCCCGCCAGCAGCGCGGCGTCGCGCGGCACGCCGAACACGGCCGCGCTTTCAACCACCAGAAATGGACGCAGCCGCTTTCCGCCGTTCAGGCTCGAATAGCGGATGGCGTCCATCAGCCGCTTCGGCCGCACGATCTCGTCGGGCAATGTC
This sequence comes from uncultured Alphaproteobacteria bacterium, assembly GCA_963770385.1. Taxonomy (GTDB): domain Bacteria; phylum Pseudomonadota; class Alphaproteobacteria; order Rhizobiales; family Xanthobacteraceae; genus Bradyrhizobium. The sequence continues at coordinate 1,253,307 of CAVYPJ010000003.1, read as the reverse complement.
GCGTCCGACAGCAGCTTGGCAAGCAAAGCTTCAGTGTCCTCCGCGGTCTTGTCCAGTCGCGCCGCGAAGTCGGGTAAGGCAGTGCCGGTCATTAAGAATAGCTCCAGATCAAATTTGGCCGGACAATCGTTGATGACAACAGCTTCGTCAATTGTGAGGCAAAGCACGCAGGTGACGAAAAGCACTTGAAAAAAGCGTGAACCGTCAGGGAGATGTGAAGTATCCGGGGGTATTCTGTCATCCCCTGGATGTTGCCCTATTCTTGTCGGCCTGAAGCGGAAAAACATCGCCTTGCGTGCCGTTCGAATATTAACCCTGATTTTGCTGGCCGTTCTGCTCGTGCCTTATCTGCTCGCGCCGATCTACCGGGTCGGCCATCCGGTCTCGACGCTGATGGTCTTGCGCTGGCTGAAGGGCGCGCCGGTCGACCGGCAATGGATCGATCTGAGGGAGATGTCGCCCTATCTGCCGCTCTCGGTGGTCGCCTCCGAGGACGCCAGATTCTGCAGCCATCACGGCGTCGACTGGGATGCGCTTCGCGACGTGGTCGATGACGCGGAGGATGGCGAGGTCACGCGCGGCGGCTCGACCATCACCCAGCAGGTGGCCAAGAACCTGTTCCTGTGGCCGGGCCGCAGCTTCATTCGCAAGGGCCTGGAACTGCCGCTGGCGCTGTGGATCGATCGCGTGCTGCCGAAACAGCGGATTCTCGAAATCTACCTCAATATCGCCGAGCTTGGACCGTCCGGCCAGTTCGGCGCCGAGGCTGGCTCGGCTTACGCCTTCGGTCACTCCGCCGCGAGCCTGTCGCCCCGCGAAGCGGCCCTGCTGGCGTCGATCCTGCCCAATCCGGTCAAGCGCAGCGCGCGCAATCCCGGGCCCGGCGTGCGCCGGCTGGCGGGAACCTATGTGGTCCGCGCCCGTGCGGCCGCCCTGCAGCGCTGCTGGGGCGACAGCCGGTAGCTTTCTGAGCGCATTTCGGGCGCTTTTTGGAGCCCGATACCCTAGCATTGCGCGGGGCCTTCCTCTATAAGCGCGGCCTTGACCGGCATCCGGCTCGCCAGCCGCCAGTGCTAGAGCCTCCGCAACCGGATGATGCCTGCAGAACACCCCTAAAGGACACCGATATGGCCGTTCCCAGACGAAAAACTTCGCCCTCGCGGCGTGGCATGCGCCGCTCGGCGGATGCGCTGAAGAAGCCCACCTATGTCGAGGACAAGGATTCCGGCGAACTGCGTCGCCCGCACCACCTCGATCTCAAGACCGGCATGTACAAGGGTCGCCAGGTTTTGAAGAAAAAGGAATCCTGACGGCATCGCGCCTGCCTGGATTCAGTCAACGGACAGGACAATTGATTTCGCTGACGAAGCATGACGCTTCGTCAGCGCTTTGCGGAATGGCTGCTGAAATTTAGTTTGCGAAGAAGGCCTCACCGATGTCGATGGTCGGTTTTCCGCTCCTCCTGATACCGTTCGCGATTTACAACATTATCGCCTTCCTGATGCCCAGCGTCTCCTTCGACGTGACGCTGGCGAAGCTGACGCTCGTCTCCGGCGTGGAATGGCCGATCACGCTCAGCGACGTCCTGCTGACGCTCGGCATCTTGCTCCTGCTGCTCGAGGTCATGAAGTCCGCGCGCCCGGGCGGCAAGTATCTCACCGACCATCTGCTGTCGTTTCTCGTATTGGGCGCGACGACGGCCGAATTCGTGATGTGGCAGAAATTCGGGACGTCGACCTATTTCCTGCTCGTGCTCATGGCGATGGTGGATTTCTTCTCCGGCATCGCGTTGCGTGGCCGCCGCGCCGTCGCGCAGCCGGCGTCACGTGCCGCTGCCGCACGCCGTGAGCCGGAAGAAGTCAGGCAAGATACCAAGCCAGACACCAAGCAAGACACCAAGCCAGACGAAAAGGCGGTGCCGATCGAGCCGCATGTCGAGCCTGATCTCGCGCCGGCCGCGGAGCCCGCAGCTTCTGCCCCCGCAGCTTCTGCTCCTGCATCGGCGGCCCCGGTGCCCGCATCGGCGGTGCCGCCGGCAGCGTCGGTTGCCGAATCCGTGTTGATGGACCATTCAGAGCCAAAGCGGGTGCAGCCTGAGGCGATCAAGCCTGCCGTTCCCGCACCTGAGCCCAAGCCCGCCGCCGTCGCTTTGGAAGACACGTCGCCAACTCCAGACAGCAAGCCGGAGCCCACGGTCGAAGCCGAAGAGTTCAAAGCCCAAGAGATCGAAGCCGAAAAGGCGCCGGCAGCCGCCGAGCCGTCACCGCAGGTCTCGTCCCAGGAATTGCATCCGGGCGGCAGCCCGCCGGCGTCGCCCGAGACGCCGAAGCATTGAGCGATTCGTTTATCGTTCAGATGACCTGCTGTGTCCGGAAACCCGTCTCCGGCACGCGCGACCGGTGCGCCCGATAGGCCGACAATGCGTCAGCCTGCGCCGCCCGCCGAAATTGGCGGGTCTGCGGAACCTGCTCGACGGTTGCAATCAGATGGGTGAGGAATGTCGGATCGGGCAGCGACAGCCGCCCGAGCGGCCTTGCGTACCGCACAGGTTCGGAGACCGGCACCAGCGCCACGCATGCAGGCCTGGCGGCGTCGACGCCGTCATCCGCCGTTTGTTCTGGCTGGTCGTTCGCTGACATCTCAAACCATGGTCCGTTGAATCGTCGCATTTTGGGACGTCGCGCGCCCTCTAAGTTTCTCCTCGCAAGAGCTATGCCGATGCGCGGCCGCGGGTTCCTGATACCGGTCCGGACATGGTTTGCGGAATATTAATCAAACCTGTTGAGGGTCCAGTCGCAAACGGGCGCTATTCTCAGCTTCGAGAATCACCCGCCACTGTGCCAAACCGAGGCAAACTTGACATCCGCCCCTCCGGATAATTCGGCGATCCTGGCGTCCCTCGGCCAGGCGGCCTTCGTCTGGGATCTCGCAACGGATACCATCCGCTGGAGCGATCACGCCGGCGCGGTTTTCCCTGACCTTCCAAAGGCAGCACTGACGAGCGGGGCCGAGTTCGCCCGTCTGATCGAGCCGAACCGCGCGATCCGCACCCAGGCGCTCAGTTTTTCGCCGGCCGCCCATGGCGTCGCCGGCACGCCCTACCGCATCGAATACGGCGTGCGCGCGAACACGTCCGATCCCATCCTCTGGATCGAGGAGACCGGCTGCTGGTTCGCCGGCCCCGACGGCAAGCCGGTGCGGGCGCAGGGCATCGTCCGCATCAACAACGAACGCCATGCGCGCGACGAGCAGCTTCTGAAGCTGTCGCGCATCGATCCCCTGACCGGGGAACTCAACCGTACCCATCTGATCGCGGCGCTGGCTGAGGCCATCGAGGAAGCGCAGCGCTTCCGCACCTCCTGCGCCTTCATGCTGATCGGCATCGATCATTTGGCGCGCATCAACGACGCCTTTGGCTTCGATGTCGCGGACGCGGTGATCTCGGATATCGCCGGCCGCATCCGTGCGCGCCTGCGCATCCGCGACGTCCTGGGCCGTTTCTCCGGCAACAAGTTCGGCCTGATCCTGAAGAATTGCACCGTCGAGGACATGAATGTCGCAGCGGAGCGCCTGCTCGCCGGCATTCGCGACGAAGTCGTGCCGACCAAGTCCGGCCCGGTCTCGGTCACGGCCTCAATCGGTGCCATCGGCGTGCCGCGCCACGCGCGCTCGGCCGATGAGGCAATCAACCGGGCCCAGGAGGCGCTCGACGGCGCCAAGCGCCGCCGCGCCTGCTCGTCCGCCACATGGCGGCCGAATGTCGAGCGCGATGCGCAGCGCCGCGTCAACATCCGCGTCACCGACGAGATCGTCACCGCGCTCAACGAGCGGCGGATCGCGATGGCGTTCGAGCCGGTGGTCGATGCGGCCACGCGCGAGGTTGCTTTCCATGAGTGCCTGATCCGCATGGAGCGCGAGAACGGGCGGATGCTGCTCGCGCCCGACGTCGTGCCGGTCGCCGAACGGCTCGGCCTGATCCGGCTGGTCGACCATCGCGTGCTCGAGCTCGTCGTCGCCGAACTTGCGCAGGCGCCCGGCGTGGAGCTCAGCCTCAACATCTCGCCGGACACCACGATGGATCCGGCCTGGTGGGCCTCGATCGAATCCCTGATGCGCGCGCATCCCGGCGTCGCCGAGCGGCTGATCGTCGAGATCACCGAGACGGTGGCGATCCAGGATCTCGATGAGTTGCGCGGCTTCGTCACGCGACTGAAGAATTTCGGCAGCCGCATTGCCATCGACGATTTCGGGGCCGGCTACACCTCGTTCCGCAACCTGCGCAAGCTCGGCGTCGACATCGTCAAGATCGACGGCGCCTTCGTGCAGAACATCGCGCGCTCGGCGGACGATCGCGCCTTCGTGCAGACGCTGATCGATCTGGCGCGGCGGCTGAAGATCAAGACGGTCGCCGAATGGGTACAGGACGAGGAAGCGGCGCGCATTCTGCGCGATTGGGGCTGCGACTACATCCAGGGCCGCCTGATCGGTCTCGCCTCGGCGAAGCGGCCGTGGGAGGCGCAGGCGGAGCAGCAGGCGTTGCCTGCGGCGGGATGATTTCTCTCGCCGTCGTCCCGGGCAAGCAAAGCGCGACCCGGGACCCATAACCACAGGGCGTGGTTATGACGAAGAAAGATGTCCCAGTCCGCTCAACAACAAAGGCCCGTGGTTATGGGTCCCTGCGTGCGCATTGCGTTCGCACGGACGACAAGCCACTACACCTCTCGGCTGACTGCTACTCTTCCTTCTTCGGCTCTTTCGACATGCGTTCGAGCCGATCCTGCATGTCCTTCATCTGGCGGCGCAGGTCGTCGATATTGTCCTCGCCCGCCGCCGAGGGGTCGGACGACTTCTCGCCGTCGACCGATCCCGCACGCGGCGCCCCGAACGGCTTGAACATCGAGAAGGTCTGCTGGAACAGTTCCATGTTGCGGCGGACATGCTCTTCGAGCGGCGCGAAAGGCGTGCCGCTAAATGTATCGGTGAGCTGCCTGCGGAATTTTTCCTGCTCGCGCGTCAGCGTGTCGATCGACTGTTCGAGATATTTCGGCACCACCATCTGCATGCTGTCGCCGTAGAAGCGGATCAGCTGCCGCAGGAACGTTGTCGGCAGCAGATTCTGTCCCGCCTTGTTTTCCTGCTCGAAAATGATTTGCGCCAGCACGGAGCGGGTGATGTCGTCGCCGGTCTTGGCGTCGTAGACGAGGAAATCCTCGCCTAGCTTCACCATCGCCGCGAGATCTTCCAGCGTCACGTAGGTACTGGTGCCTGTATTATATAGCCGGCGGTTTGCGTACTTCTTGATCGTTGTAGGTTGTTCTGATTTCGCCATGGGCCCACACATGCAAACCGAGGACTGGGAACCCGACGGCAGCACCGGCGGGCGGACGAGGCTACGCAACGCAACAAAATAAGCATGTTCAAATGACTTCGGCTACCGTTTTGTGCGACACGGTTAATCCCAAAGCATAGGCGCTGCTCAGGAATCGCCCAAGAACGCCATTTTGAATGCGGCGCGGCGCAATTCGAGCGCCGGGCTCATTGACATGGCTCAATGAGGTTAACAGGATGGGAGACGAGACTGGCTGGCGTTGTTCAGCCGGCTGCCCAATCCCGCGAACCCAGGCCCTCAAGAACCAGGAGAGATGCCCATGTCAGACGATGTCGTCATCGTCAGTGCCGCCCGCACCCCCGTTGGAAGCTTTAGCGGTGCGTTTGCCACCGTGTCGGCCCACGATCTCGGGGCCGTCGCCATCAAGGCCGCGCTGGAGCGCGCGGGCGTTGAGCCGGCGCGTGTCTCCGAGGTGATCATGGGCCAGATCCTGACCGCGGCTCAGGGCCAGAATCCCGCTCGCCAGGCCTCGATCGCCGCCGGGATTCCGGTGGAGAGCCCGGCCTGGGGTGTCAACCAGCTCTGCGGCAGCGGTCTGCGCAGCGTGGCGCTGGGCTATCAGGCGCTCATGAACGGTGATTCCGACATCGTCGTCGCCGGCGGCCAGGAATCGATGAGCATGGCTCCGCACGCCCAGTACCTGCGTGCCGGCGTCAAGATGGGCGGCGTGGAGTTCGTCGACACCATGATCAAGGACGGCCTGTGGGACGCCTTCAACGGCTACCACATGGGCAACACCGCAGAGAACGTCGCCAAGCAGTACCAGATCACGCGCACGCAGCAGGACGAGTTCGCAGTGTCCTCGCAGAACAAGGCCGAGGCCGCGCAGAAAGCCGGCAGGTTCAAGGAAGAGATCGTGCCGGTCACCGTGAAGACGCGCAAGGGCGACGTCGTGGTCGACGCCGACGAGTATCCGCGCCATGGCGCGACGCTCGATGCCATGGGCAAGCTCAGGCCCGCCTTCGAGAAGGAAGGCACCGTGACCGCCGGCAATGCGTCGGGCATCAATGACGGCGCGGCCGCGGTGGTCCTGATGACTGCCAAGCAGGCCGCCAAGGAAGGCAAGAAGCCGATCGCCCGCATCGTGTCCTGGGCGCATGCCGGCGTCGACCCCAAGATCATGGGCACCGGGCCGATCCCGGCGTCGCGCGCCGCGCTGAAGAAGGCCGGCTGGAATATCGCTGACCTCGACCTGATCGAAGCCAACGAAGCCTTCGCGGCGCAGGCCTGCGCCGTCAACAAGGACCTCGGCTGGGACACCTCCAAGGTCAACGTCAACGGCGGCGCGATCGCGATCGGTCATCCGATCGGCGCATCGGGCGCCCGCGTGCTCGTCACCCTGCTGCATGAGATGCAGAAGCGCGATTCCAAGAAGGGCCTCGCCACGCTGTGCATCGGCGGCGGCATGGGCATCGCAATGTGCATTGCACGCGACTAAAAGATCAGCGTGCTGCGACAAGAATAGCCCTTCGCAATCGCACATTGCTCAATTAAACGAGAGCGCCCGGACCCTGTTCCGGGCGTTTTCTTGTTGATGTTAGTCAAACCCGTCGCATAATCGAAAAACAAAAAGAAGAAGAGTTCGGCTCCCCCCAAGGAAGGCTGCCAAGGAAGGATTTCGACATGGCACGTGTTGCATTGGTGACAGGCGGTACGCGCGGCATCGGCGCGGCGATTTGCAAGGCGATGAAGGCTGCAGGCTACAACGTTGCCGCAAGCTACGCCGGCAACGACGCGGCGGCGGAGAAATTCAAGGCGGAGACCGGCATTCCCGTCTACAAATGGGACGTGAGCTCTTTTGATGCCTGCGTTGCCGGCATCAAACAGGTCGAGGCCGACATCGGTCCGGTGGACGTGCTCGTGAACAACGCCGGCATCACCAAGGACACTGCATTCCACAAGATGACGCTCGAGCAGTGGACCGCCGTCATCAACACCAATCTCGGCTCGCTCTTCAATATGACGCGACCGGTGATCGAGGGCATGCGCGCGCGCAAGTTCGGCCGCATCATCAGCATCTCTTCGATCAATGGCCAGAAGGGGCAGTTCGGCCAGGTCAACTATTCGGCCGCGAAGGCGGGCGACATCGGCTTCACCAAAGCCCTGGCGCTCGAGAACGCCAAGGGTGGCATTACCGTGAACGTGATCTGCCCCGGCTATATCAACACGGAAATGGTGCAAGCGGTGCCGAAGGAAGTTCTGGAAAAGAACGTGATCCCGCAAATTCCTGTCAATCGTCTTGGCGAGCCCGAAGAGATCGCGCGCGCGGTGGTATTCCTCGCGGCGGACGACGCCGGGTTCATCACGGGTTCGACACTCACGGTGAACGGCGGGCAATATCACGCGTGATCTGATTTGGCGGCGTCATTCCGGGTTCGCTCGGTCCTCTTGCGCCCGGAATGACGAGACCTGATGTCCTCCCGTAGTGCGACGCTGATCGGATTGACCGCGATCCTGATGTGGTCGCTGCTTGCGGTGATGACGGTCGCGACCGGCAGGATTCCCGCGTTTCAGCTGGCGGCGATGACCTTTGCGATCGGCGCGCTGGCGGGAGCATTGTCCTGGATCGGTCGCGCGCACGCGATCTCGGCGTTGCGCCAGCCGGCTCTCGCCTGGGCCGTCGGTGTCGGCGGCTTATTCGGCTATCACGCGCTGTATTTCCTCGCGCTCCGCTTCGCGCCGCCTGCCGAAGCGGGCCTGTTGAACTATCTTTGGCCGCTTCTGATCGTGCTGTTCTCATCGTTCCTGCCAGGCGAGCGCCTGGCGACGCATCACGTCATCGGCGCGGTGCTTGGGCTCGTCGGCACCGTGCTGCTGTTTGCGGGTAATCGCAGCGGCGGCTTCGCACCGGGCCAGGTGCCGGGCCTCATCGCAGCGTTCGTCGCCGCCTTTGTCTGGGCGAGCTATTCGGTGATGTCGCGCCGCCTGAAATCGGTGCCGACCGATGCGGTAGCCGGATTCTGCGCCGTCACCGCGCTGCTCGCCGCCGCCGTGCATTTCGTCGTCGAGGAGACGGTGTGGCCGGAGACGTCCGTGCAATGGCTCGCGGTCATCGCGCTCGGCGTTGGACCGGTCGGCGCTGCGTTCTACGCGTGGGACATCGGCATGAAGCGCGGCGATATCCGCGTGCTGGGCGCAGCGTCCTATGCGACGCCGCTGCTCTCGACCGCGTTCCTGATCTTTGCCGGATTTGCCAAGGCGAGCGCGAATATCGCGCTCGCTGCAATCCTGATCGCCGGTGGCGGCCTGATCGCGGCGAAGGACATGGTCTGGAAGAAACGCTGACGGCTCGGCGCTCGGTTCAACGCTGAGCCGGTGCCCAGTCATCGTCCGCCAGTTCGAACTGTGCAAATTCAAATCCCGGCGCAGCCGTGCAGCCGACCAGCGTCCAGTCGCCGGTGGTCTCCGCGGCCTGCCAGGCATTTGCGGGCACGATCGCCTGCGGCCGCTCGCCGGTCACGATGTTCGGGCCGAGCCGGACCGTGTGTCCGGGGCAGCCGTCATTGGTGATCCGCAGGTCCAGCGCGCTGCCGGCGTAATAATGCCAGATCTCCGGTACGTCGACGCGATGCCAGTGCGAGCGCTCGCCGCGCGCCAGCAGGAAATAGATCGCGATCGAGCAGGAGCATCCGTTGGCACCGGTGCGCGTGTCGCGGAACGTCTCGCGATAGTGCCCGCCTTCGGGATGCGGCCGCAACTCCAGCCGCGCGATGATCTCGGCAGCAGTCATATCAGTCTCTGTCATGGCGGACATCACGACTTGTTCTTGCGTTCGCGCAGTTCGCGGAAGACCTCGACCGCGTCCGCGCCCTTCATGTGCAACTTCTGCGCGACAATCGGTTCGTCTGCGCGCAAGAAGACGTTGGCTTTCTTCTCCTCGCCGAGCGTGACGGGGATGGTCGGCTTGTTCGCGGCGCGCAGCCGCGTCACCTCCTCGGCGCGTGCCTTGAGCGCGGCATTGTCGGGTTCGACCGTCAGTGCGAACTTGACGTTCGACGCGGTATATTCGTGGCCGCAATAGAGGTTGAAGTCGTCGGGCAGCGCGCGCAGCTTCAAAAGCGAATCCCACATCATCGGATAGGTGCCTTCGAACACCCGCCCGCAACCGATCGAGAACAGCGTGTCGGCGGCGAACAGAGCCTTCTCGCTGTCGAAGACGTAGGAAATGTGGTCGAGCGTGTGGCCGGGCGTCTCGAGCACACGCGCGAGCAGATTGCCGATCTTGATGACGTCGCCATGAGAGACGCGAAGATCGACATCGGCAATCTTCGTGGTGTTATCATGCGGCGCGACGACGCGGCATTGATATTTCTGTTTCAGTTCGGCGACGCCACCGACATGATCGTGATGATGATGGGTGATCAGGATATCGCTGAGCGTCCAGCCCTCGCGTTCCAGCGCCGCGATCACCGGTCCGGCTGCCGGCGCGTCGACCGAGGCAGTCGCCTTGGTTTCGGGATCGTGAATGAGATACCCGAAATTATCGGACAGGCAGGTGAAGGTGCGAATATCCGCGGCCATGTTGTCTCCATCCGAAAGCGAGTGGTTTGATGCCAGCCTTGTCAGAAGAGATATGGCGTTAACGCTGGCGGGGCAATGCAATATTCCGCGCGCAGCGGATGGTCACGGCATGTTACATTACTGATATGAGCATCGATGTTATCGACCTGCGCGACTTCTATTCCAAGCGCCTCGGGATCGTCGCACGGCAATTGATCAATCGCGGCCTCCGGGCGCGCTGGCCGAGCGCCGAGGGCCAGCGTGTGCTTGGCATCGGCTATCCCACCCCCTATCTCGGCCTGTTCCGCGAGGATGCCGAGCGCTGCATCGCCTTCATGCCGGCCGCCCAGGGCGTACTGAAATGGCCGACGGCGCGTCCGACGCTTGCGGCGCTGGTCGATGAGTTCTCGACGCCGCTGCCGGACGCCGCGGTCGATCGCGTGCTGCTGGTTCACGCGCTGGAAATGTCGGATGATCCGGAAGGGTTGTTGCGCGAGGTCTGGCGCGTGCTGGCGCCCTCGGGACGGGTGATCGCCGTGATTCCAAATCGGCGTGGCGTGTGGACCCGCACCGACAATACGCCGTTCGGCCACGGGCGGCCCTATTCACGCTCGCAGATCATGCAATTGTTGCGGCAGACCTGGTTCACGCCGACCGCGTGGGGCGAGGCGCTATTCATGCCGCCATTCACCAGCAGCTGGTTCCTGCGCTCGGCGATGGCCTGGGAGCGCGTCGGTGCCGCACTGTCGTTGCCGGTCGCCGGCGTGCACATCGTGGAAGCCACCAAGCAGGTCTATCGTGCGATCCCCGCCAAGCGCGAACGCACGCGCCTCATCCCGGCGCTGGAGCCGGTGCTGGTGCCGTCATCGACGGCCACGCGCGGCTAAAAAATAAGGTAGGCCGGCTTCGCCGACCCACCTTTATCAACCGTGAAACTTCACACCAGTCGAACTATTCGCCCGGATTGAAATCCTCGCTCGGGGCAGGGGCCGGTTGCGGCTGCGCCATGTTGTCGGGCCGCGGGCCATGTGGCCGGCGCCGGCGACGCGGGAAACGCTCGCCGCCGCCATTGCCTTCATATCCGGCCGCTCCGCCATTGATCTGCGGCTGCGGTCCCGTGATGAACGAGGGCAGGCGATCGACGCCGCCATTGTCCGCGACGACGGGCTGGGGTTGCGGCTGCGGCTGATATTGCGGTTGCGGGCGATGCTCACGCGGCTGTTGCTGCTGCTCGCGCTGATAGGGCGGGTTCTCGCGCATGTAGGGTTGCTGCTGCTGCGGAACGAAGCCGGGCTCCTGGCCGAAGCTCGAATAGCCGTCGCTGTCCTCCTCGCTGTCCTCCGTCGTCACCTCGTCGGGACGCGGCTGCGGCTGGTTCTGGCGAAGCTGTTCCTGAGCCGCAGCAATGAGACGGAAATAATGCTCAGCATGCTGATAATAATTCTCCGCAGCGACGGGATCGCCTGACGAGCGCGCGTCCCGTGCGAGCTGAACGTATTTCTCTGCCACGTGCGACGCGGTACCGCGAATCTTGATGTCGGGGCCGTTGGATTCGAATATCCGGGTCATCGGATTTTGGCCGCGCCGGTTGTTATTATTGTTGTTGTTATTGTTGTTCCGGTTCCGCATCCGCTTATTATTTTGACCGTTTCTCATGTCCTGCCTTTTATTCCAGCCCTGAGTTAAAGCGTTGATTTTCGGTTGCGACCGACGGTTGCGATTAATCGGGCGTACGCGTTAAAGCGCACCGCCTTGCGATGCAGTTCCAAACCATGACAATGCTGCCGACCGCGCGTTCAACGAAGACGCGTCCACCGCCGACGCGGTCGTCGGCGAATGTTCATTCAGCTTGCCAATACAAGCGCTGCTTTCTTGCGTTGCTATTCAAGCGCAATATCAGGCTTTCGTTCGCTGTTGCGATCCTCGGAAGCGACGCAGCTTTTATTAGCCATCGCGCTCAACCGATTCTGCGTTCTGGAACCTTTCATCCGGTGCGGCTCTCGTTTCGAGAGCTGGCTTTCAACCGTACTAGTACGGGGGCCTGCGCCGATGTCGTGCCCGGAACGTAGTCGCTCCCGGGCAATATTCCAAGTGGTTTTTGGGTGACAGCTGAAGCTTTTATCGCGGTACTTTTCGGCCCGAAACGGCCCTGGCGATGCCCGCCAGATCGGTTTTTGGGGGGAGTCCGACGGTTAGCCCCGCGCCCGTCATCAAAGCTTCAATGTCACCGCTCTGGCCCTGGCCGGCCTCCACGACGAGCGCTCCTCCGGGCTTCAGCAGACGCTCGGCCTGCGGGATCAGCGCGCGGTAGGCGGCCAGTCCGTCCGCGCCGCCGTCGAGCGCGCGATGCGGATCGTGGTCGCGCACCTCCGTTGCAAGGCCCGCAATATCGGATGAGCGGATATAGGGTGGAATTCGACACGATGAGATCAAACGCGCCCGACAGCGCTGCGGCGTAATCGCACGCGACGAACGCCGCGCGCGATGCGAGCTCGAGATCGGCGGCATTGCGACGCGCGGTTTGCAGCGCCTCCGGGCTGATATCGGTGCCGACGCCGAACGCATCCGACCACTCGTGCAGCAGCGCCAGCAGGATCGCGCCCGTGCCGGTGCCGATATCGACAATGCGGATAGGCGCGCCCGGAGGCCCATTCGCGTGCCATCTCCAATGCCAGCTCGACCACCGTCTCGGTGTCCGGTCGTGGCACCAATGTCGCCGGAGACAGTTGCAGCCGCAGTCCCCAGAACTCCTTCCGGGAGAGAATGCGCGCGATTGGTTCACCCGCGATGCGGCGGCGCGCGAATGTCTCGAGCTGTGCGGCTTCTTCTGCGGTGACGAGTCGCGAAGCCGCGGTGATCAGTCCGGTTAGATCGAGATCGAGGACTTCGCCTACCAGGATTCGCGCATCGAACTCGGCCGAACTCGATGCCGGCGGCGTCGAATGTCTTCGCAAGCGTCCGCCGCACCGTTTCAATCGTCTGCCCAGCAACGATGCCAGTCATCGCCCCAGTTCCATCTCTCCGTCGTCCCTGCGAACGCAGGGACCCATACGCCGCGGCCTTTCGGTCGTGGCAGGGCGGGCGACGACAGCGCGCAACAACAGGGGCCGGTGGTTATGGGTTCCTGCGTTCGCAGGGACGACATCGTATTCGTTGCGGCGGTGTCGCGATGACTTAAGCGCCGCGCACATGCCGCTCACGCCGCGGCGCCTTGGGCGGCGAGTTGCGCGGCCTGGTGCTCGGTGGTCAGCGCATCGATCATCTCGCCGAGCGCCTCGCCCGAAATCACCTGCGGCAGCTTGTAGAGCGTCAGATTGATGCGGTGGTCGGTGACGCGGCCTTGCGGGAAATTATAGGTGCGGATGCGCTCGCTGCGGTCGCCCGAGCCGACCTTCTCCTTGCGGTCGGCGGAGCGCGCCGCATCTATTTTCTGCTGCTCGGCGTCATAGATGCGCGAGCGCAGGATGTTCATCGCGGAGGCGCGGTTCTTGTGCTGCGACCGGCTGTCCTGCATCATCACGACGATGCCGGTCGGAATATGGGTGATGCGGATCGCCGATTCCGTCTTGTTGACGTGCTGGCCGCCGGCGCCTTGCGCGCGCATCGTCTCGATACGCAGGTCGTCGTTCTTGATGTCGACATCGACCTCCTCGACCTCGGGCAGCACGGCAACCGTTGCGGCGGAGGTGTGAATGCGCCCCTGCGTCTCGGTGTCCGGCACGCGCTGCACGCGATGCACGCCGGATTCGAATTTCAATTTCGCAAAGGCGCCGCGGCCCTGCACCTCGGCGATGATTTCCTTGTAGCCGCCGACCGTGCCCTCGCTCGCCGAGATCACCTCGACCTTCCAGCCCTGCAGATCGGCGAAGCGCTCATACATGCGGAACAGGTCGCCGGCGAACAGCGAGGCCTCGTCGCCGCCGGTGCCGGCGCGTATTTCCAGCACCACGTTGCGGTCGTCCATCGCGTCCTTGGGCAACAATGCCACGCGGATCTTCTGCTCGAGCTCGGTGCGGCGCTCGGTCAGCGTGTCGCGTTCGGCTTCAGCCATGCCGCGCATCTCGGCGTCCGTCGACGGATCGGCGATCAGCGCCTCGGTGTCGGCAAGCTCCTTCACCGCCGCGCGATAAATCTTCACCGCGTCGATCAGCGGATTGAGCTCGGCGAGCTCGCGGGTGATCTGCACATATTGCTCGGAATTGACCGGGCCGAGAAGCTGCGCCTCCAGCGAGGCGTGGTGCGCCAGCAGAACGTCCAGTTTGGTTTCGGGGAGCATCGACATCGGTGAGGTCTCGAGACAACGAATAGCGAAGGGGAGGGCAGCGGTGCAACGGCCTCGCTACAACGCCAGCCCCTCGGCTTCCGCGAATTCGATCAGTTTCTGCCGGATCGACACGCTGCCGGTCGGCGCGTCGAGAAGTGGCGTCATCATCGCCTCGGCCTTCCTGGCGTCGAGGTCGAGGATCATCGCCTTCACCGGGCCATGGCCGGTCGCTGACAGTGACAGCGAGCGGTAGCCGAGTCCGATCAGCGCCAGCGCGCCGATCGGCTTCGAGGCCATCTCGCCGCACAGCGAGGCGGATTTGTTCGCCGCCTGCGTCTTGCGCACGATTTCGCGCAACGCGCGCAGGATCGGCGCGGACAGGGTATCGAACCGTTCGGAGACCTTGGCATTGCCGCGATCGACCGCGTACAGGAACTGGAACAGGTCGTTGGAGCCGACCGAGAGGAAATCGACCTTCTTCAACAGTTCGTCGAGCTGATAGAGCAAAGCGGGCACTTCGACCATGGTGCCGACATCGATGCGTTCCGGCAGCGTGTGGCCATGCTGGCGCAAATAAGTCAGCTCGCGCTCGACGATCGCCTTGGCGGCATCGAACTCCGCGACCTCCGAAATCATCGGGAACATGATGCGCAATGCGCGGCCTCCGCCGGCGCGCAGCAACGCCCTGATCTGCCCGCGCAGCAAGCCCGGCCGGTCGAGGCCGAGCCGGATCGCGCGCCAGCCCAGTGCGGGATTTTCCTCGACCACGGTCTCCATATAGGGCAGCGCCTTGTCGCCGCCGATATCGAGCGTTCGGAAAGTGACGGGCTTCGATCCCGCCGCATCCAGCACCGTGCGGTAGAGCGCGAGCTGATCGCTGGAGCGCGGCAGGCTTGGCGAGACCATGAACTGCAGCTCGGTGCGGAACAGGCCGATGCCGGCGCTGCCGGTGTCCTCGATATGCGGCAGGTCGATGGTGAGGCCCGCATTGATCATCAGCTCGATGCGCTGGCCGTCCTTGGTGACGCAGGGCCTGTCACGCAGTGCGACGTATTGCGCCTGGCGGCGGGCGCGGAAGCGCACGCGTTCGGCGTAGGCGGATTCGATTTCGGCTGACGGACGGACATATATTTCACCTGAAATACCGTCGACAATGATTGCGTCTCCCGGATCGGCGATGCCGGGTGCGTTCGGCACCTCGCCGACTGCCGGGATGCCGAGCGCGCGCGCCACGATCGAGACGTGGGAGTTGGTGGTGCCTTCCTCCAGCACGAGGCCGCGCAGGCGTTTGCGGTCGTAGTCGAGTAGGGCGGCGGGCCCCATCGCGCGGGCGATCAGGATCGCGTTGTCGGGCAGATGCTCGCGGGACGGCGCGTGATCCTGCCCGACCAGTTGCCGGAGCAGGCGAAAGCCCAAATCTTCCAGGTCATGCAGCCGGTCGCGCAAATAGGGATCGGTCGACCGCAGCATGCGTGCGCGGGTGTCGGATTGCACGCGTTCGACGGCGGCTTCCGCGGTCAGGCCGGTCGCCACCGCCTCGTGCAGCTTGTGTGACCAGCCCTGGTCGTTGGCGAACATCCGATAGGCTTCCAGGACGTCGCGATGCTCGCCGCCCTCGGCGACGTCGCCGCGCTCCAGCATGCGATCGAGATCGGCGCGCAGTTTCGTAAGCGCCGTATCGAGCCGCTTGACCTCCTTCGGCAGGTCCTCGGCAATGTAGTTGGTGATGACGACGCGCGGCTCGTGCAGCACGACATGGCCGAGCGCGATACCGTCGGACAGGATTGCTCCCGTCTTGTGCAGCGAGTGCCGCGCGGCCGGCTCAGCGCCGGGTTGTGCGAGGGACGCAAGCTCGCCCGAGGCGATCATCTCCGCCAGCACCATGGCGGTGGTCTGCAGCGCCTCGACCTCTTCCTCGACATAGGTGCGCTTGGCGCGATTCTGCACGACCAGCACGCCGAGCGTGTTGCCGGCGCGCAGGACCGGCACGCCGAGGAAGGAGTGGTAAATCTCTTCGCCGGTCTCCGGACGGTAGGAGAACGCCGGATGGCTCTGTGCGTCGCTCAGGTTGAGGGGGCTCGCCTCGCTCGCGACGAGCCCGACCAGGCCCTCATGCGCGCTCAGCACCGTCCGGTGCACGGCGTCGCGATTCAATCCCTCGGTAGCATAGAGCTCAAGCGTGTTGTCGACGCGCAGCACATAGACCGAGCACACCTCGGCCACCATGTTGGCAGCGATCAGCACCACGATCTTGTCCAATCGTTCCTGTGCGCTGACCTGCTCCGCCATGGTCTCGCGAAGCCGTCTCAACAGGACGCGGGGGCCGCCCGACGCGCTTCGCATGCTGTGTGGTCCCCCTCAGCAGAGCCAACTCGGCAGATCGCCCAAGCTTGGCGTTAAACTCAAGAAAAACAACAATTTTACTCATTCGGCGCCGTCATAAGCCCTCTCTTTTGGGGCCGAATCGGGTGAGCCGAACTGTGGCACAGTTCGCGGCTGCCCATCCTGCAGGCCCTATAGCGAATTGGGACTTGTTTTGCCAAGCAAAACGCCTGCCAGCGGGCGTGATGCACCGAACGATCGATGCTGCGCGCGCGAAGCGAATGATCCGTTAAACAATAAGCGGTTTGGCGACCGGAATGGGCACCAAACCCGAAGAAAAATTTTCTAGACCCTGTCGAGCCCGTAGAGCGTATGCAGCGTGCGCACCGCCAGTTCCGTGTAGGCCGTGTCGATCAGTACCGAGAACTTGATCTCGGAGGTGGTAATGGCACGGATGTTGATGTTGCGCGCGGCGAGCGCCGCGAACGCCTTCGCGGCCACGCCGGCATGGCTGCGCATGCCCGAGCCGATCACCGAGACCTTGGCGACGTCGGTCGCGGTATCGATTCGCGCATAGCCGATCTTGCCCTTGGCGGAGGTGATGGTGTCGCGGGCGCGTGCATAATCCGAGGCCGGCACCGTGAAGGTGAGATCGGTGGTCTTGCCGTCTTCCGAGACGTTCTGCACGATCATGTCGACGTTGATATTGGCGTCGGCCAGCGGGCCGAAGATCGCAGCGGCGATGCCGGGCTTGTCCTCGATCTGGCGCACGGAAATCTGGGCCTCGTCCTTGGAGAAGGCGATGCCGGTGACGACGTGGCTTTCCATGATTTCCTCCTCGCTGCAGATCAGCGTGCCCGGCGGCTGGTTGGCATGCGGGTCGATATCTTCGGGCTTGTCGAAGCTGGAGCGGACGAAGATCGGCATGTTGTGCACCATGCCGAGCTCCACCGAACGGACCTGCAGCACCTTGGCGCCTTGCGACGCCAGCTCCAGCATGTCTTCGAAGGCGATCTTGTCGAGCCGCTTGGCCTTCGGAACCACCCGCGGGTCGGTCGTATAGACGCCATCGACATCTGTATAAATGTCGCAGCGATCAGCCTTGATCGCTGCCGCGATCGCAACCGCAGAGGTGTCCGAGCCGCCGCGCCCGAGCGTGGTGATGCGGCCGGTCTGCGGATTGATGCCTTGGAAGCCCGAGATGACTGCGACTTCCTTGCGATCCTTGAATCGATGGATCAGCTCGGAGCCGTCGATATCGAGGATGCGCGCGGAGGCATGAGCGTCGCTGGTCTTGATCGGAATCTGCCAGCCCTGCCAGGAGCGCGCCTGAATGCCGAGACCCTGCAGGACGATCGCAAGCAAGCCGGACGTCACCTGTTCGCCTGATGCGACCACGGCGTCATATTCGCGCGCGTCATGCATCGGCGAGGCTTCGCTGCACCATGCCACGAGCTCGTTGGTCTTGCCGGACATGGCCGAAACGACCACGGCGACATCATGGCCGGCATCAACCTCGCGCTTGACATGCTGCGCCACGTTGCGGATGCGGTCGATATTGGCGACGGATGTGCCGCCGAATTTCATCACGAGGCGGCTCATGACGATTTCGCGTGTCCTCCGAAAAGGATAAGTTAGGTGACCCGCGCGAAACCGGAGGCGCGGACGCTCGAACGCGCGTATACATAGCGACGCGGCCGGGGGCAAGCGGGTTCCACCCTGGAGCTGCGCGTGATTGTTGGTGAAGTGAGGCGAGTTCATGGGGCGCTATATCGACGACATCCTGCAGCCGGGGGAAAAGGTACTTTATTCGACCAACGCGCATTGGGTGTTCTATTTACCGGCGATCGGAGCCTGGATCGTGGCAATCGCCCTGTTCATCCTGTCGCGGATCGCGTCGGCGGATGCCATGGTTCTGCTGTCGCTGGTGTCTGCCGCCGTGGTGGCCATCGTGGCGCTGTACTGGACGGTGAGGGCCTGGTTCCACCGCTGGACCACCGAGACCGACGTCACCAACATGCGCGTCGTCCACAAGACGGGGTTTATCAAGCGGCGCACCTTCGAGATGGCGCTCGACAAGGTCGAGAGCGTCGACGTCAATCAGAGTATCATGGGACGCCTGCTCAATTATGGGAATGTGACCATCATGGGCGTCGGCGAGGGCAGGGAAACCATTACCACGATCGCGGCGCCGCTCGAGTTTCGCAACCACATCACCGCGCGGTGAGGGCGGGGTGCCATCGATGACCATGCAATCCAATCCATCCGGCGCGACGGGCAGCACCGTCGATCCCGCCGAGATCGCAAAATTCTCCCGGCTGTCGGCGGAGTGGTGGGATCCGAACGGCAAGATGAAGCCGCTGCACCGGATCAATCCGTTGCGGCTCGGCTATATCCGCGACGCCGCCTGCCGCAAGTTCGAACGCAACGTCAAAAGCCTCAACTGCCTCTCGGGCCTGCGCATCCTCGACATCGGCTGCGGCGCGGGCTTGTTGTGCGAGCCGCTGTCGCGGCTCGGCGCGCAGGTGATCGGCGTCGATCCGTCCGCGAGCAACATCGCGGCCGCCAAGCTGCATGCCGACAAGGGACACCTGTCGATCGACTACCGCTGCACCACGATCGAAGAGATGGACGTGCGGGAGCGCTTCGACATCGTGCTGGCGATGGAGGTGGTCGAGCATGTCACCGATATCGGCGCGTTCATCAGCCGCTGCGCCGCCATGCTCAAGCCCGGCGGGCTGATGGCGGTCTCGACGCTGAACCGCAACTGGAAAAGCTTCGCGCTCGCCATCGTCGGCGCCGAATACATCCTGCGCTGGCTGCCGCGCGGCACCCATCAATGGGAAAAATTCGTCACACCCGATGAGCTTGCCAAATACCTGCTCGACAACCGCCTCGTCATCACCGAGCAGAGCGGCGTCGTCTACAGCCCCTTCGCCGACAAATGGAGCCTCTCCTCCGACACGGACGTGAACTACATGGTGATCGCCGAGGAGATGGTTTAGCCGGAGTCTCTGTTTGAACACACCGCTTGTTCACCGTCGTCCCTGCGCACGCAGGGACCCATAACTACCGGCCGATGGAATTGACGCTATAGGCGTTCCGAGCACTAACAGAAGCGCCAAAGGTCAAGCCGACCGGCGGCGCGAACTCGTTGGTTGACCTATCTATCCCCAAACTGCCTCCTGTGGTTATGGGTCCCTGCTTCGCAAAGACGCCATCGAGTTTGTGGCTTGAGCAATCCTGTCATGCCTGGTTTGGGTTGACCTCACGCGTCCTGCACGGCACGGTGGCGGCCCTTTTGGCCGGTCTCCCCATACATCCATGTTTTCCGTCGCAACGCTCTGGATTCCCTTCACGCTGATCGCGGCCGCTGGACAGGTCGCGCGCAATGCGATGCAGCGGAATTTGACCGGGCCGCTTGGCACCTGGGGCGCGACCAATATCCGCTTCCTGTTCGGCTTTCCGTTCTCGGTGCTGTTCTTCGCGACCGTGCTGGCGTTCTCCGGCGATCATGCGCCCTGGCCGACCGCGTCGTTCTGGCCGTGGCTGCTATTGGGCGCGCTCAGCCAGATCATCGGCACCGGCATGATGCTGGTTGCGATGAATGACCGCTCCTTCGTCGTCACGACGGCCTATTTGAAGACCGAAGCGATCCAGACGGCGATCTTCGGTTTCGTGTTTCTCGGCGATCACCTCACCGCATTGAAGGTGATCGCAATCCTGGTCGCCACGGCTGGCGTGGTCATCACCGCGTTGCGTCCAGGCGGAGAGAAAGGCTTTGCCGAAATCAAGCCGACCATCATCGGATTGGTCGCGGCGGCGGCCTTCGCGCTGTCCGCAGTCGGCTTCCGCGGCGCCATCATCACCGTCCCCGGCGTTTCCTTCGTCACGGCGGCCTCCTACACGCTGGTGTGGGGCCTGTTTTTGCAGACGCTGATCCTGACGATCTATCTGCTGTGGCGCGCGCCGAAGATCCTGCGAGGGATCCTCGGCCTGTGGAAGCCCTCGATGCTGGCGGGCTTCATGGGCGCCTTCGCATCACAATTCTGGTTTCTGGCGTTCGCGCTGACGGCGGCCGCCAATGTACGCACGCTGGCATTGGTCGAGGTGCTGTTCGCGCAGGCTGTGGCGCATTTCTCGTTCAAGCAACCGATATCCGCGCGCGAGCTCACCGGCATCGCACTGATCGTGATCGGTGTCGCGCTGCTCGTCAGTGCTTAGGCTGACGCGTCTACCTTATCCCTTGATCGCGATCAGCACCGCGCCGGCCGAGATCATTGCAATCCCGATCCAGCCCTGCAGCGACGGCCGCTCGCCGAGAAACACGACGCCGAACAGCGCGACCAGCACCACGCTCAATTTGTCGATCGGCGCTACCAGCGTCGCCGGGCCGAGCTTCAGCGCGCGGAAATAGCATAGCCACGACGCGCCGGTGCCGAGCCCCGATAGCAACAGAAACAGCCAGCTCCTGGCGGAGATCGGCCCGGGCTGGCTGAATTGCCCGGTCGCGAACAGGATCAGCGACAGGCTGATCAGGACGATGACGGTGCGGATCAGTGTCGCGAGATCCGAATTGATGCCTTCGACGCCGAGCTTGGCGAAGATCGCGGTGAGTGCCGCGAACACGGCGGAGAGCAAGGCCCAGACTTGCCAGGAGGAGGAGATCGGGGGCATTGATGTTTCTGACACCCTCGGGCGGCGATGATCTCTCAACCGTCATTGCGAGCCACCGGGTCGGCGCGAAGCGCCGCCCGATGACAGGCTTCGCGAAGCAATCCAGATTTTCACCGCGGAGACAGTCTGGATTGCTTCGTCGCTAACGCTCCTCGCAATGACGGGTAAGCGTCAATTTCTGTCGTCCGGCAAGACCGGCAGCGGCGAGACGTCGATGCCCTCGTCGATCAGCTCGCGCGCTTCTTCCGGCGAGGCCTCACCATAGATCGGACGATGCTCGATGTCGCCGTAATGCATCTTGCGCGCTTCGTTGGGGAAGCGCTCGCCGACATTGTCGGCGTTCTTGACGATGTGGTCGCGCAATTCCTTCAGCTTGGCGCGCAGCTCGCGCTCCTGCGCCATCAAGAGCGGCGTCGGTGTCGCGGCCGGGGTTTCCGCGGGTGCAGGCGCAGGCGCAGGCGTCGTGGGCACCGGCGCAGGTTCGGCGCGCTGGCGGCCTTTCTTGGCGACGACCCGCGGGGCCATGATGGCCTTTTCGATCTTGACGGAATCGCAGGCCGGACAGTTCACCAGCTTGCGCTTGACTTGCGCATCGAAGGCCGACGAATCCTGGAACCAGCTTTCGAAGGTGTGGCCACGTTCGCAACGCAGTGCGTAGCGGATCATGCCGAGCCCCGCACCAGGTGCAGATGCTCCGGCCCCGATTTGGGATCGGCGACGCTGAAGCGCCGTCCATGCTGCAGCGATGGAATGGATTTGCGCGCAGCCTCGACCTTGGACGGATCGATCTTCGCCATGAACACGCCCGGCTCGACGCCGCCTTCGGCGATGATCTCGCCCCAGGGCGCGACGATCAGCGAATGGCCGAAGGTCTCGCGCTTGTTCTCATGCACGCCGGCCTGCGCTGCCGCGAACACGAAGCAACCGTTCTCGATCGCGCGTGCGCGGAGCAGCGTGTGCCAGTGCGCCTCGCCCGTCTTCCGGGTAAAGGCGGATGGCACGGTGAGGAAGAAGGCGCCAGCTTCCGCAAGCGCGCGATAGAGCGCCGGAAAGCGCACGTCGTAGCAGATCGTGAGCCCGATCCGGCCCCAAGGCAGGTCCGAGATCACCGCGGATTCGCCGGGCTGGTAGTTGGCGGACTCGCGATAGCTCTCGCCGTCCGGCAGTTCGATGTCGAACATGTGGATCTTGTCGTAGCACGCGAGGATGCTGCCCTCGGGTCCGATCAGGAATGAGCGGTTGACGGCCTTCTCCGGCGAGAAGCGCAACGCCAGAGATCCGATATGCAGATGAATCTGCAATTCCTTCGCCAGCGCCCGGTAGGCTTGCAGCGAGATGTCGTCCTCTTCCGCCGCCAGATGCTCGAACAGCGCCTTGCGGTTCACCTGCATCATGTTGCTGACTTCGGGTGTCTGCACGTATTGCGCGCCTTCGGCCGCCGCCTGGCGAATCAGCTTGGTGCCCTGTTCGAGGCTCTGCCCAGGCAACAGACCGGTGCGCATCTGCACCATGGCGGCGGTGAACGTGCGGTCAGCGCTCATGAGGCAGCCTTTTCTCCTGCGAGCAGCGCATCGAGCCTGCCGGCGCGGTCGAGTGCATAGAGTTCGTCGCAGCCGCCGACATGCGTTTCGCCGATGAAGATCTGCGGAAAGGTCGCGCTGCTGCCGGCCCGATCGTACATCTCTTGACGGTAGTTCGAGTCCTTGGCGACATCATATTCCGTGAACGCGGCCTTTTTGCGAGTCAGCAGCGATTTGGCGGCACTGCAATAACCGCAGCCCGGACGGGTATAGATTTCAATGGCGGCGCTCATGTCGGTCCCTGCGCAAAAGATCGCGGATTATATGGGTGCCTTGGGGGTATCCACAACCCGCGCAAACACCAGGACGTCGACCTGCGCCGCCTTGGCACGCAAAAGTGCGCGCGCGCAGGCATCGACCGTGGCGCCGGACGTCAAAACGTCATCGACCAGGATGATCCGCCGCCCGTTGACCTCGGATTGCCGCTCCTTCGACACCTGAAATGCGCCCTGCACATTGCTGGCCCGCTGCGGGCGGGACAGGCCGACCTGCTGTTCAGTCGCGCGCACCCGTTGCAGCAGGTCGCCGTCGAGCGGTACGTGGCTCTGCCGCGCGATGATTCGCGCCAGCGCGCCGGACTGGTTGTACCGCCGGTGCCACGCCCGCCGCCAATGCAGCGGCACCGGGACGAGAAGATCGGCGCTGTCGAGCATCTCGCGCCCCGCGCGCGCCATCCAGCGGCCCATGATCGGGGCGAGATCGGTGCGGTCCTGGTATTTCAGCGCGTGCACCAGCGTGCGCGCGACCTCGTCATAGCGCACAGCGGCACGGGCGCGCTGATAGGCCGGCGGATTGGCGATCGCCTCCATCGACAATAGTTCGGGGCCGGGATCATAGACGAAGGGAATGCCGAGCCGTGGGCAATAGGGCGGGTCGATGAACGACAATTGGCCCCAGCAGGCAGCGCAGACACCCTCGCCGTCGACCGGCTCGCGGCAGGCGATGCACAGCGTCGGCAGCGCGATGTCGAGTGCGAGCTTGGTTGCGTGCGTCCATGCGCGGCGGCACGCATGGAGCGCCCCGCGCCAACGGATTGGCGAAAGGATCGACCGAGGGATCGACGGCGAACGGGACGGAACGGTCTCGACATCCATGGCGAAAGGCTAGCGTGGCAGGCAAAACCGCTCAAGCCGCGGATTGCCAGATGCGATGCGATCGTCGTAACCAACCGGCATGACCCCTAACTCGACCCATGCGCCCGTGCTGTTCGACCGCGTGCTGCTCGCGCGGCGGCAGGGTCGGGCGCTGCGCGATCCCGCGACCTTCCTGCTGGATCGCGTCGTCGAGGACATGGCGGATCGGCTCGCCGCGGTGAACCGCGATTTTTCCGATGCTGCCGACGTCTGGACGCCGGGGGAAGGGCTACGGGCGCCGTTCGTTGATCGGTTCAAGTCGTTCGCGCGCGTCGCGGTGCCGGAGTCGGGGGAAGAAAAATTGCCGCTCGAAGCGGCCTCGCTCGATCTCGCGCTCTCCGCGCTCGCCTTCCAGTCCGTCAACGATCTGCCCGGCGTGCTCGCGCAGATCCGCCGCGCGCTGCGGCCCGACGGGCTGCTGCTGGCCGCGATGATCGGCGGCGATACGCTGACCGAGCTCAGGCAGAGTTTCGCCGCGGCGGAAGCCGAATGCGAAGGCGGCGTGTCGCCGCGCGTTTCGCCTTTTGCCGATCTGCGCGATGTCGGCGCGCTGCTCCAGCGGGCAGGGCTGGCACTGCCGGTCACCGATGTCGACCGCGTCGTGGTGCGCTATGATAACGCGTTCGCGCTGATGCAGGACCTGCGGCGCATGGGCGCGACCAATATTCTCGCCGAACGCCGGCGCACCCCGACGCGCCGCGCAACCATGCTGCGGATGGCGCAAATCTACGCCGAGCGCTTCGCCGATGCCGATCGTCGTATTCGCGCGACCTTCGACGTGATCTGGCTTTCAGCCTGGGCGCCGCATGAGAGCCAGCCGAAGCCGCTGCGACCGGGATCAGCGAAAGCTAGTCTTGAAGCGGCAGTAAAGCGAAAGCCGAAGGGCGAGTGACAGCCCAGCTCTCGGGGCGTCATCGCCGGGCTCGACCCGGCGATCCATCTTCTTGGAGAGAGATTTGTTGATTGATGGATGGCCGGGTCAAGCCCGGCCATGACGACTGGAGGCGTGGGGCTTCACATCAACAGATCGATCAAATGCGGGATCAGCGGAATGTCCGCAGGCGGCATCGGATAGTCGCGCAGCTTGTTCGCGCGCACCCAGGCCAGCGTCTGGCCCTCGCGCGCGACCGCGCTGCCCTCCCAGCGCCGGCAGATATAGAGCGGCATCAGCAGGTGGAAATCGTCATAGGCGTGGCTTGCGAAAGTGAGCGGCGCCAGACACGGCTCGCTCACGGTGATGCCGATCTCCTCGGACAATTCGCGGATCAGCGTCGTCTCCGGCCGCTCGCCGGGCTCGACCTTGCCGCCGGGAAATTCCCACAGCCCGGCCATCGACTTGCCCGGCGGCCGCTGCGCGATCAGCACGCGCTGGTCGGCATCGATCAGCGCGCAGGCGACCACGAGAGTGAGTTTCAGATCAGCCATGGGGCCTAGATGCCTCCAACCTCGTCATTGCGAGCGAAGCGAAGCAATCCAGAATTCTGCCGCGCAGAGATTCTGGATTGCTTCGTCGCTTCGCTCCTCGCAATGACAGCCATATCACGACCGGTAGTCGCCGTTGATCGCGACATACTCCTTGGTGAGGTCGCAGGTCAGCACGCGGTCGCGGCCTTTGCCGAGGCCAAGCGAGACCTTGATCTGGATCTTCGGCTGTTTCATCGCGGCCGAAACCTCGGCCTCGTCATAGGACGGATCGCGCGCGCCACGCTTGGCGACCTGGATGCCGTTGAAGGCGATCGACAGCTTGTCGCGGTCTGCGGGCTCGCCGGCCTTGCCGACCGCCATCACCACGCGGCCCCAATTGGCGTCCTCTCCCGCGATCGCGGTCTTCACCAGCGGTGAATTGGCGATCGACATCGCAATTCTACGCGCCGACTGCTTGGTCTTGGCGCCCTCGACGATGATCTCGACGAGCTTGCGCGCGCCTTCGCCGTCGCGTGCGACCTGTTCGGAGAGATCGGCCAGCACGGCGTTCAGCGCCTTGGTGAAGGCCTTGAGGCGCGGGTCGCCGGCGCGGCTGATCTTCGGCGCGCCATTCGCGGCCGCAGCGCCGGTGGCAAATGCCAGCAGCGTGTCCGAGGTCGAGGTGTCGCCGTCGATGGTGACGGCATTGAACGTGTCCTCGACGCCGCTCTTGAGCAGCGACTGCAGGGCAGGGCCCGAGATCGGCGCGTCGGTGAAGACAAAGGACAGCATGGTGGCCATGTCGGGCGCGATCATGCCGGCGCCCTTTGCCATGCCGTTGATCGTCACCTTGGCCTTGCCGAGCTTCACGGTCGCGGTCGCGACCTTCGGAAAGGTGTCGGTGGTCATGATGGCGCGCGCCGCGCTCATCCAGTCGCCGGGCTCGGTGGTCTCGGCGAGATTGCCGAGCACGCCATCGAACTTCGTGGCGTCGAGCGGCTCGCCGATCACGCCGGTGGATGCGAGAAACACCTCGTTGGCGCTGCAGGAGACGGCCTTGGCGGCGATCTGTGCCGTCAGCGCCGTCGACTGCCGGCCGGTCTTGCCGGTGAAGGCATTGGCGTTGCCGGAATTGACCACCAGCGCGCGCGCCTTGCCGCCCTTCAGTTTGGCGCGACACCATTCAACCGGCGCGGAGGGGCATTTCGACTTGGTGAAGACGCCGGCGACGGTGGTCCCCTTGTCCAGGATCGCAAGCAGCACGTCGGTGCGGCCGTTGTAGCGGATGCCGGCTTCCGCCGTGGCGAGCCTGACGCCCGCGATCGCGGGCATGTCGGGGATGTCGGTCGGGGCGAGCGGAGAAATGGCTGAGGACATGAGGGCTTCCGGCAATCGGACAAATGGAAGCGCTCTGTATCACCTTCGCTGTGATGGTGGGAGAGGGGGTGTGCCCGCATCCCACGCTGTCGTCCCTGCGAACGCAGGAGCCAAACCACCGGACAATGGAATCGAACGCGGCAGGCCTTCCGCAGATCGCTTGAAAAGCAGAAGATCGCGCTGGTGGCGCGATCTTCCTGTTCAATACCGTGCCTCAAACCTCGCCCTGTGGTTATGGGTCCCCGCGTGTGCGCGGGGACGACAGGGGAGGGCGGGGCGACGCGATGTTCGCAACGACGTTTCAACGACCGCGCGTCTTACTTCTTCGCGTCGGCGGGCTTGGCCGCATCGGTCTTGGTATCCGTCTTGGTATCAGTCTTGGCGGCTTCCGCCGGCTTCTCCATGCGCTCGACCTTGGCGGCGTCGCGCAGCTTGCCGACATAGTCGGCCTGCGCCTTGCGCGTCACATAGGTCTCGATCTGGCTCTTCACCTGCTCGAAGTCCGGTGCCTTGCGCTTGCGCTTCTCCTCGACCTTGATGATGTGCCAGCCGAACTGCGACTTGACCGGATCGGAGATCTTGCCCGGCTCGAGCGAGAAGGCCGCCTGCGAGAATTCCGGCACCATCTGGTCCTTGGTGAAGAAGCCGAGATCGCCGCCGTCGGAGGCGCCGGGATCCTTGGACTTCTTCTTTGCGAGTTCGGCGAAGTCGGCACCCTTGTCGAGTTCGGCCTTGACGGCCTTGGCCTCGTCCTCGGTCTCGACCAGGATGTGGCGGGCGTGCACTTCTTCGTCGCCGGAGATCTGCTTGGAGGCCTCCTCATAGACCTTCTTCATGGCATCGTCGTTGGTCGCCGCCTTGCCCTCGCTCGCGAGCAGGCTGTCCATCAACAGACGGTTGCGGGTGAAGGCGAGGCGTTTCTTGAAATCCTCGTTGTCCTGGAGTTTCTTCTCCTCCGCAGCCTTCGAGACGATCTTCATGTCGATCAGGAACGAGAGCACGTTCTCGTCCTTGGTGGACGGATCCATCTGCGCGAGGCTCGCGCCGAGTTCTTCCTCGGCGAGTGCGACGTCGCTCTGGCGGATTTCAGAGCCGTTGACCTTCGCGAGCACCTTGTCTTCGGCGTGCGCCGGGCCTGCGACCAGCGCCATCACCGACACCATGGCGAAACAGCCCGCCGCCAGCGCGACGCCAAGGCGCGGGGCGGTTTTCGTTACCGAGAACGACGTGGTCATGCAAAATCCTTCATCTTCATCTTCAGGGGGAACGGCATTTTCGGGCGGCCGGACACTCGCCCAATCAGGGAGCCTTGGCAACGCGAAACTCTGTCAAAATCATGGTTTCCTGGGCCACTTGGCGAGATATCGGAGCTTGCGATCCGGGGTCACCCGCGAGGCAGCCAGTTACGGAAAGAAGCGAGTGGTAGCAAATGACAGTTTTCTAACGTTGCCGGCGGCTCCTTTTAGCATTGCCGGCGGCGTCCGGAACGCTTCTTACCGCCGAAGGTTGCAGCAGGATGGAACGCCATGGCCTTCCGCGCCGCGCCGTTGACAAGCCCTGACCCCGGCCATATCTGTGGCTGGCTGCGTCCATGGCGATAGCATTCATTTTGCTGCGTTTTTGGTCGTTGAACCCAGAATTGCCGAACTCCCACTCATCAAGCTGATGCTGCCGGGTCCCTTTATGGTGCCGCGGCGCGTCACGGTGAGTTGAAAGGGCGGTTCGGCAGACCCAAATGACGTCTGCGATTGAGAACTGCGAGGAGAGGAATTCGGCATGATCGGCGCGCTCGCCCGCAAGTTCTTTGGTTCCGCCAATGACCGCCGGGTCAAGGGATACCAGTCCCGCGTCAATGCAATCAACGCACTCGAGCCTGAGATCGCCGCGCTCTCCGACGAGGCGCTGAAGGCGCGCACCGGCGAGTTCAGGCAGCAACTGGCCGAAGGCCAGACGCTGGACGATATCCTCGTCCCGGCGTTTGCGACGGTGCGCGAGGCCGCCAAGCGCACGCTCGGCCAGCGCCATTTCGACGTGCAGCTGATCGGCGGCATGGTCCTGCACGAGGGCGACATCGCCGAGATGAAGACCGGCGAAGGCAAGACGTTGGTCGCGACCCTGGCCGTCTATCTCAACGCGCTCGCCGGCAAGGGTGTCCATGTCGTCACCGTCAATGATTACCTCGCCCGCCGCGACGCCGGCTGGATGGGCCAGATCTACGGCTTCCTCGGGCTAACCACCGGCGTGATCGTGCACGGCCTCGACGATGCCGAGCGCAAGCAGGCCTATGCCAACGACATCACCTACGGCACCAACAACGAATACGGCTTCGACTATCTGCGCGACAACATGAAGTACCGCCTGGAGGACATGGTCCAGCGCGGGCACTTCTTCGCGATCGTCGACGAGGTCGACTCGATCCTGATCGACGAGGCGCGGACGCCTTTGATCATCTCCGGCCCGCTCGACGACCGCTCCGATTTCTACAACACGATCGACACTTTCGTTCCCAGGCTCGACAAGTCCGACTATGACGTCGACGAGAAGCAGCGCACGGTGACGTTGACCGAAGCCGGCATGGAGAAGATCGAGACGCTGCTCCGCGACGCCGGCCAGCTCAAGGGCGAGTCGCTCTACGACGTCGAGAACGTCTCCGTCGTGCACCACATCAACCAGGCGCTGCGCGCGCACACCCTGTTCACCCGCGACAAGGACTACATCGTCCGCGACGGCGAAGTCGTCATCATCGACGAGTTCACCGGCCGCATGATGCCCGGGCGCCGCTATTCGGAAGGCCTGCACCAGGCGCTGGAAGCCAAGGAGCACCAGCAGGTGCAGCCGGAGAACCAGACGCTCGCCTCGATCACCTTCCAGAACTATTTCCGCATGTATAACAAGCTGGCCGGCATGACCGGTACGGCGGCGACCGAAGCGGACGAACTGTTCGATATCTACAAGCTCGAGGTCCTGGAGATCCCGACCAATCTTCCCGTTGCGCGTCTCGACGAGGACGACGAGGTCTATCGCACCCAGAAAGAGAAATACACCGCGATCCTGGCCGAGATCGAGCGGGCCAATGCGCGGATGCAGCCGGTGCTGGTCGGCACGGCGTCGATCGAGAAGTCGGAGGTGCTGGCCGAATTTCTCAAGCAGAACGGCTACAAGCAGATCGATTTCGGCAATCCCGGCGCCATGGACAAGCTCTATGCCGCCGCGCGCGCAGGCAAGCAGGCGAAGCTGTTCGCGGTGCTGAACGCCCGCTTCCACGAGCAGGAAGCCTATATCGTGGCGGAAGCCGGCGTGCCCGGCGCGATCACGATTGCGACCAACATGGCCGGCCGCGGCACCGACATCAAGCTCGGCGGCTCGCTCGATATGCGGATTGCACAGGAGACCGCTGATATCGCCGACGAAGCCGAGAAGGCCAAGAAGATCGAGCAGATCAAGGCCGACGTCGAGCGCTTCCGCGAGATCGTGCTGAAGGCGGAAGAGACCTTCGAGGTCGAGCCCGCCAAGGGCTCCAAGCCCGCGAGGACCGTGCAGAAGCCGGGCGGCCTCTACATCATCGGCTCCGAGCGCCATGAATTGCGGCGCATCGACAACCAGCTGCGCGGCCGTTCCGGCCGTCAGGGCGACCCCGGGCGCTCGAAATTCTTCCTGTCGCTGGAAGACGATCTGATGCGCATCTTCGGCTCGGATCGTCTCGATACGATGCTGACCCGGCTCGGCCTGAAGGAAGGCGAGGCCATCATCCATCCCTGGATCAACAAGGCGCTGGAGAAGGCGCAGCAGAAGGTCGAGGCGCGCAACTTCGACATCCGCAAGAATCTCCTGAAGTTCGACAACGTCCAGAACGACCAGCGCAAGGTGATCTTCGACCAGCGCGTCGACCTGATGAAGGACGAGAGCGTCGCCGAGACGATTGCCGACATGCGCCATGCCTATGTCGACGACGTCGTCGTCAAGCATGTGCCCGAGCACGTCTATGCCGAGCAGTGGGACGTCGCAGGCCTGAAGGAAGAGTTGAACCGCGTGCTCGGCATCGAGCTGCCGGTTGACGAATGGGCCAAGGAAGAGGGCATCGCCGACGAGGAGCTGCTGTCGCGCATCGAGCAGAAGGTCGACGAGCACATGGCGGCCAAGGTCGCGCAATGGGGCCCCGACGTGATGCGCTATGTCGAGAAGACGATCCTGCTGCAGACGCTGGATCATCTCTGGCGCGAGCATCTGATCATGCTCGATCATTTGCGCCAGGTGATCGGCCTGCGCGGCTACGGCCAGCGCGATCCGTTGCAGGAATACAAGTCGGAAGCCTTCAGCCTGTTCGAGGCGATGATCGCGCATCTGCGCGAGGCGGTGACGGCGCAGCTGATGCGCGTCGAGATCATCCCGCCGGAAGAGCAGGCGCCGGTGTTGCCGGCAATGGAGGTGCACAAGCTCAATCCGGACACCGGTGAGGACGAGATGGCCTTCGCCAACGCCTCCCTTGTGCCGCAGGCCAACGCCGCGGCTGCTGCGGCGCGCGATCCCAACAATCCCCAGACCTGGGGCAAGGTCGGCCGCAACGAGGACTGCCCGTGCGGCTCCGGCAAGAAGTACAAGCACTGCCACGGCAAATACGCGTAACGGGCATCGTATGTTGGCGTGGGCTTTTGCCTCCGTCATTGCGAGGAGCACCCACTCGGTCATTCCGGGATGGTCCGAAGGACCGGCCCCGGAATCTCGAGTTTCCGGGTCCGGTGTTGACGCATCGCCCCGGAATGCGGAGGCGGCGTCGGACACGCGTATAGCGACGTCGGACACCCGTATGAAGTCAGGATCGCTCGCACTTTTCCTCCCGGTTCTTTTTCTCCTCACGGCCCCTGCCATGGCGTTCGACATCGAAGCGCACCGCGGCGGCCGCGGGCTGTTTCCGGAAAACACCCTGCAATCCTTTGCCGGCGCGCTGACGATGGGCGTCGACACGCTGGAGCTCGATGTCGGCGCGACGCGTGACGGCGAACTCGTCGTCTCGCATGAGCGGCGGCTCAATCCCGATCTCGCGCGCGATGCCGACGGCGTCTATGTCACCCCGCCCGGCACGCCGTTCGTCGAGCTGACGCTGCCGCAGGTGAAGAGTTACGATGTCGGACAGATTCGCCCCGGCAGCGCCTATGCCAGGCAGTTTCCCGAGCAGCGCGCCGTCCCGGGCACGCCGATTCCGACCTTGAGGGAGGTCATCGATCTCGTGCGCCGCTCCGGCAACACGCGGGTGCGCCTCAACATCGAGACCAAGATCGATCCCGACCATCCCGATGAATCGCCCGATCCGGACAGGTTTGTCGGGCTGCTTCTGGGCGTGCTCGAGGCGGAGACGTTCACGGATCGCGTCACGATCCAGTCCTTCGACTGGCGGACCTTGCAGATCGTGCAGAAACGGGCGCCGCGGATTCCGACCGTCTATCTCACCCTGCAGCGCGGTTCGGCACCGACGATCTCGCTGGAGAAAGCCACCAACTGGACGGCGGGCTTCAATCCCGCGGATCGTGGCGGGTCGCTGCCGCGCACGATCCATGATGCGGGCGGCGCGATCTGGTCGCCTTATTTCGGCGACGTCACGCCCGCGCTCGTCGCGGAAGCCCACGGCCTCAAGCTCCGCGTGGTGGTCTGGACCGTGAACAAGCCGGAGGATATCGCGCGCATGATCGAGATGGGCGTGGACGGCATCATCTCCGACCGTCCCGATCTGCTGCGCAAGATGGCCGCCGACAAAGGCATTGCCTTGCCGGCGGCATTTCCAGTGACGCCGTAGGCCCCGGGGCGCAGTCCCGGTTTCCCAAAAATCCGTCTGACCGGCGATGGCATGCATTGCGCAAGGCGCTCGGCGTGGCCGTTGATCGCGCTCACGGCGCTGCGGCCTGCCGTGTGCCCCGCGACACGTCTTTTTGTCGTGACTGACCGTCAATTTGTGACAGAATTGCTAAGCTTGAATGTCAGTTCGATTACATGCGGAGCGGCCGATGAATGTGCGTGCGCAGGCGCTGTCAAATCCCGTGGCGTGGTGGTGGGGGTCGTTGACCCTCGTCAGCGGCGCGAATGTTGCGGTCTGGTTCGTGCTGTATCATCAGTTTCGCGAGCAGTCGGCCGGCACGCTGGGTAGCGCGTCCGGCACCGGATCGATGCTCTTGCTCTG
This sequence comes from uncultured Alphaproteobacteria bacterium, assembly GCA_963770385.1. GTDB lineage: Bacteria > Pseudomonadota > Alphaproteobacteria > Rhizobiales > Xanthobacteraceae > Bradyrhizobium. The sequence goes on along the minus strand of CAVYPJ010000003.1, from coordinate 1,220,492 downwards.
TGCGGCCTATGTGTTCGGCTGCGCGTTCAGGTCGGTTCTGCCGCGCGCGGACGTGCAGCGGATCTGTCTGGTCGACAGCTGGCTGTCGAGCGTTCTGGTCGGCAGGTCGGTGGCGACCGTGGCCGAGGTCTGCTTCGTGGCGCAGTGGGCGATCATCCTGGAGCAACTCGGAGGGATGAGCGGCGCGGAGACCACCTTGAACGCGGCGCGGGTGATCGTGCCGTTGATCATCATCGCCGAGATCTGTTCATGGTACGCGGTCGTGACCACCAATTATCTCGGCAACGCCATCGAGAATTCGATCTGGGCCATCGCCTTCTTCGTGGTCGGGATCGGCCTGTTCCGGCTGTTGCCGGAGTTCAACGGCCCGGTTCGCCTGCTGCTCGCCGTCGCGATCCTTGGGATCGCGGGCTATCTGGCCTTTCTCATCGTGATCGACGTCCCGATGTATCTCAACCGATGGCGAACCGAGCGCTCCAATGGCGGGCGGCTGTTGCGACCGCTCGAGGGTCTGCGCGACGTGACCACGCGCTGGGTCGTGACGCATGACCTCGCGCATTGGAAGGAGGAGATCGCCTGGATGTCGCTCTATTTCAGTGCGGCGGTTTGGGCGAGCCTCGCGCTGTGCCTATTCTCCTCGCTCGACAATCACCTCCCGCGCTATCGCAGCGAAGCCGCCGCCGTGACGTGGTCGTCGGATGCGGTTCAGCGCAGTGCAAGCACAACTCGATGAGAGATGGTGGGCACGCCGCTTCGCTCCTTTGTCCACCCTACGACCCCCTTACTGGATCGAGCTGAGCGCAAACTCTCTCCTCCGTCGTCCCTGCGAACGCAGGGACCCATAACCACAGGACCACATTGTTGGACCTCGCTGAGGCCGCTGCCGTGCCTAACAACATGGCCCTGTGGTTATGGGTCCTCGCGTGCGCGAGGACGACGGCGAGAGAGGCTGCAGCACCGCGTCATCCAGCGGCAGGAAAGGGTGTGACGTCTAATGGTTGTGCGATGAAGCGATCAGCGCGCGGCGCATGTAGCCATGCGCAAATTGCCCGTCGTGCCAAGGTGACGCAAACTTTCCTCTTGCGCCGTCGGGCAAATCAAAACCATGCTCCCGCGCGTCCCGCACCCATATGAGGGGCGCTTCGCGATCGTCACGGACGTTGGGCGCGGGACGCGATGGACGTGACGTGTTGTGAGACGAACAACATGGCGCGGACGGCGAAATCGTGTGGTCCTGGCGCCCCTAGGCTGGCGTTAAGCTTCGCGGATGATGCGAGGTGACGGTGACAACAAAGCCTGGTCACCGGGGAGATCACGTATAAGCCGTAAAACCATTGCGCAGGGAAGGCCGGACGATTTCGGCTGAGCCTGTGGTTCTGCCGCGTGCTTTTTTGCTGCACGCGGACCATGGGTGCCAGCCGGCGCCCGGTCTTCCCTGCGCCCTCTGTTTCGAGGAGGGACATGTGATCGAAAAAAACTCGGACGCCATGCGCCGCGAGAACGAGGACTTGTGTCGTCGTTATTTGCGTGGCCGATCCTTCGAGACGCCCGCCTGCGGCGGGCTCCTCAGGATGAGGTCTTCACAAGTGGCACGACGCTAAACCCTCATGGTGAGGAGTCGCGACGCGCCGTCTCCGGACGATGCTTCGCATCGCCGGGAGAACCATGAGGCCCGGATGCTGCCATATGTGTTTCGCTGTTTGCAATTGTAACGAAACGCGGCCGTGACCGTCGTTGCGAGAAGCAACGCGATGAAGCAATCCGGATTGTCTCCGGTGAAAAGTCTGGATTGCTTCGCGGGCGCTCGCAATGACGTGGCGAGAACGTAATGCCGAAGCGACGCCGTCTGCATCATCACTCCGGGCTGGCCGCTTGCGCTCGCGCCGGAATGACGGCGGAGAGAGATGTTTGAAGACTAAATCAGAAGACCGGCGCGCACGATCGACGCGGGCGCTCGTCCTACTTCATCGCCGAGAAGCGGTTGTCGAACGAGTTGGGCTGCACGATCGGCTGGGCGCCGGCCAGCACGCTCGTCGATTGCTTCGGGGCCGCCGCATCAGCCGGTTGCGCTTCAGGCTTGAATGGCGGGCGGTTGGCGGCCTGCTTGGTCTCGGCGGGCTTCGCGGCGGCAACCTTCGGCTTGGGCTCGGCGGTCTTCTGCTTGGCCGGAGCAGGCGCGGCGGCCTGCGTGCTCGACGTATTATCGCCAGAACCACCCATCCCGATCTTGCGAGCGAGGTTGGAGAAGAAGCCGCCGGATTCCGCATTCGGCGCCGCCGATGCAACGCGCGTCGAGGCTGCCGGCTGAGCGGGGGCTGCCGCCGCAGCCGGAGCCGGGGCAGCAGCCGGAGCGGGAGCAGGCGCTGCAGCCGCTACGGCGGTGTCATCCGCACCGGGCGCGCGCGGCGGATTGACGGTCGGGGGAATGGTACCGGGGGCGCGGGAATAGGCCGCGAGCGACAGGCTCTGCCCTTCGCCACCTTCCGACAGGCCGGTGCTGGCGCCGGGCACCTGCGCGGCGAAGATCGGGTTCATGCCGCCATCGATGCCGGTGTTGAGCTTCGCGACCGGCGTGCCCTTGGCGACGAGCTTCGCCATCTCGGCCTGGTCCGCGTTCTCCTTCCTCTTGACGGCTTCGGCGATGTCGTCGGGAACGACATAGGCCGGGCACTTGGCCGACGCGTTGAACACGGGATCGGCGGTCGCCCCGGGCGGCCTGACCGCATCGAACACGTATTTCTTCTCGCAGAAGTCGACCTTCGGCTCCTGGCGCGTGACCTCGAAGTGATCATAGCCTTCCTTGATCATCTTCCAGAAGGCCATGTTCGGATTGTTGCGGTGCTTGGCCATGTTCACCGGCGTCATCCGGAACGGATAGGCCTGGAACTGGAACGACCTCTGACCGCCGAAGAAGGACTCGCGTCCGAGCGAGTAGATCTCCGCGATCTGTTCGTCGGTCATCGCGTAGCAGCCGCGCGAGGAGCAGTCGCCATGCACCATCAGCTGCGAGCCGCTGCGGCCGAGCGCCTTGTCGAAGGCGTTGGGATAGCCGGTGTTGAAGGAAAGGTAGTAGGCCGACTGCGGATTCATCTGCGCCGGTGTGATCGCATAGAAACCCTCCGGCGCCTGACGGTCGCCTTCGCGGACCTTGGGTCCGAGGTCGCCCGACCAGCGGCAGATCGGATAGGTCTTCAACAGCGCGAACTTGCCCGAGCGGTCCTGCTTCCAGACCTCGAGCTCGGCCTCCTGCTTGAACAGGCGGACCAGGATCGGCGACTGCAGATCCATGTCCTTCTCGTTGACCGCAGCAACGAGCTTGGGCGGAACGGGCTGGTTGGCCTTGGCGTTGGCGGCGAGGGAGGCCTCGTCTGCGTTGCAGCCAGCGAGAAGCGCACCGCCGGCGGCCAATACGGCCGAAGTCACGAGCGCACGGATCAGCGAGCGATCAATCAATGCGAAGCTCCACACCCACCCGGGCTTATCGCAACCCCGTCCGCGGCTCGAACACGATCAGCTTGCGGAAAACCAGCACCCATTTTTCCGCGATCATGCTCCAGCAAATATGCCCTGAAGCCATTGATTAAAATTCTACTCTTTGGTCCCGGAGCCCGCAACCCGATAGGGGCCGGTTGGCCGGGTCACATCGCCGGCATGATGAACAGGAAGTTTAAAGCCGGATGTCTGGGCCGAAATGCGGCCGAATCAAGCTGTCCGGCCAGAAAAAACCCTGCCACGAACAGGGGCTTTTGCAAGGCGGTCCCGGTCAGAAACCGTGGCTCAGGCCAATTTCCGGCCGATGTCGAGAAATTTCTGTCGCCGCTGCTTGCGAATCGCGTCGGGGTCGAGGCCGCGCAGTTCATCAAAAGCCTGTGCGATGGCCTCGCCGGTCGCGGCGATCATGCCGGCGGAATCGCGATGGGCGCCGCCGACGGGCTCTTTGAGGATCGTGTCAATGACGCCGAATCGCAGCATGTCCTGCGCCGTGATCTTCATGCTGTTGGCCGCTTCCTGGGCCTTGGTTCCATCGCGCCACAGGATCGAAGAGGCGGCCTCCGGCGAGATCACGCTGTAGATCGCGTGTTCGAACATCAGCACGCGATTGGCGGTCGTGATCGCGATCGCCCCGCCCGACATGCCTTCGCCGGTGACGATCGCGACGTTGGCGACGCCAAGCGCGAGGCAGGCGTCGGTCGAGCGTGCGATCGCCTCCGCCTGTCCCCGTTCCTCCGCGCCGATGCCGGGATAGGCGCCGGCGGAGTCGACGATCGACAGTACGGGGATGCCGAAGCGGTCGGCCAATTCCATCAGGCGGACGGCCTTGCGGTAGCCCTCCGGGCGCGCCATGCCGAAATTGTGCCGGATGCGCGATTCGGTCGAATCGCCCTTTTCCTGGCCCATCACGCAGATCGGCTCGCCGCGGAAGCGGCCGAAGCCGCCGAGCAGGGCCTGGTCCTCGCCAAACTTGCGGTCGCCGGCGAGAGGGGTGAATTCGGTGATCAGGCCGTTGATGAAGTCGGTGAAATGCGGCCGCTGCGGATGGCGCGCGACCAGCGTCTTCTGCCAGGGCGTCAAATTGGCGTAGAGATCCGCCAGCGCCAGCGACGCCTTTTCCTCGATCCGCGACACTTCCTCGCCGATGTCGGTGCCGCCCGATGCGAGAGCGCGCAGCTCGTCGACCTTGGAGTCGAGTTCGGCGACCGGCTTTTCGAAATCGAGATAGCTGCGCATCTGGTCCGACATCAGGGCAATATGGGCAACAAGGGGTTTGGGCGCGAATCGGGTTCGATTTGCTTGCGTAAAGTGTTCATAATCAATTGCTTAGCATGCATTTCGAGGGGCAGCGGACCACGCGCGGGGGTAACGGGCGGGACGGGGGCTTTTTCCGTGAGAAGACGCGGAAGTCAAGGCGGGCGAGCTTGTTGTCGCCCTGTATATCGCATGACCGGCGGCGGCGCATGTCTGCTGCGCCGCGAATGGCGGCAAGCGCCGCGCTATTTTTCGGCCAGCGGATGCAGGTCGCGCACCAGGCTCTTCAGCCGCTCTTCCACGACATGGGTGTAGATCTGCGTGGTGGAAATGTCGGTATGGCCGAGCAGCGTCTGCACGATGCGCAGGTCCGCGCCGTTGTGCAGCAAATGGCTGGCAAAGGCGTGGCGCACGACATGCGGCGAGACCAGCCGCGGCGCGAGGCCTGCGACGGCCGCAAGCTCCTTCAGGTCGCGGGCGAAATGCTGCCGGGTCAGGTGGCCGCTCTCGCCGAAAGAGGGAAACAGCCATTTCGATGCGGCGAGGCTTCGCTTCTGCTCCGGCTTCAGCGTCTCCATCGCCGCGAGATAGTCGGCCATCGCCTGCCGCGAAGCCTCGTTCAGCGGCACCAGCCGCTCCTTGTTGCCCTTGCCGCGGACCACGATCATGCGCGCATTCTGCCGCGCCGCGGACAACGGCAGCGATACCAGCTCGGAGACGCGCAGGCCCGTGGCGTAAAGCACCTCCAGCAGGCAGTAGAGCCGCATCGCGCGCAGCCGCTGCAGCGGCGAGATGTAGGCGACCTCGGTCAGCTCTTTCGCCCGCGTCAGCATGCGGTCGACATCGGCGATCGACAGCACTTTCGGCAGGCCGCGGCCGCGTTTCGGCCCGGACAGGATCGCGGCCGGATCGTCGCCGCGGACCCGTTCGCTGACGAGGAAGCGGAACAGATGCCGCATCGCCGACAGCCGACGCGCGACGCTGGAGGATTTGAAGCCGCGGGTGTCCAGATCGGCAAGATAGTCGCGCAGCTTGTCGGTGCCGACCCCGGCGAACCCCGTCTTCGCACGGGACAGGAAGACGGAGAGATCGGTCAGGTCACGGCGATAGGCATCCAGCGTATTGTCGCCGGCGCCCTGTTCCGCCGCGAGCATGTCGAGGAACAGGTTGATGAGCTTTTCGTCTGAGGCCTTGGATCGCATTCCAAAGGTCCTGGTTTCCAAGTTCGCCGATATCGCGGCGCTCCTTCGGTTTCGCTGGGACACGCGAACTCTTCCAAATCGACTGTGGCTTTTGGGTCTCTCGACCCTCGACCTTACCCGCTATTTCTTGAGAAATTTGTCAGGGGGAATGGTGACCGTCATTTCCCGGGGCTTCGGATGAACGAAATTCGCCAGCGAGAAAAGCACGCCATAAATGACCCCGGCGATCACCGCGACGACCGTCAGGAAGCGGAACAGGCTGGGCATCTCATAAGCCTAAGGCACGAATTAACCTTACAAATCATCCAACATGTTCGCCCCACCGTTGCAAGAGGCGCTAGCATGGCCGAAGGCCGGGGTAGTATAGGTGACCGGACATGCGGCCGGTGGCCGCTGCAACCGAGCCAAGGACAATCGGAAGGATATGCCCGAACTCACCGCGTCAGCCGGAGCCAGCCCGTCCCAGGAAGCCGAGATTCGCGCGGCGCTGGGAACTCGCCTGGTCGTCCTGGTGGGGATGATGGGGGCCGGCAAGTCGACCATCGGACGGCGGCTCGCGGTGCGGCTGCATCTGCCTTTCGTCGACGCGGATAACGAAATCGAGGCTGCAGCCGGCATGACGATACCGGAGATTTTCGAGGCCCATGGCGAACCGCATTTCCGCGACGGCGAGGCGCGCGTGATCGCGCGGTTGTTGGACAGCGGCCCGGGTGTGCTTGCGACCGGCGGCGGCTCGTTCATGCGCGAGGAAACCCGCCGCCGCATCGGCGAGAAGGCCGTCTCGATCTGGCTCAAGGCGGATGCCGACATCATCATGCGGCGGGTCAGGCGCCGGGCCGACCGCCCGCTGCTGCAGACCGCCGATCCCGCCGCAACCGTCGGGCGGCTGATCAGCGAGCGCGAGCCGGTCTATCGTTTCGCCGATCTCACCATCGCCTCGCGCGACGTGCCTCATGACAAGATCGTCGACGAATGCATCGAGGCCCTGTATGCGCGGCTCTGCGGTGAGGGCGGCTCCCCCACGCAGTCGACCGGGATCATGGGGATCGTGCAATGACCGCGCCGTTGAAGCACTCCGATGCAGTCACGGTCGACGTCGCGCTCGGCGATCGTGCCTATGACATCGTGATCGGCCGCGACGTTTTGAGCTCGCTCGGCGCGCGGGTCGCGGCCCTGCGGCCCGGCGTGCGGACCGCGATCGTCACCGACCGGACCGTCGCGAAGCATTGGCTGGACAAGACCGAGGCCTCGCTCGCGAAGGCCGGCATCGCGACCTCGCGCGTCATCGTCGAAGAAGGCGAAGGCTCGAAAAGCTATCACGGTCTCGAACGGGTCTCGGAAGCGTTGATCGCGGCCAAGATCGAGCGCAGCGACCTCGTCATCGCGCTTGGCGGCGGCGTGGTCGGTGATCTCGCCGGTTTCGCGGCCGCGATCCTGCGCCGCGGCGTCGATTTCGTTCAGGTGCCGACCTCGCTGCTGGCACAGGTCGATTCCTCCGTCGGCGGCAAGACCGGAATCAATTCGCCGCAGGGCAAGAACCTGCTCGGCGCCTTTCACCAGCCGGTGCTGGTGATCGCGGACACCGCCGTGCTGGACACGCTGTCGCCGCGCCAGTTCCGCGCCGGCTATGCCGAGGTCGCCAAATATGGCGTGCTCGGCGACGAAGCCTTCTTCGCGTGGCTCGAGGCTAATCACACCGACATCTTCAAGGGCGGCGTGGCGCGCGAGCACGCCATCGCGACCTCCTGCCGCGCCAAGGCGGCTATCGTGGCGCGCGACGAGCGCGAGACCGGCGACCGCGCGCTGCTCAATCTCGGTCACACGTTCGGTCATGCGCTCGAGGCCGCGACCGGCTTTTCCGACCGGCTGTTTCACGGCGAAGGCGTCGCGGTCGGCATGGTGCTGGCGGCCGAGTTTTCCGCCTCGTTAGGCATGATCCCGCAAGCCGACGCTCAGCGCGTCGCGCGTCACCTTGCCGAGGTTGGATTGCCGACCCATTTGCAGGATGTCGCAGGTTTCGCCCAGGAAGGGCTCGGTGATGCCGACCGTCTGATGGCTCTGATGGCGCAGGACAAGAAAGTGCGGCGCGGCCGGCTCACCTTCATTCTTCTGGAAGCGGTCGGGCGCGCGGTGATCGCCAGAGATGTCGAGCCCGCTCTGGTTCGCGATTTTCTGCAGACAAAGCTCGCCGGCAAGGCGTGATCCGAAAGACCGGTTTTCCATCGGGCTCACAGATTGAACTGACGCGCACGTCATGAACTGGCTGACATTCTCGATCATGGTCGCGCTGCTGGGCGTCTCGGCGTTTTTTGCGGCGAGCGAGACCGCGCTGACCGGCGCGTCGCGCGCGAGCATGCTGCGGCTGTCGAAGCAGGGCAATCATGACGCCGACGTCGTGTCCGAACTGGTCGGCATGCGCGAGCGGCTGATCGGCGCGCTCTTGCTCGGCAACAACATTGCCAATATCGGCGCGTCCGCGCTCGCGACCGGAATCTTCACCGCATGGTTCGGCGAGGTCGGCGTGCTCTACGCGACCGGCGTGATGACGGTCCTGGTCGTGATCTTCGCCGAGGTACTGCCCAAAACGATTGCCATCAACGCGCCCGACCGGGTGTCGCTGGCGGTGGCGCGGCCGATGCGGGTGATGCTTTATGTGCTGGGTCCGCTGCTCACCGTGATCGAGGCGGTGGTGCGCGTGTTGATGAGGATGGCCGGCGTCAAGATCGGCGCGAACCAGCCGATCCTCTCGCCGACCGAACGTCTGCGCGGTGCGGTCGACCTGTTGCATCACGAAGGCAAGGTCGAGAAGCAGGATCGCGACATGTTCGGCGGCCTGCTCGATCTGCGCGAGCTGCAGGTGTCCGACGTCATGGTTCACCGCACCGAGATGGTGATGGTGAACGCCGATCTGCCGCCGGAAGATCTGGTGCGCGAGGTGCTTGCGTCCGAATACACCCGCATTCCGTTATGGCGCGAAAAGCCGGAAAACATCATCGGCGTGCTGCATGCGAAGGATCTCTTGCGCGCCATCCGTTCCTCCGACGGGGACATGTCGCGGATCGACGTCTCCTCGATCGCGCTGCCTCCGTGGTTCGTGCCGGAAATGCGCTCGGTCTCCGAGCAGCTCAAGGCGTTCCGCCGCCGCAAAACACATTTTGCGCTGGTCGTCGACGAATATGGCGAGGTCGAAGGCATGGTGACGCTGGAGGACATTCTGGAGGAAATCGTCGGTGATATCTCCGACGAGCAGGATGTCGTGGTGGCCGGCGTTCGCGTACAGCCTGACGGCTCCGTGGTGGTTGACGGCTCCGTTCCAATCCGCGATCTCAATCGCGCGATGGATTGGCACCTGCCGGACGAGGAGGCGACCACGGTCGCGGGCCTCGTCATTCATGAAGCCCGTTCGATTCCGGAACGCGGCCAGAGTTTTACCTTTCACGGTTTCCGCTTCCGCGTGCTCCGCCGCGAGCGCAACCGCATCACCGCGCTACGGATCGTCGCGGTTCCGCGCGAGGCCGAATTGGAGGACGCGAAACCGCGCCGCGCCGGAACGGCGTTTTAAATAGCCGCCCCTCGTGGTGAGGAGGCGCGTGAGCGCCGTCTCGAACCATGAGGCCATGACGCGGGCCTCATCCTTCGAGACGCTTGCTTGCGCAAGCTCCTCAGGATGAGGAATAACTACCGGCCGCCTTCTCCAGGCGCCTGCGCGTGGATGGCGAGTGCGTGGACGGAGCCTGCGAGTTCGGTCGCTAGCGCTGCATTAATCATGCGATGGCGATCGATCCGGCTCTTCCCTTTGAAGGCCTGCGACACGATATAGATACGAAAGTGCGTCTCGCCGCCCGGCCGGTGGCCGGCATGGCCTTCATGCAGATGTGATTCGTCCTGGACATCGAGGCTTTCCGGCGAGAAAGCTTCGCGCAACTTGTTTGTGATAATTTCTTTGGTCATCATCGTTGCGGCATTACGTCGGCCATCATTTTTCGTCAATGGCGCAGCGCGAATTGAAGGTATTTGCAATGTCAAGACTTGAAGCTTTTGGCGTTGCGTAGTCAAAGTCCGCTATGCCGATCGACCCGTCAAAATTTTTCGATTCCATTCGCGTCAAGCCGAAGAAGCAGAGCGCGAAGCAGCAGGCGCAGGCGCGCGAGGCTGGGGTCAAATGCGAATGGCCCGACTGCCAGAACAAGGGCCCGCATCGCGCGCCGAAGGGCCGTGAGAATGCGCGCGAGTATTGGCACTTCTGCCTCGATCACGTCCGTGAGTATAACCAGTCCTACAATTTCTTCTCCGGCATGAATGCGGAGGCCGTTGCGCGTTACCAGAAGGACGCGCTGACCGGCCACCGGCCGACCTGGAAGATGGGCGCCAATGGCAGCGGCAAGGGCGGCAATGGCAATGCCGATCTGGATGGCGCAGCCGATCCGTTCGCGATGTTTTCCGAGATCAATGGCCGCGCCCGCTGGCGCCCGGGTCCTGGCGCCGAGTCGGAGACGAAGCCCGAGACCCGCAAGGTGTTCAACGCCGAGCGCAAGGCGCTGCAGGTGATGGGGCTCGGCCCGGACGCGACGCTGGAAGACGTCAAGGTGAAGTACAAGGCGCTGGTGAAGCAGCACCATCCCGACGCCAATGGCGGCGACCGCTCCACCGAGGATCGCCTGATCGAGATCATCAAGGCCTACAATTATCTGAAGACCGTGGTGCGCGCCTGATCCGTCACGTTGAGGCAAGATTGAACGACAGCAGAATGGTCTGCTCCGCTGTCGTTTCTCTTCATCTATCTCAACCGCCTAGCCGCCTGACGGGCCCGGCATACGTCCGACATAGGACGAGCTTGGCCGGATCAGCCGGCCGGTGCGTTGCTGCTCCCGAGCATGCGCAGTCCAGCCCGCGGCGCGCGCCACAGCGAAGATCGGCGTGAAGGCCTGCCGCGGGATGTCCAGCGCATCGAGCAGGATCGCGGTAAAGAACTCCACATTGGTTTCGAGCGGTCGTTCCGGATTTTTCCGCCTCAGTGCTTCGCGGATATAGGCCTCGACCTCACCCGCGAAGGGAAGGTTAGCGCCCTCGGCGGCGAGCCGCTCGATTGCGGCCTTGAGCACATCGGCGCGGGGATCGCGCACCCGGTAGACGCGATGGCCAAAGCCCATCAGCCGCTCGCCGCGCGACAGTGCATCGTCGACCCAAGGCTGGATGCGTTCGCGCGTGCCGATCGCATCCAGCATTTCCAGCACCGGCTCCGGCGCGCCGCCATGCAGCGGACCGGTCAGCGCGCAATAGCCCGCGGTCACGGCCGCGAACAGATCGGCTTGCGTCGAGGCCACCACGCGTGTCGTGAAAGTCGAGGCGTTCATGCCGTGGTCGCACACGGTAACCAAATAGGCGTCGAGCGCGGTGACCTCGCGCGGCGTGGGCCGGGCGCCGCGCAGCATAGCAAGCGTATCGGCGGCGTGGCTCAGGTTCGAATCGGGCGCAATTGGCTCGCTGCCCTTGGCGCGCTGGACCAGTGCGCCGGCGATCACGGGACAAGCACCGACGATGGTTGCTTCATGATCGAGCCCGCTTTCGGCGCGCAAGCCGGCGATCGCTGCGCGAAAGCCGTCGACGATCGACATGCCGCGGGTCGCCGGTAGCAGATCGGGCAGCCTTGCGAAGGCGCGTTCGCGCGCCGCGCCGAGGCCCTTGCGGACATCGGCTTCGCCGATCGTCCGCCCGGTCGCGCCGCTCCAGAGCCGCGCCGTGACGCCCTCGAAACTTGATCTGGCGGCGAGGTCGGCGACGTGTTCGCCGGCAATGATCAGCTCGCCACGCTCACCGTCGACATGGCTCAGCACGGTCTCCGCCGCGGGAACGCCGTCCAGTCCGATCTGGCTCTTGGTAAGATGGATGTTCATGACCCGGATCTCCTCTGTGATGGGAAAGTCACCAAGCAAAAGTCGACCCTCTCGACATATTGATCAATCTTGATTATATCAATCAATATGAAAAAATCCTCCGGCCTTTATCTCTCGGCCCGCGAGGCGTCGGCCGAACTCGCGATCTCTCCGGCGACGCTCTACGCCTATGTCAGCCGCGGTCTGATCCGCTCCGAGCCGTCGCCCGACACCCGCAGCCATCGCTATCGTGCCGAGGATGTCCGGTCCTTGAAGGAGCGCCGCGTCCCGTCGCCGGAACCGAAGGGGCTGCGCAGTTTCGATGCCGATCTGCCGGTGTTGGATTCGGCGATCGCGACCATCACCGAGGACGGGCCGATCTATCGCGGCGTCAACTGTGTCGATCTCGCCGAAAAGGACACGCTGGAGCACACGGCCACCCTGTTGTGGGATGTCACCGCGATCGATCCGTTCGCGGCGGACAATTGCCCGCACGTCTCCGACGAGATGCGAACCATTGCCGATGCAGCGCGCCGTGCCGCGCCGATCGACCGGACGATTGCCGTCCTTTCGCTCGCCGCCAGCGCCGATCCCGGCGCTTTCACCCGCGCGCCGGACGGCCGTGCGCTGGTCGGTGCGCGCATCCTGCGGCTCGTGGTGGCAACCATGCTCAACGCCGCACCATCGGCCGAGCCGCTACATCTGCAGATCGCCAGGGCCTGGGCGGCCGAGCACAAATATGCGCCCGACCTGATCCGCCGTGCGCTGGTGCTGCTGGCTGATCATGAGCTGAACGCCTCTACCTTCACCGTGCGCTGCGCCGCGTCGACAGGGCTGAATCTTTATGATGCGGTTATCGCCGGCCTCGCGGCGCTGAAGGGCCCGAAGCATGGCGGAGCGGGCGTATTGGCCTCGCGTCTCGTCAAGACGCTGGTCGACAATGATGTGGCGCCGGTGATCCGCGAGCGCGTCGCGCTTGGCGAGCGCTTTCCCGGCTTTGGTCACGGCGTCTACAAGCACGGCGATCCCCGCGCGATCTCGCTGCTGGAGTCCCTGACGCGAGCGGGGGCGCCGCGCAAATTCACCCGCGAGGTGCCCGAGCGGATCGCTGAAGCAACCGGTGAACTCGTCAATATCGATTATGCGCTGGCCGTGCTGGTGCACAGCCTGCGGCTGCCCGCCGGCAGTGAACTGGCACTGTTCGCGATGGCGCGCATGGTCGGATGGATCGCTCATGCCAGCGAGCAATTGCAGCACGGCAAGCTGATCCGTCCGCGTGCCCGTTACGTCGGTCCATCGCCCGGGCGTGGCGCGGTTGCCAACGCCTTGTAGGGCCGTTGCTTCTACTCGCCCGGCTTCGCAGGCTCGAGCGTGCCGTTGCCCCGCCAGCGTCGCTTGGCCCAGACGGCAAGCCAAGCCAGTAACGCGCCGACGACAACGGCCACCATCCAGTAATGTCTGGCGATCCCGCTGTGATGCGGAATGCCGGCATATTCGTGCAGGACGTGGACGGCCAACACGCCAGGCAGCACATGCGCCGGCGCCCACAGCAGGATTGCCGGGATGTTCACCGCATAAAAACGAGCCGGCGGCATGCCGAGAGCGCCCGCGGTGATCGGCACGAAGGCGCGGATCGGGGGCACGAAACGGGCGAAAAACACGGCCAAGGTGCCCCAGCGCTCGAAGAAGACCTCGCTCTGCTTGACCACACGTGGATAGCGGGTCAACGGCCAGGTCTCGAGGATCTCGCGCTGGGCGCGATGGCCGGTCCAGAACGCTGATCCATCGCCGATAACGGCGCCGGCGGCCGCGGCCAGCAGCACCCATTGCAGCTTCAACTCGCCGCCCGGCACCAGCGCGCTCAGCGCCAGGATGACGGTCGAGCCTGGAATGACGGAGCCGACCACTGGAACTGCTTCCAGAAGGGCCGCGAGGAAGATGGTGAAATAAGCAAGTCCGGGGTTGTCGGAGACGAATTTCATCAACGGATCGATATAGGAAGCCACTCTGTCCCCATGCCTGCTGGGCCGCCCGGGACGGGCGGCGACCTACCATAACTAGAAAGGAGTCTGGAAAGTGCCACGCCGCAGCCGGCCGCTCGGTGACCGCGATCACGGGCAAAATGCGGCGCTTTCCGCAGGGCAGCCTTCCAAAAACGGCGTCCCGGCCCTATCTAGATGAAAAGGCAACGGAACTTTGATTATGCCCCGGGCTTCTGCCGGCCGTTGCTCTCTGCTAGGCTAATGTCAAGCCCACATCCGCAAGCCACGCCTTAAATCTGGTTTCGGGACAGACCGGGACCCCGGAGGATTGATGACGACCGCCGCCATGACAAGAACTGAGGAACCCGGAATGCCCGACATGAAGGTGTCGGCGCGGCAAGTGTTCGGCATCGACAGCGACCTCGAAGTGCCGGCCTATTCCGAAGTCGACCCGCATGTTCCCGAAGTCGATACCGACTATCGTTTCGATCGCGCCACGACGCTGGCCATCCTCGCCGGCTTTGCCCACAACCGTCGCGTCATGGTCACGGGCTACCACGGCACCGGCAAGTCGACGCATATCGAGCAGGTCGCCGCGCGGTTGAACTGGCCCTGCGTGCGCGTCAACCTCGACAGCCACATCAGCCGCATCGATCTGGTCGGCAAGGACGCCATCGTCGTCAAGGACGGCATGCAGGTCACTGAGTTCAAGGACGGCATTCTGCCCTGGGCGCTGCAGAACAATGTCGCGCTGGTGTTCGACGAGTATGATGCCGGCCGCCCCGACGTGATGTTCGTGATCCAGCGCGTGCTGGAAGTCTCCGGCCGCCTCACGCTGCTCGACCAGAACAAGGTGATCAAGCCGCATCCGGCGTTCCGCCTGTTCTCGACCGCGAACACGGTCGGCCTCGGCGACACCTCCGGCCTCTATCACGGCACCCAGCAGATCAACCAGGGCCAGATGGACCGCTGGTCGATCGTGACCACGCTGAACTACCTCGCCCATGACGAGGAGGTCGAGATCGTGCTGGCGAAGGCGCACCACTATCGCACGCAGGAGGGCCGCGACATCGTCAACAAGATGGTGCGGCTCGCGGATCTGACCCGCAACGCGTTCGCCAATGGCGACCTGTCGACTGTGATGAGCCCGCGCACGGTGATCACCTGGGCGGAGAACGCGGACATATTCGGCGACATCGGCTTTGCGTTCCGCGTCACCTTCCTGAACAAGTGCGACGAGCTGGAGCGGCCGCTGGTGGCTGAGTTCTATCAGCGCTGCTTCAACGTCGAGCTCGCGGAATCTTCCGTCAACGTCGCGCTGTCGTAAGCTGCCAATTGTGGTCCCCGCCTTGTGCGCACTGGAGCGGGGATCCGACCTGCGGAATTTCTCAATCGGACAACGCCACCAGTTTCCTCACCCAATGACGGCCGGTGGCTATGAGTCCCCGCTTTCGCGAGGACGACGGATAGGATGAGATGACCACATCCAACTTCAAATTCCGCACCGGATCAAAGGAAGCGCCGACCGAGCCGTTCAAGCGTGCGGTGACGTCCTGTCTGCGGGCGATCGCGAAAACGCCGGAGCTGGAAGTCTCCTTCGCGGCCGAGCGGCCAGGGCTTGCGCCGGGCAAGGCGCGGCTGCCGGAGCCGGCGCGCAAGATGACCAAGCGCGATGCTGCGATCGTGCGCGGCCACGCCGATTCGATTGCGCTCAAGCTCGCCTGTCACGATCCCAAGGTGCATCGCAAGCTGATGCCGGGCAATCCGCAGGCGCGCGGCGTGTTCGAGGCGATCGAACAGGCGCGGGTGGAAGCGATCGGCGCGCGGCGGATGGCCGGCGTGGCGAAGAACCTTACCGCAATGCTCGACGATCATTTTCATCGCGGCAAGTTCGACGAGATCACCGACCGCGCCGATGCGCCGTTGTCGGATGCGCTCGCCATGATGGTGCGCGAGCGGCTGACCGGGATGGCGCCTCCTACTGCCGCGAAGAAGATGGTCGACCTGTGGCGGCCGATCCTGGAAGACAAGATCGGCGCGCGGCTCGACCGGTTGAGCCGCGTCACCGAAGACCAGGCGAGGTTCGGCGATCTGGTCCACGACCTGTTGTCCGCGCTCGATCTCGGCGACGAGCGCAACACCGAGACCGACGACGACAATGACGACGACAATCCGGACGGCGAGAGCGATCAGTCCGGCTCGGAGGGATCCCCGGATAGCGATTCCGCCCAGGAGATGAGCGCCGATCAGGCGGAGGCGACCACCGAAGAGATGTCCGACAGCGCGATGGAAAGCGCGCAGGCCTCGACCAGCGACACGTTCGACGACGGCGAACTCGGCGAGGACGACACGCCGGGCGAGGCGACCCGTCCGAATTCACGTGGCCTGAACGAGCCGCGCGGACCCGAATATCACGCCTTCGCGCCGAAATTCGATGAGGTGATCGCGGCCGAAGACCTCTGCGACCATGACGAGCTGGAGCGTCTGCGCTCCTATCTCGACAAGCAGCTCGCGCATCTGCAGGGCATCGTCGCCCGGCTTGCCAACCGACTGCAGCGCCGCCTGATGGCGCAGCAGAACCGCGCCTGGGAGTTCGATCTGGAGGAGGGCATCCTCGATCCGGCGCGGCTGTCGCGCGTCGTCACCGATCCCTATCATCCGCTCTCCTTCATGCATGAGAAGGAGGCGACCTTCCGCGACACCGTGGTGACGCTCCTGCTCGACAATTCCGGCTCGATGCGCGGACGGCCGATCACGGTGGCGGCGACCTGCGCGGATATCCTGGCGCGAACCTTGGAGCGGTGTGGCGTCAAGGTCGAGATTCTCGGCTTCACCACGCGCGCCTGGAAGGGCGGGCAATCCCGCGAAGCGTGGCTTGCTGCGGGCAAGCCGGCCAATCCCGGCCGCCTCAACGATCTGCGTCACATCATCTACAAGGCGGCCGACGCGCCATGGCGGCGCGCGCGAAAGAATCTCGGCCTGATGATGCGCGAGGGATTGCTGAAGGAGAACATCGACGGCGAGGCGCTCGACTGGGCGCACAAGCGGCTGCTCGGCCGCCCAGAGCAGCGCAAGATCCTGATGATGATCTCGGACGGTGCGCCCGTCGACGATTCCACGCTGTCGGTCAATCCCGGCAACTATCTCGAACGGCACCTGCGCCACATCATCGAGGAGATCGAGACCCGCTCGCCGGTCGAGCTGATCGCGATCGGCATCGGCCACGACGTCACGCGCTATTATCGCCGCGCGGTCACCATCGTCGATGCCGAGGAGCTCGGCGGCGCGATCACCGAAAAGCTCGCCGAGCTGTTCAGCGAGACCCATGGCGTGCAGCCGGCCGCGGCCCCCCCTCGGCGTCGGCTGCATTCATAGACATGGATTTGCCGATCCGGGCGGCGTATGCGCGGCCCGGAATTGCTTAACGAATTTGGGCGTATAGGACTGGCGCTCGCGCATCTGCAGCGTAGCTCCTGAACGGCGGCAGTTTTCCAATTCCTGCCCGAGGCTTCATTTGCCGGACATCAACACGATACTGCGCGATGTCTCCCGCCGCCGGTTGCTGACATTCGCTGCAGGCTGTGCAGCGTCCGCGCTGGCCGATCGCGCTGATGCGCAGGTCGCCACGCGGCCGAAGCCGAAGCGCGGGGTAGTTGACGAGCACTCCGTCGACGAGCCGATCTCGATCGAGGTCAATGCACGGCCAATCCCGCTGTTTGAGCCGCGCGATCGCACGCGTGTGCGTTTCGGCGCGCTGGAATATCGCAGCGGGCTTTCGCTCACCTCGAGCTATCGCGGTTTTGGCGGGCTGTCGGCCATCCGGCTCGATCCGAAGGGCGAGCGTTTCCTTTCGCTGAGCGACAAGGGCGGCTGGTTCACCGGCCGCATCGTCTATTCCGGCCGCGCGATGACCGGACTTGCCGATGTCGAGGCCGCACCGATCCTCGGGCCTGATGGTCGGCCGATCACCGCGCGCGGCTGGTACGATACCGAATCGATCGCGCGCGACGGCTCGCTCGTCTATGTCGGGCTTGAGCGCGTCAACCAGGTGCTGCGCTTCGATTTCAGCAAGGGTTTAACGCGCTCGCGCGGCGAGGTGGTGCCGCTGCCGCCGGCAGCAAGGCGGCTGCCCAACAACAAGGGGCTGGAAGCGCTGGTCGTCGTGCCGAAGGGACAGCCGCTCGCGGGCACCTTGATCGCGATGTCCGAACGTGGGCTCGATGCGAATGGCGATCTGATCGCCTTTCTGGTCGGCGGTCCGTCGCCGGGACAATTCAGCATCCATCGCACCGAGAATTTCGACATTAGCGACGCCGTCCTGCTGGCGGACGATCTCCTGATTCTGGAGCGGAAATTCTCCTGGCTCGGCGGCCTCGGCATCCGTATCCGTCGCCTGCCGCTGAAGTCGGTCGCGCCCGGAGCGCTGGTCGACGGGCCCACGATCTTCCAGGCCGATCTCAGCCAGGAGATCGACAACATGGAAGGCATCGACGCGCATGTCACGCCGGAGGGCGACACAGTGCTGACGATGATTTCGGACGACAATTTTTCGTTGCTCCAGCGCACGCTGCTCTTGCAGTTCACGTTGGTGGAATAACTCTGCCGTCGTCCCGGCCTTGCGCGGACGACGGCAGTTGCAAGCTCTCTCCGCTGTCGTCCCCGCGCAACCCTAAGGCATTCACACATCTCGAAAGACAATCCCGGCTGTCGTCCCTGCGCATGCACTAGTGCGTTCGCAGGGACGACAGCGAGTTTGTGGCCCGAACGGGAGCATCTCACGCCCGATATAGGCCGCACCTGGGTTCCGTTCTGCATCGCCCTGCGCGAGAATTGAGCCGCCCCCCGGAGATGTGTGCATACATGAGTGCGAAAGCAGGACGACGAATGGGGCCTGGTTAACACGAGTTTTGGGAACAGTTCTTGCAGCGCTCTCGGCCATCAATGAACCCGAGGCACTGAATGTCCAAGTTTCTGCGCGTTGCCGCCTTTACCGCTTCCCTGCTTTCAGCCGTCGCTGCGCATGCCGATGACTGGCCGACGCATCTGATCAAGGCGACGATCCCGTTTGGCGCCGGCAGTGCGACCGATGTCGTGCCTCGTCTGGTGTTCGATCGTCTCGCCGCCGAGCTTGGTCAACCCATTGTGATCGAGAACCGCGCCGGCGCTGGAGGCACGCTCGGCACCGCGCTGGTCGCGAAGTCCGCACCCGACGGCTACTCGATCCTCGCGCATTCCTCGGCGCTGACCATCGCGCCCGCGATTTTCGCCAATCTAACCTTCGACGCCACCAGGGACCTCTCGTCGGTGCTGATGATCGGCTCCAGCGCCAATGTGATGATCGTGCCGGCGTCGCGACTGTGGAAGACCGTGCATGACTTCATCGCCGACGCCAAGGCCAAGCCCGGCAGCATCTCCTTTGGTTCAGTCGGTATCGGCAGCGCCGTGCATATCAGCGCGGAGAAATTCCGCCTTGCCGCAGGAATCGAGGCGACACATGTGCCTTATCGGGGCGGCTCTGAAGTCATTTCCGATATCCTCGGCGGCCGCATCGATTTCTACTTCTGTCCGCTGGCAACCGCGCTGCCGCTGATCCGCGAAGGCCAGGTGCATGCGCTCCTGGTGTCGACCGACAAGCGCGTCGCCGATCTGCCCGATGTGCCGACGCCTGCGGAAGCGGGCCTCAAGAACGCCGACAGCGCGATCTGGTTCGGCGTGTTCGTCCCTGCCAAGACGCCAGCCGCGATTATCGAAAAGTTTCACGCGGCCGGCGTGAAGGTCTTGAGCGATCCTGCGACGCAGGAGAGCCTGAAGAAGCTCGGCGTCGAGCCCGCCCCGATGTCGCCGGCCGAGATGGATGGTCTCGTCAAGCGCGAGACGGTATCCAATCTCGACGTGATCAAGGCCGCGGGGATTTAGCAATAGGCCCACGGTTGAGGAAAGCGGGACCGACCGCTACATAGGAGGATCCGTTCCCCTGGAATTCCCCCATGAGCACCCTGTTTTCCCCGATCTCGCTGCGCGGCCTGACGCTTCCAAATCGCATCATGGTCGCGCCGATGTGCCAATACTCGGCCGTCGATGGCGAGGCCACTGACTGGCACTTCACGCATATCAACTCGCTGATGCTCTCGGGCGCCGCGATGTTCTGCATCGAGGCGACCGCGGTCGAGGCGATCGGGCGCATCACGCCGGGCTGCCTCGGTCTCTGGAACGATACCACCGAAGCAGCCCTCAAGCCGATCATCGCCTCCGCGCGAAAACACTCCAAGGCCGCGATCGCGATGCAGCTTGCGCATGCCGGCCGCAAAGCCTCCAGCCACACGCCCTGGGATGGCGGACAGCAGATTCCGCATCGTCGACGGCGGCTGGCAGACGGAAGCGCCGTCCGCTGTGGCGCATAAGGAGGGTGAGCTCCCGCCGCTCGCGCTCGATGCGGCAGGGCTGGCGCGCGTGCGCGATGCCTTCGTCGCCACCGCGAAGCGCGCCGATCGGCTCGGGCTCGATGCGCTGGAGCTGCACTGCGCGCACGGCTATCTGATGCATCAGTTCCTGTCGCCCATTTCCAACAAACGCGCCGACCAATATGGCGGCAGCCTCGAGAACCGCATGCGCTTTCCGCTGGAGGTGTTTGAGGCAGTGCGCGCAGCCTTCCCTGCAGACAAGCCCGTGGGCGCCAAGGTCTCGGCGACCGACTGGGTCGAGGGCGGCTGGGATCTCACGCAGACCATCGAATTTGCCAAGCAGTTGAAGGCGCGCGGGCTGGACTGGATCGACGTCTCCTCCGGTGGCGTCTCGCCGCTGCAGAAGATACCACTCGGGCCCGGCTATCAGGTACCGTTCGCGCAGGCGATCAAGGAAGCGACGGGACTGACCACCATCGCGGTCGGGCTGATCACGCAGCCCGAACAGGCCGAGGATATCGTTGCGTCCGGAAAGGCCGACATGATCGCGCTCGCGCGTGGCATGCTCTACGATCCGCGCTGGGGCTGGCATGCCGCAGCGGAATTGGGCGGGCATGTGACCGCGCCGCCGGCCTATTGGCGCGCCCCGCCGCACGAACTGAAGGATCTGTTCGGGGCCATCACGTTCGGGACACGATAGAGCATGATCCGGAAACGCATGTAGCGGTTTTCTGAAAAGATCATGCTCAATCAAAGGCCTAAAGCGCGACGGCGATTTAACCTGATCACGTCGTGCTTTAGGCGGTAAAATAGCAAGGCAGGTCATGTACTGTCGCCGGTTCTTCGCAGCGAGGAAATGAGCTAGTCTGACGTCCTCCCGGTTGATCGGGGATGGCCCATGCGTTTCCGCGTCAGAAAATCTGCGCACGTTCTCGAACGCGTCGGGCTCGCGATGGCGGGAGCAGCATGCGGGCTGTTCGTCTCCGCCCATGTCGGCTCCAGCATCTCTTTCCTGACATCGCAGGGCTTCCTGCTGCTCATGATGCTCGCCGGCGCAGTCGGATTCTATCTTGGCATCGACACGCCCCAGAAGCCGTTTCATGCTGACGTCGACCCCACGGATCCGGCGGCAGGCATCGACCTCGCGGAATTCCTGAGCGCCGTCGGCACGTTCTTCGCAACGCTGACCGCGTTCTTCTCCGTCGGCATCATCATTTTCCGATCCGAGCCGCACATCGCCTGGACGATCCTGATCGGAATCGGATGGACGATCGGCATCGTGATGCAGATTGTCGCCGGTACGATCGCACGCGTGCGAGCGTGACGGGCGAGCTCGTCAAGTATTTCACGCCGCAGCCCATCAATTGATTACCGTCGTGCGTCGACCGCGAGGTCGCCGGCCGAATGTCCGTGAACACAAGCCTTCATTTAGCCGAAGCACAGCTCATGATTGTGAGCTCGTGACGTGCTATGCTTGGCTTTGCGCGCAACGAAGCGTGCACTGCAGAACAAAGAAAACAAGCAGCGAGAGGAAGGCCATGGAACTCGGATATTTTGCGATGCCCTCGCATCCGCCGGAGTGCGGATTGAAGGAGGGCCAGGACTGGGATCTTCAGGTTTTGCGCTGGCTCGACGAACTCGGCTATCAGGAGGCCTGGATCGGCGAACATCACACGGCGCCATGGGAGCCGCATCCGGCGCCCGATCTCATCCTCGCGCAGGCATTTCTGCAGACCAAGAACATCCGCCTTGGGCCAGGCGGCTTCCTCTTGCCATATCATCATCCGGCCGAGCTCGCGAACCGCGTGGCGATGCTCGATCATCTCTCGGACGGCCGGCTGAATTTCGGCGTCGCCGCCTCGGGCCTGCCGAGCGACTGGGCGATGTTCAATGTCGACGGCATGTCCGGCCAGAACCGCGACATGACACGCGAAGCGCTGGAGATCATCCTGAAACTATGGGCAGAGCCCGCGCCTTTCACTTACAAGGGCAAGTTCTGGACGGTGAACAAGCCGGACACCATGTTCGATTTCCTCAAACCGCACCTCAAGCCGTTACAGACGCCACATCCGCCGATCGCTGTCGCGGGGCTGTCGAAGAACTCCGACACGCTGAAGCTTGCGGGCGAACGCGGCTTCATCCCGATGAGTCTCAATCTGAATCCAGCCTATGTCAGCAGTCACTGGGACTCCGTCGAAGCGGGCGCGGCAAAGGCCGGGCGCAAGCCGAACCGGCGCGACTGGCGGCTGGTGCGCGAGGTGTTTGTCGCGGACACGGACGAAGAAGCCTGGAAACTCTCGGCCGGCGACATGATGGGCCGGATGATGGGCGAGTATTTCCTGCCGCTGCTCGGTCATTTCGGCTTCAAGGACTATCTGAAGCACGCGCCTGACGTTCCCGACAGCGACGTGACGGTCGACTATTGCGCCGAGCGCAACTGGGTCGTCGGTTCGCCCGCGACCGTCACCGAGAAGATCGAAAAGATCTGGCACGAGGTTGGCGGCTTCGGCACGCTGCTGGTGTTCGGCTTCGACTACAAGCACAAGCCGGAAGCCTGGCATAACTCCCTGAAGCTCCTGAAGCACGAGGTGCTGCCGCGGCTGAAGCATCTCGACGCCGGGGGGTTGGGAAAGGCCGCGTAACCCGCGGCGCCTATCCGGGCAATTGCCGTCTGGCCTTCCTCCTTGCGGGGGAGGGCCAACATGGCGGGCGAGCTGCGATCTTAAAGTTTGCGCGCGCGGCGCCAGCGGCCGGGCGACAGCCCTGCCCTGGCCGAGAACACGCGCGTGAAATGACTTCTGATCGGCGAAGCCGCAACGTAGGGCGATTTCGCCGACCGAAAGCTCGGTCTCACCGAGAAGCTGGCGTGCAAGATCGACGCGCTGCTCCAGCAGCCACTGGTGCGGCGGTTGACCCGCGCTGATGGCAAATGCGCGCGCGAAATGGCTCCGCGACAGCCCGCATTCCCGAGCGATGTCGTGAAGGCAAATGTTGCCGGTCAAGTCCTCCTGCATCATGTGCTTGGCGATACGGAGCTGCCGTGCTGTCAGGCCGCTTCGGGAAAGCCGCACGCGCGGCGCTCTGTCGAGATATCTCTGCACGAAATGCGTCTGCAGCGCCATCGCCACATAACCGACAAACAGGTCACTGGTTTCGTGCGGCTTGTCGAGAGCAGGCAGCAGCGCCGCCCCCAGATTAGCGATGACCGGATCGGCGATCGCAATGCCGGGTGTGACATTGACTTCGAGGCTGCCGGTGCCCCTCTCGTCCGCGATTTCGCGCAGCGTGTTCCGCTGCATGTAGAAGAACAGAAAATCGAATGAGCCCTGGAAAGCGACCGTGATCTCGCTCTGGAGGTCAAACACCTTGCTCTGGTGCTGCGGCGAGCATGTGTTTGCCCGGATGCCGTCCATCGAATGTTCGGTGTTGTTGTGCCTCAAACTCAGGCAGACCGCGAACGCTTCGTGAGGAGGCGACGGTGCCGTCTTGCTCGGCATCGTTCCTTCATAAGACATGCGGGTCGCCGCAAAGCCGCCGCTGCTGACCGAGCTCACGCGTCCTCCCGCGACCACGGGGAAGAAAGCAGCAAGCCGATCGCCGCACAGAGCGTCGGCGGCTGCGCAATCAGGCTTCATAAAAGGTCGTTCGGTGAATGACACCCCTTGAAGATAACATGAAATCCGCGCTCCCCGCTGTTCAAGATAATGCACGTCTGCGTGCGCTTGAGTTGATCCTCGTCGCCGGATCATCGGGCGCTTCTTCTTGTAGAAGCCGTCGTTGTACGCGGGCGGTTTTGGCGGGGCTCGTTTTGATCATTTCGGGCGTGAAATGCGCAAGTCGCGTTCGACGCGAAGTCCCACCTGCGGAGATGTCACGTTCGTCCGACCGTGACGATCATTGTTCAGCAAATGAGTGACGGAAATGAAAAATGATTTCGATTACATCGTAATCGGGGCGGGTTCAGCGGGATGCGTGCTGGCGGCTCGCCTGACAGAGAATCCGGATGTCAGGGTTGCGCTCGTCGAGGCCGGCGACAACGACGATGCCCCTGAAATCGCGTTGCCGGTGACGTTCACGCAACTCTTCAAGACGAAGTTCGACTGGGATTTCTCGAGCGAGCCCGAGCCGTCGCTGGGCGGGCGGCGCATCTATCTGCCGCGCGGCAAGGTGCTGGGCGGGTCGTCATCGATCAACGCCATGATCTACATTCGCGGCAATCGGAGAGACTTCGATCAGTGGGCCGAGCTTGGGGCCACCGGCTGGTCCTATCAGGACATGTTGCCTTATTTCATCAAAGCGGAAGCGAATGAATCCAAGCGTGGCGAGTACCACGGCGCAGACGGCCCGCTGCATGTGAGTGACGGTCGCTCGATGCACCCTCTGGTGGATCGCATGCTTCAGGCCGCCGAGGAACTGGGTCACGCCCGAAACGACGATTTCAACGGTGAAAGCCAGTTCGGTTTTGGCCGTTACCAGGTCACGCAGCACAATGGCGAGCGATGGAGCGCCGCGCGCGGCTATCTCAATCCTGCTCTGCGCCGTCCGAACTTGCAGCTCTTCACCGGGGCGCTGGTCCAGAAGATCGAGTTCGACGGCAACCGCGCCCGCGGCGTCGCCATTCTGCGCAATGGCGAAGCGCTGGCATTGCGCGCCGACCGCGAAATCATTCTTTCGGCGGGAGCATTCGGCTCGCCGCACATCCTGATGCTCTCGGGCGTCGGCCGTCCGGACGCGCTCAGCCTGTTCGGCATCAAGGCGATGCTCGACCTTCCGGTCGGGGAAGACCTTCAGGAACATCCCTTCGTCTCATTGAGCTATCTGACCGACCAGGAGACGCTGTTTTCGGCAGCGAACGAAGAGAACTTCCGCCTGTTCAGCGAGGAGAGGCGTGGTCCGCTCACGTCCAATGTCGGCGAGGGTGGCGGATTCATCACAACCCGGTTGGACCACTATGAGCCGGACGTTCAGGTCACGATGGGCGCCGCGATGTTTGTCGATGAGGCGCTGACCGCGCCCTACGATCATGCGTTCGGCTTGGGGGCGTCTGTGCTCAAGCCGACCAGCAGAGGCAAAGTCACGCTGCGATCGGCGCGTCCGGACGCCAAGCCGCGCATCCTCTGCAATCTGCTCGCGACGTCGGAGGACAGGGCCTCCATGATCGAAGGCGTGCGCGCCTGTCTTGATATCCTCCAGCAGCCGAACCTCGCCGCGGCCCGGCGCGATATCCTTCGGGCGCCGCGCTCCGACGGCGACGACGATGTGTGGGCCTATATCCAGCAGAACGCTCAGGTGTTTTATCACCCGACAAGCACATGCGGCATCGGCAGGGTCGTGGACCCGCAACTCAAGGTCAGAGGTGTCGATGGCCTGCGCGTCGTCGATGCATCGGTGATGCCGACCATTGTCAGCGGCAACACCAATGCCGCTGTCATTGCTATCGCCGAAAAGGCGTCTGACCTTATCGCCAATGGGCGATCAAGCTGACGCAAAGCCGCAGCGTGCCAACCGTCGCGCCGCAACGGCAGTGCGCCCCCTCCCCCTTGCGGGGAGGGCAGGGGTGGGGGTCCACACGGGCAGTCTTTGCTTGGACCCCCAACCCCGACCCCTCGGAGCGAACATCGCTCGTCTCGACCCCGCAAGGCGGAGGGGAGACGTGCGCGCTCTCGCCGCCTTGTTCGCGCGGAGAGATATCCGGCTTCAGATTCAACTATCAAACAGCCACGCACCCGCCAGCGACACACCCCGTCATTGCAAGGAGCCACCCGGTCTCGCCTTCGGCGAGCCCGATGACAGGCTCCGCGACGAAGATTCCATGGGGGTGGATAGCGGACCGAGTCTGAGGCCAGACTGAGGTTGCTAAACCACTCAACCTGGAGACAACCGATGTTTCTCGATCATCCTTCCGAAGGACCGGCCGCTATCCATACCCAGTTTGGCGCAATTTTTGTGTCTCTGGAACTAAGTCGTTCGAAGTGGTTGGTGACGTCGCTTTCGCCCGGCAAGGGCGAGAAGATGTCGCAACATAACGTGGAGGCAGGCGACGTCGCAGGACTGCTGGCGCGCTTTGCCGAACTCAAGCGCAAGGCAAGGGAGCGGACGGGAACGGGTTATCCGATCATCGTCATTCAGGAGGCCGGCCTTGACGGGTTTTCGATTCACCGTGTTCTTCAGAAAGAAGGGATCGAGAGCCATGTGGTCGATGCCGCCTCGATTGCGGCGCCACGCCGGCGGCGGCGAGCCAAGACGGACAAGATCGACGGTGAGGCGCTGCTGCGGGCGCTGTTGGCCTACAAGCGCGGCGAGCCGCGGGTGTGCTCAATGGTGGTTGCCCCCTCGCCCGAGGAGGAAGATCGTCGCCGGCTCTGCCGCGAGCGCCAGGCGCTGCTAGGCGAGCGCGTCGTGCATACCAACCGGATCAAGGGATTGCTGTTCTCGCAAGGGATATCCGATTACGCGCCGTTGCGGCGCGATCGGCGGGCGCGCCTTGAAGCGTTGCGCACGGGAGACGGGCGGCCGCTGCCGGCGCGTCTGAAGACACAGATCGGCCGCGAGCTTGACCGGCTCGAACTGCTGCTCGACCAGATCCGCGCCGTCGAAGTCGAGCAGGATGCCCTGCTGACCCAAGAAAGCGTCACCCAGAGCAAGGCGGGTGGCGAGGCAAAGCTGCCCAACGCGCTGGCTCAGCTATTGGCCGTGAAGGGGGTCGGCGCGCACGCTGCCGCCGTTCTGTGGACGGAAGGACTCTGCCGGCAGTTCTCCAACCGCCGGCAGGTCGCAGCTTATGCCGGCCTTGCGGCGACGCCCTGGCGAAGCGGGGCGGTCGCGCACGAACAAGGCTTGTCGAAAGCCGGCAATCCGCGGCTGCGCACCATGATGGTCCAGCTTGCGTGGCTCTGGTTGCGCCATCAGCCGCAATCGGCTCTGGCGCAATGGTTTCACGCGCGAAGCCGGCAGGACCGCAAAGGCTCCATCGTTGCATTGGCACGCAAGCTGCTCGTGGCCTTGTGGAAATATGCGACGCAGGGCGTCCTCATCGAGGGAGCCGTGATGAAGCAAGCCGTCTAGCGAAGCGACCCGTTCCGACACGCCTCCAACAACAGAACAATACCAATCTGCCGAAGCCTGATCAGCCCCGGCCGATCCGGGTGGACGAACCGCTGGATTGCTTGGCTTCAAATGCCGAAACGAAGAATGGTCGCGTCCTCTCGAGCCTACCCGTCGCAAGCGGAATCCTGGTGCAGTCGCCTCGCGTGACGACCGAATGTGAGTTTGATCTGGCAGACGAACCAGATCGCCAAAACCGGCTCGAACCTGGGATCGAAACCAAAAAGGAAGCGCTGCCCGCCTTGACACACACCATCCCCATGTGAGCAATCCAGATCTTCCCAAAATCTTTCCGGGGACGCATTCTGGATTGCTTCGCTTCGCTCGCAATGACGCGGAGACACACCTCCGCATCCCCGCGACGCACCGCGCCCGAGTTTTGCCGCTTGCAACGTCCCTCGAAAAACGGAGGGCGCAGGGAAGGCCGGGTGCTTGGCCAACACCCATGGCCCCCGTGCGAAAAAAATGCACGGGGCAGGAACCACAGGTCTGGCCGATGCATCCCGGCCTTCCCTGCGCAGTGGTTTACGGCTTACTTCGCGCTCTCCCCGGTGACCGGGCTTGTTTGCCACCGTCGCTCGCGTGATGCGAACATCATCGCAAGCTTGACGCCAGCATCGGGGCGCCAGGACCACACGACTTCGCCGTCCGCAAAAGATGCCGTTCGTCCTCGGCATCCCCGCGTCCACCGCATCCCGCGCTCAACGTCCGTGACGACGCGTACGCCCCTCTCGTGAGCGCAGGACACGCGAAGCATGCGGCTGATTTGGCCTTTCGACAAAGCGAAGAATTTTTTCGTCAAGGACTGGACAAGGCGAGTCGCATTGAAGCGGCTTACGAAATTAGATTTTTGGCGCAGCGGGATTTTTGCGTGTGAGAGCGCGCGCAAAGGGCGATGGTCAGTTCACTCGGCGTGATTTGCCCGACGGGCAGACACGGATAACATGCAGCCGAAGGAGAATTCCGGCACGGCCAGGAAACGTAAATCGATGCATCCCGGCGAAGTGCTGCGGGAGGAGTTTCTCGTTCCGCTCGGTCTGTCGGCGGGCGCTCTTGCGAAAGCATGCGGCGTTCCGCGCACCCGCATCGAGAGGATCGCGAACGAAGAGACCGCGATCACGGCCGATACCGCGCTGCGGCTCGGCAAGGCGCTTGGCACCTCGGCCGAGCTTTGGCTGAACCTGCAGAACGAGTTCGACATGCGGACGGCAAAAGGCCGGATCGGCAAGGAGCTGGAGAAGATCAATCCGGTGAAGGGACGCGAAGCTGCGTAGGAGTGCCTCACTCTCTCCCCGTCATTCCGGGGCGGTCCGTCAGGACCGAACCCGGCATCCCGAGATTCCGGGTTCGATGCTTTCGCATCGCCCCGGAATGACGGTGCCGGGGCCTTGAGGCCGACGCGCTGATCATCAACCCCGCCGCCTATTCCTTCACCTCGATCGCGATGTTCGACGCGCTGAAGATTTTCGATGGTCCGAACTACGAGGTCCACATCTCCAACATCCACGCGAGAGACGAACTGCACCGCCACTCCAAACTCTCCGCCGCCGTGAAGGGCGTCATCGCGGGGCTCGGGCCGTATGGGTATATCGTTGCGATGCAAGCTGCACTGCAGGGAGTGGGGAAGCTTCCGGAAGGGTTGCCGGAGGCGGTGAGGGTGGGGCCGAGGTGAGGGCGATGCTTGTGAGATCGATTCCTCCGGTGAATGACATTATTGCCGAATGCGGGCAGCAACTATTTCGCCAAGCTTGCCAGATTTTCCCTTCACCCAATCGCAAAATCTCGCATCGAGCGGACGACGAAGGTTGGGCTTGATGGCACCGATCCAGTTCGTGAATTCATCAGGTGGTAAACAAGTTGCTCCGAGCATGAAATGACCTTTTTCGAAGACATTGAGCTCTTCAAACCTTGTCTTGTTTCTGCGGAAAAAATTCACGTCATTCTTTAGGCCCCTGATGATGAAGCTCTGTCGATGAATAAGAGTGTGTGCAGCAACCTTCGTCAGCGTTTTGTGATCAATCACAAAGCAGCGCCTAACGAAAAGCTCCAGCAGCCAAACCTGGATTGTTGGGACGGAACTGGATGCTCCGGTTTCTAGCAACTCAAGAACTTTGTTTTGCATGTCGACGCTAAGCTTAACGCCTGCCCTATCTACAGCGTCCACCAAGAGGACAAACTCCTTTACGAATGGAAGTAGGTCGTCAAAACGTTCAAGAATAAGCTTGAGCGCATCGGCATTCTTTGTGAGGCGAAGACCAAGAAAGATAAGTCTGACCTTGCCGAAATCCCAATGATCCTCGTCTAACTCGTCTTCCAGCATCTGAACCAGATTGAGTGTCCGAATGGATTCGACTTCGGCCTGATCAGGCTCTTCATCAAAATAAAACGACTGACTCAATGCCTCGATCGCCGCTTGTTCGGCTTTGTCAAAAACATCATCCTGCTGGCTAGATAAGACATCTTCAAATTCTTTCGCGGCAAAGACTTTTGTCTTTTGATTATTCAGCGAAAGCCCTTCAGTTGTAGCAAGATGCTCTGCCAAAAAGGCTAGAGCCACGTACGGCATTTGATCTGACTTTAGAAAGATGCGGTAATCATCTACAAAGCGTGTGAAGACGAAACCTTCGTCCGCAAGTGCGCTATCTGCGTCACTAAGAACCGCTTCCGCAATTATTCTGGAAGCGCTGCCACCAACGGGAATTCCATAGGATTGTTTTCCTCGAATCCTCTTGATCAGTTTTTCTATGAACGATTTTATTCCCTTCCGATTGGTCGCTACGTCTAAGATATTCTCGATTCGGTGAAAATATATACGCTGATAAAAATCAGCGATGTCGGTTGCAACGACGTGAGCGAATGCATTCTGCTGCATTTGTTTGCGCTGCCATTCTAGCCAGTCTTTGTAGGAACGATTCGAGACGAACAAGGAGGCTTCTGTTTTGGTGCCGTCAAATCGATAACCAAAAGGGCCAAACTCATCGATCGGCCGTTTGATGCTCTCCACGTCCGATCCGACCTCGACAGCGGCAGCCGTGAAGAGCAGCGTTTCTAACAGGGGCAGCTGGTGTACAATTCGAAAGCCCCATCGACTTTTTGGTGCAATAGTTTCGACCGCCTGAGCAGGTTCGAACGTCTCAAGATCGAGCACACTCAACTCAGCCGCGATCTCTTTCTTCTTCTCGACTAGGAAGGCCGTCTCGATAGGGTGCGGGAGGACATCTGTGTCACCAA
This sequence comes from uncultured Alphaproteobacteria bacterium, assembly GCA_963770385.1. Lineage (GTDB taxonomy): Bacteria > Pseudomonadota > Alphaproteobacteria > Rhizobiales > Xanthobacteraceae > Bradyrhizobium. Next base: position 1,189,953 of record CAVYPJ010000003.1, on the reverse strand, counting down.
AAGTAGAGATGTGATCAATCGCTCTTTCGAGCGAGGCGGTTGAGAGTCGGGTCGCCATGGAATGCCTGTTTGACGGAAAGGAAGGGCCACGGATGTGTTCGACGGGGCCGCGACGTTGGAAGCGAAGCTAACGCACTGTTAACATAGCTGAATGGTTGAAACTACTTTGACGTGTAAATTCATGGAGCTATCTCAGAGCGGAGGAGCTGCCTGCTATGACGAGTGACCGCTACTGCTTCCTACGAATCAAAATCACCAAATCTGAGTGGCTGCTCGCTGTGCGCAAGCTTCAGTGCAAGGACGGATACGTTGAGCGTACAAAAAAACGGCCGGGTCTTTCGACCCGGCCGCTACAAACTCAACACGCAACTGGCTACTCAGGCTTGCCCCAAGCCCAGCTCGTAAAACTTATCAGCTCGCCTGCTTCACCGGCTCGCCGGCGCGCTTCTTCTGGATCTGGCGCTTCAGGTCCAGCGCGCGGGGCGAGAGGTTGCCGGCGCTGGCCTTCAGCAGGAAGGCGTCCAGGCCGCCATTGTGGTCGACGCTCTTGATCGCGTTGGTGGAGACGCGCAGGCGCACGTTCTTGCTCAGCGCTTCCGACTGGAAGGTGACGTTGCAAAGGTTCGGCAGGAAGCGCCGCTTGGTCTTGATGTTGGAGTGGCTCACCTTGTGGCCCGTCTGGGGGCCCTTGGCCGTCAGTTCACAGCGCCGCGACATCGTCGAAAATCCTCTTACCATCCCCGCTTCGGCAGGCCCTTCGGGCGCCGCGGGGGTCAAAAAACATGGTCCTAGAGCTTACTTCGTCCCGGCCAGTCGGAACGAAGTAAGCTCCAGCTTCTCGTTCTGACGCGTTTTCTTGACGCGAACCGTTGCCACTTCGCTTGAAAACGCTACTGACAGGGAGCGGCGGACGTATAGGGGGGAACGGCGGACCCGTCAAGGTTCGACCTGCTTCCCGCGGCCCGGTCTCACACTTCGGCGAGCGCGGTTTTGAAAGCCATTTCCGGGCCTTAGCGACCATATAAACGGCGTATTCGGCCCCGAAGACGAAACTGCCCCAAGGGTTGTACGTCGCGAAAGCTGTGCGCAGAGCGCCCGGGCCAAGGGAACCCGGATTGTACGCCGGGAATTTTTGCTTACATGGCATTGCAATCGCGAACACCGCAGGACTCGAGCAGGACTTTGGCAGCACTGACCCTCACAGGCTCCCTCCCGCTGCGGACGTTCGCCATCATCGGTACAACCCTCCTGGTCGCGGCGACGCCACGCACGGCGCTGTCACAAGGCAGGCTCGAGGCGCAATACGAGGCCTCGCTCGCCGGCATCCCTGTCGGCAAGGGCGCCTGGACCATCGATATCGGCGACGACGGGTTTTCGGCCGCCGCCTCCGGCGGCACCGCCGGGCTGATGCGCACCTTCTCCTCCGGCGCGGGCACCGGGACGTCGCAGGGCCGCATCGTCAACGGTGCGCTGGTGCCGACCGCCTATACCGCCTCGACCTCGGCATCCAAGAAATCCGAGACCATCCGCATCACGCTCGCCAACGGCACGGTGAAGGAATCCGTCATCGAGCCGCAGCCGCCGGTCGATCCCGACCGCATCCCCGTCACCGAGGCGCATCGCAAGGGCGTGCTGGACCCGATGACCTCGACGCTGCTGCGCGTGCCCGGCAATGGCGATCCGGTGTCGCCGGAGGCCTGCCATTCGCAGGCTGCGATCTTCGACGGCCGCATGCGCTACGACGTCAAGCTCGATTTCAAGCGCATGGAGGCGGTGAAGGCGGACAAGGGCTATCGCGGCCCCGCCGTGGTCTGCGCCGCCTATTTCACGCCGATCGCGGGCTATATTCCGGACCGGCCGGTGATCAAATATCTCACCGCCCAGCGCGACATCGAGATCACCTTCGCGCCGATCGCGGGAACCCGCGTGCTGGTGCCGTTCCGCTTCCGCATCCCGACCCCGCTCGGCATGGCCATGCTGGAAGCCAGCCAGTTCATCACCCAGGCCAGCCCGCCGCGCGTCGCGAAGACACAGTGAAGACGCGGTGAATTTTGCGGCGTCGCCGTTCTTGCTCCGTCTTTCCTCCTTGCACCGTCGTTCTTCCGTGCACCGTTGTTCCTCCTTGCACCGTCGTTCCGGGGCGCCTCGAAGAGGCGAACCCGGAACCTCGAGATTTGGGGCACGATGGTTTTCCGACAACCTCTGGATTCCGGGTTCGACGCTGACGCGTCGCCCCGGAATGACGGAGGAGGCGGATGGAATGACGGGGGAGTGCTCGAACGACGGGGAGAGAGTTACGCGCGTCTCGATTTTACACCGTCGTTCCGGGGCGCCTCGAAGAGGCGAACCCGGAACCTCGAGATTTGGGGCGCGATGGTTTCCCAACAACCTCTAGATTCCGGGTTCGACGCTGACGCGTCGCCCCGGAATGACGGAGGAGGTGGATGGAATGACGGGGAGGTGCTCGAACGGCGTGGAGGTACTCGAACGACGGGGAGAGAGTTGCCCGTGTCTCGATTTTACACCGTCGTTCCGGGGCGCCTCGAAGAGGCGAACCCGGAACCTCGAGATTTGGGACACGATGGTTTTCCAACAACCTCTGGATTCCGGGCTCGCTGCTGCGCATCGCCCCGGAATGACGGAGGAGGTGGATGGAATGACTGAGGAGGCGGCGACGATGCTGTGGGATCGCCTCGGAACGCCGGCCCATGAATCCTGTTGACTCTTGTCCCGATCTGATTCGACTCGCGCAGGTTGAGAATCTTAAGGTTCGCGCCGTGAAACCGTCGCTTGCGAGGCCCTCCTAAACTTGATCTAGTGCCGCCCTGAAATCATCGCCGCGAGATGTTGCGTGAACGAAGCCGGAAATGGACAGGAGTTAGCGATTCGGGCGCGGTTCGTTCTCACCCCGTTCCGAAGCTTACCCGGCGCCCCAAGAATTGTCGCAATCTGAGACAGTTGACGTGCGATGATGCTTGTCGTCGCGCGTTGCCAGTAGAAACATCCACAAAATATGGCTTTCTCTCCATCGGCTGCCTTCACCAACGACCGGGGCCAAAACCGGGCTCTCGGCTCGGGTGTCACCGCGGTGCTCGGCCCGACCAACACCGGCAAGACCCATCTGGCGATCGAGCGGATGCTGGCGCATTCGAGCGGCGTGATCGGCCTGCCGCTGCGGCTGCTTGCGCGCGAGGTCTACAACAAGATCGCCGATCGCGCGGGGCTGGATGCGGTGGCGCTGGTCACCGGCGAGGAGAAGATCAAGCCGAAGCATCCGCGCTACTGGGTCTCCACCGTCGAGGCCATGCCGCGCGATCTCGACGTGTCGTTCCTCGCGGTCGACGAGATCCAGATCGCGGCCGATCTCGAACGCGGGCATGTCTTCACCGACCGCATCCTCAACCGGCGCGGCCGCGACGAGACGCTGCTGCTTGGCGCCGCGACCATGCGGCCGATCATCGAGCGGCTGCTGCCCGGCGCGTCCATCGTGACGCGGCCGCGGCTGTCGCAGCTGAATTTCGCCGGCGACCGCAAGATCACCCGCCAGCCGCGGCGCACCGCGATCGTCGCGTTCTCGGCCGACGAGGTCTACGCCATCGCCGAGCTGATCCGCCGCCAGCATGGCGGGGCGGCCGTCGTGCTTGGCTCGCTGTCGCCGCGCACACGAAATGCGCAGGTCGCGATGTTCCAGAACGGCGACGTCGATTATCTCGTCGCCACCGACGCGGTCGGCATGGGGCTCAATCTCGACGTCGATCACGTCGCGTTCGCCTCCGACCGGAAATATGACGGCTATCAATTCCGCCGGCTGACGCCGTCCGAATTCGCGCAGATCGCGGGCCGCGCGGGACGCGCCACGCGCGACGGCACCTTCGGCACAACCGGGCGCTGTGCGCCGTTCGAGCCGGAGCTCGTCAACGCGCTGCAGAACCACACCTTCGACAGCGTCAAGGTGCTGCAATGGCGCAATTCGAAGCTCGATTTCTCCTCGCTCGGCGCGCTGCAGGTCTCGCTCGCGCTGTCGCCGGGGCACGAGGTCCTCACCCGCGCCCCCGTTGCCGAAGACCTGAGGGTGCTCGACCACGCCGCGCGCGACGCCGAGGTGCGCGACATGGCGCATGGGCCGGCCGCGGTGGAGCGGCTGTGGGACGCCTGCCAGATCCCGGATTACCGCAAGATCGCACCGGCCGCGCATGCCGAATTAGTGACCACTTTGTTCGGTTTCCTGATGCAGAAGGGAAAGATACCGGATGCCTGGTTCGCCACCCAGGTCGATCAGGCCGACCGCACCGACGGCGATATCGACACGCTGTCGGGGCGGATCGCGCAGATCCGGACCTGGACCTTCGTCGCCAACCGCCCGGACTGGCTGGCAGACCCGGAGCATTGGCAGGGGATCGCGCGCGAGGTCGAAAATAAATTATCTGACGCGCTGCATGAACGTCTCACGGAGCGTTTCGTTGACCGTCGGACCAGTGTATTGATGCGTCGCCTGCGGGAGAACGTGAGTTTGAATACCGAAATAGGGAAGACCGGCGAGGTCATCGTCGAGGGGCACGCGATCGGCCGCCTCGACGGCTTTACCTTCGCCCCCGACGCCGCTGAAGCCGGCTCCGATGCCAAGGCGTTGCAGGCGGCCGCGCAGAAGGCGCTGGCCGGCGAAATCGACGCCCGCGCCGAGAAGCTGGCCGCTGCGCCCGACGACAATTTCGTGCTGACTTCGGACGGCACCATCCGCTGGACCGGCGATGCGGTCGCCAAGCTCGTGGCGGCGGAGGATGCGCTGCATCCGCGCCTGCGCATCATCGCCGACGAGCGGCTCACCGGCCCCGCGCGCGAAAAAGTGCAAGGGCGGCTCGATCTCTGGCTGAAGACGCATCTGGAAAAGCTGCTCGGGCCGCTGTTCGAACTCTCCAAGGCCGAGGACATCACCGGCATCGCGCGCGGCATCGCGTTCCAGCTGGTCGAGGCGCTCGGCGTGCTGGAGCGCACGAAGATTGCCGCCGAGATGAAGGATCTCGACCAGAACTCGCGCGCGGCGCTGCGCAAATACGGCGTGCGTTTCGGCGCCTATCACATCTATGTCCCGGCGCTGCTCAAGCCCGCGGCGCGCGCGCTCGCCGCGCTGCTGTGGTCCGAGAAGCAGGACAATGTCGACGTGTCGGCGCTGTCCGGCGCACAGCATATGGCGTCCAGCGGCCGGACCTCGTTTCCGGCCGACAAGACGCTGCCGCGCGATGCCTATCGCGTGCTGGGCTATCGGCAATGCGGCGAACGCGCGGTGCGGGTCGATATCCTGGAGCGGCTCGCCGATCTGATCCGCCCGGCGCTGGCCTGGCGCGAGGCGTCGTCCGGCGAGAAGCCGGCCGGCGCGTTCGATGGCCGCGGCTTCGTCGTGACGCAGGCGATGACCTCGCTGACCGGCTCGGCCGGCGAGGATTTCGCCTCGGTCCTGCGCGCGCTCGGCTATCGCATGGAGAAGCGGCCGCCGCTGCCGCCAAAACCCGCACCGGCCGAGACACCCGTCATTGAGGCTGCGCCGGCTGAGGCCGCGCCGGCTGAGGCTGGGCCTGTGGAAGCCGCGGAAACGGCTGAGCCCCAAGCAGCCACCGAGGTAACCGCAGAGGCAACCGCCGAAGCGCCTGTCGAGACGGCAACTGAAGCGACCGAAGCAGCAGCCGAGCCCGCGACTGAGGCCGTCGCGCAGCCTGTCTCCGGCGATCCGCCGCCGACGGCCGCCCTGTTGCCCGATGTCACGCCTTTCGCAGCATCGAGCGAGGACGCGCCCGCCGTGTCCGAGGCGCAGCCGGAAGCTCCCGCCGACACCCAAGCTGCCATCCTCTTGCACGCTGCAGAAGAGGCGCAACCGTTCACCACCGAACCCGCACCGGAGGCGGCCGCCGAGCCGGTCGTGGCGACCGAGACCGGAATGGTCGAAGCCGCGCCCGCGGAGGCCGCAGCCGCAACTGCGGAAGCCGAAGCCGCACCCGCGCTCGAAACGCCGGCCGAGCCGCAACTCGTCGAGGTCTGGCGGCCCGGCGGCCGGTCGGAAGACCGGCGGCCACGCCATGACCGCAACCGTCAGCGCCATCAGCAGCAGCCGTCACAGGCTGGCGCGCAGGCCGCACCCGGCGAAGCCGGCGAGGGCGAGAAGCGCGATCGTAACCGGCAGGGCCGTCGCAACGACCGGTTCAAGGATTTCCGAAAACCCCGCGAGGGCGCGCCGGGCGTAGCCGCCGCTGCCCCCGGCCCCGGCCGAGGGCGCGCCGGCGGGCGACCGCCGCAACGAGCGCGAGCGTTTCGAAGGCAAGGGGCGTGGCGATCGCGACAATGAGCGCCGCCGCGACAACAAATTCGGCGGCGGCAAGGGCGATCGCAATGACCGTGGCGGGCGCGACCGCGACAAGGGCGGGCGCGACAAAGGCGGCCGCGAGAAGCGCGAGAATGGTCCCTCGCTCCGGCCCTATGCATCGAGCGCGGCGCCGCGCGAGCGCGATCGCGCAGTGGATCCCAATTCGCCGTTCGCGAAGCTCGCGGCGCTGAAGGAGCAACTCGCGGCCAATCGTAAGGACTAGCGCGCATGATCCGGAAAAGCATGCCCTTGGGCTATGACCCGACGGGTGGGCACCGGTTTTCCCTCGCGACAAACGCGGAACGCGTTTGCGCGGAGATCATGAGCAAAAAAGCAGCCTGAGCCTTGGATCGCCAGCGGCTCGATAAATGGCTGTGGCACGCGCGGGTGGTCAAGGCCCGCACCAGCGCCGCAGCGCTTGTCGAAGGCGGTCGCGTCCGCATCAACGGCGTGCGCGAGAGATCGCCCGGACACGCGGTCAAAGCCGGCGACGTCCTCACCATCGGGCTCGACGGCGGCGTGCGTGTGCTGAAGATCACGGGATTTTCCGAGCGCCGTGGCGATGCTCCCGCGGCGCGGGTGCTGTACGAGGATTTGCAGCCGCGGAAGGAGTAATTATTTGCTTTCAATCGGGGCCGGTTCGTGGTCCGGCTTCACTTGCGGCGCCGGACCGACTGCGCTAGCAAAACGCCCAATTCCTGCGCCAAAAATGACCCGTCTCGGAGATATGGATGACTTACGTCGTCACTGAAGCCTGCATCAAATGCAAATATACCGATTGCGTTGAGGTCTGCCCGGTGGACTGTTTCTACGAGGGCGAGAACATGCTGGTCATTCATCCCGACGAATGCATCGATTGCGGCGTGTGCGAACCGGAATGCCCTGCGGACGCCATCAAGCCGGATACCGAGCCCGGGTTGGAGAAGTGGCTCGAGGTAAATACCGAATACGCCAAGAGCTGGCCCAATATTACCCAAAAGAAGGACTCACCTGAGGACGCGAAAGAATTTGAAGGTGTCGACGGCAAATTTGAGAAGTATTTTTCTCCAAAGCCCGGCGCAGGTGACTGAGACAGCAGGGTTTACCCTTAACCCTAATTTAGGGGTCCCCGGCGCAGCCAGCCCTGAAAACCTCTAAATCATTGATTTTTGCGGGAAATGTGCTATATTGGTCAAATTATAGCCCGAACCCCGTCAGCCCGCTTTTTGGCCCCTCTGGGTTCCCGTGAAACATCGAACAGGGGCGTGGCAGTTCCGCGCGCAGGCTGTGTCACAAAAAACGCGTAAAAAGAGTACCTCGAAGCTTTCAAAAAAAGCCGCCGCGGCTAGCCGTAGCGCATCGAAAAGTCGAGCCCGTGTGTCAATTAGGGACACCCGGCCCGCCACCAAGGCCTCGGCTTCAAAGTCCTCTAAGAACAAAAGAAGCGCAATGTCCAACAAGACCGCTAAACCTGCCGCGAAAGTGACAGCCTCGAAGGCTCCTGTTTCGAAGGTCGCCGCCAAGCCTGCTGCTCCCAAGACCCCTGCGCCTGCCCAGAAGCCCGTGGCCAAGCCGCCCGTCGCCGCCAAGCCGGTTGCAGCTCCTGTGCGCGTCGAAGAGAAGAAGGTCCTGACACAGCGCCAGGGCTTCAAGACCAACGAGTTCGTGGTTTATCCCGCGCATGGCGTTGGCCAGATTCTGGCCATCGAGGAGCAGGAGATCGCGGGCGCGAAGCTCGAGCTGTTCGTCATCAACTTCATCAAGGACAAGATGACGCTGCGCGTGCCGACCGCCAAGGTCGCCAATGTCGGCATGCGCAAGCTGTCCGATCCGGCGCTGGTCAAGCGCGCGCTCGAAACGCTGAAGGGCCGCGCGCGCGTCAAACGCACGATGTGGTCGCGTCGCGCCCAGGAGTACGAAGCGAAGATCAATTCGGGCGATATCGTCGCGATCGCGGAAGTGGTGCGCGACCTCTATCGTTCGGAATTGCAGCCCGAGCAGTCCTACAGCGAACGCCAGCTCTATGAAGCGGCGCTCGACCGGCTGTCGCGCGAGATCGCCGTCGTGCAGCACTCGACCGAGACCGAGGCTGTGAAGGAGATCGAAGCGCAGCTCGCCAAGAGCCCGCGACGCGGTGCCAAGGCCGAGGCCGGCGCCGAGGGTGAAGCTGAAGGCGAGGGTGAGGCCGACGAGGCCGATGACGCCGACGGTGACGACACCGCCGTCGCCGACGAGGCTGCGTAAGAATTCTTTTGTTAGATCCAGGTGATCAAGCCCGGTCCTTGTGACCGGGCTTTTTTGCCGTCTGCCGGCTTCGTTCTCCGTGGGACCCGAGCTCTCGCGTTCGAGCGGCTCTTGGTCCTGGATGCTTGCGAGCTGCGCGGTGTGGCCTCGATCGATATCGCGCATTGAAGACGATGACATCAGATTTCCGCACAGGCGGCCTTGACTTCGGAACCTCGAACAGCGCTTTGGCGGTTGCCGGGGCGAACGGCCACGCTCGGCTGCACACCTTCTGCACCGAACATTCCAGGCAGGAGACTTTTCCCAGCGTCCTCCATGTGCCGCCTGGCCGTCAGCCCCAGGTGACGGCAGGGCCCTGGGCCGTGGAAGCCTATCGTTCAAGCGGTGAAGGACGGCTGCTTCAATCCATCAAGAGCTTTGTCGCGAATGCGACCTTCGAGGGGACGCGGATCGCCGGACGCCTCGCCTCCGTCGAAGAACTCATCGCGCTGATGCTGATCGCGATCCGTCGCGACGCGGAGCAGGCGAGCGGAAACTTGGGCGAGACCTTGTGGGTCGGGCGGCCCGTTCGCTTCGCCGGCGCAAAGGCCGACGAGGAGCTTGCGCTCGGCCGCTTGCGCCGGGCGTTCGGCCGCGCGGGGTGGACCAACGTCACCTTTGTCCCCGAGCCGGTTGCCGCCGCCTATCACTATTGCCGCCAGATCGAGACGAGACAGAACATTCTCGTCGCCGACTTCGGCGCCGGCACGAGCGATTTCTCGGTTCTCGAAGCCCGGCCGGGAAACGATCCGGGCCGGCCCGCGATCAACGTCTTGGGCATCAGCGGCGTTGGCATTGCCGGAGATACGTTCGATGCGCGGATCGTCCAGCACGCCGTCGCACCTGCTCTCGGCTCGCGCGCAACCTATCTGAGCGACCACAAACGGCTGCCGATGCCGCGATGGCTCTTCGCGGATCTGTCCCGCTGGCATCACCTCGCCCTGATGAACACGTCGCAGAACCTCGCTCTGATCAAGACACTGAGCAAAACCAGCGACCAGCCGGAACGGCTCGACGCGCTGCACCTGCTCATCGAGCAGGGCTATGGGTTTCGTCTCTATCAGGCCGTATCGAATGCCAAGGCGCAGCTCTCGTCGCAGGACGAGGCCTCGGTCCAACTCGATCTCGGACACATCTCGATCAAGCGCACCATTCAGCGTGAGAAGTTCGACCGATGGATCGCCGATGATGTTGGAAAGCTGGAGGTCACGCTCGACAAGGCGCTGAGCGCGGCGGCGATCGCGCCCAACATGGTCGAGCGCGTCTTCATGACCGGCGGCACGTCTCTCGTGCCCGCCGTGCGGCAATTGTTTGAAAGGCGCTTCGGCGCAGAGCGGCTCGCCTATGGCGACGAATTCCTGTCGGTTGCGAAAGGCCTCGGCATCATGGCCATGGAGCAGGTGGCTTAGCTCGATCAGTGATCGTTGCCTGGCGATGGCGCCGCAACGCTGCGGCGAGGGGCTTGAACAGCGGACGCCGCATTCATGGACGGCCTTTCCAGATGGTTCGCCCTTCCGGCGGCCCATCGAGAGACACATCTGCGAAGCCCATTTTGTCCCAGAACCGCACCGCGCCAACATTGGCCCGGTTGATTCCGACATGCGTGGCCTTTCCTCCGTATTTGCCTGCGGCGGTCAGCCACCGATCGACGAGCTGTGAGCCGACGCCGCGTCCGCGGAGGCGCGGAAGAATGTTCAAGCGGAAGAATGTTCAAATGGAGATGCGCGGGATACTTCAGGGCAATAGCAGGAGGCGTATGCGTCGGGCGATGGATCATGACAATCCGTCGCTGATCATGTGTCCATCTTTCAGCATCGATCTCAGGCGGAATGGCGTATTGCCTGCGCAGCGAAGGCCACCAAAGCCGTTCGAGCTTCTCTTCCCACGCCATCGTGTCGACCGTGCCAACTACAAACCCGGCGACGCTCTCCTGATCTTCGACGACAAAGGCCAGTTGCGGTTCGAGCCAGGCATAGGGAGCGGAATAGATGTGCCCCATCAGCCTAAAGCGCGATGAGATCGGGTTGAATCATCACCGCGCTTTAGCTCTTTGATTGAGCATGATCTTTTCGGAAAACCGCTACACACTTTTCCGGATCATGCTTTAGGGTCCGCGTAGAGGTGAGACGCATCGTCGCCCGCAAGGCCCGTCGCCAGCGAGATCTTGTAGAGTTCGTCGAGATCATCGGCCGTGGAACGGTCGAATCGTCAGCATGGTCCGCTTCCAGATTGCGCTGAGTTGACCTCAGGCAAACGGCTGCAAGTGGCACAAAGCGCACATTTGGTCCGATGACGACGTAAGGGCAAATACCGGACATGCCGGTCGATGCTGCTGTACGTACTCCGATGGCGGGATTCTGCTTGACCAAGAGCGGTCAAGTGTCGTCCTCGTTCATGAAGATGAATGGAACTGAATGAGAGGTTTTCGCATTTTATGGAATGGTTGACCCCTTGCGCGCCGGTTTTGCCGAGGGCAGAATTACAAAGCGCTTTCACAAGAACTTACGGAGGATGCGACCATGCCGCGGGTCAAGCAAGCTTCGAAGCAGAAACGCACAACCAAAGCCGTCGCCGCAAAGCTGCTGGGTGCCGCCGGACTGGGTTTTTCGCTGGCGGGTAGCGCAGCGGCATCCGCGGTGCCCACTACTGATATCCCGCAACCTGGCAACACCTCGCCCAATCAGCGATTTGTTCTTGGCGAAGAGGAAATGGCCGACGTCAGCCTCGCGACATTCCATCTCTTCGATAGGGAAAACCCTGGTGGGGGCGTGCAGCTAGCCCGCGGATGTGGTGGTTGCGGCGGCTGCCGAGGTTGCGGTGGCGGCGGCGGTGGGTGCGGCGGCTTCCGAGGTTGCGGCGGTGGCGGGTTTGCCGGCTGCCGAGGTTGCGGCGGCGGGTTCGGCTGCCGTGGCTGCGGCGGCTTCCGTGGTTGCGGCTGCGGGGTCGGCATTGGGTTCGGGTTCGGTGGCTGCGTAGGTTTCGTTGGCTGTGCGGGTTGTGCCGGTTGCGCGGGCTGCTGCGTATCCTGGGGAGCGTGCCGCCTCTGCTAAGTCCTACGAGAAGCGTCGTTGCGACGGTCGGCGGATCACACTCAGTGGATCACGCTCAGTGTCGACCGCCACGTCGCAGAAGTGACAGGACCGGATCTACGTGGTGTTCGTGCTCGTGAACTTGACACGACGAAACACCTGGGCGCGATGAGATCAGGTTAAATCATCATCGCGCCTTAGGCCTTTGATTGAGCATGATCTCCGCGCAAACGCGTTCCGCGTCTGTTAGCTAAGGGAAAACCGCTATACACTTTCCCGGATCGCGCTTTAGTGGTCATCGATCTGGAGAGGCTGTCCTTTTCCCGCATACTGGATTCCAATAGCTTTAGCCGGCTCCGTCGTGCTCGCGTTCCTGAAATTGTGCACGACGTCAGGCGGTTCTTGGAATGCTTGACCGGCCTTGAAGGTCTGCGCCGGTTTGCCTTCCATCTCCACCACGACAGAACCTTCCAGCACAACAACGAAACGGGGCGTCGGGTGGTGGTGTTTGCCGGTTTGCGCTCCCGGGACGATATCGGCCGTCCAGATATTCATCTCCTTGCCTTCCATGCCAGCTAGATCTGTTTTGAGAAGCTCGGTGCGCTTCATGGCTGGCTGCTGGGCATTTGCAATCTCGTCGCTGGTGACGCAAGGCGCGATACCTACGGCCAGCGTCAAGAGCGACACGCGTGCCATTGCTCCCATGGGATCCCTCCGGCTGTTCGCCCACCGGTCCACCCGGACAAAGTTTGGGCGCTGCGAGGTGAGTTCGAGCGTAACACTCCCAACATGCCTTCGAAACAGGCGAGCTTGACGCCCAAGGGAATCCAAGGGAGCGAGCCTAAGGGAAGAGCCAAGGGATCAGCCGGTCAGAGCCTAATGTATGCGCACATCTCGAAAGACAATCCCGGTTGTCGTCCCTGCGAACGCAGGGACCCATACCGCGTGATATTTGGTGTTGGAAAGAAAGCCGTCCCGCCCTAGTGCCACAAACTCAAGCCTGTGGTTATGGGTCCCTGCGTTCGCAGGGACGACAGTGAGTTTGTGGCCCGAACGGGAGCATCTCACGCCCGATGTCGGCCGCACGTGGGTTCCTTCCTGCACCGCCCCTGCGCGAGAATTGATCTATCCTTGGAGATGTGTGAATGCCTTAGTGCGTTCGCAGGGACGACAGCCGGGATTGTCTTTCGAGATGTGTGAATGCCCAAGGGTCAGAGCCGCCGCGGCACTACGCAACCGCTCCAGCGCAAGGGAGCTCCGCAGAGCCGGTCACGATGGTGTGAGGCCGGGACTGACACGCGAAAGCGCGCTGTGACCGAAGCCAAAAATCCATTGTGAGGCTGCGTTTCGTGGATAGATATCCTTGGCCTTGACAACATTGTCCGCAACGAGGTGCAACGGCCGGGCCAGGCGGCGTAACGCGTTGGTCTTGGATCGTATGGCGCGGCGCTGTTATAAGCGCAGCGCCGTTATAAGGATGCGCGCTGAAGCACATGGAAAAGCCGACCAGTGTTCGACAAGACCGTAATTTGTTTCTGATGCAAACTCTGCTGCTTCGCGCCAGGGCCCGACTTCGCGACGCGACCAAGCCGTTGGTCCAAGCCGTGGTGGGTGCGTTGACGATCGGGATACTGCACACCGCCCGCTTTTTCGATCCGATCAAGACTGCCAATCTGTTCGGCCGGATCGCCCGCTCGATCGGGCCCATGATGCGGGAGCAAAAGATCGGTCGCGCCAATCTGACCGCTGCATTTCCGGAGAAATCGCCTGCAGAGATCGAGGCCATTCTCGCAGGCGTCTGGGACAATCTCGGTCGCGTCGGCGCCGAATTCGCGCATCTCGATCATATCTGGGAGCACGATCCCGCGCGCCCCGAGGATAGCCGGATCGAGATCGATGCGCGGTCCTCCGAATTGTTTACGCAATTGCGGCTCGACGGCAAGCCGGCGCTGATCTTTGCAAGCCATCTCGCCAACTGGGAACTTCCTGCGCTGGCAGCCGTCGAGCACGGGTTGGACGCCGCGATCCTGTATCGTCGGCCCAATATCGCGTCAGCCGACCGCATCATCCAGGATATGCGCGCCGTGAAAATGGGCACGCTGATTCCTGCTGGCCACGGCGCCCCCCTTAAACTTGCAGAGGCCCTGAAGAATGGCCAACACGTCGGGATGCTGGTCGACCAGTATCTGACCAACGGTGTCGAGGTTACTTTCTTTGGCCGCAAGACCAGGGCCAATCCGCTGCTGGCCCGGCTGCTGCGGCAGATCGAGTGCCCGATTCATGGCGTACGTGTCATCCGCCTGCCCGGGCACCGCTTTCGTGGCGAATTGTCCGAAGAGGTGAAGCCGGTCCGCGACGCCGCCGGGCAAATCGACATTCAGGGAACGATGCAGGCGGTCACGTCGGTGATCGAGGGATGGGTCCGCGAATATCCCGATCAGTGGCTGTGGCTACACCGCCGCTGGCGGTAAACGCCCAACATCGTGGCCGGGATGAACGAAGCGATGTCCGGAAACGAACGCCACGCCTGCCTCAACACGTAAGCACGTCATCATCCGCGAAAGCGATGATCCGATCGTCCGCGACATCGGCGATCAATTACCGGCCGAGACCAACTCCGACCGCACGAGCAGATGACCCCGTAGCCCTCACCGGAGGCATGTCGTCCAGCTCGGCAATGCGCCGGTCAATCTCAGAGATCACGTGCTTCGAGAACGGCCCGAAGTGCAGGTACAGCGCCATCAACATCACGATGTAGCGCAGTGCTCCCGGATTGGTGTTGGCGACCTCGATGAAGGTCTTCCAGAACGGTTCGCGAACCTCCGGCAGGGTCCGCATGATCCTGTGTACGCCCTCGATGCCGCCAAGCCGCTTGCGCATGTCGCCATCCGGCAGGTCGCGGCGGCGGCCGGACCGGTCGAGCATGGCAGCGAGCCGTGATACCCGTCCCGCATATGCCGTCGGGCTGAACACGTGCTCGAGCACGGTCTTGTAATCCACAAGGACGTCACGCAGCGGACGTTTGGTGTCGAAATTGCAGCCGAGCGTGCATTGGTCGCCCGCCTGCTCAGCCTTCATGACGTCATGGCCTTCGTGCAGGCGGCCTTCCTTGGCCAGCCGCCGCGTGAGCTGTGTGCCGGGCAGGGCATAGAGCAGTCCAACCATGCAGACTGGAATGCTCGCCTCCTCAATGAAGTCGATCATCGCCTGTCCCATCGAGGCCTTCTCGGTATCGAACCCGACGATGAAGCCGGCGGTGACGAACATGCCGTAGCCATAGATCTTATGGATGCACTCGGCGATGTTGCGCCTGGTGTTCTGCTTCTTCCTCATCTGCACGAGCGTCTCCGGATCCGGGCTCTCAATGCCGACGAAAATCCCGAAGAAGTTCGCGTCTTTCATCGCCTGCAACAGCTCGTCGTCGTCCGCGATATTGATCGAGGCTTCGGTAGAGAATTCGAACGGATAGTCGCGCTCTTCCAGCCAGGTTTTGAGCCGCGGCAATAGCGTGCGGAGGTTCTTCTTGTTGCCGATGAAATTGTCGTCGACGAAATCGACATGCCCGCGATAACCGTAATCGTAGAGCGCTTGCAGCTCGGCGATAATCTGATCGTTGGTCTTGGTGCGCGGCACGCGACCATACAGCTCGATGATATCGCAGAACTCGCACGTGAACGGGCAGCCACGCGAATATTGCACGCCAATGAAGAGATAGTGATCGAACTTGATCAGATCGTAACGCGGCATCGGACTTTGCGTGACGTCGGCCTTGAATTTCTCGGCGGTGAAAACGCCCTTGCGCTCACCGCTTTCCCAGGCGGCAATGAAGTCCGCCATGATCTGCTCGGCCTCGCCGATCACCTGGAAGTCCGCGTGCGCGTAAAGATGCGGGCTGGAGGAGACGTCAGGCCCGCCGACGCATACCGGCTTGCCGTGCAGGTGGGCGAGATCGATCAGGTGGATGAAATCAGGCTGCTGGTTGAGCATGCCGCCGATCATCACGAGATCGGCCCAGTCGAGGTCCGCGTCCGTCAAAGACTCGGTGTTACGGTTGACGAGACGCACGTCCCAATGCTTCGGCAGCATGGCGGCGACCGTGATCAGGCCGAGCGGCGCTGCCGGATATTTCGCGCCGACCAGTTCGCAGGCTTCCGTGTAGTTCCAGAACGAGTCCGGAATGAACTTCGGGTAGATCATCAGGACGCGGCAGGGGATCGTCATATGATTCTGAGCCGGAGGTTGGGAGGGGTGACGGTGTCACGGAGTTTGCCGTTACTCAAGGGTCCATTCGCCACAGGCGCAGCGAAGGTACGTTTCTGAAAATCAGAAGGGAACCGCGGACCCCAAGCGGCTGCAAAATCCTCGTTCCGATTGTTCCGACGGGGGAGCTATCTCGGCATTGGCGGCGGAATGGTGGAGCGACTTTTCCCGCGAATGTTCGCCGTTTTCATGACACAGGCAGCCCTGCGCGATTGCTATTCGAAGCCAGCAAATCGCGATTGAGTGTTGCCACTATGGTACATGGGCTCAGGAACGCACCCGCTTAAGTTGCGATTCGGGAACGTTCATTGGTGGCGAGCTGAGCCGAGCCACAGCAGCGGGTTTGGAAGCACGGGATACAGGCGAAGCTCGGCGGTTCGCACGAGCAGGTAAGCCTGTTGTCCTGAACGTGGTCGCAAAGCATGAACTCCCCCGACAAATTCCTAGACTGCAGCGTGCGATCTTCCAGGTCGAAGCAAATTCCGCGTCGGAGCGAACTTGCCAGAAGCATCGTCGTTGCGGGTTGGATCGGAATTTGTATTGGTTCAGTCGGTGTGGTCACGGAATCCAGGGCGCAACAACTCCTGCCTGCCGACCGCCAGGAGATCGCAGATCAGGAGCGCCTAGCCTGGACGCAAAAATTTCCTCCCCAGCCTTACATGAACGAGATCTACTGGCAGTATTCCAAAGACACTCCGGCATTCTTTCGCGATTCCCTGCTGCAGTTCGTGGCCCGGACATATGATTTGACGCGCGACAATTTTAACGGATCGAAGTCGCAGGCCTGGGCAGCCGGGGGCTGGTTGGCATTTCGATCGGGTCTTATCGGTGACGTGTTCGGGGTGCATGCGGCCGTTTATACCTCGCAACCGATTTTCGCTCCGCTCGATGAGCCCGGCACAAAGCTGCTGGCCCCGCCCCAAAATTCGATCGGCGTGCTTGGGCAGATCTATGGGCGTGTGCAAATCGGCGACCAGGAAATTCGCGGCGGTCGCCAATTGGTGGACACGCCTCTCATCAACCCACAAGACAATCGCATGGTGCCAAACACGTTCGAGGGCGCCACTTTGGTCTCGCTGCCGGACAAGGAACGCGACTACGATTACTCGGTCGGTTATCTCTGGAATATAAAGCAGCGAGACTTCGAACGACTTCATTCCCATGTCGGATGCTCTTGCCGGCAGCGATGTCATCAACCATGGCGCGGCCTACGGGATGATCAAGTACCGACCGGTCTCGGGGCTTTCGCTTGTAGGCATGGACTACAACGTCCAAGACACGGTCAACACGGCCTTCGCCCAGGCAGAGTATGACTTCAAGCAGCCGAAGACGGTTCCAAACTGGATCATCGGCGCAAACGTCATCGAGCAACAAAGCTTGGGAGCCAATCTGCTCACCGGAACTCCCTTCGAGACCTTTCAAGCTTCTGCAAAGACGCAGATGCTTTATGCCGGGTTCACCGTATTCGTGGCGGGCTCGATTACCGGCAGCGGCTCCTCAATTTTTTCGCAATACGGCACCAAGCCGAACTACACCGATATGCAGCAGGTGTCGTTCGACAACGCGGGTGAAAAGGCCATCGGTGGCAGCGTAGCTTATGATCTCGGCACGGTCGGTCTGTCCGGACTTAGCACCGGCGCATGGTACACGCACGGCTGGGGCGCCATCGACCCCGGTACCAACTTGGGAATCC
Source organism: uncultured Alphaproteobacteria bacterium (assembly GCA_963770385.1). Taxonomy (GTDB): domain Bacteria; phylum Pseudomonadota; class Alphaproteobacteria; order Rhizobiales; family Xanthobacteraceae; genus Bradyrhizobium. Next base: position 1,172,357 of record CAVYPJ010000003.1, on the reverse strand, counting down.
CAAATCGAAATGAGCTGGACCTTTGGATACAGTACCGTCCCACAGAAGGACCGCTGAAAGGTTTTCGTCTCAAGACGCAATATGCAACACTCTGGCAGCAAGGCAACGTGCACGACACTCAGCCGGAATTTCGTTTCATCGTCGACTATACCGTGCTGTTCCGCCCGCCGCTGCCCGCGGCGAAGCCGTCGTTCGCAACAAAATAGAATCTCCAACCTCACAAGTTCAGCGGCAAAAGTGCGCTCCGCAGGATCGAGCTTGAAATCCCCATGAGTCCCGAGAAGGGATCATCCAGCTCCAAAACCAGAAAGATCGCGCCGGCAAACGACAGCGCGCATACGAACAGCGAGATCGTGACGACCATGTTCGCCCGCGCAAACAGGGTCGCGCTCACAAAGATAGCGCTCAGCCAAAATACCATGATGATCAGAAAAGGCGTCGGAATTGAGCTGCCGGCCTGCGTAAACAACTGCAGTCGCATCTGCGCGCCTTCGGTGAAAGCCGCAATCGCGCGAGACTGCAGGGAACGTTGCGTATCGTTGTTCGGTGATAGCCGTTCGAGCTCATTATAGAATGTCCACGCCTCCACGCTGGACTCGAAGCGGGCGGGTTTCCCGGTTGGATTCGCTTGCTCGTGCCAAATCCGGTCAGCCATCGGTGGTATGCTCTGCCGCAGAAGCTTTCGCAGTGAGGTTGCTTCCGGTCCGTATTGCATAAGCAGATCGTCCAGAAGGATGACCGTTGCGGTCATCTGCTTGACCTTGTTTGTTTTCTGGTCGAACGTCGTTTTTGCGGATGCGATCAACAGACCCAGTACGAGCGCGGTCAGTGTGCCAATCAGGCCCGCGGTCATTTTTACGACGTCCTTGGAGTTTGAATGCAAGTGGTGTTCCGACAACAACGGCCGAACGGCCATTCCCGCCAGGGCGCCGCCAAATATCAGCGCGAACACAAGCAACGAAATCGATAGATTCATCATATTTGCGAATGCTCCGACGCCCCCGGCGTCCATGCTGATCCTAGCTCTGATTGTGCGGGCTTGTCCAAAGACCCGTTCTTGAGACCAGGTTCAACCAGAACTGGACGAGGCGCGTATCTCGCACATGGTCATTCGCGTCGTTGTGGCGACGATCGGTGTCGGCGAGATGAACTTCGGGACCTCTTCGGTCGCCCTGCCGCAGGCAAGCCTCATCCAGCGGGCCGCCATCCGGAAGAGAAGACCTCAAGTCACTTTTGACGGATGTACGGAATGCGAGTTCGAGGCCCGGAGTACGATCCAGGCCCCCTTGACTGCCTTGCGCGCGTCGCAAGCGGGTGCTTGCGGCGGCGCTCTCCGGCCTCGATTGACGGCACACAAATTCGTGAAGCTTTTCGATGCCGAACACGCACCTCGAGAACCACGGTACTGTTGCACTCGAAAGCAACTGCGATGCCGGATACGTTTCGCAAGATGCCCGTGAACCAGGGGACCAGAACAGATGAATGGTGCGAGATCATTCGGTCGAATGGCGGGTATTCTTCTGTCGGGCATGCTGGCGATGGTTGGGATGCCGGCGGCGATTGCTCAGTTGGGCGCCTCCGGGCCTCCGGCTGTCGGTGTCTTGCAGGCGGTCAAGCGACCGATCACCGAGTCCAGCGAGTTCCTGGGGCGAATTGAGGCCACCAATCGTGTCAGTGTCGTCGCGCGCGTCACGGCCTTTCTTGAGAAGCGAAACTTCGTCGAAGGCGCAGAGGTCAAGAGCGGAGACCTGCTTTATCAGTTGGAGCGCGGCCCGTTCGAAGCCGATCTCAAATCGAAGCAGGCGCAGGTCGCGCAGCTGCAGGCGACCCTCGTCAACGCCAAGCTGACGACCGATCGGGCGAGGACCCTGCTTGGCGGACCGGCCGGCCAGCAATCGACATATGATGCTGCTCTCGCCAACCAGCAGAGCCTTGAAGCACAGGTGCAGGCCGCGGAGGCGCAGGTCGACCTGTCGAAGATCAATCTCGACTACACTGAAATTCGCGCGCCGATCGATGGCATGATCGGCCGCACCGCGGTCACCGAAGGCAATGTCGTGACGCCAAGCTCGGGCGTTCTGACCACCATCGTGAGCCAGGACCCGATGTACGTCACGTTCCCGGTTTCAGTCCGCGAAGCGCTGACGCTGCGCGATCGTTATGCGGTGCGTGGTGGTTTCAAGGCGGTCGTCATCAGAATTCGGTTAACGGACGGTCGTCTCTACGACCAGGTCGGCCAGTTGAATTTCGTCAACAATACGATCGCGCAGAATACCGACACCATCACGCTGCGCGGCACCATACCCAACCCTCCCTTGCCGGATTTGTCGCCCCACCTCTCGCTGCGCGAGCTTACCGACAATGAGTTCGTGACTGTGCTGCTGGAGGGCGTGCAACCGGTCGACGTTCTCGCGATCCCGCGCTCGGCGGTGCTGTCGGATCAGCAGGGCGAATTTGTCTACGTCGTCGCCGCCGACAACAAGGCCGAGCAGCGGAGGATCACCCTTGGGCAATCGACTTCGACCATTGCCGCAGTGACGAGCGGCATTTCGCTCGGCGAAAAGGTGATTGTCGAAGGCCTGCAAAAGGTACGGCCCGGTGAGGTCGTCGCGCCCGGGCCCGCAAGCGCGCTGATCCAGTCGAGCATGAATACCAACCCGGAGGCGGGTAGTGCTCAGAAAGGCGGGATCGGGCCGAAACCGGCGGGGACCACCCCATGATTTCCTCGGTCTTCGTCGATCGTCCACGCCTTGCGATCGTGATCGCGTTCGTGATCACGATCGCCGGAGCGCTTGCGCTGCTGCAAATTCCGGTCGCGCAATTTCCCGATATCGTACCGCCACAGGTGACCGTCACCGCGATTTTTCCGGGTGCCTCTGCCGAAGTGGTGGAATCGAGCGTCGCCCAGCCGCTCGAGGCCCAGGTCGTCGGTGTCGACAAGATGCTCTACATGAAGTCGACGAGCGGCAATGACGGGAGCTACACGCTGACCGTTTCGTTCGCGCTGGGCTCGAATCCCGATATCAATACCGTCAACGTCAACAACCGGGTGCAAAGTGCGCTCGCGCAATTGCCGACCGAAGTGCAGGCGCAGGGCCTCGTCGTGCAGAAGAAATCCTCTGCCGTGCTGCAGTTCATCGTGCTCTACAGCAAGAACGGCGAGCAGGACCCGCTCTTCATCACCAACTACGCCATTATCAACGTGCTGGATGCGATTTCCCGCACTCCGGGGGTTGGTCAGGCAACACTGTTTGCCAAGTTGAACTACTCGATGCGGATCTGGTTCGATACGCAGCGCCTCACCAGCCTCAACCTGGCACCATCGGACGTGATCGCGGCCATCCGCGCCCAGAGCGTGCAGGCGCCGGTCGGGCGTATCGGCGCCCGGCCGATTGCCGATGACCAGCAGTTCCAGTTCAACGTGCAGACGCAGGGCCGGCTTACGACGTCGACTCAATTCGGCAACATCGTGCTGCGAGCCAATCCCGACGGCTCGGTGCTGCGGATCAAGGATGTCGCCCGCGTCGAGATCGGCGCCCAGAACATGGACAGCGAATCACGGATCGACGGCAATCCCGGAGTGCCCATCGGTATCTACCTTGCCCCCGGCGCCAACGCGGTGACCACGGCGAACGCCGTGCAGGCCACGCTTGGCAAGTTGTCGGAGCGATTCCCGCCGGGGCTGACGTATCTCGTGCAATACGATTCCACGACCTTTGTCTCCGACACGATCAAGGAAGTGCTGAAGACGCTGGGCGAAGCCTTCGTGCTGGTGGTCATCGTCGTTTTCCTGTTTCTGGGCAATCTGCGCGCCACCATCATTCCGGCGATCGCAGTCCCTGTCAGCCTGATCGGCGCCTTCGCGGTCCTGCTCGCGCTCGGCTATTCAGCCAACACGGTCTCGTTGCTCGCAATGGTGCTCGCGATCGGCATCGTGGTCGATGACGCCATCGTGGTGGTCGAGAATGTCGAACGCGTCATGGAAGAGGAGCCGGGCCTGTCGCCCGCCGAAGCCACCAAGAAGGCGATGGCGCAGATCACGGCGCCGATCATCGCGATCTCGCTGGTGCTGTTGTCGGTGTTCGTGCCGATCGCCTTCATCCCGGGTATCTCGGGGACCCTGTTCCGCCAGTTCGCTGTGACGATCAGTGCGGCGATGGTTATTTCGGCGCTGAACGCGCTGACTTTGTCGCCCGCCCTCTGCGCGGTGTTCCTGCGCCACGGCGGGCCGCGCCGCGGTGTCATGGGACGCGTGCTCGGCGGCATCGATTGGGTGCGTGACCGCTATGCGGGGATCGTGCGGGGGCTTTTGCGCGTGGCGGTGTTGTCGCTGGTTGCGGTGCTCGCCTTTGCCGGCGGCGTCTTCGGCGTGGCGCGCCTGACGCCGACCGGATTCCTGCCGGAAGAGGACCAGGGCGCGTTCTTCATCGCGGTGCAATTGCCCGACGGAGCGTCGGTGGCGCGCACCAGCGAGGTGACCAAGCAGGTCGAGGCGCTGCTGAAGAAGCAGCCGGCGGTCGACCACGTCCTCTCGATCATCGGCTTTTCGCTGCTCGACGGCGCCAGCGAGCCGAACTCGGCGTTCATGGTGGTACGCATGAAGCCGTTCGCGGATCGCCGGGCGGCTGCGGACTCGGTACAGGCGGCCATTCGACAAACATTCGGTGCGGGATCCCAGATTCGCCAGGCCAACATCCTGCCGTTCAACCTGCCGCCGATCATCGGGCTCTCTACCTCCGGTGGGTTCGAGTATCAGCTCAATGCGTTGGAAGGTCAGGATCCCGCTGCGCTCGGCAGCGTGACGAGCGGCCTGATCAACGCAGCCAACCGCGACCCGCGGCTGACGCGTGTGTTCTCGACCTTCACGGCCACCAATCCGTCGATCTTTCTCGATATCGACCGTGCCAAGGCCCAGGCCCTCGGCCTCAACATGAGCGACGTGTTCACTGCGCTGCAGGCAACGCTCGGCGGCGTCTATGTCAACAACTTCAATCTGTTTGGCCGCACATGGCAGGTCAACGTGCAGGGCGAGGCTGCCAACCGGGCTGACATTCCCGATATCTGGCAGATCTACGTGCGCAACTCCACCGGCGAGATGGTGCCGATCCGCTCCATCGCGAGCCTGAGGATCGTAACCGGACCGCAAGTCATCACCCGCTATAACAATTATCGCTCGGTGACGATCAACGGTGGGCCTGCGGCCGGCGTGTCATCGGGGACGGCGATTGCTGCCATGGAGGAACTGTCCAAATCGACGCTGCCGGCCGGCTACTCCTTTGAGTGGACCGGCACCGCCTTTCAGGAGCAGGCGGCTTCAGGCCAGACCGGGATCATCCTCGGGCTCGCGGTGCTGTTCGCTTATCTGTTCCTGGTGGCCCTGTATGAGAGCTGGACCATCCCTGTACCGGTGCTGCTTGCGGTCACGGTCGGCGTGTTCGGCTCGTATCTCGCCATCAAGGTCGCGGGCCTGAATCTCGACCTCTACGGCCAGATCGGCCTCGTGGTGTTGATCGCGCTCGCCGCCAAGAACGGCATCCTCATCGTCGAATTCGCCAAGGAGCAGCGCGAAGCCGGCATGTCGGTCACGGAGGCCGCGGTGCTGGGATCGCAGAGGCGCTTCCGCGCCGTGATGATGACCTCGGTCGCCTTTATCCTCGGCCTGGTACCGTTGGTCGTCGCAACCGGCGCCGCCGAGATCAGCCGCAGGGCGGTTGGCACTGCGGTATTCGGCGGCATGCTCGCCGCAAGTTCGATCGGCATTTTCCTGGTACCAATGCTTTATGTGGTGTTCCAGCGATGGCGGGAAGCGGTGAAGAAGCGCTTCGGCGGGAAGCGCGAGTTGACGCATTCTTCGACTCAACCACGACCGGAGTGAAGCACCGCAATCGCTCATCTGAGCCTTATCTGCAGCAGTTTAAGCGAGAGTGGAATTGTGAGCCCGGCGGCGCCTTTGCGGTCATCAGACCAGCGAATGCAAAGCCTTGACCGCGGCTTCGCGGCTCTCGACAGGAACAAATAGATTTACCGAATGCGGTGACATTACATATTTGTCGGCGATGATCCCGTGCTGTTGCAGAATTTGAATCGCCTTGAATGGCAAGTCTGACGAAACGCCGCCGAAGCAAGTGAGACTCACCGAGCTTAAGGTCTCGCGCTGTTGGCGCAGGTCTTTGCTTTTTTCCAGCGTGCGCAGCAGGGCGTCGAGCGACTCCGAATCGGAAGTCATCATGAGACGCGTTTTCCCGGCGGTGAAAGCCGAGGCGAGGAGTTGCGGCCAGGATAAGCCGTTTTGTTTCAGATGCTGCGCGAATCTCTCAAAACCTTGATTGAGATCCGTCGAATCGACCTCCACATGCTCAATGCGAGCGATCGAGTTGACGGCCAAAACCTGCCCGCTTTCCATTCCAATGACCTCTTTCATCACTTGCGTGCTGTGTTCGGTGCTGCCCCATTTTTTTAGAACCAAAGGCACATTTTGGTTTTGTGCGAGCTCGACACTGCGAAAATGCAAAACCTTGGCGCCCCAAAAACACATTTCTGACAAAGACGCAAAATCGAGCTGACGCAGGGGTTTTGCATTCGCCACGATGCGCGGATCGGCCGAGCAAACTCCATCGACCTCTTTGATGATTTCACAACACTCGGCTTTCAGCGCCGCAGCCATGGCGACCGCGGTGGTGTCGCTGCCGCCTCGACCCAGCGTGGTGATTTCTTTGGTTAGCGGATTCACGCCCTGAAAGCCCGCCAGAACCACGATGCGTCCGCGATCGAGTTCTTCGCGCACGCGAATCGGCCGCACATCCAAAATGCGCGCGGAGGAATGCGAGTTGTCGGTCATTACTCCGGCTTGACTGCCGGTAAAACTGATCGCCGGCACGCCGAGATCGGACAGCGCCATGCTCATCAAAGACATGCTGATGCGCTCACCGGTGGTCAACAGCATATCGAGTTCGCGCCGATTGGGATGCGGGCTCACTTGATAGGCCATCTTGACAAGTTCGTCGGTGGTCTTGCCCATCGCTGAAACGATCGCCACGACACGATGGCCGCGGCTATGCAAATCGGCGAGACTGCTCGCGATCGCGCGGATTTTTGCCGGTGTTTCAAGACAGGCGCCGCCGTATTTTTGCACGATGATGGGGCTGATGCGCATTCGACTTGCGGAAATATTCCTCGAGAGCGGCCTACAGGCTGGCGAGAACCAACTGCGTCATGCGCGGCTGCAAGCCTTTTGGCCGCGCAACACTCACTTCCGGTTACCCTGATCAATACACTATCCAAGAGGACTATCTACGAGTCCGTCGGCGTGTCCAAAGGTGCCAGGAGCAGGCCTCCTGCGAGTTATCTTCTCGATCTAACTGCGTTGGAGCGCAGCGAGCTTGCGCTTCTTGGACATTTTCGCCGCGCCGTGATCGTTCCGCATAGCTTGCCGCGTGCGCTTCTTAGTATCCGATTGCGCGTGTTGAACCTTCGTCCCGCGGTGGTGAGCGGCGTATTCCTTGCCGTCGGTCGGTGCGACATGCGGCGGATCTCTATCGAGGTAAGGTCGCCCGATTCCGAACTCGTTCCCGTGGGCATCGATCCATTTCCAGAGTTTTTCACTGGAAGCCCATCGCTCGTCCCGTGTGCCGCCTTGGACGCTCACGACATCGGCCGCAAGCCCGTGGCCGTAGCCGCCGCGGAGGCTCCCGCCGTGGTACGACCTGTCGGTCGCCGCCTTCTGGCCGCTTGCAATCGCTTGACGGTAGTTGTCGCGGAACGCACTGGTGATGCCAGGCGACAGCCCGGCCTCCTCCGCCGCGTGGAGCGTATGAAAGAGCTTCAGCTTGAAACTCCGATCCATGCCTCCGATCACGTAGTCCATCATCGGCATCCTGGCTCTTTCCGCCGCCTTCGGATCCTTCCACGTGAAGTCCTCATCGACGAGCTTGGTAAAGCTTCTGGTGACAGTCACCGTTTTGCGCTTCTTCCTGACGGTCACCTTCCTCCGCTCTTCCACCTTGATGGTGTCCTCCTTGGGCGTCCGTTGATAGAGCGCCCAGAGGTATCGGTCGACGCAATCGTCCGCTAGCAGACAATCGCCGGGAATTTCGATGGAGTTCACGGGGTCCTTGACGTCGCTTGGCATTGGATCGGACGCGTTCGCTGTCGCCACCTGCACGGGAGATGATTTTGGCGGCGGTGGCTGCGACGAATCGGGCGACGCCGCCTCGACGATCGATTTCGGCTGGTTCGAGGCAGGGGGCTCCGACGCAGGGTTCTCCGAGGCCGGCGTCGTGTCGGTGGCCGTCCTCGTTACCGATTCTACGGCCGCCGCCACATCGGCGTTGGCGACAACGGCGTTGCGCGGTGCGGTTGCCCGCGGTGTGCCCGCGAACTCGGCGTCGGCAGTGAGAGATGATGCGCGATTGTCCTCGATCGGCACTGCGCCGCTGTTCACGATCTCGGCCGAACCGAAGCCAGCAAGCCAGGCGACCATCCAACCGGCGAGAACGAGCGTTCCGCACGCCGCCGCCGCTACTATCGCAAATCGCCGCGGGTTCATGATCCGTCGCCTCCAAGGGCTCCACCCGAACCAGGCTGCACAGCCAAGCATGTGACCGGGCTGATTTTTCGGATCAATAAAGGACGCGCAATGACGTAAGCTGGAGATTGTCAACTTTTACGAGAAGTGTTGCCATTGTGCCACGCGCCACCGGCGACGCGGCGTTCTGCGTGTACGGGAGTTACGGACCCAGGCATCACGCCGACGTTGCGTTACGACGGCAGCAGCCGCCAAATTCGTGCGTGTGTCGTTGCCGATTTATGGGATCTTCCGAGCGAACCGACCCTTGCCGCAAGTCAGCGCGCCCATAGCACGGGCAACTCACACCATACATTGATCGTCCCTGCCGATCGCCGCGAAGGCCATTGCCTGATTGTTTCCTTCCGGCAGATTGGCGTCGTAATTGTGATGACGGTCCAATTTTCGGCCCACTGCGACCAAATTTAAAGGCGACGCTAGAGTCGGCAACGCCGCGTTTCGGCTGAACCTCGCATGCAATTTCACTGCGGGAGGTGCTGAGTGAGGACGCAGATTCCATTAATCGCTATTGCCGCTTGCATTGTTACGTTCACAACGATCGAGCTATCGCCTGCGCAAGCAAAGCAAAAATGCATTGGCACAAGACCAGATCCGCACGGGTATTGGTCCTGGCGGCTGATTGACGGACGGAAATGCTGGTACGAAGGCAAGCCCATGCTTTCGAAATCATCGTTGGAGTGGCCTGCTCGGGCTTCGGCCCAACCGAAGCAGGCTTCCGCACAAGCGAAGTCCGATGGAGAACGCACGAGCGTTCTGCCAGAGAAGCCTGGCAATCCATTGGATTCGCAAGCCTGGGCAACGAATGACTCGGATACTTTCGAAACGCGCTGGCGTGCGATCGGCGTGACGCATTAGGCGTCGCCGGCATCGTCTCGAACCACGCAATCGCGCCTATGGAGCCGAGCGATGGCCGCACGGAAGCTACCGGCAATGCGGTGCGCGAACGAAGCGGCTCAACAATGCCGCGAGCGCACCATGTCTGCACTTCTCTCCGGACGCGGCAGCATCGGATCCATTTGCGCGATAACAATGGCAGTGTTTGCCACTTTTATCTTCTCTACGGACATCGCACACGCTCAGTTTCGGTTTTGGCCCCAGTCCACATTCTGGCCGGGCCAATACGCGCCGTTCAAACACAAGCACCACCACCGGCAAAGAAATCCGGAGGCGGCGAAGAATGCTCGGCCCGAGGACGCTCCGAAGGGCCCGCTCCAGATCATCATCTCGATCGCAGACCAACGGGTCTCGCTTTTTGACAACGGGGCCCTGATCGCACGCTCTTCGGTGTCGACGGGAACGCAGGGGCATCCTACGCCTCTCGGTGTATTCAGCGTGATCGACAAACAACGATGGCACCGTTCAAATATTTATAGCGCGGCTCCGATGCCCTACATGCAGCGCATCACCTGGTCGGGGATAGCGTTGCATGCCGGGGTCGTGCCCGGGCATCCGGCCTCACACGGCTGCATCCGTCTGAAGAATGACTTTGCCGTTCGACTCTGGCATCTCACGAAGCGCGGCGCGCGCGTGATCATTGCGCACGACGATGTCCAGCCGGTCGAGATAACCAATCCGCACCTTTTCAAGCCGAAAGCCGTGGCCGGTTCGCCGGAATTTCAGACCGCCGCAGTCGCGGGTGAAGGCCTGAGTACAGCCGCGGCAACGCATGAATCATCGGCGTCCAACGCCGAGACGCCAAAAGTCACTAGTCTCCAGGCTCCGGGATCGGTTCCCGCTGGAGCCGCACCTAAAAAGATCGTCCCGATCTCCGTCTTCGTGAGTTGCAGGTTGAGCAAGCTCTTCGTGCGTCGGGGCTTCACGCCGTTGTTTGACGTCCCGGTTAGAATCGAAAATCCGGAGCAGCCGCTGGGGACGCACGTTTTTACCGCAATGGAATTCCAGAACGACGGAGCCAGTGTTCGCTGGAACGTCGTGTCGATTCCGGAGGTATTTCCTCAAATTTCAGAGGGGACTCGAAACAGCGCAAAGCGGCCGCGAAGCAAACTGCCGCAACGGTACCGTCGCCCGATAAAGCCAACGCTGCCCTCGACCGCATCGAAATACCCCAGGATGCAGTTGAGAGGATCTCTGAACTCCTGACGCCGGCCTCTTCATTGATTATTTCCGACAACGGGCTTGGCGACGAGACAGGAAGAGACACGGATTTCATCGTCGTCACGCATTGATGCCCGCCATGAGCATCGCCCTGGTCCTGCTTCCGGCGAAGCCCGCGCGGGGCAGTGCATCGGGTCGAACGCTCCACCTCGCAGACTTGTATCCGCCGGCCCCCAATATCTCCGGCTTGCCCGCTTGTCGTAAAGCAGCACGGGTATGCGGCATGATCAGCCTGGCCTGACCGCTTGCAAATTCGTCCGGGTTGATCAGAGTGGCGCGACTACGCGGGCCTTTCAGAACCTGCGACTCGTCGAGGAGGACGAATGCTCCCCTATGTTGCCCACGATCCGCGGTTTCTGCGCCTGGTGATCGGTCATGCCAACCTCGAAAAGCTCGCCGGCGGTTGCCGTTGGGCGGAAGGCCCGGCTTATTTCGCCGCGGGTCGCTACCTGATCTGGTCGGACATTCCCAATGATCGGATGATGCGCTTTGACGAGACCGATGCCTCGGTCTCGGTCTTCCGCTCCCCGAGCTTCAATTCGAATGGCAATACGGTCGACCGCGAAGGTCGGCTGGTCAGTTGCGAGCATCTGATGCGGCGTGTCACGCGCACCGAGCACGATGGCTCCATCACCGTGCTTGCTGACCATTATGATAGCCACCGGCTGAACTCGCCGAACGATGCCGTGGTCAGATCGGATGGCTCGATCTGGTTCTCCGACCCGACCTACGGAATCGACAGCGACTATGAGGGCCGGCAAAGCAGGTCCGAGATCGGCGCATCCAACGTTTACCGGATCGACGGCGCCACCGGCAAAGTGTCGCTTGCCGTGTCGGGCCGCGTGCAGCCCAACGGGCTCGCCTTCTCGCCGGACGAGACTTTGCTCTATGTCGCCGACTCCGGTGCGACCCATGTCAGCGGACTTCCCGCTACGATCTGGTCGTATGGGATCAAGGGAGACACGATCGGAGACGCGTCGTTGTTTGCCACCTGTCCGGAGGGATTGTTCGACGGGTTCCGTTGCGACATCCATGGCAACATATGGACGTCGGCGGGCCGCAACGTGTTTTGCTATGCGCCGGATGGGACGCATCTGGGCACGATCCCGATCGGCGAGATCGTTGCCAATGTCTGCTTCGGAGGACAACGCCGCAATCGGCTCTATATCTGCGGGCAGACGTCGCTTTATTCGATCTATGTCAATACGCGGGCGGCGGTTTGAGAGTGACGCGAGAGGCGCCCCGCTCGTCTTCTATCTCCGCCCGGCTGCGAAGCGGACTTGAGTCAGCCGGACGAACAGCGAGATACAGCTGTCATTTCACGCCTTCCTGCTTTTGCCGACCCTCGCTCGCGTAGCCGCAGGCGCTTTCTTCTTCGATTTGTTCTGATTGTAGTCAACGGCGGCACGGACGAGATTTTTCAGCGCACGCTCATTGATCCTGTCACCCTCGAGAAAATCGATCGCTCGTCTCGCGTTGCCTTCGAGGCCCGCGTTGAAGAGCTTGTCGGGATCCGGGAGGCTCGCCCCGTACATAAAGGTAAGCTTTACCTTTCCCTTGTGGGCGTTGGCGACCGCGATGATCCCGTCGCGAGACCACACCGGGCTTCCCATCCACTTCCATTCCTCGATGATCTCCCGGTCGGCCTCAAGGATGCTCTTGCGGACGTCGGCGAACGTCTTGCCACGCCAGTCGGTGAGACCTGCGATCAGCCTGTCGATACGTTCCGATGGATTCATTGGCTCTTCATGCCTCGAATTGTGGTCGCGCTTCACGCGACCACAACAGTCATGTCGCGTCACCCTTCCAGTCGAGAGTATCGCTATTCGCGGTCAGCGCAACAATGCGGAGACGGGGCGAACGCCGTTTCGACGAGGATTGGCTTTGAACCGGGTACGGCCTTGAATCGCCCGCATCAATCTGTCCGCGCCAAGACCTGATCCAGGTTTGCAAAGAACTTCTGCCAGCCGAACTTCGCGCCCTGGTAGGCCTGTTGCTGATCCGGCCGGAAGCCCGCCTGCTCCATGCGCAGGTGCGTACCCTTGCTGGTAGGGGTGAGAGTCCAGGTAACGACACTCTCGAGACCCATGGCCGCCCACGTGTAAGACAGCGTTTTGTTCGGCTCGATGGCCAGGACCTGACAATCGACAGCACCCCAATCGCCACGAAGATTGAAATGGTGGTCCACGACAGGCTTGAAGTCGTTCTTCATCAGCCATTCCTCGATCAGGTGCGGTTGCGTGAGCGCGCGCCAGATCTTCTCCGGAGGAAAGGGGATTTCCCGTTCGACAATGACGGAAAGCGTTTCGGTCGCGAGGTTGTTCATTGGTCCATCCTTTTGAGTAGATCTTCGAGGTGGTCGAACCGGCTCTGCCAGAACCCGGCCATCTGGCTTGTCCAGTCGATCAGCGGAGCCAAGGCGCCGAGCTGCGCGCTGTAGTGCGTCTGACGACCTTCGTGCCGGTCGTGTACCAGCCCGGCCTGCTTCAGAACGCCGAGATGCTTCGAGACGGCCGGCTGCGAGACGCCGGACCGGGCCGTCAATGCCCCGACCGTCTGCTCTCCTTCGCGGCACAATCGCTCGAAGATGGCCCGCCGCGTCGGATCGGCAAGCGTTCTGAAGAGCACGTCGTGGGCGTTCGCCATCTCATATCCATAACCTGGTGGTTATGGATCGACGTATAACCGGTGAGTTATGCGTGAGTCAAGTGAGATGGCAAGCATCCCCGTCAGGGAGCCACGTGCACCACCGTCTGCTGTGGAGTTTTGTAAACGAGAGCCTAAAGCGCGATGAGATCAGGTTAGATCGTCATCGCGCTTTGGGTTCTTGATTGAGCCTGATCTTTCCGGAAAACCGCTACGCACTTTTCCCGATCATGCTCTAGCTCGTCACGCGTTCGCCGCGGCCATAGGCGAGCAGCATCAGAATGATGACGAGGCCATAGATCACCTGCCGCCCGGCCTCGGGCATATCCATGATCGAAAGCACGCTATTGAGCAGCACGATCAGCACCACGCCGATCAGCGTGCCGAGATAACGGCCGCGGCCGCCCAGGATGTTGGTGCCGCCGATCACGACCGCCGCAATCGACGGCAGCAGATAGGCGTCGCCCATCGCCTGATAGGCCTTGGTGGAATAGCCGGCGAGCAGCACGCCCGCGAGTGCAGATGCAAGACCGCACAGCGCGAAGCAGATCACGGTGACGCGGCGCGTGTCGACGCCGGCGAGGTAGGCAGCGGCTTCCTTGTTGCCAATGGCATAGATATAGCGGCCGAGCGGCGTGCGTTGCAGGATGACGGCCACCAGCACCGACACCGCGGCCCAGACGAACAGGGCGTTGGGGATGCCGAGCGTGCGCCCCGAAGCGAGCATACGCATCAACTCGGTAGCGGCGGTCTGCGGCGCGTAGCCGCCGGTATGCGCGACCATCAGGCCGCGCATCACGGCGTTGACACCGAGCGTGAAGATCATCGAGGGCACGCGCAGATAAGCCACCCCGATGCCGTTGACGAGACCAACGAGCAGGCCGATGCCGAGCCCGACGGGAATCGCGAGTGGTCCGCCGATCGACGTCGCCATCATGGCGGCGGCTGCCAGCGTCCAGGGCACCGACAGATCGATCTGACCGATCAGGATCACGATCATCATCCCGGCCGCCACGATGCCGAGGAAGGCACCGATCTGCAATTGCTGCAGCAGATAGGTCGGCGACAGCAGTGGTGCGCTGCCGAACTGGGCGAACGTATAGGCGGTGCCTACGATCAGGATGACCAGGATGAACAGCGCCGAAATGAGGATCGGGCGATCGGCGCGCGAAAGTCCAAGAGATGCCGTCGTCATCGGAAAAGCTCCAGCGTGTTCCTGACGCGCAGCACGCGCAGCGCGCCGATGCTGACGGCCGCGAGCAGAATCAGGCCTTCGAACAACGGCTGCAGCAAGGGAGCAATGTCGAAGATGCGGAAAAAGAACGAGATGACGCGCAGGATCATGGCGCCGAAGATCGAGCCGATGGCGCTGCCGGCACCGCCCAGCAGGGAGGTGCCGCCGATGACGACGGAGGCGATGGAGTTGAGCGTATAGGCGCCGGCCTGCGGAATATCGGCATTGCCCGACGAGGTCTGGATGGCGAGAAAAAGACCGCCGCAGCCGGCGAAGAAACCGGCGAGCGTGAAAGCCGCGATCTTGGCGCGCGCGATCGGAAGCCCCGACATATAGGCCGCGCCTTCGGCTGATCCGACCGCATAGACGGCGCGGCCCAGGACAGAACGGCGGAACGGCACCCAGACAAAGAGCGCGACCAGGACCAGGAGCACGAAAGGCACGGGAATCCAGGCGAAGGGCACAAACCAGCTCGCGGCGCCATCATCGAAGATGTGCACCGTCGCGGCGAAGTCGCCGAGCGAATTGGTCAGCGCCCAGTTGAGATCCTCGTCGATCTTGCCGCCCGGCGTCGGACGCAGGAAGAGCGCGATCCCGATATAGATCGCGCCGGTTGCGAGCGTCGCGATGATCGGCTGGATGCGTCCATAGACGACGACGCAACCATTGATGAAGCCGGCGAGCGTGCCGATCGCGAGACACACGACCATGCCGAGCAGGATGCCGCTCGCGCCGCCCGGAAAGGTGCCGAGTTCGATATGCTGGCCGAAAAGGTCGAGATGCAGCACCGCGCCGCCTGCCTTGCCGGTCAAGAGATAGCTCGCAAAGCAGCCCACCATGGTCATCACGGCGCCGACCGAGAGATCAAGTCCCGACATCAGCACCGGCACGGTCTGGGCCATCGCGAGCAATGCCAGCGCGAAGATTTCGTCGCCGTTCTGCACCAGCACGGCCGAGGAGAAGCCCTTCGGATGCGCGAAGTTGTAGAGAAGGTAGAGAACGCCAAACAGCACGATCGCGGTGACGAGGCCGATGTTCTGGCGCGCCCTGATGACGAGGTCGTCAAGCATTGGTGGCTCCGGCTGCGGCATGGGCCGCTGTCGCGGCATCGATGTTGAGTGCGCTCGCGATGATGTTGGTCTCGGTGAGCTCGGCGCCTTCGAGCTCGCGCACGATGCGCCCGTCATACATGATGGCGACCCGGTCACAGCAGCCGATCAGCTCGTCATAATCGGTGGAGTAGAACAGGATGGCGGCGCCCTGGTCGGCGAGCTCGCGCATCAGCCGGTAGAGCTCCTGCTTCGTGCCGACGTCGATGCCGCGCGTCGGATCGTTGAGCAGGATGATGCGAGGCTCGGCCATCAGCCATTTGGCGAGCACCACCTTCTGCTGATTGCCGCCCGACAGGGTCGACACCGCATCGCCTGGTGCGCCGATCTTGATCTGCAGCCGGGCAATGCCGTGCTGGATCGCCGCGCGCTCCTTGGCGCGATCGACCAGCGGCCCCGTCGAGATCGCGTCGAGCGACGCGATGACGAGATTGTCGCCGATCGACATCGGCAGCATCAATCCTTCGGTCTTGCGGTCCTCCGGCACGAGCGCGATGCCGGCCGACTTCGCGGCCGCCGGAGAGCCGGGGCGTACCTCGCGGCCCTCGACGGTCACGCGCCCGGTGACGCCGCGCAGCACCCCGAACAAGGCAAGCAGCAGCGATTTCTGGCCCTGCCCATCGAGGCCGCCGAGCCCGACGATCTCGCCGGCGCCCACATGCAGCGAGATGCGATCGAGATGTTTCTCCCAGGACAGGTTCTCGAGCGCAAGCACCGGCTTCACGGGCCTGCGTGCCGGCTTTGGCGGATACTGGGTCGCGATATCGCGCCCGATCATCAGCTGAACGATATCGGCGGTCGAGCGCGCACCCTTGTCGAAGGTCTCGATGTGGCGTCCGTTGCGGAACACGGAGGCCCGGTCGGCGAGCGCCTCGACCTCGTGCATGCGGTGCGAGATGTAGAGGATGGCGACGCCTTCGGATTTCAACCGTGCGAGCATCGCATAGACCTTCTCGACGTCGGCGCTGGTGAGCGCCGATGTCGCCTCGTCGAGCATCAGGAGCTGCGGCCTCTGGCCGAGCGCCTTGGCGATCTCGACCATCTGGCGCCGCGACAGCGGCAGGTCGCGCACACGCATCAGCGGGTTGACGTCCTCGCAACCGATCTCGGCCAGCAGCGCCTCGGCGCGTTGGCGCTGCGCTTTGGCATCGATGAGGCCGAAGCGCCGCGGCGGCGCAGCGATCGAGATGTTGTCCGCGACGGAGAGGTCGGGGATCAGCGACAGCTCCTGGAAGATGCATACGACGCCGGCCGCGTTGGCGGCTGACGGCGTGGCGAAGCTGACGTCGTGTTCGGCGAGGCGCATGATGCCGGAGTCGGGCTGCACCACGCCGGCTATGATCTTGATCAGCGTCGACTTGCCGGCGCCGTTCTCGCCCAGCACGGCATGGATCTTGCCGCGTTCGCAGCCGAAGTCGACGCCCTCGAGTGCGCGCACCCCGGCATAGCGCTTGGAGATGCCGGACAGTGCGAGAAAGCCGCCCTGCGCGCCGACCTCATCCTGCATGACGCGGGCTCAGGCAGTGACGGCCTGGCGAATGCCAGGCCGTGATCGAAACCGTGCCGCCGATGTCACTGGGTGTTCTTCTCGCTCTGCGACATGATCTCGGGCGCCGTGAAGTTCACGCCGCAGGGGAGGAACTGGTTCGGGGCGAAGAAGTTCGCGTTGAGGTCCGGCCAGTAGTTCGTGCCGGCCTTGAGATCCTTGTAGGTCGCGACCGGGATCGGGATCGAGATCAGTTGCGGCATGATATTGCCCTGCAGCGCCGAGATCGCCGCCTTGGTGGCGATGGCGACCAGCGCCGGCGACTGTCCGTAGGACATGCCCTTGAGGCCGTCCTTGTAGTGATCGGCGATCTGCTTGCGATACTCGTTCTCGCCTTCGCCCGACATCGGCACGAACGAATGCTTGGCGGCGATCATCGCCTGCACGGTGCCGTCCGATCCGCCTTGCGTGAACACGCCGTCGAAATGGCCGTGCACGGCGAGCGCATCGGCGGTCACCTTTTGTGAGGTGCCGGTGTCCCAATTGCCCACCACCTCGGTGATGTTGAACTTGTTGCCGGCGCCTTCCATGACTTCGCGGAAGCCGAGATGGCGGTCACGGTCGACCGAGTTGCCGGGCAGGCCGCGGACCTCGAGGATGTCGCCGGTCGTCTTGCCGGATTCGGTCAGAAGCCATTTGGCCGACATGCGGCCCATCTCCTTCTGGTCTTCGTTGACCATCATCACCTTGTCGGTGTCGAGGACGTTGTCGAAGGGCACCACCACCACATTGTTCTTATCGGCAAGGCGGATGATGCGGTCGAAGCCGTCGGGCGCCACCGCAATGGTAACGATGGCGTCGAAGCCCTGGTTGATGAAGTCCTCCATGGCGCCGAGTTGCGCCGCGACGTCGGTGCCGGTCGAGACGACCTTGAACTCCTTGATGTTCTCCTTGATGCCCGGCTGCTCGGCGAAGGCCTTGGCGGTCTTCACCATCTGGATGCGCCAGGTATTGCCGACGAAGCCGTTGACGAGCGCGATCTTGTAGGGTCCGGGCTTCTTGTCCCACTGGAAGAACTTGGTCTGATCGGACCAGGGCTTGAAGCAGCCTGGATTGGCGCCCGGCCCGGAGACGATCTTGGGGCCTGCCGAAGCACTGACCGCTGATAACAGGAGGCCGGCGCAAGCCACCCCCGCAAGACGAAGCGTCGACTTCATGTCTTAATCTCCTTGAGCGTTCCGTTTTCCAACCCTGAGCGACTCTGTTGCCGCCACGCCGGGAATTGAGCTTCCCGTGCGTTACCCGAGTAGGATGGCATGCAAGGTGCGATATGCACAAGCCGCTACCGGAGGTCCGTCTCGGCATATTTCCTGATCGCGTCAGCGGCGACGCCTCGCATCCGATGCAAGGCCGTGGCCGAGGACGCAAGCATCTAAATTTCCATGGGCAATGCAGCATCGTGTGGGCGACGCTTCCGCCTGCTCGGCCTGTTCGTCGTGTTCATAAACGAATGGTTCGCGTTTCTCACACGCGTGTGTGAAGGCGGTGACAGCCGACGGCATTGCGGCGATGGCGCAGCCGTTTCGATTGCCAGTCTCGGGGGAAGCGGGCATCATCCCGGCAAAATACTACCGAAGACCTCATCCTGCGGGGAGAAGAGGAATGGTCCGTCAGTCGCGCCGCCAGCACCTTCGGCAACTGGGCGCTGTGTTCGGATCGGCCGCCTTGGCTGGGTGGCCGGCTCCCGTCTTGGCCAGCGACGCGGAGATTCCGCTGGAGGGCATCGGCAAGGGCATCAAGCACATCTCCTACACCGACATCGGTGGACGCCCCGACAGCGTGCAGGTGATGTTCAACAAGCAACATGTGTATGTTGGACACATGTTCAGTGACGGCGTGACGATCCTGGACGCTTCCGACCCGCGCGACTTGAGGCCGGTGCATTTTTTTACGGCCGGGCAATACACCCGCACTCACCACCTGCAGCTTTCCGACGACCTGCTGCTGCTCGCGAACGGCGCGAATATCGTCGCCATGCAGTCCTACGACGACATGCGCGGCTATTTTGAGAACACGCTGGTCGACAGCATCACCAAGGCCAAGAAATTCCGGTCCGGACTCTCGATCCATGACGTGTCCAGGCCGAGCGAGATGCGCGAGATAGCATTCCTTGAAATGCCTGGATTTGGCATCAATCGGCTCTGGTGGCCCGGAGGACGCTACGCCTATGTGTCGGCGCACTTCGACGGATTTACCGACCACATCCTTTGCGTTGTCGACCTGCAGACCGTCACCAAGCCGGAAATCATTTCGAAATGGTGGCTGCCGGGCATGAACCGCGCGGCCGGAGAGCCCGAGCTGCCGAAGGGCAAGCGTGTCGCCCTCCATCACATGATCACCGCCGGCGATCGGGGCTATGCGGCCTGGCGCGATGGCGGCCTGACGATCCACGACGTCAGCGATCCCTCGAGCCCCAAGCTGCTGTCGCACATCAACTGGTCGCCGCCGTTCCCCGGTGGGACGCACACGCCGTTGCCGCTGCCACGACGCCAGCTTGCAGTCGTTGCCGACGAGGCGAACGCGGAGAAATGCGCCAAGGGCCTGTTCCACACGTTCGTGGTCGACGTGCGGGCGCCGGAAAACCCCGTGCCGATCTCGACCTTGCCGACGCCAAACGAGCGCGACTTTTGCGCGATCGGAACCTTCGGCCCGCACAATCTGCACGAAAACCGGCCAGGTTCGTTCCAGAGCGAGGAGACGATCTTCGCGACCTACAACACAGCCGGCGTCAGGGTCTTCGATATCCGCGACGCGTTTGCGCCGAAGGAAATCGCCTATTGGGTGCCCCCGACACCCAAGAGGCTCATCGACCCGCGCCCGAACATCTCCCTCGCGGCGAAGATCTGCGATGCCCATGTCCGGCCCGACGGGCTCATGTTCGTCAGCGACTGGAACGCCGGCATGCACGTTCTGCAATATCAGGGGTAGGAGAGACGGCTGGGGACGCGATTCGAAATCGCCGGCTCGGAGATCCTTGCCCTCACTCCGTCTCGCTCACCCGCCTGTAGCGGAAGTCGCAATGGCCGGCGCCTTGCATGATGGTTTGCGTGCGCGTGAGCTTGATGTCGGGATCAAATCCCGCGGCGGTGTCGAAGTCCGCGCTGCAGACCAGCAGGAAGCCGAGCTCGGGCTCGCCCAGTTCCTTGTAGAATTCGGCGTAGCGGCATCCCGTGACGTCCATCGCGAAGCTGTCCTGCGACTGCTCGATCACTTTGTAATCGAGGGCATTGTCGCGGGCGTAGGTTGTGAAGGCGGACGCCATTGTCTTTCCGAGGTTCTTCTCGTTCTTCGCCCGCCAGAATTCCTCGCCGTGGCGGCGATAGGTGTCACTGAGCGCCTTTCGAACCAGCGTATTTGCGCGTGCCTCGCCCAATTCCGCCTGCAGCGCCTTCACGAGCGGGACCAGGACCTGCGCCTGGATTTTGGCTTGCTGAATGACGGAAATGCTCATGCGAAATCTCCCGGTCTTTTTGTGTCCATCATTATATAGCTGGATCGTTTCGCACCGAAGGAGTCGTTGCCGGCCGCCTCTCGATCTCGTCGTCCCTCTGAAAGCACCTAATGCATGCACATATCTCCTGGGGGGCGGCTCAGTTCTCGCGCAGGGGCGGTGCAGGAAGGAACCCAGGTGCGGCCGGCATCGGGCGTGAGATGCTCCCGTTCGGGCCACAAACTCGCTGTAGTCCCTTCGAACGCAGGGTGGCACTACGGCGGGACGGCTTTCTTTCCAACAACAGATATCACGCGGTATGGGTCCCTGCGTGCGCAGGGTCGACAGCGGAGGCTATACTCTTTGCCTCCCGTGACCAGCCGCCTCGCGCGTCACTCCACCACGACCTTGACGCGGTCGCGGACCTTGACCTGCGCGCGGGCATCCAGGCCGTTGAGCACACGGAAGCGCTCGGTCGGGTGATCGACGCCGCCCATGCGGTGCGCCAGCGAGTCCACGGTGTCGCCCGGCTGCACCGTGATGACTTTGATGCGCAACGGCCGTGCCGCCTGGATTTCATCCAGCGTCAGGCGGCGGAATGAATTGACGGTTTCGCGCACATTGCGGTCGCTCTCGGTGCTTTTCTGCCGGGTCGCGAAGATGAGGCGATAGACGTCGCCGTTGAAGCGCATCGCGTAGACCTTGAACTGCCACTGATCGCCTTGCGCGACGGTGGAGGCCGCCGGGAAACCGTTGATGGTGGTCTCCTCGGTCGTGGTCTTGTCAACGCCTTCCATCCAGCCGGAATTGAGATAATCGCCGAGCGTCTGCTCCGCCGGCACGCGCACCACATCGAAACGCATCGCCTGCATGCCGCCCTCACGCACGCCGATCACCGCCTGCGCGGTGTTGTCGAGCGTGAACGTCTCGGGCGCCTGGAAGGTGAAGCCGAGCTTGGGATGCAGGAAGCGCCGTCCGCGCACGAAACCTTCGCTCGGGTCCTCGCCATAGACCAAGTTGTCGATCGTCGAGAGATAGTCCTCGCGGTCGCGTTCCTTGTTGTCGGGCGAGTTATACTGCTTGGCAGCCGCCTGCGCGCGCTGCACGCGCTCGGGCGTTGCCGGATGCGACGACAGGAAATCCTGCACCCGCGGATCGAGCGAGGTCTTGCCCGCTTTGAGCTCGGCATTGCGCTCCATCGACGACAGGAAGCGCGAGGCGCCATAGGGATCGAAATGGGCGCGCGCAGAGATCGCAACGCCCATGTCGTCGGCCTCGAATTCCTGCGTGCGCGAGAAGCTCGCCATCGTCAGCTTGCTCTTGGCGAGCGTGAAGGCCGTGACGTCGGGGTCGCTGCTCATGTCGGTCACGACGCGGGCGACGACGGCGGCCTGCCGCGCCTGGTCCTCACGGATCGCGGCATGCTTCGCCAGGACATGCGCCATTTCATGCGAGAGCACCGAGGACAATTCAGAGGTGTCGTTGGCGAGCGCGACCAGCCCGCGCGTCACATAGAGCTGCCCGGTCGGCAGCGCGAAGGCGTTGACCGCGCCGGAATTGAGGATCGTGACCTTGTAGGACTGGTCAGGACGATCGGACGCGGCGACCAGCCGTTCGACCACCTTGCTGATCAGCGCCTCGAGCTTCGGATCGTCATAGGCGCCGCCGTAAGAGGCGAGGATGCGCTCATGCTCGCGCTCGGTCGCCGCCGTCGGCGCGACGACGGCTTTGGGCTTGGGCACCGGGATCGGCGTCGCGGCCGTCTGATAACGCGCCATGTCGCCGCACGCGGAAAGGCTGACGGCAGCGCACAGCAATACTAGTCCGACCCAAAGGCGGCGGCCTGCTCCCCTCTCGCGCCGTCCGGCAAACCCGTCCACTGTCGTCACTCGCTCGCTTCTCAGGCTAGTTCACTCAGGCTAGTTCACGTCGAGCACTTCGAGCTGATCCACCCGGAGCAACTCTATACGCGGACCGCCGCGTGATTCGACCCACCCGCGCACCCGAATCCGCCGATTTTCGAGTGATTTTAGGGCCAAGCCGGCAGATTCAACCGCCGGCATTGTGCGCCTTGAAATCGTCACAGCAAAGCCCCGTCCCCAGTTACGCCCGAAATTCAGGTAAGTGGTTGTTCCCGCTTGACGTACGGACAGAACTTTGCCCTCAACCACCGTGAATTGCCCAATCCCGGCCAAAATATCGTCCGGAATTTCCGCGTTTTTTATGACGCCGGATGCATTCCATAGTCCTTTTTTAACCTTTCGCGCCTCGGCCTCTGTCTGCATCAGGATACCTTCGCACGATCTGTCAGTGATGTCGGCGCTGACCAGCGCCGCGCCTTGGGCGAGCAGCAGGCCTTGGACCAGCGCATCTGACGAGGCGAGAAAGACGAAGGCAGCTTGCCGGCCGTAGCGATCGGGCGCGTCGTCCGCCCCGCGCAGCGTCACGTCTTGACCCGCGAGAATGCTGGTCAGGACCGCGGTCCCGTCGATCGCCGCTATCGCGGATCGGACGGGTTCAATACCGGCAAGTCTGATTTCGCGGCCATCCGTCAGGCGAAAGCTTCGGCCGTCGACGATCTCGGCCACGCGGCCCTCGCCCTGAACCGCGAAGGCACATCCTTCGGCGCGCGCGGCTGCCAACGGCACGGCTGCCGACAGGGCTGCAAGAAGCAGAATGATCTCACCACGCCGGTGCTTCAATCCTGACGTGAATGCCGACGCGAACATGCGCGATGCTCCCGCATCTTGCCCATTCCGCTGAGTGGAAAAACAGCGATGAGCGCGAATCGCCCGTTGGCTTGCTGCCAAGACATGCATGCGGCATGATCCGCCGCAATCGAGAAGCGGACGCGCCGCGACCAAGCGGTGCAATCGAAAGGGAGGTTTTTCAAGATGAATCGACTGCTCACCGGCCTGTTCGCATCCGCGCTGGCGTTGTCCGCGACCGCCGCGCATGCGCAAGCCAAGCCGCCGCTGAAGATCGGCGGCATTCTCGACATGTCGAGCCTCTATGCCGACATCACCGGCCCCGGCAGCCTGGAAGCGGCCAAGATGGCGTCGGAGGATTTCGGCGGCGAGGTGCTCGGCCGCAAGATCGAGGTGATCGCAGCCGACCATCTCAACAAGGCCGATCTCGCCGCCAACATCGCCCGCGACATGATCGACAATCAGGGCGTCGAGATGATCTACGACGTCGCGGCCTCCGCGACTGCGCTGGCCGCGGCCGAGATCGCGAAGGCGCGGGGCAAGATCATCATGTTCAATGGTCCGGGCTCGATCCGGCTCTCCAACGAGGCCTGCGGGCCCTACACCATCCACTATGTATTCGACACCTATGGCCAGGCCAATGTGACCGGGCTCGCCGCGGTCAAATCGGGCCTCGACACCTGGTTCTTCCTGACCGCCGACTATGCGTTCGGACAGGACCTGGAGAAGGACACCAGCAATGTCGTGGTGAAGACCGGCGGCAAGGTGCTGGGCAGCGTCCGCCATCCGCTCAACACCTCGGATTTCTCGTCCTTCCTGCTGCAGGCGCAGGCGTCGAAGGCCAAGGTGATCGGGCTTGCCAATGCCGGCGGCGACACCATCAATGCGATCAAGCAGGCGGCGGAATTCGGCGTCAGCAAGGGCGGCCAGAAGCTCTCGCCGCTGCTCGCCTTTGTCAGCGACATCGACAGCGTCGGGCTCGAGACCGCACAGGGATTGCTGCTCGCCGAAGCCTTCTACTGGGACCTCAATGACGACACGCGGGCCTTCACCAAGCGCTTCATGGAGCGCACCAAGCGCGTGCCGACCTCGGCCCAGGCCGGTGTCTATTCCTCGGTGCTGCATTATCTGCAGGCGGTGAAGGCTGCGGGCACCACCGACTCCGCCGCCGTGATCAAGGTCATGAAGGAGACCCCGATCAACGACATGTTTGCGAAGAACGGCAAGATCCGCGAGGACGGCCGCATGGTGCACGACATGTATCTGTTCGAGGTGAAGAAGCCGTCGGAGTCGAAGGGCCGCTCTGACGATTACAAGCTGCTCGCCACCGTGCCCGGCGACGAGGCCTTCCAGTCGCTGGAACAGTCGCGCTGCCCGCTGGTGAAGAAGTGACGGCTGACTGCCGTCATTCCGGGATGGTGCGCTAGCACCAGACCCGGAATCTCGAAATTCCGGGTTCGATGCTGCCGCATCGCCCCGGAATGACGGTGAGCCCCCAATCAATAACAACAAGGACAGCCATCCCATGAGCGCAAACGAAATGGTCCTGCAGAACCTGGACTCCGGCCTGCTCACGATCACGATGAACCGGCCGGACAGGCGCAATGCGCTCAATCCGGACATGACGCGCGGGCTTGTCGAGGCGGCGCGGCGGGCGGCGGAAGATCATGAGGTGCGTGCCGTGCTGTTGAAGGGCGCCGGGGGCACCTTCTGCGTTGGCGGCGACGTCAAGTCGATGGCGGAAGGCCGCGCGCCGCTGCCGTTCGAGGCCAAGATGACGAATCTTCGTCGCGGCATGGAAGTGTCGCGCATTCTGCACCAGATGGCGAAGCCCGTGGTGGCGCAGCTCGACGGCGCGGCGGCCGGTGCGGGCCTGTCGATCGCGCTGGCCTGTGATTTCCGCGTTGCGAGCGAGAGCTGCAAGATCACCACCGCCTTCGCCAAGGTCGGACTGTCCGGTGATTATGGCGGCACCTATTTTCTGACCCAACTGCTCGGCAGCGCCAAGGCGCGCGAGCTCTATCTGCTGTCGCCGGTGTTGACGGCGAAGGAGGCGCTCGGGCTCGGTATGGTGACCAAGGTGGTGCCGGACGCCGAGGTCGATGCGGCGACGCGTGAACTGGCGATGTCGCTCGCGCAGGGCCCGTCCATCACGCTTGGCTATATCAAGCGCAACATCAACAATGCCGAGCACCTGTCGCTGGAAGCCTGCTTCGACGGCGAGGCGATCCATCACTCCCGCGCCGGCGAGACCGCCGACCACAAGGAAGCGGCAAAAGCCTTTGTCGAGAAGCGCAAGCCGTTCTTTGGGGGGCACTGACCGATGGCGCAGTACCTGCGGCTGCGGCAGATCTGTCTGGTCGCGCCGCGGCTCGAACCCGTCATCTCCGACATCGCCGCCATCATGGGCCTCGAGGTCTGCTATCGCGACGGCAATGTCGAAAAGTACGGTCTCGTGAATGCATTGCTGCCGGTCGACACGGTCCTGCTGGAAGTCGTGGCGCCGTTTCGCGAGGGCACCGCCGCGGGCCGTTTCCTCGACAAGACCGCAGGGCGCGGCGGCTACATGGCGATCTTCGCTTGCGAAGATCCCGACGCGCGCGGCAAGCTTGCAAACGAGATGGGCGTGCGTACCGCCAATATGATCACGCACGTGCCCTATCGCGGCGTGCAACTTCATCCGCGCGATTGCCGTGCGGCCTTCATCGAGTTCAATCACACCGAAGGGTCTGATGACATCCTCGGCCCTTATCCGCCGGCGGGGCCCGATTGGCAGAATTTCATCCGGAAGGACATGACGCTGGCGCTGACCGGCGTCGAGATGCAGAGCCCCGATCCGCAAGGTCTGGCCGCGCACTGGGGCGCGATCATCGGCGTCGCCGTCTCCGGAAGTGGCGAGGGCGTGCACGAATTGAAGCTGCCCAATTGCAGCTTCCGTTTCATCAAAGGCGACACGGAAATCATGAGCGGGCTCGATTTCCGTGTCGGCAATGTCGCTGCGGTCTGCGATGCCGCGCGGGCGAGGGGCTTGAAGGTCTCCAACAACGCATTCCCACTCGGCGGAGTGACCTTCAGACTCGTTTCCTGACGCAGTAAAGCCAGCTTGGCTATTTGCCCAGCGCGTAGCGGACAAAGTCCTTGAGCGTAAAGTCGGGGCCTGCCTCGGGCCGCCAATCCGGATTCATCCTCAGCAGCGAATGGCTGTCGCCGAACATCAGGCCCAGCATGACTTCGGCAACGATCCGCCCTCCGACGGGACCGAGCCGCGGCGTCGTGACCTCGATCGAACCCTTTGCCGGAATTCTTGACTGTTGCCTTGTGCTGCATGGCCTCCGCCAGGACGTAGGTCCAGAGCGGACAATTTTTCCGGAACGCAGGCGAGACGGATAGGATGTTGCCGAGCGGCTCGTCGGGCTTGTCGACGGCCTGGCCGATGAGGATCTGCTCGTCGTCGAGGACTTTGACGCCCATGGCATGGGCGACGGCTTGTCCGGACGGCAATCCGAGCCGAAAACCTCGAAGAAGATTTCGCTGCGGCAGCGAGGGAGGAGGATCGGCGGCGACCGAGAGCGGCAAGCCGGCGAGTGGGTTCACGAGTGCCGTATCGATGCGGTACGCGAACTGCAGGCGTTTCTTCTTGACGTCGTCGGTCCCGTCATACTCTCGCACGTCGATGTCGATAAATCGACCCCAGTCGATTGCCCATGCGGGGTTCATGTCCCGAAAGCCGGTGAGGCCATCCTTATCCTTCGAACCCGGAAAGATCGGCAGCAGCACCTTGTCGTTCAGTCGATAGCCCGGCCTGATCATCGAATGCCCGAGACGGTAGGCCGCGACCGAAAATTCGACTGGCATGAACGGATCGTTCCGCCAACGGTAGAACCTGAGCTTTGAACGATCATATTTGCCGTCAGTCTTTAGCTCGTGCAGCACCTGCTGGTCGACAATGCGCGGAAGGAAGTCGTTGATGATCAGGTATTGGTAGTGGAACCGCATCAGCCGCTGAATTGTAGGAAAATCCGCGAGCGGGTCCTTCGCGCGCGTCTCCTTGAGCAGCCGGTTGTGGAAGCGATGAAACAGGCCCTGCAACTGCGACACGATCGCGTTTTCGTCGTTGCGAGGGTCACCGATCAGGGCGCGCTTCGCCAAAGACTTCTGTTCCGGCAGGCCGCTTGCCTGGGGATCGTTTCGCGGCAGGTCTTGCGCCTGCGCATCGTCCCCGCCTTTGATCGGCTTGCCGAGCAGGAATCCCCCGGCATCATCGTACATATAGGGCTGATCGTCCGGTCCACGGCCATAAATATTGTCGAGGTCGAATGCCGGATTCCGGAAGTCCGAAAGTGCGTTCGGGTCGTTCTGTTTCTGCAGGGAGCTGTTCGGATCGAATGTCAGGTCGTGGTCTATGAATTGGCCCAGGTAGGTGTAGAGTGCGGGAATTCCACTTTCTTCATCGTCCTTGCCATCGAATGGATCGTCGTGTTCGGAAGTCATCGCGTTGGCAAGCTTCACGAGATTCTGCAACGACTCGGCTTCATCCTTCCCGAACGTCGCTTTCGGGAGAGAGGGAAACATTCGGCCAAAGCGGCCTTGGAATAGGGGAGATGTCGAGGTGCCCGTGAGGCCACGAACCGGTTCTGAATGCTTGGACGTCATCGCGATGCTCCATATTTTGACGAGCTCGTTTTGATTTGGAGAGTACGTTGCACAACAGTCAGCACCGGCGGCCTCCGAAAACGGAAGCAGCTGAGAGCAACCAGAACAACCAGGTGAAAGAGTCGCCGTGGCGGACCATAGACTGTGGCTGCCGAGCGATGTCGTCACGATCAGTCACGAGAAAATCAAGAACCGCTTCGATCGATTTGTTCGAAGCGCCATGGAGGAGGCGTTGAACACACGCCTGAATGCTGAAGTGCATCACCGCCGCAACGCGCCGCGTTACAATTGTAGCGGATATCCGCGCCGGTGATTGCGCGCATGATCCTCCGTCCGAAAACGCAACAGAAATCAGAAACCGGGACAATTGAGAATGCCGCATCCGCTCGATAGCTTCTTCGCACCTCAAAGCATCGCGTTGATCGGCGCGTCGCGCGATCATGAGAAGATCCCGGGCCGGCTACTCGCGATGCTGCGCAAGAACGAGTATCCGGGACGGCTTTATCCGATCAACCCGAACTATGACGAGATCGACGGCCTCAAATGCTACAAGTCGATCGCCGCGATCGGTGAGCCGATCGATCTCGCGATTGTCGTGATTCCGGCGCGCGCGGTGCTCGGCGCACTCGAACAATGCGCCGCCGTGGGAGTGAAGAACGCGGTGATCATCTCCTCAGGCTTTGCGGAGGAGGGCGGCGACAGCGCCGCGATGCAGGATGCGATCGTCGCGCTGGCCAAGCGGACCGGCATGCGCATCTCCGGCCCGAATGCCGAAGGGTTTTACAGCCAGGTCCAGCGCGTCGCCGCGACCTTCAGCCCGACTGTCGATGTCAAGCCGGGCGTCGCGCCGCTGGTCGCGACCAAGCGCCGGATCGGCATCGTCGCGCAGAGCGGCGGCATCGGCTTTGCGATCTCTCACCGCGCCAAGGCGCTCGGTGTTGCGTTGAGCTACGTCGTCAGCGCCGGCAATGAAAGCGATCTCGGCGCCGGCGAGTTTCTCGACTACATGGTACAGGATAAATCGACCGACGTGATCCTGCTGTTCATCGAGGGCATCCGCGACGTCGACAAGTTCATGGCCGCGGCGAAGCGCGCCGCCGAGATCGGCAAGCCGGTCATCGTCACCAAGGTCGGACGCTCCCATGCGGGCTCTCGCGCCGCGGCCTCTCACACGGCGAGCATGGCCGGCTGGTCGGGAGCCTATGATGCGGTGTTCGCCAAATATGGCTTCATCGTCTCCAACGATCTCGACGAGGCCGTCACCATCGCGGCGGTGTTAGCCACCAATCCCTTGCCGAAGGGCGACCGTGTTGCGGTGCTGACTGTCTCCGGCGGCGCCGGCATCTGGGGCGCCGACACCGTGTCGATGCAGGGTCTGCAGGTGCCGGAGCTGTCCGAGGGCGTCCAGTCGCAGATCAAGGCGTGGATGCCGTCCTATGGCGCAGCGGGCAACCCGATCGACGTGACCGCGCAGGGCGTGACCAGCGGCGGTCTGCAGAAGAGCATCGAACTGCTCAGCGCCTCCAGCGAGATCGATGCCACGCTCGTGGTGCTGTCGCTTTCGAGCGAGACGCGGATGCCGTTCAAGGAAGCCGAGCTGAAGCTGGCGATCGAGGCACAGGCAAAGCCGGTCGTGTTCTATTCCTACACGCTGCCATCCGATTTCGCGCGGCGGGAGCTCGCAAAATCAGGCGTGGTGGTGCTGTCAGGCCTGACGCATGTCGGGGTCGCGATGCGGCGGCTGCTCGATTACGCCAAGTTTAATACCAAGTTCAATGCCAAGTTCAACGCTGAGTTCAAGCCGGCCCCGCAGGCCGACCTTGCCACCCTGCCGATGCGCGATCTGTCCGCCCATCTGACATCGTCGGCGCTGTCCGAAGCCGACAGCAAGGCGCTGCTGCGCGATGCCGGCATTGGGCTGCCGGATGAGGTGCTGGTGAAACAGCGCGACGCGCTCGACGCCGCCATCGCCCGGGTCGGCTTTCCGATGGTGATGAAGATTCAGTCGCCTGAGATCGGACATAAGAGCGAGGTCGGCGGTGTTCGTCTCAACATCATGACCAAAGGGGAGGCGTTCTCGGCCTATCGCGACCTGCTGGAAAGCGTGCAGAAGCAACTGCCCGATGCGAAGATCCAGGGTGTGCTGGTCGGCCCGATGGCGAAGAAGGGCGTCGAGATCATCATCGGCACGCTGCTGGATGAAACCTTCGGGCCGCTGGTGATGGTCGGTCTCGGCGGCGTCGCGACCGAACTGTTCCGCGACGTGATCTATCGCCCGGCGCCGGTTAGCGCAGCCGAGGCGGCGACGATGCTGGAGACGCTGAAGGCCGCGCCGCTGTTGAGAGGTTTTCGCGGGGGCCCGAAGGCGGACATCGCGGCGCTATCGCAATTGATCGCGCAGGTCTCGCTGCTCGCCGAGCGGCTGCGCAACGAGATTGGAGAGATCGAGCTCAACCCGGTGCTCGTGCATCCGGAAGGCCACGGCGTCACGATCGTCGACGCGCTGGTGGTGAGGAGAAAATAGGATTGCGTAGGGTGGGCAAAGCGAAACGTGCCCACCATTGATTTGGAATTTGAGGATTGACGGTGGGCTCGCTTCGCTTTGCCCACCCTACGTCCCTTCGAACGCAGGAACCCATAACACAGGCTTGAGTTTGTGGCACTACGGCGGGACGGCTTTCTTTCCAACAACAGATATCACGCGGTATGGGTCCCTGCGTTCGCAGGGACGACAGAGAGGCAGAGAACGCTTCGAAAATCAGCGTCCCTTGAAATTGGCGACGCGGCGTTCGGAGGTGGCCTTGACGCCTTCCTTGAAGTCCTCGGTCGCGCGGAGCTTGGTCTGTTCGACGAGCTCGTGATTGGTGGCGGCGAGCACCCGGTCGGCGAGGCCGGCGCGCATGGTGGCGCGGGTCGAGACCAGGCCGAGCGGCGAGCATTCCGCGATCTCGCTGGCGAGCTTCATGGCTTCGCTGCGCACCTGGTCCTGCGGCACCAGCACGTTGGCGAGACCCCAGCGATAGGCTTCCTCGCCGGTCACGCGGCGGCTGGTGTAGAACATCAGCTCCGCATTGTTCTTGCCGATCAGTTCGGGCAGCGTGGCGGTCAGGCCGAAGCCCGGATGGAAACCGAGCTTGGTGAAATTCGCCGAGAAGCGCGCCTCCGGGCAGGCGACGCGGAAGTCGGCGGACACGGCAAGCCCCAATCCGCCGCCGATGGCCGCGCCATGGATAGCCGCGACGATCGGCTTTTTGTTGCGGAAGATGCGCACGGCCTGAACGTAGAGATGATTGATCGGCAGGTTCGACGCCGGATCGGTCTTGGCGCGCTCCTCCTGCTCCTGCCGCGCGGGATCGCCGAAATTCGCGCCGGCGCAGAATGCCTTGCCTTGGGCTGCGAGCACCGATGCGCGAATCTCGATGTCGCGGTCGAATTCTTCCAGTGCGTCTGCGATCTGGTTGATCAACGCGACGTCGAAGAAGTTCAGCGGGGGCTTGCGGATTTCGATCAGGCCGACATGGCCCTGGCGCTCGACGCCGATATCAGTGTAGTTGCTCATGGTATCCTCGTTTGAAATCAGTGCAAACCTATAGAGTCTAGCGCAGACCGAGCCCGCGCGCGATGATGCCGCGCAGCACTTCCGTCGTGCCGCCCTGGATCGTGAGTTTCGGCGCGGTCTTGATCGCGAACGACAGTTGTTCCTCCAGCGTCTCGCGATTGCTCGCGTCCTCCTCGACGAAGGCTGCGAGCTCGCGCACCCTGTGCGGCAATTGCTGCTCCCACACGGTGCCGATGTCCTTGACGATGGAAGCCTCCACCACCGGCTCCTTGCCGGCCTGCAGCATGCCCGCGACCGAGACCGACATGCGGCGCATGGTGTGGAGCTGCGCGACGAGGCGTCCGATGCCCTCGGCGCTGCGTGAGTCGGGCTTGTTGCCGACCGCACGGACGAGCTCGGTCAGCACGTAATAGGTTTCGAGGAAGCGTTCGGGGCCGGAGCGCTCATAGGCGAGCTCGCTGGTCGCCTGCTTCCAGGCGCCGTCGATTTCGCCGAGCACATAATCGTCAGGCACGAAATAATCGGTGAAGACGACCTCGTTGAACTCGAACTGCCCGGTGATCTGGCCGATCGGGTTCACCTGAATGCCGGGCTGCTTCATCTTGACCAGAAACTGGGTCAGGCCGTGGCGGCGGTTTTCCTTGGTCGGCGGCGAGGTACGGAAGATCGCGATCATGTAGTCGGCGATATGCGCCGACGAGGTCCAGATCTTGGTGCCGTTGATCAGATAGCCGCCATCGGTCTTGGTCGCGCGCGTCTTCGCGGCGAACAGGTCGGAGCCGGAGTTCGGCTCGCTCATGCCGATCGCGAAACACAGTTCGCCGCGGCAGATACGCGGCAGGATGTCCATCTTGACGTGCTCGGGCGCGTATTTGAGCAGGACCGGTCCGCTTTGCCGGTCGGCGACGAAGAAGCGGCGCGTCGGTGCATTGGCGACGCGCATTTCCTCGGTGACGACATAGCGTTCGAGAAAGCTGCGTTCATGGCCGCCATATTTTTTCGGCCAGGTCATGCCGAGCCAGCCGCGCGCGCCGACACGGCGGGAGAATTCCGGCGCGTCGGTGTCCTCGCGGTTCGGCTTGAACGGGCTGAACGTGCCGGCGGCGATCTCTTCGGCGAGGAAGGCGCGCACTTCCTTGCGCAATTGCTCGCATTCGCTCGGCAGGCGGATCGGATCGAAACGAAGGGCTGCGGTCATGATGTTGTCTCGACTTCCTGGGTTCTCTTGCGGTCAGCGCGAGGCAACCAGCGGCCACAACTCGTCGGCGCCGCGCGCGGCGACGCGCTTGCCAAGTTCGACCGCCCAGTAGCTCTCGGAGCCGAAATCGTCGCGCCACGACAGCGCCCGCAGCGAATAACGGTGCAGGATGTGCTCGATAGTGAAGCCGATCGCGCCATGCACCTGATGGGCGATGGCGCCGCCTTTTTCCGCCGCTTCGGAGCAGCGGATTTTCGCCGCGACCGCTTCCAGGAACACCGCGTCGTCGCTGAACGACGAATTGTTGGCGATGGTGTCGGCGGCCGACGTGGCGGCGGCCAGCGCGGCCGCGGATTCGCCGGCAAGCTTGGCGAGGTTGTGCTGCACCGCCTGGAATTTCGAGATCTTCTTTTCGAATGCGACGCGCTCGCCCGAGTAGCGCACGCTGATGTCGAGCATGGTTTCGAGGCTGCCGGCGATCTGCAGGCTGCGGACCACGCCGCCCATCAGCATCAGCGTGGTCTGGTCAAAACCCCTCGGCGCGGGTTTGATCGCTGACGGTTCAACCTTGTCGAAGGTAACGGTGTCGCTGTTGTCGTTGGCGAGATTGAGCCCGGCCTCGATGCGGACCTTGCCGGTATCGACCAGCGCGATCGACGCACCGCCATTGCCGTGCGCCAGCACCGCGATGTGCTTTGCCTCCTTGGCGAAGGGCACGCCGCGGGCGCGGCCTGTGAGCGTGCCGTCCGAATTGAGCGTGATGCGATCTTTCGGGCTGGCGGGGGCGACCGTCATCGCGCCTTCGGGAGAGGAGATCTTCGCCTGTGCCAGCAGCCATCCGGCCAGCATGGTCTCGGCGAGCGGGACGGCGATCGCAAACCGGCCGGCTGCGCCGAGCACGCCAAAGCCCTCGGCGAGGCTCGCGCCCGAGCCGCCACAATCCTCCGGGACCCACGACAGCGGCAGGCCGGCTTCGGTGAGCGCCCGCCAGAGCGGCGCTTTCCAGCCGCCCTTCTTGTCGTGATTGATGGTCTGCGCGTCGGCGAGGTCGGCGAAGATCTTCTCCGCGGTCTCGACGACGATGTTCTCACTCTCCGCCACAGCGTTCCTCGTGTTGAATTGGCTTACCTCTGGCCTTGGCTGCTCTTGGCTGGCTGCCTGGCCGGGTGCGATGTTTTTCTTGCGCTCTATGATCGGAAAAAGCCATAGCGATGACAAGCGCTCGCCGCAGGGCACCCTGTGATTGGGGCATGCGGGCAGATTAATTCCGCATAGCGGAGTTTCACCATTCGCCTTGTGGTATGGTAGATCGCATCAGGGTTGTCAGTTCAGAACAAGACGAGGAAACGGATGTCGAAGGATGGTTTGTGCGTGATCGTGACGGGTTCGGCGTCCGGCCTTGGAGCGGCGACCTGCGCCATTCTGGCGAAAGGCGGCGCGCGGATCGTGGTCAACTACTCGAACAGCAAGGCTGACGCCGAGGCCACCGCCGACAAGTGCCGCGATGCCGGCGCCGAAGTGGTTGTGGTGCAAGGCGATGTCGCGCGCGACGAGGATTGCAGGAAGATCGTCGAGGCCGCCGCGCCGTGGGGGCGGCTTGACGCACTGATCAACAATGCCGGCACCACCAAGCATGTGCCGCATGACAAGCTCGACCAGCTTTCGGCGGAAGATTTCCAGCGCATCTTCGCGGTGAACACGATCGGGCCCTATCAGATGGTGCGCGCCGGGCGCGCGCTGCTGGAAGCGGGCGCGAAGGCGTCAGGCCGGCCCTCGGCCGTGGTCAACGTGTCCTCGGTCGCCGGCATCAGCGGCGGCGGCTCCTCGGTCGCCTATGCCGCGAGCAAGGGCGCGCTCAACACGATGACGCTCTCGCTGTCGCGCGCGCTGGCGCCGCTGATCCGCGTCAATACGGTATGTCCCGGCTACATCGACACGCCCTGGTTCACCAAGGGCCGCGGCGAGGAGGGCGCCAAGCTGGTGCGCGATTCCGTGATCGCAAAAGTGCCGTTGAAGGTTGCCTCGACCGCGGAGGACATCGCGCAGGTCGTCTGCTTCCTGGCCTCACCTGCGTCCAGCAACATGACCGGCGAACTCGTGCGCATGGACGCCGGTATGCATCTCATCCAGTAAGACTGTCGGTGGACGCCGTCATTCCGGGGGCGCTTGCGCGCGCCCCGCAATGACGCGCGCATCAACTGTTGTAGTCGCGGATCACGCCGCGTGCGACCAGACGGTTCCAGACGAACAGCACGAGAAGCGCGCCGATCGTCGCAGTGATGAAGCCCGCACCCTGTTCCGGACTGTAATGGCCGATGGCCTGGCCAATCCAGGTCGCCAGGAACGCGCCCACGATTCCGAGCACGGTCGTCAGGATGAAGCCGCTCGGATTGTTCGGTCCCGGCGAAAGAAGCCGCGCCAGAATGCCGGCGACAAAGCCGACAATGATGATCCAGATGATGCCGCCCATCGTTTTCCTCTCCTCAAGCCCGAAATGGATATCTGATTCACGTCAAACGCGGCCGGACAGTTCGTCGTCGGTCGGCACCCGTCCATCCGGTGTCAGGTGGTCGACCACCTTCGGAAGATACTGGCTGAGGCCGCTGAGCAGGTCGTCGCGCGACATGCCGCTTTGTGACGCGATCTGATCGATCTGATCGGCGCCGAGTGCGCTCGCGAGATCGTTCGGCGAGATCGACTTGTTTTCTCCCTTGCCGACCCACGAACTCGCTGCATCTCCATGGCCACCCTGCTGCAATTGCTTGACCAGATCGCCGAGTCCGCCGCTGAGCACGCTGCCCGCCGCGGCGCCGCCAAGCAGTCCGCCCAGGCCGCCGGTCAGAAGCCCGCCGAGCCCTCCACCACCAGTTCCTCCACCAACTCCCCCGCCGGCATTCGCAGGTGTGGACGGTGGTACCGAGGTAGGCGTTCTGGGCGCCGCGCTTGGTGCGGCATTTGGCGCGCCGAAGTGCTTGACGGCCTTCCACGCAAGCAGCGCGAGGATTGCCATCGTCATCGGCGACATGCCGCTGTTCGATTGTGTCGAGGGATGGCTCGGACCGTGCGGTCCGTTCTGCATTCCGTTGAGTACGTCGAGTAAGCCCATGGTGACCTCCTGACTGCGTGTCAGTAAAAGTACGTACGTACGATGTCGGATACAAGGCGCTCAGCGCGCTTGTACGCGATCGGTTTAACTTCATATCAATCCGCGGCCCGGAATCGTCCTCTCTCCAGCGTCTTTCCCGACGAGAGGATTTGGTTCGACATGTCAGGGCCTCGCAATCCAAGCCGCTTCGCAGCGCTGATCTCCCGTTTCCGGCGCGACAAGAAGGCCAACGTCGCCGTCATGTTCGGCATCGCGCTGGTGCCGATCCTCACCGCGATCGGGTGCGCGACCGACTATTCGCTCGCGGTCCGCATGAAGGCCAAGATGCAGTCGGCGGCCGATGGCGCGAGCGTGTCTTCGATCTCGACGAATTCAGCCGGCTATCTCGCGGCGACACAGATGACGTCGGACGGTACGGTGTCTGCGGGTGTCACCGACGCCAACAACATCTTCAACGGCAACGTCTCGGGCGTCCCGGGCTACACGAGCCTCTCGTTGACCACCACGGTCACCAAGACGAAGGCGATCCTGAAATCCAACATCCAGTTCAGCGCGCAGGTGCCGACCACATTCCTGGGCTTGATCGGATATCCGAACCTGACCATCACCGGCAGTTCGTCGGCCAGCGCCTCGCTGCCGCTCTATCTTGACTTCTATCTGGCGCTGGACGTTTCCGGCTCGATGGGCCTGCCGTCGACGACGGCCGAAGCCCAGCGAATGCAGTCGGTCAATCCGGACAACTATCGGCAATATCCCACCGGCTGCACCCTCGCTTGCCATTTTCAGCCGTCGAACAGCGCGTGCACCGATACCGGGACGCAAGGTTACCCGACCGGCAACCTGTGTTGGGGCTACGCGATCTCGCGTGTGAGCCAGAGCGGCTACCAGAACCTGCTCGTGCTGCAAAGTCCGCAAGGAAAGTATCCGTTCAAGAATCCGACCACCGGGAAGTATCAGCAGCTGCCCACGACGATCACGTCCGCGACGAACCCGATCAATTCACTCAATGCGGCGCTCACGCCGGTTGCGAACTGCCCGACGGACGGCACCGACGCCTGTATCCAGCTACGCCTCGATGCGGTCGGCTACGCCGTGAACCAGTTGTTCGTCACCGCAAACAACACCGCAAAGATTTCGAAGCAGTTCCGGATCGGCCTCTATCCGTTCATTCGCTACCTTTACCAGTATTTTCCGCTGACCAGCAGCATCAACGGTTCGACGACCAATTCGTCGACCATCAACTACGCCGCGGCAAATCTCGCGACGCTGCTTGATACCAACATGAATGCAAGTCTCGGATCCGGCGGCACTCACATCGACACGGCGCTATCGAGCGTCAGCTCTCTGGTCGCCACCGTCGGCGACGGCAGTGCCACGACCAGCACGCTGCCTTACGTCTTCCTCATCACCGACGGTGCGCAGGACAACCAGGTGAAGGGCGTTCCCAACGGCTCCTGGTCCGGCAGCAACCAGGCGACCACGATCAATGCCACGACGGTCTGCAAGCCGCTCAAGGATCGTGGCATCGTGATTTCGGTGCTCTATATCCCCTATCAGACGATCAATCCGGTGAACACCTCGTTCGCGGGTAACGAAGACACCTACGCCAACAACAACATCGCGAATATTCCGTCCAGCCTGCAGGCTTGCGCCTCGCCCGGATTCTTCTACACGGCGAACACGCCGACCGACATCACCACCGCGCTGAACGCGATGTTCAACCACGCGGTGGTCACGGCTCACATCACCAACTAAAGCGCGGTGAGATCCGGAAGTCGTGCTTTAGCGTCTTTGTCTGAAAATGATCTGCCGCGCAAAGCGTACCGCGTAAAGTCGCGATGAAAATCGCTACACACTTTTCCATCATGCTTTAGCCGGAACGCGCCGTCGGGCTAAGGACCCGACGGGCGTGTAGCGGTTTTCGCTCGCGACAAACGCCGAACGCGCTCGTGCGGCGAAGCGCAACGGCAATCGCGAAAGTCTGACTTTCGCAAGGCTTGAAACGAACGCGATCCGGAAGCATGCTGCCAGATCGTTGCGTTTTGCAGCGAGTGCGTGGTCGTGAGGAAGCGGATGGATCGAACTGGCAAGGCCATCATGGCGGCTTCGATGCTGATTTGCGCCGCTATGTCAGGGGTCGAGGCGGCACCTCCGACCGTAACCCCATCGCCGGGATATGACGCGAGGCTGCAGGAACAGCGCGCGGCATCCGCCATGTCGGCGCCCGTCGTTGTCGTTCCCGTTCGGCCGGCCTATCGGCGTCACCACGCCAAGCACGTGCATTATCGCTAGGTCGGACGCCGCGGTCAGCGACCACGTTGCCCGCGGAAGGTTTTCTGAAATGATGAACGCTCGGCGCTCTCTGACTTCGCGTCAGCCGCGCTTGGCCGTCCTGGTCTGTTGCGTGGCCGGTGGCGGTCCGCTGAACAGCTTCTTCAGCCCGCTGAGGCCTTCCGACAGCTTGGGCCAGTTGCACGAGAATTTGTTCTTGGCGCAATAGGCTGCGCGGGCGCGGGCCTGTTGCTGCTTGGTCGGCCGCGTGACCGGTAGTGGTATCCGCTGCTGGGTCTGCTGCAGCTCCGGCTCGCTCTTCAGCGAGGCTTGCTGCACCGGCGGTTGTTGCGGAGATTGAACCGGCGGTGGCGGCTGCAATTGTTGCTGCTGCTGCGCGGTGAGCGCGGCGGCCATGTTGTTGCGCCGCTGGTGCTCCAGATAGAGCGTATACTGCTGGTCGATATATTTCTGTTCTTCAGGCGTCGGGTTGGGACCGGCAATGTCGAATGTCCGGTCCTGCATGAAGTCGTAATAAGAGTAGCCGCCGCCGGGCTTCCGCCGGCCGGCAAATTTCGCGTTGCACTCGGCGAGCGCCGCGGTCTTGTCCTCTTTCGTTGCGGACTTCTCGGCCGCGTCGGCGCACTCCTCGAAATCGACCGGCGCACGACTCCACCATTGCGCCGATACGCGAACAGGCTGCAGCGCGATCAGGCCGACGATTCCGGCCACGAGGAGCGCAGAGGTACGCATTTCGATCACAGACGGTATTCCCCAGCGAATTGCGCGCGACGATCAGCACGAATTGTTGCCATTTTGCGGCGGCTATTACCCCGGTAACGCTACGTTATTCCCGCCCAAGCTGCGAAGCATTTCTGCGCGGAAACAGCCGAGACCGCAGTCTTTCACAGGGTTTCCTGACGTCGAACGGTCGCGGTCTCCGCAGGTCTTTAGAAGCATCATACTACCTCCGCGAGACTCCAGCCACCGTTAGCAGGTGCGGTGATTCGGCGCGTCATGTTTGCACTGCCAGAACCTGGAGTGAAGACGTTGAACGGCCTCAGAAGTTCACATTGGGAAGATCAATATTTGGGGGTTGAGCACCGACGACCCTCGCAATGTGCCAAATCCACCTGGATTTCCTCTCGTTATGATCATACCGCGTCCGGCGCGCGCCATCGGGGAGATGAAAGGAAAGCGGCTCCCGTTGCCCATCGGCAACATTGTGCGTCGGCAACATTGTGTCTTGATGTAGAGAACGCGTCAGATCGGATGCGTGTTACGGCCGCGGAAGAATTTTGTTTACCTAGATCAGGCATCGTCGGGCGGTTCGTTCAACAAGCGTCTCAGTCTCGTGATCCCCGCTTTCTCAACTCCCGCACCTGTAGCCGCCGACATCATGGCGGAACGATCCCTTCGCGTCGGACTCGACCATTACGCCGTTGGCCGGATCGACGAAGCCATCTGCGCGTACCAGTCCGGGCTTGGCATCGCGGCCGCCGCTCCGGATCGCGTTTCGGCTGAAACGGTCGCGAAACTGCATTCCAATCTGGGCAACGCCCACATGACCTGCGGCGATCTCGGATCCGCGGCTGCGAGCTACAAGGCGGCGCTGCGGCTCTCGCCGCATCTGACATCCTGCTGGTGCAATCTCGGCAACGTTCAGCTTCAGACCGGGAATGCGCAGGATGGAATTGCCTTTTATCTGCAGGCGCTGAGAACCAATCCTGCGCATTGGCCATCGCGGGCCAATCTCGCGCATGCGCTGATGGCGACGAAGCAGCATCCGGTCGCGAAGGCGCTGCTGCTCGAACTGGCCGAAGAGCGGCCGCGAGACGCCAAGGTGCAGCATCAGCTCGGCAAGGTCTGCTTCGAACTGAACGAATTCGACGCCTCGCTGACGCATTTTCAGCAAGCGGTCGCGCTCAATCCTGCGGATGCCGACAGCCTCTACTGGATCGGCGCACTCCGGCAGAGGCTCGGAGACATCAACGCCGCGCAGGCGGCCTATGTGCAGGCAGCAATGATCCAGCCGCTGATCAGGCGGCGGGCGATCAAGTCGCCGCCGGACTTTCGGGTGCTCGCGCTCTACGCGCCCTTTGCCGGCAACACGCCTGCCGAATTCCTGTTCAAGGACGCCGCCTACGATACCGACACGCTCGCGCTGCTCGGCGCCGGCGAGCCCGATCCGGCCCTGCTCGGCGATGTTCAGGTCGTGGTCAACCTGATCTCGGATGCGGACCAGGCCGGCGGTGTCTTGTTCACAGCGGCGCGGTTCGCCGCAACGTTCGGTAAGCCCGTTGTCAACGAGCCCGCGATGATCGAGCGCACGAAGCGCGACGCGATCGCGGCGCTGCTACCCGGCATCGCCGGTTGCCGCGTTCCGGGGATCCTCCGCCTCGCCGCGGGCGACGATGTTTCACCAGCTGCGCTTGTGGCAAAATTGCCGTTCGGCTTTCCGGTGCTGGCGCGGCCGGCCGGTACGCATGGCGGTGACGATTTCGAGAAGATCGAAAGCGCAGTTGACCTGGTGCCCTTTCTGAACGAGCGACCGGCCAGCGATCACTACGTGATCGAATATGTCGACTACGCGTCGGCCGACGGCCATTTCCGCAAATACCGGTTCATCTTCGTCGGCGACGAGATCCTGCCGTACCATCTTGCGATCGGGAACGGCTGGAAGGTGCATCACGCCTCGACCGACATGGCCAACCAGCCCTGGATGCGGCAGGAGGAGGCGGCCTTCCTTGACGATCCGCACGCCGTCTTCACGCCCTCGCATTATCGGACACTGCGCGCGATCCGCGACCGCATCGGGCTGGATTATTTCGGCATCGACTGCGGGCTCGATCAGGCCGGAAAGCTGATCGTGTTCGAGGTCAATGCATCGATGCTGGTGCACGATGACAATGCGGAATTCCCCTACAAGGACCCGCATGTCCGCGCCATCAAGACGGCCTTCGACGCGATGCTCCGCAAGCTGGCCGGCCTGAGCTAGAGGCTCCGTTCCAACTGAATCGGAACGGAGGCTCAGGGCTGATAGAGATATTTCAGGAGTGTGCGGCCGACCGCCTCCAGGCTCTTCGGGGAGCATTTGTCGAGCGTGTCCTGCGTCGTGTTGTAGAACGGCTCGTATTCGAAATCGATCACCAGGAAGCTCGGAATACCGGCTTCCGCCAGCGCGCTGTGATCGTCGCTCATGGCATAAGGAAGGGGCCGCGTGTCGAATGATTCCGGCGCGGTCGCCATTCCA
This sequence comes from uncultured Alphaproteobacteria bacterium, assembly GCA_963770385.1. Taxonomy (GTDB): domain Bacteria; phylum Pseudomonadota; class Alphaproteobacteria; order Rhizobiales; family Xanthobacteraceae; genus Bradyrhizobium. Next base: position 1,130,945 of record CAVYPJ010000003.1, on the reverse strand, counting down.
ATGTCCCAGAACGTCTTGACTTCAGGGCCCGCGGACGCAATCGACGACGGGTCCGGCTTCAGGTGCAGATCGCGGTCGCACACCATGTCGAACACCGCCGCTTTCTCCGGCTTGGCCTTCGGATAGAAGTCGCGCAGATGCGCGGCAAAATAGGGCGAGCCGATCGGCGCGAATTCGGGATCTCCCGCGCCGAGCGACTTCGAGCCTTCCTCGCCGTCGAAGAACACGAAATCGATCCCGACCGGGGGCGGCGGGAGCTCAGCCAGCACCCGTGCAGTCTCCAGCAAAACGGCGACGCCGGACGAGGAATTGTTGGCGCCGGGCATCGGTGCGTCAGGCGTTTTCGCGTCGCGATAGGCCTTGACGATACTGTCGAAGTGCGTGGCGACGATCACCCGGCGCGGATTGTCGGGCTGGAACCGCGCGATGATATTGGTCATCGCGAAACGCTTGCCGTCATCGGTGCGGAACGCAAAGCGCTGCTGCGTCACCTTGTCAATCTTCGACTTGGCGAGCTCGGCCTTGATGTAATCGATAGTCTGCTGGTGGCCCGGCGTCTCCATCGAGCGCGGCGTGAAACGCAGGAGATCGGCGATATTGCCCATAGCGCGCTGGCCGTCCCAGAGCTCGGCCTTGACCTCGGAACGGGCGGGGCCCGGGAAAGCGAGCAGGATCAGCGGCAGGGCGAGCGTGGTGAGTTTCGGCAAACGGGAGGGAAACCTGGGCGGCATCATCGAGGGTCTGGGTCTTTGCTGGCCGCGTCGCGGCGGAACGAAAGGGGGCCGGCGCGGCGCGCAAGCATCGGGAGAGAAGATAGGCGGCGAAATGCGATCCGGTAGTGAAGCAAAAGCAGGCTGGGCCCGGTTCATAGACCATCGCACCGGGCCGCGCTATCCCGCCCGCTTGCGCGACAGGCCGGCCGCGCCGCCGCCGAGCGCGGCCCGGCGGTCCGCGACGGCGTGATGAAACTGGCCGAGCACGAGATGATAGGCCGCGAGGCCAGATTCCTCGATTGCGCCGTCGTCGAAGGCATCGAGCGTTTCGCGCAGGATGTCGTCGGCCTGGCTTTGCAGCGCATCGAGCTCTTCGACCGACTCGATCTTGCGGACCTCGGCGATCGCGGCGACCAGCCGCTCGCGGTGCAGCGTGTTCAGCCGCCGTTCGTCCCGCCTGATATAATGTCGTATGCCGGCGGTGGCCGAGCCGAGGACTGAGAACAGCAGCACCACGCCCCAGATGTAGTCGCTGTATTTGTCCATGAAGGTGCGTTCGGTGCCGTCGATATAGGCGGCGGCGCCTGGGTGGGCGGGCAGGGCGGCGTCCTTGTCGGTGTCGGGCTTGGTGATCTTCGCCGCGCCCGGAATGTCGCGCGCGAGCGTCGGCTTGGCCGCGAAGAGTTGCCGGGTCAGCGTGCCGACCGTGGTTTCGGACAGGGATTTCGGCGCCACGATCAGATGGTTGACGCTGACGGTTTCGACGGTGTCGCCCGGCCTGGCCGGCGACGAGGTAAAGGCGCTGCCGGGGATCTCCTCCGATTCATAAAGAGGGTGGCGGGAGGCGATCGCCTCCGAGACGTCGACCGGCAGAAAGGTCGGTTCGCCCCTGGCGCGCGCGGTCGCGACGATCGCGTCGGCGGTGATCTTGCTGTCGACCGGGCCGACCGTCATGAAAGCGTCAATCGTGTCGTCGCGCACCAGCTCGTTGATCTGGTTGGTCCCGAATTGCTTGACCTCGACCTTGGCGGGGTCGACGCCGGATTCCTTCAGGATGACGCGAAGAAGGGTGACGTTGACCTCGGTGCGGCCCACCACGCCGACGCGGTGACCGGGGAGATCGTCCAGCGCCTTGACCTTCGACTTGCTGTCCTTGCGCGAGGCCTTGCGCCCGGGTGCCCACAGCACCACGACGTTCTTGCGCAGGATGGCGACGGATTCGGTTCCCGCCGGCATGTCCTCATCGGTGCGTGCGACCGCGAGGTCGGCGTTGCCGCTTCCGAGCGCCGCGATGCTCTCGATGCCGCCGGCCGTGGTGACGACGGCGAGGCGGACGGCGGCGCCCTCCTGGGCGAAGTTCTGCGCCAGCGCCTGGATCAGCTGCTGATCGTTGCTCCCCGCCGGCCCGACGGCGATCCGCAAGGTGGTGGGGCGCAGGGCGATGTAGGTTCCACCCACAGCGGCGGCGAACAACAGCAAGCCGGCTGCGAGCGCGAGAAACGGCGACGAGCCGTGACCCTTGCGGCCGCGAGGCGGACGATCTTCGCCACCGTTCAACCTGTCTGACAGAGACATCTGGCTCCCAAGCGACGGAGGACATGCCGGGCTCTGGGCGGAGACTAGCACATCCGGACGGCCGGTCCTATCGGCGGCGCGGTGTGCGGGAACGGCACACGTTGATTTTGATATGGAATTGATGCGCCCGCGCGTGTGACGTCGTAGGCCAACAATTTGAGGGCGCCAAACAAGAAGTTTTTCGATCATATCTTGCTGAACGCGATCGCCACATTTTCCTTCGATCCGTCCCAATTTAGACGCCGAATCATCCGACCTTTTGGACATTCTCGTTACGTAATGGACCGGACTCGGCGGAGTTCAGTTGCAAGGAGTATTAGTTATGACCAATGTGTATCCGCCGCTCGGGAGCAACGATAATCCAATTTCCAGGACGCAGCTTCAGAGCGATGACGACGGTTTTGATAGCGATTTGAATACTGACATGATCATGCTGCTCGAGGAAAATGCCCGCTTGCGGGCGCTGGTGACTCAGCTTTCGAGCCTCGTCATCAAGCACGTCGTCGATCTGAAATAGGCGGCAGGTCATCATCCGGTCAATTAGGATGCGACGGAGACTTCCGGTCGCGCGCCGGCTCTGCTATTGACTTCCGGCACCCGCACCACGCGGGCCGGTGGTCCCGTAGCTCAGCCGGATAGAGCGGCGGTTTCCTAAACCGTAGGTCGCATGTTCGAGTCATGCCGGGATCGCCACTTCTGCTTAGATCTACACCGCAGCAAATCCGCGCGGCACAGTCACCCATCTGGCTGTACCGCGCGACATCGCAAATCCACACATTTTCCGGCGCCGCGCGTGCCGGTTCCGCGTCGCGGCCGGATCGGGCCGCCGCAGTTTGTCTTGCACTCGTAAGCAAACGAGATCGATCAGAGCATCTTGCCGGCGATCTTGGTCATCTCCGCGGCCGAGAAGGCTCGCAGCGTCTCGGTGCGGACATTGCCGAGCGCGGCGAGGCTCAGACTGAGCGACATGGCGGATGACTCGTCCGGCGCTTCGACGACAGTCACCACATCGTATCGCCCCTGTGTCCAGAGGATCTCCTTGACGGTGACGCCGAACGTTTTCGCCATTTCCTTGTAGGCATCCGCCCGCTTCGGCGACTCCTTGGCGTTGCGGACTCCCTGATCGGTGAACTTCGCCAGCACGACATAAGTTACCATGGCCGTCCTCCCTTACTTAGGACCTTGTGCAACCTGGCATGAGGAAGTCGCCCTGAGTTTGCCACAGAGGCTCTCGCGCAGCCACAGGCAGAATCGGAAAGGTCAGCCGAGGTGACTCAATCCAGTCACGCAATCATGATCGCCGAGGTGATTGTCTTCAGGGAGACGACCAGTCGATTGCTCAGCCCGTCTCGATCGGCAGCGACGAATCCGTCGCCCATTCTCCCATCGAGCCGTCGTATAGCGTGAGCTTGTCGTGGCCGAGACGGTGCAGCAGGAACAGGTCGATGGTGGCCGAGATGCCCCCGCCACAATAAGCGACGACTTGCGTCTCCTTGGCTATTCCCTGCGCTGCGAATTTGGCTTCCGCCTCGGCGAGCGGGACGAAGCCTTTCGTCGCCGAATCCACCAGAGTGGCCGCCGGCACATTGACGCTTCCCGGGATGCGCCCGGGACGACCGTAGCGGCTCGGCTCCAACCCCTTGTGAAATTGCGGACCGAGTGCGTTGACGACGACTGTCTCGGGACGCCCGCTGGCAGCCAAAACCTGGTGCTTGTCTGCGAAGAATCCCGGCTGCGGTGCCGCGACAAAAGCGGCCTGCGGATAACCGTTTGGCGGTCCGCTCTCTGTCGGGCGCCCCTCGGCCGTCCACTTGTCCAGGCCGCCGTCCAGAACTGAGGCATTCTCGAAGCCGAGCGATCTGAGCATCCACCAAAATCGCGTCGCCCACATCATCGTGCCGATGCTGTAAAGCACGACATGGCTGCCCGGGCCAATTCCATGGCGACCGAAGGCGGCTTCGAGCTGGGCCGTCGGCGGCATCATGAAGCGAAGCCTCGTCGTCTGGTCGGAGAATTCGCCCTGCAGGTCGAGAAAGTCCGCGCCCGGGATATGTGCCGCCTCGAAAGTATGACGCCCGGGCACTGCGACATAGGGCATGTCGCTGCCGGGCGGCTGATATTCGAGATAAGTCGTGCAGTCGAAGATTCGAAGGTCGGGTTGACCGAGGCTGGCAGCCAGCTCCGCCGTGGTCATTGATGCGCTGCGCTCCGGCATTGGCACGTCTCCTGTGGTCGCTCCCGAGCCTTCTTCACAATTTTGTGGCGAGCGTTATCGTCGGCGGTTGAACGATTTGGCACGGGTTGCAGACCATAGCTTGTGCCAAGGACGTCGGAAACGGGATTGACGCTCCAGGACCCACCGGAGAAAGCCGGCGCGCTGTCGCGCCGCGTTGCCAAACAACGCGACATGGTCGAACATCGGCCCGCGTCTCACCTTTGATTCTCCGCCGGAGTGGTGAAGGCGCGTTCAGTGATGCGTGCATGAACGGTGGAACCGGTCCGCAACGTGCGGTCGTGAAGTTTTCTTCGTTTCCCACAGGAGCGCATCAGGCTGTTGCGCAGAGCCGCCGGCGCACTTATCCAATCAGCCCGCCATGATTCCCGGAAGATCCGCCGTGCCGAACTTCGCTTCCATCATCGCTACCGAACTCGCCGTTCGCGACGTCCAGGTCCAGGCCGCCATCGATCTCCTCGACGGAGGCGCGACCGTTCCCTTCATCGCGCGCTATCGCAAGGAGGCGACCGGGACGCTTGACGATACGCAGCTCCGCACGCTGGAGGAGCGGCTGCGTTATCTGCGCGAAATGGACGCGCGGCGATTGGCCATCATCGAGAGCATCAAGGAGCAGGGCAAGCTGACGCCCGAGATCGAGCGGGCGCTGAACGCCGCCGACACCAAGGCGCGCCTGGAAGATATTTATCTCCCGTTCAAGGAGAAGCGCCGCACCAAGGCGCAGATCGCGAAGGAAGCTGGCCTCGAGCCGCTGGCCGACATGCTGCTGTCTAGTCCCGACAAGGACCCGGAGATGGAGGCGAAGGCCTTCCTGACAAAGGACGGCGAGAATCCGGTGAAGGACATCAAGGCGGCGCTGGAAGGCGCGCGCTCAATTCTCGTCGAGCGCTTTGCCGAACATGCCGACCTGACCGGATCGTTGCGCGAGGAGATGTGGGGGCGCGGCCAGCTCAAATCTTCGGTGCGCTACGGCAAAAAAACCAGCGGCGCCAAGTTCACCGACTATTTCGACTTCTCCGAACCCTTTGCCAAGCTGCCGTCGCACCGCATCCTCGCATTGTTGCGCGGCGAGAAGGAAGAGGTGCTGTCGCTTGATTTCGGCGACGGCGAAGACCCCGAGAGCAAGGACCCGACGCTCTACGAAAATCGGATCGCGGTGACCTTCGGCATCGCGCGCAAGGGGCGGCCCGCGGACGCTTTCCTCTCCGACTCCGTGCGCTGGGCCTGGCGCACCCGCATCAAGACCGGCCTTGCGCTCGACATCCGCCTGCGGCTCTACCAGCTCGCCGAGAAGGACGCGGTGCGCGTGTTCGCGACCAATCTGCGCGACCTCCTGCTCGCGGCACCTGCCGGCGGCCGCGCGACGCTCGGCCTCGACCCGGGTTTCCGTTCCGGCGTCAAGGTTGCCGTCGTCGACAGCACCGGCAAGCTCGTCGATCACAGCACGATCTATCCGCATGAGCCGCAGCGGCAGTGGAACGAGAGCATGCTGCTGCTAGCGCAGCTCTGCGTGAAGCATCGCGTCGATCTGGTCGCGATCGGCAACGGCACCGCCTCGCGCGAGACCGAGAAGCTGGTCGTCGATCTGATGAAGCTGAAGCCCGACCTGAAGCTGACCAAGGCCATGGTGTCGGAAGCGGGCGCCTCGGTCTATTCGGCCTCCGAATTTGCCTCGAAGGAATTTCCCGGTCTCGACGTCTCGATCCGCGGCGCGGTCTCGATCGCGCGGCGGCTGCAGGACCCGCTCGGCGAGCTCGTCAAGGTGCCGCCGGCCTCGATCGGCGTCGGGCAATATCAGCACGACCTCAACCAGCACGAACTGGCGCGTGCGCTGGACGCGACGGTTGAGGATTGCGTCAACGCGGTCGGTGTCGATCTCAACACCGCGTCGGCGCCGCTGCTCGCCCGTGTGTCGGGCATCGGTGACAGCCTCGCGCAGAACATCGTCGCCTATCGCGACGAGAACGGCGCGTTCCCGAGCCGCGCCAAGCTCAAGGACGTGCCGCGCCTGGGACCCAAGGCCTTCGAGCAATGCGCGGGCTTCCTGCGCATTCGCGACGGCGACAATCCGCTGGACGCATCGGGTGTGCATCCTGAATCCTATCCGGTGGTGAAGAAGATTCTTCAGGCGACCAAGAGCGACATCAAGGCGCTGATCGGCCAGACCAAGGCTTTGAAGATGCTCAACCCGACGAATTTTGCCGACGAGCGTTTCGGCGTTCCGACAGTCACGGACATCATCCGCGAGCTGGAAAAGCCCGGCCGTGATCCGCGGCCCGAATTCAAGACCGCGTCCTTCCAGGACGGCGTCGAGAAGATTACCGACCTCAAGCGCGGCATGGTGCTGGAAGCCACCATCACCAATGTCGCGGCGTTCGGCGCCTTCGCCGATATCGGCGTGCATCAGGATGGGCTGATCCACATCTCGGCGATGTCCGAGAAGCGCATCTCCGACCCGCGCGAGGTGGTCAAGCCGGGGCAGGTCGTCAAGGTCAAGGTGCTGGACATCGACGTGCCGCGCAACCGTATCTCGCTGACGCTGCGTCTCGCCGACCCGCTGCCGCAAGCGGGCGCGAGCGCGCGGGCGAAGAGCGCAGGCGGCGCGAAGTCCACAGCACCCAAGCGCCCGCAGGAGAGCAATTCCGGCGGCGGTGCGTTGGCGGCAGCCCTGGCCAAGGCGGCCGAACGGCGGAAGAACGCCTGAGGTTAAAAACGCCCTTGCGTAATCCGGCGGCTTGCGTCACGCCATCGAGCGATGACAGTCGCAAGCGCGCAGCAGCTCGAGATCGAAGCCGGAAGCTCGACTGTTTCCGCGCTCCTGCTTCGCCCGGATCACGCCCGCGCCTGTTTCGTGTTTGCGCACGGCGCGGGCGCCGGAATGGCGCACGCCTTCATGGAGGAGGCGGCGGCGGGTCTCGCTGTGCGCGGCATCGCGACGCTGCGCTACCAGTTTCCTTACATGGAAAAAGCCAGCAAGCGACCGGACCCGCCGGCGGTCGCGCATGCGACCGTGCGGGCCGCGGTGGCGGAAGCCGCGAAGGTTTGTCCGGGATTGCCGCTGATCGCGGGCGGCAAATCCTTTGGCGCGCGCATGACATCGCAGGCGCAGGCAAAGGCGCCGCTTGTGGGCGTGCGCGGGCTCGGCTTTTTCGGCTTCCCGCTGCATCCCACCGGAAAGCCCTCGCAAGAGCGGGCCGATCATCTCGCTGACGTCCATGTCCCAATGCTGTTCCTGCAGGGCACCAAGGACAAGCTCGCGGAATTGAACCTGCTCGAGCCGGTTGTCGACCGGCTCGGCAAGTTGGCGACCCTGCAGCTCGTCGAGGGCGCCGATCATTCCTTTCACGTGCCGGCGCGCTCGGGACGGAACGACCGCGAGGTGATGGCGGAGATCCTCGACGCGTTCGCGGCGTGGAGCAGTGCGCTCGATGCCGGCCGCCTCTGAGCGGCTGCTCTCCTTGTCGCGCCGTCAACTCGTGGGCTGACCGCCATAGATCCTGTCGCGCAGCCGCCGCATCCCGGCCAGCCAGCGGTCGCGGTTCGTGGCCTTGCGCTGCATGTAGTCCTGCACCTGCGGATGGCTGAGGATCAGGAAGCGTTCCTCGTCCATCGCCTCGATCACCATGCGCGCCACTTCAGCCGGCTGCAGCACGCCATCGACGCGCGCGGCGCTCGGCCCCGGCGTCGTCATGCCGGTCTGCACCGATTGCGGGCACAGCACGGAAACGCAGATGCCGCGGTGGCCATATTGAATGGCGAGGTGCTCGGCGAGCGCTACTGCTGCGTTCTTGGTCACGCCATACGGCATCGAGTTCAGCGAGGCCAGCAGTCCCGCGGCGGACGCGGTGTTCAGCAGATAGCCCGAGCCGCGCGCCAGCATGCCGGGAACGAGTGCGCGCGCCGCGAACACGTGGCTCATGACATGCACGCGCCAGCTCACGTCCCAGTCGGCGTCGGAGGCGGTCTCCTGTCCCTTGCGCGACAGACCCGCGTTGGAAAAGAAGATATCGATCGGGCCGAATTTGGCCTCGGCCGCGGCGATCAGCGCCTTGATGTCCTGCTCCTCACCGACATCGGCGGTCACCGCGAGACCGTCGACATCGCCGGCGACGCTGGCAAGCCTGTCGCGGGTGTTCTTGAGGTCGGCGACCACCACGCCGCGCGCCCCCGCCGCTGCATAGGCGCGCGCGACCGCCTCGCCGATTCCGCTGGCGCCGCCGGTAACGACGCAGACCTTGTCTTTGATGTGCATGCCGCGATCTCCCGATCTTCTTGTCGATTGTTCGGGAAAATCTAGGCCGCGCCGGCGGTCACTGGCAACCGCCGGGGTGCCGGGAACCGCCACCGTGGTACGGCGCTTGACTCGCGTCTCGAATCTGATTTCATATATGTAACAATAACAGCATATATGAAATCCGAGGGAATGATGGGACGTCTCCCCCAGGCCGCGATCGAGCACTACCGCGACCACGGCTATTACGCGCCGGTCAGGGTGATGTCGGCCGACGAGGCCGCGGGCATCCGCGAGCGGCTTGAGGCGCATGAAGCCGCCCATGGCGTGCTCACGGGTTCGATGCGGCACAAGAGCCATCTCCTGTTCACCTGGCTCGACGGCCTGATCCGGCATCCCGCGATCCTCGATGCCGTCGAAGGCGTGATCGGTCCCGATATCCTGTGCTGGAGCAGCACCTTCTTCATCAAGGAAGCGCGCGATCCCGGTTTCGTCTCCTGGCATCAGGACTCCACCTATTGGGGGCTCGATCCCGCCGACATCGTCACCGCCTGGGTCGCGCTGTCGGAGAGCATGGCCGAGAACGGCGCGATGCGCGTCATCCCGGACACGCAGGCGCTCGAACAGATCGCGCATCGCGACACGTTCGCCGCCGACAATCTGCTGACCCGCGGCCAGGAGATCGCCGTCGAGGTCGATGAGCGTAAGGCAGTGATGCTCGAGCTTCAGCCCGGCGAGATGTCGCTGCATCACGTGCGGCTGATTCACGGCTCCGATCCCAATCCGTCCGGAAAGCGCCGGATCGGTTTCGCCATTCGCTACCTGCCGACCCATGTGCGGCAGGTCGTCGGAACGCAGGACAGCGCGACGCTGGTGCGCGGCGTCGACCGCTTCGGCAATTTCGCAGCCGAAACGCCGCCCCAGCACGATCTCTCCGACGCCGCCATCGCCTTCCACGCCCATGTGATGGGTGACCAGCAGAAGGTGCTGATGAAGAACGCGAACAGCGCAACGCTCCGATGAACGATCGAAAGAAGAAACGACAATGACTGACCAGGACGACCCGAAGCGCCAGATGTTCGGCGAATATCGCTTGAAGCCGAACAGCGGCGTGAATCCGCCTTATGCGCCGGCCTATCCGGTCGAATGGGGCTGCACGCTGCGCACGGTCGAGATCATGACACGCGTCGCTCCGGGCAAGGTCCAGAGCCTGCTTGCCGATACGCCGTTCGAGATCGCGAGCGAGCGCGTTGCCTTCCGCTTCATGCTGTCGCCGGGGCATTCGCTGGCCGTGCACGCCGGCCAGATGTTCGACCTCATGATCACCGTGCCCGTGCGCTACAAGGGCCTGTTCACCGAAACGCATATCTTCATGTATTGCAGCGACCCGATGGGCATCTGCGCCGGTCGCGAGGTGTTCGGCTACACCAAGAAGGATGCGCATTACGCGTTCGACGAGCGTCCGGATGGCGCGATCTCCGGATGGGTCAAGCGCCGCGGCATCCCGCTGGCTGATTTCAGCTTCACGCCGGATCCGTCAGCGCCGGTCGTCCACATTGTCGATGGCGATGAGCAGCCCGGCGGCGAGATCCATGTGCGCCGCGTGCCGCATCCGGAGCGGCTTGGCGTGGCTTATGCCGACATCGCCTACCGCCGCACGCCGCTGAAATATTCCGCGCCCAGGCCCGGTCGCGCGACCATGACGCTGCACGCCTGCGACTACGATCCGATCGCCGATCTGGAGCCTGAAATCCTCGGCGCGCAATTCATGGTGTCGGATGTCTATGGCGGCGGTTTCGAGGTGGAGGACAGGCGGCTGATCGAGTGCCTGACGCCGTGAGAACACCGGCCCGCGTCGCAACGCGGGCTGTCAACTGAAGGCATCGGTCGAAGAACCGAGCCGGACAAAAAGGGAGGTTGGAGGATGGGAAGATCGTATCCGCTGAGCCGTCGCGGGCTGTTGGCCGGCGCCGGTGCATTCGCACTCGGTCTCGGCGGTGCCGCCGCGAAGGCCGATGACGCGACGCCGCTGCGGCTTGGCGTGCTGACGGACATGTCGAGCCTTTATGCCGATATCACCGGCCCCGGCTCGCTGGCGGCTGCCAGGATGGCGGTGGAGGATTTCCAGGCCTCGCCGCACAAGATGAAGCGGCCGATCGAAGTGCTGAGCGGCGATCACATGAACAAGGCCGATCTCGGCGCCAACATCGCGCGCGAATGGATCGAGCGTAGCAATGTCGACGCCATCATCGACGTGCCGAACTCGGCGGTTGCGCTCGCCGTCCGCAATGTCGTGCAGCAGAGCAACAAGACGCTCCTGGTTTCAGGCGCATCGTCCTCCGACCTGACCGGCAAGGCCTGTTCGCCGAATCTCGTGCACTGGAGCTACGATACCTATGCCTTGTCGACTGGCACTGCGCGCGCCGTGCTCGCCGAGGGCGGCAAGACCTGGTTCACGCTGACTGCCGACTACGCGTTCGGCCACGCGATGGAAGCGGAGGTGAAGAATGTCGTCCAGAAGGGCGGCGGGACGGTGGTCGGCGGCGTGCGGACGCCGATCAACACCCAGGACTTCTCCTCGTTCCTCTTGCAGGCGCAGGCCTCGAAGGCTCAGGTCGTCGGCCTGATCAATGCCGGCGGCGATACCATCAACTCGATCAAGCAGTCCGTCGAGTTCGGCATTCCGCAGGGCGGCCAACGCGTGGTCGCGACCGTGCTCTATCTCAGTGACGTGCATTCGCTGGGACTGAAGATCGCGCAGGGCCTGCAATTCACGGAGTCGTTCTACTGGGACCTGAACGACGACACACGCGCCTGGGCCAAGCGCTTCGCGCCACGCAACAATGACCGTTATCCGACCGCGATGCAGGCCGGCGTTTATGCGGCCACACTGCATTATCTCAAGGCGGTCGACGCAGTCGGCGCCTCCGGCGACGGCAAGGCCGTCGTGCAGGAGATGAAGAAGCTGCCAACCGATGACCTGCTGTTCGGCAAGGGCACGGTGCGCGCCGACGGCCGCAAGCTGCACAACATGTATCTGTTCGAGGTCAAGAAGCCCGGCGAGTCGAAATATCCCTGGGACTATTACAAGCTGATCAAGACCATCCCACCGAGCGAAGCCTGGCGGCCGCTGGAAGAAGGCGGTTGCGATTTCCTGAAATCATGACGCGGACGATTGAGACGGCACGGCCGGTGGCCCTAGTCACCGGCGCAGGCGGCGACATCGGCCGGGCAATCGCGCTGCGGCTGGCCCGGAGCAGCCGGGCCGTCGCCGTCGTCGATATCGACGAGCTTGCGGCGCGCGAGACGGCCGATCTCGTGATCGCGGCCGGCTGCCGGAGCATGGCCATCTGCGCCGATGTCTCCAGTGACGCCGAGACCGCAGCCTTTGTCGATATTGTCGAGCGTGAGCTCGGGCCGATCGGTATTTTCGCCAACAATGCCGGGATCGAAGGCGTCGTCGCACCGCTGCACGATTATCCCGTCGACACGTTCGACCGCGTTTATCAGGTCAACATGAGAGGCGTCTTTCTCGGCCTGAAGCACGTGCTTGCAAGGATGCGTCCGCGCGGCGAGGGCGCGATCGTCAACACGGCGTCGACTTCCGCGATCCGCGGCCGCGCCGGGCTCGCCGGCTATGTCGCGTCCAAGCATGCGGTGCTTGGTTTGACCCGCACGGCGGCGCTGGAAGTCACGGGCACGCGGATCCGCGTCAACGCGATCCTACCCGGACCGGTGGAGTCACGGATGATCAGGGAGCTCGAAGAACAGGCACGCCTCAATTCATCCGCCCCGCGCCGTGCGGGCACGGCGCCCTACGGCCAGCGCGAAAACATCGCCGATGTCGTGGCGTTCCTCGCATCGGAAGCCGCCGCGCATGTCAATGGCGCCGCACTCGTCGTCGATGCCGGAATGACGGTGGCTTAGCCGTTTTTGAGCGTGATCTCTTCGGAAAACCGCTACTGACGCTTCCGGATCAAGCGCTAAGCGCTGCCGCCGATCTTCTCCGAGACGAGCTTCGCGGCCTTGCGCAGCTCGGCGGCGATGTGGACGGCCTCAGCCGCCGGGATCTTGTCCTGCCGCACCAGCGGCACGGTCAGGGCCGCGACCGCGCGTCCCGAGGCCTCGATGATCGGGCAGCTATAGGCGAGAATGCGCGTATAGCCGTCATCGTTGGAGAAATTGCCGCCTTCCGACGAAATTCTGTCAAGAGCGGCGAGCGCCTTCCGGCCGCCGATGTGATCATGAGCGGCGATCACTTCCGCCAGTTCATTGCGCCGGCCCTCGAGCTGGAACGCCGCGAGAACTTTCGCAGAGGCATATTGCTGGGTGAGCGGAAACACCGCGCCGACCTTGACCGACCAGCCCATCAGCCATTCCGGCTCGATGCGCGCGATCACCATGAACTGCTCGCCATGCAGCACGGCGAGATGGCAGGAGAGCTGCACGCGACCAGCCAGTTGCTCCATCGCGGGAAGCGCGGCCTGCAGCAGCCGTTCGGTCGGCGGGAATTGCGAGGCGATACGAAACAACTTCAATGTCAGTGTGTATTCGCCGCTCACGGGATCGCGCGTGACATAGCCGCGGCGCTCCAGCGCACCCAGCATGCGGAAGATCTCGCCGACCGAGCGGCCGACGCGTTCGGCCAATTGCTTCTGGCTCAGGCCGCGCGATTCCGCAGCCAGCGCTTCCAGCAGGTCCAACCCCTTCTCCAGGGCCGGGGCTCCCGGCTGAACGGCTTTCTTCGCCTTTTTCATGTCTTCAAAAAAACCTTACGCGACATCCGAGCAATGGTTGTGGATGTAGCCCATCCGCCCGCGCGCGCAAAGCTGCCGGCGCGGGATGTGAACATCGCTGTGAAGTCGTGATCAGACCGTGTAGAGACCCTTATCCCGCGCCTTCTGAATCGCGAGCGCCGCGATCAGGTCGAGCATCGGCGTCGCAAGCCCGGCGGTGCGGGCGAACGCGGCCGGCGCTCGCACCAGCACATCGATCTCCATGGCCCGGCCGAGCTCGTAGTCCTGCAATATCGAAGGCTTGTGCTCGGGCGCGGGGCCGGTGCGGGTGACGCGCTTGACCTCGGCGATGCAGCTTTGGGCGATCGCGTTGGCCTCGTCGAGCAGGCGAGGGACGACCTCGCGCAACGCCGGATCGTCCCGCACGCCCCGGGCGGTCTGCCCGGTCAAAAGACACAGCACCGACATCGACATGTTGGTCAGCAGCTTTGACCAGATCGATTCCCTGATCTGCCTGACCTCTGGCGACTCGATCGATGCCGCCTCCAGCATCGCGCGGAATTGCGCGATGCGTTCGCCGGCGCGGTCGTCGCATTCGCCGATCACGAGCCGGTTGCGATCGGGCGACAGGTTCGCCGCCACGCCGGGCGCGACGACCTCGTTGGAGGAGAAGATCACGCCGCCGATGATCCGTTCTCTCGGGATCGCGGCGCGCAGGCGGCCGCCGGGATCGAGAAAGGAAAGTTCCGGCGTCGGCGGATGATCGGGTGGCAGGCCGATGTCGTACCACCAGGGGATGCCATTCTGCGCGAACACGACGGCCGTGTCGTCATGGAGCAGGGGACCGAGGCCTGCGGCCAGGCTGGGGACGCCGGTCGCCTTCAGCGTGCTGATGACGAGATCCTGCGCGCCGAGTTCAGCCGGATCGTCGGATGCTTTCACCTTTGCGGTAAATTCGGTGTCACCCACGCGCAGTGTCAGGCCGTTCGCCTTGACAGCGTCCAGATGCGGTCCGCGCATCACGCAGGCGACCTCGTGACCGGCACGCGCGAGTCGAACCGCGAAATGGCTGCCGACGGCGCCCGCGCCGAAAATGCATATCCGCATTGTGTGGATGTCCTGTGAGGCGTGATAGATTGAGACTAGTTTCTGACAGACTCGCGTGCGGCGCAACCGGTCACCTCCGCGAGGATAAGAGCAATAGCAGGGAGTCTCATCATGATCACCGCGATTGTCCGCTTCAAGTTGCCCACGACCATCGACGCCGCCAAGGCGGCCGAACTTTTCCAGGGCTCGGCGCCGAAATACCGGGGCCTGAACGGCCTCGTTCGTAAATATTATTTGTTCGATGCCGAAAGCCGCACCGGCGGCGGCTGTTATCTCTGGGAGAGTCGCGAGGCCGCTGAACGCGTTTATAGTGCCGAGTGGCGCAAGATGATCACCGAGCGCTACGGCAGCGCGCCCGAGATCAGCTTCTTCGAGACGCCGGTTATCGTCGACAATGCGCTCGGCAAAACGATTCTGGACGCAGCGGAATAGAAGGCTGCCTGAGGAGAAAAGTTGATGTCTGCCAATCCCGTGTTGTGGGACCTCGATGCGCGCGGCGTCGCAACCGTCACGCTGAACCGGCCCGAGGTGAACAACGCCTATGACGCCGGGCTGATCAACGGCGTGCTCGCAGCCATGGATGATCTCGGAAAGAAGCCGTCGCTGCGTGTCGTGGTCCTGAAAGGCAACGGCAAGCATTTCCAGGCCGGCGCGGACCTGAAATGGATCAACGCCGTGCGGCCGCAATCTCCGGCAGAGAACGAGAAGGTGTCGCAGGCGACGTTCGAGGCCGTGCAGCGGCTCAACCGGCTGCCGATCCCGACGGTCGCGCTGGTGCAGGGCGGCTGCTTTGGCGGCGGCACGGGCATCATCTCCGCCTGCGATGTCGTGATCGCGGCCGACAACGCGCTGTTCTCGATCACCGAGGTCCGCTGGGGGCTGACGGCGGCGATCATCATTCCGCAGCTCTGCGACGCCATTGGCGTGCGCCAGGTCCGCCGCTATGCGCTGACAGGCGAGCGCTTTGGCGCGGAGGACGCGCGGCGCATCGGCCTCGTGCACGAGGTGGTGCCGCTCGCGGAGCTGGAAGCGGCCGGCGGCAAGGTGGTCGAGCAACTGCTTGCCAATGCGCCCGACGCTTTGGCGGAAACCAAGCAGCTTGCGATGGAGAGTTCGTTCGGCGGCATGGCCGTCGATGATGAAGCCTATGCGCGCCTGGTGCGAATGCACTCGGCCAAGCGGCAGACCCGGGAAGCGTCCGAAGGCCTTGCTTCGTTCGCCGAAAAGCGCGCGGCGAACTGGGGTGGCGGTAAAGTCTAGCGTCGCTGCGATCTGCGGCGCTTCCGGCGCGAAGCGGGAAAAGCGCGGCGACTGCTACCATTCGGCGAATCGCGCGCTGTCGCATAGCAGGCCTGCAGATCTGCCGTCGCTCGGAAGGCCGATCACCCGCTGGTTGATCGGATTTCGTCTTTCGTCCCAAGGATTTTAACGGATACGGCCTTAAGACCTTAACCATAAATCTTTGGTACGCATGCACGCACAGTCACGGCAACGGTGCGACATGCGCGGACAGACACGACGATTTTGGATGGCGGGGTCAATGATTGCAGCGTCGTCGCTGCTGCTGCCGCGCCGGGCTAGCGCTTCAATCCGGATGATGTCGCTGGCGTTCAACTCCCAGCAGCAGAATCCGCAGCAGCTTGCCGCGGACGAGTTCCGCCAGAAGCTGATGGGAATGGCGGGCAAGCATTTCGTCGTCGATGCGCGCGCGGGCAATTCACTCGGCAGCGAGAACATCATTCTTGCCGCAGCGCAGTCCGGCGCCGTGGATGTGGCCGTGATCTCCGGCGGCGTGGTCAGCGCGACCGTTCCAGAGATGAGCGTGTTCGACATTCCCTTCCTGTTCCGTGACTCGGCGCATGCCAAGGCCGTGGCGCAAGGTCCGGTCGGGACTGCGATCGCCGCCAAATTCGCCGACAAGAAGCTGACGCTGCTGGCGTTCGGCAAGCAGGGCTTCCGCAACGTCACCAACTCCAAGCATCCGATCCGCTCGCCGGCCGACATCAAGGGACTGAAGATCCGCGTCATCCCGAACGAGACCTACAAGATGACCTTCAAGGCGCTGGGCGCCGAGGTCGTGCCAATGGAATTTCCGCTGGTCTATGCCGCGTTGAAGGACGGCCGCCTCGACGGTCAGGAAAATCCGGTGGCGACGATCGCCGCCAGCCGCTTCTACGAAGTTCAGAAGTACCTGACTCTCTCCGGCCATTTCTTTGCGCCGATCGCGCTCGTCGCCAATCGCGCGATGTTCGAACAGCTCGATCCAAGCGAGCAGGAGCTGCTGATGGCGGCCGCCAAGGCGGGAGCCGAGGCGACCTGGCAGGCGCAGCTCGACGGCCCGAAGCTCCAGGATCTGCGCGGCGGCGGCATGGAGGTGGTCGAGACGTTCGATCGCCAGGCCTTCGTCGATGCGGTCAAGCCGCTCGATGCCGAATTTGAGAAGCGCTTCGGCAAGGAACTCATCGCCGCCATCAGGTCCACACATTAAGTTTTCGGTAATCCTATGAAACTGTCTTCCATTCTGTCCCGGATTGGTGTTCGCCCGCGGATTTTTGGCGGCTTTGCGCTGGTCCTGAGTTTTCTCGTCCTGCTCGCCGGCTTCGCCATCATGCAGGTCGAAGGGATCGGCGGCACCGTTAATGAATTGGTCACCAGCGCCTCCGGAGACGCCGGCATGTCGCAGGTGCGTGCCGCACTGCTCGGCGCGAACAACGCGGTGGAGAAGTTCATTCGCACCTGGAATGTCGGCGACAAGGATGCCGCGACCAAGGCGATCGAAAACGTCGGGAAAATGGCTGATCAGGTCGAACGCGATTTCGGCAAGCTGCCGGCCATCGGCGAAGGCGTAGGCCCGGTCCGCACCGCGCTTGAAACCTACCGGTCGTCCTTTGCCGCCGCCGCCGAAGCCGTCGACCGCTTGCGTGCGTCCACGATCAAGACCGACGCCCACGGCGCCAACGCCGGCCTGAACGTCGGCGCCATCCAGGTCGCGTTGGCCAACCGACTCGATTCCGAACGGTTCTATAACCCGATGCGGCTGGCTGCTGTCGTCGACGCAGTCCGGATCGCCGTGATGCGCTACGGCGTCACGCTGTCGACGGGCGACTCCGACGACGCCAAGCTTGCATTGGGCTATGCCCAGATTGCCATCGCCGACAGCGAGGCCGAAATCGCCGGCAGCAGCGACACCAAGCTGAAGTCGCAGGTCGCCGCGTTGAAGGGCGTGATCGCGGCTGACGCGACCGCGCTCGACGAGGTGATGAAGGTTGCGGGCGATCTGCGCGCCCGGCAGGTCGAACTGATGAAGGCCAGCACGGCGATCGACGGGCAGGTCGACCAGATCAATCAGAAGCTCGGCGCGATGCGTGCCCAACATGGCGAGAAGACCGCGGGCGCCGTGCAGCAGACGCGACAGACGGTGATCTCCACCGCGGCAGGCGCGCTCGTTCTCGGAGCCCTGCTGGCATGGTTAATCGGCGCCAGCGTGTCCGGCCCGATCCGCAGCATGACGGACCGCATGCAGTCGCTCGCCGCGGGTGAACTCGACCAGCCGATTCCGGGTGGCGAGTCGCAGGACGAGATCGGCCGCATGGCGCGCGCTGTCGAAATCTTCCGCGAAAATGCGCTAGCCGTTCGCCGCATGGAACGCGAAGCCTCCACGCAGCGCGAGGCCACCGAAGCGGATCGTTCGCGCATGATGGCCGACCTTGCCGGCCGCTTCGAGCAGGGCATGCAGGGTGTGATCGCCGGTGTCGGCGGCCGCGCCGCGGACATGGGCCGCAGCGCCGAGGAGTTGGCGCGCGTCGCCGAACGTGGCCGCGGACTGGCGGAAGCCGTCGCAACCCGCGCCGAACAGGCGTCGGTGAACGTGCAGACGGTCGCGTCCGCGACCCAGGAGCTCGCGGCCTCGATCCGCGAAATCTCCAGCCAGGTGCAGCGCTCCGTGACCGTGTCGAGCCGCGCGACGCATGAGACGCAGCGGACGTCCGAGCTGATCAACGGCCTCTCCAGCGCCGCGGAAAAGATCGGCACGATCATCCAGCTGATCCAGGCGATCGCCAGCCAGACCAACCTGCTTGCGTTGAACGCGACCATCGAAGCGGCGCGCGCCGGCGACGCCGGCAAGGGCTTTGCGATCGTCGCCAGCGAGGTGAAGAATCTCGCATCCCAGACCGCACAGGCGACCGAGCAGATCGCGAGCCAGATCGCGACGATCCAGAGCGCGACCGACGAGACGGTGGCCGCGATGACGCAATTCGGCGCCACGGTGCGTGAAATGGCCGACATCTCCACGGCGATCGCCTCCGCGGTCGAGGAGCAGGGCGCCGCGACCGGTGAAATCGCGCGCAACGTCGAGGAGGCGGCAACCGGTACGGCGGCGGTCACCCAGGAAATCGTGGATGTGCGCGCGGTGGCGGGCGAGACCGACGCCGGTGCCGAGGCCGCGCTCGCGGCCGCGGCAGCGCTACAGCAGCAGGCGGTGTCGCTGAAGAACAACGTCGACGAGTTCCTCCACACCATCCGCACGGCGGCCTGAAATCAAGGTTCCGTCCGCAGGTCCGTCTGCGGCATGACCTCGGCTTGCTGCGATCGTGGCGGGCCTCATGGTTCGAGACGGCGCTATCGCGCCTCCTCACCACGAGGGTCTGATGATTTGCCACAAAGCACGTCCTCATCCTGAGGAGCGCGCATCGCGCGCGTCTCGAAGGATGGGCCGCACGGGAAACTGCCCGAGCAAACTTTCTTCCATATGAGATACCCCTGGGGCATGATGGGGGATCACATCCGGGATCCCCAGGCTTGCCTCTCAAAACCATCGAAGAGCCCGCGCGCCGTATTCCCCTGTACGGTGAATATGAAGTCGCCGTCCTCGGCGGCGGTCCTGCCGGCATCGCAGCCGCGGTAGCTGCCTCGCGCGCAGGACGGCGCACGCTTCTGATCGAGCGCTACGGCTTTCTCGGCGGTATGGGCACGGCCGCCGGCGTCACCAATTTCTGCGGCCTGCATGCCAATGTGCACGGGCAAGCGCGTCGCGTGGTGCAGGGCGTCGCGTCCGATCTGCTGGCGCGGATCGACCGGCTCGGCGGGCTGAACGCGCCGCATCTGGTGCTCGGAAAGATCTTCGCGCAGGCCTATGACACCGCAGCCTACAAGATCGCGGCCGACGATTTGCTTGAAGCTCACAAGGTCGACATTCTCTTCCATGCACTTGGTGCCGGGGTCGTGATGCACGACGACAAGCGCATCAATGTATTGCTGATCGAGACCAAGGGCGGCCGGCAGGCGATCCGCGCCGATATCTTCATTGACTGCTCCGGCGACGGCGATCTCGCCGCCTGGGCCGGGGCGCCGTTCGAGGTCGGCGATGACCAAGGCCACATGCTTTATCCGTCGATGATGTTCCGCCTCAATGGCATCGATCCCGCGAAGGCAGGCGAGGCCTGGCGGACAATTCCGCAATTGATGGAAGCGGCAGAAGCCAAGGGCACGCATAAATTCCCGCGCAAGGCCGCGATCGTGCGTCCGCAGCGATCGGGCATTGAATGGCGGGTCAACTTCACCCAGCTTGCACGCGAGGACGGCAGTGCGGTCAACGGCATCGAGCCGGACGATCTCACCCGCGGCGAGATCGAGGGCCGCCGTCAGGCGGTCGAGGCGTTCGCGTTCCTGCGCACGGTGCCCGGGTTCGAGAACTCCTACATCGTCGATCTGCCGCCGCAGCTCGGCATCCGCGAGACCCGGCGTATCAAGGGCGGCTATCAGCTCAGCGGTGACGACGTGCTCGGCTGTGCGTCGTTTACGGATTCCATCGGCGTCAATGGCTGGCCGATCGAGGCGCACGTCGCCGGCGATGTCATCTTCAAGTTCCCGCCAATTCCGGAGTCGCGCGGCTTCAATGAATTGCCGTATCGGATGCTGTTGCCCGAGGGGATCGACAATCTGCTGGTCGCCGGACGCTGCGCGTCGATGACCCATGACGGCCAGTCGGCGGCGCGGGTCTCAGGTGCCTGCTTTGCGATGGGGGAGGCCGCCGGATCGGCCGCGGCGCTGGCGCTCTCGGGCAACACGATTCCGCGCGAGATCGCGGTCGAACGGCTGCAGCAGGGACTGCGGCAACAGGGTGCCTTCATCGGAGGCGATCAGGTCGTTCCCGAGCATCGATTCTGATTGAATCAGAACCGATGCTCTCGTTCTTCATTTTCTGACGCGTTTTCTTAACGCGAACCGGTACCCACTTCGCTTGAAAACGTTATGAAGGCTTGTGAATCGGAGGACATGGAATGAGGGGATTGGCGCGGCTCGCGCTCGCGGGCTTGCTGGCGGTGGCTGCAAGCGGCGTGGCGCGCGCGGAAGAGCCGTTGAAGGCGAAGATCGGCGTGCTCAGGCTGCAGTCGTCGGCGCCGGTGTTCATCGCGCAGGACAAGGGCTATTTCCGCGACGCCGGCCTCGATGTCGAACTGAAATTCTTCGACGCGGCGCAGCCGATCGCGGTCGCGACGACTTCGGGCGACGTCGATTTCGGCATCACGGCCTTCACCGCTGGCCTTTATAACCTTGCGGGCAAGGGCACGCTGAAGGTGATCGGCGGCATGAGCCGCGAGAAGGCCGGCTACCCCCTGATCGGCTATTTCGCCAGCAACAAGGCCTATGCCGACGGGCTGAAGACGCCAAAGGACCTTGCCGGCAAGCGGGTCGCGATGACCCAGGTCGGCTCGAGCTTCCATTACTCGCTCGGGCTGCTCGCCGACAAATACGGTTTCAAGCTCTCCGACGTGAAAGTCGTCCCGCTGCAATCGTTGTCGAATGCCGCTGCGGCCCTGAAGGGCGAGACCGTCGATGCCGCGCTGCTGCCGGCCTCGACCGCGCGCAAACTGATGGATGATGACGGCGCCAAGCTCTTGGGCTGGGTCGGTGACGAGACGCCCTGGCAGCTAGGCGCCGTGTTCGCCTCGCCGAAGACGCTGACCAACAAGCCTCTGGTGACCAAGCTGCTCGCCGTGCTGGACAAGGCAGACCGCGAATATCACGACGTGATCCTCGCGTCGGTGAAGGACGGCAAGGCCGACATCAACGACAAGACCAGGCCGCTCCTTGAGATCATCGCCAAATATACCAACCTGCCGGTCGAGCAGGTGGTCGGCAACTGCGCCTATATCGATCCGGACGGCAAGCTCGACGTGAAGAATGTCGATAACCAGATCAAATGGCTGCAGGAGCAGGGCTTCGTCGACAAGGGATTCGGCGCCGACGCAATCGTTGCCAAGGATTTCGCGAAGCCGGATTGATGTCAGGCATCGTGAGCGGGCGTAGTCGGCACTCCCCCGTCAGGGTCATTCCGGGATGGTCCGAAGGACCAGACCCGGAATCTCGAGATTCTCAGGTGCGCAATTGCGCACCATAGTTCGATGCTTCGCTTCGCCCCGGAATGACGGCATAAAGCGCGGGTGCGTGGGACAGGCCCGACGTTACGCGCTACAACGCGCTTCGGAAAGTAGACGACGTGAATGGACCTGATTGCCGACCATATCAGCCACCGCTTCGGCGCGCTCGACGTGCTGGACGACGTCTCGTTCATGGTCGGCGCCGGCGAGGTGGTGGCGGTCGTCGGGCCTTCCGGCTGCGGCAAGAGCACGCTGCTGTCGATCCTCGGCGGCCTGCTGCAGCCGAGCGCGGGCGCAGCGAAGCTGCGCGGGGCGCCGCCGGCCGGCAGCCTCAATCCGCTGACCTTCGTGTTCCAGGATTTTGCGCTGCTGCCATGGTCGACCGTAGAAGCAAATGTCGAGTTTCCGCTGCTGCACACCGGTCTTTCGACGGGCGAGCGCCGCGCGCTGGTCGATGACGCCTTGCGCCGTACCGGGCTATCGGATTTTCGCGCCACCTATCCCAAGCAATTGTCCGGCGGCATGCGGCAGCGCGTCGGCATTGCGCGGGCGCTCGCGGTGAAACCTGCGATCCTGTTGATGGATGAGCCGCTGTCGGCGCTGGATTCGCAGACCCGCGAGCTGCTGATGGAGGATTTCATCCGCCTGCTCGCCGACGGCGCGATGGGCGCAGTCTATGTCACGCATAATCTGGAGGAAGCCGTGCGGCTCGCCGACCGCATCGTCGTGCTGTCGCGCCGGCCCGGCCGGGTGCGCGAGGCCGTCGCCATTCCTGTGCCGCGCAGTGCGCGCGGCGACGTCGGCGCGCGTGGTCAGTTGCTGAAGCTGCAGAACGATCTGTGGTCGCTGATCCGGAACGAAGCGATCGACGCCGAGCGAGAGGTCCAGGATGCTTGACCGCTCGGAGCTGCAGCAAGCGGAAACGAACGCAGAGACGCGGCCGGTCGGGTTTCGCGGCGCGGGCTTTGTGCCGCGCAGCGGCCGTTATGCCGGGTGGATCGCGCTCCTGATCGTGCTCGCGCTGTGGCAACTCGCGGGCAGCGCAGGCCTGGTCAATCCATTGTTTCTGCCGACGCCGCTTGCGATCGCGCGCGCGATCGAGCAGCTCGCAGTCAGCGGCGCGCTCTGGCATCATCTGTCCTCTTCGCTGATGCGGATCGGGGTCGGCTGGACGCTCGGCACCATCGCGGGCATCGCGGTCGGCTTTGCGATCGGGCTGTTTACGGTGGCGCGCAGCATCGGCATCACTTTCATCTCGGCGCTGTTCCCGATCCCCAAGATCGCGCTGCTGCCGCTTCTCATTCTGTGGCTCGGGATCGGCGAGGAGCCGAAGATCGCGACCATCGCGCTCGGCGTGTTCTTCTCCACCGCGATCTCGGTCTACAGCGGCGTCGACGCGGTGCCGCGCAATCTGATCCGGATGGCGCAGAGCTTCAACGTGCCGTTTGCGACCATTGTCCGCCGCGTGATCTGGCCAGGTGCGCTGCCCTCTATTCTGGCCGGCTTCCGTATCACCGCATCTGTGGCGCTGCTGCTGGTCGTCAGCGCCGAGATGATCGGCGCCGAATACGGCATCGGCGCCTTCGTGCTGCAAGCAGGCAACCTGATGCAGACCGATCAGCTGCTCGCCGGCGTCGTGATCCTGTCGCTGTTCGGGCTCGCGGTGGGAAAGCTGATCAACCTGCTGGAAACGCGGCTGTTGCACTGGCGGTGAGGCGGTCATTGCGAGGAGCGTAGCGACGAAGCAGTCCAGCATGTCTCCGCGGACATATACTGGATTGCTTCGCTTCGCTCGCAATGACGGCGCGACGCAACGACTTCGCCGTCACTTCTTGCCCGGCTGCCCCGCTTCGACATAAGCCTTTGTCGCCAGCGCGCATTCGCCGAGCACGGTGAGGAAGCGCTGCACGGTTTCCGTGCCGACGACGAACGGATTGGGATCGCCGGCCTTGCGCTCCTTCAGCGCGGCCATCTTGCTGACGGCGGAGTCGAAGCCGACATGGTTCGACAGCAGCACGTCTGCATTCTCCTGCTTCAGGATGTCCTGATATTTCGCCGTGGTGTCGGCATAGATCTTCAGGCGGTCCGGCAACGGTCCGAAATTATAGGCGGTGCCGCCCCAGGCGACCGCGCGATGCGCCTCGCCATGATCATGGACGGTGAAGACGGTCGCAAGCGTGCCAAGCGTGTGGCCCGGGATCAGGTAAAGCTTGAACGCGGCGTCGCCGAGCTTGACGGTGTCGCCGTCATTCACCGCCATGTCGCGGGATGGCGGCGGATCGAACAGCGGGATGCGCTTTGGATCGAAGTTCGGATCCTCGAACGTCTTCCAGTCGATTTCGCTCATCACGACATGCGCGCCGAACTGCTGCTTCAGATAATTCGCGCCGCCATAGTGATCACCATGGGCATGGCTGACGATGACATATTTGATGTCGGCGGGATTGAGGTTGAGCTTGCGCAGGCCGCCTTCGATGTACTGCTTGGCTTCATCGGCATTGTCGAGCGCGTCGATGACGACGAGGCCTTCTGAAGTCTTCACCGCCCAGGCGCTGGTCCAGTAGTTGCCGAGGAAATAGAGCTCGTCCATCACCTGCATCGGCTCCAGCGGCGGCTTCTGCAGCATTGCCTTGTAGGTGTCCATGAAGGCCGGCGCCGGTTCGGGCGTCGCGGTCTTGCACAGCCCGAGCGCGCCCAAGAGGTCGGCCTTTGCCGCTTTCGTCGCAAGCGCGGTGTGCTCGGTGACGCCGGCGGGTTCGGCGGTCTGGGCGTGAGAGGCGGAGAGATTGAGCGCGAAAGCGAAGCCGGCAAGCGCCAGCGTTGATACCGTCGGGCGTTTCATGATGTTTCCTCGGTTTTTTTGTTTTTTGGTCGTTTGTTTTGGTCATGGCAGGGCTTATCCCAGCCGCCCGCTCATTTGTCTTTTGAGGAGACGTGGATGCCCGGCACAAGGCCGGGCATGACCGTGTAAATTGGATTACGCGTTACCGCGATCTTCGCGGAACAGATCGAGCTTCTGCTGCACCGGGCGGTCGGAGAAGCTGAACAGGACTGAATCGGAATCCGCCTCGTGCGTGACCCAGTGCCAGCTCGGCACCACGAAGAGATCGCGCGGGCCCCATTCGAAAGTCTGATCGCCGATCCGCGTGCGCCCTTTGCCTTCGATCGCGGTGAACACGGTGGCGTCGGTCGAGCGATAGCGCGCGGTCTTGAAGCCCTTCGGCAGCAACTGAATGAATGTGCCGATGGTCGGCATCGCGAAATCGCCGGTCGCCGGGTTGGAGAATTTCAGCTTCAGCCCATGACAGGCGTCCCACTCGTCGCGCGCCTTGGCTTGCTCAAGCGTTTCGCGGGTATAATTGTAAGGATAATTGAAGATCGGCGACGTCTTCGAGCTTCGCTTGTCGTCCAAGGGAAGGAGATTGCGGCCGTAGCGGGCGAAGCTGTCCCCCGCGGGACGGGTGATCTCCTGCCGGTCCTCGTTCGACCCTTCCGCGAAGGACGCATCGAAGAACTGCACCATCGGAATATCGAGCCCGTCGAGCCAGAACATCGGCTCATCGGTCTCGTTGCCGTGGTCGTGCCAGGTCATCGACGGCGTGATCACGAAGTCGCCCGGCTCCATGACGGTGCGCTCGCCGTCGACCGCGGTGAAGGCGCCCTTGCCTTCGAGGATGAATCGTAGTGCCGACTGGCTGTGCCTGTGTGCGGGCGCGACGTCGCCGGGGATCACCATCTGGATGCCGGCGAACAGCGAGGTCGTCACCTTCGACTGGCCGCGCAGGCCCGGATTTTCCAGGATCAGCACACGCCGCTCGGCTTCCTTGGCCGTGATCAGCTTGCCGGCCTCGGTCATGTAGTCGCGGATGGTGTCGAACTTCCACATATGCGGGCGGCAGGCGCTCTTCGGCTCCCGCGTGATCAGATCGCCCATCACGTTCCATAGGGCGGAAAGATTCTCGCCGTCGATCTTCTTGTAGAACGCCTCGCGTTCCGGCGTCTTCAGCACGGCTTCCATCGAGAGCCTCCCGTTGGTCTTGTTGGCTAATTGACAGCATACTTACGATATGGATAGCGTCAATTGAACGAGCCGATAAATTTGCCGGGAGGTTACGATGAAGCTGCATGGCTACTTCCGCAGCAGCGCGTCTTACCGGGTCAGAATCGCCTTGAACTTGAAGGGCTTGCGGTGTGATCACCTGGCGCATCACCTTCGCAAGGGCGAACAGCGCGATCCCGCTTTTCTCGCCATCAACCCGCAAGGGCTGGTGCCGGCACTGGAGGAGGATACGGGCGCCATCCTGACCCAGTCGCTCGCCATTATCGAATGGCTCGACGAGACCTGTCCCGAGCCGCCGCTGTTGCCCAACGAGCCGATGCAGCGCGCGAGGGTTCGCGCTTTCGCCGATGTGCTCGCCTGCGATACCCATCCGCTGCAGAACCTCAAAGTGCTGGCGCGGCTGCGCGACCTTGGCTTGCCCGAGGACAAGGTGACGGGCTGGGCTGGCTGGGCCAATCGCGAAGGGCTCGCGGCCTGCGAAAAGTTGATCGCGAACGAGCCGGGACCGTTCTGCTTCGGCGCGGCGCCGACCATCGCCGATCTCTGTCTCGTGCCGCAATTGGCCAATGCGCGGCGCTTCGGCGTCGATGTGAACGCTTTCCCGCGCCTGTTGAAGGCCGAGGCCGCCGCCAAGACGATGCCGGCCTTCGCGGACGCGGCACCGGACAGGCAGCCCGATGCCGAGTAAATCTGCCCTCACGATGGACGCAGTCTACGGCAAGCCGGGCTATCTGTTCCGGCGCATGCAGCAGATCGCAGTCGCGATCTTCGTCGAGGAGTGCAAATCGTTTGATCTGACGCCGGTGCAATACGCCGCGCTGGTCGCGATCCAGACCC
Organism: uncultured Alphaproteobacteria bacterium; assembly: GCA_963770385.1. Taxonomy (GTDB): domain Bacteria; phylum Pseudomonadota; class Alphaproteobacteria; order Rhizobiales; family Xanthobacteraceae; genus Bradyrhizobium. The sequence goes on along the minus strand of CAVYPJ010000003.1, from coordinate 1,104,071 downwards.
ATCCGGGTATCGATGCGACGCGGCTGTCGGCGGTGATCGCCTTCGACCGCTCGACGCTCGGCAATGTCATCGAGCGCCTCGAGGCCAAGGGCCATATCGCGCGCCGGCCGGCCCGCGAGGACAAGCGGGTGAAGCTGCTCTATCTCACGCGATCGGGCGCCGCACTGTTGCGCAAGGTGATGCCATCCGTCGATCGCGCGCAGGCGCGCATGCTGCAGCCGCTCAGGGCGGCCGACCGCAAGACGCTGATGGCGCTGATGTCGCAACTGGTCGATCTCAACAACGAGGCGTCGCGCGTACCGTTGCGTGCGGAAGACGCGCTCGAACATCTGGGAAAATCGGGCTGATGGCTTCAGCGCGCGAGCGGCCGATCCTGATCGCCGGTGGCGGCATCGGCGGTCTTGCTGCGGCGCTTGGCCTTGCGCAGAAGGGTTTTCGCTCGATCCTGCTGGAGAAGGCCTCCGCGCTTGGCGAGATCGGCGCGGGCATCCAGCTCGGCCCGAACGCGTTCCATGCCTTCGACTACCTCGGCGTCGGCGAGGCCGCGCGCGGCATGGCGGTCTATATCGACCAGCTTCGCCTGATGGATGCGCTCACGGCGCAGGAGATCACCCATGTCGATCTCGGCGACGCGTTTCGCGCGCGCTTCGGCAATCCCTATGCTGTCGTGCATCGCGGCGATCTGCATGGCGTATTCCTGAAGGCATGCCGCAACAGCGACCTGATCGACCTGCGGGTCAGTTCGGAAGTCGTGGGCTACGATCAGGATGGCAGCTCGGTGACTGCGCAGCTCGCTAACGGTGAGTGCGTCACCGGTTCGCTTCTGGTCGGCGCTGACGGGCTTTGGTCGAATGTGCGCAAGCAGGTGATCGCCGACGGGCCACCGCGTGTCTCGGGTCACACCACTTACCGCTCGGTAATCCCAACGGAGGAGATGCCCGAGGATCTGCGCTGGAATGCAGCGACGCTGTGGGCGGGCCCGAAATGCCACATCGTGCATTATCCGCTGTCGGGCTGGAAGGTGTTCAACCTCGTCGTCACCTATCACAACGACGCGCCGGAGCCCGTTGCCGGCAAGCCTGTTTCCGAAGACGAAGTGATGCAGGGATTTGCGCATGTGCATCAGCGCGCGCAGGCGATCATCAGCCACGGAAAGAACTGGAGGCTCTGGGTGTTGTGCGACCGCGATCCCGCCGAGCACTGGGTCGATGGGCGCGTCGCGTTGCTCGGCGATGCCGCGCATCCGATGCTGCAATATTTCGCGCAGGGCGCCTGCCAGGCGATGGAAGACGCCGTGTGCCTGTCGCACATGCTCTCGCAGCATCCGGATGATTACGCGTCAGCGCTCGAAAACTATCGCGCGCAACGCTTTCCACGCACTGCGCGCGTGCAGCTCCTGTCCCGCGCCATCGGTGAACACATCTATCACCCCGCCGGCGACCACGCCCGTCTGCGCAACGCCATCATGAGCGCGAAGACGTCGGAGGATTATTATGATGATCTGACGTGGCTCTATGGCGGGACGGGGTTGGGCGGATAGCGGCCACAAACCCGGTTGTCGTCCCGGCCGAAGCGAAGCGCAGAGCCGGGACCCATAACCACAGGCTTGAGTTTGTGGCACTACGGCGGGACGGCTTTCTTTCCAACAACAGATGTCACGCGGTATGGGTCCCTGCGTTCGCAGGGACGACAGCCGGGATTGTCTTTCGAGATGTGTGATTGCCTTAGTGCGTTCGCAGGGACGACAGCGAGTTTGTGTGTGGCGGCGTCTGAGTTTACATTCGTATGATCGCCTGGCGGTCGATCTTGCCGGTGCCCGTTTTCGGCAACTCATCAATGAACCGGATCTCACGCGGATATTTGTAGGGCAGCAGTTTTTCCTTCACATGATCCTGCAGCCGTTTCGTCGTTTCCGCCTCATCGAAGTCGCTGCTGTTCATCACCACGACCGCCTTCAGCGTCATGCGGCGATCCGGCAACTCCGCGGCAAACACCGCGCATTCGCGGATCTCCGGGTGTTCGGCGAGGCAGAGCTCGACCTCCAGCGGATAGACCCATTGCCCGGAAATCTTGATCAGGTCATCGGCGCGGCCGCGGAAGAAGTGGAAGCCGTCGGCGTCGCGCACGAAGCGGTCGCCGGTGTAGATCCAGCCGCTCTCGCGCACGGTCTCCGCCGTCTTGTCCGGCCTGTTCCAGTAGAGCGGCGTCGCGGAATCACCGCGAACCCACAGGATGCCTTCTTCGTCGTCGCCGACCTCGCGGCCATCCTTGTCCTTCAGCGCGATCTCGTAGCCGGGCACGCGCAGACCTGCTGCGCCGGGCTTCTTGCGGTCTTCGCGATTGCAGAGATAGATGTGCAGCACCTCGGTCGAGCCGAGACCTTCAATGATCTCCAGCCCGGTGAGCGCTTTCCAGCCGTTGGAAACCTCGGTCGACAGGACCTCCGCTGCTGACACTGCCATGCGCAACGAGGAGAATTCCGCATCCGCTGCGCCCTCGGCCTTGGTCAGCGAGGTGTAGAGCGTCGGCAGGCCGAAGAACACGGTCGGGCGGAAACGCGCAATGGCCTCGAAAATCGCGGCAGGCTTCGGCTGGCCAGGCAGCAGCAGCGTTGCTGCGCCGGCCGAGAAGGGGAAAGTGATGGAATTGCCGAAACCGTAGGCGAAGAAGATTTTTGGCACCGAGAAGCAGACGTCGCCGGGTGCCAGCTTCAGCACGTTCTGGGCGAAGGCGACGTCGCTGTAGGGCATGTCGTGCTGCAGATGGACGATGCCCTTGGGACGCCCGGTCGAGCCCGACGAATACATCCAGAACGCCATTTCGTTGCGATGCGTATCGGCTTCGGCAAGGTCGGTAGGAAGTGTCCGGAGCCACTCGTCCGCCGCGATCGCCCGCGGCGCGGCGTGGCCGGTCGCCGTGCCATTGACGACGATCAGCGTGCCGAGCGGCGTACCCGCGCAGGCCTGCGCATCGAAACGCGCGGCGAACGCGGCATCCGTTACGGCGACCGTCGCGCCGGAATCGACGAGATAGAATTGCAACAGCTCAGGCGGCGTCAGCGTGTTGATCAGGAGCGGCACGAAGCCTGCGCGCACCGCGCCGAAGAATGCGGCGGGGTAGGCCGGCGTGTCGTCGAGAAACATCAGGATGCGGTCACCGCGGTTCAGCCCGAGCGAGAGGAAGCCATGGCCCCAGCGGCAGGCCTCCGCGCAAAGCTCGGTGTAGCTGCGTGTGCCGGCGGGGCCGGTGAGCGCAAGCCGATCGCCATGACCCTTGGCGAGATTGTCGAACAGAATGCGGCTCGCATTGTAGCGTACAGGAATCGAGAAGCCGATCTCGCGGGTACCGGGATTGTCCGGCGGCACGCCATCCGCGATCTCAAGCGCCATGACGCGCTCCCGCTTTCTTTGCGGTCTCATAGCGCGCCATGAACTGAGGTGACATGGCGCGCAGCCGTACATCATCGATCCGGCCCGAGCGGGTAGTGTAGCTATAGGCGAAATCGAGCAGGTCGCGCTCCATATGCGCCGGGAAATTCTCATACCAGTCAGCGCTGGTGCGCGCGGCGGTGACGAGCTTCTTCACGGCCGGCTTGCGGTCAGCCTCGTAGCAGGCGAGGCCATCGGCGGTGTCGGCTTCCGTCTCCAGCGCTTTGGTGAGCGCGATGGCGTCCTCTATCGCAAGCCGTGTGCCCGAACCGATCGAGAAGTGCGCGGAATGCAAGGCGTCGCCGATCAGCACCATGTTCCGGTGTGACCAGCGCTCGTTCCAGATCCATGGGAAATTGCGCCAGACCGATCTGTTCGAGATCAAGCGATGGCCGTCGAGCGCCGCGGCAAACACTTGTTCGCAGATCGCCTGCGATTGCTCGACGGTCTTGCCGGCAAACCCGCATGCATCCCATGTTGCTGCGTCGCATTCGACCAGGAAGGTGCTCATCGCCGGGGAATAGCGATAATGATGTGCATTGAACGTGCCGCGATCGGCGGCGACGAAAGTCTGCGACAGCGTCGCGAAGGTCTTGGTCGTGCCGTACCAGGCGAATTTGTTGGTCGAGTGCGTGACCGAGGCGCCGAATTCGCGCTCAAAGCTGCGACGCACCATCGAGTTCAGGCCATCCGCCGCGACGATCAGGTCGTAACCTTCGAGCGCGTCGACGGACGGAACGAGCGTGTCATAGCGCATCGTGACGCCGGCCGCGCGGGCGCGCGCCTGCAGCAGGGTGAGCAGTTCGAGCCGGCCGATCGCCGAGAAGCCGATGCCGTCGATCTCGACGCTCTCGCCCCGAAGATTGAGTGTGATGTTTTTCCAGCTTTCCATCCGTGGCGCGATTGCGTCGACTGTGTCGGGATCGTCGGTACGCAGAAACTCCAGCGCCTGCTCGGAGAACACGACGCCGAAGCCCCAGGTCGCGCCGGCCGGGTTCTGCTCGAACAGGTCGATCCGCGCCTCCGGATGGCGCGTCTTCCAGAGATAGGCGAAATAGAGCCCGCCGGGGCCTCCGCCGATCACGGCGATGCGCAAACCTTTCCTCCCAATCGACAGTATGCTGATGATTGGGAGGAGACTAACCGCGGCCGGATCGGCGCGCTACAGAAAATATTGGCGAATTATCGCGGCGATATCCTGAATATTGGTCCGCTTAGCGTCCTGCGAACTGACCGAGCACGCTGCGGCAGTCCGGCGAGAGTGAGGCGGACTGCGTCGCCAGGCACTCGATGATCCGTCCGCCACCGGGATCGACGCCTGCGCAAAGCGCGCGCACATCGGCGCCGCAGGCGGATCGCATCACGAAGATCACCTCGCGCGGGCGGAGCGGCCTGAGCACCAGCGGAGATGCGGCGGGAGCCGCAACAGCGGGCGCGGCATTCGCGTTCGCCGTCGAAGTGGCGCCGCCCGCTGCCGTAGCCGCGCCGCCGCTCGCCGCGGCGACAGCCTGTCCGCAAGCCGACGATAGTTTTGCCTTGTTCTTTTCCAGGCATTGCAGGGCCGGGGCGCCGCCGGTCGGGACGCCGGCGCAGACCTTCGGATAGTCGGAACGGCAGGCGCTACGGATCGCGGCGATCTGCGTGTCGCTCGGCTTTCCTTGCACCGTGCCCGCGGTCGATTTCCCGGCTGTCATCTTGGCTGCCGGGGCAGGCGGAGTTTCAGTCCCCGGCTTGGCTGCCGTCGTGGCTGGTTCGGTGGCGGGCTTCGCTGCTGCCGCGCTGGGCTCTGCCGGCTTGGCGGTGGCCGTCTCGGCAGCCGGCTCGGGCTTGGATTCGGGCTTCGCGTCGGCTTTGGGCTCGGATTTCTCGACCGATGCTTCAACGGCGCGCACCGCGGATTGGCAGCTCGCAGACAGGCTTGCCATGTTCTTCTGCAGGCATTGCAGCGAGGCCGCGCCGCCCGGTGGAATGCTCGAACAATGCGCAATATAGTCCGAGCGGCATTGCGATTTGATGGCCGCGCGCTGCGCGTCGGTCGGTGCCTGGGAAGAGGCCGGTGTCGTCACGGCCAACAGCGCAATCGTCAGCAGCGGCCAAAGGCCGGCACGTCTCGAAATCTCGATCATTTGAATCCGCCCCTTGTTCTGTTGGAGCCGTTGCTACAATCAATTCGGTTGTTGCAATGCAGAAAGAAATATATCGGTCAGTATCATTTTCCCTTTCGGCCTCTGTCGCAAGTGGAATGTCGCGAGAGAGGCCGAATAAGATCGTCACACTCTGATCATCCGCTTGCCGCGATTTTCGCCCGCGAGTAGTCCGATCAGCGCGGCCGGCGTGTTCTCGAGCCCGTCGATGACATCCTCCTGCACCTTGAGTTTGCCGGATGCGATCCAGCCTTGCAGATCGGCGATCGCCTTGTCGCGCTGATCCATGAAGTCCATCACGATGAAGCCTTGCATCACGAGGCGCTTCACCACGATCAGGCCCGGCACGCCGCGCGGCCCGTGCGCCGACGGCGCGCCATCATATTGCGAGATCGCGCCGCAGCAGGCGATACGGCCGTAATTGTTCATCTGCGGCAGGCAGGCTTCGAGAATGTCGCCGCCAACATTGTCGAAATAGACGTCAATGCCCTTCGGCGCCGCGGCGCGCAGCGCCTTGAACACCGCGCCGTCCTTGTAGTCGACGGCGGCGTCGAAGCCGAGCTCCGACGTCAGCCAGTCGCACTTGTCCTTGCCGCCGGCGATGCCGACGACACGGCAACCCTTGATCTTTGCGATCTGGCCGACGATCGATCCGACCGAGCCGGCGGCTGCCGACACCACGACGGTCTCGCCGGCCTTCGGTTTGCCGATCTCGAGCAATCCGAAATAGGCGGTGAGGCCGGCGATGCCGAACACGCTGAGCAGATGCGTCATCGGCTCGACCTTCGGCAGCTTGGTCAGATGTCTGGCTGGCACCGCGGCATAATCCTGCCAGCCGGTGTCGCCAAACACGACGTCGCCGGGCGCAAGGCCCGCCGCCTTCGAGGAGACGACCTCGGCGATGCCGCCGCCGGCCATCACGCTGTTGGCCTCGACGGCAGAACGATAGGTCGCGCCGTGCATCCACGCCCGGTTGGCGGCGTCGAGCGAGATATAGCGCACCCGCAGCAATACCTCGCCGTCCCTGGGCTCGGGGATCGCGCCGTCGCGCAACTTGAAATGCGCGGGCGCAAGCTTTCCGGTCGGCTTCTCGACAAGCAGGATCTGGCGATTGATGGTTCTGCTCATGGCATTTCCCTCCGTCGCTCTTTGGCGATTATTGATGCAGCCGCCGCGCATGAAACGGGCAACTGCTTTCTTTGTGCGTTGCGCTAACGGTATGCGGCGCGCGCCTCGCTGACAACCGGAACATTCAAGGCAAAGCCGCCGGCACTGCGAAGCGTGTTGCGTCGCTGTCAAAATCTGCCAAACTTCGAGTCGCCGGAGTCTACGGGGGTAAGCGAATGTCGAACAGGTTCACGCAATTCATCCTCTTCGCGATGGTGCTGGGCATCGTTGTGGGGACGGTGATCTTCAACTATATGCCGGACAGCCGGGTCGAACTCGCCAATGACATCAACCTGATCGCCATGCTGTTCCTGCGGCTGATCAAGATGATCATCGCGCCGCTGGTGTTCGCGACCCTCGTCGGCGGCATCGCCCACATGGGCTCCGGCGCCAAGCTCGGCCGCATCTTTGCCAAGACCATGGGCTGGTTCGTCAGCGCCTCCTTTGTCTCGCTGCTGCTCGGCCTCGTGATGGTCAACCTGCTTCAGCCCGGCGCCAACTTCCCGGGCACGCTGCCGGACAAGACCCAGTCGACGGGCCTGCCGGTCTCGGCCTTCTCGATCGAGAAATTTCTGACCCACCTGATTCCGACCTCGATCGCCGATGCGATGGCCCAGAACGAGATCCTGCAGATCGTGATCTTCGCCGTGTTCTTCTCGGTCGCGATGGGCGCGTTGCCGGAACGTTCCAAGGGACTGCTGGCGCTGATCGACGACCTCGCGCACATCATGCTCAAGGTGACGTCCTACGTGATGCTGTTCGCGCCGGTCGCAGTCTGGGCGGCAATCACGGCGACGGTGGCGAAAAATGGCCTCTTGGTGTTGTGGAAGCTCATCGTGTTCATGGGCGGCTTCTATCTCTCGCTCATGCTCCTGTGGGGCATCCTGGTCATCGTCGGCTTCATCGTGATCGGTCCGCGCTACAGCCACTTGCTGCGGCTGATCCGCGAGCCGCTGATGATCGCGTTCTCGACCGCGAGCTCGGAAGCGGCTTATCCGAAGACCTTGGAAGGCCTCAACCGCTTCGGTGCCTCGTCACGGATTTCGAGCTTCGTGCTGCCGCTCGGCTATTCCTTCAATCTCGACGGCACGATGATGTACTGCACTTTCGCCAGCATCTTCATCGCGCAGACCTATCACATCGAAATGTCGCTCGCGACACAGCTTGCGATGCTGGCGACGTTGATGGTCACCTCGAAGGGTGTCGCCGGCGTGCCTCGCGCCTCATTGGTCGTGATCGCCTCGACGCTCAGCCAGTTCGGGATTCCCGAGGCGGGCCTGCTGATGATCATGGGCATCGACACCTTCCTCGACATGGGACGCAGCGCCACCAATGTGATCGGCAACTCGCTCGCGACCGCCGTGGTGGCGAAGTGGGAAGGCGAGCTCGCACCGGAGCATGCGCTCGGTCCCGATGACGTCGTTCCGCCGGACATGGTCGCCGGCGAACTACCGGCCATGGCGAGTCATTGATTGGAGCAGGCGATGCACTGGAGTATTGGCCTGCGGGTTGGGCTGTGGTCGCTGGCAGTCAGCCTGCTTGCGACCACCGCCTCCGCTCAGGGCGGCAGCGAAGGGCTTAGCCCGACGCTTGCCGCGATCAAGAATGCGCATGCGGTGCGGCTGGGCTATCGCGAAAGCTCGCCGCCGTTCTCGTTCCTCGATCAGGCCAATCGGCCGATCGGCTACAGTCTTGAACTTTGCGAGGCGGTGGTCGACGAGATCGGCATCGAGGTCGACGATCCCAACTTGCGGATCGACTACGTCAAGGTGACTTCCGACGATCGCATCCAGGCGGTGCTGCAGAACAAGATCGATCTCGAATGCGGATCGACCACCGCGAATGCCGAGCGCGCCAAGCAGGTGGCGTTTTCGCCGCTGATGTTCGTCGCGGGGACCAAGTTGATGGTGCCGAAAGCCTCCGGCGTTTCCTCCGCGAACGACCTGAAAGGCAAGACCGTGGTGGTGACCAAGGGCACCACCAACGAGCAGGCGATGCATAACGTCGACAAGAAGCAGTCGCTCGGGCTCACCATCATCACGTCGCCGGATCACGAGCAGTCCTACCAGATGCTGGTGGATGGCAAGGCCGACGCGTTCGCAACCGATGATATCCTGCTTTACGGCCTGATCGCGCGCCACAAGTCGCAGGACAAATTCCGCGTTGTCGGCGACTATCTGTCCTACGATCCCTACGGCATCATGTTCCGCAAGGGCGAGCCGCAACTGACCGCGGTGGTCGAGCGTGCCTTCCGCAAGCTCGGCTCCAACCACGATCTGATTCCACTCTACAACAGATGGTTCGTGTCACGGCTGCCGACCGGCGAGAAGCTCAACGTCCAGATTTCGCCCCAGCTGGAAGAGGCGTTCCACGCGATGGACGATTCAGCGAGTGCGAATAATTAGAAGAATTGCGAGCGATCCGTAGGGTGGGCAAAGCGACTTGTCCAGCGTAGCTCGAAGAGCGTAGACGGAAACGTGCCCACCGTTCGTGAGATCGCGATTGCGAAGGGGCGGTGGGCACGGCGCAAACGCGCCTTTACCCGCCCTACATCACTCCTCGCCAAACACCTTGTCCAACGCCGCGCTGTAGGTCGCTTGCACCAGATCGGGATGAAGCCGGCTCAGCGCCTCCATCATCACGCCTGAATTGACTTCGAGCACATGCCAGCGTCCGCCGGAGCGGATGACGTCGATCGATGCGAAGCGGATGCCGATCGCGCGGGCCGCGCTGATCGCGAGCGTGACGCAAGCCTGCCTGATCTCGCTTTCATCCAGCAACTCCGGCGTCGCGCCGGAATCGAGATTGTGGCGCCAATTCAGAAGACGTCGCTGCCCATGCGGCACGATTGCGTCGAGATCGGCTCTCGCGAAATCGGCGAGCAGGCCGGGCAGCACGGTCGAACGCCGTGCGGATGCCGTGGCCGCAAGCGCGAGCTCAAGCAGCGAACGCTCGCCATCGCCGGTGACCGATGGGCGGTCTTTGCGATAGACCACCGCCGGCGTCTCGTCGATCAGGATCACGCGGACTTCGTCGTCGATTTCGACAAAGGGCGAGATCGCAAGGCCTGGCGAGGATGCGAAAACTCTGTCGACTGCGAGCTCAAGCGCCGGCCGGTTCGTCGCGAGGAAAACACTCTTGCCGGACGTGCCTTCGTTCGGCTTGACCACGACGCCTGCGGGGTGTTCGTCCAGTAACGTCAGTATCGTCCGCCACGATCCCTGCGGCGAGGCGTGCGCGTTCAGCCTCGGGTTGAGAAACAGCGTATGGGGGATGCAGGCAACACCCGACAGGGTCAGCACCTCCGCCGTCGCGGATTTATCGTTGGCAATTCTGTGAGCTATCGCACTGTTGAGTCCGACGTCATAGCCCAGGGTGTAGTGCGTCCGGCGCGCACGAGCGTTGGGTCCCGGGCGCATGACGATGAGCCAACCCTCGGATCGCACCTCGACCGCGATCCCGTGTTCGGAGCAATACCTTTTGACGGCATCGACGAAAATTCGCTGGCTGTTAAGCATTGCTCTCTCGTTGACGGAGGCGCGGCAATTTAGTGCCGGATTGGCCCCTGTTGCGGCAAGTAAATTGCGAGTAGGCAGGCCGAGGAATTCAGGAGGTTCGGACGATCGTGCTCACAGTAAATCGACATGCATTTGACGGGCCTCAATTGCGCGTCAACACGGGTTGATTATCTCTGCGAAGCGGCTACATCAGCCGTCAAAATCATCAAATGGATCAGGGAGTTCTTACCTCATCCGGGGCAGGGACTGTTTTGTTCTAACGTCAGGTCAATCGGAAAAATTAAAGGTCATGAGCGCGTTCTATCGAGAGAAAGTTCTTTCCGTCCGGCACTGGACCGATACGCTTTTCAGCTTCAGAGCCACCCGTGATTCCGGTTTTCGCTTCCTCAACGGACAGTTCGCGATGATCGGCCTCGAGGTCGATGGCCGTCCGCTGCTGCGCGCCTACAGCATGGCGAGCGCAAATTACGAGGAAGAACTCGAATTCTTCAGCATCAAGGTCGCCGACGGACCTTTGACCTCCCGCCTGCAGAAGATCCAGGAGGGCGATACCATCCTGGTCGGCCGCAAGGCCACAGGCACGTTGATCGCGGACAATTTGATCCCAGGCAAGCGGCTGCTGCTGCTTTCGACCGGCACCGGCCTCGCGCCGTTCGCAAGCCTGATCAAGGATCCGGACGTCTATGATCGCTTCGAGACCATCGTGCTGGTGCATGGTTGCCGCCAAGTCTCCGAGCTCGCCTATGGCGAGCAAGTGGTTGCGAAGTTGCAGGAGGATGAGCTGTTCGGGCCGCTGCTGTCGGAAAAGCTCGTTTACTATCCGACCGTCACGCGTGAGCCCTTCCGCAATCGCGGCCGCATCACCGACCTGATCACCTCTGAGCAGCTGTTCAACGACATCGGTCAGCCGGTGCTCGACATCGCGACCGACCGCATCATGATGTGCGGCAGTCCGGGGATGCTCGAAGAGCTGAAGCAGATGTTCGAGGCGCGTGCCTTCCTCGAGGGCAGCCATGGCGAGCCCGGTCATTTCGTGATCGAGAAGGCGTTCGTCGAGCGCTGACGGCGCTCCTTTTGCTGCTTTGATTGTCGTTTTCGGTCGCGCCCATCGCCGGGCGCGGCCGCTATTCTTTGCCGAACTGCCGTTTCAATTCTCCCTTCGCCCGTTCCAGCCGGTCGCGCTCCGTCCTCGGCAGGTTCTTGCCGGCGCGATTGATGTAGAAGGTCAGCATCGAGAGCGCCGAGCGATAGGCGCCGGATTTCCTGCGCGAGCTGCGCTCCGCCGAGCACTTCAGCGATGCTGCGATCTTCTTCGCGCTGGTCAGCTTGAACACGCCGCCTTTCAGATCGAGCGCGTCGCTTTCCCGCGTGACGCGCTGCGACCAGCGCCGTGGCGAGGCCTTTTTCGCCCGTCGCGTCGAGGTCCTTCGCGCCGAAGTCTTTCGGCCCGGAGCTTTTCGCGAAACGGAGGACGTTTTCTTGTGCGCGACCATGGTCCAACTCCCTGGTTTCATTCGAAAACAGGCATCGGGACGATCCGTTCCTATGGCCGCAAGATCGGGAACCCCTGTCGCTTCCCCGCGTTGAAATATTGTCGCAGGGACGACATTTGCCGCTATCGCGCCTGAACGCCCTGGAAACATCGTCTTCCCGGGTTTTTTGGTATTGGGCCAATCCAATGAATGTGAAGCACAGCCCGGCATTGAAAGATGCCGCCAGCAATTCCGCCCCAGCCGCTTCTGTTGGAGCTTCGGCTGCCGATCATGGCATTATCGAAACGTCGATCCCCGCCCGCCTCGATAGCTTGACCTGGAGCGGCTTCCACACACGGGTGATCCTGGCGCTCGGCATCACCTGGATCCTGGACGGGCTCGAAGTGACATTGGCGGGCGCGCTGGCGGGCGCGCTGAAGGCGAGCCCGACGATGCAGTTCTCGAACTTCGATGTCGGCCTTGCCAACAGCGCCTATCTCGCGGGCGCGGTGCTGGGCGCGCTCGGCTTCGGCTGGCTCACCGACCGTATCGGTCGCAAGAAGCTGTTCTTCATCACGCTTGCGCTCTATCTCGCCGCCACCGCCGCCACCGCGCTGTCGTGGAATGTCGCAAGTTACGCGCTGTTCCGCTTTCTGACCGGCGCCGGGATCGGCGGCGAATATACCGCGATCAATTCGACCATCCAGGAACTGGTGCCGGCGCGCTACCGCGGCTGGACCGATCTCGTCATCAATGGAAGCTTCTGGATCGGCGCGGCGATCGGCGCCGTCAGTGCGATCGTGTTGCTCGATCCCGCCGTGGCTGCTCCCGATCACGGCTGGCGCATCGCCTATCTCACCGGCGCCTGTCTCGGCCTGATTGTCTTCGTGATGCGGATGTGGATTCCCGAAAGTCCGCGCTGGCTGATGATTCATGGTCATCCCGACCAGGCGCACGCGATCGTCGACGAGATCGAGAAATCCGTGATTGGCCACATCCAGGACCCGAAGACGAGCGGTTTCACCAAGATCCGGCTGAAGATGCGCGATCATACGCCGCTCGGCGAGGTCGCGCGCACGCTTTTTACGGACTATCGGCAGCGCTCGCTGGTGGGGCTCGTGCTGATGGTCGCACAAGCGTTCTTCTACAACGCGATCTTTTTCACCTTTGCGCTTGTGCTGACCGACTTCTACGGCATCAGATCGGACCAGGTCGGCTGGTATATCCTTCCCTTCGCCGCCGGTAATTTCTTAGGCCCGCTGCTGCTGGGCAGGCTGTTCGATACGGTCGGACGGCGGACCATGATCACGCTGACCTATGGCGTGTCGGGTATTCTGCTTGCGATCTCCGGCTATCTGTTCTCGATAGGCGCGTTGAGCGCGCAAGGCCAGACGATCGCCTGGATGATCATTTTCTTCTTCGCGTCGCCGGCCGCGAGCGCCGCATATCTGACAGTCAGCGAGACCTTTCCTTTGGAAGTGCGCGCGTTGGCGATTGCGCTATTCTACGCCATCGGAACCGGCATCGGCGGTGTGGTCGGGCCGGCGCTGTTCGGCGTGCTGATCGATACCGGCTCGCGGGGCAGCGTCTTCGCGGGCTATCTGTTCGGCTCCGCGCTGATGATTATCGCGGCTTGCGTGGCGTGGCGTTATGCCGTTGCGGCGGAACGAAAATCGTTGGAATCGATAGCGAAACCGCTCGCTGTTGTGGAGTAGAATGACGTGAACGACAACAATCAGGGCTTGGCCGAGATGTCACTGCGGGACGATCGTTCGCGTGGAGAGAATGCTGCGCCGGAAGCATCGCCGCGTTCGCTGGTTCGCAATGTGCGCGAGACCGCGATCCTGCTCGACATCGACGGCACGCTGCTCGATCTGGCGCCGACGCCGCGCGAAGTGTGGGTGCCGCCGGATCTTGCGAACAATCTCAATAGCCTCCTCAATCGCAGCGGAGGAGCGCTGGCGCTGGTCAGCGGACGTTCGCTCAACGATATTGACCTGATCTTCGCGCCCGAGCTGTTTCCCGCGATCGGCGGTCACGGTGCCGAAATGCGGCTCTCGAACGATGGCGAGGCCGTCGCCACGCATGCGCCGCCGATGGACAAGGAATTGAAGCGGCGGCTCGCCGCGGTCGCCAAGCTGAGCCCGGGAATTCTGCTGGAAGACAAGGGCTACTCGTTGGCATTGCACTACCGTCTCGCGCCCCATGCGGAGAAAGCGATCTACGAGGCGGTCTCTCTCATTCGCGCCGATCTGCCGAATGCGCCGATCGAGGTGCTGCCCGGCAAATGCGTCTGCGAAATCAAGCATGCGGGCTTCACCAAGGCGAGTGGTGTGCGAGAACTGATGACGCACCTGCCTTTCAAAGGCCGCCGGCCGCTGTTCATCGGTGACGACGTTACAGATGAATCGGTGTTCGCGATCATGCCCGATTTCGACGGCCTCTCGTTTTCTGTAGGACGGCGTGCACAAGGCGTGGACGGACATTTCGATTCGCCAAGCGATGTGCGCGCATTTCTCGCGAGTCTTCTTGAAGAGACCTCTTGAAGAGTCTCCTTGAAGATGAATGAATGCGCCATGGAGCGGACACAATGCGCTCCAGATTTTTTCATGTTGTAGCAAGGTTACCGCGATCACGCGGCCAACGTCGCAATTGCATGGTTCCTGCGACGGTTTTGTTCTTCACTTCCGCCCCTGTTCCACCCCGGGCGAGCCCGAATTCGGTTTCATTTCGTTGAAAAGGTGAAGAGGAACCACATTGATGAATGCACGTTAACTTCGGCGGACCCTTAGGAGGGGAACCTGTGAACCTCGTCGTTGTCTCAAATCGTGTTGCGCGGGGCAAAGCCAATGAGCCCATGACGGGCGGATTGGCGGCTGCACTGCTTCCCGTCGTGGAGAAGTCTGGCGCAATATGGGTCGGTTCCTCCGGACGTGTGCGTGACGGACACCAGAAAGAACCGTTTGCCGAGATCGAGGCGCTCGGTGCAGGCGCGCTTGCGCTGCTTGATCTGCCTTCCGCGCATTACGGTGGATATTACGAAGGCTTCGCGAACTCGGCGCTGTGGCCGGCGCTGCATTCACGCAGCGACCTGATCCGCGCGTCGCAAGGCGATTACCTCTCTTATCGCGAAGTAAACGCGTTCATGGCGCGCGCGCTGTTGCGTTTCAACAAGCCCGACGCAGCATTCTGGGTGCAGGATTATCATTTCCTGGCGCTCGGCGCGGAGCTTCGCGATCTCGGCGTGTCCGAGCCGATCGGCTTCTTTCTGCACACGCCATGGCCCGCGCGTAGCGTCATGGAGGGTGTGCCGCATCATCGCGAGCTGATCGAGGCGATGCTGGCCTACGATCTCATCGGTTTCCAGACCGAGGATGATTGCGAGAATTTCCTGTCCTATGTGCGCGAAAATCTCGAATTGCCGGTGCACGGCGACACTGTGCGGTCGCGGCACGGCCGAACCCGGGCCACCGTGTTTCCGATCGGAATCGATGCCGAAAAATTCGCGCAATACGCCGCGAAATCAGTCATGCATCCTGACGTGTCGCGGCTGCGGCGCAGCCTGAACGGCGAGAAGCTCGCGATCGGTGTCGACCGCCTGGATTATTCCAAGGGACTGGTCAACCGAATCAACGCATTCGACCAGATGTGGACCGCGCATCCGCAACTCGCCCGCACCGTGTCGCTGTTGCAGATCGCCACGCCATCACGCGGCTCGATCGAGGCCTATGGCAATCTGCAGGCCGAGGTCGCGCGGCTGGTCAGCGAGGTCAACGGCCGCCATGGTGAGGTCGACTGGACGCCGATCCGCTATCTCAACAAGGGATTCAGCCAGGCCGTGCTGGCCGGGCTTTACCGCACCGCGCAGGTCGGCGTCGTGACACCGCTGCATGACGGCATGAACCTCGTTGCCAAGGAATATGTCGCGGCGCAGAATCCGGTTGATCCGGGCGTGCTGGTGCTGTCGAAATTCGCCGGAGCCGCGAAGGAGCTGGACGCCGCGCTGCTGGTCAACCCGCACGATATTGACGGCATGGCGCGCACCATCGGGGTCGCGCTGTCGATGCCGGCGACCGAGCGGCGCATGCGCTACGACGCCATGATGAAGAAGCTGCGGCAGCAGACCATCCAGCAGTGGTTTGCCGATTTCATCGACGCGCTGCAGGATAATCAAAGCAGCAAGGTCGCGGCCGAGCCGATCATCGCGGGCGCGACATCGCTCTGGCCGCGCCGCGCAGGCCATTCATCCGCGCGTTATCACTAAGGGCGGTTAGCGCCAGCCGGTATTTGGTTTGCATGATGGCCTCTTCCGTAAGCGGAAGAGGCCATCATGTTTTGCGGGTCGTCTAAAGCGCGATGAGATCAGGTTAAATCATCATCGCGCTTTAGGTCTTTGAATGAACATGATATTTTCCGGAAAATCGCTACACACTTTTCCGGATCATGCTTTAGCGACCGCCGCTCAGTAGCAGTAGGAGACCCCGTCCACGATCGCGCAGCGTGTCTTGTTCGGCGCGTTCGGATCGTCCAGCGGCACCATGCCTTTGCCCTTGCCGACGAACACGCCCGGTCCGATATGCACCGACGCCTTGTTGCCGATGATGACGCTCGGATGCGGCGATGCGCTCGATCGCGTGCCATCGGGCCACAGAATGGCGTCGCCCTCCATGAGACCGCGTCGGCCGTCGTCGCAGGTGATGTCGTTGCCCTGACGGGTGCAATGCTGCGCGTAGGCAAATCCTGGGGCCGCCGCGGTTGCGGCCAGCGCGATCACGATGAATGCCGCCCGGTCAATTCCCATGTCGTCCCTTCCTGCTGCGGATTGATCCCCTCAAATCAATCGTAGCCTTCGGGCGTTTTTCCGCTCAGGGCAAGGGAGCGGACGCGTATCGCGCGCCGTTCATTCGAAAAAACATCCTTATAATTCAGTTATTTAATGAAATCGCCGGCGCTCGATGCCGCATCCACTTGCAAAAATCCTCATGCCGCTCCAAGAGAGGGCATCCGGAGAGATGGCCGAGTGGCTTAAGGCGCACGCTTGGAAAGCGTGTGTGCGGGAAACTGTACCGTGGGTTCGAATCCCACTCTCTCCGCCATATCATGTTGAAATATAATGTAAATTTTTGTTTTGATCGTTGATCCCTGGATCGCTGCTAAAGCGCGATCAGATCATTAAATCGTCATCGCGCTTTAGGCCTTTGATTGAGCACGATCTTTTCGGAGAACCGCTACGCACTTTTCCGGACCATGCTTTAGCATTGCAAAATCAAATTGCGCCCGATTTCGACCGCGGAATTTAGCCCCGCTTTCGCGCCGAAATGGCCCTGTACCTACTTTTGCATCTGCGATTTAGAAAACCTCAATCGTACGCGCGGACTTGAGTCTGGCTCCGACGCGAATGCGGCGCGCATCCAGTGCGGACGCGTGCGCTGTCGTTGCCGGTGGCGCCTGCTCCGACGGCGCCCGGCGCGGTGCCGAAACGCTGGCGGAAGCCGCGCGCAAAGTGCGTGTAGTCGCGAAAGCCGCAGGCGTAGGCAATATCGCTGAGAGGCTGACCTGTCTTCATCAACGCGCGGCGTTTGATCAGACGCGCCGCATGATCCAGACGGGCCGAACATATGTGGTGACTGCATGTCGACCCACGGACCGTGAACAGCTTCTGCAGATAGCGCAGTGAAATTTCCGCGTCGGCAGCCACCTCGCGCGGAGAGATGTCCGGATCTGCAAAGCGGACTCTTATGATGCCGCAGACGCGCATGAACAGCTTGTCGTTGTGGCGCGAGCCAAGCGGGGCGGGCGGTGCAAACAGTGCGCCGAGGAGATCATAGATCACCAGAGGCATAAATCCATCAGCCGATGCGAACGCCGGTTCTGCATCGCTGGCCGGGTCAAGAGCGAGTTGACAGAGCAGACGTGACGCTTGCGCCTGCCGGCGACCGCACGCGCCCCCTTGGGGTTCGAAGCCGAGATGCGAGACCAGGTTCTGGCGCGGCAATTGCAAACTAAGCCATTGCGCGTACCGGTGCTGGGCGTCCGGGACGAATGTTGCAGGTCTTGCGGAATCGAGCAGGACGACATCGCCAGCAGCGACATCTACGAGCCGGTCACCCTGAGTGATTGTCGATCCGCCCGTAAGCTGAGCTACGACGTAATAGTACTCCATGTCATCACGGCGAATATCCAATTCCGTCCGCTCGACGCGGGTAGCGTTGCAGCTGAGATCCGTTGCAACGAATCCGAAGACGCGCCGCGTGCGTACCTTGCCGGCGAAGATGTTGGCTTCGAGAGCAGGACTAAACCATCCCCAATCCTCGCGCAGTGCAGCTCGGAAACCGTCATAGTCCAATTCTGGAGCGCTGTAGAAAATCGTCGTTTAGGTGCACCATCAACTCCACGGGACAATAATCTTGCGAGCCTAATCGTAAGGTTTGTAATGGCCGGCGCCGAAGCCACGGGCAGAAGTCAATTAACCTAGCGTGGCGCCGAGATACGCCGCGCTCAACTCTGCGTCACGCCAGGTCGCGCCTTCGAGATCGTGTTGGTGTCGCCGCGGTGCGCGCCAGGCTGTGCGCGCTAGTACGGACGATTGGGCGCGATCGCCGCACGACACCTGAGGTCCAGCCGCCTAGTTTCCGATCTTGGCAGTCACGCGTTGCGGAGATCGGAGACAAGGAATGGAAGTTTTCAAGCGCTGTCGATCAAGGATCCAAAGCGCGATGAAATCAGGTTAAATCGTCATCGCGCTTTAGATCTTTGATTGAGCATGATCTCCGCGCAAACGCGTTCCGCATTTGTCGCGAGGGAAAACCGCTACACACTTTTCCGGATCATGCTCTAGCCAATCATCAATCATTGCAAAAGTGGAGATTACAATGACGCTAGCGGGAAAACGGGCTCTTGTGACAGGAGCAAGCAGAGGCATTGGCGCGGCGATCGCAAAGGCGCTTGCCACAGAAGGCGCAGATGTAGCGATCACTTATGAGAAGTCCGCAGCGAGTGCCGCAGAGGTTGTCAGTGTCATAAAGGCGAAGGGGCGTAGAGTACTGGCGATACGGGCCGACAACGCGGACGCCGCTGCCGTTCAGGCCTCGATCGACAAGACGGTCGCCGAACTGGGTGGACTCGATATCCTCGTCAACAATGCAGGGATTCTTCGATTGGGCGAGCTCAAGGACCTCTCGCTCGCCGATATCGACGCGCTCCTGAACGTCAACGTGCGCGCGCCATTTATCGCAAGCAAAGCCGCCTTGGCCCACCTCGGCAAGGGCGGTCGCATTGTCACCATCGGCAGCTACGTCGCAGATCGCGTCCCTGCGCCAGTCCTCAGTGTGTACGCGGCAACCAAGTCGGCGCTGGCCGCGTTCACGAAGGCGCTGGCGCGGGAGCTCGGGCCAAAGGAGGCCACTGCCAACCTCGTGCAGCCGGGCTCTATCGACACCGACATGTTCCCGGCAAACGGCCCGTACGCGGAGAGGAGCAAACAATTCATGGCATTGGGTCGGTATGGCGCGCCGGAGGACATCGCCAACGTGGTGGCGTTCCTGGCGAGCGCGAAGGCTCAATACATCACCGGCGCGACGCTGACCGTCGACGGCGGCGCGAACGCGTAGATGACGAAACGGGCGGGATGGACGAATAGCCCGGTCCTGTCGCAGTGCTCTTCAGCCCCCACACTTCACAGGACGCGCTCGAAATCAGCCCGAACGGCGACAGCGTGCTCGTCTGCAAGGTGAAATCGGTTTCGAACTAATTTCCGGCCAATCGGCGCCTTCTCACCGAATGAGAGGGCGAGATGGATCGGCATGCCGTTGATGCGGAGGCTTCGCTCATTCCAAGCCGATCGGAACTAACCCCTAACGAAAGGACGAACCCATGAGTAAGGACGAAACTGCGGTGCCAACGGGAATGGCTCTGACCCACTTTGATCCCGTCTTTCGCGAACGGCCGGACGAATATCTTGATCTGCTGAGGTCGCGGGAGCCGGTGCACCAGGATCGGATGCTCGATCGGCTGGTGCTGACCCGTGCGGCCGATGTCGACGCCGTTATGAACAATCGCAACCTGTCTTCCGATCCACGGAAATCCCGCCCGGGTTCATTCTCACGGGTGCAACTGGGGGTGGATGAGACATTTCGACCGCTCATACTGCATATGGACGACCCGGATCATAAGCGCCTGCGCGACCTGGTCGTCAAGGCGTTCAACCGGGCCGCGGTCGATGCCATGCGCCCGCGTATCGCTGAGGTCGCATGCGGCTTGCTGGACGATATCCACGATCCATCCTGCTTCGATATTATGGACGCTTATGCGCGACCGCTGCCGACGATAGCCATCGCGCTGATGCTGGGCGTCGAGACCGCCCGCTGCCACGACTTCAAGCAGTGGTCTGACGGCAAAATGCAGATGTTCAACCCGCGACGTACGCCAGAACAGGAGGCCACCCTGGCGTCCTGCGACGCCGCTCTCGCCGGTTACTTCACCGAGGTGATCCAAAAGCGTCGTAAGGAACGTCAGGCCGATCTGATCAGCAGCCTGATCGACGCAGAAGAGGACGGCGAGCAACTCGACGAAGCGGAGATCATTGGCGTTTGCACTGCTTTGCTCATTGCGGGCAACGTGACGACGACCGATCTGATCGGCAACGCCGTGCTGGCGCTGCTGCAGCATCCCAGTGAACTCAGCAAACTGCTTGCTGAGCCGAACCTGGTCAGTAGCGCCGTCGAGGAAGTATTGCGCTATGACTCGCCAGTCATGCAGGGCACTCGAATCGCAACCGAGGCGATGCGGATCGGCGGGTGCCCGGTAGCCGCGGGGCAGACGATCAATGCGATGCTCTATGCAGCGAATCATGACTCAGAGGCGCATCCTGATCCAAAGCGGTTTGACATCGAACGGCGAGATAAGCGTCACAACTCATTTGGCGGAGGCGCTCATTTCTGTCTTGGCGCGCCATTGGCCCGGGCCGAGGCACAGATCGCTCTTTCGATGCTGCTCGAACGGTTCCCGAGGCTGCGCCTGAGAACCGATCGGCCCTTGGAGCGCCGGACGATGCTGAACTTCAATGGACTAAAAGCGCTTTGGGTTCGTGCGGACTAGTACGGCATCGCAGTGACTATGACTCTTTGTCCCACGGCCGACCTGAAGGCGCGGGCGGCAGCGGCTTTCTGATGGAGCCTGATGACCTCGATCACCTTCGGCGACGATAACTCCAATGAGCGGAGGCTTTGCTCGCTCCAAGCCGATCGGAACTAAACCCTAGCAAAGGACGAGATTCCATGAGTAAGGACGAGACTGCGGTGCCAACGGGAATGGCTCTGACCCACTTTGATCCCGTCTTTCGCGAGCGGCCGGACGAATATCTCGATCTGCTGAGGTCGCGGGAGCCGGTGCACCAGGATCGGATGCTCGATCGGGTGGTGCTGACCCGTGCGGCCGATGTCGAGGCCGTTATGAATAATCGCAACTTGGCCAATGATCCACGGAAATCCCGCCCGGGTTCATTCTCTCGGGTGCGACTGAAGGTGGATGAGACATTTCGGCCGCTCATACTGCATATGGACGAGCCGGACCATAAGCGCCTGCGCGACCTGGTCGTCAAGGCGTTCAACCAGGCCGCGGTCGATGCCATGCGCCCGCGTATCGCTGAGGTCGCATGCGGCTTGCTGGACGATATCCACGATCCATCCTGCTTCGATATTATGGACGCTTATGCCCGACCGCTGCCGACGATAGCCATCGCGCTGATGTTGGGTGTCGATACCGCCCGCTGCCACGACTTCAAGCAGTGGTCTGAGGGCAAAATACAGATGTTCAACCCGCGACGTACGCCAGAACAGGAGGCGACCCTGGCGTCCTGCGACGCCGCTCTCGCCGGCTACTTCACCGAGGTGATTCAAAAGCGTCGTAAGGAACGTCGGGCCGATCTGATCAGCAGCCTGATCGATGCCGAAGAGGACGGCGAGCAACTCGACGAAGCGGAGATCATTGGCGTTTGCAATGCTCTGCTCATTGCGGGCAACGTGACGACGACCGATCTGATCGGCAACGCCGTGCTGGCGCTGCTGCAGCATCCCAGTGAACTCAGCAAACTGCTTGCTGAGCCGAACCTGGTCCGTAGCGCCGTCGAGGAAGTGTTGCGCTATGACTCGCCAGTTATGCAGGGCGGTAGGATCGCAACCGAGGCGATGCGGATCGGCGGGTGCCCGGTCGCCGCGGGGCAGACGATCACTGCGATGCTCTATGCAGCGAATCATGACCCAGAAGCGCATCCCGATCCAAAGCGGTTTGACATCGAACGGCGGGATAAGCGTCACAACTCATTTGGCGGGGGCGCTCATTTCTGTCTTGGCGCGCCATTGGCCCGGGCCGAGGCACAAATCGCTCTTTCGATGCTGCTCGAACGGTTCCCGAGGCTGCGCCTGAGAACCGATCGGCTCTTGGAGCGCCGGACGATGCTGAACTTCAATGGACTAAAAGCGCTTTGGGTGCGTGCGGACCAGTAGCGCGTCGCAGTGACTATGACCCTTTGTCCCACGGCCAACCTGATGGCGCGGACGAACGGCATCAGCGGCAGAGCGGTCCATCGCATTTTCGCCGAACATGCTCCCACCCGATCTATTTGAATTAAGAGTAGCCGAACATGAAAGAAACCATTCTGCGCTCCGGCATCAACCGTCGCACCTTGCTCACGACGTTGGCGTTGCTTCCAGCCCTATCCGCGCCGCCCTTATCCGTCTTCGCGTCGGCCCAGACCGCTTCGAGCGGCCCATTGCCATCGTGGAATGAGGGATCCGCCAAACAAGCGATCCTCGACTTCGTCCGAGACACGACAGACCGGGCAAGTCCGAAGTTCGTGCCTCCCGAGGAACGCATTGCCACTTTTGATCAGGATGGCACGCTTTGGGTGGAGCAGCCGATTTACAGCCAAATGGTGTACTGCCTCGACCGGGTCCCGGTGTTGGCCGCGCAAGAGCCGACGCTAAAGGAGGTTGAGCCATTCAAGACGGCGCTCTCGGGAAACCGGGAAGCGATAGCCAGGCTTTCGATGCGAGACCTCGAAAAGATCGTCCTTGCCACGCTCGCCGGCATGACAACTGACGAGTTCGAGGCCGCAGGAAAGAAATGGCTTGCCTCCGCGAAGGACCCACGCTGGAAACGGCCCTATACCGAACTCGTCTACCAACCGATGCTGGAGGTGATGACCTATCTGCGGGCGAATGGCTTTAAGACCTACATTGTCACGGGCTTCGGTCAGGATTTTGTGCGCCTGTATTCACGGCAGGTCTACGGCATCCCACCGGAGCAGGTGGTCGGGTCGTCGCTTGCCGTCAAATATGATTATGACAAGGACGGCAAGCCGGTCCTCATTAGTGAACCCAGGCTCATGCTGTATGACAGCGCTGCCGGGAAACCGGAGGGCATTCACTTGATGATTGGTCGGCGTCCGAACGCATCATTTGGTAACTCGACTGGAGATGAGCAGATGCTGGAATATACGGGTGCCGGGGACGGCGCGCGACTATCGATGCTTGTACTGCACGACGATGCAATACGTGAGTACGCCTATGGCCCGGCGCAGGGGCTGCCCGATACCAAGATTGGCTCGCTCACCCCCGCGCTCTATGCCGAGGCTAGGAAGAAAAACTGGACCGTCATCAGCATGAAGAACGACTGGAAGAATATCTTTTCGTTCGAATAGCCGATGACTAATTTGAATATCAATAAGCGCCCGCCAAGTTCCAATCTGGCAGCGCGACCGTGAATATATCGGTTTTGCTAAAGCGCGATGATATTAGGTTGAATTGTCATCGCGCTTTAGGTCTTTGAATTGAGCATGATCTCCGCGCAAACGCGTTCCGCGTTTGTCGCGAGGGAACCGCTGCACACTTTTCCGGATCATGCTCTAGAGTCGGCGCTCTGCGTCCACGTCGCGCCGGTGGTGGAGTGGGATGGCCGATCACGAATACCGATGGCCGCAGTCGTTTCCCCAGGCAGGGAAGGTGAGCTTCACCAACCGCGAGGTTGGCGGCGCGACGTGGCTGTGAGCGGTGCGTGACAGTACGGGTGAAAGGGCGCTCGCGGCTCACGACATCCAGCTTCCAGAGCCTTAGCCCTAGCTTCATTCACAGCATTTGAATCTAAATCATGTTTGGAAGACACATGCCCCTGTCAGTCATATGGCTCGTCACCTCCTTTGCGATCAGGCTGCTCGTCGTTCACTTCAAGCTTATCATCCTTCTCAGGTCTCGCGCGAAGGTGCGCTTTCGGGAATCGGGTGCCCAAGGGCGAGAGGGCGGGCGAGACGTCGTCCTGGCTGATGAAGACTTCCCGCCAAACGGACGCCCGTGCGGACGATCTCCTGCACGAATAGTTGCTTGCGGCTGAAGTGAAAGCGTTGAAACCGAGGACCCATTCGCCATGCTTGGCTTCACGATGCAAACTCCGTTGCTCCTGTCGTCCACCCCGAAATCGCCGAAGCGGCGGTGATTGGTATTGCGCATCCAAAATGGGACGAACGCCCGCTCGTCCTAGCAGTCCGGCGCCAGGGATCGAGGCTTAAGGCGCAAGATCTCCTGGCCTTTTGCGAAGGCAAGATCGCGAAGGGGCGGATGCCGGACGATGTACTGTTCGTCGACGAGCTTCCGCACGGGGCGACCGGAAAAGTCCTGAAGACCAAATTGCGAGAGCTTTACGGAAACCGCGATCCCGCCGCGATCAGCCGGACCAAAACGCCCTGAGGAGCAGACGGGCGACCCGCCCGCCGCCCAAGCCAACGGAGGTTCCTATGTCAATCCGCAGTTCGCTTCTCGCAGCCGCCTTCACCTTCGCTTCACTCGGGGCCGCACACGCGAGCGGCCTGCGACCGATCGAGGGCCAGAGCATCAATCTCGGCGATGTATCCGGCGTCGCCTACTACACGGTCGAGCCCGACGGATTCCGCGTCGTCACAACTCTTGCACAGGGTGAAGCGGGAACGCCGATCCGCTTTGTGACAGTACTGGCGCCCGGTCAGCGCGTCGTTGTCTCAACGCCATACCAGGCATCCGCGCTCGAAATCAGCCGAAAGGGCGATGAACGGCTCGTCCGCAAGGCAAGCGCGTTCTCCAATTGAACTTCAATTGGCACGCGAGTGCCGACGCGAAGGGTCCAAAGATGTCCACGATTCATCTCCATCGGACGACTACCTCACGCCCGAACGATACATCGCGGGTCTCATGGATTTCGGACCCGGTCGGTCCAGGACAATCGGTAAGAGCGTCTGACAAAAGTGTTCGAGAATTCCGTTAGGGCCATTGAGACCCCTGAGGATTTAAAGCGCTGCGATCGGCCTGCTGCATAGCCGTTACTTACCGGCTGCAATCGAAGGGGAAATCCATTTTTGGGCGGTAGCTCAACGGTGGGTTTTGGCCCAGGACGGTCGAAAACATATTATCTTTCAGTGGGGATTGACTGACACTCCTCCGCCAGCCTCGTTTTGCGCCATTGTTTGCACCCGTCCAGAGCGCAACTGAAAAGCAGCTCAAAGCATGCTGTTTTCACCTTTATGTTGCGTCGGGAAACTGTTGCTGGAATCTCAGCGACGAATATCCCACATTTGCGCCAGCAGCCGGTCCACATCCAATCAATGGTGCGCGCGCCTTGACGTCCGCAAATGCGCGCGTTGCCCTTGCGAAAACCATGATCGGATGCCTCTCTGGCTTGAGAGCCCCAACGCTATCCCACGTCGCCTCTCCCAATCTAGGGCCGTTTCAGTTGATGGGGCAATTCGTCGAGAGCTTTGAAGGCGTGCGTCGAACTGGCCTAGATTGCCTGGGAATGCGAGGTAATAAGATGCGGCCACTCTACGGACGGCAATTCCAATGACGGACGCAATAGGAGGCTTGGGGCCGGCCATCTTTGCCGCCATCTATGTTTGTGTTGCTTGGATCGCCTGGCGGACGTCCCGTTTTATTTTTCCGCGAAAGGAGAACGCGCTTTGGCGGGGCACTTCCGTCACGCTGATCGCGCTTGGCGCAAACCGGCTACTTGAAGGCACGCTGTCGAACATCGGCCGGACGGTTGCCTTTGACCAGGGTTGGTACGGCGAGCGTCAGGCACTACAGGTCGGGGTTGTGACCGGCATTGTCGTGTTCTTCGGTCTGGCGACGATCATTTGGCTTGTCGTCTTGAGGCGCGCCACCGCATCGAGTTGGCTGGTCTTGTTCGGGATCATGATGCTGATCGCGTTCGCTCTGGTTAGAGATGTGTCGCTTCATCAGATCGACCAGCTCATTGGCGAGCGGATATTTGGCCTCAAGTTGAATTGGCTTCTCGAACTCGGAGGGCTTGGTCTGGTCGTGCTGGCCAGCGCGTGGCGGAGCCGAGATCAAAACACGAGGACCGATCGAAGGCGGTCTATCGGATGAAAAAAGAGGCTTTGTAGTCTTCCACACTCGCGTGGCCGCGGACCGCCGCCTGATCCGGATCTTCGTTGCGGTTGCAATCCTGGCCTTGTTCCGCGAGAACGGACGCAATGAAATATGGCTTCGATCTCACTATATAAGATCTCAGATCATTGGCGGACCCCTCCCTTCGCCATGGCTCAAGCAGGTGCATTCCGAGCGGCCTCTTGGCCGCGGCCGACGTTCCTCAACGGCCGGGATTTGAACTCCTATACGGCCAGCGGTGGCGTGGTAAGTCCAAAATCTGCTGAAACCTGTTCCAATGCCGGAAACCTCCCCGGCGTTTCCTTCTTGTCTCTACGGGCGTCAAATCTGCACGAATCGATGCGAATGTGCGTACCGGACCGAATTTCGAGGTGATGGAGTTGGCTGTGAGCGGGCTGCGACTGATCGGTGACATCGGCGGAACCAATGCGCGATTTGCGGTCGCGGAGAACGGGACCTATCGCGAGTTGAAGCATGTCGAGGTCGACCGCTATCCCTCGCTGCATGACGCCTTGTCCGACTATCTGAGCACGCTGTCGTCCGGCGAGCGCACGCATCTGACGGGTGCGCTCGCGATCGCCGGGCCCGTGCTCGGCGACAAGATCTCGATGACCAACAAGGCGTGGTCCTTCTCGATCGAGCAATTGAAGCGAAGCCTCAATCTGACGTCGCTTGTGGTGGTGAACGATTTTGCCGCCAACGCCCGGGCCATCCCACACCTCCCGCAGCCGAGCCTGCTGACCGTCGGGCCTGCCATCCCCGATGCGAAGGGCAATATTGGCGTGATCGGACCTGGAACCGGTCTCGGCGTGAGCGCGCTGATCCCGCGCGGCGCGGAGTGGACGCTGGTCGCGGGCGAAGGAGGCCATGCGACGCTGGCCGCGTCGAACGATGAGGAAGCCGCCATCATCCAGATGCTGCGCAAGCGCTGGAACCATGTCTCTGCCGAGCGCGTGCTCAGCGGCGCAGGTCTGGTCAATCTCTATGAGGCGTTGTGCGCATTGAATGGCATCGAGCCGCTGATGCTGACGCCCGCAGACGTGACGAAGCATGCCATGAACAAGTCGGACGAACTCTCCGTCAAGGCATTCGCCTGTTTCTGCGAATTCCTGGGCGGCGTCGCCGGCGATCTGGCGCTCACCGTGGGCGCGCTCGGCGGAGTTTATATCGCAGGCGGCATCCTGCTTCGCTTCAAGGATGCCTTTGCCGCTTCGGCGTTCCGGCAACGTTTCGAAAGCAAGGGGCGATTTGCCGCAATGCTGGAAAAGATCCCGACCTACCTGATCCTCGAGGACTCGCCGGCCCTGATCGGGCTCGCCAATATGCCCATCGTGTAGGCGCCCGAGCAAAGATTTACTTGCAAGCAAATGCGACGCCTGCGGGCGACGGTCGCAGACGGCAGGTCTTGGTTTGCCTCCAAGACATATTCCAGCAAGACATATTTCGGAATGGCCTGCCCGGATCAAAATGAACTGATCTTGGCGGCGCAGCGAACGATCGCGCTGTTCATCGCCAAATGGTGCGGGCTGAGCAAGCTGCGAGCGTTAGGCGACGAGCTGCACTCAATTCCGGGAACGTGCCGCGAGTCCGCTATCGCGGAATCCGAACGGGCTCGACGAATGCGCCGGGTACCCAGTTCAGTGCCAACCGCTGGCCCAGCGCGATCTCGTCGGGCGACATTTTCGATGCCACCGCGTTGCGAAACCGCGCGTAGGCGTCCCGCTCCTTCCCACGCGTATGTGCCGCGGCGAGATCGAGCCATTTGTAGGCGAGAATAACGTCGCGCGACACGCCATGACCCTTGTCGTACATCAGCCCGAGCATTGCCTGGGCGAACGGGTTGCCCTGCGCGGCTGCCTGTGCGTAGAGGTCCGCCGCCGCGTCATAGGCCTGCGGGACGCCGAAGCCGTGCTCATACAAAAAGCCGAGCAGGCCCTGCGCCCTGGGATTTCCCTGAGCCGCGAGCACCGACAGCTCTCTCGCCGCGCGGACATAGTCGCCATGATTATAGGCAGCCGTGGCCCGGGAAAGCGCATCGGCATGTGCAGGCGGCACGGCGCTCATGCCGACTGTCACAGCGATCAGCACCGCAGCCGCGCGGCCGCGCCAAGCTGATGTCGCCGCCGTCGGCCTAACGGAAACTGGTGGTCGTCGCTGCATTGGTGTTCGTCGTGGCGATGCTGCCGCGTATCTTTGAACGTAGCTCTTCGGCGATGGTGTGAGCGTCGGAGCCGTTGCGGATGATTTGCGGGCGGATGAAAATGATCAGCTCGGTGCGCTGGGTCGAATTGCTCTGATGGCCGAAGGCGTCGCCGAGACCCGGGATCTGATCGAGCACGGGGATCGCGTTGCGGGAGCCGTTCTGCTGCTCGCTGATCAATCCGGCCAGCAGGACCGTCTGGCCATTGGCGACCGAGATCGAGCTCTTGACCCGGCGCTCGGACACCGTCGGCGTCAGGCTGTTCGCACTGGCCGGAGGAACATTGCTGATCTCCTGCTCGATCTCTAGCCGGACGTCGCCGTTGACGCTGATGCGCGGCGCGACGCGCAGGATGATGCCCGTGTTGCGATAATCGATGGTGTTCACCACCGTGTTGCTGGTGGTCAGGACCGTAGCGCTTCCGGTGGACACCGGCACGACGTCGCCAACCTGCAGCGTGGCCACCTGATTGTTGATGACGACCAGCGATGGGTTGGACAGCACTTTCACCGACGTCACTGCATGCAGCGCATCGAGGACTAGGCTCGGCTGGGTTTCCGAGCCGATCAGGAAATTGAAGCCCGGGAAGGCGCGGTTGATGAAGGCGTTGGAAAGCGATCCCGCGACCGAGGCAGCACCGGTGGCGGGGTCCGTGACCGTCGTAGGCGCGGTCGTTGCCTGCGTGTTGAGAATGGAGCCCTGGTTCGGCTTCAGCCCGAGATTCTTGCTGGTCAGGTAGGACTGTACGCCGTAGCTCAGCGCGTTGGTCAGCGTGACCTCGGCGATCGTCGCGTCGATCGCAACCTGGAGCTGTGGCTCATCGATCTGAACCAGCGTTGCTTGGATGATCCGGTAGTTGGCCTGATCCGCATAGATCAGCAGCGTGTTGTTGACCGCGTCCGGTGTGATCCGCACGTCCTGCAGCACGGGCTGACCGTTGCCGCCAGCACCGCGTCCGCTGTCGAGTGTGCCGCCGCTGGCTCCATTGCCGGCATTCGCCGTCTGCGCGCCGAGACCGTTTCCACCCGCACCCGCCGTGGCTGTGCTGCCGCGCGAAGCGAAACCACCCATGCCCGATGGGGAATTGGAGTTGAGCGACAGGCGATCGGCGCTGGAGGTCGTCGACGTGCCGGAGCCCGGCGCGACCTGGCTGTCTGCGGTGTCGAGACCGTTCGAGGACGAGCCGCCGAGGAACATGTCGGTCAACACCCTCGCGATCTGGCGGGCGTCGCCATATTTCACGTGATAGACGTGGACGGTGGTGCGCGCGGTGTCGGCGCGGTCGAGCCGCTTGATCCAGGTCGCCGCCATCCGCAGCATGTCCGGCTTCTTGGTCACGACCATGATCGCGTTGAGCCGGGCGACCGGCTGGAACTTGATGACGTTCTGGCCGAGGCCGTTCTCACCGGAGTCGGCGATCTTCTCCAGTTCCTGGATGATCGGCGCCGGCGCGCCGCTCGAAACCGGGAAAATTCCGACCGACTGGCCGCGCATCCAGTCGACGTCGAAGCTGAGCGCGGTGTCGACGGCGGTGCGGCGCTCCGCACCGGTTCCCTGGATCAGCAAGAGATTCCGCGCGCTGTCGGCGCGGACCGCGCCCGCCTTGGTGGCGAAACTGTCCATCAGTTTCAGGAGGGTCTGCGCGGAGACATACTGCAACGGCACGACCGACACGCCATAGCCGGGCTCCGGATTTGCAGGCGCACCGTCCACCCGGCCAGCGCCGACCGCATCGCCGAGTGGCGTCAGCCGATAGCCCGAGGTGTCGCGCAGCAGCACCACGCCGCTCAGGCGCAGCGCATTTTCCAGAACGAACACGATGTCGGTCTTGGGAACGGGCCGGACCGAGACCAGGCTGACGGTGCCCTGCACCCGGGGGTCGATCGTATAGCCGACGCCGAGGATGTCGCCGAGCACCACCTTGGCGACGGTTGCGACGGGGGCGTTCTCGAAGTTCAGGTCGAAACTCTTGCCGCCCGCGGATGCCATTTGCGGCCGCTCATCGGATACGGCAGTCACCTCGACGCCCTCATAGATCGACGCGCGGTCGCTTCCGCCATCGGCCTGCTGCGCGAGCGTGGAGGCATTCACCGGCTGCGACTGGCGGGGCAGAATGTCGAGTGACTTGACCTTGTCAACGACGTCGATCTGCGAGCCTTCAACGCTCGTACCTAACGTAGCCGAGTTGCAGGATGCCAGAACGCCAAGCGATGTCAAAAGTAAAGCCGCACGAATGTTGCGGCGGATCGTTGGGTACCGGCCCTGGTTGCCGACGCGTACCATTCATGCTCGCCATTATCGACTGTGTTGTACTCCACAGGTCGTTCATGACGATCTACCCGTGCCGCGCCCGGTCAATAGCCGGGCAACATGACAGAAACAAAAACGTTACATGATTGTCGGCCGATCATTTCCGCCACGTTGATTTGAGGGCACACTCCGTGAGAGCGACTGTCCGGTGTATATGCCCGGTGCATATATGATGTCTCATATCCCTTTTGTGCGCCCGGTGCGCGTCGCGCTTCGTACAGGTGTCATACTTCGGATCAATAACGATACGGTCGCTGGCTACATTGGTTGACGCTTCCTGCGTTCTCCGGATTCGCCGGCCGATTTTCTTTTCCAGAAGACTGCTGCTTCAACAGACTGCGCGACCGGAACGACGAATGACCACCGACTTGTCCTCGCAGTTCGTGGAATATCTCCGTCGCAGCAAGCGGTTGACGGCGGTTGACGGGCGCGATGTCGCCGCCGGGCAGAGAGGTGCGGACTTGCGCCAGTCCAAGCTCTGGGAGCTCGCAGATCTGTCCGCCGGCGAATTTGCGGATGAGGCCGCGCGTTTCCATGAGCTCG
Organism: uncultured Alphaproteobacteria bacterium; assembly: GCA_963770385.1. Taxonomy (GTDB): domain Bacteria; phylum Pseudomonadota; class Alphaproteobacteria; order Rhizobiales; family Xanthobacteraceae; genus Bradyrhizobium. The sequence goes on along the minus strand of CAVYPJ010000003.1, from coordinate 1,072,863 downwards.
AGCGTGTGACGCTGCAGGACATGATGTCGGCGGAGCCGCTCGTGGCTTCGTTCTCGCAACGGTTCCTGCGCGAAACCGTCGTCTTTCCATGCAGATCCGCCGATGGCAGGGTTGTGCTCGCAGTTGCCGATCCGACCGATCAGGCCGCGCAGCGCGCGGCGCAGATCGTTCTCGGCGCGGGTGTCGTCATCAAGGTCGCCGCCTCGGATGATCTCGCCGTCGTCCTCGAAAAGCGCTTGGAACAGAACGATACCGAGCTGCCGGATCGCTCTCTCGCGCTACCGCGCGAGGACGACATCGAGAGCCTGCGCGACCTTGCGAGCGGCGCACCGGTGGTGCGCGCGGTCAACGATCTGCTCGAAAAAGCGGTGGAAATGCGTGCCAGCGACATTCACATCGAGCCGTTCTCCACGGGGCTCGTCGTGCGCTTTCGCGTCGACGGCCTGCTGCGCCTGGTGGCGGCGCCGTCCGGCGTGCTGCCGCAGGCGGTGATTTCCCGCATCAAGATCGTCGCCAATCTCAACATTGCCGAGCGCCGCCTGCCGCAGGATGGTGCGGCGCGAATAAAGGCGGGCCGCGCGGATATCGACATCCGTGTTGCGATCATGCCGATGCAGCACGGCGAGTCCGCCGTCATCCGCATCCTGCCCAAGGACCGCGGGCTGCTGGTGGTCGAGAAGCTCGGTTTCTCACAGCATGACGAAGTGACGCTGCGGCGGCTTCTGAAACTGCCGCATGGCATGATCGTCATCACCGGTCCGACCGGCAGCGGCAAGACCACGACGCTTGCAACCATCCTGTCGATCCTCAACGAGCCGGTCCGCAAGATCCTGACCGTCGAGGATCCCGTCGAATACGAGATTCCCGGCATCAATCAAGCGCAGGTCAAACCCGCGATCGGGCTGACATTCGCCGCAGCGCTACGCTCCTTCGTGCGCCAAGACCCCGATGTGATCATGCTCGGCGAAGTCCGCGACTCCGAGACCGCGCATGTCGCGGTTCATGCCGCGCTGACGGGCCATCTGGTGCTGACCACGCTGCACACGGAAACCGCGGCTGCCGCTGTCCCCCGTTTGCTGGATCTCGGGGTCGAAGGCTATCTCCTGCGGTCGGTGCTACGCGCCGTCGTCGCTCAGCGGCTGGTTCGCCAGTTGTGCGAACACTGCAAGACGCCGAAAGGGTTGCAGGAGGCCGATTTCGCCGAGGATCCACGGCTTGCGGCATTTGGTTTCCGTTCCCGGCGAGATGTTGCATGAGCCATGCGGCTGCGAACGTTGCGGTGGTACCGGCTATCGCGGCCGTCTGGGCGTGTTCGAGCTTCTGGAGCTGACCAGTGAGCTGCGCGAGCTGATCGGCGAGAAGACGGACGGCGCGAAGATCGACGCGATGGCGATCCGCGCCGGCATGACGACGATGCTCGACGATGGCGTCGCCAAATGCCGCGCGGGTCTGACCTCGCCCGCCGAAATCCTCCGTGTTACGACCCTGCGGTGATCGCGTGCCGAATTTTCGCTACCGGGCCCTGACGCAGAGCGGTGAGATCGTCAACGGCACGATCTCTGCGCCGACATCGGAAGAGGTCGCGCACCGCATCGAATATCTGCGGCTGTTGCCGATCGAGACCGTCGAGGACAAGCGCGCAAGTGCGAGCCCGGGCGGCTTTGGCCTGTTCGGCAAGCCGAGCTCTGTGGAGATCACGACGTTCACACGTGATCTTGCGCTGCTTCTGAAGGCCGGCGCGCGTCTCGACGACGGGCTCGAGCTGCTGACGAGCGATGCCGACGTCGGACGGCTGCGGCCCGTGATCGGCAAGGTGCACGCCGCACTGTTGTCGGGCGAGAGCTTCGCGGACGCGCTCGCGGCTTATCCTGTGCTGTTCCCTCCGATGTATGCCGCGCTCGTGCGCGTCGGCGAGATATCCGGCACGCTAGATCAGGTGCTCGAGATGCTCGGCGCGGAACGGGCGCGGTCCGAGCAGATGCGGCGAAAGTTGACGGACGCCATGCAATATCCGGCCTTTGTGCTGGTTGCCGCCGGCGGCGTCATGCTGTTCTTCATCCTGTTCGTGCTCCCGCAATTCTCGGCGGTGCTGCAGGATTTTGGAACGAAATCAGACACGGCGCTCGGCGCCTTCATCAAGCTGTCGGAATTTCTGCGCGCCAACGCGACTGCCGCGATGCTCACCGCGGCGGCGACGATCGCGGGGGGCTGGTGGCTGTTTCGACGCCCAAGCACGCGCGCCGCGCTGGTCAGCGGGCTCGCGCGACTGCCCGGCGTGCGCACGATCTTTCAATTCTATCGCACCAGTCTGTTCTGCCGCAATCTCGGCATCCTGCTTGGCAGCGGCGTGAATCTTACGGCGACCTTGCGCATCATCGTCGACATCATGGCGGTGACGGGAAACGAGCAAAGCTGGTCGGCCGCGGCGGATCGTGTCCGCCATGGCGGTAAATTGTCGGATGCGCTTGCCGTCGCGAGCAGCCTGCCGCCGATGGCGGTCCGCATGCTGCGGCTTGGCGAGGAGACCGGACAGTTGCCGGCGCTCGCCGGACGCGTCGCCGAATTTTACGAAGCGAAATTGCAGCGCAGCCTCGATCGCATCGTCGGAATCGTCGGGCCGCTTGCGATCGTCACCATCAGCACGGTCGTCGGCGGACTGATCGTGTCGGTCATGACCGCGCTGCTGTCCGTCACACAACTCGTCGGTTAGACCAAAGGTTGGCACACTATGATATCGTTCAAGAGCATTGGCGGACTATTCGTTGCGCGCACCGGCGAAGCGGCGCCGGTCCGGGGCACGCGGCATGCGGGCCAAGCGGGCTTCACGCTGGTCGAAATGCTGGTCGTGATCACCATCATCGGCCTGATCATGGGTCTGATCGGCCCGCGTGTGCTGAACTATCTCAGCGAATTGCGGGTCAAGGCCGCCAAGATTCAGCTTCAAAGCTTCTCCAGCGCGCTCGACCTGTTCTATCTCGATGCCGGCCGATTCCCGTCCGCCGCTGAGGGCCTCGCGGCGCTCGTGCAGCGCACGCCAGGCGTCACATCCTGGAACGGGCCTTATCTGAAAGGCGGCAATGTTCCCAGCGATCCCTGGAACCACAGCTACCTCTATCGCACGCCGGGCGAGCACGGGCCCTATGACATCGTATCCTATGGCTCCGACGGTCAGGAAGGAGGCAGCGGCACGGCGGCCGACATTTCGCTCGAAAGAGCATCCGCTAAAAATGAGTGATCAAGGCGAGCGCGGCTTTACCTTGCTCGAGATGGTGTGCGTGCTCGCCATCGTCGCGCTGCTTGCGGCCGTGCTACTGCCGTTCATCCCGCATGAGACGTCGCGCGCGCGACTCGAGGCCTACGCGTTGCAGGCGGCGACGCTGCTGAAGGCGGATCGCGATGCCGCGATCAACCGCAATGTCAGCGTCGCCACGCTCGTCGACGCGGGCGCGCGTGCCATCCGCTCCGGTATCTCGACGGCCGCAATCCGCATTCCTGATGACGTCCGCTTCGATGCGTTGCTGCCGCAGAGCTGCCGGCGACAGGCCGCGCTGTCGACGATCCGCTTCTTCGCCAACGGCACCTCATGCGGGGGCTCGATCGCGCTGACGCGCTTCGATGCGGGTTACGAGATCCGCGTCAACTGGTTGACGGGGAGGGTGGACATTGTCTCCCGTGATAAGTCCATCGAGTGATCGTCGTGAGGCGGGGTTCACGATCATCGAGGTGCTGGTCGCGCTGGCGCTGGTCGCGGTCGTGATCATCTCGATCGGGTCGCTGATGGCAACCAACATGCGCGGGGTTCGTTCGTTCGAGCAGCATGTCACGCTGGTGCAGGTTGCGCGCACGGTCATGACGAGGTCGATCCCGCCGCGGGCGGAGCTTCGTCCGGGGTCGTCGTCGGGCCAGATCGACGGTTATCGATGGACGGTCGATGTCTCGCCGCTGGGGGGCGAGTGGGCGGCGAGGGATGGGACGGATGTGACGTGGACGCCCGAACTGGTCCGCATCCGCGTGAAATCTCCGACCGGTGCGATGTCAGACATTCGCACCGTCCGTCTGATGCAAAGGTCGACCGAATGAACGCGGCCGTAACCAATCGACGCGCGGGCGAGCGGGGTTTCACCCTGATCGAGGCCATCGTCGCGCTGGCCTTGATGGGGCTCGTGCTTTCCGCGCTCGCCAGTATCACTGCGCAATGGCTGCCCAACTGGAATCGCGGTATCGGACGCTTGCAGCGCGGCGAGGCCATCGGCGTCGCGCTGCAGCGCATCGCCGAAGATCTGGCCGCGGCCGAATATGTCACTGCCAACCGCGACTCCCGCCGTCCGCTGTTCGATGGAACGGAGCTCTCCGTCACCTTCGTCCGGACGGCACTCGGGCCGAATGCCGGGCCGGGGCTCGATGTTGTGCGCCTCGGTGAAACGATGGATCACCGCGAATTCGTCACGGTGCGCTCACGCGCACGGTTCGCGCCGTTGCCGCCCGGGTCTTCGTTGTCGGAGCAGTTGCATTTCGCCGATCCGGTCGTGCTGTTGCGTGCGCCTTTCCGGCTGTCCTTCGCTTATGCAGGTGCGGACCGGGAGTGGAAAAGCAACTGGCGGGAGGCCGACAAATTGCCGGCGATGATCAGGCTCGTGGTTCGCGACGCGGCAAGCCAGCGCGTGCTGTCGGTTTCCACGATCGTGCCGATCCACGCTCAGGTTCCGAGCGACTGCACAAAGCCGGACGGCAAATGCGATGACACCAAGTCGGATCCGTCTGCAAATGCGCAGCAGGGCGATCGAACCGCCGCAACAGGCCAAGGAACGACGCAATGACGGGATGTCGCGCGCGCCGGCCGGCTTCGCAACGGGGCTTCGTGATCGTCGCGGTGCTTTGGATTCTTGTGGCGCTCTCGTCGCTTGCGATGATCTTCTCGGTCTATCTGTCCGTTTCGGCGCATGCGCTGGCGGTCGGCGACGATGCACTGAAGACCGAAGCGCTGGTCTCCGCCAGCGCGGAGCTCACCGCCTACCGGCTCTCGCTTGCCCGCGACAAGAAGCCGACGCACGGATCGTTTCATTTCCGGATGGATGATGCCGACGTCAACGTCGCCTTCCTGTCGGAAGCCGCCCGTATCGACTTGAATTTCGCGCCGAAGGAAATTCTTGCGGGTCTGTTCGCCGGGCTCGGCGCGAGCAAGCAGGCCGCGGCCGATGATGCCGACCGGATCGTCGGATGGCGAACCCGCCCCGTCCCTGGCGGCGGCAATGAGGAGGAGGCTTTCTATGCCTCCGCCGGACTCGGCTATTCGCCGCGGCAGTCCCTGTTCACCCATGTCAATGAGCTCGCGCTTGTCGCCGGCTTGCCGCCGGCGCTGATGGAGCGGGCCCTGCCGTTCGTGACCGTCTTCAACGGAACGTCGGATGTGGACAAGACGATTGCGGCGCCGGAAGTTCTGGTGGCCCTTTCCAAGGGAAAGCCTGAAGGGCCGAATGATGGGCTCGGTGCGCAGCCACCCCAGGCGAACGGGCCGCCCGCTAACGGAGATGCATCGGCTTCGGCCGGCGGCGACGGAACGACGGCGAAAAGTCCGTGCTATCGCATCGAGGCTACAGTCACTTTCAAGTCCGGCCGCCGCGCCGTCTCCGAGGTCGTGATCGCGCTCGGCGACGCATCCGAACCTTATCGCGTGCTGTCCTGGCAGAATGACGTCGAGCCTCGCACCAGCATTCCTCTGCGCAGGCGTCTCTGATGGCGATGATCTCGGAAAGCAAGGCGATTTTCGACGAATGGATCGCGGCCGTCACGCGTGCCGTTGACACTGCCGCGGAGCGCTTTGTGCGGGCGAGGCATATCCTGCTACGCGAGCGCGAAGACGGAACCTTCGTCGCGAGCGCTGCCGCGAAGGGGGACGGTGTGGCACCGGCCGATATCTCTATTCGGCTGGGGGTAGGCAAAGCCCAACCGCCGCTGTCCGTGGCGTGGCAAGCAGCGTTTAGCGGCAGTCGCGTCGAGGTCGAACTGCAGCCCGCGCAAATCATGACGCATCAGCTCGATTTCCCGACCAGGGCCGCTGACTTCCTTGACGGCATGATCCGCTCCCAGATCGACCGGGTCACACCTTGGACAGTCAATGACGCAGTCTATGGCTGGACTGTGCCCGTGCCGGCGGATAACGACCGGATCGAAGTGACACTCGCGGCGACGTCCAGGCTGAAGGTTGCGCCGTTGCTCCAACTGGCCGAAGCGGTCGATGCCGCGTCTGTTGCTGTCTTTGCTGTCGTGCCCGACGAGACGAGGCAAGCGAGCCGAATACTGCTTCTGGAAAAGCCGCTGCGTAGCGTGATCGGGCCGGCCGTACAGGTGCCGCGCCTCCTGCGCTCCGGTCTGCTCGCGGCCGGCGTCGCCGCGACGGCGTCGCTTCTGATCGGCGCGTATCTCGGCGATTCCCTGCAAGCCGAGCTTGGTGATGTGCAGCGGCAGATTTCACAACGCCGCAACGCGTTGCGCCTGGAAGCCAACGGCACGGCCTCGGGCCTGGGCCTGCTCGCGAAACGCAAACAGACGACGCCGTCGAGCGTGATCGTGCTCGAAGCGCTCTCGCATGCCTTGCCCGACTCCACCTATGTGACGGAACTTCGGATCGAGGGCGACAAGGTTCAGGTCGTCGGCATGACGCGGGACGCGCCTTCGCTGATCCGCCTTCTGGAACAGTCGCCCCAGTTCACCCGCGCCACATTCTTCGCGCCGACCACGCGTGCGGCGAACGAACCCGGCGAGCGTTTTCATATCGAAGCCCATATCACAGCCTATTTCGGGTCCGGCACGTGAGTTTGTTGTCGACTGCAAGAAAGTCAGTCACCGCGTCGCCGATCCAGGCGGCAACGATCTATGCCGGGCTTTTCGTCCTGCTGCTGTTCATGGTGGTGAGCACGATCGCTGACATTGTCGGTCAGTATGGTGACCTCGCGGCATCGACGTCGATGCTCGAACAGCTCGACGGCCGCAGGCCCCGCGGGGGCCGGGGCGGGGCTGGCGACCAGACGATGCCATCGGGGTCAGCCTATCTCGAAGGCGCCACCGTGACTGTTGCGGGCGCGGCCTTGCTGCAGCGGGTGGCGGGCGCGGTGGTCAAGTTCGGCGGCAATGTGCTGTCAACCCAGCTCGATGTGCAGGGCACGCCGAGCAAGGCCGGCTATCTCAGCATGATCGCAAGCTGCGAGATCGAGCAGGCGCAGCTGCAGCAGGTGCTCTACGACCTGGAGGCCGGCATGCCGTTTCTATTCGTCGACCAATTGGTGGTGCAGACCCCGCTCGGCGGTTCCGGCGAGGACACCGGCAGGCTGCGCGTGCTGCTCGCCGTGTCCGGGCAATGGCGAGGTGCAAAGTGAGGCGCGGCGTTGCGATCACCCTTCTCTTGCTGGGGATGGCGCTGCATGATGCGGCCGCGGCGACGGTCGCGCCATCCGGAGATGCGCTCGACGCTGATCTGTCGGACGAAACGCGGTCTGCCGGGATGCCGCTGTCTCCTACGCCGGCCGAGCCGGTCACTTCGGTCCGGGTTGCGGCACCGCAGCCCGCGCCGGAGCGAACGCAAAGCGCCAATCCGCTGTGGGGCATTCCACTGATGCAGTTATCAGGCACGCGCGACCGGCCGATCTTTTCCCCGTCGCGGCGTCCGCCACCCGTAGCGACGGCCGAGCCTGTTCAGGTCAGGCCTCCGCCGCCGCGGAAGATGCAAGTCGAGCCTCCGCCGCTGTCGCTGGTCGGTACGATTGCCAGCGATGATGAAAGCTACGGCATCTTCCTCGACGCTGCGACGAAGGTGGCGATCCGACTGAAGGTCGGTGACGACTATCAGGGCTGGAAGCTGCGCGCGATCCAGGGCCGCGAAGTGACCATCGAGAAGGATCAGCAGGGCGCGGTGCTGAGTTTGCCGGAACCAGGCGGACCGTCAGGCGGTGAGGTCCGCTTGATCCCGATGACCGCGAGCAAGTTGCCGTTGGCGACGCAACGATAAGGCTCACGCAAGCGCTGCGAAGATCATCAGGGAATTCCAAGCCACTGTTGCGCAGCGATCGTCAGCAACAGGCCGACCGCCAGAAAGGGGCCGAACGGCAGGGACGTCTGACGGGTCATCGCGTGTCCAGCCAGGCGCAGGCTACCCATCGTGGCGAGCGCGGCCAAAGCCGCGATCAGGAGCAGCATCGGAATCCCTGCGATGCCGACCCATGGTGTGGACGCGGCGAGAAGCTTGACGTCGCCAAGACCGAGACCGTCGACCTTCCGCCACATAAAATAAAGCTGTCGCAACAGCAAGAAGATGACGCCCGTCGCGAGCGCTTCTGCGACCGTCTCGGCGCCGGCGGCGTAACCGCCGGCAATCGAGACTTTCAGGAGTCCAAGGATCGCGACCGAGACGTTGAGGCCATCTGGGATGATGCCGTGACGAATGTCGATCAGAGCGATTGCAGCGCAGAGCAGACCGAGCGCTGCAAAGAATGCTGGGATTGTCAGGGCTTCGGCTTCTGGAAACATGCTCAACAGGCTGGTGTCGATAGACAGGTGCATTTTGTGCGACTGCACGGTGCGCTTATGACAACAATACGTAAGTTCATTGAACAAATGAAGCTTGGCTGTGAAAAACGCAAAAGTATCAGATCGCTGATGCGCGTCATCTGGCAAAGAAAATCTTAGAGGTAACGTAGCCGTCACAAAACAGCATACAAAGCCGACAATATTGCTCGCCGCTGAGAGTCCCCTGTGACAGCTGATGTTGCGGGGCCAAGGGGCGCAGACGATGGTTGACGTGAGAGTGGCGGGATGTCTCATCCTGCTGACGCTTTGCCTTGATGCGCACGCACTCAATGCCGCGCCGCTCGATGAGGCAGCCGAACGCTACCGGCCTTACATGATCGAAGGAATCGGCGAGGCGCTGGCTGGTGCGCGCGAAGTGCGCGACCGGGCCGCCGCGAACGATCTCGCCGGCGCCAAAAAAGGCTGGCTCTCGGCGCGCGCCGGTTGGGAGCGTTCCGAAGTCTTCACGGCCGGCTTTGTTCCTGAACTCGATGCGCAGATCGATGCTTGGCCGAACGCCGATTGCGGATTCCACGCGATTGAGGCCAAGCTGTTCGGAGCGGGCCGCACCGATGTCCAAGGCGACGCCGACGCCCTCGTCGAACATCTGGACGCTCTTCATCGCAAGCTAGGCGATATCGTGCTGGCGCCGCAAGGCCTGCTCGATGGAACGGCGCGGCTCGCCTATGAGGTCGGCGAGAGCAAGGCCGATGGCGGCGAATCGCGCATCAGCGGCACGTCGCTCGATGATATGCGCAACAATATCGCCGGTATCGATTTCGCCTATCGGACGATTTTTGCGGACGCGCTGAAGTCGGTGGATACGAAACTGGCGGACAGGGTGGCGGACAGGATCGAGCAGCTCAAGACGGTCGTCGCGGCGCGTGACCTGCCGCATGTAGATGTCGGCACGCTGCGCCGCGCGAGCGAGGAACTCGTGGTCGCCATCCAGGCCGCGTCCGCCAAGCTCGGATTGTCACGTCCGACGCTCGAGGCACAATCGCGATGATCGTTCGCTACGCTTGTGCCACCGCGCTAGGGATCGGGCTTCTCTTCTGCGTCTCGCAGGGACGTGTGGCCGCGTTTCCGGTCGATGGCGACCAGACCGCTTTGCCTGCGAAAACCGAGCTCAACGAGGACGCGCTTGATAAGCCGCGCGAGGTCTTTCGTTCGGAATTGGCCGGCGGCAAATCCTATCTGATCAGTCTTGGCAATCTCGCGTTCAGCTCGCCCTCGATCCTCGGTGAGGTGGCGCGCCAGGCGGGAATTAATTGCGGCACATGTCATGTCAACGGCGCGGGTAACGCCAAGTTCTTCATGCCGAAGATGTCGACGCGTCCGGGCAATTTCGACACGACCGGGCCGCTCTTCAATCCCAAGGCCGACAACTTCATGCTCGATCCGGTCAGGATCCCGAGCCTCCGTGGGGCGCGCTATCTCGCGCCTTACGGCGTTGATGGCCGCATGCCTTCGCTGCGCGATTTCGTCCACAACGTCATCGTCAACGAATTTGCCGGCCCGGAGCCGTCGCCGGTCATCCTGGATGCGATCGTGGCCTATATCCAGGATATCGATTTCCTGGCGAATCCAAGTCTCGGCCCCGGAGCCCGGCTTGTCGGCAAGATAAGCGACTCCGAGCGTCGCGGTGAGGCGCTATTCGCAAAGCCGTTCCCGCATGATCCCGGCACGAGCTGCGCCGGTTGTCACGTTCCATCGGGCGGATTTGTCGACCATCGGCAGCATGACGTGGGCTCGGGTGGATTGTTCAAGACTTCGACATTGCGCAATGCCGATTTCAACGCACCGTATTTCCACGACGGGCGATTCGACACTTACGATCAGGTCGTGTCGCATTTCGACAAGGTGTTCGATCTCGGGTTGTCAGACCAGGATAAGAGAGATCTCGTTGCCTATCTCACCGTGGTCGGTGACGGGGCGTTGCCTTACGAGCACGACGGCGCCGGCGCATCGTTGAAGGAAGTCAACGACTTTTCTAGCGTGCTGGCGACGGCGATCCCGGCGGGCGACAAGGCCATCGTCTCACTCACGGTCGACACGGTCGGCCGTGAATTGCGCGAGTTGACCGAACGATATCCCGATCGCAAGAACACCGTCGTCTCGGGCGGTGAACAGGAACGCAGTCAGGCGCGCGCCGTACTGAAAGACGTCGTCTTGAGCTTGCGACGAATCGACATGGCGGTCGCTGAAGGTCGATTGAATGACGCGGCCACCGATTACAGGAGTTATCGCTACCTCATGGCCGCGGCGGTGCCCGCAATTCTGGTGAGCGCCGAACCCTGGTCGTTGTTCAATCAAGCCGTGCATGACCAGCACTACGGCGCGTTGCGTCAGGTCATGCAGTCAAAGCACACATCGAGATAGGACGGACGCGGAGCGCAGAAGCTTTCATCGAGACAGTCAGCTCGCATCAAAGCCATGTGGAGTGCGATCGCGGGACGATCGTCGCTCTCGCGTCTGCTGCATACAGAAAAAGAGCCGTCATTGCCGCGGATCGCCGCGCAGGAGCGACTCGAAAAGTCGTGCGCCGAAAATTTTCCTCGCAAGAAATTCATCGCATCGCTCCGCAGGAAAATTTTGAATCGTTCTGATTTTCTTGGTCGGTTTCATCGCACCGATATGCCTGCGTCATGTTGAAGCACTAACCACCGCGTCGTTAATTCCAACTTTCGAGGAATCGAGATGAAATCGACTTTCAATTTGAGAAGATGGCGAGCGACAACAGCGCTCTGCATCGCAACGACGATGGCAATCGCTCCTGTGGCTTCGGCGGCCGAAGTCGGTGTCAGCAGCTGGGATCACCGTCCTCTTCACAACCGCTTCAAGATGGTTCAGGACGTCATCAAGCAGATCCAGGCCGACGCCGAAGCGAAGAAGAATCCGAGCGAGACCGTCAAGACGGCCTCGCCAATCAAGCATGTGATCGTCCTGATCGGTGAAAACCGCGGCCTCGATCACACCTTTGGCGTCTACAAGCCGAAGGGCGCTGGCCAGACCATCTCGAACCTGCTGTCGAAGGGCATCGTCAATGAAGACGGCACGCCCGGCCCGAACTTCGCGCAGGCCCAGCAGTTCTCCGCCGCCGCGCAGCCGTCGTTCTACATCGGTGCGCCGCAGATGGCGAAGTCGCCCTATGGCGCGGCCAACCTGATGCCGCAGCCCAACACCGAGGGCACCCCGGCCGCTCCGAGCGACACCAGCCCTCCGTTCAAGACGATTGCCGAAGCGAGCGTCGAGAAGGACATGGACCCGGCCGACCTCGACATCCTGACCACCGGCTTTACCGGCCTGCCGGCCAATTCGCTCGACACCCGCGTTCCCGGCGCCGGCACGCTTGCCGGACCGTTCCTGCTGCAGGGGCCGAATCTCAGCGACGATGATTACACCGGCGACACCACGCACCGCTTCTATCAGGACTGGCAGCAGGAAGACTGCAGCGTTGCCAGCGCCACGACGGCCAACAATTCGGGCTGCCTGAACGATCTGTTCCCCTTCGTGATGGCGACCTATTCGGCCAGCAACAGAAGCCTCGGCAACTCGATGGGCTTCTACAATGCCCAGCAGGAGCAGGCTCCGATCCTGAAGATGCTGGCTGACCGCTTTACCCTGGGCGACAATTTCCACCAGTCGTTCCATGGCGGCACCGGCGCCAACCACTTCATGCTCGGCACCGGCGACGCGGCGTTCTGGAGCGACGGCAAGGGCAACCCAGCGACCCCGCCGACCAGCCTGATCGCCAATCCGAATCCGAAGGCCAACACCACCAACGTCTATACGGTCGACGGAAATTTCAGCAACTGTTCGGATATTTTCCAGCCCGGCGTCAAGCCGATCGTGAGCTATCTCGAGAATCTACCCTATGCGGCGGAGCCGAACTGCAAGCCCAACGCCTACTACATGCTCAACAACACCAATCCGGGCTATCTGCCGAACGGTGCACTGTCGGGCGGAAACAATCTTCCCCCGTCCCCAGTCAAGACCATCGGTGATGCCCTGATCGAAAAGAACATTTCGTGGGCCTACTACGGCGGCGCGTACAATGACGCCGTGGCGCTCTCGAATATTGCGGTTGCGGCCAACCCGACCAGCCCGAACCTGTCGACTGCCGCGGCCAGCGATCCGGCCCACGCGCTCGGCGTGGCCTATTGCCAGATCTGCAATCCGTTCCAGTACGCGACCTCGATCATGGCTGACCCGGCTGTCCGGACGGCGCATATCAAGGACACGGCCGACCTGGTCACGGCGATTCAGAACAACACGCTGCCTTCGGTGTCGTTCGGCAAGCCTGACGGTCTGCTCGACGGTCATCCGCAGAGCTCGAAGGTCGACCTGTTCGAGGCCTATACGCTCAACATTCTCGGTGCGCTCGACGCCAATCCGAAGCTGAAGGCGGAGACGGCGGTGTTCATCACCTGGGACGAAGCCGGCGGCTATTGGGACTCGGGCTACATCCAGTCGATCGACTTCTTCGGCGACGGCCCGCGCATGCCGATCCTGGTCCTGTCGCCATACTCGACCGGCGGCAAGGTCTATCACAACTACGGCGACCACGTTTCGTTGCTGAAGTTCATCGAGCGCAACTGGGGCCTCCAGCCGCTGACGAACCGCAGCCGCGACAACCTGCCAAACCCGAAGTTCTCGAAGAGCAATCAGTATGTGCCGACCAATAGCCCGGCGCTCTCTGACATGTTCGACGCCTTCGACTTCAGCCACGCGGTGACGCTGTCGTACACGGAGTAACGGATGCCGGGATCGCGGCATGATGCGCGATCCGGCATGAGTGACGTGGCGCCGACCGGGCCGATGGTCCGGTCGGCGCTAATTTTGACGTGAAGATATCCTTTGCAGCGGATGTTCGAAATGGCCGACTTGATCGTTGCCGCGGCGAGGCGGGCATGGCGTGGGCTGTGTGTCCTTGCCGGATTGTTGCTGTGCTGGTGCGCGCCGGCGCTGGCAGTGGAGTTTTCCGCGGACCTCGTCAGGACGCCGGCGGGCGCCGCGCCGGTGCCGGCCGGCCGGCTCATGGTCCGCGACGGCCATGTGCGGATCGAAACGCCGGAACTCCCCGATGGCTTCTTCTTGATCGACGGCTCGAAGCCCACAGCGTATTTCGTACGGCCGGCCATGCGTATCTATATGGACGCCCGGCAGTCCAGCCGGCTCACAAGCTGGTTCGTGCCGGTCGATGCTGACGCCCCCTGTCGCCAATGGCAGGCCATGGCGCGCCTGGCTGGCGAAGCGCATCCGGACGATATGCGCTGCGAACGCGTGGGCGAGGATGTCGTCGATGGACACCGCCTGATCGCTTATCGCGTGATCATAGACACCAGCGAGCAATTCGTCGGATGGATCGATCCGATTTACAGATTTCCACTGCGGATCAGGACCAGGGATGGAGACATCGTCAGCGCGGAAAACATTCTGGGGATGCCGCAGCCGGCGGCGCTGCTGCTGCTGCCGCCAGAATTCCGAAAGTTCGATCCCGAAACGCTCATTCGGCAGGTCAAGCAGAGTGATGCTTGGGTTGCGCCGCCCGAGTAGTGGCCGCCTCGACGGGCCCCACGGTTCGATCCGATAAATGGCGAGCGTAATACGACCGTCATACTCATGAGGGAAGACGGAGATTGCTGCGCAATTGCGACTGGAATGTTACAGGACCTCGTTTCAATAGATGGATCGGTACGGATATTCGATTTTCTGTGACGACATCCGCAACGAAGCGGGCGGGAAGCTCAGCTTCATTGGCTGTTACAACGGTGTCATCTTCATTTCGGGACAGTTTCCGCTGGTGCTGCCGAAGTTGTGCGTGCACACGCATGTCTTCTCTCCGGCGTCGAAGCCGTTCAATTCGATTGTGGTGCGCTGCTATTTGCCCGGCGACGACACGCCGTTTTCCGAGGAAGCCATCGAAACGCCCAGGCGTAGCGAGCAAAGCGAGCTGGTCGCGAATCTGAAGACGAATACGGACGCGCCGCTCTTCATCGTCGCGGCCACGAGCCTGGTTTTCACGCCGCTCGAGCTGAAGAGCGCCGGCCTGCTTCGTGTGCGGGCGCTGATCGATGCCGGACAAGAATTGCGGCTGGGTTCGCTGCGCATCGAGCGCGCCTAGGCGAGCGCGTTATTAACCATTCGTATGATCGGACCCACGGTGCCCGCCCGCGACAGCGGCGCGCAAAAAGCCAGAGGAATCAAAACTGTCATCGGGGTGTCAGGTTAAGAATGTTTTAACGCGCGCCGAGGGTGGCGATCCCCGTCGACCCCGCTTTGGTTAATCGAAGGAAGTATTTCCATGAGAATGATGACTGCCTTGGCACTCATCCTGGTGAGCGTGCCGGCCGCCTATGCCGCAGGCCCGCTCACCAACGAGTCGTTCATCGAACAGATTGGCAACAAGAACGACGCGACCATTTCGCAGAAGAACGGCAACAACGGTCAGGCCACCTTCCAGGTCGGCACGAAGAACTCGGTGATCACCGATCAGGCGAGCAAGACCGGCGCCGGTAACAACAAGTCGGGCAATGTCCAGGTCGGCAAGAACAACAGCGCCACGACCGGACAGACCAGCACGCTGCCGAACGCGGGTTTCCTCGGCACTCCCTTCGACAACAATTCGTTCAGCGCGCAGTTCGGTAACGGCAACAATGTGATCGCTGCCCAGAAGGGCGGCCAGAACACGCAGAGCACTCTGGAAGTCGGCAATAAGAACACGGCCGCTGTCGCCCAGACCGACAAGAGCGTGACATCGGGATCGGCCGCTCCGGTCGGTGGCGCCAACACCTCCTTCACCGGTCAGTTCGGCAATGGCAACACTGCAGCCACCTCGCAAAAGAGCGCGGATGGAACGAGCGCTTTCGGCACCTTCGAGCCCGGCCACGGCAACGCGGCTAGCGCGCTGCAGATCGGCAACAACAACGAGGCCGCAACCTCGCAGAAGTCGGTCGGTGGCGACAAGGGCCAAGGCGTGAACAACGCTGCCGCGACGGTGCAGATTGGTAAGGGCAATATTGCCACGACGGATCAGGGCGGCCATGTTGCCGGCGCGTTCGGCGCGACTACGGCTGATCAGATCACGAACTTCACCAACGGCTCGTTCGTCGGACAGGTCGGCAACAACAACGTTGCGACCATCGATCAGAAGAACGGCGCGAATACCCAGGCGACGTTCCAGACCGGCAGCGGAAACATCGCGGACATCGCTCAGAAGAACTCAGGCCTTCGGTACGGGTAACGGCACGAACAATGCCCTCACCAACCAGGTCGGCAAGAACAACCAGGTCACGCTCAAGCAGTCCATGGCTGTTCCACTCGCGGTTGGTAACAACAATTCACTGATCTCGCAGTTCGGCGGCTCCAACGTCGTCAACGCGACGCAGAGCGTCGGTCAGCAGGCGATGGCCGGCAACAACAACCTGGTCTCGCTGCAGGTTGGTACCGGTAACTCGCTGACGGTCGCTCAGGCGACCGGTGCGAACGTCACGAACACCTCGTTCACTGCGCAGTACGGTTCGCACAACTCGGCGACCGTTTCGCAGAGGTAAGCGAAAGCAGGCGGCGGGCCATGCCCGCCGCCTGTCTTCTCGTCCGTTGCGCAGGACTGCGCATGGATTGTAACGACCGGTCGTCGTCGGCGTTTTCGGCGCGATGATCCTGACCGGCTGGTAGCCGATCGTCGACGTGGTCGGCGCGATGTTTTGCCCCGACACGGCGTGGATCGGGCGGAATTCGAACGTGATCTCCCGATCGAGCGCCCAGGCAAGATCGGCGAGCGAACGCAGCGTGATTTCCGCCTCGCCCGACAACTGGCGATTGATATTCGAGCGCTCACTTTCGAGCCGGCGTGCCAGCTCCTGCTGGGTCAAGCCGGTACTTTTCTCCTCGGTGATGGCCTTGAGCAATTCGCGGCGAATCCGCCCGATCAGTCGGCCGGCCGTACGGGACCGGGCGTCGATGTCAAACCGAAAGAACGTCATCAGGCGCAACCCCCTTCACGCACAGCGTCGCATCGATCCCCAATTCGCGGCGAAGGCGCCGGATGGCGATGCGGTAGCCCCGATAGAGATCATGATCCTTGATTGTGTCAGCCCAATTTCCAAACGCGGCGACGAAGCAATCCTTGACCATGAACCATCCGAAGATACGCACATCCGGCGTCTTCAATTCCCAGACGGCATTATCTTCCGCCCGGACGACGCGGAACTGCTTTGTAAAGATGAGCTGTTCGCCGCTCAAGAACGAATAGAAGAGATCGTCAATCTGTTCGGCGATCGAGGCATCTCCGAGCCGGCAAGGCGGCTCCGCGCCGTCAAGCACGTCCTGCAGCCAAGCAATGAATTGCGGGGTCCCGTAGAGCAGCCGAAGCGGCTGGTCGCGCGCTGCGAGATCGACCTCGATCTTGACAATCGCTCCGCAGCTCGAGAGATCGGCTATGGTTGGCATAGGCTGGGCTCGTAAATCCCGGCAATTGTGCGCGAGGTCGGTTTTGCGCGATTGCATGATCACTGTTGCACGGCAGGCACGCGCTTCATGTGTTTGGCCGGCCGCCTTCGCGAATAATGCAACTGTCAAAAAAGAGCAAAGAACCACCTATACTTCTACCGGCAAGTTGCCGCATCCGCGGCCCTTCCACGACGGAATCCAGGCCGGTCAATGCCAATCGCCCCGACCATCGCGATAGAATGCGTCATTCGCGCTCAGCCCGCCAAGGACTTTCTGCGGCTGGAGGCGATCGCGCGGTCCGATGTGCCTGCGGCCGGAAAATACAGCTTCTCGGTCGTCAAACAGAGCTCGACGGGCAGCAGCAACAACGCGCAGAGCGGAAGTTTCGTTCTGGAGGCAGGGCAGGAACAGGTTCTTACGACGCTCATCCTTGATCGCTCCGCGATTGGCAATTATCGCGCCGAGCTTTCTCTTCAGTCAAACCAAGAGAGATTCACGTGCACTTCGCCATGAAACACCGAACCCCGCTGCGCGGCATGATCGCGGCCATTCTCCTCGCAGGCTGTGGGCCTGCGCTGGCCGAGTCGGCTTATATTGCGCAGGTGACCTCGAAATTTTCCGGCCCGGCGCCTTCGATCGTGTCGCAGCCGGTCCCGGCCGCATCCGTCGGCTTCGTACGCTCCGCGGCAAATGTCTTTCGTTCCAACGCCGGAGACGGCGGCGCCCGGCGCGCAGTGGCAACTATGCCCAGACCATCCAGGTCGGAAATTCCAACGCGGTCTTTCAGGCGCAGGTCGGCGGAAACAATCTCTCCAATGTCGGCATATGGGGCGGCAAGAACAATAATGTCGGCGTGTTTCAAGGCGGACAGGATCTGTCGAACGTCAATCTGATCAATACCCAGGGGCTTTCCATTGCCGTGCTGCAGCCTCCCGGCTCCGCGCCAATGAACGTACTGGTCGCACGGCTTCCCGACGGCCGCCTTCTGATCAAGAGATAATCCTGCAATCGTTTCACTAGAGGTATGCGTAATGCGTAACTGTTATTGGGTCATTCCGGCGATCGCGGTGCTCGTCATCAATGTGTCGGCGCCGGCCCTCGCATCCGAATTGGTCTATCATCCCGTCAATCCGACATTCGGCGGCAATCCGCTCAACGGCGCGCCTTTGCTTTCGCAAGCGCAAGCCCAGGGCGAAGGCGTCAAATCGGGCTCGCAAGGGCCGGACCTGTCCGGCCTGGACAAGGCACTCTCCGGCTTGGTCATCGTTGGTGGAAACGGCAGCGGGAACGGAAACGGCGGCTCCGGCAACGGCAACGGGGGCTCCGGCAACGGCGGCTCCTCGAACGGCGTCGTTCCTTGAGACGAGGCACTTCCGCCGAATTTTCTCGCTGGATCCTGGACATGAACAGACATTTTTGGAGCATCGCAGCCTTGGCGGTGCTCTCGACAAGCTTGGGCGGCTGTATCATCGCCGGCTCGGCGAACGATCCGATGGCCAAACCGGCCTCGCTTGTCGCGGACACCAAGTCCGGCATCGCGCTGGAAAGTCTTCCGCCGCCGCGGCGCCCACTTGACGTGTCGGTGTACAACTTTCCCGACCTGACGGGCCAGAACAAGCCGAACGACAATTTCGCGGAGTTCTCGCGCGCGCTGACTCAAGGTGCCAGCGCGGTCCTGATCGACGTGCTGACGAAGGCCGGCGGAGGTCAGTGGTTCAACGTGGTCGAGCGGAACGACCTGCAGCCGCTTCTGCAGGAAAGGCAGATCATCCAGAATACCCGTACCGCCGCCGAAGGCGACAAGGCGCCGAGCCTTCCGCCGCTGCGCTTTGCCGGCATCCTGCTGGAAGGCGGCATCATCGGCTACGACAGCGACGAGACGACCGGCGGCCTCGGCGCCAACTACCTCGGCATCGGCGCCGATACGCAATACAGACAGGACATCATCACGGTGGCGCTGCGCGCGGTGAGCGTGCAGAGCGGCCGTGTGGTGGCCTCGGTGACGACCACCAAGACCATCTACTCGGCTCAAATCCACAGCTCGACGTTCCAGTTCGCGGCGATCGACCAGTTGTTGCAGGCGGAGTTCGGTATCACCAAGAACTCGCCGGCGACGCTCGGGGTACGGGAGGGCGTGCAGCTCGCGGTCTATGCGCTGATTTTCGAAGGTGTGAAAAGCCATCTCTGGGACTTCAAGGACCGCGTTGCCGGTGCGGCGTTCATGCGCGAGCTCGAAAAGCAGCGGCAGGCCTTTGTCGTCCGCCCAATCGGGCAAGAGGGACCGACGCCGAAAGGCTGATCCCGAAGGCAAGCTTGAGGGCCTGCCTGTAACTTATCGTCCCGGCCGCGCCTGCTGCGTGGCCGTGTAGCAGGCTTGTGAGGATGCATTCTGCGCGTTGCAGGTCACCGGCGCTGTCTGTGCCGCAGCAGGGGCGACGGTCGTCGTCGTGGTTGCCGTTGTTTCGGGCGTCGGCTTGGTTTGAATGTTTGCGCCCGGCGTGACACGACCCCTCGCTTGCCGGATGTAGATCTCGGATGCCGCAATGGTGATCGATGAAGTGTCGTGAGGCGGCGCGCCATTCGGCTGCGAGGCCGACACGAGCACTATCGCCATCGATGCTGCCAATTGTGTTCTCATAGCCTTGCCGCCGATCGAGGTTGGAAAACGCCACTGGATGTCAATCATCCATTCGCGGCCAAAGTGCACTGGGTCGGAGCAATAAATTATTTGTGTCGACAATTTGATGACGGAGGAGGCGTCCGCCGGCAAGTCGGCGCCATCAGCGTTCAAAAGGCGAAATTGGCCGCTTCGACCCAAAAATAGACCGGCATGATGCCGCCCTGGGCATTTTCCGGGCGCACTGTTGCGCAATATCCGGGCGCACTCTTCCGCTGAACGGTGGTAGGTTCCGTCCATCAATCAACAATCGAGACCAAGCATGCTGGAGAAATTCGAGCGCTATCCGCTCACATTCGGACCGACCCATATCGAGAAGCTGTCGCGGCTCACGGAGCATCTCGGCGGCAAGGTCGACCTTTACGCCAAGCGGGAGGACTGCAATTCGGGCCTCGCCTTCGGCGGTAACAAGCTCCGCAAGCTCGAATACATCATTCCCGACGCGATTGCGTCCAACGCCGATACGCTGGTCTCGATCGGCGGCGTGCAGTCCAATCACACCCGCATGGTCGCAGCGGTCGCAGCCAAGCTCGGCATGAAATGCCGCCTGGTGCAGGAGAGCTGGGTGCCACACGAAGATGCCGTCTACGATCGTGTCGGCAACATCCTGCTCAGCCGGATCATGGGTGCAGATGTACGGCTCGTCGATGACGGATTTGACATCGGCATTCGCAGGAGCTGGGAGGAGGCGATCGAAGAGGTCAAGGCCGCGGGCGGCAAGCCCTATGCGATCCCGGCCGGCGCGTCCGTGCACAAATATGGCGGGCTCGGTTATGTCGGCTTTGCGGAAGAGGTGCGGGCTCAGGAGAAGGCGCTGGGCTTTGCCTTCGATTTCATCGTTGTATGCACCGTCACCGGCTCGACCCATGCCGGCATGCTTGTCGGCTTCGCCAAGGAAGGCCGTGCGCGAAAAGTGATCGGCATCGATGCGTCCTTCACGCCGGCGCAGACCAAGGCCCAGGTTCTATCGATCGCGCAGAACACCGCGCAACTGGTCGAACTCGGCCAGGAGATCGTCGCCGACGATGTGGTCCTGATCGAAGACTATGCGCACCCCAATTATGGCGTTCCATCGGAGGAGACCAAGGCGGCGATCCGGCTTTGCGCGCGGCTCGAAGGCATGATCACCGACCCGGTCTACGAGGGGAAATCCATGCAGGGCATGATCGATCTGGTGAAGAAGGGATACTTCCCAGCCGGATCGAAAGTGCTCTACGCGCATCTCGGCGGGGCGCCCGCGCTCAACGGCTACGCCTATACCTTCCGCAACGGCTGAGAAGAGTTGATCGCGTACGCCGCCTCCGCGGCGGCGACCTGGATCACGTTCAAGACCATGAGCTTGGTGATCAGACGGAGTTTCGGCGCCGCACGTGCCGAGACCACCCCGCTGTCAGGGCGTGATCGATTGGTAGAGCCGAGTTGGCGCCAGCCTCCCGAACGTTTGCCGCGTTCTCGATCACTGACCAGCAGCAGCCCTCACGACCGCGATCAGTTCCTCGCCGTAATGCTCAAGCTTCTTGTCGCCGATCCCGGCGATGCCGCGCAATGCGGTCAAAGTCGCGGGGCGCACTGCGGCAATGCCGTCGATCGTCGAGTCGTGCAGCACGACATAGGCCGGCACGCCGCGCTTGCGGGCGATGTCGGCGCGCCAGGCGCGCAGAGCAGCCTGCAGTGCGGGATCACCGGCCTTGCCGGCCGAAACGGGCGCGAGTTCGCCGCGCCTCGAATTGCCGCGTATCGCGCGGTTACGCGATGGCGTGGTCTGCTCGCGCAACATCACTTCGGTTTCGCCTCGCAGCACGCCGCGCGCGGAGTCCGTCAGTTTCAGCGCGCCAAAGGCCGCGCTGTCTGAATAGACATGCCCCATCGCGACGAGTTGGCGCAGCACCGTGCGCCACTGCTTCTCGTTCAGCTCGCGTCCGATGCCGAACACCGATAATTTCTCATGACCGAACTGCTGGACGCGTTCGGTCATGCGGCCGACCAGCACATCGATCAGGTGCATCGCGCCGAAGCGCTGGCCCGTGCGATAGACGCAGGACAGAAGCTTCTGCGCGACGATCTTGCCGTCGTGCACGCGCGGTGGCGACAGGCAATTGTCGCAATTGCCGCAGCCGTCGACGGCAAGGGTCTCGCCGAAATAGCTGAGCAGGCGGTGGCGGCGGCAATGCGCTGTTTCGGCCAGGCCGACCAGCGCATCGAGTTTGCCGATCGACACCCGCTTGAACGCGTCGGAACCCGTGGATTCATCGATCATGCGGCGCTGCTGCACGATATCCGACAGGCCATAGGCCATCCAGGCGGCGGACGGCTTGCCGTCGCGCCCGGCGCGACCGGTCTCCTGATAATAGGCCTCGATGCTTTTCGGCAGATCGAGATGCGCCACGAAACGCACGTCCGGCTTGTCGATGCCCATGCCGAACGCGATGGTGGCGACGATCACGATGCCGTCCTCGCCGATGAAGCGGTCCTGGTTGCGGGCCCGCACGGCGGCGTCGAGACCGGCGTGGTAGGGCAGGGCGGTGATGCCGGCATCCGACAGTGCGGCCGCGACATCCTCGACCTTGGCGCGCGACAGGCAATAGACGATGCCGGCTTCGCCCTGATGGCGCTCGGCGATGAAGCTCTTGAGCTGGACCAACGCGTTGCGTTTGTCGACGATCTCATAGCGGATGTTCGGTCGATCGAAGCTCGCGACGAACTGCGGCGCGTCAGTAAGGCCGAGCCGCTCCGCTATCTCCTTTCGCGTCAGTTCGTCGGCGGTCGCGGTGAGCGCCATGCGCGGCACGTCAGGGAAGCGCTCCGCGAGTGCGGAGAGGCCAATATATTCGGGCCGGAAGTCGTGCCCCCATTGCGACACGCAATGCGCCTCGTCGATGGCAAATAGCGCGATCCTGCCCTGCGCGAGCAACGCCAGGCAGCGGGGCGTGAGGAGCCGCTCCGGCGCGACATAGAGCAAATCGATATCGCCGGCGACGAAGCGGCGCTCGATAGCCGACGCCTCTTCGAACGACAGGGTCGAGTTCAGCGCCGCTGCGTTGACACCGGCTTCGATCAGCCCTGCGACCTGGTCGCGCATCAGGGCGATCAGCGGCGAGACTACGATGCCGCAGCCATCGCGCAGCAGCGAGGGCAACTGGTAGCACAACGATTTGCCGCCGCCGGTCGGCATCAGCACCAGGCAATTGCCGCCGCCGACCACGTGCCGCACGATCTCCTCCTGCGCGCCCCGAAAGGCGGTCAGGCCGAAGACCGAGTTCAATACGGAGAGGGTGTTGGCAGTTGGATCAGACACGCGGTGATGCGGATGCAGGGCTTTGATTGTGTTCGGCAATGTAACCAGCTTTCTGGTGCAGTGCCAGAATATCCGGCATGGGTTCACCCGACATCGCGCGTCGAAGTGAACGCCGCGCCCGGTCCTTGCAGTTCCCAACGTGCTCCAAAGCTGGCATATCATGCCAAGACGATGGAGTGAGCATGACCAAAGCAGTGCTTGGCATTATCGGCGGCTCGGGCATTTACGACCTGCCGGGACTCGAAGATGCGCGCGAGGAGATGATCGAAAGTTCCTGGGGCGAGCCGTCGGCGCCGGTACGCCGTGGCAGTATCGCCGGCCTTCCGATCGTGTTCCTGCCCCGGCACGACAAGGGCCATCGGCTGTCGCCCTCCGACATCAATTACCGCGCCAATATCGACGCGTTGAAGCGCGCCGGTGTCACCGATCTCATTTCGCTGTCGGCCTGCGGCTCCTTCAAGGAAGAGCTGCCGCCCGGCACATTCGTGCTGGTCGACCAGTTCGTCGATCGCACGCACAAGCGCGAGAGCTCTTTCTTCGGCAAGGGCTGCGTCGCGCATGTATCGATGGCGCATCCGGTCTCGCCGCTGCTTCGCAATCATCTGGCTGCGGCGGCAGAGGCCGAGGGTATTCCAATCGCGCGCAGCGGCACCTATGTCTGCATGGAGGGGCCGCAGTTTTCGACTTACGCCGAAAGCATGACCTACAAGAACCACGGCTATTCCGTGATCGGCATGACCAACATGCCGGAGGCCAAGCTCGCGCGCGAGGCGGAAATCTGCTATGCGACCGCTGCCATGGTGACCGACTTCGATTGCTGGCATCCCGACCACGACGCGGTGACGGTGCAGGACATCATCCGTGTGCTGAACTCGAACGCCGATAGGGCAAAAAGCCTGGTGGCGAGGCTGGCCCAGGAATTTCCAAGAGAGCATGAGCCGTGCCCGATCGGCTCCGACCGCGCGCTCGATACTGCGCTGATCACCGCTCCTGAAGCGCGCGATCCGGAACTCCTGAAGAAGCTCGACGCGGTGGCCGGACGCGTGTTGCGAGGCTAAACTACCCTGGCGAGGGGAAGCCCATGAAAGTTGACGGCAAGCATTTCCGTAGCATCTGGCTTGATTCCGACGGCTGGTCGGTCTGCGCGATCGATCAGCGAAAGCTGCCGCACGAATTCGTGGTCGCACGGTTGACCACGCTCGACGAAGCGGCGGATGCGATCCGTTCGATGCTGGTGCGCGGCGCGCCGCTGATCGGTGCGACCGCCGCCTATGGCATGGCGCTCGCGATGCGCGACGATCGGTCGGAGGCGGCAATCACGCGTGCCTATGAAACACTAATCGCGACGCGGCCGACTGCGATCAATCTGAAATGGGCGTTGGATGAAATGCGAACCATGTTGCGGCCGTTGCCGCCGTCGGCGCGCGCCGACGCCGCCTATGCCCGCGCCGACGATATTGCCGAGCAGGACGTCGTCATCAACCAGGGCATCGCGCGGAACGGTCTTCCGCTGATCGAAGCGATCGTAGCGAAGAGGAAGGGCGAGCCGGTCAATGTGCTGACCCATTGCAACGCCGGTTGGCTTGCCACCGTCGATTGGGGGACCGCGACGGCGCCGATCTACCTGGCGCATGACCGCGGCATTCCCGTCCATGTCTGGGTCGACGAGACCCGTCCGCGCAACCAGGGTGCGTCGCTGACTGCCTGGGAGCTCGGTCATCACGGCGTGCCGCATACCGTGATCCCCGACAATACCGGGGGACACCTGATGCAACACGGCAAGGTCGATCTCGTCATCGTTGGCACCGACCGCGTGGCGGCCAATGGCGACGTCTGCAACAAGATCGGCACCTATCTGAAGGCGCTCGCCGCGCATGACAATGGCGTGCCGTTCTATGTCGCGCTGCCGTCGCCGACCATCGACTTCGGCGTTGCCGACGGGATCAGTCAGATCCCGATCGAGCAGCGCGGCGCCGAGGAAGTCACTGACATGACCGGCCGCACCAAGGACGGGCGCATCGAAACGGTGCGAATCGTGGCGGAGGGATCGCCGGTTGCGAACTACGCATTCGACGTCACGCCGGCGCGGCTCGTGACGGGCCTGATCACCGAGCGCGGCGTGTTGCGCGCGGATCGCGCGGCCCTTTCGACTGCATTTCCCGAGCGGATGATCGCGGCGGAATAATTCCGTCCGTAGTAACGTCGGACCCGTATGAATACGGGACACAGGCAAAGTCCAAGACGAAAATACCGCCGTGACGCCGGAACAGTTTCGGCGGAAGTGTGTATGATTCATCAGTGGAAATCGGCAATTCAGCGAGACGCCCTTCAGGAGGCGAGTCGATGGTTGGCGTGGCTGATCTCTTTCGTCGTGGCTCACAGGCCGGCTCGCGGTCGGGCCGCCAACGCCTGCGACCATGGGAGTTGATCGTTATGGCGGGCCTCCTGTGCGGCGTCACGGGCTGCAACAATGAAACGTCCGACGCCGCTACGGAAAGCCAGAAATGTGCGCACCGGCAATATGCCAGCTATGATCCCAAGAACATGAAGCAATGCGTCGACGTCTGCATCACCTGCGAGCGCGGCAGCATGACGACCTGCTCGACCTCCTGCACGATGAAGGGCGCGAAGTAGCAGAGCTTAGCGGAGCGTGAGTCCCGTCGCGGCCTCGAGCTCGGCGATCGCCTGCAGTGCGCTCACCACCTTGATCGTGGTCATGCCCATCTCGCGCGCGGGCTTCAAATTGACGCCGAGATCGTCGAGATAAACACAGTTTTTCGGCTCGACGTTCAGCGCTTTGACCATCATCCGGTAGATGCGCGGATCGGGCTTGCGCAGGCCGATCTTGGCGGACTCGATGACATGGTTGAACAGCGCCATGACTTCCGCGACATAGAGCGTGCGGCCGCCCCTGCTGCCGATCGCATTGGCAGGCAGGTTGTTCGTGATACATCCGGTCTTGAATTTGGTCTCCGACGCGCTTCAATGCTTCCACCATCTCCGGCCGCAGATCGCCGAACAGCAGCGGCAGCACGTCCTTGCCGCGGACTTCGGCGCCGAGCGCGAGCGACTCGTCCGCGAACAATTGGTCGAACGCCTCGACATCGACCTCGGCGCGCTCGAATTTTGCCCAGGCGTTCTCGAGGTGGTTCTCGGCATTGGTGCGGCGGATGATGTCGGTCGGCAGTCCGCGCTCGCGCTCGAAGCGCGCGAATGCCTCGAAGGGCGAGGTCGTCAGCACCCCGCCGAAATCCCAGATCACCGCCTCGATCATCACATCCCTCTGCCACTCTGGACGTTTCCGAACCGGCTAACACGCCCGGCCATTCGATGCCAGCCTGGGCAATGCTTAGCGTTTTCCTCGGCGTTTTTCCTCGGCGTTCTCCTTGGCGTTTTCCGCGCGACGGGCTATTCGCTATCGCGATGAGAAACATATTTGCCATGACGGCGGCGCTTGCGCTGCTATCTTCCCCCGCAGCGGCGATCGTCGGTGGGGCATCGCCCTCGACCGAGGACATCGGCCGCTCCGTCATCACCATCGTCGGCTCACGCGGCAATTTCTGCACCGGAAGCCTGATTGCGCCGACTTTGGTGTTGACGGCGGCACATTGCGTGCAGCCCGGCGCCGAATACAAGATCGTGGAATATGACGCCGATCGGAAGCCGCAGTTGCGAGACGTGAAGCGCGTTGCGATTCATCCCGGTTTCCAGATGCAGGCAATGCTGGCGCATCGTGCCACCGCTGACGTCGCGCTGTTGCAGCTTGCCATGCCTGCAAAGGCAAAATCGCCGCCACGCTCGGCATTCCCCAGCTCCCGCTCGCTGCCGGCAACAAGTTCACCATTGCTGGCATCGGCGTAACCGTGCGCGGCGACGGCAAGAGCGGCGGCGTCGCGCGGTCCGCCGGCCTGGTCGCGACCGGCCAGCCCGGTACTCTCCAGATTCGTCTGGTCGATCCGACCGCGCAGGGCGCGCGCGACGGGCTCGGCGCCTGCACCGGCGATTCGGGCGGGCCGGTATTTGAGGATCACGAGACGGCGCCGGTGATCATCGGCGTCATCAGCTGGTCGACCGGCCCGAACGGCAGCGCGGGCTGCGGCGGCCTGACCGGCGTAACGCCACTAACGCTTTACCGCGGCTGGATCTTACAGACCGCGCGGCAATGGGGTTTTGCGCTCTAAGGCGCGGCATTTGATCTGTGTCATTTTGCCATGCGGACGCATGGGTTGACCATCGCGGGGATTTGAGGCCAGCCTGTCCCCCGAGGAAACCTAAAAGCGAACGATAAACAAAATGAACATTTCCGCCGCACGCGCTATTTCTGCGTCCGCGCAGCAAGCCACCGAACATTTCGACATTCTCATCGTCGGCGCCGGCATCTCCGGCATCGGCAGTGCCTATCAGCTGACAAAGCAGCTTCCGGATGCGAGCTTCGTCATCCTGGAGGGCCAGGAGAGCTTCGGCGGCACCTGGCTCACGCATCGCTATCCCGGCATCCGCTCCGACAGCGATCTCCATACCTTCGGCTACAGCTTCAAGCCGTGGGTCGGCCCGCCGATCGCGACCGCAGCCGAAATCCTCGCCTACATGGGCGAGGTCATCGCCGAGAACGATCTCGGCAAGCATATCCGCTACGGGCACAGGATTGAGACCGCGAGCTGGTCGAGCGATAGCAATCTCTGGACCATCGACGCGGTGAGGACCGACACCGGCGAGCCGGCAAGATTTACCGCGAACTTCCTCTGGATGTGCCAGGGCTACTATCGGCATTCCGAAGGCTTCACGCCCGAATGGCCGGATACAGAAAAGTTCAAAGGCCGTATCGTGCACCCACAGTGCTGGCCCGACGATCTCGCCGTCGACGGCAAGAAGGTCGTGGTGATCGGCTCGGGTGCGACGGCAGCGACGCTGGTGCCGGCAATCGCCGACAGATGCGCGCATGTGACGATGCTGCAGCGTTCACCGACCTATTTCAGGCTTGGCCGCAACGCGATCGAGCTCGCCGAGCAGTTGCGGCAGCTTCAAGTCAAGGAGGAATGGATCCACGAGATCGTTCGCCGCAAGATCCTGTTCGAGCAGGACGTCTTCACCAAGCGGCTGCGTCAGCGAGCCGGAGCAGGTCAAGAAGGAGCTGCTCGGCCAGATCAGCGCGGTGGTTGGCCCAGACTACGACATCGCCACGCACTTCACGCCGAGCTATCGCCCATGGCGGCAGCGCATCGCCTTCGTCCCGGAAGCCGATTTGTTCCACGGCATCAAAAGCGGCAAGGCTTCCGTCGTCACCGACGAGATCGACCGCTTTACCGAGAACGGCATCCTCCTGAAATCAGGCAAGACGCTGGAGGCCGACATCATCGTCACCGCGACCGGCTTCAACCTCTGCATCCTCGGCGACATCGCGTTCACGATCGACGGTGCGCCGCTCGATTTCGCCGACACCGTCACCTATCGCGGCATGATGTTTACGGGCGTACCGAACATGGCCTGGGTGTTCGGTTATTTCCGCGCGAGCTGGACGCTGCGCACTGATCTGGTCGCGGAGTTCGTCTGCCGCATGCTGGCGCACATGAAAGAGAAGGGCGCCAAGAAGGTGGTGCCGGCGCTGCGGCCTGAGGATCACAACATGCCGCTTTTGTCCTGGATCGATCCGGAGAATTTCAATCCGAACTATCTGATGCGCGACATGCATCTGCTGCCCAAGCGTGGCGACAAGGTCGGAATGGCAGCACAGCCAGGACTACTGGGCTGAGAAGGATCAGTTTCCAGCGATCGATCTCGACGACAAGGCGTTCGTTTATAGTTGATAGCGGCAACAACGGTGTCGCCCCGGCCTTGCGCCGGGGCCCATAACCACAGGGCACTGTTGTTGCGCCAAGCCGTGGCCCCAGCTCCATTCAATTTTGAAGTCCCGTGGTTATGGGTCCCTGCTTCCCGCAGGGACGACGGCGAGTTTTTTTCGGGGTATCCTGAATCCTAACTATTTCGCTTGGTCGCATTTGCGGCGATCGCGGCTGCGGCGGTGCGGTTTTCGACGCCGAGCTTGGCGTAGATCTGCTCGAGATGCTTGTCCACGGTGCGTGGGCTCAAGCCCAATATCTGCGCGATGTCGCGGTTGGTCTTGCCCTTGCTGAGCCACGCCAGCACCTCGCCCTCGCGCGTGGTAAGGCCGAACTCGCTGGAGAACTCCGCCGGCAAATTGTGGCCGGCATCCTTGGCGAGCCGCAGCAGGAATTCGTTCGGGCCGGCATTGCCCACGTAGTGCAGCCGAAGCGTCGGATGATCCGGAAATGTCGCGGCCGCCGCTCTTCGATACACCCTTGCCCTCCTGCGCCTGCTCCAGCCATTGCTGCAGAGCCTCCGGCAGCACCATCTCGTCGCTGCCGGCCGGTCCAAGACTGTCCGCCAGCAGCTTCTGTGCCTGCGGCGTCGCCCACATGAGCTTGCCCTGGCGATTGACAGCGAGCAGATAGCGGCCGGATACGTCGAGCGCAGCCCGCGCGCTCTGCGTCAGTCGCGCATTGGCGAGATGCACGCGGATCCGCGCCAGCATCTCCTCGATCGCGATCGGCTTGGTGACGTAGTCGACGCCGCCGGCTTCGAGCCCGCGCACGATATGCTCGGTCTCGGCAAGCCCGGTCATGAAGATGACCGGGACGTTGCTCAAGCCTGCCTCACGCTTCAGGCGCCGGCAGGTCTCGAAGCCGTCCATGCCCGGCATCACCGCATCGAGCAGAACGATATCCGGCGTGATCTGGTCCACGATGCGCATCGCGGACGCGCCGTCGAGCGCGACCATGACAGTCATGCCGGCGCCGTCGAGCGCATCGGTGAGCAGCCGCAGCGTCTCCGGCGAGTCGTCGACGACGAGTGCGACGTCGCGCTTCTTGGACTCAGTGATCATAGGCGTGCAGCGTCTTCAGGGTTGCCATGTACTGGTCGAGGTCGAAGCGATCGACCAGCCAGCGCATCTGTGCGACGAAGTCGGCATGCTCGGGATGTTCGCCGCCGATCTCGTCGAGCTTGAGCTGGATGGCGCGGACATAGCCGATCTGGCCGAGCCCGATCAGCTCCTCGATATGCTTGACCGGCGGCCGTGAGCCGGTCTCCGGCCGCCAGCGCGGCGCCGCGACCTGACCGGACTCGTAGGCCCATTCGAGCTTGAGCAACTGGCGGATCGTTTCCAGCAGACGGGGAATGTCGATCGGTTTCATCAGATAGCCGTCGTGAAACGGCTGTGCGAGCGGCGTGCCGTGCGCTTCCAGTGCGCTCGCCGACACCATCAAGATACGAGCCTGGTGGTGGCCGTTCGCGCGCAACGTTTCGGCCACCTTCCAGCCGTCCATGCCGGACATCGAGATATCCAGCAGGAACAGGTCGGGCCGGCAATGCTGGGCCAGCGCGAGACAGGCAGGACCATCAGGCGCGCTCAGCAGGATGAAGCCGAGCGGCGTCAGCACCTCGCGCAGCAGATCGCGTTGCACGGGATCGTCGTCGGTGACCAGAATGGTCTTGCGTGGCCCGAGATAGCCGGCGACGGGAGCTTCGACCGGCGCGTTGCGCGTCGGATTGGTGACTTCAGACAGCAGGATCTTGACACGAAACGTGCTGCCGCTAGCGACTTGGCTTATGACCTTGATGTCGCCGCCCATCACGCCGGCGAGCAGCCGGCTGATGGTCAGGCCCAGGCCCGTGCCGGTCTGCGGCTGCGTGACGCCAAGCGCGCCCCGCTCGAACGGTGCGAAGATGCGTTCGAGATCGTTCGGCTGGATGCCCGGACCGGTATCGATCACCTCGAACTCCGCGACCGGGCTGCGATAATGCACGACAAAGCGCACGCTGCCGACCTGCGTGAATTTGATCGCATTCGAGATCAGGTTGATCAGGATCTGCCGCAGCCGTTTCTCGTCGGCATAGACCACGACCGGCAGCACCGCAGGCCGCTTGAAGATGAAATCGATGCCTTTGGCCGCGGCTTGCAGGCGGAACATGCCAACGAGCTGATCGAGGAACTCGCTCAGGCGGACTTCGTCACGCGAGAGATAGAGCCGGCCGGCCTCGATCTTCGAAATGTCCAAAATGCCGTCGATCAGCCCGGAGAGATGATCGGCGCTGCGGCGGACCACGCGCACCTGGTCGCGCGGCTTGGTCTGCAGGCTCTGGTCCTGTTCCAGGAGTTGCGCATAGCCGGAGATCGCGTTCAGCGGCGAGCGCAGTTCGTGGCTCAGGCCGACCACATAACGGCTCTTGGCAAGGTTGGCGGATTCCGCCACTTCCTTGGCGCGCTGCAGTTCGGCGTCGGTGCGCTTGTGCGCCTCGATTTCCTGGATCAACAGCGCAGTTTGACGCTGGGTCTCATCCTCCGCCGCACGACGGCTCTGCTGCGCCAGCACGAACAGCCATGCGACCACACCGATGATCAGGCTCAGCGAAAAGAACACCTTCCAGAGGACGTTCGAGACCAGAACGTTGTCCGCGTGCACAGTCGCCGACGTCTGCAGATAGATCAGGCCGAGGGTCAGCGCGACCAGTCCGGCCGACGACCACGAACACGCCGAGATAGTGACCGAGCTGCGAATTGATCTTTGCGTAGATCGGTTGCGGCAGCAATTTGCCGAGAGCTTCGGACACCTGCGTCTGTACGCGCGCATGCGGCTTGCAGAGATCGTGGCAGCGCGCGTCCAGCGAGCAGCACAACGAGCAGATCGGGCCGGCATAGGCCGGGCATGACGTCGTGTCCTCCGGCTCGAAATGATGCTCGCAGATGCAGCACTGGATGGATTCGATGTTCTGCCAGCTCGGCTTCGGCTGGCGCGCGATGTAATATTTTCCACCGGTCGCATAGGCGATCAGCGGCGCGGAGACGAAGGCGGCCGCCAGCGCAACGAAGGCCGACAGCGCCTTCGCAGTTGGGCCGAACACGCCATAAAAGGCGGTGATGGAGACGATCGTTGCGATCGTCATCGCGCCGACACCGACCGGATTGATGTCGTACAGGTGCGCGCGCTTGAATTCCATCTGCGGCGGGCGCAGGCCGAGCGGCTTGTTCACGACGAGGTCGGAGACCAGCGCACCGACCCAGGCGATGGCGACGTTGGAGTAGAGCGCCAGCGTCTGCTCCAGCGCCTTGTAGACGCCGATTTCCATCAACAGCAGTGCGACAAGCACATTGAACACCAGCCAGACCACGCGGCCGGGATGACTGTGGGTTAGGCGCGAGAAGAAGTTCGACCAAGCGATCGAGCCGGCATAGGCGTTGGTGACGTTGATCTTGAGCTGCGACAGGATCACGAAACTGCCGGTCAGCGCCAGCGCGAGATCCGGCTGCGACAGTACATAGCGGAACGCTTCCAGATACATGTGCGCGGGCTCTGCAGCGTGCTCGCTTTGCACGCCATGCTTCAGCGCAAAGAACGCCAGGAACGATCCGGCGAGCAGCTTGAGCGCGCCTAGCACGATCCAGCCCGGGCCAGCGCTGAGCAGCGCGATCCACCAGGCCTTCTTCGACGTACGCTCGTCGCGCGGCAGGAAGCGCAGGAAGTCGACCTGCTCGCCGATCTGCGCCACCAGTGAGAACACCACTGACGCGGCGGTGCCGAACAGCAGCAGATCGAGATGGTTGGCCGCTTCGCCATGCTCGCCGGTGAATTTGGTCCACTCGGCAAAGGAGTGCGGGTTGGCGTAGGCGATCGCGGCGAAGGGCAGGATGTGCAGCACGATCCAGACCGGCTGTGTCCATAATTGGAACCGGCTGATCAACGTGATGCCGTGCGTTACCAGCGGGATGATGACGACGGCGCTGATGAGATAGCCGATCGGGCGCGGAATGCCGAAGCACATCTCCAGCGCCGAGGCCAGGATCACGGCTTCGATCGCGAAGAAGATGAAGGTGAAGGAGGCGTAGATCAGCGAGGTGACGGTCGAGCCGATATAGCCAAAGCCCGCGCCGCGCGTCAGCAGATCGATGTCGATGCCGCATTTGGCGGCATAATAGGCAATCGGCAGGCCGCAGCAGAAGATGATCACGCTGACGACGAGGATTGCGGCCGTGGCGTTCGTGACGCCGTAGTTCAGTGTGATGGTGCCGCCGATCGCCTCCAACGCCAGGAAGGAAATCGCGCCGAGGGCCGTGTTGGCGACGCGGGCGGCGGACCAGCGCCGCGCGCTCTTGGCGGTGAAGCGCAGCGCGTAGTCTTCCAGCGTCTGGTTGGCAACCCATTGATTATATTGGCGCCTGACGCGGTCTATCCGCTGCCGCCCTGCCACTTACCGCAACTCCCACAAGCGATCGTCAAAACCCCATACGCAAGGACCGGGCCAGAGCCTACGTCGCTATTTTGCGGTGCAGTATACGCGATCTTGCGTATCTCGTGCGCTGCACAATTTCAGCAATCCTTGCCCAATCAGGAAGCGTGTCAACGAACCAGATGGGGTGCTCATGTCAGACGAGACGAATAAGGGCCTGAATTCGCCGCTTCGGCGCAAGCTGCTGATGGGAATGGCGGCGCTGCCGGCCATCACCATGCTGCCCCGGCCGTCATTCGCGGACGTTCCCGCAACCTCCGCGGTCAACACCACGGGACTCGCGGTCACCGATACTGAGGTGACCGTCGGTATCCTGCACTCGGTCACCGGCACGATGGCGATCTCGGAAACCGGTTCGGTGGAAGCCGAGAAGCTCGCGATCGAGCAGATCAACGCGCAGGGCGGCGTGCTCGGCCGCAAGATCAAGTTCATCCAGGAAGACGGCGCCAGCGACTGGCCGACCTTCGCCGAGAAGGCCAAGAAGCTGCTGGTCAACGACAAATGCGCCGCCGTCATGGGCTGCTGGACCTCGGCCTCGCGCAAGGCGGTGCTGCCGGTGTTCGAGCAGTATAACGGCATGCTCTATTATCCGACCTTCTACGAAGGCCTCGAGCAGTCGAAGAACGTCATCTACACCGGCCAGGAAGCCACGCAGCAGATCATCGCCGGCCTCGACTGGGTCAACAAGACCAAGAATGCAAAGAGCTTCTATCTGCTCGGCTCCGACTACATCTGGCCGCGTACCTCGAACAAGATTGCCCGAAAGCATATCGAGGGCCATTTGCAGGGCTGCAAGGTGGTCGGTGAGGAATACTTCCCGCTCGGCAGCACCCAGTTCAATTCGGTCATCAACAAGATCAAGCTGACCAAGCCCGACGTGATCTACGCCATCATCGTCGGCGGATCGAACGTCGCGTTCTACAAGCAATTGAAGGCGGCCGGTATCGACCTGTCGAAGCAGACGCTGTTGACGATTTCGGTGACCGAGGACGAGATCGACGGTATCGGCGGTGAGAACATCGCGGGCGCCTTTGCCTGCATGAAATACTTCCAGTCGCTCGACAATGCGAACAACAAGGCCTTCGTGCCCGCATTCAAGAAGATGTGGGGCGAGAAGACCGTGATCGGCGACGTGACGCAGGCCGCTTATCTCGGCCCGTGGCTGTGGAAGTTAACGGCGGAGAAGGCCGGCAGCTTCGACATCGACAAGATCGCCGCTGCGTCCCCCGGGGTCGAGTTCAAGGGCGCGCCGGAAGGTTACGTCCGCATCCACGAGAACCATCACCTCTGGTCGAAGACACGCGTCGGCAAGGCCAAGGCGGACGGTCAGTACGAACTGGTCTACGAGACGGCCGATCTCGTCGAGCCGGATCCGTTCCCGAAGGGCTACCAGTAAGGGGCTGAGTTCCGTCTCGCGCTCTCGACGTTTTCCAGGAGCTCCCTGGCGTGGACTTTCCCGGCCCACGCTCAAGACCCTCGCGTCGCGAATTCGTTCGCGGCGCGGGACTTCCCGATAACGGAGAACGGATCATGTTCGGTGATTATTCGCTCGGCGATCTCGGCGCCATTCTCGCAATGCAGGGCTTCGCCGGCCTGATTCTGTTTTCCGTCTACGTGCTGATGGCGCTGGGGCTTGCCATCATCTTCGGCCAGATGGGCGTGATCAACATGGCCCATGGCGAGTTCATGATCCTCGGCGCCTACGTCACCTGGATGACGTCGAGCGCTTTTCAGCAATATCTGCCCTCGCTGTTTCCCGGCTACTTCTTCGTCGCCATGACATTGGCGTTCATTGCCTCAGGCGCGCTCGGCATGCTGGTCGAATGGGCGCTGATACGACATCTCTACAAGCGGCCGCTCGATACGCTGCTCGCGACCTGGGGCTTGAGCCTGATCCTGCAGCAGGCCTATCGGTCCGTGTTCGGGGCTCGCGAAGTTGGCGTCGAACTGCCGGACTGGATGATGGGCTCGTGGCAGGCGACCGACTCCATCCAGATCCCGATCAACGGCATGTTCGTGATGGCGTTGACCATCCTGATCACCATCGCGGTTGCCTATGTGCTGTTCTGGTCGCGCTGGGGCAAGCAGGTGCGCGCCGTCGTGCAGAACCGCGTCATGGCGGGCGCTGTCGGCATCAACACCGAGAAGGTCGACTGTCTGACCTTCGGCCTCGGCTGCGGCATCGCCGGCATCGCGGGCTCAGCCTTCACCATGATCGGCTCGACCGGACCGACCGCCGGCCAACTCTATATCGTCGACACCTTCCTCGTCGTGGTGTTCGGCGGCGCGGCCAGCCTGCTCGGCACCATCGCGTCCGCCTTCACCATCTCGCAGACGCAGTCGACCCTGGAGTTCTTCCTGTCGGGCTCGATGGCGAAGGTCATCACGCTGCTTGCGATCGTCGCCATCCTGATGATGCGGCCGCAGGGGCTGTTCGCGCTCAAGGTCCGCAAATAGCGGTCCGCGCCCAAGAACAAGAAAGTCCGGTCATGATCAACTCGCGCTTTTTCAATCGCTCCGAACTCAT
Source organism: uncultured Alphaproteobacteria bacterium (assembly GCA_963770385.1). Classification (GTDB taxonomy): domain Bacteria; phylum Pseudomonadota; class Alphaproteobacteria; order Rhizobiales; family Xanthobacteraceae; genus Bradyrhizobium. Next base: position 1,037,049 of record CAVYPJ010000003.1, on the reverse strand, counting down.
CGGATTCGTGTCGCTGCTGCTCTTGCTGGTCATCATCCTGCCGCTGACGCTGGATGTCTTCCGCCTCAACCTGGTCGCCAAATATCTCACCTACGCCTTTGTCGCGATCGGCCTGGTGCTGTGCTGGGGCTATGGCGGCATCTTGAGCCTCGGGCAGGGCGTGTTCTTCGGCCTCGGCGGCTACTGCATGGCGATGTACCTCAAGCTCGAGGCCTCCAGTGTCGAGAACACCAAGATCCAGTCGACGCCGGGCATTCCCGACTTTATGGACTGGAACCAGATCACCCAGCTGCCGGCCTTCTGGAAACCGTTCCACAGCTTTCCGCTCACGGTTCTGGCGATCATCGTGGTGCCGGCGATCTTCGCCTTCATCATTGGCGCCGCGATGTTCAAGCGCCGGGTCGGCGGCGTCTATTTCGCGATCATCACGCAGGCGATCGCCGCGATCCTCACCATCCTGATCGTCGGCCAGCAGGGTTATACCGGTGGCATCAACGGCATCACCGACCTGCGCACGCTGCACGGCTGGGATATCCGCACCGACCACGCCAAGTTCATCCTGTACTTCGTCGAGGTCGTCCTTCTGTTCGGCTGTATCCTGCTGGCGCAATTCATCCGCCTGACCAAGCTCGGACGTATCCTGGTGGCGATGCGCGAACAGGAAGATCGCGTTCGTTTCTCCGGCTACAGCGTCGCCAACTTCAAGATCTTCGCTTTCTGCATGGCCGCGATCTTTGCCGCGATCGGCGGAGCGATGTTCACGCTTGAGGTCGGATTCATGTCGCCATCGTTCGTCGGCATCGTGCCGTCGATCGAGATGGTGATCTACACCGCGGTCGGTGGCCGCGTTTCGATCTTCGGCGCGGTCTATGGCACGCTGCTGGTGAACTTCGCCAAGACCAGCCTTTCGGAATCCTTCCCGCAACTCTGGTTGTTCGGGCTCGGAGCGCTGTTCATCGCCGTCGTGCTGGCGTTCCCGAATGGTCTGTCCGGCATCTGGCAGGATCATGTGCAGCCGCGCATCGACCGGCTGCTGGCCTCGCGCAAGAAGTCCGGCAATGGCTGGACCGGCAACTCAGTTGCCGACGGCGCGCCGGCGGAGTGAGGAGAGAACATCATGCTCGTCGGTCATCAGCCCAAGGATTTCCTGCTCGCGGTCGAGGCGCTCACCGTGTCCTTCGACGGCTTCAAGGCGGTCAACGATCTTTCCTTTTATGTCGAGGAGAACGAGATTCGCGTTATCATCGGTCCCAACGGCGCCGGCAAGACCACGGTGCTCGATCTGATCTGCGGAAAGACCAAGGCGACGTCAGGCTCGATTCAGTTTCGAGGGCAGGAGCTCACGAAAATGAGGGAAAACGAGATCGTGCAGGCCGGCGTCGGACGCAAGTTCCAGACGCCGTCCGTGTTCGAGGACCTTACCGTCTTCGAGAACCTGGAGATTTCCTATCCGCGCGGCCGCAGCGTGTTCGGCTCGTTGGCTTTTAAGCGCGACACGGCCGTGAAGGAGCGCGTCGAAGAGGTCGCCGAGATGATCTTCCTGAAGGATCGTCTCGACACCTATGCAGCGCTGCTAAGCCACGGCCAGAAACAGTGGCTCGAGATCGGCATGCTGCTGATCCAGAGCCCGGATCTTCTGATGCTCGACGAACCGGTTGCAGGCATGAGCGTCTCCGAGCGCGCCAAGACCGCTGAGCTGCTCAACCGCATCATCAAGGACCGTTCAGTGCTCGTGATCGAGCACGACATGAAATTCGTCGAGGACATCGCGCACAAGGTCACTGTGCTGCACCAAGGTCAGATCCTGTCCGAAGGCACAATGGACAAGGTCAAGAACGACCCGAAGGTCATCGAAGTCTATCTCGGCCACTAACCTCCACCAGGGAGCATGTCGATGCTGGCTATTTCCGATCTGCACGTCGCCTATGGCCAGAGCGAAGTGCTGCACGGCCTCAATGTCTCCGTCGCGCCGAACGAGATCGTCGCGATCATGGGCCGCAACGGCATGGGCAAGACTACGCTGATGAAGTCGCTGATGGGCATTCTGCCGGCGAAGAGTGGTTCGGTGACGATGGAGGGCGCCGAGCTCGGAGGCTTGCAGAGCTATGAGCGCGTCGCCAAGGGCCTCGCCTATGTGCCGCAGGGCCGCATGATCTTCTCCACCATGACGGTGAAGGAGAACATTGAGACCGGTCTCGTGGTGTCCGGTGAAGTCGGAGGTGCCCGGCAGCATCTACGAACTGTTTCCGGTGCTCCTGGAGATGAAGAACCGCCGCGGCGGCAATCTCTCGGGCGGTCAGCAGCAGCAACTCGCAATCGCGCGCGCGCTTGCTACCAAGCCGAAAGTGCTGCTGCTGGACGAACCGACTGAGGGCATCCAACCCTCGATCATCAAGGACATGGCGCGCACCTTGAAACGCATTCGCGATGAACGCGGCCTCTCGATCGTCGTGTCCGAACAGGTTTTAAGCTTCGCGCTTGATATCGCCGACCGCGTGCTGGTCATCGAGAACGGCGAGATTGTCCGTGATGATCCGCGCGACTCCGTCGATGCCGCGCAGATCTCGAAATATTTGTCCGTCTAGAAACCACCGTAACTCGTAAAAGGGGAGCATTTGATGCCAGAGACACTGATCAAGGTCGATCTGACCAAGTCCGCATACGACAATGACATGGTTCATAACCGCTGGCATCCCGATGTGCCGATGGTGTCCTGGGTCAACCCGGGAGATGATTTCATCATCGAGACCTATGACTGGACCGGCGGCTTCATCAAGAACAACGATTCGGCCGATGACGTGCGCGACATCGATCTCTCGATCGTGCATTTCCTCTCCGGCCCGATCGGCGTCAAGGGCGCCGAGCCCGGCGACCTGCTCGTGGTCGATCTGCTCGATGTCGGTCCGCTGAAAGAGAGCCTGTGGGGCTTCAACGGCTTCTTCTCCAAGCAGAATGGCGGTGGCTTTCTGACGGATCACTTCCCGCTGGCGCAGAAGTCGATCTGGGACATCAAGGGCCTCTATACGTCGTCGCGCCATATTCCCGGCGTGAACTTTGCCGGCCTGATTCATCCCGGCCTGATCGGCTGCTTGCCTGATCCGAAGCTGCTTGCGACCTGGAACGAACGCGAAACCGCGTTGATCGCGACCAACCCGACGCGCGTGCCTGGCCTCGCCAATCCGCCGTTCGGTCCGACCGCGCATATGGGCCGCCTGAAGGGCGAAGCGAAAGAGAAGGCTGCGGCGGAAGGCGCGCGCACCGTGCCGCCGCGCGAGCATGGCGGCAATTGCGACATCAAGGATCTGTCGCGCGGCTCGAAGATCTACTTCCCGGTTTATGTCCCGGGCGGCGGTCTCTCGATGGGCGACCTGCACTTCAGCCAGGGCGACGGCGAAATCACCTTCTGCGGCGCGATCGAGATGGCCGGCTGGCTGCATCTGAAGGTCGACATCATCAAGGACGGCGTCGCCAAATACGGCATCAAGAATCCGATCTTCAAGCCGTCACCGATTACGCCGAACTACAAGGACTATCTGATTTTCGAAGGCATCTCGGTCGACGAAGCCGGCAAGCAGCATTACCTTGACGTGCATATCGCCTATCGTCAGGCCTGCTTGAATGCGATCGAATATCTGAAGAAGTTCGGCTACTCCGGCGCGCAGGCCTATTCGATCCTCGGCACCGCGCCGTGCCAGGGCCATATCTCCGGCGTCGTCGACGTGCCGAATGCCTGCGCTACGCTGTGGCTGCCGACGGAGATCTTCGACTTCGACGTGATGCCGTCGTCGGCTGGCCCGATCAAACACATCAAGGGCGATATCCAGATGCCGATCTCGCCGGATAAATAAGCTATCCCTGCGCGAAGGATGCGGGACGGTTGCTTACCATGCCGCCCCGCATCCGCCGCCAGGAAGTCGTTGTCTGATTTTGCGCAGGGAGAGAAAAATGCCGGTCTACGAATATCTCTGTGACGATTGCGGGTCGTTCACGGACATGCGGCCGATGTCGGAATGCGACGATCCCCAGGATTGCCCGCGCTGCGAGACGTCATCGCCGCGCGTGATCCTGACCGCGCCGAACTTCTTCTGCATGCCCGCCGACAGGCGCAAGGCGATCGCCACCAACGAGCGCAGCGCCCATGCGCCGAAGACATCGGCCGAGTACAAGGCGTCTCATGGTCCAGGCTGCGGCTGCTGCTCGGGAAAACAGCCGTCACGGCTGATACGAAAAACCAAGAGCGGCGCGAAGAGCTTCCCGACCGCGCGTCCCTGGATGATCAGCCACTGATCGGTTGAATGATTGCTTCGCGCGCGCTCAAGCAGAACGTAGGGCGTGCTCGGCCTTATGGCCGTTGGTCGTCAGCCCATGCTGTTGACCGGCCTCGCGTGACTGCACGGTCTTCGCGAGCGGAACCGACAGGCTGCAGATCAGCCCCTCCGGGCGCCAGTCGAACTCAGCGCGACCGCCGAGCTGCGACTCAATGCTTGCGATTACGCTGCGCGTACCGAAGCCGCGCGAGATCGGCTTCGTCACCGGCGGCCCGCTATGTTCTTCCCAGATCAACTGCAGACCATCCGCCTGGACCTTCCACCGGATATTGAGGCGTCCTGGCAGTACTGAGAGTGCGCCGTATTTGGCCGAATTGGTCACCAGTTCATGCAGTGCCAACGCCAAAGTCTGGGCCGTCGCGGGCTGCAACTGAATTTCCGGACCAAGGAGCGCGATCTGATCGCCGGTCGAGTAGGGCGCAATCTCTTCGTCGATCAGCTTGCCGATCTCCGCACCCTGCCAGCTCGACAACGAGAGAATAGTGTGGACGCGGGCGAGCGCATTGATGCGGCCCTCCACCGCCTGGATGTAATCCTTCACATCGTCGCCGCGCGTCAGGCGGACGATGGATTGCGCCAGCGCCAGCGCGTTCTTGGCGCGATGATCGACCTCGCGGGCGAGGAGATTCTGGCGCTCCTCGGCGCGCTTGCGCTCGGTGATGTCGACCGTCACGCCGCTGACGCGCACGATCCGGCCATCCTTGTCGATGGTGGCGGCTGCCGTGCCGGCGCACCAGCGGACCTCGCCGTCCGGGCGGACGATCCGGAATTCGGTCTCATAGGACTGTGCGCCCGACTTGAAATGCGCGATCACCGCGCGCAGCGCATCGATGTCTTCAGGGTGCAGCAGTGTTTCGACATTCGCTGACGTCACTTCGAAGCCGTCCGCATCGACGCCGAAGATGTGATACTGGCCTGCGTCCCACATCCAGTCGCCTTTGACCCAGTCCCAGTCCCAGGAGCCCATCTTGCCGGCGGCAATCGCCATGCTACGGCGGCGCTCGCTCTCGACAAGCTGCACGGTGGAGTTTTCCAGTTCCGCAGTCCGCGCGCGCACGCGGTCCTCGAGCTCGGCGTTGAGCCGCTCCAGTTGCCTGGTCTTGCGGTAGAGTTCAGCGAATACCTTGATCTTGGCGCGCAGCACTTCGGGTACGACAGGCACGGGAACGTAATCCACCGCGCCCATTTCGTAGCCGCGCAGCCTGTCGATGTCGCTGACCTGGATGGCCGAGATGAAGATCATCGCCGTCTTCTGGAAGCGCGGATGCTCGCGGATCATCGCGGCAAGTTCGAAACCATCCAGTTCCGGCATGCAAACGTCGAGCAGGATGACCGCGACCTCGTTCTTCAAAAGATATTCGAGCGCTTCCCGTCCCGACGCGGCCGCGACGAGGTTCTCGTCAAGCTCCTTCAGAATCACTTCATAGGCGAGCAGCTTGGCAGGCTGATCGTCGACCAGAAGGATGTTGACCTTTTCCTGATCCATCATCGATGCCATGATCAGCGATGCAGCCACATGCGAATGGCGAGCAGAAGTTGCTCGGTATTGACCGGCTTGGCCAGATAGTCGGAGGCGCCGGCATCCAGGCACTTTTCGCGGTCTCCTTTCATTGCTTTCGCAGTGAGCGCGATGATCGGGAGGCGGCCAAGTGAGGGATTCTGCCGGATGACGCCGATGGTCTGGTAGCCGTCCATTTGCGGCATCATGATATCCATCAGGACGATCGCGATTTCGGGGTTCGTTTCAACGAGCGCAACCGCTTCGCTGCCCGTGGTGGCGGTGAGGACTTTCATGCCACGTCGCTCCAGGACGCTACTGAGCGCGAAGATGTTGCGGGCATCGTCATCGACCAGCAGCACAGTTTTGCCGATGAGATCGTCATCGGAACTGTTGAGCTTTTCCAGCATTCGCTGCTTTCCGATCGGCAATTCCGTGATCACACGGTGCAAAAACAGTGACGTTTCGTCCAGCAATCGTTCCGGCGATTCCACACCTTTCACGACGATACTGCGCGCCATGGTGTGGAGTTCCGCATCTTCCTCGGCAGAGAGCTCGCGCCCGGTGAAGACCACGACGGGAACCGTCGAGAGCGCGTCATCGCTGCGGATTCGTTCCAGGACTTCAAAGCCGCTCATGTCCGGCAAACGCAGGTCCAGGACCACGCAATCGCATGGATTGTCCCGGAGCATCGTCAATGCGCCGGCGCCGGTGTCGCTTGCGACGATCTCGATATCGTCGTGATCCAGCAGTTCGCGGATGCTGAGCTGTTCCGCGGCATTGTCCTCAACGATCAGAAGGCGCTTGCGGCGCGGCTTGGCGTATTCCTTGATCTGCGCGAGCGCGGCGCTGACGCCTTCCGTGGTCGTCGGCTTGTTGACGAAGGAGAAGGCGCCGCGCGCCAGCGCATGCTGCCGGTCTTCGTCGAGCGTGATGATCTGGACCGGAATATGCCTGGTCAGCGGGTTGTGCTTGAGCTGGCTCAGGACCGTCCAGCCGAGCATGTCCGGCAGGAAGACGTCGAGCGAGACGGCTGCCGGTTGATACTGCTTGGCGAGCTCGAGCGCCTCGGCACCGCGCGTCGCCACCAGCACCTTGAAGCCCTTGTCGCGTGCGAGATCGATCAGCACCCGCGCATAATGTGCGTCGTCCTCGACGACCAGCAGGATGGTGTCGCCGGGCTCCAGGTTGAGCCGGTCGTCCGCCAATGGCTCGCTGATACGCTCCTGGGCGGCGGCCTGCAGTGCGGGCGCGGCGGTGTAGGCCGGCGGCGTGGTCTGGGGCCGCGGCGCAACCGCCGGGCCGGAATATTTCAGCGGCAGATAGAGCGTGAAGGTGCTGCCCTTACCGGACGCGCTCTTGAGATGGATTTCGCCGCCGAGCAGGGTCGCGAGCTCACGGCTGATCGCAAGACCGAGGCCAGTGCCGCCGTATTTGCGGCTGGTGCCGGCGTCCGCCTGCTGGAAGGCCTCGAAGATCAGCTTCTGCTTTTCGGAGGGGATGCCGATGCCGGAGTCCGACACCTCGAACGCGATCACAGCCGGCGCGGTGTTGAGCACGGGGTGGTCGACGCTCCAGCCGCCCAACGCGGCGGCCACCTTCATGCGCACGCCGCCTTCAGCGGTGAACTTGAAGGCGTTTGACAGCAGGTTCTTCAGGACCTGTTGCAGGCGCTTGGAGTCGGTGACGATGCTCCGCGCCAGGTTCGGATCGACCTCGATGTTGAAAGACAATTGCCGATTGTCCGCTTCATGCCGGAACGGTCGTCCCACGGTCTCCAGCAGGTTGGAGGTGAGGATTTCCTCGGCATCGACTGTCACTGTACCCGATTCGATCTTGGAGAGGTCGAGAATGTCGCTGATCAGGTTGAGGAGGTCGGTGCCGGCGCCATGAATGGTCCGCGCGAACTCGACCTGTTTCCCGCTCAGATTGCCGTCCGGGTTTTCGGTGAGTTGCTGGCCGAGGATCAGGATGCTGTTCAGCGGCGTGCGCAGCTCGTGCGACATGTTGGCGAGGAATTCGGACTTGTATTTCGAGGTCAGTGCAAGCTCCGTCGCCTTTTCCTCCAGCGCGCGGCGAGCCTGCTCGATCTCCTGGTTCTTGCGTTCGACCTCGACGTTCCGCTCGGCGAGCTGCTGCGCCTTCTGCTCGAGCTGGTCGTTGGTCTGCTGCAGCTCCCGCTGCTGAGCCTGCAACTCGCCGGCAAGCTGCTGCGACTGCTTCAACAGGCCCTCGGTCTGCATCGTGGCTTCGATGCTGTTGAGCACGATGCCGATCGAGTCGGTGAGTTGTTCCAGGAACGTCATCTGCGAGGCTGTGAAGGAGCTGAGCGAGGCCAGCTCGATCACGGCCTTGACCTGGTTCTCGAACAGCACCGGCAGGACCACGAGACTGCGCGGCACGACGCGCAGCAGCGCGGAGCTGACCGGAATGGCATCCGCTGGAACGTCCGCGACCAGCCGCTGCCGCTTGTCCGCCGCGCACTGGCCGGCGAGACCTTCGCCGAACTGCAACACCTGATGGTGCGGATAGGCACCGTCGCCGGCATAGGTACCGAGCAGCCGCAGTTGCGGGCTGTCCTCGTTCTCGACCTGGTAGATTACGCCGCGATGGGCGTTGACAAGCGGCGTGAGCTCGCTCAGCAGCAGGCGGCCGACGGTCGTGAGATCGCGCTGGCCCTGCAACATGTTGGTGAAGCGAGCGAGGTTGGTCTTCAGCCAGTCCTGCTCCATGTTGACGTCGGTCGTGAGCCTGAGGTTGCCGATCATCGTGTTGATGTTGTCTTTGAGCTCGGCCACCTCGCCGCGCGCATCGACCTGGATCGAGCGGGTGAGGTCGCCCTTGGTCACGGCGGTCGCGACCTCGGCGATCGCGCGCACCTGCGAGGTCAGATTCGCCGCGAGGAGGTTGACGTTGCCGGTCAGGTCCTTCCAGGTGCCGGCAGCGCCCGGCACGTTGGCCTGACCACCGAGCCGGCCTTCGACGCCGACTTCGCGCGCGACGCTCGTCACCTGGTCGGCGAAGGTCGCCAGCGTCTCGGTCATGTTGTTGATGGTGTCGGCGAGCGCAGCGACCTCGCCCTTCGATTTCATGGTCAAGTTCTGTTTCAAATCGCCGTTGGCGACGGCGGTCACCACCTTGACGATGCCGCGCACCTGCTCGGTCAGGTTGGCGGCCATGAAATTCACGGTGTCGGTCAGGTCTTTCCAGGTGCCGGCGACACCGGGCACCTGCGCCTGACCGCCCAGCTTGCCCTCGGTGCCGACTTCGCGCGCGACGCGGGTGACTTCGCCGGCGAAGGCATTGAGCTGGTCCACCATCGTGTTGATGGTGTTCTTCAGCTCGAGGATTTCGCCCTTCACGTCGACGGTGATCTTGCGCGAGAGGTCGCCGCGCGCGACCGCGGTCGTGACTTCCGCGATGTTGCGCACCTGCGTGGTCAGGTTGGCCGCGAGCAGGTTGACGTTGTCGGTCAGGTCTTTCCAGGTGCCGCCGACGCCGGGCACCACGGCCTGACCGCCCAGCCGGCCTTCGGTGCCGACCTCGCGCGCCACGCGCGTCACTTCGGCCGCGAAGGAGCGCAACTGCTCGACCATCGTGTTCAATGTGTCCTTGAGCAGCAGGATCTCGCCGCGCACGTCCACCGTGATTTTCTTCGACAGGTCGCCACCGGCGATCGCGGTCGCGACCTCGGCGATGTTGCGGACCTGCGCAGTCAGGTTCGACGCCATGAAGTTGACGTTGTCGGTCAGGTCCTTCCAGGTGCCGGCCACTTCGGGCACTTCGGCCTGTCCGCCGAGCTTGCCCTCGGTGCCGACCTCGCGCGCCACGCGCGTCACTTCGGAGGCGAAGGCGTTGAGCTGGTCCACCATCGTGTTGATGGTGTTCTTCAGTTCGAGGATTTCGCCCTTCACGTCGACGGTGATCTTGCGCGAGAGGTCGCCGCGCGCGACGGCCGTGGTCACTTCGGCGATATTGCGGACCTGCGCGGTGAGGTTGCCGGCCATCGAGTTGACGCTGTCGGTGAGGTCCTTCCAGGTGCCGGCGACGCCGGGCACGTTGGCCTGTCCGCCGAGCCGCCCTTCGGTGCCGACCTCGCGGGCCACGCGGGTGACTTCGCCCGCGAAGCGGTTGAGCTGGTCGACCATCGTGTTGAGCGTTTCTTTCAGGCTCAGAATTTCACCGCGCACGTCGACGGTGATCTTGCGCGAGAGGTCGCCGCTTGCGATCGCCGTCGCAACTTCGGCGATGTTGCGGACCTGGGCCGTCAAGTTGCCGGCCATCGAGTTGACGCTGTCGGTGAGGTCCTTCCAGGTGCCGGCGACGCCGGGCACCTCGGCCTGGCCGCCGAGCTTGCCGTCGGTGCCGACCTCGCGCGCCACGCGCGTGACTTCGCCGGCGAAGGCGTTGAGCTGGTCGACCATGGTGTTGAGCGTCTCCTTCAACTGAAGGATTTCGCCCGAGACGTTCACGGTGATCTTCTTGGACAGGTCGCCCTTGGCGACCGCTGTCGCGACCTCGGCGATGTTACGCACCTGGCCGGTCAGGTTCGACGCCATCGAATTGACGCTGTCGGTGAGGTCCTTCCACGTGCCTGCGACGCCGCGCACCAGCGCCTGGCCGCCGAGCTTGCCTTCGGTGCCGACCTCGCGCGCGACGCGCGTGACCTCACCTGCGAAGGCATTGAGCTGATCCACCATCGTGTTGATGGTGTCTTTCAGTTCAAGGATTTCGCCGCGCACGTCGACCGTGATCTTCTTCGATAGGTCGCCATTGGCAACCGCGGTGGTCACCTCGGCGATGTTACGAACCTGCGCAGTCAGGTTCGATGCCATCGAGTTGACGCTCTCGGTGAGGTCCTTCCAGGTGCCGGCAACGCCGAGCACGTTGGCCTGACCGCCGAGCCGGCCCTCGGTGCCGACCTCGCGCGCGACGCGCGTCACCTCGCCGGCGAAGGCGTTGAGCTGGTCGACCATGGTGTTGAGCGTCTCCTTCAACTGAAGGATTTCGCCCGACACGTTGACGGTGATCTTCTTGGAGAGGTCGCCGCCCGCGATCGCGGTTGCCACGTCGGCGATGTTGCGGACCTGCGCGGTGAGGTTCGACGCCATGAAGTTGACGTTGTCGGTCAGGTCCTTCCAGGTGCCGGCGACGCCCGGCACCTGTGCCTGGCCGCCGAGCTTGCCCTCGGTGCCGACCTCTCGCGCCACGCGCGTCACTTCGGATGCGAATGAATTGAGCTGATCGACCATCGTGTTGATGGTGTCCTTCAGCTCCAGGATTTCGCCGCGCACGTCGACAGTGATCTTACGCGAGAGGTCACCGCGGGCGACCGCGGTGGTGACATTGGCGATGTTGCGCACCTGCGCGGTCAGGTTGCCGCACATCGCGTTCACGGAGTCGGTGAGGTCCTTCCAGGTGCCGGCGACGCCCGGCACGATCGCCTGTCCGCCGAGCTTGCCGTCGGTGCCGACCTCGCGCGCCACACGCGTCACTTCGGAAGCGAATGAGCGCAACTGGTCGACCATCGTGTTGATGGCTTCCTTCAGCTGCAGGATCTCGCCGCGCACGTCGACGGTGATCTTCTTGGACAAGTCGCCGTTGGCGACCGCGATCGTCACCTCGGCGATGTTGCGCACCTGGCCGGTCAGGTTGTTGGCCATCGAGTTGACGCTCTCGGTCAGGTCCTTCCACACGCCGGTCACTTCCGGCACCTGGGCCTGCCCGCCGAGCTTGCCTTCGGTGCCGACCTCGCGGGCGACGCGCGTCACCTCCGAGGTAAAGACGCCGAGCTGCTTGATCATCGTGTTGACGATGTTGGCCGACTGCAAGAACTCGCCGCCCAGCGGACGGCCGTCGACGTCGAGTTTGACGGTCTGCAAGAGATCGCCCTGGGCGACGGCGGCCACCGCGCGCGTCACCTCGCGCGTCGGCCACAGCAGGTCGTCGATCAGCGTGTTGACGGAGCCTTCCATATCGGCCCAGGAGCCGCTGGCGAGACCAAACCTGACACGCTGGCGGGTCTTGCCTTCGCGGCCGACCACCTGTCCGACGAGCTCGAGCTGTTGCGCCATGCGCTCATTGGCCGCAACGATTTCATTAAAAGTGTCGGCAATCTTGCCGTCGATCCCGAGGTGATCGCCGGTCATCCGCACCGAAAAGTCGCCGCTGCGCATCGCCTGCAGGGCATGGAGCAACTCCTGCTGGGGATCGGGCTTGCCGTTTTCGAGGACCTTGACCTTGCGGCGTTGGCGCGCCGGCGATGTCATTGGGTCGATATCACTCATCAATAGCCCCCGATCAGCCGATCGATATCCGAAACCCGGATCCGGAGATTCGGCCGCATCAAATCGTTCAAACCAAAGCGACGCAAGCGGAATACCAGTGACGTTGCTGGCGTCGGTTCCGCGAATTCAGCCCGATGGCCTCAACTCGGCCAGTGGAACTTTGTTCCCGCGGGGGTGAAATAAACCGCGAGCATCACGCCTCCGGGGCAGCAACCCTAAGTGGGCTTCTTGCCTAAATTCGCCTTTGCGGCGGGTGCTTATTGTCGCTTCGGTAGGGGACGCCGGGGCGAAGCGGGCCCGGGTGCGGCGGCGGGCTGCGGGACAGGCTTGCGGTCTATCCCCATCCGATTGGCAGCCTCGCTGAGATCCTGCAGGCTGCGCCGGCTCTCCTCCATCACGGTCGCTGAGCGCTGCCTGAAGGCGTTGGCCATCTCCCGCAGGGATTTCATCTTCTCGAACAGCTCCTCGGCCTGTCCGTCCGTAAAACCGGGGATGACGCCCTCGATCTTCTCGACGGCGCTATCGAAGCCTGCAAAGGCGGCATCGGCCTTGCCGAGAATGCCGTCGATCGCATCGCCCTTGCTCTTCAGCGATGCCGTGTAGCTCTCGAACGAGAGCAGTGCATCCTTGATCATCGGCTTGTTGTTGACGATCACCCGATCGACATTGTGCAGGCTGTCGACGATCGATTCCTGCTCGCTCAAATCCGCGGTCAGAATCGGAACGCCGTCCTCGTCCAGCGGCACCGGGGGCGCGGCTGCCGCGCCGCCGATCAGCGAGATGGCCGCAATCCCGGTCAGTCCCTGGAACTCGATGCCGACGGCGGTATCCTTGCGGATCGGCGCGTTGTTATCGAGCATGACCAAGGCGACGACCTTGCGCGGACTTTCGAGTTTGATCGACACGATGCGGCCGGCCTGCACGCCGTCGAAATTGACGCTGCCACCTTTGCGCAGGCCGCTGGCAGAGCCGTCAATGACAACGCGCAGCGGGCTCTGGCTGTGAGCGGTACGGATTTTCTGGAATACGAGCAAGCCGGCGAGCGCCGCGGCGATCGCCGCAAGCGTGGTCGTACCGATCACCAGATTGGTCGCGCGCATTCCCGTACCAAAATCCTAGCTGGCGAACCTGCAAAAGCTCATCGTCAGCCGATTGTACGGGCAAAGCGGAGCAAGTGAAAGGTCAATGCCTCGCCGCGTTCCTGGCGGCGGCGTTGTTCAACACGATCAAGGCATCGACCGCGACACCCGACTTGGGGTTGATCAGGAACGGGTTGACGTCGATCGAGGCGATCCGGGAGCCTGCATCCGCCATCAGGTTGGAGAGGCCGACCAACGCTTTCACGACCGACGGCTCGTGCAGCGCAGGCTTGCCGCGATAGCCCTTCATCTTGATGCCGGCCTTGGTGCGGCCGATCAGTTGGCGGGCCCCGGCTTCGTCGAGGGGAGCGCCTGCCAGCGCGACGTCTTTCAAGAGTTCGATGTCGACGCCGCCGGTCCCGAACAGCACCACCGGTCCCATCTCGGCATCGAGCGAGCCGCCGATCACGAGTTCAAGATCGGCCTTGACCTGCTGCGCGATCAGTATGCCTTCGATCTTCGGCTTGCTCTTCAGCTTCTTCACGCGCGCGGTAATGGCGTCGAAAGCCTTCTTGACCTCGGCGGCGCTGTTGAGATTGAGCACCACGCCGCCGATGTCGGACTTGTGCAAGATGTCGGGGCTGACGACCTTGGCGACGACTGGAAAGCCGATGCTCTTGGCAATCTTGGCCGCCTCGGCCGCGGTCTGCGCGATCCCTTCCTTGGAGATCGGGATTCCATAGGCCTTGAGCAGCTTCTTCGACGCGACCTCGTCGAGCGCCGCACCGGTCACGTTCTTGAGGGTCTTTTCCAGAAGCGCGCGTGCCGATGCTTTCGAGCTCGATGCGATATCCGGCACTTCCTTTGCAAGCGAAGCATAGCCGATCAGCGACTTGATCGCGCCGACCGCGCGGTCCATGCCCTGCATGACCGCGATGTGCGGCAGCGATTTGCGCAAGGCTTTGGTGAACTCGGTGAAGCCGATCGACATCGCGCTGATATAGATCACGGGCTTCGCGGCCCGCTCCGCCATGTCGTTGACGATGCGCAGGTTCCGCTCGCGCAGTTCATGCGGCGCCTTCGGCAGCTCCGCGTCGATGATCACGATGTCGGTGTCGGGGTCGTCGATCATGATACTGATCGACTGCATATAGACGGACGGATCGACCACTGCGGCAAATCCCGCATCCAGCGGGTTGCCAACGATCGAGCCGGGCCCCAGCATCGTGGCAAGCTTCTCGCTGGCGTTCTTCGACAGCGGGGCAAAGTTCAAGCCGGCAGAATAGAACGCATCGATCAACAGCCCGCGCTTGCCGCCCGAGAGCGTCACCGCGGCGAGGCGGTTGCCTTTCGGCAGTTCGGCATGCACGAAACATTCGGTGGTTTCGATCAGCTCATCGAGGCCGCGCGCCCGGATTACGCCCTCGCGCGCCGAGATCGCATCGAAGGTCTCGATCGAGCCTGCCAGCGCGCCGGTATGTGCCATCGCGGCGGCGCGGCCGCCCTCGGACGCGCCAAGCTTGAGCGCGATCACCGGTTTGCCGGCCGCACGCGCAGCCTTGCAGGCGTCGCGGAACGCCTTGGTGTTCCGCACGCCTTCGAGATAGACCACGATCACGCGGACACTCGGATCGGCCGCGAAATAGGCCATCAGGTCCGGCGTTTCGAGGCCGGCCTCGTTGCCGGTCGTCACCATGTAGCCGACACCGACGCCACGATCTTCCAGCGCCTGGCGGATCGCCATCACGATCGCGCCGGACTGGCCGGCGATCGCCACGGGACCGGCTTCCATCGTGACGATGCGGTCATCGATGTTGGTGAACAGATTTTCGCCGGCGCTCAGATTGCCGAGGCAATTCGGGCCGGTCACGGCAAGGCCGGTCTCACGAACCGCCTGTTGCAATTCCATCGCGAGCCGCTGGCTATCCTCATCCTGCAACTCGCTGAAGCCGGATGTCACGATGGTTGCAGAGCGCGCGTCGGCCGCTGCCGCATCGCGGATCACCTGCACGGCAAAGCGTGCGGGCACCAGCACCAGCACATGATCGGGCTTGTCGGGCAGGCTCGCGAAATCCTTGTAGCAGGGCACGCCCCAGACGGTTTCGCGCTTGGCGTTGATCGGATAGAGCCCGCCTTCGAATTTGTATTTGATCAGGTTAGTCCAGATGCGTTCGGCGTAGTTGCCGGGCTTGTCGGTCGCGCCGACCAGCACGATGTTGCGCGGATGCAGCATCGCATGGATGCTCTTGACGACGGCGCTCGCGTCAGGCGATGGCGACCATTTGTCGGACGAAGCGGGCACAGTGCTGACTTGAGCTTCCATCGGTGCAATCCTTACCCTTTATTTTTCCGCGAGACGGATTGACGTGAATCGTCGTCATCTAGGCGGCTTTTCTTTCTTCTAGGAGTTGACGCCGACGGTGGCAACCGACGTCGCGGGATGCCGGCATCATCGGCCGCGCTTACCAGACGGGCCGTGGGCGCGATGGCGAGGCAATGCCGGCGAGCAGCACCGCGAGAATGCCGGTCAGGAAGATGCCGTCGAACGTTCCCGCGCCGCCGATGGATGCGACCGGCGCACCGAGCCCGCCGATCTTGTCGAGATTGAGCAGGTCGGCGCCGATCAGCGTCCCCATGGAGCCACCGATATAGGCGAGTGGCGCGGCGTATTCGCGGGACAGGATGAACGCCAGGATCGCGGTGGCCACGACTGGCGCGAAGACCGGAACGGCGATGCCGACGCCGTGAACGGGCGTCGCCATCATATGGATGATGAAAGCGATAATGATGACGGCCGCCGCCGCCCTGAACCAGAGATGATAGCGCAGCACGAGATAGGTCGACATCAAGGTCGGGATCACGGCGCCGCCGACATTGACCGCCAGCACCGTTCCCGGCCATTGCGTCACCAGCGGCACGACATAGCGCATGCCGTAGAAATCGACGACCTCTCCCGATGTCACGGTTTGTCCGGGGAGAATGGTGATCGGGATGTTGAAATAACTGCCGATCAACGAGCCGAACAGCAACAGCAGCGCCGCGCCCGGGCCGACGCCGAGGCGCATATAGGCATAACGCAGGATGCGGAGCTGGATCAGGATGATCAGTCCGGCAAACAGGATCACCAGGATCGAGAACAGTCCTGGCGTCAGCGGCAGGTAATGAACCTGTGAATTCATCGCAATGCGTCAAACTCGCTTCGGGCTGCCCCGAGCATCCCATGGAATCGTCCGATTTTCAAAGGGCCGCGAGCCAATGCAGATCAGGAATCTGGCCCAATCATGGTGGCATGCAGGACATAGCGCTCCGGTCCCGGCGTGAGCGCGTCGAACGGCCAGCAGGTCGAGAGCACGAGTTCATATCCGCCCGTGAGGGGATCTATTCCCGACGCATCGAAACGCACGACTGCGGTACGGTCCGCCCGGTAACGAAATTGCTTGCCGTCGCTGCGCGTGATGTCGATGTCGTCCCCGATCTTGACTTCGCGCAGAAAGCGGAAATGCGTGTCGCGATGCGCGGAATAGACGGCGACGCCCCGTTCGCCCGCATCTGGCGTCAGCTCGGCATGGCCCGGCCCGAAGGCCAGCGCCTGGCCGCTGGTGCCGGCCAGCACGACGGCGCTGGCGTGCAGCCGCTTCACCTCGATGCGCGCGACCGGCCAGGTGTCGGCCCACGACCACGGCTTGACCTGGTGGCCGCTTGCGACCGACTCGTCGAACGCGCGTTCGAGCAGCACCTGCGCAAGCAAGGCCTTGGCGTGGATGTAAGCGCCGTGGCCGAACAGGACGAGGCCGGCGAGTGCGAGGATGAGGGGGAGAAGAACGCGGGGCATTGGTGTGTCTGGGTTGTGTTGCACCGTCATTCCGGGGCGATGCGACAGCATCGAACCCGGAATCTCGAGATTCCGGGTCTGGTGCTGCGCGCCATCCCGGAATGACGTTTCGGAAAGACTCGCGCGCGCGGCCCTGGGGGACGGAGAGCCGCGCGCGCTCTCGAAAGGACGAGTGAGGGGGGGCGTCTCTCCTCCTTCGTTCGGCATCAGCGCGCCGGCGCGCGACGCCGGTTCAAGGCGAGCAGCATCAGGCTGAGCGCCATCAGCGTTGCGCCGAGGATCATACTGAGCTCAGCGTCGGTCGCTGTCTTGGCGAGCGTCACCGTGGCAGGCGCCGGAACCGGAGCAGCGACCGGCTGGCGCAGACCCGCGCTCTTTAACGCTGCGACCTGAGCGTGGCCGTCGGCTTCGGCGCGCCGCTCCGCCGGCGGTGCGGGCGGGCGAGCGCGCTCGCCGAACACCTTCTCGAAATCCCAGCCGGCCGGTAGGTTGATCGGAAGATTGACCAGCTTGAGCGGCTGGCCGTCCGGGCGGCTCGGCGTCTGGTCGACCGCAATGAGGCTGGTCAGCCGGGTGACGAGCTGATGCTCCAGCGCGAGCGACAGGACGGACTTGTCGGCGTCCTCCGGGCCGAGCTGCCGCGTGGTGCGTGCGACCTCGGCATCGTCGATCTTGCGGCGCGCCCAGAGTTTCGACAGGCCCTTGCCCTTGGCCGCATTCGCGAGCGGGAGCGTGACGCTCCACGGCCGGTCGCCGATCTTGCCTTTGATCGCGACCGAGCCGGCAAGCTTGTCGAGCTTGGCCGTCAGCACCAGCGGCTCGTCGCGGTAGACGTCGGGAAGAGTGGCCGGCGTAAGGTCGGCCTTGGCCTCGGAGAAGGTCGCGGACAGGCCCGTCACCGCCGGATTTTCCAGCTTGGCGAACAGGCCGCGCATGCGCTCCTCGACCTGATCAACCGCGCCGATATGGGTAAAAGCGCCTCGGCCGAGCTCGGCGGCCCGCGTCATCAGGAACGTGTTCGGGGCCGAACCGATGCCGACCATGAAGACACGCGAGCGGCCTCGCATTGCGGTGATCGTCTCGAACAATTGCTGTTCGTTGCCGATTGCGCCGTCGGTCAGGAACACCACTTGGCGCACATGGTCGCCGTCGCCGTTGGTGTCGTCGGTCAGCGCGGCGCGCATCGCCGGCACCATCTCCGTGCCGCCCGCGGCCTGCAATGCACTGACGAAGGACGTCGCGCGGCCGAGATGCTCGGCATCGGCCGGCACGGATGCGGGGAACAGCACGTCCATGGTGTGATCGAAGCGGATGACGTTGAAGCGGTCATTCGGCTGCAAGCGGCCGAGCGCATAGATCAGGCTCGCCTTGGCTTGCACGATCGACGTGCCGCCCATCGAACCGGAATTGTCGATCACGAAGATCACGTCGCGCGGCAGCGGCTTCTGCTGGGCCTCGGCAACGGTCGGCGGCGTGACGAAGGCGAGCAGGTAGTCGGCATTGCCGACATGCTCGCGAAATAGCCCGACCGACGGCGCGGTTTCGGCAGCGGGCCTCCAGGACAGCTCGAAATCGCGGTCCGCCGGCACCACGCCGTCAGCGAGCTTGATGACGCGGCTCGTGGCGTCCGTGCTTTCGATCTGGACTGCGTGATGGTGGCTCTTCACGTCGCCGAGCGGAAAGCCTGCGTCGAGGTGAACGGTGATCTTGGTTGGATTGATCGGCGCGTTCTCGGCGGGGTCGAGCACGGGCGGCGAGATGCGGTTGCGGTCCGGGACCGGATCGACATGGCTCGCGCCCCATCCCTGACCGTCGGGCCGGAAGTCGACGCTTTGCACGACGGGCGCCGGATTATAGCGAGGTCCGACCACCATCGGCACGCGCAGCGAGAATTCGCTCCCGTTTTGCGCCACCTGCTCCTGATATTCGATCTGCACCAGCACGGTCTCGCCGGGGCCGATATTGGCGACCGAGTTGGTGAAGATGTTCGGCCGCTCCTGCTCGGTCAGCGCGGCCTTCAGACCGTTCCGCTTGGCCTCTTCGTAGATGACGCGGGCCCGTTGCCGTTCCTTGATGTCGCCCACAATGACGCGGTCTCCGGCCACCATCTTCAGCGTGTCGACCGCGCCGCCTGGCGGCAGCGGGTAGACATAAGTCGCTTCCATCCAATTTTGCGTCGGATTGCGGAACAGTTGGGTAATACGGGCGCGGATCGTAGGGCCCGACACGGTGAGGTCGACATCGATGCCGAGCCGCACCGCGTCGGCGTAACCGTCGTCGGTCTTGAAAAGCAGCGAGCCGGTCCGCGCATCGTTCGGCTTGAGCATGGTCAGTGGCGCTTCGGCCGACCAGCCCGGATCAAAGCTCACGAATAAAGCTGCAAATCCGATCAGGAGCGCAGCCACGGTTTCCACCAGGAAGAACAGTGCAATGCGCATCTTGCGGGACATGTGCGGGCGTCTGGTGGTCATGAAATCATCGCAGGTCGTCATTTCCTCGGACTCCAAAAAGAGGCGGTTTCGACGCTGGAAATCTCGGGGAATGCGCTACTCGGCGCGACGAGAATGATCGGCATTGTTTGGCCGCAGGCCGCTGGCGCGCGCCGAGGCAACGGTGGCTTTGTGCGGTTTTGTGCTGGATTGTGCGTCTGCTACAGTGAGGGCGATTTGAGCAGGGGAGACGATGCAGACGCCCGATAAGCAGCTTTCCGCCGAGCAGAGCCGGCAGATCGCGGATACCATTCGTGAGGAAATCGCGCGCCGGCGGATGTCCCGCCAGGCGCTGGCCGAGCAGGCCAAACTCAGCCTTTCGACGCTGGAGAAGGTCTTGAGCGGGCGCCGGCCGTTCACGCTCGCGACTACCGTACGGCTGGAGCAGGCGCTCGGCGTCTCCCTGCGCCGGACGCAGGAGGTTTCGCCCGCGGCACCGGCGGTCAACGGCGATATCGCGCCCGATGGCTTGGGAGCCTATTCGCGTCGCGCAGTGGCGTGGATCGAGGGGACCTATGTGACCGTGCGGCCGTCCTTCGGCGACAAGGACGCGATTTACGCCTACAGCACGCAGATCGTCTGGGACGAGGCTGCGTCGTCGCTATTGTTCCGCGAGGGCGAACGGCTTGATGTCGGATACAGCCAGTATGGCGAGGTCGCCGTCCCAAGCCAGTCCGGCTTCATCTATCTCGTCACCAACCGGCACGGCCAGCATCGCCTGATTACAGTTTCTCGTCCGACGCACGGCAAGATGTACGGTATCATTACGACGCTGTTGGCCGGACGCGGCTCACAGCTGACGCCGATCGCGGCCCCGATCGCTTTTGTTTCGGTCGGCAATTTCCAGAGCCCGACATTCGGACGTATTTCGTCGAGCGATTCCAACTACGCCGCCTATCGCGAGCATCTCCGCCGCACGCTCGACGAACCCTTCGCGATGTTCATGCAAGGGTAGGATTTTGTCGTTCTAAAAACCGGATCGTCATTCCGGGTTCGCACTTTCGCGCGCCCCGGAATGACGGGGAAAAACTATCCCCCCGTTTCGGCGCTGATGATGTCGCCGAACAGCTCCCATTTGCCGCCCTTGAACTGCATCATCTTGAGCTGCTCGATCGGCGCGAAGTCGGTGGCGCTGGTATTGATGGTGATGCCGGGGATCAGCGTATCCGGCGCAAAGCCCTTCAGGCTCGCGGCCTGCTTCATCACGTTCTCGCGGGTGAGGTTGTCGCCGCATTGCTTGAGCACCTGCACCATGGTCTGCGCCGCAGCGTAGCCATAAGGCAGGTTGGAATCGGAGACATTGGCGCCCGGCATGTATTTTTCGATGAACGCCATGAACTTCTTCATGCCTTCATCGTCCTTCCATTGCGGGTCGGAGGCATCCTTCAGATAGCCGGCCGACAGCACGCCCTCCGATGCATCGAGTCCGGCGGGCTTCATCACCGCGCCGATCGAGATCGAGACGTCGGTCATCAGATGCATCGGCTTCCAGTCGAGCTCGGCCATCTTCTTGATCGCCTGCGCCGCGAATTTCGGCGTCGAGATGTTGACAAAGACGTCGGCGCCGGTGCCCTTCAGCTTGACGATGTGGGAATCGATCGAGGGCTCGGTGGTTTCGTAGCTTTCCTCCGCGATGATCATGCTGGAGGCTTTGGCGCCGAAGATATCCTTGATGCCGGCGACGTAGTCTTTGCCGAAATCGTCATTGGCATAGAAAACCGCGACTTTCGCGTCCGGCTTGTTCTTCAAAATGTATTTCGCGAAGATCCGCGCCTCGACGCGATAGCTCGGCTGGAAGCCCATGGTCCATGGAAATTCCTTCGCGTCGTTCCACTTGCTGGCGCCGGTGGCGAGGAAGAGCTGGGGCACCTTCTTGGCGTTGTGGTACTTCTGGACTGCGGTTTGCGTCGGCGTGCCCAGCGCGTTGAAGACCAGGAACACTTCGTCGCTCTCGATCAGCTTGCGGATCTGCTCCACCGTTTTCGGTGGGCTATAGCCGTCGTCATAGGAAACGAAATTGATCTTCCGACCGTTTACGCCGCCGGCCTCATTGACCATCTTGAAATAGGCCTCTTCCGTCTTGCCGATGATGCCGTAGGCCGACGCAGGTCCGCTATAGGCTTCGACATTGCCGATCTTGATTTCGCTATCGGTCGCGCCAGTGTCGTATTTCTTTTGCGCCATCGCGCTTTGGCTGGCGATCAGCGTGAAGGTCGTGGCGGCGGCCAGCAGGAATAGGTTCTTCCGGTTCATCGAGAGTATGTCCTCATTTTCTTCTGGTTGGAGCGTGATACGAATCTTGGACGAGCGGTCACGAGGCCTTGGCCAGATCGCTGGCCGAGGCGACTGAAAAGATCTTCCGCAAGGTGGGCTTGTGGATCTTGCCCGTCGCGTTGCGCGGCAGCGCGTCGACGAACCTGATCAGGCGTGGGCATTTGAAGCGGGCGAGATTGGCGGCGCAATGCACGTGAATATCCGCCTCGTTCAATGCCTGGCCCGACTTGATCGCGACGATCGCCATGCCTACCTCGCCCCATTGCGGATCGGGCACGCCGATCACGGCGGCTTCGGCGATGGCCGCGATCTGGTGCAGCACATTCTCGACCTCGGCCGGATAGACGTTCTCGCCGCCGGAAATATACATGTCCTTCCAGCGGTCGACGATGTAGTAGAAGCCCTCATCGTCGACGCGCGTAGCGTCGCCGGTGTGCAGCCAGCCGTCGGTGAAAGACGATTGGTTCGCATCGGGTCTGTTCCAGTAGCCCGGCGTGACGTTCGGGCCCTTCACCCAGAGTTCACCGAGCTCGCCGACATCGGCATCGGTGCCGTCCGGGCGCACGATCCGCACCTCCGTATGCAGCACCGGTTTGCCTGACGAGCCTGCCTTGCGCACGGCGTCGTCGCGATCGAGCGTCAGCACCGCGGGCGAGGTTTCGGTCATGCCATAGCCCTGTTGCAGCGCGACGCCGCGCGCTTCCCAGACCTTCAACAGCGGCACCGGCATCGGCGCACCGCCGACGCCGCCGATGATCAGCCGGCCGAAATCGGCGCTCTCGAACGAAGGGTGCTGCGCCATGAATTGATAGATCGATGGCACGCCGAAGAACGAGTTGATGCCGAACGCGGGATCGCTGATCAATCGCAACGCGGTGCCGGGATCGAACACCCGCATGATCAGCACGGTGCCGCCTGCATGCAGCACCGGGTTGGTGTAGCAATTGAGCCCGCCGGTATGAAACAGCGGTAGCACGGTGAGCAGCACCGTTGACGGCGAGATGAACGCCGGGCCGCCGAGATTGACGCAATTCCAGAATGTCATGCCGTGGGTGATGATCGCGCCTTTGGGCTGACCAGTCGTGCCGGACGTGTACATGATGGTCGAGATGTCATCGAGCGTGACGTTTTCGCCCGTCGCCAATGGCTCTGCTGCCGCGATCGCGGCTTCGTAGGAGCCGCCCGGCCCGAGAAGCAGCGAGGCTTCGACATTGCAGAGTTTCGCAACGTTCAGCGCGATCTCCGCAAGATCGGCGTCATGGATCATGATTTTCGGCGAGGCGTCGCCGACGATGAACTGCAGCTCGGGAACAGTCAGGCGCGTGTTCAGCGG
Organism: uncultured Alphaproteobacteria bacterium; assembly: GCA_963770385.1. Taxonomy (GTDB): domain Bacteria; phylum Pseudomonadota; class Alphaproteobacteria; order Rhizobiales; family Xanthobacteraceae; genus Bradyrhizobium. The sequence continues at coordinate 1,013,929 of CAVYPJ010000003.1, read as the reverse complement.
CAGAAAGATCGCGCCGATCCGGCCGCAGGCGAACTGCACTTCCAGTGTGTCTGACGTGTTCAACGCCAGCACCGCGACGCGGTCGCCGCGTGCGACGTTCAGTTGGCCGCGCAGATGCGCTGCGAGGCGGGAAATGCGCGCATCGAGTTCGGCATAGCCAAAGCGGCGTTCGCTCGCGAGATCGACGACGGCTATCTTGTGCGGCGTGCGCCGGCCAAAATGCGCGATCCAGTCGTAATGCCGAACTGGCAAGGCTGCCTCCCTGGTCGGCGGTTGTTGCCGCCTGGCCCTATTGATCGGGCTTGTTCGCGCAGCATGCCCAACTCCGAACGGACTTGCCAGCGGCACCTTGCGCAATACCGGCGGCAGGGGTGGGAAGGGTCTTGCGTTGAGTGGCTGGCGTCCCCCCGCAGTCCGTCAGGCGGAATGGTCGCACGCAATTCCAGCGACTGGACGCAAGTTGGGTTAATCTGTTCCGGCCATGTTGGCAGGCCCTCACGGAAGCTGAATGCATGACAAGCCCGTTCTATACCGCCGAGCACGAGGCCTTTCGCGAGGTCGTGCGCCGCTTCGTGCAGAAGGAAATCGAGCCTTATGCCTCTCAGTGGGATGAGGCCGGCGAATTCCCGCGCGCGCTCTATCGCAAGGCGGCCGAGATCGGGCTTCTGGGTCTCGGCTTTCCCGAAGAGTATGGTGGTGTGGCCGCGGATCAGTTCATGAAGATCGTGGCCTCGCAGGAACTCGCGCGGGCCGGCGCGGGCGGGATCAGCGCCAGCTTGATGAGCCACACGATTGGTTCGCCGCCGATTGCGCGCGCGGCGCGGCCCGAGGTCAAGGCGCGCGTGCTGCCGGAGGTGCTGTCGGGCAGGAAGATCTCAGCGCTCGCGATCACCGAGCCGAGCGGCGGGTCCGATGTTGCAAACCTGCGCACCAAGGCGCGCCGCGATGGCGATCATTACATCGTCAATGGCGAGAAGACGTTCATTACCTCCGGTATGCGTGCTGATTATCTTACCGTCGCGGTGCGCACGGGCGGCGAGGGCGCGGGCGGCGTGAGCCTTCTGCTGATGCAGGGGGACACGCCGGGCCTATCGCGCACCAAGCTGAACAAGATGGGCTGGTGGGCCTCCGATACCGCGACGCTACATTTCGACGACTGCCGCGTGCCGGCCGAAAACCTGATCGGCGAGGAAGGGCAGGGCTTCAAGATCATCATGCAGAACTTCAACAGCGAGCGCATGGGCATGGCCGCAAGCTGCACCGCCTACGCCCGCGTCTGTCTCGACGAAGCCATTGCCTATGCCAAGGAGCGCAAGACCTTCGGCAGGCCGATTGCGCAGCACCAGGTGATCCGGCACAAGCTGGTCGACATGGCGCAACGCGTCACGGCCTCGCAGGCGATGCTGGAAATGCTGGCCTGGCGGCTCGGGCAGGGTGAAAGTCCGGTTGCCGAAATCTGCATGATGAAGAACCAGGCGACCCAGACGATGGCGTTTTGTGCGTCCGAGTCGGTGCAGATTTTCGGCGGGGCCGGCTTCATGCGCGGCGTCAAAGTCGAACGCATCTATCGCGAGGTCAAGGTCAATGCGATCGGCGGCGGCACTGAGGAGATCATGAAGGATCTCGCCAGCCGCCAGATGGGATTGTGATCTTGCATACCGTCATTCCGGGGCGCGCGTGAGTGCGAACCCGAAATCTCGAGGTAACGGATAAAGATTCCGGGTTCGACGCCCGCGCGTCGCCCCTGGAATGACGAGGAAAATGGATATGCTCTTCACCGCCGATCACGACGAGGTCCGCCGCTCCCTGCAGAAATTCATCACGGCCGAGATCAATCCGTTCGTCGATGAGTGGGAGAAGGCGGATATCTTTCCTGCGCACGCACTGTTCAAGAAGCTCGGCGAGCTCGGCTTTCTTGGCCTCAACAAGCCCGTCGAGTTCGGCGGCCAGGGGCTCGATTATAGCTATGCTCTGCTAATGGCCGAGGAGCTCGGCGCCATCAAATGTGGCGGCGTGCCGATGGCGATCGGCGTGCAAACCGACATGGCGACGCCGGCGCTGGCGCGGTTCGGCTCCGACGAGGTGCGGCGCGAATTTCTCGCGCCTGCGATCGCGGGCGATGCGGTTGCCTGTGTCGGCGTGTCCGAAGCCGGCGCCGGCTCAGACGTTGCCTCGATCAAGACAAATGCGCGCTCCGACGGCGACGACTATGTCATCAATGGCGGCAAGATGTGGATCACCAACGGTGTACAGGCCGACTGGATCTGTCTGCTCGCCAACACCAGCGATGGCCAGGTCCATCGCAACAAGTCGCTGATCTGCGTGCCGATGAAAAGCAAGGGCGTCCAGGTCGCGCGCAAGCTCGACAAGATGGGCATGCGCTCCTCCGACACCGCGCAGATTTTCTTCGATAATGTACGGGTGCCGAGGCGCAACCGCATCGGCGAGGAAGGCAACGGCTTTACCTATCAGATGATCCAGTTCCAGGAGGAGCGGCTGTGGGGCGCGGCAGCCTGCCTGAAGGCACATGAGTTCATCATCAATGAGACGATCGACTATACCCGCAACCGCAAGGCGTTCGGCCAGAGGATCCTCGATAATCAGATCGTGCATTTCAAACTCGCGGAAATGCAGACTGAGGTCGAACTGCTGCGCTCGTTGATCTACCGCGCGGGTGAACAACTCATCGCAGGCGAGGACGTGACGCGGCTTGCAACCATGGCGAAGCTCAAGGCCGGCCGGCTCGGCCGCGAGTTGACCGATGCCTGCCTGCAGTTCTGGGGCGGCATGGGTTTCATGAACGAGACGCCGGTCAGCCGCGCCTATCGCGACAGCCGTCTGACCTCGATCGGCGGCGGTGCCGATGAGGTGATGCTGATGGTGCTATGCAAGATGATGGGCACGTTGCCGGGCATGAAGAAGACATGAGGATGGCTGAATGATCACGCTTTATCACTGCGACGCCGCGCGCTCCTTCCGGCCACTGTGGATGCTGGAAGAGCTTGGGCTCGCCTACGAATTGAAGATGCTGCCGTTCCCGCCGCGCGTGCTCGCCAAGGACTATCTCGCACTCAATCCGCTCGGCACGATTCCGTATTTGATCGACGGCGACACAAGAATGACCGAGTCCGCCGGCATCTGCCACTATCTCGGCATCAAATATGGGCCGACGCCGCTGATGGTCTCGCCTGATGAGCCCGCCTATGGCGCATTCCTGAACTGGATGTATTTTTCGGATGCGACGCTGACCTTTCCGCAGACGCTGGTGCTGAGATACAGCGAGCTTGAGCCGGAAGAACGACGTAGTCCACAGGTCGCGACCGATTACGCCAAATGGTTCTTCGGCCGGCTGCGCGCAGTCGAGGCGGCGGCTGCCGGCGCCGAGACGCTCTGCGCCAACCGCTTCACGGCGGCGGACATCGTCATTGGCTATGCCCTGCGGCTTGCTTCCAATATCGGGTTGGCGCGTGATTTCGGACCGAATGTCGCAGCCTATTGGGACCGGCTGCAGCAGCGCGATGGCTACAAGCGGGCCGTCCAGGCCGAACGTCGCGCCGGCGTGGATCAGAACGTCGCGCCGCGCGTGAGGCCCTAGCTTTCGCCGCCGTCATTCCGGGTCGATGCAACGCATCGAACCCGGCATCTCGAGATTCCAGGTTCGCGCTTTCTCGCGTCCCGGAATGACGAAGCGTGACAGTCCCGGAATTTGCGCTATGGTTTGTTTTTCGCAGCGGCCAAAGAGCCGCGCGGGGAGGACAGCCATGGATGGGAAGGGCCAGGAATCCGGCCATCTGATGCTCATTTCACCTGACCGTGTGTTTTACGCGGGCCTGCTCGGGCGGCCGCGCGAGCGCCGTCCGGGCGCATTTCATATCTATGTCGCGCTCAAAGGCGGTTTGCGGCTGTGGACCGCAGACGGCAGGGAAATTTATGACGAACTGGTGGCAGTCGCGCCCAATGTAAGGCACACCATTGCGAGCGACTACCGCACTGCGATCTGCATCGTCATCGAGCCGGAGAGTGTACGAGACGGCGCATTCGATGAATGGGAGCGGCGCTTCGCCAGCGAGCAACGCACGGCCCATGCGCATCGGATCCGCGCGGCCTATGAGCTGCTGCGCAGCCGCGCTGATTACGCCGACATGACCAGCGTCGAATTCGACAAGATGTGCTTCGGCGAAGCTCTGCCGCTGCGCGCGCTCGATCCACGGGTCGCACATTCGATCGTGCAGATGACGCGGTTTTCCGGAGAGCCGGCGACCGCGGCAAGCTGTGCTGCGGAAGCCGGACTGTCGGCGTCGCGCTTCCTGCATCTGTTCAAGGAAGAGACGGGAATCTCGTTCCGCTCGTTCCGCGCCTGGAAGCGCGCGCGGCATCTGCTCCATTTCGCCAATCAGGATCTCAATCTCGCGCATCTCGCGCAGGACATCGGCTATCCCGACTCCACGCATTTCAGCCATTCGATCCGAAGGTTTTACGGCCTGAAGCCGCGCGCGATCTTTTCGGGCTCGCGGGATCTCGCGATCTATCGCAGCGATCGGTCTCCCAAGTCGGCCCTCAGGTAGGCGCAAGACGGTCGAATGAAAAAGCCGCCCCGACTTTCGCCGGGACGGCTTTGAACGACGTGCGCCGCGCTTACTTGGTTAGCGGGCAGCCGCTTTCCTTGGCGGTGAAGAACGCCTTGTCGCCGGGAACGACCGCGAGCTGCTTGTAATAATCCCACGGCTTCTTGGATTCCGAGGGCTTCTTGACCTCGAACAGATACATGTCGTGCACCATGCGGCCGTTCTCCAGCACCTTGCCTTGCGCGAAGGCGTCATCGACCGGCAGCTCTTTCAGCTTCTTGGCGACCGTCGCCGAATCCTTGCTGCCGGCAGCTTTCACCGCCTTCAGGTAGCTGAGCGTCGCCGAGTAGGTGCCGGCATGGATCATGCTCGGCATGTGGCCGGTGCGCTTGAAGAAGCGCTCGCTGAATGCGCGCGTCTTGTCGTCGTGATCCCAGTAGAAGCCTTCGGTCAGGATCAGGCCTTGCGCTGCTTCGAGCCCGAGGCCGTGAACCTCGGCGAGTGTCATCAGCAACCCTGCGAGCTTCTGGCCGCCCTTGACGATGCCGAACTCGGCCGCCTGCTTGATCGAGTTGGTGGTATCGAGGCCTGCATTGGCGAGACCTACGATCTTGGCCTTCGAGCTCTGCGCCTGCAGCAGGAATGAAGAGAAGTCCGACGAATTGAGCGGGATGCGGACCGAGCCGACCACCTTGCCGCCATTTGTTGTCACGATGTCGCTGGTGTCTTTCTCCAGCGCGTAACCGAAGGCGTAGTCGGCCGTCAGGAAGAACCAGGTGTCGCCGCCGGCCTTCACCAGCGCGCCGCCGGTGCCGACCGCAAGCGCGTGGGTGTCGAAGGCCCAGTGGAAACCGTAGGGTGTGCAGGCGTCGCCGGTGATGCGCGAGGTCGCGGCACCCACCACGATATCGATCTTCTTCTTCTCGTTGGAGAGCTCCTGCACCGCCAGCGCGACCGACGACGTGGTCAGCTCGGTGATCATGTCGACGCCTTCGGTGTCATACCAGCGTCGTGCGATGGAGCTCGCAAGATCGGGCTTGTTCTGATGGTCGGCCGTGATGAGCTCGACCTTCTGTCCGAGCACCTCGCCGCCGAAATCCTCGACCGCCATCCTGGCGGCTTCCAGCGAATATTTGCCGCCGTAGTCGGCGTAGACGCCTGACTGATCGTTCAAGATACCGATCTTCACGCCCTGCGCCGATGCAGGCGCCGCCAGCACGAGCGCGCCAAACGCGACAGCGGCCAACAATCCCGATTTCATGCTTATTGCCTCCCAGCACATATCATTGAAGGGTCTGGTATATTGAATAACCCCCCATATGCCCATCTCTTCCGCGTAAGCCAATAGTAGCGGTGGTGCGCCGCGAGCGGCATGGTTAAGGCGCCGGCAACGGCTTCTTCGGCTTTGATCCATCGGCGAGGTTGCGGACTACGATGTAGAAGATCGGCGTGAAGACCAGGCCGAACAGCGTCACGCCGAGCATCCCGAAGAACACTGCGACACCGACGGCCTGCCGCATCTCCGAACCCGATCCGGTTGAGACGACGAGCGGCAGCACGCCGAGGATGAATGCGAACGACGTCATCAGGATCGGCCGCAGGCGCAGCCGGCAGGCCTCGATCACGGCCTCCAGCCGATCGCGGCCCTCGTTCTCGATATCGCGGGCGAACTCCACGATCAAGATCGCGTTCTTTGCCGCAAGCCCGACCAGCACCACGAAGCCGATCTGCGTCAGGATGTTGACGTCCTGATGCATGATCCGCACGCCGATGGTCGCGGCGAACAGGCACATCGGCACGATCAGGATCACCGCGAAGGGCAGGCTCCAGCTGCCATATTGCGCGGCGAGCACCAGGAAAACGAACAGCACGCAGATCGGAAACACCAGCAAGCCCGAATTGCCGCCGATCACCTGCTGGTAGGACAGGTCGGTCCATTCATAGGCAAAGCCGCTCGGCAACGTCTGGTCGGCGAGCCGCTTCATGGTTTCGATCGCGGTCGCCGAACTGACGCCCGGTACCGCCTCGCCCTGCAACTCGGACGACGTATAGAGATTGTAGCGCGCGACGCGATCCGGTCCGGAGACGTCGCGGAAGTCGACGACGCTGCCGAGCATCACCATGTCGCCGGCCGCGTTGCGAGTCCGCAGGCGCGAGAGGTCGGCAGTCTCCTTGCGGAACTTGAGGTCTGCCTGCGCCGTAACGTGGTAGGTGCGGCCGAGAATGTTGAAGTCGTTGACGTAGGTCGAACCGAAATAGGTCTCGATGGCGTCGGTGACATTCTGGATGGGAACGCCGAGCTTCTGCGCCTTGATGCGGTCGATGTCGACGAAGACCTGCGGCGTGTTCGCGGTGTAAGGCGAGAACACCGACGTCAAGTCTGGGCGATTTTCGCGCGGCGGCGACAAGCTCCTCGGTGGCGGCGGCCAGGAACTCCGAACCGCGGCCCTGCCGGTCCTGAATGCGCATCGTGAAGCCGCCGCCGGTGCCGATGCCGGGTATCGGCGGCGGCGGAATGACAATGATGAAGGCGCCTTGGATCGCCGCAAGCCGCTTGCGCAATTCGCCGGTGATGACTGCCGCGGTCAGGCCTTTCTTCAGGCGCACCTCCGGCTCCTCGAATACGGGGAATAGCGCCGCCGCGTTGCTGGCCTGAGTGCGGGTCGCGCCCGACAGACCGGCAAAGGCCGCGACGCGAATGATGCCCGGTGTATCGAGCGCGATCTTCTCGATCTGCCTGACGATCTCCGTGGTTCGCGAAAGCGATGCGGCGCCCGGCAATTGCGCCGACACGATGATGTAGCCGCGATCCTGCGCCGGAATGTAGCCCTGGGGCGTGGTGACGAGTAGCCATCCGGCGCTGCCGATCAGCGCCACATAGACCAGCAGCATCACAACGCGGTAGCGGATCACGAAGCCGGCGATGCCGGCGTAAGAGTGGGACAGCCACTCAAAGGCGCGGTTGAAGAGTCCGGTGAATGCCTCCCAGCCGCGTCCAATGAGGTTCCAGCGTGCGGGCGGCCGCTTCTCCTCATGCGGCACGAGGATCTGCGACGCAAGCGCCGGCGATAGCGTCAGTGAGCAGAAGCAGGAGATCGCGGTTGCGACTGCGATGGTGACCGCGAATTGCTGGAAGAACTGGCCCGATATGCCGCCCAGGAACGCCGTCGGTACGAACACCGCACACAGCACCAGCGCGATCGAGACCAGCGCGCCGCCGACCTCCTCCATCGTCTTCAGCGCCGCGTCGCGCCGGTTCATGCCGTTCCGCAGATGGCGCTCGACATTTTCCACCACGACAATGGCGTCGTCGACCACGATGCCGACGGCGAGCACGAGCCCGAACAAGGTCAGATTGTTGATGGCAAAGCCAAGCGCTGCCATCGCCGCGAAGGTGCCGACCAGCGACACCGGAATCGCCACGATCGGGATGATCGCCGGCCGCCATCCCTGCAGGAACACCAGCACCACGATGACGACCAGGACCATCGCCTCGTAGATGGTCTTGATGAGTTCGTGGATCGACTGGGCGATGAACTCCGTCGGGTTGTAGCCGATGTTGTAATCGAGCCCCTTTGGGAAGCTGGTCTTCAGTCTCACCATGGTGTCCGAAATGCCCTTGGCGGTCGCAAGCGCATTCGATCCCGGGCGCTGGGTCACCAGCATCGCGACCGCAGTCTTCCTCAGCATGAAGCTGTTGGTGGAATAGTCCAGGGCGCCGAGTTCGACCCGCGCCACCTCGCGCAGCCGTACGGTGCGGCCGTCCTCGCCGGCCTTGACCACGATATCCTCAAATTGCTGGATGTCCTTGAGGCGACCGGTGAAGGTGAGGTTCGGCTGGAACGCTCGATCCGCGATCGGCGGGCTGGCGAGCTGCCCGCCCGTGATCTGCAGGTTCTGCGCCCGGATCGCAGCTACGACCTCACTCGCCGTCATGCCCAGCGTTGCGATCTTGTCCGGATCGAGCCATAGCCGCATCGAGTAGTCGCGCGCGCCGAAAATCTGGATGTCGCCGATGCCGTCGAGCCTCAACAATTGATCTCGGACCTGCAGCAACGCGTAGTTCGAGATGTAGAGCTGGTCGAGGCTGTCATCGGGCGACAGCATGAACACGACCATCAGGATGTCCGGGCTGTTCTTGCGCGTGACGACCCCGTTGCGTTGCACCTCCTCCGGCAATTGCGGCTGCGCGATCGCGACGCGGTTCTGGACCAGCACCTGCGCCTTGTCGAGATCAGTGCCGAGCTTGAAAGTGACGGTGATCGTGAGCTGGCCGTTCGAGGTCGCCTGGCTGTAAATATACAGCATGTCCTCGACGCCATTGATCTGCTGCTCGATCGGAGCGGCGACCGTGTCGGAAATGGTCTGAGCCGAGGCGCCCGGATATTGCGCGGTCACCACCACCGTCGGCGGCACCACTTCCGGATATTCGGCGACCGGCAGCGTCGTGTAGGCGAGCGCGCCGACAATCAGCAGCACGATCGACAGCACCATCGCCAGGATGGGCTGATTGATGGAAAGACGGCCGAGATTCATGTCTTGCTGCCGCCGTTTGCTGGTGTTGCCGCATGCGGGCTGACCTTGGCTCCGACGCGGGCACGCTGAATGCCGTCGACGATCACGCGATCCTCCGCCTTGAGCCCTTCGCGGATCACCCGCAGGCCGTCATCGAGCGGTCCGAGCACGACAGGCTTGGCCTCCACCGTGTCGTCGTCCTTGACGACGAAGACGATCTTGCGAGACTGATCGGTCGCGATTGCAGTGTCAGGAATCAGCAAGGCCTCATAGGGCGAACTGCCGATCAGGCGCACGCGGCCGAACTGGCCGGGAAGAATCGAGAGATCCTTGTTCGGGATCACGGCGCGGCTGCGCAGCGTGCCGGTGGAGACGTCGAGGCGGTTGTCAAGGAAGTCCATCTGGCCTTCGTGCGACGGCTTGGTCTCACCCGTCAGCGCCACCTCCACCGGGTTGGGCGTATCACGGGAACTCGGCCGCTTGCCCTCGAACCAGAGTTTGTTGTTCTTGAGGTAGGTTGCCTCGTCGACGTCGAAATAGATGTAAATCGGATCGAGCGACACGATCGTGGTGAGCAGGGTGGTTGCGCCGTTGTCGCTGCCCTGCACGAGATTGCCGGGGGTCACGAGATGGCGGCTGACGCGGCCCGTGATCGGCGCCAGCACGTGGGTGAACTCGATATTGAGCTGGGCTGCCTTCAACGTACCCTCGGCCTGCATTTCGGCCGCATGCGCAGCCTGCAGAGACTGGCGGCGCTGGTCGACTGTGGCTTCCGTGACGGTCTGGTTCAGGGTCAAGGTCAGCGCGCGGTCGAGTTCGCGCTTGGCCAGTTCCACCTTGGCGCGCGCGTCGGAGAGCTGGCCGTTCGCCTGTTCGGCGACCGCTTCGAATGGGCGGAAATCGATCACGTAGAGCAGGTCGCCGGTCTTCACGATGGCGCCGTCGCGGAACTCGACGCTGGTCACGTAGCCGCCGACCCGCGCGCGCACCTGGACCTCCTCGATCGCCTCGAAACGCCCGGTGAACTCGTCCCAGTCGGTGACCGTGCGCTTGACGGGCTGCGCGACAGTGACCGGGGGCGCCGCTGCCGCCGGCTGCTGCGGCGGCTTCTCGCTGCAGGCCGACAACGCCGTCGCCAGCACAAGGGCCAGTCCGGCACCGCGCCAAACGGGGGCATTTCGGCTCAAACGCCCTGCTTCTTCAAGCGTACTTCGTCTCACGTCTGGTCTCCCCCTGCACATCTGACGCGCCTGATCGCCAGCCGCCGCTACGCAACCGAGCAGGAACAGATCACATGCAGTCTGTCCAAGAGCCAGTCCTGATCAAGCAAATTTGTTGCGCATCTTGCTGGCGAACTTCCCCCTTGACACGCCGATCCGCCGTCTCTCGGCCGCAGTTCGGATCATGGCAAGCCGCGGGAGCATCAATGGCGGCGATCAAGACCGGCAGAAGCGATCGAGAATAATTTTTTATGACACGCTCGCGACCCGCGTCGCGACATCGGCGCTCTGTCACTCGTCATACGCGGGTGTCGAGACCCGATCGGGCGGTGATGCGCGCACTTAGAGGGCTTCCAACCACACATGAAGTTTGCTTGCGGAATAAGCCCGCGCGTCATGTGTACACCCCCCGTGATGATGCGACAGAACGTCGCAGTTTGTAATGACTCTAAAAGTGTGGGGTGTCGGATGGTGACGGGGCTGGACGCGAGAAGGCCGAGCGCGGCAAGTGATCGATTGAAACTGTTGAGTGGCTGTGCGGCACTTCTCTGCGTGTTGCCAGTATCAATCCCCGGCGCCGCGTGGGCGCAAGCGCAAGACAGGTCGACGGCGCTCCCGCCGGTTCAGATCGACGCGCCACGGAATCGGCCCACGCCGAAACGCACCTCAACGACGACGGCAATCGCCGCAAGACGCCGCACTGCGCGTACGACGCAGGCGTCGAAGCCCGCCGCAGCGGTGCCCGCGGCCGCGAGCGACGACGGCAACGGTCCGAACAACAGCAATTCCGGTCCGCCGTTGCAGCAGGTCCCGGGGGTCGGCAAAACCGGCACCCGGCTCGCCGATCTCCCCGTCAGCGTGCAAATCATCCCCCGCGAGGTCCTCACCGAACAAGGCACCATTACGCTCAAGGACGCCGTCACCAATGCGAGCGGCATCAACACGGGCGGGCAGGAACTCGCTAGGCTATTTCGATCATTTCCTGATCCGTGGCCTGAACGCGCAGGTCTATAATGACGGCTTCTCCGACGGTGACCAGCTTGGCGGCCTCTCGCATTCGCTGAACGGCGTGCGGCGGGTGGAAATCCTGGAGGGGCCGGGTTCGGCGCTGTTCGGCAGCGGTCCTCCCGGCGGCACCATCAACATCGTTCACTACGACCCTTCGCCGGTCTTTCACTGGGGCACCACCGTGCAGGCCGGATCCTACGGCACGGTCACGAACAGCAATTACGTCACCGGACCGACGACGATCGACGGGCTGAATTACCGGATCGACACGACATTCTCCCGCGCCGACGGCTTCCGCGACCTCGGCTACCAGGACTATGAGATCCGCCCCGAATTCACCTGGCACGTCGGCGACCACACGCTGAACTTCTCGCTCGACGCCCGCCACCTCGACCAGACGCCGGATTCCTATGGCCTGATTTATCGCAATGGCACGCCGATCACGGGCGTTCCCATCGACGCGAAATATTCGACACCGTTCTCCTTCGCAAAGCAGGATTTCATAAGGCCGACGCTGACTGACAAATGGGACGTCACGAATTTCCTGACGATCAACAACAACTTCTCCTATACGCACCGCGATATCGACGTGATGCGCAACAATGACAGCATGAGTGCGACCGGCACACATATCGCCGGCGACTCGCTGGTCGGGCGCCAACTCCGCTCGCAGGACAATTCGGACCAGTTCTTCGATTATCAATTCGAGCCGGTCTGGAAGTTCAACACCGGCTCGGTGCATCACACGCTGCTGACCGGCTTCGAGTATCAGCACCAGATCCTGGACACCAACCGGGTCACGGCCGACCTGCCCGACATCACCAACATCTTCGCGCCGACGCCGCCCGAACTGTCGCCCGGCAACCTGAAGTTCCAGTGCGACGCCAAGCATTCCTGCGATCAGGATCATCTGGTCGGCAATTTCTACGGTCTCTACGCCACCGACCAGATCGACCTGACCGACAAATGGAAGCTGCGCCTCGGCGCTCGTCAGGACTGGTTCGACACCGAACTGGATCCGCTGATCACCGTACCGACCTCGGCGACCAATCCCGCGCCGGGTCGCTTCACCAGCACCGGCGTTCCGATCATTGCCGGCATCCCGCAAACCCGCAACGATACGCCGGTGAGTTGGAACGTCGGTACGCTCTATCATCTGTTCCCCGGTATTTCTCCCTATGTTGGCGTCTCCAAGAGCTATCTGACGAATTTCAATTCGGAGAATACGCAGAATGGCATCGGCGCGCCGGAATCGGCACTGCAATACGAGGCCGGCATCAAGTTCTCGCTGCTCAACGACAGGGTCGTCCTCAACACCTCGGCCTTCAACATCTCCCGCGACAATGTGGCGACGCTGATCAGCGCCACCGACACGATCGTCTTCGACAGCCAGCTCACCAATGGCGTCGAAGCCTCGATCGATGCCAAGATCACCGATCAATGGCACCTGCTGGCGAATGCGACTGCCATGACGGCAGTCGTCACCTCCGCGCCGCAATCGCTCACGACCGTCGGCAATCATCCGCAGGGCGTTCCGGCCACCATGGCCAATCTCTGGAGCACCTATAAATTCTCGATCGGCGGCATCCAGGGATTTGTCGTCGGCGCCGGTCTGAACTATCGCGACACGACCTATAGCGATACGACCAATGTCAACTCGGTGCCCGCCTATGTGATCGGCAACGCGATGATCGGCTGGGAAAACGCAAACTGGGGTGTCGCGCTGAATGTCAAGAATTTCACCAACGAGCGCTACTTCGTCGCCGCGAACGGCGCGGGAGGGTTTGTCGGTGAAGGGCTGAGTGCGTTTCTGACGGTGAAGTATCACGAGTGACGTGAGGCCGGCGGCTTGCGTCAAGGCGCTACGCCGCTCGAGGGACAAGCGGCCGTCCAGGCCTGAGCGCCGGCGGCGCCTGATTTTGCGAAGCAGACAAACTCCGCTGCGCCGGCGCGACGTCTTCCCCGGCCTTGCCCGTCGGCCGGGGAAAGACGTCGCACGCTCATCTTCGTGCATGACGTTGCCAATTTGCTTGGCTACACTCCTCCCAACTAGATCAAATTGTCCTGGGAGGACAAACACGTGCACAAGGGGCGTGTCATTTTCGGCGCGATGGACGAGGTCCTATTCGGCCAGCCGGCAGCGCAAGCGGTCGTTGGGCAGATGGACCGTCTCGATGCATCCCGCGCATTCCTGATGGTCTCCGGCACGCTCAGGCGGCAGACCGATGAAATCCAGAAGATAGTCGATGCACTGGGGTCGCGCTGCGCCGGCGTCTTCGATGCAATGCCGCAGCACACGCCGCGCGAGGCCGTCATCGCCGCGACCGGGCAGGCCCGCGCCGCGGAGGCGGATCTGATTGTCACCGTCGGCGGCGGCTCGATCACTGATGGCGCCAAGGCGGTGCAGATCTGCCTCGCCAACGACATCAGCTCCGCCGAGGCGATCGATCTGGTGCGCGCGGTGAAGGGCGTCCCGCCTCCGATGAAGCCGCCCGCCGTCCGTCAGATCAGCGTCCCCACCACGATCGCCGGGGGCGAGTTCTCAGCGAGCGCCGGAGTCACCAACACTGCAACGCATTTCAAGGAGATGCTGCGGCATCGCCTTGTCATGCCGCGCGCCGTCATTCTCGATCCCGCCATCACCTTGCACACGCCGGAATGGCTGTTCCTGTCGACCGGCATCCGGGCGGTCGATCATTGCGTCGAGGGCATCTGCTCGCAGGAGGCGCATCCTTATGCTGACGCGCAGGCGCTGCACGGGCTATCGATGCTGGCGAAGGGATTGCCGCGCGTCAAAGCCGATGCAGGCGATCTCGATGCGCGGATGGATTGCCAGATCGGCACCTGGCTTTCGACAGGGCCTTTGACCTCAGGCGTGCCGATGGGCGCGAGCCACGGCATCGGCTATGTGCTGGGCGCCGCCTATGGCGTTCCGCATGGCTACACTTCCTGCGTGATGCTGCCGGCGGTGATGCGCTGGAACAAATCCGCCAACGCCGAGCGGCAGGCGCTCGTCGCGGCCGCGATGGGGCAGGCTGGCAGGGACGCAGGCGACGTGCTCGATGATTTCATCCGCGGGCTGGGCATGCCGCGCAGCTTGCGCGAGGTGAAGGTCGGGCCCGAGCATTTCGAGAAGATCGCCGAGCAGTCGATGGCGACGCCGTGGGTGCCGCGCAACCCGCGCAAGATCGCAGGCCCGGCCGAGGTGCGCGAGCTTCTTCAACTGGCCGCATAGGGGACCGAAACGCGATGTATACCGGAAGGCACGCTCATCTTCGTCCGCTGCAGCCCGCGTTCATCATGGCGAGCACCGGCGAGGCGGTGACATACCGGGATATCGAAGGGCGCTGCAATCGCCTCGCGCACCTGTTTCGCCAGCGCGGTTTGAAGCGGCTCGATCACTATGCGATCTTCATGGAAAATAACAGCCGCTATCTCGAGGCCTGCGGCGCCGGTGAGCGCTCGGGCCTCTATTTCACCTGCGTGAATTCCTTCCTGACCGCGTCAGAGCTTGCCTACATCCTCAACAACAGCGAATCGCGCATCCTCATCACATCGGTCGCGAAGCTCGACATCGCCCGCGACGCCTTGAAGGAGGCACCAAAGGTCGAGCTCTGCATCGTCGCAGACGGCGAGGGCGAGAGCGATCGCATCGTAGGCCTTGTGGAGGCAACCAAGGATCTGCCGAAGACGCCGATCGCGGACGAATGCGTCGGCACCGCGATGCTGTATTCGTCGGGCACGACCGGCCGGCCGAAGGGCATCCTGCGACCACTGCCGGAGCAGCCGCCGGCGCATCAGCTGGCGCTGTTCGATTTCCTGGAAAAGCTCTGGCAGTACCGTGAGGGCATGATCTATCTGTCGCCCGCGCCGCTCTATCACTCCGCGCCGCAGGCTGCGGTGAATCTCACGATCCGCATGGGTGGCACCGTCATCATCATGGAGAAATTCGACCCCGAACGTTATCTCCAACTCGTCGAGCAATGGGGCGCCACCCACAGCCAGCTCGTGCCGACGATGTTCTCGCGAATGCTGAAGCTGCCGGAGGAGGTACGCAACCGTTACGATTTGTCCTCGCTGGAGATTGCGATCCACGCCGCTGCGCCATGCCCGGGACTGGTGAAGGAGGACATGATCAAATGGTGGGGGCCGATCATCCACGAATATTACGGCGCGACCGAAGGCCTCGGCTTCACCGCCTGCAATTCTCAGGAATGGCTTGCCCATCGCGGCACCGTCGGCAAGGTGCTGCTCGGTGATCTCCATATTCTCGATGAGAACCTGCAGGAACGCCCGACCGGCACTGCGGGCACAGTGTGGTTCAAGACTGCCTCGCCGTTCGAATATTTCAATGATCCGGAGCGCACGAAAGAGGCACGATCGCCTGACGGCAGCATGAGCACCGTCGGCGATGTCGGCTATGTCGATGCTGACCGTTACCTCTATCTCACCGACCGCGCGACCTTCATGATCATCTCGGGCGGCGTCAACATCTACCCGCAGGAATGCGAGAACCTGCTGATCACCCATCCGAAGATCGCGGATGCGGCCGTGTTCGGCGTGCCAAATCCTGATTTGGGCGAAGAGGTGAAGGCAGTGGTGCAGCCGATGCCGGGGATCGAGCCGTGCGAGGAACTGGCGCAGGAATTGATCGAGTTCTGCGGCCAGTCGCTGGCGCGACAGAAGGTGCCGCGCTCGATCGATTTCGAGGATCAGTTGCCGCGGTTGCCGACCGGAAAACTCTACAAGCGCCTGTTGCGTGACCGCTATTGGGGCAACAAGAACTCGCGCATCGTCTGAACGCGCGTTCGGCCAATTCGATCAGGCCTCTTTTGGGTAAGCCTCGATCCGAGCGAGCCGTTCCCATCTGGCGCTGCAGGCGATCAGCACGCAATTGCTTGCGACCAGCCCGAAGGCGGCGAGTGCGCTCGCCAAAGTGAAGCCGTGGCCGGAGCCGGCGAGCAGGCTAACCGTGAGCGGGCCCAGGATCTGGCCGACCGCAAAGGCCGACGTCATCACGCCGACTGCGAGCGAAGCCGGTGCGCCGCCGAGCCGTAACGCCTCCTTGATGCCGGCCATGGTGATGACCATGAAGGTGCCGCCGACGCAGATCGCCGAGAGCAGCAAGGTCGCGACATTCACGTGAAGCGCGGGCAGCAGCACGCCGAAAGCCAGCACCCATTGCGCCCGCGTCCATAATTGCCATGGCGCGAGCCCGCGGCCGAGGCGTGACGCGGCAATGGTGGAGATCGCCGCGGCGATGCCGAAGACCGGCCAGATCAGGCCGAAGGTTGCGGGATGGTCGATATAGCCGCGCGCCATCGCGGGCAGGAATGTGGCCGGGATGATGTAGCCATAGCCGAAGGCCAGATAACAGGCCGCGGCAAGGATCGCGCGGCCCGGCAGCACGTGGCGTTGCGGCTTGCTGGTGGACGTAGCGCGGGTGCGATCTTGAAGCGGGCTCCAGAGCAGCGCCGCGAGCGCAACCGCGACCAGTCCGAGCACGATCCAGCTCACACGGGAGCCCCAGGCATCGAGGCCGGCCACGAGGCCGAACAGCCCGGCGAAAGCGACACCAGCGCCGACGCCAGCGAACACGCGCCCGGACCACTCCTCCCTGCCTTGGCGAATGAGGATCGGCATGGCCCAGGCTGACACTCCGATCAGCACGAAGGCGCTCGCCCCGCCGGAGAGGAAACGCCATACGAGCCAGAGTCGCTCGAGATCGGTCAATCCCATCGCGAGCGTGAACAATCCGGTTCCGGCGAGGCCCCAGCGGATCGCGGCTGCGGGCGGCGGCGAGAGGATGATGCAGATCAGCGCGCCCGCAAGGTAGCCGAGATAGTTGGCACAGGCGAGCCAGCCCCCTTGCGCCATGGTCAGGCCCGCGTCGTGCTGCATCAGCGGCAGGATCGGGGTCAGGGAAAAGCGGCCGATCCCCATAGCGCTGGCGAGCGACAGCAGGCCGATGGTTGCGACCGCGGCGGGGGAGAGCGGTTTCGAGGACGTATTCATGCCCCCTTCCTTACATCGGGCGGCTGTTCTATTATATTGAAAAGGATAGGAGTACTTATTCTCGAAACGAGAATGGAGCCGGATCATGGATGTCGCCGATCTCCGGGTGTTCAAGAGCGTGGTCGACGAGGGCGGAGTGATCCGCGCCGCCAGCAAGCTGCATCGCGTGCCGTCAAGCGTCACGACGCGGATCAAGCAGCTCGAAGCCTCGATGGGCGTGAAGCTGTTTCACCGCGACCGGCAACGGCTGCATCTGTCGCCGGCCGGCGAACTGCTGCTGGATTATGCCGAACGGATGATCAAGCTGTCCGAGGAAGCGCACGAGGTGGTGTCCGGGACATCTCCGCGCGGTGTGCTCAAGCTCGGCGCGCTGGAAAGCACCACGGCAAGCCGCTTGCCGCCGATCCTCGCCGGCTTTCACAAGCGTTATCCCGATGTTCGGCTCGAACTGATGACGGGCACCAACGACTCGCTGGTGAGCCAGCTTCTAGACCGCAAACTCGATGCCGCCTTCATCGCGGAATCTCCGACGATGCACCTGCTCGATCATGTCTCGGTATTCTCGGAAAGGCTGGTCGTGATTTCGACTCCCGACCATCGGCCGATCAAATCCGCGCGTGACGTCGAAGGCTCTTCACTTGTCGCCTTCCCGGAAGGATGCGCGTATCGGCGGGTGCTGCAGCGCTGGCTCGGCTGTGACAGCCTCGCGCCCTTCCGTGTCATCGAGCTGTCGTCCTATCACGCGATCGTCGCCTGCGTGACGGCGGGCGCGGGCATCGCGCTGGTGCCCGAGGCCGTGCTCGATACCATGCCGCATGTAAAGGTGTCGCGGCATGCGATCCCGAACGCGCAGGCAAAAATCACGACACCGTTGGTCTGGCGCAGTGGCGAGATGTCAGCCTCCGTTCTGGCGCTGCGCACGCTCGTTGCATCATTGTCGAAGCAGAAGGCCGGACGCGAGGCGATCTCGCAGGCGGCCCCGGTGACGCGGCCCAATGCGAACGGCCGGACCAAGGCCCCGGCCCAATGATTTGATCAATCCGTCCAACCGGATCATTGATGCACCGCAAAAGAGCGGGGTGATTGATCCGCCGCGCGAGCTCCGAGCTGAGGGCGGCAATGCTGCAAACGCGAATCGCTGCCAGCTTGCGACCGTCGATAGCTGTCTCCGGCACATTTTGTCGCGGCGATGACGCAAATGTTTCATCCAAATTGTCAATGCGGACAAAGGCCTTGCGGGTTGCCTCGCCGTTCCGCCATGGCTATCGTCGCGGCCAATCGGCCTGCAGCACGAAAGCGGAACAAGGTCGAATCATGAGAGGGAGAGAAGCATGCGATGCGTGCGCGCGTTCGCCGTCGCGGTATTGGCTTTGTCGGCGATATCAGGTGCGGCGCTAGCAGCCGAGCCCAAGCAGGGCGGCATCTTGAGAATGTATCACCGGGACAGCCCGGGCAGCGCCTCGATCCACGAGGGCGCGACCTATTCGGTCAACATTCCCTTCATGCCGGTGTTCAACAACCTCGTCGTCTACGACCAGAACGTCGCGCAAAACAGCGATAGCTCCATCGTTCCTGATCTTGCAGAGAGCTGGGCCTGGAGCGCGGATAGGAAGACGCTGACCTTCAAGCTGCGTCAGGGCGTCAAATGGCATGACGGCAAGCCTTTCACCTCCGCCGACGTCAAATGCACATTCGACATGCTGATGGGCAAGTCGCCGCAGAAGTTCCGGCAGAATCCGCGCAAGTCCTGGTACGATCAGGTCGCCGACGTCAGCGCCAACGGCGATTACGAGGCGTCCTTCAATCTGAAGCGGCCGCAACCCTCGCTGCTCGCGCTGCTCGCCTCCGGCTACACGCCGATCTATCCCTGCCACGTGTCGCCGGCCGAGATGCGCACGCATCCGATCGGCACCGGCCCGTTCAAATTCGTCGAGTTCAAGGCCAACGAGTCGATCAAGCTCACGCGCAACCCTGATTATTTCAAGAAGGGGCTGCCGCATCTCGACGGCATCGAATTCACCATCATTTCGAATCGCTCGACTGCGATACTGGCTTTCATCGCCGGCAAGTTCGACATGACGTTCCCCACCGAAGTGTCGATTCCGCTTCTGAAAGACATCAAGAACCAGGCGCCCAACGCGGTCTGCCAAGTGGCGCCGATCAACGTCTCCACTAATATTATCGTCAACTCGTCGAACCCGCCGTTCGACAATCTCGACATCCGCCGTGCGCTGGCGCTCGCGCTCGACCGCAAGGCCTTCATCTCGATCCTGTTCGAGGGGCAGGCGGATGTCGGCGGCAGCATGCAGCCAGCGCCCGAGGGATTGTGGGCGATGCCGAAGGACATGATGGAGACGATTCCGGGCTACGGCCCCGACATCAACGCCAATCGCGAAGAGGCGCGTAAGCTGATGCAGAAGGCCGGCTACGGCCCCGACAAGCGCCTGCAGATCAAGGTCTCGACCCGAAACATCCCGATCTATCGCGATCCAGCCGTCATCCTAATCGACCAGCTCAAGAGCATCTATATCGATGCGGAGCTCGAAGTGGTCGATACCGCGCAATGGTTCCCGAAGGTCGCGCGGAAGGACTATGCGCTCGGCCTCAATCTGACCGGCAACGCGGTGGACGATCCCGATCAATCCTTCTACGAGAACTATTCCTGCGGATCCGAGCGTAACTATACCAACTACTGCAATAGGGAGATCGAGAAACTTTTCGACCAGCAGTCGGAGGAAACTGATCCCAACAAGCGCAAGAAGATGGTCTGGGACATCGACAAGAAGCTGCAGGAGGACGTGGCGCGTCCGATCATCTTCTACGGCAGGTCTGGTACCTGCTGGCAGCCTTATGTCAAAGGCGTCACCGTGATGGTGAACAGCTCCTACAACGGCTACCGTTACGAGGACGTGTGGCTGGACAAGTAAGTTTCGCCTCCGCAGCCCAACGAACAGCCGGCCAACAGGAGTAGCCAGGTGTTTGCTTACATCGTGCGGCGCCTCGTGCTGATGCTCGTGACCCTGATCGGGATCTCGATCGTCATCTTCTGTCTGCTGCGCATCGTGCCGGGCAATATCGTCGACATCCTGTTCGACGCGGCGGGATTTGTCGATCCCGCCGACAAGGCCAATCTGGAGCGCCAGCTTGGCATCGACCAGCCGCTGGTCGTGCAGTATCTGAGCTGGATCGGCGGCCTGTTGCACGGCGATCTCGGCTATTCCTATGTGTCGGAGAAGCCGGCGCTGGAGGAGATCCTGCCGCGCATTCCGATTACGGCGCGGCTCGCAGCGATTGCGCTGTTGTTCTCTGCGTCGGTCGGCATTCCCCTGGGCGTCATCAGCGCCGTCTATCAGGGCTCGCGGCTCGACTACTTCCTGCGCGTCGTCAGCCTGAGCGGCCTGTCGCTGCCCTCATTCTGGCTCGGCTTGCTGATCCTGATGGCGTCCGTCGCAATGTTCGGAACCATCCCGATCTTCAACCCGGATCCGAAAACCTTTGGCGAGATGTTCTCGACCTATGTCCTGCCCTCGATGGCGGTCGGCTTCCGTAGTTCGGCGCTGACGATGCGCATCACGCGCTCCTCGATGCTGGAAGTGCTGCGGCAGGATTACATCCGCACCGCGCGTGCAAAGGGCGCGTCCGATGCGTCGGTGAATTTCCACCACGCGCTGAAGAATGCGATCCTTCCGGTGATCACCGTAGTCGGTATCGAGGCCGCCTTCCTGATCGGCGGTCTTATCGTCACCGAGACGGTGTTCAACATTCCCGGCGTCGCGCGCTTCCTGGTCGAGGCGATCCGCTGGCGCGACTATCCGATCGTGCAGAATCTCGTGATGCTCATCGCGGTCGTCGTGGTGGTGACGAATTTCACGGTGGACATGCTTTACGCGGTGTTCGATCCGCGCATCCGATACACGGACTAGGGAGACGGCGTGGTCGCGGTCAATTACGATAACGAGCTCAGGCGTGCGGGCGCCAAGGCCACGCATGGCTGGCGCAGATTTGCCTTTCTCGCGCAGCGTCACATCCTGGGCACGGTCGGCCTTGCGATCATGGCGCTGTTCGTATTCGCCGCAATCTTCGCCGACCTGATCTGCCGTTACGATCCGCTGACGGTCGATTCCGCGCATGCGCTGGCGCGCCCGAGTTGGCAGCACTGGATGGGCACGGATTCCTTCGGCCGCGACGTCTGGGCCAGGATCGTCCATGGCGCGCGGATATCGCTTGCCGTGGGCATCGGCTCGACGGCGCTGGGCGGATCGATCGGCGTGGTCGTAGGCCTCACCTCAGGTTATCTTTCCGGTTGGGTCGACCTGCTGTTCCAGCGCGTCACCGACATTCTGCAGGCGCTTCCCTTGTTGGTACTGGCGCTGGTGATGACGGCGGCGCTCGGGCCGTCGCTGCCGAACGTGATCATCGCGATCGCGATTCCATTGGTCCCGACGGTTTCCCGCGTGATCCGCGCCAACACGCTGGCACTGCGCGAGCTGCCTTTCATCGAGGCGGCGAAATCGATCGGCATGAGCGAGATACGGATCGCGCTTCGTCACGTGCTGCCCAACACGCTGGCGCCCCTGATCGTGCTCGCCACGGCGCAACTCGGCTCGACCATCCTCACCGAGGCCTCGCTGTCGTTCCTGGGCCTCGGCATTCCCGAGCCCTATCCATCCTGGGGCCGCATGCTGTCGGAATTGGCGGCGGAATATGTCCGCACCGCGCCGTGGCTCGTGATCTTTCCGGGCATCGCAATCAGCCTTGCGGTGTTCGGCACCAATCTGTTCGGCGATGCCTTGCGCGACATCCTCGATCCGAGGCAGCGCGGCTGATGAACGGAGCGCCGGTGCCAGGGAACGTTCAAGGAAAAGTGCTGGAAGTGAAGGGCCTGCAGACGGTGTTCTTCACCAACTCCGGCCTGTTCAAGGCGGTCGATGACGTCTCGTTCGACGTCGGCCGGGGCGAGACGCTCGCGATCGTCGGCGAATCCGGCTGCGGCAAGAGCGTGAGCGCATTGTCCATCATGCGCCTGGTACCGAATCCGCCGGGCCGCATCGTCGGTGGCTCCATCCTGCTCGAAGGCACCGATCTGCTCGGCCTTGACGAGGCCAAGATGCGCGAGATCCGGGGCAACCGGATCTCCATGATCTTCCAGGAGCCCATGACCTCGCTCAATCCGGTGATGCGGATCGGCGATCAGATCGTCGAGGCGGTGCGGCTGCATCGCGACATGACGGCGAAGCAGGCCCGGGCGCAGGCGGTCGAGATGCTGCGGCTGGTGCGGATTCCGGAGCCGGCGCGGCGCGTGCAGGAATATCCGCATCAGCTCTCCGGCGGCATGCGCCAGCGCGCCATGATCGCGATGGCGCTGGCCTGCAGGCCTGCGCTTTTGATCGCCGACGAGCCGACCACCGCGCTCGACGTGACGATCCAGGCCCAGATCCTGGCCTTGATGCTCGATCTTCAGAAAGAGCTCGGCATGGGGCTGATCCTGATCACGCACGACCTCGGTGTGGTCGCCCAGACCGCGCAGCGCGTCATTGTCATGTATGCCGGCAAGAAGGTCGAGGAGGCCGATGTCGATACGCTGTTCGCTAATCCCCGGCATCCCTATACTCGCGGGCTGATGGCGTCGATCCCGGCGGTGCCGACCGGGGGCGTGGAGCGGGCGGCGCGGCTCGCCGAAATTCCAGGCACCGTGCCGTCGTTGACCAGCCTGCCGCAAGGCTGTGCGTTCGCGCCGCGCTGCAAGCTGGCGATCGATCATTGCCGCGAGACCTATCCCCCGCTGAACGATTGGGGCGGCGGCCATCTCGCGGCGTGCTGGCGCGCGGGAGAAATGGTGGCTGCGCCGTGACGGAGACCCAGCCGCTGCTCGAGATCACCGATCTCGTCAAACATTATCCGGTGCGCGCCGGTGTGCTGCGCCGCTCGGCGGGCACCGTGCACGCGGTTGACGGAGTCAGCTTCTCGCTCGGCGTCGGCGAGACGCTCGGGCTTGTCGGCGAATCTGGCTGCGGCAAATCCACCGTGGCGCGCAGCGTGCTACGGTTGGTCGAGCCGAGCAGCGGCAGCATCCGCCTCGATGGCCAGGACATCACGCATCTGAGCAAGACCGAGCTGCGGCCGCACCGGCGCTCGATGCAGATCGTGTTTCAGGACCCTTTCGCCTCGCTCAATCCGCGCATGACCGCGGGCGATATCGTCGGCGAGCCGCTGAGCGTGCACGGCCTCGCGACCGGCCGCGAGAAGCAGGAACGGGTTGCCAAGCTGTTCGAGCAGGTGGGTTTAAGGCCAGACCAGATGCGAAACTATCCGCACCAGTTCTCCGGCGGCCAGCGTCAGCGCATCTGCATCGCGCGCGCCCTTGCGTTGGGGCCGCGTTTGATCGTGTGCGACGAGCCGGTGTCGGCGCTTGACGTTTCGATCCAGGCACAGGTGATCAACCTCCTGATCGACCTGCAGCGCGAGCATGGCTTTTCCTATCTGTTCATCGCGCATGATCTCGCGGTCGTGGCGCATATCAGCCATCGTGTGGCCGTCATGTATCTCGGCCGCATCGTCGAGATCGCCGACAAGTCCGAGCTGTTCAGAAATCCCCGCCATCCCTACACTCAGGCGCTGCTCGCGTCGGTGCCGGTCGCCGATCCCCGGTCCAAGCGCCTCAAGCCGCTGGTCGACGGCGACGTGCCGAGCCCGGTCAATCCGCCGTCAGGCTGCGCCTTTCACACCCGATGCCATTACGCGATGGAGCGCTGCAAGATCGAAAGGCCTGCGCTGCACGATGCCGGACCGCGGCATCAGGTCGCGTGTCTGCTCAACGATGGCACGGGACGCGCTGAATAGCCTCCTCGTCCTGGCCCGGACCAGTGGCCGATTTGTGATGTTAGAGGCCGCGCCGGATGGACGAGCGGTGGTTGAATCGTATGACGACAATGTGTAGGTTCCGCGGGCGCGATGCGAAGCGCTTCGGAAAACCCCCCGTGACATAGAGAGGTTATCAGCGTTGCCGAGACTTGTTGCGTCTATCGTCGTGGCCGCCGTGCTGCTGTCCTTGTTGGGGCTCCGTCCGGTGTCGGCGCGGCAATGGCGAGCGACACCTGACGCGATCGCCCGCGATTACGCCACCATCACCGACACGCGGCCCAATGGCGAACTGATCATGCTGATGTGGATCGTGCCGCGCATGGTTCTGCCGAATTCCCCCGGCGCAGCCGCGGCCACCGCCATGGTGCAAAAATATGTACTGATGGTGGCGGTACATGGTCACCTCGACAAGACAACCGGCATCATGTCGTTCGACGAAATCGAGAATCTCGAAATCAAGGATCAGTCCGGCAAGTCGTTGACCCCGGTCGTGAAAGCCGACCTGCCGCCGACCAACACGGCGATGCTCGCTGCGCTGGAGGCCATGTTCCGCCAATCGATCGGTGCCATGGGCAAAGGCATGAAGATGTTTGTGTTCGATGGCGCGAATGTCGATTCCTGCAAGAAGGGCCAGCTGTCAGTCCCGCTGGCGAACGAAACCTACACCTGGGACACACCATTTCCGGGCTGCGATCAAAAGACCTGATTGCGATCCAGTCTAAAGCGCGACGAGATCAGGTTGAATCGTCATCGCGCTTTAGGTCTTTGTTTGAGCATGATCTCCGCGCAAGCGCGTTCCGCGTTTGTCGCGAGGGAAAACCGCTACACACTTTTCCGGACCATGCTCTAGTTGGCCTCGATCTCGATCCGATCACGATCTGTCCGGTCGTGACCTGATCGCCCTCGGCCGCATCGATCATGGCAATCGTGCCATCGGCGCCCGCGGCATGCACATGTTCCATCTTCATGGCTTCCAGCGTCAGAACGGGCTGGCCGGCTGTTACGCGATCGCCGGCCTTTACGAGGATCGCAACCACCCGGCCGTTCATCGCGGCGCGCACCTTGCCGTCGCCGTTGCTTGAGGCGGTAGTCTTGGGGCCGGCGAGGGTGAGGTCGCGGACGGCGCGAGTGATGCCCCGCTGCTGGAAATACAACTGATCGCCACCGCGCAGGAAGTGCGCGGTTTCCATCACGCCATTGTGGTGGAAACGGATGAGACTGCAGGACAGTTCATCGATCGCAAACCGATATTCGCTTGCGGCAACGCGGACGAGATAGCCGCCCTCGCGTTCACGGCCGAGTTCGAGCTCATGCATGGCGTGATCGATCTCGATCCGCATCGGAATTGGAAATGTCGCGGCCAACGTCCGGCCGCTCCGCCAGGGCGGCGCATGCGGGTTGGTCACGGAGAGCAGCAGTGCCGCGAGCGGGATATCTGCCGTATTCTCCTCGGCCGTCAACAACTCATCGCGATGATTGGCGATGAACGCCGTCGTCGCCTCGCCGCGCGCGAACGCCGGATGCCGCAGACACGACATCAGGAAGGCCTGATTGGTTGCGACGCCAAACGCGAGGGTTTGCTCCAAGCCGCAAATCAGCCTGCCCCGCGCCTCGTCGCGCGTTGCGCCGTGGCTGATCAGTTTGGCGATCATCGAATCGTAGAATGGCGGGATTTCCGAACCTGGCTGCAGTGCATGATCGGCCCGTATGCCGTCGGGCATCCGCCAAGATGCCATCGTGCCGGACTGCGGCATGAAATCATGCGCGGCATCTTCCGAGCAAAGCCGCACCTCAATGGCGTGGCCGGAGAATTTGACATCCTCCTGCCGCAAGCCCAGCGGCTCGCCCCGTGCGACGCGCAGTTGCAGTTCGACGAGATCGAGCCCGGTAATCGCCTCGGTCACGGGATGCTCGACCTGCAGGCGCGTGTTCATCTCCATGAAGTAGAAATGGCCCGTGCCATCGAGCAGGAATTCCAGTGTGCCCGCGCCTTCATAGCCAAGAGACTTGACCGCCGCGACGGCGACTGCGCCCATCTTCTCACGCAAATTCGGCGTCACGGCCGGTGAGGGCGCTTCCTCGATCAGCTTCTGATGCCGCCGCTGTACCGAGCAGTCGCGTTCGCCGAGATGAATCGCGTTGCCTTGGCGATCGCCGAACACCTGGATCTCGATGTGACGGGGATTTTCAATCGCCCGTTCCAGGATCACCGTGCCGTCGCCGAACGCTGCCTGCGCCTCCGACCGCGCGCTGCGCAGTGCGTCGGCAAAGGCCGCGGCATCCGAGACCAGCCGCATGCCGCGACCGCCGCCGCCCGCGACCGCCTTGATCATGACGGGAAAGCCGATCTTTTTCGCTTCCGCCAGCATGACGGTGTCACTCTGGTCGGCGCCCTGATAGCCGGGCACGCAGGGCACACCCGCTGTTTGCATGATTGCCTTGGCTTCGGCCTTGTTGCCCATCGCCTTGATCGCCTCCGGCGACGGTCCGATGAACACCAGCCCCGCGTCGCGGCACGCTTGTGCAAAATCCTCGTTCTCCGCGAGGAAGCCATAGCCGGGATGAACGGCGTCCGCGCCGCCTGCTCTTGCCGCGGCGATGATGGCGTCGATGTTCAGATACGATTTCGCCGGAGGCGCCTCGCCAATGCGCACGGCTGCATCCGCCTCGCGCACATGCAAGGCATCACGGTCAGCGTCCGAATACACGGCGACCACACCATAGCCCAGACGCCGCGCGGTGCGCATGATGCGCAGGGCGATCTCGCCGCGATTGGCGATCAATATCCTGAAGAACGGCGTGCGCCGCGCAAGTTCAACGCTCATGGCCGTGCGACCGAGAACTGCATGCGCTGCGGCTCCCGCGCCTCGGCCTCGCGGCAGATCGCGAGCACCTCGGCAAGGACGTTGCGGGTGTCGCGCGGATCGATCACGCCGTCATCCAGCACCCGCGCGCTGGTCGCGAACACGTCCATCTGCCCGTCGAACACCCCGATGATCTCGGCCTTCATGGCGTCCAGCTTCTCCTTGTCGATCGGCTTGCCGCGCCGAGCGGCGGCGGCCTCCGTGACGATCGCCATGGTCTCGGCGGCCTGCTCACCGCCCATCACCGCGGTCTTGGCGTTGGGCCAGGAGAAGCAGAAGCGTGGATGGAAGCCGCGCCCGCACATGCCGTAATTTCCGGCGCCAAAGGAGGCGCCACAGTAGATCGTGATCTGCGGCACAGTCGCCGATGTCACGGCCTGGATCATCTTCGATCCGTGCTTGATCATGCCGGCCTCTTCATAGGCGCGACCGACCATGTAGCCGGTCGTATTGTTCAGATAGAGCAGGGGCGTGCGGGTCTGGCAGCAGGCCTGGATGAAATGCGTGGCCTTGTTGGCGCCGGGAACATCCAGCGGACCGTTGTTGGTGATGATGCCAATCGTCTGTCCTTCGATGCGCGCGTGGCCGCAGACGGTGGCCGGGCCGTAATTCGCGCTGAATTCGGTGAAATCGGAATCATCGACAAAGCGCGCGACGGCCTGACGCATGTCGACCGGGCGCTTGTGGTCCATCGGCATGATGCCGAGCAATTCCTCCCGATCGTAGCGCGGCGGCCTGTGTGCCGCGCCGCTCATCGTCGGCCGATCCCATTCCAGTGCAGCCATGATCTCGCGCGCGATGCGGAGCGCATCGCGGTCGTCCTCGGCAAGATAGTCGCCAAGCCCGGAAATGCTCGTGTGCATCTCCGCGCCGCCGAGTTCCTCCTCAGTCGCGATCTCGCCGGTCGCTGCCCTGAGCAGCGGCGGACCGGCAAGGAACGCTCGCGTACGGCCGCGCACCATGACGATGTAGTCCGATAGCCCGGTCTGATAGGCGCCGCCCGCCGTGGAGGAGCCGTGCGTCACGGTCACCACGGGAAGCCCAGCTGCGGAGAGCCGTGCCAGATTACGAAAGATGTTGCCGCCACGTACGAAATCCTCGACGCGATAGCGCAACAGATTGGCGCCGGCGCTTTCGACGAGTTGCAGGTAAGGCAGCTTGTTCTCCAGTGCGAGTTCCTGCACCCGCAGCGTCTTGTCGAGACCGTATGGTTGCAGCGCGCCTGCATCGATGCCGGCGTCATTGGCCGAGACCATGCAGCGGATGCCGGAGACGAAGCCGATGCCCGCGATCAGCCCGCCGCCGGGCACGCTCCTGTCCGGGTCAGACACGTCGAACATGTAACCCGCGAGCGTCGACAATTCGATGAAGGGCGTGCCGGGATCAAGCGCCAGCGCCACGCGCTCGCGCGGCAAGAGCTGCCCACGCTTGTGGAAGCGTTCCTTTGCGGCAGCAGATGCGGAACGTGTCCGCTGTTCCAGCGTACGCATCCGCGTGATGAGCGCCAGCATGCCGTCGCGATTGCCCTTGAACGCATCGCTGTTGGGCGAGATGGTGTTTTCGATGATGGCCATCAGGTGCTTTCGTCATTCCGGGGCGATGCGACAGCATCGGACCCGGAATCTCGAGATTCCGGGTCCGGTCCTTCGGACCATCCCGGAATGACGGAGAGGATATTGGGCCTGCTCACGCGCTCTTCGCCGCAAAATAATCGCCATAGGCCTGCCGCAGCTCCACCTTGCGCAGCTTGCCGGTTGCCGTCATCGGCATCTGGTCGAGAATCCGCACCATCTTCGGCACCTGGAAGCCGCCGAGCGATTGGCGGCAGTGTTCGACGATCTCGGCTTCGCCGGCGCTCGCGCCCGGCTTCAGTTTGACGAAGGCCGCGACCGCTTCGCCCCATTGCGGATGCGGCAGGCCGACGACGGCCGCGTTCTGAACGGCGGGATGGGCGAGCAGCGTCTCCTCGATCCTGACGGAGGCGACATTCTCTCCGCCCGACTTGATCATGTCCTTCTTGCGGTCGAGGAACAGCACCTCGCCGTTCTCATCGATCAGCGCGAGATCGCCGGTGTGGTGCCAGCCGAACTTGCGCGCTTCTTCGGTTGCCTTCGGGTCCTTGTAGTAACCCATCATCACGTTCGGTCCGCGATGCACGAGTTCGCCGATCGCGCCTGGCGGCAGGAGATTGCCGCTGTCGTCCATGATCGCCGTTTCGTTGACGATCAGCGATTCCCCCCAGTAATTGCCGAAGCGATCGAGCTGTACCTCCGGCCGTGACATCGTCGTTGCCGGATACATCTCGGTTTGGCCGCTTGAGAGCACGAAGTTCGGGCAGAGATCGGCCATCGCGCGCTCCAGCAGCGGCCGGCCCATCGGCGCCATCGTATAAATGCAACAGCGCAGGCCCGAGAGGTCGTACTCCCTGCGGCGCGGGTGGTCGAGGATCGCCTGGTACATCAGCGGGAGTCCGGGGAAGACCGTGAGCTTGTCGCGCACGATCGCCTCCATGCAGGCTACGGGATCGAAGCCGCGCATCAGCGCCATCCGTCCGCCGACCGAAAGATAGCTCAACAGCAGCACATGCCCGGCGCAGTGGAAAATCGGAAACTGACCCGTGATTCCGTCATCGCGCGACAATTGCATCTCGACGCAATTGCTCATCACGGCCATGACGACGGCGAGATGGCAGTGCATCGCGCCTTTCGGCCGCGACGTGGTGCCCGAAGTATAGATGATCATCGCGAGATCGCGGTCGTTGATCTCGATTTCAGGCTCGACCTCGGATTGGCCCTTGAGCAGGTCGTTGAAGCTTTCGAGACCGGCGGTCGCGGCGGTGCCGGTGAGATCGATCGCGATGAGGTCGATGCCGCGCGCTTGCAGCGCCGCGCGCCGGTCGGCCTGCGCATGGAGATTATCGTCGATCAGCGCGAAACGGACCTCAGCATGGCCGAGGATGTAGTCCATGTCGGATGGTCCGAGCATCGTGTTGATCGGCACCCATATGAGGCCCGCACGATGGATGCCGAACAGGGCTTTGACGAACTCGATGGAGTTGTTGCAGATGGTCGAGATCTTCTCGCCGGGGTTCAGCCCGCGTGCCACGAGGTAGTTGGCGAAGCGGTTGGCGTCCCGCTCAATCTCGGTATAGGTGACGCGCCGATCGCCATCGGTAACCGCGATGCGCTCGGGAAAGCGTCGCGCGGCGCGCTTCAGCAGATCGCCGATCGCGACCCGGCCGATTCGCCCCGGTCCCGCCACGCCGCCGGTTGCTGCAAGGTCAGTCATACGCCTTCCTCTCTCTCCACGTCATTCCGGGGCACGCGCAGCGTGCGTCCGGAATCTCGAGATTCCGGGTTCGATGCCGACGCATCGCCCCGGAACGACGACCTAGTGTTTGATCCCGAAAATCTTCCGCGCCTCCGCGGGACTTGCGACCTCGCGTCCGGTGCGTCGGACACAGGCCGCAAGCGCCTCGATCAGTTGTCCGTTCGACGTCACCTTGGTGCCGTCGCCGAGATAGAAGGTGTCTTCAAGTCCAGTGCGCAAATGTCCGCCGAGATCGGCACAGCGCTGGTGCAGCGGCCAGATCTCGGCACGCCCGATTGCCGTGACCTGCCAATGTGCTTCCGGCCGCTTCAACTTCAACAGGATCGGCAGCAGTTCCGGATCGGCCGGCATGCCCGAGGCCACGCCCATCACGAAGTTATATTCCAGCGGTCCCGCATACATGCCGGTCTGGTAATACATGCCGACGCAGCGCACGATGCCGACGTCGAAGCACTCGAACTCCGGGATCGTTCCGGCCTCTTTCATCACGTCGAGATAGTCGCGTATCTTCTCGACGGAGTTATCGAACATCATCGGCGGCCAGGCCCAGCTATTGTCAGACTTGACCTTCAGATAGTTCAGCGAACCGGCGTTGCAGGCGGCGATTTCCGGCTTCGTCTCACGGATGCAGGCGAGCGCGCCGGCATAATCAGGCCCCGGCACGCCCGACGTATGATTGATGATCACGCCGGGGCAGGCTTCGCGGATCGCCTGCTGAATTTCGCGGGAGACGCCGACCTCCCAGGACGGCAAGTGCCCCTTGTTCGGCCCCTGCTGACGCAGATGGATATGCATCACGCTGGCGCCGGCGTCGAAGGCGGCCTTGGCCTCGCGTGCCATCTCCTCGGGCGTCACCGGGACATGATGCTGCCTGGGATCGGTGAGCACGCCGTTCAGCGCGCAGGTGATGACGGCTTTGTCGCTCATGATGGTCGTTCCGGATGAGGCATCCTCGGAAGCGTCATGATGACGACGCGAGCGTCATGGCTTCTTGCGTTCACTGGCTACTTCGAAGGTGGGCGCTTCGCGTCGCAGAACGATCGATCGCCAGCCCCTCGACGCAAGACGGCAAGGGGAGGCTTGCGGCAACCTGCCGCCAACGACAGCCCGGCAAACGGGCGACGATCGCGGGAGGGGTTCATGTTCGATCGACGCTCGTTTCTGACCGGCTCAGGCGCCGCACTGATGGTAATCGGTGATGTTCGCTCGGCCCGTGCTGAAGAGACGCCCGGCGTCACTGCAACTGAGATCAGGATCGGCAGCACGACTTCGCTGAGTGGGCCGGTCTCGGCGCTCGGCGTGCAGGCGCGATGCCAGGAAGCCTATTTCCGGATGATCAACGAGCAGGGCGGCGTCGCCGGCCGCCAGATCAGGTACATCTACTATGACGACGCGTTCAACCCTGCGAAGACAGTCGAGCAGACACGGCGGCTGATCGAAAGCGACAACGTCGCCTTCCTGTTCAATATGCTGGGCACCGCGCCGAACTCCGCCGTCGTCAAATACATCAACGCTCAGAAGGTGCCGCATCTGTTCCTGTCGGTGAATGGCGACAAATGGGGCGACTATCAGACCTATCCCTGGACCATGGGTTTTGCACCGAGCGCCAGGACCGAGGCCCAAATCTTCGCGAAATACGCGCTGAGCCAGGTTCCGAATGCGAAGTTCGGCGTGCTGTACCAGAACGACGATCTTGGCAAGGATTTCGTCAATGGCCTGCGCGACGTGCTCGGTTCGAGATTTGAGGCCGTTGCGCAGGCCGTTTCGCACGAGGTCACCGATCCGACGATCGATTCCCAGATCGTCTCATTGCGCTCGGGCAACCCGGATGTCCTGATATCAGGCACCACCGCAAAATTCGCCGCGCAGTCGATGCGAAAAATCTACGAACTCGGCTGGAAACCTCTGCATTTTATCCCGAGCGGCGCGGCCTCGATCTCCGCAACGATCAATCCGGTCGGCCCGGAGAAGGCACGAGGTGTCATCACGTCGGTCTATCTGAAGGACGTGGCCGATCCGGCCTGGGCCGATGACGCAGGCATCAGGGATTTCCTCGGCTTCATGGCGAAGTATTTCAGCGACGGCAATCCGAAGGACGGTTACAACCTTTATGCCTACACCGTGGCGACGGTGCTGATGCGAATCCTGCGCCAATGCAACGGCAATTTCTCGCGTGAGAACATCATGCGCGAGGCCAACAATCTCCACGACGTGGAAGTGCCGACGCTGCTGCCCGGTATCCGCATCAACACCAGCCCGACCAATCACCGTCCGCTGCAGCAGATGCAGTTGCAACGCTGGGACGGCAATGGCTGGGCGAGATTCGGCAACATCGTCCAGGGCGCCAATATCTGAGACACCCGTTGGTTCGGCGGGTTGTAAAGGCTCCGTCTCTCATCCATGAACCAGCCGCCAGACGATCGCGCCCAGCGCGCCGACCAGCAAGGCAATGGTGGCGAGCGCCTGGATGGCGAAGCCGGGACCGCGCTTCTCGACGGCTTTGGTGTAGCCGATCATGTAGAGGACGCGGCCGACGATCCAGACGGCTCCGATCACGGCGGCGATAGCGTCGTTGACATAGATCGCGAACAGCCAGAGCGACGGCAGAAAGACCGGCATCCATTCCAGCGTGTTCATCTGCACGCGGAACACTCGCTCGAAGTCCGAATGGCCGGTGATTGCGGGCAGCTTCACGCCGTAGGCGATTCGTGCCCGGGAAACTTGCACGGAAACAAAAAAGTAGAACAGGATCGTGAGGCAGGTGACGAGGGCGGTGTAGTGATACATTGCGAGCTTCCCATATTGGCGTCCTCTCAATACCCCGTCATCTCCAGATAGCCTACGCCCATGTGGCTGCCACGGAAGCTGATCGGACCTTCCCAATAGGCGAAGCTCGTGCCCATCCAGGCCTTTGGATTCAGCGGCACGGTCTCGATCGCAAGCGAGAGAGACGGGATCGAGACCTGCCACTGCACGGGAAGCTTGTGTCCCTCGATGTCGATCGGATCGTGTGGCGTCATGATGATGTCGGAGGTGGCGAACTGCCGCGCGGTTCCGTCAGGCAAGATCCAGTTGCCGGACGCGTAATTGTTGCCGTCTTTCTGGCGCATCCGGTAGAGCATCAGCTTCTCGCCGGAGTTGAAATGCAGTGCGAACCAGTCCCAGCCGGTTTGATCCGGCGCGAGAGGCTGGCTGCTCCACTCCCGGTCCATCCAGGCCACGCCGGCGACATCGACGGACTTGCTGTCGATGGCAAGGCGCCCGGAAACCTTGAAGAAGGGTTGGCTGTAATAGTACGACGCCTGCTCGCGGAGCGATTTCCGGCTGTAGCCGCCGTCGCCCTGTAGAATCAGCGGACGGTCCGCTTCCAGATGCAGCGCGTAGGAGAAGTCCTTGGCTGATGCGGTCAGATCGAGCGGCGAGACGGTGTTGGGATCGGTGCGGTCCGATCCTCGCATCTCCCACGAGTCGATCCACGCCTTGAATGGCTGCGTCTCGACCCCCGCCTGACCGACGCCGCCGCGTGCAAGAGTTCTGGTTCACGCGGTGGGTGTCGGCGCGGGTCACCGCGGCATGTGCCATCCATATCTGCTGATTGGCCCAGCCTTCGCCGTTGCCGCCCGGCGCCATCGCCTGGCGAAACAGCGTCCATTGCGCGCCATAGCCGGCACCGCTGGTGTCGGTCAGGTTGGCCGTCACGTACCACCATTCGAGGCGATAGCCGGGATGCGGACCGTGATCGGCGGGAAAAGCGAACGTCTTGCCGGGCGTGACGGTGTCATATCCGTCCGCGCTCGAACCGAGCCCAGCAAAGCCTTGCGCGAAAGCTGGGTTGCCGCTTAGGCCGAGCAGCGCGAGGCCGCTAGTGAAGGCGCGGCGCGAGATCGCGAGATCAGCGCTCATTGGCGAACACCTTCACCAGGTTGGCCGGCTGCATGCGTGCCAGCCGCGCGACCGGCAGCAGCGATGCGGCGAAAGAGGCCGCCATGGCAACGCAGAGCAGCTTGACCAGTTGCAGCGGAAAGACATGAAACGGCAACCGCCAACCGAACGCCTTCACATTGACGATCGCGATCAGGCACCAGGCGACGCCCAAGCCCAGCGGCAGCGCCAGCAGCGCCGTGATCAGCGCGATCGACATCGTCTTGGTCAGCTCGATCCCCGCGAGGCGGCGGCGGGTCACGCCGATGCTCCACAGCGGCGCGAGTTGCGGCAGCCGCGAATTGGCGAGCGTCAGCAGGCTGGTCAGGAGTGCGACGCCGGCAACACCGAGCGTGAAGGCATTCAGCGCCGTTGTCACCGCGAAGGTGCGGTTGAAGATCCGGGTCGATTCAGCCTTCACCGTCGCCTGATCGACGACATTGCGGCCGTCGAGGCCGAATTGCTCCGACAGCGCCGTCATCAGCGCACGCGCGTCATGCGGATCGATGCGCAGGCCGATCCGCGTCTGTGGCGTGTCGGGAAACTGCCTGACGAGTGCTGCGACGTTCACGGCAATCTGTCCCTTGGGATTGCCATAGTCGGCATAAATGCCGGCGACACCGAGCGTCCAGTCGCCGCGCGGCGTCGGCACAACGATCCGGTCGCCGATCGCGAGGTTCAGCCGACGCGATAATTGCTCGCTGATGAAGCCGGCGTCGCCCTTGGGCAGCCGCGCCCAGCCGTCCGGGACCGATTGCAGGAGCGGCCAGTGATCGCGATAGGTCGCATGATCGGAGAGGCCGAGAATTTCGACGGGCATGCCGTTCATTTGCGTCTCGGCGCGTGCGCCCGGCAGAATCGCCTGCACGTCGGTGCGCTTGCCAAGCCAAGCCTTGATCGCGCCGGCCTGCGCGTTATCGGCCGCGTTGATGTAGACATCGGCGGCGAGCCGGCCGTCGAGCCAGGTCAGGAAGGTGCGGCTGAAGGTCTCGACCATGGTGGCGACGCCGACATTGACGGCGAGCGCGAGCAGCAGCGCCATCAATGCGAGCGATAATCCGGAAAGTTGCTGGCGGCTGTCGGCCCAGAACCATACCGCGAGCGCGTTGCGCGCGCCACGCTGGCCGATCGACAGCAGCACCTCCAGGATCGCGGGCAGGATCAGCGCGGCGCCGAGCAGCAACGCCGCCAGCAAGGCAAAGCCGGCGATCAGCGAATTTCCTGACCACAACAGCCATGCCGCGATGGCAAAGACCGCTGAAGCCGCCGTGCTCTGCAAGATCAGCCAGCGATGCTGCGCCTGCTGCCAGGCATAGGGTTGCGCGGTGGCCAGGATCGGCAGGCGGATCGCCTTGATCAGGCTGGTGGCAGCCGCGACCAGCGCGCCGGCCACACTGATGACGAGTCCCGCGATCCACCATTCCGGCTTCAGTGTCAGCTCGCCCGGAATCTGTGCGCCATAAAGACCGCGCAGCGACGCCGCGACATCGGGCAGGAGCTGCGCTGCGATCAGATAGCCGCAGACGAGCCCGATAAGGCCTGCAACCATCGCCAGCGACACCAGTTCGAGGACCAGCACCGTGTTGAGCTGCCATGCGGACACGCCGCAGGCGCGTAAGGTTCGCAGCATCGGCAAGCGCTGCTCGAAGGCGAGCCCGATCGCCGAGTTGACGATGAACAGGCCGACGAAGAAGGACAGCAGACCGAACGCGGTCAGGTTGAGATGAAAGCTGTCGGTGAGGTGTTCGAGATCGGTCTCTGCGTCCGGCTGAATCATTTGAAGCCGATCACCCACCACGCTCTCCAGCGCGTCGCGCGGCCCCGCGTCCTTGCCAATCAGAAGACGCGACACTTGATCGGGTCTGTTCAGAAGCTGTTGCGCGATCCCGATATCGACCACCAGCACATCGGGCACGAGTTGCGGCTGCATTTGCAGCGGCGGGAGCGCCGCACCGCCGCTCGCGGTCGGTGAAGCGGCTTCGGCAAGGTGGAGATCGGACAGCGTTTCCGGCGCGACCAGCGTTCGCCCGGGCGGCGTGACGAACGCCTGAAAGGCCGTCCTCTCGATGACCGGTGCGCTGCCGACCTCGGCCGGCAAGGTCACCGGCTCGATGCCGAGCAGGCGGTAGGAGCGGCCTTCGATCTGGACGCGTCCCTCGAGCACCGGCGAAACCGGCCAGCCCGCGCGGCGCAGCTTGACGAACAGCGCCTGCGGAAAGGTTCCGCCGCCTTGCGCCACCAGCATCGGCGTTCGCACACCGCCGAACACGGCCGCCGCGCGGTCATAGGAAATGCGCGCCTGCAGATTGAGCGCCTGCACGCCGCTCCACAGCGCGGTCGCGGAGATCAGGCCGATCAGCAAGGTCGCAAGCTGCATCGGATGCCGGCGCCAATGGCTGGCGAGAACCGCGAGTATCCAGATCGCGGGTCTCACGTTAGAAGTCCCGCATGCAGCGTAACCCGCCGGTCGAGCGTCGCCGCGAGCCGCGCGCTGTGGGTGACCATCAGGAAGCCGCAGCCGGTGCGTGCGACCAGATCGCGCGTCAGTGCGATCACGTCGTCGGCGGTCGCCTCGTCGAGATTGCCGGTCGGTTCGTCGGCGAGGAGGAGCAGCGGCTTGGTCGCGAGCGCGCGGCCGATCGCCACACGCTGCTGCTGGCCGCCAGAAAGCTGCTCGGGATAGCGCTTGAGGAGCTTGCCGAGTCCGAGCCGCTCGGTGAGTTCGGCATGCCATGCGGCATCGTGCCGCCCGGCGATGCGGGCCTGGAAAGCGAGATTGTCGGCGACGTTCAGGCTCGGGATCAAGTTGAATTGCTGAAACACCAGCCCCAGCCGGTCGCGCCGCAGCGCCGCGCGGCCGGCATCGGAAAGATTGGTCACGCAGACTCCGTCGAGGCGGATCTCGCCGCTGTCGGCGGCGTCGAGGCCTGCGATCAGGTGCAGCAGCGTGCTCTTGCCGGAGCCGGATTCGCCGCTCAGCGCGACGCGCTCGCCGGCGGCGACATCGAGATTGACGCCGCGCAGCACGGCGATCTCTTCGCTCGCGGCACGGTAGGTCTTGGCGAGGTTGCGAACGCTCAGCACGATCGGTTTGCTATTGGCCATGCCGGGCGCAGAGAAGTTCTCCGAACATCGAGCCTGCAGCATAGCAGGGCCTCACAAGGAGTTTCACGCTCACGATCGTACCGGCGACGGCATCGTGACGACGCAGGCACTGCGGAAATGGCCGGTTGCATTGACATTTGTTCCGCAGGTAGCATCCCCTTGAGCCCGGGTCAAAAATGGGCCGAACAAACGATTGTGCAGGGGAAGGAACATGGCCGCTCAAGCGACGCCCAGCGAGACGCCGAAGGGCGCCTGGAAGATCACCTTTCTGCTGTTTCTCTTCATGGTGGTGAATTTCGCCGACAAGATCGTTGTCGGCCTTGCCGGCGTGCCGATCATGACCGAATTGAAACTTGAGCCCGAGCAGTTCGGCCTGCTTGGTTCCTCCTTCTTCTTCCTGTTCTCGATCGCGGCCATCGCGGTCGGCTTCCTGGTCAACCGCATCGAAACACGCTGGGTATTGTTGGCGCTGGGGCTGATCTGGGCGCTGGCGCAGTTTCCGATGGTGGGCACCGTCGGCTTCACCACGTTCGTGATCTGCCGCATCATCCTCGGCGCCGGCGAGGGGCCCGCGGCTTCGGTCGCCGCGCATGCCATTTTCAAGTGGTTCCCGGACGAGAAGCGAACGCTGCCGATCGCGATCCTGTCGCAGGGCTCGGCCTTCGGGGTGATCCTGGCCGTTCCCGCGCTGAACTGGGTGATCGTCAATCACAGCTGGCACTATGCGTTCGGCGCGCTCGGCGTGGTCGGTCTGATGTGGGTGGTGGCCTGGCTGTTCCTCGGCAAGGAGGGGCCGCTGGTGCAAACCGCGGCGATGGCTGCCAGTGAAACGCGTATTCCCTATGCCCGGTTGCTGACATCGCGGACCTTCGTCGGCTGTGTCGCGGCGACCTTCGGCGCCTACTGGGCGCTGTCCCTGGGGCTGACCTGGTTCACGCCTTTCATCGTCAAGGGACTAGGCTTCTCGCAGCAACAGGCGGGCTTCATTTCGATCCTGCCCTGGGTGTGGGGCGCGGTAGTCGTGCTACTGACCGGCTGGATCTCGCAGGTGATGCTGACGCGGGGCTTTACCACGCGCGGCGCGCGGGGCGTGCTTGGCGCCGTGCCCTCTGATCGTCGGTGGTGCTATTCTCACGGCGCTGCCGCACGTCACGCCGGGCACGCTGACGATCGCGCTCCTCGTCGTGGGTACGGGCCTGTCCGGATCGATCTACGTGGTTTGTGCGGCGATGATCGGTGAGTTCACGCCGGTGTCGCAGCGTGGCGCGGTGATCGCGATCTATGGCGCGCTCTACACGCTGGCCGGCATCCTCGCGCCGGCAGTCATGGGGCACTTCATTCAGTCCGCCACGACGCCGGTCGACGGCTACATGACTGGCTATCACGATCAATGCCGCGGTCATGATTAGCTCCGGCCTGCTCGGCCTGCTGCTGCTCTGGCCTAACACCGAGCGCGCCCGGCTGACAGCGACAGAGCGAGCGGCGAGGCCGGAGTTTGCGAAGGCGTCGTAGCAGCGGTGGGTGGGCACGCTTTCGCTTTGCCCATCCTACTATCAACGGAAATACCGTCGTCCCGGCCAAGCGGAGCGCGAGCCGGGACCCATAACCACAGGGCGGAGTTGTTGAGCACAGTGGTGCTCCATCGCCCTTAACAACAATGTCCTGCGGTTATGCCTTGCTTAAGCAGGGACGACATCTGTTGTGTTGCGATACGCGCGCGTTCGACCTTCAATTCAAACTTTGCGCGCCGCGGAGCAGGCGGCCGGGGCGGGCGCCGGTGGTCGTGCCGTCGCGCTGGATCACGGCGCCGGAAACGATGGTTGCCTCATAGCCGTCGACCTGCTGCAGCAGGCGGCGGCCGCCGACCGGCAGGTCGTAATGCACCTTCGGCGGATGCAGATGCAGCCGGTCATAGTCGATGACGTTGACGTCGGCCTTGTAGCCGGGCGCGAGCAGGCCGCGATCGTTGAGCCCGACCGAGAGCGCAGTCTTGCGCGACTGCACCGCCACCACGAAGGGGATCGACAGCTTGTCGCCGCGCGTGCGGTCGCGCGTCCAGTGCGTCAGCAGATAGGTCGGGAAGCTCGCATCGCAGATGATGCCGCAATGCGCGCCGCCGTCGCTCAGGCCCGGCACCGAGCGCGGATCGCACAGCATCTCTCGCGTTGCATCGAGATTGCCGTCGGAATAGTTCAGGAACGGCACATAGAGCATGCCGCGGCCATCGTCTGTCAGCATCGCTTCATAGGCCAGCTCTTCCGGCCGCCGGCCCTCGCGGCGGGCCTGCGCGCCCAGCGTCTTTTCCGGCGGCTGTTCGTAATCCGGCGGATTACCGAGCAGATACATCTTGTCGTAGTTCGGCCGGAAGAACAGCGGATCGTCGGTGTCGCTGGCATTCTCGTTCAGGATCGCCGCGCGCACCTCCGGCTGGCGCAGCCGCGCCACCCGTTCGGCGAGCGGCAAATGAGCGAGGGCCTTGTAGCTCGGATGCGTCTGGAACGGGTTGCGCGACAGCTCGAGGCCGAGCATCAGCCCGACCGGGCGGGCTGCGATCTGAGCCGTGATGTTCAGACCGCGTGCTGCGGCCTCATTGATGGTCGCAAGCGTCTGGCGCCAGCGCTGCGGCGCGCGGTCATTCTGCGTGATCGAGAACGTGATCGGGCATCTGGTGTTTTCCGCCACCCGCAGCATCATCGGCAGGTCTTCGTCGAGGGTCGACAGATCAAGCACGAATTGCAGCACGCTGCGGCCGATGCCATGCATCGCGTCGGCGATCGCGGTCAATTCGTCCTCGCCGGCCTTGAGCGTCGGTGTGAAATCGCCGGTCGAGGTGCGATGGTTGAGCGTGCGCGAGGTCGTGAAGCCGAGCGCGCCGGCGCGCACCGCCTCGATCGCGAGCTTCGCCATCGCCTTGTTGTCTTCCGCCGTCGAGGGATCGCGCCGCGCGCCGCGCTCGCCCATCACATAGACGCGCAGCGCGGCATGCGGCAGTTGCGCGCCGACATCGATGTCGAAATGGCGCTTCGACAGCCACTCCATGTAATCCGGAAAGCTCTCCCAGGCCCAGGGAATGCCGGCGCTCAGCACCGGCTCCGGAATGTCCTCGACGCCTTCCATCAGCTGAATGAGCCGCAGGTGATCGCTCGGCCGGCACGGCGC
The DNA here is from genome assembly GCA_963770385.1 of uncultured Alphaproteobacteria bacterium. Lineage (GTDB taxonomy): Bacteria > Pseudomonadota > Alphaproteobacteria > Rhizobiales > Xanthobacteraceae > Bradyrhizobium. The sequence goes on along the minus strand of CAVYPJ010000003.1, from coordinate 973,366 downwards.
GAAGCCGACGCCGCAATTGCCCATGATCGCCGTGGTGACGCCGTTCTGCGAGGAGGGCGTGATGTCCTGGCTCCAGGTCACCTGGCCGTCGTAATGGGTGTGAACGTCGACGAAGCCTGGCGCGACTAGCTTGCCCTTGGCGTCGATCTCGTCCTTGCCCTTGGCGGAAACCTTGCCGACCTCGGTGATGCGGCCGTCCTTGATCGCGACATCGGCCTCGAACAGATCGCCTCCGCTGCCGTCAGCAATGGTGCCGCCGCGTATCACGAGGTCTGGATTGGCAGTCATGGCGTTCTTCCCGGGGTTGTCTGATTGGTTGACGGCATCATCGATCGTTGGCCGATGCAGTCAACCGCCGGGAATGAGGTTCAGGGCTGCGCCGGCTCCGGATCGGCGGCTATGTCGCTCTCCCGGGACCTGCGCTCGGTCAACGGTGCCAGCACGACCGTGAGGACCATGAAAGCGGCCGAAGCGCCGAACACCCAGTGCGGCATGTTCTGGTCCATGATCCAGCCGAACAGCAGCGGGCTTGCAATGCCGCTGAAATTGAAACCGGTGGAGACCAGGCCGAAGGCGCGGCCGGCCGCGCCCGGAGGTGCCGCAGCCCGCACCAGCATGTCGCGCGAGGGCGCAATCACGCCGCCGAGGAAGCCCGCAAGCGTCATTGCTGCCGTCAATACCACCGGCGGCAGCGACACCATTGCGATCAGCAGCATGACCGCGGCATTGACGGCGAAGCAGACGGACGCCACTTGCCCATGGCGCTCGGTGCGGTCGGCAAGGAAGCCGCCGGCGAGCACACCGGCCGCGCTGGCGCCGAGATAGGCGGTCAGCGCCAGATTGGCGGTCGAGAACGAGGCGCCATATCCGCTCATCAGCGCCACCACGCCGAAACTGCCGATGCCGGCGCTCGACAGGCCAAGCAGCATGAAGAAGATGGTCAGCACGATCAGCGCAGGCGTCAGGATGCTTTTCTGCGGCGCCCTGGCGCCGCCCTGCTCATGGATGGCGCCGGCATCGGGAAGGCCGAACGCGACCAGCAGCAGCGCAACCAGCGGGCCGATCGCGCCTGCCACGATCAGCGCGCCGGCACCGCCGACTGTAGTGAGCAGCGCGGCAACGATGCCGGGCGCCACCGCGCCGCCGAGAAAACCGGCGAACGTATGGATCGAGAAGGCGCGGCCCATCCGCGCCTCGTCCATATGCGCCGACAGGATCGCGTAGTTGGCCGGGTGATAGACGCTGTTGGCGAGCCCGAGCAGCACCGCGCTCGCGATCAGCCACGAGTAGCTCAGATGCAGGCCGAGCATGATCAGCGCAAAGCCCGCGAGGCAGAGGCCGGCCAGCAGGATCTTCCGCGCACCGACATGATCGACGATGTAGCCGATCGGGGCCTGGGTCAGGCCGGAGACGACCGCGAACACGGTGAGCGCGAAGCCGAGCTCGATATAGCCGACGCCGAGCTGCTGCTTCAGAAAGGGGAACAGCATCGGCAGCACCAAGATATGAAAATGGCTGACCCAATGGGCGGTCGAGATCAGACCCAGAGTACGCAGCGAGCTATCGGTGCTTTGCTGCGGTGCGGCGAGAACGTCGGCCATTACGGGGATGCTTCCGGTGCGATTTGGGCCGCCAAACTATCGTCGGCAGCGGTTATTTGTCCATGAATGCGGCTGCATGGCTGCTTCCGCGGCGGGTGGCGGGAACTGGGTGAGTGGCTCGGAGGTGGTCGATTTAGGCAGTCATTCCTCGGCGCACGAAGCGCGAACCCGGAATCTCGACATTCCGGGTTCGATGCTCTCGCATCGCCCCGGAATGACAGTGGACGGGGCACGTTCACAGCGGCTCATCATCGGTCCCGTCGCGGTCGTGCTTGGGTGTGGCGATGTCGCCGTCCTCGTTATCGTCGTCCGTCTTCGGTGGAGGCGGCTTCTTGGATTTGTCCTCCGCCTGCTTCGTCGGAGGCCTGCTCTTCTTGCCGATGCCAATCATGCGATCCCCCGGCGTCGCGGAGCCAAGATCCGTTTACCCGTTCATCACCACCGGGCCGCCGGCCTTCTTCCAGGCGTCGATGCCGCCCGCGATATGCGCAGCATTGAGCAGCCCTGCGTCCTTGGCGGCATTCACGGCCATCGCCGACCGCTCGCCGAACGCGCAGAAGAACACGATGCGGCGCCCGGTCGCCGACGCGACTTCGCGCAGCATGCCGCCCGGCTTCAGGCTCTCGTCGATGGACGGATAGGGCGCATGCAGCGCGCCGGCCAGCGTGCCGTGCTTGGCGCGTTCGCCGGTCTCGCGCAGGTCGACCAGCAGAACGTCCGGACGGCCGAGGCTCGCGATCGCCTCCTGCATGTTCAGCGCCAAGCCCTGCTTGGCGAGTTCGTCCTGATGCAGGCCGACGTGCATGTTGGCGGGCACCGCGACGTCCATCATCTTCGGGTTCGGCAGCTTCAGATTGGCCATCAGCTCGATATATTCGTCGACCGAGCGCACCTGCAGGCGTGGATTGTAACGCTTCTCCTCGCCGATGGTGGAGACGGTGTCGCCCTTGTAGTCATGGGCGGGAAACACCAGCGTCTCCTCCGGCAGCTTCAAGAGCCGGTTGAAGATCGATTCATATTGCGCTCGCGACGAGCCGTTCTGGAAATCGGTGCGTCCGGTGCCGCGGATCAGCAACGTGTCGCCGGTGAAGACGCGGTCGCCCATTAAATAACTATAGGAATCGTCGGTGTGGCCCGGCGTGTACATCACGTCGAGCGACATGCCTTCGATCGTCACCTTGTCGCCGTCGGACACGCGCATCGACACCACGTCGGCCTTGCTCTGGTCGCCCATGATGGTGATGCAGTGGGTACGGTCGCGCAGCTCGCCGAGCCCGGTGACGTGATCTGCATGCAGATGCGTGTCGACCGCCTTGACGAGCTTGAGATCGAGCTCGCGCAGCAATTGGCAGTAGCGATCGGCCTTCTCCAGCACTGGGTCGAGGATCAGTGCCTCGCCGCCGGCGCGGCTTGCGAGCAGATAACTATAGGTTCCGGAAACGCTGTCGAAAAGCTGGCGAAAGATCATGGCCGGCGATCCCAAATGATTCGTGACCTTACATGTGGGGGCTGGCACAACGCGAGCCCATGACACGTGGTCTCACAATGGCGATATGAACGCTTGAATATCCGCGACATATAACCGCTTTTGGCAGGGAAAAGGAGTCGTTTGGAGCCGATGTCGGTGCGGCGACAGGCAGCAGCTTCTATTCCGCGATCCCGGGATTGCCCTCGACGCCCTTCAGGGTCACGCTGCTGCGCGGGGTGGACATTTTGCCCGCGCGAAGGTAGCCGGCGAATACGTCCCACACCGGTTTGCCTTGTTGCGCGTTGACGGACGCCCAGCCCGCCACTTTGTAACTCTTGCCGGCTTCAAGCCGCTTGCCGTTGTCGAGCGTCAGGTCGGAAATCCGCCGCCCGGCGCTTTCTGCGGGGGTGCAGACATAGGACAGGCCGCCGACGCGGACCATGTCGCCGCCCTGCTGGTAATAGGGATCGGCGTTGAACAGATTGTCGCAGACGTCTTCCAGCACGTCCTTGATCTGGCTGCCGGTCATGCTCTGCGCATAGGTCTCGGCATAGGTGATCGCGGTTTCCGACAGCACGTCTTCCATAGTCAGGGCCTGGCCGGCGAGCGCGGTTACGCCCCAGCGGAAGCCGGGCGACAGCGCAATCTCGGTGCCGAGTTCGCTGCGCAGGGCGGCGCAGATCAGCTGGTCCATGGGCCCGGAGAAATTACCGCGGCGAAACAGCAGGCGGTCGGCCGTTCCGACCTGATCGTTCCAGTCGCTCGCATGCGTCGTGTGCAGTTTCTCGATCAGCGCATCCATCGCCGGATCCGGCTTCAGCAGCTCGGAATAGACCGGCAACAGGCGATAGCGCAGGTTGCTGACCTTGCCTTTGGCAAGTTCGAGATCGAGCACGCCCAGGAATTTTCCGTTCGAGCCGGCATTGGTGACGAGCGTCACGCCATTGGCATTCCTGACCGCGATCGGCTGCGGAACGGCGTCGTGGGTGTGACCGCCGAGGATGATATCGATGCCGGTGACGCGGCTCGCAAGCTTCAAATCGACATCCATGCCGTTATGTGACAGCAGGATAACCGCGTCGGCCTTGTCATTGCCGCGCAGCCCATCAACGAGTTTCTGCAGCTCCTCCTCGCGAATGCCGAACGTCCAGTCCGGCGTGAAGCGCTTGGGATGGGCGATCGGCACATAAGGGAACGCCTGACCGATGATCGCGACGCGGTAGCCGCCGAGCTCCTTGATCGTGGCCGGTTTGAACACGCGTCTTGAGGCGGGATCGAACGCCTTGGCGTCGTTGAACGCGGCCTCATCGGTGAGGAAGACGTTCTGCGCGAGAAACTCGCCCTTGAAGCGGTCGAGATTGGCGCGCAGCGCGGCCTCGCCATAGGTGAACTCCCAATGGCCGGTCATCGCCTCGATGCCGAGCAGATTGGCGGCCTCCACCATGTTCGCGCCCTGCATCGTGTTGGCGAGTCCGGTGCCCTGCCAGAGGTCGCCGCCATCGAGGAGCAGCGAGCGGCGCTCGCCGACGTCGGCGCGCAGCCGGTCGATCAGCGTCTTCAGATGCGCGAAGCCGCCGAGCTTGCCGAAGCGCTGCGCGGATTTCTCGAAATCGACGCAAGTGAAGGCATAGGCGTCGGCGCTGTCGGCCGGGATGCCGAAGCGATCGAGAAAGGCTTTGCCCGTCAGATGCGGCGGCCGGCCCCGCATCTCGCCGATCCCGATATTGACGCTCGGCTCGCGGAAATAGACCGGACGGAGCTGCGCATGCGTATCGGTGAGGTGAAGGATGCGCGCGTTGCCGAAGCGTTCGAGATCATAGATGCTCGGCGTGTCCGCGGCGCGCGCGAGGCGCGGCAGGCTGCCGGCCAGCACGGCGGTGCCTGACAGTTTGAGAAAATCCCGGCGGCGGATCGTCATCGCCCAGTCTCCGCGCCCCCAAAAATAATCCGCTCAGCGGATTTCCATATCCTTCCAGCGTTCCTTCTCGCTGGTAGCCTGGAAGATCGAGGCCTTCGCCAGCGCTTCGGCTTCCTTCGACGAGGCGATGGCCCTGTCGAAGTCGCCATTTGCCGCTGCTTTCTTCGCCGCCGCAAGCGCCGCTTCCGTGGTGGTCCACTGGTTGCGCAACCGGCCCGCTTCCTTCTCGGCGGTTTCAGCCGCAGCATAGGCTGTCTTGAAATCGTCTTCGGAGGCCGCGAGCGCCGGTGCGGTGCTTGCGATCAACATGGCGAAAAACAGGAGCGCACGCATATCAACCCTCTCGTTCACGGCCGCGCGCCCGGGCCCGAGATCGGCAGCCCGTTGCTGACATAGGACAGGTAATATTCGAGATCGCGATATTCCTCAGCCTGCGGCTCGAGCGGCACGCCGCGGATCTGGCTGTTGCAGGTCGTGAAGCGGCGGCTGGTCGTGCCCATGCCGCTCCATTCGGAGCGGTAGATCGGCATCGCGTTCAGGATGCCGAGCGCGGGCGCGAGAATTTCGGCGCGGATGCGCTCGCCCGGGCTCTGCACATGGCAGGTGGCGCAGGAGAAGTTGAGCTGGCCGCGCCGTGTATAGAAATACTCCTTGCCTTTCTGATAGGCCTCGAGCGCGCGCGGATCGTTCGGAATCTTGATGCTCATCGGCTTGCCGCGCGAGGTGTAGGCCATGTAGGCGGTGAGCGAGGCCATGTCGTCCCTCACATAGGAGACCGGTGCCTCGCCATTGGCCTCGCGGCAGCGGTTGAGCGCAAGCTCCAGCGTGATGACCTTGCCTTCCTTCTCGTCGAAATAGGGATAATCCTGCCGGATGCCGATGCCGCCGTTCGGGAAACAGTCCGCATAGGTCTTGCCGTTCTTGAACGGCTTTGAAAACATCTCCTTGCCGGCCTCGAGCGCGAATTCGTAAGGCGGGAACTGCTCTTTCTCCTCCCACTGCCGATGCAGGTCCTCGTTCATCGAGTAGGGGCCGTTGACGAAGTCTTCGGGCTTCAGCTTGGGGAATTTGTCCGTGAAGAATTTCTGGAACGTCTTGGCGTCGCCGACGGGATCGGGCTTGTCCGCTGCGCGCGCCGACAGTGCGGCGATCGATATCGCAGCGAGCGCCAGCGCGAGAGAGGCAAGACGGATCATGGGTCGCACTGTCATATCACTGGATCTTCGCCGTGGTCGCGTCGCTCGTGCCCTTGTTGTCGACCCAGCTGACCTTGATCTCGTCGCCCTTGGCGCCGCCCTTGAAGGCGAATTTGACGTAGGGGTCCTTGGAGACGGCCGGGCCCCAATCGGCGACGAACACGGATTTGCCGTTGTGCGCGAAGGTGAGCTGCTGAATGAAATGCGCCGGGATGATCTGCCCCTGCGCGTCCTTGACAAGGCCGGTATCCATCGGATGCTGGATCAGCGCCTGCACCTCGGTGGTGTCGCCGTTCGAAGTCGCGCGCACGCGAATGGTCGATGCCATCGTCTTTCTCCTTGATCAGCCGCCGCAGCCGCCGACGGTGACCTTCACTTCCTTGGTCGCGCTGTAGAGCTTGCCGCCGGATTCCACGATCGCGATCACGTTGCAGGTCTTGGCCATCTTCAGCCGGTTGGCGACGCTCGGCGCCGTGCCTTGCGGAATCTGGTAGCGCGCCGCCAGCGCATTGGGGTTCTCGCTGACGAAGAACGCGATCGATGTGACGCCAGTGAGCGTCGTCGTCGCCGAGACTGGCACCACCGCGCCGTTCTCGGCGATTTCGGGCGCGTCGAGCTTGACCTTGTCGGATGCCTCGTGCGGCTTGCCATAGAGCGCCTTGATCGCATCCGCGTCGCTCTTCTGCTTGAACGCTTCTTCCGGATATTTGTCATTGGCCGCGGCGAGCGCCGGGACCGCGAATGGAACGCCGAGCCCGAACAGCGCGACCGAGCCTGCGCCTTGCAGGATCAGGCGGCGTGAAGGGTGAGAGAGGGGCATGCAGGGTCTCCGGAAGGCGTCACAGGGTTTGCAGGAAATCGACGATCGCGCTGATCTCCTGTTCCGTCAAAATGCGGTTGCGCCCGAATGGCGGCATCACGGTCAGCGGGTTGCGCTTGGTCTCGTCGGTGAGTATGGCGACGAGCTCATTGCGGTCAGGGTATTTGCTCTTGATATCTTTCAGAGGCGGACCGATCGTGCCGGGAAGGTCGCCGCCCTTGATGTCATGACAGGTCAGGCAGTTGCCCTTGCCGCGATCGAACGCGAGTTTCTGCCCCTCGGCGGCACTGGACTGGGCATGCGCGGGGCCGGTGACCATCACGGTCGACAGCGCCAGCGCCGAAAGAAGAGCGGATTTCATTGGTAAACTGACGATCAAGCGGTTCTGAGGCGACTATACGGGGTCAAAAGCATAAACACCACCGCTTGGCAATCTGGACGGCAAGCCTGGAAAATTGCAGTTAATCGGGTTGTTTTTGCGGAGCAAAAGGGTCGCGCCGGCCGTTTTAGCAGACGGTTAAAATTTGAGTGAGCTTTGAGTTAGTGGAGTTTCCCATGGCGGAATACGTCATCGAATTTGGCAAGGACGGCCGGCCTGTCGAGCCCGACGGCCGCCTCGACGCGGCAGCGTTCCATCGCAATCATCAACCGATCTGGGCGGTATTGCGAACGCGTCTCGCCGGCAAATCCGGCGACGTGCTGGAGGTCGGCAGCGGCACCGGGCAGCATGTGATCCATTTCGCCCGCGAATCGCCTGATATCACCTGGTGGCCGAGCGATCTCAACGAACAGCATCTGAAGAGCATCAGTGCCTGGCGTACCCATTCGAAGCTATCGAATGTCCAGCCGCCGCAGCGTATCGACGTCTCCGATCCGGCCTGGTGGAGCGGGGTGCGGCAACAGGGGCCTCGCGACCTGCTGGCTTTGTTCTGCGCCAATGTCATCCACATCGCGCCATGGAGCGTCGCAGAGGGTCTTTTCGCCGGCGCTGGCCAGGCGCTTCGTGAAGATGGGCGGCTGTTCCTCTACGGGCCGTTCAAGCGCGACGGCCAGCACACCGCGCTCTCCAACGCCGTGTTCGACACCAGCCTGCGCGAAGGTAATCCCGAATGGGGCGTCCGCGACATCGTCGAAGTCGAAAAGCTCGCGGGAAGCGCCGGTTTCGTTTTGCTTGAAACGGTGGACATGCCCGCCAACAACATGATCCTGGTGTTCGGCCGTTCTGCGGGTTCCGCGAACGCATAGCCCGCGCCCGCTTGCGCCGGTTGATCGTCGGACATCGGCTCTTCATAGTGCCGGGAATCATGATGCGCCCCGAGAGGCGCTCCCGGGGCGGAAGTGCCGATGATCGACCTGACAGCAGCCGACGAGGTTGCCAGTGATACCCGCGTGCGGTCCAACGTGGTGCGGCTCGCGGCGGCGCAGGCGCTCACCGGTGCAAACTCGGCAGTGATTTTCGCGACCGGCTCGATCGTCGGTGCGACATTGGCGCCGGACGTCTCGTTCGCGACCGTTCCGATCTCGATATATGTTTTGGGGCTTGCGGCCGGCACCTTGCCAACCGGCGCGATCTCGCGCGCCTATGGCCGCAAGGTCGCCTTCATCATCGGCACCGGCTGCGGCGTGCTGACGGGGCTGGTCGGCGCCCTTGCCATTCTGCACAGCGTGTTCTGGCTGTTCTGCTGCGCGACCTTTCTTGGCGGACTCTACGGCGCGGTGTCGCAATCCTACCGTTTCGCCGCGGCTGACGGCGCCAGCGTCGCCTACCGGCCGAAGGCCGTGTCGTGGGTCATGGCAGGCGGCGTATTTGCGGGCGTGTTCGGGCCGCAGCTCGTGCAGTGGACCATGGACGTCTGGCCGCCCTATTTGTTCGCCTTCAGCTTCGTGGTGCAGGCTGCGGTCGCGCTGGTTGCGATGGCGATCCTCGCCGGCGTCGATGCGCCGAAGCCCGCGCCGGCCGATCTTCATGGCGGCCGCCCGCTGCTGGAGATCGCGCGCCAGCCGCGCTTCATCGCGGCCGCTCTGTGTGGTATCATCGCCTATCCCATGATGAACCTGGTGATGACGTCCGCGCCGCTCGCGATGCAGATGTGCGGGCTCACGGTCAGCGATTCCAATTTCGGCATCCAGTGGCACATCGTAGCGATGTACGGCCCGAGCTTCTTCACGGGCGCGCTGATCGCGCGCTTCGGTGCGCCGAGGATCGTCGCGTTCGGGCTGGCGTTGGAGGGGGCGGCCGCGACGATTGGGCTGTCCGGCATCACCGCGATGCATTTCTGGGCGACCTTGGTGGTGCTGGGCCTGGGCTGGAATTTCGCTTTCATCGGCGCGTCCTCGCTGGTGCTCGAGACGCATCTGCCGCAGGAAAAGAACAAGGTGCAGGCCTTCAACGATTTCCTGATATTCGGGATGATGGCGATCGGTTCGTTCTCATCCGGACAGCTGCTTGCGAATTATGGCTGGTCGGCGGTCAATCTCGTGGTCTATCCGCCGGTGCTGGTCGGCCTCGTCGTGCTGGCGTTCACCTCCTTTGCTAAACGCCGTGCGCGGCTTGCAGCGGTCGACGAGTTCCCCGAGCCCAGCATCTGACGGTGCCGGTGCCAGCTGCTGACACTTCGATGGCCATCGAAGCAATTGGTCTGGCGCGTTACAAATCGTTCGCCCACATGACGATGTCCATGAAGAAGGAGAGTGATCCTTGGACGCGTCAAGCCAAGATATGATCGACGAAAGCTCCGCCCGCTATGAGGGCTGGCGGATCGTCGCGGTGTGCTTTCTGGTCGCGACGTTCGGCTGGGCATTCGGCTTCTACGGCCAGAGCGTCTATCTCGCCGAGCTGCACCGGCAGCACGGATGGCCGGCGTCGCTGATCTCGGGTGCGACGACCTTCTTCTATCTGTTCGGGGCTGCGATCGTTGTTTTCGTCAGCGAGGCGGTCAGGAAGTTTGGCCCGCGCAATTGTCTCGTCGCGGGGACATTCGCCACCGCAGCTGCGGCGATCTCGCTCGGCCTGGTGAATGCACCCTGGCAACTCTATCTGGCGAACGCCGCGCTCGCCTTTGGCTGGGCCGGCATGAGCCTTGGCATGATCACCAATACGCTCGGCCTCTGGTTCGACAAGAAGCGGGGCATGGCGATCAGCCTCGCGCTGAATGGCGCGAGTTTTGGCGGCATTGCCGGCGTGCCCTTGCTCGTCGTCGCGATCGGTCATTTCGGATTTTCGAAAGCCATGATCATCGCAGCAGGCGTGATGATCGTGCTGGTGCTGCCGGTTGTCCTGATCTTCGTCGGACGGCCGCCTCTGCTGCCGGGCCATGCCATGGTGTCGCCTAAGGATGCTCCGTCGGCGACGCAAATCCGCGCCCGCGCGCTGAGGGACGTCGGCTTTCTTTCCGTGACGACGGCGTTCGCGCTCGTGCTGTTCGCGCAGGTCGGATTTATCGTCCATCTCATCTCGTTTCTTGATCCCGTCATCGGGCGCGCCAGCGCAACGACGGCGATTGCGCTGCTGACGGCGATGGCCGTGGTCGGACGTGTCTTGTTCTCGACGGTGATCGACCGGCTCAATCAGCGGCTGGCGTCGGCGCTGTCGTTCGTCAGCCAGGCCGCGGCGCTTTTGGTCCTGATCAACTCCCGTAACGACTATCTGTCTGATCGCGGCATGCGGCGTGTTCGGCTTCTCCGTCGGCAACCTGATCACGCTGCCGTCGCTGATCGTGCAGCGCGAATTCGCCTCCCGCATCTTCGGTGTGCTGGTCAGCCTGCAGACCGCGATCGCCCAGATCACCTATGCCTTTGGTCCCGGCGTCGTCGGCGTGCTGCGCGACCTCTCGGGCTCCTACACGCTGCCGTTCTATGGCTGCATCGCGCTGGAATTGATTGCAGCGGCGCTGATCATGGTGCGAGGGCACAAGAGCGATCTTGGCTGACCGTCATTGCGAGGAGCAACGCGACGAAGCAATCCAGTCGTCGCCGCGTTGTAGGTCTAAAGCATGATTCGGAAAAGTGTGTAGCGGTTTTCCGAAAAGATCATGCTCAATCAAAGAGCTAAAGCGCGATGATGATTTAACCTGATCTCATCGCGCTTTAGATTGCGTCGCTTGCGCTCGCAATGACGGCGAGGGTTATGTTTCTCGCTGCCGCAACAGCTCATCGAGATCCAGCCGCCTCGTGAACATCGAAAGCGTGCCGTCGGCCGTGCGCGGCCATGCTTCCTTCGGCCGGTCCCAATAGAGCTCGACGCCGTTCTCATCAGGATCGCGCAAATAAAGCGCCTCGCTGACGCCGTGATCGCTGGCGCCGTCGAGATGGATGCCGGCGCTCAGCACCCGATGCAGCGCGTCGGCCAGCGCGGGGCGGGTCGGATAGAGGATTGCGGTGTGGAACAGGCCGGTGGTGCCGGGTGGGGGCGGATGGCCGCCTTTGCTCTCCCAGGTGTTCAGCCCGATGTGGTGATGATAGCCGCCGGCCGAGATGAACGCCGCGCCCGAGCCCATGCGCTGCTGCAGCTCGAAGCCGAGCACGCCGCAGTAAAAGCCCAGCGCGCGGTCGAGATCGGCGACCTTGAGATGGACATGACCGATGCGGGTGCCGGCTGTGATCGGCGGGTTGTCAGACATGATGCGCCCCCTGTGTCGTCTCGTTCTCCGGATGATGCGCGGCGCAATCCGCGCCGCGCCTAACAGGTAAGCGTCCGCCTGCCTTAGGCAAGCTCCGACACTTCTCCCGCCGGTAACTCGAATTCAAACGTGTTCAGGGTCATCGACACCAGCGTGTAATAGCCGCACAGCCCGATCACCTCGACGAGTCCACGTTCGCTCAGCACTTTCACGGCTTCGGCATAAAGTGTGTCGGAGAGACCGTGGCCCTCGTGCAGTGATTTGGCGACATCATAGACCATCTGGCCTTTCGGGTCATCGAATGTCGGCGTGCGGCGGTCGCGGATGTCGTCGATGATCTTCGGGTCCATGCCGCCCTTCAGCGCCAACCGCTTGTGCGCCCACCATTCGTAATGCGCGGTCCAATGCCGCGCCGTGACCAGGATCGCGATCTCCGAGAGCTTGGGCGGAAAGATCGTGTTGAAGCGAAGCTGCTCGCCGAGCCGCGTCGCATGCCGTGCCATGTCGGGACTGTTGAGCCAGGCCATCATCGGCGCCGGCGCCGCGCCACGCTTGCCGGCGATCGCCTCCTCATAGGTCTGTTTCTGGTCGGCGTTCATTTCGCCAGGCGAAAGCAACTTCAGACGCATGTTCGTTTCCTCTGTCTTTTCAATCCTTGAGCAGCAAGCGAATACACCTGTTCATGTCGGCGTGACCAGCGCCGCCGCCGCATGGGTGGCGCAAAGACCTATTGAAATCCGCAAAGCGCGCGGACTAAGGTCACCGCTAACCCACACCTTTCGGAAATGCGCCATGCCCGATCTGGACACATTTCGCCGCGAGACCCGCGCCTGGCTGGAGGCCAATTGCCCGCCGGAGATGCGCAAGCCGATGACCGCAGAGGACGACACCTTCTGGGGCGGCCGCGATGCCAAGTTCTCATCCGAGCCGCAACGCGTCTGGTTCGAGCGCATGCGCGACAAGGGCTGGACCGTGCCGCATTGGCCGAAGGAATATGGCGGCGGCGGTCTCGATGGCGAGGAGGCCAAGATCGTGCGCCAGGAAATGGCCGCGATCGGCGCACGCCAGCCGCTGACCTCGTTCGGCATCTCCATGCTCGGGCCGGCGCTCCTGAAATACGGCACCGACGAACAGAAGAAGGAGCACCTGCCGAAAATCACCGCCGGTCTCATCCGCTGGTGCCAGGGCTATTCCGAGCCGAACGCCGGCTCCGACCTTGCCTCGCTGCAGACCCGCGCCGAGAGCAATGGCGATGATTTCATCATCAACGGCCAGAAGATCTGGACGTCCTACGCCAACCATGCCGACTGGATCTTCTGCCTGGTGCGGACCGATCCCACGGCGAAGAAACACGACGGCATCAGCTTCATTCTGTTCGACATGGCGTCGCAGGGCGTCTCGACCAAGCCTATACTCTTGATCTCCGGCCGCTCGCCGTTCTGCGAGACCTTCTTCGACAATGTGCGGGTGCCGAAGTCGCATGTGGTCGGCACCATCAATCGCGGCTGGGACGTCGCGAAATATCTGCTGCAGCATGAGCGCGCGATGATTTCGGGCATGGGCGAGCGCGGCGTCGGCCGTCCGCTCGGCCAAGTCGCAGCCGACTCGGTCGGATCGGACGCGCAGGGCCGGCTGGATGATTCGATCCTGCGTGGCCAGATCGCAAGCTTCGAGGTGGACGAGGCGGCGCTTGCTGCGGCCGCCGAACGCATGGTCGATCTTGCCAAGGCCGGGCAGGGGCATCCGGCGTTTTCCTCGGCGATGAAATATTACGGCACCGAGCTCAACAAGCGCCGCTACGAAATTCTGATGTCGGCCGGCGGCATCGACGCGCTGGAATGGGAAAGCGACCGCTCCAAGGGCGGTGCCCGCCCGCGCGCCTGGCTGCGCACCAAGGCCAACTCGATCGAGGGCGGCACCAGCGAGGTGATGCTCGGCATCGTCGCCAAGCGCATTCTCGATCTGCCGGGGGCTTGATGCCCGTCGTTCCGGGGCGGCGCGAAGCGTCGAACCCGGAACCTCGAGATTCCGGGCTCGATGCTGCCGCATCGCCCCGGAATGACGTTCCAGAAGACGCGCTCCAACGACTTTTAATCCGGAATCTTCTCCATGGCCCTCGTCCTCACCGAAGAACAGTCGATGCTCCGCGACAGCGCCCGCGGCCTCATCAGCGACAAGGCGCCGGTCTCGCATCTCAGGCACTTGCGCGACAGCAAGGACGCGACCGGCTTCTCCCGCGATCTCTGGGCAACATTCGCAGAGATGGGATTTGCGGGGTTGTTGGTGCCGGAAGAGTTCGGCGGCAGCGGGCTGGGCTGTGTCGAGGCCGGCGTCGTCATGGAGGAAATCGGCCGCACGCTGATGCCGTCGCCCTTCCTCGCAACGTCGGTGCTGGCCGCGTCGGCCCTGTCACGCGGCGGCAGCGCCGCGCAGAAATTGGAGCACCTTCCGAAGATTTCGGCAGGCAGTCTGCTCGCGGCCCTTGCCGTCGATGAGGGCCCGAAGCATCGTCCGCTGCAGACGGCGCTGCAAGCCGTTCGCTCCGGCAACGGCTTCAAGCTCAGCGGAGCCAAGGCGCTCGTGGTCGACGGCCACGTCGCCGATCTCCTGATCGTCGCGGCGCGGACGGCGGGGAGTGCCGGCGAGCGCGCAGGGCTCACGCTGTTCCTGGTCGATCCCAAGGCCAAGGGCGTCGCGATCGAGCGCACCGCGATGGTCGATGCGCACAATGCGGCGCGTATCGAATTCGACAATGTCGAGGTCAATGCCGATGGTGTGCTGGGCGAGGTCGACCACGGTGCTCCGCTGCTCGAAGCCGTTCTCGACATCGGCCGCGGCGCGGTCGCCTCTGAAATGGTGGGGCTGAGCGAAGAAGTGTTCGGCCGCACCGTCGCTTACTTGAAGGAGCGCAAGCAGTTCGGCAAGGCGATCGGCGAATTCCAGGCGTTGCAGCACCGCGCCGCCCAGCTCTATGTCGAGATCGAGATCACGCGCGCCGCAGTGCTGAAAGCCCAGCAGGCGCTCGACGCCGATGCCGCGAACGCATCGGCCGCGGTCGCGGTAGCGAAAGCGCGCGCCGGCACGACAGCCACGCGCGCAGTGCAGGAAGGCGTGCAGATGCATGGCGGCATGGGCATGACCGATCAGTTCGACATCGGCTTCTTCATGAAGCGCGCTCGCGTCTGCGAGGAATTGTTCGGCGACGCCAATTATCACGCCGATCAACTGGCGCGGCTCCGGAGCTATTGAGGGCATCTCGGCAAATTCGACGCGGGGTCACCATCGTGGCCGGCAAAATCATCCCATCGCAGCCGCGCTTTTGCGGCTGCCGTGGGCGCGCCGGTCAAGCCAATAGCTGACGACCGCAAGGAGTACCCAGCCGAGGTTATAGATGAAGCCGCAGCACAGGACGACCCAGCCGGGTATCGGCCCGATCTCGGCGCGGTCGACGAATTCGTTGAAGTGTGTTGCCATTTGCGGATGGATTGCCAGCTTTCCGAAATACGCAGATGTTTGGATCACGATGATCCAGATGTAGGTGCGCCGAACACGGCGGCCGGCGGCGCGGAAGTAGCTGATATGATGGCGCGGATGCAGGTAGTCATCCGCTAGGACCGTCCGCCAGCCCTGGTCGTCTTCGGCGCGTCTGCCTTTCAGGATCTGCGCGTAGAAATGCGTTTCCATGTAGCGAGCCCGCGCGCGCCAAACGTTGAAATAGCGGTAACGGCGTGCCTCGAGTCCGAGGAATACCGCGAGCAGCATGCCGATCAGGATCAGCGGCAACCCTGAAGCCTCCCGCGACGAGAACGTCGTCGAAAGCGCGATGCCCATGGTCACGATCGACCAGTTGGTCGTGTTGTCGAGGCGCGTGCGCCAGATTGTGCTGCGATAGATCTCGCCGCGATAGAGATGAGCGATCGCGCCCAATTCAGCCGCGTTCAGATCCTGAATTTCCTTTGGAGCGTCTGCGGGGCTGACCATGGTGAGCACCGAACCGTCAAAGACCAACGCGAAAGTTCTCTAGCAACGGAGCTTTGGCAACGGCTCCTCACGGGGTGGCGCAGGTGTCGGTGCCATGACGGCGACAGTACCATGTTTTCGCATGGCTTCGCCATCGGCTGGCACGTACTACGAGACGGCAAGCTGCCTGCAACCGATGATCTCGCTTTCGCGAGACGACGTTTAATCAGTGCGCCGCTAGCGCGATACCGTCGTTGACCGCAGCGTTCGCTTCCCAGCGCAACGTTTTCATGCATAGATTGCGCAACCGTCGGAAGGGACGTGCGCATGGCCCAGGTCCTTCAGGTTGAGGGGATGCCGCGGCAATTTCCCCAGAAATTGCCCGCTGCCGCGGTGCTGACGGCGCTCGGAGTCGTCTACGGCGATATCGGCACCAGCACGCTGTACGGGCTGAAACAGGCCGTTGCCGCCGGCGGGGCACCGACGCCCGAAACGGTCATCGGCACCGTGTCGCTGATCTTCTGGGCGCTTCTTCTCATCGTCGGACTCAAATACGCCATCCTGATCCTGCGCGCCGACAATCGCGGCGAGGGCGGCATCGTCGCGCTGCTCGCGCTATTGGATGCAAGACACGCACCGCGCGGAAGCGCGCGCGCCTCTTTGCTGGTCGTCGGCCTGATCGGGGCCGCGTTGCTCTATGGCGATGGCGTGATCACGCCGGCGATTTCGGTGCTCAGCGCCGTTGAAGGTCTGAAGATCGACGCGCCTGCCCTGGCGCCGATGGTCGTTCCCATCACCATCGCGATCCTCATTGGCCTTTTCCTGGTGCAGCGCAAGGGAACGGAGTTTGTCGGCAGGATCTTCGGGCCGGTGATGTTCGTATGGTTCCTTGCAATCGCGGTGCTCGGCCTCCGGGGCATCGTGCAAAACCCCGCCATCCTCGCCGCGATCAGCCCCCACCATGCCGTTCTCTATCTCAGTCACGCGGGCCCCGGCATTGCTTTCGCGGTGCTCGGCGCTGCCTTTCTGACACTCACAGGCGCGGAAGCCATGTATGCCGACATGGGGCATTTCGGCCGGCTGCCCATCCAGCTCGGATGGTTTGGAATCGTATCGCCCGCCTTGATGCTCAATTATCTCGGTCAGGGCGGGCTGGTTCTGACCGATCCCTCTGCGGCCGAAAATCCGTTCTACCTGCTGGTGCCGCGCTGGGCGCATTTGCCGATGGTGGCGTTCGCGACCATTGCCACCGTGATCGCATCTCAGGCCATCATCTCGGGCGTGTATTCGCTCACCCAACAGGCGATGCAACTCGGCTTCCTGCCTCGCATGCGGGTGACCCACACGGCAAGCCATGAGAAGGGCCAGATCTACATCCCCGCGGTGAATTGGCTGCTGGCGTTCGGCACGCTCACCGCCGTGCTGCTGTTCGGATCGTCCGATGCGCTCGGCGGGGCCTATGGCATCGCGGTCGCGATGCTGATGGCGATCACGACGGTGCTGGCGGCTCTTGTCGCCTTGAAATGGGGGTACAATCCTATCCTGGTCGTGGCGGTCAACGGGTTCTTCCTCGCCATCGAGGTGGTCTTCGTTGCAGCGAACATGACGAAACTGTTCGAAGGCGGCTGGTTCCCGCTCCTGCTTGGCGAGCCTCATTGCATTCCTCATGCTGACCTGGCGCACTGGTTGGCAGCTGCTTGAGCACGAGCGCTCCAAGCTGCGCCAGCCCGAGGACGCATTCATCGAGTGGGTCGTCAAGACGCCGCCGATACGGCTACCCGGGGCGGCGGCGATCTTCACGGCGGCGTCCACAGGGATTCCGCTCTGCCTGACCCATCATCTGCGGCATAACCGCGTGCTGCACGAGCGCGTGCTGTTTATCGCGTCCGTCAGTGTTGACGAGCCGCGGATCGAAGCCAGTGAGCGGATCAGGCTTGTCCCTGTCGGCGCAGGTATCACGCGTGTCCTCTTCCGCTTCGGCTTTATGGAAACGCCCGATGTGATGGAGGGGTTGAGGTTGGCCTGCCGCAGGCCCGAGCTTGCCGGCATCGATCCCGATAACATGACCTACTATTTCAGGCGCGTGATGGTGATCGCGACGCACAAGGTGGCAGGCATGGCAATGTGGAGAAAATCTCTATTTGCCACCATGCACCTCAACGCCAACCTCCCCGCGGCGTATTTCGGCGTGCCGCCCGCGCAAGTCGTCGAGGTTGGCCTCGAAGTCGAAATATAGCGTTGTTCCGACCAGCCCGATGTGAGCGTCTTCATGACGCCCGCCCGCTTCTCAAGCTTTCTTCATCGCGGGCATTCCGCGCCGCTGTCGATCCAGGCCTGGACCAATTGTCCGGCGAGTTGCTGATTTCCGGGCGCGGGCTCACGGCCTTCGCCGGGGCTCCATGCCCATGCGACAAGGTCGTCCTTGGCGACATGCTCCTGCAACAATGCGAGATCGCGGCCGCCGTTGAGGTTGACGTCCTTCAACTGCCGGCAGATGTCGCCCAGAGATTTGCCTTCCCAGGCCATCGACAATGGCGCAACGCCCCAACGCGGATGACCCGGGATGCTCTGATAGCTCGCGGCTTCATGAAGCGTCACATTCCGTTCGGTGTGACAGCCTGCGCAGTTGGTCGCAAGATGCCCGGTCTCGCCGCGCCACACGGGCGGCATGTGCTCGTGCTGGTCATTGCCCTGCAGGGGGTGGTCGCCGGCAGGATGGCAATTCATGCAACGCGGATTCGTCACGAGCTTTCCGATTTCGCCAAAGATCGCCCGCGAACGCTCGCGCGGGTTCGAGATCGACATGAATTCGGAGGGGCTTCTCAGAGTTTGGCTTGCCGATGGTTGATCGGCCTTCGTAAAAGCCGGCGACAGAACGAACGCCGCAACGGCGATCATTGTGCGCGTCATCGATTTGAGGAACGGCGTCGCGAACGTTTCGGTCATGAGGGCAGTAACCCCTGCAACCGCGGTTGGTTCCGCGATCGGGGGAATGGAAACGACGCCCGGTTTGACGGCTTACTGAAACGCGACTTCGGCAAAGCTTCGGAGCTTGCGCGAGTGCAGGCGCTCCGATTCCTCTTGCTTGAGCCTTTCGAGCGCCCTCAGGCCGATCTCGAGATGCTGGCCGACGCGCTGCCGGTAGAACTCGCTCGCCATGCCCGCGAGCTTGATTTCACCGTGAAGAGGCTTGTCGGAGACGCACAGGAGGGTGCCGTAGGGAACGCGAAAGCGATAGCCGTTGGCGGCGATGGCGGCAGACTCCATGTCGAGCGCGATCGCGCGCGATTGCGACAGGCGCCGAATGACCGAATGACCGCTGATTTCCCAATTGCGATTGTCGACGCTTGCCACCGTTCCGGTGCGCATCAGTCGCTTCAGTTCGAAACCCGAAAGCCCCGTGACCTCGCCGACCGCCTGCTCCAGGGCGACCTGCATCTCGGCCAGCGCGGGGATCGGCACCCACAGCGGCAGTTCGTGATCGAGCACATGGTCCTCGCGGACATAGCCATGCGCGAGGACGTAATCGCCGAGCCTCTGGGTATTCCGCAGACCTGCGCAATGCCCGAGCATCAGCCACGCATGCGGCCGCAGCACCGCGACGTGGTCGGTGACGTTCCGCGCATTCGACGGCCCGGTCCCGATGTTGATCAGGGTAATGCCCTGATAGCCCGGCTCGACGAGATGATAGGCCGGCATTTGCGGCAGGCGCTCCGGCGCAATTCCGGTCGTGCCGCCTCCCAGACGCTGGTTGTGCGTGATCAAATTTCCGGGTCCGACGAACGCGTCAGGGCCGATCTCGCCTGAAGCCAGGCGTTGCCGGCACAGCTGCACGAAGGCATCGACATAGAACTGATAGTTCGTGAAGATCACGAAGTTCTGGAAGTGCTCCGGATCGGTCCCCGTGTAGTGATAGAGCCGGCGCAGCGAGTAATCGACGCGCGCCGCGCGGAACAATGCCAGTGGCTCGGGGCCGCCGGCCGACAACTCGATCGTGCCGTCAGCAATCGCATCGTCCATGGCGGCGAGATCAGGTACATCGAACACGTCGCGCAGCGATCGCATGACGCGTGCGCTATCGTCAGGGCTAAGCGCTCTTTCGATGTTGATATCCCGCCGATAGGCGAAATGAATTGGGATCGGCTCGCTCGACTCGCCGACCTCGACCGGCAGGCCGTGGTTTTCGATCAACAGCCGGATTTGTTCGGTGAGGTAGATCCGGAAAAGGTCCGGCCTCGTCACGCTGGTCTCGTGCACGCCCGGGCGAGCGACGAAACCATAGGCGAGACGCGAATCGATCCGCGCATGGGTCGAGGTCGTCATCCGCACGAACGGATAGAAGGCGCGCACGCGCGTCCCGACCACTTCGCCACCGGCATACGCCTCGAAACGATCCCGCAGGAACTGAGTGTTGCGCTCGTAGATCTCTTCGAGGCGACCGACGGCCGCACCCGCATCGGTGAATGCTTCGGTCACGACGGTCGGCGGCGTCTGGATGGTCATTGTGGAACACATGTTGCGGAACGCAGATTCGTTCCGGATCGGCCGAATTGTATTCGAAGTATTACAAGAGCGGGGCCCCGATTTCCATATGCGCTCGGGATCGTAGCGGAATGGTGCCCTGCGTTGGCCTCCTGGTTGGCAGAAATTGATGTTTTCTCTCCCCGTCTCGCATCGTAATGGAGTGATATCCGCGGGGAGTGACCAAGCGTGATTGGACCGCATATCGCGAGCCGAGTAATCGGAAATACCCGGACAAAGCCAGTTTCAAGGAGTTGAAATGATCAGCTATTTGAGCCCGGCCGAGGCAATTGCTCACAAAGGGCTTCGGCTGGTGATAGTGCAGGGAATGCCAAGCCCCTGGGGACAAGCGGCGAAAACGATTTTCGAGATCAAAGGGCTGGACTTTGTCGTGGCACCGTTGGTCATGGCGGGGACAAACGAAGAGATCGTTGCGTGGTCCGGCCAGAACAGTGCCCCAGTTGTCGCATGGAAGGACGAGCCGCCGCTCAACCGGTGGATGGATATTCTTCACCTGGCGGAGCGGCTCGCGCCAGAACCTGCATTGATCCCCGCGGATGCCTGGGATCGCGCAGTCATGTTCGGACTGTCGAACGAACTCTTCGGTGAGCTCGGGATTGGCTGGTGCCGGCGCATTCAAATGATTGGACCCGCACTCGGTGCGCCTCAACCGCCGGAATTCGCCGTGATCCTCGGCGAGAAGTACCGCTACTGCAGGAAGGATGAGCAGTCGGCTTCGGCGAGAATCGTCGACATCCTGGGAATCTTCACGACGCAATTGGAGGATCAGCGGGCGCGGGGATTATCATTCCTGGTAGGTGACAGGCTCAGTGCGGTCGACATCTATTTCACGGCGATGATGAACCTGGTTGCGCCCCTGCCGAGGGCACAATGCCCCATGCCGGACGCGTTCCGACCAAGCTTTACGGCGACGGACCCGGAGATCGTGAAAGCGCTGTCGCCGGTCGTACTCGAACATCGTCAGCGCATTTTCGACGCCTGTTTCCGCAACCCGATGGAGTTCTGATCGAAGCCCGCATGTTCGTGGCAGCGGCAGTGGGTTGTCTCCCGCGAAGGCGGATGACCCAGTATTCCAGAGCAGATCGTAAGCGACCGAGGGGCCGCAGCGCACTGGATCGCCCGCTTTCGCGGGCGATGACGAGGCTTTACTAGCGGAACGCCTGGGCCGTCTTCTGTCTACCTGATCGGTGGTGCGTACTGGACGCCGCCGGCGTTCCAGAGCTGGTTCATGCCGCGTGGGATCTGCAGCTTGGATTGGTCGCCGACATTGCGGTCATAGACTTCGCCGTAGTTGCCGACATGGCGGATGATGCGCGCGGCCCAGTCCTTGGTCAGGCCGAGATCCTCGCCATAGCTGCCCTCGGTGCCGACCAGCCGCATCACGTCCGGCTTCTTGGACTTCAGCGCTTCGTCGATGTTCTTGGAGGTGACGCCGAGCTCCTCGGCATTGATCATCGCATAGAGCGTCCACTTGACGATCATCATCCAGTCATCGTCGCGCTGGCGCACCACGGGTGCGAGCGGCTCCTTGGAAATGACGTCGGCGAGGATGACGTGATCGTTCGGCTTGGCGAAATTGAGCCGTAGCGCGTAGAGCTGGGAGACGTCGGCGGTGAAGGTATCGCACTTGCCGGCCTCGTAGGCTTTGACGACATCATCAAGCTTGGAGACTTTGACCTCCTCATACTTCATGTTGTTGGCGCGGAAGTAGTCGGCGAGGTTCAGTTCCGTCGTGGTTGCTGCCTGCACGCAGACCTTGCTGCCGTTCAGATCGAGCGCGTTGTCGATGTTGCGCGACCGCGGCAGCATGAAGCCCTGGCCGTCATAATAAGCGACGGCGGGGAAATAGAGATCGTAATTCTCCTCGCGCGACATGCTCCAGGTCGTGTTGCGCGACAGGATGTCGACCTTGCGGTTCTGCAATTCCTTGAAGCGCTCACCGGCGTCGAGCGGAACGAACTTCGCCTTCTTCGGATCGTCGAAGATCGCAGCCGCTACCGCGCGGCAGAAATCCACGTCGAAGCCAGTCCAGTTGCCCTTGTCGTCGGGGATCGAGAAGCCGGGCAGGCCGGCATTGACGCCGCACAATACCTCGCCGCGCCGGACCGTGCGCTTGAGGGTGCGGGTATCATAGAACTCATAGAAGATGGCCACGGCCGCGACCAGAACAGCGACCGCGAGCCCGATCAGCAGGCCGCCCCGAAATGTACGCATGATGCATCTCTCGCAATCATCAAAAAGATAAGGAAGAAGTGAGTTTGGCCGCCCGGAGCTCAGAGCTCCGGCTTCTGCCGCACGACTACCTTGGTGCCGACCGGCACGCGCCCATAGAGGTCGGCGACGTCGGTATTGACCAGGCGGAAGCAGCCTGAGGAGATTTTGGTGCCGATGGTCCAGGGCTGGTTGGTGCCGTGGATGCGGTAGACTGTGGTGCCGAGATACATCGCGCGGGCGCCGAGCGGGTTGCCGGGGCCGCCGGCCATGAACCGCGGCAGATAAGGCTGGCGGGCGATCATTTCGGGCGGCGGCGTCCAGTCCGGCCACTCGGCCTTCTTGGTGATGTTCAAAAGGCCCTGCCACTGGAAGCCGTCGCGGCCGACACCGATGCCATAGCGCAGCGCGCGGCCACCGGGCTGGACCAGATAGAGGTGCCGCTCCCCGGTTGCGATGATGATCGTGCCCGGGGCCTCGGTGGTGCGATAATACACCACCTGCTTCTGCCACTCGGGATCGGCCTGGTAGGCATCGTCGGCAACGAGGCCTGGCTGGTCGCCGGGGTCTTGCGGCTGCTGAGCATGGCTCTGCGACGCCGAAAGCAGCAGGAAAGCGGCCGTCATCATCCAGGTGAGGCGATAGAGTTTCGGCATCGCAAAGTTCTCCTCGCTGGCCGCCCTGCAGCTTCTATCATTTTTTGGCAATCGACCGAAACCATCAAATCCGATGGCCAGGGGCAAGTCTAGGACCGATGCAACGGCCTCCGTCAACAGGCTGCAATAAACCCGGCTGCAATAAAATGTCCACCGGTAGGTGGAGAAGAAGGTCAACCGCCGTGTGTCGGTGCGAGCCACAGCCGCAGCCCGAACGCGATGAGGCTGAGGCTCCCGACCCCGCCAAGCCAGAGCGCCACGAACCATAACAGGCGCCGAGCAAGGGACGGCGGCGCTTCGCTGGATGTGCCCCGATGCGGCATCAGTGATAGCCCATCCCGGCTCTGACCTTGCCGCGAAACACCCAATAGGCCCATCCGGTATAACCGAGGATGAGCGGGATCAGGATGGCGACACCGACCAGCATGAAGATCTGGCTGTTCCTTGGTGCCGCGGCCTGCGTGATCGTGATGCTCTGCGGCACGATGTAGGGATACATGCTGATGCCGAGACCGGCATAGGACAGCGCGAACAGCGCCAGCGTCAGGAAGAAGGGCCGCGAATCCTGTCTATCGATCAGGCTGCGCAACAGCAGCGCAGAGACACAGGCCACCGCAACCGGCACCGGCGCGGTCAGCACGATATTGGGCCAGGTGAACCAGCGTTCGGCATAATGGATGCTCAAGAATGGGGTCGCCAGACTGACCGCGACAATTACGCCCAGCATCGCGAACAACAGATACCAGCTCAGGCGATAGGCCTTGTCGCGCAACTCGCCCTCGGTCTTCAGCACCAGCCAGGTTGCGCCCAAGAGCGCGTAGCCAACCACAACCGAGAGGCCGGTCAGGATGCTGAACGGTGTCAGCCAGTCCCACCAGCCGCCGGCGTACTGCCGGCCCTCGACATGCACGCCCTGCAGGATCGCACCCAGTGCGATGCCCTGGGCGAGCGCGGCGAGCCATGATCCGCCGGTAAAGGCAGCGTCCCAGAGATTGCGCTCGCGTTGCACGCGCCAGCGGAATTCGAAGGCGACGCCGCGGAAGATCAGGCCGATCAGCATCGCGATGATCGGCGTGTAGATCGCGGGGATGATCACGGCATAGGCGAGTGG
Organism: uncultured Alphaproteobacteria bacterium; assembly: GCA_963770385.1. GTDB lineage: Bacteria > Pseudomonadota > Alphaproteobacteria > Rhizobiales > Xanthobacteraceae > Bradyrhizobium. The sequence continues at coordinate 949,264 of CAVYPJ010000003.1, read as the reverse complement.
AAAAGCCGCCATGAGCCCGCCGCCGCCCAGCACGAGCCAGGTCTCGTTGCCGTCCCAGACCGGCGCCACGCTGTTCATGATGGTGTCGCGCTCGGCCTTCTGCGGGAACAGCGGAAACAGCAGCCCGAGGCCAAGATCGAAACCGTCCATCACGACATAGACGAAGACCGCGAACGCGATGATGAATGCCCAGATGGTGGTGAGGTCGAGGCTCATCGCATGACTCCCTCGACGGCCGGCGTGATGCCGGCGGCACGTGCGGGCGCATCGGTGCTCGGTCCCTCTTCGCCGGGATGCGGCGGCTTCGCCATCAGGCGCAGAACATAAAGAACGCCAATCGTGAAGACAGTGAAATAGACGATGGCAAATGCCGCGAGCGACGAACCGACGGCGGGGGCTGCCAGCGGCGAGGCGGAATCGGCCGTGCGCAACAGCCCATAGACGGTGAAGGGCTGACGTCCGGTCTCGGTCGTGAACCAACCCGCCAGCACCGCGATGAAGCCGGCCGGTCCCATGGCCATCGCAAAGACATGCAGCAGGCGCGACTGATAGAGCTTGCCGAGCCAGCGCGCCAAGAGGCTCGACAGTCCGAGCGCGACCATCAGGAGTCCCAGGCCCACCATGATGCGGAACGCCCAGAAGGTGACCGGCACCGGCGGCCAGTTCTCGCGCGGCACGGTGTCGAGCCCCTGCATCGGCGCGTTGAATGAGTGTTTGAGAATCAGCGAGCCGAGCTTCGGAATCTCGATCGCGTATCTGACTTTACCCGCCTTCTCGTCGGGCAGGCCGAAAAGGATCAGCGGCGCGCCGTCAGGATGGCTCTCGAAATGGCCCTCCATGGCCATGATCTTGGTCGGCTGATGTTCCAGTGTGTTGAGGCCATGCTGGTCGCCTGCAAGAATCTGGATCGGCGCAACCAGTGTCGCCATCCACATCGCCATGGAGAACATCACGCGCGGGCCGGCAAGATGCTGGTCGCGCAACAGATGAAATGCGCCAACCGCGCCGACGGCGAGCGCCGTTGTGAGATAGGCCGCGAGCACCATGTGGACCAGGCGATAGGGGAATGACGGATTAAAGATCACCTTGAGCCAGTCGGCGGCGACGAACTGACCGTCGGCGTTGGTGGCATAGCCGGTCGGCGTCTGCATCCAGGAATTGGCGGAGAGAATCCAGAACGCCGAAATCAACGTGCCGGTCGCGACCATCAACGTCGCGACGAAATGCAGCCTGGGACCGACGCGTTCGAGCCCGAACAGCATCACGCCGAGGAAGCCGGCTTCGAGAAAGAATGCGGTCAGAACTTCATAGGCCATCAACGGGCCGACGATGGGGCCGGCCTTGTCGGCAAAAGCCGACCAGTTGGTGCCGAACTGGTAGGACATCACGATGCCCGACACCACACCCATTCCGAACACGACGGAGAAGATCTTCAGCCAGTAGTTGAAGAGGTTGATGTAGACCTCACGTCCGGTCGCAAGCCACAGCGCTTCCAGCACGGCGAGGTAGCTCGCAAGTCCGATCGAGAACACAGGAAAGATGATGTGAAAGGACATCGTGAAGGCGAATTGAGCCCTCGCGAGTTCTACGGCATCAAAGCCTCCGAACATCGGCACCACCTGTCATCACACGGAGCCAACCTAAACACCCAACGCGCGATATAATACCGACATGGTGTCACGCCACCCATGTCGGTGTGATGGACTCGTTGGACGGCAGCATCGGTTGATCTTTGAAGGATTGGTCCTTGGCGTCAACGAACGTTATGGCGGCAGGCCGGCATACGGCCGGGGTGACGATGCCCGCGTGATCGCGTTCATCGACGCGTCATGAGACGGCGGCGAACAAGGGCAAAATGCCCGCCGACTTGAAGCGCGGACGCATGGGCTGGATGCAGGCCGGCAAAAGTCAAACGACCCGGAGGGGGGCATCCCGTCCGGGTCGCTGGGTGTACTTGGAGGTTGTACCAGGTTGACGCTCTGTTTGTAGCAGGTGAACTTTTCCGGCTGGTTTCACCGATTGTTTCAATTGTTTCTTTGTCGCCTTTGAACTCGTGATGGTCGGGGAGGCAGGCTCCCCAGCTAACGAATTGAAACCGCTCGAATTTATCAGGCGGCGAGGGTGTCGATGCCGGCGCATCTGAGCAGGTCGGCAAGCTGCTTGCGGGCATAGAACATGCGCGTCTTCACCGTGCTCTGCGGGATACCGATGATCTCGCCGACCTCTTCCACCGACTTCTCATGGTAGTAGACGAGGTTGATGATCTCGCGATGCGCGGGCGATAGCTTGGCGACGCAGGCGCGCAGAATTTCGCTCGTGCTGGCGCGCTGCAGCGAAACTTCCGGCGTATCGGCCTCGTCGGCGATTTCCCGCACGTCGTCCTGATCGATGTCCTCGAAACGCCGCTGGCGCAGCGCGGTCAGCGCCTTGAAGCGAGCGATCGACAGCAGCCAGGTTGAAACTTGCGAGCGGCCCTCGAACTGGCGCGCGGTGCGCCATACGTCGAGGAAAACCTGGCTCACGAGATCCTCGGCCATCGTGCTGTCCCGCACGATGCGGAGGATGAAACGGTAAACCCGCACGTTGTGACGCGAATAGAGGATGTGCATCGCGTTGCGGTTCCCGTCGGCGATGCCCCGCAGGAGCGTTTCGTCCGACGTCGACTGAGCGGCGGCGATGCTCTGGCGGGCTGCGGGGTTGATCGCGATAACGTTCTGCATGACAGGCTCCCGGTACCGCCGCTTGTGCGGCGCTTCGTTACCGGAAAGTGTTAACGAGCCAGCGTTTCGGGACGTCTGCGAGAAAAGGGGAAAATGGTTTCGTGCGTAAGGAGAATTGTTTCGTCGAGGCCGTTCCGACGAAACATTCAAGGCAAAAATGTGAAGATTCTCAATGAGGAACAAAACGCCGGATTTCAGACGTAGAAAAGTTCCGATTCCTCGACGAATATTTTTGGCCGCCTCAGGCGTGTCAGGATACCGCTAAAGGTTAGCGTCTGTTCCGATGTCGTCCGGAGGTTGTGCCTGGTGCTCCGTTCAGGCCTTCTCGCCGACCGGGGAGAACAGATAGCCGCCGCCGCGGATGGTGCGGATCACGGCCGGCTTGGCCGGGTCCGGCTCGATCTTGCGGCGGATGCGCATGATGCGGAGATCAACGGCGCGGTCGAAGGCTTCGGCATCGCGCGCATTGGCGAGCTCGAGCAGCCGCTCGCGCGACAGCACGCGCTTCGGATTGGCCGCGAACACCTTCAACAGGCCGAATTCGGACGCGGTCAGCGGATGCTCGTTGCCCTCGTCGTCGCGTAGTGCCTGGGCTTCGAGATCGAGCCATTTGGTGCCGAAGCGGACGAGTTGATCTTTTGTGGTCTTGGCTGCTCCGCCGTCCGTTGCCGCAGGCGCCGCCTTGACCGGCGCGCTCCGCCGCAGCACCGAACGGATTCGTGCCATCAGTTCGCGCAGCTCGCAGGGTTTCGCAACATAATCATCGGCGCCGAGTTCGAGCCCGACCACGCGGTCGATCGGGCTGGCGGTCGCCGTCAGCATGATGACGGGAATGTTGGTGCGGCTCTTCAGGTCGCGGATGATCGACAGCCCGTCTTCCTCGGGCATATTGAGGTCGAGCACGACGAGGTCGGGCAGGCCTCCTTCGATAGCGCCGCGCAGGCTCTTTCCACCGTCGCACAGCGTGACGGTGAAACCGTGCATTTTGAGATAGTCGCCGACCATCTCTCGGGCGGGCGCTTCGTCGTCGACGATGATGATGTGCTGGCTCTGGCTCATGACATCTCGGTCGCGGGTAGGACGATGGTGAATGTCGATCCCTGGCCGGGACCGTCGCTGTTGGCGGTCACCTCACCGCCATGCATGTCGATAATACGCTTGACGATGGATAAGCCCAGTCCCGTCGAGCTTTCGCCGGCCGTAGGCTTGGCAGACAGCCGCTGGAAGCGGCCGAACAGCCGGCCGAGATCCTCCGGCGACAGCCCGGCGCCCTCGTCCGCGACACGGATGACGGTACTGTCCTCCTCATGGGTCACCACCACCGCGATCTTGCCGCCGATCGGGCTGTATTTGATGGCGTTGGAGACCAGATTGTCAATCGCCTCGCGGATGCGGTCGGTGTCGCACATGGTGACGATGTTCGACGGCGCCGACACCGTGATGGTCTGCTGCTTGTTGACCGCCAGCGGCTGATTGGCGTCGGCGACCTCGCTCACCAGCCCCGCGATGTCGACCGGCTCGCGGCGAATGGTGATGTCGAAGGCGTCCGCCATCGCATCCGAGATCAGATGGTCCACCATCGAGGTCAGGCGCTTGGTGGCGTCGCGGATATGGTCGATCTGGGAGGCGATGCTTTCGCGCGATGCGTCGGTCGAGATCAGCTCCGTCAGCATCTCGGTACGGCCGAGAATGACGCCGAGCGGATTCTTCAGGTCGTGGGCGACGGTGCCGAGGATTTCGTTCTTGAAGCCGTTGGCGCGCTGCAGCCGCAGCCACTGCGCCGACAGCCGGCGATTGGCCTGCATCAGCGCGCGGGTGCGTTGGGCGACGCGGTCCTCGAGCTGGGTGTTGGCCTCGTGCAGCTGCTGATAGAGGATGACATTGTCGAAGGCGATCGACAGCCGGCTGCCGAAGATCTCCACCAGCGAGCGGTCGGTCTCCGACAATTGCCGCTCGGCCTGCAACAGCACCACCACCTCGCGGCCGCTGCCGGTGCGGATATAGAGCACAGTGCGCTGATCGGCGAACTCATTCTTGCGGCCCTTGAAGGCGGCTTCGACCATCGAGCGCAGATCCGCGTCGAGCGACTTCGATCCGGTCACGCCGATGAATCGGCTATAGCAGCCGGAACCGGCGAGCACGGAAAAATCCTCGCTCTGCTTATTGCCATCGTCGCGCAGCACCAGAATGCCGGCGCAATCGACATTGAGCAGCGAGGCAAGCTGGGTCAGCACACCCTCGGCGAGCCGTTGCATCGACCTGAAATCGTAAAGCGTCGAGGCCGCGTCGATGATGATCTCGAGCCCGCGCCGCGTCTGCACCATGCGTTCGAGCTGCTGATAGCTGCGCAGCGCCGCAGTCAGCGAAGTGAACAGCTTGTCGGCGGTGAGCTCGGTCTTGGCCTTGTAGTCGTTGATGTCGTATTGGACGATGACGCGCCGCTCGGGAGCCTGGCCCGGTTGGCCGGTGCGCAGGATGATGCGGACGGTCTCGTTCTTGATCTCGTTTCGGATATATTCGACGAGCTCGAGGCCGGCGACGTCGGTCTCCATGATGACATCGAGCAGCACGGCCGCGATGTCGGAATGATCGCGCATCAGCGCGCGGCCCTCGACCGCCGAATAGGCCGACAGGATTTCCAGGCCCTGGCCGTTCAGCGTGTAATCGCTCAGCGCGAAGCGCGTGCCTTCGTGCACGGCCTGGTCGTCGTCGATGACGGCGATCTTCCATTTACGCGCGGACGAATCCTCTTGCGCGGTTCCGGTGTCGTCGATCAGGTGGAGGACATCGTCCTGTTCGGCCATTCAGTCGTTCCGTCCGCTTGAGTCTCTGCTGTTACCGGGTCGCCCTTGGCGGTTCTGGGCATGATAATGCGAAAAGTGGTGCCTTGTCCTACCCTTGACTCGAGCATCATCCGTCCGCCGAGCTGCTGGGTTACGAGATTATAGACAATATGCAAGCCGAGACCGGTGCCGCCCTCATTTCGGCGCGTCGTAAAGAAGGGGTCGAAGGCCTGCCGCTGCACGTCAGGGGTCATGCCGGCGCCGTCGTCGGCGAACATGATCTCGACATCGTCATGGCCGCGCGGCCGCGCCGTGATCGAAATGGTTCCGGATCGGCCGTCGGCAAAGGCATGATTGACCGCGTTCAGGAACAGGTTGGTCAGGATCTGGCCATAAGAGCCCGGATAGCCGTCGATCATGAGGCCCTCAGGCAGGTCGAGCGTCAGGGCGATCGGCGCGCGCTTCAGGACCGGGCGCAGGCTCGCGATGATCTGGTCGGTCGCCTCGCCCAGATTGAACTGGCGGCGTTCGGCATGTGAGCGATCGACGGCGACCTGCTTGAACGACTGGATCAGCTCGCCCGCGCGCTGCAGGTTGCCGACCAGTTGCTGGGCGGCATCGCGCGAGCTGCGTACGAACTCTTCGAGCTGCGAGCGGCGCAGGCCGCCACCGGACGTCAGCTCCGCCGCGAACAGGTCGGCGCGCCGCGCGAAGCTGGAGGCGACCGTCAGGCTGATGCCGATCGGATTGTTCACCTCATGGGCGACACCGGCGACGAGGCCGCCAAGCGCGGCCAGGCGTTCGGCATCGATCAGGTTCTGTTGCGCGGCGTTGAGCTCGAGCAGCGCGCTTTCGGCCTTCTCCTTGGCGAATCGCAGCTCGTCTTCGGTCTTGCGCTTGGCGACCGCGTTCTCGCGGAACACCTCGACCGCGCGCGCCATCGCGCCGACCTCGTCCCTGGCGTTGGTGCCCTGCACTTCGCGACCGAAATCTCCGAGCGTGATCGCGCGCATCGCGGTCATGATCTGCTGCAGCGGCAGGCGGATCGAGAGCGCGATCAGCACGCCGACGGTCAGGATGATGCCGAGGAAGATCACGGCGATCGAAAGCACCCGGCGCGAAATGTCCGACAAGGTCCGGTCGAACGTCTCCTGCGCCCGTTGCTCGCGCCGGCGCATCTTCACCGACAAGTCGTCGATGGCGGCCATCGCCTCCGCCTGCGTGGCGTCGATCGTGTTGCGCAACAGCTCCGTGCGGCTCGTGAGCTGCTCCGATAGTTTTTCAAGTCCCTGGCGCAACGCCTGCGTCCGCTTGCTCAGGCGCTGCAATGCCAGCCGCTGCAGGTCGTTGTCGGCGAGGTCGATCATCACCGGGATTGTTTTTTCGATGGTCTCGGTGTTGCGGCGCGCCTCTTCGGCCGAGGCTATCGCGAGCGACAGATAATAGGAGTTGGCGGCCACCAGCATGGCGGTGAACGCCTCGCGCGACTTGCCGAGCGCCGGCCAGATCAGCGCATCGCGGTGGCCCGTCGCGCCCTCGATGATCGAATAGAGGCCGGCCATGTCCTTCGCAGGCCCGAGCACCTGCTCTTCATAGGTCTTGGCGATGGTGGCCTGCACGGCGCGCAATTCGCCGAAGCCGTTGAGGAAGCGTTCGGTGACATGCTCGAGCTCCTCGACCGAACCCGACAGCATGGGATCGGTCGAGGCGCGCGTGGTCAGCGTGCCCAGCACCGCCTCGCGCAACAGCAGGATCTCGGCGAACAGCTCCGGGCTTGGCTGGTTGATGTAACGGTGGATCAGGTTCTGCAGCCGGCTGGTCTCGCTTTCCAGCAGCGCAAGAATCTGGTCGGACTCGCGCACCTGCCGGACGTCATCCCAGGCCGAGCTGAGCACCTTGGCGCCGTTCCAGATCAGCGCGGCCAGCACGATGACGACGGCAGAGTTCAGCGCGGCGATCGACAGGATGCGCCAGCGAATCGGAACGGCGCGTAGCAGCCCGACGATGCGCGCGCGACCCCTTGTGGCGAGGCTCGCCGGCCGGTCCGCAATCTCACGCTGCGTAAGAAGTGCCAAGGTCGGATCACTCCACCTGACGGACACGCTCGATCGTGTCCGCCACCATAAGGGCGTCGGCGCGATCGGGATCCATCGCACAGGCCCGGGCTTGTCCGACAGTCTCCTTTTCCTCCGCGAGCCGGCCCACGGAGAACAGCGGAATCAGGAGCGGGCGGCGATGGCGTGCGGCGATCACGCAGCCCATCAAGCAGAACGCCTGTGCAGTCGGATCATTCTCGGCCGTGACGTCGGGAGTGCGCATGTCGCACGCATAATCTCCCGTTGCGGCCGCCATCGGAGGCAGTGCAGCAGCGAGAGTTAATGTCCGCGAAAGGCCGGCGCGGTACACAGGCAACGTCTTCCCTTTTGATGATGTCGGCGGACGGCGCAAAAGGTTCAACGTTTTTTTCGGTGGGCGATCGCGAACGATCCAAGTATTGTGCTTACGCCACAATGATCGTCAATGCATGATGCAACCGGTTTTTTCGGGAAATGCAGTTAAAGCAGCCGGCGGCCCCCGGCGACTTATGTGAGGCGCCGGATCGGCGTCCGGTTTTCAGGAGTCCCGCGCTCCAAAAGGACTCCAAAAATAGGAACGGCTCTATCGTGATATCGGCAATTGTGTTCTTGCGCGGGCATGCGCCTCGCGTCTTGCAACTCGTGGCTGTATTGGCTGCGATCAGCCTCAGTTCACCCGCATTCGCGGTCACCGACGTGGTCTGGTGGCATGCGATGTCCGGCCAGCTCGGCCGGCAGGTCGACAAGCTCGCGGCCGATTTCAACGCATCGCAATCCGATTTTCGAATCATCCCGAGCTACAAAGGGAACTATACCGAGACGGTCACGGCGGCGATCTTCGCGTTCCGCTCGCGCACCCAGCCTGCGATCGTGCAGGTCAATGAGATCGCCACCGCCACCATGATGGCAGCGAAGGGCGCGATCTATCCGGTGTACCAGTTGATGCGCGACCAGCAGGAGGCCTTTACGCCGTCGGCTTATCTGCCGGCGATCACCGGCTATTATGCCGACGTCGACGGCAACCTGCTGTCGTTTCCGTTCAACGCCTCGACGCCGATCCTCTATTACAACAAGAACATGTTCCGGGATGCGGGCCTCGACCCCGAGGTCGCGCCGAAAACCTGGCCGGACGTCGCCGCTGCTGCAAAGAAGCTGCGCGATCGCGGGGCGGTCTGCGGCTTCACGACGTCGTGGCCATCCTGGATCAACGTCGAGAACTTCTCCGCGTTTCACGATCTGCCGCTCGCGACCCGCACCAATGGCTTCGGTGGGCTCGACGCTGTCCTGACCTTCAACAATCCGACCCTGGTGCGCCACATCGCGCAGCTTGCGGAGTGGCAGTCGAGCAAGGTGTTCGACTATAGCGGCCGGGCGCAATCCGCTGAGCCACGATTTCAGAAGGGCGAATGCGGCATCTTCATCGGCTCGTCGGGGACGCGGGCCGACATCAAGGCCAATTCGAAATTCGAGGTCGGCTACGGCATGATGCCGTACTGGCCCGATGTCGCGGGCGCGCCGCAGAACACCATCATTGGCGGCGCGACGCTGTGGGTGCTGCGCGACCGGCCGGCCGTCGAGTACAAGGGCGTCGCGAAATTCTTCGCATTTCTGTCGCGGCCCGAGGTGCAGGCCGCCTGGCACCAGAACACGGGATATCTGCCGATCACCCGCGCCGCGTTCGACCTGACCCGCGCGCAAGGCTTTTACGACCGCAATCCCGGCGCCGCGATCTCGATCGAGCAGATCACGCTGAAAATGCCGACCGAAAATTCGCGCGGGCTCCGGTTGGGATCGTTCGTGCTGATCCGCGACGTGATCGACGACGAGCTCGAGCAGGCTTTCGCCGGCAAGAAGTCTGCGCAGGTCGCGCTCGATTCCGCCGTCGAACGCGGCAACCGGCTGCTGCGCCAGTTCGAACGCGCAAGCCCGGACCGGTAGGGCCTCGTAGTCTCGATCATGAACTCGTTGCCGACGCACGCAAGCTTTCGGGATTTCCAGCACTGGCGCGCGGATCCCTCGCAGTGGCTTCCGATCGCGCTTGATATTGCCCGCAGTCATGGTCTGCCGTGTTCGGAGCCTCACGTGTTCTCCACCGGCACCAATCTGGTCGTTGGCCTCGATCGTCGCCTGATCCTGAAGATCTTTCCGCCGATGTACCGGAGGCAATTCGTATCCGAGCGCGGGTCGCTCCGAGCGCTGCACGGGCGGCTTCGTGTGACGATTCCGGAGATCGTGCTGGAAGGTGAGCGCGAGCAGTGGCCGTATCTCGTCATCACGCATTTGTCAGGCATCTTGGGCGCGGAAGCCTGGCCGGTCCTGCCCGAAGAGCAGAAGGAGCGCGTCCTGGGACAGATCGGCGAAACGATCGCCGAGGTGCAGCGGGTGCCAATCGGCGAGTTGATCCGCATCGAGCCCGACTGGGCCACGTTCCTGCGTGGACAGATCGAAGGCTGCAGGGTGAGACACGAACGTCTTGGATTGCCGCAAAAATTCCTGAGCGGGCTGGACGATCTGCTCCGCGATGGGCGCGAACTCATTCCGTTCGATGCCTCACCGGTGATCCTGACCGGCGAGTACATTCCTGAGAATTTTCTCCTGCGGTCGAACGGCAGTGGGTGGGAGCTTGCGGGCCTGATCGATTTTGGCGACGTGTTGACCGGTTGGGGCGAATACGACCTGCTCGGCCCGAGCGCTTTCATGGCGGCGGGAATGGCCCGCCGGGTCCGCAGATTGTTCGAGGGCTTCGGTTACGCGAAAGCCGACATTGATTTCTCGTTGAAGCGTCGCCTCATGGCGCTGCTCATGCTTCATCGCGCGAGTGATCCGAACAGGCATATCTGCATCGATGGCTGGCAGCAGAAAGCCGACGACTTCATCGCTCTGCAGGAATTGATCTGGCCTGGCTGATAGCGGCGCCATCCCTGACCGCGCCGCAACGAGGCGCTTCGTCTTCTTGCACTTAGATTGGGCAGACCTGTTGCTTTGTATGCAGATGGCCTGCACACTTCGCCTACGTCTCAGGTTTTGCAAGACGGATCATGGGCTTAAGTTGTGATCGCGGATGGCACGAAGCTTGCGAACACTGCCTAAATCAGAGCGGCATTGCGCCAGACGTGACGATGGCCTGCGGTGAAATGAGGCGAATGGGGAGAGCGATGGCTGATCCGCTTGACGATTACATCGACGGCCGTGGCGAAGGCGCTGGCGCTGCCGGTGGAGGACGCCTGGAGGCCGGCGGTGCGCGCCAATCTCGACGTGTCGCTGAAGCTTGCGCGGATGGTCGATGAATTCGCGCTGCCGGACGAGACCGAGCCCGCCAGTGTCTTCACAGCCTGAGCCCGCCATGACGAACGCCTCCGACAGCCTGTCCGCCACCGACATCGCCAGGGCCGTTGCTGGCGGCAAGATGACGGCGCTCGATGTCACCGAAGCCGCGCTGGCGCGGATCGCGCGGCACGACACGATCCTCAATTCCTTCACCGACGTCACCATCGACCGCGCGCGCAGCAAGTCCAAGGCGATCGATGCGGCGATCGCAGCGGGCAAGGCTGTCGGTCCGCTCGCCGGTGTGCCTTTCGCGGTAAAGAACCTGTTCGATGTCGCGGGGCTTCCGACCCGCGCCGGATCCAAGATCAATCGCGATCTTCCGCCGGCTTCGCGCGACGCGACCCTGATCGAGCGGCTGGAGGCGTCAGGTGCGGTGTTAGTCGGCGCGCTCAACATGGGCGAATACGCCTACGACTTCACTGGCGAGAACATTCACGACGGCGCGTCGCGCAATCCGCACGATCCTAGTCGGATGACCGGCGGCTCGTCCGGCGGCTCGGGCGGCGCCGTTGGCGGCGCTCTGGTGCCGATCGCTTTGGGATCGGACACCAACGGCTCGATCAGGGTGCCGTCGTCGTTCTGCGGCATTTTTGGATTGAAGCCGACCTATGGCCGCCTGTCGCGGGCGCGCTCGTTTCCCTTTGTCGCGAGCTTCGATCATCTCGGCCCGTTCGCGCGCTCAGTCGCCGATCTCGCGCTGGCCTATGACGCGATGCAGGGGCCGGACGCCGACGATGCCGCCTGCACCACGCGGCCGGTCGAGCCCGTGACGCCGCATCTGGCGGAAGATATAAGCGGCCTGCGCATCGGGCTCGCCGGCGGGCATTTCCAGACGAAAATGTTTCCGGAAGCCATCGAGGCGGTCGCGCGCGTTGCCAAGGCGCTGTCGGTCACGCGTACGGTCGATATCCCGGAGGCCGCGCGTGCCCGCGCAGCCGCCTATGTCATCACGACGACCGAAGGGGCATCGCTGCATCTCGATCGCCTGCGCAAACGCCCCGACGATTTCGATCCGGCGGTGCGCGACCGGTTGATCGCGGGCGCAATGATCCCGGCGCCGCTGGTCGACCGCGCGCAGAAATTCCGTCGCTGGTACCGCGCGCAGGTCTTGAAGATCTTCGAGACCGTGGACGTGCTGATCGCGCCGGCCACGCCCTGCATCGCGCCGAAGATCGGCCAGACGACCTTCGTGCTCGATGGCGTCGAGCTGCCGGTGCGCGCCAATATAGGCATCCACACCCAACCGATCTCATTCATCGGTCTGCCGGTCGTCGCGGTTCCGGTGCCGCTGGAGCCGATGCCGATCGGCGTGCAGCTCATCGCCGCGCCGTGGCGCGAGGAAATCGCGCTGCGGGTCGCGCATGCCCTCGAACGCATGGGCGCGGTGGCGGCGCCGCTGCCAAAGGGACTGTAAAAGATGGACATTGATCTGCCTGACGTGCTCGCGGAGGTGACCGCACAGTTCGAGCGTTACGAAAAGGCGCTGATCACCAACGATGTCGCGGTGCTCGATGAATTATTCCGCAACGATCCGCGCACGCTGCGTTATGGCATCGGCGAAAATCTCTATGGTTACGGCGAGATTTCGGCATTTCGCGCGGCGCGCCCGTCCGCCGGACTGATGCGCAAGACGGCGCGAACGGTCATCACCACCTATGGCCGCGACACCGCGGTCGCCTCGACGCTGTTCTATCGCGACAGCACGCCGGGCCGGGTTGGCCGGCAGATGCAGACCTGGGTCCTTTGTCCCGAAGGTTGGAGAATCGTCGCGGCGCATGTCAGCGTCATCGACGAGCCCAAGGATAGCGCCGAGGCCAGTGCCAGGTCCGAAGGATGGTGCGAAGGATGGTACCAAGGCTTCGGCGACATGAGTTTCGACGATCTTCAAGCTGATGCCGCACGTCGGCCCTCAAGCGAGGCCGGGGGCGCAGCACGGCGCAGCGAGCGCGCCGTGTCACCGGTACGGAAGATCACGCGGGCGGAGGAGCTGCGTCTGCAGCTTGCCGACGAGATCATCCGCGGTGTGCTGCCGCCGGCGGCGCCGCTGGATGAGACCGATATCGCGCGGCGCTTCAAGGTGTCGCGCACGCCGGTACGCGAGGCGTTGCGGCAGCTTGCGGCCAGCGGATTGATCGAAACGCGCGCCCATCGCGGCGCGGTGGTGGCGCGGCCCACGAACGAGCGGCTGACCGGCATGTTCGAGGCGATGGCGGAGCTGGAAGCGCTGTGCGCGGGCCTCGCCGCGGAGCGGATGACGCCCGTCGAGCGGCACAAGCTCGAAGCGGTGCACGAGGAATTGCGCGTGCTGAGCCATGCCGGCAATCCGGACCGCTTTCACGAGGTCAATGAACGCTTCCACAATACGATTTATGCCGGTTCTCAGAACGCCTACATCGCCGAGATGACGCTGGCGACGCGGGTGCGGGTGCAGCCGTTCCGCCGCGCCCAGTTCCGCAATCTCGGGCGCCTCGCCAAATCGCATGCCGAGCATGATCGCGTCGTAGTGGCGATCATGCGCGGCGACCGCACCGGCGCCGCAGGCGCGATGCGCGCCCATATCGAACTGGTGCGCGACGAGTATGAGATTTACGCGGTGTCGGTGTAGGCGGCTTGCCGCCAGATCTATCCACACCGTCATTCCGGGGCGAGACGAAGTCGCGAGCCCGGAATCCATTGGGCCTCATATGTCATGGTGAAATGGATTCCGGGCTCGACGCTTGCGCGTCGCCCCGGAATGACGAGACGGGCTAAACCGCTTCCGCCATATAGGCGCGCCAGCCGCCGTAGGACGAAATATCCAGCGCGTCGCCGAGCGCCGCCGCTTCGACGATGAAGCCTTTGACACCGCGGCCGTCGGCCAATCGTATCGTGCCGATCGAGAGCGGCGGCGGCACCTCGGCGACGAACTGACCGAACGCCGCGGGTGCGAGTGCCCAGACCTCCAGCTCGACCGACACGCCCTGGCCCGCTTCGACGCGCAGCATGCCCGGCTTCGGCGGCTTGGTGTCGAGCGCATAGAACTTATAGTCGGGCGCGGTGACGGCGGCTTCGAGGAAGCGCGCACCGAGCGCCCGCAATTCGCCGTTCAACGCCATGCCGGAGAGATGCGCGCCGACAACGGCGATCGCGATGTCCTGGTCGACGCGCGTCGGCAATGGCGCAAGCTGGGGCTGCGCCCGGCCCTTGGCGCCGGTCGAGAGCTTCGTGTCGGCATGGAAGACGCGGCCGATCGAGGCCAGCAGGGCGTCGCGACCCGCGGGCGCCAGCAGCGTGATGCCGAAGGGAATGCCGTCGGGCCGCATCGCGGCGGGCAGCGCAAGGCCGCAGAGATCGAGCAGGTTGACGAAATTGGTGTAGCTGCCGAGCCGGCTGTTCAGCTCGATCGGATTGGCCAGCACCTGTTCGGTGGTGTAGGCCGTCGGCGCGGTCGGCAGCACGATCGCATCGAGATTGCCGAAGGTCCGCGCGGCGACCTTGCGCAGCGATTGCAGCCGATACAGCGCCGCGAAGGTCTCCGCCGCCGTGGGCCTTGCGCCCGCGATCGTGATCTCGCGCGTCACCGGATGAATCGACTCCGGCGCCGACGCGAGCAGGTCGCGGATCACGAGATAGCGTTCCGCAACCCATGGTCCCTCGTAGAGCAGCCGCGCGGTCTCGTAGAACGGCTCCATGTCGAACTCGATCAGCGTGGCGCCGAGCGCGCGCCAGCGCTTCAGCGCGTCGGCGTAGGCGGACTCGGAGGCCTTGTCGCCGAAGAACAGTAATTGGCCGTTGCGCGGAATGCCGAGACGAAGCGGCGCGGGAAGGCGCGTGATGGCGCCGAGCGGCCGGTCGCGCGAAAACGGATCGGCGTCATCGAGACCTGTGATCGCAGCGAGCGCTGCGACCGCATCGTCGACGGTCAGCGAGAAGATCGAGACGCAGTCGAGCGTCCGGCAGGCCGGCACGACGCCTGATGTCGAGATCATGCCGAGGCTTGGCTTCAGTCCGACGATGTTGTTGAGCATCGCGGGGATTCGGCCGGAACCCGCGGTGTCGGTACCGAGCGCCAGCGGCACCAGTCCGGCCGACACCGCGACTGCCGATCCCGAGCTTGATCCGCCGGGAACGAGATCGCCGTGGACCGGATTTTTGGGAATGCCGTAGGGCGAGCGCACACCGACGAGACCGGTCGCGAACTGGTCGAGATTGGTCTTGCCGATGATGATGGCGCCCGCCGCGCGCAGCCGCGCCACCGCTGTCGCGTCCTGCGACGGCGTGTAGGCGAAGTCCGGGCAGGCTGCGGTGGTCGGCAGGCCCTCGACATCGATATTGTCCTTCACCGCGACGGGCACGCCGTACAAAGGCAGCATCGCGGCATCGTCGTTCGCGGTGAGCGCCTTGGCCTCAGCGAGCGCGTCCAGTTCGTCGCGCAGGGTGATGAAGACGGCGGGATCGTTATGCGCGCGGATGCGCTGGTAGCAGCGTGCCACCGTGTCCATGGGCGAGTACCGGCCCATGCGGTGGGCGGCGACGATCTCAGCGGCGGTCTCGGTCACACAGAACTCCGATCCGAAAAGAGGTTGCCATGAGAGGCGGCCTCTCAGGTTATTTTCTAGACCCATCGAAGCAAGCGGTATGCCATTGTGTACAATATCGGCGGACGTTGCATGATCGAAATCGTTCATCCGCGTCAGTTGTTTAGCGCACATTTTCAGGCGTGCCGCTGGCTCCGCCAGATGCGTTCAAGGTGCACTTGGCTATTTTTAAGGCGGCCGGGCAGCGGCGATATGACGGGCAGCCGGCGCCTCAGCGCGCCACCTTGCTGCTGCCTTGCGTGATCAGCCGCGCCGCGCGCTGGTCGCGCACATAGATCCACAGCCAGCTCAGCGCGACGCTGAGCCGATGGCGCAGTCCAATCAGGAAGTAGATGTGCGCGATGCCCCAGATCCACCACGCGATCGTGCCGCGCAGCCGGATCGATCCGAAATCGATCACGGCGAGCCGCTTGCCGATCTGCGCAAGACTGCCGGCATGCTTGTAGCGGAACGGGCCGATCTTGCGGTTTTGCAGGCGCGCCTTGATCGTCTCCGCGACATAGCGCCCCTCCTGCTTGGCGGCCGGCGCGATGCCGGGCACCGGCTGGCCGTTCCAGGCCGGGATCGTCACGGTGTCGCCGACCGCGAAGATGTCGGGATGGCCGGGCACGGTGAGCTCGGGTGTGACCTCCAGCCGCCCGGCGCGATCGGCCGGGGCACCCAGCCATTCAGCGGCGGGCGAGGCGCGGACGCCGGCGGCCCAGATGATGGTTTTGGCGTCCAGCCGGTTGCCGCCATAGACGACGCCGTCGCGATTGCAGTCCGTGACGGGCTGGCCGAGCACGACTTCGACGCCGATCTTTTCCAGCGACGCCTGCGCATAGGTCGAGAGTTCGTCGGCAAAGCCCGCGAGCACGCGGGGGCCTGCCTCGATCAGCACGACGCGCGCCTTGCGGGTGTCGATGTTGCGAAAATCCTTCGGCAGCGTGGAATGTGCGAGCTCTGCGATCGTGCCCGCGAGCTCGACGCCGGTCGGGCCGGCGCCGATGATGACGAAGGTCAATCGCGCCGCGCGCCGCTTCGGATCGCTCTCGCGTTCGGCGCGCTCGAACGCCACCAGGATGCGGCGGCGCAGCGTGGTGGCGTCCTCCAGTGTCTTCAGCCCGGGTGCGAACGGCTCCCATTCGTCATGGCCGAAATAGGCGTGGCGCGCGCCGGTCGCGAGCACCAGCGTGTCGTAGGGCAGGGCGCCGCCGTCCTCGAGCAGCACGCGGCGCCCCTCGGCGTCGATGCCGCTCACGGTCGCAAACAGCGTCGTGACCTCGGGGCGGTTGCGCATGAGAGAGCGGATCGGCCAGGCGATCTCGGATGTCGCCAGCGAGGCGGTCGCGACCTGGTACAGCAACGGCTGAAACAGATGATGATTGCGGCGGTCGACCAGCGTGATCTGGACCGGCGCGCCGGCGAGCCGGTACGTCGTCTCGAGCCCCCCGAAGCCGGCGCCGACGATGACCACGCGATGAGGATTTGACGACACGACAGTCATGGGAATGCAGCCTTCGAATTCACGAGTTGCCCGGCCCCATCCATAACCTACGCATTCGGATGGCCGCACCAAGAGTGCCTTGCCAATCGCTTGATAGACTAAGCGGATCATCAAACCGCGGCGTGAATGAATGAGGCGCGGAACAGGGCAAGGCTGCGACAATCGACCAGAACTATAGTTCTTGCTATCCGCGACAGCCACGAATTATGGTGCAGGCCACCTGTCCTGCCGGGCCGAAGGTTCTATGGCGATGCCCGGGACTTGCTGGCAGGAGGAGATATTGCCGAGACAAAGACCGGGTGCGAACCCGGCTGTATCATTTGAGGTCACGAGGAAGGGGGAAACATATGAAAACGGCATTCTGGCTCGCGGGCGCGGCGGCGCTGACATTGGCAAGCGCGGCCCAGGCGGGCGACACCATCAAGATCGGGTTCGTCTCCACGTTCAGCGGCCCGACCGCCGTGATCGGCAACGACATGCGCAATTCCTTCGAGCTCGCGCTCGACCACCTTGGCCGCAAGATGGGCGGCAAGCCGGTCGAGGTGATCTATGAGGACGATCAGCAGAAGCCTGACGTGGGCAAGCAGAAGACCGAGAAGCTGGTGCAGTCCGACAAGGTCGATTTCATCGCGGGCTATATCTGGTCGAACGTGCTGCTGGCTTCGCTGAAGACGGCGGCGGATTCGCAGACCTTCCTGATCTCGGCCAATGCCGGCCCCTCGCAGCTCGCCGGCGAATTGTGCTCGCCTTATGTGTTCTCGACCTCCTGGCAGAACGACCAGACGCCGGCCGCGATGGGCCTCTACATGAACCAGAAGGGCGTCAAGTCGGTGTTCCTGATCGGTCCGAATTACGCGGCCGGCAAGGACATGCTCGCCGGCGTCAAGAGCACCTTCAAGGGCGAGGTGGTTGGCGAGGAATATACGGTGTGGCCGAGCCAGCTCGATTTCTCCGCCGAGCTGACGAAGGCGCGCAATTCCAAGGCGCAGTCGATCTTCGTGTTCTATCCGGGCGCGGCCGGCGTGCAGTTTCTCAACCAATATGCCCAGGCCGGCATCAAGGAGCAGATGCCGCTCTATACGGCGTTCACGGTCGACGAACTGTCGCTGCCGCTGCAGAAGGACAATGCGATCGGCGTGCCCGGCGCGCAGGAATGGGTGAACGACCTGCCGAACGAGCAGAACAAGAAGTTCGTCGCGGATTATCGCAAGAAATATCCCAACCTGCGCCCGACCTATTACGGCGCGCAGGCCTATGACGCGGCGCAGCTCATCAACAGCGCCGTTGTCGCGGTGAACGGCGATACGTCCAAGAAGGACGCGATGAAGGCCGAGATGGAGAAGGCCAACTTCAAGTCGCTGCGCGGGCCGTTCAAATATGGCAACAACCACATCCCGATCCAGAATTTCTACCTGCAGGACGTGGTCAAGGACGCCGACGGCCAGCTCTCGCTGAAAACGGTGGCGACGATCGTCAAGGACGATCAGGATCGCTTCCACGACAAGTGCCCGATGAAATAGGCGCGGAATTTGCTTTAAGCTTGAAAGATTGGATAATGGCGGCAGTGCCCCGGTCGGTCCTGCCGCCGTTTTTCTTAGAGCTGATGCAATTGAGCTTGATGTAAGGGTGCATGCTCCTCGTCATCGAACAGATCCTGAATGGGCTGCAGTTCGGGCTGCTGCTGTTCCTGCTGGCGGCGGGATTGACGCTGGTGTTCGGCATCATGGACCTCGTCAATCTCGCGCACGGGTCGCTCTACATGATGGGCGCCTATTTCGCCGCGACCTTCGTCGCCTGGACCGGCAGCTTCGTGCTCGGCGCGGTGCTGGCGCTCGGCGCCACGCTGCTGCTCGGCATCGTGCTCGAATTTACGGCACTGCGGCACCTCTATGGGCGCGATCATCTCGACCACGTGCTCGCGACCTTCGGGCTGATCCTGTTCTTCAATGAAGCCGTGCGGCTGATCTGGGGGCCGGCGGGGCTGGCGCTGCCGCTGCCGCCCTGGCTCAGCGTACCCGTGCAGATCCTGCCCGGCATCCACTATCCCGCCTACCGGCTCGCGATCATCGTGGTCGCGCTGCTGGTGGCGCTCTTGCTCTATCTCGGCGTCATGCGAACCCGCATCGGCATGCTGATCCGCGCCGGCGCGTCCAACCGCGAGATGATCGGCGCGCTCGGCATCAACATCAAGCTGCTCTACACGCTGGTGTTCGGGCTCGGTGCCGCGCTCGCCGGCCTTGCCGGGCTGATGCAGGCGCCGATCCTCACGGTGCAGATCGGCATGGGCGAGAACATTCTGATCCTCGCCTTCGTCGTCATCGTGATCGGCGGCATCGGCTCGATCCGCGGCGCGTTCATCGCCGCGATCATGATCGGCCTGATCGATACGCTCGGCCGCGCTTTCCTGCCCAACCTGTTGCGGCAGGTGTTGAGCTCCGCCGCCGCCTCGACCGCCGCGCCCGCTTTGTCGTCCATGATGATCTATCTGTTGATGGCGATCGTGCTGGTGCTGCGGCCGGAGGGGCTGTTTCCGGCCAGCCGCAGATGAAGGCGTCGTTCAACGTCCGCGATGTCGTGGCTGCGCTGGTCGTCGCCGGCCTGTTGCTGCTGCCGCTTTATTCGACACTGAGCGGCAACATCTTCGTGCTGACGCTGTTCACCCGCATCGTGATCCTGGCGCTGGCGGCAGCCAGCCTGAACCTCATCATGGGGTATGGCGGCATGATGAGCTTCGGCCACGCCGCCTATCTCGGCATCGGCGGCTATGCCGTCGGCATGCTGGCGCAGGAAGGTGTCGGCTCCGGCTTCGTGCAGTTCCCTGTCGCGCTGGCTGCTTCCGCGATCTATGCGTTGGTGATCGGCGCACTCAGCTTGCGGACGCGTGGCGTCTATTTCATCATGATCACGCTCGCCTTCGCGCAGATGGCGTATTACGTCGCCTCCGGCCTCGCACGCTATGGCGGTGATGACGGACTCACTGTCTACAAGCGCAGCGATTTCGGAGGCCTGATCAACCTCGGCAACCGCGTGCAGTTCTACTATCTCTGCCTCGCCTGCCTGCTGGGCGTCATCTTCCTGATCTGGCGCATCGTCAATTCGCGGTTCGGCCTCGTGGTGCAGGGCCTGCGATCGAATGAGCAGCGCATGCAGGCGATCGGCTTTCCGTCCAAGCGCTACAAGCTCGTCTGCTTCGTCATATCAGGCACCATGTGCGGGCTCGCCGGCGCGCTGCTCGCCAACAACACTGATTTCGTCAGCCCCGCCGTGATGTACTGGACGCGCTCCGGCGATCTCATGGTGATGGTGATCCTCGGCGGGATGGGCACGCTGTTCGGCCCCGTCATCGGCGCGGTGGTCTATCTCCTGCTGGAAGAATTGCTGTCGCAGATCACCGAATACTGGGCGTTGATCATGGGGCCGCTGTTGCTCCTGATCGTGCTGTTCGGGCGTGGCGGCATCATGGGTCTGCTGGGGAGGCTGAACCGTGCCTAATCCCTTGGCGGACCCCTTGGCTGATCCCTTGCTCCGCGTCGACAAGCTGGTGCGCCGCTTCGGCGGCATCCTCGCGACCGATCAGGTCACGCTTGACGTCGCGAAAGGCGAACTGCACGCGATCATCGGCCCGAACGGCGCCGGCAAGACCACCTTGATCAGCCAGTTGACCGGCCATCTTGCGCCGAACTCCGGCAGCATTTTTCTCGCCGGCCGCGACATCACTGATATGCCGGCCCATCGCCGTTGCACGCTCGGGCTCGCTCGTTCCTTCCAGATCACCTCGCTGCTGCCGGATTTCACCGCCGCCGACAATGTCGCGCTCGCGGCGCAGGCGCATGACGGGCACTCCTTCCGCTTCTGGGGCGATGCGCGGAAAGAGCGGGGCTTGCGCGATGCAGCGAAGGCCGCTCTCGAACGCGTCGGCCTCGCGGCCCGCGCCGACGTCCCGGTCTCGAAGCTGAGCCATGGCGAGCAGCGCGAGCTCGAACTTGCGGTCGCGCTTGCGACCAGACCGCAATTGTTGCTGCTGGATGAGCCGATGGCCGGTCTCGGCATCACCGAATCCGCGCGCATGGTGAAGCTGCTGTCCGAACTCCGGAAGGAAGTGACCATCGTGCTGGTCGAGCACGACATGGAGGCCGTGTTCGCGCTCGCCGACCGCATCTCGGTGCTGGTCTATGGCCGCGTCATTGCCTCCGGCGCGCCGTCCGACATCCGCCAGAACGAGGAAGTCAAGCGCGCCTATCTCGGCGACCAGCATGTGGTGGTCAAGCATGGCTGATACGGCGCTGCTCGACATCGACGGCATCGAGACCTGCTATGGCCTGAGCCAGGTGCTGTTCGGTCTGTCCTTGTCGATCCGCCCCGGCGAGATGGTCTCGCTGATGGGCCGCAACGGCATGGGCAAGACCACGACCATCCGCTCGATCATGGGGCTGACGCCGGCGCGTGCGGGCACGATCCGCTTCGCGGGTGCTGAGGTGCGAGCCCTGCCGTCCTACAGGATCGCCAAGCTCGGCATCGGCCTCGTCCCCGAGGGACGTCAGATCTTTCCGAATCTCACCGTGCGCGAGAATCTCGTCGCAGCGTCCACCAACCGGCTCAACGCGTCCGATCCCTGGACGCTCGACAAAATCCATGCGCTGTTTCCGCGGCTCGCCGAGCGCGGCGCCAATATGGGCAATCAGCTCTCCGGCGGCGAGCAGCAGATGCTCGCGATCGGCCGCGCGCTGATGACCAACCCGAGGCTTTTGATCCTCGATGAGGCGACCGAAGGTCTTGCTCCGCTGATCCGCGAGGAGATCTGGAACTGCCTGTCGATGCTGAAGGCGCGCGGGCAGTCGATCCTGGTGATCGACAAGAATGTCCAGCACCTCACGCGCATTTGCGACCGCCACTACATCATCGAGCGCGGCCGCACGGTGTGGAGCGGCACCTCGGAGCAGCTCATGGCCGAACCGGAGCTGCAGCACCGCTATCTCGGGATTTGATGCACTCCACGCGCGGCCCTACGCACTGTCCGCTCGAAGCTTATCCGCGTGGCGCGATCTGCAATTCCATCAGCGCGATGCGCTTCAGCACCGCCGGGTCGCGCTCGCCGGTCTTGGCTGTCCGAAGGATCGATTCGGCGAGAAACTGCACATGCGCAGAAGAAACCGGCTCTGGCAGCGTCGCGGTGGAGGTTTCCAGCGCGACCGTCATGGCCTCGATGGTCTCCGGCGTGAACGAGGCGTCCGAGAAATCCTTCATCGGCGATCCTCCCGCCGTTCATTCGATTTTGATTCGCCCGATTTTGATTCGCCGGTGAACCAGTTCACGATCGGGTCGCGCAGCGCGACGAACCGCGTCCATGCCCGGGTGAACCAGCCGAGTTGCAACAGCTTCGGCTTCACGATCAGGAACAGCCGCTCGACCACGAAGATGCTCGCAGCATAAGCGGCGATGATCATTCCGGTACCGGTGATCCAGTGTCCCTTGCCGGCAACGGCAACCGCGACGAGCTTGAACGGCTCGACGATGCAGAGCGGCACGGCCAGCAATATCAGGGATTGATACGGCCCGAGCCGTTCAACGGCACGACGCCATCCATGCTCCGGCATCGGCCCTCTGGTCAAATGGTCAAGCGATGACATGCGAAGATCGTTTCAATTAACGATCTCGACAACCTCGCATGCCCAGCTTTTGTTCCGCCCGTGACAACACGTGCACAGATGTCTATTTCGCGAACGGAATGTATTTTTGGTATTCCTTCGGAACCTGGCTGCGGTAGCGCGACGGTACCGTGCCGGTCGCGAGCGACTTTTCGATCTCCTGCCGCTGCGTCATATGCGTGGGCTTCTTTGCAGCGGTCGCCGTCTTCGCCTTCGGCGCCGTCTCGGACGGAGTAGACGAGGGCTCAGCCGCGGTCTGAGACGGAGCGGGTGAGGGCTTAGCCTCCGGCATTGGGGTCGCCGCCGCGGGTGCAGCGGGCGCTGGGGCGGGTTCAGGTGCCGGTGTTGCTGCCGGTGCTGGCGCTGCCGTCGTATCCGTGCCGGTGGCCGGCGCGCCTTGCGCTATCGCACTGCCCGCCGGCAGGCTCATCGCCAAGGCAATCGCAATCACGGGAAAACACTTCATCTCAAACACTCCGGTCAACGTTCTGGCGCACGATAAGCAAAGCCGTCCGCGCGATATAGCGGTTTGAGCGCCGGGGTGCTCCGCACTTTTCGTGACAGAAATTCTCCTGCCGTGATCTGAACCGTCGTCATCTCGGAGGATGATACCGTCAGAACATCTCGAAATATTCGCGATGTTCCCAGTCGGACACTTCGGCCTGGAAGCGCTCGATCTCGGCGTTCTTGATATGAACGTAATAGTCGACGAATTTTTCGCCGAACGCGCTGCGGAAGAATGAATCGTCGTTGAGCGCAAACACCGCCTCGCGCAGCGATTTTGGCAGAGGCTCGGCCTTGGTCTCGTAGGGCGTGTCGGCGGACGGGCCGGGATCGAGCTTGCGATCGACGCCGTCGAGACCTGCGAGAATCTGCGAGGCCATGTAGAGATAGGGATTGGCGGCGGGCTCGCCGATCCGGTTCTCCAGCCGCGTCGCAGCGTCGCCCTCGCCGCCGAGTACACGGATCATCACGCCGCGGTTGTCCCGGCCCCAGATCGCGCGATCCGGCGCCAGCGAATAGGTGCGATAACGCTTGTAGCCGTTGATGGTCGGTGTCGAGAACACGGCGGAAGCGCGCGCATGCGCGAGCAGCCCGGCAAGATAGGATTTGCCGAGCGCGGAGAGCGGCTCGCTGCCGTCCTTGCTGATATCCTTGCCCATGGTGTCCTTGGCCACGATGTCTTTGGCCATGAAGGCATTCGCGCCGCCGTCACGCGCGACCAGTGATTGATGCAGATGCCAGCCGGAGGCGAACACGTTGGGCAGTTTCGGCCGGCACATGAAGGTGGCGTGATAGCCGTGCCGCCGCGCGATCTGCTTCACCGCGCTGCGGAACAGCACCATGTTGTCGGCGGCCTCGATCCCCTTGCGCGGCTGAAAGGTGAACTCGCACTGGCTCGGGCCGAACTCGACCTCGACCGAGCGGAGCGGCAGGCCGAGCGCGAGAACATCGCGGCGGATGATGTCGAGCGCCGGCTCCATCAGGTCGTAGCGCTGCTCGGTCAGATACTGATAGCCGTGCGACAGCAGGCTGACCGAAGGCGGCTCGCCGGGCTGGCCCGCGTCCTCCGGCGACATCCGCGCGTCGTCAAGCTTGAAGATGTGGAATTCGACCTCCAGCCCCGCGACGAAATCGTAGCCGCGCTGCGCCAGCCGATCGAGCACCGACTTGAAGATGTGCCGCGTCGCGAACGGGACCGGCCGGCCGTCGGCGAAATGAATGTCGCAGAGCAGCCAGCCGGTCGAGGGCGACCATGGCAGCACGCGGAATGTCAGGGGATCGGGCACCATCAACACGTCAGCGGCGCCTTCCATCTCCTTCATGCCGAAGCCGCCGCCCGCGGTGAACACCGGAAACACCGTGCGGTGCGAGGTGTCCTTGGCGAGCATGGTCGTGGTGATGGTGCAGCCGCTTTCGAGCGATGCAAGCGCCTCGGCCGCGATCAGCGTCTTGCCGCGCAGGATGCCGTGCTGATCGGGAAAGGCGAGGCGGATGACTTCGAGGTTCTTCTCTTCGACGACGCGACGGAGGCGCCGCGCCGCCTCCTGCTGCTCGTCCGACCACAGCGCGTGACGCGCGACGAAGGTCAATGTTCGGTCCCTTTCAGTACCCAGGCGAGAAACGCGCCTCATACTCCGTCATTGCGAGCCAACGGGTCCGTGCAAAGCGCGGCCCGATGACAGGCTCCGCGAAGCAATCCAGAATCCCGCCGCAGAGGCAGTCTGGATTGCTTCGTCGCTGCGCTCCTCGCAATGACGGAGAGACTGGCGGTGACGGAGAAAGTCGCAGTGACGGAGAAACCGGCAACGACGGCGAGGAGAGCATGTCCAACACCTCCATCACTCCGCCGCCGTCAGATGATGCACCTTGCCGGCGATCTCCTTCGGCACCGGCGCGGCCCAGGGCGCGCCGCGGCGGCGCTTCACGTCCACCTCCATCCAGTACAGCTCCCAGCCCTGGCTCGGGCCGATCCCATCCATGGTTGCCGGCCCCTGAATGCTTCTGGCAGTCGCCTCGTCGAGAAACAGCGTCGGCTGTTCGCCGCCTGCGACCTTCTCGATCTCCTGTCGCAGCAGGCGGCGATATTGCACGATCGCCTTGTCGCTCTGGCCGAGATGCTCCCGGGTGCGATCCTGGATCGGTCCCATCGACTCCACCGCCCACTGATCGTGCACGTTGATGTCGCTGCCCATGCCGGTATAGGTTGCGGTCGCCTGCTCGTGCGGATCGAAGCCGTAATCGTTCGTCTTGTTCTTGCGCGACTTGTAGTCCGGCAGCTCGTAGAGCTCGAGGCGCTGGTCGCGCATCTTCTGTCTTGTCGACCGGCGCGGCGTAGCTGGTGAAGATCGCATACCAGTAGCAGTTCTCGTCATCGATCGGCACGTGCCACTGCGTGATCGTCATCTCCGTGCTCATGGGGATGACGAAGCCGTGCGGAAACAGCTGATTGGTGACGCGCACATGGGTGCGCGCCTCGTCGATCTCGCGCAGCGCGATCAGCCGCAGGCCGTATTCGGTGTGCTCGACGTTGATGATCGGCCGATCATATTCGCGCAGGATCTTGGTCATCGGCATGTCCGATCCGGCGGAGGCGCCGCGGAACTGCTTGCCATAGGCTTTCGACGTGTCCTCGTCCTCGAAGAAGCGATGCAGGTAGGAGGCGTGGCAGGGATCGATGCCGACCTCCAGCGCCTGCAGCCAGTTGCAGGCCATGTGGCCCTTGAATGCGAAGGTGTGGCTGTCCGGTGCGACGAAGCAATCGATCTCCGGAAAGGCCGGCGGCTCGCCTTCGCCGAGATAGGCCCAGAGGATGCCGCTGCGCTCGACCACGGGGTAAGAGCGCTGCCTGATGCCCTGGCAGAGCTTTGAGCCCGCAGGCTCTGCAGGCGTCTCGATGCACTGGCCGCTCACGTCGAACAGCCAGCCATGGAAGGCGCAGCGCAGGCCGCCATTCTCCAGCCGGCCGAAGGCAAGGTCGGCGCCGCGATGCGCGCAATGCCGCTCGATCAGGCCGTAGCGTCCGTCCTCGCCGCGGAACAGCACGAGGTTCTCGCCAAGCAGCTTCACGGGCCGCACTGGCCGCTCCCCCTGCAATTCGTCCGCCAGCGCCGCCGGCTGCCAATACTTCCGCATCAGCTTGCCGCAGGGGTCCCTCGGCCCGGTGCGGGTGATCAGGTCGTTCTGCTCCTGGCTCATCATGGCGCGTCACCTCATCCGAATGGGCTTGCGATGGAAACCGTAGGTCGTTAGTCTGTTCGTCTATTGAACAAGTGTTCAATATGGTAACATGGCATATGAGCGGCGCAAGCAACAGTTTTCATCATAGCCCCGGCCGCGCAGCGCTCCAGATGCCTTTGAACTGCCGGAGACGCCGGTGCCCAAGCTGAAACGCGACGACGTCGAGCCGCGCGCGACCGATTTCGTCGAAAGCCTCGATCGCGGCTTGCGGCTGCTGCAGGCGTTTGGTGCGCGGCCTTCGCCGATGACGCTGAGCGAAATCGCCGGCGCCGCCGGCCTGCCGCGCGCAACCGCCCGGCGCATCCTGTTGACGCTGCAGCACGGCGGCTACGTCTCCGGCGACGGCAAGCTGTTCGCGCTGACGCCCCATGTGCTGACCTTCGCGTCGTCCTATTTGCGTTCGAACCAGATCGTATCGGTCCTGCAGCCGGTGCTGGACGACATCTCCGCCGAAGCGCAGGAGATCAGCTCGCTTGCCGTTCTCGATGGCGACGAGGTCGTGTTCATTGCCCGCGCCAGTCCGACCCGCATCTTCACCGGCGGCGTCGATATCGGCTATCGGCTTCCCGCGTTCTGCACCGCAGTCGGCCGCGCCATGCTCGGACGGCTTGACGATGCGGCATTGAAGGAGAAGCTCGCCGCGATCCGACGCGAGGCGATGACGCCGCAGACCGTCACCGATCAGAAGCGCCTGCTTGCCGCGATCGTCGCCGACCGCGACCGCGGCTATTCGCTGGTGGACCGCGAGGCCGAACCGCACTTCCGCTCGATCGCGGTGCCGGTGCGGCGCTATGACGAAACCATCGTCGCGGCGATCAATATCGGCGCGCATGTCGATCGGGTCTCGACGGGAGAGATGACCCGGCGCTTCCTGCCGCTGTTGCGCGAGGGCGCCGCGAGTGTGAAGCCACGGCTGCTCTGAGACTTGTGCTCGCAATGTCGTGTTTTACGCGCGCCCAATAATAGTTCTTGGTGCCAGCCTTTTAGGCAGTCGAGATCAGGCAATGATTGAAACGTAACAGATTTTCTCTGGCACGTTGATTGCTTCCATCTGCGCAGAGTTGGCAGCTAGGGTTCCGATTCCTTTTTCAGGGAATGTCTGGTCCGAGAGTTGCCGCCTGGGGCGCCGTATCAGCCCTGGGTGCACGGCGGGATAAAAGCCCGGGAGACCTCAGTGGCCGCGTTTGGCAGGCACTCGGGTCCATTTGCCAGTCCGTGGTCATCAAACCAATGAGGGACTGGACATGCTGATCTCACGATATCTTCTGACTGCCGTTTTTGCTGTCTCGATGCTGGCCACCGCGCCGATGTCGCCTGCGCAGGCCGAGAAAAAGAAGGAATTCAATATCGCCTGGACGATCTATGTCGGCTGGATGCCATGGCCCTATGCGGTCGAGGCCGGCATCGTGAAGAAATGGGCGGACAAATACGACATCAAGATCAACGTCACCCAGATCAACGACTATGTCGAGTCGATCAACCAGTACACCGCCGGCAAGTTCGACGGCGTGACCGTCACCAACATGGATGCACTGACAATTCCGGCCGCAGGCGGCGTCGACACCACCGCGATCATCATGGGCGACTATTCCAACGGCAATGACGGTGTCGTGCTGAAGCAGGGCAAGACGCTCACCGACATCAAGGGACAGAAGATCAATCTCGTCGAACTGTCCGTGTCGCATTATCTGCTGGCGCGCGGGCTATCGACCGCGAACCTGAGCGAGAAGGACATCAAGACCGTCAACACGTCGGATGCCGATATCGTCGCGGCGTCGAAATCGCCTGATACCACCGCGATCGTGACCTGGAATCCGCAACTCCTCGAAGTGAAGGCCGAGCCCGGCGCGACGCTGGTGTTCGACTCCAGCAAGATTCCCGGCGAGATCGAGGATCTGCTGGTGCTCAACAGCGCGACCCTGAAGGACAATCCGGAACTCGGCAAGGCGCTGGTCGGGATCTGGTATGAGACCATCGCGCTGATGAAAGATGACGGCGAGAAGGGCAAGGCGGCGCGCGAAGCGATGGCGAAGCTGTCCGGCACCGATCTCGCCGGCTTCGAGACCCAGCTCAAGACCACGCGCATGTACTACACGCCGAAGGACGGTGCGGAGTTCATGACCGGGCCCGAACTGCCGAAGATTATGGATCTCGTTCGCAGCTTCTGTTTCGAGCACAATCTGCTCGGCGAGAACGTCAAGTCGAAGGATGCGGTCGGCATCCAGACGCCGACATCGACTCTCGGCTCGGCCTCGAACGTCAAGCTGCGCTTCGATCCGAGCTATATGACGCTCGCGGCCGACGGCAAGCTGTAGCGCCTGATGAGATCGGACGAGAGCGGCGCGCACGCGCTCCTCTCCCCGCCTAGGAGGGCGATCGCACATGAAAGAAGGCCTACCCGGGCAGTCTCTGTGTGGCTATCCTTCGAGACGCCCGCCTGCGGCGGGCTCCTCAGGATGAGGACTTTTTTCGCGGCGAAATCGCAGAACCTGATGGTGAGGAGGCGTGCAACGCCGTCTCGAACCATGAGGCTCGAGATGCCTCGCACAAGAGTCGCATGCTGACAGTCCGCTGCGAAGGAGCTCGCTCATGCCGCGCGTCATGAATGTCGTCCCGCCGCGCGGCGGGAGGATCATGCTGGCGATACTGCCGTTCCTGGTGATCGCGATCATCTATGTGATCGGATCGGCGGAGCGGCGCGCTGCCAATCCCGACGACAAGCTGCTGCCGCCGGTCTCGGAGATGGTCGCGACATCCAAGCGGCTGGCGGCCGAGCCGGACCGGCGGTCGGGCGAATATGTGCTGTGGGTCGACACCGCTGCGAGCCTGCGGCGTCTTGTGCTGGGGCTTGGCATTTCCGCAGCCGTCGGTCTCGCGCTGGGGTTGACGATCGGCCTGCTGCCGGTCGCCGGCGCCGGCTTCGGCACGCTGGTCGCGGTGCTCTCGATGATCCCGCCGATGGCGGTGCTGCCGATCCTGTTCATCGTGTTCGGCCTCGGCGAATTGTCGAAGGTCATGCTGATCATCATCGGCGTCACCCCGACATTGGTCCGCGATCTCTCGCTGGAGGTTGCGGCGATGCCGCGCGAGCAGCTCATCAAGGCGCAGACATTGGGCGCATCGACCTGGCAGGTCGCGATCCGCGTCGTGCTGCCGCAGATCATGCCGCGCCTGATCAAATGCGTGCGGCTGATGATCGGGCCGGCCTTCCTGTTCCTGATCTCCGCGGAGGCGATCGCCTCCGATGTCGGGCTCGGCTACCGCATCTTCCTGGTGCGGCGCTATCTCTCGATGGACGTGATCCTGCCCTATGTCGTCTGGATCACGCTGATCGCGTTTCTCCTCGATCTCGCGCTGGTGTGGATCGGCCGCCGCGCCTTTCCCTGGGCATTCCTCGCGGAGGCGCGTTGATGAGCGCGCTGTCCTTCCGCAATGTCTGGGTCGAATACGGCAATCAGGTCGTGCTCGAACGCATCAACCTCGAGATTGCCTCGGGCACGTTCCTGTCGGTGGTCGGCCCGTCGGGTGCGGGAAAGAGCACCTTTCTGCGCCTGATCCTCGGCCAGGAGCGGCCGACGCAGGGCGTAGTCTTCCTCGATGGTCAGACGTTTCCGCCCGAGCCCGGTCCCGATCGCGGCATCGTCTTCCAGCGCTATTCGGTGTTTCCGCATCTCACCGTGCTCGGCAACGTGGTGTTAGGCTATGAGTTCGCGAACGCCAGGATCAGCGCGCGGCTGTTCGGCGCGGCGCGGCAGCAGGCGATCGAGAAGAGCAAGGCGCTGATCGACGCGGTCGGCCTCGGCGAGCATTGCGACAAATATCCGAGCGCGCTGTCGGGTGGCATGCAGCAGCGGCTCGCGATCGCGCAGGCGCTGGCGAAGCAGCCGCGCGTGCTGCTGCTCGACGAGCCGTTCGGTGCGCTCGATCCCGGCACGCGCGCCCAGATGCACGCGCTGATCAAGCCGCTCTGGCGCGACCTGAAGATGACCATCGTGATGGTCACCCACGACATCAAGGAGGCATTCGGCCTCGCGACGCGCCTGATCGCGCTCGACCGCGTCCGCCGCGATCCGCAGGCGCCGGAACGCTTCGGCGCCAAGATCACCTATGACCTCGACCTGACGCGCGACAGCGTCGTGCCCGTGCTCGGTTTCATCCGGGCCGAGGCGCAAGCCTAACCGTAAGACGACGACAAGGAGAGCATCATGCCGTTCGATTTCCGCACGCGCCGAGCGCATCGCGCCGGGCTTTGGTCTGAGCGACAATTCGCGCGCCGGCACCATCCCGACTTCGACAAGATGGCGACCCAGGGCTGGCAGGCGCTGGAAGCCGAAGGCAAGCTGCCGAGCAACGGCTGGCGCAAGGAGCGGCAGTGGGCGCTGGACATGGGCCTGCCCGGCGCCGACAGCCTGACCGATCGCGACATCCCGACATTCGCGCGCGGCGAGCTGCCGCATTTCGCCGGCATCAACACTTTCATGAAGGCGCCCTATGTCGAGAACGTCCGCGACGTCGCGAAATATGATGCGGCGGTGATCGGCATTCCCTTCGACTCCGGCACCACCTATCGGCCGGGCACGCGCTTCGGGCCGCAGGGCATCAGGCGCATCTCGGCGCTCTATACGCCCTACAATTACGAGCTCGGCGTCGATCTCCGCGAGCAGATGACGCTGTGCGACGCCGGCGACGTCTTCACGATTCCCGCCAATCTGGAAAAGAGCTTCGACCAGATTTCGCGCGGCGTCGCGCATGTGTTCTCCTCCGGTGCGCTCCCCGTCATGCTCGGCGGCGATCACTCGATCGGCTTCCCTTGCGTGCGCGGCATCGCGCAATGCACCGACAAGAAGATCGGCATCATCCATTTCGATCGCCACATCGATATCCAGGAGAAGGATCTCGACGAGCGCATGCACACGACGCCCTGGTACTGGGCGACCAACCTGCCGAACGTCTCGCCGACCAATCTCGTCCAGCTCGGCATCGGCGGCTGGCAGGTGCCGCGCGAGGGCGTCGAGGTGGCGCGCAAGCGCAACACCAACGTGCTGACGATCGCCGACATCGAGAAGATCGGGCTGGAGAAGACGGCCGAGATCGCGCTCGAACTGGCGTGGAAGGATGCCGACGCGGTCTACATTTCCTTCGACGTCGATTCCATCGACTGCGGCTTCGTGCCTGGCACCGGCTGGCCGGAGCCCGGCGGCTTCCTGCCGCGCGAGGCACTGAAGATTCTCGGGCTTGTCGCCGCCGAAGGGCTTTGCGGGTTCGAGGTCGTCGAGGTGTCGCCGCCCTACGACACGTCCGACATCACGGCGCTGGTCGGTGTGCGCGTGGTCGTCGAAGCGCTTGGCTCGATGGTCGCCCACGGCAAGCTCGGCAGCCACAAATCGATCATCAACAAACCGGTCGCATATTGAGGGACGCCGCCATGGGCCGCCACGATCATCATCACCATCACGACCATCATCATCACGGTCACGGCCATCATCACCCGCATGATGATGATCACCATCATGACCACGAACACGCGCCGCACGGACCCGGCCACAATCTGCCGCACTCCCCGCGCGCCGCGGCACAATGGCAGACGCCGCACCGGCCCGATGGCCCGGCAGCGGCGCCCGAGGTCGAGCCGGATCTCGACAAGGTCGAGACAGCTTTCGTCGACGGCTTCCTCTCCGCCACCGATCCCACCAGTTTCCTGCGGCTTGCGCGGGTGCCGTTTGAAATGACGGCGAACGGCGCGACCTTGCGGCTGTTGCGGGTCGAGATCGATGCGCTCACGGATGTCGGCAGCCTGACGCCGCATCTCGGCGGCGGCAGCTTCCGCTACGATCCGCTGCCTTCGAATTTCGTCTCGCAGCGCCGGAGATTGCGTTTCGTCTATTTCGACGGGGCAAACTCAAGGCCGTTGAGCTACGCGGAGCTACGCGAGATCGATCGGCGCGAGTGACGGGGCGGGTAGGGTGAGCAAAGGCGCGTCAGCGCCGTGCCCACCATTATGTTGAACGACATCTATCGGTGGGCACGCTTGCTTTGCCCACCCTACTGCGCCGCAGAGCGGGCTCCAAAATCGGGAGATTCTTTCTCCAGCACCGGCGCGACCGCCTCGATCAGCCGCGCTGCTGCGGCCTCCACGCTCTGCCCCGCGGTGTCCACCACTGCGGATGCCCGCGCATAGAGCGGCTCTCGGCTGAGCAGGATGTTGCGCAGCTCGGCCATCGCGGAGCGGTCGTCCGCCATCGGCCGCAGGTCACCCTGCTTGCGCACGCGCGCCATGTGCTCTTCCGGCTCGGCCTTCAGCCAGATCGTGTAGAAGGATTTCAGGATCAGGTCGAAGGTGAGCGGCTCGGAGACAATGCCGCCGCCGGTCGCCAGCACCATCGGTTCTTTCCGCGCCAGCAACTGCCCGAGCGCGGTCTGCTCCAGGCGGCGGAAACCCTCCTGACCATAGAGTGCGATGATCTCGGCGACGGAGAGGCCATTCTGCCGCTCGATCTCCTTGTTCAGCTCGACGAAGCTCCAGCCGATCTTTTTTGCCAGCAGCTTGCCGAGCGTAGATTTTCCGGCGCCGCGCAGGCCGATCAGCGCGATTCCGGCGAAGGTCGCGCGGCGATGCGTCGCCGTGCTGCTGCCTCCGAGAATGTCCTTGGCCTGCGCGATCTGGCCGGGCGACGCCCTGCGCAGGAGGTCGCGGACCACCTGCCAGTCCGGTGCGGGATCGGCAGAGGGAATGAGATCTTCGAGATGCGCGCCCATCGCATTGGCGACACGGCGGAGCAGCACGATCGAGACGTTGCCTTTGCCGCCTTCGAGCTGCGCGATGTAACGCTCGGAAATTCCGGACACACGGGCGAGCACCTTGCGCGACATGCCGCGCAGCGCGCGCATGGTGCGGACGCGCTGGCCGAGTTGTTCGAGGAAGCCGGCTTCGGGATCGGTGGTCTCGTCCATGTCCATGATGCGATCGCGCCTGTCCGAGCGGAAACATAATGCCGAGCAAGATTGACAGCAAGCAAGGCCAGTGGCTTTATATGAATTATAATTCAAAAAGCGGGGGAGAAGCGTTGTGGAGTCCTACAATGCGGTGACGTGGCTGCTCGACCGCAATGTCTTGGAGGGACGCCGCGGTAAGCTCGCCTATGCCGACGGCGTCTCCGAACTGACCTATGGCGGTCTGCAGAAAGAGACCTGCCGCGCCGCCAACATGCTGCGCCGTCTCGGCGTGCGTCGCGAGGAGCGCGTCGCCATGATCATGCTCGACACGGTCGATTTCCCGATCGTGTTTCTGGGCGCGATCCGCGCCGGAATCGTGCCGGTGCCGCTGAACACGCTGCTGACGACCGATCAATATGCCTATGTGCTGGCGGATTGCCGTGCGCGCGTGCTGTTCGTGTCCGAAGCGCTGTATCCGGTCGTGAAGGACATCGTCGGGCGGATGCCCGATCTCGACTGCGTCATCGTGTCCGGCAAGAACACGTTCGGCCACAAGCTGCTGTCCGAGGAATTGGCGCGCGAGAGCGACAGTTTCGAAACCGTCGCGACCCATGCCGACGAGCCGGCCTTCTGGCTCTATTCGTCGGGTTCGACCGGCATGCCCAAGGGCGTGCGGCATCTGCACGGCAATCTCGCCGCGACCGCGGAGACCTATGCGAAGCAGGTGCTCGGCATCCGCGAGGATGATGTCTGCCTCTCCGCCGCAAAACTTTTCTTCGCCTACGGGCTCGGCAACGCGATGACCTTTCCGATGTCGGTCGGCGCGACAACCATTCTCAATCCCGAGCGCCCGACCCCGGCGGCGATGTTCGCGCTGATGAACAAGCATCATCCGACGATCTTCTACGGCGTGCCGACGCTGTTCGCCGCCATGCTGAACGACGAGAGCCTGAAGAAAGAGCGCTGCGGCACGCGGCTGCGCGTCTGCACCTCGGCCGGCGAAGCGCTGCCGGAGTCGGTCGGCAATAGCTGGAAATCGCGCTTCGGCGTCGACATCCTCGATGGTGTCGGCTCGACCGAACTGCTGCACATCTTCCTGTCGAATGCGCCCGACGACATCAAATACGGCTCCTCCGGCCGGCCGGTGCCGGGCTATCAGGTGCGGCTCGTGAACGAGAATGGCGCTGACGTGCGCGATGGCGAGGTCGGCGAGATGCTGGTGCATGCACCGTCGGCCGGCGAGGGCTACTGGAATCAGCGCAGCAAGAGCCGCTCGACCTTCGAGGGCTATTGGACCCGCACCGGCGACAAATACACGCGCGACGCCGACGGCCGCTACACCTTCTGCGGCCGCTCGGACGA
Organism: uncultured Alphaproteobacteria bacterium; assembly: GCA_963770385.1. Lineage (GTDB taxonomy): Bacteria > Pseudomonadota > Alphaproteobacteria > Rhizobiales > Xanthobacteraceae > Bradyrhizobium. The sequence goes on along the minus strand of CAVYPJ010000003.1, from coordinate 914,615 downwards.
CATGTTCAAGGTTTCCGGCATCTGGGTCTCGCCCTTCGAGGTCGAGAGCGCGCTGATCACGCATCCGTCCGTGCTGGAAGCCGCCGTGGTGCCCGAAGCCGATCCGGAAGGGCTGCTGAAGCCGAAGGCCTTCGTCGTGTTGCGGCCGGGGGCCAAGACGGCGGGGCTCGACGAGGCGCTGAAGGAGCACGTCAAGCAGAAGATCGGCGTCTGGAAATATCCGCGCTGGATCGAGGTGGTGGAGTCACTGCCGAAAACCGCGACGGGGAAGATTCAAAGGTTCAAGCTGCGGGAGGGGGGCTGGTTAGCCCTCCCGGTCGGCCCTCCACCGTCATTCCGGGGCTCGCGTAGCGAGAACCCGGAATCTCGAGCCGCACGCGATGTTCTCGAGCCGCGCAAGACAATCTCGAGATTCCGGATCAGGCCGCTTTGCGACCTGTCCGGAATGACGGAGTGTGTGGAGGGGCCGATGACTGAGTGTGTGGATGGGGGCCCGATGACCGAATGCGCGAAAGAAACCCCATGACTACGCTTCAGCCCTCCGGCTTCCTCACCATCGGCGCCTCCGATCTCGAATACCGCATGATCGGCCCCGCGCCGGATCAGGCGCCGACCATCGTGATGCTGCACGAGGGCCTCGGCTCGGCAGCGCTGTGGGGCGATTTTCCGGACAGGCTGCAGGCCGCGACCGGCGCCGGCGTGTTTGTCTATTCCCGCGCCGGCTATGGCGCGTCGTCGCCGGTCAAGCTGCCGCGTCCGCTCGATTACATGCATGTCGAGGCGCTCGACGTTCTGCCGAAGCTGCTCGACACAATCGGCTTCCGCCGCGGGCTGCTCGTCGGGCATTCGGACGGCGCGTCGATCGCGGCGATCTATGCCGGCGGCGTGCAGGATCATCGCGTGCGCGCGATCGCACTGATGGCGCCGCATTTCATCGTCGAGGATATTTCGGTCACCTCGATCGCCGAGATCAGGACTGCCTACGAGACCAAGACTGCCTACGAGACGACGAGCCTGAAAGAGAAGCTCGGACGCTGGCACAGCAATGTCGACAACGCCTTTTACGGCTGGAACGGCGCCTGGCTCGATCCGAAATTCCGCGCCTGGGATATCTCGGAATACCTCGCCTATATCCGCGTGCCCATCGCGATCATCCAGGGCGCGGACGATCAATACGGCACGCTGCGCCAGATCGAGATCGCGCAGGATGAGTGCTACTGCCCGGTCGACGTGACGGTCCTCGACGACGCCGGACATTCCCCGCATCGGGAAGCGCCGGAGGCGACGCTGGACGTCATCTCCGATTTCGCCAACGCCGTGCTGCGCAGCCATGGCGAGGCGCAGGATGGCCGGGCGGCCTGAGCCACGCGCCGCCCGTGAGGCATGAAACAAAATGCATATTTCGGAAATCTCGGCTGGACGGACCAACAAACATGAAATATAGTGCATATAAATCGATCCGATAACATCCACCGATAACATCAAAAGGGTGGCCGATGGCCGGGGACGACCGCGCACTTTCGGGAGGCGCGACCTTCATCGATTTCCAGACCGATCCGTCGCGCTACCGGCACTGGAAGCTCGATGTTGTCGATGATGTCGCGACGCTCACCATGGACGTCGACGAGAATGGCGGCCTGTTCGAGGGCTACCAGCTCAAGCTCAATTCCTATGACCTCGGCGTCGATATCGAGCTGGCGGATGCCGTGCAGCGGCTGCGCTTCGAGCATCCCGCGGTGAAGGTCGTGATCATCCGCTCCGGCAAGAACCGCGTGTTCTGCGCCGGCGCCAACATCCGCATGCTCGCGGGCGCGACCCATGCCCACAAGGTCAATTTCTGCAAATTCACCAACGAGACCCGCAACGGCCTCGAGGACTCCAGCGAAAACTCCGGCCAGCGTTACATCACCGTCGTCAACGGCACCGCGGCCGGAGGCGGCTATGAGCTCGCGCTCGCCACCGATCACATCATCCTCGCCGATGATGGCTCCGCTTCCGTCGCGCTGCCGGAGGTGCCGCTGCTCGCGGTGCTGCCGGGCACCGGCGGCCTGACGCGCGTCGTCGACAAGCGCAAGGTGCGCCGGGATCACGCGGACGTCTTCTGCACCATCGAGGAAGGCATCAAGGGCAAGCGCGCCGTGCAGTGGCGGCTGGTCGACGAGATCGCGCCGAACAGCAAGCTGGAAACGAAGATCGCCGAGCGCGCCAGGGAATTCGCCGCCGCCTCGAAGCGCAACGGAAACGGCAAGGGCATTTCGCTCGTGCCGCTGGCCCGAACGATCGACGACGGCAGCGTTCGATACGGCTTCGTCAATGTCGATATCGACCGCACCGCGCGCATCGCGACCGTCACGCTCAGCGCGCCGGATGCGCCGCCGCCGTCCGGCATCGACGGCATGATTGCGCAAGGCGCGGCGTTCTGGCCGCTGCAGGTCGCGCGCGAGCTCGACGATGCGATCCTGCATCTTCGGATCAACGAGCTGGAGATCGCACTTGTCGTGTTCAAGTCGCATGGCGAGCGCGCCCACGTGCTGGCGCATGACGCGTTTGTCGACGCCAACAAGTCGCACTGGCTGGTCAACGAGATCAGGCAATATTGGAAGCGCGTGCTCAAGCGCATCGACGTCACCTCGCGCACGCTGGTGACGCTGGTCGAGCCGGGCTCCTGTTTCGCAGGCACGCTGGCCGAGCTCGTGTTCGCCGCCGACCGCTCCTACATGCTGATCGGCTCGCGGCAGGGCGATAACCGCCCGCCGCCGGCCATCGAACTCTCGGCGATGAATTTCGGCGCCTGTCCGATGAGCCATGGCCTGACGCGGCTCGAGTCGCGTTTCCAGGCCGATCCGGCCGATCTCGACCACGCGCGCGAGAAAATCGGCGCGGCGCTCGATGCGGAGGAGGCCGAAGAGCTCGGCCTCGTCACCTTCGCGCTCGACGATATCGACTGGGACGACGAGGTGCGCGTATTCCTGGAGGAGCGCGCCAGCTTCTCGCCCGACAGTCTCACCGGCATGGAAGCGAATTTGCGCTTCGTCGGGCCCGAGACCATGGAATCGAAGATCTTTTCGCGCCTGACCGCCTGGCAGAACTGGATCTTCCAGCGCCCCAACGCGGTCGGCGAGGATGGCGCGCTCAGGCGCTACGGCAGTGGCCAGAAGCCGCGGTTCGATATGACGAGAGTGTAGGGAGTGAATGGCGAGTAGCGAATAGCGAATGGTTCTTTACCCTATTCGCTACTCCCTATTCGCCATTCGCCAGCCAAGGAGCACGGCGATGAACGTCAATATCATGAACGTTGACTACAGCACGAAGATTCCCAACAACGTGAATCTCGGCGAGGATCGCCAGGTGCTGAAGGCGCTGGAGGGCTGGCATCCCGGCTATATCGACTGGTGGAACGACATGGGGCCGGAGGGCTTCCAGCAGTCGCTGGTCTATCTGCGCACGGCCTATTCGGTCGATCCGCGCGGCTGGGCCAAGTTCGACTATGTGAAGATGCCGGATTATCGCTGGGGCATCCTGCTCGCGCCCGAGGAAGAAAATCGGGTCATTCCGTTCGGCGAGCGCTACGGCGAGCCGGCCTGGCAGGAAGTGCCCGGCGAGCACCGCGCCATGCTGCGCCGGCTGATCGTGATCCAGGGCGACACCGAGCCGGCGTCCGTCGAGCAGCAGCGCCATCTCGGCAAGACCGCGCCCTCGCTCTACGACATGCGCAACCTGTTCCAGGTCAATGTCGAGGAGGGCCGCCATCTCTGGGCAATGGTCTATCTCTTGCAGAAATATTTCGGCCGCGATGGCCGCGAGGAAGCGGATGAATTGCTGCGCCGCCGCTCGGGTGACGCGGATTCCCCGCGCATGCTCGGCGCCTTCAACGAGGCGACGCCGGACTGGCTGTCCTTCTTCATGTTCACCTATTTCACCGACCGCGACGGCAAGATGCAGCTGCATTCGCTGGCGCAGTCGGGCTTCGATCCGCTGTCGCGCACCTGCCGCTTCATGCTGACCGAAGAGGCGCACCACATGTTCGTCGGCGAGACCGGCATCACCCGCGTGGTGCAGCGGACCTGTGACGCGATGCGCGCGGCCGGCATCGACGATCCGACCGATATTGCGAAGATCCGCGCGCTCGGCGTGATCGATTTGCCGACCATTCAGAAGAAACTGAACCTGCATTACTCGCTCTCGCTCGATCTGTTCGGCTCGGAGGTTTCGACCAACGCCGCCAACGCCTTCAATGCCGGCATCAAGGGCCGCTTTCACGAGACGCAGATCAAGGACGACCACCGCCTGCAGAGTTCGACCTATCCGGTGCTGAAGCTCGTGGGCGGCGAGATCAAGCGGGTCGACGAGCCGGCGCTGACCGCGCTCAACATGCGGCTCCGCGATGACTACACGCAGGACTGCGTCAAGGGCCTGTTGCGCTGGAACAAGGTGATCTCGACGGCTGGCTATGATTTCAAGCTGGCGCTGCCGCATGTCGCCTTCCATCGCGCGATCGGCGAGTTCAAGGACGTGCATGCGACGCCGGAAGGTTTGCTGATCGACGACGCGACCTGGGCCAAGCGCCGCGACGACTGGCTGCCGTCGCGCGCCGACGGCGACTTCATCGCCTCGCTGATGACGCCCGTCACCGAGACCGGCGGCTTCGCCTCCTGGATCTCGCCGCCCAAGGTCGGCATCGACAACAAGCCCGGCGACTTCGAATATGTGAAGATCGAGACGTGAGAGGTGCAGCGGGCATCTGTGTGCGATCGCCGCCGCAATATCGGTCGTCATCACCCGCGAAAGCGGGTGATCCAGTAAGCACTGAAGCTCATTGCAGAAGCGCGGTGCTAACCCTTGACGGCACGGAGTACTGGATACCCCGCTTTCGCGGGGTATGACGTCCAAGGTGCGTGGCAGGATTGCTGAAGCCACACACTCGCCGTCGTCCCTGCGAACGCAGGGATCCATAACCCAGGCTTGAGTTTGTGGCACTACGGCGGGACGGCTTTCTTTCCAACAACAGACATCACGCGGTATGGGTCCCAGCCTTCGCAGGGACGACACCGTGATTGTGGGCGCGGCCTACGAATCCCACCCGCTGCCTTCGATCCCCGGATTGACGAAGATGCCGTCGATCGAGGCGATGTTGATGACCTTGGCGGGCCTGTCCGCGCTCGCGGCGGCGCGCAGCGGGCCGGCCAGCGCCTTCGTCAGGAAGAACGGCGTCTTGAGGTTGAGGTTCGCGACCTTGTCCCAGCCGCTCTCGGGAAATTCGTCGAAGTCCGCGCCCCATGCCGCACCCGCATTGTTGACGAGGATGTCGAGCTTCGGCTCGCGTTTCCTGATCTCGCCTGCGAGCATGTCGATGCCTGCAAGATTGGAGATATCGATCGGCAGCGCGATGCATTCGCCGTCATGGGCTGCGGTAAGCTCCTTCGCCGTCGCCTCGCAGGGGCCTGCCTTGCGCGCGGTGATGTAGACGCGCGCGGCGCCTTGCGCGAGAAAACCCGCAACGATCATCTTGCCGATGCCGCGCGAGCCGCCGGTGACCAACGCAACGCGTCCCCGCAGTGAAAACAGATCCTTGAACATCAAACCTCCCTTGCTTTGCTTCGTTCTGGTGCGCGCACAAGTCAAGGAAGCGACGCTTGCCGCACGCAACGAGAGCGAGCGTTAATTCGCCGCCGCCGAGACAGATCGGGTGCAGATCAACTTTTCCTGAGATGTGATGCAAGACACAAGCCGCCTTGCGCGGCGAAGGCATGGTGCGTCCGGGTGGATGTTGACATTGATTTCCAAGCTTACCGATGAGAGCTTTCTCGATGAAACATGCATCTTATTCCACTACCGGCATTGTTTCGTTCGCTAGAAGAGCACGGCGCTTGCCGAGGCAAAAGGGTTTGTTCACCATCATCCTCGAGGCGATCTATGAATCGCGGCGCCGCCAGACGGAAAATACGCTTCGGCGATATCAGCATCTGATCGGCGACACAGAATGGCTTCAGGCTGATGAGCCGGAGAACGATTCCGGCAAGTGAACGGCCGCTGCTGACAAACCGTCTTGTGATCCGGCGCAGGCGTGGTCGATGGCCGCTGAGGTCATGATCTCAGCGCGTCACGCGGCGTCGACGCGGCGAAAGCCGTTCCACATCGCGGTCGCTGCGCCCGATGTCAGCACGGGCAGGATTCGCGTGTCCTGGTAATTGCCGTTGAGCGAGACCCGCGGCAGCGCGGTGAGATGACCGGCGTTTTCCGCGAAGACCATCCCCGGCCGCGTGGTGACGGCGGTCCTGTAGCCGGCGGCGGCGGCGAGGGCGAATTCGCGCGCGCCGGCAGCGCCCTTGTCGCCGTAGGGATAGGCGAGGTGAACGACGGAGTGATCGAGCGCGGCTTCGATCCGCGCGCGGCTCGCGATCAATTCCTCCCCCGCGGTCTCGCCGCTCTGCGCCGCAAGATTGCAATGGGTAACCGTATGCCCTCCGATCGCGACCAGCGGATCGGCCGAGAGCGGCTTCAACTCGTCCCAGGACATGCAGAGATCGCGGCAAATCGCGGCTTCGTCGACGCCGTGGCCGGCGCACAGTGCGCTCATCTCCCGCCGCAGATCGTGCTCGGGCAGTGCGCGCAGCCAATCGTGCAGGCGGTCGAACGCATTCTGCTTGGCGGCGGGCGTCGCTGCGTCGAGCCGGCAGGCCGTGCCGTCGATCGTCGCCTCGATCGTCATCGCGTTTGCGATCGCCATCTCCAGCGCGATCCACCACAGCCGGCCGATGCCCTCGGCGAAATCGCTGGTGACGTAGATGGTCAGCGGCGCGTCAAATTCGCGCATTACCGGCAGTGCGAAATCGCGGTTGTCGCGATAGCCGTCGTCGAAGGTGAAACTGGCGAAGCGCCGTGAAAAATTCCGATCGATCAGGCGCCGATGCGCCTCGTCCATGCTGATGACGTCGATATCGTTCGAGCGCAGATGCACCAGCATCTCGCGCAGGAATTCGGGCGTCACCTCGAGATGACGATTGGGCTGAAACGCGCCGTCGCGGCCGGGCCGGACATGGTGCAGCATGAAAATGGCGCCGACGCCCGACAGGATCGGCCGCAGCAGGGCGTAAGCACCGCTGAAATAGAGAGCCTCCAGTCCGGCGCGGATGACGGTGTTACGGAACTGCTTCATGTGGGATTGGCCGACCGGTTAGCCTGTCGTTCAGAACGTTAGCGAAAAACCGCTGAACAAATTGTTAGCCGATGGAATTTCCGTGAGCCGGGACGATGCGGCCATTTCCGGTTTGACAGCCCCCCAACGGTTTGTTTTCTCTGTGTTACCGATATCGCCGATTTGAGGTTCCCGATCCGCCAGGCGCGGGTCGCGCCGCGGGTGCGTCAGACCAAAAGTGGTACTGGAATCAGAGAGTTGTCAGAGCATGCCTCGGAAAATGGATGGCGGTTTCCGTCAAAATCATGCTCAGACTGCGAGTTGGAGCGCGATGAGTGCTCATCCTGGACCCGTCGCGCCCTAGAGCAAAGCGCGACGGCTCGCGACGTCTTGGAGAATCGCGAAGTCTTGGAAAATCGCGAAGTCTCGGAAACTCGCGAAGTCTTCGAAAATCCGAAGTTTTGGAAAATCGGGTAGTTGGCCCACGGGATATCGAATGCACGGACTGTTCAGGTGGAGTAGCAAATGGTGGCCGGGTCTGATCGTTCTGGTCGTCTTTTGGGCTATCGCAGCCTGGAACAACACCGTTCCCATGGAGTCCGATCTGGCGGCGCGCAGTGGCGCTGCGCTGAAGGACACGCTGCTTGACAAGACCCGGATCGCGGTCGACGGCCGCGATGTCACGCTCGCGGCGGACGCGTTTTCCGAGGACGGGCGGCGCGGTGCGGTCACGCGGGTCGACGCCGTGCCAGGCGTTCGGCTGGTCAACGACGAGACCCGCCTCGTGCCCGAAGCCAAGCCGTTCGCGTGGTCGGCCGAGCGCGATGTCGTCAGGGTGACGCTCGGCGGCAGCGCGCCATTGCCCGCCGTCAAGGGCAAGCTCGTGGAAGCTGCACGCGCCGGTCTTGGCGGGGTCGAGGTCGTCGATCAGATGAATCTCGCCCGCGGCGCACCGCCGCGTTTCGACGAGGCCGCGCTGTTGCTGATCGACCAGATCGGCAAGCTCAAGGACGGCAAGCTTTCGATATCGGACGCGAATGTGACGCTGTCCGGCATGGCGCGCGACCTCGGCGGCAGGGAAGCCATCGCCGCGGCGCTGAAGAAGCTGCCGGAGGGTTTCAAGGTCGCCAACGACATCAAGGCGCCGCCCTATGTCTTCCAGGCCAACAAGGACCCGGTCGCGGTGACCTTGACGCTGTCGGGCTACATTCCCGACACCGCAGCGCACACCGCGCTGGTGGCGGCCGCCAGCCGCAAATTCTTCAACGAGAAGGTGGTCGACAACCTGAAGACGAGCGTCGGGGCGCCGTCGGGATTTGCCGCAGCCGTGGTTCCGGCGCTGGGTGCGCTGTCACGGCTGTCCACTGGTACGCTGGTCGTGTCCGATCGGGAAGTAAAGCTGTCGGGCGACGCGCTTTATGATGCGGCCGCCGCGCAGATCCGCGCCGGTCTCGGCAAAGACTTTCCGCAGGGCTTCCAGTTCAAGCCGGAAATCTCGGTCAAGCCGCAGGCCGCGCCCGTCGACAATACCGTATGTCAGCAGCTGTTCACCGAACTCCTGTCGAAAGGCGTCATCCATTTCGAGCCCAAAAGTGCCAGGATCGATCCGGATTCGAGCGGCCTGCTCGACCGGTTGGTCGAGACCACACTGCGCTGTCCGGCCTCCAACGTCGAAGTCGCGGGCCACACCGACGCTGACGGTGACGACGCTGCGAACCAGACGTTGTCGGAAAAACGCGCTCAGGCAGTCGTCGACCATATGGTTAAGGCCGGGTTGCCGGCGGACCGGTTCTCAGCGGTCGGTTACGGCAGCACGCAGCCGGTCGCCAGCAACGGGACCGGCGAAGGCAAGGCGCAGAACCGGCGCATCGAGTTCGTGGTGAGGTAAGCGGGATGGCGTATCTGGCGGCGTTTCATTGGGGTTGGCTGTTGGCCTCGCTTTTGCTTGGTTTCGGCATGGGCTGGATCGCGGTGGTGCATCGCGGCCCAGCGGTCTCGAAGGTGATGGCGCGCTGGCTGGCCCTGCTGGTGGCGGCGCTGATTGCGGCTGCGATCGCCCAGGCCATTCCGGGGCGTCCTGGCTATTGGCTCGAACTCGCCCTGATCATGCTGGCGCCCTATTTGATGGGCTGCGCGGTCGGGTCGTGGCTGCGCGACTGGGTGGTCTCGCGCAGCGTGCAGGCCGCGCCGGGAGCATGAAAGTTCATGAAAGCTTCACCGCTTTCGGGGCAGGGTCGCAGGCCTGCCTAAACGACTGCCTGAGCGTGTGCAGCAAAACTGTGCATTCCGTCATCCGAAATCGCGTCCAATAATTTGAATGCGCGTGTTTTTTATTCACACGGGGTCAATTCCACTTCCGCCCAAAACGCGCTACCACGTGGGGTTAGCGGGCAAGCCTAGGGTTGGCGACGATCGGAAAATCGTCCTTCTGCTGTCGTCGCCGGACCATCGTTAGAGGTGTAGATGCTGCAAGCCATACGCGGGGCGATCTCGTTTCTGCGGGAGAAGCAGGTCCTGCACAAGGTGGGAGTTGCGATCAGCGTCGCAGTCATCGGGATTGCCTGCTACGTGCTCTACCATCTGCTCCGCGGCATCGATGTCGACGAGGTCATCGAGGCCATCAAGGGCACCGAACCGCGCCAGATCTTGCTGGCTGCCCTCTTCGTGACCGCGGGTTATTTCACGCTGACCTTCTACGACCTGTTCGCCGTGCGCGCGATCGGTCACAGCGACGTGCCGTACCGCATCAACGCGCTTGCCGCGTTCACCAGCTACTCGATCGGCCACAATGTCGGCGCGAGCGTATTCACGGGCGGCGCGGTGCGTTACCGCATCTATTCTGCCAGGGGATTGAACGCGATCGACGTCGCCAAGATCTGCTTCCTCGCCGGCCTCACCTTCTGGCTCGGCAACGCAGCCGTGCTCGGGCTTGGTATCGCCTATCACCCGGAGGCCGCCGCCTCGATCGACCAGTTGCCGCCCTGGCTCAATCAACTCGCTGCGTTCGCGATCATCCTGGCGCTGGTGGCCTATGTGGTGTGGGTCTGGACCCAGCCGCGCCTCGTCGGCCGCGGTCCCTGGACCGTGGTGCTGCCCTCCGGACCGCTGACGCTGCTGCAGATCGCGATCGGGATCGTCGATCTCGGCTTTTGCGCGCTGGCCATGTACGTGCTGGTTCCGGACGAACCCAATCTCGGTTTCGTCACGGTCGCGGTGATCTTCGTATCGGCGACGCTGCTGGGTTTCGCCAGCCATTCCCCCGGCGGGCTCGGGGTGTTCGACGCCGCGATGCTGGTCGGCCTCTGGCAGATGGATCGGGAGGATCTGCTGGCCGGTATGTTGTTATTCCGCCTGCTCTACTATATTGCGCCCTTCGTCATATCTGTAATCCTGCTGACGTTTCGGGAAGTTATCATCAGCACCCGGTCGAAGCGCCTGCGTCAGGCGGCACTTCGACTCGATGCCGGACCCGGGCACAAAGCTGCTTATGTGAGAGAGCGTGGAGACACCGGCGCCTGACGAGGACAGACACGGAGAAGCCGGTGAAATGGCAATAGACGCTCCTCCTTCCTCACCTTCATTCTTTTCGCCTTGGCCGGAACGATTGCGCCATTCGGCCATCATTCTGCTGGTTGCGGGTCTTGCGCTGTCCGTGCTCGCCGTGTTCGACGAACTGTCGCCGCTTCGCGCGGCCATCGTCTTTGCCTGCATCGCCGCCGCGGCGCTCGTGCCCTGGCGCCTGCACCATGTCGCGGCCTCGCGCGAGGACGTGCGTGGGGTCAATCCGGTGGAAGCGCCCGCCGTCAGCGCGATTGTCGCCGGCATGCCGGACCCGGCGGTGCTGCTCGACCGCGCCGGACGCGTCATCCATCTCAATGCCGCCGCCGCCGAGCTTGCGCCGGCATTGCGTCGGAACGAGCTCGCCCAGTTCGCTCTGCGCTCGCCGGAGATCATCACGGCGCTGCGCGAGGCGATCGCCACCACGGAGCCGCGCCGCACCAGCTATCTCGACCACGTGCCGGTCGATCGCTGGATGGAACTGATCATCACGCCCGTGCCGGTGCCGACCATGTTCGGCGGCGTCGACAAATGCATGCTGATGACCTTCCACGACCAGACGCCGCTCCGGCGCGTCGAGGAGATGCGCGCCGATTTCGTGGCCAATGCCAGCCACGAATTGCGCACGCCGCTGGCGGCGCTGTCCGGCTTCATCGACACGCTGCAGGGACCGGCCAAGGAGGATGCCAAGGCGCGCGAGCGCTTCCTTTCCATCATGCATGTCCAGGCGACGCGGATGGCGCGGCTGATCGACGATCTCTTGTCGCTGTCCCGGGTGGAACTGTCGGCCCATGTGCGCCCGGATACCTTGGTCGATGTCGTGCCGATCATCCGCCAGGTCGCCGATGGACTGGAGCCTCTGGCGCGCGAGCGTCAGGTCGTGGTCGACATCGATCTGCCGGAGATCCCGGTCCTGATCGCGGGCGATCGCGAGGAGCTGTTGCGGCTGTTCGAGAACCTGATCGAGAATGCGCTGAAATACGGCGCCTCCGGCGGCAGGATCGTCGTCTCGCTGATCTCGGCCATGTCGGGCGACGGCACGCAGGAAGTCCGGGTCCTGGTGCGCGATTTCGGCCCCGGCATCGCGCCGGAACACCTGCCGCGGCTGACCGAGCGCTTCTACCGGGTCGACGTCGGGGACAGCCGCGCCCAGGGCGGAACCGGGCTCGGACTCTCTCTTGTAAAACATATTCTTAACCGCCATCGGGGCCGGCTTTTGATCGAAAGCGTGCCGAGGAACGGGGCGACCTTCACGGCCTGCTTTCCCCAGCCCAAGAGCCTCGCTGCGGCATAAAGTAGCGTATTTTCAGCATCTTAGCTTGTCATCTGACTGTCACCAAACCTTCGTAAAAGTCGTACCGACCGCTCTTAAAGGGACGGCGGGAGCGCGATCGGGCGCAGTCGGCGCTTCGCTCCCAAGATGGAGACCAGCTATGAATTTCGTTAAAGCTCTCGTCGCTGCCGGCCTGGTCGCCGCATCGACGTCGGCGTTTGCCGCCGACATCACCGGCGCGGGAGCGACGTTCCCGTTCCCGATCTATTCGAAGTGGGCCGATGCCTACAAGAAGGAGACCGGCAACGGCCTGAACTATCAGTCGATCGGCTCCGGCGCCGGTATCAAGCAGATCCAGGCGAAGACCGTGACCTTCGGCGCCACCGATGCGCCGCTCAAGGCCGAGCAGCTTGAGAAGGACGGCCTGGTGCAGTGGCCGATGGTGATGGGCGCAATCGTGCCGGTCGTGAACCTCGAAGGCGTCAAGCCGGGCGAGCTGGTGCTCGATGGCGAGATGCTCGCCGACATCTATCTCGGCAAGATCACCAAGTGGGACGATCCCGCGATCAAGAAGCTCAATGCCAATGTGAAGCTGCCCTCCGAGGCAATCGCCGTGGTGCGCCGCTCCGACGGCTCTGGCACCACTTTCAACTTCACCGACTATCTCTCGAAGGCGAGCGCGGACTGGAAGAACAAGGTCGGCTCCAACACCGCCGTCGAATGGCCGGTTGGTGTCGGCGCCAAGGGCAATGAAGGTGTTGCCGGCAACGTCGGCCAGACCAAGAACGCGATCGGCTATGTCGAATATGCCTACGCCAAGCAGAACAAGCTGACCTATGTCGCCTTGGTCAACAAGGCCGGCAAGACGGTGCAGCCGACCGTTGAGGCCTTCCAGGCCGCCGCTTCGAACGCCGACTGGGCCAAGGCTCCCGGCTACTATGTGATCCTCACCGACCAGCCCGGCGAGAAGTCCTGGCCTATCACCGCGTCGACCTTCATCCTGATGCACAAGGAGCCGACCGACAAGGCGGCCTCGGCCGAAGCCGTCAAGTTCTTCAAGTGGGCGTTCGCCAAGGGCGACAAGATGGCCGAAGAGCTCGACTACATCCCGATGCCGGACAGTGTGGTCAAGCTCATCGAGAAGACCTGGTCGTCCGACATCAAGAGCTAACGCTCTAGCGAAGATGAGCTTCTCCTCCCCCTTCAAGCAGGGGGAGGAGCGTGCGCGGAACGGATTTCGACGTGCTGTCGGTTTCCTTCCGTAGCCCGCTCTTCGGCGGGATTTAGTATAGACGAGACAGGGGATTGGCGTGGCAGACATGGCCGTTCAAAGCGATGTGAGCGATGTGATCGAGGCCGCCGGCCCCTACGATCGCGCCAAGGCGCTCAATGCGTTCAAGCTCGGCGACGTCACCTTCTACTGGATCACCCGCATCTGCGCGATTTCGGTGCTGCTCGTTCTCGGCGGCATCATCCTGTCGCTGATCGTCGGCGCGTGGCCGGCGATGAAGCAGTATGGCTTTGCCTTCCTGTGGACGCAGCGCTGGGCGCCGTCGGCCGATCCGCCGGTGCTGGGGGCGCTGGGCCCGATCTACGGCACGCTCATCACGTCCTTCATCGCGATGCTGATCGCGATCCCGGTCGGGATCGGCATTGCGATCTTCCTGACCGAACTCTGCCCGCAATGGCTGCGCCGGCCGATCGGCATCGCGATCGAGCTGCTGGCCGGCATTCCCTCGATCATCTACGGCATGTGGGGCTTCTTCGTGCTCGGTCCGTTCCTGGCCTACACGTTTCAGCCGTTCATGATCAGCCTGTTCAGCGGCATTCCCGTGCTGAACGCGATTTTCGCAGGTCCGCCGTCCTATCTCAGCCTGTTCAATGCCTCGCTGATCCTGGCGATCATGGTGCTGCCCTTCATCACCTCGATCTCGGTCGACGTGTTCAAGACCGTGCCGCCGGTCCTGAAAGAGGCGGCCTATGGCGTCGGCTGCACCACCTGGGAAGTGGTCCGCAACGTGGTCATCCCCTACACCCGCGTCGGCGTCATCGGCGGCATCATGCTGGCGCTGGGGCGCGCGCTCGGCGAGACCATGGCGGTCACCTTCATCATCGGCAACTCGTTCCGCATCTCGTCCTCGATCTTCGCGCCGGGCACGACGATATCGGCCGCGATCGCTTCCGAATTTGCCGAGAGCGACGGCCTGCACCAGTCGGGCCTGATCCTGCTCGGCCTGCTCCTGTTCGTGCTGACTTTCTTCGTGCTGGCGGCCGCGCGGCTGATGCTGCTGCGGCTCGAGCAGAAAGCGGGGAAGTGACGCCATGACAACGATGGTCAATCCGATCTACGTCCGTCGCCGCCGCAAGGACATCGTCATTCGCGGGCTCTGTTTCGCCGCCGCGGCCTTCGGCGTCACCTGGCTGGCGCTGATCCTGTTCACGCTGCTCTACAACGGCCTCGCCGGACTGAGCCTGCAGGTCTTCACCCAGAACACGCCGCCGCCGGGCTCGACCGAAGGCGGCCTGCTGAACGCGATCGTCGGCTCGGTGATCATGACCGTGATCGGCGTCGGCGTCGGCGCGCCGCTCGGTTTGTTCGCCGGCACGTATCTCGCCGAGTATGGCAAGCATGACCGCCTGACCTCGGTGATCCGCTTCATCAACGACATCCTGCTCAGCGCGCCGTCGATCATCATCGGCCTGTTCATCTATGGGGCCATTGTGGTGCCGATGGGCGGCTTCTCCGCGATCGCCGGCTGCCTGGCGCTGGCGGTCATCGTCATCCCCGTGGTGGTGCGCACCACCGAGGACATGCTGGCGCTGGTGCCCAATCCACTGCGCGAGGCCGCGTCCGCGCTTGGCCTGCCGCGCTCGCTGGTGATCAAGAGGATCGCCTATCGCGCCGCGCGCTCGGGCCTGATCACCGGCGTGCTGCTGGCCACCGCGCGCGTCGCCGGCGAGACCGCGCCGCTGTTGTTCACCGCGCTGTCGAACCAGTTCTTCAGCCTCGATTTGACCAAGACGATGGCTAACCTGCCGGTGACCATCAACAACTTCGTGCAGAGCCCCTATGCCTACTGGAAGCAGCTTGCCTGGAGCGGGGCTCTGCTCATAACCCTCACCGTGCTCGCCCTGAATATTGGCGCGCGTATCCTTGGCGCCGAAAGGAACGCAAAATGACCGAACTGTCCGTTTCCGTCAGTCACGCAAGCGGGCCGGTACCCTCCACGCCGCTTCCCGAAGCGGCGCCGAAGGTGACCGTGCGCAACCTGAATTTCTACTATGGCGAACACCACGCGCTGAAGAACATCAACCTGACGCTCGGCACCAACCGCGTCACGGCCTTCATCGGCCCGTCGGGCTGCGGCAAGTCGACCTTGCTGCGCATCTTCAACCGGATGTACGACCTCTATCCCGGACAGCGCGCGATCGGCCAATTGATGCTGGACCAGACCAACGTCCTCGATCCGCATCTCGATCTCAACCTGCTGCGGGCGCGGGTCGGCATGGTGTTCCAGAAGCCGACGCCGTTCCCGATGACGATCTACGAGAACATCGCCTTCGGCATCCGCCTCTATGAGAAGATCTCCAAGTCCGAGATGGACGGCCGCGTCGAGAAGGCGTTGCGTGGCGGCGCGCTCTGGAACGAGGTCAAGGACAAGCTCAACGCTTCCGGCCTCTCGCTTTCCGGCGGCCAGCAGCAGCGGCTGTGCATCGCCCGCACCGTCGCGGTGCGCCCCGAAGTCATTCTGTTCGACGAGCCCTGTTCGGCGCTCGACCCGATCTCGACCGCGAAGGTCGAGGAACTGATCCAGGAACTGGCCGAGAACTACACGATCGCGATCGTCACGCATAACATGCAGCAGGCCGCGCGCGTCTCGGACAAGACCGCATTCATGTATCTCGGCGAGTTGATCGAGTTCGACGAAACCAACAAGATCTTCACCTCGCCGAGTGATCGACGCACGCAGGACTACATCACCGGCCGGTTCGGCTGAGGAGACAATCATGGTTTCTGAACACACCGCCAAGGCGTTTGACAGCGATCTCCAGGAACTGACCCGGCTCGTCGCCGAGATGGGCGGCCTTGCCGAACGCATGATCGTCGACTCCGTCGACGCATTGGTCCGCCGCGACGTCGCGCTCGGCCAGCGCGTGGTGGCTGCCGACGCCGAGATCGACAAGCTGCAGCGCACCATCGAGGAGCGTGCTGTGCTGACCATTGCGCGCCGCCAGCCGATGGCGGTCGACCTGCGCGAGATCGTCGGCTCGATGCGCGTCGCGACCGACCTCGAGCGGATCGGCGATCTCGCCAAGAACATGGGCAAGCGCGTCGCGGCGCTCGAAAGCGATTTCCACCCCTTGAAGCTGATCCGCGGGCTGGAGCACATGACCGACCTGGTGCAGTCCCAGGTCAAGACCGTGCTCGATGCCTATGCCGCGCACGATTTGCCGGCGGCGATGGCGGTCTGGAAGGGCGACGAGGAGGTCGACGCGATCTGTACGTCGCTGTTCCGCGAGCTTCTTACCTACATGATGGAAGATCCGCGCAACATCTCCTTCTGCATTCACCTGATGTTTTGCGCCAAGAATATTGAACGGATCGGCGACCACGCCACCAACATTGCCGAGACGGTGTTCTACATGATCGAAGGTCAGCAGATCCTCGACAAGCGCCCTAAGGGCGACATGACGAATTTTGCAACCACGATCCCCGGAAATTAGGGCATGGTACCGGCAACACGGCCTGCCCCGCGCATGCTTGGCGGGGTATTTTCGGTTCTCGAACCGGGACAATGTCGGTGAAGTCAATGGAGAAGACTAGGTCATGAGCGCGCGCATTCTGGTGGTGGAAGACGAGGAAGCGTTGACCACGCTGTTGCGTTACAACCTCGATGCCGAAGGCTACGATGTCGAAACGGTTGCCCGCGGCGATGACGCCGACACGCGGTTGAAGGAGCGCGTGCCCGATCTGATCGTGCTGGACTGGATGCTGCCCGGCCTGTCCGGCATCGAGCTGTGCCGACGCCTGCGCGCGCGGCCCGAGACCAAGCAGCTGCCGATCATCATGCTGACCGCGCGCGGTGAGGAAAGCGAGCGTGTGCGCGGGCTCGCCACCGGCGCCGACGATTACATCGTCAAGCCGTTCTCGGTGCCTGAGCTGCTTGCGCGCGTGAAGGGGCTGTTGCGCCGCGCGAGCCCCGAGCGGCTCGCTACGGTGCTCGCCTATGGCGACATCGAGCTCGATCGCGAGAAACGCCGCGTCGCGCGTTCGGGCCGGCCGATCGATCTCGGCCCGACCGAATATCGCCTGCTCGAGTTCTTCCTGGAGCATCCCGGCCGCGTGTTCAGCCGCGAGCAGTTGCTCGACAGCGTCTGGGGCCGCGACATCTATATCGACGAGCGCACCGTCGACGTACATATCGGGCGGCTGCGCAAGCTGCTCAATCCGGGCCGCGAGCAGGATCCGATCCGCACCGTGCGCGGCGCGGGCTACGCGCTCGACGACAGGTTTGCGAAGGCGGCGGAGTAGCCGTCGTCCGTTCGCGCCAGCGAACGGATTTGTTTGCAGCACACGCACCACCGTCGTCCCTGCGAACGCAGGGACCCATAACCACGAATGTTGATTGCTGAGGCAAGCTGGATCGGCATCCCGTCATGACCACGCCTGCCGGTGGTTATGGGTCCCGGCTCTTCGCTTCGGCCGGGACGACAGCCGATATTTTCGGTGCGGCGACTGTGCCTGTGAAGCGCGCTTGCGTTGGCGGCTTCTGCGCCTGATGGCGGCGAACGCCATTTGTTTGCAACACTCGCAACACAACTACCACCGTCGTCCCTGCGAACGCAGGGACCCATAACCACGAATGTTGATTGTTGAGACGGACTGGTCGGCATCCCATCATAACCACGCCTGTCGGTGGTTATGGGTCCCCGCGTTCGCGGGGACGACGGCCGATGTTTACAGCGCGGCGATGCGCTGGTCGTGAGCGCTCTTCAAAGGCGCGCTTAGCGCGCCGGCTTCTGCGCCTGGCGCCGACGATCGACATTGGGCTGATAGGCGACGCGCGAGTGATGCGCGCAGTAGGGCAGCCCGTGGAGTGCCTTGCCGCCGCAGAAGAAGAAGTCCGGGCTCGACGGATCGCCGACCGGCCAATGGCAGGTGGCTTCGCTCAATTCCAGAAGCGATAACCGCTGGCTCATCGGCACGACGTTGTCGAAGGCGATCGGATCGGGCTCCAGCTCGACCTCGAAGGCATGCGCCAACGCGGTGTTGCCGCGTGTGACCGGACGCGCCACCCGCATCATGTGCTGCGCTGGACGTGGCTTGCGCTGGCGCGGCGCAGCCGATGCGGGGCTCTTGGCACGGCCGGACAAACCCAGCCGGTGCACCTTGCCGATCACGGCGTTACGCGTCACATTTCCGAGTTCCGCGGCAATCTGGCTAGCCGAAAGTCCGGACTCCCAGAGTTTTTTCAACTGCTCGACGCGATCATCGGACCAGGTCAATACCGTCATCGCAATTTTCCCTTCGTCTCGCACCGGCCCATTCGTGAGGCAGCGCTGCGATGCCTAGCTTCGAAAAACCCTGCGGGCAGAATCCCTTAGCCCTCGCCGGCCGCGGAAAGCAGGCCCGGACGTGTACGCGAAACAACAGGACTTAAAGGATCAAAACTGCCGCACGAGATGTCGTATCCGACGCAGACGAAGCTACAATATGCCGTGACTCCCGCGCAAGAGTCCGGCCGGGCCTTCCACATGTTCCATGGCAGAGGCCGCGCAAGTATTTTTTATTGAAACCCGCAATCCGACGGGTTGTGCGTGTGCGAACTTGATGCCTCATCCTATGTTGACAGTTATCGCCCTGAGCCTAGAATGGTTCCACGTGCCGCCCTGAAAAGGCGGCACATTTCGTTTTCCAAGCGGTTTCCAAGCGGGTTAACGATGTAGGCGGTGTGAACGCGTACATCAAAATCGGCTTCAACTCTCTAAGTGATAGCCATGACAAATAGCGCCACGTCGCATTTGCTTCCCGTTTTCGCCAGGGTCGACCTTGCCTTCGAGCGCGGCGAGGGCGCTTGGCTGATCGCCAGCAATGGCGAGCGTTATCTCGATTTTACATCCGGCGTCGCGGTGAACGCACTCGGGCATGCGCATCCGCAACTCGTCGCGGCCTTGCAGGAGCAGGCGACAAAGCTCTGGCACATGTCGAACCTGTTCAAGTCCCCGGATGGTGAGCGTCTCGCCGCACGGCTGTGCGAGCAGAGCTTCGCCGACTTCGTATTCTTCGCCAATTCCGGCGCGGAGGCGATGGAATGCGCGATCAAGGTCACGCGGAAATATCACGCCGCGAAAGGCCGACCCGAGCGCCATCGCATCATCACCTTCGAAGGCGCCTTCCACGGCCGCACGCTGGCGACGCTCGCCGCAACCGGCTCGGAGAAATATCTCGACGGCTTCGGCCCGAAGATGGACGGTTTTGATCAGGTGGCGCTCGGCGATCTCGATGCCGTGAAGAAGGCGATCGGTCCGAACACGGCCGGCATCCTGATCGAGCCGCTGCAGGGCGAGGGCGGCGTGCGCGCAGCATCGCACGCCTTCTTCAAGGCGCTGCGCCAGCTCTGCGACGACAACGGCCTGCTGCTGGTGTTCGACGAGGTGCAGACCGGCATGGGCCGTACCGGCGAGTTGTTCGCGTATCGCCGCCTCGGCGTAACGCCGGACGTGATGTCGCTGGCAAAGGCACTTGGCGGCGGTTTTCCGATCGGTGCCTGCCTTGCCACCGCGGATGCCGCGGCCGGCATGACGCCGGGCTCGCACGGCTCGACCTTCGGCGGCAATCCGCTCGCTGTTGCAGTCGCCAATGCGGTGCTGGACGTGATGCTGAAGCCCGGCTTCTTCGAGCATGTGCAGAAGATGTCGCTGCTGTTGAAGCAGAAGCTTGCGTCCGTGATCGATCGTCATCCGCAGGTGGTGTCGGAAGTGCGCGGCGAGGGGCTCCTGATCGGCGTCAAGGCCGTGGTGCCGCCAGGCGATCTGGTCGCGGCGCTACGCGATCAGAAGCTGCTCACGGTCGGGGCAGGCGAGAATGTCGTGCGCTTCCTGCCGCCCTTGATCGTCACGGAGGCGGAAATCGAGCAATCGGTAGCGTGCCTGGAGCGCGCCTGTGCGGCGTTGTCGAGTAGTCAGTCGAAGCGGGCGACGGCATCATGAGCACGACGCCGCGTCATTTCCTGGACATCAACTCGCTTCCGCTGACGGAACTGCGCAACATGCTCGCCGCCGGCTCCGCCATGAAGGCGAGACGGAAGGCCCACGAAAAGTCCGACAGGCCGCTCGCCGGCAAGACGCTGGCGATGATCTTCGAGAAGCCGTCGACCCGCACCCGTGTCTCCTTCGATGTCGGCATGCGCCAGCTTGGCGGCGAGTTCATCATGCTCACGGGCGCCGAGATGCAGCTCGGCCGCGGCGAGACCATCGCCGACACCGCGCGGGTGCTGTCGCGCTATGTCGACGCCATCATGATCCGCATCCTCAGCCATGACGCGCTGCTCGAGCTCGCCGCGCACGCCACCGTGCCCGTCATCAACGGACTGACGCGGCGCTCGCATCCCTGCCAGGTGATGGCGGATCTCATGACCTTCGAAGAGCGGCGCGGCCCGATCGAGGGCCGCACCGTGGCCTGGACCGGCGACGACAACAATGTGCTGGCATCCTGGGCGCACGCCGCCGAGCGTTTCAAGTTCAAGCTCAATGTCGCCACCCCGCCGCAGCTTGCGCCCAACAAGTCGATGAAGGACTGGATCAGGGCGACGCAGGCCGCGATCGTGCTCGGCAATGATCCGGAAGCGGCCGTGCGCGGCGCCGATTGCGTCGTCACCGACACCTGGGTGTCGATGGGCGACAAGGACGGCGAGCATCGCCACAATCTGCTCAAGCCCTATCAGGTCAACGCCCAGCTGATGTCGCTTGCGAAGCCCGATGCGCTGTTCATGCACTGCCTGCCCGCGCATCGCGGCGAGGAGGTCACCGACGAGGTGATCGACGGTCCGCAATCGGTGGTATTCGACGAAGCCGAAAACCGTCTGCACGCGCAGAAGGGCATTCTGGCCTGGTGCTTCGGCGAGGTGGCGTAGCGCCGCTCGCGCCGCGAACAACACGGTCGTCCCTGCGAACGCATGCGAACGCAGGGACCCATACCGCGTGATATCTGTTGTTCGAAAGAAAGCCGTCCCGCCCTAAAGCGCGACGAGTTCAGGTTGAATCGTCATCGGCTTTAGGTCTTTGTTTGAGCATGATCTCCGCGCAAACGCGTTCCGCGTTTGTTAGCCAAGGGAAAACCGCTACACACTTTTCCGGATCATGCTCCAGTGCCACAAACTCAAGCCTCTGATTATGGGTCCCGGCTCAAGGCCGGGACGACAGCGGTTGAGAGTTCGCAACCCCTTTCGTTTCGTAACTGCCGACCCCAGATAGAGCGCCATGACGTCCCAATCCCCCGACACCAAGATCACCTTGCAAAGCCCGATCCGGGCGCCATCGGCCGTTCCGGTCGATGATGCCGTGCTGCCGTTCGAGGTCGATGCGCTCGACCTGCGCGGCCGCCTCACGCGTCTCGGCCCCGCGCTCGACGACATCCTCACCAAGCACGATTATCCCGCGCCGGTCGGCAAGTTGCTCGGCGAGGCGATCGTGCTGACGACGTTGCTCGGCTCGTCGCTCAAATTCGACGGCCGCTTCATTCTGCAGACACAGACAGATGGCCCCGTGTCGTTCATGGTCGTGGACTTCCAGGCGCCGGATCGGCTGCGCGCCTACGCGCGCTATGACGCCAAGCGGCTCGAAGCCGGCCAGAACTCCGCGGCGCTGCTTGGACGCGGTCATCTCGCGATGACCATCGACCAGGGCCCCGACATGAGCCGCTATCAGGGCCTGGTTGCGCTCGAAGGCGGCACGCTCGAAGACGCCGCGCATGAGTATTTCCTGCGCTCGGAGCAGATCCCGACGCGCGTGCGCATCGCGGTCGGCGAGGAATGGCGCGGCGGCGACGGCGGCAAGCATCGCTGGCGCAGCGGCGGCATGCTGATGCAGTTCCTGCCCAAGGCGCCGGAGCGGGCGCGGCAGGCGGATCTGCATCCGGGCGACGCGCCCGAGGGCACGGCGGTTCATGAAGTCGCCGAGGACGATGCCTGGGTCGAAGGCCAGTCGCTGATCTCGACGGTCGAGGATGTCGAGCTGATCGATCCCGATCTCTCCGGCGAGCGGCTGTTGTACCGGCTGTTTCACGAGCGCGGCGTGCGCGTGTTCAAGCCGTTGCCGCTGCAAGCGCAATGCTCCTGCTCGCGTGAGGCGGTCGCCGCGATGCTGAAGAGCTTCACCCCGCAGGACCGCGCCGACATGGTGCGGGATGGCAAGGTGGTGGTCACCTGCGAGTTCTGTTCATCGGTCCACCAGTTCACGCCGCAAGAGGCGGGCGTGGAGTAGGGGCCACGGCTCCCTGATCGGCGCCATCCACTCGCCTTGAGGAAAGGGCGATCGCCTCTCGGATGCCGGGTGAAATGCGCTTCGCGACTGCAAGTCAATTTCACCACGTATATCGCACGCCGGCGGCTCCGCGGATGCCGTCGCGCCTGCCACCATCGGTGTTGCCGACGGCGAACTGGTAGTCGGCGTTAGCGTAGACGCTGACATCGGCGTTCATCCTCACGCTCACGCCACCGCCCAGTTGCAGGCGCGTGGCCTGCTCGAGTAGCGGCACCAGATCGGCACCGGAAAAAATCGTCGTCGCCTGCGCCCCCCAGTCACGCCATAGGTTGGCGCGCATGTAAGGCTGCCACACCTGCCCGCCGTCGCTGACGATGGTCCATCGGCCGCGCAGGCCGATCCGCCCGCTCACGCCTGACGTCGTGCCGAGCGCGACCTCACCCAAACCGTCATTGGCGTCGTCGAACGACACCTGTTGCCAGACGATCTGCGCCTGCGGCTCCAGCACGAAGCCCGGCCCAAAGATCGGCAGTCGGATCGGGTAGCCCGCCTCCAGCGAAGAGACGAAGCCGAAGCCGGTGGTCGCTAGGTTGGCGAATTGTGTGGATGCCGCGCCTTGATAGTGCGTCGCCTGTGCCACGGCGTCGAGGTACCAATCGCCCGGACCGTAATGCGTCCAATAGGCCCCGCCCGACCAGGCATCGAGATTGAGGCTGCCGGTCCTGCGCAACACATAGCTGGTCGCCGCCTCATTGGTGACGAGACCGCTCACATCGACATTGGCATTGGCATATCCGACATAAACGCCCGCGGCGTCGCGATGGCCCGGTATCCATTCGCCGCGCCACAGATCGATGCCGCTCTGAAAGCCGAGCAACTGGCCGGAGGCGCGCGGATCGGCGAAGGCCCTGTAATGGTTGTCGATCTGCTGGCCGAGGACCCGGCCCCAGACCGATGGCCCCCAGCCGGCGTTCAGGCAGTCGGTCGGCGCTTTCACCGGCGCCTTGCGCAGGATCCCGTCCTGCGGGTCGCCATTGGGCGCGCATGGCGTGTTCATATTCGCGTTTAGCAACGTATCGCCGGTGCGCTCATGCAAGGTGCCGAGCGTCGTCATTCCCAATTGCCGGGCGATCGGTTGGACCACGCCGTAGGTCGCGATCTCCGGCCCGATGATCGGATAGACGCCCGGCGGCAGCGGCTCCGGCGGCGGATCGGTCGGCAAGGTCGGCGGCAGGATCGGAGGCTCCGGCGGTATTGGCCCGACGATGAAGGTGGAGCGGAGGAACCAGTCGTTGGGATTGCTGCCGCTGAGGCCGCCACGGAAGAGCCCGTAGTCGAACGCGCCGCCACGCACTTCGCCGGCGAGCGTGAAGGCAGCGGGCGCCGTCGTGCCGCCGTTGATCGCCTGCACCACCGCGATGCCATTCGCTACCGTCTCGGCGCCGGGG
Source organism: uncultured Alphaproteobacteria bacterium (assembly GCA_963770385.1). Classification (GTDB taxonomy): domain Bacteria; phylum Pseudomonadota; class Alphaproteobacteria; order Rhizobiales; family Xanthobacteraceae; genus Bradyrhizobium. The sequence goes on along the minus strand of CAVYPJ010000003.1, from coordinate 890,719 downwards.
CCGCCCGCATTGGTGATGCGCAAGAAGGAATTGCCGATCGCGCTGCCGCCGTTGATGACAAGCTTGTCCGAGGGCGAGCCGTCGGCGCCGAGAAACGTGTTCATCGCGATCGTTCCGCCAGCTCCCGTGTAGTTGGTGGTCGTCAGGACCGTACCCGGTGCTGTGCCCGTGCCCATGTTCACCAGGCCGGCATTGTTGAGGCTGGAAACGGTCTGACTGAAGCCATTGAGATCGAGCGTTCCGGCGCTCGCTACCGTCACCGCCGAATTCGGGCTGAACGTATTCGGCGCGCCTGCCCGCAATGTGCCCGCGTCGACATTCGTCGATCCACTGTAGGTATTGGCACCCGTGAATATCGTGGTGCCCGCGAGTACATTGACAGTGCCGTTGCCGCTGATTGCAGGTGCAACCACGTAGTCGAAAAACGTGTGATTGAAGTTGATCGTACCTGTGCCGGCGCCAAATGCGATGCTCGGCGCCGAAAGCGTGCCGGGTGCAGCCGCCGGGCTGCCCGCGCCCGCGCCGATGTTGAGTATTCCGATCGCACCGGCGTTCGTCGCGATCACAACGGCAGGCGCGGTGACAACGCCGCCCTCCGCAACTGTGAGCGTGCCGGTCCCTAGGTTGCCAATGTTCAGCCCCGAACTGTTGCTCCAGGTGGACCCCGCGCCAGCCACCCTCACGGTACCCAGTGAGCCAGCACCCGAGCCGATGTTGGCGGTGAAGGCGGTGTTATTGATGACCGTCCCACCGTTTGTGATTGTAAGCGAGCCCGTGCCAAAACTGCCGACATTGAGCCCGCCGCCCGGACCGATGTTCAAACTGGAGCCCGCGCCGGTCACGGTCACCCTACCAATCGCGCCGACAGACAATCCGATGGAGGTGCCGGCGGCACTGGTCACCGTGCCGCCGTTTTGGATGGTAAGCGTGCCCGTGCTGAGGCCGCCGACCACGATGTCGAAGTTCGTCCATGTGGAACCTACGCCGGATACGGTCACCGTGCCCTGCGAGCCCGGTAGATTGCCGACAAATCCGCCGAAGTCGGTCAACGTCCCGCCGTTTTGGACGACGAGCATTCCTGTCCCGTTTTGACCAACGGTGAGATTTAGAGCTGTTGCACCTGCGCCCCTGACCTCCGTCGAATTCGGTGTCACGGTGTCAATGTTTGCGCTGGTCCCTGCCGTCGGAACACCTGCGTCCCAATTGCCAGGATTAAACCAGCCATTCGAGACCGCCCCGGTCCAGTTGGTCTGGGCATATGTCGAAACCGTTGATGCGGTGAAAAGCGCGATGGACGCGAGCAATCTTAAGGCGAGAAATTTGCGGTCTCGTGCCCGTGACGTCGTGCCGCCGCACGGTCGGACGGACCACAGATACGGTATGCGCTTCATACCGGCCCCCGATTGATCGGCAACGCCAATAAATAAAAATCCGCCAAGGCCCAGGCAAACAAGCTGAGTTGCGAATAAGAGCGATTACAATCTTTACGAGGATTGCCACAATTGTGGCGATGGCGCGCGCAGCCTTATTTTTCCGATTGCTGATGCTCTTCAGTCACGCAATAGACAGCGATACAGACCAATCAGTTGGTTTGTCGCCTGACGATTGTTGACTTGAATCGTCGGGCATCATGGGCGGCCCGGGATGGTCGGATCATTGCTGGCCAACAAGAGGCCAGCCCAGGACCCGCTCACCAAGTGGCAGCGCGAGCAGGAAGTCGATTGGCCGGCGAACATCAACCAACGCATCGCCAACGTCGAACTCCGCCGGCATCGGCAGATGACGGCTAGCTAAAAAGCATGATCCAGAAAAGTGTGTAGCGGTTTCCTCGCGACAAACGCGGAGCGCGTTTGCGCGGAGATCATGCTCAATCAAAGACCTGAAGCGCGATGATGACCCAGCCATATCTCTCGCGCTTTAGCTCGCTTCAGCATCCCCGGCAGATGCTGGTGACGCCGTGCTTGAGCAGCCGGTCATTTTCCTTCACGGCAGCGCGTTCCGCGCGGTGCCGCGCATGCGCCGACATGAAGCGCGTCCGGTGTCCCCTTGCGACGCGCACGCGCGTAAGACCCGGACGGATCGCTGACCTGCTCCCCGCGCTGACCGACGGCGTCACCGGCGCGGTCGAAGGCTGCGGCAGCGACGGCGTCCGCGATGCATTGCCTATGCCCGAGGGGTCCCTGATCGAGCCGTTGAGCCCGTTCACATTCCCCGGCCCCGACGGAATGCCGCTGACGCCGGCGTCCTGCGAAAAGGAAGGCGTTGCCAGAAGGGCTGCGAGCGCGATGGCGAGCCATGAGGCCTTGCCGCCGATCCGTCTGCCAAGGAAAAGCGAACTCGTTTGCGCGCGTGCCATCGGTGCCAGATCCGTTCGATGTATGTTTAGCCGATCCAACACAAAGTACGAGCAGGCGCGGAAGTTCCCTGCAAGCATAGTGATTTGCCCGACAGGCACTTTCGCTCGCCTGCGCAAAAACCTGTCCAGCCTCACGCGAGAAAATAAATCGCTTCGCGATCTGCTAAAATCAGTCTTATGATTTTCTCCGTCTCGCACCCACAAGAGGGGCGTATCGCGATCGTCACGGACGTGGGGTGCGGGATGCGATGGACGCAGGTCGCGTCATCAGACGAATGACGCGACGCGGACGGCGAAGTCGTGTGGTCCTGACGCCCCTAGGCTGGCGTTAAGTTGGCGATGATGTTTCGCATCACGCTGATGACGGTGACAACAAAGCCTGGTCACCGGGGAGATCACGTATAAGCCGTAAAACCATCGCGCAGGGAAGGCCGGTTGTTCGGCTCGTACCTGTGGTTCTGCCGCGTGCTTTTTTGCTGCACGCGGACCATGGGTGCGAACGGCACCCGGCCTTCCCTGCGCCCTCTGTTTCGAAGAGGGCCGACTTGATCGAAAACTCGGACGTCATGCGCCGCGAGAATGTGAAGTCGTGTCCTGCTCTTTAATATTCAAATTCAAACCGGGATGCTTCCATTTGCGTCATTGCGAGCGAAGCGAAGCAATCCAGATTGCCTCGACCCGGTGACATTCTGGATTGCTTCGGAGCTGGCGCTCCTCGCAATGACGGCGTGGATAAGGCTGACGCGTTCGCTGTCATGCGCCGCTTCAATGCGGATGGGCAAAGCGCGCCGGAGCTTTAGCGAAGGCGACGACCCCTGGGAAGGGCGGCCCGCGTTGCTAATTCAACACCCGCTTGCTGCTTGGGCCGTCGAGCGAGAATGTCGGCACCTCGATCTCGAAGCGCTCGCCGGTTTCGGACTGCATCTCGTAGCTGCCGGTCATGAAGCCGGAGGCGGTGGAGAGCGGCACGCCGGAGGTATATTCAAAGTGCTCGCCCGGCGCGATGACCGGCTGTTCGCCGACCACGCCTTCGCCGCGCACCTCCTGCTGGCGGCCGTTGGCGTCGGTGATGATCCAGCGGCGCGTGCGCAGTTGCACGGTCTCGTTCCCGGTATTGGTGATGACGATGGTGTAGGACCAGAAATAGCGCGAACGCTCCGGCGACGAACGTTCCGGCAGGAAGTTCGGTTCGACGGTAACTTCGATCCGGCGGGTGACGGCGCGATACATGTGTTCGATCTTAGCGAAAAGACGGCCCGGAACCAATCGGCGGAACCATCGTGGTTTCAACATAGTTCGTGGTTAGAGCCCGCGCGTTCGGTTTAACCCTTCGTGATTTGCCGCAAATCTTGAGGTCGATACTATCCGTTTTTCCTCGCTTCGGCGGCAAACGCCGGTCCTGATACGGTGCCTGATGACGTCCATTGTCGATCGAGCCGCCGCGCCGCAGATTGCCGCCGCGCCGACTGCAGCCGAGAAAGCCGCGGCGTCCGTCGCACGCGCGCCCGCGATCTCGCTTCCGGTCGTGGGCGAGCGCGAGCTGAGGCTCGATCTGTTCCGCGGGCTCGCGCTGTGGCTGATTTTCATCGATCATCTGCCGCCGAGCCTGCTGACCTGGTTCACGCTGCGCAATTACGGCTTCAGCGACGCCACCGAGATCTTCATCTTCATCTCCGGCTACACGGCGGCCTTTGTCTATGGACGCGCGATGCTGGAGCAGGGTTTCCTGGTCGCGACCGCGCGCATCCTGCGCCGCGCCTGGCAGATCTATGTCGCACATGTCTTCCTGTTCACGATCTTCCTTGCGGAGATTTCCTACGTCGCCTCCAGCTTCGAGAACCCGCTCTATTCCGAAGAAATGGGGATCATGGATTTCCTCAAGCAGCCGGACGTCACCATCGTCCAGGCGCTGCTGTTGCGCTTCCGCCCCGTCAACATGGACGTGCTGCCGCTCTACATCGTGCTGATGCTGTCGCTGCCGCTGATCCTGTTCCTGATGCGGTGGAAACCGGACGTGACGCTTGGGCTGTCGGCCCTGCTTTATGCCGTCACCTGGCACTACGACCTGTATTTCTCGGCCTATCCGAACGGCTTCTGGGCCTTCAATCCGCTCGCCTGGCAATTGCTATTCGTGTTCGGCGCCTGGTGCGCGCTGGGCGGCGCCAAGCGCATGTCGGCCATTTTGTCGTCGCCGGTCACGCTGTGGATCTGCTTTGCCTATCTGTTCGCGGCGTTCTGCGTGACGCTGACCTGGTACGTTCCACAACTGGGGCATGTGGTGCCCCGGCGTATCGAGCAATGGATGTATCCGATCGACAAGACCGACCTGGACGTGTTGCGCTTTGCCCATTTCCTGGCGCTTGCGGCCGTCACCGTGAGGTTTCTGCCCAAGGATTGGCCGGGATTGAAATCGCGCTGGCTCAAGCCCATGATCCTCTGTGGCCAGCATTCCCTGGAGATTTTCTGCCTCGGCGTGTTTCTGGCTTTCGCCGGCCATTTCATCCTGGCCGAGATTGCAGGAGGTGCTGCGCTGCACGCGCTTGTCAGTCTTAGCGGAATCCTCATCATGTGCGGGATGGCCTGGATCATTTCGTGGTACAAGCGGGTCGCCGACAAGAGTGCTTCACGAAAGGTTATCGGCGGCAACGCTGATCTGGCCGGAGGAGGTTGATGAGGTCGGGGGTCATTGCGGGCCTGGTCTGGCTGGCGGCCGTTGCAGCGGCGGGAGCCCTGCGCGCGGAAGACGCCCCCCAGACCCCGGCGGCCGAGGCCCACAAGGCTTGCGAAGTTCCCAATGCTCTTCTGGCGACCGACAGCCGGCTGCCCAAGGTGGCTGATGCGGTGAAAGGCGGTCGGCCCCTGGATATCCTGGTGGTCGGGACCCGGTCCTCGACGATCCTGGGCTCGGAAGCCAGCGCCTATCCGGCTCGGTTGCAGGCCGCGCTGAAAGAGGCATTGCCGCAGGTTACGATCAATATTGCCCTGGAAATTCACCCAAAAAAAACCGCAGAGGAGATGGCTGGCGGCCTCGTTAAGCTGGTGGAAGCGAAAAAGCCTACTTTGGTCATCTGGCAGACCGGAACCGTCGATGCCTTGAGATCGATCGATCCCGACGACTTCCGGAATGCCGTGGACGAGGGTGTTGTTGCATTGCAAAATGCGGGGACGGACGTGATCTTGATGAACCCACAATACAGCCCGCGCACCGAAATGATGATTTCGGTGCCGCCTTATGTGGATAGTATGCGCGCGGTAGCTCAGCAGCACGACGTTCCGCTGTTCGACCGCTTCGCCATCATGCATCAATGGCACGACCAGGGAGATTTCGACCTCTTCAGTGCCTCGCCTGGCGCCGAGCTTGCCAAGCGCGTGCATGACTGTCTCGGCCAGGCACTCTCGAAATTTGTCGTCGACGCGGCCCATGTCGGCCCGGCGCAGCAGAATTAGGGTTTGAGGTTAATGAAGTCTGTCAATTACCGGGGGCCTTTGCGCGCGCTTGTCATCGTCGCGCTCGCGCTGCTCGCGCCGCAGGGACCGGCCTTGCCGGTGCACGGCGAGGTCGCTGCGCATGCCGTCGCCGCTGCGCCGCTGCAGCCCGCTCAGCAATCCACTCCCGCCACGGACAGCAAGGCGTCCGCATCGCAAACAGTCGGTGTGACGCAGGCACCGAGCGGGGCCACGCTCGATCATGGCGGCCCGCCGCCGAAGAGCCTGACCGCCAAAGCGATCGACAAGGTGAGGGACGTCGCGAAATCCGCCGGCGACATTTTCAGCCGCGTGCCCTGCCTTTCGCCAAAGGGCGGCGCCAAGACGATGGGCTCGCTGCCGCATGTCGCCAAGAAGCTCGCCGCAGGCCAACCGGTCGTGATCATCGCCTTCGGCTCGTCATCGACCCAGGGCTACGGCTCCAGTTCGCCCGAATTCACCTATCCGAACCGGCTCGCGACACAGCTTCGCCGGCAATATCCGGGCGCCGACATCACCGTGATCAACAGCGGCCGTGGCGGCGAAGATGCGCCGGAAATGATGAAGCGGCTGCAGACTTCGGTGATCGACGCGCATCCTGATCTCGTGATCTGGCAGGTCGGCACCAATGCCGTGCTGCGCAATCTCGATCCGACCGAGACCGCCAATCTGGTGGAAGATGGCGTTGCGCGCATCCAGGCGGGCGGCGCCGATCTCGTGCTGGTCGATCTGCAATATTCGCCGCGCGTCACCGAACATCCGGAAAGCGCAAGCAGGATGGTCAAGCTGCTCAGCAGGATCGCCGAGCTGCGTCACGTCGGCATCTTCCCGCGCTTCGAGATCATGCGCGACTGGCATGAGCGGCAGGCGCTGCCGATCGACAGCTTCGTGATTGCCGACGGGCTGCACATGAACGATTGGGGCTACGCCTGCTTCGCGCAGATCCTCGGCGACGACATCATCAAGTCGGTCGGCCAGGCCAAGCTCGGCGTCAACGTGCCGTCGACCGTCTCGGCCTATCGGCCGATGTGAAGCAGGCGAATAGCGAATGGTGAATGGCGAATAGGGATCAATTGCCATTCGCTACTCGCCATTCGCCATTCGCCGCGAAAGCCTACGCTTTCGCTAGCGCCTGTTCCAGATCCTCGATCAGATCGTCGGGATGTTCGAGCCCGGTGGAGAAGCGGATGAAGCCTTCGCTGATGCCGAGTTCGGCGCGGGCCTCGGGCGTCAGCCGCTGATGCGTGGTGGTCGCGGGATGGGTGACGAGGCTCTTGGCGTCGCCGAGATTGTTGGAGATCTTGGCGAGCTTCAGCGCATTGAGGCAACGGAACGCGCCCTGCTTGCCGCCCTTGACCTCGAAGCCGACCAGCGTCGAGCCGGCGCGCATCTGCTTCTTCACGAGGGCAGCCTGCGGATGATCGTCACGGCCCGGAAAGATCAGTCGCGAGATTTTCGGATGCTTCGCCAGCGCATCCGCGATGCGAGCCGCCGCTTCCGTCTGTGCGCGCACGCGGACGGCGAGCGTCTCCAAGCCCTTCAGCAGCACCCAGGCGTTGAAGGGCGACATGGATGGTCCGGTCTGGCGCATGAAGTTGTGGATGTGCTCCGCGATGAATGCTTCGGAGGAAAGAATAACCCCGCCCAGGCAGCGGCCCTGGCCGTCGATATGCTTGGTCGCGGAATAGACGACGACATCGGCGCCGAGCGCGAGCGGGCTCTGCCAGATCGGGGTTGCGAACACGTTGTCGACGATCAGCCGCGCGCCGGCCTGATGCGCGATCTCCGCGATGGCGGGAATGTCGAGCACGTCGAGCGTCGGATTGGTCGGGCTCTCCAGGAAACAGCTCTTGGTGTTCGGCCGCATCGCGCGCCGCCACTGGTCGAGGTCGAGGCCATCCACAAGCGTGGACTGGATGCCGTAGCGCGGCAGCAGGTCCTCCACCACGTAGCGGCAGGAGCCGAACAGCGCCTTCGACGCCACCACGTGGTCGCCGGCCTTGAGTGGTGCCAGCATCGCGGTCGTCACCGCGGCCATGCCGGTCGCGGTCGCGCGCGCGGCCTCGGCGCCTTCGAGCTCGATCATGCGCTGCTCGAACATCGTGACCGTCGGATTGGAAAAGCGCCCGTAAATGTAGCCCGGATCCTCGCCCTTGAACCGCGCCTCGCACTGCTCCGCGCTGTCGTAGATGAAGCCTTGGGTGACGAACAGTGCCTCGGACGTCTCGTTATATTGCGAGCGCAAGCTGCCGGAATGGACCAGCCTGGTTTCGGGGCGGTAGCGGACCATGGATGCGGGGGCTTTGGACGTAGACATGTGACCTCCATCGTGACCACCATCGAAATGGTCACAAAAAACCGGCCTGGGAAAAATTCCTTCAGGCCGGGATCACACATGTCCCCGGCCTGTTTAGCGATTTATTTAACGTGGCTGCAAGCCGGCCGGCTCAAATCACCACGGGATAAGTTACGCTCATATTCCGCCACGGCCTTTCCGTCAAGGCGGCCATCGGATAACTCGGTAAAAGACGTGTGTTTGAAAGTAAGGTGATAGTGGCGGCCCACGAGGATCACGACGTGTCGTTCACGCTTGCGCGCGGTGCCAACGGCATTCTTCCCGACCGCATGATTGCGGCGATGGCGGATGCCGGCCTGATCCTGCCGGAGTATCCTTTCGTCGAAAGCCAGATCCAGCCGGCAAGCCTCGACCTCAGGCTCGGCGATATCGCCTACCGCGTTCGCGCGAGCTTCCTGCCGGGCCCCGGCGCGACGGTGGCCGAGCGGATCGACGAGCTGAAGCTGCACGAGATCAGCCTCGCCGACGGCGCGGTGCTTGAGACCAACTGCGTCTACATCGTGCCGCTCCTGGAAAGCCTCGCGCTTCCCCGTGAGATCGTCGCCGCCGCCAATCCGAAGAGCTCGACCGGGCGGCTCGACGTGTTTACGCGCGTGATCGCCGACGGTACCCGCCGCTTCGACATGATAGGCGCCGGCTATCACGGCCCGCTCTACGCGGAGATCAGCCCCAAGACCTTTCCGGTTCTTTTGCGCGAAGGCTCGCGGCTGTCGCAGGTCCGCTTCCGCACCGGTGATGCGATCCTTGATGCGGACGAACTTGACGCATTGCACGAGGCGGAGCGGCTGGTCGATAGCACGGAGGCCGATCTGACCGGCGGCGTTGCGCTCTCCGTCGATCTCTCCGGCAAGAATGCGAAAGGTTTTGTCGGCTATCGCGCCAAGCGCCACACCGGCGTCGTCGACGTTGATCGCCGTGGCGGCTATTCCGTCGACGAATTCTGGGAAGCCATCCCCGCGCGCGGCGACGGCAGCCTGATCCTGGATCCCGGCGAGTTCTACATTCTCGCATCAAAAGAGGCCGTGCAGGTGCCGCCGGATTACGCCGCCGAGATGGTGCCGTTCGATCCGCTGGTCGGCGAATTCCGCGTGCACTATGCCGGCTTTTTCGATCCCGGCTTCGGCTATGCCGGTGCAGGCGGCGAGGGCGCGCGCGCCGTTTTGGAAGTGCGCTCGCGCGAGGTGCCGTTCATCCTGGAGCACGGCCAGATCGTAGGCCGCCTCGTCTATGAGAAGATGCTCGCGCGTCCCGACGCTCTCTATGGCCAGCGCATCGGCTCGAACTATCAGGCGCAGGGCCTGAAGCTTTCGAAGCATTTCCGCGTGTGAACCCCGGCGCGTGGCTTACGCCGCGCGAACGGTGTTCATGAAGTTCGCCACCTCGCGCTTCAGCCGGCTGCTCTCGCTCGACAATGATTTGGCGGCCGAGAGCACCTGGGAGGACGCGCCGCCGGCCTCGGAGGCACCGCGCTGGACGTCGGAAATATCGGCCTCGACCTGCGAGGTTCCGTTCGCGGCGCGCTGCACGTTCCTGGAAATTTCCTGCGTGGCGGCGCCCTGCTGCTCGACGGCGGTTGCGATCGCCGACGAGATTTCCGATATCCGCGCGATGGTCGTGCCGATTTCCTTGATGGCCGACACGGAATCCTGCGTCGCCGACTGAATGTCGGTGATTTGCTGGCTGATCTCGCCGGTTGCCTTTGCGGTCTGCTCGGCGAGCGTCTTCACTTCGGCCGCGACGACCGCGAAGCCCTTGCCGGCCGCGCCAGCGCGCGCGGCCTCGATGGTCGCATTCAACGCCAGCAGGTTGGTCTGCCCGGCGATGGTCTGGATCAGGTCGACGACGTCGCCGATCCGTCCGGCGGCTTGCGACAAATGGCTGATGCGGGCGTCGGTCTTTTGCGCCTGCTCGACCGCTTCGCCCGCGATACGCGCGGAGGCTTCGACCTGGCGGCTGATCTCGCCGATCGAGCTCGCGAGCTCTTCGCTCGACGCTGCGACCGAGCGAACGTTGGTGGAAGCCTCGCCCGAGGCGCTGGAGGCGCGCTGGCTGACCTGCTCCACGGTGTCGGCTGTCCGGGACAGGCTCTGGGAAGAAGCCTCGAGCTGGGTCGCCGCCGACGAGACCAGCGTGATGATTTCACCGACTTCACGTTCGAATTTGTCGGCGAGGCGGTTCATGTCCTGCTTGCGCTGCTCGGTCTGCCGGAGCTCGCCGGCAGCCTGCTGCTCGCGCAAGCGGTTGGCGTCGATCATGGCGTCGCGGAACACCTGGACCGTGCGCGCCATCTCGCCGATCTCGTCGGTGCGGTCGGCATTGGCAACCGGTGCGTCGAGCTCGCCGGTGCTGAGCGAGGCCATGCGGTTCTTCAGGCCAGTGAGCGGTCTGACGACGCTGCGCGTGATGGCCCAGGCGATCGCGATCGACAGCAGCATCAGCACCGCGATCAGCGCGGAGGCGGTACGGACCATCGACCAGAAGGTCGTGTCGACCTCGTTGATGAACGTCGCATTGCCGATCATCAGGTGCCATGGGGTGAAGCCGCGCGCGAACGCGATCTTATCGAGCGGCGTGGGATCGGCCGAGCTGCGGGGAAACGAGAAACGTAGCGTGCCTTCGCCCTTCTTCGCGATATCGATCAGCATCGCCGCGAAAGGAAGCCCGTTGGCGTCCTTCAGCCCGCGCATGTCCTTGCCGAGCAGCGTCGGAATGGCAGGGTTGGCGACCATGATGCCGGTGTCATAGTCGTAGATGAAGACGTAGTTGGTGTGGTTCTCGTACCAGACGTAAGTGGCGGCGGCGAGAAAGCGTTTCTTGGCTTCCTCTTCCGGCATCTGGCCCGCGGCCGCGGCGCGCTGATAACCGTCCGCCATGTGCCACACGGCGTCGACAATCGCATGCGCCCGCTCGGTCCGCTCGGTCATGAGTTGATCGCGTGCGATCAGGAGCACGGTGGCGGCGACCAGCGCCATGCAGATCGCGCCGACTGCAGTCATGGCAGCCAGCTTCACGCCGATCGAGCGGTTCGAGAATAAATTGGCAATCTTGGGCATTTCCGCCGGTCCATTGTTGCTGCCGAGGCGCCGCGCGGCGGCAAGCCGTTCGCGACCTCGTGCAATTTTCCGGGAGAGGCTAACCACGGGTGGTTAACGTGAGGATTCAGCCTGTTTTCAACGCTTACTTAACTTGCGGGGCTTGCCGGTGCGATAGTGCCGCTCGCTGGTGCCGTGAGTGGTGAAGCGCAATTGATCCCGGCGATCGCCGGCGCCACCACGGCGTCGAATAGTCGAGGAGCAGCCAAAGCGATGCGGTTTTCGGAAATCGTCTGCGGATTGTCTCGCTCCGCTCGCAATGACAGACTAACTCCAACGAGAAATTCCTTGGGAGAGACGCGTGACCGAAGAGAGTGCGCAACAGGCCCAATGGTCGCGCTGGCGCGCGGTCGCCGATCTCTACCACGCCTATTTCACAGGACTCATCCTCACGGTCGTCACACGTCGCGGCACGGCCGATGCAGCGGAGTTTGTCTTCCGCGTGTTTCGCCGCCAGCAGCAGGAGCGCTTCCTGCCGGGACTCGAGAAGCTTGGCTTGCGCCATCTGCCGCCCGCGGTGGCGGCGGCGCAGTATCACTATCTGTCCAACTGGATCGGCGGCGTGCATGTCGAATACATGTATGAGAATGATCGCAAGGCCTGGATCCGCTATCCGCCGCCGCGCTGGATCTGGAAGGGGACCGCGATCTGCGGCGTGCCCGGCGAGGTCTCGCGCGCGATGCTGCGCGGCTGGCACGCCAACAATGGCGCAGCACTTGGCGATCTCAGGCTCGGTTTCGTCTGCACCAAGCAAAGCGTCGACGGCCAGGATGGGCTCGAAGGCTATTACCATGAATATGACTCGCCGCTTGAACCCGATCAGCGGCTGGTGTTCGCGCGCCACATCGAGGCGCCACCGTTCGATCCGGCCGTCGCGCCGGCGCTGCCGGTTGCAAGCTGGCCAAGGCCGCGCCTCGAAAAAGCCTATCGCAACTATGCGATGGAATATGTCCGCACCGCCGCGCCCGTGATGGTGCAACTGTTTGGCCCGGAAGACGCGGGCTATCTGCTTCATCTGACGGGAAAGCTGATCGGCATGCAATATTTCGACGAGGTCGCTGCGGCGTTGTCCGGCTCTCGCGGAGGCGCTAAGGAATTTGGCGCATTTCTCGAAGCCCTTTTCGACGCGCAGGATGATGCTGCCGAGATCGTTCAATCCTCTGGCAGCATCGACATCTGCCAGCAAAGCTGGAAGCTGATGGCCGATCTGACCGATTATCATCCGGCCTGCGCGCGGGTGCTGGAAGGCTTGTTCGAGGGCCTGGCTTTCGGCTGTGGCCGCCGGATCGGCGTGCGAATGCGCGCGGAGGCGGGCGGAAAGCCGCCATTCCAGTGGACGATCGGCGCGTAAAGCACCAATCGCGCAAGCCCCCGTTGCGCTTGGCGCAGGAGGAAATCGACCGGCTCCGTGCTAGGACGTCTCCAGCGGCAGCGCCGTGCATGAAAAATGATGGAGCGCATCGTCGCGCCGGATGGCAGCGGCTCACGCGCCCGGGGGAGTAAATGTCCGACATCGGCATCGCCGAAATTCCTGTCGACGAGGAAGAGCGTCCGCTGCCGCCGCCGCAGACGCCGGTGAGGAATGCGCTGCTGGACGGTCCGATTCTGCCCACATTGTTGCGGTTGGCCTGGCCCAACGTGATCGCGCTCAGCGCCGGCACCTGCGTGGTGATCGCCGAAACCTCCTATATTGGCCGGCTTGGCGTGGAGTCGCTGGCGGCGATGGCGCTGGTGTTTCCCTGCGTGATCCTGACCATGACCATGTCGGGTGGCGCGATGGGCGGCGGCGTCGCCTCGGCGATCGCGCGTGCGCTTGGCGCGGGCGATGTCGAGCGTGCCTCGGTGCTCGCGTCGCACGCGCTGCTGATCGGCGTCTGTTTCGGCGCGACCTTCATGGTCGGCATGCTACTGTTCGGGCCGCAACTGCTGGAGCTGTTGGGCGGGCGCGGCAATGTGCTGAAGCAGGCCGTGGCCTATTCGCAGATTTTCTTTGGCGGGGCCGTGCTGCCCTGGCTGATGAACACGATGGCCGGCGTCCTGCGCGGCACCGGCAACATGAAGCTGCCGTCGGCGCTGATCCTCAATTCGGCCGTCTGCCAGATCATTCTCGGCGGCACGCTCGGCCTCGGCCTCGGTCCGATCCCTCAATTCGGGATGCGCGGCGTCGCCGCCGGCTCGCTCACCGCCTACTCGATCAGCATATCGATCATGAGTTGGTATCTGTTCTCGGGTCGCGCGCGCGTCAGGCCGAAGATCTGGGGATTGCGCATCCAGGCACCGATGTTCTTCGACATCCTGAGGGTGGGCGCCGTGTCCTGCTTCTCGCCCCTGCAATCGGTGCTGACCATCAGCATCTTCACCCACATGCTCGCGGGCTTCGGCACCGCGATCCTCGCCGGCTATGGCGTCGGCGCGCGGCTCGAATTCATGCTCACATCCGTCGCTTTCTCCTTCGGCATCGCCTCGGTGCCGATGATCGGCATGGCGATCGGCGCCGAGCGGATCGCGCGGGCGCGCCGGATCGCCTGGACAGCGGGCCTGGTGTCGTTCATCTCGGTCGGCGCGATCGCGTCCGTGATTGCTATTGTGCCCGACCTCTGGGTCAACATCTTCACCAGCGATGCGGCCGTGCGCGCAGCCAGCCGGCAATATCTGTCGACCGCGGCGCCCTGTTACGCCTTCATCGGGGTGGCCATGTCGATGTATTTCTCGTCGCAAGGTGCTGCGAAGGTGCTGGGTCCCGTGCTGGCGCAGACCGGGCGGCTGGCGTTCATCGCCGTCGGCGGCTGGTATCTCACGACGCATGAGGCGACGGCGGCGGATTTCTTCGCGCTCGCCGCGTCGTCGATGGTGCTGCTCGGCGTGCTGTCGACCGCGAGTGTCGTCCTGACTCGGTGGGGACCGAAGCGCGAGGCGGGCATGCGCGTGCCGTTGTCGCCCGCGAAAGTCATCATTGCGAACGAAGCGAAGTAATCCGCTATCGGGAAAGCATCCTCTGGATTGTTCGTCGCTTGCTCTCTTCGCAATGACTGAGCGAGCGGCGCTTATTTGTGCCGATGACGCCGGTGGTGGCTGGTGCTGCCGCCGAGATTGGCCATCTGCATCATGGGGCCGACCATGCCCATGATGCTGCCGATGTCGGCCCCGGAGCCTGCGCCGAACCCTTCGGGAACGAAGCCGCCGCCACCGATCCCACCAAATCCGCCGCCGGTGCCGCCGAAGCCGCCGCCTTGCATCATCTGGCTCATCATCGGTCCCATGGTCTGCATCATCGCGGCAAAGCGCTTCTTGCCCATCTTGGCTTTCATCATGTTCAGCATCGGCGCCATCTGGGTCATCATGTCCTGACCACCGGCTCCCGCGCTTGCGCCGCCAAATCCGCCGAATTGCGCCTTCGCAGGCGCTGCCGTCAGCATGAATGCCACCAGCAGCGTCGCGATGCCGCCAATCAGCCGGTCCGCACGTGTCATGGTTTTCTCCTCGCGTGCGCGGCGCCGCGGAAGCGGAGCGCTTCGAACACACGCGAGAAGTCTTAATGAGACCGGAAGCGGCTTCCGTGAGAAAGATCACGCATGGATCTGTCCCTGCGACTTCTGTACGGCGGCTGCGCCGAGGTCCATCTGTGACGAGACATAGGGCGCGATCGTGTGCGGCAGCAGGTCGGTGATCCATATCATCCGGCAGCGCGTCTCGCCGTCGGCGACGATCTGGATCGAGGCGCTGTGCTGCGTCACGCGCTCGCTTATCACGGCATAGACCAGCCGCCGCCGTTCGTCGTCGCAATCGACCAGAAGCTCGCGCGCCACCAGGCCGTTCGCAAACGTGACGATGCGCGACTCGCCATCGAGCTTCGCGTCGATGACGAAGCCCGGCGCGAGCCGCGTATGCACGGCGCCGAAATCGCGGACCGCGTCCCACACCTTATGAGCCGGAGCGTCGATCGAGATGTCTTTGTGAATGGATGCCATGGCCAGTCCTCCTCTGTGGTTCGTCGCAACGATTGGATCAGGTGCACACCGCCTCGACATTGTTGCCGTCGGGATCGATCAGGAATGCCGCGTGATAGGTCGGGCTGTAGTCGGTGCGTGGACCTGCCGCGCCATTGTCGCGGCCACCGGCCTTCATGCCCGCCGCATGGAAATTCTTGATCGCGGCGTGGTCGGGCGCGCGGAACGCGATGTGCGCGCCGGTGCCGTCGAGGCCCTTGTGCAGATAAAGCCAGAGCGCGGGCTCGCCTTTCGGCCCGAAACCGGCGCCGTTCTCGTCCTTCGAGCAGAGCACGTAACCCAGCGGCGCCAGTGCCGCCGTGTAGAAGCGCACGCTGGCGTCAAGATTGCCGACTTTGATGCCGATATGGTCGTACATGATGATCTCCCATCGCTTCGCGCAGATGCGCGCGGTGTGGAGATCGTTTAGTCAGTTCAGCGCCAGGCGTTCTTGGAGAATCTTGCGCATGCCCCGCGCGGCCTGGCGGAACTTCTTTGGCGGCACGCCGGCCGCGCGATGGAAGGTGCGGACGAAATTGGAAAGGTCGCCGAACCCGACGTCGTAGGCGATGTCGGTCACATCCCTGTCGTCATCGGCGAGCAGCCGTGCGGCCCGCCTCAGCCGTGATCGCACCAGATATTGATGCGGGGTCACGCCGAGCACGCGGGAGAACAGCCGCAGGAAATGGAACGGGCTGACGCCGGCCTGAGCGGCAGCATCCTCCAGGCCGATCTCGCGATGTGAATGCGCCTCGAGCCACAGCGCCGTCTCCACCGCGCGGCGGCGGTCCTGCGCGGTGACCGTGGCCCGTCCGGGTTTCTCCCCGCTGATCACCTCGACCAGGCGATGCGCGATGAGATGTCCGACCTCATCGAGGCCGATGTCGCTGTTGCCGTCGGCCGCCGCCTGCGCCAGCTCGCCGAGCACCATCAATTCGGAGAGTGGCGGCGCCGCGCCGATCTGCCAGGCCGTACTTCGCGCGCCGACCGTCTCGACGATCTCGGGCGCGAGGAAAAAGGACAGGCACTCGTCGCCACAGACATGGTCATGCGTGCAGACGAATTCCGTATCGGGAAAGCCGACCAGGAACGAGCCGGCCACCAGATCATGCGAGCGCCCGCGGCTGTGATATCCGAAGCTGCCCTTCCGCACATAGGAGATCGAGTGGCACCGGTGCTGCTCCGCGAACGGCTTGTCATCCGGCTCGGCGCTGCAACGGAAGTCGGAGACTGTGATCGACGGACGGGCAAGAAGCGTGGTGGAGGTCATACCTGCAGATTTAGGGATGCGGGCGCGGCGGGGCAACCGGCAGCAGGGCGTCGAATAGCGTCTTGCCGACGGTTGGGCGCACGCCCTCAATCGCGAGCAGATGCCGCTTGGAGATGGTCCCGCCATAGGCTGACGTCCCGTCGCCATGGCTGCCGGCCCTTTCCAGCACGCGATGGCAGGGCACGATGATCATGAAGGGGTTTTTCGCGATCGCCTGCGCGACCGAGTGCGGAACGCCAGTGACGGGCAGTTCGGCTGCGATATCCTGATAGGTGCGCGTTTCGCCACGCGGAATGCCGCGCACATAATCATAGACGCGGCGGTTGAACGGGAGAATGCCTTCCATGTCGAGGATCACGTCGGCAAGATCGCAGTCCTCGCCACGCAGCACCGCAGCGATGCCTTCGATCGCATGCTCGGCATTGGAAGGCGGGGACAGTTCGCGCGCCTCGGGATAGAGCCGGTACAGCCGCCGCCGCGTATCGATCTCCCGCGCCTCCGGCAACTGCACGCCGACGAAGCCGGCATGGCTCCACGCGATGCCGCACCGGCCGATCGCAGAATCGAATATCGCGTAACCGCGCGCAATCATGACGCAACCCCAACCCGACACGCATCCTAGCACTGTCACCACCGCTCGCGTCCCGAAATATTATTGTATGGGATGAGCGCGGACCGAACCGGCCGAATCGATCCGGTCGCTGCTTGTAACGCGCAGTTATTTGATTCGCTCAGCTTTTCTTCACGTGTCGTCGCAAGCGCGGGCGTGGCCGCATCACGCCTGTGATCGAGCAAGGCAGCACGCTGATGTTGCGCGCATTTGCGTATGTTCCCCGAAGGGTGAACCGGCCGCCCGAACTCCAAGATTGAGCTGCTCGCCGGCCCCCGTCAAAAATCAAGCCGCTTGGCGGATCGCGGCATCTCGGCTAAGCAAGGGGACGGCGCGCGGGCGTAGTTCAATGGTAGAACGGCAGCTTCCCAAGCTGCATACGAGGGTTCGATTCCCTTCGCCCGCTCCAATTTGCTCCGGGTGACGTAGGCACGCCTGGGATGCAAAATTGTGATTGCCCGACGGACTAGCCAAGTGCATACATCAATCGCTTCTTCTGGCATTCGAAGAGGCTGACATGAACGAGCTGCATACTTGGTTTTCGCAACAGCACCACGGGTTGCGAACGTTCCAGACCTTTCAGCAAAAACTCGAAAGCTTGAGCAAGTCCGAACCCGAGCAACGCGGGCTGTATCGGCTGCTGAGCGATCTTGCCGATGGCTACATCGCGGCTTTCGATGAAGAACCTCTCCCCGTCGAAGTTGCAGACCGCGCCCATCATCGCCTGCTCGAGTTGTTAGCAAGCCTGGATTTGAAAGCGAGCTCGGACCGACGCCTCGCAGACATCAATCGTGTTGCGGCGTGCGATCTCTTGCATTGATCGCGTAGACCCGGAGAACGATGGCTGCCTTGGCTTGGCGTCGAGCGCCGGCGTCGAGACAGGTGCGGCCGTGGGTGGCTTGGGACGTACATGGGGCTCGCCCGGCCTGCGGCAGGTGCATGCACCGATCGAGAGCGATGAGTGCCCATCGCATCGTCTCCCGTTGGTGCGCCTCACGGAAACCCTCTGAGAAAGCCCCAGATCGTTTCCGCGCCGTCGATGTCGTGGTTCTGCGGGCCGAGCAGCAGGTTGACCGCACGCGTGAAGCGCGCGTCGGGAAAGGCGCCGGGCATGCGGTGGCCGCCCTTGTTGACGCGGTACAGCACGACGTCGCGCCCCGCGGGGCAGCGAGAATCGATCCGCGTTACGGTGGAGCGATCGCGCCGGTCGAGATCGTCGAGGTCGACGCTGTCGGCATCGCCGGGCTCGCAACCATTGATCTGCCGCCAGAATGCAATCGTCTTCGCGGTCGACCAGACGTCGCGGGTCACGATGCGATGCCTGGCGCGACCGCCCTGATAGGGAATCACGGGATCGGCGGTGCCGTTCATCATCAGCATCGGCACCGGGCGAGCGGGATGGCAGGCGGCGCCCAGATCGTCGGTCAGGTTCATGACGACGCTGGCTGCGGCCGCGAACAGATCGGCGCGCTCGCACACCAGCGTCATGATCATCGCCGCACCGTTGGAGATGCCGGTGACATAGATGCGCTTCGGGTCGGCCTTGCCGTCGGCGACATATTTCTCGACGATGCGCGCGATGAAGGCGACGTCGTCTGTGCCCTCGGGTGGTCCGCCCGGCGCACGCTTCGCGTCGAAGCGGAGGTCGGCCCAGGCGCGATTGCGTCCATCGGGAAACACCACGCCGAAACGCTCGCGCTTCGCGAGTTGGGGCCAAGACGTCCGCGTCATCATGTCGGCGCCGGTCTGCATCTTGCCGTGCAGAACGATCACAAGCGGGGCCGGTCGGGTTGCCGGCAATTGAGCCGTGAACGTACGCATCACGCCGTCGATGGTGATGCTTTCCGACCATGCCGGACTCGCCGAGCAAATGATCAACAACAGGGCGGCAAGCCGGGGTCGCATCACACTCATTCTGTTACCGGGCATTGCCATCTGTTCGCGTCTGGCCGGACAAATGGTTCTAATTTTTGTCGGTAATGAGCCGAAAACCGCGGCGAGCAGCGTTGGTGCAAGCGCCGGACGACAAAGCTGGGCTTTTGGGAACATGAGTGCGACCGAGCGATCAGCCGTTCCCGTACAAAAAAGCCCCGGTATCTCCCGGGGCTTCATTCGCCATCACGCTCGATGACTATTCGTAAGAAACCGTTAAAATGCTCAGCGCGCGGCGCCGCCGGACGGCCGCAGTGCAGCGGGTCTGCAACACTTCATCTGAATTTGTTTTTGAGTCATCCGTTTGCCTAGACAAAATCATGATCTGGCAACACGCTGGCCCCGCATCACACAAGAACGCTTTCTACTGGGGCTCAACATGAAACTCGTGACGGGGTTGCTCGCGGCTCTCCTCTTGCTGGCCGGCGTGGGGGCCAGCCATGCGGTGGTCCGGATCGCGGACGACCGTGGCGGCCGCATCGGAACCTACGTCGACAAGTACCAGGGCCTGCGCAGTTCCGGCGAAGCCGTCATCATCGACGGGCTGTGCGCCTCGGCCTGCACGATCGTCCTCGGGGCCGTCCCTCGCGATCGGATCTGCGTCACCTCGCACGCCAATCTCGGTTTCCACGCCGCATGGGATTTCGGCGCCAACGGCCGCGCGGTCACCAATCCCGAGGCGACCCAGATGCTCTACTCGATGTACCCCTCGGCGATCCGGCGCTGGATTGCCGCGCGGGGTGGCCTGACCCCGCACATGATCTTCCTGCGCGGCAGGGAACTGCAGAGCATGTACAAGCCCTGCTACCTCGACGCCCAGGCCTCGACGAACAAGCCGCTGATCGTCCCGGCTTCGCGTTCCGGGTCTCGCCCGGCCCTCTCGCCCGCGGTGGTCTCGCCTGCTGCAGCTTCGTCCTCCGCCGCGTCCCACTGACCGTCGGCCGCTTTCCTAAAGTTTGATCGGGCCGAACCACCCCGCGCTTGCCGCGCCGGGTGGTTCAGCTTATCTGGGACGTATGGCCCGGTCGCTTCCCACGGAGCAGGAAATTGTCGCCGTCCCGCCGTCTTCGAGCGGGATTCCGGCGCTAATAGTCTGGGGCGGGGCGGGCGTTGCCGCTGCTGCGGTCACCGGGGCACTTGCGCTCTGGTTCCACTACGGCACCGCCGTCTTCTTCGAGACGATCGCCGCCGGCATCTCGTCCTGCTTCTGAACGGGGCGCGAGGGGAGATTTCAGGGAATGTCAGCCATGGACCGGACCGCCGCCCGCCCGCTGGTAATCGTCGTGTCCTTTGCCGCGAGCCTTTTGATCGGCCTCCTGGTCATGCTGTGGGGCCTGGGCGGGGTCCGCGGCGTGCCCGCGCCGGCCGCGATCGGCGGGCCGTTCCAGCTTACCGACCAGGGCGGAGCGACCGTCACCGAGAAGAGCCTGCAGGGCCGCCCGACGCTGATCTTCTTCGGTTTCACCCATTGTCCCGATGTCTGCCCGACCTCGCTGTTCGAGATTTCGGAAGTGCTGCGGGCGATGGGCCAGGATGCCGACAGGGTGAACGCTTATTTTATCTCGGTCGATCCCGAGCGCGACAATGCAGCGGCGATGAAGGACTATCTGTCGAGCTTCGATCCGCACCTGAAAGGTCTGACCGGCGATCCCGAATTGGTGGCGAAAGCGCTGTCCGCCTACCGGGTCTACGCCAAGAAGGTCCCCCTGAAGGACGGCGACTACACGATGGACCACACCGCGCTGACCTATCTGATGGACCGCGACGGTAAATTCGTCGCGCCGTTCAACCTGAACCGAAAGCCGGAAGAAGCTGCGGCCGATCTGAAGCGTTATCTCTGAGGCGATTCGGCGCCTTTCCCGGGGCAATAGGCGCTCGAAATATCAGGCGGATCGGCATATAAGGCCCGTCCACCCAAAACGCCGGCAGAGCCCCTGTGCAGACAGCCCCATCGCTCCATTCCGGATTGCCCAAAACGGTATCGTCCAAGGCCGTAGTGTCCAAGACCCGCAGCCGTCTGCTGGCCGGCGCGATGGCGACGGTCTCGCTCGCGATCCTTGCATCCGGCGCCGCGCAGGCCCAGGCCGTGCCGAAGGCGCCGGTTGAAGCCGCCCCGCAGGCCGTGCCCGGCTTCTGGGACCCCAGGCGGCGGCCGGAACGGCCCGACCTGTCGCGCATCACGGTGATTTGCTTCCTGACCGAGACCGATTATCCGCCTTTCAACTTCACGGGCGCGGACGGCAACCCTGCCGGCTTCAATGTCGATCTGGCGCGGTCGCTCTGCGACGAGATCAAAATCACCTGCACGATCCAGATGCGGCGCTTCGAGACGTTGCTCGACGCCCTGACCAGCAACAGGGGGGATGCCATCATCGCGTCCATCGCGGTGACACCTCAAATGCGAGGGCGCGTCGATTTCACCGATCCCTATTACCGGGCGCCGGCGCGTTTCGTGTCGCGCAAGGACGCGGTGCTGCCGGAGATCCGGCCCGAATATCTCGAGGGCAAGAAGGTCGGCGCCGTCACGGGCTCCGCGCATGAGGCCTATTTGAAGGCGATGTTCACCGACGCTGAACTGCATTCCTATCCGAACGATGACGCGCTGCGGACGGGGCTCCGGCGCGGCGAGGTCGATTATATCTTCGGCGACGGCATTTCGCTGGCATTCTGGGTCAACGGCACGGACTCGGGCGATTGCTGCGCGTTCTCGGGTGGTCCCTTCGTCGAGAGCCGCTATTTCGGCGAAGGCATCGGGATCGCTGTGCGCAAGGGCAATGATCTTCTGCGGCAGGCGCTGAACTGGGCCATGTTCCGGGTCTGGGAAAAAGGCCGCTACACCGACCTGTGGCTGCGCTATTTCTCGATCAGCCCGTTCTAAGCCCCGCGACGTCATTCCGGGGCGATGCGTCAGCATCGAACCAGGAATCTCGAGGTTCCGGGCTCGCTCGCTTCGCTCACGCCCCGGAATGACGTGGAGACAGGGCAGGGTGGGCAAAGCGCAGCGTGCCCACCATCGTCGTATCGGTGGGCACGCTTCGCTTTGCCCACCCTACGGTTTATAGTCGCCTCACCATCCTTGTGTCTTCGGAGAAACTTTTCCTCAAATGTCCACGATCGATCTTGCCGCAAGCCCGGGCGACCTGCGTTCGCTCGCCGAACAATCCAATGCCTGGCCGTTCGAGCAGGCGAAGACGATTGTCGCGCGGCTGAAGAAGAAACCGAAGGACGAAGTGCTGTTCGAGACCGGCTATGGTCCGTCGGGGCTGCCGCATATCGGCACCTTCGGCGAGGTCGCGCGCACCACGATGGTGCGCCACGCTTTCCGCGTGTTGACCGACGACAAGATCAAGACGCGGCTGCTTGCGTTCTCCGACGACATGGACGGCCTGCGCAAGGTGCCCGACAACGTCCCGAACAAGGACTTGCTCGAAGCCAATCTCGGTAAGCCGCTGACCCGCGTGCCCGATCCGTTCGGCACGCACGATAGCTTCGGCGCGCACAACAATGCGCGGCTGCGCGCGTTCCTCGACACGTTCGGCTTCGACTACGAGTTTGCCTCGTCCACCGACTACTACACGTCCGGCCGTTTCGACGCCGCGCTGCTTCGCATGCTGGAGCGGCTCGACAAGGTGATGGCGATCATGTTGCCGTCGCTGCGCGAGGAGCGCGCGGCGAGCTATTCGCCGTTCCTCCCCATCTGTCCGCGCACCGGCCTCGTACTCTATGTGCCGATCATCGCGCATGACGCGAAATCCGGCACGATCTCCTACGACGATCCCGAGACCAAGGAACGAGTGACGCTTCCCGTTACCGGCGGCCATTGCAAGCTGCAATGGAAGCCGGACTGGGCGATGCGCTGGTACGCGCTCGGCGTCGACTATGAAATGGCGGGTAAGGACCTGATCGAACTCGGTGAAGCTGTCGAGCAAGATCTGCACGGCGATCGGCGGCACGCCGCCCGAGGGCTTCAACTACGAACTGTTCCTCGACGACAAGGGCCAGAAGATCTCGAAGTCGAAGGGCAACGGGCTCACCATCGACGAATGGCTGCGCTACGCCTCACCGGAATCGCTGTCGGTGTTCATGTATCGCGAGCCGAAGGCGGCGAAGCGGCTGTATTTCGACGTGATCCCGCGCAATGTCGACGACTATCAGCAATTCCTCGAAGGGTTTCCGCGCCAGGATACCAAGCAGCGGCTCGGCAATCCGGTCTGGCACATCCATTCCGGCCGGCCGCCGAAGGCGGACATGCCCGTCACCTTCCAGCTCCTGCTGACACTGGTGTCGTCGTCGAACGCCGAGAATGCGGAAACGCTGTGGGGTTTCATCGGCCGCTATCGCCCCGGCGTGACGCCCGCGACGCATCCAAAGCTCGACGCGATGGTCGGCTACGCCATCAACTATTATCGCGACTTCGTGGCGCCGTTTAAGACCTTCCGCGAGCCGACCGACAACGAGCGTGCCGCGCTACAAGACCTGCGCGACGCGCTGTCGAACCTGCCGCAGGCGGCGTCCCCCGAGGACATCCAGAACGTGGTCTACGAAATCGGCCGCCGCGAGCCGTTCCTCGACACGCAGAAGAAGGGCAAGGACGGCCGTCCCGGCGTCTCGCTCGACTGGTTCAACATGCTCTATCAGGTTCTGCTCGGTCAGGAGAAAGGCCCGCGCTTCGGCTCCTTCGTCGCGGTCTATGGCATTTCGAATGCGGTCGCGATGATCGACGGCGCGCTGGCAAGATCTCTCAATTGACGCCATCCATGCGAACGACCGCAATCGCGTGGGGTGGGCAAAGCGATAGCGTGCCCACCAGTTCAAGTGCGGATCGAATTGGTGGGCACGACGCTGGCGCGTCTTTGCTACGCACTCCTCGCAAGCGGGCGAGGTTGCCGTGAGCACTGCGAATATCTGCACTGCGAAAACCTGCGCGGGGATGACGGAGCGTTATTTTTCCGGCATCGTCACCGTAATATGCGCAGGCCCGTCACTCGCTGCGCGCGCGAGCGTCAGCAGCATGCGGTTGAACGGCGTCGATATGCCATGCTTTTCGCCGGCCGTAACCACCGCGCCAGTCAACGCTTCGATCTCCAGCGGCCGTCCTGCCAAGCGATCAAAATACATCGAAGAGCCGGAATCAGGCGGAATGGCGAGTAATCGCGCCATCGATTGTTCCGGCTCGTCGGGTGCGAGCTGTGCGCCGTCGGCGCGTCCGACCGCGGCTGCCTCCTGAAGCAGTGCCAGGCAGAGTGCCTTGATGTCGTCGCGCCGAAACACTGCATTGCGCTGCAAGGTCAGTGCGGAAATGGGATTGGCCGCCGCGTTGAGCAGCAACTTCCGCCAAGCGAGTGTCTTGAAGTCGCTGCTGCAGAGGATCGGCATCGACGTCCCGTCCAGAAGCGCTGCAAAAGCCCGCCCGCCCGCGTCGTCGCTGACTGCGAAGTCGTATTGACCGGCGCGGCGGTAGCGGACACGGGCAGGCGCAATTCGTTCGCTATTGTAGTAGACGATGGTCGGCACGACGGTCGCTTGTCCCACGAGCGGCGCAAGCCGCTCCGCATGGCCGATGCCGTTCTGCAGCGTCGCGACGCGCGTGTTTGGGCCGCAGAGCCGTTTCAGCCAGGGCGCGCTTGCTTCCGTATCCTGTGTCTTCGTGCACAGCAGCACCCAGTCGACCGGCTTCGCATCGTCTGGATCGGTCAGCGCGCGCATCCGGAGGTCGACCACGCCTTCGGGGTGCTCGACGACCAGCCGTTCGATCGCTCGCCTGACACAGGCCACGACGTCGTGGCGGTCGAGTGCCGCCAGCAGTCCGGCGATGACGCCGCCGATGCTGCCGAGGCCGATCACGGCGACCGTGGTCCGTCCGGAATGTCCCGTCATGCGGAGTTTGCCTTCCCTGTCTTGCGTCTATCGCAGCGCATCATCACACAAATGCGGCCAGCAGATTGCAAATCAAGATGGGAGATCCGCTGCAATTTCAGCCAACTTCGCTCACACCTGGGTTACAATGCCCCATCAACAATCGTCCGCCCCCCTCGGCCGAGGCAGTGTCGCGGACCATAGGCCACAGGGAGAAGGGTCATGCAGTTCAGGGTTTCGCCGAAGACGCTGTCCGAATGCAGCGCCGAGGAGTGGCAGGCGCGGGTCGATCTCGCCGCCGCGCATCGGCTCGCCTACATGCACGGGTTCAGCGAAGGCATCTTCAACCATCTGACTTACGTGGTGCCTGGTCACGGCGATCGCTATTACCAGATCCCGTTCGGCATGCACTGGGCGGAGGTGACGGCCTCATGCTTCATGGAGGTCGGTATCGACGATGGCCTGGTGAAAAGCGGCGCCGGCGACGTCGAGCGCTCCTGCTTTTGCATCCACGCGCCAATCCACAAGGCGTTGCCGCAGGCCAAGGCGGTGTTCCACACCCACATGCCCTATGCGAGCGCTCTCACCCGTCTGGAGGACCCCCGCATCAAGGAGATCGGCCAGACCGAGGTCGGCATGTCCGGCCAGATCGCCTATGACGACGAATATACCGGCCCCGCATTCGATCCGGAGGAGGGCGCGCGGCTGGCGCGGGTGATCGGCAACAAGACGATCCTGTTCATGGCCAATCATGGCATCTCCACGGTCGGGGAAACCATCGCGGCCGCCTATGACCGGCTCTATTACGTCGAGCGCGTGGCGCAGGTGCAGATCTACGCGATGTGGACGGGCCAGCCGCTGAAGAAGATGCCCGATCCTGTGGTCGAAAAGACCAAGCAGAGCTTCAGCGGCGGCAGCATGTACAGTCCAAGCCCGTCGCAGCGCCATTTCGATGCGCTGAAGCGGCTGCTCGATCGCAAGGAGCCGGACTACGCGACCTAGGTCGGTCCCGCGAAAGGGGAAACCTGTCACCTCCGCTACGTGTGGTGGCGGTAGAGGGCAGCTGAGGCGGGAAGCGTTTGGCTAGGGTGATTCCGGATCTGGTTCGGTCCGGGACGCCGCCGGTTCGGCATAGTGTGCCGGAATGCTCCACAGGCCGCGCCGGACCTCCGCTACAGGATTGATTTTACTAATATTTCCGTTAAACCCGATCGTCGCGGTGAGGGGCTGGCCGGCCTTGAGTTCGGGCGTCCCCACCGATACGGTCCTTAGAACTGGTTCACACCCTTCGAACTGCCCGATCCAAGATTTGTGCGTGCGATTTACAAAATTTGCCCGGCGTCCGCCTGGCGCGAGGCTGAACGGCGAGGCGTCTATCGCGGCAGCGCCGATGACGCGCGCGACGGCTTCATTCATTTCTCGACTGCTTCTCAGGTCCGCGAGACCGCGCGGAAGCACTTTTTCGGCCAGAAGGGGTTGTTCCTGATCGAGGTTGACGCGGATGTGTTGGGCGACGCGCTGCGCTGGGAGCCCTCGCGCAACGATGAACTGTTTCCGCATCTCTATGGCGAACTCGATCTCGGTGCGGTTCGGGCGGTGCTCGACATGCAGGCGCGCTCCGACGGCACGCACGATATTCCGGATTTGATACCGTGATCCGTGCCTTCGACACGTTCTCGCTGCCGCTCTTACGCTGGCTCGATCCGGAGGACGCGCATCGCCTGGCCGTCCAGGGCCTGCGCTTGCTGCCGCCGATCAAGCCGCGGACGGACGATGCAAAGCTCGCGGTCCGCGCTTTCGGCCTGAATTTTCCGAACCCGATCGGTATGGCGGCTGGTTTCGATAAGAATGCCGAGGTCCCGGATGCGCTGCTCAGGCTCGGTTTCGGCTTCGTCGAGATCGGGACCGTGACCCCGCGCCCGCAGGTCGGCAATCCCCGGCCCCGGCTGTTTCGCCTCGATCGCGACGAGGGCGTGATCAATCGCTTCGGGTTCAACAGTGACGGCGCGGAGGCCGTGCTGCGGCGTCTGGCATTGCGCGCGCATCTTGCCGGCATCGTCGGCGTCAATGTCGGTGCGAACAAGGATTTGCCGGATCGTGTTGCCGACTATGTGCGGCTGATCGAGACGTTTGCGCCGCTCGCGAGCTACTTCACCGTCAACGTGTCCTCGCCCAATACGCCGGGCCTGCGCAATCTGCAGCAGGGCCACATCCTCGACGATCTCCTGGCCAAGGTGATCGATGCCCGCGAGCGGGTGCGGGAGAAGGCCGGCGACACGCCCGTGCTGCTCAAGATCGCGCCTGACCTGAGCCTCGCCGAGCTTGACGAGGTCGTGCATGTCGCGCGCTCGCGCCGGGTCGACGGCATGATCGTCGCCAACACCACGTTGGCGCGGCCCTCGACCTTGCGCGAGACCGCCCGCGCCAAGGAGCAGGGCGGTCTATCCGGCCGGCCGCTGTTTCGTCTGTCGACGCGGATGGTCGCGGAGACCTATGTCCGGGTCGAGGGCGCATTCCCGCTGATCGGTGTCGGCGGCATCGATAGCGGCGGCGCGGCGCTGACCAAGATCCGCGCGGGCGCCAGCCTGATCCAGCTCTATTCGTCGCTGACCTACAAGGGCCTCAGACTCGTCGAGGACATCAAGACCGATCTCGCCTCGACCCTGCTGCGCACGGGGCGCGAGACGCTGTCAGAAATCGTCGGCGCCGACGCCGCGACGATCACTGCCGAAGACTGGCCGGTGTGACGACCGATGCTCCCGAAGCCACGGATGCGGTGGTCGCGACCACGCCCGCGAAGCTGTCATCCGCCGCGCGGCACAGGATTTTTCTTTATCTCGGCGTCCTGATCGTTCTGCTGGCGTTCGGTGCGCCGTCGGGTGGTCTGATCGACATTCCGATCAGCTTCTTTCTGAAGAACAAGCTGCAACTGACGGCGCATGAGGTCGCGAGCTTTCGCCTCGTTGCGGCCGTGCCGCTCTATCTGTCTTTCGTTTTCGGCTTCATACGCGACGTCTGGAATCCCTTTGGCATGCGGGATCGCGGGCTGATGCTGTTGTTCGGCAGCGTCAGCGCCGCACTCTATGTCCTGTTTGCGTTCATTCCGATCAGCTACGTGACGTTGCTCATCGCGGTCTTCGTGCTGACGAGCACCTTTCTTTTTGTTCAAAGCGCGCAGAATGCGCTGACGGCCGTGGTCGGCCAGCAGCACGCGATGACGGGCCAGATCAGCGCGGCCTGGAATATCTTCCTGTCGATCCCGACGGTCGGCGCCTTGCTCGCTGGCGGCGTGCTCAGCGGCCTGCTCGAGGAGCACGGCGCGGACCATGCGGCCCGCATCCTCTTTCTGGTCGGCGCCGCCATCATGGGCACGGTCGCGGTCTATGCGCTATGGCGGCCGCGCGAGGTGTTCGACGATGCCGACGCTGAACATGTCGCCGGCCTGTCGCCGATCGAAAGTCTGAAGACGCTGGCGCGGCACTGGCCTGTCTATCCCGCGCTGCTGATCTGGCTGTTGTGGAATTTCGCGCCCGGCTCGACCACGCCGCTGCAATATCATCTGCAGAACACCTTGCATGCGTCCGATGCGGAATGGGGCGCATGGAACGCGATCTTCGCTGCGTCCTTCATTCCGACCTTCATGGTCTATGGCGTGCTGTGCAAAAGGTTTGCGCTGAGGACGACGCTGTTGTGGGGAACCGTCATCGCCGTCCCGCAGATGATCCCGCTGCTCTTCATTCATTCGACGACGGGTGCGCTGATTGCGGCAGCGCCGATCGGGCTGATGGGCGGCATTGCCACCGGGGCTTACACGGATCTCATCATTCGCTCATGCCCGCGCGGCTTGCAGGGCACGACGCTGATGCTTGCGAGCAGTCTTTATTTCGTCGTCTCCCGCTTTGGCGATGTGCTCGGCACGCATCTCTACGATCGCTATGGCGACTTCGCCGTCTGCGTCATCTCGATCACGATCGTCTACGCGCTGATATTGCCGGCGCTTATGCTGGTGCCGAAGCATCTGACCGCGACGCCTGATCAGGCGACAACCTAGCGGCGGGGTCCTCCCTTTCCCCGCTCTTTTGCGGGAGAGGGTTGGGGTGAGGGGCTCGTGCCGCAAAAAACATCGAGAGACGGACTCGCGGAGACTCCCCCTCACCCGAAGCCTTCCGCTTCGACCTCTCCCGCAAGCGGGGCGAGGTAAGTTGCCGTCGTGTTCTAACTCTTCCCGAACGACGCCTTCAGCAGCGACGGATAGCGCAGGCCCTGCAGGCCGCCGCGCGCGGCGTAATGTGCGAGGAACGCGCCCCACAGCCCGGCATTGCCGAACGAGCGCAGCGCGAACCAAGCGCCGAAAAATATCAGCAGCGAGGCCACCATCAGATTGCGCATGTCGCGCGCCCAGGTGGCGCCGACATAGATCCCGTCGAAGCCGAACGCGAACACGCCGAGCAGCGGCGAGACGATCACGAAGATCAGGTAATCGCGCGCGGTGCGCCGGACCTCTTCGTTCGCCGTCATGATGTCGATCAGGCGTGGGCCGAACAGGCTGAACACGATCGCCACGACGATCGCGAAAGCAAGTCCCCAGAGCAGGACCAGCTGCGTGGCGCCGATGAAGGCGCCTCTATTACGCGCGCCATAGGCCTGGCCGCAGAGCTGCTCGGCGGCATTGGCGAGCCCGTCGAGGAAGAAGGCGCTGACGAGCAGCAGATTGTTCAGCACGGCGTTGGCGGCAAGGATGGTATCGCCGGCGCGTGCGCCCTGGGCGGTGAAGAACAGGAACGCCGTGATCAGCGCGGCGGTGCGGATCATGATGTCGCGGTTGACGGCCAGCATCCGCATCAGCTTGTCGCGGTCGAACAGGACCGCGCGCGGAATGATCAGGCGTCCTCGCGCGAGCCGCCACGCGATCAGGACGCCGAGCGCAAGCCCCGCTGCTTCCGCGATAATGGCGGCGATGGCCGCCCCCGCGATGCCGGCATCGAGCACGAGCACGAGCAGCATCGTTGCCGCCATGTTGATGACGTTGATGGCGATCTGCACGATCAGCGCCAGCGCGGCGCGCGCCTGTCCAATCAGCCAGCCGAGGACGACATAGTTGGCAAGCGCGAGCGGAGTCGACCAGATCCGGACGAGGAAATAGGTCTTGGCGGCGGCGGTCACGGCGTCGCTGCCCCCCATCGCGCCGAGCAGGATTGCGGCCAGCGGCACCTGCAGCGCGATCAGGACCGTGCCGACCGCGGCCGCGATGATGAAGCCGCGCACGAGGATGACCGGCAATTCCGCCGTCTCGCCGGCGCCGACCGACTGCGCCGTGAAGGCGAGCGTGCCCATGCGCAGGAAGCCGAACAGCCAGAACATGCAGTCGAAAATCACGGAGGCCATCGCGACGCCGCCGAGCAGGGCGGCATCGCCGAGCCGCCCGACCGCGGTCGTCGAGATGATGCCGATCAGAGGCGTGGTCAGGTTGGCGAGC
Source organism: uncultured Alphaproteobacteria bacterium (assembly GCA_963770385.1). Lineage (GTDB taxonomy): Bacteria > Pseudomonadota > Alphaproteobacteria > Rhizobiales > Xanthobacteraceae > Bradyrhizobium. Next base: position 860,320 of record CAVYPJ010000003.1, on the reverse strand, counting down.
ATCGCGGGGCCGGCGATGGCGAAGACCCGCGCGGACGTGACCTTGGTCTGGAATTGCGATGGCGTCAGTTCCACCGGCCTGCCGTGTACTGCTTGCAATGATCGTTATGCGGTCACCCGTGCCACGTTTCGCTCGCGTGCACTAGAGGTTGACGGTCATACCGTCATGCGCGGCCGTGTGGCGAAGCGTATCAAGCCGGCCAAGCATGTCGTCACTCATATGGGTGAGAACAAGCCGTTTCGGCCGGATCTCGGCGAGATGCGCCTCCAGCGTTGCGAGGCTGAGATGGTTTTTCACGGGCTTGTCGTAAGTATAGGCCTCGGCGACGAAGAGGTCGGCGTCGCGTGCAAGCGGCACGAGCGTCTCCGTCCATTCGGTGTCGGCGCTATAGGCGATGACGCGGCCTTCCGCCTCGACGCGAAGGCCGAGAAACGGCCCGCCGGAAGCGCCATGCACGACCGGATAGGGCGTGACGCGAACCGGGCCGAAGCTTCGTGTCTCCTCCGGCCGCAAGGCGGCGACCGAGAGGTCGAATTTCTGCTGCGTCTTCGAGGAGTGCTCGAACAGCGCCTCCATCACTTGCGCGAGCCGCGTCTCGATCCCCTCGGGTCCCGCGATGACGAGTGGCCGGGTGCGGCGTGAGAATTGCGCGTCCAGCAGGAAAAATGGCAGGCCGGCGAAATGGTCGCCGTGGAAATGCGTGATCAGGATCAGGTCGATGTCATTGCGCGTGAGGCCGAGCCGCTTCAGCGCCGGCAGCGACGTCGCGCCGCAATCGATCAGGAAGTTGACGGTATCTCCCGTCACATGAAAGCAAGTGTTTTGCCGGCCGCCGGAGCCGAACGCGTCGCCGCAGCCGACAAATTGCAGTTGCATTCGCTTGGGCTGCCTTCGACGTCAGTACCGGCTGCGCGGTGTGCCGAACAGCCGCGACAGGAGCCAGATCGGGATCACGATCACGGCGCCGAGCAGGAAGTAGCGCCACACCCAGTTGACCGCGTCGAAGCCGAGGTCCCACAGCCGCTGGAACAACAGCTGGATGCTGCGCAGGATGTTGTAGGGATCGAAGCCGATCGCGGCGAGCACGACGCCGACCAGGATCGACAGCAGCATCAGCCGGAACGCCACCGCGATCGGCGAGCCGCCGAGAAAGCGGGTGAGGCCGTCAGGGGCTGCCGGCAATTCTCTCGTCTCGTTCGGCATTGATGTCTCCTGGACAAAAGCGCCGTCAGTCTACTACGGCGCAACGAACATGGGGAAGCGGTCAGGCGTCGCCAGATGTCTCCAAAACTTTATTTTGCTCATTCTTCAGCATTTTCTCCAGCGTCTCCAGCCGGTCGGCCTCGCGCGGCGGTTTGTCCCAGCGCAGGCGGTTGATGCGTGGAAAGCGCATCGCGACGCCTGATTTATGGCGCGGCGAACGCTGCAGGCCCTCGAAGGCCACTTCCAGCACCAGACCCTGATCGGGCTCGTGCACGACATGCCGGACGGGACCGAACTTCTCGGTCGTGTTGCGGCGGACGAAGCGGTCGATCTGCAGCAGTTCCTCGTCGGTGAAGCCGAAATAGGCCTTGCCCACTGGGACGAGCTGGTCGACGCCGTCGGTCGCGGTCCACACGCCGAACGTATAGTCGGAATAATAGGACGAGCGCTTGCCGTGGCCGCGCTGCGCGTACATCAGCACCGCATCGATGATGTGCGGGTCGCGTTTCCACTTCCACCATTGGCCCTTCGGACGGCCGGGCAGATAGAGCGCGTCGCGCCGCTTCAGCATCACGCCTTCGACCGCGTCAGCGTCGTCGCCCGCGCCGGCGCTTGCGGGATCGGCGCGCGCGCCGGTCAGCGCCTCCCAGCTGTCGAAGGCGATGGTCGGTGACAAATCTACACGGGGGTCGTCGAGCTTCCTGATGAAGGCTTCCAGCCGCGCGCGGCGTTCGGCAAAGGGCAGGGTGCGCAGGTCCTCGTCGCCTTCGCCGAGCAGATCATAGGCGCGCAGGTGGATCGGATAATCCTTCATGAGCTTCGGCGACACGACTTTGCGGTTGAGCCGCTGCTGCAGCACGTTGAAGCTCTGCACGCGGGCGTCGCGCAGCACCAACAGCTCGCCGTCGATCGCGCCCGGCAGATGCAGCGACGGCAGCAGGTCCGGAAAACTGCCCGTGATGTCCTCGCCGGTGCGCGAATAGAGCCGCGCCACCACGTGACCGCGTGTGTCTTGACCGCTCACCGCCTGCACACGGATGCCGTCCCATTTCCATTCCGCGATGTAGTCGGCGGGCGCAAGACCGGCGAAGTCGGTATCCTCGATCGCATGCGCCAGCATCACAGGGCGGAACGGCGCGGGATCGAGATTGACGGGCTTGTCGGCGCGGCCTTCCAGCCAGGCGAACAGCTCGAGATAGGGCGGGATGAGGCCCGGCCAGATCAGCTCGACCTCATGCGGGTCCTTATCGCCAAGGGCTGCAGCAGCCGTTTTTGCCAGCCGCGCGGAAATGCCGATCCGCAGCGCGCCGGTGACGAGCTTCAAGAGCGCCCAGCGGCCGGTCTCGTCGAGCTCGTCGAGCCAGCGCGCAAGCTGGCCCGGCATCTCCGTCTTGCCCAGCGTGCGCAGCGTGGTGACGACCTCGGTCAGCGTCGGCGGAGGCGGCTTGTTGTGCCCGGCCATCCCCCCTCCCTCCCCGCGCAAAGCGCGTGGCGGGGAGGGGTCGGGGGTGGGGGGCGGCTCCGCGTCGGCGCGCTCTGAAACGGGCACCCAACTCGCGGAAGCTCCCCCCACCCCCGACCCCTCCCCGCCGCTTCGCGGGAGGAGGGGAGCAGACCTCGGCCACATCAGCGCGACGGTCTCGGAGAGATCGCCGACATAGTCATAGGACAGCGCGAACAGCACGGGATCGGTGCGCTCCGCGATCAGGTCGCGGATCAGCGACGGCTTGGCGTGCTTGAACGACAATGCGCCTGTCAAAGCGGCGAGCGCGTAGCCGCGGTCGGGGTCCCCGACCTCGCGGAAATAGGCGGTGATCAGCTTGAGCTTGTTGTTGCGGCCCGGCTCATAGGCGAGTCGATCCAGCAGTTCGGCGAAACGGTTCATGCCGCGCCGTCCTCGCCCTCGGGCAGCGTCTCGGCTTCCTCCTCGTCGCCATAACCGACGAGATCGAGCGGGCGCGCGGCGAGGCCCTTCGATTTGCACCAATGCACCAGCGCGTCCTCCTGGCCATGCGTGACCCAGACCTCGCCGGCGCCGGTCGCCGCAATCGTCGCGGTCAGGCCGTCCCAGTCGGCATGATCGGAAATGACGAGCGGCAACTCGACGCCACGCTGCCGCGCGCGGGCGCGCACCCGCATCCAGCCCGAGGCGAACGCGGTGACCGGGTCAGGAAACCGCCGTGTCCAGAGGTCGGCGGTCGCGCTCGGCGGCGCCAGGGTGACCGTGCCGGCGAGAGCGGCCTTCTTCATGCCGCGCACCGGTCGCAGCTCGCCGAGCGGAATACCCTTCGATCCATAATAGCGGGTAATCTTCTCCATCGCGCCATGCAGATAGATCGGCGCGTCATAGCCGGCCTCGCGGATCAGTGCGATCACGCGCTGCGCCTTGCCGAGCGAATACGCGCCCACCAGATGCGCGCGCTCCGGAAACAGCGCGACCGAGGCGAGCAGTTTCTTCACTTCGTCCGCGGCGTTGCCGTGGCGAAACACCGGCAATCCGAACGTGGCTTCGGTGATGAACACGTCGCACGGCACCACTTCGAACGGCGTACAGGTCGGATCGGGCGCATCCTTGTAGTCGCCCGAAGCGACGATGCAGGTGTCCTTGCAGGAGACCGCAATCTGGGCCGAGCCAAGCACATGTCCGGCAGGGTGAAACTTGATGGTGACGTCACCGAGCCTGATCTCCTCGCCATAGCGGACCGCCTGCGTCGTGCCGGCAAAGTTCTCGCCATAGCGCAACCGCATGACGTCGAGGGTTTCCTGCGTCGCCAGCACCGCGCCATGGCCGGCGCGGGCGTGGTCGGAATGGCCGTGCGTGATCACGGCCCGCTCGACCGGGCGGACGGGATCGATATGGAAGCCGCCCGGCTTGCAGCAAAGGCCGGCCGGTACCGGCGTCAGAATGTCTTGCGGTCGCATCTCCGTCATATAGGTTCGGGCCGCTTTTCATTCGAGTCCTTGACCCGGTTCCGACCATGCCCGCGCGACTGTTCTTCTCCTCCGGCGATCTCCTGGCCGACCGCCGCTTCGAATTCGCACGCGACCTGCAATTGAAGGGCGATCTCACGGCGGCGGCCGATCTTCTCCTGCAGGCCACCGAATTGGCGCCGAATTTCACCTCGGCCTGGTTCACGCTCGGCCAGATCCGCGCGGAGCTTAACCAGCATGATGCGGCGATCGCGGCGTTTCGCCGTGCGCGTGCGAGCGATCCCGATGACCGCCATGGCGCGGCGGTTTGGCTGATGCGGCTCGGTGTGGAAGATCTGTCGGCGATGCCGCGCGGCTATGTGCAGACCCTGTTCGATCAATATGCGCCGCGCTTCGAGGCTACGCTGCTCGGCGCTCTCGATTATTGCGCGCCGGAGCTGCTGTTCAAGGCGGTGATCGCCACGCGCGCTTCCGCGAGGAAGCCGGCATTCTTCAAGCGTGCGATCGATCTCGGCTGCGGTACCGGTCTTGGCGCCGCCGCCTTTGCCAAGAACGTCGATCATTTCACGGGTGTCGATCTGTCGCCCGGCATGATCGAGCAGGCCCGCAGCACCGGGCTTTATAGAGAGCTCGACGTCGCCGATATGGTCGAGAGCTTGCGCGAGCGGACGGAGGCGAGTGCCGAGCTGATCCTCGCCGCGGATGCCATGGTCTATGTGCCCGATCTCGCACCGGTGTTGCGCGAGGTGAAACGCGTGCTTGCGCCCGGCGGCCTCGTGACGTTCACGGTCGAAACTCATGACGGCGATGGCGTGATCATCGGGGAGGGCCTGCGCTACGCCCACGGCGCCGACTACATTCGCGAAACGGTCGGCGCCGCCGGACTTGCGCTCGCGCATCTCGAACAGGCCTCGCCCCGCATCGAGGACAACGAGCCGGTGCGTGGCCTCGTTGTGGTCGCAAGCAACGCCTGACCTGAAAACTTGAGTCTAGACGCTACGCGATGCTGTGCCTTGCGGCGCAAGGCCGCCGTTTTCGCTATTGCCCGCACCTGGCGAATGCCAGCACAATGCCGGCATCCAGGGAGAAAACAACATGACAAACCGTCAGACCCGGCGCGAGTTCGGCGCCACCGCCCTTGCCACCATTGCCGCGTCCGTGCTGCCCGCGCCTTCCGTCTGGGCGGCGGAGAAGAAATACGATTCCGGCGCAAGTGACACCGAGATCAAGCTCGGGCAGACCGTGCCGCATTCAGGTCCAGGCTCGCTCTATGGCGTGCTGGGCCGCGTCGGTGAAGCCTATTTCCAGATGCTGAACGAGAAGGGCGGCATCAACGGCCGCAAGGTCAAATTCCTCACGTTGGACGACGCTTATAGCGCGCCGAAATGCGTCGAGGCGACACGGCGGCTGGTCGAGCAGGAAGAGGTGCTGGCGCTTTACGGCTCGCTCGGCACCGCGCCGCAGACGGCCGTGCACAAATATCTCAATTCCAAGGGCGTGCCGCAGCTCCTGCTCAATACCGGCGCGTCGAAGTGGAATGACCCGAAGAACAACAAATGGACCATGGCGGGCCTGCCGCTTTACCCGACGGAAGGGCGCATTCTCGCCAAGCATGTTGTCAGCGTAAAGCCGGAGGCGAAGGTCGGCATTCTTTATCAGAACGACGATTTCGGCCGTGACTTTCTGGGGCCGTTCAAGAAGGTGCTGGCCGATGCCGGCGGCAAGGCACAGGTGATCATGGAGCAGACCTATGATCTCACCGATCCGACCATCGACTCGCAGCTGATCAATCTCTCGAAGTCGGGCGCCGATGTCTTCTATAACATCAGCACCGGCAAGGCGACGTCGCAGTCGATCCGCAAGGTCGCCGAGTTGAATTGGAAGCCGCTGCAGCTTCTGTCGGCGGGCTCGACCGGCCGCTCGATCCTCAGCGCCGCCGGTTTCGAGAACGCCAAGGGCATCGTCGCGATCCGCTACGCCAAGGATGCCGGCGTGCCGCGCTGGCAGAACGATCCTGACGTGATGGCGTTCGAGGCGCTGCGCAAGCAGTATCTGCCCAATGTCGATCCCGATAACACGATCGCGTTCGCCGGCTACGGCCAGGTCGTGACCATGGCCGAAATCCTGCGCCGCTGCGGCGACACGTTGACACGCGAGAACGTGCTGACGCAGGCCACGAAGCTCACCGGCTTCCACTCGCCCTTCTTCCTCGATGGCGTCACCTACAGCTATACGCCCGAGGACTACACGCCGATGAGGACGCTCTACATCTCGATCTTCAACGGCCAGGACTGGGATATCTCCGATCGCCCCGTGACGGAGTAGGACGGAGCGAGCGTCCGGTAGCGGAGCAGGGGCTTTGTCAATCTCCCTCTCCCCGTTCTTACGGGGAGAGGGTCGGGGTGAGGGGCTGGCGCCGCGAAATTTGACAGTCGGACTCGCGGAGGTTCCGCTCCCCCGGATCGCATCTTCCGATGCGATCCGACCTCTCCCCGCAAGCGGGGCGAGGCAAGCCAGCCGGCCCATCTGTTTCAATCATCTCTCGACCACCCTCGACGAAGCCACACCGAGCGCTTAGCTCTTCCTTTGTGCCGTCTCGTCCGTTGCCAGAACCTTCGCCTGAGCCGGCCGCGCTGCTTCCGGACCGTTTTGAAAAGTGGTTCGCGTCGCGCGGCTGGTCGCCACGCGCGCATCAGCTCGCTCTGCTGGCAAAGGCGCGTGAGGACCGCTCGGCGCTGCTGATCGCGCCCACCGGCGCCGGCAAGACGCTTGCGGGATTCTTGCCGACTTTGGTGGAGTTGACCGCGCCTTCGCAGCGCTCTGCTCCCCTCCTCCCGCGAAGCGGCGGGGAGGGGTCGGGGGTGGGGGGTCGCTCCGCGGGTCCGGTGTCTGTTTCGGAGCGCGCCCATGTGGAAACGCCCCCCGACCCCTCCCCGCCACGCGCTGCGCGCACGGGAGGAGGGGAGGCGAAGCGCTTACGGTTGGACGACGAATTGGATGAAGAGAGAACTCGTGGCGAACGGCGGACCGTCATCTCCAGCGGTCGCGGTGTAAAGCGCACTGGCGGCCTGCACACGCTGTATATCTCGCCGCTCAAGGCGCTCGCGGTCGATATCGCGCGCAATCTGGAGGCGCCGATTGCCGAGATGGGCCTGCCGATCAAGGTCGAGACCCGCACCGGCGACACGCCGGTATCGCGGCGGCAGCGCCAGCGTCGCTATCCGCCGGACATTCTCCTGACCACCCCCGAGCAGCTTGCGCTTCTGCTGTCGTCCGACGATGCTCCGTTCCTGTTCTCCTCGCTGAAACGCATCGTGCTCGACGAGTTGCATGCACTGGTCACGTCCAAGCGCGGCGATCTGCTCTCGCTCGGCCTTGCGCGACTCTGGAAGCTCGCGCCCGAGATGCGGGCGATCGGGCTGTCGGCCACGGTCGCCGAGCCCGACGAGCTTGCGCGCTTTCTGGTACCGCAGCCTGATGGTCAGCCCGTAGCCGCGGATATCGTCGTCGCCGGTGGTGCGGCGCCGCCGGTCGTCGAGATGCTCGACACCCGCGAGCGCTTGCCCTGGGCCGGTCACACCGCGCGCCACGCGCTCGGCGAGATCTACGAGCTGATCAAGCACAACAAGACCACGCTGGTCTTCGTCAACACCCGCAGCCAGGCCGAGATGCTGTTCCAGGATCTCTGGCGCATCAACGACGACGGCCTTGCGATCGCGCTCCATCACGGCTCGCTCGATGTCGCGCAACGCCGCAAGGTCGAGGAGGCGATGGCGGCGGGAAAGCTGCGCGGCGTTGTCTGTACGTCTTCGCTCGATCTCGGCGTCGACTGGGGCGATGTCGACCTCGTCGTCAATATCGGCGCGCCGAAGGGTTCCTCGCGGCTGATGCAGCGGATCGGTCGCGCCAATCATCGGCTCGATGAAGCTTCCCGTGCGGTGCTGGTGCCGGCCAATCGTTTCGAGGTGCTGGAATGCGCGGTCGCGATCGATGCAATCGCCGAGAATGCGCAGGACACGCCGCCGTTGCGGCGCGGTGGGCTCGACGTGCTGGCGCAGCACGTGCTCGGCCGCGCCTGCGGTGAGCCGTTCCTGTCTGATGAACTCTATGCCGAGGTGATTACCGCTGCGCCTTACGCGGACCTTGTGCGTGCCGATTTCGACGATGTCGTCGATTTCGTCGCGACCGGCGGTTACGCGCTGAAGACTTATGAACGTTTTGCGCGCATCAAGCAGGACAAGCAGGGCCGCTGGCGTGTCACCAATCCCAAGGTGCGGCAGAGCTATCGGCTCAATGTCGGCACCATCGTCGAGGAGGCGATGCTGAAGGTCAGGCTGGTGCGCTCGCGCAGCGGCGGTACGGGTTCGACCGGTGCGATCGCGCGCGGTGGCCGGATGCTCGGCGAGATCGAGGAATATTTCATCGAGGGGCTCGTCGTCGGTGATACCTTCGTGTTCGGCGGCGAGATCGTACGTTACGAGGCGCTGGTGGAAGACCAGGTCTATGTCTCCCGCGCCAACGACAAGGACGCCAAGGTGCCGTCCTATATGGGCGGCAAGTTTCCGCTCTCGACCTATCTGGCCGAACGCGTGCGCAGATTGCTCGACGACAAGCGCGCATGGACCGCGCTGCCCGAGCAGGTGCGCGACTGGCTGTCGCTGCAGCGGGATGTCTCGCGCGTGCCGGGCACTCGCGAACTGCTGGTCGAAACGTTTCCGCGTGGCGGCAAGCATTACCTCGTCTGCTATCCCTTCGAAGGGCGGCTCGCGCACCAGACGCTCGGCATGTTGCTCACGCGCCGGCTCGAGCGCGCCCGCGCCCGGCCGCTCGGCTTCGTCGCCAACGAATATGCGGTCGCGATCTGGGGGCTCGGCGACATGTCGTTCATGATCCGCCGCGGCATGCTCGATCTTGACGCACTGTTTGATCCGGACATGCTGGGCGACGATCTCGAAGCCTGGCTCGCGGAGTCCGCCTTGATGAAGCGCACCTTCCGAAACTGCGCGCTGATCTCGGGCCTGATCGCGCGGCGCTTCACCAACGAGGAGAAGAGCCGGCGTCAGGTCCTGTTCTCGACCGATCTCGTCTATGACGTGTTGCGCAAACATCAGGCAGACCATGTGCTGCTGCGCGCGGCACGCGCAGATGCGGCAACCGGTCTGCTCGATCTGCGCAGGCTCGGTGATATGCTGTCGCGAATCTCCGGACGAATTATTCACCGGGAACTCGATCATGTTTCGCCGCTCGCTGTTCCAGTGATGCTGGAAATCGGCCGCGAGTTGGTCTATGGCGAGGCCTCGGATGAGTTGTTGGCGGAAGCCGCCGACGAACTCGTCAGGGAAGCGACGGGTTAAATCGTCGCCGAAATTGAAGTATGGTGCATCGAATTTATGCGGTTCCGGCTTGTCGCATCGGCGACGTGAAGGGACGGAGAATGGAAGCGATGCCGGGGGCGAGAAGTCTGACATATTCTTCTGAATTCGATCCCGCGCGCGATGAAAATGTTTCTGGCGCGTCGGCCCCGCAGGACGAAGGGGAACAGAGGCCGCAACAGCAGGTGACGGTCGCCGGCGTCAGCATGCTCCCTGATCTCTCCGGCGCGCTGCTCTGGGAGGAGCAGCGGCTGCTCGTGGTCTCCGATCTGCATCTGGAAAAGGGATCGAGCTTCGCACTGCGCGGCGTGCTGTTGCCGCCCTACGACACCGTCGCAACGCTCGGCCGGCTCGCTACGGTGATCGCGCAGCATAATCCGCGCATGGTGATTGCGCTCGGCGACAGCTTTCATGACCGCGGCGCGCATGCGCGCCTGTCGGATGACAATCGGGGAACGCTGACGGCGCTGCAGAAGGGCCGCGATTGGATTTGGATATCGGGCAATCACGATCCGGCATTGCCGAGTTCGCTCGGCGGCATGGTCGCGACCGAGGTCGCGATCGGACGCATCAGGTTTCGGCACGAACCGACCGGCGCGTTTGGCGAGATCGCGGGTCATCTGCATCCCAAGGCGCGTGTGGCCACGCGTGGCCGCGCGATGGAGCGGCGCTGCTTTGCGTCCGACGGCGAGCGCACCGTGATGCCCGCGTTCGGCGCCTACACCGGTGGTCTGAGCATCCGCGACAAAGCCTTCGCAAAGATCTTCCAGACCAACGCGTTCATCGCGCATGTGCTCGGCGACAACCGCCTCCATAGCATCGCCGCGTCGCGGTGCTATTAGCTGCGCGGGACCTTTGCCGATTTGAGCGGAGGGGTCGCGGCGGCCTCTGCTCCCTCTCCCCGTCCTTCACGGGGAGAGGGTTGGGGTGAGGGGCTCTCTCCGCGGGTTCAGTGCGCATTGATAGACCTGTACCCCCTCATCCGATTTGCTGACGCAAATCGACTTCTCCCCGCAAGCGGGGAGAAGTGAAACCCAGCCGACGCCATCGCGCTTCTACCTCTTCCCGATTGCGGCTCGGAGGCGGAAGAGGGAATGCAGCGTGCTCGAGGCCCGATATGAATGAGGTCGCAGCACGGCCAATATCCGACTGCTACGCCGCCTTCGCCTGCACCGTGTCGCAGAATTCGGCGAGACGCTCGGCCAGGCGCAACGTCGCGGGGCTGGCGTTGGGGGAGGCGAGCAGCGCCAGTTCGGTCTTGTCGATCGGGGCAAAACCATCTTTCGCGGTGAGCACGCGATGGTCGGACTGGATCGCCATCTCGGACAGGATGCTCAGGCCCATGCCGGCGGCGACTGCGGCCTGGATGCCGGCGAGACTCGATGACGTATAGGCCATGTGCCAGCCGCGGCCTGCGCTTTCCAGCGCATGGATCGCGCGCGCCCGGTAAAGGCAGCCTCCGGGAAAGCCGATCAGCGGCAGCGACGAGATGTTCAGATCAATCGGGTGGCTCTTGCTGGTGACCCAGTGTACGCGCTCCGGCCACATCGCGATGCCGCCTTTCTCGCCCGCGTCGCGCTTGAGCAGCGCGAGATCGAGCTCGCCGCGCTCGAGATCGCGCTTCAGCGTCAGGCTCTGGTCGGCGCGAACGTGAAGCCGCAAGCCCGGGCGCGTGCGTGTGCATGAGGCCAGCAGTTTCGCCAGCCGATAGGCGGCGAAATCCTCGGGGATGCCGAGCCGCACCGCGCCTTCACTGCCAGGACGGGTGAGCACGTCGCGCGCTTCCTCGGCCAGCGACAACAGCCGCCGCGCATAGGACAGCAGCCGCTCGCCGGCCTCGGTCGGCGTGACGTCCTTGCCGTTCCGGATCAGCAGAGGCTGGCCGATATCCTCCTCCAGCCGCTTGATCTGCTGGCTGACGGTCGACTGCGTGCGGTGGACGCGTTCGCCGGCCCGCGTGAAGCCGCCGGCATCGACCACCGAGACGAAGCTGCGCAACAGGTCGAGATCGAGCATGGTTGCCGCCCATTTATAAAATTACTGAATTGTAGTCTATCATTTAATTTCCAAATGCCAACCTGCAAGCCTATATCAACGTGCGAAGGAGACACTCCATGTCGCTCGCGCCCTCATTGTCCATGCCCCGCACCCGTTTCAATCCTCTGCCGCTTTACATCACTGTCTTCTGCCTGCTCTGGAGCTTCGCCTTCATCGCCGGCAAGATCGGCGTCACCGATTGTCCGCCGCTGATCCTGCTCGCCGCGCGCTTCCTGGCCGCCGGCATTCTCATTCTTGCGATCGCTGCGTTTCGCCGCGACGCCTCGCCATTGTCCTGGCGGGAGGTCGCCGTGTTCGCCATTCTCGGCGTCGCCAACAACGCGCTTTATCTCGGCCTTGGCTATACCGGGCTGAAGTCGGTGTCCGCCGGCCTTGGCGGGCTGATCGTCTCGGCCAACCCAGTGTTCACAGCGGGGTTCGCCGCGATGTTTCTCGGCGAGCGGCTGACCTGGCGCAAGGTCGCAGGCCTGGTGCTCGGCATCATCGGTGTTGCGCTGATCGTCTGGCACCGCATGTCGGTCGGCACCGACAGCCTGCACGGCATTCTCTTCACGCTGGCCGCGCTCGCCTCGATCGTCGCCGGCACCATCCTGTTCAAGGTGCTGGCGCCGAAGGGCAGCCTCTGGATCGGCAACGGCGTGCAGAACCTCGCCGCCGGCATCGTGCTCGTGCCCTTTGCGTATACGCTTGCCGATGTCGGCGACATCGTGCCGAGCGCGCGGCTCGCCGCCGCCTTCGCCTTCCTGGTGCTCGGCGGCTCGATCCTGGCCTATCTGCTCTGGTTCCATCTCCTGAAAGTGTGTGGCGCGACCGCCGCGAGTGCCTATCACTTCCTGATGCCGCCGCTGGCCATGCTGTTCGCCTTCCTGGTGCTCGGCGAGCATGTCGAGCCCCGCGATCTCCTGGGAGTCATTCCGGTGGCGCTTGGAATCTATCTCGTCACGCGCCCTGCCGCGGCGAGTTCGTCATCCGAAGGAGGCAAGGCATGACTATGTCCATCACGCTGATCGGCGGTCCGACCGCGCGGATGCCGTGATCGTGCCCCTGCACACGGATGGCTGGGCGCACTTCAGGCAGAACGCACAGGACCTGCGCGTGAGCTTCGATGCACTCGGCTTCGGCAACAGGCTGAAGCTGCTGGAGCCCGGCGTGCGAACGGAGATTGCGAGATAGGTCGCGCGCGGTTCTCGTCATTGCGAGGAGCAAAGTGACGAAGCAATCCAGACCGTTTCCGCGGTGGCATTCTGGATTGCTTCGCTTCGCTCGCAATGACGCCGGCCTGCTGGCCCATCAATCCTTTCTGAACACGATCGATGCCATCCATCCCGTCATCAGCGCCATCGCCGCGGTCACCAGGCCATATGCAAAACCATTCTGCCTTGCCGTGTTGGCCACGAACTGCTCGAAGCCGACCTTGACGATTTCGAAAGCGGTTTCGGTTCGCGTCACCAGCACGCCGTCGGACAGCAGCTTGATCTCGACATCATAGGTGCCGATCGGCACCTGCGCCGGCAGGGGGATGCCGGTGCGAAACAGGGTCGGCGTCAGGAAGGTCACCGCGGACGTGTCTTCGCGATAAAGCCCGTGCTGTTCCTGCAGCCGCAGGAAGGCGCGGCGGAACACGTCGTTCGGCACGACGTCGGCATAGTCCGGGCCGACGCGCTGTGTCAGCAGCACGTTGTCGAGGCCGAGCTGCTGGCGTCGCTGGACCTCGGGCGAGGCGATGGCATCGAACGGCCGGTTGGCGAACAGCGCGAGATAGCCCGGCACCTGCAGAAACTGCCGATAGTCGGTGTTGATCCAGATGCCGAATTTACGCTCCTTGCGGCGAGTCACCATGTCGGCACGCGGGCCTGCGACGGTGACGACCAGATCGTAATTTGTGCGGCCCGCCGGCGTCGAGGCGTCCTTCTCGATCGAACCGAACAGCACCAATTCCTCGCCGGAATAATTCGGCGTCACGGTGACGCGATGGTTCGAGACCGAGACGATCAGCCGCTCGGCCTGCGCGGGCGCGAACGCCGCGGCGAACACGAAGGCAAGGCCGAGACAAAGGCCGAGTCGGAGCCGCACACTCATTCGTTCACTCCGGTCAGCCGGATGGTGAAGAGGTCTTCCGGCCGGATCACGAGTTCGATCGCGAAGCGGATGCCGACCGCAAGGATCAGAAGCCCGAGCAACAGGCGCAACTGTTCACCGCGGATCTTCTGGCCGGCGCGCGCGCCGAACTGCGCGCCGGTGACGCCGCCGACCATCAGGATCAGCGCCAGCACGGCGTCGACGAGATGGTTGGTGACGGCATGCAGCAAGGTGGCGAAGGTCATGGTCACGAGCGTGAGCACCATCGAGGTGCCGATCACCGTCGAGGTCGGCACCCTCAACAGGTAGATCATGATCGGCACCAGGATGAAGCCGCCGCCGATGCCCATCACCGCGCCGAGAAAGCCGATCAAGATGCCGACCACCACGACCGGGATCACCGAGAGATAGATCTTGGAGCGCTTGAAGCGCATCTTCAGCGGCAGGCCGTGGATCCAGCCATGGCTGCCCGAACGGCGCGCCGGCACGACGACGCCGCGCCGGGCTCGCAGCATCGCGTGTGCTCCTTCGTAGAACATCGCCGCGCCGACGCTGGTGAGCAGCACGACATAGGAGAGCGCGATCGTCAGGTCGAGCTGCCCGAGCGAGCGGAGCAGCGTGAAGGTCGAGACGCCCAGCGCTGTCCCGATCGTGCCTCCGATCAAAAGCACGGCTGCCAGTGCCGGATCGATGGCGCGCCGCCGCCAATAGGCGATCGCGCCCGAGAATGACGAGGCCGCGATGTGGCTCGCAACCGAAGCCACCGCCACCGCCGGCGCGATGCCGACGAAGATCAGGAGCGGCGTCATCAGGAAGCCGCCGCCGATGCCGAACATGCCGGACACGAAGCCGACTGCCGCGCCCATCGCCAGGATGAGGAAAATGTTGACCGGGATGTCCGCGATCGGAAGGTAAAGCTGCATCGCGCATGGTCCGGCAAGACAGAATGAGTTCGGCTTGCGGAAGGCTCGCGAGGGCGGGCGCGATTGCCGCGCCCCTGCATAGCCGAAATCACCGCGTGGGGACTCGGGAATGTCCAATGGCCGGCGTTTTTTGTCGCAGCGGGACGCGCAATTCCGCCGTGGTGAAGAATTCGGATTAACGTGCGGCCGCCGGACGAGGCCGTCTCTCTCAGGAATGGCCGACGGGAGCGGTGATGAGCTTCATGGCTTCGGCCTCCTTGACCGAGAGCCAGCGGATATCACTGGTCGCGGACATCGCTTCGAGGACGGAGGGGGAGACGCCCATCCTGGCGAAATAGTTCAGGAGCGCGCCGGTGGTGCGCTGCGTGTCGGCGACCGGATCGTCCGCGGGCCTCGTGGTGACGAACCGGTGCACGCCGAGTTTCGAGCTCGCGACCCCAAAGCGGCTCTTGCCGCCGGCATACACGAGCACGCACGCACTGGCGCAATAGGACGGCGCGACCTCGCCCGCACCGTCGATCGTACCGACGGCGGTGTCCAGCCCATGCGACCGGATGATCTCACCGATGATGATGGCCTGATCGAGGTTGCCGCCGGGAGATGACAGCAGCACGGCGTCGCCGGACTTGAGGTGGGCTTCGTCGATCCGGTCGCGGAACCAACTGGCAGCGGCCGGCCCGATCGTGCCGCGGACGACCAGGGCCGGCACGCGGCGCCCGGAGCCGTCGAGGCTCGTGATCGTCGTCAGTGACGAGGTCAAGCTCGGTGAAAAATACTGGTCCTTCCAATAGGCCCAGGCGTCGGGCGTCGACAGGTCCCTGTACATGCGAACGCCGACGCTGAGACAGATCACAACGAACATGAGCGCCGACAGCTTGTTGCGAATGAAATAGTCGCTCCACGCCGGACGCTGCCTGGCAGGAGCGGATGGCGGTGGATCCCAAGGTCCGGCGATCGTGCCTGGCGAGCCGTCGCGCTCATCTCTGCGATTGTCGAAAGCCATCCGGTTATCCCATCATGTAGCGCACGCACGGTTCGGTTCGATGCCGGAGGGCGCGACGCGCTCCTGCATAGCCTAAATCATGCGCTGAGGGGACGAACCGGAGGCGGTTTTTTGCCGCAACCGGCTGAGATGTTAGCGGCGGACGGAAGGCAAGATCAGCGCGAGGCGCGCTTGATCGGGCCGAGCGGCCTTGCGGCGGGTTTCGCCGAAGCAGCCTGCGAGGACGAGCCGTCCCAACCGCCGGGCGGCGTCGCGACGATCACGGAGTCCTCGGGCTGCGGTTCCGCGGAGAAGGTCTGGATCGCGAGCTTGGCCGCCGCCAGCGACTGGGCATCGAGCCTCTTTGCGACATCGTCGCGCTTCGTCGCTGCGTCGGAATCGCCCTGGGCGGCTGCCAACGTGAACCACTTGTAGGACTCGGCCAGGTTCTGTTCGACGCCGATGCCGCGGGCGTAGAGGATGCCGAGGTTGAACTGGCTGTCGGCGACGCCGCGATCTGCGGCCTTGCGGAACCATTGCGCGGCGCTCTTGTAGTTCGCGCCCTTGCCGCCGCCGTCCGCATCCAGCACCGCGAGATTGTGCATCGCCTTGGCATTGCCGCGCTCGGCCGCCTGCAGATAATAGCGGCGGGCGATCTCGACATCCTTCTTCACGCTCAGGCCCTTCTCATAGAAGGTGCCGAGCCGGAAAATCGCGGGGATCACGCCGGCCTGGGCAGCGCGGTCGAACCATTTCGCGGCTTCGTCGTAATTCTGCGGCACGCCCTTGCCGTCGGCAAATCGCATGGCGACCTCGTAAGCCGCGGTGGCGTCACCTCTGAGCGCGGCGGCGCGCAGCAGCGGCGCACCGATCGTGTCAGGCAGCTTCTCGCTCGGTGGCACCTGCACGGTAGCGAATTTGCGGCCACCGATCGCGGCCTGCGGGGCCGGGATCGAGCCGGTGATGTCGTTCTCGGCCGATTGCGGCGAGGCGCCTTGCGACGGAGTGACCGACGCTGCGGCGTCCGGTGCGCTCGGCTGGAAATTGTTCAGTGATTGACGTCCGAGCGGCGTCGGCGACGTCATCGACGGCGTGACCTGCTCCGGCGAGGCCGGCTTGTCGCCGTTATCCCCCGGGGGGGTCGCTTCGGGGACGGGAGGCTGCTGGGTGATGTTCTCGGCCGCCGGCGCGGGCCGCGGATTGCTGCTGTCGAGCAGCGACATCGCCACCTTGAACGTGCCGAGCACGATCACGACGACGCTTGCGGCCACCAGCACCGATTTGACCTTCGAGGACAAGGGCGAGGGCTCCCTCTCCTTGGCCTTGGCCGCGGTCGCGGCGCTTTTGACCGGACGGCCGCCCTTTTCGGGTGGTGGTGCAGCCGCCGCGGCTTGCGCAGCACGGCGCGCGGCGGCGATGAAGCTCGACGACGACACCGGCTGGCGCGGGCCGGCAGAAATTTCGCTGATCGCATCTTCCGATGCCGCGATGCGCTCCGACGGCGAGGGCAGGCGTCCGTTCGGACGCGTGCCCGGCTCCAGCGGATGATCCGGCGGCAGCTCGGGTTCGATCGTGGCGCGGGCCTTGGTGGCGTGCGGCTCCAGGATTTCGCTGATCGCGCGTGGTGGCGACGGCGGCGTGATCGTCGGCGTCGCGGCGTGGAACTCACGCGGCGCGGCCTCGAACACGGCCTGCGTCGCGGCGGGATTGGGTAGCTCGGGCTTCACTTCGAGCGGCGGCATCGCGACCAAAGGCGCGACAGCCTCCATCGCGGGAGGGATCGGAGGTGGAGAGGCTACCGGCGCAGCCGGCGGCTCGACAGCCGGCGCGATGCGGTCGTTGCGCAGATCGCCTTCGATCGTCGCCAGCCGGTCGACCACACGGCCGAGCGTGTTGTGGACGGCTTCCAGCGAAACCTGGGTGGTGCGGCCGACCTCCGTCTGGCTGAAGCGCATGTCGGATAGTTCGCGCTTCACGAGGTCGATCAGGCCGGAATCTTGCGATGAGTTCCTGCGGCTGGAACGCATTCCGGCTGGTCTCGGCAAACTGCGTGAAGGCCGCATGCTGGCTTTCCAGCTGGCGCAGGATGTCCTGCAGCCCGTGCTCGACGCGGCCGAGATTGCCGCTGCGATCGCCGGAGGTTTCCAGGCGTTCGAGCAGATAGGTCACACGCTGCTCGAGATGGGCAAAGGCGTCGGCGCCGTCATTGCCGACCTGCAAGCGGTCGATACGGTCCGAGAGCGCCCGCAGCGCGCCTTCGAGGTCTTCGGAGGCGCCGCTCGCGACTGGCCGCTCGCGGCTTTCGAGCAGCAATGCCAGCGACGCGATGCGCTGTTCGAGGAGCGCGAAGGAATCACTGTTCTGTCCGGCGCGGGTCAGCTGGTCGACCTTGGACGACAGCAGGTGCACGTCCTCGGAGAGCCGCACCAGCGCATCATTGGAGGCGATGTTCGAGGCGATGCCGCGAAGCGCCGTGATCGCGCTTTCGAGCTGGTGCACCGTGCTGGGATCGTCATTGGCGCGCAGGATCGTGTCGAGCTTGGCGCCGAGATTGCGGATTGCCTCGTCATAGCCGGCGAGATGCTCAGCCGGCGTCAGCGAGCCAAGTACCTCACGGATGTCCGACAGCGCGCGTTCGATGCTGGCCATCGCCTGGCCGTCGACGGCGCTCAGGCGATTGTCGTCGATTCGCCGGGTCAGGGAGCGGATGTCGTTCTCGATGCTCTCGATCGCCCGGCGTGGCATCGCCTCGGTGAGGGCGGCGCGAATTTCGGACAGCTCGTTGCGGAAGCCCGTGATCGACTGGTCGATCGTATCGGGGCGCTGCAGCGACTCGAGTTGGCCCGTGATGTGGATGAGATAGCGTTCGAGCGAGGAGAAATCCGGCGCTTGCGGCGCGCCCGGCACGATCGGCGGCGCGTTGCGCGGCGCCATCGCGCGCGGTGCGGGATTGTCGAGTTCGCTCTGGCGCGCGGCAATTTCCGCGACCGCGGAATCCATCGAGGCCGGGCTGAGCGGCGGGGAGGGACGATACATCTGGTTCGCGG
Source organism: uncultured Alphaproteobacteria bacterium (assembly GCA_963770385.1). GTDB lineage: Bacteria > Pseudomonadota > Alphaproteobacteria > Rhizobiales > Xanthobacteraceae > Bradyrhizobium. The sequence goes on along the minus strand of CAVYPJ010000003.1, from coordinate 841,725 downwards.
CGCGCTCGACGGTGTCCTCGGCCTCGCGCTGCTTGTCCTGGCCGGATTTTTCACCCGGCGCGGTCGAGATTTGCGACAGCCGTGCGTCGAGCCGCGAGATCGCGTCGTTGAGCTGTCGCGTCACGCCGTCCTCGCGTCCGGCCTCGCTGCGCGGCAAAGGACGCGCGATCTGCTCGATCTGGCGGGCAATGGAATCAAGCCGTTGATGGACGTCCGCAACCGCGCGGTTTGGCGCCACGGGACTGGGAGCCGTTGAAGCTGGTGCTGCGGAAGCGCCGATGGTGGAGTTGAGCCAGTCGTTCAGGGACATGCCGGCGCGGCGCGCCGCGGCCTCGGCCCTCTCGCGTACCGAAGGATCAATACCGTCGACGCTCCAGGATACGCGCGAATTCATGCTTCCGTCCGGTTCCGACTCCGGCGCCCCCACCGGGCGCCTGCAGCCTCTCCCGCGCGTCCCGGAAACAAGACAAATCCATTCCGTGCGGGCCGTCTGCCTCAGGAATTGACTTTTTCCCGTTACGGTAAAGAACGCGTTAAGGAAACGGGCCTAAGGCCCTGAAAGTTTGCGATATCGGTATCATCTGAATGCGGATTGCATCGGCGCAAATCGGAACCGACAATTCGACGCTCGCCAGCGTGACGCGTTTTTTGAATCAAGGTCTCGCGAAGCGCGAACCCGTTCGTTGCAAATGTCCGTATTTATCCGGTGCCGTCGCGCGCGCTGCCTGCGAGCGGCACGACTGTGTTTGCGTCTGAGATCGCCGATAGCGCGGTGATCGCCTCCTCGCACCATTCCGCGACCATCCGCTCGTGGCGAAGTCCGATGCGCAAGTTCAGAAGCTTGCCCATGTCCGCGGGCAAGGCAGTGCCGTCAGGGAAGCGCTTCTGCAGGATCCGCTCGTAACGCTCATAGCGGTCGCGGTGATGTTCCTGCCGCGCCATCAGGTCGGCACGCAGCGGTTCGATGTCGACGGCCTCGAGCGCGTAGAGCCGCACCAGCAGATCATCCTTGATCGATGGTGGCGTGCTGGGCCGGGCGGCCCAGTGCCGGAACGCGGCACGGCCATCCGCGGTCAGCGTATAGACGAGCTTGTTCGGCTTGCCGGACTGCACGACCTCGCGGCCCTGGATGTAGCCGCGGTCGCGCAGCCGCGACAACTCGCGATAGATCTGCTGATGGTCGGTTTTCCAGAAGAAGCCGATCGAGGAGTCGAACGTCTTGGCGAGTTCGTAGCCGGTCATCGGACGTTCGGTCAGGCAGGCGAGGATCGCATCACCGAGGGCCATGGTCCAACCCTCCTCTCATTTTCCTGATCACATGCACGCTTGACATTATGCATATATGCGCATATGCGTCAATGTGCATATCCGGGATGTCGCTGAGCGGGCGCTAGGGCCTCATGTCGACAGGACCCGGTTAAGGGAGACGGCGGATGACAACGACCGGTCTTGCGCAATGGTACGGCTTTATGAAGTCCCGCGACCACGAGGCGCTCTGGGACCTGCTGCATCCTGATGTGGTGTTTGAGAGTCCCGTCGTGCACGCGCCGCAACGCGGGCGCGACATCACGTTTAAATATTTGACCGGCGCCGTGAAAGTCCTGGGCGTTCCCGGATTCGCCTATCTCGGCGAGTGGCGCAACGACACTGGCGCAGTGCTGGAATTCGAAACCGTCATCGACGGCATCCGGATCAATGGCGTTGATCTCATCACGTTCGACAGCGACGACCGCATCACCCATTTCAAGGTCATGGTCCGCCCGCTCAAGGCGATCAACCTGCTGCAGGCCTTGATGGCCGAGCAGTTGGCGAAGTCGTAGCCCGACACCACGGCACCGTAATGAGGCGTGGATAAGAACTGCCCTCGGCGCGCGGAAATCGCTAAGGTTGTGACCATATTGCATTGATTGCCGAGTCGAGATTTTCCAGCCGCCGCTTCAGCCTTTACGCCGGGAGAACGCCATGCCGATCTACAAGGCCCCTGTCGAGGACGTCCAGTTCTTGTTCAACGACGTCTTCCAGATCGACCGCTACGACAATCTGCCCGGTTTTTCCGATGCTTCAGCCGATGTCCGCGAGGCGATCCTGAGTGAAGCTGCCAAGCTCAGCGAGGAGGTGCTGCAGCCCCTGAACAGGGTCGGCGATCTCGAAGGCTGCAAACGCTCTGACGACGGCCGCGTCACGACGCCGAAAGGGTTCAAGGAAGCGTTCAAGCAGGTCGCCGAGGGCGGCTGGCTCGGCCTCTCGGTGCCGACCGAATATGGCGGGCAGGGACTGCCAGTCACGCTGAGCCAGGCGGTCAGCGAGTTTCAGATCTCGGCCAACATGGCCTTCTCGATGTATGGCGGTCTGACCATGGGCGCGACGGCTGCGCTGTTGGTCCACGGCACGCCTGAGCAGAAGCAGACCTATGTGCCGAAAATGGTCGCCGGCGAATGGACCGGCACCATGAACCTGACCGAGCCGCATTGCGGCACCGATCTCGGCCTGTTGCGCACCAAGGCGGTGCGGCAGGCCGACGGCAGCTTCAGGATCACGGGCACCAAGATCTTCATCTCGGCAGGCGAGCACGATCTCACCGACAACATCATCCATCTCGTGCTCGCGCGCATCGAAGGCGCACCCGCAGGCATCAAGGGCGTGTCGCTGTTCGTGGTGCCGAAAGTGCTGGTCAATGCCGATGGCTCGCTGGGCGCGCGCAACGGCGTCACCTGCGGCTCGATCGAGCACAAGATGGGCATCCACGGCAATTCGACCTGCGTGATGAATTACGACAACGCGACAGGCTGGCTGATCGGCGAAGAGAACAAGGGCATGCAAGGCATGTTCGTGATGATGAACGAGGCCCGGCTCGGCGTCGCCGTGCAGGGGCTCGCGCAGTCCGAGGTCGCCTATCAGAACGCGGTCGCCTATGCCCGCGACCGGCTGCAGGGCCGTTCGCTGACGGGACCGAAGGCGCCGGACAAGCCGGCCGATCCGATCATCGTGCATCCCGACGTCCGCCGCACGCTGCTCACCATCCGTGCTTTCAACGAGGCGGCGCGGGCGATGGTGGTATGGACTGCGCTGAAGAGCGACGTCGCGCACAAGTCCAGCGATCCCAAGGATCGGCAGGCCGCCGACGATCACATGGGACTGATGACGCCGGTGCTGAAAGGTTTCCTCACCGAAACAGGCTTCGCCAACGCGGTGCAGGCGCAGCAGATGTATGGCGGTCACGGCTACATCGCCGAGCAGGGCATGGAGCAGTTCGTCCGCGACGCCCGCATCGCGATGATCTATGAGGGCGCCAATGGTATCCAGGCGCTCGATCTCGTTGGCCGCAAGCTGCCGCGCGACGGCGGCCGTGCGGTGATGGCGTTCTTCTCCGAGGTCGCGGCCTTCGCCAAGGATCACGGCGCGGACGAGGCGATGAAGCCGTATATCACCCCGGTTTCGACCGGGCTCGGTCATCTCCAGCAGGCCACCACTTGGCTGATGCAGAACGCGATGATGAAGCCGGACAATGCCGGCGCCGCCGCCACCGATTACCTGCATCTGTTCGGCTTCGTGACGCTCGGCTACATGTGGGCCAGGATGGCCAAGGTCGCGCTGGACAAGATTGCGGCCGGCGGTGCGACGCCCTATCTCTCGACAAAGCTCGTCACCGGCCGCTTCTTCATGGAGCGAATGCTGCCGGAGGCGGCGACTCATCTGGCGCGGATCCAGTCGGGCTCCGCGACGATGATGGAATTGCCGGCCGAAGCGTTCTGATGCGCACGATAGGAAGCCGGCCTGCTCGCCGGCAGCCTTCCGATCTGTTATAAATGATAATCATCATATCAGGAGGGCGTCATGCCAGAGGCCTTTATCTACGACCACGTCCGAACACCGCGCGGCCGCGGCAAGCCCGACGGCGCGCTGCATGAGGTGACCGCGCTCGCGCTCGCCACCGTGCCGTTGCAAGCCCTGAAGGAGCGCAACAATCTGCCTGAGGACTGCGTCGACGACGTCGTGCTTGGCGTGGTCGATCCGGTCGGCGAGGCCGGCTCCGACATCGCCCGTTTCGCTGCGCTGAAGGCGGGACTCGGCGAGGCCGTGCCCGGCGTGCAGATCAGCCGCTTCTGCGCCTCCGGCCTCGATGCCGTGAATTTCGCCGCCGCCCAGATCATGAGCGGACAGCATGATCTCGTGATCGGTGGCGGTGCAGAGTCGATGAGCCGGGTCGGCATCGGTGCTTCCGGTGGCGCCTGGCCGATGGATCCGTCGATGGCGGTGCCGTCCTATTTCATGCCGCAGGGCGTCTCGGCGGATCTGATCGCGACCAAATACGGTTTCTCGCGCGACGACGTCGATGCCTATGCGGTGCAGAGCCAGCAGCGCGCCGGCAAGGCCTGGGACGAGGGCCGCTTCAACAAGTCGGTCGTGCCGGTGAAAGACATCAACGGCCTCACCATCCTTGCCAAGGATGAGCACATGCGGCCCACGACGACGATGCAGTCGCTGGCGCAATTGCAGCCGTCATTCGCCGCGGTGGCGGCGATGGGCGGCTTCGACGCGGTAGCGATCCAGTCCCATCCCGAAGTCGAGCGCGTCAATTATGTGCATCATGCCGGCAATTCCTCAGGGATCGTCGACGGCGCGGGCGCCGTGCTGCTCGGCAGCAAGGAGGCGGGTGCGAAACACGGCTTGAAGCCGCGGGCAAAAATCCGTGCCTTCGCCAATATCGGCTCGGAGCCTGCGATGATGTTGACCGGTCCGGTCGACGTCACCGAGAAACTGTTCGAGCGCTCCGGCATGAAGAAGTCGGACATCGATTTGTTCGAATTGAACGAGGCGTTCGCCTCCGTAGTGCTGCGCTTCATCCAGGCCTTCGAGATCGACAATGCGAAGATCAACGTCAACGGCGGCGCGATCGCGCTCGGTCATCCGCTTGGCGCGACCGGCGCGATGATCCTCGGCACCGTGCTCGACGAGCTGGAGCGCACCAACAAGTCGACCGCGCTGGTGACGCTGTGCATCGGCGGCGGCATGGGCACCGCGACGATCATCGAGCGGGTTTAAGACGTCGGATGTAGGGTGGGCAAAGGCGCGTCAGCGCCGTGCCCACCGTCCTCTTGCACAAATGTTGCGGTGGGCACGCTTCGCTTTGCCCACCCTACGATCGCAGACAACCGCCGCGCCGATCGGCATCCGGCCTCGAGGGAGCGATACATGGCTTTCAAGAATTTCAAAGTCGAAACCGACGCCGACGGCATCGCGCTCGTCACCTGGGACACGCCCGCCCGTTCGATGAACGTGCTGGACGAGACCTCGGTCAATGAGCTCGAGGCGATCGTCAAGGAGACCACGGCGGATGCCGCCGTGAAGGGCGTCGTCATCACCTCCGGCAAGGAAGCGCTGTCGGCTGGCGCGGACCTGTCGATGCTGGAGGGCATGAGCCGGCAATATGCCGACGTGCTGAAGACGAAGGGCGAGACCGCGGCCAACCAGATGCTGTTCGAGCAGAGCCGACGTTTCTCGCAGGTCTTCCGATCGATCGAGACTTCGGGCAAGCCGTGGGTCGCGGCGATCAACGGCCTCGCACTCGGTGGCGGCTTCGAGCTCACGCTTGCCTGTCATCATCGCGTCGCCGCAGAAAATCCAAAGACGCGTCTCGGGCTCCCTGAGATCAAGGTGGGTCTGTTCCCCGGAGCGGGCGGCACCCAGCGCGTGCCGCGCATCGTGCAGCCGCAGGATGCGATGAACCTGCTTTTGAAGGGCGAGGCGATCAACATCGAGAAAGCCAAGGCGCTGAAGCTGATTGACGCGGTCGTGCCGCAGGCCGACCTGATCAAGGCGGCGAAGGACTGGATCAAGGGCGGCGGCAAGGCGGTTGCGCCCTGGGACGAGAAGGGCTTCAAGCTGCCGGGCGGTCCGGTGTTCTCCAAGGCCGGCATGATGATGTTCCCCGCCGGCAACGCGATCTATCGCCGCGAGACCTACGACAATTATCCGGCTGCGCGCGCTGTCATGCAGTGCGTGTATGAAGGTCTTCAGCTCCCGATCGACGCCGCGCTACGCGTCGAGTCGCGTTACTTCACGCAGATCCTGCGGAGCAAGGAGGCGGCCGCGATGATCCGCAGCCTGTTCCTGTCGATGCAGGAATTGAACAAGGGCGCACGCCGTCCGCAAGACGTGCCGCCGACCAAGGTGAAGAAGCTTGCCGTGATCGGCGCCGGCTTCATGGGCGCAAGCGTCGGCTATGTCTCGGCACGCGCCGGCATCGACGTGGTTTTGATCGATCGCGATCAGGAGAGCGCCGACAAGGGCAAGGCGCATGCGCAAAAGGTGATCGACGATCTCGTCAAGAAAGGCCGCGCCAAGGAAAGCGACCGCGACGCCACGCTGTCGCGTATCACGGCGACCGCCGACTACAACGTGCTGAGGGATTGCGATCTCGTCATTGAAGCGGTGTTCGAAGATCGTAAAGTAAAGGCCGACACCTATGCCAAGGCGCAGCCGCTGTTGAAAAGTGATGCGATCTTCGCCTCCAACACCTCGACCCTGCCGATCAACTCGCTGGCTGAAGAGTTCAAGGACCAGGGCAAGTTCATCGGCATCCACTTCTTCTCGCCGGTCGAGAAGATGATGCTGGTCGAGATCATTGTCGGCAAGAACACCGGCGACGTCGCGCTAGCGACCGCGCTCGATTATGTCCGCGCGATCGGCAAGACGCCGATCGTCGTCAATGACTTCCGCGGCTTCTTCGCCAATCGTTGTGTGCTGCGCTACATCTCCGAGGGCAACGAGATGTTCCTCGAAGGTGTGCCGCCCGCGATGATCGAGAACGCCGCCAAGATGGCGGGCATGCCGGTCGGCCCGCTGTCGCTGTCGGACGAGGTCGCGCTCGATCTCGGCCTGAAGATCATGAAGGCGACGGAGGCCGATCTCGGTCCCAATGCGATCGACCAGGCGCACAAGAAGCTGATGATCGAAATGGTCGAAAAACAGGGCCGCTTCGGCCGCAAGAATGCGAAGGGCTTCTACGATTATCCCGAGAAGGGCAAGGGCCAGAAGAGCCTGTGGCCGGGTCTTTCCGAGCTGCAACCCAAGCATTTCGACCCTGATGCGCTCGACCTCGATGAACTGAAGCAGCGCTTCCTGGTGGTGCAGGCGGTGGAAGCCGCGCGTACCGTCGAGGACCACGTCATCACCGACGTGCGCGAGGCGGATGTGGGCTCGATCCTGGGCTTCGGCTTCGCGCCGTTCACCGGCGGCACGCTGTCCTATATCGACTTCATGGGCACCAAGAGGTTCGTCGAGCTCTGCCACAGGCTGGAAGCCAAATACGGCTCGCGCTTCACGCCGCCGAAGCTGCTGGAAGACATGGCCGCCAAGGGCGAGACCTTCTACGGCCGTTTCCCGCCGAAGAAGACGGCGGCAGCGGCCTAATCCTGCTGCTCTTTGAGGGGATAGCGGGCGGCCTTTGGGGCCGCCCGTCCTGCCACGCGACGAAGATCCGTGTGCAGGATCGACAGGTCGACGGCATCAAGTTCGTTCCGGGAATGCCGGCGCAGGTGTTCATCAAGGCGGGGCGCGGCACGGTGGCGCTCTACGCCCTCAAGCCGCTGCTCGACAGCTCAACGCGCGTTCCGAGAGGACTAAGCGGCGGGCCAGATCTGCGCGAGATGACCTCAGGAAGATGAAGAAAAGGACGAGGAGATCGCGTGTCCGTTTGACCATCTGCTCCAGCGGAGCACTGCTTCGGTGCGGTTACGTGCGGAGCATTTTCGCATGATATGCTGAATATGCATTTTCACGGTGTTTTCCGACAAATTGAGCCTGACGGCGATCAGCTTGTTGGGTAATCCGAGATTGAGTGCGGCGAGCACCTGCTGCTCACGGGGCGTCAGGTCGGCCATCGTCCTCTCGCGCATGACCGTCGGAGCATCGTGTCCATTGTGGCAATTCCCGTTGCGACTGTTCTGGACGACTGGCTCCGGATGGCCGTCATGATCAGACGTTCCTTTTAGATGGGCAGCCTCATTCTGTCCGATGATGGGCAGCGGCCGGTAGGTGCCTCCGGCAAGGACGAGGCGCAATCCGGCGACGGCGACCTCGACGGCGATCGAGCTTGGAAGAAAGCCGCGGATACCCCGCTGCATCGCGGCCGAAGCGGTGGCCTCGTCGGCGCGGTTTGACAACAGCGCCACATAGGCGCTCGGACAGCGCTCGGCGATGATCGAAAGATGGCCCTCGACCGACGGATCGGTGATCTCCTGGTCCCCGATGTTCAGCGCGATCAATCGGACGACCCGCCCGGACAGCCAGCTCAGATCGCTCGTGTTCGCCATCTCGAGGACGTCAAACCCGGCAAGCTCTCTCTTGAGAATATTGAGCAGGCAGGTTCGTGCCAGGACGTTGTGATCGATCATCACGATCACGGGTGATTTTTGCGGTCCGTTGAGGAGTTCCGCAGGATGAGCCAGATCGTCCATCATGTCTCCGAGTTCAGAGAAACTTGCCCAAGCCGTACCCCCAGCCTGGATTTCCATGGACTGAAAAATTCACCTCACGCCGCAATCGGAAGGGCTGGTTGTTTCCAGCCTGGAGCGCGATGAGTTCGGATTGAACCGTCATCGCGCTCCGGTTTTTGATTGAGCATGATCTTTTCGGAAAAGCGCTGCACATTTTTCCGGATCATGCTTGGTTGCAGATGTTGCGATACGCGGTCGCAGCGGCCGAACTCGGCGCGCCGTCGACCACATATGCCTCGTCGTCCTTCACGAGATACAGAAACGCCTTGTCTCCGGTATCTTCACCTGTTGCAGTCTTTTCCTTGACGCGCCCACAAATGGTGTCGACGGATTGCCCGAGCGTATTTTTTCGCATGACCCGTTTCATGTCGCCGAATTCGACGGATGTCGGGTTCGCCAATCGTGGTGCCGTCGTGGAATTCGCACTCAACGCTGAAAACTCTTGTTCGATGGACCAACCGGTGGCCGTCCCGAGACAGGCAAACCCATCCGCGTCCGTACAGCATTGCATACTCACTTGCCGCGGAAGAGGAGGCCAGCTACAGCCAACCCACGGTCGCGACCAACACGCCAATGAGAAGCGGCCTCATGCATCCTCCAAACGAGGTTGAGTCACGCTCGCAGTTCTTGCTGCGTCTAGTAATGATGGTGCGTTGGTCAGCTATAATTTGCGCAAAACAGTTAAACGCTCATTAAGTGTATCCGCTTCGCTGCGTGAAGCTCCGTCATGGTTAACGTTGATGCAACGCGCTATGTCGCGGTGAGTGATAGGCGTGGAAGCTGACCGCGTTGTCGTCGAAATACGATCACGCGGCCCGCGTGATCATGCGCCATTGCGGCATTGTCTCAAGCAAAAGGGCCGGATCATCGATCCGGCCCTTGCTTCATGAATTTGCGACAGCTCACGCCGCCTTCGCCAACCCTTCCTTGGCCAGGGCTTCCTGCACTTTCGGGCGTGCGGCGACACGGGCCTTGTACGCGGCGATGTTCGACAATCCCGACAGATCGAGCTTCACCCGATCGGCCCAGGCCAGCATCACGAACAGATAGCCGTCGGCGACGGTGAACTGCTTGCCCATCAGATAGTCACGGCCGGCAAGCTGGCTGTCGATATACTTGAATTTGCCGAGCAGGCGATCCCTGAAGAAGTTCTTCACGTCGTCCGGAATGGCCGGCTGGAACAGCGGGCTGAAATTCTTGTGCAACTCGGTGGTGATGAAGTTCAGCCACTCCAGAAATTTGTAGCGCTCGGCGCTGTCGCGCGCGGGGGCGAGGTTCTTGTCGGCCGCCCGGTCGGCGATCATCTGGACAATGACCGGCCCTTCAGTCACAAGTTCGCCGCTGTCGAGGGCAAGAGCGGGGACCTGGCCCTTCGGGTTGACCTTCAAATAATCGTCACCGCTTTCCAGCTTCTTGGCCTTCAGATCGACCCTCACCAGATCGTAGGGCAGGCCGGCCTCCAACAGTGCGATATGGGGGGAGAGCGAGCAGGCGCCGGGGGAGTAATACAGCTTCATCGCGTTTCCTCTATTTGTTCTGGATGGACATCTGGGACGAGGCGGTCGGGCGCATTAAATGCATGTGCATGCAATAGTCAAGATTGATGCAGATGCATTGAGTAGGGTAGAGTTCACGCCGCGAAGGTTTAAGAGTTCGAGCATGAAACGCAAACCATCGACCGAGGCGACCGCCGCCTGGATCCGGCTGATGCGGGTCCAGACCCGGGTGCTGGACGCCGTCGAGCAGGATTTGAAGAAGGCCGGCTTTCCGCCGCTCGCCTGGTATGACGCGCTGCTCGAATTGTCGCGCGCGCCGACCGGCGAATTGCGTCCGGTCGAGCTGGAGCGGCAGATGCTGATCCCGCAATATTCGACCTCGCGGTTGATCGATCGCCTCGTCGACGAGGGTCTTGCCGCGCGCCGCGAATGCAAGATCGACAAGCGCGGCCAGTTCGTCGAGATTACCGAGGCCGGGCGCGAATTGCAGAAGAAGATGTGGGGCGCCTATTCGGCGGCGATCGAAAAATACGTCGGCTCGAAACTGTCGGACACGGACGCAACGAAGCTTTGCGCATTGCTCGACCGCCTGGGCTGCTCGTGCAGTGAGACGCAGTCGCCTGTGCTCGGCGAAGGCACGCCCGTCCGATGAGCGCGTTTTTACTTTTCATGCCCGCGTGCCCTCCGGTTCGCGACAATCACTCCCTCGCGCTCAATTGGCGCTCTTATATCCGGAATTTGCATGGCGCGTGACCAGATCGATATGACACCGCTGACTTCATGCGACGAACTCGTCGCGTGGCTTGAAGGGGGCGTGAAGCCGCCGTCCGAATTCCGGATCGGCACCGAGCATGAGAAGACGCCGTTCACGCTGATCGGCCATCATCCCGTGCCTTATGAGGGCGCGCGCGGCATCGAGGCGCTGCTCGAAGGCATGAAGCTGCTGCTCGGCTGGGAGCCGATCATGGAGCACAGCAACATCATCGGCCTTCACGATGTGACCGGCGGCGGGGCGATTTCGCTCGAGCCCGGCGGCCAGTTCGAATTGTCCGGCGCGCCGGTCGAGAACGTCCATCAGACGCAGGGCGAGTTGATGGCGCACCTTGCGCAGGTGCGTGAGATCGCAACGCCGCTCGGAATCGGCTTCCTCGGGCTCGGCATGACGCCGTCCTGGTCGCGCGAGCAGATCCCGGTCATGCCCAAGGGCCGCTACCAGATCATGACCAACTACATGCCGAAGGTCGGACGCTACGGCATCGACATGATGTACCGGACCTGTACGGTACAAACCAATCTCGATTTTTCTTCAGAAGCCGACATGGTCAAGAAGCTGCGCGTGTCGCTGGCACTGCAGCCGGTGGCGACCGCGTTGTTCGCCAATTCGCCGTTCACCGAAGGCAAGCCGAACGGCTTCCTGTCATTCCGTTCCGAGATCTGGCGCGACACCGACAATGCCCGCTCGGGCATGCTGCCCTGGGCCTTCGAGTCCGGCATGGGCTTCGAGCGCTGGGTCGACTATGCGCTCGACGTGCCGATGTATTTCGTCAAGCGCGGCGATTCCTATATCGACGTCTCGGGCACCTCGTTCCGGGATTTCTTCGACGGCAAGAACGAGAAGCTTCCGGGAGAGCGGCCGACCCTCTCCGATTGGGCCAATCATCTCTCGACGATTTTTCCGGAAGTGCGCCTGAAGCGGTATCTGGAGATGCGGGGCTCTGACGGCAGCCCCTGGGACCGGCTGCCGGCGCTGCCCGCGTTCTGGGTCGGGTTGCTCTATGACGACGTGAGCCTCGACGCCGCCTGGGACATCGCCAAGCAGTGGAATGTGCATGAGCGTCAGGCGCTGCGCGACGATGTACCTCGTTTTGGCTTCAAGGCGCGGATCAAGGGTCGCTATTTGTTCGAGATCGCCAAGGAATGCCTCGCGCTCGCCCATGCGGGCTTGAGGCGGCGCGCCCGGATCGACCATTTCGGGCGGGACGAGACCCGGTATCTCGAGCCGCTCGACCGCATCATCGATTGCGGCCGCACGCCGGCGGAAGATCTTTTGGCCAAGTTCAACGGGCCCTGGGGCGGCTCGGTCGAGCCGGCCTACGACGAATACGCATTTTGAGATAATATATTGCCGACTTGATGCTTTTTTACGCCGTTCATCGGCCGTACAGGTTCGTGGCGATCAAATGGCGGCACAAAAAACGATGTGCGCCCAATAAGCCGGAAGTGATCGCGTATGGTAATAGGCCGCCTGCTCGGGGCGTGGTTGGTTGCGCTCGCCTGCCTGGCGGCGGCGGTTGCGGCGTGCCCGGCCGAGGCCCAGACCACCAGTTTCGACCGCCCGGGCGGCGATTACATGAGTTCGCCGATCCCCTCCGGCGATCCCAATGATTGTGCGCTGCTCTGCGAGCACGACCGGCGCTGCCGGGCCTGGAGCTTCAACTACCCGACCTATTCGAGTGACGGCGCGGTATGCTGGCTGAAGAGCTCCGTGCCGGCGCGCGTGCAGGACAATTGCTGCGTCTCCGGTGTCCGTGGCGCCGGTGTGGTCGAACTGCGCAACAGCGGCGTGGAAACCTCGATCGACCGGCCCGGCGGCGACTATCGCAGCCTCGACGTGAAGGGCAGCGAGGGCGATGATGCCTGCAAGGCCGCTTGCATCGCCGACAACAAGTGCCGGGCCTGGACCTATGCCCGCGCCGGCTATCTGGGCAAGGAAGCCCGCTGCCTCCTGAAAAAGGAGGTCAAGCCGCCAAGGCGCAAGGCCGGATTTATTTCCGGTGTGGTCCGGTAACGTTCGCGATATCCGGCGCGTGACTTGGACGCGCTCCGTCCTTCCCATCGCAGTTTCGACGCTCCGGGGCGCGCTCAGCCAAGGAGGGCACGATGATTTTCTCTCGGCAATTCTTTAACGGCGCGCTCTCTTGGGCGCGGCCCTCATCGTCATTGGGGCCGCGATCATCAGCGGCGCCGACAGCGAATAGAGGCTGTCTTGGTCGAACCAGCCCGGCTCACGCAGTTGACGACTTCATTTTAGCCCCCCTCGAGCAACGTGGCGTCAGCCTTCTATAAGCAGCCCGACTGACCGCGCTGCGGACACATCTTCAGCGCGCTGGAGAGCGAAACCAGCACGCGCGCTGTGCGCATCTCGTTGTCCGGAGCGCGATAGCTGAGCGGGAATGCCACGCCGATATCGGCAAGCAGATCATTCCACAAAAACAGCCGGACGCCGGCACCTGCCGATGTCAGCGTGACGCCATCGGATGGCTTGAAGCCGTCGTTCCAGACCACACCGGAATCGACGAAGCTGTAGAGCTGATAGCCCGACAGATATTGGAAATTCAGCTTGGAATCGTAGCGCAGCTCGACCGAACCGGCGAGGGCGTTGTCGCCACTGACCTCCGCGCTGCCGTAGCCGCGTCCGAAAGCCAGGCCACCGAGATAGAACTGTTGCGACAGATAGAGCGGGTTGAGCGCAATCTGGCTCGCGGCGGCGAGCTTGATCGACCACGCGTCGGTCAGCGGCTGGTAGCGCGTGAACCAGAAATTGAACGCGGTGAAGTCCGGTGACGCATCAAAACGCGACGCGAGGTCGTCGCCGAAATGCGAGGCGCCGAACAGATCCAGGCCCTGGCGATAGGTCGCGGTGAAATAGTTGTTGCCGGCAAGATCATCCAGCCATCGATAATCCGCCGTCATGCTGATCGTGCGAATGTGATCCTTGTAGATCGGTCCGAACACGGCACTCTCCGAGGCTTCGGTGAACCCGGCAGCGAGTGTGAACATGAGCGACGACTGCAGCGATTGGATCGGGACGATGCTGCCGTGGACCTCGAACGCATCGGTGATCGTCGCGTCGCTGAAGAAGCGCCTGAAGTCGCCGGGACGTACCTGGCTATAAAGGGCCGACGCACCGATGCGCGCGCCGTCCGTGCCGACGGGCGTGTCGTAAGATAACCGTGCAAAGCCGAGCTCGCGTAAGTCATTCGGCGTCGTCGAAAGATTGACCGCGAGCGTGTCGCCGGGCCGCAGATAGGAATTGAACGCGGCCGTCGCATAGCTCTGCCAGGGGCCGACCGACGAGGCGCCCAGATTGTCGATCCCGAATGACGTGTAGACGTGCCAGGTCTTCAGCGACAGAACGAGGCGAAAGCGACCCGTTGCGTTACCAAGCTCCTCGATCGAGGAATCGATGACGCGGACGCCCGGCACGCCGTTGATGAGAAGCAGCTGCCGTTCCAGCGTCGCGAGCCGCGAGGGGTGCTCCGCCACCACCGCCGCAAGGAGCGGCCGGACACCGAATTCCTCGGCGCCGTCTCCCTTGAGGGCCACCTCGGCGATGCCGCCTTCGATCACCTGGACCCGAACGATTCCCTTGTCGATGTCCTGCGGGGGAATCATTGCCCGCGTCAGATGGAAACCGGCGGCCCGGTAGAGATCGCTGATGGCCGTTGCGATTGCGGCGAGGTCGGCCTGCGAGACCTTCTTTCCAAGATAGGGTTGATAAGCCGTTGCCAGCTCCGCAAGCGAAATGGTCGCGGCGCCCGCGATCGACACGCCGTGAAGGACGAACAACGGCTTGCTATCGGCCGCGGATTCCGGTCTCGCGAGATGCGGCACTTGGAGTTGCGATCGGGATGATCGCGATGCCTGCGACTGGACGTCGTCAAAGTATTTTTCGGTCTGTTTCGGGTCGAAACCGGGCTGGCTTGCCGGTTCGGCCATTGCCGGAGCGGCAATCGATACCGCCGACGCGAGCGACGAGAGCGCCATTGCGCGAGCCCAATGACTCGCTTTGCCATGCTGGGATACCGCTCCTCGGCCCCTGCGCCATGTGGAACTCGCGACCATTCGGAGTTTCGATATGACCATGATTTTTCATAGTTTTTTATGGTCAACGAAAGGTTAACGCGCGCAACGAACCGAGCGGCTCTGCCTAATCCAATCTTGATGGATTCTCGCTAAGTCCGAGGCACGGCTGTACGTCAACGGAGTTGCGTAATGCTTGGTGCAAGCGGTTTCGAGCGCATCGTCGCGATCGCGTTCATTCTGGGAATGAGTTCGGCGGCATGGGCTGCGGACGATGATCCCTGGTCCGTCAGCAAGTCGTCGGGGGACGTCTGGGTCAGCTCCACAGGCGCCGATCAGGTTTCGCTGCGGCAGGACATTTCATTGAAGCCGGGCGACACGATCCGGACCGGACAGAACGGACGCGTGCTCCTCACGCGCGGCGAAGAGACGATGCTGATCGCGCCGAACTCCGTGATCGGACTGCCGACCGAAAAAAAGGACGGTATGTCGACGACGGTCCTGCA
This sequence comes from uncultured Alphaproteobacteria bacterium, assembly GCA_963770385.1. Taxonomy (GTDB): domain Bacteria; phylum Pseudomonadota; class Alphaproteobacteria; order Rhizobiales; family Xanthobacteraceae; genus Bradyrhizobium. The sequence goes on along the minus strand of CAVYPJ010000003.1, from coordinate 826,422 downwards.
GCAGGCAGGATCGATTCTGCTCGATGTCGAGAAGCGCAACGTCAAGCACTTCGAGGTCGAGACGCCCTATCTTGCGGCGGTCGTGAAGGGCACGCAGTTCCGCGTCACCGTCAATGCATCAGATACCAAGGTCGAAGTCAGCCGAGGCCAGGTCGAGGTTTCGGCATTCAAGTCCGGCCAGATTGCACAGATCTTGCCGGGCCAGTCTGCCACCGCCTTTGCTCATGGATCCACCGGCCTCAAATTGAGCGGATCGGGCAACTTCGCGCCGATCGAGCAGGGCCGGCCGCGCGCGTCGTCGATCGACCGCGTCTTGGTACCAAGAGGCGGGTTGCACGCTCCGTCTAACCCATCGAAGGGAACGTCCATTCGCGCGCTCGCGCCTTTCGACAAGAGTTCAGGCATGCGCGCAATGGCAAAACCTCCAGCGCAGCAAGCCACGGCGGGTTCGCCCGCGCGAGCCAGCGTCGTGCGAATTTCAGTCCCGCTTGGCGAAGTGAAGCTGAATGTCGCGAAGGCGACGCGTGGTCTGGCTCATGGTGCGACGGCTCCGGGCTCGCCAAAACTTTCGTCGAGCAATGACACCACGTGGAGTGACGCAAAGGGAAGCGCCGGAGCAAGCAGCACTGCACAGGCCAGTGCCGGTTCTGGCCCCAACTCCGGAAGCAGCGCAGGCGGGAGTGCCGTCGCGCAAGGCGGCGGTGGCGCATCGGCGGGAGGCGGCGCATCGGGCGGTGTCGTGGGATCGACGGTGTCAACGGTCACAGGCGTTGTCGGCTCGGCCACAGGCGGTGTCGTTGGAGCCGCCACCGGCGCTGTTGGTTCGGCTACCGGTGCCGTCGGCGGAATCTTGAACGGCGTGACGGGCAATAACGGACTTCATCTTGGGTGGATCAACGGAAACGGTAATAGCGGCAAGAGCCACTAGCTGAGAATCAGCGGCAACGGCGCCTGTTTGATCGCGCACGGAGACAGGCGCCTGCCGGGCGAACGGCGTTTGGGGGGAACATTTTGAAACATTTCCGGCCGCATATTCTGGTGGCGATCGCCTTGGCGACCGTCCTGTTCTTCGGTTGGCATGAGGTCTTCCGCAACGGATTGACCGATCTCAGGTTCAACCGGGATCGGCGGCAGGCGACCGGCGACATCGTCGTCGTCGCGATCGACGCGCCGTCCATCGACAAGATTGGCGTATGGCCCTGGCCGCGCCGGCTGCATGCCGACCTGCTTCGGCAGTTGCAGCGTGCCGGCGCGCGGGACATCGCCTTCGATATCGATTTCAGCTCTCCTTCAGACCCGGCTTCGGATCGGGAGTTCGCGCGGGCGCTCGCAAATGCGGGCGGCTCGGTCATTTTGCCCTTGTTTCAGCAGCCACGGACAGGCGGCGATGACCGCGCGCTTCACGTCAATCGTGCCCTGCCGCAGTTCGAAAGCCATGCGTGGTCCGCCGTCGTCAACGTCACGGCCGGAAGGGACGGATTGGTCCGGAGCTACCGTTTCGGGGAGCAAGTTGACGGGAAGCTTCTGCCGTCGATGAGCGCGATGCTGGCCGGCCGATATCAGGGCAAGGAAAGTTCCTTCCTGATTGACTTTGGCATCCGCGCGGGGTCAATCCCCGCCGTTTCCTATGTCGACGTGCTGAACGGAGACGCCGTCACGCTTGCAAAACTGCGCGACAAGAAGATCATCGTCGGCGGCACCGCGCTTGAGCTGGGCGACCGGTTCAACATTCCGAATGGAGGGATCGTTTCCGGCCCCGTGCTGCAGGCGCTGGCAGCGGAATCGATCCTGCAAGACCGGATGCTGCATCCGACGTCCGACGTCGTCACGCTGCTTTGCCTGCTCGCAATCGTCGGGCTCATGATGTTCTGTTGGCGTCGTCTCGCAGCGGGCATGAGAGTTGCTCTGCTCGCGGGGATCGCCGGCGCGATCGAACTGCTTGCCGTTGTGCTGCAGGCGAGATGGCCTCTCGTTTTCGATACGTCGTTGCTGCACACCTCCATTGTGGCCTATCTCTCGGCCATTGCACTTGATGAAATCGACTTCCGCGGGCTGCTCGGTCGCATCGCCGAAAATCGATTTCAGCGTATCGCCATGTCGCTTGGCGACGGACTGGTTTGTGCGGATCGGCATCGCCTCATCACGGTCTGGAATCCGGGTGCCGCCGCGATCTTCGGCTATGAGCAGGCAGAGATCATCGGCAAGCCGTTCGATACGCTGTGCGCAACGGGCGAACAGGCAGACTGGTCCCGCGCAGCCTCGCCGCCGTCAGGCCGCGCGGTGATGGAGTTCGAAGGTCGCCGGAAGAATGGCGAACTGTTTCCGATCGAAGCATGCTTCTCCAGTTGGCAGGGAACGGACGGCGTCCAATACGGCGCGATCCTGCGCGACATCTCGGTGAGGAAGAAGGAGGCCGAACGAATCCGCTATCTGGCCGAGAACGATTCGCTCACAGGGCTGGCCAACCGCTACACGCTTCACCTCCGGCTCACCGACATGATCGCCAAAGCGCAAGGCGAGACGTCGGGCGTCGCCTTGCTGGTCATCGGCCTCGATGCCTTCCAGCAGATCAACGACACGATCGGGCACACCTATGGCGACCTCGTGTTGCGCGCCGTCGCGGATCGATTGAAATCGATGGTCGGGAGCAAGGGTATCGCAGCGCGGCTCAGCGGCGACGAATTCGCCGTGGCGCTCCCGTGTGCGGCACTCACCGAAACGATCGAGGCATTCGCCGAGCAGATCGCGCTTGTCTTCGACCGTCCGATGCGCGCCGCCGCTCGCGAGCATCGCGTCGGAGTCAGCATCGGCGTGGTAGTCCATCCGTATGGCGGCCAGACGGCGGACGATCTCCTGAGCAACGGACATCTCGCATTCTGCCGTGCCAAGGCGACACGGCGGGGCAGCTACGTCGCCTTCGAGAGCTCGATGCGAGAGGAACTCGAGACGAGGCTGCAGCGGGAGAGCGAACTGCGACTTGCGCTCCAGCGAAACGAGTTCGTGCTGTTCTACCAGCCGCAGGTGAACCTGATCGACGGCCGTGTGATCGGGGCGGAAGCGCTCATTCGCTGGCGTCACCCCGAGCGGGGTCTGGTGGCGCCCGGAGAGTTCATGCCGGTCGTCAACACGTCGCCGATATCGGAGCCGCTCGCCGCCTGGGTGCTGGAAACCGGTTGCCGCCAGGCAAGACAATGGGAATTGGCGGGACACCAGATCCGCGTCGGCGTCAATCTCTCGCCATCGCAACTACACTCCGGCGATCTCGCATCTTCGGTTGCCGAATTGTTGGCTGCGACGGGGCTGTCTCCCTCTCTTCTCGAACTCGAGGTGACCGAAGACATCCTGCTGCAGGACGAGCAGCGTGTGCTCGATATCTTCCGAAGGATCCAGGACCTCGGCGTCCGGATTGTCTTCGACGATTTCGGCACCGGCTATGCCAGCCTCAGCTACCTGAAGAAGTTCCCGCTCGATGGCTTGAAGATCGATCGATCATTTGTCTTCGGGCTGTTGTCCGACAGCGATGATGCCGCGATCGTCAGCTCGACCGTGAGCCTCAGCAAGCAATTGGGGCTGTCGGTGATCGCTGAGGGAATCGAGAACGGACCGACGGCCGATTTGCTGGTGCGCATGGGCTGCGAGCATGGGCAAGGTTATTTCTTCGGCAAGCCAATGCCGGTGCAGGATTTTGAGAGGCAGTTCATGGCCGGGCGTGATCCCGGCGCCGTCGCTGCCGACGAGGAAAGCGCGGCTGCGCCGCGGATCAACGCAGCTTGAACGCGCAGTGAAGCCGGGAACGCGCTTGACGTGAGATCATGAAAGCCGCGAGGCGGCGGGCTCTTCCAACGCTTCCGCGTCCGCCGGCAGAACCGTCAGCTCGGGCCACAGTGACTTCCAGCGCGCCGCCTTTTCCGCATAGATCGCCGGCGAAAAATTCGGACCCGGATTGGGCCGGACAATCAGGCCCGCGATGTCATCAAAACCCCTTGGCGCGTACAGGGCATAGCCGTCGCGCGTGCGGCGGATACCCACCTGCGTGTTCTGGGTGAGGAAGCGATCGATGCCGTCGGTCGAGCAGCTGAGTGGCGGATAGGGCAGGCCGTGTTTCTCGGGATACCAGAGATGGACGCGCGCCTGGTTGCGCACTTCGATCTCGACATGGAGCGGCACGAAGTGCTCCTTGAGCCTGCGGATCACGGCGTCCTCCGTCTCCCAGGACGTGTCGGGGTCGAAATAGAAGATGTCGTAATCGCTGATGCCGTAATCGACGACGCGGCCCGTCAGCACGTTCCACACCGTCTGCACCAGGCAACCGGACACGAGCCATGCATCCGGCAGCGCAAGCTCGAACAGCTCGTCCGTGATCATCTCGTTGTACGGATTACGGAGCGCCGCGGCGAGGAATTCGTCTTGGTTCATGGTCGCCTTCGTAGAGTGGCAGAGCGACGGCGTATCTGGCGCTATCACTGGAAATGATAACGATAGCCTCAGCCGTCATTGCGAGGAGCGGAGCGACGAAGCAATCCAGTATCGCTCCGCGGATGCATTCCTGGATTGCTTCGCTTGCGCTCGCAATGACGGCGTAAGCCGCGCCTCCGACGGGACGCGGTCTTGCTATCGACCGGCGTCGTAATCCCTCACCGCCTTCTTCGACGCCAGCGTCCGCCACTGCCGGCGCAGGAACGGCTCGATATCCGCACGCTTCGCCATCGACAGGCGGATCAGGACGATGGGATAATCGCGATAGTGATCGGTAAAGTAAAACAGCTTCGGCCTGCTCTCCACCAGCATCTCGCGCTCATCCTGCGCGACGCCCGGCATAACCAGGCTATCGCCATCCTCCTTCAGCCGCGCCAACATCTTCTTGCGTACTTTCAAGGCCGGCGTGCCGTAGGACGTACTGTCCTCGACCTCCGGCCATGACAGCGCGATAAATCTGACCTCGTCGAAGGTCAACGCACGGCGGTGAAGAACCGCGCGACGCGGAAGCCGGACAGCCAGGTCCAGACCGGCTGGCTCCGGATGCCGAGATCCCATGAGCCGACCACGGCGTCGGCGCGGCCGACCAGGTTGTCGATCGGCAACAGCCCGACGCCGCCCTCGCGCACCGCGATGCGGCTGTCGGCGGAGTTGTCGCGGTTGTCGCCGAGCACGAACAGCTTGCCGGCCGGCACGGTCACTTCGGGCGTGTTGTCGAGCGGGCCGTTGTCGCGCTGCTTGAAGATGTCGTGACTGACGCCGTTCGGCAGCGTCTCGACGTAGCGCATGGCGCGCTCGCTACGGCCGCTGTCGTCCTCGGCCTCGCCGACGCCGTCGGGCTTCAGCGCGGCGGCACGATCGTTGATGAAGAGCTGGCCTTGCCGCATCTGGATACGGTCGCCGGGGAGCCCCACGACGCGCTTGACCCAGGCCTGCGAGGTATCGCCCGGCCAGCGGAACACGACGACGTCGCCGCGCTTCGGCGTGCCCTGGAAGATGCGGCCGGATTCGGGAAGATTGATCTGCATCGGCAGCGACGCGGTGCCGTAGCCATAGGCGAATTTGGAGGCGAGCAGCGCGTCGCCGATCAGAAGCGTCGGCTCCATCGAGCCCGACGGCACATAGAACGGCTCGGCAATCGCGCCCTTGGCGATGAACACGACCGCAACGATGCTTGCGAGCTGCGCGATCTGGCTTAGCCAGCCGCCGCTCTTCGCGGGTGCGGACGTTCTTTCAATGGTCATCGGCCGGTACCTCCAACTGTAATGCGTTCCATCCTCAGCGTCGGCTGGCCGACGCCGACGGGCACGCCCTGGCCGTTCTTGCCGCAGGTTCCAATGCCCGAATCAAGTGAGAGATCATTGCCGATCATGGTGATGCGATTAAGGTCGGTCGGCCCGTTGCCGATCAGCATCGCGCCCTTCAGCGGTGCGCCGAGCTTGCCGTTCTCGATCCGATAGGCCTCTGTGCACTGGAACACATACTTGCCCGAGGTGATGTCGACCTGTCCGCCGCCGAAATTGGCGGCATAGACGCCGTTCTTCACCGAGGCGAGGATCTCGGCGGGATCGCGCTCGCCCGCGAGCATATAGGTGTTGGTCATGCGCGGCATCGGCACATGGGCATAACCCTGGCGGCGACCGTTGCCGGTCGGCTTCATGTTCATCAGCCGCGCGTTCTGGCGGTCCTGCATGTAGCCCACCAGGACGCCATCCTCGATCAGCACGGTGCGGTTGGTCGGCGTGCCTTCATCGTCGATCGAGAGCGAGCCGCGACGCGATGAGATCGTGCCGTCGTCGACGACCGTGACGCCCTTGGCGGCGACCTGCCGGCCCATCAGCCCCGCGAATGCCGACGTCTTCTTGCGGTTGAAATCGCCCTCGAGCCCATGACCGACGGCTTCATGCAGCATCACGCCGGGCCAGCCCGCGCCGAGCACGACATCCATCTCGCCGGCCGGCGCCGGCACGGATTCGAGATTGACCAGCGCCTCGCGCAGCGCGCCGTCGGCCGCGTCGCGCCAGGACTTGGTCTCGATGAAGCGCGCGTAGCCTTCGCGCCCGCCATAGCCCTTGCTGCCGCTCTCCTGCCGGTCGCCCTGTCCGGCGACGACGGAGACGTTGACGCGCACCAGCGGACGGATGTCGCGATAGCTTTCGCCGTCCGGCCGCAGGATCTCGACGACCTGCCAGGTCGCGCCGAGGCTTACCGTCACCTGCCGCACGCGCGGGTCCTTGTCGCGCAGATAGGCGTCGATCTCGGCGAGCAGCTTCACCTTGGTCTCGAAGCCCGGCGCGTCGAGCGGATTGTCATCGCCATAGAGCTTGACGTTGGAGCGCGGCGGGGGCGCTGCGAACGAGCCGGAATAGCCGCCGCGCACCGCGCTCACGGCATCCGCCGCGCGGATCAAGGCCGGCAGCGACACGTCGGACGAATGCGCGTAGCCGACCGCGTCATCCTTAACGGCCCGTAATCCAAATCCTTGCGAGGTGTCGTAGGTGGCCTGCTTCAGCCGGCCGTTGTCGAACATCAGCGCTTCGGTCTGGCTGTATTCCAGGAACAGCTCGCCGTCGTCGGCGCCCGAAAGCCCCCGCGTCACCTCGTGGCGGACGGCGTCGCGGTCGAGATTGGCGCGGTCGAGAAGCGAAGTGCCGGCAGGGTCGGTCATGGCATCAAATCCGTGGTCGGAGGCGTCCGTTGTCGGAGGATCGCAGCCAAGATAGTTGTTTTTAAGTCATTCTGCGAGGGGGCCGCGTCAACGTGTGATGGTCATGAAAGGGATCGATATTAACGCAGTCGAAATTGTTCCCATTGCGGAGGGCCATATCGAGGGCTTTCATCGCGCGCTCGACATCGTCGCGCGTGAACGACGGTATCTCGCGTTTCTGGAAGCCCCGCCGCTTCCGTCGACACGGGCCTTCATTCTAAACATGATCGGGCAAGGTTATCCTCAATTCGTCGCGATGGCTGACGACGAGGTTGCCGGCTGGTGCGACATCATCCCGAATTCGCGGCCGATCGAGACCCATACCGGCGTGCTCGGCATGGGCCTTTTGCCGCAGTTCCGAAGGGCAGGCCTCGGCAGGCGTCTCATCCTTCGAACGCTCGACGCCGCCCGTGCCTTAGGCCTGACCCGCGTCGAACTTTCCGTGCGCGCGGACAATGCGAATGCAATCGCGCTGTATCGGAAGATCGGCTTCGTAGAGGAAGGTCTCCGGCGCAACGCGGTGCGCCTTGATGGGACTTATGAGAACATCGTCGGGATGGCGATCCTGTTTTAGGCGACGCATGACCGCGCCACTGCCTCCCGCATAGGCAAGGCAGCATTGCGTGAATTGATCGCGGTGCAGGGTAGTCCGGGCTGCTCGCCGTCTACGGCAACTTGTCAAACCCGTCCGACAGACCGTTCAGGCTGAGTGGAAAGCCGATGCCTTCCTCCGGCGTCTCGAAGATGATGAACGTCGCGGTCTTGGCGTTTTTCAGCTGACCGAGCAGCTTGTCGTCCATCACGACCTCGGCGACGCAGCCATTGGGCAGGCAGCGGACGAAGCCGGCGCGGCCGACGTCCTGGTTGTCGAGCTTCAGCCCGAGGCCGGAGGGCAGCAGCACGCCGAGCGGGGCGACCACGCGCATCAGCCGGCTCTTCTGGTCGGCGGTCTTCAGCACGATCACGGTCAGCCCGGCGTTGGAGCGGTCCTCCGCTACCACGCTCTGGATGAGGGCGCATTGCTCGCTTTGTGCGCCGGGCGGGGTGTCGCAGCGGATCTGCCAGTCGCCATGCACTGAGCGCACTGCGCCCTGCGCGTCCGCCTGCGAGGTCCAGCCGAACAGGCAGGCCGCGGCCAGTGCGACGCCGAAAATCCGGCCGTGGGCGCCTGCGCGCGTCATCCGATGCTTTTGCTTCGCAACTCTGATCCGGAAGGGGCTCATCTGCCAGCCGCTCCTCTGAAAGCCAGTCATGTAAAGGTCGCTCATGCGGGCCGATCCCGTCATATTACCCTAAAACCATCTCGTTTGGAGGCGAGCCGCCTGAACAGGCAGTGACGACGCCGTGAAGGCGGTCCTTAGCCTGTCCTGACGTGACCTCGAAGCCGCGCTCTCTGCTCTCTGTCATGTGCCGCCAGACCTTCAAGCCATCGAGACTTCAAGCCATCGGAGGCTCGCGCCGGGCGGTCTTTATCTCATGCTTTCGGCGAATCAGCGTGTCATGGAGCGTGCGTCCGACGTGCCTATATCGGGCAGAATGCTTGTCAAGCACGGCCGGCGCGCCGGCAAGCGCTTCTGCCCGATTTTACGGGAAAACGTGACGGCGGGACAATAGCCGTCTATGCGGTTGTCCTGCCCCCTAAGACTGCATTGCGATACTAGAAGAATTATGATTTGAGAGGCGGGATTTCGGCGTTCCAGCGATCGGGCCCGGCGACCTCTTGACGGCGCCATCAGGCCGTTTGGCACGGGGCGATCGTTCGGCGTCTCGTGCAATGCGGGGTGCCCAGGGGATGATTAAAGGGAGCGCGAACGACATGAAGGTGTCGAAGAGCCAGATCGGCCGGCGGTTGCTGGCATTGGCGGTGGTCGGCGTGGCGCTGACGGTGAGCGGCGTGGCATTTGCCGAAATGGGCCAGCCGGCGCCGTGGGAATTCACGATGCAGCAGGCGGCAACGCCGGTCATGGAGGACATCCGCTCGTTCCACGGCCTGCTTCTGGGCCTCATTACCGTCATCACGCTGTTCGTGCTGGCCCTGCTTGTCGCCGTGGTGGTGAAGTTCAATGCGCGCGCCAACCCGGTGCCGTCGCGGACCACGCACAACACGCTGATCGAGGTGGCCTGGACGCTGATTCCGGTCCTGATCCTGGTCGGCATTGCGGTGCCGTCGTTCCGCTTGCTGTTCCTGCAACTCGACATTCCGAAGGCCGACCTGACCATCAAGGCGACCGGCAAGCAGTGGTATTGGAGCTATGCCTATCCGGATAACGGTAAGTTCGAGTTCGATTCGCTGCTCGCCTGCGACGAGACCCGCCAGAAGTGCGAGCCGCCACGGCTGCTCTCGGTCGACAATGAGGTCGTGGTTCCCGTCAACAAGGTGGTCCGGGTCCAGACCATCGGGGCCGACGTGATCCATTCCTTCGCGGTTCCGGCCTTCGGCATCAAGATCGATGCCATCCCGGGTCGCCTCAACGAGACCTGGTTCAAGGCGACCAAGACCGGGATGTATTACGGCCAGTGCTCGGAATTGTGCGGCAAAGACCACGCCTACATGCCGATTGCGGTCAAGGTGGTGGAAGACCAGGAATTCGCGACCTGGGTGGAGGCCGCGAAGAAGAAGTACGCCAGCGTACCGTCGAGCACCTACGCTTCGGCGGCGGGGCCGGCGCAATAGGGCGCTGTTAACGGGATAAGGGCGACTGGGCCGAAAGGCCCACTGAGGGACGGCAGAGCAGGATTTGAACATGGCAACGACGGCAGCGACACACGGCGATCACGCCCATGATGATCACGCGCACGACCATCCGACCGGATGGCGGCGCTATGCCTATTCGACGAACCACAAGGACATCGGCACGATGTACCTGGTGTTCGCGATCTGTGCGGGCATCATCGGCGCGGCGATGTCGATCGCGATCCGCGCCGAGCTGATGTTTCCGGGCGTGCAGATCTTCCACGAGACGCACACCTATAATGTGTTCGTGACCTCGCACGGCCTGATCATGATTTTCTTCATGGTGATGCCGGCGATGATCGGCGGCTTCGGCAACTGGTTCGTGCCGCTGATGATCGGCGCACCGGACATGGCGTTCCCGCGCATGAACAACATCTCGTTCTGGCTGCTGCCGGCCTCCTTCGCGCTGCTCCTGATGTCGAGCTTCATGGAAGGCGAGCCGGGCGCCAACGGCGTCGGCGCGGGCTGGACCATGTATGCACCGCTGTCGACCTCGGGCCATCCGGGACCGGCGGTCGATTTCGCGATCCTGTCGCTGCATCTGGCCGGCGCCTCCTCGATTCTGGGCGCCATCAACTTCATCACCACGATCTTCAACATGCGCGCGCCGGGCATGACCTTGCACAAGATGCCGCTGTTCGTGTGGTCGATCCTGGTGACGGTGTTCCTGCTGCTGTTGTCGCTGCCGGTGCTCGCCGGCGCGATCACCATGCTGCTAACCGACCGCAATTTCGGCACCGCCTTCTTCGCGGCCGACGCGGGCGGCGACCCCGTGCTGTTCCAGCACCTGTTCTGGTTCTTCGGCCACCCCGAAGTGTACATTCTGATCCTGCCCGGCTTCGGCATGGTCAGCCAGATCGTCTCGACATTCTCGCGCAAGCCGGTGTTCGGCTATCTCGGCATGGCCTATGCGATGGTCGCGATCGGCGGTATCGGCTTCGTCGTGTGGGCGCACCACATGTACACGGTCGGCATGTCCTCGGCGACGCAGGCCTATTTCGTCGCAGCCACGATGGTGATCGCGGTGCCGACCGGCGTGAAGATCTTCTCCTGGATCGCCACGATGTGGGGCGGCTCGATCGAGTTCAAGACGCCGATGCTGTGGGCGATCGGCTTCATCTTCTTGTTCACCGTCGGCGGCGTCACCGGCGTCGTGCTGGCGAATGCGGGCGTCGACCGCGTGCTTCAGGACACCTATTACGTCGTCGCGCACTTCCACTACGTGCTGTCGCTCGGCGCCGTGTTCGCGATCTTCGCCGGCTGGTACTACTGGTTCCCGAAAATGTTCGGCTACATGTATTCGGAGACCATCGGCAAGCTGCACTTCTGGTTCACCTTCATCGGCGTGAACCTGGTGTTCTTCCCGCAGCACTTCCTCGGACTTTCCGGCATGCCGCGCCGCTATGTCGACTATCCGGATGCCTTCGCCGGCTGGAACCTGGTCTCGTCGATCGGCTCCTACATTTCCGGCTTCGGCGTGCTGATCTTCATCTACGGCGTGATTGATGCCTTCGTGCGCAAGGAGCAGGCCGCCAACAATCCGTGGGGCGCGGGCGCGACGACGCTGGAATGGACGCTGTCCTCGCCGCCGCCGTTCCACCAGTTCGAAGTGCTGCCGCGCGTGCAGTAAGCAACACCGCGGCGCCTCAAAGGGCGCCGCGTCGTTTCTGGAACGTTTTCGAGCGAAGTGGGTGCCGGTTCGCGTGAAGAAAACGCGTCAAACAAGAAGCTAGAGCCTCCGGTCCGACGGAAATTGGAACGGAGATCGCTCTCAGGGAAGCGAGCAGAACTTTGTCGGTCGTCGATCACAACGCCATCGAACTCGGCCCCCGGATTTCCGAAGCCGAAGTGGGTGATTATCTCGCGCTGTTGAAACCGCGGGTGATGTCGCTCGTGATCTTCACGGCCCTGGTCGGGCTCGTGATCGCGCCGGGGCATTTCCATCCTGTCCTGGCAATCACCTCGCTGCTCTGCATCGCGGTCGGCGCGGGTGCGTCGGGCGCGTTGAACATGGCACTCGAAGGCGACATCGACGCGCTGATGACCCGCACCGCCAACCGGCCCATCCCACGCGGGCGGGTGACGCGGCCGGAGGCGATGGCCTTTGGCATGACGCTCGCCTTCTTCTCGGTGATGACCCTCGGCATCCTGGTCAACTGGTATGCCGGCGCGCTGCTCGCCTTCACCATCTTCTTCTATGTCGTGATCTATACGATGTGGCTGAAACGCTGGACCGCGCAGAACATCGTGATCGGCGGCGCGGCGGGCTCGCTGCCGCCCGTGGTCGCCTGGGTCGCGGCCACCGGTTCGATCTCGGTCGAGCCGCTGCTCCTGTTCCTGATCATCTTCTTCTGGACGCCGCCGCATTTCTGGGCGCTGGCGCTGTTCCGCTCCGACGACTACGCGCGCGCCGGCGTGCCGATGCTGCCCGTGGTCGCCGGCCCCGACGCGACGCGGCTGCAGATCCTGCTTTACACGATCGTGCTGGTCGCGGTCGCCGCTGCTCCGTGGCCGCTCGGCTATTTCGACGCCATCTATGGCGTGACCTCGCTCGTGCTCGGCGCCGGAATGCTGGCCTGTGCGGTCCATGTCTATCGCTGCCGCGAGCGGACCGCGTCGCTGCGCGCGACGCGCAAGATGTTTGCCTTCTCCATCTTCTATCTGTTCGCGCTGTTCGCGACGCTGCTGCTCGAAGTCGTCGGTCGTGCGATCGCAGGAATGATCGGGTAGGGGGCCCATGGCCGAGAGATGTCAGAGCAGCGCGAGCCAGATGGAATTGTCCTCACCGAGGCGCAGAAGCGGAGCCGGCGTCAGCGGTCGATCGCAATCGCGCTCGCGCTCGGCGTCCTTGTCTTACTGTTTTTCGCGGTCACCATCGTCAAGGGGCCGGCCGTGCTGAACAGGCCGCTCTGAGCAGGATCATCCGATGGACACGGCGAACCAGGACACATCGAAGCCCGCCCCGCGTCTCGGCCGCGATGCGCTGGTCGCCGCGCTCTGCGGCCTGGTCGTGGTGCTGATGGTCGGCGCGTCCTATGCGGCGGTGCCCTTCTACAACTGGTTCTGCCGTGCCACCGGCTTCAACGGGACGACGCAGGTCGCAACCGCTGCGCCTGTGAGCGGGCCGATCGCACGCAAGGTCGCCGTGCGCTTCGATTCCAACGTCGCGGGCGGCTTGCCCTGGAAGTTCGAGCCCGAGAAGACCGAGATCGAGGTCAGGATCGGCGAGGTTACGACGGTCTATTACACCGTGACCAACCAGTCGGCGCGGACCACGACGGGGCAGGCGGCCTATAACGTCGCGCCGCTGACGGTCGGGGCCTATTTCCAGAAGATCAACTGCTTCTGCTTCACCGAGCAGACCATGGCGCCGGGCGAGAAGCGCGAGATGCCGGTCGTGTTCTATGTCGATCCGTCGATCACCGCCGACCACGACAACGATACGCTGAACACAATCACGCTGTCCTACACCTTCTATCCCGTGCGTGACGCGGCGCCGCAGCCGGTCGCGACGCGGGAGCAGGAGCAACGCAAGGGGAATCTCTGAGAGCGATTCTCTGACCTTCGCTTGCCGGGATTGGATTTTTTTGATGAATACGTGCCGAACTGAGCGGCACCGCTAACGGAGACACCGAGATGGCTACGGCCCAAGTCAAGCATCACGACTACCACCTCGTCGATCCGAGCCCGTGGCCGATCATCGGCTCGGTCTCGGCCTTCATCATGGCGGTGGGTGCGATCTCCTGGATGCACCATCTGTACTCGGCGGCCTGGATGGTGTTCGGTCTCGGCACCGTCGGCGTGCTCTACACCATGGCGAGCTGGTGGGGCGACGTCATTCGCGAGGCGCAGTACAAGGGCGACCACACCCGCGTCGTGCAGATCAGCCATCGCTACGGCATGATCCTGTTCATCGCCTCCGAGGTGATGTTCTTCGTCGCCTGGTTCTGGGCCTTCTTCAATTCCGCGCTGTTCCCTGCCGATTCTGTTCATGCCGCGCGCGACGCGATCTTCGGCTGCGGCGCGGGCACCGCGATCGGCGCCTGCAACGTGCCGGGCACCTGGCCGCCGAAGGGCATCGAGACCTTCGATCCCTGGCACCTGCCGCTGTTGAACACGCTGCTGCTGCTGACCTCCGGCACCACGGTCACCTGGGCGCACCACGCGCTGCTCGAGGGCAATCGTCGGGGCTTGAAATACGGCCTGATCCTCACGGTGCTGCTTGGCGCGACCTTCACCTGCGTGCAGGCCTATGAGTACAGCCACGCTGCCTTCTCCTTCGCCGGCAACGTTTACGGCGCCACCTTCTTCATGGCGACCGGCTTCCACGGCTTCCACGTGCTGGTCGGAACCATTTTCCTGATCGTCTGCCTGGCGCGCGTCTATGCCGGCCACTTCACCCCGAAGCAGCATCTCGGTTTCGAGTTCGCCGCCTGGTACTGGCACTTCGTCGACGTGGTGTGGCTGTTCCTGTTCATCTGCATCTATGTCTGGGGCCACGGCGCGGAAGCCATGGCTCACGGCGCGCACTGAACTCGTTTGCATGTGCTAAAAGGGCGGCCGCGGGGCCGCCCTTTTTCGTTTCGGAGCACGATCCGAAAAAGTGGACCCGGTTCTCCGAAAAAGACTGTGCTCGAACGAAAAGGCAGCAGCGATGATGGCTCATCCTGAAGAGGAGAGGGGAGCGCACATGACCGACGATCCCCCGGCCACCGTCATCGAGGCCACCGTCACGGAGGCCACGCTGCGCGGGCTTGCCTGCAAATGCCCGCGCTGCGGCGAGGGCAAGCTCTATGCGGGCTTCCTGACGCTGGCGCCGCGCTGTCAGGCTTGCGGGCTCGATTACGCCTTCATCGACAGCGGCGATGGCCCTGCGATCTTCATCATCATGATCGCGGGCGCGATCGTGGTCGCCGCGGCGCTGATCGTCGAGGTGAAATACCAGCCGCCGTTCTGGCTGCATGCGGTGCTGTGGCTGCCGCTGATCCTGGCGACCACGCTGTGGCCGTTGCGCGCGATGAAGTCGCTGCTCATCTCACTGCAATTCCATCACAAGGCCGCCGAAGGCCGGCTGATCGAACGCGCGCCGAAATGAACGACGTGGCGCCGCAACGGCGAGGCGGTTTCGGCTTCGGACTATTCACGCTGGCGATGCTGGCCGTTTTTGTCGGCCTCGGGCTCTGGCAATTGCAGCGCCGGGTCGAGAAGCATGAACTCATCGCAGCTCTCACCGAGCGGCTGGCCCGCGATCCCGTGTCGCTGCCGCCGGCCGCGCAATGGGGCGCGCTGACCGCGGCAAGGGACGAATTTCGCCGCGTGAGCTTCACCGCAACCTATCCGCATCTGCCCGACGCGATGGTCTACAGCGCGGGCTCGGCCGTGCGCGAGGACATCTCCGGACCCGGCACCTGGGCATTCCTTCCGGCGCGTCTCGCCGGCGGCGACAGCATCGTGATCAATGCCGGCTTCGTCGCCAACACGATGCAGGACCGCAGCGTCGAGGATCGTGTGGTGGCGCGGCTGGCCTCCGATCAACCCGTCACGCTGACCGGCTATATCCGCTTTCCCGAGGCCGCAGGCCTGCTGACGCCGGCTGAAAATCCCGACAAGCGGCTATGGTTCACCCGCGATCATCTGGCGATGGCGAGGCGTCTCGGCTGGGGTCAAGTTGCGCCGTTCTACATCGACCTGGAAAAACCCGTGCCGGAGAACGGCATCCCCAAGCCCGGTCCGCTCGACGTGCATCTGCGCGACGAGCACATGCAGTACGCCATCACGTGGTTTTCGCTCGCCGCCGCGGTGGCGATCGCATTCACGGTGTGGTGGCGACGCCAACGGCGCGGAGGCCCGGCGTGAGTATCCTGTTGCCACGCGGCTCTCCTTTCCAGGATCGACAGCACGTCCTTCTGAAGCAGCAAGCCAGCCGGAGCTTGCGCAGCAACTAAAGCGTTTTCGAGCGAAGTGGATACCGGTTCGCGTGAAGAAAACGCGTCCAAACAAGAATCCAGAGCTCCGGTTCTGATTCAATCAGAACCGAATGTGCTCTGGCCGTTACAAATGACTTCTACTGGTGTTGCGCAATCTTGTTATAAGTTGCGATGGCGCGCGCCAGATCGTCGTGCTCGCCGCAAGGGATCAGGCAGATTTGCTCCAGGGCCGTGAGATGCTCGTTGGCCTTGGCCAAATCGCCTTGCGCCAAATAGGCTTCACCGAGATGTTCATGTGCACTGCGGTGGCGCGGGTTGAGGATTAGCGCCTGCTGATAGTGCCGTATTGCCGGATCGAATTGCCTCAGACGGCGATAGGCATAGCCGAGGTAATTCTGGATATCGGCGTTGCGGTCGTCGCGAAGGCCTGCAGACGTCAGTGCGTTGATTGCCGCATTCCAGTCTGCGGCAACAATCGCGCGTTTGCCCGCCGCGAAGTCCGGATCGAGCGGGGCCCAATCCGCGGTCTCCGCCATCGACGCCATGGTCGAACAGATCGGCCATGCTTCAACCGGGATAGCTGCGTCGGGCCTTACACCGACTACGCCGGTCGGTACCAAGGTGCGATCCTGCCAATCTGGCGCGATCAAGAGGTAGGCTGCCGGCAAAGCCGTCAGCATACCTATCCCGGCGGCGATCAAGATCGTGCGCATCATGATCATTGTGCCTTTTGATGCGCTGCCGGCCTTCTGCGTCCGGCAGCGCCACCGATCCTCGACTGTCCTCGACCGATACTTGAGCGGTCCTCGACTGATCCTTGGCCTTCCACAGTCTACTGCTGCATCGATGAGGCTTTGGCTTCGCTGATCTCCACGCGATCGGAGTCGGCGTTCTTGGTCAGTTCGGCAAGCTTTCCGAAATATGCCGTGGCCTTTTCGGGCTGACCTGCGGCCTTTGCGGCCTTCGCCGCGCCGTATAAGCCCCGGAGGCGATTGGGCGTCAGCACCAGCGAGGTCTCGTATTCCGTCAACGCTGCTCCGGGCTGTTGCTGCTCCAGCAGCAAGTCACCGAGGAGTTCGCGCATCGGATAGAGCCGGTTCTCCATTGCGATGTGCTTTTCGCTGCTATCCTCCAGATCGGCCGCTGTGCGCATCATCTTCAGCGCCGTCTCCTTCTCGCCTCTTGTCTCTGCGATCCAAGCCGACGCGGCCAGCATCTGGATTTCGACTTGCGTCGCCCAATAAGACTGAGTGGCGCTTTCCAGCGCAGCGCGAAGCTCTCCGAGCTTGCGGACCTCCTGCTCCGCAGCGGCAAGATCGCCACCGCGGGCAGATCCCATGGCGCGGGCGAAATAGGTAATGGCCTCGGCCTGCGGGAACTTGCTGCCCCTCGGCTCAAGCACGGCGGCTTCTGCCCACGCCTGACGTTCCAGCGCAAAGCGTGCCGGCACCGCGGCAAGCGCAGTATAGCTCGGCATGTAATCAAACCCGAGCTTCGTGATCGCGTTGCTGTCGTCACGCAGCTGCTTCGCAGGCCCCTCCTGTCCCATTTGCAGCAGCGCGTATTCGGCGAAGTCGAGATGGTGCGGCTCACCCGGGTGCGCCGCCCCCGGCCAAAGCCTGGTCGCCGCCGTCCGAGCGAGTGCACGCGATTTCGTGTTGGATGCAACGGACTGTTCCCATAGTCCGAGCATCGAATAGGTGTGCGAGGGCATATGTTGGGCGTGCTGGGCCGCGGGAGCGACGTCGGCGTATCTGTTGGCTGCGGCGAGACTGCGTTGCGCAAGTGCCGGATAATCGTAGGTGTGGATCAGATAGTGCAACGCGCCCGGATGATCCGGCGATGTTGCCAGCATCTTTTCGAGGATGGCGCCGGCCTTGAGCTGGTTGGCATAGGTCTTGTCGCTGTGCAGTGCCGTCTCGTTGAGAGCGAGCGCGTAGAAGATGGCTGCTTCCGCGTCGTTCGGATATTTCTGCACCAGCGCTTCCATCGCCTTTTCGTAGGCGAGGCCGCGTGATGTCTGATCGATCTTGTCATAGTCTCTGTAATAGAGCTCGATCGCGTTGAGCCAGTCACGCTCGCGCTCGGTCTTGGCGCCGATCGCATTGCCCTTCTCGACCGCCTCCAATCCGCTCTTCAGGGCGGCGGAGGTCAACGGCAGGATGAGCGGGTTGGGGCGGCTGCTGATCGCGATCCCCCAATAGGCGATGGCGCATTGCGGGTCGGCCGCCGCGACGTCCGTGAAGGCTGTGACGCTGTCCGGATAGAAGAATGAATGCACCATCGCGAGGGCGCGGTCGAATTTTTCTTGCGCCTGCGGCGTGCAAGAGGTCTCAAAATGCACGCGGCCGAAGTCTTGCGCCCAGGCGGCCGTACCGAATGTACTGGCCAGCAGCGCAGCGACGAATGTTCCCAGGTGTGCTTTCATGGCTTTGCCTCCTTGCGCTCGAGTTGTTCGCGCATTCATCGCCGTACGCGCGAGCGCACTGCGAATGTTCAGTGAGAGACCGAACCAATCCTATTTGACCCGGATCGTAATCTTCTCTGAAACGAGCGGCGGGTTGAATGGATAATGCTTGGCATCGCCCAGCACCAGTTGGAGCGTATGCTTTCCCGGCGGCAGTTCGATGCGTGCTTCGGTCTGGCCTGCTCCGAAGTGAAGATGGCTCTTGTCTTGCGGGATCGGCTCGTTGGGATCGAGTGGATCGTTCACATCGATCAACAGATGATGATGGCCGCTGTTCTGGAACTCATCGCCCGCATGGGTGACGCCCATGTTCCGCAGGCCAAAGCGGCACCAGAACCCGCCTTTGATGACCGCGCCGTTCTGCGGCCAGACGAAGTACAGGGCCGCATCCTTTGCGGCGGGCTTTCCCTGAGCCAGCGCCGTGCACGACACGAGTGCCAGCACCGCCGATAGCGCAACGATCTGGGCAACTCTCATCAACGTGCTCCTGCGACCTTCAAGGCGAGAGAGCGACCCGAAATCCGTGCGTTGGATAGCGAACGTTCGTGTCGTAGCTGTCGCGATTGGCCGGCCGTGCATAGCGTTCGTCATTTTTCCAGGACCCGGACCGAATGACATGCGTCGCGCAATCGCCCTCGACCCACGGCGAGCCGTCCGACGGGGCGCCCTGATAGGTCTTGTGCCAGCAATCCTCGACCCATTGGTCGACGCCGCCGCCCATATCGTACAGCCCAAACGGATTCGGCTTGAAGCTGCCGACCTTGATCGGTTGTTCGGCGGCTGCGACATCGCTGCAATTCTTGCAATTGGCCATGCCGGCCTGAAACTGGTCGCCCCACCAATATTTGGTTTGCGTGCCGCCACGGGCGGCATATTCCCATTCGGCTTCACTCGGGAGCCGGAAGGCCTTCCCCGTTGTTTTCGCGAGCCAGGCGACGAAATGCTTCGCATCGGACCAACTGGCGTTGGTGACGGGCGTGTCATCCTTGCCTGACGCCACGAACGCACATTCCTTCGCTGCGGCGCATGCGTTCCATTCGCGGATAGCTATCGGATAGCGGCTGATGGCAAACGGCTTGATCGTGACCTGGTGAATCGGCTTCTCGCTGGCATCCTCATTGCTGCCCATCGTGAAGGTGCCGCCCCGAAGCGTCACCATTTCGGGCTCGCGGACCGTCGGGGCCGGCGGCGCTTCAGGCGCGACCGGCAGCGTCGGTGGAGGCTGCAATGCGGCTTGCTTGGCCGCTGGAGCCGGCGCAGGTGGAGGCAGAATTTGGGGTGCAGCCGGTTGCTGGGCGGGCGCGACTGGAGGCGAGGACTGAGGCGGCGATGCTGATTGTTTGGCAGGGCGCCGGCAACGAAGGCACATGCGGCGCCGTCGGCGTGTGCTCGATCGAGGCCTGTATTCGCAACTTTTCGTCGGGTTGCCCGAGCAAGTACCAGAGCGCACCGCCCGCAACGGTCATCAGAACCCCGGCCAGCAGGAAGATCAGAGCAGTCTCGCGCTGCCTGCGCGTCTTGCTGAAGGCGGCCGGGTCCGGAAGCACCCGGTAGACCCGCACCGGGTCGGTGATGTTCTTGACCTTGCGATCTCCGAGCGACTCGTAGCCGCAAACCAGTTTGTTCTTGATCTGCTCGTAGATACCGCCCGAAATGAAGACTTCGCCGGGCTCGGCGATGCCTTCAAGGCGCGAAGCGATGTTGACGCCATCGCCATAGACGTCGTCTTCCTCGATGATGACGTCGCCGAGATTGACGCCGATCCGGAACTCGATCCAATGATCCCTCGGCAGCGATGTGTTGCGGCCATTCATGTTCTGCTGGATGACGATGCCGCATCGCACGGCCTCAACTGGGCTGTCGAAAATCGCGATAAAGCCGTCGCCCGTCGTTTTGACCAGCCGTCCGTGGTGCTCGGCAATGCTGGGCTCGATCAGGTCGCGCTCGATTCGCTTCACGCGCCCATGCGTGCCTTCTTCATCAAGCTCCATGAGGCGGCTGTAACCCGCGATGTCGCCGGCGACGATCGCGGCAAGACGACGCGGCGTCAGCATCCGCGGCGACGCGGTGTTCTTTGCATTCCTGGCCGAGTTGATATCGCGAATCTTGTCGCGCATGGCGCCACTCTAAAGACGCTTGAAACAGGTTTATTCTAGATATGATCGGCTCGAACGCGTGTGGTGCTGATCACAACTGACGGCGAAATCTCATTGAGCACGCACAACGGTGCGCGGACGACAAATCCGTCCGAAAAACCGAACGATAACAGAAAGCATGAAATGCCGCCAGTTCGCTATCCGTATCGCGACAAGATGCTGCGTTTGTGCGGGCAGGCACAGTCGTCGCGCGAGACAGGTCAATCATCCTGACATTCGTGGATAACAACCAGTACCTGCGACACAAAGGCGGCCGCGCGACACAAGGCGGCCGTGGTTCGTACCATCATCGTTGAGGTCGCATTTCCCGCGTGAGCAAGCGAGTTACGGCGAGCAGCTGCGTTGCGTGACCAACACATCTAAATCATCGCGCGAGCTCTGAGCCGGCCAGTCCAATCCCTTGTATTCACAAACTCAATTGGAACGGCGTTCGGCGCATGGGGGCCTGCGATCCGGAGCCGATGTCGAGGCTGTTCCAATCATTTCTGCCCATGTAGAGTTTCGCTTCTGCAGGTCGGAAAAGGGCCGCCGCCCATATGGGGCGAAACATCAGGGAGGCACGGGGAACGCGTATGGCTGAACTCCGATATCTGGCGCCGCACTCGCTCGACGAGGCGATCAGCGCATTTGCGGCGGGCGGAAATACCGCGCGCATCATGGCCGGCGGCACCGATCTTCTGGTGCAAATGCGCTCGGGCGCGGTCAAGCCGGGTCTGATCGTCGACATCAAGAAAATTGTCGAGATGACGGAGGTCGAACAGACCGCGGATGGCGGCTTCCGCATCGGCGCTGCCGTTCCGGGAGCGGTGCTGGCCGAACATTCGCGCTTCGGAAAGGTCTGGCCCGGCGTGCTGGAAGCCGTGAACCTGATCGGCTCGACCCAGGTCCAGGGGCGCGCTTCGGCCGGAGGTAATCTGTGCAACGGTTCGCCGGCCGGCGATAGCGTGCCCGCGATGGTTGCCGCGGGCGCCGTCGTCACGCTGCAGGGGCCGAACGGGCGCCGTGAACTGCCGGTCGACAAAGTGCCGGCGGGTCCCGGCCGAACCAACCTGCTGCCGGGCGAAATTCTGGTCAGCTTCACCCTGCCGCCGCAGCCCCCGGGCGCCAGCGACGCCTATCTGCGCATGATACCTCGCACCGAAATGGACATCGCGGTTGTCGGCTGTGGTGTCAGTCTCACGCTTGAAGGATGGCGTCTGCACGGCTGCACGGGTCGGGCTCGGCGCCGTGGCGCCCACGGTGCTGCTGGTCGAGGCGGCGGCGCAGGCGCTGATCGGCTCGCGCCTCGATGCCACAGCGCTCGATGCAGCGGCCAATGCCTGCCGCGCCGTCTGTCGTCCGATCGACGACAAGCGCGGCACCATCGCCTACCGCACCAAGGTCGCCGGCGTGCTGTTGAAGCGCACCGCTGCCATCGCCGCGCAGCGCGCGCAAGACAACTGAGTTCAGGACATTCACATGGCGAAACTGCACGTTTCCACCACCATCAATGACGAGCCGATGGAGTTCCTCTGCGAGCCCAACGACACCATGCTCGACGCGTTGCGCGGCCCGCTCGGCCTGACCGGTTCGAAGGAGGGCTGCGCCACCGGCGATTGCGGCGCCTGCTCGATCACGCTGAATGACCGGCTGGTCTGTTCCTGCTTGATGCTCGCCGCCGAGGCCGAAGGCCAGGATGTCAGGACCATCGAAGGAATGGCCGAGGGCGAGAAGCTGCATCCGCTGCAGCAGAAGTTTCTGGAAGTGGCGGCGCTGCAATGCGGCATCTGCACATCGGGCATGCTGGTCGCATCCGACGCACTGCTGCGCAAGAATTCGCGGCCAAGCGAGGAAGAGGTCCGCTTCTGGCTTGCCGGCAATCTCTGCCGCTGCACCGGGTACGACAAGATCGTGCGCGCGGTCCTCGAGACCGCGGCCGACATGCGGGAGCAAGGGATAAGGGAGTCCTGGCAATGAACATCGTCACCAACAACAAGTGGATCGGCCAGCGCACCATTCGCCCTGACGGCGTCGACAAGGTCACGGGCCGCGCGGCCTTTGCCGCCGACACCAACATGCCCGGCATGATCTGGGGCAAGGTCCTGCGCAGTCCGCATCCGCACGCGCGCATCAAGTCGATCGACACGTCGAAGGCCGAGGCGCTGCCGGGCGTGAAGGCGGTGGTCACCTCGCGCGACGTCGTCGATTTTCCGATCGACAAATCCGTCATGCTGGGCATCCAGGACATGCGGTGGATGTGCCGCAACGTGATGGCACGTGAGAAGGCGCTGTTTCCCGGCCATCCCGTCGCGGCCGTTGCCGCAACGTCGGAGGCGATCGCGGCGAAGGCCTGCGAGCTGATCGAGGTGGATTACGAGGTGCTGCCGTGGGCGATCGAGATCGACGATGCGCTGAAGGCCGATGCGCCCATTCTGCATGAGTTCAATAAATTCGAGGGTAAGCCGTCCAACATCGCAGGCCAACTCGAAGTCAAGAAGGGCGACGTCGCGCAAGGTTTCAAGGAGGCCGACATCGTCGTCGAGCGCAGCTTCACGACTCGTCCGGTGCATCAGGGCTATATCGAGCCGCACGCCTGTCTCGTCAGCGTCGCCGCCGACAACAAGACGACGATCTGGAGCTCCAGCCAGGGCCAGTTCATGGTGCGCGCGATGACCGCCCACCTGACCGGCATTGCGCAGAGCGACATTCGCGCCATTCCGGCCGAGATCGGCGGCGGCTTTGGCGGCAAGACCATCGTCTATCTTGAGCCGCTTGCAACGCTGTTGGCGAAGAAATCCGGCCGTCCCGTGAAGATGGTGATGACCCGCGAGGAAGTGATGCGGGCGACCGGCCCGACGTCGGGCTCGAAGAGCACCGTCAAGATCGGCGCGAAGAAGGACGGCACCATCGTAGCCGCGCAAGGCACCTTCTATCTGCAGGCCGGCGCGCTGCCGGGCTCGCCGATCCGCGGCGCTGTCGGCTGCAGCTTTTCACCCTACGACATCCCGAACGTGCTGTCGGTCGGCTACGACGTGCTCTCCAACCGCTCCAAGGTCGCGGCCTATCGCGCGCCGGGCGCGCCGATCGGTGCCTTTGCCGTGGAGTGCGTGCTCGATGAACTCGCCGAAGCGCTCAAGATGGATCCGCTGGAGCTGCGGCTGAAGAATGCCGCCAAGCAGGGGACAAAAGCGGCACATGGTCCGGTCTATCCGCGCATCGGCTACATCGAGACGCTGGAGGCGGCGAAAGCGCATCCGCATTACACGGCGCCGCTCGGCGGCGACAAGAGCAAGCTGCGGGGAAGGGGCATGGCCTCCGGCTTCTGGTTCAACGCGGGCGGTGAATCGAGTGCGCAGGTCAACATCACCGAGGACGGCAATGTCGTCGTCACTACGGGCCATCCCGATATCGGCGGCTCGCGCGCGGCGATCGCCAATATCTGCGCCGAGCTGCTCGGCATCGACTATCGCCGCGTGTCCGTGCTGATCGGCGACACCGCAACCGTCGGCTTCTCAAACCTCACGGGCGGCAGCCGCGTGCTGTTCGCGTCCGCGATGGTGGTCACGCAATCAACGGAGAAGATCATCACCACACTGCGCGAGCGCGCCGCGAAGATCTGGGAGATCGATCCGGAAGCGGTGAAATGGGAGAACGGCGCGGCGCATCCGGTAAGCCCCAATGCGGGCCCGTTCGAGCCGCTGACGCTGGCCGAACTTGCGGCCAAGGCTCCGCAGATGGGCGGGCCGATCGGCGCCGGCGTGCAGCTCAACACTGAAGGCGCGGAGGGCGGTTTCGGCACGCATATCTGCGATGTCGAGGTCGATGTCGAACTCGGCATCGTGCGGGTGATCCGTTACACGGCAGTACAGGACGTCGGTCGGGCCATCCATCCGAGCTATGTCGAAGGCCAGATTCAGGGCGGCGTCGCGCAAGGCATCGGCTGGGCGTTGAATGAGGAATACATCTACAACAAGGACGGCAAGGTCGATAACCCCGGCTTCCTTGACTATCGCATGCCGGTTTGCTCGGATCTGCCAATGCTCGACGCCGTGATGGTCGAAGTGCCGAACCCGAAGCACCCGCAGGGCGTCAAGGGCGTCGGCGAGGTGCCGCTCGTTCCTGTCATGGCCGCAGTCGCCAACGCCGTCCACAATGCATTGGGCAAACGGTTCTATAATCTGCCGATGTCGCCGCCGAAGGTGACGGAGGTGCTGGAGGCAGCAGTAACATGAGCTTCTTTGAAAAAGGCGCCGTTCGCATCCATTTCGACGAGGCCGGATCCGGCGTTCCGTTGTTGCTGATCGCCGGCGGCGGCTTGAACTCGACGATTGCGGGCATCACCGGGCCCTATCCGCCCTTTAACGCGATGGCGGAGTTCAAGGACGAATACCGCACCATCGCATTCGACCTGCGCAACGCGAATCCGGGTCAGTCCTACGGTCCGCTCGAGATCGATCGCCCCTGGGATTCCCACACCGATGATCAGCTCGCCCTGTTGGACCATCTGGGCATCGGCAAGTTCATGGTGCTGGGCTTCTGCATCGGTGGCCCCTTGATCTGGAATCTGTTGAAGCGCGCGCCCGATCGCGTCGTCGCGGCCGTGCTGGTCCAGCCCTCGGGCTCGCGCCCGGAGCTGCGCGACTATTTCTATGACTCCAACATGACCAACTGGGGCCCGGAGCTGGTCAAGCGCCGCAGCGATATCACGATGGAGATGGTCGAGAAATTCCTCACCCGGATGTACCGCACCAACCCCGATTTCGTGTTCACGGTGACGCGCGATTTCGTGCGCCAGTGCCGGACACCGGTGCTGGTCCTGCCCGACGATATCCCGGCGCATCCCTACGCCGTCGCCATGGAGACGGCGATGCTCGCGCCGAACGCCGAGGTGAGCCTGTTTCCCTGGAAGGAGCCCACGGATCGGATTCCGCTCGCCGTGCGCCAGATCCGCTCATTCCTCCGCGCGCACCGGCCTGTTACCGTTTAGACTGCGGCATCATCGGGTCTGTTCGGCCCGGTCAGCAGCGCGAACTTCGTGGCGGGCTGCGCCAAGATCGATCGATTTCCGATGTCACACCTCGCCTCGTCTTCGGTCTGACATGCGCCGCTCCGATCCGCCACTTGCGGCCAGACGATCCTGGAAGTAAATCGTGACGGTCGTTCAGTCGGCAATCGAATCCTGGTCAGGATTCATAAATCGACGACGATGTCACCAACCGGTTGTGAGCAGCAAACGAGAAGGTTGCCGTCGGCGGGCTCGTCGAGTGGCTGCGGTGCATAGGCGACAGCGCCCGAGACCAGACCGCTCTCGCAGTTGTGACAAACACCGGTCCGGCACGACCAGCGGACCGGAACGTCGCACGCCTCGGCCAGCTCCAGAATGCTCTGGTAGGCTGACGCCTTCCAATGTACGGCGATGCCGCTTCGCGCGAACGAAACCAGCGGACCGGTGTCGGTGTCGTCCTTGGGCAGATGCGGAGCTCGCGTCGCCGCGCCGACGACACCGGGAGTCATCAACTCGCCGCCGTTGAAGATTTCGGCATGAATCCGCGCCGGCGCCACGTCTGAGGCTGCGAGCACCTCTTTCATGTCTGCCATGAAGCGGTTCGGCCCGCAGAGGTAGACATCCGCATCGCGCGGGAAGTCGACCTCGTCGAAGACCGATCGCGACAGATGACCGGTGGCGTCGAAATCCTCGCCCATCCTGTCGTGCGGGCCCGGCCTGCTGTAGCAAACATAGCTGCGGCCGTGAGTGAGCGCGGGCATGAGGCGGCGGACTTCGGCGGCAAATGGATGATGCTGCCGGTCGCGAGCGGTGTGCAGCCACAACACCTGCCGTGTCGAGCGGGCGGCCGCCAGCGCGTGCAGCATCGCCAGAACAGGCGTCGCCCCGATTCCCGCGCTGAGCAACACCACCGGCCGCTCCCCGGATTGCAGAATGAAGCTTCCGCGCGGCGAGCTGACGTCGAGAACATCGCCCAGGCGGACATGCTCCCGCAGGTAGGTTCCAGCCGCCCCGTTCGGCTCGATCTTCACGCTGATTCGATAGTGCTCCGTCGAGAGGGGGCCCGAGAGCGAGTAGCTGCGAAAGAGTGGCGGGCCGCCACCGGTCGGTCGAAGACGCAACACGACGTACTGACCGGGCAGGGGCGGTCGCAGCGGCTGACTGTCCGGATGCCGCATCGACAGGGAGAGGACGTCCGCGGACTCCTGATCGATCGCCGCCACCGCGAGCGGCTGAAATCCCGGTGCAACCGGATGCGCGGCAGCTGCCGGCGCGAGCCCCGCATTGCCGCTCCCCGCGCCAGTCGTCTGGCTCTGCAGTAATGCCTCAAACGACGCGCGCCATCCGGACGAAAGCGCCTCGATCCGCAAGGCGCGTTCCAATTTATCGTGCACATGATTGGGCGAATAGAGAAGCGCGTTGATCTCTGCGACCGTCATTCGCTCGTTCGCCTCTCCCACCTTCACGATTTCGTCGCCGGCGCCCACCTCGCCTTCCCTGAGGACGCGGAAGTAGAACCCCGGCCGTCCGCTGGATGTCAGCAATGCCGGCATCCGCGGCTCGTTCATCCGAATGCCAACGCGATAGCAGGTCACGCGAGGCTGAGTGACCTCGAATAGTGCGCCGCCGATTTGATAACGGTCGCCGATGCAAACCGCATCGTCGGGCAATCCTTCGATCGTGAGGTTCTCGCCGAACTGTCCGTGGACGAAGTCGGTTCTCTTCAGCTGCTCCTGCCAGTAGCGATAGGATTCGATCTGGTAGACGAAGGCGGCGCGCTGCTCACCGCCATGGCCGGCGAGGTCGCCTTGGCCGTCTCCGTCCAGGTTCAAGCGGCCGACCCGACAGCGGCCACGCACCGGATTTTTCCAGATCCCGGTGTGTACGGTGCGACCCTTCCACGCGATATCGCGCGGAAGCCCGACGTTCACCGATAGCAGTCGAGCCATATGCCGCTCCGCTTTGATGGCAACTGGAAGCTCTGCCTAAAGCGCGATGAGATCAGGTTGAATTATCATCGCGCTTTAGCTCTTTGTTTGAGCATGATCTTTTCGGAGAACCGATGCACACTTTTCCGGATCATGCGTTAGCCGCCGGAAGCCGCTGCGGGCCCGGCACCGGGTGCTTGCTCACCGCCGTCTGCAGGGCGGACAACCTCGGCGACATCGAGGTTGCGATCGGGGCCGTGTGCAATCACCGCCTGACCCGGCTCGAGATGGAGCTGGTTGCCATCGAGATATACCGAGACGATGTCCGGCTCGAACGATACCAGGTTCGAGATGCGGCTGACCCCAGGATAGGCGTCAGGATACGACCATGCCGCCAGACGTGCGTCACCGATCGCGTAGTAGCTGCAGAGCCCCTTGTATGGGCAGAAAGTCTGGAGTTTCACGGGAGTGAAAGCGGACTCATCGATGTCGGTGCGTAGAACGTACCAGCGCGGCGCGAAGCCGGATTCGTAGAGCACCAGCGGCCGCTTGGTATCGGCGATGATCCGGTCACCATAGCGGACCACGAGGTGACGGGAGGCCTGGCGAATGTCGATGCGGTGGTAGCTGTCCGCGGCATGGCCCACGATGCGTTCGTCTTCTTCGTAGAAAGCGTCCATGGCCCGCCAGGCGAACGCGACGCGCGCCTGCAGATCGCTCGCGTGGGCGGGCAGGCCGGTGTGCTGCCATGCCCCTCGCGGCGCGATGTGCTGCTCGCCCGCCCGGACGCTGTACCAGGACGTAAGTCCGAGATCGGGGTGTTGGCTGGTATGCTCGGTTCGTTCCAGGGTGTGCGGAGAAACGTCGTTCTCCGGGAAGTAGGCTACGGGATAGCGGCCCGGTTCGAAGAGCAGGAGGACGCGCTCGCTATCGGCGATCCAGCTTCCGCCGAAGCGCACGCGCATGCGCCGGCGCAACGGTTCGACGTACAACAGTCTCTTGGGCAGCGGTTCGGGCACGAGGAAGCGGCCGATTGCGCCCGTTGAAAGCGGACCTTGTTGCCAGGACAGTCCCACAGGTCTCTCCCCATAGGTTTGATGATCGTGGCCGGTAGATAACTACCAAGTATTCCTACCGCGAAACGCGGATGCGGCCACAAGGTTTCACGGGAGGGTGGCTCAAGCATGACGGAGAGCGCCTGCTCGCGCAGGCCGAGGGCTCACATGCCTCCGCCCCCACCTCCACCACCGCCTCCAGCTTGTCTGGACGTTTCGAGAGCTCTGTCCAAACCTCTGGGTTCAGCAGGCGCGTAACCGAAAGCTCCCAGATAGCCCCTCCTCGAATTCCTGGATTGCATCTCATGCAGTGGTGCGTAGCTGGAAACAGCCGGGTGATGTTGCTTAGAGACCTGATGCTGCAGACCCGGCATTTTGCTTGTTGCAGCCTGCGCAACCACGGTCGGTGCGGCGGCGATGAGAGCGGCGGCGGAAAATACGATGATCGTTGTCTTCACTTTTCAATCCTCCCTCCTAGGAACAAAAAAGCCCCCCGCAGCGGGTTGAAGTTAGACCCGTTCGGTCAACGGGCCACGTCACGCTACGGTGAAGGCGTGGCAAAGCGGCCACCGGCCCGTTCCCCTAAGTGCTGCCAGGAACGGGCTTGCAGCCCGGCAAGAGGCCGGCATTGCGGTCCCGCTAACACTGCGTCGGGCCGAAGCTCACCACGGACGTCACATCCAAACCTCCCGGCTGTTACCATTCTGGCACGGGCTCTGGCCTCTGCCTGTGCCCTAGTACTGAATGCCCGTCGTCACTTGAGGCCTCGCCGTTCGCCGACCGCTTTTGGTCGCGGCCACCGGTTGCAAATGCCGTGCAGAGGTTTGCATTGGAATCAATCGGATCAAAAATCCGGCGCGTCGGTTCTGTGGTGACGACCGCGGCTCTGCTGCTCTGCCCTGAAGTCTTACGTGCCGATGAGGGGGGCGCTTCATTCTGGCTCCCGGGTCAGTATGCGAGCCTCGCTGCCGTGCCGCAGACACCAGGCTGGGCACTCAGCGTGGGCTATTACCATTCCAGCGTCGCCGCAGCCGGCAACGTTGCTGCGGCAAGAGAAATCCTTGCCGACAGAATTCCCGCGACCGTGAAAGTCAATTTGAATCTGAGCCTGAGCGGGCGAGCCGATCTGGTCACGCTCGCTCCATCGTATACGTTCGCCACGCCGGTTCTTGGCGGACAGTTGTTCGTAAGCATGTCCGGCCAGTACGGACGAAACACCGACAGTCTCGCGGGAACGCTGACAGCATTAGCCGGACCGATTGTGGTGACGCGCACTGGAATGCTGGAAGACTTACTCACCTCCTATGGAGACCTCGTACCGAACGCGGAACTGCTCTGGAGCCATGGCGTCGACAACTACATGGTTTATGTCACAGGCAACATTCCCGTCGGCGACTACAATCCGACCCGGCTTGCCAATATCGGGATCGGCCACGGTGCGATTGATGCGGGCGGCGGCTATACCTATCAAAACGTAGCGACAGGGATCGAATTCTCGGGCGTTGCCGGCGTCACCTATAATTTGAAAAATCCCGACACCCAGTACAGGAGCGGCACCGATTTCCACTTCGACTGGGGCGCGTCGCACTTCCTCACCAAGCAGCTTTTTGTCGGCATTGCCGGGTATGCCTATCGGGAGATCACTGACGATTCCGGCCAGAACCCCATCCTGGGGCGCTTCAGGTCGCGCGCTCTCGGTGTTGGTCCGCAGGTCGGATATAACTTCCCGATGGGAAACATGCAGGGCTTTCTCGGCCTGAGGGGCTATGGCGAGTTCGATACGGCCAATCGGGCCCATGGCTGGAACACTTGGCTGACCCTCGCCATTTCCCCGGTCGAACCCGCCGCCATAACGCCCACCAGGCATCTCGTGGCGAAATAGGCTTTGTCCAAAGACTGCAGCTTGTTCGGCGATCGACGATATTCCGGCGCATCCTTACGACGCAGCCGGCGGACCGGTGTGACAGGTCTCAGGACGCGCTGCCCGGCTCCAGCCCTTCGCCGATCTCCAGCGGATGTGCCATCGTCTCATGGAGCGCGTCCTTGTCGAGTTCGCCTTCGGAGAGACTGATCACGACGCAGGCGACGCCATTGCCGATCAGATTTGTCAGCGCGCGGCACTCGCTCATGAACTTGTCGATGCCGACCAGTATCGCGATCGACTGGATCGGAATGTCAGGCACGATCGAGAGCGTCGCCGCGAGCGTGATGAAGCCGGCGCCGGTCACGCCCGAGGCGCCTTTTGACGTGATCATGGCGACGCCAAGAATACCGAGCTCCTGCCAGATCGTGAGCTCTGTGTTGGTTGCTTGCGCCAGGAACAGCGTCGCCAGCGTCATGTAGATGTTGGTGCCGTCGAGATTGAAGCTGTAGCCGGTTGGTATGACCAGGCCGACCACCGAGCGCGAGGCGCCAAGTCGCTCCATCTTCTGGATCATCTGCGGCAGCACCGTCTCCGACGACGAGGTGCCGAGCACGATCAGGAGCTCATCCTTGATATAGGCGATGAAGCGGAGGATCGAGAAGCCGGACAGCCGCGCGATCGCGCCCAGCACGATCAGCACGAAGAGCATGCTGGTCAAATAGAATGTACCGATCAGCGCAGCAAGATTGAGCAACGAGCTGATGCCGTAGGCGCCAACCGTAAACGCCATTGCGCCGAACGCTCCGAGCGGAGCGACGCGCACGATGATGCGGATGATGCCGAAGAACATCTTCGCGGCCTTGTCGACGGCCTCCGCAATCGGTTCGCCGGCCTTGCCGAGGAAGGAGATGGCAAAGCCCGACAGGATCGAGATCAGCAGCACCTGCAGCAGATCACCGCGCGCGAGCGCGCCGAAATAGCTGTCGGGGATGATCGCCATCAGATGGGCGACGATGCCTTGTTCCTTTGCTTGGGTGACGTAGGTAGCGACGGACTTCGGATCGATCGTGGACGGATCGATATTGAAACGGCGCCCGGGCTGCAGCACCTCGCCGACGAGGAGGCCGACCGCGAGTGCGATCGTCGAGACGGTCTCGAAATAGATCAGCGCCTTCAGCCCCACCCGGCCGACGCGCTTGAGGTCACCCATCGAGGAGATGCCATGCACCACGGTGCAAAAGATCACCGGCGCGATCATCATCTTGATCAGCGCGATGAAGCCGTCGCCGAGCGGTTTCAGTTCCTTGCCGAGATCGGGATAGAAATAGCCGATGAGGACCCCGAGCGCGATCGCGATCAGAACCTGGACATAGAGGATCCGGTACCAGGCCTGACGGGGGCGATGGACAGCCGGCCGGATCGGAACTGATTTCATCTGAGGTATCCCGGATTGCATCGATCATTTGCCGTCGCCATCATGGGACGCCGTGGCAAGGTCGGCAATCACAATTCCGTCGTCACGGAACGTGAGACATCGATCGCTCCCCAAGCTGCATGGGGGGCGATTCCGCTCGCCCTGTCCAAGGGTCATACTTGGAGCCGGAAGAATTCAGTTCGGTGTGGAATCGTGGGGTGGGCAAAGCGACAGCGTGCCCACCATCCATCCGCGGGCCGGCAGCGAACGTCAACGCATGAAATATCGCGGAGGGCATTCGCCGACAATCATCAGCTACTAAAGCGCAATGAGATCAGGTTGAATCGTCATCGCGCTTTAGCTCTTTGATTGAACATGATCTCCGCCCAAACGCGTTCCGCGCTTGTCGCGAGGGAAAACCGCTACACACTTTTCCGGATCATGCTTCTAGTGCGCCATCGCGACTTCACCAGACAATTGCTCGCGCCTTGCATCGATCCGCAACATCACGACAACGATCGCACCCACCAGCGCGCAGCCCGCCAGCAAGAGAAGGCCCGCGGTGAAGTTGCCGGTCAGATCCTTCAGATAGCCCATCGCGTAGGGACCGGCGAACCCGGACAGATTTCCGAGCGAGTTGATCGCGGCGATGCCGGCGGCGGCCGACGCTCCGGTCAGGAAGCTTGCAGGCAGCGGCCAGAACATCGGGGGTACCGCGGAGACGCCGATCTGCGCAAAGCAAAGCAACGCCATGACGATGAAGGAGTTGGAGACGAGACCTGCCAATCCGATCCCAACCGCGGCCATCAATAGCGCCACGGCGACGTGACCTTTTCGTTCCATGGTCCGGTCGGAATGACGACCGAGCAGCACCATGCCCACGGCCCCGAAAACAAACGGCAGCGCCGCGAGCAATCCGGTCTGGGTATCGCTGACGCCAAAATTCTTGATGATGGTCGGCAGGAAGAACGCCACGCCGTAACTTGCAGCGTTCAGGCAGAAATACACCAGAGCGCACCATAAAATGCGGGAATCCGTGAGCGCCTGTCTCAAGGACAGGTGTTCGACCTTCTCCTTGTTCCGCTTCTCCGTGGCCTGCACGTTCTCCAGCCATGCAATCTCATCCTGTTGCAGCCAGCGGGCCTGGTGCGGGAAATCGGTCAGATAGACCAGGACGCCGATGCCGACCAGAACCGACGGCAACGCCTCGAGAACGAACAGCCACTGCCAGCCTTCCAACCCCCAGCCTGTCAGGCCGAGCAGCATCCCGGAGATGGGTGATCCGATGATGGACGAAATCGGGATCGCCAGCATGAACAGGCTGACGACCCGGGCGCGGTAAACCGCCGGGAACCACAGGGTCAGATAGAAGATGATGCCCGGAAAGAAGCCCGCCTCGCAGGCGCCGAGCAGCAGACGGAGAGAATAGAAGACGCCCGTCGTCGGAATTCCGGTCGCCGTCGATATCGATGGGATGAATGCGAAAGCCGCCGAGACGATCCCCCACGTGATCATGATGCGGGCGATCCAAATGCGCGCGCCGACTTTTTCCAAAAAGATGTTGGAGGGGACTTCAAACAGGAAATATCCGACGAAGAACAAGCCGGCGCCCAGTCCGAAGGCCGCTTCACTTAAACCAAGCGCCTGGTTCATGTGCAGCTTGGCAAAGCCGACATTGACGCGATCGAGATAGGCCACGAAATAGCACAGGATCAGGAACGGAATGAGCCGCCGCATGACCTTGCCGATGGCACGTTTCTCTACGTCTTGCATGGCGCAGCCTCCCGCTTTCTCATTATTGGCCCGTTCAAAAGTCCGGGCAGAGTTTGTCAAACTATGATCGTCGGACACGATGAGTGCAAACAGCATTTTTGACGTTCATGTCAAAACTACAATTGGTGCACTGCAGTCCATGGCGGGAATGCCGACAGCGATGCTGTCATGTCCTGAAACTTGAAGCGGTCGGCGCGCACGACTCACTTTCTGGTCCGTCTCCATTACGGGAGCGAATGCTCGAGGAAAAAACGCAGCATTTCTTTCGTTGCGTCCGGTCCTCGCGGGTCGGTGTAGGACCCCGCGGGGCTTCCTCCCGACCATGCGTGTCCGCCGCCGTGGATGCTCCAGTGTTCCAGGACCTGGCGCCCGCTCGCGTCGCTGTGGACCGTGCGCGTATAGGCGTGACCTCCGGCGACCTGCCCGCGGTGCACATTGCTTTGCGTGCCCTTCGCTTTGAGGGACTGCTCAATAACTTGATCACCGTTGTCGGGGTGCACTGTACTGTCGCGATCGCCGTGAAAAACAATGGTCGGGACAGTTGGCCGGTCGCTTGAAACCGCCCGATGACCGGCGCCGCCGCCTTGCCGCATGGCGAGAAGCGCTGAGGGAAGGTCGGTGGCGGCGCCGCAGGCGAGACCGGAATGTACGCCGACGGCCGCGTAGAGATCGTCATATGTTTCTCCCATGACCGCGGCGGCGCGCCGCTCCGGCCGATAGTCCGGCAACGTAGACGCGCTTTGGATCGACCGAGTATTCGCGCATGATCTGGCGCGTGATCCCCGCGATCAGCGAAGGCTCTCCCTTGCCGCGCTGCTGGTCGGTTGCACGAAACCAGTTCCAGCATTTCGCATGATTGGCTTCGCTGCGCTGCGCGGGATAGACCACGAAGCAAGGTTGTGCTTCTGCGACAAAGTTCATTCTCGTGCCGGCGGCGAAATCCTCCGGCGACTGGGTGCAACCGTGGAGCATGACGATCAACGGAAGCGGCTGCTCATGATACCGGCTCGGGATGAAGAGCCGGTAGGCGCGGCTTCCCGCAGGATTGCTGAAGCTGCCGTCGATAAATCTCGCCCCCTCCGGTGCGATATCGCGCGTGGACGGCGGAGCGCGCCTCGTTAGGCCCCGCAATCGGAACCCGATGTCATTGTCTGTGCGATTTGGGGGCGCGCGGAACTTGCGCGGTTGAGCGGATGTGGTCCGCGCCGAGCGCGGACTCTCCGTCTCCTTAACCCAATTGGCTTCTACGTCGATAATTGACGGCGTGCCTCCCGGGAGCGCGATCGGATCGGAGTGCAATGTCGTGTCGGGCGCTCGTTCGCCGCGAAGCATCTGCTGGAGAAGTGCCGTGGCCTCGACGAGCTGGCCCGCGCGCGTGAGCCGCGTGGCTTCGCGAATGATGTCCTGTCTGAGCATCGCCGTCACCGCGTCCTGTCCGCGAGCGCGGCTTTGACCGCGGAACTGGCATGGAGGGCGCCAAGCACGGAGACCGAGGCAATCGTGGCGCGAGCAAGCTCGGGCGTGACGTCCTGGGCAATTGTCGCAAGGCCCAGAACATTGATGTGCAGCATCTCGCCGGCGCGTCGCACCGTTTCGAGATCCTCACGGCTGTAATTCCGTAGGCCGAGGTCCAGGCTTTTCCGGGCGGTCGACTGTTTGACCACATCCGCATGACGTTCGAGTTGGTTGCGGATGGCGGTGCGAATGAAATCGGTTCGGTTCGAGTAGAACCCTTCCTGCACCATGAGGTCGACCTGCCCGAGGTCGACAAAACCCAGATTGATCGTGATTTTTTCGCTATCCGCCGGCTTCGGCCGGAACTCGTGAACATTGTTCGACATGAGCATCACCATCCATAAACCATCCATGTGGATGGAATATGGATGGCGACACGGGATATTCAAGGGCAGGTCGCCGACTTGCACCGCGGATACCGGACCGACGTCGAGCGCGCGTCCGGCCTATTACCTCTCATGTAATTGAGCCAAGCCGTTGCCCGACTATGGTCGTGAGCGTCCGCGCACCGAGCGTTCAATCAAAGCGCTTGGCGGCCGTGAGGCTTTGCATAGGCAACCGCGATATTCAGGAGAGAGAAATGCAAGTCGTGTTTACGAAAAAGGAACCGCCGCAGTGGCTCCTCGACATGTGGAAGGAGATTGACGACAAAACCTTCGGGAAGGGCTTCGACTGCTTCGCCGAGGATGCCGTCTGCAATCTTGGCGTGGCGGATTGGAATGGTCGCGAAGCGATCCGCAGCAATTTGAAGGCGTTCATCGATACCGGATTCACCGCGCTGCATCACGTCACCGAGTACTGGGATGCCGGTTTCCTGAAGGTGTTCCGCGGTGTGGTGGATATGACGCCCGATGACCAGTCGACGGGGACGGTCCATCCCACGATGACTCATTTCTTCTACATGGATGAGAAGGACGACACCAAGGTGCGTCGCTGGGTCGGTGCGGTCGGGCCGGTTGCTTTCGGTTGATCGTCTCGTCCCGCCCCACCATGAGCGGCCCGATGATACCGTGGACCGAAAAACGCAACCTTGTTCCACGGCCCTCCGCCCTTTCGGAGGGCCAGAGCGGGGGCCAAGAGCGAGGATGACGCTGCGCTGATGACGCGGCGCCGATAAGGCTGAACGAAGGATTGCTGCAATGAAGGCGACGGCCGGCGATATCAAAGCAGTCTCCAATCCCGCAGGTGTCCTCCTGCGTCAGTGGCGGGACATTCGCGGCAAGACACAACTGGATCTGTCGTTTGATGCTGGTGTTTCGCAGAAGCACATAAGTTTTGTCGAAAGCGGCCGCAGCATTCCGAGCCGCCAAATGCTGCTCGATCTCGCTCAGGCCCTCGACGTGCCGCTTCGCGAGAGAAATGAGTTGCTGATGGCTGCCGGCTACGCGCCATCGTATCCCAATCATGCTCTGGATGCGCCCGTCATGAACAGCATCAGCAAGGCCCTGCACCGCATGCTGCGTCAGCACGAGCCGTTTCCGGCTATCGTCATGGACCGACATTGGAATGTGCTGATGACGAACGAGGCGGCGCCACGGTTGTTCAACCGTTTCATCGACATGGCAGCGCGGCCGAGCCCGCGTAACCTGCTGCACCTCATGTTCGATCCGGCAGGCATGCGTCCCTTCATCGCGAACTGGCCGGAGACGGCACGCGGGTTGCTTGCACGCGTGCATCGTGAAGCGCTCGGGCACGTCGTTGACGAGAAGACGAAGGCGCTTCTTGCAGAATTGTTGCAGTACCCTGGTGTGAAACCGGAATGGCGCGCCCCATCGCCGGGTGACACCATGCCGATGATCCCGCTCACCTTCATCAAAGACGGCGTGACCTTGAACTACTTCTCGATGATCACGACGGTCGGGACTCCGCAGACGGTCACTGCAGAGGAACTGCGGCTCGAATGCATGTTCCCTGCCGACGATTCGACCGAAACCGGGCACAGGCAGTTCATCCTGGCCAATTCCGCCCTCAAACCAGCCCGCCATTAACAAGACCGGTCTCGTTGACGCGGCGGCCGGAGTGTCAGTGGTTCGGCTCGCGACTGGTCTGAAAGGCCTGATCGCATGCGTCTCATGTCAAAAAGCGAGAAACAGCTTGATCGCGATCACGTTGACGATGTCGACGAAAAAGGCCGAGACAAGCGGCAGGATGATGAAGGCGTTTGGCGCCGGGCCGTAATGCTTGGTGACGGCGGTCATGCTTGCGATCGCGGTCGGCGTTGCACCCAGGGAAAGACCGGTGAAACCGGCACTCAAGACGGCGGCCTGATAGTCCCGGCCAAGCAGCGGGAATAACGCGAGGATGATGAACGCCACCGACACGGCTGCCTGCATGGCAACGACAATCAGCAGAGGCCCGGCGATTTCGGCCAGAGTCCAGAGCTGCATGCTCATCAACGACATCGCAAGAAACGTTGAGAGCGCATAATCGGAAATGAGCGCCAGTGACGGAGTGCGCGCGGGCCACGGCAGCTTCGGAAAGATCAGCGGCACCGTGTTGGACAACACAATGCCCATGATAAGGCACGGCACGAAGAGCGGCAGCTTTATGCCCGTCTCGGTGATCGGCCCGTGCACCAGATATCCAAGGATCACTGCAATATTGATCATGAGCAGCGCATACATGATGCCGGACTTGTCGATGGGTGCGGGATCCGCCTCGGAGGCCGGACCTTCGGGTCCCGACACATCGGCCCCGGAGACCAGCTTTCCGCGCTCGATCAGGAATTTCGCAACCGGACCTCCGAGCAGGCTCGCTACAATCAGGCCTATCGTGGCCACTGCCGTACCGGTTTCGATCGCCGTGGGAAATCCGTGCTCGGCAGCGATCGCGGGCGCCCACGCGATTGTCGTGCCATGTCCGCCGACAAGGGCGATGGAGCCCATGATCACGCCTGCCGCCGAGGGCAGCCCGAACAGCGACGCGCCAAGCACGCCAACCACGTTTTGCAGGAAAACGTAGACCGTCGTCAGCACGCAAAGAACAATCAATGCTTTGCCGCCGGCAAGCAGATCGGAAAGCCGGGAGTTGATGCCGACGGACGCAAAGAAAATGACCAGCAACCTGTCACGGGTTATCATCTCGAAGCTGATCGTCCAACCGGTTGCGGCATGAAGACCCCACACAAAGACCGCCGCCAGAAACCCGCCGGTGACCGGCTCCGGGATGTTATAATTGCGCAGAAATGCAACGTTTCGCGTGACGATCACACCCATGAAGTAAACGACGAGGCCGAGGGTGAGAGCCAGGAAATCCGGAGCTACAAGCGTATTGGCGACTGGTGTCATGATGATCTTGCAATCCGCTAGGATAAAATGATCCGACCGGCTCCGATTCTGATCGCCGCCGTGTCGAATTTATTGCACTATCGAGGCTCCTGATAGTCGGCCCGCGTCTCCCAAGTATTTCGGCAAAGAGCGATAACATCGCTGCCATCGACAAACGGCTATGCTGCGCTGGCGCGGGCTTGTGTTCTGTCCTTTGTCGCGATCAGACGATTTTATTCCACACTCGTTCGGCGCAAGGAGCTGCATCATGAAGCGCATGCGCATCATCCACAAGACGGAGTATTTTTACAATCAGCCTGTCAGGTTCGGTCCCCATCGGGCGATGATGCGGCCCCGCGAGGGGCACGATGCGCATATCGCGAGAGCTCGGGTTCATGTCGAACCGAGAGCGGAAGTGAGTTGGCTGCGCGACGCCTACGATAATTCCATCGCCATTCTCACCTTCCAGGCGGCATCCAACAGGCTGAGCGTTGAAAGCGAGGTAGATGTCGATCTTTACTACGACAGCCTCAACGAATGGCCCATCTCGCCGGATGCCCGTTCTTTTCCATTCCAGTACCCTCCGGAAGAGCACATTGATCTGATGGTGTATCGCCTGCCGAGTTATCCTTACGATGGGCCTATGCTGTACGGCTGGCTGCAGGATCTTTACCAACCCGGTCAGGTCGTCGACACGCTCGATCTCCTGAACAATCTCAACAGTCATATTTTCAAGTCATTCAAGTACGATTCCCGTGACGCGCTTGGTGTTCAACTGCCGAACGAGACGCTCACGCGCGGCAGCGGGACGTGCCGCGACTTCGCGGTGTTCATGATGGAGGCGGCCCGATACTGGGGATTCGGCGCGCGATTTGTCACGGGTTACATCCAAATGGCCGAAGGCCAGCACGGCGCCACTCACGCCTGGACGGAGATCTACATCCCCGGCGCCGGATGGCGCGGCTTCGATCCCACAAATAACAAAGTCGTCGGCAGCGAACATATCCCCGTCGGCGTGTCGCGCGAACAGGAGAAGGCTTCTCCGCTGTCGGGTTCATGGGAGGGGCCGTCAGACGCCTTCGACGGAATGACGGTCTCAGTGCAGGTCGTGGAGGCAACGTAACGCTGATCGCTTCCCGCAGCGTGGTGTTCCAGCCAACTTCGGAAATGGCCCTCGTATGGGATCGGTCTTATTTGGATGGCGGCGGGCTTGTCCAATGCTCTCGAGCAATGGCGTCACCCCATGCCGAGCCTGCCGATTTCTGTAGCCTTGCCCCGGAATAAACCGGCTTCCCAAACCTTACTCACTGTGAGGTCGCATCTGGCGCGGCGAGCATGGGAGATCGGGTCATGCGCAAGGCGCAATTTGTGTTGGGCATCATAGTCCTCGCAGGGCTCGTCGGCATGGAGCCGGCGCGAGCGGACTGGTGCATTCAGAACTCGGAAGCCGGCTATCCCGGCGACTGCTCCTACCAAACCCGTCAGCAGTGCCTTGCGAGCTTGTCTGGCCGCAAGGGAGATTGCGGGGAGAATCCCACCGCGCTGTTCGCAAGACCACAGCAACAACAGCGAAGCCCGCAAGTCCGGCAAACATCAAGGGGGTGGAGGAGGGACCCGAATTAGTTTCTGCCCAGCACATTCCAACGCGGCGGCGCCCGGGAGATGCTACTAGGGCTTGTGGGGAGAACAACGACTCTCTCCTCCGTCGTCCCGCGTGCGCGGGGATGACGGAGAGGCCCTCCGCGCGGGGGCAAACCCGCCCCAAATCGGGCGAAACTGGTTTCCCCTTGGCCGCAAAAGGCTTTATGGTGCGGCTCAAGGTTCACCGGTTCGCTTGGATCATCTAGCAAAATCAAAGGCTTGATGGACAATCAAGGCCTTTGGAGGGCGGCTTGACGCGCTACGTTTCGACCAGGGGGGAGGCCCCCGTTCTGGGTTTTTGTGACGTCATGCTGGCCGGGCTCGCCCGGGACGGCGGTCTCTACGTGCCCGAATCCTGGCCGCAGCTTACCCCCGAGACCATCGCCGGATTCTTCGGCCGGCCCTATTGGGAGGTGGCCGTCGACGTGATTCGCCCGTTCGTGGGCGGCGAGATCGCCGACGCCGATCTCGGCCGCATGGCAAATGAGGCCTACGCCACCTTCCGTCATCCCGCCGTGGTGCCGCTCGACCAGATCGGCCCGCATCAATTCCTGCTGGAGCTGTTTCACGGCCCGACGCTCGCCTTCAAGGACGTCGCGATGCAGCTGATCTCGCGGCTGATGGATCACGTGCTGGAAAAGCGCGCGCAGCGCACCACCATCGTGGTCGCGACCTCGGGCGACACCGGCGGGGCTGCGGTGGAGGCCTTCGCGGGGCTCGCCAATGTCGACCTCGTCGTGCTGTTTCCGAACGGCCGTATCTCCGAGGTGCAGCGGCGGATGATGACGACGACCGCTGCGTCCAACATCCACGCGCTCGCGATCGAAGGTACGTTCGACGATTGTCAGGCGATCGTGAAGGGCCTGTTCAATCACCACAGTTTCCGCGATTCCGTCGCGCTGTCGGGCGTCAACTCGATCAACTGGGCGCGTGTCGTTGCGCAGGTGGTGTATTATTTCACGTCAGCGGTCGCGCTCGGCGCGCCGGCGCGCGCGGTTGATTTCACCGTGCCGACCGGCAATTTCGGCGACATCTTTGCTGGCTTACGTGGCGAAGCGCATGGGCCTGCCGATCCGCACCCTGCGCATCGCCGCCAACGTCAACGACATCCTGCCGCGCACGCTGAAGACCGGCACCTATGAGGTGCGCGAGGTGCATGCCACGGCCTCGCCCTCGATGGACATCCAGGTATCCTCGAATTTCGAGCGGCTGCTGTTCGAGGCCGGCCGCCGCGATGCCGGCAGCGTGCGCCGGCTGATGGAGTCGTTGAAGCAGTCGGGCCGTTTCGTGCTGCCGGCGTCGATGCTGGCGGCGATCCGCGAGGAGTTCGACGCCGGCCGCGCCGACGAGAACGAGA
Organism: uncultured Alphaproteobacteria bacterium; assembly: GCA_963770385.1. Lineage (GTDB taxonomy): Bacteria > Pseudomonadota > Alphaproteobacteria > Rhizobiales > Xanthobacteraceae > Bradyrhizobium. The sequence goes on along the minus strand of CAVYPJ010000003.1, from coordinate 785,158 downwards.
CCTCGGCCGCGATCCGCGCCGCATGGCGCGAGACCGGCGATCTCGTCGATCCCCACACTGCAGTGGCGCTGGCGGTGGCCGATCGCGACAATGCGGATTCGACCGTGCCCAACATCGTGCTGTCGACCGCACATCCCGCGAAATTTCCCGATGCGGTGGAGGACGCCTGCGGCGTCAGGCCGCAATTGCCGGCCTGGCTCGATGGGCTGATGACCAAGCCCGAGCAGGCCAAGATCATGACGAACGACCAAATGGAGGTCGAACGGTTCATCCTGTCGGTGAGCCGCGCCGCCAAGCAAGGAGCAACCGGATGAGCGTTGAAGTGACCAGACTTGCGTCCGGACTCACCGTGGTCACCGATACGATGCCGCATCTGGAAACGGCGGCGCTCGGCGTGTGGGCGGGCGTCGGCGGCCGCGACGAGAAGCCGAACGAGCACGGCATCTCGCATCTTCTGGAGCACATGGCGTTCAAGGGGACGAAACTGCGTTCCTCGCGCGAGATCGTCGAGGCGATCGAGGCGGTCGGCGGCGATCTCAACGCCGGCACTTCGACCGAGACCACAGCGTATTACGCGCGCGTGATGAAGGCCGACGTGCCGCTCGCACTCGATGTGCTGTCCGACATTCTCGCCAACCCGTCCTTCGAGCCGGACGAGCTGGAACGCGAGAAGAACGTCATCGTGCAGGAGATTGGTGCGGCGCAGGATACGCCTGACGATGTCGTGTTCGAGCACCTCAACGAATTGTGCTATCCGGAGCAGCCGATGGGCCGCTCGCTGCTCGGGACGGCCAAGACGTTGAAGGGATTCAATCGCGACATGCTGCGCGGCTATCTCTCGACGCACTATCGCGGCCCCGACATGGTGGTGGCGGCGGCCGGCGCGGTCGATCACAAGCGCGTGGTCGACGATGTCACGGAGCGCTTTGCGAGCTTCGACGGGCCGGCTGCGCCTAAGCCGCAGCCCGCGATGTTCGGCAAGGGCGGCTCACGCGTGGTGCATCGCGAGCTCGAGCAGGCGCATCTGACGCTTGCGCTCGAAGGCGTGCCGCAGACGGATCTGTCGCTGTTCTCGCTGCAGGTGTTCACCAACGCGCTCGGCGGCGGGATGTCGTCGCGGCTGTTCCAGGAGGTGCGCGAGAAGCGCGGTCTCTGCTATTCGATCTACGCCTTCCACGCGCCCTATAGCGACACCGGTTTCTTCGGTCTCTACACCGGCACTGATCCCGCCGACTCGCCGGAAATGATGGAGGTCGTCGTCGACGTCATCAACGACGCGGTCGAGACCCTGACGGAAGCCGAAGTGGCGCGCGCCAAGGCGCAGATGAAGGCCGGGCTGCTGATGGCGCTGGAGAGCTGCAGCTCCCGCGCCGAGCAACTGGCGCGCCATGTTTTGGCCTATGGCCGGCCGCAGACTGTCGAGGAGCTGGTGGGCCGGATCGAGGCTGTCAGCGTCGAGTCCGCGCAGAGCGCCGCCCGCGCGCTGCTGTCGCGCAGCCGGCCCGCGGTCGTCGCGCTCGGCAGCGGCAGGGGTCTGGACACGGCGGTTTCTTTTGCGGAAGGATTGACGAATTCGAAAGCGAAGGCACGGTTGCACTAGAGTATGATCCGGAAAAGTGTGTCACGGTTTTCCGAAAAGATCGTGCTCAACTAGAAGCCGGAGCCGCGCTGCGTCGGGGGAGCATCACTTATGGCCCTTTTTCGTTTGCCATCCTCAGGACCGGCCGCGCTTGCCCCGCGCGGCAACGGCCTTCTGCTCCGTGCGCCCCAGATGTCCGATTTCCTGCAATGGGCTCACTTGCGCGAGTTCAGCCGTGACTACCTGACGCCGTGGGAGCCGATCTGGCCGTCGGACGACCTGACCCGCTCCGGTTTCCGCCGCAGGCTGCGCCGCTATTCCGAGGATATCGCGGCGGATCGCTCCTATCCCTTTCTGATCTTCCGCGAACTCGACGGCGCGCTGATCGGCGGCATTACGCTGGCCAATGTGCGCCGCGGCATCGTGCAGGCCGGCACCATCGGCTATTGGGTCGGTCAGCCCCATGCGCATCACGGCTACATGACGGCGGCGCTGCGCGTGCTGCTGCCCACGCTGTTCGGCGAATTGAATCTGCACCGCGTCGAGGCCGCCTGCATTCCCTCCAACGCGCCGTCCATCCGTGTGCTGGAGAAATGCGGCTTCGGCCGTGAGGGGCTGGCGCGGCGCTATCTTTGCATCAACGGGATCTGGCAGGACCATCTGCTGTTCGGCCTGTTGCACGAGGATTTCCGCGGTTAATGCCCATTTCCAGCTGAAGATTTCGCGCGTCGATTTCAAAGCCTTGGGGGCAGGTGACTTTGATCCGAATGTCTCGAATCGGGCGTCTTGATCGGGCTGCGCGTCCTGTTATCAGAGGCCCTGATCTCAAGCGGCCCGATTGAGGGGCGCCTTGGGTTCGCCGTCATCGCGCTGCTATAAAGCCGCCCCGGGGGAACCGCAGCGGCATCCAGGGTTTTCGCATGGGTGAAAAACACATCATCAGAACGGCGATTGTGGCCGGAGCCTTGCTGGCGGCCGGCTCTGCTTCTTTCGTTTCGACCGCGTCGGCGCAATCGCTGACCGACCGTTTCAAGAGCCTGTTCGGCGGCGGCAAATCCGATGAGCCGGCGCAGAATGCGGCGCCTGGGACGCCGGCAACGCCGTCCCAGAGGCAGATCGAGGACAATTGTCCGCCGGTTTCCATTCGTGCCGGCGCGTCGACCTATGCGGTCGCGGCGCCCGGCAAGCAGGCCGTCGGCAACGACGTGCGCTTCCAGGCCACGATCACCAAGACCGCGCGCGACTGCCGGTTGAACGGTAGCGACATCGTCGCGCGCATCGGCATCCAGGGCCGCGTCATCGCGGGCCCGGCGGGAGCGCCGGCCTCGGTCGAAATCCCGATGCGGATAGCAGTGGTGGAGGGCGGCGTCAGTGAAAAGGTGATCGCGACCAAGGCCTATCGGACCACGGTGGCGATGGCCGAAGACGAGAGTGTGCCGTTCACCCTGGTGGCCGATGACCTCGCCTTTCCGATCCCTCCGGGCGGACTGGGGGACAACTACATCTTCTATATCGGTTTTGATCCGCAATCGCTGGCCGCCGAGCCGAAGGCGAAGGGCAAGAAGAAGAAATGACGTGCGGCGCCGGCGTTGATGGCGGCGACGTCTAAACAAATGCGGGTTGGTGCGAAGCCACAAAAGATTAAGCCGGCGCGATCATTTCGCGCCGGCTTAATGGTCTCGAGATCTGGAAATCCGCTCAGTTGAGCTTGTGCTGGACCTCGGCGATGCCCTTGGTGAGCAGCTCGTCGGCGACCTTGCCCTTGACCGTTTTCGACAGCACGGTCGAGGCCGCGGCGATCGCGGCGTCGGCCGCGGCGGCGCGAACGTCGGCAAGCGCCTGTGCCTCGGCGAGCGCGATCTTGCTCTCCGCGGTCTTGGTGCGCCGTGCGACGAAGTCCTCCATCTTGGCCTTGGCTTCGGCCGCGATGCGTTCGGCTTCGGCCCTGGCGCCCGCGACGATCTCCTCGGCCTCGCGCTCGGCAGTGGCGCGGCGGGTCTTGTACTCCGCGAGCACCTTGGCCGCCTCGTCCTTCAGCCGCCGCGCGTCGTCGAGCTCGGCCTTGATGCGGGCGGTGCGGTTGTCGAGCGCCTTCAGCACCGTGCGGTGCACGCCGACATAGGCAAATACGCCCATCAGGATGACGAAGGCGACGGCAACCCAGGTCTCTGGATCTTCGAACATCGTTCTATCCCTTCAAAGACGCATCAACGGCCTTGCCGACCGCCTTGCTGTCTGGAGCGGCGCCGATGAGCTGCTGCACGATCGCCGCAGCCGCGTCGGTCGCGATGCCGCGGACATTGCTCATCGCGCTCGCCCGCGTCGCCGCGATGGTCTTCTCGGCCTCCGCAAGCTTTTGCGCCAGCTTGCCCTCGAGCGTCTTGCGCTCGGCCTCGGACGCCGCGTTGAGCTTCTCGCGGGTCTCGGCGCCGATCGCCTGCGCCCGGGTGCGCGCGGCGGCAAGCTCGCTTTCATAAGCCTTCAAAGCTGCTTCGGATTGATCCTTCAGCTTCTGGGCCTCGGCGAGATCGCCTTCGATCTTGTTCTGCCGTGCATCGATCACGCCGCCGACGCGCGGCAGCGCGATACGCGAGACGATCACGTAGAGCGCGACAAAGGCGATGACCAGCGAGACGAGCTGGGACGCGAACGTGCTGGAATCGAACGGAGGAAACCCTCCGTTGCCGCCTTCGGCTTCGGTATGCGTCCCGTTTTCCGGGGCGCCGCCATGACTCTCAGCCATGGAATACTCCTGTTGCTGTCATGCGCGCCGCTGAAGGCGGCACGAACGGGTACGGCTCAGAGCCGGACGAACAGCAACAGCAGCGCGATCAGCAGCGAGAAGATGCCGAGCGCTTCGGTCACGGCGAAGCCGAAGATCAGGTTGCCAAACTGGCCCTGGGCGGCAGACGGATTGCGCACCGCGGCAGCGAGGTAGTTGCCGAAAATGACGCCCACGCCCACGCCTGCGCCGCCCATGCCGATGCATGCGATGCCCGCGCCGATGAGTTTTGCTGCTGCCGGATCCATTTTTTAGCTCCTTGAGGAAGATAAGGTGAGACGAGAGGGGTGGAAATTCTCCGGACCGCTTAGTGTCCCGGATGAATGGCGTCGTTGAGATAAATGCAGGTCAGGATCGCGAACACATAGGCCTGCAGGAACGCGACCAGCAGTTCGAGCGCGGTCAGCGCAACCGTCAGTGCCAGCGGCAGCACGCCGCCGATCCAGCCGATCGCGCCCAGCGAGACGCCGAGCATCGCGACGAAGCCTGCGAACACCTTCAGCGCGATGTGGCCGGCCAGCATATTGGCGAACAGACGGACGCTGTGCGAGACCGGCCGCAGGAGGAAGGAAAAGATCTCGATGAAGACGACCAGCGGAAGGATGAAGATCGGAATGCCCGACGGCACGAAGATCCTGAAGAACTTCAAGCCGTTCTTGTAGAGGCCGTAGATCAGGACGATCAAGAACACGAGAAGCGCCAGCGCCACCGTGACGATGATGTGGCTCGAAACCGTGAAGGCGTAGGGAATGATGCCGACCAGGTTCGATACGCAGATGAACATGAACAGCGAGAACACCAGCGGAAAGAACTTCATGCCTTCCGAGCCCGCGGTGCTGCGGATCGTGCTGGCGATGAACTCGTAGGTGATTTCGGCCATCGACTGGAAGCGGCCGGGCACCAGCTGCTTTCCAGCGGAGCCTCCGATCATCAGCAGCGAAATGATCGCCACCGCCACGAACATGTAGGCCGAGGAGTTGGTGAAGTAGATCGGTTGATCACCGAACTGGCCGATCTTGAAAAGGTTCTGGAGGTGAAACTGATGGATCGGGTCGATGTTCATCCGCGCGGCTCTTGGTCCACCGGCTCAAGCCGGTAATCGAATTTCAATGTCATGACTTCCGCCGGTTCTAGCGATTGCGAGGAACGACGCCAGCGGCTCTCACCACGTTGACCACTCCGGCGATGAAGCCGAGCAGAAAGAACGCGATGAAGCCGAACGGCGAGGTCGACAGCAAACGGTCGAACCCCCAGCCAATCGCCGCCCCGACGACAACGCCCGCGACCAACTCCGAGGAAAGGCGAAAACCGCGCGCCATCGCCGAGGCTCTGGCCGCACCGTCATCGCTTTCGTGTCCGGGTTGGTCAATCCTGATTTTGCGGCCGCCACGAACTTCGGACAACCGCTGATCCAGATTTCCGAGCCTTGCGGAAAGCGCAGCTTCGTCAGGCGATTTATCGCGACTTCCACTTCCTCGACCATCCGTGCCTTCCGTCATATCTGGAGACCCGAAACGATGCCGTAAGATGGAGATTGCGCCCCGTCGCCCTTGAAGCCGCGCGGACCATACTGATGGCACCTTGCCAAGTCAAGATTGCGTGTTGATTGCTTAGTGCGTTGATTCGTCTCGGCTATTTGCGTCTCTCCGTAATCGCTGGAAGGGTGTCACCGCAACGCACCAGCAGGGCGTCGCTGCAGGCGATCTCGCCTGCACCGCACGGGCCTGTCAGCGGCTCGATCAGCCGCGAGGGTGCGCGTGCGGCGACCAGGCGCGTTCAATCGCAGGATGAACCGGACGAGCTCCAGGAGGAGCGCCATATCGATTGACCCGCACGGCGGCGGATCGTCAGGAGATGACCGCATCGAATTGTCATCGGATGCGTTGAAATCCGTCCGCTCGCCCTATAGCTCCCAAATTCAGGGGGTAGCGTATCGATCGATTCGCGAGGGGGAGGACCTCCATGAATGCTGTGATATCGCTGCCAAATTCGCTTCGGACCGCTGCCTTGGCCGTTTGTTGCCTGGGCGGTCTCGGTGCGGCGTCGGCGGAATCACTGCCGGACGGCGAGAACGGCCGCTACGCGTTGTCGCCGGCCGGCGACGGCGCGATGATCCGGCTCGATACCCGCACCGGCACGGTGTCCAACTGCAACAATTCGGGCGCAGGCTGGGCCTGCTATGCGGTGCCCGACGAGCGGACGGCGATGGACGCCGAGATCGGCCGGCTGCAGGCCGAGAACGAGAAGCTGAAAGCCCAGCTTGCGTCGCGCGACGGCACGGTGGGAGGCAAGATCGACGAGCCGCTGCCGAAGGACGTATTGCCGAAGTCGGACAAGCAGGCCGCGCCGAAGGTGGCCGAGGGCGAGCGCAAGCTCGAAATTCCCTTGCCGAGCGACCAGGACATGGATCGCGTGATGTCATTTCTGGAGCGCGCCTGGCGGCGGCTGGTCGAGATGGCCAACCGCATGCAGAAGGACGTCGCTGGCAAGATTTGACCGCGGTCGGCGGACGTTCGCAAAATCCGGGTCCCATACCTGTCGGCTTCCGCCCTCACGGGAGCGACGTTGAGGAGACATGCCGTGACACTCACCACATCAACATCGCGCGCGTCATCCTCGACCGTCAGCGCGAGCACCATCGTGACCTCCCGCCTGACCGCCGCGACCTCGGGCAGGGGGTTCGTCAATCTCACCGCGGACGTCGTAAAATTCCTGCACGACGCCGGTGCACGCGAAGGCGCGGTGACGCTGTTCATCCGGCATACGTCAGCCTCGCTGACGATCCAGGAGAATGCCGACCCGTCTGTCCTGACCGATCTGATGACGCTGCTCGACCGCCTGGCGCCGGAGAATGCCGGCTGGACCCATGACACCGAGGGCCCCGACGACATGCCCGCGCACGTCAAGACGATGCTGACCGCAACGTCGCTGCAGATTCCGGTGCTCGACGGCGAGCTCGCGCTCGGCACATGGCAGGCCATTTACCTGATCGAGCACCGCGCCCATCCGCACCGGCGCGAGATCGTGCTGCAGTTCATCGGCCGTGTTGGCGCATGAAAAATGAAACCGGCCGCGGATCGCTCCGCGGCCGGGTTGCTTGGAAGGTGGATTGCCCGGTGTCGTCCGGATCGTTCTTCTACGTCTTGGTGATGTCGACGTCCTTGGTCTCCGGCAGGAACAGGAAACCGATGACGAGGCTCATCAGCGCGATGGCGACCGGATACCAGAGACCGGAATAGATGTTGCCGGTGGCCGCGGCGATCGCGAACGCTGTGGCCGGAAGGAAGCCGCCGAACCAGCCATTGCCGATGTGGTAGGGCAGCGACATGCCGCTGTAGCGGATGCGGCTCGGGAACAGCTCGACCAGCCATGCCGCGATCGGCGCATAGACCAGCGTCACATAGACCACGAGGATCCACAGCAGGAACGTCGTCATCACGTAGTTGATCTCGGCCGGATCAGCCGAGGGCGGATAGCCATGCGCCTTGATGGCCGCGGGCAGCGCCTTGGCGAAGTCGGGGCTGCTGGCGTCAAGAACCTGGTCGCCGATCTTGACCTGCGCCTTGGTGCCTGCCGGCGCTACCTCGTTTTTGTAGTTCACCGTCAGGTTGACCAGTGCGGACTTGGCCACGTCGCAGCTCGTGGTGAACTTCTCGGCGCCGGTCGCCTTGAACTGGAACGAACACTCGTTCGGGTCGGCGACGACGGTCACGGGCGACGAGTTGAGCGCCGCCTCGAGCTTCGGATTGGCAAAGTGGGTGATCCCCTTGAAGATCGGGAAGTAGGTCACCGCCGCCAAGAGGAAGCCCGTGAGGATGATCGGCTTGCGGCCGATCTTGTCCGACAGCCAGCCGAACAGGACGAAGCCCGGCGTGGCGAGCGCCAGCGCGATCACGATCATGATCTGTGCCGAAACGCCCGGCACCTTGATGGTCTGGGTCAGGAAGAACAGTGCGTAGAACTGTCCGCCATACCAGACCACGGCTTCGCCGGCGGTCGCGCCGAGCAGCGCCAGGATCGCGATCTTGGCATTCGGCCACTCGCCGAAGGCCTCGCTGAGCGGGCGCTTGGAGGTCTTGCCCTCGTCCTTCATGCGCTGGAACACCGGCGACTCGTTCAGGCTCAGCCGGATCCAGATCGAGACGATGAGCAGGATGCCCGAGAGCAGGAACGGAATGCGCCAGCCCCAGTCACCGAAGGATTCCTCGCCCATCCAGGTGCGGATGCCGAGGATCAGCAGCAACGCCATGAACAGGCCGAGCGTCGCGGTGGTCTGGATCCACGAGGTGTAGTAGCCGCGCTTGTTTTGCGGCGCGTGCTCGGCGACATAGATCGCGGCGCCGCCGTATTCACCGCCGAGCGCAAGGCCCTGGACCAGGCGGAGCGCGATCAGCACGATCGGCGCCGCGATGCCCCAGCTCGCATAGCCGGGCAGCAGACCGATGAAGAAGGTGCCGACGCCCATCAGCGACATGGTGATCAGGAAGGTGTATTTGCGTCCGATCATGTCGCCGAGGCGGCCGAAGATCAGCGCGCCGAACGGCCTGACCGCAAAGCCTGCGGCGAAGGCGAGCAGCGTGAAGATGAAGGCGACGTTCGCGGGAACAGTGGAGAAGAAGTATTTCGCGAGGAAGACGCCGAGCGTGCCGTAGATGTAGAAATCGTACCACTCGAACACGGTGCCGAGCGAGGAGGCGAAAATGACCTTTCGCTCCTCTGCGGTCATGCCGCCCGTGCGGACGCCGCCCACTGTTGCTGCCATCGTCATTGTCGTTCGCTCCCCGAAAATCGTTGCAAAGCAAATCCCCAGCTTTGGGGTTTAGGGAAAAGGTAACATTGCGGTGAAAGCCGTCCCAATAAGACTTTCGGCCCTGACCACAGGCCCGTGAGATCAATATGTGCTGAACGCACTGCACAGTTGTAGGTAGATGTGATATTGCGTTGCACAATTCGACTCATCAGTTAACCGCTTTCGACTATTGAATTATTGTGCGCTTGCGTGCATCCACCGGTCGGAGGAGAATTTTCGCGGAGCACCTTGGTTCGCCTTTGATTTCAGGCGGGTCACGATGCTCCAGGTCACGTCTCGCAAGAAGTAACCGATGGCTGCCAGCACCCATCTCGTGATCGCCGATGATCATCCGTTGTTCCGCGACGCGCTCAGGCAAGCCGTCGCAAGCGTGGTGAGCTCGGCGAAAATAGACGAAGCAGGGTCGTTCGAGGATCTGACCGCGCTCCTGGAACGGGATTCCGATGTCGATCTGATCCTGCTCGATCTCTCGATGCCGGGAATCTCGGGCTTCTCCGGCTTGATCTATCTGCGCGCGCAATATCCGGCGATCCCTGTCGTGATCGTATCCGCAAGCGACGATGGCGCCACCATCCGCCGCTCGCTGGATTTCGGCGCATCCGGGTTCATTCCCAAACGCTTCGGCGTCGAGACGCTGCGCGACGCGATCGCGAAGGTGATGGCTGGCGACGTCTGGGTGCCGCCCGACACCGATCTCTCCTCGGCCTCCGATCCCGACATGACGCGGCTGCGCGACCGCCTGGTGACGCTGACCCCGCAGCAGGTGAGGGTGCTGATGATGCTGTCGGAGGGACTGCTCAACAAGCAGATCGCCTATGAGCTCGGCGTGTCGGAAGCGACCATCAAGGCCCATGTATCGGCGATTTTGCAGAAACTCGGCGTCGAAAGCCGCACCCAGGCCGTGATCGCGGCGGCCAAGATCGCCGGCGGCCAATGGCGCCAAGGTGCGCCGTCGGCGCAGTAGTGGCGCGTCGTAGCCGTCGCAGAGCCATCGTGTGGCGGGCCTCTCAAATCCGACGGAGCGAGCGCCTCACCCAACTCAACTGTCATCGCCCGCGAATGCGGGCGATCCAGTATTCCAGAGGCGTCCATGTTTGACTGATAGGCCGCGGCGTACTGGATGCCCCGCATGCGCGGGGCATGACAAGTTGGCGTCACGCGATAGCCACGCCCCCTCGCGAGGACGCGCGCAAGCGCCGTCTCCAGACGATGCTTCGCATCTATGGGAGAACCATGAGGTCCGACACCATATGCATAGCTCTACTCGCCGTCGCGCCTGCCATCAGCGCCCCCGCGCCTACTCCGCCGCCACCATCTGCTGGATTCGCCACTGGCCGAGCAACGCGCGCAGCGAGGCCGGCTTCACCGGCTTGTTGAGCACGGCGATGTTCTCCTCCCGCGCGGCCGCGCGCACATGCGGGCTGCGGTCCGCGGTGATCAGGATCGCCGGAATGGTCTCGCCGAACCGGCGGCGCACCTCGCGGATGGCCGCGAGGCCGTTGCCGCGGTCGAGATGATAGTCGACCAGGAGGCCGGTCACGTGGCCGCCCGCCGCCTCGATCGCCTCCATGGCCGCGTCCGGATCGGTCACCGCGATCACCTCGGCATCCCACGCCTTGAGCAGCGTCTTCATTCCGTCCAGGATCGTCGCATCGTTCTCGATGCAGACGATCAGCGCGCCGCTGATCGGCGTCCGCGCCAGCGGCGTCGCGCTGGTGACCGCCGCGGTGTGATTGACGGCCGACGCGGTCGGCACCGTGACCGAAAACACCGAGCCGCCGCTCCGATTGGCGCCGATCGCGATGCCATGGTTGAGCACGCGCGCCAGCCGCTCCACGATCGACAGCCCGAGCCCCAGGCCGCGCGCGATCCGCGCACCCTGTTCGAGGCGATGAAACTCCTTGAAGATCTCGCCGCGCTTGGGCACGGGAATGCCGACGCCGGTGTCGTGGACGCTGATCTGCAGCGACTGGCCGCGGCGGCGGCAGCCGACCAGCACGCGCCCATGCGGGGTGTATTTGATCGCGTTGGAGATGAAGTTCTGCAGCAGCCGCCGCAGCATCAGCCGGTCGGATTGCGCCGGCAGCGAGCAGGGCACGAAGGTGAGCTCCAGCCCCTTGGCGCGTGCGCTCGGTGAGAATTCGATCTCCAGCGAGCGCATCAGGTCGGCCATCTTGAAACTCGAGATCGCGGGCGTCATGGCGCCGGCGTCGAGCCGCGAGATATCCAATAGCGCGCCGAGGATCTCCTCGATCGCCTCCAGCGACTCGTCGATGTTCTCGACCAGGCGCGAGTCCTCGCCGCCCTTCTGGCGTTCGACCAGGCTCGTCACGTAAAGCCGCGCCGCGTTCAGCGGTTGCAGAATGTCGTGACTGGCGGCGGCGAGAAAGCGCGTCTTGGAGATACTGGCGTCCTCGGCGGTGCTTTTTGCCAGCGCGAGCTCGGAATTGAGGCGGGTCAGTTCCTCGGTGCGGTCGCGCACGCGCTTTTCCAGGGTGGCGTTGGCGCGCTCCAGCGCTTCCGCCGCCTCGAACGACGGCGTGACGTCGGTGAACGTGATGACGAGGCCGCCATCCGGCATGCGGTTGCTGCGGACTTCGATCACCATGTGGCGTTCCGGCAGGCGCTCCAGATAGGGCTCGCCCTCGGTCGTGTAGGCCTTGAGCCGGCGTTCGATCAGGCCGGTCTGTTCGTCGGCGCCGGATGGTCCGATCGCCTCCATGCACTCCAGGATCTCCTGCAAGGGAATGCCGATCTGCACCAGATGCGGCGGCAGGCTGAGAATCTCGCCGAACTGCCGGTTCGAGCAGATCAACTGCAGATCGACATCGAACACCGCGATCCCCTGCCGCACATGGTTCAGCGCGGTCTGCAGGATTTCCCGGTTGAAGTGCAGGGCCGCATGGGAGTCGTCGAGCAGTTTCAGCGCCGCCTTGGCCGAGACGGTGCGTTTGCGCAGCAGCAGCGACATCACCAGCCGCGAGGAGGCAGCGCCGATCGAGGATGCGATCAGATGTTCGGCATGCCGCAGCAATTCGAAATCGGCCGGTGCGCCCGGGTCGAGCGGCGTGTGGTGGCCGGCGGCGAAAGCCTCGAAGGCGTGACGGGCCCGCTCGGGGCCGAGATATTGCGACACCGTGCTCTGGATGTCCTGCACTGTGACCGTGCTGCGCCAGCGGCGGAAGCTCGGCGCGATCGGCGCGAGCGCATCCGGCACGAAGAGATCGGCTTGCAACCGCTCGATCGCGGACGGCTGCCGCGCCAGCGACAGCACGACATAGGCAAGGATGTTGAGCGACAGACTCCAGAGCACGCCATGCAGCAGCGGCGGCAGATCCGCGTCGAACAGCGCTTGCGGCCGCAGCGCCTCGATGCCGAATGGTCCATGCTGCAGGAACATCACGCCTGCCGTGCTGGTGTCGAGGAAGGACGGCACGAACAGCGTATAGAGCCACACCGCGAAGCCGACCAGCATGCCGCCGATGGCGCCCCGCGCGGTGCCGCGCCGCCAGAACAGGCCGCCGAAGAAAGCCGGCGCGAGCTGTGCGATCGCGGCGAATGACAACAGGCCGATCGCGGCCAGCTGGGTATTGCCGAGCGCCCGGTAATAGAAATAGGCCATCACCATGATGGCGAAGATTGCGATGCGTCGTGCCCGCAGGAGAAAGCCGCTGAAGTCGCTCGTGCCGGCGCGCGCTTTCCGCTCGCGCTGCAGTGCGAGCGGAACGACGATGTCGTTCGACACCATGACCGACAACGCGACACATTCGACGATCACCATGGCGGTCGCCGCCGACAGTCCGCCGACGAAGACGCCAAGGCCGAGGAGCGTCGCGTTGGCCTCGATCGGCAGCGCCAGGACATACATGTCGCTGTCGGCCGAGCCGAACGGAAAGGTGATGAGACCGGCGAGCGCGATCGGAATCACGAACAGGTTGATCGCGACCAGATAGAGCGGAAACAGCCAGCGGGCGCGTCCGACTTCGGCATCGCTCGAATTCTCGACGACGCTGACATGGAACTGGCGCGGCAGCATCATGGCCGCGCCGAACGACAGGAACGTCGCCGTGAGGAAGTTGCCGATGGACGGCACATAGTCGATCGCGCGGACCGCTTCCGGGGTCTTCATCGCACGTTCAATCATCTCCTCGGGTGTGAACATCCAGAAGGTGACGAATGCACCGGCGGCGATGAAGGCCACCAGCTTGACGATGGATTCGGCCGCGACCGCCAGCATCAGGCCGTGCTGATGCTCGGTGGCGTCGGTCTGCCGGGTTCCGAACAGCACCGCGAAGGCCGCCATCGCCAGCGTCACCATCAGCGCCATGTCGCCGATGATCGGAATCTTGGAGAAGGCCTGGTCCTCGCTCAGGATCGTTTCCAGCGAAGACGCGACCGCCTTGAGCTGAAGCGCGATATAGGGGACGGAGCCTATGATCGCGATCACGGCGACGGTGGCCGCGACCGCCTGGCTCTTGCCATAGCGGGCGCCGATGAAGTCGGCGATCGAGGTGATGTTCTGTGTCTTGGCGAGCCGGATCACGCGGCGCAACAGTGGCGTGCAGAACCCGATCATCAGGATCGGGCCGACATAGATCGCCAGGAAATCGATGCTGGTGCGGGTCGCGGAGCCGACCGAGCCGAAGAATGTCCAGGACGTGCAGTAGATCGCAAGCGAAAGTGGATAGATCAGCATGCCGGCCCGGCCACGCTGCGCGGGCGAGAGGCGGTCGCCATAGCTCGCCACGACGAACAGCAGGCCGATGTAGCCGAACGCGGCGACTATCACGCCCCAGTCATGGAGCATCGCTGGCCTTAACTCCCTTGCGCGCGCATAGCGCCTGATCTCGCTCGCGCCGAGCCTAGCGCGTTGTACCGGTCAGTGACAGCGGATTTCCTTAACCTTGTCCGGGATTTAATATCGTCGTTAAGGCGCGGGCGCTATCACAGGATCCCCGGTTCGTCATACCCGCGAAGTTTCTGCATAGGTGACGACTGTCAGTGCGCGACTTTTTGAAGCTGGCACGCGCACCGCCCAAAAGACGGTGGTCATCCTCCGCGAAAGCGGAGGATCCAGTACGCTGCAGCCTTTCGGGTGGACATAACAGTCTCTGGAATACTGGGTCACCCGCCTGCGCGGGTGACGACAGCCGGCGTGCGACGTTTGAAGCTGGCATGCGCCTCAAGCTATCCGACTACTCCGCCGCCAGCGACTGTTTCCGCAACGGCAGGTTCAGCCGTTGCCAGACTTGCAGCAGCGCTTCCGCAAGGCCGTCGATGACGCCATCGTCGTGATAGGGCGACGGCGTGATGCGCAGCCGCTCGGTGCCTTTGGCGACCGTCGGATAGTTGATCGGCTGGATATAGATGCCGTGTTCCTCCAGCAGCAGGTCGGAGGCCTGCTTGCAGAGCTCGGGATCGCCCACGAACAGCGGCACGATGTGGGTCTCGCTCGACATCACGGGCAGGCCTGCGGCGCTCAGGATCGCCTTGACGCGGGCGGCGCGCTCCTGATGCCGGTCGCGTTCCCAGCTCGACGTCTTCAGATGCCGGATCGCGGCCGTCGCGGCCGAGCAGATTGCCGGCGGCAGGGCGGTGGTGAAGATGAAGCCCGGCGCATAGGAGCGCACGGAGTCGATGATCTCGTGGCTCGCGGCAATATAGCCGCCGAGGCAGCCGAACGCCTTGGCGAGCGTGCCTTCGAGAATGTCGATGCGATGCATGACGCCGTCGCGCTCGGCGATGCCGCCGCCGCGCGGGCCATACATGCCGACCGCATGCACCTCGTCGACATAGGTCATCGCGTTGTAGCGCTCGGCGAGATCGCAGATCGCGGCCAGTGGCGCGATGTCGCCGTCCATTGAATAAAGGCTCTCGCAGGCGATCAGCTTCGGCCGGTCGGGCCCGGCGGCGCGCAGCAATTCCTCCAGATGCGCAACGTCGCTGTGGCGGAAGATCTGGCGCTCGCAGCCGCCCTGACGGATGCCTTCGATCATCGAATTGTGGTTGAGCGCGTCCGACAGGATCAGGCAATTCGGAATGAGTTTCGCGATCGTCGCGATGCCGGTCTGGTTCGAGACGTAGCCCGAGGTGAACAGCAGCGAGGCTTCCTTGCCGTGCAGGTCGGCGAGTTCCTGCTCGAGCTGGACCAGCGGATGATGCGTGCCCGCAATGTTACGGGTGCCGCCGGCGCCGGTGCCGACCCGCGTCGCGGTCTCGACCATCGCGCCCACCACTTTCGGATGCTGGCCCATGCCGAGATAATCGTTGGAGCACCAGATCACGACGTTGCGCGGGCCTCTCGGCGAGTGCCACACGGCGTGCGGGAAGCGGCCTGCGATCCTTTCGAGGTCGGCGAAGACGCGGTAGCGCCGTTCGTCGTGGAGGCGATCGAGGGCGGTACGGAAAAATTGGCTGTAATCCATCACAAAAACCTGGAATGGGAGCTGCTGGCCGGACTGGTTAACGCCCTTTTAGAGCGTTTCCAGGTTTTCTGTCGAGCCGAAATCCGGCGCCAAGAGGCTCGCTTTAAGGCAGATGGGTTGCACAACTTGCGGATCGAAACTTGATCCGGATCAAGACGCCGTGATTTGGACAGAAGTTTTGATTTGGCCAGAAGTCTTGCGCGCTCAGGTGGTCCTGAAGCGCAGCACACCGTCGGTCTCTTCCGACGTCAGGCGGCCCTCGACCAGCATGTAATTGACATGCGCGATCAACTCGCCGGCCGCAAAACCCATCTGGTGCGGATCGAGCGCATGCTTGTGGAAGACGACCGGCACCAGCTCGGCCGACGTCTTTGCAGTCTCGCGGCAGGCGTCGGCGATCAGCCGGCAGCGTTCCTCGTGATGGTCGGCGAGCTGCTTGATGCGCGTCTTCAGGCCGTAGAACGGCACGCCGTGGCCGGGCAGCACCATCACGTCATAGGGCAGGGTCGTGGTGAGACTTGCGAGCGACGCCAGATATTCGCCGAGCGAGTTCTGGTCCGGCTCGACTGCCCAGACGCTGACATTGGGCGAGATCTTGCTCAGCACCTGATCGGCCGACAGGAACAATTTGTCGGCCGCGCAATACAGCATCACCTGGTCGAGCGCATGGCCGCCGCCGGTGATGACCTTGAAGCGGCGCGTGCCGATCGAAATCTCGTCGCCGTGAGATATACGGCAATAGGAGGCCGGCAGAACGGACACCCGTTTCAGATAGTCCTGACCGCGGCCGAGCAGCTTGTCGGTGAGGTTCTCGTCCATGCCGTGACGGCGGAAGAACAGTCGCTGCGCGTTGCGCCGTTCCTCGGTGCCGCGGTTCTGGTGATAGACCGATTGCAGATATTCCACCTGCGACATGTAGAGCGGGCAGTCGAAGCGCTCGACGATCCACCCTGCGAGCCCGACATGATCGGGATGCGAGTGGGTGACGATCAGCCGCTTGATCCCGACACCTGACAGCGGACCTTCGAGCAGCGCGGTCCAGGCCGCGATCGACTCTTCATTGCCGAAACCGGAATCGATCGCCGTCCAGCCGTCGCCGTCGGCGAGCAGATAGATGTTCACATGGTTGAGGCGGAACGGCAGCTTCAGCCGCAGCCACAGCACGCCGGGCATCACCTCGACGGCCTGATCCTGCCCGGGATGTTCGTCCCAGGGGTAACGCAGCGCCTCCGCCGATGACTGAATCTTCTCTGGCTGCGAATGCATGTGCATCGGCTTAGCCGCACCGAGCGTTTCGCGCCAGTCCAAAAAAGCAGATGCCGGCTGCGCCAGACGGTACCGGTATTTCTTTCGGCTGTCATTCCGGGGCGATGCGCAGCATCGAACCCGGAATCTCGAAATTCCGGGCTCGCACTTTGTGCGCCCCGGAATGACCGACGGTGGAACTACGCCGCGCGGATATTGCTCAGGAACGTGTCGATGTCCGATCGCAGGCCTTCGGCCTCGCGGCGGAGTGCCGCCGAGGCATTCAGCACCTGCGTCGCCGCCGTGCCGGCCTCGGCCGAGGCTGAGGAAACGCCGACGATGTTGCTGGAGACCTGGGTGGTGCCGCCGGCGGCATGCTGGATGTTGCGGGCGATCTCGGCCGTCGCCGCGCCTTGTTCTTCCACGGCGGCGGCGATCGCGGTCGTCACCTCGTTGATCTCGCCGATCGTCTGGCCGATGTTGCGGATGGCGCTGACGGCCGATGTCGTGACTTCCTGCATCGAGGAGATCTGCGTGCGGATCTCGTCGGTCGCCTTCGCGGTCTGGCTCGCGAGGCTCTTCACCTCGGAGGCGACCACGGCGAAGCCGCGTCCCGCCTCGCCCGCCCGCGCCGCCTCGATCGTGGCGTTGAGCGCCAGCAGGTTGGTCTGCGATGCGATGACCTGAATGAGATCGACGACCACCGAAATCCGGCTGGCATTGTCGGCGAGACCCTGCATGGTCGAATCGGTGGCGCCGGCTTCCTCGACCGCCTTGCGGGCGACCTGCGCCGAGTTCACCACCTGCCGGCCGATCTCGGCGATCGAGGTCGACAGTTGCTCGGTGCCTGCCGACACGCTCTGCACGTTGGTCGAGGTCTCCTCGGCGGCGGTGGCGACCACGCTCACCAGGGCGTTGGAGCGATCGGCGGTCGCGGACATGCCCTGCGCGGTCGTCTCCATCGAGCCGGCCGAGCGTTGCAGATTGTCGAGTGCGGAGCGAACGTTGGCCTCGAACTCGACGATGCGGCTCTCCATGCGCGCGGCGCGCTCGGTCTTCGTGGCGCGGTCCTTGTCCTGCTCGGTCGAGAGCACGCGGCCTCGGATCATGCTTTCGCGGAACACTTCCAGCGCGTCGGCCATCGCCGCGATTTCGTCCTTCTGCCTCGAACGATAGATCTCGGTCTCGAGATCGCCATCCGAGAGCAGGCGCATCGAGCGTTGCAGCGCGCCGATCCGGTAGAGGATGTTGGCGCCGACATAGCGCCACACGAACAGCGCCGATCCGAGCAGGGTTGCCGCACCCAGCGCCAGCATGACCATGGTCGCGAACGAAATGTCCTGCCGCGCCATCCAGGTCGCCGCATCGGTTTCCTTGCGCACGCCGTCGACGAGCGCCTGCACGCTGATGTCGAGGCCGACATTGAGCTTGCGGGTTTCCTCGAGCACGGTCTGGCCGTAGTCGATCGCGTCGAGCTCCTTCTCACGCAGCCTGAACACGCCGCTCTTGTTGTCGCCGAAGGTCAGCAGCTTCGCCGCGGCCTCCTGCAGCGCCGCTATTCTGGGACTGGCGGACATCAGATCGAGGTTCGACCTGATGCGGCCCTGCGCTGCCTTGAAATCCTTCACCAGAGTGTCCAGCGTATCGTTCGAATTCGCCGACAATGCCGCGGCCATCTGCGCGGCGGCGAGGTTGCCGCTCGCGACCACGTTGCCGATTTCATCGACGGCCTGTGCGGACCTGTTGGCGTCATCCGGGGAAGGGACCGCGGACGACAGGATGGCGTTGAGGCTCGTCTGCGCCTCCAGCATCACGGGGTTCGCGGCGGCGATGAAATTCGCATGCGCGGCGAGCAGCGCGTTGAACTGCTTGTCGTGCTCGGCGCCGGTCCCCAGCCGCTCGCGGGACGCCGCGACCAGGCTCTGCGTCGCTTCGTTGATGTTCTTGATGGACTCGCCGAGCGCCTTGACGACCGCCTTGTCGTTGGCGAGCTCGATGATCTCGCCGAGCTTCTGCTGCGCGAGATCCTGGGTCTCCTTCATCTTCCTGGTTCGCTCTCGCAGCGTGTCCTCGTCGGGCGCGCTCAACAGCGACGGGCCCTGCGCGGCGAGGCTCGCGCTCAACGCCGATAATTGCAGGCTCGTGGCCAGCCGTGGAATGTCCTGCCCGCTCAGGTTGACCATGGTCACGCCGAGACGCTGCAACACCATTCCGGCGCCGGCCGAAATCACGATCGCCATGCCGGCGATGACGGCAAAGGCCGCGAACAGGCTGCCTCTGATGCCCCATCGCGGGCGCAGAAGCCGCACGAACTTTCCAAAGCCCAGTCTTGCGCTCATGTTTCCCCCCGCGCTTGTTCGCCCGGAAATTTATTGGGACGCAGTATCGCGGTACGCGGTTAACAAAACTGAGAGACCTCGGGCCGTTTGTTGGTTTTTACGCGGCCGAACGCCGCACCGGGTTCTTGTTTGACGCGTTTTCTTCATGCGAACCGGCGTCCACCTCGCATCAGGTGCCGGGCGGGCTTCGCTTGAAAACACTCTGGAAAGCAAAAGGGCCGGCTTTCGCCGGCCCTTTGATCGGTTAACGATCGATTAACGATCAGTAGCGCGCCGCGATCGGGCCGCCCCAGTTGAAGCGATAATTCACGCCGGCCTTGACGGTCTGATCGTCGGTGGTGAAGCTGCCGGCCGGGATCAGCAGCACGGGCGTGGCGAAGCTCGCCTTGCCGAAATTGTAGTACTGATACTCGGCGAACGCCGTCCAGCTCGGGGCGAACATGTATTCGAGGCCCGCGCCGACCGTGTAGCCGTTGCGGTGATCGCCGACGGTCGTGAACGGGATCGTCGCGCCGGCCAGCGTGACGCTCTCATTGTTGTCGGAATAGGCGTAGCCGCCCTTCACATAGACCAGGCCCGGACCCCAGGTGTAGCCGACGCGGCCGGTCACCGAGCCGAGCCCACGCTGCCTGTTGGTGTAAGCGAGGCCGCCCGGGAAGACAGCGCCGACGTTGCCGCCAAGCCAGCTATACTGACCCTGCGCGCCGAGCACCCAGTTTGGAGCGAACTGCCAGTCCGCGCCGACCTGCAGGCCGCCCAGGAAACGGCCATTGCCGTTGCTGCCGGTAGCGAGGCCGGAGAAATTGTTGTCGCTCGAGAACGCGCCGCCGATATGGCCGCCGATATAGAAGCCGGTCCAGTTATAGATCGGCGCCATATAGGCGGGAGCCTTGCTGTAATAGGGAGCGCGCGCGCCGAGATCGGCGGCGTGGACGGGAAGCGCAGCGCCGACAGCGGCGAGCGCAACGGTAGCCAAAAGAAACTTCTTCATCGGTTCTACTCCAACACATGACCCCATAGCGCCACGTGCGGGCGCCGTCTTATGCGTGTCGAATAGACTGCATTTGAACAAAATGCTGTCACTCGCGCAGCACAGAGGTTCTCAATCCAACCTGTTGGGAAGCAAACGTTTTTCGTGCTTAACGAAGCCTTAAGCAGGGGTAAAGATAGGGTTAAGTCTTCATCCTCTGCGTGTTGTTCTGAGACAATTGGTTAAGGTTTTGTAAGCGCGCGCCGTGCATACTGACGGCAAGGTCGGACTCGCGGCCTGGCGTGAGTTTCTCGAGCGCTGCGCCGCGTCCCGCGCACCGCGATTGTGGCTCCGCAATTCTACGGTCCCCGAAATTAACCGGGCGGCAGAGCAAGTGAGTAGAAAATTGACCAAGATTCGCTGCGCGACGGATGGCCGGGCAGCAATCTCGCTTGACCAACGACAAGGGCCGCTCGGCCTTGAAGGCCACGGTCGCCACGATCGATGTCACCCCGCATCACGCGAGCCAGTTTGACATGAAACTTCGTTTGTCGATTTCCACCGCGATCATTGCCTTCGGTCTGCTCCTCGCCGTCGGATTTGCCTCCGTCGTCCTGACAGGGAGCTACGCGCTCAGGGAATTGAAGGTCGGCGGGCCGCTCTATGCGGGCATCAAGCTCGGCAATGACCTCGTCGCCGATATCCTGCCGCCGCCGGCCTATGTCATCGAGGCCTATCTCGAGGCCACGCTGGCGCTGCGTGAGGCGAAAAATACCGAGCCGCACGAGAAGAAGCTGACCCAGCTCAAGAAGGACTACGACGATCGCAGGGCATTCTGGACCAAGTCGGATCTGCAGCCGACGCTGAGGACGTTGCTGGTCGAGAAGTCGGACGCGGAGGTGCGCAAGTTCTGGCAGACCATCGACGCCGAATTGTTGCCGGCGTTGCACAAGGGCGAGCCTGATAAGGCGGAAGCCGCCTATGCGCGGCTGAGCCAGAGCTACTCGGCGCACCGCGCCGTCATCGACGATCTGGTGGAGAAGGCCAACAAGCTGAACGCGGACATGGAAACGGTCGCCGCCGATCGCGACGGCAGTCTCTCCGCCGTGGTCTGGTCGGTGTCGGGCCTTGTGCTCGGGATCGTCGTGCTCGGCCTGCTTGGTCTTGCGCTTGGCGTCGTGCGTCCCCTGGTACGCATGACGGATGCGATGCGGCGGATCGCGCGTGACGATCTGACGACCGAGGTGCCTTTCGCGGATCGCCAGGATGAGATCGGCGCGATGGCGCAAGCCCTGACGGTCTTCAAGACCAATGCTATCGAAAGCCTGCGGATGCGCGAGCGGCAGGAGCAGGACCGCGCGCAGACGGAAGAGCTCAGAAGGAAGGCCGCGCGCGATCTGGCGGAGTCCGTCGAGCGCGAGACCGGGACATCGATCGAGGCCGTGGCGGGCGCCTCGCGCGACGTCGAAGGCGCCGCCAGCGGGCTTTCGAATCTGGCGCGGGACCTCTCGGCCGAGGCAAGGGTGGTCGCCGACGCTGCCCAGCAGGCGCTCGCGAATGCGCAAACGGTTTCCGCCGCGACGGATCAGATGACGAGTTCGATCCGCGAGATTTCCGCGCAGGTCGCCCGCGCCGGTGCGATCGCGCGAACCGCGGTCAGCGGGCGCGAGAAGGCCAAGCAGACCATCCAGTCGCTGTCGAACGCGGTGCATAAGATCGCCGAAGTCTCCAGCCTGATCGGCGGCATCGCCGAGCAGACCAATCTGCTCGCGCTCAATGCGACGATCGAAGCCGCGCGCGCGGGCGAAGCCGGCCGCGGCTTCGCGGTGGTCGCAGCCGAGGTCAAGTCGCTGTCGGACCAGACCGCGAAGTCGACCGACGAGATCGCGCGGCTGATCGACGAGGTGCAGTCAGCGACCGCCGCCACCGTGGAAGCCGTCGAGAGCGTCGGCAGCCAGATTTCGGAGGTCGACGAAGTCGCGTCCTCGGTCGGGGCGGCGATGGAGCAGCAGCAGGCCTCGACCGCCGAGATCAGCCGATCCGTGGCCGCGTCGGCCGATGCGGCCAAGCAGGTGTCGGCCAAGATCGGCAATGTCAGCCGTGACGCCAATTCGGTGGATGGCCGCGCCAACGAGGTCCGCGACGCGATCTCTCAGGTGTCCACGCATCTGACAGCGCTGCGGGGGATCCTCGTCAAGGTGGTGCGGACCTCGACGGAAGAAGCGAACCGCCGCCGCTTTCCGCGCTTCAGGTCCAGCCTGCCGATCAAGGTCGTGTGCCGGAGCCGCGCGCGGCCGGAGGCGGTGCTGTCGGATATTTCGGAAGGCGGCGCCTGGATCAAGGGCGTGCCGGATCTCGACATCGGGGAGACCGGCACGATGCAGATCCACGGCTTCGAGCCGCATCTGCCGTTCACGGTGCGCAGCAAGAGCCCGGACGCGATCCATGTCGAGTTCGAGCTCGGCCGTCACAGCGAGGCCTATTGCCGCTGGCTTACGGCGGCTCTGACCAAAGCGGCGGCCTGATCAGGCCGCCCTAAGTCAATGGTTTCAGGACGCCATCACCAGATCGTCGATCCGGATCGGGAAGCGGCGCACGCGGATGCCGGTCGCATGCCAGACGGCATTGGCGACCGCGCCGGCCGAGCCGGTGATGCCGATCTCGCCGACGCCCTTGATGCCGAGCGCATTCACATGCGGATCGACCTCGTCGACCGTCAGCGCTTCCATCGAGCGGCACGTCGGCATTCACCGGCACATGATATTCGCCGAGATTGGCGTTCAGGATGCGGCCGGAGCGGCTGATCGATGATCGCCTCTTCGTGCAGCGCGAAGGAGACGCCCCAGATCATGCCGCCGAGATAGCTGGCTGCGCACCAGATGCGGATTGATGATGCGTCCGGCGGCGAAGGCGCCGACCATGCGGGTGACGCGGATCTGGCCCAGATCAGGATCGACCTTCACCTCGGCGAACACCGCGCCATGCGCGTGCATGGCGTAGTTCGCCTGCGCCGCCGGATCCGTCGCGCCGTTGCCGCGGCGCTTCGATCTCGGCGAGACCGGCGCGGGTCGAGGATATCGGCATAGCTCTCGCTGCGGCTCTCGTCGTCGCGGCGGATGCAGACGGCCGTCGCGCGCGACCACGCCGGCATTGCCGGCGCCGAACAGCGGCGAGCGCTGGTCGTTGGTCGCGAGCTCGGCGAGCTTGGCGATCACCGCCGCGCCGGCGTTGTGGATCGCGGTGCCGGCGGTCGCGGTGTGCGCCGAGCCGCCGGCGATGCCGGCATCCGGCAGGTCGGACGTGCCGGCCTTGAACTCGACCTGGTCGAGATCGAGCGCCGAGCGCAGTCGGCGGCGATCTGGGCGAACGCGGTCCAGGCGCCCTGGCCCATGTCGTGCGCGCCGGTCTCCATCACGCCGGTGCCGTCGCGCCGGATCACCGCGCGCGCCTCGGCCGCGAACATCAGCGCCGGAAACGTCGCCGTGCCCATGCCCCAGCCGACCAGGAAGCCGTCATCGTCGCGCATCTGGCGCGGCTGCAGCGGTCGCTTCGACCAGCCGAAGCGCTCGGCGCCCTTCGCGTAGCATTCGCGCAGCGCCTTCGACGAGAACGGCTTGCCGGTGATCGGCTCGACCTCGGCATAGTTCTTCAGGCGGAAGGCGAGCGGATCGATGCCGCAGGCCTACGCCATCTCGTCGATCGCGCTTTCGAGCGCGATCGATCCGGTGGCCTCGCCCGGCGCGCGCATGAACAGCGGCGTGCCGGTGTCGATCCGCACGGCTTCATGCGAAGTCGCGATCGCGGGGCTGGCATAGAGCGTGTGCGAGGCGTCGGCCGCCGGTTCGTAGAAATCGTCGAACGTCGAGGTCGCGATCTTCGCATGGTGATCGATCGCGGCAAGCCGGCCGTCCGCGCTCGGTGCCGATCCGCAGCCGCTGCCGGGTCGGCGAACGATGGCCGACCGGGCCGTACATCTGCTCACGGCGCAGCACGAGCTTGACCGGCCGTCCGACCAGCCGTGCCGCCAGGATGCCGAGCACCTGCGGCCCGGACAGCAGTCCCTTCGAGCCGAAGCCGCCGCCGAGGAACGGGCTGCGGATATGGATGCTTGTCCGGCGCGATGCCGAACAGGCCGGCGATCCGACCACGCGCCATCACGAGGCCCTGGCTCGGCGTGTCGATCGAGAGCTTGTCGCCGTCCCAGGCCGCGACGATCGCGTGCGGCTCCATCGCGTTGTGATATTGCGCCGGCGTTTCGTAGGTCGCATCGATGCGTGTGCGCCGCGCCTGCGAGCGCGCTCTCGACATCGCCGTGCCGCACCTCTGCGGGGTGGCCGATGCCGACCGCGGGCGGCACGAAGCTGTCGTTGCCGTCGAGACCGACGCGCGCAGGCTCGGCCTCGTAGCGCGGCGCCAGCAGCGCCGCGCCTTCGGTCGCGGCTTCCAGCGTCTCGGCGATCACCACCGCGATCGGCTGGTTGGCGTAGCGCACCTTGTCGTTCTGCAGCAGGTCCATGCGGAACATGAAGGGATTGGTCTTCGCGTCCGGATCGTCCGCAAGCGGCGGACGGTTCGCGGGCGTCATCACCTCGACGACGCCGGGATGGCGCTTGGCGGCGGCGACGTCGAGCGAAGCGACGCGGCCGCGCGCGATGCTGCTCACCGCCATCACGGCGTAGCAGCATTCTCGGCGGATGATTGTCGGCGGCGTAGCGGGCCTGGCCCGTCACCTTCAGCACGCCGTCGCGGCGGGTCAGCGGCTGGCCGATGTTCGAGCCGTGCCGGAGATGCGCGGGATCGCGGTTCAGCGTGATCGTCAGTGTCATTGGACTGCTCCGGCGGGAGAAGAGAAGGGCGAGGCGGGCAGCGCGGGCATCGCGTGCCGGTGTGCCCGCGGCGGCGAGCGTCAGCGCGCGCACGATGATCGCGCCGCGCGAGCTCGATCTTGAAGGCGTTGTCGCCCGATGGCTTGGCCTCGATGAGCGCCGCGTCGGCGGCACGCTGGAACGCGGCCGGCTCGATGCGCGCGCCGGCAAGCACAGCCTCCGCGGCACGCGCGCGCCACGGCTTCGGCGCGACGCCGCCGAGCGCAAGCCGCGCTTGCTTGATTGTGCCGCCTTCGATGACGAGCCCGGCCGCGGCCGACGACCAGCGCCAACGCATAGGACGTGCGGTCGCGCACCTTCAGATAGCGCGAATGGGCGGCGAAGCTGCTGCGCTGCGGCCGGCAGGCGAACGGCGACGATCAGTTCGCCCGGTTCGAGCGCGCTGTCCGCTCGGGCGTCTTGCCGGGCAGGCGGTGCAGCGCCTCGACCGCGATCTCGCGGCGGCCGTTTCTGCCTTCGATCTCCACGATCGCGTCGAAGGCGACCAAGCGGCACGCAGAAGTCGGACGGATGCGTCGCGATGCAGGAATCGCTCCAGCCGAGCACTGCATGCGTGGCGGTTGTCGCCGCCATGGGCGTCGCAGCCCGCGCCGGGCGTGCGCTTGTTGCAGGCGCTGGCCGTGTCGTAGAAATAGCTGCAGCGCGTCCGCTGCAGCAGATTGCCGCCGACGGTCGCCGCATTGCGCAATTGCGGCGACGCGCCCGACAGCAGCGCCTCGGCCACTGCGGGATAGGCGCGTGCGAACTCCGCGTCATGTGCGAGATCGGCATTCCGCACCAGGGCGCCGATCCGCAGGATCGCCGTCGGCTTGACGTTCGATGCGATCAAGCCCGGGCAGGCGCGAGACATCGACAAGCCGCGACGGACGGACGATGCCGCCCTTCATCAGGTCCAGAAGATTGGTGCCGGAGGCGAGATAGCTCGCGCCGGGCGCTGCGGCGGCTGCGATCGCCTCCGTGACGCTCGCGGGTCTCACATATTCGAACCGGTTCATGCCGCGCGCTCCGTCTTTGCCGCTTCAATGGTCTTCTGCGCATCGAGAACGGCTTCCGTGATTCCCGCATAGGCGCCACAGCGGCAGAGATTGCCGCTCATGCCTTCGCGGATGCGTTCGGGATCGCTGCCGGCCTGGCCCTCGGTGATGAGGCCGATCGCGCTCATCACCTGGCCCGGCGTGCAGAAACCGCACTGCATGCCGTCATGGGCGACCAAGGCCGCCTGCACCGGATGCAGATGTTCGCCTTTAGCGACGCCCTCGATGGTCAGGATGTCCGCGCCGTCGAGGCTCGCCGCCAGTTGCAGGCAGGAATTGATCCGCCGGCCGTCGACGATGACCGTGCAGGCGCCGCATTGGCCGCGGTCGCAGCCCTTCTTGGTTCCGGTGAGCTGAAGGCGCTCGCGCAGGAGGTCGAGCAGCGTGACGCGCGGATCGTCGAGCACAAAGTCACGCGGCTCGCCGTTGACGGTGAGTCTGATAGGCAGGTTCATGCGATGTTCCGATCGAAAGGCTATTGTCAAACGAGATCGCAGCGGCCACAGCGTCTAAGAACCGGGAGCCGACTGATCCAGGCCACACGCTGAGGCTTGAGAGAGTCGAGCTTTTGTGAAGCTTGCACCCGGCGTGACGCGCTTATGTATACGGAGGGAGCCTCCGTTTAACAAGGGGCCACCGTTCAACTGCTGGTGACGAGACAACACCGACATGCCGGGCCGGTTCGAAAAAAACGTCCGAAAGCCACGTTCCGACGCGCTGCGTAACCGCGAGCGGCTTTTGGACGCGGCAAAAGCCGTGTTCAGCGCCGGCGGCGCGGAGGCGAGCCTTGAAGCCGTCGCGCGCCGCGCTGACGTCGGCATCGGCACACTCTATCGCCATTTCCCGACGCGCGAAGCGCTCTACGAGGCCGTTTATCGTCACGAAGTCGAACAACTTGGTGAACTGGCCGAGAGGCTGAAGGATGAAACCTCGCCGGCCGAGGCGCTGCGGCAGTGGCTGCACTCGACCGTCGCGTTCGTCGCCACCAAGAAGGGCATGATGGCCGCGCTCGCGATCGTCTACAACGCCGATTCCGAGCTCACCGCCTATTCCTCCGCGCGCCTCACCGCATCGATCGACGCGCTGCTGTCGCGCGCGACTGAGGCCGGCGAGATCCGCGCTGACGTGAACGCCGACGACCTGCTCCGCGCCCTGATCGGCATGTGCATGCTGCACGATCAGCCCGGTTGGCAGCAAAGCGTGGTGCGGCTGCTGGATGTGTTGGTGGATGGCTTGAGGGTGAAGGAGCCGGCCTGGCCGCAAGCAGCCCGGCGGCCGTTGCCGCGAGACGACTGAGCCTATGCATCTTCCCGGCGGCTGCCGAGCGTTCCGCACAGTTCCATTCCGCGCCTCGCCTCGCCATTTGAGGAGTGAGGCAGGCCGAGAGATCGCTGACGATCTCCACCGACCCTGCGAGCCGTCGTGCGAATTTGGAAACAATGAGTTTCGGTTGTTCCTATTTATGACCACGGCAGACGTGCGCATGTTCTTACAATGAGCGCGACGGTCTTCGACGGAGGCGGACGATGCGAAAGGCAAGCAAGATTCTGGCGGCGGTGACGGTCGCAGTGCTGCTCTCGACCGCCATCGGACATGCCAAGCGGTTCGAGCTTCTGCGGCCGAGAACGGCGACCTCCGCTGTCGTGTCGGATACGCCGGCCATGATCGCCTCCGACCGAGTTGCCCTGGTGATCGCCAATTCCAGCTATCCCGATGCGGATGCGCCGCTGATGCAGATCAAAGGTGATGCCAAGGCGTTTGCCGGTGCATTACGCAGTCGTGGATATCAGGTCGATGTCGTTGCAAACGCCACGCGGTCCGACATGACGCGCGCGGTCGAGCGCCTCAAGTCGCAAGTGAGTCCCGGCGGAACGGTGGTGCTCTATCTCGGCGGTTTCGGCCTGCAATCGCGCAAGCAGAACTATCTGCTCCCGGTCGACGCGACGATCTGGCAGGAAAGGGATGTTCGCAGGCAGGGCCTCGACATCGATAGCTTGCTCAACGAACTGAAAAGCGCCGGCGCAAAAGTTCAACTCGCCTATGTCGACGCCTCGCTGCGCAATCCCTATGAGCGGCGCTTTCGGACCTATTCGCACGGCCTTGCTCCCTTTGCAGCGGACGCCCCCGCGCAGATCGTGACCACGGCCGCGCCGGACCATGTGATTGATGATGTGCGGCAGCCGTACAGCGCGTCGATGACGGCGCTCGTCAATCGGCTGAATGCCTCGGAGCACGTCGAGCAGGCCTTCCGGGATGTTCGGAGCACGATGACGCAGGCGATGCTCTGAGAGACGTGAATCGAACTCTCTCCGGGCGAACAACCTGCCAAAGCAATAGAGGCCTGTGGTTATGGGTTCGTCCCTGCTTTCGCAGGCGCGACGGTGTGCGGGGGATTGCCTGACGGGCAAATCAGTTGAGCGATTTGCTCTTGCGGTCGTCTCGCACGCATGCCGAAACGCATTCAATTCCATTGCGCGTAAAAATCAATTTGCGCTGGCGCTTCAATGCGATTCCACCTGTCCAGTCGCTCCGCGAAAAATATACCGCTTCACAATCCTACCCATTCGATGGCTACTCCTCGCATCCCGTTTCGCAAGAGGGGCGTGCGCGTCGTCACGAACGTTGAAGCGGGATGCGATGGACGTCGCAATGTCAGGCGCTTTTGCGCAAGACGACTGACGATGTGACGGACGGTCAAGCCGCGTGGTCCTGGCGCCCCGATGCTGGTGCTAAATCCGCAAGGACGCATTTGCGTCCTGCGGGTGACGGTGACAACAAAGCCCGGTCTCACCGGGGAGAGCGCGGAGTAAGCCGTTAAAACCATTCGCGCAGGGAAGGCCGGGTGTATCTCGGCCAGACCTGTGGTTCCTGCCCCGTGCATTTTTTCACGCACGGGGGCCATGGGTGATGGCCAAGCACCCGGCCTTCCCTGCGCCCTCTTCGCTATCGAGGGTGAACTGCTTCAATGCCTCGGGCGCACTTCGCGCCGCGAGAGCGCTGATGCATGTCTTCAGCTGTGCATGTCTTCAATAGTCTGCTCGTCTCTCCAACGTCTCACGTCCCGTTCGGGCCGACGTTCACTTCGAAACGTCAGGTCGGCAAAAATTTCCTCGCGTGCCGGAATTGGCGGCGTCGTCCGTTTAACGCCCATCTGGGAATTGTGGGGTTGCATCATGGGCGAGGCGGCGGTCGATTATTTGTTGAGAGAGGCGGCCGAACACTACGGAGCGGGCCGTGCGGATCAGGCCGAAGTGCTGTGCGGCGAAATCCTGACGGCGGATCCGGATCATCTGGCGGCGCTGCATTTGTCCGCCATCATCGCCTTTGTCACCGATCGTGCGGCGGAAGGCGCCAAACTGCTCAGCCGCGTTTTCACCATAGCTCCCGATCATGCGCCGGCGCTGGCGACGCTGGGTGATGCCCTCGCCGTGAAAGGCGAGCGCGAGGGCGCGCTGGATGCATTCGCCCGCGCGGTGGCGCGACAGCCGCAGGACGCCACCCTTCACGCCAAGCTCGGTGCAGCACTGTGCGGCCTGTCGCGCTTCGAGGAGGCCGAGACCGCCTATCGCCACGCGATCGCGCTCAACCCCGATTCGACGCGGTCGTATTTCAATCTCGCCATAGCGCTTACTGGGCAGCAACGGCTGGCGGAGGCCGAAGCCGCCTATCGCGACGTGATCGCGCGCGATCCGGCCTATCCCGGCGTCTGGCTCAATCTCGGCAATGTGCTTGGCGATCAGGAGAAACTCGACGAGGCCGTCATGGCCTATCGTCAGGCCCTGACGGCTGATCCCGACGATTCCACGCTGCATGCCAGTCTCGGCGCCATGCTCTATCGGCAGGGCCGGCTTGACGAGTCGGTCATCGAGTTCGAGCGTGCGACGATGCTCGATCCGGACAATCTCCCCGCGTTCCGGCTATTGGGGCTCGTTCTGCACGATGTTGGCCGGGTGGATGAGGCAGCCCACGTCTACCGGCAGGTCTCTGTGCGCGATCCGGGCGACGTCGAGAGCCTGGCCAATCTCGGCGCCTGCCTTTGCGCACTCGGACAGATCGACGACGCGGTCGCCGCCTGCGATCTCGCGCTGGCGATCAACCCCGATCATGCGCCCGCGCACACCAATATGGGCATTCTCCTCGATCTGCAGAACGACTTCGAGGCAGCCGTCGCCGCGCACCGGCGCGCCATCGCCGCCGACCCCGGTTACGCCAAGGGCCATGCCAACCTCGCGGTCGCGCTCCGCAACGCGGGCGAGGTCGACGAGGCGCTCGAGATTTCCCACCGCGCCGTCGCACTCGATCCGGACCGGCCGCAGACGCGCTTCAACCACTCGCATGCGCTGCTGATGTGCGGTGATCTCCTGAACGGCTTCGTCGAGCATCGATGGGGCCGCAAATGCGCGACTGCGTCCGCGGGCTTTCCCGACCTTCCCGGGCCGGAATGGCAGGGCGAGCCGCTGGCCGGCCGCACGCTGCTGCTGTACGCCGAATTTGGCATCGGCGATGCTTTGCAGTTCGTGCGCTATCTGCCGATGGTCGCGGAACGTTTAAATGAGAGCTCAGGGAAAAGTTCAGCGGGCGGCTCGATCGTGTTGCAGGTGCAGCCTGTGATCGCGTCGCTGTTGCGCGCGATGCCCGGCGTGACCGTCGTTCCCCGTGGCGAAGCGCTGCCGCCCTTTGACGTGCACCTGCCGCTGATGGATCTGCCGCGCATCTTTCGCACCACGCTCGACAGTATCCCGGCCGACATTCCCTATCTGCGTGCGGACCCGGTGACGCTGGCACGGTGGCGGTACGCGCTCGACAAGACATCCTTGTTGAAGGTCGGTGTGGTCTGGGCCGGCAATCCGCTGCACAAGAGCGACCGGTTCCGGTCGCTGTCTGCGGACGCCGTGCTGCCGAGGCTCATCATGCCGGGTGTGCAGCTTTTCAGCCTGCAGATGGAGACGCGCCCGGAAGATGTCCGGGTGCTGAACGGGCTCAGCGCGGACGTCATCGATCTCGCGCCCGCGATCGGCGATTTCGCCGATACGGCGGCGGCGGTCGGCGCGCTTGACCTCGTGATCGCCGTCGATACGTCGATCGTGCATCTCGCCGGCGCGCTCGGCCGTCCGGTCTGGGTGCTGTTGCCCCACGCGCTCGACTGGCGCTGGCTGCACGAGCGGGAGGACACGCCCTGGTATCCGACCGCGCGGCTGTTCCGTCAGCACAAGACGCAGGCGTGGGACGGCGTCCTGTCACGGGTATCCGCCGAGCTCGCGCGCGTCGCGACCGGCGAGCGCGACCTGATCTGGCCGTCTGCGATGAGGGCTGATTCAACCGGAACGGCCGCCCAGGACGCCAGCCTCCATCGAGATTAGAACCGTAAAACTCTGGTCATGTATGGGTCCAAAGTTCGTTCCTCTCGCCGCAGACGCAGGCCACTGCTCGATGAAAGTGCAGTGGCGGACCAGCCGGATTGATGTAGGCTGGCCGGCGCGAAAGGTGGCGCGGGACATGGTCGCCTGCCATGTGCCGACGCCGAAGAACTTTGGGGGGAGATATGCAGCGGTCGTGGGCCTCTGCGATCGTTCTGATTGCTGCCGTCGCGACGGGTCTGCTGACCGCCGCGACCTATCGTGCGAACGCAAACGAGATCGTTCCTGCGCCGGCGCCGCAAAAGCTCCAGCGCCTGACCGACTTCTTCGACAACGAGGTCGCAACAGGAAAGCTGCCGGGCGCCGTCATCCTGATCCAGCAGCATGGCCGCCCCGTCTACCTGAAGACCTTCGGCAAGCGGGACGTCACGACGGGACTCCCGATGACGCCGGACACGATCTTCGCCATTCATTCGATGACCAAGCCGATCACCAGTGTCGCGGCGATGATGCTGGTCGATGCCGGCAAGCTTTCCGTCGACGATCCCATTGCAAAATACATCCCGTCCTTTGCGGACATGAAGGTCGGACTGGAGAAGACGGACGCGCAGGGCAAGCCGGTGCTCGAATTCGTCCCGGCCCAGCGGCAACTGACGATCAAGGATCTGCTCCGGCAGACCGCCGAGATCAGCTACGAATATATCGGCGGCCCCTGGGTGATGAAGGCCTATTCGGAAGCCCATCTTTTCGACGGGCATTTCGACAACAGGGAGTTCGCCGAGCGCATCGCAAAATTGCCGCTGGCGCGGCAGCCCGGGACGCTCTGGCGCTACGGGCACTCGACCGATGTGCTCGGCCGCGTCATCGAGGTCATCTCGGGCGAGACGCTGTATCATTTCATGAAGCAGCGCATCTTGGATCCGCTCGGGATGACGCACACGAAATTCGTGCTCGACACGCCGGAAGAACGCGCTTTGTTGGCAGAGCCGTTGCCGAGCGACACGATTCTCGTCGAAGGAGAGCGTCAACGCCGCGCGCATCCCGAATGGGAATCCGGCGGTGGCGGACTGCTCTCGACCATCATCGACTACGCGCGCTTTGCACAGATGATCCTCAATGGCGGCGAACTCGACGGCAAACGCTATCTCAGCCCCGCCGCATTCAAGGACATGACGACGGACCATATCGGGCCAGGTTCCGGCGTCGGCCGCGACTATTTCTATTTTCCCGGCGATGGCTTCGGGTTCGGTTACGGCTTTGCCGTGCGCACCGATCCGGGAATTGCAGTACCGCCGCCGCCGGGTTCGATCGGCGAACTGAAATGGGATGCCGGCAGCGGCACCTATTTCGGCGTCGATCCCAAGCTCGACATGCTCTACATCCTGATGGAGCAAACGCAGAATGAGCGCGGCCGCACCAGGGTTGCGTTCAAGCAACTGGTCTATGACGCGTTCACCCCATAGGGTCGACTCAATCAGTGGGTTGAGCGAGCCAATGTCGCCCGGCATGGAAATTGCTCGGCATTTGGTTCGAGTTCGTCGAGCGGCATGCGGAGATTTGGAATGCTTGAAGGAGCCGAAGTGCGGCTTGCTGTCGATATAGGAGGTACGTTCACCGATATCGTGCTGGATGTGGGACAGCGTCGGAGGACACGCAAGCTGCTGACGACGCCCGTGCGGCCGGAACAGGCGGTGCTTGATGGTATCCGTCTCATCCTGACCGATGCGCGCGCGCATATCTGTGATATCGACGTCTTCATTCACGGCACGACGCTTGCGACCAACGCCATCATCGAACGCCGCGGCGCCAAGACGGCGCTTATCGCGACCGAAGGTTTCCGCGACGTGCTCGATATCGGCACCGAGAGCCGCTACGACCAATACGATCTTTCGATCGACAAGCCGAAGCCGCTGGTGCCGCGTGCGCTGCGCTTCACGGTCCCCGAGCGCGTCGACGCGCATGGTGCGGTGAGGCTTGCACTCGACGAGGCCGCAGTGCGCGCGCTTGCGCCGAAACTGCACGCGGAGAACGTGGACAGCATTGCCGTCGCATTCCTTCACTCATATGCCAATCCCGAGCATGAACGGCGTGTTGCTGTGATCCTGCAGGAAGAGCTGCCCGGCATCTCGGTGACGCTGTCGTCGGCAGTATGTCCCGAGATCCGCGAATATGAACGCACTTCCACCGCGGTCGCCAATGCCTATGTGCAGCCTTTGATCGACGGCTACCTCGCGCGCATGGCCGAGGCGCTGCAGGTCGAGCAGTTTCGCGGCGCGATTTATCTCGTGACGTCCGGCGGCGGTGTCACCTCGATCGAGACGGCACGGCGTTTTCCGGTACGCCTCGTCGAGTTGGGTCCGGCCGGCGGTGCGATTTTCGCGGCGCAGATCGCTGCGCGTCTTGGCGAGAGCAGGGTGCTCTCCTTCGACATGGGCGGCACAACCGCGAAGATCTGCCTGATCGAGGAGTATCAGCCGGAGACGTCACGCGTGTTTGAGGTCGATCGGGCCGCGCGTTTCCTGAAAGGCTCGGGATTGCCGGTGCGCATCCCCGTGATCGAGATGGTCGAGATCGGCGCCGGCGGCGGCTCGATTGCACGCGTCGACGCCTTGAAGCGCGTGACGGTCGGGCCGGAAAGCGCATCGTCGGAGCCGGGACCAGCCTGCTATGGCCGCGGCGGTCAGCACCCCGCCGTGACCGATGCGGACGTCGCACTCGGCAAGATCGATCCCGACGCATTTGCAGGTGGGACGATCAAGCTCAGCGCCGAATTGTCGAAGCAGGCCCTGTTGCGTGACATCGGGGAGCCTTTGGGACTGTCGGCGGAGACGTCGGCCTACGCCGTGCACGAGGTCGTGTGCGAGAACATGGCGAGCGCGGCTCGTGTGCATGCGGTCGAGCGCGGCGCCGTCGTCGGCCAGCACACATTGATCGCTTTCGGCGGCGCTGCGCCGCTGCATGCGGCGCGCGTCGCCGAGAAGATCGGCGTCTCGCGCGTGATCGTGCCGTCCAATGCCGGCGTTGGTTCGGCGGTCGGATTTCTGGCGGCGCCTATCGCCTATGAACTGGTGCGCAGCCGTCACGTCAGGCTCGACGATTCCGATGTCGCGGCTGTTTCCGACCTGCTGCAGGAGATGGCAACCGAGGCGCGCGCCCTCGTCGAGCCTGGCGCCGCCGGAGCGCCGGTGCGCGAGCGTCGCGCTGCGTTCATGCGCTATGTCGGGCAAGGCCACGAGATCACGGTCGAGCTGCCGACCCGGCGGCTGGCCGAAGCGGACCTCTCAAGCCTGCGTCAATCGTTCGAGAAGGACTATGCCGCCTTGTTCGAGCGGCCGATCCCGGGCGCCGCGATCGAGGTGCTGAGCTGGTCGGTGCTCGCGACCACCGAGCCGCGCAACCCCACGCGTGTTGCCGAGGTGACGCGCAAGCCTGCCGGAAAGGCCGCGGGCAGCCGCAAATTCTTCGACGGCCGCGCAGGGCAGATCGTCGAGATTCCCCTGTACCACCGCAACGAGATGGCGCCGGGAGCGACCATCGTGGGACCCGCCGTGATCGCGGAAGACGAGACCTCGACGTTCGTGTCGACGAGCTTCGACGCCCATATCGACGGTGCCGGCAGCATTGTCATGGAACGGAAGGCGGCTTGACATGAGTGATTCAAGCGGCACGAGCCTGATCGATCTCCAGATCATGTGGCACCGGCTGATTGCCGTGGTCGAGGAGCAGGCGCAGGTGCTGTTGCGCACGGCCTTCAGCCCGATCGTGCGCGAATGCGGCGATCTCTCCGCCGGCGTGTTCGACCTGAACGGGCGGATGCTGGCGCAGGCCGTGACCGGCACGCCGGGCCACGTCAATTCGATGGCCGAGTCGGTCAAGCACTTCATTGCGCATTTTCCGATTGATACGATGAAGCCCGGCGACGCCTACATCACCAACGACCCCTGGATGGGCACCGGACATCTCAACGACTTCGTCGTGACCACGCCCTGTTTCAAGGACGGCAAGCCGGTCGCGCTGTTTTCCTGCACCAGCCATCTGATGGATATCGGCGGCATCGGCTTTGGGCCTGACGCCACCGACGTTTTCATGGAGGGGCTCTACATTCCGATGCTGAAGCTGATCGATCAGGGTGTCGTCAACGAGACGCTGATGGCGATGATCCGCAGCAACACGCGGCTGCCGATCGATACTGAGGGTGATACTTATTCACTGGCGGGCTGCAATGATGTCGGTTGCCAGCGTCTGGTCGAGATGATGGAGGAATTCGGCATCGTCTCACTCGATGACCTTGGCGACTACATCTGCGACCGCTCGCGCAAGGCAGTGCTGGCCGAGATTGCGAAGCTGCCCAAGGGGACCTGGCGCAACGAGATGATCGTCGACGGTTACGACGCGCCGGTCACGCTCGCGGCGGCGCTGACGATCTCCGACGAGGGCATTCATGTCGACTTCGACGGCACCTCGCTCGCGTCGAAGTTCGGGATCAATGTGCCACTTTCCTACACCACCGCTTACACCGTGTTCGGCCTCGGCTGCGTGGTCGCCTCGCAGATCCCGAACAATGCGGGCTCGCTCTCGCCGCTGACGGTTTCGGCGCCCGCTGGCGCGATCCTCAATGCGCCGAAGCCCGCGCCGGTGGCGTCGCGCCATGTGATCGGCCAGATGTTGCCCGACGTCGTGTTCGGCTGCCTGCGGCAGATCATCCCCGAGCGGGTGCCTGCCGAAGGCACGTCCTGCCTGTGGAATCTCAATGTGAGGGGACAGACCCGCAGCGGCGCCGGCGGCAATTACGGGTTCTCGATGGCGGTGACCAGCAATGGCGGTACTGGCGCCCGCTTCGCCAAGGATGGCTTGTCCGCCACCGCCTATCCGTCCGGTGTGCGCGGCACGCCGGTCGAGATCGCCGAGACGCAGACGCCATTGATCTTCTGGCGCAAGGAGTTGCGGCCGGATTCCGGCGGCGCCGGGCGCACCCGCGGCGGCCTTGGCCAGATCATCGAAGTCGGCAGCGGCGTCGATGCACCGTTCGATATCCTGGCGGCATTCGATCGCATCGATCATCCGCCGCGCGGCCGCGATGGCGGCCGTGACGGCGAGGCCGGCTATGTCGGGCTCAAGTCGGGTCAGAAGCTGCGCGGCAAAGGCTTCCAGACCGTGCCGCCGGAGGATCGGCTGGTCGTGATGACGCCCGGCGGCGCCGGGATCGGCGATCCCAGGGAACGTGCGCCCGACAGCGTGCGCGACGATGTCGACAGCGGTTTCGTGTCGGCCGACAACGCAGCTGCGATCTACGGACGCGCGCGGTGACGCAATGTCCGAAGTCATCGAAGACGTGGTTTCTCCGGCAGAGTTGACCGGAGAGGTCGAGAAGGAAGCAGAATACACAGTGATGTTTGCAGGTTCTTTGTTTGATTGATTATTGAGGTGTCGCAGGCCAATTCGTTGCGGAGAAGATTGCTGCGATTTAACTGGCTGATTTTTCCGGTTCGGGCGATTGCTGCCCGCGCGGCCAAGCACCGGCTCGCGAAAAATTTCGAGAGCGATGCCGGAGATAGAAATCACCGAGGAGTGCCGTACCCTGATTGCGGCCGAGTTCCCGTTCGAGGAGACCCGGCGACGCTTACCAAACGGCAAGTGGCAGATACAGATCGATGCGGAAACGTGGCAGCGGTTGGAGAAGGTGCGACGGAACGGCGAAACCATATCCGACTGCATCATCCGCGTGATAATCGTCACCCAGCACAAGCGCGGCTTGCTGTAGTTGCCGCGCGGATCGGAGTCAGTTACTTCATCATCGAAGGTGGGCAGTGTGAGCTTGGCCATTATGGCCTGATGTCGATCCTGCGCATCCTTCTCCGACAAATCCTCAGGGGCGCCGGCCAAACCCGCCGAGGCTTCGATGAAGTTGATCACCGCCGCCGCTGTGGACGCGGTGATACGTGCAGGTTCATCGCGGAAGATGCCGAGCCTTGCTCCCGCCCGAACTGCCCGCGTTGGGCGAGACGGCTATCCTCCGCAGCGCGGCCGCTTCCATGCTTCCTCAAAGTCGGCCCGTGCGGATTTGAAATCTTTCGCCGCGCCGTCCTGGTACTGTCGTGGTTCGAGGCGGGGCAGAAGCCGCGGGTCCGGCCTTACTGTTCGAAATCGGTCGGTACGCCGGCGCACTCGCCGACCGTGCCGATGGGACGTCGCCGCAATAAATCGTGTCGGTCGCCGCTGCGGCGGGTGAGGCAGTCATGCACTGTTGATTTAGCGAACAGGAAGGGAACACAAGCTACCGGCGCGGGCAGCATCTGGCGCGCAAAAAATGGGCCGCGAAGCGCTAATTTTTGCTTGAAGGAGCCATGACCGAAAATGCAAAAAACACTAGAAGTAGAGGCGTTTTCGTGGTGCTGCCGGGGAGGATTGAACTCACGACCTCTCCCTTACCAAGGGAGTGCTCTACCACTGAGCTACGGCAGCATGCCCGGGATCGCGTTTTCGGAAGAATTGGCCGCCATGGCCTCCCACGGGCGGGCGGTTCTTGCCACAAGGTCCCCGCTCGCGCAAGCGTGCCAAAGCCACGGGAAGGCGCCCAAATGGGTAAGCCCCAGCCGGGTGCCGGTTTCAAATTGGGCGGGTTCGGGGCCCGTCGGGTTCCCAAGCCCAACGAGGTCGATGCCTTCGATCCGGCCCGGCGACGCCGGTCGCAGCCGGGAAGTGAGCCGGCTGTCAATCGCCTTGTGCGGCAGTGGCGGCACTGCATGTTTTTCGTGCATCGTCCCCTTCGGTCAACAGTCGTAAGATGAGCTGGTGATGGCGGATGAAGGCGACAAGCGCGATGTTCAGGGCGCGCCGCGCGGCGGTGAGGCGAGGCAGGAGCGGCTGAAGCTCGCGCTGCGCGACAATCTGAGACGAAGAAAGTCGCAAGCCCGGGAGCGCGGCAAAACGCCCGCTCGGCCCTCGAACGATCACGATGACGCACTAGATGATGATACCTGATGCGGACGGGCGGATGATGTCTGACCGTTTGCGTGCAATGTTTGCTTGAGTGAGAGAATTTTCATGGCGACGGACGGCGGCTCGACGAATGGACACGAAAGTGGACACAACGGCAACGGCGTGACTCGCGCCTTCGAGCGTTACGAACAGACCTTCCCCGCGCTGACCTCGCACGAAATCGAACGGATGCGCCATTTCGGTGAGATCCGTACCTATAAGGACGGCGAACGGCTGTTCGAGACCGGCAAGCCCGGCCCGGGCATGTTCGTCGTGCTGTCCGGCCACGTCGCGATCACACAGCGCGATGGCTTGGGCCACGTCACGCCGGTGATTGACCAGGGGCCGGGGCAGTTTCTCGCCGAGATCGGCCAGCTGTCCGGCCGCGTCGCGCTGGTTGACGGCCATGCCGAGGGTGAGGTCGAGACGCTGCTGATTTCCGCCGGAGAGACTGCGAGCGCTGCTGGTCGCGGAGGCTGTGCTTGGTGAACGCATCATGCGCGCGCTGATCCTGCGCCGGGTCAATTTGATCCAGGGCGGCGTCGGCGGTCCGGTGCTGATCGGGCCGTCGAACTCGACGAGCGTTGCCCGCCTGCAGAATTTCCTCATCCGCAACGGCTATCCGAACCATCTGCTCGATCCCGCCGGCGACCATGACGCGGCGGAATTGATCGCGCGCTATTCGCCGTCGCCGGAGGATTGGCCGCTGGTCATCACCATCGACGGCACCGTGCTGCGCAACCCCAGCGAAAACGAACTCGCCCGTGCGATTGGTATGATTGGTGGTCCGCGCGGCGACAAGATCTATGACGCCGCGATTGTCGGCTGCGGACCGGCAGGGCTTGCGACCGCGGTCTATGCCGCGTCTGAAGGCCTTTCGGTCGTGGTGCTGGATACGCGGGCCTATGGCGGCCAGGCCGGTGCCAGCGCGCGGATCGAGAACTATCTCGGCTTTCCGACCGGCATCTCCGGCCAGGCGCTTGCTGGGCGGGCCTTCAGCCAGGCGCAGAAATTCGGCGCCGACATCATGATCCCGATCAGCGCGCGGTCGCTCGATTGCTCGCGCAACGATGGCGTCTTCAAGCTTGCGCTCGACTGCGGCGACGAAGTGCGCTCGCGCGCGGTCGTGGTGGCGAGCGGGGCGCGCTATCGGCGGCCCGACGTGGACAATCTCGACAAGTTCGAGGGCCGCGGCGTCTGGTACTGGGCTTCCCCGGTCGAGGCGCGGCTCTGCGCCGAGCAGGAAGTCGCCCTTGTCGGCGGCGGCAATTCGGCAGGCCAAGCCGCTGTCTTCCTCTCCGGCCACGCCCGCAAGGTCACCATGATCATCCGCGGCGGCGGGCTTGGCGCCAGCATGTCGCGCTATCTGATCGAACGCATCGAGGCGACGCCGAACATCGACCTGCTGTTCAACACCGAGGTGGTGGCGCTTGAAGGCGGACAGACCGGTTCGCTCGAACGCGTTTGCTGGCGCAGCCGGCTTTCCGGGGAGGACTTCACGACCGATATCCGTAACCTATTCTTATTCGTGGGGGCCGATCCCGCGACCGGGTGGCTCGATGGATGTGGCGTGACGCTCGACCGGGGCGGCTTCGTTGTCACCGGTGCGCAATCGGACCTCAACGTCGGCCGCCCGCGGTCGCAGCTCGAGACCTCGGTGCCCGGCGTGTTCGCTGTCGGCGACGTCAGGTCGGGCTCGGTGAAGCGAGTCGGCGGCGCGATCGGCGAGGGCGCACAGGTGGTGGCGGCGTTGCACGGCTTTCTCGGCGACGTTGCCAAGCCTGCGCTCTGATCACCGTGCGCTCTGATCACGTTGCCATTAGTGAGTCCTCCGTCCTCATGACATTATGACGGCAATACAAAAACGTTGGGTGCCATGTACGCCTTTATTTTGATCGGAGCCGCATGCCAGAGTTGCGGACCATGCGCACAGCCGGAGATGGAAAGCCGGTCGAACGCATCGTAGCATTCATTGGGAATTTGCAAGGGGAGTGTCTGTCATGACGTTGGGACTGAGTTTGTCTACTTTCACAATGCTGCATGTGGTGATCAGTCTGATCGCGATCGGTTCGGGCATCATCGTGATGTTCGGCATGCTCGGCGCCAGCAGGTTGCCGGGGCTGACGGCGGTTTTCCTTCTGTTCACGATCCTCACCAGCGTCACCGGCTTCGGGTTTCCATTTCAGCAGCTGCTGCCGTCGCACATGATCGGCATCCTGTCGCTGGTGCTGTTGCTCGTCGCCTGCGTCGCGCTTTACGGGATGAAGCTCGCGGGCATCTGGCGCCCGGTCTATGTGGTGACGGCGCTGGCTTCGCTCTATCTCAACGTCTTCGTCCTGATCATCCAGAGCTTCCTGAAGGTGCCCGCGCTGCACGAAATCGCACCCGGCAATCCGCCGATGGGACCGGCGTTCGCGGCCGTGCAGGGCCTCGTGCTGGTGTTCTTCGTCGTCGTGATCGTCGGTGCATGGCGGCGGTTCAAGCCGGCCGCCAGCTTCGCCTGAATCGAACGCGGCATCAGACCGCGAGAGGGCTTGGGGACGTCGAGGGCGGGCTGTTCAGAACCAGGAAAGGTTGATCATGCCAACGATCAAGACCAAAGACGGCACCGAGATCTTCTACAAGGACTGGGGCTCCGGTCAGCCGGTCGTGTTCTCGCACGGCTGGCCGCTGTCGGCCGACGACTGGGACACGCAGATGCTGTTCTTCGTCAGTCACGGCTTTCGCGTCATCGCGCATGACCGGCGCGGCCATGGCCGTTCCAGCCAGACCAGCGATGGCCACGACATGGATCACTATGCTGACGACCTCGCGGCGGTGACTGCGCATCTCGATCTAAAGAA
Organism: uncultured Alphaproteobacteria bacterium; assembly: GCA_963770385.1. Classification (GTDB taxonomy): domain Bacteria; phylum Pseudomonadota; class Alphaproteobacteria; order Rhizobiales; family Xanthobacteraceae; genus Bradyrhizobium. The sequence continues at coordinate 743,910 of CAVYPJ010000003.1, read as the reverse complement.
CGCGGTCCACGTCGGCCATTCCACCGGCGGCGGCGAGGTGGTGCACTATATCGCCCGCCACGGCGAGAGCCGGGTCGCCAAGGCCGCCATCCTCAGCGCGGTCCCGCCCTTGATGGTAAAGACGGCTGCCAACCCCGGTGGCCTGCCGAAGGACGTATTCGACGGGCTTCAGGCGCAGCTCGCGGCCAACCGCTCGCAGTTCTACCGCGACCTCCCGACCGGCCCGTTCTATGGCTACAACCGGCCGGGTGCCAAGCCGTCCGAGGCGGTCATCCAGAATTGGTGGCGCCAGGGCATGATGGGTGGCGCCAAGGCGCATTACGACGGAATTGTCGCCTTTTCGCAGACCGACTTTACTGAGGATCTGAAGAAGATCACGGTGCCCGTTCTGGTCATGCATGGCGACGACGATCAGATCGTTCCCTATGCCGATTCGGCACCATTGTCGGCCAAGCTGCTGAAAAACGGCACGCTGAAGACCTACAAGGGCTTCCCGCACGGCATGCCGACCACCGAAGCCGCCACCATCAACGCCGACCTGCTCGCCTTTATCAAAGGCTGATAGCCTCATCAAAGGCTGATAGCCTCGAGCTCGTTCCGGGGCGCGTCCGAGCGCGATCCCGGAACTTCGATCGTGTCAGGCACGTTTCCTCGCCGCAGCGTCAATACGGCGAAGATCGACCGGATCGTGAGGGATCGAAGCCTTTTGCCGCCAGCCGCTCCGCCCTATAGTTCGAAACGACAGGCACGGGACACGGTATGGACTGCATTCGTATCATGGATGGCCGCAAATCGCGCGGTGCCGGCTTCAGGCACTAACTGGAAGGTTCCGTGTCGCCTAATCTCAAACTCATCGCGCTTGATCCGGACGACCTCGCGGTGATTTCCGCGCATGTCCAGGATGCCCGTGTGCAGGCCGCCGACATCATCTGGCGGCAGGGCGAGAGGCGGCTGGTGATCGGCCTGAACCGGCTGGACTGGGAACAGACCATGGCCGGCGAGACCGAGCCGCGCCGGCTGATCGCCGCGCTCCGCTTTGACCGCGTCCTGGCCTGCAAGTCGCGCCGGATCGACCTCAACGCGCAGAACGAGGTGCTCGACCTGATCGGCATCGAGTTTCACCCGGCCGAGCCGCCCGGCGGCAGCGCGCTGCTGCTGTTCTCCCATGGCGGCGCCCTGCGGCTCGACGTCGAGTGCCTGGAATGCGAGCTGACCGACCTTGGCCCGGACGATCTCGGGACGGGCATCCCCGATCTGTCTGAGTAGACGGTGCGGTTCGAGGGTTGACGGCCACCGGCCGTCGCGCCATTCCAATAATCCTTCGAATCCAGCCGGATACCGCCATGCCCGTTCGCCTGAACCGCAACAGCGCCGATTTCGACCAGCGTTTTGCGGCCTTTCTCGCCACCAAGCGCGAGGTCTCTGCCGACGTCGAGGCGGCGGCGCGCGCCATCGTGCAGGATGTCGCGGCCCGGGGCGACGCGGCGCTGATCGAGGCGACGAAGAAGTTCGACCGGCTCGCGCTCGACGCCTCCGGTCTGCGCATTGGCGCAGCCGAGATCGATGCCGCGGTCGGGGCTTGCGATGCCGCGACGCTGGATGCGCTGAAATTCGCCCGCGACCGGATCGAGACGTTTCACCTGAAGCAACTGCCGAAGGACGAGCGCTTCACCGATGCGAGCGGTGTCGAGCTCGGCTGGCGCTGGAGCGCGGTCGAAGCGGTCGGCCTCTATGTTCCCGGCGGCACCGCGGCCTATCCATCGTCGGTGCTGATGAACGCGGTGCCTGCGAAGGTCGCGGGCGTCGCGCGGCTGGTGATGGTGGTGCCGTCGCCCGACGGCAGGCTCAATCCGCTGGTGCTGGCGGCGGCACGGCTCGGCGGCGTTTCCGAAATCTATCGCGTCGGCGGCGCGCAGGCGGTCGCGGCGCTCGCCTATGGCACCGCGACGATTGCGCCGGTCGCCAAGATCGTCGGGCCCGGCAATGCCTATGTCGCGGCCGCCAAGCGCCTGGTGTTCGGCAAGGTCGGCATCGACATGATCGCCGGCCCCTCCGAGGTGCTGGTCATCGCCGACGACACCGGCAATGCAGGCTGGATCGCGGCCGATCTTCTGGCGCAGGCCGAGCATGACGAAAGCGCCCAGTCGATCCTGATCACCGACTCGCCGCGGCTCGCGGAAGAGGTTGCGCGGGCCGTCGAGGCGCAGCTCAAGACGTTGCCGCGCGCGAAGATCGCAGCCAGCTCGTGGAACGATTTCGGTGCCATCATCCTCGTCGAGAAGCTCGACGACGCCGTGCCGCTTGCGAATGCGCTCGCTGCCGAGCACCTCGAAATCATGACCGGCGATCCCGACGCATTCTCGACAAAGATCCGCAACGCCGGTGCGATCTTCCTTGGCGCGCATACGCCGGAGGCGATCGGCGATTATGTCGGCGGCTCCAACCATGTGCTGCCGACCGCGCGTTCGGCGCGATTCTCCTCCGGGCTCGGCGTGCTCGACTTCATGAAGCGGACGTCGATCCTGAAATGCGGGCCCGAGCAGTTGCGCGCCCTCGGCCCCGCCGCGATGACCCTCGGCAAGGCGGAGGGGCTGGAAGCCCATTCGCGCTCGGTCGGACTGCGTCTCAATTTGCCATGACAGCGAAGCCCCAAGAGGACGACCCGAAGAATCGCGTCGTCGCGATTACGCTCGACGAGGAATCGATCGGTCGCTCGGGGCCCGACATCGAGCATGAGCGCGCGATCGCGATCTACGACCTGATCGAGCAGAACCTGTTCGCGCCTGACGGCCACGACGGAGCGGGGCCGTTCACGCTCCACATCGGCATCACCGGCAACCGGCTGATGTTCGACATCCGCCGCGAGGGCGGCGAGCCCGTCGTGGCGCATCTGCTTTCGCTGACGCCGTTCCGCCGCATCGTCAAAGACTATTTCATGATCTGCGACAGCTACTATCAGGCGATCCGCACCGCGACGCCGGACAAGATCGAGGCCATCGACATGGGCCGCCGCGGTATCCATGACGAAGGCTCGCGCACGCTGCAGGAGCGGCTGAAAGGCAAGGTCCGCATCGATTTCGAAACCTCGCGCCGGCTGTTCACGCTGATCACCGTGCTGCACTGGAAGGGCTGAGCGCGCATGACGCTGTCGTCCGCAAGCGTCGCGCGCAAGATCAGAGTGGCGTAGCAGAATGGCCGCGCCGCCGTCACGCGCACGTTCCCCACAGGCGGTGCTGTTCGCCTGCGGCCTGAACAGCGTGCGCTCGCCGATGGCCGCAAGTCTGCTGCACCAGATGTTCCCGCAAGCGCTCTATGTGCGCTCCGCCGGCGTGAGAAAGGGCGAACTCGATCCCTTCGCGGTGGCCGTGATGGCCGAGCTCGGCCAGGATATTTCCACACACAGGCCGATGACGTTCGAGGAACTGGAGGACTGGGAGGGGCTGAATTTCGACCTGATCATCACGCTGGCTCCGGAGGCGCATCACAAGGCGCTGGAATTGACGCGAACGCTCGCCGCCGATGTCGAATACTGGCCGACGCATGATCCGACCGACGCGGAAGGCAGTCGCGAGCAGAAGCTCGTCGCCTATCGCGAGGTCTGCGACACGCTGCTGGCGCGCATTCGCAGGCGATTCGCGAAAGGCGGCGCGGCGAGCGGATAGGTGCTTTCACGACAGAACGATGTCATCGCGATGAAGCATCCCTGAGGCGCGGCCGGCGTTATCATTCCGTCATCGAGAATGAATGCCTGCACCGCCGTGACAGGGCCCGCGGAGACCTCGCCAAGCCCTCCAGGTAGGCTGTTCCCGTATTGTGGAAAGAGGGGCCTTCCGATACGTTCCGCGCGCGTTCCCGCCCTCGATTCCCATTCGTAAAATCCGCATGTTAGGCCGTCCCAAAATCGTTCTTGCTTCCGGTTCGCCGCGGCGTCTGGCTCTGCTCAACCAGGCCGGCATCGAGCCCGACGCGCTTCGTCCGGCCGATGTCGATGAGACCCCGCGCCGGGGGGAATTGCCGCGCGCCTGCGCCAACCGACTGGCGCGCGCCAAGGCCGATGCCGCGCTGAAATCCGTGCAGCTCGATGATGAACTGCGCGGCTCCTTCATCCTCGCTGCCGATACCGTCGTAGCCGTCGGCCGCCGCATCCTGCCGAAGGCCAGTCTGGTGGACGAGGCCGCGCAATGCCTGCGGCTGCTCTCAGGACGCAATCACCGGGTCTACACCGCGATCTGCCTGGTGACGCCGAAGGAGGGGTTCCGTCAGCGCCTGGTCGAGACCCGCGTGCGTTTCAAGCGCTTGAGCGAGGACGACATCCAGGCCTATATCGGCTCCGGTGAATGGCGGGGGAAGGCGGGCGGCTATGCCGTGCAGGGCATCGCCGGCTCGTTCGTGGTGAAGATGGTCGGTTCCTATTCCAACGTGGTCGGGCTGCCGCTTTATGAATCGGTCACGCTTCTCGGCGGGGAGGGCTTTCCGATCCGCTTCGGGTGGCTGAATGCCGCGGGCTAGGCCGCCAGGGGACACTGCCGGCAAAACCGGATCGAGCGGCGCGCCGAAGCCGTGCCCGATCTGCGGCAAGCCGGCCGTCCAGGCCACGCTCCCGTTCTGCTCCCCTCGTTGCCGCGACGTCGACCTGAACCGCTGGCTCACCGGTTCCTATGTCGTCCCGGCCTCCGACGACGACCCGGAGGACGAGCAATAGTCGTTATTTTTCTGGATGTTAGAAATAAAATCGATGCGTGGCCCGGGTTCGCCCTTTGGGCTTCGCCGGGCGAGGCCGCGCCACGCGAAGCCGAAGGCGAAGCGTGGTAGACAGGACCGCTTCCCCCCACTATAAACCGCCGGCCCAATGGTCCTTAACCGACCGCGCGGCATGCCCAGGTAGCTCAGTTGGTAGAGCATGCGACTGAAAATCGCAGTGTCGGTGGTTCGATTCCGCCCCTGGGCACCATACCGGTGTTCGCCTCTGTTCTCCGACGTCCGCTGACGTCTTTTTCCCAAAATAAATCAGTCGCTTAATTTAACCGCGGTGCCACTCGCTGCCGTCCGGTCCGGCTCTTGGCAACCGCTGGCACCTGTATGTACCGAAATGACCCCGGACGTAGTGATGATGAAGTCCGCCGAGGATGGCGTGTGATTTGATGCTTCCAGTTGGCTGAATTTGGCGAGAGACCAGCGCATCTTTGTTCAATGATCGGTGCGTTCTGACGCCGTTAAAGCATGACCTGGAAAAGTGAGTAGCGATTTTCCGAAAAGTCATGCTCAAATCAAAGAGCTAAAGCGCGACGATGATTCAACCTGATCTCATCGCGCTTGAGTCAGCATAGGATTTCAGAATTCGGCGCAGATGCGCTTCGCCCAAGACAATCTCGCCCAAGACAATGATGTGGTCCAAACACTCGTGCCGGATCGATCCGATCAGCCGTTCCACAAAGCCATTTTGCCAAGGTGAAGCTGGTGCCGCGCGCCTGTCTCGGATGCCCATGGCGGGCAAGCGGCGTGTGACGACCGCTCCATAGATTTGATCTCGACCGCGGATGAGGTATTTGGCGCATCATCCCAAGGGAAGGCCTCCGTTATCTGGCGCGCAATCCGATCCGCTGCCGTGACGTTGGAAATGTCTTTGACCCGACGATCCGATCCTTCGTTGACGGAAATCGGAAAATTGCGATCGCGGTGGACAGACTTTTTTCAAGACGAAATCGTCGTTTGCGTTCTCGAAGGAAGTGTCCAACGCAAATCTGCGGCCTTCGTTCATGAAGCTCTCGCATCTCAAGCGGCAACTCGGAGAGATACGGTCTGACATTTGCACGGCCGCGCACGCCAGATCACCGCCCTCCGACAAAGCCAAGAGAAACAGAAAGCAGCTGCGACTGATGTGAACTCCTTCACACTTTTTGGTTGATTCAGAAGTCCCAACGGGTCTCAGCAACTTGGAGCATGGGGCCCCATCCGCGAATGTGCTGGCGCCCGGTTGCAATGCCGCGTGTTCCGGCTCACAATGGTATTATAGCTAATAGACAATCATTGATTGCGTGATGGCTCCTGACGAGCTTCGGATGGAGAGAGAATTATGGGTAGCTGTTTTGTCATTATGGGCTTTGGAGAAAAGACCGATTTCCAGTCAAATCCGCAACGCGTTCTGAATCTGAACATGACCTACGCGAACATCATCAAGCCGGCTGTCGAAGAGACCGGTCACACCTGCATCCGCGCGGACGAGATCATCCATTCAACCGTGATCGACAAGCCGATGTACGACAATCTGTTGTCGGCCGACCTGGTGATCGCGGATCTGTCCACCGCGAACGCGAACGCGATCTATGAGCTCGGTGTCCGTCACGCGCTGCGGCCGCACCGGACGATCGTGATGGCCGAGAACAATTTCAGTTTTCCGTTTGACCTCAATCACCTCAGCATTGTGAAGTATGAACATCTCGGCAAGGACATTGGTTTCAGCGAGGTGATGCGCGTCAAGCAGATCTTGAGGACCAAGATCACAACGTTGATGGGGAGCCCCGAGGTCGACAGCCCAGTGTTCCTGTTCATTCCGTCGCTTCAGGCGCCCATCCTGCTCAATCTTGCCGCGGAGGCGGCGCTGCCGCCCGCATTGTCCTCAGCTCCGACTGACAAGAAGAGCTTTGCCGAGCTACTGGTGAGCTTTCGTGCGGCAAAAAGCCAGGCTGCCGCGGCCGACGATTGGGCGGTACCGCTCGGCCTTTTGAATCGTCTGAAGACGATGCAGCCTGACGATCCCTACATCCTCCAGCAGTTCGCGCTCGCGACCTACAAGTTTGAACAGCCGGACAAAAAAGCCGCGCTGATCAAAGCGCAGGGCATTCTGAGCAAGCTCGCTCCGCAGACCTCCAGCGATGCGGAAACGGTTGGACTGTGGGGTGCCATCCACAAGCGGCTCTGGGCTCAGACCAAAAATCGGGACGATCTCAATGAATCGGTCAAGGCCTATGGACGGGGCTATTACATCAAGAACGACTACTACAACGGCATCAACTACGCCTTCATGCTCGATCTTCGCGCCTCGCTGAGCGCCGGTGACGACGCGTTGGTCGACCACGGACTGGCAAAGCGGGTCCGAGACGATGTGTTGTCGATTTGCGATCGACTATTGAAGGCCGTCGCCGCGGGCCAGCTACAGGTCGACTGTGAGGAGCTCTTCTGGATCCGAGCGACGAAAGTAGAAGCCTCGTTCGGATTGGGCCGGAGAGCCGAGGCGGAGACACTGAAGGTCGAAATCATCGACAAAGAACGCAAGCGCGTGGGCGACGATCAGGCGGATTGGAAAGAGGCAGCTCTGGTTTCGCAGCTGGACGAGCTTGCGAAGCTGCTGCCGCCTTAGACCAAGGAAAAATCAGGCCGACCCTTCAATCCCACAGCTTTCTGGTATCAAGCCAATAGACCCTCGATGTCTTGCGACGCGCTTCTTCCATCAGATGCTGCGCGCCGCCTGGGCCGTCGCCACCCTGGCCATTCCACAGGCAGATGAAGGCAAGCCTGTCGCCGCCAAATCGAGCCGCCGCGGCCAGCATCCATTGATTGTTGCGCTCGTAGGCATTCTCGCCTTGGGACAGTGGGCCTAGTTCGTCGGGCGCGACGTGCAGCGTCGCCTTCGATTTGACGGCAAAATAGCGGTCGCGCCAATCGCTGTCCGCGAAATCGACCGAGCTGGCAAGGAAGGTCGCCTCATCGAATGGGATGTAGAGTTCAAGCGTCATGCCGCGAACGATACACGCCTCGGCAAACAGCAAATCACCACCGCATGCCCCTCCGGAAATGGAAAGATCACCTCTGGTGGCACCAATCTCGTCCAGCGTTCGGGCGATCGCGGCGGCGGCGGTGCGCTCCTTGTCCGCTGGAAAGCGCGGCGTCTTTCGATCGGGGGCGTCGATCATGTGGCCGCTGAACAGCAGTACATTTTTGGGAGATTGGTCCATTTGAACTTCAGGCATTGCGGCACCTCGGGTTCATCTAAGCCCCGGCATGATAGTTGAAAGGTGCGCGGCTGTCGAAGAACTGCGGGCGAGAGAAGGGATAGGGATATCGAACTTTGGCGACCGTAGTGATCATCGCGGATCACCGTCGGATAAGCGGCTTGGCGTTATCCGAGGTGCGCCCGGCTGGCCTCCGGCGCAGGGAATGCCATCGATGTCGACACGTCGTCCGATCGAGAAATCTATACCGGAGGGCGAACCAATCCGGAGCGAGCTACGAGAACGCGGCTTTAAAGTAACCCTGAGCAAATGATCGTCTGCTCGCCGATCGATCGTCTTGCAGATCTCGGGACCAATTCACGGTCAGCAAACGCGGTGCCGTCGATGGCGTTTTATACCGCCGGAAATCCCTGGAAATCGGCCAATTTCACCTTCCTCTGCGCAACCCTCTGGCCGACTTTTTTAAGCTCCGGAATACCTGCTATGGAGTCCATCTTCTGCACCACATCAGGCTCGACATCTGGGCAGTCAACCAAGTCCAGCCCCTCGCGGCTCAACTCGGCATTATAGCGCGCGTAAGTAAATAGCTTTTGTTGGCGTTCGAGCGGTCCGGCGCTCCCGATCAGATCTCCGAGTTCGCGATCCAGCGGATCCCCGGCGCGGCAATCGCCGAATACGCGGCAGAGCAGATCCTGCTCGTTCAACGCGGCGAACATCAATGCCGATGGAATCGTCGTCGCATTGAACAACAAGTTCATTTGGTCTGGCTCAAGGCCGGCGCGCACATCCGGACTGGTGCCGGTGCCAACCGATACGATCAGCATCTTCTCCGCGCTTGGCCGCCAGCGCAACTCGGGCTGTCTGACCCAATACCGGTCCAGCGTCGCCATGAGAAACATCTGAAAAGCGGGGTTATTGTACATCGTAACACCGCCATCGACGAAGACAAACTGCTTCTCCTTCGACCTGTCCGGGTTCGGCAGCACGATGACCTCTGGAGGGAAGTAGGTCGGCGCAGCGGTGCTGGCGCGTACGAGTTGCCAAAGGGGTAGTTTAAAGTTGTCGTCGGGACGCGCAGGGTCGTTATATTTGGCGTAAGGATTGTTGGACAGAGGCCACGGCGAGTCGGTTGTTGCGTTGCGCATAAGCAGTAACAGGAGGGTCTGCAGCCGGTCCGATCCAAGGTTGGTGTCTGCGCCGAATACTTCCTTTAGCTTCACCGCCAGCGGTTCGTCTTCGAATTTGCAGCGCAGACGTTCCCAAAGCTTCGCTTTTACGAACATCTGCGCACCTGCTTCCTCGTAGAATCGCAGGATGTCGGCGACTGACATTCCTATCGAGAGGCCGGTAGCGATGATCGCGCCTGTGCTTGTGCCTGCAATGTAGTCGAAATAATCGGCCAGACGAAACGTATCGCGGTTGGCCTGCGCTTTGAGCAGATCCTCGATCTTCTGCAGAATCTGCAGCGAGAGCACTCCACGGATGCCGCCGCCATCGATCGCCAACAGCTTCTTCGCTCCAGGCTTCGCGATCCGTTCCAGCAATGTCATGACGTGCTCCAGTTGATCGATTAGTCATCATCTGCGTCGAATCCACGCCAACAGCGGCCAGACGTGAGACTATTTCTACTGAGCAAGAAGTTTTGGCACTAACAACCTTATCGGTCCTGTCTTGATGTCAGTGTGAATTGTTTCACACGGCAATGCATTATCTCGGATGCACCGCCAGAGACATTGATCTTTTCTTTGCCAATCCTCGAGCAGGTGCGAGAAAGCAGGGCAGTGATCTGCCGCTCAGCGGCATCGTGAGGCCGGCCGTCCAGATGTGTGAAGCTAATCTCCGGCGAGAAAGCTTCTTCATCCGGAAAGTCGATCCCAAGGGCGGATTGTCGTGTTGCACCGCCCAACAGTCAAAACGAGCAAGAATGTGAGAGATACTTCACAAACAGCCCTCTCAATTAGTTGTACGGTCTGTGAGAGGGTGGGCTCAACCATCCCACACGGTGTACGGCGGTTCTCGCTACCTTCGGACAAAGATGGAGAGAGGGACGCCAGAATTATTTCAAGATGATCGACCCTGCACCGATTGAAAAGTGCGCGAAGGCCTGTCTGCCGCGTACGGGAGGAGGGTAGTGCAAAACGACACAAATACGACGACAACGTCGCCAGACCGCCATGACCCCCGCGTCAGCTTGCATGTGAGCACGCCGGCGATCGCCGCTAATTATTTTGGCAGCCCCCGACGGTCATGGCGAATTTTCTCAATCTCAATGTTTCGCGTTGGCTGCGGAAGCTATTCGCTCTTCTGCTCAGGATGACGCCCCGTTCGACTTCAAACAAGGGGAAACGGCGCCGAGCTTCCCCGAAAGGCGATAGTGCAAGGCAGCGATCTGCTGCGTCCGGACCACAACAGGCAGGTACCGATATGCCAACCGTTTCCTCGTTGTCCAAACAAGACTGGCCGCGCGAATGGATCTCGGGAGAGCTAGACAATTTTTACGGCGATCCGCGCGGGCCTGGTGGCCGGGCCAACCAGGCATGGGCCCAACAAAACCTGACCAGGATCGTGCCGCCCTGGGCCATGCGATCGGACGGCAGCGCAATTTCCCAGATAACGATACACAAAAAATGCAAGGACTCTCTCACCCGCATCTTCAACGCAATCTGGGAGTCCACCGGGCAGGATCAGGCGAAGATCAAAGCAGCGCACCTGGACGAGTTCGACGGCTCCTATAATTTCCGCGTGAACGTCAATTCGCCCTCGCGACTGTCTCTGCACGCCTACGGTGCGGCAATCGACCTCGCCGCCGCGGAGAATCCTAACGGCTCACCCTGGCACGATAACGGCCGCATGCTGCCACGCTGGGCAATTGATGCATTCCTTGCGGAAGGCTGGTCTTGGGGCGGAGATTTCTCGGGAACACCGGACGCGATGCATTTTCAGGCGACGTTCAATCGCCACGCCGATGCGCCGAAAGGACAGCAACAGCCGGCTTCGATATCGAATGCCAGCGGGCCGTTGACCGCGAACACGACATTCACCGTGACGGGAACGGTGTTTGGTGGTCCGCAAGACGACCAGCCCGTGGCGTACCCGGACGTCGGTTCCGATTGGGCCAAACATCCCGGCGTTGCATTGCCGTTCAAGTTTCGCGGGTCGCGTCCCAAAGTCACCGTGTCGGCAAACGGCAAATCTGTGGTGTGTCCGATCGTGGATGTTGGTCCGTGGAACACCAACGATCCTTACTGGATGACCACTGCGCACCCGCAGGCTGAGTCCGGAACTGACATGTCGGGACGCCGGACGAATGGCGCCGGCATCGATCTCACGCCCGCAGCGGCGGCGGCGATCGGCCTCGACGGCAAAGGCCAAGTAGTCTGGTTCTTCGATTCAACAGGAGCAGGACCAATGTCTGATGTGATCACCACCCATATCCCACAATTGAATCTTCTCAATTTGCCCCAATTGCAAGCGATCAAGGACCAGATCGACGGATTGATCAAAAAGAACGGGGCCGGTCTGCAGATCGACCAATTGATTAAACAGGGCGGGAACGGTCAACTCACTCTTCCAAAGAACCTGGATCTCACCCAGCTTGCGGACATCAACAAGCAGCTGGAAGTGTTCGTGCAACTCGCTACCAATATTCTGCCGGTCATCTCCACGTTCGTGCCGCAACTGAAGGTGCTAATCCCAATACTGCCGGTGCTCACGGGCATTCTCAAGATGGGCGACGACATCGCGCAGGCGGGAAATGATCCGTCCAAGATCGCGGACGCTCTCACGGCGCACTTGAAAGACGTAGCACAGCAGGTTCAGGCATCTAAACTTCCCGGTCTGAATTGAGACGAAGCGACCTGCGGGAGTCGCTACGCGCGGCGGCCTGAAATTTGGACCATTCTGGCAGGGCTTGCCCTGCCAGACCCGATAGGCTGGGAGGGCCGCTCGACAAGGAGATGTTGCAGGACGTGATCCGCCAAAAACCATGAGGCTTGGCCGGAAGCGCAAGCTGATCGACGACGTGCATCGCGAATGGCAAGTCTCGATCCGCAGGATCTGTGCGGCGCTTAAGTTCGACGGCCCGACCAAACCACAAATCACGTGGGTCCGGCCAGGTAAGCCTTGAACACCCATCTGACGTCGGAAGCCGTCGCGGCGTACGACGAAGATATGCGGCGGTTTCCGCCGAGGAACAGCGGCTGGGCGCCGGCGATAGCCTCGCGGATGAGCCGGCGTTCGGTAACATCTGCGGGCCTTCTCGAGCTATCTGCCGGGCGTCGTGCAGGGCGGGGTCGGCGTGCCGCCCAGATACTGTTCGACCTCGGCCTGCGTCAGCGTGCGTCCAGCGGTCGCGCAGGCGACACCGAGGACGTCATCCAGGCGCAGCCGCCATAGGCGCACCGTGCCATCATACGCGCCGGAAATGAGCCAGCGTCCGTCCGAGCTGAAGCCAAGGTGAGGTACGGAGCCTTCGTGCCCGCGCAGCACGACCGGGGCGGCTTCGGGCGCGTCGGGGCGCCAGAGACGAATCGTCCGGTCCTCGCCGGCGGTGGCGAGCCATTGGCTGTCGGGGCTGAAGCTGGCGGCAAGGATCCTGCCGACGTGCCCCTTCAGACGGACGGCCGGGGACGTCGCCGGCGAGCGCAGGTCCAGCAAGGCCGCGCTGCGGTCCCACGACGCGAAGGCCGCCCATCGAGAGTCCGCGCTGAACACCGCACGCATCACTCGGTCCTCGAAGTCGATCTCGCGGACCAGCTTCGGTGGTGCACCCGCCGCCAACTCCCACAACCGTCCCTTCTTGTCCATGCTTGCGGTTGCGACCCAGCGCCCATCGCCGCTGAGCGACATCTGGTAAACGACGTCGCCGTGCGGCAGCCGCGCTGGGGTCGAGCAGGGGTTCTGGGACGCCAGGCTCCAGAGGTAAGCGGCATTGTCCTGAGCGGCCGTCGCCAAAAGACTGCCGTCGTCACTAAACGCAAGCTCTCGAACGGGGCTTATCGGTCGGCAGCGATACCGTGGCTCCAGCGAAGGTGAGTCGCCCGAGACGTCCCACAGATCCAGGCCCGGTCCAAAGGTGCCGCTGACGAGCCAGCGGCTATCGGGGCTGAAGCGCAAGGTGCGGTCGTCGCTCCATCCCATCTGAACCATGACCAGCGGGGGCTTGGCGAGGTTGTGCAGGCTCCAAAGGCTGATGCGCCCCTGATCTTGGCTCTTCGCGGCCATCCAGCGACCGTCGGGACTGAACGCGATCGAGCGTGCGAATCCCGGCACGGCCAGTATGTGCGCAGGCGTATGTGGATCCTGCGTCGACCACAGCGCGAGCCGGTCGTCACCGTTGCTGGACGACGCTATCCAGCGGCCGTCCGCGCTGACGGCCATACCCATCACAGTCGGGCCGACCTGCGCCCGCAGCACGAGCGGGTCCGCCTCCGGGTCAGGCAGGCGCCACAGCCGTGGCGATTCGTCATGTCCCCAGGTTACCAAGTGGCTGGGGTCCGCTTCAGGCGAGAAGCGGATCGCGTCAATCGACAGGTCGTGCCCGCGCAGCGGCATCGGGCGCAGTCCAGGACGCACCAGGTCCCACAGGTTCAGGCTGCCGTCGGCTGCCGCGCTGGCCAGCCAGCGTCCGTCGCCGCCGAATCGGACGACCGTCACCGGCCCGCCATGGCCAGAGAGAATGATGGGATCACGCGGCTCGACTGGATTACCCGCCATACGCCACAGGCGCACGTCGCTCGAACCACCGCTGCCGAGCGCGAGCCACCGGCCGTCGGGGCTGATGTCGAGCGTGGTGATCCAGCCACCGCCGCTGGCGTAGGTCCCGACCACACTCGCCGGAGGGTCAGGCTGGGTCAGATCCCATAGTTCAGCGACATATCCGTACGCCGCCGCCAACCGCGTGTCGTCCGCTGAGAAGGCGATGGCCAGCAGCGACGCTTCGGTCAGCACGCCACTGTGGACGAGTGATTTCGGTCCACGCTCCGCACCCTGTAGAGACAGGTCCCACAATCGCACCGGTGCGTCATAGTCCTTGCAGGCCCCGGTGCAGGTGGTGGCTAACCAGCGGCCCTTCGGGCTGAACATGACCGTGGTGACAGGCAATTCGTCCCGCCAAGCCGGATCACATGGCGCTTCCTCCGGCCCGTCGGCCAGCAAGCGCCAGAGGCACAGCTGACCCAACTCGGTGCCGAAGGCGAGCCATTGGCCATCGGGGCTTGCAGCGAGTGCACGGATCGGTCCCGCCGCGTTCGCCGAGATCACGCGGCCGGCGACGGGCAAAGCCCCGTCGAGCTGCCAGAGGCGCAACGTGCCGTCGCTTCCGGCGCTGATGAGACGACGGCCGTCCGCCGCGAACACGAGGCCGGCAACCGGCCCTTGGTGCCCGGCAAGATCATGCACGGCGGTGCGAGGGTCTGACACTGTTAGGTCGTGCAGGCGCACCAGCCCGTCGGCGTCACCGAGTGCAAGCCAGCGCCGATCGGGCGAATATGCCGCGGCCGACGCGTTCGCCACGTGGCTGTCCAACTGGAGGCCTGCGGCGGCACGAAGCTGCTGGCGTACCCCGTCGATCGCGCCGAGCAGGCCGACCCCGTCCTTGGGCTGCAGCGTTGCCGCGTGCACGGCGAGCAGCAGGCTGCGCTGCGGGCCCAACGAAGGATCGCCAGTTTGGCGGGCGATCTGCTGGACCTGCGAGACCCGGTGGTTCGCCAGCTTCACTTCCGAGAGCGCCGCCAGTGCGCGCAACTCGTTCTCTGTTGCGACCTTTTGCGCGGCCTTCGCCTGCTGCTCGGCTTCCAGCGCGGTCTTTTGCGCGGCGTTTGCCTTCCATGCCTCCAAGCCGGCCAACACTGCAATGACAGCCAGCATCAAAGCGGCAGCGATCGAGCCGAGGGTGACGAGTCGGCGCGTCCTTGCTCTGCTGCGATCCTCCGCCTCAACTCTTTGGATGCTCGCTTGAATGAAGCCGCGCTCTTGCGCCGTCAGTTGGGTTGGGTACTCGGCGAGCCAGCCGCGCGCGCGGTTGAGCTTCAGTCCCGTCAGCAAGGCGTCGGTCTTGTCGTTATCCCTCGCCCCATTCCAGTCGCGCAGATCCTGCTCGAGCTGCTGTTTGCCGATGAGGAACACGCGCGCCGCGTCCAGCCAGGAGCGCAGCAGCGGCCATTTGCGCAATAGCGCTTCGTGCGTGACTTCGACGACACGGGCATCGCCCTCGTGACGCATGATCAGGAGACGTGCGCTCGCCAGTCGCTCCAGCAGCGGTTGAGCTTTGGCCGGCAGTTCGTCCAGGCGTGCCGGACGGCGGACATATTCGCCCTGGTCGTTCACACGCACCATCGCCGGCACGAATGCCTCGCGCAGCGCCGCCTTCTCCTCGTCGGTCGGCTTCGCGTCCGCCAGCACCGCGTCGGCGGCTTCGCGCACTGCGTTTTCCAGCGGGCTGAGCCCCGCCTTCTCGTCTCCGAGCGCCT
Organism: uncultured Alphaproteobacteria bacterium; assembly: GCA_963770385.1. Classification (GTDB taxonomy): domain Bacteria; phylum Pseudomonadota; class Alphaproteobacteria; order Rhizobiales; family Xanthobacteraceae; genus Bradyrhizobium. The sequence goes on along the minus strand of CAVYPJ010000003.1, from coordinate 728,492 downwards.
TGTAACCTTCGAGGCTGAGCACCTTGTTCGACGACCGGTCCCAGAGCTGGCGTAGTGCAAACGCCAGCAGCGGCAGCGCATCCTCCGTCGCCGCGTCGTGAGCGGCCTGCTGCACGAAGGCCTCTTCGACGTGGACACCGGCCACCTTGGCCGGCCCCTGGATGATCTGCGGGATGCGCGTCAACGGCATCGGTCCAAGCGAGAATTCCTCGAACCGGGCCATTCGCGCCGCCGCGGACTGAAGTCGCCCCAAAAAGTCTGATCTCATGGCCATGATCGCCATGAACGGCAGGTTTTCGGACAGCGCGTGGCCGAGAATCTCCAGAAAACGCCGCGCCTCGTCCGGGTCGGCGACGCCAAACAGCTCCTCTGCCTGGTCGATCGGGATCAAGATATGCGCTTCGCCGGCGCCTGCCTTGACGCGCACTTCGTTGCCGATGTCCTCGAGCGCGCGCTCGGGGTCGCTACCAAGCAGATCATCCTTCAGCTTGCGCCACTCGGCTCCCCGGCCGGATGCGGTCGCAAACGCGAAAGCCAACGCATCGACCGGACGCAGGCGCGGCCGTATCGGAGGCATGACAATCCAATTGCGACCGGCGCGCTTCAACCGCGGAATGACCCCGGCCCGCAACAGCGAAGATTTGCCGGATCCGGACGACCCGAGCAGCGCGATCAACTTGGCGCCGCCCTGAGCGCGGCGTGCGTCGAGCCGCTCTATCAGGCGGCGGATGTCGTCATCGCGGCCGAAATAGATCGCCGCGTCCTCTTCTTGGAAGGCGAGCAGCCCGGGAAATGGTGGGCGATTGGCGTCCCATTGGAAGCCGCCTTGGGCGTCAAGTGCGATCCGCACGAGCTCGCGTGAGAGCCGTTCGAGCCCGCCCTCGCGATCGCTGAGCAAATTGAGCGTCTGGATATCAGGCGATATCTGAGCGTCGCCAGACGGGGTCTCGATCACGAGAAAGATTGCCTTGCCTAGCGCACGCGCCTGCGTGTACTCGGCGAAACACCATTTCGAAGCCAGCCAGTTCGGTGTCTGTATGATGATAACAGCCTGGGACTGCTCGACTTCGCGGTATAGCGTCTTCTCCCAGTCGGCCCCGGGCGCGATGCCGGTCGTCTTGTCGAAGTCGAGAAACGTTGTCTCGAACCCTTGGCTCGCGAGCCAGGCTTTCATCCGCGCGGCCAACTCATCGTCGCGGCTCGAATGAGAGATAAATATGCGCGCCATGGGGCGTTTCCAGTTCTGGACTCGATTTCACGTCTTGCGGGTCTGTGCAGAGTTTCGTGGGGCAAACGCGCGTCGGCGGCTGAAAGTGGGGCCGGCTGCGCCGGTGAGAATCGCCCGCTTCGCCGGCGCGGCAACTTCGGCTGCAGCTACGCCGTTCAGGTCCGCGATGATCCCGAGCGCGAGATCGCGTCGGGTCATTCGTACTTCAGCCCGCCAAGGCGACCAATCATGAGGGTCCTGCGGCTCTTCACGAATCGGCAGCGTCGTCGACCTAAAATGATCGCCGGCGACATGCTTCGCTCGATCGAGAAAGATGACGCGGAAGCCTGCGTGTTCGGGCCGCTTGCTGATGCGTCGCCACGGCAGACCATCTTTGCCAGGGCCGTGAAAGATAAACACGTCGCCGCTGGTCGAGCCGCCCGCGCAGGAGGCTTGATGTCCTTTGGACAGCGGCGCGGGCGCGGCGAAATGATCGGACATTTGGTCTCCGTTAGGTCCGCGAACACAAATATAGATCACTAGCCAACGGCCATTTGTGAACCAGACCACATGTTCGATCATGCAAATTCATGTTTACGGCAGAGGTTTGCATGCCTGGCGGCTAAGCGTAGAGCGGACTTCAGTGACGGGCGGTCGTGATTGACCGAGACCCCCGGGATTGCTTCGTAGCCTCATTCCTCGCAACGAGATGCCATGTATCCGCATTCTCGCGGCGCATGTCGCGTCCGAGCTTTGCCTATCGAGACCACCCTCTTCAATGAGAGGGCGCAGGGAAGACCGGGTATCGACTGATACCCATGGCCCCCGTGCGTGAAAAAATGCACGGGGCAGGAACCACAGGCTCAGCCGGACATACCCGGCCTTCCCTGCGCAATGGTTTGACGGCGTACTCCGCGCTCTCCCCGGTGACCGGACTTTGTTGTCACCGTCACCCGCGGGATGCGAAAGCATCAACGCGAGTTTAGCGCCAGCCTTGGGGCGCCAGGACCACACGGCTTGGCCGTCCGCGAAACATCGTTCGTCCGCATCCGAAAAAGAATGCTGCGATGTCTCGCGGCCACCGCTCCCCGCCTCCACGTTCGTGACGATCGCGATACGCCCCTCTTCACGAGGCGGGATGCGCGGCAGGATGCGGCTGATTTGCCCGACGCCCCAAGCGGAATATTTTTCGCAGCAGGACTGGACGCGTGGAATCGCGTTGAAAGCGCGAGTGAATTTAGTTTTTAGGCGCAGCGGATTTGTGCATCGAAGGCAATGCAAATGCCGGATAAGGAAGCGGAATTGATCAGATTGCCTGACAGGCAGTACTACGCCAAGTCGCTCGCAGGTCAGTTGCGAACAGCACCGAGTCGATGTCACGCCAGCGTGTCGATCAGCGTCTTCGTCATGCGGTCCTCTGCCTTCAGAACCTTGGCGTTGGCGGCAAAGCTGTAGCTTGCGATCATCTGGTCGACCATCTCCCGGGAGATGTCGACATTGGGCGCGGCGACGAGGCCGTCTTGATTGGCGAAGGGGGCCTGCGGATCTGAGGTCGCGACATAGGACGGATTGACGGTCGTGACTGTCGTCTGCGTGCCGCCATCGCCATTCGAGGTCTGAACGACCTGCAGTGGCGCATAGGCCTGCTGCGCGCCTGATGGCACCGTGCCGTCCGTTGCCGGGAGTGCGCCAGCGCTCCCAACATTGGCGACGTTGCTTGCGGAGACCGCGAGGCGCCGGGTCGCTGCGTTCATGCCGGATAGCGCGATTGTCGAGATGCTGCTCATGACGTCCTCTTGACGTGCTCTTGGTGCGCACGTCGGACCGATGGTCGAGCGCCACCTAACGCCTCCGCCGACAAGCAAGCCTTACTGTCGGCGGCTCAATTCGAGCGGCCGGGGTGATCTGGCATTTACCATCGCGGTAGTCGCCGGCAGACCGCGAGGTCTGCTCCCACAAAGAGCGGACGTGCAACGAGGCTTGCCTACCCTTTTGGCCATCTTCGGCATCCAGACCGTCGCTGACGCTCGCTGCGTGCTATTCAATCGTGCGTCTCCTGATCGTGATTCGGTGGTGCTATCTTCCGTTTGGGGCGAAGCTTGGCGATGAGTGAATTCAGCATCAGCTATCATCTTCGCGTCGGCGACGGCCGCGAGGTGCAGAAGGCGTTGCGCGATGCCGGGTTCAGCGGTGTTGCCTTCGCGCCTGCGAACGGGTGGCTCACCTTCGTCCCATACGCGAACTCCGCGTCCTATCGGGATGCAGAAGGGCCGCTTTTCGCGGACAGCCTGTGCAAGCTCACCGGTCGCACGGTTCTGTATTATTGCTATGCGGAAGACCATGGCTGGGCATTTGCATTGGCGCGGCCTGAGAGCCGCCTGGTCCAATATGCGTGCTGGTGGGAGCCGCGTCCGACGGTCGAGCGCGACCAGTTCGATCTGCTCGCGCTGTCGCCCTTCGTTGCATCGGAGCAACTCGAGCCGCTGCTGGGTTCGTTCGATCCCAAGGCGGCGGCAAAGGAGCGGCCAGCCTATCGGTTCGCCGAACTGCTTCGCCTTCCCCAATACAAACGGCTCTCGCCGCAAAAGGCGCAGGACAAGACGGACGGTCTCGTGGAGCAGGGCGGCCGCAAGCTCGGAACGAAGCCGCCCGGTGCGGCGACGCGGCTTCAGCTTCCGCCGACCAGGCAGGTCGCACTCCCGCAAACCTATATGAGCGCGCGTGAAGCGATCGACCTCACCACGCCCTTCATGGCGAAATTCAAGCCGCCTCGGAGTTTGATGACGCTCTCGAGCTATGGTCTCATTCGGCCCGACGGGCGCGGCATCTGGCAGGCGCGGTGGCGCTATGGCGACAGCGGTGACACGGTGCAAGTGACGCTGTTCGGTGACGGCAGGCTGGTGTTTCGACTCGACGCTGCGGCGCCGCATGCGGCGGGCTTTCTGCCGGACGCGATGGATCTGCCGAAAGGGTGGCTCGACAGCCCCGACGTCGCCGCCGTCGTCGCGCGGTTGCCCATTCCGGACGGACTCGTTCAGCCATCCCTGGCGCTGCTGACACTGAGGTCCTCCAAGACCGCGCCGCATGCCTGGGAAATCCATTATCGCGCGGACAAAAATGGCGATGATCCATTCGCATCCTGGATCGTCCATGTCGACGCCACGTCCGGAGGCGTGATGGCCGAGCAACTCGGCCGCAAGGACGGCTACATGATCGTTCCGGCACGCCGCCGCGCGAGGGGCGGTGAGTGGGAAGATCTGGAAGCCCTGGGCTGACCATGGCGCATACTGCGACTCGGCAACGCAGGCCTGCGTGGACCGCAAGTTGTCTATTTGGCCTTTCTCCCTCCTCACGGGCCGTTTAGTATCGCTGCGATAATCGCCCGTAGAGACGGCGAGAACTGAGGGAGGGTTGTATGAACGGCAATAAATACGCTGCCGAGGCAATCGGCACCTTTTGGCTGACGTTTGGCGGTTGCGGCAGTGCGGTGATCGCTGCCGGCGTTCCCCAGGTGGGAATTGGAATGCTCGGCGTGGCGCTCGCTTTCGGCCTCACCGTGCTCACGATGGCCTATGCCATCGGACACGTCTCGGGGTGTCATCTCAATCCGGCAGTGACGGTCGGATTGGCATGCGGAGGACGATTCCCGCCTAGCCTCATCGTTCCCTACATCATCGCGCAGGTGGTTGGCGCGATCGTCGGGGCCGCGGTGTTGTACGTCATCGCCAGCGGGGCGCCCGACTTCAGCCTCGCGGGCGGGTTTGCCGCGAACGGGTATGGCGATCACTCGCCAGGCAAATATGGGCTGGGCGCCTGCCTGCTGACCGAGTTCGTGCTGACCATGATGTTTCTCTTCGTCATCATGGGGTCGACCCATGGCAAGGCGCCGGCGGGTTTTGCGCCGATCGCCATCGGCCTTGGATTGACCCTCATCCACTTGATCGGCATCCACGTGACCAACACGTCCGTGAACCCGGCGCGCAGCACGGGGCCTGCGCTTTTCGTCGGCGGCTGGGCGCTGGCGCAGCTCTGGCTGTTCTGGGTGGCGCCGTTGCTCGGTGGCGCCGCCGGCGGTCTGCTCTACGCGTGGCTGAGCCCGGAGCCGACCGGTCAGGTGACGGGGCAGGGCGCGATCCAGAAAACTGCGTAGCGGTTCTCTCAAGCGCGATGGGGATTCAGCCTGATCCCATCGCGCTTGAGATGCGCGCTGCGCCGCGGAAACATCGATGTCGCGTGCACGCAGCAGAAACGCGAATGTGCTTTCGCATCTCGCCGCCGTGCGCGTTCGATCATGTCGTCAGCCTTGCCCCCCGCCGTGACCATCCCCCACTCTTGAAACGGATCGGCAACCACGGGCCGGCGTCACGCGCGTGACGTCTGCTCACGTTTGGGCGACTGCGCCTCCTTGTCGGTTCATACCCCCGTCATCGCATCGCCGTCATTGACGCAATCTTGTGGCCGCCAACGGCGCGTTCCTTACAATTGCAATCGTTTCTATGAGATTGAAATCGCGAGGTAATGCGGCGTCCTCAGTTTGGAATCTCCTACAGCTTACGGGAGATTCCCCGATGACTCTTACTCCGACCGAAGCGCTCACGCGCCAGGCCCAGACGCGGCCCAACGATACGGCTCTGATCTTCAAGGGAGAGGTGTGGACCTATCGCCGGCTTGCGGACGAGGCCGAACACGTGGCGCGGGGCCTTGCGGCGAACGGCGTCAAGGCGGGCAACCGGGTTGCGCTTCACATGATGAACCGGCCCGAGATGCTGGTCGCTTATTATGCGTGTTTCAGGCTCGGCGCCATCGCAGCTCCGTTGCGGACCGCGTTCACATTCGCCGAGCTCGGGCCGATGTTGCAGCGCCTCAAGCCCGCGCTCTATATCGGCGAGTCCGCCTTGTATCCCAATGCCGCGCCGGTCGATGCCGCGCTCCTTCCGAAGCAGAAGCGTATCCTCATCGACGGTGCCGACAAGCATGGCGCCCGGCCGTGGGATGTCCTGAAACAGGCCGACGCTTCGGCGGATCTGCCGACGCCGCCCTCCGATGAGCCCGCCGTGTTGGTCAACACGTCGGGCACGACCGGTCAGCCCAAATTCGTCGCGCACACGCCGAATACGCTTGGCGCCGCGGCGGAGCTCATGTCGAAGCATTTCAGCCTCTCGGCCGATGACGTGATCGTGTCGTCAGTGGCCATGGCGCATGCCAGCGGTCTCTTCACGGCGATAAGCTTCATCCTGCATGGCGTGCCTATTGCGGTCCTGGAAAGTTTCGATGCCGGCGCGATGCTTGACGATGTCGAACGCCATCGCGGCACCTGGATCTTCGGCTTTCCCAACCAGTATTCGACGCTTGTGGCGGCCCAGAGGGCCAAGCGACGGGACGTCTCGTCGCTCAGGGCCTGCATATGCGGCGGTGATGTCTGCCCGGTCGATCTCCAGGAGCAGGTGGCCGCAATCCTGGGCGCGCCTCTCTATAACATTTGGGGGGCGACCGAGGTCGTCGGCTCCGTGACGTTCGGCCTGCAACCGGGGCCGGTGGTGCGTATCTTGAAAGAAACACAGCTCCGGATCGTCGATGACAGCGGCAATGACGTCGCCAATGGCGAGGTCGGCGAGGTTCTGATCCGCGGCTCCAACGTTTTCGTCGGCTATTGGAACGATGCGGAAGCAACCGCGAAAGCGCTGGAGGCGGGCTGGTATCGCACCGGCGACCTGATGCGGCGCGGAGACGGCGATGATCTCTGGTTCGTCGCGCGCAAGAAGGACATCATCATTCGCGGCGGCACAAACATCTCGCCGATGGAGATCGAGGAAGCTCTCGTGGCCTGCCATCCGGCAGTCGAGGAAGCCGCTGTCGTCGGCAAGCCCGATCCCGTACAGGGCCAGCGCGTGTTCGCCTTCGTCAAGCTCGCGCCCGGCACGAAGAAAGGCGTGGTCGCCGAGATTCGTGAGAACGTGGCCAAGCGTCTTGCGTCCTACAAGGTGCCGGAAGGGTTCCAGGTGGTCGAAGCATTGCCGCGCAACGCGCTGAGCAAGGTCGACCGCAGGGCGCTCGAAGCGATGGCGAGCGAGGAGAAGGCCAGCAGATCCGCAGCATGAAGCCATGCGTCGGCAGGTACGTGTTCTGGACCCTCATCATCGCGATCCCGGTCGCCCGCGCCATCTATCTACCGACGAGCCATCCGGTCACGGCTGAAACGTTCGATCAGGCGAAGACGGAGACGGCGCGATAGTGATTTCGTGCCGGCAGTCGCATCGCCTCGTGGAGAACAGCAAGAGCAACGGCGGAGCGATCCGCCGTTGTTTGCCTATCGGCGCTTGTCTATCGGCCAACCGCGCTCATCACTTCGGGCGCCACGCGTTCGGCCAGCATGTGGTAGCCCTCCGGTGTGAGATGCATGCCGTCCGGCTGATGCGGCAATCCGCTGAAGCTGCTGTTCGGCATCATGATGACGGCGACGCCGCGGGCGCGCAGGCGGCTTTCGATCTCGCCGCTGCGATCGGCGCTGCCTCTGCGCCGGTCGTTCCCACCGGGCTGAAAGATGACCGCGCTGATACCCTTCGGAACCACACGGTCCAGACGGTTCAACATGCCTTCCGTGGTGTCGCCATTGATGCCGGCATTCACCACGTGCGCGTTGAGCCCTTTGGCGCGCAATATCGCTTCGAGCTGCGCCGGATAGGCCTGGTTGCGCGCAACTCCCTTGCCGTAGGTATTGCTGGCGCCCAGGGCGACGATGGTTGCAGCCTCCGCGGAGGGCGCCGCGAAGTCGAACAATCCCACCAGCATCACGAGCGCTGCGAGGATCGTCAGCCGCGTAACATGCAGTCGCTTCATCTGATGTCCCAGGAATCGCTATCGTCGAAAATGCGAGAAGGTCAGGATAGCATCGATCGCGAGTGCTCTAGGTCCGCGGCTTTCGCCCCTCGATCGGATAAGCGGGGTCGTTGTAGCCGGGCGTTGAGGGATGGCCGGTCATCACCAGCCGGTCGATCAAAGCCTCGTCTTCGGCCGTGAAGCGGTAGTCGAGCGCGCGGATGTAGTCGTCCCAATGCTCCTCGGTGCGGGGGCCCGCGATCACCGCGCTGACGAAGGACGAATTCAAGACCCACGACACCGCGAACTGGCCGGCGGTGATGCCCTTCTTTTCCGCGTGGGCCTTGATCTCCTGCGCAAGCTGCAGCGATTCCGGCCGCCACTCGGTCTGCATCATGCGCGTATCGTTGCGGCCTGCCCGCGTGTCCTTGTCGGGCGCGGCGTCGGGCTTGTACTTGCCCGTCAACACGCCGCGCGCCAGCGGGCTGTAGGGCACGATGCCGAGTCCGTAATAGCGACAGGCCGGGAAGTGCTCGACCTCCGGCATGCGGTTCATCGCATTGTAATAGGGCTGGCTTGCGATCGGCCGGTCGATGCCGAGCCGGTCGCAGATGTTGCAGATCTCGGCGACGCGCCAGGCGCGATAATTGGAGACGCCGAAATAGCGCACCTTGCCGGCGCGGATCAGGTCGCCCATCGCGCGGACGGTCTCTTCCAGCGGCGTCGAATGGTCTTCCTTATGCAGATAGTAGATATCGATATAGTCGGTGCCGAGCCGTTTCAGGCTGTCCTCGGCGGCCTGCAGCACCCAGCGACGCGACAGCCCGCCGTGATTGGGATCATCGCCCATCGGGTTGGCGAGCTTGGTCGCCAGCACCCAGTTCAGCCGGTTGTTGGCGATGGCGCGGCCGACCACCTGCTCGGAGCCGCCCTTGTTGTAGCCGTCCGCCGTGTCGATGAAATTGATGCCGGCCTCGCGCGCCTTGGCGATGATCCGTCCCGATGTCGCCTCGTCGGTCGGTCCGCCGAACATCATGGTGCCGAGGCAGATCGGCGAGACTTTCAGGCCACTGCGGCCCAGTTGACGGTATTCCATCGGATGTCCTCAAACAGGTGGGGCCGCCAGAATAGCGGCTCGCCGCCGTCATTGCGAGCGCTGGCGAAGCAATTCAGGGCCGCGTCACGTGACGGCTGGATTGCTTCGTCGTAAGGCTCCCCCAACCGACGTGCGATGACGGGCGGGTAGTCACCGGCAATGATTCCCGCATGCGCAGTGCGCTGTGCTGATATTGCTTCAAAAACTGATAGCATCGTTTCCGCGGGAGAAACCCCTTCCGCTGCCGATGCTAGATGCGGGCGCTCGTCATGACGAAGTCCACTGCGGGACGTGATCCAACGAATGTCAAAGGCGTTGTGTTTCCCCCCGTCGACCCGCGTCAGGGCGATGTCGAGGACGACGCCGCGAGCCCCGGACAAAGGTCGCTGCTCGCAATCGCCGGAAGTCTGCTGGTCGAAATCAGTCTGCCCAAACTGCTGTTCGCATGGACGGTCTCGTTGCTGCTGCCGGCGGTCCTGCTCGGCCTCACGCCGCTGGTGGCGACCGCATGGCTCGCCAAGGTGTCGGGGCACATTCTGGCGCTGACGGAAATCCGCGCCGCATTGGTACTGGTACTGGTCGCTCTCGTCACGCTGGGATGGATGGGATGGCGGCCTCTGTTGCGGATCGCCGAGGTCAACTTCTGGTCGCTCAACGCGCTCGCCGTCCAGCCAGGTTATGTATTTTGCCGCGAGGCGCTGCGCCATGTGGCGGAGCGAATGTTCGCGCGGCACACCGCGCCCGCCGGACGGGCACGGTTGCGCGCGGCAAGTTCGGCGGGAGCCGGCATCATCGTTTGCGGCTGCGCGGCTCTGGTCGCCATTCTCGCCTGGCCGGGCTCGCGCTGGATCGGCAGCGTGACCGACCTCATGGCGCTGCATCACCTGGTCGTGCCGACTCTTGCCAACGCCGTCGTGCTGGTGTCGGGTTATCTCGCGATCGCGGCGCTCGTCTGGGGCTTTGCGGATGCCAGCATGGACCAGCCGTTCGATCTCGCTGCCTTCGATGCCGCGCCGCCCGGCGGCCGAACCTGGCGCATCGGCGCATCTTTCGGACCTTCACGTCGTCGGTGAGCGATACGGCTTTCGCATCGAGAGCGGACGAGGCGGTCCGCGCGGCAACGAACGCCTCGATCGTGTCATGGCCCGCCTCGCTGCCATCCATGCCGCAGATCCGCTCGATCTCGTACTCGTCAGCGGCGATATGACCGATGCCGGCCGCGCGACGGAATGGGCCGAATTCTTTGACGCGACGTCGCGCTATCCGGCGCTCGCCGCGCGCATGATCATGCTGCCCGGCAATCACGACGTAAATATCGTCGATCGCGCCAATCCAGCGCGGCTCGACTTGCCGTTCAGCCCGGGCAAGCGGCTCCGGCAGATGCGGACGCTGTCAGCGATCGCGGCAGTCCAGGGCGATCGCGTGCACGTCGTCGAGGCCGCCGGACAACGCGCGTCGACGCTCAATGAGGCGCTGGCACCGCATCGCCTGCGGATCGCCGCGTTCATGGATCGCGGCGGCCTGCGCCACGCCGCGGGGCTCGGGCGCCTCTTCGATGATCAGTTTCCGATGATCCTGCCGCCCGATCGGGAGGACGGTCTCGGTGTCGCCATCCTCAACTCCAATGCGGAAACCCATTTCTCCTTCACCAATGCGCTCGGACTTGTCTCCGTCGAACAAGGGCATCGTCTCGCGGCTGCGATCAACGAGTCTCCAAAGGCCGTCTGGGTCATCGCGCTGCATCACCACTTGCTGGAATATCCGATGCCGGTGGCGGCATTTTCCGAGCGCGTCGGCACGGCGCTCGTCAACGGCACGTGGTTCGTACGCAAGCTCAAGCCATTCGCCGCCCGCATCGTCGTCATGCACGGTCACCGCCACATCGACTGGATCGGCGCGTGCGGCGCGGTGAAGATCGTGTCCGCGCCGTCGCCGGTGATGGGGGCAACAGACGACGCACCCACGCACTTTCATATCCATACGCTCGCCGCCGGCGTCGACGGGCGGCTTTATTTGCTTCAGCCCGAGCACATCGAGATCGCCGGCATCGAAGCTCGATCCGCCGGCTAGAGCATGATGAGATCAGGTGGAATCGTCATCGCGCTTTAGGCTTTGATCAAGCATGATCTCTTCGGAAAACTTCTACATGCTTTTCCGTATCGCGCTTTAGACCCTACGGGGTCTTCGTCTGTTTCGGTCCGCCGAGCAGATCGGCGAGCCACCGGCTCGACCGGTGCTGGCCGCAGAAGCTGAGGATGGCGAGGGCGATCGGCACGCCGATGAAGGTGCCGAACAGGCCCCACAGAAAGGTCCAGAAGAAGATCGTGAACAGCACGACCAGGGGAGAGATCGAAAGAATGTCGCCGGACACGCGAGGTTCGACATAGCTGCCGACAACGAACTGGATGATGTTGAGGCAGATGAAGACGCCAAGAACCGCCTGCCAGCTGTCGAACTGCGTCATCGCGAGCAAAGTAGGAAACAGCGTTGCAATGAAAGGGCCGATGAACGGGATATAGTTGAGCACAAAGGCGATCACGCCCCATTCGATTGCGAATGGCAGCCCGGTGATTCCAGCGAAAATCCCGACGAGCAGACCGGTCATGGCGCTCATCTGCGTCCGCACGACCATGTATTTTCTGAACTTCTCGGCGGCCGCTACGCTGCCGTCGAGGAGCACGTGCGCAACCTCGCGGTTGTCGAGCGCCTCGATCTTCCGCCTGATATCGTCGACTTCCAGCAGTCCCAGGATGACATAGACCAGCGCGATCAGCCAAAAGCTCAGGGTGGTGTTGACGCGGCCGGCAACGTGCTGCGTCGCGCGCAACAACCAAGCGACGTTGAAATGTTCGGCCCACAGCCCGGCGACTGAAACGCCGTGACCGTCGAGCCATGTCACCATGGTGTCATATAGTGCCTGGTAGCGCGGGACGTCAGCGACCAGTGATCGTCCCACCCGACTGAAGCCCCAGACCGCCAGCGAGGCGAAGGCAAGGCACACCGCGACCGTGACGGCAATCGTGATCGCCAGCGCCAGCAGCTTCGGCATCCGCGCTTGCAGCCGGTGCTGCAACGGCCAAACGATCGCGATGATGAAGATTGCCAGCGCAAGCGGCGCAAGTACCGAACTCGCTTGCGCGGCGGCAGCCGCGAGCAGCACCGTCGCGATAAGGCCGACGGTGATCTTCAACGCGGGGCCGGCCACCATTCTCTGAAAGCTTTCGGAAAAAATGCCGGCTTCTGCCGGAGACCGTGGCAAGCTTAAGACCTCGACAGGAGCCCGGCAACGCATGACGACACGGGAGAGAAGGGGCTCGAGGCCATTTCATCAAAATGGTCAGCAATACAGACCAATCTCAAGGACACAAGCCACCCTCGCATAAATAGTGATTGTGGCTGGTGCTACTTTATCGATAATTTCGAACGTCTCGGAGTGCGCGCTATGCCGTCGTCGTGATCGACGACAAGGAGGCAGCCATGCGCTGGATCTACCTCGCCGTCATCATTCTGTTCGCCGTCGCGACGCTCGTGTTCGCGCTGCAGAACTTCGAGATCGTCACTGTCTCTTTCATCGGCCTCAACGCCCGCGTACCGCTCGCGCTGCTTGTCGCCGTCGCCTACCTGCTCGGCGCAGCGACGGGCGGCAGCCTGTTCGCGCTGCTGCGTCGATCGTACGAAGGGTCGAGGCGAAGCGTAATGGCTTCGTCCTGAAATCAAGCGCCGTTTCATCTCCGACCGACAGAGGCTGACCATGAACGGAACGGCGCGCGAACAGGTTCTGGTGGATCTTGCTTTGCAGGGGGGCGGCTCGCACGGCGCGTTTACCTGGGGCGTGCTCGATCGGCTGATCGAGGAGCCGTGGCTGCGGATCGAGGCGATCTCCGGCACGTCGGCGGGCGCGATGAATGCTGCCCTGGTGGCGGACGGATGGATGCAGGGCGGGGCGGACGGCGCGCGCGCAGCTCTCGAGGCCTATTGGCGACGCGTGTCGAAGGCTGCGGCATTCAGTCCGCTGCAGCGCTCGCCGCTCGACCGGCTGATGGGTCGATGGACGCTCGATACGTCACCCGCCTACGTCGCCATGGACCTGATAGCCCGCATGGTCTCGCCCTATACTCTCAATCCGCTCGGCTTCAACCCGCTGCGTGCCATCCTCGAGGAGAGCATCGACTTCGAACGGCTCGCCCGCGCCCCCATCAAGCTGTTCATTACAGCGACCAGCGTGCGCACCGGCCGCGGCCGCATCTTCCGCAACGCGGAGATCACGGCCGACACTCTGCTTGCGTCGGCCTGTCTGCCGACCATGTTCCAGGCGATAGAGATCGACGGCGAGCCTTATTGGGATGGCGGCTATGCCGGCAATCCGACCCTGACGCCGTTGATACGCGAAAGCGACGCGCATGACAGCATCCTGGTGCAGATCAATCCGCGCGAACGGCTGGACCCGCCGCGCACCGCAAACGAGATTCTCAACCGGCTTAACGAGATTTCCTTCAACTCGCCGCTGATGAAGGAATTGCGCATGATCGCATTGCTGCGGCAGGTCGCGGACCCCGGAGACGGCGAGGGCGCGCGCTGGGCCGGAATGCGCGTGCACCGGATCATGACCGACGAGCTCGCGAACTTCGGAGCGTCGTCGAAGCTCAACGCCGAGTGGGAGTTCGTTTCACTGTTGAAAGTAGAGGGGCGCAAGAGCGCCGCCGCGTTCCTCGCGGAGCACGGTCACGACATCGGCCAGCGCTCCACCACCGATATCGATGTGCTGCTGGCGGAGTGCTGAGTGATGACCGTATCAGGGCTGCTCGGCATCCTGATCGGGCTTGGCCTGCTGATCTGGTTCGCGTTCCGGGGCTGGAGCGTGCTGCTGCTTGCGCCGGTCGCCGCTTTGATCGCAGCTTTGTTCTCCCGCGAGCCGCTGCTTGCCCACTGGACCCAAACCTTCATGGGCAACGCGGCAGGCTTTCTGGCGCAGTTCTTTCCGCTATTTCTGCTTGGTGCGCTGTTCGGCAAGCTGATGGAGGATAGCGGCTCGGTTGCCGCGATCGCGAACTTCATGACGCAGCGGTTCGGTCCGCAGCGGGCCGTGCTCGCGGTCGTGCTCGCCGGCGCGCTCGTCACCTATGGCGGCGTCAGCTTGTTCGTCGCCTTCTTCGTGCTGGCGCCGATGGCGCAGGAGTTGTTTCGTGCGGCCGGCATCCCGCGGCGCCTGATGCCGGCGGCAATCGTGCTCGGAACCTCGACCTTTACCATGTCGGCATTGCCCGGCACGCCATCGATCCAGAACGCGATACCGATGCCGTTCTTTGGCACCACGCCCTTTGCTGCGCCCGGTCTCGGCATTCTGGCATCGCTGATCATGCTTGGCTTCGGCCTGTGGTGGCTCAATCGCGAAGAGGCCAACGCACGGAAGAACGGCGAAAGCTTCGGCGACGGCGCGCCGATGCCCGCCGACCGTCTCGCCACCGACGAAAAGCTGCGTGAACGCGCCACCGCCGCGCGCGAGTTCGATCCGGCAGAGATCGTGCACGGCGCGGCGGCCGACGTGCCGCCTCCGGCCATGCTCGCAGCACTGCCTCTCATCGTCGTGATCATTGTCAATCTCTCGATGTCGTTGTTCATCCTGCCGGCACTGGACACCCGCTTTCTCGCTGACGTCCGCTGGGGTGAGACGTCACTCGCAGCCGTCGGTGGCGTTTGGGCTGTGATCACGGCGCTTGCCTGCGCGGTCGTGACCGTGCTCGCGGTCAGTCATCGGCGACTGCCGGACTTGCGCGCGACGATGGACGCCGGCGCCAATGCCGCGGTCCTGCCGGCGATAAGCGTGGCGAGCCTGGTCGGCTTCGGCGCCGTGGTGGCGGCAATGCCTGCTTTCGCCGTGGTGCGCGACGCCGTGCTCGGTATCGGCGGCGGACCGCTCGTGTCCCTGGCAGTCGCCACCAACGTGCTCGCGGCGCTCACCGGCTCGGCATCGGGCGGGCTGACCATTGCGCTCGACGCGCTTGGGGCAACATACATGACGCGCGCGGCGGAGATCGGACTTGATCCCGCGCTGCTGCATCGCGTCGCGGTGATCGGTTCCGGCACGCTCGACAGCCTGCCGCACAATGGCGCGGTGGTCACCTTGCTCGCGGTCTGCGGATCGACGCATCGGGAGAGTTATCGCGACATCGTCGTGGTCGGCATCGTCGGTGCCCTGGTGGCACTTGCGGCCGTCATCGCGCTCGGCTCCGTGGCGGGGTCGTTCTGAGCCATCGTGCGCGGATAAAAAAATAGCGGAGGACATTCGAACGCGGAAATCGCGAAAAGGGAGAAGACAATGGGTCGGAATAGAGTTGAACGTCGAACGGTTCTTAAGGGTGGCGCAGCTGCGTTTGGGATGTTGGGGAGCGGCGCATCAGCGTCAATGGTGGCGGGAATTGAGCAGGCATCTGCAGATTCGTCGCCGCGGTCACGTCCGGATCAAATTCTAGCTGCGTTTCAGCGTTTTCGTGAAACCATTCCAGCCAACTTCGATCCCGAATACGTCGAGAAGGTCGTCAAACCGTTTTTCCTGACGAGTTTCTACGAAGGCGAGCGTCCAATGCTGCCGTTGATTGACGTCACGTTCAGCAAGGAAAACGCACTGCCTTACGACCTTTGGGGACTCATTACCCGCGACTGGCGACCGACGCCTGAAGACGGTGTGACGGTCTTTTTGCAGGGCCTGGAGAAACGTGGCCCCAATAATCTCCGGAAGAGGATTTATTTCTCGGGAGTGACGCCGGACCTTTACAAGCCAATGTATGGCGCGAAGGTCGTCGCTTTCTTCGACAAGCTCATGGACCAGCAATTCGCCAACAAGCCGTTCATGCGGCATTACCTCGACTATTATTTCGGTCTCTATTGGGACCTTCACCTTGGCGTAACCGCAGACGCCATTCCCTTCGAAGTGCTGCAGATTGGTGAAGCATTCAACACGGTTCTTGCATACAGGAACCCTTTGCTGCCGGTCACGCACGACAACTACATGATCGTTCGTGAACGCCTCGACTTTCTGAAATCATGGATCGACGATCGACTCGACGACATTGAAAGCGGCAAGACCAAGAATCCCGAAAAGACGATAGCTTGGTATTGGTTGAAGAACGCCGGCGACGGCCGTCACTTTGCAAAGAAAGATGTCGTGTTCGAGTGCTTTCACAATTTCGTCGCGCTCAGCCAATGGGGCAACTCGATCTTCGGGATCATGTCGCGCCTATCCGAGAATGGGGGCGATCCGGCCGTGCGGGCGTCGTTTCAGAAGACGATGAGCGGAGATTTCGACAACGCCAGCGGCGCTCCCTTCTCGCCGCTGGAATTGTTCGTCATGGAATTATTCCGCGTGATATCGCCAAACGGCGGCAGCATCTCGGCCATCCACGATGCCAGGACAAGCGCCTATGGCGCCTCTCCGCAGCAAAGGTTTGGCTTTCCCATGGAGCGCCACAGCTACATCAGCACGCCCCACACAAGTACCAGTCTGGACCCGGTCCACTGGAAGGATCCGAATGCTTTCGATCCGTCGAGATACCTCAGCGTTCCCACCAGCGCTGAGATCACTGAAGATAAATGCAAGCAGATAGGCTTGGCGCGATGTCCGTTCGAGATCACGAATTTCGAGGTCAGGGATGGACGCAAGGCAAACATCACGAATAGCGGCTTTGGGACAGTTTTCGGTGCTGTCGACGGGAAGAGCCTTCCGGTTTGTGACTACGCCGGCTTCGCACCATTCGGCTTTGGATACCGACGATGTCCCGGCGAGCAGTTGACGATTCAGGTCTTCGAAGATTTCCTTCGCAAGGTCTGGCGCGACAAGATCGTGTTCCGCAAACTCGATCTGGCCAATGCTGGCCAGGTTCCGATCGGGCCCACTGCCGTGATCTCAGACGATCTCGGATTCACCAGGACGGCCTGAATTATCGGCGGCGATGCCGTCATTCCGGCGCGATAGTGAACCGGCAATCTCGAGATTCCGGGTTCACGCTACGCGTGCCCCGGAATGACATGAGCACGCGTCACTCGCTCTTCAGGATCTTGAACACGCCGCTCGCCATGGCGATGCAGCGCTTGTCGACCGTGATTTCGGTGTTGATGAAAATCAGGCTTCGCGTCGTGCGCACCACGCGCGGCCGCGAAATCAGGATCTCGCCGATCTTGCCGGCCTCGACGAAGTGCACGTCAAGCTGCACGGTCGCCATCGTCGGCTTGCCCGAGACGTGACGCGCGGTCATGCCGCAGGTGCGGTCGGCGAATGTCATGGTCACGCCGCCCTGCACGAGGCCGCGGCGATTGTGGTGCTTGTCCTCGGCGATCAAGGCGTATTCCGGCCCGCCGTCGACGAGGCGCTGCCAGAACGGCCCGATCAGCTGGATAAATCCGGTTGCTTCCACGACACGCCAGCCGTCGGATTTGAGTTTTTCGGCGGCTTTATCGGTCATTCCGAGTCCACGATGGCGTCCATGATTGTCGGTCCACGGTCATTTCATCGGGCGCAGGCGTGGTGTAGTCAAGGGTCATGAGGCCGTTCACATGAGACCCTTCAACGATGCCACACGGCGGAATATCGCCGATCGCTGCGCGGCTTTCACGCGCACGACGCCCGCCGAAATTGCGCCGGACCTGAAGCGTGCGTCCGTCGCGATCGCGCTGGCCGGCACGGGCGATGACGCAGACGATACGGCGCTCCTGCTCACGCGGCGGGCGGCCGGCCTGCGCGCCCATCGCGCGCAATGGGCGCTGCCTGGCGGCCGATGCGACGCCGGCGAGACGCAGGTCGAGGCGGCGCTGCGCGAATTGCATGAAGAGCTCGGTCTCGATCTTGGGCTCGATGCCGTGCTGGGCCTGCTCGACGATTATCCGACCCGTTCCGGCTATCTCATCACGCCCGTCGTGATCTGGGCGGCGTCCATTGCGGCGATGTCGCCGAATCCCGCCGAGGTCGCCTCCGTGCACCCGGTCGGTCTCGGTATCATCGAAGGCGCAGAGGCGTTCGATTTCGTCACGATCCCCGAAAGCGAACGGCGGGTGATCCGGTTTCACTTCGGCGAGCGGCTGATCCACGCGCCGACGGCAGCGATGATCTACCAGTTTCGCGAGGTGCTGGCCGGCCGCGACACCCGGGTCGGTGATCTGGAGCAGCCTGTCTTTGCCTGGAAGTAGCCGCGGTTTTCGCTACAACCGACCTATGCTTACTCAAGCGATTCGCCACGGCCTGACCCCTCTCGCGTTCGTATTCTCGCTGCATGCGACAGGGGTGCTCGCGCACGATCCCGGTCCGCTGCCGCCGGCCGTGAGCGGCGCCATGGCCCAGGCCGTCTCGCCGCAGGCAATCGCCGATTATCAGCGACGACTGAGGGAATACCAGGAGGCGCGCGCCGCGTTCGATGCGGAGGCGAGCGCCTATTGGAGCTCGATCATCGAGAAGCGGCGCGGCCGCAACGCCAAGCGGCGCGAGCGCCAGCCCATTACGCTGGACGATTATGTCCTGACGCAGCCGCCGGTTTATGCCGGTCCGAAGCGGCCCGTAAACCCGGAGCCGGAAGCCGAGGGACCGCGCCGCGAGCCGAAATATGTTCCCGTTGTCGCCGACCTCCTGAAGGCCGCCAATGAATATTTCCAATGGACTCCGCAGCGGCCTGTGGCCGATAGCGACTTCAAGCGCGCCTATGCGCGCTTTGCAGCCGCGGCCGGCTTGACACGGGAGCAGGCGGTAAGGGTCTATGCGTTCGAGACCGGCGGCAACGGCAATCACGATACGCAGTCAGGCTTCCACGGCACGCGCGCGATCTCGACCGCGATCGGCTATAATCAGCTCCTCACCACCAACAGCGTCGAGCTGCTCGCCGAGCAGGGGCCTGAAATTCCTGAAGCTGCTGAGCGAGAAGGCCGCCTCGCTGTCGGGCCCGGCGCGCCGGGCGATGGAGCACAAGCTCGCGGTCCTGAAGAAGATGGTCGCGCTGGCGCGCTCGGTGCCGGACGATTGGTCGCAGCACGAAAAGATCGGCGATACGCCGCAGGGCTGGGCGCTGCATGCGATGGTGCTCGACATCGATGTCGGGCCGATGCTGCAGACCCACAAGCTGCTGACCTCGGTGCTGTTTGCCCGTGCCAAGGGCTATACGCGTCCGCTCAGCGCCGCCGAGCTGGAGATGATGAACCTGACCGGCGACGGCACCGGCCTCGACATGGTCACAATGCCGCAGGCGATGCGCCTCCAGGTGCCGACCTCGAACTTCTTCCAGCGCTCCGGCTATGAGCGCAACCCGGTCGCGATCCGCAACAACACAGTCGCCAAGCTGCTCGCGGTGACCGACGAGCGGATGGACTTCAACAGCAACAAGCCCGGCGCCAAGGAGCTGGCCGCGGCGTTTTAGCAGCCGGTTGGCCCTAAGCTCTCCTCTGTCGTTCCCACGAAAGTGGGAACCCATAACCACAGGATACAGTTTTGTGAAAGCTGCGGCCGCAGCTTGCCGCAACAACAGAAGCCTGTGGCGATGAATTCCCGCTTGCGGGAATGACGCGTGGAAAACGCGACGCACCTTGGCTCGGCCGAGACAACGCGTTGGGGTCAACTCAATTCGATCCGAACATGAACTTGCCGTCCCCTTCGAGATAAGATCCGGTGCGCATGTAGAGCTGGCCGTTCTGGCCGATGAAGAACAGCGTGCCTTTCGGCACCTTCTTGGCGCCTTTCAGCAACAGCCCGGCATTGCTGGTGCCCATCTTGTAGGCGAACGTCTTGCCTTCCTTGTCGTAGGCATAGCCCATGTCGGGCTTCAATTCCCATGGTGTGGGGGCGGGCGCTTGCGCCAGCGCCGTTGTTGCAAAGAGGCCCAGCACTGCGGCCGCACCAAATGTCTTCGTTGAAAAGACTGTCATCATACTCCTCCCATCCCGGAACGGCCGGTGTCCCCACCATCCTCTTGAACAAATCACGAACGTCGTTGCACCGTCAATACGACCTTTGTTTTTCACGTCTGATCGCCGTCGCCGATGACTTTGTGATTTCCCGCATCCATCTTCGCGATTATCTTGCGCATCGCGCCCGGAGCCAATCCAGAAGAACAGTCGATGGGGATGATACGTATGAACCGCGTCATGAAAATTTGCTTGAGTGTCGCACTGCCGCTGCTGACGCAGGTTTCTCTTGCCCGCGCCGACGAGTTCAAGCTCAGCAATAACCAGCGGATTGCCTGCAGCCGCGGGCTGGCGGCGGGCAAGCTCAACACTGCGACGTGCAAGTCCTACACCTATGTTTTCAACGTCAAGACCTCGGAATATTTCCGCTGCCAGGTGTCGCTGTCGCTGACACGGGACAACAAGGAGGTCATCAACGTGCAGACCGATGGCGGCTGCAGCAAAAAGCCGCGCATATTCGAGACGGAGTCCAATTACGCCTTCGATGCCACCGAGACCGAGCCGCCGAACACCAACTCCTTCTTCGGCGCGGGCGGCTATTCGATCTGGGCTGCCGACACCACCACGCAGAAGGTACGCGGATGCATCACCATCTCGTCCGGTCTCGGCTCCGACATCTCCAAATGCCTGGACATGACGTTCCAATGAGACATCGGCGGCGGTGATACCGGCCGGCACCGGATTGTGCCGGCCGTGTTGCTTGATAACGGGCTCTATCCCCTCATCCTGAGGAGCTTGCGCCAGCAAGCGTCTCGAAGGACGAGGCCCGAATTGCACACCGGGCCTCATGGTTCTCCCGGCGATGCGCAGCATCGTCCGGAGACGGCGCTGGCGCGCCTCCTCACCATGAGGGATTAATGACGCAGTAAAACTAGTGGCCCATCCTCGCCGAAGCCGGGTGCCCCGGCACTTTGAACCGCTTGCCGGTGTCGGTGACCTTGGTACCGTCGACCTTGAGGATCGAGAAATCCTCGGTCAGGTAATTGCCGGCCAGGATGTATTTGCCGTCCGGCGTGAACACGACGGCCTCGGGGAGGCCGCCGACCTCGATGTCCTGCGTCTTGGTGACCTTCTTGCCGTCGATCGTGAGCACCGACAGGCTGCCGTTCTTTTCATAGAAGAACGCCTTCTTCATGTTGGAGCCGCGCAGAATCGCAGCAATCGCGAGATCGCCCTTCGGGCTCATGGCTAGTCCCTCCGGCCCGTCGCCGACCACCACGCGGTCGATGATACGCGGCGGGGTTGTTTCCAGATCGATCACGCTGGTGGTGTCGACGCTGCCGTCTGAAGAGCCGGCGCCGCCATTGTCGGAGGTGAGCGCGAGCTTGCCGTTCGGCGTCACCACGACGTTGTAGGGCCACTGGCCCGTGGGCAGGTCCACCTTGTTGTACGTCACCTTGCCGTCGGCGATATCCAGCACCGAGACCTTGTGCGCGGGAAAGCGCACGGCGAGTGCATGCTTGCCGTCCGGCGTGAACATCACATGCGCGACGCTGTCGGGCAGGGACACGGTATCGGTGATCTTGACGTCGGTGCCGTTGACCGACAGCACGCTGACCGAATTGTCGGCGCGGTTGGCGACCAGCGCCATCTTGCCGTCCGGACTGAAGTTGAGGCCCGAGGGCTGCTTGCCGCCCGTGATGGTCGCGGCGAGCTTCGGCGGCTCGGCCTTGAGGTCGATGACATAGATCTTGTTGTCGGGAACCTGCTTCAGCGTCTCGCCGTCCTTGACGATGTCGACCGAGTCCGCGACCAGCGCGACCGTGCCGGTCGGATCGATGTCGACATTCACCGGCGGTCCGACCACCGAGTTCTTCAGCGGCAGGCTCGCCACCGTCTTGGGATTCTCGGGATCGGCGAGGTCGAGGATGAGGACCTGGTCCTTGCCGGCAGGCGCAAGGATCGGCTTGCCGTCGTCGTCCCATGTCGTCTTCTCGTCGAGACCGACGATCATGAACGGCTTGGCAAGCGCGGGGCTCAGAAGAGCGGGACTGAGAAGGCAGGAACTGCAGAGCAGAAGCGCTGCGGTCACAGATCGTCGAATTGCTGGATTGACAGGCATTGTGGCGTTCTCCCATGGCGATCGGCCTCTGGTGGGCCGGTTCCGTACGCCGCTACACTACGCAGGGAACCGCGATGTTTCCAGAGCGATGCATGCTCCCGTTTCCACTGTTCGCCTGGCAGTGGCGGCAGCGTCCGCACGACGCGGTGGCGCAATTCCGGCGCCGCGGGCGAATGGCGGGTCTGCGCGGACGGGCATTGCCGGACGCTCTCGGATATTTTTGACCGGCCGATCGGTGCTAACGTCACCGTCATGCGCGTCTGCGAACCATAAACGACGACAGGGAGAACAGGATGGATCGGCTCAAGGGCAAGGTGGCGATGGTGGTGGGCGCGGGCTCGATCGGACCGGGCTGGGGCAATGGCAAGGCGACTGCGGTGAGCTTCGCGCGCGAGGGCGCGCAAGTGTTCTGCGTCGATCGCAACCAGGCCGCCGCCGAAGAAACCGTTGGCATCATCAAGGGCGAGGGCGGCAA
The DNA here is from genome assembly GCA_963770385.1 of uncultured Alphaproteobacteria bacterium. GTDB lineage: Bacteria > Pseudomonadota > Alphaproteobacteria > Rhizobiales > Xanthobacteraceae > Bradyrhizobium. The sequence goes on along the minus strand of CAVYPJ010000003.1, from coordinate 705,901 downwards.
GGCATCAGCCTTCACTGCCGACGTGTCGCGCGCCGCCGACGTCGAGGCGATGGTCGCGGCCTGCCTGAGCACGTACGGCCGCATCGACGTGCTCGACAACAATGTCGGCATCGCCGAAATGGGCAGCGTGGTCGATGTAACGGAGTCGGAATGGGACCGTGTGTTCGCGGTCAATCTGAAGAGCGCCTTTCTCGCCATGAAGCACGTCATTCCGGTGATGGTGAAACAGGGCGGCGGTTCGATCATCAACATCTCCTCGATCGCCTCGCTCCGCCATGTCGGCATCTCCTATGTCAGCTACGGCACCAGCAAGGCAGCGATGAATCAGATGACGCGCACCACCGCGGTCGAGTTCGCGCCTCAGCATGTGCGCGTGAATGCGATCCTGCCCGGATTGATGAAGACGCCGATGGTCGAGCACTCGGCGGGGCTCGCCGCGAGCTACGCCAAGGGCGACGTGGAAGCAATGTGGCGTGCGCGCGACGCGCAGGTGCCGATGGGCCACATGGGCGAAGCCTGGGACGTCGCCAATGCGGCGTTGTTCTTGGCTTCCGACGAGTTGCGCTATGTCACCGGCATCGAGCTCGTGGTCGATGGCGGGCTGACCTGCAGAAGCTGATCGCCTTCGTCCCCACAATCTCATCTGTCGTCCCTGCGAACGCAGGGACCCATACCGCGTGATATCTGTTGTTGGAAAGAAAGTCGTCCCGCCGTAGTGCCACAAACTCAAGCCTGTGGTTATGGGTCCCTGCGTTCGCAGGGACGACACCGAGTTCGTGGCTTGAGGGAAGTCTCACACGCACAATGTCGGTCGCACCTGCATTGGTCAACGCGCGCTGTCCGCCGGTAGACAGTCGTCGCCGCGAACGCACGCTTTCGGAGGGACGACAGCGAGTTTGTGGCCCGAACGAGAGCCTTTACTGCGCCATCGCGAGGATGCCGCCGGCAAAGGCGTGCCAGGCCGCCGTCTCGCTGATCGGCCAGTTCAGTAGCTTCACCGCGATCAGCGCGAGGCCGCCATAGACATAGACCGGGTGCGGACGGCCGCGCGTTCGCCAGTCGAACACGATCGCGACCACGAGCAGGAGATAGGCGACGAACGCGGGCGGGATCGTGACCGGCACCGGCGGCGGTCCGACCGGGCCGGGTGGTGCGAGGAAAGTAAGAAACCAGCGCGCGACAGCGGCATCCAGAATTGAAATGCCGGCGAGCAGCATCAGGCGCTTGTGCACTTCCGGGCGGCGATTGGCGGCGATGGCAAGCACGAACACGACGGCGAAGAACAGGATTCCGCTAAGCGGCACGATCGAGAACGCGACGCCCGCATCGGTCTGTCCGACCGCAGCCGACTGCTTCATCACGGTCACGCTCGCGAGGAAAGCGGAGATCGTCATCGCGGTCGCCAGCGATACGCCGATCATGCCAAGCGAACGATGGCGGGACGTTTGACCCGACGCAGCGAGCCAAGTCTGAAACACGAAATACACGGTCCAGGTGAAGAACAGGATGCCATGGAAATGAACCACGGGCGGCGCAGAAAATGCCCTGTTCGCCAGCGGCAGCCAGTAGGTCGGCGCAAAGCCGAGGAAAGCGACGGCCATGCAGGCCAGTGCCATGTTGAAGTAAAAATATTGCGCGGGTGCCGATGCCGTGGCACGCGCGCGATCATCAATCGTGGTTGTCATGGTATTTTGGTCTCACTGATTGCTGGATGGTTCAAAAAAATGTGCTATCCGGCGTACCCGCCCTGATCGAGAAAGTCCTGTTCCTCCGCCGTCATCGTGCGGTCGAGAATCGGATTGCGATGGGGAAATCGCCCGAAGCGCTTGATGATGTTGCGGTGGCGCACCGCGAGTGGCGCATAGGCCTCGTCGATCCGTCGAATCAACTCCACCGCGCGTTCCTGATCAGCGAGATCTTCGGAGTGGCAGAGCGGCAGATACATGAAGGGCCGCAATTCGCGGGAAATGTTGCGGTCGTGCCCGGCCGCAATGGCAAGGTTGGCGGCGACGCGGGCCAGCGTATCGGTCGCATACATGCGCGGCATGCCACGAAATGCGTTACGGGGGAATTGGTCGAGCAGCAGGATCAGGCCCAGTGCGCCCGGCGGCGTTTCCAGCCAGCCGTCATATTCGCCGCGGGTCGCGGCCTCGTGCGCGCGCAGAAATCTTTCTCGAAAGCAGCGATCGAAGGCCGCGTCCTTGGCGAACCAGAGCGGACGCCCGGCCTCCTGCCAGAACGAGACGATTTCCTGACATGTCGCATGTTCCTGACATGTCGCATGCCGCATCGCCGTGTCGTGGCGTATGTGCCCGGCATGAGATTCCAACTCGATGAATCCCTCCCGGCTCGTCGCCGCGGCATCGCCGTTTGGACGATCCCCTGACATACGCTTGCTCCATCGGCGGTCGCGTCACGCTGACTGGCGTGCCCGCGACGTTCGCAGACGGATGACGTGAGCGACAGGATTTTCCCGGAGCACTGAATCACATCGGTCTTACTCTCTCGTGAGTGCTTCTCTCGATCTGGTGAAGATGCACGCACAGGTAGTAAATCTTGCGATTGTCGAGACCTCAACCGTGCGCGCCGAGTTCGGCACGATCGAGCTCTTCCTCGAGCTGATGAAAGGCGTCGTCGCCAATCTCCTCGGATTCGCGCAGCGTCAGGATCGCACGCCGGGCCGCGCCGATGGCGCGCCGCCGCAGCGGATCGGCGGGCAGCTCGGCCGCGGCGACACCGCCCTCGGGATTATCTTCGGCCTGCATCAAAGCTGCCCGGTATTCGAGCCGCAGCAGCTCCGCCTCCTCGGACGGATCGCCGTCGATTTCGTCGAGCGCCGCACGAAACGCAACGGCACGGGCACGCGCGACCTCGATTGCTACCGGATTGTCCTCCTTGAGTTGCAGTGCCAGGATCAAGGGTCGCAAGGTGAGGCCCTGGATGACGAGCGTGCCGAGCACGACGGAGCAGGCGGTCAGCATGATCAGGTCGCGATAGGGAAAGTCGCCCGGCAGTGCGAAAGCTGCTGCGAGCGTCACGATGCCGCGCATTCCGCACCAGGATATGACCAGGCCGCCTCTGATCGTCGGCACGGCCAACGTACTGTTCGGCCGGATCAGCCCTTGCGCGCGCAGCGTACGCAAGCTCGTGCCGTAGATCATGGTCCAGACGATGCGCGCAAGGATCACGACGACGAGGACACAGGCCGCGACCTCGGCATATTGCAACCGCACCACGTCGTCGAGCCGCGTCCAGACCGGGCGAAGCTGCATGCCGATCAGCATGAAGGCCAGAACGTTCAGGATAAAGACCGCGGTCTCCCATACGGCATAGGACGGCACGCGCAGTCGCGCAGGTATGCGCGCCGGCGCGGAGCGTGCGATCGTGATGGCGAAGGCGACGACGGTCAGGATGCCGGACAGTCCGATGTGCTCGGCGACGATCCAGACAATGAAGGTCCCGGAAAACTGTAAGATGATCGCGGCCGGCACGTCACGCACGTGCCCCGCGAGCCATGACCATATCCGTGCGGCGAGATAGCCGGCGATCAGGCTGCCCGCCAGGGCCAGCACGATCGTGGGCGCGAACTTGCTCCATGCAAAATGATGGAGTGCGGCGGCGCCGACCGCGATACGATAGATCAGGAGCGCGCTCGCATCGTTGAGCAGGCTCTCGCCTTCGAGGATTTTCAGGATGCGATAGGGCAGGTTGACCTGGCGGAGAATGGCCGTCGCGGCCGCGGCGTCGGGCGGCGCGACGATGGCGCCGAGCGCGATCGCGGCCGACCATGGCATGTCGGGCACCAGCACCAGTACCGTTGCGGCGACGGCGGCTGTTGAAACCCCGACGGCCATCACGACCAGCGTCGAGACCGGCAGCCAGTTGTTGCGAAGATCCCGCAGCGAGGTGTCGAAGGCGGCATCGAGCAGCACCGGCGCGACGAACAGCGCCAGGGCCAGATCGGGCTCCAGCGTCCAGGACGGACCTGATGGCAGGAAGGCCAGCAGCACGCCGCCGATCGCGAGAAAGGTCGGGTAGGGCACCTTGACCCGCCGCGCCAGCGCCGAGAGCACAACCGCGCCGAGCAGAAGCGCGATGATCCATTCCAATGTTATCAATGCAGCAGTCCCGAGAGCCTGGTGGCGTCGCCACCGTGTTATTGCCGATGACAGTGTAGCATCGAAATCCGTTCGTATAATTGCCGCAAAGTTGCCGCTGCTTTGTGGCGACTGCCTGCAATTGTCGCTTCTTTCGCCGGACTTTTGATGCGTGACTGTCTGAAATCCCCGATCCTCGTCCTTGTCCTTTCGCTCTGCTTGACCGCCCCCCACCACGTTCGCGCGACCGGCACGGAGCTCGCGAAGGAGCCGCAGGTCGATCCTGCGCCGTGCGTGGCTGCGATCTCGGCGGCTGACGATGACAGGATCATGAGCCTTTGCGGCGAGCTGATCGACAACGACAAGACCGTGAAGGACGATCGTGTCAAGGCGCTCATCGCGCGCGCGGCCGTCTTCGGCCGCAGGGATCAGATCGATCGTGCCATCGCCGACTATGACAGCGCGCTCAGAGCCGATGCCTCGCTGGCCGATATCTACAATGCGCGCGGTGAGCTGTGGCGCAGGAAGGGTGACCGGCCGAAGGCGCTGCGGGATTTCGGTGCGGCGATCAAGCTGAAGCCGGATCAGCAGGCCGCTCGGGCGAACTACAAGTCATTGGCCCTGGAGCTCGAACGCCTCGGTGCCATGATGGCGGTCGCCGGCAAGCCGAGCTTCAACTGCGCGACGGCGCGAAAGCCGGTCCAGAAGGCGATTTGCGCCGATCCGGACCTTGCCAATCTTGATCGCGAGATCAACGCGGTGAACAGCAAGGTCGTCCGCGACGCCACGTCGGAAAGCGCGGGGGCCGGCCGCGCGCGGCGGCGGGAGCAGGACGAATTTCTTGCCCGCCGCGATGCGTCGTTCGGCCGCGCCGATTACGATCTTCAGAAAGCCATGCGCGAACGGCTGGACCATCTGCTGGCGGCCGAGCGGCGCTAAAGCGCGATGGGATTTGGTTGAATCTCCATCGCGCCTTGGATCTCTGATTTTCCGGATCATGCTTCAGCCGAACGGCCCGGGCTTTTCGGCTTGAATCCACGCCGCTTCGCGTGACAATGGCGCCAACAGCGATGCCCTGACCAATCCGTCATGCCCGGCACAAGCTCAGGCACGGCGAAGAGCGGGAGAGGCCGGGAGAGACGCCATGACCATCCAGCAACAGAGCCGGTACCATGAGGTGTATGCCCGCTCGCTCAGGGACCCCGAGGGCTTCTGGGCCGAGGCGGCGCGCGAGATCGACTGGATCGAGCCGGCGAAGAGCGTGTTCGATCCGACGGCGGGCATCTATGGCCGCTGGTTTGCGGGTGCCGTGGTCAACACCTGCTACAACGCGCTCGATCGGCAGGTCGCGAACGGACGCGCCGATCAGCCGGCGCTGATCCACGATTCGCCCCTCGCCAACACCATCACCACCTTCACCTATGCGGAGCTGCTGAAAGAGGTCGCGACGCTCGCGGCCGTGATGCAGGATTTCGGCGTCACCAAGGGCGACCGCGTCATCCTCTATATGCCGATGGTGCCGGAGGCGGTCGCCGCGATGTTGGCCTGCGCGCGGATCGGCGCAGTGCACAGCGTGGTGTTCGGCGGCTTTGCGGCCAAGGAGCTGGCGACGCGCATCGACGACGCCAAGCCGAAGCTGATCCTGTCGGCAAGCTGCGGCCTCGAGCCGGGCCGCGTCGTGCACTACAAGCCGCTGCTCGACGAGGCGATCAATCTCTCCAGCGCCAAGCCTGACGCCTGCATCATCCTGCAGCGGCCGCAGCACGCCTGCGATCTCGTCAAAGGCCGCGACCACGACTGGGCGGCACTGCGCAACGCGGCGCTCGACGCCGGCAAGCGCGCCCCTTGCGTGCCCGTGCTCGCGACCGATCCGCTCTATATCCTCTATACGTCGGGCACGACCGGCAAGCCGAAGGGCGTGGTGCGCGACAATGGCGGGCATCTCGTTGCGCTGAAATGGTCGATGTTCAACCTCTATGGTATCAAGCCCGGCGAGGTCTGGTGGTGCGGCTCCGATATCGGCTGGGTTGTCGGCCACAGCTACATCATCTATGGCCCGCTGATCCACGGCGCGACTTCGATCATGTATGAGGGCAAGCCGATCGGCACGCCGGATGCCGGCGCGTTCTGGCGCGTGATCTCCCAGCACAAGGCCGTCGCGCTGTTCACCGCGCCGACCGCATTCCGCGCGATCCGAAAGGAAGACCCGGACGGCAAGCTGATCCGCAAATATGATCTGTCTGCATTCCGCACGCTGTTCCTCGCCGGCGAGCGCGCCGATCCGCCGACGGTGGCGTGGGCGGAGCAGCAGTTGAAAGTGCCGGTGATCGATCACTGGTGGCAGACCGAAACCGGCTGGTGCATCGCCGGCAATCCGATGGGGCTCGGCATGCTGCCCGTGAAACACGGCTCGCCGACGGTGCCGATGCCGGGCTATCGGGTCGATGTGGTGGATGAGGCGGCGAGGCCCGTGGCGGCCGAGCACGATGGGGTCGATCGTCATCAAGCTGCCGATGCCGCCCTGCTGCCTGCCGACGCTGTGGGAGCAGGATGATCGCTTCAAGGAGTCCTATCTCCGTGAATTCCCCGGCTACTACAAGACCTCCGACGCCGGCTACAAGGACGAGGACGGCTATGTCTTCGTGATGGGCCGCACCGACGACATCATCAACGTCGCGGGCCACCGGCTCTCGACCGGCGGCATGGAGGAAATTCTCGCCTCGCATTCCGACGTCGCCGAATGCGCGGTGCTCGGCATCAAGGATGCGATCAAGGGCGAGGTGCCGTGCGGCTTGCTCGTGCTGAAAGCAGGCGTGACGCGCAGCCCCGGCGAGATCGAGAAGGAGATCGTGGCGCTGGTGCGTGAGAAGCTCGGCCCCGTCGCCGCGTTCAAGCTTGCGATCACCGTCGCACGTCTGCCGAAAACGCGTTCAGGCAAGATTCTGCGTGGCACCATCAAGAAGATCGCCGACGGCGAGGAATGGACCATGCCCGCCACGATCGAGGATCCCAAGGTGCTCGACGAAATCGGCGACGCGCTGAAGGGCAGGGTGTGAGCCCCTGTCATCGCGGGACCCGGAACCTCGAGATTCCGGGCTCGCGTCCGTGACCACCTCGGAACGACGGCCGTAAAAGCGGGACTTACAAAGTCCTCAATTCCGGCTAAACAGGCGGCCAACACAACGGGATTTTCATGCGACAAAAAGCTCCGAGCCGTCTGATCGCACTCGCGTTCATCGGCCTCTCATTCACCGCCTGCGCAGCGCGCAACCAGGGGCCGGCGACGGCGGTGGGCAATGACGACGATGACGCCTATTGCCGTGCTAACAATGTTCAGACCGGCTCGCCCGCCTATGTCGCCTGCCGCAAGGACCGCGACGTGATGCGGCAGCGGGCCGAGGCGAAAGCCGATCGCTCCCAGCGCAATCTCGGCGAATACATGATGAACCACCGGGATTGAAGTTGAGGCGATTGAGTTGGGCGACTCAGCGGGTCCTATAAAACAAATGCGGCTCGATTTTCAGGGCGATGGTGACACGCACCATCGCCACGAGCACCGCCGTCATCATCCGCGAAAGCGGATGATCCAGTATTCCACAGACCTTGAATTTGAACGGATAGGCCGCGGCGTACTGGATGCCCCGCCTGCGCGGGGCATGACAGGACGTGACGATCAATTTACTCCTCGTCCTCCGGCTTCTTGCCGCCGATGGTCTTCAGCTTGGCGAATACGGCGTCGACATTGAGGTCGTCGCTGTGTTTTTCCGCAGACTCGAATTCCGGTTCCTTGCGAGTGGTCTCGGAGGCAGGCAACAGCGTGGCACCACCATAGGCCGCTGCGGCCGGCTTCTCCTTCGCCGCGCGCTGCACCTCGAAATCCAGCTCGATCTGCGAGCACAGGCCAAGCGTGACCGGATCGATCGGGGTCAGGGTCGACGCGTTCCAATGTGTGCGGTCGCGCACGCTCGCAATCGTGGTCTTGGTGGTGCCGACCAGACGCATGATCTGCGCATCTTTCAACTCCGGATGGTTGCGGACCAGCCAGAGAATTGCGCTCGGCCGCTCGTGGCGGCGCGACACCGGGGTATAGCGCGGGCCCTTGCGCTTGGCCTGGGTGGGCAGCACCACCTTGCTTTCCTGCAATCTCAGCCGGTAATTCGGATCGCTCTCGGCCCGCTCGATCTCTTCGCGAGTGAGCTGGCCGTTCGAAATCGGGTCCATGCCCTTGATGCCCTGGGCGGCGTCGCCATCGGCGATGGCGCGCACTTCCAGCGGGTGCATCTTGGTGAAATCCGCCACCTGATCGAAAGTCAGGGCGGTATTGTCCACCAGCCACACGGCAGTCGCCTTCGGCATAAGCGGTGCGTTGCTCATGGCAAATCTCCTTTGCGCTTCGCCCACCACTTTGCTGGCGAAGCCTTCAGTCATCGGGGATGACGGGAATTTGCCCTATATAAGCCTTGAAGGGCCTACGGCGCAATGGCTTACGAAACGGCCTTGACAGGGATCGCCGGGGGCCCCAATTCGTAAGTGAATTTGACCGTTCCCTGCCCGTTGGCATGGGGTGATTCGGTCCCGGGAATCCGTCCGAATGGCCGCCAAACCAGACCTTAGAATTGTTCTTTGTTCGCCGCGCGGCTTCTGCGCTGGCGTGGTGCGGGCAATCGATACCGTCGAACGCGCGCTCACCATTTATGGTGCGCCGGTCTATGTGCGCCACGAGATCGTTCACAACAGATACGTCGTCGACAGCCTGAAAACCAAGGGCGCGATCTTCGTCGAGGAACTCTCGGAGATTCCCGACAATACCAATGCACCGGTGGTATTTTCGGCGCATGGTGTGCCAAAATCGGTTCCCACCGAGGCCCGCCAGCGCAATTTCTTCTCGCTGGATGCAACCTGCCCGCTGGTCACCAAGGTGCACCGGGAAGCGGCGATCCACTTCAAGCGCGGCCGTGAGATTCTGCTGATCGGGCATTCGCATCACCCCGAGGTGGTCGGGACGCTCGGACAATTGCCTCAAGGCGCGGTAACCTTAATTGAAACTGCCGAGGATGCCGCGACCTTCGCCCCGAAGAATCCGGACAACCTCGCCTTCGTGACGCAGACCACACTGTCGATCGACGATACCGCCGAGATCGTCGCGCTGCTGAAGGGGCGGTTTCCGAACATCTCGGGTCCCCACAAGGAAGACATCTGCTACGCGACCACCAACCGTCAGCTCGCGGTGAAGAAGGTGGCGCCGGTGGTCGATGCGCTGATCGTGGTCGGTGCGCCCAATTCGTCGAACTCGCAACGCTTGCGCGAGGTTGCCGAGCGCGAAGGCTGTCCGATCGCGGTGCTGGCCCAGCGCGCCGGCGACATCGACTGGAAGCGGTTCGAAGGCATCAGGAGCCTCGGCATCACTGCAGGCGCGTCCGCGCCGGAAGTGATCGTCGAGGAGATCATGGGCGCCTTCGCCGAGCGTTTCAAATTGCATGTGGAGACGGTGTCGGCCGCGGAAGAGAACGAGTTCTTCCCGCTGCCGCGTTCGTTGCGGCCTGAAGCGGCCGCGGAATAGGCTCGCATGGCGGTCTACACCGACGTCGCCGCCGACGAGCTTGCGGACTATCTCAGCCACTACGACATCGGCGAACTCTTGTCCTACAAGGGCATCGCCGAGGGCGTCGAGAACTCCAACTTCCTGCTGCACACGTCGGGCGGCTCCTTCATCCTGACGCTGTACGAGAAGCGCGTCGCCAAGGGCGACCTGCCGTTCTTTCTCGGCCTGATGACGCATCTCGCCGAGCACGGCATCAATTGTCCGCTGCCGGTGAAGAACAGGAACGGCGAGGCATTGAGCGCGCTGGCCGGCCGGCCTGCGGCGATCATCACCTTCCTGGAAGGCGTCTGGCCCCGCAAGCCGAACGTCGCGCATTGCGCCGGCGTCGGCCAGGCGCTGGCGAAGATGCATCTCGCGGGAGCCGGTTTCTCCATGTCGCGCGCCAATGCGCTGTCGGTGTCAGGCTGGCGTCCGCTGTTCGAGGCCGCATCCGCGCGCGCCGACGAGGTGCAGCACGGCCTGCGCGACCTCATCGCCGCCGAGCTCACGTTTCTCGAAAGCGGCGTCTGGCCGCGCGACCTGCCGCAAGGCGTGATCCATGCCGACCTGTTTCCGGACAACGTGTTCTTTCTGGGTGGCGATCTCTCCGGCATCATCGACTTCACCTTTGCCTGCGACGATCAATTCGCCTATGACGTCGCGATCTGCCTGAACGCCTGGTGCTTCGAGAGCGATCATTCCTTCAACGTCACCAAGGCGCGCGCCTTTCTCAACGCCTATGCGCGAGAGCGAAAGCTGTCGGACGCCGAGCAGGACGCGCTGCCGTTGCTGGCGCGCGGCGCCGCCATCCGCTTCCTGCTGACGCGGCTGGTCGATTGGCTCAACGTGCCGCCGGGCGCGCTGGTGCGGCCGAAAGACCCGCTCGAATATGCCCGCAAGCTGCGCTTCCATCAGAGCGTTGCCAGCGTCCGCGATTACGGGCTGAGCGCCCCGGGAATGCCGGCGTGAGCGAAAAGCCGCATGTCACGATCTTCACCGACGGTGCGTGCTCGGGCAATCCCGGGCCGGGCGGCTGGGGCGCGATCCTCAAATTCGGCGATGTCGAAAAAGAGCTGAAGGGCGGCGAGGCGCACACCACCAACAACCGCATGGAGCTGATGGCGGCGATCTCGGCGCTCGAAGCGTTGAAGAAATCCTGTGTGGTCGATCTTACGACCGACAGCCAGTATGTGCGGCAAGGCATCACCGCCTGGATTCACGGCTGGAAGAAGAACGGCTGGCGTACGGCCGACAAGAAGCCTGTCAAGAATGCCGAGCTGTGGCAGCGGCTCGACGCCGCGCTGAAGCCGCATGAAGTGCGCTGGCACTGGATCAAGGGCCATGCCGGACACGCGGAGAACGAGCGCGCCGATCAGCTCGCCCGCGACGGCGTCGCCATGGCGCGGCTGAAGCCGTAGTCGCGCGGGATATCTTGCCGTCGTTCCGGCTTCGCTTCGCGCCCCGGAACGACGTCGGCGAGAGGTCGTCATTGCGAGAAGCGCAAGCGACGAAGCAATCCAGTTTCTCCCCGCTGCGACATTCCTGGATTGCTTCGCTTTCGCTCGCAATGACGATTGTGGTCGATCAGGATGCTTTTCGTCTCAGCTCACAGCTGTCCCAGCAGCGTATCGCCGCCGGAGACTTCGACCTTGCCCGGTGCGGGTTCGATGTTGAACTTCTTGATCACGCCGTCTTCGACCAGCATCGAATAGCGCTTGGAGCGGAGGCCGAGTCCGTTGGCGGAGGCATCGAGCTCCATGCCGATCGCCTTGGTGAAGTCGGCATTGCCGTCGGCCAGGAAGATCGCCTCGTCGCGCTGGTCGGTGTCGCGCTTCCAGGCGTTCATGACGAAAGCGTCGTTGACCGAGACGATCGCGATGGTGTCGACGCCCTTGTCCTTGATGGCATAGGCGTTCAGGAAAATGCTCGGCAGATGCATCTTGTGGCAGGTGCCGGTATAGGCGCCGGGCACCGCGAAGAGGGCGACCTTCTTGCCCTTGAAAATGTCATCGGTGGTTTTGACCTGCGGACCTTCCGCCGTCATCACGCGGAATTTGGATTCGGGCAGCTTGTCGCCAACTTGGATCGCCATCGTCAATTCTCCTTCAGTGAGGGCTGGGCTTTCTTAGAGCATTTTCAGGCGCGGAGAAACGGGAATACGATCAATGTGGCCTTGCGATGCCGTGAGCATCCTACGCCGTCGCCCCTGCGAACGCACCCCTGCGCGAGAATTGAGCCGCCCCCGGAGATGTGTGCATGCATTAATGCGTTCGCAGGGACGACGGTGAGTGAGGCTGCTAGGCGAACTAGGCCGCGGCCGCCTTTTTCTCGTCGCGCAGCTGCCGGCGCAGGATCTTTCCGACATTGGTCTTGGGCAGCTCGGTCCGGAATTCGATCTGCTTCGGCACCTTGTAGTTGGTGAGCTGGCCGTGGCAGAACTTGATGATGTCGTCGGCGGTGAGGTTCGGGTCCTTCTTGACGATGAAGGCCTTGACCGCCTCGCCCGATTTCGTGTCGGCGACGCCGATCACCGCGCACTCCAGCACGCCCGGGTGGCTTGCGATCACTTCCTCGATCTCGTTCGGATAGACGTTGAAGCCGGAGACCAGGATCATGTCCTTCTTCCGGTCGACGATCCTGGTAGAGCCGTCCGGCGACATGATGCCGATATCGCCGGTGCGGAAATAGCCGTCCTTGGTCATCACCCGCGCGGTTTCGTCCGGCCTGTTCCAGTAGCCGGCCATCACCTGCGGGCCCTTGGCGCAGATTTCGCCGGCCTGGCCGAGCGGCACCTCGTTGCCGTCGTCATCGCGGATGGAAATGTAGGTCGACGGCACGGGAAGGCCGATCGTGCCGGTGAACTCGCCCATCATCCCCGTATTGCTGGTCAGCGTCGGCGACGTTTCCGACAGGCCATAGCCTTCCGCTATGCTGCAGCCCGTCGTGCTCTTCCACTTTTCGGCGACCGGACGCTGCGTCGCCATACCGCCGCCGCTGGAGATCTTCAGCTTGGAGAAATCGATCTTCTTGAAGTCGGGATGGTTCACCAGCGCGTTGTAGAGCGTATTCACGGCCGGGATGCTGTTGACCTGGTACTTCATCAGCTCCTTGATGAAGCCCGGGATGTCGCGCGGGTTCGGGATCAGGAGGTTGACGCCGCCGGAGCGCATCGCGAGCAGGAAGCAAACGGTCAGCGCGAAGATGTGGTAGAGCGGCAGCGCGCAGACGATGAAGAGCTGGTCGACATGCGGCGGCGCATTGAGCGCGGGCTGCAGCCATGCGTCGTTCTGCAGCACGTTGGCGACGATGTTGCGATGGAGCAGCATGGCGCCCTTGGAGACGCCGGTCGTGCCTCCGGTGTATTGCAGGAAGGCGACGTCGCCGGGCGCGATCATCGGCTTGTTGAATGTCATGCTGCGGCCGGCCGACAGCGCCTCGTTGAAGGTCACCGATGTCGGGATCGAATAGGGCGGCACCATCTTCTTCACGCGCCGCACCACCAGATTGACGATCATGCCCTTGAGGCCGAGGAGGTCGCCCATGCTGGCCACGATCACGTGCCTGAGCATGGTGACGGGGATCACCTTCTGCACGGTGGTTGCGAAGTTCTCCAGCACGACGATCGCCTCCGCGCCGGAGTCGCGAAGCTGATGCTCGAGCTCGCGCGCGGTGTAGAGCGGATTGACGTTGACGGCCGTATAGCCGGCACGCAGAACGGCGGTGGTCGCGACCGGATATTGCAGCACGTTGGGCATCATCAGCGCGATGCGCGCGCCCTTCGCCAGACCGAGATTCTGCAGATAGGCGGCGAGCGCCTGCGACATCTCGTCGAGCTCGCGATAGCTGATCGACTTGTCCATGCAGATGAAGGCCTTGCGATCGGCGAACTTCGCAAAGCTCTCTTCCAATAGCTCGACCAATGAGGCGTACCGGTTTGGATCAATGTCGGCGGGCACGCCCGATGGATATTGCTTGAGCCAGATCCGCTCCATGGTTTTCCCCTCTCGATCGGCTAGAGCATGATCCGGAAAAGTGTGTAGCGGTTTTCCGAAAAGATCATGCTCAATCAAAGACCTAAAGCGTGATGACGATTTAACCTAATGTCATCGCGCTTCAGGCGTCCCGCTTGCTTGCTTGGGACGGCTCGTTTCCGAGCAGTATTGGTCCGCCCGGTCGCCATGGCAAGCGGCCGGGGAGCTCTTGGTGGATGGTCGATGAATTGAGCCGGGCTTCGAACCCGGTCTGGTTGTGCCGCAACGTCCGCGCCTCAGCCGGAGCTGGCCTTGGCGGGAGATGCTGTCAGCCGGAGGTGCCCTTAACCCGATGTGCTTTTGGCCTTCGCGTCGCCGGGAGTGCCCTTGGGCTTTGCAGCAGCCTTGGGCTTGGCGGGCTTGGCTGCGGCCGGGTCAGTCGCGGCGGGCTTGTCCGCAGCCTTCGGGGCGGCGTTCGCGTGGCGCGCGGGCGTCGCCGGCTTGGCCTCGCCCTTGGCGTTCTTATTGCCGTCCTTGGGCTCCGCGGTTGCGGCGAGCTTCTTGCCCGCCCCGTGCGCTCTCTTGCCGCGGTGCGCCGCCTGGCTCTCGGTATCGGCTGCGACCGCCGCGATCAGCGCGGCGCCGGTCCGCGTCGGCCCGGTGTAGACCGGGATGGGCTCGGAAGGCGCCGGCGCGGCGGCCATCAGGTCCGCGGGCTTGGCGAGCGGCGCCTGCAGTCCGGCAGCGAAAAACGAGCTTGCGGACTGGCTGGTGCCGGCGGAGTTGGTTGCGACCGTATCGTCCTCGTCGCTGGCGGGGCGCTTGTGCTTGCCGCCGCACATGTCGTCGCGCAGGTTCGGCGGCGTGGCGTCGATCGGCGCGAGCTGGTCGACCGTGCCGAGCGATGGCTTGAGCCATCCGAGCCCGTTGCTGCCGAAACCGCGATCCAGCAGCTGCGCGGCGCGCACCGCGCGCATGGTGCCGGAGGAGGCGCCGAGCACCACCGCGATCAGCCGCTTGCCGTCACGCGTGGCCGAAGCGACGAGATTGTAGCCCGACGCGCAGATGAAGCCGGTCTTGAAGCCGTCGGCGCCGGGATAGCGTCCGATCAGCTTGTTGAAATTCTGTGTCACCCTGCGGCCGTAGCGGATCGACGGGATGTGCACGAAATATTCGTACTCGGGCAGGTCCTTGATGATCGCGCGCGCGAGGATGGCGAGGTCGCGAGCCGAGGTGATCTGGCCGTCGGCGGGCAGGCCGTTGGGATTGACGTAGCTGGTCTGTGTCATGCCGAGCTTCTGCGCGGTCTGGTTCATCATCGCGGAGAAGCCGTCGATCGAGCCGCCGACGCCTTCGGCAAGCACGACCGCCATGTCGTTGGCCGACTTCACCAGCATCATCTTCAGCGCGTTGTCGACGGTCAGCTGCGTGCCGGGTCGGAAGCCCATCTTCGACGGCGACTGGGAGGCGGCGGTCGGCGACACCGTCAACAGCGTGTCGAGCGTGATCCTGCCGTCCTTGACTGCTCTCAGTGCCACATAGGCCGTCATCAACTTGGTGACCGATGCCGGATACCACGGCATCGTCGCGTTCTCGGCCTCGAGCACCTTGCCGCTATCAGCCTCGATCAGCAGCCGCGCCTCGCCATGCGCGACGCTTGGTAGAAGCAATGCCAGAGCGGCGGCGACGATGAATTGATTCAACCGCGATATGTGAAGCGACGAGTGGAGAAGGTGCACGATCGGGTTCCGGTGTTTCTGAGACCCGCGCAACACGAGGTCCCGACAGCTGACATTCGCGCTTCAAGCGCGTCCGGGTGGCCGCAACGCGGCGCACGCCAAACTATACTGCCTTGCCGATCCAGAACAGAGTCTATCGCGATGAATTCAACCACGAAATCCGCGTGACCTTCCGTGGAACTCAGGCCTTGACGGCGGAGTTGCCGCTGTCCGGTCGTGCCAGACTCACCCGCGCCTCGTCCTGCACCATGAACTGAGCCTTCGCGAGATCGGCAAAATGACCGCCTTTCGCCACCAGTTCATCGAAAGTTCCGCTTTCGATCACGCACCCGGCGTCGAATACCAGGATGCGCGTCGCATTGCGGATGGTAGAGAGGCGATGAGCGATCACGAAGGTCGTGCGTCCCCTCATCACTTCGTCGAGAGCGGAATTGACCTTGGCCTCGGTGACCGCATCGAGCGCCGACGTCGCCTCGTCCAGAATCAGGATCGGCGGGTCTTTCAACAGCGCGCGTGCGATCGACAGCCGCTGCCGCTCGCCGCCGGACAGCATGCGTCCGCGTTCGCCGGTGCTGGTGTCGAAGCCGCGGTCGCTGCGCTCGATGAAGTCGAGCGCCTGCGCGCGGGCAGCGGCAGTCCGCATTTCTTCATCGGTCGCATCGGGCTTGCCGACGCGTAAATTGTCGGCGATCGAGCGGTCGAACAGCAACGCCTCCTGGAATACCACTCCGATGTTTCGTCGGAGCGCTGCGAGCTTCAGCCCCCGCACATCCATGCCGTCGATCTTGATGAAGCCGGATTGCGGATCGAACGCCCTGTGCAGCAACGCGATCGCGGTCGATTTGCCGGCGCCGGTCGCGCCGACCAGCGCAATCGTCTGGCCGGGCAGAGCCGTGAAGGTCAGGTCCTCCACCGCCGGCCGCTTGCCGTCATAGGAGAAAGACACGTCATGGAATTCGACGAGGCCGGACAGCCGCCCGACGTCGATCGCATCGGGCCGGTCGCGCACCGCCGGCACCGCGTCCAGCACGTTGAAGAATTCCTGCAGCCGAGGCGCCTCCATGAACACGCTGTTGATGAAGGAGACCACCTGCTCGAGCTTCTGGATCAGCATGGTGGCGAAGGAGACGAACATCACGATTTCGCCGACCGTGGTGAGGCCGGCCTGATGCAGCGCGATGCCGACGCTGAAGATCGCAAGCACCGTGATGGTGGTGGAGGCGCGGGTGATGACGGTGACGAGCGCCCACCACGACAACACAGGCATCTGCACCGCAAGCAGGCTGTCGGCGACATAGCGCAGCCCCTGCACCTCGGCGTCGATACGCACATAGCTCTGCACCAGCGCGACGTTGCCGAGCGCATCCGAGGCGCGGGCGGAGAGATCGCTGTAGTGCTGCTCGACCTCGCTCTGCAAGCCATAGGTCTTGCGTACCACCAGCGTGGTCAGCACCGTGAACACGACGCAGAGCAAGAACAAGAGGATCGCGAGCCGCCAGTTGATGTAGAGCGATAGCGGCAACAGCACCACGACCGACATGAGGGCGGCGAAATGCTCGCGGAAGAAGCCGAGCCACAGCCGCCACAGCGCATCCGTGCCGTTCAGCATCACCTTCATCAGCCGCCCCGAATGGGTGCCGGAATGGAAGGTGAGCGGCAGTTGCAGGATGTGCTCGAAATAGCTCGTCAACACGGCCTGCCGCTGGCGGTGCGAGAGCCGGTCAGCGTGCAGCGCCACCGCTGCGCTGGCTGCGATGGTGAACAGGCCGAATGCCACCCAGGCTGCAAGCAACGGCCACGGCGAGGCATTGGTGTTATTGCCGGACAGCACGTCGACGATGCGGCCGAACAGGACCGGTTCGGCGAATTGCGCGCCGGCGAGCAGGAGATTGGCGGCGGCGAGGATCCAGCCGAGCCGCGCCTCCTTGCCGAGCAGTTGGAGAACACGGGTGTAGAGGCGAAGCAGGGACATGCGGCGAGGAAACTCTCAAAAGGCCGAGGGAGCAAGGCCAGGGAGGTGGAGGCTGAGGCGCGGCTTTCTACCAGCGCATTCTAGAGCATGATCCGGAAAAGTGTGTCGCGGTTTTCCGAAAAGATCATGCTCAAAACATAGACCTAAAGCGCGATGACGATTTCGATCTCATCGCATTCTAGTCGGGGATTTCGCGACAGAGAATGGTCAATTGATGAGGCGTCCGCCGACCGGGGGCAGGAAGCTGTCATCGAAGATGTCGGCGGCGGCAGGCCGCTTGTGAAACTTGAAGTCCTCGCCGATCTGATCGATCGAACGTTCGAGGCGTGCGGAATCGATTCCGCCGATACCGTTGCGTTTCACTTCGCCGGTCAGGATGTTGTCTGCGATCACGGTGCGCAGCCGGTCGAGCTCCAGCTCGCGCGAACCGCCATCCATGAGGCTCACGACGTCGTCGACCGCGCGCGCCGGCTCCTTGATCGCGAAACACGTGCCGGCGATCGCGGCCCGGACGAAGCCTCTCACGGCCTGTGGCTTGCCGGCGGCAAACGCCGGATTGACGATCACTGCAAATCCATAGGCCTCGCAACCATAGTCTGCATAGCGGAGCACGGCGAGATCATCGGCGGGCACGCCGCGGTCGCGCAGGTTGACGGCCGACAGGTAGGAAAATCCGCTGACCGCGTCGACCTGACCGGCCGAGAGGATCGGCTCGCGCACGGCGGCGCTGATTTGGTACATCCTCACGTGTGAGGTCTGGACGCCGTTCTGTTTCGCCAGCGACGGCCACAACCTGATCGAGAGATCGCTTTCGGCGACGCCGAGCGTCTTGCTCTCGAGGTCCGAGAGCGTGTGAATGCCGCGGCTCTTGCGCGCCACGATGGCGTAGGGTGCCTGGTTGAACAGCACGAACACCGCCTTGATCTGTGGCGCGTCCGCCTTGTCGCGGAAACGGATCAGTTCGTTGATGTCGGCGAGCGCGAGTTCGCTCGTGCCGGATGCGACGCGCGCAATGGCCTCGGCGGAGCCGTTGGCGATGCTGGTCGAGACCGACAGCCCTTCGGCTGCGAACAGGCCGCGGTTCGCAGCCTCCACGAACGGTGCCACGCTCGCCTCGATCGGCCGGTCGAAGGAGAACTGAATCGCGACCGGCTGCTTGGCATCCTCCGCCGCCCGACCGGCGCCTGTCGCGAGACAGGCGAAGCCCGCAAGGCCGGCCTTGAGAATGAACCTGCGGCAGGGGGTGTGGGTCTGAGTGACACGCATCGTGTTTACGCCGGGACATCGAACGGGAGCGGGCCACCGATGGGCCGGCCTCGCGCGCATTGTGGCGGAGCGAACCTGAACGGTCCATGAGCGAAAGTCGCTGGCTGTCCCGCCGGTGAGAAGCGTTCCGCGTCCTTTCACCGCAGGGAACTCAGCATGGAACCGTGGGTTATCATGCCTAGAGGCCGTTCGTGGCCATGCACGTTGTAGGAGGACTAGGAATGTTTGTCCGAAAGGGCGGGTTTTCGTCGGGCGGCCGTGCGGCAGCCCTTGCGACTGTTGCGGCGTTGGCGCTGACGGCGATCGAGCCGTCGATGGCCTTTGCGGGCAGTGCCCCGCATGGCAAGGGCACATCGGCTGCCGGCAGCACCGTGACCGACATCAGCGCCCGGCGCCGGCACTATAACAACGGAGGCGGTGCAGCCGCTGCGGCAGCCTTTGCAGGCATCGTCGGCACCGGCATAGCGATCGCCGCGGCTCAGAACCGCCGGGACTCCTATTATGACGGATATTACGGTCGTCCTGCCTATTACGGGCCGGGTTACTACGGTGGTGGTGGCCCTGCTTATTACGGCGGCGGCTACCGTCCTTATGGCTACGGCTGGTAGTTAAACTTTGAACCGAATTGCAATCCGCCGGTCGTTCGCGCGACCGGCGGATCGTTGCATTGTGGCTGCAATTATTAACGCACCCGCCACAAGTTTGGATTACTTTCATACTCATGAGTGATTCGCTTGAGCGGCTATATCTGGCTGTGCTTGCGGCCAAGGACCTCGACCCGGCAACCTCGCGGACGGCCCGGCTGTTTCAGCATGGCCCATCCAAGATGGCCAAGAAGCTGGCCGAGGAAGCGATCGAAGTCGTGATCGACGCCGTCAACGGCGACGCCCAGGCCGTGGTTCGCGAAAGCGCCGATCTGCTCTACAATCTCACCGTTCTCTGGGCCTCGGCCGGCGTGCGTCCCGACGATGTGTGGCGCGAGATGGAGCGGCGCGAGATGCTGCTCGGTATCGCCGAGAAGATGCCGAAGTCGGCCGTGAAACTCGCCAAGGCGGTACCGCCGCGGGTCGGCAGGCGACCAATTGTCGCGCTCGACGGCCGCCGCCTGCGCAAGCGTCACTAGATCCCTAGGCATTCGCGATTTAAAGGCCATGGACAAATCCGGTCCATGATGGTTGATCGCGCCATGCTCAAACGGATCTATGATTGGTGCATCGACGCCGCCCACACATCCTATGCGCTCTGGATTCTGGCGGCGGTCGCCTTTGCCGAGAGTTCCTTCTTCCCGGTGCCGCCGGATATCATGCTGCTGCCGATGTCGCTCGCGGAGCCGAAACGGGCATGGTGGTTCGCCGCCGTCTGCACGGTTGCGTCGGTTGCCGGGGGCTTGCTCGGCTATGCGATCGGCGCGCTGCTCTATGACTTGCTCGGACAATGGCTGATCCACCTCTACGGCCTGGGCGGCAAGGTCGATACCTTCCGGGCCTCCTACGCCGAATGGGGCGCGGTCATCATCCTGGTGAAGGGGTTGACGCCGATCCCCTACAAGCTCGTGACCATCACCTCGGGCTTTGCCGGCTATAACCTGTGGCTGTTCATCCTGTGTTCGATCGTGGCGCGCGGCGGACGCTTCTTTATGGTCGCCGTTCTGCTCAACCGCTACGGTGATTTTATTCGGGCGGAGTTGGAGAAGCGGCTGGGCTTCTGGGTCGGCCTCGGCGCGATCGTGCTCGTGCTCGGCTTTTATATCGCCTACAAGCTGGTGTAGGCCGCAATTTGTCGGCGCTCAGGCGGTCAAGGGCGTGCCCGGCTAAGATGTCTCTGTGGTGCACCAGACGGCGTCCGGATCATGGTCCTCTCGGCCCGGAAGAGGAGGTCAGGCAGCCTCTATCCGAGGCTTTTCCAAGTGTCGATCTTCTGACGTCTTTCAGGGCGCTCGTCGCGACTTGTGTCGTCGTGGTTTCGGCCTCGGTGGCAGCCGCTGGCGTTGCCTGGCCGCAAACGGTGACGCCGCCGGCGCTTGGCGTTCACGAGCAGGGGCAGCCGCCGGCAGTTCCGCAGGTTGAGCCGCCTCCGCAGGTCTCGCCCGCGCCAGCTGAGAATCCGGGCCTGTTCAATGAAATGGGCAAGCTGTTCGGCAAGCTGCTGCCGCCGCTGAAGACCCCAAGCGAGACGATCGGCGATCTGAACAGCCGTGCCAATGATGCTGTCAAGGATGCGGGCGAGTCGTTGTCGCGGCTTGCCAAGCCGTCATCCATGGTATCCGGACGCACGATCTGCCCGATCGCGGCGAACGGCACGCCCGATTGCAAGGCCGCAGCCGACAAGCTCTGCCAGAGCAAGGGCTACAAGGAGGGCAAGAGCCTCAACACCGATTCCGCGGAGACCTGTTCGCCCAAGGTCATGATCCCGGGCCGCACGCGCAAGCCGGACGATTGCCGCACCGACAACTACATCACGTCGGCGCTGTGCCAGTAGGCGGGTACATACTCACGTAAGCTTCACGGTGGCTGCGTCGAGGCGTGATCGTCATGGCGCGAATGATGACCTTTCCGGACCTTGTGCAACGTCGATTGCTTTATTGGTATGATGTCTGGCATCCTTCACGCAGGGCTTGCCGTCTGCCGGAATAAACAACGGATCAACCGAAAAGGAATTGCTGCCCATGTCGATGCCTGCCTTGTTCAAGGGCCGTCTGTCCATTCCCGTGATCGGTGCGCCTCTGTTCATCATTTCGGTGCCCGATCTCGTGATCGCGCAGTGCAAGGCCGGCGTAGTCGGATCGTTTCCGTCACTGAATGCGCGGCCGCCGGAGTTGCTTGACGAATGGCTGGGGCGGATCAAGGAAGAACTCGCCGCACACGACAAGGCGCATCCCGAGCGTCCCTCGGCGCCGTTCGCGGTGAACCAGATCGTGCACCGCTCCAACAACCGGCTCGACCATGACCTCGCGCTTTGCGAGAAGCACAAGGTGCCGATGATCATCTCCTCGCTCGGTGCACGCGAGGAATTGAATCAAGCCGTGCACAATTGGGGCGGCATCGTCTTTCATGATGTGATCAATCAGAAGTTTGCGCACAAGGCGATCGAGAAGGGTGCTGACGGCCTGATCCTGGTCGCGGCTGGCGCCGGCGGCCATGCGGGCGTGATCTCGCCGCTCGCCTTCGTGGCTGAGACGCGGCAGTGGTTCGACGGCCCGATCGCGCTGTCGGGGGCGATCGCGAATGGCCGCGCCATCCGCGCGGCGCGCATTCTCGGCGCCGACTTCGCCTATGTCGGCTCGGCCTTCATTGCGACCAAGGAAGCCAATGCGGTCGAGGGCTACAAGGAGATGATTACGAGCTCTGTCGCGGAGGACATCGTCTATTCCAACCTGTTCACGGGCGTGCACGGCAATTACCTGAAGCCGTCGATCATCGCAGCCGGCATGGATCCGGAGAACCTGCCGACCTCCGATCCCTCGAAGATGAGCTTCGGCACCGATGCCTCGGGCGATCGCGCCAAGCCCAAGGCCTGGAAGGAGATCTGGGGTTCCGGGCAGGGCGTCGGCAGCGTCGGCAAGATCTTGCCCGCCGCCGAGCTGATCGCGCGCTTCAAGCAGGAATACGACACGGCCACCGATCCGCCGCTCTAAAGCAAAGCGTGATGAGATCAGGTTCAATCGTCATCGCGCTTTAGAGCGGCGCTTTCGGTGAGCCGTCCTCGCGCGCCTATTCGAGGTCGAGCGACTGATATTTGCCCTTGTTGTCGATCGCCGTGCCCCAGACCTTGTGCGAGGCCTGATGCTCACCGCGGCCGAAGTTGAGCGTCGTCCCGAGGCCGAGATCGAGATTGCGCGTGTT
This sequence comes from uncultured Alphaproteobacteria bacterium, assembly GCA_963770385.1. Classification (GTDB taxonomy): domain Bacteria; phylum Pseudomonadota; class Alphaproteobacteria; order Rhizobiales; family Xanthobacteraceae; genus Bradyrhizobium. The sequence goes on along the minus strand of CAVYPJ010000003.1, from coordinate 683,433 downwards.
CTCAAGCGTGTCGATCAGCTTTTCGGTGTCGAGCTGCGCCCCCGTCTTTTGCAGCGCCTGGATGAGAACATCGGCCGCGACATAGCCTTCGAGCGATACGTAATCCGGCGCTTCGCCCGGAAAATACTTGTTGAGCGCGGCCTTGTATTCGAGCACGGCGCTCGAATAGCCGCCGACGGCCGGCACCACCTGCGTCACGATCACACCGGTGGCGAAGCGCGGCCCCAGCATCATCAATTCATCGGCGAGCTGCGTGCTGCCGACGAAAGAGACGTTGCTGTAGACCAGGCCAGGGAACTGGTCGCGGGTCTTCTCGATGAATTTCGCAGCGGCCCGATAGGTCGCGACCATGACCACGGCTCTGATCTGCGTCTTCTGCAGCTTGAGCTGGTTGATCGCCTCATCCACCTCGACGGTGTTGCGCTTGTAGCCGAGCCGCAGGATCGCGCTGTCGTCGACGCCGAGCGCGCGGAACGCCTTGGAGACCCCGGCGAAGCCCGCGTCGCCATAAGCGTCGTCTTGGGCCAGCACCGCGATCTGCCGCGGCTGCAGGTGCCGCAGCTTGATCAGGTAGCGAACGACCGAGTTCGGTTTCCTCGACGTAGCTCGCACGATAGTTGAATACGTAGCGATCGGGCGGATCGCTGCGCAGCAGGTTCGCGCCGGTGAAGGCGCCGAAGAACAATTCCTTCTTCTCCAGCGCGTAGGGAATCGCGACCGCGGCGGTCGGCGTGCCGACATTGCCGATGAAGCCGAATACCTGCTCCTTCTCATAGAGCGTCTTCATCGCATCGAGGGTGCGCGACGGTTCATAGCCGTCATCGGCGGCAATCAGTTTCAGCATCCTGCCGCTGACACCGCCGGCTTCGTTGACGCGGTTGAAAGCGGCGTCAATGCCGAGCTTCATCTGCCGCCCCAACTCACGCGAGGCTCCCGAGAAGGGGCCCACGATCCCGAACTTGATTTCGTTGTCGGTGACGCCGCGCGCGGTGGAGGTCGGCACGGCCGCCGGCTGCGGCAGCGGTGCGGTCGGCGCGGTGGCGGCCGCGGCGGCCGAGGGGCCGATCACGCCGGACAGGCCTGTGCCATTGTTGATACCAAGCGAGCGCTCGAGTTCGGAGAACTGGCGCTCGGCCGTCTTGCAGTCGATCTTGCCGAAACTGACGACATTGCGGCCGTCGACGACACTACGATCGAATCCCTGTTGCAGATCGGCGCGATCGGCGTCCTGTGGCGATGCCTCGCGGATCACGGTCTGAAATTTGTCCACGATCACCTGGACCCGCGAGCGTTCGATGTCGCGGCAGACCTGCGCCGAGCCGATGATCGGCCCGATGCGCGACGCCAGGTCGCGTACGACGTCGACGCTGTTGCCCGCGGCACTCGCATGGGATGTGATCAGGGCGGCAACCAAAAACACTGATAAACGAATAGACATCGGAAAAGCTCCGCGTGGTCCGTAGGGATGAAATTCTAGTTTGGTCATGATGACGTTTTGCCGTAGGGCTCCATGTGACGCGGTGCCGGCCCCGCTGGCGGACCGGGCCGCAATGCTCATTCAAGTTCTATCGGTTGAAAAATGCCGGTCTCATCGAGCGCCGTTCCCCAAATTCTGTGCGATGCCTGGTGCTCGCCACGGCTGAAGTTCAGCTTCGCGCCGAGACCGAGATCGAAATTGTTCATGGCTTCAAGGTTGTCGACGAGCTTTTCGACATCGACCTGCGGACCCGTCCGTTTCAGGGCCTCGATCAGGACGCTCGCTGAGACATATCCCTCAAGCGACGTGTAATCCGGCTGTTCACCTGGAGAATATTTGGCAAGGGCATTCTTGTACTCGAGCACTAAACTGGAATGTCCGGCCACCGCCGGAACGATCTGGGTGACGATCACGCCGTTGGTAAATCGAGGGCCGAGCAGCATCAACTCACCGGCGAGTGATGTGGCGCCCACAGCGGACACATTGCCGTATAGCAGCCCGGGAAATGCGTCGCGGGTTTTTTCGATGAATTTGGCGGCGGCGCGGTCGGTGCTCACGATGATCACCGCTTTGACCGGCGCCTTCTGCAGCTTGAGCTGATTGACCGCCTCGTCCACCTCCATCGTGTTGCGCGGATAAGTGAGCCTGAGGATCGTGCCATCCTTCAGGCCGAGGCTGCGAAATGCCTTGGCGACGCCGGCAAAGCCGGCCTCGCCATAGGAATCCTGCTGGGCGAACACCGCGATCTGCCGTGGCGGTATCCGGCGCCTCTTCACCAGATAGCGCACCATGGCGTCGGTTTCTTCGGCGTAGCTCGGACGATAGTTGAACACATAGCGGTCGGGCGGATCGCGGCGCACCACATTTGCGCCGGTAAAGGCGCTGAAGAACAGGGCGCGACGCTCCAGCGCATAGGGGATTGCGACCGCGGCGGTCGCCGTCCCGACATTGCCGATATAGCCGAAGACCTGGTCCTGCTCGTAGAGCTTCTTCATGGCGGCGAGTGTCCGCGCCGGGTCGTAGGCGTCGTCGGCGGCGATCAATTTGAGCGTTCGGCCATTGACGCCGCCGGCATCATTCTGGCGGCCGAAGGCGGCATCGATGCCGAGCTTCAGCTCCCGGCCGGCCTCCTTTCGCGTGCCGCCAAACGGCATCACGATTCCGAAGCGGATTTCGCTGTCGGTGACGCCGTGGACGGCGCTTGCGGGCGCCTGCGTGGCCGGCGCAGGACGCGTGATCGCGGGGACGGCGGCGATCGCAGCCGCGGCGGCGGCAGAGAGGGAAAATGGCCCGACGGCGTTCGCAAGGCTGACCGAGGCCGGGTCGCCCAGCGAATCTTCCAGGTCGCCAAGAAGGCGGTCGGCTGTGGCGCAATCCGTCTTGCCGGCCCTGAGCCCGTTGGTGCCGTCGGTGATGCTGCGATCGAATGCCCGTGCGAAGCGGGCGCGCTCGGCGTCCTGGTCCGACGCTTCGCGGATCATATTGTGAAGTTTGTCGACGATGACCTGCGGCCTGGAGCGTGAAATATCGCGGCAAGCCAAGGCCGCGCCGACAACGGGGCCGATGCGGCTGGCAAGATCACGAACAACGTCCGCCCTGTTTGAAGCGGCGCTCGCCGGAAATGCGAGCAGAACGCAAATAGAAAATCCAGTCCAACCGGTACGCATTACACAATAGCTCCCGCACGACGGTCAGATGTGGATTGTCACTCCATCTTGTTATGATTGACCGAGGGCTCAGTTTACCGAGGCGCCGGATCCTTTTCTGGGTCTGGCGCCGCGGAGATCATTCAAGTTCGATCGGCTGATACTTGCCGGTTTCGTCGAGCGACGTTCCCCAGACCTTGTGCGAGGCCTGGTGCTCGCCGCGGCTGAAACCGAGCGGGATGCCAAGACCGACATCGAGATTGCGGGTGTTCTCCAGAATGTCGACCAGCCGTCTCGGTCTCGAGCTGCGGGACCGCAGCGCCAGATCGCGTCGATCAGCACGTTGGCCGAAATGAAGCCCTCGAGCGAGATGTAGTCCGGGCTCTCGCCGGGGAAGTATTTCGCCAGCGCGTTCTTGTACTCGAGCACCACGCTCGAATAGCCGGACACCGCGGGCACCGTCTGGGTCACGATCACGCCCTGGGTGAAGCGCGGTCCGAGCAGCATCAGCTCTTCTGCCAGCGAGCTCGCGCCGACGGCCGAGACGTTCGAATAGATCATCCCCGGGAACAGATCGCGGGTCTTCTCGATGAACTTCGCGGCCGGCCGCGTCGTCGCGATCATCACCACCGCGCGGATCGGCACCTTCTGCAGCCGAAGCTGATTGACCGCCTCGTCGACGTCGATGGTGTTGCGGTTGTAGTTGAGCCGCAGGATCGCGCTGTCGTTGACGCCAAGGGCACGGAACGCCTTGGCGACACCGGCGAAGCCCGCAGTCGCCGAAGGAGTCGTTCTGTGCGAACACCGCGATCTGGCGCGGCTGCAGCTTGCGGATCTTCAGGAGATAGCGCACTGCGGCGTCGGCCTCTTCCGTGTAGCTTGGCCGGTAGTTGAAGACGTAGCGATCCGGTGGATCGTGCCGCACGATGCTGGCGCCGGTGAGCGGTCCGAAGAACAGCGCCCGGCGTTCGAGCGCAAAGGGGACGGCGACGGCGGCCGTCGGCGTTCCGAGATTGCCGATGAACCCGAACACCTGCTCCTTGTCCCAGAGAGTCTTCATGGCGTCGAGCGTGCGCGTCGGCTCGAAGCCATCGTCGGCCGGAATCAGCTTCAATGTGCGGCCGTTCACGCCGCCATTGTCGTTGGCGCGCGCGAACGCGAGCGTCGATCCCGAGCTTCATGTTCTTGCCGTTCTCCTTCGCGCTTCCGGAGAACGGCACGACGATGCCGAAGCGGATTTCGCGATCGGTGACGCCATGCACGTTGGTTGGCGGAAGCGGCTGGGTCGGCGCTGTCGCGGCATTGGCTGCCGGCGCGATCGCGTCGGCGAGCGACGGCCCGCTGCTGGGCTGTGGCGGTATCTGGCCGAGCGATTGTTCGAGGTCGGCGACCTGACGGTCCGCGATGCGGCAGTCCGTCTTTGCGGTCGCAATCGCCGTGCGGCCGTCCGAGACATAGCGGTCCAGCGACCGCGCAACATCGGCGCGCTCGGCCTCATTCGAAGAGGCTTCCCGGATCACCGCCTGGAACTTGTCGATGATCACTTGCACGCGGGGACGCGCGACGTTCTGGCAGGCCAATGCGGAGCCGATGATCGGTCCCACCCGGCTTGCAAGGTCGCGCACCACGCTCAGATTGTCGCCGGCGGCCGAACTCGCATCATTGGCGAGCAGGGCGCCGAGCAATACGATCACCCCGCGGGGGAGCAGGCACGAACTCCGTACCGGGGTCAGATTGAACCACTGATTGGACATTTCCTGTTGCCGCTATCTGCTGTGTTCTTGTTTTCCGCGGATCCGCTATTGCGGTGTTTCGTTCGGGTTGTTCTTCTGGCTCTGGCGCCACTGCATGAACTGCTGCAGAAGCTTGTCGGATTGCTTGTCGGTCTGTTCGCGCTCGGCGGCCTGAGCGGTGTCCGACGCGGCTAACAGCGATTGAAACTCGGCGAGCGCCGGCTTCTTGGTCTCCTCGGTCGGAAGCGGCTGCGCCGGTTGCTGCGAGAGCGCGGTCGTGAACGATTGAACCGTCGCGGTGAACGAGGCCGCATTGTCCTGCTGCCTTGCGGGCATCATGACGACAAAGAACAGCGCGATGATCGCCGAGACGACGACGGCGCCTGCGATGCGGCCGACGACGCCGAGCACGCTGCCGCGTCGCTCGAACTCCCGCGTCAGCGCGCGCGTCTCGCCCAAAAGCTTGGGATCGATCGGACGGCGCAACAATTCATAGACGGCGCTTTCGAGCGAGGTGTCGAGAGGCGCCGGAGGGGAGATGTTCCGTCCGATGACGGCTTCCAACCGCTTTTCACGCGCGGCGCGCGTGTCTTCGGCCGAGGTCAACTCCGGTTTCTCGCGCACCCGGCGCGGCGCATAGTGCATCGGATCGTGGGGGCCGGTGGAATTCAGGCTCGTTTGCAACACTCATGACGCTACTCCTCTGGGCATTCGCGGGATTGCCTTCTACGGTCCTTTGGCCGCGCTCGGAAAAAGCTCAAAACAATTGGTTTGCGTGGACAACAGAGGATACGCCGCTGACGTGCGTACTGAAAAAATGCGACGGAAGCGCGGAATGCCGAGCGCGCAACGCGAAATGTTGCGTGATGCTGCCAGCTTCACAGGGTGAGACGCCGCTCGCTGTCGCACCTTCCCCACCAATCCCATTGCCTTCCCCCGGCAGTTGTCCGCTTTCATTTCGCACATTCGTTTCGATGTGCCGCTTTCTGCGGACAAGGACGACAGTGACCGTTACCGGACATTATCGTCACTAGGACGTGATGGAGCGGAGGCACGACATTATTAAGTTCGAATCGAGGCAGAACGTTGTTAAGTCTTTGGCCGCTCGTACCGTTTCTTAAAGAACGGTAAATACTTCTCACTCTAGAGCCTTATTTTTTCAGGCATTAACCTTCCATTAACCAAGACCGCCCACGGTTAACCATTGCATAACAATGGGCGAGTCGATCATCATGGAACCCAGCGTAGAACCGACACGTCAACTTATTCGCCTGCGCGGACGCTCCTACGTCGCGTTTGTTTTTGCCCCAGTTGTGCCGATCGTAGGTTGGCTCGAAGAGGTCGACGCAACGCTGGCGCGCTCTCCGAACTTCTTCGTCGGTAAACCGGTAGTTCTCGATCTCTCCGCGGTCGATCTCAGCCCCTCCGCGATCACGCATCTCGTCAAGAGCATCGAACAGCGCAACATCCGCGTGCTGGGCGTCGAGGGCGTCGACGCCGAGCATCTGGATGCGAGCCTGCCGCCGTTGCTGACGGGTGGCCGTGCTTGCACGCTTCAGCCTCCGCGGCCTGAGAAGCGTGACACCAAGCCGCCGCAGATGACGTCGCTGCTGCTCGACAGTCCGGTGCGCTCGGGGCAGTCGATCATCTTCACCGACGGCGACGTGACGGTGCTTGGCTCGGTCTCTTCCGGCGCCGAGATCGTCGCGGGCGGCTCCATCCACGTCTACGGCACGCTGCGCGGGCGCGCGATGGCCGGCGTCAACGGCAATCCGAACGCGCGCATCTATTGCCAGAAGATCGAGGCCGAGCTGATCGCGATCGACGGCTACTACCAGACCGCCGAGGAGTTGGACGCGAACCTGCGCTCCAAACCGGCGCAAGCGCGGCTCGACGGCAAGATCATGAGGATTACGCCGCTCAATTGATTGAATTTGTAACCTGTGAATGGAGGGTAAGACATGGCGAAGGTGCTCGTAGTGACGTCCGGCAAAGGCGGGGTCGGCAAGACCACGTCCACCGCTGCGATGGGCGCGGCGCTGGCGCAGGCCGGACAGAAGGTCGTGGTCGTGGACTTCGATGTCGGTCTGCGAAACCTCGACCTCGTGCTGGGCGCCGAACGTCGCGTCGTATTCGATCTCATCAATGTCGTGCAGGGCGTCGCCAAGCTGCCGCAGGCCTTGATCCGCGACAAGCGGCTGGAGAATTTGTGGCTGCTGCCGGCCTCGCAGACCAAGGACAAGGACGCGCTCACGGAGGAGGGCATCGGCCGCGTCATCGACGAATTGCGCGGCAGTTGCGACTGGATTCTGTGCGACAGCCCGGCCGGCATCGAGCGCGGCGCGATGCTCGCCATGCGCTTTGCCGACGAGGCGATCATCGTCACCAATCCGGAAGTCTCGTCCGTGCGCGACTCCGATCGCATCATCGGCATGCTGGATTCGAAGACGGTGCGAGCCGAGAAGGGCGAGCGCGTCGAGAAGCACGTGCTGATCGCGCGCTATGATGCGGCGCGCGCGGCGCGCGGCGAGATGCTCACGATCGATGACATTCTCGAAATTCTGGCGACGCCGCTGCTCGGCATCATTCCGGAAAGCCAGGACGTGCTGCGCGCCTCGAATGTCGGCTCACCCGTGACCTTGAACAGTCCGTCGAGTGTGGCCGCGCGCGCTTACGCCGATGCGACCAAGCGCCTGTTGGGCGAGACCGTTCCGATGCTGGTCCCGACCGAGCGCAAGGGCCTGATGAACCTCCTGCGCGGACGGAGGGCTGCATGAGCATATTGCGGCTTTTTTCCAGCCGTAAACCTGCGCCTGAGCCCGTGCCTACGGCACCGATCGCGCGGGAGCGGCTGCAAATCCTGCTCGCGCATGAGCGCGGTAGCACACGTGGCAAGCCCGACCTTCTGATGCAGCTCCGCGAAGAAATTCTCGCCGTGGTGCAGCGGCATGTTACGCTCGACCCGGACAAGGTGATCGTCCGGATGGAGCGAGGAAAGAATGTCTCGACGCTTGAAGTCGATATCGAATTGCCGAACGGCAGCGAACAGGCTTTCGCCGCGACCGGCTAGCGACCGCGGCAGGACAGGCGTCTTCCGGACAGCACCAGCGCAGTGATGGACGCCATCTATCGCGTCGACGGCGATCGCGTCCATGTCAGCCCCAACGCTGCTGGTCCGTGGGACGACGCCATGCAGCACGGCTCCGCGCCGGCGGCACTTGCCGTCTGGGCCGCGGAAGCCGTTCCGACCAAGGCCACGATGCGGATCGCGCGGGTCACCATCGATCTGATGCGCCCGGTGCCGCTCGCGCCGCTGACGCTTCGTACCGAGGTGCTGCGCGAGGGCCGCAAGATCCAGCTTTGTACCGTGAGGCTCTATGCGGATGACATCGCCGTCGCCGCCGCGAGCGTGCTCAAGGTCAGGGTTGAGCCGCAAGCTCTGCCGCCGGAGATCGCAGATCCCCCGATCGGCCAGCCGGGGCCCGATGCGTCGTTTGCCGAGCCCGCGGATTTTTCGGCAAGCCCGTTCGTCAAGGGGATGTCGCTTCGATCGGCGCGTGGCCGGTTCGGCCGGCCCGGTCCCGGCGCGATCTGGTACAGGGTCGACTGGCCGATGATCGAAGGGCACGCGGTATCGCAGGCGATGCGCGCCGTGGTCGCCGCGGATTTCTGCAACGGCACCGCGCCGGCGCTGGATTTCCGCGAGTGGATCTTCCTCAACGCCGATCTCACCGTGAACATGGCGCGCGAGCCGGTCGGTGAATGGGTCCTGCTCGACGGCGAATCCTGGATCGGTCCCGACGGCACAGGATTGTCAATGGCGCGGCTCGCCGATCAGCACGGCACGTTCGGCCGCGCCATCCAGAGCCTCGTCGTCGAGAGGCGGTGAGGGCCGCACGCAACCGTCTCTAGAGAATTGCGCCAATACCCTTGCGGCGGATCACGTCGAGCAGCACAAGCGCAGGACCGCTGGGTCGTTTGGCGCCGCGTTCGAGCTGCGACACATAGCCGACGGTCAAATTCAGATACCGGCCGAATACGGCCTGAACTCAGATGCGCCTGCTCGCGAAGCGCCCTGATTTCCGGACCGGCGAACGCCACGCGCACGATCGGCGAGTATCGGGAGGCCTATTTACGGCCGCGGGCTGTAACCCCGTGGGACTACGGCTTCCGGTTTAACTGGCCGTTAACTATGCCGCCCCAACATCCCCGCCCAAGCTCGGTGGCCGCGGCAAGGCCGCGCCGAGCCGGACGGAATGGGGATGGCTGATGGACTTCGAGAGGTTTTTCAAGAGAACGCCGGCGAGCCTGAATGAGATCAAGGTCCGCGTCACGCACGCGCTGCAGCGGCATCCGCTGTGTCGTAATGTCCAATTCGACGTTGTCAGCACGCCGCGCAGCGTGCGGGGAAGCAACTGGACCGTGAGTCTGCACGCGGTTGAGCCGCGGGCGTTGTGGGAGGCCTCTGAAATCGTTGCCGATATTCAGGACGCCTACGAGCTCGCGGCTATGTCTTGATTTCGGTTAACTTTTAGGTTTATTTCGGACAGGGGAGCGGTGTCGCCGCCGCAGCAAGGGCGCCGATAAGCCTTAATTAGCACGAAGTTTCGGTGACAATCGCGCTCGGTCCAACGGCCGACACGGAGTACTGTTTGACCAGATCAATCGCCATTATCACGCTTACCTGCTTCCTCGTCGTCGGCGCTGCCGCGACCAGCATCCTGACCCGCGAAAGCATGCAGGCCACGGACGCTGAAACGCCCGCGTTGGTGGTCAAGAACCCCGTCGCCAATCGGGAGAGCAAGCACGATCGATTGATGGTGACGAGCTTCGCTCTGGCTTCCATGGAGCCTCAGCGGCCATCCGAGAAACTGAGCGATCCGCTGCGCCAGGCCTATGCCTCCTCGAGCGCCGCCGACATCGAGGCCGCCAAGGCGGTCGCCGCGTTGCCGCAGGTCACGTCGCAGAGCGCCGCCGTGCCGTCGAAGCTCAAGGCTGAGAAGGCGGAGCCCAAGGTCGACAGGACTGAGAAGATCGAACCCAAGGCTGTCGTGAACAAGCCGCAGCCGGAGAAATCCTACGCACTGCTGAGCGATGGACAGATCGCGGGCATCAAGGAGCGGCTGAAGCTGTCGCCTTCGCAGAGAATCCTATTGGCCGGCGGTCGAGACCGCGTTGCGCGCCGTCGCACACAAGATTCATTCGGCGCGCAAGGCCAATCCGAACGCGACCGCTGCGTCGCAGATCGATCCGGACTCGGACGAAGTCCAGCAACTCAAATCGGCTGCGATGCCGCTTCTGTTCCAACTCCGCGAAGACCAGAAGGAAGAGGTGCGCAAGCTCGCGCGCATCATCGGCCTGGACAAGGTCGCGGCCGCGATCTGATATTACGGCCTCGTCGTCAACGCGGCCCGTTGTTCCCTAAATCCTCGCCGATCGCAGCAATCCGGTTCCCGGGTTGCGCTTGCGTTTGCCGGAACATCCCCTCCATTCGGGCGTTGCCCGCGCGTGGAGAAGGGAGCCGAACCATGCGTACCTCAACGGCTTTTTTTGCGGGCGTAGGAACCGTATTCGTCGCGATCGCAGCCGGCCTTGGAGGCGGGTTGACTATCGCCAATGTCATGAGCCCGCAGTCGCCGGAATATGGCAAGCTCGATCGGCGTGCGTCATCGAACTCTCCGTCGACGAAGGATCCGATGGTCCCCGTGCCCTATCTCGCGGCGACGAAGGCATCGACCAACGCGGCCGTCGTCGTGTCTCCCGCGGAACAGAAGCCAGCCCAGCCGCAGCAGAACGAAGCTGCCAATTCCTCGCCGCCAGCTACGCCGCCCGCGCCGCCAGCGAATGTGCAGGCGAATGCAACGGCGTCGAATGATCAGCCTGCGAAGCCCGAAGCCGTGAAACCGTCCGAAGCGGTGCAGGCTGACGCGTCGAAGTCTTCCCCGTCGAAGTCTTCGGAGGTCGCGACCGCAAAGCCATCAGTCGCTAATGTGCAGCCCGTCGCCGCGCATGAGCAGGTGTCCCCACCCGATGACGCCTACGCGAAGGCTCGCGACGCCGACCTCAAACGCGATGCCGATCAGAAACGGGCCGAGCGGCGCAAGGCGGCCGAGCGCCGCCAGCAGTGGGTCGATCGTCGCCGCGCGCAACCGAGCCGGGATCAGGACGACCTCCGCGGCGTCGAACAGGCCGTGCGCGAAGACAGCGAGGTGCGAGCCTATCCGGTCTATCGCGAACAGCCGGCGCGCGCCGAGTTTCCGATCAGGCTGTTCGGAGACGATTAGAGCGTGACGATCAACGCATGATGCGGAAGGGAAGGGCTCCCGCCCACGCGGGGGCCGGTCATCGGACAATGTCGGGCTTTCCTGCGAGGAAAAGACGGTAGGCCGGATTTTGTGTTTCGTCCGAATAGTCGTAGTGCAGCCTGTCGAGAAACGTCTGAAAATCCGCGCGTTGCTCCCTGGGAATTTGGATTCCGGCGAGGACGCGGCCGTGGTCGGCGCCATGATTGCGGTAGTGAAACAATGAGATGTTCCAGCCCTGCGGCATGTCGTTGAGGAACTTCAACAGGGCGCCCGGACGTTCTGGAAATTCGAAGCGAAAGATCAGTTCGTCCGATAGACCGTCGAACCGGCCGCCCACCATGTAGCGGACGTGTCCCTTGGCCATTTCGTTCTCGCTCATATCGGTAACACCATAGCCCAGTTCGCTCAGATGACGCGCAATCTGCTGCTTTTCTTCGTCGCCTCCGCGCAGCTCTATCCCGACAAAGATGCGGGCAGTGTCGGTGCCGCTATAACGGTAGTTGAATTCGGTGATGGACCGTTTGCCCAACGTCTCCATGAAGCGGCGATAGCTGCCGGGTTGCTCGGGTATGGTGACGGCGAAAAGCGCTTCGCGCTTCTCGCCGATCTCGGCACGTTCCGAGATGTGACGCAGACGGTCGAAGTTCAGGTTGGCGCCGCTGTTAATGGCCAGCAGGGCTCCCGAGATCTCGGGGTGCCGTGCGGCATAGGCTTTCAATCCCGCGAGGCCGACCGCCCCGGCCGGCTCGGCAATGGCGCGGGTATCGTCGAAGATATCCTTCACCGCCGCGCAAATCTCGTCGCCGTCAACGGTGACGATCTCGTCGAGCAAAGCCTGGCATAGACCGAAGGTCACATCCCCCACCTGCCGGACTGCGACGCCGTCGGCGAACAGGCCCACGTGATCCAGCGGTACCGGACGGCCAGCCGCGATGGCGGCCTTCATGCTGGCGGCGTCGACAGGTTCGACGCCGATCACCTTGATGTCCGGCCGCAGGAACTTGATTCCTGCCGCCACACCCGCTGCCAGGCCGCCTCCACCGATCTGCACAAAGATCGCGCCGATCGGTTCGGAATGCTGGCGCAGCATCTCGAGCCCCACGGTCCCCTGTCCGGCAATCACCTCGGGATCATCGAAAGGGTGGATGAATGTCAGGTGGGAGGTCTGCTCCAGGTGCCGCGCATGGGCGTGGGCTTCGTCGAAGGAATCGCCTTGCACGATGGTGTGGCCACCGAGCCTTTCCACGGCTCGTATCTTGATGGCAGGCGTCGTGGTCGGCATGACGATGGTCGCCTGCGTATGCAGGTGTTGGGCGGCCAGCGCGACACCCTGCGCGTGATTGCCGGCCGAAGCGCAAATCACCCCGCGCGAAAGGCCGTCCTTTGGCAGGTGAGCCATCTTGTTATAGGCGCCGCGAAGCTTGAACGAAAAAACCGCCTGAAGGTCCTCCCGCTTCAGACTGACACGGTGACCGATGCGCTCGGAGAGACGCGGCATCGGATCAAGCGGTGTCTGAATGGCGAGATCGTAAACCCGCGCCGTCAGGATTTTCCGCATATAGTCGTTGAGCATGGCAACCTGCCGATTGAATGAGCGCTGATTGGCGCCTGAAGGATCTGTCCCGTCGATCGATACCAACCTCCGGTAAATTACTGGTTTTCCTCAGCCGTCGCCGCTGCCGCCAGGGCCGGGTCCCCTGAGCCGCAGCGTTGAGCCGCCCATTTTCCGGATTTCAGGCGTAACCCAACTCCTCGAGCGCGAAATGCTGACGTAACTGGTCTCAAGCACTCTCCTCCCACGCTGATTGATCGAACTGTCAGAGAATGAGGAGAGGGTCGATGTTGTCGATCAAACGCAGATTGGCTTGTGTTGTTGTAACGGTTTCGTTTGTGACGATATCTCAGATCCCCGCCAAGAGCGACGAGGGGAGAAACCGGGGAGTTCAAGCGCATGCCAAAGGTGCGGCGCAAGAGTCGGCGATTCCACAGTTGCTGCAAACTCAAATCGCAGCCCAACTCGCCGGCCTGCCTCAGTCCGCGCCGGTCGGTCATCGTCAGCCGCGTGCCCTTGATCTGCATCTGGATGCGGAACCATCCACGGATCAAGCGAGGCTGCAGCGCGAGAACGATGAGGTGGATCGCAAGCTTACGATTTGTCGAGGGTGCTAGACTACGCAGGGTCTGCAGCAGAGCCGTTCGCACGTCATGAGGGGGGCGCCGGTCTTTCCTGAGAGTTCGCAACGAATACGAAGCCGGAGCGCGATGAAGATCGATCCATCGCGCTCCGGCGTCGTGGTCGTCCGTCAAGTTCGCTTAGCTGCCGGGCAGCGAGAATACGGTGAGCTGGCCACCCAGGGACGTGTAGTCGTGCAAGGCCGCATAGCCTCCGACGGCGCCTAATCCTGCGGTGGGCTCCGTCAGGCCGGCAGCCAGGCCAATGCCGGCCCAACCACCCACTCCGGACAGAACGGCAACGTACTGCTTCCCATTGTTCTCGTAAGTCGTCACATTTCCGATGATGCCGGACGGTGTCTTGAACTTGAAGAGTTCTTTGCCGGTCTTGGCATCGGCGGCCTTGAGATAACCTTCGAGCGTTCCGTAGAACACGACGTTACCCGCAGTCGCCAGCACACCCGACCAAACCGAGAATTGCTCTTGCTTCGACCAGACGATCTTGCCCGTGCGGGCATCCCAGGCAATGAAATTGCCCATGTGGCTGTCGCCAGGAGGCGGGTACATCGACAACGTCGCCCCAACATAAGGCTGTCCAGCCGTATAGTTCACCTTGAACGGCTCGTAATCCATGCAGACATGGTTCGTCGGCACGTAGAACAGGCCCGTACCAGGTGAGAATGCCGCGGGCTGCTGATCCTTGGTTCCAAGCGCAGCCGGGCAGATTCCCTTTACATTGGTGTCCTCTCGCCTGGTCGAATATCTCGCATCGACAAGAGGACGACCATAGGTTTGCGAGGCCTTGTTCATGTCGACCTTTGTCGCCCAGTTAACTGCCGGATCATACTTTTCAGCGACGAGCAACTCGCCGTTGGTTCGGTCAAGCGTGTAAGCGAAGCCATTTCGGTCGAAGTGGACGAGCAGCTTGCGCGCCGTCCCGCCTACGGTCTGGTCGACCAGGATCATTTCATTGACGCCGTCATAGTCCCATTCGTCATGCGGCGTCATCTGGTACACCCATCTCGCCATTCCGGTATCGGCGTCACGCGCGAAGATGGTCATCGACCATCTGTTGTCGCCCGGCCGTTGGCTCGGATTCCAGGTCCCGGGATTGGCGGAGCCGTAGTAGACCAGGTTGAGTTCGGGATCGTATGAGTACCATCCCCACGTCGTGGACCCGCCCAATTTCCACTGGTCGCCCTGCCAGGTCTTGAGGCTCGAGTTCGGGGCCCACCGGCTTGCCGAGTTCTGTCGTCTTCTGCGGATCAATCAGCATTTCGTTGTCCGGACCGACAGAGTATGCGCGCCATGCCTGCTTGCCTGTTTTGATGTCGTACGCCGTCATCGAACCGCGAACCGCAAACTCGCCGCCCGATATGCCGACGAAAACTTTGTCCTTGATCACCATCGGGGCGGAAGTCCCGGTCTCGCCCTTCGACGGATCGCCGTTCTTGGTCGACCACGCCACCTTGCCTGTCTTGGCATCGAGAGCGACCAACGTCGTATCGGCTTGATGCAGGAAGATCTTGCCGTCGCCGTAGGCCACGCCACGATTGACCGTATCGCAGCACATGACGGCGATCACATTGGGATCCTGCTTGGGATCGTATTTCCAAAGGATCTTGCCTTCGTCGTTCAGATCAAGCGCGAAGACGGGATTCGGGAACGGACCGTGGACGTACATGATATTGTCGATCACCAACGGGCCGCCTTCGTGTCCGCGCAGCACGCCGGTCGAAAACGTCCAGGCGACTTGCAGCTTGCCTGCATTCTCCGAGGTGATCTGGTTCAGCCGCGAATGGCGATGGTTTGCGTAGTTTCCCGTCGGCATCACCCAGTCTTTCGGGTTTTGCGACATCTTGACGAGTTCTTCATTCGCGTTAACCGCACCCGCAGCAAGCACCGCGGCAGCGCCGATACAGATTTTTGGAAAGAGATTGCGCATCAGAGTCCTCCCTGTTGCACTTGTCGCACTGCGATTGGCGGCGTCGCCGCTTCGCAGTGCGCTGACACCCGATGGTGCCGACATCATTGATGATTGATGTCAGCTGTACCGCCGCCTTTGGTGCTTCGACAGTTGCCCGTTTGTCGCGCGACGATTTCACTCGCCATTTCAGTCGCGTGAGCGTCCGTGCATAGTGGCGCAGCCTGGGCAAATCGCCGCAAGCCTGGATCGGATGATTACTGGGGATCCAGCGCGACAGGTCGCCGCAGAGCATGTCGGCTTGCGTTAGCGATAGGGCACCCCAGCTACCACCACATGCCGAATCCGGACCGCACTGAGCCTTCCCTTGGAAAACTTCCGACGCAGCCTGAAGTTTGGACCCGTCGAAATCCCAGCGATGATTGGCGCTTGGACGCGTTAATCGAGCGGCTGCCGAAGCGCCTTCGTGCCGCCGTACGGGGCCTCCGCCAGCCATCCGGGCGCTGGCTCAGAATTCCAGCGGGATTCCTGCTGATCGTCGGGGGGATCCTGTCGTTGCTGCCGGTCCTCGGCATCTGGATGCTTCCGCTCGGTCTGGCGCTTCTCGCGGATGACGTACCGCTGCTGCGGTCTTGGCGGTCCCGCATGTTGGATTGGGTCGAACGTCGCCATCCGGAGTGGCTGAAGTCCGGATCCGGCTCTCACGATCCGCCATGACGGGCCTTCACTGCCGACGGTCTGATGGTGTTGGATTTGCCGATGCCGTCTGAGCACGGGTCAGAGCCTGATGTTTCCTGCGCGACAGTTCGATACGGTTGCGCGAGTGGAGCGTGCTGATGAACGATTTACCGCCGTAAACTCCCCAGCGCTCTCCAGATCGCGACTTCGCGATCCTCTCATCAGTCGAGACCAGGCAGGAGCCCTCTGGGCGCGCGCTCCGTCGTAATATCCTTTTGACTTGTTTGACCTAGGGTCTGGCGCATCTTTGATATCTATTTTGGGTTGAGGCTGCTGACGCCGCGATTGGACGGAGATATTTTTGCGACTCGGCAAGCCAGCGACGACAACGCGCTTTGTTAGTGCACTCCTCTCGCTCGGAGATAGCTTGGGTGAGAGACAGCATGCGTTCAATTTCGCACGGGCCTTGGGATCGTGCCTTAGGTCAGTTCAGGAGCATCAGATGCGATATTCGAGCAACGAGATGGCTAGTGCCGATGGTTGCCGTATTATCGACCGGATGTTCAATTCATCCGCTGCAGCAAGACGTCACGGGTGTCCCGACACCTGACCTCGTACAATACATCCGTTGTGAAACGAGGCTTGCTATCCAGGATAAAGCAATCGATCTCCTGGTTCAGGAAAATGCCTCAAACCCTTTGCTTGACGAGCTTAAGGCTGGTCGCGGGAAGCCGTGGGACCATAGTGTAAGCGTTCGGTTGAACGCGAACGAGCGTACGATCTATGATCGATACACCCAAACCGGGATAGCATTCGATTTTTCGTTCGACATAACCGAGCAAAACACGGGATCTGGCGCCGCCGACCCTATCAAGTTGATTACGAACGGGGCCGCAGGCCTTGGCTTGTCCGCAAGCGCCGATTTCAGGCGAGAGAATCTCCGGCATTTCATCGTTAGCGACACGGCCCAGGATTTACTGGAGAACAAGCAACTCGTCTGCGGTCCAGACTCTCGATCCTCAAATTATGTCTATCCAATCACTGGAAAAATTGGGATAGAAGAATTGGTCTCGACATTCTTTGAGTTGAATGAAATCAGAAGTCTGGCGCCCGACAAGGCGACTTCGACAGTGTTTGCCGATACGTTGACATTCACGACGACGCTAACGGGTTCAGCATCTCCCCACGTTATTGTCGCGCCCACCGGAAACCGGTGGGGTCTCGCTGGCCTCGCCGACGTTGCGGCTTCTGGATCAAGGCTGGACAAGCACGCGCTGATCATCGGTTTGTCCTTGGACGTTCCGAAGCGAACCATGGCACGGCCAGTTGCGGCGGCGGCAGCGGTCATTCCGGGATACGTCGGAAGATCCGCCTTGCAGAAAGGTGATGTGCGCTCGTTAGCGGAGCAAAGTGCGCTTGATGCCGTGACCCAGGCGCGACTTGACGCATATCTGGATCGCGCCGTTCGCTAGGGCATGATCCGGAAAAGTGTGTTGCGGTTTTCCGAAAAGATCATGCTCAATCAAAGATCCAAAGCGCGATGATGCTTCAACTCGATTTCATCGCGCTTTAGGAGCACCGCAAGAAACCGGGTCCTAACCCGCCGATTATTGGGATGGACGTGCGCCAAATCGTTGGGCGAGCTTTGAAGCTCGGGCGGCGGAAATTTCGCGCGCCGTCAACGGCGTGCCCGGCGCCGATAGACCGGGGTTCATCAAATCACGAATGTCGCCCTGATGCTCGAGCCCGAGCAGATGCCCGAATTCGTGGGCAAGTGCCGTATCGGGAGAGTTGTCTCCGACCGCACAGACGCCCAGTTTCTCGGCTGATGCCCCGCCCTCGGAGCCTGCAAACCGACGAACAAGCAAAAGACTTACGGCATTTTTCATCGGAAAGCTGCTGGCGAGCATGAAGAAGCCGTCATCATCAAGAGCTTCGGATCCATTGGGCGCCGCGCTGGAGTTGGTTGTCGTCTGCCGTAGCCGAAATTCGATATCAGCCGCGCTGAATATCTTGTTCACCTCGCGAAACGACAACGTCAAAGAGGCGGCACTGCGTTGCGTTGCAATCTCACGCGTGCGTTGAACGCGTTCGCGTTGCATGCGGGTCTCCCGTCCGACGTGCACCGGTCGCTGCACAATCTCAGGCGTAGAGATAGTCAAGGTCAACAGATGAGCGTCCACCGGTATGATGACCACTTTCCTCTCCGTATATCAGGCTAACGATAGCGCCCCATGATGAGGCAATTCGCGGCGCGGCCGATCGCCGGCACCGTGGCGTTAAAAAGAGTAACAAAGCTCAATCAAGCGATGATCATTGTTGCAATCGGAATTTGCAGTGGGCGCTTCATGCGTAACTCCAGCTGAAGAACACAGATCTCAGAACCGTAAGCTTATGTCCGGCGTTTTCATCCCAAGGTTCAAAATGCGAGGGTTGAGTTATCAACTGTTACTGGCCGCCCCGAGCACGCGAGTCCACTCCTGCACCAAGTCGTTCTTGAGGATATCCAACCAAGGAGGATACGCGAGACCTTTGAACCGGAAGCGCGGCAGTCGCGACTACGGTTCGCAGCAACATCGCGGGGCGCAGGCAACGCAATGAACAAGCCCAAGCCGTCCTCAGCCGTTCGGCGGATGGGTGATGCCGGTGAAGTGGCAATCGTTGCAGTGCTCGTCTATCAGGACATAGCTGCTGATGTGCCCGGGCCGCCAGACAGGGTGAAGATAACCTTGTGGCGCGCTGAAAAGATGCGAACGACGGTGATCGCAGTCCTGGCATAGTTCGGAATTAATGGATCGGTGGGGCCGAGGTCATCGCGAGTCGTGGCGGCCGGCATATCGATGATGGCGCGATCGTTACGCAGGGCCAAATCCAGATCGGTGCGTCGAGTCTAGGGTAAGACCGCAGCACAGGGGTCCCTGCGCCGCCGGACGAAGGCGATGCTGCGTCGGCGGCGCAGGAGAACAGCGGCGGCGTCTGCCTGCAGAAGGAGACCCTGAGGCGTATTTTCACATGACCGTCTTTCAACGAGTTGCTTCTGCCATGTGCTGACCGTGACCACTATGCGGCTGCGACCCGCCGGTCGAGCCCACGGCGCGGCTCTTGAAATGGTCGAGAACGAACAGGCGGATTGCCGAAGACAGATTGCCCTGGTGACGATTGGTGTCGATCTCGCCAACCAATTCCGACAGCGTCATGCTGCGCTGCCCGGAAATCTCTTTCATGCCGCTCCAGAACGCCTCTTCGAGACTGACGCTGGTCTTGTGGCCGCCGACTACGATCGATCGCTTCACGACAGGTGACTTCATGGTACGCCTCCTACACGGTTGGCGCGATCATCTCCTATGCTCGGCTGACGGTAAATCCGTAGTTCCCCGGGGGCGGGCAGTCGGTCTTTCTCGGCGACCAGTGCCAAGCGTGCGATGATCAACTTGCTCGTTGCAGCCTGCAAGACCGTCTGGCCTCGGCGAGCTTAGGGCGATCGCGGTGCGCACCGCTCCCGCGCATGCTCGCGGCACATACGGCGGCAATACGGTTGTCCCGTACGATGACATCGCCGCGAAACGGCTCCTCACCTGTGCCGTCGATCACTCTTGCATTTCGGAAATGAATATCACTCGCGGGTCGCTCCGGTCGTGCTTGCATCGGTCGTCCACGGTGTGTTGGGTCGCCGCCACGGTCGGCCCGTCGCGTACTCACCAACGTCCGATCGAGAATGGCAGAGCGGAAGACGGCGCCACGGTGCTGCGTACACGCGAGTCACCGTCTCATAGGCGGATGCCCAACTGGTGCCCTGGCCGGCAATCGCCTAATATCATAACCAATTGAATTTGAAACAGTTTTTGTCGCCGATTGCTGCCGATACCAACAGAAATACCAACAAGATGACGCGCACCATTAGCTGGCAAAAATAAAACAGCAGGCTCCACGGCAGCAGGCACGCCCCATGCCGTTCCGGTCTCCACAATCGCCCCGACCGGAATCGAACCCGGCTCTGACTCGAAATCCCGTCGGGATCGACCTCACATAATATCGCGAGGTCGAGGGAGGGTCTTGTCATGCGTACCCCATCCATTGTGCCCACGATGCCGAGCGAGACACTTACCTCGTGCTGGACGACTTCGGGGGTCGACTCGGTTGCGCTTGGCGCGAGACCGACGCCGAAAGCGCTGATCGCGCGACGCTGATCCGCGATCTGCTGGACGTCCAATGACGATGGCGTGCCAATGTCCGACAACACACTGAACAAGGCGCTGCGGATCATGGGCTGCGATACTGGCCCCGGCGGCGACCACTGCGCGCACGGCTTCCGCTCGACCGCGTCGACCCTGCTCAACGAGGAGGGCGCGTTCGACGGCGATGTAGTGGAAGCCCAACTCGCCCACGACACGGAGAAAAAAGCGCCGGCGGCGCGACGAGGTGGTGCGGCGCCAGCTTGGCAAGGGCGACAAGAACAAGATCCGCGGCATCTATAACCGTGCGGCCTATTGGGCCGAACGCGTGCGTTTAATGCAGCATTGGTCTGATCGCCTCGACAGCCTGCGCGACGGTGCGCCCGCCGTCTCGCTGCGCAGATCGGCGGCCTAGCTTGCTCTCGTTTCGACCCTCGGCAGCGAAGCGTGATATTCATCCACGCTGTCGAGGTCGATCATGGTCTTGCCTCCCATCTTGTAGGCCCTGATCCTCTCGTGGGCGATCAGCTCATAAGCCTTAGTCTTTCCGAATTTGCCATAGCGGCAACCGTCCTTGAACTCGACGAGCCGGCGCCGCTTGTTGTTATCATTGTCAACCATGGTTCCTGCATGTGCTTCGATGATCTCCGCCACAATCGGATCAAGCCCCGCTGAGCGAGATGGGCATTTCCATGGCGCGACCTTGGTGTCGACGCGGGCTTACCAGGAAGGCGCTGCTTTTGTGGTAGCTGACGAGGTTCCTGCTGACTTGTTTCGACGCCATCTGCGCGTAGCCCAATTGCCCGGGATGCGTTGATCTATATCGCCTACGGTGCCAAACAAAAGGCTCTCTGATGCCGCGGCTAACTCCTGCGCGCTGTAGCGTGCAAATCGGACAGACCGGAAGCGCTGTTGGCAAGCTCGTAGCACGCCGTCCCCGTGCTCACTTGGCCCCGTTGGGCAATTTCCGGTGTACAAGCGCCATTCAAACTCATAACCTGAAGGTAGCAAGTTCAAATCTTGCCCCCGCAACCGAGCTTTAAGCCTTTGAGAACGCGTCGTTTTCGAGGGTTTTTTGCTGCTCGCAATCTGACTCGAAATTTCGGTCGTGGAAGCGTCGTGGAAGCAGCGAAAGGAAAGTCGCTGCGTAAAATCGGCGAAGGCATGAAGACTCAATTGTGATTGCAGGTCTGTTGGCGAGCGCCAAAACCCACGCTCTCGTACGCCAGCCTTGTGCTGTGGCCCGCAGAATTGGTGAGAATCGCAAGACGCTTCTGTCGTGCTTCCGGCCGTTTGGTATGAACACGCTGCAAACAGATTGTGGGTTCGAATCCCACTCTCTCCGCCATACAAGCGGAAAAGTTCTTACTTTTCAGCGATTAACGCAGTCCCGCGCCCAACGGCCCATAACCCAGCCCATACTTTTGAAAAGCCGCTCACCCGCGATCTCGAAAGGTATCGCCAGCTTGTTTGGCGCCGGCGAGCCGACAGAACAACCAATCGCAAAAGCTATCGCGACCTATCAACGCCGCAACTGACAGTTCGCCGAACTCCTCTTCGATGAGCTTGATACAGGCGAGATAGGTTGCGCGATGGCGTCGAAGTGACAATCGATGCTGGTCCCGTTGCGATGCCTACGGTCCATCTTCAATCGGGATGCGCAATCGTCTTCGGAGGCGAATTAGGCATCGGCGATCAGTGAGGTGATGTCTTCGAGCGGACGCCGGCTGAAGTCCTTCGCGAGTTCGCCCAAGATCTTGTCTCTCAGATCGCGATTGAAGTGCTTGCGCATCTCCCCAAGGATTCTAGGGGCGGAGACAACGACTAAGTGTTCTATGGTCCCGTCCCGGCTGAGCTTGTTCAGGAACGCGGTCGTTGCTGCCGCGAAGTCGTCCTCGACGAGCCGCCTCCCGTCGGGGTTGGCACCGGTGCGATGCCGCGCGCCCAAGCCCGAGTGGGCGGACTCAGGTTGAGCCGCCGTGCTCTCGACCAAGTGCACCCCAGGTTTCACGCCTGTATTGTGGAACAGGCGGATCGTCTCACCGTCCGCGACAGCTACTGTCGCACCGGTAGGTAGAATCATCGAAAGACCTCCCGTTCACGATCCCGCATTAACACGGCGGACGATGATACTTGCTTGCCGGCGTTCTGCTGCACCTCTTAAGCTCCTGGCACGCCCCAGAGCAGGGCAGTACAACGACCGCCGAAAGGAATCGACCGGCGGACAGGGCAATATTCGTGGCCGAGGAATCGGTGCGCTCTGGAACGCCTGCCCAGTCGGGCGACGATAAGTCGAAGATTAAATCCATGGCGGTCGAAAGGAAAATCACCTCTCGCTATGAAGTCGATAGCTGACCGTTATCGGAATGACTGAAAGACGCTCGGCGCTGCGGCGGAAGTGCGGCGCTTCCCGCTGCAAGCACTCGGCAATCGCCGGAAGCCCGCCTTGCTCGGAGCTTTTCCGAAGACAGGTTGAGGCTTCGACTTCGGATGCCTCGGTACTCGTCGCGGCATCGGAAGCGCGTGCACCCTTTGCGATGTCGGGAGGGCCTGCGCAATTTTCCGCGGCGCTTGCCCGGTGTCATCTGGACGCCGGTCGGCTGCTCGGGCGGCGACATCGAGAAATCGCGTTACGCACGCGTCGGAGATGCACGTCCGATCCGACCAAGACGAACTTCGGCGATCGCGGGAGTTCTTCGTCCAGATCCTCCGCGCTCCGTGGTCCCGCCCCTAAGGGAACGTCAGACCGAAAGCAGCCGGATCGGGCTTCTCGCCTTTCCGGGAACTAGGAAGCGCTCCAGCCCGCAATGGGACAGCATTCGATTGTGCAACGTCTGCTGAGGGCGCTCAGACCGAAGGCTGCCGAACAGTTGGTTCCTCGGGGCCCGCTCGGCGACGCCACGACCGCTGCCCTATTGCCCGGGGTTGTGGACGGCTCGGGCCATGTAGGGCCCGACCCGCCCACAGCCGGTCTCGTCGAGCAAGCCGGGAAAGCTACCTGGAGCGGCCGATCAGCCGACGTCGCATCGGCCGCTGCAACGGCTGCATTGCAGGCCGAATTACAATCCAGAAGATCCGAGCGATACAATCGGGCGCTTCCAAAAAGCTGCGATCTCCAGATCAATTCTTTCGGACGTTACGTCGGGCGGGTGCGCCGCACGATGATCGAAACTCATGGCTCGCAATTTAGCCTAGTTCGGTCCGAAGATTATACCGATCATCGATCGCATTGAAGGCAACGATGCGGACCGGGATGCTTGTATTCGCCCGAGAGGATGAGGCGGATCAAAGGAGCTGGGACCGGTTGGGCGTTTAGTGAAGCAGGGTGGCGATACCTGGTTTTTCATAACCGCCGACTACGCGTTCGGGCATGCCCTCGAGCGCGACACCTCGGCGTTCGTTAAGGCCGGCGGCGGCAAGGTGCTGGGAGCCGTGCGGCATCCGCTCAATACCGCTGACTTCTCATCCTTTCTACTGCAGGCGCAAGCTTCGAAGGCGAAGATCGTCGCTCTCTCGAACGCCGGCGGCGACACTATCAACGCGATCAAGCAGGCCGCGGAATTCGGCCTGAGCCGCAGCGGCGAGCAGCGCGTAGCTGCGCTCCTGTTGCAGTTTCCCGACACCCACGCGCTTGACCTGGAAATAGCGCAGGGTCTGACCGCGTCCGAGACTTTCTTCTGGGACCTCAACGACACGACCCGCGCCTGGACCAAACGCTTGGTCACCCTCAACAACGGGAAGCCGCCAAGCATGATCCATGCCGGGACCTACGGCGCGACACTACACTATCTCAAGGCGGTGGCAGCAGCCGGCACGACCGATGCCACCAAGGTCGTTGCCAAGATGAAGGAAATTCCGATCGATGACTTCTACACCAAGGGTACGGTGCGCGAGGACGGACGTGTAATGCGGCCCTACTATCTGCTGCAGGTGAAGAAGCCCTCTGAATCCAGATATCAGTTCGACTATCTCAAGCTGCTCGCCACGGTGCCGGCCGAGGAAGCGGCGCGTCCCCTGAGCGAGAGCGAGTGCCCGATGGTGAAGCATTGAGCGCCTTGCGGTGACCTAGCGTCAACACGCCAGTCGATGCGCTCTCACCGATCGTTGCATGACGCTGGCGGGGCTGAACCTTTCGATGGTATAGCGTCCCCGGCTCGTGCCAACCTTTCTAAACCGGCACCGAAATCGGGGCTAGTGGTCTTGCCCCTTTGTCCCACTATGTACTGATAGAAACTGACGTAAACGTCGCCAGCGCGTTGCTTGAAGAGCTTGATGGCAGTTTTGTCGTCACACAGCTGAGATGTAACGCAAACCGAAACTCCGTCAAAGAAATCGAGAAGAAGAAGTATTTCCGTTTCAATGTCCTCGTGCTCGAGGATTTGAACTTGTAGCTCTTGATATTTTGCAGGATCAACTGCCGCCGTAGTGATGGCATTCTTATTCTTTATAAGCGCTTTCGTGATTTAGGAGCTTAATCTCATCGAGCGCTATCGATGGACGGTAATCCCAACGCTTGAGGGAAGATGGGCCGTTGAAGGAGACTTTGGTTCAGTTCGAGGGGAAACGCTTCTCACGGCAATCGACGCGGCGTTGCGTGCTCAAGCGGAATGGTTGGCAGTCATCAGCAGATAACCGCCAAGCCAAGTGGCCATTACGGGTACCTGCCGAAGAAGAAGAACCAGGCCCAGCCGACAACGGCAATGGAGCGCGTTATGGAAGCGTTCAAAGGTCTTTGAGTAGAGCGACCCCGACGCGGGGTTTGGGGCGCAAGAAACGCCGGGGCCGCAACACCACCGGGATAGGGGTGAGCCCGGCGGCTTCATAAAAGAGTCCGCAGCGTGCATTTCGTTCCTCGTCAGATTTCAGCAGCCGTCAGCGTCGTTTCGTTCCGCGCTCGTTCTCTACGTAGGTAAAATAACCCTCGGGAAATGTTCTCGGTTCAAGCGCACCTCCGGTGGGGGCGGGAACTAACAAATGTTGTTTCGGGACCGAGCGATTTTGGTCAAAACGAGTCTGATTGCAAATATTCCGATCTACACGGGTGATGGGGCAATGCCGCCGGTGTATGAGTTCAAAATAAAGCGCAGGGGCCGCCGGTGGGAATACCGGGTCCATGATCACGAGGGGTTCATGGTCGCAATCGGTTCAGAGCGTACTCGCTTGACCGCGCGCTATCGGGCCGAGCGCTCTCTCTTTGCAGCGCTTCTGTGGTCGTCACGTTTCTATGGCAGTTCATCGGACGACATGACGCTGTGGTAGCGCGCAATAATCAGTATTTCAGAAAAAGCCCCCGACGTCGTAGTCGCCGGGGGCTTTCTCATGTCGTTTGCTGGCCCAGTTACATCCGCCGGAGATCAACAAATGACAAATCGGTTGTCGGGCGTCATGCGGTAGCTGAACGATCCGAGTCGCATAATAGTTTCTGCGTCCTCATAGAGGCCCGACTCCGGGTGACGGACTTTCCGAAACACTACCGCCCCGATCCAACCGCCGCCGCCGACCAACCAGCGCGCAGTTGAGATCGCCTCCTCGACATCGGGATAGGCGACGGCCGTATCCTCGTCGGCGCGGATCGCCCCGTCCGGGAGCGACAGAACCGGCAGCACGGCAAATAGCTTTGGGGGACTTCCATTTCGTTACGTCATCTCCTTGTCGGTGAGCGCCTCGCCGGCATCGCCGATACTCTGCTGGAGATACCAGCTAGTTCGGGAACAACACGTCGCAAGTCGATTTCTGTGGGGAATTAGTCGTCGCTTCGGGGAAAGGACGGCCGGGCCGCATCTCAGCCTATTTCTCCATCGTACCTTCGCTCGCCACGGATTGGTCGCACGACTTCGAAATGCCGATCTATTTGCCACCCCCGGAGCGCGGTGAGCTTCGCACGCTGCTGGACGCGGAAAATTACATGCTCGCACTACCGCGCCATAGGTTCGGCAAGCCGGTCTGGCAGGAGGCCGCGCAAGCGGTGGTGGGTGCCGCGAGAGGCGAGGTCTCGTTGGACGTTGCCTGGTTCGCGATCTGTCGGGCACTTTTGACGGAGCGTCTGCATTGAGGGCGCTTTTACCCTTGCCCGAGTTTGACGGTTCGTCGTTTGGCCGCGCCAGCCGTATTCCCCACAACCAACAGGAATCTCTGGCGCCCGTTCCTGTGAGCCTCGATCAAGATTTTTAGGCCAAGCCTGCCGGTCGGCTAAATCCATCCGATGACCGGCGCGACCCTCCATGACGCTTGCGATGTTCGCCTTGGGGCCTGGCGGCAGTTTTGAACTGTCTGCTCTCGTCCCATTCTTGGGTTCTAAGCGGACGTCGGCTAGATTCTGGAATTTTGCGGCAAAAAATTAGGCGCAGTCCCAGCCCTAGGGTTCTAGACGTTTTGCCTCCTCCACCCTCAAACCGGAGGCTCGGCTAGAGTGAGCTTTACTGCAGCGTCATCATTGAGCCGCAGATTGGCGATCAAGATCTCGCCAGCCTGCGACCGACGCGTGCCGAGGTCAGGCGGCTGGATATAAATTCCTTCCAATTTGTCAGGGGTTTTCCGACCGAGCGCGGCTATCCGACCGACGACGGCTAATCGGATGCCGACGCGCTTACTCACCCCCTTCGCTAGGGGGTATTAGGCTTGGAGCCTCCCTGAAAGGCGTGATTAGCATCACGACTTCGGACTGCCCCTGTAGCAGGGATGATTGCGATTAACTGGCGCGCGAAGCAGCCCAAGACGACAAGCAGCCCGCCGTTGCGGCGCCTGCTGTCAGATGTCTCTTTGACGCTGATCATGCTCGCCCCAGAGCGAGAGAGCACTAGCGATCGCGTCAAGGCCGCCGTCGTGTAGCCGCTTGATGTGGTCGTCGCTCGCTGGCCGCAGCGGGGACGACGCACCGATGTCCGTCCAGCGGAAGCGGCGAGTAGCCGGCGCGCGACGCCGGCACGATCGGCGAGTTCGCCGATTGAGAGATCGCAATAGCCTCGGCGCTTAACTTCGCCAGCGACGACGCATCCGACCGCGCGCTCGCCCTCGGTGTAGAAGTGCCGCATGGTGTCGAGCATCGCGCTCGAGCCGCCGAGCATGCGTTTGCGGTAGCGGCCGTGTTCAAGTTCCAAGATGAAAGGTTTCAAGTTTCAGGATGCGCCTGCGCCGCGGTCGTATCGCCTTCAGCTTACCGACAGCGCTGAGTTCACCTTGCGCAGCGATTTGTTGATCAACACTTTTCGATCGTCATCGGTGATGCCTTGGATGGCATCGTCGATCTTCACGCCGCGGCGCTGCAAGTCTCGGTCTCGCTGATACGTCCTTAACGTTTCAGTTCCTTCGTTCCGTCGCGCGTTGGGATCGTTGTCGGCCATGGTGATGTCCTCCCCTCAAAGACTTCATTTCGCGTCGTGACCCTGCCCACACGCAAAATAACTTGCCGATGTTCTCCGGCAAGCAAGGTTCGTTGTTAAGCTTGATGCGGAAGGTTAAGCGGGAACCGCAGGCGTCAATCCATCACGCTGCGCAACAATGACCGGTATGCGTCATTCGCGCCGTTTTACGGTGCGCAGATGACTTCCGGTCTTCCCTCATGACCAGACTTTCGGGAGCCTTTTACATCTCATACCGTATCCGAAATCCGGCGATGAGAGTTACTGCACGCCTTGGTTGACAACTGCGGCTTGATCGACGACGCTTGGCCCTGCTGGGACATCGCGAAGGGGGCTGCGTGATGACGGACGGTAAAATTCAGTATGACCGAAGTTTTTTGCGTCTTCTTCAGCTTGGTCCATTTGAACGCCGCTTAGGCGGGGGTTGGCGGTTTGGTACCAAGATCATCAGCGACGCAATCGCCGAACGGTTGCTCGCCAGTGGCCTCACGGAAATCTCCGGAATTCATTTGCGGCTCAAAACGGAGCGCACACAAGCATGAGAACGATGTGGCGTCGTCAATAACCTGATTTGAAGGTGTGAGGTTATTGCCTTCTCGCGCGCCGCAGCGCTTGGATTTTTCAGAGACTGCCCTTTTTCGGTACCCTAATAGCGGCCTAAAACCAGACGCCGCAAAACCACCGCTCCGGGCCAAACGCGGAAATCCCTCGCGTTTCGCCACATGGTCTGCTTCTCCTCCTAGCAGACATGTCGCAAACGTCGAAGCAATAGATGCGGCGCGCGACCCGAAATGGTGCTTCTTGGGCACCTCAGCGGCTACCCGATTGCCGGCGGATATCTTCCAAGAGACCACGTATCGCATCGATCTCCTTGCCGAAGCCTGCCCAATCACCGGTTTTCAACCGTCCCATGGCCTCATGGTAGTGATCGAGTGCCTCCTGCGCGCGTCGTGCTGCTGGTGTTTCCGTTGCGGCATCTGGCGCGGCCGGCGCGATGCCGCGTTCCACGAAGAGGGCCGACAATGCCTCGGCAAGCGTTTCCTTCATGGCAACATGCTCGCCATAGGCGGCAATCACCCGCTTAAGCTCCGGCAAGTGTCCTTGCTCGGCCCGCAAATACAGTGGCGACACGTAGAGGATCGAGTTTTCGATCGGGATCACGAGCAGGGTTCCCCGGATCACCCGCGAACCCATCTGGTTCCAAAGTGATATCTGCTGGGAGATCTCCGTGTTCTGATGGATTCTCGCCTCGATCTGGAACGGCCCGTAGACCAGTTTCTCCTTGGGAAATTCGTACACGATCAGCTTGCCGTAGCCGGGCGCGTCGCAGCGCGCAGCAAGCCACGCGATCATGTTATCGCGGCGGCTTGGCACCATCGGCATCATGATGAAGAACTCCGCTTGCGTTTCTCCGGGCAGCCGCATGATGATGTAGTAAGGGACCATCGCAGTAACGCCATCCATTGAAGAGACGCCGTCGCCGGCCGGCTGACGCGGAAATTGCCAAAGGTCCTCGCGGTTATAGAAAACGTCGGCAGCTTCCATGTGGTAGGTCTGGAAAAGCCGCGCCTGAATGAGGAAGAGATCTTCGGGATAGCGAATGTGCTTTTGCAGATCGGGCGGCATGGCCGCGAATGGCCTGAACAGTCCCGGGAAGATTCGCTGATAGGTTGCTGCGATCGGGTCGGCCGGGTCCATCAAGTAAAAATCGACCGTGCCGTTATAGGCGTCGATTACGATCTTCACCGAATTGCGGATATAGTTAAGGTCGAGGTTGAGAGCGGACGCGGGCTGCGCATACGGAAAATATTCGCTTGTCGTATAAGCGTCCTGTATCCAGAACATCCGGCCCTCGCTGATGACCAGATAGGGGTCGCGATCGAGGCTGAGGAACGAGGCGATCGCGCCGACCCGTTTCTGGATGCTGCGCCGAATCATTATTCGGCTGCCGTCGGTGATGTAGTCCGAAAGTAGCAGGTTCACGTCGTTAAAATGATGAGCGAAGATCAATCGCCGCACCATCCCCGACAGCGGAATGCCGCCGGAACCGTCATAGGAAGCGTAGACGTTGTCCTTGCCCTTCGGATAGTCGAATTCCGGCACGGTTCCCTTGACGACGACATAGTCGTTACTCTCTTTCCCGTAATAGATGCGCGGCTCCCGGATTTCGGGGCCGCCCTGCGCAACTGGAGGAATATCGCGCAAATAGAGAAGCGGAAGCCCTTCACCGCTCTTCTGGGTTACCGGGCTCATAACCGCACCATTGCCGTGGGTGAATAGGACGTGGCGGTTGACCCACGTCTGTGCGTTGGGTGGCAGTAGCGAGGAATTCAGCTCACGCGCCGAGAGCATCACGCTCTGGTAGGTACCGCCAAGCCAATAGCGATCGACGTCGAGATCGCGCAATTTGTAATAAGTGCGGATCTCTTGCAGCTGGGCGTAGGTGTCCGCCAACGGTTGCCAGTCCCACAATCTTATATTTTCAATCGTAGCCTTGTTGGCCTCGAGTGTTCCGAAGGTCAAATTCTGTTCGGCGGGAAACGGCTTCGGCGTGATCCGATTGAGATTGTAGGCCTCGCGGGTCAACACGATGTTGCGTTCGATGTAGGGCCGCTCCCACTCCAGCTCGCTCGGTTTGACGTACAATCGCTGAAACAACCCGGGAATCAGACCTGACAGCAGGAAAGCACCGCCGAACAGCAGCACAATCGCGGCGGCGGGGAGTCGAGAGGTACGCACCCACAGATTCGCCCACGCGGCGAATGCGGCGATGATCGAAAGAGCGGCCAGCAACCACAGCACCGGCAGCTTCACATGGATGTCGGTGTAGCTTGCGCCAACCACCACCCCGTTGTCCCCAAACAGCAGGAGGTACCGGTCGAGGCCGTAGGACCATGCCTTCACGGCAAAGAAAAAGCCGAGAAGCGCCGAGCCGTGGGAGATCGCTGTCGGCGATATCGACCGTCGATGGGCGTGGTACTCGATGTCGCCATGCACCCAGTAGACAAGTGCAGCGAACAGTGCGGCCATGAAGAGTGTGAGCAATGCCCAATTCTTGACGGCGAAAAAGGCCGGCAGGGAAAAGAGGTAGAATCCGATATCCCTCCCGTACAACGGATCGTTGGTTCCGTACGGCACCTGATAAAGGAATCGCAGAAGAGTGCTCCAGTTGCCGGTTTCTTCCCAAGCGACAAACAGGGCGAGGAGCCCGGCACCGGCGGCGATCACGCTGCGCCAACGTAGCCGCTCGCGTATGAACTCGAGCGGATCGGCCGGCGCCGCAGCGGCCGCGAGCGTCGGATCGAAGTCGGCAGGAAGCCGGCTTCGTCGGCGGGCAACGCCAAATGCAAGCCGTGCGTTCGCCCACAAGACGATGGCAGTCACCGCGAAAACGAGCAAGAAAACTCCGGCTTTCGCGCCGATCGTCATCCAGAAGACCTGCGGGTAACCGATTGAGGAGAACCACATCCAGTCGACCAGGAAATCACCCACAAGATCCAGCAGGATCAAGCTAATTCCGACGATAATGGCAGCGATGATTAGCCCCACCATGGCGTTGCGCCGTGGGGTCTTCCGTTCCGGTCCGGCAATCCCGATTGTCATGCAAAGATTATAGCAGAACGACGGACGCGGGGGCGCCGTCGCCAGGGCGTTGCATCGCTTTTTTGCCCTGCCTTCCTGCATCGGGAGAGATGTGCACATCGGGCTGCACGGAAATCGTGAGCGCGCGCGAGTTTCTTTAGAGGACTGCGCGTTGTCCGCTTTCCCCGTTGAAGCGGAAAGATAGCGGATATCTTGCGAGGTCAGAGAAGGGTCATTCGCGCCGTTTTGACCGCGCCTGTGACTTCCGATCTTCCCTCACGAGCAGACCGTTTTAGGGACGGTCGCATGTCTTAAACATGGTACGCCAAAGAATGCGTCGCAGCATTTTGGCGCATCCGATTAGGGTGTACAGGCTCTTTACCGGCGAGACTGTGTCGCTGACGTTTGGATTCAGCTCAAAATAGTTTCGCTGTCCGCAAACGTTAGCGGCGGGATCTGCACCTCTACAACGAAACAGCCCGGCCATAGAGGCTCGGACGCGACCTCCCCCGACCATCGGCGATTTTCGCGGTGCGGTGCGCTAATCCGCCCAACGGCTTTGTTCGACGGGAATCGCAAAGACATAGCCGACGCCGCGTTCGGTCTTGATGATATGTGGCGCGTTCGGGTCTGCCTCCAGTTTGCGCCGTAACCGCAGCACCTGAACATCAATGCTGCGGTCGAATATGTCTTGGTGGAGCCGGGTCGCCTGCAACAGATACTCTCGCGATAGCGGTCGGTGCGGAGCGTCGAGGAAGGCCAGCAGCAGGGCGTAGTCGCCCTTGCTCAGGGTAACCGGCCGTTCCTGCGGATCGATGAGGCGCCGGCTGCAACGATCAAGCCGCCATCCGCCGAACGTGTATCCGCCCCGCTCGACGTCGCGACTGCGCAAGGACCGTGCCTTCTCGTGGCGCCGCTGCACTGCGCGAAACCGGGCATACAATTCGCGTATGCTAAACGGTTTGGTGAGGTAGTCATCGGCACCAAGTTCGAGGCCGACCACACAGTCAACTTCATCGCGGGAGCGACCCGTCAGAATAATGACGACAGTGTCCGAACTGGAACGAATTTCCCGGAGCAGATCGAGCCCATTGTCCTGGCCGAGGTGCAGATCGAGAATGATCGCGCTTGTGTTCCCACCGGCTAGTTGACGGACCACCGCGGAACGGCCCGTTGCGGAGACGGTCTGTACGCCATGCTCCCCGAAATAATCCGAGATCAAGTGCCGGACCGCTGGATCGTCGTCCACGACAAGGATGTGGTCCGAGCTGAAGGTGGCGGGCGCAATGTGGGTGAACTCGACATTACTGAGCATGCAATCAGGCGTCCAATAGCTGCTGCTGCCGCATAGCAGCACAAATTGACACGGATGAATCTCGTCGTTCGCCAATGAATAAATTCGGGAGATCGACGGGCGGCCAGTCGCACAACGAAACTGTGGATCAGCGTAGTTCCGCGATCGATGCAGGGCCGGCTGGCGTCCCGCTGCGCTGCGGTCGCCATCAACATGAGCTTGATAACAGTCTATACGATGAATGGATTGTAAGAATCGGCCATGCCGGGCGCCGCACCCGTGTAGCGAAAATTCCGCCGTGATGATGTACCGAAGAATTCGACCGGCGTTCCGCCCACGATCGTGCCGAAATCATGGATCAAGTGCGCCTGATCAGTAAAGCCGCAGGCATATGCGACATCCGCCCAGCTCAGGCCGCTCTTCCGTGCGGCGACAACCTTTTCGATTCGCGCCAGTCGTGCATATTGTTTAGGACTGGTCCCGTATTTCGCGCGGAAGCCGCGCGATAGATGCCGCTCGCTGATATCCAACAGCGAGGCGAGTTGTCGCACTCGCAGGCCCGGATTGCGGCGCAGCCACGAGGAAGCGCGGGAAAAAACTGGATCCTCGCGATCCTCGCGCAGATTCTGAAGAAGAAAACTTTCGACGCAGGCGATCCGTTCGCTGCTGCCGCCGCACTCCATCACCCTTTCCTCCAGCAGCGCGATATCATTATCCTTGAAAATGTTACGCAGTCCGATCTTTACGTTCAGGAGCTCATGCATGGAGGCCCGCGCCAATCGGGAGGCGGCCTCGGGCTTGAGTCGGACGGTGATGACACCAAGCGGACCCCGTGGACGAATCGCAAAGGTCCCGCTCTGGGTCTGGGTCAAAACATGGCCGTAGTTTTTATGATCATAGCTGTCGGCCCCGAGTTGCCACCTGCAATGCGTCAGGGTGCGGTATTGAACGACGAAATACGGCGCGGTACTCGGCGGCACCTTGATCGTAAAGGCCATCGCCACATCGCCATCCGGAATGTCCCAATCCCAGATCGCCTCGACGAGGTCGGAAACGGCGGCGGAGGGCCGGATACTCCTCGAAAAACCCTCCGGAACGATCTGTTCGCCGCCCCACCTGGGTGGCTGCAGTTCCCGTTGCGAAAGTCCGATGGGCAATCTCGATACCACGCGAAAAGCCTACTATCCTGCGGCAAGAACCGGAGAAGCCCGCCTAAACTAAGCACTACGTATCATTCGGCAATAAACGTACATTTAGAGGCTGTCCGTGGCTTTTTCTCGCCGCCATTATTACCGTTGAAACATTTCACCACGAGAACCGGCAGGGATCGCTCGGTAAAATGCCTTCTCCTGGCCGGGGCGCGACATCACTTGAGCCCGGTCGGGCCGCTGGCAATAAGTCGGCGGCTCTTTCATGGGAGATGGGCTACCTCTATCAATCGTCGAAATCCTCGTCATCGCCGCTCGGCACCATCGTAGTCGCGCGCTGCAGGAATTTCGGCGCGTGATTACGCGGCTCGCGCGGAGCTTTGCGCTCGGACGGATCGCGGCCGATCTTGGACTGTAATTCCAGCAGATCGGTGAAGACATCAGCCTGGCGCCGCAGTTCGTCGGCAATCATTGGTGGCTGGCTGGAAATAGTAGAGACCACGGTGACGTGCACGCCGCGGCGCTGCACCGCCTCCACCAGCGAGCGGAAGTCGCCGTCGCCTGAGAACAGCACCATCTGGTCAATGCCTTCGGCGAGCTCCATGGCATCGACCGCTAGCTCGATGTCCATGTTGCCCTTCACCTTGCGCCGGCCACTGGCGTCGATGAATTCCTTAGTCGCCTTAGTGACGACGGTGTAGCCGTTGTAATCGAGCCAGTCGATCAAGGGGCGGATCGACGTAAACTCCTGATCTTGAATGATTGCCGTGTAATAGAAGGCGCGCAGTAGCGTTCCGCGACTCTGAAATTCGTTGAGCAGGCGCTTGTAGTCGATGTCGAAACCAAGCGTCTTGGATGTCGCGTAGAGATTGGCGCCATCGATGAACAACGCAATCTTGCTTGAGGAAGATGGCATTTGAGTACTAGCCTCTTACAAAAAGTTACGCAGGCGAGGCCCGCTAATTAAAACTCTGCTTGGATACTGCAAGGTAAAAAAGTCGCGCCGACGCTGCTTCCAAGCGATGCTTGGCAAGCAAGTCGCACGTTGAAACTCGCAATCAAATGCGAGCGAGTGAAGGCGAAAGGGTGCAACTTAAGTGCTAAGGCCCATTTCTCCGGGCGATACAATTTGATCTTGGGAGCTGGGCTTCAAGATCGGAAATGCTCTACATCCAAATATTTTAAGTTTCAAATAGATTTATCTCGACCGGTGCGTTACTTCTTGAGAGCTGGCGGGCCACGCTTCAACGGTCTGAGCAGGGCTGAGCTGGATCGATCGATACGGCGCGCATGACAGCAATAGGAAGAGCGCCCCGTGAGCTCTATATCTGGCAGCGGATCGGCTGCGTTCTGAACCCTGCATGACAACATTTCCTTCGGTGGTGCAAACGCACCACCGCCATGATGCTCGGCCGCGCTTCTTCAAGGCCAATTCAAAAACCGGAAGCTGATCCAGGCATCGTGATCGTGCTTTGCGAAGCTCTTTCAAAGGGGCCGCCCGAAATGAGGAAGACTCACTGTCGAGTTAGTCGGTGGCAATGCACAATTGGTTTCGAAAAAGCATCGCTTTGAAGTAAAGTCGGCAATTTCCATCTCGCGCGGGTGAAGGCGTCTTTTGGCCGCGCGGAGGTTCTCTCTTGCGGGTAGAGCCCTGTGTGGGCTGTCGCTATCCAGCCAAAACGGCTGCCTGGATCGCCGAGAGGTCCAGCCGCGGTTGTGAGACTAAGGGTGGAGGGCCGGGACACTCAACCGTTATTGGTTCTTTTAGCCGTACGACGGGGTCGATCTAGTCGGCGAAGCCCTTCATCCTGCGCGGCCGCGCCGAGGCGCAGCCGATGTAGCAACCCGCGCTGCCTTCTCGCGCGGCCAAGTCGTTCGTGCCGATACCTCCGCCGCATGCATCGTCGATGCGGCCGGCGACGGCGCCCAGGTGAGCTCCAGCTAGGTCGCCGCTCCGACGTTCGTCGACGAGGCTTCGCGCGAACGCCTGCAGTTTCCCGAGATCGATCTCCGGAAGGGAGACATGCTGAAGATCCGGGCGCCGGAGTGCACGGAGTACCGAAGCTGAAGCCACTATCCATGGGCGGTGTGTGCAGCAGCGCGAAAACAGCGTCACTTAGCTCATTGCCGGATTGCAAATGACGCCGGGCAATGTGATGCGGCCTAGAACTTCGATCATCAAGTCCAGCGCGATCCCTGGCACGAAAACGCGCGATCCATTTGTGCACCGTTTTGGTGCTGACCTGGAAATCCCGAGCCACTGATGCGGCCGGCTGGCCACTCGTGACCTTGGAAACGATAAGAGAGCGGCAGTGCGGGCATGTTTGAGCATTGGCGTGCAGCTTCATGGCTGGTTCCTTTCGCGAAATGACGAAGGCTGAGGAT
The DNA here is from genome assembly GCA_963770385.1 of uncultured Alphaproteobacteria bacterium. Taxonomy (GTDB): domain Bacteria; phylum Pseudomonadota; class Alphaproteobacteria; order Rhizobiales; family Xanthobacteraceae; genus Bradyrhizobium. Next base: position 647,559 of record CAVYPJ010000003.1, on the reverse strand, counting down.
AAGCCACGAGTTGACTGACCCGTCTGGCGGCCACGTGCATGCGCAGCCTACCCCACGCTCATGTGCTCACTCAGTCGACCAGCCGGTGGGACCACCAAGCCCGCCACACTTTGGAGCGGGCGATGTCTCAGTTGGGTTCAATCGCGTCGATTCCCGTTCGCTATATCCGGTCTACTCTCAACAACGAACTTCACGAGGCAGGAAGTGGAAATCGTCTTCATTCGCGATGGCGAGTGATAGACCGCGATGGGGTCCGCGAGTACGCTTGCCCGTCTTAAGGCTGACTGCTTAGATCAAGCTCGGTCGTAAGCGCCACCGATGGCCGCAGCGTAGCGCTCCACCGAACTCTGCAAGGTCTGTTTCGCGCCCGAATGCATCACCCGCTCGAAGTGGTGGCTATAGACGCGATCAAAAGCCAGAGGCATCAGTGCCGCCCCGATGGCACGAACGGCCTTTTCGGAAAGCGGGATATGGTTCGGGATGCTGCGCATGAACGCGAAGGACTTGCGGTCCAAGTTTACAATCGCGATGTCTGCCGAGCACACGACGCCTTTGCCCTCAGCCCCCGCTGCCCAATGCAGCATTGATCCACCGGGGAAGTGTCCGCCTCCATGGATCAGCGTGACACCTTTGAGCAGTTCAAATCTCTCGCCCTGCCAAAACTTGATGCAGCGGTCCGGCTGCCTCACCCACTTGGCGTCGTTGGCATGGAGATGGACGGGGACACCCCCAAATGCGCGGCTCCAGTCGACTAGCGTCGTGTAGAAGTGCGGATGCGAAATCGCGATGGCGTGCAGTCCGCCAAGCCCGTTGATCAGGGTAATCGTGGCGTCATCGATCAGCGAGATGCAATCCCACAGGATATTCCCCTCGGGTGTACAAAGGAGCAAAGCGCGTTGGCCGATCGCGAACTTGGGCTGCGTGCCGATCCCGATGAGTCCCGGCTCGTATTGACGGAATCCGTTGTGGTGCGAAATCCTGAGCCGCTCCAGCGTTGTCCACGACTGGCCCTCGGGCGGGATGTACTGACGCTCGTCTTCGCAGACGGGGCACTGAGCCGGTGGAGCGTCACTTTGCGGGTACTGTGTGCCGCAGGCGCTGCAGATGAATGCAGGCATAGTCTTCCCCGGTTTGAACACTGCGTCAGCCAATGCGTGGACAAGCTCGCCTGTGCGCGAGAGACACACGGCCACGTCATAGCTGTGCCGCCTAGAGGACAGTGAGATCGAGTGGCTTCATTGCCTTGCTGTTCGATGCCCCTGAACCACAGGGTATTCGTATTTGCAAGTAGCCTCAAGCGGCCGAATGCTCATCTGGGTCAATTCGGGTCACTTTGGCTACGTGCCGGTCACTTCCAGTTTGTACCCAACTCCGGACATGCAACGGTACCGCATTAACCGACGCTATGTGCCAATAAGCGACTAGTGCCCCTTCCGCCGTCCTGCTCGACTGATGTAGCCTGTCTCTCGAGCGGTTAGTGCCACAGGCCTGACAGCAGAAGTACGCATAATGGGAGGAGCAGATGAACCTCGTTCGTTGCTTGTCGCCATCGTTCTCATTGTCGCTGGCCGGAACGGTCCTTTGCGTTCTGGTTGTCACCACACCAACTCACGGACAAACCCAGGGCACGGCCAAGACCGCCGACTCCCCACCGCAGTGGGCCTATCCGGAGAACAATCCCAACTACAAGCCCCCGGTCGACAGCGGCGAACCGGTGCGCGTACCGAATAGCACGGCCGGCTATACCTGGACGCAGCTCCGGACCCGATTCATCGCACCGGTCTGGCACCCGGAGGACCATGGGCCACTACCGGATATCGTAGCTAAAGGACGCGATCCCAACGTGTTCGCCTGCGGGTTCTGTCATCGTGCAGACGGGCCTGGCGGTCCGGAAAACGCTGATCTCGCCGGCCTTCCAAAGAGCTACGTCATCCAACAAATTGCTGAGTACAAGAGGGGTGCCCGGCTCACCAGCGTCCCGAGCCGTTTGCCGCCCACCCTGATGATCAGCCTTTCCAAATCGATGACGGATGCCGAGGTGGAAGTGGCGGCGGCTTATTTCTCAGCCCTGAAGCCACGCAAGCGCATCAAGGTCATCGAGAGCGACGTGGTGCCGAAAAGCTACATCGCTGGCCTGGTGTGGGCAGCGGGAGCCAAAGGTGAAAGCGAACAGCTCGGGCAGCGCATCCTCGAAATTCCTGACGATCTAATTCAATTCGAGAGCCGCGATTCACGGTCGATGTTCACCGCGTATGTTCCGGTCGGCAGCCTGGCGAAAGGCGAGGCGTTGGTGAATAATGGCGGCCCAGGAAAAACGTCTCAATGCGCGCTGTGCCATGGTCCGGACCTCAAGGGGCTCGGTCCTTTGCCGAGCATCATCGGCCGCTCGCCAAGCTACATGTTTCGCCAACTCTACGACTTCGCGCATGGTGCGCGGACCGGCGAGTGGAGCCCCCTGATGGCACAGGTGGTGAGCAACCTCGACCAGAACGATATGCTGGCGATTGTAGCCTATCTGGCTTCACTCGACCCGTGACGCGGCTATCGATCTGCCCAATCGGAGCCAGCGATGAAGGACGACCCTACGGAAGCAGGACCGAAGCCCACTCCAAGCGACGCCAGTTATTCAACGAGGCCTGCTGTGGGTCAAACCGAGAAGAATTCAATGCGGACACATGTTTTCCGCTTCGACCTCAAACGCGGACATCCCTCGACGTGATCGACACTTCGCTTTGTGGCCACAGTCATGGACGAATCCGGACTCATGCAGCAACGTGTGATTTGCCTACCTCAATATGCGACGGATAGAACTTGTTCCGGAATGCAAGCGCGACGGGGCATGCGAGGGTTGATTGTGACACAATCTATTGCGGCACAGTAGGGGGAGTGAAGTTGAACGCAGCACCCCGTTGCCCGTTCGACGTGGGCCCATATCTGTCCTCCGTGGGCTTCTATGATTGACTGACAGATCGACAGTCCCATGGCGCGGGCGCGGACCGGTTAGGTTTCCACAACCGTCGATATCCTATATTCTTCGTGCGTCAGTCAACGCTGATGCGTCTCAGAAGGGAGCTGCGGCTAAACATGCATGCGATGAAAGCGATCGCCATTATAGTGGTCCTGCTCCTGGTCGTGGTGAACGCTCTGGAATTGCTGCCGGCAGCGAGCGCATTCCAAATGTATCTATCGGGTGGGGCGGTGGCGCTGAGCCTTGTCGCGCTGATAGCGATCCTGGTCGGGCGCGGCCCGTCACGGGATAACCGAAGTGCTGGCGCTGAGGCGGCCCGACCGATGCCTGTTGCAACTCGCGCAAACCAGGCAGACGCCGAGATCGTCAGCTTTTTGGCGATGCTGCAGGCAAGGGGCCGGCTGGTCGATTTCCTGATGGACGACATCAATGCGCATGATGACGCACAGGTTGGGGCAGCCGCGCGCGTGGTCCATGCCGGATGCAAGACCGCCCTGCTGGAGCACTTCCGAATCTCCCCCGTGCGCGCAGAGAGCGAGGGATCGACGGTGCAGGTCGCCGCTGGCTATTCGCCGGACGAGTACCGACTGCTGGGCAAGATCAGCGGCCCGGCGCCGTTTTCGGGAGTGCTTGTCCACCACGGCTGGAAAACGGATGCGGTGAATTTACCGCGCGTTTTGTGGAGCTCGACCGATCGACTCCCCGCAATTGCTCCGGCGGAGGTGGAACTGAGATAAGCTGGCTCACATCGGCAGGCTGCCGGACGCTCAAGTCGGATCACGTACAACCGGTGCTTTCCAATCACGCGCGACTATTGACGCGAATTGACAGCGCGACAAACAGGACACCCGCTCATGAGCGCTCGTTTTAGTCTTGCTATCGACCTCGGCACCAGCAACAGCGCAATCGCGATCGCCGATCTCGAGAGTGGTGAGACCAGGATTATCGGAATCACGCAGACACTAGGACCAAATCAGATCGGCGAGATGCCGACACTGCCGTCCGCCGTCTATATTCCGCACTCCGAGGAGTTCCCGGAAAGTTCATTCCCGCTGCCCTGGAACGATGCTGGGGAGCGCGCGATCATTGGTCAGTTCGCACGCGAGCGGGGGGCGCTCGTGCCTGATCGCCTCGTGACCTCCGCCAAATCCTGGCTGTCCAACCCGCATATCGACCCGAAACAGCGGGTCCTGCCCTGGCGATCCGACATCGCGGAAGAGAAGCTCTCGCCATCCGAATGCTCACGCCTTTATCTCCAACATCTCAGGGACGCGTTCCTGCATACCGAACGGGCGCAGGGGCGGGATTGGGACCTCTCGGAAGGCGAGATCGTCGTAACCGTTCCTGCCTCGTTTGATGAGGTCGCGAGAAGCCTCACCGCCGAGGCCGCCAAGGCTGCGGGGCTTGAGGACGTCACATTGTTGGAGGAGCCCCAGGCTGCATTCTACGCCTGGATGGCGCAGGCGCGCAGAGAATGGCGAAACCTGATTGCCGATGGCGATATCGTGCTGGTCTGCGATGTAGGTGGCGGGACTGCCGATTTCAGCTTGATCGCGGTCACAGATGTCGAAGGCCGCCTGGAGCTTGAGCGTGTCAGCGTCGGCGAGCACATTCTGCTAGGTGGGGACAATATGGATTTGGCACTCGCATATGCGGTGAACGCCAAGCTCGAGGCCGCGGGCAAACGGTTGGACTCCTGGCAGTTCCTGGCGCTCGTGCATGCCGCCTCCAAAGCCAAGATCGTCCTGTTTGATGATATGGGGCTCGCGCAGGCGCCAATCGCGGTCCCCTCGCGCGGCTCCAGCCTGCTTGCCAAGACTGTCTCAACAACTCTCGATCGCGAGACGCTGGAGCAAGTTATTGTCGACGGTTTTTTCGCCAGAACCAGCCTTGACGACCTGCCGCGCGAGAGCCCTGTGGCAGGGCTGCAGGAATTCGGTTTGCCCTATGCTTCCGATCCGGTCGTCAGCAAGCATATCGCCCGGTTTCTCGCTCAGAGCCTGCAGAACGTGAAGGCAAGCGAAAAGCTTGCCGCTCTGGTGGGGGCATCGGTTGGCACGCAGATGCTGATGCCGACCGCGGTCTTGTTCAATGGGGGTGTTTTCAAGGCCGCGCCCATCCGTTCCCGAGTGCTTGATCTGCTGGCGTCCTGGAATGGAGGCCAGCCAGTCCGCGAATTGGAGGGTTTCGAACCAGATCTCGCCGTCGCACGCGGCGGCGCGATCTACGGACGTCTCCGCGCGACTGGCAAGGGCATGCGCATCAAGGCCGGCGCGGCGCGCTCTTACTACATCGGCCTGGAAACGTCGATGCCCGCCATTCCGGGCTACAAGCCGCCACTGAAGGCATTGTGTGTGGTCCCGCAGGGGATGCAGGAAGGCACGGAACTGCTGATCGAAGGACGCGAATTCGGCCTTGTCACTGGCCGCACGGCGGAGTTTCGGTTTTTCTCCTCCTCGGTACGAAGCGGCGATACGCCGGGACAGATACTCTCCGACGCCGAGCGTGAGCTTGATGACGCTGGTCTGCTCGAAGTCGCGATCCCAGCATTGGACGTCCCGGTGGGACAGGTGGTGCCGGTCCGCGTCAGCCCCGTCGTCACCGAACTGGGCATCCTTGAACTTTGGATGAGGCACGCGAACTCCGATCGCCGATGGAAGGTTGAGTTCCAGGTTCGTACGGAATAGGGGGCGGACCGCTCAGGAGGTTATTCTTGACGAAAGACCGCGCCCGCTTCGCGATTGGTATTGATCTCGGCACGACCAACTCTGCACTTGCATTCGCGCCACTGGTCGGCGAGGGGACACCAGAGGTCCTTCTCGTCCCGCAATGGCAAGGCCTGGCGAGCCTGACCGAGAAGCCAACGCTACCTTCTTTCCTGTACCTGCCAGACGAAGCGGTCGCTGCACACTTGCGCGGCGAGGAGGTCGGAGCCGGGCAATGGATCGTCGGCCTTTTTGCGAGTATGAAGGCGAGCGAAGCGCCCGGACGGGTCGTCCATTCCGCAAAGTCGTGGCTTTGCCATCACGTTGCAGACCGGTCGGCACCCTTTCTACCATGGGGATCGACGGTTCTGGCAGGTGAGCAGAAAATCTCACCAGTACGCGCCTCGGCGCTGATTCTGAACTATCTGCGGGGCATCTGGAACAGCCGGTTTGCCCAGGCCGGGTTTGCGTTCGATGATCAGGACATCACGCTTACCGTCCCGGCCTCGTTCGATGCGGCGGCGCAGCGGCTGACGATTACCGCCGCCGAGGAAGCGGGCTTTCCCGGCGATGTGCGACTGCTCGAAGAGCCGCAGGCTGCGTTCTATTGCTGGCTGGAAAGCCACGACCCAACGCGCGAATTATGGCAGCGATCCGACAACGGCGACGCCGGGCTGCGACACGTGTTGGTCATCGATATCGGCGGGGGCACCTCGGATTTCAGCATTTTTGAACTTCGCCTGAACGAGCAAACGCCGGACCCTGACATCAGCCGTGTCGCGGTGAGCGAGCATACGCTGCTCGGCGGCGACAATATCGACCTCGCCGTCGCCCATTTCCTGGAGCCGCGGCTTGCCGTGACGGGCGGCAAGCTTTCCGGCCCGCAATGGGATCAACTCGTCGCCGCCTGCCGTGATCTGAAAGAGCAGGCGTTGACGACTACGGGGCCGCCGGATGAGCGGTTCGTTGTTGCACTAGCTGGTCGCGGGTCGGGGATAGTGGGCGGCTCGCAGGCAGCGACGGTGAAGCGGGCGGAAATCGAGAGCCTATTGCTGGACGGATTCTTTCCCTTCTGCGACGCAGCGGCACGGCCGTATCGGACGCACGCGGCACTGAGGGAATTGGGTCTTCCTTATCCTCTCGACAGCGCGATAACCCGACACCTTGCCGAATTCCTCAACGATCGCCCACGCATTGATGCCGTCCTGTTCAACGGCGGATCCGTCCGACCGCCGCTCCTGCGCCAAAGACTCCGCGAGCAGATCGGAGGCTGGCAGGACGGCTTCGTACCGCAGGTTCTGGAGAACGCGGAGCCGGATCTAGCGGTGGCGCGCGGAGCCGCGCGATTTGGTGCGCTTCTCTACCACCGTTCGGGTCGCATCGCCGCTGGGGCCGCCGCTGCGATCTTTCTCGAAGTGGAGGGGATGCAGGCAACGGATCGACAGACTGTGCGTCCACCCCTCGTATGCGTTCTTCCTCAGGGCGCAGCACCGTCGCAGCTTTTTGAGATCGCCGATCTTGGGCTTAAACTCCGCACCAATCAGCTGGTGCGCTTCCAGGCTTATTCCTCAACCCGGAAGAGCATAAGCCGGGCCGGAGACATCGTTTCCTGGTCCGAAGGCGAATTTCACCCGTTGCCTGCGCTCCAGACCATCGTCAGGACGGCTGAGCTATTCGGTCCAGAAGCGGTCGGAACGTTGCCCGTCGGTCTGACGGCGCAGATGAACGCACTGGGGCTGCTCCACATCTCGTGCGTCAGCGCCGACCCCGCCGTCCAGCAGTCCTGGCCTCTGGAGTTCAACATGCGCGAGCACGTCCAAGGCGTCGCGGGCGCGCCGGGTGCGGGGAGGGCGCGGGAGGCAAACGCTCCGATTGAACCGAACGCGTCAGCGGACGCGCTGGAAACGGCACGTAGGCAGATCGGGATCGTGTTCACCCAGCCTGCCAATAACAGCAAAAAGAACAAGATTACTGCTGCCACGATCCTCAAGGGTATGGAGCGCATCCTCGCGTCTGCCAGAAGCGAATGGAACGGGCCTCTGCTGCGCGCCCTTTGGCCTGCGCTCGAGGCGCGGCGGGACGACAGACGACGCTCGGTGGACCACGAAGAGGCATGGCTCATCATGGCTGGATTCCTGCTGCGCCCGGGCTTCGGCGTCGTCGGGGACGACCTTCGTATGGATGCTCTGTGGCGGGTGCACGATGGCGGCGCGTGTTTTCCCGGTCGGCGCATCAAGAGCCAGGAATACATCCTCTTGCGCCGGCTGGCGGGCGGGCTCACGCGCGAACGCCAGACCAAGCTTATGGCCCAAGAGATCGACAGAATCCGCAGCGGCAGGGCGCCCGACGAACTCGTGCGCCTGGCTGGATCCCTGGAATTGATCCACCACGACACCAAGGCGGAACTGGTGCGTTGCTTCTGCGACATCGCGGTGACGCTTGCGCGTGCCAAGCGGCACTGCGCTCCTTATCTTGCGGCGCTCGCGCTCCTGCTCAACCGAACTCCGCTCTACGCAGGGCCGGAGACTGTCGTCTCGCCCGATCTCGTCGAGCACGCGTATCAGGCTTTCCAGCGCTTCGATTGGACTACGCCGGAGTTGCTCGACCTGCAGATCCTGTTCCTCCGGGCCGCGCGCGTCGTCGACGATCGGAGCCTGGATCTACCCGTGCCTTTGCGCGGCCTGATCGCCAGCAGGCTGGAGAAATCCGGTGTCCCTGCGCTGCAGACGGCAAAAATCAAAGGGTTCGTTCCCATCGGACGATCCGACCGGGCCAGTCTATACGACGATTCACTCCCTCCCGGTCTGATCCTGATCGAATAGACAGGAACGTTGTATTTGGCCGTTCCTCAAGTGAACGACTGTCGACGTTCTCAGCGGCATTTTCTGGATCCTACGATTTGGAGCACCCTCGCGCGATCTTCCGGACGACCGCAGGTCTGGGTGGGGGACCCCGTCCGTCGCGCAGGAGCTCAACCCCCCAGGGTCGAGCTCTCGCATGAAATGTTACAGGCCGAGAAGCTAAGGGGGACAATCAAGCCCCGAGAGAGCACCTCCTCATCCGTCTTGCTCTTGCGCCAGTGAATAAGCTTGGCCATCGGCTCCTTGGTTTCGAGGCTTCAGGCTCTTGCCGTCGACAATATCTTGAATGGTCTCGGCCGCCTCGAACGGGGACAAAGGGTCGCTCAGCGACGCGGCAAAAATACGCGCCCAGGCAGTGCGCCACCATTGACGTGCTGTCGGATGGCCGGGCTGTTGGCTTCGCTGAAATGCCGGCTGGCGGCCGGGCTTTCACCCTACCGGGCTTCCAAGCCTGACGCGGAGCAAGCACCGCTGCCAGTGATCTCCGTCAGCGCCGCGTGCTGGGGTAGCCTTACATATTAAAGAGTGAGAGTGCCGGCGGGTTGCCGTGACGGGTTGATGGTCGCGAGAGAGGCTCGCGGCGCCCGTCGCGGAGATCCGCGATGTCCAAACCTCTTCCTCGGGTGCGCGCCGGCCAGGACCGGGCGAGCCTCTATGACGAAATCACCGACAAGATCATCGCCGAACTTGAGGCTGGCCGCGTGCCCTGGGTCCAGCCCTGGGGCACGGCCGCGGCAAAAGCGCCGCTGGCGATGCCGAAGAACGCGTCGACCAACCGGCAATACAGTGGCGTTAACATCCTCATCCTCTGGGGAGCCGTGATCGAACGCGGATTTACCGGTCAAAGTTGGCTCACCTTCCGTCAGGCGCTCTCGCTCGGCGGCCACGTTCGCAAGGGCGAACGCGGCACCACCGTCGTCTATGCCGATCGTTTCGTTCCGAGCGACGAGAAACGGCGTGCGGCCGAGACCGGTGAAGATGTGCAAGCCATACCGTTCCTCAAGCGTTTTACCGTTTTCAACACTGATCAATGCGAGGATCTGCCTGACGAGATCGCAACCACAGCTCCGCCACCGCCGCCGGGCCTGATTGAGCCGACGGTCGAAGCCTTGATCAAGGCCACCGGCATAGCGTTCCGCATCGGTGGCGAGCGCGCCTTCTATGCTCCGGCCGAAGACTACGTGCAGGTCCCGCCGCCACAGGCCTATTTCGAGCCGATCAACTGGCATCGCACCGCGCTGCATGAACTCGGTCACGCGACTGGACATCGTTCGCGGCTCAACCGGGACCTGAGTGGATCCTACGGCACCAAGAAATACGCCTTCGAGGAACTGGTGGCTGAACTGAGTGCTGCGTTCGGCTGCGCATCACTCGGCATCGTGCCGACCGTCCGCCATGCCGACTACATCGGCGCATGGCTCGAAGTCCTGCGCGAAGACAATCGCGCCATCGTGCGTGCCGCTTCGCAGGCGAGCAAGGCCGCGGACTACTTGCTCGGCTTCGCTCCCGATCGTGTCGCAAGCGCGCCGGCGAATTCGGTTGTTGGCGATTGCGAGGCGGCGTGATGCTCGCCCCGCCGTGGCCCGCGCGAGAGTGAGAGGAGGGAGGTCTTTCCGCGACGGGTTGGAGGCCAAGAGAGAGTCTCTTGGCTGCCCGTCGTGGAGAAAGCCAAATGACGAAAGCCGTTCAGAAGATCACGCTGTCCCCGTCGCGGGACATTCCTTTCAACAAGCTCGTGCTCAGCCAGTCGAACGTCCGCCGTGTAAAGGCCGGCGTTTCGATCGAGCAGCTAGCCGAAAGCATCGCGCAGCGCACCCTGCTGCAGAGCCTGAACGTTCGAGCCGTCGTCGATGCCGAGGGTAACGAGACCGGCATGTTCGAGGTGCCGGCCGGTGGGAGGCGCTATCGTGCGCTGGAACTTCTCGTGAAGCAGAAGCGCATGGCCAAGACGCAGCCCGTTCCTTGCGTCGTGCGCGAGGGTGGTATTGCCGAGGATGACTCGCTTGCGGAAAATGACGAGCGGGTCGGGTTACATCCGCTCGACCAGTTTCGAGCTTTCAAGACTTTGAGCGACACTGGCTTGAGCGAAGAAGATATTGCGGCCCGGCATTTCGTGAGTCCGGCGATCGTGAAGCAACGATTGCGCCTCGCCTCAGTGTCGCCGAAGCTGCACGAGGTCTATGCCGAAGACGGCATGACCCTCGAGCAGCTCATGGCGTTCTCGGTCACGGCCGATCAGCTCCGACAGGAGCAGGTCTGGGAGAACGTCAGTCGCTCCGGCTATGATGAGCCATACCAGATCAGGCGCATGCTGACGGAGCAGACCGTCCGCGCATCCGATCGCCGCGCGCAATTTGTTGGGGTTGACGCCTACGAGCAGGCGGGTGGCGGTATTCTGCGAGATCTATTCGAGCACGACGATGGCGGTTGGCTTCAGGATGTCGCCTTGCTCGACCGTCTTGTTACCGAGAAGCTGACCGCGGAGGCCGAGACCATCGCCAAGGAAGGCTGGAAATGGATCTCGGTCGCCGTGGATTTCCCCTACGGTCACGCCGGCGGCTTGCGTGAACTGGAGGGCAAACCTGCCGATCTCACCATCGAGGAGCAGGCGACCATCGACGCACTCAACGCCGAGCAGGCCAAGCTGGAATTTGACTACCAGGACGCAGATGAACTGCCCGACGACGTCGATCAGCGCCTCAGCGAGATCGAAGCGGCGTTGATGGCGTTCGAAGAACGGTCGGTGGTCTATGATCCGGCCGACATCGTCCGTGCCGGCGTCTTCGTCAGCATCGATTCCGAAGGACGGCTCTCGGTGGACCGAGGTTATGTCCGACCGGAGGACGAGGCGCCCGTAGTCGATTCCGACATCGGGCAGGACGTCGATGCGTCGTCGACCGAGGGTCAGGAGGCCAGCGCTTCCGTGCAGCGCACGGCGATCTCGGTCGCCGGACACCCGGCTGAAACCGAAGAGGACGATGAGGACGCGGCAAAGCCGTTGCCGGACCGGCTCATCACCGAGCTGACGGCGCACCGCACGCTGGCATTGCGCGATGCGCTGGCAGAAAATCCAGCCATCACGTTCCAGGCGGTGCTGCACAACTTCGTGCTGACGACGTTTTACCGGTTCGCTTCCTCCGGAAGCTGTCTGGAGATCGGACTTCATACACCGACCTTTCCAGCACAGGCTCCGGGTCTGAGGGAGAGCGTGTCCGCCAAAGCCATCGAAGCGCGGCACGAGAGCTGGAAGGCGCGGCTGCCGAAGAGTGAGGCGGACCTCTGGGAGGCACTGACGGCGTTGGACGGCACCGCCCAGGCGTCCCTGTTCGCCCACTGTGCGTCATTTGCGGTCAACGCGCTGTACGAGCCGGCTAACCGCACCAATCAAGGCCGTGTCTCTGCTCACGGCGTCCGCACGCGTCTTGACCAGGCCGACGTACTGGCGCGCGCCGTCGGGCTCGACATGGTCCAGGCCGGGTGGAGACCGACGGTCGACAACTATCTCGGTCGCGTTACCAAGCCCCGCATTCTGGAGGCGGTTCGGGAGGCGAAGGGCGAGTCCTCGGCGCAATTGATCGACCATCTGAAGAAGGCCGATATGGCCAAGGAAGCTGAACGCCTTCTCGACGGTTCCGGCTGGTTGCCGGAGCCGATCCGTCTGGTCGACGTCGCGCCGGTGTCGGCGCGCCAGGAGGGTGAAGCGGGCGCGTTGCCCGAATTCCTCGCCGATGACGAGGACGGGGATGTCGCGGCCGACGACGATCGGCCACAGTGTCAGGCTGCCGAATGAAATCACGTCGCGGGACGACTCAGGCCGTCTTGCATTCGTCGTGACAGGGGGCGGCGTACAGCGTCGGCCCCCATTTTTATTGGCGAGGGCTCAAGAGGAAGAGCGGGGCCGGGAAGGGTTTGAGCCGCGGCGGTTCAGGAGAGCGCCGGGCGGTTCGACCCTTTCCCGCTCTCCGAAAGACATCCTCCCATGACCGAATCTCTCGTCGGCGGCGCCAGTGCCGCGCCGCTCTCGATGCGTGCCACCGCAGTTGTTGCCTCCGCTATCGTAAGGGCTGCGCGGCAGCTTTTGACCGATCTCGAACGCGGCCGGCGCATCGATGCCGCCGTCCTGCGCAGCGCGATGGAGGCCGCCTTCGGTGCCTCCGATACGACCGGCGCCTGGAACTGGAAGACCGCCTATGACGCCTGCGAGGCGGCGACCGTCCTGTTCCTGCGACGGTATGGCGTCGCCATGCGTGCCAAGGCGGCGTCGCCGGCGGCCATGCTTGCCGATGCTGATGCGGATCGTCGAGTCTCCTTCCGACCCAGACGCGCCGGTCCGAGGAAAGTGAATCCCTCCAGCAGTTTTCGACACCGATTGGGCTGGCGTTCGTCGCCAGCATCGCCGCCGCGATAACACCCGCAGACGTCGTGCTGGAGCCGTCGGCTGGCACCGGCCTTCTTGCCATCCTCGCCGAATTGTCAGGCGCCTCACTTATCCTCAACGAGTTCGCCGAGACCCGTGCCGGCATTCTTAGCGACCTCTTTCCCGCCGTCTGCACGACGCGGTTTGACGCCGCGCACATCAACGACCATCTCGATGCCGGCGTCGTGCCGAGTGTCGTGCTGATGAACCCTCCGTTCTCGGCCGCGGTTCATGTCGATCGCCAGATGGCGGATGCGGCACTACGGCACGTCGGCTCCGCGCTGGCTCGTCTTCCGGAAGGCGGACGGCTGGTCACCATCACAGGCGCAAACGTCACCCCCGAGAATCCCGCCTGGACCGACTCCTTCAGCCGATTGCAGGAACACGGCCGCGTCGTGTTCTCGGCGGCGATTGACGGTGCTGTCTATGCCAAGCACGGGACCAGCATCGATACGCGCTTGACCGTTATCGATCGAGTGCCGGCTGACGATGTTGGGGTATTCGTCGCATCAACCGGCATTGCGCCTGACCTGCCGACTTTGCTCGCCTGGGTCATGCAATACGTGCCGCCACGTCGGCCAGTTGCTGGCACTGCGGCTGCGGTGGTGCCGGCAATTGCCAGCGCTGCCACGCCTCGAACCGTCCGCGCCTACCTCGGCCAGCGTCAACCAGCGATGGCGCCAGCAATTGAACTCGTCGCGACCGAAGTCGCCTACGAGCCGGTGGACTGGACGCCCACAGATGCCAGCCAGATCAGCGATGCGCTGTATGAGGCCTATACGCTGCAGTCGATCCGCATTCCAGGCGCGCAACCGCATCCCACCAAGCTCGTCCAATCGGCGGCGATGGCTTCCGTCGCGCCACCAAAGCCATCCTATCGTCCGCATTTGCCGGCCAACGTTGTCGCCGATGGCATCCTCTCGGACGCCCAGCTCGAGAGCATCATCTATGCCGGAGAGGCGCATTCCGAGTTTCTTGCCGGCGCCTGGACGGTCGATGCGACCTTTGACGTCGTGTCAGCAGCACGCGACGACGCGGAGAACGCTGTTCGCTTTCGTCGCGGCTGGTTTTTGGGCGACGGCACCGGCGCGGGCAAGGGGCGGCAGGTCGCCGGCATTGTGCTCGACAACTGGCTGAAAGGTCGTCGCCGCGCGATCTGGATCAGCAAGTCCGACAAGCTCATCGAGGATGCGCAGCGCGATTGGTCGGCACTCGGAATGGAGCGGCTGCTCGTTACGCCGCTTTCGCGCTTTCGGCAGGGTACGCCGATCCGGCTCGCGGAAGGCGTCCTATTTACCACCTACGCTACGCTGCGTACCGACGAGCGCGGAGAAAAGCTTTCGCGCGTCCGGCAGATCGTCGAATGGTTGGGCTCCGATTTCGACGGAGTGATCGTCTTCGACGAGAGCCACGCCATGCAGAACGCGGTTGGCGGCAAGGGCGAGCGGGGTGACCAGGCGGCGTCTCAGCAGGGGCGTGCGGGCCTGCGGCTCCAGCACGCGTTGCCGAACGCCCGCGTAGTCTACGTCTCCGCAACCGGCGCCACCACGGTGCACAATCTCGCCTACGCCCAGCGGCTGGGCCTATGGGGCGGCAGGATTTTCCATTCGCCACCCGGGCCGAATTCGTTGAAGCGATCGAGGAGGGCGGGGTCGCGGCGATGGAAGTGCTGGCGCGCGACCTCAAGGCGCTCGGCCTCTATGCCGCACGCTCGCTGTCCTACGAGGGCGTCGAATACGAACTCGTCGAACACCAGCTCACGCCCGAGCAGGTTCGTATCTATGATGCCTACGCCGGCGCATTCAGCGTCATCCATAACAACCTCGACGCTGCGATGCGGGCCGCCAACATTACCGGCGAGAGCGGCACGCTGAACAGTCAGGCGAAATCCGCCGCGCGATCCGCCTTCGAAAGCGCCAAGCAGCGCTTCTTCGGCCACCTGCTGACCTCGATGAAGACGCCGTCGCTGATCCGCTCGATTGAGCGTGATCTCGACGCAGGCCACGCCGCCGTCATCCAGATCGTCTCCACAGGCGAGGCGCTGATGGAGCGTCGGCTCGCCGAAATTCCGACCGAGGACTGGGGCGACGTCCAGGTCGATATCACCCCGCGCGAGTATGTGCTCGACTATCTCGCTCACTCCTTCCCGGTCCAGCTCTACGAGCCATTCACCGACTCGGAGGGCAACCTCTGTTCCCGGCCTGTGTATCGCGACGGCCAGCCGGTCGAGAGCCGCGAGGCCGTCGCGCGCCGCGACCGCCTCATCGAGAAGCTCGCGTCGCTGTCGCCCGTGCCCGGCGCCCTCGACCAGATCGTCCAGCGGTTTGGAACCGACATGGTCGCCGAAGTCACCGGCCGCTCACGCCGCATCATCCGCAAGGGCGCTCGTCTGCTGGTCGAAACCCGTGCCGGTTCGGCCAACCTCGCCGAGACCTCCGCATTCATGGATGACATCAAGCGTATCCTCGTATTCTCCGACGCGGGCGGCACGGGCAGGAGCTACCATGCCGAGCTGTCGGCAAAGAATCGCCGCTTGCGGGTTCACTATCTGCTCGAGCCGGGTTGGAAGGCGGATGCGGCCATCCAGGGCCTCGGCCGCACCAACCGGACCAACCAGGCGCAGCCGCCGCTGTTCCGGCCGATCGCGACCGACGTTAAGGCCGAGAAGCGTTTCCTTTCCACGATCGCGCGCCGGCTCGACACGTTGGGCGCCATCACGCGCGGTCAGCGCCAGACCGGCGGGCAGGGCATGTTCCGGCCCGAGGACAATCTCGAAAGCCAATATGGCCGTGATGCGTTGCGCCAGCTCTACATGCTGCTTGCGCGTGGCAAGGTCGAGGGCTGCTCGCTCGAGATGTTCGAAGACGCGACGGGCTTGAAGCTCATTGATACGAATGGCATCAAGGACGAGCTTCCGCCGATCACGACCTTCCTCAACAGGTTGTTGGCGCTCACGATCGAGCTGCAGAATATTCTCTTCACGGCCTTCGAACGGATGCTGAACGCTCGCATCGAGGGCGCGATCGCATCCGGCACCTATGACGTCGGGCTGGAAACGCTGCGCGCCGAGAGTTTTGTCATCACTGATCGGCGGACAATTTACGTTCATCCGGCGACCGGCGCGGAGACCCGGCTTCTCACGATAACCCAGCGCGAGCGCAATCGTCCTGTCGACCCTGGATGATGCCCTCGGGCGTCTTTCCGATCAACGTGCCGTCCTGCTGATCAACGAGCGCTCCAACCGGCCCGCGGTGCAGATTCCGGCGCCGAGCTTCATGCTCGATGACGGTGAGATTGAAAGCCGTGTCCGGCTGATCCGCCCGATGGAGCAGCACAGCGTTCCCTTGAAGATGATGGCGGAAAGCCATTGGCTCGAAGCCGACCGCGAACGCTTTTCCGCCGCCTGGCTGGCGGAGCTTGCAGAGGTGCCCGACTTCTCCGAGAGCACGATCCACGTTGTGGCGGGCTTGTTGCTGCCGATCTGGAAGCGGCTACCGAACGAGTCGACGCGGGTCTATCGTCTGCAGATCGACGCAGGCGAGCGCATTATCCGTCGCAAGGTCTCGGCCGCCTGGGTCGCGAATGTCCTTGCGACCGGCGCGCCCGAGTTGACGCCGGACGCAGCCTTCGCGGCGCTGACGGAGGGCGGAGCCGTCATCGGCCTCGCCGAAGGCCTCCAGCTCCGCCGCGTTCGGGTCATGGGTGCCTATCGTATCGAATTGTCGGGGTTCACCGACACGATGCGCGATCGACTGCGCACCTATGGCCTCTTCGGGGAGATCATCTCGTGGAAGCTGCGCATGTTCGTGCCGACTGACGCTGATGGCACCGAAGTGCTGGCGAAGCTGCTCGACCACTACGCAATCGAGCGCATCGCCGAACGGGAGGCCGCGTGATGCCCCGCGACGCCTCCGAACTCGCACATCGCCTCGCGCGCCAACTGTTTCTGGGTCACTTGAACGGGGATTACGCACCGACATAGTTTTCGGCCTTTTCAACGCTGATGTCCGGATAGTTATAAGCAAGAGGCCCGCGAGGAAGATGGTGGGCGACACCGCCAAGAAGACCAAGCAGGAGATCAACACTGTGTGGATCTCACTCCAAGGAGGTTGGGTTGACCAGCTTTTATCGTCGTGTGTGGGCGAACGACGTAGTGGACGAACTCTTCCATCGACCCCATGAGTGCTCGAAGGCCCAGGGTATCAAGCCCCATTGCATCTGCCCTACACGAGCGAGCAAGGTGCCAAGCTGGACGCCTGGGAATTTCACCTTCCAAACGCGGTGGATGGGCGGGGTACTGACCAGCGCGGCGTTAGTCCCAGATGCGCTCACCACATTCGCATTTGTACATGCGCACGCCGCGCCCGGTGCGAGGATCGAGGATCGTCTCAACGATACAGACGACTGCGCCGCAGCGCCGGCAGTGTGGCTCAACCGGTCTCGATCTCGGCTCAGTCTGTGCTGCGTTCATGAGCATCTCGAATACCGTAGTTCAAGGCTAAGCGTGAGCCCGTGGAACGTCGGCGTTATCGTCACGCTCGGTGCAGACGAAAGAGAGACCGGCGGCGGGGGATAGTCGCCGCCGGCCTTTAGGTCATGTGCATCACGGGCACGAGCCTGCAGCGGCCCGGTTAACAGTTCTTTAATCAATTCTGACGGGCTCGGGGTCTTTTCCGGACAAGATTGTGGGCGGGAATGGACCTGCCATCGACAGACACTGTAGATTGACAGCCGGCACGGCCGAAGAAGGCCTTCGTGTGAGGAAGCGCAATGAAAACATCGATCGTCAAACGCTCGATCATCATTGGAGGTCATAAGTCCAGCGTCAGCCTTGAAGACCCGTTCTGGGACGCGATGAAGGAGATCGCCGCCTTCAAGGGGACGACGCTGATACAGCTTGTCAGCCAGATCGACGGGAATCGCGAGCACAACAACCTGTCCTCGGCAATCCGGCTTTTCGTTCTCGACCACTACAGGTCTCGCGCGCCAGCCCACGAGCCGCTTTCACAGAAAGCAAAAGCAGTCACCAGCTTGCCAAGCCATTGACCGAGCATGCGTCAGCTCTCGCAATCAAATCTCAATTGAGGCTCGGAATATCTCTGCGCAGCAGATGCCGATAGCCCGTATGCGTCATCCATAGAGCACGGGCCAAATGGCTCTCATGCGCTCGTTTCGCTCGCGCCGGCTCAACCTCAGGATCGATGTGAAGCACGATCAATGATACCTCGCGCCAGTCGGCTCCCTCGGCGTCGGCATCTAGAACGCGCAAGTAGGCGATGATGTGCTCGATATCGTAGGGCGTCAGCCCGGCGTCGGTGGGGGCCGTATCGGCGACATCGGGGTCGCGTGGCAGCTTTCCTATGGGCATCCGTTACGCCTTGCATTTTAGATACCCGCAGCCGTCCCCACGCTGGATCGTCGTTGAGAATTCACAGGTCGTCAATCCCATCCGACTGCATCGCTTGATGCAGCCGGAGCATCGCCTTGAAGAGAGACACAATGGTTCCAGATGCGTCCGCCCCAGATGAGTTGCCGGGATTTGGCAGAGGCCATGCCGGGCATTACAGCCGCCTTCGCAGGAAGTGGCAACGCCGCTACATTTGTGGGTCCGATCTCATCGAACCCACGATGGGCAGCGGAGGGCAATCGCAATCAGGAACTTCCCCGGCTTGCTCGCGTAGTGCGGAGACGGACGGTGCGATATGGTCACGTCATGGTCCGCGAGAAGAGGAGCGGGCTGCTTGAGCGATCCCGAACCGAGATGGACGGAGCGAGACTGGGGGTGGGTCGTCCTCGGTGCTATAGGTGGGTTCACCCTGTTTCTGATTATCGTCGCGATGGTCAGCCATCATGGCACGTGATGGGCATGGGCCGGATACACCTGCCAGGATAGCCAGACCTGCGAAAATTCCATCCGATTCGCTGATCACAGGTTGAACGCGGGCGACGACGCCGACTGACATTCGCATCGCGCGATCCTAGCTCGCGGGCATGTTTGAGCCCTTTACGCCTTGCCTTCCGATCCGAGGCACTTCTGTACCGTCACGAGCGGAATGGCTTCACGAGGTAAAATACGACGGCTTCCGCTTGCTCGTTCACCGCGACGGCGGTCGCGTTCGCCTGATCACGCGCGGTGGCCACGACTGGACTAAGCGGTATCCATGGATCGTAGAGGCTGCGTTGAAGAACCGGCACAAGCAGTTCGTTCTCGATGGTGAGGCCGTCGTCCTCGGCGTCAATGGCATCTCGGATTTCAACGCACTGCATTCCGGCAAGCACAATCACGAGGTCCAGCTCTACGCCTTTGATGTTCTCGCCATGGACGGCGTTGATCTCCGTGATCTGCCGCTGTCGATACGCAAAACCAGTCTCGCACGGCTTCTACATCGCCGGCCGGACGGCATCTTTCAGATCAGCTACGAGCAGGGCGAGATCGGTCCCCAGCTATTCCGGCACGCCTCTCTCATGGGGCTGGAAGGACTGGTCTCCAAGCGCGGCGATCGGCCCTATCGAGGCGGTCGGTCCAAGGATTGGATCAAGGTGAAGAACCGCCAACATCCAGCGATGGAACGAGTGATGGAGGCGTTCAAGTGAAGCGGCTGGATCGGCGCGCGGCGACTGAGGAAGCGCGGTCGTGAGCGGGCCCCGGCGTTGGTTTAGGGATAAACGTGTGCACCGGGGGCCGCCGCGCTGCCGATATCGGGGAGGAAATCTGGCAGGCTTGCGCTTACACATATTAACTCGCGAACCCCGTTTGAGGTGTTCACGCGCGCTCTGGTCTGATTGGAAACCCCGGCGCGTTGCGCCGGGGGCCAATGCGGGTCGCCAGCATCAGGGTACATCCGCCCGCGCCAGCGACCCGGACTTAAACGCGGTAATCAAAAAATTAGCGAACCGGCTCAGCACCTTGGACCGTCATTGCGCTATCGGACAGCGAGCCGCGCAATCAACGGGCTCAACCGAGCAGTCCGCAAAACATTGCCCGAATGACAGCGTCACTCGGGTTCTATTGGTCCCCTAGTAGGGTCGATAAACCGGAGCGCCCCACACAGCCGGTGCATCTCGATATCCACCGTCCCGATACCCGTAAGGTTGGCCCCACGATCCATCCACGGGGCCACCGTAATAGTCATAAGCATCGGAGTTGCCCGCTCTGCGTCCGATGCGACGGCATTGGCCGACGCCGGCCATTAGTTGCCCGCTGTTCATCGCCGGTCCGTCCGCACCAACGGCACTGTTGCCGGGTTGGGTGCATGGACCCCAGCCTTGGGCATAGCTGGAACTGGATGCGAAGACCAAGGCCATCGCCGCGACCGCGCTTAAAAGGGTTAGCTTCTTCATCAGTATCTCCATTACTCTAATTGCTGGTCGCTCAATCCCTCTCGCCGGGCGTCGTTCCTTCAAAAGCGGCGACAGGAGCAACTTGTGATCGCTCTCGGGTACATCCGCCGACGAGCAACCCAAACTCAAACGCGATAGTCCGGGAATGAGCCGAACCGGCTCAACACTTCATCGATCTCAAATCCATACGTGGGATTGCCGATCGCGCTGAATGCCCAAGCGCCGACATAGCCTTGCGTTCGCGAGAGGTGCTCCGCATGTTCGATCGCGGCGTCAGCGGTCTCACATCGAACCGCATCGGT
This sequence comes from uncultured Alphaproteobacteria bacterium, assembly GCA_963770385.1. GTDB lineage: Bacteria > Pseudomonadota > Alphaproteobacteria > Rhizobiales > Xanthobacteraceae > Bradyrhizobium. Next base: position 626,965 of record CAVYPJ010000003.1, on the reverse strand, counting down.
CGTGATGATTACACCGTCGTCTCGCCGCGCGATGGGCGCGGCGACATAGATGGTTGTCACGAAAGAAATCCTTTTCTGAGATGGAGAGCTGCGCGGGGAAACGCCTTTATGACCATTGGCTCCGATCCCCCGCGCTCTCGACCCGGCAGCATGCATGGAGACAGATGCACGAGCGCCGGGGAGGATGGCGCGGTAATGTGTGGAGGAGGCACATCGCGCGCGCATTGCCCATGGCGCTGATGTTCGCCATGGGAAGACAATAGGACCATGGCCACAGCTCGGTTGGCGTTGAGGCGTGGTGAGCCTGGCGAGAGCGCTGTCTCGCTGTGGCCGTGCTTTCTGGCCCGCTGAGCGGGCTCTTGATGGCGAACAGGAGCCATCGGACCACTCCTGATTAGCCTTTCGTTAAACCAAAGGGCGCAGCGTGCTGCCGGGCGTGACACCAAGTCTCGGGGCCGAGAACGTGAGGAAGCTGACCAAGCCCGTTAAGCGCGAGACGCGCAGACGGCGAAACTTCGCAGGTCATATTGTTCTGGGGCGGGAGCCTCACTTGGACTGCCGGGTCCTAGACCTATCCCAGCATGGGGCGATGATTGTCGTGGACAGCCCGTCGATCGTTCCCGACCAATTTGATTTGGCGTTTCATCCCACAGATCGTGGCCGGGTCTGTCGGGTAGTCTGGCGACGCAACCGAACGATCGGTATCCGGTTCAACTAATCGAGCTGTGGTGCCTCGCGTGCCACTCCATCCACGTCAGTCGGCTCGCCTCAGCAGATGAGTAAACGCGTCCCAGTCGGCTTTGTGGAAATTGTGCAACACCCGCCGATCTTTTCCTATAAATGCCGTCTTTTACCGCTCCTGAGGACGCGAACTTGCGCTTAACTGCTCCCGGGGGGGCCGCGCGGCACCATCAACGAGGAATCCCCGGAGGCCGTTGGCACACCGCCAGCGGCCTCTACTTTTTGGACATGGCACAAGTTGCACCGGGTGAAGTGTGAATGTCCGCTTTCCTCCGGGAGTGACGCGATCCTTCATGGCAGCGAATGACGCGATGGGCCAACAAGCGACATCGTCCGCTACACACGCTCGCGAAATCGACGCTCGTTCAGCGAACTCCAGCCAATTTCGCGATACTCGGCAGCCCGGCACCTCGCGGTGAAGAATTCCATCACATAATGTTGTTGGATTAAGACGGCGACAAATCGATCTCGGAAGAAGAGCGAGCCTGTCGGTGTCCGCTCTGTCGTTCGCCATTGCCTTGGGCACGGAGAATTGCAATGACAGCCGATAACTCACGACGTGCTTTTCTCGTTTACGCACTGTTGGCGGTGAGAACCATTGGGCTTAGTATTCCCACTGCGCTTGCAGCTAACGCAGAGGGCGCCCCGCCACTTCACAGTGGATCATGGCCGATTTACAATGGTCGCAATTACCAGCCAACCGAGGATGAGCTGAGAGCGTTGCATCTGGAGGATGTCACGCCCGATCAGGCGCGCGAGATCGACCGATTGTACGATCAGCTACTGGCAGGCAGAGAAAGAGTTCGGCATCCAACGCCCAAACCTTGGTGATCGACGCTCACCATGGAGGATTGAGTTTGACCGCGACAGGGAACCGGAAAATGCCCGGCACGGCCTCCACCGCGTTGATCGCCCTGCTCGTTTTTGGTGTTCCCTCTGTTGTTTTGGCAGAGACCAACAACCGGACTAGCCATCATGATTTATTCGTGCAACGCCCCATGTCCTCGACGATGTTCAACGGCCGCACCCGGGCCGTGAATGATACGGCGAAGCCATTCAACGCCGAGGAGAAGGGGTCGTTCGCCGCGTCACCGCTCGTACCGAGTGCCGCGTTCTGTCGAGGTGGCAGCTCCGGCAGAACGAAGCCTTGGATCGAATTGACCGGACCCGGCGGTGAACCGGTTCATATCAATGTGGTACAAATAGTTTCCATCAGGTCTGATACCGAAGTACCTGGAGCGAGGACTCAGCTCGATTTGGCGAGCGGGAAATTTCAAGGCGTGCAGGAAACTGTCGAGCAGGTCATGCAGCTGATCTCGGCCACCTCGGACGCTCGCGAGAATGACGAAACACCAAGCGCGGCCCCAACGTTGCGTCGGTTCAATTGATTGGCCCCCTTCCTACCTCTTTCCACCCTGGGCTGACCGCAGGATATCGAATTTGCGAGGATCGGCCAACGAGCGTCCAAGCGCTTTCCACGTGCCCGCGCACCACGTCAGAACGGGGTCCATTGATTGGAGAAAATGCAATGCGTTCTGTCTTGGCATTATGCCTTTTGATCCCTCTCGTGCTTCTGCGAACGCCGCAAGAGGGCATCATGCCAAATCGCGACATGTCATCGTTCGTTCTAGCAAAGCTGTGATCCCAAGCTACGTCACTCCGGGTGGTGTGCGGATCTATCGCGACGACTCCGTTCCGGGTGGTCTGCGGACCGACCACGACGCCCCTCCTGCCTACGATGATCCATCAAAGTTTGGCGGCGCCTGATCGGCGGCCAGCGCAGGTCCGCTGTGGGTCCACTTCCGGACTCTATGCGTCGCAGCAAGGAACTGGTCCGTTTCGTGCCATTTGTGAAAACCGGCAGCTATGAGCAATATTATACTGGCGCGGCCGGCATAATCGGCTCAACTTAGCAATACCGAGTATTCTCCAGTCATCAGCCCCCGACTCAAGAACGCCCGAGGACTGTCGCCGATGTTATCAGTTCGTGTCTGTCTGGTGTGCGTTATGGGTAGGCGTACAGAGCCCCCGCAATGCGCGGCTCTAGCGACCTGATCGAGCTGAACGGCGACGATCTTCGCCGCGACCCGCTCAACGTGCGCAAGGCGAGCGCTGTCGAGTCAGGCCGCGTCCTCGTCGGTTCACAGCCCGGGTCTTGCGTCGGTTAGGCGTCGCGGCCCCGATTTCAACCGGACTAATAGTGCCAAAGCGACTTAAGGGAGCGTATCGGCTCAAAGGAGCGTATCATGTACCATTGCACCATAACTTTAATCGCCGGCATTATCGCCACGGTATTTGTTGGCGGCATTGCCATGTCTATTCCCGCGGAGGCTGCGAAGCTGTCCGAGGCTGAAAGGGTTGCTCTAGAAAAGGCGACCGCTGCATGCAGGGAGGAGGCGAAGGCCATGAAGCTCAGCTGGCACTGGTTGAAGCACCGGAAATACGTCAAGAATTGCATCATAAGGACGACTGTCCGAGTCGATCCCAGCGTAGACATCCGGCAAATCCGCAGGGCGGTGAATATGAAGAGTCTCCGGTCGCAGCGACCAGGGGAATGGGGATGTGACCCGATGTGTTGAACGCGTGGATTCAGGTGCAACCCGCCGACGGAGCCGCAGCCCATCATTAATACCCGTGTCCCTCGCAAAGACCAGGCTCCGTCGCAAATCGCGCGATAAGGTCGGCGCCTTCGCCGGTGTCTCGGGCCCCACCGTCGAGAAGATCGCGAAGGTGAGGCCTTAATTTTCATGCCAACGCGCGCGCCACTGGCAGCGACGGCGCGGACGGAAACGGGCGGGCGGAGCGGCGAAAAAAATTGGTCTGGTGTCCATGCAGGACCTTCCGCTCAGCGCTTTGTTACCGGATCCGATATGATCTGCAGCAGCGGTTCCGGCGCGACGGCGATCTGTCCGACAAATGGCCGATCATACGCGGCGATAAGCAACACCGAGACGGACACGCCCGTCGCAAACAGCCCCATCGCAAGCAACGATGAAAGCCGATTATCGCAGTGAACCAGCGCGATCGCCAACAGGGCACAGATAGCCTGCAAATAGAGGCAGGACCATTTGACAGCGTTGACTTCCGCCCGGCTCACGATGATGCGTTGTCTGCGCGCATCGAGCGCGGTCTCGAGCGCGCTTATGATCTCGCGCTGCGCCGCTAGCTGGCCCGGGTTGGTCGCCGGGAGCGAGAGAACGAGCTGCAGCGCCTCCTGAATGGGTCGCGGGGTTATGTTGAGCGATGCGGTCCGGTGCGCCATCATGGGCCATTCCACGGTCGCAGTTTCATGAGCGTAAGTTCTAATGAGATCGTGCAATTCGGCTTCCGGCTCGCCTGGAAAACTCGCTGCGAGGACGAGCGCGGTTCTCAACGAGCTGGCCTCATGGATCACCGCCGCGCTGGCACGATCATTGTCACTCCAGACCTGCGCGGCGGTGAATGCGACGAACAGGCCGAAAATTACGCCGAGCGGGGATAGCATGCCCGGAGAAACGGCCTTGAACGATTTGGCGTGTCCGCTCCTCGCCAGCGCCGCAACGCCGGCATCGATCGCTAGTGCAAGCAGATAGGTAAAACCGAAAACCAGCAGAGCCATCCACGGCACCGGCAATTCATGGAACCAGTCGCTCATCGTTCCCCCGTTTCGCAGCCTGAGTGAGCTTCGATGCCATCGAGGCCGTCTCCGCCTCGGCGAGGCCGATCTAGTTTGCGAGCTAAGCGTTCTCCGATGAATTGCGTCGCGCCGATGGGAGTCGGCGAGCATTGGTTAGGCATACGGATCGTGTGGATAGCCTGCATACATAAGGCTAGCGCTGGCGATCAGAAGTCCTTCCATCTTAGTCACCGTTTTGGCGACCACGTTGGGCGGCTCTCCGGTCAAAAGTTGGTGCTTTAACTGAATAAGAGCGTGATTAGCGCCATTGAGCCGGTGGGCCAGCATCGTCGCAACATAAAGTACCGCGATCGGATTTTGCGTAAGAAGCGTAGTCGCGTCGGCTACATGAAACTTTGAGGTTTCCAAGGCGCGCACGTCCGCAGCGTGTGGCTGGTCTAGCAGGACAGAAAGTTCACCAAACACTGCGCCAGGTTCGGCCACCTTCGCAATCTCTGTGCCCTCTTTGACAATAGCGACAGTTCCCTTGCTGAGGATCAGCAGCCGACCTGTCCTCGAACCATCCGCGATCACAGTCTCGCCGGCCTGGTAGGTGACAAGTGGAAGCGTGGCGAGGCTATTTTGGAAGGTGGCCTTGTTGAGAATAAGAGACTTGTCATATCTCCTGTGCGAATAGCCAAGCAGCTCCTCGGCGGGACTTGGGCACACACACATTACCACTCGTCTCTAAGCCGCGCCACCGATGTCGACCTTGGGTCACAACCTGAAGAACTCCGGTTGAGCATACCGAGTCCGCTTTGTCCCGAGTGAGCGGACATGGAGCAGACATGCCGGGTCGGCGGCTTAGGGCCTAGGCCGTGCGAAAATCGCGCAACTTGGAGCGCACCGGCACATTTCGCGGTCGCCAAGCTTCTAATTCGGTGGAATCGACCTCCTGTCATCTCAGTGGCAACCAGGAGCTTCATGTAGGCGCTGATTTGGTCGCGCAGAGGCCGGCCTCACGCCCGCATCGCCTCCAGCAATCCGCCTACGCCCATGATCGTCATCACGCGCTTCATGTTGTAGGCGAGCACGTTGAGCGCCATCTCGGTGGCCACCTTTGGCAGTTTTTTCGTGAGAAAGTGCGTTGCTCCCATCCAACACTTCATCGTGCCGAACGGATGCTCTGCTGTCTGGCGGCGGACACCCATTGCATTGGGGTTGTGGTCGAGCCGATTCTGAACTTTCTCCAGAACGGCCTCGTGCTCCCAGCGGGAGATGCGGCGCTCGGGGCCGGTCGTGCACTGAGCCTTTAGCGCGCAGGTTTTGCAGGAGCTTGTCCAATAGCGGCGCAGTGTCTTTCCATCCTCTACGTTCGTATAGCGATAAGTTAGCCGCTCGCCGGCGGGACAGCGATAAACATCGGCGGCGGCGATATAGACGAAGTCCTGTTTGCCGAAGCGGCCAGCAGCTTTGGCGCCCGAAGTCATCGGCTTCGGCAACGTCACCGTGATGTCGGCTTCCTCGCAGGCCCTGATCTCCTCTCCATCGTAATAGCCGCGGTCTGCCACGACTTCGAGCGTCTCGACAGCCATCTCGTCGCGAGCCCGCCCGGCCATGTTGGCGAGTTGGTGACGATCGGTGCCCACGTTGGTCACCTCGTGAGCCACGATAAGATGATGCTGCGTATCAACTGCAATCTGCACGTTATAGCCAACGATCCCGGTGTCCTTGCCACTTGTCGCCATCGAGCGCGCGTCAGGATCGGTCAGCGAGATCTGCTTATCCTCGCTCTTCATCATCTTCGCATTGATCGCGTTGAGCCGGACGGTCTCCTCCTTGAGCTTCTCGATCTTGCCCTTCAACCTCGCAACTTTCGCCTCTGGCACTGCGTCGCCGTGCCGATCGGCGGTCTCGAGCTGCGAGAGATAGCGGGCGATGCTCTCGTCGACCCGCTCCAGGCGCCGCTTCATCTTCGCCTCGGTGAAGTTCTTGTCCCGCGCATTGACGGCCTTGAACTTCGATCCATCGATGGCGACGCTCGCTGCAACAAGCAGATCAAGCTTGCGGCACAGCGCTACGAACTCGCGGCAGACCTCACGAATGGCCTTGCCATTGTCCTTGCGGAAATCCGCGATGGTCTTAAAGTCCGGCGCCAACTGCCCGGTCAGCCAGATCATCTCGATATTGCGCTGGCATTCCCGCTCCAGGCGTCGGCTCGACGGTACGCGATTGAGGTAGCCGTAGATGTAGAGCTTGAGCATCGTGCCGGGATGATAGCCGGGTCGCCCCGTGTCGAGTGGCTGGACGCCAACGAAGCCGAGCTTATCCAGATCGAGCCCGTCGACGAACACATCAACCGCACGCACCGGATTGTCCTCGGCCACGTAGTCGTCGAGCAGTGCAGGGAACAACGTGCTTTGGCCGCGATCAACCCCTTCCACGAATCCCGCCATTGCTCATCCCCGCCGATTCATCGGGGAATAATAGCAGAAGCGAAGTTTTCACACGGCCTGGGCCAGATGCGGACTCATGCGCCGCAGCAAACGGCATCTCTATTCGGTCACCTTGTCGACGCGTCCAAGCCGTGAGAGCGAAGCGGCGAGACCGAGCGCCTTGGCGGTCTTGAGGTTGACGAAAAGCTCGAACTTTGTCGGCGCCTGCGCCCATCTGGGTTTGCCTTAGGAAAGCCACCGACTACAGGCTATCCAGATGGAACGGTTCCAGGTCGGAGGTACAGCAATGATCGGCGCCACGGTACTCCGTGCGTTTGTGCTGACTGCGGCTTTTTCCGCCGGGTTGACGCCGGTCACGTGCCTTGGCGAAAACAACAATCTGTTGCCGGCCAAGGCAACAAAGGAGCTGCCGCCCGAGTTGCTCTCGCTGCTCCGACAAAAGAAGATGCCGAAATACTCGCCTATCGTTGTGCGCGTTTTCAAGGAAGAGGCGGAGCTCGAAGTTTGGAAAGAGGACACCACCGGCCATTTCCAGATCCTCAAGATCTATCCGATCTGTCGGTGGTCGGGCGATCTTGGGCCGAAGTTGCAGGAGGGCGACCGTCAGGCTCCGGAGGGGTTCTATGCAATTACACCCGAGTTGATGAATCCCAACTCCAACTACTATCTTGCGATCAACGTCGGCTTCCCCAACAGCTTCGACAAAGCGAACGACCGCGACGGCAGCTTGCTCATGATCCACGGCGACTGCTCGTCGAGCGGTTGCTATGCCATGACCGACGAACAGATAAGCGAGATCTATTCGCTGGCGCGCGACTCATTCCTCGGCGGCCGGCCGTCATTCCAGGTCCAGGCCTACCCGTTCCGCTTGACGCCGGCGAATCTGGCGCGGCATCGAAACAGTCCGAACCTGGCCTTCTGGAAAATGCTCAAGATCGGCAACGATCACTTCGAGACGACGCATCTCGAACCCAAGGTGGATGTGTGCAATCGCCTCTATGTATTCGATGCACAACCTCCCCCAAATTCGCCGAATCCTCTCGTGTTCAATCCCACCGACAAATGCCCCGCCTTCGTCGTGAACCCGAAAATCGCGCGGCGGGCGCTGGAGAAGAAACGCGCCGACGAGCTCGAATACGCGCGATTGGTTGAAGACAACGTGCCGGCCGCACCAATCTACAGCGGACTGGACGGCGGAATGAATAAGGCATTCCTCGCACAGTATCCCGGCAGAGTGACGCTAGCGAAAGTGCTGCCGTATGCATCTTACCTGCCGCAACTGCCACCAATTTCCTGGATCGACAACGATGGTTCGTTGACGAGCAAATGGTTTGGTACCTTGTTCTCTAAACCGATTGTGTGTGCTGGCTTCGCATCGACCGTCCTGGAAGACCCGCTGTGCTAAAAAGCGCTGGGGCTGCTTCATGGGTGAGCCGATTGGAGTGTGTGAACGGTCATGACCGTCAGCGGACGTGGGGGGACGGGCTCGGCTGAGGCGTCGTCCCCGTACAGATTGTCGGCTCCGGGTCACAACCCGAAGAACTCTGGTTGAGCATACTGAGTCCGCTTCACCCCAAATGAGCGGACATGGAGCAGAGATGCCAGGTTAACGGCATTGGGCCAGAACCGGACCTCCGGGACAAATTGCGCCTTTTCGAGCGTGTCGGCGACGCTAAGCAAGTCTGGACTTAGTCGATCGCCGCAAATAGTCTTCGCGTAGCCTAATCACCGAGCGACGGGTGGGAGTGGCAATGGCAAGCGTGGGGGAAGGCGCTGTCTCTCGCACGGCGGGCAGCAGCCAGCCGGACACCGGCGCGCCGCGTCAGCGAGCGTCTACGAGCAAGGTCGTCGCGGCCAGCACCATCGGCACCGTCATCGAGTGGTACGATTTCTTCGTCAACGCGAGCGCCGCCGCTCTCGTCTTCGGGCCGCTTTTCTTCCCTGCGTCCAATCCAACGGTCAGCACTCTTGCGGCATTGAGCGTCTACGCACTCGGCTATGTTGCACGCCCGCTGGGCGGTATCGTCTTCGGTCATTTCGGCGACCGCGTCGGCCGAAAATCGATGCTCGTGCTTTCTATGTTGCTGATGGGCTTTGGCACGTTCCTTGTGGGTCTGCTGCCGACTTATCAGCAGATCGGCATCCTTGCGCCGATCCTCCTCATCGTGTTGCGGCTGCTCCAAGCCATGGGTCTTGGCGGTGAATGGGGCGGTGCTGTGTTACTGGTGTCGGAATCGGCACCAGCTGAGCGGCGCGGTCTGTTCGGCAGCTTCGTCCAGGTCGGCAATCCGATCGGCCGCCTTACCGCGACGGCGGTGTTTGCGCTCGCAACTCGATTGCCGGAAAGCGACTTTCTGTCTTGGGGATGGCGCATCCCGTTTCTTGCGAGTGCGCTGTTGATCATCGTCGGGCTCATTATCCGCTTTCAGATCGACGAGACGCCGGAATTCCAGAAACTCAGACAGAACAAGAAGACCGTCAAAATGCCGGTTGTCGAGGCATTGACCAAATACCGGCGCGAGACGGTCATCGCGGTCGGCTTGAAGATCACGGAAGTGGCGTGGGTCGGTATCCTCACCGTGTTCGCGTTGACATATCTGACCCAGCAGCTCGGGATGGAGCGCTCCGTCGTTCTCGCGGCGATCACGCTTGCGGGATTGATCGAGGTGCTTGTCATGCCACTCGCCGGTTGGCTTTCGGACGTGATCGGGCGCCGCGCCATTTACCTCGCTGGCACCGTGTTTGGTATCCTGCTGGCCTTCCCAATTTTCTGGCTGTTCGAAACCCGCGATGCGACCATTGTGACATGGGCCATCGTGGTAGGCATCTGCCTTTGCCAAGGCGTCGTCTTTGCCCTGCACGCGAGCTTTATGCCCGAGCTGTTCGGCACCGACGCGCGCTACAGCGGCGTCTCACTGGGCTTTCAGCTTGGCGCGGCGATTGGCGGCGGTCTCACGCCGGTGATTGCCGCTAGCATTGTCGCACGGACCGGCACTACCTGGCCGGTCTCGCTGATTCTCGTGGCACTCGGCATCGTTACGGTCATCGCCGTGCTTTCGACCCGCGAGACGGCGGCTCGCCCGATGCGATCATAGGGTATATCGCAGTGATGATGACATCCGTCGCTACCAATGAAGTCGCCAGAACTGAAGCGATCGATTTCGCGCGCCGTCTTATCCAGCGTTGGCAGGAAACGCTTGGGGCAGATCTTCTCGGCGCTTACCTGATTGGCAGTCTCGCCCATGCCGGCTTCAACCGACGCTACAGCGATATTGACTTGGCAATTGTCACGGAGGGGGCCTTGTCGCAGGAGGCGCTTGATGGCCTGAAAAGCGAAGCTGTGGCGCTATCCGAGGATTGGGGCTCGAAAATCTCGATTTTCTGGGCGGACCGGCACTTTTCTCTCGGCCGATTTCCGCCGCTCGATCGCGTCGATTTTCTTGATCACGCAGTCGCGTTGATGGAGCGCGAGCACTCGAGGCCACCGCGACCCCCGCTGGAAGAAATCCACCAATATTTGCGTGGACCAATCTTTACGACCTGGGTGGATCGCGCGCGGAATTTTGCCGACGCCGTAATGCTCGAGCCGAACGATCACAAGATGTACTTACGGACGATCCTTTATCCGGGGCGCTTTTGCTACAGCTGGATGACTGGGCGCATAGGCTCGAACGAGGACGCTGTGAGGTTTCTGAACGAACGACCTGTGCCAGGGCTCAATATTGATTTGATCGCGCGCGCCCTTCGATGCCGGGAAGACGCCGCCGACCCCGATGCCTTGTTCCCCGCGCGAACAGCTCTGCCCGCGCAGTTCGCTGCCTGCGCCGGCTTGTTTGCTGGCGGGAGCTTAGTCAGCTGACATCGAAACCGATCAACCGATCGTGCGTCGCTGCAGAGTGATGTTGTGCCGGAATGTTCAACGTCAGCTAAGGGTCAGACCCGGAATAACTCGCTATGAGCACAGCGAGTCCGCTTTACTCCAACCAGCAGACGTAGGGCCGAGTTTGCGAAGGTCTGCGTCGGACCAAAGGCAGACAAGTTCGGTCATTCGTCGTCTCAACGACGTGGACGGCTTCGTAACGAACTCACAATCTCCGCTGCTGCGGCCTGAAGGTCCCGCAGATATCGAGCAGCGAACGCTTCGACGGTGTGGGCAGGGCGCATCCAAAGCATGTTAACCGCTCCGAGAACACGCGCGCCGTCGCGCAGTGGAACTGCAATTGCCAGCAGACCGTCCGCGTGCGGCGGTCCACCGTAATAGCCGCCGGTGTAGCTCGCGTCCCGGGTGCCGTAACCACGCGCGCGAGTCTCGGCGAGGATCGCATTCAACCGCTCGGGCTCGCGTGCGAGGCAGTCTTCAGATCTGGACGACGAGCGCAGCATGGTTAAAACACGTTGACGCTCTTTGGCGGGACAAAAGGCGAGATAGGCCCGCCCGACCGCGGTCAACAGCCAATCTACTTGCAGTCCAATGCGCTCCTGCTGCAACAGAATTGGGCTTCGGGTGCGCGACGTTTCTCGAATCTCCATGTGATCGCCGGCAGGCACCATCAGGTCGGACGGCCAGGATACGCGTTGACAGAGCCGTACTAGAATTGGCGCGGCGGCTTCGGCAATGCGGTCACGATGCTCACGGCGCGACGGTGTGTGGGACAGATTCGAACCGATCCGATAGCGTCCGTCGCCAAGGCGTCTAGTGACCACACCCGACCGCGACAGCGTGTAAAGTAAGCGCAACAGGCTCGGCTTGGATATGCGGGTAATGATGTAGAGTTCGTGTAGTGACGAGTCCGGCTGCATTTGCAAGGCCTGAAGAACGGTTAGACCTCGCTCCAGACTCTTGATGATCTTCGGGCCTGCCATCGCCGCCATCGCTTTTCATTCCACCATGCGGAACCTATCATTCCACATTGCGGAATGCACGTCGATTTACCTGGCATTGCGCTTGAGTTCGAGCGGACAATGGCCGCATCGCAACCCCGATCCATACCGAGCAGGAGATCGACCATGATCCAGCAATCGGCTTTCCCATTCATCGGATCTCTCGCGGCCGCTCTCGTTTGGGCTGCGACCAGTACCGTTCAAGCACAGCAAGCCCCGTTTCCGTCTGGAACAATTCGTTTCGTCGCTCCGTTTTCAGCCAGCACACCACCGGACATTATCAGCCGCATTGTCTCGAAGGAACTGACCGAATCCGAAGGCTGGCGCGTGATTGTCGAGAACCGGCCCGGCGGCGTCACGACCATCGCCGCCACCGACGTCCTAAGCCAGCCTGCGGACGGCCACAGCCTTTACGCGATGTCAGTGCCGTCTGTCGCGGCGCCCTCGCTTGTGCCGAACATCTCATTCAATCTTGACAAGGACTTCGAACCGGTCATCAAGGCGACGGTTTCCTACAACGTCCTTGTGGTGAACCCGTCGGTGCCGGCCGAGACGGTGGCAGAACTGGTGGCGCTGCTGAAGAGCCAGCCCGACAAGCTCACCTTCTCCTCGGGCGGGTTCGGCACGCCTGCGCATCTGATCGGTGAGCAGTTCAAGCTGCAGACCGGTACACGAGCGCAACACGTTCCCTACGCGCAATTCCCACAGGCGATCGGCGACCTCCTGAACGGCACCAATGCCTTCATGTTCATCACCATGCTGCCGGTGGTCGATTTGATCAAAACCGGCAAGCTGCGGGCGCTTGCGGTGACCGGACCGAAGCGCGTGCCGATCCTGCCCGATGTGCCCACCATCGTCGAAGCGGGCTATCCATCGCTCGTTGTCGAGGACTGGACCGGCTTTGCGGTGAGGCGCGGAACGCCGAAAGAGACCATCGCGCGCCTGAACGGCACGATCAACAAGGCGCTGCGGAAGTCGTCGGTCCAGGAGGCATTGGCGAAGATCGGCGCCGAGCCGGCGGGCGGCACGCCGGAGGAGTTCGGCCGGCTGGTCGGCGATCAGGTCGCGCACTGGAAGAAGGTCGTCGCCGAGGCCGATATGAAGGTGCAACCGTAGTGACCGGATTTCGCGTAACGCTCCTCGGGACGGGGGTGCCGATCCCCCGCCCCGACCGTTTTGGTCCGAGCACACTGATCGAGGCGGGCAATCAGACCCTCCTGATCGATGCTGGGCGCGGCGCAACCATGCGCCTGTTTCAGCTTGGGGTGCCCATTGGGCGAATCGACGCGCTGCTCCTCACCCATTTTCATTCGGATCACACGGTTGGCATTCCCGATCTCTGGCTGACGGGCTGGCTCAGCTCGTATTTCGGAAATCGCCAGCAGCCGTTCAACGTGATCGGCCCCATCGGGACAACGACGCTGATGCAGCATCTCGAAGCAGCTTATGCCCGCGACATCGAGATCCGCATCGAGGACGAAAAGCTCGCGCACGAGCACGTGGCAATCACAGTCAAGGAGTTCACGGAGGATGGCATCGTCTATCAGGCCGGCGACCTGCGTGTCATCGCGTTTACGGTGGACCACGGGGATGCCATCAAGCCAGCCTATGGCTACCGCATCGAGTACCGCGACCGCGTGGCCGTGATCTCCGGTGACACCCGGTACAACGAGAACGTTCTACGCCACGGACGGGGTGCCGACCTACTGGTACACGAGGTGGCTATGGCACGGCCCGAGCTACTCGGCGAAGCCTACATCCAGCGCATTGTCAATCACCACACCTCGCCGCAGGAAGCCGGACGCGTGTTTGCGCAGACGCAGCCGAAACTCGCCGCGTTCACGCATCTGGTCATGCTCGCCAGCGAAAACGTGACGGCGCCGACCGTCGACGAGTTGATCGCGGCGACACGCGAGACCTATGCGGGACCGCTGGTAGTCGGCGAGGACCTGATGAGCTTCGAGATCGGTGAGACGGTTATCGTGGGACATACTTGAAACTTGTGGGCCGTCAAGAGTTCTGCTCCGGGTCACACCCGGAAGAGCTCGCTCTGAGCACAACGAGTCCGCTTTACCCCCTGACAGCAGACGTAAAAGCAAACTCTCAGCAGGTCCGCGTAGGCACAACAGGCGACTTTCGAAATGAAAGAGGCCGCCAACTTAGGCGGCCTTGGCGTCGAGAACGCAGTTTCAAAATCTCGGCGTGGTGACGATCCTGATGGGGCTGCAGCAACGCCCCTAGGGCCCCCACGATCAAACCGCCAATTTGCGCTACAGATTGGTGCAGTGCAAATGACGCCTCTCATGCCCTCGGCCATCGATCACATCGAGAACGTCTTTCGAAAGGTCCAGCAAGAAATAGGCTTCCGGAGCGGATGCGTTGGCCTGTACACGCCATCTGAGCCGCAATGCTGCGTCCTTGCCCGAATCTGGCGTCGGCATCAACGGGACGGTTTGCGGGATTGGGAATCTCTTCAGCGACGTAGGGTCTCTCACGTTAATCCAATCGAACTGCCGCTTCTCGCCATTCACCGCAAAATCGGTTCAGCCAATGCGCAAATCTAAGCCGTTGGAACAGTGGCACTGACCGAGCCCGCGACCATGCAAACCGAAGCGTACGCTCCGAGCCCTAGTACCGACAATCTCAACATTATTGAGCGCTCCCTCTGAACACGACCCAGCGTGACCCTACCGAACATGTTTTCCGCTTCGCCTCCAAACTCAGACATTGCTCGATGCGATCGGCACTTCGCATTTCGGCCAAAAGCGGATATCGCGGTGATCGGTCCGCAAGTCCGACACTGAGGGCGCGGTCACAGGGAACCCCCTCTTCGTCGGAGGCGTTAGAAGAATGAGGAGGCGGAAGCCGTATCACGACCTTATCAACGCTTCGGCAAGACAGGAGAGTGCCGCGATGAAACGAATGCTCATCCTTGCGGTCACCCTGTGCCTTGGCGTGTCCGCCACCGCTCGCGCGCAGGTGAGTTCGCAGGTCAACTCGCCGGCCAACGCGGTGAGCACGGTCACAGGCGCGATCGTGCCGTCCGGCCAGGGAGTGACCGGGGCAACGGGAGGAAGCTTCAGTGCCGTTGCGCCGTTGGCGGTGCCCTGTCCATTCGGCGTATCGCTGAGCGCCAATCTGACGGCGTTCGGCTGCGCGTCCGATCCGCTCAGCACCCCCACCTATCAGATTTCGGCGGGAGCAGGGGTTGTGATAACGGGACCAGTAGGCGTCACGCCTAACGCCACGTCGGGCGCTGGCGGTGCTGGCGGCGGTGTGTCATCGAGGGCAGGCTGCTTGGGCGCCATACCGTCAACGGCCGGCAATGCCGGCGCGGGCGATCTCTTCGGCAGCATCGGCGGATGCTAGGAGATGAGGTCCGCTGTGCCCCTGATAGCGGCTCAAGAGCGGACCTCACCAGAGGTCCGAGTGGGGCCAGGAGGAGACACTCCGATCGGATAATCCCTATTCTGCTCGATCAGGACTTCCCCTTGAGTTTAAAGGATCCGAAGAATTTGTCCTTCTTTTCCGCCACCACGTCGCGATACGCATTGGGATATTCAATCGTTAGTATGTAGAGCGCACCTTTCATCCTGATGTAGCGGAAATGCGCAGTCGTTGCCGAGTTGGCGACTGAGAAGAGTAGGTTATCAACCTCATCCTTGGTATTGCGGCTTACGTCAGACACTTTGTTAGCCGGATTGGATGAGAAAGATTTGGGGATCGCCGCGAGGTCGACAGGCGTCTTTGCAGTTACCGGCAGTTCAACCGCCGTAAACTTGATTCCCTCAGAACTCTTGCCGCCGACGACATGGCTCACTTCGTCCGTGCTCGGGTCGCGAGTCGTGAAATCATTGAAGGGAATTGGCAAGAGGACCGAGAACGAGCCCTCGGTTGAAACAGCCGGATACCATCCCGAGCCATTGTCTGCATTAACGCCGACACGATGCATTTCAAGTTTCGGTTCTGCAGTCGCGGATGTAGAAACTATGAGCGCCAGCGAAAGGACACTCGCGAGCAGCCGCAGAATTGAGATGGGCATGGATGGTCTCGTGCCGTTGCAGCGGCAGGGGATGTCCGTAGTTTGTTGAAAGAAAGGCAGGTGGCGCCGTCGGAGGACGGCGTTGCCCGTCTGCGGTTCTGGCGCAACAGCTAGACCTAGCGAATTTAGTCTTGCGTTGGCCGGCTGAGCGCACATCGTCGCAACAACAAAGTCCGGAATGGGTCAGAACCGGAAGTCAGGCCGTCCTGTTGCCAAGTCCGTTTTACTCCCGCGAACGGACGTCGCCAGACCGTCCCGGCATGTCTCAAAGGGGTCAGAAGCAGACTATCCAAAGATGCTCGACCGTGTGAAACGTCGGTATCAATGTCCTAACATTCAGGCATCTGCGCCAGCCTGGCAGCCTTTTGATAGATACGCTTGAGATTGTCCACCAAATGAAATGCTTCGCTGAATTTTCTGAAATTGTAATCCGGTCGTAGGGCTCTGATACGTTGCCATTCAGCCTGGGCCTCATCCATTCTTCCGGCAGTCGCGAGCGTCAAAACCGCGATTGCGCGCGCATGAACGTGAGCGTTGGGTTGCTCCGCACCAAGAACGGAAAACTCGGCAGCCTCCTCGATTTCGCCAAGCCGAAGCAGCGCGAATGTTCGTGCCCCATAGATAGCGAATAGCATCGGATCTAGCGGGCTGAGAAGAGCGGCGGTATCGGCCGCATCCACGGCGCGCGCGGGGTCGCGATCTGACAATGGACCATTGCAAGGGAGTAGTGAGCCGAGGCATAGCTTGGACTTAAGCGAGTAGCTTGATCGAGCGCGCTGATGGCGCCCGCCTGTTCTCGCCGAAGCCACAGCGCTCGCCCCATCGCCCAATGCGCTGCTGGGTCGCTTGGAATTCCTCTGCAGGCGGTCGCAATCCAATACACTGTTGCTTGCCGCCGCGTTGTAGTAGCCGCTCATAAAATATCTTACAAAATCTCGATCCTCTGGACCGTACCCCAACCAAGTTCCGCAAGTGATCTTGTTAAAATCCAGCGTAGCGTTAGGCACCACAGTTACACCTATCGATTTTTCCAGGCCTACCATCACACTGGCACTCGGGTTGGATTGGCACCACCCTCTTACGTTTGTGACATTTGTCCGATGCAGGTCAAAATCTACAAACGTCCTCCCACTTTGGTAACTAAACCAGCCGGTCATCCAAGCCGAGAACTTGCTGATGGTGCAGCCGGCATGGCGAGATATTCGCTAGGTGATGCTGCGAATATCGACCGTCGTGGCAAGCGCTTCACTAGCGAACGCTGGGACAATTAAGATCGCGAACGTAAGGATAATCAACCTGCATCTCATTGTGATGACCTCCCCAGTAACGAGTGACCCACCAGACCAATCGCGATTTAATGTGATCACAAAACCTGCATCCCGTGACTCCAAAAAGTAATCGCCCTTACTGGCGAGTGCAGGGTTTCTAGTTGATCTAGATCAACGGCGGCGGACCCAACTCTCTGTCGGCATCGGGTCAAAATGCGAAGAACTCAGAGTGAGCAAATCTGGTCCGCATTGCCCCAACAAGCGGACCTCAATCAGAGGTGCCGTCAAGTTGCATTCGGGCCAAAAGCAGACGGAACGCCGAACGACATAGGCCGTCCAATGAAATGCTCTGGTGCTATGCCGAACGACCACTGCTACTAAGCTAGGCATCGTCAACGCCGGTCGTCGTTTCCCAGACGGATCACCACACGCGCGACGGAGGCAGTCTTGGTGCCAGAAACCGGTGTTGCGGCTCTCCCAACCGTCGTCAAACTGATAAGGGGATTGACGTTATCGTGCAAAATCAAGAATTCTGCCCCATGCGGTTGGCCTGGAATGGCAGGGCTTTTCAGAGGGCCCGGCTGCGTGAGAAGAAGCACGGGGCGGGTTCGCCCCGCCGTGTTTTATCGTTCGAAGTTCGAGGTTTCTGCAGCTCTACTGCAGTTGCGTTTGTGCACAGCGTGCCAGGTTGGCCCTGACCACGAGGTGATGAAAAGGCCTGATCGCGTTGAGATAGATGAAGCCCAAGGCATTGTGGGTATGCACAACGGTTGTCGCGATGAGCAACGTGCCTATTGGAGAATGGCGTCGGAGCAGAGATAGCCGGAAGTCCAGGTGTCGGTCATCCGTACCGAGCACAATTTCGTCCTTGCCCTCCCAGTGCACCGGGAAGAAGTCCACCCGTTCATGGCTGTCCCGGGACGTCCTGACCGTATCGGAGGTTTTGATGCCAAAGGGCGTAACCATGGCGTCGCGCAGCGCGATCAACGCCTTTTGCCACGCGGGTGGATTGACGAGTGTCCGCGCGGCCAGCTCGCGCATGCTCGACTGTTCCGATGCACTCAAGTCAATGCTGTAGCTATCGAGTAGACTGGCGTTCTCGTACCAGCTCGCAACGACACTTTCCGACGGCGGCGTCGTCCGGCGTACCTGCGGTTTGCGGTCTAAACCCATGCTCATGATGATGTCACCTATTCAAGGGGCCATCAACTACGGGCGTGAAACCAGGAGGGACTGATTGCGGCTAGCTGCATTGAGAGGGAAGTCCGGTAATGGGATGGTCCGGCCGTGCTCCTGCCCCGCCAGCGAGCGAAGCTGGCAAGGGGCGTCAAAGACAAGGAGCACGCCATGTCTCAGACACCCAATACCGCGATCGCCGTGATCGGCATCGATATCGGCAAGAACTCGTTCCACGTCGTGGGCCACGATGCGCGGGGCGCCATCGTGCTGCGGCAAAAGTGGTCGCGTGGCCAAGTGGAAGCGCGGCTCGCCAATATACCGCCTTGCCTGATCGGCATGGAAGCCTGCGTCGGCGCACATCACCTGAGCCGCAAACTCGCATCGCTCGGTCACGATGCCAGGTTGATGCCGGCCAAATATGTCCGCCCCTATAGCAAGGGACAGAAGAACGACTTCAATGATGCCGAAGCGATTGCCGAAGCCGTACAGCGCCCGACGATGAAGTTCGTGGCGACCAAGACCGCCGAGCAACTGGATCTCCAGGCGCTGCACCGGGTGCGCGAGCGGCTGGTGTCGCAACGCACCGGCATCATCAACCAGATTCGCGCCTTCATGCTGGAACGCGGGATCGCCGTGCGCCAGGGTATCGGCTTTCTGCGCACGGAACTGCCCACCATCCTTGCGACGCGCACCGATGCCCTGTCGCCCCGCATGTTGCGTGTCATCGAAGAGTTGGCAGGCGACTGGCGCCGGCTGGATCAGCGCATCGATGGCCTATCCGGCGAGATCGAAGCACTGGCCCGTCAAGATCAGGCATGTTCGCGCCTGATGACGGTGCCTGGCATCGGGCCGATCATTTCGAGCGCCATGGTGGCCGCGATCGGCACGGGAGACGTATTTTCCAAAGGCCGCGACTTCGGCGCCTGGCTCGGACTGGTGCCCAAGCAGATCTCGACGGGAGATCGCACGATCCTCGGTAAAATCTCGCGGCGCGGCAATCGCTACCTGCGCGTTCTGTTCGTGCAGGCGGCATGGGTTGTGCTGGTCAGGATAAAGAACTGGGAACGTTACGGGCTCAAATCCTGGATCGAAGCCGCCAAGAGGCGGTTGCACCACAACGTACTGGCGATCGCGCTCGCCAACAAGCTTGCCCGCATCGCCTGGGCGGTGCTGGCCAAAGGACGCGCCTTCGAGCTGACGAGGACCGACGATGCAGGCGCCCGACCCGCTTGATCCTCGCGCCGTGCTCGGCGCGGTCAAGGCGCAGCCTGGCAACGCCGGAGCCAGCCGCAAGCCAGGCGCGACGGCCGGCCTTGACCACCCCTGCGCGCGACGCGATCGACGCTCTGCGGGCCGGGACGAAGGAACGGCCCTTGGCTCGAACAAAGGAACTGCGCGATATGAGGAGCACGCGATGACGTAACCTATCAAACAGCTTCCAGCCGAGGTCTGCGAGAGGATGAGACGAGATGGAGGTTCGGTCTTCCGAGCGCGTGCGAACACTGGTGACCCAAATGGTCCAATCGAGGCCTGTCCGCTAATGAGAACGCACGCGCGCTGATATCCATGATGGCCCGGAGCACAACACGCTCCAATCAGAGGCCGGATACATTGATGCAAGACCGCTTACCGCCAGCTCGACGAACCTCTTGCAACGCACGGCCGGACCATACATCCGGGTCAAAAGGCGAAATTCCGGTGTGAGCAGCGCATGACTGCTTTGGCCAAAAGCGGACACCCATCGTTGACGGTTCGCCCCATGTCGTGGTGATGACGTGATGTTCGCTCCCGGTGTGCGCCGCCGTCCGACGAGACTTCCTCAGCCCCGAAGCTAGCGTTCGATAAGCAGTTCGCCGCGCCGCTCGCGACGCGCTACTGTCGGACGACTGCGGGTAGGGCGATCGAACAGGTTTGGTCAGATGCTCGCGCTGGCGAAGAAGGAAGCGACCGCAGGACAACCGCTACCATTTGGGCCGATGGTGGTCGGCTCGATGAAGTAGCGTACTCATGACTCGAGTTGATTGGTTTGGCTTGTCGATGTCCGCTTTCCCCTCAATAGGGGGCCAAATTCGGCGCCGCAGCGAAATGACGCGATGGGCCAATTTCAAACTCATGCACCGCAGCGGCGGACGATCGAAGAGCTACGATACATGGTGTCTTTTGGGGACTGATCGGGTGCCGCGCGGAAGCAATTGCGGTGTCGACCGGACAGACGCGCAGAGTCTACTCCCGGGCACCAACGGCCGCTTCTGGCGCAAAGCGGTCATTCGGCAAAACTTTGCTGTCGGCTTGATGCCCAACGGTTACATCGAAGTTCGGTGGGGTGCAGTTGATCGGCAGACGCGGACGGTCAGGCGTGCGCCGGCCAGTGCCGCTCGCGGAACCAGGCGCGGTAGGCCGACATCTTTGCGCGCTGCGCCTGCGGCGCATGACGCTTGCATGTCGAGGCCTCTTCGCTGTTCTCGGGCGCCCCCCACCGGAGTTCCACGCAGTCGTTGGGGTTGTAGGCCATCTCGAGATCCACCGCCCGATCGACCACATCCTTCACCGATAGCGTCCACTGCGAGCCGTCGCTGCGCGTATAGGACACCTTGCGAGCGGCAAGTTCCGAAGCCAGCACGCCCTGCAGTTCGTTCTTCATATCCTCAACGCTTTTGCCGGCCGGCATCGCGTAGCGATCCGACCGGCGCGCAAAGCGATCGCGAAACCCCCGCACCACATCGATGGCGATCAACACACGAAAATCGCGCGCGGGGGTCGAGTAATCCTCCCAGGCCCCGGTGGTCGCAAAGATCGAAGCGCCGTCCGGCATGGCGGTGTCGCCGGTTTGCTTGGCCTGATATTTTCGTCCATTTTCCACCGCAGTGACGCGCGTCCTGATCTGTTCGCTGAGGCTCGCGATGGCGTCGGTCATCGCGCGCAGCGGATCGAGCGGCTCGGGCGACATGACGTCGTCCATGCGATCGTAGAAATCCTCGACGGTTATTTGCGACTGCTCGGACGAAAAATCGCCGTATTGCGGATTTTTGCCGATGTCGGCGTTGCCCAGCCGCCGCAACGGACCGTTCTTCTCGCGCATGATCGGGCGGAAATGCTTGAAGCCGGGAGTGCCTAGTGAGGGTTCGTGCGCGAAAAGGAAGTTGCCGCGCCAAAAACGCTTCCGCGTGATCGATCCGTCAGGCTCCGCGTCGACGGCCAGGAAGACGCCCGGCGTGCCGTTCGTTTCCGGCACGCGACGCACCAACATCAGCACGTGGCCGTAGGGGTCGCCGTATACCGTTCCCGGGCGCAGCGCCTGTTGTGTCAGCGGCACGGTATAGAAATCAGCGTTGTCGTCGCCCGCGCGCACGGCCCCGGTATGGACGACGTCGCCTACATCGCGCAGATATTCGCCAAAATTCGTCGGAGGCTTCGGCTTCGGCGGAGATGGATTCGGGGGCAGAGTTGTTGATGGCTCGGCCGGCGACTGTGAGCGGCCAAACAAACCCGGCAGCCGCGGAGTTTCCGCGGTTGGAGTGGCGGCTGCCGGCGCGACATCTTTTTCAGGCGGCGGAGGCGGACGCGTGACCTCAGGGTGTTCGACGTCGAACCACTGGTAGCACTGCGGTGGCTTGCCGGCGAAGCCGCGCGAGCAATTTGTATAGCCGAAAGGCAGCCCCATCTTGAAAGCAAAATAGGCGCGCAGGAAGTAGACGAAGTCGGCGCAGTCGGGGCGAAGCCCGGTCTGCGCATTGTCCTCGCCGCGGCCGAGATAGTTGAACAGGAAGTTACGCGATTGGTCGCGCAGCACTTCGTGCCAAGCCTTCCAGGACAGATCTTGATCGAGCGGTGCGTCGAACAGCTTCTCGATCCATGCCGAGAACAGGGCCTCGTTCGTGCTGTTCCAATTATTGCTCACCTGCCAGATGCTTCCCGAAGGGATGCGTACAGGGTCCGGCTTGCGCGCGCTGACGACAATGTCTCGGGTGATCGGGTTGCAATCCGCCGATGCCGGGTTGCGCTCCAGCTTCGCGTGCCAGGTGCCGGCGGCGGGAGCTGCGACCTCGGCGAACCAGGAATAAGGCGGCCCGCCACGCCGGTCGGTCGATTTGACCGCGACGCTTCCGCCGGGCGCGATCAGCGACAGCACGCCTTCGACCGGCCTGTCGGAGACGACCATGACGCGCAGCGGCGCGCTGCTCCACGGCGCCTGCGGCGATGGCAAGACGGTGACCTCGGCCGGGTTCACGCAACTGTCGGGCGCCGCAGCGGCCGGGGACGTCGTTGCGAAAAGCAGGACCGAATATCCGCCCGCGATCAGCAAGGATGCCGTCACAGCGGCGGCAAAGCGGCGCGCAAGAAGCATTTGAGCATAACCTTGAAAATGATCAGGAACTTGCACTCGGCCCCGCCAAGGGAGGGATTGGAGGATACCGAATTAGCAGGGAGAAGTCAGCGGGATTGAATCCAGTTTGCGCCCCGCAATACGGCATTGACCGTCGAGAGCATGCGCTGCCATCTTCTTTGGCCATTCCATGATCACCCGCAAGCAAGGGAGCACCATAATGATTGGCAGGCCATTTTGGTCAATGGCAGCCGTCTGCGTCTGGTCACTGAGTACGGTTTCAGCCGCCAACGCCGCCTCGGCGACGCCCGTGGCCGCCGAAAAGGGCATGGTGGTCAGTGCGCAGCACCTTGCGACCCAGGTCGGTGTCGACATTCTCAAGCACGGTGGCAGCGCGATAGATGCCGCTGTCGCGGTGGGATTTGCCCTGGCCGTGGTCTATCCGGCCGCCGGCAATTTGGGCGGGGGCGGCTTCATGACGATCCTATTTGCTGATGGACGAAAGATCTTCCTCGATTTTCGGGAGAAGGCGCCACGTGCGGCGAGCCGGGACATGTTCCTGGATAAGGACGGAAACATCATCAAGGGCCTGAGCACGATCGGCTGGCTGGCGGTTGGCGTCCCCGGTACTGTGTCCGGTCTGGAGTATGCGCGGAAAAAGTACGGGACGATGACACGGGCGGCGTTGATCGAACCGGCGATCGAACTGGCCGACGATGGATTCATCCTGGAGCAAGGCGATATTGATATGCTTGCTTCCGCGACCGAGGATTTCAGAAAACTTCCGGCAACCGCCGAAATTTTTCTCAACAAGGGACAGCCTTTTGTCGCTGGCCAAAGGCTGGTGCAGCGTGATCTTGCAGATACGTTACGTTCGATCAGAAAACAGGGCGTTGACGGCTTCTACGGCGGCAAGACGGGGGCGGCCATCATCAAGGCGAGTAAGGCAGGCGGAGGAATCATCGATCAGGAAGATCTGGATCGCTACAAGACCCGTGAGCTCCCGCCCGTCGAGTGCGATTACCGCGCCTATCACGTGATCTCGGCACCTCCGCCCAGTTCGGGCGGTGTTGCCATCTGCGAGATGCTGAACATTCTGGAGGGATATCCACTCCGGGAGCTGGGTTGGGAATCCGCCCAAGCGCTGCATTACGAGATCGAGGCGATGCGTCACGCCTATGCCGATAGAAGTAGTCTTCTCGGCGATCCGGATTTTGTCGGCAATCCGAGCCAAAAGCTGATCGACAAAAGCTACGCTGCAAAAATCCGGGATGCAATAAAGCCGGACAAGGCTGGGATCTCCGGCAACATCAGGCAGGGCGTTGCACCTCACGAAGGCAGCAATACAACGCATTTCTCTATCATCGATGATGCCGGCACTGCTGTTTCGATGACGTATACGCTGAACGACTGGTTCGGCGCGCGGGTCGTTGCGTCAGGCACAGGCGTGTTGATGAACGACGAAATGGACGATTTCACGCCAAACCCTGGCGCCGCCAATGGCTACGGTTTTGTCCAGGGAGAAGCCAATGCGATCGCGCCGGGCAAGGCGCCCCGAAGTTCGATGAGCCCGACGATCATCACAAAGGACGGCAAGCCTGTCCTCATTCTCGGCACGCCGGGCGGAAGTCGGATCATCACCGCTGTGCTGCAAACCATCGTGAACCTGGTCGATTTCCAGATGAACATTCAGGAAGCCGTCGATGCCCCTCGCATCCATCAGCAGTGGCTGCCGGATGTGACAAATATGGAGCGGTACGCGCTTTCGCCCGACACCCGCAAAGTACTGGAGGGCATGGGGCACCGGTTCGAGGATTCGCAGCCGGCGAACCATTTGGCCGCGATCATTGTCGGCGCGCCGAGCCTTGGCGGAAAGGTAATCGGGCGGAGCAGGTTCTATGGTGCGAACGATCCGCGCGGCGGCACCGGCCTGGCGCTGGGCTACTAGCGCAATCGTGCAGGCCTTTCACGGGCTCCACCTAAATTAGCGAGCTTCCCCATCGCCAACGAGACGTTCGCGGAAGAAGGTGATCACGCTCGCGTTGAACGCGCGGTGAAATTCGCCCTGTCGAAACCGGCACAATTCTTCGACTATGCCCGCCTTTGGACAGGCTGACAGAGCACGAACATCTGTAACCTTGCGGGAAATTCTTGATGCGATGTGGCTCTTCAACACCAAATTTGAACAGGCGCGTTCCAAATTTGACGAGATCAAAACGAGGTAATGGAGCGATAAGCTACTGCTTTCAAAGAGTTTTTGTCCCGCTCGCCCGATCGAATTGGGGGTTATATTTACAGTAACTCCTGGTTCAAAAATCCCTGTTAATGTCGTCTTGTGCTGCCATGAAGTGCGAACGGAAAACCATCTTGGGGAAAGCAGGGAGTGCCGTCGTCAGGTAGAAAATTCGCACCCTCAGGCCTTGGCGTCCCGCGCCGCCGCACCGTCATCGCCGCGATCGCCGCATTGGTGCTTCTGCCGATCCAGGTCAGCGAGGCCGGTTGGCTGTCGGACATCTTCAAAGGCTCGTCAAAGCACGCCACCTCGGCCAAGCGCACCGCCTCGCCAAAACCCCACAATGTAAAACTTGCCGCCCTAGGGCCAGCCAATTTGAGCCTCCTGAAACCCGTCGCGCGGGCATGCGAGCCCTCGAAATTCCGGATCGTTCTGGATGTAGGACATACCGCCGAGTCAGAAGGCTCGACCAGCGCCCGCAACGTCGCCGAGTTCGTCTTCAATCTGCGCCTTGCGCGACGGATCGAGGAGAAATTGAAGGCCGAAGGTTTTGCCGAGACCAAGTTGCTTTTGACCGAGGGCAAGGCCAGGCCTAGCCTCGCCAAGCGAGTCGCCGCGGCGAGCAATCTGCACGCAAACCTCTTCCTTTCGATCCACCACGACTCCGTGCCCAACTCATTGCTTGAGGACTGGGAATTCGAGGGCAAAAAAAGTCATTTCAGCGACCGCTTCAGCGGCTATTCCGTCTTCGTCTCCCGCAACAACCCGGATTTCAAGACGAGCCTCTCGTTCGCCGAACTGGTTGCCAAGGAAATGAAGGCCCAAGGCTTGCAATATGCCCAGCAATATACCCTGGCCATCATGGGTCGGTACCAGCACCCGCTGCTCAACAAGGAAACCGGCGTCTATAGCTACGATCAGCTCATTGTTCTGAAATCGACCCGGATGCCTGCCGTTCTGCTGGAGGCAGGCTCTATCATCAACCGGGAAGAAGAGCTTAAGATGGGCTCGCCTGAACGTCAGGACATCGTCAGCAGCGCTGTCGCGGCGGCAGCGAAGGAATTCTGTGGTCCGCAAGAGGCCTTCCTCGGTCCGCCTTGATGACGCAGTGACGGCACCATCTCGCATCCCCATCAGGATTTTCAGTATCAATGCCGGCGACCTTTAGTCAGAAGAGGCCCTTTGCGCGAAGGCGACCGGCGAGCACATTCAGCATGCCCATCCGTGCTGGTCTTGCCTTGATAATTATGACGTTGCCTGCTCCGGCTTTGGCGGGCTCTGCCTTGCCCAAGGGTTTCGTTTATTTGCGTGATCTAGATCCTACGATTGTTCAAGACATTCGCTATGCAGGATCTCATAACTTCGTTGGCCGACCGATAAGGGGCTACCTCGCCGCCGAGTGTATCCTCAGCCGGCCCGCGGCAAAGGCCCTTGCAGATGTGCAGAAGAAGCTTGCCGAGAAAGGACTCTCGCTCATCGTCTGGGATTGCTATCGGCCGAAGCGGGCGATCGATGATTTTCTTCAGTGGAGCGAGGATTTAGCTCACTCCGAGATGAAGACCGAATTCTACCCACGCACCGATAAGGAAAAGCTGTTCGCGCTCGGGTATCTCGCAAAACCCTCAGCTCACTCGCGGGGGAGCGCGGTGGACCTGGCCATAGTACCGACCGCTTTTTCATCCGCGCCGCCGCCGAATCCCTCCCAGTCCCTTAAGGCATGCACGTCTCAAAAAGGCGAAAGAGCCGAGGATGGAACGATCGATTTTGGCACCGGCTACGACTGTCTGGACGTGCTGGCAAACACATCAAACGCACGTGCAGGCGGCACAGCACTACGCAACCGTCAAACACTAAGATTCTACATGCAAGGAGCAGGCTTTCGTCCCTATGCCCGGGAGTGGTGGCACTTCGAACTTATCAATGAGCCATTTCATCGGGGCGGGTTTGACTTTGAGGTCTCGGCTTCGCCATCATCGATCGTAAGGTCAACACGCTAACTCCAGGGCGTTCAATAGTCTTGTGATCTGGCGGCGCGATAGCGCTCGCATGCCGTGGTCAAACTCGTTTGTGTGGCGCCGACGGGGCTTGCAGCACCACAACCCGACGGCCTTTGGGAGAGGCCGGTCACAAGCTCGACATACTCGTGCAACGACCGCGGCGAGCCGGTCGGCTTCCTTGCCGGCTTGCGCCGCTCGCTCCGCCGCCGCCCGGATCGAAGCGCCGTAAATCCGCTCGCGCGACTTTGTGCCCATGCGGGAGAGGATGCCCCCGGCTACGATGGACAAGCAAGCCGCTACTGATTGCGGTGGCTCGCCGAGCACAACGCCCGGCCGCGGGCGCGGCCTTCTACGATCGTCGAGCCACCTTCGCGCCAATGCACGGCCACCGCCTGCGAGGTTCGAGGTTCGAGCACATTGCGCCACGTTCGTTCGGTGCGTGTTCGGCATCGGTTCGCCAAACGTGTCCGCAGAACCCAACATAGGTCATATGGCGTTTCCTGACGGGTGTGGTTTAGTTGGCCCGACAAGAAGGGGTCGGTGTTCGCGCCGGTTCATCTGGAGAGTGAACGGAGCGAGCGAGCGGCCCCGGCGCTTCCCGATTTTGGATCATCCCCAGGCGCCGGCGCCGACTTGCTGAAAGATCCAATTTTGGAACGTCTCCTGACGGGCGTCGTTCAATAACCGCGCACCGAGGGGGTGGTGTTTCGCGCCAGTCGGTCAGGACCGACGCGAAGCGATGCCTCGGCGCTTAACCTCGATTGAGGCCGAGACCGGCATAGCGGCTTGTCAGCGCCCGTAAGGACAGCTGTCCTGCCGGCCACCTTTTGCGCTTCCACCGCCTTGATTGACTGAACTCTTCTTGATCGCAGGTGCTAGTATGAGGCTCCGACGCTACAGCCGTAGCAGGAGGTTCGCATGTCACGATTTGTCGTCTCCTTCATGAAAGACGTGCTCGGCGATAACGGTTGCGAGCGCGAGGTCTGCCAAAGCTCTATCGAGATCGACGCTGCCGACGAGGGGCTGGCCACCGAGACAGCCAAGCAAAAATTCTGCAAATTGCAGTCTCTGTGCGACTGGTCACTGCATGCCGACCGGATCAAGATCTCGGCCGCCGATTTGCAATCGGTTCATGAACACTAGACCTCGCGACGCACACTCTTATCAAATGTTATGGGGCTTCACCTGGGGGGCGTGGTTCAACAACCACGCACCAAGGGGTTGGTGTTCGCGCCGGTCGGACAGGACCGAAGCGAGCGAGCGGCCTCGGCGTTCTCGATCTCCATTGCGGCGCTGAGGCCGATTTGCTTAACGGCAGTTAAACTTGTTCGTGCCGGTCATAGACTAGCCGGTGACCGGAGCGAGCGGCCTCGGCTCTTGTAGCTGTCCGCGCCGGGGCTGGCTTGCTGCAGTTCGTGCCGGTCACTCGCCTGATGATGTGACCGGAGCGGAGCGAGCGGCCTCGGCGCTTACTCGATCCTCTAGACCCAGAGCGCTGGGGCCGACTTGCTCAGTTAAGGAAATGCGTGCTTCCCGGTCGCGCTAATGTTGATTGCGTTCTACCTCCTGTGAAGTGAACCGTGTCAAAAAGCCGGACCCTTCAATGGCCGATCCTCGCAACGAAGTCATTGTGCTGTGCCTGCTGGTCGAGGGGCCGTTGATTCTCCCCGACAATCTGGTCACCACCTGCTCCTGATGCGGTCGGCAGGTGCAGTATCGGCCCGACCCGCCTCTCGGTCCGAAGATGTGCGCCGCCTGCGCGCTGCCCGCGATTATCGATGGGGCCGAAGCCATTGTGCCGACGCGGATGATCGATGCCTGTCTAAAACGTGCCAAGCTACAATGAGCGAGGTCACCGGCGCTATCGCCGTCCTCGCTGACTGGATCAAGCTAAGCGGGCAGAGAAGGCGCGCGATAAGAGCGCGCCGCGCTGCGCTAGGGCCAGCGATAGCGAAGCTGGCCGAATATGTTGCCGCCGCGGATAAGCAGGGCCTGCAAGGCCAGCCGTTTCGCAACGGTGTGACGCAGATGCTCGCGCTGGCGAAGAAGGAAGCAAACTCAGGACTATCGCTACCTTTTGGGCCCGTGGTCGTCGGCTCGTCTAAGTAGGCGTATCAGTGAATCGAGGTTGATCGGTTCGACTTGATCGATGTCCGCTGTGCCCCCGATAGGGACCAAATTCGGCGCCGCCACAGAATGAAGCGATGTGCCAGCAGCTGACCTCCTTCTTGAACGACCTTCAAATCGGCCTACCGCCAAGGGTCTCGTGGGGGGAGCAACCGTGAGCCACGGCTAGCCCTCCTTCAGCCTAATGCGCCGGACCTGTCCGTTGCGATGGATCGCAGCAAACGGTCTAGCCCCCGATTTCGTCGCTCAGTGGCGGCCCGAAAAGCTCCCATGTATCGCCCTTAAACCTTCTGAACTGTACCTGCTTGATCGGCGCGAAATCGGCCGGGTTGGTGTTGATCGTGATGCCTGGCAGTAGGTTGGTGGTCCTGAAGTTCTTAAGGTTTGCCGCTTGCCGCATTACGTTATCGCGCGTGAGGTCATCACCGCACTGTTTCAGCACCTGAACCAGTGTCTGGGCCACATTATAGCCACCCAACACCAGGCTGTCGGCCCGATCTGCTCCAGGAAAATCGTGGGCGAGAAAACTGTCAAATGCTTTCATGCCAGGATCATCCTTCCATTGGGGATCAAGAGCATCCATCAGAAAGGCCACCGAAATAATGCCTTGGGCGTTTTCCAGGCCGGCCGGCTTGATCACGGCGCCGATGGATGTGCTCACGATGTTGAGGAAGTGCAGAGGCTTCCAGCCGATCTCGGCCGCCTTTCTGATGGCTTGTGCCGCAAATTTCGGCCCGGTGATGTCGACAAAAACGTCGGCATTGAGCGACTTCATTTTGACGACGTGGGAATCGATCGTCGGTTCGCTGATCTCATACGTATCTTCGGCAACAATCAGGGAACTCGCCTTGTCGCCGAGGCCATCCTTCAGGCCCTTCAGGTAGTCCTTTCCGTAATCATCGTTTTGGTAGAGCACGGCGATCCTAGCTTGCGGTCTCTCCTTCAGAATGTATTTGGCATAGATTCGCGCCTCGTTCTGGTAATTAGGTTGCCAACCGATGGTCCACGGGAAATTCTTCGGGTCGTTCCATTTGGTCGCACCGGTCTGCACGAACAGCTGCGGGACCTTCTTGGCATTCAAGTATTTTTGGATGGCGGTGTTGGAGGGCGTGCCAAGTGAGCCAAAGATGAGGAGAACCTCATCGCTCTCCACCAGCTTGCGCGCCTGTTCGACCGCCTTCGGCGGGCTGTAGGCGTCGTCATAGGAAATAAAATTGATCTTCCGGCCGTTAATGCCGCCTTCGGCGTTAATCTTGCGAAAGAAAGCCGCCTCGGTTCTTCCGATTACGCTCCATGCGGAAGCTGGCCCACTATAGGGCATGATGTTGCCGATCTTGATCTCCGTGTCGGTCACACCTGGATCATATTTCCTTTGAGCAAGTGCGTTGCTTCCGCTGGCAGCAATCAAAATTGTGGCGGTCAAAAACGCCGCCAATCGTCGCGCGACGAAGGACATCTCATTTCTCCCTATGAATAAATGAATGTGTTTTCTTAACCGCGGACCTCCTCCTCCAATTCTAAACACCACTCATTAGACGTTGTCGATGTCAGAGACCTGTTCGCGGTGCTTTTCGGAGAAGTTCGTGCAATAAGTCAACGCACCTGACCATCTCAGGTCACAAGTGCTTCGTCGCCTGAGGGCATGCATTAGCTGATAGTAACCCGTTGTACGCCGACGTTAGAATTCGACGATCGAATCTGAGAGCGGTTTCCTAGACGATCGTGCCTGCCGCGAGAGAATTGGTCAGCTAAGGGACTTTCACACAGCCAGGGTCTTTCGCCTCGTTTTGATCGTGGGTCGACGACTTCCGGTCTTCGCTCGCGAGCGGACCTTTTCGGGGCCCTTTGGCACGTAGAAGTTCTTAGCGAACGTACGCTCGAACATGGCCCAACCGGCGCTTTGGGCCAAAACGCCGCATAAGCATGAGTGGGCATCTTAGCAAGCCTGTCGTATAACTCGAATCCGAGAGGTTTCGGTGCCATGGAGCGAGACCGACCAGCTCGGGTTGAGCGCGGGTTGTCGGCGATACTGGCCGCCGACGTGGCTGACTATTCGCGGCTCATGCATAGCGACGAAGAGCCTACGCATACCAGACTGGCCGCGGTCCTAGCGGAA
Organism: uncultured Alphaproteobacteria bacterium; assembly: GCA_963770385.1. Classification (GTDB taxonomy): domain Bacteria; phylum Pseudomonadota; class Alphaproteobacteria; order Rhizobiales; family Xanthobacteraceae; genus Bradyrhizobium. The sequence goes on along the minus strand of CAVYPJ010000003.1, from coordinate 596,006 downwards.
GTCGTCAACCCCTCAATCGCCGAACACGACGGCCACGTTGTGAAGAACACAGGCGACGGGTTGTTGGCGGAATTTCCGAGCGCGGTCCAAGCGGTGCGGCCTGCCGTGCAGTTTCAGACCCGCATCAAGGAGCTTACAACGGGCGAGGCGGAAGACAGGCGTATTGCTTTCCGCGTAGGCATCAACATCAGTGACGTCATCGTCGAATCCAACGACATTTTTGGAGACGGCGTCAATATAGCAGCACGGCTTGAGAGCATTGCCGAGCCCGGAGGCATTTGCATCTCGTCTTCTGCCTACGATACATGTTCGCGGCAAGGTCGGGGTTGAGTTCGCCGATTTGGGCGAGCAGAACCTTAAAAACATCGCCCGCCCGGTCCGGGCCTATGCCGTGGTCCTGGGATTGACTTGGCCTGACAAAGAGCGGCAGCACGACACCCAGCCCACTTTCGCCGCCACGCTTGTCCATCGTGGTGCTGCCGTTCGCGAACATCGGCGGCGATCCCGAGCAAGACTATTTCGTCGATGGCGTGACCGAGAGCCTGACCACGGACCTTTCGCGCATCAGCGGCTCATTCGTGATCGGCCGTCACACCGCCTTTACATTCAAAGGCAAAGCCGTTGATCTCAAACAAGTTGGCCGCGAGTTGAACGTCCGCTACGTGCTCGAAGGCTCAGTGCAGCGTGGCGGCAACCGGCTTCGGGTGAATGTTCAGTTGATCGACGCGGAAACCGGCAATCACCTGTGGGCCGAGCGGTTCGAGAAACCCGTCGCCGACCTGTTCGATATGCAGGACGAAATCGTATCGCGGCTGGCTAACACGCTAGATGCCCAGCTCATTGAGGTTGAGGCGCGGCGAGCGGAACGTTCAACCGATCCCGACGCGATGGATCTGTATTTCCAGGGCTGGGCTTGCGCGAACAATGGGACGACTGAGGAATACATGACGCAAGCGCAGGCCTTTTTCGACCGTGCCCTGGCGCTTGATCCCGGCAATATCGAGGCGCTGGTCGGTTCGGCGCGAGTTAAAGCGGCGATTGGGGCCAACCTTACGCGCGACGACTGGACCGCGCAGTTCGCGGCGGCCGAGGCAGCCGTAACCAGGGCTCTGTCCCTTGCGCCAAACCATGCTCGGGCCCATAGCGTCTTGGGCTTCGTCCAAACACACACCAACCGCGCGGCCCAAGGCATTGCTGAATGCGAACGGGCGTTAGCACTGGATCGCAATTTGGCCGACGCTCATGGCTTCATCGGTCTCGCCAAGTATTTTCTCGCTCGCGGCGAGGAGACCGAGGGCCATATCCACGAGGCGCTTCGCCTCTCTCCTCGCGATAACAACGCTTACCGGTGGTTGATGTTTGTCGGTCTCGCCAAGCTGTGTCTCGGCGCGACGCGGAAGCGGTCGCCTGGCTGCGCCGGAGCATCGAGGCCAACCGAAATCATCCCGTCCCGCATTGGTTTCTCGCCGCTGCACTGGCGCTGCTCGGCTCACTCGATGAGGCGCGGGCCGCCGCGCAGGCGGGCCTTGTGCTCAATCCGACCTTCACCATCCGCCGTTACCGAGCTCGCGCGACGAGCGACCATCCGGCTTGTCGTCGCCGCGCGCGAGCGGACGTCTGAGGGCATGCGCATGGCCGGGGTACCGGAGGGCTGAACGGCTTGGAGATTGCCCGTGCGACCGAATGTCTGTCGTGGATCATTCGCGTCGCAATTCAGGCGCAAGGACACAAATCCGGAGGAAATGCTCAGATATGAGTACAACCCTCGATGAAGCGAGCAGCGCGTCAAGACCAACGGTCGAACCGGACTGGATCCGCGGCTCGGCGCAGACCGGGGCGCCGGGCACTGCACGACGACCGTGCGCGATCGAGCAATTTCTGCAATGTATCGGCTGATGCGGATCGCAGAACGGAAGCGGAGCAGTTATCCCTTCCTGTTTGGTACTCTACCGCCGCCTATGATTCCGAGAAATTTCAAGAGTTGACGGGATTTTCGTGCTTTTGCGAAACCACTCCCGGATTGCAATTCATTGTGATTGAGATGAGGCCCTCACGTCGGCTACGCTAAGAACAAAGTTGGTTTGGAGCCGTGCTCGATGAAGGAAAAGTTCGAGAGAAAGTTTCTTCGGCGGGACCTGTTTCGTTTTGCCATTGCTGGTACTGGCTCGGCGCTGATCGGGTCGCAAGCGCCGGAGCCCGCTTTCGCACAATCCGTCGATCTTAACAGCAAGCGCCGGGCTCGCTATCAAGCAAACTCCGCCGAAGTCCGTAATTTCTATCGCGTGAATAGCTATCCTGCCCGATAAAGGGACGATGCTGTGCTAGTGAGGAAGTCGGAAGAGCGTTCGAAAAAATGTGTTGATGGCAGCGCATCGTTATCACGCGGCGAGTTGGGGCGTCGTGCTTTCCTGAAGCGTTCCGGCGTTGTTGCTGGGGCATTGGCCGCGCTCGGTGTCCTTCCACTCAATGGTGTGCGCAAGGCACAGGCCGGTCCGCCGCCGCCGCCGGGTGCAACCGTAACGACGCGGAAAAACGTCTGCACGCATTGTTCGGTTGGCTGCTCGGTGATCGCCAAGGTCGCCAACGGCGTATGGATCGGTCAGGAGCCGGACTATGACAGTCCAATCAATCGTGGCTCGCATTGCTGCAAGGGGGCCGCTGTTCGCGATGACGTGCTGAGCGAGCGTCGCCTCCGCTATCCGGTCAAGCTCGTTAACGGTCAGTGGACCCGCATCTCCTGGGAAAAGGCGATCGACGAGATCGGTGACAAACTGATCGACATTCGCGAGAAATCTGGACCTGACTCGGTCTATTGGCTCGGGTCAGCCAAATTCACTAATGAAGCCGCCTACCTCAATCGCAAGCTTGCAGCTTTCTGGGGTACCAATAATTCGGATCATCAAGCCCGTATCTGCCATTCCACAACCGTCACCGGCGTAGCCAACACCTGGGGCTATGGCGCGATGACGAACAGCTACAACGACATACGCAACGCCAAGACCATACTAGTGATGGGCGGCAACCCAGCCGAGGCGCATCCGGTGTCATTGCAGCACATTCTGGAAGGCAAGGAGCTTAACCGCGCCAACATGATCGTTGTCGATCCGCGGATGACGCGGACCGCAGCCCACGCAACCGAATATGTCAGGGTGCGTCCAGGCACTCACATCGCGACGATCTACGGCATGCTGTGGCACATCTTTGAGAATGGCTGGGAAGACCGGGAGTTCTTGAGGCAGCGGGTTTACGGCATTGATGAGATTCGCAAACACGCGGCGAAATGGAATCCGAAGGAAGTCGAGCGTGTCACCGGTCTGCCCGAGGCTCAGGTCAAGCATATCGCCGAGCTTTTCGCCAAGCAGAAGCCGGCGACGCTGATATGGGCGATGGGGCAGACCCAATTCACTACCGGCACCGCCAACGTCCGCGCAAGCTGCCTCCTGCTGCTCGTTACCGGCAACGTAGGATCGCCCGGCAGCGGAGCGAATATCTTCCGCGGGCACACCAACGTGCAGGGAGCGACCGATCTCGGTCTCGATGTGACGTCGTTGCCACTCTACTACGGTCTGGCGGAAGAAGCATGGCGGCATTGGTGTCGGGTATGGGAAGTCGACTATGACTGGATGAAGTCGCGTTTCCCCGACAAGAAGCTGATGGAAACGCCGGGTATTCCGAGCACACGCTGGTTCGACGCGACATTGCTGCCTAGGGATCAGGTCAATCAGCCCAACCCGGTGCAGGCCATGTTCATCATGGGACATGGCGTCAACACGATTACCCGGATGCCGGAGGCGGTGCGCGGCATCGAGAAGCTCGAGCTGCTCGTGGTTTGCGATCCCTATCCCACGGCGTGGTCGGTGCTGTCCGAGCGCAAGAACGGCACCTATCTGCTGCCTGCCTGCACCAGCTTCGAGATGGATGGCTCGCGTACCGCGTCGAACCGCTCGCTGCAATGGGGCGAAAAGATCGTTGAGCCGGTTTTCGAGTCGAAGAACGACTATGATACGATGTACATGCTCGCGCGCAAGCTGGGCTTTGCCGACTTAATGTTCAAGAACATCAAGGTCGAGAACGGGGCGGTGTCGGCGGAGGATCTGCTGCGCGAGATCAATCGTGGCGGGTGGTCGACGGGTTATTGCGGGCAGTCGCCCGAACGGCTCAAGGCGCATATGCGGAACCAAGCCAAGTTCGACCTCGTCACAATGCGCGCGCCAAAGGACGATCCTGAAGTCGGCGGCGATTACTATGGCCTGCCTTGGCCGTGCTGGGGAACGCCGGAGTTCAAGCATCCCGGCACGCCGATCCTCTACAACACGAACCTTCCGGTGAAAGAAGGTGGCGCCACGTTCCGCGCCCGGTTCGGAGTTGAGCGAGTCGTCAAGCGCAAGGTGATGGAGAATGGCCAGGAGGTCGAGCGGGAAGATCATGACAACCTGCTCGCCGAGGGCTCTTATTCGGTCGGTTCGGAGATCAAGGACGGATATCCGGAGTTCACGCTCGGCGTTCTGAAGAAGCTGGGCTGGGACAAGGACCTGACGCCGCAGGAATTGGAAGTGATCCAGCGCATCAATGCCGCAAATCCTGATGCCGTATCATGGTCGCTTGATCTATCGGGCGGCATCCAGCGCGTAGCAATCGAGCACGGCTGCTCGCCTTACGGCAACGGAAAGGCGCGAATGATCGCCTGGAACCTTCCTGATCCTATCCCGGTGCATCGCGAGCCGATCTACACGCCACGCCCCGATCTCGTCGCCGACTATCCGACGCTGCCGGATGCCAAACAGTTCCGCGTGCCTAATATCGGCTTCTCCGTACAGAAGGCTACCGTCGACCGCGGGATCTCCAAGCAATTTCCACTGATCCTGAGCTCGGGCCGACTGGTCGAATATGAAGGGGGCGGCGAGGAGACGCGTTCCAACAGGTGGCTCGCCGAACTGAAACAGCACATGTTCGTCGAGATAAATCCGGCGGACGCGGCAGAACGCGGCATTAAGGATGACGGCTGGGTATGGGTTACCGGCCCGGAGAATAACTCGCGAACCAGGATGAAGGCGCTCGTTACGGAGCGCGTCGGCAAAGGCGTTGCCTGGATGCCGTATCATTTCGCCGGCTGGTTCGAGGGCGCCGATCTACGCGCCAAATATCCGAAGGGGGCCGATCCGATCGTGCTTGGCGAGAGCGTCAATACGCTGACCACCTATGGCTACGATCCCGCGACCGGCATGCAGGAGCCAAAGGCTACCCTTTGCCAGATCAGGGCCGCCTGAGAGGAAAAATCGATGGCACGCATGAAATTCCTCTGTGACGCGGACCGCTGTATCGACTGCAACGCCTGCGTGACCGCTTGCAAGAACGAGAACGAGGTGCCATGGGGCATCAATCGCCGCCGCGTCGTCACCATCAATGATGGCAAACCCGGCGAGCGCTCGGTGTCGATGGCGTGCATGCATTGCACCGATGCGCCCTGCGCGGCCGTCTGTCCGGTGACGTGCATCTATCCGACCGATGACGGGATCGTCCTGCACAACAAGGATCTGTGCATCGGTTGCGGCTATTGCTTTTACGCGTGTCCGTTCGGTGCGCCGCAGTATCCACAGGTGGGGAATTTCGGCTCACGCGGCAAAATGGACAAGTGCACCTATTGCGCCGGTGGCGGCGGGCCCGAAGCGCCGAGTAGCGCCGAGGAATTTGCGAAATATGGATCAAACCGTTTCGGCGAAGGCAAACTGCCATTGTGCGCCGAGATGTGCTCGACCAAATCTCTGCTGGCCGGGGATGGCGACATAATTGCGCAAATCTATGGAGAGCGGGTTCGCAAGCGCGGTTACGGCTCGGGTGCCTGGGGCTGGGAGACAGCCTATCACGAGGACGTCAAGACCTGAGCAGACGGACTTCGATCATTGCCGCAGACGCAGTGATCGAGGGGATCAGACCAAGGTGATTGTCATGACGTTTCTCGCACGCATCCGCCTCGCGACATTCGTTCTGATATTGCTCGGCATTGCTGCGGCACCTGTGTGCGCCCAAAAGCTCGGTCCGGATGGTGCTCCAAACCCGGATGCGAGCGTCACAAATGAGCGCATGCTGCTCGAGCAGGCGCCACGCATCGAGGGGCGCATCGACATTCCCGACGTCAAAGCCAGTGTGCTGATGCAGCCCGCAGGGCGGACATGGGACTATTTCCATGAAGTCCTTCTGCATTGGGGTGGCGCGATCGTGATCGTCGGGACGATAGCGCTACTGGCGCTTGCTTATCTGATCATCGGACGCATCCGCATCGCGGCTGGGCGTTCTGGACAGAAGGTTCTCCGTTTCAAGGCCTTCGAGCGTTTCTCGCATTGGCTGACCGCCGCTTCCTTCGTCATCCTCGGCTTGACCGGCTTGAATATCACCTTCGGCAAAATCCTGTTGTTACCGCTCGTCGGGCCGGAGACATTCTCCGATATCTCCCAGATTGCCAAATATCTGCACAATTTTACCAGCTTCGCTTTCGTGGCAGGGCTGGTCCTTATCACGGTGATCTTCTTCAGGGACAATCTACTGGCGCGGGTCGATGTCGAGTGGGTCAAGCAAGGCGGCGGCTTCATCAAATCCAAGCACGCGCCGGCGGGACGGTTCAATCTCGGCGAGAAGATGGTCTATTGGCTGTCTGTTGCCGCCGGCGTTGCTGTCTCCGCCTCCGGATTCCTGCTGCTGTTTCCATTCTACGGCACCAACATTGCCGACATGCAACTCGCGCAGGTAGCGCACGCAATCATCGCCATTTTGTTCATCGCCCTCATCCTCGCCCACATCTATATCGGCACGCTCGGGATGGAGGGTGCGTTCGAAGCCATGGGCACGGGCGAGGTCGATCTCAACTGGGCGAGAGAGCATCATGATCGCTGGCTCGCCGGACAGCTCGAAGGAGAAGGCAGGCAACCTTCGGTGACGCCGGCCGAGTGAACGCTGCGATAGCAAAGCACCGTTCTGGCTAGTCATGCTCGCGATCGGCGGGCAACTGTGCGTCCTGCTCACGAAGGTAATCGTCCGTGGTGCGGACGGTCGGGGCAGACACGCCGTAGGATTCGAAGCCTTCCTCGGCGACGAAGGCAACGCGACAATCCTCGCACATCTTGATGACATCGAGCCTTCGGGGTGAGCCGGAATACATCCAGTGCTTGCCTTCAAGCTTGGCTACCACGCGCTCGATGGTGCTCTTGACGCCGAATGGCTTGCCGCATCGTATACAGCAGAACGGCTCCTCCTCCTTGAGAACGCGGGAAGGGGCCTTTGCCGTATTGAAATTGATCCGCGGTATCATCGTGATGACGTGCTCGGGACAGGTAGCTTGGCAGAGGCCGCACTGAACACAGGCATCTTCGACAAATCGAAGCACCGGCCGTTCGGGGTCATCTCGCAGGGCGCTTGTCGGGCATGCCGAAACGCAGGACAGGCACAGCGTGCAACCGCCGGCATCGACCTCCACAGTGCCGAAAGGTGCGCCGGCGGGCAGGGCAATGATATCGACGGGAGCTGGAGCCGCGCGGTGCAGCTCGCCAAGCGCAAGCCGCAGCACATCCCGCTTTTTCCCGATGGTGCGAAAGCTTGCCGGCCACGGCGTCGGCGGTAAGGGCGGGATGGCGCGAAGCGCCTCCAGCAGAAGGTCCGGGTCGTCCGTCTCGATCGTCGCGATCCGATCCGCTCCGAAGCCAAGACCGGCGAGGATCGGATCGGCCAAGGCCATCGTCCGCACCAGTCCCGACACATCGTGACGGGGCTTTGCGCGGAGCAGAATGCGCACCGCGGACGTGCCATAGGCGAAAGCAGCGGCGACGCTTTCTAACCCGACCTGCGTGACCTCGTTGACCGCGAACGGCAGCACATTGGCCGGCAGCCCATCGCCGAACCGCGCCAACGCGTCGATCAGCGGCGCACCGTGTGCGCCATCATGCAGGAGCACCACGGCCCGTTCGCCGCCGGCTTCGCGATAGGCGACCAGCATTGCGCGCAGCCGGCGCATCAGCGCGTCCTCCGGCGGCAGCGCATAGGATGCCGCGCCCGTAGGGCACGCAGCCGCGCATTGGCCGCAGCCCGCGCAGATATCCGCGTCGATCGCCACATGGTCGCCCGCGGGAGTGATCGCCCCCGCTGGACAAAGGTCGAGACACCGGGTGCAACCGGTGCGCTGCGAACGCGAGTGAGCGCACAGCCTGGCCTCAAAATTGATGTAGCGCGGCTTTTCGAAGGTCCCGACGAGGTCTCGCGCCTGGAGAACCACCTGCAGCATTGCTGCGCGATTGCCGGGATCGGCGCGCAAATAACCTTCGCGCAGATCGGCAGCAGCAAACAGTGGGGTACCACCGGTCAGATCAAGAATGATGTCGCATGTCGAGCGGGTGTTGTTGCGAGAGGGCCCAAAGGTCAGTGCGCGGCGCGAGGACGGCGCGGCCTCTGCGAAATCGTCGACCATGACTTCAAACGCGCCGAAATGCCCCTTGGCGCCGGTCACCTTGCCTTTCGCCACCGGAAAAACGGTGCTGCGTGCCGGAGCAAGGGCAGCCGGTGGCTCGATCAGTACGGTGACGTCGAGATGATCCTTCAGCAGGTTGCCGGCCTCGATCGCGGTCGCGTCGCGACCGTAGACGAGAATAACGCCGTGGCTTTCCAGTTCGATTGATGGCGTTATTGCCGCCGGCTCGGCCGCGGCCGCCAGCAGCGCGGCCATCTTCGGTCCGGCGCGATCGGCCTCGCTGGACCACCCGGCGGTCTCGCGGATATTGGCAAACTGTATCGAGTTCTTTCGACCGATCTCCGCAGCAACGTCAGTGAACAACGCTGCTTGCTGTGTACATCCGACCGTGAGCGGGCCATCTTCGGACGCGACCTCCCTGAAGCGATCAAGCTCGGCGCCGCAGAGCTGCGTCGCTGACGTCGTATCGCAGCGGCAGCCGCGGCGGACAGCATCTGCGTCGAGCGGCATCGTGTTCTCACACGAGCAGATCAGCAGGCGTCTGGCCGGGATCAGGTGTTGCGGTCACGATTACTTGCAGCCTCGTGGGATAGCCGGCGCCATTGGCCGGAACTTTCGAAAAGTATATACTGTCTCTGTCCAAAAAGGCGATGCCGAGACGCTAGATAGGTGAGCGGCGGGTGAGTATATCGCGCGACTTTTGGCTCTCCTGCGGCCATCATCTGCTCGACCGCGACGCGGCCGGTCATCTGCTGGTTACGGATGAGTTCTTGAAGGCGTATCTGGCACGCCCGGAACTGATGCCGCCATCTGAGGCATGCGCTGCCGAGCGAACCCTGCATAGCGCGCTGCTGCGCGAACCGAGACAGCCAATCTCGGCCTCGCAGATTGCCGCGATAGCGGACGCTGATGCACGCGAGAACTGGCAGATGATGATTGCCTGGCGGGACCATCTCGTGGGGCACGGCAGTCTGGAAGCGGCCTATCTCGCGATTGTCCGGCGCAACATTCACTTTCCTCAGATACTCGTCGGTCAATTGGTTCAGGTAATTTTGCGCAACGCTTTGGATGGCTGCGAGGATGTCTTCATGCTGCGCGCGGCCGAGATGTTCTTCCGACCGCAAAAGCTTACTTTCCACGAGACATCCATTATCGCAGTCGATGAGGAGACGGATACAGCACTTGTGCGGCACTCGCCGTCGCCGCTGCTGGCGCTGCTGGGATTGCCGGTAGCCACCGAGTTCAATATGCTGACCGACGCAACAGCAGAAAGCTATTGGGAACAGAGCGACCGTTTCGACATGGCGCTCGATCTCTCGGCGAGCGAACGTGGCATGGCCGCGCTTGGCGACGTCATCGCTCGCTGGCTTGCGCATCTGTTGGCGATCGACGTCGTGGTCGAGCCTGTAGCGGGTTTGCAGAACTTGCCGTGGAGTTGGTACGTCGGACTGACCTCGGAGGCTACCTATATCGGCGATGCCATCTGGCGTGGAGATGACCTTGCCGACGAGGTGCGCGCGCAGTTGATCGGCGTACTACGACTGGCGTTCCTTGACCCAGCGGATATGATCGAGAAGGTCAGGGACGAGCCGGTGTATCTGCTGCTGGCGATGACGGCCGACGAGATACTGCGGATGAAACCGCAGAATCTTCTGGCTGGATTGCCGATCCTTGAGGCGGAGGTGGTGAATTGATATCAACCGCTCTGACACGCATTTCTGTTGGCGTCGTGGTCGAGCGGCGCAAGGCAAAAAGTGTGTGGGCCGATGTTCTGTGGCGGCCGGTTTCGGTGTTTGTGGGAAGGCCGGCGGCCGCTCCCTGGACGCCGCTCGGCGGCGAAGACGAAGTAGCGCTGTTCTACGCGGGTGAGGCGGTGATCGAATTGCACCGTACCGAGACCACCAATTATCGCGACAATCTCGCTTCAGGCGCGCCAAGCGTATGGATCAACATGCGTCCGACCGCGTCTGAGCCTCCGTACGAATTGCTCGCGGTCACGGCTGACCCGGCCGAGGGCGAAGCCCTTACCGATGCCGGCGGCAATCTGGTCGAAGCAGTGTCGATGCCGTCAGACATCGCCGACATCGTCTGGCGGTTCGTCGCCGAGCATCACGTCGAGCGTCCCTTCGTCAAGCGGCAGCGCGATCAAAAGGCGCCCCAGCAGCGAGATGCGATAGAGGGAGCAGGCGATGAGTGAGCGGGATAGCCTCTTGCTGCGCTGGGCGCGGTTGAAACAGGCGGCGAAGGCCGCAGAAGAAACCGACGCCGCTTCGGCTCGCTTCGACGCAACGGTCGAGCCGCCCGCGACCGATGTGCCGTTTGATCCGACGAGCCTGCCGTCTATTGAATCAATTGCGGCGGATACAGACGTTATTGCGTTTTTGCGCGCCGGCGTGCCGGCGGAGCTGACGCAGGCAGCCTTGCGCAAGGTCTGGACGAGCGATCCCGCTATTCGGGATTTCATTGGGATCGCGGAGAACCAGTGGGACTTCAACGATCCGAACGCAATTCCCGGCTTCGGCCCACTTGCGCCCACAGAAAGCGGCGTTGATATTCTGGCACAGATCTCCACCAGGCTTGAGCAACCGCCAAGCACGCTTGAGGAATTGACGGCTGCTGTCGAGCCGGCCCCTGCGAACGCAGACGAGCAATCACTGCATCGGCAGCTCGATCACCGGCAATTCGCCTCTCGCCAGTCCAGGCGTGGCGCTCTACGAGATGCCGGCAACCGGAGAAGGAGAGAACGTGCCCGCAGCGAATGGCACCCGAAAGAGCCGGCGTCACGGAAGTGCGTTACCGCACTGATCTGTCCTGTTCGACCAAATTAGGTGGGTGTCTTTTTACGGATTAGGAACTGTGGTGGATACGGCTTCCCAGGGTTTGCCAGGACGCAGCATCGATGAGATCGACAGTGCGCGTGCACGGGAATACGCGCTGTTGGCGATGTTGCTCTCGCACAGTCCGGACGCGCAGCTATTGTCTGGTTTGGCAGGTCTGCCCAGCGATTCCAGTCTCATTGGCCGGGCTCATGCGGCATTGGCCGCCGCGGCCCGGCAATCCAGCGAGGAAAGTGTTGCACGCGAGTATTTTGCATTGTTCGCCGGACTAAGGGACGGTGCGCTATTGCCCTATGCCTCGCACTACCTAACCGACACCTTTTACGGCCGCCCGTTGGCGCGACTTCGCGAAACACTCCGACATCTCGGTATCGAGAAGGCGCCAGAGCGAATTGAGCCGGAGGATCATGCCGGCTTTCTTTGCGAAGTCATGGCAGGTTTGGTCGGCGGCGATGTTTCCGGGCCTGTCGGCGCTGACCGAACCTTCTTCGAGGAGCATCTCGCGTCGTGGATCAGGCGTTTCTTCGTTGATCTTGAAACGAACACATCCGCAGATTTCTATAGATCCGTCGGCACGCTTGGACGGATCTTCATTGATGTCGAGGCGGAAGCTTTTGCGCTCTCCGCCTGAACACGGACTTTTGTCCGCAGCGGGAGGCTCTCAGGTCGCGAGACATGCTAAGAAGGTGGAATTGGGAGCTATTAAATGCGCGCGTTTCGTCTTTGCTTGCCTGGTGCTTGGCGGGTATCGCGTTTGGCTCCGCCGCGATTCTCATAGAACTCGTTCAAGAGTCTGCCACAACGGCGTTCGCCGAGCCGAGCGCGAGGGTCTAGTTTCACAGGAAGAGCTGAGCCGATTTAGGCCAGAGCACTTTACCCATATTGGAAACGAAGGCTTCGCATGACCCGTTCCTTGGTAATTGTATTCGCGATTTTGGCTTTGGTTGTTGTTGGCGGTGAACTGTTGAGCCCACGGCCAAGTCCTCTCGAGCAGTCGACCGCGGCGATGCCTTCATTGCAGGAACTGCACTCGATGGCGAGCGTCCACAAGCTTCCGCTTCAGGACATCGAGGATCAATCGCTAATTTATCCCACCACCACGAACGGGCCAAAGCCGTGATCTTGCGCGAAAGGCGATCGTTGAATAGTGGCCGATCGTAGTCTCAAAGGTAGGCGGCGAGCCCGAACGACGAGGCCGTAAGCGACACAATGGCGGAGCCCAGGATCATCCATAGGGTGTCGATCCTCGTCGTCAGCAGCAGCACGAAGCACGCCACGGCGATCGAAAAGGTGACCAGCCCAGTCAAGCCATCGCGGCCGAGTGGGATCGCAGCCGCCAACAGCAGGCCGGCGCTGGCGATGACCACGGTCTGCAGCACCGAGCGCACGCGCGGATGTTCCATCCGGCGCCCGATGAAGTGAACCATCGGGATGATGAGCAGCGCCGGCGTGATCATGGCGAGCCAGCCGGCAACGGCGCCCGGCAGGCCGCCGGCGAAGTAGCCGACGCTGACGATGTAGAGTCCGACGGGGCCAGGCGAGCTGCGGGTGATGACGACGGCCTCGTTGAGCTGCTCGTTGGTCAGCACGTGATAGTGGTTCACCAGCGATTCCTGAATCACCGGTGGGGAGGCAAGCCCGGCGAACGCCGTAATCGTTCCCTTTAGGAGCAGCAGATACAGAAGTATGATGTTCAAGACGGCTCCGGCAGGAAGACTCCGACGACGGCGGCGAGGAGCAGGACGTCGATCGGCGAGATGCCGGCGACGGCGTGAAGGGCGAACGCTGCGGCCCCGATCAGCACTATGCGGGTGCGGTTTCCGGGTCGGAAATGCGGGTGAGCGATCGTCCAGACCGTCTTCACCGTCACTGCGACGGCCGCGGCGATGGCGCCCTTGATCGCCGCTTGGGCGAAGGGGTTCTCCTGCCAATTCGCAAACACGATGGTGATGACGACAACGAACAGCGCGCAGGGGATCGAGGCCGCCAAGAGCGCGACAACGGCGCCCGCCCAGCGCCGCAGGATCCAGCCGATGCCGACGACGCAGAAGGCGAGCAGGTTGGTGCCCGGCGTCAGTCGCCCCAAACCGAACGATAGCGCGAACTCCTGTTCGTTGACCCAACGGCGCTTGCCAACGATCTCGCCGTGAATGACGGCGGTGGTGGCGCTACCTCCGCCAAGCGTGAAGTTCGCGTAGCGGACGAAGACGTCAGCGATCTGGGCGAGGGAGGGCCTTCCGTCGGCGGACTGGCGGTTGGTCCCCACCGCGTGGTTGGGGTCGACCAGGTCAGCGATATCGTCCGGGTGATGGGTCACCGAGGAACTCCCGATATAGCACTCAGGCTATATCGGGACCATATTCCGGTTCGACGACGCGTCAACTAGGTTTTTTGACCGAGAGTACCGCGAGTTTCGCCAAATCGCTGGCGATTGCTGCGCGGGTCCTCTTCTCCATCCGCCGGTACAAACCTAGCACCTTGCGCCCGGTGGAGGTCAGTTGCGCGCCGCCGCGCGAGTTGCCGCCTCGCACGGACAAAACCACCGGCTCGCTGAAGTAGGCGTTCATCGTATCGATGAGATACCAGGCGCGCTTGTAGCTCATCCCCATGCGCCTGCCGGCGGCGGCGATCGAACCCGTCTCGTCGATAGCCTGCAGCAGCGCGGCCTTGCCGGGGCCGAACTGCGTCTCCGGATCGAGGGCGATGCGCAGTTCGATTTCGGGGGCGTCCTTCATGGTACCATCCTATCCGAAACCGGCTACCACTCCAGCCGGACGGTGTCTGAATAAGAGCCGACCTACGCCTTGTCCTCCTTGTCGGCGCCGCGTACGACGATTTTCAACGTGTCGCGGGAGAGGGGACGCTGGTGACGTCTGCGATGGCTGCGCATCTGCCGCGGATCGATGGCGTGTCCAAGGGCTGAGAGCGTCCCCGAATGCGCGACGGGGCAGACGCGCCCACGGGGGTCCCTGCGCGATCCCGATGCGCGGGATCACTTGTAGTCCCGCAGCAAAGAAGCAGCGGCCCGAATGGCGGCGACCATGTGTCGGAAATAGACCGCGTCTTTGCGCGCCTGCAGAAATCCGTCGCAAGCGACATAGCCGTCGTCGCTTTTCGCGACCACTTCGTACTCGACCAGAAGCTTCAGAAATCGGTTCACGCTGGTGCGCGGCAGGCCGGTCCGCTTGACGATGCGCTTGATGGACATCGGTCCCCGGCGCCGGGCGTCGTGCGCCCGGATCGCCGCCGCAACGATAATCTCAGGGTAGATATTGCCGATGTTGTCGCGCCTGACATAGCCCTTCATCATCGCGCGATTGAGGGTCAGCATCATCTCCGACACCACCACAGACGCACGGCGGCGCTCGGCCAGCTTCGATTTTTTCATGAATGCCCCCGGTGGTCCGCACTGCCAAGGGATCAACCGGCAACCCCGACTTAATTCCAATTGCTTACGCGCGGCGCGAAATCAGAGCGGCGTCGCCGATGACCACATCATCGATACGCTCGATGGATCGGATCGTCTCGGAGAATGGCTGTGCCGGGTTGGTTCGGGAACACGACAGCGGGGCTCTGAACTTGAAAGTGCCGATCTTGTCGGCTGGGCGAGCCAAGTCTTGATCAACCTGTAGAACCGATTGGTTTTACGATTTTTATCTGTTAGATTGATCGGTAGAGATGACCGATATTGGGTTCGAAGGCCGATGGAGCCGACCCATGATCGTTACCTCAAGTACCAAACTTGCTAAATCGCTTGATGGCAGCGCCGGCGCCGGCCTCCCTTCAATCATCCAGCGATGGCCCGGCCGGAAGAGTCACGAAATTCTGCCGGGCCCGTTCCTGAATTGGGTTATCGCAGGAGCGGCGTTTGCCATCAGACAGCTGCCGGGCATGGCGATGTTCAATCCCATGATGCTGTCCATGGCGATTGGAATCGCGTTCCACAACATCGTCGGTACTGCGGCCTGGGCCAAACAGGGCGAAACATTCAGTCTCCGCCGGCTGCTCGGTATTGTCATTCTCCCATTCGGCTCTCAATTGACCTCAAGCCGGCTCGTCACCCATGCCGATGACAAAGACATTGCCTATGCAATCGCCTGTGTAACCACCTTCAGATCGGCTGCGATGTTCGCCGATCTGATCGCCACCGATGCCGAGGCGTGGATTGTCGCCGCGACGACATCTCTCTCGATCGCATTGGCTGCGATAGGCCTGGAAACTAACATCGGCAAGCTGACGGCGAGGGGCTTTCGGCCTGCCTGGCTCAGTAGCCTGGCGTTGCTGTTTATCGCGGGCTTCAGCTTCACGCTGATCTAATTGATGGAGTAACACGCCATGACTCTGGAGCAGCTTCGCATCTTCATCGCGGTGGCCGAAAAGCAGCATGTTACGCAGGCCACAAGCCAACTGAATTTGACGCAATCAGCAACGAGCGCCGCGATCGCGGCGCTGGAGACGCGTTACGCAATCAAATTGTTTGACCGCGTCGGCCGCGGCATCGTACTGACTCAGACGGGCCGCGACTTCCTCAATGAGGCACACGCGGTTGTGGCTCGCGCCAAGGCCGCGGCGCAGGTCTTAAATGATTTGGCTGGCCTCAAGCGCGGCTCGTTGAACGTGGCAGCCAGCCAGACCGTTGCAAATTATTGGCTGCCGCCACGCATCGAAGCGTTTCGCAAGGCCCATCCAGGCATCGATCTGCACGTCACGATCGCAAACACCGAGCAAGTCGCCCAGGCTGTCCATCGAGGAGATGCAGACCTCGGTTTCGTCGAGGGCGAGGTTGACGATCCCTCACTGGCCATCCGAAAAATGGAAGGCAATTCGCTGGCGATCGTGGTTGGAGCGAGCCACCCGTGGATCGGCAAGGCGCGCATCACGCCAAAGCGTCTGACGGAGACATGCTGGATTCTGCGAGAACCAGGCTCCGGCACCCGCTCCATGTTCGAGGCTGCGCTCAAGAAGCTCGGCATGAAGCTATCTGACCTTGATCTCCGGCTTGAGCTGCCATCGAACGAAGCCGTACGCGTTGCCGTGGAATCCGGGGATTGCGCGACGGCGATTTCGGATCTGGTTATAGCGCCGTCACTGGCTGCAGGAACGCTTCATCGAGTAAAGATGGATTTGCCGAAGCGCTCGTTTTTCGTCTTGCGGCACAGGGAGCGATATGCGAGCCAGGCGGAAAAGCCTTGTTTGCCTCGTTCCGATGTAAATGAAAATCAATCCCGTTATTTGTCGAGATTGCCGACGCTTGCGATGATTCCGGCGTAAGGTAGCTTCACCGCTTCATTCTTGAAGATTTCAATCTTGCCGAGGTGCCGCGCGGAAGCAATTGCGGTGTCGACCGGACAGACGCGCGGAGTCTACTCCCGGGCACCAACGGCCGCTTCTGGCGCAAAGCGGACGCATGTTTTCGTTAACCCCGGCCCAGCGTCTCCGTTCTTTACTAGTCAACGACCATCGGTTCGAGTCGCTTCCTAATCACCGCTTCGGCACCACTTATCATCTCATCTATAATGCTGGCGGCGCTCATCAGTCGCTTGGTTTGACCGACCGATTCACCGGCCAGCAGGCTCATCTCTTCGAAGTCACCTGTGAACTCTGGAGTTGGAGGAAATCCGCAAAACCGCTTCATCGGAAACTCCTGTCCATAAAGACGGGCTTGACCAATCACCTGAAGCTTAGAATCCGGAATGGAATTGTACGGCGGCGGATTGTCACGCCCTTCCCATTCCCGCACGACGCGGTTGCGCAACCCGTGAGTCGAAGCATTGGGGAATTCAGGTCCAAAGATCAGATGGCGAGCAGTATCCTCAGCGCCCGCAGCGACGACCCGGTCTTTGTACTCCGGATGGGCATAGGCCTCAAAGCTCGCGAGTAAGCGGGTCCCGACCCAGACCGCGTCGGCGCGGAGCGCCAGCGCGGCAGCCACGGTCCGACCATCGGCAATGCCACCCGCAGCCACGACGGGCACGGACTGGACTGCATCGATGACGGCCGGGAGCAATGAGAATGTAGCCGCAGTGGCGCGGTTGTGGCCGCCAGCCTCGCTGCCTTGCACGACGAGCCCTTGGGCCCCGCGTCGGACGGCGGCCTTCGCTTCGGCCACGCTGCCAACTTGGAACCAGACGTGGCTGCCGGCCGCCCGCAAACGTGAAAGCCACTCGTCCGGCGCGTCATCCCAAAAGAACACAACGACCGGAACCTTCTCCGCGACGCATACCTCGATGTGTTCTATTCCGCTGAACCGTGCAATGAAATCGATCCCGAAGCACACGGGGTCTACTGCCTTGATATCGCGGATCGCCGCTTGCAGCACCTCGGGCGGCATTGCAGGAGCACCCAACATTCCCATCCCGCCCGCGTTACACACCGCCCGCACCAGGGGCGCAGTAGCAATGAACGCCATGCCCGCGTTGACGAACGGAACCCTTAGGTGGTGTGGACTTCTAGGGATTTCCATTTGGCTTGAAGCATGAATTCAAGACTGCTTTTTGGAGGCAGTCTTGGGTGTGATGGATCGTTTGGTTTTGAGCGATGCGGCTACGCACAGCACGTCGAAGCTGAGTACGATTGTCGTAACCGCTCACACCTTTGCCATCCGCTCGCAGACGGATTTGCAGCCGGAGAGAAAACGGGCCCGGGTGTCCGACGTCGCGCCGTGCGACGTGGCCGCTTGTGGCGCGCAAGAGACCACCAACTGACGCTCGCGTCAAAGGCTAAAGCTCGATCTGTTCGGCGATGTTTAGAGCATCGTCCACCTCAATCCCAAGATATCGAACAGTGCTCTCCAACTTCGTGTGGCCGAGAAGAAGCTGACCCCCGCCGCCGTCTAGCGTCAATGGGTCCGCGGACCACGCCTTCCTCACCGCATGATCAACCAAACCACCGTCATCATTCCTGAATTTCGCTCGGCAGAGAATACAATAGACGCAGGATTGTTATTTGCGCCCTCAGGCGTAGTTCTGGGGCGTGCATTCGACCTAAACCTCGCGTCCATCCGACAGCGATGTCGTGCTGGAACCCCGGAGAACACGAGTCCCATGAAACGGAGGGGAGCACCAAATAAGTTTATGCCTCGCGCTGCTTCTCGCCGTCGTCGCGATCGACTGGTGGCACGGCTGGAAACCCTTCACACATCCTTTTCAAATGCCCGGAAACCAATGGAAGCGTGTTTCAACCATTTACAGCCAGCGCCGGCGATCGACCTTGTGCCCCGGATCGATCGTCGACGCGCGAGAGAGCCGCCGAGCGCCTTGCTCGGCGGCTCTCTCCACTGCCGCGAATAGGGCTCCAGTGCCGCGTCCGCGAAGATGCCTTCTACCTTCGATCTCGTCGATGAAGGCCATGTATAGCGAAGGTATTGTCGATGCTCCCAATGGCCGGCTCACCGCAGGGGTAAGGGCTATATGGATACCGCATTCCTTTCGACACTATCAGCACTTGCCGGATCGTTATCGGTGGTTTGACGTCAGGCGTCGCGACCTGGCTTAGCCAACGTGCGCAAGCGAGGGAAGGCCAGCTCGCCCGCGAAACGGCGGGGCGAGATGATCTCTACGAGGAGTTTCATTGCCCGGCATCTAAGGCATACGGCGAAGCCGTTCTTAGCGACGAGCCAAACGTTCAGGAATTCGTTGCCCTCTACGCCATGATCAGCAGGATGCGGGTCCAGTCCCTGCCGCAGACCGTCGCGTGCGCCGGGAAGATCATGCGGGCAACGATCGACACCCACTTCGCGCCGGAGAAGACGAATGGCGAATTGCATGAGTTGGTGCAGAGCGGATCTGGAATTGGTCTGCTCAAGGACTTCAGCGAAGTCGCGCGCGAGGAGTTGCGGGCATTCACATCGCTGTAACGATGTATCGGGCCGAATTTTCTACGTCCTCTCGAAGCGCTCAGAACTTCGTAAATGGATTCTTGGGCAAACTCTTGCCCGGCTTCGAACGAGCAGTGCGGATCATGTCGATGAGGGCGCGTAACGTGGCCGGAACCTGCCGGTGCCCGGGATAGTACAGGAACAATCCTTCGAAGGTCGGCGACCAGTCCTCCAACACCCGGACCAACTGCCCTGAGCGCAGGAACGGTTCGGCGAGCGCCTCCACGGTGTATGCGATGCCCAGCCCGTCAACCGCCGCGCGAACTGCCAGGTCGGGGTCGTTGACCATCACTCGCCCGTCTATCGAAATCCGGCGCGACTGGCGATTGCGCTCGAACGGCCATACGAAAACGGTGCCGTCACCCGCCCTGCGAAATTGAATGCAGCTGTGCTGGGCGAGATCATCGGGCGCGCGCGGTGGTCGCCGCCGCGCAAAGTAAGTCGGCGCACCAACGACCGCCACCTTCATTGGCGCCATCACCCGGACGGCGACCATATCGGCCGGCGCCCGCTCGCGCGGTCCGATCCCGGCGTCGAATCCCTTCGCCACGAGGTCGATCGGTGCTTCGCTCACCGCGAGCTCCAGATGGACTTCCGGGTAGGTCGACAAGAAGCGTTTCCAGATCGGTGCGATGACTGCCGCTGCCGCCAAGGGCAGCGCGTAAATCCGCAACCGCCCCATCGGCCGCTGCCGCGTCTTGTTCAATTCTTCGATCGCACCGGCGATCTGATCGATCGCCGGCCGCAGCTGCTCAAGCAACCGTAAGCCGGCATCGGTTACCGATACGCTACGCGTCGTGCGATTCAGTAATCGCACCCCGAGACGGTCTTCCAATTGTCGCATCGAATGACTGAGCGCCGATGGCGTAACACCGAGCTGCGACGCAGCGGCTCGAAAGCTTAGGCGATCGGCGACAGCGACGAACGCCGTCAGATCGGCCAGGTTGCCGCGATCCATTGCTGAATCCCTCTCAACACCGAATGCAATAATTTAGGATTTTCATTTGGAGCATTCGCCAACATTCTAAGGATCACTGAAACCGGATCATCCCGCTCCGCAAATTACAGATTTCCCAAATGCGTGACAGGAGCTTGCAGCGCTAGAAATATACAATATCAAGCTTATCATAAGCAAGCTTACGAATGGAACCACCGTGGAATCGAATGCGCCTACACTTGGATTTCTGCTGCACGATGTCGCGCGATTGCTCAGGAGACGCTTTGAGCAGAACTCGCGCGACGCCGGCCTGACGCGTTCGCAATGGCAGGTGCTGGCCTATCTGGCGAACAACGAGGGCATCAACCAAAGCGGCTTGGCTGACCTGTTGGAAATCGAGCCGATTACGCTTGGCCGCATCATCGACAGGCTCCAGACGCGGGGTTTGATCGAGCGGCATCCGGATCCGTCCGACCGGCGGGTCTGGCTCCTTCACCTGACGTCCGTCGCTCGTCCAAAACTGATGCAGCTACGCAGGCTCGGCGACGTCACTCGCGGGGAAGCGCTGGTCGACGTTTCGGAAGCCGACACCGAACGCTTGTTGAAAACACTGCAGACACTGAAGGCAAATCTGACGGACGCGTGCGATTTGCCGGTTGCGGGACACAAGAGAGTAAATCATGGCTAATCTGAAGGGGACCAATCTCGGCAATTCCGAGAATGCAAAGGCACGCGCCGTCGAGGCAAATGTTCATCGGCTCGATCGCAGTCCGTCGCTTGCAAACGGACGGCTTGGCACGGCGGAAGCGGAGATGCCGCGCCCGGAAGATCGCAAGCCTGAAGCCGTGCCCCCCGGAGAACCGGACGGCCGCCAAGTCGCAGCGAACGCTCCGGCGCCCAAGAAATCAATGCGGCGCCCGCTGATATTTGCGCTGCTGCCGCTGGCGCTTGTCGTGGGCGGCTACTTTTATGTGACCGGCGGCGCCGTGATGTCGACGGATAATGCGTATGTCCAGGCCGACATGGTCGGGTTGTCGACTGACGTCGCCGGCATCGTCACGCAAGTCCTGGTTCAGGACAATCAAAAGGTCGCCACGGGCGACAGACTGTTCAAGCTGGACCCTTTACAGTTTCAACTGGCGCTGGATCGCGCCGAGGCTCAGATCGGAAATACGCGAAATGATCTCGTCGCGCTTCAGTCCAGTTACCGCAACATGCAGGCCCAGGTCGAGCAGGCGCAGAAAGATGTCGACTTCAACATGGTCAACTTCCAGCGTCAGGAGCAATTGATCGCCAACAATTTCACTCCGAAAGCCACCTTCGATGCCGCGCGCAATACCCTCCAGGGTACGCAGCAGAAGCTTGCCTCGCTGCAACAACAGCTGGCCGGCATCGCCGCCAACCTGAATGGCGATCCCGATGCGCCTATCGAAGACCATCCCAAATACAAGGATGCTGTGGCCACGCGCGATGAGGCTGCACGCCAACTCGCCCACACTGTCGTGCGAGCTCCCTTCGCCGGCATTGTGACCAATGTGCCGTCTCTGCAACCCGGCCAGTATCTCGCCGCCGCGGCAGTCGCATTCAACATCGTTTCGACCGATCACGTCTGGGTTCAAGCGAGCCCGAAGGAGACCGAACTGACCTATGTCAAGCCCGGACAGAAGGTCACGGTCGACGTCGATACCTATCCGGGCGAGCGATGGAACGGAAAGGTCGACAGCGTAAGTCCGGCATCCGCGTCGAGCTTCTCGTTGTTGCCGGCGGAGAATACCAGCGGTAACTGGGTCAAGGTCGTCCAGCGCATTCCGATGCGCATCCTCGTCAACAATGAGCCCGGCAACCCACCGTTGCGCGTAGGCATGAGCGTGGAGGTGAATGTCGACACCGGGCATGCCCGCGGGTTTCCCGGCTTTATAACCGGTCTCTTTGGATCGGGGAGCTGAACATGGCTGATGCCGCTGCAAATAACCAGCCGATCAACCGGCCCGCGGTTACGCTGTGTGTCATCCTCGCAGTCATCATGCAGGCGCTGGATACGACGATCGCCAATGTCGCGCTTCCCTATATGCAGGGCAGCGTGTCGGCGAGCGCCGATCAGATCAACTGGGTGCTGACCTCCTATATCGTGGCCGCGGCCATCATGACCCCGCCATCGGGGTTTCTTGCCAATAGGTTCGGCCGCAAACGCATCCTGATGGTGGCTGTCGTCGGCTTCGTGATTGCATCCGTGCTGTGTGGCCTTGCACAATCGCTGGTCCAGATCGTGGCCTTCCGATTGATGCAAGGATTCTTCGGCGCAGCGCTGGTTCCGCTTGGCCAGTCTGTTCTGCTCGACATCTATACAGTGGAGGAACGCGGTTCTGCCATGGCCGTATTTGGCGTATCGGTGATGGTGGGGCCAGTGCTGGGGCCGGTGATCGGCGGCTGGCTGACCGACCACTACAGCTGGCGATGGGTATTCTATATCAACGTGCCCTTGGGCGTGCTTGCATTCGCCGGGGTATCGTTTTTTCTGAGAGAGACCAAGACCAGCACGGCAGCGAGGCTAGACTGGCTCGGATTTGGCAGCTTGAGCATCGCTATTGCCGCGATGCAGGTGTTTCTGGATCGGGGGGCGCAACTCGACTGGTTCTCTTCCTTGGAAATTCTGATCGAGGCGGTCGTCTGTGCATCGGCACTTTACATCTTTCTCGTCCACACCTTTACGGCGAAAAATTCCTTCGTAAATCCGAGGCTGTTTCTTGATCGAAACTTCTCGGTCGGGATGCTGTTCATCTTCATCGTCGGGATAACCTATCTGGCGTCCCTGGCGTTGTTGACACCCTACTTGCAGACACTGATGGGCTATCCAGTGGTGACCGCGGGAATCGTCATGGGTCCGCGGGGTCTCGGCACGATGGCTTGCATGTTCCTGGTCGGGCGCCTCGTCGGGCGGATCGATACCAGGCTGCTGCTCATGATCGGCCTCTTGCTAACCGCCTGGGCGATGTTCGACATGACTGGATGGAATCCGAACGTCTCGCAGTGGACGATCGCAGTCACCGGATTCATCCAGGGAGCAGGGCTTGGATTCCTGTTCGTCCCGCTAACGACCGTTACATTCGCCACGCTCCCATCCGAGCAGCGCGCCGACGGTACCGGTCTCTACAACCTTTCGCGGAACGTCGGCTCCAGCGTGGGAATATCGGTCGTCTCCTATCTGCTGACAAGAAACAACCAGGTCAATCACGCGACCATTGCGAGCCACGTCACGGCATTCAATCACGCATTTGACGGCAGCATCGTGCGGCATGCCTTGAGTCCCTGGACCGCAAGCGGACGCGCAGCGCTCGACCAGGTCATACAAACGCAGGCTTCAATCATCAGCTACATCGACGATTTCAAGTTGATGATGATCCTTTCGCTCGTGGCCATTCCGCTAGTCCTGCTGCTGCGGAGCGCCCCAACCTCTGGCGAAAACGATCATGCGATGGTGATGGAATGAACGGAATTCCCCACCCCATGGCGGTTGGAATTATGGAAGTCTGAAGGAGCAATGACGATGCACAAGTTCCTCTTGGCACTCCTGCTGTCTGTTCTGGTTTCGACAGACGTCTTTGCGCATAGTGGCACGGAACAGGACGAGAAGGCTTGCGCGCCGGACGTCCAGCGCTTCTACCGCAAGCTAATGGATCAGGGCGATTTTACCATTCTGGCGTGCCGCAAGGAAAATCGTCCAAAGCTCTCTGCCGCGTGTCGCTACGTGCTGGTCAGCCACGGACAATAACTATCGGCTTTCCGTTCGGCGTCGGTCCACTCTCATCGCTTAACACGAGTTTTGACGATTTCGAGCGAGTTGGCGGGTCGTCTCAAATCGGTTGGATGTCCGATGTGGGTCAAGATGCGAAAGTCTCCTATCGAGTACAAGTGGTCCGGTCTTGCTCAGAGGGCCGACCTCACAGCGGACATGCCGAATTGGTAGCAACGGGCCAGAACCGGACTTGTCTCAAACCGCGCGTCGCTTCGCGATTTTGGCAAACGCTGCGGCCGGGGACAAGCCACGATCATGGCTGGCAGCCAAGATCGCGGGGGCGTTCTCTTTTGCCCGCCGTCGGTGTTTGGTCGCGACCGGCGGGAGGACGGGCGATGCGGGGATCCCTCGGGGAGAAGATCAACCAGGGCGGCACGGCGGACATCCACGCCTGGGCGCCAGGTCAGGTCGTAAAACTGTTCAAGGAAGGTTTCCCGCCGCGGCTCGGCCAGCAAGAGGCGCGGATGACCCAGGCAGTCTTCGCCGCCGGCGTGCCTGCGCCGGAGGTGTTCGGCGAGGTGACGCTCGACGGACGCTTCGGCATCGTGCTCGGCCGCCTCGACGGACCGACACTGCTGCAGGTCACGCGCAGCGGCGCCGTGACGTTCGCTCAGGCGGGTGCGATCCTTGCGTCCCTCGGCCTGTCCGTTCACAGGATGTCGCCGCCGCCGGAGGCCTTCCATCTGCGCGGCTGGATGGACACCGCCTTCAGGCTCTCGGGCGACATCGTGCCCAAGCACATCGCCTCCGGCATCCTCGCGCTGATCGACCGCCTGCAGCAGCCGGGGGACGGGCTGTGCCATGGCGACATCCACCCTGAAAACGTGATCATGACGGCGGACGGTCCGCGGCTGATCGACTGGACCTTTTCGATCCGCGCGCCTGCGGCCCTCGATCATGGGTTCACTCACATCAGCCTGACCGAGTTTGCCCTCGACGTCACCGACAATCCGCAGCGGCCGCTTGCGGTCAATGCGGCCGCGCAATCCGAATACGCGCGGCTGTCCGGCAAGCCGGTAGCGGCGCTGAGGCAAGCGATGGAGACCTGGCTGCCGATCGCGATCGTCCGCTACTTCCTGCTTATGGGCGGGCCGACAAGCGAGCGATGGCGGCGGATGATGCAGCGCGCCGAAGCGGCCCTGCGCCCGCAGGACTGAATCCTTCATCGCGCGCGCGTGGCCGTCGATGCGGCTGCTCAGTCGGCTTCGGGTCAGAATCGGAAGCTCCTGTTCGAGCAAACGCCTTCCCGTGTGTCCCAGAAAGCGGACGTTGCTCAAAGCAACCGGCACCTCGCATTTGTGCCAGACATTCGGCGGCCTACGGGCAACTGAATCTGCGCTCAGAATTGCCGCATCGCTCGATCCGCCTAAGTGCTCAGGATGCCCATATTGGATATTGTCTGTGGAGGCTGGCGGACAATCACGAGTGGGGGGACGGATTTGAACAACGTTTCGGCCTGTACCATGTTGACTTCGATACGAAACGCAGCATGCCCAAGCTAAGCGCATCGTTCCATCGAGAGACGATCGCACGAAACGGCGCGGCTTGATCCGAAATTCGTCAATCCTTGCGCAGGCCCCTCCCCATCGCCTCGTAGATCATCGATTTCAAGTTCAGTTGGATCCGTCCACCCTGTGTGGGCGACATCACCATGAAGATTCCCAACATCTCGTCCACGGGGTCGACGAAATAGAAACTGCCGCCGGCGCCGTCCCAACGGTATTCTCCGAGTGGCCAGTTCGTATTCGGGGGTGACGAGGTGCGCACGGCAAAGCCAAGACCGAAGCCGCTGGTGGGACCCGGAAAATAGAAGGGATCATGAATGATCCCGGTCTCCGGCCCAATCTGATCCGACGTCATCAGTGCAACTGTCTCACGCTTGAGGTATCGCTTGCCATCCAGTTCACCTCCATTCAGCAGCATTTGCAGGAAGCGGGCGTAGTCCCCCGTCGACGAGACCAAGCCCGCTCCACCGGACTCCCAGCGCCGTGGCAATGTAGGATCGCGGATTCCGGCGACTCGAGAGCGATCGACAGGAAATCCCCTGGCGATCAGCGGCCACTTCGCTTTATCCGCGACATAATACATCGTGTCGGACATGCCGAGCGGATCGAACAATCTCTGCTTTTCGAATTGGTACAGCGTCTGCCCCGAGGCCACCTCGACGACACGGCCGAGCACGTCGATTGAATGGCTGTAATTGAAGCGCGTTGCGGGCTGATCGGCAAGCGGCAACACTGCGATCCGGTCGGCGAAGTCGGCGTTATCGAAATCCCCAGCATACAATAGAGGATTCGCATAGAGTTTCTGCACCTGGCTTTCGCCGTAGAAGCCGTAGGTGATACCCGAGGTGTGCCGCAACAGATCCCTGATCGCAATCGGGCGCTTCAACGGCTCGAGCTTGAGCGGATACTTTCCTGCTTCATCGGAAATATCGACACCGACTTTGGCTTCCGCAAAGGAATGAATGTATTTCGACACGGAATCGTCGAGAGCCAGCTTGCCTTCGTCGACCAGCATCATCGCCGCAACCGACGTAACGGCCTTCGACATCGAATAGATCTGGAAAATCGTGTCCGGCGTCATCGGCTGTCCCGTGTCGGGGTCCCGCACGCCGAAGCACTCGAAATGGACTGGCTTGCCGTGTTGTTGGATCAGCAGGATGCCGCCGGGAATCTTGCCGGTCGTGATCTCATTGCGAATGGTGTCGCCAAGCCGCTGCAGGGCCGAGGGTGAAAGAGTTCCTACGGCCAGCGTTCGGGATTCGGCGCGCAGCTCAAACGCCCAGCCGACAACCAGGGAAATCGCGAACGCTGCCGCGGCAAGGCAGCGCAGTGCGGTGTTTTCAGTTTGCCATGGTTTCATAGCTGTCGTCATCAGCTCGAATGCTTCGGGCTGAGATAGGGCTTACCCTCGTATGTTCCGACCGGCAACCTCGATTCAAGATCCGCCGACGACGTTCTCCAATTTGATGCACCAATTCAACGTCGATTCGGGGACGAGCTTCCTGCTCGTTACCCACAATCTGCATCTGGCACGCCGCTGCGGATCATCGAGGTGATGGACGGTCGTATCACTCGTTATCAGTTCCACGCACGACCAGCGTCCCCGTGCGAAAGTGTCGGCTTAGGGTCAAGAGCGGCTTTCCCGCTCGCTCAGGCATGTCCGATATCGGCTCAGCTTGTGACGTTCGCCGAGCAAGCCGTGTCGTTCGCTGGCGTGGCTCACGCTAACGATCTTCCTCGCTCGGGTGAAACCATTTTGTCAGCGCCGTCTCGCGGGTCTCGGTCAACTTAATCATGTGAACCGGCGCGGCATACCGGCCTTTGCGGCATGATCGGCACTTGAACAGCAGCCGAGTCATGTTGGCGGAGATCGCGATGCGCCAGGCACTCGCCTGTGGACGGCCTGAATCGCCGCGAGAGCCACCAAAGAAAGCCGAAGAAATACAGGATTACCCGATGAAAAGACGCCTTGATCAGTGGTGGGAATGGGCGGAGAAGCCACTCGACAGCCACCTGACAATTCCGGCTAAATTGCAGGAGGCCGTCACGGCGTTATCGGAAAGCGAGCGATGCAATCGAACGCGGGTCAACTGAGCAGTCCGCAAATCGTCGCCCGAGTGACGACGACCGATTAGGCAGATCATAGTCACTCGGGCTCTGATTGATGCCCTGGTCACTCGGGTCCATAACCCGGAGCGCCCCATACTGGCTCACCCCGATATCCCGGTTCAGCCCGATATCCGTTGCCCCAGTAAACATCAGGCCCGCGCCATGCTCCATCGCCTCGTCCATCATAGTAGTCATAAGCATCGTAGTTATGCGCTCTGCGTCCGATGCGGTCGCACTGGCCGACGCCAGCCATCAACTGCCCGCCGTTCATCGCCGGTCCGTCCGCACCAACGGCGCTGTTGCCGGGTTGGGTGCATGGACCCCAGCCTTGGGCATAGCTGGAACTGGATGCGAAGACCAAGGTCATCGCCGCTACTGTGCTCAAGAGGGTCAGCTTCTTCATCAGTGTCTCCATCATTCGAATTGATGGTCACTCAATCCCTCGCGCCGATCGTCGTTCCGTCGATCGCCGTGGCGTGATCGATCCAGGTCAACGAGGTGGCGATCCGCCGGTCGGCATGAAATCACACGAACTAGAAGGCCCCCCGGAGAGTATCGTTCCGGAGGCCGTTGATGGTCGAGGTGGGTACGTCTGCCACTCCCTCGACCTATGGGAGAAATATATTATCCAAGTGTCGTTTTAGTTGCATACGGAGATAACAGGCGACGTTCGTTAGCAAGCATGATTGACCGTCACGGAAAGGCCACTCTGCCGCCGGTCCCGGGAGGTCATCTCGAGAGACGGCGAAGATTATTCTACCCGCGCTGCGGTGGCCTAAGTCCGTGGTCAGAGGTGGGTTCGCCTCTTGCGGCGCGGACGAGCTGACGGCACCTTTCACAGGTCATACCCGCAGACGCTGACTTTTTGTTGTTGTGGGGTCAGGGTAGCACGCCTGTTGATCGACGATCACTGCCTTGGAGGACGGAACTATTTCGCTTCGCACGCCGCTGGCGCTTCTCCTGATTTCCCTAGGTGCGATTGCCACGGTGTGGTGGTGGCTGGCCATACCGATCAATTTGGCACGCGCACCGATCGATCCGAATGCCAAACTTCAATGCATATCATACGCGCCCTTCCGCGACCACCAGACGTCACTGTCGCCGGCGACGCAGGTGTCGCGGGAACAGATCGCGGAAGATCTCGCCCAGCTTGCCAAAATATCCGACTGCGTCCGTACCTATGCGACCGATCTTGGTCTCGATCAAATTCCCGAACTTGCGGCCAAGGCGGGGCTGAAAGTCATTCAGGGCATTTTCCTTGATAGGAACCGGCAGAAGAATTTAACGCAGATATCAACGGGGATACGCCTCGCCAGGGAATATCCGGGAACCATCATCGCGCTCGTGGTTGGCAACGAGGTTTTGTTGCGTAAAGAGATGACAGCTTCTGACCTCGCCGCCACGATCCGCTCGATCAAGGCGCAGGTCACCGTCCCCGTCACCTATGCCGACGTCTGGGAGTTCTGGCTGAGCAATCGCGAACTTTATGACGCCGTCGATTTCGTCACGATTCATATCCTGCCATATTGGGAAAATGTTCCAGTCCGGGCGGAATTTGCTGCTGCCCACGCTGACGCGATTCGTCGGCGGATAGCGTCGGTCTTCCCGGGCAAGGAAATCCTGATCGGAGAAATAGGTTGGCCGAGCGAGGGGCGAATGCGCGAATCAGCGCTACCGTCGCGCACCAATCAGGCCCGGGTGATCTCGGAGGTCCTCGACCTTGCCCGGCGCGAGAATTTCCGCGTTAGCCTGTTCGAGGCCTACGATGAATTGTGGAAACGAGAGATCGAGGGCACGGTCGGCGGATCTTGGGGCCTGTTCGATTCCGAGCGGCGCACGTTGAAATATCCGTCCGGTTTCCCCATCAGCAATTTTCCGCTCTGGAAGCTGCAAATGTGCTGCGGAATGGCACTGGCGAGCCTGGTATTCGGCGCGGCATGGCTGACCATCCGCCGCAAGCCCAGGGAGCCCAGGCTCGTCTCATGGTTTGCGGTCGGAATATCGGCAACCACGGCCGGAATCCTGTTTGGTGTGGCCGCCCAAAAGCTGTTCTATGAAAGTTACGGAGCGGGTGGCTGGCTTCTGTGGGGCTCTCTTCTGGGGGCGGCGACTGCTTCGCCAGTGTTTGGCGCCAACGCCCTTATGTCGGGTCGCGCATTGCCCAGTTTTTTAGAATTGTTAGGTCCGAAGGAGTACCAGACTGAATCGGTGCCGGCGATCATGCACGGATTGGCGTTGATCGTAACCACCGTGATCGGCACGGCGACCGCACTCGGCCTTGTGTTTGACCCGCGGTTCATTGATTTTCCTTTTGCGGCTCTCACCATGGCGGCGGTGCCTTTTGCGGCTGTGACGCTGCTCAATCCTCCCAAGAAAGGATTTCGCCCTATGGCGGAATCGATATTTGCGGGTGTCTTTTTAGTGGCGGCTATCTACACGGGACTTAACGAAGGGCCGGACAACTGGCAGTCGCTGTGGACTTGTGCTGCCTATATACTGTTTGCGGTTACGCTGTGCCGGGCGCGTACTTGAGAAAATCTGGCCAGGCGAATTCCACTTTGGGTCACGCCCGCGTTGCAAGAAGAATCTGACGAGCAGCTTTCGGTCGGGTGCAAGTCATGTGTCTGGCCTGTTTGCGCGGCACCATGACTGACGCATTGAGGATGAAGCCGAGCTAACGAGAGCGCTTGATGAGCCGCTGAACAAGTGCAGGTCTAGAGGCTGACGACGCCCCCGAGCAAATCGCTGGCGCCATCCGCACCGTCCCGGAACGCACGGGCCATTACA
The DNA here is from genome assembly GCA_963770385.1 of uncultured Alphaproteobacteria bacterium. Taxonomy (GTDB): domain Bacteria; phylum Pseudomonadota; class Alphaproteobacteria; order Rhizobiales; family Xanthobacteraceae; genus Bradyrhizobium. The sequence goes on along the minus strand of CAVYPJ010000003.1, from coordinate 565,710 downwards.
GATCACGAAGCCGACTTCTTCGCTATCCGGCCTTTACCAAGACATTGCTTGCATTTGGCAGGGTAGATTTTGTGGCCCGGTTGCGTTGGCTGCTCGACCTTCTGAAACCCCGTCCCATAGCAGGCGGGGCAAATCACTTCTGTCGGCACTTCATGTGGGTTTCTCATTGAGCGAAGATACCCGCTGGTCGCAGCAGCGCAACGAAACTCGCCACTTAACCTAACTTGTTGACGTTACCGTCGTCGTGCACAAGCCAACGACTTGGAGATTGAAGCGGCAGCTACACGAGCAGCAAAGACAAAGAGCGCAGAGACCAACACTAGGAACGCAAAGCGGAGCGCGGCGGAAGTGGAGCGAGACGCCAAGCTGGGATTAATAGATTGAAGTTGATCGTCCTGGCTTCAGAAACGCCCGTTGAGCGTGTCTGAGATTCCGTGAATGCGATCGGGGACGGCATCCAGCCAAAACGCGTCACCTGAGGCGGTGGGCCTGATGGTGCGCTCGCTCGCACCCAGCGCATTGCCGACCTGCTTGTTGGTCCGACCGCGAACGATAAGTGCAAAAACTTCCCGCTCTTGCGGCGTCATTGTTGCGATACGAGAGCGGACGGCGTCTTGCTCGCTCTTCATGCAGCGCGTCATTTCATGATGCGCAATGGCCCATTCAATCGCTTGAAGAAGTCGGTTCGATGGAACGGAATTGGTCCGAAAATCTTCCGCACCGCCTTCACGGTCTTCACCGTGGTCTGAACGTCGAGATAACCCGTGAGGAATATGATAGGCAAGCGCGTTGAAGCGCGCTGCGCGCCTTGTTCTCCGAGACACCGTCCTCGCGAGAAAATGCTGGTTACTTCTGTAGCCGACTAAATCAAGCACGAAACGCAATTGTAGCCAGCCTGGACTAAGCTTTCGCGACGATAGTGCGGTTGTCGCTCCGACAAGCTTTCAGCGAACAGGCAGGTCAACCTGACGTTATCGAGAAAAACAGCCGGGACCGCCCCATCGAAGCAGCGACAAATCCGCCAGGTTGCATGGCTTTCGAGCCAAAACGACAACGTCAGGTGGTCAAAGGAAACTAGCTCGTGACCGGCTTTTTCGGACGGATCGGACAAGCCTCATTCTATCAGCCTCAGAGGATATGTGATGATTGCCATGCTTCGTGCTTGGGCCTTTAGTGCGGCTCTCATCTTGACGACGCTTCCCGCAAGCTGGGCCGAGGATCAGACGATCACCGTGGAGCGCGGCACTCCGTTTCCATTGGTGCTCCAAACCCGCTTCGACACATTCCTAGTCGGAAATCCGGATATCGTCGATGTTCACAGCCGTAGCGACCACTCAGTTATTGTGGAGGGCATCGCGCTCGGTGCCTCAAGCATCGTCTTTATCGACGAGAGAAGCATTGCGATTGCCAACATCCGGGTCGTGGTCTGCGACGGGGGCACAACCCGGACCGGCCACTACTGCGAGACCGATAGCGAACATCGCTAAGGGCGATCCGGACCGAAGTGGACCTGCGCCGGCGTTCACATGCTCAAGCGCGTCGGAAAGCCCTGTTGGGTCGGCTGACGGGCAATCTACGTCGAAGACACTATCTCGTGGCCATTCAGCGTTTACTCGATCGGGCCCGGCATGATGCGGGCGCGGGTCCGACGCTACATCATCGGGGCAATCACGTGCGGCTAGCCGAATATTACCGTGACATTGACCCAGGGACGGAGTTCCTCCGCGGCGCCTGGGTCGATCCATTCGGAGCGGAATACCTCGACAGGCATACTGCGTGCCCTGTTGCTCTAGTTGCATTCCTGAAGAACGATAGGCGAGCCCTCTTCGGAGGGCTTCTTTGGAGAAAATCATGTCGAAGACTTATGAGCAAACAATTCGCGATGAAGCACGAAAGTCACTTAAGGCGATCGAAAAACACGATGATGTATAGATTTTCTGGATTAGCAAAGCGTTTGTTGGAGCTGCTGGACGATATTCGCGCCAACAAATCCCCGCAGGTCATCAAGGAAGGTCGGGAACTTACTCGCGAACTCGGCAAGACGGCCGGGCGCCATTTGGACCGAAAGAAGGAGCCGAAGGCCGCCGTTTACAAAACATCTATTTTCAAGTGCGACGGCGATTATGAAACATGCCTAAAACAAAAGTTGCCTATTAGCCCGCCAAACATTTGACTCCTGCTTCTTATCGTTTGCATAGGTAGCCACATCATTCCCTTCGTAAAAGCAGCCAAATGATCCTCAGCGCAACCACCACACAATCATTCCGACAATAGTGACTGCAGCAACAAGTGCCTGCCATCCCTTGGCGTTGAAATCGAACCTGGGGCCTTTGAACTGCAGATTGTGGTCGGACATTGCACAGCTCTCCATTTGAAAACTTGAGAGCTGATCCTACTGGCAACCGCATGCGATGCCGAAAAGAAGCGAACTCTCCGGCTTCATTGATCCTTATCGCTTTACGATGCTGCCGACACGGATGTCGTCGTACTAGATCAGCTAGGTCTCTTGATCGGCATCCGGATCGCGGCGGCAGCGCATGAGGGCAGGCCACGGTGGAGCGATTTTCGTCAACTGTGCCAAACCGGCGTGCCCCTACTGTGCCCCAGCTTTTTTGGGGCGCGCTCGCAGGGAATTTAATTTCTAAGCTATTGAATCTAAAGTCATAATGGTAGGCGCACAAGGGGTCGAACCTTGGACCTCTCCCGTCTGAAGACGGACCCAAGCTTCTCTCTTTGAAGGCGCTCGGTTCTACGCTTCAAGACGCGTAGCCGCCTTTTCGTCCGGCAGACTTCGGGACCTCGACATCGCTTCAAATGCGGCCGGCGACATTGTCGAGATCAGGAGCGCGCCGTCGAGATCCGCGACAAATCGATCCGCTTCCAACACGTGATGCACAAGCGTCGACGACTATCACATGAGCTTGCCACGGATCGAACCGGGCAGCATTAACCACGCCTGAAAATAGGTGACTCAGACCTGCGTGCCGCGCTTGATGGGCATCACCTTCTCGGGATCGAGCCAGTGGTCGATCCGATCAGCCCAATGCTGCATCAGCTTTGTGCGCGAGCCGATCAGCGCGAGCGGTCCGTGCTTCTTGTAGAGCCCTTCCACAGTCGAATTATCGAGATGCGCGAGCTGAAGCTCGACGACATCGCCATCCCATGCCTTGGCGTCCTTGATCTCTTCGTGGTGAGACAGGGTCGAGAAGGTGGTCCGGAATCCGTGGGCACAATGATCGGTCTTGGTTTCAATGCCAAGCAGCCGCAAGCGCTTGTTGAGCGTGTTGTTTGATAACGGCGCGTCCTTCGAGCAGGAAAACGCGTACCGGCGATGGCCGGTCAGCTTCTGAACGCAGCGCAGGATTGCGAGTGCCTGCCGTGACAAAGGCACGACATGGTCCCAACCGGTCTTCATTTTGGCGGCTGGAATAATCCAGCGTTCGGCATCCCAATCGACCTCGCTCCACTCCATTTCATTGACCATGCCGGGGCGGGGTATGGTCAGCGCATCGAAGCGCAAGGCAAGGCCAACAACGTCACTGAACCTCGCTCTCGTCCACGGTGCGCTGATGAGCTTGAAGACGCGCGTCACGTCGCGTGGTTCGGTAACGCCGGGACGCGGCGTCGAAATGTTGGCAATCATCTGCCCCTTCAGGTTGCGAAATGGATTGTAGCTGTCGCCTTCGACATCGGCATAGTTGCAGATTTGCTCACCGATGCTGCGCACGCGGTCGCGGGTTTCCAGCTTTCCCTCGGCTTCGTATGAACGCATGAACGCGAGCACGTCCGGACGCTTGATGTCCTGCCTGAGCAGCTTGCCGAAGCGATTCTTGACGTAGCCGACACGCAGCTCAAGCACCTCGATGGTCTTGGGGTCGCGCACCGCGACGATCCTGCCGCGTTTGACTTTCTCCACCTTCTTCTTCGCGAGCCACTCGTCGGCCCATTGCTCGAAAGGCCGGGCGGCCGCCTGCCTGTGCTTGTCGAGCTGCTTCTCGGTGCTCGGGTCTTTGCCTTCCTTGAGCAGGTCCTTGGCCTTGTCGCGCTCGCGTCGCGCGTCGGCGAGCGAGAACGTGCCATCCTTGCCGTTGCCGTAAGGGCCGATGGAGTAGGTTTTCTGGCGGCTGTGGAAGCGGTAGCCCATCCGCCAGAGCTTGGAGGCAGCGTTGCCGGGCCTGCTCTCGTCCGGCGTGACGAAGAGATAGAGACCGCCGCCGGTCACGTCAGAAATCTTGGCGGGCCTCCACGCGCCATTGTCGAATTTCGGTCGGCCGGCGCGGCAGTCGACGTCGGTCCTGATCTGCTTGGGGTTGGCGCACGCGCCACCGTTCTTGCGGGCCATCTGCTCAATTCCTTCGTTCGGAATAGCGAAAGTCGCCGTGAACGTTTGTTCTCTCGATACCAACAGATACCAACAAAAATACCAACAAATCGGACGGCTCGGATCGGATGAGAACAAACGGTGACGAACACCGATGTACGCGCAAGTGCCTATTTTTCAAGGGTTTCCGAGCACTGCGCGGACGATTGCGGACGCTTTGGAACGAGCTTGAACAGCCTAGTTGGTGCCCCTGGCCGGAATCGAACCAGCACTCCTTGCGGAACTCGATTTTGAGTTCGAGCGCGTCTACCAGTTCCGCCACAGGGGCATTCGCGTTTTCCGAGGCCGAAGCGGGGCCCGGGGCCGCGAAGCCGGCGGACTATAGCGGGCGGTCGAGGAGGGTCAACCCGCGCGGATGTGATTTCGCACCGGCTCGACAGCTTTTGCTTCCGGGGATACGACCCTTCCGGCACCTTCTTGCCGGGAGAGAACCAACGTGACGTCCGAGACGACCGTAGTCCCGCACGCCGTGCACGGCGACGCCAGCCCCGCGATTGCCCCCGCAGTCGCGATTCTCGCGGTCGCAGCGGCGACCTTGGCCGGCGCTTGGTTCTTTCAGCTGGTGCTGGAAATCCTGCCCTGTCCACTCTGCCTGGAGCAGCGCTACGCCTATTACGCCAGCGTGCCGCTCGCGGCGCTGGTCGCGTTCGGCGCGGCGAGGGGCGCGCCGCGCAATCTGCTCCTGGTGGGACTGCTGATTCTCGCGCTGGCGGCGCTCGGCAATGCCGGGCTCGGCGCCTATCACGCAGGTGTCGAATGGGGATTCTGGAAAGGCCCGACCGATTGCACCGGGCCTGTCGGCAATCTCGGCAGCGCCGGCAATCTGCTGGAGCGGCTCGATACGGTGAAAGTCGTGCGCTGCGACGAGGTGCAGTGGCGCTTTCTCGGTCTGTCGCTCGCCGGTTACAATGTGCTGATTTCGCTCCTGATCGCCGCGATCGGGGTCTGGGGCGTCGCCCGGACCGCCAAGAGCTCTTAGAGCGTTTTCGTTCGGTTCTGATTCAATCAGAACGAAGTTAGCAACAGCAGCTAATCGTCGACGTCATCCTGCGTCCGTCCGAACAGATGGACGATGCCGGGCGTGGCGATGGTCACGAAGACGAAGCGCGACAGATGGTGCGCGCCGACGAAGATCGGATCGATGTGCAGGGTCAGCGCCAGCGCCAGCATGGCGTCCATCGCGCCCGGCGCGAAGGCGACGACGATGTCGGACAGCCGCACTTGCGTCGTCAGCGCGATGACGGCGACGAACAGTCCCGAGATCGCAATCGCGATCGCGAACGAGCCCAGCGCGGCGTTGATATGGCCGAGCAGCACTTTCGGCCGCATCCGCGCGAAGCGGCTGCCGATCAGTGCGCCGATGCCGACCAGCGCCACGCCGCGTACCCAAGACGGCACGCCGCCGTCGACGAAGCCCGCGCCGTGCAGCACGCTGGAGGCGATCATTGCCCCGAACATCCAACTCGCCGGAAACTTGATCAGCCGGAGCAGCAGGGCGACGGCGAGTGCCGACGCAACCAGCGCCATGAGGCCGAGCGGCGAGGCAGCCGTCAGCGTAATCCCCGGCGATGACGCCGCTGCGACACCGGTCGCGGCCAGAACCAAGGGCAGGGCGGCGGTCAGAATGATCACGCGCATGGTCTGCACGACGGCGATCGCCGGCAGGTCGGCGCCGCGTTCGACGGCAAGGATAGTGATTTGCGACAACGCGCCCGGGCTTCCAGCGAGAAAGGCCGAGGTGCGGTCCCAGCCATGGACACGCTGCAGATAGAGGCTGGAGCCGAAGGTCGAACAAAAGGTCGCAAGCGCCAGCAGGAAGATCGTCACGGGATAGGCGCTGACATGCTGGATCAATTGCCGTGACACGACCGAGCCGAGCGAGATGCCCAGCACCACAAGCACGGCCTGGGTCGCGATAGGTGGCACGGTGAGCGGCCGTCCCGCGATCGCAGCAGCGGCGGTCGCGATCACCGCGCCGGAAATCAGGCCGCCCGGCAGGTTGACCCAAAGCGCCAGCAATCCGCCGGCGGAGCCGATTGTCAGCGCTTCAACTGCGCCGAGCAGTTTGGCGCGGGTGGGAATGGCGAATGCCAGGGAAGAGGCGAGGGAGGCGTTGGTTTGCTTCACGCCGCCTTATCGCAAATCCGGCCTTGTGAAACAAATGCGCTAACGCAGGTGCAGCATTGCGCTGCGGGATACTTTTTACTTTCTGCCGCGGGCGCGGGATGGATCGGTTCATCCCGCGCCTTTGCGCTACATGTGCAGACTATTTCTGTCCCGGGAAGGGCGATTCGAATGCCTATTTTTTGGCCTTTGCTTCCTTGATGCAGGCGGAGCGGAATTTCTTGCGCTCCTTGCCATGCAGCCCCTTTTCGTCAGCCTGCTTGGAGCAATCGAGCGACTCGGGGCTGTGTGCCTTCTCGGTCTTCGCCGTCTTGGCTGCGGGTTCGGATGCGGCGGGCGCCGCCGTGCCCTGCGCGAAAGCGGAGCTTGCGAGCAGAAGCGAAGCGAAGGCGGCAACCGCCACCCGGGAAGAGATCGTCATCATGGAAACACCTATGAAGGTAGGGAAAGGCGTGCAGGCTCGCGCCGCGAGCATGAACCGCACATGAATAAAACGCGCCGGCTGGCACATTCCGGCGCTCAATATTTGAGGCGATGAAGGCTTCGCTGCTTTGTCATGCTCAACCGCTGCGCTAGAATAGCGTGCCCGTTTCAGCCAGTTGGTTAAGGGAGATCGAAGGATGACGTTTCAAACCAAGCTATTGTGCGCGGCGGCGGCCGCAGGCTTTGCCGCGTTCGCAGCGACCGCGCCGGCACATGCGCTGACTTCACAGGAATGCAGCGCAAAGTATCAGGCGGCCAAGACTGCCGGCACCCTCAACGGCCAGAAGTGGAATGATTTCCGTAAAGCGCAATGCGGCGCGGACGCGACCCCGGCCACGACCGCTGCGGCGCCGGCGGCGCCTGCCGCCCCGACGGCCCCCGCGCCTTCCGCTGCGGCGCCTGCTGCCGTTGGCAATGCCATCTTCCCGAACGCTGTCGATCCGAAATACGCCAAGGAGAGCGCCGGCAAGGGCCGGATGCACACCTGCGTCGACCAGTACAATGCCAACAAGACCAGCAACGGCAACGGCGGCATGAAGTGGATTCAGAAGGGTGGCGGCTACTACAGTGAATGCAACAAGCGCCTGAAGGGTGCGGCTTGATCCAGTAAGACGGGACGGCCGGAGCAGCGTCCGGCCGTTTCACGCCTTGTCGTCGAGCAGCTTCTCGGCGGTCCGTGCGATCAGCTGCGCGCGTTTGCGCTGACCGCGGTCGAGAAACAACAGGCTCTGGCCGAAGATGAAGCAGTAGAACAGGAACGCCTCCGCATCCGCTTCGTCCGGGCCAAGGCCGGTCGCGCGATAGAGGTCTCCGACGACTTTCAGCCGCGCGGCATCGACGCGTGAGACCGCCGCAGCCGCAACCTCGTCTGATCGCGCCCACTGCCGGATCGCGAGCTCGATCGCCATACCCTCGGTATTCATCCGTTCCGAATAGAGCCGGATCAGCGCCTTCAGCCGGTCGCGCGGCGGCGCTCCCTCGAGGCCTGCCTGCCGCTCGATCGCCGCGATCCGCCCCGACGCCCAGCTATCGAGCATCGCCTCCAGCAGCGCGGCGCGGTCGCGGAAACGGCGGTAGAAGCCGCCCTTGGTGACGCCGAGCTGTTTCGCCAGCACTTCGACCCGGACACCCTCGATGCCCGCACGCGCCAGCTCGACAAATCCGGCTCCGATCCACGCGTCCCCCTTGTCGTCTGTCATGCGGCCCTTTCGCCGAGTCTTGATACGGTGCCGTATTGCTAACGTGTATCGGGTCTGATACGCTACCGTATCAAGATCAAGTTTCAGGGCAAGACATCGAGGATGGGAGGTGGCGCCATGACAAACGACGTGACGTATCGCGGCGCGGTCTATCCGTGGCACTGCGACCATGTCGGGCACATGAACGTCATGTGGTATGTCGGCAAGTTCGATGAGGCCACCTGGAATTTCTTCGCGCGGCTCGGACTGACGCCTGCCTATTTGCGCGATGCCGGCCGTGGCATGGCGGCGGTGCAGCAGAACATCACGTATAAGCGCGAGCTGCTCGCCGGCGATGTCGTCGAAGTCAACACCTCACTGCGCGAGATCAGCAACAGATCGATCCGCTTCGTGCACGAAATGCGCGACGCCGTGACCGGCGAGGTCGCGGCCGTCTGCGAGCTCACCGGCGTACATATCGATCGCCAGGCGCGCAAGTCGGTCGCTTTCACGGATGCGATCCGCGATCGCGCGGCTGCCTGTCTCGGGGTCACGGACGCGGCGATGGCCTGAGGCAGAACTGCGGAGAAGCGAAGCCATGTCACGCTTCGAGCCGAAGAATCCCGATTTTCGCACCGCTGCGATTGCGATCTTCGAAGCGCAGCCGGCGATGCGCACGCTCGGCATTTCGCTCGCCCTGCTGGAGCCGGGCGAGGTCGAGCTTGCGATGGCCTATTCGCCTGCATTCACGCAGCAGCACGGCTTCATGCATGCCGGCATCATCACCGCCGCGCTCGACAACGCCTGCGGCATCGCCGCCTTCACGCTGATGCCGAAGGGCGCAGGCATTCTGACCGTGGAGTTCAAGACCAACCTGCTGGCGCCTGCAAAGGGCGAGCGCTTCATGTTCCGGGCTGCCGTCGTCAAGCCGGGACGTACGCTGACGGTCTGCGAGGCCCGCGCCTTTGCGGAGCATCAGGGCATCGAAACCCTCGTCGCGACCATGACCGGCACGTTGATGGCGATGATGCCAAGCGATCAGCTCGAAGCCCGCGGTTGACAGGCTCAGGCCTGCGCCGCCTTTCAGTGACGGTCAGGCTGCTCCGATGATGGCCGCCGCAGCGCGGATTTGCGCTGCCGTCATGGCTGCCTGCGACGATTTCTTCTAGGGTCGCGGCGTGCAAGTGAGTCTCTCCTTTTGATCATCTCCACGACACAGGGCGTGCTGGGCCTCGCATCGGGCGGGCTGGTGGGATTTTCGCTGGGCCTGGTCGGCGGCGGTGGATCGATCCTTGCGGTGCCGTTGATGGTCTATGTGGTCGGCGTGCCGGACGCCCATGTCGCGATTGGCACCAGCGCGATCGCGGTCGCGACCAATGCCGCGGTCAACCTTTCCAACCATGCGCGCAGCGGCACGGTGGTGTGGTCCTGCGCGCTGGTCTTCGCCGCCGCCGGGATCGCGGGCGCGTTCTGCGGCTCGCTGCTCGGCAAGATGCTTGACGGCCAGAAGCTGCTGGCGCTGTTCGCACTGGTCATGCTGGGCATTTCGGCGCTGATGCTGAAGACGCGTGCACGGATCGGGGCGTCCGACGTCAAGATGAATCGCTCGAACCTGCCCGCCCTCGTGGGCCTTGGTCTCTCCACCGGCACGCTGTCCGGCTTTTTCGGGATCGGCGGTGGTTTCCTGATCGTGCCGGCCCTGATGCTGGCGACGGGCATGTCGCTCATCAACGCAGTCAGTTCGTCGCTGGTCGCGGTGACCGCTTTCGGCCTCACCACGGCCCTGAGCTACGCTTGGTCCAGCCTCGTCTCATGGGAACTCGCCGGCCTGTTCATCGCTGGCGGTATCGCCGGAGGACTGGCCGGCACGCGCCTGGCCCGCCACTTGTCGGAACGGCGGGGAGCCCTCAATATTGTGTTTGCGGTGGTCATAATCGCGGTCGCGGTTTACATGCTGGCGCGTAACTTGTCCTGATTTCGAACGTAGTGGTAACAGGACCAGGTCCATCGGGGCGAAAGACATGCGCAAAATGATCGATCTGTGGGGTATGCGCCGGAACCGGCGCCAGATGCTGGGCTGGCTTGGCGGCGCTGCGGCGCTCGGCGCCACGACGCGGCTTGCGTTGGCGCAGGGCGAGCAGCCGAGCGAGGCCGCCGTGCTGCACGACCCCGACATTCCCGTTGCAGGCAACCCCGAGGGCGACATCGCGATCGTCGAATGGTCCGATTATCAGTGTCCCTATTGCCGCAAGCTCGAGCCGGAACTGCAGCAGGTGGTGCAGGACGACGGCAAGGTCCGCTGGCTCCGGAAGGACTGGCCGATTCTCGGCCCCGTCTCGATCGTCGCAGCGCGCATGGCGCTGGCCTGCAAGTTCCAAGACAAATACGACGAGGCCCATGATGCGATGATGGGCGTCAATTCCAAGCTGACCGAGCCGCGTATCTACGAACTCCTGGCCGGCGCAGGTGTCGACGTCGATCGCGCCAAGCGCGACCTCGCGAGCAACGCCAAGGCGATCGATGACATTCTCAAGCGCAACAACGCACAGGCCGAAGCGTTTGGTTTCAGGGGAACGCCGTCCTTCATCGTCGGCAAGTTCCGCGTGCCGGGCGTGCTGACGATGGCGCAGTTCGAGCAGGTGATCGCCGACGCGCGCAAGGCCAAGGCGAGCAACTAAAGCGCGATGAGATCAGGTTCAGTCATCATCGCGCTTTAGGTTCTTGAAGAAGCACGATCTTTTCAGAAAACCGCTACACACTTTTCCGGATCATGCGTTAGAGCCTTTCGAGCGAAGTGGATACCGGTTCGCGTGAAGAAAGCGCGTCAAGACAACAATATAGAGCTCACAGAAACGGCAAAGGCACCTTCGTCAGCGACGAAGATGCCCCATTGATCGGCGATCCGTCTTTCGGCGTTATTGGTCAGCGTTATTTGGACGAAATCCGGATCCAGTCGTCGTGCGCACGCTCCTTAAGAGAATGCCAGCTGCTTTCCGCGACGTCCCAGTTCACGATAGTGCGAGTGGCCTGTGACCCCTGACCGTTGGCGACGGTGGACGTCTGCATCGAGTTCGTGAATGTAAACGCCGAATCCCAAGAGCAGCGCGCCCAGGATCATTCCGAGAAAAGTCTGCATGTCGAACCCTCCAGTGACGCCCTTCAACGCGGGCGATCGGGAGATGGTTCCCGGGCACCGAACCGGATTCGGCGGGCTCTAAAGTCGCGCCTTCGCCGTCGCAGAAGCGACTGTCGTCACGAGTTCGAGCGATTTCATCTCGTCCGGCTTGAACACGAACAATCTGTCGTGCGGGGTCTCCATCGCATGGATCCAGACCTTCATGTCCACGCCCATGTCGGCGAGGTAGCGTTCGCAGCGCGCGGAGATGTTCTGCGCAATGCTCATCTCGTCGCGCGGCGGCCCATTGACGGCCGGTGATTTGATCGCGGCGATCTGGTGCACGCCGATGACGGCGCGGTCGCCGGCGCGCCGCTCGACGCCGCCGGCAAACACCAGCGGGCAGGACGATGCGCAATATGTTCCGGCTTCCACTTCCGTTGCGAATTTGTGCGCGCGGATCAAACGCCCCATCGCCAGCGCATCGGCGACCGAGCCGCCGGGCGAGTTCAGCACCACCGTCTTGATGTAGTCGCCACGTCGTTTCACCTCGTCGGCGAAAGCCTGCGCAACGCCTTGCGTGATGGTGCCGGTCGCAAGCAGTCGGCCGCCGCCGATCAGCTCGAAGGTCATCGGTTGCGCGAGCGTGCCGTCCGGCTGCCGCAGGGGAATCAGTCGCTTGTCGCCGCCTGGAAGCAATGGTGCGAGGATCGACGGCATGATGCCGGGAAGTCTCTCCAGCAGGAGATCCTGCCTGAGCTCGGCCGGTGTATCGGCCTGGTCGGAATTGACGGTCCAGCCATTCATCGCGATGAGATCGGCCGAAAGCACGGCTACGGCAGCGGTGATGACGCAGCGAAAGATCCAGCGCAGCACGGTGTCATCCGGCTTGTCGGCGAGCCAGGACAGGAGACGCTGTCGCGGGGGTGCGGGTGACGACATGGCCGCTATTTGGTGTGCCGAGCGGAGGATAGCGAGGTGACGTTTTCGTCAGCGGCCGGCGCCGCGGGCTTGCCGGTCTCTTCGTCGACCGCAGGACGAGCTTCCTCGTCCGCCGGCGGTCTTTCCCGCACCGCCCGCCGGGCATCCTCGACCTCGCGTGCGATCTGCAAGGCCGCGACCAGTTCGCCGGCGGTTATCGTCGATGCGCTGACTGCGGGAAGTCCCTCGCGCCTGATCGCAGCGTGAACGACGCACAGGATCAGAACCAGCACCGCCGGCATCAGGTCGATCGAGATCGCGCCCGCCCAGCTCGGAATGAAATCGCCGGCATAACGCAGCACGGCTTCCGCGGGCGACAGCGACTGGAATCGTTGCGGCTCGATCCGCGGCATCGCGAGAATCTTGTCCGCGGCGTCCGAGAGCGATGCCGCCTGGGTGGCGATCGAGCTTTCGACCTTGCCGACCACCGCGGTCTGCCGATCGGCAAGGTCCACGCTGCGTCCGCCGGCGGCCGGCGCGATGAATCCGGCGGACAGCGAAGCCGCGGCGCGCTTCACGGCCGGCGCAACCGAAGTCTGCTGCAGATTGGCGATCACACCCATCAAAGCCAGTGACTCCGTTGCGAAGGCGTCGCTTCGCTGGGCGATCGGTCCGCGATCTGAGATCAGCTCGCGCATCTTGGCGAGATTCTTGCCCCCTTGATCGTACAGGTTCGAAACGCGCTTGGCGGAATCCTGGACCTGCTGGCCGAGGCTATCGAGTTGACCGGACATCTGCGTGAGGAGTTGCACGACCGTGCCCGATCCGGACGTGCCGGTCAGCGAGCCCGCGCGTTCGGCATCGGCCAGTCGCGCGAAGCGCGAGGAGGCAAGCTGGATGTCGGGCAGCAGGGCCTGAGCCGCGATGGCATTGGTGTTGGCGGTGTCGAGATCACGCGTGTAGTTCTGCACGGTGATGGCAAGGTGCTGCTGGATTGCGGCGGCGCCTGCGAGCGCCGATGCATTCAGCCAGGACGACATCGCCACGATCATCAACGAGCCCAGCAGCATGCAACCCAGCATCAGGCCGCGGCCGGTCGCGCTGACGACATGAGGCATGAACTGCATCATGAACATCCAGAAGGAGTAGATGCCCACCGAGACCGCGACCGAATAGATCACGGCGGCGAAGAACACCGTGGTCGGGCTGCCGTTGAGCAGTTCGCGAACGCCGAGATAGGTGTAGACGCCGGCTGCCAATGCGAGGATTGCGGTCGTCACCTTGAGCGTGACTTCGAGGCGGCTGACGCCATTGGTGAGCAGTACGGCTGTGGAAGATCGCGCAGCCACCGGCTGCGCCACGGGGTTCAAGGGCATGGCTCGTCCTGTTGCGGCAGCTATGCCGCTTCGACCAGCGCCCCCGCTGTGCGTTGGCCGGAACGTTTAAGGAAAAAATCGGACGAGATTGTGTCGGGCGCCACACGCATCACGCTGAGCGGGTTGGTCAGGAACCGTTCAGCCATCGCAGCATCTCCGCATTGATCTCGCGTGGATAGCAGTGGCTCAGATCGTCGATCTCGCGATAGGTCACATTGGCACCGGCCGCTGACAATGCCGCGTGCGTCTGGCGGGCGACCTGCACCGGGAACATCCAGTCGAGTCGGCCGTGCACGAGGAAGATCGGCAGACCGCGCAGTCTGTCTGCATCGGCGATTTCTGCCATCAGCGGATGGAAGGTGGCGGAAACCGGCGCCAGATGCGTGAAGGGTGACGCGCCGTCGAGACCGGTGACGTAGCAGAAGGTGCCCCCGTCGCTCATGCCGGTCAACAGCAGCCGCTCAGGATCGATTTTCCAGCGGCTGCGCACGTCGTCAAGAATGCGGTTCAGGTTCGGCGTGTCGGCATCTTCGCCCATCAATGCCCAGGTCGGACCGGTTGCGGTCGGCGCAACCAGGATGGCGCCGAAACTGCGCGCGTCGCGCAGCCAGCTCCATAGGAAGTTACGCCCATTGCCGCTGCCGCCGTGCAGCGCCATCACCAGCGGCCAGTCGCGATCGGCGGTGTAATATTCGGGAACGTAGAGCGAAAAGCCGCCGCGGCTGCCGGGCTCGCCATGCTCGTGAATGATACCCGTGTTGCCGGCGCGCGGTGCGGCGAGACGGGCCTTCAGCGCATCGTCCTCGTGCGCCGCAGGGTCGAGGAAGAAGTCGCTCACCGGCGGAAATCTCATCGCGATCGGATACAGTGCTTCCTGCGCGCGCGGCGCGTAGCGCAAGGCGCGAAACACCGCGACCAGATCGCCATGACCATGCTGCACCGTGCGCAGGCCGTCGAAAGCTGCCAGCGCCGCATCGCTCGCGGTTATCAGCACCGCGCGAACGTCGGCGAATTGCTCAGGCCATTCGCCGAGCCGCGTGCAGGCTGACCGCAAACTATCTTCCGGTGTGCCGACGGAGTCCATGACACGGTCGAAATCCGGCGGGTTCAGATGGCGCGCGACGAAGGAAAGCGCGTCGAGCGATTGCAACAGTGGCGGCAGCAGGGCCACGATGTCGTCCACCACGGCCTCGCTCATGGCGCGCTCCCGCTTTTGGATTGATGCAACGTCCCGCTGTTGCTGCAACGTTCGATGACGAATGCAATTGTCGAAACCAATGCAGTCTTGATGAAAACAGCCTTTCCTAATGAAAGCCTTGCCTAAAGCGCGATGAGATCAGGTTGAATCGTCATCGCGCCTTAGGCCTTTGATTGAGCATGATCTCCTCGGAAAACCGCTACACACTTTTCCGGATCATGCTTTAGTGCAACATCGGTCCTTTGAGCAGCTTGGCACGGTCCGTCGAGGCGAGCACCACGTCGAAAGTGACGCCTTCGTGATGGACGGTGAGCGGGACGTCGACGCCGGCCGGCCCGAGCGACCAGAGCTTGTGATAGAATGCGCTTTGGCTCGTGATCCGCTCGCCCTTGACGGCGAGAATGACATCGCCGGCCTTCAGTTCGGCGCGCGCTGCGGGACCGTTGTTGGAAATGCCGATGACCACGACGCGATTGTCGATTTCGGTCGAGTACATTCCGAGCCAGGGGCGCGGCGGCCGGTTGACACGGCCGAAGCTGCGCAGGTCATCGAGGACCGGATGAAGCAGGTCGATCGGCACGATCATATTGACATGTTCGGCCTTGCCGGCCCGTTCCCGCTCGAGCTGCAGCGATCCGATGCCGATGAGCTCGCCTTTGCCGGAGATCAGACCGGTGCCGCCCCAGTTTGGATGCGCGGGATAGGTGAAGATCGCTTCATCCAGAAGATATTCCCAGTAGCCAGCGAACTCCTGCTTGGCGGCGATGTGGCTCGCCACTGAACGTGTGCGTCCACCGGCGCCGCCGACCACCACCTGATCGCCGATTTTCGTCGCCGCGGAAGAGCCGATCGGCAGGGGATTGACGTCCATGCGACCCAGCGCCTGCACAAGTCCGAAGCCCGTGACGGCATCGAAACCCAGCGCGTGGCCTGGCATCACCCGACCGTCGGAAAGATGCAACCACACCGTCTCGGCCTCCGTGATCAGATAGCCGATCGTCAGGATCAGGTCGTTGTCGATCACGACGCCGTTGCCGGCACGCTCGGTGCCCAGCGTCTCCGCGGTGAAGGCGTCGGCCGGGACGAGGGAATGCAGGCCGACCACTGAGGCAAGCGCTCGATCGAGATCGAAACCATAGTCGCCGGGGCGAGGCTGAAAGGCAGACGGCACTTTCCACTCGGTGACAGAGGGCATGGCGGCTCTCCTTTTCGATCGGCACAGAAACGGCGCAGATCCGTGGTAGATTTCCGGCGCCGAGCTTCTCGTTACCGGAACGGTATTCACAACGCCAATCTACCACCTTTGACCGGGTGCGCACCAGTTCTGTTGGAGAGGAGGCGAATTGGCGCTCGCACAACCGTCGTGGCGTAGGCGTTGCTCCGGCGTATGATCGGAAGAAGCCCAAAGCGCGGTGACTATTCAAAAGCTCGCGCTTTAGTCGAGCTCGGCAAGCAAGGCGCGCGCATCGCGGACATCGCGCGTAGTCTCGCCTCCTTCGATCATGGCAAGGACCGGCTCTATCAGGCCGCGAACATCGTCGTTCGATGTGGTGCGGAGCCGGAGCCGGGCAAGGTCGGTGGCCGCGCGCAATTCGAGCAGACGCGCCTCTTGGCTCCTTGCGACCTCGATTGCCTTGACGAAGCAGGCCTCTGCGCGCTCGCAGTCGCGCTGGTGCTTCCTGAGTGCGACCTGGCCGCTGAGCCGGTGCAGATCGGCGAGCCAATATCGCTCCCCGGATTGCTCGACGAAAGCAAATCCGTTCTGTAGCGCCCCGTCGGCGCCGGCCAGATCTCCCACCATGAGGAAGGCCTCGGCGATGTTGGACAGCATGATCGAATTGCCGGTATTGCCGCCGGACTGCCTCAGTGCGACGAGGGCCCTGCGGATGGAGTCGATCCGGCTCGCGGTCGGTTTGCGCATCGCGCCGGCGCAGGCACTGAGTAGGCCGGCCAGCAGCCGGATCTGCTCGACTTTCTTCTCCGCACAATAGGCGGCGAGTTCGGCTCCGTCGCGTTCCAGCGTCTCGACGTCCCGCAGCGCAAACTGCGGCCACACGGTCACGCAAAATCTTGCCGACGCGATCGTGGCGGCATGACCGTGGCTCTCGATTTCGATCAGCACCTGTTCGCTCAATCGCGCCGCGCTGTCGAGCAGTCCGAGCGACAGCCGCACCAGGACCTCGAACGAAAGGGTGGCGAGACCCTGATCCCATCCGAAGCGATAGCTCAGCGTCTTTTGCCGCCTTTGGTCGCGGTAGGTGCTGCCCTTCTGCAGGTTGGCCAGCGCGTCGCGAAGATTGCCGGCATAGAATTGCAGCGTTCCGAGCTGGCGATGTCCGACCAGTTGATAGGCCGGATCGTTCTGCAGATCCGCCACCTCGATGATCTGATGCGCGAAGTCGAGCGCCTGCTCCAGACTAGCCGTCAGCGTCGATGACGAGCAAAGCCCATAGAGGACCGAAACGCGCTGCAGGTCGGTGCCGATACCCCTGTCGACAAGCTGTTTCGCCGCCATCAGCGCCGCGAACGTCTCGGGCGCGGAAATGCTCTTCAGCGGCACCAGCGCGTTGGCACGGGCGACCAGCAAGGCAAGTTCGAGCCCGTCGCGTTCGCCGTTGGGTTCGATGCTTGGAATCAGGGCGAGCCCTGTGCTGGCGTGACGCTCTGCTTCGACCGGCGCCGACTGCGACAATGCGAGCTCCGCCGCGGAAAGCCAGCTTCGCGCCGCCTGCTCGGCGAGGCCGGCTTCGGTGTAATGGTGTGCGATGGTGGCGGGCGCATATTCTTCGTCCGTCAGGCGCTGCCTGAGCGCCCAGGCGATATGAGCGTGGATGCGTTGGCGGCGGCTGCGCAGCAGTGAGCCATAGGCCGTATCCTGGACCAGCGCGTGCTTGAACACATAGCTTGCCTTGGGCGGCGCACCCCGAACGTGGATCAGTTCCGCTTCGATCAACTGATGCAACGCATCGTCGAGCGCCGCCCCTTTGATCGGCGATATGGCTTCCAGCAAGGCGCGCGAGAACTCGCGTCCAATGGCCGCGCCGATCTGAGCCGTCTCCTTGACCGGCGACAGGCGATCCAGCCGCGCCGTCAGCGAATCCTGCAAGGTCGACGGGATCGCAAGCGGCGTCAGCGCTGAGGCCAGGACATACGCGCCGCTCTTCTCCCGCACGAGCCCGGATTCCAGGACGCTCTTTGTCAGCTCCTCCATGAACAACGGAACGCCGTCGGTCTTTGCCAAAATCTGTTCAAGCACTTCGGGCGGCAGCTTCTTACCGGCCGTCATGCGATCGACCATCGCTTCCGCTTGCTGCCGGTCGAGCCGGTTCAACGTGACGGTCGTGACGTTGTCGCCGCTCCAGGGCGACGTGAATTTCAGGGCGGCACGTGATCACCATCATTATCGGCAGATCACGCATGCGCTCGATCATCCGGGTGGTCAGGTCGAGCGATGTCGGATCGATCCAATGAGCGTCTTCGACGATCATCAGGAGCGGCATCTGCCTGGCCGCGCCCGCCGTCATCGCCAGCAGGGCAGCCATCATGCGTTCCTTCAGCTCGTTGGGAGCCAGTTCGAGCGCGGGGTAGCGCCCGCCCGTCGGCAGGCTCAGCAGCGAAGCGACGAACGGCACGATGTCGGCGCTGGAGAGGCCGGTGCTCTCGATCATCTTCTCCAATTTGGCGAGGCGGCTGCCGGCGGCCTCGCCGCTGACGAAGCCTGCCGCGAACCAGATCTGGCCGATCACGGGATGGAATGCGTCGTTGACGTGATGCGGCGAGCATTGATAGCGCAATGGCAGGTAGCTTTGCTCGCCGATCCGCTCACGCAGTGTTGCGAGAACACGTGATTTGCCGATGCCGGCCTCTCCCGACAGCACGGCGACCTGGCCTTCAGCCTTGGCCGCGCGTTGCCAGCGTTCGACCAAGAGGGCGATCTCCGCGTCTCTGCCGACGAAAGGCGTCATTGTCTCCGAACGCGACGCTTCGAACCGGCTGACGTTCTCCCGCTCGGCCAGGATCAGCCAGGCTGCGACCGGCGCATCGATGCCTCCGAGCGCCCGCGGCCCCAGTTCCTTCATCTTGAAGGTCTTGCCGAGCAGCCGTCGCGTTGCTTCCGAAACCACGATCGTGTCGGGCTCGGCGAGCGCCTGCAGCCGCATCGCGAGATCCGGGGTGTCTCCGACCAGCCCGCGCATCTGCGCCTCGCCTTCGCCGACCACGACGAGGCCGGTTGCGATGCCAATCCGAACTCGAAGCGTCGCGCCGTGTCCGCGCCCCAGCTGCGCGACGGCCTCGATCAGCGCGATGGCCGCGCGCGTTGCGCGCTCGGCATCGTCCTCATGCGCGCGAGGGTAGCCGAAAAAGACCATGGCTGCGTCGCCCATCCATTTGGCGACATGGCCTTCGAAACGGGCGATCGCGGTCGTAACGGCGCCCTGAAACGCGCGGATCAGGTCTGCCATGTCCTCGGGGTCGCGTTGCGCCGTCAGCGCGGTCGAGCCGACAAGGTCGCAGAACATGAGGGTGAGCTGCCGCCGTTCGGGATTGTTCTGCGGCCGGGCGTTAGCGTCCGGCTGCGTCCCGGTGGCGAGTTCGCGAATTGCGCGCAACAGTCGCAACCGGTGTCCGAGCGGTACACCAAGGTCCTTGAGATGCTGATCGGTCAGCTCCGGCAATATGTCGGCTTCGATCTCGTGTTCACGAAACAGGTCTTCGTATTGATCGAGGCCGAGACTGCCGAGCCAGGACCCGACATTCATTTCGTTTGTCCTTGTTACCAGGACACGACACTATCGCGTGACGTCGCGCCTGCGCAGCGGATTTCTCTGCTAACGTGCAAGATGGCCGTGGATATGGCGACAGTCAGATGCGGCGAGGGGTATTTTGGGCTGGCCCGGCCACGAGCTGCGGCGCGTCGCCGATTCAGCGTCTCCACAATGTCGAATTATTCCATGTCGGAAAGAGGCTCTGATCCAACGTTCCCGGACATCCCCTGGCTCAGGAAAGCCTGAGTTCGCTCCGGGGCGATGAGTTCATTGCGTCTTTTCATATACGCGAGACGGGATGATCTGGAATGCGCGCCGCTCCTTCAACCAGACCGCGCGTTCATCGCGCAGCAGGGTGCGGCGAACCTTGCCGGAATCGTCGCGCAGACTGACGCTGACGATCTCGAAACTTTCGGGATGCTTGTAGCGGCTGAGCCGGTCGGCGAGGAAGTCGGCCATCGCGTCAGCGACCGCTTGCGCGTCGGTCGCTTCATCCAGTTCGAGAATTGCGTGCACGCGCTGTCCAAGCTCTGGATCAGGCAGGCCGACTACGACGCAGGAGCGCACCTTTGGATGCGCGCTTACTGCGGCCTCCACCTCGGCCGGATAGATGTTGGCGCCGCCGCGCAGGATCATGTCGGCGAGCCGATCGCCGAGATAGAGATAGCCGTCGGCATCGAGCCGGCCGATGTCGCCGAGCGATTCCCAGCCGTCCGGACCGCGCTTCGGCTCGGCGCCGAGATAGTGATAGGTGCTGCCGGGCCCGTCGGCGGGAAGAAAATAGATCTCGCCGGTCTCGCCGGGCGCGACGTCATTGCCATCGGGGCCGATGATGCGCAGTGCGCAGGCGTCGTCGATCTTGCCGACCGAGCCTTTATGCGCGAGCCATTCGACGCCCGAAATGACGGTGCGACCCTGCCGCTCGGTGCCCCCATAGAGTTCGTAGATCCGCTCGGGTCCGAGCCATTCGATCCACTTCTCCTTCAGCCAGGGCGGCATCGGCGCGGCCATGTGAAAGACGATCTGGAGGCTCGACAGGTCGTAACCGTTGCGCACCTCGTCGGGCAGCGCCCAGATCCGATGCATCATGGTCGGCACGAAATTGACCCATTGCACGCGGTTTTCTTCGATCAGGCGCAGCGTCTCCTGCGCGTCGAACTTCACCATGCCGCTCAGCCGTCCGCCCCCGAACAGGCAGAGATGCGACACGATGAACGGCGCGTTGTGATAGAGCGGGCCGGGATTGAGCAGGGACGCACCTTGCGGGATGCCAAGTGTCGGCGCGGCGGTGGTGTCGACCACCGCAGGCTGGTGATCGAGGATCACCTTGGGCCGGCCGGTCGAGCCGCCGCTCGTCATCGCCTTCCAGTAGCGGGCGACCGGGCTGATCACCGGCTCGTCGGAAAAACCTTCGGGCGCGAAATCGGCGGGCAATGCATTCGGTGCATTCCAGTCGGCTTCGCCGCCGACCACGAGCGCAGGTTTGAGCACGTCGAGCACTGCGGCAGCTTCGCCGCGCGGCAATCGCCACGACAGCGACGTCGGCGTCGCGCCGAGCTTCCACACCGCGAAGCTGGTCTCGAAGAAGGCATTGCCGTTCGGCAGGCCGATCGCGACGAAATCGCCGGGCTTGACGCCCTTCGCCGCAAAGGCGCGGGCGCGCCGGTTGGCGCCGCGCTCGAGCTGCTCCCATGTCAGCGTATCGGTGCCATGGCTGATCGCGATCGTATCCTTCGGCTTGCGCTCGGCATACCAGCGCGGCACATCGCCCATCGGGATCAGCATCGTCGTCCTCCGCTCTCCGGCTGTTTGTCGCCGTGTTGTGTGGCGCGGCAGGTTCATGCCGCGCGTTATCCGTTTGGGGTTGTTGTGACTCACAATGGACGCGGCGTCCATGCGCTCGACGTGGCATGCCAGCACAATTGGCCCGCCGAAGCGGATAGTCCGCACTATGCGGCGTGCATCTTGGATCCGATCTAATCTTCCTTTGCCTCAAGGAATCGCTGTCGGTGGCCACATGTACCCCGCGTGTTTGCGGGGTCGGAGTTCACGTGGACATGACGCGTTCTTGCACTCCCGCATGCATCGCTAGAGGTGGAGCGCGCGCCGCTCGCCTGCTAAGCGCACCCGATGGATGAGACGCAGCGCGACAGATCGATCGGCTTTCTCTGTCTTGGCGTGACGGCCTTCGGATGGGCGCTGAACTGGCCGCTGATGAAGTTGTTGCTGCAGCAATGGCCGCCCCTGTTCGCCCGCGGCCTTGCCGGCATCTGCGCATCGCTCATTCTGGCCGCGCTGGCGCTGAGCCAGCGGCAATCGCTTGCCGTGCCACGTGTTGCGATCCCGCGGCTGCTGTTCGCGTCCTTCACCAACGTGTTCGTCTGGATGGGCTTTAGCACGGTGGCGATGAAATTCGTCACCGTCGGCGAGGGCGCACTGATCGTCTATACGATGCCGATCTGGGCGATGCTGTTCGCCTGGCCGTTTCTGCACGTGCGGCCGACGATCCGGGACGTCGCGGCGCTGGTGCTCGGTGTCACCGGTGTTGTGCTCCTGTTGAGCGGGAACGGGTTGGCGTTTGGCGCCGGCAAGCTGTCGGGCATCGCGCTCGCGCTGTCCTGCGCCATCCTGTTCGCGCTCGGCAATGTGGTGAACCGCAAGCCGCTGCCGATGTCGCCTCTTGTCGTCGTCGTGTGGCAGGTCGGCCTTGGTTGTCTGGCAATGCTGATCATCGGCGTGGTCTTCGAGCACCCGAACTACGCCGCGATCACGCCTTTGGGAGTGAGCTGTTTCGTCTACATGACGCTGATGTCGATGGGCATTTGTTATCTCACCTGGTTCGAGACATTACGTCGTCTGCCGCCGACATCGGCTTCGACCGGCTTGCTGCTCGTCCCCGCGATCGGCGTAGTCTCAGCCGGGATCATTCTCGGCGAGCCGCTGGGCCTGCGCGAGGTCGCGGCGATGGTGCTGACGCTCGGCGGTGTCACGCTGGCGCTGCACAAGGCGTGAGGGTCAAGGTTCAACCCTGCAGAGGAACTGTCCGGCTGAGGTACCCAAAGGGTTCTGGTCGATCATCGAAGGCGTCGCCTCACCGCCTGTTGCCCAGCGCATACAGCGCAAGTGGTCCCAGCGGCAGAGGTCCGGTAATTGCGGCAAACCAGACCCACGCTTTAACCGAGCGTCCTCGGGTTCGCGCCATTTCCTCAGAGATCGCCATCAAGGCAACCGTCGCGAGAGCCATCAAAATCCAAAGTGTCATTGGTAGATGCTCCTCTTGCCGCGCAAAGCTACCCAAACGGCGCGCATCCCTCAATTCACAAGCCCCTGAATGACGAGACCGTTGCAATCGGTTAAAGCGCGATGAGATCAGGTTGAATCGTCATCGCGATTCAGGTCCTTGATTGAGCATGATCTTTTCGTAAAACTGCTGCATACTTTTCCGGATCATGCTTTAGCGCATTCCCTTGGTGCGCAATTGAGCTGATTGTACCCGCAGAAGGACTTTGATCTAAATCAACCTCCTCGGTATCGACCGCGACATGGATGTTGCTGGTCAGTCGCCTCAAGGGTCTGGCCAGGGTCGTCTTGGATTGCGCTGCTACGCGAAAATGCCGCGGCGACCTGCAGCCGGCTTGCGAAATTCTGCAGAAGAGAACTTCTTCTGCAAGATGTGCGCAGTCTGGCTTTCGGGTTCAAGATTTCAGGGAGCCGACAAATGAGCGAGCCCGTCGTGATCGCTTTCCCGACCGAGGCGAAAGCCGAGTGCGGTTCAGAAACAAATAAGAATGTGGGAACGACAAGGTTGAATCACTTGGCGACCTTTGGCGCTGCGGTCGCACTCGCCCTTGTCACAAACGTCAGCGGCGCGGCGCCGCTCAGCCATGGAGCGGTTGCTATAATTGACGCCAACGCGACGTTGAGCTTGGTTGAGCAGGTGCATGGTACTCACCGCTCGTGCCGGCGGGGTTGGGTTCCACGCTGGCGAATGACGCGCTGGCATCGCCATGTGGGTGTGTCCCGCGTGCCCGTCCGTTGTTGAAGGCTCTGAACTGCGGCTGGCCCATCGGAATGATGTAGGCGAGCTGCGGTCCGATCCCGAGGACGCGCCACGCGAAGCGGCCGACCCGGTCGCCGCTGCGCTTTGACACGCTTGTGGGTCCCGCACAGAAAGCGGCGCGACGAATAATCTTCTACGGATCGAGCTCGGTGTCCCAATAGAGATAGTCGAGCCAGCTGTCGTGCAGGTAGTTCGGCGGGAACAGCCGGCCGTTCCGATGCAGTTGATGGACGCTCGGTGCGAAGGGGGCCTGCCTGGGGAACATCTTTGCCTGCTGCGGCGTCATGTTGCCCTTTCTCAGATTGCAGGGAGAGCAGGCGGCGACGACGTTTTCCCAGGTGGTCTGGCCGCCTTTGCTGCGCGGGATGATATGGTCGAAGGTGAGGTCGTCACCGGACAGGCAATATTGGCAGGCGAAACGATCGCGCAGGAAGACGTTGAACCGGGTGAACGCCGGGTGGGTGGTCGGCTTGACGAAGGATTTGAGCGAGACGACGCTCGGCAGCTGCATTTCGAAGGAAGGACTGCGCACCGCCCGGTCGTAATGCTCGACGATGTTGACGCGATCGAGAAACACCGCCTTGATCGCGTCCTGCCAGGACCAGAGCGACAGCGGGTAATAACTCAGCGGCCGGAAATCCGCGTTCAGCACCAGCACCGGCCAACCGCCTTGCGAGACATGTGCGTTCAAATAACGCTCCTGACTCCCGTATCGGCTGCGAAGCAGCTTCTATTGACATACTACATGCAGCGTGACGGGATTGTGAAGAGCTTAGAATAGCTTATCCCGAGCGCATGGCCAGCGTCGCAGGCGTACCCGGTCGGCGTCCGCGGGGCATCAAATTTTGGGGAGGATGGTGCATGCATCGCGTTTTGCAGCTGATCGTGGCTGCTTTTGTCGGCTTTGGATGGAGCGCGGCCTCTTGCGCGCAGGATTATCCGACCCGGCCGATCAGCATGATCGTGCCGTTTCCCGCAGGCGGCGCCACCGACACGGTCGCGCGGTTCCTTGGGGAAAAGATGCGGGCAATTTTAGGGCAGCCTGTCGTCATCGAGAATGTCGGAGGCGCCGCCGGCAGCCTCGGCGTTGCGCGCGCGGTGCGTGCCGCGGGCGACGGCTATACGCTGAGCATCGGCACCTCGACGACGCATATGCTGACGGGCGGCCTCTACGCCCTGCAGTTCGATCTGTTGAAGGACCTCGAGCCCATCATCGAGATCGGCAGCGAGCCGCTGCTGATCGTCGGCAAGAAGAGCTTGCCCGCGGATGACCTGAAAGGATTGATCGCCTGGCTGAAGGCCAATCCCGACAAGGCGTCGGTTGGCATCGCCGGGGTCGGCGCCACCGGCCATCTCACGGGAATCTCGTTTCAGAAGGAGACAGGAACCAAGTTTCAGTTCGTGCCCTATCGCGGCAACGCGCCGGCCATGCAGGACCTGCTCGCCGAGCAGATCGACTTCATGATCGAGCCGTCGTCAAACTTCAAGGCGCTGATCGGTGCGGGCAGCGTCAAGCCGTTCGCCATCACCGGCAAGACGCGGCTTGCATCGGCGCCGAACATTCCGACCGCCGACGAGGCAGGACTGCCAGGTTTCTTTACCTCGCTCTGGTATGGGCTCTGGGTGCCGAAGGGCACACCGAAGGACATCATCGCCAAGCTCAACGGCACGATGAGCGAGATCCTGGCCGATCCCAAGGTCAAGCAACGCTTCGACGAGCTGGGCATCCAGATCACGGCCCTCGATCAGCAATCGCCGGAAGCGTTGCGCGCTTTCCAGAAGGCCGAGGCCGATCGCTGGTGGCCGATCATCAAGGCTGCGAACATCAAGACGGAGTAGGGGGCGTCATTGCGAGCGTCAGCGAAGCAATCCAGACTTTCTCCGCGGTGGCAGACTGGATCGCTTCGTCGCTGTCGCTCCTCGCAATGACGAAGGCTCTCTCCACCGTCATTCCGGGGCGATGCGAAGCATCGAGCTATGGTGCGCAATTGCGCACCTGAGAATCTCGACAATTCCGGGTTCAGCCCTGACGGGCTGCCCCGGAATGACGGAGGACGAGGCTGAGACTACGCGCCGACCTTCTCCAGCTTCTGCAGGCAACGGCTCTTGCGCACCTCCGGCGGCATCGGCGTATCGGGAAAGCTCGTCTTCCAGTTGGTGACGCCGACTTCGCCGACATAGATGTCGCCCTTGGAATCGATCGCGAGTCCGTGGGGTGCCAGGAATTTTCCGGTCTCGAGGCCCGGGCCCTGTTCGCCGCCGAGCCGCGCGATGCGTTTTCCTTTTGCATCGACGATGGAAAGCCGAGGGCCGAGATTGGGCACCTTGAGATTGACGGGCATGCCGGGGCCGAGCTCGCCGACGATGAAATTCGGATGCTTGCCGCCGCAGCAATGCAGCGCGCAGGGGCGGTGCAGGTTGTTCCACTGCGTCTCGTATTTGCCGTTGCCGTCGAACACCTGCACGCGGTGGTTCTCGCGGTCGGCGACATAGACCCAGCCGTCCACGTCGGTCGCGATGTTGTGGACGATGTTGAATTGGCCGGGATCGGTGCCGGGCTCGCCCCATGTTTTGATCAGCTTGCCGTCGGGCGTGTACTTGTGCACGCAGGCATTGCCGTAGCCGTCCGAGACATAGATCTCGCCCTTGGGCGACAGCGCGGTGTGGGTGCAACGGTGGAACGGCTCGTTGCTCATGAAGGGCGAGGGCTTGTGCGGGATGCCGATCGTGAGCAGCACCTTGCCCTCCGTCGTGCATTTGCGCACCGTGTGATCGCCATCGTCGGTGCAGTAGAGATTGTCATCGGCGTCGATGTGCAGGCCATGCGCGCGGGCGAACAGGCCTTCGCCCCAGCTCGTGATGAAATTTCCCTCGCGATCGAGCACGATCATCGGATGGGCGCCGCGATTGAAGACATAGACGCGGTCTTTGCTGTCCACCGCGACGGAGGCAGCGTCGGTGAGCTCCCAACCCTCCGGCAGCTTCGCCCAGTTCTCCACCACGCGGTAACGATGCTCGCCTGCACCGAGAATGGCCGGCATGTCTGTCTCCCTTTTTCCTCTGCCGTCATTCCGGGATGGTCCGAAAGGACCAGACCCGGAAACTCGAGATTCTCAGGTGCGCAACTGCGCACCATAGTTCGACGCTGACCGCGTCGCCCCGG
Source organism: uncultured Alphaproteobacteria bacterium (assembly GCA_963770385.1). Classification (GTDB taxonomy): domain Bacteria; phylum Pseudomonadota; class Alphaproteobacteria; order Rhizobiales; family Xanthobacteraceae; genus Bradyrhizobium. The sequence goes on along the minus strand of CAVYPJ010000003.1, from coordinate 538,945 downwards.
AATGACGGCTCAATCGAACGCCCGCGGCCCGACGTCGCGCGGCAACAACCCTTCCTCGATCGCCTTGACCTGCAGCGCCAGATATCTCGAATTGATGCGGCACTGCGCGAGGCTGCCGGCGATGAACCACAGGCCAGGCTGCGGCGTGCGCGTGTACATGTTGCGCAACTCCTGCCCGTCGCCGAATCCCCAGATCGGGCCGACACGTGTGGCAATGCTGTCGCCGAACAATTTGCTGACCAGATACTCCTGCCGCTTGTAGCCCGTCGCCAGCACGATCAGGTCGGCGGCGACCGTTTCACCCGTCTTCAGCCGCGCGCCGTCGGCGACGAAGCACTCGATGTCGGCGAACTGCCTGAGCTCGATCGCGCCGCTGGCGACGAGATCGGAGCAGCCCACATTGAAGTAATAGCCGCCGCCGCGCGTCAGATATTTGAACTGCCAGCCGGTGCCTTCATCGCCGAAATCGAGTTTGAAGCCGACGCGCTCAAGGCCGTCGAGCAAGTCCTGGTCGAGCCTCTTCGATTGCTCGGTTATCAAGACGTGGCTGCGTTTGGCGAGCGCCAGCGGCATCGAGGTCGCGATCAGGTCGTTATCCTCCAGCGTGCCCTCGTTGTAGGCGGCATAAGCCAATTGCGCCGAAGGCTCGATGTTGGTGATCAGTGTGGAGGAGCGCTGCACCAGCGTGACGTCGGCGCCGCTGGAATGCAGATCCTGCGCGATATCGTGGCCGGAATTGCCGGTGCCGATAATGAGTGCGCGCTTTCCGTTCCAGTTTTCGCCGTCGTCATATCGGCTGGAATGCAGGATCGTCCCGGTGAAGCTCTTCAAGCTCGGAATGTCGGGCAGGCTCGGGATGCCGCTGACGCCGGTCGCCATCACGATATGGCGCGGATGCATCTCGCACGCGGAGCCGTCGGCGCGGCCCAGCGTGACCGTCCAGCGTCCTTTTGCCTCATCGTAGCTGCCGTTCTGGAACTCGGTGCCGGTCCAGAAATTCAGTTCCATCGCTTCGACATAAGCTTCGAACCAGTTGGCGAGCTTGTCCTTCGGGATGTAGGTCGGCCAGTTCGGCGGAAACGGCATATAGGGCAGGTGGTTGACCTGTACCTGGTTGTGCAGCGTCAGCGCATGATAGCGCTTGCGCCAGTTGTCGCCGACGCGCGCCTCGCGATCGACGATCAGCGTATCGATTCGAAGCTGCTTTAGCCGCGCGGCGATCGCGAGACCCGCCTGTCCGCCGCCGACCACCAGCACCACGGGATCGCGATCCTCGTAGGCGGCCGACGTCTCGCGCTGGTCGAGCCAGTTCGGCCCGCGGAAATCGCGTGAATAGGCCTGTCCACGCGGGCGCGCGGTTCCGATCTGCTCCTCGAAGCCTTTCAGTTCCTCCAGCGCAGTCAGCAGCGTCCAGGCTTTCAGCTTGCCGCTGTCGTTGCCGTCGGGAATCAGGCGGACGATGCCGTGTCCCCGACCCTGTGCGGTCTCGAACTTGAAGATTGCCTCGATCGCATTTGTGCCGGCGCGGGTCGTCCATCGCGGCGCCGCACGCTCGGGATCGACGACAAAGCCACGCGCTGACGCGCGAGGTGCATGTACATTCAACTCCTTGGCGATCGTGTCAGCGCCGTTGAACGTCTGGATGTTCCAGCTCAAGGCCAGGACGTCACGCCAATGGCTGTCCGGCTGGAATAGCAGCCCTCGTGCGCGGTCATCGCTTCCGGCGAGCGCGGCTTCGAACTGCGTCAGCCAATTTTCCGCTGCGATGGAAACATCGTTGGTCTTGTCGAGCATGGGCGTTTCCCGTCACCGGCCGGCTTCGCGGCGCTTGTTGGGTGGAAAGCCTATACTGTTCGCCATCGCGCAGAAAGCGGACTATTCGAGAAGCGAGAGCATGTGGCCCTGCTCTGGAGGAATACGGCCCGCCAAGGTATCGACATAGACCTGTCTCACCGCGTCGGGCCCGCGGCTTTCGATTACGGTGAGCCAGCGCTCCAGATGCGGCGCCAAGCTAGACCAGGCTTGCGAGAACTGCGTCTCGATACCGCCGGGTCCCCAATCCTTTGCGCGTTTGCGAATCTGGTCGGGCGCGAAGAACCAGGCGGGCTTCGCGCCGGGAAGATCCGGCTCATTGTCCGGGGCGCTGCCGTGCGTGAGCCCGATTCGAGCGGAATACCTGACGCCGTCGCCGAAATGCCGGTGCAATGTCGCGCGCAGTTCGCTGTTGCCGGCCATGTCGACAAAGGCGACCGGTGGAGCGAGCGGCAATGATGTGACCCGATCGTAGGTGACGACCTGATCGTAACAGCCGAGCTTCTCGACAAAGCCGGCATTGGCGGCCGAGGTCAGCCCGATCACCTCAATGCCCTTGCGCAGCGTGTGCAGGAGGTGAGCCAGTCCAAAGGCAGCCTTGCTGGAGGCCGATGAAAGGATTACGCGGCGCGCGCCGAAAAAGTCGTTCTCGGCAAGATAGTCGTCGACGAGGAAGGACAACATGAAGAGCGGCCGCAGCAGCGCCTGATGATCGCCTTGCTGTCCCGCGTATGACGGGTCGTTGCCGACACGCGCATAGGCGTTATACACCGGAGCAACCCCTTGCCGATGCGCGGCGGCATCGCGCAAGCCGCGCTTGGTCACATCGGTCGCCTCGATCACGAGATGCGTCGCCATCGGCAGGTAGCCGAACAGACGCTCGCCCTCGGCAACGCCGGCATGGCGGGAGGCGATCACCTCGCCGAAGCCCCACACCGGAATGATGCCAAATGCTTTCGGTGCCGGAAACAGCTGCCAATATTTCAGCTGATCGCCGAGGATGGCGTAAGTGATGTTGTTGGCGGTGAAGGCGAAGCGATCGACCTTTACCAGCAGCGTGTCGGCCGGCAACGCATCAGCGTCCGGCAATTCCGTCGCAATCGTTTTGCTTTGCTGCAGATTGTCGCGTGCGACCACGAAGTCGGTGGATTTCATGTTCCAGATCCCGGCTTTTCTCGCCGCCGATCTTTGCTCGCTTCGATGTCCGTTTTGCAACAGCAACATAGTTTAAAACGCCGTTCGCTTTCCGCAGATATGTGATGAAGAGCGCACGAAGGAGTTTTCGTGCGCTCAACAAGTGAAAGCCATAGATCAAAAGGAGCATGTGCTTCGAGTTCCGGTGTGTGAGATTTGCTGGAACGCTCAATCGAGGGGCAGTGGGATCGCGGACGAGAAAACGTTGTCCGGATCATAGTGTCGCTTTGCCTTGATCAACCGCGCGGCGTTGCCGCCATAGCTCGCCGTTGCGCGCGCCGGATCGTCTCGCCCGAGCAGGTTGGGATAGCCTCCGGGAAGCGCCGAAGTGAACGCCTCGCGTGTCCGGCGGGCCCAAGCGATATGCTGCTGTGTGACGTTAATATCGTCGGGCTCCGGAAACATCGTCATCACTTCGATCAGGATGTGCGCGCGGCGAAGGCCGAAGGCGGTGGCGTCCGCCGCGACGCGGCAGGCCGCGCCCTTGAACTCGTGGGTGAGAACGAGGCATCCCGGCGAGACCGCTTGTCCCATGGCGGCGACGAGCGTATCGACGCTGTCGCCGTCGAGTGCCTCCAGCGAGCAGGTCTCGATGTGAACGCGCAGGCCGTCGACGATCATCGCATCAAACATCGCGAGCAGCGCGGTTTGCGATTTGGGCTCGACCCCGCCGGCGAGCAGCGTGCCGAGCTTGAGGAACGGCGCGAGCCGCCGTTCACCATCTTCGGGCGCGCCACACCAGACTGGCGCAACGAGCACACTGAAATTGCCGTCAGGAGCAGCGGCGATGCCAAGCTGGACAGTAAATTCGTCCGGCATCGATGCCGCCAGCGTTGCCGCCCTCGTCAGCACACTCTTCGCCTCGGACATGGGATAGATCAAGATGCCAGCATGCACGCTTGGCATGTCATGCAGTTTGCAGCGCATCGCGATGACGACGCCGAGATTGCCTCCACCGCCCCGCAGCGCCCAGAACAGCTCCTGATTCTCGGTGGCGCTCGCTGACACGAGCGAACCATCCGCGAGCACGAGCTGCGCTTCGAGCAGATTGTCGAGCGCAAGCCCTTGGCGTCCGATCAAGGGCCCGTAGCCGCCGCCGAGCGTCAGTCCCGCCATGCCGACACCGCCGCAGGAACCCGTGACCGCCGCAAGGCCGAGCGGATTGATGGCGGACATGACGTCTCGCGCGCGTGCGCCGCCCTGGATCAACGCAGTGCGTCGATCGGTCGCAATCGTGACCTCGCGCATCTCGCTGAGATCGATGACGATGCCGTCACACAGCGCGCGGCCGACCCAGTCATGGCCGCCGCCGCGAACCGAAAGCGGCAGGTTCGCACTGCGCGCGGCCGCGATCGCAGCTTGCACGTCGGCGGCGCTGCGGCACGTGACAGCGGCGGCTGGCGCGACATCGACCTTGGCCCAGGTCGCGATCGCTGCCGCGTAGCGGTCCTCGCCCGGCGTCGATACACGGCCCGGCAAGGTCCGGCTGAGGTTGGCGATTTGTGTAGTCGCATCGGTCATGACGGTCTCCGTTCGAAGGGACGCGCGAGCTTGCTCGCGCGCGTCCCGATCTACGGACGCGCGGGGCAGGGGTCGTGAAGATTCCTGCGGTTTTGAAGTCGGGTCAGGACAGCGCGGAAGGCGCGATGCCGTGGACACGGCGGATCCACCGCGACATGTGGCTCTGGTCGGAAAAACCGGTGTCCGCGGCGATCTCCGCGAGACTCATTCGCCGCTCGCGGATCCGGTCGAGCGCCGCCTGCAGCCGGAGATGGATAACATAGCGATAGGGCGTCATGCCGACGGAGCGGGAAAACACCCGCGAGAAATGAAATGCGCTGCGGCCCGCGAGTGCCGCGAGATCATCGACCTCGATCGGCTCCGCCAGATTCGCGAGGATGTGGTCGCGAATTCTTTGCAAGGCGTGATGGCCCAATCTGCCGCGGACCGGAATGCCGGGCGTCGAACTGTGACATTGCACGAGCCGGCCGAGGAGGCGGTTCGTCATTTCGCTCCAATAGAGCGAACCATTCGGATATCCGCTTCCGCTTTCCGCTGCGAGCCGTTGCGCGATGGCGAGAAGTCCGGGGTCGCGGCCTGACATGCGTATGTCAAGCCGAGCATCGACGGCGGCATCTTCCGCGGCGGCAAGCGCGAGCTGACTGGGATCGACCGCGATCAGCAGCAGGCCGATGATCGCTTCGATTTCGGCAGTCTCGGCGGAGGCTTCGATCTCCGCCGGGCAGATGGCGAGCGAGCCGGTGTCCGCCTGGTGCCGCGAGACACGCCCGTCCATGCGACACTCTATCGGCACGCGCGGCGATGTCTGCAGGAAGATCAAATGCCGCCGCGACGCTGCGCTGATACAGGCCGCGCGATCGAACCGGACATTCGCGATGGAGACGCCGCTTTCTCCCGGCGGACGCGCTGCGACGACCGTCTGGGGTGGACTGCCATCTTTCTGGGACAAACGGATCTCGGCGAAACCCGACATAAGCCGCATGCGTCACCTGCAATGACTTGATTCAAGATTGTCTGCTGATTTGTGTGCAAATTGCGCTCGATAAAGCGCGTTCCCGGGCTCTTGAGCAGGCAGTTGGCCGCAATAATCTTTTCGTGAAGAGGCTAATTGGTCGATGCGATCACGCCTTCGCGCTTCCTGAGCACGCGATAATAGCTCCACCACAGATGCGCAGCCGCGCCGCGCAGCGGTCGCCATGGCTCGGCAAGCGGCGCCATCTCCTTTGCGGTCGGTCGCGTCTTCAGGCCGAGGCCGATCTTGAGGGCTTCCTGCACGGCAAGATCACCGGCCGGCCAGGCATCGCCGTGGCCAAGGCAGAACAACAGATAGACGTCGGCGGTCCACGGACCGATGCCATGCAGCGCTGTCAGCGTGTTGTGCGCGGCGTCGGCGTCCTCGTTGGCCAGCACATCGAGATTGACCCGCTCGGCCTGAATATCCCGCGCGAGAGCTTTCAGTGTCTTGATCTTCGCCGCCGACAATCCGAGGCGGCCGAGGCGATCGGTGCGGGCGCGGCGCACGGCCTCGGCGTCCAGCGGGTTGAAGGCAGCGGAGAGGCGTCCCCAGATCGCGGCCGCGCTCGCGGTCGAAAGCTGCTGGCCGCAGATGATATGCGCAAGACCGGCAAAGCCGGGCTCGCGCCGCCGCAAGGCCGGCATGCCCGTCCGCTCCAGAATCGGCTTCAAGCGCGGGTCTTGTTTGACCAGGACATGGATCGCGTCGTCGAGAGCAGCCTGCGTGTCGAGGTGGACCGTCATTTTGCCGAGGTTTCGTGAAGTCTCTTCATCGTCATCGCCGGGCCTCTCCCGGCCATTCAGGACTTATTTCCAACTCGACAGAGATCTCCACCATATGGGACATGCAGGACGCACCGGCATTCACTTCCAGAACTTGCACTTCCAGGGCTTGCTGCACTGTTGCAGGACGTGGGTGCCCGGGACAAGCCCGGGATTGACGATTTACAAATGACGCCGCCACCCGTTTTCCGTTTTGCACCGAGCCCCAACGGCTATCTGCATCTCGGTCACGCCTATTCGGTGCTGCTGAACTTCGATTTGGCGCGCCGATCAGGCGGGCGCTTCCTGCTCCGGATCGAGGATATCGATCCGACGCGATGCAGGCCGGAATTCGAAGCGGCGATCTACGAGGACCTGGCGTGGCTCGGCATCGCCTGGGAGCAGCCAGTGCGGCGCCAGTCGGCGCACTTGTCCGATTATAGGACAGCGCTGGCCAGCCTGATCGAGCAGGGTCTCGTCTTTCCGAGTTTCGAGAGCCGCGCCGAGATTGCGCTGCTGGTCGCGCAACGCGAGGCGGATGGCCTCTGGCCGCGTGACCCCGACGGGGTGCCCCTCTATCCCGGCACCGCAAAGTTTCTATCACCGGCGGAGCGCCAGCGCCGGCACAACTCGGGGGCGCTCTATAGCCTGCGGCTCGATCTGGCTGCCGCGATCGCCCGTGCCGGCGATGATCTCACCTGGACCGAGCATGGCGAGGGGCCTCACGGCGAGACCGGGCGGGTCGCCGCCTGCCCGCAAGCGTGGGGCGATGTCATCGTGGCGCGCAAGGAGACGCCGACGAGCTATCATCTGTCGGTCGTCATCGACGATGCCTTGCAAGGCGTAACCGATGTTGTCCGCGGCGAAGACCTGTTCTATTCCACCAGCGTGCACCGCCTGCTGCAGTGTTTGCTCGGTCTGCCGGGGCCGGCCTATCGGCATCACCGCCTGATCCGTAATGACACGGGCCATAAGCTTTCCAAATCCGGTCATGCGAGAGGCTTGCGCGAGTTGCGCGCTGCCGGCGCAACTCCAGGGGATATCCGCCGTCTGGTGGGACTGCCGTAGAATTTTCCCGGTGCGTTGGCAAAACCGTGTCGTGGACTCCGAGTGTTCCGACGTGGCATGGTTGCCACGCGCGGAGTAAAGGGGGGTCATGGCGGAAAGATCGCGCGTAAAGCGTATGAAAAGGAAGCCGGCAAAAAAACGGCCGCGTGCGGTCAAGGCACGCAAGCGCACAGTCTCGCGGGGCATGGTCGAGGAGGCGCTCGCCGTTTTCGCTCACGAGGTGCGTACGCCCCTGACGGGAATCCTCGCTATCAGCGATCTTCTGGCGACCTCGGATCTTGGAGAGCGCGAGCGCCGCTGGGTCGACACAATCAAGGCGGGCGCTGAGCATCTCGCGAATCTTGCCACCCTGTTCGTCGATGCCGCCAAGGACCGAAACACCAAAGGCCGCAACACCAGGGATCGCAATGCTGCGACCGGGCTTCGCGAGGACCTGTTCGATTTGCGGGCATTGGCGCGCAATGCCGGCGATTCCCTCGCCGGACGCGCTGCGGCGAAGGGATTGCAATCCGAGGTCGATATCTCGCCGGCGCTGCCTGCGCTCGTGGCCGGCGATCCCGTCCGGTTGCGGGCCGCCCTGGAAAATCTGATCGATAATGCGGTGAAGTTCACCGAGCATGGCGGCGTGGCGCTCGAAGTCGCGCGAGCGACCGTCGCAAAGGGCAAGGTCGGTGCCGCGTTTGCCGTCTCCGACAGCGGTATCGGCCTGACCTTGAAGGAGATCAAGCGTCTGTTCCGGCCGTTCTCGCAGGCTAACGTCTCGATTGCGTCGCGTTTTGGCGGCGCGGGGCTCGGACTGTCCTCCGTCAAGCAGCTTGCGCGCTCGATGGGCGGCGATATCAAGGTAACGCAGCGTAACGGTGGCGGGACGACCTTCACTCTCACGGTTGCCCTGAAAGGCGCGGCGATCGAGCGTACTGCGCCGGTCAGGGGCGCCAAGGAGCCCGCGCGGGAAACGGTGCCGCCGCTGCGCATCCTCAGCGTCGAGGACAATCCGTTTGGACGCGTCGTCCTCAACACGATCCTGAGCGAGCTCGGCCATCAGGCCGAGTTCATCGGCCGCGGCGAGGTGGCGACCGAGCGGATCGCGCAGGGCGTTTTCGATGCCGTGCTGATGGACATGGTGTTGCCGGGTATCGACGGCGTGGAAGCCATCAAGCGGATCCGCGCGCTGGAAGCGCCACTCGGCAATATCGCGATCATCGGTGTTTCGGGGCGCGGCGACGACGAGGCGGCATCGCGCGCGGCCGGCGCCGATGCCTTCCTGCTCAAGCCTGTGTCTCCGCGGGCTTTAGCGACTGCGCTGCTTGAAGCGACACACCGTGGGGCAGCCGCGACTTGATGATCGCCGCGTTCAATTCGCCGCCGAAGACGAAGATCGCCGCGATGAAATAGAGAAACACCAGCGCGATGATGACCGAAGCGAGCCCCGCATACATCGTCACGTAATTGTTCGCGAACCGCGCCAGATATTGGCCGAACACGATGCCCGATACCAGCGAAGCGACGAAGGTGAAGACAATGCCGGGCACGATCTGGAAAAATCCGCGTCGCCCGGCCGGCAGCCAGGCATGCAGGATGAACAGCGCGACGACCAGCGCGGTGGTGGTGATGCCGTAGCGGACGAAGCTGAGCAGCTGCTCGTTGTTCTCGACGACCAGCGGGATATGGCGACGCACCGCCTCGATGATCAAGGGACCCAGCACGATCAGGAATGCCATGGCGAGCGCGGTAAAGGCGGCGATCAGTGTGTAGCCGATCGACTCCAGCCGTAGCCAGTACCAGCGCCGCGGTTCGACGACCGCATATGCGCGGTTGAGCGCGACGCGCAGCGCTTCGACACCATTGGAGGCGAAATAGAGCGACAGCACCGCGCCGACCGTCAGCACGCCGGTCCGTGTCGTCGTCAGCACGTCGTGGACTTCTCCGGAAAGCGCGTCCGCGACCTGCGTCGGCCAAGTCTGCAGGAACAGTCCGGCGGCCTGGTCGGCGAGATCCTCCGAGCCGACGAAGCCGGCCAGCGACGTCAGCACGATCAGGAATGGAAACATCGCCATCAGCGTGGACAGCGCGATATGGCTGGAGATCGCCCAGCCGTCATCGGCAAGGAAGGTGTAGAACGCATCCAGGCAGACGTGGAAGACGTAGCGAAGCTGCCTCACAATTCACCCTGGCTGCATTCGAAGCGAGTTACCGCATGATATTACTGGATAAAGGACGGGAACGCTGCATCAAAACCGCATCGTCCATCCGGACATGGCGGAGCACGTCGCGCGGTGTTATGTAGCGGCAATGGTTGTCTTTCTGAGCAAGTTCGTTCTCCCAATCGCAGTTGCCGCCGTCGCGTTCGTGCTGGTGCTCGGTCTCATCAACATGATGCGGGGCGGTTCGCCGAACCTGTCGCAGAAGCTGATGCGCTGGCGCGTGGCGCTGCAATTCGTCGCGATCGTCATCACCATGCTCGCGGTCTGGGCGATGGGGCGGTAAAGAGGTCAACATGGTCGTTCTCAATCGCATCTATACGCGAACCGGTGATGACGGCACGACCGCGCTCGGCAGCGGCGAGCGGCGGCCGAAATATGATCTGCGCATCGCGGCCTATGGAACCGTCGACGAGACCAATGCCGCGATCGGCGTGGTGCGGCTGCATCTGAAGGATCTGCCCGAACTCGACGCGATGCTCGGGCCGATCCAGAACGACCTGTTCGATCTCGGCGCTGATCTGGCGGTGCCTCAGCGCGAGGGCAAGGCGGAGCGGCTGCGGGTGCTGTCGAGCCAGGTGGAGCGGCTGGAGCGCGACATCGATACCTTGAACGAAAAGCTCGCGCCGCTGACTTCGTTCGTGTTGCCTGGCGGGACGGCGGCGGCTGCCTATCTGCATCTGGCGCGAACCATTTGCCGCCGGGCGGAACGGATCATGGTGGAACTCGCAGCCCGGCCTGAGGAGCCGGTCAACGATGCCGCCATTCACTATATGAACCGGCTGTCGGATTTCCTGTTTGTCGCGAGCCGCGCCGCTAATAATAATGGGGCGGGCGACGTGCTCTGGGTACCCGGCCAGAATCGCTGAGCGGCCGGTCTTTGGACGACTTCCAGGGTCGACTTTTTGGCCCGCGCGCGTTGACCGGGGTTGGCCGGACCTTTAGGTTCCGCGCCAAACCGACTAAACCCTAGTATTTCAAGCGGAAGAAGATCGATGAAGGTTCTGGTGCCGGTAAAGCGGGTGGTCGACTACAACGTCAAGGTTCGCGTCAAGAGCGACGGATCGGGCGTTGAACTCGCCAACGTCAAGATGTCGATGAATCCCTTCGATGAAATCGCGGTCGAGGAAGCGCTGCGGCTGAAGGAGGCCGGCAAGGCGACCGAGGTGGTGGTGGTGTCGATTGGTCCCGCGCAGGCGTCCGAGACGATCCGGACCGGGCTTGCCATGGGCGCCGACCGCGGCATCCTGGTCAAGGCCGAGGGTAACGTCGAACCGCTGGCCGTGGCGAAGATCCTCAAATCGGTCGCCGACGAGGAAAAGCCGGGCCTGATCATTCTCGGCAAGCAGGCGATCGACGACGACTTCGAACCAGACCGGCCAGATGCTGGCCGCGCTGCTCGGCTGGTCGCAGGCGACTTTCGCGTCCAAGCTCGAGGTGGACGGTTCGGATTTCAAGGTGACGCGCGAGGTCGACGGCGGCCTGCAGACGGTCAAGCTGAAGGGGCCGGCGATCGTGACCACCGACCTGCGCCTCAATGAGCCGCGCTACGCGAGCCTGCCCAACATCATGAAGGCGAAGAAGAAGCCGATCGCCGACAAGAGCGCCTCAGATTACGGCGTCGACCTCACGCCGCATCTCGAGATCCTCAAGACGTCGGAACCGCCGGGCCGCAAGGGCGGCGTCAAGGTGAAGGACGTGGCCGAACTCGTCGCCAAGCTGAAGAACGAAGCCGGGGTTCTCTGAGATGACCACGCTGTTGATTGCCGAACACGAACACGAGGTTCTCAAGGACGCGACCAACAAGGCGCTGACGGTAGCGGCCCAATTGGGCGGCGAAGTGCATGTGCTGGTCGCCGGCGGCGGCCAGGGCACCAAGGTCGCGGCGGAAGCGGCGTCGAAGCTCGACGGCGTCAAGAAGGTGCTCGTCGCCGAGGGCGACGCCTATGCCCATGATCTCGCCGAGCCGCTGGCCGCGCTGATCGTGGCGCTGGCGCCGGCCTATGACGCTTTCGTCGCGCCCGCGACCTCGCGCTTCAAGAACGTGATGCCGCGCGTCGCCGCGCTGCTCGACGTGATGCAGGTGTCCGAGATCATCAAGGTGGTTGCGCCCGACACGTTCGAGCGGCCGATCTATGCCGGCAACGCGATCCAGACGGTGAAATCCAAGGACGCCAAGAAAGTCATCACGGTGCGGACCTCGGCCTTCGCCGCGGCGGGCGCCGGTGGCAGCGCGCCGGTCGAGAACGCGGCCTCGGCCGCCGATCCTGGCCTTTCCAGCTTCGTCGGCGAGGAAGTCGCGAAGAGCGACCGTCCGGAACTCACCTCGGCCAAGATCATCGTCTCCGGCGGCCGCGCGATGCAGAGCCGCGAGAACTTTGCCAAATATATCGAACCGCTTGCCGACAAGCTCGGCGCGGGCGTCGGTGCCTCGCGCGCCGCGGTCGATGCGGGCTACGCGCCCAACGATTGGCAAGTGGGGCAGACCGGCAAGGTGGTGGCGCCGGAACTCTATGTCGCAATCGGCATCTCCGGCGCAATTCAGCATCTCGCCGGCATGAAGGACTCCAAGGTCATTGTCGCGATCAATAAGGACGAGGACGCGCCGATTTTCCAGGTCGCCGATTACGGTCTGGTCGCGGATCTCTATCAGGCGGTACCTGAACTCACCGAAGCGCTTGGCAAGCTCGGAAAGTAACGATGATTTCATTGGCCGGGTGCACAAACCCCGGCCGGTGTCTAATGAAGGGGATCGAAGAGCCGGCGCGATGTGCGCGCCGTTTCGGTGGACAAGAAGATGGCAATGATCAAGAAGGTCGGCGTGATCGGCTCAGGTCAGATGGGCAACGGGATCGCGCATGTCGCGGCGCTGGCCGGATTTGACGTGGTGCTGAATGATGTGTCCGCTGAAAGGCTGAAATCAGCCTTGGCGACCGTCAACGGCAATCTGTCGCGGCAGGTCACCAAGAAGATCATCACCGAGGACGAGCGAACGCGGGCGCTCGCCCATATCACCACGACCGAGACGCTCGACGGACTTGCCGACTGCGATCTCGTCATCGAGACCGCGGTCGAGAAGGAAGAGGTCAAGCGCAAGATTTTCCAAGATCTCTGCACGGTCCTGAAGGCGGACGCGCTGATCGCCTCCAACACCTCGTCGATCTCGATCACGCGACTGGCGGCGGCGACCGATCGTCCGGAACGTTTCATCGGCATTCATTTCATGAATCCGGTGCCGCTGATGGAACTGGTCGAGCTGATCCGCGGCATTGCCACCGACGACGCAACCTTCGAATCATCCAAGGAATTCGTCACCAAGCTCGGCAAGCAGGTCGCGGTGTCTGAGGACTTCCCGGCCTTCATCGTCAACCGCATCCTGCTGCCGATGATCAACGAGGCGATATACACGCTCTATGAAGGCGTCGGCAACGTCGAGGCGATCGACGCCGCCATGAAGCTCGGGGCGCATCATCCGATGGGGCCGCTGGAGCTCGCCGACTTCATCGGCCTCGACACCTGCCTGTCGATCATGCAGGTGCTGCATGAAGGGCTCGCCAATTCCAAATACAGGCCGTGTCCGCTCCTGGTGAAATATGTCGAGGCCGGCTGGCTCGGTCGCAAGACGCAACGCGGCTTCTATGACTATCGCGGCGCCAAGCCTGTCCCGACACGGTAACGCCGCCGGCTGGCGAGCAGCAAAGGCTGGCGAGCTTTCCGGCTACGAAATCCTCAATACTGAGCCCGAGTTCGGGTTCGACGATCCCGTGAATGCTGGCGCGCCAGGTCGTCGTGACTCTCGCGTTGCGGCGGGCGATGCGGAAGGCGGCCGCGTCGACGGGGTAACTCCGCTAAAGCGCGATGAGATCAGGTTGGATCGTCATCGCACTTTAGGTTCTTGATTAAGCATGATCTTTTCGAAAAACCGCTACACACTTTTCCGGATCATACTTTAATGCTCTGCACCCGCTGTTAACCCCTTCCGCGTAGGCTACCGCTTCGTTCTGGGGTACGCGCGTATGGATATGAGTTTGGTAGCCGCCATCATGGCGCAGCAGCAAGGCGCCATTCAGCAGCAGGTCGCGACCGCGACCCTGAAATCCAATCTTGATTCGCAGAAATCCGCGGTCCAGACCTTGCTCGGTGCTGCCCAGCAGACCTTGTCGCTCGCCAATGTCGGAACCGGCGTCGGCGGCAATCTCAACATCGCCGCGTAATATTACAATCCTGCAGCCGCCGGACCGACCGCGGCCTTGATCAACTTGATCGCGTCATCGCTGTCCCATTCCGCGGGACCCGCAATTGTCGCGATCTCGCAGCCGGAACCGTCGACAAGCACCGAGGTGGGCATCCCGAGCGCGCGGCCTATTGCCTTAAGTTCCTGAAAAACCTTGGCATTCTTGTCGCTAAAATACCCGAGCCGGGTCAGCTTGGTGTCCTTTAGAAAATTCTTCGGCTTTTCGGGATCGCGGGTGTCGATATTGATCGCCACCACCTCGAAATTCGGTCCCGACAGCTTTTCCTGTAGCCGATCCAGCGCCGGCATCTCCTTGCGGCAGGGCACGCACCAGGTGGCCCAGAGGTTCACCAAAACCGTCTTGCCTCGCCAGTCCGAGAGCTTTCTCGGCTGGCCATTGGCGTCATCGAATGCCAGATCCGGGAGCTGCAACGGGGTCGTGGCCATGGTGAGGGCTGCGACCTCGCCATGCGCCAGCGGCGCGATCTTCTGGGCCGTCGCGACCGCCGCGCGGCAGGCCGGATCGCCCGCGGCGGTGCGTTTCAGCCCGCCCATCCCGTAGATCCCGGCAAATCCGATCAGGCCGCCAAACACGACCGCCCCGATAACCAGGGGGATCCGGCGCGAGGGTGTGGGGACGGGGGAGGGGTTTTCGGGCATATCGTTTGTCATTGGCTATCAGATACGGCTATGCAGGGCCCAATGTTACGGCCGGAGCCGGCAAAACGGGTTTCGGCGATGAATGACACAGCATGAGCCGCAAGTCGTGAGCAAAAGGTCATGAGCAACAAGATGTGGGGCGGCCGGTTTTCGGAGCGCCCGGACGCGATCATGGAGGAAATCAACGTCTCCATCGACGTTGACCGTCACCTCTATGCTCAGGACATCGCCGCATCCAAGGCGCATGCGGCCATGCTGGCTGCCCAGGGCATCATCACGGCCGACGATGAGCAGAATATAAGCAAGGGTCTAGACACAATCCTGTCAGAGATCGGCAAGGGAACGTTCGAGTTCAAACGTGCGCTCGAAGACATTCATATGAACGTCGAGGCGCGGCTTTCGGAGCTGATCGGCCCGGCGGCGGGCAGGCTGCACACCGCCCGCTCGCGCAACGACCAGGTGGCGACCGATTTCAGGCTCTATGTCCGAGACACGATCGACGAGGTCGACGCAGCGCTCGCCGCGTTCCAGCGGGCGCTGGTGGACCGGGCGGCCGAGCACGCCGGCACGGTGATGCCGGGCTTCACTCATCTGCAGACCGCGCAACCCGTGACGTTCGGGCATCATCTGCTTGCTTATGTCGAGATGGCCGCGCGCGACCGTGGCCGGTTCACCGATGCCCGCAAGCGGCTCAACGAATCGCCGCTGGGCGCTGCGGCGCTGGCCGGCACGTCGTTCCCGATCGACCGGGAGGCGACCGCGCATGCGCTCGGCTTCGACCGGCCGATGGCCAATTCGCTGGATGCCGTGTCCGATCGCGATTTCGTGCTGGAAACCCTGTCGGCCGCATCTATCTGCGCGGTGCATCTGTCGCGCTTCGCGGAAGAGATCGTGATCTGGACCTCGCCGCTCGTCGGCCTGGTGCGGCTCTCCGACAAGTTTACGACCGGCTCCTCCATCATGCCGCAGAAACGCAATCCGGATGCCGCCGAACTGGTGCGCGCCAAGACCGGGCGCGTGATCGGCGCGCTGACGGCGCTGCTGATCGTGATGAAGGGGCTGCCGCTCGCCTATCAAAAGGACATGCAGGAGGACAAGGAGGGTGCGATGGAGGCGTTCGCCGCGCTCTCGCTGGCGATCCGCGCGATGACCGGGATGGTCATCGATCTCGTTCCCGATGAAGCCAGGATGAAGCAGGCGGCCGGTGACGGCTATGCCACCGCGACGGACCTCGCCGACTGGCTGGTCCGGACGCTGAAGATGCCGTTCCGTGATGCCCACCATATCACCGGCCGAATCGTCGCCAGGGCGGCGAAAGATGGCGTGGCGCTGCACGAACTGCCGCTCTCTGCCATGCAGGAAGTCGAGCCGAAGATCACGGCGGACGCGCTCAAGGTGCTTTCCGTGGAGGCCTCGGTCGAAAGCCGGACGAGCTTCGGCGGGACCGCTCCGAAAAACGTGACCGCGCAAGCGAAAGCCTGGGCCAAGCGGCTCGAAAAACAGCAAAAATCGGGTTGATGGAGCAAATTTCGCTGCAACTGCGTGGTTTTCCGGCACTCGCCAGCGAAAGGTAATCTCTGTATGGTGCTGGCCGCATTGGGGACTCTGTCGTGAATCGTAATCTGTGCCCGAAGTCTTCGGGGTGGGCCGTTATTCTCTTGAGCATGGTCGCGCTGGCGCTGGCCGGCTGCGGCCGCAAGGGACCGCTGGACCTGCCGCCGACCGCGTATGCGCCGACGGCTTCCGCGGCGCCGGGCGCGACGGATACGCCGGCGGCGGCCAAACCGAGTCTGTTCGATCCGTCCTACGGGAGCAATGCCGCGCCGACCGCTCCCCGGGGAAAGAAGCAGCCGTTTGTCCTCGACCCGCTCCTGGGTAATTGATACCTCTCGGTCATGAATCATTTTGACTATCGCAACGGCGTGCTGCACGCCGAGGCGGTCAATCTTGCTGAGATCGCGCAAGCCGTCGGCACGCCCTTCTATTGCTATTCCACTGCGACGCTGGAGCGGCATTACCGCGTGTTCAGCGAGGCCTTTGCCGGCGAGAAGGTCGTCGTGTGCTACGCCATGAAGGCCAATTCCAACCAGTCGGTGCTGCGCACGCTGGCGAAGCTCGGTGCCGGCGCCGACGTGGTGTCGGGCGGCGAGTTGAAGCGGGCGCTGACGGCCGGCATCCCGCCGAACAAGATCCTGTTCTCCGGCGTCGGCAAGACCGAGGCCGAGTTGCGCGCGGCGCTTGCGGCCGACATCCTCTGCATCAACGTCGAATCCGAGCCTGAGCTTGAATTGCTGTCGCGGCTTGCCGTCGAGGCCGGCCGTACGGCGCGGGTTTCGGTACGCGTCAATCCGGACGTCGACGCCGGCACGCATGCCAAGATTTCGACCGGCAAGTCGGAGAACAAGTTCGGTATCCCGATCGCCCGTGCGCGCGAGGTCTATGCGCGCGCTGCGAAACTGCCGGGCATCGAGGTCACCGGCACTGACGTGCATATCGGCAGCCAGATCACCGATCTGAGCCGCATGGAGACCGCGTTCCGGATCCTGTCCGAATTCGTGCAGACGCTGCGCGCCGACGGCCACAATATCTCGCATGTCGATTTCGGCGGCGGCCTCGGCATTCCCTACTACATGGACCGCGAGGCGCCGCCGGCGCCCGACGCTTATGCGGCAATGGTCAAGCGCGTCACGCACAATCTCGGCTGCACGCTGATGTTCGAGCCGGGCCGCATGATCGTCGGCAATGCCGGCATCCTCGTCGCGCGCGTGATCTATGTGAAGCATGGCGATGCCAAGAACTTCGTCATCATCGATGCTGCGATGAACGACCTGATCCGCCCGACACTCTATGAGGCCCATCATGACATCCTGCCGGTGATGCAGGCGGGCAGGGACGCGCGCAGCATCGTCGCGGACGTGGTCGGCCCGGTCTGCGAGAGTGGCGACTATCTCGCGCTCGACCGCACGCTGCCCGAGCCCAAGGCCGGCGACCTGCTGGCGATCATGACTGCCGGCGCTTACGGCGCAGTGCAGTCAGGCACCTACAATACGCGGCCGTTGGTGCCGGAAGTGCTGGTCAAGGACGATCAATACGCGGTCGTCCGTCCGCGCATCGACGTCGAGGCGCTGATCGCGATGGACAAGCCCGCACCGTGGCTGTGAGGCGCGAAGCGTTGTGAAGCCCCAATCGGGGCAACATCAACGGTGTCGTCCCTGCGAACGCAGGGACCCATAACCACAGGCTTGAGTTTGTGGCACCACGGCGGGACGACTTTCTTTCCAACAACAGATATCACGCGGTATGGGTCCCTTGGGTTCACGACACAAGTGCAACACCTGCTAGGGTGTTGTGGCGATGGGACAGTGTTATGGCCAGCTCAGCCTTGAAGAGCGAGTTGAGATCTACCGCCTGCTTGCAGCCGGTAGATCAAAGGAAATTGCGTTCGCGCTCGACCGGGCGCCGTCGACGATCAGTCGGGAACTGCCACAACGGCGCATCACCGAACGGCCCGCCGAGGTCGAGGGCCGCGAGGTGCCGGGCCATTGGGAAGCCGACTTCATGCTGTTCGCCCGATACGGCCAAGGGTTGCTGGTTCTCCACGAACGACAAACCCGCTTCAGCATCGTTCGAACCCGGTCGATCGAAAGGCTGTCCTCACCGCTCGGACCATCGCCCGCCAACTCGGCAAGCTTCCACGCGATGCGCAAAACCATCAGCTTCGACAACGGAACCGAGTTCGCCGAGCATCACAGGCTTCACAAGACCCTCAGCGTCCAAACCTTCTTCTGCGATCCCCATAGTCCCTGGCAAAAGGGCGGCGTGGAAAACTCCATCGGGCGGCTGCGACGCCTGCTGCCCCAAGACCGACCTCAAGACCATCTCACCGCTGCCCTCAAACACCTCGTTCAGCGCCTCAACCCCCACGCAAATGCCTGGACTTCAAGACACCTGCCGAGGCATTCCCAAACTCAAATCAATCGTTGCACTTCAAACGACCACTCCCTGCGTTTGCAGGGACGACAGCCGGGATTGTCTTTCGAGATATGTGCATACATGAGTGCGTGCGCAGGGACGACGGGAGTTGCGCACGCCTCACTTTGCGGCGTGAGCGCCGGGACCGCTGCCACCCACCACGACGCCCGCCGCCTTCTCGATCGGCTTGATCGCCGAGGTGAAGTCCGACTCTGCGCCCATATCCCGGATGACCACTTCCCAGAGGCGTCCGACCGCCTCGGCGACTTCCATCTTCAGTCCGAGCGACTTCATCTCCTCGAGCGCAAGCCGCACGTCCTTCACCATCAGCCCGGTCGCAAAACCGAAATCGAAGCTGCGCGGCAGCACCGCGCGCGGAAACTTGTCGCGGCTCGCGGTATTCATGCCCGATCCGGAATTGATGACATCGATCATCACCTTCGGATCGAGGCCACTTTTCACGCCCATCACCACCGCTTCCGACGTTGCGACCATCGCGGTTGCCGACAGGAAATTATTGGCGAGCTTCATGGTCTGCGCCGCGCCCGGCTTCTCTGCGATGAAGAACACTTTTCCGATCACATCGAGCGCGAGCTTCACCGTGTCGAAATCGGCCTTCGGGCCCGAGACCATCACGGCGAGCGTGCCTTTCTCGGCACCGCCGACGCCGCCGCTCACGGGGCAGTCGAGCTGCACGATGTTGTGCTTGGCCAGGATGTCGTGAATCTTGACCGCCATCTGCGATCCGACGGTGGAGAGATCGACAAAGCGTTTGACGCGCTTGCCTTCGCTCACGCCATTTGTTCCCGTTGCCACGTCGAGCGAGGCCTGCAGCGAGGGCAGGCTCGCCATCACGGTCTCGACACGGTCGGCGACGTCCTTTGGCGATGACGCGGCCTGCGCGCCCATTGCTACCAGTTTGTCGACGACTTCCTTGCGCGTGTCGAACACGACGAGCCGATGCTTGGCCTCGATGAGGCGGCGGGCCATGGGAAAGCCCATATTGCCGAGGCCGATAAATCCGATGTCCATGGTTCTGTTTTTCCTTTTTGCGTCATTGCGAGCGCAGCGAAGCAATCCAGACTGTCGCCGCGGAGGGATTCTGGATTGTTTCGCTGCGCTCGCAATGACGGGGGATGGTTCAGCGGTTCAGTTTCTCTCAAATTTTGTCGATTTCGGCGAACACTTCGCGCGCGATGCGAAAGCTGTCGACGGCGGCCGGCATGCCGCCATAGATCGCGACCTGCATCAAGATCTCGCGGATCTCCTCGCGGCTGACGCCGTTGGTGAGGGCCCCCTTCAGGTGCGCGCGCAGCTCATGCGGCCGGTTGAGGATCGAGATCATCGCGATGTTGAGCATGCTGCGCGTCTTGCGCGGCAGTTCCTCGCGGCCCCAGACCGCGCCCCAACAATATTCGTTGAGCAAGTCCTGGAACGCCTTGTTGAAGCCGTCGACATTTTTCAAGGCATTGTTGACATAGGTCTCGCCCAGTACGGCTTTGCGAATCTCCAGGCCCTTGTCGTGTGTTTTCTGGTCCATGACGTCTCCTCTGGCTGGTCGCGGCGGAATTTAGGGGCTTGCAGAGGTATAGTCACGCCTTCGTGTTATGCGCGATTGTGGTGGGATCCCGTGAGGGAACGGATGCCTCACTGCCGCCAATGTGCTAGGGTGTCGTTCGGTCGACACGGAGAGATTGTTGAACGGCGCAACCCCCAAGCCGCCAGAGCCGGCACATGATGCGGATGCCCTCGCGCGGTTGAAGCTGTCGCAGGCTCTTCAACGCGCCCGATATGCGATCGCTTGGGAAAGCGCATGGCCGCACTTGGCGCGGCTATTGACCGTCATTGGGCTGTTCCTGGTGATATCGTGGGCCGGTTTGTGGCTGGCGCTGCCGTTTCTGGCGCGCGCCGTCGCGCTCGTCATCTTTGCTCTGCTCCTGGTCGCGGCGGTCTGGCCGCTGATCTGGTTTCGCTGGCCGACCCGCGAACAGGGCCTGAGTCGGCTCGACCATGGTTCCGGCATCCGGCATCGTCCTGCGACCGAATTGACCGACACGCTGGCGACCAAGGACCCGGTTGCGCTGGCGCTCTGGCAGGCGCAGCGGGAACGTACGCTGGCCTCGATCAAACGTATCCGCGCCGGCTTACCGTCGCCGCGGCTTGCGATCCATGATCCCTGGGCGCTGCGTGCGCTGGTCATGGTGATGCTGGTCGCTGCCTATTTCGCGGCCGGAGATGAGCGTGCGATGCGCATCGCCGCGGCCTTCGACTGGAACGGCGTACTGTCGCCGATAAATGTCCGGGTCGATGCCTGGGTCACGCCGCCGATCTATACCGCCAAGCCGCCGATCATCCTCTCGGCCGCGAACAAGGAAAGTGCCGCGCTGCCCGAATCGGGACCGTTGCCGGTGCCCGCCGGCAGCACGCTGATCGTGCGGTCGAGCGGCGGTACGCTGGATGTCGTCGCGGGCGGCGGCGTCACTGAGGCTGCGGCGACCGAACAGGCGCCGAAGGGAACCAACGAGAAGCACTTCACGATCGCTGGCGACGGCACCGTGCATGTCCGCGCGCCCTCCGGCCAGCCGCAGTGGAAATTCACCGCGACGCCCGATCGCGCCCCGACCATCGCGCTGGCAAAGGATCCGGAGCGGCAGGCCCGCGGCTCGCTGCAGATGTCCTACAAGATCGAGGACGATTACGGCGTCACCGAAGCGCAGGCGCGTTTCGTCCGGGCAGGCGACGCGCCCGATGGCGCAAAGGCGGACGGCGCAAAGGCGGCGCGGCCGCTGTTCGAGCCGCCGCAGTTCCCGCTGGTGCTGCCGAATGCGAGGACCCGTAACGGCGTCGGTCAGACCGTAAAGGATCTCAGCGAAGATCCCTACGCCGGTGCGGACGTGACGTTGACGCTCACCGCCAAGGACGAGGCCGGCAATGAGGGCAAGAGCGAGCCTTTCAACATGCGCCTTCCGGAGCGGCTGTTCACCAAGCCGCTGGCGCGCGCGCTGATCGAGCAGCGCCGCATCCTGGCGCTCGACGCCAACAAGAACACCGATGTCTTCGAGGCGCTCGACGCGCTGATGATCGCGCCGGAAGTCTTCATGGCCGATGAGACCGGGCACTATCTCGGCCTCCACACGGTCGCGCGCGAACTCGAGACGGCCCGGACCGACGATGCGCTGCGTGGCGTGGTCGCAAGCCTCTGGGCGCTCGCCGTCAGCATCGAAGACGGCAACATCTCCGACGTCGACAAGGCGCTGCGTGCCGCACAGGACGCGCTCAAGCAGGCGCTGGAGCGTGGCGCCAGCGACGAGGAGATCAAGAAGCTCACCCAGGATCTGCGCGCGGCGCTGGATAATTTCATGCGACAGCTCGCAGACCAGATGCGCAACAATCCGCAGCAACTGGCGCGGCCGCTCGACCCGAACACCAAGATCCTGCGCCAGCAGGATCTGAACAACATGATCGAGCGGATGGAGCGGCTGTCGCGATCCGGCGACAAGGAAGCCGCCAAGCAGTTGCTCGATCAGCTGCAGCAGATGCTCGAAAACCTGCAAATGGCGCAGCCCGGCCAGTCCGGCAACTCCGACATGGAGCAGGCGCTCAACGAGCTCAACGACATGATCCGCAAGCAACAGCAGCTGCGGGACAAGACGTTCAAGCAGGGCCAGGATTCCCGGCGTGACCGCATGCGCGGCAAGCAGGATGGCGATCAGAGCATGAGCGACCTGCAGCAGGACCAGCAGGGCCTGCGCGACCGGCTCAAGAAGCTGCAGGATGAACTCGCCAAGCGCGGCATGGGCCAGCAGCAGCAAGGTCAGCGCGGCCAGAAGGGCAATCGCGGGCAGCAGGGCCAAAAGGGCGACCAGCAGGGCCAAGGACAGCAGGGCCAGGGACAGCAGGGTCAGGGCGACGACGCCGACCAGGGCGACGGCGATGATGGGCTCGGTGAGGCCGATAGCGCGATGGGCGACGCCGGCGGCCGGCTTGGTGAAGGCAATGCCGATGCTGCCGTCGACTCGCAGGGCAAGGCGCTGGATGCGTTGCGCAAGGGCGCCCAGAGCCTTGCGGAATCGATGCAGCAGGGTGACGGACAAGGCGACGGTCCGGGCGAACGCAATGGACGCCAGCAGGCTGGTCCCAATGGAACCGACCCGCTGGGACGGCCGCTGAAACCGCACGAGCCCGGCGACGAGCTATCGAAGATGATTCCGGGTGAGATCGACGTGCAGCGGGTGCGCCGGATCTTGGAAGAACTGCGCCGCCGGCTGGCCGATCCGTCGCGGCCACAGATCGAGCTCGATTACATCGAGCGTCTCTTGAAGGATTATTGATCTCACCACCACTGCAAGTCACCGGGCGCCGGCGCGTCCGATGACCGCTTTTTCAGAAAAATTCATGACGCACCGAAGGAGGCAGCGAGGCTTTGCCGCTTTGCGCTTCGCGATGACGAACCTTGACCATGGAATATTTGGCCGGCTGGGGCACGCCATGGCCGGACTGGGCCGTCATGACGATACCCTAGACAGCCTTCCGGGCGGCCAGCGCGTCCGCGACTGCGGTGCGGATGTCGGCGACCGAGAACGGCTTGGTGATCACGTCGTGCGCGATGGCGCTGAGGTTGGAGGCGCGCTCGCGTTGATGGGCAAAGCCAGTCATCAGGAGGATGGTCAGCCGCGGGAAATCGCGCGCCGCCGACAAGGCCAGGGCGATCCCATCCATGATCGGCATCTGGATGTCGGTGAGCAGCAGATCAAAGGCGCCGGCCTCGCGGGTGAGGATTTCCAGCGCCTCCGCGCCGTCCTGCGCGGTGACGGTGTCGTGCCCATCCATCGCGATCGCGCGCGCGACCAGCGAGCGCATGGAATCTTCATCGTCGGCGATCAGCACGCGGGACATGACGAGAGATCTTTCAGAAGCGAAAACGCAAGCGCCGTACTATACACCGCCGCCGGCGATATCATGCTTGTTGAAAAAGCGAATGTCGATGCTGCGGCCTTCGGCCGGCGGCGCCGCCAGGCGCGATTTGAACGTGGCGCGCTCGCCCGGCTTCAGCACCGTCTGCTCCAGCACGCTGTTCCAGGCGTAGATTTCGGCGCCCTGGACGTCGCGCACGCTGAAGCGAAGCCGCGGCAGGTCGGTGGGCTTGCGGGTTTCGCTGACGATCGTCCCCTGGATCACCAGCACCTGCGTGCCTTCCACGGTTTCGGTCGCGACCTTGACGTCTTTGAAGGCCAGGCCGCGCAGGTTCACGTCCAGGCCGACGAACCTGTAGAAACTCGCAGTCTGCGGCAGCAACCTGACGATATCCGCGCGCCAGACGATCAGCGCCATGGCGAACGCGGCCATGGCAGTGCAGGCGATCGGCAGCATGGCGATGCTCTTGCCGGGTGCCGGGGACCGTGCCGGCCGTTTCGCGAGATTGCGCAACCATCCCGCGCGCGCGGGGCGGCCTTCGTCCTCCGGGGCGTCCCAGTCGGCGTCTCGAGATGAGGAGCCGTCCTGCCAGTCGCCGGCGATCGATGGACTTTCAACGATGGGCGTGTAGTCGTTGGAATCTTCGCGCGATAGTTGGTCCCATTCGGCGGCGGGATCGGTATTTCCGTGTCCATAATCACTGGCCGCCATTGCCGGCATTGGCATCGCGTCTTCCGGCCGCGCCAGCCAGACTTCCTTGCAGCGGGAACAGCGCACAGTGCGGCCGGCCGCGCCCAGTGTGGCCATATCGATGGCGTAAGCGGTTGTACAATGGGGGCAAACGATATGCACGGTGCCTAATCTCCACCAGGACCTCGATGGGATGTTACAAGGCGACCGTTAACGAACCGGAAACCATAACTGAAGCAAAAGCGGGTTATAACAGGCCGCGAGGCTTCGGGTTCGGGTTCCCGGCCGGACTCACCGTCGAACGGAGCTGAGCTTGGTTCGGTTCGAAAATGTCGGACTGCGATACGGATTGGGGCCGGAAATTCTCCGCGACCTCAACTTCCTGATTCCTGCTCATTCCTTCCAGTTCCTCACCGGGCCGTCCGGTGCCGGCAAGACGTCGCTCCTGCGATTGCTGTTCCTGTCGCTGCGGCCGACCCGCGGCCTGGTCAACCTGTTCGGCAATGACATCTCGCTGCTCGGCAAGGACGATATCGCCAATCTGCGCAAGCGGATCGGGATCGTGCTGCAGGATTTCCGCCTTCTCGACCACATGACCACCTACGAGAACGTGGCGCTGCCGTTTCGCGTCATGGGGCGCGAGGAGGCAAGCTACCGCAAGGAGGTCATCGATCTGCTCAAATGGGTCGGGCTGGGCGAGCGGATGGATTCGCTGCCGCCGATCCTGTCGGGTGGCGAAAAACAGCGCGCCGCGATCGCGCGTGCGGTAATCTCGCGGCCGCAACTGCTGCTGGCGGACGAGCCGACCGGCAATGTCGATCCGACGCTCGGGCGGCGGCTGCTGCGGCTCTTCATCGAGTTGAATAAGTCCGGCACCGCGGTCATCATCGCGACTCACGACGTCACGCTGATGGATCAGTATGACGCGCGGCGCCTGGTGCTGCATCAGGGACGCTTGCATATCTATGAGTAGGGTCGACGAACATACTCCTTTGGTGGATCTGGCGAGCGAACGCCTGCTTCCGGCGCGCGCGCGGAATCTGTCGCCGATCGTGCCGCGCGCCTCGATCGCCGGACGCGCGCTGGTCGCCGTCGTGGCCATCATGACTTTCCTCGCGTCGATCACCACCGGCATGGTGCTGCTGGTCAGCTCATCGGCGGCCGAATGGCAGTCGGAGGTCGCAAGCGAGATCACCATCCAGATACGCCCGCAGGCCGGACGCGATCTCGAAACCGATGCCTCCGCCGCGTCGGCTGCGATGCGCGCGCAGTCCGGCGTCGTCGACGTCAAGGCCTTCACCAAGGAGGAATCCTCCAAGCTTCTGGAGCCGTGGCTCGGCAGCGGGCTGTCCTTCGACGACCTGCCGGTGCCGCGCGTGATCATTGCGAGGGTTCAGCCCGGCACGGCGCTCAATCTGCCGGAGCTGCGCAAGCGGGTCGCGCAGGTGGCGCCGAACGCCTCGGTCGACGATCACCGCGCCTGGATCGAGCGGATGCGGTCGATGTCGGGCGCGACCCTGCTGGCCGGCGTCGGCATTCTCATCCTGGTGATCGCCGCCACCATTATCTCGGTCTCGTTCGCGACCCGCGGCGCGATGGCCGCCAATCGCCCCATCGTCGAGGTCCTGCATTTCGTCGGCGCCGGCGACCGCTTCATCGCCGACCGGTTTTTCAAGCATTTCCTTCTGCTTGGCCTTGAGGGTGGCGTGATCGGCGGCGGCGTTGCCATGCTTGGTTTCGGCTTCTCCGAATCGATCGCCGGCTGGTTCTCCGGCACGCCCGTCGGCGACCAGTTTGCCGCGCTATTGGGCACGTTTTCGTTGCGCCCCTCGGGCTATCTGGTGCTCGCAGTGCAGGCGGTGATGATCGCGGCGATCACGGCCTGGGCCTCGCGGCGGACGCTGTTTGCGACCCTTGACGACATCGAGTGAAATCGTGAGGCGGATGGTTTCCACTTCGCCCGAAAACCTTCTAAAATCGCTTCGGGAAGAAGGCCGCCTGCCACCGACAGCCATCGCATGACTTCGCACTCCGACGATACATCGCCGAATGCGCCGCTCTATGCGACGGCGAGACGCATCTACGCGGCGCTCATTGCCGTCATGGCGATCATATTCGTCGTGGCGGCAGGCGGCTTTGTCGCGTTCCTGTCCCAGGTTCGCGGTGCCGAGACGAAGCCGGAAGGCCGGGCCGACGGCATCGTTGTTTTGACGGGCGGCTCGTCGCGCGTCTCGGACGCGATGGAATTGCTTGCCGCAGGTTACGGCAAGCGGCTGTTGATCTCCGGGGTGCATCCGACCAGCGGCGCCAGCGAGATCTCCCGTTCGGTGCCGGAGAGCCAGTCGTTCTTCAACTGTTGCGTCGATCTCGACTATTCCGCCATCAACACCCGCAGCAACGCTGCGCAAACACGGCGCTGGGCGCATGAACGCGGCTTCAAATCGTTGATCGTGGTGACGTCGAACTATCATATGCCGCGCGCGATCGTCGAATTGTCGCATGCCATGCCAAACGTCTCGCTCATTCCGTTCGCGGTGGTCGGCGACAAATGGCGCGAGGAACCCTGGTGGACGAGCAGCGGAACGCTGCGGCTGCTGCTGTATGAATATATCAAATACGTCGCAGCGGTGGTGCGGGTCCATCTCGAAGCGCTCGGCATCGACCTGACCTTCGAGGGACCCGATCAGCCCGCCGCCATTTCGCCGCCGCATCGGCCGGCGACCGCGCAAGCCAACTAGTCAAGGATTTCGATGGCCTCCATTTTCCTGCGTTCGTTGGTCTTCAACGTCCTTTTCTATCTGAATTTCCTGTTGTGGGTGGTGATCGCGCTCCCGACCTTCCTGATGCCGCGTGCCGCGATGCTGCGGGTCGCGGACTGGTGGGCGCGGAGCAACATCCTACTGATGCGCGTGGTCTGCAACATCAAGGTGGAGTTTCGCGGCGTCGAGAAGATTCCAAAGGGGCCGTTGCTCGTCGCCTCCAAGCATCAGTCGATGTGGGAGACCATTTCGCTGCTGCGTTTCTTCGAGGCGCCGTTCTTCGCGCTCAAGCGCGAGCTGAGATTCATTCCGGTCTTCGGCCTGTTCCTGATCAAGACCAACATGATCGCGATCGACAGGAGAGCCGGCGGCCGCGCGCTGATCGCGATGGCGCGGCGCGCCCGCAAGGAGGTCCTGCGCGGCCGGCAGTTCGTCATCTTTCCGGAGGGAACGCGCAGGCCGGTCGGTGCGCCGCCACAATATAAATCAGGGATCGGCTTGATCTATACCGATTGCGGCGTGCCGTGCCTGCCGGTCGCGCTGAATTCCGGACTGTTCTGGCCGCGCCGGACGTTCCTGCGCTATCCCGGCACACTTGTCGTCGAGTTTCTCGATCCGCTGCCGCCGGGGCTGCCACGCGACGAATTTCTGACCCGCATGCGCAATGCGATCGAGGAGGCGACGAACCGCATCGTGGCAGACGCGCAGGCCGAACAGGCGCAACTGTTCGGCCGCGTGCCGGCGTCGGCGGAGCGATAGCTTAACCTTCCGGCACCGTGCGAAGCGGATGCGCGTCATGCAGCATCGACGCGAGCCGGTGCAATTGCGTGTCGCGAAATCCTTCCGCTTCGATCGCTTTTACGGTGGCAAGCACGTAGTCGCGGTTGACGCCGGACTGTCCGTGGCCCTGCAGCACGTGGCGAAGCTGCTCGGCCAGGGACAGGCGTCCGGCGTATTGCACATGGCCGCGATCGACGACGTAGACCAGCGCGCTGACGCGCTGCCGCGCGTCGTTCTCCAGCCACACCGATCGCATCACTTCGCGATAGACCGAGGTGACCTGCTCTCGCGCGCGCAAATTGGCGACCGTATCGGCGCGGTTCCTCTCGGCGACGCGGAACGCGATGCCGCGGCAAGCGCCGCCGCGATCGAGCCCGAGCACCAGGCCGGGCTTTTCCGGTGTGCCACGATGCACGAAAGAATAGACACAGAGCGCGCGGTGTTCGCCGATCAGCCGGGCCGGGACCCGCTCGATATATTCGAAGCCCGGCCGCCATATCAGCGAGCCATAGCCGAACACCCAGAGGTCGCCTTTGGAAAATTCCGTCTCGGATAAGGTAATTGCCGACATCCCGCGTTGGGTGCTAGCAGATTGCGTATGAAAATGCGTTAACTTGATTGCGGCGATTGCGACCGCTTTATTGCCAAAATTGCCGCTCAGGGGTCGCCAATGTCCAATATTGCAGCGCCGCGCCGGCGCCCACTCTGGCGCCTTTTCATTGCTCCTGTTTTGCTGCTGATCGCGGCGATCGCCTGGAGTGGCTTCTGGTTCTTTGCGGCCTCGCAGGTCGACGTGCAGGCTGATGCCTGGCGTGCCCGGGAGGCGAAGTCGGGCCGGGTCTATGACTGCGCCAAGCGTTCCGTGGCGGGCTTCCCGTTCCGCCTCGAGGTCCGTTGCGATGGAGCGAGCGTATCGCTGGTTTCGCAGACGGCGCAGCAGGCGGCGACGCGAATTCCGGTGACGGCGAAGCTCGGCGAGATCCTCGTTGTCGCGCAGGTCTACGACCCGAAACTCTTGATCGCCGAGTTCACTGCGCCTGCGACGATTTCCGATTCAGGCACGCAAAGCTTCGTCGTGAACTGGCGCTTGGGTCAGAGCAGCATCGTCGGCTTGCCGGCGGTGCCGCAGCGCGCCTCGATCGTGTTTGACGATCCCACGATCGATCATGTCGATGGAACGACGCGCGGGCGGCTTGCGACGGCAAGCCATGTCGAGCTGCATGGCCGCCTTGTCGAAGGATCGACGCCCGATGGGCCGGCGATCGAAAGCGTGCTGCGGATCAGCCGAGGCAGCATCTCCGCCCTGCATCCCTTGCTCGCCGAGCCGTTCGATGCCGACATCCGGGCCGTGCTCAGCGGATTGAAGGATTTCTCACCGAAGCCGTGGCCGGAGCGGTTTCGCGAGCTGCAGGCCGCCGGCGGTCATGTCGAGATCGTGCAGTCGCGCATTCAACAGGGCGATCTCGTCGGCCTGGCCACGGGCACGCTTGGACTCACGCCAAACGGCGGCATCGAAGGCGAGCTGCAGATGACGGTTGCCGGCATCGAGAAAGTCATCTCCGCGCTCGGCATCGACAAGATGCTGGAGGACGGCGTGCCGCAGGCGACGCTCGATCGCGTCGCGCCGGGCGTCAAGACGCAGGACATCAACAACCTGATGGGCGCGCTGGACCGCGCGATTCCCGGTCTCGGCAAGGTCGTGAAGAAGAACGCCAGCGTCGGCGTCGCCGCCGGCATCAACGCGCTCGGCAAGGAAGCCGACCTGGAGGGACGGAAGGCGCGCAGCTTTCCGCTGCGCTTCGTCGACGGCGCGGTGTTTCTCGGACCTTTGAAAGTCGCGCAGATTCCGCCGCTGTTCTGAAATTTCCGGATTCTGCCTCACCTTCGCGTGGACACGATTAGGGATCGCGCATGGGTCAAATGCGGATCGCCCAGGCGTGATCGGCATCGGCTCGCGCGGCGGGAATGGAAACCCCAGCCGCCAGTCATGTCCTTACACGGCGCGCATATGGTTGCGAGCCGATGGCGAGGAGAAGGTCCATGACGAAGCTCAAGATGCTCGGCGCGGCGGTGATCCTGTCGGCGGCGATCGCGACGCCGGCATTCGCGGAGGTGATCTCGGAGCCCGGCAATTACGCGTTCTTCTATCCGAACGCCGACCTGGGGCTCGGCTACTCGATGCCGCAAAATGCGATGGGCCAGATGCGCGGCACCGACGCCAAGGGTATACAGTTGTCGGTGAAAACTCATCGCGCTCACCGCATGCCCGTGAGCAAGCCGTACTGATCCGACGGCCGGTGTTGCCTTCAGTCGAACGGGCTCAGCCTCCACGGTCGGGCCCGTTTCGGCCGAGCAGTCAGTCCGATTGCTTCGTCAGATGTGCGTGCGGCCGGCCGAAATCGGGCGCGGCGGAATCCTGGCCGGTCTCGACGATGCCGCGGCGGATGGCACGGGTGCGGGTGAAGTGATCAAACAGGGCCTCGCCGTCGCCGCGCCGGATCGCCCGCGTCAATTTGGACAGATCCTCGTTGAAGGTGCCGAGCATTTCCAACACCGCCTCCTTGTTGGCAAGAAAGACGTCGCGCCACATGGTCGGGTCGGAAGCAGCGATGCGGGTGAAATCGCGGAAGCCGCCGGCGGAGAACTTGATCACCTCGGACGATGTCACCTGCGCGAGTTCGTCGGCCGTGCCGACGATCGTGTAGGCGATCAGATGCGGCAGGTGGCTCGTGATCGCGAGCACGAGGTCGTGGTGCTCGGGCGTCATGATCTCGACCTTGGCGCCGAGCGCTGCCCAGAACGCGCGCAGCTTCTCGACCGCGTTTTGATCTGTCCCTTCCGGCGGCGTCAGGATGCACCATCGGTTGATGAACAGCTCGGCGAAGCCGGAATCCGGACCGGAATGCTCGGTGCCGGCCACCGGATGCGCCGGCACGAAGTGAACGTTGGCTGGCAGATGCGGCGCCATGTCGCGAACCACGGCGTTCTTCACCGAGCCGACATCGGAGATGATCGCGCCCGGCTTCAGATGCGCGGCGATCTCCTGCGCGACTGTGCCGCAGGCACCGACCGGGATGCAGAGGATGACAAGGTCCGCATCTTTCACGGCTTCCGCATTGGTCGCGACCACGCTATCGGCCACGCCAAGCTCGACCACCCGCGCGCGGGTCTTCTCCGAGCGCGCGGTGGTGACGATCTCGTCGACAAGGCCTTGCGCGCGCGCCGCGCGCGCGATCGAGCCGCCGATCAGGCCGAAGCCGATCAGCGCGATGCGCTTGAAGTGCGGTGTGCCGCTCACGTCGCGGCGACCTTGGCGGCCATGAAGTCGCGCAAGCCTTCGACCACGAGCCGATTGGCTTCTTCGGTGCCGACGGTCATGCGCAGCGCGTCGGGGAGCTTGTAATTGCTCAGCGCCCGCAGCACGAGCCCGCGCCCGGTCAGGAAGGCGTCGGCTTCCGCCGCGGACCTGCCCCTCTCGGCCGGGAAATGAATCAGCACGAAATTCGCGACACTCGGCGTCACTTTCAGCCCCAGCTTCCCGATCTCCTCGGTCAGCCAGTTGCGCCACGTCTCGGTGTGTGTCCGCGACATGCCGACATGCGCGGTGTCCTCGATCGCGGCGACCGCAGCGCGCATCGCCGGGTTCGAGACGTTGAAGGGGCCGCGGATGCGGTTCACCGCGTCCACGATGTGAGCCGGCCCGAACATCCAGCCGATCCGAAGCGCGGCAAGCCCGTGGATCTTCGAGAAGGTGTGGGTCATCACGGTGTTTTCCGTGGTCGCCACCAGCTCGATACCCATCTCATAGTCGTTGCGCGAGACGTAGTCGGAATAGGCTGCGTCCAGCACCAGCAGCACGTGCGAGGGCAGGCCGGCGCGCAACCGCTTGATCTCGTCGAAGGGCAGATAGGTGCCGGTCGGATTGTTCGGATTGGCCAGCCAGACCAGCTTGGTGCGCGACGTCACGGCCTTCAGGATCGCATCGACATCGGCGGTAAAATTACGTTCCGACACCACCACGTTCTTGGCGCCGCATCCCATTGTCGCGATCGGATAGACCAGGAAGCCATGGGTGGTCGAGATCGCCTCGTCGCCATGGCAAAGATAGGTGTGGGCCAGAAGGTTCAGGATCTCGTCCGAGCCTGCGCCGCAGATGATGCGGTCGGGGTCGAGACCGAAGGCACGGCCGATCGCTTCGCGCAGCACTTTCGATGTGCCTTCCGGATAGTCCTCCAGATGCTGCGCGGCCTCCCTGTAGGCCGCCAGCGCCTTCGGCGACGGCCCGAACGGCGTCTCGTTGGCCGACAGCTTGAACACCTTGCGACCGGGCTCCGGCTTGGGGCTCTTGCCGGGCGTGTAGGGCGCAATATCGAGGATGCCGGGATTCGGCACGGGGCGGGACATCTGGTACTCCGGATTGCCGGGACGACTATGATTTCGTCCCGTTAGCCGGCACCGTATAGCGCGTTGCGTGGCTGCCGACGAGAGCCGAAGAGCGCACCGAGGCACCGGCCGCAACCAGGGCCTGCGTGATCTTGTCCAACCCCTTGTCCAGCACCTTGGCGCCGGGGATCGACATCAGCAGCGCTGCTCCATCGAAGGCGGTATCCGGGACGGCGACGACGTCGGCGAGCGGCGACAGCGCCCGCGCGATCTCCGCGTTCCATCCCGAGACCCGCACGCTCCAGGTCTCCACTTCGGTCACCATGGCGCTGTCGGCGACGCGCGACACCACGAAGACCGGCAGCGCCGCCGGATGATCGGCGCGCTCGACGAAAGGAAGGCGCGCGATGATCTTGGGCGTGCCCTTGGCTTCAAGCGCAAGCCACCATGGCGTGCGGCTCGACGTGGCCGAGACCAGCGCCAGGTCGCCCTTGGATTTGGCGACCGCTTCGACCGCGGCAGAGGCGTTGAAATGCGAGACATAGGGGACGGTGAAGCCAAAGTGAAACCGCGCGGAATCCCGCATCGCGGATTTGCCGATGGAAACATCGGCATGCACCGAGAACGGCGCCTGCACATAGGTGAAAGTCGAGATGATGACGCGCCAGATGCTTTCCACCGTGTCGAGCGGCAGGATGCCGCGATGGCGCTCGACCAGGCGCCGCATCATGTCGGCCTCGCGCGCGGGCCGGAACGCCGAGCCGACCTCCTGGGTCTGCTTGACCCGGATCAGGCGATCGATGATGTCGCCGCGCTGCATCAACAGGCGATGCATCCCTTCATCGATCGTGTCGATTTCCTTGCGCAGTTCGGCGAGCGACGGCGGGGCAGGGGGCGATTGCGACATTGGAATATCCGGCGAGTGCGAGGCGCCATCCGTCTGGATGCCTCGAAGCATGACGGCCCGTTCTGTCCCATGGTGCGCGGCCGCGCAACAGCCAAGTTCGAGCTGCCGCGGTCACAGGACCGTGCGATGCGCAGAGGCGGGCGTCATCTCCGGTTAACCGCCCGTTCGGCTTGACGAAAGGCCGGCGAGTGACTAGTTTTTGGTCTGTTCCCGTGGTCATTTGAGCCGGCCGGCTTGCAGCCACGTTAAACAACTCGCTAAACAGGCCGGGGACAGATGTGATCCCGGCCGAACCTTATTTCAGGCCGGGTTTTTTTATGGCCTGATGTCTGTTCTGTTACGGGAGCCGCCGCGGAAGTGGCGGTCCAGGCAACATGATGAACGTGCAATCGATACCGAGTTCGACGGCGCAAGCCGACGAGCGTTCGCACGAAGCGGATCATCCGAATTCGCTGATCGCGCTGTTCGGCGCCGACCAACCGCTGAAGCTCGATTGCGGCGTCGATCTCGCGCCGTTCCAGATTGCCTATCAGACCTATGGCGAACTCAACGCCGATCGCTCCAATGCCGTCCTGATCTGTCACGCGCTGACGCTGGACCAGCACGTGGCCAATGTTCATCCGCTCACCGCCAAGCCGGGCTGGTGGGAGAACATGGTCGGCCCGGGCCGGCCGCTCGACAGCAACCAATATTTTATCATCTGCCCCAACGTGATCGGCGGCTGCATGGGCTCGACCGGGCCGGCGTCGACCAACCCGGTGACCGGCAAGGTATGGGGATTGGAGTTCCCCGTTGTCACCATTCCCGACATGGTGCGGGCGCAGGCCATGCTGCTCGACCGTCTCGGCATCAACACGCTGTTCTGCGTGGTCGGCGGCTCGATGGGCGGAATGCAGGCGCTGCAATGGACCGCAGCCTATCCGAACCGCGTGTTCTCCGCGCTCGCGATCGCCTGCAGCACCCGTCACTCGGCGCAGAACATCGCCTTTCACGAACTCGGCCGCCAGGCCGTGATGGCCGATCCCGAGTGGCATAATGGGGGCTACGCCGACCAGGGCACGCGGCCGCATCGCGGGCTCGCAGTGGCGCGGATGGCCGCGCACATCACCTATCTCTCGGATGCGGCTCTGCATCGCAAGTTCGGCCGGCGCATGCAGGACCGCGAGCTGCCGACATTCTCGTTCGATGCGGACTTTCAGGTCGAAAGCTATCTGCGCTATCAGGGCTCGTCCTTTGTCGAGCGCTTCGACGCCAACAGCTATCTCTATCTGACCCGCGCGATGGATTATTTCGATATCGCGGCCGATCATCATGGTGTGCTGGCGCAGGCGTTTCGCGGCATCCAGACCCGCTTCTGCGTGGTGTCCTTCACCAGCGACTGGCTGTTTCCGACCTCGGAATCGCGCGCGCTGGTGCACGCGCTGAATGCATCGAACGCGCGGGTGTCGTTCGCCGAGATCGAAACCGATCGCGGTCATGACGCGTTCCTGCTCGACGTCCCGGAATTCTATGACATCGCCCGCGCCTTCCTGCAATCGGCCGGCAAGACGCGCGGACTGAAGGCGGGCGGCTGACATGTCGATGCAGCAGCAGGCCCTTCCGTTGGGCGATATCACGGGCCAGCCGCTCGCCTATCGCGGCGATCATCTCCTGATCGCCGAGATGGTCGAGCGCGGCTCGAAAGTGCTCGATGTCGGCTGCGGCGACGGCGATCTCCTGCAGCTTCTGGAGAACCGCGGCATCGATGGCCGCGGCATCGAGCTGTCGCGCGAGGGTGTCAACCGCTGTGTCGCCAAGGGGCTCGCGGTGGTGCAGGGCGACGCCGATACCGACCTCGTCAACTATCCGGATGATGCCTTCGACTATGTGATCCTGTCGCAGACGCTGCAGGCAACGCGTCAGCCGAAGGTCGTGCTGGAAAACCTGTTGCGGATCGGCCGCCGCGCGCTCGTGACTTTTCCGAATTTTGGCTTCTGGCGGATGCGGTTGCAGCTTCTGGTCGGTGGCCACATGCCGCGCACGGATAATCTCCCGGCGACATGGTATGACACGCCGAACATCCATTTCTGCACCATCAAGGATTTCGTGCAGCTCTGCGACGAGATCCACGTCAAGATGGAGCGTGCGATCGCGCTCGATTCCTACGGCCGCCCGCTACGGGTGAATATGCCGTGGTGGTTCTGGAACATGTTCGGCGAGCAGGGCGTGTTCCTGCTGAGCCGGGCGGGGAAGAAGTAGGTAAGTAGGGCACCGTCATTCCGGGGCGATGCGTCAGCATCGAACCCGGAATCTCGCGCCACAAGCTCTGGATTCCGGGTTCGCCCTTCGGGCGCCCCGGAATGACGTGGGTGATCAGCCCGCCACCATCGACCTCGGATCGCGCGGCAGCCAGCGGCCGGCTTCGACCAGCGCGATGAAGCGCTCCACCATCTCGTTGAACAGTGCTGGCTCTTCCAGATTGAGCACATGCCCCGACTTCGGGAAGAAGGTCAGTCCTGCCGCCGGCAGATGCTTCTTCAGGAACAGGCTGGGCTCGATGCAATTGTCGTCCTCGTCGCCGCAGATGATCAGGGCCGGGGTCGCCGCCTTCCTGATCTCATCCGTCATAGTGTAGATCGAGGGGCGGCCGCCCTGGAAGCCGCGCATGGTGTTGGCGGAACCCTTGGCATCATGGCGCGACAATGCGGCGTAGAAATCGGCGTGGCCACGCGGGTCCTTGACCAGGAACGGAATCCGGCCCGGCGCCTCGCGCGTCACCTTCGCCACCTCGACCGAGCCGATCGCCTCGAACTGCTCGGCCGTGTCGCGGCATCCTTTGCGGAATGCCTCGAGGTTTTCCAGGCTCGATCCCGAGCCGACGCCCGCGAGCGTCATTGACAGCGGGCGGTTCGGCGCATTGAGCGCGACCTGCAGCGACGAATAGGAGCCCATCGAAAGCCCGACGAAATGCGCTCTTGCGATCCCGAGATGGTCGAGCACGGCCAGCGCATCGGTGTAGAAATGCTTGTAGGTGTAGGCATCGGCCGATAGCGGGACGTCGGAGGGCGCGTAGCCGCGCGCGGAATAGGCGATCACGCGGTGGCCGCGCGAAAAGTAGCGCATCTGCGGTTCCCAATTGGTGTGGTCGGCCGCGAATTCATGCAAAAAGATGATGGGCGTTCCGCTGCCTGCTTCCTCGAAATACAGGCGG
Organism: uncultured Alphaproteobacteria bacterium; assembly: GCA_963770385.1. Lineage (GTDB taxonomy): Bacteria > Pseudomonadota > Alphaproteobacteria > Rhizobiales > Xanthobacteraceae > Bradyrhizobium. The sequence continues at coordinate 502,884 of CAVYPJ010000003.1, read as the reverse complement.
ACCTTGTCGCTTGCGACGGCGTAGGGCATTTGAGCTTCCTTCTCGTGAGCCGGGCGTTAAAAATTGCAGTTAATGTTCGGGGCCGCAATCCGGCCGCGCCCGCTTTCTTTCCGCTGCCGAGTGGGTGAGCGCCGCCGCACGGCGTCTCGGATGCGGTGGTTCCGGAGGGCGTCCTTCAGAACGCACGAATTTGTGAAGCGGCCTCTTCCGTTTCCAACCGCTGCTTCCCACATCTGGCTCAAGCTGGTGGACAATGCCGGCGACGCGGCCGCCTGGCCGTTGATGGATATCAACGCGGCCGGGCGAAGGCCCAGTGAAGATGTCGTGGCGGTGCCTTCGGGGCTGTGCGGCAGGCTGAGGGATAACAACGTATGAACATTGAGAAATACACCGAACGCGCGAGGGGCTTCATCCAATCGGCGCAATCGCTTGCGATGCGCGATGGCCACCAGCAATTCTCGTCGCTGCATGTGCTGAAGGTGCTGCTGGATGACAGCGAAGGGATGGCCGGCGGCCTGATCGACCGCGCCGGCGGCAATTCGCGCGCGATCCTGAAGGCGACCGAGGAGGCTCTCGGCAAGCTGCCCAAAGTGTCGGGCAGCGGCGCGGGTCAGATCTATCTGGCGCCCGATCTCGCGCGCGCCTTCGACGCCGCCGAAAAGGCCGCAGACAAGGGCGGCGACAGCTTCGTCACCGTCGAGCGGCTGCTGCTGGGGCTCGCGCTCGACAAGGACAGCGAGGCCGGCAGCATCCTGCGCAAGGGCGGCATCACGCCGCAAAATCTCAATACGGCGATCGAAACCCTGCGCAAGGGCCGCACCGCGGATTCCGCGACCGCCGAGAATGCCTATGACGCGCTGAAGAAATATTCCCGCGACCTGACCCAGGCAGCGCGCGACGGCAAGCTCGATCCTGTGATCGGCCGCGACGAGGAGATCCGGCGCACGATTCAGGTGCTGTCCCGGCGTACCAAGAACAATCCCGTCCTGATTGGCGAACCCGGCGTCGGCAAGACCGCAATCGTCGAAGGGCTTGCGCTGCGCATCGTCAATGGCGACGTGCCGGAGAGCCTGAAGGACAAGAAGCTGCTCTCGCTCGATCTCGGTGCGCTGATTGCCGGCGCGAAATATCGCGGCGAATTCGAGGAGCGGCTGAAGGCCGTGCTGCAGGAGGTGACCTCCGCCGAAGGCAGCATCATCCTGTTCATCGACGAGATGCACACGCTGATCGGCGCCGGCAAGGCGGACGGCGCGATGGACGCGTCCAACCTTTTGAAGCCCGCGCTGGCGCGCGGCGATCTGCACTGCATCGGTGCGACCACGCTCGACGAATACCAGAAGCATGTCGAGAAGGACGCCGCTTTGGCGCGGCGCTTCCAGCCGATCTATGTCAGCGAGCCCTCGGTCGAGGATACGATCTCGATCCTGCGCGGCCTGAAGGACAAATACGAGCAGCACCACGGTGTGCGCATCACCGATTCCGCGCTTGTGGCGTCGGCGACGCTGTCGAACCGCTACATCACCGACCGCTTCCTGCCCGACAAGGCCATCGACCTGATGGACGAGGCGGCAGCGCGGCTGAAGATGCAGGTCGATTCCAAGCCGGAGGAGCTGGACTCGCTTGACCGCGAAATCATCCGACTCAAGATCGAGCAGGAAGCCCTGAAGAAGGAAAGCGACTCCGGCTCCAAGAGCCGCCTGAAGTCGCTGGAGAAGGAACTGGTCGAGCTCGAGGAGAAATCGGCGGCCTTGACGGCGCGCTGGAGCGCGGAAAAGAACAAGCTCTCGAACGCGCAGAAGCTGAAGAGCGATCTCGATGCGCTGCGCATCGAACTCGCCAACGCGCAGCGCCGCGGCGAGTATCAGCGCGCCGGCGAGCTCGCCTATGGCCAGATTCCGGAACTCGAGAAGAGGCTCGCCGAGATCGAGGACAAGGAGAACGCCGGCGAGATGATGGAGGAGGCGGTCACCGCCAACCACATCGCGCAGGTCGTCTCGCGCTGGACCGGCGTTCCCGTCGATAAGATGCTGGAGGGCGAAAAGGACAAGCTCCTGAAGATGGAGGATAGCCTCGGCAAGCGTGTCGTGGGTCAGGCCGAAGCCGTGCATGCGGTCGCAACCGCGGTGCGCCGCTCGCGCGCGGGCCTGCAGGACCCGAACCGGCCGATGGGCTCGTTCATGTTCTTAGGCCCCACGGGCGTCGGCAAGACCGAGCTGACCAAGGCGCTCGCCGAATATCTCTTCAACGACGAGACCGCGATGGTTCGCCTCGACATGTCCGAGTACATGGAGAAGCACTCGGTGTCGCGGCTGATCGGCGCGCCTCCGGGCTATGTCGGCTACGACGAGGGCGGCGCGCTCACCGAAGCGGTGCGGCGGCGGCCTTATCAGGTCGTGCTGTTCGACGAGATCGAGAAGGCGCATCCGGATGTCTTCAACGTGCTGTTGCAGGTGCTTGACGATGGCCGCCTGACCGATGGTCAGGGCCGGACCGTCGACTTCCGCAACACGCTGATCATCATGACTTCGAATCTCGGCTCCGAGTTCCTGGTCAATCAGCCGGAAGGCGAGGACACGTCGGCCGTGCGCGAGCAGGTGATGATGACGGTGCGGGCGCATTTCAGGCCCGAATTCCTCAACCGCGTCGACGAGATCATCCTGTTCCATCGCCTGCAGAAGAGCGAAATGGGCCGGATCGTCGAGATCCAGTTCGCGCGTCTGCAAAAGCTCCTGGAGGACCGCAAGATCGCGCTCAAGCTGGACGCCGCGGCGCGCGACTGGCTTGCCGCCAAGGGCTGGGATCCGTCATATGGCGCGCGTCCGCTGAAGCGGGTGATCCAGCGCTATCTGCAGGACCCGCTTGCCGAGATGATTTTGGCGGGCGAGGTGAAGGACGGCGATACGGTCGCGATCTCGTCGCAAGGCAATGTGCTGACCTTCAACGGCAGCGCGCCGAAGACCGCGGAAATCGCGCAGTTTGAAACGCCGGTGCCGAAGCGCAAGCTGAACTGAGCCGAGCGCCAGATATGAAAAACCCTCCCTGCGGACCCGCCGGGAGGGCTTTTAATGCCTATTCTGGGCCCGTCTGTTCAGCTTCGATCAGCGGTTGCTGATCTGCTGAGGCATCTGCAGCGGGCCCGCGTCCGACAGGCGGGCGCCGGCGCCGTTGCGGCCGGTCATCATCCCGTCGAGCCGGTCGCGCTCCTTCTCGAAGTTCGCCATCAGCGGCCCGTCGAGCGAACGGCCGCGCGGCAGCTTGATGCGCATCGGATCGACGAAGCGTCCGTTGACCAGAATTTCGTAGTGCACATGCGGGCCGGTCGACATGCCGGTCGAACCGACGAAGCCGATCACCTGGCCCTGGCGGACACGCTTGCCGATTTCCATGCCCTTGGCGAAAGCCGACATGTGGCCGTAGGCGGTCTCATAACCGTTATTGTGCTTGATCCGGATATATTTGCCGTAGCCGCCTTCCAGGCCCACCTTCTCGATCACGCCGTTGCCGGAGGCGAAGATCGGCGTGCCGTAGGCCGTGGCCCAGTCGACGCCGGTGTGCATCTTGACGAAGCCGAGGATCGGATGGCGGCGTCCGCCGAAGCCCGAGCGCATGATCGCGTCATTGACCGGCTTGCGGACCAGGAACTTCTTCGCGCTCTTGCCGCTCTCGTCATAATAATCGACGACGCTGTCGTCGGGTGTCTGGAAGCGATAATATTTCTTCGTCTCGCCGCCGACGGTCAACGAGGCGAACATCACCTCCCGCTTTTCGTTGGCGTTCGCGTTGTCGTCATCGCCGGCGTAGAACACGTCGAAGGAGTTGCCCGGCTGCACCTTGCGCTGGAAATCCACATCGTAGGAATAGATGCGGATCATGTCGTCGATGACTGGGGTGGGGACCTTGTTGCGCAGCGCGGTCTCGTAAATGCTCTGATAGAGCCGGACGCCGCTGCCGTCGTCCTCGTCATCGTCGTTGTTATTGGTGTTGTCGGCGGTTTCGGAGACCGTGTTCATGCTCTGCACGTCGACCGCGACATATCTTCCGAGGTCGGACAGCGCAGCGACCGCTTCGATCGTCGTGTCGTTGGCGATGATCACGCGACAAGGCTGCAGCCGCGCGTCGGGAGCGGAGCTTGTCGGCGCCATCAGGACGCGCAGCTTCTCGCCTTCCTTCACCCCGCCGTCGCGGCCGCGGAAGCCGAGCGTGGCGGTGATCGCCCTGATTTCGTCAGGCGTTGCGCCCTGGTCCCTGAGAATGGAACTGACGGTGTCACCCTTCTTGACGACATGGACGCGTTCGCCGGTCGGGTTGCCGCCGGTGATCTGCTCCTTGGTCTTCGGCAGCAGCGTGACGTTTTCCGGCACCACCCGCGTTTCGAAGCCGGCATAGGGGTCGGCGCTGGTGCCTTCCGAGGCGTAGGACAGCTTGACGTCCGATTGCGCGCCGCTGGCATCCGCGGTTGCGTTGGCCATCGCATAGCGCACGCCGCTGCCATTGCCGCGCCAGTTCGCGGCATCCCGGACGCGCATCAGCACATCGTCGAGTGCGACGACTGCCGCGATCTTCGCCTTGGGCAGCACCTGCGCCAGATCCTTGGTCACGAAGGACACTTCGGCATCGGGTTCGGCGGCATCGGCGTTTTTGGGATCGTCGGCGGGGGAGGGAGTGTCGGCGCCGTTATCGTTCAGCAGCCGCTGCGCGTTGAACGCCGGGATCTTGGAGGAAAGGTCGCTCGTGGTCATCGACAGATTGCCGGAGATCCTCACGAACGGCCGGACCCTGACCACATCGCGATTGCCGACACGGGTGACGGTGGACACGCGCAGCACATTGCGAGACGCAGTCGACTCGCCGGGCGGCGGCAGGCGATCGCTCTTGCGCAAGGTGACGGTGCGGTCATTGGCGCCGAACGCGCCGCGCAGCGCGGTTTCGACGCGCTCCGGCACGCGGGCGAAAGTGGTTTCACCATCGAGAGACGCGAAAACGGCGCCGCCGATCAGAGCCGCGCCGCACAGACCTGTCAGGATGGTGCCGCTGAACCATTGTACGGAGACGCGGCGGCGATCGATCACCGCGGCCTCGGAGCCGTCGACTGAAAGCGGCGGCTCGTGGCCGAGATCGATGATCTCGGTCTCGCGTCCGTAGCCGCCCCCTCGTGACGTCCTCTGGCTCAACCCAAAGTCCCCCCAATTTCTACGAGCAACATAGCGGGAGACCCTTTCTCGCCCTCTCGCCGTGGATGTCCGCATGCGCGCGGAGACATCCAAGGGAATGCGACGCCCCGCATGTGTATCCGGGAATCAAGCCAAAGATTTGGCCAGAATCACGGACGACACATGCTTAGCAGATATCGCGATGTTTCTCGGCTTTCAGGAACGGGCGCTGGGATCATCTTGAAGCCGCCTGTTCCTGATTGGATGAACGCCGGCAGCCCCCTCAGGCACCCGACGATTCAATGATTAACGAATTGTCAGAACGTCGCAGGATTGTGGCTCAAGTACGGCACAGGACCCCTGAAGACCACGGCCGCTTTGCGACGCAAAAAAATGCGCGATGCGACGATTTATTGACAACGGACCGTTGACAAGCCGAATGGGGGGGGACTATAACCCGGCCACTGAGCGCGGCGCTGCCTTGGCCCTCGGCCACGGCGAGTTTTCGTGCCTCGTGAAGCTCCTCATTTTGATGAGTGAATGAACAACCGGTTTCCATCGGTTGCCATTTGTCGTCGGATGGATCTTCGAAAGCCCCATTAAGTGTGGGGCGGGGTTTTGGCCCCGGGCTGTTTGACAAGTGAAGATGAAGAAAGAGAAACGTGGACGGCGGAGTCCTTGCGGATCTCGATCGAGTGGAAACTTCGGTTTTCATGAGTTCGGGATCGGACGAAAGACTTCGGCGGTACACGTTTCAAAGGAAACACCATCGTTGCCAGCGATGTGAATCGCAGGCAGCACATCGACTTCGGTCGATAATGGTGGGACCTCGTCAAACGTTGTGATCAGCCGGTTCAAAGTTCAAGTCCAACTTGAGAGTTTGATCCTGGCTCAGAGCGAACGCTGGCGGCAGGCTTAACACATGCAAGTCGAGCGGGCGTAGCAATACGTCAGCGGCAGACGGGTGAGTAACGCGTGGGAACGTACCTTTTGGTTCGGAACAACACAGGGAAACTTGTGCTAATACCGGATAAGCCCTTACGGGGAAAGATTTATCGCCGAAAGATCGGCCCGCGTCTGATTAGCTAGTTGGTGAGGTAACGGCTCACCAAGGCGACGATCAGTAGCTGGTCTGAGAGGATGATCAGCCACATTGGGACTGAGACACGGCCCAAACTCCTACGGGAGGCAGCAGTGGGGAATATTGGACAATGGGCGCAAGCCTGATCCAGCCATGCCGCGTGAGTGATGAAGGCCCTAGGGTTGTAAAGCTCTTTTGTGCGGGAAGATAATGACGGTACCGCAAGAATAAGCCCCGGCTAACTTCGTGCCAGCAGCCGCGGTAATACGAAGGGGGCTAGCGTTGCTCGGAATCACTGGGCGTAAAGGGTGCGTAGGCGGGTCTTTAAGTCAGGGGTGAAATCCTGGAGCTCAACTCCAGAACTGCCTTTGATACTGAGGATCTTGAGTTCGGGAGAGGTGAGTGGAACTGCGAGTGTAGAGGTGAAATTCGTAGATATTCGCAAGAACACCAGTGGCGAAGGCGGCTCACTGGCCCGATACTGACGCTGAGGCACGAAAGCGTGGGGAGCAAACAGGATTAGATACCCTGGTAGTCCACGCCGTAAACGATGAATGCCAGCCGTTAGTGGGTTTACTCACTAGTGGCGCAGCTAACGCTTTAAGCATTCCGCCTGGGGAGTACGGTCGCAAGATTAAAACTCAAAGGAATTGACGGGGGCCCGCACAAGCGGTGGAGCATGTGGTTTAATTCGACGCAACGCGCAGAACCTTACCAGCCCTTGACATGTCCGGGACCGGTCGCAGAGATGTGACCTTCTCTTCGGAGCCCGGAACACAGGTGCTGCATGGCTGTCGTCAGCTCGTGTCGTGAGATGTTGGGTTAAGTCCCGCAACGAGCGCAACCCCCGTCCTTAGTTGCTACCATTTAGTTGAGCACTCTAAGGAGACTGCCGGTGATAAGCCGCGAGGAAGGTGGGGATGACGTCAAGTCCTCATGGCCCTTACGGGCTGGGCTACACACGTGCTACAATGGCGGTGACAATGGGAAGCGAAGGTGCAAGCCCTAGCAAATCTCAAAAAGCCGTCTCAGTTCGGATTGGGCTCTGCAACTCGAGCCCATGAAGTTGGAATCGCTAGTAATCGTGGATCAGCACGCCACGGTGAATACGTTCCCGGGCCTTGTACACACCGCCCGTCACACCATGGGAGTTGGTTTTACCTGAAGACGGTGCGCTAACCGCAAGGAGGCAGCCGGCCACGGTAGGGTCAGCGACTGGGGTGAAGTCGTAACAAGGTAGCCGTAGGGGAACCTGCGGCTGGATCACCTCCTTTCTAAGGATGATCCTTCAGAGAGCTTAGGCTCGCTATCGGATCGTTTTAGAAACATTCAGGGGCCATCGATCGCAGGATTGATGAGCTCCATTGGCGGGATTTCGCCGTCTTCGTTTCTCTTTCTTCGCGGACGAAACACGCGCCAGGGGCTGAGCGCTTGTGCGATTTGCTTCGGCGCGAGCGCGCCGGTCGCGCATGCAATGCTCCGATCCTCCACGAGGATAAGCGTTAGGGGCTTGTAGCTCAGTTGGTTAGAGCGCGCGCTTGATAAGCGTGAGGTCGGAAGTTCAAGTCTTCCCAGGCCCACCACGCTTCGCCTTCGGCTCCGCGTGGCGCAGCCACGCTCAGAGTAGAGCGAAGCGTGCCCGGCGAAGCCCAG